>NZ_CEEDEU010000001.1:0-5105313 GCF_979253995.1 Erwinia sp. AC075
CTGGTGGTTGTGCTGATGTGCTGGATTGAAAAAAAGCTGCGGCAGTGGCTGCCAGAAGCACTGGAGCTGATCCTTAACCCACTTCTGACTACACTTATCACGGCAACGCTGGCGATTGTGGCATTACAGCCGCTTGGCGGGATCATGTCAGATGCGATTGCGCACGGCGCAACCCTGGCCATCGATCGCGGTGGCATCCTGGTCGGCGCGCTACTGGCGGGCACGTTCCTGCCGTTGGTGTTAACCGGTTTGCATCAGGGCATGGTGCCGATTCATGTCGAGCTGGTTCAGGCGCATGGCTACAACGCGCTGCTGCCAATTCTGGCAATGGCCGGGGTAGGGCAAGTGGGCGCTTCACTGGCGGTACTGCTGAAAACCCGCAATGCGCGACTGAAAAAGCTGGTGAAGGGGGCGCTTCCGGTGGGGATTTTGGGTATTGGCGAGCCGTTGATCTTCGGCGTCACGCTGCCTTTAGGCCGGCCATTTATTGCCGCCTGTCTGGGCGGTGCGGTCGGCGGCGCGGTGATCAGCTATGCCAAGGTGGCGACGGTGATTACTTTTGGTATTTCGGGTCTGCCGCTGGCGCTCACTATCATCTCTGGTAAGGTAATGCTCTATCTCGCAGGGTGGCTTGCCGCGGTAGTCTGCGGTTTTCTCTTTGCCTGGTTTATGGGATTCAATGACCCTGAGGAGTAATTTTTGATAACTGGTCAGGAACGACGCGTGGTGTTTTTTGATTTAGACGGCACGCTGCATCAGCAGGATATGTTCGGCACCTTTATGCGCTATTTACTGAAGCGCCAGCCGTTGAACCTGCTATTGGTGGTGCCGTTGCTGCCGGTGATTGGCGCCGGTTTACTGATAAAGGGACGGGCGGCACGCTGGCCGATGAGCCTGCTGCTGTGGTCGATCACCTTTGGCCATAGCGAGGAAAGCCTGACGGCGAAGGAAAATGCCTTTGCGCAGTGGTTCCGTCAGCGCGTCACGGCCTTCCCGGTGGTTCAGCAACGGCTGACGGACTATCTGAACAGCTCGGATGCGGACGTCTGGTTAATCACCGGTTCACCGCAACGGCTGGTGGAGCAGGTCTATTTTGACTCGGCTTTCCTGCCGAAGGTAAAGCTGATCGCCAGCCAGATGAGCCGCGGTTTCGGTGGCCGGGTGCTGTCGATGCGCTGCCTGGGGCATGAAAAAGTGGCCCGGCTGGAAGAGAAGATCGGCACGCCGTTGCAGCTGTACAGCGGCTACAGCGACAGTAAGCAGGATAACCCGCTGCTGTTCTTCTGCCAGCACCGCTGGCGCGTCACGCCGCAGGGCGAGCTGCAACAGCTTGAGTAAAACAGGTATACTGTGCCGCGTTTTTTAGCTGGAGACTCAGGTGAGCGACAAAGTAAGCGATGAATTCTGGATGCGCCATGCTCTGATGCTGGCGCGTCGTGCCTGGGAAGAGGGTGAAGTGCCGGTCGGTGCGGTGTTGGTACAGGGCGATAAGGCGATTGGCGAAGGCTGGAACCGCCCGATCGGCCACCATGATCCCACTGCGCATGCCGAGATTATGGCGCTGCGTCAGGGTGGGAAAGTGCTGGAAAACTACCGGCTGCTGGACACCACGCTGTACGTCACGCTGGAGCCTTGCGTGATGTGCGCCGGGGCGATGGTGCATGGACGGATCGGCAGGCTGGTGTTTGGCGCAAGGGATGAGAAAACCGGCGCAGCAGGATCGCTGATCGACGTGTTGGGCCACGCAGGCATGAACCATCAGGTTAAGGTGGAAGAGGGGATGCTGGCGGAAGAGTGCGCGGGCATGCTGAGTGATTTCTTCCGTCACCGTCGCGCAGAAAAAAAGGCACTGCGCCTGCAACAACGCGAGCAGGCTGCCGAAGACGACCAGTGAGTTGCGGTCTGTTGCCCCTGAATGCCGTTAGTTCAGCGCAATTTTAGGGGCCACAGCCGGATAGCCTTCCCCCATCTCGGCTTCATAAGCCGCCTGCTGTGCCAGCTTCCGCTCCTGATCCTGCAAATAGCCCACCAGGCTTATCTGATACAGCCGGATGTTTTCCACGTAGTTATAGGCTTCCTGACCACGGGCATAGCCATAGTTGGTCTGACTGTAATAGCGTTTCTGGCTCAGCATCGGCAAACGCAGCTTCACATCTGCCCAGCTATCCGGATTTCCCTTCTGTTTTTCCGTTAGCTTACGGGCATCCAGCATATGGGCATAACCCATGTTATAGGCCGCCAGAGCAAACCAAATCTTCTCATCGTCTGGGATGGTTTGCGGCACTTTTTCCATCATTCGCACCAGATATTCACTGCCGCCACGGATGCTTTGCTCGGGATCGGTGCGGTCACTGACGTTCAGACTTTCAGCCGTGTTGCGGGTCAGCATCATCATGCCGCGCACGCCGGTCGGGGAGGTTGCCTGAGGATTCCAGTGCGACTCCTGATAGGAAATCGCCGCCAGTAAACGCCAGTCGATTTCGCTGGCATACTTTTCAAACAGCGGGCGAATATCCGGCAGCGTGCCATCAATGGCGCGCAGGAAGGTGCGGGTATCGACATAATCGAAGGTCCCCACGTGGCCGAGGTACTTCTCATCCAGACGGGCCATCGCGCCTTCTTCACCCATCTGATTAAAGTAGTCGAGCATCGCTGCATTCAGGCTGTCGTCCTGATCGCGCTGCATATACCAGGTAATCGGCTCTTCATCGGTAATATCAAAGGCGACCGCCAGCTGCGGATGGATGCGCTGGAGCAGGGCGATCGACACGGAATCCCCCACCGTGTAATCCAGTTTGCCATCGGCCACCGCTTCCAACAGGGTGTTCGGGCTCTGATCGGTCGAAATCGCCCAATCCAGATCGGGATACTGATTCTGCTTAATGCCGCGCAGGGTGGAAAGGTAGGCAGAGTCGGAGGCGACGGTCAGTCGGCCATGCAGCTCACCGAGGTTTTTTGGCCGTGGCTTACCCATCCGGTAAACCAGTTGCTGGGATACGGAGTAATAAGTGGGGCCAGTACGAAAGCGCGATTGACGTTCGCCGCTGTAAATTAAGCCTGCGGCCAGCACGTCAGCTTTATCATCTTCCAGGTCGTCAAACAGGTCACTGAGGTTTTGCCGGACGGTGATCTGCAGCTTCACGCCAAGATAATCAGCGAAGCGTTTCGCCAGCTCATAGTCCATTCCGGCTGGGGCTTTATTAATGGTGTAGTAAGTCAGCGGGGAAGTTAACGTGCTCACACGCAAAACTCCCCGTGATTTTATCTGCTCTATCTGGTCCTGTTGACCCCCGTACCAGGGGATCGATGGCCACAGTGCCAACGCAAGCAGCACGGTAACCAGGCCGATGAAAAGATAATTAATTTTCAGGCGTTTCAAATGGTTATCTCTCGATTGCTCTCAGGTTCTGTCTGTAACGGCAGTATTTGATGTCTATAATGGTTCCTGAGCGTGGGGCATTTTGCGCAACTCGGTGCCCCTGCGCAACTGAATTCAACCTGAATTGTGTGAATTTCAGCCAATTCCCTGGTGCGATTTATTCTGCGCAAACGGTTTCGTAACCGGTGGGGATTCTCTATAATACCGCCCGCTTTCCCTGTTGCGCCCAAAGAAGCGTCGCCCGGCGCTTCGAAGACGAGAGATCTTTGATGATGGAAATTCTGCGTGGTTCGCCCGCTTTGTCGGCATTTCGTATTACTAAATTGCTGGCCCGCTTTCAGGACGCTCACCTGCCGGTGAGTGACATTTACGCTGAGTACGTCCATTTTGCTGACGTCAGCACGCCTCTGGCTGCTGATGAAAAAGCCCGTTTACAGCGCCTGCTGAAGTACGGTCCCTCTCTCGCGGAACATACGCCGGAAGGGCGCCTGATCCTGGTGACACCACGTCCGGGAACCATTTCGCCGTGGTCGTCCAAAGCCACCGACATCGCGCACAACTGCGATCTGCCTCAGGTGCTTCGTCTGGAGCGCGGTCTGGCTTTCTATGTTAAGGCCCCACAGCTGACCGACGCCCAGTGGTCGTTGCTGGCTGCGCTGCTGCATGACCGCATGATGGAAGTGGTCCTCAGCGATTTGAGCCAGGCTGAACAGCTGTTTGCTCATCACCAGCCTGCTCCGCTGCAAAGCGTCGACGTGCTGGGTGAAGGCCGTGACGCGCTGGATAAAGCCAACCGTAAGCTGGGTCTGGCACTGGCCGATGATGAAATCGACTACCTGCTGGCGGCCTTTGAAAAACTCGGGCGCAACCCGAACGACATCGAGCTGTATATGTTTGCCCAGGCGAACTCCGAGCACTGTCGTCATAAAATCTTCAACGCCGACTGGATTATCGACGGCGAGCAGCAGCCAAAATCGCTGTTCAAGATGATCAAAAACACCATGGAGAAGACCCCGGACCACGTGCTGTCTGCCTATAAAGACAACGCCGCGGTGATGGAAGGTTCTCAGGTGGGCCGTTTCTATGCGGACGCAGAAAAAGGGCTGTACGACTTCCATCAGGAAGAAGCGCACATTCTGATGAAGGTCGAAACCCATAACCACCCGACGGCGATTTCGCCATGGCCGGGTGCGGCAACCGGTTCAGGCGGTGAAATCCGTGATGAAGGCGCAACCGGACGTGGCGCGAAACCGAAAGCGGGTCTGGTTGGCTTCTCGGTTTCTAACCTGCGTATCCCAGGTTTTGAACAGCCGTGGGAAGAAGACTTCGGCAAACCTGACCGTATCGTCACCGCGCTGGATATCATGACCGAAGGCCCACTGGGCGGCGCGGCATTCAACAACGAATTTGGTCGTCCTGCGCTGAATGGCTACTTCCGTACCTATGAAGAGCAGGTCAACAGCCATAACGGCGTGGAGCTGCGCGGTTACCACAAGCCAATCATGCTGGCTGGCGGCATCGGCAACATCCGTGCTGACCATGTGCAGAAAGGCGAAATCACCGTCGGTGCCAAGCTGATCGTGCTGGGTGGCCCGGCGATGAACATTGGTTTAGGCGGCGGTGCAGCCTCTTCCATGGCTTCCGGCCAGTCTGATGCCGATCTGGATTTTGCTTCGGTACAGCGCGACAACCCAGAAATGGAGCGTCGTTGCCAGGAAGTGATCGACCGCTGCTGGCAGCTGGGTGAAGACAACCCGATTCTGTTTATCCACGACGTGGGTGCAGGCGGTCTTTCTAACGCGATGCCTGAACTGGTCAGCGACGGCGAGCGCGGCGGTCGCTTCAACCTGCGTGACATTCTTAACGACGAACCGGGTATGACCCCGCTGGAAGTCTGGTGTAACGAGTCCCAGGAACGCTATGTGATGGCGGTTGCGCCAGAGAAGCTGGAACTGTTTGCCGAACTTTGTAAGCGTGAACGTGCGCCATTCGCGGTGATCGGCGAAGCCACCGAAGAGATGCATCTTTCTCTGGAAGACAGCCACTTCGATAACAAGCCTATCGATATGCCGCTGGACGTGCTGCTGGGTAAAACCCCGAAAATGACCCGCGATGTCACCACGCTGAAAGCGCAGGGTGAGCCGCTGATCCGCGACAGCATAACGGTTGCGGATGCGGTGAACCGTGTTCTGCACCTGCCTGCGGTCGCTGAGAAGACCTTCCTGGTGACCATTGGCGACCGTTCGGTTACCGGTATGGTTGCGCGCGATCAGATGGTTGGCCCGTGGCAGATCCCGGTGGCGAACTGTGCGGTGACCACGGCCAGCCTCGACAGCTACTACGGTGAAGCGATGGCGCTGGGCGAACGTGCGCCGGTTGCCCTGCTGGACTTTGCCGCATCCGGCCGTCTGGCGGTGGGTGAAGCGTTGACCAACATTGCCGCTACGCAGATTGGTTCGCTGAAGCGCATCAAGCTTTCGGCTAACTGGATGGCCGCAGCCGGTCACCCGGGCGAAGATGCCGGTTTATATGAAGCGGTGAAAGCGGTTGGCGAAGAACTTTGTCCGGCGCTGGGCATTACTATCCCGGTGGGCAAAGACTCCATGTCGATGAAAACCCGCTGGCAGCACGGCACCGAACAGCGTGAAATGACCTCACCGATGTCGCTGGTGATCACCGCGTTTGCCCGCGTGGAAGACGTGCGCCGCACCGTAACGCCTCAGCTGCAGCCGCAGCAGGATAACGCGCTGCTGTTAATCGACCTCGGCAAAGGCATCAATGCGCTGGGCGCCACGGCGCTGTCACAGGTTTATCGTCAGCTGGGCGACAAGCCGGCAGACGTGCGTGACGCGCAGCAGCTGGCAGGCTTCTTCAACGCCATGCAGGTGCTGGTGGCGGATGGCAAACTGCTGGCTTACCACGACCGTTCAGACGGTGGTTTGCTGGTCACGCTGGCTGAAATGGCCTTTACCGGTCACTGCGGTGTTGAAGCGGATATCGCTGCGCTGGGTAACGATTCACTGGCCGCGCTGTTCAACGAAGAGCTGGGTGCCGTGATTCAGGTGGCTGCGGCAGACCGTGCTCAGGTTGAGCAGGTGTTTGCTCAACACGGTCTGGCTGACTGTGTGCACGTCCTTGGCAAGGCCGTTCAGGGCGATCGTTTCGTGATCACCTCTGGCGACTCTGCGGTGTACAGCGAAAGCCGCACCACGCTGCGTACCTGGTGGGCAGAAACCACCTGGCAGATGCAGCGTCTGCGTGATAACCCGGCCTGTGCCGATCAGGAACACGAGGCCAAGAAAAACGACCAGGATCCCGGCCTGAACGTGGCGCTGACCTTTAAGCCAGAAGAAGATATCGCCGCGCCATACATCGCGACCGGTGCGCGTCCGAAAGTTGCCGTGCTGCGTGAGCAGGGCGTTAACTCCCACGTTGAAATGGCGGCCGCGTTCCACCGCGCCGGTTTTGATGCGGTTGACGTGCACATGAGTGACCTGCTGGCAGGACGCCGTGGTCTGGAAGCGTTCCAGACGCTGGTTGCCTGTGGCGGCTTCTCTTATGGTGACGTGCTCGGCGCAGGCGAAGGTTGGGCGAAGTCGATTTTGTTCAACTCCCGCGTGCGTGATGAGTTCGAAACCTTCTTCCACCGTCCGCAAACGCTGGCACTGGGCGTCTGTAACGGGTGTCAGATGATGTCCAACCTGCGCGAACTGGTGCCGGGAAGCGAAGCCTGGCCGCGCTTTGTGCGCAACCAGTCCGAGCGCTTTGAAGCCCGTTTCAGCCTGGTGGAAGTGGCGGCAAGCCCATCACTGATGCTGGAAGGCATGGTGGGTTCGCGTATGCCAATTGCGGTATCGCACGGTGAAGGCTTCGTGGAAGTGCGTGATGATGCGCATCTGGCGACGCTGGAGCACAAAGGTCTGGTGGCATTACGCTTCGTTGACCACTTCGGTAAGGTGACTCAGCAGTACCCGGCGAACCCTAACGGTTCACCAAACGGTATTACCGCGGTGACCAACGAAAGCGGTCGCGTGACCATCATGATGCCGCACCCGGAACGTGTGTTCCGTACGGTGAGCAACTCATGGCACCCGGAAGAGTGGGGCGAAGACAGCCCGTGGATGCGGATCTTCCGTAACGCGCGCAAACAACTCGGCTAAGTCGGGTTTACAGGGCAACCCTCCGGGGTTGCCCTTTTACGTTCTGCCCACCTGTTGCAAAATTGCGACAGTGGCCTGTTGGCACTGTCGCCAATAAGTGACATCTAAGTTATTGATTTCACTCACTCGCTGAGTTTTATCCGAATAACGTTTCTATTCAGCGACAGTTTCTTTTGACCATCAGGTCCGGAACGCGCTGACTCCAGTTACCCCGCATTTATCTTTGTTATAGAAATCATTGTGTTAATGATTAATTATAAAATTGGCACGACTATTGCTAATATCTCTGCAGTGGCTCATTCACCTGGTTACGACAGCCCTGCGAAAGCGGTCAAGCGCTTCATAACAACCCGAATGACGCACAATACGGTGCCTGCCGTCCACCAAACCGATACAGTCCACTTTGTGGCTCTATCAAGCTTCGGACGCAACGTTGAGTTAGGCACCACCTAATTTTCTGTGATGACGGATGTCCTCACAGCGTGAATGGCAGATTCTTTGAATCTGCCATTTTTCGTTTTGGATCCAGGGCTTTCTTCCCGCGCGTCACTCAGCTAGCATCGTTGCAGCGTGCAAAATGAGAAACTCTTGTGAAAAAATGGCGTTTATTCCCTCGTTCCCTTCGTCAACTGGTATTAATGGCCTTTCTGCTGGTGCTGCTGCCTTTACTGGTGCTGGCCTGGCAGGCATGGGAAAGCCTGTCTGCGCTGAGCGAAAGGGCGGCGGATACCAACCGCACTACGCTGACCGACGTTCGTCGCAGCGAGGCGATGGCGCGAACCGCGCTGGAACTGGAGCGTAGCTATCGGCAGTACTGCGTGCTGGACGATCCGATGCTCGCCAACCTCTATCAGACCCAACGCACCAAATACGCGCAGATGCTTGATGCCCAATCCTCCGTACTGCCCGACAGCCGGATTGCCACCACGCTGCATAACGCCTTGGGCCAGCTGGTAAAAATCAGCTGCGATAACAGCAATCCAGTGAAGGCCGCTTCCGACGCGCTGGAGGCGTTCTCGACGGCAAATGCGCAGCTGGTTCAGTCGACGCGCGAAGTGGTTTTCTCGCGCGGTTTACAACTTCAGCGCGAAATTGCCGAACGCGGCCAGTATTTCGGCTGGCAGGCGCTGATATTGTTCTTACTGAGCCTGGGATTGGTGCTGCTGTTTACCCGAATGATTATCGGCCCGGTCAAGGCGGTTGAGAGAATGATTAATCGGCTGGGAGAGGGCAGACAGCTTAGCCACAACCTGGCGTACAAAGGCCCGCGTGAATTGCGCTCGTTAGGGCAACGGATCCTCTGGCTGAGCGAACGGCTTGCGTGGCTGGAATCCCAGCGCCATGAGTTTTTGCGTCATATTTCTCATGAGCTTAAAACCCCTCTGGCCAGTATGCGTGAAGGCACCGCGCTGTTAGCGGACGAAGTGGTGGGCACCTTAACGCCGGACCAGCAGGAAGTGGTCAGCATCCTCGATCAAAGCAGCCGCCATTTGCAGCGGCTGATCGAGCAGCTGCTGGACTACAACCGCAAGCTATCTGAAGCCCCGGTGGCGATGGGCGAGGTGCAGCTGGATCCGTTGATCAACGGCATCGTCAGTTCGCACAGCCTGACCGCCAGAGCTAAAATGATGCAGACTGAAGTGACGCTACCGGTTGCGGCCTGTCGCGCCGACGCCACGCTGCTGGCGCGGGCCATCGATAATCTTTACTCGAATGCGATACATTACGGCGGAGAATCCGGTACCATCTGGATCCGCAGCCGCCAGCAGGGGCGCAAGGTGCTGATCGAGGTCGCAAATACCGGCAGCACCATCCCTGAAGGCGAGAGAAAAATGATCTTTGAGCCTTTCTTCCAGGGCAACCAGCAGCGCAAAGGCGCCGTAAAGGGCAGCGGACTTGGGCTGAGCATCGCCAGGGACTGTATCCATCGCCTGCAGGGCGATCTGCAACTGGTTAACAGTGAAGCGGAAGAAGTCTGTTTTCGTATCGAACTTAACGCCATCGTCGGGAATGCCCAATAATGAGAACCCTCCCTGTTTCCGCTGTGGTCGCCATCGCTATGCTGTTGGCGGCATGCAGCAGCAAAGCCCCCGATCCGGCCATGACCATTAACGGTAAACCGCTGACCGAACCCGAAATCAAAATCGTCAATTTCCAGCTGATTGACTGCAACCGCTTATGGGACATCGACAGTGACACGGCGCTGAACAGTTCACTGTACTGGTTACGGGCGATGGATTGTGCGGTGCGTCTTTCCCCGGCTGAAGCCCGTGAAGAAGCCCGGCGCTGGCCAACGGATAACTGGCAAAGCGCCTTCAAGCAGGGCGTATTGCTGAATAATGGCAACGTCACGCCGGTCGAACGGCGGCAGTATATGGCGCGGCTGGACACCTTTAGTGCCGACTATCCTTCTTCGCTGCGTCCACTCATTCAACTGTGGCGGGACGATCAGATGGGGCTACTGCAACTGTCGGAAGAGAGAACCCGCTACCACCATCTGCAGCAAAGCAGTGATGCCGAGCTGGATGCGTTGCGCCAGCACCAGTTGGCGTTAACTAACGAACTCAGCGTCACCCGCCGTAAGCTGGAGTCACTGACCGATATTGAACGCCAGCTCTCATCCCGCCGTTCTCCGGATGCGTCCGATAGCAGCCACACCGATAAGAGCGACGGAAGCACGCCGGCCACAACACCCGAGGATGCTGCGCAGCCATGATAAAGAAATCAGCCAATCTGCTGCTGGTGGACGACGATCCCAGCCTGTTGAAACTGTTGGGAATGCGTTTGAGCAGCGAAGGCTTTAGCGTGCAAACGGCCGAAAGCGGGCCGGAAGCGCTGCGATTGTTGCAAAGGGAGAAGATCGACCTGGTGATCAGCGATCTGCGGATGGACGAAATGAATGGCGTCGAGCTGTTTAACGAAATCCAAAAGCAGCAGCCTGGCATGCCGGTGATCATTCTTACCGCCCAC
This sequence comes from Erwinia sp. AC075, assembly GCF_979253995.1. NCBI lineage: Bacteria > Pseudomonadati > Pseudomonadota > Gammaproteobacteria > Enterobacterales > Erwiniaceae > Erwinia > Erwinia sp. AC075. Next base: position 10,510 of record NZ_CEEDEU010000001.1, read on the forward strand.
GGTTCAATACCTGAAGCGGTCTCCGCTACCCAGCAGGGCGTGTTCAGCTTTCTGACCAAACCCGTCGACCGCGATGCGCTTTACAGTGCTATCGATCAGGCGTTGGCACACCGCGCACCCGCAAGTGATGATGCCTGGCGCGAAAGCATTGTGACCCGCAGCCCGGTAATGCTGCGCTTGTTAGAACAGGCCAGAATGGTCGCTCAGTCGGATGTCAGCGTGCTGATCAATGGCCAGAGCGGCACCGGCAAGGAGATCCTCGCCCAGGCGATCCATGCCGCCAGCCCAAGAGCCGGCAAAGCCTTTATCGCCATTAACTGCGGTGCCTTGCCTGAGCAGTTGCTGGAATCGGAGCTGTTTGGTCACGCCAAAGGGGCCTTTACCGGCGCGGTCAGCCAGCGTGAAGGTCTGTTTCAGGCAGCCGAAGGCGGCACGCTGTTCCTCGATGAAATCGGCGATATGCCACAGGCGTTGCAGGTGAAATTGCTGCGCGTGTTGCAGGAGCGCAAGGTGCGTCCGCTCGGCAGCAACCACGATCAGGACATTAACGTGCGCATCCTCTCGGCAACGCACCGCGATCTGCCGAAAGCGATGGAAAAGAAAGAGTTCCGTGAGGATCTCTTCTACCGCCTGAACGTGGTTAACCTGAAAATTCCCGCGCTGCATGAGCGTTCAGAAGACATTCCGCTGCTGGCGAATCATCTGTTGAAGCAGGCGGCCGAGCGGCACAAACCCTTTGTGCGCAGTTTCTCGACCGACGCGATGAAGCGACTGGTGGCCGCCAGCTGGCCGGGGAATGTCCGTCAGCTGGTCAACGTGATTGAACAGTGCGTGGCGCTGAGTTCGGCACCGGTGATTGGTGAAGCGCTGGTTGAACAGGCGCTGGTGGGCGAAAACACCGCGCTACCGACCTTCGTGGAAGCGAGAAACCAGTTCGAACTCAATTATTTACGCAAGCTGCTGCAAATGACCAAAGGCAACGTCACCCATGCCGCACGTCTGGCCGGGCGCAACCGCACGGAATTCTATAAGCTGTTATCCCGCCACGAGCTGGATGCCTCTGATTTTAAAGAGTAGTTTTTTTGTGCCGCTTCACGGCTGAGATATGTTAGCTTAAGCACGCTGAAAAAGAGACAGACCGCGCAGCGGGAGCTGTCCGTTGCACGTATACTGAACAGAGATTACTCTCCGGCCGCGGAGAGAATGAAAAGGGTCTGCCATGAAAAAGATTGATGCCATAATCAAACCGTTCAAACTCGACGATGTGCGTGAAGCACTGGCCGAAGTAGGGATTACTGGAATGACCGTGACTGAAGTGAAAGGCTTCGGTCGTCAGAAAGGACACACCGAGCTTTATCGTGGTGCGGAATACATGGTCGATTTTCTGCCGAAGGTGAAGATTGAGCTGGTTATCGCTGACGATATCGTCGATACCTGCGTCGAAGCCATCATGCGTACCGCGCAGACCGGCAAAATTGGCGATGGCAAAATCTTTGTCTTTGATGTGGCACGCGTGGTGCGTATTCGTACCGGCGAGGAAGACGAAGAAGCGATCTGATTTTTCGCCTCTCCCGTCTGGCCCATCACATCGCCGTCCTTTACAGGGCGGCGATGTCGTTTCTGGCTGACCGATCACAGCACCTTGTGCGGACCAAACACTTCGTAATGGATGCGGGCGCTGTCAATGCCCAGCGTCACCAGCTGTTGCGCCACCTGCTGCATAAAGCCTAACGGCCCACAAAGGTAGTAATGACCTGTCGGATCGCTAAGCTGGCTCTCCAGCGGCAGTAAATTCATCACGCCGGCGCTGTCGAAACGTCCGGCATCCTGCGGCAGCGGATCGCGATACCACAGGTGCTGCGAAAAGTTGGGCAGACGTTGTGCTGAAGCCGCCACTTCCTCACCAAACGCATGCCTGTTGCCATTATCGGCAGCATGGAACCACTGCACGCGGGCAGGATGCTGCTGAGAGGCCAGCACATCCAGCATCGCCAGCATCGGCGTCTGGCCGACGCCGGCGGAGATCAGGGTGACCGGTGTCTCAGGAGAGACGGCCAGCAAGAAATCACCCGCCGGTGCGGCCAGTCTCAGCTCATCACCGACCTGCGCATGCTGGTGCAGCCAGCCAGACACCGTGCCGCCCGGTTCATGGCGCACCGCAATGCGATAATCCCGGCCATTGGGCGCGCGGGTCAGCGAATACTGGCGTATCTCCTGATTGGCAAAACGCTTATCTTGCAGCCAGACGCCAAGATACTGACCCGCCTGATAATCCGCCACCGGCTGACCATCGGTTGGGCTGAGAATAAAGCTTTTGATCACCTCGCTTTGCGGCTCAATGGCGCTGATGCGAAACGCCCTCGGCGTACGCCAGCCGCCCACTTTTTCCTCGGCCTGCTGATAAAGCTGTTCTTCCCGCTGAATAAACACGCCCGCCAGTACACCATAGGCTTTGCCCCAGGCATCCAGCACCTCGTCGCCCGGACTGAGCATTTCATCAAGGGTTGCCAGCAGATGCTGGCCGACAATCTGATACTGCGCGGGCTGAATGGCGAAGCTGGTGTGCTTCTGCGCAATCTTTTCCACGGCGGGCAGCAGGGCAGCCAGATTGTCAATATTGCTGGCATAGGCGCAGATGGCGTTAAACAGCGCTTCACGCTGATTGCCGTTGCGCTGATTGCTCATATTAAAAATCTCTTTCAGCTCGGGGTTATGAGTAAACATTCGGTCATAGAAATGGGCGGTCAACGCCGGGCCGGTCGCCAGCAGGGCAGGAATGGTGGCTTTCACAGTGGCAATGGTTTTTGCGTCTAACATAGGTGAACTCCCTTGAGGGCTTAAACATGCATTTTAAATGCATCTTATAACTTATAAACACGCATTGTAAATACACCTTTAAGTGGCGGGGGCATCATTTGGTTAGGCAACCCTCGCCAGTCCTGAAGCCAATCGATTGCGTAAAAAGGGCGCTTTGTGGCTACCCCTAAGCAGGTAAAACAGTTTACACTGTTGGCCTTCGCCCAAACGGGCCGATCGATACCGATTATTTTGTTAGCTGAGTCAGGAGATGCGGATGTTAAAGCGTGATATGAATATTGCCGATTATGATGCCGAGTTATGGCAGGCAATGGAGCAGGAAAAAGTGCGTCAGGAAGAGCACATTGAACTGATTGCTTCTGAAAACTACACCAGTCCGCGTGTTATGCAGGCGCAAGGTTCTCAGCTGACCAACAAATATGCCGAAGGCTATCCGGGCAAGCGCTACTACGGTGGCTGTGAGTATGTGGATATCGTTGAGCAGCTGGCGATCGATCGTGCGAAAGCGCTGTTCGGTGCCGATTATGCGAACGTGCAGCCACACTCAGGTTCCCAGGCGAACTTCGCCGTCTACACCGCGCTGCTGCAGCCGGGCGACACCATTCTGGGGATGAACCTGGCACACGGTGGTCACCTGACTCACGGTTCCCCGGTTAACCTGTCGGGTAAGCTGTATAACGTCGTGCCTTACGGCATCGATGAAACCGGCAAAATCGATTACGACGATCTGGCGGCGCAGGCACAGAAGCACAAGCCAAAAATGATCATCGGTGGCTTCTCCGCGTACTCCGGTCTGTGCGACTGGGCGAAAATGCGTGAAATCGCTGACAGCATCGGTGCCTGGCTGTTTGTTGATATGGCGCACGTTGCCGGTCTGATCGCAGCGGACGTTTATCCTAACCCACTCCCGCATGCACACATCGTTACCACCACCACCCACAAAACCCTGGCGGGTCCGCGTGGCGGCCTGATCCTGGCGAAGGGCGGCGACGAAGACCTGTACAAGAAGCTGAACTCCGCTGTCTTCCCTGGCGGCCAGGGCGGCCCGCTGATGCACGTGATTGCCGGTAAAGCGGTCGCACTGAAAGAAGCGATGGAGCCTGAGTTCAAGGTGTACCAGCAGCAGGTGGCTAAAAACGCTAAAGCGATGGTTGAGGTGTTCCTGGAGCGTGGCTACAAAGTGGTTTCTGGTGGCACGCATAACCACCTGTTCTTGCTGGACCTGGTTGACAAAAACCTGACCGGTAAAGAAGCGGATGCCGCGCTGGGTCGCGCCAACATCACCGTTAACAAAAACAGCGTACCAAACGATCCGAAGAGCCCGTTTGTGACTTCAGGTATTCGTATTGGTTCTCCTGCGGTTACTCGCCGTGGCTTCAAAGAAGCTGACGTCCGCGAGCTGGCTGGCTGGATCAGCGACATTCTGGACAACGTCGCGGATGAAGGCACTCAGGAACGTGTGAAGAAGCAGGTTCTGGAAATCTGCGCACGCTTCCCGGTTTACGCATAACGTTGCGTTACCCCTTTCCCTCGCGAAAGGGGATCCGGAACACATTAACGGGACAATACTGTCCCGTTAATTGATCTTAGGCCTGACCTCTGAGAAAGTAGCGCGCACTTTTGTCGGAGGGAACATGGCGATTCGTTCAGCTTACTGGCTCGGTCTGGGCTATTTCACGTACTTCTTTGCCTATGGCGTCTGGCTTCCTTTCTGGGGAGTGTGGCTGAAAGACTCTGGCCTGCAGCCAGAGAAAATTGGCCTGCTGCTGGGCTGCGGCATGATCGCCCGATTCCTCGGCAGCCTGATCATCGCCTCAAGAGTCACCAATCCTTCGCAACTGATTACCGCGCTTCGCCTGCTGGCGGTGCTGGCGTTATGCTTTGTGCTCAGCTTCTGGATCAGCACTTCGTGGATCTGGCTGCTGCTGGTGATGATTGGCTTCAACCTGTTCTTCTCGCCGCTGGTTCCGCTCAGCGATGCGCTGGCAGCGACCTGGCAAAAGCAAATTTCAATGGCCTATGGCCCGGTTCGCCTGTGGGGCTCGCTGGCGTTCGTTATCAGCTCGGCGCTGACCGGCGTGCTGGTCAATGCTTTCTCTTATCAGGCGATACTGGTGATGTTGTGTATCGGCGTTGCCGCGATGTTTGCTGGCATGCTGTTACGGCCATCCGTGCTGCCTACAGGCAATGCGAAGCAGACCGAAACGGCCGGATGGGCTGACTGGAAGCGATTGCTGCAGGAAAATGCCGTCTGGCGGTTCCTGCTGTGCGTAACGCTGATGCAGGGCGCGCATGCCGCCTATTACGGCTTCAGCGCCATCTGGTGGCAGGAAGCCGGCTACTCAGCCAGCGTTGTCGGCTATCTCTGGTCGCTGGGCGTGGTGGCCGAAATCATTGTCTTTGCCTCCAGCAACCGACTGTTCCGTCGCTGGGGCGCGCGCGACCTGCTGTTGCTGTCAGGGATTTGTGCGCTGGTACGCTGGAGCCTGATGGCATCAACCACCGCGTTACCCTGGCTGATTGTGGCGCAGATCCTGCACTGCGGCAGCTTCACCGTTTGTCATCTGGCGGCGATGCGTTTTATTGCCACGCGCGAGGGAGGAGAGGTGATCCGTCTGCAGTCGGTCTATTCGGCGCTGGCGATGGGTGGCGGTATTGCGGTGATGACCATGATTTGCGGCGTGCTGTTCCAGCATCTGCACGGCGGCGTCTTCTGGGTGATGGCGATGGTGGTGATACCTGCGCTGTTCCTGCGACCGAAGGTCGGCTGATCACGACTCCAGCAGCTGCCGGATGCGCTGCTGCTGATGAGGTTGCAGCGGCAGCTCGGCATGAATTAACGGCGGCGAGTAAAGGGGAAGCGGTGTGGCGTACGGAGTAATCACCAGCGCAATGCCCTTAGGCGCACTGCTGCGTTGATACTCGGCCACATCCAGGTATTTGATATTCAGTGGCAGCAGCGTCAGCTCGCGCACCTGTTGCTCAACTTCCCGCTCCAGCGCCTCATCCTTGCCGGTAAGCAGCAAAACCTGCTTCTCCTGCAGCGCACTTTCCTGCATCAGCCAGGCGCCAAAAATTATCGCAATCAGCCCCATCTCTTCCTGCGAGAAGGTCAGCTGATACTGCTGCTCGAATTCCGCTACCGCGGCCTGGGTGGTCCGCAACAGCTTTGGATACAGGCGGGTCACTTCCTCAGTCAGGCTATTATCAATGCCGACACCAAACAGCGAGCGTTCCAGCGCCTGGGCCAGATGGGTATAAAGCTGGTCGGCCAGCCCCTTATCATCACTGAAGCGCATGCCCGAAAGCTGCTGAAAGCGATCGATTAACTGGCGCACCGCGTCCAGCAGTTGATGTTCATAATCATGGTGGGCATCATCAGCGCTGGGTGCGTGCATCTGACTGAACAGCAGGGCAAACAGCCAGGTTTCACTGCCATCGGGGGCCGTTTTGCAGCGTTTTTGCCAGTGACGAACCACTTCCTCCGCCACCTGATGTTCGATTTTTGCCGCCAGCCAGCTTTGCTGCGCGTCATTGAATTCCGTGCGTGATTGCCGGCACAGTGAATGCTGCATCAGCAGTTGCAAGAATTGGCGATCCCGCTCGGTGAACTGGCGTGCGAGCTTCTGGCCGCAATGTTGCACCAACGCCAGAAGGTTTCGCTCATCATAAAGCACCTTCTCAATCTGCTTCTGTTTAAGCTGCTGCTTAACGTGCGGGGCAAAATGTTGCTTCACAAAATCCGGTGTCAGCCGCAATGCCCGACGTAACCAGTGAAACAGGCACAACCGCTGGTCCAGTTCCGCACCGCTTATCTGCCACTTCCCCGCGGCATCCTGATGCAGGGCGAGGCGGTGATAGCGCTGGATTTCTGCTTCGACCTCCGCTATATCTTGCCGGGTAACCGACCGATCCACCCCGTTAATCTGACTCATCACCTCAAGAGTCACGGGAAGTTCAGGGAGATAAAGCAATAAAAGCAGATGACAATGACGCTGCGGACTGGAGAAAGCTGAAGGCTCGGGTGAGGGTAAACTCATCGTCGGCAATCCCAGTGAAAAGTAACATCGCTAAGCATAGCGTGATTGCTGCCGGTGGCAGCGTGGTGCGGCCAGTTTTATTTATAGCTTTCTAGGCAGGTCACAGAATTTTTGCCTGAACAGCAGAGGGAATTGAATTTGTTACATTATAACATTATTGTTGGGCGGCTAATCGGGGCATTATGCCTGTGTCTGGCACCGCACGCGTGGGCCCATCCGCACAGCTTTATTGATATGCAGGCAACGCTAGTGCATCAGGACGATAAGATCACTGGCCTGAAAATGCATTGGGTGATGGATGAGATTACCTCGGCCGATCTGCTGTACGACGCCGGTAAGGCCAAACCCGATTCAGTAGTCTGGAAAAAGCTGGCGGCAGAGGTGATGGCCAACGTGCTCGGACAGCATTATTTCAGTGAGTTCTGGCATCAGGGCAAACCGGTGAAGTTCGATAACTTACCGCCGGAATACCATCTCTCCAGGCAGGGAAACAAGGCGGTGCTGGACTATGTTTTACCGCTGGGCGAACCGCAGCCGCTGGCCAGCCAGACGTATGTCTTTACCACCTTTGACCCGAGTTACTTCGTTGATATGTATTACGATTCCGAAAAGTCCCTGCACATTCCCCCTGAGCTGGCGCAGCGCTGTACCTTCACCCTGAAAACGCCGAAACCGGATGCGTCGATGCAGGCCTATGCGCTGTCGCTGGATAAAGCCGACGCGCCGCCAGAGGATATGGATTTGGGGCAACAGTTCGCGCAGACGGTGACCCTGACATGTCAGTAAATGCCATAACTTCCCGGCCGCAACGTGGCTGGCTGCAAGCGTGGCCGCTCTATGTTGTGCTGCTGCTGTTTATTGCCGCAGGTTTCACGGTCTGGCAACACTGGCCGCAGATCCTGTTGCAAAGCATTCTGTGGCAGAAAACGCTGCATCAACAGATGACCGTGTTGCTGCAGCAGGTGGCCAGCCATCCGCATCAGGCGGGGTTGGCGCTGATGGGATTCAGCCTGATGTATGGCGTGCTGCATGCGCTGGGGCCGGGGCATGGCAAGGTGGTGATCGCCACGTTTCTTGCCACGCATCCGACGAAAGTCAAAACCAGTTTGCAGCTGACGCTGGCCGCGGCGGTGGTTCAGGGCGGGGTGGCCATCCTGCTGGTCACCGTGATGCTGGTGGTGCTCGGCCTCTCATCCCGCCAGCTGCATCTCAGCAGTTACTGGCTGGAGAAGGGCAGTTATCTGATGGTCGCCGGACTGGGCCTCTGGCTGTGCTGGCGCGCGCTGCGCAAAATCTGGCAAGCCTTACGGCCCTTGCCAGCGATGAGGATTCAACGGATCGTGCCGGTGGGGCATCAACACAGCGACAGCTGCGGTTGCGGGCATCAGCATGTGCCGGACAGCCAGATGCTGGATAAAGCGGTCAATGGCAAAACCAAAGCGATCGTGGTGCTTTCGATGGGACTGCGCCCTTGTTCCGGGGCAATCATGATGCTGCTGTTTTCAAAAGTGATTGGTGTTTATGGCTGGGGCGTGCTGTCGGCATTGGCGATGGCGGTGGGGACGGCGTTAACCGTTTCGGCGATGGCCTTGCTGGTGCAGGTTTCCAGAGCGCTGGCGCTAAAACTCAGCCGTGGCGCCTCTCCTGCGGGCTGGCAGAAAGTCGGCTGGTCAGGATTGTCGTTGGTGGGAGGCGTGCTGCTGGTCGCGGTCGGCATCATGCTGTGGCTTAGCGCCACGCCGGCGATGTCCGGCGGCATAAGACCAATGTTTTTAGGCTAATCTGAAAGCAAAAAAGGCGGAGCTGAGCTCCGCCTTTTTGTCACTGAACGGTCCCGAACGGGAACCTAGCGCTTCAGCGCTTCGCTCAGTTCTTCACGCATGTTAGCCAGCATCGCTTTAACGACGCGTGGGTTGCCCGCAACAATGTTGCCGGAAGTCAGGTAACCGTGTGCACCAACAAAGTCAGTCACCAGGCCGCCTGCTTCACGCACCAGCAGTTCACCGGCCGCGAAATCCCATGGCTTCAGGCCAATTTCAAAGTAACCGTCAACACGGCCAGCCGCCACGTAGGCCAGATCCAGGGCAGCAGAACCGCTACGACGGAAATCCGCACACTGGGTGAACAGCTTGCCTACGATGTTGATGTAAGGCGTGGCGTGCTGCTTCAGCTTGAATGGGAAGCCGGTTGCCAGGATGGTGCCATCCAGGTCGCGAGCGGTGCTGCCGCGCAGGCGGTAACCGTTTAACTGCGCGCCCTGTCCACGAACGGCGCTGAACAGCTCATTGCGCATTGGATCGTAAACGACGGCGACTTCAGTGCGGCCTTTAATGCGCACGGCGATAGAAACAGAGAAATGAGGAAGGCGTTTGATGTAGTTAGTGGTGCCATCCAGTGGATCGATAACCCATTGTACATCCTCGTCTTCACCGGCTAATTCACCACTCTCTTCGGTAATAATGGTGTGCTTCGGATAGGACTTGCGAATCACCTCAATAATCAGGCGCTCAGCGTCGCGATCAACATTGGTAACGAAGTCGTTGGTGCCTTTCTGGCTCGCTTCGACAGCGTCCGGGGTTTCGTAATTCTTGACGATTAAATTTCCGGCCTTGCGCGCAGCGCGCACGGCAATGTTGAGCATTGGATGCATCGTTATCTCTCACTGGATGTTAAAGAACGGGAAAACGGCGCGGATTATAGCAGGGAGATCGTAAAATGTCCTGAAAATATGATAGCATCCTCAAATTATCTCACTGACCTGAACTCCTATGCTGCAAAACATCCGAATCGTGCTGGTTGAAACCTCTCACACCGGCAACATGGGATCCGTCGCCCGCGCGATGAAAACCATGGGACTGACCAACCTTTATCTGGTTAACCCTCTCGTCAAGCCTGACTCCCAGGCTATCGCCCTGGCGGCGGGTGCCAGCGATGTGATCGGCGAAGCCCACATTGTTGACACCCTCGATGAAGCCCTGGCCGGCTGTAGTCTGGTTGTTGGCACCAGTGCCCGCTCCCGTTCGCTGCCGTGGCCGATGCTGGATCCGCGCGAATGCGGGATCAAAAGCGTGCAGGAAGGTCAGCAGGCGCCGGTCGCGCTGGTCTTTGGCCGCGAGCGCGTGGGTCTGACTAATGAAGAGCTGCAGAAATGTCACTACCACGTGGCAATCGCCGCTAACCCGGAATACAGCTCGCTGAACCTGGCGATGGCGGTGCAGATCATCGCTTATGAAGTGCGTATGGCGTTTTTACAGTCGCAGGAAACCGTGCAGCCAGAGTACGAAGAGTCGCCATATCCGCTGGTCGATGACCTTGAGCGCTTCTATCAGCATATGGAACAGATGATGACCCACAGCGGCTTTATCCGTGAAGGCAGCCCTGGCCAGGTGATGAGTAAAATGCGTCGCCTGTTCACTCGAGCCCGCCCGGAGCGCGATGAACTGAATATTCTGCGCGGCATGCTCTCTTCGCTGCAAAAGCCAAAGGGCGAAAAGTAGACTATTTTACCCCCCGGTTTGCGGGGGTAATAGTTGACTAAAACGGTTGGTTAAATAGTTGAGTGTTTTACTAGGTTAAATACTTGACCAATTTAGTCGGGAATGGCAGACTTCAGGCATATTTTGTTAACACCCAACCAGGGTAATTACTGAGGTCGTTTACGCCATGAGACTGACATCCAAAGGCCGTTATGCCGTTACTGCTATGCTCGACGTTGCACTTCACTCCCATCAGGGGCCTGTGCCGTTAGCTGATATTTCAGAACGTCAGGGCATCTCCCTGTCTTATCTGGAGCAGCTGTTCTCACGCCTGCGCAAAAATGGCCTGGTGGCTAGCGTACGTGGTCCAGGCGGTGGTTACCTGTTGGGTAAAAGCTCTGACGCGATCGCGGTCGGTGCCGTGATTACGGCGGTTGACGAATCCGTTGATGCGACTAAGTGTCAGGGTAAAGAAGGCTGCCAGGGTGGCGAACGCTGCCTGACTCACGTGCTGTGGCGTGACCTGAGCGAGCGTATCAGCGACTTCCTGAACAACATTTCACTGGCTGAGCTGGTTAACAACCAGGAAATCCTGGAAGTGGCTGACCGTCAGAACAATACTGAAAAAGCGCGCGTGTCCAATGGCCGCGTGCATGAAACCATTAACGTCAATCTGCGTGCCTGATTGTCGCTAACGCGAACCTGTCTCCTGTCGTTCACCGGTTGATAGTTTCAGCCGGTGGCGGCAGGGTGATAACCTTATCGGGTCGCATTGAATGACTTACATTTAGCATGATGTATGGAGTTCAAAAGCAATGAAGGTTCCGATTTACCTTGATTACGCTGCAACCACCCCTGCCGATCCTCGCGTAGCCGAGAAAATGATCAAGTGCCTGACGCTCGACGGCACCTTTGGTAATCCCGCATCCCGTTCTCACCGTTTTGGCTGGCAAGCCGAAGAAGCGGTGGATATCGCCCGTAATCAGGTGGCCGAATTAATTGGCGCCGATCCGCGCGAAATCGTCTTCACCTCCGGCGCGACCGAATCCGATAATCTGGCGATCAAAGGCATTGCTCACTTCTATCAGGAGAAGGGCAGGCACATCATCACCAGCCAGACCGAGCATAAAGCGGTGCTGGACACCTGTATTCAGCTGGAACGTGAAGGGTTCGAAGTCACTTACCTGGCACCTGCCAGCAACGGGGTGATCGACCTGGATCTGCTGCAGTCGGTGATGCGCGATGACACCATCCTGGTGTCGATCATGCACGTGAACAACGAAACGGGCGTGGTGCAGGACATTGGCAAAATTTCTGAGCTTTGCCAGGCGCGCGGTATTCTGTTCCATGTTGATGCGACGCAAAGCGTCGGTAAATTACCGGTCGATGTCACCCAGATCCCAGTCGATCTGATGTCATTTTCTGCGCATAAAATTTACGGCCCTAAAGGCATCGGCGGTCTGTATGTTCGCCGTAAACCGCGTATCCGTCTGGAAGCGCAGATCCACGGCGGCGGTCATGAGCGCGGTATGCGTTCCGGAACGCTTCCCGTGCATCAAATTGTCGGCATGGGGGAAGCATTCCGCATCGCTAAGCAGGAGATGGCTGGTGAAATGGCGCGCCTGAGCGCATTTCGCCACAAACTCTGGTCGGGCTTCAGTGACATCGAGGAAGTCTATCTGAATGGTGATTTGGCGGCGGGTGCGCCGAATATCCTCAACGTCAGCTTTAATTATGTCGACGGTGAGTCGCTGATTATGACGCTGAAAGATCTCGCGCTGTCGTCAGGCTCTGCCTGTACCTCTGCCAGTCTTGAGCCTTCCTATGTGCTTCGCGCATTGGGGCTGAATGATGAGCTGGCGCACAGTTCACTGCGTTTCTCTTTGGGCCGTTTTACTACCGAAGAAGAGATCGACTATGCGATTCAGCTGGTGCAGAAGTCGATTGGCCGCCTGCGCGAGCTTTCCCCGGAGTGGAAAGCATTCAAAGCTAACAGTCAGACAGCAACGACTTCTCGTTGAATTAGCAGCACTTTCCCTCTACGACTCTCCAACGGACTGAACACTTTTTCAGTCCGTTTGCTCTCATTTCTGCAAGTCTGATTAGACGAACGCAAATAAAGGTTTATTGTAGTGACCGACCGTTTTTAAGGACGGACCAAATAATAAACTCTAGAAGGAGCCATGCGATGACAACCACACCAATGAAAATAACACTGTCAACGGCAGCGGCGGATGCACGTTGGGGCGAAAAAGCGACCCTGACCAGCAATGACAGCGGGATGACCATTCATCTGACCGGCGGCGATGTGCTGGCAACTATCCAGCGCGCAGCGCGTAAAATTGATGCGCAGGGCATCCGTCATGTCAGCCTGACTGGCGACTGGGATTTGGAAAAAAGCTGGGCATTCTGGCAGGGTTATCGTGGGCCGAAAGGGCAGCGCACCGTTGAGTGGGCGACGCTGAATGACAGCGACCGTGCCGAATTCGACAGCCGCATGAAGATCATCAACTGGGTGCGCGACACCATCAACCTGCCTGCAGAAGACCTTAGCCCTGAGCAACTGGCTCAGCGTGCCGTCGATCTGCTGTGTGGCGCAGGCAGCGACAAGGTCAGCTACCGCATCACCAAAGGCGAAGATCTGCGCAAGCAGGGCTATATGGGCCTGCACACCGTCGGTCGTGGCTCGACCCGCAGCCCGGCGTTTTTGGCGCTGGATTACAACCCAACGGGCGATGAGAACGCACCGGTGTTTGCCTGCCTGGTGGGTAAGGGCATCACCTTTGATACCGGCGGCTACAGCCTGAAGCCGAGCGGTTCAATGGACTCAATGAAGTCAGATATGGGCGGTGCAGCGACGCTGACCGGTTCTCTGGCGCTGGCCATCAGCCGTGGGCTGACCAAACGCGTCAAACTCTATCTTTGCTGTGCCGACAATATGGTTAGTGGCAACGCTTTCCGTCTGGGCGATATCATCACTTACCGTAACGGTAAAACCGTTGAAGTGATGAATACCGATGCAGAAGGGCGTCTGGTGTTGGCTGATGGCCTGATTGATGCCAGCGAGCAAAATCCCGAGCTGCTGATTGATGCCGCCACCTTAACCGGCGCGGCGAAAACCGCATTAGGTAATGATTACCACGCGCTGTTCAGCTTTGACGATCGGCTGGCTCAGTCGTTACTGGGCAGTGCAACGGATGAAAACGAGCCGTTCTGGCGCTTGCCACTGGCTGAATTCCATCGTGGCCACCTGCCATCCAACTTTGCCGATCTGAACAACATTGCTGCGCCGTCACACACCGCCGGTGCCAGCTCTGCGGCTGCCTTCCTGTCGCATTTTGTGAAGAACTATCAGCAGGGCTGGCTGCACATCGACTGTTCAGCCACCTACCGTAAAGGTGCTGTCGATCAGTGGTCTGCCGGTGCGACGGGCTTAGGCGTGCGCACCGTCGCCAATATGCTGCTGAAATAAGCCTGGATCGAACCGATGAATGAAACCAATCAGCGCCTTGAAGAGGTGCTAAAACTGGCCGCGACTGAGCCTGCTCATCGCCCTGAATTTTTTGCTCTGCTGATGGACGCCAGCGTCTGGGTGCCAGGTGAAAGCCCGGAGGAACAGGCCGTCACCGCTGAATCTCAGGTGGACCTGCAGCACTGGGAAAAAGACGACGGCACCAGCATCATTCCCTTCTTTACCTCGGTAGAAGCGATGGAGCAGGCGGTCACCGAAGAGCAGCCGTTCCTGGTGATGCCGGTACGCACCCTGTTTGAAATGACGGTGGGAGAAACGCTGTTTCTTAACCCTAAGCTGCCGACAGGCAAAGAGTTCTCCCCACGCGAAATCACCAGCCTGTTGGGCGAAGGCGCGAATGCGCTTAGCCAGCAAACGGTGCTGGAAGGGGGAACCTCGCTGTTACTGTCTGAGATTGCTGAACCGCCGGCGCAGATGATTGATTCCCTGACCCAGCTGTTTGCGAAATATAAGCAGGTTCGTCGGGCTTATGTGGCGCATATCAAAGAAGCGGCAGAGGATCGGCCAAACCTGTTGATTGGAATTGAAGCGGACAGCGATATCGAGGCGATTATTCAGGCGGCGGGCAGTGTGGCAACGGATACGCTGCTGGAAGATGAGCCGGTGGATATTTGTGAAGTGGTGGAAAACGATAAAGGTATCAGCCACTTCTTTACCGCCCATATCACCCCGTTCTATGAACGCAAGTGGGGCAGCTTCCTGCGGCAGTTTAAGGCGAACAATAAGCCGGCATAAGCTCGTCAAGGCGGCATAAGGTGAAAAAAGGCGGGTCAGCGTAGTTGACCCGCCTTTTTTATCCGCGCGAATCAGCCGATGGCGATGGGCAGATCGTCACGACTTCCCCATTCTCCCCAGGAGCCGTCATACAGCGTAACGTTTTCGACGCCCAGCGTGGTCAACGCCAGAATGACCACCACCGCCGTCACGCCGGAGCCACAGCTGGTGACGATCGGCTGGGTGAGATCGACGCCTTGCTGGCTGAAAATCTCTTCCAGCGCCTTGGGCGACTTCAACTCACCGTCTTCGACCAACGAATTCCACGGCACATTCAGGCTGTTAGGAATGCGTCCACGGTGCAGGCCGGGACGGGGTTCATCCACTTCGCCTCTGAAACGGTTTGCTGCTCGCGCGTCCACAATTTGCGCGCCGCCTTCATGACTGATTAACAGCACGTCGGTCAGGCGTTTCACCAGTTTGCTGTCAAAGCGGGCATCAAATTCCGCTTCGGGCAGGTCAACCGCACCGCTTTCCAGCGCATAACCGGCCTCTTCCCAGCCTTTTAATCCGCCAGCCAGAATCGACACCTTCGCCACGCCAAACTCGCGCAGCATCCACCAGGCGCGCGGAGCAGAGAACAGGTTGCCCTCATCGTAAACCACCAGGTGTTTATCGCTGTTAACCCCCAGCTCACGCATCGTAACCGCAAAGGTTTCCGCCCTCGGCAACATATGTGGGTAAGGGCTGGTGTGATCCGACAGGGCTTCGATATCAAAGAACGGCGCGGCAGGCAGGTGCTTTGCCAGATATTCAGCCTTAATGTCCCGCTGGTTTTCCATACCCGGAGGCAACATGCGTGCGTCTACGATTTGCAGATCGGGATCCGAAAGGTGTTCTGCCAGCCAGTCGGCGGTAACAAAGAAAGAGGATGTCATAGCGGCCTCGCGTTGGGACATGAAGTAACGATAGTTCCAGTGTACCGCGCTGTTACTCCATCACAAGATGTTCCGCACTATCAGGATGATATTGCGTAAGAATCTGAATGCAGCGCGCAATTCTTGTGTCGTTGGCTGACGCGTCCTGAATAACTTTGCGAAATGTTGCTAAAAGTGAAAAAACAGGCTTTTTTTTGCCCCTGCTGAGGTCATACTGTGCACCTCAATTATCGGGTGCTGGCCATGGAGTCATGATGAACGTTAAACGGAATGGATTATATGTTGCGGCTTTTTTCTCGCTGCTGCTGTTAGGTGGCTGCGATCAAAAAGAAGAAACATCATCGACACCGGCCAGCCAGAGTGCGTCTGATAAGGCGCCAGCCAGTAAGCCTCCCTTATTAAGTGACGCGCAGAGGGCAGCTGAAGCTAAACGTGATGCGGGTAAATCATTAACGCTTATTGATGCTTCCGAAGTGCAGCTGGATGGCGCCGCCACGCTGGTGCTGACGTTTTCCATCCCGCTTGACGATCGGCAAAACTATGCCAGCCAGTTACATTTGATCGACACCAAAACCGGTGCAGTCGAAGGCGGATGGGAGCTTTCTCCCTCGCGTAAAGAACTGCGTTTCCGTCATCTTGAACCGGCGCGTGAGCTGACCGTCTCGGTTGATAGCGGGATAAAAGCCGCCAATGGCGCTGTCCTTGAGCAGGCCTTCCAGCAAAAAATAGCCACGCGTGACGTGCAGCCGATGGTTGGCTTTGCCAGCCGCGGTTCTCTTCTGCCGACCAAAGTTACGCAGGGTCTGCCGGTTCTGGCGCTCAACATTAACAGCATTGATGTCGATTTCTTTCGGGTAAAACCGGCTTCACTGCCTTCTTTTCTGGCGTCCTGGCAATATGGCAACACGCTTTCCAGCTGGCAGTCACAGGATGTGCTGACCAAAGCCGACCTGGTCTACACCGGCCGTTTTGATCTCAATCCGCAACGCAATACCCGAGAAAAAATGCTGCTGCCGCTCAGCAACATTGACGCGCTAAAACAGCCTGGCGTGTATCTGGCAGTGATGAAGCAGGCCGGTTCCTATAACTACAGCAACCCCGCCACGCTCTTCACGCTGAGCGATATCGGCCTGTCTCTGCATCAGTTCCCGCAAACGCTGGCGTTGTTCAGCCAGAGCCTGGAAAGCGGGGCGGCTCTGCCTGGTGCTCAGCTTTCACTGTTGGACGAAAAAGGGCAGGTTCTGGCCGAAGCAACTGCGGATGCGCAGGGCCATGCGGAATTTACCCGCTTCCCGAAAGCCAAAATCGTGCTGGCAAAGCTGGGTGAGCAAACCACGCTGTTGGATCTGACGCGTCCGGCATTGGATCTGGCGGAATTCGCGGTGGCTGGCCCGGAAGGGTACGACAAGCAGATCTTTATCTTTGGCCCACGCGACCTGTATCGCCCGGGTGAGACGGTGGTGATCAATGCGCTGATGCGTGATGCCGATGGTCAACCTTTGCCTCCTCAGCCGGTCACGCTGGAAGTGGTTAAGCCGGATGGCGAGGTTGCCCGCACGTTAGTCTGGCAGCCAGAAAATGGCCTCTATCAATATCGTTTCACCTTGCCGGAGTCGGCAACCACCGGCAAATGGTCATTCCGCCTGAATACCGGGGATAACCGCAAACGAAGCTGGGCGTTTAACGTAGACGATTTTATGCCAGAGCGCATGGCATTAACCCTGAAAAGCAGCCCACTTCCGCAGTCTATGGAGGAGGATGCTGCCTTCCAGGTGAATGGCCGTTATCTGTATGGTGCTCCGGCTGCCGGAAACACTCTGCAAGGTCAACTGTTCCTGCGCCCGCTGAGGGATGCTGTCGCCAGCCTGCCAGGCTATCAGTTTGGCGATATCAATGAATCCGACCTAAAACGCACGCTTGATGAAGTTGACCTCAAGCTGGACGCCGAGGGCAACAGCAGCGTGGTGGCCGAATCGAGCTGGAAACAGGTGCATTCACCGCTGACCGTCATTCTGCAGGCCAGCCTGCTGGAGGCGGGTGGCCGACCGGTGACGCGCCGTGCTTCTCAGGCGATTTGGCCTGCTGAGATTTTACCCGGTATCCGGCCTTTATTTGGTAATAAGGACGTGTACGATTATCGCAGCGACAGTTATCACAGCCAGCCCATGGTGGAAGAGGGCAGTACCGCCGCCTTTGATTTGGTGTATGCCAACAGTCGCGGCAAGAAGTTGGCTGCCCAGGATTTGAATGTCCGTTTGATCCATGAACGCCGCGATTATTACTGGAGCTTCTCGGACAGCGAAGGCTGGCAGTCCCGCTTCGATCAGAAAGATCTGGTTGAAGATGAACACAACGTCACCATTGCCGCTGACGGCAGCACGCGTGTCGAATACCCAGTGGACTGGGGATCTTACCGTCTTGAAGTGCGTGACCCGGAGAATAATGTGCTCAGCAGCGTGCGCTTCTGGGCAGGCTACAGCTGGCAGGATAATACCGATGGCTCCGGGGCACTGCGGCCGGATCAGGTCAAGTTAAAGCTCGATAAACCGGCTTATAAACCGGGTGAGAAAGCCAGGGTGCACGTTGAATCTCCGGCTGCGGGTAAAGGCTATCTGATGGTGGAGTCCAGTAACGGTCCATTGTGGTGGCAGGAGATCACCGTACCGGCAGGTGGCATGGATGTTGACGTGCCGGTTGATAACGCCTGGAAACGCCATGACCTGTATCTCAGCGCGCTGGTGATCCGCCCTGGGGATAAAACCCAGGGAAGCACGCCAAAACGTGCGGTAGGCTTACTGCATCTTCCGCTGGCGCAAGAGAACCGACGTTTGTCCCTCAGCCTGGATGCCGCAGAGAAAATTCGCCCGCAGCAGACGCTGAAAGTGAAGGTGAAAGCGGGCGTTTCGCAGGGACCTGTGCCGCAAAAAATCACCGTACTGCTGTCAGCTGTTGATAGTGGTGTCTTAAGCATTACCGATTACAAAACGCCGGACCCGTGGGAAGCCTTCTTTGGCCGCAAACGGTACAACGCCGATCAATATGATGTTTACGGTCAGCTGATTGAAGGCAGCGGTCGCCTGGCGGCACTGCGCTTCGGTGGTGACGGCGATGACGAAGATCCGTTAACCCGTGGCGGGCAGAAACCGGTCACTCACGTCAATATTGTGGCCCAACAGCTGCAGGCCGTTACGCTGGATGCCAATGGCGAGGGCACGCTTGAGCTGGCAATACCGGAGTTCAACGGTGAACTGCGCGTAATGGCGCAGGCCTGGAGTGATAGCGACTTTGGTTCGGCAGAGAAGAAAGTGGTTGTCGCGGCACCGTTAGTCAGTGAACTGGCGACGCCGCGCTTTATGGCGGGTGGCGACCGCGCCAGGCTGGCGATGGACCTGACTAACCTGACCCCACAGCCGCAAACGCTGCAAATAGCGTTCAGTGCGGGTGGTTTGCTTAAGCTGGATGATCCGCAGACGCAATCAGTGATCCTGAAAGCAGGAGAACGCAAAACGCTGTTCCTGCCCGTCACCGCCTCAGCCGGATTTGGAGATGGCGACGTCAGCACGGAAATTACTGGCCTGTCGCTGCCAGGTGAAGCGTTCAAACCGATGAAACAACAATGGAAAATTGGCGTTCGTCCAGCCTGGCCGGGCGTGACGCGCAGCTTTAGCAGCGTGCTACATGCGGGTGAGCCGTGGGCCTTGCCGGCAGATGCGCTTTCTGGTCTGGCAACGGAAACCCTGCAGGGGCAGCTGGTATTAAGCAATAAACCTCCGCTGAATATCGCCCGCTATATTGCCGAACTCTACGCATACCCGTACGGCTGTCTGGAGCAGACAACCAGCGGACTCTATCCTTCACTGTTTACCAATCAATTGCAGTTGAAGGCGCTGGGGATCAAGACCAGCACTGATGAAGCGCGGCGGGCCTCCATCGATCTGGGCATTGACCGTCTGGCGGGAATGCAGCGTGCAAACGGCGGCTTTGGCTTGTGGAGCAAAGAGAGTCCGGAAGAGTTTTGGCTGACGGCCTACGTCACTGATTTCCTCGTGCGGGCCAACGAGATGGGCTATGGCGTGGAAAAATCAGTGATTGAAAATGCAGACCAGCGCCTGCTGCGCTATCTGCAGGACCCCACTCAGATCGAGGTTTACTACAGCCAGGATAGCTTTGCCTCCCGCTTTAGCGTTCAGGCATATGCTGCGCTGGTCCTTGCGCGTCAGCAAAAAGCGCCACTGGGCGCACTGCGTGCCCTGTTCGATAAACAAGGTCAGGCGAAAACCGGGCTGTCGCTGGTCCAACTGGGCGTTGCATTGAAATTAATGGGCGATCGGCCACGTTCTGAACAAGCCCTGAACCTCGGACTGGCGACGCAGCGCAGCCAGAAAGAGAGCTGGCTGGGCGATTACGGCAGCGACATCCGCGACCAGGCCATGATCTACGTGTTGTTGTCAGAGAATAAGCTGCTGCCACAGGCGCAGGACAGCTTACTGCTTACGTTGACGCAGAACTTGAATGGTAAGCGCTGGCTGTCTACTCAGGAAAATAATGCCCTGTTCTTGGTGGGCAGGGCGCTGACCGATGCCTCAGGTTCAGCCTGGCAGGCCACGCTCAACGGCAGTTCCCTCAATGGTAAAGGACCGGTGACCACGCCATTAAACTTCCCAGAGCTGGCGGAAGGGGTTCAGTTGCAAAACGATTCTGTGGATGCCATTTACAGTCGACTGGATGTGGTTGGCTACCCAACGGCTAAGCCGGCGCCTTTCAACAGTGTGCTGAATGTCACCCGACGCTATCTTGATCTTCAGGGCAAGGAGATCTCACTGGAAAACCTGAAGAGCGGTGATTTGCTGCTGGTCAGCCTGAAGGTCTGGGCGGATCGCCGGGTGCCAGATGCGCTGGTGGTCGATCTTCTGCCGGCGGGACTTGAGTTGGAAAACCAGAACCTGGCCAACAGCAGCGCCAGCCTGCAGGAGAGCGCCGCCGATGTGCAGGAGTTGATGGGGGATATGCAGCAGGCCAATATCAAACACATCGAGTTCCGCGACGATCGCTTTGTTGCCGCGGTGGATGTGGATGGCTATCGCCCGGTTACCCTGCTTTATCTGGCAAGGGCGGTGACGCCGGGTCAGTACCTGATGCCGCCTCCACAGGTGGAATCGATGTATGTCCCACAATGGCGGGCGCTGGGAACTACGCCAGACAGCCTGACGATTCACTGAGTTGCAGGTGCCTGGCTTAACGCCGGGCACCGCTAACCAATGAATAAGCTTTTACGCTATACCAGCTGGTTGATGGTGCCGATTGCCGTTGTGCTGCTGCTTGTACTGGCGGATCGCCTGTGGCCGTTGCCGCTGAAGGAGCTGCAGCCAGCGCGAGTGGTTGTAGCGGAAGATGGCACGCCGCTGTGGCGCTTTGCTGATGCCCAGGGCGTCTGGCGTTATCCCGTTACGCCAGAAGACGTTTCCCCTGATTACCTGCAAGCGTTACTTACCTATGAAGATCGCTGGTTCTGGTATCACCCGGGTATTAATCCCTTCTCGGTTATCCGGGCAGCCTGGCAGGATCTGAGCGGAGGTGAGATCGTTTCAGGCGGCAGCACGCTAACGATGCAGGTTGCCCGACTGATTGATCCCCACCCGAGAACCTTTACCGGCAAGCTCTGGCAGGCATGGCGCGCCATGCAGCTGGAATGGCATCTGTCCAAGCGTGACATTCTGACGCTGTATCTCAACCGTGCGCCTTTTGGTGGCACGGTAGAAGGCGTCGGCGCAGCAAGCTGGACCTGGCTGGGTAAGCCTCCCTCGCAGCTAACCAAAAGCGAAGCCGCATTGCTGGCGGTGTTGCCACAGGCACCGAGCTGGTTGAGGCCCGATCGCTGGCCAGAGCGGGCTCAGGCCGCGCGTAATAAAGTACTGGAAAGAATGGTCGCTCTGCATGTCTGGCCGAAAGAGCTGGTTGAGGAGATTTATCCGGAGCCTGTCTGGCTGGCGCCAAGGCAGATGCCACAGCTGGCCCCACTGCTATCCCGCCGTTTACTGGCGATGTCCAGCCAGCAAAAGATCGTCTCAACGGTCGATGCCGCACTGCAGCGGCAGATAGAGGCGCTGGCGTCAGGCTGGAAAAGCCAGCTACCGCCGCGCACCTCAATGGCTGTCCTGGTGGTCGATCATGCCACGATGAAAGTGCGGGCCTATCTGGGCTCGGTCGATCTGGACGATGACAGCCGCTTCGGCCATGTGGATATGATCAGCAGCATCCGCTCGCCGGGGTCGGTTCTGAAGCCTTTCGTCTATGGCATGGGGCTGGATCAGGGGCTGATCGCCGCGGAATCGCTGTTGCAGGATGTCCCACGCCGTTTTGGTGATTACCGGCCGGGAAATTTTGATACCGGATTTCACGGCGCCGTTAGCGCCAGCGAAGCACTGACCCGTTCGCTGAACTTGCCTGCGGTGCAACTGCTGGAGGCGGTCGGGCCGAAGTTTCTGGCTGCCAGCTTGCGCAATGTGGGCCTGACGTTGCGTTTCCCGCCGGCAGCGGAGCCAAACCTGTCCTTAGTTTTAGGTGGGACCGGTGCGCGAATGGATCAGATTGTTGCGGCCTACAGTGCCTTTGCCCGCAACGGGCTGGCGGCAGGATTACGCTTTATGCCGGAACAACCGCTGGTGGAAAGGCCGTTACTCTCTCCCGGCGCTGCGTGGATCGTCAGGCGCATCCTTGCCGGGGAGGCCAAACCCTTAGCAGACAACCTGTTACCGGGCGTTGTCCCGCTGGCGGTGAAGACCGGGACCAGTTACGGCTACCGGGATGCCTGGGCCATCGGCGTCAATCCTCGTTATCTGATCGGCGTGTGGGTTGGCCGTCCGGATGGAACACCGGTTGCCGGGCAGTTTGGCTTTGCCAGCGCCGTACCGGTGTTGAATCAAATCAATAATTTGCTGATGACCTCACCCGGTTTTCGCGGTAACTGGTTACCCGTCGAACCGCGTCCTGCGACGGTCTCCGCCGGATCGCTGTGTTGGCCGGGTGGACAGGCGTTACCTGAAGGCGATAGCAATTGCCGGCAGCGTAAGCAAAGCTGGATTCTGGAAGGGACGACACCGCCCACTTTACTGGCGGAAGGACAGGAAAATCTGGCAGGGCTGCAACAGCCAGTATGGATAAATGCCGCAGGCTTGCGCGTGGCAGCGGATTGCCCGCAGGCGAAGGGGGCAAATGTGGTGTTGTGGCCATTACCGCTGGAACCCTGGCTGCCGGTGTCTGAGCGACGGCAACAGCGGTTGCCCGCCGTGGATCCCAGCTGTCCGCCACTGGATAACGGCAGTGCGGTTCCTCTGATTTTAACGGGCGTTCGCAGTGGTCAGCTGTTGCATCGTCTGCCAGGTAAAAGTCAGCTGGATGTGAACGTCACGTCGCAGGGAGGCCGCGGAAATCAACGCTGGTGGTTCCTGGACGGCAGTGCGCTTCCGCGCCCAAACCGGCAAGACACCGTAAATTTGTCATTAGGTAAAGCCGGTAGCTACCAGCTAACGGTGCTGGATGAGGGTGGACAAGTCGCCTCGGCAACTTTTACTGTGGAGTGATTCCGCTTGAATGCGATAAAACCGCTAAATAATTGTGGGTTTATAGATCGCATTTTTTTATTAAATTGTTGAATCTCCGATAGGCAAGGGCGGCGATGCCCCCTATAATCGGCGCCATTTTCCAGGCCGGGGAGCCTTTTCACCGGCCAAACTCGACATCAAACAGGGGTCCATATGACTATCGAACGTACTTTTTCTATCGTTAAGCCGAACGCGGTGGCAAAAAACGTTATTGGTGCCATCTTTAACCGTTTTGAAAGCGCTGGCTTCAAAATCGTTGGCAGCAAAATGCTGCACCTGAGCAAAGAGCAGGCTGAAGGTTTCTACGCTGAACACCAGGGCAAACCGTTCTTCGACGGTCTGGTAGAGTTCATGACTTCAGGTCCGGTTGTGGTTTCTGTGCTGGAAGGCGAAAACGCCGTTCAGCGTCACCGTGACCTGATGGGCGCAACTAACCCAGCTAACGCACTGGCAGGTACTCTGCGTGCAGATTACGCTGACAGCTTCACCGAGAACGCGACCCACGGTTCTGACTCTGCTGAATCTGCTGCCCGTGAAATCGCCTATTTCTTCGGCGAAGGTGAAGTTTGCCCACGCACCCGCTAAGATCGTTACTACAGGGCGAATAGCGCCGGGCGTTTACAATTTATTTTGCAGACGCGCTTTAACCTGTCGCTACACGCTTGTATGATAATGCGCCCCTGACCAGCCTGGCTGTCAGGGGCGCATTACTTTACCTTCCATTCCCCCAGAGCCATAACGTGTAATAACGAGGCCAGAGAATATTATGTCTGAACTAATTGTGAGTCCGTCGTCCGAATCTCCTGTCATTGCCACGCCAAAAACAGAAAAAATCAACCTGCTCGATCTGAATCGTCAGCAAATGCGCGAGTTTTTTGCCAGCATGGGGGAAAAGCCGTTCCGCGCCGATCAGGTGATGAAGTGGATGTATCACTACTGCTGTGATGATTTCGACGAGATGACCGACATCAACAAGGTTTTCCGCAACAGGCTGAAAGAAGTTGCTGAAATCCGCGCTCCTGAAGTCGCAACCGAGCAGCGCTCGACCGATGGCACCATCAAATGGGCGATCACCGTTGGCGGTCAGCAGGTCGAAACCGTGTACATTCCGGAGAAAGACCGCGCCACCCTGTGCGTCTCTTCCCAGGTGGGCTGCGCGCTGGAATGCAAATTCTGCTCGACGGCGCAGCAAGGCTTTAACCGCAACCTGCGCGTGTCTGAAATTATCGGCCAGGTATGGCGTGCAGCAAAAATTATCGGTGCCTCTAAAATCACCGGTACGCGCCCTATTACCAACGTGGTAATGATGGGTATGGGCGAGCCGCTGCTTAACCTGAACAACGTTGTTCCGGCGATGGAAATCATGCTGGATGACTTTGGTTTCGGTCTGTCCAAGCGTCGCGTCACCCTGTCCACTTCAGGCGTGGTTCCCGCACTGGATAAGCTGGGCGACATGATTGACGTGGCGCTGGCGATCTCCCTGCATGCGCCAAACGACACAATTCGTGACGAAATTGTGCCGGTTAACAAAAAGTACAATATCGAGACGTTTTTAGCCTCGGTGAGCCGTTATATTGCTAAGTCCAATGCCAATCAGGGCCGTGTGACCATTGAGTACGTGATGCTGGATCATGTGAATGACAGCACCGATAACGCACACGAGCTGGCGGCATTGCTGAAAAACACCCCATGCAAAATCAACCTGATCCCATGGAACCCCTTCCCGGGCGCTCCTTATGGTCGCAGTTCGAACAGTCGCATCGATCGTTTCTCTAAAGTGTTGATGGATTACGGATTTACCACTATTGTGCGTAAGACGCGCGGTGATGATATTGATGCGGCCTGCGGACAGTTGGCCGGGGAAGTGATTGACCGTACCAAGCGTACCTTGCGTAAAAAAATGGCCGGTGAAGCGATTTCTGTGAAAGCGCTCTGAAACCTGAACGTTGGCAGTGACCCGTGCTGTCCGCCCTGATGTGAAAAGCGTACCATACGCTTAACTCAAATCAGGAGGTTGCATGGGTAAAGGATTCCCGTTCTGGTTGGCACTGTTGCTGATAGCAGGCTGCCACTCGTCATCGCAACGCAATGAACTGCTGCAGACCCGACTACAATTGGGGCTGGATTATCTGGCCCGCGATAATTTATCTGCTGCCGGGCGCAATCTGCATCAGGCCGTGGTGCTTGCGCCGACGGATTATCGTGTTCAGCTGGCGATAGCGCGTTTTTACCAGCGATCGGATAACCCGGTTGCCGCCAGCGAGCATTATCAGAAGGCTCTGCTGCTGGCAGGACAAAACCGTGATGTAATCAATAATTACGGTGCGTTTCTCTGTAGTTTAGGGCAGTATGATGCGGCTCAGCAGCAGTTCAGCAAAGCCGCTGAATTACCTGAAAACGGCGTGCTTGCCGATGCGCGTGAAAATGCCGGTTACTGCTACCTCCTTGCGGGGGAACAGGACAGGGCACGGACAGCATTGGTTGAGGCAACACAAAACGCTGTCGACAAGGGAAAGGCTCTGCTGGCAGAAGCCGAAAGGCGATTTGGAAAGAATGAGCGCGAGGTATCGCGGCTCCTTTTAGATGTTTATCAACGCAACTTTTCAGCCACGGCTGAGAGTTTGTGGTTAGAGATTCGCTTCGCCGCGCTGGCGCAGCAACCCGAAGGCGTAAAGCTTGCCGGGGCGCAGTTGGCGCGAAATTTTCCACAATCGATACAGCACCTGCATTATTTAGCTAATGAATACTGAAGCCACTCAAGATAACTCAGCAGTAAATTCAACAGGCCAGCGCCTGCGCAGTGCCCGTGAGCAAATGGGACTGACTCAGCAGAACGTTGCTGAACGCCTTTGCCTGAAACTTTCCACCGTCCGTGATCTTGAAGAGGACAAGTCGCCTGCCGATCTGGCGTCGACCTTCCTGCGGGGATATATCCGTTCTTATGCCCGTCTGGTACACGTACCTGAAGATGAACTGCTGCCGATGATGGCTAAGCATTCACCTGTTCGTGCTGCCAAAGTGGAGCCGATGCAGAGTTTTTCTTTGGGCAAACGTCGCAAAAAACGCGATGGCTGGTTGATGATTTTCACCTGGCTGGTCCTGTTTGTTGTCGTCGGATTGACCGGCGCCTGGTGGTGGCAAAACCACAAGGCTGCTCAGGACGATCTGGTGTCGATGGCCGATCAGAACGCGGGAACCAGTGGCGATAATAGCCAGTCGATCCCGCTGGGTGACAGCAGCAATGACAACACGCCGGCCGATAACTCGGCCGCTCAAAGTGTTCCTGCTGACGCTTCAGCCCAGACGCCATCAGCTTCGGCGCCAGCAGCAGCCAGCGCACCTGCGGCAACTCAGACCCCGGCAAATAATGCCGCGGCTTCTTCACAGCCTGTTGCCGTTTCGCCTTCTCAGGCGCCAGTGGACAACACGGCCAACAGCCAGATGCCAACCGGATCTGCAGGCGTTAGCGCGCCTGCTGCCGACGGCAATGCGCTGGTGATGAGCTTCGATAAAGACTGCTGGCTGGAAGTCGCCGATGCAACAGGGAAAAAACTGTTCAGCGGAATGCAGCGTAGTGGTGGTAAACTCAGCCTCGCCGGTAAAGCGCCATATCGTCTGAAGATTGGTGCGCCGGGCGCCGTTCAGATCCAGTATCAGGGCCAGCCGGTCGATCTGAGTCGTTTCATCCGTACCAACCAGGTTGCTCGCCTGACAGTCGGTGCGCAATAACGCATCTTTCTGATCGCGAGTAATTGTGGAGAAAGAAGACTATGCATAACGCAGCACCCATTATCCGTCGCAAATCTACGCGCATTTACGTCGGCAAGGTGCCAGTGGGCGATGGCGCACCAATAGCCGTTCAGTCCATGACCAACACGCGAACCACCGATGTGGCGGCGACGGTCAATCAAATCAAAGCGCTTGAGCGTGTCGGTGTCGACATTGTTCGCGTTTCTGTTCCTACCATGGACGCCGCTGAGGCTTTTCGCCTGATCAAGCAGCAGGTCAATGTCCCGCTGGTTGCTGACATCCATTTCGACTATCGCATTGCCCTTAAGGTTGCCGAATACGGCGTTGACTGCCTGCGCATCAACCCAGGTAACATCGGCAATGATGAGCGTATCCGCCAGGTTGTGGACTGCGCGCGTCACTACAACATCCCTATCCGCATTGGCGTGAACGCCGGCTCGCTGGAAAAAGACCTGCAGGAAAAGTATGGCGAACCTACGCCACAGGCCCTGCTGGAATCTGCCATGCGTCATGTCGATCATCTGGATCGCCTGAACTTCGATCAGTTTAAAGTCAGCGTTAAAGCCTCCGACGTGTTTTTGGCCGTTGAGTCTTACCGTTTGCTGGCTAAGCAGATCGATCAGCCACTGCACCTTGGCATCACCGAAGCCGGTGGCATGCGTGCTGGCTCAGTGAAATCTGCCATCGGTCTTGGCCTGCTGCTCTCAGAAGGCATTGGCGATACGCTGCGTATTTCGTTAGCCGCCGATCCGGTGGAAGAAGTGAAAGTCGGCTTCGATATCCTCAAGTCCCTGCGCATTCGTTCACGCGGTATCAACTTCATTGCCTGCCCAACCTGTTCACGTCAGGAATTTGATGTGATTGGCACGGTGAATGAGCTTGAGCAGCGGCTGGAAGATATTGTGACGCCGATGGATATCTCCATTATCGGCTGTGTGGTGAATGGCCCGGGTGAAGCGCTGGTTTCCACCCTTGGCGTCACCGGTAGCAACAAGAAAAGTGGCCTATATGAAGACGGCGTGCGCTTGCGTGAACGTCTTGATAACAACGACATGATCGATCAGCTGGAAGCCCGCATCCGTGCTAAAGCCACGATGATGGACGAAAGCCGCCGCATTGCTATCCAGCAGTTAGAAAAATAAATCGCATTTACGGGTTGGCCTGAAGGCCGGAGGACAGAGTTTACTGACATTCTGTCCCGGCCCTTTTAACCAGCCCCAGAGTTAAGAA
Organism: Erwinia sp. AC075; assembly: GCF_979253995.1. Taxonomy (NCBI): domain Bacteria; kingdom Pseudomonadati; phylum Pseudomonadota; class Gammaproteobacteria; order Enterobacterales; family Erwiniaceae; genus Erwinia; species Erwinia sp. AC075. The sequence continues at coordinate 38,608 of NZ_CEEDEU010000001.1, forward strand.
GAGAAAAAAAGTGGCGAAGAATATCCAGGCTATCCGTGGCATGAATGATTACCTCCCCGCGGAAACCGTCGTATGGCAACGCATTGAGCAGATCCTCAAGCAGGTGCTGGCCAGCTATGGTTACAGTGAAATCCGCCTGCCGATTGTAGAGCAGACCCCTTTGTTCAAACGCGCCATCGGTGAAGTCACCGACGTGGTTGAAAAAGAGATGTACACCTTCGAAGACCGCAACGGTGAGAGCCTGACGCTGCGTCCGGAAGGCACGGCAGGTTGCGTACGTGCCGGTATCGAACATGGTCTGCTGTACAATCAGGAGCAGCGTCTCTGGTATGTGGGACCGATGTTCCGCTACGAGCGTCCGCAGAAAGGCCGTTATCGCCAGTTCCATCAGATGGGTGTGGAAGTCTTCGGTCTTCAGGGCCCTGACGTTGATGCTGAGCTGATCATGATGACCGCGCGCTGGTGGAAAGCGCTGGGCATTTCTGAACACGTTAAGCTCGAGCTGAACTCAATTGGTTCACTGGAGGCGCGTGCTAACTATCGTGATGCGCTGATCGCTTTCCTGGAACAACATCAGGACGTGCTGGATGAAGACTGCAAGCGCCGTATGTACACCAATCCGCTGCGTGTGCTGGACAGCAAAAACCCGGATATTCAGGCGTTATTGAACGCTGCACCGGAGTTGAGCGAGTATCTGGACGCTGAATCACGCGAGCACTTTGCTGGCCTGTGTGAACTGCTGGACTCGGCGGGTATCGCCTATACCGTTAACCAGCGTCTGGTGCGCGGGCTTGATTACTACAACCGCACCGTCTTCGAGTGGGTGACCACCAGTCTGGGCTCACAGGGCACCGTTTGTGGCGGCGGCCGTTATGATGGTCTGGTTGAACAGCTTGGCGGTCGTGCGACCCCAGCCGTCGGTTTTGCGATGGGGCTGGAGCGTCTGGTGCTGCTGGTTCAGGCAGTTAATCCGGAATTTGAACCGACGCGAATTGTCGATGTCTATGTTATCGCTTCGGGTCAAGGCGTGCAGTCAGCCGCCATGCAACTGGCCGAGCAGATTCGTGATGCAGACCCGACACTGAAGTTAATGACTAACTTCGGCGGCGGTAATTTCAAGAAGCAGTTCGCCCGTGCGGACAAGTGGGGCGCTCGCGTTGCACTGATGCTTGGCGAAGATGAAGTTGCCAACGGGCAGGTGACTATTAAAGATTTGCGCAATGGCGAGCAACAGACGCTGGCGCAACGTGATGCTGCAGCCACACTGGCAGCGATGTTGAAATAAGCCAAAAGCGGTATCGCGGTTTTAAAGGAGAAGGTTTGCGTGGAAGTCTATAGCAACGAAAACGAACAGGTTGATGCGTTACGCGGTTTCTTTGCCCAGAACGGTAAAGCACTGGTTATCGGCGTCATTATTGGTATTGGTGCCCTGGCCGGCTGGCGCTACTGGAGCAGCCATGAAGATGGCAGCAGCCGTGAAACCTCCGCAGCTTATCAGCAGGTGTCTGGCGCGCTGGACAGCAGCAAGCCAGAAACGCTGGCCGCTGCGGCCAAATTTGCCAGTGAAAACAGCAACACCTACGGTGCGCTGGCTTCTCTGGACGTGGCCAAGCGCTACGCCGACGGCAACCAGTTGGATCAAGCCGCAGCCCAGCTGCAAAGCGGCCTGAAAGATACTAAAGACGCGAACCTGCAAGCCGTGTTGAATCTGCGCCTGGCGCGTATTCAGCTGCAGCAGAAGAAACCTGATGAGGCGGTAAAAACCCTCGATTTAATCAAAGGTGACGGCTGGACAGCTATCGTGGCTGACGTGCGTGGTGAAGCCCTGCTCAGCAAAGGCGACACCAAAGGCGCCCACGATGCCTGGAGCAAAGGCATTGACTCTGACGCGTCTCCGGCGCTGAAAGAGATGCTGCAGATGAAAATGAATAATTTACCCGGCTAAGTTTACCCGCGGTATAAAATTGCCTCCACAGGCTCAAGAGGGATTTCATGGAATTGCGTAAGATACTTCTGCCGGGACTGATTTCAGTCACTTTGCTCAGCGGATGTTCATGGTTTAGCGGTGAAGAAGACGTCGTCAAAATGTCACCGTTACCAAAAGTTGAAAATCAGTTTACCCCGGAAAAAGTCTGGAGCACCTCAGTAGGTGATGGTGTAGGTGATTACTACTCCAACCTGCATCCAGGCTGGGCAGACAGTACGGTTTATGCCGCCGATCGCCATGGCATTGTGAAAGCATTGAACGCGGGCGACGGTAAAGAACAGTGGAAAGTTGACCTGTCAGAAAAAACCGGCTTCTTCTCCAGCAATCGTCCTGCACTGATTTCAGGTGGCGTGACGGTTGACGGTGGTCATGTTTACCTCGGTAGCGAACGTGCTCAGGTCTATGCCCTCAACACCAGCGACGGTTCCGTTGCCTGGCAGACCCAGGCGGCCGGTGAAGTGCTGTCTCGTCCGGTGGTCAGCGATGGCCTGGTATTGATTCACACTAGTAACGGCATGCTGCAGGGTCTGGATCAGACCAGCGGTGCCATTAAGTGGTCTGTGAACCTCGACGTGCCGGCGCTTTCCCTACGCGGTGAGTCTGCGCCTACAGCGGCCTTCGGTGCGGCGATTGTTGGCGGTGATAACGGTCGCGTGAGCGCCGTGATGATGAACCAGGGCCAGATTATCTGGCAGCAGCGTATTTCCCAGCCAAGCGGCGCCACGGAAATCGATCGCCTGTCTGACGTGGATACCACGCCGGTGGTGGTCAATGGCGTGGTTTATGCCCTGGCGTACAACGGCAACCTGACCGCGATGGACCTGCGTTCTGGTCAGATCCTGTGGAAGCGTGAAATTGGCTCCGTGCACGATATGATCGTTGATGGCGGCCGTATCTACCTGGCCGATCAGGATGACCGTGTGGTTGCCCTGAATACCGAAGGTGGCGTGACCATCTGGCGTCAGAGCGATCTGCTGCACCGTAACCTGACCTCGCCTGTGCTGTACAACGGCTATCTGGTTGTCGGCGATAGCGAAGGCTATCTGCACTGGATTAATACCGATGACGGTCGTTTCGTTGCTCAGCAGAACGTCGACAGCTCCGGCTTCCAGACTGAACCGGTCGTCGCCAGCGATAAGTTACTGATCCAGGCAAAAGGCGGCGAAGTTTACGCGTTTACCCGCTAACTTCCACCCGCTGTTCTGGTCTTAAACGGCTCCTGATTCGTCAGGGGCCGTTTCGTTTTTCTCTGGGCGTGGTATCCTCTACGCCTTCAGCCTGCGTGTGCGTCAGCACTCTTTTTGTTTGTCGTGCATGAATAGTATGTATGTCAGGCGCTTAATTTTTGTCATGAGGCTTCAATATGGTACCTGTGGTCGCGCTGGTCGGGCGTCCCAATGTGGGAAAATCCACCCTGTTTAACCGTTTAACGCATACGCGAGATGCGCTGGTGGCGGATTTTCCTGGACTGACGCGTGACCGTAAATATGGTCGTGCTGAGGTCGAAGGGCAGCAGTTTATTTGCATCGATACCGGCGGTATTGATGGTAACGAAGAGGGTGTGGAAACGCGCATGGCCGCGCAGTCCCTGTTGGCGATTGAAGAAGCCGATGTGGTGCTGTTTATGGTTGATGCCCGTGCCGGCCTGATGCCTGCTGATATCGCTATCGCCCAGCATTTACGCTCGCGCGAAAAACCGACTTTCCTGGTGGCGAACAAAACTGACGGTCTGGATCCTGATTCTGCCGTGGTGGATTTCTACTCGTTAGGCCTGGGCGAGATCCATGCGATTGCTGCTTCTCATGGCCGCGGCGTCGCAAGCCTGCTGGAAGATGTGCTGGAGCCTTACCGCGAAGTCGTGGAAGAGTCTGCACCGCTGACGGAAGAAGAAGAGAACGCCGCTTACTGGGCTGATTTGGAAGCGGCAGAGCAGGGTGAAATCGAAGCAGCGGAAGCTGAAGACAACTTCAACCCGCTGGATCTGCCGATCAAACTGGCTATCGTCGGTCGTCCTAACGTCGGTAAGTCAACGCTGACTAACCGTATTCTGGGCGAAGACCGCGTGGTGGTGTTTGATGCCCCGGGTACCACCCGTGACAGTATCTATATCCCGATGGAGCGCGACGGTCGCGAATACATCCTGATTGATACCGCCGGTGTACGTAAGCGTGGCAAGGTGACGGAGACCGTTGAGAAATTCTCGGTAATCAAAACCCTGCAGGCTATCGAAGACGCCAACGTGGTAATGCTGGTGATCGATGCCCGCGAAGGCATTTCCGATCAGGATCTGTCGCTGCTGGGCTTTATCCTCAACAGCGGCCGCTCGCTGGTGATTGTGGTCAACAAGTGGGATGGCCTGTCACAGGAAGTGCGTGATGAAGTGAAAGAGACGCTGGACTTCCGTCTGGGCTTTATCGACTTTGCGCGCGTACACTTCATCTCTGCTTTACATGGCAGCGGTGTCGGCAACCTGTTTGAATCGGTCACCGAAGCCTATGACTGTTCAACGCGCCGCGTGAACACCTCTATGCTGACCCGCATCATGAACATGGCGGCTGATGACCATCAGCCGCCGCTGGTTCGTAGCCGCCGTGTGAAGCTGAAATATGCTCACGCCGGGGGATATAACCCGCCGATTGTGGTGATTCACGGTAATCAGGTGAAAGATCTGCCGGATTCCTACAAACGCTACCTGATGAATTACTTCCGCCGTTCGCTGGAAGTGATGGGCACGCCAATCCGTATCCAGTTTAAGGAAGGCGATAACCCGTACGAAGGTAAACGTAACCTGCTGACGCCAAATCAGCTGCGCAAACGTAAGCGTTTAATCAGCCATTTGAAGAAAAAGTAAAACAGATATTAAGGGAGCCGCCTGGCTCCCTTTTTTATTCCCTTTATTTTATTCCCGCCTCCGAATATCAAAAAAATCACTTCAGCTATAATGGATAATTGTGGCGCTGAACTATTTCTTCCGCTTTTTACGTGTGCTATCTGCTTTTGCCAAAAAGAGCCAGAAGTGTGAAGTTTGTTAAGTTTGTGTTTATTCCTTTACGAACCACGTGGTACAATTTTGCCGTTATTTCAGAGCCACCTCGCCTGCAACAGGCGTCGTCAGGGGCTTTGGCTAACACAGGACGGGGAAAGCCCGTATCGAATTGTTAATAAGTTTAGTGACTTAAGAATAATGTTCATCGCCCTTCGCTACCTGCCAACCCTGGTGTTTGCGGTACAGATGCAAAATGAAGATTGTGCTGAAGCCCTATTTTGTTCAGGAGTATTTTTACCATGTCTCAACTGAATGCCCGGCCATCAAAATGGCTGAGCTTGTGGTGCGTATTGCTGGGGTTAATCCTGCTGGCGACCGGCCTTTTCTTTGTGATTGGTGGCGGGAAACTGGTTTCACTGGGCGGTAGCTGGTATTTCGTTATTGCCGGCGTGTTCACCGTTCTTTCCGCGATTCAATTCTTCCGCCGCAAATCTTCTGCCGTGACGATTTTCGCGCTGGTGTTCATTGGCTCGGCTATCTGGGCCGTGCAGGACGCGGGCATGGATTTCTGGCCGTTGGTTTCCCGTCTGATGACGCTGGCCGGCCTGCTGTTGGTGGCGATGATTACGCTGCCAGCCCTGCGCAAGCGCGAAGGCAAATCATCAGCGGCTAAACCGGCTTACGCGATCTCTGCGGTACTGGTGGTTGGCCTGGTGGCCACGCTGGTGCAGATGTTCCAGCCGCACCCTACCGTGGCAAACGGTCAGGAATTGCCTCTGGTTCCTGTTGCGAAAGATCAGCAGCAGAAAGACTGGGACAACTACGGTAATACCCCTGGCGGTAGCCGCTTTGTGGCGCTGGACCAGATCACACGCGATAACGTGAAGGATCTGAAAGTTGCCTGGACCTACCACACTGGTGATATCCCACTGAGCCCGGACGGCAATGGTGCGGAAGATCAGCAGACGCCTCTGCAGGTTGGTAACACCGTGTTCCTGTGTACGCCGCACAACAACGTGATTGCCGTTGCGGCGGATACCGGTAAGCAGATCTGGAAAGCGGACATCAACGCGAAATCCTCCGTCTGGATGCGCTGCCGTGGTCTGGCTTACTTCGACGCGACCAAACCGTTGACGCAGCCTGCAGCGCCGGGTTCAAACGCGCCGGCACCGGTTAACCTGCCAGCAGGTGCTGCCTGTCAGCGTCGTGTTCTGATGAACACCATTGATGACCGTCTGATTGCGCTGGATGCAGATAACGGCCAGTTCTGTGCTGACTTCGGCAAGAACGGCACCGTTGACCTGCGTGAAGGTATGGGCGATGCAAAAGACCCAAGCTATGTACTGACGTCAGCGCCAACGCTGGCTGGCAGCACCGTCGTGGTGGGTGGACGTGTGGCGGATAACGTCAGCACCGATATGCCTGGCGGCGTAATGCGTGGCTTTGACGTGATCACCGGTAAAATGCGTTGGGCATTCGATCCAGGCAAAGACGATCCAAATGCGATCCTGATGCCGGGCGAACACTTCACCCGCAGCACGCCTAACTCATGGGCACCGATGTCTTACGACCCGAACATGAACACCGTGTTCATCCCGATGGGCAGCTCGTCTGTCGATCTGTGGGGCGTTAACCGTACCAAGCTTGACCACAAATACGGTGCAGCGGTTCTGGCCGTTGATGCAACGACCGGTAAAGAGAAGTGGGTTTACCAGACCGTGCATAACGATCTGTGGGACTTCGACCTGCCAATGCAGCCAAGCCTCGTCAACTTCCCGATGAAAGATGGCAGCAAGAAACCGGCCGTGGTGATCGGCACCAAATCTGGTCAGATTTACGTTCTCGATCGTCTGACCGGTGAGCCGCTGACCAAAGTGGAAGAGCAGGCGGTTCCGACGGCTAATATCCCGAACGAGCAGTATTCCAAAACTCAGCCACGTTCAGTGGGCATGCCGCAGATCGGCAACGAAACGCTGAAAGAGTCTGACATGTGGGGTGCAACGCCGTTCGATCAGCTGGCGTGCCGTATCAGCTTTAAATCGATGCGCTATAACGGGCTTTATACCCCGCCAGGCACCGATATCTCCCTCAGCTTCCCTGGCTCTCTGGGCGGGATGAACTGGGGTAGCATGTCTACCGATCCAAACCATAACTACCTGTTCGTCAACGATATGCGTCTGGGCCTGTGGCAGCAGATGGTTGCTGCGGCACCGGCGAAAGATGGCGCGGTGAACAACGGTGGTGAAGCCGTTAACACCGGTATGGGCCTGGTGCCGATGAAAGGCACGCCGTATGCAGTGAACAAAAACCGCTTCATGTCGCCGCTGGGCATCCCTTGCCAGAAGCCACCGTTCGGTACGCTGTCTGCAATCGACCTGAACACCCAGAAAATCGTCTGGCAGGTGCCGGTCGGCACCGTGCAGGATACCGGTCCGTTTGGTATCAAAATGCATGCACAGATGCCAGTTGGTATGCCAACACTGGGCGGCACCATGGCCACTCAGGGCGGCCTGGTGTTCATTGCCGGTACTCAGGATTACTACCTGCGCGCCTTCGATACCGCAACCGGTAAAGAAGTGTGGAAAGCGCGTCTGCCAGTGGGCAGCCAGGGTACGCCAATCAGCTACGTCTCACCAGAGAACGGGAAGCAGTACATCCTGATTTCTGCAGGCGGTGGCCGTCAGTCTCCAGACCGTGGCGACTACGTGATTGCTTACGCACTGGATAAGTAAGTCCTGCGGGGGAAACCTCTGAAGGCCTGAAAAAACAAAGCCCCTTCATCACTGAAGGGGCTTTTTTATTGCCTGCGTGTCAGGGCTATTGCCCGTCCTGCCAGAGCTGTACCAACGCCGGCGGTGCCTGATCTTCGGCAATGATAATCACGATGTTACCCAGCCGATCGGGCGTGGCATAACTGATCTCGATGCGGTAATAGCGCTGATCGCCCTGACCAGCCCGGCTTTGTTCTGCCGGCGATTCGGCCAGCGGCATGGCCTGGCGCAAAACATTGCACACATGCTCACGCTGAGGCCCGCTAAGCTGTGCCAGCGCAATGCGTCGCGGTCCCGACAGTTTAGGGATATAAGCAAAGCCTCCTTCACGCGCCACATCAATCACCGCGTCATCGCTCAGTTCCGGCAAGCTGTCCATCAGAGTACGCCAACCTGTTTCCAGGCCTCTTCAATCGCTTCCGCGACGGATTTGTTAAACCGTTTCTGACCATGCTTGATGGTAAAACCGGCAAAGGTTTTGAAATCGGCATTCTGCGGCAGGGTTTTGTCACAGACCGTGTCATACCAGGCGTATCCGGCCAGTTCCCATGCATAGCCACCCAGCGCTTTTGCCGCAAGATAGAATGCGCGGTTTGGAATGCCGGAATTAAGGTGCACACCGCCGTTATCATCGCGGGTCTGGATGTAGCCTTTCATGTCGGCGGGCTGCGGATCCTTACCTAATAACGGGTCGTCATAGGCGGTACCGGGCGCTGACATCGATCGCAGGCCCTTGCCTTTGATTTTGTCGGCCAGCAGGCCTTCGCCAATAATCCAGTCGGCCTGGTCGGCTGTCTGCTTTTGATGGAACTGCTTCACCAGCGAGCCAAAGACATCCGACAGCGATTCGTTTAGCGCACCAGCCTGCTCGAAGTAAATCAATCCGGCTTCGGTTTCGGTGACGCCGTGTGCCAGTTCATGACCGACCACATCCAGCGCGATGGTAAAGCGATTAAATATCTCGCCGTCTCCATCACCGAACACCATCTGCTGACCGTTCCAAAAGGCATTTTGATAGTCTTTGCCATAGTGGACGGTGCCTTTCAGCGTCAGGCCCTGATTGTCGAGCGAGTTGCGCTGGTAGGCCTGCCAGAAGAAATCATAGGTAAAACCAAGATAGTCATACGCCTCGGTCGAGGCGATATCGCTGCCTGCGGGCTGGCCTTCTCGACGAACCAGCGTACCGGGCAGATTTTGCGTCTGTTCTGAATCGTAAATTTCCCGCTGGACCTCGCCGGGCGTGGCGTGTGTTGTGCCTTCAGGTTTGATCCAGTTCTCGGCCATCAGCGTCTGAACGTGGACTAACGTATTGCGCGCACAGCTTTGCTGCTGCCCGGAACCGTTATCGATTATTTTGCGCAGGATGTAAGGGGGAATAACGCCATAGTGCATACCAAGCTCCCTGGTCGATGATGGGTATGCGAAAAGTATAGTCGCCAGGGGAGAGTTGTGCGGTGAAGTCAGTACCGCCTGTTAATCAGGCGGCATGGCAATCAGGATGCGGGATTTTTCGGCTTGCGCGGTTTTTTAGTCGGGGTTACGGCAGTGACTTCGCTCTCGACCCAACCGTCATCTAACCGGGTTTTCAGCGTGTCGCCGGTCTGCACCTGGCGGGTCTTTTTCACCACCTGGCCGTCCTGGGCCGTGGTGACGCTAAACCCACGCGCCAGCGTCGCCAGTGGGCTGACGCCCTCAAGTTGCGCGGTAAGCGTTGAGAAGCGCTGTTTCCCGCCATTCAGCTGCTGCTGCATCGCCTGTTGCAGACGGTACTGCCACTGCTGCAGGTTTTGCTGAGCGCGATGGATGCGCGCCTGCGGCTGAAACGCGCTCAGACGCTGCTCAGCGCGTTCTTGCTGACGGCCGGCCTGACGCACTCGTAACTGCATTGCGTCGTCCAGGCGGCGTTGCAGACGCATCAGCGCGGTCTGCTGACGGGCCAGTCGTAACTGCGGGTGCTGCTGCTGCAAACGATGCTGAATGCGGGTGAAGGTCCGGCTCTTCTGCGCGAGGTAATAATCCATCGCCATTTCCAGCCGGGTTTGCTGAGATTGCAGTTGTCGCAACAGTTCGATTTGGTTACGGCTCACCAGCTCGGCGGCAGCAGAAGGCGTCGGTGCCCGCAGGTCGGCAACAAAATCGGCGATGGTCACATCGGTTTCATGGCCAACGGCACTGACAATCGGAATGCGGCTGGCGTAAATCGCGCGGGCAACCCGCTCGTCGTTAAAGCTCCACAGATCTTCCAGAGAGCCGCCGCCGCGTCCCACAATCAGCACGTCACATTCGGCACGGGCGTTGGCGGTTTCAATGGCGCGAACAATGCTTGCCGGCGCATCCACGCCCTGAACCGGGGTAGGGTAGATGACGACAGGCAGCGAGGGATCGCGCCGATGCAGTACGCGCAGGACGTCATGTAACGCGGCGCCGGTGGACGAGGTGATCACCCCAACCTGACGGGCCGGATCCGGCAACGGCTGTTTATGGCTCTGTTCAAAAAGCCCTTCGCTCATCAGCTTCTGCTTCAGTTGCTCGAACTGCTGTTGCAACAGACCTTCACCGGCGGGCTGCATGCTTTCGGCAATCAGCTGGTAATCCCCGCGCGGTTCATACAGGGTGATGGTTGCTCTGACTAACACCTGCTGGCCATTTTGCGGCCGGAAGGTGACGCGCCGGTTACTGTTGCGGAACATCGCACAGCGCACCTGGGCACCATCGTCTTTCAGAGTGAAATACCAGTGACCGGAAGAGGGCTGCGAGAAGTTGGAGATTTCAGCACTCAGCCAGACCTGGCCCATTTCCATCTCCAGCAGCTTGCGCACTGTGGTATTGAGACGGCTGACGGTAAAAATATTGGCTGATGGCGGTAGCGACATGTGATGAAGATCAAACTTTAAATCAGAGGGTTAATTGACCGATACTACAGGCCTGACTGGTGGGATCAAGAACTTTTCGTAAATAATGCTGGAGGCAATCGATTACGGCCTGTATAATGCCGCGGCAATATTTTACAAGTTCTCATTCACCCTGAGGTTGAGATATTGCCATGCTAAGAATCACTAAAGAAGCCCTGACTTTCGACGACGTTTTGCTCGTTCCTGCTCACTCCACAGTCTTACCAAACACGGCTGACCTCAGCACCCAGCTTACCAAATCTATCCGTCTGAACATCCCAATGCTTTCCGCTGCTATGGATACCGTGACCGAAGCCGGTCTGGCTATCGCACTGGCACAGGAAGGTGGACTCGGCTTTATCCACAAAAACATGCCAATCGAGCGCCAGGCGGAAGAAGTTCGCAAGGTGAAGAAGCATGAAAGTGGTGTGGTTACCGATCCGCAGACCGTTCTGCCAACCACCGCGCTGAGCGATGTGAAAGTGCTGACCGAACGTAACGGCTTTGCAGGCTACCCGGTGGTGAACGGCGACAACGAACTGGTCGGTATCATTACCGGTCGTGACGTGCGCTTCGTGACCGACCTGAGCCTGCCGGTTTCGGCGGTAATGACCCCGAAAGACCGTCTGGTTACCGTTCGCGAAGGCGAAGCCCGCGAAGTGGTTCTGCACAAAATGCACGAAAAACGCGTGGAGAAAGCGCTGGTGGTGGATGATAAATTCCATCTGCTGGGCATGATCACCGTGAAAGACTTCCAGAAAGCCGAACGTAAACCTAACGCCTGTAAAGACGAGCATGGCCGTCTGCGTGTGGGTGCTGCGGTTGGCGCCGGTGCCGGCAACGAAGAGCGTGTTGATGCGCTGGTGGCTGCGGGTGTTGACGTGCTGCTGATTGACTCCTCACACGGCCATTCTGAAGGCGTTCTGCAACGTATCCGTGAAACCCGTGCGAAATATCCCGATCTGCAGATCCTGGGCGGCAACGTGGCGACCGGTGCAGGCGCACTGGCGTTGGTTGAAGCTGGCGTCAGCGCAGTGAAAGTGGGTATCGGTCCGGGTTCCATCTGTACCACGCGTATCGTGACCGGCGTCGGTGTGCCTCAGATCACTGCGGTTTCTGACGCGGTTGAAGCGCTGGAAGGCACCGGGATTCCGGTTATTGCCGATGGCGGTATCCGCTTCTCGGGTGATATCGCTAAGGCGATCGCCGCAGGTGCAAGCGCGGTCATGGTTGGCTCAATGCTGGCGGGTACCGAAGAATCTCCGGGCGAAATCGAGCTGTATCAGGGCCGTTCATTCAAATCCTACCGTGGCATGGGTTCGCTGGGCGCAATGTCCAAAGGCTCCTCTGACCGTTACTTCCAGACCGACAACGCGGCGGACAAACTGGTACCGGAAGGGATTGAAGGCCGTGTGGCTTACAAAGGCCGTCTGAAAGAGATCGTTCACCAGCAAATGGGTGGCCTGCGCTCCTGTATGGGTCTGACCGGTTGTGCTACCATCGACGACCTGCGCACCAAAGCAGAATTTGTCCGCATCAGCGGCGCCGGTATTTCGGAAAGTCACGTTCACGATGTGACGATCACCAAAGAGTCCCCGAACTACCGTATGGGTTCATAACATCGCTGAACCCCACGCCCGGCTTAGCCGGGCGTTTTACTCCTTCTCCCTGAATTTGTTATATCGCCCTGGAATAGCCCAATGACGACGGAAAATATTCATAAACATCGCATTCTGATCCTTGATTTCGGCTCGCAGTACACGCAGCTGGTTGCACGCCGCGTGCGTGAGCTGGGCGTCTACTGTGAACTGTGGGCGTGGGATGTCACCGAAGAGCAGATCCGCGGGTTCAACCCGAACGGCATCATCCTTTCTGGTGGCCCGGAAAGCACCACCGAGCACGCAAGCCCACGTGCGCCTGAGTATGTCTTCAATGCGGGCGTGCCGGTGCTGGGCGTGTGCTACGGCATGCAGACCATGGCAATGCAGCTGGGTGGCAAAGTGGAAGGCTCTAACGAGCGTGAATTTGGCTATGCACAGGTTGAAATTGCCTTGCAGAGCGCTCTGACCCGTGGCATCGAAGATTCCCTGAGCGCAGATGGCAAGCCGCTGATGGATGTCTGGATGAGCCACGGCGACAAAGTGTCCGCTATTCCGGCTGATTTCGTCACCGTTGCCAGCACGGATTCCTGTCCGTTCGCGATTATCGCCAACGAAGAGAAGCGTCTGTACGGCGTGCAGTTCCACCCGGAAGTGACGCATACCCGTCAGGGCCTGCGTCTGCTGGAGCGTTTTGTTCGCGATATCTGTGAATGTGAAGCGCTGTGGACACCGGCAAAAATCATCGAAGACACCGTTGAGCGTCTGCGTGAGCAGGTGGGTAACGACAAAGTTATCCTCGGCCTGTCTGGCGGTGTGGATTCCTCTGTGACCGCGATGCTGCTGCACCGCGCCATTGGTGACCGCCTGACCTGCGTGTTCGTGGATAACGGCCTGCTGCGTCTGAACGAAGCCGAGCAGGTAATGGATATGTTCGGTGACCACTTCGGTCTGAACATCATTCACGTTGCCGCTGAAGACCGTTTCCTTGATGCGCTGGCTGGCATCGACGAACCTGAAGCGAAGCGTAAGACCATTGGTCGCGTCTTCGTTGAAGTGTTCGACGAGCATGCCACCATGCTGCAGGACGTGAAATGGCTGGCGCAGGGCACCATCTATCCGGACGTGATCGAGTCTGCTGCGTCTGCCACCGGCAAAGCGCACGTGATCAAGTCGCATCACAACGTGGGTGGACTGCCGAAAGAGATGAAGCTGGGTCTGGTTGAGCCGCTGAAAGAGCTGTTCAAAGACGAAGTGCGCAAAATCGGTCTGGAATTGGGTCTGCCTCACGACATGCTGTTCCGTCACCCGTTCCCGGGCCCCGGCCTGGGTGTTCGCGTGCTGGGCGAAGTGAAGAAAGAGTACTGTGACCTGCTGCGTCGTGCGGATGCCATCTTCATTGAAGAGCTGCACAAAGCCGACCTGTACAACAAGGTCAGCCAGGCGTTCACCGTGTTCCTGCCAGTGCGCTCCGTTGGCGTGATGGGCGATGGCCGTAAATACGATTGGGTTGTTTCTCTGCGTGCGGTAGAGACCATCGACTTTATGACCGCGCACTGGGCGCACCTGCCGTATGAATTCCTCGGCCGCGTCTCTAACCGCATCATCAACGAAATCAACGGCATCTCCCGTGTGGTTTACGATATTTCAGGTAAACCACCGGCGACGATTGAGTGGGAATAGCGCTCAGCTAACCCGTTCTGAACGTTGAAACTAAAGCCCGCGTAATCGCGGGCTTTTTTATGTCCGTTATCAGGCTGCTGGGCGGAGCCAGACCGGTTAGTGGATCAGGAAAATCGTCGCCAGACCGAGGAAAATAAAGAAGCCGCCGGTGTCGGTCAGCGCGGTGATTAATACGCTGGAACCGACCGCCGGATCCCTTTTGAATTTGGTCATCATCAACGGGATAAGCACGCCCATTAACGCCGCCAGCAACAGATTCAGCACCATCGCCAGCATCATCACGCCGCCCAGCGCCGGATTGCCGTACATCGCCCAGGTGACGCCGCCCATAATGCCTCCCCAGAACAATCCGTTAATCAGCGCTACGCCAAGCTCACGGCCAATCAGGAAGGAGAAGTTGCCCGGTTCGACCTGGTGCAATGCCAGAGCACGGACAATCATGGTAATGGTCTGATTACCGGTATTGCCGCCGATGCCCGCGACAATCGGCATCAGTGCCGCAAGGGCGACGATTTGCGAAATGGTGCCTTCAAATAATCCAATCACCCGTGAGGCGACAAACGCGGTACACAGGTTAACGGCCAGCCAGGTCCAGCGCGTGCGCACCGATTTACGTACCGGCGCGAACACGTCCTCATCCGGGTTTACCCCACCCATTTTACGGATGTTGCTGTCGTTCTCTTCGTTGACCAGGTCGACCACATCTTCAATGGTCACGCGGCCCATTAACTTGCCCTTGGCATCGATAACCGCCGCAGAGATCAGGTTATAACGTTCGAAGGCCCCGGCGGCATCTTCCGCCTTATCATCGATGCGGAAGGTGGTCGGTTTGTCGTTCATCACTTCATGAACCATCTTCTTCGGCTTGTTCAGCAGAATGTCAGTCAGCGCCAGCTCACCTAAAAGGGTGTTGTGCTCATCGGTGATAAACAGCTTATCGGTGCCATCAGGAATGGATTTTTTACGCCGCAGGTAACGCTGCACGGTGGCAAGGGTTACGTCAGCAGGCATGGTGATCAGCTTGAAGTCGGTGATGCGACCGACGCGATCGCGATCGAAATCCATGACTTCCAGCACGCGGGAGCGTAACGCCGGATCCAGGGAGGTCAGCAGTCGGCCGGTTAAATCCCGCGAGAGATATTTTGACAGGTAAACCTGCTCATCAATATCCAGAGGAGCGATGGCGCGCAGCAAATCGCGGTCGCTCATCTCTTCGATCAGGCTGTCCCAGACGCTTTCAGAGGCTTCGACCAGCACCATCCCGCGGCGCTCGGTGTCAATCAGATGCCACAATGCCAGGCGTTCATCTTCCGGCAGGGCTTCCAGCAGGTCAGCAATATCCGCAGCGTGCAGCAGGGGAATATACTGCCTGATCTCTTCCGCCTGTTCCTCGTGCGCCCTGGCCTCGGCAGGTGTTTCATTTAGCGGACGTTCAAGCAGCGTATCGACCAGATCGCCGTCATTTAACAGCAGATTGAGGATACGGCCACGGATTTCAGCAAGTTGCTGGGCATGGGATAAGGCTACAGACATAAAAATTCCCTTGTGTCTGGCAAAAGACGAGCGAGACGGTAAGTATTGCTCAAATCAGGCAAAAGAGTGAGAGAAGTCGCATTTTTATAGCAACTCCCTGGGGGGAATACGATGGCAGAGCCGATTATTTCGTTATGACGGTAGGCACAGCAACGTCCTGATTTTTTTGCTGATGATGTTTGATGGCACCGGGCACCACAAAAATTAACCGTCCCACTAAGATAATAAAGCTCACCAGCAATATAATTCGGGTCATATGGCTGGTTTTACGACGTTTTCTAAATGACATAGCGCTATTCACGCATCGGTTCCTGAAAAAAGCCCGCAGGCATTAATACAATTTAGGCACAGCCAGCCCAGCAGGTCAACGTTGAGGCTGCGCGCGGGCCAACAGATTGCGCCAAATCAGATTTTGACAAGGCTAAACGATCATTTGCTTAAACGCGTCGGCATTAACGACAGCAAATCAGCCAGGTTTGATTTAAATCAATTTTTCCTTAACTGCTGACTTTACTATAACCGAATCCGACCCCGAGAAACGTGCAAAGACCTGTTATGGCCTGACGTTTTTGCCACCCTGTCGAGCACCATGAATATCACACACTGGATCTCCCGCTTCAGCCAAAGCGCCTTCGGGTTGCCCCTGATTTTACCGTTGCTGCTGATGCCGCTTTCCACCCAGCTCTCCATCCGGCTGGTGGTTGAAGGCGGCTATGTCTATCTGATCTATCTGCCACTGGCCATGTACCTTGCCATGCTGTTGGTTTTTGACTGGCGAGCGATGCCGGGAATTGCGCTGGTGCTGAGCCTGTACTATTTCTCGCGCTTTAGCCCGCTGCCCGCCGCGCTGATTATTAGCGTTACGCTTGCCGTGCTGGCGCTGGGTATGAAGGGCTATAAACTCCATGCTGGCCGGCGCGGTAAGGCGGATTATGGTGGCCTGAGCCTGGCACAGGTGCGTTTGCTTTGGCTGGCTTTTCTGATGCCAACGCTGTTCATCTTTGGTATGCAGGGCGTGGCAACCACGGGCGTGGTCGCGCTGGATGGCACGGTTTTTACCCCCGGCTTATTCACCCTGCACACGCTGCTTAATTACCAATCCGTACTGCTGTCCTGCGTGACGATGGTGCAGATTTACTACTTTGCTATCCGTTGCATCCGCAAGCCGCGATTTATTCGGGTGATTTACTGTCGGCTTACCCATCAACGGGCGGCCAATCTCCACCCGTATGAGTGTGTGGCATGGCTCTCGCTGGTGGCGTTTCTGCTGGTGATGTTGCTGCTGATGCAGCAAAGCGAAGACAACCTGTTGGCCAGCGATTATGGCCTTCCTTTGCTGCTGCCGCTGATGCTGTGGTCGGCAATGCGGTTTGGTTACCTCTTCACGTCATTGAGTTGGGCGGTGCTGCTGGTGGTGCTGTACCAGTTACGCGACCGGTTTCTCTGTCCTGAGACCGAGCCTTACCATCTGGCGGTGATGTCGGCGAACCTGCTGGTGTTCAGTCTGACGATCCTGATGATGGCGGCGATCAGTACCCGCCAGCGGCGGATCTTAATCAAAACCAGGCTGGCTGCCTTAAGCGATCCGGTTTTCAACCTACCCAATCTGCGCGCACTCAGCGCGGATTTGAATGAAATCCCACTGACTCTTCTGTTTTACCTGAGCATCCCGGAACTCGACAGGCTCAGCCGTATGTATGGATTACGGTTGCGCATCCAGTACAAGCGCAGCCTGGCGAACTATCTGCTCAATGACCTGCAGCCGGGCGAGGATGTCTACCAGCTGCCCGGCTTTGATCTGGCGATCAGGCTTAATTACACCGCTCGTCAGCAGCGTATAGAAAGCATTGAGGCCAGTCTGAAGGCGTTCCATCTGCGCTGGGAAGGTCTGCCGATCCATCCCGATATTGGCATCAGTTATTGCACCGTCCGGCGCCCGGTGACGCATCTTTACGAGCTGTTGGGCGAGATGAGTGCCATGGCCGAACAGTCGCTCAGAACCGGCATCGCGGAAAGCTTGCTGCGTAATAACAGTCTGCCGGTTCAGCGCCGGATCGCGGAAAAGGTGGCGGTGATGGATGAGATCCGCGACAGGCTGCGGAACCAGGGCTATCCGATCCTGGCACAGCGGGTACAGGGCGTGCGGGGAGATGATTACTACGACCTTACGCTCAGCATGCAGGACAGCTCAGGACAAACGCTATCCCCGGAGAAACTGGATGAGCTAGGGTTGAGCTGGGAAGTGGATCGTTGGACCCTCGAGCACGTGCTGGCCTTTGCCGACCGGCAGCGTGATCGGCTTGCAGTCAGCCGTTTTGCCGTGACCCTGTTTATCTCCAGCTTGTGCCGGCCCACGCTGGCCAAAGAGATCAAAGGGTATCTGGAGCTTTATGACCTGCAGCCCTGGCAGTTGATTATCCAGGTGGCGGATTCGCCGCTGATGAATCAAGCCAGATGGGGCGGGCGTTCAGCTTTACAGCTGCTGCAACTGGGCTGTCGGGTAGTGGTCACTGATTTTGGCAGTGAGTTTGCCGGCTACGCCAGGCTGAAAGAGTTGGAAGGCGATATGCTGAAAGTGGACGCGCGCTTTATCAGCAGCATGCTGCAGGACTGCCTGAATTATCAGGTGATAGCGGCAATCTGTGCGCTGGCACAAAGTAAGCGCATGGGCGTTATTGCCTGTGGCGTAAATTCACTGGAAACAGAACAGGCGCTGCGCCAGCTCGGAGTGGATTATTTTCAGGGGGAAGCGATCGGTGCGGCAAGGCCGTTGCAGGAAATGATTCAGGCCGGCGTGGAGAAGTGATGTAGCCAGCCTGAATCCGCAGAGATTAGTCTTTCGTGATCTCTTTCTGTGCCAGCAAGGTGGCAAAGCGCAGCGAAATACGATTGCCGTGCTCGTCAGTACGATGCAGCTGACCGACGTGCTCGTTGTATTTCAGGATGTGCCATTTGCGGTAGTAATCGCTAAGCTCACCGGATTTGAAGGCGAAAGGGAAGCCCTGATCGCACGGATAATCGTCGGTATCCATCGCCGCAACAATCAGGTTATAGCCGCCTTTGACCGTGCTGGCCTGCATATCGGCAATCAACTGCGGGATGGTTTCCGGCTGCAAAAACATCATCACCACGGTAGACAGTACAAAATCCCAGCCGCCGTTGAAACGCAGATCGTTGAGATCTTTTTCTGCGGTCTCGATCCCGGTCAGCTGCTCATCGGCAATAATCTGGTTCAGCCGCGCCAGGCTGGCCGGATTATTATCCCATCCGGTAACCTCAAACCCTTTCAGGTTGAGGTAAAGCGAATTTCGGCCACTGCCGCAGCCAACGTCCAGCGCCCGCCCAGGCGCGATCAGTTGCAGGGCTTCCAGCACCTCGGAATGGGTCGGGGAAAGCTGATATTTTTCGGTGTAGTAGTCATCGGGCCTGACAATCATGGCTTGTTCTCTTCCTGAATCGTTAACTGCCAGCCAGTAACCTCTTTCCAGTAGCTTTGCTCGCGTTCTAAATCGAGCTGTACCAGGTTGTTCTGGCTGAAATAGTCGACCGGGAAAGTCAGCGTCCAGTGGCCATCATCCGTATCCAGTTTCAGCACGTCCGGCGTGTTGGTGGCCTGACGCTGATTATTCAGCAGCGTGGCAAGGCGCAACAGGAACACTAATGGCAGGAACTGCTTTTTCTTGAACAGGGTAAGACGAGGCATTTCATCGACTTTCACCGCTTTACGGTGGAAGCGTACCAGGGTTGCCAGCAGCGTTTGTTGATCCTGGTTAAAGCCCGGCAAATTGGTATTTTGCAGGATATACGCGGAGTGGCGCTGCATGCCGCTGTGGTTGATGGTCAGTCCGACTTCATGCAGCATCGCAGCCCATTTCAGCATGGCTGACAGCTGTGGATTGGTCAGCTTCGGATTCTGTTCGCGCCACTGAAGGTAGAGTTTTTCGGTGGTTTCCAGCACGCGACGCGCCTGGTCGCTGTCGATGGCATAATGATTTGCCAGACTTTGCGCGGTACGGCTGCGAATATCCTGATGACGGAACCGACCTTCCATTTCATACAGCACGCCTTCACGCAGCGCGCCGTCCGACAGACGCAGTTCGCGAATGGCCAGCGCATCGAACACGCCGCTGAGAATGGCTAAGCCCGGCACAAACACCGCTTTGCGCTCTTCAGACAGGCCTGGCAGGCTCAGGGCATCAAACGATTTATGTTTGATCACTTCGTCGTACAGCATCTCAATGCGTTCAGGCGTGATGAGCTTCTCTTTCTCACCCATCGCCAGCAATACTTCACAGGCGGCTTTGATGCTGCCAGACGCGCCGAGGGCAAACTGCCAACCTGTCAGGCGATATTGCCAGGCCATGGTTTCCAGCTTTTGCGCAGCGGCCAGGCGGGCACGGCGGAAATTCTCTTTGCTGATCACGCCGCCAGGGAAGTAGAGGTTAGCAAAACTGACGCAGCCCATGCGGCGGCTCTCGACCAGCTTGGGCTCGAAGTCTTCACCGATGACCATTTCCGTTGAGCCGCCGCCGATATCAATGACCAGCTTGCGTCCTTTCTCCGGCTGCGTGTGCTCGACGCCCATAAAGATCAGACGGGCCTCTTCATTGCCGGAAATCACCTCAATCGGGTAGGGGATGACATCGGCGGCACGACGCAGAAAATCTTCGGCGTTGACCGCTTCACGCAGCGTGTGAGTACCGACGATGGTCACATTGGCCGGGCTGAAACCCTGCAAACGTTCGGCAAACAGCGCCAGGCAGCTTAACCCGCGCTCAATCGCCTCTTCGCCCAGCACGTTATTGTGATCCAGGCCGTCGGCCAGATGAACCCGCTGTTTCAACCTGCCGAGCACCTGCATGGCACCATCCACCACGCGGGCAATCACCATATGAAAACTGTTCGAGCCCAGGTCGATTGCGGCGAATTCCTGCGGTTTGGGCGTATTTTTCTGGGATATTGGCATAGTGAGTTAGTCAGGTTGTTCCAGAGATTTAATGTAATCGTAAATAGCCAGCTGGGCGCGCACTTTGCGGCGATTGCCGCGCGGAACATACTTATTGCTCAACTCTTTGTCTACGAAGCGCGCTTTAAGCGTATCACTTAACAGGATGCCAATAATATCCAGCACCCGCTGTTTCAGAATAGGGTCAAGAATGGCGACGGCCACTTCGATACGGTAATCGATGTTGCGGGTCATCCAGTCAGCCGAGGAGAGATAGACTTTTTTGTCGCCACCGTTATCAAAAATATAGACGCGATCGTGCTCAAGGTAGCGGTCAACAATACTAATTACGCGGATATTTTCACTGATGCCTTCCAGATTGGGGATCAGCGAGCACATGCCACGGATCAGCAGATCGACCTTCACGCCGACGCTGGAAGCGGTATACAGCCTGTCGACCAGGCCTTTATCCACCAGATTGTTCACTTTAAGCGTGATGCCAGCCTGAATGCCTTTCTGCGCATTGGCGATCTCATTATCGATCAGCTGATACAGCATCTGGCGCGAGTTCTGTGGCGAAACCATCAGATGCTCGAAGGTGACCGGGCGATAAGGGTTTTCAATAAAGTTAAACACCCGGCGCACTTCGTTAGTGATACGCGCATCGGCGGTCAACAATGAGTAGTCGGTATAAATACGCGCGGTTTTTTCGTTGAAGTTACCGGTGCCGATATGGGCATAACGGGCAATCTCGCCGTTTTCACGCCGTGAGATTAAGAACAGCTTGGCGTGAATTTTCAGTCCAGGAGCCGAGAAAATCACGTGTACGCCGGCTTCCGTCAGGCGTTTGGCCCAGTGAATATTCGCTTCTTCATCAAAGCGCGCCTGCAGTTCCACCACCACGGTGACTTTTTTGCCGTTATAGGCCGCATGGATCATCGCGTCGATAATGCGCGAGTTCTTGGCGACACGGTAAATATTGATTTTGATGGCTAACACCGCCGGGTCAAACGACGCCTGACGCAGCAGTTCCAGCACATGCTCAAAGGTGTGGTACGGGTAATACAGCAGCACATCGCGATTACGGATGGCATCGAAGCCGTTGCGGAAACGGTCGAACCAGATGTGGCGCAACTGCGGCAGCGGTTTGTTAACCAGATTGGCCTTGCCGACGTTCGGGAAGGTAATAAAGTCTTTAAAGTTATGGTAACGGCCGCCCGGCACAATGGAGTCGTAGTTGGTGATGTTCAGCTTTTTGCTCAGCATCTCAACCATCGCATCCGGCATATCACGCTGATAAACGAAGCGCACCGGCTCGGCGGTTAAACGCTGCTTCAGGCTGGAGGACATCAGTTCCAGCAGGCTGGATTCCATCTCGGTGACCAGATCGTATTCGGCATCGCGCGTCATCTTCATCGAGTAGGCATTTAGCGCATCG
Source organism: Erwinia sp. AC075 (assembly GCF_979253995.1). NCBI lineage: Bacteria > Pseudomonadati > Pseudomonadota > Gammaproteobacteria > Enterobacterales > Erwiniaceae > Erwinia > Erwinia sp. AC075. Next base: position 60,440 of record NZ_CEEDEU010000001.1, read on the forward strand.
TAATCAAAGAAGCCGCGGAAAATATCGCCCAGGCAATAGCGCAAAATATTGTCCAACAGGATCATCGGTTTGCGGCGGCGCGGCGTTTCCGGCGGCAGGTTGACGAAGCGCGGCACCTTGTCTGACGGGATTTCCAGCAGCGCATAGCTGATCTGATCGCCACGGATGATCTCTACCGCCAGATAGGTGTAGTCATCCTTCAGAAACTCAATCAAGTCGGTGTCGTGATTGACCAGAATCGGCGTGATGTGCTGACGCAGTTGGTGTTTGAAATAGTGGCGCAACCAGCTCTGCTGGTTTGGCGAAAGCTGGCGCTCGTTAATCAGGAAGATCTGATTACGGGCCATCTCCAGCAGCAAATCATTGTACAGGCCGTCGAATTCCTGGTCCGCTTTCAACACCCTGGCCTGAATTTTTTTCAGTAAGTGGCGCGGGGTATTGGGAATGCCTTGCTCTTCGCCAATCAGAATGCGGCGTTTCAGGTCGGCGAAGCGGACTTTATAGAACTCCTCCAGGTTATTGGAGTAAATGCCTAAAAAGCGCATACGCTCAATCAGGGGGTTGGATTTATCTGCCGCTTCCTGGAGAACGCGCTCATTGAACGATAACCAGCTCAATTCTTTTTCTATATACAGCTTTTCCTGACCCATTTTTACTCCGTATGAAGATCCTGCCCTTGACCGGCCATTGTCTCACTTCATTATGGCGAGAGTATGGCAGGAAAGTCCAACGGACATTGTTGATTGTCTTATTAACCACATACGGGCAACATAGCGGCTTCAATGCCCACAGGAAAGCACTTAACGCATGAGTTCGACCCCCATTCCCGCCCAGTTCAACGACCGGCGCCGTCAATTTATTGATCGGCTGACTCGCCGCGTCGTCAGAGTCTGCGGGCTGGCGATCCTGCTGGTGATGCTGCTGCTGTTTGTCTGGCTGCTGTGGGTGGTGGTGCCGCTGTTCTCGTCACCGTCGATTGGCAGTGCGCAGACCATCAGGCTGCCTGCCTCAACACCGTCAGTGGCGCTGGGGATGGATACCCGGCAAAAGTGGGCATGGCGAATTGACCGCCAGGGACAGGGCATGTTTATCCCGCTTGATGCACAGCCGCCGTCAGTGGCCTTTCCGCTTGCCGCTGGCGAAGTCAGTGCCGTGACGTCCGCCGATAATGGCAGCGTGTTGCTGCATAGCGCCAGCGGACTGGTGTTGGTTCAGCCACAGCTAACCGTCAGCCACGACGAACCGGTGTGGAAATTCCCGCTCGGCGATCGACCGTTAGCGGGCAGCGATGCCAATGCAACGGTCATGAGCCTGGCCCATGCCGACGATCGCTGGCTGATTGCTCAGGGCAGTGCGCAGCAGATCACGCTGTTGCGGTATGCGGCAGGCGCTGCGCCTGAGAAATTCACGCTTGCGGTGCCGGATATCAACCAGCTGCTGCTTTCCCCGGATGGCAAACTGCTGTTCGGCGTCGCCGGCAATATTCTCCGCGTCTGGCGGATCGCCCCGGACGGGCCGGTTCTGCGCGATACGCGCACCTTAACCAGCGCACCCCATCGAATTGCCTTACTGAGCGGCGGAAGCTCGTTGCTGTTGTCCGATGCCAATGGGATTGCGCAGTGGTTTGATATCGCCAGCGAAACCGGGCCGCATTTGCAGCCTATCCGCCAGTTTGCCGGAGCAGAAGATCGCGGGCTGCTGTTCAGCGAGGCGCATCGGCGGGTATTTGCCACGCTCAGCCCCGCCGGTGAACTCAAGCTGTATGCCAGTAAGCAAAGAGGCGCGATTTTGTCACGCCAGCTGGCTGCCAATGCCGAAAATGGCGCATTTTCGCCGCAGGGTGATGGTTTGCTGCTGGAGCACGGCGGCATGTTGCAGCACTACAAAATTGATAACCCGTGGCCCGATATCAGCTGGCGAAACCTCTGGCAAAAAGTCTGGTATGAACACTATCCATCGCCCGATTACGTCTGGCAATCGACCTCGGCTAATGACGAATATCAGGGCAAATTCAGCCTGGTCCCGATGGTGATGGGAACATTGAAAGCGGCTGGCCTGGCGATGCTGTTTGCCACGCCGCTGGCACTGGCTGCGGCAATGTATACCGCCTGGTTTATGGCGCCGGGTTTACGGCGCTGGGTGAAACCGGCGATAGAGATGATGGGCGCATTGCCCAGCGTGGTCATCGGCCTGATTGCCGGGCTGTGGCTGGCCCCGCTACTGGCTGACAAACTGCTCGGCGTGCTGCTGTTGCCGCTAATGCTGGCTGGCGTCCTGCTTTTATGCAGTTGGGCCTCGCTGAAACTGCCTGCGCGCTGGCGTCGCCGCCTGTGTGATGAAGGGCGTGAAATCTGGATCCTGCTGCCGCTAATGCTGCTGACCGGCGTCTTCTGCCTGGGGTTGCTGCCCGCCATTGAGCACAGCCTGTTTGGCCAGGGTCTGGCCGACCGTTTCAGCAGCGGCTATCAGCAACGTAACTTATTGATTGCCGGCGTGGCGATGGGCTTTGCGCTGGTGCCGTTAATATTCACCCTGGCGGAAGATGCCATCTTCAGCGTGCCGGCATCGCTAGGGCAGGGCTCACTGGCGCTTGGTGCAACGCAGTGGCAAACGCTCACTCGCGTGGTGGTGCCGGGCGCCTCTTCCGGCATTTTCGCCGCCCTGATGATCGGCTTTGGTCGGGCGCTGGGTGAAACGATGATTGTATTGATGGCAACCGGCAACACGCCGGTCACCGAAGGCGGTTTATTACAGGGCGTGCGCAGCCTGGCGGCTAACGTGGCGATTGAAATGCCCGAGGCGGCTGCCGGAAGCGGTCACTACCGCATCCTGTTCTTAAGCGCGCTGGTGCTGCTGGTGTTTACCCTGACGGTAAATACCCTGGCTGAATTGATCCGCCAGCGCCTACGCCGGCGTTACAGTCAGCAGGAGGAGACGCTATGAGTGGAGTGATGAACAATCACCGCTGGCGCTGGCTGACCGGTGGCGCGGTGGCGGTCAGCCTGCTGGCGTTTATTTTGCTGATCGCTCTGCTTGCCTGGCAGGGCATGAAGTATTTCTGGCCGCATCCGGTCACGCTGTATACGGTTCAGCAAACGGTCGGCACCACGCAGATGCTGGGTGAAGTTGCCCAGTCACAGACGGTTTCCCGCCAGCAGCTTGAGGAGAGTGGCCGCGTGTTGCCAGCCGGGCTGCCGCAAGAGCTGACCCGCTATCTGATTAAAACCGGCAACCGCGATTTCGCCGCCTCCGATTTTCACAGCATCTTAAGCAGCCAGATTGTGTCCAGCGAGCAGCCTACCGGGGTGATCGCGCTGCAACGTCGCACCGGCGGCATGGCGTACGGCTGGTTCGACGGCCTGCTGGAGAACGGTCAGCCGCTGGTGGCGCGCAATATGATGCGCACCTTGCAGCAGCGGATAAAACAGTCGCAACAGCATATGTCGCAGGCGGAGAAAATCCGCCGGGTGAGCATGGCCAGGCTGAACAGCGAACTGGAGCAGCTGGCGCAGCAACAGCGGCATCTTCAGCAACAGCACCAGTACACGGCGCAGGCACAGTCGATCCATCAGGCGGACAGTGCCGAGCTGCAGCGTCAGTTTGTGCAGAAGGCCCAGCAGCTCAGCGACCTGAATGATGAAAGCAGCAGCACGGTGCTGATCCTGCGGGATGCTCAGGGCCAGCAGCACCGCATTGCGATGAACGAGATCCTCGGCGCCTGGTATCCCAATGCGATGAGCTACGGCGAGAAATGGCTGCATCTGGCCTGGCAGATCTGGCACTTTGTCAGCGGCACCCAGGGCGACAGCCTGGGCGAAGGCGGCGTGTTCCCGGCGATATTCGGCACCGTGCTGATGGTGCTGCTGATGTCGATCGTGGTGATGCCGCTGGGGGTGATCGCGGCAATCTGGCTGCATGAATATGCCGGAAACGGCCTGATGACCCGGCTGGTGAGAATTGCGGTGGTAAACCTGGCGGGTGTGCCTTCGATCGTTTACGGCGTGTTTGGCCTCGGCTTCTTTGTCTGGCTGGTGGGCGGCAGCCTCGACAAACTGTTCTTTGCCGATGCCTTGCCCGACCCCACCTTTGGCACGCCTGGCCTGCTGTGGGCCTCGCTGACGCTGGCATTGCTGACGCTGCCGGTGGTGATTGTCGCCACTGAAGAAGGCCTGTCGCGTATTCCTAAATCCCTGCGTCAGGGCTCGCTAGCCTTAGGGGCCACCCAGGCGGAAACGCTGTGGCATGTGACCCTGCCGCTGGCCGTTCCCGCGATGCTGACCGGCCTGATCCTCGCCGTGGCGCGCGCAGCAGGAGAGACCGCGCCGCTGATGCTGGTGGGCGTGGTGAAAATGGTGCCAGAACTGCCGATCGATGCGGTGTTTCCTTATTTGCATCTGGACCGTAAATTTATGCACCTCGGATTCCAGATTTACGATCTGGCTTTCCAGAGCCCGAATGCTCAGGCGGATCGTCCGCTGGTCTTTGCCACCGCGTTGTTGCTGGTAACGATAATTCTGGCGCTGAACCTGCTGGCGATGGTGTTACGGCATCGCCTGCGGGAACGCTATCGCGCCCTGATGAACTGATGGTGAGAGAAAAATGGTGAAGTCCGATTTGCTGGAAAGCACGCTTGAGCTGGAGAACCTGTCGCTGTGGTATGGCGAAAAGCAGGCGCTGAATGAAATCAACCTGCGGATCCCAAAAAATCGCATCACCGCGCTGATTGGCCCTTCCGGTTGCGGGAAATCGACGCTGTTACGCAGCCTGAACCGGATGAACGAACTGATTGATGGCTGCCGCACCGAAGGCGATATCCGGCTGAATCAGCAGTCGATCCTCGGCAGCAGTCAGGACTTATCCTCGCTACGTCGGCGCGTTGGCATGGTGTTCCAGCGGCCCAACCCGTTTCCGAAAACCATCTATGAAAACATCGTTTATGGCCTGCGCCTGCAGGGCGTTCGCGATCGGCGGGTGCTGGATGAAGCGGTTGAGCGGGCGTTGCGGGCGGCGGCGCTGTGGGGCGAAGTGAAGGATAACCTGTGGCAGAATGCGCTGACGCTGTCCAGCGGTCAGCAGCAACGGCTGGTGATCGCCCGTGCGATTGCGATTGAACCGGAAATTTTGCTGCTGGATGAACCGACCTCGGCGCTGGATCCGATTTCGACGCTGGTGATTGAAGAGCTGATGAGCAGCCTGAAGCAGCACTTCACGCTGATTCTGGTAACGCACAATATGCAGCAGGCCGCGAGGGTGTCAGATTACACCGCGTTTATGCATCAGGGGAGCGTGGTGGAGTTTGGCGAGACTGACGAACTGTTTACCACGCCGCGCCAGCGTCGCACGGAAGATTACATTACCGGCCGCTACGGCTAATAAAAAAGGGGGAGATCGACGATCTCCCCCTTAATATGCGCTACGACAAGCTAGTCGCCAGCATGCCCTTCTTCAGGCAGCTTTTCACCGTCCAGCCACGCCGCATCATCACGCATCGCCAGTCTGCCATCGACAAACCAACTGACCACCAGCGGATAAATAGCGTGCTCCTGATGCTGAACGCGGGCGTTCACATCCTCTTCGCTGTCTTCTGCAAACACCGGCACCTTCGCCTGAAGGATCACCGGGCCGCCGTCCAACTGCTCGGTAACGAAATGCACCGAGGTGCCGTGCTCTTCATCGCCATTTTCAATCGCCTGGCGGTGAGTGTGCAGACCCGGGTATTTCGGCAGCAGGGAAGGGTGGATGTTCAGCATGCGTCCGGCATAGTGCTGGACGAAGGCCGGGCTGAGGATCCGCATGTAACCGGCCAGCACCACTAAATCGGGCGCATAAGCATCGATTTCCAGCATCAGCTGGCGATCGAACGCTTCACGGTCAGCAAACTGGGAAGCGGCGAGCGCATGGGCCGGAACACCGGCCTCACGCGCGCGGGTCAGACCGTACGCGTCCGACTTGTTGCTGAACACGGCAGCGACGCTGCCGTGGATCTGGCCTTGCTGGCAGGCATCCAGGATTGCCTGAAGATTGCTTCCCTGGCCGGAAACCAGCACGACTAGCCGTTTCATGCGTTAATGACCACACGCTCTTCAGAATCGGACGCTTTGATCACGCCGATTTTCCAGGCTTTTTCGCCCGCGTCAGTCATCAGCTGTACCGCTTTATCAGCTTCGTCTGCGCTGAGGGCGATTAACATGCCCACGCCGCAGTTAAAGGTGCGGTACATCTCAAAGCGGCTGACGTTGCCCGCTTCCTGCATCCAGCCGAAGACGGCCGGCCACTGCCAGCTTGACTCTTCAATCACCGCCTGGGTGTTGTCTGGCAGCACGCGGGGGATATTTTCCCAGAAGCCGCCACCGGTCAGGTGAGCAATCGCGTGAACATCAACCTGTTCGATCAGGCTGAGGATGTTCTTCACATAGATGCGGGTAGGTTCCAGCAAATGATCGGCCAGCGACTTGCCTTCCAGCTGCGTCGTTTCCGGATTGGTGTTGCTGACTTCCAGAATTTTACGTACCAGCGAGTAGCCATTGGAGTGCGGGCCGCTGGAGCCGAGGGCAATCAGTACGTCGCCGTCCTGAACTTTGCTGCCATCGATGATTTCTGATTTTTCAACCACGCCAACGCAGAAGCCTGCCACGTCGTAATCTTCGCCGTGGTACATGCCCGGCATCTCTGCGGTTTCGCCGCCGACCAGCGCACAGCCAGACTGCGAGCAGCCTTCAGCAATGCCGGTGATCACGCTGGCTGCGGTGTCGACTTCCAGTTTGCCCGTGGCATAGTAATCCAGGAAGAACAGCGGCTCGGCGCCCTGAACCACCAAATCATTCACGCACATCGCGACCAGATCGATACCGATAGTATCGTGGCGTTTAAGGTCCATCGCCAGACGCAGCTTGGTGCCGACGCCGTCAGTGCCGGAAACCAGAATCGGCTCGCGGTATTTTTGCGGCAGCGCACAAAGGGCACCGAAACCGCCTAGTCCACCCATCACTTCCGGGCGACGAGTCTTTTTCACTACGCCTTTAATACGATCGACTAAAGCATTACCCGCGTCGATATCTACGCCGGCGTCTTTATAGCTGAGAGAGGTCTTATCGGTCACTGCGAAATCCCCACGCGGTTTGCGGTTGGTGGTATGGAAAATAAAGCGCGGCAATTCTAACAGCGCAGGCAAACGTTTGCGAGTGCCATCTTCAGACGCGTTGCGGATAACTGGATTTTAGCTAATTATTGACGGGTAGGGACGGTTTAATCAAAAGTTGCACTAAGTCATATGGCGTGGAGCGTAAATGGCGCTATAATCTCGCGATTTTTTTTTGCAGCTTAACACTCCGGGAGTACAACAATGAAGATCGTGGAAGTCAAACACCCGCTGGTCAAACATAAACTGGGTCTGATGCGTGAGCATGACGTAAGCACCAAACGTTTTCGTGAACTCGCCTCAGAAGTGGGAAGTCTGCTGACTTACGAAGCCACCTCTGATTTAGCCACCGAAACGGTGACCATTGAAGGCTGGAATGGTCCGGTAGAAATCGAGCAAATCAAAGGTAAGAAGATCACCGTTGTGCCGATCCTGCGTGCGGGACTGGGCATGATGGAAGGCGTACTCGAGCACGTGCCAAGCGCGCGCATCAGCGTTGTCGGTGTTTACCGCGATGAAGAGACGCTGGAGCCGGTCCCGTATTTCCAGAAGCTGGTTTCCAATATCGAAGAGCGCATGGCGCTGGTGGTGGATCCAATGCTGGCTACCGGTGGGTCAATGATTGCCACCATCGACCTGCTGAAAAAAGCCGGTTGTACCAGCATTAAAGTGCTGGTGCTGGTCGCCGCACCGGAAGGCATTGCCGCGCTGGAAAAAGCGCACCCGGATGTTGAGCTGTACACCGCGTCTATCGATCAGGGTCTGAATGAGAAAGGGTATATCATTCCGGGCCTCGGTGACGCAGGCGATAAGATCTTCGGCACCAAATAAGCCGTCATCAACGAGACAAGCCGACCGCAGAGTCGGCTTTTTAATGGGTAAAACAAGGGGTAATACTATGACACGTCGTGCAATTGGCGTCAGCGAGCGGCCACCGCTGCTGCAAACCATCCCACTCAGCTTCCAGCACCTGTTTGCGATGTTTGGCGCCACCGTGCTGGTGCCAATCCTGTTCCATATCAATCCGGCCACGGTATTGCTGTTTAACGGCGTCGGCACCTTGCTCTATCTCTTTATCTGTAAGGGCAAAATCCCGGCTTACCTCGGTTCAAGCTTTGCCTTTATTTCTCCGGTGTTACTGCTGTTGCCGCTCGGGTATGAAGTGGCGCTCGGCGGCTTTATTCTCTGCGGCGTGCTGTTCTGCCTGGTGGCGTTGATTGTCAAAAAAGCTGGCACCGGCTGGCTGGACGTGATGTTCCCACCGGCGGCAATGGGCGCGATTGTGGCGGTTATCGGGCTGGAACTGGCGGGCGTGGCGGCGAAAATGGCCGGACTGCTGCCCGCTGACGGCGCTTCCGTTGACAGCAAAACCATTATCATCTCGATGGTGACGCTGGGCGTAACGGTGTTTGGCTCGGTGCTGTTCCGCGGCTTTCTGGCGATTATCCCGATCCTGATTGGGGTGATTGCCGGTTATGCGCTCTCTTCGGCGATGGGCATTGTCGACTGGTCTTCGGTAGAAGCTGCGCACTGGTTCGCGCTGCCCACCTTCTATACGCCGCGTTTCGAATGGTATGCGATGTTAACTATCCTGCCGGCCGCGCTGGTGGTGATTGCCGAGCATGTCGGTCATCTGGTGGTCACCGCCAACATCGTGAAAAAGGACCTGTTGAAAGATCCGGGTCTGCATCGCTCGATGTTTGCCAACGGCATTTCTACGGTCATCTCCGGCTTCTTTGGATCCACGCCCAACACCACCTACGGTGAAAATATTGGCGTAATGGCCATCACCCGCGTCTACAGCACCTGGGTGATTGGCGGCGCGGCCATTCTGGCGATCCTGCTGTCCTGCGTCGGTAAACTGGCCGCGGTGATCCAGGCGGTACCGGTGCCGGTGATGGGCGGCGTATCACTGCTGTTATACGGCGTGATTGGCGCTTCCGGTATTCGCGTGCTGATTGAGTCGAAGGTTGACTATAACAAGGCGCAGAACCTGATCCTGACCTCGGTAATCCTGATTATCGGCGTGAGCGGCGCAACGGTGCATATCGGTGCGGCGGAGCTGAAAGGCATGGCGCTGGCCACCATCATCGGCATTCTGCTGAGCCTGATCTTCAAGGCGATCGGCCTGATCCGCCCTGAAGAAGTGGTGCTCGATCCGCAGGATCGCGATCGCCTGTAAGCGACGGCAATCCGGCCTGCGTTTATTAACAGAAGAAAGTTGTGATAAACTCCAGCCGGATTTTGCCCGATCAACACTGAGGTGCTTCTGAACACACCGGCACAGCTGTCTTTGCCCTTGTATTTGCCCGATGACGAAACCTTCGCCAGCTTCTGGCCGGGGGAAAACCCGTCGCTGATTGCCGCGCTGCAAAGTGCGCTGCAACAGGAGCACGGCAGCTATTTTTATTTCTGGTCGCGTGAAGGGGGAGGTCGCAGCCATTTGCTGCATGCCGCCTGCGCCGAGCTCTCCGCCCGTGGCGAGGCCGTCGGCTATGTGCCGCTGGATAAGCGCACCTGGTTTGTGCCGGAAGTGCTGGATGGCATGGAGCAGCTGCCGCTGATTTGCATCGACAATATTGAATGCATTGCCGGGGATGAACCCTGGGAAATGGCGATTTTCGATCTCTATAACCGCATTCTGGAAACCGGCCGCACCCGCTTACTGATCACCGCCGATCGTCCTCCCCGCCAGTTAAACCTCAAGTTAGCCGATTTAGCTTCCCGCCTCGACTGGGGGCAGATTTATCGCCTGCAGCCGTTATCCGATGAGGATAAGTTACAGGCGCTGCAGCTGCGGGCCAGACTGCGAGGTTTTGAACTACCGGAAGACGTGGGCCGTTTTCTGCTGAAAAGGCTGGATCGTGAGATGCGCACGCTGTTTGAAACGCTGGATAAGCTGGACCGCGCTTCAATCAGTGCCCAGCGTAAGCTGACCATTCCTTTTGTGAAAGAAGCGCTCGGTCTGTAGTTCGGCAACGGGCCACTGCATCAGCCCGCTCTGGATCACGATCGCATATAAGGCTTGAACCGCTGCTGTAACTGACGCAGCTGATCGATTCTCGCATCATATCTTGCCTGCTTCAGGCTACCCAACGGCACCGAGGCACTGGCACTGCTCAAACTTCTGATCGCCTGATCGAGCTGGCCGTTCAGCGCCAAACTCTCCGCTCTGGCCGCTTGCTCTTCGTCGGTTAATCCCTGATCGGCACTGGCCTGCGCCAGTAAATCCCAGCCGTTCGGATCGTCTTTGTGCGCCCAGGTATAGCGATTGAGAATCTTGCTGGCTTCGGCGGGTTGCTTCGCTTCGACATAGGCATTCGCCAGGTTGAGCTGAACCACCGCGCTGGCACTGACGCCTTTCGCGGCCAGCAGCATCGAGATTGCCTGCTGCGGCTGATTAAGCCCGATATCAATATCGCTCATAATATCCAGATACCAGACGTTGTCCGGCTGCTTTGCCAGTAACGGCGCAATGATCTTTTTGGCATTGGCGAAGCTTTTGGCCTGTAAAAACTGCACGGCTTTTCCGTACTGTCCCGCCGCCTGCTCCCGCGTGTTGCCTTTATTCAGCGTATCCAGCAGGTCATCGGTCAGCTGGTTTTGTCCGGTGGAGTACATGCCCAGCGCGCGAACTTTCGCCATGTAATAGTCCTGCGAAGACTGCACCACCACCGGCTTCATCTGGTTGGCGCGGTTGCGGGCATCCGACAGGCGGCTATCCGGTAAAGGGTGCGTTAACAGGATCTCCGGCGGCTTGGAGGAGAAGCGGGACTGATCGGCCAGTTTTTGCAGGAAGTTCGGCATTGCTTCCGGATCAAAGCCCGAACGCTGCAACACCTGAATGCCGATGCGATCGGCTTCCTGCTCGTTTTGCTGGGTAAAGCTGATCACCCCTTGCTGCGCGCCCGCCAGCGTACCGCTTAACGCCGCCATCCCCGCCTGCGGGCTGGCCATGGCCAGCAGGATTGAGCCCAGCGCACCCACCCAGGTCAGCGGGGCATTGCGCTGCTGCTCTTCCATCGCGCGCGCCAGGTGTCGTTGGGTGACGTGCGAGATTTCGTGCGCCATCACCGAGGCCAGCTGGCTTTCATTGTCGGTATAGCGGAAGAGGGCAGAATGCAGCACCACATTGCCGCCAAAGAAGGCGAAGGCGTTAATTTCATCATTGCGGATAAGGAAGAAGTGGAACGGCGTTTTTACCGACCAGGCGTGAGCGACCAGCCGTTGGCCTAACTGATTGATGTAGTCGTTTAACAGCGGATCGTTGATCAACGGCGCGCTGCCACGCAGCTGGCGCACATAGAAGTCACCCATCTGCATTTCCTGGCCGATGGAAAGCGTATTGCCTGCCGTGGTGCCAATGTCCGGCAGATTGTCGCTGACGTCCGCTTTCAACGGCAGTGAAGCGGCCGAAAGAGAAAAGATGAGTGAGGCCAGAGCACACTGCTTCAATCTACTGATCATGCGGAATCCCATTCTGATGACGTCTTCTTTCGACCGACAGTCTGACCAAATGTTCTGGCAGCCGTGGGCAATCGTTGCACTTTTCGCAGGGTATCTTAATCACTAGTCAGTCGGAAGGGAACGGTTGCAACAGACGGTTACTGAATGATTTTCTGCAAAACGGCCATTATTGCCGTAAAAAATTGACTATCTCATCGCTAACCCCAATTACGCGGCTTAACGTACTTTGGTCTGAAAAGAACAGGCAGCGCCTGATATTTCTGCTTTTACTGCGTCCCCGATCACAAATAAATTTTACCAATCGGCGAATCGTAACCGCGCCTTTCTTAAAGTTAGGTAAATTTATTCAATTAATCTGATGATGGCATGGAATTTGATTAGGTTTAGTCCTAAAAATACTCCTATTGAATCGGGGAGTGAACGATGTGTTTATTAGCATAGTTACTTTATTTGGACTGATATCAGAAATTAAACAGAGCCAATAATTAATTTATTTTTTAACCAACAGTACCATTAATAACTTAAGTTAAATTTTAATTATGGATGTTAACCATGACGATAAAAAATACACTCTATTTAATGGGCTGAGCACTGGCTGGATCTTTACGCAACCTGTTGTAATCAGTAACTTTAAATATTTTTTTGATATTGCATAATATCAATGATTTCATCGCTAAACTAATTGCGCTCTTATGCTTTTTTCAGCCGCAAGCAATTCGTCAAAGCTATGGTATAGATCCTGTTATCGCCGCAGTTGGCGACACTCTACAGCCTTTTTATCCGTGAGCCATCTGACTCGTTGCCCTGTTGCGGAGAGCATCCTATGCGTCCTGTCGTATCCTATTTAGTCATCGCTGTTGTAGCCGGTTTTGTCGGCGCCAGTTTTTCAAAGGCCCCCGATATTGCCGATAAAATCAGTGCCCGTTTTGGCACCCCGGCTGCCGATCCCGCAGGTTTCTGGTCAACTCCAACCATTGAGGGTTACGGCAAAATTCATTACGAATCAGACGTGGCGTATAAACCGGCTGTGGGTGAGAGTAATAAAATCGTTTTCCAGATCACCAAAGCGGAAAATGGCCCCAACGATCCTAATCTCGGCCTGGAGCGCGTTGCCAGGGTTGTGAATCTGTATGTCGCTTCTGGCGTGCCGGTCGACCAGCTGAAGTTCGTGGTTTCTGTCACCGGTGATGGCACCCCGGCGATGTTAAATAACGAACAGTATAAAAAAATGTTTGGTATGGATAATCCTAACCTGAAGCTCATCAGCCAGCTGCGGGCCAAAGGAGTGGATGTCTCGGTCTGCGATCAGTCTGTCGCCTTCCACCATTTCCAGCATGACTGGATCGATAAATCCGTTACCCATGCGCTGTCCAGCCCGACCACGGTTTCAACCCTGGAAAACCAGGGCTACGCCTTCCTCGCGATGTAATTCTGCCGTCCCTGCGATAACGCGGGCCGCTGGCCCGCAAATCCGGACTCAGGCTTCTGCCGCCTTTCGTTGATCACCTTCCCTGAGCCGCTGCACGGCCCTTTCTGCGATCATTTTTCTGTCATAAATCGTTGTTAACTTGCCTGCCATGAGATCGATCTCATGGTGAAAAGGTGAGCGAATGACGGATTTATTGCGGGTAGCAAAACTGGCGGGCGTTTCACGCGCTACGGCAGCACGGGCTTTCTCTTCGCCTGAGCTGGTGCGTGAAGAGACCCGGCTGAAAGTATTTGCTGCGTCAGATGCGCTTGGCTTCCGGCCAAATCTTATTGCCCGCCAGCTCCGCACCCAATCTTCCCGCACGCTGGGGGTGTTGTTGCCTTCGTTAAGTAACCCCGTTTTTGCTGAACAGCTGCAGGCGATGGAAGTGGCTGCTCAGCAAAGAGGCTACGGGCTGCTGATTGCCACCAGTGATTATCAGCCGCAGCGCGAAGCGGACATCGTGGAAAATATGCTCCGCCAGCGCGTTGATGGGCTGGTGCTGACCGTCGCCGATGCCGACAGCAGCCAGGTTCTCGCCAACCTTCAGCGGGAAGATGTGCCGGTGGTCTTGGTCCACAACGCGCCGCAAAAAATCACGCTGCCGTCGGTGTGTGTTGATAACCGCCAGGCCATGCGTCAGGCCACCGGGCACCTGCTTGGCCTCGGGCATCGCCACATCGGCATGATTGCCGGGCCAATCCTGCAATCTGACCGCGCGCTTCAGCGTTATCAGGGCTACTGCGATGCGATGAACGCCGCCGGTCTGACGCCCGCCGCGGTGCTGGAAATGCCCAGCCATACCCGTTCAGACCTGCAGACGCTGCAACCCGCCTTACAGGGCCATCAGGCGATGACCGCGCTGCTCTGCACTAACGATCTGCTGGCCATAAGCGTGATCGGCGAGCTGCTTCGTGCGGGCTATCGCGTGCCGCAGCAAATTTCAATTATTGGCTTCGACGGAATCGATCTCGGGCGGCTGGTTTATCCGTCGCTCAGTTCCGTGGTGCAACCTTTACAGAATATGGGAACGCAGGCGATTACCCATCTGCTGGCATTAATTGCCGGTCAGCGTCCGGATCCTGTTGCGCCGCTACCGGTGCAACTGCGGTTGGGTGAAAGCATCGCGCCGCCGCCAGTTCTGCCTTTGCCTTAACCTTTTTTTATTACACCAACATCCGGGAAAACTTATGTTACAGCGTAAACAGTTCAGCAAGATTGCCGTCGCCGCGCTGCTGGCGGGGAGTGCAATGGTCAGCCAGCTGGCGTCAGCAGCCGATGCCATTTGTTATAACTGCCCGCCAGAATGGGCTGACTGGGGCACGCAGTTAAAAGCGATTGCCACCGATACCGGCATCAACGTGCCGCAGGACAATAAAAACTCCGGTCAGGCGCTGGCACAGATGGTGGCGGAAAAAGCCAACCCGGTGGCCGATGTGGCCTATCTGGGCGTCACCTTTGGTATTCAGGCGGCAAAGTCGGGCGTGGTGGAGACGTATAAACCCGCCGGATGGAATGCGATCCCGGCTGGCATGAAGGATCCTGACGGGAAGTGGGTCGCGCTGCACTCTGGCACCATGGGCTTTATGGTCAATGTCGATGCCTTAGGCGGCTTGCCGGTGCCGCAATCCTGGAATGACCTGTTGAAGCCGGAATATAAAGGCATGATTGGCTTCCTCGACCCTTCCAGCGCGTTCGTCGGTTACGTGGGCGCGGTCGCCGCGAACCTGGCAATGGGCGGCACCCTGCAGGACTTCGGACCTGGCCTGGCGTACTTTAAAAAACTGTCAGCCAATAAGCCGATTGTGCCGAAGCAAACCGCCTATGCGCGTCTGCTGTCCGGCGAAATCCCAATCCTGCTGGATTATGACTTCAATGCCTATCGCGCGAAATACACCGACCATGCCAACGTCGCCTTTGTGATCCCGAAAGAGGGGACCGTTACCGTGCCGTACGTCATCAGCCTGGTAAAAAACGCGCCACACGCGGATAACGGCAAAAAGGTGATTGATTACGTGCTGTCCGACAAAGGGCAGGCGATTTGGGCCAATGCTTATCTGCGCCCGGTCCGGCCGGAAGCGATGTCGGCTGAGGCGAAGAAACGCTTCCTGCCTGACAGTGATTATGCCCGCGCCAAAACCGTCGATTATCAGCAGATGGCTGACGCGCAAAAAGCCTTTTCCGCGCGTTATCTGAGTGAGATCCAGTAATGTCTGCGCCATTAGTCAGCAGCGGTTCGCGTCCCCATGTCGGGGCGCGCGCCACGCCATTTCTCCGCCGGATAAAGGTGCAGTGGATGCTGGTTCCCGCCCTGTTGTTTTTTGCGGCGTTCTGGCTGCTGCCTTTCGCCACTCTGATCATGATGGGCACCGAAGCCGATAACAGCACCGGTGTGAATGCGTACTGGACCATTCTGACGCAGCCGCAATACCTGCGCAGCCTCGGGGTGACGGTGCTGCTGTCGCTGTTGGTTTCCCTGTTGGCGGTAGCGATTTGTGCCATCGTCGGCTGTTTTCTGGCGCGTCACCGCTTTGCCGGGCGCTCGCTGTTGCTGGCGGTGTTAACTTTCCCGCTGGCTTTTCCAGGCGTGGTGGTGGGCTTTCTGGTGGTGATGCTGGCGGGACGCCAGGGGCTGATTGCGCAATTTAGCCTGACGTTGTCCGGCGAACGCTGGATGTTTGCCTATTCGCTGGCGGGGCTGTTCGTGGGCTATCTCTATTTCTCCATCCCTCGCGTGGTGATGACGCTGGTCGCCGCCTGCGAAAAACTCGATCCGTCGCTGGAGGAGGCAGCGCGATCCCTTGGTGCCAGCCAGTGGCGAGTGGTGTGGGATGTGATTGTGCCGGGGATCTCGCCGGCACTGTTTTCCAGCGGCGCCATCTGCTTTGCCACCAGTATGGGCGCTTTTGGCACCGCGTTTACTCTTGGCACCGACCTGAAGGTTTTGCCGCTGACGATTTACGGTGAGTTCACCAATTACGCCAATTTTGCCACGGCGGCCGCATTATCCGTGGCGATGGGCGGTGTCGCCTGGCTGGCGTTGATTCTGGCGCGCTGGCTGGCCGGTGAACATAAGGAGATGGCGTAATGAAACGCACCGGACTGTTCTGGTTACAGCTGATTTTCACGCTCAGCCTGTGTCTGTTTATGGTGGTACCCATCGTCCTTTCGCTGCTGGCAGGGGTGACGGAGAACTATTTTATCGGGCTGAAAAGCGGGCTGACGCTGCGCTGGGTTGCCCAGGTTTGGGAGCTGTACGCCGGCACGATCGGGCTGTCGCTACTGATCGCCGTCAGCTGCCTCGGGTGCGTGTTGGTATTAGGCGTGCCAGCCGCATGGGGATTATTGAAAACCCCCTCACGTTGGGCCAGCCGCATTGAAGAGTTTCTGTTGCTGCCGGTGGCATTACCCGGACTGGCCACGGCGCTCGGCCTGATTGTCATCTATGGCGGCTTCCACGGTTTACGCAGCAGCTGGCTGTTTATTTTGATCGGCCATGTGCTGTTCACTCTGCCCTTTATGGTGCGTCCGGTCCTGTCGGTGATGCGCGCCAGCCAGCTGCTACAACTGGAAGAAGCGGCCGCCAGCCTGGGCGCCGGTTTCTGGCGTCGGTTCTTTACCGTCATCGTACCGAACTGCCGTAACGGCATTCTTGCCGGGGCATTTATGGTGCTGACGCTGTCGATAGGTGAATTTAATATCACCTGGATGCTGCACACGCCGCTGACGAAAACGCTGCCGGTGGGTCTGGCGGACAGCTATGCCTCAATGCGTCTGGAAGTGGGCTCGGCCTATACCCTGATTTTCCTCGCGATTATTTTGCCGCTGTTGCTGGCGCTGAGCTGGGTCACCCAGTTTGCTCAGCGCCGGGCAGATGCGCGAGCGTTACCCGTTAAGGAAACCGTCTGATGGCAGACTCCCTGAGTATTCATTTACGTCACTGTTCACGTACTTTTGCCGGCGGTTCAGTGGCATTGCACCCGTTGGATCTCGACATTGTGGCTGGCGAAACGCTGGTGCTGCTGGGGCCGTCTGGCTGCGGGAAAACCACCACGCTGCGCATCATCAGCGGCCTGGAAACGCCAGACGCTGGCGGTGAAGTCTGGTTTGGCGATCGTAACGTCACCCACTTGCCGATTGAGAAGCGCAATGTCGGCATGGTGTTCCAGAACTATGCGCTGTTCCCCAATTTAAACGTTGCGGATAACGTCGGCTACGGCCTGCGTATTCAGGGTGTGCCCAAAGCGGAACGGCAGGAAAGGGTGGATGAGATGCTGGCGATGGTCGATCTGTTGCCCTTTGCTCATCGCCCGGTGCAGGCGCTTTCCGGTGGGCAAAAGCAGCGCGTGTCGCTGGCCCGCGCATTGGCAGCCCGGCCAAAGGTTCTGTTGTTTGATGAGCCGCTGGCGGCGCTTGACGTGAAGCTTCGTGAGCGCCTGCGTGAGGATATCGGCCATCTGCTGAGAACGCTGGCCATCACTGCCGTCTATGTCACGCACGATCAGCAGGAAGCGATGGCGTTGGGCGACCGGATTGCGGTGCTTGAGCGTGGACGGATCGCGCAGATCGACACGCCGCGTGCCATTTATCAGCAGCCTGCCACCCGGTTTGTCGCTGATTTTGTCGGTGCCATCAACTGCATTCAGCCAGCCGGATACGGCACGCCGGCCCGTTTCTGCCGGCCTGAAGATATTCAGCTTGGTCAGCCGGATGCCGGTCTGCGTCAGGGCCGTATCGTCGAACAACTGTTTCTCGGTGCCAGCCAGCGCTTGCTGATTGATATCGGCAGCGAAAAACCGATTCAGGTCGAACGTTCTGCCCGTGAGGTCTGGCAGACCGGTCAGAGGGTAGGATTGATCATCACCGACGAACGGGTGATGCATTTTTAATTCGGGATTAAGGGATCGTTATTTTGACTCAGCAAGCGGTGTTACTGGCCCAGATCAGTGATTTACACATTAAAGCCCAGGGCAAATTGTCCTACCGCAAAGTGGATACCCTTGGTGCATTACGCCAGGTGATTGCCCGACTGAATGCGCTGTTGCCACGCCCTGATGCGGTGGTGATTACCGGCGATCTGGTCGACTTTGGCCACGAAGAAGAGTATCTGACGCTGAAGGAAGCGTTATCCCACCTTGAATTGCCGTACTGGCTGATGGCGGGCAATCACGACGATCGTCAGATGATGCGAAAAATCTTTGCCGACCAAACGCATCTTTTTCAGCACCACGAATTCATTCAGTGGGAAGGCGAATGCGGGCCGTTACGCCTGCTGGCACTGGATTCCACCGTGCCACAGCAACCGCAAGGGGAACTCTGCGAAGAACGTCTGGGCTGGCTGTCTGACAGGCTAAAGGAACAACCGCTGCGGCCGACAATAGTGATGCTGCACCATCCACCGTTTATCAGTGGGATTGACCATATGGATCGCCAGTGGCTGCGTAATCCCCAGCCGTTAGCTGCGGTGATCAAGGGCCATCCGCAGGTGGAAAGGGTGCTGTGCGGGC
This sequence comes from Erwinia sp. AC075, assembly GCF_979253995.1. Lineage (NCBI taxonomy): Bacteria > Pseudomonadati > Pseudomonadota > Gammaproteobacteria > Enterobacterales > Erwiniaceae > Erwinia > Erwinia sp. AC075. The sequence goes on from NZ_CEEDEU010000001.1 coordinate 79,020, forward strand.
ATCTTCATCGCAGTATGCAGGTCAGGTTTGCCGGTACGCTGGCGTGCAGCGCGCCAGGTGTATCCCATCAGGTGGCGTTTGATTTGCAAACCGACGGCCCGGCCAACTTCTGCCTGGAGCCCGCCGGTTATTTACTGCACCGCTGGACGCCGGAGCAGGGGGTGGTCACCCATCAGTGCGTCGTCGGGCAATTTGATGGCCCTTATCCCTTCTATGATGCCAACGGGCTTATCGATTAAACCAAATTATTATTGGTATAAAGGGCGTCAGAATATTCCCAAAACGAACGAGAGGTGTACAATTGGCGTGTGCTTTACCAGGGCATAACACGCACTTATCAAATGCGCACATAAAATAATAAGGCGCTACATTATGAAACGTCTCACCGAGGTGAGTCCATGTTGAGGCTAAGTCGCCCCAAGACGGACTTACGCACGCTTATTACATTATTAGCCGTGGCCAGCATCGTGATTACACTGGCCAACTCACTGTACGCCACCTGGCGAGTACAGCGTGAAGTGCTGATCAATAATACGCTCGAATCCAACCGCGTTTACGCCACGAAACTGGCCTCCACCACTGAAATGTTTTTTCAGCTGGCGCAGTCACAGCTGGCGTTCAGTGCCAAAGTGCTGGGCGACGGTATGGATAACGATGCGGCGTTGCAAAGTGAGGTCGATCGCCTGCGCGAACAGACCAACAGCTTTAACTCGGTGGTGATTGTCGACGCCAATGGCTGGGTGAAAGCGATTTCGCCCGAGTCTTTGATGCTGAAAGGCATGCATCTCACTACCAGCAGCACCACGCAAGCACTGACTGAGCGCAAACCGCTGATCGGCAAACCGAGCATTTCGGCGGCCAACAACCTGATGGTGTTTGTCTCTTATCCTGTCTGGTCAAAAACCGGCAGCTATCTGGGCTTTGTCGGCGGCACGATTTACCTGAAGAAAAAAAGCATTCTCAATGAATTGCTCGGCGAGCAGTTCTACCGCGATGGTTCGTCACTGTATGTGGTTGATGGCGAGAACCGGGTGCTCTACCACCAGAACGCCAAACTGATTGGGCAGAAAATTGCCCCGCTGATCGCGGACGATGTCCGGGAGAAGAACAGCAACGGCTACCAGCAGATCCCGAAAGCCAGCGGCGAACCGATGCTGGCAGGTTACGCCACGGTCTCCACGCCGGGCTGGACCATCGTCGCGCTTAAACCGACGCAGACCACCCTTGAACCGCTGAACAGCCTGTTGATGAAGGTGCTGCAGCATTCGGTTCCCTTCGCGCTACTGACCCTGATTTGTGCCTGGATCCTTGCGCGCCTGATTGCGTTACCGCTATGGCAACTGGCCCGTAAGGCCAGCCAGATGGACGCGCCAGGCGTGTCGAAAGAGATTAACGGCATCCGCTCCTGGTATTATGAATCGTCGCAAATCAAACGCGCGATGCTGGCCGGGATTGGTTTGTTGCAGGATAAAATCGGCCGGCTGAAGTTCGAAGTGCAGACCGATCCAATGACCGAACTGCTTAACCGTCGCGGCCTGAACGCGGTGCTGGAATATTTCCTCGCGACCCGTCAGCCGTTTGCCGTGCTGGCGGTGGACATCGATCACTTTAAGCGGGTGAACGATACCTGGGGTCATGATGTGGGCGATAACGTGATTAAAAGCGTCGCCGATCAGCTGGGTAATAGCTCCCGACAGACCGACGTTGTCTGCCGTAACGGCGGGGAAGAGTTTCTGATGATCATGCCTGGCGCCGATCGTGATGTGGCGATGGCGATTGCCGAGCGCGTCAGAAGAAAGATTGAGCAGCTGGAATTACCGACCGTTGGGCATATTTCGATTTCGATTGGCGTGGCGTTCTGGTCACCGGATGAAATCTCGATGGAGCGGGTGTTCAAGCAGGCTGATGATGCGCTTTATCAGGCGAAAAATGCCGGACGTAACCGTGTCATCGCCAGCCAGCCAGAACCGCAGCTTGAGATGCACCCGCAACGTCACAGCGGCTAATCCTCACCCGTCCGGCCTGGCATCCCGCCACGCCGGACAGCCACGCGACAGAGCCTCACCCTTCAGGTAGACTGTTTCCCCCCTTAGTACGCAAGGACGTTTCACATGCTGGACCTCTTAATTCAGTGGTATCGCCGCCGCTTCAGCGATCCACAGGCTATCGCCTTGCTGGCCATCCTGATCGCCGCCTTTTGTATTCTGTTTTTCTTTAACGGCCTGCTGGCCCCGCTGCTGGTGGCGTTAGTGGTGGCGTATCTGCTGGAGTGGCCAACGGTGCGCCTCGAACGCCTGGGCTGTTCCCGTACCTGGGCGACCGCCATCATCCTGATTATCTTTGCCTCTTTATTAATGGTGTTAGTGCTGGTGGTCGCGCCCGTTGCCTGGCAACAGGGGATTAACCTGGCGCATGAACTGCCGACCATGCTTAACGGCCTGTATCACTATGCCACCCGCTTACCGGAGCGCTTCCCAACGCTGATGGACGTGGGCATCGTCGATATCGTGGTGGAGAACCTGCGCAGCCGCCTGAGCGGCATGGGCGACCAGCTGGTGAAGTACTCGCTGGCTTCGCTGGTGGGCATTATGACCCTGGCGATTTATCTGGTGCTGGTGCCGCTGATGGTGTTCTTCCTGCTGAAGGACAAAGATCAGATGCTGGCGGCCATCAGCCGCGTTCTGCCGCGCAACCGTGGCCTGGCCGGTCAGGTGTGGGCAGAGATGAACCAGCAGGTCTCCAACTACATTCGCGGCAAAGTGCTGGAGATGGTGGTGGTCGGTATCGCCACCTGGATTGGCTTCCTCGCGATCGGCATGAACTATGCGCTGCTGCTGGCGGTGTTGGTTGGCTTCTCGGTGCTGATCCCGTATGTCGGCGCGCTGGCGGTGACCATTCCGGTCATCGGCGTGGGCCTGGCACAATGGGGCCTCGGCGGCGACTTCTGGACGATGATTATCGTCTATCTGATTATTCAGGGGCTGGACGGCAATATTCTGGTGCCGGTGCTGTTCTCAGAAGCGGTCAATCTGCATCCGCTGGTGATCATTCTGTCGGTGGTGATATTTGGCGGGCTGTGGGGATTCTGGGGGGTGTTCTTCGCCATTCCGCTGGCCACGCTGATCAAAGCGGTGGTGCATGCCTGGCCTGATGAGCTGAACGTCGAGCCGAAAAAACGCACATAGCGGGATAAGAAAAGGGCAGAAGCGGCGCTGTGCCTTAATCTTCGGCGACAAACCGGAGATTAAGGGGCACTCTCTTCTGCCCTTTTTATGTTGCGCCTGGGATCAGGCGCTCTTCAGGTAGTCCATCACGATGTCGTGGTGAGTGGCGGTTTTGAAGTCATCAAACACATGCTCAACCTTGCCATCGGTGCCAATCAGGAAGCTGATCCGGTGGATGCCATCATAGGTTTTGCCCATGAACGTCTTCTCACCCCAGATGCCAAACTGTTCGCAGACCTGATGGTCTTCATCGGAAAGCAGCGTAAAGTTCAGCAGCTCTTTCTCAACAAATCGCGACAGTTTCTCTGGCTTATCGGTGCTGATCCCTAACACATCAACACCGGCTTTTTTCAGCTCATCCATGCTGTCACGCAGACCGCAAGCCTGAACGGTGCAACCTGGCGTCATCGCTTTCGGGTAGAAATACACCAGAACGCGCTGTCCCTGGAAGTCGGTCAAATTTACTTGTTCGCCATCCTGATCGGGCAAGCTAAATTTCGGTGCGGTATCACCGGCTTTCAGTGGATTCATCACTACTCTCCATTTTTTCATCATGCTGTGGGTACTGGACGACGTTAATAGTGCCTTGCGCCTGCAGTTCTGTACATAGCCTGTTGAATGCCTGCTCAATAAATGAGGCATCCTGGCTTGCGGGGCTGTGAGCGGTAATTTGAATATAGAGTAAAGGCGGCTGATTTTCTTGCGCGGGCTGCGTGCGGGACACCAGCTCGGCGATGTTCATCTGATGGGAATCAAACAGATCGGTGAAGCGCTCAATAATATGCGGTGAATCCTTTACTTCCACCTGAACCCAGACCGTGGCGGGCATGGGCGGCCGTTCGCGGAAGGTGGTGCGCTTCATCACGATCAGCAGCTCCAGCTCCGCGCCTTTTAGCGGCAGGGTGGATTCAATCAGCGTAATCGCGTTCCAACTGCCGGAAAGCAGCATGATAAAGCTGAATTCCTCACCCAGCATGGCCAGACGGCTATCTTCAATGTTGCAACCGCAGCTGCTGACGTGGCGGGTGATGGTGTTAACGATCCCCGGGCGGTCAACCCCCAGTGCGGTGATAACCAGATGATGTTGCTGTGACTGCGGCAAAATGATGCTTCCTGTCCGTCATGATGATTAGCAATTGTGATAACTCTAAGGTAAACATAAAAAATACCCTATGCCAAGTGGCCTGGGGGGCTTGTCTGCTTGCTTTTAGAGTGCCGTAAACCGTACCATGAAGGACTTGTTTGTGGAGGGGATGGCTAATGTTCACGGGAAGTATTGTTGCACTCGTCACGCCGATGGATGACAAAGGGTTTGTCTGCCGTGCGAGTTTGAAAAAACTGATTGATTATCATGTTGCCAGCGGAACCGCGGCAATTGTCTCAGTAGGGACTACCGGTGAATCCGCCACATTAAGCCATGACGAACATGGTGACGTGGTGATGATGACGCTGGAACTGGCCGACGGCCGCATTCCGGTGATCGCCGGAACCGGCGCTAACGCCACCGCTGAAGGGATTGCTCTGACCAAACGCTTTGAAAAAAGCGGCGTGGTAGGCTGCCTGACCGTGACGCCATACTACAACCGTCCCACTCAGGAAGGGCTGTATCAGCACTTCAAAGCCATTGCTGAAAGCACCGATTTGCCGCAAATGCTGTATAACGTCCCGTCACGTACGGGTTGCGATATGCTGCCAGAAACGGTAGGTCGCCTGGCGAAAATAAAAAATATTATCGGAATCAAAGAGGCTACCGGGAACTTATCGCGGGTTAGTCAGATCCAAGAGCTGGTTGATGAAGATTTCATCCTGGTAAGTGGCGACGATGCAACTTCCCTCGACTTCATGCAGCTTGGCGGACAGGGCGTAATCTCTGTAACGGCAAACATTGCCGCGCGTGAAATGGCAGAATTGTGCAAACTGGCCAGCCAGGGCAATTTTACCGAAGCGCGACGCCTTAATCAGCGCCTGATGCATCTGCATCAGAAGCTATTCATTGAGCCTAATCCTGTCCCGGTTAAATGGGCTGCTAAGCAGTTAGGATTAATTGCAACCGACACGCTGCGTCTGCCGATGACGCCGATGACTGATGCCGGTCGTCCGGTTGTTGAGCAGGCACTGAAAAGCGCAGGTCTGCTGTAAATTTAGGGAGTTTTAATGGCTTATTCAGTACAAAAGTCCACGGTAGCAAAAGTGGTAGGGCTTTCTTTGGTGATGCTGCTGGCAGCATGTTCCAGCGACCAGCGTTACAAGCGTCAGGTCAGCGGCGATGAATCTTATCTGAAAGCGGCTGATGTAAGCGATCTGCACGCCCCGGCAGGGATGGTGATGCCGTTGCAGAATGGCGATTTCGACATTCCTTCCGCCAGCACCACCGGCGCGATTGGCAAGCAGCTGGACATCCGTCCACCGGCTCAGCCACTGGCGTTGATGAACGGCACCCGGACGCAGTTTGCCGGTAATTCTGGCGTCCTGTTACTGGACAGCGCGCGTACCGGTTCACTGTGGCCGCAGGTTGTCGATGTGGTGCAGGCGAAGAATTACCCGATTGCCAGCCGGACTGATGCCACCCAGACGCTGACCACCGATTGGGTGCAGTGGAACCGTGCTGATGAAGATCATCAGTATCGTGGCCGCTACCAGATCAGCGTGCAGCAGCAGGGTTATCAGCAGGCATTGTCGGTCAAACTGCTGGAACTGCAGCAGGAAGGCAAAGGCGTGAACTCACCGGTCCAGCTGCAGCGCTACACCGCGCAGATGCTGAACGAGCTGAGCAGCGGTCTGGATAAAAACGAAACCTCACGTGAAAACGCGGCAGCTAAACGCAGTTCCGCGCAGATTGACGTGCAGAGCGGCGCAGATGATACCGGCTTGCCGGATCTGATTGTTCGCGCACCGTTCAACACCGTGTGGGAACGTCTGCCAGCAGCCCTGCAACGCGCAGGCTGGAAAGTCACCGATACTAACCGTTCTCAGGGCAGCCTGAACGTGACTTACAAAACGCTGGGCAGTGATGAGTGGGACGCGCTGGGCGCGAAAGATCCGGGTCTGACCAACGGCGATTATAAGCTGCAGGTCGGCGATCTGGATAACCGCAGCAGCCTGCAGTTCCTCGATCCTAAAGGCCATACGTTGACCCAGTCGCAAAACGACGCACTGGTTGCCGTATTTAACGCAGCCTTTAGCAAGTAAACCCTAAGGCCGGATCTCTCCGGCCTTTTTTATTCCTCTGTACGTAAACGATTGCTTCGATTTTTTCGCCACAGAGAATAAACTAGCGACAGCACAATTTTTCCCGTTCTATTTTTGGAGTTTAAGAAGATGCAAAAGCAAGCTGAGTTGTATCGCGGCAAAGCGAAAACCGTTTACAGCACCGAAAACCCGGATCTGTTGGTACTCGAATTCCGCAACGATACGTCAGCACTGGACGGTGAACGTATCGAACAGTTTGATCGCAAAGGAATGATTAACAATAAGTTTAACCATTTCATCATGACTAAACTGCAGGAAGCCGGTATCCCAACGCAGATGGAAGCGCTGCTGTCTGATAACGAAGCGCTGGTCAAAAAGCTGGATATGGTCCCGGTAGAGTGCGTGATGCGTAACCGTGCCGCTGGCTCGCTGGTGAAGCGTCTGGGCGTGGAAGAGGGAATGATCCTCAACCCACCGCTGTTTGACCTGTTCCTGAAGGATGATGCCAAGCACGATCCGATGGTTAACGAATCCTACTGCGAAACCTTTGGTTGGGTGAACAAAGAGAATCTGGCCCGTATGCGTGAGCTGACCTACAAAGCGAACGAAGTACTGAGCAAGCTGTTCTCCGATGCTGGCCTGATCCTGGTGGACTTCAAGCTGGAGTTTGGCCTGTTCAAGGGTGAAGTGGTGCTGGGCGATGAGTTCTCGCCGGACGGCGCGCGCCTGTGGGATAAAGACACCCTGAACAAAATGGACAAAGACCGTTACCGTCAGAGTCTGGGCGGCCTGATTGAAGCCTATGAAGAAGTCGCCACCCGTCTGGGTGTGAAGCTCGACTAAGATTTGTGGCTGCGGCGCTCATACCGCAGCCTTTCTTTTCCCTCGCATTGCCCGTATTCTCCCCGTCTGATTAACTCAAATCGCAGGTTACGCCCGGTTAGCTGGTGTTACCTGAGACACACGTCTAAAATCAATCTAACAGCCGTGAAATGGACATAACGAGAGGTAAGGTATGCGTTGGCAAGGGCGCCGCGAGAGCGACAATGTGGACGATCGCCGTGATGATTCTGGTTCGTCGCCATCAATGGGGGCGGGAAGAATGCGCATTCCCCGGGGCAAAGGCGGCATCATTCTGCTGATTGTGGTGGTGATCGCCAGCTACTATGGCTATGACCTTAGCCCGTTGCTGACCGGTGAAAGCAGCAGCGTTTCTCAGCCAGCCCCGCAACGCCAGAGCAGCATCAAGCCGCAGCAGGATGAAGCGGCCAAATTTACCTCAGTGATCCTTGCCACCACGGAAGATACCTGGCAGCAGCTTTTTCAGAAAATGGGTAAAACCTATACGCCACCCAAACTGGTGATGTATCGCGGGGCCACCCGCACAGGTTGTGGTACCGGTCAGTCAGTGATGGGGCCTTTTTACTGCCCGGCTGATACCACGGTTTACATTGACCTGTCGTTTTACGATGAAATGAAAAACAAGCTGGGGGCGGACGGAGATTTCGCCCAGGGATATGTTATTGCTCATGAAGTGGGTCACCACGTACAGAGATTGTTGGGCATTGAGCAAAAAGTCCGCCAGATGCAGCAGGGTGCAAGCCAGACTCAGGCTAATCAGCTTTCGGTGAAAATGGAGTTACAGGCGGACTGCTTTGCTGGCGTGTGGGGTTACTACATGCAAAAGCAAAATATCCTTGAACCTGGCGATTTGCAGGAAGCGCTTAACGCCGCTGAAGCGATCGGTGACGATCGTCTGCAACAGCGTGGTCAGGGTCGGGTAGTACCGGACAGCTTTACCCATGGGACGTCAGAGCAGCGTTACAGCTGGTTCAAAAAAGGGTTTGATAGCGGTAATCCGGGCCAGTGCGACACCTTTAGTCGCTGATTATGGCCGGGGTTAACGACACACTACGCCATAGCGAACATCTCAGGCAGCAAGGGCTGCGGCAAATCCTGGTGATCAGCGGCGACGATAGCTGGTGCCAGCATCAGGCCGAGCAGTGGATGGCCTGGTTACCGGGCGACTGGATGTGGCTGGGCGATGCACCCCACAGTCCGCTGAACTGCGCGCCGGCGGCGGCAAGAACCCTGCTGGGGCGCGAGTTTCTGCACGCGGTGTTTGATGCCCGCAGCGGTTTTCATGCCGAAGCGCTGGCCGCACTTTCCGGCACGCTAAAAGCAGGCAGCTGGCTGCTGATGCTGGTGCCCGACTGGTCGCGTTGGGCCACCTTACCAGACACCGATTCATTGCGCTGGAGCGAACAGGCTTCGGCCATTCCTTCCTGTAATTTTATCCGTCGTTTTCAGCAACTGGTTGAGCAGGACGACAGCATTGCGCTGCTCCAGCAGCATCAGCCATTCACCTTACCGTCTCTGCCCACATCGCCTGCCTGGCGGCCTGATGATACGTCACAGCAGCAGGCAGTGCTAGATGCGTTGCTGGCCAGCGAGCCCGGTATCTCTGTGATTGTCGCACCGCGCGGCAGAGGAAAGTCTGCGCTGGCCGGGCTGCTGGCGGCACGCTGGCCAGGGCGTTGCCTGATAACCGCACCGGCCAAAGTGGCCACCGATGTGCTGGCAGAATTCGCCGGCGACGCTTTTGAGTTTATCGCACCGGACCGGCTGCTGGCTCTCAGCCCTGAACAGCGGCCGCAGCCGATCGACTGGCTGCTGGTGGACGAAGCCGCAGCCTTACCGGCGCCGATCCTGCGGCAGCTGGTGGCGCTGTATCCCCGCGTGTTGCTGACCTCGACCTTGCAGGGTTACGAAGGCACCGGTCGCGGCTTTATGCTGAAATTCTGTGCCAGCCTGCCGCAGGTGACGCTGCGTAAACTGGATCAGCCGCTGCGCTGGTCAGCCGATGATCCGCTGGAGCGCTTTATTAATCAGGCGCTGCTGATTGCGGAAGCGGAGCCAGAGCAAAGCACGCTGCCGCTGCAATTTTCGTTCCCTGAGCAATCCGCTTGGCTGACTCAGCCGCAACAATTGTCCGCCATGTATCAGCTGCTGGCGAGCGCCCACTACCGTACTTCGCCGCTGGATTTGCGGCGGATGATGGATGCGCCAGGCATGCATTTCAGCCTGGCATCGCAGGGCAATACCGTGCAGGGGGCGATGCTACTGGTTGATGAAGGTGGTTTGACAGCCGCTCTGTCCGAGGCGGTCTGGGCCGGCTTTCGGCGTCCCCGGGGAAATCTGGTGGCGCAGTCTCTAGCCGCTCATGGTGGCTGGCCCGCAGCCGCCCAGCTTCGTTCCCGGCGTATCAGTCGGATTGCCATTGCACCTGAACGGCGGCGCCAGGGCATCGGCCGTCAAATGGTGGAACGGAGCAGGGAAGATGCCGACGGGCTGGATTATTTGTCGGTCAGCTTTGGGTATACCGCAGAGCTTTGGGCCTTCTGGCAATCCTGCGGCTTTAAGCTGATGCGGCTGGGCAGCCAGCGTGAAGCCAGCAGCGGCTGTTTTACGGCGATGGCGATCCTGCCATTAAGTGAACCGGCTGAACAGCTGCAGGCCTGTGCCGAAAAACGGCTTCAACGCGACTGGCCGTGGTTACAGCGACTTGTTCCCGGCATCGCACTGCAACTGCCTGAGGCGGACGATTGGCAGCTGAATGAAGAAGACTGGCGCGAGCTGGCAGGCTTTGCCTGGGGCCACCGTCCGTTTGAAGCCAGCTTTGGCGCGCTGGGGCGGCTGGTCAGCCAGTGCCAGAGCGATCTGCCGTTGCTTAACGGGGCGATGGTGGGGGAGAAGTCGGCAGCGGAACTCAATCAGCACTTTGGCCTGTCTGGCCGCAAGGCACTGCTGGCCGGTTGGCGACAGGAGACGCAAAGAGCGTTAACGGGCCTGGATGCCGCAGCCAGCGAACGCTGGCAGAGCCTGATGCACGCCATCAGCGCGTCATCGAAATCAGGAAAGTGAGCGGGTAGAACGGGAAGGGTAAAGCAGGGGCCGAGGCCCCTGCGACTTATTTCTTTTTCGGCAGGTCGTCGTCGTCATCCCACTTATCGTTAAAATCCCGATGCGGTGGCAAATCCGGTTTGTTCGCCATATATTTTTTCGGATCGATGCGCTTCAGATCTTTATAGACGTTCATCAGCACGCCTACCATCAGCACAATCACCAACAGCCACCAATACTCTTTCAGCCATTCCATATTCTCACCTTATTCGCTTAAGCGATTAGCTGTTCCATAATCCGCTGGTACATGCGGCTCAGCAGTTGCAGGTCGGCGGCTTTGACACACTCATTGATTTTATGAATGGTGGCATTCACCGGACCCAGTTCAACCACCTGCGCACCCATTCGGGCGATAAAACGACCGTCTGAAGTGCCGCCGGTGGTCAGCAACTGCGGTTTAATTTCATTATAGTGCTCAACGGCATTTACTACCGCATCGACCAACTTGCCGCGAGACGTCAGGAACGGCTGGCCGGAAACATTCCACTCCAGCGTGTAACGCAGCTGGTGACGATCCAACAGCTCCTGCACTTTCTGCTTAATCATCGCGTCCGTCAGCTCGGTGCTGAAGCGGAAGTTAAACTGCACAAAGCATTCACCGGGGATCACATTGTTGCTGCCGGTTCCGGCCTGCACGTTGGCAATTTGCATACTGGTCGGCGGGAAGAATTCATTGCCCTGATCCCACTCGGTGGCGACCAGCTCATTGAGCGCCGGCAGCGCGCGATGTACCGGGTTGTCGGCCAGATGAGGATAGGCCACGTGACCCTGAACGCCATGCACGGTCAGATTGGCGGTCATCGATCCGCGGCGGCCATTTTTCACCACGTCGCCGACGATTTCGGTGCTGGACGGTTCGCCGACCAGACAGTAATCCATGCGCTCTTTGCGCGCCATCAGCGCTTCAACCACTTTCACCGTGCCATTGGTGGCACTGGCTTCTTCATCTGAGGTGATCAGAAATGCCAGACGACCTTTATGGTTCGGATTACTGGTCACGAAGCGCTCAGCCGCAACAATCATCGCTGCCAGCGAGCCTTTCATATCGGCTGCGCCGCGCCCGTAAAGCATGCCATCACGGATGGTCGGTTCAAACGGCGGGTTGATCCAGCGGCTGGCATCGCCGGTTGGCACCACGTCGGTATGCCCGGCAAAGGCCAGCGTTTCGCCCTGGCCACGCCACGCCCAGACATTGAGGGTATCGCCAATGTTCATCGGCTCAATGGTGAAGCCAAGCGCCTTAAGGCGTTCGATCAAAATAGCCTGACAGCCGGCATCATCCGGGCTGAGGGAAGGGCGACGAATAAGCTGCTGCGTCAGCTCGATGACCGGACAAAACATAATCAGGACTTCTCCGAAATAAATGGCTGGTAGGTTGCTTCACTAAAGCCCAGCAGCATAGAGCCGTCTGCGCTGCAGAGCAACGGGCGTTTGATGATTGCCGGCTGTTCCAGCATCAGTTCGCGTGCAGTTGCCGCATTATTCACCCCATTGCGCGTTTCCTCGCTGAGCTTGCGCCACGTGGTGCCACGGGTGTTCAGCAAGGCTTCCCAGCCCAGCACGTCGATGAAGCCCTGCAAGGTTGCGCTGTCCAGGCCATCGGCACGGTAGTCATGAAACTGATAGGCCACCGCCTCGGCTTCCAGGTACTTTCGCGCCTTCTTAATGGTGTCGCAATTTTTGATGCCGTACATTGTAAGCATGACGGTTCCCTTCTTTTTTCTGTGGGTTTCAACTATATTCGATACTGTTCAGGCGGTTAGTCTACAACGGATGCGCCTGCGAGGCAGCAGGGAAGCACAGAATATCATCACCCAGACAGAGACTTAGCGTAAGGAGGGACAATATGAACTATATGAAAGCGTCTTCCGCCCATTCGGTTGAAGAGACACAATCAATGATCGTGATCGTGCGGAAGAAAACCAGCCGGTGTGATGAGTTCAATCACATCGTTGAGGCGGTGATGCTGGACCATCCCGATGCCAAAACGCATATCGACAGCGAGAGCGGCGGCTACGATAAAGTGATAGTTCTGAAATAACAGTGGACGTGGATGGGGGGCGCAGGGCCCCCCAGGTTCTATCCGCTGACGAATCCCTTCTCCTGCAACCTCAGTAATGCCGTCCCTTCTGCATAAATCATCCCGGTCGTTAATGGCGCATAGCCCAGTTTCTTATAGAAGCTGATTTTGTCCGGCATTGAGTAGATAAAGACTTTTCCACAGGGCGCCAGCGCTTGCATAATCGCCGCCATCAATTGCCCGCCATATCCCTTGCCCTGGAAAGTCGCGTCGACAATCACATCGGAAAGGTAGGAAGCATAGGTCATGTCGCTAATGGCATGCGCCGTCGCCATCAGCTTACCTTCGACGTAGCCAAACCAGACAAACTGAGAATGCTGATAGGCGCGCTGAAGAGTGTGCGGATCGCGGCGGCTAAGGCCGGCGCGCTCGATAAGATCGGCCAGTTCCTGCCAGTCGACGTCAGGTTTTTCGTAAGAGGTCGTCAGTACCATCTGAATCATGCTTTTCCCTCTGGTTTTCGAACGATAATCACGCTATTGATTAGTCTGCCAATGATAACGGCAGAACTGTGTCCTGCCACGCAAATTACAGTTTTGATCGAAACTGCCGATGGTATGGGTGAGCGAAAATGATTCACTTCGCCTTAGGATTAATCCTATAATGGACCCACAATAAAAGAGAGGTGATTTATGATTGATACAGAAATGGGGACCTGGAAAGACTTTATCGAAGCAATGTTAACGCGTAAATAACACCTTCTTTAAGTAAGGCGGATCGGGCAACACCGGCCACCTCCAGAACAGAAAAAGGCAGCACCTCGGTGCTGCCTTTGTTCGTTTATTTGCCGGGTTTTTCCTGTACCGGGAAGCGCCGTCTGACTAACACAAAGAACAGCGGGACAAAGAAGATCGCCAGCACCGTGGCGGAAATCATACCGCCCATCACGCCCGTGCCCACCGCATGCTGGCTACTGGAGCCGGCCCCGTTACTGATCACCATCGGCAATACGCCAAAGATAAAGGCCAGTGAGGTCATCAGAATCGGACGCAGACGCTGTTTCGAGGCTTCCAGGGTCGATTCCAGCAGATCCCGGCCTTTTGAATTGATTTCATTGGCGAATTCCACAATCAGAATGGCATTCTTCGCCGACAGGCCGATAACCGTCAACAGGCCAACCTGGAAGTAAACGTCATTTTCCAGACCGCGTGCCCAAGTGGCCACCAGCGCGCCGATCACGCCGAGCGGCACCACCAGCATCACCGAGAACGGAATCGACCAGCTCTCATACAGTGCCGCCAGACAGAGGAACACCACCAGCAGAGAAATAGCATACAGCGCAGGCGCCTGCGAGCCGGACATCCGTTCCTGATAGGACGCGCCGGTCCATTGCAGGCCAAAGCCGGTAGGCAGTTTGCTGACCAGATTTTCCATCACGTCCATGGCGGTACCGGTACTGATCCCCTGACCGGATTCACCGACAATTTCCACCGCGGAATAGCCGTTATAGCGCTCCAGGCGTGGCGAACCGGTTTCCCAACTGGTGGTGGCGAATGCGGTAAACGGCACCATGCCGCCGCTGCTGTTGCGCACGTACCACTTGCTGATGTCGTCCGGCAACATGCGGTATTTTGCTGCGGCCTGAACATAGACCTTCTTCACGCGGCCACGGTCGAGGAAGTCGTTAACGTAGGTCGAGCCCCAGCCGGTCTGCAGGGTGTTATTGATATCATCAATGGAAACCCCCAGCGCCTGAGCTTTATGCTGGTCGACGTTAATCCGTAACTGCGGCGTATCATCCAGACCGTTATGGCGCACGCGCACTAACGAGGTATTGCCCTCGGCGGCGGCCAGCAGCCGATCGCGCGCCTTCATCAACGCATCGTGGCCCAGGCCGGCGTGATCCTGCAATTCCATATCAAATCCGGCTGAGTTCCCCAGCCCGGTAATGGCCGGCGGGCTGCTGGCAATCACGCGGCCTTCTTTGATCTTCTTAAAGGCGGCCGTTGCCCGTTCAATGATCGCGAAGGAGGTGTTTTCGGCGCCTGGGCGGTCTCCCCAGTCTTTTAAGCGGACAAACATACGCGCCACGTTCTGACCATTCCCGCCTGGACCGGCACCAATGGTCGAGAACACCGACAGCACGTTGTTCTTCTCCTCGGTCAGATAGTACTGCTCAACCTTATTAACCACCTTATTGGTTTCCTGCAGCGTGGAGCCCGGCGGTAACTGCACCTGGGTGGTGAACACGCCACGGTCTTCAAGCGGCAGGAAGGAGGTTGGCAGGCGCAGGAACATAAAGGCCATCCCGGCGATCAGCAGCACATACAGCACCATCCAGCGTCCGGCTTTGGCCAGAATTTTGCCCACGCCACGTTCATAGCGTTCGGCATTGCGGTTGAACATGCGGTTGAACCAGCCGAAGAACCCGCGGCGACCATGATGATGGCCCTTAGCGATAGGTTTAAGCAGCGTGGCGCACAGGGCAGGGGTCAGGATCATCGCCACCAGCACCGACAGCACCATGGCGGACACGATGGTCACCGAGAACTGACGGTAGATTGCTCCGGTGGTGCCGCCAAAGAAGGCCATCGGAATAAATACCGCTGACAGCACCAGCGCAATCCCCACCAGCGCGCCCTGAATCTGTCCCATCGATTTTCGGGTGGCATCACGCGGCGAGAGTCCTTCCTCACTCATTATTCGCTCAACGTTCTCCACCACCACAATGGCGTCATCGACCAGCAGCCCGATTGCCAGCACCATGGCGAACATGGTCAGGGTGTTGATACTGAAACCGAAGGCAGACAGGATGGTAAAGGTCCCGAGCAACACCACCGGTACGGCGATGGTTGGGATCAGCGTGGCGCGGAAGTTCTGCATAAACAGATACATCACCACAAATACCAGGATCACCGCTTCAATCAGGGTTTTGACCACATCCTCAATCGACGCTTTAACAAACGGCGTGGTTTCATAAGCGACCTCTGCTTTCAGCCCGTGTGGGAAGAAGTGCGACAGCTCTTCAATACGGGCGCGCACCAGCTCATCGGTTTGCAGCTCATTCGCGCCGGACGCCAGCTTGATCCCCAGACCGGAGGCGGCCTGGCCGTTGTACTGGCTGAGGAAGTCATATTTCTCCGCGCCCAGTGCCACATCCGCCACGTCGCCGAGTTTTACTTCTGACCCGTCCTGGTTTACCCGCAGGGTGATATCGCGGAACTGCTGCGGCGTGTTTAACAGGGATTGCGAGTTAATGGTGGCATTCAGCGCCTGGCGATCGACAGACGGCAGGCCGCCCAGCTGACCCACGGCCACCTGGCTGTTTTGCGACTCAATCGCCGAAACTATATCCGAGGTGGTCAGGGCGTAATTGATCATCTTGTTGGGATCGAGCCAGATGCGCATCGCGTACTGCGAACCGTAAGCATCCACTTCGCCCACGCCATCAATACGGCTGAGTGGATCCTGCACGTTACTGGCGACGTAATCGGAAATATCCTGCTTATCCATACTGCCGTCGGTGGAGACGAACGCCACCATCAAAATATTGGTGTCACCGGTTTTGGTCACCGTGACGCCCTGGGTCTGCACGTCCTGCGGCAGCTTACGCAGCGCGGCCTGCAGCTGGTTCTGCACCTGCTGGCGCGCTTCATCCGGGTTGGTTCCGGCGGTAAAGGTCAGGGTGATGGTTGCCTGCCCGGTATTACTGCTCTGGGAAGACATGTACATCATGTTATCGATGCCCGTCATATTCTGTTCGATAACCTGGGTTACGGTATTCTCCAGCGTTTCGGCGGAGGCGCCAGGATAGTTGGCAGTGATGCGGACGTTAGGCGGAGCCAGGTCGGGATATTGCTCAATGGGGAGTTTTAAAATAGCCAGTGTGCCGGTCAGGCAAAGTAAAATCGCTATCACCCACGCGAAGATCGGGCGATCGATAAAAAAATTCGCCATTGAATAAGGCTCCTGGCAAGTAATCGGGAAAGGAAATGCGCCGGCCTTATTCTTGGGCGCGGGCTTCTGAAATCCGGTCCGCCGCAAATTTTTCTAGTTTATTCAAACTGCTTCGGCAGCAAACACTTTACCCTCAGCATTGTGAAGAATCGTGGAGAAAATGAGGAGAAAGTGTAAATTATCGTGCTAATTCGTCCGCAGACGTACGCCGTCAGCCCTTGTGCCATCAGCAATATCTGATCTGACGACCGTGACCTCATCGCTATGCCGGGAAGCGTAATGAGACGGTGGTCCCCTGGTCGTCGGCGGAACAGATGGTTATGCCGCCGTGCAGGCTTTTGGCCCGTTCCTGCATAATCGACAGGCCGTAATGCCCGGGTGGCGAGGCCGCGTCGGCGATACCGACACCATCATCATGAATTTCAATCAAATTTTCTCCCGGACCCGTGCGGCTGCAGCGGATCACAATCCGCGATGCCTGGGCATGACGAATGGCATTGAGCAGGGCTTCGCGCACGATTTGCAGCACATGAACCTGCTGTTGTGCCTCCAGATGCTGTACTGCTGGCTCACTCTCTAACACGATTTCAGCGCTGGACTGCGTGCGCAGGGTGGCGATCGCCTGGCGCAGCGCGGTGGCTAAATCTGCGGGTTCAACCGACAGGCGGAAGGTGGTCAGTAACTCGCGCAGCTGAATATTCGCTTCGGTCAGGGCGCGATCGATCTCAGCCACAATCGCCAGCGCCGGTTCCGCCTTGCTATCGACCACCCGTTTTAATCTGGCGAGCTGAATGCGCAGATAGGCGAGGGACTGTGCCAGGGAATCATGCAGCTCGCGGGCGATGGTGGCGCGCTCCTCGATCACCAGCAGATGGTGAACTCTTTGCTGCGCACGATCGAGTTGCAGCGAGCGGGCCAGCATGGTGGCCAGTCCCTGCATCAGTTGCGGCTCACTGGTTGTTGCCTGCCAGCGTAATGCCGATGCGGGTTTCTCCGCCAGCGGCAGGCTCAGCCACGGCAGATGGGGATTGGGCTGGCCAGCGCTCAGCGTGCCGTGGGGATCGGCGCTCAGTTCAATCGCGCTGAGGCCTTGATGCTCAATGACTTTTTCCAGCACCTCCGGCCAGGCGTCGGCAGGATTCAGGTGGCGGTTAAGGGTTTCCGAGCAGTGATAAAGCAGCGCCAGATGGCGGTTAGCCTGACTCAGGTCGCTGGTTTTCTCTTTTACCGCCTGTTCGAGGCGTTGCACCTGCTTATCCAGTTCAGCCGACATGCTGGTGAAGGCGCGGGCCAGCACGCCCAGTTCGTTGCTCAGTCCGGTATCCAGCGGCGCGTGCTGAAAATGGGCCTGCTCAATCTCATGGCTGGCGTTCACCAGCTTATTCAGCGGGATCACCACCTGGCGCTTCACCCGTCTTAACGTCAGAAACACCAGCAGGGCGATGGCGATAAAGCCGAGCAGGCTGACGCCGGCCACCAGTTTCATCTTCAGTTCGGCCCAGTGCTGCAGCGCCAGCACAAAACGATCGATCTGCGCGACATATAAGGAGACGTTTTGCTGGTAGTGCTGAGTCTCTCCCGCCAGTAACGCCGGCTGCAGGCTCTGCCAGTCATGGAGCAGGGCATGATAGCGGGCCCGGACACTCTCCGGCACATAGGCCCGATCCAATGCTTTTAAAGGCGGCGCCTGCACGGATTTCTGATACGCGGCGATATCTTTCGCCAGTTCAGACCGCTGGCTGGCGGCATCCCACGCCAGTCGATAGCTTTGCATCCGCAGGGATCCGGCAATGTTCACCGCTTCCGCATCGCGCAGGCTGGTGGAGAGCGTCAGCAGCGCCAGACCGGTCGACAGCACTGAAAGCAGGGCAATGGCGAACAGCGCGCGGGCGAGGCTGCCAGTGACGGAACGTTTAAACATCCGGCTTATCCTTTATCAGAGAGGCGGTCAGTATAGCCGCAACCCACAAGCAAAATACTGACCTGAAGCGGCTGCAAAAAAGAATGTTCAAAACGTGCGGTGTATCGCTTGAAGCGCCGTGGCAACCCGGATAGAGTGGTTTAACTGCTTAAAATACCCGATTAAATGTATCTCCCCCGTGCGGTTTGACACCTCTGTTTACATCCCAGGTTAAATGTAACTTTTATTGACGCTTCTTAAGATAAATCCGCGATCTCTTCACAATCCTTAAACACCTTTACCCCTCGCTCACCCTGCTTTTCATTAGCACGGTCATAATTGATCCCGTAACCAACATCAACTTTCTGACGAATGATAACTTTCGACGAGGAAATCAATTATGAATATCAAAATACCTGCGCTTGTCGCCGCCACCCTTTTAGCTGCAACCTCTTTCTCAGCATTGGCCGCTACTCAGGTCGATGCGCAGCAGAGCCAGAATCTGCAATCAATGGGTACAGTGTCCGTCTCGGCCGTTAGCGGTTCGCTGGATGACGCAACCCATCAGCTTTCTCAGAAAGCATCTGAAATGGGCGCCACGCACTATCGTGTTATCCGCGCTGATACCCCGGGTGATTCAAGCCTGTGGAGCGGTAACGCAGAGATTTACCGTTAAGCTGTACCCTCTCCGTTTTATCCCTGTGTAGCCTTAGTGATTTCACTGAACCGACCGCCCTTTGCGGTCGGTTTTTTTATGCGCCATCCGGCAAAAATTACAAAAGCTCACGATTTCACGCGCGGAACTTTTGCGTCAGCTTTCCAGAACGGTTAGGATGCATCGCCGCAATTTTGCCGCTTCCGCTAAGAATATAATTACAGGAAGTCGGCTTTTGCCCAGACGTTTGTGCTGCGACGCAATCGTTTGGTTGGCGACAGACATCAGGATACCTGGGACGGGTAACCGTAATACTGTGGACAGGATAATAGGAAAGAAAATGAAAGCTGATAAAACAGCGGTCGCAGACAAACGCGCCGCAAGAAGACGTTGGTTAAATTCTCATGACTCTGGCTATCACAAGGCCATGGATAATCGTCACGTTCAGATGATTGCGATTGGTGGGGCGATAGGGACAGGACTGTTTCTTGGTGCGGGAGCCCGTCTGCAGATTGCCGGCCCGGCGCTGGCAATCGTCTATTTAGTGTGTGGCATCTTCTCCTTCTTTATCCTGCGTGCGCTGGGTGAGTTGGTTCTTCACCGCCCATCAAGCGGCAGCTTTGTTTCCTATGCGCGTGAATTCCTTGGCGAAAAAGCCTCCTACGTGGCGGGCTGGATGTACTTCGTCAACTGGGCGATGACCGGTATCGTGGATATCACGGCGGTGGCGCTGTATATGCACTACTGGGGCGCGTTCGGCGATGTGCCGCAGTGGGTGTTTGCGCTGGGCGCGCTGGCGATTGTCGGCACCATGAACATGATCGGCGTAAAGTGGTTCGCCGAAATGGAGTTCTGGTTCGCGCTGATCAAGGTACTGGCTATCGCCATCTTCCTGATTGTCGGCGTGGTGTTCCTCGGCACCGGTAAACCGCTGGACGGCAACTCAACCGGCTTCCACCTGATCACCGATAACGGCGGTTTCTTCCCGCATGGTCTGTTACCGGCGCTGGTGCTGGTGCAGGGTGTGGTCTTCGCCTTTGCCTCCATTGAACTGGTGGGGACGGCGGCCGGCGAATGTAAAGACCCGAAAACCATGCTGCCGAAGGCAATCAACAGCGTGATCTGGCGTATCGGCCTGTTCTACGTTGGCTCGGTGGTGCTGCTGGTGCTGTTACTGCCGTGGAATGCTTACCAGGCAGGTCAAAGCCCGTTCGTCACCTTCTTCTCGAAACTGGGCGTGCCTTACGTTGGCAGCATCATGAATATCGTGGTGCTGAGCGCGGCGCTGTCCAGCCTGAACTCCGGCCTGTACTCCACCGGCCGCATTCTGCGTTCGATGTCGATGGGCGGCTCGGCACCTAAGTTCATGTCAAAAATGAGCGGTCAGCAGGTGCCTTATATGGGCATCCTGGTGACGATTGGCGTCTATATTATTGGGGTTTACCTCAACTATATCGTGCCATCGCGCGTGTTTGAGATCGTGCTGAATATCGCTTCACTGGGCATCATCTCTTCCTGGGGCTTTATCGTGGTTTGCCAGATGCGTCTGCGTAAAGCGATCAAAGAAGGGAAAGCGGAAGACGTCAGCTTCAAAATGCCGTGGGCACCGTTCACCTCATGGCTGACCCTGGTGTTCCTGGCCAGCGTGCTGGTGCTGATGGCGTTTGATTACCCTAACGGGACTTACACCATTGCTGCCGTGCCGCTGATTGCGTTGATCCTGATCCTCGGCTGGTTTGGCGTGCGCAAGCGCGTGCATGCGGTGGCGCAAACCGAGCATGCACCGGTGAAGGAAACCTCAGCGAAGTAATCCTGAGACGTTCAGAAAAAGGCGGCCTTTTACAGGTCGCCTTTTTTTATGCCCGTGCCTCACACTGGCGCAATTATGCACAACGAAGTCGCATCCTTGATTTAACACGGAAAAATCCCGCTGCTGACACGTGAACCGGTTTACCAGACCATTCACAAATTAGTGCAGGGTTTTCAGTCGCCTGGCTTTTATATCTGTCACAACCCCTCTGAACTGGCACGCGAACTGCTTAATAATCCTCCATAAGACCACCGCCGTAAGCCCGGTATGTTGAAAAGGGGTAAACCGGTTTACTCGTTTATTGCCAGCATCAGGGAAACCGTTATGGGTGACGTTTTGGTTAAAGCTACCAACATTACCAAGCGCTTTGGCGCGCTGACCGCGCTCAACGGCGTCAACATGGAGATCAACCGGGGAGAGGTGCTTGCGCTGCTGGGGGATAACGGCGCCGGAAAGTCGACCTTCACCAAAGTCCTGTCGGGTGCCTACAGCGCCACGGAAGGCGAGCTGGTTGTTTCCGGCAAGAGCGTGCGTTTCTCCTCGCCGAAAGAGGCGTCCGACTGCGGCATCGCCACCATTTATCAGGAGCTGGCGCTGGCGGAAAACCTGTCGATTGCCGAAAACGTCTTTCTCGGTCGCGAGTTGAAACGGCAGGTGCTGGGCATCCCATTTTTACGTATGCAGGCGATGCGTGAACGGGTGCAACAGCTGCTGGCCGAACTGGATGCGCATATCTCCGATGCAGAAGCGCCGGTAGGCAGTCTGTCAGGCGGTGGCGATCTGCCGCGCGCTGAATCTCAATGCCCAACTGGTGATCATGGACGAACCGACCGCCGCGCTGGCGGTAGCCGAAACCCGCAAGGTGCTTTCACTGACGCGGCGGCTGGCCGAGCGTAACTGTGGCGTGGTGCTGATCAGCCATAACATCAGCGACGTGTTTGAAGTGGCCGATCGCATGGTGGTTTTCCGCCGTGGCCGCAAAATTGCCGAACGGCGACGGGAAGAGACCTCGCCGGATGAAATCGTCTCGCTGATCACCGGCGCGCATCCCGATGCGCGCGCCTTTGAACAACGCCGTGACTAACCAATCGTTCCTTTCTCTGGGTGGAATTTAACTATGTTGAAACGCGTCACTCTTACACTGCTTGCGTCTTCTGTTTACCTTGTCAGCCAGTTGGTAAGCGCTGCCGACAAACCGAAAGTGGCCTTTGTGCCGCAGATAGTCGGCATTCCGTACTTCCAGGCGATGCAGGACGGTGGCAACCGTGCGGCGAAGGAACAGGGCGTCGATTTTATCTATTCCGGCCCGGTGGACACCAACCCGATGGATCAGCTGCAAATCGTGCAGAACCTGATTGCGCAGGGCGTAAAGGCCATTTCGGTCAGCGTGCTGGATGCCTCCAGCCTGGCCCCGGTGGTTGAACAGGCCAAATCACGCGGCATCTCGCTGTACACCAGCGACAGCGATGCGCCGGACAGCGGCCGGGCGGTCTATGTTGCCCAGGCCACGGACCAGGGATTGGGCGAAAGCATCATTGATGAGATGGTTAAACGGGTAGGCGATCGCAGCAAAATTGGCATCGTCTCTGGCGAAGCGACCGCATCGAATCTCAATGCCTGGATCGGTTTTATGCAGGCGAGGGTGAAAGCGAAATACCCGAACGTTACCTTACTGGCACCGCAGTTTGCCGGTGGCACCGCCAGTCGTGCGGCACAAATCTCCACCGATTTGATGTCTTCCAATCCTGACCTGAAAGGCATTATTGCCGTCGCGTCCACCACCTGCCCTGGCGTGGCGCAGGCCATCGAAACCGCCGGGAAAATCGGCAAGGTGATTGGCGCAGGCTACTGCAGCCCGAACACCGCGCGCGCCTATCTGAAGAGCGGCGCCTTTGGTTACAGCGTGCTGTGGGACCCGGAGAAACTGGGCTACCTGACCGTCTGGGCTGGCAAAGCGCTGATCGACGGCAAAAAATTTGCGGCGGAAAACCGCGTGCCGGGCTTTGCCGAGCCGGTCCGCTATGACAGCAAAACCGGTATCCTGCTGCTGGGTGCTCCTGCGGTCTTCACCAAAGATAACGTCGATCAGTATCACTTCTGATGAGCATGCAACTTAAAGGAACCCTGTGGCGCTGGTCGGCGCGTGAAATCACCCTTGCCATCGTCTGCCTGCTGGCCTGCGCGATCTTCTCACTGGCCTCGCCCTGGTTTGCCACCGTCGACAACCTGGGCACGGTATTGCGTAACAGCGTTGAGCTGCTGCTGATTGGTTTGGGAATGACGTTGATTCTGGCGATGGGCGGCGTCGATGTTTCCGTCGGCGTGGTGATGGGGCTGGCGGCCTGGGGCGTGGGACAGTTATTGGGGGCGAACGCGGTGTTGGCCGCAGCGATTGCCGGCCCGCTGATTGGCATGCTGGTCGGTGCCTTTACGGCGGTGGTGGTGGTGTTGGGACGCATCCCGGCCATTGTCGGCACGCTGGGTTTGTACGGCGTCTACCGCACCGCCATTTTTGCCTTACTCGGCGGTCAGTGGTTATCGGATCTGCCCGATGGGCTGACGCGTTGGGTGGATGGCCGCTTGCTTGGCCTGCCGCTGATGGCGTGGCTGATAGCGCTGGCTTATCTGCTGGTCTGGCTGGCGTTGCGGCGCACGGCCTATGGCCCGCATCTGCTGGCGATTGGCCATTCGGAAGAGAAAGCCCGCCTGTCCGGCGTACCGGTCACCCGGGTGCGCTTTATCACCTTTATGTTGAGCGGCCTGCTGTGCGGGCTGGCAGCCACCTTTTATGTGGCCACCTACCGCAACGTGGAGATGACCGTCGGCAGCACGCTGGCGCTGGAAGCCATCGCGGCGGTGGTGCTGGGCGGAACCCGCATCACCGGCGGGCAGTGCAGTTTGTTGGGCACGGTGTTAGGCGTTCTGCTGCTGCGGATTTTGCAAAACGGCCTGCTGCTGGTGGGCGTGCCGTCGCTGTGGCAGACGGTGGTGACGGGCGTGTTGTTATTGCTGGTGTTGAGTGCGGAAGTGATTAGCGGACGCGTAAACCTGAATGGACTGAAGCGGGGAAGGGCATGAAATTTTTACGTGCGCATCTGGTGACCTCTCTGCTGGTGTTGTTGTGGTGTCTGCTGTTGGGCACGGTATTGATTCTGCAACCCGGCATGCTGGACCCGATAACCCTGACCACCATCCTGCAATTTGCCACCGTACTGGCGCTGGTGGCATTAGGCCAGGCGCTGGTGGTGCTGGCCGGCGGCGCCGGGATCGATTTGTCGGTCGGTGGCAACGTTTCGCTCTCGGCAGTGGCGGGCATGATGGCGCTGCACGCCGGTTTACCGCCGGTGCTGCTGCCGGTTATTTGCCTGCTCTGCGGTTTCCTGCTTGGCCTGTTCAACGGCTATCTGGTGGCGAAGCTAAAAATCTGGCCGCTGATCGTCACGCTGGGCACGTTCTACGCCTGGTCCGGTCTGGCACTGGCGCTGACCGGCGGGGCCGCCCAATCCGGCGTCCCGCGCGATATTTTGCCGTGGGGACGCGGCGTACTGGCGGCCATTCCGCTGCCGTTCCTCTGCTGTGTGATCCCCGCGTTTGTTATCGCCTGGGCAATCCTGCGCTTTACCAGCTGGGGCCGATGGATTTATGCGATGGGATTCAACGAACGTTCGGCCAGGCTGGTGGGCATTCCTGTCGATCGTCTGCGCATGCTGGTGTACGGCATTTGCGGTGCGCTGGCGGGCTGTGCCGGATTTATTACTCTGGCCTGGCTGGGCAGCGGACGCCCCAATGTCGGCGTGAATCTGGAGCTGGAATCGCTGACCGCCGCGCTGTTGGGTGGCATGGCGATTTTTGGTGGCCGGGGCGGTGTGGTCGGCGTGTTTGCTGCCACTCTGTTGCTGGTGGCGATCAAAACCAGCCTGTTGCAGTTTGGCATCAATACGGTATGGCAAGTGGGCGTGGTGGGGGTGTTACTGATCGCCGTGCTGCTGGCCGACCGCTTCTCATCTTACCGGAGATAATTCATGACATTAGCACAGCAGATTGCGCGTCACGTTGAGGCCAACACCGATCGTCTGGTGCAGACGCTTTGCGATCTGATCGCCTTCCCATCGATCGTCAAAGTCGATCCGCGTGAAGCCGGGCCGGGCGAGCGTGGCTGCCAGCTTTACCTTCAGCAACGGCTGCAGGCATTAGGCATGACCACCGATCTGTGGGATCCCGATGGCCCGGCGCTGTACGCCAAATACCAGGGCCGACCGGGCGCCAATAAAGGCCGCACCTTTGAAGGACGGCCGAATCTGGGCGGGATTCTGGCGGGCAGCGGCGGCGGGCGTTCAATCATGCTCAACGGCCATGTCGACGTGGTGCCGCCGGGTGCTGCGGAGCACTGGCACACCGATCCTTTTACCCCGGTGGTGAAGGACGGTGCTGTGTATGGACGTGGCTCGGTAGATATGAAAGGCGGCGTCACCTGCATGTTGATGGCGCTGACGTTTCTCAAAGAGTTGAACATTCCGCTGGCCGGAGATGTGGTTTTCACGACGGTGGTAGACGAAGAGATTGGTGGCATGGGATCGCTGGCGATGGTCGATCGCGGCTTTAAGGCCGATGCCGGGATCATGACCGAACCCACCGCCAACCGCATCGCGCCGATCTGCCATGGCGTGCTGTGGGGCAAAATTGTGCTGGAGGGCATCGGTGGCCACGCGGAGTTGACGCCGAACGCCTGGAACAGCAGCGGGCCGGTCGACGCCATTATGCTGTGCCGCCAGATGCTCGATGCGATAGATATTCTGAATCGCCGCTGGCAGACCGACCCACGCAAAAATCATCCGTTGATGGATCTGCCGAATCAGATCATCGTCACGCAGCTGAAGGCCGGTGAGCATCCGGCGTCGATCGCCGGACGGGCCGAAATCATTATTGACGTGCAGTATCTGCCGGCGGAAAAGGATCAATTCGGTCTCGGCGGCCACGTTAAGGCCGAGCTGGAAGACTATCTGGCGCGGGTCTGCGCGGTCGATCCCTATTTGCAGCAGCATCCGGCGCGCATTGAATGGATCCTCGATGCCGACTGCGCGGAAGTGCCCGCCGACCATCCTTTCGTCACCACCTTCCAGTCAGCGGTCACCGAAGCGGCAATGCCGCCGGCGCTGGTCGGCTTTGGTGCACACAGTGATATTGGCCTGCCGGGATTATTCGGCACGCCGACCGTCAACTTTGGCCCCGGCGACCCGGCGTTATGCCATCAGCCCAATGAACATGTTCCGGTGGCTGACCTGATTGCCTGCACCACCGCCATCGCGCTGGCGATCGCCCGCTGGAGCGGCCCGCAACAAAGCCTGAATTAGGATAGTTTTCCGCTAAGCCTGGCCTTATGATGACAGGCTCCTTAAAAACGCAACGGAGCCTGTATGTCAGCCAAAATCGAAGTGATTAAGAATAAAATCCTGTCAGAAAACTGGTTCGTTTTGCGTAACTTTACCTACGATCTTACCGCCAACGATGGCTCCACTATCCGCCACAAGCGCGAGGTTTATGACCGCGGCAATGGCGCGACCATCCTGCTGTATAACCGCGAAAAAAACAGCGTGATCCTCACCCGTCAGTTCCGTATTGCGACCTTTGTTAACGGCAATGAAACCGGCATGTTGATTGAAACCTGCGCCGGGCTGCTGGACGATGATTCGCCGGAAGACTGCATCCGTAAGGAAGCGATTGAGGAGACCGGCTACGAGGTCGGCCACGTTGAGAAGCTGTACGAAATGTATATGTCGCCGGGCGGCGTGACCGAACTGATCCACTTCTTCGCCGCAGAATACAATGATGCCCTGCGCGCCAATGCGGGCGGCGGCGTGGACGATGAAGATATCGATGTGATGGAAATTCCTTTCCCCAAGGCCTGGGCGATGGTCAAAGAGGGGCGCATCAAGGACGGCAAAACGGTGATGCTGTTTCAGCACGCCTTGCTGGAAGGCTGGCTGAAACTGTAACCCTCTCTGACCGGCTTACGCGGAGAGCATCGCGGCCGGACTTTTCCCAGATAGCGGCAGCTAAACTGCCGCGTCATGCCGCTATTGTTGCAAAATAAAGTCAACATTTGCCGGGGCACACCAACCCGATTAATCAGATCAACTCTCTCTCAGCATACTGATAATTAAAAGCTCCCATAGGCTAATAGCAAATACGGGAAGAAGAACATCAGCAATTTTCGGATATCCTTAATAAAGATTTTCTTTGCCGGAAAAAAGCATGAGGAGTTTAAAAAAGCGCTAAACGCATATCCCTTCAGTAAATATACTGGATCAATGAATTAACCGCAGTTAAGTCATTTTCTGATGGGAAGGTGATTAATTTAAATCATTGAATGGCAATGTTTTTAAGTCCGCAACTTGAACCACATCACATTATTTCGCTATTGCAGCACGGTGCCGCAGAGAAATAGTCAGCTACGGTCTTATTGCCGAATCAGAATAACATGACCGCTTTTGACCGGATGCGTGGATTTGACTGATTTAACGTTTTACTAACACTGTCCGAAAAATCCGATTGAGCTGCCCGCCTGCAGACGTCATTATAGCGGTATCGAATTTTTGATCTTATCCGCACGTTTCCGTCGCCATTACGTCACCCTGGGATACACGTTTTCAATGCCTTACTGGATGAAATTACCTTTTGCTTCGCTGCTGCTGTTTGCTGCTTCGCTACATGCCGAGCCGCTGCAAAAAGTCTTTTCCGACTGGCAGATTACCTGCAATAACCTTAATAGTTGTGTGGTGCGTAATTTTCCCGGCGATAATGGCCTGGTGATGACCCTCAGCCGTAATGCCGGAATTAATGACCGGCCGCTGCTGCGCATTGATTATGGCAACCGCTATACCGGTGAGCTGAAGGGCGCCGCGCTGAAGGATAACCTGCTGCTGGACGGGCAGCGACTGAAGCCCGACCTGAAGCACTGGGAGGTGGAACCTCATCATCTGACCACCGCGCATAACATCTCCATCGATGAGTTTCTGGCGCAGGTGATGGACGCGGATAATATCCAGTTGCTGTACCGGCCAAACGCCACCATTTCCCTGCACGGGCTGAAAGCGGCGCTGCTGCTGATGGACGACGTTCAGGGACGGGTTAATGGCATGAGCGCCTGGATTAAGCGGGGCGATCGTGCGGCGATGGATGTGCCGCCTGAGCCGGCGATGCCTGAAATCATTCCGCCGCCGCGTCCGCCTTTACCGCTGACGCGCGAAGAAACCACCGGCCTGATTGATTTTGGTACCTGGCGGATCAATACCGATGAGTGCTCGCTGGATCCGCAGCGTCGTGAAGTCAGCGTCGCCCCGTTATCCGATCAGAAAGCGCTGCTGCTGGTGAGCTGTGAGATGGGAGCGTATAACGTCATCGATCTGGCTTTTGAAGTCAGCCGCAGCGAACCCTATATTGCCAAGGGCATCACGCTGACCTTGCCGTTTGTGCCGCCTGGCCACGGTGATAAGCAGCTGGAATTGATTAATGCGGAATATGACGCCAACTCGGGAGAGCTGCTGACCTTCAGCAAGGATCGCGGGCTGGGAGATTGTGGTACCGCGTCACGCTGGCAGTTCAACGGACGTCAGTTTGTGCTGGCCGAGTTCGCGGAAGAGGGCACCTGCGATGCCTGGCACGGCAGCGATGACTGGCCAACGCTGTGGACCAGCAAAACCTTGCCGGTGACGCCAACCGGTAATGTGGAAATGACGCCTTAACCTCCTAGCGGGAAGCCCGGTGATTAAGCCATCAGAGCCGCTTCTCGCGGCATAAAAAAAGCCCGGCAATCAGATTGCCGGGCTTTTTGTTGTCCATCAGCGATCGCCTTCAGTCAGCGATCGTAACGGTCAGTCACCTCAGTGAGGTTTCAGCAGTGCTTCAGCATGGCTGACGATATTCTCAACCGTGAAGCCAAACTCGTTAAACAGCTTATCGGCAGGCGCTGACTCACCAAAGGTGGTCATGCCGACGATAGCGCCGTTCAGGCCAACATATTTGAACCAGTAATCTGCAATGCCCGCTTCCACCGCAACACGCGCGGTGACGTTGGATGGCAGCACCGATTCACGGTAACCCACTTCCTGCTTATCAAACAGCTCGGTCGACGGCATCGATACCACACGCACTTTATGGCCGCTGGCGGTCAGTTTCGCCGCTGCGCCCAGCGTGATTTCCACTTCTGAACCGGTGGCAATCAGGATCACTTCCGGCGTACCTTCGCAATCTTTCAGCACGTAAGCACCACGAGAGATGTTGTCGACCTGCTCTTTACTACGCTCAGGCTGCAACAGGTTCTGACGTGACAGGATCAGCGCGGTTGGCCCATGATGGCGCTCAACGGCATGTTTCCACGCCACGGCGGTCTCAACCTGGTCACACGGACGCCAGACGCTCATATTTGGCGTGACGCGCAGGCTGGCAAGCTGCTCAACCGGCTGGTGCGTCGGGCCATCTTCGCCCAGACCAATCGAGTCATGGGTATAAACCATAATCTGACGGGCTTTCATCAGCGCGGCCATACGCACGGCGTTACGGGCATATTCTACAAACATCAGGAAGGTCGCGGTGTACGGGATAAAGCCACCGTGCAGTGCCAGACCGTTGGCAATGGCGGTCATACCAAATTCGCGCACGCCGTAGTGAATATAGTTACCGGCATGGTCTTCTTTGATCGACTTAGAGCCAGACCAGATGGTCAGGTTACTTGGCGCCAGGTCAGCGGAGCCGCCCAGATATTCCGGCAGCAGCTTACCGTAAGCTTCCAGCGTATTTTGTGACGCTTTACGGCTGGCAATTTTCTGCGGGTTAGCCTGCAGTTCAGTAATGAACTTCTGCGTTTCCTGCTCCCAGACGTCCGGCAGATCGCCGGCCATACGGCGTAAAAACTCTTTCGCCAGTTCCGGATGCGCGGCTTTATAAGCAGCAAACTTCTCGTTCCACGACTTCTCGTATTTCGCACCGGCTTCTTTGCCATCCCACTGGGCAAAAATGTCTTTCGGGATTTCAAAGGCAGGGTAGTTCCAGCCGAGCTGCTTACGGGTCAGCGCCACTTCTTCAGCGCCCAGTGCGGCACCGTGCGCTTCTTCCTTACCGCCTTTGTTCGGCGAACCAAAACCAATCACCGTTCTGCAGATAATCAGTGAAGGCTTATCGGTAACGCTTTGCGCTTCTTTGATGGCATTTTTGATGGCATCGGCATCGTGACCATCAATTTCGTGGATCACATGCCAGTTGTAGGCTTCAAAACGCTTGGCGGTATCATCGCTGAACCATCCTTCCACTTCGCCATCAATCGAGATGCCGTTGTGGTCATAGAAACCGATCAGTTTACCCAGACCCAGCGTACCGGCCAGAGAAGAGACCTCATGGGAAATCCCTTCCATCAGGCAGCCATCGCCCATGAAGACGTAGGTGTTGTGGTCGACGATATCGTGACCCGGACGGTTAAACTGCGCGCCCAGCGTACGTTCCGCAATTGCCATACCGACCGCATTCGCCAGACCCTGACCCAGCGGGCCGGTGGTGGTTTCGACGCCCGGCGTATAGCCGTATTCCGGGTGACCTGGCGTTTTAGAGTGCAGCTGACGGAAGTTTTTCAGCTCTTCAATCGGCAAATCGTAGCCGGTGAGGTGCAACAGGCTGTACAGCAGCATTGAACCGTGGCCGTTAGACAGGATAAAACGGTCGCGATCGGCCCACAGTGGGTTGGTCGGGTTGTGATGCATAAACTCGCGCCACAACACTTCGGCGATATCTGCCATGCCCATTGGGGCACCTGGGTGACCGGAATTGGCTTTCTGCACCGCATCCATACTCAATGCACGGATGGCATTAGCCAGTTCTCTACGTGAAGACATATTTTTCTCCCTGGTTATTGAGTGTTTACAGCTTGGCGGACAGCACGTCTTCCAGCTTCTGCTGGTCAACGGCGAACTGACGAATACCTTCTGCCAGCTTGTCATTCGCCATCGGATCCTGATTGTGCTCCCAACGGAACTCGGCTTCAGTCATCGGCGTTGGCTGGTTAAAGGCCTCGGTTGACGGCTTCAGCTTACGCTCAACTGGCGCATCGCTGGCCTGCAGTTCTTCCAGCAGGTTAGGGGAGATAGTCAGACGATCGCAGCCGGCCAGTGCCAGGATCTGCTCAACTTTACGGAAGCTGGCACCCATGATCACCGTGTTATAGCGATGCTGTTTGTAGTATTCATAGATGTTGCGTACGGACACTACGCCCGGATCTTCATCAACGACATACGGGTCGATCGGCTTGCGGCTGTTGTACCAGTCGAAGATACGGCCAACAAACGGCGAAATCAGGAACACGCCGGCTTCAGCACAGGCGCGCGCCTGAGCGAAGGAGAACAGCAGCGTCAGGTTACAGTTGATGCCGTTCTTTTCGAGTTCTTCCGCAGCGCGGATACCTTCCCAGGTGGAAGCCAGTTTGATCAGGATGCGCGAACGGTCAATGCCGTTGTCTTCGTACATTCTGACCAGCTTCTCAGCCTTGGTGACACACATACCGCGATCGAACGACAGACGTGCATCCACTTCGGTTGAAACGCGTCCTGGAACGCTTTTCAGAATTTCCATACCGAGGTTAATCGCGACCTTGTCGCTGGCATTGATGATCTGAGTCTCTTTGCTGCCGCCCTGTTTTTTGGCGTAGTCGATAGCGTCGGTAATCAGGTGTTTGTAAGAATCGAGGCTGGAGGCTTTCAGGATCAGAGACGGGTTGGTGGTGGCATCTTCCGGGTGATAATTGCGGATGGATTCGATATCGCCACTGTCAGCCACCACGGTGGTGTATTGTTTCAGTGCGTCTAGCTGGTTCATCTCTTGGCTCCTTGATGTGCAATCTGCATACGTTTACGACCCTTGCGGACAACGTGGGCTGAAGGCCAACTATCCAGCCTTGAATCTTCTCATAAGGGGGAATTTTCAGTGGCTAACAGCCGGTCTGCCCGACAGGGTTTTCTGTTCTCAGGCCAAACATTGCATCAGACGTCCTGTAATAGAAATGCGTTTTCTCTGATTATTGCAATGGGTTCGCCCAATGGTCAGGCCGCGCGGACGAAAAAAATGCCGCACTTTTCAGTGTAGCACTTCCCTGGGATTTCGTGATGGCGCGCACGGTTGCGCGCCAACGGCAGGCTTATTTCGCGACGGCGTGCTGCTCGTAATAGCTGATTTTATCGACCTTCTCCGACGAACCGCCGCCCTCAAATTCCGAATTCAACCAGCTGGATACAATCGATCGCGCCAGTTCAGGGCCGATCACTCGCGCACCCAGCGTCATCACCTGCGCATTGTTACTTTTGCGGGCGCGCTCGGCGGAATAGGTATCGTGGCACTGCGCCGCACGAATGCCCGGCACCTTGTTGGCGACGATCGCCATGCCAATGCCGGTGCCGCAAAGCAAAATCCCACGCTCATGCTTGCCGTCTTTAATGGCATTGGCCAGCGTCCAGGCGATGTCCGGGTAGATCGGTTTATCGGTCTGCGCATCATTACTGTAGTCGCTGACATCCAGATTCAGCGTCTGAAGGTACTGTTTAATCAGGTTTTTTAATTCCAGCGCCGCATCATCAGCACCAATTGCAATAGAAGTCATAGGTTACTCCACGGGTAAGGGGGCCGCTGGGCATCCTGACGTCAGGAAAACCGGTCGACGGCGAACTGCTATTACCCTCGCATAAAAATGCTCATATGTTCAATAGGTGTTCTTTTGTTTTTTTTGATCGTGAGATTAATATGCGAGGTATGGTGACGAGTGTCGCTTAATTGCGCTTTTATTCGGCGGAAGTCGGAAAAATGAAAGGTTTTGAGGTCGCTCACACTTTTGTGATTGTCCCGTGGGCAATGAGCATTGATACAGGTAGTGTTCATATGTTCACGCATTGATGCAATGCACAAGAAGACCCACTGAGGACTCAAACCATGCGTCAAATTCACTTTCAACCAGGTTCATCGCCCTACACAACGTTAGCCGTTTCTTCCTTGATGCCGGTGGCAAAAGGGGTCGTGGCATGACAACTCATCTGCAATCGGCCGTCGAAAAGTCGGCTATCCGCAAAGTCTCAATGCGGTTGGTGCCCTTTGTGGCGCTGATGTTTTTCATCAACTTCCTTGACCGTACGGCGATCTCTTTCGCCGGGCCAAACGGCATGAGCGAGGATCTGGGGCTGCACGCGGCGCAGTTCGGCCTCGCCTCGGGCATCTTCTTTATTGGCTATATCCTGCTGGAGGTGCCAAGCAACCTCGCGCTGCATCGCTTCGGCGCACGCAAGTGGCTGGCGAGGATCATGGTCAGCTGGGGCATCGTCTCGTTACTGTTTACCTGGGTAAGCAGCGTCGAAGGCTTGTACACCTTGCGGATGCTGCTGGGCGTGGCGGAAGCCGGCTTCTTCCCGGGTGCCATTCTGTTCCTGAGCATGTGGGTACCGGCGCGCCATCGCAGCAAGGTGCTGTCGCTGTTCTATCTGGCCCAGCCGCTGACGGTGGTGTTTGGTGCACCGCTGGCCGCCGCGCTGATCGAACAGCATGGCCTGTTTGGTTTATCCGGCTGGCGGGTGATGTTCCTTGGCGTGTCGATCCCGGCCATCGTCATCGGTATCGTCACCTGGTTCTATCTGGCCGACTCGCCGCGTCAGGCTAAGTGGCTTAACGCCGAAGAGAAAGCGTGGCTGAGCAGCGAGCTGGAAAAAGAGCGTGACCAGAAGCAGGGCAACGCCCATCCAGGCCTGCGCAGCGTGCTGTTTAATGGCCGCGTGTGGATGCTGTGCCTGATCTACTTCGGCTTCATCTATGGCCTGTACGCGCTGGCCTTCTTCCTGCCAACCATTATCTCTGGCTTCCAGCAGCAGTTCGGCACCTCGTTTAACGTGATTGAGAAAGGGCTGATTACCGGCGTGCCGTACATTTTTGCGGCGGTGGTGATGTTCTTCTGGTCGCGTGATGCGTCACGTCGTGGCTGCAAAACCTGGCATATCGCGCTGCCGGCCCTGACCGGTGCTATCAGCGTGCCGCTGGCGCTGTATATGGACTCGCCGATGGCGACCATTCTGGTGATTTCCATCACCGCCAGCTCAATCTTTGCTGCCTTACCTAACTTCTGGACTTTACCTACGCAGTTCCTGACCGGCGCTTCAGCAGCCGCGGCAATTGCCCTGATTAACACGCTGGGCAACGTGGCCGGATTCTCAGCGGGCTATCTGACCGGGATGCTAAAAGACGCCACCGGCAGCTACACCGTGTCGATGATGGTGGTCGGCGGCTTTATGTTGCTCTCCGCCGTGTTGATGCTGTTGCTCAACGCCAAACGTTCAGGAATGCAGTCTGCCCGTCTTTCACAGGAGCCTTCACAATGACCTATCTCTTTAACCAACCCTCTGCGTTTGCCAATGAACTGATCGAAGGGTTTGTGGCGGCGAATGCGGACAAAGTGCGTCAGGTGGCGGGCGGCGTGGTGCGCAGCACGCGCAGCAAGCCGGGCTGTGTGGCGATTGTTATCGGCGGCGGCTCCGGGCACTACCCGGCATTTTCTGGCCTGGTCGGGCAGGGGATGGCGCACGGTGCGGCGATGGGTAACCTGTTTGCCTCACCTTCCGCTCAGCAGATTTATAACGTGGCCCGCGCGGCCGACAATGGCGGCGGCGTGTTGCTGGCGTTCGGCAACTATGCCGGCGATGTGCTGCACTTCGGCCAGGCCTGTGAGCGCCTGAAATCCGACGGCATTCCCTGTGAACTGCTGGCGGTCACCGACGATATCTCCAGCGCGTCGCTGTCCGAGCAGGAAAAGCGACGCGGCGTCGCCGGTGATTTAGCGGTATTTAAAGCCGCCGCCGCCGCGGCTGAAGCGGGTTACTCGCTGGCCGAGGTCACCCGGCTGGCACGCCATGCCAACCACCGCACCCGTTCCCTCGGCGTGGCCTTCTCCGGCTGTACGCTGCCCGGCGCCAGCCAGCCGCTGTTTGAAGTGGCGCACGGCACCATGGCATTGGGAATGGGTATTC
Organism: Erwinia sp. AC075; assembly: GCF_979253995.1. Classification (NCBI taxonomy): domain Bacteria; kingdom Pseudomonadati; phylum Pseudomonadota; class Gammaproteobacteria; order Enterobacterales; family Erwiniaceae; genus Erwinia; species Erwinia sp. AC075. The sequence goes on from NZ_CEEDEU010000001.1 coordinate 113,774, forward strand.
ACGGCGAACCGGGCATCAGCGAATGTGCCATTCCACCGGCCGATACGCTGGCGGAGCTGTTTGTTGAGCACCTGCTGAAAGAGTGTCCGCAAGAGATTGGCGAACCGCGCGGTCAGCGCGTGGCGGCAATCCTCAACGGCCTTGGCTCGGTAAAATATGAAGAGCTGTTTGTGGTCTATCGCCGCGTTGCCCAGCTGTTGAAAGACGCCGGACTGGAAGTGGTTGAACCCGAAGTGGGTGAGTTTGTCACCAGCTTCAATATGGCCGGCGCGTCATTAACCCTGGTATGGCTGGATGACGAGCTGGAAACCTTCTGGCGCGCGCCGGCCAATGCCCCGGCCTTCCGCAAAGGCAGCGTGCTGGTGGCTGAACCGCTGAGCGCAGCCGAACTGATTTTGCCGCAGGTGGATGAGGTGCCGAACGCCTCGCAAGCGTCACAACAGTCCGCGAGCTGCGTGCTGGCGGTGGTGAAGGCGATGGCAGAGGTTATCTATCAGCATGAAGAAGAGCTAGGCCGCATTGATGCGGTAGCCGGGGACGGCGACCACGGCATTGGCATGGCGCGCGGCGTGACCGGTGCGGTGGAAAAAGCGGTCGAAATGCACCAGCGCCACGCGGGCGCCGGCACCTTACTGTGCCGCGCGGCCGGTGCCTGGGCGGATAAAGCCGGTGGCACCTCGGGCGCGTTGTGGGGCGTGGCGTTAACCGCCATTGGCTCCGCGCTGGGTGACGCTGAGTCGCCGAATGCGCAACGCGTGGCGCTGGGCGTGCAGCATGCCAAAGAGGGCATCATGCACTTTGGTAAGGCCAAGGTCGGCGATAAAACCCTGGTCGATGTGCTGGTGCCGTTCAGCGAAACGCTGAGCGCCCGCGTTGAGGCCGGTGACTCGCTGAATGACGCCTGGGCCGCCGCCGCCAGGCAGGCGACCCTGAGTGCCGAAGCCACCCGTCAAATGGTGCCGAAAATGGGCCGCGCCCGTCCGCTGGCCGAAAAAAGCGTCGGCACGCCGGATGCCGGTGCCGTCTCACTGGCGCTGATCGTCAACAGAATTCATCAACAGCTGACCGCGCAGACCGAAGCCCGCCTGCAGGGAGTGCACTGATGACACAGCCGCGTATAACGCTGGGCGTTAGCCTGAAGATGTATTTCAGCTATCAGCAGACGCTGGCGTGGAGTCAGGCGCTCGCGGCCATTGCCCGCAACCATCCGGCAATAATCAGTGGTGAGGTGGCGCTGTTTGTCCTGCCCGCGTTTCCCGCGTTGCCGCCGGTGCTTGAGGCATTTGCCGGCAGCAATGTGCTGGTCGGTGCGCAGGATCTGTGTCAGGAAGATAACGGTGCCTGGACCGGTGAAGTCAGCGGCGCGATGCTGGCGGAAATGGGCTGTGGCTTCGCCGAAATCGGTCATGCCGAGCGCCGTCGCTACTTTGCCGAAGACGACAGGCTGATTGCCGCCAAGCTGGCCGCTTCGCTGCGCAATGGCCTGACGCCGGTGCTCTGTCTGGGGGAGCCAGAACAGGGCACCAGTCAGGAGGCGATTGCCGTTTGTCGTCAGCAGCTGGACGCTTATCTGCTGACGGCCCGCCAGCAACAGCTTTCCGGCCACATCGTTCTGGCCTATGAACCGCAGTGGGCGATTGGCGCGGCCACCTCCGCGCCCGACGATTTTATCGCTGAGGTCTGCCACGGCCTGCGTGCGTTCAGCGGGCTAGGGGAATTCACCTTCAGCGTGATTTATGGCGGCAGCGCGGGGCCGGGCTTATTACGCCGTCTGGGTCACCACGTTGACGGTTTGTTCCTTGGACGCTTTGCCCATCAGCCGGCGGCACTGGCGTCAATTATTGATGAAGCCGCCGAACTGGCTACATCTCAGGAGGCAGCATGGCAACAGGCTTAAGCACCTACGCCTATTTCTGGCGGATGTCAGAAAAAGTCCCGGCACCGATGTCCCTGCAACAGGTCCTGCAGCACACCGCTGAAATAGGCGTGTCGCTGTTCCAGATTTGCGACTATCCGCAGATTGAAAGCTGGAGCGCGGCGCAGCTTCAGGCGCTGCGTCAGCAAGCTGACCAGCTGGGCATGGCGCTTGAGCTGGGCACGCGTGGCCTGCAGGCCGGGCATCTGCAACGCTACCTCGAACTGGCCGATGCGCTTGAAGTGACCGTATTGCGGTCAATGTTCAACAGCGCGACGTCACGACCGACGCTGGCCGAAGCGGGCGCGATGATCGAAACCGTGCTGCCACAATTTGAGCAGCAGCAGGTCAAACTCTGTCTCGAAACCTACGAGCAGGTGCGCAGCGCCGACATGATGTCGGTGATCAACCGCTTCGACTCCCCGTCTCTGGGCGTATGTCTCGATCCGGCCAACTGCGTGGCCGCGCTGGAACTGCCTGAACAGGTGATTGAAAACACCGTCGATCGGGTACTGAACCTGCATATCAAAGATTTTGCTTTCTCGCGTCAGGATGGCTGGGTCGGCTTTACCCTCGCCGGCAGTCCGATGGGCGAAGGCTTACTGAATTATCGCCAGCTGATTGAGCGCGTGCGCCCGGACAGCAGAGGCATCAACCAAATCGTCGAGCACTGGTTACCCTGGCAGCAGGATGCGCAACGCACCTGCCAGCTGGAACAGCAGTGGACTCAACAAAGCGTCGATTATTTAGCGAAACATCAATTCCAGGAGTGATTTTATGAGCACACAATTAAAAACAATTACCGTTATTGGCGCCGGCGGCAAAATGGGCATGCGCATCTCAGCCAATCTGCAAAAAAGTGATTATCAGGTCTTCTATTGTGAGAGCGCGCCACAGGCGCAGGAACAGGTCACCGCCCAGGGCCGTGAACTGTCGGCCGCTGAATCGGTGGTGCCGGTCAGTGATGTGGTGATCCTCGCGGTGCCGGACATCGTGTTGGGCAAAGTGTCTGAAATCGTGGTGCCGCAGATGAAAACCGGCGGCATCCTGTTAACGCTGGATCCGGCTGCCGCCTATGCCAACCTGATCGCCCAGCGCGACGGCATTGAGTACGCGGTTGCGCACCCTTGCCATCCCTCGGTATTCCTCGAGCGTTACACCAAAGAAGAACATGCCGATGCGTTCGGGGGTGTGGCCGCCATCCAGCACATTGCCGCATCCTATGAGACCGGCAGCGACGCGCAAAAAGCCGAGCTGAGCAAGGTGGTCAGCGTGATGTACGGCCCGGTTGAGGAAGTGCACTGGGTGACGGTGAAGCAGCTGGCCTATCTGGAGCCAACGTTAGTGGAAACCGTGGCCTGTATGGTCGGTGCCTTTATGAAAGAAGCGCTGGACGAAACGGTCAAGCATTCTGGCGTGCCGGAAGCCGCTGCGAAAGCGATGCTCTACGGGCATATTCAGATTGCGCTGGCGGTGGCTTTCCGCGCCACCAACCCGTTCTCGGATGCCTGCATGATCGCCATGGAATATGGCCGTGAGAAGATTGTGAAACCCGACTGGAAGCAGATTTTTGACGAGAAAGAGCTGGATATCGTCATTGCCCGTATGCTGAAAATTGACGCAATCCGCCGCTAATTGTGAGCGTCCCCCTGGCAAGAATGGGCAATCATTGGCTCATCGCCGGGGGAAAGTGGTATAAATCCGGTCTATACCGTGCGGGCGGCCCGAGTGCCGCCCGGGCTTTGTTGCCCGCCAGGCACCGACTTATCTCCAGCTCAAGAGAACCCGGATGGAAAAGAACTCGCCTTCTCAGGATACAGAACTGCTGACGGAAATTGCCGTTGCCTACTATCAGGACGAAATTACCCAGGAAGAGATCGCGCGTAAATTCGGTATTTCCCGCATCAAAGTGGGTCGCTTGCTCAAGCGGGCCAAGGAAGAGGGCATTGTTGAAATCAACGTGCGCTATCACCCGGTGTTCAGTACCCGCCTGGAACAGCAGCTGCTGGAGCGCTTTCCGCTGCAACGTGCCTTAATCGCTTTGGATTATCAGGATGAAGAAGAGCAGCGCCGTCAGGTTGCGGCGCTGGTTTCCGCGCATCTGGCGCAGACGCTGAAGGATAACGCGGTGGTCGCCGTGGGACAGGGACGCAATATCGCCGCGGTGGCCGATCATCCCGGCAACGTGCCGATCCGCAACTGCCACTTTATCAGCGGCATTGGCGGCACCCATCGGCCTGGCGATGCGATCAACGCCGACCATATCAGCCGCCGTCTGGCGCGCAAGTTCGGCGGCATCAGCGAAACGCTGTATGCCCCGGCCTACGTGGAAAACCGCGCGCTGAAAGAGTCCTTTATGCAAAACGGCACCATTAAAGAGACCCTCGATCGCGCCCGCAAAGCCGATATTGCGCTGGTCGGCATTGGTGACATGAACGAGAACAGCTATATGGTGAAGCTCGGCTGGTTTACGCCGCATGAAATTATTGATGCCAGCCTGAATCAGGGCGTCACCGGGGATGTGGCGGGCTATGACTTCTTTAATGCGCAGGGCCAGCACGTTGATACGGTGATGAACGATCGGGTGATCGGTTTGAGTATCGAAGAGCTGCGCAAAATACCCTGCGTGATTGCCATCGCCTCGGAAAATACCAAAGCCATGGCCATTCTTGGCGCGTTAAGAACCGGCGCTATCGATATTATTGCCAGCTCGGCACAGAACATCCGCACCTTGCTGAATATGACCAAGTAACGCTGGAACGCGCGCGGATATCGCGGCGTTCAACGATAGTGCCTTTCCTCGCTGATATACTCTGCAGCAGCCTTTATGGCTGCTCTGCCTTTTCTCCCCCCACATGCATTTATCCCGTCTTTGAAGGCACCACGTTGCTGACGCCGGGCGGGTTTTATTCGCTGTTGCTGATTACTGGAAACCATTTCCATAAAACCTGAATTCCTGGCGGTTTTATACACTGCTTCAAGTTTTGCCCCGCGAAGCCCTTTTATACTGACGCGTTGACTCCCTCCGTAGAAAACAAGGATCCTGATAATGGACGAACAACTGAAGCAGAGTGCGCTCGATTTTCATCAGTTCCCGGTTCCGGGAAAAATTCAGGTCTCACCGACGAAACCCCTGGCAACACAACGCGATCTGGCACTGGCTTACTCGCCGGGCGTGGCGGCACCTTGTCTGGAAATTGCCGCCGATCCGCTCGCCGCCTTTAAGTACACCGCGCGGGGAAATCTGGTAGCGGTGATCTCTAACGGCACCGCGGTGCTGGGGCTGGGCAATATCGGTGCGCTGGCAGGTAAGCCGGTGATGGAAGGGAAGGGCGTGCTGTTTAAAAAGTTCGCCGGCATTGACGTGTTCGATATCGAAATAGATGAGCTGGATCCCGACAAGCTGATCAACGTGATTGCCGCGCTGGAGCCGACCTTTGGCGGCATCAATCTGGAAGATATCAAAGCGCCCGAGTGCTTCTATATCGAAAAGATGCTGCGTGAGCGGATGAATATCCCGGTATTCCATGACGATCAGCACGGCACTGCCATAATCTGTACCGCCGCGGTACTCAACGGGCTGCGGGTGGTGAAGAAAACCATTTCCGACGTGCGGCTGGTGGTTTCGGGCGCCGGTGCGTCCGCCATCGCCTGCATGAATTTGCTGGTGGCGTTGGGAATGCAGAAACACAACATTGTGGTCTGCGACTCCAAAGGGGTGATTTACCAGGGGCGCGAAGCAAATATGGCCGAAACCAAAGCGGCCTATGCGGTGCAGGACAGCGGCAAACGCACGCTGGATGAGGTGATTGAAGGTGCCGATATCTTCCTGGGCTGTTCGGGTCCCGGCGTGATGTCGCAGGAGATGGTGAAAAAAATGGCGCGCGATCCGCTGATCCTCGCGCTGGCCGATCCGGAGCCTGAAATTCTGCCGCCGCTGGCAAAAGCGGTGCGGCCGGATGCGATTATCTGTACCGGACGTTCCGACTATCCCAACCAGGTGAATAACGTGCTGTGCTTCCCGTTTATTTTCCGTGGCGCGCTGGATGTCGGTGCTACGGCGATTAATGAAGAGATGAAGCTGGCTGCGGTGCATGCTATCGCCGAACTGGCGCTGGCGGAGCAGAGTGACGTGGTGGCTTCCGCCTATGGCGATGAAGAACTGGCGTTTGGCCCGGATTACCTGATCCCCAAACCCTTCGATCCACGGCTGATTGTGCAGATAGCGCCGGCGGTGGCCAGGGCGGCGATGGATTCCGGCGTGGCGACGCGGCCGATCGAGGATATGGACGCCTATCGCGAAAAGCTCAGCGAGTTTGTTTATAAAACCAACCTGTTTATGAAGCCGATCTTTTCGCAGGCGCGCAAAGATCCGAAACGGATTGTGCTGGCGGAAGGCGAGGAAGCCAGAGTGCTGCATGCCACCCAGGAGTTAGTCTCGCTGGGGCTGGCGAAACCAATCCTGATCGGCCGTCCGAGCGTGATCGACATGCGGCTGAAAAAACTGGGGCTGAAGATTGAAGCCGGAAAGGATTTTGATGTGGTGAATAACGAATCCGATCCGCGCTTTAAAGCCTACTGGAGCGAGTATTACCAGATTATGAAGCGGCGCGGCGTCTCGCCGGAACAGGCCCAGCGCGCGGTGATCGGCAACCCGACGCTGATTGGCGCAATCATGGTACATCGCGGTGAAGCGGATGCGCTGATCTGCGGCACCATTGGCGACTTTAAAGAGCATTACGAGGTGATCGAAAAGCTGTTTGGCTTCCGCGAAGGCGTCAGGGTCGCCGGAGCGATGAACGCGCTGCTGCTGCCTGCCGGCAACACCTTTATTGCCGATACCTACGTCAATGAGGATCCCACGCCGGAACAGCTGTGCGAGCTGACGCTGATGGCAGCGGAAACCGTGCGCCGCTTTGGTATCGAACCGAAAGTTGCGCTGCTCTCACACTCCAGTTTCGGCACCTCCAACGCGCCGGCCGCCTGTAAGATGCGGGAAACGCTGGCGTTGGTGAAAGCGCGCGCGCCGGAGCTGGAAATAGACGGTGAGATGCATGGCGATGCGGCGTTAGTGGAAAGCATCCGTCAGGAGTTGATGCCGGACAGCCCGTTAAAAGGCGCGGCGAATATCCTGATTATGCCGAACGTCGAGGCGGCGCGGATCAGCTACAACCTGCTGCGCGTTTCCTGTTCGGAAGGGGTGACCGTCGGTCCGGTACTGATGGGGATTGCCAAACCGGTGCATGTGCTGACGCCAATCGCCTCGGTCAGGCGTATCGTCAATATGGTGGCGCTGGCGGTGGTTGAGGCGCAAACGGCACCGTTATAAAGCCGCAGGCCGAAGAGGATGCAAGGGGCGATAAGCGTGTTATCGCCCCTTTTTTTTAGCTTAAATCCACGCTTTCACCGGCAGGAAATCGGTATAGAGCGCGGCTTCCGGGGTGCCTGGCTGCGGCGCGTAGTCATACTCCCAGCGCACCAGCGGCGGCATAGACATCAGGATCGACTCGGTTCGCCCACCGGTTTGCAGACCAAACAAGGTCCCGCGATCCCACACCAGATTGAACTCCACGTAGCGGCCACGGCGGTACAGCTGGAAATCCCGCTCACGTTCGCCCCAGCTCAACCCCTTGCGGCGTTCGATAATTGGCAGATAGGCCTGCAAAAAGCCTTCGCCCACCGCCTGAGTAAAGCGAAAGCAATGGTCAAAGTCAGGGGTATTCAGGTCGTCAAAGAACAGCCCGCCGATGCCGCGCTGCTCGTTGCGGTGCTTGATAAAGAAGTAGTCGTCGCACCACTTTTTATAGCGCGGATAGACATCTTCACCAAACGGCTGGCAGAGATCGCTGGCCGTCTGGTGCCAGTGCACGGCGTCTTCGGCGAAGCCGTAATACGGCGTCATATCGAACCCGCCGCCAAACCACCACACCGGATCGGCACCGGGCTTCTCGGCAATAAAGAAGCGCACGTTGGCATGGCTGGTCGGCAGATAGGGGTTTTCCGGGTGGATCACCAGCGACACGCCCATCGCTTCAAAGCTGCGGCCTGCCAGCTCCGGGCGGTGTGCGGTGGCAGACGCCGGCATTTGATCGCCATGAACGTGGGAGAAGTTAACGCCGGCCTGCTCGAATATCGCGCCGTTGCGTAGCACGCGGCTTCGACCGCCGCCGCCGCCTTCGCGGTCCCAGCTGTCTTCTTCAAAATTTGCCTTGCCGTCAGCCTGGGCTAACTGCTGGCAAATGCTGTCCTGTAATGTGAGCAGAAACTGCTTCACCTGGGCGAGGTCGGGTGCGTTCATGGCTTACCTTGCTGATGAAAATTGACGCGCGGAGTATACGCCAAAATGGGTCAGCTGGGGCGTCTGTTATTGGCATCGAACTCATTAAAGTAGCTGACGATGCCGCCGACAATCGCCGTGGCGATTTTTTGCCGGAAGGCGGTGGTGCCTAACAGACGCTCCTCAGCCGGGTTGGTAATAAAGGAGGTTTCCACTAACACCGACGGGATCGAAGGGGACTTCAGCACGGCAAACGCCGCCTGTTCGGTATGCTGGCTGTGCAGGTGATGCACCGGACGGATTTGGCCCAGCACGTGTTTGCCCAGCGTCAGGCTGTTTTTAATGGTGTCGGTCTGTACCAGGTCGAACAGCACCTGCTGCAGATAGTGGTCTTTATCGGCGGCTTTGACGCCACCGACGTCATCGGCGGCATTTTCACGCTGCGACAGGTAGCGCGCCATGCTGCTGCTGGCCCCGCGATTGGACAGGGCAAACACCGAGGCACCGTTGGCATCGGGGCTGGTAAAACCGTCGGCGTGGATCGACATAAACAGGTTCGCGCCGTGCTGATGGGCGATTTCGACACGCTCACCCAACGGAATAAAGTGGTCGGACTCGCGGGTGAGCCGCGCTTCGATATGCGGATGGTCGTTGAGCATGGTGCGGATATGATTGGCAATTTCCAGCACCACATGCTTCTCTTCGGAACCCTCTTCGCCCACCGCACCGGAGTCAATGCCGCCGTGGCCCGGATCGATCATCACGATTTTTTTACCGTTGGCGGACGGCGGTGGCGGGGTGTTGGCTTTAGCCCGTGCCGAAGCGAGTTTTAGCGACGCGCTTTCCTCTTTCGCCCTTGCCGGTTTATTGACCAGTAAAGCCAACGCCAGGCCGGAAAGCAGCAGCTGACGTCGGGAAGTTAACGGGGTCATCTGGCCAAACTTTTTCATCAACACATCCTCAGGGCACAAAGTGCTTATTGTTATATCGTAACAATAGCTCCCGCGCGAGGAGGGAACTATTTCAACTTTTTACTTTCCATTTCAGCAGGCTAACAGATGGGCTCGGGCGTTTTTTTCGCTCTTAATGGTGGTTGAGGCTTGCACCGCCGAAAGAAAGCGTGATAATCAGCAAATTGTGGTTAACATCTGGGGCAACGCCATGGAAATTCGCGTATTTAGCCAGGACGATTTTGAAGAAGTGATTACCCTGTGGGAGCGTTGCGATCTGTTACGTCCCTGGAACGATCCGGAAATGGATATCGAGCGTAAGCTCAATCACGATCCCGATCTGTTTCTGGTGGCGGTCGTCGGTGGGGTAATTGTCGGCACGCTGATGGGCGGCTACGACGGTCATCGTGGATCGGCTTATTATCTCGGCGTTCATCCCGATTATCAGGGCCGTGGCTTTGCTAATGCATTGATCAACCGGCTGGAGAAAAAGCTGATCGCCCGCGGATGTCCGAAAATCCACGTGATGGTGCGTGAAGAAAATGATGCGGTAATGGGCTTTTATGAAAAGCTCGATTATGAAGCGGTGGACAGCGCGCTGCTCGGCAAACGCCTGATCGAAGATCGCGAATATTAATCGCTCGGGTGGCGCGGTGTCACCCGACGTTCCTGCCTGTGATGTGAAATAACCTGATGTATTCCCCTGACGATTACGATGCCCGAGGCCAGCTGCGATTACCGCTGGGCTTCTGGGCGATTTTGCTGTTACAGGCCCGCACCTGGGTGCTGTTTGTGATGGCTGGCGCCTCGCGTCAGCAAGGGACTTCGCTGCTGGCGTTATTCTATCCTGACACCCATGCCTTCTGGCTGGGGCTGGGATTAGGCGTGCCCGCCGCGCTGGGCCTGCTGTTAACCGGCTATCGCCAGCGCGCACCGAAACTCTGGCAGGCCTGGCGCTGGGTGCTGATGCTGACCCTGGTGGCGATGCTGGCGTTGCAGGCCTTCACCCTGTGGCACGGCGACGACGCCGTTTCACCGCTGGTGATCCTGTTTACCGGTTTTGACCTGCTGGCGCTGTACTGGCTGGCTTTCAACCGGCGGTTAAAAGCCTGTTTTGATCCTGCCAGCAATATGGCATAAACCTGTCGCCTGGCGCTTTCAGGTTTTTATCCCACTCTGTGAGCCGGATAAAACTTTTTCACGGATTAACACTCCAACCAGTTCAGACGTTTTAGTCACCATGACAGGAGTTGCAATGAAATCTGTTCGCCCGGCACTGATCGCCGTCGCTTTGCTGTTGGCCGGTTGCGCCAGTTCAGGCCCTTCACCCCAGCAGTCCAACGGCGCGACCTGGTGGAATCCGCTGACCTATTCGTGGTCCAGCCTGGCGCCATGGCACTGGTTTGGCTCCTCGCTCACCGTTGAAGAGCAGGGTGTCGGCACGCTGAATGGCAGCACCGCCATGACCGAAGAGGCTATCAGTGACGGCCTCAACGGCAACTATCAGGTGCGCAAAGGGATGCGCAGTGATAATGGCAACGTGGTGACCTTCTTCCAGGCCGTGAAAGATGCCAAGGTTAAGGTGGAAGTGAGCGGGCAGTCGACCGTCGACCGTATTGAGGTGACCGACAGCAGCATTGCCTCCGCCGACGGCAATAAAATCGGTACGCCGTTCAGCGATCTGTTCCGCAAAGCCTTCGGCGCCTGCCAGAAAGGCACCGGCAAAGACAGCGACGGCGTGGAGTGTAATGCGCCAGGCAGTCAGCATATCAGCTACGTCTTTACCGGCGAATGGCACGGTCCGGAAGGCCTGATGCCGTCGGATGAGGCGCTGCAGAAATGGACCATCAGTAAAATCATCTGGCAAAAATAGCAGGAGAGCCACACCATGTCCCAGTCCCAGAGCGGCATTTTATTAGAACATCGCCGTTTTGCTGTTTACCTTGAAGCGATGATGCAGGGCGATTTAGCCGCCTTTCGTCAGGGTATTCCTCTTTTCCTGCAGCAGCTTGAGCAGTTGCAACAGCGCTGGCCGGATGCGGGACTGGGTGCGGTTATCGCCTTTGGCCCGGCGTTATGGAACGATCTGAACCCTGCAAACAGCACTGCTGAGCTGAAAGACTTTCAGCCGCTGGGGAAGGGCATGGCACCCGCCACGCAGCGCGATCTGCTGATCCATATTCAGTCCTTACGCCATGACGTGAACTTCAGCCTGGCGCAGGCGGCGGTGGCGGCATTTGGCGGATCGATTACCGTGGTGGAAGAAACCCACGGTTTCCGCTGGGTGGAAGATCGCGATTTAAGCGGCTTTGTTGATGGTACGGAAAACCCGCAGGGCGAGCAGCGGCCGATGGTGGCACTGATTGGCGCAGGCGAAAATGCCGGTGGCAGCTACGTCTTCAGCCAGCGCTGGGAACATAATCTGAAGATGTTTAACCGCATGGCGGTGAATAAGCAGGAGCAGATTATGGGCCGCACCAAAGAGAGCAATGAAGAGCTGGAAGGCGACGACCGCCCGGCCACGTCGCACGTGGCCCGTGTCGACCTGAAAGAGGACGGCAAAGGCCTGAAAATTCTGCGCCAGAGCCTGCCATACGGTACGGCCAGCGGCACCAACGGGCTGTTCTTCCTCGCCTATTGCGCCACGCTTTACAACATTGAAAAGCAGCTGTTAAGCATGTTCGGCGAGCTGGACAATAAGTTCGATGCCATGCTGCGCTTTACCAAGCCGGTCAGCGGCAGCTATTTCTATGCGCCTTCTCAGCAGCAGTTAGCCGCCCTGTAATACGCAATAAGCCCCTCACGAAAGGGGCTTAATTCCCTGCTCACAGATCCTTCCTCAACCGGCATTACTCCTCAGTCATAAACGGCAACAGCGCCTGATACAGCTGGCGGAAGGTTTCCCGCTGTTGGGCATAATGCTGATGATTTTCCGCATCCGGCGTATGGCGTTGTTCCAGCGGCAGCTCGGGCAACATCTCGCTGAGCGGCTTGTGAGGATTGATCGCGATTTGCGCCAGCCTGGCCGCACCCAGCGCAGGACCCACGTCACCGCCGGTGCGGTACTCCAGTGCATGTCCGCAAATATCCGCCAGCATCTGCCGCCACCAGGCACTTCGCGCACCGCCGCCGATCAGCGTGATGCTGCGCGGTTGCAGGCCGCTGGCATGCAGCGCATCCATGCCGTCCGCCAGCGCAAAACCCACCCCTTCCAGCACGGCGCGCGCCAGATGTTCGGCACCGTGCTGATGCGTCAGCCCCCAGAAAGCGCCTTTCGCCTGCGGATTGTTATGCGGCGTGCGTTCTCCGGAAAGGTAGGGCAGGAACCACACCGGCGCATCAACCGGTTTGGCCTGCTCCGCCAACGTAAGCAGCGTCGGCACATCGCGAATATTGGTCAGCTTGCAGGCCCAGTCCAGGCAGGACGCCGCGCTCAGCATGACCGACATCAGATGCCAGGTTTCCGGCAGCGCATGGCAGAAGCTGTGCACCGCACTTTCCGGATTGCTCCTGAAGCCGTCGCTCACCGCGAAATAAACCCCCGAGGTGCCAAGCGACAGCATGGCCTGGCCCGGCTGATACAGCCCAACGCCAATCGCGCCGGCGGCATTATCGCCACCGCCCGCCACCACCGGTAAGCTACCCGCCAGCCCCCAATGCTCGGCGAGTTCGGCGTGCAGCTTGCCGGTTATCTGGTTGCCCTCAAACAGCGCAGGCATGGCGTTGCGGGACAGGCCGCAGGCAGACAGCAGTTCATCGCTCCAGTCACGCTGGCTGACGTTCAGCCACATCGTTCCCGCCGCATCGGACATATCGCTGGCGAATTCGCCGGTCATCCGCCAGCGCAGGTAATCCTTCGGCAGCAGCACTTTGTCGATCTGGCTGAAAATCTCCGGCTCGTGCTGCTTCACCCACAGCAGCTTGGGCGCAGTGAACCCCGGCATCATCACGTTGCCGGTGATATCACGCGAGGCCGGAACCGCCTGTTCCAGTTCCCGACATTGCGCCGCGCTTCTGCCGTCGTTCCACAGGATCGCCGGACGTAAGATCTGCTGGCGCGCATCCAGCAGCGTGGCGCCGTGCATTTGTCCGGTCAGGCCGATGGCCTTCACCTGCTGCAAATCCTGTTGTTTCGCCAGCGCCTGCATCGCCTTATCCGTTGCCTGCCACCATTCAGCAGGCGACTGCTCCGACCATAATGGCTGCGGGCGTGAAATCGTCAGCGGCTCACCGTGCGTGGCAAGCAGCTGCCCGCTTTCACTGAGCAGGATAGCCTTCACCCCGGAGGTGCCGAGATCGATGCCGATATACATAGGGACGTGTCCTTGTATTAACCAAACAGATAGCGATTCACCAGATTCTCCAGCTTTTCCTGATGACCGCTCTGATGTTGTGGGGCCAGGTTATGATCGCCGGCGTATTTCGCCAGCGCATCCAGCGACAGCTTGCCTTGCAGGATCTGCTGGCCCAGCTCGCCGTTCCAGTTGGCGTAGCGTTTGGCGACCAGCTGATGCAGCTCACCCTCTTCAATCATCTTCGCCGCCACCTTCAGCGCCAGCGCCATGGTATCCATGCCACCAATATGACCATAGAACAGATCGTATTTATCGGTGCTCTGACGGCGGACTTTGGCATCAAAATTGAGGCCGCCGGTGGTAAAGCCGCCCGCTTTAAGAATTTCAAACATCACCAGCGCATTTTCTTCGACGCTGTTCGGGAACTGATCGGTATCCCAGCCGAGCTGAGGATCGCCACGGTTGGCATCGACCGAGCCGAAGATCCCCAGCGCAATCGCCGTGGCAATCTCATGATGGAAGGAGTGGCCGCCGAGGGTGGCGTGGTTCGCCTCGATATTCACCTTGATCTCTTTTTCCAGGCCAAACTGCTTCAGGAAGCCATACACCGTCGCCACGTCGTAATCATACTGGTGCTTGGTCGGCTCCTGCGGTTTCGGCTCAATCAGCAGCGAGCCCTGGAAGCCAATTTTATGCTTATGCTCAACCACCATCTGCATAAAGCGACCGATCTGCTCGCGCTCCTGACGTAAATCGGTGTTAAGCAGGGTTTCATAACCCTCGCGTCCGCCCCACAGCACGTAGTTTTCGCCGCCCAGTTTCTTCGTTGCGTTCATCGCGGTGAACACCTGAGTCGCTGCCCAGCTGAACACTTCCGGATCGGGGCTGGTGGCCGCGCCTGCGCCATAGCGGGGATGGGTAAAGCAGTTGGCGGTGCCCCACAGCAGCTTGACGCCGGTGGACTGCTGTTTTTCCGCCAGCACATCGCTCATCACCGCAAAGTTATTCAGGTAGGTCTTCAGCGAGTCGCCTTCCGGCGAGACGTCCACATCGTGGAAGCAGTAGTAAGGCACGTTCAGTTTCTGGAAGAATTCGAAGGCGACATCGGCCTTACGCTTTGCCAGCGCCAGCTGATCCCCCGCCTGCTGCCACGGCCGCTCGAACGCCCCGACGCCAAACATATCCGCCCCGGTCCAGCAGAAGGTGTGCCAGTAACAGGCAGCAAAACGCAGATGTTCATCCATCCGTTTGCCGAGGACGATCTCGTCGGGATTGTAATGGCGAAACGCCAGCGGGTTTTTACTGCCGGTTCCTTCAAAGCGAACCTGTTCAAGCTGATCAAAATAGGGTTGCATGGTTGACTCCTGGGTAGCTGGCCCGTCTGGCGGGATAGGGGCATCTTCGGAGTTCAGCGGCCGAACCACAATTACGTTATTTCACACTCAAATTCAGAGAATTATTAACTGTGCGTGAGATCTCATTATTCAGCGGGAAAAGTTAACTTCAGCCGGTGCCGCATTTTTAAATGCGCTGAAGGTGAATGATGACAGCAAAACATGACCGTGGTCATAAAACAAAAACTAAACCAAAAATCGTAATCAACGGGTAAGAATCAGTAATTGCTCAACCGGAAGCAATTGACAACAATCCGCTGGACGTTTCGTGACCTCTATTTCCCCGACACCATCAATAAAAAAGGGTAATAAAAATGAAATTCAAGCACCTCTTACTCTCTGCCTGTGCGCTGTTAGTGTTGGCCAGCCAGCCTGGATACAGTAAAGAAATCAAAATCGGGATGGCGATTGACGATCTGCGTCTGGAGCGCTGGCAGAAAGATCGCGATATTTTTGTGAAGAAGGCCGAGTCGCTGGGCGCAAACGTATTTGTGCAGTCCGCCAACGGCAACGAAGAGACGCAGATGGCGCAGATTGAGAACATGATTAATCGCGGGGTCGATGTGCTGGTGATCATTCCTTACAACGGCCAGGTGCTGAGCAACGTGATCAAAGAAGCCAAACGCGAAGGCATCAAGGTGCTGGCGTATGACCGGATGATCAACAACGCCGACATCGATTTCTATATCTCTTTCGATAACGAAAAGGTCGGGCAGCTGCAGGCGCAAAGCCTGGTACAGCGCGTGCCTACGGGGAATTACTTCCTGATGGGCGGCTCGCCGGTGGATAACAACGCCAAGCTGTTCCGTCAGGGGCAGATGACCGTGCTCAAGCCGCTGATCGATAGCGGGAAAATCAAAGTGGTGGGCGATCAGTGGGTCGACGGCTGGCTGCCAGAGAACGCGCTGAAGATTATGGAGAATGCGCTGACCGCCAACAATAACCACATTGATGCGGTGGTGGCGTCGAATGATGCGACCGCGGGCGGGGCGATTCAGGCGTTATCGGCCCAGGGGCTGGCGGGGAAAGTGGCGATCTCGGGGCAGGATGCAGACCTGGCGGCGGTGAAACGCATTGAGGCGGGCACCCAAACCATGACGGTGTATAAACCGATCAGCAAGCTGGCCGATGACGCGGCGAAAATTGCGGTGCAATTAGGTTCGGGCCAGCAGCCAGAAAGTAATGCCACATTAAATAATGGCGCTAAAGAGGTGAAGTCCTGGTTATTAACGCCGATTTCGGTCAATAAATCGAATATCGACAGTACCATTATCGCTGACGGATTCCATAAAAAAGCCGAATTAAATTGAACCCTCCGCAGCGAAATAACGGGAGGACAGAATGGCTATTCTCTTAGAGATGAAAAATATCACCAAGCAATTCGGCGTGGTTAAAGCCGTCGATAATATCAGCCTGCAGCTTGAAGCAGGCCAGGTATTATCACTTTGTGGTGAGAATGGTTCAGGGAAATCAACGCTAATGAAAGTGCTGTGCGGAATATATCCGCACGGCAGTTATTCAGGTGAGATCTATTTTTCAGGCGATCTGATCACCGCGAAAACCATTCGGGAAACCGAACAAAAGGGCATCGCCATTATTCACCAGGAGCTGGCGCTGGTGAAACAAATGACCGTGCTGGAGAACATGTTTCTCGGCAGCGAGTGGGGCCGGTTTGGCCTGATGGATTACGAGTCGATGTATCTGCGCTGCCAGCGAATGCTGGCGCAGGTCAAGCTGAACATCGACCCCAATACCCGCGTGGGTGAGCTTGGCCTGGGCCAGCAACAGCTGGTGGAAATTGCCAAAGCGCTGAATAAGCAGGTGCGCCTGTTGGTACTGGATGAGCCAACCGCTTCGCTCACCGAAAGCGAAACCGCCACGTTGCTGGAGATCATCAGCGATCTGCGCGATCACGATATTGCCTGCATCTACATCTCGCACAAGCTGAACGAGGTGAAAGCCATCTCGGATTTAATCTGCGTGATACGGGACGGGCGGCATATCGCCACGCGCTCTGCCGCAGGCATGAACGAAGACGACATCATTGCGATGATGGTGGGGCGTGAGTTAACCGAGCTGTATCCCCAGGAGCCGCATCAGATTGGTGAGGTGGTACTGCAGGTGGACAACCTCACCGCGTGGCATCCGGTTAACCGCCATATTCGCCGCGTCGATGACGTTTCCTTTACCCTGCGGCGCGGCGAAATCCTCGGTGTCGCCGGGCTGGTGGGGTCGGGCCGTACCGAAACCATGCAATGCCTGTTTGGCGTTTACGCTGGCCGCTGGCAAGGCAACATCGCGGTAAACGGGCGCCCGGTGACCATTCAGCACTGTCGCCATGCGATGGCGCAGGGCATTGCGATGGTGCCAGAAGATCGTAAACGTGACGGCATCGTGCCGGTGATGAGCGTGGGGGCGAATATCACTCTGGCGGCATTAGGTCAGTACAGCGGGCGCTTCTCGCTGCTGGATGAAGCCAAAGAACAGGCCACTATTCAGCACTCGCTGGCGCGGCTGAAGGTGAAAACCTCCTCGCCCTTGCTGGCGATTGGCCGGCTCAGCGGCGGCAATCAGCAAAAAGCGATTCTGGCGCGCTGTCTGTTACTGGACCCGCAAATTCTGATCCTCGATGAGCCCACGCGCGGCATCGATATCGGGGCGAAATATGAAATCTACAAATTGATTAACCAGCTGGTGCAGCAGGGCATCGCCGTAATTGTGGTGTCTTCTGAACTGCCCGAAGTGCTGGGGCTGAGCGACCGGGTGTTGGTGATGCATGAAGGGCGAATCAAAGCCGATCTGCCGAACCGCAACCTGACCCAGGAACAGATTATGGAAGCCGCGTTAAGGAGTGAAACTGATGTCGAAAAGCACGCAATCTGAAGTGAGTTTACCGCCAGTCACGCCACGCGGCCTGCGGTTGAAGTCTCTCAATCTGCAAGTCTTCGTGATGCTGGCCGCCATTGTGGTGATCATGCTGTTTTTCACCTTCACTACCGAAGGTGCCTACCTGAGCGCCCGTAATATCTCCAACCTGCTGCGCCAGACAGCGATCACCGGCATTCTGGCGGTGGGCATGGTGTTCGTGATTGTCTCTGCCGAAATCGATCTGTCGGTGGGCTCAATGATGGGATTACTGGGCGGTGCGGCGGCGATCTTCGATGTCTGGCTGGGCTGGCCGCTGCCGCTGACCATTGTGGTGACGCTGTTGGCTGGGGTGTTGTTGGGTGCGTGGAATGGCTGGTGGGTGGCTTACCGCAAGGTTCCGTCATTTATTGTCACCCTTGCCGGCATGCTGGCGTTTCGCGGCGTGCTGATCGGCATCACTAACGGCACCACGGTGGCGCCGACCAGCGATGCGATGTCGCTGATGGGGCAAAGCTATCTGCCCGGCGGGCTGGGCTTTGGTATTGGGGCGGTGGGGCTGATGCTGTTTGTCGCCTGGCAGTGGCGACGTCGCGCCCGTCGGGCACAAATGGGACTGCCGGTGGCCAGTGCCAGCGGCGACGTCACGCGCCAAAGCATCATGGCGATTATCGTGCTGGGCGCGGTGTATCTGCTGAATGATTATCGCGGGGTGCCCACGCCGGTTTTGATCCTGACCGCGCTGATGCTGGCCGGGATGTTTATGGCCACCCGAACCGCCTTCGGCAGACGCATTTATGCTATTGGCGGCAACATCGATGCCGCGCGCCTGTCGGGCGTAAACGTTGAGCGCACCAAGATGGCGGTGTTCGCCATTAATGGGTTGATGGTGGCGATTGCCGGGCTGATCCTCAGCTCCCGACTGGGTGCCGGTTCACCTTCGGCCGGCAACATTGCCGAGCTGGATGCGATAGCGGCCTGCGTAATTGGCGGAACCAGCCTTGCGGGCGGCATCGGCAGCGTCGCCGGCGCGGTGATGGGGGCCTTTATTATGGCGTCGCTGGATAACGGCATGAGCATGCTGGACGTGCCGACCTTCTGGCAGTACATCGTTAAAGGGGCGATTTTGCTGCTGGCGGTGTGGATGGATTCCGCCACCAAGCGTCGGGTATGAATCGCCTGGAATGCCGCCAGAATGTGCCGGCCCAGCGAAAGGCTTCGCGTTGCCTCACAAATCTGGCGGCATTTTCACTGCTCTGTTGATGGCTGTGCTATCCAGAGAGCAGCATGATTTCAGGGGAACCCGTATGTTCGGCAAACGTTTTCGCATTACCTTGCTGTTTAACGCCAATAAAGTCTATGACCGTCAGGTGGTGGAAGGCGTCGGCGAATATCTGCAGGCTTCACAGTGCGACTGGGACATCTTTATTGAGGAAGATTTCCGCTGCCGCATCGACAATATCCGCGACTGGCTGGGCGATGGGGTGATTGCGGATTTTGATGACGGTGAGATAGCCAGGCTGCTGCACAACGTTAAGGTGCCTATCGTTGGCGTGGGCGGCTCGTATCTGCAAAAAGAAGATTACCCGCCGGTGCATTACATCGCCACGGATAACCATGCGTTGGTCGAAGCGGCCTTTATGCACCTGAAGGAAAAGGGCCTGAACCGCTTTGCCTTTTACGGCTTACCGCCGGAAGGCGGCAAGCGCTGGGCGCAGGAGCGGGAACAGGCTTTCCGCAATCTGGTTTCGGCCGAGCAGTATCAGGGCGTGGTGTATCAGGGAATGGAAACCGCGCCGGAGAACTGGCAATACGCGCAAAACCGGCTGGCGGACTGGGTGCAAACCCTGCCGCAGCAGACCGGAATTATTGCGGTCACCGATGCCCGCGCCCGTCATCTGCTGCAGGTGTGTGAGCATCTGGACATTGCCGTGCCGGAAAAACTCAGCGTGATTGGCATCGATAATGAAGAGCTGACGCGTTATTTATCGCGCGTGGCGCTCTCATCGGTAGCGCAGGGCACGCGGCAAATGGGCTACCGTGCGGCAAAACTGCTGCATCAGTTGTTGAACGAGCGGGAAATGCCGCTGCAACGCATTCTGGTGCCGCCGGTAAAGGTGGTGGAACGGCGCTCGACCGACTTCCGTTCGCTGCGCGACCCGGCGGTGATCCAGGCGATGCATTATATTCGCCATCACGCCTGCAAAGGGATTAAGGTGGAGCAGGTGCTGGAATCGGTCGGCATGTCGCGATCGAACCTGGAGAAGCGCTTCAAGGATGAGACCGGCCAGACCATCCACAATATGATCCACGGCGAGAAGCTGGAGAGGGCGCGCAACCTGTTAATTTCCAGCTCGCTGTCAATCAACGAGATCTCACAGATGTGCGGCTATCCTTCCTTACAGTACTTCTATTCGGTATTCCGCAAAGATTACGATATGACGCCGAAAGAGCACCGCGATAAGTACGGTGAGGTGCTGTGCTGATCGTCTGCTTTCCCATCCCCTGCATAAACAATTCCATTCGCTTATAGCGTTTTAAACTTCCAAATCACCAAACGGTATATGAAATCGTTACTGCTTTTAGTGTGGTTATAAATAAACTGAGGATACTTCAGGGCGCGAGCCGACTGTTTCCCAGGGTGCATAATGACGTTACCGACGGTTAAAAAAATAATGAGCAGTGCCGCTTTCTCGTTGCTGTTAGCCGGGTCCGCTCAGGCTACCGAGCTGTTGAACAGCTCCTACGACGTCTCGCGCGAGCTGTTTGTCGCCCTGAATGCGCCTTTTGAAAAACAGTGGGCCGAGCAAAATAACGGTGACAAGCTGACTATCAGACAGTCACACGCCGGCTCATCCAAGCAGGCGCTGGCCATTTTGCAGGGCCTGAAAGCCGATGTGGTGACCTACAACCAGGTGACTGACGTGCAGATTTTGCACGATCGCGGCAATCTGATCCCGGCCGACTGGCAAAAACGTTTCGCCAATAACAGCTCACCGTTCTATTCGACCATGGCGTTCCTCGTGCGCAAGGGCAACCCCAAGAACATCCACAGTTGGGATGACCTGGTGAAAACTGATGTGAAGCTGGTGTTCCCCAATCCAAAAACGTCAGGCAACGGGCGTTACACCTACCTGGCTGCCTGGGGCGCCGCCGATAAAGCGGACGGTAAAGATCGGGCTAAAACCGAGCAGTTTATGACTCAGTTCCTGAAAAACGTCGAGGTCTTTGATACCGGCGGTCGCGGTGCCACCACCACCTTCGTTGAGCGTGGGCAGGGCGATGTGCTGATCAGCTTCGAGTCGGAAGTGAACAATATCCGCAATCAGTACGCCAAAGATGGCTACGAAGTGGTGGTGCCAAAAACCAATATCCTGGCGGAGTTCCCGGTGACCTGGGTCGACAAAAATGTCGAGGCCAATAACACCGGCAAAGCCGCTAAAGCCTACCTGGGCTATCTCTACACGCCAGCGGCGCAGAAAATTATCACGCAGTATTACTACCGCGTGAACAATCCTGAGCTGATGGCGCAGCAGAAAGATCGTTTCCCGGCGGTTGACCTTTTCCGCGTGGAAGAGGCCTTCGGCAGCTGGGACCAGGTAATGAAAACCCAGTTCGCCAGCGGTGGTGAGCTGGACAAATTGTTAGCCGCAGGACATCAGTAATGTTTGCCACTAAAAGTAAGCGCGTGCTGCCAGGCTTTGGTATCAGCCTCGGTAGCAGCCTGTTCTTCACCTGCCTGATCCTGCTGTTGCCGATCAGCGCACTGCTGATGCAGCTGTCGCAAATGACGCTGTCTCAGTATTGGGAAGTCGTGACCAACCCACAGGTGATGGCCGCCTACAAAGTTACCCTGATTTCAGCCGGCGTGGCCTCGTTGTTCAATGCCGTGTTCGGCATGCTGATGGCGTGGATCCTCACCCGCTATCGTTTTCCTGGCCGCACGCTGCTGGATGGCTTAATGGATCTGCCGTTTGCTTTACCGACGGCGGTGGCGGGCTTGACGCTGGCCGGCCTGTTCTCGGTCAACGGCTGGTATGGTCAATGGCTGGCGCAGTTCGACATTAAAGTGTCTTACACCTGGCTGGGCATTGCCGTCGCCATGGCGTTTACCAGCATTCCGTTTGTGGTGCGTACCGTTCAGCCGGTGCTTGAAGAACTGGGCCCGGAATACGAAGAAGCGGCCGAAACGCTGGGCGCCACGCCTTGGCAGAGCTTCCGTCGCGTGGTGCTGCCTGAAGTGGCGCCGGCATTGCTGGCCGGCACCGCGTTGTCCTTTACCCGCAGCCTGGGCGAGTTTGGTGCGGTGATCTTTATTGCCGGCAACATTGCCTGGAAAACCGAAGTGACCTCGCTGATGATTTTCGTCCGTTTGCAGGAGTTTGATTATCCTGCCGCCAGCGCCATTGCGTCAGTGATCCTCGCGGCATCGCTGCTGCTGCTGTTCGCGATTAACACCTTACAGAGCCGCTTTGGCCGTCGTATTGGAGGTCATTAATGGCTGATATCACCGAATTGAAAGGGGCCAGCCGCAGCCGCATCAACTGGGGTAAATGGATCCTGATTGCGCTGGGCATGCTGATCTCCTTTGGGCTGTTGGTGGTGCCGATGGTGGCGATTTTTACCAGCGCCTTCTCCAACGGCCTTATGGCGTCGTTCAGCAACCTGAAAGATGGCGACATGCTGCACTCAATCTGGCTGACCGTCCTGATGGCGCTGATTACCGTGCCGGTCAATCTGGTGTTCGGGACGCTGCTGGCCTGGCTGGTTACGCGCTTTGATTTCCCCGGCCGCCAGCTGCTGCTGACCCTGTTTGATATTCCTTTTGCCGTGTCGCCGGTGGTGGCGGGGCTGATGTATCTGCTGTTCTGGGGCGTCAACGGCCCGGCAGGCGGCTGGCTGGACGCACACAATATCCAGCTGATGTTCTCCTGGCCGGGGATGGCGATGGTGACCATCTTTGTGACCTGTCCGTTTGTGGTCCGTGAGCTGGTGCCGGTGATGTTGAGTCAGGGCAGCAATGAAGATGAAGCGGCGGTGTTGTTAGGCGCGTCAGGCTGGAAAATGTTCTGGCGGGTGACCCTGCCCAATATCCGCTGGGCGCTGTTGTACGGTCTGGTACTGACCAATGCCCGTGCGATTGGCGAATTCGGTGCGGTCTCGGTGGTCTCGGGATCGATTCGCGGCGAGACCTACACGCTGCCATTACAAGTTGAATTACTGCATCAGGATTACAACACCGTCGGGGCCTTTACGGCGGCCGGGCTGTTAACCCTGATGGCGATAGTCACACTGTTTCTGAAGAGCGCGCTGCAATGGCGTTTAGAACACCAGAACAAGCGTTTGCAACAGGAGGGGAACCATGAGCATTGATATCAGCAAAATTAACAAATCTTTCGGCCGTACTAAGGTCCTGAACGATATTTCACTGGATATCCCTTCCGGTCAGATGGTGGCATTGCTTGGGCCTTCTGGCTCAGGGAAAACCACGCTGCTGCGCATTATTGCCGGGCTGGAAAGCCAGAACAGCGGCCGTCTGAGCTTTAATGGCAAAGACGTCACCCAGCTGCACGCGCGCGACCGCCAGGTGGGCTTTGTGTTCCAGCATTACGCCTTGTTCCGCCATATGACGGTGTTCGATAACATCGCCTTCGGCCTGACCGTGCTGCCACGCCGCGAACGTCCTTCTGCGGCGGTGATTAAGCAGAAAGTCACCAAGCTGCTGGAGATGGTGCAGTTAAGCCATCTGGCTACGCGCTTCCCGGCACAGCTTTCGGGCGGTCAGAAACAGCGTGTGGCGCTGGCGCGTGCGCTGGCGGTTGAACCGCAGATCCTGCTGCTCGATGAGCCGTTCGGTGCGCTGGATGCCCAGGTACGTAAAGAGCTGCGCCGCTGGTTGCGTCAGCTGCATGAAGAATTGAAGTTCACCAGCGTCTTCGTGACCCACGACCAGGAAGAAGCGATGGAAGTGGCCGATCGCGTGGTGGTGATGAGCCAGGGCAACATTGAACAGGTCGGCACACCGGACGACGTCTGGCGCGATCCGGCTACCCGGTTTGTGCTGGAGTTCCTCGGTGAAGTGAACCGCTTTGAAGCCGAAGTGCATGGTTCCCAGTTCCACGTTGGCGCGCATCACTGGCCGTTGGGCTATACGCCCGCGCATCAGGGCCGCGTCGAGCTGTTCCTGCGTCCGTGGGAAATCGACGTCAGCCGCCACAGCAGCCTGGAAACGCCGTTACCGGTGCAGGTGCTGGAAGTCAGCCCGCGCGGTCACTACTGGCAGCTGGTTGCGCAGCCAGCCGGCTGGGGCCTGGATCCGATTACGCTGGTGGTGGAAGGGACGCAGACTGCGCCGGTTCGCGGCGAGCAGCTGTTTGTAGGCCTGCAACAGGCTCGCCTGTACAAAGGTGAAACGCCGTTGCGACAGGTTGCCTTTGCGCAAAGTGCCTGATATTTTCTAGTCGAACAGGGTCAGGTCTTCCTGACCCTTTTTTTTTGCCAGCTTTTCTGGCTCCTTCCAGGAATCGCACAGTGACCACACTAGAAAATACCATCGGCAACACGCCCCTGATCAAGCTTCAGCGCATGACGCCCGCCAACGGCAGCGAAATCTGGCTGAAGCTGGAAGGCAATAATCCCGCAGGTTCGGTAAAGGATCGTGCCGCTTTCTCGATGATCGATCGGGCCGAGCGTCGCGGTGAGATCCAGCCGGGCGACGTGCTGATCGAGGCCACCAGTGGCAACACCGGGATCGCGCTGGCGATGATCGCCGCGATGAAAGGCTATGCGCTGAAGCTGTTGATGCCTGAGAACATGAGCGTGGAACGCCAGATGGCGATGCAGGCTTACGGTGCCGAGCTGATTCTGGTCAGCAAAACTCTCGGGATGGAAGGCGCACGCGATCTGGCAAAGGAGATGGAAGCCAGAGGCGAGGGCAAGGTCCTCGACCAGTTCAACAACCCGGACAATCCGCTGGGACATTACACCACCACCGCACCGGAAATCTGGCAGCAGTCTGCCGGACGATTAACCCATTTCGTCTCCAGCATGGGCACCACCGGCACCATTACCGGCGTGGGTCGCTATCTGAAAGAGCAGTGCGACAGCGTGCAAATCGTCGGTTTGCAGCCCGCTGAAGGCAGCAGCATTCCCGGTATCCGTCGCTGGCCCGAGGCCTATTTGCCGGGCATTTACCGCCCGGAGCTGGTGGACCGGGTGATCGATATGGCGCAGGCCGAAGCGGAGCAAACCATGCGTTTGCTGGCCCGCCGTGAAGGCATTTTCTGCGGCGTCAGTTCCGGCGGTGCGGTTGCCGGCGCACTGCGCATTGCGGAGGAGCAGCCGGGCAGTATCGTGGTGGCGATAGTGTGCGATCGCGGCGACCGTTATCTCTCTACCGGCGTTTACTAATTCCTGCTGATACACTGTAAGGATTAGGTAAAACCGGCTGCTATTAAGTCACCGACAGGTGAATATAGCGGCTGACTCACTGAGAGATGCTGTATGAAAATTTTACTGGTCGACGACGACCTCGAGCTGGGCACCATGCTCAGCCAGTACCTGATTGCTGAAGGCTTCGACGCTTCGCTGGTGTTAACCGGCAAAGCGGGCGTTGAAGGCGCACTGTCTGGCGAGTACAACGCGATGATCCTCGACATTATGCTGCCCGATATGAGCGGTATTGATGTGCTGCGCCAGGTCCGGCAGAACTGCCGCCTGCCGGTGATCATGCTGACCGCCAAAGGCGACAACATTGACCGGGTGATTGGCCTGGAAATGGGTGCCGATGACTACGTGCCGAAACCTTGCTATCCGCGCGAGCTGGTCGCCCGACTGCGCGCCGTACTGCGCCGCGTTGAAGAGCAGCCGGTGGTTGTCGAAAGCAAAGAGCTGGCAACCTGGGGCGATCTGACGCTGAATCCGGCCACGCGCATCAGCGAATGGAAAAAACAGGCGTTTGATTTAACGGCCTCGGAGTTCAACTTGCTCGATCTGCTGCTGCGTTCTCCTGACCGCGTGGTCTCGAAGGACGAGCTGTCTGAAAAAGGCCTTGGACGCCCGCGCGAAGCCTATGACCGCAGCGTCGACGTGCATATCAGCAACATCCGCCAGAAGCTGGCCGCCTTAACTAACGAGACGATCAACATCGAAACCGTGCGCAGCATTGGCTACCGTATCCGATGAAAGCAGGGTTTCGCGGGCTGTTGTTCTGGAAAATTTTGCTGGGCTTCTGGCTGACTTTTTTGATCATGAGCCAGTTTCTGTGGCTGAGCTTTTCCTTTTACGGCAAGCACCATGAGCCGCCGGAAAGCCTCGCGGCCCGGCGCATCGTCAATCTGCAGATGACCTCGGCGGTGTCGGTCCTGCAGCGCGGCGGCATGGACGCGCTGAATGATATGATGGCCGACTGGTCTGACAGCGACCGCCGTTTCTTCTCGGTGCAGGTGATGCAAAAGCCGCCGCAGGAAATTCCGCGCGGCGATTTGAATCGTGACCTGCGTCCGGGTGAGTTTCCTAAAGAAGTGATTGAGTGGGTAACTGGTGCCGACGGCCAGCAGTATCAGCTGCGCTACGATGTGCAGGGCCTGCGCGAAGACAGCCATATGGGCGGCCCGCGCCGCAGCTTCCTCAATATCCCCGAGCCGATGCTATTTTTGGCCGGCGGCGGCGGTTTACTCTTCAGCCTGATACTGGCATGGAACCTGACCCGACCGATGCGCCAGCTGCGCGCCGGGTTTGACCGCGTCTCCAAAGGCGATCTTTCGGTACGCCTGTTCCCGGTAATG
This sequence comes from Erwinia sp. AC075, assembly GCF_979253995.1. Lineage (NCBI taxonomy): Bacteria > Pseudomonadati > Pseudomonadota > Gammaproteobacteria > Enterobacterales > Erwiniaceae > Erwinia > Erwinia sp. AC075. Next base: position 140,256 of record NZ_CEEDEU010000001.1, read on the forward strand.
CGACGTCGTTACGATGAGCTGTCGGTGGTGGCGCAGGATTTCGATGCAATGGTTGAGCGCCTTTCGGTGCTGGTGAAGGCGCGCGAAGAGCTGCTGCATGATGTCTCCCATGAATTACGCTCACCGCTGGCACGTTTGCAGCTCGCAACCGGACTGGCCCGCCAGACGCCGGAATCCGTTGGCCAGTCGCTGGATCGCATCGATGAAGAGGCGCGTCGTCTGGATAAGATGATTGGCGAACTGTTGACCCTCTCGCGGGCTGAACATGAAGCCATGCCCGACGAGCAGTACTTTGATTTACTGGGCCTGCTGGAAGCGGTGGCAAACGATGCCCGCTATGAAGCGCAAATCCCCGGCGTGGAAATCCTGCTGTTTGCCGACAAGAGCGGCGACTACACCGTTAAAGGGGATGCCAAGCTGATCCGTTCGGCGGTGGAAAACGTGGTGCGTAACGCGCTTCGCTACTCATTGCAGGGACAACGGGTGGTGATCAATCTGCGTCAGGAGCAGGGCTGGCTGAATATCAGCGTGATCGATCAGGGGCCGGGCGTGGATGCCGATAAGCTCTCCAGCATCTTCGATCCCTTTGTGCGGGTGAATTCGCCGCTGTCGGGAAAAGGCTACGGACTGGGGCTGTCGATCGTACGCAAAGTGCTGCTGGCCCATCAGGGCGAGGTCAGCGCAGTCAACGGCAAGAACGGCGGGCTGGAACTTACGTTACGTTTGCCACACTGGGTGGTTTAATTGTGCCGCACGGTGCTATGATTGTCGGCTTAAATCGTTAGCAATCACGTTCATGAGGTAAGGGATGAGTAAAGTTGCGACCAGCAAGCAACAGGAAGTCCAGCGGATCGTTGAAGCGTTGTCCATTGCCATCGCTCAGCATCGTTTAAAGCCGGGAACGCGACTGGTGGAAGCGCAAATTGTGGACGTGCTGGATGCCAACCGCAACCACGTTCAGTCGGCCCTGCAACGCATGGCGCTGCAGCATATCGTCACCATTGAGCCCAACCGTGGCGCGATGGTCGCGCAGCCAGAAGCCCGTGAAGCCCGTGAAATTTTTACTGCCCGCCGCGCCATCGAAAGCGCCATCATTGCCTGCATCACGCCTGAAAATATGGCTGCCCATCTGGCTGAGCTGGAAGCCCAGCAGCTGGCGGAAGTGAATGCCACTAAGCTTGATGACCGCCGGGAAATTGTCCGTGAGCTGAGCCAGTTTCATCTGCTGTTAGGCAAAGTCAGTGGCAATCAGGTGCTGAGTGAAATCCTCGCCAACCTGATGGTGCGCAGCTCGTTGATTGTGGCGCTTTACCAGCGTAACGATATTCCTTCCTGCCAGTGCGACGAGCACAGCGCAATTGTCAGCTCGCTGAAAGAGGGCGATCTGGCCCGTGCGCAGGCGATTATGATTGCCCATCTTAATGAGCTGGAGCAGCAGCTGGATCTGAATGACACCTCGCCAGATTCCCTGAGCCTGCGCCAGGCGCTGACGCTCTCTTCCTAGTCTCTGAGTAACTGCGCGGCCGGGCGATGAAAGGTTTGTCGCCCGCGCTTAAAGCCCATCAGCGGCACCGCAATTTCCCTCACGACCTCACACGCCTGCGCGCTGGCAAACACCACAAAATCAGCCTGACATCCCGGCGTTAAGCCATAGTTTTTTAGCCGCAACATTTTCGCCGACTGGCTGGAGATCCACGCCAGGCAGCGCAGCATTTCTGCTGACGTGGCCAGCTGCGTGACGTTGGCAAACAGGTTTGCCTGACGCACCAGCGACGCATCGCCATACGGCGTGAACGGGTTGCCAATGTTGTTGCTGGAGAGTGAGCAGGTCACGCCGCAGCGATCGAGCGTGGCCAGCGGCGCAACGCCACGCGGCTTCAGCTGAAACTGGTCACGGCCAGTGAGAAACAGGTCGGTGGCAGGCAGGGCGGTGATCTGCACGCCCGCGTTCGCCAGCCGGTGTGCCAGCGCGATCAGCTGCGGTTCAGCCAGGGCTGCGAGACGTGTCGCATGGCCCAGCGTGACCCGGCCCGCCATCTGCCAGCGTTCGGTGGCGGCAATCACATAGTCCATGTTGCTGCTGTCGGCCTGCAGATCGAAGTCCAGATGGAAATCGAGATCCACCTGCCAGCGAGCGGCCAGCGCAAACAGGCGGTCAATCTGCCCGCAGGGATCGCTGTCGGTATACGGGCAGCCGCCCAGCAGATCGGCACCTGAAGCCAGCGCGTCCTCCAGCAACGCCTCGGTGCCCGGATTGTTCAGCAAGCCTTCCTGCGGGAAAACGCACAGGCTGAGATCGATCGCCCACGCATAATCCGCTTTCAGCCGTTTGATCGCCTTAAACCCGGTGAGCCCAATCTGTGGATCGATTTCGATATGCGTGCGGATCCAGCTGGTGCCCTGCAAAATGGCCTGCTCCAGCACCTTCGCCCCGCGCTGATAGACATCCTCTTCGCTAAAAGTGGCTTTCGCCAGCCGGGTTTGTTCGATGGCTTCGCCGAGCGTGCCCTTGTGCAGCTGGCAGCGGGACAAAATACAGGCTTTATCCAGATGAAGATGGGTTTCCACCAGCCCCGACAGCACCAGATTGCCGCCTAAATCGACGGTGGAACAGCCGGGGATTGCTTTCTCAGGCGAGGAGATAAAGCGGCCGTCTTGCACCCACAGGGTTTGAAGCCGGTCGCTGTGGGCCAGCCGGGCATGAATAAACTGAACAGCACTCATGGTGAATCCTTAATTGCTAGCAATATTATAATTATCTCTAGCAATTTAGATGCCATTTTGTTATTCCTCACCCCATCCGGGCTGACCAGCGCCGGTATGGCGCTGACGGAATCCCCTGATGCCTGTTCAAGTAAAACTGGAGAAAACCATGACTAACGATTGTTCAGCGGTTGATCTCGTCAAAGACTTTTTGGCGGCATCAATGGCACCGGACCCGGTGCTGGCGGCCACCTATATGACCAAAGATGTAAAAATCACCTTCACCGGACGGCGCGAAATGCCCGATCCGCAGGCGATCACGGCATTTAACGGTGCCCGCTATCAATGGGTAAAAAAACAGTTGGGGCAGTTCGACTGGATGGATCGGGGCGATCACGTTGTGGTCTATGCGACCGGCACGCTGTATGGCCAGTGGCCCGATGGCCGCGAGTTTGCCGGCAATCGCTACGTCGACCGTTACGAAGTGCGTGAAGGTAAAATCACCCATATGGACGTGCTGAACGACAGCGCTGAATGGATCCTGACGCCAGAAATCGGCCGCACGGCCTGATCCCCACAGGAGCGGATCGCTTCCGCTCCTGCCGCTTTGCACCAATACGGTGTGTTTTCCTGCTTTTTTTGTTCCATTTTTGGGCAACTCAATCTGCACTGCTTTTTCTCCCCTCCGCCTAATCTCCCGTGTTATCAGCTTATTTTTTCTTTTCTGCGATCTGGCACAGTTAATGCTAGCAATGATTGCTAGCAATTAAAGGGTTTGTTGCTATTTGTTTAAGGTGCCTCTTCTTTCACTGTTACCTCCAGGCGGAAAAATGAAAAAAGTCATGGTTACACTGTTGTTGGGTCTGATTGCTTCTCCGTGGGCAAAGGCTGAAAACGTCGTACGTTGGGCCGTTGCCGCAGATATTCCCACGCTGGACCCTTACGCCTATGCCTCTACCACGGCGTTGACCTTCCAGAACCATATCTATGAAGCGTTATTGCAGCGCGATAACGACCTGAAGCTGCAGCCGACGCTGGCGACAGGCTGGGAATATGTTAACGACACCACGCTGCGCTTTACCCTGCGTCAGGGCGTTAAGTTCCAGAACGGTGATGACTTTGATTCGGCCGATGTGGTGGCGTCCATTGCGCGCGTCACCGATCCGGCTTCCGGCATCCGTGCCAACGCATCCACCATCAAAGATGCGGTGGCCGTCGACAAGTACACCGTCGATATTCATCTGAAAGAGAAAAGCGGTATCGCGCTGAATGAACTGAGCGGCGTGATGATGATGGACAAGGAGTGGATGGCACAGCATAACGCGCTGTCACCGACCAGCATGAGCCAGGGAACCGAAGGCTTCGCCACCAATAACACCAACGGCACCGGACCGTTTATGCTGCAAAGCCGCCAGCGTGAAGCGCAGATGGTGCTGGTGCGTAACCCCGACTGGTGGAACAAGGCGCATTCGCAAACCAACATTGACCGCATTATTTTCAAACCGATCACCGCCGACGCCACGCGTCTCTCCGGCATTCTGGCGGGCGAATACGATTTGGTGACCAGCGTGCCGTTGCAGGATATCGCCCGGCTGAATCAGGATCGGACGCTGCAAACCCTGATCAGTCCCTCGTTGCGCGTCGACTTCCTTACCTTTAACCTGCGCGACACCCTGAATGCCGGCAACGTCGACGGCAAAAACCCGCTGAAAGATCTGCGCGTGCGGCAGGCCCTGATGATGGCGGTGAACCGCGAGGCCATCGTGCAAAAAATCATGCGCAAAATGACCAGCGTCGCCAATACCTATCTGGCACCGGCCATTCCTGGCTATGACGCGGCCAGCGCCATCACGCTGGACTACAACCCGGAAAAAGCCAAAGCGTTGCTGGCCGAAGCGGGTTACGGCAAAGGCTTTTCACTGGCATTTGACTGCCCGGAAGGGATGTATATGAACGCGCCGCAGTGGTGCCAGGCGGTGCAGAGCTACTGGGCAAAAATCGGCGTCAAAACCACGCTGACCATGCATACCAACAGCGTTTACAACCAGATCACCGATAACGGCAAAACCGATATTGGCGTGCTGGGCTGGGCGAACCTGCCGATTATGGATGCCTACAGCATTTCCGTGCAGCTGCTGCATACCAATGACGGCAGCGGCTACGGCATGTTCAACGTGCCGCGCTACTCGAATCCCGCCGTCGATAAGCTGATCGAGCAGTCTATCCCGGAGCTGGACAGCGCGAAACGAACCGAAATGCTGCGTCAGGAGATCAACCTGGCGCAGGCAGACCTGCCGTTTATGCCGATGCATTTCGAGCCGGTGGTGTGGGTGGCGAAGAAAAATATCGCCATCAAGCAGAGCCCGGACAACGTGGTGCGCCTGTGGTACAGCAGCGTTAAGTAACCCTCTGAACGGACAGATGACCTATGCCTCTCTTTCTGATTAAGAAGTTGATTCAGGCGCTGTGTCTGATGGTGGTGGTGGCGTTTATCGCCTTCTCGATGTTCCAGTATCTGGGCGATCCGGTGAATAACATGCTGCCGGAAAGCGCCACCCAGGCGGAACGGATGCAGCTGAGAAATTCGTTAGGATTGAGCGATCCGATGCTGACGCAGTTTCTGCACTTTATGCAGCGCATCCTGCACGGCGATTTTGGCATCTCCTATTACAACCAGGTCGATGTGTTCCATCTGATTATGGAACGCCTGCCCGCCACGCTGGAACTGGTGTTTGTGGCGGTGGTGCTGTCGCTGGTGGTGGGATTTCCGTTGGGCGTCTGGTCGGCTATCAGCAAGAACCGGGTGATGCCCGGCCTGATCCAGGGCTTGTCGTTAATCGGCATCTCGTTACCCAGCTTTCTGACCGGCATCCTGCTGATCATCATCTTCTCGGTGTGGCTGGGCTGGTTCCCTTCCAGCGGGCGCGGTGACACGGTGCATCTGGGCTTCTGGAGTACCGGCCTGTTAAGCCTGAGCGGCTGGCGCTCGGTGATCCTGCCGGCGATTTCGCTGTCGCTGTTTATGATCACCCTGATTATCCGCCTGGTAAGAACGCAGATGCTGGAGGTGATGGGCACCGATTACATCAAGTTCGCCCGGGCGCGAGGGCTGAAGTCCCGCAGCATCTGGTTCCATCACGCGCTGCGTAATGCGCTGCTGCCGGTGGTGACCATTATCGGCCTGCAAATCGGCGGGCTGATCGCCTTCGCCATCGTCACCGAAACTGTGTTCCAGTGGCCAGGCATGGGACTGCTGTTTATTCAGGCGATTAACTATGTCGATATCCCGGTGATTTCGGCCTATCTGATTTTTATCGCACTGATTTTTATCGTTATTAATACCACGGTCGATCTGCTCTATTTCCTGATCGATCCACGAATGAAAAAACAGTGAGGGCGGAATAATGAAAATGCCACAAAACCCGGCCGTAGCCGCGCCCAGCGGGAGCCTGACCCGGTTACGTCAGCGCCTTTCGGCCTGGCGGGACAGTGATTTTCTTTGGCTGTTCTGGCGCTCAAAACCGGTGGTGCTGGCCTTTATCTGGACGCTGGTGCTGCTGCTGGCGGCGTTGTTCAGCCACTGGCTGGCACCGCACGCGATTTTTGACAGTTCCAGCTTCGATCTGATGGATTCAGAACTGCCGCCGGCCTGGCTGGAGGCCGGCGATCCGCGCTTCTGGCTGGGAACGGATGTGCAGGGCCGGGATGTGCTCTCCTTAATTCTTTACGGCTTAAGCATCTCCTTAACGGTTGGGGTGATCAGCGTGGGCTGCTCGCTGGTGGTGGGCACGCTGCTCGGGGTGATCAGCGGATATCTCGGCGGCTGGGTGGACACGCTGATCATGCGGCTTGCCGACGCGATGTTAAGTATTCCCACCATTATGTTTTCACTGTTGATCAGCGGCGTGGCGCGAGGGCTGGTGCCGAAAGAGATGTACGGTGCGGTGGCGATGCCGGTGATTGTGCTGGCGATTACCCTGACCGGCTGGATGCAGTATGCCCGCACCATCAGAAGCCTGACGCTGCTGGAGAAGCAGAAAGAGTATGTCCAGGCGTCCCGCGTCAGCGGTGGCGGCACCCTGCATATCATGTTTGCCCATATCCTGCCGAACGTCATCAGCCCGCTGTCGGTGCTGGCGACCCTGCATCTTGGAATGGCGATCCTTACTGAAGCCACGCTCTCGTTCCTCGGCGTCGGCATGCCGCCGGATCAACCTTCGCTGGGCACGCTGATCAACGAAGGCAATCAGTTTTTATTCTCGGGTCAGTGGTGGGTGGTGTTATTCCCGGCGCTGGTGTTGGTGACGCTGTCGCTGGCGTTTAACGTGCTGGGCGACTGGCTGCGCGATGTGCTTAACCCGCGCCTGCGCTAAGTGAGAAAAGAATGATGAATCCTGACGCGATTGAAATTGAACCGTTGCTGGAAGTGAAGCAACTTTCGGTGGAATTCCTGCACCGTAAAGGCGATGTGCAGGCGCTGCATGAGGTCAGCTTCTCGCTGAAGCCGGGGGAAATCCTCGGCATCGTTGGCGAATCCGGTGCGGGGAAATCGCTGACCGGCGCGGCGATCAGCGGATTGCTGACCCTGCCGGGCCGCATCAGCGGTGGCGAAATCCGCTTTAATCACCAACGCATTGATAACCTGAAAGAGGAACCCCGCCGCAAGCTGCGTGGCAAAGCGATTGGTTGCATCTTCCAGGATCCGCTGACCAGCCTGAATCCGGTGTTGACCATCGGCGACCAGCTGACCGAAACCATTGCCACCCATCTCAAGCTCTCCGCGTCGGCCTGTCGCCAGCGGGCGATTGATTTGATGACCGAAGTCGGCATCAGCAGCCCGGAAATGCGTATGGACCAGTACCCGCATCAGCTTTCGGGTGGGTTACGTCAGCGCATCGTTATCGCGCTGGCGCTGTGCGTCGATCCGCAGCTGGTGATCGCCGATGAACCGACCACGGCGCTGGATGTGTCGGTGCAGGCGCAGGTGCTGGCGCTGCTGCGGCGGTTATGCAAACAGCACCAAACCGCCGTGATGCTGATTACCCATGATATGGGCGTGATCGCCGAAATTTGCGATCGGGTAGCGGTGATGTACGCCGGCAGACTGGTAGAGATTGGGCCGGTTGCCGATGTCATTCACCATCCCCGTCATCCCTATACCCAGGGGTTGATGGCGTCTATTCCGTCGATGCATCAACGCCAGGAATTCCTCACCCAGATTGAAGGCGCGATGCCGCGTCTGACGCAACTGCCGTCGGGCTGTACCTTCCATCCGCGCTGCACGCACTGTACGGCACACTGTCGTCAACAGGAGCCCGCCTTGCTGACTGTCGGCTCATCAAGCGTCGCCTGTCTTAACCTGCCTGGGAGTTCGCTATGAAACCCGTTGCCTCTCCACGCGTGGTGCTGTCGGTCAAGGATCTGCATATCAGTTTTCGGGTCGGTCAGCGCAGCCTGTTCAGCAAAGGTAAGCCGCCGCGGCTGCAGGCAGTGCGCGGTATCAGCTTCGATATTCGTCAGGGCGAAACCTTCAGCCTGGTCGGCGAATCCGGCTGCGGTAAATCGACGGTGGCGCGCGCGCTGGCCGGGCTTTATCAGCCGGAAGCAGGCGAGATCGCTTTTGCCGGGCAAACGTTAGATCCACAGGCGGCACCTTCTGCCAGCGGCATTCAGATGATTTTTCAGGATCCCTACGCCAGCCTGAATCCCCGCTGGCGAATCGAGCGGATTATTGCCGAGCCTCTGTGCCTGCAAAAGCGGGTAGGGCACTACCGTCAGGCGCGGCAGCAATGTATTGCTCTGCTGGAGCAGGTGGGGCTGACGGCGGCTGATATGGAGAAATATCCGCACCAGTTTTCAGGCGGGCAGCGGCAGCGAATCTCTATCGCCCGGGCGCTGGCAACCCAGCCACGATTTTTGATCTGTGATGAGCCTACCTCGGCGCTGGATGTGTCGGTGCAGGCGCAGGTGCTGAACCTGATGCGCAAGCTTCAGCGCGAGCTGGGGCTGACCTACTTTTTTATCAGCCATAATATGTCGGTGATTTCGCACTTCTCCGATCGCGTGGGCGTGATGTATCTGGGGCGCATCGTTGAGACCGGCACCGTCGAGGAGATTTTCAGTCATCCGGCGCACCCTTATACCCGTCTGCTGATGGCCGCCATCCCCAATCTTGCGGGCAACACTCGTGAACGCAGCGCATTAACCGGCGAGGTTCCCAGCCCCTTAAATCCGCCTTCCGGCTGTGCCTTCCACCCGCGTTGTCCGCACGCCACGGCGAAATGCCGCAGTGAAGCGCCCGTAATTCATTCCCGCTCGGCCAGCCATCAGGTGGAATGCCATTTCCCCGAGCTGGCGTTACAGCCTCAGCAATCCCTTATCACAGGAGCAGCAACCTTATGACCTTATTGATTAAGCAGGCGACGGCATTTGACCATCATCAACCCGAAGACTGGCTGCTGGAGCAGGGTAAAATCGTGGCCAGAGCCGCGACGTTGCCCGCACCGACCGCTGACTGTACGCTGATTGATGGCCGCGGCTTCCAGCTTTTCCCAGGCCTGGTGGATGGGCACGCGCACATTGATAAAAGCGTCTGGGGACGCGACTGGTATCACAACGATGTGCCACGGGATCTGACGGCGATTATCGCCAACGAACGGGACTATCGCCGCAATCAGCAGCCGGATATTCAGCTGCAATCGGAGCGGATAGTCCGTGAGTGCATCAGCCACGGCACCGCGTTTATCCGTAGCCATATCGACATCGATAACGAATGCGGGCTGAATAACCTTGCTGGCGTGCTGGCTACCAAAGAAACGCTGCGCGGGCAGGTGGATATTGAAACCGTCGCCTTCCCGCAGAGCGGGATTTTGCGCAGTCCGGGAACGGAAGCACTGCTGGAAAAAGCGCTGCAGATGGGGGCCGATCTGATTGGCGGACTGGATCCCTGCTCGTATGAAAAGGATCCGGTTAAACACCTCGATATCATTTTCCGCCTGGCGACGAAATATGGCAAAGGCGTGGACATTCACCTGCATGAGCTGGGTGAACTGGGGGCGTTCAGCACCGAGCTGATCATCAACCGCACGCGGGAATACGGTTTAGCTGGCAAAGTGACCATCAGTCACGCCTTCTGCCTCGGGATGGCTGATGCCGACGCGCAGAAACGCTTTGCCGACCAGCTTGCGGAGCTGGACATCGCCATCGCCACCACTGCGCCTACTAACGTCGCCGTTCCGCCTTTCGATCTGCTGCGTGCCGCAGGCGTGCGGGTCTGCGCCGGGAATGACGGCGTGCGCGATACCTGGAACCCCTATGGCAACGGCGATATGTTGCAGCGCGCGATGCTGATGGGCTTACGCTACCGCTGGCGCAAGGACAGTGAAATCCTCAAGGCTGCGCGAACCGTTACCGAAGGCGGCGCGGAGGTGATGCGGCTGGAAAATTACGGTCTGAACGTTGGCTGTCGGGCGGATATGGTGCTGGTGCCGGCCCGCGCGATGGCTGAAGCGATCGCCTGCCCGCCGTCGGGACGCACCGTGATCAAACAGGGCGTGGTGATTGCCCGCAACGGGGAGTGCCTGTTTTGACCGATATCCCGCAGAAAGTCAGCCGCATCCGGGCGCGCTGGGTGGTTGGCTATGAAAACGGCGATCATCAGCTTTTTCAGGATGGCGAAGTGGTCTGGCAGGGCGCGCAGATACTTTTTGTCGGCCATGGTTATCCGGGCAAGGTTGATGATGAGATTGAAGCCGGAAATGCGCTGGTGGGGCCCGGTTTTATCGACCTGGACGCGCTGGGCGATGTCGATACTACCGTGCTGGGATTTGATAACCAGCCCGGCTGGCGTAAGGGCCGGGTTGTCGCCGCCGACTGGGTCCGGCGCGACCTGTACAGCCGGGACCAGCTCGACTTCAGTAAACGCTATGCTTACAGCCAGCTGTTACGCAACGGCATTACCACCGCACTTCCCATCACCTCAATCCTCTATCGCGAGTGGGCAGAAACCTTTGATGAATACTGCTACGCCGCTGACGTGGCGGAATCGCTGGGCATCCGCGCTTATCTTGGTCCGGCCTTTATGGCTGGCTACCACGTAGTGGAAGCCGACGGTAGCATTACTCTGCGGCTGGATGAAGCCAAAGGTCTGCACGGACTTGAGCAGGCGGTGGCGTTTGTCGACCGGCTGTCGGCGCGGAACTGCGCAACGGTTAAAGGTATGCTGGCACCGGATCGAATTGAAGGTGGCACGCCCGCGCTGTTTAACGGTCTCTCACAGGCTGTTAACGCGCTGCGCTGTCCGACACGCCTGCACTGTTGCCAAAGCCAGCTGGAGGTCAATGAGGTGGCTTCCCGCTTTGCAGGCAAGAGCTCGCTGGAAGTGCTGGAGGATTTCTCGCTGCTCAATCGCCATATGCTGTTACCGCATGGGCAGTTTTTAGGTGGTCCTCAGCCTGACAGCGTGAAGATCTCCGCAGACATCGCGCGGCTGGCGGCGTCGCAGGCCACGCTGATTTCCTGTCCGCTGGTGTCAGGGCGGCACGGTAAATATCTCGAATCCTTCGACGAGCTGCGTGAGAAGGGCGTAAACCTTGCGCTTGGCACCGATACCTTCCCGCCCGATATGATCAGCAATATGCATCTCGGCACTATTCTGAGCCGCGTGGTGGCGTCGGACAGCGCTGCAGCCAGCGCGGCCGAATATTACCGCATGGCAACGCTGGGCGGTGCCAAAGCCCTTGGCAGAGAGGATTTAGGGCGACTGGCTGCGGGCGCGCAGGCGGATATTGTGCTGTTCGATCTGGATGAACCGGCGATGGGGCAGGTTTTTGATCCGATCACCGCGTTGGTGATTAACGGCAACGGCCGCGATGTGCAGGGCGTGATTGTGGCAGGAGAGAAGGTGTTGTGGGACCGACAGCTGGTTAAGCCGGGTTTTGATCTCGATCGGCTGCATCAACAGGCGGGCGTTCAGCTTACCGAGTTGCAGCAAACCTATCCGGAGCGAAGCTGGCAGCATCCTGAGGTCAGCGAGATATTTCGCTCTTCGTTCCCCATCCGACGCGGCAAACAGCCATAAAAAAAGCCCCCTGACTGCTCAGGGGGCTCTGTTTCAGACGCAAAACCGATTACTTACGGATACGGATCACAGGTGTTTCACCCACGACCACAGAACCTGTCAGTTTAACCAGCTCTTTGATCTCATCCATGTTGGAGATGACGACCGGCGTCAGCGTTGATTTCGCTTTTTCTTCCAAAAGTGCCAGGTCGAACTCGATAACGACGTCGCCTTTTTTCACTTTCTGGCCTTCTTCAGCGATGCGCTTGAAGCCTTCACCCTTCAGTTCAACCGTATCAATTCCGAAGTGGACAAACAGCTCGATGCCGTTGTCTGACTCGATGGAAAATGCATGATTGGTTTCGAAAATTTTACCGATGGTGCCATCAACCGGCGCAACCATTTTATTGCCAGTAGGTTTGATAGCGATACCGTCGCCAACAATTTTCTCCGCAAACACTACGTCCGGTACGTCTTCGATATTGACGATTTCACCAGACAGTGGCGCTACGATCTCAATGGCTCCAGATGCGGTATCTGACTTATCGCCAAAAAGTTTTGAAAACAAACCCATGATCTTCTCCTAAGCAGTAATATTGGGCCAGCGTCTACACATCTTAGCAGAGTGTTTTTTCTTCAATGAACTTGTTAACCAGGTTCATCAACTCATCCGCTGTCGGTTGAGCCATAGCCTGCTCTGCTAATGCCTTCGCATCTTCAAAATTCGTATTACGAATAATTTTCTTGATGCGTGGGATAGAAATGGCACTCATGCTGAATTCGTCCAGCCCCATTCCCAATAACAACAGTGTAGCACGTTCATCGCCAGCCAGCTCACCACACATCCCTGTCCATTTGCCTTCAGCATGAGACGCATCAATAACTTGCTTGATAAGTGTCAGTACGGAAGGGGTCATCGGGTTGTACAGATGCGAGATCAGATCGTTACCACGGTCAACCGCCAGCGTGTACTGCGTCAGGTCGTTGGTACCAATACTGAAGAAATCAACTTCTTTAGCCAGATGATGGGCAATTGCCGCTGAAGCCGGTGTTTCCACCATAATGCCCACTTCAATGGTCTCATCAAAGGCTTTGCCTTCTTCGCGCAGCTGCGCTTTCAGCGTTTCCAGCTCGCCTTTCAGGGTGCGAACTTCTTCGACCGAAATGATCATCGGGAACATGATGCGCAGCTTGCCGAAAGCGGAAGCACGCAGGATAGCGCGCAGCTGAGCATGCAGGATTTCCGGACGGTCCATCGCGATACGGATGGCGCGCCAGCCGAGGAATGGGTTGTCTTCTTTTGGCAGGTTCATGTACGGCAGATCTTTATCGCCGCCGATGTCCATGGTGCGCACGATCACTGCCTGCGAGCCCATCGCTTCAGCCACGGCTTTATAAGCCTGGAACTGCTCTTCTTCGGTAGGCAGGGAGTCACGGTCCATAAACAGGAATTCGGTGCGGTACAGGCCGACACCTTCTGCGCCGTTACGCTCAGCGCCGGCGACGTCGCGCACGGTACCGATGTTGGCACAGACTTCAACCTGATGGCCATCAAGCGTAATCGCCGGCAGATCTTTCAGTTTCGCCAGGTCGTTTTTCTCGCCCACGTACTGCGCGTGAATCGCCTTCAGCTCTTCAATTTTTTCTGCGGTTGGATTGACGTAAATCTGGTTGTTTACGCCGTCCAGAATCAGATAGTCGTCATTCTTAACCTGAGAGGTGACATTGCCGGTACCGACGATGGCAGGGATCTCAAGGGAACGCGCCATAATCGAGGTGTGTGAGGTACGGCCACCCAGATCGGTAATAAAGCCGAGCACCTTGTCGAGGTTCAGCTGTGCGGTCTCTGACGGCGTCAGATCCTTGGCAACCAGCAGCACTTCATCAGCAATGGCGCTGAGATCGACGATGTGCAGACCCAGAATATTCTGCAACAGACGCTTACCGATGTCGCGCACGTCAGCCGCACGCTCTTTCAGGTATTCATCATCCAGCTCTTCTAACGCTTTCGCCTGGCCTTCAATCACAGAGTGAGCAGCCGCGTCGGCAGAAGACAGATCGTCTTTAATCAGGGCTATGATTTCCTGTTCCAGCTCTTCATCTTCCAGCAGCATAATATGCCCTTCGAAGATGGCCGCTTTCTCTTCACCCAGCGATTCGCCGGCTTTGATGCGGATCGCTTCCAGCTGGCTTGCAGCCTTGGTGCGACCGTCGAGAAAACGCTGAACTTCTTGCTCAACCTGGTCGGCAGCAATTTTTTTCCGGTTGATGACTATCTCATCTTCTTTCAGCAGAAGCGCTTTGCCAAAAGCGATACCCGGTGATGCTAAAATACCTGAAATCATAACCCTACCTTTTTAATTACTAGTAATCACCCGGGGCGAACAACCCAGAATCTGTGGGTCAATCACCTCAGCGAGCCAGCCTCTATGTAGGCGACAGCGTAACACGCTGGCTGCTCCCGGTTTGCACAGAAACGTACTTTACGAAAGCAACAACGCGGACATGCTGTCCGCGATCAATATGTTTGCACTAATTTTACTGGCTCAGCGTGAGAAGAGGCGCTTATTCGAGCTCTGCCATCAGCTTGACCAGATGCTCAACCGCTTTCTGCTCGTCTTCACCTTCAGCAGACAGCATCACCACAGTTCCCTGAGTCAGGCCCAGAGTCTGCAGCTTGAACAGGCTTTTCGCGCTGGCTGATTTGCCGTTAGAGGTCACGGTGATGTCTGATGCAAAAGCTTTCGCTTCTTTCACGAACTGTGCAGCAGGGCGGGTATGAAGGCCGTTAGGTGCGGTGATGGTAACTTCTTGCTGGAACATGCTTTTTCCCCAACTTATTTTGTTTGATGTTATCGACCTAAAGTCTAGCCTGGTGACCGGACTTTAGCCTGTATGTGTCGCGCTGGCCTGCGTACAAAGACGCGCCAAAAAATGCGCTGTTTAAGGGTAGGGTGGAGGCGGAGTAAAACCTGTTACGCGCCATCACTAACCTGTTCCCATTATGCCGCGAATTGTGCCGTAGCGCCAAACCAGTAAATCGATTCAGCTTGATCCATCTCACGCGGCGATTAATTTTGTGGATCGAAATAATGGCAGCTTAGATACCAGACACTGACGGGTAAAAGCAATCTGCAGGATGGCAAAACTTTGATGTGCTCCACAAAAAAGCACCCGTTTGGGTGCTTTTTTAGACAAATCCGCCTGCTGCAGCGTTACTGCTGCAATTCTTTCTCGGTGAAGAGATCGGCAAACAGCGCAGTACTCAAATAGCGTTCGCCGGAGGACGGCAAAATCACCACGATGGTCTTATTAGCGAAGGCTTCTTCTTCCTGCAGCTTCAGTGCTGCAGCAACCGCCGCACCGGAAGAGATGCCGGCCAGAATCCCTTCTTCTTCCATCAGACGACGGGCAGTAGAAATGGATTCTTCGTTGGTGATCGCCACCACGCGGTCAATCAGGTTCAGGTCGAGGTTGCCTGGGATAAACCCGGCACCGATACCCTGGATTTTGTGCGGACCAGGCTTGATCTCTTCGCCTGCTAACGCCTGAGCGATAACCGGAGAATCCGTTGGCTCTACTGCAACGGTGATCAAATCCTTTTTGCCTTTGGTATTTTTCAGATAACGGCTAACGCCGGTCAGCGTTCCGCCGGTACCGACACCGGCGATAAACACATCCACGTTGCCATCGGTGTCTTCCCAGATTTCAGGACCGGTGGTTTTTTCGTGGATTTCTGGGTTGGCTGGGTTGCTGAACTGCTGCAACAGCACGAATTTGTCCGGATTGCTGGCAACCACTTCTTCCGCTTTGGCGATGGCACCTTTCATGCCTTTTGCGCCTTCGGTCAGGATCAGGTTGGCACCCAGCGCTTTAAGCAGCTTGCGGCGCTCAACGCTCATCGTTTCCGGCATGGTCAGCGTCAGCTTGTAACCGCGCGCAGCGGCAACATAGGCCAGTGCGATACCGGTGTTACCGCTGGTTGGTTCAACCAGTTCAACACCTGGCTTCAGAATGCCACGTTTCTCTGCGTCCCAAATCATATTGGCACCGATACGGCATTTTATGCTGAAGCTCGGGTTACGGGATTCCACTTTTACCAGAATGCGACCGTTACCGATGCGGTTCAGACGAACCAACGGTGTATGACCGATTGTTAAAGAGTTGTCTTCATAAATCTTACTCATAGCCCGTCCTTAACTGTATGAAAAATTGGGAACGCAGAAAGCATACCCGCTTCAGTTTCTCAAGGAAGTGAAGAAATCGTATATATATATGTTATGCAGAAATAAGGGCAATGGAAATGGCATAAGGCCCTACGCCACTCGCCCGAGCGTCGTGCGATAGCGGTCAACCCACATCGCTGTCGCGCCACAAACCGCCACCGGCATGATCGCCAAATTCAGAATAGGGACCATGGTGAACAGGCTGACCAGCGCGCCAAACTGCATGTTGTCGGTCTTGTTTTGCCGCAATGCCATGCGCATCTGCTGGAAGCTGACTTTATGGTTATCGAACGGATAGTCACAGTACTGAATCGACAGCATCCAGGCGCTAAACAGGAACCACAGCACCGGCGCAACGGTCTGGCCAAAGCCCGGCACAAAGTAAAGGATCAACAGCACAATCGCGCGGGGCAGGTAGTAGGCCAGCTTTTGCCATTCGCGTTTCATGATGCGCGGAAGGTCTTTCACCAGACCGGCCCAGCCACTGTCTGGCAGCGGCTTGCCCGTTAATCTGGCTTCAAGCTGCTCGGCCAACAGGCCACAGAACGGCGCGGCTATCCAGTTGGCAATGGTGGAGAAGAAATAACTGAACACCAATACGATTGAAATAACGGTCAGCGGCCAGAGCAAATAGCTTAGCCATTGCAGCCAGTCGGGAACTTTAGCCATCAGGGCCGGGAGCCACTGGCCAAGTTGCCAGAACAGCCAGATAAAAGCACCGCCCATTAGCAGGACGTTGATCGCCAATGGCACAATCACAAAGCGGCGGATGCCCGGCAAGCGGATCAACTTCCAGCCCTGCGAAAAATAGTGAATGCCATTAACAGAAGGTGGGGTATTTGTCGGGGCCATGGTCTGATTTTCTCCTTACAGACGGTGTTGCAACGCTAGCATAACTCAGCTATTTGCGCTGACCAGTGCGCTTTTGAACGAAAAAACAGCAAAAAACCGTGTTGATGCACGCTTATTTGTCAGAAAATACTGCACGGACTTGCACTTGTTAACCAGGGCAAATACAGTTAGAGGATAAAGTTTGCCGCGGTGGCAAGGTATTGGAACAACAGAGAATACAATGATGCAGGATTTGCGTCTGATATTAATCGTTGTTGGCGCGATCGCCATAATAGCGCTTTTACTGCACGGCCTCTGGACCAGCCGTAAAGAGCGCTCATCCGTTTTTCGCGATCGCCCTCACAAGCGTTTAAAACAGGAAAGAGAAGAGACATTTGACGACGTCGATGATGGCGTGGGTGAAGTGCGGGTGAAACGGTCGCGAGCTGATGATGAAGACGATGATGTCGTTCCTCCAGCCGCTTTTGGCACTGATCAAGCGCCACCGCGTCCCGTTCGTGCCCAGCCTGAACCGGTACGTCACCAGCCGCAGATTGACGAGCAGCCGGAGCTCGATCCGCTGTTCGGTGGCGAACTGCCGCATGCGCCTGAACCTGATTACGACGATGAGCCGGAGCCTGTTCGTCAGCAGCCGTCTGTTCATCAGCCGCAGCCTGCCGCTAAGCCTGACGTCGCTACCCGTGCGCCGGTTGCCGAGGCTAAAGCGGAACCGGTCGCCGCAGAGCCAGAAGCGCCTGCAGCGGCACCGAAGCAGGAACGCGCGAAGGAAACCGTGCTGGTGCTGCATGTCGGCGCCCACGCTGGCGGCACGCTGAACGGCGAAGCGCTGTTACAGGGCGTGCTGCAGGCGGGCTTCCAGTTCGGTGAGATGAACATCTTCCACCGTCACCTGAGCCCTGCAGGAAGCGGCCCTGTGCTGTTCAGCCTGGCGAACATGGTGAAACCGGGTTCGTTTAACCCCGACGATATGGGTGATTTCACCACGCCGGGCATTTCCATCTTTATGATGGTGCCTTCTTATGGTGATGCGAATCAGAACTTCAAGCTGATGCTGCAATCTGCCCAGCGTATCGCCGACGATGTTGGCGGTGTGGTGCTGGATGATGAGCGCCGCATGATGACGCCGCAGAAGCTGGAAACCTATAAAAACCGTATTCGTGATGTGATCGAGGCCAACGCCTGACTCACTGAGCAGTAAGGCAATAGCCTGACTTCCCGTTTTTCCAAAACCCCCGCCAGTCGGGGGTTTTTTATCGCTATGGTGCCGCTATGGAATCCGTACAAGACAAAATCACTGCGCTGCAAACCACTCTCCGCCATCACGAATATCAGTATCACGTGATGGACGATCCTGAGGTTCCCGATGCGGAATACGATCGGCTGATGCGCGAACTGCGCGAGCTGGAACAGGCACATCCTGAACTGGTCACCGCCGATTCGCCCACTCAACGCGTTGGCGCGGCACCGCTCGGCGCTTTTGAGCAGGTTCGTCACGAAGTGCCGATGCTGTCGCTGGATAACGCCTTTGATGAAGAGAGCTATCTGGCTTTCTATAAGCGGGTGCAGGATCGGTTAAAGAATACCGACGATATCACCTTCTGCTGCGAGCTGAAGCTGGATGGACTGGCGGTCAGCCTGCTGTATGAAGATGGCCTGCTGGTGCGGGCTGCGACGCGTGGCGACGGCACAACCGGTGAGAATATTACCGCCAACGTGCGCACTATTCGCGCCATTCCCCTGCGTTTGCACGGCGAGATTATCCCGTCGCGGGTGGAAGTGCGTGGCGAAGTCTTTATGCCGCTGGCAGGATTTGAAGCGTTAAATAATGAAGCGCGCCGCACAGGTAACAAAGTTTTTGCCAACCCGCGCAATGCCGCCGCAGGCTCGCTGCGCCAACTTGATCCCCGCATCACCGCCAAACGCCCGCTGACCTTTTTCTGTTACGGCTTTGGCCTGCTGGAAGGCGGCGAGATGCCGCGCAGCCATATGGCGCGTTTGCAGCAGTTTAAGGCCTGGGGCTTGCCGGTCAGCGACCGCATCAAGCTTTGCCATACTGCCGAGGAAGTTTTGGCCTTCTATCGTCAGGTTGAGCAGGATCGCCCGACCTTAGGGTTTGATATTGATGGTGTGGTCATCAAGGTGGATTCACAGGATCTGCAGGAGCAGTTAGGGTTTGTCGCCAGGGCCCCGCGTTGGGCGGTGGCGTTTAAGTTCCCGGCGCAGGAGCAGATGACCACCGTGCGTGATGTCGAGTTTCAGGTGGGCCGGACGGGCGCTATCACCCCGGTAGCCCGACTGGAGCCGGTGCAGGTGGCTGGCGTGATTGTCAGCAATGCCACGCTGCATAACGCCGATGAAATCGAGCGTCTTGGGCTGCGTATCGGCGACCGGGTGATTATCCGTCGCGCCGGTGACGTTATCCCGCAGGTGGTCGGGGTGATTGAGTCAGAGCGCCCGGACGATGCGCGCGAAGTGGTATTCCCAACCCATTGCCCGGTCTGTGGCTCCGATGTCGAGCGCGTCGAGGGTGAAGTCGTTGCACGCTGTACCGGCGGCCTGATCTGCGGTGCTCAGCGCAAAGGCGCACTGAAGCATTTCGTTTCCCGCCGCGCGCTGGATGTTGATGGCATGGGCGACAAGATTATCGATCAGCTGGTGGAGAAAGAGTACGTCCATACGCCAGCCGATCTGTTCAGGCTTACCGCAGGCAAACTCACCGGGCTGGATCGGATGGGGCCAAAGTCAGCGCAAAACGTGGTGAACTCGCTGGAGAAGGCGAAGACTACCACGCTGGCGCGTTTCCTTTACTCCCTTGGCATCAGTGAAGTGGGTGAAGCGACAGCCGCTAACCTTGCTGCGCACTTTGGCTCGCTGGAGAAGATCATGGCCGCCGATCTGGACGCGCTAATCGCGGTACAGGATGTCGGCACCGTGGTGGCCAGCCATTTGCGTAACTTTATGGATGAAGAGAGCAACCGCGAGGTGATCCGTCAGCTGGTGGAAGAAGCGGGTATCAACTGGCCGGCCGTTGAAGTGGTCAATGCGGCAGAGATCGACAGTCCGTTTGCCGGAAAAACCGTGGTTCTGACCGGTTCACTGACGATTCTGTCGCGCGATGAAGCGAAAGATCGCCTGACGGCGTTAGGCGCCAAGGTCAGCGGCAGCGTTTCGAAGAAAACGGATCTGGTGATTGCCGGCGAAGCGGCAGGCTCCAAGCTGGCCAAGGCTCAGGAATTGGGTATCGACGTGATTGATGAAGCTGAGATGATCCGTTTACTGGGAGAGTGAGATGGAAAAAGAGCATTTGCTTGAAATCGCCAACAGCATCATGCCTTTTGGTAAATATAAGGGCAGGGCGCTGATTGATTTACCGGAAGAGTATCTGTTGTGGTTTGAACGGAAGGGCGAATTTCCGGCGGGTCATCTGGGTGAGCTGTTGCAGCTCACCCTCGCGATAAAAATCGAAGGGCTTGATGGGCTGGTGAAACCGCTGAAGCGCGGGTGATCACCAGCCCGGTCTGCATTACTTCTGCGATTCAACCACGGCGGCTTTTGCTTCCACCTTCTGCTTAGCGGCCAGCTTCTCGCCGGTTTTTTTATAGCGTTGCGCCAGCATCGAGCAGACCATCAGCTGCACCTGATGGAAAATCATCAGCGGCAGCACGATGATGCCCACCGAGGCCGACGGGAACAGAATGTTGGCCATTGGTACACCGTTCGCCAGGCTCTTTTTCGAGCCGCAGAACAGGATGGTGATTTCATCTGCGCGATTAAAGCGGAACAGTCGTGCGACCAGCAGGTTGATCACCAGCGCCACAAACAGGATCCCCAGGCTACCTGCAACGATATACAGCAGCGTAGATGCGCCCACGCGATGCCAGATGCCGTTTACCACCGCTTCACTGAACGCGGAATAGACCACCAGCAGAATCGACGCCTGGTCGGTTTTACCAATCAGCCCGCGGTTTCTCTCAACCCAGCCCGCAATCCAGCGGCGTGAAAGGTGACCCACCACGAACGGCACCAGCAGCTGCAGCATAATCTTACCGATCTGCTCAAAACTGCCGCCGGCAGCATCGCTGTGCACGTTCATCACCAGGCCCACCAGCATCGGCGAGATAAATACGCCCAGCAGGCTGGACGCCGAGGCGCTACACACCGCCGCGGCGACGTTGCCGCCTGCCAGTGAGGTCAGGGCAATGGCTGACTGGACGGTGGCCGGCAGAATGCACAGGTACAGGAAGCCGGTATAGATTTCCGCGCTTACCGGCAGCGGGTGCCACCAGACGAACAGCAGGCCGAGGATTGGGAACAGCACGAAGGTGCTGCACATCACCCACAGATGCAGCCGCCAATGGCTGCCACCGGCAATAATTTTTTCTTTAGACAGCTTGGCGCCGTGCATAAAGAACAACAGCGCAATCGCCGCCGTGGTCAGGTATTCAAAGAATTCCACAAAATGCCCACGCGCGGGCAGGAAGGTTGCCAGCAGCACGGTAATAATCAGTTTCAACATCAGTGGATCGATACGGAAGATGCCCATTGTTAATGCCTGGTTAAAAAAATGATGGGGCTATTGTGCGCTGGGCGGTTTTAGAAATAAAATTGATTTATTGAATACATATATGAATAAAACAGATGAATTATACCCTGCGTCAACTTCGCGTGTTTGTCGCCGTTGCCCAGCAAGGCAGTTTCAGCCAGGCCGGGCAGCTGATTGGACTGAGCCAGTCCGCGGTCAGCCACAGCATTAAAGAGCTGGAAGGGGAGATGGGCATCCGTTTGCTGGACCGCACCACGCGGGAAGTGTTGCTGACCGAAGCCGGAGAACAGCTCTCCAGCCGGCTTGAGCGGCTACTGGAAGAGCTGAATACCACCTTGCTGGATGTACGCAGCTACGGGCAGCAGAGAAGCGGCACGGTGCGGGTGGCTGCCAGCCAGACCATCGCCGCGCATTTAATGCCGCAGTGCCTTGCCGCCAGCACGGAGCATTTTCCTGATATCAAAGTGATGCTGCGCGATCGTCCTCAGCAATGGGTGCTGCAAAGCATTCGCAATGCGGAAGTGGACTTCGGAATTGTTGTCGGGCCGCTGCCGGAAGAGGATTTCGAAACGGAAGCAATTCTCGATGAACCTTTTTTGCTGTTGTGCCGTAAGGACGATCCGTTGGCGGCTCAGCAAACCATTCACTGGCAGATGCTTAACCAGCGGCAGCTGGTGCTGCAGGATTATGCCTCCGGCAGTCGGGTTCTTATCGATGAGGCATTACGCGTCCAGCAGGTTCAGGCGGAGATTGTGCAGGAGATCGGTCATCCCGCCACGCTCTATCCGATGGTGGAAGCGGGAATTGGCATCAGTATTCTTCCGGCGCTGGCATTGCCGTTGCCTGAAGGCAGGCCGTTACTGGTGAGGCGTATGGTGCCGGAGATTAACCGCACCATTGTGCTGGTGCGCCGTAAAAATCGCTCGCTTACGCCCGCAGCCGAGGCCATCTGGCAGGAAGTACGCCAGCAGGCACTCCTGCTGACGCAACAACGCAAGAAAACTCCGGCGTTTTAGATATAGACGTTCAGCGTGTTGGTGGCGGTAGGGCGGTTTACGCCGTCTGCCGCTTTGGAAATGGTGTTGGCAGTGTCATCTTTCGCGCTGCTTTGCTTTTCCTGCGCCTTCTCAGCCTGCTGCTGCTCAACCTGAGCAATCTGCGCTTCAATCATCTGAATCTGGCCTTCGATCAACTGCTGTTGTTCAGACTTTTGTTCATCCGTCAGCGTCGTGTCGTTGCCCAAATCCTTTAACTGCGCCTGCAGTTGGGTGATCTGCTTGTTGAGGGTGGCAACCTGAGAGGCCGACCCGCCGCCTGAACTTCCAGAGCCAATAGAGGATAGGGAGTTGGAACTGATTGTAGTCATCGCTTTCTCCTGTGTAATAGACCAATACGGTTATCGGTAGGAGTGGCGGGATACTTGATGAGAAAAATCGTAAAAGAAGTGCTAAAAAATCGAAAAGGAAAAAGAGTGGCTGTCTATCTCCGTTCGACTCGACCTGCTGCAGGTTCAAATCCTTCACGAATCGCAGATAGCAAAAAGGCGCCTTTAGGGCGCCTTCGTACATTGGTGGGTCGTGCAGGATGACTCGGCTACGCCTCGCCCTTCGGGTCGTTGCTGTCGCAACGCTGTCTCACTGCGTTCGACTCGACCTGCTGCAGGTTCAAATCCTTCACGAATCGCAGATAGCAAAAAGGCGCCTTTAGGGCGCCTTCGTACATTGGTGGGTCGTGCAGGATTCGAACCTGCGACCAATTGATTAAAAGTCAACTGCTCTACCAACTGAGCTAACGACCCGAAGTGGTGGGTGATGACGGGCTCGAACCGCCGACCCCCTCCGTGTAAAGGAGATGCTCTACCAACTGAGCTAATCACCCACTTCGGTACTTCACGAAACTGCTGAGAGATGGTGGGTGATGACGGGCTCGAACCGCCGACCCCCTCCGTGTAAAGGAGATGCTCTACCAACTGAGCTAATCACCCATCTCTGAGAACTTCGGTACTGCTTAACACTGCGGAGCCACCGTTTAGAGTGGTGGGTGATGACGGGCTCGAACCGCCGACCCCCTCCGTGTAAAGGAGATGCTCTACCAACTGAGCTAATCACCCCCGCTGTGTGGAGTCGCATTATAGGGATCGCGGCAAATGAGTCAACGGTTTTTAAAACGAAAATGTTCGTTCGTCTTAAATTTAATCAAGATGTTGGGGTTTTATCCAAAAATGGGGGGGTGCCGCTGGCTTTTCCGCCAAAGGCCTCTAACAACCGGGGGAATGCCGTTGAGGATTCGTTTGCAGATGGTAGAATGTTGCCCACTTTGTGTTGGTCTTTACTGACCTCCTCCAGCAATGCGCGACTCTGATAGCGTAATAAGGCAGCTGTTAATGAAAATCAAAACCCGCTTCGCACCCAGCCCAACCGGCTATCTGCACGTTGGCGGCGCGCGTACCGCGCTTTACTCCTGGTTGTTTGCCCGTCACCAGGACGGTGAGTTTGTGCTGCGTATAGAAGATACCGATCTGGAGCGCTCCACCCAGCAGGCTATCGACGCGATTATGGATGGCATGAACTGGCTGAACCTCGACTGGGACGAGGGCCCGTATTACCAGACCAAACGTTTTGACCGCTATAACGCGGTGATTGATCAGATGGTCGACGCCGGCACAGCCTATAAATGCTACTGCTCCAGAGAGCGTCTCGACGCGCTGCGCGAAAAGCAGATGGAGAATCATGAAAAGCCGCGTTATGACGGCCACTGCCGCGACAGCCACGAACATCATGCCGATGATGAGCCGTGCGTGGTGCGTTTCCGTAACCCGCAGGAAGGATCGGTGATCTTTGATGACCAGATCCGTGGCCCGATCGAATTCAGCAACCAGGAGCTGGACGATCTGATCATCCGTCGTACTGACGGCGCGCCGACCTATAACTTCTGCGTCGTGATTGATGACTGGGATATGGAAATTACCCACGTGATCCGCGGTGAAGACCATATCAACAACACCCCGCGTCAGATCAACATCCTGAAAGCGATCGGTGCGCAGGTGCCGGTTTATGCGCACGTGTCGATGATCCTCGGCGACGACGGGAAAAAACTGTCCAAACGTCACGGTGCCGTGGGCGTGATGCAGTATCGCGATGATGGCTATCTGCCAGAAGCGCTGCTGAACTACCTGGTGCGTCTGGGCTGGTCCCATGGCGATCAGGAAATCTTCTCTATTGCTGAGATGAAAGAGCTGTTCGAGCTGGACGCGGTCAGCAAATCTGCCAGCGCCTTCAACACCGAAAAGCTGCAGTGGTTGAACCATCATTACATCAATACCCTGGCGCCTGAGTATGTGGCGACGCATCTGCAATGGCACATCGAGCAGGAAAAAATTGATACGCGTACCGGCCCAGAGCTGGCTCAGCTGGTCAAACTGCTGGGTGAGCGCTGCAAAACGCTGAAAGAGATGGCTGCGTCATGCCGCTACTTCTATGAGGACTTCGCGGAGTTTGATGCCGATGCAGCGAAAAAACACCTGCGTCCGGTCGCTCGCCAGCCTCTGGAAGTTGTGCGTGACAAACTGGCTGCTTTAACTGACTGGACGGCAGAAAACGTTCACCAGGCCATTCAGGCCACGGCTGATGAGCTGGAAGTCGGTATGGGCAAAGTCGGCATGCCGCTGCGTGTGGCGGTAACGGGTGCCGGTCAGTCTCCTGCGCTGGATGTCACCGTTCACGCCATCGGCAAAACGCGCTCAGTGGCGCGCATCAATCAGGCATTAAGCTTTATCGCAGAGCGCGAAGCTCAGCAGTAATCTCAGCTGACGTCTGCAAATAAAAAAAACCGGCCAACTGGCCGGTTTTTTTATGCCTGAGCGTCGCTGATGTCGAGGCGGCTCAGTAAACCTTGTACGCCTTCACGTAACAGCAACGCGTAAAGCCTTTCCTGTTCGGCGGCATTCATTTGCTGCAATGAGGTCATCAGTAAAGATTGCAGAGAGTTGGGGGCAACGCGGTAAGTTGCAGAGGGTTCCGACGCATGGCGCGTGGATTTTAGATACGTTTTGACGCGGTCATCAATTTGGATCATCCGTGCTTTACCGCCCTGGACGCCGGTTTTCGGCATGGTTGTCCACTGCTCTTTCTTGACCCATTTGTTGATCGTCTGACGGCTGAAACCTGTTTCCCGGGCCAGCTCTTCTGGTGTTAACCATTCCTTTTTCATAATGCAATTCCTGTTTGCGACGTGAGATAACGCGAACATATTACAGGATTTTGTTGCGTGGACAACTAACAGCAAGCGCTGAAAAGGGAGGCGGTTCGCAATTGAAAAGAAGAAATTTCCCCCTGCCCGCAGGCAGAGGGAAAGGGGGATTAGCCCTGCGCTTTAGCTGACTCTGCCTGCGGACGGTAAGCCATATAATAGGCCAGACCGACGAACACCGCGCCGCCAAAGGTATTACCGAGGAACACGGCGGCAAAGTTAGGCAGATATTCCGCCCAGCTTAACTGACCGGCAAAAATGGCCGCAGGAATGATGAACATGTTGGCCACCACGTGCTGGAAGCCGATCGCCACAAAGGCCATCACCGGGAACCACATACCAAAGATTTTGCCGACCACATCTTTACTGGCAAACGCCAGCCAGGTCGCCAGGCAGACCAGCCAGTTACAGCCGACGCCAGAGATAAAGGCGTGAGTGAAGTCAGCGTTTACTTTCGCGGTGGCAATAGCAACGGTCTTCTTCAGGTAGTCGCCTTCGGTCATGCCCAGCATATGACCAAAGAACCAGGCGATGGCGATGCTGCCAATAAAGTTAGCGATGGTGACCCAAAACCAGTTACGCAACACGCTGTAAGCACTGATCTGACGCGCGAACCAGGCAATGGGCATGGTCATCATGTTGCCGGTCAGCAGTTCACCGCCGGCCAGAACCGTCATGATAATTCCCACCGGGAACACCGCAGCGCCCAGCAGGCCGCCAAATGAGCCCCAGTCTGCAGGTAAGGAGTTAATAACGTGGATATCCAGCAGGAAGCCAAGGGCAATAAACGCACCGGCCAGGAAGCCAAGGATCAATAAAGTCGAAACAGATGAATGGCTTTTCGCCACGCCGGATTGAATAGCAACCGCTGCGATTTCTTTAGGTGAATGCAAGGACATAGGAGCTCTGATTCTGGTGTAGTTAAGGATGAAATGGCCGGTTCCGTCGCGTCGGGAAACGCGCGCATCCAGCGCTGAGAGGGCTCCGGCCTTCGAAAGCGCGGGCAGTTTTGCACGAGAAATTAACAAAAACAAGATCAATTAGACCGCTAATTAACGCGTTGTTTACAAGATTGGCGCGGTCAAACTGTGTCGGCAGGAATAACCGGATGAAATTGCACTCTTTACCCTATTTTGTCGTTTCAACAGGCCAGTTCAAGGCAGTTCTCTCTGGATAAACGGTGACTCAACAAGCTGTAATTGGTGCGGTTTGGCGGCTTTTTCAGCGATTAGACAGAGTTTGGCAATTTGCCGTTGACACCTTCACCCCCGTTTCATATTATCCCCGCCGTTGAGACGACTCCGGTTGTCTGACGAGGTTATCCGGCTTGGGGGTATAGCTCAGCTGGGAGAGCGCTTGCATGGCATGCAAGAGGTCAGCGGTTCGATCCCGCTTATCTCCACCAAATCTTCACCAGCAGATTTTGTGGCACCGGATAACAGATTGAATTATGTGGGGGTATAGCTCAGCTGGGAGAGCGCTTGCATGGCATGCAAGAGGTCAGCGGTTCGATCCCGCTTATCTCCACCAATCAATTCCTTTCTTGCTTCACTCTCCCCCAGCATCCGTTTTATTTCAGTTCAAGCACCGTAAATCCATGCGTTCCATCGCGATCTAACTGCGCAATCAGCCCAAACTCCCAGTCTAAATACGCCTGCATCGCGTCGGCAGAATTATCCGTGCCTTCATACGGGCGACGATAGCGATCGCTTCTCGGCTGTAACAGCTGCGTTTCACCCTGTTCTATGGGTAAACCTGCCGCTCTCCACGCCGCATTGCCGCCCGTCAGCACGCTGACCGGCTTGCCGCTAAGCTGCTGCAACTCTTCCACGGCATAGCGTGCCAGCAAACTGCTGCCACAGGTCACCACATACCGATCGGCGGCGGGCAGTGCCTGCAGGCCTTTCTGCGTCAGTAAACCGCGCTGCAGCCATGCTGCGCCCGGAATATGGCTGGCAACATAGTTAGCGCTGGTGGTGAAGTCCAATACCTGGGTACCGGGCGTATTCAGCCAGTCCGCCAGCACGGCGGGTGAAACCTCTTCCTGCTCTGGCAGGGCAGGGACTTTCGCTACCCAAGGGCCTTGCTCGCTGAAATCGTGCTCAACCAATCCATCCAGTACCGACACATCCCAGCCCAACTGCGCCAGCCAGGACGCACTCATATTGGCGCGTGCACCGTCGTTATCAATCAGCACGATGCGTGCGCCGCGCACGCTGGCGGTGTGATCCGTCTCCTGCACCAGCTGACCGCCCGGCACCGATCGTGAACCGGGCAAATGACCGGCGGCATATTCTTCAGAATCGCGGACATCAAACAGATACAGCGTCCGGGCGTGATCCTGCTGCCATTGCTGCAGCTGCGCCCGCGTCAGACGCTTGACGCCTGCCTGGTCAGCGACATGACGGGCGCGTTGCGCGGCCTGGGTTTTGGCCGTCTCGCTGCTTTCACCAAAGCGTCGGCTCTGGCCATGCTCCAGCGGTTGTCCGGCCAGCGTCCAGCCGATGGTGCCATTTCGCAGCGCAAATACCGGGTTGGTAATCCCGGCATTCACCAGCGACTGCGTACCGATAATGCTGCGGGTTCGACCTGCGCAGTTAACGATAACCGTTGTGGTTGGCGAAGGAACCAAATCCTGCACCCGCAGCACCAGTTCTGCACCCGGCACGCTGATGCTGCCAGGAATGCTCATGGTCTGATATTCATCGAATCGACGGCTGTCCAGCACCACCACCGGTTCACCGCTGTTTAATAACGCCTGAACATCTTCCGCGGGCAGCGACGGGGTGTGCACCCGACTCTCGACCAGCTCACCAAAGGCTTTGCTTGGCGAGTTAACATCGATAAACAGTTCACCGCCTGCATCCTTCCAGCCTTGCAGGCCGCCTTCAAGCAGGGCGACGTTGGCATAGCCGAAGTCTTTCAGGCGCTCAATGGCCAGCGCCACCAGCCCTTCGCCGTTGTCATAGACGGTAATCGGCGTGGCAAAGCGCGGTACCCGGTTAAGGATCTCCAGTTCCAGCTTTGAAAGCGGAATGTTCACCGCAAACAGCGGATGGCCTTCGGCATACTGCGCTTCTTCCCGCAGGTCAATTAACGCCAGCTCCTGCTGCTGAAGCAACGCCTGACGGATGTCGTGAAAACTGCGGGTATGGAGTAGATGATAAACCATGTGAAAGATCCCAAATATTAGGTAAATACGCGTTGTTATAGCCGGAGATAAACGGTTTTTCTTCGCCGGTTTCGCTGTAAACCGCGCGCTGAACTGCGCCGATATTGCCGCCATAAACATGAATACTGATGGAAGTGCGATCGCTGAAGGCGTTGCTGACCCGGTGAATATCGCCGACCCGCGGCGAGACCGCTTCAACCGTGCCGGGATCCAGCCGCACCGGATCGCCATGTGGCGATAACCCGCGCGCATCGCGGATGAAATTCTGTGAAATTTCCGCGCCGCGCAGCATGCCAATTAATCCCCAGACGCGATGATCATGCACCGGCGTCGATTGCCCTGCGCCCCAGACAAAGCTGACCACCGAAAACCGCTGGCGGGCATCGGCATGCAGCAAATACTGCTGGTAGCGGGCCGGATTTGGCTGGGCAAACGCCTCGGGAAGCCAGTCATCATGGGCGATCAGCTGATGCAGCAGCTGGCTGCCGCGATGAAGCAGATCGGCTTCCTGCGGCTGTTCATCCACCAGCGTGGCCAGGCTACCGACAAACTCGCGCAGGCGAGCGCTGTTCAACTCACTCATGTTTTGCCTCCTGGCTTAAGGCCAGCTGATTGGATTGGCTGGAGAGGCTGTAATCGAAGGCCTGATGGACATCAATCGACTTCGGCAGCACATGATTTTTATAGAAAAAATCGGCGGATTGCTGCAGGGAATCCGCCAGCTTCGGCGTGAATTCCACCGGGCGGATCTGCGCACTGGCAATCCAGCGTTGGGTAATGTTTTCTGGCATGCCCAGTGAGGTCGACAGTGCCTTAGCGAAGGCCTCAGGATGGTGCTGCGCCCAGATTTGCGCTTTTGCCAGCCGTGCCTGCAGGTCGGCTATCGCCTTGCGTTTGCCCGGATCCTTCAGCGCTTCTTCACGGGCTAAGGCATAGGAGTAACCGGACAGGATCCCTTTGCCGCCGCCCTGTGGCACTAACAGATCCTGATCGACCACCACGGCGGAAGAGACGTAGGGTTCCCAGGTAGCCCAGGCATCGACAGAATGACTGGCCAGCGCGGCACGTCCATCAACCGGTCCAAGGAAGCGCAGCGTGACGTCAGAGGGTTTCAGGCCGGCTCTGTCCAGCAGACCCAGCAACAGATAGTGGCCCCAGCCGCCACGGTTGACGGCAATTTGTTTGCCCTTCAGATCTTTTAAGCTGTGGATGCCCGAATCCGGGCGGGTAAGTAAGGCAATGCTGTCAGGGTTGTTTTGCCAGGCACCCACCGCTTTTACCGGTGCGCCGGCGGCATAAACAAATAAGAACGGCAGATCGCCGGTGAAGCCCACGTCCAACGCGCCCGCGTTCAGCGCTTCCTGCACCGGTGCGCCGGAATCGAAAGAGGTGAGCTTCAAATCATAAGGCAGGTCTTTTAACTGCCCGGACTCGCGCAGCGAAATAAAGCGATCGCCTTTCACATCGCCCAGCCGCAGGGTGACTTTCTCCGCCAGCGCTGAGGTGGCGAGCGATGACAGTACGACTGCCAGTAAAAAAGGAAAACGCATCAGGCACTCCTTGCCACTTTGCGGGCCGCGACTTTCTCTCTGGTCAGCGGGATCAGTTCACGGCCGTAATCCAGCGCATCGTTCAGCGGATCGAAGCCGCGGATCAGCACGCTTTCAATGCCCAGGTCGTAATACTTCAGCAGCGCGTCGGAGACCTGGTCCGGCGTACCGACCAGTGAGGTGGAGTTATAACCGCCGCCAACCAGTTTAGCGATGCCGGTCCACAGGGATTTGTCGAGGCGTTCCCCTTCATTGGCGGCGGCCATCAGGCGGGCCGCGCCGACGCTTTGCGGCTTCGGCAAACCAAAATCATGGCCGGATTCAATCAGCTTTTTGCGGGCGACTTCGCGGATATGCTCGGCTTTTTCCCAGGCTTCTTTCTCCGTGGCGGCAATAATCGGGCGGAAGGAGATATTGAAACCAATCTGGCGGCCCTGTCTGGCGGCTTCTGCACGCACCGTCCGCACGGTTTCTGCGGCACCGGCCAGCGGTTCACCCCAAAGGGCGAACACGTCCGCATGACGACCTGCCACTTTGATCGCTTCAGGCGAGGAGCCGCCGAAATAGATCGGCAGCGCGCTTTGCTGTGGCTTCACCGCCGAAAACGCCTGCTCAACCTGATAATGCTCGCCCTGGTGATCGTATGGCGTGTCGGAAGTGAGGCTCTGCCTTAATACGCTCAGGAAATCATCGGTGCGCTCATAGCGCTGGGTCTTGTTAAGGAAATCACCATCACGGCGTTGTTCAACATCGCTGCCGCCGCTGATGATATGCACCGCCAGGCGGCCATCGGTGAGTTGATCGAGGGTAGCGAGTTTACGGGCTGCCAGCGTCGGCGAGACAAAGCCCGGACGGTGGGCCAGCAGGAATTTCAATGTTGAGGTGTTGGCGGCGGCATGCGCAGTGACCAGAAAACCATCCGGTTGATCGGACCAGTAGCCGACCAACACCCGATCGAAACCGGCCTGCTCATGAGCACGGGCAAAGTCTGCAATGTACTGTTTATTGAATAGCGGACCGCTGGCAGGAATGATTTCGGACGCCAGGCGATGGCCAATCATACCGAGGAATTGAATGCTCATCAGGTTCTCTCCAGGTGAGGGCCGGTAAACGCCGGCAGAGAGAAAACCGTATAGTTGATGGGCGGGAGTGTGAAATTCATTAATCTGCGAAGCTTTGCGCAAATACAGCTATTACTCAGTCGCAGGCAACCGACGGTGAGCGTGCCGCTCGTTATGTTCATTTTGCATAAATTATGCGCAATAAATGCATTTAGGTTCTAAAAAAGCCGGTGTTAGTCTCGGGTTTTCTCCTTATTGAGACACCAGATGAAAACCCTTTCTCTTTCTGCACTTGCTGTACTTCTCGCGGCGGTCACGGCGCCCGTTTTGGCTGCGAATACGCTTTCAGTTGGCGACCAGCGGGGCAATGCGCGGGCGATCCTTGAAGCCTCCGGCGAGTTAAACAACACGCCTTATACGCTGGACTGGCATGAGTTTGCTAACGCCGCACCGTTGCTGGAAGCGATGCGCGCAGGTTCAATAGATGCCGGTTCGGTGGGGGATGCACCCTTAACTTTCGCCGTGGCGGCAGGGCTGGATGCCAAAGGGATCCTGGCGACGCGCTATGCCGGCAACGCCATTATCGTCAAAAAGGGTAGCCCGATTCACAGCGTGAAGGATCTGATTGGCAAACGCATTGCGACGGTCAAAGGTTCATCCGGGCACAACCTGGCTTTGCAGGCGCTGCAAAAAGCCGGTGTCGATCCTAAGCAGGTCAGCTTTGTCTTTACCACGCCAGCAGAAGCGACGCTGGTGCTGGATCAGGGCGGCGTCGATGCGGTTTCCACCTGGGAACCTTACGTGTCGTTTGCCACGCATCAGTCAGGCGCACAGATCCTGGCGGACGGTAAAGACTATCCGGCCCTCAACTATCTGGTGGCCAGCAACGCCGCCATTGCCAGCAAGAAGGCCGAACTGGCCGACTTCACGCAGCGGTTGAGCCGTGCCCGCGCCTGGGGCATCCAGCATCCTGACGCCTATGCGGCCTCCATCAGCAAGCTGTTAAGGATCCCGCAGGACGTGGCGCTGGCAAAGGTGAAGCGCGAAGTGAACTCCGTCGACACCAACAGTCAGGACGTGGTTGCGGTGCAGCAAAATACCGCCGATTTCTACGTGAAAAATGGCCTGATCCCGGCACCGCTGAAGGCGGCTTCCTTTATTGACCTCAGCCTTTCGCAGGGGAAATAGCATGCATCTGGCGCTTTATCTCAGCGACACCGGGTTGCACGCCGGAGGCTGGCGGCATCCTGAGGCGCAAAATAACGATCCGATGCAGCTGCAGACCTGGCTGACGCTGGTGAAAAAAGCCGAGCAGGCCGGATTTGATTTCGCATTTATCGCCGACAAACTGTCGATCGATGATATTTACGGTAACGACATCGCCAGCACCGTTCAGTCGCGTCCGGGTTATGCCCGTCCGGAACCGATGGCGCTGCTGACCGCATTGAGCCTGTTTACCGATCGCATTGGCTTAGGCGCAACCGTATCGACCACCTACGGTGAGCCTTTCCATACTGCCCGCACCATCGCCACAATCGATCATTTTAGCGCCGGCAGAATGGGCTGGAATGCGGTGACCTCGACCAATGATGGCGAAGCACGCAATTTCAGCCGCCAGCAGCATTTAGGCCATCAGGCGCGTTATCAGCGTGCGGGAGAGTTTATCGATGCGGTGCATCAGCTGCTTGCCAGCTGGCAGCCTGGTGCGCTGGTGGCCGACCAGGAGAGCGGCGTTTATATGGATCCGGAAAAGGTCAGCTATACCGATTTTCACGGCGAGCATTTCCATATCAAAGGGCCGCTGACCGTCGCCGCCTCGCCGCAGGGCAGGCCGGTGCAGATTCTGGCGGGCGTCTCGGAGGATTTTAAGAAGGTCGCCGCCCGGGTGGCAGAGGTGATTTTCACCGTTCAACCCGACATGGCGCGCGCGCAGCAATTTTATCAGCAGTTTAAGCAGGAGATGGCCGCCTTGGGTCGTCCACCGCAAGCCTGTAAAGTGCTGCCCGGCCTGATGCCGATTGTGGGCGCAACGCAGCAGGAGGCGGAAGAGAAGCGCCGTCAGCTGGATGAACTGGTCAATCCGTTAGCCGGGTTAAGCTTTATGTCTGCCAGCATGAATTACGATCTGTCGCAGCACGATGAAAACGACATTTTCCCGGATATCTTCGACAAAATCAGCGGCAGCAAAGGGCGCTTTGAGTACGTGATTTCTCAGGCAAGGAAAGAGGGGAAAACGCTGGCCGAAGTGGCGAAAGCCTATGCGGCCAGCGCCTCATTTAAGGTGATTGCCGGCACGCCAGAACAGATTGCCAGCGAGATGATTGCCTGGGTAGAGGCCAAAGCCTGCGACGGTTTCGTGCTGATGCCCGCTGATATGCCGGCCTCGTTGAATAATTTTGCTGAACGGGTCATCCCGGAACTGCAAAAGCGCGGTGCCTTCAGGCAGGGCTATCAGGGAACCACGTTGCGCGACCATCTGGATTTACCGCTGGTCACGCCTCGTTGAACGACGAGTAAAAAAAAGGCGAACCCATCACAGGTTCGCCTTTTTTCGTTCTGGCGTGTTACCAGGCCAGCACTAATCCTGCAATGGAAGCAGACAGCACGCTCACCAGCGTTGAGCCGTACAGCAGTTTCAGGCCGAAGCGGGAAACCACGTTACCTTGCTCTTCGTGCAGGCCTTTGATCGCGCCTGCCACAATCCCGATAGACGAGAAGTTCGCAAAAGAGACCAGGAACACGGAGAGGATGCCGACGCCGCGTGGTGACAGTTCAGCCGCCACTTTTTGCAGATCCATCATCGCCACAAACTCGTTAGACACCAGTTTGGTTGCCATGATGCTACCCACTTTCAGCGCTTCACCTGCCGGCACGCCCATCACCCAGGCAAACGGGTAGAAGACGTAACCCAGCACACCCTGGAAGCTGATGCCGAAGACGAAATCGAACAGGGCGTTAATCGCTGAAATCAGCGCAATAAAGCCAATCAGCATCGCCGCGACGATCACCGCAACTTTGAAACCGGCCAGGATGTATTCACCCAGCATCTCAAAGAAGCTCTGCCCTTTGTGCAGATCGCCCAGCGTCAATTCTTCTTCGCTGTCGACGCTGTACGGGTTGATGATCGACAGCACGATAAAGGTGCTGAACATGTTCAGTACCAGCGCGGCCACCACGTATTTCGGATCAATCATGGTCATGTACGCGCCCACAATTGACATTGATACGGTAGACATCGCCGTTGCCGCCATGGTGTACATGCGGCGCTGAGACATTTTTCCGAGGATATCTTTGTAGGCAATGAAGTTCTCTGACTGACCTAAAATCAGCGAGCTCACGGCGTTAAAAGATTCCAGCTTGCCCATGCCGTTGATTTTTGACAGCACGGTACCGATGGCGCGAATAACAATCGGCAGGATACGGAAGTGCTGCAAAATCCCGATCAGTGCAGAGATAAACACGATAGGGCAGAGAACATTGAGCCAGAAGAATGCCAGGCCTTTATCACTCATGTTGCCGAAAACGAAATTAGTCCCTTGTGCTGCATAGCTCAGCAATTTGTCGAACAGACCCGCAAACCCTTTAACGAAGCCAAGACCCACTTCAGAGTTAAGGAAGAACCACGCAAGCAGCACTTCGATAACCAGAAGCTGTATAATAAAACGTACGCGGATGTTTTTCCGATCGGTGCTAACCAGTAAGGCCAGCACGGCTACCATCACCAGCGCCAAAGCAAAATGAAAAATGCCTGACATGTGTGCTCCATTTTTGAAGGATGTTATATTTCGCTGCACATTCTATGTAACAAGAAACTGAAAAACGAGATCTAGAACACAATATAACAATTACCTATCACCCTTCCCGACAGAATCCCCTGATTGATCACATCCTGATACTGTTTAAAAAAACACCCCACGCATCGGAAGGTTAAGCTTTTACCGGCGCACGAAAAGTGATTGCTCATTTTTTAGCTATGGAGTAGTTTGAAATCAAGGTATAGCCTTTGCTATATTTCTTAGTACTGGCTATCAGAGCGATATGCAAAACCCATTCAAATGCGCTTGATAATCATTATCATTTAAAAGACAATGATCTCTTCAGGTGTTTAGGGGACTAACTATGTTTGAAGGCCGCACAGTAGAACAAACGGTTCGCGGATCGCGCAAAATCAAATTTGCGTTGATGGGCCCTGCGTTTATCGCGGCTATCGGTTATATCGATCCCGGCAATTTTGCCACCAATATTCAGGCCGGCGCCTCTTATGGCTATACGCTGCTGTGGGTGGTGGTGTGGGCCAACATTATGGCGATGGTGATCCAGCTGATGTCTGCCAAACTCGGCATCGCTACCGGGAAAAACCTCGCTGAACATATCCGCGATCGTTTCCCGCGTCCTGCCGTCTGGTTTTACTGGGTGCAGGCTGAAATTATTGCCATGGCGACCGACCTGGCGGAATTCATCGGGGCGGCGATTGGCTTCAAGCTGATTTTCGGCGTCAGTCTGCTGCAGGGCGCGGTGCTCACCGGCGTGGTCACCTTCCTGATCCTGATGCTGCAAAACCACGGTAAAAAGCCGCTGGAACTGGTGATTGGTGGCCTGCTGCTGTTTGTCGCGGCGGCTTACGTCATCGAACTGTTCTTCTCACAGCCGAAGATTACCGATCTGATGCAGGGTCTGGCCGTGCCTTCGCTGCCAACCGCCGATGCGGTGTTACTGGCGGCGGGCGTGCTGGGCGCGACAATTATGCCGCACGTGATCTATCTGCACTCCTCGTTAACGCAAAATCCCGACGGCGGCTCGCGTGAACAGCGCTACTCGTCGACCAAGCTGGACGTGGCGATTGCGATGACCATTGCCGGCTTCGTCAATCTGGCGATGATGGCCACGGCGGCGGCGGCGTTCCACTTTAGCGGTCATACCGGCATTGCCGATCTGGATCAGGCTTACCTGACGCTGGACCCGCTGCTGGGTCGCGCAGCGGCGCTGGTGTTTGGTCTGAGCCTGCTGGCTGCCGGACTCTCTTCCACCGTGGTGGGCACCATGGCCGGGCAGGTGGTGATGCAGGGCTTCGTCCATATTCACATTCCGATTCTGGTGCGCCGCGTGGTGACCATGCTGCCTTCCTTTATCGTGATCCTTGCCGGATGGGAGCCGACACGTATCCTGGTGATGAGTCAGGTACTGCTGAGCTTCGGTATCGCGCTGGCGTTAATCCCGCTGCTGACCTTTACCGGCAACCGCGAGCTGATGGGCGATATGGTGAACTCACGCCCGATGCAGCTGGCAGGCAAGGTGATTGTGCTGGTGGTGGTGGCGTTGAATCTGTATCTGCTGGTGGCGATGGCCATGGGGTTGTAAGCCGACTTCATTACTGCGCAGCCGATAAAAAAGCCGACCTTAACAGGTCGGCTTTTTTGATCGCTTAATGGCGATGATCGTGGTCGTGATGACGCTCTCTTTCATGATGACGGTATTCGCGATGACGTTCGCGATCGTGCCATCTGCGTTCCCGCTCCCATTCGTGACGACGGCGCATCTCTTCATGCCTGCGCCACTGCTCGTGTCGCCACCAGCGGCCTTCATCATAACGGTAGTTGCTGCGCCAGTAGTGCCCATCGCGCCAGCGGCCGCCGTCCCAGTAATTACCGCGCGGATCGCGGTCACCAATATGTAACGAGACGCCAGGAGCTAAGGTGATATTTGCGTTGTCAGCCTGCGCTGTGTGCATTGCCAACGGGGATAAACTTGCCACTAAGGTGGCAACAAGTAATAAACGTTTCATTGGATCTCCTTATCAACGGCTCACCTGCTCCGCTGTGCAGCCAAGATTATAAAGAGTTTGTTGCCGTTTCGCCTGGGGGATTCCGAAAAACTGCCTGCCGGGGAGATTTGAGATTTATCTGGAGAGATCCCGCCGCAGGGCGCGGCGGGACGGGTTTAGCCGAGAATGCTGCTGATTTTTTGCAGTTCAGCCTGGCTGAAATCACGCTTCTGCAGCATGCCAACCGCATCATCAATCTGGCTGGTTTTACTGGCACCAATCAGCACCGAGGTCACGCGGTTTTCCCGCAGCACCCAGGCCAGCGCCATCTGAGACAGTTTCTGCCCACGCTCCTGCGCCATCGTGTTCAGCTGACGCACCTTCTCCATTTTCTCCGGGGTCAACTGGTCGCCGCTGAGGAACTGGCTGCCGCTGGCCGCGCGCGAGTCTTCCGGAATACCGTTCAGGTAGCGGTCGGTCAACACGCCGCCAGCCAATGGGGAGAAGGCGATGCTGCCGACGCCTTCTTTTATCAACACGTCCAGCAGACCGTTATCTGGCGCACGCTCGAACATCGAGTATTTCGGCTGGTGGATCAAACATGGCGTGCCGAGCTGCTTGAGGATGCCAATGGCTTCTGCCGCCAGTTCAGCCGGATAGTTGGACAGCGCGATATACAGCGCCTTGCCCTGACGCACAATGTGGTCCAGTGCGCCCATCGTCTCTTCCAGCGGCGTTTCAGGATCCGGGCGGTGGTGATAGAAGATATCGACGTAATCGAGTCCCATCCGCTTCAGGCTCTGGTTCAGGCTGGCAATCAGATATTTACGCGAACCCCAGTCACCATAAGGGCCGTCCCACATGGTGTAACCCGCTTTGGACGAAATGATCAGCTCATCACGGTACGGCGCAAAGTCTTCCCGCAGGATGCGGCCAAAGTTTTCTTCAGCTGAACCCGGTGGTGGACCGTAGTTGTTAGCCAGATCGAAATGAGTGATACCGTTATCAAACGCATGGCGCAGCAGCTGACGGCTGTTATCCACGCGGGTGCTGTCGCCGAAGTTATGCCATAAGCCTAACGAAATTGCCGGTAGCTTGAGGCCACTCCGTCCGCTGCGGTGATAGGTCATTTTCTGATAACGTTCTGCATCTGCCTGATAAACCATGAATAAATCCTGTTCAGTAGAGGTCGGTTTCCGGGAAAGCATAGCAGTGTATACGGTTACACCGAACCGGTTCGCGCGGTAGATCGCAACTTGAGGATAATTCCGAGGCGTAACGACAGCTTGCCACTGCAACAGCCTGCCACTGTGCTGCGCATTGAAAAATATCGCTAATACTTTGCTGAGGACAACTGTGGAGAAAGAGCTATGCAAAGTCTTACCGTTGGGGAGTACCTGCTGTCGCGCTTACGGGAAGCCGGAATTGGGCATCTGTTCGGCGTGCCGGGTGACTACAATTTGCAGTTTCTCGATGATGTTATTACCAGCAGCGAGATTGGTTGGGTCGGCTGCGCCAATGAGTTAAATGCCGCCTACGCGGCCGATGGCTATGCGCGCTGCCACGGCGCGGCGGCGTTACTGACCACCTTTGGCGTCGGTGAGCTGAGTGCGTTAAACGGCGTGGCAGGGAGCTATGCCGAATACTTACCGGTTATTCATATTGTCGGTGCGCCTGCAACGGCCGCCGCCCGCGAAGGTCTGCTGCTGCATCACACGCTGGGTGACGGTGACTATCGTCACTTTATGCGCATGTCGCAGGAGGTGACGGTCGCCCAGGCAATATTAACGCCAGAGAACGCCGTGGAGGAGATCGACCGCCTGCTTAACGCCGCCTTACGTGCACGGCGTCCGGTCTACCTTTACTTAGCAACCGATGTGGCGGTGGCAAAAATCACCCCAGCCGCCACGTCATTGGCGACAGAACTGCCCTGCGATGCGGCGACCGTCGCCGCTTTTGCTGATGCGGCAGACCAACTGCTGGCGGGGGCAAAAAACGTCGCCATGCTGGCGGACTTCCTCGCCGACCGGGCTCAGCAGCAGGGCAAGCTTAAACAGTTGTTAACCGATGCGCCGATGCCGTTTGCCACCTTATTGATGGGTAAGGGCGTGCTCCCCGAGCAGCATACCGGTTTTGCCGGAACCTATGCCGGTGCTGCCAGTGCCGGTCACACCCAGCAAATTATTGAGCAGGCCGACGTGCTGATTACCGTGGGCGTGCTCTATACCGACACCATCACCGCCGGATTCACGCAAAATATCGACAGCGGCAAAACACTCGCTATCGGGCTTTCATCCAGCCGCATTGGGGACAAGACCTTTACCCCGTTGCCGATGAGCGCCGCATTAACCGCGCTGCAGCCGCTGGTTAAACGTTATGCCGCGCAATGGCCTGAACCCGAGGTTTCGCCTCCGCCGCTCAACGATGTGCCGTCAGACGCGCTCACGCAGGACAGTTTCTGGCAGGCAATACAGCATTTTCTTAAGCCTGGTGATATTGTGCTGGCCGACCAGGGCACCTCGGCTTTTGGCGCAGCGGCGTTAAGGCTGCCTGAAGGCGTGACCTTTATCAGTCAGCCGTTGTGGGGATCGATTGGCTATACGTTACCCGCTGCTTATGGCGCGCAGGTTGCCTGTCCCGATCGTCGGGTGGTGCTGCTTAGCGGCGATGGATCGGCTCAGCTGACCATCCAGGAATTAGGGTCGATGCTGCGGGATGGTATGAAACCCGTCATCTTTATCCTGAATAATGCAGGATATACTGTCGAGCGGGCGATCCATGGCGAGCATCAACGCTACAATGATATTGCCGCCTGGAACTGGACGCAGCTGCCGCAGGCGCTGAGCCTGAACTGCGCCGCGCAGAGTTGGCGGGTGGAGCAAACGGTGCAACTGGTTGAAGTGATGAAGGTTATCGCGCAAAGCGATCGCCTGTCGCTGGTGGAGGTGGTACTGCCACCACTTGACGTGCCGCCGCTGTTGCAGGCGGTCTGTGAAGCGCTAAATAAACGAAATTCTGCATAATGTTACAGAATTCAGATTGATGCCCGTGGGCAAGGACGTCGCGGGCAGGTAAGGTAGTCGATTAACGTGCCTCGCGTGCCTGTTTTGACCGGGGAGGCGTTGTTGTTTGAGTGGGGGAAATTTATAGTGTGTTTAAATGACGTAAGCGGAGCAAAACAATAATGACTAAGTATGCTTTGGTAGGTGATGTTGGCGGCACGAATGCCCGCCTGGCACTGTGTGAAGTAGAAAACGGTGCCCTTTCACAAGCCAAAACTTTCTCCACAGTAGACTACGACAGCCTTGAAGCTGTGATCCGCTTCTATCTTGACGAACAGAAGCAGGAGATTACCGACGGCTGTATCGCTATTGCCTGTCCAATCACTGACGACTGGGTCGAGATGACCAACCATGACTGGGCGTTCTCCACCAGTAAAATGAAAGCTAACCTCGGCTTTGAGCACCTGGAGATCATCAACGACTTTACCGCCGTTTCTATGGCCATCCCGATGCTGTCCGCAGACGATGTGATGCAGTTTGGTGGCGGCAAAGCGGTCAACGACAAGCCTGTTGCGGTCTACGGCGCAGGGACCGGTCTGGGCGTTGCTCACCTGGTTCACGTTGATAAGCGCTGGGTCAGCCTGCCGGGCGAGGGCGGTCACGTCGATTTCGCTGCTAACAGTGAAGAAGAAGACCTGATCCTCGAAGTGCTGCGTGCGGAACTGGGCCACGTCTCTGCCGAGCGCGTGCTGTCTGGTGCCGGTCTGGTGAATCTGTATCGGGCGATTGTTAAATCAGATGACCGGGTGCCGGAAAACCTGAAGCCGAAAGACGTGTCGCAACGTGCGCTGGATGACAGCTGCACCGATTGCCGCCGCGCACTGGCGATGTTCTGCGTGATCATGGGCCGCTTTGGTGGCAACCTGGCGCTGAACCTCGGTACCTTTGGCGGGGTGTATATCGCCGGCGGTATCGTGCCTCGCTTCCTGGAATTCTTTAAATCGTCCGGCTTCCGTGCCGCATTTGAAGACAAAGGCCGCTTTAAGGATTACGTGCAGAATATTCCGGTATTCCTGATCACTCACGATCAGCCAGGCCTGCTGGGTGCCGGTGCGCACCTGCGTCAGACGCTGGGCAGCGTGCTGTAACTGTGGTAACAGGGCCGGTTTCCCGGCCCTGATCTTGCTTCCTTCCTCTATAACCGCATCAGCTGGCGAAACTCTTTTACTTTGCTGCGGCTGACCGGCACCTGAAATTCCAAATCCCGCAGTTTCAGCATGTAGGTGTTATTAAACCAGGGTTCGATTTCGCGGATCTTGCTGAGATTGATGCAATACGATCGATGGCAGCGGAAAAAGGCCTCTTCCGGCAGCCTGCTACAGAATTCGGTGATATTCATCGACATCACATACTCTTCCCGTCGGGTGTAGACAAAGGTCATCTTTTCATGGGCTTCAGCGTAATAAATATCGTTGATATCGGTGACGATAATCCGCTCATCCTTGACCAGGTTAATGGTATGCACCGAACTGCGGACGGCTTCCGGATTGCTCTGGTGCGCGGCCTGCTGCAGGGTGTTTTCGACCTTGCGCAGCATGGTGATAATGCGCATCTCATGATAGGGCTTGAGGATGTAATCGAACGCTTCCAGCTCAAAGGCATCCACCGCATGTTCCTTATAGGCGGTGATAAAGACGATCAGCGGCTTTTGCGCGAACTTACTGATGTTCTGCGCCAGCAGCACGCCGTCCAGTGACGGAATATTAATATCGAGGAAAATCACGTCAACCTGGTGGCTTTGCAGATATTTCAGCACGTCCAGACCATCGTCAAACGTGGCCTCAAGGGTCAGCTGGCTGTGTTGTCTGATTAGCCAGCTCAGCTCCTGCTGGGCCAGAAACTCATCTTCAACAATTATCGCTTTCACATCATTTTCCCGGAGTTAGCAGGGCATTACGCCCGTAAAGAGACGCTTTCACTGGCCGGCAGAGCCGTGCCGTTTTTACTGATATAAAAGGCGATTTCGGTGCCCGGATTGCGCCGGTGAATATGCAGGCCTTCGCCGTAAAGCAGCTTTACGCGGTGATGAACGTTGAGCAGGCCGATTTTATTGCCGGGCATCTCGTTGCTTTCTACCCGCGCCATTACTTCTTCGCTAATGCCATTACCGGTATCGCGAACGGCGATGCGGATCCGGTCGCCCTGGTCTTTCAGGCTGATGGTCACCACGCCTTTTCCCCGGCAGGGATGGATGCCATGCACGATGGCGTTCTCAACCAACGGCTGAAGCAGCAGGCTGGGCAGCGCGCAGTTGACGTCTTCATCAATGTCGTAGATTACCGTCAGCTTGTCGCCAAAACGCGCCTGTTCAATGGCGATATAATCCTTAACCTGATACAGCTCTTTCTTGATATCGATGATCTCATCATCGTTCAGCTCAAGGTTATAGCGCAGGTAGCGCGCCAGATTGGTGATCAGCTGCCGCGCGGTATCCGGATTCATGCGGATTGAGGAGGAGATTGCATTCAGCGCATTGAACAGGAAATGCGGGTTGATTTTGCTTTGCAGCGCGCGCAGTTCGGCTTTGTTCGCCATTTCACGTAGCTGCTCGGCGCGGGACACTTCCAGTTGGGTGGAGATAATTTGCGACAGGCCTACCGCCATCTCTTTCAGCGACCAGGTGATGCGGTGCGCATGGCGATAGTAAATTTTCAGCGTGCCGGTGACTTCCCCTTTTTCCCACAGCGGGATCACAATCATCGAGTGAATTTCCGGCGTGCGGTGCGCCTCGTCGTTATTTTTGATGATGATCTCGCCGTTGGCGATCGAACGTGCGGTGGTCGGGCTTATCGCGTCATCACCGTTGTGGTAATTCGCTTCGCCAACGCCGACATAGGCGAGGATCTGGTTTTTGTTGGTGATGGCGACCGCATCGGCATTGATATCATTGCGGATAATGTCGCACACCTGACGCAGCGACTGGCTGTTGACATGCCGGAACAGCGGCAGGGTTTTATTGGCAATCTCCAGTGCCAGTTTGGCCTGTCTGGCGGCAATGGCCTCTTTTTCGCCCTCAACGCTCTGGATTAACAGCACAATCAGCCCGATGCTTACCGCGCCGAGGATCATCGGCACCGCGATTTCCGAGACGATTTCAATGCCTAAGGTAGTGGGCTGTGACCAGACGACAATCAGGATCATGGTCAGGGATTCACACAGCATGCCGCCGAGAATACCCACGCTCCAGCGCTTCTCTTTCACCACTTTCAGGTTGATATAGCCGGAAACCACACCGGCGATGATGCTGGTGATCAGGCAGGGCACCGAGGTCACGCCATGAACATCAATTAGGAAACGGTGCAGGCCGGCAATCACGCCGGTAATTATCCCGACCCAGGGCCCAAACAGAATGCCGCCGGACATAATCGCGATGGTGCGGACGTTAACCAGCGAGCCATCAACGTTGATGCCGCTCCAGGTACCAAACAGGGCAAATAGCGAAAAGATGGCGGTAACGGCGATCAGTTCCTGGCGTGAATGCTCGTCTTTTTGCAGCAGCTGCCGGAAATGGCGCGTGCGGGTCATGAAGAACAGGCAGATCAGCATCAGCGCGGCGCGGTCCAGCACGGCTAACAGCATTTCAAACATCGAGTGCACGGGCGCCTCGGCGGAGGGAAGAGGGGAAAGGGCTATGATAAGGAAAGCGGGCGGGATGTGCCAGGCATCGGCGCAGTGATTTGCGCCGATGCCTGTCCAGATCAATTTCGGATGGGCTATTTCATCTGGGATTTGCCCAGTTCGGTCAATTCGGCTTCCGTTGCGCGGCCGACAAAGTCCACTTCGAAATCATCGGCGGCAAAGTCCGGCGGCGAGCGGCCCTCGATAAAGGCTGGCCACTGACGCTGCAGGTAGGCTTCATTTTTCGCACACCAGGGCGCGGCAGAAATGTACATCACGTTGCTGTCGAAATCGCCCTGATGTTCATTCTCAACCGAATGGATCACATCGCAGTGCCAGAATACGGTATCGCCGGCTTCCATATCAGGAATTGCGGAAATCCCAGTCAGCAAAAGGGGATGCCATTTTTCACTGATCGAGAGTGCACGGCCCGGCGCCGCGCCACAGAGATCGTCTTCCGGCACATCATCC
Organism: Erwinia sp. AC075; assembly: GCF_979253995.1. Classification (NCBI taxonomy): domain Bacteria; kingdom Pseudomonadati; phylum Pseudomonadota; class Gammaproteobacteria; order Enterobacterales; family Erwiniaceae; genus Erwinia; species Erwinia sp. AC075. The sequence continues at coordinate 184,581 of NZ_CEEDEU010000001.1, forward strand.
TGGACGGCACGCAACAGGATCCACGCCATCACGTTTGCTACCGGCAGCAGGTTCAGCGTACCGCCGTGTTTGCGCTGCGGCGAAAGCGCCGTCCAGCCCTGAAAGGTGCGGAACATTGAGCATACGGCCGGTGACGCAAATTCACGCACCTCGGTACGCATTTCTCCATCGAATGGGTTATATTGCTGCCAGTTGCCGCTGAAAACGTGACGGTAAACGTGGCGGAAATTCTCATCCAGCCAGCGTTCAAGCGAGCCGCCATCAATGTGCGGCGACAGGCCAAGTGACCCCGAGTTCGGTGGCCGGCGACGCGTGCGATCGGCATAGCTGACGATGCGCGCAGGGTCGAAATGCTGCTTGCCGTGACTTTCGGTTTGCCACAGCGTATTCAGGAATACCTGTACCGCGTTCATCCGCGCGTGCTGGCGGGCTTCAACCTGCGGCTTCGACCAGTAGATGCCGTAAATCTGCGGTTTACCCTGTTTGAGATCGCCAAAATAGTTGTCTTCCGCCGCATGCTTAAGGCGCTCGACAAAGTTATTACGGTCAAGGTAGTCACCGACTTCCTGATTCCAGGCCTCGGCCTGTTCCTGGGGAAAAACCCCGTGGATGACGCAACAGCCACGTTGCAGGATCTGCGCTTTTTGCTGGCGGGTGACGCGGTGCTGAAGTATATCCTCGGCATCCAGCTGCGGCACGGGATTTTCACCGCGTTGCTGTTGCGCATTCAGTTCGGCAATTTGCTGGCGGATGTTGGCATCAACTTCAGCAAATACGTCTGCATAGTTCGGCAGTGCCTTGCGCAGCTGACGTTTAATATCCGCAACGGCCTGCGGGATGTTATCAATGTTGAGGGAAGACATGGCGATTCTCCTGTAACACTCTCGTTATGGTTATGTAGGGTTGATGTGAATTACAGCGCTTAAAAGCGGAAATTAAAAGGGGCTAAGTTTGTGCGAGACTTCCCCTTTTGTGAGGGCACTATGCATCTGTTTACCGAACGGCTGGAGCTGAAAGGGTTAAAGCCGGAAGACTGGCAACTTTTCCATCGGGTCCATACCGATAAAACCAGCATGGAATTTATCAGCGCCGTGCCGCAGCTGGCCGATATCCGCCAGCGTTTTCACGATCGTCTGGCCCCGTGGCAGGTCACCAGTTTTCATATGCTGTGCCTGACCGTCCGCTTGAAAAGCAGCGGTGAGATCCTTGGGCTGATTGGCGCCAACGCCGAGTGGGCACCGTATCGCCAGGCCGAAGTGGGCTATTCCTTCCTTAGCGAGCACTTTGGCCATGGCTATGGCAGCGAGGCATTAGGCGCGCTGGCGGGCTATCTTTTCGAACATTGTGAGTTTCATAAACTCAAAGCGCAGGTGGTGGAAGGCAACTGGGCCTCGCGGCGGGTGCTGGAGAAAAACGGTTTTATCCTTGAAGGCACCCTACGGGATAATTATCTGTTACGCGGGCAATGGGTGAACGATTGGGTGTTTGGAAAGCTGAAAAGCGACGCCTGAAAATATTTTATCCCGCCTCTCGACAGGGCAGCGGACTCTACGTTATGTTCGTTGTTCGACCAGTTTCTGGTCAGCGTCGCTCGGATGGTCCGGGCGCTAACGTAAATCAGAGGTATCTATGGCTGACAACAGCTCACCACGCCGTTTTTCCCGCATTGAACGTCTTCCCCCTTACGTGTTTAACATCACGGCCGAACTGAAAATGGCCGCACGCCGTCGTGGCGAAGACATCATCGATTTTAGTATGGGCAACCCCGATGGCCCTACGCCGCCGCATATCGTGGAAAAACTCTGTGCTGTCGCTCAGCGTGACGATACTCACGGCTACTCTACCTCGCGCGGTATTCCGCGCCTGCGTCGGGCCATTTCACACTGGTATAAAGACCGCTATCAGGTGGATATCGATCCCGAGTCTGAAGCGATTGTCACCATCGGCTCAAAAGAGGGCCTGGCGCATCTGATGCTGGCCACGCTGGATCACGGTGATACCGTGCTGGTGCCGAACCCAAGCTATCCGATTCATATTTACGGTGCGGTGATTGCCGGCGCGCAGGTGCGTTCCGTGCCGCTGGTGGCGGGCGTCGACTTCTTTACCGAGCTGGAGCGGGCGATCCGTGAAAGCTATCCAAAGCCGAAAATGATGATCCTCGGCTTCCCGTCTAACCCAACCGCGCAGTGCGTTGAGTTAGATTTCTTCGAGCGCGTGATTGCGCTGGCGAAGCAATACAACATTCTGGTGATCCACGATTTGGCCTATGCCGACATCGTCTATGACGGCTGGAAAGCTCCGTCGATTATGGAAGTGCCGGGCGCGCGTGATGTCGCCGTTGAGTTCTTCACCCTGTCGAAAAGCTACAACATGGCCGGCTGGCGTATTGGCTTTATGGTTGGCAACAAAGAGCTGGTGGCGGCACTGGCGCGAATCAAAAGCTATCACGATTACGGCACCTTTACTCCGCTTCAGGTCGCCGCCATTGCGGCGCTGGAAGGCGATCAGCAATGCGTGAAGGACATTGCCGAGCAGTATAAACGTCGTCGTGATGTGCTGGTGAAAGGGCTGCATGAAGCGGGCTGGATGGTCGAAATCCCGAAAGCCTCGATGTACGTCTGGGCGAAAATCCCCGATCATTACGCACAGATGGGCTCGCTGGAGTTCGCCAAGCATATGCTGCAGGAAGCCAAGGTTTGCGTCTCGCCGGGCATTGGCTTTGGTGATTACGGTGATACCCACGTGCGCTTTGCGTTGATTGAAAACAGCGACCGTATTCGTCAGGCGGTGAGAGGCATTAAATCGATGTTCCGCGCGGATGGCATTTTGCCAGGCGCAACGAAGCTGAACGAAGAAGAAGCGTAAGGACTGGGGTCAGGCCGTGTGGCCTGACCCGCTTAATCAGCCCTGGCAGGGTTAAACCATCAGATAGAAGGTGCCAACCCAAAGTAGCAGGATAAAAGAGATCCCCATCAAAGCATATTTCACCGCAAAACTCCTCTGAGCGCCTACGTCTGGGGCGATCCCGGGCCTGCGTAACGCGAACAGATACGATACGGCAGACAGTTACGCCCTACCGTATCAGGTAGCCATAAGAAGCTTATGGCAGGATCGTTCGCTAATTTACCCGCTCTGTTCCGCAAAATAAAGCCGATTGTGCTATGAATCACTGGTATCACGGCGTCTCGATGGACGGGATCACCGACATCCCAACCCGCAAACGCGCCACATCGGCCTGGCCCGGTTCAAACACAATCTTCACCGGCAGGCGTTGCACCACCTTGGTGTAGTTACCCGTGGCATTATCAGCCGTGATCGCCGCGAAGGTGGAACCGGTGGCCGGAGCAATACTGTCGACATGCCCGCGTAACGTCACGCCTGGCAGCGCATCAACCTCAACGGAAACCGGCTGGCCTGGCTTGACGTCGGTCAACTGAGTTTCGAGGAAATTCGCCACAACGTAGGTCTGGTGCAAGGGAACCACCGCCAGCAGGCGGGTTCCGGCGGCCACCCACGCGCCCTGACGGACCGAGCGTTGACCGACTGAGCCATCAATCGGTGCCGTAATGGTGGTGTACGACAGGTTCAGGCGCGCCTGATCGACACTGGCGGTTGACGCGGCGATATCGGCTTCAGCCTGTTTGATACTGGCCTGCAAAATACCCACCTGCTTGCGTGAGGCGAGGGCAGCGGCCTGACTCTGACGCAGCTGAGCCGAGGCTTCACGCATTGAGGCGTTGGTTTTCTGCTGCTCGTCGGCGGTGGTGGTGCCGCTTTTTAGCAGGCGGCGATAACGCTCGGCATTCTGTCCGGCATAGTTCAGCGTTGCTTCACTTGAGCTGACCGCCGCATCATTCTGCGCAATGGTCGCCTGCTGCTGATCGAGCTGCGCCTGAACGCTGGTGAGCTTGGCCTGGCTGACCTGCAGGTTGGCTTCTGCGGTTTCCAGCGCGACGCGGTAATCGCGGTCATCGATGGTCGCCAGCAGGGCGCCGGCCTTAACCGCCTGGTTATCACTGACGTTAACGGTGCGGATATACCCCGACACTTTTGGCGCAACCAGCGTGTAATCCGCGGTCACCACGGCATCATCGGTGCGTGACTGGTGGCGATTCATTGCTGACCAGACAAAAAACACGATGCCCAGCAGGATCGCTAACAGCAGCACTAACATTAAGGTTCTTTTGGCAGGTGTGAAGCTCATATTATTATCTCGTTGCTTTTGCGGCTTGTTGTAAAAGGGTTTGCGGCGGATAAACACGCTTGGGTAGCCAGGCGGTCAACAGCACCATCAGCAGGGCAAAACCAATGATCAGCAGATAGGCATCGCTGATGCTAAGGATCACCGCCTGATGCTTGAGCAGCGTGGCGAAGTGGCTCAGGTTTTCTGTTGTGCTGGCGCTGCCATCCGGCAATAACGGCGTCAGGCTGCTGGCACTGGCAGAGGTGTCTGCGGTCATCAGCCACGGGCGATTGCCCAGGTTATCGACCAGCGTATGCGAGTGAAACTTCTCGCGGTGGGTAAGGAAATTCTCCACCAGACAGCTGGCCGCCACGCTGGAAAAACCGCGCACGGTGTTAAACATGGCCGAGGCAAAAGGCCCTTCCGGTGGCAGAACCACGCTGGTGGCGCTCATCAATACCGGCAGGATCAGCATCGGCTGGGCGAAGGCTTGCAGCAGTTGGATCAGCCAGAAGTTCTGTCGCGCCCAGTCGTCAGTCAACTGCATGCCCATCAGGCAGGAGATGATCATCAACGCCGCGCCACAGGCCAGCATCCAGCGGCAGTCTATCCAGCGCCGGTTGAGTAACGCCGCCATAAAGGGCGCAATGATCAGCTGCGGCAGACCGATGGTCAGGGCCAGCGGCGCAAACTGCACCGTACGGAATCCACTGACCTGACCGAAGTACCCCGACGGCAGGGCAGATCCGGACAGCGACACCATCAGTACGCCCGCCAGCACCAGCAAGCCATGGGTCAGATTCCGGCGCTCCAGCATCTGCAACTTAAACAGCGGCAGCGGGTGATACCACTCGTTGATAAGGAAGACGATCAGCAAGGCAAAGGCGCTGAGCATCATGCCGCTAATCAGCGGCGAGGCAAACCAGTCAAGGCGTTCGCCCTGGCTCAGCGACAGGATTAACAGCGCAATACCGCTGGTGCCGGTCAACATGCCGAACAAATCGATCTGTTTAAAACGCTCAAAGCGGGTGGGATCCTGCGGAATTCCCCAGCCAATTAACAGGTTGGCGATCAGGATCAGCGGGATCACCTGCCAGAAGACGAACTGCCAGCCGACCGAATCGGTCCAGAATGCCGCCAGCGACGCGGCAATGTTGGGGCCGAAGGTGGCGGTTAAGGCATAGGCAGCCAGACCATAAAGCTTGATCGGCGGCGGCAGAAAACGCAGTGCCACGGTCATCAGCATCGGCGGCAGCGCGCCACCAAAAATCCCCTGGATCACGCGTAACGCGATAAATAAAGAAGGCGTGGGTGCGAAAGGCTGCAATAAACCCACCAGCGCAAAGCCGGTTGCGACGGTCAGGGTAAAGCGCCGCAGGGAAAACGTCACCGCAAACCAGGGAGCGATCATCATCGCGGCGACTTCTGCCGCCTGATACACCGAGGTGATCCAGCTGGCCTGGTCATAGCTGAAGCCAATGGCTGCCCGCACATCGGCCAGCGCCAGGTCAGTGACGCGGTCGTTTAATCCTGAGGTCAACGCAGCGATCAGTACACCCACCAGTCCCAACGCCAGACGCAAGGTAAACGGGTGGGGAGCAGGCGGCGCTGCTGGTTGAGCAGTCATAGCAGGGGCTCCGTCAGGAAGGAAATAAAATTACGATGCACTGTATTGCATTGTGGTACATTTGCCGCAGAGTTTACAGTGTGAATGGGTGTATTGCAATGTGATACAGCCTGCCTGGAACGGTAAATAAGTGCTAAAGTATCGTCATCAAGCAAGGAGCAACGGCGTATGTCTGACCCTACAACACAGCGTGAGGATGAGCGCACTGGGGGGATCCAGGTGATCTCTCGTGCGGCGAAAATATTGGATGCGTTGGGCAACCGGCCCGACGGCATGAGTTTGGGCGAAATCGCTCAGGCGGTGGATTTACCCCGTTCAACCGTGCAACGCATCGTCGCGGCGCTGGATTCGGTGCAGCTGGTACGCAGTCCCGGCGCAGGCGGCGTCCGGCTTGGGCCGGCATTGCTTCGGCTCATTGCCACGCTGCATACCGACGTGGTGGCGATTGCTCAACCCTGGCTGCAGGCGCTGTGCGATGCCACCGGTGAAACGGTTTCTCTGGCGCGTGCCAGCGGATTGCAGCTGGCGATCGTGCATTATGTGGTGGCCGATCGTGAGCTGCGCGTGGTTCCGCGCATCGGCCTGAATCTGCCGTTGTACAGCACCTCCGGTGGCAAAGCGCTGCTGGCGCTGGACAGCGATGAACAGGCTCGCGCCGTCGTCGGCGATGCCTATGAAGCCATTACCGATCTGACCGTTAAGGCGTTTCCTGAACTGATTGAACGCCTTAAGGAGATCCGCCGCACGGGTCTTTCGTACGATCGGGGCGAGACGCTGGAAGGGATCTCCACCATGGCGGTGGCGATCGATACCATTCTGGGCCGTTTTTCCATCAGCTTGCTGGTTCCGTCTACCCGTTTTCAGAAGCACGAGGCGCTCTACCGTACAGAGATCCTTAAATGCAAAGAGGCGCTGGTGGATGAGATAGGCAAAGCGGCCTTACGTGACTGACAGGAGAGGGAAATGAAAACGCTTTTAGTCGCCGTTGATAATTCCGCTATAGCCCGCAAGGTGGTGGCACTGGCCACTGAACAGGCGCAGGCTTTGCAGGCCAACGTTGTTGTGCTGTGCTGTATTGATGCCAGCTATGCCAGCACCACCGGCACCTACCTTATCGAGGCCGGGGAAGACCCGAATGATTTCGGTTGCGCGCTGGATGAGCAAAACACCGCTGAAGCCGCGGTGCGTCAGGCTCTGGCGGAACTGCAGCGCGCCGGCATCGCCTCCACCGGGCGTGTGGTGGCCGGTGAGTCCGCGGAAACCATCGTCGCGCAGGCCAACGAACTCTCTGCTGCGATGATCATTATGGGCCGCCGTCATCTTTCCTCTTTTAACCGTCTGCTGAAGGGCTCTGTCAGTGCTGCCGTGATCGAGCGCGCCAGCTGCCCGGTGCTGGTGGATGTTCGGCTAGATTAACTCCGCCTATTGGGCCGCGCATCGCGGCCCGCCTCTACAGGTATTTACTGTCATGTCCCAGGCTACACTCATCTCCTTTATTAGCGGCCTGCTGGTCGTTTTATTTCTCGCGTGGTTGTCAAAGCGGGGTTCCCTCAGTAAAGCCAAAGCGGTTTTGCTGGCCTTTATGCTGCTGTTTGCCGGTAACCTTTATTACTTTGGTTTTGTGGCACCGCAACAGCAGCAGGAAGCCCGTCTGGCTGCGGCAGAGCAACGTCTGGCGACGCTGCCGGTCTACCGCACCATCAAAGATCAGCAGCCGGCACTTTACCAGACGTTGGATCAGGAATTTATTCGCGCCTTACGTGAAGGCAACAGCGAGCAACAGGCGCTGGAACGGTTACGTCCGATGCTGCCAGACCTGCTGAATCAGCGCATCAGCTATGCCGGCGATCGGCAACTACATGATTATATGGCCGTAGCGCTGGAAGAAATGAAAGTCATCAGGCAGAAGGACAGTGCACTCTGTTTCAAATACCTTTTCCCTCAGGTGGAAGGTGGCGTTAACACCGCAGAAATATTACCCAAGGCGCTGATCGACAAAGAGATGGCCAGCATTGATGATTTCCTGCTGCACAGCCACGGCGCACAGCAGCAGGTCGATGTGGCGAAGGGCCGTGCCGCTCTGCAAACCATCGTGCGTTCGCTATACGGCAAGTGGGGCAGCGATCTGCAAACGCTTAACTCCCCGGCCGAAGCGGGTTCTGATAAAGGTAAACTCTGCGATATGACCATTGACCTTTATCAGTCGGTTCTGGCACTTCCGGTTAATAATTCTGCAGACGTTTTACGTATTATTCTCGACGGTAACGCGAATTAAGCGCAAAAAAAAGCCCGCTCGCCGCGGGCATAACACATTGTTATTGTAAGTCATTCATGGTGTTGGCAGACATTAAAATATGTCTGTACGGATAATCGCATCCCTTTCCAGATAGCGCCAGACGGCTTCCTGAATCGATTCAATTGGTAAAACAATGCATTTGCACGGTAAAGAAACTGCAAATGCGGGATTTTCCGATGGCGTCAGGAAAGTCGGCTGTTATCATGCCGCACCGAACGAAGGAGCTAAAATGAAGAAGTTAGTGACTGGCGCCGTTGCGCTGGCTGTATTTGTATTAGCCGGTTGTACTTCCAGCAAGCCAGGGGCATTTGAAAAAGTTGATGAAGATCCTGCGGTAAATACTGTGCAGTATCGTTTTAATCCGTCCACCGTCAATAAGATGGCGATGCAAGAGGATGTGGAACGCTACTGTACAGAACGCGGGTTTGATAAAGTGGAACCGATTAAACCGCAGGAAAGTCGGGTGCCTGGATTAATGAACGCCTGGTATCAGTGTAATTACAGCATTAAAAGCTAAAACGAAAAAAGGGCGGGGAAAATTCCCGCCCAATATTTTTTTCAACGATCTTATTATATTGCCGTGTGCAGGCTTTGCCCGCTTGAGGATGAGTTTCCTCACCCTCTTAGAATTTCTGCTTACCAGCCCCGATGCGGGCCATTTCCGTGGTGATAGCCGCCATGATACCCGTTATGATAACCGCCGCCGGGATGTCCGCCACGATATCCATCATGCACGATACAACCGTTCAACATCAGCATTACGCCCAGAACCGAGACAACTTTAATGAGTTTTTTCATTGTGAATGCTCCTTCACTTTTTCAATGACTACAACTTTACTTGAGAAAAGTGGAGGAATAATGCCGGTTGTGTAGAGTTATTTAATCAGGTATTTCCAGATATTTCAAATTTGTGTTTAATAATTGCGGCATAATATTCATAAATAAGATAAGACCTAAAATAATCCGTTTCCATCCGGAATGCTCTTAATTTAGCACCAGCGACGAATAAACCTTAATACGAATCAATTTCACCTCAGGCCGCCACCGACATCAAATATGCAGTAGACTTAGGGCAGACTGACTAAGGAGAAACTATGAGTTATCAGGTAGAAAACGTGCTGTCGGCGCAGGCGGAACTGGGTGAGTGTCCGGTCTGGTCTGTCAGGGAACAGGTCCTCTATTTTGTCGATATTCTGGCGCCTGCTTTGCACCGGTTCGATCCACAGAGTGGTAAGCATCAGGTTTTCCCGGTGGCTGAGGACATTGGCTGCTTTGGCCTGAATGCTCAGGGTGGATTTGTTGCTGCATTACGCAGCGGCGTCTGCATGCTGGATGATCACGGGCAGATTACTCAGCGCATCGCGCCAAATCCGGGTGATGCGGAACGCAGCCGTTTTAATGATGGCCGCGTCGATCGCCACGGTCGTTTCTGGTGTGGCAGCCTGTGGGAACCGCAGGATCGCAACGGCGGCAAGCTGTGCCGTCTGGATGAACACCTGACGCTGACGGTGCAGGCTGAAGATATCAAAATCTCCAACGGGCTGGCTTTCTCACCAGACAGTCGCTGGATGTATCAGACCGATACGCCAAACGGCGTGCTCTGGCGTTATCCGATGGATGAACAGGGCGAAATCGGTCCACGCGAAGTGCTGCAACGCTTTGTGCAGGAAGAGGGCGGTTTGCCTGATGGTGCCGCCGTCGACAGTGAAGGCTTCTACTGGGCGGCAATGTTTGATGGTTCCCGGGTGATCCGTCTCGATCCCGCTGATGGACGCATTGTGGATGAGATCCCGTTGCCGGTTCGCTGGCCGACCATGGTGGCATTCGGCGGGGAGGATCTGAAGACGCTATATATCACCAGTTCACGCGAAGACCGCACGGCAGAAGAGCTGGCGCGCTATCCTCAGTCAGGCGATGTGTTTGCGGTAAGAGTGGCGGTGGCAGGGATTGCGGAGCCGCTGTTTCAGGCGAAATAATCCGGGAAGGGACATCTCAACGGTGTATGAATGGGGCGAATTATCGCCCCATTTTTTTACGCGTGCTGCAGCGCCTTTTTCTCTTCTTCCGCACGGTGCGGTAAGCGAATGGTGGCAGACATAATCAGCGAAATCACCAGCAGGGCCATAATCAGGCTGAAGGTGATGGTGAAGCCGCCAAACAGCGAAGCAATCAACGACCCCAATACGCTACCGATACCAAAGCCCAGATAAATCAGCCCGTAGTTTTTGGTCAGATTGTTCAGGCCGAAGAAGTCGCTGACCAGCGAGGGGTAAACGGTAATGGTGCCGCCAAAGCTGAAGGCCACGCAGGCGATAGAGATAAAAAAGGTGGTTTCATTCATCTGGGTAAACAGCAGGATGCTCATGCCCGCCAGCGAGACCACCTGCGCCAGAGTAATCACCCGGATACGGGCCATCTTGTCGGACATCACGCCGAGGATCAGTCGTCCACTCAGATTAGCAATGGCGATAATGGTCACCGCATTGGCCGCCGTTTGCGTCGACAGATGCACCAGGCCTTCGCCAATATCTTTCGCCACGCCAATCACATACAGGCCGCTCATACAGGCGGTCAGAAACATCAGAGCCAGCATCCAGTACTGCGGCAGACGCACCGCTTCCGCCAGAGAGAAATCGCGGGCTTTACTGTGACTGCCCTGCGCTGCGGCAGATTGTTTCGGCGCTTCCTTCATAAACAGTGCGCCGGTGACAATTAGCGCCATCGCCAGCAGACCCCAAATCAGGAAGGTATTTTCCAGACTGTAGACGCTGAGCAGGTAGCCGCAGATAAATTTAAAACCGAGGCTGCCCAGACCGTAAGCCCCAATGGCACAGGCGGAGATCAGCCCTTTGCGTTCCGGGAACCACTTCACACAGTTCGACAGGGTCATCAGATAGCCGGCGCCATCAGCCAGTCCCACCAACACGCCCGCGCTCAGATACAGCATAAACAGGTTGCTGGAGTGCGCCGTCAGATAAAAACCAATCGCCATCAACACGCCCGCACCGATGGTGACGTTGCGCACGCCAAAACGCTCCTGCAGCTTGCCGGCCAGGGAAGAAGCAATCGCCAGCCCCAGGCTCAGCAAGCCAAAGGAGAACGCCACCTGGCTAACCGGGGCATCCAGCTTATGCGACAACTGACCATTAAACAGGCTCCAGGTATAAACGGAGCCCAGCGCGAACTGGGTAATGATGGTGCCGAACAGGGTTAACCAGCGGGTACGGTTAACGCTTGTGCTGACGGGCTGTGTGCTCATGGAAAGCTCCCGGGGGAAAGTTTAAGAGAATGAGCAGATGATAAGCCGGGACTTCACGCGCGGGGAGAATAGGGCATGAACTGCCGTCAGAGCGGAATGAAATGCCTGTTAGCGGGTATGAATGGCATGGCGAAATGCAGAGAGAGCGTTGGCGGACGGGCTTTTCAGCAACCCGTCCGCCGGTTCAGCCCTTATTCCGCGGGGGAAAAGCGCATATTGCGCATATCATTGCCGGTTGGCGTCTGGTGCACGCGCAGGCCGAATTCAGGCAGCAGCGCAAAGATGTGGTCAAAGATATCTGACTGGATCTTTTCGTACTCCAGCCAGACCGTGGTGTTGGTGAAGACATAAATCTCAATCGGCAGGCCTTCAGAACCCGGCGCCAGCTGGCGAACCATCAGCGTCATATCTTTGTGGATCTGGGGATGAGACTTCAACCAGGCTTCGAGCCAGGCGCGGAAGGTGCCAATATTGGTCATATGCCGGCCATTCAGTGGCGTGGTGAGATCGCAGCCCAGGCTGGCATTGTGGTTGGCGACTTCAGCGACCTTGCCGTCGAGATACGGCGTCAGCAGCTGCGCGCGATTCATCCGGGCGATCTCTTCATCTGACAGAAAATGAATGCTGGTGGCATCAATATTCAGGCTGCGCTTGATGCGGCGGCCACCGGATTCGGACATGCCGCGCCAATTCTTAAACGAGTCGGAAATCAGCGCGTAGGTCGGAATGGTGGTGATGGTTTTGTCCCAGTTGCGCACTTTCACCGTGGTCAGCCCGATATCAATCACGTCACCATCCGCGCCGTATTTTGGCATATCCAGCCAGTCACCCATTTTCAGCATATTGTTGGCCGAAAGCTGAATGCCGGCGACCAGGCCGAGGATCGGATCCTTAAACACCAGCATCAGTACGGCGGTCATCGCACCCAGACCGGTCAACAGCACCAGCGGGGATTTGCCAATCAGTAGCGAGATCACCATCAGCCCAATCAACAGGGTGGCGATCAGTTTGATGCTCTGAAAAATGCCGCGTAACGGCAGCTGGCCGGCAAAGCTGCTGTTATCGGAGAGCTCCAGCAGGACGTCCAGCAGCGAGTAAAGAATCAGCAGGGTGAAGATCATCAGCCAAACCTGACTGGCGATCATCAGCACGGAATAAATCGGCTCGTCGCCCTTCAGGAACACCTCAAGCTGGATTTGCAGCAGCACGCCCTGCATCAGCAGCGCGAAACGGCTGAACAGCTTTTTATCAATAATGGATTTTGGCCACAGGTGTGAGGATCGGTCGGCAAACCGACGCAGGAATGGCAGCACCGCGCGGTGCAGTAAGCCATGCACAATCAATGAGATGATGGCAATCAGGGCGATGATGGCGAAGAGCGCAATCAGGGGCGCGTAGGGCAGGTCGAAGGCGGTCAGCCATCCGGTTATTAAAAGTTGCATGTGGCTATTATCCCTTCAGGTGAAGCTGTCCAGAGTGCAGTTTCAGTCAAAAAATATCGTTCAGGCGGGCCTTTGGGCTCATGCGAACCCCAGCCTCCCGGCCTTTGACAGCGCAGACGTTCCGCTGCCAGCCGTTATTATCAATTAAGCGCGGCGATGAATGAAGGGTAAATCCGATCCTTTACCTGCGCTGACATACTCTGTTTAAGGTTTTCTCGTGGCAGGCCGATAACCCGGGGATGTGATGGTTAACAATCACGCTGTGTCATCTCTTACGCCACCCTTTCTCTCAGTTATCACGACTTCTTTACTATGAAGGAAATCACTATGCCGGGGATCCCAGTTCGTCTGTCAGGGAAATTGACACTAGGTGGCATTTCGATGCTGCTACTCATCACATTAATTGTTTATCTTGCCATTTCGCTGCGCGGCCAACCGAGGGTGATCGAAGCCAGTAACAGTCTGATCCAGCAGACCGGCGAAAACATTGTCGGCCAGCTGAATCAGCAGTTGATCCGCATTGAAGGCGAAGTCGTCAGCATGGCGCGTCTGGCGGAAGTGCTGCCCCATCAGGACGATTTATTCAAAAGCGTGCTGCCGCAGATTATCGACAGCAAAGGTGACAAAAGCATTGCCGGTGGCGGCATCTGGCCGGAACCGAATGCCTTTACCGAGGGGGTTGCCCGCCGCAGCTTCTTCTGGTCACGCGGCGCCAACGGCACGCTGGATTACTCCGACGGCTACAACGATCCTGCCGGTGCGGGTTACCACAATGAAAGTTGGTACACCTCAACCAAAGCGGCATCGCGCAGCAAGTGTAACTGGTCCGAAGTGTACCAGGACCCGGTTTCCAACGTGAATATGGTCACCTGTAGCGTGCCTTACACCGCAGGCGACAGGTTTGCCGGCGTGGCAACCTTTGACGTGCTTTTGGACAACCTGTCTGGCTTTATGGCCAAGAATGGCAACCTGACCGGCGGCTATGCCTTCGCGTTGGATCAGTCTGGAAACGTGCTGTATTTCCCCGGCAGTAAAGACAAAGCGTTGAAGAAATTCAGCGCGCTGGCGGATGAGCAGAAGTGGCTGGCGCCGGTGGTAGAAGGCCTTGCGACGGCAGCCCATCAGCAGGGAACCACCACGCTGAATAATTTGCAGGATGATTACCTGCATACCCGTGCTCAGGTCACGCTGTTTAAGATGCCGGATACCGGCTGGGTGATCGGCCTGGTCACGCCGGAAGCAAACGTGACCGCGTTGGCCAGAAATATCATGCAGGATATCTTCGTGGTGCTGATCCCGGCGCTGCTGGTTCTGCTGGCGGGTGCCAGGTTGTTTGCACGCGGGCTGACCACGCGTCTTGAATCCACGCGTGCCGCGCTGGATGAGATTGCCAATGGCGATGGGGATTTAACCCGCCGTCTGGATGCTTCCGGCAAGGATGAGATCGCGGAAATTGCCGTATCGTTTAACCAGTTTGTCGACAAGATTGCCGGGGTTATCACTAATGTGCAGGCCAGCGGCATCAACGTGGCTGCCAATGCCACCTTCCTGGCAGAGGGCAATCAGGCCCTGTCGGCGAAGATTGGCGATCAGGCCGCTGCATTGGAGCAGAGTGCCGCTGCGATGGAGCAGCTCAACGCCACCGTGCAGCAGAATGCCGAGAACACCCGCCTGGCAGATGCCTTCACCGAGCAGACGGCGCAGATTGCCCGCAGCAGCAGCGAAGTAATGCATAAAGTGATTGATACCATGGCGACCATCAAAACCTCTTCCAGCCGCGTCGGCGAGATCCTGAGTGTGATTGATGGCATTGCCTTCCAGACCAATATTCTGGCGCTGAACGCTGCGGTTGAAGCCGCCAGGGCCGGTGAGCAGGGCCGTGGATTTGCGGTAGTGGCCGCCGAAGTCCGCGCGCTGGCACAGCGAAGCGCTAATGCGGCGCAGGAGATCAAAACCTTGATCAGCCAGTCGGATACCACGGTGCTGGCAGGCAGTAAGCTGGTGGAAGGTGCAGGCGAACAGCTGGAAGGTTTGGTGAACGACGTGCTGAAAGTGAAGCAGGTGGTTGGTGAAATCCGCGTTGCAGGCGATGAGCAGAGTAAAGGCATTGGTGAAGTGACGCTGGCCGTCTCGCAGATGGAGCGCAGCATTCAGCAGAACCTGCTGTTGGTCAATCAGACCGCGGAAAACACCCAGGCACTACGGGCAGAGGCTTCACAGCTGGCTCAGGACATCTCTTCGTTTAAGGTGGCTACCTCGTAACGGCCGGACGTTAATGCAAAAACCCGGTCCAGATGCTGGACCGGGTTTTTTATTACTTCTGAATATAGCTGCGGATAGCGTCAGCAATCGCTTTATTCGCGTGGCGATCGTCGCGATGTTCCGCGTCCTCGGCCACTTTCATCAGGTATTTATTCAGTTTGCCGCCGGTTGGCACGTTGCCATAGGCAATCAGCATCTGCACGATATGCCTGAGGGCAACGACTTCAACGGTGAGGCGTTCAACGATAGGATCTTTTTCTGACATAGGGTACTCCGCCATGATTCGGTATGTATTTCCCACCAGCTTAGGGGCAGGGAGCAAAAATCAATCAATGGAATACACCGGCATAACGGTGGCTAATCAAATCGGGCGAGCGCATCAGGACAGGTGCAATACCGCACCGGGCATTTTCAGGAAGTTAAACAGGTCGGCCGCAGCGCAATGGGAAAGATCTTTCTGCACGGTGGCATTGCTGTAATTCATCAGGGTGATTCTTTTTAACTGATGCCAGACCAGAATAGCCGATACCGCCAGCGAACAGGTTTCGTCACTCTGCTGGCAGAGCAAAGTGTAATGCCACTCTTCATCGAGTTCATTGGAGAAGAACTGCATCGACTCGGGTGGGATCAGCGCTTTCAGATCGGGCAGCAAAACATCACTCACACGGTGGGCCATACGCAGGGTAAAAGTGGCAGGCATTCAGTGCACCTCCTTATTCAGATGACTGGAGTTTACCCTGTTAATTTGTCTTAATGCGACGTTTTTTAAAATATTATTGAATGAGAATTAATTGATTCAATTGAGGTCGCGCTTTTTTCACTTCAAAGGGGGTAATGGTAAATATAATTATTGATTCACAACATGGTCAGGCGTTAATATATCGACCCTCAACATAATGCTCTTGCAGATAACCTTATTTTTATCTGGTCATTTTGCGTGCTTTCAGGAAATTTTTTAATAAAAGGGCAGGGAAATGAAAAAGTTAGTTTTGGCCTTAGCAGTGTTAACTTTGGCAGGCTGTGCAAGGCCTTATGGTCCTGCAGATAAAATTTTGGATAATCAGATTGTTACCCCATCTTCATCCGGTCAGCAGACCAAGGTCACCATCACACGACAGAAGCAGTTTATTGGCAGCATGAGTGCTGGGATATGTAGGTTTGTTATTACCGTTGATAATACTGAAGTGGCTTTATTGCGCCAGAACCAATTTGTGACGACCTATTTGAAAAACGGGCCGCATAAATTACGCGTCAGTAACGATTGTAGTGTGCTGACGATGGGAATGAGAAAAACGTTGGATATTACCGCAGACGGTACCGATCAGGAATATGTCGCCGAGGTGGGTTTCTGGGGACAATATCGCATGTGGCGCACCAAATAGAATTTCAACACCAGGGCGACAGCTCTATTTCGCCCTGTCATCAGTTATACTGACGGCCTGAACGGTAAAGTATGCATTGCAGTGATGCACACTTTACCCTGGTTAGCAGGTCCACTTCCTGCCTCCGCTTCAACAGGTCATGCCTCCGTTATGATAAAAACATCCCTGCTTCTCTCCACGCTAATGCTGTGCCTTTCACCGGCAATGGCGGCAATGCAATGCGGTCCTTTTCATTTAGATCGCCACCAGGACGGTAGCATTTACGTCAATAACACCAAGCCCAGCCAGCAGAAAGTCACTTTTACCGGTGATAAAGGGGATTACGATAATGTGAAAATCCATCTGCGGGTTAAGAACACCAAGGCACCGGGTATGCTGGATATGGACCAGGCTGTTCAGCACGGCAAGGCGACATTGAACGTGCAGGTGGTGCGAACCAGCGCCAGCCAGATCCGCATCAGCGGTTCCTACGACTGTGAAAAAGTCGGATAGCCCTTCAGTTTGACGAGAATATTGATGAGAAAAATACTGACTGTATTGGGCATTGTTCTGTTTCTTTCCGGCTGCACCTCTTCGACCGGCAAGGATTTCGATGACGCCAAGCTAAGCAAAATCCAGTACGGCCAAACCAGCCGCCAGGATCTGATTTCGCTGTTCGGCCAGCCGACCACGGAAACGCCATACCCGGAGAATCATCTGCTGATGATGTGGAGCTACAGTCAGGCGAAAGCCGGCAGTACCACTGAAGGCAAAACCCTAACGGTGCAACTCGATGGCGGCAAGGTTAAAAGCTACACGGTGAGTAAGACCTGAGGAAAGGGGGATAAAGCAATGGTGCCATCTGCAGATACCCTGGCTGGTCATCTTGTCACTGATGAAAAATGAGCGGATCATGTGTCTACCCCAGGTGAACACGGCAGGTTCCATGTTAATCAGCACTGAGAATTCGCGAAGTCATGTTGCAGATACACAACTCGCTTGTACGCTCGCCGCCGTTGCCGGAGCCCTGAACACCGCAGCATTTGAAGCTGTCGGTTTTTTCTCTGCCAACATGACGGGAAACGTCTCTTCACTGTCAGATCATCTTGCCAAAGCAAACCTGGCACCAGCCATTTTCTTTCTGTCGATTGTCAGCATTTTCATTGCCGGTTCTGCATTCTCGACAATTGTTATCAATTCAGGTTGCAGAAAGAAAATGCGTACGGTATACGCCATTAATATTTTTATAGAGGGTGTCGGGCTTGTCGTGCTCGGTATTGTTGAGAGCTATCTCACGCCAGTTTCCCCCGGCGTGTTACTTATCTTAAGCCTGAGCTTTTTAATGGGCTTACAAAATGCTGTCGTCACGCGAATATCTAACGCGCGTGTAAGAACAACGCATGTATCAGGCACATCTACGGATATCGGTATAGAGCTGGCCTTGCTCTTCGACGTGCTCAGGCGAAAGGAATCACCTAAGGACGCTCCGCTTTATCTTGAGAGACTCAGGCTGCACTCATTCACCTTGCTGTCATTTCTGGCCGGCGGGATCGCAGGAATAGGGTTGTTCCATTCACTTGGATATGCGTTCCTGGTACTGATAGGTGTTGGTCTGATATTTCTGGCGCTGCATAACATGCTAAAGAGGCATAAAAACTCATAATAACTTTTCACCGCCTGCCTCTTTTCCGCTCAAGTAAACGGCCAAAAAAACAATGCGTAAAATGATTTAAGGGGAGGTTGATTGACTTGGGATTTGCGAACTAAAGCGGAGGGTAGCGAACGGTCAGATGGTGTCCCCTGCAGACACATAATTCATCATGCAGGGGATTGTATTTGAATGGTTTTATTGAACGGAAGAATATTTTTACCCGCGTATTTACCCATCGGGGTTGTTCAGAAGCTTAGATTTGAATGCGCAGTGGTCACTGTACAGCCATCTTGCCCGGCCATGAATGATTTTGCTTTTTGGAAGGGTACCGTCTTTGATGCGGTCATAAATGAATGTCTTGCCGAAACCAGTATCAGCCATGATGAATTTGAGATCAACAAGCGAGTCTGGTTGAAACTGATGCTGATGCATAGTCGTTACCTCGTTCAGAGTATTTTGAATATCGCCCAGGCGGCGAACACGAATGCTATTGCGATGAGAATGTGGGGGAGGGTGATCACTTCAGGATGCTGAATGCAGTTGCTGCCACTCGCGGAACTTGTCCATTTCCAAGGGCTTTAAGTCGGTCCACCCCGAAGGCCACATCATCAGCCACTCTACATAATCGGGGGCTGCATTCAGGCCAGGGATTTCTTCTCCGCCCGCTTGCAGGTGTAACCAGCCAAGGTAGTCTTCCAAATTGTGCCTGTGCTCTCCCGTTCTCGCTCTGCACCAGGCTATTCCATGACTGCCCATGCTCGCCCTTGGGGTAGGCAACAAGCCAGATCCGGTCACGGTTATGGGACGCTCCGCACTCAGATGCTGAAATACAACACCATTCCGCATCAAGCCCCAGCGTGGCAAGATCACCAAGGACCATTGCAAGTCCTCTTCCCACAAGCAAAGGTGAGTTTTCCAGCAGGACGTATGAGGGTCGAACCTCATCGACGATTCTTGCCATTTGCTTCCATAATCCCGATCGTGCTCCTTCGATTCCGGCTCCGCTGCCGGCTGCTGAAATGTCCTGGCAGGGAAAGCCTCCAGAAACGATGTCAACAATGCCTCTCCATGACTTTCCATCAAAACTGCAGACGTCAGACCAAATCGGGAATGGTCGCAAGCATCTATCGTTTTGTCGTTGCGCCAGAATTTGTGCGGCGTAGGCATCACGTTCAACTGCGCAAACTGTCCTCCATCCAAGGAGGTGCCCGCCGAGTATTCCTCCGCCAGCACCTGCGAAAAGAGCCAGCTCATTCATCTTGTCCTCTCATGACTTCATCTCCTTATCCACCACGCGCACGAAGTAGACCAGCCAAGATTTAGCTGAGAACTGATCGGGCGGTAGGCATTGAATGGTTTTGTGTGTTTGTCCAACAGAAGGGTGGTAATGCGATCGTGCTCTGACTTGGGTTTGCCGGTGATAGCTTTGAGGATTTCAGCTCTGCACTTGCGGGCTACTGACCTCAACGCGTTTTCCTGCGCTGGCGACATTCTGCCTCTCCATACAATCCATCCACACCTCACGGGCCAGAGTGCAGCGCGGTATGCTCCAGATTAAGCGGCGCTTTCCGGTCTGGCCTGCCCACTGGATAATCTCATCCATGTAGTGCTCAAAGGCTTTCTCTGCTTCAGTCATGCCACCCTCCGCTGTTTGGTTGCCCACTGATTAAGCTCATCATCTTTCCTGCACTCCGGGCAGCAGTAGCTCGCACCCGGCTGAGATGGCTCCCCACAATCGCCATTGCGGCAGATGGGTGACGGCGGTTCCGGCTTCTTCCTGTTAGCCAAAGCGATAGTCCTTTCCAGTTCTTCAAGCTCAGCGGCCTGGTCAGTTATGTCTGCATGCATGAGGTGGCTCCTGAATTTAGAAAACAAAAAACCGCCCGGAGGCGGTCACATTCATCAAAATTTGTATTACGGATTACGATATTGTTCATAGGTGCGTGGTTTGGGATCGGTGGCAGTACGATACTGCTCAATGCTTTGTTTGCGCTGCTTAAGGTATATCAATGTCTCATTGAGCTGATTTTGCTCATCAATAGGCATAGTGAAAACACCAGAATCATTCTTTGATTTAATCTTATCCATGATTTCAATGGCTAAACCAATCATCTCGCTATCGGTCAAAATCTCGTTTCGATACATTTCACTGCGGTTTTCGAGATCGTCAACTTTGCTTTCTAATTCCCCGACCTGAATGAAATAGCCTTCATTCTGTGACTGCGCATCGCTCAGAGCTGCATCCGCATTAATAGCGAGCTCTTTCAATTCGTTGACTTTTTCAATTGCTTGACTGGCAAGCTGTTCAGCTGTATCAGACATGATTAATTCCTTTTCAGTTTAATGGTTTATCGTAATAAATCAGGAAAAATACTAACCGAAATGTAATCAATCTCAAAGCAAAATGCTGTATATAAACACAGTATTTTGTGTCATAAATCTGGTTAGGATTTTTCTGGCCGATTCACACCGCGAGCAGTTAAGAATCGGATGCCCATTCGTTTAGCCATCTGACGAATTGATTCACATGAGCGGTTTATTTTCCGCGCGATTATTTTCGGAGGTAGAGAAGAGGCCATTCTCTTTAGAGAGTCTTTTTCATCTGGAGTCCATCTACGACCAAGCGAAAGCTGATTCCCTCTTCTGCGGTAGTTTCCAGCCATCCTTATCTCCTGAAACTAGGGCGTAAAAAAACCGCCTCAAGGGCGGTGCAAAATTCTCACATGGTCGTTAAACAGGACGAACCCTGACCGTGGACGGATGGCAATCTTGTCCGTGAATTGGGCCAGAAACAGTCAAGATTTCATATTGTGTTTTCTTTCCGTTACGCACCAACGTTACCGAATCACCGGCGTGAGGCTCAAAATTAAAATCATGCTCTTCCTTAATTCCTGAGTCGTCAAAAGTCACTTCTATCTTCATTCCCTTACCCCTTTGATAAACCAAGCCATTGAGCCTGGTAGATTTAACTGATTACTATCTTCTTGCTGTTTAGTCTCTTAACGAAATAAGGCTGCCTCATATCACCAAGGTAAAGGAGCGAGCTCTGTACGTTCTATCGCCTCTTGTATTTGCTCCTGTCTCACCGGATTTGAAGGGCTTATTAATATTCCGTATGGACCATTGCCAAAGTAATGGTAATGATGGGATGTATATTCGATCCCATCAATTAACTTCTTTTGATTGTGCCCATAACGTTCATTCGTTCTCAGCTTCTCGGGTCCCTGTAATGTGAAAATAAGGTATTCATGCATAGTTGGTTCCTCTCAGTTGGAGTAGTATTTCTACCCCGTTACCTTTCGGCGCTCAAGCAGAAATAACTCGCTTACTGAACTATTATTAGTGATAGAGGTGCCTATGTGCGGTCGATTCACGCAGTACAGAACACGCGAAGAATACCTGAAAGAGTTTGCCGACGAAGTAGAGCGGGAGATTGCTTACGACTCTGAACCGATCGGCCGGTATAACGTGGCGCCAGGCACCAACGTTCTGCTGCTTAACCAGCGCGACGATTCCCTTCATCTTGACCCGGTTCACTGGGGCTATGGGCCAGAGTGGTGGGATAAAGCCCCGTTGATTAATGCCAGGGTAGAAACTGCAGCCACCGGTCGCATGTTCAAGCCTCTGTGGAACAACGGTCGCGCTATCGTTATGGCTGACGGCTGGTATGAGTGGAAGCGTGACGGCAGCAAGAAGCAGCCTTACTTCATCTACCACACATCCGGTAAACCCATCTTCTTCGCTGCAATCGGGAAGGCTCCCTACGACAAGCAGAATGAGAACGAAGGCTTCGTAATCGTCACAGCCGCCAGCGATAAAGGCCTGGTGGATATCCATGACCGCCGGCCGCTGGTTCTGAGCACATCCGCTGTGCTGGACTGGCTCAATCCCGACACCACTTCTGAAGAGGCGCAGGACATCGCCAAAGAGCAATCCATACCCTCAGATGAATTCACCTGGCACCCTGTATCGAAGTCAGTGGGCAGTGTGAAGAATCAGGGGAGTGAGTTGGTCGAGGAGATTGATGATCCAGGATTATAAAAACCCCGAAGTGGCGAGGTCGCTTGGAAGCATATTAAAAAATTACAGGCAGTCTTTTACAACACTACTTCTGTTTGAAGCATTGGTGTACCCCATACTAAATGTCTTATAGAATTTCACTTTCGAACCGCCCTGATTGTCGTGCACATCAGCAAACATCGTATCATGCCATGTGAAAACGGTTACCTTACTTGCCGAACGCTCGGTGTGCGTCGTGTTATCCCTTTCAAGCATCATCCTGGTGTTAGTCCATCCCTCATAAATACACTCAGAAAGCTTTTCTGGAGATTTACTGCTTGTACCAGAAAATACAGGATCGTCTCTCCTTGCTTCATTTGGTGTAGACAGGCAGCCTGACAACATAAGTGGCATAATCAGCAACAATCCTTTTGGCACCTTCACTTTTCGTCCCCTTATTAAGAACGGGTATTAACCCAACTGAAGCTTTGAAAAAATAATTTGTTAGTACCACGCAAATAACCCTAGTATTCGCTACAGATTGAGTTAACTTTTTCCATCCACCTTTGCATGTTTTTGGTTCTTTTAGAGGTTTTTGAAAACTTATTTTTTACACCCTCACAAACCATCTTTGTGTTTTCATACATCCTTTGCTCTCCATTCTGCTTGTACAATAGAGATGATTGGGCCAGAAGTGAGACATCTTCCGACATTTCACTTTCACTTGAGTAAGGTGTGTTTGCGTAATCTGCTAGAGCTGGCAATGAAAAAAACACTAGAAGTAAAATGAATCGTTTCAATTTTCTTTCCTTTTAAATGCAGAATGGTATTTTTACCTCCTTACCTTGTCATACTCAAGCTGAACAAATGCCTGCGCTCGATAATCCGCTTCTGCACCTGCTCAGAGGCTGCTCTGGATTCATAGCTTCGTAACGAGGGCCAGCCGCAGCCAGCCCGGAGATTAGTTAAGCTGCTTCGGTGAGCTCATCCCGGCGAATGCTGTAGACGTCCGTAGCCAAATCCAACTTTTCCGTTTCATTAGCGAGATGCTTAGCGGCGTACTTATAGATGCGATCCAGTTCCTTGGCATCAGTCGCCTTACTGGCTGCTTCAGTAAAGGCTGCAAGGAGTTCATCTGGCGTGCGTTCAGTTGGCTGCTGGGTTGTAGTTTCTTCCGCGGCTGGCTTCTGGTTGATCAGGTTGTTCAAATCCTGTCGGGTGCGCGCCGGGGTAACATCGCGCTCAATACGCTCTTTCTGCTCAAACTCGTCCGGGGTATAAACGCCGAGAATAACGTCCGGGCAGTAGAGGCGCGCCCAGTACTTCACGGCAAGATAAGCCATCTGCTGCTTTGGCGCTGTCTTCCAAAGCGGGGAATTGCGGGTGGTGATGAATTCGAGGAACAGCCATTCGCCCCAGGTGATTTCCGTTTCACCGCGAAGAACAGCTCCCACGCGAATGCACAGGCCTTTCTCATTAGCGGCATTGGCTGCTCCGGGCTTGAAGGCATCCCAGTTGCCGCCGTACTCGTATTTGAAGCGCCCCTGAACGGCAGTAGAGCTGGTCACTACCGCATTAACCAACTGGGCTTCATATCCCAGCGTGCCGTTCACCAGATGCGTTTTCTGCGCCACAGCAAATGGGTTCATTCCCCACTGAGCTGCCTGCAATGCCACGGCGAGACAGTCAGCCGGCTTACCGGACAGATGTGCCGGCACTGTCGTTTTACCTTCTGCCATGACAGCTGCAAATGCCTGAAGCTTTTGCAGGCCTGACGGGCTGAAGATGGCTGCTTTCGTATCTGCCTCGTTAGCCGGGGCGTGGATGATTTCGTTGCTCATGAGTAATCCTTTTTCTTCGCCCAGGCTGGGCGGGTGATATCTTCGATGCCGCCCCAGTTATCGGTAGTCCGGCATTCGTGATAAGTGTTCAGGCTGGTACGGAAGAGGTCGTAACCATCCTCGGTATCATCAGGCTGAATCTGAAAGGTGCGAACCGGATAGCGGCCGCAGTCGATGGTTTCGCTGACGCAAAGGAAAATAAACATTGGATATTCGCCAAAGTGGCGGAGATAACCTTCGCGGTACATGGCGTCCTGCATGTGATACCGGAACTCAGCCAGATGACGGGGGAAGCGATCCATATCCGCCACCTTTTTGACGTCAACGATTACCGGCTGGCCTGTCAGGAACTTGTCAGGCCTGATGCGGCATAACTCACTGGTTTCATCATCTGTCCAGTAGATTGAACCCTCGCAGTGTCCTTCAGCTTCAAGCAGCCATCTGGCCGCCGGGTGCGCCAATGCACTCTCACGCATCAGTTTCAGCTTCCTGCCTTGCTCTGCATCCATGACTGTCATGCCGCCGCCTTCACAATCCTTTAGAAAGCGAGCTTCTTCTTCCTTGCCTGCGGTTGTGCGGCGGTTGAATTCCGGCGCCACGATGAATCGCTTGTCGAACTCCAGCGGCTCCAGCAAAAGGCAGTGCAGGGCGGTACCCATATCAAGTGCCTTAAGCTTTTCGGTATCCACTGGTGCTTCCTTGCGCCATTTGTAAATGGCCGGGTTAGTTGCAATATCATCCAGTTGAGATTTGCTAACCCCGGCGCCTGAGTGGTAATCCTCGTTGCTGATATCGAGGTACATTCCCGGTTCCATCAGGCCACCTCACGATATGAGTGCTTGTCCTTCCAGATTGACTCAGCCAGGCGCTGCTCTTCGTTTTTGGTCACGTAATCCCAAAGGAATTTATGCGCCAAATCCTGAGCATCTGAACCATCCTGAGCGCGGCCAACCATTTCCATATCGTCGCCTTGCTTGGAGAAGAACACCGTCATAGCGGCTTCCACAGGGTTGTGCTTGAGAGGTTCAACAATCTGCTCGACCATCTCCCGCACCTGTTCGTGCTCAACATCACCAAATCCTTGGATGATGGTTTCTATTTCCTGTCTGTCTTTGAATGTGAGCCTCATGGCTTACCCTCCGATCGCAGGAACTCAACCAACTTATCCAGCCAGCTCTTACGGGGCGGGGGAGTGAAGCTGGCGCTGGTCAGGATGTGTTTTGGGTGAAACTGAATTGATTTGAACGCGTCGAAATTGGAGCCACCCACACGGGTAGCCCCAGCAGTTGCAAGTTGCATGGGTGAGTCCTTTAGTTTGAATTAATAAGTGATTCTGGTATGTGGGATGAGGTCACCTTTGAGGGCTACCAGTGTTGCAATGGCATCTTCGCGAGTCAGTCCGGCATGGGCTATCAAGGCGTTTACCACCGCGGTGCCGATCGTCTTGCGGTGCGCTTCATTAGCTGCGCGGGCGGCTGCCTCATCGGCAATGCGTTTTTCTTCAGCCAGGCGAGTGGCTTCTTTCTGCTCGGCTTCCCGCTTGATGCGATCGGCTTCCTGCCGCGCCTTAATTTGCTCTGCTTCGATAGCCTGTTGCTTTTCCCGTTCAGCCTTTTCCTTTGCCTCTTTAGCTTCACGCTCAGCACGTTCCTGTGCTTCGATACGGTTACGCTCTGCCTGCTCAGCAGCTGCCTTTAAATCGGCTTCACGCTTGGCTGCTGCTTCACGTTCCTGCTGTGCTTTCTGCTCGGCATCAATGCGTTCCTGCTCGATAGCCTGCCGCTTAATCTCTTCTTCGCGGGCAATGCGCTGGCGTTCTGCTTCGGCTTTTGCTTCAGCTGCGTCTCGGTCGAATTTGTCGTTAAGCAGAAGGGCGATTTCGTGATCTGATTCGAACTGCTTTTTCAGCGCTTCAGCGGCAGCAAGCTCTTCATCAGCAATGCGCTGGCGCTCTTCCTGAGCGGCCTTTTCAGCAGCAATCCTTTCCTGCTCAGCTTCCCACTCAGTCAGTGGCTGGCGAGTGGCATCGCGCAGTTCGTCACAAGCATCAACGAACCGCTTAATTTCTGCTTCAGCGGGCTTTACTGCTTCCTTGAGTCGCTTCAGATACTCACGACCCGGCTTTTCAATGGCTGTCTTGCTGCGTGATACCTGAGCTGCCAGTGAAGCTACCCGAGCCCGGCCTTTTGCAGTGCTCAGGTCAGGGACTTCATTCACAGCCTGCTTAATCTGCTCAATGTACTGATCGAGACCGTTCGGCACATAAACAGCCGGCGCCTGCTCTGGCTTAATTTCGAGTACTGCGATATCCGTTGTTTCGCTCATATTCCTCTCCTGTGGGCATAAAAAAGGCCTCCGGAGAGGCCAAGCTGAACAATAACGGCCAACGCCACCTTGTCTAAAGCGCGTTGGTTGATGACTGGGCGCCATCGTCAAGCGGTCACGTATAACCGCTTTGCGATGTATCCGGTTACTCGCCTAAGGCTTTCAAAATGGCAGCATCAATCTGAGCTGCGCTGTCTTCCGCTGGGTTAACTGAGCCAGCCACCGATGTGATTCCCGCCTGACGGAACTGCGCCTGAATTCGAAGGCAAGCCTCAAGCAACTCAGGAGCTGCTGCCAATAGCAGCGCATCTTTCTTTGGTGCTTCACCCGCACCATGCCAATCCTTAACAAAGGCGATAATCATGTTGTTCTGATCGACGACTTCAAAGAACTTGTTCTCGAAGCCGTACCAACTGGCCTCTGATATGCAAGCTTTGAAATTACCCGGCGTACCCTTAAACTCGCTCATCCTTCCACCTCTCAAACTGGTCTTTGTTCATCTGCTGGCTGATTACCTTGCCTGCAAATACCCCTTTACCTTCAGTTAAATCAGCACGCCAATGACAGCCACAGGCCATCTGTGTGACGCGCCATTTACCGTCTTTGCGGTCGACTATCATGGTGTGCTCCGGGCATAAAAAAGGCCGCCTGGTGGCAGCCTGTTATTTGTTATCGATAAATTTTATCCATTCGAGATTTGCAATTCTTTCAATGCTGCCATCAGCAAGCTCAACAATGGCTACCGAATAGTTGCCAGCGCCATTTTCAAATTCTTCAAAGTTACATCCCCATTCATGAAAATATGCCTCATATGGCTCACCGTTAGCTACGCGCCCTACGCCATTCTCCCATTTGGTTTTTGACACCAGAACCTTTCTCATCTCTCACTCCTGCGGCAGCGCCGCTGTTAAATTAAAGGAATGCTGCATCCGCGCATCTTCTGGCGGGCATTCGTTAGCTGTCCGTGAGGGTTTTTCACCTTCCGGTACTCAGGATCCTCGCGAGTCACAAACTCAGGCTCAGCCTTAACGCGCCAGTTCGGTGCTGTTACTGCCCTCAGAACCCGGTCGGTGCAACCAGTCACTGATGTATTGCGCTCAGCTGCACGTTTAGCCCTGCGGCGATTTCTGGCGTTATCAGAGGCCAGATAGGTCATTACGATTGTCATACTTACCTCCGGTAATTGGCTTAGGTGGTGTGGTCGGTGGGAAGCCCATTTCGACCTGCATCTGGCCTACTTGTCTTCGGCATAGTTCCGCAGGCCTCGCCGCTTTACGTGCGACATATTCCCGTCCATGAACCCTTCACCACACCCCAAAGCCAACTTCACTTTGGTTCCCCGCATTTCGGCGGGAACAAACCCCATCAATGTTAAAGAGCATCGGCTTCCTGCCGGTTAGTGCGTCCTGCTGATGGGGTTAAGAATACTACCGGTATTTATTGTTGTAAATACTGTGGGTATTTATTATTGGCATAAATCTA
Organism: Erwinia sp. AC075; assembly: GCF_979253995.1. Lineage (NCBI taxonomy): Bacteria > Pseudomonadati > Pseudomonadota > Gammaproteobacteria > Enterobacterales > Erwiniaceae > Erwinia > Erwinia sp. AC075. Next base: position 212,309 of record NZ_CEEDEU010000001.1, read on the forward strand.
AGATGTTTATGAATATTAAGGGTATTTATTTTTTATTCTGCAGGAAAACAGCATCTGATGGGGGGTTTTGAGTGGGGTTCAACTGAAATGCACGCACAAAAAACCCGGCGCGGTGGCCGGGTTAGTCATTAATCTTAACGATTAGGCTGCTTGAGGAATCGCGCTTAAGCTTTCATCAAGTTGTTTGTTGAGTTTACGAACTTGATCCACGCAAGCTTCCATCTGACCAAGCACCTGGAATATTGTATCAAAATCGTATTTGTCAGCCATTTTATGCTCCTAGTAGTTTAGATATAAGGCTTATCATTGAGAGCAGAAATTGCGCCACACAAGGCATCATAATCGTCTGAATCAATGGCCTTTGCCAAGTCGTCTGCGAGTCGAATGTAATCATCCAAATCGCTTAAATCTTCTTCTTTGTCAATTTTAAGCAATTCTACCGCCACTCCGGAAAGCTGACGGAAAAACTTAAGTTGCGTAACGCTATGAGAAAAAGTTGGATTGTTACGCTGAAGCTCAGGTATTGGCAGCAGTTGCGCCTTTTTCAACATTGAGCTTATCTCACCCAAGATAGCAGAATAAAGTGAGTTAAATTGGTTTACAGCACGCTTATGCAATAAATCAGCTGGCTCTTTGTCGTCTTCAGGTACGGCAAAGTTATCATTCTTTTGGGTCACTAATCATACTCCTTATATGGGATCGATCAACACGATTTACAATCTGTGCTGTCTGCTTAATGAACAAAACGGCACTAATTGGTAAAAGGGTGGTTGACCATCCATGCCAGAAGTACCAGTGCATCAGTCCACTATATACCCATAAAATCGGCAAACTTTAAAGAAACTTTAGTATGAATTTTGTTCCTGGTTGGGATTAGTATAGTCTTTTGTGGTTGCAGTGATAGATCGGTTTATAAATTTCAGAAATTGTCCTGATCTATCTCACTCGAACGCCTCTACCGGCCTACTTGCCATCAGCCCATTTGGTAATCTGACTATCAATCTTGCTATCGAGGTAGCCAGTAAAGTGGGGCGTTGCTGCTTTTAGTAGTAGGGCAATACATGCTGCAAATGCCAAAACGAGTAAAACTCTGCTGATGCTCATAACCTCTCCTTGCATAACTTCACCTGAACATCTCTTCCGACCACTGGACTAAACCAGTCGCAGCTTAGTCTCTACACCCACACCTATGATCCTGCAATTACCGTTGACTGGTGTCATCGGCCAGGCAGGATTCAGTCCCTTCAAATACTTCTGGCTGCCATCGATAATCAGGCGCTTAAAAGTAGCCTCGTTCGAATCGGACAGCTTTGCGATTACTAGGCTGTTATTGATCGCATCACGACCGGTATCGAAGAGAACGAACGTTCCTTCAGGAATACTCAGCCCTGCAGGAGCCGTCATTGAATCGCCCTCAACCTCAAGCCAGAAAGCATCGCCCTGAATATGAGCGTCAGACTCGAGCCACAGGTCTATATCCTTCAGGGTGTAGGCTTCACATGCCTCCGCCCAGGCTCCCGCCTGAACCTTGCTCAGTACTGGGTATTTTTTGCCAGGGCTATAAGGCCGGTACCCGGATACATTTGCATCAACCGTGGCAGCATAGCGGCCTACTTCAGCAGCGAGAGTAGGGCTTATCTCGGATACTTGGGCATTCAAAATTCTGGCGAACGCCGTCACCGTTGGCACGTTCAATCCAATCCTTCCGTTTAAGTAATGACCCACAGCACCTTGAGAAATCCCCATCTCATCAGCGATCGTGTACTGGGTTACCCCTAATTGCTTTTTCTTTGACTCATACAAAGCTTTCAGGCGCTTAGCGTCTTCAAGCTGGGTTGCAGTCAGATTTTTTTTGTTTTCCATGATCACATTCTAATACCAACAGTAATCAAAAATGAAATACCTTGGATATTTACTTATATAAATACTTGTAGTATTCTTTTGGCTGTGAATCCCAAGGAGTGATTTTATGAATCGAATGACTTTAGAGGATTACGCAAAGATTCACGGCCAAGCCAAGGCTGCTAAGGATTTCGGCGTTATCCAATGTGCGATCAGTAAGGCCATTCGCACAGGCCGCAACATATTTGTGACTGTCGGCAAAGATGGTGTTGTTAAGGGTGAAGAGCTGAAACCTTTCCCGAGCACTAAGAAATAATCACCACCGCTCTTTAAAACTCTGAAGCCGCTCCCACCGAAATGTCGGAGCAAAACTCAAGTGACTTGCTCACGGCAAACTCACGCAAAAACATAATCAACACGGAGAAGTATCGGATATGGAACACGCAAACAACAGCAAGTTAATCAACCAGGTAGAAACAGAACTCCGCTCCCGGCTAACCCATAAAGGCCAACGCGCATTAGCGAGTGAGGCAGGGTGGCACGAATCAAAAGTAAGCCGCTTGAATCTTCGCGACATGGCGACTGTTTTCGTGCTGCTGGAAAAGGTGTGGGAGACAAGCCTGATCGCTGAGGTTGCCAGGCAGGCAGTCGAAGCTGTGATGGGAAAAGAAAAAGCCCCAAACGCTGGAACGCTTGAGGCCTGATGCGAAAAGACTGGATCAATTCACAGGAGTAATTATGTCATCACTTTCACAGTTGTACAAATACAAAGACCAGAACGGCACTGAAACCACGACACGAAAGACCTTCCTTGTTCCGCTGTCAGAAATCTATGTCGAGCCGGGATATAACGTCCGTGATATCGACCAGGCGCATGTTGAAGAATTCCGGGATGCATTCATGGCCGGTGAGTTTGTTCCGCCGCTGGCGGTTCAGGTCACCGATCAGGGCGTCAAGGTAATCGACGGCCATCACCGCTTTTACGGCGCAAAGTTGGCTACCGAATCCGGTACCGAGATTCCACGTCTGGAGTGCAAAGACTTTGTTGGCACTGAAGCCGATCGCATTGCCTTCATGGTCACAAGTTCTCAGGGTAAGGCTTTGGCTCCTCTTGAGCGTGCAGCCGCTTATCTGCGCCTGAGCAATCAGGGATGGGAAGACTCTGAGATAGCGAAGAAGGTAAAACGCAGCGTTGCTGATGTTGATCACCATCTTCAGCTGCTGGAGTGCGGCGAAAGTCTGATTGAAATGGTCAGGGCAGGTGAGGTGGCGCCCACGACTGCGGTTGCTCTTTCCCGCCAGCACGGCACACACGCCGCCGCAGTCGCTGAGATTCAACTGGGCAAGGCCAAAGCATCTGGCAAGACCAAGCTTACCAAATCAGCGGCAATGCCTCAGTTCAGCGCTCACAAGGCACGTCGACTGGCTGAATTGCTGGTTGATGCTGAGTTCGGTGTTGATGGTGGTTTTCACCAACTGACCCTCTCTCAAGGCACCGTTGAAGAGATTAAACGCATTCTCGCTGAATACCGTTCAGGTGTCGGCGGAAAACAGGGTGAGGAAGCAGTATGAGCCTCGCCAAAGTAATCCAGTTCCCAAAACAAACCGAGCAAACGGGAGGTCATATGGCCGACCTGTCCAACGGGTATACCAAAGTAGCCAACGAGATACAGCAGCTTAAGCCTCGCCTGAGAATGTCGGGCAGGGAGTGGCAGTGCTTTGAAGCGGTGATATGGCTTACCTACGGATGGAATAAAAAACAGGACAGGGTAACGAACACGGTAATCGCTGAAATGACAGGCCTCAGTGATAAGCATGTTTGTGATGCCATCAAGTCTCTGGCGGAACGCAAGATAATTTTCAGCCGCAAGCAAGGAATGATGAAGTTGGTTGGCGTGAATACAGAGATTTCAGCATGGATTTTAGAGAGACCGGAAACGGGAACAAAATCCCCGAAAACGGGAATAAGGTTCCCGGAATCAGGTAAAACATCCCCGGAAACGGTAACCACCCAATACAAGAACAAGAACACTAATAAAACCCCCCTTAATCCCCCCAAGGGGAAAACTAAATCATTCGATCCGATGGCTGTTAAAATTCCTGAATGGCTGAACAAAGACGCCTGGCAGGAATGGGTTCAGTACCGGAAAGAATCCCGGAAATCTATCAACTCTCAACTGACAGTGACCAAGGCTTTCAATGCGCTCAATGATTACCGCTCTGAAGGCCATGACCCGGTGGATGTAATCAACCACTGTATCGCCAATAGCTATCAAGGCCTTTATCCACCAAAGGGCAAGCAAACCCGGCAACAGGGCATTGCACAGCCATCTAAGCCAATGAATCACATTCCGGAGGGCTTCACAGGATGAGCGCACATAACCTACTGAAACGCCTGCAGGCTTCAATGCCTCCCGGCGTGCAACCGAAGTTCACCACTGGCGAGGAGTGGAAAGCATGGCAGGAAGAGCAGGGCCGGATCTCATCTCAGCGTGTTGCTGAACGAAACCGACTTACCCGGCTACAGGCCGTGCTCGGGCGCTCAGGTATTCAGGGGCTGCACCAGTCCTGCACCTTCCAGAACTACAACGCTGAGCTACCAGGCCAACAGCACGCACTTGGAATGGCAAAGCAATACGCCTTCCAGTTCGGCAATGGCTTTGGTGGATTCATCTTCAGCGGCGGTTGCGGCACTGGAAAGAATCACCTGGCGGCCGCGATCGGTAATCAACTGCTTTCAAAAGGCCAATCGGTGCTCGTTGTTACCGTTCCTGACCTGATGATGCGCTTTCGTGAAACGTACCAGGATGGCGCCAGATTGACTGAGTCAGACTTGATGAAAGACCTCTGCAATGTTGATTTACTTGTGCTCGATGACATCGGCGTGCAGCGCGGCAACAAAAACGAGGAAGTGGTGCTTTTCCAGATCGTGGATAACCGTCTGAGCAACCGTAAGGCTGTCGGCATGCTGACCAATCTGGACGAGAAGGGCATGACCGAAGTGCTGACCGAGCGGATCATGGACCGGATGAAAATGGACGGAGGCATGTGGATCAACTTCGACTGGTCCAGTTACCGTAGCCAGGTGAAATCATAATTTTTGTCATTGGAGGTTTTGATATCACTTACAAGCCATCACTCGTAATAGCTGTATTTGCATTGTTTTCTGCAGCAATTGACCCATGCAAGGCTATGAAATAATTATCACACCGATAACAAGAGCGGCTGTATTGCGGCTTGTGAAATAACCAATACCCTACTGAAACACAGGAGCAATTTGTGACAGCTGATGTAATCCCATTAAAACCCCGCCAAGACCATCTATCCGAAGTCAGCAATGCACTGTTGCTGCTAAAAGTGATGGTCGCCCAAAATCACAGCCCGGTGCTAATCAGCGAAATACTGATGAAAGCAGAGCATGAACTCGCTTTGCACAGGGAGCAGGTAAAAAGGAGGTAGAGTTTGAACAAGCAAAGTTACTTTCTGATTGATTCAGAACGACGACGAAACTGCATTGAATTCATCAAGACCCTACCAGCCAATCCCGCTTCACCCCTCGTAGTAACCATCCAAGAGAAAACCCGCAGCCTCGACCAGAACGCCAAGCTTTGGGCGACGCTTTCTGACGTCTCCGATCAGGTTGACTGGCATGGACGCAAACTGACCAGTGAAGAATGGAAATGGGTGTTTACCGCGGCGCTGAAAAAGCAGGATGTCGTGCCGGGGATTGATGGCGGATTTGTGGTGTTAGGGCAGTCAACCAGTCGCATGACCGTAGGTGAAATGCGGGACTTAATCGAACTAATCAGCGCCTTTGGTGCAGAGCAGGGCGTCCGCTTCGGCGATGAAGCATCTGAAGCCTTGCAATGGGCCCGGCGTTACGGGAGAGCAGCATGACAGCACGCGAACGAATCAAAGAATTCCTCACCGGCCGCACTGGCCACGTCTCAACCACCATTGTCCACGACCACATTGAATCACTGGGCTATAAGCGATGCAGCTCCTGCTCAGCGCTATCTAAGATGGCCTCAAGGGGGGAAGTGCTAATCGAGGGATATCACATTCACACCTTCGCGAAGCTTAATCCCGCTTACAAAGCGACAGAAGCCTCAGTGCGTCAGACGGCCAATCATTCTCACCTGGCTAAGCCAATGGGGCGTGTGCCAGGCAAGCCAAAGCGTGAAAACGCGATATTCGATATGTGCCGGGAATACAGCAGCATTTATCGGTTAATAGATCGACCACTGCGCGGTGTCAGGGTATGAACGCACAACTCACCACGATACCTGAATTACTCACCCTCACACGCGGCAATCAAACTGAGGCTGCAAGGAAGATTAACTCTAACCGAGCAACCATCAGGAAGTATGCCCGTGACTTTAAGGCTACTCAGCACGCGATAGTTAATGGCGTGCTGATGGTCTATCGCGGACAGTTAGGGCAGCACAAGAGGAATGGTCATGGCTAAATCATGGTTCCACCACCCAGACTGCACCACCGAAGAAGCCAACCAGTTAATCCTCAGCTACACCGCCCGCAACATCAAAACCGAAAAGCACCTCGCCGCCGATTACAAGTCGTGGACGGTTTCGGCATTGCTGCCTGAAACCAAATACGATCCGATCCCGAGCAAGCGCTGGGAACAGCCGATATGGAGCCGTGTATGACTCAGCCCGTGGAAAAGGCATGCGCTGATTGCGGTATGGCCCTGAGTGACGACGAAGCATGGGTTTGCAGCGATTGCTGCGCGTTCTACGAAATGACCGACCCAAATTTCAGAATGGAGGATGAAGATGGCAACAGTCATCAAGCCGCCGAAACCCCGTAAATGCAAATGCTGCCCCACCAAGTTCACACCCCGCAACAGCCTTCAGACCGTCTGCTCTCCCAAATGTGCAATACAACTCGCTAACCAGCTATCCGATCGCAAACAAAAGCGACAGGAGAAAGCTGAGCGTGCTGCATGGAATAAGCGCAAAGCCGATGTTAAGCCGTTAAGCCACTGGATGAACATGACCCAGCGGGCGTTCAACGACTACATCAGGGCGCGGGACGGGGAAGTCTGTATCAGTTGCGGAAGCACAACGGCTGTCAGCTATCACGCCGGGCATTTCAGAACGACAGCGGCGGCATCTCAGCTCAGGTTCAACGAAGACAACTGTCACAGCCAGTGCTCAGCATGCAACGTGCATCACTCTGGCGCTATCAGTCCGTACCGCATCAACCTCATATCGAAAATCGGCCTTCAGCGCGTCATAGCGCTTGAATCTGACAACAACCCTCACCGATACACCCGTGAAGAACTGGACTCGCTACGTGCGAAATACAGGGCTTTGCTGAGGGAAATTATTAAGCAAAAGGAGGCGGCATGATTATCGACCTCAAATTACCAAGTTGGGCGGAGTTAATGGATTGCCCTTTTTGCGGAGGAAAGGCGGAACTGTCTTCCGATGGTGATGGGGTTTATGCCGGGTGCAATACCAAAGGATGCTTGCTCAGACCAATAACTGACACCTTCAGTATTAAGCGAGATGCCATAAAAGCATGGAACAGGAGGGCACCATGACCGAATACCTTAAAGAAAAATGGCGGATGCTTCGGCTCTACCGAACCCGAAACACCTTCCCGATTGACTACCGCATCCTCCGCAACACAGCAAAGCTAATGGGAGCCAGAAATGAGCGTACGCGAGCTTAATCTAAACAAAGAGCAGCATGACTGGCTGAATAACTGGCTGGAACTTTGGGGTGCGTGGATTTATTCCGGGCGACTGGAGAAGCGGCAGAGCAGCATGATCGCTCAATGGATGGCCAGTGTAGAGCCACAACCGGGAATGACCCGGCCAATGTGTAATGACGATGACGGAATGTTGATTTCTCAGGTCGTAGATTCCGTCATGCGCATCGATAAAAAAGCCTTTGGCATCCTGCTAAGTTATTACGCTCACGGTTCTTCCAAGCGAGCCATTGCATCCTACTACCACAAGGTCGCAAGTCCACGCAAAATGTCAGGCAGAGGTGGCGAGCAATTGCGGCGCCCATCGATGATTACCTGCAGGCGAGAGGTGGATGATATTTTGAATGCATCTCTCTTCTTAATTCACGATCTGCTTCTAATTGCATTTAACACTCGCAAACGTGTAGATAAAATCAGAAAGGTCGCATAGAGGGTATTGACTCGCTTGAGCCAATGAGCCAATATATGCGTATAGATTGCCGTTAGTGACTTCTATGGTCGCTGCGGTTTTTTTATGTCTGAAATTTGGCCAAATGAGCCGAATAACGAGTTTAATCGGCTCACTCCTGCATAAAGTAATCAAAAATGTTGACTAGGTAATCATAAATGTTTACTATGATTCCATGTTCAACAGACAGGAGGAGTAGTGAAGCAAAGCGAGTTCAGGCGGTGGCTTGAATCTCAGGGAGTTGAAGTTTCAAACGGCACAAACCACTTGAAGCTGAGACTAAACGGGAAAGTGAGTGTAATGCCCAGGCATCCCGGAGCTGAGTTAAAAGAACCACTGCGAAAGGCCATACTCAAGCAGTTAGGCCTGAAATAACAAACCAGCCCTTCGGGGCTGGTACTCGCGGAGATTCACTAAGACGATATGCGATACCCTATAAATCTGGAATCGTGCGAAGGGGGATACTTTGTGTCATTCCCCGATATCCCCGAAGCGCTTACTCAGGGCGACACGCGAGAAGAAGCGTTAGAGATGGGGCTGGATGCGCTGGTTACTTCATTCGATTTTTACTTTGAAGATAACCGGCCCGTTCCGCTTCCCGGTGATATAACCGGCGATTACGTTGATGTGCCCGCCAGCGTGGCGGCGAAGGTGATGATGCTCAATGTGTTCATTGATTCCGGCTTAACCCAGGTTGAGCTGGCTTCGCGCATGGGGGTAAAAAAGCAGGAAGTAACGCGGCTTTTTAATCTGCATCACTCAACGAAAATCGACACTATTCAGAAAGCGCTATCTGCGCTGGGTAAACGGTTGGAACTGACCGTAGAATAAACCACCAACATTATTCAAAGGCTGCCCTCGGGTGGCCTTTTTTCGTTTTAGCGCCTCCCGAATCAAAAATGAATCCCTCCTGTGTGAAGTCGGGACGGCGCTTTTGTAATGCAAAAAATCCGCTCAGTGGCGGATTCTTTCGGTTGACTACCCCAACGGCAAGGCGGTGCTTTTTCTCTCGACAAGAAAGAGTTTACCCGGACTTGTTCAGTTCACAATGTAACCAATTCCTAAATTGGACAAGTCCCCTTAATCGGGGGTGGAAATTGAAAAGAATGCCAGATAAAGATCCGGGCTACTGGGCGAGCCTGATAGCCTGGCTTTATGCCCACAGAAATGAATCAGGATATGCAGCCTTAGCTGGAGCTATGGCTCTGCTGCGGGCTTCATACTTCGGCAAAGACACGTGGCCACGCCGCTTAATGGACGCCGCTATGTGCAGCATCTTTGCCTTCTTCGTCAAGCCAACCCTTCAGGTCGTTATCTCAATCTTCGGATGGAATATAGGAGACGACTTCGCCTGGGTTGCAGCGATCCTCATAGGCTTTATCGGAATCGACTACATCTCCTTCCGCTTCAGAAAGCTAACAGATAAAAAGTTTGGAGGCACTGATGAAGCTCAGCAATAACGGCGTTGCGTTTATCAAGCGTGAAGAGGGCGAGAAGCTAACTGCTTATGCTGACTCAGTAGGCGTCCTGACTATAGGTGTCGGCCACACAGGCGCGGTATGTGGGAAGCCAATAACTCGCGGCATGACGATCACTCAGAATCAATCGACGGCATTACTGCTGAGTGACATTGCCTGGGTGGAATCATCCATTGGTAAATCGGTGAAAGTGCCACTCACCCAAAACCAGTATGACGCGCTCTGCAGTTTCGTCTTTAACGTGGGCAAGTCCGCCTTTGAGAATTCCACCCTACTGAAGAAGCTGAATGCCTGCGATTACGCCGGTGCTGCCGATCAGTTGCTGCAGTGGAAACGAGCAGGAAACATCCCTGACCTGCTATTGCCACGCCGCAAGAGAGAAAGGGAGCTATTCAAAACATGAACATCATCGCCGGACTCAGAAATTACTCCCACATCATCGTTATTGGACTCATCTGCGTGGCGCTGTGGGGGCTTAATGCCCGTAACTCTCAGCTAACCGCAACCAACGAGAGACTGGAGAAGCTGACCAATAGCAAAGATGATCAGATTAACGATCTTCGTTCCAAAAATGATGACCTGGCAACCAGCGTGAAAGACCTGGTCACAGCAGTGAAACAACAGAATGCCGTCATGTCTCAGGTAACCGAGCAGCGAGCAGTTACAGCACAGCAAAACAGGAAGCTCCAGAGTGAAATCAAACGTTACCTCGCGGATGACAAGTGCGCTGTTGCTCCTGTTCCCGCTGACGCTGTTGACAGGTTGCGGGACGCAGCAAAAGCCGCAAGTGGAGTACAGGACAATAAAGCAGCCTCAGTTAAGCCTGCCGGCCGACCTGACAAGCCAGATTAATGTTCCGCCGGTACCCGAAAACTTGACGTTTGGTGACAGCGTGTCGCTGAATGCTGAGCTGTTTGGCCTGCTTGGTCAGTGCAACATTGACCGGGCTGGCATCCGAAAAATCGAATTATCCCGCCAAGGCGAATAACCATGAGTGAAGCAAAGCCGCAGGACGGCAGCACTGTTAAGGGGTACCGTACGCTGGGACCGAAAGAAATTGAAGATATGAACGAGCTGAAGAAGGTCAGCCGTGAGTTCTGTCAGTTATTGGAGAGGCAGAAGGCTTGGGTGCAGGACGAACTGTCCATGACAGGTAATCACTCAGCCGAAGCGCATGAAGCAGGTCGCTGCCTGTCTATCGCTCGTGCCAAAATGCAGGAAGCCTGCATGTGGGCCTGCCGATCAGTATCTCGCCCTGATGCTGATTGCTGAGTGGCCATCACAAGGCGCATTTAAGAGTGCGCCTGATGATGAATCTCTTCGACAAAGGATAACTGTTATCCACTCTGTGAAGCGGTGCAAAACTGTCTGATTAATTCTTCTTCACTAAGAATGTTCTTAACGATAATGTATGGCCTCCATTTATGAAAAGGAGGCTTTATGTTTGATTACGATGGGTTCAAAAAAGACCCCGACAATGCCGGAAGGATTTTATGTTGGGCTTGTTTTTCTATGGATCCCTGGCACTTGGCTGGAATCTATAAAACCGAAGATGAAGCAAAAAAGATGCTTGAGCTTCTGGGTAAGGGCTATCAAGTGAGTTATGGGTCGCACGAAAAAGGCACTGACGAGTTTGTTGGTGGCCTATAGCTGAATAATTAAAGAAAGCCGCCTCCGGGCGGTTTTTATTGTAGTAAACATGGCAACACCATATTGGTAAGCCATAGAACCGGCTCACCGTGATAGCTAGGAAAATGGGTGAATAAAGCATGGCATAAATATTGATAGGTATTTTTACTATAGGGATGTAAATGCCATGCTTATTATCAACTTTCAGTAACTACTAAACCTTGTTGTAGCTGATTGACCGTCCAAATGGTGGGTAAGTTGACGTCGAATCTTTAATTTCATAGGTAGCTACAACATTCCCCTCGGCGTCCAACTCTCTATAGAGGTATTCATCAGTATCTTGGCCCTTCCTTGCGCCTTTCCAGTTTGAGGAAACCAGTTCAAGGGTATGATTATCTGGAATACCAATTCTCTTTTTATATTCGTCACTCATATAGATTCCTTAAGGTTTTTTTATGGCACTCACCGACAAACAAGAAATGTTCTGTCGCGAGTACCTCATCGATTTGAACGCCACGCAAGCGGCCATTCGGGCGGGGTACAGCGAAAACACCGCCCGGAAGATTGGTAGTGAGAACCTCTCAAAACCAGACATCCAAAACAGAATCGCCGAACTCAAAGTACAACGCAATGAGCAAGTAAACATTGATGCTGCTTATGTTCTAAAGCGTCTGGTGGAGATAGACCAGATGGACGTGCTCGACATCCTGCTTGCTAATGGCGAACTAAAGCCAATTAAAGACTGGCCTAAAACTTGGCGCACAACCTTATCCGGAATAGACGTCACTGAGATGGCAGGAGATGACCCTGGCTTCCTCAAAAAGATTAAGTGGCCGGATAAAGTGAAGAACCTTGAGCTGCTTGGTAAGCATATCAGCGTGCAGGCATTCAAAGAGCAGATTGACCAAAAGGTCACCGCAACGCACAACATCATGCCCGTACCGTCATGCAGCAGTGCTGAAGAGTGGGAGGCGGCCGCACAGCAACAGCAGAGCGAGGTATTAGGCAAATGAGCTACAACGTAGTTTGGAAGCCTTTGCCCGGATCTCAATCTCTGGCTCTCAGCTGTCCATGCGATGAAATCCTGTTTGAGGGTACTCGCGGACCCGGCAAGACGGCGGCACAACTTGCCCGCTTCCGCCGCCTGGTAGGATTGGGTTACGGCACGTTTTGGCGCGGAATCATCTTCGACACCGAATATAAAAACCTCGCCGACATCATCACTCAGTCCAAGCGTATGTATCGCCTTTTCGGAGATGGAGCCAGATTTCTTAACTCTGCATCAGAGCTTCGATGGGTTTGGCCCACAGGTGAGGAGCTACTTTTCCGCTTCGGGAAAGAGGCTGACGACTACTGGGACTATCACGGTCAGGAATTCCCGTTCATCGGGTTTAACGAGTTGACCAAGCAACCTAATGCAGATTTCTATGAGTCAATGTTCTCATGCCGCCGATCATCATTCCGGCCGCAGGATTACCCGCGCGAAGATGGTTCACTGTTGCCGAACATACCGCTTGAGACATTCAACACCACAAACCCATTTGGCATCGGCCATACCTGGGTGAAAAAGCGGTTTATTGCACCAGCTCCGCGCGGAACCATTATCCGCGAGAAGCAGATGGTGCCAAACCCGCAGACTCAGCAGGAAGAAGAGATAACGCTGACCCGTGTAGCAATACATGGCTCATTCAAAGAGAACCCATATCTCGACCCGGTTTACATCGCCACGCTGATGAGCATTAAAGACCCAAACAAGCGTAAAGCATGGGTTGAGGGCTCATGGGATGTCACCAGCGGAGGCCGTTTCGACCACCTGTGGAACGAGTCACTTCACGTCATCAAGCCATTCATCATCCCTGACACATGGACTGTTGACCGTTCACATGACTGGGGGGAGTCCAAGCCATTCTCTAACCTGTGGTGGGCGCAGTCTGACGGCACAGAGGCAACGCTAGCTGATGGTGGTAAATTCTGCCCACCTGCTGGATCACTGGTTCTTATTGGCGAGTGGTACGGCTGCCCGCCCGATGAGCTGAACAAAGGCCTCAATATGTCATCCACTAACGTCGCTAAGGGCGTTGCATGGGTCGATAAGCGCCTTGCCGGAGAAGAGTGTGACGAGCCTGAAGAAACAAAGCAGCAGGGACAGATGCATATCATGCCTGGCATCTGCAAAGAGGTAATGCCGGGACCAGCTGATAGCGCCATTTACAACACTGCTGACAACGAGTTGTCCATCGGTCAGAAGATGGAGAAGCAAGGTGTGAAGTGGGTTGAGTCCAACAAAAAGCCCGGCTCCCGAATCAATGGCGCGTCGCTCTTTGCCGACATGCTGGAAGCAGTAATCGAAGGAAAAAAGACAGAGAGTGGCATGGCTGAAAAACCCGCATTCTATGTATTTGACTACTGTCGTGGCTGGATAAGCCGCGTTCCCGTACTGGTACGCGACGATAAAAAACCTGATGACGTGGATACCACTCAGGAAGACCACGACTGGGACGGCACGCGCTACCGCGTTCTGCATTCGCCGAAGAAAACAGGCGCAATCTTCTTCTAAGGAGCACCAGTGAGTGAATTAACAACCGAGGCGCAATTCCTCGTTAACGCCCTTACTGATGCTATAGGGCGCCAGCGCATGCTGTACGCAGGCATGAATGGCAACACCAAGAGAACAAAGCTGTGGGATGAGTTTGGCTATCCTGAGCAACTCACATTCGATAACTTTCACCGGCAATACCGCAGGGGCTCTACCGGCTTCGCAGCCGTGCATAAGCTCCTTGATTCATGCTGGACCGATAATCCAACCATCATTGATGGCGACGAATACCGCGAATCAACCAACACGACAGCCTGGGAGAAGGCAGTCACCAAGCTGATGAAAAAGCACTGGGCAAAGATTAAAGATGCCGATCGCCGCAACATGGTTGGCCGGTACTCTGCTCTGCTGATTCAGGTCAGGGATAACCGGGACTGGCGTGAGCCAGTAGACATCGCGGTAGTGAAGCGCCTTGGCTCGAAAGCTCTGGTGAAGCTAATCCCGGCATGGGAAGCGCAGATTACGCCCGGCAATACGGACGTGGATACGCACTCGGAAACCTACGGCCAGCCGGTCAGCTATCACTTTAACGAGCAGCCGGTTGGGGATGATAAAACTACTGGCAGCCCGCGAGCAGTTCAGGTGCATCCCGATCGCATCATCCTTTTGTGTGAGGGCTCTGAAGACGAGAACATCCTCTCTGGCATTCCTCTGCTTGAAGCCGGGTATAACGACTTGCTCGACATCGAGAAGACGAAGGGCGGTAGCGCTGAAGGTTTCCTGAAGAATGCCAGCCGTCAGTTGGGCATAAGCTTTGATGCAGCCACCGACATGGCCACTATTTCCAAAATGGCTAAAGAGGCAGGTTACAAAGACCTTGGCGAGGCCATGAACGACAAGATGATGAAGTTGAATCGCGGTACGGATTCGGCTCTAGTCACACAGTCTGGCACCACGTCAGTGCTCTCCGTTGCAGCAGCCGACCCGACACCGAGTTGGACCGTATCGGCTAACCAGTTTTGCGCAACGATTCAATGCCCGTTCAACATCCTTTTTGGCAAGCAGACTGGCAACCTTGCCTCTGAAGAAGACAAGACAGCATGGGCTACGCGTTGCAATGGCCGCCGCTGGGGATTCATGAGTGACCTGGTGACGCGTGTTATTGAGCGCTTCTGGACTATCGGCATCATCGACCCACCTTCAACCGGTGAGGTCACACTGGCATGGTCTGACCTTCTCGCGCCAAGTGAGAAAGAGAAGATCGCCAACATGCAGGCGCTGGCTGACGTAGCTCAGAAGACGCAGCAGGCATTCGGCACATCAGCAGTTGATGTGAACGAGATACGCGCCGCCGGTGAGCTTGAGCCAATTAAAGAGCCGGCAATACCTGACCCTGAAGCCAAACAAACCGATAAGGACCCGCTGACAGATGACGACGACAGCGACGACCCGAATCGGGACACCGATAGTTCCGCGCAATAAAACCGATCCCACGCAATCAGCCAGGCAAGTTGGCCGGATGTATCGTGACATTGAGTCGCGCTACCTCGATATCAAGCGCGCCCTGAAGGTGCTATTCGATGAGCGGTTAACCGGCCGGGTGAGGAAGTCTAACGCTGAGCAAATCTATCTGGCCTGCAACAACTTGGATTCACCCGCCACGCTTTACCAGTGCAACGCTGGCACGTACATCTACGACATGACAGCCATTCAGCTTGCTGACCTGCTGCAGCGCGTACAGGTGGTTCTGGATGATGCGTTGCTTGATGGTGGAAGCCAGAATTTGTGGGCGTTCGATTATGTTGGCGCGGAGTATGAGCGTGGCACGCTTAACGCCTTCACCAACTTAGCTGTTCAGTCGCCGGTATATGCACAGCAAACCACGTTAATGCAGCTGCTGAGCACTGCGGCCTACCAGAACCAGATAGCCGCGGCTTATGTTGCAACGTACAGCGATTGGGTAGGCATCAGCGACACAGCGCGCGCCGACCTGGCAAATGTGATATCCGATGCGATCGGCAGGGGAGTTAACCCGCGAGAAACAGCCGGCATCATCAGTAAGCGTCTCGATGTATCGATGGCGCAGGCCAAGAACATTGCTCAGACCGAGCAGGTTGGAGCTCTGCGTAAGGCTCAATGGCAGGAAACTGACTGGGCAAAAGACAGGCTAGGCCTTAACACCGCGATCCTTTGGCTGTCGGCGCTAAAGCCTACAACACGAACCTGGCACGCGGCACGGCACGGACGCACCTACACCACTGAAGAGGTTGAGGCGTTCTATGCAGAGCGCGGCAACCGCTATCACTGCTACTGCGCCAACATCCCGGTGATTCTGGGTGATGACGGCAAAGTGGTTAATGAAGGTTTAGCGTATAAGCTGGCCCAAGAGAGAAAAGAATGGGAAAAGTGATAATCTACAAGAAAGTTATCACAACCGGAGTTCTCGTATGCCTGCTGGTACATTTGATGTTATGGATTTCATTTCAAAAGCTGGAGTGGGAGTCATCACTGGCGTCATTGCCGCCATAGTGACTGCGAACGTTGCTTTAAGGCGTTTCTACCATGAAAAATGGTGGGAGAAGAAGAGTCAGTCATATAATGAATTGGTAGGAAATTTATTCGAGTTGCAGATATTTTTCCGAGGGGTACGGCGTAGATATCGAAAAGAAAGAATGGGAAGGATATTTACTGATGACGAAGCGATTGATTGGGATAAAAGCGAAGCGCTATATATAGCGATACAGCGTCAATTAGCATTAGCCCCTATCTCTCTGAGCTCTAAAACTGATTCCTTGGTCAAACAATTTTTCGAACAATCACAATCCAAAACTTGGGAAATGCATAATGAAGGCATGCCTGAGGAAGTAATATATGAAGAGAAAATTAAATTACTACAGCGAGTGATTAATGAGATTGCTCATGACGCGAAAGAAGAGCTGAAGTTCCGATAATTTGAATGTCACTGCAACACCCGTTTAGGCGGGTTTTTTATTGCCTGTAATCCACCAATGAGGACACAGCATGTCACGCATCTGCGTAAACGTGCTGTCGGTCATCAACTCCGCTTCGAACATCACCACTGAAACCATTAATGGCACAGAGCACATCGTCGTGAAAAACGTCGTGCCTGTCCGTGACGGCATTGTGCTGAACGGCGGATTGTACCCGGCAGAAGAAAACACGAAGGGCTACAAGAGCCTTGAAGATAAGCCCATGCCATATGGCCACCCCAAAGTCGACGGTCGCCACGTCAGCGCCAGCAACGTCAGGGCGGTGAATGAATACCACATTGGCGCATACACACGGAACGTCAGAAAAGAAAACGGTCAGGTTCTGACTGATGCCGTCATCAACCGTCGTTTTGCTGAAGGCTCTGAAAAAGGCCGGAAAGTTCTACAGCGACTTGATGACATGGCTGCAGGAAAGTCTGTCGAGCCCATCGGCATCTCTACTGGCCTGCTGCTAAACCGCATTGAGGCAAAGGGAGAGTCAAGCGGCAAGCGCTACACATGGATCGCCACCAATCAGGTTTATGACCATGTGGCCATCCTTCTCGACGAGCCGCCAGCCGGAACTCCAGAAGAGGGGATCGGCATGTTCGTTAATGCTGAAGGTGATGAGGTTCAGGTAGAAACGGTAAACCTCGCTGACTCAGATACACCTGACCCGCAAGACCCAGCATTAAAGCAGATGTTCAACCACTTCATGGCGTTTTTCAGCGCCAACAATAAGCCCGTCAAAGAGGAAGCAAACCCGATGAAAGAACTCATCACCAATGCGCTGAAAGCGAAAGGCAAAGAGGTCGAAGGTAAGACCGAGGCTGAGCTGATGGATGCGTACAACCAGATGGTCGCCGAAGATGCCAAAGCGAAAGTTGACGCTGATGAAAAGGCGAAGAAAGAAAAAGAAGAGGCTGAAAAGAAAGATAAGCAGCCAGCCACCAATGGTGAAGAAATGCCAGCCTGGGCGAAATTGCTCACTGAGCAGGTATCTGCGCTGAACACCCAGTTCACCGCCAACTCTGACAAAGAGAAAGGCGAAAAACGTGCTGCCGTTAAAACTAAGTTTGGCCTCGACGACATCGCGGTTAACGCGCTGGACGGCGCTGCGCTTGATGGCCTGTATGCCCAGTGCCAGACCTCAATTGGCCTGAACGGTTCTTTCCGTCAGACCGCTACCAATCAATCTGTCAGCGAAATGCCGGAGTAAATAATGGCTAAAGATGGAAAGCACGTAATTCACGCGGGCGGCATTTTTGCGAACCCACAGTTACATCGCGAAGGCGCTGCGGCAGCCGACACCAAGCCAGGCACTATTGGCTTTTTTGATAACACCACCAAAAAATTCACCGCATCGGTGGCAGGTGCGGAGCAGGCGATTCTGTATGTCGCCAACTACGACTACCTGCGTTGCAAAACCGTGGATGACACCATCGCTGCTGGCGACTGGGTAGTGGCGATGCATCCGACGCCGGGCGTGTTCTTTAACGTTCCTGCGGCTGCTGGCACCTACACCAAAGGGCAGCCGCTCTCAATCGCAAACGGTCGCGTTAAGGCGGTAGGTACAGATGAGTCTGTCCGCGCCTACGTGGAAGAAGATCGTTCATACACCATCGCGACTGCAGGTGATCTCCTGCGCGTAGTCATTAAGTAAGGAGCACCTGAATGTTTGCATTTTCCGTTAAGAAGGCAACCGAGACACGGAACCTTGAGGCTAACACCGCTCAATTCCAGGAGCTCCAGTTCGCCCGTAATTCGAGTGCTCAGGCAGTGGCTGATTTCATTGCTCGTACGCGCGTGCGTGGTGAAGCTGCTAACGCTCCAGCGCTGGATGCTGTTAACGCAGTCGATGACATTCGTCGCCTGTACAAGGCATATGATCAGACTGTTCTGTCTGAATTTGAACCCAATACTGAGTTCACCTTGCTGAACGATCTGATGCCGCTGTCACGCTCAGTGCGTCTGGAAGAGTCTGTGTATGAGTACGCTCGCACGGGTGGCCGTGGCTGGGCGCACACATCAATGTCCGGCCAGATTGGTGCCGCGCTTGATGCGAAGAGCTACACCTTCGACGGCACCATGGTTCCCATCCATGACTCCGGCTTTAAGTTCAACTGGCGTGATCCGGTGTTCAACAAAGGCAGCGCTCTGTCTTCACTGGCAGATGCTCAGTCCGGGTCTGTTGATGATGTCCGTCGTCAGTATGTCGATTATATCTGGGAAGGTTTCCGCGACGCGGCAGGTAACTTCATCAAGTTCGACGACAAGACCTGGAAAGGATTGCGACACGACGAACGCGTTGCCCAAGTAACCCTGACCGTGAACTTTGCTACCAGCACCGATCCGAAAGCAATGCGCGCCGGAGCGATCGCTCTGCGAGACGTTATGAAGCTTCAAAACCTTCAGTACGGCCAACAGACCTGGTACGTTTCCAGCGACATCATGTCGAACTGGGAACAGTATTTTGATGTGAACTCTCTGCGCACAGTGCTGGAAGAAATCGCGAAGCTGTCTGGTATCTCAGCCATCAAAGAAGATGCTGAGCTTACCGGGAACGAAATCGTAATTGTCCCGCTTCAGGCTGGCGTTATCGCTCCAATCGTTGGTCAGGCATTCGGCACCGTTGCCGATCCTCGCCAGTTCTACAACAGCGATTACGTTTGGCGCACATGGGGTGCTGCTGGCCTGATGGTTAAGCAGGACATTAACGGTCACTTCTCAGTAATTCACGCATCCAGTTAAGGAAAAAACATGGCACTCGTAAAAGTATTAGTAGCAAATCTCTTTGCCGGTGCCAGCTTCCAGAAACTGGAGGCTGGTCAGGTCTATGACGTCGATGATTCAGTTGCCGAAAAGTGGATCGCTCAGGGCAAGGCTGAAAAATCCACTGAGAAAAAAGGTGAGAAACTTACCTTCGAGGTGGCGACGCCTTCAGCGCCCGTATCCACTGACACCTCAGCGATTCAATTAAAACTGGATGAGGCTTTGGTGCAGGTGCAAACACTGACCGAAGCAGCGGCGACGAAAGAGACTGATCACGCAGAATCTCTCGCGAAAGAAACTAAGCGCGCTGACGATGCCGAAGCAGCACTGGCGGAAGCACTCAAAAAGGCGAAATAACCATGGCAGAGCAGATAACGGCCGCGCAGGTTAAACAGCAATTATCTGCGCTGGGTTACTCCGTGCCGGACTTCATGATTGATGCCTACCTTTACAAGTTGGGCAGCATAAGCATGTGCCTGGAGGCGGCTGGCTACGATGATTGCGACATGATGCTGATTCAGGTTTACGCCGTGACGTTGATGGCGGTAACCGCATTCAGCCAGCGCATTAAGTCACAATCAGCGCCTTCAGGGGCGTCCCGATCGTTCGATTACAGCGGCGATGTGAAGACAATGCGCAACACACTGGCGGCTCTGGACACATCAGGATGCACTGCACTTTTGCCGATCGACGTTGGCACAAGCGTTGGCTTCTTTGATGTGGTAGGTGGTTGCTGATGTGGATACCAGTGTCTGAGCGTTTACCAAAGCCATTCAATCGAGTGTGGGTGAAAACTGATAGCGACAAGCAGACGACCGCTTACGTTACCGCGTCAGGTGAGTGGCGGATTAACTGCCCGCGCATTGCGGCTGAGAACCCCACTGTCGTTAGCTGGAGGGAATAGCTATGTCATCACTTGCTTCGTGGAGTTACACCGCTGAGTGCACCATATGGAGGAATCTCGGCGTTAGTGATGCAGGTGACCGGACCTATGCTGAGCCGCTGGTGATTCTGGCTGACTATCAGGGCGGGCTTTCGAAACGGCTTGGCTCTATCGGTGCTGAGATTGTCGTAAAGAACACCATCTGGACGGAGTTCGCGCTGGCTCAGGCTGGCGATTACATCCTGATTGGTAGGTCTGATAATCCCGATCCGCTGGCGGCCGGTGCTGACGAGGTTGTGCAGGCGATTCGCTATGCAGACACTTTTGAGCGCCTGACTGATGACTGGGCCATTATTACTGGGGTTTAAGGCCGTAAAGGCTTATCGATATAGAGATATCGTTGGTTTTTACCAGCCAAGGTTGTGCAATAATGGTCGTAAATCGTTAACTGGAATGAACGGTTATGGGCTTTCAATTTTGGTTCACGGTGTTCGCGTCTTTTTTGGTAGGGCCGATAATGCTTGTTGAATCTTTCAAATATTTTCGCCGAGGAATTTATACCAAAACCTTCAAAGGAACGAGTCGAAGGGAATACATTCACAAAGACCCTAAACCCATTGAATACTGGTTTAGCGTGTTAGCCCATTTTGCAATGGGCACGGCGATGCTAGGGTTGGGTTTCTGGCTCTTAGATACGATACCAGTCGTTCACGAATGGTACTCTGAGGTGCATGCATTGCTGCATCTTTGATTTCCTGATTTTCTCATTTAGCTATTATCTACCAAAATCAACCTCGCCTCAGCGGGGTTTTTTATTGCTTGGAAAAAATATGGGCGTGAAGGTGAAAGGTATCAGGCAGGCTCAGCAGAACCTCGACCGAATAATTGGTGACATCCAGGGCAGGAAGGTAGTCAGGGCTCTGCAAAGTGCGCTGATTATCGGCTCGTCTCAGGCAGCGCTATACACTCCAATCGACACATCCACTCTCATCAACAGCCAGTATCGTGAGCTTGAAGTGAGCGGAACCCGGATAACAGGCAGGGTGGGATACTCCGCCAACTATGCCGTTTTTGTCCACGATCCGAACGTGCCGCAAACCTTCCGCCGGGCGACTGCTCAGAAAGAGTTCCTGACAAAGGGCTTTGAGGATACCCGCGACCTTATCGACAGGACCATCAAGAAGGAGATGAGTCTGTGATTCCAGCCATGCATGACCGCCTGCGGGATTACTTTATCTCTGCCGGCCTGACCGATGGCTTCAAAGTTCAGAAGCTTATCTGGACTGATTCCGGCGTCAAAACCGACAAGTTCATGGTGTTCCGGCCAAACGGTGGTTCTAACCTCCGCAATGAGTTGGGCGGTGAGTATTACGTAATGGCCGATGTGATTGGCGCCATGAATGGCAATCAGGCAACTGATGACGCCGTGCAGGCCATTATTCAGCGTGTTCAGGCCGATCCGTTGCCCGGCAACTGCATCGGTTATATCGAAAACTTTGGCGGGGTTCCCGCGCCAGTCTTAACAACCGAAGGCCGCCTGGTCTATCGGCTTCAGTTTGCAATCAAATACGGCGAATAGGCCGGAAAACGTCAAAGAGGAATCACCCATGGCAGCAAATTGCCCAACGGACAACACCAAGTTGTTTGGCCGCGCCATTGTGCTCGAAGTAGCCGATGGCTGTGCCGATGCATTACCACAGGAGTCAGAGTGGAAAGCTCTGGCTGCCGGCACAAGTAAAGGATTCGACTTCTCGCCGAACAGCGTGACATCGGACGCGGACGACACAAAAGGCTATGTTGAAAACATCGTCACCAATGCAGACTTCACCATCTCGTTTGAAGGTGAAGTTCGCCGTAATGACAAGCTCGATCAGTACGGCGTTTTCCGCCTTATTAAGTACTTCAACACCGAGATTCAGGCAGCACGCCAGCCGACTATCTGGGTTCGCATGGAGTTCGGTGCAATCACCTTTATCGGTTACATGCTGATTAACGCGCTGAGTTCTGACGGTGGAACCAACGACATCATCACCTTCTCCACTGAGTTCAAAGTGGCTGATGCAGACACCATCGATGTGATCGACACCGACGATGCAGTGCCTGCTACTGGCGTAACGGTCTCTCCAGCTACCACCTCTCTGGCAGTAGGCGCAAATCGTCAGTTAACCGCTACCGTTCTTCCATCTGATGCAACCGACAAGTCCGGCACCTGGACAACCTCGGATGCAACGAAGGCAACGGTCAGCTCTACTGGCCTGGTGACAGGTGTGGCCGCAGGTGCAGCGACAATCACCTTCACCTCAACTGATGGCAGCTTTACCGGCACCACAGCGGCAACCATCACCGCTTAATTGCCATTTCAGGGGCTTCCACCTGGTGGCCCCGAAAATGACACTTACCGGATTAGCTCATGACTCCACAGAAAGATATTGGCGAGTGCCTTATCAGCCATGGTGAGGATGATTATTTCTTCAGGCCGTCATTCGCTGCCATGTCACGCGTAGGTGAGCCACAGGAGATTGTGCAGGCCTTCTATGACCTGCATAACGATGAGATTACGCCGATTATTCAGCGCGCCATGGATGCATACGGCCTAGTTCCTGCATGGCTGATGGCTCACTTGAGTCGCAAGCAGATGGGTAAGCCAGCAATGATGGCGGCAATATCTGTCCTGGCAGCCTGCTGTGAGAGTGACGTATCCCGGCTGACTGGTGACATTATCCCGGGTAAATCAGGGAAATGGGCGTTCGTATACCGGGCAGGATTGATGAATGCCGTTGAGATGGTGCTGATAGCGCAATCCCTGATTACCCACGGCATTATCGGCAAAGCTAAGTTTCGACAGTTGCAGCGTCATGAGTCTGCACAGGCAACCACGGAGTTCCGATCGTTCGATTACATCAGTGCAGCGCGCAACCACTTTGGCATCAGCAGGACAGAGGCTGAGCAACTGTCCATGACCGAGTTTCAGCTAATGCTGAACGCTAAGTATCCGGATCAGAAGGGCTTCACGCGCGAGGAATATGATCAAGTACAAGACGACTTCTTAGCAAGGCAGGCAAAACGAAGGGCTAAGCTGGCCTAAATTGCACTCAATTGCACCCACTACATGCTAGGATTTATCCCAACACTTACGTTTGGGGATAGGGATATGAGGAAGTTAATTTTAGGTCTGGGTTTTTCATTTTTACTCGCAGGTTGCGCATCAGTAGGTCAAGACTTCGACGAAGGTAAAATTAGCCAAATCCAGAAGGGCGTGACAACTGAACAAGAAGTGATTAGTGAATTTGGTCAGCCCACCTCAAGAAGCGTTGACTCAGAAGGAAACTCAGTTCTGATTTGGACATATAGCCACGCAAATGCCTTTGGTAAAGCAAACGGTAAATCTCTAATGGTTCAACTCAGTGGCGGAAAGGTTAAGACCTACACGGTTAACAAAACCTCATTCTAAAATCTTAAATGCAATTCAATGAACCTCGCTTCGGCGGGGTTTTTTTATGCCAGGAGAAAGCTAAATGGCTGGTTCAGTAAATGCAGGCGGAATCGTTTATGAAGTAGAGATGAATGTCGCCAGGCTAATAGAGGGTCAGCGCCAAGTCAATGAGCGCCTGGACCGGCTGGACTCAAGTTTCAATAGCACGGCGAAGTCTGCTGGGAATGCGGAGAAATCATTTTCCTCTCTTTCAAAAGTTGCTTCTGCGCTTGCCGCCGCTATCTCAATTAAGCAAGTGGCGGAATATGGTAATGCCTGGGTAACGGTCAACAACAAACTTGCCAACTCAGTTCAGGCCAATGAAAAACTTGCTGATGTCACACAGCGCGTCTTTGATATCTCACAGGACACACGGTCAAGCCTGGAGGCGACAGCAACCCTTTATGGGCGACTTGAGCGATCAACGAGAAGTGCCGGCACAAGTACTGCTGATCTAATAAAGCTGACAACAACAATCAACAAAGGTCTGGCAGTTTCAGGTGCCACCACGGAAGAAGCCAGCTCAACCATGACTCAGCTTTCACAGGCGCTGGCGTCTGGCGTGCTGCGAGGGGAGGAATTCAACTCCATCTCTGAGAACGGCAGTCGCCTGGCTGTAGCTCTGGCGGACTCTCTTGGAGTGACAATCGGTCAACTTAGGGGAATGGCGGCTCAAGGCAAACTGACCACGGAAGTAGTGGTTAATGGCTTGCTGAAGCAAAGCGATGCCATCGCCAAAGAGTTCGGCAACACCGCCCTGACGATGGGGCAGGCATTCACTGTAGCAACAAATAACATTACTAAATTTGTTGGTGAAAGCTCCAGCGTGAGCACCTCTATAAAGATTTTTAATAATGGGGTGATATCACTTAGTCAAAACATGGATGTTGTTGCAAATGCGATCGCAGCTGCAGCCGTGATTTTCGGGGGTAGATTTGTTGGAGCCCTTGCTCTGTCAACTTCAGCAAAAGTAAAAGACACTGCCGCAAGCATAGCTTCTGCAAAGGCATCAGAGGCTTCAGCTAAAGATGCAGAAGTTGAGGCTGCTGCAAAATTGCGTCTAGCTGCTGTAGAGAAAGCGCTAACAATCCAATCACTTCAGTTAGCTGAGGGGAGACTCGCAACTTTAAGATCTACTAACGCCTCTGTTGCGGCAGAGGTGCAACTTGCGGAAGCAGAAACTGCCTCCATAAGAACGACTATAGCTCAAATTGAATCAGAGAAAGCTTTAGAAACACAGCGCCTGAAGGCGCAAATATCAGAGCAGGGACGGATCGCAACTGCAACGCGCATGGCCCAACTCCAACAGGCATCATTAGCATTAAATGCTCGTCTCGCAGCATCTGAGGCTGCAACATATCAGGCAAGAAGCTCTGCAATTGCTGCGTCAGAAGAGCAGGTTAGTGCAGCAAGGTTGGCAGCAGCAAATGCTACTGGCGCTGCTACGGCAGCCAATGGGCGTTATATAGCGTCGCAAGAGGCATCTGTAGTGGCATCGCGAGCAGCCTCCGCATCTGCAGGGTTGCTAAAAGGGGCTTTAGGTCTAATAGGCGGCCCTGTAGGTTTTGCTGTGATTGCTGCAACAGGAATTCACTACCTTTACCAGAAGATGCAGCAGGCTCGGCAGGAAAGCATCGATTTCGCTGACAAGCTTGATGGCGTGGTCACCAAGATGAAAGGGCTGAGTCAAATTCAGCTTGCTGCGGAGATCGACAATGCTACTAAGTCAATCAGCGCACAGGCTGACGCACTCAAAGACAATCAATCGAGCATTGAATCTAACGAGCTTCAGCAGTCGAGACTGCGCCGCACGCTTAGTTATCTGGAAGAGGGAAGCCTGCTTTACAAAGTAACGCTTTCAGAGTTGTCAGATGCCCAGAGTGAACACACTCACCTTTTAGCTCAGAACGAAACTGCGCAAAACAAGCTAAGCCAGACAGTGAGCAAGACTGGAATTCTCCGTGCTCAAATGAATGGAACATTTGCACAGGGTATCGACCTGCTGAAGCGCGATGGTGATCAGGCGGGCGTAGCTGCAGGCTTGATGAACCAGTTTGGCAATGCGATCGACTTTGCCAGTCGGGCAAAAGATAAATTCAACTCAACCAGCCTGCAGATTCCACGCAGCGATAAGGCAAATGCTTATAACAAAGACCTGGCCGACGAAAACACCCTCCTTGCCATCACCGATAAACGACTGCGCGCTGTAACCAAAGCTCGCATGGAGGCTGGTGATAAAGGGGGAAATCAGAATCAGGTTAATGCAGCGGGTCAACTTGCAGGCGCTCAATATGACCTGCAGCAGGCTGAAGCGGCTAGAAACAAGGAAACAAAGGAAGGGATTTCCCAAGGGAAAAAGGCTGAGACTCAGGCTGAGTCTATTGCTCAAAAACTTGCAAACCTTAAGCAACAATCCGAGTTGGCCGGCGACTCCACACGAGAGCTTAGCCGTGATCAGGCCATTTTGACGGCGCAGCAATCGCTTGGCAGCGCAGCAACTGAGAAAGACATCAAGTTGGCAGGCCAGTATGCCGCAACTAAATGGGATACTGGTAATGCCATTCGAGCACAGGCAGCAGCAGAAAAACTCCTGCCTGAAACGAAGGAGAATGCCAGTTACAAGCAGGATGTTTCAGACCTGCAGACAGCTTTGTCGGCCAAAAAAATTAGCCAGGAGCAATTCAATTCCACTTCGGAAAGGCTTGAGCAAGAGCATCAGGTCAACCTAGCCAAGATCCGCGCAGAACAGGTTGTTACACCTCAGCAGGCGGCGGCGGGAACTGTTGATCCAGTGCAGCAACTTGCAAATGAAAATGCTCAAAAACTGGCTTTGATCCAACAGTTTGAATCTAACAAGACCATTACTGAACAGCAGGGAATGGCTTTACGTAACGCGGCAAATACTGAGTATGAGCAAGCCCGCATTGATGCAGCGTGGAAGATTTGGGAGAACCAAAACGAAACGAATCAACTAATGGGAAGCGCTATCGACTCTCTTCAGGGTGGCGCCACCAATGCGATAACCGGGCTTATTAATGGAACCCAAAGCTTGCAGGAGTCGCTGGCTAACATCGGAACCACCATTCTCAATAGCGTTGTTAGCGCATTGGTCCAGATGGGCATTGAATGGGTAAAAGCCCAGGTCATGGGTTCTGCTGCGCAAACATCCGCAACTATTTCAAATCAGGCAACAGCTACAGCTGCTCTGGCGGCCTCAACTGCAACAGGAGTAGCTTCCGCTGCGACCCTTCTTGCTGCCTGGACTCCTGCAGCAATGGCTGCATCAATTGCCAGTTATGGCGGCGCAGCGGCGGCGGGCCTGGCGGGATATACCTCCGCAATGACATCGGCTCAGGCTATATCCATTGCGGGATTCCGCAAGAACGGCGGGCCAGTATCTGCCGGCTCAATGTACCAGGTTGGTGAGGGAGGAATGCCTGAAATCTATCAGGCCAGCACAGGCAAGCAGTACATGATCCCCGGTGATAACGGCTCAGTCATCAGCAATAAGGACCTGGCTGGCTCGGGAGGCGGCGGAAGTGTAATCAACCAGGTGAACCACTTCACTTTCGAAGGCTCAACCGCCGACACAACTCAAACACAGGCAGCTTTCGCCAAAATTGCTTACGACCAGTCTCTTAAAGCAATCAAAGACCAGCAGCGGCCAGGTGGCATGCTGCAAAAAAGCAGGTAACCGGAGTAACCAATGCCAGAAACATTTATATGGAGCCCGCAATCGGGTTTCACGGGCGAGCGTACGCCTGATGTAGCCGTAGTGAAATTAGGTGATGGCTACGAACAGCGACAGATGAAGGGTATCAATCCACTTATGGGTAAATACCCGCTCACCTTCATGGGCTTTGAAGATTCCAAATGCGGCCGCGTAAACGTGGCGAAAGCGGTGGATGCGTTTCTCACCACGCGCATGTCTGTTGAGTCGTTCTACTGGACACCGCCAGATACTGGTGTTCAGGGGCTGTATGTGTGCCGTTCGTGGTCGATGCAGAAGAGCAAGGGCATATTCACGTTGACCGGAACTTTTGAGCAGGTGCCACGTTAAGTATTAATTTAATCAAAGGTTTTAATATTATACTCATGCTTATTCATATAAGGGAATGCATTTAGGAATGTTCCGTTTATAGTTTTTATAAGCTCTTGAAGCATATGAAATAGCATTAATAAATTACCTTCTCTCGACTCATTCATGACCCATTTGAGATTAGTGTATTGCTCTCTAATATCCTGTAGTTTAAAACCAAAGTGAATGTTATCAAAATAAAAGTATCCTTTTTTTAAAATGAAAACTCCGTCAATAGATGGTGACTTTATATCATACCTAGAATTATCTAAAGTTAATGGTGGGAGCGTAATTTCAAGTTTCTTATGAATGGGATTCAACCAATGAAAAACTGTTTCTAGCTTTGCAGGGCCATCATATGCAACCACATAATTTTTTATACCAAAAGAACCAATGCCATTCATTTGTATTATTTGATTGATGCTAGGTGTTAATTTTTTTGAGTTATTGGCTGCAATGATAGCATTTTCAAGTTCTTCCGACGTCAAATTGGATTTCACTTCAATGGTGGCTACCACGGATTCGATCAAGAATGCGTTTATTCCACCACCAAAGCTAAGTTTTGGATAATCATTTCTGTACAGAACTATATCATACTGATTTCTTTTCTCACTTGGACTGGAATTGAAGTCAATTATCTCCCCTGTGCCAATTGAAATGGTTCTTGGTAGATGGCTTTCTAAAAACTCATGTATGAAAGATTCTCTAGGTGTCCCCTTATGTAGAGAGTGACCCGTAATTGAAACACTTTTCGACTGAGCGACAAGTAAATCTTCCTTATAATCCATGTGTGCTTTAAGCATTTATCTCAAACTCCATCATTTAATAAAATCTATGCAGTTAACTTATATGTAATTTCTTATCGAGAACATCCTGATATTCGATCAGTACTCAACCTTTTGAGCTGCCAAAGTGCGGCCTTTTTATGGGCGCTATATGAGAGACATACCATCTGAACTAATCATAGAGAGCGTGGACGCTGGAGTAGGGGCTTTCATTGACCTGTATGAGGCAGACCTGCAGCCCTATGGTGGCGACTTAATCCGCTTCCATTCAGGGACTAATGCTTATTATGGGAACGTGATTTGGAAGGGGAACGTTTACCAGCCATATCCGATCGCCGTGGAAGGCTTTGAGAGTAAAAGCGAGGGCGCCTACTCAAGGCCGACGATGACTGTCGCCAACGTTACCGGATTGATCACGGGTATTAACAGGGATTTTGATGACATGCTGGGAGTGGTCATCACCCGTCGTCAGGTTTCAGTAAAGCATCTGGATGCAGTCAATTTTCCAAATGGCAATGCTGACGCCGATCCGACTCAAGAGGCGGTGTCTCGCTATGTTGTTGAGGAAATGACTGGCGAAACATTTGAGCAGGTGACCTATTCCCTTGCGACCCCTATCGACTGTGATAACGCAATTATCCCGGCCAGAACAATCCTAGCTGACGTATGCCAGTGGTCATACCGTGGCCCCGGCTGCGGATACGATGGCCCGCCCGTTGCGGATGAGCGAGACAATCCCACTTCCGATCCCGGAAAGGATAAATGTTCACACCGGCGTTCAGGTTGCAGACTCCGCTACCCACGACCGGAACCAATGCCAATCAGCAGCTTCCCCGGATCTCAAAAGGTGACGTAATGCGTGACTGCCTTGAATACGCAGCATCATGTGAGGATGAAGTCTGCGGCCTGATAGTTGACGATCGCCGCCTATTCAGTTGCACGAATATCCATCCAACCCCATCGGTTAACTTTCGTATCAGCGATGACGACTGGATTGCGGCTGAGTCAGAAGGCGAGGTCACAGCAGTTTTCCACTCACACCCGCCTGGCTATCCCTATCTTTCGGCAGCTGACAGAGCCATGCAGGTTATCACCGGCATTGAATGGTGGCTGGCATGTGATGGGGTGCTTAACAAATTCCGGCCGGTCCCTCATCTTTCCGGGCGCCGGTTTGAGCACGGAAAAATGGATTGCTACACGCTTTTCAGAGATGCCTACCACCTTTGCGGAATAGACCTTCCTGATTTCGAGCGCGAAAACGGTTGGTGGCTGCGTGGTGAGAATCTCTACCTGAAAAATATGGAAGTTAACGGGTTTACTGAGGTTGAACTTCAGTCTGCCCAGCCCGGCGATATCATTATCCGTCAGCCTTTCCCGGGTGCAGACCCTTGCCACTCGATGATCCTGCTCGATGATAATCAGGTGCTGCACCACGACTGCGCCGGTCACATCAGCAGGCGAGAGTCGTACCGGCTTGCGTATATCAAACAAACCCACTCCGTCTGGAGGCATGAACAGTGCTCATCTTTAAATTTAGCGGCCATCTCCGCAGATATTTCCGCCAGGTTGAGCTGAATGTTGAAACGCCCGCTCAGGGCTTAAGGCTGCTGATAGCTCAGAGCCAGGAATTTAAAAAGGCTTTCCTGAGTTCAAAGGTCAATCTGCGGGTAGCTGGTGAAGACGTATCAGAGCAGTCGGTGAAGTGGCATATGGACCGCAGGCTGGAAGATGGCTCAACCGTTTTATTCGTGCCGGCCGTCGAAGGTGCGGTTGTCGGTGCAATCATCATAGCCGTCCTGTCAGTGGCCTACTCGGTGTACAGCGCCCACAACATGAAGACCAAAACGTCTGCTGAGGCGGCGGAAACTAACACCATCACCAACAATTCATTCACCAGTGCGGAAAACCGTGTAGGGCAGGGTAAGCCAGTTCCCATCCTGCTTGGAGAGATGCTGGTCGGAAGTAACGTCATCAGCCTGGGTATTGATACCAGCAACACTGATAACTGGGATGAGATCATCAGCTAATCCCTCCAAATTAAAGCCATTGAGGTAGAACATGAGCTCAGGCGGCGGCAAAGCCTCAACACCCAAACTGCTGAACGATAATCTAAAGTCAAAGCAGTATTACAAGGTTCTCGATTTAATCTCTGAAGGTCCGATTTGGGGGCCGATCGATCAGTCTCACCTCTCATCATTTCTGGTAAACAAAACCCCAATCACCTCTGCAAATGGCGACGTAAATATCAACGGCGTCACTGTGGCATGGCGCCCGGGTTCAGAAACTCAGTCACCAATAAATGGCTTTTCTGCCATCGAAGCAACCACGATCATAAACACCGACGTCACTCAGGCAACGCCTCTGGTGAGGACGGTTACTGATGTCGATGTGACCAGGGTACGCTTTAACGTCGGCGTTTCCTCGCTGGTAGAACAGGACTCCAAAGGCAACCAGAAAGAAACATCGGTGACCCTTGTTCTGGAAACTCGCGTTGGTAATGCTGCATGGAATATCGCAGAAACAGTCACGATCACCGGCAAGCAAAACGGGGAGTATCTCGAGGCCCATGTTATTAATGCCCCTGATACTAAGCCTTTCGATATCCGCGTACGCCGAATCACGCCTGACAGCATGGTCGATACGCTGGTTAATGGCACCATATGGAACAGCTACGTTGAAATCACGGATGACAACCTGAACTATCCGTTTTCAGCCATTGCCGGTTCAGTGATCGACCGCGACCAGTACACCGATACGCCGAGCCGCACTTACCATCTTCGCGGGCTGATTGTTGATGTGCCTGATAACTACGACCCCATCAATCGCACATACACCGGGCTGTGGACAGGCGGCTTTAAGGCAGCGTGGACCAATAACCCAGCATGGTTGTTCCGGGCGCTGGTCAAAAACAACAGGTACGGACTTTCCCGGCGCGCTGGTTACATTGATGTCGATGACGGCTCACTCTATATCCTGTCTCAATATTGCGATCAGCTTGTTGATGATGGATATGGCGGCCGTGAGCCAAGGATGACGCTTAATGCTTATATCACTGAGCAAGCTTCAGCGCGTGACATTCTGGATAATATTGCCGGGATGTTTCGAGGGATAGCGCTGTGGGATGGTATGCGACTTACTGTTTCAATTGACGCCCCGCAAGACCCCATAGCTGCTATCACAAATGCCAACGTGGTTGATGGCACTTTCACCTACAGTAGCACGAAGCGATCTGACCGGTTTAATGCCGTGGTTGTGTCTTGGACTGACCCGGACAATGGCTGGGAGCAGCAGAAAGAGTACGTTTCGGATGATGACCTGATTGCACGGTTCGACTACAACGAGACCACTCTTGAGGCATTCGGCTGCACCTCACGAGGACAGGCATGGAGGGCAGGCAAGTGGCTGCTTGAAACGGCGAAGCGTGAAACAAAGAAAGTGCAGTTCCAGATGGCGCGCGACGCGATCGCCTTTACGCCTGGTGACATCATCGAGCTGATGGATAACAACTATGCCGCGGCGAGACTGGGTGGAAGAATAATCTCCCACGCTGGGGCGGTGATTACCGTTGATGCGGACCTGTCGAGTGTTGCGGGTAGTGGAGATTCAATTTCCCTGGTCGGCTCGAATGGAAAGCTTGTTAAATACGAAATCAAATCCGTAGCCGGTCGTGTAGTGACGCTTAAATCAACACCGGCCTGGGTGAGGGACGGAACCGTATTCGTTATCTCAACCGGCCAGATAGCCACTAGGCTGTTCCGAATTATTGGAATCAGCGAAGCAGAGAACAACTCTACTTACACCATCAACGCCGCACAGCACGATCCAAACAAGCAGGCCATTGTTGACGAAGGGGCTGTATTCGAAATCCCGAACGATAGCGCCAATAGTTATCGCGTTCCCAACATTGAAAACCTTCGGATCATCAATACCAACAGCGAGACGGTGCAGGTTACGGCCACATGGGAAACTGCCACCACAACCAAGAAGTTGGTATTTGAGCTTTATGTTTACTCGATGGATGGGAAGGTTGTCGCGCAGTACGAAACAGAGCTGTTCCGCTTCGACTTTTACGGCATTGATGCCGGTAGTTACACGCTGGGAGTCAGGGGAAGAAATGAGAACGGCATGAAAGGTGCTGAAACTCAAATCAGCCTGGTAATAGGCGCGCCCGGCGCCCCGACTTACATCCAGTGGACCCCAGGCTTTTTCTCTGCGGATATTGTGCCGGTAATGAACGTTACTGCCACAACCGATACTTCTTTCGAGTTCTGGTTCACTGGGGAGGTTCGTGCCACCAGTATCGGTAATGTTGAGAATGAAGCGCAGTTCCTTGGACGCGCATCGCAATGGACACTTCACGCGCTCAAAGCTGATACCACCTATTACATGTACGTCCGCACCAAGAATGCATTCGGCGTGTCGCCATTTGTTGAAGCTTCCGGCAAAGCATCGTCAGATATTCCGGGGATGATTGATTACATCGATGAGCAGATTCGCGAGTCTGAAACCTTCAAGAATCTGGCTGAAAATATTGATACCAATATTGCGGGCATGCTTCAAAACGCACTGGATAATGATGCAAGCGTTGATCACCAGTTTAAGCAGTACGGTGAAGTTCGCGCAGACATAATCACAGTGAACACCACTATTGCGGACGTCAGTCAGGCAATGGCGCAGCAGAACACGCTGGTGCAGGCGCAGATTGGCGACTTAACGTCATCAGTGAATCAAAAGCTGACGGCAACGGTTAACTCAGACGGCACGGCCAGCGCATTTTATGACGTGGGTCTGCAAATATTAAGAAATGGGCAGTATTACAAAACCGGTATGGCAATGGGTATTGAGCCATCCGGAAGTAGTTATAAAACGACAATGGCATTCAGTGCAGACCAGTTTGGTATTTATACGGGAAATACTGCCGGGAGCTATCAGCTTGCGTTTGCAGCACTAAATGGACAGGTATTCCTTCGTTCTGCATTTATCCAGGATGCTTCAATCGGGAGAGGTAAAATCACCGATACACTTCAATCGGATAATTATGTTCAAGGTTCTGCCGGATTGTTAATTAACTTCAAAAATGGAACGTTTGAAAATAACGGCTCTGACAACTCGGGGCGCATGACTATGACCAACAACACTATCAGTGTATTTGATGCCAGTGGCGTTCTGCGTGTAAAAATGGGGAAACTTAGCTGATGACATGGGGATTTGGTACATGGGACGCTGGCGGTAATTATAACAATACCGGCCTTGTGCCGGTAAACATACTTGGCTATTACCGAATTGAAGAAAACACATTAAGCGCAAGTTACTCATTTTCTGTTCCTGCGGGATATTCACTTTACTTTGTAGTTATGCCAGACAGTTCTACAGACGGAACTGGGGATAACAGGCGTAGGATTTACGTGTCGGGAAATAACGTAATTGTTGAGCCTGCGCCAAATAATGTTTCCGGAACTGACCGCTTCCCACTGAATGCAATGTATATAATGGGGTATGCAGCATGAGTTACGGGGCGATGCTAACAAGGGAGGATGGCACTCCTTTTTACATTCAGGACACCATTCCTTTCGCTTTGGTTAGGCGTCAGACGTTTTCTTTGGATGCTACAGTCAACTCAGGTAACGGTCAGCGCATTTCATTGGATTCTTCGAATGGCATTCCATACCTATATTTCGTAAGATTCGATCAACCCGATGGTTGGGGCTATCAGCAGGCTTCGTCCGGAACTCATGGATTAGTGGTAGGGGCATTCAGTAGTGGAACCGTAAGCGGAACTATTTATGTATTTGGAGCCGTTGTTCAGCCGGTACCTGCGTGGGGAATCGCAATTTATGATGGCGCTGGCAGATGCATACTGACTAATGAGACAAGAGTGTTATTGGGGATTAACGTCGTCAATCCTACCGGAAACGCAGGTACAGCAGAGTATCTGAATGAAACAATATCAGGTAAAAAGGCAATCATCCCTGCCCGCTGTGGAGCTGTAGTCTACTCGCAGTTTATCGGTGGCAACATAGTTACCCAGATAATTACCCGTTCAACAGGGTGCTACTGGAATGGAAGCAATACGATCATAAAGTCTAACCAGATGGGAAGGAGTTCCGCATCCATTGCAGTTAGCTCAACAAAAGGTAGCGGTTACGCACCACCTTACATTGAATGTAGCTTGTACGATTAAATAAATAGATCGAAATGATCTGATTTTTTAGTGAAGTTATTGCGGGATTTGTCCGATAATGTAGTAAATTATATTTAGGGTAATTAAATGAAAAAGATTATCATTACACTTCTTGTTTTTTTGTTTATTCCTACAGCTTCGGGTTATGCTGCATCATATCCTTTGAGAGCATGGCAACTTGGAAAATCTGGCGAGGTTACCGTCAAGTTTGACGTTAACAAACTCGGTAAGGCCGAGAATTTTGTGATCGTAAAATCCAACCCTAAAGGTTTTTTTGAAAGAAGCGCAGTAGATGCCGTTAAAGAAATGGCGTTTGATAAAGACCATCCTGTTACAGGAAGGGAAATCACTATCAAATACGAAAAGTAACCCCCCACAAATCGAGATAGACCCGGCCAATGTGCCGGGTTTTTTATTGCCCGGAGAAAAGTTATGCCAGCAGGCACTATCGCGCTAACCAACAATTCGACCACTGTTACCGGCACTGGTACATCCTTCACCACCGAGCTTAAAGTTAATGACTTTGTGGTGGCAGTAGTTGGCGGCGTGGCTTACACCCTGGGTGTGGCCACCATTGCCTCCAACACTTCGCTAACCTTGATCCAAAAATATGATGGCCCGACAACCTCCGGCCTGACATGGAACCCGGTACCGTTTGGTACTATGACTGCAATCACCGCACAACTTGCGGCGCAGGTAACTTACGCCATTCGTGGACTGAACCTTGATAAGGCCAACTGGCAGCAGGTATATACCGGAACTGGCAACATAACCGTAAATTTACCCGACGGATCAAGTTATACCGGGCCAGCATGGAACGGAATAGCCGCCGCGATAGCCAATAAAGCCGGCAGTGGCGCCAACTCCGACATAACGTCATTTACAAACATAACCGGTGGAATCGCTCTAAAAAGAGGAGGCTCACTAAGCTATGAAAACCCGTCTAATGCCTCGCAACAATTGGGTTTTTTAAACTATGACTACACCAACGGCACATTATTACTGGGGAACTCATTCACTCCAGTTAAGATAAAAGCATCGTCCACTGTGCAATTCAGGACAACGGACGCCGCAGTCAGTAATACCGTAAACCCGGCCTGGGTGTCGCTCGCAGCAGGAAACATAGTAGCGAACAACTTCGTACAGACAAGCGGCGGATTAATGTACGGCGGGCAGCTGACTTCCAGCTTGCAGATAAACGGCTCCGGCGCACGATCTGCAATCATGCAGTATTACCTCAATAGTGGCGTGGACGAAAACATACTTTTCACGCTACTTATAGGCGGGACTAGCACGAACTTCCGCCTTAATAACGCCGGGTATGGCGTTGCGCCGGCCGGGTGGATCACATCATCTGACTCAAGGATTAAAGATAAGAAGACGGTAATTGATGATCCGTGGACCAAAATGCGCGGCATGAGGGGCTACACGTGGACGAGGCTCGATACTGGCGCTGAGGGGGTAGGGTTTCTGGCGCAGGAAGTGCAGTCCATCTTCCCTGATAACGTTATGAACCTCGGTGAGACTACCTTGAAAGACGGCACCGTAGTGAAGGACACACTGGCGCCTGATACCCTCGGAGTGGCAGCTGGCCTGCATCATGAAGCTATTCTCGCTTTGATGGATAAAGTTGAGGCTCTTGAAAGCGCCGTACAGTCTCGCGATGCCGCTCTGGAAGAAATACAGAAGCGCCTTAAAGCCCTCGATGGGCTGGACGCGTAAGTAAATTCCCCGCCACTTCAGTGAGCTAACTTTCCCATCTAAAAATCCCCTTGATAGCCTGCACCGATCAATATTACTGTATATGCATACAGTATTTTGTGAGGGAGGTTATCATGGCACGCAGAGACGACATAGCAACAGCATTCAGAGCAAGCATCAAAATAGCGCCGAACGGCAAGCGCACGGTTACGACGGTCGACTTCGTGGATCATCTGACGAAGGTAAACTACGACTTCACCCTGGCTGAAGCCAACCGGTGGATTGAGCACTATCAGGGCTGCTTCCGCGACATCTCGACAGAAGAGGGTGAGCGCCGGATGTTCCACCTGTTCAATCCAAACAACGGGGGCCACTGATATGGGATTTCCATCACCGGCGCAGGACTACGTTGAATCGCGGATCGACCTGAATGTGATCTGCCAGGTGCGGCCCAGCGTGAGCCTTTTTGAAATTGACGGCGTTATTCATCTGATGGATTCGGGCTCTAAGCCAATGTCAGGGGATATGCTCTGTTTCGAGCTGTACGGCGAGAGGGCGGTAGGTAAGCTGATGGGGCAGTCAATCATCACCCGTGACGGTGAATCGCTGGAGGGGGCTTCCATGGAGGATTTAGTGGTACTGGGAAAGGTGACTTTCATGGTGTCCACCTTCCATGAGGACAACCGGCCAATAATATAATGGATAAAAAATTACAAAAAAAAGCCCGCATGGCGGCGGGCTCAACTTGTTATAGCACAGGGTAGTATCTAATGAGGTTAACGATGGATATCGTTACTATAACCATAGTAGCGCCACGCTAAACTGCAAATTACAGGCAAAAAAATCCCGGCCATCATGGACGGGAGATAAAGTGAATCAAAAAATCTTGGGTTCCGTTAGTGCCCTCACTACAGTCCGACAGGGAAAGCTGTAGTGAACTACCGGTAGATAAGTTATCGGTTGTGACTTCCAAAGCTTGAGGGGAAATTACTATTTGCCCAGGCACAAAAAACCGGCCTAAAAGGCCGGAAGAGTTTGCTGTGTATGGCTTTTTTATATTTGCCTGATCGGTTATTACAGGCCAGACCAGTATGAACTATGTATTGGGATGGTACTGAGATCAGAGGCACAAAAAACCCGGCCGTGGAGCCGGGAAAAGGAACAGTATTACTCTTGAACTACACAAGCATTAATCCGCATGTGTAGATTGTTTAGCCTACTATGCAGTGCCGGCTATGGCTGTAGGCATGTTCTTAGGGCGTAAAAGTTCGGAGTTTTCTGGTGTGGGGGGGTAAGTCTTGATGAAAGTCTTAGGTGAAAATCAACGGCCACAAAATCAAATAATCAGAACGCTTCTCCGGCTCCCACATCCCCTGTGAGCGAATCCCACCGTACTCCCCCTGGTGTAGGGCATTACAATATTCTTCATAAGCACTGAGCTGGGACTACATGATAGCCTGGGCATATGAAGATGAATAGCATCCTATGGGTATACCCCCATACTGAGCGGATGAACAGTTATGGATTTGGCATTGGTGACGAGCGCCGGCGAAAGCATCGAGGGAGAGGTGCTGGATAAGCTGAACGTGATCGGCAAGGTCACTTTTTGCGCCCGACGCGTTTATGAGGAGCGCCGGCCGACAATTTAGCTAACCTTTCCGTCTATCCAGTTTGCCCACCATTGCATCATCTCCCGGCGTTTCTCCAGGTATTGAGCATGGTTGTAGATGCCCCGAATGGTTCCGCTGTCATGGTGAGCAAGCTGTCTCTCAATGGCGTCATGCGGCCACTCATGCTCATTCATGATTGTGCTGAACTGGTGGCGGAATCCATGTCCACTTGCCAGTCCCTCATAGCCAATCTGGCGGATCACCTGCAGAACAGCGTTATCACTGAGGGATTTCTTTTTGTCATTTCGGCCAGCAAATACAAACAGGGATACCGGTTGTGTGATTGGTCTCAGTGATTCAAGAAGTGTGATGACCTGTTCAGACAACGGTACGATATGGGCCCGTCTCCCCTTCATCACTTCGGGAGGGATTGTGATGGTCTTCGTTGCAAGGTCGATGTCCGTCCATTTCAGCGACCGCATCTCAATCGTTCTCAGGGCGGTGTACTGCAGAAACTGTGTGGCCACCCGGGATACAACGCTACCCGAATAGCCTGCAAGAGCCTGGTTAAAAGCCGGTATCTGGTCGGAAGGCAGGAAAGGGTAGTTCTTTTTGCGGTAACCCTTCATGGCATCAGCAAGGTCTGGTGCTGGATTGTATTTCGCCCTACCAGTTATGATCGCATAACGGAAAACTTCACCACAGCGGCGGCGTGCCTTATTGGCACGCTCCATCGCCCCTCTTTCCTCGTACAGCCTGATAACAGACAGGATCTGCATCGGCTCAATTTCGCTTATCTCCATGTCGCCAATCATTGGCAACACATCATCTGCGAACATCCTTCCAAGCTCTTCCGCGTACTTCAGAGACCACACCTGCCTTTTATGCTCATACCATTCCCTGTAAATCGCTCCGAAGGTGTTTACCCTGGCCAGCTGCTTCTTTGCCTTAATTGGGTCAACCCCTCCAGAAACATCCTTGCGTGCAAGCCATGCTTTGTCCCGTGCTTCCTGCAGAGACATTAGTGGGTATTTTCCAACAGTGAGAACCTTCTCTTTGCCCTCAATCTTGTACCGCAACTGCCACACCTTCTTCCCCGATACCGGGACATACAGATACAGGCCATTACTGTCCAGAAGCCGGTAAGGCTTGTCTTTTGGTTTGGCGGCGTCGATCTGCTTTACGGTAAGCATGGGTAAAATTCCGGTGGGTAAATTTATTTACTCGTTTTTTACCCGCCAAACTATGCGGCTGTCAACGAACTATTGCGAACTAATGCGAACGATGATTTCTGTCGAGTGCTGATATGGCTGGGGATTTGCGAACTAAAACGGAGGGTAGCGAACGGTCAGATGGTGTCCCCTGCAGGAATCGAACCTGCAACTAGCCCTTAGGAGGGGCTCGTTATATCCATTTAACTAAGGAGACAGCGGGCGGCAGTATAGCGCGCTTTTAGTCGCAGATTAAGCACTTACCCGGTCAACTGCTGGTTTTGTCGCCAGTTACCCACAGTTTCCTGCCGCAACTGCCCGGTTACCGCAAAACACCCCGCAAACGCAATTTTCCCTATAGCAGCTAAATCCGCAATTTATGCGCTGGATCAATATTGCCCTAATCGTGCAGGACTACTGTAAAGCAAAGTAAATCCACGGCTCTACGCTAACGTCCTGAAGAGGTAAGACTATGTCTATGAAACTGTCCCTTGCGGTGATCACAGTGATCTGGGTGGGTTATGTTGTCTATGCCGGAACCTTCTACGCCGCCACCTGGTCGATGTTCAACTAAGCGCTGACAGGATGCCAATCTCGCCGGTTATCCTGTAAAAAAGGCCCCATCGGGGCCTTTATCATTCAAGTCTGCTGCGTGACAAAACCGCCTTACTCCGCCTGCTGAACCTTGCCTTCTTTCTTCGCTTTGGCTTTTGCTTCTGCTTTCGCCTTAGCCTTGGCTTTGGTGCTCATATCGTTGCGGATCTGTGCATGGCTGATCACCGCGAAAATAAAGGTGCCGCCGATGATATTGCCGGCCAGGGTTGGCAGGGCAAACGGCCAGAGGAATTCATGCCAGCTGATCACCCCGTTAAACACCAGATAGAGCACTTCCACCGAACCAACCACGATATGCGCCAGGTCGCCCAGGGCCACCAGCCAGGTCATCAGGATAATGACCCAGATTTTTGCCGCACCGGCAGAAGGGAACATCCACACCATGGTGGCGATAATCCAGCCGGATACCACCGCATTGGCAAACATCTCTCCCGGTGAGTTCTCCATCACTTTTTGACTGATGGCCACAAAGGCATCCCGCGTAGCTTGATCAAATATCGGCATATGGGTGAAGGCCAGTGACGCCAGCGCCGTACCGACCAGGTTACCGCCCAGCACGATGCCCCACAAACGCAGCAGTAGCAGCACGTTGCTGCCCGACGGTTTGTGCATAATCGGCAATACCGCCGTAACGGTGTTTTCCGTAAACAGCTGCTGTCGCGCCATAATCACAATGATAAAGCCAAAGGTGTAGCCCAGATTCTCCAGAATAAACGCGCCCGGCACGCCTTCCAGATTGACCTGAAAAATCCCTTTAGCCATCAGCGAAGCACCCATCGAAAGCCCTGCCGCAATGGCCGAAAACAGCAGGGCCAGCCCATCACGTTCTAACTCCTTTTCACCCTCCTGACGGATCTGCTCATGTACCGCCGCCGCGCGTGAGGGCAGGGCCTCCTCATCCACCTCGATCTCTTCGCCTTGTTCACTTTCCTGACTTTCTACTTCGCCATCATCCTGTTTCTTATTCATTATTTTAGTTCCCAGTGGTAATTACTCTCTAAGCGTAGCGTGTTTATCGGGAAGTTGAAATGTAACGAAACCTCAGAAGAAGCGTAACAAACCTTTAACCGCAAGGCTTTTTTGCGCGATTTGTGACGCGTAACAGGCATAATGCCTTACCCGGGAAAAATGCAGGGCTACTGCAGGCTGCGATGAACTGATTGCCTGTGGTACTATTTCGCCCAATTCTACTAAGCGCGAATTTTTTTGATGCTGGAAGCCAACAATCTGACCTGCGTACGCGATGAACGCACGCTGTTTAACGATCTCAGTTTTACCGTTTCAGCGGGCGATATTGTCCAGATTGAAGGGGCGAATGGGGCAGGGAAAACCTCTCTGCTGCGGATCCTTGCCGGGCTCAGCCGGGCTGAACAGGGCGACGTGCTGTGGCAGCAAAAGCCCATTCGTCACCAGCGTGAAACCTGGCACGCCGCGTTGCTGTACCTTGGGCATCAGCCCGGTGTGAAAGCGGTACTGACCGCACGCGAGAACCTGCATTTTTATCATGCCAGTCAGTCTGAAGCGTCACTGATGGCGGCGCTGGAAGAGGTGGATTTAACCGGATTTGAAGATGTCGCCGTCTCCCAGCTTTCCGCAGGCCAGCAGCGTCGTGTGGCGCTGGCCAGATTATGGTTAAGCCGCTCGCCTTTATGGATTTTGGATGAGCCGCTCACCGCGATTGATAAATCCGGCGTGGAAAAGCTGATGGCGCTGTTTAACCTCCATGCGGAGAACGGCGGGGCGGTGATTTTAACCACCCATCAGGATTTACCGTCGGCACATCGCACAGTTCGCAAAATTCGTCTTACCTCTTCGGAGGTAGTCTGATGTTCTGGCGTGTCCTTAAGCGCGAACTGCGCATTGCGTTTCGCAGTGGCTCGGAAATCATTAATCCGCTGTGGTTCTTCCTGATCGTGATTACCCTGTTCCCGTTGGGAATTGGGCCAGAACCTAAATTGCTGGCGCGTATCGCGCCGGGCATCGTTTGGGTGGCGGCATTGCTTTCCTCGTTGCTGGCCCTTGAACGCCTGTTTCGTGATGACTTTCTTGATGGCTCGCTGGAACAACTGCTGTTGTTGCCGACGCCACTGCCGATAACGGTTTTGGGGAAAGTGGCCGCTCACTGGGTGGTAACCGGCCTGCCGTTATTGTTGCTGTCTCCTCTGGCTGCTTTACTGCTTTCGCTGGATTTTGCCAGCTGGCGAGCCATTGCCCTGACGCTGCTGCTGGGTACGCCAACCCTGAGTTTCCTTGGGGCCATCGGCGTTGGACTGACCGTCGGATTGCGTCGCGGCGGCGTATTACTGAGTTTGCTGGTATTGCCGTTGGCGGTGCCGGTGCTGATATTTGCCAGTGCAGCCATAGACGCTGCCGGCATGGGATTACCGATTGACGGCTACCTGGCCATATTGGGAGCCCTGTTGGTGGGCAGTGCCACCTTGGCGCCGTTCGCCACCGCCGCAGCATTGCGGGTTAGCGTGCATTAACTGATTTCTAATAAAAAACACCAGAACGCTTTTTCTTTTTATGTGAGCAAAATAATAATGTGGAAATGGTTACATCAACTCGGTAAGCCCGACCGGCTATACCGGTTATGCGGTCGTTTGGTGCCCTGGTTCGCGGTGCTGGGCGTAGCAGCACTGTTACTGGGCTGGATTTGGGGATTTGGTTTCGCCCCGGCCGATTATCAGCAGGGAAACAGCTACCGCATCATGTATATCCATGTCCCGGCCGCCATGTGGTCAATGGGTATCTATGCCTCAATGGCTATCGCTGCCTTTATTGGTCTGGTCTGGCAATGGAAAACCGCCGACCTGGCTGCTGCCGCCATGGCGCCGGTGGGCGCGGTGTTTACCTTTATTGCGCTGATCACCGGTTCTGCCTGGGGTAAGCCGATGTGGGGCACCTGGTGGATTTGGGATGCCCGCCTCACCTCTGAACTGGTTCTGCTGTTCCTTTATATGGGCGTCATCGCCCTGTACAACGCCTTTGACGACCGCCGGATGGCGGGACGAGCCGCCGGGATCCTGATCCTGGTCGGCGTGGTTAATCTGCCCATCATTCATTACTCGGTGCAGTGGTGGAACACCTTGCATCAGGGTTCCTCCGGCATGCTTCAGCAGTCGATTGACCCCAGCATGCGCTCGCCGTTGCGCTGGTCGATCCTCGGTTATCTGCTGGTGTTCATCTCACTGACGCTGATGCGCTTGCGCAATCTGCTGCTGTTTACCGAACGCCATCGCCCGTGGGTGGCTGAACTGGCAGCGAAAGGAGGGCGTAAAGCATGACCCCAGCATTCTCATCCTGGTCAGCATTCTTTGCCATGGGCGGTTACGCCTTTTATGTCTGGCTGGCGGTTGCCTGCACGCTGATTGCCCTCGCCGCGCTGGTGCTGCACACCGTTATCCAGCGTCATCGCCTGCTGCATGACATTCGCCAGCGTCAGTCGCGGGAAAGTCGCATCCGCGCCGCCAAAAGTAAAAAACGAGCCAGTGAAGCCGCAGGAGAACAACAGTGAATCCGCGCCGTAAAAGTCGCCTGATCATGGTGACAGCAATTCTGGTGGGCCTCGGCCTGGCCACCTCTTTAGTGATGTACGCACTGCGTTCAAACATCGACCTTTTTTACACACCCGGTGAAATTATTGACGGTAAAGGGGAAGCCCACGTGAAGCCCGAACCCGGCCAGCGCCTGCGCGTCGGCGGCATGGTGATGCCGGGCAGCGTGAAGCGCGATCCGCAGACGCTTCAGGTCTCCTTCAAATTGTATGATGCCCGTGGCGTCATCAGCGTCAGCTATCTCGGCATTCTTCCTGACCTGTTCCGTGAAGGGCAGGGCGTGGTGGCACAAGGTGTGCTGCAGAACGGCAATCTGGTGGAAGCCAAGGAAGTGCTGGCAAAACACGATGAAAAATATACGCCGCCAGAAATTGAGGACGCGATGAAAACCAATCCTAAAGGCCCGCAGTCGGCCTATCAGCCACCCGTACAAGGTGGCCAGTCATGATGCCGGAAATCGGCAGTTTTCTGCTCTGTCTGGCGCTGGCTATTTCGCTGCTGTTAAGTATCTACCCGCTGTGGGGCGCCGCCCAGCAGGATCGCCGTTTAATGGGGCTGGCGCGCCCGCTGAGCTTCGCGCTGTTTGCCTGTATCCTTGGCGCTTTTGCGATACTGGTTCATGCTTTTATCGTCAACGATTTCAGCGTGGCCTATGTGGCGACCAACTCCAATACGCTGCTGC
The DNA here is from genome assembly GCF_979253995.1 of Erwinia sp. AC075. NCBI lineage: Bacteria > Pseudomonadati > Pseudomonadota > Gammaproteobacteria > Enterobacterales > Erwiniaceae > Erwinia > Erwinia sp. AC075. The sequence goes on from NZ_CEEDEU010000001.1 coordinate 256,515, forward strand.
CGGTTTACTACCGTATTGCGGCCACCTGGGGTGCGCATGAAGGCTCGCTGCTGCTGTGGTTGCTGTTGCTCAGCACCTGGACGCTCGCCGTCGCGCTGTTCAGCCGCGGCATGCCGATGGATTCCATCGCGCGCGTGCTGGCAGTGATGGGAATGATTAACCTCGGTTTCCTGCTGTTTATCACCCTGACGTCGAATCCGTTTACCCGCACGCTGCCGGACTTCCCGATCGACGGTAGCGACCTGAATCCGATGCTGCAGGATATCGGCCTGATCTTCCACCCGCCGATACTCTATATGGGTTACGTGGGCTTCTCGGTGGCCTTTGCGTTTGCGATCGCCTCGTTGATGGCGGGCAGGCTGGATACCGCCTGGGCGCGCTGGTCACGCCCGTGGACCACCGCAGCATGGGTCTTCCTGACCGTCGGCATCGTGCTGGGTTCGGCCTGGGCTTATTATGAGCTTGGCTGGGGCGGCTGGTGGTTCTGGGATCCGGTTGAAAATGCGTCCTTTATGCCGTGGCTGGCCGGCACCGCGCTGATCCACTCGCTGGCGGTGACCGAAAAACGCGGCACCTTTAAAGCCTGGACAGTGCTGCTGGCGATAACCGCCTTCTCACTGAGCCTGCTGGGGACGTTCCTGGTTCGTTCTGGCGTGCTGGTGTCGGTACACTCGTTCGCATCCGATCCGTCGCGCGGGATGTTTATCCTCGCCTTCCTGGTGATTGTTATCGGTAGCTCGCTGCTGCTGTATGCGGTGAAGGGCAGCAAAGTCCGCAGCCGCGTGCAGAATGAAGTCTGGTCGCGCGAGTCCTTCTTACTGGGTAACAACGTGCTGCTGATCGCCGCGATGCTGGTGGTCTTGCTGGGAACGCTGTTGCCGCTGGTGCACAAACAGCTGGGCCTGGGCAGTATCTCGATTGGCGAACCCTTCTTTAATACCCTGTTTACCTGGCTGATGGCGCCAATGGCGCTGATGCTGGGTATTGGCCCGCTGGTGCGCTGGCGTCGTGATGAACCGCAGAAACTGTGGAAGCGTCTGGCGGTGGCCTTGGTGGGGACGCTGGTGCTGTCGATCCTGCTGCCGTGGTTGATGCAGGACCGCATCGAAGCGATGGCGGTCGTCGGCCTGCTGATGTCGATTTGGGTCATTTTCCTGACGCTGATGGAGCTGCACGAACGCGCCACTCACCGTCACAGCTTCTTCAAAGGATTAACCCATCTTTCCCGCAGCCACTGGGGAATGGTGCTGGGTCACCTGGGCGTGGCGGTGACGGTTATCGGTATTGCCTTCAGCCAGAACTACAGCGTTGAGCGCGATGTGCGCATGCGCGCGGGCGATACGGTCGACATCCAAAACTATCACTTCACCTTCCGCGATGTGCACAACCTGCAAGGGCCGAACTATACCGGCGGCGTCGGCATTATCGACGTCACGCGTAACGGCAAGCACGAAGCGACACTGCACGCGGAAAAACGCTACTACAGCGTGGCGCACACCATGATGACCGAAGCCGCGATCAACGGCGGCTTCACCCGTGATCTGTACGCCGCATTAGGTGAAGAGCTGGGCGATAACGCCTGGGCGGTGCGTATTTACTACAAACCTTTCGTTCGCTGGATCTGGTTCGGCGGTCTGTTTATGGCCGTTGGCGGTATTTTCTGCCTGTGTGACCCGCGCTATCGTTCACGCAAAAAAGCAGAGAAGGAGCTGGCATGAGCAAGAAAATTCTTTATATCCCGCTGGTGCTGTTCCTGCTGCTGGCGGCGGCCCTGATGTGGCAGCTGAACCGCAATGCGCACGGTGACGATCCCACGCTGCTGGAGTCGGCCCTGGTCGGCAAGCCGGTGCCGGTGTTTAAGCTGGAATCACTGGATCAGCCGGGTAAAACCTACAATCAGTCAGTACTCACTGACGGCAAACCGATCCTGCTGAACGTCTGGGCGACCTGGTGCCCGACCTGCCGGGCCGAGCATCAGTATCTGAATTCGCTGGCGTCAACGGGCGTGCGCGTGGTCGGGCTGAATTATAAGGACGATCGCAATAAGGCGATCAACTGGCTGAACACGCTGGGCAACCCCTATGCACTGAGCCTGTATGACGGTGATGGCATGCTGGGGCTGGATCTGGGCGTCTATGGCGCGCCGGAAACCTTCCTGATCGATGGCAAAGGGATTATTCGCTATCGCCACGCCGGGGATCTGAACGACGACGTGTGGAACCGTGAAGTGAAGCCGTTATGGGATAAATACAGCAAGGAGGCGGGTGCATGAAAGGGATCGTCCTGATTTTAGTGCTGTTTCTCAGTGGCAGCGTGCTGGCTGACAACATTGATACCTATAAATTTTCTTCCGTCGATCAGGAGCAGCAGTATCGCCACCTGACGGAATCGTTGCGCTGTCCAAAATGCCAGAACAACAGCATCGCCGATTCCAACGCGATGATCGCCAGCGACATGCGGCTGAAGGTCTATGAACTGCTGCAAAACGGCCAGACGCCGGATCAGGTTAAGCAATATATGGTGGCGCGCTACGGCAATTTCGTTACCTATGAACCGCCGGTAATGCCATCAACCCTGATTTTGTGGGCCGGTCCGGCGCTGTTTGTGATTATTGGCGCGATGGTGATTGTACTGCGCAGTAAAAAGCGCAGGCCAGATGACGAGATGGATGCGGAACAGCAACAGCGCCTGAATGCGCTCTTAAAGAATAACAGGAAGCAATAATGGGTGGATTCTGGTTAACCATTCTGGCGCTGTTAATAGCGTCCTGCGCGCTGTTGCTGATTGCCGGCGGGCGCAAACATCGCCCGGTTTCAATTGAACGCGATGCGCTGAATAAAGCCTTTTATCATCAGCGTCTGAAAGAGCTGGAAGAAGATGAAGATCAGGGTGTGGTGGGCGAGCGGCCAGAGATGGTGCGTGAGTTACAGCAAACCCTGCTGCACGATATCCCAAAAGATGAAGAGATCGTTGAACGTAGCGTAGGGCGTTGGGTGCTGCTGCCTGGCGTGCTGGTGCTGATCCTGGTCAGCCTGGGCTTCTACTTCAAAACCGGTGGCTTTGCGCAGGTGATGTCCTGGCAGCAGGTGAAAAACGATCTGCCGGCCTTGCGTGCGCAGGTGATGGATCCCGCTGCCAAACCGTTGACCATGGAAGAACTGGCGCGGCTGGGGCTTGGCGTGCGCAGCTCGCTGCAGGACGATCCGCAGAACGTCAACGACTGGCTGATGTTGGGGCGGATCGGCATGGTGCTGAATAATGCCGATACGGCCACCAAAGCCTTCCAACGCGCGATGCAGCTGGCGCCCAATAATCCCGAAGTGAAGCTCAGCTACGCGGACGTACTGACGCGTTCTCCCGATCCGGAAGATAATCGTCAGGCGAGCGTGATGCTGAACGAGATGATCAAAGCGGACGGTGATAATCTGCGGGTGCTGAGCCTGTTGGCATTTAATGCTTTTAGTCAGCAGCACTATCCTGAGGCCATTGCCGTTTGGCAAAAGATGTTACAATTGTTACCTGCTGACGATAAGCGCGGGGTAATGATCCAGCGCAGCATCGAGCAGGCAAAAACGGAATCCGGCAAGCAAAACAGCCATCTGGCGCTTTCCGTCACTCTGGCACCAGGTGCAGAAAAAATGTTACCCGCTGGCGGAGTGTTGTATATTTCCGTTGCTGATGGTGTTTCTCCCGTCCCGGTGGCGGTGAAAAAATTACCGTTAAGCCATTTTCCTCTATCGCTGACGCTGGATGACAGCAATGCCATGATGCCGGAGCGGCTTCTTTCTGCTCAGCATCAGGTTCAGGTACGCGTGCGTATCTCACGTGATGGCAGCGCCAACCCGCAGTCCGGGGATTGGTTCGGCACCAGTGCCGTCACGCCATTTGATGGTCATCAGCAACTGTCTGTTGAGATTAATCAGCAGCAGCCATAGGCGGTATTACACAGAAGACAGGGAGTAAGAGATGAGCTACCGCGTGACGGGTGTAGCGCTGGCCAGCGTGCTGCTGATAGGTTGCGCCAGTTCGAATACGGCAGATGAGCCACAAGGGCGGTCCGATCCGTTCGAGGGCTTTAACCGCTCGATGTTCAACTTTAACTACAACGTGCTCGACCCGTACGTAGTTCGTCCTGTGGCGGTGGCCTGGCGTGACTATCTGCCGGTGCCTGCGCGCACCGGGCTGAGTAACTTCTTCAGCAACCTTGATGAGCCGTCGACGATGGTGAACTACTTTATTGAGGGTAAACCTTATAAAGCGATGATCCACTTCAACCGCTTCTTCCTGAATACCATTCTGGGGATGGGCGGCTTTATCGACGTGGCGAGCATGGCGAATCCAAAGCTGGCCAAAGAAGAGGCGCGCGGGTTTGGTAGTACGCTGGGGAATTACGGCGTCGGCTACGGTCCTTACGTAGAAGTGCCGGGCTACGGTGGCTTCACCCCGCGTGAGGATGTCGGTGGGCTGGTTGACGATCTTTACGCGCCGCTCAGCTGGCTGACCTGGTGGATGTCGGCAGGGAAGTGGGCGTTGGAAGGGGTTGAAACCCGTGCTCAGCTGCTCGATTCAGATGCGATGCTGCGTAACTCGAAGGACCCTTATGCCTTTGTGCGTGCGGCATACTTCCAGCATCATGATTTCCTCGCCAGCGATGGCAGGCTGATCCCGCAGGAAAACCCTAACGCCTCGGCGATTCAGGGCGATCTCAACGATATCGACTCTAACTAACCGTTGCGGTGATATAAAAAAAGGCCTGTCGCAAGACAGGCCTTTTTTGTTGCCGGCGTGCTATCAGAACTTGTAGTTAAAGTTCGCGCCGTACAGCCAGGCTTTACCGGTAGAGTTAAAGGTGTAAGGGCCTTCTTCTACAGTGACATGCTGACCGTGCATATAGGACAGGCCAACGTCGACGGAAGCATCCTGGTTAAAGGCGTAGGAAGCACCGGCGCTCAACCACAGACGATCCTGATCCGGGATAGAGATGGAACGGTTTTCTGCCGGGACCGGGCTGTCATCAAAGGCAATACCGGTGCGGAAGGTCCAGTTTTCATCATAGAAATAGGACGTGCCCAGCGCGATGCGGTAAGCATCCTTAAAGCTCTCATCTTTATAGAACAGCGTCTGGCCATTGCTGCCGGTCGCTTTCAGCTCCTGGAACTGGCTCCAGCTGGTATAGGTCAGGCTGTAATGCACGGCCCATTGCGGCGCCACTTTATGGTAACCGGAAAGCTCCCACATTTCAGGCAGATTCAGGGTCAATGCGCCCGGAACAGTTTGACCGCTGGTACCGTAAGGCAGGCCGAAATTACCCGCCTGATTAATTGGGTTAATATAGGTTGGGATGCTGCTCTTATAATCGCCGTCAAAGTCGATTTTAACTTCAGAGCGGTAAGTAAAGCCGAAACGGTTATTCGGATCCACTTCATACAGAATACCGGCATTCCAGCCGTAACCCCATTCATCCCCTTTCAGATGGGCAATCTGCGTATCTGCTGGCAAGCCCAGTGCGGCACCGGATTCACCCGCGTATCGCTCAATCTTGGCACGGGCATAAACCGCATCAAAGCCCACACCAAAACTGAAGTTCTGATTAAGACGATAAGCGGTGCTTAAATTAAAGTTCACCGTTTGCAGATCGGTTTTACCGCCATATCCGCCCGCGGTGTAGTCATCATTAAATTCGGTTGCCAGACCATAATTGGAGGTTGCCGACGCGCCTAACCACCATTGATCGTTAATAGGCTGGACGTAATGAAGGTTGGGTACCCATTGCGTTGGCGCAATATTATTGGCATCCAAACTTTGTCCTGACTGGCTGTCGCCACTGATATTGACATCAGGATCAATAAATACGGCACCGACAGAAAACATCGGGCGATCCATTAACGCCATGGTGGCCGGGTTACGGCTGGCAGATGCCGCGGTATCCCCCATGGCGCCTTCGCCTGAATAAGCGCGTCCTAAACCTATGGCCGAAAATTCATTCAATTGAAAGCCGGCTGCGTAAACGTTAGAAGAAACAATTGCCACTGCAGCTGCGAGAGCAGACTTCGCAAACAGGTTTTTATGGTTCATGACCACAACCTCATTTATTTGATTTTTATTGAACTTTGTCACGGATGTAACAAAGGTTCACGAATTTTAGGGACTGACGTACGGCTAACAAATCAGACCAGTGGCACCAGTATAGGTCCGACCTGTATCGATGTTGCAATATTGTTTTATAAATATTTCTGAAATGATCTAAGAAAAGCGATCTGCTTAACAAAAAACTGCGTGTCTGAATTGAACCTATCGAGTCTAGCTTGTTTCAGATCAAATTTGACGTGGATATATGGCACTTATTGGCGCTATATCACGCAATTGCCAGACAGCCTTTCGCGGCAGGGGTAACATAGCGGCCAGAGAATACACTTTCTGCCGCAACCCGCGCGGCTAACAGGAGATTTCCCATGTCCCATGCCATTAATAAATGCAGCGCCAACGAAACCGCCGCCTGCTGTTGTGTCGATGTTGGTACGATCATGGACAATACCGACTGCACCGCAAGCTGGAGCCAGCTGTACGGCACTCGCCAGCAGGCGGAAGCCATGCTCAGCCAGCTGACGGAAAAAGCGCGTCAGGTCGAATCCGATCCCTGCCAGATTGACGCGCGCTTTAGCGAGCAGCCTGAGGGTGTGCTGCTTGACGCGGATTTCACCTTCAGCTGCCAGGCTGAAACGATGATTTTTCAGCTCGGCCTGCGTTAATCCCCTTCTTCCGCAATGAGTGGGTTTTCCCACTCATTGTTTTCTAAAGCGTGTTTGCTCTCGCAATTTTCTCTCATTCCGCGTGCACATTGTTAAAATCTGGTTAACCTTAGAGGTCAGACCTGTTAGGCAATGATGCCGTTTGACTGTTAAGGGTAATCAGAATGAGCAAAGCGCTTCCTTTGCTGACGCGTCAGGGCGATCGCATCGCTATTACACACGGACTCCGCACCCCGTTTGCCCGCCAGGCAACGGCATTACACGGCGTGCCGGCGATTGAGCTGGGGCGGATGGTGGTGAGTGAACTCCTGGCGCGTAGCGAACTGCCGCCCGAAGTCATCGAACAGCTGGTGTTTGGCCAGGTGGTGCAGATGCCCGAAGCGCCGAATATTGCCCGCGAAATCGTCCTTGGCAGCGGCCTGAGTGTGTCGACCGATGCCTACAGCGTCAGCCGCGCCTGCGCCACCAGTTTTCAGGCAGTAGCGAACGTTGCTGAAAGCATGCTGGCAGGCACCATTCAGGCCGGAATTGCCGGCGGGGCGGACTCTTCCTCAGTGCTGCCGATTGGCGTCAGCAAAAAGCTCGGTCGTATTCTGGTCGATCTCAATAAAGCCAAAACCTTCTCGCAGAAAATGTCGCTGTTCAGCCAGCTGCGCCCGCGCGATTTGCTGCCGGTGCCGCCCGCCGTGGCGGAATACTCAACCGGGCTCAGAATGGGTGACACCGCCGAGCAGATGGCAAAAACCCATGGCATTACCCGCCAGCAGCAGGATGCGCTGGCTCACCGTTCCCATCAGCGTGCCGCCCGGGCCTGGGAAGATGGCCGCCTGGCGGGTGAAGTGATGACCGCGTTTGTTCCGCCATGGCGCAAAGCGTTTGAGCAGGACAATAACGTGCGAATGGCCTCGACGCTGGATGACTACGCGCGTCTTCGTCCCGCCTTCGATCGTCAGCACGGCACCGTCACCGCCGCCAACAGTACGCCGCTGACCGATGGTGCCGCCGCTGTGGTGCTGATGACCGAATCGCGGGCGAAAGCGCTGGGCATCGTGCCGCTGGGCTATCTGCGCAGCTACGCCTTTACCGCGATAGACGTCTGGCAGGACATGCTGCTGGGGCCGTCGTACGCTTCGCCGCTGGCGCTGGACCGGGCCGGGATCACCCTGGACGATCTGACGCTGATCGATATGCACGAAGCGTTCGCCGCGCAAACGCTGGCTAATCTGAAAATGTTTGCCGACGAGCGTTTTGCCCGCGAGGTGTTAAAACGCCCGCATGCGCTGGGCGAAGTGAACGAAGAGAAATTTAACGTGATGGGCGGTTCAATCGCTTACGGCCATCCTTTTGCGGCGACCGGCGCACGTATGATTACCCAGACGCTGAACGAGTTGCGTCGTCGCGGCGGTGGGCTGGGGCTGGTCACCGCCTGTGCCGCGGGCGGGTTAGGCGCAGCAATGGTTCTGGAGGCCGAATGACAACGATGATGACGCACAACCCAGAAAAAGCCTCGGCATTCAGCCTGGTGATGCGGCTGGATAACGTCGGGGTAATCACCATTGATGTGCCTGGCGAAAAGATGAATACGCTGAAGGCGGAGTTTGCCGGGCAGATCCGGGAGGTGATTGCTCAGGCGCGCGCTAATTCGCACCTCGCGGGACTGGTGCTGATATCCGGTAAGCCGGACTCGTTTATTGCCGGTGCGGACATCTCAATGATCGACCGCTGCAAAACGGCACAGGAAGCGGAAGCGCTGGCGCATGAAGGGCAGAAGGTGATGGCCGAAATTGCCTCGCTTTCCGTGCCAGTGGTTGCTGCGATTCATGGCGCCTGCCTCGGCGGTGGGCTGGAGTTGGCACTGGCCTGCAATCAACGCGTGTGTTCGCTGGATGATAAAACCCGGCTCGGGCTGCCAGAAGTGCAGTTAGGTTTGCTGCCGGGCTCCGGCGGTACGCAGCGACTGCCGCGACTGATTGGCGCATCGAGAGCGCTGGATCTGATCCTCACCGGCAAAACCCTGCGGGCAAAGCAGGCCGTCAAAATGGGGCTGGTGGAAGACGCCGTGCCGCAGGCTATTCTGTTGGAAACGGCGGTGAAGATGGCCCTGAACGGCCGTAAGCCGCGAAAAACCTTACCGCTGCGCGAGCGGCTGCTGAATGCTCCGGCAGGGCGCGCGTTGCTGTTTGCCATGGCGACCAGACAGACGGAAGCCAAAACCAAAGGCAATTACCCGGCCACCCGGAAAATATTGTCGGTGGTGAAAACCGGCCTGCTGAAGGGCAGTATTATCGGCTATGCCGCAGAAGCCAAAGCCTTTGGCGAGCTGGCGATGACGCCGGAATCACAGGCGTTACGGTCGATTTTCTTCGCCACCACCGAGATGAAAAAGGATCGCGGTGCGGATGCCAGCCCGCGTGAACTGAAAGCGATTGGCGTGCTGGGTGGCGGCTTAATGGGCGGCGGCATTGCCTATGTCACCGCAACGCGTGGCAAGTTGCCGGTGCGCATCAAAGACATTAAGCCGGAAGGCATTAATCATGCGATGAAATACAGCTGGGATTTGCTGAGCAAAAGCGTGCAGCGTCGGCATCTGCGCCCGGCAGAGCGCCAGCAACAAATGGCCCTGATTGGCGGCGGCACCGACTACCAGGGCTTCCATCATCGTGACGTGATCATTGAAGCGGTGTTCGAAGACCTGACGCTGAAGCAAATCATGGTGGCAGAGGTTGAAGCCAATACTTCGGGCCAGACGATTTTTGCCTCCAATACCTCCTCGCTGCCGATTGCTGATATTGCAGCTAACGCCAGCCGGCCGGAAAACGTCATCGGCCTGCACTATTTCAGCCCGGTAGACAAAATGCCGTTGGTCGAAGTGATCCCGCATACCACCACCTCGGCCGAAACCATCGCCACCGTGGTTTCGCTGGCGAAAAAGCAGGGCAAAACGCCGATTGTGGTGGCCGACCGGGCCGGATTTTATGTCAACCGCATCCTGGCGCCGTACATTATTGAAGCCATGCGCTGTTTGCTGGAAGGAGAGCCGATCGACAGCATCGATCGGGCGCTGGTGAAGTTCGGTTTCCCGGTCGGGCCAATCCAGTTACTGGATGAAGTGGGCATCGACGTCGGCACGCACATTATGCCGGTGCTGGAACAGGCCTGGGGCGAGCGCTTTAACACGCCGGACGCCTTTGCCGCGGTATTGAATGATGACCGTAAAGGGCGCAAGAATGGACGTGGCTTCTATCTCTACAACCGTAAAACCTTCAGCCGTAAAAAGTCGGTTGATGAGAGTATTTATAAACTGCTTACGCTGAACCCTAAAAGCCATCTCAGCGCCGATTCTGTCGCTGAGCGCTGTGTGATGATGATGCTGAACGAAGCCGCGAGAACCCTCGACGAAGGCGTGATTCATTCCGCCCGCGATGGCGATATTGGCGCGGTGTTTGGCATCGGTTTCCCGCCGTTCCTCGGCGGCCCGTTCCGCTATATGGATCGTCTTGGGGCGGCGGACGTGGTCAACACATTAGAGCGGCTGATGCAGTCACACGGCGAACGTTTTGCCCCGTGCGAGGCGCTGAAGCGACGGGCCGCCAGCGGCGAACGTTTTTACAAAACGGCGGAAAAATCGAATAGCCATGCCGATTCAGGGGGTTAGATTTTACCGCAAAACAGGGGCGCTTTAGCACTGTTCTGGAAAGCGCTCATTTAATAAACAATCGGTTGACTATACTCAAGGCATTAGGGTACAACACAGCGTTCATTCACTGAATGAAGAGTCGGGAAGCTGTGTTTTCCGGCGTTTACGTTTAACAACAGCGGTGCATTATGCAAGTTTTCATTATGCGTCACGGCGATGCGGCATTAGATGCGGCTAGTGATTCTGTACGACCTCTGACTCATTGCGGATGTGATGAATCACGCCAGATGGCGAAATGGCTTAATGGCCAGACAGTAGATATTGAACGTGTGTTAGTCAGCCCGTACCTGCGTGCTGAACAGACGCTGGCTACGGTGCGTGAAGCACTGATCCTGCCGGAGGGGCAGGAGGTCTTGCCTGAACTGACGCCTGGCGGCGATCCCGCGATGGTGGCCAGTTACCTGCAAGTGCTGGCGAAAGAAGGGGTGAAATCTGTATTAGTGATTTCCCACCTGCCGTTGGTGGGCTACCTGGTGTCTGAGCTCTGCCCGCAGGAATCGCCGCCGATGTTCGCGACCTCGGCCATTGCCCGTATCGACTACGATGCTGACAACGGCACCGGTAAGCTGGAGTGGCAGGTCAGTCCTTCCAAACTGGCGAAAGCGATGTGATGTTACAGGGCCAGGCGATCTGGCCCTGACGCCGTCTTAAGGTAATTCTGGCGGCATCCACTCTTCCACCTCAATCAGCACCAGCAGCGCGGCATCGCCGCCGAACAGCTTGGGCGCCTGATGAAATGCCATCACCATCGGATGCTGTGCCAGCCACAGCGGCGACTGCTGCTTCAATACATGCTTGCCGTGGCCGTGCATCACGCTGGCGCAAAAAATGTGCTCACGTCGGCACGCTGCAATCAACGCACCCAGCTCTTCCTTGGCCTGCCGTTGCGTAAGCCCATGCAAATCCAGAAAAATTTCCGGCGTGTAATCGCCACGCCTCAGCTTTTTCAGCTCGTAATGGCTGACATCACTGCGCACGTATCGCGTGGGGCCTTCCTCGGCCAGCAAAGGCTGGAATTCATCGGAAAAATAGTGACTGGCATCCATCTGCTCAGAAATCAGCTTTTTCTGCGGAACCACCGCGAGGTTTTTCTTCTGCGGTTTGTGGACAATGGTGTCCTGCGCCAGCTTTCGGGTGCCGGTCATTAATCCGCGAAACAACGCCTGATCTTCGGCGCTGAGGGGCTGTTTTTTACTCATCAGGTTCTCATTGTCCGGCTTTATAAGGCAAAACGGCGCGGAACGTCGTCTTCAGGAAATGCTGACAGTCTACCCTGAGTTGTGGCGGCAAAAAACAAATGTCAGCTTTTTCACACCGCCGCGCTGAATTATGGCCCGCTTCATGGCAAACTAGCTGCCGAGTTTTAGTAAGGCCTGTGGAGGGCACTTTGGACAAAATTTTCGTCGATGAGGCAGTCAGTGAGCTGCACACCATTCAGGATATGCTGCGCTGGACGGTAAGCCGTTTTTCCGCCGCCGAGCTCTGGTATGGTCACGGCACCGATAATCCCTGGGACGAAGCGGTTCAGCTGGTGTTGCCCACGTTATATCTGCCGCTGGATATCCCGGAAGACATGCGCAGCGCACGGCTGACATCCAGCGAGCGTCATCGCATTGTCGAGCGCGTGATCCGCCGCATCAACGAACGTATTCCGGTCTCCTACCTGACCAACAAAGCCTGGTTCTGCGGACACGAGTTCTATGTCGATGAACGCGTGCTGGTGCCGCGTTCGCCCATCGGCGAGCTGATCAACGATCGCTTTGCGGCGCTGATCCCGGATGAGCCGAAATATATTCTGGATATGTGTACCGGCAGCGGCTGTATCGCCATTGCCTGTGCCTATGCCTTCCCGGACGCCGAGGTGGATGCGGTCGACATCTCCACTGACGCGCTGGCGGTGACCGAGCAGAATATTGAAGCGCATGGCCTGACCCACAGCGTCACGCCGATCCGCGCCGATCTGTTCCGCGAACTGCCAAAAACCCCTTACGACCTGATCGTCACCAATCCGCCGTACGTGGATGAAGACGACATGGACGATTTGCCAAACGAATACCGCCATGAGCCTGAACTGGGCCTGGCTGCCGGACGTGATGGTCTGAAGCTGGCGCGCCGTATCCTGGCTAACGCGCCAGATTACCTGAGCGAGCAGGGCGTGCTGATTTGTGAAGTGGGCAACAGCATGGTGCACATGATTGACCAGTACCCTGACGTGCCGTTTACCTGGCTGGAGTTTGCCAACGGCGGCGACGGCGTCTTTATGCTGACGCGTCAGCAGATCGTCGATGCGCAGCACCACTTTGGCATTTTCAAAGATTAATAAAGAACAATAAAAGAGGTCATCATGGCTGGTAACACTATTGGGCAACTGTTTCGCGTCACCACCTTCGGTGAGTCTCATGGACTGGCGCTGGGCTGTATTGTAGACGGCGTGCCGCCCGGCATTCCGCTGACCGAAGCCGATCTGCAGCACGATCTGGATCGCCGTCGTCCTGGTACGTCACGTTACACCACCCAACGTCGCGAACCGGATCAGGTCAAAATCCTCTCCGGCGTGTTTGAAGGTGTGACCACCGGCACCAGCATCGGGCTGTTGATTGAGAACACCGACCAGCGTTCTCAGGATTACAGTGAGATCAAAGACGTGTTCCGTCCCGGCCATGCTGACTACACCTACGAGCAGAAATATGGCCTGCGCGACTATCGTGGCGGTGGCCGTTCGTCGGCCCGTGAAACCGCGATGCGCGTTGCCGCTGGCGCCATTGCCAAAAAGTATCTGGCACTGAAGCACGGCATCAAAGTCCGCGGTTTCCTGGCGCAGATTGGCGATGTGGCCTGTGAGCTGAAGGACTGGGATCAGGTTGAACAGAACCCGTTCTTCTGCCCGGATCCCTCGAAGCTGGAGGCGCTGGACGAACTGATGCGCGGGCTGAAGAAAGCGGGTGACTCGATTGGTGCGAAAGTGTCGGTGATGGCCGAAAACGTCCCGGTTGGCCTTGGCGAACCGGTTTTCGATCGTCTGGATGCGGACCTGGCGCATGCGTTGATGAGCATCAATGCGGTGAAAGGCGTTGAGATTGGTGACGGCTTTGCGGTGGTTAACCAGCGCGGCAGCCAGCACCGTGACGAAATTCGCGCGGATGGCTTCCAGAGCAACCACGCTGGCGGCATTTTAGGCGGCATCAGCAGCGGTCAGCCGATTCTGGCCAACATCGCCATGAAGCCAACCTCGAGCATTACCGTGCCGGGCAAAACCATCAACCGCTTCGGTGAAGAAGTCGAGATGATCACCAAAGGCCGCCACGATCCCTGCGTGGGGATCCGCGCGGTGCCGATCGCGGAAGCGATGATGGCGATCGTGCTGATGGATCACTTACTGCGTCAGCGTGCTCAGAACGCTGATGTGCACACGGACATTCCTTGCTGGTAACCGAATGAAAAAGACGCTGATGGCGCTTGGTGCGCTGCTGATAAGTGCTTCCTCACTGGCGGCAACGCCCTGGCAATCGATCCGCCAACCGATTAGCGGCACGCCGCAGTCGATTGGTCAGTTTGCTAATGGCTGTATCGTTGGCGCAGAACAACTGCCGCTGGATGCGCCTGACTATCAGGTGATGCGCCAGGATCAGCGTCGCTACTTCGGCCACCCGGATCTGATCATGTTTATTCAGCGTCTGAGTACGCAGGTGCATAATCTGCAGCTCGGCGAAGTGTTGATTGGCGACATGGGCATGGCCGCCGGTGGGCGCTTCAGCAGCGGTCACGCCAGCCATCAGTCGGGACTGGATGTAGATATCTGGCTACAGCTGCCTAAATCGCGCTGGTCCTCAGCGATGCTGTTAAAGCCTCAGCCCCTGGATTTGGTGGCGGCGGACGGTAAAAACGTGGTCGCGCGCCACTGGCAGCCGGAAATCGACAGCCTGATTAAACTGGCGGCGAAAGATGATGATGTGACGCGCATCTTCGTCAATCCGGCGATTAAAAAGCAGCTGTGTGCCGATGCCGGTGCCGATCGGGACTGGTTACGCAAAGTGCGTCCATGGTTTGGTCACCGCGCGCATATGCATGTGCGTTTGCGTTGCCCGCCGGGCAGCATGCAGTGTCAGGATCAGCCTGCCCCGCCGGCCGGCGATGGCTGTGGTGCCGAGCTGCAAAGCTGGTTCCTGCCAGCCAAACCGGGCAGTGGCGTGCCAGTGAAGCGCGAGCCGCCGCCGTTACCGCCATCCTGTCAGGCGTTACTGGATAAACATTTGCTTTAGGGATCGAAGATGGATTGGTTCGTCGTCAGCCCACTGTTTGTTGGGCTGCTGTTCTTTGTCGCCATGCTGGCCGGGTTTATCGATTCGATTGCCGGTGGCGGCGGGCTGTTAACCGTGCCGGCGCTGATGTCCGTGGGTCTCTCTCCCGCGCAGGCGATTGCCACCAATAAATTGCAGTCAGTTGGTGGCTCGTTCTCGGCAAGCCTCTATTTTGTCCGTCGTGGCGCGGTCAATCTGCGCGAGCAGCGGCTGAATATCTGCATGACGTTTCTGGGTGCAGTGACCGGTGCCATTCTGATCCAGCATTTGCAGGCCGAACTGCTGCGGCAGGTTCTGCCGATCCTGCTGATCGCTATCGGGCTGTACTTCCTGCTGCTGCCGAAAATTGGCGAAGAAGATCGCCAGCGTCGCCTGCACGGCTTGCCGTTTGCGCTGGTGGCCGGTGGTTGCGTCGGCTTTTATGACGGCTTTTTTGGTCCCGGCGCGGGCTCTTTTTACGCGCTGGCTTTCGTCACCCTGTGCGGCTATAACCTCGCCAAATCCACGGCTCATGCCAAAGTGCTGAACTTCACCTCCAATTTTGGTGGCCTGCTGTTCTTTATGTTTGGCGGCAAAGTGGTGTGGGGAACCGGACTGGTGATGCTGGTGGGCGCCATCTGTGGTGCCCGGTTAGGTGCACGCATGGTGTTAAGCCGTGGGCAAACGTTGATCCGCCCGATGGTGGTGATCGTGTCTGCTGTGATGAGTGCAAAACTGCTTTACGACAGTCATGGCGCGGCGATTGCGGCCTGGTGTCACCATCTGTTGGGTTGAGAAAAGAAAGAATGAACGATAGCCACCACTACACGCAGCTGATTGAAATTTATGACCGCTGCTTTTTTGCCGATTTTCAGACACGCCTGATTAAAGGCGATGACGAACCGATCTATCTTCCTGCTGATGACGACGTGAATTATCACCGCGTGGTGTTTGCTCACGGCTATTACGCCAGCGCGCTGCATGAAATCTCGCACTGGTGCATTGCCGGTGCTGAACGCCGCAAACAGGTTGATTTTGGCTACTGGTATTGCCCGGATGGCCGTGATGCCATGACGCAGAACCAATTCGAAACGGTAGAAGTGAAACCGCAATCGCTGGAGTGGATGTTTTGTGTTGCGGCAGGGTTTCCCTTCAATGTAAGTTGTGACAATCTCAACGGAGATTGTGAGCCGGATCGCATCGCGTTTCAGCGCAAAGTCCATGCTCAGGTCATGACGCATCTGGAACAGGGCCTTCCTGCTCGTCCAGCCCGATTGATTGCTGAACTCTGCTCGTATTACTCAACGCCCCCGCTGACGGCGGCACAGTTTCCCTGGCCAGAAGACCTGTGATCGTGGGGACAGGAACGAATAAGGAATTTTATGATCGATGAATTTGAGGCGCGTATTCTGGCCCTGATCGACGACATGGTGGAAAGCGCCAGTGACGACGAGCTGTTTGCCAGTGGTTATCTGCGTGGGCATCTGACGCTGGCCGTGGCTGAGATTGAACTCTCCGGCGAGCATACTCCTGAAGCATTACAGATTCAGGTGCAGAGAAGTCTGCAGAACGCCATCCAGGCCGGTGAACTTTCTCCGCGCGATCAGGCGCTGGTGATTGGCATGTGGGACAATCTGTTCCTGCAAGCGCGCAAACCTTCCTGAAAACCAGGCGGCCACCGTGCCGCCTGGCTTAATTCTCCTGTCAGAACGCCGTTTTAATCGCTTTCCCTTTCAGTAATTTCCTTACCCAGTAACGATTCGGATGCATCGCTGCCAGCGTGTCGGCATCCAGCGGGATCGGCTCGCCACAGAGTTCTGCCGCCAGCACTTCTGCGCCCAACGGACCGCTGCACAACCCGCGTGAACCTAACGCACCCAACACAAACAAGCCTTTATGCACCGGCGCTGCCTGTGCGGTCTCTTTATGCTGTGACAGATCGGCATACTGTTCCAGCGTTTGCTGATAATCGGGCAGGGGACCAAACATCGGCAAATGGTCGCGAGAGGCGCACCGCACGCCACTGCGGGATTCACCGGCGCTGACGTCGACTTCTTTCGGCCAGTCTGCCTGTGGCAGGCAGCGGATCAGCCTTTCGCGGTTTTCCTGCTGGTCCTCTTCACGGTAGTCGGTTGAGGTGTCCGCGCGATGATAACTGGCACCAATACAGTGATGCTGATTGTGCGGGTTTGCCGGCGTCAGGTAACCGTCATAACACAGCACCTGCTTTAGCGGGCTTAACCCAGGCGTGGTGGGAATATGGCTGACCTGGCCGCTAACGGCGTAAGCGGGCAGCATTTCGCTCTGGGCAAAGGACGCCAGGGTGTGGCCGGTGGCCAGCACCACGTTGCGGTGTGGCTTAGCAGGCTGGTCATGGAACTGTAACTGCCAGCCATCCGCCTCGGACCGCATTTCCGTTAGCGTATGCTGCCAGTGGATCTGCAATCCTTGCTGCATAGCCAGTTCAAACAGCGCCGGGGTCAGTTGCCCCGGAGAGAGCCAGCCGCCCAGCGGGTAGCTTATTCCGCCGCAGCCTGTTTCCACGCCACACAAGGCTTCCGCTTCGGCCTGCGATACTTCGCGGGCGATCTCTTCAGGCAAGCCCATGCTCAGCAGTTTGGCGATCTTCTCGCGGCTTTTTTCATCCCAACCCAGCTGCGTGACGCCGCACCAGTCATGATCAAAAGCGACCGGCAGGCTGTCGTAAAGCCGGCGGGCAAAGGTGAACGCCAGTGGGAAGAAGGTGGCTAATGCCGGATCGTGCTGATTGAGCAGGGGATAGAGCGCGCCCTGACGATTCCCGGACGCGCCTTCGGCGGCCCTGGCATCCGCGCAGTATAGGGTGACCTTTTTGCCGCGACGTAACAGCGCCAGCGCCAGCAGCGCGCTGGCAATGCCGCCGCCAATAATGGCGATATCATCGCCTTCAGCAGCCGGACGCGCGTACCACGGCATGTTTGCCTGAGGGGACGTTAACGCGTCCATTGAACCGCAAAGCATTTCGCGTTTCGGGCCAAAGCCTTTGCTGCGAATAACGTTAAATCCCGCATCTCTCAGACCGCGACGAACAAATCCTGCGGCGGTAAAGGTGGCTAAGGTGCCGCCCTGGCGGGCCAGTTTCGCCATGCAGGCAAACAGTTCTGGCGTCCACATATCGGGATTTTTAGACGGCGCGAAGCCATCCAGGAACCAGGCATCGACCTGATGCTGCAGGCTGTCATCAAAAGTGTGGATCAGCTGGTTAATATCGCCAAACCACAGATCCAGCGTGATGCGGCCGCCGTCCAACAGCAAACGGTGACAGCCTGGCAACGCTTGCGGCCACTGTTGGCAAAGTTCCGCCGCGTAGTCGGCCAGTTCAGGCCAGACGGCCAGCGAGCTGGCGAGATCTGTCACGTTTAAAGGATATTTCTCACTGCTGATGAAGTGTAAACGCTGTAATTTAGCCTCGGGATGCGCTTCCCGGAAGCGATCGAACGCCTGCCAAAGGGTCAAAAAGTTCAGACCAGTCCCAAAACCTGTCTCAGCAACGATAAATAAATCGCGCGAATGTTGAGCAAATCGATCGGGTATTTGGTTGCCACCGAGGAACACATGGCGGGTCTCTTCCAGACCATTTTCATTGGAGAAGTAGACGTCGCCAAACGCTCGGGATACAGGTGTACCCTGTTCATTCCAGCTTAATTCGGCATACTCGATCGGGGTCGTTTTCAAGGGGGAAGCTCGGTTATCAGGCGGTGCCGCGATTGTAACGGTGTGAGCTGGCCCACGCAAATTTACAAAAGTTAAGCGCTGATCGGACTTGTTCGGCGTACAACTGTAAGCTAAAGTGCCTGTCGAATCCTAATATAAGTAGTGAATGAGGTATTGAATGAAACGTGCAGTGATTACTGGCTTGGGTATCGTTTCCAGCATTGGTAATAACCAAGAGGAAGTTTTGGCATCTCTGCGTGAGGGTCGCTCAGGCATCACCTTCTCCCAGGAGCTGAAAGATTCCGGCATGCGTAGTCACGTCTGGGGTAACGTCAAACTGTCTAAAGACGAAATCTCAGCTCTCATCGATCGCAAAGTATTGCGTTTCATGAGCGATGCGTCCATTTATGCTTACATCTCCATGCTGGAAGCGGTGAAAGATTCCGGCCTGACCGCCGAGCAGTACCAGAACAACCCACGTGTGGGTCTGGTTGCCGGTTCCGGTGGCGGTTCCCCTTACAACCAGGCTGCCAGCGTTGATGGTATGCGTGCGAAAGGCCTGCGTGGCGTGGGTCCTTATATGGTGACCAAAGCCATGGCGTCCGGCGTTTCTGCCTGCCTGGCAACACCGTTCAAAATTCACGGTGTGAACTACTCCATCAGCTCCGCTTGTGCCACTTCCGCTCACTGTATCGGTAACGCGGTTGAGCAGATCCAGCTGGGCAAACAGGATGTGGTCTTTGCTGGCGGCGGCGAAGAGCTGTGCTGGGAAATGTCCTGTGAGTTCGACGCGATGGGCGCACTGTCCACCAAGTACAACGAAACCCCAGAAAAAGCCTCCCGTACTTACGATACCAGCCGTGACGGCTTCGTTATCGCTGGCGGCGGCGGTATGGTGGTGGTTGAAGAACTGGAACACGCGCTGGCTCGCGGTGCTCACATCTATGCAGAAGTGGTTGGCTACGGCGCGACTTCTGACGGTGCTGACATGGTTGCCCCATCAGGCGAAGGCGCAATGCGCTGTATGCGTCTGGCAATGGCCGATGTGGATACCCCAATCGACTACCTGAACACCCACGGTACCTCTACGCCAGTGGGCGATGTAAAGGAACTGGGCGCAATCTGTGAAGTGTTTAGCGAGAACATGCCTGCCATGTCCGCGACCAAAGCAATGACCGGTCACTCTCTGGGTGCCGCCGGCGTGCAGGAAGCCATTTACTCTCTGCTGATGCTGGAACATGGCTTTATCGCGCCAAGCATCAACATTGATGAGCTGGACCCCGCGGCGAAAGGTCTGAACATCGTGACCAAGCCAACCGAGCAGAAGCTGAAGACCGTTATGTCTAACAGCTTTGGCTTCGGCGGGACTAACGCCACCCTGGTGATGCGTAAGCTCGACTAAGTTTCAGGGGGCGAAATGTCGCCCCCTGTCTTTCCCTTCAGCGTTCTCTCTGTTCCATCGGCCTCAATCGCTTCGGCAAGCCGGCAACCACCAAATCGTAAGATTCCTCTACCAGCTGCCGTACCAGGCCTTCACTAATTTGTTCGCCGGGATAAATCGAGATCCAGTGACGTTTATTCATATGGTAAGCCGCATGAATGCTGTCGTAGATCGCCCGTTGTAACAGTGCGTTTTCGGGATCGCATTTCAGATTCACAATCCGCTCGCCGCGAACCTGTGCCAGTAAAGCGAACATCTTGCCGCGCACCTTAAACACCTCATATTCCGGGCCAAACGGGTAGCAAAGCTCGGCTGCAGGCAGGGTCCGGGCGACGTCGGCCGCCAGCTGATGAATCTGTTTTCCGTCCATTGTATGGCTCCATCGCGGGGATTTCTGTCCAGCAGGCTAGCATAACCGGACCCTCCGGCTCACCCCCCGATTTTATTCTTTCTCCCGCAGCACCTTGCCAACATTTCCCGCAGGATGAACCGCCAGCAGCGTTTCCCGGCTGTAGCCACTTTGCGTCATTAACACTGCTATCATCGCGTCAAACACCGCCAGCACGCTGATAATCGAGGTGGTGGCCAGCATATTGAGCGGATCAATCTCCTGAGTTTCAGGCATCAGCAACAGCCGATCGGCTGCCTGAGCAATCGCCGATCCGGCGTTTTCAGTGACGCTTACCAGCGTGCAGCCTTTGCTTTTTACCGTCGGCAATAAGCGGGTTAACTCATCGGAATTGCCGCCGCGCGACAGCATAATCAGCACGTCGCTGGCGCGCAGAAAACCGATGTCACCGTGCGCCGCATCGGCAGCGCTAAGCCAGGTGGCGGGACGCTCTACGCAGGAAAGCATATGGGCGATCTTTCTGGCGGCAATGCCCGAGGTGCCAATCCCGGTGACCGCAATTTTCCCCTCGCAGCGGGCCAGCGTACTGAGTACCGCCAGCCATTGCTGACGGTCGAGTTGGCTTTCCAGCGTGGTTAGCGCATCGCGATAGGTCTGCCAGCCAGAGGTGGCCTGTGACCAGGCGTCGATGTGCTCCATCAGGCCTCCTGCATCATCTGGCGATACTTCATATGGTCGTGATACATCTCGCGGAATACCTGGTATTTGCGATCGTAGTAATGTTTGATCTCATTGGTTTGCGGCGTGACGGTTTTACCGATGCGGCTCATGGCATTCATCGCTTCCGGCAGGGATTCATACACCCCGGCGGCCACGGTGCCCATCATCGCGCTGCCCAACAGCATCGCTTCACTCTCTTCCGGTAGCAGCATCGCACAGCCGGTGGCGTTAGCATGTTCCTGCACGAAGATCGGATTCTTGGTGCCGCCACCGCTGGCCATAATGGTATCGATGCTGTAGCCGGTCTGGTTCATGGTTTCGATGATATGGCGGGCACCCAGCGCAATCGCCTGAATGGTCGCCAGATAGTGCAGCGCCATATCTTCCGGCGTGCGCGAGAGTTTCAGCCCGGTGAGGATGCCGGTCAGATTCGGGTTCGCGCGCGGTGAGCGGTTACCGTGAAAATAGGGCAGCATATGGATATCGCGGGTCAGAAAGGCAATCTTTTCGGGCTCGCCGGCCATTTTGCGCAGCAGGTCGTTAAGGACTTCATAGATGGTTTTGCCCTGAGCCTTTCCCTGATCGCGCAGCGTGGCATAGCAGGGGTGAGACTGGATCATATGGTCAATCAGCGCGCCGGTGGCCGACTGGCCGCCTTCGTTCAGCCATAAGTCGGGCAGAATGGCGGAGAAGTAGGGGCCCCAGACGCCTTTAATAAAGCGCGGCTCTTTCGAAATGGCCATATGGCCGGTGGAGGTGCCGCCTATCAGCGCGATGCGCCGGTCAAAGTCAGCATGTTCCCCGGACGCGCCCGCCGCACCCAGCGTGCCGAGGCTGCCCGCATGGGCATCAATGATCGATACGCTCACCGCCGTGCCGGGCAGCAGGCCCATTTCGCTGGCGGCTCGCTGCGTCAGGCCGTGCCCCAACGGTTCACCCATGGTTTTTACATCGCGGCCAATTTTCGCCGCGTCATGCTCGAGCAAATCTTCCAGCCCAATCTGGCGGAAATAGCTCTCATCCCAGCGGTTCTCATGGCCCATATAAGTCCATTTGCACACCAGCGAGCACAACGAACGCGTTTCATCCTGGGTGGCCCGCCAGGTGAGGAAGTCGGGCAGGTCAAATAAATGGCCGATATTCTGCCAGCTGTTGGGCATATGCTGTTTCAGCCACAGCAGCTTTGGCGTCTGCATTTCGGGTGAGATCACCCCACCAACATAGTCCAGCACCCGGTGCTGGGTGGCGTTGATGCGCTCGGCCTGCGAAATGGCGCGGTGATCCATCCACACGATAATATTCTGCTCGCTGCGGCCCGACGGACTGACCGTCAGCGGTTTGCCTTCTTTATCCAGCACCACCAGTGAACAGGTGGCATCAAAGCCGATGCCTTTAATCTGTACCGGATTGATGTTGCTTTGATTGACGGCATCGCGCACCGCCTGGCACACCGCCTGCCAGATATTGTCTGACGACTGCTCGACAAAATCGGCCTGCGGGCGATACAGCGCAATTTCCCGGCTGGCCTGGCCCATCATCCGGCCCTTAAGGTCGAAAATTCCCGCACGTGCGCTGCCGGTCCCTACATCCACACCCAGATAATAACTTGTCATTGTTAGCCTCGACCGTCAGGTTCTGCGATTCTGTAACGCAATAAACAGGATAAGCACACCGCCCCAGAGCGCCATCGTCAGATAGCTGCTCACGCCCAGCAGATTGAGCCCGCTTTCCAGCATTTGTAAGACGATCAGCGCCAGCACCATGCCAATCACCCGGCCAAATCCGCCGTCGGGATTTACCCCACCCAGCACCGAGGCCAGAATGGTCACCAGCAGCCAGGACTCGCCGTAGCCTGCCTTCGCCGAGTTGAACATCGACATCATCAGCAGCGCCGCGCCCCAGCTCAGCAGGGCAGAGAAGATATACACCGTGATTTGCACCCGCGCGGTGTTGATGCCGCTGAAGCGGGTGGCCTGTTCGTTAGATCCCAGCAGATAAATGCTGCGGCCCAGCGTGGTCTGCTCCAGCAGAACCCATAGCGCAAAGGCCACCAGCAGGAACAGCAGCAGGGCAAAAGGCACGCCAAACACCTCGCCATTGCCGAGGAACTGAATCAGCGGTGGGAAGCCGGAAATCACCGCGCCGTTGGAGAGCAGGATATTCAACCCGGCGATCAGCGTCATGGTGCCGAGCGTGGCGAGTATCGGCGACACCCCAATCACCGCGATCAGCAGACCATTCAGCGTGCCGATCAGCACCGCCAGCAGCGCACCGGCGATGAGCGCCAGCAGCAGAAACAGCGGCTGGCCCGGATGGGCAACGATGATCGCGCCCATCAGCAGGGAACAGGCGTTGGCGCTGGCGATAATCGACAGGTTGATGCCGCCGGTCAGCATGGTCAGCCCCATGCCCAGCGCCAGTAAGCCTAAAACGGGCAGCTGGGTGGCAATCGACTGAAAGTTGCCCGCGCTGAAGAACCGTCCACCCAGCGTCAGCGAGAACAGCGCCAGCACAATGACAATCATCAGCAGCTGCAGGCGAATAATCCGGTCGCCCGGAAGGATTTTGATTATGGCGTTCATTTCACATCCCCTTCGCCAGTTTGCGTTTTTCATTCCACGCGGTGGCGCTGATGCTGACCAGAATAATCAGCCCGCTAAACACCATATGCCAGTAAGAGGAGACGGCGAGCAGCGTCAGGCCATTTTGCAGGAAGGCCAACAGCAGCACCCCCAGCAGCGTGCCGAATAAGGAGCCGCGGCCGCCGGTCATGCTGGTGCCGCCGAGAACCACGGCGGCCAGCACCGTGAGTTCATAGCCGACCAGCGAATTGGGCGCGACTGACTGGGTGGTCTGCGCCTGAACGATGGCGGCAACACCGGCCAGCAGTCCCATATAGCCGTAGACGTAAAAGTGCAGCGTCAGCAGGTTCATGCCCAGCCGGGAAGCGGATTCGCGGTTGCCGCCCATCGCATAAATCTGCCGTCCCAGCCGGGTATAGCGCATCAGCACGCCGGTCAGCACAAACACCGCCAGCAGGCATAAAAGCGGCAGCGTCAGCCCGTATTCATAGCCATCGGCGGCCGTGAAAGAGAACCAGTTGATGCCGTTCATAAACCACTCGGGGAAACCGTACAGCCAGGTGCCATCGGTAAACCACACCAGCAGGCCATAGAACAGGTTGAGCGTGGCAATAGTGATGATGATCGCCGGGACGCGTAAGAAGTAGACCAGCGCGCCATTGATCAGCCCCAGCAGCAGCCCGCACCCCATGGCAATCGCGAAGATCGTCACGAAGTTGCCGCCGTGCGCCAGCAGGGTACTGGCCATTGCGTACTGCGCAATCGCGGTCATGGCCGGGAAGGAAATGTCGATCCCGCCGGCGATCAGCACCACAAACAGGCCGCAGGCCAGAATACCGAGGATGGCATAGCTGGTGGCGACATCGGTCAGGTTACCGAGCGTTAAAAACTCGCTGGAGCGCAGGCTGAGGCCCGCAGCCAGCAGCAGGATCAGCATCCCCAGCCAGAACTCATGGTGGCCGATCAGATGTCGTAATTTGTTATTCATTGACCACCCCGGCAATCTCGTCTTCCTGGCACTGGTGCGGCGCAAAACTGGCGACCAGTTCGCCTTTCCGCATCACCAGTACGCGATGGCTGTTGTAATACGCTTCCGGGATCTCATCGCAAATCATCAACACGGCCATGCCGGATTCGGCAAGATCGCGGGCAATCCGGTAGATCCCTTCTTTATTGGCGATATCGACGCCGACGGTGGGCGAGTCAAGGATCAGCACTTTCGGATGGGTCGCCACCCATTTGGCGATGGCCACGCGCTGCGCATTGCCGCCGGACAGGGTTTGCACCGGCAGCTGGCTGTCCGACACCTTGATATTCAGTTCGCGGATCAGGGTGGCGACCTGATGACGGGCCTTTTTCTGGTCCATCAGCCCGGCACGGTTATGCAGCCGGTTAAAAATCGGCACCAGCATGTTGTCGAAAATAGATTGCTGCATCACCAGCCCCTGGGTTTGCCGATCTTCGGAAACATAGGCAATACCGTGGCGGATCGCATCCCGGTTGCTGCGCAGGCTGACCGGCTGGCCCTCAACGCAGATTTCACCACTGTCTGGCTGGGTCATGCCAAACAGGGACAGGCACAGCTCGGTGCGTCCGGCCCCGAGCAGGCCAACAATTGAGGTAATCTCACCCCGGCGCAGGCTCAGATTGATCGACTGATACTGGCCTTTGCGCGACAGGTTGCGCACTTCCAGCAGGGGCGTTTCGCTTTTATCGGCCCGTTCAGGCAGATGGCTGAAGGCAAAGCGTTGCCCGGTCATCAGGAACGCCAGTTCGTCGCTGTTCAGCTCGCTGGCCGGGAAGGTTCCCACCAGTTTGCCGTCGCGCATCACGCTGATGCGGTCCGCCACTTCCATGACTTCGTCCAGCTTGTGGCTGACAAACACCACGCAAATCCCGGCGGCTTTCAGCTCGTTGACCACCCGCAGCAGGCCATTGACTTCATGGCGGGTCAGGGAAGCGGTGGGTTCATCCATGATCACCAGGCTGGCATCCGCGGCCAGCGCGCGACAGATAGCCACTAACTGGCGATCGGCAATCGACAGCTTTTCGACTTTGCGGTCCGGATCCAGCGTCACACCAATGCGTTGCAGGGTATCGACCGCCAGTTTGCGCATTGCCGCTCTTTTTACCCAGAAGCCACCGCCGGGCAGATAGCGATGCACGGCGATATTCTCTGCCACCGTCAGATTGGGAAACAGCGACAGATCCTGATAAATCACCTGCACCCCGTAAAAGGCCGACAGGGAAGGGCTGAGATGGTTGAACAGCTTGCCATTGATGCCAATGTGCGAGCCTTTATCGGGCTGATACACCCCGGAAATCACTTTAATCAGCGTGCTTTTCCCGCAGCCGTTTTGTCCGGCCAGGCAGTGTACTTCGCCCTTATTCAGCGTCAGGCTGATGTTATCCAGCGCCTGAACGCCAGGAAAGGATTTGCTGATATGGTCGAGAGAGAGAAAGGTTTGCGACATAGAATTTACTCACCGTAGGGACTGTAGCCGCAGGCGGCCCGCTTGCCGGTCACCGATGTGACCGGCCGGGCCCAGCCATCAGAATCCGAGCGTTTTGGCGTTATCTTTGGTCACTTCCAGAATGCGGTTGAAGCGGATCACATGGGTTTTCATATCCACATCGGCTTTACCGAGGCCATCGATAGTCAGGTCAGGCGTGACCTGCTTGCCATCCAGAATCTGGTCGGCCAGACTCACCAGCGCAAAGCCGGCATCTTTCGGGTCCCACAGCAGCGCTTTTTTGATGTCGCCAGACGCCAGGTACGGCGCGGCCTGCGCTGGCATCGCGATACCCACTACGGCAATTTTGTTTTTCGCCCGTTTGCTTTTCACCGCCTGACCGGCACCAATCGGGCCGAGCGAGCCAAAGCCGATGATCCCTTTCAGGTCAGGGTAGGTGCGCATCAGATCGAGGGTGGTGGCGTAGGATTTATCAATACTCTCCGCCACAGGCAGGCGGGAAGTGACTTCATGCATATCCGGGTATTTCTGTTTCTGGTATTTGATGGCGGCGTCAGCCCAGGCGTTATGCAGTGGCACGGTCAGCGATCCGACATAAATCGCGTAACCGCCTTTGCCGCCCATCGCACTGGCCAGCTCATCCATGTTCTTTTCGGCATATTTCTGGCTGTCGATGGTTTCCACATCCCACTGACCAATCGGCTGATCCGGGGATTCATGGGTCAACACCACGATGCCCTGATCGCGGGCCTTCTTCAGCACCGGCTCCAGCACCTTGGCATCGTTTGGCACCACGATAATGGCATCGACTTTTTTGGCGATCAGATCTTCAATCACCTTCACCTGCTGCGCCGGATCGGGCGTTGAACCGCCGACCTGATAGGCATTGACGTCAAGCTTGGTGGCGGCTTCTTTCACGCCCACTTCCATGCGGGTAAACCAGGGAATGCCGGTGACTTTCGCCACCACAGCGATATCATGTTTTTCAGCTGAGAAGGAGGGTGTTGTAAACAGCATGCAGGCAGAAACCACACATGCATTGAGTAATGCGACGTTGAATTTCATAGCAATACCTTATTGTAGGGCGCGGACTCTCCGCTTTAGTTACCCGCCAGGCGCGAGCTTATAGTGGTCAGATATGGCGTTAGCCACCGGAGCAAGATAGCAAGCAATTTTCAGGACTCTGGCAGCCAGCTGAGTGAAGTGTGATCGCTGACTTTTTTAGTTAAAATTTAGCGTAAATATAGTTAAATAATTGTTAGTTAATTATAAATATTGGATTTATACGCCAAAATAATGTTTTTATTTTGTTAAATTCAGGTGATTTGATATCTTTTCATTAACAATTTGCTGGCAAGGCTAACGGTCTGATTCAAAAATGGCCAACTGTTGACGCCCGTGCGCATTTGATATGCAGGAATTGTGAGTTTCTTCGCAGTTGAAGGGTAAACAAGCCCGAGACTGGCCCAATTTCCCGGTAATTTCCGACGTAATTTGCTTACAGGCGCCCCGTTTACAAACGTTGACGGTTGGCGGACTTTCCTCCACACTTTCCACTCAAGATTATTCCCCTCAACGTCGCCACGATGTTGCGTAAGCGTCTAACGTCAAACAACGCGCCCCTGGCATTGCTCCGGCAATGGCACTTTTGGGCGCGTCTGAACCGGCGAGCCCTTACGTAAAACAAGGACACCCATGTCGACAACACTTTCTGAACGCTCAGCCAAGCCAACCACCTCGCTGGCGAGCATCTCTTTTGCCGTATTCCTCACCTATCTGACCGCCGGCCTCGCCTTGCCGGTGATCCCGCTGTTTGTGCATCAGGAGCTGGGATTGAATAACGTGATGGTCGGGGTCGCGGTCGGTATCCAGTTTTTTGCGACCTTACTGACGCGCGGCTATGCCGGCAGGCTGGCGGATCAGCGCGGTGCCAAACGCTCGGTGTTACAGGGCATGCTCGCCTGTACGCTGGTCGGACTGGCGTATGTGCTGGCGGCGGTGCTGCCGTTACCGGTGATGGGCAAGTTTGCGCTGCTGGTGGTAGGGCGTTTACTGCTGGGCTTTGGAGAAAGTCAGCTGCTGACCGGCAACCTGACCTGGGGAATGGGGCTGGTTGGTCCGAAACGTTCCGGCCAGGTGATGTCGTGGAATGGCATGGCCATCTATGGCGCGCTGGCGGCGGGCGCCCCGTTGGGTTTGATGCTGCATGACAAATGGGGCTTTATGGCGATGGGCATTGCCACCATGATCCTGCCCGTTGTCGCGCTGCTGTTTAATGTTTGGGTCAAGCCGGTGCCCACCCACGGCGGCGAGCGTCCTTCGTTGTGGACGGTGGTGGGGCAGATCCTCTCTCCAGGTTTTGGGCTGGCGTTGCAGGGCGTGGGCTTTGCGGTGATCGGCACCTTCACCTCTCTCTATTTCGCCAGCCAGCAGTGGGGGAACGCCGGTTTTGCCCTGACTGCATTTGGTCTTTCGTTCGTACTGGTGCGCATTCTGTTTGGCTGGATGCCGGACCGTCTCGGCGGTTTGAAAGTGGCGCTGATTTCACTGACGGTGGAAGCGGTTGGCCTGCTGGTGCTGGGCTTATCCACCTCGGCGTGGATGGCGTTGCTGGGTGCGGCGCTGACCGGTAGCGGCTGCTCGTTGGTGTTCCCTTCACTGGGCGTGGAGGTGGTCAAGCGCGTCGCGCCACAGGTGCGCGGCACGGCGCTGGGAGGATTCTCAGCCTTTCAGGATATCGCTTACGGTGCCAGCGGCCCGTTAACCGGTCTGCTGGCCACCTCGATGGGCTACGGCTCGGTGTATCTGGCCGGCGCCATCTGCGCGGTATTGGGCATTGCAGTAACGCTGAACTTTGCCCGCCATCAATAACGCAGCTTCGCCAGTTTCTCGACCGCCTGAATAATCTCTGCCCGTTGCAGAGCAGAGAAGCCTAATATCCATCCTTCCTGCTGCGCATCTCCAGAATATAACGGCGACAGGCGCGGCAGGATTATCCCCCGTTGCAACGCCTCCTCAGTCAATCGCGCTTCTCCGCCTTTTGGCAGCGTCACCGCCAGCTGCAGCCCGCTGCTGTGGCTTAGCGGCACCAGGTTATCGCCCAGCTTGCTGGCTAATTGCTCCAGTAATAATGCTCTGCGGCTGGCGTAGAGCTTGCGCATCAGCCGCAGGTGCGCCTGAAAATGGCCGTTATTGATAAAATCGGCGGTGACGGCCTGCATCAGTTGGGCACTGTGACCGTCCATCACGCTGCGCAGCTTAGACAGCGGATCAACCAGCGAAGGCGGCACCACCAGATACGCCAGCCGCAGTGAAGGGAACAGCACTTTAGAGAAGGTGCCGAGATACAGCACCCGATTGCTGTCATCCAGCCCTTGTAGCGCGGGCATCGGCTGATCCTGGTAATAAAATTCACTGTCGTAATCGTCTTCCAGCAACCAGCAGCCTTCGCGGCGGGCCAAAGCCAGCCACTGCAGGCGGCGCTGGAGCGTCATCGCCACGCCGGTGGGATACTGATGGGAAGGGGTCAGATACACCAGCCTGGCGGCTTTTTTATCGGGTATCGTTGCTCCTTCTTCATCCAGCGGCATCGGGATGACGTTGGCGC
Organism: Erwinia sp. AC075; assembly: GCF_979253995.1. Classification (NCBI taxonomy): domain Bacteria; kingdom Pseudomonadati; phylum Pseudomonadota; class Gammaproteobacteria; order Enterobacterales; family Erwiniaceae; genus Erwinia; species Erwinia sp. AC075. The sequence goes on from NZ_CEEDEU010000001.1 coordinate 286,104, forward strand.
CGGCGCTGATAAAAGCATTGCGGGCACCGCTGTAGCCGGGCTCCTCAAGCCAGACGGTATCACCCGCATCGCACAATAGCAGCGCCAGCATTTGCAGCGCCTGCTGGGAGCTGGTGAGGATCATCACCTGCTCCGGTTCGCAGCGCACGCCGCGTGACTGTGCAAGGTAGCGGGCCACCGCGTGCTGCAGCAGCGGCAAACCCTGCGGATGACCATAGCGCATCATCTCTTCCGGCGCGTGCCGCAGGCGCTGACCCACCAGCCTGCGCCAGATGGCATGAGGAAAGGCGTGCAGGTCAGGGGAACCGGCGGCAAACGCCTGCGGAAACAGCGGATCCTGGCAACCGCCGGTGGCCACGATGCGGTTGCCACGGGCGGAAAGGGTGGCCGCCGTCGGCTCAGGCGGTTTTTTGCGTGGCGGATGGTCTGCCAGACTCACCGCCACGAAGGTGCCTTTTCCAATCTGGCGTTGCAGATAGCCTTCACTTTCAAGCTGCGCGTAAGCCGCCTCGACCGTGATTCTGGACAGCGCCAAATCACTGGCCAGCAGCCGTGAGGAAGGCAGGCGCTCGCCACTGGTCAACATGCCGCTGCGGATCAGCTGGCGCAAGGTGGTGCAGAGCTTTTCCCGTTTGGACTGGGCCTGTAGCGAGTCGAACAGCTGAATAATGGCAACCGTGGCGTGCGGCATAATGGTCTTATCCTCTCCTCTGAATGGGTACTATCGCTAAGGCCCATTCATCGTATCATCAGCGTTCACCCAATGCTCAGGAGTTAGCATGTCTCAATCAGCCGTTTTACAGTTTCCGCCACCTTCAGCAGCGACAAGCGAGGCGTGGCTCAGGGATAAGCTGGCGTATTACGCCGATGCCTGGGATGTGGCGCAGGATTTAGCGCGCGGTATCAGCGACATCGTGGTGCTGGATACGCGCTCCGCTGAGCAGTATCAGGCCGGACATATCTGCGGTGCAGTCAGCTTTCCACACCGCACGATGACGGCGGAAACCTTGTCACAGCTGAACAGCGACAAGGTGTACGTCACCTATTGTGATGGCATTGGCTGTAACGGATCGACCAAGGGGGCCTGGAAGCTGGCGGCGGCGGGATTTCGGGTGAAAGAGTTAATCGGCGGGCTGGATTTCTGGCTGCGTGACCGGCATCCGGTCACGCAGGGAGAAGCCGCAGGCGAATGGCCTGCGCAGACAATGCCTGAGGATTGTGGCTGCTAAGGCCTAGAGGAAAATCCACATCAGGAAAACAATCAGCACCAGCACCGCAAAGGCGGTGAAGACCGGACGATTGACCAGCGGCTGCAGCACGGGCGGCAGGTTGCCAGACAGCGGAGCGACAATCGGCTGAGGGTTGATTTCGCTGTCCGGCAGCAGCTGCTCGCGCAGGCGTTCCGCACGACGGGCAAACAGCAGGTTCATCAGATCCTGCGCCTGCGAGGTGGTCAGCACCGCCAGCGGTGGCTGCTGGAAACGTTGCTGGCTGGCATCTTCCAGCAGGCGTTGCTCGGCATGGTCCGGCGGCACTTTTAGCGAGGCTAACAGCATCGGTAAGGTCGGGGCCGGATGCTGGCTCAGCGTCTGGCTCGCCTGCAGGTATTGCGTCAGCAGCGGATAAAGGCGTGACGGGATGGGATCGCCGCTGTGCAAATTCACCATCTTCATCGCCGACGCCCACAGCTTGACCGGCTGTTCGCCGGTGGCGGCAGCCAGGCGGGAAATCTGCTGATTGAGGGTGTGATGCTCTGCCGGAAGCAGGGTGCGATCGGACACGCGACTCTGCTGCGGTTGAGGAATGGCCATCTGGCCGTTCTGCAACATGGTCAGCACCTGCCGCAGCTGGTCCGGGTTCAGCGAGCTGAGCACCGTGTGGCCAAACTGCTGGCGGATAAAGTCACTGACCGCCTGGCGGTTATTTCCCTGCGGCAGCAGATCGGTCAACTGCTGGAACAGCTGGCGGGTTGCATGGGTGTTCTGTACCTGCGACAGGCGCGTATTGAGAAACTGCTCCGCTGCCGGAAAATGGCGCGACAGCAAACCCGCATCGTTTTTCACTCCCACTTCGTGGCGCATTCCGGCCCACAGTTCAGGCGACTTCAGCGAACTCAGCGACATGATTTTGACGATCAGCCTTTCCAGCGTGGTGCGCTGTGCGGGTGATAAGGGTTGATCTCCCGGGCCTGGGCGGGTGGTGCCAGGTTTGGCATCGACCGTCGTCCGGTCGCCGGGGATCGGCGCACCGGGGCCGCTAAGAGGTTGCATGACAAAATCCTTCACTGAAAGGTCAACATCCGGGGCACGCCGGAGAAAGTATGATTGGCTATGATAACAATCCCGCCCGGTGATAGGTAGTGGCGAGGGCATGGCAGCGGGAAATAATTTACGCCGCAGGCAAAGAAAAGGCCGGAAATCTCCGGCCTGCATTTTTTACTCAGCAATGGTCTGCAAACGCCTGCGACGCCAGCGCTTCCAGATGAACGGCACCACCAGAACGGAGACGGCCAGCACTAGCAGCACTTTACAGATCAGACTCTCCCACAGGATAGGCAGACCGCCGTTACTGATCGACAGCGCGCGACGCAGGTTTTGCTCCAGCATCTCACCCAGCACAAAGCCAAGGATCAGCGGCGACATCGGGAAATCCAGCTTGCGCATGATATAACCGAAGATCCCCAGCCCAACCATCAACAGCAGATCAAAGGTGGTGCTGTGTACCGCATAAACCCCCACGGCTGAGATGGCGGCGATGGTCGGTACCAGGAACCACAGCGGGATGGTTAACATGCGAGCGAAGATATTAATCATCGGGATATTCATGATTAACAGCATCACGTTACCAATCAACAGCGCGGCAATCAGACCCCAGACAATATCGGGTTGTTCAGTAAACATTGCCGGGCCTGGCGTGATGTTATACAGCGTCAGCGCGCCGACCATTACCGCCGTTGTACCCGACCCCGGGATCCCTAATGTCAACATTGGAATGAAAGAGCCGCAGGCTGAGGCATTATTGGCTGCCTCTGGCGCTGCTACGCCGCGGATGTCCCCAGTACCGAAGGTTTCCCCGCCGCTGATTTTCTTTTCTGTCATATAGGCAATCGCACTGGCAATAGTGGCACCCGCGCCAGGTAATACGCCGACAAAGAAGCCAATGAAGGAAGACCGCAGTGTGGCACCGGTACACTGGGCGGCTTCTTTCATGTTGAACATCATGCGTCCGCTGGCACGCACCACTTTCTGCCCACCGCTGGTGGATTCCAGCATCAGCAGAATTTCGCTCACCGAGAACAGGCCAATCACCACTACCACAAATTGAATGCCGTCTGAGAGGTGCACGCTACCGAAGGTGAAGCGGTACACACCGGTATTGGCGTCCACGCCAACGGTAGCCATGCCAAGCCCGATTAAAGCGGCGAGGAACGATTTCAGCGGGTTCTGGCTCATCATGCTGCCAAGGCAGGCAATGGCGAAGACCATCAGCGCAAAGTATTCCGCCGGACCAAACGCCAGTGACCAGTTCGCCAGGATCGGCGCAAACAGGATGATGCCCAGAATGGCGATAGTTGAACCGATAAAAGAACTGACCGCAGAGATAGACAGCGCTACGCCCGCTCGTCCTTGTTTAGCCATCGGGTAGCCATCCAGCGCGGTCATGATTGCGCCGGCATCCCCCGGAACGTTAAGCAAAATAGAGGAGATTCGGCCACCATACTCACAGCCGATATACACCGTCGCCAGCAGGATTAGGGCAGATTCGGCAGGCAGATGCAGGGCAAAAGCCAGCGGCATCAGAATGGCTACGCCGTTGATCGGGCCGAGGCCCGGCAGCAGGCCAACGATGGTGCCGATAAAACAGCCGACCAGGGCTATCATCAGGTTGGTTGGCGTCATGGCGACCGCAAACCCCTGCATCAGAAAGGACCAGGTTTCCATCAGGTTTCCTTTAGCTCAGCCAGCTGCCGAGCGGTAAAGTGACTTCCAGCAGGCGGTCAAACGCGAAAAACAGCGCGACGCCCATAACCAGACCAGAGATCGCCGCAGCCCACCAGCGCGCACCGAACAGCATGCCGATGCCAAAGGTCAGCAGCGTGGTCATCAGCGGAAAGCCCAGGCTTTCAAAAAACCAGCCATAGACCATCAGCATGGCCATCAGCGCCAGCAGCCGCTTAAGGGTGTTGCGATTCGGCCAGTGAATGGTGTCGGGTTTGCGGAACAGCAGACAGAGGGCGCAAATCGCCATCAGCCCAAGGATAATCATCGGGAACGGACGAGGGCCAACCGGCTCGTAACTGTATTCGCTGGTGATCCCCCAACCGACAATCAGCCCGCCGATGCACAGCAGCAGCCAAGCGCTGGCAAAAATACGATCGCTCATCGCGTGCTCCTGTTACTTCGCCAGGCCAAAGGATTTGGCCTGCTCACGGTAATCGGCAACCTGTTTTTTCACGTAGCTGTCCAGCTCCTGGCCAAACATATTGAACTCAAACAGGCCACGCATGTCTCGCTGCTTTTTGAACTCATCGGTGGCGACCATTTTCTTGAACGCATCGGACCACCACTGATATTCGGCATCGGTCACTTTCGGGCCAAGGTAGAAGCCACGGATCACCGGCCAGACGATATCGAAGCCCTGTTCTTTGGCGGTTGGGACATCAGCCAGCTGGCCTGGCAAACGCTCAGGTGCCATCACTGCCAGCACGCGGAGTTTTCCTCCCTGCAAATGCGGCACCATCTCGCTCATGTCGCCAGAAACCACCTGAATATGGTTACCCAGCAAGGCTGTTACCGGCTCGCCGCCGCCTTCGAACGCCACATAACGCATTTTGCGCGGATCGATTCCGGCATCGCGGGCCAGCAAGGCGGTTTTCATCCAGTCCTGGCTACCAATCGAAGCCCCTGCACCAACCACCACTTTGTTCGGATCGGTTTTCATGGCGTCCATCAGCTCTTTCAGGTTTTTGTACGGCGAGTCTGCCCGCACCGCTACCATGCCGTAATCGGTGCCAACGGCTGCCAGCCACTTCACGTCATCTACGGAGTAGCGACCAAATTTCCCTTGAGAAAGGTTCAGTAAAGACCCGCCGGAAAACGCCACCACGGTGCCAGCTTCGGCAGGGCGCTGAGCAACGATGGCGTTATAGGCCACCGCCCCCACGCCGCCAGGCATGTAGGTCACGCGCATTGGCGACTCAATCTGTTTGGTTTCCTGCAGCGAGACCTGCAGCAGCTTACAGGTCAGGTCAAAACCCCCGCCGGGTTTAGCCGGGGCAATACATTCGGTTCGGGATGGGGCTTGAGCGGCAAAAGTGGCTTGAGAGGCCAGGGCCAGTAAAGCACCGGCCAGGGCGGTGCGGGTGAACTTTTTCATCATATGCTCCGTTCTTTTCTTCCAGAGTGTGAGCCTCGCCGAAAATCGAGGGTTATAGAATTGTTAAAACATTAACCTTTCATTTACCTTTCAATGGACGGAAAAACTGACAGGATGTGATATGCGTCTCTTACTGGTAGAAGACACGGCCGATTTGGCTTGCTGGTTACAAAAAGCCTTAACGCAGGCTGGCTTCGCCGTAGACTGGCTGGCCGATGGGCTGGCGGCAGATCAAGTGCTGCAAACAGAACAGTACTCGCTGGTGGTGCTGGATATTTCGCTGCCCAGGCTGGATGGCCTGGCGCTGCTGGGGCGAATGCGCAAACGAGGGCAGAGCACGCCGGTTCTGCTACTGACGGCAAGAACAGGCGTTGCTGACCGCGTGCGGGGCCTGAATCAGGGCGCGGATGATTACCTGAGTAAGCCCTTTGAGCTGGAAGAACTGGAAGCCCGCATCCGTGCTCTGCTCCGGCGCAGTAATGGCCAGAGCCAGCAGGCCCAAACCTTTGGCGAACTGGTTTTTCACGATGAAGGGTATTTCGAGCTGCAGGAGAAACCGCTGGCGCTGACTCCACGCGAATCCAGCGTGCTTACCACGCTGATGCAGCGTCGGGGGCGACCGGTTTCACGTCAGCAGCTTTACGAGCAAACCTTCACCCTGGCGGACGAGGCCAGCCCGGAAAGCATCGAGCTTTATGTCCACCGTGTCAGGAAAAAACTCTCTGGCAGTAACGTCTCGATCGTTACCCTTCGGGGCTTAGGCTATAGCCTGGAATGCCAGTTATGAGGCCAGTTTCACTGCGCCGTCAGCTGTTGTTATGGCTGGGATTGCCACTGATCCTGCTGTGGGGACTATCGGTCTATACCCACTATGCCAGCGCCATTCAGGCGGCGACTCAGGCCTACGATCGCTCCTTACTGGCTTCGGCCCGCACCGTGGCAGAACGCCTGCGGGTCAAAAACGATCATCTGGAAGTGGATGTGCCCTGGGTGGTGCTGGACAGTTTTGAACGCAATATGAACGACCAGCTATTCTACCAGGTGATTTCACCAGAGGGAAAAACACTCTCTGGTTATGACGATATTCCCCCTTTGCCTGCCGGTACGCCGCGATCGGTTAACTATCCTGCACTGGTCCATTTTTATGACGCGACCTACCGTAACCAGCCGATCCGGGTGGCGGCGCTGTGGCAACCGATTAGCGATGCGCGATTACAGGGAATGGCTTTGATTCTGGTGGCAGAAACCCTGACCTCGCGGGAGGAATTTGCTGGAAAACTGTTGAAAACGGCGCTGCTTAGCCAGGGCGCGCTGGTGCTGATGACGCTGCTGCTGGCGGCATGGATGCTGAAAAAAGTTCTCCGTCCGCTAAGACGCCTTTCCAGCCTGATGCTGAGACGCGATCCCGGTGATTTAACGCCGCTTCCAGCCGTGCTTCCGTGGGCTGAAATGCAGCCGCTGATCCTGTCCGTTAATCGCTATATTGAACGACTCCGCCAGATGATGGCTCGCCAGCAGCGCTTCAGTGCTGATGCGTCTCACCAGCTGCGAACACCGCTGACTATCCTGAAAACGCAGGTTGCGGTGGCGTTGAAAAGCGATCGACCGGAAAGCTGGAAAGAGAGTCTTGAAGGGATGCGTGTGACGCTGGATGAGACGATCCTGCTCACTGACCGGTTGCTTCAGCTGTCCCGTTTGCGGGCGCATCAAACGTCAGAACTGCCTTCCAAATCGGTCGATCTGGCTGAACTGGCGAAGGAGGCTTGCCTGTCGCATTACGCTCAGGCTAGGGCAAAACAGATCGATTTGGGGTATGAAGGGCAGGAGAGTTGCCTGGTGCGCGGCGATGCGCTATTGCTGAGTGAGCTGTGCGCCAACCTGATCGACAACGCGATTAAATACACGCCTGTTGCTGGCACCGTCACGGTAAGCGTACGCGGGGGAGAACTGCAGATTGAGGACAGTGGCAAAGGGATTGCCGTGGACGAGCGTCAACAGGCGATGCAGCCCTTTAATCGCCTTGAAGGCGCGGCATCGGTTGGCGGAGCGGGGCTTGGGCTGGCATTGGTGAAAGACATTGCCGACTGGCATGGCACCCACGCCGAACTCCGGGGCAGTCCGGCGTTGGGTGGTTTGCAGGTTAGTCTGCTTTTTTCAGTGCAGGATCGACCGCTGGTACTTTCTTCAAACGCAGAGGGGTTCGAAGACGCTGTGCCAAGATCACCCCAAGCAAGGTTACGCCACCGCCGATAAAATGATAGCTGTGCAGCTGCTCATGCAGGAACAGCACGGCGATAATGGCGGTAAAGATCGGCGCAAGATTCATAAAGATGGTCGCGGTGTTGGCACCCATCCGCATCACGCCGTGGATCCACAGGAAAGGGGCGAGAATTGAAGCGAACAGACCGGCAAACAGCACCAGCGGAATATTGTGCAGGTTGAGCGAAACGTCTTTCGCCATCAGAAAGTTCGGTAACAGCATCAGCACGCCAAACAAAATCTGCACATACAAACTCTGCCAGTTGGGCAGTGGGATCGCCCAGCGTTTGGTCAGCACGCCGTACAGCGCATAGGAGGTCGAGGCGGCGAACATCATCAGTTCGCCCTGGCCCATGCCGTGCGACAGTAACTGTTGCGGATGCCCCTGGCTGACCAACCACACCAGACCGCCAAACGACAGCAGGCTGCCGATAACGATACCCACCGTTGGCGCCACCCGCAGCAGCACAATACTGATTAACACCGTTAACAGCGGGATCAGCGCATTGAGGATACCCATAAACAGCGCGGTCACGCTGTGCGCGGCGTAATAGGCCAGGCTCTGATACAGCACCATGCCCAGCAGGCCAAGGATCAATAGTTTCCACCACACCTTGAGGATCTGCTGACGGTTACGCCAGACGGAAGGCAGCACAAAGGGCGTCAGGGTCAGCAACGCCAGCAGCCAGCGATAAAAGGAGATCGCCGCAGGATCGATCGCGCCAGCCGACACTTTGCTGACGATGGCGTTCACTGACCAAATCAGCACGGCCAGCAGGGGAAACAGAAAATTCATTGGTAAAACCCGGTTGGGAAGCAAGTGGAAACAGTGTACGCTTGTCGTTTTAAAGACAGATAGTGAATATCGGACAATAACCGTTACTGACCGGACAGAATGAACGCGCAAATTACCTATACCGCCCCGCTGGATGCCAGCAGCCTGCACTATTTCTTACGTTATGAGCAGGCCAACGCCAATACCGAATATTTGCCGCATACGCACGTCTGGGGACAGGTGATTTTTGTCCAGAGCAACGTATTGCAGATGCAGGTGGCGGGACAGCGCCTGCTGACGCCCACCGCGATCCCTATCTGGATCCCGCCCGGGATTGAACACACCAGCTTTAATCCGAAACAGGCCTTTTTCTACACCTTTAACGTGGCGGCGGAATTCTGCGCGGGCCTGCCCACCAGCGCCTGCCTGCTGAACGTCAATCCGATCGTTAAGGCGATCATGGAGGACTTCGCGCAGCGCGCCGTCTCGGTGCCTGCCAGTGAGGAAGATCGGCGACTGTGCGGGGTACTGTTGGATCAGCTCAAGCTGGCAGAAGAGCAGGAGAGTTATCTGCCGACCTCCGACGATAAAATCCTGTCGCCGGTATTGCTGGCGTTAGAACAGGATCCGGCGGATAACACCACGCTGGCGCAATGGGCGACGCGCGTGTTCACCACCGAGCGCACGCTGTCGCGGCGCTGCCAGGCACAGCTGGGGATGTCGTTTAGCGAATGGCGGCAACGCCTGCGCTTTCTGCATGCCATCTCGCTGTTGGAACAGGGAAAAACCGTGCAGGAGACGGCACTGGATCTGGGATACAACTCCGCCTCGGCATTGATTGTCATGTTTCAGCAGCAGTCTGGCACCACGCCGGAGCGCTATCGCCACGCATTACGGCCTTGTAAACGGACAACATCCTAATCACCGCACCTGAGGGTTATCCGGCCCGCGGGTTTATGGCAGAATATTGCCCCACCCGACCCAAGCAGGAACACGATAGTGAAAATCCTCGTTGATGAAAATATGCCTTACGCCCGCGAGCTGTTCAGCCGCACCGGAACCGTGGTTGCCGTGCCGGGCCGTCCTGTGCCGCAGGCCGAGCTGGACGATGCGGATGGTTTGATGGTGCGTTCCGTCACCAAAGTGAACGCGGAACTGCTGAGCGGCAAACCGGTGAAATTTGTCGGTACCGCCACCGCCGGTACGGATCATATTGATGAGGCGTTTCTGCAGGAGCAGGGCATTGCCTTCTCTGCGGCGCCTGGCTGCAATGCGATTGCCGTGGTGGAATACGTGTTCTCTTCTCTGCTGTTGTTGGCGGAGCGTGACGGCTTCCTGCTGAAGGACCGCACGGTCGGTATCGTCGGCGTGGGTAACGTGGGTGGCCGTTTGCAGGCTCGCCTTGAGGCGTTAGGGATCAAAACCCTGCTGTGCGATCCGCCGCGTGCCGATCGCGGTGATGACGGCGAGTTTCTGCCGCTCTCCACGCTGGTGGCCGACGCCGATATCCTGACTTTCCATACGCCGCTGTATAAGCAGGGTGACTATAAAACGCTGCACCTTGCTGACGAAGCGCTGCTGAAGGCGCTGAAGCCGGGCACCATCCTTATTAACGCCTGTCGTGGCCCGGTTGTTGATAACGCCGCGCTGCTGAAGGTGCTGGAACAGCGTGACGATCTGAGCGTAATCCTTGACGTCTGGGAGCCGGAACCCGAGCTGTCTCTGCCGCTGCTGGCTAAAGTGGACATCGCCACCGCGCACATTGCTGGCTATACGCTGGAAGGCAAGGCGCGCGGCACCACGCAGGTATTTGAAGCCTGGACGGCGTTCCTCGGCAAGCCCCAGCAGGTGGCGCTGGACACCCTGTTGCCGGCGCCTGAGTTTGGCCAGATCACCCTGCATGGCGAGCTGGATCAGCCAACGCTAAAAAGACTGGTGCATCTGGTGTATGATGTGCGCCGCGATGATGCGCCGCTGCGAGCCGTGGCCGCAATCCCAGGCGAATTTGATCGCCTGCGTAAGAATTATCTGGAACGTCGCGAATGGTCGTCACTGCAGGTGCAGTGCGACGTGGAGCCGGTCGCGGCGTTGCTGAAAAAACTCGGATTCAACGCCGTTTTTCAGCCGGCAACCTAAGGTTAGGATAAGCCTTAGTCCATAGTCTTATTCTGCGGGCGGTGTGAACACCGCCTTCTCTTTTTGTTTCATTTCTGGAGTTAACCAACATGTCTGACGGCTGGAACATTGCGCTATTGGGCGCTACAGGCGCAGTAGGGCGAGCTTTACTGGAACTGCTGGCGGAACGCCAGTTCCCGGTTGGTGAACTGCATTTGCTGGCCAGCGAACGCAGCGCGGGCGAAACTCTGCGTTTTGATGGCAAATCCGTGCTGGTGACGGATGCGAAAGATTTTGACTGGTCGCAGGTGCAGCTGGCGTTCTTTGTCGCCGGACGCGAAGCTTCCGCAACCTATGCGGAAGAAGCGGCCAACTCGGGTTGCCTGGTGATTGACAGCAGCGACCTGTTCGCGCTGGAGCCGGATGTGCCGCTGGTGGTGCCCGATGTCAATCCGCAGGTACTCGGCGATTACCGCAATCGCAATATCATCAGCGTTGCGGACAGCGTGACCAGCCAACTGCTGTGCGCCATCAAACCGCTGGTCGATCAGGCTGGTTTAAGCCGCATTCAGGTCACCAGCCTGATTGCCGCCTCGGCACACGGCAAAGCCGCGGTCGATTCCCTGGCCAGTGAAAGTGCCCGTCTGCTGAACGGTCTGCCGGTCGAAGCCGGTTTCTTCGATCGTCAGCTGGCCTTTAACATGTTGCCGTTACTGCCGGATGCGGAAGGTAGCGTGGTGCAGGAGCGTCGTCTGGTGGAGCAGGTGCGCAAAGTGCTGCAGGACGAAGGATTGCCGGTCTCGGTTTCTACCGTGCAGGCGCCGGTGTTCTACGGTAACGCGCAGATTATCCATCTGGAAAACCTGCGTCCGATGTCCGCCGAAGAGGTGCGCGAAGTGCTGCTTCAGGCGGAAGATATCGCGCTGTCTGACGAAACGGATTACCCGACTCAGGTTGGCGATGCCTCCGGCAACGATCACCTGAGCATCGGCTGCGTGCGTAACGATTACGGCGTGCCGGAAATGCTGCAGTTCTGGTCAGTGTCTGACAACGTCCGTTTCGGCGGCGCGTTGATGGCGGTGAAAACGGCCGAGAAACTGGTTCAGGAGTATATGTACTGATGTCAGAAGCAGCCTTGCCGGAGCAAACGCATAAGCTGGCGCTCGGCATTGAATATGACGGCAGCCACTATTATGGCTGGCAGCGGCAGCAGGAAGTCCGCAGCGTGCAGGAAAAGCTGGAAAAGGCGTTGTCGAAAGTGGCAGACCATCCGGTCAGCGTGTTTTGTGCCGGCCGCACCGATGCGGGCGTGCACGGCACCGGTCAGGTGGTGCATTTTGAAACCACCTCGCTGCGTAAAGATGCCGCCTGGACGCTGGGGGTGAATGCAAATTTGCCCGATGATATCGCGGTGCGCTGGGTAAAACCGGTCAGCGACGATTTTCATGCCCGCTTCAGCGCCACTGCACGCCGTTACCGTTACGTCATCTATAACCGCCGTTTGCGTCCGGCCATTCTGCATGGCGGCGTGACGCACTTTTACCATCCTCTGGATGTGGAAAGGATGCAGCGAGCCGGGCAGAGCCTGTTGGGCGAAAATGATTTCACCTCATTCCGCGCCGTGCAGTGTCAGTCCCGCACGCCGTGGCGCAGAGTGTTCCACCTGAACGTCAGCCGCTTTGGCGCTTACGTGATCGTGGACATTAAAGCCAACGCCTTTGTCCACCATATGGTGCGCAATATTGTCGGAAGCCTGATGGAAGTAGGCTGTGGTAATCAGCAGGAAAGCTGGATAGCAGAGCTGTTGGCAGCGAAAGATCGCACGCTGGCGGCGGCGACTGCCCGGGCTGAAGGACTGTACCTGGTGTCAGTCGATTATCCTGACCATTTTGAATTACCACGTCCGCCGATGGGACCGTTGTTCCTCGAGGATTAATTTTAAGCCTTACGAATTAAGGAAAGGTGTATGGAACTGATTCGTTTTGTAGTCGACTTTATCCTGCATATTGATGTCCATCTGGCGGAGCTGGTGGCGCAGTACGGCATGTGGGTGTATGCCATTTTGTTCCTGATCCTGTTCTGTGAAACCGGACTGGTGGTGACCCCATTCCTGCCTGGGGATTCGCTGCTGTTTGTCGCCGGTGCGCTGGCGGCGTTGCCGACCAACGATCTGAATATCCATGTGATGGTGGCGCTGATGGCCGTGGCGGCTATCGTCGGCGATGCGGTGAACTACACCATTGGCCGGTTGTTTGGCGATAAATTGTTCAGTAACCCGAACTCGAAAATCTTCCGTCGCAGCCACCTCGATAAAACCCATCAATTTTACGAGCGTCACGGCGGGAAAACGATTATTCTTGCGCGCTTCGTGCCGATCGTCCGGACATTTGCGCCGTTTGTCGCCGGTATGGGAAAAATGTCCTATCGCCACTTTGCCCTGTATAACATCTCGGGCGGGTTGCTTTGGGTGCTGCTATTCTCCTACGCGGGTTACCTGTTTGGTGATTTGCCGGTTGTGCAGGAGAATCTGAAGCTGCTGATCGTGGCAATAATCGTCCTGTCGATTCTGCCGGGTGTGATTGAAGTCTGGCGTCACCGTCGGGCAGCAAAGCAGCAAAAATCGCAGTAATACATCGCTAAACTGCCGCCCGGATACCAGATTTTTATCCACAGCATCGGGCGGTTATGGTTTAATGAGCGACATTATGGTCTGCGCTGCCTGCGGCGTGGAAAAAAGAAAACTGGTTTCACCAGGTTCAAACAGAAAGGTCATCAATGAGCTGGATTGAACGAATTCTCAATAAAAGCACCACCACTCCATCGCGTAAAGCCAGTATTCCTGAAGGCGTCTGGACCAAATGCGACAGCTGCGGCCAGGTCCTGTACCGCGCCGAGCTGGAACGTAATCTGGAAGTTTGCCCGAAATGCGATCACCACATGCGTATGCATGGTCGCGACCGCCTGCACAGCGTGCTGGACGAAGGCTCAATGACAGAGCTGGGCAGCGAACTCGAGCCGAAAGATCTGCTCAAGTTCAAAGACTCCAAGAAATATAAAGATCGTCTGGTTGCGGCTCAGAAAGAGACCAACGAAAAAGACGCGCTGATCGTGATGAAAGGGACGTTGCACGGCATGCCGGTCGTGGCTGCTGCGTTTGAGTTCTCCTTTATGGGCGGCTCAATGGGTTCTGTTGTTGGCGCGCGTTTCGTTCGTGCGGTTGAACAGGCGCTGGAAGACAACTGCCCGATGATCTGCTTCTCCGCTTCCGGCGGTGCCCGTATGCAGGAAGCGCTGATGTCGCTGATGCAGATGGCAAAAACCAGCGCCGCGCTGGCGAAAATGCAGGAACGCGGTCTGCCGTACATTTCGGTACTGACTGACCCAACCATGGGTGGCGTGTCTGCCAGCTTCGCGATGCTGGGCGATCTGAACATTGCTGAACCTAAAGCGCTGATTGGCTTTGCCGGTCCACGCGTTATCGAACAGACCGTGCGTGAGAAACTGCCACCAGGCTTCCAGCGCAGTGAGTTCCTGATCGAGAAGGGCGCTATCGATATGATCGTTCGCCGTCCGGTGATGCGCTTCAAGCTGGCCAGCATTCTGGCGAAGATGATGAATATCCCTGCGCCAGTGGAAGATACGCATAAAGAAGCGGTCCAGGACGAAGACGCGTCGCAGGGCCATGAGGCCTGATCAACGATTGAAAGGGGCGCACAGCCCCTTTTACCAATGAACCGTAACGTTGTGAACGGGACAAATGGATAATCTTCCTCAAGCCACGTCACCTTTGGTCACGTGGCTTCATTATCTTGAGAATCTCCATACTCAAGCTATCGAACTCGGGCTGACACGCGTCCATCGCGTGGCTACGTCGCTCGACCTGTTAACGCCTGCTCCCGTGGTTTTCACCGTCGCCGGGACCAACGGCAAAGGCACCACCTGTCGAACCCTTGAAACGCTGCTGATGGCCGCAGGCTATCGCGTCGGCGTGTTCAGCTCCCCGCATCTGCTGCGCTATACCGAACGGGTGCGCATTCAGGGCGAAGAGCTGCCCGAAGCCGATCACACCGCGTCGTTTGCGGATATCGACGCCGGACGGGGCGACACTTCACTGACCTACTTTGAATTCGGGACGCTCTCCGCTTTGTGGCTGTTTAAACGCGCTAAGCTGGATGTGGTGATCCTCGAAGTTGGGTTGGGCGGTCGACTGGATGCCACCAATATCGTCGATGCCGACGTCGCGGTGGTGACCAGTATCGCGCTGGATCACACCGACTGGCTGGGTCCGGATCGTGAAAGCATCGGTCGCGAGAAAGCCGGCGTGTTCCGTGGCGGTAAACCGGCGGTAGTTGGTGAACCTGATATGCCGTACACCATCGCCGAAGTGGCCGATAATCTCGGCGCGCAGCTGCTGAAGCGCGGCCGTGACTGGTCTTACACCGCGGAAGAGGGCAGCTGGTCATTTAGCGATGCGCAGGGCACGCTAAGCGCACTGCCTCTGCCGCAGGTGCCGATGCCTAATGCTGCCACCGCGCTGGCTGCGTTGCGCTGTTCCTCGCTGCAGGTGGATGATGCAATCATCTACCAATGGCTGGACAAGGCGATTCTGCCAGGCCGTTTTCAGACGGTCGCCGAGTCACCGAGGGTGATCCTGGACGTGGCGCACAATCCGCATGCGGCCAGCTATCTGGCGGGTCGACTCAGTGAACTGCCAAAAAGCGGCAAGGTTCACGCGGTGGTCGGTATGCTGCATGACAAAGACATTGCCGGTACGCTGGCCTGTCTGCAACCTGAAGTGGATTACTGGTATTGCGCGCCGCTGGACGGCCCGCGCGGTGCCAGCGCTGAACAGCTGAAGGCCCATTTGCCGACAGCGCAGACCTTTACCAGCGTGGCCGATGCTTATCGCCAGGCGCTGCAACAGGCTGAAGCGCAGGATATTGTGCTGGTGTGCGGATCGTTCCACACCGTGGCACAGGTTATGGAAACGAGGGAAACGGAGAACGGCAGTGGCCAGTAAGTTTCAGAACCGTTTAGTCGGGACCGTCATAATAGTTGCACTGGGTGTCATCATTCTGCCAGGCCTGCTCGACGGCAAGAAGAAGCACTATAAAGAAGAGTTTGCCGCGATCCCGCTGGTGCCTAAACCGGGCGACCAGCAGGAGAACGATCTGGTTCCTCCGGTAACGCAGTCTTTACCTTCGCAGCCGCCGGAAGGTGCAGCCACGGCGGTGGAAGGCAAAACGCCGGGCAATACCTCGCAGGCTGAAAGTGGCTCAACCGCGCCAAAATCCGTCAATAAGCCCAGCGTGATTTCCCCGCCGCCGATGGTCGAGTCTAAGCCGGTACAGCAGCCGAAGCCGGTGGAAAAACCGAAGCCGAAGCCGGTTGAAAAACCGGTTGAGAAACCGAAAGCACAGCCGAAGGCCGAACCGAAGCCAGAGCCGAAGCCAGAACCTGCACCTCAGGCCGCCGAGCCGGAGAGCGCACCAACCGGTCAGGCTTACGTCGTTCAGCTCGGCGCACTGAAGAATGCCAGCAAGGTGAACCAGGTTGTCGCCCAGCTGCGTCTTTCCGGTTATCGCGCCTTTACCGTGCCTTCCACGCCGGTTCAGGGCGAAATCACCCGTATTTATGTCGGGCCGGACGCGTCGAAAGCGAAAATGCAGGCATCAATCTCAGAGCTGAAAGGCATATCAGGATTGGGCGGCGTGGTGAAACCATATAGCGCTCGCTAACGTTAGCCTGTCGCTATTACTGTAAGAGTCTGCGCCTTGCCAACGGCCGTTTTCGGCCAGGCGCTTCACTCGGGTAAAACCGCCTTTTGGGCGGCTTACCCGATGCAAATCAAAAGATTGCAGTACCGGGCTGTCCGACAAGGTCGGATAGCCGCCAGCGCGCATGATTGCTGGTTTTTTTAGCAAATTGTTTTAATTAAACTGGCAAAGGAAAACCCTACGCAAACGTTTTCTTTTTCTGTTAGAATTCGCCCCGAACTGGATGCAGGGGCACAGTCGCTGGAAGAGTTCATGGTCTGGATAGATTACGTCATTATTGCGGTTATTAGTTTTTCGGCTCTTGTCAGCCTGATCCGTGGGTTCGTTCGGGAAGCATTATCACTCGTCACCTGGGGTTGCGCATTTTTTGTCGCCAGTCATTACTACTCCTTCCTCGCGGTCTGGTTCACCGGTTTTGAAGACGAACTGGTTCGAAATGGGATCGCCATTGCGGTGTTGTTCGTTGCCACGCTGTTAGTCGGGGCTATCGTCAACTTCGTTATTGGGTCGCTGGTTGAAAAAACCGGCCTGTCGGGTACCGACAGAGTGTTGGGAGTCTGTTTCGGGGCATTACGTGGCGTGCTGATAGTCTCAGCCATTCTGTTTTTCCTCGATACATTCACTGGATTTTCCAAAAGTCCGGACTGGCAACAGTCTCAGCTGGTTCCCCAGTTCAGTTACATCATCAGGTGGTTTTTTGACTACCTGAAAAGCACGTCGAGTTTTTTGCCCCGGTAATAGAACCTGGGTTGCGGCTTATGAGGAAATAACCACATGTGCGGTATTGTCGGGATCGCCGGATTTATGCCGGTCAACCAGTCGATTTATGACGCGTTAACGGTGCTCCAGCACCGTGGGCAGGATGCCGCAGGCATCGTAACCATTGATGCATTGAATTGCTTCCGCCTGCGTAAAGCAAACGGCCTGGTTAGCGATGTATTTGAAGCCCGCCATATGCAGCGTATGCAAGGCAATATGGGCATCGGTCACGTCCGTTACCCAACTGCGGGAAGCTCCAGTGCTTCCGAAGCGCAGCCTTTCTACGTGAACTCGCCTTACGGCATTACGCTTGCGCACAACGGTAACCTGACCAACGCGCACGAACTGCGTAAGCAGCTGTTCGAAAGCGGTCGTCGTCACGTTAACACCACATCAGATTCTGAAATCCTGCTCAATATCTTTGCTCAGGAGCTGGATCGTTTTCAGCACTTCCCGCTGGAAGCAGACAATATTTTTGCCGCTGTGGCAGCGGTTCATCAGCACGTTCGTGGCGCGTATGCCTGCGTGTCGATGATCATCGGCCATGGCATGGTCGCGTTCCGCGATCCTAACGGCATCCGTCCGTTGGTGATTGGCAAGCGTGGCATGAAAGACGGTCGCCATGAGTATATGGTTGCCTCTGAAAGCGTGGCGCTGGATACGCTCGGCTTCGAATTCCTGCGTGATGTTGCGCCGGGCGAAGCGGTTTATGTCACCGAGAAAGGTCAGCTGTTCACGCGTCAGTGTGCAGAGAATCCGAAATGCAATCCGTGCCTGTTTGAGTACGTCTATTTTGCCCGCCCGGACTCGTTCCTGGACAAAATTTCCGTCTACAGCGCCCGCGTTCGCATGGGCACCAAGCTGGGTGAGAAAATCGCCCGTGAGTGGGAAGACCTGGACATTGACGTGGTCATTCCAATCCCGGAAACCTCCTGCGATATCGCGCTGGAGATGGCCCGCATTCTGGACAAGCCATACCGTCAGGGGTTTGTGAAAAACCGCTACGTCGGCCGTACTTTTATCATGCCGGGTCAGCACCAGCGCCGCAGCGCGGTTCGCCGCAAGCTGAACGCGAACCGTGCTGAGTTCCGTGGTAAAAACGTGCTGCTGGTCGATGACTCCATTGTTCGCGGCACCACCTGTGAGCAGATCATCGAGATGGCCCGTGAAGCGGGTGCGAAGAAAGTCTATCTGGCTTCCGCGGCACCGGAAATCCGTTTCCCGAACGTGTACGGCATTGATATGCCGAGCGCAACGGAGCTGATTGCCCATGGCCGTGAAGTGGAAGAGATCCGTCAGCTGATTGGAGCTGATGGCCTGATCTTCCAGGACCTGGACGATCTGATCGAAGCGGTCAAAGAAGAAAACCCGGATATCGCGCAGTTCGAGTGCTCGGTGTTCAACGGGATCTACGTGACCAAAGATGTCGATCAGCAATATCTGGAGTACCTCCAGTCGCTGCGTAACGATGATGCCAAAGCGATGGCGCGCGTTAACGAAGTGGAAAACCTGGAAATGCACAACGAAGGTTAATCCCTGAGTGGTGTGGCAGGTCAGATGGGCCGGAAGAGATTCCGGCCCATTTCTATTTTAGCGTCGCAGATGGCATACTTCAGTCTTTAGCTACCCCCGCAGGATATTTATGAAACGACTTATTATTGGCATCTCAGGTGCCAGCGGCGTCATTTATGGCGTCCGTGCGCTGCAGATTTTGCAGCAGGTCAGCGGGGTGGAAACCCATCTGGTGATGAGCGCGGCTGCACGCCAGACGCTGGCACTGGAAAGTGATTATTCGGTACGTGACGTGCAGGCGATGGCCGATGTGGTCCATGACGTGCGCGACATTGCCGCCAGCATCTCCTCCGGTTCCTATAAAACCGACGGCATGGCCATTCTGCCATGCTCAATGAAAACCCTCTCGGGCATTGTGCACAGCTACTCCGACGGCCTGTTGACCCGCGCCGCCGATGTGGTGTTAAAAGAGCGCCGCCGGCTGGTGCTGTGCGTGCGTGAAACCCCACTGCATGTCGGCCATTTGCGGATGATGACCACCGCTGCCGAACTTGGCGCGATCATTATGCCGCCGGTCCCCGCCTTCTATCATCGTCCTGAAAGCATCATGGATATCGTCGATCAGACCGTCAATCGCGTGCTCGACCAGTTCGAGATCACGCTCGATAAAGATCTGTTTACGCGCTGGCAGGGTGCATAAAGCCGCCTGCTATGCACCATCATGGTGCTTTAATTGGTGCTGAATCGCATTTCGTGCATTGAGTGCACCAAAATGCAACATTGTTACCACCTCGAATGTACAAACCTGTTATATATTTCCCCACAATCAAGGCGTTTACGCCGCCAACAGGCGAAACGCGCTGATTGCGCAGCAATGGGGCAGGGCAGCACAAAACTGGCATGAAATCTGCAAAAGACAACTGTTCCAACTGCGCTAACAACATCACGACTGACATAATAAAAAATCATCTTCGAGGGTAATCTATGAAAAAGCAGGTCCTGGCTCTTTCTCTGCTGCTGGCTCTCTCCAGCGCAAGCAGCGCGTTTGCTGCTGCGCCGAAAACGCTGCGCATCGGCACCGATCCGACCTATGCTCCGTTTGAGTCTAAAAACGCTCAGGGGCAACTGGTTGGCTTCGATATCGATCTGGCGAATGAGATCTGTAAGCGTATGGAGACCAAATGTACCTACGTGGAAAGTGATTTCGATGCTTTGATCCCCTCTCTGAAAGCGAAAAAAATTGATGCCATCATCTCCTCGCTCTCAATTACCGAAAAGCGTCAGATGGAAATCGCTTTCTCGGAAAAACTGTACGCAGCTAACGCCCGTCTGATCGCGCCGAAAGGCTCGAAAATCATGCCGACGCTGGATTCGCTGAAAGGCAAAACCATCGGTCTGCTGCAGGGCACCACGCAGGAAACGTACGCCAACGAAAACTGGCGTCCAAAAGGCATCACCGTTACCCCTTACGCGAACCAGGACCTGGTGTATCAGGATCTGACCGCGGGACGTATCGATGCCGCCTTCCAGGATGAAGTTGCCGCCAGCGAAGGCTTCCTGAAGCAGCCTGCCGGTAAGGGCTTTGCCTTTGCAGGTCCGGCAGTAAAAGACGAGAAAATCTTCGGTGTGGGTACCGGGATGGGCATGCGTAAAGATGATGCCGACCTGAAAGCCGCGATCGATAAAGCGTTCGATTCCATGCGTAAAGATGGAACCTACGATAAGTTAGCGAAAAAATATTTCGACTTTGACGTGTACGGCGGTTAAGTAAAACCTGTCATGGGGGCCGACAGTCGGTAGACTGCGGCCCCTGTTTTGTACGCCACAGGCGGATGAAACGCGAAGTTAATCCAAAGACAGGACATCCTTATGCTGTATGGCTATTCTGAAGTGATTTTTAAAGGTGCGCTGGTCACGCTTGAGCTGGCTCTCAGCTCGGTGCTGCTCTCCGTTATCCTTGGGTTGATTGGCGCAGGGGCCAAACTCTCCAGCAATCGGGCGTTACGCCTGATTTTCGAAGGTTACACCACGCTGATCCGTGGCGTGCCCGATCTGGTTCTGATGCTGCTGATCTTCTACGGTCTGCAAATTGCGTTGAACCAACTCACTGATGCACTGGGCGTCGATCAGTTTGATATTGATCCGATGGTTGCCGGTATCATCACCCTTGGCTTTATCTACGGCGCGTACTTCACTGAAACTTTCCGCGGCGCCTATATGGCGGTGCCGAGAGGCCAGATTGAGGCCGCGACGGCGTTCGGTTTTACCTCTTCCCAGACTTTCCGTCGGATCCTGTTCCCAGGCATGATGCGCTATGCGCTGCCGGGCATCGGCAATAACTGGCAGGTGATCCTCAAGGCAACGGCATTGGTGTCATTGCTGGGGCTGGAAGACGTGGTCAAAGCGACCCAGCTGGCGGGGAAAAGTACCTGGCAGCCGTTCTATTTTGCGGTGGTGGCCGGGGTGATCTATCTGGTGTTTACCACGCTGTCCAACGGCGTGCTGTTGTGGCTTGAACGCCGTTATTCGGTGGGTGTAAGAAGGGCTGACCTATGATCGACATTATTCATGACTACTGGCAAGCCCTGCTGTGGACTGACGGATACCGTTTTTCAGGCGTGGCGATTACGCTGTGGCTGCTGATTATTTCCGTGGTGCTGGGCGGCTGCCTGGCGGTATTGCTGTCCATTGCGCGCGTCTCCTCGATTACCGCCGTGCGTTTCCCGGTGTGGCTGTTCACCTATATTTTCCGTGGCACGCCGTTATACGTGCAGCTACTGATCTTCTACTCGGGCATGTACACGCTGGAGATTGTGAAGGGCAACGATTTGCTCAACGCCTTCTTCCGCAGCGGCCTTAACTGTACGCTGCTGGCGTTAACGCTGAATACCTGTGCCTACACCACCGAAATCTTTGCCGGGGCAATCCGTTCAGTGCCGCACGGTGAAATTGAAGCGGCGCGGGCCTATGGTTTCTCCACCTTCAAACTGTATCGCTGCATCATCATGCCTTCCGCACTGCGCACCGCGCTGCCTGCTTACAGCAATGAAGTGATCCTGATGCTGCACTCGACGGCGCTGGCGTTTACCGCCACGGTGCCCGATCTGCTGAAGGTCGCCCGCGACATTAACTCCGCAACCTATCAGCCGTTTGTGGCCTTTGGCATTGCGGCGGTGCTGTATCTTATGATCTCGTATGTGTTGATTAGTCTGTTCCGCAAGGCGGAAAAACGCTGGCTGAAGCACGTTAAACCTTCATCAACTCATTGAGCAGAATTATGGCCGACAATAAATTAAGCGTAACTGAACTGCATAAACGTTATGGCGAGCATGAAGTGCTGAAGGGCGTATCGCTGCAGGCCAATGCCGGCGATGTGATCAGCATTATCGGCTCGTCCGGTTCAGGTAAAAGTACCTTCCTGCGCTGCATTAACTTCCTTGAGAAGCCAAGCGAAGGCACCATCGCGGTGAACAACCAGATGATTAACCTGGTGCGTGATACCGATGGCCAGTTGAAGGTCTCCAACAAAGAACAGCTGCGTGAACTGCGCACCAGCCTGACCATGGTATTCCAGCACTTCAATCTGTGGAGCCATATGACGGTGCTGCAGAACGTGATGGAAGCGCCAATCCAGGTACTGGGCCTGAGCAAAGCGGAAGCGCAGTCACGGGCGATCAAGTACCTCGATAAAGTGGGGATTGATGAGCGTGCGCGCGGCAAATATCCGGTGAATCTGTCAGGGGGTCAGCAGCAGCGTGTGTCTATTGCCCGCGCATTGGCGATGGAGCCCGAAGTGCTGCTGTTTGATGAGCCCACCTCTGCGCTGGATCCTGAGCTGGTCGGTGAAGTGCTGAAGATTATGCAGAAGCTGGCAGAAGAGGGGAAAACCATGGTGGTGGTGACGCACGAAATGGAGTTTGCCCGCCACGTTTCCAGCCATGTGATCTTCCTGCATCAGGGGAAAATTGAGGAAGAAGGACCGCCGCAGGAACTGTTCAATAATCCGAAAAGCACCCGTCTGCAGCAATTCCTTTCCGGTGCGCTGAAGTAACCGGTTCGCACCGCCATCAACCCCGGTTTCCGGGGTTGATGCTTGCGCTTACACCACGTCTGCCAGCGCCTCGTCCAGCTGATACCAGCGGAAGGCAAACCCCGACTCTTCCAGCC
The DNA here is from genome assembly GCF_979253995.1 of Erwinia sp. AC075. Lineage (NCBI taxonomy): Bacteria > Pseudomonadati > Pseudomonadota > Gammaproteobacteria > Enterobacterales > Erwiniaceae > Erwinia > Erwinia sp. AC075. Next base: position 308,844 of record NZ_CEEDEU010000001.1, read on the forward strand.
TCTTAGGCAACACGTGTTGCCCGCCCAGCACCAGAATCGCCGATTCGCCCATCATCAGCTTAATGGCGGTCGCCGGCGTGCGCATAAAGGCCGGGCGGTGCATGGCGTGCCCCAGCGTGGCAGCGAACTGTTCGTTGCGCACCGCATACGGCGCCACCATGTTGAACGGACCGCTTAAGCCAGGGCTGTCCAGCAACCACAGGATGGCGTTCAGCATGTCATCCAGATGGATCCACGGCATATACTGCTTGCCACTGCCTATCGGGCCGCCGATGCCCATTCTGAAGGGCAATTTCATTTTGCTTAACGCGCCACCTTCTTTCGCCAGCACCACGCCGGTACGCATCAGGCAAACCCGGGTATGTTCGCTGGCCGCCGCCAGCGCCAGCTGTTCCCAGTGCGCGCAAAGCTGATGGGTAAACTCATCGTGACCGGGATCGTCTTCGGTCAGCACCAGGTCGCCGGTATCGCCGTAAAAGCCGGTGGCGGAGCCGGAAATCAGCACCGAAGGCGGGTTACTGCTGGCATGGATTAGGCTCACCAGCCGTTCGGTGATTTGCCAGCGGCTTTCGCACAGGTGGCGCTTCTGCTGCTCGGTCCAGCGCTTATCGGCAATCGGTTCACCGGCCAGATTGATTACCGCATCAACGTCATTCAGATCCAGTTGTTGATCGAGGCCGGACCAGAGGTGCACTTCCGGGCCCAGCTTCGCCCGTGCTGCGGCGACGTCGCGTGTCACCACGCTGACGGTTTCACCCCGATGCAGCAGGCGGGGAATAAGGTGGCTGCCAATCAGGCCGGTGCCGCCTGTCAGTAAAATATGCATGCTGTCTGTCCTTAATCAGAGAAATAAAAAATCCAACAGCCTGCTTTCAGCTTAGGTGAAGTTTGGGGGATTGCCTTTATGTGAAAAAATGGGTAAACAGGTTGCAGACGCCGCCTTGTAAGGATATCAGGATGAATTACCCAAACGTAACGCTGTGGTCCGATGCCTGTTTTTTTAGCCCCTATGTGATGTCGGTCTTTGTTGCGCTGAGCGAGAAGGGCGTGCCGTTCTCGATGCAGCATGTTGATCTCGCCAGCCAGCAGCATCTTGAAAATGCGTTTGGCGAGATCTCGCTGACGCGTCGCGTACCGGCCTTACAGATTGATGATTTCCTGCTTTCCGAATCTTCCGCGATTGCCGAATATCTGGAAGAGCGTTTTCCTGCCCCGGAATATGAACGCCTGTATCCTAAAGATCGTGAAAAACGGGCCAGAGCGCGTGAAATTCAGGCCTGGCTGCGCACCGATTTTCTGCCGATCCGCCAGCAGCGCCCCACGGAAGTGCTGTTTGCCGATGAAAAATTTCCGGCCTTAACCGTAGATGCGCAGGCGTCTGCGCAAAAGCTGTTTGACGCGGTGGAGCGTCGGCTCTCGCCGGGCCAGCAAAACCTGTTTGGCGAATGGTCAATTGCTGATACCGACCTGGCGGTGATGATCAATCGGCTGGCTCTGCACGGCGATCCGGTGCCCGATCGCGTGGCTGACTATGCCCATTTCCAGTGGCAACGTGCATCCGTGCAACTTTGGCTCTCAGAATCCTCCAAGACCGCCTGTTAATCACACTCGCGGGTTATAATTTTTTTACGGTCCGTGGCACACTGTGCGGGCAAGAGTAAACGTGCGCTGATGCGCCAGAACAAATAAGGGTTACGGATGGTGGAGCAAGAGAGCGGCACGGAGTGGGTAGACATCGTTAATGAAGAAAACGAGGTCGTCGCACAGTCCAGCCGTGCGCATATGCGGGCACAATGTTTGCGCCATCGCGCGACCTACATCGTGGTACACGATGGGATGGGCAAAATTCTGGTACAGCGCCGTACAGAAACCAAAGACTTTATGCCGGGTATGCTGGATGCGACCGCCGGTGGCGTGGTGCAAAGTGGCGAAGATATGCTGGAATCAGCGCGCCGTGAGGCGGAAGAGGAGCTGGGTATTGCGGCGGTGCCTTTTGCTGAACACGGTCTGTTCTACTTTGAAGATCAGCACTGCCGCGTCTGGGGCGGATTGTTTAGCTGCGTCTCACACGGTCCGTTTGCCATGCAGGAAGAAGAAGTGGATGAGGTCACCTGGATGACGCCGGAAGAGATCACCGCCCGTTGCGATGAATTCACCGATGATTCACTGAAAGCCCTGTCACTGTGGCTCAGCCGTAATAACGAGTCCGGCCGTTCCAGCTCTGGCAGTTCACGCCAGGAGTAACCTCCGGCGGCTCGCCTGAGTGCAAAAAAAAACGCCTGATGAATTTCGTCAGGCGTTTTGCTTTTCAGCCATCGACTCTAGTTTGCCGGTGCCGACTGACGCATTTTCTCGCCGCGCCTTCTCAGCAGTTCCATGACGATCAGCAGGATCAAGGACGCGCCAATCATCAACGTCGCCGCCGCGGCGATGGTCGGGTCAAGATTTTCCCTGATGCCGGCAAACATCTGAATGGGCAAGGTTCGCTGACGCGGGCTGGCGAGAAACAGCGTCACCACCACTTCATCGAAAGAGGCGGCGAAGGCGAACAGCGCACCGGAGAATACGCCGGGCGCAATCAGCGGCAGCGTTACTTTGCGGAAGGTATACAGCGGCGAAGCCCCCAGACTGGCGGCCGCGCGCGACAGATTGCTGTCATAGCTCTTAAGTACCGCCACCACGGTGATCACCACAAACGGCACGCCAAGCAGCGCATGAGCAAGGACCAGCCCGAGGTAGCTGTTCAGCAGCGAGAGTTTCGCAAAGAAGAAGAACATCCCCACGGCGATGATCACCACCGGCGCCACCATCGGCGAAATCAGAATGGCCATCACGATCCCTTTGCCACGGAATTCCCCCCGCACCAGCCCCATCGCCGCCAGCACGCCCAGCACCGTTGCCACTAAGGTGGCCATCGGCGCAATCATCAGGCTGTTGCCGAGCGCATTCAGCCACTCACCTGAATGGAAGAAGGTCTGATACCAGCGCAGCGAGAAGCCGCTGAGGGGATAGCTTAAAAACGAACTTGAGTTAAACGACAGCGGCACAATCACCAGGACCGGCACGATCAGAAACAGCAGTACCGCCGCGCCATAAAAGGTGAAGAAGGCGTTCCACAGGCGAAGCAGTTGGCTTCCATTTTGTCTCATCATCGTCTCCTTAATGGGCTGCCGATTCGGCAGAGGTGCGGGTCACGCGGACATAAACCACATACAGCAACATCACGATAATCAGCAGCTGGCTGCCCAATGCTGCGGCCATGCCCCAGTTCATGGTGCTGTTAGTAAAGAACGCCACAAAGTAGCTGACCATCTGGTCATCCGGTCCGCCCAGCAGGGCGGGCGTTACGTAGTAGCCAATCGCCATCATGAAGACCAGCAGCGCACCCGCGGCAATCCCGGCGTAGGTTTGCGGCACGTAGACGCGCCAGAAAGCGAGGAACGGATGCGCGCCAAGGGAAATAGCCGCGCGCACATAGGTGGGGGAAATGCCTTTCATCACTGCATATAACGGCAGCACGATAAACGGCAGCAGAATGTGGGTCATCGAGATAAAGACGCCAATGCGGTTAAACACCAGCGTTAACGGGTGGTCGATTAAGCCCACTGCCATCAGTGCGCGGTTAATTAACCCACCTGACTGCAACAGCACAATCCAGCTGGCGGTGCGGACGATCAGCGAGGTCCAGAACGGCAGCAGGACCAGGATCATCAGCAGATTCGCGCGATTAGAGGGCTGCTTTGCCAGCCAGTACGCCAGCGGATAGCCAATGCCCACGCAGAGTAAGGTCACCACCAACGCCATCCACAGCGTGCGCAGCAGCACGTTAACATACAGCGCCTGCTCAGCCGGGATCTTCACTACCTCACCGGTTTTGACATCCACCTTACGATCGAAGACCGACAGCAGATAGTAGCTGGTCAGCGGTTTGGCGGCGCGTTGCAGCGTCTGCCAGGTAGACAGTTCGCCCCACAACGGCTGACGGGCGATCATCGCTTCTTTTACCTGGCTTCCCGAGTCGGGCACCAGACGCGGCGCGGTCACAATCAGCCGGCGGAAGCTGGGATCCTCATAGCTCATCCGTTTGGCGATGGCCGCAATCTGGCCTTGCTCGCGGGCGTTCTTCAGCTCTTTGCCCAGCGTGGCATACAGGGATTCATCGGGCAGGGCGTTGCCTGACCACTGCGCCAGCGCGGCGGTGGTTTCCGGCAGCGTGTCGTGGAACTCCGGGTTCTCAACACTTTTACTCAGAATGGAAACGATCGGAAAAAGAAAACAGGCCACCACGAAGATCAGCAAAGGCGCTATCAGCATCAGTGAGCGGCGGGTCTTCGCCCGGTCCACGCGGCGCAGACGCTGACTGAGGGACAGCTCGCCGTTCAGTGCAGGGGGCATGTTGGACTCCAGAACCGGATTTTGACTCATTGCTGACTCCTTAATTCAGGTGTGGCCGGGCGCGATGCTGGCCCGGCCGGCTTAACTTATCTGGCTGCCCAGGCGTTGAAGCGCTGTTCGAGATCTTCGCCGTGCTCAAGCCAGAAATCACTGCTCACCTGTAACGACTTCGCCAGGTTTTCCGGCGCGGTTGGCAGGGTGCTCAGGCGTTTAGGATCCAGCATCTTGCCGGCGCTAAGGTTGGTCGGGCCGTAAGGAATGTTTTCAGCAAACACCTTCTGGTTTTCAGGCTGGTTAGCGAAGGCAATAAACTGTTCGGCCAGGGCCTTGTGCTTCGAGCCTTTGACGATCGCCCAGTTATCCAGGTCGTATAGCGCGTTGTCCCAGACGATGTTGAAGTTATGTCCTTCAGCCTGCGCGGCACCAATGCGGCCGTTGTAGGCCGAGCTCATCACCACATCGCCGGAAACCAGCCACTGCAGCGGCTGAGCGCCGGATTCCCACCACTGAATATTCGGTTTGATCTGGTCGAGCTTTTTAAAGGCGCGATCGACCCCGGCAGGGGTGGCTAACACCTTATACACGTCTTCACGCTTCACGCCGTCGGCCATCAGCGCGATTTCCAGCGTGTATTTGGCGCTTTTGCGCAGCGCACGTTTACCCGGGAAGTCTTTGGTGTCCCAGAAGTCCGCCCAGCTGGTTGGCCCTTTCTTTAACTTGGTGGCATCGTAAGTCAGCACGGTAGACCAGACAAAAATACCGGCGCCACATTCGGTGACCGCTGCCGGGATAAAGTCAGATTTTTTACCCAGTTTGTTCCAGTCCAGCGTTTCAAACAGACCTTCTTCACAACCGCGCTGCAGTTCCGGGGTTTCCAGTTCCACCACGTCCCAGCCAATCTGGCCGGTTTCGACCATCGCGCGGATGCGCGCCATCTCGCCGTTATACTCGCCGGCTTCAATGGTGCCTTTACCTGCGGCGGTAAAGGGTTTGTAGAAAGCCTTCTCCTGCGCATCCTTGTTGGTGCCGCCAAAAGAAACGACGGTCAGGGTTTCTGCCTGCGCCTGTACGGCAAAAGCAGCCAGAATCATTAGTGCCAACGTCTTAACCATGCCAAAACTCCCCTCGTTATTGTTATCAGCAGCCAACGCTGCCGGTGCGTTATTGCAGTATTTGTGCCAGCGGAGCTACGCGCGCAACAGCGTGTCGAGCAGCGTCAACGCCTGTTGAAACTGGGCGTCCGGGATAGTCAGTGGATAAAGGAAGCGGATGACGTTGCCATGCACGCCACAAGTCAGCAGGATCAACCCGTGTTCCAGCGCTTTTTGCTGAATGTTTTTGGCGATTTCCGCAGAAGGCTTGCCGGTTGCAGGATCGTTGAATTCGGCGGCCACCATCGAGCCTCGGGCACGCACTTCAATCAGCGCTGGATTGCCGCAGCCGTTGAGCGTTTCAACCAGTTCTGCACCCAGACGCAGCGCGCGTTCGCACAGCGCTTCTTCGTCAATCACCTCCAGTACCGCCAGCGAAGAGGCGATGGCCAGCGGGTTGCCGGCATAGGTGCCACCCAGTCCGCCAGGCAGTGGGGCATCCATCACTTCGGCGCGTCCGGAGACGGCAGAGATCGGCAGACCACCGCCCAGGCTCTTCGCCATGGTGATCAGGTCAGGTTTGGCATCCGGGTAGTATTCGCAGGCAAACAGCTTGCCGGTGCGGGCAAAGCCGGTCAGAATTTCGTCGGCGATCAGCAGAATGCCGTGTTGATCGCAGAGCGCGCGCAGTTTGCTGACAAACTCGGCTGGCGCGATATTGAAGCCGCCTTCGCCCTGGATCGGTTCGAAGATAATGGCGGCGACCTGCTGTGGGCTGATGTCGCAGCGGAACAGGGATTCCAGGCTCTCCATCGCATCGTCGATGCTGTGCCCATGCAGCGCGTTCGGGTAACGGGCATGGAACACCGACCCCGGGAACGGTCCAAAGCCGGTTTTGTAGGGGACCACTTTGCCGGTCAGGCCCATGGTCATCATGGTGCGGCCATGGAAAGCGCCGGTGAAGGCGATAACGCCCGGACGACCGGTGGCCGCGCGGGCAATCTTCACCGCGTTTTCAACCGCTTCCGCGCCGCTGGAGAAAAAAGTGGTTTTTGCCGGGCCGGCAATCGGCACCCGCTGATTCAGGCGCTCGGCCAGCAGCAAATAATTCTCGTAGGGAATGACCTGAAAAGCGGTATGCGTGAAGCAGTCCAGCTGGTTGCGAACCGCTTCAACCACTTTTGGATGACGGTGTCCGGTATTCAGAACGGCGATCCCGGCGGTAAAATCGGTATACTCTCGTCCCTGATGATCCCACAGCGTGGCGTTTTCTGCGCGAACGGCGTAGAAATCACACATCACGCCAACGCCGCGCGGCGTGGCAGCTAAACGACGCTGTTGCACTTCACTGTTCATGGTTGTACCTCATCAGATGTCTTCGCGTGGAACGGTCCACGTGGTATTGGGTTGACTCGTTTTTACCGTTTTGTGGGTTTTATAATCCAGAGCCAGTTTTTTTTATTGCGAGGTACCAATTTTGCGAACGTTACTTGGCGACCTGCTCGCACACCGTTTAAGCCAGGCTCCCGCAGGCGCGCTGGGCAAGCGTTTGTACGATGTTTTGCAGTCGGCGATCCAGCAAGGGGCTATTGCCACCGGCAGCCGTTTACCGGCCACCCGCGATCTGGCAAAAGATCTCTCCGTTTCGCGAAACACGGTGCTTTCGGCCTACGAACAGCTGCAGTCTGAGGGCTATCTGCAAACCAAAACCGGCAGTGGGACCTTCGTCTGCGAGCGGCTGCCGGAGATGGCGCCGGAGGCCAACGCGTCACCCGTCCCGGCGGGAAAACCATTTAACTACATCCGCCTGTCCAGCCGTGGCACACGCGTGTTGGCGCGTAGCGGTGCCGGCGCCTTCCAGTGGGGCGCGTTTATGCCTGGCGTGCCCGACGTCAGCCATATGCCGCACGATATCTGGCGCAAAATCCAGTTACGGCTGAGCCGTCGGATGCCGGTGGAGGCACTGAGCTACTCCAGCCACGGCGGCTGCGTGCAGCTGCAGCAGGCGCTGGCCGAATACCTGCGGGTTATTCGCTCGCTGAACTGTTCGGCGGATCAGATTCTGGTCACCGCTGGCACGCATCAGTCGCTGGATTTGCTGGCGAAAATGCTGTGCGATCCGGGCGACAGCGCGTGGATTGAAGAGCCGGGTTACTGGGGATTTCGCAATGTGCTGGCGGTGAACGGCGTTGAACTGCTGCCGACGCCGGTGGATGAGCACGGCATGGTGCTGCCGGATATTGCCGCCTTCAGCCACGTCAGCCGACCGCCAAGGCTGATTTGCGTCACACCATCGCATCAGTATCCGCTGGGATCGGTGATGAGTTTGCAGCGGCGTCAGCAGCTGCTGGACCTGGCGAAAAACGCCGGAAGCTGGGTTGTTGAGGATGATTATGACGGCGAGTTTCGCTTTGGCGACAGCCCGATCCCTTCGCTGCAGGGATTGTCTTCGGATGCGCCGGTTATCTACCTCGGCACCTTCAGCAAAACGCTCTATCCCGGCCTGCGGCTGAGCTACATGGTGGTGCCTAAACCGCTGGCCGCGCGGATGAAGATGGCCCATTCGGAACTGTATCGCGGCGGGAACGGACTGGTGCAGCTGACGCTGGCCGAATTTATTCGCGAAGGACACTACGCCGCGCACGTCCGCAAGATGCGCCAGCTGTACAGCCGCCGCCGTGCCGCGCTGGTGGACGCCATCACCTCAAGCCTTGGACCGGCGTTTTTGGCGCAGCAAAGCAACGCCGGGCTGCACCTGATCCTCTCGCTTCCCGACGGTATCGACGATGTAGCCGTTGCAGCGGAACTGGAACAGCAGGGCGTGCTGACTCGGCCACTTTCAGCGTATTACCTGCAGGGCACCACGCGCCGGGGTTTGATCCTTGGCTATGCCTGCGTCGAGGAGCAGAACATGGTGGCAACCTTCGCGCCGGTGCTGGCGTGTTTGCAACGGCGGCTGAAACCCAGCTGAACGACTGCCTCAAAACAGGGCGAATGCACGATTATAGTGCGCATGATCTTGCCTGATCCTACGCGGGTGATGAACGTGATAAATTTTTGTTGATTAAAAATGATTTAAAATCATTACGTTGATTGTGTTGTGAATGATTTCAGACATGATGGCTTGTCAAATTCTGCTTGTGGGAAGGAAATTTGTTGTGGTAGAGCTAAAAAGGAGCCACCCAATGCGCCTGACGGAATAATCCGCGGAGCACTGGACCCCTTTCCTGCCTCGACGAGAGAATGCCATGAGATCACTGGTCAGTTTTAAGAACATCAAAAAGAGCTACGACGGCGAAAAGCTGGTGGTGCGCAATCTCAATCTGGACGTGCAGGAAGGCGAATTTCTGACGCTACTGGGGCCTTCCGGTTCCGGAAAAACCACCAGTCTGATGATGCTGGCCGGGTTTGAGACGCCGACCGACGGCGAGATTTTCCTGCGTGATAAGCCGCTGCACACGCTGCCACCGCATCAACGGGATATCGGCATGGTGTTCCAAAACTATGCGCTGTTCCCGCATATGACGGTGGCCGAGAACCTGGCGTTTCCGCTGTCGATCCGCAAGCTGAGCAAGGCGGACGTGAAGGATCGGGTCAGCCGGATCCTCGATATGATCAAGCTGACCTCGCTGGCCGATCGATATCCGGCGCAAATGTCGGGTGGACAACAGCAACGCGTGGCCCTGGCCAGAGCGCTGGTGTTTGAACCTAAACTGGTGCTGATGGATGAACCCTTAGGGGCGCTGGATAAGCAGCTGCGGGAACATATGCAGATGGAAATCAAACAGCTGCACGAGATGCTGGGTCTGACGATTGTCTATGTCACCCACGACCAGAGCGAGGCGATGACCATGTCGAATCGCGTGGCGGTGTTTAACGACGGCATGATCCAGCAGATGGACAGCCCAAATCGCCTGTACGAACAGCCGGCGAATGCCTTTGTGGCGCAATTTATCGGGGAGAATAACAGCCTGCTGGCGACTCAGGTCGGCTCGGAAGGGGATTACTATCAGGTGCAGCTGGATGACGGCACGCGTCTTGATGCGCTGAAGGTACGCCCAAGCTCGCCGGGTAAAAAGATCCAGCTCAGCATTCGCCCCGAGCGCGTCAACGTCAATGCGCCAGAAGCGAGTGACCAGCAGGTTCGTGCGCGAATTCAACAGTTTATCTATCTGGGGGATCACGTCAGAATGCTGACCGAAGTCGGTGGGCAGGGCAACTTTATGGTGAAGCTGACGCCAGCCAAAGTCGACAACAGCTGGAAGCCGGGCAGCGAAGTAACGCTCTCCTGGCAGCCAGCGCATCTGCGGGCGCTGGATGTGATGATTCAGTAACGCCTGCAACCACAAAAAAAAGGCCGCTTAATTTTAGCGGCCTTTTTCGATTACGGGCGTCAGGGATTAACGAACGACTACCTGACGAGGCTGCGTTTTACGACCCATCATGCCAAGTGCGCCGGCAACGGCGGCTTCAATCAGCAGAACGATTAAGGTCATCCAGCTGGCTTTGGCAGTGGCGGCCGCAGCCTGTTGAGCGGCTTCACGCGCTTTCTGCTCGGCCTGAGCCTTCAGTTCCTGATATTTCTGACGCGCCTGCTCGTAGCTTTTCTGTGTTTGCGCAACGATCTGATCGACTTCCTGATCGCTTTTTCCGGTCCGCGCTTTGATGATATTTTTCAGCGCATCAACATCGGCTGCCTGCAGCGTATCCTGATTGCGTTGCAGCACGCCTTTGAACCAGTTTGCTAAATCCGTATCGGCATTTTGTGGATTATTCGCCGTATTCTGTGCCTGATTCTGGGCCGTCTGCGATTCCTTATTCGCATCATTTTTCAGCGCCTGCGGCTGTAACTCTGGCTTGCCAGTTTGTTGCAGCGTTTTTTCCAGTTCGCTCTGTACATTTCCCAGATCGAAGTTATTTTCCTTCAACGTTTCTTTCGCTTTATTGGCGATGGAAGGCGCGATAGCAGAAATACCGTTGCCCACCATGCTAAAGCCCGAACCAATTACGCTGGCGGTACCGCTCACCGCGCTGCTTAATAGTGAGATAGCTAACCAAACCACAAACAAGGTATTTACCGCCCACATCAGCAGGCCGTGTAACGCGCCTTCACGCTGAGCCAGACGGCCGGTAATAAATGCCCCCGCGCCAATGGAAATTAGCATGCTTAAACCCGTATAGATTGCGGCCCCTGTGCCCAGTCCATCCAGAGGGTTTTGCTCTTTTAACGGATCGATGGTGGTGGCACCAATTGCGGTACCAAGAATGGTCAGCAATAAATAAATGACCACTGATAAGATCACGCCAGCAAAAATGGCACTCCACGAGATGCGTTTAAGCGTGACGCCAGTATTAACATCATTGTAAACCGGATGGATATTATGGTCACTCATAACTGTTCTCTCTTAATCTGATTATAAGCAGGGATAGCAAGTTAATATTATTATTAAGCTTTTTACGCTCCTGATGGCTTTCCTGATTAAGACTAGTCCTGGATAGCATTTTGTCCATAAAATAATTACGCCGCTAAATTACAGATAGCTTTCAACGAATTAAACCCTTTTGAATTATTGCCAGATGTGAAAATGGAGCCTGCGCGAAAAAATACAGGGGAAATAAAACGCATAAGCACAGGAATGGAAAGTCAGTGAATATTTTTTTAAATTTGTGATGTCAGTAAAAAGAGGTTAAAAAAAAGGCGAATCTAGGGGATCCGCCTTTACGTGGTCATCAGCGTCATTTAACGCACAGAATAGCCCGCTTTAGCCTTCAGCCTGTTTGGACTGAATTGCCGTCAGTGCGATGGTATAAACAATATCGTCTACCAGTGCACCGCGAGACAGGTCGTTTACCGGCTTACGCATACCTTGCAGCATTGGCCCGATGGAGATCAGGTCCGCAGAGCGCTGCACGGCTTTGTAGGTGGTGTTACCGGTGTTCAGGTCCGGGAAGATAAACACGGTGGCACGGCCCGCTACCGGCGAGTTTGGCGCCTTGGATTTTGCCACGTCCGCCATGATCGCCGCGTCATACTGCAGCGGACCATCGATCACCAGATCCGGGCGTTTTTCCTGAGCGATGCGCGTCGCTTCGCGCACTTTCTCAACATCACTGCCTGCACCGGAAGTACCGGTTGAGTAGGAGATCATCGCCACGCGCGGCTCGATGCCGAAGGCGAGGGCGGAATCCGCAGACTGAATCGCGATTTCTGCCAACTGCTCCGGGTTAGGATCCGGGTTGATGGCGCAGTCGCCATACACCAGCACCTGCTCAGGCAGCAGCATAAAGAACACCGACGAAACCAGCGAGCTGTTCGGCGCGGTTTTGATCAGCTGCAACGGCGGACGAATGGTGTTGGCCGTGGTGTGGATGGCACCGGAAACCAGACCGTCAACTTCGCCACGCTCCAGCATCAGCGTACCGAGCATCACGTTATCTTCCAGCTGCTCTTTGGCCACCACTTCGGTCATGCCTTTGCTCTTACGCAGCTCAACCAGCCGCGCGACATAGTTCTCACGCGCGACTTCCGGATCGACAATCTCGATGCCTTTACCCAGCTCAACGCCCTGCACGGCGGCAACGCGGTGGATCTCTTCCGGGTTGCCCAGCAGGACGCAGGACGCGATGCCACGTTCGGCGCAGATGGCTGCTGCTTTGATGGTGCGTGGCTCTTCGCCTTCTGGCAGCACGATGCGCTTGCCGGCTTTGCGCGCCAGCTCGGTCAGCTGGTAACGGAAGGCCGGAGGCGACAGACGACGGCTGCGCTCGGATGCCGCAGTCAGCGATTCAACCCAGTCGGAGTCGATATGGCTGGCGACATATTCCTGCACGCGCTCAATACGCTGGGTATCGTCGCTTGGGACTTCCAGATTGAAGCTTTGCAGGCTCAGGGAGGTCTGCCAGGTGTTGGTTTTCACCATAAACACCGGCAGGCCGGTGGCGAAGGCGCGCTCACACAGCTTGCGGATCGGCTCATCAATCTGGTAGCCACCGGTCAGCAGGATGGCCCCGATTTCCACGCCGTTCATTGCCGCCAGACAGGCAGAAACGATCACATCCGGACGGTCTGCAGATGTCACCAGCAGTGAACCGGGACGGAAGTGCTCCAGCATATGCGGGATGCTGCGCGCGCAGAAGGTTACGGACTTCACGCGGCGCGTCAGAATATCGCCTTCGTTGATCACTTCTGCGTTCAGGTGGCGGCACATATCGATGGCGCGGGTGGCAATCAGTTCAAAGCTCCACGGCACGCAGCCCAGTACCGGTAGCGGGCTGTTGGCAAACAGCTGCTTAGGATCGATATTGGCAACGCTGGCTTTGTTGGAGTCATCAAAGATTTCGGACAGATCCGGACGGGTACGGCCTTGTTCATCGACTGGCGCGTTCAGTTTGTTGATGATCACGCCGGTAATGCTTTTGTTTTTGCTGCCGCCGAAGCTGCTCTGGGTCAGTTCGATGCGTTCTTTTAACTGAGCCGGAGAATCATTGCCCAGTGACATCACGAAGACAATTTCGGCATTCAGGGTTTTGGCAATTTCATAGTTCAGCGCAGAGGCGAACTGGTGCTTACGGGTCGGCACCAGGCCTTCAACCAGCACCACTTCGGCATCTTTGGTGTTTTCGTGATAACGCGCGATGATCTCTTCCATCAGCACGTCCTGCTGGTTCGAACCCAGCAACGACTCCACACGGCTCATCTGCAGCGGTTCGGCTGCGGGAATAGAGGAGCTTTTACGGATGATGGTGGTGGTCTGGTCCGGCGAGTCGCCGCCGGTGCGAGGCTGGGCGATAGGTTTGAACACGCTCAGGCGCACGCCTTTACGTTCCATGGCGCGGATCACACCGAGGCTGATACTGGTCAAACCGACACTGGTGCCGGTGGGGATGAGCATAATAGTACGAGACACAATGAACCTCTCGAATTGGCTCAGGATCCCTGAAGCGCGGGCTTGCGCGATCCTGAGTGGCTGGTGTCAAAAACAACTCCGTCAGCCTGAGCTGACGGAGGGAAGGGCTTATGCAGTCAGACGGCTGGCGTCCTGGGCAATCACCAACTCTTCATTGGTTGGGATGACCAGAGCCGGGCGTGTGCCTTCTTTATTGATGTAGCCTGATTTGCCGAAGCGGGCAGCCAGGTTGCGTTCATGATCCACTTCAAAGCCAAGCAGGCCCAGGCGACCCAGCGACAGTTCACGAACCATCGCGGCGTTTTCACCGATGCCGCCGGTAAAGATGACCGCATCCAGGCGACCGTCCATCAGCGCGGTGTACGAACCAATGTATTTTGCCAGGCGGTGGCAATAGACGTCCATGGCGCGCTTGGCATCTTCTTTGGTGGTGTAGTTGTCTTCAACGTAACGGCAGTCGCTGGTGACTTCGGTCAGACCCAGCAGGCCAGACTCTTTGGTCAGCAGACGGTTAATCGCATCAACGCTCATGCCCAGCGTGTCGTGCAGGAAGAACACCACTGCAGGATCGATATCGCCTGAACGGGTTCCCATCACCAGACCTTCCAGCGGGGTCAGGCCCATCGAGGTATCGACACAGACGCCATTGCGGATAGCCGCAACCGAACCGCCGTTGCCCAGATGGCAAGTGATGATGTTCAGCTCTTCAACCGGCTTGTTCAGCACTTTGGCCGCTTCGTGAGTGACATAGAAGTGGCTGGTACCGTGTGCGCCATAGCGACGAACGCCGTGCTCGCGATACAGTTTGTACGGCAGGGCATAAAGATAGGATTCTTCCGGCATTGTCTGATGGAAAGCGGTGTCGAAAACCGCCACATTCTTATCTGACAGGTGCGGGAAGTTCTTCATGGCTTCATCAATGCCGATCAGGTGCGCCGGGTTGTGCAGCGGCGCGAAGGACGACGCATCTTTAATGCCTTGAATCACATCCTGATCGATGATCACTGACTGGGTCAGCTTTTCGCCACCGTGAACGATGCGGTGACCTATCGAAGTGATAAGTGCAGACAGCTCTGGTTTTTGTGCCAGAATAGTTTTAACGATGAAGTTAAGTGCCTCGCTGTGTGCCGCGCCAGCGCCTAAGGCTTCTTCGTGTTTAGCGCCTTCCATCTTCCACTTAATGCGTGCTTCTGGCAGGTGGAAACATTCGGCTAAACCTGAGAGATATTCTTCACCATTTGCCGGATCGATAATGGCAAACTTAAGTGAAGAACTGCCGCAGTTCAGAACCAAAACTAACTTACTCGACATGGAAGGTCCTATTGGTTAAAAGTGGCGAAAAAAAACTCAATCAGACTATCAGCGTAGCGCATGAAAGCTGGTACATTAATGATGAACGTCAAGCTCACGGCAAATTTTGTCCAAAAGCAAAAAAACTTTATAAACTTTACGCCTTTTTTTGAACGTAGAGTGATTTTTGACTGGCCTTACTGCTAGCTAATAGCAACCTCGTAACAGCCATTCAACAATCGCGCACAGGATAACCAGTGTGCCTGTTAAAGACAAAATATTTTGAAGGATGTAAGGTAAAGTTGTTGAGTTGTCTATTTTGTTTAAATTTTATCTCCGAAGTTGAGGTCAACCATGGCTAATGAATCCGGCACCGTCGGTTGGTTTAAACTGTTCCAGTGTGGGCAGCATTATATGAAAACATGGCCTGCCGATAAGCGCCTGGCGGCCATTTTTCCGGAGAACCGGGTTTCACGTGCAACACGGTTTTCTATCCGCTTTATGCCGCCGCTGGCCGTTTTCGCCATGAGCTGGCAAATTGCGCTGGGCGGTCAGTTGGGCCCTGCCGTGGCGACCGCGCTGTTCGCCTGCAGCCTGCCAATGCAAGGGCTGTGGTGGTTGGGTAAGCGTTCCGTAACGCCATTACCGCCCACGCTGCTCAACTGGTTCCATGAAGTTCGCGAGAAACTGCAGGCCGCCGGCCAGGCCATTGCGCCAGTGGAAGGCAAACCCACGTATCAGTCGTTAGCCGATGTGCTGAAACGTGCCTTCAAGCAGCTTGATAAGACCTTCCTCGACGATCTTTAACGTCCTGACCGGGTTTTCTGCGCATTTATTTGACGAAACCCGGTCTGGATCAAAGAAGCGTCTGCTTGCCGTACCGCCCCCAAGCCTGTTGTGCGATCCTTAGTCATCCCCTTCAAATTTCGTTACGCCCAGTGCGGCACAGGAGTTAATGATGGAAATGACCAATGCCCAGCGTTTGATCCTCTCTAATCAGTACAAAATGATGACCATGCTTGATCCCGATAATGCCGAGCGCTATCGCCGTCAGCAAACCATTATTGAGCGAGGCTACGGCTTGCAGATGCGTGAGCTGGACCGCGAATTTGGCGAGCTGACCGAAGCAGTTTGCCGCAGCATTATCGATATTATGGAGCTGCATCACGCGCTGCATGTGTCCTGGACAAATCTGAAAGATCCCACCGTCATTGAAGAACGCCGCCTGACCTTCCTCGGTTTTGATGCCGCCACAGAAGCCCGATATCTCGGCTATGTGCGCTTTATGGTGAATGTGGAAGGGCGCTACACCCATTTTGATTCCGGTACGCATGGCTTTAATGCCCAAACGCCGATGTGGGAAAAGTATCAACGCATGCTGACTGTGTGGCACACTTGTCCGCGGCAGTACCATCTGAGTGCGAATGAGATCGCGCAAATCATCAACGCCTGAGAAGGAAAAGCGTCGTGAAGTGTAAAGGTTTTCTGTTTGATTTGGACGGCACGCTGGTCGATTCATTACCGGTTGTCGAACGCGCCTGGTCTAATTGGGCATCACGGCACGGCATCGCAGCCGAAGAAGTGTTGAACTTCATTCATGGCAAGCAGGCTATCACCTCATTGCGCCACTTTATGGCTGGCTCTTCTGAAGAGGCCATTCAGCAGGAGTTCATCGCGCTGGAGAAGCGTGAGGCGGAAGATACCGACGGCATCGTCGCGTTGCCTGGCGCGGTTGAGCTGCTGGCCAGATTGAATGAGCTGGATATTCCGTGGGCTATCGTCACCTCGGGCTCTGTTCCGGTGGCGTCTGCCCGCCGTAAAGCCGCGGGTTTGCCGGAGCCGGAAGTCTTTGTCACTGCCGAACGCGTGCAGAATGGCAAGCCTGAGCCCGATGCCTATCTGCTCGGCGCACAGTTGCTGGAGCTCGAGCCGGAGGAGTGCGTGGTGGTGGAAGATGCCGCAGCCGGCATTCTTTCAGGCCTGGCAGCAGGTTGCCATGTGGTGGCAGTCAACGCACCGGCCGGATCGCCAAGGCTGGAAGATGTCGATATGCTGCTCAATTCGCTGGAAGAATTGGTGATCCACAAAAATGCCGATGGCAGCATTGATGTGCACAGAAAGCACTAAGACATGATGTAACCCCGCTATAGCGGGGTTTTTTTTATGTGATGATCTGTACCGCCATTCCCCTGTACAGAGATCCCCGTGAACAATGAGTTGATTTGGGTCCTCAGCCTGCTGGCGATCACCATTCTGTTGTTTATCTCCGGCAAATTACGCATGGATGTAATTGCGCTGTGTGTGATCGTTGCTTTTGTCCTCAGCGGAACCCTTACCCTGCAGGAAGCCACCCTCGGTTTCAGCGATCCCAACGTGATTCTTATTGCCGCCCTGTTTGTGATTGGCGAAGGCCTGGTGCGCACCGGCGTCGCGCTGAATATGGGGGAATGGCTGGTCAGGGTCGCGGGCAGTAGCGAAACGAAAATGCTGGTTTTTCTGATGCTGACGGTGGCCGGACTCGGGGCCTTTATGAGTTCGACCGGGGTGGTTGCCATCTTTATTCCGGTGGTGCTCAGCGTGTCGGCCAGAATGGGCAGTTCACCGGCCAGGCTGATGATGCCGTTGAGCTTCGCCGGTCTGATCAGCGGCATGATGACACTGGTCGCCACGCCCCCCAACCTGGTGGTGAACAGCGAATTGCTGCGCGAGGGGTTGACGGGATTTCGCTTCTTCGACGTTACGCCGGTGGGCATGGTGGCGCTGATCCTTGGCATTGGCTATATGCTGGTGGCACGCAAATGGCTGGCAGATCCCGGGCAGAAAGGTACAGGCCGAGCGCTGAGTTTCAGAAAAACGGCGGTGGATAGCCTTGAGGTTGCACCGGCAAAAAGTCAGGCTCCTCACGCAATTTTCTGTATGGCACTGATGGTGGCGATGATGCTGACCAACGCCATTCCGAATCCGATCGCCGCGATAATAGCCTGCCTGCTGATGGGCAAATTCCGCTGTATAGATATGGAGAGCGCCTATCGGGCGATTCAGTGGCCGGGGCTGATCCTGATTATCGGCATGATGCCGTTTGCGTTAGCGTTGCAGAAAACCGGTGGGGTGACGTTGATCGTCGAGGGCTTGATGGATCTGGCGGGCGGCAAAAGTCCGCATGTGATGCTGCTGTGCCTGTTTATCCTGTGCGCCACCGTCGGACTGTTTATTTCCAACACCGCCACGGCGGTGCTGATGGCGCCGATCGGGATTGCCGCCGCGCAGCAGATGGGCCTGTCTCCCTATCCGTTTACCCTGATTATTGCGGTGGCCGCGTCCGCCGCCTTTATGACGCCAGTCTCCTCACCGGTGAACATGCTGGTGATGGGCCCTGGCGGCTATCGCTTCAGTGACTTTGTCAAAATTGGCGTACCCTTCACCCTGATGATCATGGTGGTCAGCGTGTTGCTGGTGCCGGTACTGTTTCCCTTCTGACGCTACAGCGAATCCTGACTGATTTCATCCAGCGACAGGCTGAAGCTCGGGACAAACACCTCAACAAAGTAGTCCATTTCCGGGCTGTGGCGCTCACTAAGGGTTTTCTCCAGCCGGGCTTTTGCCAGCTGAAATTCATGGTTACCGGCGGAGAGTTCTTCCAGACATTTCAGGTAGGCGCAAAGCGCATCAGCCTGTTTCACAATCGCTTTTTCTTCTTCGCTGTGCTGATGCTCATCCAGCAACGGCCGGTAAGCATTGCGCAGCTCTTCAGGCAGCATTTCAATCAGCTTTTGCTGGGCAATCTTTTCGATTTTTTTGTATTCATGGGCAATTTGCGCGTTGTAATACTTTACCGGCGTCGGTAAATCACCGGTCAGCACTTCGCTGGCGTCATGATAGATCGCCATCATCGCGATGCGTTCAGCATTCAGGTTGCCATTGAATTTTTGATTTTTGATCACCGCCAGCGCATGGGCGACCATTGCCACCTGCAGGCTGTGTTCGGAAACATTTTCAGTGCGCACGTTGCGCATCAGGGGCCAGCGATTGATCAGCTTAAGACGGGAAAGGTGGGCGAAAAAATGGCTCTGGTTCATGTGTGGCGATTTCCTGTAGCGTGACTGCGGGGAACGGACGGCTCCGTTCCCCAAGCTGCCAGTATAACGCCATACTGATGACGGCGTCAGTGGCGGTTTTGCTACAGATTACTGACGGTAACCTTCGAGGAAACGACCAAACTTGCTGATGGCCATTTCCAGATCGTTAACGTGGGGCAGGGTGACGATTCGGACATGGTCCGGATACGGCCAGTTAAAGGCGGAGCCCTGAACCAGCAGCACTTTTTCTTGCAGCAGGAAGTCCAGTACCATTTTCTGGTCGTCGTGCAGATTGAACTTCTTGGCGTCAATTTTTGGGAACATATACAGCGCGCCGTCAGGCTTAACGCAGCTGACGCCTGGAATCTCATTGATCAATTCCCATGCCCGGTTGCGCTGCTCATAGAGCCGACCGCCAGGGACGATAAACTCGCTGATGCTCTGGTAGCCGCCTAATGCCGTCTGAATCGCATGCTGTGCAGGCACGTTGGCGCACAGACGCATGGATGCCAGCATTTCCAGACCTTCGATATAGCCTTTTGCGTGCTTCTTCGGGCCATTCAACACCATCCAACCCTGGCGGAAACCGGCCACGCGATAGGTTTTGGACAGGCCGTTAAAGGTGATGGTCAGCAGGTCGGGGGCCAGCGTGGCAATAGAATGATGCTGTGCCGCGTCGTACAGGATTTTGTCGTAGATCTCATCAGCAAAAATAATCAAATTATGCTGACGTGCGATTTCCACCACTTCCATCAACAGCTCTTTGCTGTAAACCGCACCGGTCGGGTTATTGGGGTTAATAATCACGATGCCACGGGTGCGTGGGGTGATTTTACTGCGAATATCGTCGAGGTCCGGGAACCAGCCGGCGGATTCGTCACAGAGGTAATGCACCGCTTTGCCGCTGGAAAGAGACACGGCTGCGGTCCACAGTGGGTAATCCGGTGCCGGAACCAGCATCTCGTCGCCCATATTCAGCAACGCCTGCATCGACTGCACGATCAGTTCGGAAACGCCGTTGCCGATATAGACATCTTCCACGGTCATGTCGCGCATACCGCGCGCCTGATAATGCTGAACGATGGCTTTCCGGGCGGAGTAAAGGCCTTTTGAATCACAATAACCCTGCGCGCTCGGCAGATTACGGATCACATCTACCAGGATCTCATCGGGGGCTTCAAAACCAAACGGCGCTGGATTGCCGATATTCAGCTTAAGGACCTTATTGCCTTCTTCCTCAAGACGCTTTGCTTCTTTTAACACCGGTCCACGGATGTCGTAACACACGTTATCCAGTTTGCTTGATTTTTCAATTGGATTCATTTCTCTCGCCTTTGACTTGCAGAACTGCCTTCCTGCCATGGAAAACTAAACCAGCACAATGTACTCCTGTCTGCGGTGCTTTTGAAGGGCATCAGCAGGCTTTGGTGGCTTACCGGAAGAAAACGGTTTTGGCCGGGAGGAGGGAAGGGATGCAGCCGATGAGTTGGCATAAAATGCTGACTATTCTCATCATGCTGAAACTAAAAACTGAACCGCGAGTCTTCTTATTGAGGCGAAAGGGCACTAATGGGTCTTGAAAGAGTTAGATATGTAAGAATTTGGTAAAATTCGATGGATTGATGAACTCTGTAACTGTCAAAATTGTCTTAATTGACTGGTTAAAAATCAATCAGTTTGGCTTAGGGCTATTTTCAGGGGGTTACCCGCGTCGAAGTGGTCCACCTTTACCTTGAGTCAGGCACCCGGGCACGGAATGATAAATTTTTGTATCGGAAGGCCTGATAGCCGGGCTTCGGCCAATAAAATGTTACTTTACTGATAAGAATAATAGGATTGGGGCTTAAAAAGTAAACGACAGTATGGCAGGATAATAACCAGAGGACCTTGCGCCGTGCGTGCAGGTTTCTCAGGTGATATTACGTCGTATACTGTCACCGGTAAGCTTAAGTACGGCTTATCATTTTTCCGCTGTATCTGCAGCGTTCTGGTTTTTCAATTTTACATGGTTTTTTTACACTATCAGCACCGTAGTCAGGCATTACTGTCAGGCTGGCGGCGTTATTTGACCATATTAGTGCCGCTTTCTGTTTCTTATGAGTCAGTGCTGCACATCGAAGTGATGTATCAGATGGAACAAACTGTCATCGGCTCCACCTGCGGTTAATACCGGGGACATTCAGGCTGATGGAGTTTTGACGTCTGCGAGAAAAAGTAGTGCAACGTGCAGTTCAGCGCACCGCATTACGCCATTGTTATCACTGTATCCTATTGATACAGAAGGTAATGACACCAGGGTAGCTGTTCGTATAAATCTTATAAAGTGAAGAAAACATGACTAGTGCAAATCGTCCGATCCTCAATCTTGACCTCGATCTGCTGAGAACATTTGTTGCTGTTGCCGATCTGAACACCTTTGCTGCTGCGGCAGCTGCGGTTTGCAGAACGCAATCAGCGGTTAGCCAGCAGATGCAGCGTCTGGAACAACTGGTTGGCAAAGAACTGTTTGCCAGACATGGACGTAATAAATTACTGACGGAACATGGTATTCAGCTTCTTGGCTATGCCAGAAAGATCCTTCGTTTCAACGACGAAGCCTGTACTTCGTTGATGTACAGCAATATTCAGGGCGTACTGACTATCGGTGCTTCTGATGATACGTCTGATACCATCCTGCCTTTCTTGCTGAACCGCGTCACGTCTGTCTATCCCAAGCTGGCGATTGATGTGCGGGTGAAGCGCAATCCGTTCATGATGGAGATGTTAAATCAGGGTGAAGTGGACTTAGTTGTGACCACCTCGAGCCCGATGAACTTCGCCTTCCAGGTATTGCGTACTTCTCCGACCCTTTGGTATTGCGCCGCTGACTATATCTTCCAGCGCGGGGAAGCGATTCCTCTGGTACTGCTGGACGAGCCAAGCCCGTACCGTGATATGGCCATTGACCACCTCAACGAGGCTGGCATCCCATGGCGCATCTCTTATGTTGCTTCCACTCTTGCGGCCGTCCGCGCAGCGGTGAAAGCGGGTCTGGGCGTGACTGCACGTCCGGTTGAGATGATGAGTCCGGAACTGCGCGTAATGGGTGCGGCAGAAGGTCTGCCGGTTCTGCCTGATACCGAATACCTGCTGTGTCGTAATCCGGAAAGTGACAACGAGCTGGCGCTGGCCATCTTCAATGCCATGGAATCAAGCAACGATCCGTACAACCTGACGCTTGCCGCTCAGGATGCCGCTTCGCTGACGGATGAAGACGAGTAAGTTTCGCTGTAAAAGTTTATTTTTAGTTGTTAATTTTTAACGCTTAATAAGAACTATTTACGGAAATAAAGCCCTTCAGTGCATCTTTGCATTGAAGGGCTTTTTTATTGAAATTTTCTCGCCCTTTTTTGCCGCAAAATTCCCCGCAAATTTCCCTGCTGATGCAAAAACCCTCCGCGACAGATTTTCCCTGTTTTGGACAATTTCTGTCAGCGAAGAAACTATTTAGTGAATTGATTTTGCGCACTGAATTGCGCTGCTTTTTAACTCATAAAAGGCAAAAGTGTGTGCTGGATCAAAAAAATAGCCCCAATAAGGGGAAGGAAAACCCGCAGAATCCTGCCAAAATAGGCGTTGTTAAATCCGCGATCCGCACAGGGAAATACCCGCTACACTTTGACTGAGAAGCTGAACTGACTCGATTTAGCTCACTTTCTGCGCATCATATGTTAAATAAATGCTGCGGGTGTAAATTAATGTGTGGATACTTTTGTCAAAGTTGACAGAAGGTTATAGAAAGGAGTAAAAAACCACATAAAATCGCTGCCTAATCAAAAAAGTCAGCAAAGTTTATAAGGTTTTTTATTTTTCCCTTGAATCGATGGGGTAGGTCAACTGCCAATTACAGAGCAGAATACCGGGCACCCCGAGTTGAGTTAAGCAGAGCGTATGTCTACAACTACTGAAGTTATCGCCCATCACTGGGCTTTTGCCGTATTCCTGATCGTCGCAATTGGCCTTTGCTGCGCAATGTTGGCCGGAGCATGGTTTTTAGGCGGAAAAGCCCGTGGACGCTATACCAACACGCCTTTCGAGTCCGGAGCCCCTGCGGTAGGAACGACCCACCTTCGAATGTCTGCCAAGTTCTACCTGGTGGCCATGTTCTTCGTCATCTTCGACGTTGAAGCCCTCTATTTATACGCCTGGTCGACTGCCATCCGTGAAAGCGGCTGGATCGGCTTCGTGGAAGCCACAATTTTCATTTTGGTACTGCTGGCTGGTTTGGTTTATCTGGTGCGGATCCGCGCGCTGGATTGGGCTCCTGCACCTCGTCGTGTCGTTGTCAAACCCACTACCATCTCGCATTCCAACCGTCATACGCAGTAAAAGCGAGGCTTAAAGATGGACTATACGCTCACCCGCGCGGACCCGAACGGCGAGAATGACCGTTACCCATTACAGAAACAGGAGATCGTCACCGATCCCCTGGAAAAACACGTTCATCAAAACGTCTACATGGGCAAGTTAGAACATGCCATGCACGACATGGTGAACTGGGGACGCAAAAACTCACTCTGGCCGTTTAACTTCGGTCTCTCCTGCTGTTACGTCGAAATGACCACCTCGTTCACCTCGGTGCACGACGTGGCGCGTTTTGGTTCGGAAGTTATCCGTGCCTCGCCACGTCAGGCCGACTTTATGGTGGTTGCAGGAACCTGCTTCACCAAAATGGCACCGGTGGTTCAACGTCTGTATGACCAGATGCTGGAGCCAAAGTGGGTGATCTCGATGGGTGCCTGTGCCAACTCGGGCGGGATGTATGACATCTACTCGGTGGTGCAGGGCGTGGATAAATTCCTGCCTGTTGACGTCTATATTCCGGGTTGCCCACCGCGCCCAGAAGCCTACATGCAGGCACTGCTGCTGCTGCAGGAATCCATTGGTAAAGAGCGTCGGCCGCTCTCGTGGGTGGTGGGCGATCAGGGTGTTTATCGCGCCAATATGCAGTCCGAGCGCGAAAGAAAGCAGGCTGAACGTATTGCCGTCACCAACCTGCGCACACCTGACGAAATTTAACCGCTACCGCCATTAAGACGTTGCGAGCCTTCGCAGCGTCAGAACAGCAGGTAGAGCAGTTTATGGATGCCCGGCAGCGTATAAAAATCACAACACGCGCACGGTCCATCCTGACGCCAATACTGAGTGCCTGCCTGCAGGCCCACAGGGTGAACAACTTATGACAGATTTGACCACGCAAGATCTCGCTCAGCCTGAATGGCAAACCCGTGATCACCAGGATGACCCGGTGATCGGCGAGCTGCGTAACCGTTTTGGGCCTGATGCCTTCACCGTTCAGCCTACCCGTACCGGCGTGCCGGTGGTGTGGGTGAAGCGTGAACAGCTGCTGGAGATCGTAGAATTCTTACGCAAGCTGCCAAAACCTTATGTGATGCTGTATGACTTACATGGGATGGATGAGCGTCTTCGTACTCACCGCGCCGGTTTACCTGCCGCGGATTTTTCCGTTTTCTATCACTTCATTTCCATTGAACGTAACCGTGACATCATGCTCAAGGTGGCGTTGTCTGAAAACGACCTGCATGTGCCAACCGTCACCAAAATTTTCGCCAATGCCAACTGGTATGAGCGTGAAACCTGGGAAATGTTCGGCATCACCTTTGATGGCCACCCGCACCTGACGCGCATCATGATGCCGCAGGACTGGGAAGGGCATCCGCTGCGTAAAGACTATCCGGCACGCGCCACCGAATTCGATCCGTTTGAACTGACCAAGAAAACGGAAGATTTGGCGATGGAGCAGATGACCTTCAAGCCGGAAGACTGGGGCATGAAGCGGGGCAACGCGACTGAGGACTTTATGTTCCTCAACCTCGGGCCTAACCACCCGTCAGCGCACGGTGCTTTCCGCATCATTCTGCAGCTGGATGGCGAAGAGATTGTCGACTGTGTGCCGGACGTGGGTTACCACCACCGTGGCGCAGAGAAGATGGGCGAACGTCAGTCCTGGCACAGCTACATTCCTTACACTGACCGCATCGAATACCTTGGCGGTTGCGTAAACGAAATGCCGTACGTGCTGGCGGTTGAAAAGCTGGCCGGTATCAAGGTGCCCGAGCGCGTTGACGTGATCCGCGTGATGCTTTCAGAGCTGTTCCGTATAAACAGCCACCTGCTGTATATCTCGACCTTTATTCAGGACGTTGGGGCGATGTCTCCGGTGTTCTTTGCCTTTACCGATCGCCAGAAAATTTACGACGTGGTTGAAGCCATCACCGGTTTCCGTATGCATCCGGCCTGGTTCCGCATTGGCGGCGTGGCGCACGACCTGCCGAAAGGCTGGGAAGGCCTGCTGCGTGAGTTCATCAACTGGCTGCCAAAACGTCTGAAGGCGTACGAGCAAACCGCGCTGAAAAACTCGGTGTTGATCGCCCGTTCGAAAGGCGTTTCTGCCTACAACATGGAAGAAGCGTTAGCCTGGGGCACCACCGGCGCCGGTCTGCGTGCGACGGGGCTGGACTTCGATGTGCGTAAATGGCGTCCGTACTCCGGCTACGAAAACTTCGACTTCGAAATTCCGATTGGCGATGGCGTGAGCTGTGCTTACACCCGTGTGATGCTGAAGATGGAAGAGATGCGCCAGAGTCTGCGCATTCTTGAACAGTGTCTGAACAACATGCCGGAAGGCCCGTTCAAAGCGGATCACCCGCTGACAACGCCGCCACCGAAAGAGCGCACGCTGCAGCATATCGAAACCCTGATTACTCACTTCCTGCAGGTGTCGTGGGGCCCGGTGATGCCGGCCAACGAATCCTTCCAGATGATTGAAGCGACGAAAGGGATCAACAGTTACTACCTGACCAGCGACGGCAGCACCATGAGCTACCGCACCCGTGTGCGCACGCCGAGCTTCCCGCACCTGCAGCAGATCCCGTCAGTGATCAACGGCAGCCTGGTATCCGATCTGATCGTATACCTCGGTAGTATCGATTTTGTTATGTCAGACGTGGACCGCTAATTATGCACGATCAAAGAATTGCGATCGAAACGATCGAGGATAACAACGCTTTTGTGCTGAGCACGTTGGAACGTGACGCTATCGAGCATGAGAAGCACCATTACGAAGATGCCCGCGCCGCGTCGATTGAAGCACTGAAAATTGTGCAGAAACAGCGTGGCTGGGTGCCGGATGGCGCGATCCATGCCATTGCTGATGTGCTGGGCATTCCAGCCAGTGATGTTGAAGGCGTGGCAACGTTTTACAGCCAGATCTTCCGTCAGCCGGTCGGCCGTCACGTGATCCGCTATTGCGACAGCGTGGTGTGCCATATCACCGGTTTCCAGGGCATTCAGGCCGCGTTAGAAGACAACCTGAATATCAAACCTGGCCAGACCACGGCGGATGGCCGCTTTACGCTGTTGCCAACCTGCTGCCTCGGCAACTGTGACAAGGGCCCGACGATGATGGTGGACGAAGATACTCACGTTCACCTGACGCCGGAAAACATCGTCAACTTACTGGAGCAGTATCAATGACATTCAAACAGATCATTCGTACTGCCGAAATGCATCCGCTGACCTGGCGTCTGCGTGACGACAAGCAGCCGGTGTTCTTTGACGAATACCGCAGCAAAAACGGTTACGCCGGTGCTGATAAAGCGCTGAAAACCATGTCACAGGATGAAATTGTGGCAGCGGTAAAAGACTCCGGCCTGAAAGGTCGCGGTGGCGCAGGCTTCTCAACCGGTCTGAAGTGGAGCCTGATGCCGAAAGACGAATCCATGAACATCCGTTACCTGCTGTGTAACGCCGATGAAATGGAGCCGGGCACCTATAAAGACCGTCTGTTGATGGAGCAAATGCCGCACCAGCTGGTGGAAGGCATGCTGATCAGTGCATTCGCGCTGAAAACCTACCGTGGGTACATCTTCCTGCGCGGCGAATACATCGAAGCAGCAGTGAACTTACGTCGGGCGATTGCGGAAGCGACCGAAGCCGGTTACCTGGGGAAAAATATCCTTGGAACCGGTTTTGACTTCGAGCTGATCGTTCACACCGGTGCGGGCCGTTATATCTGTGGTGAAGAAACCGCGCTGATTAACTCGCTGGAAGGACGTCGCGCTAACCCGCGCTCCAAGCCGCCATTCCCTGCATCTGCAGGTGCCTGGGGCAAGCCGACCTGCGTGAACAACGTGGAAACCCTGTCTAACGTTCCGGCGATCCTCGCCAACGGCGTTGACTGGTACAAAGGCATTTCAACCAGCGATGACACCGGCACCAAAATGATGGGCTTCTCCGGTCGGGTAAAAAACCCAGGCGTCTGGGAGCTGCCGTTTGGCACCACCGCCCGTGAGATCCTTGAGGATTACGCCGGCGGCATGCGCGATGGCCTGAAATTCAAAGCCTGGCAGCCAGGCGGTGCAGGGACGGACTTCCTGACCGAATCTCATCTCGACCTGCCGATGGAATTTGCCAGCATTGGTAAAGCCGGAAGTCGTCTGGGAACGGCGCTGGCGATGGCCGTCGATCACGAAATCGGCATGGTGTCGCTGGTGCGTAACCTGGAAGAGTTTTTTGCCCGTGAATCCTGCGGCTGGTGTACGCCATGCCGTGATGGCCTGCCGTGGAGTGTGAAAATCCTCCGCGCGCTGGAGCGCAAAGAAGGGCAGCCGGGCGATATCGAAACCCTGCTGCAACTTTGCCGCCAGCTCGGCCCGGGTAAAACCTTCTGTGCGCACGCGCCAGGTGCAGTAGAGCCACTGCAAAGCGCGATCAAATATTTCCGCGAAGAGTTTGAGGCGGGTATCGCGCCTCAGGTCTATAGCAATGCGCACGCGATTGCCGGTATCCAGCCAAACCTGTTAAAGGCGCGCTGGTAACACTGCAGATTTGAATTGATTAACGCTCGTCTCAGACGAGCCTTACGGAAGCATGTTCACTATGGCTACAATTCATGTAGACGGTAAAGAATATGATGTTGATGGTGCGGACAACCTGCTTCAGGCTTGCCTCTCCCTCGGCTTAGATATTCCTTATTTTTGCTGGCACCCGGCGCTCGGTAGCGTCGGTGCCTGCCGCCAGTGTGCGGTGAAGCAATTCCAGAATGCCGAAGATACCCGTGGTCGCCTGGTGATGTCCTGTATGACACCAGCGTCCGACGGGACGTTCATCTCGATTGACGATGGCGAAGCGAAAGAGTTCCGCGAAAGCGTGGTGGAGTGGCTGATGACCAACCACCCACACGATTGTCCGGTCTGCGAAGAGGGCGGTAACTGCCACCTTCAGGATATGACCGTGATGACCGGCCACAGCTTCCGTCGCTACCGCTTCACTAAACGTACTCACCGTAATCAGGATCTCGGCCCGTTCATTTCCCATGAAATGAACCGCTGTATCGCCTGTTATCGCTGCGTGCGTTACTACAAAGATTATGCCGACGGCACCGATCTGGGTGTCTATGGCGCTCACGACAACGTCTACTTCGGTCGTCCGGAAGACGGTACGTTGGAAAGCGAATTCTCCGGTAACCTGGTCGAAGTCTGCCCAACCGGCGTGTTCACCGATAAAACGCACTCAGAGCGTTATAACCGTAAATGGGACATGCAGTACGCCCCGAGCATCTGCCAGCAGTGCAGCATCGGTTGTAACACCAGCCCGGGTGAGCGTTATGGCGAAATTCGCCGCATCGAGAACCGCTATAACGGCGTCATCAACCACTACTTCCTCTGTGACCGTGGCCGCTTTGGTTATGGCTATGTGAACCTGAAAGATCGTCCACGCCATCCTATGCAGCGCCGTGGCAATGACTGGATCGCGCTGAACGCCGATCAGGCCATGCAGGGTGCCGCAGACGTGTTGCGTCAGGCGAAGAAAGTGATCGGTATCGGTTCACCGCGTGCCAGCGTAGAGAGCAACTTTGCGCTGCGTGAGCTGGTCGGTGCCGCAAACTTTTCCACCGGTATTCCGGCAGCCGAGCAGGCGCGTCTGGAGCTGATGCTGAACGTACTGCGCGACAGTGGTGTCCACACCCCGGCGCTGCGTGAAATTGAAAGCTACGATGCGGTGCTGGTGCTGGGCGAAGATCTGACTCAGGTCGGTGCGCGCGTTGCGCTCTCGGTGCGTCAGGCGGTGAAAGGGAAATCGCGTGAGATGGCAGCGGCCCAGAAAGTGGCAGACTGGCAGATCGCGGCGATCCTCAACATCGGTCAGAACGCCAAGCATCCGCTGTTCGTCACTAACGTCGATAAAACCCGTCTGGATGACATCGCCGCGTGGACCTACTGCGCGCCGGTCGAAGATCAGGCGCGTTTAGGTTTCGCGATCGCTAACGCGCTGGACGAAACGGCACCGGCGGTGAGCGGCATCGATCGTTCACTGGCAGGCAAAATTGATGTGATCGTTCAGGCGCTGGCCGGCGCAAGAAAGCCACTGATTATCTCTGGCGTTCATGCGGGCAGCGAAGCGATGATTCAGGCGGCGGCCAACGTGGCGAAAGCGCTGAAAGGACGCGGATCGGACGTGGGTATCACGCTGCTGGCCGGTGCGGCAAACAGCGTTGGCCTCGGCCTGATTGGCGGTAACCCGCTGGAAACGGCGCTGGACGAACTGGAAAGCGGCGCAGCCGATGCGGTTATCGTGCTGGAAAACGACCTTTATCGTCAGGCTCCGAAAGCAAAAGTCGATGCGGCGCTGAGCAACGTCTCCAACGTGATTGTCATCGATCACCAGCGGACAGCGACCACGGAAAAAGCCGGTTTGATCCTCTCAACGGCCAGCTTCGCGGAAAGCGATGGCACCGTGGTGAATCAGGAAGGCCGCGCACAGCGCTTCTTCCAGGTTTATGACCCGGCTTACTATGACACCACCGTTGAAATGCTGGAAAGCTGGCGCTGGCTGCACTCGCTGTCCAGCACAATCACCAGCCGTCAGCCGGACTGGACCCAACTGGATCACGTGATTGATGCCTGTATTGCAGCACTGCCGCAGCTGGCGGGGATCAAAGACGCGGCACCGGATGCCAGCTTCCGTATTCGTGGTCAGAAACTGGCCCGTTCCCCGGCGCGTTCAAGTGGTCGTACCGCGATGCGCGCCAATATCAGCGTGCACGAACCGCGTCAGCCGCAGGACAAAGACACCATGTTCGCCTTCTCCATGGAAGGGAACA
Source organism: Erwinia sp. AC075 (assembly GCF_979253995.1). NCBI lineage: Bacteria > Pseudomonadati > Pseudomonadota > Gammaproteobacteria > Enterobacterales > Erwiniaceae > Erwinia > Erwinia sp. AC075. The sequence goes on from NZ_CEEDEU010000001.1 coordinate 338,767, forward strand.
ACCAGCCGTCTGCCGCCCGTTCGCAGATCCCGTTTGCCTGGGCGCCAGGCTGGAACTCCCCACAGGCCTGGAACAAATTCCAGGACGAAGTGGGCGGAAAACTGCGTAACGGCGATCCGGGCGTGCGTCTGTTTGAAGCCGGCGATGCGCAGCTTGACTGGTTTGATGCGGTTCCCGAGGTGTTTGCCGGTCAGGCAAATAACTTCCGCGTCGCGCCTTACTTCCACCTGTTCGGCAGCGAAGAGATGACCCAGCGCTCCGGCGTGATCCAGCAGCGTATGCCTGAGGCGTATGTGATGGTGAACCCGGCGGATGCGGCAACGCTTGGCGTCAATGCCGGGACGGAAGTCGAGTTCAGCTGTGCCGGTGAAACCCTGCGTCTTCCCGTGCGTTTCTCTGAAACGTTGCAGGCAGGGCAGGTTGGTCTGCCATTAGGTCTGCCGGGTATCCCGCCATTCCTGTTGGGTGCCAACATTGACAATCTGCAGGAGGCGGCACAATGAGCTGGCTGACACCGGAAGTTATCGATGTTCTGATTGCCGTAGGTAAAGCGTTAGTGATCCTGTTTGTGGTCGTTGGCTGTGGCGCATTTATGAGCTTTGGCGAACGTCGTCTGCTTGGTCTGTTCCAGAACCGTTACGGACCAAACCGCGTTGGCTGGGGCGGCTCGCTTCAGCTGGTGGCGGACATGATCAAAATGTTCTTCAAAGAAGACTGGACGCCGCCGTTTACCGACCGGGTGATCTTTACCCTGGCGCCAATGATTGCCTTCACCTCTTTACTGCTGGCGATGGCTATCGTGCCGGTGACCTCCACCTGGATGGGCGCGGACCTGAATATCGGTCTGCTGTTCTTCCTGATGATGGCGGGTCTGGCGGTGTATGCGGTGCTGTTTGCTGGCTGGTCCAGTAACAACAAATACTCCCTGCTGGGCGCGATGCGTGCCTCGGCGCAGACCCTGAGCTACGAAGTGTTCCTCGGCCTGTCGCTGATGGGCGTTGTCGCACAGGCCGGTTCGTTCAATATGGTCGATATCGTCAACAGCCAGCAACATTTGTGGAATATCGTGCCACAGTTCCTTGGCTTCCTGACCTTCGCCATTGCCGGCGTTGCGGTATGTCACCGTCATCCATTTGACCAGCCGGAAGCCGAGCAGGAACTGGCCGACGGTTACCACATTGAATATGCCGGTATGAAGTTCGGCCTGTTCTTCGTTGGTGAGTATGTCGGTATCGTGACGGTTTCTTCGCTGATCGTAACGCTGTTCTTCGGCGGCTGGAACGGCCCATGGTTGCCACCGGTTATCTGGTTCGCCATCAAAACGGCGTTCTTCATGATGATGTTCATTCTGATCCGTGCTGCGTTACCGCGCCCACGCTATGACCAGGTGATGTCGTTCGGCTGGAAAGTTTGTTTGCCGTTGACGCTGTTGAACCTGCTGGCAACTGCCGCAGTGATTCTTTACAACGCGCAGTAAGGGGTAAAGATAATGACATTAAAAGACCTGGTGGTGGGATTCGGCACCACGGTTCGCAGTATCTTCCTGATTGGGATGAACGCGTTCGCCAAGCGTGAAACCATGATGTATCCGGAAGAGCCGGTTTACCTGCCGCCACGTTACCGTGGCCGTATCGTGTTAACCCGCGATCCGGACGGCCAGGAACGCTGCGTAGCCTGTAACCTGTGTGCGGTAGCCTGTCCGGTTGGCTGTATTTCGTTGCAGAAAGCAGAAACGCAGGATGGACGCTGGTATCCAGAATTTTTCCGTATCAACTTCTCGCGCTGCATCTTCTGTGGCCTGTGTGAAGAGGCTTGCCCGACCACTGCGATTCAGCTTACCCCAGACTTCGAACTGGGCGAGTTTAAGCGTCAGGATCTGGTGTATGAAAAAGAAAACCTGCTGATTTCCGGCCCGGGTAAATACCCGGAATATAACTTTTACCGGATGGCGGGTATGGCGATCGACGGGAAAGACAAGGGCGACGCTGAAAACGAAGCCAAACCTATCGACGTCAAGGGCTTGTTACCTTAAGGAGCCAGGCATGGAATTTGCTTTTTATCTTTGCGGACTGGTGGCGGTGCTGACAACGTTGCGTGTTATCACCCACACCAACCCGGTCCACGCACTGCTGTATCTGATCATCTCCCTGCTGGCCGTTGCCGGGGTGTTTTTCTCGCTCGGGGCTTACTTTGCCGGTGCGCTGGAAATCATCGTTTATGCCGGTGCGATCATGGTGCTGTTCGTCTTTGTGGTCATGATGCTGAACCTCGGTGAGAGCGTGCAAGCGCAGGAACGCGAGTGGCTGAAACCGACCGTGTGGATCGGACCCGGCGTCCTGTCGCTGGTGCTGCTGGGCGTGATGATTTACGCCATCCGCTCCGTTAACGACCAGGGCATTGATGGCACGATGATCGACGCGAAAGCGGTCGGCATCAGCCTGTTTGGTCCTTATGTTCTGGCGGTTGAACTGGCTTCCATGCTGCTGCTGGCGGGTCTGGTGGTGGCTTACCACATCGGACGCGAACAGCGTCAGGGCGAAGTCCTGAGCAACCGTCCGGGTGACGCACCGAAAAGCAACAAGGAGGAACGCGCATGATCCCTCTTCAACACGGCCTGATTCTGGCAGCCATCCTGTTTGTCCTTGGACTGACGGGCGTGGTAATCCGTCGTAACCTGCTGTTTATGTTGATTAGCCTTGAAATCATGATTAACGCCGCAGCACTGGCGTTCGTGGTCGCGGGCAGCTACTGGGGACAGGCAGACGGACAGGTGATGTATATCCTGGCGATCAGCCTTGCTGCTGCCGAGGCCAGTATTGGCCTGGCGCTGCTGCTTCAGCTCCATCGTCGCAGCCAGAACCTCAACATTGATAAAGTGAGCGAGATGCGCGGATGAATCTTCTCTATTTAACAGTACTTTTTCCGCTGATTGGCTTTCTGCTGCTGGCCTTTTCTCGCGGCCGCTGGTCAGAAAATCTTTCGGCCACTGTGGGTATGGGTTCCGTCGGTCTGGCGGCGCTGACCACGGTCTTCGTTGGCATGGACTTCTTCAGTCAGGGTCAGGCGCCTTACACGCAGGCGCTGTGGACCTGGATGCAGGTTGGCAACTTTAAGATCGACGTCAACTTCACGCTGGACGGCCTGTCGCTGACCATGTTGTCGGTGGTGACCGGTGTGGGCTTCTTTATCCACATGTTCGCCTCCTGGTATATGCGTGGAGAAGAGGGCTATTCCCGCTTCTTTGCCTATACCAACCTGTTTATCGCCAGCATGGTGGTTCTGGTGCTGGCCGATAACCTGATGCTGATGTATCTGGGTTGGGAAGGGGTGGGCCTCTGCTCTTACCTGCTGATTGGCTTCTATTACACCGACCCGAAAAACGGCGCGGCGGCGATGAAAGCTTTCATCATCACCCGTGTGGGTGACGTGTTCCTGGCCTTTGCGTTGTTCATTCTTTACAACGAGCTGGGTACGCTGAACTTCCGTGAAATGGTCGAGCTGGCGCCTGCGCACTTCGCTGCAGACAATCATATGTTGCAGTGGGCAACGTTGATGCTGCTGGGCGGTGCCGTCGGTAAATCAGCACAGCTGCCGTTGCAAACGTGGCTGGCGGATGCGATGGCCGGTCCAACACCGGTTTCGGCACTGATCCACGCGGCAACCATGGTGACCGCCGGTGTCTATCTGATTGCACGTAGCCACGGCCTGTTCCTGCTGACGCCTGAAGTGCTGCATTTAGTGGGCATTGTCGGCGCAATCACTCTGGTGCTGGCCGGTTTTGCTGCGCTGGTGCAGACCGATATCAAACGCGTTCTCGCTTACTCAACCATGAGTCAGATTGGGTACATGTTCCTCGCACTGGGCGTTCAGGCCTGGGATGCGGCGATCTTCCACCTGATGACCCATGCGTTCTTTAAAGCGCTGCTGTTCCTCTCTTCCGGTTCGGTGATCCTCGCCTGCCATCACGAGCAGAATATCTTCAAGATGGGTGGCCTGCGTAAAAGCATCCCGCTGGTCTACGTCTGCTTCCTGGTGGGTGGCGCGGCGCTGTCAGCTCTGCCTCTGATTACCGCTGGCTTCTTCAGTAAGGACGAAATCCTTGCTGGCGCGCTGGCGAACGGCCATCTGACGCTGATGGTGGCAGGTCTGGTGGGGGCATTTATGACCTCGCTGTATACCTTCCGAATGATCTTCATCACCTTCCATGGCGAAGAGAAAATTCATGCACATGCCGGCAAAGGGATCACCCATCACCTGCCGCTGATTGTGCTGCTTGTCCTCTCAACCTTTATTGGCGCAATGATCGTGCCGCCGCTGAAAGGCGTTCTGCCGGATACCACCGAACTGGCGCACGGCAGCGTGCTGGCGCTGGAAATCACCTCTGGCGTGGTGGCCATTGTCGGTATCCTGCTGGCGGCCGCCCTGTGGTTAGGCAAACGCACGCTGGTAACCAGCATCGCCAAAAGCGCGCCGGGTCGTTTCTTCTCGACCTGGTGGTTTGCGGCCTGGGGCTTCGACTGGCTGTACGACAAAGTGTTCGTTAAGCCTTATCTGTTCGTCGCCTGGGTGCTGAAACGCGATCCTCTCGATGGCCTGATGAGTCTGCCTGCTCTGTTCTCCCGTCTGGCGAACAAAGGGCTGGTGGTCAGCGAAAACGGCTATCTGCGCTGGTATGTCGCGTCAATGAGCGTGGGTGCCGTGGTGGTACTGGCGCTGCTGATGACGATCTAAAGGTTAGTGAGCGGGGTAAGGCGGTCTGCCTTACCCCATCAAAGAATTGTGAAAAAATTCCCCTGACCGGGGGACTAAAGAAGGGAAGAAAACCGCCATGTTATTACCCTGGCTTATATTAATCCCGTTCATCGGTGGCCTGCTTTGCTGGCAGCTTGAGCGCTTCGGCGCAAAAGTTCCGCGCTGGATAGCCCTGATCTCAATGGGATTGACGCTGGCGCTCTCATTGCAACTCTGGTTGCAGGGCGGCTACTCACTGACTCAGGCCGCCGGCATTCCGCAGTGGCAGTCTGAATTCTTCGTCTCGTGGATCCCACGTTTTGGTATTAACGTGCATCTGGCGCTGGATGGTCTCTCACTGCTGATGGTGGTGCTGACCGGCCTGCTGGGCGTGATGGCGATCCTTTGTTCGTGGAATGAAATTGAAAAATGGCAGGGCTTCTTCCACCTGAACCTGCTGTGGATCCTCGGCGGCGTGATCGGCGTGTTCCTTGCCATCGACATGTTCCTGTTCTTCTTCTTCTGGGAAATGATGCTGGTGCCGATGTACTTCCTGATCGCCTTGTGGGGTCACAAAGCATCGGACGGTAAAACGCGTATCAGCGCAGCGACCAAGTTCTTCATCTATACCCAGGCCAGCGGCCTGATTATGTTGATTGCGATTCTGGGCCTGGTGTTTGTGCATTACAACGCGACCGGCGTCTGGACCTTCAACTACGAAGAGCTGTTGAAAACGCCGATGTCGCAGCACGTTGAATATCTGCTGATGCTGGGCTTCTTTATCGCCTTCGCGGTGAAAATGCCGGTGGTTCCGCTGCACGGCTGGTTGCCGGATGCGCACAGTCAGGCACCAACCGCCGGTTCGGTTGACCTGGCAGGCATCCTGTTGAAAACCGCGGCCTACGGTCTGCTGCGTTTCGCCCTGCCGCTGTTCCCGAATGCGTCGCACGATTTCGCCCCAATTGCGATGGTGCTGGGCCTGATCGGTATCTTCTACGGCGCGTGGATGGCGTTCTCGCAGTACGACATTAAGCGTCTGATTGCCTACACCTCCATTTCGCACATGGGCTTCGTGCTGATTGCTATCTACACCGGCAGCCAGCTGGCGTTCCAGGGCGCAGTGGTGCAGATGATTGCTCACGGTCTGTCGGCCGCCGCACTGTTCATCCTTTGTGGTCAGCTGTATGAGCGTCTGCATACCCGTGATATGCGTCAGATGGGCGGCCTGTGGTCACGCATCAAATGGTTACCGGGTCTGTCACTGTTCTTCGCGGTTGCCAACCTGGGTATGCCAGGCACCGGTAACTTCGTCGGGGAATTTATGATCCTGACCGGAAGCTTCAAAACCGTGCCGGTGACTATCGTTATCGCGACCTTCGGTCTGGTGTTCGCGTCTGTTTACTCGCTGGTCATGATGCAACGTGCTTATTACGGCGCACCAAAATCAGAAACGCCTCTGCGCGGCATGAATGCCCGTGAGTTCCTGATGATTATGGTGCTGGTGGTTCTGCTGGTGCTGCTGGGTGTTTATCCACAGCCGATTCTGGACACCTCACATGCTGCGATGAGTAACATTCAGCAGTGGTATACCGCTTCAATTACAACTACAAGGCCGTAATTCGCCATGACAATAACTCCTCAACAATTGATCGCGCTTCTGCCGCTGCTGATCGTCGGATTGACGGTGGTAGTTGTGATGCTGTCCATTGCGTGGCGACGCAACCACTTCGTCAATGCCACGCTGGCGGTGATTGGCCTGAACATTGCGCTGTTCTCGCTGTACTTTGTCGGCCAGGCTGGCCCGATGGACGTCACGCCGCTGCTGCGTGTGGATGGGTATTCGATGCTGTATACCGGACTGGTGATCCTTGCCAGCCTGGCGACCTGCACCTTTGCTTATCCATGGCTGGCGGGCTACCCGGATAACCGCGAAGAGTTCTATCTGCTGGTGCTGATTGCTGCAATGGGCGGCATCGTGCTGGCCAGCGCCAATCATATGGCGTCGCTGTTTATCGGCATTGAACTGATTTCCCTGCCGCTGTTCGGCCTGGTCGGCTATGCCTTCCAGCAAAAACGCTCGCTGGAAGCCAGTATCAAATACACCATCATGTCTGCCGTGGCATCGTCCTTCCTGCTGTTCGGGATGGCGTTGATTTACGCGGACTCCGGTAACCTGAGCTTTGTGGCACTGGGCAAGAGCCTGAACGACGGCATTATCCATGCGCCGCTGTTGCTGGCGGGTCTGGGGATGATGATTGTCGGTCTGGGCTTCAAGCTGTCGCTGGTGCCTTTCCAGCTGTGGACGCCGGATGTCTACCAGGGTGCGCCTGCACCGGTATCAACTTTCCTGGCAACCGCCAGCAAAATTGCCATCTTCGGTGTGGTGATGCGCCTGTTCCTCTATGCGCCGGTGGCGGATAGCGAAGCCGTGCGGACGGTACTGGCGATTATCGCGGTGGCCTCGATTCTGTTTGGTAACCTGATGGCGATCTCGCAGAGCAACATTAAGCGTCTGCTGGGTTACTCGTCCATCGCTCACCTCGGTTATCTGCTGGTGGCGCTGATTGCGATTCAGACGCACCAGATGTCGCTGGAAGCTACCGGTGTTTACCTGGCCGGTTACCTGTTCAGCAGCCTCGGTGCGTTTGGCGTGGTCAGCCTGATGTCCAGCCCATACCGTGGGCCGGATGCTGACTCGCTGTACTCTTACCGTGGTCTGTTCTGGCACCGTCCGATCCTGTCAGCGGTGATGACGGTGATGATGCTGTCACTGGCCGGTATCCCGATGACGCTGGGCTTTATTGGTAAGTTCTACATCATCGCAGTCGGTGTCGGTGCACACCTGTGGTGGCTGACGGGTGCGGTTGTGGTCGGTAGTGCGATTGGTCTTTATTACTATCTGCGCGTTACCGTCAGCCTGTACCTGAATCCGCCAGAGCTGTTGCAGCGTGATACGCCGGCTAACTGGGCCTTTACGGCCGGTGGTGTGGTGGTGCTGATTTCCGCGATTATGGTGCTGCTGCTGGGTATCTATCCTCAGCCACTGATTTCGCTGGTGCAGATGGCGCAACCGTTGATGTAATCAACGTTGACCACCGAAAAACGGGCTCACATTAGCCCGTTTTTTTTCGCCTGCGTTCGGGTAAATAGCGCGCCGCATGCTAGCTTTAAAACATCGTTCCTTGCGGAGACGGCGGGTGATAAGACTGATCTTTTTGCTGATGGGCGCCCGCGCGCTGCGCCCCCGATGGCTGCTGCTGGCCGTGATGGGGCTGCTGCTGATTGCGCTCTCCGTGGCAATTTTTATTGATATGGCCGGGGATGGACGGCTTTCAGTGCCGCTGGATACGCTGGCCATCTTGCTGGTAGTAGAGGGCATTGTGCAGCTTCTGTCCGGCTGGCTGATTGGCACCCGCGTTTATCTTCCTGCGCTGGCAAAAGGCATTGGCTTTCTGTTTATTGCGTTTCTGGTGTTTGACGTGCCCTGGGATAATAACCTGCTGGCATCGTTACTGTTTGGCGTGGCCTTTCTAGGCGATGGCCTGTTTCGGATTGCCTCTTCGCTGGTACTACAAGGACGGCGATGGCGCAGAGGGGTGCTGATTGGCAGCATCGAAATCGTCCTCAGCCTGATCGTCTTCAGCAACTGGCCGTTCCATCATCACATCACGGTTCCGTTGTGCTTTGCCCTTCTGCTGCTGATGTCCGGCTATTCGCTGCTGATGATGGCGCGGAACGTCTGGCTGTTAGGGGAGAACGCCTCGGTGATGTCGCTGCCTCTGTTCACTGCTCAGGGAATGCGTGGCCAGCAATCAACCGATTATATCCATCCTCCTTTCCCCCACCGGCCGGCGGTCACGCCGCTCAATATTCATGTCTGGACGCCGGTGGGATCGTCGGTGGTCAAGGATCGACGGCTGGTTATCGATCGCTATATTGCCGCCGTCGATCAACACGGGGTGATCTCGACCGGACATGCCGCGCTGGAGATGGGGGAGCTGTATATCAGCCATTACCCGCTGCAGCTGATTGACCGCGACAGCGGGAATTTCCGTGCCGTGCTCCGGGCCGGCGAAGAGAATGATGTCCCCGGCCGGTTTTTACCCTCGCTGCCGGAGGAAATTGTGGCCTGGTGCGCACCGGACCGGCTGATCGCTTTTCGCATTTATAATGCTGAGGCGTTAAAAAACTACTGGCAGCGCTACGCGACGGATACCACCTATAATCTCACCTCGCGCAACTGCTCAACCACGGTGATCCACGCGCTGGATGTGGCGATTGAAGGGGTGCTGGGCAACAGAACTCTGGTCGGGCTGAGAATGCTGTGTGACCCGAACTTCTGGCTACTCGGATTAGTCAGGGGCAGGGCAGAAGAGATGACCTGGACGCCGGGGCTGGTGCATGATTATGTCCTGCTGCTGAAAAGGGTGATCGAGCCCGAAACGAGCCGCGCCTGGCATAAGCGGCTGGGCGAGGCGGTGGCATTACGGCGGGCGGTGAGTAAGAAACTCAAATCGGATAACACCCCGATGTAACCACAAGTTCTGACTGTCGTGGCCTGCAAGAAATCTTGTTAAGTGGGCAGCAGTGTTCTGGCAAAGAAACCTGTACATTATTGAGATGTCTGAATAATGGAGCAGAGAGTATGGAAGTGTACTGGCAGGATCTACACCACAGTGAGCTGAGTGTGGCTCAGCTTTATCAGCTGCTGGCGCTGCGGAATGCGGTGTTTGTGGTGGAACAGAATTGTCCGTATCAGGATCTTGACGGGGCTGATTTACAGGGCGAGAACCGCCATCTGCTGGCGATATTCGATCAGCAACTGCTGGCCTATGCCCGCATCCTCGCGCCAGAGTCGGCGGACAAGCCGGTGAAGATTGGCAGAGTGATTGTCTCAAGCGAAGCCCGGGGGCTGAGTCTGGGGCACCGTCTGATGGAACAGGCCGTTGCCACCTGCGAGCATTTCTGGCCGCAGCACAAAATCTTCCTGTCGGCGCAGGCCCACCTGCAGGATTTCTATGGTCGGTTTGGTTTTGAGCCGGTCAGCGAAGAATATCTGGAAGATAATATCCCGCACATTGATATGCAAAAATAGACACAACACGTCCCTGAGCGCTGACTGGAACGAAGATAAGGTCAGGAACGGCGGGAGAAAAGGGGCGTTGATGGCTGAGAATGCCCGATTGGTTGTCTTAACGCAGCAGGCATTCTCTGTGAAATGTTGAGACGGTTACTTTTTCTTGTAAACATCAGCCGTAGCGTGGACCTTTTTATTGGTATTTCCTGAGGTCAGGACATAGATGTCGCCGCCTTTATCATCTGCCATTTTCGACAGTTCGGTTTTGGCATCGGCAGCGCTGGTTTCACCTGCGGTGGTGACACTTCCTACTTTGGTATATTGGTCATGAACCTTTTTAAACTCATTTTTCGTCATCAATTCTGCAGCAAATGAACTGATCGAAAATGCACATAACACGACGCCAAGAACGATCTTCTTCATCGGAATTTCCTTTTAACAGAATGGTGGGTGGATAATGATTTGTGCTAATAAATATATAGTTGGCCCAATCGACACTGTCTAATAGCGTTAATGCGATTTGTTTGTTTTGTGATGAAAGCCGCTTTTCATCCATTATGCAGTGATGAATTTATTTATTTCATCCTAAATACATGAAGGATACTTTTAATCTGTACGCGTAAAATATTATTGTATAACTATTTCTCAACAACACAGACAAAATAGTCAGGCTGATTAATATCATACTGTTTTATTTCCATAGCCTGCTTATTAATTAATGATCAAGATACAGGTAGTGCATCCAACTTGTCATCCGTAATAACACTTTGCGCATCACCGAGACGTGGGCGAAGTGGTCGGAATAGATCGCTACCTGCGCAAAGATACCGTCAGGCAGGGAATCTATCTGCGGATTGGCATCCAGCTCAATCACCACCAGCACGCCATCGGAACCGGGCGTCAGGTTAAGCGACTGCAATGAACCCTGCGCCTGATAACCGCCACCGGGTACCACGGGCAGGACGCGAATTAATTTGCCCCTGAACACCTCGCCCGGTAACGCATTAAACACCGCTTCTGCTTCATCCCCAGGCTCAAGGCGCAGCAGCGAATTTTGCCTGAACTGAGCGATAATTTGCCGGGTCTGTTCGGGGACAAAAATCATCACCGGCCGCAACGGCAGCGCGGCAGCATAGGTGCCTGGGCGGATCAACACCTGCGTCACATAGCCGTTGCTCGGGGCGCGAACCACCGTTTGATCGAGGTTATATTTGGCTTCCGCCAGTTGGGCTCTGAGGCTGACAATCTGCGATTGCTCGCCGTTAACCTCACTGTCCAGCTGGCTCTTAATCTGCGCCTGCTCCGCCAGTGACCCTTTTACCAGCGCATCCTGCGCTAAAAAGTTTTGTCGCGCGGTGTCGATATCTCTTTCAGAGAACGGATTGACCTTGGCCTTACTGCCCCGCAGATAGCGCTGATAGTCTGTGAAGAGGCGGTCGCGATCGGCGGTGGCATTAGAGGTATTGGCAATCGCTTCATCCAGTTGGCCCTTCATCGCCTGAGTGTTATGGATGGCGCTGACCAGATCGGCCTGCAGCCGGTCTACCCGCGCCTGGAAGCGGGTATTGTCTATCTCAAAAAGCATTTCACCTTTTTCAATATGGACATTCTGTTTGTCGGTGACTTTAGTGACCACACCCGTCACCTGCGGCGTCACGGGGATGGTAATCACCGCCTTTTGCGCTAAGGAAGTATAAGGATGATTGTAATTCATCAGCAGAATCAATCCGCTAACCACAAATACGCCGCCTAATACCGCCGTGGGCACGGTCCATTTATTGACCGGGATCTTGAAGATTTTAAATATGGACCAGGCAATCGCAACGTAGGTAAGAATAATGAGCAGATCCATAACATTACTCCTGCGGTGGCACGTTAACGTCAGGGTGTTTCTTCTCCAGCTCGGTTACGCGTCGCTGCAATTGCTGGATAACATCACTTTCATTCTGCATTCCCCAGCCCCTTTCAGGACGATACAGGGTGGCCCATATCCATAAAAATGGCCAGATGACATGTAAGGTAAACAGGCTGACCCAACCGGCAACATGAATAGCATCGGCATGAGGATGATTACGTGATTTCGCTATCAGGTAGGGGATATCATGCAGGATAATAATCCCGTAAAAAATAACGATAAAAACGAACACCAGTACACCCAGCGCAAAGTAGTCAAGAAACATACTCGCCTCGAATGATGTGATTTAATTTGGCTTAAATATAGTCTTAACTTTACTGGCCAGCCATTAAATCTGATCGCTTAATAATTTCGTCCCATTTTAAACCAGAGAAATTAATGGCCTTCACGACTATTTTTGACGGGTGATTCATATTTTGTTTGGTTAACCTTCTCTATACTCTGTGAGCCTGGCTACATTCTGTGGCTGTTTCTCTCCACATTGGGAGCATCATTATGATGGATTTACTCAGGGCGATTGGACTGGGATTAATGGTTCTGCTGCCACTTGCCAACCCCTTGACCACCGTGGTGCTGTTCCTCGGATTGGCGGGGGAGATGAGCAGTGCCGAACGCAATAAAGAAGCCATGATGGCTTCGCTGTATGTGTTTATTATCCTGATGGTAGCCTGGTATGCCGGGCAAATAGTGATGAATACCTTTGGCATTTCCATTCCGGGCCTGCGCATTGCCGGTGGACTGATTGTCGCCTTTATCGGCTTTCGTATGCTGTTCCCGCCGGCAAAGGGCGTCAGTTTACCCGAAGCGCAAAGTAAAGCCGATGAGATGGCGCGTGAACCCGAGGCCAGCATTGCATTTGTCCCGCTGGCGATGCCCAGCACGGCCGGTCCGGGCACCATTGCGATGGTGATCAGCTCTGCCTCAACCCTGCGTCATGGCGTTGATTTTCCTGAGTGGGTGATCTTTGCGGCACCACCGTTGATTTTTGTGTCGATAGGCGTGCTGCTGTGGATATGCTTGCGGAGTGCGGGTGGGGTAATGCGCGTGTTGGGCAAAGGCGGAATTGAGGCCATTTCCCGTCTGATGGGCTTCCTGCTGATTTGCATGGGCGTGCAGTTTATCATCAACGGCATACTGGAAATCATCTCGACCTATCCGGCCAGCTGAAGCCACAAAAAAGGGCCGCTAAGCGGCCCTTTTGCTGTCGGTTAACCTGCCGTCATCTGGCGGTCATCGACATATTTACGCTTGTCGGGTGCGGGCGGGAAATACTGATACAGCCAGGTTTCACTCAGCGTCTCGTCTTTGGTGCGCAGGAACAGGCGCAGATTCACCGGCTCCACCGAGTCACTGTTCGGATACCAGTCAAACAGAATACGGTAGCCGTCGATAGGCTCCACGTAAAGGATTTCAACCTGTTTGATGGTGCCTGAGGTGGTGGTAATCACCGGCTCGATGCCTTTCGGCGCGGCTGCTTTCAAATCGCCACCGACAAAGTCGACCGCGAAGCGACGTGCCCAGACGTCCGGATAGTGTTCGCCCGGTGCCCAACCTTCCGGGAAGCCGCCCATGCCGGTACGGGTCGCGTTCACGCGGGACAGGCCGCTGCGCACCGGTGGCAGACCACTCCAGTAAAGTTTGTAGCTGAAGCTGTGTTCGCTGCCGGCCTTAATCGCCTCTTCAGGACGCCAGAAGCAGACAATGTTATCCAGCGTTTCGCCCGTGGTCGGGATTTCCATCAGGTTAATGGCGCCTTTACCCCATTTGCCAACCGGTTCAACCCACAGACTTGGACGCTTGTTGTACCAACCAATCACATCCTGATAATCCTGGAAGTCATGGTTGAGCTGCAACATACCAAAGCCGCGCGGATTCTCATCCTTGTAGGCGTTGTAGGTCAGACGCTGCGGGTTGTTCAGCGGGCGGCAGATCCACTCGCCAACACCGGTCCACATCGCCAGGCGATCGGAGTCATGGATTTGCGGGTGGATGGTGTCGCACATGCGGCGTTCGTTGTTGCCGCAGCTGAACATGGTGGTCATCGGCGCGATACCCATCTGTTCAATATCTTTACGCGCATACAGGTGGTTTTCCACTTCCATCACCACGCGCTTATCTTCGCAGTGGACGATGAATTTGAATGCACCGGTGCAGCTTTCGCCATCCAGCAAGGTATAAACCGTGAAGGTGGTGTCATCTGCCTTCGGCGTTTCAAACCAGAACGCGGTGAAGTCAGGGAACTCTTCATGGCTGCCGAAGGTGTTGATCGCCACGCCACGCGCGGAAAGACCGTACTGATAGGTCTCATCAACGGCACGAAAGTAGCTTGCGCCGAGGAAGGAAACGATGTCCTTGCTGGCCAGCTCGGGTTTTTTAAACGCTCTGAAACCGGCAAAGCCCAAATCGGTTTTACCTTCCAGCTGTTTCATATCCACTTTGGCGTTGTTGTAGTTGAACAACTCCGGACGGAAGTGGATTTCACGGGCTTCACGGCTGGACGCATCGACAGAGAACATCCGCAGGCGGCGTTTGAAGCCCATGCCGACGTGGAAGAACTGAACGTCAAGCTCACGATTGGGAATGTCATTCCACAGTGAGTGGTTGGCGTCGTACTGAATTTCGTTATAAGCCTGCGGGGTCATGGTTGCCAGGGTTTCTGGCAGCGGTGCCGGAGCGCCACCGTAAGGTTTTTTCGCGAGGTCAGCCGCCATTTGCTTAAGCACGCCGAAATCAAATTTCTTCGCTGAGCCATCGGCGATATCGGTATCAGCCCAGGCAGCCTGTGCAAATAATGTCGATAAGCCGGACATGCCGCTTACCGTAGCGAAAGCCATTGAGGCTTTCATAAACATTCTTCGATTCATGCCAGAAGTCATTCCCTTTGCTGAACGGAGTTTGTAGAGACTGTCGTGGTGTTGCACACCGTCGCTGACGGGCAGCTTTGTCGACATATGCGTGATCTAAATCACAGCAAAGTAGGACAGTCCGTGAGATCAAAAATTCAGTTAGCAAAAAATTTATCAGATAAATCTAACAAAATCCCTGTTTTCCGCTGATAGCCGGCGCTTTTCAGCCCTTATCAGACGGTTCCTGTTTTGAAATGGCGTGATTTATCAGCGTGCCAACAAAGAATTTATGTAACGGGGCCTGACGATTAGCATGCCTCATCACCACAATCAGTTCGCGATAGAAGGTTAACTCGCCAAGCGGCAGAATGCGGACGTTTGCCGGGCGATCTGTCCACAATCCTGCCAGCGGCACCAGCGCAACGCCCAACTGCATCTCAACCATTTTGACGATGGCATCAATTTCATCAATCTCCAGCGCCAGCTGCGGATCGAGCCGCTGCTCGCGCAGGAACTGGCTGACCATCCGGCCGCCGAAAGAGGAGCGGTCATAGCGGATAAAGGGATGCTGGCGGATCAGCTCAACCACATCATCGCCTGCCACATCCGCTGGGGCGATCAGCACAAACGGCTCGCGCTGCACCGTTTCCGCGTACAGGTCTTTGGTCAGCGCGAAGCTGGGTTTGATGATCACCGCCAGATCGATATTGCCGGCGTCCACCTGGGTGAGCAGGCTGGAGGAGACGCCGGGGATCAGTTTGGTTTCCAGCGCGGGCGCCTGTTGATGCACGCTGACCAGCACGCCGGGCAGCAGGCCGGTTTGCACCGACGCGATCGCCCCAATCTTAATCGACCCGCGATACTCGGCCAGATTTTCGGGCTGAGCCATGCGGGCAAACAGCGTCAGGATCTCTTCCGCCATCGGCAACACCCGCGTGCCATCAGCATTTAACGCCACGGCGCGGCCGGAACGGTCAAACAGCCGCATACCCAGCGCTTCCTCCAGCGTGCGCATTTGCGCGCTGACCGCCGATTGCGTCAGGCCAATACGCTGGCCGGCGGCGGAGAAAGTGCCAAACTGGCTGACCGCAACAAAGGTTTTCAGTTCACGTATCATGGTGTTCACTCAGCAAAATAATTGTTGAATCGTTGTAATAATATTCGCTTTTCACCAAAAATATTATCGTGAAGAATGGGGGTTCACAACGACCTTTCCTGATCCCCGGAGACTGCAATGGCCCTCAGCCCGTTCCATCTGGCAATACCTGTTCACGATCTTGCTGCTGCCCGCCATTTCTACGGCACCGTATTCAATCTTGCTGAAGGACGCTCCAGCGAACAATGGGTGGATTTTGACTTCTATGGACATCAGCTGGTGATCCATCAGGCACCGAAAAAGACCGCGCCAGAGGCGGTTCACACTAACCACGTTGACGGCCACGGCGTGCCGGTGCCGCATTTCGGGCTGGTGCTGAGCTGGGAAGAGTGGGAGCAACTGGCCGCGCGGCTGAAGGACTTCCAGGTGAAGTTTGAGATTGAACCCTACGTGCGCTTTAAAGGGCAGGTGGGCGAACAGGCCACCATGTTCTTCTTCGATCCCTGTGGTAACGCGCTGGAGTTCAAGGCGTTCAAAGACATCCGCAGTATGTTCGCGAAATAGCCCGTTACCACTAAAGGCAACATTATCAGTCTATTCCTGGTCGTCTGAGCAAGCAGGTTGCTGAAAACTGTCTATAGTTATTTGAGATTCTTATTCGCACAAGGAGATGTTATGGCTAGAACGATTGCACCTGAAGAGAGCAGCCTGGACGACGACCTGGCGCTGTTGAGTGAAACGCTGGAAGAAGTGCTTAAATCTTCCGGAGATCCGGCAGACCAGAAATACATCGAGCTGAAAGCGAAAGCTGAGAAGTCGCTGAACGAGGTGAAGTCCCGCGTGAGCAACGCAACTGACACCTATTATGTTCGTGCGAAACAAGCCGTGTATCGTGCCGATGAATACGTGCATGAAAAACCGTGGCAGGGGATTGGCGTTGGTGCCACCCTGGGTCTGGTTGTAGGATTACTGCTGGCGCGCCGTTAAGGTCTGCGTCACCAGGCAAAAGTTGCGGGCGTCCTTCGGGGCGCCCGTTTTGTTTCCGCCCGCCAGGCCTGCTCTCACCTGGCCCAGATCAAACATTGATGTTGGCACGGCGGGTACACTGGCCTGACGTGAGTGTGTCTGGAATGCCCAATGTCATTTGCCTCCGCCTTAAACAACCTGCAACAGCAGCTTCGCGCTGTCACCGCATCTCAACCGGGTTTTCTGCGTCTGTCGGCGACGGTCACCGATCCTTCCGATGGCTTAGCCTGGCTGGACGCGCAGCCCGTATGGCCAAAGTTTTACTGGCAGCACCGCGGCGGCGAGCAAACGCTGATGGCGCTGGGCGAGGTTCAGCGCGCAGAGACGCTTCAGCAGGCCAGTCAGCTTCTGCGCGCGCTGCCGGCCGAAGGCTGTCTGGTGGGATCCAATGAATTTGCGCTACAGCATTGCTGTCTGTTCCTGCCACGCGTGTTATTGCGGGGCAACACCCTCAGCGTGTTCCTGCACGGTGTGCTGCGGGAAGATGCCCAGGCCGCGATCGGGCTGATCGTTAGCCTGCTGCCGGCACACCCTTTTGAGTCTCTTCCGCAACGGCTGAGCGCCTGCCAACACTTTCCGGATTCTGGCGGCTGGCAGCAGCAGGTTGCGGCGGCGCTTGCCGCGATTCGTCAGGGCGATCTGGATAAGGTGGTGCTGGCGCGGGCCACCGATTTACACTTCACCCAGGCGGTTAATGCGGCCGCACTGCTTGATGCCAGCCGTCAGGCCAACCGCCACTGCTATCACTTTATGCTGGCGATCTCGCCGCAGCAGGCGTTTGTCGGCTCCAGTCCCGAACAGCTTTTCCATCGACATGGGCTGGCGCTTAATACGGAGGCGCTGGCCGGAACCTGCGCGAACGCCAGCGACGCGCATCTGGCGCAGCAGCTGGGCGACGCGCTGTTAAACGATGAAAAGAACCGCCGGGAAAATGGCCTGGTGGTGGAAGATATCTGCCAGCGCCTGGAGTCGATTACGTCGGGTCTGGATGTGTCCCCGGCCCACGTTGTGCGGCTGCGTAAGGTGCAGCATCTTAAGCGCGAGATTCAAGGGCAGCTTTATCAGCAGGACGATATGGCGCTGCTGCAACGGCTGCAGCCTACCGCGGCGGTCGCCGGATTGCCGCGCCAGCCCGCTCAGCAGTTTATTCGCCAGCACGAACCGTTTTCACGCGGCTGGTATGCCGGATCGGTCGGCTGGTTATCGGCAGCAGAAAGTGAGTTTGCGGTGGCGCTGCGTTCGGCGCAGGTGTCAGGCAACAGCGTGCGATTGTATGCCGGGGCGGGGATCGTGGCCGGTTCAGAGGCCAGCCTTGAGTGGCAGGAGATCAATCAGAAGGCTGCCGGCCTGGCAAGCCTGCTCGGCGTGGAAATAGCGAGCGGATCCTGCCCCAAATCAAAATGACGACGCGGTGGCTCTTTTATACTGCCTGCCTGCTTTGGTCAGGAGTGGGCTATGTCACACAGTACCTTCAACCGCCGCTGGGCCGGCGTGATCCTTGAAGCGGTTTCACGCCATCAGGTTAAGCATGTCTGCATCGCGCCAGGTTCCCGTTCTGCACCGCTGACGCTGGCGGCCGCCAGCCGGGAAAAACTGATTTGCCACACCCACTTTGATGAACGCGGTCTCGGGCATCTGGCGCTGGGTCTGGCCAAATCGACCGGCCAGCCGGTGGCGATTATCGTCACCTCCGGTACTGCCGTTGCCAACCTCTATCCTGCCATTATTGAAGCCCGCCTGACCGGTGAGCGGCTGATTATCCTCAGCGCCGACCGACCCGCAGAATTACTTGATTGCGGCGCCAACCAGGCCATCGATCAAACCGGGCTGTTTGCCAGCCACGCCGTTTCCCTGAACCTTCCCCGTCCGACGCCCGATATTGCCGCCAGCTGGCTGGTATCTGCCATTGACTCGCTGCTCGGCCAGCAGGAATGTGGTGCCGTGCAGATTAACTGCCCGTTTGCGGAACCTTTGTATGGCGGCGATCCGGAGGCGTATCAGCACTGGCAGGAGGCGTTGGGTGACTGGTGGCAGGATGACGTTCCCTGGTTACAGCAGGTCGCCGCCCGAGCGACACCCGTAATGCCGGAATGGTTGCGCTGGCGTCAGGCGCGCGGCGTGGTGATTGCCGGGAAAATGTCGCCGCAAGAGGGCATTGCCGTGGCCCGCTGGGCCAGCGAGTTGGGCTGGCCGCTGATTGCCGATGTGCAGTCCCACTGCGGTCAGCCGCTGCCTGCTGCGGAGATCTGGTTGCAGCATCCGCAGGCAATTGAGTGGCTTTCAGCGGCGCAAATTGTGGTGCAGTTTGGCAGCCACCTGACCGGTAAAGCGTTATGCCGCTGGCTGGCGACAGCGAAACCTGAGCAGTTCTGGCTGATTGAAGCCATGCCGCCGCGGCGCGATCCGGCGAATCACCGTGGCAGCCGCATCGTGGCCAATATCCGCCAGTGGCTGGCAGCGCATCCTGCGTCGCCTCAGTCGGCCTGGTGCCCGGCGCTGGCCGATCGGGTGAAGACACTGTCCGCCAGCCTTCACCCACCGTTGTTTAGCGAAGCCGGGCTGGCAGCTAACCTGGCCGCTTTGCTACCCGAACAGGGCGTATTGTTTCTCGGTAACAGCCTGACTATCCGGCTGGTGGATGCTTTTGCCCAGCTGCCGCCGGGCTATCCGGTGTTTGCCAACCGTGGCGCCAGCGGCATCGACGGATTGCTGGCCACCGCCGCCGGGGTTCAGCGCGGCAGCAGAAAACCGCTGCTGGCGATCGTCGGAGACATCTCGGCCCTTTACGACCTGAACAGCCTGGCGCTGTTGCGGCAGGCCAGCGCGCCGGTGGTGCTGATCGTCATCAACAACGCGGGCGGCCAGATATTTTCGCTGCTGCCAACGCCCGAAGCGGAAAGAGAGCGCTTCTTTTTAATGACGCAGCAGGTCGATTTTGCCGCCGCCGCGCAGCTGTTTGGGCTCGACTTTCACCGGCCCGCTAACGGCCAGGAACTGATCGCGGCGATAGAACAAGGCTGGCGAGGACAGGCAACGCTGATTGAACTGCAGGTGGATAGCGCCGAAGGCGCGCTGACCCTGGCCGCTGCTGGGATGGGGGACTGTCGATGATCCTGCATGCCTGCTGGCAGGGTAAGCGTCGACCCGATCGGCCGGTGCTGGTCTGGCTGCACGGTTTGCTGGGAAGCGCCAGAGACTGGCAGCCGGTGCAGTCGCTGCTGGCGGACTGGCCGCAGCTGGCGATCGACCTGCCGGGGCACGGAGGATCGCAGGCCCATCCGGTCGGCGGCTTTGAATCGCTTTCCGAAAGCATTAAACAGACGCTGCGCCGTTATCACGTCGGGCGTTACTGGCTGATAGGGTATTCGCTGGGCGGTCGGGTAGCGCTGTATCACGCCTGCCGCCATGCCGGTTCAGCGCTGCAGGGACTGGTGGTTGAAGGGGCGCATTTTGGCCTGAACGACCCGGCACAACGGCAGCAGCGGCAGGCGCAGGATGCCCGTTGGGCAGAAGACTTTCGCACTTTGCCGTTAGCGCAAACGCTTGATGCCTGGTATCGCCAACCCATTTTTGCCGGACTCACCGGGCAGCAACGGGCCGCGCTGATCGCCGCGCGTAGCGGTAATCACCCCGCAGCGATCGCCGCGATGCTGCAGGCAACCTCACTCTCTCAGCAGCCCTGTTTACTGGCCGAACTGCGTCATTTACAGCGGCCCTTCAGCTATTTCTGCGGCGAGCGCGACCAAAAATTCCGCCAGCTTGCCCAACAGGCTTCACTTCCCTGTACCCCGATTCCTGCGGCGGGCCATAACGCTCACCGTGAAAATCCTGTCGCCTTTGCCGGACTGCTGGCACAGCGGCTTCATTCTGAGGAGCACTGATGATTTATCCCGACGACGACCTGCTTTATGCCCCGGTTGAGTGGCAGGACTCTGCGCAGCCTTTCAGCGATATTCGCTATCACAAATCCACGGATGGCATCGCCAAAATCACCCTTAATCGCCCCGAAGTACGCAATGCCTTCCGGCCACAGACGGTGAAAGAGCTGATGATCGCCCTGAATGATGCCCGACACGACGAGCAGGTTGGGGTGATTGTGTTGACCGGTGAGGGAGACGAGGCCTTCTGCGCCGGTGGCGATCAGAAAGTACGCGGCAACTACGGCGGCTATCAGGATGAGTCCGGCGTGCATCACCTGAACGTGCTGGATTTTCAGCGGCAAATCCGCACCTGCCCCAAACCGGTAGTGGCGATGGTGGCGGGCTATGCGGTGGGCGGCGGCCATGTGCTGCATATGCTCTGCGATCTGACTATTGCGGCGGACAATGCCCGGTTCGGTCAGACCGGACCAAAGGTCGGTTCGTTTGACGGCGGCTGGGGCGCGGCCTATATGGCGCGCATTGTCGGGCAGAAGAAGGCGCGCGAAATCTGGTTCCTGTGCCGGATGTACAATGCGCAGCAGGCGCTGGAGATGGGTCTCATCAATACCGTGGTGCCGTTAGCCGATCTGGAAAAGGAAACGGTGCGCTGGTGCCGTGAAATGCTGCAAAACAGTCCGATGGCGCTGCGCTGTCTGAAGGCGGCGCTGAATGCCGATTGCGATGGCCAGGCCGGGTTGCAGGAGCTGGCCGGTAACGCCACCATGCTGTTTTATATGACCGAAGAAGGGCAGGAAGGGCGCAACGCGTTCAACCAGAAGCGTCAGCCAGACTTCAGTCAATTTAAGCGCAATCCCTGATGCGCCGCGCGGTGGTGTATGGCTGGGAAATTCCGCTGGAAGCCGGCGTGGTGCTGCGCGACCGCCGGCTAAAAACCCGTTCAGGCTTGCTGGTCAGGCTGACGGAGGCGGGCCGCGAAGGCTGGGGCGAAATCTCGCCGCTGCCGGGGTTCAGCACCGAGTCGCTCGATGACGCCCGGCATGCCACGCTGGTCTGGCTGGCAGCCTGGTGTCGGGGCGAAAATCAGGCGGACTGTCCTTTGCCGTCGGTGGCGTTCGGTCTGAGCTGTGCGCAGGCAGAACTGGGCGGTCAGCTGCCGGAGGAGGGCAACTTTAACAGTGCGCTGCTGTGTGTGGGCGATCCCGACGAACTCTTTCTGCGCCTGCAGCAACAGGCCGAGCCGCTGGCGAAAATGAAGGTTGGCCTGTACGAGGCGGTACGCGACGGCTTGATGGTTAATCTGCTGCTGGAAGCCCTGCCTGCGCTCACGTTAAGGCTGGATGCCAACCGTAGCTGGAGCCTGGAGAAAGCGCTGACCTTCGCGCGTTATGTGCCTGAACAGCTGCGTTCCCGTATCGCTTTCCTCGAAGAACCCTGCCGCGATCGGCAGGATTCCAGGCGTTTTGCCGCTGAAACCGGTATTGCCATCGCCTGGGATGAAAGCACCCGCGAAGCCGGCTTCCAGCCACGGGCAGAAGCGCAGGTCAGCGCCGTGATCCTTAAACCCACGCTGCTCGGCAGCCTGCAGAAAGTGCGCGCGATAGCGCAACAGGCACAGCAGGCCGGATTAACGGTGGTGATCGGTTCGTCTCTGGAGTCGAGCCTCGGCCTGACGCAGCTGGCACGCATCGCACACGGGTTAACGCCCGGCACCACGCCGGGGCTGGATACCTTGAATCTGATGCATCATCAGCTGGTGCGCCGCTGGCCGGGCTGCGAACTGCCGCTAATCGCTTCAGGCGCGTTGGAGCTGATATGGCAGCATTAAGCGACTGGCCGTGGCGGCACTGGGCAAAGCTTCAGCCTGATGAACCCGCATTGATCCTTCAGGATGCCGCGCTCAGCTGGTCGCAGCTGGCCAGGCAAATCGACCAGCTTGCCACTGGATTGATGCAGCAGGGCGTCCGCAGCGGATGTGGCGTGGTGCTGAGGGCGCGTAACAGCCAGCCAGCGTTGCTGGCATATCTGGCCCTGCTGCAGTGTGGCGGGCGGGTGATACTGCTTAATCCTCAACTCCCCGCGACGCAACTGGCGGTGATTCTTACTGCATTGAACGCTGATTTCGCCCTGTCGCTGGACGGTGAACCTGTGGCGGACATGGTCCCGTTGCGGTGGGTCGTTGCCAACGGATCGCCACGGCATCAATGGGACGATCGGCTGATCGCCACGCTCACCTTAACCTCCGGCTCCTGCGGGCAGCCTAAAGCGGCAGCGCATACCTTTGCGGCGCACCTTGCCAGCGCGGCAGGGGTGGTGGACGCGATGAATTTTACCCGGCAGGACCGCTGGCTGCTCTCTTTGCCGCTGTTTCATGTTTCCGGCCAGGGCATTGTCTGGCGCTGGCTACGGCGCGGGGCGGGCCTGGTGCTGGCGGATGGCCTCGCGTTGCCCCAGGCGCTGGAACACTGCACCTTTGCCTCGCTGGTGCCGACCCAGCTCTGGCGCCTGCTGCAACAGCCAGAGCTTCCGGGCCGTTTGCGCAATGTGCTGCTGGGCGGCGCGGCAATCCCGCAGAGCTTAACGCAACAGGCAGAGGCGCGCGGCATTGCCTGCTGGTGTGGCTACGGCCTGACCGAAACCGCCTCGACGGTGGCGGCAAAGCGGGCCGATAAGCGAAGTGGCGTAGGGCTGGCGTTGGCAGGGCATCAGATCAGGATCAGAAACGGCGAGGTGCAGCTGAAATCACCGGCGCTGGCCTGTGGCTACTGGCATGATGGCGAACTGTTGCCTTTAACCGATGCGGACGGCTGGTTTGCCAGCAGAGATGGCGGGCACCTTGAACAGGGTGAACTGGTATTAACCGGACGGCTGGATAACCAGTTTTTCTCGGCAGGTGAGGGGATCCAGCCGGAGCAGATTGAGTCACTGTTGATGTCACATCCGGCGGTCAGCCAGGCGTTTATCGTGCCGCGCGAGGATCGGGAGTTTGGTCAGCGACCTGTGGCGCTGGTGGCGCTGACGGCGGATTTACCGTTGACAGCATTAGCCGAATGGGCAAAAGGGCGGCTGGCCGGATTTCAGCGTCCGGTAAGCTGGTATCCGTTGCCCGAGCTGGATAGCGGCGGCATCAAGCTTTCCCGTCAGCGCTTAACGCAATGGGTCGCTCAGCAGGAAAAAGGGCGGCAGTAAGCCGCCCCTGTCCGGTTACTTCAGCGCGTTAAGCGCCTGCTCAACGCCCGCGCCGTAGGCCGGATCGACCTGATGGAACAGGGCAATCTGCCGCTGCTGGATAAACTCAGGGATGTGGATCAGCTCACCGGCGATACGTTTAAACATGCGCTGATGCTCTTCTTCCCCAATCAGATTAAACAAAGCGCGTGGCTGGGTGAAATAGTCTTCATCTTCGCGATGGTTCCAGTGATCCGCCGCGCCTTCCAGTGACAACGGTGGCTCGCTGTAATCCGGCTGCTCCTGGAAGACGTTAAAGCTGTTTGGCTCATAGGTTGCGCCGTTGCCGCTATTGCCATCAACGCGCATCGCGCCATCGCGGTGATAATTGTGGAACGGGCATTTGGGCGCATTCACCGGGATCTGGTGGTGGTTGACGCCCAGACGATAGCGGTGCGCATCGCCGTAGGAGAACAGACGGCCCTGCAACATGCGGTCTGGCGAGAAACCAATGCCTGGCACCACGTTGGCCGGGCTCATGGCAACCTGTTCCACTTCGGCAAAGTAGTTATCCGGGTTGCGGTTCAGCTCAAATTCACCCACTTCAATCAGCGGATAATCGGCATGCGGCCAGACTTTGGTCAGGTCGAAAGGATTGTAAGGCGTTTGCGACGCTTCATCTTCCGGCATGATCTGCACAAAGAATTTCCAGCGCGGGAAGTTGCCTTGCTCAATCGCGTCAAACAGATCGCGCTGGGAGCTTTCCCGATCCTGGCCAATCAGCAACGCCGCTTCGTCATCCATCAGGTTCTGAATACCCTGTTCGCAACGCATATGGAATTTAACCCAAAAGCGCTGCTGCTGGTCGTTAATAAAGCTGTAGGTATGGCTGCCAAAGCCGTGAATATGACGATACGAGGTCGGCAGGCCACGGTCGCTAAAGTCGATGGTCAGCTGATGCAGCGATTCAGGGAGCTGGGAGAAGAAGTCCCATTTGTAGGTTGGGTTACGCAGGTTGGTGCGCGGATCGCGCTTCACCACATGGTTCAGATCCGGGAATTTCATCGGGTCGCGTAAGTAGAACACCGGCGTGTTGTTACCGACCAAATCCCAGTTGCCTTCTTCGGTATAAAACTTTAACGAGAAGCCACGAATATCGCGTTCGGCATCGGCACCACCGCGTTCACCTGCCACCGTGGAAAAACGCATAAACAGCTCGGTCTGTTTGCCCACTTCAGCGAAGATTTTTGCCCGGCTGAAGGCGGTGATATCCTGGGTGACGGTGAAGGTGCCGTAAGCGCCCGACCCTTTGGCGTGCATGCGGCGTTCCGGGATCACTTCGCGGTCAAAATGCGCCAGCTTCTCTAAGAACCAGACATCCTGTAACAGCATTGGGCCACGGCGGCCAGCGGTCATCGAATTATTATTATGGGCGACGGGTGCGCCAGCAGCGGTGGTCAGTCCTTTTTTGCTCATCGGGCGTCTCTCTCTGGTTAATGTTAGTTTAAAGATCAAAAAACAGTTATCAATCGGCTATTCCTATTATCAGCGCCATTGTGCCCCGTTCGTCCGCTGCCCGACAATCTGGCTCTGGCTATTGCTGCCATCTCTGAAACACAACTTATTGGAAAAGAGCATTGTGTTTATCTGGGTGTGTTCATACAGTTAACGTTCGCTGCCCGAACTGGAGATAAAAATGATAAGAGTGGAAATGCTCGCGACTGGCGATGAAGTCCTGCACGGTCAGATTGTGGATACCAATGCGGCCTGGCTGGCTGGCGTACTGTTTGAGAACGGCCTGCCGATGACCAGTCGCCAGACCCATGGCGACAATCTTGATGAGCTGGTTAACGTGCTGATCGAGCGCAGCAAAGTGGCCGATGTGCTGATCGTTAACGGTGGGTTAGGGCCGACCAGTGACGACCTGAGCGCGGTTGCCGCCGCCAAAGCGGCAGGCGTCAAGCTGGTGATGCACGAAGAGTGGCTGGTGAAGATGGAAGCCTTCTTTGCCGGGCGTGGCCGCAAAATGGCAGCCAGCAACCGCAAGCAGGCCGAAATCCCCGAAGGTGCCGAGATGCTGGATAATCCGGTGGGCACCGCCTGTGGCTTCGCGATGCAGCTGAACCGCTGCTGGATGTTCTTCACCCCTGGCGTACCGTCCGAATACAAGGTGATGGTCGAGGAACAGATTTTGCCGCGCCTGAAAGCGCGCTTTGAGCTGCCCGAGCCGCCGGTGTGCCTGCGCCTGACCACCTTTGGCCGTGGCGAGAGCGACCTGGCAGAAGAAATCGAGCCGCTGCCGATCCCGGATGGCGTGGTGATGGGTTATCGCGCGTCGATGCCCATCATTGAGCTGAAGCTGAACGGTCCGGCCTCCAAACTGCCGGAGATGGAAACCTTCTGGCAGCAGGTGCGTGAAATCGCCGGCGAGAGCATGATCTTTGAAGGATTCGAAGGCCTGCCGGCACAGCTTTCCCGTCGTCTGAAAGAGAAGGGCTACACGCTGGCCATCAGCGAGCAGTTCACCGCCGGACTGTTGCAGTGGCAGATGGCGTCGGTCGACGCGCCGTTAGCGGCCGGTAACGTGCTTCCCGCGCGCGAAGAATCTCTTCAGACGTTGCTTGAGCGCAGCAAACAGCTGGCCGCCGAATCCGCAGCAAGTCTGTCGCTGATTGTCGGTGGGCTACAGGATGAAAAGCTGGGGTTTGCGCTGCATACGCCGGAAGGCAGCTGGGCGCAGGGCGTGAAGTTTAACGTCAACCGCCATGGGCTGAAATCCCGCCAGGATGTGGTGGCAATGATGGCGCTGAATATGCTGCGCCGCTGGATGAACGGCATGGAAGTGTCGACCGGTCACGGCTGGATTGATGTGGTGGAAACGCTGAAAGGGTGAATGAAGACAGATGGGGCGGGATGATCGCCCCCTGTATCAGGCATTAGAACGGGCTTTAACGCGCTACATTTCCAGTTCGATATCGCCGTTGGCTTTACAGCAGCAGGGCAGGATTTCGTCATGCTGAACGAAGGCCAGCGGTTTCGCGGTATAACACACTTCGCCTTTCAGTAGCCGGGTACGGCAGGAGCCGCAATAGCCTTCCCGGCACTGATATTCCACGCAGACCTGATGCGCTTCAAGCGCATCCAGCAGCGAAGGGTGTTCATTCTTACAATGCAGCTGCGTGCCGGAAGCACGCAGGATAATCATCGAACCCGCCATCTTACAGCTGGAAATCGTCGAAGTCGTTTTCGCCCACTTCGGAGTCAATCTGACCCACAAGGTAAGAGCTCACTTCCACTTCCTGCGGTGCCACCTGAACGTTGTCAGACACCAGCCAGGAGTTAATCCATGGGATTGGGTTTGAACGCGTCTTGAACGGCAGATCCAGACCTACTGCGTGCATGCGGATGTTGGTGATGTACTCAATGTACTGGCACAGGATGTCTTTGTTCAGGCCGATCATCGAGCCGTCGCGGAACAGGTATTCTGCCCACTCTTTCTCTTGCTGCGCGGCCAGCACGAACAGGTCGTAGCACTCCTGGCGGGATTCACGGGCAATCTCTGCCATCTCCGGATCGTCTTCGCCGCTGCGCAGCAGATTCAGCATATGCTGCGTGCCGGTCAGGTGCAGCGCTTCGTCACGGGCGATCAGCTTGATGATTTTGGCGTTACCTTCCATCAGCTCACGCTCAGCGAACGCGAATGAACAGGCAAAGCTGACGTAGAAGCGGATCGCTTCCAGCGCGTTGACGCTCATCAGGCAGATATACAGCTGCTTTTTCAGCGCGCGCAGGTTAATGGTGATGCTTTTGCCGTTGACCTGATGCGTGCCTTCACCCAGCAGATGCCAGTAGCTGGTCATCTCGATCAGATCGTCGTAGTAGCCAGAGATATCTTTGGCGCGCGACAGGATCTGCTCGTTGGTGACGATATCGTCGAACACAATCGCCGGATCGTTGACGATGTTACGGATAATGTGGGTGTAAGAGCGCGAGTGGATGGTTTCCGAGAACGCCCAGGTTTCTATCCAGGTTTCCAGCTCCGGGATCGAGATCAGCGGCAGCAGCGCCACGTTCGGGCTACGTCCCTGAATCGAATCCAGCAGCGTCTGATACTTCAGGTTGCTGATGAAGATGTGTTTTTCATGGTCTGGCAGACCCTGATAATCGATGCGGTCGCGTGAGACGTCCACTTCTTCCGGGCGCCAGAAGAACGACAGCTGCTTTTCGATCAGCTTTTCAAAGATGTCATATTTCTGCTGGTCGAAACGGGCGACGTTAACCGACTGACCGAAGAACATCGGTTCATCCAGCTGGTTGTTTTTGTTTTGCGAGAACGTTGTGTAAGCCATGAATAGTAATCCAGTGAGAGCGGGCCGCGCTACGCGGCCCTGACACATGATTGTGGCGGGCGATGTCTGAACTCATCGCGCCGCAGAGTGTGCTTAGATCTTGCAGGCACCGCTTTCGCAGCCGTCATCCTGAATGGATGGCACCAGATCTTCCTGCGTGTCTTCCGCACCGTCACGGGTGTTCTGGTAGTACAGCGTTTTCACGCCGAACTTGTAGGCGGTCAGCAGATCTTTCAACAGCTGCTTCATCGGCACGCGGCCATTCGCGAAGCGCGTTGGATCGTAGTTGGTGTTAGACGAGATCGCCTGGTCGATAAACTTCTGCATCAGTCCAACCAGCTGCAGGTAACCGTCGTTGTTCGGCATGTCCCACAGCAGCTCGTAGCTGTCCTTCAGGCGCTCGTACTCTGGCACCACCTGACGCAGGATCCCGTCTTTCGACGCTTTGATGCTGATATGACCGCGCGGTGGCTCAATGCCGTTGGTGGCGTTAGAAATCTGCGAAGAGGTTTCAGACGGCATCAGGGCAGACAGCGTGGAGTTACGCAGGCCGTGGGTCTTGATCTGCTCGCGCAGGCCGTCCCAGTCCAGGTGCAGCGGCTCGCTGCTGATCGCATCCAGGTCTTTCTTATAGGTGTCGATAGGCATGATGCCCTGCGCATAGGTGGTTTCGTTGAACCACGGGCAGGCACCTTGCTCTTTCGCCAGCTCGTTTGACGCTTTCAGCAGGTAGAACTGAATGGCTTCAAAGGTGCGGTGCGTCAGGTCATTGGCGCTGCCATCGGAATAACGCACGCCATGCTTGGCCAGGTAGTATGCATAGTTGATCACGCCAATACCCAGCGTACGACGGCCCATTGCGCCGCGTTGTGCCGCAGGAATTGGGTAATCCTGATAATCCAGCAGGGCATCCAGCGCACGAACCGCAAGGGTCGCCAGCTCTTCCAGATCGTCCAGGCTGTTAATCGCACCCAGGTTGAAGGCAGACAGCGTACAAAGCGCGATCTCGCCGTTTTCGTCGTTCACGTCCAGCAGCGGCTTGGTTGGCAGAGCAATTTCAAGGCACAGGTTCGACTGGCGAACCGGGGCAATGGCCGGGTCAAACGGGCTGTGGGTGTTGCAGTGATCGACGTTCTGAATATAGATACGGCCGGTCGAAGCACGTTCCTGCATCATCAGTGAGAACAGGTCGACGGCCTTAACGCGCTGCTTGCGAATCGACGGCTCGTTTTCGTATTTGGTGTACAGGCGCTCGAACTCGTCCTGATCGGCGAAGAACGCGTCGTACAGGCCTGGCACGTCAGACGGGCTGAACAGCGTAATGTCGCCGCCTTTCAGCAGACGGGTGTACATCAGCTTGTTGATCTGTACGCCGTAGTCCATGTGACGAACGCGGTTTCCTTCCACGCCACGGTTGTTTTTCAACACCAGCAGGCTTTCCACTTCCAGGTGCCACATTGGGTAGAACAGCGTCGCTGCTCCGCCACGCACGCCGCCCTGAGAACAGGATTTCACCGCGGTCTGGAAGTGCTTGTAGAACGGAATACAGCCGGTGTGGAACGCTTCGCCGCCACGGATCGGGCTGCCCAGCGCACGAATGCGGCCGGCGTTGATGCCGATACCGGCACGCTGAGAAACGTATTTCACGATCGCGCTGGACGTGGCGTTGATGGAATCCAGGCTGTCGCCGCACTCGATCAGCACGCAAGAGCTGAACTGGCGGGTTGGGGTACGTACGCCGGACATGATTGGCGTCGGCAGCGAAATTTTGAAGGTCGAGATCGCATCGTAGAAACGCTTGACGTAATCCAGACGGGTATCACGCGGATAGCCGGAGAACAGGCAGGCGGCGACCAGGATATACAGGAACTGGGCGCTTTCGTAGATGTCACCGCTGACGCGGTTCTGCACCAGGTATTTACCTTCCAGCTGCTTCACTGCCGCATAGGAGAAGTTCATGTCACGCCAGTGGTCGATAAAGCCGTCCATCTGCTCGAACTCTTCAGCGCTGTAGTCTTCCAGCAGGTGGCGATCGTATTTGCCCATATCGACCATACGCTTCACCTGATCGTACAGCTTCGGCGGTTCAAACTGGCCGTAAGCTTTTTTACGCAGGTGGAAGATCGCCAGGCGTGCAGCCATGTACTGGTAATCCGGCGCGTCACGGGAAATCAGGTCAGCAGCGGATTTGATAACGGTTTCGTGGATATCAGAGGTTCTGATCCCTTCGTAAAACTGGATATGCGAGCGGAGTTCTACTTGTGAGACGGAGACGTTTTGCAGACCTTCTGCAGCCCAGTCAAGCACGCGGTGGATTTTATCGAGGTTGATGCGTTCGGTACGGCCATCGCGTTTGGTGACAAGTAGGCTTTGATTCATGTCGCGTAATATCCTTGAAGGAGAAATCAAACATATCCCCCGTTTATACACAGAATGCTCTTATGTGAGTAACTCTGTGGATAAACACTATATATAGGGGGTAAACGAAGATTGAGTAACAATATGGTGAGTATTTTAGTCATTTATCACCACTCAACAAGGCTTGATTTTCGGAACAAATTACTGAACGGAGCCTGGCATATTTCCTAAGTCCACGTTTCTCAAGGGCCAGGGGCCATGTCAACAGTTTGAAGAAATTTTTAGAAATTTGATCAAGCGCGGGTTTCTTGCTCAGCGCCGAAAACCTGGCGTTTTTTTTGCGTACAAAAAGCCCTGAAGTGACGAAAAATCGCCGCTTCATAACCTTAGAAAAAAAACTTTCATGGCCAACCGGGGTTATCCTGCCGCTGCACCGGCAACGCTGTCCAAAAGGAAAACGATCTGACCTCAGCCTCAGGCTAAGAAATTCTTATGACAGGCAGATTAAGGAAGAAGGGAATTTTACTTAAGGATCAAATGCGCAGAGCAGTTTTACCGCATGCTCTGCGCGGGCCGTCGGCGAAGATTATTCGGCGACAGAGTGGGTGTGCACCATGTAGTTAACGTCAACGCCTGGCGCCAGCTTGAAGCTGTTCATCAGCGGATTGTAATGCAGACCAATCATATGACGTTCGCGCAATGGCGTTTCGTCGACCCAGTTCAACAGCTCGGCAGGGCGGATGAACTTCTTAATGTCATGCGTACCGCGCGGCACCATACGCAGCACGTACTCCGCGCCGATAATCGCCATCAGCCAGGATTTGCTGTTGCGGTTAAGGGTAGAGAAGAACACTTCGCCGCCGGGTTTCACCAGCTTCGCGCAGGCGTGAACCACTGAACGCGGATCCGGCACGTGCTCCAGCATCTCCATGCAGGTCACCACATCGTACTGACCGGCAAACTGTTCGGCGTGCTCTTCTACGGTCTGCTGCACGTAATCGACCTTCACGCCGCTTTCCAGCGCGTGCAGGCGGGCGATTTCTAACGGTTCCGCGCCCATATCCAGCCCAACCACCTCAGCGCCTTCACGCGCCATGCTTTCGGCCAGAATGCCGCCGCCGCAGCCGACATCCAGCACTTTCTTGCCGAACAGGCCGTTGCTGTGCTGGGCAATATAGCCCAGACGAAGTGGGTTAATGCGATGCAGAGGCTTAAATTCGCCTTCCAGATCCCACCAACGGGAAGCCACTGCTTCAAATTTGGCAATTTCGTTATGATCCACGTTAGCCGTGGTGGCGTTTTGTTCAGCCTTCATAGGTCCCTCACTCGCGAAAAGTTTGCGGGCAGTATATCTGTTTTCTCAGAGGAATGTGCACCGCCAGGCGTTCACGATGCCTGAGGCGCATTAAAGCAGCCAAAAAGACGCTTTCCATTCACCACCATGGCTAAAGGTGATATACTTTCGCACCTTTGAATCCGGGTATAACGTAGAGGGATAGCGGCTCCATGAGCGACCTAGCCAGAGAAATCACACCGGTCAATATTGAAGAAGAGTTAAAGAACTCTTACCTCGATTATGCCATGTCGGTCAT
Organism: Erwinia sp. AC075; assembly: GCF_979253995.1. NCBI lineage: Bacteria > Pseudomonadati > Pseudomonadota > Gammaproteobacteria > Enterobacterales > Erwiniaceae > Erwinia > Erwinia sp. AC075. The sequence goes on from NZ_CEEDEU010000001.1 coordinate 370,803, forward strand.
CGTTGGCCGTGCATTGCCAGATGTTCGCGATGGTCTGAAACCAGTACACCGTCGTGTGCTCTACGCCATGAACGTGCTGGGCAATGACTGGAACAAACCTTATAAAAAGTCTGCCCGTGTTGTCGGCGACGTTATCGGTAAATATCACCCACATGGCGATAGCGCCGTGTATGACACCATCGTTCGTATGGCACAGCCGTTCTCGCTGCGCTATATGCTGGTGGATGGTCAGGGTAACTTCGGTTCCGTTGACGGCGACTCCGCCGCAGCAATGCGTTATACCGAAGTACGCATGTCAAAAATTGCCCACGAGCTGCTGGCGGATCTGGAAAAAGAGACCGTCGACTTTGTGCCGAACTATGACGGCACCGAGCAGATCCCGGCCGTTATGCCAACCCGCGTGCCTAACCTGCTGATCAACGGCGCGTCAGGTATCGCAGTGGGCATGGCAACCAACATTCCTCCACACAACCTGACTGAAGTTATCAGCGGCTGTCTGGCCTACATCGACGATGAGAACATCACCGTTGAAGGGCTGATGGAGCACATCCCAGGCCCGGACTTCCCAACTGCCGCCATCATCAATGGCCGCCGTGGGATTGAAGAAGCCTATCGCACCGGTCGCGGCAAGATCTATATCCGTGCCCGTGGCGAAGTCGAAACCGATGCGAAAACCGGTCGCGAAACAATCATCATTCACGAAATTCCTTACCAGGTGAACAAAGCGCGCCTGATTGAGAAAATCGCTGAACTGGTGAAAGAGAAGCGTCTGGAAGGCATCAGTGCCCTGCGTGATGAATCTGACAAAGACGGTATGCGTATCGTCGTGGAAGTGAAGCGTGATGCGGTTGGCGAGGTTGTGCTGAACAACCTGTACTCGCTGACCCAGCTGCAGACCTCTTTCGGTATCAATATGGTTGCCCTGCATCAGGGACAGCCAAAAATTATGCCGCTGAAAGATATTCTGGAAGCCTTCGTCCGTCACCGCCGCGAAGTGGTTACCCGTCGTACCATTTTTGAACTGCGTAAAGCGCGCGACCGTGCGCACATCCTGGAAGCGCTGGCGATTGCGCTGGCTAACCTGGATCCGATTATCGAACTGATCCGCCATGCGGCTAACCCGGCTGAAGCGAAAGCGGGCCTGGTGGCACGTCCATGGGCGTTGGGTAACGTTGCAGCCATGCTGGAGCGTGCGGGTGATAATGCTGCGCGTCCTGAATGGCTGGAAGACGAGTTCGGTATCCGTGACGGCGAATACTACCTGACCGAGCAGCAGGCTCAGGCGATCCTGGATCTGCGTCTGCAGAAACTGACCGGCCTTGAGCACGAAAAACTGCTGGATGAGTACAAAGAGCTGCTGGATCAAATCGCTGAACTGATCCGTATTCTGGAAAGCTCAGAGCGTCTGATGGAAGTGATCCGCGAAGAGCTTGAACTGATCCGCGATCAGTTCGGTGACAAGCGTCGCACGGAAATCACCGCCAATACTGCGGACATCAACATCGAAGACCTGATCAATCAGGAAGACGTTGTGGTGACCCTGTCTCATCAGGGCTACGTGAAGTATCAGCCTTTGACCGACTACGAAGCACAGCGTCGTGGTGGTAAAGGCAAGTCTGCCGCACGTATTAAAGAAGAAGACTTTATTGACCGCCTGCTGGTGGCCAACACCCATGACACCATCCTCTGCTTCTCAAGCCGGGGTCGCCTGTACTGGATGAAGGTTTATCAGTTGCCAGAAGCCAGCCGTGGCGCGCGTGGACGTCCAATCGTCAACCTGCTGCCGCTGGAAGCGAACGAACGTATCACCGCGATCCTGCCGGTGCGTGAATACGCGGAAGGCTGGAACATCTTTATGGCTACCGCCTGCGGTACCGTGAAGAAAACCGCACTGACCGAGTTCAGCCGCCCACGCAGCGCCGGTATTATTGCCGTCAACCTGCGTGACGAAGATGAACTGATCGGCGTGTCGCTGACCAACGGTGCTGACGAAGCCATGCTGTTCTCCGCCGCGGGTAAAGTGGTTCGCTTCGCAGAGACCGCGGTGCGCGCCATGGGCCGTACGGCTTCCGGTGTGCGTGGTATCAAGCTGGCCGAAAACGACCGCGTGGTATCGCTGATCGTTCCTCAGGAAGAGGGCGCGATCATGACCGTCACCCAGAACGGTTACGGTAAGCGTACCAACACCAGCGAATACCCAACCAAGTCCCGTGCCACCCAGGGCGTTATCTCGATCAAAGTGACCGAGCGTAACGGACCGGTAATCGGTGCGGTACAGGTTGTCGACAGCGATCAGATCATGATGATCACCGACGCTGGCACGCTGGTTCGTACCCGCGTTTCTGAAGTGAGTGTGGTCGGACGTAACACCCAGGGTGTTATTCTGATCCGCACCGCCGAAGACGAAAACGTGGTCGGCCTGCAGCGCGTGGCTGAGCCTGTCGCTGAAGAAGAGCTGGACGGCATTGACGGCACCGCAGCAGAAGGGGATGAGGATATCGCCCCGGAAGTTGAGGTTGACGATGCAGCAGACGTCGACAATGAAGACGAAGCACCAGAAGGCGATGAGGACGAATAATCGTCATCGCGTTTAGTGCCTGAGGCCGGTTCTGTGAACCGGCCTTTTTTTATGCCTGCGACCGCCCGCGGCAACTGGCTTTTTTCCTGTTCTGACGGTACTGTAACGGGATCTGACTTCTCCTTAAGCCCCGTCGCCACTTATAGGTTTCGCTTGAAATATCTTGTCTCGTTCAGAACCACGTTAAGGATCTCCCGCTATCTGTTCAGGGCGCTGGCACTGATGCTCTGGACGCTGGGCGCGCTGCTGACCACCTTTTACATCATTAATGTGCTGCATGAGAAAGAGTCGCAGGTTCGTCAGGAGCTGAGCGCTAACTTTGAGCAGGCGCAGTGGTATGTGCGGCACTCTTCTGACGTCACGCGCGAGCTGAAATACATTGCGGAAAACCGGCTAAATTCGTCGGCCAACGGCATGGACGTGCTGAACGGGGTATTCCCAGGCAAAACCGCGCTACCGCAGTTTTATCCGCTGTACTCTGATTCCGACTGTAGCTCGATGAGCAACACCTGGCGCAGCTCGCTGGAATCGCTCAGCTACTTCCTGCACTACTGGAAAGAGAACTTTGCTTCCGCCTATGAGCTGAACCGGGTGTTCTTTGTTGGCGGCGAAAGCCTGTGTATGGCGGATTTTGGCGTCGGTAACTCCTCGGCAAACCGCGAACGGGCGTTGAAATCACTTCACGAGCGCATTCTCAAATACCGTAACGGTAATGAAGAGGAGCGCAAAAGCAGCATTGTGTGGATTGCCCCTTCATCGCAGCAGGGCGTCGGCTACTACTATTTAATTACCCCAATCTATGTGGCCAATAAAATGGCGGCACTGTTGGGCATCGAACAAACCATTCGTCTGGACGATTTCATTACCCCAGGCAGTTTCCCGGTCACCGCCACGCTGATTGATGCCAATAATCAGCGGCTGATGTCGACCTCGCGCACCGCGGGCAACGTCTCGCTGGACGATCTGCCGGATGACCACAGCTGGTTTGGCTACATCAACGGCTACAAACAGCTGGTGCTGAAGAAAACGCTGACGCCTTCCGAACTGTCGGTGGTCTATTCGGTCGAGACCGACGAGCTGGTCGCCAAGCTGAAAGTGTTGATTATCAACGCCATTCTGCTGAACGTCATCAGCGCCATTATCCTGTTTACCCTTGCCTGGCTGTTTGAGCGCCGCATGTTTTTACCGGCCGAGGACAACGCGCACCGCCTGGAAGAGCACGAGCAGTTTAACCGCAAGATTGTCGCGTCGGCGCCGGTGGGGATCTGTATTCTGCGAACCAGTGACGGCACCAATATCCTCAGTAACGAACTGGCGCATAACTATCTCAGCATGTTGACCCAGGAAGATCGGCAGCGGCTGACCGAGATTATCTGTGGTCAGCAGGTTAACTTTGTCGACGTGCTGACCGGCAGCAATACCAACCTGCAAATCAGCTTTGTGCATTCACGTTACCGCAATGAGAACGTGGCGATCTGCGTGCTGGTGGACGTCAGCGCGCGCGTGAAGATGGAAGAGTCGCTGCAGGAAATGGCCCACGCCGCCGAGCAGGCCAGCCAGTCCAAGTCGATGTTCCTGGCCACGGTCAGCCATGAGCTGCGCACGCCGCTGTACGGCATCATCGGTAACCTCGATCTGTTGCAAACCAAATCCCTGCCGCAGGGCGTGGAGTCGCTGGTCACGGCGATGAACAACTCGTCCAGCCTGCTGTTGAAGATCATCAGCGATATCCTCGATTTCTCGAAAATCGAGTCCGAGCAGCTTCGCATTGAGCCACGGGAATTCTCCCCGCGCGAAGTGATCACCCATATCTCCTCCAACTATCTGGCGATGGTGGTCAAGAAGCGCCTGACGCTGTGGTGCTTTATTGACAGCGATGTGCCGGTCACGCTGGACGGCGATCCGCTGCGTCTGCAGCAGGTGATTTCCAACCTGCTCAACAACGCCATTAAATTTACCCATACCGGCGGCATTATCCTGCAGGTGTTTGTGAAGGACGGCTATCTGGCCTTCCGGGTGCGGGATACCGGCGTGGGCATCCCGGCAAAAGAGATCACCCGACTGTTCGATCCGTTCTTCCAGGTGGGCAACGGCGTGCAGCGTAACTTCCAGGGAACCGGCCTCGGCCTGGCGATCTGCGAAAAGCTAATCAATATGATGGACGGTGATATTGAGGTCGATTCTGAGCCGGGGATGGGCAGCCAGTTTGTGGTGCGCATTCCGCTGTATAACGCACAGGTGATGACGCCGGTGCTGCACGACGGGTTGCAGGGCAAACAGTGCTGGCTGGAGCTGCGTAATGACGATCTGGCCGCGTTCCTCGAAAAGCTGCTGCGTGAGCATGGCATCACCGTGCAACGGTTGCAGGAGGGCTGCTGCGGCCCGGACGATGTGATTGTCACCGATTACGACTATCAGACGCAGCAAACGCTCCGGGCGGTGATCCGCTTTGACGGCAGCTATAACGGCGCGCCGCATGAGCAGGCTGCCGGTCGCTGGGTTTACGGCACCACCACGCCACATGAATTGCCGGCGCTGCTGGGCCGCATTTACCGGGTTGAAGTGGCGATGCCAGATGCGTTGCCAGGCGTGCCGGATATCGAAGATAAGCGTGCCAGCAATGAAGATATCCTGATCCTGGTGGTCGATGACCATCCGATCAACCGGATGCTGCTGTCCGATCAGCTGGGATCGCTGGGCTACCGCGTGAAGACCGCGCAGGACGGCGTGGACGCGCTTAACGTTCTGAGCCGCAATGAGATTGATATTGTGCTGACCGACGTGAATATGCCGAATATGGACGGTTACCGTCTGACGCAGCGTTTGCGCCAGCTGGGGCTGACTTTCCCGGTGGTGGGCGTCACCGCCAATGCGCTGGCCGAAGAGAAGCAGCGCTGTATGGAAGCGGGCATGGATAACTGTCTGTCCAAGCCGGTGACCATGGATACCTTAAACACCTCGCTGGCGTTCTACGCGGAGCGGGTCAGGAAGGGCAGGGAATAACGCGGATTTTGGGCAATAAAAAAGGCGGACCGAAGTCCGCCTTTTTACTGTCTGTCACTTAGTCGCGCTCAACCGGCATGCTGCTGACGGAAGAGAGATAGTTCAGCAGTGCAATATCGTTTTCCACGCCCAGTTTCATCATGGCTGATTTCTTCTGGCTACTGATGGTTTTGATACTGCGGTTCAGCTTCTTGGCAATCTCGGTAACCAGGAAACCTTCTGCGAACAGGCGCAACACTTCGCTCTCTTTTGGAGACAGACGCTTGTCGCCGTAGCCACCCGCGCTGATTTTCTCCAGCAGTTTTGCCACGCTGTCCGGGGTGTACTTTTTGCCTTTCTGCAAAGCGGCCAGCGCTTTTGGCAGATCGGTAGGGGCACCCTGTTTCAGAACAATCCCTTCGATATCGAGGTCCAGAACGGCACTCAGAATCGCTGGATTGTTGTTCATGGTCAGAACGATGATAGATAAATCTGGATAATGACGCTTGATGTACTTAATCAGCGTAATGCCGTCGCCATATTTTTCGCCAGGCATCGACAGATCGGTGATTAAAACATTGGCATCCAGTTTGGACAGGCTATTGATCAATGCTGTGGAATCTTCGAACTCACCAACTACGTTGACCCATTCAATCTGTTCGAGAGACTTGCGAATACCGAACAGAACAATCGGATGGTCATCGGCAATAATTACGTTCAAGTTGTTCATTTTATTGGTTACCTTGCTGCAGCAGTATATTGACGTAGTGGTCAATGTCACTGGTGGTATTTTTAATGTTTGAATCGTCACACTCAGTAATGTGTTGTTCTAACGTTTCACAAAGCTGCTTGCCCGGTGTCAAATTGAGCATGGCAAACACGCCTTTCAGGCGATGCGCAGTCTGAGCAAGGGAACTCATGTCCCCTTCCGCCGCCTCATTATACAGTCTCTTCACATCATCTGGTACTGTATCAACGAACAGCTGGAAGTAACCGGGAGCAAAAAGTTGAGCCGTATCCTGCTCGTCACCCACGTCTTCGGTTAATTCATCCTGCGCCAGCTGTTGTTCAATCAGCTGGAGCAGGGCATCCTGCATCGCGCTGCTGATATTAAAATTGACCCGGTATTGATCGTGTGACAGTGCGCTAAACCCTGTTTCATCATCCGTGAGCAGTAACGACCATGGCGTCAAGCGTGCCGGATCGTCGGTGACCAGCACATCATGGTCCTGGCCCGAAAAGCGTTCATCAGGGGTAATGCAGCTTGCGCCCCAGTTTTCCAGTTGATGAACCACTATTTTTCTTACCTCATCTACCGTGATATCAATCAGGGTAGTTAAGCCTTCCAGCAACTTCTCTTCCTGATCGTGCTGCTGTTCCTGCGGGGCGTGGATCTGGATGCTGTAGCGGGTGCCGATATCGGGACGCGCCACAATTTCAAGATGCCCACCCAGCTGCTTACACAACTGTTTGCACAGGAAAAAGGCCAGCCCGGAAGCCTGGCCAAAACGATCCTGGCTGGTTTCGCCGAGGAACGGGAAATCGGTATTGCCCATCTCGTCAACCATCAGGCCCGCGCCGGTGTCGACAATTTCTATCGCCAGGCGATCGGGACGATCGGCAGGATGGCTGACCTCAATGCTGATGCGGCCCCAGCTGGTGCTGGTGATCGAATAATGCAGCAGGGTGGTCAGGATTTTATACAGCGCCCGACGGTCGCCATAGCGGCTCTCATCGCTGTTCAGGCGGTTGCTGACCACCAGATTCAGCCCTTTACGACGAATCGACGGCAGCGCTTCGGTCACCAGCTCATCCAGCACGCTTTGCAGCGTGAATGAGCCAGAATCCGGCGCCCAGTCATGGGTTTCCAGCCGGTTAAGCAGCACGATATCGTCGACCAGCCGGCTTAAGGCCTGCGACTCTTCCAGCGTATCGCGCAGATCTTCCGCCGGATGCGCCTCGCTGATTTCCAGCAGATGGGCGATAACTTTATCCAGCGGGCGGTTCAGCGCATGCCCCAGATTTTGCAGCAGCTGCTGGCGCGTCTGGTGGTTTTTATCCAGAACCTGCTGCGCTTTTTGCAGCTTCTTGTTAACCAGCAGTTCGCGATCCTGATCGCGCATCATAAACAGCTGCGTATTCGGCGACAGCACGCTGCGGGCGTGGCGGATTTCGTAAACTTCGTTATTGACGGTGGCCTGCAGCACGCCCTGATGCTGATCGGACATGTTGATGATTTTCTGCAGATTCAGGTGTGGCAGCAGATGTTCGGCAATTTTGTTGCTGATGATGGTGCGGTTATTGGCAAAATCATACACCAGCAGACCGACGGGCAGGCTGCCAACAATCTCTTCGTTTAAGATGCGCAGTGAATCCAGCTCGGCGCTTTGGTTTTCGCTGGGGCGCAAAGACTGCTGGCGCAGCAGGAACAGGCCGGCAAGGGACAGCAGCAGCAGTCCGAGGTTGGCCAGCAGCGGCCACATCAGATTGTGCAGCGTGTCGACCAGCAGACCGAGCAACGGCACGCGATAAACCAGCTGCAACGGCGTGCTGGTCAGCGAAGCGGCAATCTCGATATTGGGATTGGCGAGCGTCACGCTGGTGCTGTGGGTGGCATCATCCGCATCGCCACTGTCCGGGGTGCTGGCCGCGTCCTGCTTCAGCTGGAAATACTCCAGCGGCATATTCACCGGGATCAGATCATTAATCGGCAGATCGAACGCCACCACGGTCGCCAGATGCCCCGGCTGATTAAAGGTGGTGCGTACCGTAAAGTAGTGATCGTTCTGCCAGGTGAAGCGGCGCAACGGTGAGAAGCTTTCACGCTCGTCCAGCGCATTGGCCTGCTGCAACATCTCCGCGCGGCGCGCATCAACAATATTGCTGATGGCACTCTCTTTATAACGCGTGGCCATATCTTTCAACGGCAGGGTGGAGACGAGGATCAGGCTGTTGTCCTGGCCGTTGAGGAAATACATCGACCAGGTGCTGTTTTCCGCGCCCCACAGCGTATCCAGATAGGTGGACATCCGCTGGGTCATATCCAGCGTGCTGCTGTCGTGTGAACCGAAGATTAACGCTTCGGTTTTACGGCGGGTCTTTTCAAGATAATAGACGTCCGGGCGCAGGCGGGTTTCCTGCAGACTGTTCGGTGGTGAACCGGCGGCATTGGCGGCCAGGTTCTCATAAATCTGCCAGGTGGCGAAGCGATAGGTATCGATGCGTTTCTGCATCGCATGGGCAATATCCGCCATCGCATAGCGTTTATCGGTCAGCCAGGCATTGACCGCGTTGTGGATCATAAATCCCGACGCTAATAACAGCACCAAAATAAACATCACAAAAAAGCGCGTGACGTTTCCTGATGTAAGTGGAAATTTGTATGGCAGCATAGCGTAGCGTGATACCCCAGTTAACGTGTAATCAGCCGGGCACTTGCGGCCACGGCTAACAGCAATATGGCAATGGCGCTAAATGCCGTCGCCAGGCTGTACCACTGTGAGATAAATCCGATCAGTGCCGGACCTGCCAGAATACCTGCATAACCAATGGTTGTCATGGAAGATATCGCCAGATTTACCGGCATGGTTTTCTGGTTACCGGCGGCGCTGAACATAATCGGCACGGCGTTCGACGCCCCGAACCCAACCAACAAAAATCCGGCCAGCGTAACCAGCGTGTTGGGGACAAATACCGCCAGCAGCAGGCCCACTGACGCGCATAATGTGCCGCAGAAAAGCGTCAGAAAACGGCCAACATAATTCACGATGCGATCGCCCGTCAGGCGGCCAATGGTCATCGCCACCGAGAACAGCGCATAGCCCAGGCCCGCCTGCGAATGGGGCAGGTCACGCGTCTGGGTGAGGAACAGCGCGCCCCAGTCCAGTATGGCGCCTTCGGTCAGAAACAGAATAAAGCACAGGATACCGAGGAACAGCACCCAGCCATGCGGCATAACGAACAGCGGCGCATCATCCTGATGGAGACGACCGCTGAGTAAATGGCGCTGGCACAGCAACCACAGCACCACGATCAGCGCCGCGATAACGCCAACCGCCAGCAGAGGCGTCAACCCCAGCGCCAGTCCGGCACTGACCAGGCCCGCGCCGGCGATACCGCCGACGCTGAAGAAGCCATGGAAGCCGGACATCATGGCTTTGCCAGAGGCCTTCTCAACCTCAACCGCCTGAATATTCATCGCCACATCGACCAGGCCAATCGAGGCACCAAATGCCATCAATGCCAGCCCCAGCCCCACCGGCGTTCCGAGGGTCGCTAACAGCGGCAACACCAGCAGAATAAACAGGCAGGCGATGGCCATCACGCGCTTACAGCCAAACCGTCCCACCAGCATGCCGGTCAGCGGCATGGCAATCAGTGAACCCAACCCAAGGAACAGCAGCAAGGTCCCTAACGCTCCGTCGCTGAGCAGAGCACGATCCTTGGCATAAGGCACCAGCGGTGCCCAGGCGGACATGCCGATACCGGCAATAAAGAAAATGGTGCGCGTTGCGTGTTGCGTTGTCACTGCGCTGGCAAGGGCCGGTCGAGCATCCAGTGTCGTCATAATGTCCGTTAAAAATCTGCCACGATTAGCGCTACTTTTTACCACAAATAGCAACATTAAAGAAGATTCCCGCCAGCCAGAGCCGAAAACGTTGCGGCAGGCAGGCCGGATCTATAAGGGCCTTCAGGTTAATAACAGGGAAAAACAGAGCTGTTAATCAGATTTGTCGGCTAAATGCCAATTTACAGATAACTCCTGGCGAAACGGAGCGAAATCTGGATTTAACTCAAATCATTGGTGTTACATGAAAAAACCGCGATTTCGCGCTGGAACCTCAACCGGCGGTGATTAAATTTCATCCGGTTCAGGGTAGGTCAGGTTGTGCTGATTATCACGAATCTAATGGAAATTTTCGCATAGTAACGCCGCTGAATTATCCGGGAATAAACCGGTTTGGGTTAGGTTTCTCCTCAAATCCGCTAAATAGATAAGAATTTTCCTTGCGTTAAATCAAATCTTTACCTGCGATACTCAACAGTTATTTAGCAATTTTTGGCACCTTCCCTTGTTAAGAAGTTGTGTATTTGATTAAATATTTTTATCTTTCTGATAAATATTCATCACGCAAAGGTGACAGATTTTTCTTAGTATGTGTAAGGAAAAGCTAGAAAAAATAGTCGCTCAGCCAGACTGGGCGCCACAGGTAATTCTTTTCGCTTCCAGTGGGAGCGGTTATGCACCAGGTAAAAACCAAACCACTTTCGAGTGTTGGTTATCCCTTGCTTTGCGTCTGATAGTGAAGGTTTTCTTCATTTTCTCGCGCGAAACACATAATGAAAATTTCTGGTGCATATAGAGGTTACCCATGGCAGAGCTCAATGATGGCCGCGTAGATATCGTTTCACGCGATGATGGAAAAATCCTGTCACAGGCCAATGCGGGCTTGTCCCATAACGTCCTTCTGAATCAACCCAGCGTAGTGAGAATTCACGGTACCCGAGACATGGTGACCGGGTTTGAGCGCCAGGGTAACGACCTGATTTTGCACATGCGCGACGGTAGCGTGGTTCGCTATCAACAATTCTTCTTCGACGACGTCGATGGTGACCACAGCGAGCTGGTCTTCGACGATGGCGTTAATCCTCCTGAGCACGCGCTGTTCCCGATCACCAATGAGTTCGCCGATGCCCAGACCGCCATGGCGGTCACCCCGGAATATGAATCTCTGGGATCGATCGAACCGCTTCTGCTGGCGGATACCGGCGCGTCTAACGGCGTGATCACCGCTGCAGGTATTGGTGCGCTGGGTCTGGCTGGACTGGCTGTTGGCGCGATTGCCGGCGGTGGCGGCGGTGGTGGTGGCGGCGACGATAATAACAACGGCGGGACCGACGGCGGAAACAATGGCGGGACCGACGGCGGAAACAACGGTGGTAACAACGGCGGCGGAACGACTCCCCTAACGCCAACTGTCAGTGTTAATGCGTTTACCGGCGACGATGTGTTGACTCAGGCCGAGAAGGGCAGTAACCAGACGCTGAGCGGCACCACCACCAACGCCGAAGCGGGCAGCACGGTGACCATCGTGCTGAACGGCAAAACCTACACCACCACCGTGGGCGCCGATGGCAGCTGGAGTATTTCTCTGCCGGCGGCAGATTTGGCGGCGCTGCCAAACGGCAGCAACACCATCAACGTCAGCGTCACCAATGCCGAAGGCAACACCGCCACCGGCACCGATGTGTTCACCGTCCAGCCTGAAATCACCCAGCCTAACGCGCCAACCATTGGGATCAACACCTTCGCCGGAAACGACGTGCTGGATGGGGCAGAAAGATCGACGCCGCAAACCCTGAGCGGGACCACCACCAACGTTCAGCAAGGGCAGACCGTTACCATTTCACTGGGCGAACAAACCTACACCGCAACGGTTGGGGCTAACGGCAGTTGGAGTATTTCGGTGCCAGCCTCGGCTTTGCAGGCCCTGGCCAATGGCGAGAGCACCATCACCGCGACGGTGTCTAATGCCGCCGGTGCCTCGGTCTCTGCCTCGCATAATTTCGATGTGCAGGCGATTTCCGTCAGCAGCATCAGCATCAGTGAACTCAGCGGCGACGGCCAGCTGAACGCCACAGAATCCCAGTCTCCGCTGGTGATTTCTGGTTTTGCCACCGGCATTCCTGCCGGCACCGTGCTGAGCGTCACGCTCGGCGGTAAGTCTTATTCCGCCACCGTTGGCGCAGATGGCAGCTGGAGCACCTCCGTGCCTGCCGCCGATCTGCAACAGTTGCCACAAGGCTCGAACCTGGTCACCGCGACCGCCACGCTGGCGGATGGATCGGTGGTGCAAAACAGCTCTGCCGTTTCGCTTGAGGTGCATACCACGCCACCGAATGCCACGATTGATGTGCCGTTCGGTGACGGCGTGCTGAGTGGCGGTGAAGCGTCGACGCCACAGACGCTGACGGGTAATACCGGATCAACCGGCAGCGGGCAGACGGTTACCGTCACCGTTGGCGGCACGGAATACACCGGCACGGTCAACAATGACGGCAGCTGGACGGTCACCGTGCCGCCAGCCACCTTGCAGAATCTGCCGCAGGGCAGCAACGATATCACCGTGGTGGTCACCGATCCGGTGGGCAATACCTCCACCTCGACCACGCCGGTCAATGTGGTCACCGCGCCACCCACCGTCAGCGTTGAGCTGTCGGATGCGTTGCTGAATCAGACGGAAGTGAATCAGCCGCTGACCATCAGCGGCTTAAGCAACGGCAGCGAAACCGTCACCGTGACCCTGAATGGCGTCACCTACACCACCGCGGTCAATGCAAACGGCACCTGGAGCGTTAACGTTCCGGCCTCGGATTTGCAGGCGATCCCGCAGGGTGGTACCACCGTTTCTGTCACCGCGACCGATGCCTATGGCAATACCAGCGCGCCAACCACCACCACCCTGGACGTGGATACCATTGCGCCTACCGTCAGCGTTGAAACCATTTCCACCGACGGCTATGTCAACGCGGGCGAACTGGCGCTGCCGCTGTCAGTCAACGGCCAGACGGAAGTCGGCAATACCGTGCTGGTGCAAATTAACGGTGTGGATCTGACCGCGACCGTCAATCCAACCACCGGCGCCTGGACAGTCTCGCTGGACGATATCAAAGGCGGCATTGTCGATGGCACCTATCAGGTGACGGTGATCGCCACTGATGCCGCCGGCAACCGCACCGAAACCTATACCGACGTGACCTTCGCTGCCAATCCGGCCAATCGCCCAACGGTGACCGTGGATCCGTTAACCGGCGACGGCGTGCTGAACGCCGCTGAAGTCACTCAGGATCAATTCCTGACCGGGCAGACCACCAATGCGCCGGCCGGTAGCCAGGTGCAGGTCACGCTGGCCGATGGCAACGTCTATCAGGGCTTGGTGGCGGCAGGTGGCGGCTGGAGTATTACGCTGCCAGCCAGCGAGCTGCAGACCCTCACCAACGGCACCCAGTCCTTTACCGTCCAGGTTACCGATCTGGCCGGTAACGTCAATACCGCCACGGGCTCCGTGGATGTGAACGTTGATAACAGCGTGGCATCGCTGAGCATTGGGGCAATCAGCATCGATAACGCGCTGAATGCGAATGAGGCCAACAGCGATCTGCTGATTGGCGGCGTCAGCGTGGGCCTGCCGGAGAACACGGCGCTGACCGTCACCTTCAATGGCATCGGCTATGCGGCCACCGTCGGCGCAGATGGCAGCTGGACGGCGACGGTTCCGGCTGCGGCACTGTCTGGCCTCGCCAACAATACCTATACCGTGAGCGTCACCGGGGTGGATGCGGGTGGCACCGCGGTCAGCAACGAAGCCAGCCTCGATGTGCGCACCACGTTCCCGAACAATATCGAAGTGAATGCGCCGTTTGGCGACAATATTCTCAGCAGCACCGAAACGGATTCGCCACAAACGCTGACCGGTAATACCGGCGTAACCTTCCCCGATCAGTCGGTCACCGTGACCATTGGCGGCGTCGATTATCCGGCCACCGTTAATCCTGACACCGGCGTGTGGACCTTGACGCTGCAACCGGGCGTGCTTCAGGCACTGCCAGACGGCAGCACCGACGTGATAGTGACGGTGAAAGATTCACTGGGCAACAGCATCTCGTCTACGGTTCCGGTGACGGTGGATACCACGCCGCCAGCGCTGACGGTCGCCCCGTTCGGCAATGATGGCGCCATTAATGGCCAGAGCCAGAATCAGCCGCTGGTCGTCAGCGGTACCGCCGAAGCCGGCAGCACCATCAGCGTGGTGGTCGGCGGTGTAACTTACAATACCGGCACCGATGCGGCAGGGAACTGGAGCGTCAGCGTGTCGCCTTCAACCCTGCAAACGCTGCCAGACGGTAAATATGACCTTAGCGTCACCGCCACCGATGCGGGCGGCAATAAAACCACCGAACTGACGCCAATCCTCAAAGACACCGCTGCGCCTGACGTGAGCCTGGCGCCGGTTTCGGGTGACGGCTATCTCAACGCGGTCGAGCACGGCGCAGCCTTGACCCTTACCGGCACTGCGGAACTGGGTTCAACGGTGCAGATAACGCTGAACGGCGGCATTTACCCCGCTACCATCGATGCTGACGGCAACTGGACTGTCACCGTTCCTGCGGCCACGGTCACCCAGCTGGTTGACGGCAGCTACAACGTCAGCGTGCAGGCTACCGATGCGGCGGGTAACGTCGGCACCACCACCCAGACACTGCAGGTCATCGCCAACGCGGCGGATCTGCCAACCATCAGCGTGGCACCGTTTACCGGCGACGGCATTTTGGATGGGGCTGAAAAAGGCCTGTCTCAGTTTGTCACCGGTAGCACCACCAATGTTCAGGCGGGTCAGGTTGTGACCGTCACCATGAACGGCGAAACCTACAACGGGACCGTGCAGTCAGACGGCAGCTGGAGCGTCCTGGTCCCTGCCAGCGCCTTCTACCAGCTGGCGAACGGCACGCAAAACTATACCGTCGACGTCAGTGATGTTGCCGGCAACCCGGCGGCCACCACCGGCAACTACACCGTGGATAACACCTTCAGCGCCATCGCCATCGGCGCGATCAGCGATGACAACATGCTGAATAATGTTGAAGCGCAAAACGATCTGGTGATCCACGGCAGCAGCCGTTTTGTGGCCTTTGGCGCGCGGATCCTGGTGCGTTTTAACAACGTCGATTACGAAACCACCACTAACTCTGACGGTAGCTGGAACGTCACCGTGCCGGCTGCGGCATTGGGCACCTTGCCGAATGGCGATCTGACCGTAACGGCAACCGCCACCGACGTGAACGGCAACGTTATTACCACCACCCACAGCCTGACTTCCGATGTGAATCCGGACTTCGCGCTGGTGGTGGATACGCCGTTTGTGGATGGCACCTTAAATGGTGCAGAGTCGATCGCCGATCAGACCCTCACCGGATCGACCGGCGTGACTGGCGCAGGTCAGGGCGTGTCGATTGTGTTGGGTGGCATCACCTACACCGGCACCGTTGATGCCAACGGCAACTGGTCGGTCTCGCTGCCGAATGCCGTGCTGCAGGCGCTGCCACAGGGGAACAATCCGCTGGTGGTGACCGCGACCGATTCGGCAGGCAACAGCACCACGCTGAACGACAGCTTCCAGGTTGATACGCTGGCACCGGCCTTAACGGTTGATGCCATCGCCGAAGACAATCGCCTGAATCTGGCAGAGCAGGGCCAGCCACTGACCTTAAGCGGCAGCGGTGAATTTGGCGATACCGTCACAATTTCGCTGAATGGGCAGTTCTATACCGCCACGGTGACCGGCACCGGTAACTGGAGTGTGGATGTCCCGGTAGCGGCGCTGGTTGCGCTGACCGATGGCAGCTATGAAGTCCAGGTCACCACCACCGATGCTGCCGGTAACTCGACGTCTGTCCTGCGCACGCTGGACGTCGATTTAACGCCGCCAACGGTTACGGTGAATCCGGCCTCTGACGGCTACCTCAATGCGGCCGAGAGTAATCAACCGCTGGTGGTTAACGGCACCGGCGAAGTCGGCAACACGGTCAGCGTTGAGCTGAACAATGTTAACTACACCGCGGTGGTCAATGCGGATGGCGTGTGGTCGCTGACGATTCCGGGCAACGTGGTGGCCGGTCTGGCGAACGGCAGCTATACCCTCAACGTTACCGCCAGCGATCAGGCGGGCAACGCCACCGACACCAGCACCACGCTGGTGGTGGATAAAAATATTCCGTCCATCTTTGTCTCGGATATCACCGCCAATAACGTCATCGATGGTGCCGAACAGCAGGTGAACCAGCTGATCACCGGTACCGCCACCAATGTTGAAGCGGGGCAAACGCTGACCGTGTCACTGAACGGCGTCAGCTATGTCACTACCGTTGAAACCGGCGGCAGCTGGCAGGTGAGCGTGCCCGCCAGCGATCTGGCCGCCCTGGCCAATGGCTCGCAAACCCTTAGCGTCAGCGTGACCGATCTGGCCGGCAATACCGGCACCACCGACAAAACCTTCAGCGTGGATAACACCCTCAGCAGCATCGCCTTCAATCCGCTCAGCGACGATGGCTATTTGAATGCGGTTGAGACCGAATCCGCGTTGAACGTCACCGGTAATACCACTAACGTCCCGGTCGACAGCCTGGTCACGTTTACCCTTAACGGTGTCGCCTACACCACCACCGTCAATGCCGACGGCAGCTGGAGCCTATCGGTTCCGGCCACCGCGCTGGCGGCGTTACCGCAAGGCCCGGTAGATGCATCCGTTAGCGTTGAGGCAGGCAATGGCACCACCGTTACCAGCGATGGCTCGCTGACGGTTCTGAACGAACCCACGCTGGCACCGACGCTGGCGCCGCCGTTTACCGACGGCGTGCTGAACAATGCTGAAGCGGGCGTGGAACAGACACTGACCGGGGTCACCGGCCAAACCGGCGACGGTCAGACCGTTGTCGTCAATATTAATGGCCAGGATTACAACGCCACGGTTAACAGTTCTGGCGTCTGGTCACTGGATCTACCGAGCACCGTATTGCAGGCGCTGCCGCAGGGCACCACGCCGGTCACCGTGACCGTCACCGATATCGCGGGCAACACCGCCACCATCACGCCGGTCCCGGACATTACCGTGGCAACTACCCTGCCAACGCTGACTACCGGTGACGTGGCAGGCGGCGACAATATTATTAATCAGGAAGAACAGGCCAGCGCGCTGGTGCTGAGCGGCACGGTCTCTCCGGGGGATACCGTTAATGTGTTGCTGAATGGCACAACGTACGCGGCAACGGTGGATGATGCAGGCAACTGGAGCGTGACGGTGCCGCAAACCGTGGTGGCCGGTCTTGCCGACGGTCCTTATGCGTTGCAGATCGTGGCGTCCGATGTCTATGGCAATACCACCACGCAAAACCTGCCGTTGAGCGTGGATACCGCAGCGCCAACCTTTACCGTCAATGACATTGCGGGCGATAACATCATCGACCTGGCTGAACAGAGCCAGCCGCTGGCCATTACCGGTACCGGTACGCAGGGCGATGCGGTGACGGTGACGCTGGGCGGACAGACCTACAACACCACCGTGGGTACGGATGGGCAGTGGAGCGTTACCGTGCCTGCCAGCACGCTGGGCAACCTGACCGAAGGGAACAATACCGTCACCGTGACGGTTACCGATGCCGCGGGTAACAGCGCGGTGCAGACCCCTGCGGTCAGCGTCGAAACCGCTATCGATACCACGGTGATCGTCAATACCGTGGCGGGCGACGATATCGTCAACGCCGCCGAAGCGCAGCTGGGCGTTAACGTCACCGGTAGCGTGGCGGATGGCAGCACCACCGTGGTGGTCAACTTTAACGGCACGAATTACACCGCCACGGTCGGTGCTGACGGGCTGTGGACCGCAGCCATCCCTGCCAGTGCCTTAGCGGGCGTGACGGATGGCCCATACACCCTGACTGTCACCGCGACGCCAACCACCGGCCAGCCGGTGACGGTTGATCGGACTGTCACCGTGGATCTCACCCCACCGGCGCTGATTGTGGCAACGATTTCTGGCGACGGTTCGCTGAATGCCAGTGAGCAGGGCCAGCCGCTGGCGATTAGCGGTACGGGCGAGGTCGGTGACAGCATTCGTGTCACCCTGAATGGCGTGACCTATCAGGGCACGGTCGATGGCGATGGCAACTGGACCGTTGCGGTACCGGCTGCCGATGCCACGGCGCTGACCAACGGCACCTATCCGGTGACCGTGACGGCAACGGATGTTGCGGGCAACAGCACTTCAGCCAATTCCTCGCTGGCGGTGGATTTGACCGCACCGGCGCTGAGCGTGGCCCCCATCGCTGGAGACGGCGTACTGAACGTGGCTGAACAGGCGCAACCCCTGACCGTCAGCGGGACCGGGGAAAACGGCGCGGCCATTTCCGTGACCTTCCAGGGAGCCGAATACCTCACCACCGTTGGCAGCAATGGCCAGTGGAGCCTGGACATTCCGGCCGATGCACTGGCCGGACTGACCAACGGCAATTACACCGTGACCGTGGTCTCTACCGATCTGGCCGGTAATACCACCACGCAGGATGCACCACTGAACGTCGTCGTTGATGCCGATTCGCTGCCAACGCTGACGCTGAATGCGTTCGCCGGAAACGACGTGGTTGATGGCGCTGAACAGCAGGTTGATCAGCTGCTGAGCGGCACCACCACCAATGTGCAGGAAGGCCAACTGGTCACCGTGACCCTGAATGGCGTCAGCTACACCGGCGTGGTGCAGGCGAGTGGTGACTGGAGCGTCACCATTCCAGCGGCTGCGCTGGGTGGACTGGCTGAGGGTAGCCAGACCTACAGCGTCACCGTCAGCGATGCGGCCGGCAACATCACCACCTTGCCGGGCAACTTTGACATTAACAGCAGCCTGAGCGGCGTGGCGATTAACCCGGTCAGCGGCGACGGCTACCTGAGTTTCGCCGAAGCCCAGGATCCGCTGATCATCAGCGGAACAACGCTTAACGTAGCGGAAGGTGCCGCGTTAACCGTGGTGCTGAATGGCGTAACCTATCCAACCACCGTGGCGGCGGATGGCAGCTGGAGCATCTCGGTTCCGGCGGCAACCCTGCAGGGCCTGCCTGACGGCGCGCTGCAGCTCACCGTGACCAGTACCGATGCGGCTGGCAACCCGGTGACCAGCACTGCCGGGCTGACCGTGGCAATTACCGATCTGCCGGTGGTCACCACCGATCTGCCGTTTGTTGATGGCACCCTGAACGGTCAGGAAGCGGGCAGTCCGCAGACCCTGACCGGCACCACCGGCGTGACCGGCGATGGTCAGACGGTCAACGTCGTCATTAATGGCGTCACCTACAGCGGTACGGTCGATGGCAACGGCAACTGGAGCGTCAGCGTTCCGGCTGATGCCTTGCAGGCGCTGCCTCAGGGCGATACCACTGCGGTGGTTAACGTCAGCGATGCGGCCGGAAATCCGGCGACCGCCAATCTCACCCTGGCGGTTGATACTCTGCCACCTGCGGTTGCAGTGGGGCCGGTTGCCGGCGACAACATTTTGAATGCGGCTGAGCAGGGCGCTCCACTGGTGGTCAATGGCAGCAGCGAAGCGAATGCAACGGTTCAGATCACCCTGAACGGCGTGCAATACACCGCTGAGGTTAACGATACCGGCGAGTGGACGGTGACCGTTCCTGCAGGCGACCTGGCTGCGCTGACCAACGGCAACTATACCCTGAGCGTGACCGCCACCGATCCGGCAGGCAACAGCAGCACGGTCGACAGCACGCTGGCGGTGAAAGCCGATGCCGCCTCGCTGCCAACCCTTACCGTTAACACCTTTGCCGGCAATGACATTCTGGACGGTGCTGAACAGCAGACCGCGCAGCTGCTGAGCGGCTCGACAACTAACGTCGAAGCCGGTCAGATTGTCACCGTCACCCTTAACGGTCAGGTTTATGAAGCGACCGTACAGGCCAGCGGCGGCTGGAGCGTCAGCATTCCATCCGCCGCGCTGGCAGCACTGATTGACGGCACCGCCACCTTCAACGTGGCCGTCAGCGATGCAGCAGGCAACCCGGTCACTGCCACCCACAGCCTGACGGTTAACAGTGAGGCTGCAGGCATCAGCCTGGATCCGCTGAGCACCGATGGCTACCTGAATGCCGAAGAAGCGCAGGATGCGCTGATTGTTTCAGGTACCACGGCGAACGTCGCCGAAGGCAGCACGGTGACCGTGGCCTTTAATGGCCAGACCTTTACGGCCGTGGTGGGCGCCAATGGCGTGTGGAATGCCATTATTCCGGCTTCTTCACTGGCCGGTCTGCCGGACGGGGCGGTAACGCTGACCGCCAGCGTCACCGACAATACCGGCGCAACCGTCACCGGAAGCAGCATCCTGAATGTTCACGTCAACGATCTGCCACTGGCCACTGCCGATACACCGTTCTCCGATGGCGTGCTGAACGGTAATGAAGCCGCGCTGACGCAGACCCTGAGCGGCACCACCGGCGTCACCGGCGACGGTCAGACCGTCTCGGTAGTGATTGGCACCACGACCTATACCGGTGTGGTGGATGCGGATGGCAACTGGACGGTGTCCGTGCCGTCTGTGGCCCTGCAAACCCTGGCGCAGGGTGATACCAGTATTCCGGTGACCGTCACCGACGTCGCCGGCAACAGCAATATACTGGCGATCCCGTTCAGCGTGGATACGGTTGCACCAACACTGTCTCTGAATCCTGTCGCGGGTGACGGCGTGGTGAACAACGGTGAAGCCGCCGCGGAAATCACCGTGAGCGGTGGCAGCGTGGGCGCAGAGGAAGGCCAGACGGTCACGGTCACCCTCAATGGACAAAGCTACAGCACCACCGTTAATGCCCAGGGTGACTGGAGTCTGCAACTGCCAGCCGGTTTACTGCAGGCTGCGGCAGACGGTAGCTATCCGCTGAATGTCAGCCTCAGTGATGCGGCAGGTAACACCGGCACCATCACCACCACGGTGGTTGTGGCGACGGAAGCGCTGCAGCCGACCATCAACACACCGTTTGTCGATGGCTATCTGAGTATCAGCGAAGCCGGGGCCGATCAGACGCTGACCGGCACCACAGGCGTCAGCGGGGCCGGTCAAACCGTCACCGTAAACATCAATGGCGCTGATTTCACCGCCACGGTGGATGCCAACGGCAACTGGACCCTGCCACTCAGCACGGCGACCTTGCAGGGCCTGGGCGACGGGATCCAGACCATCACCGTGACCGCCGCCGATGCGCAGGGCAATACCGGTACGATCGACACCACCATTACCGTCGATCTGGTTGCGCCGACGCTGGCACTGACGCCGGTTGCCGGCGACAACATCATCAATGCGGCTGAGATCCTGCAGCCAGTCTCCATCAGCGGTACCGCGTCCGTGAGCGAAGCGGGTCAGCAGGTGACCATTACCTTTAATGGCCAGACATATCAGCAAACGGTGCAAAGTGATGGCACCTGGAAGCTGGATCTGCCTTCCAGCGTGACGCAAACCCTGGCCGATGGCACCTATCCGGTCACCGCCACGCTGACCGACAGCGCCGGGAACAGCACCGTGCAGAATCTGACGGTGACGGTGGATGCGTCTCCGGCTAACCAGCCAACCATTACCGTGGGCATCGTCTCCGGTGATGACTACATTAATCAGGCCGAAGCCGGACAGCCGCTGACCATTGCGGGAACCACCACTAACGTGGCGGAAGGACAGACGGTCACCATTACCCTGAACAACGTCACCTATACCGCCACGGTGCTGGCAGATGGCACATGGACCACCAGTGTGCCGGCCGCCAACGTTGGCGCGCTGACGGACGGTGCGCAGACCATCAGCGTGTCGGTGACGGATACCTCCGGCAATCCGGCCAGCTCAACGCATCAGGTGACGGTGATTGCTCAGGCAGCCGATCTGCCGGTGATCGCCATTAATCCGGTGACCAGCGATGATGTGATCAACTTCAATGAATCCCGAAGTGATGTGCAGATCACCGGGACCAGCCAGCATATTGCCGCCGGGGATAACATCACCGTTACCCTCAACAGCAAAACCTACACCGCCACGGTGGATGCGGACGGCAACTGGACGGCAACCGTTCCGGCGGCGGATGTTCAGGCGCTGAATCAGGGCAGCAACAGCGTGACGGCCAGCGGCAATGACGTGGCGGGCAACCCTGCCACCAGCAGCGAAAACTTCACCGTCGACACCAATCCACCGATCCTCGACGTCACCTTAGGTGCCGGAACGGATCAGATCCTGAATCTGGCTGAAGCGGTCGCAGGATTGCTGGTGGGCGGTACGTCTGAAGCGGGACTGACCATTGACGTGACGCTGAACAATAAAACTTACACCACCACGGTGACGGATAATGGCACCTGGAGCCTGACTATCCCGGCCGGTGATTTGCTGCTGCTGCCTGATGGCACCGCGCAGGTCGGCGTTTCGGTCACCGATACCGCCGGCAATACCACCACGGATCTGCTGGATCTGGGCGTGGCGATCAATACGTTGCCGGTGCTGACGCTGGCGACGCCGTTTGTGGATGGACTGCTCAATGCAGCCGAAGTCACGGCGGCACAGATCCTCACCGGTACCGCCACTAACCTGGATGTCGGCACGGCGGTTCAGGTGACCATTGGTAACCTGACCTTCGCGGGCACCGTTCAGGCTGACGGCCTCTGGTCGGCGAACATCCCGGCCGGGGCGCTCAGCGGCCTTGCGGATGGAACGCTGCAGGTTTCCGTCACCGCTACGGATGCGGCGGGCAACCCGGCCAGCGTCAACGGCAGTGTTGAAGTGTTGGCCAATACGCTGCCTGTCGCTGATATTGCGGTTCCGTTTGTCGATGGCGCCCTGAATGCGGTTGAAGCCGGTGTCGATCAAATCATCAGTGGCACCACCGGCATTGTTGGTGCGGGCCAGACGGTCGAGCTGCAGATTGATAATAATGCCGTCACCGCAACCGTCGATGCTAACGGCAACTGGAGCGCCACGCTGACGCCATCAATGGCGGCGGATTTGGGCAACGGCACGCATACCATTGACGTGGTGGTCACCGATCGCGCGGGTAACAGCAGCAGCGACTCGCTGGACTTCACCGCCATCATCACCGGACTGCCGGCACCAACGCTGGTGCAGCCGTTTGTCGATGGCGTGCTGAATGCCACGGAAGCGGCAGCAGGCGGTGCGCTGACGGGCGTCACCGGTATCACCGGTGCGCAGACGGTGAGCGTCAATATTAACGGCGCGGCCTATACCGCCACGGTGGATACGGCGACCGGGCAATGGAGTCTGGCACTACCGGCCAACGTATTGACCACGCTGCCGGATGGCAACTGGCCAATTGCGGTTACCGTCACCGACAGCGTAGGCAACGTTGGAACGACCAGCGGTGCCTTGCTGGTGGCGATTAACGATCTGCCTGACGTGTCGATCAACCTGCCGTTTGGCGATGGCCAGCTGAATATCAGCGAAGCCGCCCTGGCGCAGGCCATCAGTGGCTCTACCGGTAAACTCGGTGCGGGCCAGACGGTGAATGTCTCCATCAGCGGCTTCAACAACGGTAACTCCGTTGCGGCGACCGTCGATGCGAGCGGAAACTGGTCGCTAAGCCTGACGCCCGCGCAGCTGGGCGCGTTGGCCAACGGCACCCATACCGTCAGCGTCACCGCCACCGACAGCGCGGGTAACACTGATACCGCGGCACTCGACTTTACCGCCGTACTGACCGCACCGGATCCGACCATCAATACCCTGTTTGGCGATGGCGTACTGAACATCGCGGAAGCGGCCGGCGCGTTAACGCTGACCGGCACCACCGGTGCCACCGGCGCTAATCAGGGCGTACAGCTGAGGATCGACGTGGCGGGCGTCACCTATACCGGCACCGTCGATGCTGACGGTAACTGGTCGGTGGCGTTGCCAGCAGGCACATTGAGTGGCCTGACCGCAGGGACGCACAGTGTCAACGTGACGGTCACCGATCCGGCGGGCAACAGCACCACGGAAACCCTCGACTTTACCGCGGCACTGACGGCCCCGGTGGCTACGCTGGCGACGCCGTTTGTCGACAGCTTCCTCAATCTGGCGGAAGCCACAGCCGGTGCATCACTGACCGGTACGGCGGGCGCTAACCAGGCGGTGAGGGTCACCGTTGGTGGCACTAACTATGACGTTACCGCCGGCACCAACGGTGTCTGGACGCTGGATCTCGACGCGGCCGCGTTGGGTGCGCTGGCACAGGGTACGCAGGCGGTCACAGTTGTGGCTACCGACAGTGCCGGCAATGCCACCACCGTGGCGGGCAGCTTCACGGTGGATACCCAGGCACCGACCGTCACCATTACGCCGTTTACCGGCGACAATGCGCTGACCTATGTCGAAAGCCTGTCTGCGCAGACGCTGAGCGGGACCACCGTCGGTGCCAGCGCGGGACAGCTGGTGACGGTCACCATCGGTACCTCCACGCTGACCGGCGTGGTGCAGGCTGATGGAAGCTGGTCAGTGAACGTTACGCCAGCGGCAATTGCGCAGCTTGGCACCAGCGGCACTGGCACCATCGGGGTGTCGGTGACCGATGCGGCTGGCAATATCGGCACCGCCAGTGCCGACGTCACTATAGACCTGACGCTGCCGGCAACGCCGCTGTTAACGCTGGCACCGGTGTCGACTGACAATATCGTGAACGCCACCGATGGTGACACGCTGACGATTAACGGCACCTTTGCCAATCTGCCCACCTTAACGGGTGCGGGAACCATTACCGTCACAGTAGATGGTGTGCCGGTCGGCACCTATCCGGTAGCGACCGCCGCAGGGACCTGGTCGGTGACTATCCCGAATCTGCCAGCGAACCTGGCCGACGGGACCCACACTGTTCAGGCGCAACTGGTCACGGTGGGCGACGGCACGTTCACGGCCAGCGAGCAGATCCTCGTCGACCGCGTAGCGCCAACGCTGACCATCGCGGCATTTGCTGGCGATAACGTGCTGAATGGCAGTGAAGCTGCGGTTTCGCAGACCATCAGCGGCACCGCATCCACTTCCGAGGCGGGCAGAGCGGTCACCGTGACGCTGGAAGGCAAAACCTATACCGCGATTGTGCAGGCAAACGGCAGCTGGAGCACCAGCGTGCCTTCCGGTGACCTGCAGGCGCTCACCCAGACTGGTCATACCATTACCGCCACCCTGAGCGATGCGGCGGGTAACCTCACGACCGCTACGGATACCTTCACCGTGGATACCGGCGCACCGCTGATTCAGGTGGAGGCGCTGCTGGGCGATAACCTGCTGAACGCCACCGATATCCTCACCACGCAGTTGTTGACCGGTACCGCCTCCGGGGCCGAAGGCCAGACCATTGGTCTGTATCTCGGCGACGGTGCACCGATTGCAACCGCAATCGTGCAGCCAAACGGAACCTTCAGCATTCAACTGACGCCGGAAGTGCTGGGTAGCCTGACCGACGGCACGCTGGTGTTTGGCCTGCGTGTCGACGATGCCGCCGGTAACCAGACCGATGCCACGGTCACCATTAATAAAGTGGTGAACAGCGCGCTGAATCTGGTGGTCGACTCACTGTTTGGTGACGGCTTCCTCAATGCTGCCGACACGGCTGTTGCCCAGACCATTACCGGTGTGGCAACCTCCGCTGGCGTCGGCGCGACGGTATCCTTAACGCTGGGTGGCACCACGCTGACCGCTAACGTTGGCCAGGACGGCAACTTTGCGCTGGTGGTGCCACCGAGCCTGTTGGGGGCGCTGCAGCCAGGCAGTACGGAACTGCAACTGGTGCTGACCGATGCGGCGGGTAACAGCAGAACCATCGGTGAAACCGTCACCACAATCCTTACCGCACCGGTTATCGGCGCGCTGGATACGCTGTTTGGCGGCGATGGCCTGCTGAATATCGCCGAGGCTGCCTTAACCCAAACGGTGGGCGGCACCGTCACGGCGGCAACCGGTTCAACGGTTACCGTCACGCTGGGCACCAAGTCTTACCAGTCAACGGTAAATGCGTTGGGTCGCTGGAGCGTCAACATCCCACCACTGGATCTGGCTGCGCTGACCGATGGCACGCTGGCGCTGGGGGTTAAGGTTGTCGACCCGGCGGGGAACACCAGCTCAACGGCGGTGAACGTCGGCATCTTTACCGCCACGCCAACCGTGTCGATCGGATCGATCTTTGGCGATGGCATCCTGAACATTGCGGATGCGCTGACCAATCAGACCATCAGCGGGACGGTTAACAATGCCGTGGCGGGATCCATCGTCCATGTGACCGTCGGTAATACCACGGTTGATGCCACCGTCGGCAGCAACGGTGCCTTTACCGCCACCATCACGCCGGCCCTGTTGAGCACTTTGACCAGCGGTAATCTGACCGTTACCGCGTCGGTGACCGATCCGGCGGGGAACACCTCGCAAGTCGTTAGCGCCGGTGCGGTGGTCAAACTGACCGCGCCTTCTATCACCATCAATCCATTGTTCGGTGATGGCCTGCTGAACGTGGCGGATGCGGTACTGGGCCAGACCATTGGCGGAACCATTACCGGCGCGGATGCAGGATCCCGCGTGGTGGTTACCATTGGCGGAACGCAGTTTGTCACCACCACCGCAGCCAACGGCACCTTCAGCCTGGCGCTGACACCAACTCTTCTGCAGGGACTCACCGACGGTAATCTGTCCGTTGGGGTTAGCGTGACCGACAGCGCAGGCAACACCACGGCGTCGTCAGCCAGCGCGCTGGTTGGGCTGCAGGTGCCAACCATCACCCTGAATCCGCTGTTTGGTGATGGGGTGCTTAGCCTGCTGGAATCGCTGGTGACGCAAACCATCAGCGGTACGGTCGGTAACGGCGTCGCCGCCGGTTCAATTGTGACCATTAATCTGGGCAGCTCTACCGTGACCGCAACCGTGGGTCAGGGCGGGGTATTCAGCGCGCAGGTTGCACCAAACATCCTCGGCACCTTACTGGACGGCAACCTGACGGTCGGTGTCTCGGTCGCGGATGCGGTGGGGAACGTGGCCAGCACCAGCGCGGGTCTGAAAGTCGGGATCCACAGCACGCCAACCTTGACCCTCAACACGGTGTTTGGTGACGGTGTGCTGAGTGCCAGCGATTTGAACGCGGCGCAAACCATCAGCGGGTCTTCAACTAACCTGACGGCGGGTACCACGGTCAGCGTATCGCTGAGCGGCAAAACCTACACCACCACCGTGGGTAGCGGTGGCAGCTGGAGCCTGAGCGTACCGAAAGCCGACCTGACCGCCCTGGCTAACGGCACGT
Organism: Erwinia sp. AC075; assembly: GCF_979253995.1. Taxonomy (NCBI): domain Bacteria; kingdom Pseudomonadati; phylum Pseudomonadota; class Gammaproteobacteria; order Enterobacterales; family Erwiniaceae; genus Erwinia; species Erwinia sp. AC075. The sequence continues at coordinate 398,215 of NZ_CEEDEU010000001.1, forward strand.
TGACCGCCTCGGCGACCGCAACCGATGCGTATGGCAACCAGGCAAGCAATACCGGCTCGTTAAGCGTGATTGCGCAGACGCCGCCAACGGTAACCATCTCCAGCGTCTTTGGTGATGGCTTGCTGAATGCGACCGATGCCCTCAGTGCGCAGACCATTTCCGGTACCTCGACCAATGCCGAAGGTTCGGTGATCACGGTGAGAGTCGGCACGGCTACGCTGACCACCACCGTGGGCGCCAGCGGGGCATGGAGCGTGTCGGTTCCGGCCGCAACGCTGGCTGCCCTGCCGGACGGCACGGATTCGGTCACCGCGACCCTGACCAACGCCGCCGGTAATGCCGGTAGCGGAGCCACCACGGTACTGGTGGGCACCCACACGCTGCCAACCGTGGCGATCACCAACAGCAGCGTGTTTGGCGGCGACCACTATCTGAACCTCAGCGAAGCCAATGTCGCCGAGACCATCAGCGGTACCTCGACCAATGCGGTAGGGAGTTTGGTCTCGGTTAACGTGGCGGGGAATGTCTACACCACCACGGTGCTGGCCAACGGCACCTGGAGCGTTACCGTGCCTTCCGCAGCGCTGAAAAACATCGCGGATGGCTCGACCAACGTGACGGTCACGCTGACCGATGCGGTGGGCAATACCTCGACGGCCAGCGATGCCTTTACCGCGGTAACCCATAATCTGCCCGCCATCGGCGTCGACCCAATCCTCAGCCTGGTCAGCGTGTTGCTGACCGGTCTGACCGTATCGGGCGGCACGCTGAACCTGGCGCAGGGCACCCGACTGAACGTCACCCTGAACGGCACCACCTTGCAGGCCACCACCGATGCGCTGGGTCGCTACAGCGTGAAGTTCACTGGCGGCTTGCTGACGGCGCTGAGTCTGAGCAGCATCGTCACCGTGACGGCGGTGGATGCGGCGGGTAACCCGGCATCAACCAGCAACACCTTGCTGTTAGGTTCGCTGTTGCCAGTCAGCACCGCCTCTGTCGCCACTGCCTCGGTGATGATGGCGGTGGTGGCCGACGATACCTCGGCTGCCGCGGCGTCAACGCACTCCACCACGGACACCAGTACCACGGCGGTGACCCATGCCGCGACGGTAGATTCCACTCTGGTGACCGGCAGTGATACCAGCAGTACGGATACCAGCACCACCACGCATGATGCAACGGCCGCCGCAGCGACGGCGACCGACACGGCGGCAGTGGCAGACAGCAGTGCTTACACCATTGGCGGCGTGGTGATCACCCTGGCGGATGGTCACACGGTGGAAGGGGCATCCGTTACCGGGAGTGCGGGCAACGACACGGTAACCGTGAACTCGCTGAACTTTACCCATATCGACGGCGGGGCAGGTACCGATACGTTGGTACTGAACGGTGAGCATATGACCCTCGATCTCACCTCACTGGGGCTGAAAGTTGAGCACATTGAGGTGATCGACCTCGGTAAAGCCGGCACCAACAGCGTGAAGTTGGATCTCAACGAAGCGCTGAATATCACCGACAGTCAGACCAACGACCTGGTGATTAAAGGGACCACCGGTGACCAGGTGACGCTGGCCAACGGCGATGGCGGCGTATGGGCAACCTCAGGGCAGCGGACCGTTGATGGACAAACGTTTGACGTTTATCACAACTCGGCGCTCTCTTCGGCCAACACGCTCGGCGACGTGCTGGTACAGCACAATCTGCAGGTTCACGTGGTCTGATAAAGACTTTCCCTGCACGAGAGAGGAAATTCTCGTGCAGGGCGTCTAAGGTTAAGAGGAGGTTAACAGTTACTGGCTTTTGCAAAAGGTTCTTATAAAATAAGACAGTCAACGCAATGTGTTAACGTTGCGTAAAGAAAGACCAATAATACTAATATAAGAAGATCGCCTTGAACGGCGATCTTGCCATTTAGAGGGGATGCCCTCTTTTTTATGCAAGATGTCATGGCTGCTGTTCTAACCATTTCTCTTGTGGCGGGTTGCTCTGTAATCCGTCCGACACCGGGTCAGGCTCAGCTCCCTCTTCGGCGCTGGCTAGCTTATGCTTCTGGAAAATAAAGCGCTGCTTTATCTTTCGACCGCATGCCTTTACCTAATATCCGGTGCACAAGGGAATTTCGATGGTGTATACAGGCAGTAAATTGAAGAAAGTGTGGCTGTCACTCTGTATCGGCGCACTTTGCGCTTCAATGGGACAGGCTGCGCTGGCAGCAAAAGAGCCGAAAGCTCAATTCAACTGGCGTGCAGCACCGACCGAGGAGCAAATCGCCACCTTAACCCTGCGCGATGCCATCCTTCGCGCCTTTGCCCGTAATCCCAAAATTTCCGAAGCGGCGGCGCAAATCCACGTTGGCGAAGCCGATCTCGATGCCGCCGAGAGTGCGTGGTATCCGCAAATTTCCCTTTCAGCCACCGGCGGGCGGTCACAGCAGACCGATTCGGCCGGCAGCCTGAACAATAATGGTTCCGGCGGCATCACGCTGAGCCAGTTGCTGTATGACTTTGGCCGCACCGGCGGCGCCATCGACGAGCAGCATAAACTCTCCGATGCCTACCGCTACGACCTTTATGACACCATGACCACCGTGGCGCAGGACACGCTGCAAGCCTATCTGGAGGTCAAGCGCTACAAGGCGCTGGTGGACGCCTCGCGCAATAACGTCGCCTCGCTTGAACACGTCAAAGACATTGCCAAACTGCGTGCTGACGCCGGGCTGAGTTCGCAATCCGACGTGTTGCAGGCCGAAACCCGCATTGCGGGTATGCACGCCACGCTCGAACAGTATCGCGCGCAGGAACGTTCGGCGCAGGCGCAGCTGACGGTGCTGACCGGCGTGGTCTCCAACGATTTGCCGGAGCTGCCGCAGTCGTTGCTCAATCAGCAAATCACCCTCGACAAAATCGCCTACGAAAAAAGCGCCGCGGTACGCAGTGCGCAGGCGAAACAGGAAGCGGCGATGGAGCGCGTCCGTCAGGCCTCTTCAAACCACTGGCCAACCATCAAAGTGCAGGCCGGCCGTACCCGCTATGAAAACAGCAGCCGATCCTACTGGGACGATGAGTTGCAGCTGCAGGTTGAGGCTCCGCTCTATCAGGGCGGACTGGTCAATGCCAAAACCCGCGCCGCAGAAGGCGACCGGGAAGCGGCCGAGGCCGCGATTCAGCAATCGAAACTGGATATCAATCAGCATGCCTCCACGGCCTATGCCGACATGATCGGGGCCCAGCAACGGCAAACCGCCGGCGAGGCCCAGTTGGGCAGCGCCGATCACACCCGCGCGGTTTATGCCGATGAGTACAAGTTGAATAAGCGCAGCCTCAACGATCTGCTGAGCGTGGAGCAGGATGTATTCCAGGCCGACAGCAGTCGCCTGATGGCACTTTATGATGGCTGGGATGCCACGGTTCGTTATGCCGCAGCGGTCGACAATCTGCTGGACATTATGGGGATTGATCGCGAAGCCACCAGTGGGCAAACCTTGCCGTCACTGTGACGCTTGAAGCACACGCAACTTTTAAGGCAGTACTATGAACAAACAAACCGCAAGCACTGAGAACTGGATTGACGCCATGCTGCGTGTCGCCGCGCGTTTTGGCAAACCTGCGGACGGCTCCACCTTACGCCAGCAGATGCGCTGGTTTGAACACCTGACGCCAGCCCAGCAGCTGGAAAGACTGGCAGGCCTGTTGGGGCTGCATATGACCATGATGCCGCGCGACAAAATCCGCTGGCGGCAGGAAGTAACGCCGGTCATTTTGATCATGGAAAATGGCAACGTGGTGGTGGTCGAAACCATTGATGCGGAAGGCAAAGCGCGTTACTGGCTGAGCGACGGTGGCGATGTGGTGCGCGAAAGCGAGCTTGCGCTGTTGCTGGCGCAAAGTCAGGAGCAGGTGGGAATTGTCGGCGTGGCGGCGCGTGGGCGTGATGCGCGCATCGATGAATTCGTTAAGCCGTATAAAAAGCACTGGTTCTGGGAAAACTTCCGCGGCATGGGGCGCAAGATCGCCGAGATCTCGCTGGCGTCGGTGGTGGGTAACGTGCTGGCGCTGGCCGGGATCCTGTTCTCGATGCAGATCTACGACCGGGTGATCCCGGCGCAGTCAGAACCGACACTGTGGGTGCTGTTTACCGGGGTGCTGATTGCGGCGGTGTTTGAATATCTGATCCGCCTGATGCGTACCCAGGTATCCGATCTGATGGGGAAGCGCATTGACCTGAAAGTCTCTTCCATGCTGTTCGCCCGGGCGATGAATATCCGCAATGAGTCCCGGCCAAAATCAACCGGGTCTTTTATTTCGCAACTGCGCGAAATCGACCAGGTGCGCGAACTGCTGACCTCCACCACGGTCGGTGCGGCAGCGGACATGCCTTTCGTGATCCTGTTCCTGTTTATCATGGCCTTTATCGGCGGCCCGCTGGTGATTGTGCCGCTGCTGGCGATCCCGCTGATTGTCATTCCGGGTTTGCTGGTGCAGATCCCGATGGCGAAACTGGCGAAAGAAGGGCTGCGCGAAGGCGCGCTGCGCAATGCGGTGCTGGTGGAAACCATTGAAGGGATAGAAGATATCAAATCCCTGCAGGCCGAACCTTACTTCCAGCGCCAGTGGGAACAGACCCATGAAGTCAGTGCGGCGGTGGGCATGCAGCAACGCCTGTGGGGCGCGCGGCTGACCGGTTGGGCCTCCACTGTCCAGCAGTTAACCTATGCCAGCATGCTGGTGTTCGGGGTTTATCTGGTTCTGAATGGCGATATCACCACCGGTACGCTGGTCGCCAGCAGCATGCTGTCTTCACGCACCATTGCGCCACTGATGCAGCTGACGATGGTGTTCTCCCGCTGGCAACATGCCAAAAGCGCGATGACCGGACTGGACGAATTGCTGAAAAAGCCGCTCGATCAGGTGGATGAAGGGGAAATGGCCCACTGCCCAACCCTGACCGGGCAGTATGAATTGAAGGGCGTTCAGTACAGCTACGATGAAGAAAACGCGAAAAACGTGCTCAATATTGGACAGCTGCAAATCAAACCCGGCGAGCGTATCGCCATTCTCGGCAAGGTGGGCGCGGGCAAATCCACCCTGCTGCGGCTGCTGGCCGGACAGTCGATTGCCACTCAGGGGAAAGTGGTGGTCGATGGCGTGGATATTCGCCATATCGATCCCGTCGACCTGCGCCGCCAGCTGGGTTGGCTGTCGCAGGATTCCCGCCTGTTCTTTGGCACGCTGCGGCAAAACCTGATGCTGGGTAATCCTCATGCCAGCGAACAGGAGATGTTGCAGGCACTGCGGATCAGCGGTGCGCTGAGCCTGGTGCAGCAGGATGCCGCCAGCCTCGATCGGGTAATCAATGAAGGCGGCCGGGGATTGTCCGGTGGTCAGCGTCAAATGGTGATGCTGAGCCGGATGATCCTGCGCCAGCCGCAGGTGGTGCTAATGGACGAGCCGACGGCCTCAATGGATGAGCAGCTTGAAGACCATGTGATCCGTCAGATGCAGGGCTGGCTCTCCGGCCGCACGCTGGTGCTGGTGACGCACCGACCGGCGTTACTCAAGCTGGTAGACCGGATTGTGGTGATGGATAACGGCCGCATTATTGCTGACGGTGCGCGCGATGAGATCATTCGCAACGCCGCCGCGCAAACGGCGAAACAGAACGTGGCGCGGGGAGATGCAGCATGAGCCTGATTATGGTCGACCGCGGCATGAAGCAGAACGAGCGCAAAACCTCCGCCATCATCTGGTTATGTACCGCTGCGCTGGTGATTTTCTTTGTCTGGGCCCATTTTGCCATTCTCGATGAGGTCACCGTCGGCACCGGTAAAGTGACGCCGTTAAGCCGCGCCCAGGTGATTGAGAGTCTGGACGGCGGTATCGTCGACCAGCTCAACGTGCATGAAGGGGATATTGTTGAGAAGGGCGAGGTGCTGGCAAAACTCGATCCTACCCGCTTCCAGTCGAACTTCGGTGAGGCTGCCTCCAAAGCCCGAACGCTGCGTGCTTCCGCAGAGCGTTTACAGGCCGAGCTGACCGGTGCGCCGCTGGCCTTCAGTGCCGAGACGCTGAAAGAGCCGGAGCTGGTCGCGCGGGAAACCCAGCTGTATCAATCCCGTCGCCGTAACCTGTCGGAAACCGTTAAAAACCTGGAAGATGCGAAAAAGCTGGTGCAGGACGAACTGAGGATGACCGCACCGCTGGTGGCAAAAGGGGCGGCGGGTGAGGTGGAAGTCATTCGTCTTCGCCGCCAGGTCAGCGATCTGCAGGGCAAAATCGATGAAGCCAAAAATGACTACGCGGTGCGGGCGAGGGAAGAGCAGGTCAAAAACAACGCCGACCTGGATGCTCAGCTGCAGGTGGTGACCGGTAAAGAGGATCAGCTCACCCGTGCGACGCTCTATTCACCGGTGCGCGGGATCGTAAAGGACATTCAGGTGACCACCGTCGGTGGCGTGTTGCAGCCGGGCGGCAAGCTGATGGAAATCGTGCCGCTGGAGGATCAGCTGCTGATTGAAACCCGCATCAACCCGCGGGATATCGCCTACATCCGTCCCGGCCTGCCGGCCACGGTGAAGGTCACCGCCTATGACTCGTCTATCTATGGCGATCTGCCGGGCGAAGTGGAAACCGTCTCGCCAGATACCATTCAGGATGAGGTGAAGCGGGATCAGTACTACTACCGGGTTTACGTTCGTACGCAAAAAGCGGAGTTAACCAACAAGGCCGGGCGGAAATTCCCCATTGTCCCCGGAATGGTGGCGAATGTTGAAATTAAAACGGGTCAAAAATCGGTCATGGACTATCTGATTAAGCCGCTGAATAAAGTTAAAGAATCGATGAGAGAACGCTAGAAATTAACGCCACTGAATAGTTGATGAGGGTTATTTCCACGGAATAATTAACATCTTTATCAGTGGCTTTTTTTTTTGATTATTTGTGCTTAATTGCGGAAAAAACGGGCAAGGGGGATGTGGTTATTGTTTCACCGTAATTATCTTTACTTAAATTGACGGTTTGTTGAAAAAAGAATAAAAAAATGCCGAGCATCAAGCTCGGCGGGAAATAGGGTAAAACAATCTCATTCGGGGTGAATGAAGGTAATACTGAAATAAAATGATGATAGCGAGGTCATTATATTCCCTGATGGCTGAAAATTTTTATCATTCAGTGCTTAGCAAGCTAACCTTACATAACTTGATGAAAAACAAAGCATCGCCTGAATTTTGATGATAAATGCTATATTTTTTATCGATACGTGCTGTATGAAAGTTCCCCTAAACTTACATTTTGAAATATATACTTTGTACTCTGAAACAGTTTCGGAAATTTAGTATCATTTTCTTTATAGATTATTACGCACCGCACTCTAGTATGAGGTTGCCGGCTGAAAATTCGACGTTCAGCAAGCAGTGGCATAATAAGGCACATAACTAGAGGGTATTAAAATGAAACTTCGAGTTCTTTCCCTGATGGTCCCAGCGATGCTGATCGCCGGTTCAGCGGGCGCGGCTGAAATCTACAACAAAGATGGCAACAAACTTGACCTCTTCGGTAAAGTAGACGGTCTGCACTATTTCTCCGATAACGACGGTTCTGATGGCGACCAGTCTTATGTTCGCTTCGGTTTTAAAGGCGAAACCCAAATCAGCGATCAGCTGACCGGTTACGGCCAGTGGGAGTATCAGGCAGCGCTGAACACAGCTGAGTCTGAAGGGACAGCAAACAGCTTTACCCGTGTTGGCTTTGCAGGTGTGAAGTTCGGCGATGCCGGATCCTTCGACTACGGTCGTAACTACGGCGTAGCCTATGACATCGGCGCCTGGACTGACGTCCTGCCAGAGTTCGGTGGTGACACCTATGGCGCGGACAACTTTATGTTCCAGCGTTCTAACGGCCTGGCGACTTACCGTAACAACAACTTCTTTGGTCTGGTCGATGGCTGGAACTTTGCCGTTCAGTATCAGGGCAAAAATGACAGCGATACCGAATCTGCGACTGGCCGTGACGTACTGGGCGGAAATGGCGATGGCTATGGTCTGTCAACCACTTACGACCTGGGCGAAGGCTTTGGTATCGGTGCAGCAATGTTCAGTTCTGACCGTACCAATGAGCAGAATGGCGGCAGCGCAGCAACTCAGGACATTCTGGGTCGTGGTGACAAAGCAACGGCTTACACCGGCGGCCTGAAATATGATGCGAATAACATCTACCTGGCGGCGATGTACACCCGTTCACTGAACGCCACTCGCTTCGGTTCAAGCGGTTCTGATGCCTACGGTTATGCTAACACCGCGGACAACTGGGAACTGGTTGCTCAGTACCAATTTGACTTCGGTCTGCGTCCTTCCCTGGCGTTCGTTAGCTCACGCGGCAGCGACATCGAAGGTTACGGTTCTCAGAACCTGAAAAAATATGTTGATGTCGGCGCGACCTACTACTTCAACAAAAACATGTCTACCTATGTTGATTACCAAATCAACCTGCTGGATGACAATAACTTCACCGACGCAGCCGGCATCAACACCGATGACGTCGTGGCACTGGGCCTGGTTTACCAGTTCTAAGGTGTTTGGGGAGTGCAGGCCTCTGCGCTCCCTCGTTTACCATCCCTCGTATTCCGCTTCATCCCTTCTTTTATTCTCTTAATGGCTTGCGCGCTGATGACGGTGACGTGGACGATTGAGCTGTTTGACGTGCGTCTGCTTGTAATGCTTGTAGCCTGAAAAGATAATCAGCCCCAGACATACGGCAAGGAGTGCGTAATAAATCATGATATCTCCTTTGAAATCATTAAATGGCAGACGTTTATAGCCTGCGTACATCGCCTATCCTGGTGAGCATTTCACACAAGATCAAGTGAGTTTTCAGCGCAGTAGAGGCCGTTTTGCTCATTTTTCGGTCCAATATTTAATACAGGTGTTGTGAGTTATATGAAGAAGAATTGGCTGTATTGTACTGGTCTGACAGCATTTATCCTGCTTTCGGGCTGTGACGATCATAACCAGAGTCGCGACAATTCGGCGATGGTGCTGGAAGGAAGCACAATGGGAACATTCTGGCGAATTAGCCTCGCTGGCGTGGCGTCAGAACGTAAAGCGAGCCTGCAAAAAGCAGTTCAGCAGCAGTTAGACGAGGACGATCGCCAGCTCTCAACCTGGAAAAATGACTCCGTTCTGTCGCGTTTCAATCAGTACCGCGGCAGCGATCCACAACCGGTGAGCGAAAATATGGCGGATATCGTCAGCCTTTCCCTGCGCATTGGGCGGAAAACCGCCGGCGCGATGGACATCACCGTGGGGCCGCTGGTCAATCTGTGGGGATTCGGGCCGGATAAACAGCTGGTAAAAGAGCCGACTCAGGCGCAGATCGATGCGGCAAAAGCGCTGACGGGATTGCAGCATTTACGGGTGATCCAAAAAGCGGAAGGCGCTTATCTGCAAAAGGATTTGCCCGGCCTGTATGTTGATCTCTCAACCGTGGGGGAAGGTTTTGCCACCGATCATCTGGCCAGACTGATGGAGAAAGAGGGCATTAACAGCTACCTTGTTTCCGTGGGCGGCGCCGTGCTGACCCGGGGGAAAAATGCCCAGGGCCAGCCGTGGAAAGTGGCTATTCAGAAGCCCACCGATCGCGAAAATGCGGTGCAGGCGGTGGTCGATCTGCAGGGGCATGGCATCAGCACCTCCGGCAGCTACCGTAACTATTACGAGCTGAATGGCAAACGCATCTCACATGTGATCGACCCCGTCACCGGCCGGCCGATCCAGCACAAGCTGGTTTCTGCTACGGTTATTGCCACCACCGCGCTGGAGGCCGATGGCTGGGACACCGGACTGATGGTGTTGGGCGAAGAGAAGGCCAAAGCGCTGGCGCTGCGAGAAAATCTGGCGGTCTATCTGATAGAGAAGCAGGGCGAGGGTTTCAGTAGCTGGATGTCACCGCAGTTTAAGGCGTTTATCGTGCAACCGTAGGGCGACAGGCCTGAGGAATTAACATGCTGGATTTGTTTAGTGAAGAAGCACCGTGGGCCGAACCCCTGGCAGAGGGCGCGGTGATCCTGCGCCGACGGGCCAGAGAACACGCCGGCGAACTGATGCGGTTAGTCGAAGAGGTTTCTGCCCGCAATCCGTTTCACCACCGGATTACGCCTGGTGGACACCGCATGTCGGTGGCGATGACCAACTGTGGGGATTTTGGCTGGTCAACGGATTCACGCGGCTATCAGTACAGCGAGCGCGATAATGCCAGCGGTCTGCGCTGGCCAGCGATGCCGGATCGTTTTCGCCAGCTGGCAAGAGAATGCGCTGACGAGGCGGGTTTTGCACAGTTCAATCCTGATGCCTGCCTGATCAACCGCTACGAGCCGGGGGCAAAATTAACCCTGCATCAGGATAAAGATGAACAGGACTTAAAGCAGCCGATTGTTTCGGTCTCACTGGGGTTGCCGGCGGTGTTTCAGTTTGGTGGCTTCGATCGTGGCGACGCCACGCAACGGGTTCTGCTGGAGCATGGCGATATCGTGGTTTGGGGCGGTCCTTCACGTCTGCGTTTTCACGGCATATTGCCGCTGAAGCCCGGAATACACCCCTTAACCGGCGCTTTTCGCTACAATCTGACTTTCCGGCGCGCTTTTCGATAAGCGATCCGGAGTCAGATGAGAATTATTATTGATATCGTCTGGCGACTCATTAAACTGCACACTGCCTTATTGTTACCTGGATGGTGTCATGGAGTTGCTACGCGTTGTTTACCGGCAGTATCGCTGGCCGTTTATTTTGGTTATTGCTCTCAGCCTGCTCAGTGCCGCGCTGGGGATTGGACTGATCGCCTTTATTAATAAAGAGCTGATCGTCGCTCTGAACTCTTCTCTACTAATATTGCCAGAATTTCTCGGACTGCTGCTGCTGCTGATGGCCGTTACGCTGGCCTCGCAACTGGCATTAACCGTGCTGGGACACCATTTCGTCTACCGCCTGCGCGGCGAGTTTATCAAACGTATTCTGGATACCCAGGTTGAACGCATCGAGCAGATCGGCAGCGCACAGCTATTAGCCGGGCTAACCAGCGATGTGCGGGCCATCACCATCGCCTTTGTCCGTCTGCCTGAGCTGATTCAGGGGATTATCCTGACCATCGGATCGGCGGCTTACCTCGCCTGGCTCTCGCCACAAATGCTGTTTGTCACCGCGGTGTGGGTTGCTATCACCATTATTGGCGGCTGGCTGCTGGTGTCGAAAGTGTACCGCCACATGGCCAAACTTCGTGATATTGAGGATAACCTCTACACCGATTTCCAGACCATTATAGAAGGGCGCAAAGAGCTGGCGTTAAACCGTCAGCGTGCCCAGCTGATTTATGAAACGGTCTATCAGGAAGATGCCCGTAATTATCGCCATCATATCGTGCGTGCCGATACCTTCCATTTGAGTGCGGTAAACTGGTCGAACATCATGATGCTGGGTGCCATTGGGCTGGTGTTCTTTATGGCCAACAGCCTCGGCTGGGCAAACACCGCCGTTGCGGCAACCTATTCACTGACCCTGCTGTTCCTGCGCACGCCGCTGCTTTCTGCGGTGGGCGCGTTGCCGACACTGCTGACGGCTCAGGTGGCTTTTGACAAGCTGAACACTTTCCAACTTACGGTATACCATCCCGACTTTATTGTTCCTCAGGCTGCCAGCAACTGGAAGACGCTTGAACTGCGTAATCTGGTGTTCCATTACGGTGAGCAGGGATTCGAGGTTGGGCCGATAAACATGACCCTGAAGCGCGGCGAGCTGGTGTTCCTGATCGGCGGTAACGGCAGCGGAAAATCGACGCTGGCAATGTTACTGACCGGACTTTATCGCCCGGTATCCGGTCAGATCCTGTTGGATGGTGAAGAGATCGACGGCGCGAATAGGGAGAAGTACCGCAGCCTGTTCTCGGCGGTATTTACCGACGTCCACCTGTTTGACCGCTTAATTGATAATCAGGGACATGCTGCCGATCCGGCCAAAGTTCAGGCCTGGCTGGCGCGTCTGCAAATGCAGGACAAAGTGAAGCTGGAAGGGAACAAAGTCCTGAACCTGAAGCTATCTAAAGGGCAAAGCAAGCGCCTGGCGCTGCTGCTGGCGACCGCTGAGCAGCGCGATATCCTGCTGCTGGACGAGTGGGCCGCCGATCAGGACCCGCATTTCCGCCGCATTTTCTACCGGGAGTTGCTGCCATGGCTGCAGGAGATGGGCAAAACCGTGTTTGCTATCAGCCATGATGACCACTATTTCCTGCACGCGGATCGCCTGCTGGAAATGCGTGAAGGTAAGCTCAGCGAGTTGACCGGCGAAGAGCGTGAACTGGCGACGCTGGATGCGGTGAAGCGCACGGATGTGGTGAGCTAGAGCCGGGCGTTGGCGTCAATCAATAATCCAGGTCAGCACCTGTTCTGCCTGCACCTCAACCTGCCCGCTAAAGACTCTGCCAGCCGGGAAGTCGCTGGCAAATGAATCGGTCAGGTGCAGCTGTACCTGGCCGGTTGCCGGATGCAGAGCCGTGATCTCTGCGGCCCTGAAATCCATCGCCTGTCTGAGTAGCGGAAAGAGGGCCTTATACAGGCTCTCTTTAACCGAGAATGCCAGCGTCAGCGCGGTGGCGAAGGGCAATCCACTCTCCAGCAGCGTCTGTTTTTCCGCCGGCGACACAATCACACTGTGCATCTGTTCCGCGGTTTCCGCTGGCAGGATATTCTCGCAATCTACCCCCAACAGAAGCCGATGCTCTGCTCTGGATAGCAGCACGACGATGCTCTGATGGCTGTGAGACAGCGAACCTGAAATGCCGAACGGCCACACCGGCGCGCGATCGCCGTCATTGGACAGTATCGCCGCCTCAATTCCCATGCGACTCAAAGCATTACGCACCACCACCCGGCTGGCGAGATATTCCGCCCGGCGTTTGCGCACCGCTTGAGTTAAATGCTTCGGGCTGGGGATACCACATGCGACAAATAACCGCTCATCAAAGCGGGAAAGATCGAAAGCCGCTTTTATCAGCACCGTCTCTGGTCGATCGGCTGGCGAGCAAAAACACACATCGGTAATAAAGCCATCGGACTCAGGCAAGGCAACAGAAATAAGGGGAACGCCACAAGGGATTGTCAGAAGGGGGAATGCGCTATGAGGTGTCACCGAATACCTAACCTGCTTATCTTTATAAAGCGTAATTTAAGCAGGTTAGATTCACGATAGCAAAAACTGACTACTCGTTAGACGGGATTGCGAAGTTTTTCAGGGAAACGACAAAGTGTTCGTTGCCGCGGGAGATTTTCGCACCCCGGTCGCACCAGTGGCTTGCCAGCCTGAAAAAGTCATCACTATCAATATCATACGCCAGCTCTACTTTATTGATGCCGGAGTGCAGCATCTCTTCTGCATCTTTAAAGTTTCTTGCTTTGATTATCGCCATTTTATTCACCCGGTATGTGGTGTTGGTTTTGCCATAAAAGTGTAGCGACAGCATATGTTAATCGTGTGACAGTTTTGTTTCAGTGTGCCGGATTGAGACTTTCGCCACGTATTGTGAAATGAAAGTCTCATCAAATCAGCCAGTTTACAATTTCAGGAACTGGCTGAAGGCCTGCTGATTATCAACCAGGTGGCAGGGAAAGGTGCTGTGGGATAATGGTTGGGCAACCAGCTTTCTGTCCCGTCCCCAGATATCTTCAGCCTGCGCAATCACCTTCATAATGTGTTCCGGGTTGTTAAATTCCGGCAGATCGTATTCGGTGTGCGAAATTGACGACATTTTCTCAGCGATGCGTTGTGGCGTCATAATCCAGGAGAAATGCCAGCCCCCTTGCTGGATAACCCGGGTATTCCACTTTAACCACCGCCACTTCAGCCAATTTTTTCTGATGGCCGAGCGCTTCACGTTACGCAGCATCTCGGGCTGGCCGTCAAAGAAGTTGACCAGATTCTTGTAGCTCAGGGCTTTAGGTAGCTTGCACTGACGAGGCGTATCGTTGGTGTTGAATACCTGAAGATTGAACTGATAATTATAGAAATTCTGGTAAATGGTGGTGCAGAGCTCGCTGCCACGAATGGTAGGAATGACCTGCGGATTAAAAATCTCGTCAACGTCAGAAATCAAAATCAGATCGTCAGGACGGGCTTGCTTCAACCCATCCATGATGGCATTACGCGTATCGGCTTCATTTTGCCAGGCATCCGCATGAGGGGGACGATCGAAAACAACATAGATGATTTTATCGGCAAATTCTGCGAATTTATCCCGGTCGAAATTCAGCGGTTTTGGCTTGCCGGTAAAGGTGTGTGTGGACTCAACGATAACAAACTTGTCGACGACGTCAGACAGGGTATGCAACCGTAACGACAAAAGCATATCTTCGTCATAATATAAAAAACAGTCGTAAATCATTCGCGTATTCAACCAGAGTAATTTGGATTTTGTTTATAATCAATAAGATGTAACCACTAACGACGTGGTCTAAACATCAAAAAAGTAACCGTGAAAATATATAATAATGGTTAAATTTATTAGTTAACTCATTATTCAATATTTATATTTATAATGCCGTTAAATATTCTAGCAAAAATCACACATTAAGCGTGGTTATATTGCTAATTCATTCAAAAAATGAGCTGGAGCTTGCACATTCTGGAGTCAGGAGAAGAGGGGGGTATTGTGCAGGGTCACAGAAATGCAGGCAATAAAAAAGCAGCTATGGCTAGCTGCTTTGAAGGAGGTTTTGGTCGGCACGAGAGGATTTGAACCTCCGACCCCGGACACCCCATGACCGTGCGCTACCAGGCTGCGCTACGTGCCGACACGTGGGGTTAATACTACTCAAAACAACGTTGATTGCAAGTGGCCGGTTGTGTGAGTGCTATGAATTTAAACACCTTTATCGCTATTTAATGAGCGGGATCTTGTGGTGATAAACGAAGAACGTCATGTCCTGGAAGGTCAGCATTTCATCGGGTTCACCCAGCTGGTGCCGTATGGCGTCCAGTTTGCTGATGGCCTGGGTATCCGCTTCTGAGCTCTTCACCGCCGGGATGGCCACAAACTGGCGATCGGGAGATTTGCTGACGTAGTCGTCGGTCAACCATGACTTCATGGTTTGCAGGCGTATCGTATCGAAGAGGATCCGGTTATCCGTGGTGTCAAAGAGCACGGGGCTGATGTGGATCCTGCCGTCAGAAAGCCAGTTAACGTTGTTCGACAACTTCCAGTAGTCACCATAACCAAAGGTAAGATTATTTTTCTCAAGGAAGTTAATGTAATCATAGGTTTGCTGTTGCTGATCGTAAATCGGCGTTTTATTTTGCTGATAGGAATAGAGCGAAGAAGCGATAAACAGCGCGAAGACAATTATCACAGGCCACTTTTTAGAGAAAGCATATCCCAGCGCAGACAGGGCAATGGCAAAGCAGACGACGTTAACAAAGAATCTGGCGCTGATCTCGGCAGGGGAGTCGTAGCTGATAATGAAAGAAGAGACGATCGCCGCGATGGTTAGTAAACTAAAGCCAGCAACAAACACCGCTTCCTTGCCCTTTCGCAGACACAGCAAGAAAGAGTAAACAAACAGCACCACCCATACCAGCAGCGAAATAACATACGCGTAAGGGCTGTCAACGAACAGAATATTCAGGCTCTTACCCAGAATATGGATTGCCCACTCCGTGTTGACTGCCCACTGATCAAACGGCATCAGATGAAAACGCTGAATAGGTAAGCCGAACAGCCTTTGCACCACGTGGCTCATTGAAACAATAAAGCTGACGGCGAAAATGACCGGGATTTTCTTCTGCAGGCTACCTTTCCAGGCGAAATAAGCCTGTACCAGCAGCAGTGGCAGGAAATAGGTCGCCAATAACCACGGATCGGATATGGAAGCCAATAGCGCGATCAGGCTACAGACAACGGCCAGTGTCGTTGAATTTCTCTTCAGATTCAAAAAGCACAGGGCAAAGGTCAACACACCAAAGAAGTTGGTAGAGTAATGCGAGAAGGGGTGTGCAGCGAAGCCAAACGTATAGACGTAGGCAGGGAAAAGGATCAGGCTCAGTAAGGCTATAAGCGCAAACCAGCTCTTTTCAACAGTGTAGATAACCAGCGCCAACATGAACGCGGTCAGGCCGATGAACAATGAAGTCGATAACATCAGCGGCAATATGCCGTCGTTATTCATCAGCAGGAAGAAAACAAAATTTACCGGATAGGTGGTGAAGTACCAGTTATCTGGTGTAGGCGCCCAATCCCTGAATGCAGACAATCCTTCGGAAAGCAGTGCCCGCCAGACCAGTGAACTGTTG
Organism: Erwinia sp. AC075; assembly: GCF_979253995.1. Taxonomy (NCBI): domain Bacteria; kingdom Pseudomonadati; phylum Pseudomonadota; class Gammaproteobacteria; order Enterobacterales; family Erwiniaceae; genus Erwinia; species Erwinia sp. AC075. Next base: position 414,533 of record NZ_CEEDEU010000001.1, read on the forward strand.
GCGCCATCAGGATCGATGGGGAAATAGCGTGAGGTCAGCAGGGTCGAAATAACTAAAGCTAATGCCAGCATGAACAGCAGAATGAGTAACTTTTTGAACCTGAATGTAGACATATATTTGACCTATAGATCCATTAAACACAGCGTATTGATTCGCCATTGCGACTTAAAAAGAGAAAATGCAGTCAATAAAAAAGCAGCCATTAGCAGCTGCTTTTTTCAAATTTTTGATCGCCTGTCAGTTAGCGATAAACCGCTTCTCTTCTGTCAGTACCTGCAGCAGCAGGCCCAACTGAGGTTTATGGTCTTTCAGGCGATGACCATTCTTATCCCACGCGGTGTAGCTACCGCTGTTATCCAACACCAGCGTCACGTCAGGGGTGGTGATCACCAACTGGCGCTCGTTGGTGCTGGCTACCCAGTCATGGCGGCGCTGCGCTGCGAACAGATCTTCACCCTGAGAATAGTCAGCCGCAGGGGTGCTGACATGCAACAGGCGCTGCATCAGCGTGGTCATAATATCCTGATGGTCGGTCAGCTTGTCCACCTGCTGCGCTGGCGTATTCGGCCAGTGAACAATCAACGGCACCTGAAGATTTGCGCGATTGCCCAGACTGTCATCGCCATCTAACGCCACGCCATGCTCGGCGGTGATCACCACCACGGTTTTATCCAGCAGGCCTTTCTCCTGCAGCGTGGTCAGCACTTGCTGGATTTGCTTGTCCACATCGGCCGCAGTGCGGTTATAGCGGCGGGCAATATTCTTGCCGCCATTGTCCGGGGTGTCGTTGCCATCCAGCGAAAGATAGGAGAACCACGGCGAGCTTTGTGATTTCTGTCCTTCAAGCCAGCGTTGCCATTGCGCGGTGGTTTGCGCATTGGACTGCGGCTGCGAAGGCGGCAATGAATAATCCGCTAACAGCGCCTGACGGTATAACGGTGAGGCAAAGCCATCCGCAGCAAACAGGCCAAACTGATAGCCCTGTTTGCCCAGTGAATCCACCAGCGCAGAAGGAACGCGGTTGGAGAGCACGCCGTCCATATAGCTGGCGGAAATACCGTAAAACAGGCCAAATAATCCACTGTCTGCATTGTTGCCGGAGCTGTAATGCTGCGTGAAGCGGACGTTCTGCTGAGCAAATTGCGCCAGATGCGGCAGCGATTTGGCTATCGTCGACTCATTCAAACCGTCGACGGTGATAATCAGTAAATTACTGCCGGTGCCCTTATCGCGGAAGGTGATGTCGTTCAGCGGATAGGCCACGGACACCGCTTCAGGATTACCCTGTTGCACCAGCCGGCGCTGATACTCCTGAGCATCCAGCAGACCGTGCTTCTCAAGGAAGCGACGCGCGGTCATTGGATAGGATAAAGGCAGATTGGAACGCTGCATGGTAATCGGGCGATAGAAGTTGGCGTCAGCCCAGATATACATCAGGTGGCTGGTAAAGAACGCCACAATAAACAGCACCGCCAGCGGCTTACCGAAACTGCGCCGGTTAAGGCTGCGCAGCTTCTGCCAGCTCCAGGTGGCAAACAGCATCTCTACCAGGAAAATAGCCGGCACGCTGATAAACATCAGCTGCCAGTCACGTGCCATCTCGGTCTGATCGGGATTGACCACCAGCTCCCACACCACCGGATTAAGGTGCAGGTGGAAGCGGTTAAAGACGGCACTGTCGATCAGGATCAGCGTCAGGCCAGCCGTGGCGATAATGGCCGAAAGGAAGCGCAGCAACCTCTGGGACATCACCACAAAGGTGAGCGGGAAGACGATCAGCAGATAGGCGGCAAAAACGATAAAGCTGAAGTGACCCATCCAACTGGTGAACGCATAAATGCGCCCGGCCAGCGAGGCTGGCCAGTCGGAGACAAACAGGTAACGGCTGCCAAGAATAAAGGCAAAGATGATATTAAAGAGGGCGAACCAGTGCCCCCAGCTAATCATCTGGGAGACTTTCTCTCGGTAGCGCTGCCGATTGGTTACCATAACAGGGTCAGGATCATCAAATTAATGGGCTTTATCGTCGCGCACGGAAGCCTGTAAAGCCTCGGCGAACGAGCGTGCCAGCGAGCGGCGTTGAGCCGGTGCTACGCTGGTATTTAACAAATTGGTAACCATATTTCCCAGTACCATCAGGGAAAGATCGGTTGGGGCCTTGTCTTTTTCAAGTACATGGGCCAGTTCAGCGAGGAGTTTCTCCACGCGGTCGTCACTGTAGCGAGATGATTGTGGCATAACGTCGAATTTATTGAGTATTAAAGGGCGGCATCTTACCGTAAAACCGGGATTTTTTCTGCACTTTTATCGTCAGTATCAGGTTAATGTTGTTGCCTGTTGATCGTAGCGACACTCGGTGATTGAATACGCGCCTACGTTAAAAGGAGAGTCTACCATGAGTCTGGATATCGAGCAGATTGCCCTCCACCAGCTGATCAAGCGCGATGAACAGACGCTTGAGCTGGTGCTGCGCGAATCGCTGCTGCCTGCCAATGCGCCCGTCACCGAAATGATGGAAGAGTTGCACCGCGTTTACAGCGCCAAGAGCAAGGCTTATGGCCTGTTTAATGAAGAGAGCGAACTGGCGGATGCGTTGCGTAACTGCCGCAAAGGCGAAGACGATTTTCTGGCTTTCAGCCGGGCAGCCACCGGTCGCCTGCGTGATGAGCTGGCCAAATACCCGTTCGCTGAAGGCGGCATCGTGCTGTTCGGCCATTATCGCTATCTGGCGGTAGAGTATTTGCTGGTTGCCGTGTTGAACAGCCAGAACAGTATGCGCGTCAATGAAGCGCTGGATATCAGCAGCACCCATTATCTTGATATCAATCATGCGGATATCGTTGCACGCATCGATTTGACGGAATGGGAAACCAATCCGGAATCCACCCGCTACCTGACCTTCCTGCGGGGGCGCGTGGGCCGCAAAGTTTCCGACTTCTTTATGGATTTCCTCGGTGCCAGCGTCGGTCTGGATACCAAAGCGCAAAACCGGGGTCTGTTGCAGGCGGTTGATGACTACTGTTCTGAGGCCAGCCTCGATAAAAACGAGCGGCAGAACTACCGTCAGCAGGTGCACAGCTATTGCAGCGAGCAGTTAAAAGCCGGTGAAGAGATCGAGCTGGAAGGCTTGTCCAACGAGCTGGCGCCGCTGGGCGAGAAAACCTTCCAGGCGTTCACTCAGGAGCAGGGTTACGAGCTGGAAGAGAGCTTCCCGGCCGATCGCGGTACGCTGCGTCAGCTGACCAAGTTCGCCGGAAGCGGCGGCGGAATGACGCTGAACTTCGATGCGTTGCTGTTGGGCGAACGAATTTTTTGGGATCCGGCGACCGACACGCTGACCATTAAAGGCACGCCACCAAACCTGCGCGACCAGCTGCAGCGTCGGAGCAGCGGCGGTTAAGGCAAAAAAAAACGCCGCATAAGCGGCGTTTTCTTCAAACGATTTCGGTCAGGCGATTAAGCGCGAACGAAGTCGATGTGGTGCAGTTTTGGCTTGAACGGGTGACGCTGAACAGCCTGCACTTTTACTTTTTCTTCTTTACCGTTGACGACCAGGGTCAGAACGTCAGTGTAGAAACCAGGCTTAGCCTGGATGTTCATTACTGAGTCGTGATCCAGTTCGATAGCTATTGGTGCAACTTCACCGCCATAGATGATGGCTGGGAATTTGTTAGCTAAACGCAGGCGGCGGCTCGCACCCTTGCCCTGCTCTTTACGTTCTTCAACATTGATAGTGAACATTGTTCAATCTCTTTATCTGATGATCCTGTTACAGGCGACCCAGCAACAGGTTGGAGTGTTCAACTTTTGCATTAGCAAAAGCGGGGCGAAGTATAGCCCAACTAAGGCTGTGCGGGCAATGTATTAAAGCGGATGCCTTAACGAAGTTCGTTGGCGCGGCGGTAGCGGCCCTGATAATCGAACATCTTCTCACGGATCTGCCAGTAATGACGCTGCTTGCGGGCCACCACAAAGTCCGGCTGGCGCAGCAGCGGCTGCAGGGCGACGATATCCGCAGCGGTTTTCCAGCCGAGCGGCACGCCCGGCGCACGCTGGTGCGGACGCAGGAAAATCTGTTCGAAGGCGGTTCGTTGCGCCGGCGTGGTGAGTCGGAACCGCTCGCTGACTTCCGTTGCCTCTTCATCGTAATAGCGCGCCTTCAGCCATTCTCCCTTCTCATCGGCACCGCTTTCCAGCACCATCGCGGCACACCGCAGCACCAGCGCATCCTTCAGTTTCAGCGCCGCCTTCAGCATATCGTCGGGATCGACGAGGATCGCGTCACACTGGTGACATCTTCGCGCGGCAATATCGTTTTCGGCATTACAGTGCGGACAGCTTTTAAAACGGAAGCGGAAATCGCACTGTTCGCGTTCGCCGTCATCGTCCTCCAGTACGCCCTGACAGCGGCGGCCAAAATGCTCGATGATGGTGCCATCGGCGGTGGTTTTTCCCCAGAAGGTATTGGCAAAGCCGCAGGCAGGGCAAAACACCTGCACCGGCTGGTTATCGCTTTTGCCTTTCGGCGCGCCAACTTCCGGGGTGAAAATATCGTGGGGATTGCCGGCATAATCGAGGATCAGACAGTCGGTTTTTCCTGGGGACAGGCGCAATCCCCGCCCGACGATTTGCTGATAGAGGCTGACCGATTCCGTCGGCCGCAGGATGGCGATCAGATCGACATGCGGGGCATCGAAACCGGTGGTCAGCACCGCAACGTTGACCATATAACGCAGTTCGCGGGCTTTAAATGCGGTAATCAGCGCATCGCGCTCGGGGCCTGGCGTTCCGGCGCTGATCAGCGCTTTACTGCCGGGCAGCAGGCCCAGCACCTCTTTCGCATGTTCAACCGTTGAGGCAAAAATCATTACGCCCTGGCGATCCTGCGCGAACTCGACGATCTGCTGAATGATATGCGGGGTGATGCGCTGTTGCTGCTTCAGTTCCCGGTTGAGATCGGCTTCGCTAAACAGGCCATTCTCGTTGGCGGTCAGACGGCTGAAATCGTATTGCACCACCGGCATATCCAGCCGTTCAGGCGGCACCAGAAAGCCATGCTTAATCATATAGCGCAGCGGCAGTTCATAGATGCAGTCGCGGAACAGCGCGCGTTCGTTGCCGCGCACCATACCGTGGTAATGGAACTGGTAAATCCAGCCTTTGCCGAGCCGGTAGGGCGTGGCGGTCAGGCCCAGCAGACGAAGGTGAGGATTGCGCTGGCGCAGATGCGCGAGGATTTGCTGATACTGGCTGTCGTCGGCATCGCTGATGCGGTGACATTCATCGACGATCAGCAGGGTGAATTCCGCATCGAACTGCGCCAGATTGCGTGCCACGGACTGCACGCTGCCAAAGACCACTTTGCTGCGGCTCTCTTTGCGTTGCAGCCCGGCGGCAAAGATATCGGCTTCCAGACCGTAAGCCTGATATTTGCTGTGATTTTGCGCCACCAGCTCTTTCACATGCGCGAGGACCAACACCCGACCTTTTGCCAGACGGGCAAGTTCAGCAATCACCAGACTTTTGCCCGCACCGGTAGGCAGCACGATAACGGCGGGCTGATGGGAGCGACGGAAGTAGCTGAGCGTGGCATCAACCGCTTCCTGTTGATAAGGGCGTAGGGTAAACGACATGAATTTTCAGGCAATCTGGGAGCAAAACCGCATTATGCCACGAAAGCAGCATTGATGCCTGTCAGCCTCTGTGCCTGAGGCCTAACTCCCGATATACTGTGGGTTCATTTCGAGATTCTCTCTTCAAACGTGCCGGTTAGCGGTGCGTCGGTTTCATTCTCATTTAAACAGGCAGTGCAGATTTAATGCGACTTGATAAATTTTTGTCTCAGCAACTGGAAATCAGCCGGGCGATTGCCCTTCGTGAGCTGCGGGCTCATAAAGTCACCGTAGACGGGGAAGTGGTCAGGCAGGGAGCCTTCAAGCTCAAGCCGGAAAACCAGGTAGAATATGACGGTAATCCGCTGCACCTGCAGTTCGGCCCGCGCTACTTTATGCTGAACAAGCCACAAGGCTACGTCTGCTCTACTGACGATCCGGATCATCCTACCGTGCTGTATTTCCTCGAAGAGCCCACCGCCTACAAACTGCATGCGGCAGGGCGACTGGACATCGATACCACCGGCCTGGTACTGATGACCGATGACGGTCAGTGGTCACACCGGATTACGTCTCCTCGCCATCATTGCGAAAAAACCTACCTGGTAACGCTTGAGTCACCGCTTGCCGATGACACCGCCGCGCAGTTCACGGCGGGTGTACAGCTGCACAACGAGAAAGACCTGACCAAACCCGCCACGCTGGAAGTGGTCAGCGAGTGCCAGGTGCGTCTCACCATCAGCGAAGGACGCTATCACCAGGTGAAACGGATGTTTGCAGCGGTGGGTAACCACGTTGTGGCATTACACCGTGAGCGCATTGGTGCCATTGTGATGGATGAAGACCTGGGAGAAGGGGAATATCGCCCACTGACGGCAGAAGAAATTGCCAGTGTGGTCGTTCCCCGCTAATAACATTTAAAGATCAAACCGGAAGTGAGGAGCAATGAGGGTGCGTAAGGACAAGAACTCATCAGTGGGACTGGTGGTGATCCTCGGCCTGTTGGCCATGTTAATGCCGTTGTCGATTGATATGTATCTGCCTGCGCTACCGCAAATTGCTCGTGAATTCGGGGTGTCGGCAGGCAGCGTGCAGATGACGCTGAATATCTACATTCTTGGATTTGCCCTGGGTCAGCTAATTTATGGCCCGCTGGCCGACAGCTTTGGCCGCAAACCGGTGATTGCCGCCGGCACGCTGATTTTTGCCGTCGCGGCCGCGGCCTGTGCGATGTCGCAAACCATCGACCAGCTGATCTTTATGCGCCTGTTGCATGGCCTGTCGGCGGCGGCCGGGAGCGTGGTGATCAGTGCGTTAATGCGTGATACCTACTCGAAAGAGGAGTTTTCACGCATGATGTCGTTTGTGATGCTGGTGACCACTATCGCCCCGCTGATGGCGCCGATTGTCGGTGGCTGGCTGCTGTTGCTGTGGAGCTGGCACGCCATTTTCTGGACCATCTCCGGCGCGGCTGTCATCACCACCGTGCTGGTGGTCACGCAGATTAAAGAGACGCTTCCCAAAGATAAGCGGCAAAAATTCCATCTGCGCACCACGATGGGTAACTTCCTGTCGCTGTTCCGCCATAAGCGGGTATTCAGCTATATGCTGGCCAGCGGCTTCTCGTTTGCCGGGCTGTTCTCTTTCCTTAATGCCGGGCCGTTTGTCTATATTGAGCTGAACCACATCACGCCGCAGGATTTTGGCTACTACTTTGCGCTTAACGTGGTGTTCCTGTTCCTGATGACCCTGCTGAACAGCCGTTCGGTGCGCCGTTTCGGCCCGCTGGCGATGTTCCGCTTCGGGCTGCTGGTGCAGTTCACCATGGCGGTGTGGATGGTGATCGTCAGTGCGCTTAACCTTGGCTTCCTGCCTCTGGTGTTTGGCGTGGCAATGTTTATCGGCTGCGTGGCGATGGTGTCATCGAATGCAATGGCGGTGATCCTCGAAGAGTTTCCGCATATGGCGGGTACCGCGTCTTCACTGGCCGGGACGTTACGCTTTGGTGTCGGTGCGCTGGTGGGGGCGTTGCTTTCCACGCTGTCATTCCAGAGCGCCTGGCCAATGGTGGGATCTATCTTTATCTGCGCGACCCTGTCCATCCTGCTGTTCATCTACGCCACCCGTCCACGTAAGGGCGCGGCTGCCTGATACCGACTGTGCGTCGCAAGGCGCACAGCTTATTCCCTGTCACATCCCTTCTTTCCAGACCTTGCCGGAATGCTTTACCCGCACTAATGTTATAGATATGTGAAAATAACCCAACGAAAAGTTACCTTCATGCAACAAAAGGGGTTGTTATCACGCCGTTAACGCGGTAAATATAACGTTAAAATGAGAGGTACTTCTCAAAAATAAGCCATTCTCATGGCAACGTTTACGGCTTTGGCCGCTGGAAGACTGCAGTACCGGTCTGGGGAGTTCGGGTGAATACGTTACAACATTCGGTGGTACACCGTTTACCGCAAAGTTATCGTTGGGGCGCAGGGCCAACCGGCACCTGTGTCGAACCGCTTATTCTTAACAGCATCACTGCCGATGACGATCTGGTCGGTCTGACGCTGCTCAGCCATCAGGGCGCGCAGGCGTGGGACATCATGCAGATGATTAAAGACGCGCTGGCTGAAATCCAGCTCGATTGTGCCGTGGTGGAGTGGGGAGGGGAACCTTGCCTGTTTGTCTCACGTCATGATGAGTGCACCACCACCTGTCGGCTGAAAAACTTCGGCGTGGGCATTGCAGAAACCCTTAAAGACTCTTCTGCCTGAACGTATCAGGCAGAGAGTGACTCAGGCCAGTGACAGCAGCTGGCGGGTATAGTCGGCTTTCGGGGCAGCGAACAGCTGTTCGCACTCTCCCTGTTCCACCACTTCTCCTTCCCGCAACACCACCACCTGATGACAGAGCGAGCGCACCACCTGTAAATCGTGGCTGATAAAGATATACGCCAGCCGGTGGGTGTTTTGCAGTTTTTTCAACAGGGCCAGAATCTGCTTCTGCACCGAGCGATCGAGGGAAGAGGTCGGTTCATCCAGAATGATCAGCTGCGGTTCAAGGATCAGCGCGCGGGCAATCGCAATGCGCTGGCGCTGGCCACCGGAGAATTCTGCCGGATAGCGGTGGCGCGTTTCCGCATCCAGCCCCACTTCCTCCATCGCCGCAATCACTCTGGCTTCGCGCTGGGCCGCGTTCAGATCGGGATGATGCACCTGCAAGCCTTCGGCAATAATCTGCAGCACGTCAAGGCGCGGATTCAGCGACGAGTTGGGATCCTGGAAAACCACCTGCACCTGACGACGAACCGGCAGCATCTGACGACGATCCCACTGATGAAGCGGCCGATCGTTAAACCAGATCTCACCTTCGGACTGGATCAGGCGGAGTAGCGCCAGCCCGGTGGTGCTTTTACCGGAGCCAGACTCGCCAACCAGCCCAAGACTCTCGCCGGGCCGCAGGGTAAAGCTTAACGACTTCAAAGCATGATGGTAGCCGGTGATACGCCGTAAAAAGCCCTGTTTAATCGGAAAGGCCACCCGCAAATTTTCAACCCGCAGCAAGGGCTTGGCATCGACGTCTGCCGGCTCCGGTCGACCTTCCGGTTCGGCGTTCAGCAGCGCCTGGGTATAGGCATGTTGCGGCGCACTGAACAGTTGTGTGGTGCTATTGGTTTCCACCGCCTGGCCGTTGCGCATCACCACCACATTGTCTGCCAGCTGCCGGACAATCCGCAGATTATGGGTAATAAACAGCAGGCCCATATTCAGCTCCTGCTTTAACTCGCGCAGCAGCGTCAGGATTTGCGCCTGCACGGTCACATCCAGCGCGGTGGTCGGTTCATCGGCAATCAACAGCTGTGGCTGCGTCAGCAGCGCCATGGCGATCATCACGCGCTGACGTTCGCCGCCGGAAAGCTGGTGCGGAAAATCATTCAGCCGTTTCGCCGCCTGGCGGATGCCAACCCGATCGAGACAGCTCAGCATCTCCGCGCGCGCCGCCTCTTTACGCATCCCGCGATGCAGCGACAGCACTTCGTACAGCTGTTTCTCAATGCTGTGCAACGGGTTCAGCGAGATCATCGGTTCCTGAAAAATCATCGCCATGCGGTTGCCACGCAGCCCGCGCAACGTGCGTTCATCGGCCTTCAGCACATCCTGGCCGTTAAACAGGATTTCCCCCTGCGGATAAATTACCGGCGGCGTGGGCAACAGACGCATCATTGACAGTGCGGTCACGCTTTTGCCGGACCCCGACTCGCCGACCAGCGCCAGCGTTTCGCCAGCATCCACCGACAGCGACAGGTCACTGACCACCTGGCGGTCAACGCCCGCCTGGCGGAAGGCAATGCTTAAATTTTTAACGGTCAGCAGCGTCATCAGTACACCTTACTGGGGTCAAAGGCGTCGCGAACCGCTTCACCGATAAAAATTAACAGCGATAGCAGGATCGCCAGCGAGAAGAAGGCGGTGATGCCAAGCCAGGGCGCCTGCAGATTATTTTTGCCCTGCAACAGCAGTTCACCCAGCGAAGGCGAACCGAGCGGCAGGCCAAAGCCAAGGAAGTCCAGCGAGGTCAGCGTGGTGATCGAGCCACAGAGGATAAACGGCAGATAGGTCAGCGTGGCGACCATCGCGTTGGGCAACATGTGGCGCGACATGATTTTACGGTCGCTGACGCCCAGCGCCTGCGCAGCACGAATGTAGTCGAAGTTGCGGGTGCGCAGAAATTCCGCCCGGACCACGCCCACCAACTGCATCCAGCCAAACACCACCGTAATTGCCAGTAGCCACCAGAAACCCGGTTGGATGACGCTCGACAACAGAATAATCAGGAACAGCGTTGGCATCCCGGACCAGACTTCAATAAAGCGCTGGCCCCATAAATCCACTTTGCCGCCGTAATAGCCCTGCGAGGCGCCAACAATCACCCCAATCACGCTGGAAATCAGCGTCAGCATCAGGCCAAACAGCAGGGAGATGCGCATACCGTAGAGGATGCGCGCCAGCACATCGCCGCCGTTGGCGTCGGTGCCCAGCCAGTTCTGCGCTGAAGGTGGGGAAGGGAAGGGCACCGTGGTGGCAAAGTTAATGGTGCCGTCACCGAAGCGGATCGGCGCCCAAATCGCCCACCCTTCCTTATCAATACGCGACTTCAGCCAGGGATCCTGATAATCCGCTGCGGTGGCCAGCGGGCCGCCAAAATCGGTTTCTTCATAATCGATGACCAGCGGGAAATAGGTGCGGTCGTGATAATGCACCAGCAGCGGCTTGTCGTTGGCCAGCAGCTCGGCACCCAGGCAGAGCACAAACAGCACGGCAAAAATCCACAGCGACCAGTAACCGCGGCGGTTATGACGGAATCGCGCCCAGCGCGCCTGATTAACGGGGCTTAAGCGGCTCATTATCGTCCCTCAAAATCAATGCGCGGATCGACCAGCGTATAAGTGATATCGCTAAGGATATTCAGCAGCAGGCCAATCAGCGTGAAAATATACAGCGTGCCAAACATCACCGGATAGTCGCGCTGAATAGTGGCGTCATAGCCCAGCAGGCCGAGGCCATTGAGTGAGAACATCACTTCGATTAACAGCGAGCCGGTGAAAAACATACTGATAAAGGTGGCCGGGAAACCGGCAATCACCAGCAGCATGGCGTTACGGAACACGTGGCGATAGAGAATTTTCTTTTCATCCAGCCCTTTGGCTCGGGCGGTCACCACATACTGCTTGCGGATCTCATCCATAAATGAGTTCTTGGTCAGCATGGTCAGGGTGGCAAAGCCGCCAATGACCGTGGCAATCACCGGCAGCGTAATATGCCAGAGATAATCGCCAATCTTGCCGTACCACGGCAGCGAATCAAATTGCGCTGACACCAGGCCGCGCAGCGGGAACCAGTCCAGATAGCTGCCGCCGGCAAACAACACGATCAATAAAATACCGAACAGGAAGGAGGGAATGGCATAGCCGATAATGATCAGCGTGCTGCTCCAGATATCGAAGGCGCTGCCGTTGCGCACCGCTTTTTTGATCCCCAGCGGAATGGAGACCAGATAAATGATCAGCGTGCTCCATAACCCGAGGGTGATGGAGACCGGCAGGCTGTCCTTGACCAGCTGGAGCACCGAGCTGCTGCGGAACAGGCTGTCGCCAAAATCAAAGCGGGCATAGTTCCACAGCATGGTGAAGTAGCGTTCATACAGCGGCTTATCAAACCCGTAGCGTTTAGTGATCTCAGCGATCACTTCCGGGTCTAAGCCGCGCGAGCCGCGATACTGGCTGTCACCGGGATTGGCACTGAGTTTGGCCCGGCTCTGACTTTCACCGCTGTTGCCGCCCGGCATGCCGGTGGTCTGGCCAAACTCAATATTCGCCAAAGCCTGATCGACCGGCCCACCGGGCGCAATCTGCACGATAAAGAAATTGATGGTGATGATCGCCCACAGCGTGGGGATCACCAGCAGCAGTCTGCGGAGTAAATAAGCGCCCAATCCTGACTCCTTAACGACGTTGGGCCGGCAGCTGCGCGGCTTTGTTCACATCATACCACCAGTTATCGAAGCCCAGAGAATAGGTCGGGCGGGTCGATGGCATTGAAAACTTATTCCAGTAAGCATACCGGTTGGTGGCGTTATACCACATCGGGATCATGTAATAACTCCAGGTCAGCACCCGATCCAGCGCGCGACCCAACGGCAGAAGTGCCGCTTGATCACCCTGATGCTGATTAATCTGGGCGATTAGCCCATCCAGTACCGGGTTCATCACATGCGGGCGGTTATAGCTGGAACTGATAAAAGAGGACGCCCAGTAGAATTGCAGATTGCTGTCCGGAAAGGTCATCGCCGGGTAGGGCGAGGGCAGCATATCAAAATCACTTTTGCGCAGGCGGGCAAGATACTGCGAGCTGTCGACTTGGCGAACGTTCAGCGTGATGCCCAATCTGCTCAGGGTATGCTGGAAAGGCAGTACCCACTGATCGTTGCCGCCACTGCGCAGCAACAGTTCAAAGTTAAAGGGCTTGCCGGTTTTCACATTGGTCAGCTTCTGATTTTTAAGCTCCCAGCCGGCCTGTTTCAGCAGCGCCAGCGCCTTAAGCAAATTCGCCCGGTCATAGCCGCTGCCGTCGGTTTTCGGTGGCTGATAAATTTGCGAAAACACCTCATCCGGTATTTTGCCTTTTAAGGGGCCCAGCAGCTCAAGCTCTTTGGCATCCGGATAGTTTCGCGCGGCATATTCGGTGTTCTGGAAATAGCTGTTGGTACGGTTATAGGCATGGTAGAACAGCGCTTTATTCATCCATTCAAAATCAAAGGCGAGGGAGATCGCTTCCCGCACCCGACGATCGCTGAACTGCGGTTTTTGCACGTTAAACGCCAGCCAGCTGCTGGCAGTGGCCACATCATTCGGCTGTTCGTCTTTGGTAATAAAGTGATTCTCAAAGTTCTTGCCGCGATATTGCGTTGCCCACTTTTTGGCCGACCCTTCGGTGCGAAAATCAAAGGCACCGGCTTTAAAGGCTTCAAAGGCCACGTTGTCATCAAGGTAATAGTCGTAGCGCAGCGTATCGAAATTAAACCGTCCTTTATTCACCGGTAAATTGGCGGCCCAGTAATCCTTCACGCGAGAATAGGTGATCGACTGGCCCACTTTATACGCGGTAATGCGATAAGGGCCGCTGGATAACGGCGGGCTGGCGAGCGGTTCGCCCAGATTGTGATCCTTCCAGAATTTCTCTGGAAATACCGGCGTCGAGAGCAGGGAAAGCATTTTATCGCGATCGCTTTCAGGCAGTTCAAAGCGCACGGTCAGGCGGGAAATGGCTTTCGCCGTCACGCCTTTATAAAACACGCGATACTGCGGCACGCCTTCGGTCATAAATTTGTGAAAGGTGAAGGCAACGTCGTCGGCGGTGATCGGCGATCCGTCCTGGAATCGCGCCTGTGGGTTCAGCGTCACTTCCACCCAGCGGCTGTCATCCGGATAACGGGCGAACTCGGCAATCAACGGATAATAGCTGCCGGTTTCATCATCGGAGGTGGTGAACAGGGAATCATATAAGGTGTCTGTACCGGCACCGGGATTGCCGCGCATCGCAAAGCGGTTGAAGTTGTCATAGGTGCCAATCGCCGACAGCGTGACGCTGCCGCCTTTGGGCGCAGCAGGATTGGCATAGTCGTAGTGGGTGAAGTCGGTGGCGTATTTGGGTTCACCGAGTTGCGCGAAGGCATAACTCTCATTGATATTTTCAGCCTGGGCGACGGCAGCCGTCACGCTGAAGAGTAAAAAAGTAAACCAGCGCAATATCATGGTGTTATTCGGCTCCGGGAGAAAAAAAACGCACTGTGCAAGCGTAGCAGCAGGAGAACAGGCGAAGCAATGCGTAAATCCCGCTCTTTACGCTTCCAGACAGTCGTTGGCCGGCAGGGACACAGGCCCCCGCGCCCGCTCTTCATTAAAATATTCAATCAGCTGGGAAACCGTACGCGGGCGGCTGAAATAAAACCCCTGCATATAGGTGACACCGTGCTGAAGCAGCCACCTGACCTGCTGCTGGGTTTCCACCCCTTCGGCAACGGTGCGTAAATTAAGCGTTCTGCCCAGCGTTAATACGGTATCCAATACCGGTGAGGTAACGGTTTGCAGGCCAATACTTTGCACAAAGCCGCGATCGATTTTTAAATAATCGAACTTAAACTGTTCCAGATAGATTAACGCGCTGTGCCCGGTGCCAAAGTCGTCAATGGCAATGCGGATCCCCTGCTGGTGGATCCAGTCGAACACTTCATCAGCATTATTCTTTTCCACCATCGTCCGTTCGGTAATTTCGAAAATGTAGCTGAAGTGGTTAACGGGCATCGAAGCCAGCCAGTTTTTCACGTCCTGAATAAAACCGGCATCAATAAGGTGCTTAGGAGAAAGATTTAATCCGAGGCTCACGCCGGCAGGCACCGCATGGCGAAATTTGTGCGCATCCCTGGCGACCAGCTGAAACAGATGACGGGTCAGCGGGATAATCATATTTTTCCCTTCGGCATAGCTGATAAAGGTATCTGGCGAGATAGGGCCTTCCGTTGGGTGCGTCCAGCGCAGCAGCGCTTCCAGTCCTACTGCTTTGCCGGTGGAAACTTCGACCACCGGCTGATACTCCACATGAAACTCACCGCGCTTAATACCCAGCAGGATCTCCTTGCCGGGCTTTATTTTCAGCGTCATCAGCAGGAAGCAGCCGCTGCCGCCGAGCAGACCCAGCAGTAACCCCGCCAGCAGGATCAGATTGATATCCTTTGCCGGCAAGGTTTTGCCATACAGCAGCAGGGTCATGTCATAGCCAGGAATGGCGATGGTTTTAAGTGGGGAAGCGGGGAGGTTTTTAACCGAAATGACCCGTCGCTGCCAGGTGGTCAGCGCGTTATTTCCTGCCACGATGGCCATACCACTGACTTCCTGCTGCGTTGCGGCCATCAGCAGATAATCGGTGAGGTTAATATTTAGCGTGGTCAGGACACCACTTCCCTGCGCGCCTGGGCCTTTTAACCACAAGGCAATCGCCGGTTTACCGGGCACCATTGGCGTGTCGGCAAGGAGTTGGATATCTGACGCGTGACTGGTTTGCGTGTCGGGTGACAGCCGGGAAACGGCGACCTGCATGGTGCCAGTCGCGGAAGAGCAAAAGGCGATATTATGACTGACCAGTAAAATGGCACGGATATTACCGGCAAAGGCGGCCTTCTGCGTCAGCGTACTGTTTACCGCAGGGCAGGAAAGGGTGGTGACTGAGAGTAACGGTGCCAGCGTTTGCCGCAGCTCCGTTAAAGAATGAATGACGTAATTTTGGGTTTCGCTGGCCAGCCGGTCATGATTTCTGGCGCGCTGGTGCCAGAGCAAAAGCAGGGTAATGACAGTAAAGAGAAAAAATAATATGACGCCAATAGCGGCACTAAACTGGGCAATCTTGCGCGGATTGGTCACATGCCGCGTTATCGTTTTTGTCAGTGGCATTGTGGGGATCTCCGGGGAGCGCCGTTTTTTATGTCCCTGTAAACCAAAAAAAACGCTGCCGAAGCAGCGTTCTGTTATCTCGTTTTTCCGCGGACTTCAAGGGATTGAAATCAGCCAGGCATATGGCTAAGGACCCGGCGAGCTTCGCGATACCGCGTCTTCCAGTAGCTGTCGTTCAGATTCGAAATCATCACGCCGCTGCTGGTCGATGCGTGTACAAAGTTATCGTTGCCAAGATAGATACCGACATGGCGTCCGGTGGAACCGGCGCGGAACAGTACTAAATCTCCTGGGCGTAACTTGCCACGATTAATGCTCTTTCCGGTGTCTTCCTGCTCGTAAGTTGAACGAGGCAGATCGAGTCCAAACTGCTCACGGAAGGTGGTCTGTACAAATGCCGAACAATCAATGCCGCGCTTGCTGGTACCGCCAAGGCGATAGCGAACGCCTTTCCAGTCTGCATACTGATCCATCAGGCGGGATTTGATATCCACATTTTGGACCATCTGTTCGAATTCATCCTGAGACGCTTGAAGTAAAAAGCCGTTCTGGCCCTTAACTGCATGAGTATCAGTTTGTGCATTATTGCTGGTATTCGTCGAGCTACATGCTGATAAAACTGTCGCTAACGCGACCGCGGGTAACACCCGCCAGATATATCTCAGTATTGGTTGAGACTTGACCATTATGTTTGTGATCCCTTGAGGTCCTTAACGACGAGGTCGCTAGATAAGTGATAAAACGGAACGAGATTAATTAGCGCAACAGTCTAAGACAATTCCTGAAACCCGAAATTGTGGAAAAGCGCACAGTTTTGAGTGTAAATCCTGGAATTAGTCTACGAATGCAGCCTAATGGAAATTGAGGTTACCCGAATACAAGCCCCGTGGCGAGGGGTTTTAGCGACTTTTTTATAGGATTTTATGATGTGAAACAGAAATGTAAGAATGCGCCTACAATATCGACAATCGTGAGGAAAACTTGAGGGAAATATGAGAAAAATTGGGTAAAAAAAAGTCACTGCCAAAAAAGTGAGATTAATCACGCTGGACAATGGCGTTAAGTCACCATTTTAAGAGGGCAGTAACCATAATGAAATCTTTTGAGTGGCACTTAATTAGGATGCTAACGATTTTTTAAGCCGTTAATGGCAGGACGATTTCCTGATATCCCATTAACGGCTGGCGTTATTGCTAAGAAGATGACTGAGCAGGCTTATATTTACCCGGCAAATGGCGATATAACGCATTTACAATAAAGTCACTTAACGGCGTCATCAGACACCAGCTCATGCCCACCAGCACGATTGAGAGCGAACCGACTACCACATCGGTAAACCAGTGCGCACCAATCATGATCCGTGGCGCGGCAAAGATCAGCACAATCGCCACGGCAAGCATAAATGCCCTGCGGCTGAAATAACGCAGCATAAAGCAGGCAAATATCATCAGCATCATACCGTGATCGCCAGGGAAACTATCTGCCGAGGCATCTTTCGCCGGAATGCCGGTTAATTTCGACACGTGATTCACATCCGGGAAGAATTTGGTCGGGCTGGGATGGGAAACCGGAATTAAATGGCCCAACTGATTCAGCACCACGGCACAAATAAGCATCGCAATGCCGATCGCCAACAGGCGGCGACGGCCGACGGGCGTTTCACGGCGCCAGAAATGCAGGTAAAGCGCACCCATTGCTAACAACGACACGCCATCAAACGCGCGGAAGTTAGTGATAGCCAACAGCCAAAGCAGCGGCTTGCTGGTCACCAGATGGGTGTTGAACCAATAGAAAAGGTCTTTATCTATCGGGAACCAAAAGCCATGGTTTTCAGGCAGATACCATGAGAAAAACAGCGCAAATCCCAGCGCGTTCAGCAGCAGGATCATCAGTAAACGTTTAGTGGTCATTTGTGTTAAGGATTTATTAAGAAATAATAACCGGGCAGATTAACCCGTGAAAGTTAAACGAAGTTTCAACAAGGCAGATTGTAGTTCATTCCAGTCGGCTTCTCCTTCATGGATCATCTCAATACGACTGTCCGGTGGGGAAGACGCGCGGGTTTCGATATGAAAGTCGTCTCCCTGACGGTTCACACTGACTAATCCCTCCGCAATGCGCATGACGCCTTTCACGCGGGAAACCGGCGCCAGCCGGACCCACTCTAGCAGCCCGATGGTGTCGAACACCGTATCCGCGTCGAATATCCAGCCGCAGGCATGATAACCCTGGCCAGCATTCAACGACCGCCGCCAACGCGCGCCCGAGGTCAGTGCCAGCGCTGCGAGGCCCGACTGCGGTTGTGAACGCGAATGGGCGTGATGCTGACCTGCTGGCAGCTGACGCAGATTGATGCGCGGTTCGGCCAGCAGAGCGTGATCAATTTTGCCAAAGTGGGTGGTAACAACCGGCCGCTGATGTTCATCGGCTGCCTGCCACTGCGCCAACGCGTCTTTATCTGCCTGCTGCCAGCGATCTTCTTTATTGGCGACGATAATGTCCGCGGCCGCCAGCTGGTCGCGGAAATTTTCATTTTCCACCACGCGTGGGTCGGCAAGCTGGCGAGGATCCAGCACACATAAAGAGGCATCCAGCGTCAGCCACGGACGGTAAACCTCGGCGGACAGCATATCAAGGATCTGTTTGGGATGGCCTAAACCGGTCGGTTCAATCAGCAGGCGATCGGGCTTCGCCTGCCTCAGCAGCATATTCAACCCGACCTGCATCGGTAACCCATTGACGCAGCACATACAGCCGCCCGGGATCTCTTTCAGGATCGCACCGCTGTCTGCCAGCAGGGCACCATCAATGCCGACTTCACCAAACTCATTGACCAGCACGGCCCACTGCTCATTTTCGGGTTTATTGGCCAGCAGGTGCAGCAGGGTTGTGGTTTTGCCACTGCCTAAAAAGCCGGTGATCAGGTTTACGCGGGTCATCTCTCACTCCAGACATTTAAGACTAAAAAATTTAAGTTTTCGCCAATAGTGCCGATCTGTTTATCTCAACGCCCAGCTACGCTCAACAGGCGTAGAACAACAGTATGAGGTTTCTATGAACGGCATTAAATCGGTTGTGGTGATGGTGCTTTTGACCTCATGGACGAGTCATGTTCTGGCACAGGAGACGTCGGGGAGAACCGCCTCAGGAGTGATTACATTCCAGGGCGCAATTGTGGAGTCTGGCTGTGATATGTCTGTCCGGAAGAGTCAGGTTCAAAGCCTCTGCTACCGGCAGGGAAAAAACCAACTGACGACCTCTTCATTGATGGCAAATCAGGCGTTGCCGAAAGGGGTGGGACGATCGGATTTTCGCTGGTTGGATCCGGCACATAAGTTTGGCGAACTCACCGTCAACTATAATTGATTTGTTATAATATAACAATTACGGCGATGCGCTGCGCATCGCCGGTTAACATCGTTAGTCTGCGCGGCTCATGTAGCGACGCTCAGCGATATGAATGCGAATTTTATCGCCATTGCTCAGGTATTCTGGCACCTGAACCACCAGCCCGGTGCTCATGGTCGCAGGTTTGGTCCGCGCACTGGCAGACGCCCCTTTAATCCCCGGCGTGGTTTCGACGATTTCCATATCCACCGTCTGTGGCAGTTCCAGCGCCAGAATCTGGCCATCCATGGTTAATACCTGAATGCCCGGAATGCCGCCTTCTGGCAGGAACAGCAGTTCTTCTTCGATCTGCTCCGACTTAAACAGGTACGGGGTGTAGTCTTCATCATCCATAAACACGTACTCATCACCGTCTATATAAGAGAAGGTGACCTGGCGGCGGCTTAAGGAGATGGTGTCGATGATCTCATCGCCCTTAAAACGCTCTTCTACCTTCAGCCCGGTACGGATATCGGTAAAACGCATTTTATACAGTGTTGAAGCACCGCGGGCACTTGGGCTCTGCACATCAATATCTTTTACTAACAGCAGTTTGCCGTTGTGGCTGACCGCCATCCCTTTTTTAATTTCATTTGCTCTTGGCATGGGTTTTATCTCGATAACAGGGCCGTGAAAAATTCTCGCGTCAAATTACTCCGGCTTGAGAATTCAGGCAAGTGCATAGCTGATTTATGCAGGAGAAAAAGCGCGGATCTTTGCGCCATCACAGGCTTTCACTAAAGAATAGCCTTCCTGACCGCCGCCTGCTATTGTCGCGCTTTATTGCTGAGGGGAATATGAAATGGAGTGCCGTGCTGCCTGTGGGGCCTGTTGTACCGCGCCTTCAATTTCATCGCCTTTGCCGGGGATGCCGAACGGCAAACCGGCGAATACCCGCTGCATCCAGTTAGACGAACAGTCCCGCTGCAAGATTTTTAACTCTCCGTTACGGCCAGCGGTTTGCGCCGGATTAAAGCCCTCGCGGGAGATGTGTAAAACCAGCCATCAGGAAGCGATGGTCTATCTGTTGGACCTTGAGCGCCAGACGGCACCTTAAGGCCGCGTCGCTTCGGCTGGATCCCGCTGAGGTTGCGCAGACTGCACCTCTTTCAGCCGCCAGATGCAGCCGGTGGCCAGCACCATCATCGCTACCGCAAACCAGAACACCGCAGCATATCCCCATATTTCGGCCACGATACCCGCCAGCGATCCGCCAATAATCCAGCCCATACGGGTGGAGTTGCTGAACAGCGTGGTTGCCGCGCCAGCCTGTCCGGGCATCAAATCCTGAAAGTAGATCATGCCGATCCCGGCCATAATGCCGATAAAGGCGGCGTTGAGCATCTGGCTTAACAGCAGCGGGATCTCGCTGGTAAACAGCAGCGTGGTGCAATAGAACAGCAGGCCAGACAGGGCCGCAATGCGCATCATCAGGCGCTTACCAAAACGTTTAGCGTAATAACCCGCCAGCAGCATAATGGGAATTTCCAGGCCTGCTGCCAGGCCCATCAACATCCCCGCCAGTTTCTCAGACAGATGCAGCGTGCCGACCACGTACAGCGGCATGGCAATCAGGTAAAGCCCGTTGCACGCCCACATTAAGGTGCACCCGCTGAACAGCAGCAAACTGTCACGGCGATTTTCCCGGGGAGCCTGTAACCGGGTGGCGGTGATCGGCCGGGTTTTGCGCATCGAAGGCAGCTTTACCCGCACAATCACCGCGCACAGGATAAAGGCCAGGGCGGCGCACAAATACATGTTCTTAAAGCCGTAACCCAGCGCCAGCATAAAGGCCAGCGGAGGGCCAATCGCCCAGGCCAGCGAAATTTGGGTGCGCATCACCGAGGTAAACATGGTGCTGCTGCGGCCCAATTTATCGCTGTGCTCACGTGCCAGCGCGAACATCTGAGGCGTGGCCGTGCTGCCGAAGGCGGACAGCACCACGCCAATCAGCAGCAGGATAAAGTAGTTGCGGTTCCAGGCGAATAACAGCGAGGCGAGGGCACCGACCAGACAGCAGATCAGGATCAGGCTTTTGCGGTCGCCCTGACGATCGGAGTAGCGCGCTAAGAGCTGGCTGACGAAGATCCCGGCGATGGCGTTGACGGTGAAAAACAACCCTACCATAAACGGCCGCACGTGGACTTCACCAGACAGGAACAGGCTGAGCGTCGGGGTTTGCAGCGCGCTGGCCAGGCCGGTAATAAAGGCAACAACAAGGAAGGCAAGTGACTGAGTATCGGGCAGAATGCGGACTCTTACCGGCGGATTTTGCATGAAAAACCCTGTTCATCTAAAGGAAAACGGCTGAATTCTACGCCCAGGGCAGGCAATTAAAAAGCCGTTTCATTTGTTCCGATAAAGCGCAGACAAAAATCGCATTTTCTGCACCAGACGCGTTCCTGGCGGACCTTCCCACTTGTATTCAGTTCCTTAAGGCAAATGGCGATTTCAGCAGCCGTCAGCAAACGCAACGGCAACCGCCTGGATTTTCCTGAAAAGGTCAGCAAAGTGTGCGTAGCATCAAAAATATGCTACGCCGTTAGCGGTAAAACTTGCAACCCATTGAGGATCGGGACCAAACTCATTGAAACGTTTCAGCGTTGCCTGTTCAGCTTGTTACTCCACAGACAGCGCTTTTTTTCTCAAATTAGCTGAAACGATTCAAATTCAGCAGAGAGGAGAACTATGTTCCAGCTAGCATTGAACGCCATTCATCCCGGTGCCACCGCCGGTAATAAAGAAGAGGCCATCCACCAGGTTGCCGCTGCACTGACTTCAGCCGGTAATGTGGCGGAAGGTTACATCAACGGGATGCTTGCCCGCGAGCAGCAGACTTCCACTTACCTCGGTAACGGAATCGCTATCCCACACGGCACCACGGACACGCGTGATCTGGTGCTGCAAACGGGTGTGCAGGTATTCCAGTTCCCACAGGGGATTGCCTGGGGTGACGATCAGACCGCGTATGTGGTGATTGGTATTGCCGCCAAATCTGATGAACACCTGGCGCTTCTTCGCCAGCTGACGCACGTTCTCAGTGATGACAGCGTGGCTGAAGAGCTGAAAACCACCGACTCTGCGGAAACGCTGCGCGCCCTGTTAATGGGCGAAAAGCAGGGTACCGAATTCAAATTCGACACCTCGTTGATTGCGACCGACGTGGCCGCCAGCGACTTAATGACGTTACAGGCGCTGAACGCCGGTCGTCTGCAGCAGGCTGGCGCGGTTGATGCCAGCTTTGTCAGCAGCGTCATTTCTGGCAAGCCGCTGAATCTGGGACAGGGCATCTGGCTCAGCGACAGCACCGAAGGCAACCTGGGTAGCGCAGTGGCGGTGAGCCGCGTGGCGAATGCCTTTGATGTTGATGGCGAGAAAGCCGCGCTGCTGCTGACCGTAGCGGTGGCGGACGATAAACCAATGAGCGTGCTGAATTACCTCAGCGACCTGCTGATCCAGCAGAAAGCCGATCGCCTGTTGAGTGCGGATGCGGCGGGCATTCTGGCCTTGCTGACCAGCGACGTCTCCGAGCAGGCCGACGTGCTGACCGAAGAGTTCACTATTCGCAACGAGCATGGTCTGCATGCCCGTCCGGGTACCGCGCTGGTCACCGTCATCAAACAGTTCAATTGTGATGTTACCGTCACCAATCTCGACGGCAGCGGCAAACCGGCTAACGGACGCAGCCTGATGAAAGTGGTTGCGCTGGGCGTGAAGAAAGGCCACCGCCTGCGCTTCACCGCCAGTGGCGAAGATGCACAAGCCTGCCTGACCGCCATCGGTGAGGCGATCTCAGCGGGTCTGGGCGAGGGCGCATCATGAGCAGACGCGTTGCAACCATTACCCTGAACCCGGCTTATGATCTGGTGGGTTACACCCCGGAAGTTGAGCGGGGCGAAGTCAACCTGGTGAAAACCACCGGCCTGCACGCTGCCGGTAAAGGCATCAACGTCGCCAAGGTGCTGAAGGACCTCGGCATTGATGTCACCGTCGGCGGCTTCCTCGGCAAAGAGAATCAGGATGGCTTCCAGCACCTGTTCAGCGAGCTGGGCATTGCTAACCGGTTCCAGGTGGTTGAAGGCCGCACGCGCATCAACGTCAAGCTGACGGAAAAAGATGGCGACGTGACGGACCTGAACTTCTCCGGTTTTGAAGTCACGCCGCAGGACTGGGAGCGTTTCACTACCGACTCTCTGACCTGGCTGGGCCAGTTCGATATGGTTTGCGTCAGCGGCAGTCTGCCGGCGGGCGTGGATCCGGATGCCTTTACCGAGTGGATGACTGCGCTGCGCACTCACTGCCCGTGCATCATCTTTGACAGCAGCCGTGAAGCGCTGGTAGCCGGACTGAAGGCTGCGCCATGGCTGGTGAAACCGAACCGCCGCGAACTGGAAATCTGGGCCGGACGTAAACTGCCAGATTTGCAGGACGTGATTGAAGCGGCGCATGCCTTGCGCGAGCAGGGTATTGCCCACGTGGTGATCTCACTGGGCGCTGAAGGCGCGCTGTGGGTCAATGCTTCAGGCGAATGGATCGCCAAACCACCGGCTTGTGAAGTCGTCAGCACAGTAGGTGCCGGGGATTCGATGGTTGGCGGGCTGATTTACGGCCTGTTAATGCGCGAATCCAGCGAGCACACGCTGCGTCTGGCAACGGCAGTGGCGGCCATGGCCGTCAGCCAGAGCAACGTGGGCGTTAAAGACCGTACCCAGTTGGCCGCGATGATGGCGCGTGTCGACCTACAACCATTTAACTGACAGCAGGAGAGCATAATGAAAACGCTGCTGATAATAGATTCTTCGCTGGGGCTGGCAACGGGCTATCTGGCAAAAAATATCACCACGGCTGCGGCGGCCAGTAAAGGCCTGACGCTGACCGACAACCTGGCCGACGCTGACCAGGTAATTGTGGCCGGGAAAAACATCCCTGCGGACGCCTCGCTGGATGGCAAAGCCATCTATCTGGCCGACATTGAACAGCTGCTGCGTCAGCCGGAAGCGGTACTGGCGAAAGCGCAGACCGACGCCAAACCCTGGCATGCGCCAGCGGTAGCGGCAACGCCGGCCAGCGCGGTCGCCACCAAAGGACCTAAACGTATTGTTGCGGTGACTGCCTGCCCAACCGGCGTGGCGCACACCTTTATGGCTGCTGAAGCCATCGATACCGAAGCGAAAAAACGCGGCTGGTGGGTGAAGGTGGAAACCCGGGGTTCGGTCGGTGCTGGCAACGCCATCACACCGGAAGAAGTGGCAGAAGCCGATCTGGTGATTGTGGCGGCAGACATCGAAGTGGACCTGGCGAAGTTTGCCGGTAAGCCGATGTACCGCACCTCAACCGGTCTGGCGCTGAAGAAAACCGCGCAGGAACTGGATAAGGCCGTCGCGGAAGCGAAACCGTATCAACCGAAAGGCGGCGCGCAGTCTTCTTCCTCTGACGATAAGAAAGAGGGCGCGGGTGCCTACCGTCACCTGTTGACCGGCGTATCCTATATGCTGCCAATGGTGGTTGCGGGTGGTCTGAGTATCGCCCTGTCCTTCGCCTTTGGTATCACTGCCTTTAAAGAGCAGGGCACGCTGGCCGCCGCACTGATGCAGATCGGTGGCGGTAGCGCCTTCGCGCTGATGGTGCCGGTGCTGGCCGGGTTTATCGCCTTCTCGATTGCTGACCGTCCGGGCCTGACGCCGGGTCTGATCGGCGGTATGTTGGCCACCAGCATCAACGCCGGTTTCCTCGG
This sequence comes from Erwinia sp. AC075, assembly GCF_979253995.1. NCBI lineage: Bacteria > Pseudomonadati > Pseudomonadota > Gammaproteobacteria > Enterobacterales > Erwiniaceae > Erwinia > Erwinia sp. AC075. Next base: position 439,263 of record NZ_CEEDEU010000001.1, read on the forward strand.
CGGGATCATCGCCGGTTTCATTGCCGGTTACGCCGCGAAATTTATCAGTAGCAAACTCAAACTTCCGCAAAGTATGGAAGCATTGAAACCGATCCTGATTATCCCGCTGGTTGCCAGCCTGATCACCGGTCTGCTGATGATCTACGTGGTGGGTACGCCGGTGGCGAAAATCATGGAAGGCCTGACTCACTGGCTGGCGAACATGGGGACGGCGAACGCCATCCTGCTGGGCGCAATCCTCGGCGGCATGATGTGTACCGACATGGGCGGTCCGGTGAACAAAGTGGCGTATGCCTTTGGTGTTGGCTTACTGAGTTCGCAGACCTACGCACCTATGGCAGCCATTATGGCGGCCGGTATGGTGCCACCGCTGGCGATGGGGCTGGCAACGCTGGTGGCCCGTCGTAAGTTCAACAAAGGTCAGCAGGAAGGCGGCAAGGCTGCGCTGGTTCTGGGACTGTGCTTTATCTCTGAAGGCGCTATCCCGTTCGCGGCCCGTGACCCGATGCGCGTTCTGCCATGCTGTATCATTGGTGGTGCGCTGACCGGCGCAATCTCCATGGCGGTGGGTGCCAAACTGATGGCGCCGCACGGTGGATTGTTCGTCCTGTTGATCCCAGGGGCGATTACCCCGGTGATCGGTTACCTGATGGCCATTATTATCGGTACGGCAGTTGCTGGCCTGTCTTACGCGGTGTTGAAACGCCCTGAGGCAGAATTAGCAAAAGCCTGATTGCTCAACCACAGGCAATAAAAAAGCGCGGGCGACCGCGCTTTTTTTATTTCTGGCTCACGGAGAATCGGCTTCTCCGTGACATCCACCTTTTCTACCCGGCGGAACGCTGCTCTGACTTCAGCCAGGCAATCTCATCCTTCCAGATATCCGGGTTTACGGTTTCAAGAATCATCGGGATACCGTCAAAACGCGCATCTTTCATCATCCAGCTAAACACCGTTTTGCCGATGTTGCCTTCACCGAGGCTGTGATGGCGGTCAACGCGGCTGGCGAAGGCGCTTTTCGCGTCATTCAGGTGCATACCACGCAGATACTGGAAACCGACGATGCGTTCAAATTCGGCGAAGGTATTGATGCACTCTTCTTCGGTACGCAGATCGTAACCACCGGCAAAGGCGTGGCAGGTATCAATGCAGACGCCGACGCGGGACTTGTCTTCCACGCCATCAATGATCGCAGCCAGATGTTCAAAGCGGAAGCCGAGGTTGCTGCCCTGGCCGGCGGTATTTTCGATCACCGCCGTCACACCCTGGGTTTTATCCAGCGCAATATTGATCGACTCGGCGATGCGCTTCAGGCAGTCATCCTCTTCGATCTGATGCAGATGGCTACCGGGATGGAAGTTCAGCAGCGACAGGCCAAGCTGCTCGCAGCGTTGCAGTTCGTCGAGGAAAGCGTCGCGGGATTTCTCCAGCGCTTCGGTCACCGGGTGACCCAGGTTAATCAGGTAGCTGTCGTGCGGCAGGATCTGCGCGGAAGTGTAATTATACTTCTCGCAGGCCGCACGGAAGGCGGAAATAACCTCATCAGTCAGCGGGGCTGCCCGCCACTGGCGCTGATTTTTGGTAAACAGCGCAAAGGCAGTGGCTTCGAGTTCATGTGCGCGCAGCACCGCTTGATCCACACCGCCAGCCGCGCTGACGTGGGCACCGATATATTTCATGCCGTTCTCCTGTTATTGGGCTGCATCAAAGGACGCGAGCGGGCAATGATAACCGGAAACGGTGGGAAGTTATGACAACAAATGCGGGATCAGCAGGTTAATCGCGCCACCGCCGACCATCAGCCAGATAAACAACACCAGCCCTAACAGCAGCGGCTTCAGTCCGGCCTTTTTCAGCGAGCTGAGTCGGGTGGTCAGGCCCAATGCGGCCATGGCGGTTGCCAGCACAATATTATCAATCTGGTTCAGGGTGTTTACCACCGGCTGAGGCAGCAGGTGCAGCGAGTTGAACATCGCCACGGCGATAAACACCAGCGCAAACCAGGGGAAGCGTAACGGGTTCGGGGTGCTGTTCCCACCGGGAGCGGAGCGACGCATTCTGGCGCTCAGTAACAGCAGGAAGGGCGCCAGCATCATCACTCGCAGCATTTTCGCGATCACCGCGGTATTTTCCGTTTCCGGGCTGACCGCATGTCCGGCCGCCACCACCTGCGCGACTTCATGCATGGTTGAGCCGGTAAACACGCCCCAGCTGGCTGGCGTAATGCTGGTGAACAGCGATGCCGCGAGGGGATAGAGCAGCGGGTAGATAAAGATCGCCAGCGTACCGAAAATCACCACGGTCGCGATAGCCACCGCCACTTTAGAGGCTTCTGCTTTGATCACCGGTTCGGTGGCCAGGATCGCCGCCGCGCCACAGATGCTGCTGCCGGCCCCAATCAACCACACCGTATCGCGATCTAATTCAAACACCCGGCGTCCCAGCCAGCAGGCGAGAAAGAAGGTCGAACTCAGCGTAAGCACATCGATCAGCACGCCGCTAACACCGACATCGGCGATTTGCTGGAACGTCAGGCGGAAGCCATAAAGGATAATGCCTAATCGCAGCAGCTGCTGTTTCGCGAGGATGACGCCCGGATCGCAGCTGACGGCGAGGCGCGGGTAAAGGGTGTTGCCCGCGACTATCCCGGCGACAATAGCCAGCGTCAGGGCACCCAGTCCGAGCGCGGCAACGGAAGGCACCGTCCCCAGCCAGGTTGCGCCCGTTGCCAGCATTAAGGCTAACAGTAATCCGGCCGCATAACGGCCAGGCTGAAGTTTTGGGTGGTGTAGCGTCAGGGTCGTCATGGCAAGCTCCTTTTCAATACGGACAGCATGGAGAAAGGTGGCTTAAAAGAGAAATTGATTATATATTTATAATTAACCACTATAAGTGATAGATGACCTTTCCCCCTGTTACGCAAGGGCATAACCCGCCAGCCGGGGCAGGGCAGCGATCGAGGAGAAGCAATGCACATTACGTTACGGCAGCTGGAAGTGTTTGCCGAAGTCCTGAAAAGTGGGTCGACAACCCAGGCATCCCAGGTGTTGTCGCTGTCGCAATCTGCGGTGAGTGCCGCACTGGCCGATCTTGAGGGCCAGCTCAACGTACAGCTATTCGATCGCGTGGGTAAGCGGCTGGTGGTCAATGAACATGGCCGCCTGCTGTATCCCCGCACCGTGGCGCTGCTTGAGCAGGCAACCGAAATCGAACAGCTGTTCCGCGAGGATAATGGGGCGCTGCGTGTCTATGCCAGCAGCACCATCGGTAACTATTTGCTGCCCGGCATGCTCGCCGGCTGGCGCAAGGACTATCCCGATCTGCCGCTGGAACTCAGCGTCGGCAACAGCCAGGATGTGATCACTGCGGTAGCGGATTTCCGGGTGGATATTGGCCTGATTGAAGGCCCGTGCCATATGAGCGAAATCATCAGTGAACCCTGGCTGGAAGATGAGCTGGTGGTGTTTGCCGCGCCCGATGCGGAAATCTTTGCCCAACCGGTTACCCTGGAAACTCTGGCGGCTGCCGCCTGGATTTTACGCGAGCACGGTTCCGGCACCCGCGAAATCGTTGATTATTTGCTGCTGTCACACCTGCCGCAGTTCAAGCTGGCGCTGGAACTTGGTAACTCCGAAGCGATTAAACATGCCGTCCGCCACGGAATGGGGATCAGCTGTCTTTCACGGCGGGTGATTGCCGAACAGCTGGCGGTGGGCACCTTAAAAGAAGTGCCGGTGCCGTTACCCAAACTGAAGCGCACGCTGTACCGCATTCACCATAAGCAGAAGCATCTGTCCAAGTCGCTGCTGCGTTTTTTGAGTTACTGTACCGAGTAAAATTTCCCTTATGTCCCCGGCTCAGCCAGGGGATAAAGCCAGTTGGCCTGCCTTTTTCAGGGGAAAAGACGCTGGAACTAATAATCCGGCGGCAATCATGAAGCTATCTTATAACGTGGCGGAATCACTAGGCGAGACCGGTCAGTTTGCTACAATCGCGCCTCATTTTTCCAAGGACGCAGCATTTCAAGATGGTTCAGGACACAAAAACAACAGAACAACCTGCGCTAAGGCGTGAGTTAAAAGCGCGTCATCTGACGATGATCGCCATCGGCGGATCCATTGGCACCGGTTTATTCGTCGCCTCAGGCGCGACAATTTCTCAGGCGGGCCCGGGCGGCGCGCTGCTCTCCTATATGCTGATCGGCCTGATGGTCTATTTTCTGATGACCAGCCTCGGCGAACTGGCGGCCTTTATGCCGGTCTCTGGCTCCTTCTCTACTTACGGCGCCAACTATGTGGAAGAGGGCTTCGGCTTCGCGCTGGGCTGGAACTACTGGTACAACTGGGCAGTGACCATTGCTGTTGACCTTGTGGCTTCGCAGCTGGTGATGACCTACTGGTTCCCGGACACCCCAGGCTGGATCTGGAGCGCGTTATTCCTCTGCGTGATCTTCCTGCTGAACTACATCTCGGTAAAAGGCTTCGGTGAAGCGGAATACTGGTTCTCGTTAATCAAGGTGGTGACCGTTATCGTCTTTATCGTGGTGGGTGTGCTGATGATTGTTGGCATCCTGCGCGGCGGTGAAACGGCGGGCTGGCATAACTGGCAGATTGGTGATGCGCCCTTTGCCGGCGGTTTCTCAGCGATGATCGGGGTGGCGATGATCGTCGGCTTCTCCTTCCAGGGCACCGAGCTGATTGGTATCGCCGCCGGTGAGTCTGAAGACCCGGCGAAAAATATCCCGCGGGCGGTGCGTCAGGTGTTCTGGCGTATCCTGCTGTTCTATGTGTTTGCGATTCTGGTGATCAGCCTGATCATTCCGTATACCGACCCAAGCCTGCTGCGTAACAACGTGACCGATATCAGCATCAGCCCGTTCACGCTGGTGTTCAAACACGCGGGCTTACTGTCTGCGGCTGCGGTAATGAACGCGGTGATCCTGACCGCCGTGCTGTCAGCCGGTAACTCAGGGATGTATGCCTCAACGCGCATGCTGTTTAACCTGGCCCGCGAAGGCAAAGCGCCGCGTATCTTTGGCAAACTGTCCGCCGGCGGCGTGCCGCGCAATGCCCTGTACGCCACCACGGTGGTTGCCGGACTGTGCTTCCTGACCTCGATGTTTGGCAACCAGAGCGTCTATATCTGGCTGCTGAACACCTCGGGTATGACCGGCTTTATCGCCTGGCTAGGCATTGCCATCAGCCATTACCGCTTCCGCCGTGGCTATGTTGCGCAGGGACTTGATCTGGCCGATCTGCCTTACCGCTCCGGCTTCTTCCCGCTGGGCCCGATCTTCGCCTTTGTGCTGTGCCTGATCATTACGCTGGGGCAGAACTATCAGGCATTCCTGTCGGATCGCATTGACTGGTATGGCGTGGCGGCGACCTACATCGGTATTCCACTGTTCCTGATTATCTGGTTCGGCTTCAAGCTGACGCGGAAAACCCGTTTTGTGAAATACAGCGAAATGGAGTTTCCGAAATATACCGGTAAGTAGTTGCCGTAAAATGAACAAGGCGCGGATCCCGCGCCTTTTTTGTTTGTAAGGAGTTATTACAAATATTATTGATAACTATTATCATTTGCTTTATTGTTACCGCCGTTACTTTTTCTTCTTTGCTAAGGAATCAGGCGTGGAAAATTTAAGCGGGTTAGTGATCAAAAAAATCGCAGTATCGTTGACGTTACTGGCGCTGACGGCAGGCAGCAGTTGGGCTGCAACCGTCACAGACATTGCCGGACGTGAAGTGACGCTGCCGGAAAAAACCGACCGGATCCTGCTTGGCGAAGGGCGTTTGTTTTACGCCGTATCGCTGCTAGAAGGGCAGAAGCCTGTTGACCGCATCGTGGGTTGGCAGGGCGATTTCCGTAAACTGGACACCCAGACTTACGCGGAATACCGCAAAAAATTCCCAAAAATTGATAATATTCCCCTGATTGGCCACACCACCGCCGACAGCATCAGCCCGGAAAAAGTGCTGACGCTGAACCCGGACGTGGCCATTTTTGGCTTATCCGGCCATGGGCCGGGCCGCAGCAGCGAGCTGGTCAGTCAGCTGGAAAGCGCCGGTGTGCCGGTGGTGTTTATCGATTTCCGTGCAAATCCGCTTAAAAATACCGTGCCCAGCATGCGGGTGCTGGGCAAAGTGTTGCACCGCGAAAAGGAAGCTGAGAACTACATCAACTTCTATCAGCAGAACCTTAAGCGGGTGACCGACATCACCAGCAAAATCCCGGCGGCCGACAAGCCTTCGGTGTTTATTGAGCTGCGCGCGGCCTCGATGCCCGAGTGTTGCGGTACCGCAGGAAAAGGCAATATGGGCGACTTTATTGACCTCGCCGGCGGCAACAATATCGCCCGCGACCTGTTGCCGGGCCCGCTGGGTACCGTTAACCTGGAAAAGGTGATCGCCAGCCAGCCGAAGATTTATATCGCCAGCGGCGGTAAAGCGCCGGGTGCTGCCGGACCGGGCATTAAGCTTGGCGCGCAGGTAAGCCAACAAGAAGCGCAATCCAGTCTGGCCACCGTTTTGAAACGCACGGGCATTAACCAGCTGGATGCGGTGAAAGAAGGACGCAGTTACGCTATCTGGCATAATTTTTACAATTCGCCGTATAACATCCTGGCTATCCAGGCGTTTGCCAAATGGTTCTACCCCGAGCAGTTCGCTGACCTCGATGTCGCCGCTACTGAGAAACAGCTGTATCAGCAGTTTCTGGCGGTGCCACCAACGGGCACTTACTGGACTGAAACCGAGTAATTACAGGTATTGAGAATGAGTGTGACCCACGACCCGGTGCAGTACGCCGAAAAGCCCCAAGCCGAAGGCGTGATGGGCCGTTACCATCATATGTTGCGTCATCGTCTGCTGATGATGAGTGTGTTGGTGTTGGCAATCCTCGCCTCGCTGGTGCTGGATTTTACCCTCGGTCCGTCCGGCCTGACGCTGGACACCTTGTGGCACACGCTGCTGTCACCGGAATCGGTTGATGCCGGCACGCGCGTTATCGTCTGGGACATTCGTCTGCCTTATGCCCTGATGGCGGTGGTGGTGGGTCTGGCGCTGGGTCTGGCGGGTGCAGAGATGCAAACCATCCTGAATAACCCCCTGGCCAGCCCGTTTACGCTGGGCGTTTCCTCTGCGGCGGCTTTTGGCGCCGCGCTGGCCATCGTGCTGGGTATCGGTCTTCCGGGGATCCCCGATCAGTGGTTCATTTCGGCTAACGCCTTTGTCTTTGCGCTGTTTGCCGCATTAATGCTGGATGGCGTGACGCGCTGGACGCGGGTAGCGACCTCGGGCGTGGTGCTGTTCGGTATCGCGCTGGTGTTTACCTTTAATGCGCTGGTGTCGATGATGCAGTTTATTGCCAGCGAAGACACGCTTCAGGGCCTGGTGTTCTGGACCATGGGCAGCCTGGCGAGAGCCTCGTGGGATAAGCTGGGCGTGCTGACGCTGGCCTTTGCCATTCTGGTGCCGTTCTCAATGATGAGTTCCTGGAAGCTGACCGCGCTGCGTCTGGGTGAAGATCGCGCCGTCAGCTTTGGCATTGATGTCCGCCGTCTGCGTCTGGGGACATTGCTGCGCATCAGTATTCTTTCCGCGCTGGCGGTAGCCTTTGTTGGCCCGATCGGCTTTATCGGCCTGGTCGCGCCGCATATCGCACGAATGATCTTTGGTGAGGACCACCGTTTCTATCTGCCAGCCAGTGCGCTGACCGGTGCGCTGGTCCTGTCGATGGCTTCGGTGGTGTCGAAAAACCTGATCCCGGGTGTGATCATCCCGGTGGGCATCGTCACCTCGCTGGTAGGCGTGCCGTTCTTCCTGAGTATTATTCTGCGTCACCGGGGGACCGTCTGATGGAAGGCTTACGTATCAGTGGTTTCCACGCCGGTTACCCAAAACGCAAAATTATCAGCGACCTGAACGTGCCGCTGTTGCCGCGAGGCAAAATCACCGTGCTGCTGGGGCCAAATGGCTGTGGCAAATCCACGCTGCTGCGCTCGCTGGCCGGCCTCAACCGCGCCGAAGGCGAAGTCTGGCTGAACGGCACGGAACTGATGTCGCAGCCGTTTGCCCGTCGTGCAGAGAAGGTGGTTTATCTGCCGCAGTCGCTGCCTGCCGGCGTGCATCTGCATGTGCTGGAATCAATTATCGTGGCACAGCGTGCTTCCGGTGGTCGCAGCAGCGCCGCCAGTGAAGCCGAAGTGATGTCGGTGCTGGAGCAGTTGGGGATTGCCCATCTGGCCTTAAGCTATCTGGATCAACTTTCCGGTGGGCAAAAACAGCTGGTCGGTCTGGCGCAATCCTTAATTCGTCGGCCGGAGCTGTTATTACTCGATGAGCCCCTCAGCGCATTGGATTTAAATTATCAATTTCACGTAATGGATTTGGTGCGCAGAGAAACGCAGAAAAGAAATATTATTACGGTGGTGGTGGTGCACGATATTAATATCGCCCTGCGTCACGGTGAACACGTATTAATGCTGCAAAACGGTGAGTTAATTGCCGATGGTTTACCGGAAGAAGTGATCACCCCAGCCAGCCTGGCCAGAGTCTATGGCGTCAAGGGCCGCATCGAGCGCTGCACGCGGGGAACCCCGCAGGTGCTGATTGATGGCCTGGTGACGGAACCGATGCTGTAATTATTCTGTCTGGCAAGACACCTGCAAAGGGCGGAATCTTTCCGCCCACTATTATAAAGATAAAAAACAAACCGGAAGATACCGGGATGATTAAGCAGAGAACACTCTGCGGTTTTCGTGTGAGCAAAAGGTATTGATAACACTATTTTAAAATGCGCCTCATGGAGAATAGCATGTTCAGGTTGAATCCCGTTGTCCGCTGCGGGCTATGCGCGTCTGCGCTGGCCTTCACCTTTCCGGTAGCCGCGGAAGAAGCGGAAAAGAAAGAAGAAGACACCATGGTCGTCACGGCCTCTGCGGTTGAAGTGAATTTAAAAGAAGCTCCCGCCAGTATCAGCGTTATTACCGCCGACGATATAAAACGCCGGCCGGTGCAGAATCTCAGGGACGTATTGCGTGATGTGCCTGGCGTTCAGCTCACTAACGAAGGGGACAACCGCAAAGGCGTCAGCCTGCGTGGCCTCGACAGCAGCTACACCTTGATCCTGATTGACGGCAAGCGCGTCAATTCCCGCAATGCCGTTTTCCGCCATAACGACTTCGATCTGAACTGGATCCCCGCGGATGCCATTGAGCGGATCGAAGTGGTGCGTGGGCCGATGTCCTCACTGTACGGCTCGGACGCGCTGGGCGGCGTGGTCAACATCATCACCCGCAAGGTCGGTAAAGCCTGGCATGGCACCTTCAGCGCCGATACCACGGTGCAGGAACACCGCGATCGCGGCGACAGCTACAACGGTAACTTCTTCACCAGTGGACCGCTGATTGATGATTTGCTGGGCGTGAAACTCTACGGCAGCCTGGGCAAGCGTGAAAAGGATGCCCAGCAGTCGTCTGCCACCTCTGCCACCGGCCTCAGCCCGCGTATTGAAGGCTACACCGCCCGTGATGGCAACGTCGAGTTCGCGCTCACGCCGACCGACAGCCAGAATATGACCTTCGGTTACGGCTTCGATCGTCAGGATCGTGATTCCGATTCGCTGGACAAAAACCGCCTGAAGCGGCAGAACTATTCTGTTGGTCATGATGGCCGCTGGGGATGGGGCAACACCGAGCTGCGCTTTTACGGTGACCGGGTGGATAACTACACCGGCGGGCAGAATATTATTGCTAAAAACAACTCGCTGGATGGCAAGCTGATCCTGCCGTTGGCGGAAATTAACCAGCTGCTGACCTTTGGCGGGGAAGTGCGTCACGACAAACTGCAGGATCCGGTCAATCTGTCCGGCAGCGGGTCGACCTCCGCCAGCCAGTATGCGCTGTTTGTGGAAGATGAATGGCGGATCTTTGATTCGCTGGCGCTGACCACCGGTGTACGTATGGACGATCATCAAACCTATGGCGATCACTGGAGTCCGCGCGCGTATCTGGTCTATAACGCCACCGATACCGTGACGGTCAAAGGCGGCTGGGCCAACGCCTTTAAAGCACCTTCGCTGCTGCAGCTGAGCCCCGACTGGCAAACCAATTCCTGCCGTGGCAGCTGTGCGGTTGTCGGTAGTCCTGAGCTGAAGCCCGAGACCAGCGAAAGCTTCGAGCTGGGGATCTATTACGCCGGTGAAGACGGACTGCTGGATGGCGTAACCGGCAGCATTACCGCTTTCCAGAACAATATCGACGATATGATCAATATTGCCCGTACGTCTTCAGTCAGCCTCGCACCTGGCTACAGCAACTTTGTTGGGTTTGATGCCAGTGGCCGGCCGGTATTCCGTTATTACAACGTCGACAAAGCGCGGATCACCGGGGTGGAAACGGAACTGAAGATCCCGTTTGATGATGCCTGGAAGCTGACGCTGAATTACACCTATACCGATGGGCGTGATATCAGCGGCGGCGGCAATAAGCCGCTGGAGCAGCTGCCGTTGCATACCGCAAACGGCACGCTCGACTGGGCGCCCTTGCAGGACTGGTCGTTCTATCTGCAGGCTAACTATTCTGGCGAGCGGCGGACGTTGAATAATGATGGCTTAACGCCTGGCGGCTATGTGCTGTGGAATACCGGCGCATCGTGGCAGGCCAGCAAAGCCGTTAAGCTGCGGGCTGGTGTGTTAAACCTCGGGGATAAGGATTTGAACCGCGACAGTTACAGCTATAACGAAGATGGCCGTCGTTACTTTGCTGCGGTGGATTACACCTTCTGATCGCCGTAATGACAGGAATACGCAGCCGGGCAATGCCCGGCTGTTTTTTTTATGCCAGCAGATACTGCGCATGGAAGCGCAGATGGTCTTCAACGAAACTGGCGATGAAGAAATAGCTGTGGTCGTAGCCTGGCTGGATGCGCACGTTCAGCGGGAAGCCCTTTTCACGCGCAATATCATCAAGCCGCTCAGGATGCAGTTGATCGGCGAGGAACTGGTCGGTGTCACCCTGATCGATCAGCATCGGCACCTTCGCCGTGGTCTGACGCATCAGCCAGCAGCTGTCGTACTGACACCAGGCCTGAGTGTCCTCACCCAGATAGCTGCTGAACGCCTTTTGTCCCCACGGCACTTCCGCCGGGTTAACAATCGGTGCAAACGCGGAGGCAGAGGTGAACTTCTGCGGGTTACGCAGCGCCAGCATAATCGCGCCGTGACCGCCCATTGAGTGCCCCATAATGGCCTGACGCTCGCTGACGTTAAAGTTACCGGCGATCAGCGCAGGCAACTCTTCATTCAGGTAATCGTACATGCGGAAATGCGCATTCCACGGCGCCTGGGTGGCATTGAGATAGAATCCCGCGCCCTGGCCCAGGTCGTAACCTTCGTCGTTCGGCACACCTTCACCACGCGGGCTGGTGTCCGGCATCACCAGTACGATCCCTAACTCCGCAGCCATGCGCTGAGCGCCTGATTTGGTGGAGAAGTTCTCGTCGGTACAGGTCAGACCCGCCAGGAAATAGAGCACCGGCGGTGGCGCATCGCGTTTCGGTCCGGGCAGAAATATGCTGAAGGTCATCGCGCAGTTGAGCGAGGTGGACGGATGGCGATAACGCTGCTGCCAGCCGCCAAACATTCGGTGTTCTTCAAGTAGCTCCAGAGTGGATGGCATCAATCCTCCTGATTTATTTTTTAAAATGCACCACTGAACGGATCGATTTGCCTTCGTGCATCAGCTCAAAGGCGTCGTTGATCTCTTCCAGCGGCATATTGTGGGTAATAAAGTCGTTAAGTTGGAATTCGCCGTCCAGGTAACGTTGCACAATGCCCGGCAGTTGTGAGCGGCCCTTAACGCCACCGAAAGCAGAACCCCGCCATACGCGGCCGGTCACCAGCTGGAATGGCCGGGTAGAAATCTCTTCGCCGGCACCGGCGACACCGATGATCACCGACTCGCCCCAGCCTTTATGGCAGCATTCCAGCGCGGAACGCATCACGTTGACGTTACCGATACATTCGAAGGAGAAGTCGACGCCACCGTCGGTCATCTCAACGATCACTTCCTGAATCGGCTTGTCGAAATCTTTCGGGTTGATCAGGTCGGTTGCGCCCAGTTTGGTCGCCAGGTCGTATTTGCTGGTATTGATATCAATACCGATGATGCGGCCGGCTTTCGCCATTTTTGCGCCGATAATCGCCGACAGACCAATGCCGCCCAGACCGAAGATGGCAACGGTATCGCCTTCTTTCACCTTGGCAGTATTCATCACCGCACCCATACCGGTGGTGACGCCACAGCCCAGCAGGCAGACTTCTTCCAGCGGGGCGTCTTTGCTGATCACCGCCAGGGAGATTTCAGGGATAACGGTGTATTCGGAGAAGGTCGAAGTGCCCATGTAATGGAAGATAGGCTTGCCGTCTTTAAAGAAGCGGGTGGTGCCGTCCGGCATCAGGCCTTTGCCCTGGGTGGCGCGGATCGCCTGACACAGGTTGGTTTTGCCGGACAGACAGTATTTACACTGGCCGCATTCCGGGGTGTACAGCGGGATAACATGGTCGCCAACGGCAACGCTGGTCACTCCTTCACCAATCGCTTCCACCACGCCGCCGCCTTCATGGCCGAGGATCGCCGGGAACACGCCTTCAGGATCTTTGCCTGACAGGGTGTAAGCATCGGTATGGCACACGCCGGTCGCGACGATACGCACCAGCACTTCGCCTTTCTGCGGTGGCATCAGGTCCACTTCCTCGATAGAAAGCGGTTCACCCGCAGCCCAGGCGACCGCCGCGCGAGTCTTAATCATTTGCATCTAATTTTTCCTCTTAGAAGGTGATCCGGCTACTGCTCGGGAGTTTAGTCAAATCAAAAACGATAAAAGTCAGTATGGACGAATTTCATCAGGAATGAAGGTCTTCCCCTGTTAGCGCATCGTCAATCTGTTCAATAATCAGGTATTTCAGCGCTTCAACGTTAGGGGTGAAAGCATCGCGCCGCCAGACCAGCCAGGTGGCAGCATCGCGTACCTCAGCCGGCAGGGCATGGCGCTTGATGCGATCTTTCGCCGGCATCTGTTCCAGCACCGATTCCGGCAGTAACGCCAGGCCGGCACCGCTGGCGACGCAGGCGAGCATGGCGTGATAGGACTGAATTTCCATAAAGGTGCCCGGCTGTACGCCGGTGCTGCGGAACCAGTTCTCAAACCTGATGCGATACGAGCAGCTGGGACGGAAGGCGAACAGGGTGTCGCCGGAGGCATCGGCTGGCTCGAGGATATCCGCATGCTCCAGGCTGGAGATCAGCACCATCTGCTCGTGGAAAGCGATGCAGCTGTTAAGCTCGTCAACGCGGATCGGCCCATCGGCCAGCGCCGCCGCCAGAGTGCCTTCGCGCACGCGCTCGATAATTTCACCGGAGGTGCCGGTAATCAACGACAGCGCCACCGTGGGGAAACGCTGATGGTAGGCGGCAAGCAACGCGGGCAGGCGCGTGGCGGCGGTGCTCTCCATCGAGCCCAGCGCAAAATTGCCGCCGGGTTCGCCGCTATGGGTCATACTCATCGCTTCTTCGCTGAGCGCCAAAATCCGCTGCGCATAGCCGAGAAAGTTGTGGCCCATCGGCGACAGGCGTAAACGCTGCTTCTCGCGGATAAACAGGTCGGTGCCCAGCTCCTGTTCGAGTTGGCGCAGGCGGGTGGTCAGGTTGGACGGCACACGGTGAAGCACTTCCGCGGCACGCGCCAGCGAACCCGTTTCGGCCACCGAACAGAACATTTTCAGCTGGGTCAGATCCACTATTTCTCTTCCCGTAAGCAACTTGGTGATTATTATTCACTTTCCGTGAGTGTAACCATCAGGCAGGATAGCTGCAACACTTTCCCGGCACTGAGGCCGGATTGAACTGAATCAAGGGAGTTACTATGGCTTTTCGCGTCGCGTTTAGCGCGTTTCTGTCGCTGGTGGTGGCGATGGGGATCGGCCGGTTCGCCTTTACGCCACAGGTGCCGCTGATGATTGATGAACATCAGTTATCGCTGACCAGTGCGGGCGTGGTCGCCGCTTTTAACTATCTTGGCTATCTCTGCGGTTCGTGGAACGCCATGCGGGCAACGCAACAGGTTGAGCTGCGCCTGAAGCTAGGGATCTGGGGCGCGGTAATACTGACGCTGCTGTCGGCCTGCGTCACCGGTCCGTGGCTGCATGGGATTATTCGCTTTTTTATCGGCTGGGCCAGCGGCTGGGCGATGGTATTGATTGCGGCGTGGAGCAATGAACAGCTGCACAAGCTGGGACGGCCTGGCCTGAGTGCGGCGGTGTTTGCCGGGCCGGGCACCGGGATTTTCCTCAGCGGCATGCTGGCGGTGATTCTGCATTCACATCAGGTCAACGCCGCCTGGGCCTGGTGTGCCTATGGGGTGCTGGCACTGCTGCTGGTGCTGTTAATCGCCCGTAACCTGCCGCGCCGGGGAAAACTTCATCGCCCGGAAACGGCACCGGAGCCGCTGGTGCTGACCTCAGGGCTGAAAAAGCTGGTCTGGAGCTATAGCCTCGCCGGATTTGGCTACATCCTGCCCGCCACTTTTCTGTCGCAGATGGCGGCTTCCCGTTTTCCCGGCAGCCCGGTTTCACAGTACGTCTGGCCGATTTTTGGCGGCGCAGCGGTGCTCGGCATCCTCTTAGGCATTGCGACCCGGCATTATGGTAACGCCAACAGCCGGTTGGCTCTGGCGCTGTGGGCGCAGGCCATCGGCGTATTCTGCGCCGATATCATTCCAGGCATTACCGGGCTGGCGTTGGGCGCGGCGTTGATCGGCGGCGGCTTCCTCTGTGTGGTGCAGCTTTCTTTGCAGTATGCCCGCGAGCTGGCACCGCGCCATACGCGCTACATGGCTGGACTGCTGACCACCGGTTACGCGGTGGGGCAACTGGTGGGGCCGCTGCTGTCGGCTATCTCGACCGCGTTGACCCATCAGCTCGAGCCCGCGCTGTACGTCGCCGGGGCAGGGCTGGTGGTCGCCGGTGCGCTGGTCTGGCGGCGCGATCCGGCCGCAGAGTGAAACTGTTTCACCGCTGTTTAAATTGATTCACTGGATTAACGGCGCATTGTGTACCAAAATACCGCCTCAGAATTTATGCCGGTCCCGTTCGGGGCCGGAGTTTCATCTGCTGGAGAAGAATCACCATGGCTGCGTTAAGTCAGGAAGCCGCACTCGTTCACCAGGCGCTGTTAGCCCGTGGACTGGAAACCCCGTTACGCCCACCTGCGCGTGAAATGGATGACGAAAGCCGTAAACGTCTGATTGCCGGTCATATGACCGAGATCATGCAACTGCTCAACCTCGATCTGGAAGACGACAGCCTGGCCGAAACACCGCACCGCATCGCCAAGATGTATGTGGATGAAGTGTTTTCGGGTCTGGATTACGGCAACTTCCCGAAAATTACCGTCATCCAGAATAAGATGAAGGTGGATGAGATGGTGACAGTGCGTGACATCACGCTGACCAGCACCTGCGAACACCACTTTGTGATCATCGATGGTAAGGCGACCGTGGCCTATATCCCGAAAGACACGGTGATTGGCCTGTCGAAGATCAACCGCATCGTGCAGTTCTTCTCGTCACGTCCGCAGGTTCAGGAGCGTCTGACGCAGCAAATTCTGGTGGCACTGCAAACCCTGCTGGGCACCAATAATGTCGCGGTCTCCATCGATGCCGTGCATTACTGCGTGAAGGCGCGTGGCATCCGTGATGCGACCAGCGCCACCACGACCACCTCGCTGGGCGGATTGTTCAAATCCAGCCAGAATACCCGCCAGGAATTCTTGCGTGCGGTACGTCATAGCTAAGGTTTAAACAGAGATCCCCGGCATGCCACGTATTCATACTCTGGATTTTATCCGTGGCCTGGCCATTCTGGGGATCCTGCTTCTCAATATTGTCGCCTTTGGGCTGCCGTCGGCGGCCTATCTTAATCCTGCCTGGCAGGGAACCCCGCCGCCGCTAAGCGAAATCATCACCTGGGCCGCGACCGATCTGTTTGCCCAGGTTAAATTCCTCTCGCTATTTGCGTTGCTGTTCGGCGCCAGTCTGCAACTGTTACAACCACGCGGTAAGCGCTGGCTCCAGTCACGCCTGATCTGGCTGATGGCGATCGGGCTGTTGCACAATCTGCTGTTATGGGATGGCGATATCCTGCTGGATTACGGCCTGGTCGGGCTGGCCGTCTGGCGGATGATCCGCGACGTCAGTTCTTCCCGACTGCTGCTGAATACCGGGGTGATGCTGTACGTCGTCGGCAGCGGTGTGCTGCTGATCCTCGGGCTGGGCACCGGGCCGGAGCCTAACAGCTCGTGGCTACCCGGCATGGCCAACGTGCAGTACGAAACCTTCTGGCATATTCAGGGCGGATGGCAGGCGATTCAGGGCCGGATGGACCGCTTTAGCGGCAGCCTGATGGCGCTGGCGGCGCAATATGGCTGGCAACTGGCCGGGCTGATGATGATAGGTGGCGCGCTGATCGGCAACGGCTGGCTGAAGGGTGAGCGCAGCCTGCCACAGTATCGCCGCAGCGCGGTAATGCTGATCTCCCTTTCGTGGCTGATTCAACTCCCCGGCTTGTATCTGCAATGGAGCACCGGCTGGAGTTTCCGCTGGGCCGCTTTCTTCCTTCAGGTGCCGCGCGAACTCGGCGCGCCGTTGCAGGCGCTCGGTTATGCCGCCTTGTGTTACGGCTTCTGGCCCACGCTCAGCCGGCTGAAAATGACTCACGCCATCAGCTGCGTGGGGCGGATGGCCTTATCCAACTACCTGTTGCAAACCCTGATTTGCACCACGCTGTTCGATCGTCTCGACTTATTTAACCAGCTGGACCGACTGCAGTTGCTGGCGGTGGTGCCTGCAGTGTGGGCGGTCAATATCCTGTTGTCAGTGCTGTGGCTGCGTTACTTCCGTCAGGGCCCGGTTGAATGGCTGTGGCGTCGACTCACCGAACTGACGGGCGGTAAGCCGCTGAATCGGGCTGAAGGATGACATCCGTCACAAATGTTGCTGATTTGTATGTAACCGTTTTCATCAGTGTGACGAGATTCACGTAGCCCCGCGTTGACCCCTGCCAGAATAGCCCCCAGAACACTGTGTCAGGAAGGGCTATGCAAATCTTATTCTCCACCGGTAATCCCCTATGATTACCATTCGTGATGTGGCCCGAGAGGCCGGCGTATCGGTAGCAACGGTGTCCCGCGTGCTCAATAACAGCGCCGCAGTGACCCCTGAAACCCGCGAAATCGTTCTGAATATCGTAGAAACGCTGGGCTACCGGCCGAATGCCAATGCGCAGGCGCTGGCCACCCAGGTCAGTGACACCATCGGTGTGGTGGTGATGGACGTTTCCGATCCCTTCTTTGGTGCGTTGGTGAAAGCGGTGGATACCGTTGCCCAACGCATGCAAAAACATGTACTTATCAACAACTCCTACCATCAGGCAGACAAAGAGCGCCATGCGATTGAAGTGCTGATCCGCCAGCGTTGTAACGCGCTGGTGGTACATGCCAAGGCGCTGGGCGATGAAGAACTGGGTTCATTAATGGATCAGGTTCCCGGCATGGTGCTGATCAACCGAACCGTGCCCGGCTATGCCCACCGTTGCGTCTGTCTGGACAATATCAGCGGCGCGCTGATGGCGACCCGCATGCTGCAACAGCAGGGCCACCAGCGCATAGGTTATCTGGGATCCAGTCATCCGATTGAGGATGTGGGCGAACGTCGCCAGGGCTGGCAGCAGGCGCTGGCAGAGCAGGGCGTGACGCCTTCCGAGAGTTGGATCGCCAGCGGCGAGCCGGATATGCAGGGCGGTGAAGCGGCGATGGTTGAGCTGTTAGGGCGCAATCTGCACCTGACGGCGGTGTTTGCTTACAACGACAGCATGGCTGCCGGTGCGCTTGCGGCATTGAAAGATAACGGCATTGCGGTGCCACAGCATTTATCCGTGGTCGGCTTCGACGACATCCCAATTTCCCGTTACACCGACCCTCAGCTGACGACAGTACGCTATCCCATTGTTTCTATGGCGAAACTGGCCACTGAGCTGGCGCTGAAGGGTGCAGCGGGCGAACTGGATGAAACGGCACAGCACTGCTTTATGCCGACGCTGGTTCGCCGTCATTCCGTCGCCACACGGCAAAATGTGGCCCCGATCACTAACTCAACCGATTCTGCGGTGTAACCGTTTTCAATCTGTGAGTAAATTCACAGTTAATTAACATCAGCTTCTCTATGATGACAGTAACTTACAAAGGGTGAAACATTATGTAACGTTGATGGGGCCAGCTATAGCGGCAACCTCACCCCTTGTGAAACAGTTTATTACACAGCTTTCAGGAAGCGTTACCGTACAGGGAAGTCGGGTTTGATTTAACAAATAATCGGCTTTGCGTAACGTTTCCACCTTATGCCTTGCCGGAAAAATAAACGTCGGGTCCTCCCCTTACAGGAGCGCACCGGACGTTGCGTAAGACCCTACAAAAAAACCGGAGATACCATGAATAAGAAGGCTTTCACGCTCACTGCCCTGGTTGCCAGCATGATGTTTGGTGCAACAGCTCACGCTGCGGACACCCGTATCGGCGTGACCATCTACAAATACGATGACAACTTCATGTCTGTCGTACGTAAAGACATTGAGAAAGATGCGAAAGACAGCCCGGGTGTGCAGCTGTTGATGAATGACTCACAGAACAGCCAGTCTACCCAGAACGACCAGATCGACGTACTGGTTGCTAAGGGCGTGAAGGCGCTGGCCATCAACCTGGTTGACCCGGCAGCAGCGGCCGTGGTGATCAGCAAAGCGAAAGCCAACGAAATCCCAATCGTGTTCTTCAACAAAGAGCCAACCGCGAAAGCGCTGGCCAGCTACGACAAAGCTTACTACGTCGGCACTGACTCTAAAGAGTCAGGCGTTAAGCAGGGCGAGCTGATTGAGAAGCACTGGAAATCGACCCCAGGTTGGGATCTGAACAAAGATGGCGTGATCCAGTTCGTGCTGCTGAAAGGCGAGCCAGGTCACCCGGATGCGGAAGCCCGTACCAAATACGTTATTGATACCCTGAACAAAGACGGCCTGAAAACGCAGCAGCTGCATCTTGATACCGCCATGTGGGACACCGCTCAGGCGAAAGATAAGATGGATGCCTGGTTGTCTGGCCCGAACGGTAACAAAATCGAAGTGGTTATCGCCAACAACGATGCGATGGCAATGGGTGCGGTAGAAGCGCTGAAAGCACACAACAAATCTTCTGTACCGGTATTCGGTGTGGATGCCTTGCCAGAAGCGCTGGCGATGGTGAAATCGGGCGCAATGGCCGGAACCGTGCTGAACGATGCGGAAAACCAGGCCAAAGCGACCTTCGAGATGGCGAAAAACCTGGCAGCGGGCAAGCCTGCGACCGAAGGCACCAACTACAAGCTTGACGGCAAAGTGGTTCGCGTTGCTTACGTGCCGGTTGATAAAGAAAACCTGTCTCAGTTCGTTAAATAATAAGCGTTACCTGTACCGGGCGCAGCGTGCTGCGCCCACTCCCAGGCTTGCTATCGGGCTCGCCTGATTTCACGCCACTTTCAGCCGGGTAGAATTATGGGCAGTGATAAAGTGCCAACACAGCGCGAATATCTGCTGGAGATGACGGACGTCAGTAAGTCATTTCCTGGGGTTAAAGCACTGGACAATGTGAATTTAAAAATTCGCCCCCACTCTGTTCACGCCCTGATGGGTGAGAACGGCGCAGGGAAGTCCACGTTATTAAAATGCTTATTTGGCATTTACAGTAAAGATACGGGGAGCATCCTTTTCCAGGGCAAGGAAATCGATTATAAAAGTTCGAAAGAGGCGCTGGAAAACGGCGTTTCAATGGTTCACCAGGAATTAAACCTGGTTCTGCAGCGCACGGTGATGGATAACATGTGGCTGGGACGTTACCCACGTAAAGGGATCTTTGTCGATCACGATAAAATGTACCGTGATACCAAAGCCATTTTTGATGAACTGGATATTGATATCGATCCGCGCGACAAGGTAATTAACCTTTCCGTCTCGCAGATGCAGATGATCGAAATCGCCAAAGCGTTCTCCTATGATGCCAAAATCGTGATCATGGATGAGCCAACGTCGTCGTTAACGGAAAAAGAGGTGAACCACCTGTTCACTATTATCCGTAAACTGAAAGATCGTGGCTGCGGCATTGTTTATATCTCACACAAGATGGAAGAAATTTTCCAGCTGTGTGATGAAATTACCATCCTGCGTGATGGTCAGTGGATCGTGACTCAGCCGCTTGAAGGGCTGGATATGGATAAGATCATCTCGATGATGGTAGGGCGTTCGCTGAACCAGCGATTCCCGGATAAAACCAACGTCCCGGGTGAGACTATCCTCGAAGTGCGTAACCTGACTTCTCTGCGTCAGCCGTCGATTCGGGATATCTCGTTCGACCTGCGCAAAGGTGAGATTCTGGGCATAGCGGGGCTGGTAGGCGCGAAGCGTACCGACATCGTTGAAACCCTGTTTGGTATCCGTGAGAAGTCTGGCGGCACCATCAAGCTGCACGGCAAAAAGATCAATAACCACAGCGCTAACGAAGCGATCAACCATGGCTTTGCGCTGGTGACCGAAGAGCGTCGTGCGACCGGTATTTACGCGTTCCTGGATATCGGCTTTAACTCGCTGATCTCCAATATCCGTAAATATAAAAACAGCATTGGCCTGCTGGATAATAACCGGATGAAAAGTGATACCCAATGGGTGATTGACTCAATGCGCGTAAAAACGCCGGGCCATCACACCTCAATTGGTTCACTGTCGGGAGGGAATCAGCAAAAGGTGATTATCGGTCGCTGGTTATTAACGCAGCCGGAAATACTAATGCTGGATGAACCGACGCGCGGTATTGACGTCGGGGCGAAGTTCGAAATCTATCAGTTAATTTCAGAGCTGGCGAAGAAGGATAAAGGCATCATTATTATCTCTTCTGAAATGCCAGAGCTCTTAGGCATTACCGACCGGATTCTGGTAATGAGTAACGGCATGGTTGCGGGCATAGTAGAAACAAAAACGACAACGCAAAACGAAATCTTACGTTTAGCATCGTTGCACCTTTAATAGGGTAAGGGCTGTTACCATGAAAGCAGTGAATAAAAAAAGTGCACTCACCTGGTTAAAAGAAGGTGGGATCTACGTTGTGTTGCTGGTACTGCTGGCAATCATTATTTTCCAGGATCCAACTTTCTTAAGTTTGATGAACCTGAGTAACATTTTAACCCAGTCTTCCGTGCGTATTATTATTGCATTGGGCGTGGCCGGGTTAATCGTCACCCAGGGTACTGACCTGTCAGCCGGCCGTCAGGTGGGTCTGGCCGCGGTGGTTGCCGCCACGCTGTTGCAGGCGATGGACAATGCCAACAAAGTCTTCCCGCATATGGACACGGTGCCAATTCCATTGGTGATCCTGGCAGTCTGCGTGATCGGCGGCGTCATTGGTCTGGTCAACGGCCTGATCATCGCTTACCTGAAGGTGACGCCATTTATCACCACGCTGGGTACGATGATCATCGTTTACGGTATTAACTCCCTGTATTACGACTTTGTCGGTGCCTCACCGATTGCCGGCTTTGACGAGAAGTTCTCGACCTTTGCCCAGGGCTTTGTGCGCTTAGGTGATTTCAAGCTGTCTTACATCACCTTCTATGCAGCGATTGCGGTGTTCTTTGTCTGGGTGCTGTGGAACAAAACCCGCTTTGGTAAAAACATTTTTGCCATCGGCGGTAACCCGGAAGCGGCACGTGTGTCAGGTGTTAACGTTAACTTCAACCTGATCCTGATTTATGCGCTGTCGGGTGTGTTCTACGCCTTCGGCGGGATGCTGGAAGCGGGCCGTATCGGCTCGGCAACCAACAACCTCGGCTTTATGTATGAGCTGGATGCGATTGCGGCCTGTGTGGTAGGTGGCGTGTCGTTTGCCGGTGGTGTCGGTACCGTGGCAGGTGTGGTAACCGGTGTGCTGATCTTCACCGTTATCAACTACGGTCTGACCTATATCGGCGTTAACCCTTACTGGCAGTACATCATTAAGGGCGGCATCATCATCTTCGCCGTGGCACTGGATTCACTGAAATACGCCCGTAAGAAGTAACCCTTCTCCGGCAGACAAAAGGTCAGGCAGCGCAAGCTGCCTGACCTTTTTTATTGCCAGTGTGTCTGCCCGGGTTTGATCTGACCAAATGCGCATCTCAACCTCACCGTAGTTTGCCCATGGCGTTGAATGAGAATAATTTATAACCCGAGTAACTCCGTTGCATGCTGGGGTTATTGGAGTTATTATTCTTGCGCCAGGACGCAATGGGGTAAAAGGATGGATAGCAGGACGTTAATCGCTGAAATCAAAGCTGACGGTTGGGAACTGATTAGGGTAAATGGAAGTCATCATCATTTCAGGCACCCCACCAAAAAAGGGGTAGTGACTATCCCCCATCCAAAGAAAGATTTACCCATAAAAACGATAAAGAGTATTAAGAAACAAGCGGGGATGTAATCCTCGTTTTCATCGAGAGAGGGTAATTCATGCTATATCCAATTGCTATTGAGAACGGTGACGAGCACCATGCTTACGGCGTGACCGTGCCAGATTTGCCCGGTTGTTTTTCTGCCGGAGAAACGTTAGAAGAAGCCGTGAACAATGCCAAAGAGGCGATTACTGGACATATTGAATTGCTTATCGAGCTGGGTGACGATATTCCGGCCGTATCCTCCCTGAGCGCTCTTGTTGCCGATAGTCAGTATGCTGGCTATACCTGGGCGCTTGTCGATGTGGACCTGGCCCGGCTCTTAGGGGGCACTGAGAAAATCAACGTGACTTTACCGAAGTCACTTATTGACCGTATAGATCGCTGTGTGGCCACACACCCTGAGTTTAAAAGCCGTTCTGGTTTCCTTGCTCAGGTGGCGATTGAGCGTATTGCGAAAGGCGTTTAACCCTCCCCATTTCAGCAAAAAGGTGCCTCAGTGCCCTGACTCTTCGATTAAATCTGCTATTACGGCCCGGAAGGGACTTCGGCTGGCTGTGCGGGTGAGGGCGGCGCCGGTTTTGGCGAGTCAGGCTCTGCGGGTTTGCCACTGTCTTCAGGCGGTTGCGGCGGCGTTTGCTGCTGCTGAAGTTTGGCAGCGGCGGCAGCTTTCGCCTGAGCCTCAAGCTTCTCCTGCAGCTCCAGCAGTTGCTCAGGCGTGACCGCCGGATAGCTTTGCGTATCTTCCGGCACTTCCACCCGCGCTGGTATCGGGATCAGCGGCCCGAGGAAGTGCGGCTCGCGCTTCATCACATACAAATCGGCCAGCGCGCCCAGCCGCGCACCGACTTCGCGAACCCGGATATTCAGCATGTTTTTCGGCGAAGGAACCGCGTAACACTGTGCCTGAATACCCATATGCAGGGCGATAAACAGCGCGCGTTCGCAGTGGAAGCGTTGGGTGATTATGATGAAATCGTTGGTATCGAACACTTTGCGGGTACGCACAATCGAATCCAGCGTCCGGAAACCGGCATAATCCAGCACGATATCGGCCGGATCGACGCCGGCGGCGATCAGATCCTTGCGCATGGTCATCGGTTCGTTGTAGCTGTGCAGGGCATTATCACCGCTCAGCAACAGGTAATTGACCTTGCCGCTGTTATAGGCGTTCAGCGCGCCCTGCATGCGATACAGGTAGTATTGGTTGATGCCGCCGCCGCGATAATATTTGGCCGTACCGAGCACCACACCGACCTGGCGATGCGGCAGCGATTTCAGATTTTCGTAGATATAGGGAGCGGTTTTCCAGCTCATCCAGCGATCGAGGCCGAGCGCGGTCAGTACCATCAACGTCATGATGATAATCAGACCATAAATCAAGCGTTTTACCATGCCAGAGAGCGCTCAGACTTGCAGAAAAAGGGTGAATCAAGGCTACTTGACCCGGCGGGGTGAAGCAAGCAACAGCGCACCGGTTGGCGGATTTTCGCACAAATCGCCGGAAGAAAAGGGCAAAGTTGAGAGCCGGGTGCAGAAAGCACCCGGCCGCGATCAATCAGATTGAGGTCCGACGATAGTTACGGTATTGCGGCAGCCAGAAATTGGCCGCAATTGACTTGGACAGCACGTCTTCAGAGGTAACGACCGCCACGCCTGCTAACTGTGCGGCTTTGCCGACAGCCATAGCGATCAGTTTCGATACGCCCTGGATATCTTTCACTTCTGGCAGCACCGGGCCGACGCCATCGTTAACCAGCGGTGAGCAGTCGGCTAAGGCACGGCTGGCGGCCATCAGCATGCTGTCGGTGACGCGGGTAGCGCCGGACGCAATCACCCCAAGGCCAATGCCCGGGAAGATATACGAGTTATTGCACTGGGCGATAGGGTAGGTTTTCTCTTTCCACATCACCGGAGAGAATGGGCTACCGGTTGCCACCAGCGCGGCACCATCGGTCCAGGCCATAATGTCCTGCGGCGTGGCTTCAACCCGTGACGTCGGGTTGGACAGCGGCATGACAATAGGGCGCGGGCAGTGCTTATGCATCTCGCGGATAATCTCTTCGCTGAACAGACCCGGCTGGCCGGAAACACCGATCAGGATATCCGGCTGGGCGTGACGCACCACGTCCAGCAGCGAAATGGCGTCGGAGCTGGCATGCCAGTCCGCCAGGTTTTCGCTTTTCTGCACCAGCTTGCTCTGGAAGTTCAGCAGGTTAGGCAGCTTGTCGGTCAGCAGACCGAAGCGGTCCACCATAAACACGCGGGCGCGGGCTTCTTCATCGCTCAGGCCTTCGGACTTCATCTGCGCGATAATTTGCTCGGCGATGCCGCAGCCGGCAGAACCTGCACCGAGGAATACCACTTTCTGCTGGCTCATGGTGCTGCCCGCCGCACGGCTGGCGGCAATCAGCGTGCCCAGCGTAACGGCGGCGGTGCCCTGAATATCATCATTGAAGCAGCAAACTTCGTCACGGTAGCGTTCGAGGATCGGCATCGCATTTTTCTGTGCGAAGTCTTCAAACTGCAGCACCACGTTCGGCCAGCGGCTCTTCACCGCCTGAATGAACTCGTGGACGAAGTTATCGTACTCTTCGCCGGTGATGCGCGGATGACGCCAGCCCATATACAGCGGGTCATTCAGCAATTGCTGGTTGTTGGTGCCGACGTCCAGCACGATTGGCAAGGTGTACGCCGGGCTGATACCGCCACAGGCGGTGTACAGCGAGAGCTTACCAATGGGAATGCCCATGCCACCGATGCCCTGGTCGCCCAGGCCGAGAATGCGTTCGCCGTCGGTAACCACGATCACTTTGACATTCTGCTTGGTGGCGTTTTGCAACATATCTTCGATGTTGCCGCGGTTCGGATAGGAGATAAACACGCCACGGGCACGACGATAGATTTCGGAGAAGTGTTCACAGGCCGCGCCGACGGTGGGGGTGTAAATAATCGGCATCATCTCTTCAAGATGGTTGTCCAGCAGACGGTAGAAGAGGGTTTCGTTGGTGTCCTGGATATTGCGCAGATAAACGTGTTTGTCGTTATCGTTTTTGAAGTCCTGAAACTGCTTCCAGGCACGCTTGGCTTGCTCTTCGATGGTTTCCACCGTTTCAGGCAGCAGGCCGCGCAGGTTAAATTCATTTCGCTCTTCTACAGAGAAGGCGCTTCCCTTATTCAACAACGGGAATTCCAGCAAAATAGGGCCGGCATAAGGAATATACAGCGGTCGTTTACTTTCGTATTCGAGTTCCATGCAATCAATACTCATTCGGATCGGGATGTTGTGGGCCAATCCTAAAATAATTAGTCTGAAAGTACAGCTTTTGTTAACGGGTTATAACAAAAGGAACGGTTTTTATTCAATTTTTGCGAAAGCTGAACAGGATGCAGCGTAACGCTGCATCCTGGCGTGGAAGGGATCAGTCCAGCGGAACGGTGGTCAGATTGGCGCAGCCCAGCGCGTGCAACGTCGCCTGAGTTGCCTGGCGCTGAATGACCCTGGCATCTGGCGCTTCTGCCAGCACCGCGCGCTGAATGGTCAGCACATCATGGCCGGCAAGGCTGAGCAGGTTGAGGGCGGCTTGCAACGGCGGCAGGCTGGGGTTGAAGGCGGCATTTTCCGCGTAGCTACCGGCGAAGATCGCGCCGTCTGCGGATTGCAGCGCCACGCCGCTCCAGGCCTGAGTATAAGGTGCATGACTGCGGTTGGCGGCCTGCAGCGCGGCCTGCGTCAGCGCATCGCCTTTGATGCTCAGCTGGTGGTCGACATCATCCAGCAGCAGCGTTTTGATCTCCAGATCGCGCGGGCCGAAGGCATCGGGCAGATAGTCTCCCAGCGTGGCCGGTGCGCGGCCCGGAAGATGAATGTTCAGCGCGGTGCCGCTGTTTAGCTCATTCATAAACTGGCGGCAGTGACCGCAAGGCGTGTAATTGACGGTGATGGCTTCCAGCGAGGCTTCGCCGCGCATCCAGGCGTGGGTGACCGCACTTTGTTCGGCATGCACGGTTTGCTGCATGGTCGCGCCAACAAACTCCATATTGGCACCGAAATAGAGGTGTCCGCTTTTGCCTCTTGCCAGCGCGCCAACATTAAAGTGGGAGAGGGGCGCCACAGCGCAGGCGGCAGCCAGCGGCAGCAGGGCAAAAGCCAGCTCACGATCGTCCAGGCCAGATGCGGATTTAACGTCAGCCACCTGCTCTGGCGTCAGGAATGCCTGAAAGTCAGCAGCGGAAAGGATCGGCAGCAGGGCGGTTTGCAGGGCTGTCGGCAGCGTGGCAAACGCGGCTTGAAAACGTGGGTGCATTATCGGGCCTCTTTAACTGGTTCGGCCGCTAAGTGTAGCGGGCAGTTGCTGAGTTATATGTGATTGATATCACGCAAGCAATGCAATTTATGAAAGCGAATTACAAAATGCGCGACGCATCGCAAATTTTAACCCCAAAGGTGCATCAGCAACGGGAACAGGAACGGCGCCAACAGCGAGGTAATAATCCCGCAGATCACCAGCGCCAGCGAGCTGTAAGCCCCTTCCTGATAATCCAGTTCCGCACAGCGCGCGGTGCCCAGCGCATGGGAGGCGTTGCCAATCGCCAGCCCGCGCGAAGGCTTGCCGGTAATCTTCAGCAGGTTCAGCAGCATATGACCAAATACCGCTCCCAGCACGCCGGCGATCAGCACACAGATCGCGCTGATTGCCGGAATGCCGCCTAAGGTGCCAGATACGGCCATCGCGATCGGCGTGGTGACCGACTTCGGCATAATGGTGGCGGCAATCTGCGGCGTGGCACCCATCCACAGCGCAATCGCCGTCCCGGAGACCATCGCCGTCATGCTGCCCATAAAGCAGACGCCAATAATCGACTTCCAGCGCGCGCGGATCTGATGCATCTGCTCATACAGCGGAATGGCTAACGCCACGACAGAAGGCTGAAGAAGATGGTTAAGCACCGAACTGCCCTGGAAATAGCGCGCATAGGGCATCTGGATCAGTAACAGCAGCGGGATGATCACCGCCATCGATACCAGCAGCGGATTGACCAGCGAGATTTTCACCTTTGCCGCCACGCGACGTGCGGCAAAAAACACCATCACCGTCAGCGGCAGTGACCACCAGATATCACTCATCGCCGGCTCCTGGTTTGATCAGCGGACGGCTGTGTAACCGGTGTGACACCAGCCCGACGGTCAGCAGCACGATAAAGGTACTCAGCACGCAGGAGACCACAATCGGGCCAAACTGCGCGCTCAGAATATCGGTGTAGCTCATGATGCCGACGCTGATCGGCACAAACAGCAGGCCCATATAGCGGATCAACAGGGTGCTGCCGGGTTTCACGTAGTCCACCGGCAGGATCTGCAATGCCAGCAGACCAAACAGGATCAGCATGCCAATAATGCTGCCGGGGATCGTCACGGGCAGCAGGCCAGCCAGGGCTGTTCCGGCATAAAGACAGAGGTAAATGATGACAAAGGCGCGAAGATATTGCCAACCAAGGGACAGGGCGGTACGCATGATAAGCTCCTGGTTTTAAGAACGTTAATCATACGATGAAATGCTAAAACGTGCTATCGGTCACACTGGGCAGAAGAGACAAACAAAAAAGGGGCGAACCTGGATTCGCCCCTTAAACATCTTAACGCAACGGGAAGTTATTTAACCTGCATACCCGGCTGAGCGCCGCTGTCGGCACCGAGGATAAACAGATCTTTGCCGCCAGGGCCGGCAGACAGCACCATGCCTTCTGACACGCCGAAACGCATTTTGCGCGGTGCCAGGTTGGCCACCACCACGGTCAAACGACCTTCCAGCACCGATGGGTCTGGATAGGCGGCGCGAATACCGGAGAAGATCTGGCGCGTTTCGTCGCCACCCATATCCAGCACCAGACGAAGCAGCTTGTCAGAACCCTCCACCAGCTCAGCGGTTTTGATCAACGCCACGCGCATATCCACTTTGGCAAAGTCATCAAAGCTGATGGTGTCGCCAACGTCGGCATCGGCTGAAGCAGCCGCTACCGCAGGTTTTGCCTCGGCGGATTTTTTCGCTTTGCTGTCTGCAACCGCAGGCGCATTGGCCACCGCAGCATCTTCTTTCGAGGCTTCAATCAGCGCGTTGACTTTGTCCATCTCAATGCGGCTGTACAGCGCTTTAAAGGCCGAGATTTTATGGTCCAGCAGCGGCTGCTGAATGCCATCCCAGCTCATTTCCACATTGAGGAACGCTTCGGTGCGTTCAGTCAGTGATGGCAGCACCGGTTTCAGCCAGGTCATCAGTACGCGGAACATGTTGATGCCCATCGAGCAGATCGCCTGCAGATCGGCATCGCGGCCTTCCTGCTTGGCGACAACCCACGGTGCCTGCTCGTCGACGTAGCGGTTTGCCACATCGGCCAGCGCCATGATTTCGCGCACGGCACGACCGAACTCGCGGCTGTTCCAGGCTTCGCCAATGCTGGCGGAGGCATCGGTGAAGGTTTTGTACAGCTCAGGATCGGCCAGCTCCGCGGAGAGTTTGCCGTCGAAACGCTTATTGATGAAACCGGCGTTACGGGAAGCCAGGTTCACCACTTTGTTAACGATATCGGCGTTCACGCGCTGCACGAAATCTTCCAGGTTCAGGTCAATATCGTCAATGCGCGAAGAGAGCTTCGCGGCGTAGTAGTAACGCAGGCTGTCTGCATCCAGGTGCTGCAACCAGGTGCTGGCTTTAATAAAGGTGCCGCGAGATTTTGACATCTTCGCGCCGTTTACCGTCACATAACCGTGTACAAACAGGTTGGTCGGCTTACGGAAGTTGCTGCCTTCCAGCATCGCTGGCCAGAACAGGCTATGGAAATAAACGATGTCTTTACCGATAAAGTGGTAAAGCTCGGCATCGGAATCTTTCTTCCAGAAGGCATCAAAATCGATGTCGCCGCGCTTGTCACACAGGTTTTTGAACGAGCCCATATAGCCAATTGGCGCATCCAGCCAGACGTAGAAGTATTTGCCTGGCGCACCCGGAATTTCGAAGCCGAAGTAAGGCGCATCGCGGGAGATATCCCACTGCTGCAGGCCAGACTCGAACCATTCCTGCATTTTATTCGCCACCTGCTCCTGCAGCGCGCCGGAACGGGTCCAGGCTTGCAGCATGGCGCTGAACTCTGGCAGGTCGAAGAAATAGTGCTCAGAATCACGCATCACCGGCGTCGCGCCTGAGACCACCGACTGCGGATTGATCAGCTCGGTCGGGCTGTAGGTCGCGCCGCACACTTCACAGTTATCGCCGTACTGATCGGGCGATTTGCATTTCGGGCAGGTGCCTTTAACAAAACGGTCCGGCAGGAACATGCCTTTTTCCGGATCGTACAGCTGTGAAATGGTGCGGTTCTTGATGAAACCGTTCTCTTTCAGACGGGTATAGATCAGCTCGGACAGCTCACGGTTCTCGTCGCTGTGCGTCGAGTGATAGTTATCGTAGCTGATGTCAAAGCCAGCAAAATCTGTCTGATGTTCCTGACTCATCTCAGCAATCATCTGCTCAGGCGCAATACCCAACTGCTGAGCTTTCAGCATGATTGGCGTACCGTGTGCATCGTCCGCACAGATGAAGTAAACCTGATTGCCGCGCATTCGCTGGTAACGGACCCAAATATCTGCCTGGATATGCTCGAGCATGTGGCCGAGATGAATGGAACCGTTGGCGTACGGCAGTGCGCACGTTACCAATATTTTTTTCGCGACTTGAGTCATAGTAAGACTTGCTATACCTGTTTTAAAAGGGGGGATAGATGGTAACCGAAAGGCCGTCCCTGCGTAAACAATCCCGCGATCTCACCGCCGTTTTTTAAGGCCGGTAACATCACCGCCTGCCACTTCTGATATGCTTAAACCCATCTGAACCCATTAAAGAACTGATAAAGAAAACAAGGAGCCGGGATGACGGTACAAGCTCAGGGTCAACATTCACCGGAAGCGCTGCGTGCGATGGTGATGGGCACATTGACCACTTTTGAACATCCGACGCTGAAGCATAACCTCACCACCCTGAAGGCGTTGCACCACTGCGCGTTGATGGACAATACCCTGCATATTGATTTGGTGATGCCATTTGCCTGGCATAGCGGCTTTGAAGCGCTTAAAGAGTCGACCAGCGCCGAGCTGTTACGTCTGACCAGCGCCACCGCCATCAGCTGGCGCTTGACGCACGATATAGCCACGCTGAAAAGAGTGAAAAATCATCCCGGTGCCACCGGCGTGAAGAACATTATTGCCGTCAGCTCGGGCAAAGGTGGCGTGGGCAAATCCAGCACCGCCGTCAATATGGCGCTGGCGTTGGCTGCTGAAGGAGCCAAAGTCGGGCTGCTGGATGCCGATATTTATGGTCCTTCGATCCCCGACATGCTCGGCACCCGTGATGAACGCCCAACCTCGCCAGACGGCACGCATATGGCGCCGATTATGGCGCACGGCCTGGCAACCAACTCGATTGGTTATCTGGTGACGGACGATAACGCCATGGTCTGGCGTGGGCCGATGGCCAGCAAAGCGCTGATGCAACTGCTGAACGAAACGATGTGGCCGGACCTCGACTATCTGGTGCTGGATATGCCGCCGGGTACCGGTGATATTCAGCTGACGCTGGCGCAGAATGTGCCGGTGACCGGTGCGGTGGTGGTGACCACGCCACAGGACATCGCGCTGGTGGATGCCCGAAAAGGTATCGTGATGTTTGAGAAGGTTAACGTCCCGGTATTAGGTATCGTTGAGAATATGAGTATGCATATTTGCAGCAACTGCGGTCACCACGAGGCTATTTTTGGCAGCGGCGGGGCGGAGAAATTAGCAGAGCAATACCATACGCGCCTGCTGGCCCAGCTGCCGCTGCACATTACGTTGCGTGAGGATCTGGATGATGGACAGCCAACGGTGGTGCGTCGTCCGGATAGTGAGTTTACGGCGATGTATCGCCAACTGGCCGGTGCGGTGGCTGCCCAGCTTTACTGGCAAGGGGAAGTGATCCCTGCCGATATCGCCTTCCGCGCGGTCTGAGTCACCTTCTCCCGGTTTCATCGCCGGGAGAGCGTTCAGCGCACAAAATGCATCAGCCAGTACTCACCGTGTTCACTCTCGCCGTCAGAAATTATCGTCCAGCCATGCCGTTGATAAAAGGCCACCGCATGATGATTGGCCTTCATGCATTTCAACGCGCCGGTGGAGGTGAACGCCGCCTGCACGGCGGTCAGCAACAGGCTGCCCACGTGCTTTCCCTGCCAGTCGGGGTCGATAAACAGGCTGTGCAGAAAATTATCGTTAGGTAACACCGCCGCAAATCCGAGGCGGTGACCGTTGTCTTCCGCCACCAGGATGCGCTCGCCCAGCGTGACCCGATCAAAATCTTCCAGCGCCCAGTCACTGCCATCCAGCCAGTGCCAGTTTGCCTTGCGCGACGCAAGAAACAGCGTGCGCAGGAAAGGGCGGTCGGCCTCAGTAAAGGGACGAACGTTCACGACTGGCTCCGGCGCGCGCGGGGATTATCAGACCGGCTTGACATGCCGTTCGCCATCAAGCCCGGTGCCGCGATAGTCGTAGTCAATTTTTCCGGCCTCAAACAGCTCATCAAGCACCTTAAAATTATCCGGTGGCGTCACGTTGCAACGGTGGTTAAGCGTGGTGTCGAGGATAGAAAACCCCCGATCCCCGCGTGAAATCTGTTTCAGGTATTGCAGCATCTTCAGCGCTGCCACGCTGATGCCGTACTGTTCATTAAGCGGTCTGGTCATAATGCGTTGCGTATTGTCTCGGCTCAGGACGGGATGATGCCCAAGAGTAGCGTATTGTTGGCCGTTAGCCAAAAGAGTCCTTGGGCGAAGTTGACGCTTTCCCATCTCCAGGCCAGTGTAAAGAGATTGGGGTTTCATAAGGAAGGCGCAATGACCGCCAGTCAGGACACACAAGAAAATACGCTTAGCCTGCCGGTACTTGCCGCCGGCGCGCTGGGGGTGGTATTTGGCGATATCGGCACCAGCCCGCTGTATACCTTAAAAACCGTGCTCTCTTTGTCGGGCGAAGGACCCACGCCGGAGGTGATCCTCGGGCTGCTGTCGCTGCTGTTCTGGACCATGGTGATGATCACCTCGGTAAAGTATGCCCTGTTTGCGATGCGCATCGATAACCATGGCGAAGGCGGCATTCTGGCGCTGATGTCGCTATTAGTACGAAAGGATAAACGGCGACCGCTGGTGCTGTTTGCCGGGCTTTTTGGTGCGGCGCTGATCTATGGCGACGGTGCGATCACGCCAGCGATCTCGGTACTCTCTGCCCTTGAAGGGCTGACCATCATCCTGCCGGAATCACAACCCTGGATCCTGCCTGGCGCGGTGGTGATCCTGCTGGCGCTGTTTGCCATTCAACCGCTGGGCACGGCGAAGATTGGCAAAGTCTTTGGTCCGATTATGGCGCTGTGGTTCGCGGTTATCGCCGGCCTGGGCATCTGGGGGATTGTGCAGCATCCTGCGGTGCTGGTGGCGCTCAACCCGATGTACGGTATCGACTTTCTCTTCTCCAACGGCATCGTCAGCTTTCTGGTGCTCGGCGGCGTATTCCTTTGCGTCACCGGTGCGGAAGCGCTGTATGCCGATATGGGCCATTTTGGCAAAAAGCCGATCTGGCTGGCCTGGTTTGCTATCGTCTTTCCCAGCCTGCTGCTCAACTACGCCGGACAGGCAGCGTTACTGCTTTCAGGTGCTGACGTGACGCAAAATATCTTCTTCCGGCTTTGCCCGCCGGTATTACAAATCCCGCTGGTGATCCTCGCCACTCTCGCCACCATCATTGCCAGTCAGGCGATTATCAGCGGTGCGTTTTCCATGACCCGTCAGGCAATTCAGCTAGGCTGGCTGCCGAGGCTGCGGGTTAAACAGACTACCGAAGAGAGCTACGGGCAAATCTATATCGGGGCGATTAACTGGTTGCTGATGGTGGTGACCATCTTTCTCGCGGTGTTCTTCAAATCTTCCGACAAGCTGGCAGCAGCCTATGGCATCGCCGTGTCGCTGACGATGATCATGACCTCCGGGCTGTTGTATGTTGCGATGCATGAGGTGTGGCGCTGGAACCGGCTCACCAGCCTGCTGATTGCCGGCGTGTTCTTTGTCATCGACCTGTGCTTCCTGGTCGCCAATATGAGTAAGGTGTTCGAGGGTGGCTATATGCCGCTGATCCTGGCGCTGGTCGTGTACGGCGTAATGCTGCTCTGGCACCGCGGCGTGGAAGCGGCGAGCAGGGCGGTGCACGAAAAATTTATTCCGGTGGACGACTTCCTGGCCATGCTGGAAGAAAAAGCCATACCCAGAGTACCGGGCACGGCGGTGTTTCTGACGCGGGAGAAAGAGGGCACGCCGCCGGTGATGCAGTGGCAGGTGAAGCGAAACGGCTCACTGCATGGGCACGTGCTGTCGCTGACGATCGCTATCGACAACGTTCCGCGCATCAATGCCGACGAGCGCTTAACCGTCACCCAGCTTGCGCCGGGCTTCTGGCACGCGCTGGCGGTGTATGGCTTTATGGAGCGGCCCAACATCCCTGCACTGTTACGCTATCCGCAACTGGATAACTGCGAGCTGGATACCGAGCATGTCACCTATTATCTGGGCCATGAAAACATCATCCCACGCGAAGGTAGCGGCGGCCTGCCGGCCTGGCAGCGCGTGATTTTCAGCTGGATGGCGCGCAATGGCATGCATGTGACCGACTACTACTACCTGCCCAGTGACCGTGTGGTGGAGATCGGTCGCCGCATCCCGGTGTAGCGGTGGAATGTTGATCTGATTAACGCCTGGGGGATGGTAAAGAAAAGCGCCATCCCGTAATCTGGCGGCTGAAAGCACGTAGTAAATGACTCGGGGTGCCGTTTCTTTCCAAAGAAAGGGCTGAGAAAAACCCGTCGAACCTGAACTGGATAATGCCAGCGGAGGGAAGTCAGATGCCTGACCGCATCGCCTTCTTGATCGCCGGTTGGGAGTTGTACCATGAACCAACCTCATACCTTTGTCGCGGCGGATGCCGTGGCGTCGCTCCACCTCTTCCGTGAAAAATCGCCGTTAATTCACTGCCTGACCAACGATGTGGTGCAGACTTTTACTGCCAACGTGTTGCTGGCGCTGGGCGCATCGCCGGCGATGGTGATTGATCCCGACGAAGCCGCGCAGTTCAGCGCCATTGCCGATGCCGTGCTGGTCAACGTCGGCACGCTCACCCATTCCCGCAGTACAGCGATGCTGGCCGCTGTGCACGCGGCCGGAAAGGCGCAGCGTGCCTGGACGCTGGATCCGGTTGCCGTCGGCGCATTGACCTTCCGCACTGAATTCTGTCAGCAGCTGCTGGAACACCGTCCTGCGGCTATTCGCGGCAACGCCTCGGAAATCATGGCGCTGGCGCGCCAGGCAACCTCCGGGCGCGGCGTCGACAGCCTGCATGACTCGGCGCTGGCGCTGGACGCCGCTCGTCTGCTGGCCAGCACCACCGGCGCTATCGTTGCGGTCACCGGGGAAACGGATTACGTCACCGATGGCCAACGGGTGCTGGCTGTGGCTGGCGGTTCGCCGTTGATGACCCGCGTGGTCGGCACCGGCTGCGCGTTGTCGGCGGTGGTGGCCGGATTTGCCGCGCTGCCTGGCGACCGGTTAACGCACGTTGCCAGCGCCTGCCGGATAATGAGCCTGGCAGGCGAACGCGCGGCGATGGCGGCAGCGGGTCCCGGCAGTTTTGTTGCGCTGTTCCTCGACGAGCTGTTCACTCTGGAGGTTCAGGGATGAAGCGCATCAACGCACTGAGCATTGCCGGAACCGATCCCAGCGGTGGCGCGGGCATTCAGGCCGATCTGAAAACCTTCTCGGCGCTGGGTGCCTATGGCACCACCGTGATCACCGCGCTGGTGGCGCAGAATACCTGTGGCGTGCTGTCGGTTTACCGCATTGAGCCCGACTTTGTCGCGGCACAATTACATTCCGTGCTGAGCGACGTGCGCATCGACAGCGTAAAAATCGGCATGTTAGCCAGCAGCGATATCGTCAAGGTGGTGGCTGAAGGACTGAAGGCCTCGTCCGTGCCGTGGATTGTGCTGGATACGGTGATGCTGGCGAAAAGTGGCGATCCGCTGCTTTCGCCGACGGCGGTTGCCACGCTGCGTGAGTGCCTGTTGCCGCACGTTTCACTGATCACGCCAAATCTGCCGGAAGCGGCGGCGCTGCTGGAGTGTCCGGTTGCCACTAACGAAGATGAGATGCGGCGACAGGGAAGGGCGCTGTTAGCGCTGGGTTGCCAGGCGGTGCTGATGAAAGGCGGACATCTGAGCGATGCCGAAAGCCCGGACTGGCTGTTCAGCCGCCAGCTGGAGCAGCGTTTTACCGCGCCGCGCGTGCCAACAAAGCATACCCATGGCACCGGCTGTACGCTTTCCGCTGCGCTGGCCGCGCTGCGACCCCGGCATGATAACTGGGTGTCGACGGTGCAGGACGCCAAGGGCTGGTTACAGGGCGCGCTGGAGCAGGCCGATTCGCTGGAAGTCGGCAAGGGCATCGGCCCGGTGCACCATTTTCATCGCTGGTGGTAGCGGACGATCAGGGCGTCGAGCACTCGGCGGGCGCGTCATTTGCTGCCAATCCACTCTATTTCGATCCAAAGAACATCGTCGAGCTGGCCATCGAGTCGGGCTGTAACTGCGTGGCCTCCACTTATGGCGTGCTGGCCTCGGTGTCGCGCCGTTATGCGCACCGCATTCCGTTTATGGTCAAACTGAACCATAACGAAACCCTCAGCTATCCCACGCAATACGATCAGACCCTGTATGCCAGCGTCGATCAGGCCTTTAACTTAGGGGCGGTTGCCGTGGGCGCCACCATCTATTTCGGTTCTGAACAGTCGCGTCGTCAGCTGGAAGAAATCTCCGTCGCCTTTGAGCGCGCTCATGAGCTGGGTATGGTCACCGTACTGTGGGCCTACCTGCGTAACAATGACTTCAAGAAAGAGGGTGTGGATTACCATGCCAGCGCGGATCTGACCGGTCAGGCTAACCATCTGGCGGCCACCATCGGTGCCGATATCGTCAAGCAGAAGATGGCGGAAAACAATGGTGGGTATAACGCGGTGAAGTTCGGCTCAACCGACGAGCGCGTTTACAGCAAATTAACCAGCGACAACCCGATCGATTTGGTGCGTTACCAGCTGGCAAACTGCTATATGGGCCGTGCCGGGTTAATTAACTCGGGTGGCGCAGCGGCAGGTGAAACCGATACCGCCGAGTCAGTGCGCACCGCGGTGATCAACAAGCGTGCGGGCGGTATGGGGCTGATTTTGGGCCGTAAAGCCTTTAAGAAATCGATGAAGGATGGCGTGGCGCTGATCAATTCGGTGCAGGATGTCTATCTGGCGAAAGACGTCACCATTGCTTAATCGCTAACGATAAGGGGTTGACAATGATTAGCCCCTTATCTTTCACCCTATGTGATTATTTTGTTACAAACTATCGATGCTTAAGCCTCTCCACTCGTGCCTGAAAATCGCTAAAATAGCGCTTTAGTCTGACGTGAGCCGTGAAGTAAATAATGAAGTGGTTATCTAAAAATGCGTGGTTATTTGCCGTTAAAACCTGCATTGCCGCCTTTATCGCCTTATATATCGCGCTGAAACTAAACCTGGATAAACCGGCCTGGGCCATGGTCTCGGTTTACGTGATTTCACAGCTGTATTCTGCCTCCACCCTGTCGAAAGCCTTGTTCCGCTTTCTTGGCACCGTGCTGGGCGGGATCTTTATCTTTCTGATCTACCCGATTACCGTTACCCATCCGATGCTGTTCAGCCTCTGCGTTTCGCTGTGGGTTGCCTGCTGCCTGTATCTGTCGCTGCATGACCGCACGCCGAAGAGCTACGTGTTTATGCTGGCAGGCTACAGCGCGGCGATCATGGGCTTTGCCGATGTCACCACGCCGCTGTCGATCACCTATACGGTGATTTCCCGTATCGAAGAAATTACCGTGGCGATTATCTGCAGCAGCCTGGTGCATATGCTGGTTTTCCCGGTACGGATGCGCAATCTTTTGGAAAACAGCGTCAGTAACTGGTTCGACACTGCAAAGAATGTCTGCACCGAACTGCTGACCATTGAATCGAAAGAGAGCTCGCCCGAAAGGGATCAAATCCTGGTGCAGATGGCGAACTATCCGGTGGCGGTTGAAACCCTGATCACCCATTGCGTGTATGAAGGCGACTCCGCGCGCAAGCTCATCCGTCTGGTCAGCGCGCAGTATCAGCATCTTTCCTATCTGATCCCAACGCTGACCGCGATTGAGAAGCGCCTGAGCCTGCTGGCGGAGCAGGGCATCACCTTCCCGGATTTTGTCGCCGAGTCGTTCAGTCACTTCCTTGTCTGGCTGAACAGCCCGGAACAAAGCGGGCAGGCACAGTCAATTGAGGCAGATATCACTGCCTCGCAGGAGCAGATCAAAGCGCTGTATGGCCGCGGTGAAATGAACGCGGAAGAAGGTTTGTTGCTGATTGGGTTACTGGAAAGGCTGCTGAATTTTATCCGCATAGCCGATTCCTATTTCAACGCCCGCGAGCGCGTCAGCCAGCTGTTGCCGGAGAAAAAGCGCGGCAGGCTTAAGCTGATCAGGAAGCACCGCGATAAAGGGCTGATCCTGCTATCGGCCTTCACCGCGTTCACTGCCACGATGATCGGCTGTATTTTCTGGATTGGCACCGGCTGGAAAGATGGCGCATCGACGCCGATGATAGCCGCGGTTGTCTGTTCGTTCTTCGCGGCGATGGACAGCCCGATCGCTTCGATGAAGGTGTTTCTGAAAGGGGTGTTGATCGCCATTGTGATCAGCGTGCTGTACGTCGGGCTGCTGATCCCGATGACCGTAACCTTTGAATCACTGATTATCTGTCTGGCGCCGGGACTGCTGGCGCTGGGACTGGTCATCGCCAATCCGTCGACCAACTTTATCGGGCTGATTATCGCCACCCAGATCCCCGGTTTTATCGGCATGACGCACGATTTGCAGCCCGACCTGCTGTCGATCCTTAATGCCTCGATCTCAACCGTGGTGGGCATTTTACTGGCGGTGCTGGTCACGGCCATTATCCGTAACAGAAGGCCGGCCTGGTCTGCCAGACGCGTGTTGCGTAAAGGGATTAAGGAACTGCTGCAGTTCACCGGCGAAATCAAAATCAACGCTTCTTCGCTGCTGTCGCGTCAGCAGTATGTCGCCAGCATGATCGATAAAATCAACGTCATCCTGCCGCGTAACCGCATCGATCCTTCGCCCGGCGTGGCGCTGGGGGGCAATCTGATTACCGAAATCTGGCTTGGGGTGAACTGCTACGATTTTTACGCCAGGCATCAGGCGATTATCAAAGACCATCAGCTGGAAACCGATGCGGTGATGTTTGAGATTAATCAGTACTTTAAAAAGCGGCTCAAGGATATTCACCTTGAGCCGCCGCAATCGTTGCTGATGGAGTTGAATCAGCTGCTGGTTAAGACCGAGGCATTGTGTCGTGCAGATATGGCGCTGTTCAGGCCGCTGTTCTATCTGTTCAATATCCGCATGGCACTCTATCCGACGCAGAGATGGCCAGCGTTATAGCGGCTTTTCAAACCACTCGCTGTTTTGCTCAGCAATCGGCGTGATGGAGAAAATCATCTCCTGAAGGTGACGGCGCAGGGCGTGCTCGGCGCCGTCGACATCTTTGGCAACCAGCGCCTGATAAATCTCCTGATGTTGCTGGATCAGGCTTTCCGGCGGGGAGACTTTGCTTAACGTCAGGAAGCGCACCCGATCCATGGCCGCTTTAATGTTTTCGACCGTTTCCCATGACAGCTCGCAGTTTATGCTCTGCGCAATCAGGCGATGGAACTCATCATCGAGCAGTAAAAAGGCCTGGCTGTCATGACGCTCAGCGGCCATTTTCTGCAGCTGAAGATTGTGTTCAAGCTGGGCCAGCGATTCGGCAGAGGCCTCGACAGCCGCCCGGCGGATCACCGCCACTTCTACCGCTTCACGGATAAAACGTCCATCCGCCACGCGCTTGGCCGAAATTTTGCGTACGAAGGTACCGCGCTGGGGCAAAACCTGCACCAGCCCAGCTTCGGCAAGCTTAATAAAGGCTTCACGCACCGGCTGGCGTGAAACGCTGAACCGCGAGGAAACCTCTTTTTCTGACAGCAGCGAAC
The DNA here is from genome assembly GCF_979253995.1 of Erwinia sp. AC075. Lineage (NCBI taxonomy): Bacteria > Pseudomonadati > Pseudomonadota > Gammaproteobacteria > Enterobacterales > Erwiniaceae > Erwinia > Erwinia sp. AC075. The sequence continues at coordinate 479,038 of NZ_CEEDEU010000001.1, forward strand.
CCGGTGGGATCGCGCAGGTCACGATGTCCTGGCGCAGGAATCGGTAAATTTGCTGATTTACCGGTTCGTTGGCGGTAATGATATAAGCGGTAGACATTGAGTAATATCCCTATACCTTCTGGACGAAAGTCTAAGTCTAAACAGGGCGCTGGCTCTTCGCCAGCGCTTATTCGCTTAAGCCTGCGTCAGGGCAATTTTTACCGTCTCTTTGGCGCCTTTTTCGCGTAAAAGCTGATAGAAATGGTTCACTTTTGCGACGAATGCCGGTTCAGCGGCCAGATCTTCGCCAAATACCGCTTTTAACGACAGCAGGGCGGCAATCCGCGCCTCGCCATCCGCCGTTTCTGCAACGCGTTGCGCCAGCCGATCGCGCATCGGATCGCGGATTTCAATCGGCTGACCCTGCTCATCAACACCGCCGACATAACGCATCCAGCCCGCCACGCCCAGCGCCAGTAAGTCGTAGCTGCCGCCATGCTTCAGGTGCCAGCGAATGCTGTCCAGCCAGCGCTGGGGCAGTTTTTGTGAACCATCGTTAGCGATCTGCGCGGTGCGGTGTTTAATCGCCAGGTTTTCATAACGGGCGATCAGCGAGTTGGCATACGCCGGCAGATCGACGCCTTGAGTGCTCAGGGTGGGCGCCTGTTCGTCCAGCATCAGACTCAGGGCGGCCTGACGATAGTAGGGGTCAGCCATACAATCACTGATGTGCTCATATCCGGCCAGATTACCGAGGTAAGCGAGGAAGGAGTGGCTGCCGTTCAACATGCGCAGTTTCATCTCTTCAAATGGCAGCACGTCGCTGACCAGCTCTGCACCGGCTTTTTCCCATTCAGGACGGCCGCTGACAAAGTTGTCCTCAATCACCCATTGCAGGAAGGGTTCGCACACTACGCTGACCGGATCGTCGCAACCGAGTTTGTCGCGCATCGCCGCATGGGTTTCGTCCGTCATCGCCGGCACAATGCGATCGACCATGGTGGAAGGGAAGGTGACGTGCTGCGCAATCCACTCCGCCAGTTCGTGACTCTGTTTTTCCGCCAGACCAAGCACCACGTTGCGGGTAACGTGGCCATTTTCCGGCATGTTATCGCAGGACATCACGCTCAGCGGCGGCAGGTTGCGTTCGCGACGACGGACGATGCCGGCAAGGATAATGCCCGGCAGGGAAGTGGGGGCGTCGGGATGAGCGAGGTCATGGACAATCGACGGGTGCGCCAGATCCAGCTTGCCGCTGGACGGTTCGTAGCAGTAGCCTTTTTCGGTCACCGTCATCGAAACGATTGCCACGTCCGGCTGCGCCAGCGCTTCAATTACCGCATCAATGCCGTCTGATTTGCCATGCAGAGCGTCCTTCACCACGCCAATCACCCGCAGCGCCATCTGGTCACCGGACATTTCGGCCACGGTATAGCAGTAATCCTGCTGTTTCAGGGCCTGAATTAGTTCGCCGCTGTTGAGGTTAACTTCGCAGTACCCCCAGTCACTGCCGCGTTCGCTGGCCAGTCTGTCGCTACAAACGGCCTGATGTGCACGGTGAAAGGCACCAAAGCCGATATGCACCATGCGCGTTTTGAGCTTCTGGCGGTCGTAATCCGGGCGGACCACGTCCGCAGAAAGATGGTCAAGTGAAAGCATCAATAATCCCTTCTGTTACGGCGCGGGAGAACCCGCGCTGAATGTCACACTGAAACCGCTTTATTTTGCGTCTTCGGGCTTTTGATAACAAAGAACACCAGTACTGCACCGAGTGCTGCGACCGCGCCCGCCAGCACAAAGGCGCTGTCGAACTTGCCGGTGTGGTGGACGATATAGCCGGTCACAATCGGGCCGACAATGCCAGACAGGCTGCCGATCAGATGAATGAATCCGCTGATCCCGCCGACGCGGCTTTTGTGCACCACATCCTGGATAATCGCCCAGTAGATGGCACCGGTGATGTACAGGAAGAAGATCGAAACCGACATCAGCGCCACGGCTGGATAGGTCCCTTTTACAGAACCTGCCAGCGCCACACAAATAGCAGCGGCCAGCAGCGAGACGACCAGCACAATTTTTCGTGAAAGCAGCAGCTTACCGGTGATTTTAAAGATTTTATCGGAAATCAGTCCGCCGAGCGCCAGGCCAACGAAGCCGACGATCCACGGGATCATGGTGGTGATACTCATCGATTTGATATCGAGGTTGTGCGCCTGCACCAGGTAAGCCGGGAACCAGCTCAGGAAGAAGAACAGGATGTAGTTGTAGCAGAAGAAGGCAAATGCGGTAACCAGGATAATCGGCTGGCGCAGGTAGTAACCCAGGCCGTGAGCCGCCTGCGCTAACTCATCTTCCGGCGTGGTTTGTTCTTCTTTCAGCTTGGCAATCAGGGCACGTTCATCCTGACTAACGCGACGGCTTTTCAATGGGTTATCGGAGGCAATCAGGAACCAGGCAATCATCCAGACGATGCCGACCGAGCAAATGATGATGAACGCCGGACGCCAGCCGAATGCCAGTGCCAGATAGCCGATGATTGGGCCAGCGACCGCGCCACCGAGAGGCGAGCCGGCGCTGAGGAAGCCCATGGCCGTGGCGGCCTGTTTTTTCGGGAACCAGCCGTTGATGGCTTTGTTCGCCGAGGCGCAGATCGGGCCTTCAGCCATACCAAACAGCACGCGCAGGATCAGCATTGACCAGAAGCCGGTTGCCACCGCCGTCAGGCCGCAGAACAGAGACCACAGGCCAACCGCCACGCCCATCACGATGGTCGGGCCGAACTTGTCGGTCGCCAGGCCACCGATGAAGTTGAAGATGGCGTAACCGAAGAAGAAGCTGCCGAAAATCAGGCCGAACTGTTCGGCATTCAGCATCAGATCTTTTTCGATCATCGGTACCGTCAGCGAGAGGGCAACACGATCGAGGTAATTGATCATGTAGACCATAAACAGCAGAAGTACGATAGTCCAACGTAGGTTTTTGAACATAGTAATTCCTTGATTATTCTTATAATAGTGGTGACTTTTCTTGCCGGTGAGGCACCGGCAAGCCCGGGTTTATTCCACGGCTAAGATGACTTTACAGCAGCTACGTGGATCTTTTTCGAACAGCGTCATCGCGTGTTCAATTTCTGCGAGAGGGAAGTAGTGAGTGACCAGCTTTTCTGGCTGGATCAGGCCCTGTTCCATCCAGCTAATCACTTCAGGGAAGCGATGGCTGTTGAGACGTGAGGTAAACAGTGACAGTTCCTTGCTGGTCAGGCTTTGCTGAGTAATCGAGCAGGCTTCACCCGAGAAGCCCAGCAGGCCGATACGTCCGGCAGGCGAGGCCAGCGCAGCGGCTTCCGCGAGGATTGCCGGATGGCAGGCGGCGTCAATGATAAGCGTCGGCATTTCGCCTTCGAGCTGAGCAGCCAGCGGGATTTCACTGTTATTCAGCACCACGTCAGCGCCATTGGCTTTCGCCATCGCAAGGCGTTCTGGCAGGCGGTCCGCCACAATCACTTTGCGCACCTTATAGACGCCTTTCAGCACCTGAATCGCGGTTAATCCCATTGGGCCGGATCCAAAGATCAGCGCGACGTCATCAGGCTGCGGCTTAAGGAAAGCGGTGATGTTCGCGGCGATGGTGAACGGTTCGACCAGGCTGGCGAGTTTGTCCGGGATGCTTTCCGGCAGCGTATAGGCATTGGCCGCAGGAGCCACCGCATACTCACTGAACCCGCCATCGCGATGCACGCCAATCACCTGCAGTTCACTGCAAACGTTAGGGCGGCCGATGGAGCACGGGTAGCAATGGCCACAGCTGACCACCGGATCAACGGCGACGCGTTCGCCGATACGGGCCGCATCGACACCTTCACCCACCGCATCAATGCGGCCAAAGAACTCATGGCCGATGACGCGAGGATAGCGGGCAAACGGGTTATGGCCATGCCAGATATGCACATCCGATCCGCAGATGCTGGCGTACTGAACTTTCACTCTGACTTCGCCAGCGGCAGGAGTCAGTTCAGGACGATCCTGGACCTGCAATTCACCCGGGCGTTCGATGACGATGCTTTTCATGGCATTTCCTTATGGACTTAGTATGCTGAAAAAATACGCTCTGGCGTACTACCATACAAGGTGCCAGTGTCGGATGTTCGACGGGGATCACATTTGTTACTGAGGGTGGTGGGTTTGGGGGAGATTGTTAATTGCTAAGGCGGGGACTAAGGGATTAAGGGCAAAGAGGGCTTCGGTGTCATGGCGTCCGCATAGTGCACGTTATCCGAGACGCCGTGAACCCATCCCTGGGGGCTTGGCTGCCGCTTCCCTGCGGCAGACACTCGGCTAACGTGCACTATGCTGCCACCTTATAACATCGGCGTTTTTGTTCAGGTTGATGGTCACACAGGTCAAGAGCAAGGGTAGTGAAAATGCAGTTTATGGAAGATGAGAGGGTTAGATTTTTGTGGGGATTCTTTTGTTAAGGGCAAAGAGGGCTTCGGTGTCAGGGCGTCCGCATAGTGCACGTTATCCGAGACGCCGTGAACCCCTCCCTGGGGGCTTGGCTGCCGCATCCCTGCGGCAGACACTCGGCTAACGTGCACTATGCTGCCACCTTATAACATCGGCGTTGTGAGCTAATTGAGGGGATACACAGGTCAAGGGCAACCGGAAAGTCGATGGCGAAATGAACAGCGACATGGGAAGGGATAACGATGTTGGTTTGGGTATAGATGTTGATTTGTGTGGCCCTTATCAAACAGGCAACAATGAAGCTTAGGGGAAGGGAGAGCAGGGTGATAGCAAAGCATCAGCGGCAGGGATGCCGCTGCTGAGCCCCCAGGGATGGGTGCACGGCGACTTTGCGTTCACCCTGCTCTTCCTGAGCAAACCACCAGATCAGCAAGACAACTTGCTAACGCTCAGCAGTCAAATCTCCCTGAGCAAACCACCCGATCAGCCAGACAACTTGCTAACGCTCAGCGGTCAAATCTCCCTGACCTTGGCACCAGCCAGGCAGGCAACTTATCCCTAAACCCTAACCCTATGCCAGCAGCTCGCACGACGGCGGCAGACGGCAGGCGATGGCGGCGGGCATCACTTCAATGTGGAATGATTTTCCACTCAGCGGTTCGCCGTCGAGGTTAAAAGTCATCTCGTGCGGCGCGGTGATGTCTAACCACGGCAGAGAGGCGCGAATGATATTGGGATTGTCATCATCACCCCCGATCACCGAATTTAACAGCGTTGGCAGGATCTCTTTGGAGGTGACAATGCTGACCTCAATCTTGCCATCATTGATCAGGGCGGCCGGGCACAACCTCTGACCGCCACCCGCCTGACGTCCATTACCGATGCCGATCACCAATGCATCGCCATCCCAACGGAAGTCCGGGCCGCTCAACTCGCAACTGTCTGCTTTTAGCGTATCCATACGCATCAGCCCATGAATAAAGTAGGAGACGCCACCCAATGCGGATTTCAGCTTTTCCGGCGTTTCGGTAGTGATGCGGGTGCCAAAACCACCAGTGGCCATATTGATGAAATAGTGCGTCTGATTTACCCGTGCCAGATCGATCGGGGTCGCTTTGCCGACGATCGCCAGCCGTAACGCATTCTCCATCTCCTGCGGAATACCGGCAGAGGTGGCAAAATCATTGGCGGTGCCTAACGGGATAATGCCCAACACCGGGCGCTGTGAGGCATCGAGTTTCGCCAACGCCGTGGCAATCTCATTGATGGTGCCATCGCCGCCGCCTGCTACCACGGTCTCAGCCTGAATTGCTACGGCTTCGCGCACGTAACGCTCGCCGTCTCCGTGTTCCCAGGTGACGCGGATCTCAATGGGATAACCTTCCTTGCGCAGCGTAAAAATGGCTTCACGCAGGTCTTCATTGCCTGCGCCTTTGCCGTTCAGTATCACCAGCGTAATTGGTTGTTCCATGTCTGTTTTCCCGTCAGTGCTGACCCGTTCAGGCCCAAAAGTGCTTCAGTTATAGCACATTTTGCACCCTCAACGAAAAACCAGGCCGCGCAGGCAAAAGAAAGCCCGTCCGGGGGAGCCGGACGGGCCAAGGAGGTGGTTCCTGATAAAGACTGCCGTTTCGAATTCTCGTTTTTGACAAGGCGCATTCTAGCCAGAAAAGGCCTGGGGTTATGTGATCAAATTCTAATAAAAGTAACCCGAAGTAACTTTATTGCGCTAGCCGGTGCGACCTTCCATCCAGTCTGGAACAATCAACGGGCAGCCGGATCGGCGTAAGCCGTTGATCCAACTGCATCGATCGCCGGTTCTGCCGATGAATCCGGGAAGTTACGCATTAACAGTGCGAACGTCAGATCGATATCTTCCGGCACGCTGATCCAGACAAAATGCCCGTTGCCAGGCGCGACGAGAGTGGGCTGAAGCTTGGTGTTTTCCATCTCAGGCAGATCGAAATTAACGTTTCCTGCTGGGGTCATCAGCTCAAGATTGTCGCCGACGCTGAACTTATTCTTCACCTCAACCAGCACTTTGTCTCCGCGACGCTCACCGGTAAATTCACCAACGAATTGCTGACGGTCAGAGGCAGAATGGCCATAGTCATAATTCTGGTAACTGTCGTGGGTGTGACGGCGCAGGAAACCCTCGGTGTAGCCGCGATGCGCCAGACCGTCCAGCGTGCCGAGCAGCGACTCATCAAACGGCTTGCCCGCCGCGGCATCATCAATTGCCCGGCGATACACCTGGGCGGTGCGCGCGCAGTAGTAATGCGACTTGGTGCGGCCTTCGATCTTCAGCGAATGCACGCCCATTTGCGTCAGACGACCAACATGCGCCACGGCGCGCAGGTCTTTCGAGTTCATAATGTAAGTGCCGTGCTCATCCTCGAAAGCGGTCATCTGTTCGCCAGGGCGCATCGCTTCTTCAATCAAATAGACTTTGTCAGTTGGCTGACCGGCGCCGAGTGTGGGCTCAACGGTCTTCACCGGGATCGGCTGGTATTGCTGCACGATTTGCCCAACATCATCCACCTTGCCTTCCTGCACCTTGTACTCCCAGCGGCAGGCATTGGTGCAGGTTCCCTGATTGGGATCGCGTTTGTTAATGTAGCCGGAAAGCAGACAGCGGCCTGAATAGGCCATGCACAGCGCGCCGTGCACGAAAATCTCCAGCTCCATTTCAGGCACCTGCTCACGGATCTCGGCGATTTCTTCCAGAGACAGTTCGCGCGAAAGGATCACGCGCGTCAGGCCCATCTGCTGCCAGAATTTTACCGTTGCCCAGTTCACCGCGTTAGCCTGCACCGAAAGATGCACGTCCATCTGCGGAAAGGCGTCACGCACCAGCATAATCAGGCCCGGATCGGACATGATCAGCGCGTCCGGGCCCATCTCGATCACCGGGCGCAGATCGCGAATAAAGGTTTTCAGCTTGGCGTTATGCGGCGCGATATTTACCACCACATAAAACTTCTTACCCAGCGCATGCGCTTCGTTAATGCCCAGCGCCAGGTTCTCGTGGTTGAATTCGTTATTACGCACCCGAAGGCTGTAACGTGGCTGGCCGGCATAGACGGCGTCAGCGCCGTAAGCGAAGGCGAAGCGCATGTTTTTCAGGGTGCCGGCGGGGGATAATAATTCCGGTTTCACTATGAGTATCTCTTTAGGTTACCCAATGTCTTTCGGGCTGCAGCTGCGTTGGCTGCTCAGCTCCACCCCAGTCACTTACTTCAGTAAGCTCCTGGGGATGAAGCTGCTTGCCGCCTTGCTGCAACCCGAAATCCAAATGGGTAAGAGTCGGCAGTAAAAAGGGGCAAAAAACGTCGAATGATTGGTTTCTGTTTAGAAACGATAAAGGCCGTCAGTGACGGCCTTACAAAATTTGCGGGAATTGTAGAGGTTGGGATGGGGAATGTAAATTGACCTAGATCAAACGGCAGACATCTGCTTCCCAGCGGTAACCCATACCGTAGACCGCGCGGATAAAGGGCTGGTCGGAATCCAGCAGCTCCAGTTTACGGCGCAGGTTTTTTATATGGCTGTCGATGGTCCGGTCGGTGACCACGCGGTAATCATCATAAAGATGGTTAAGCAGCATTTCCCGGGAGAACACCTTGCCAGGCTCCTGAGCCAGCGTCTTTAGCAGACGAAACTCAGCAGGCGTCAAATCGAGTGGGCCCTGGTCCCAACTGGCCTGGAAGCGATTTTCATCGATGACCAGCAGTGAGGCTTTCTGCGCTTCTTCCGGCGTCCGCTTGCAGCGTTTGAGAATGGTTTTAACCCTGGCCACCACTTCACGCGGGCTGAACGGTTTGCAGATGTAATCATCCGCACCGATTTCCAGCCCAAGCAGACGATCGATCTCTTCGGTTTTGGCAGTGACCATCATGATCGGCAAATCGGAGAAACGGCGAATTTCGCGGCAAACCGTCAGGCCATCCATGCCGGGTAACATCAGGTCCAGCAGGATCATGTCCGGCGGCGTCTGTTTTACCCAGTCCAGCACCTCATCTCCACGCAGAAGATGGTGGGTGCGATAATTGGCCGCCTGAAGATAATCCACCATCAGCTGGCCAAGTTTGGGTTCGTCTTCAACCACTAAAATCAGCGGGGCAAGCGTTTCCTGTTCCATAACACTCATCTGCTTAACAAGAGGTGACACACCTCTTTAGTTAGTATTGCAGGGTAAGTGTACCGTAATTTTCAGTCCTCCGGCATCGGAGTGGTCCGCAACAATGCTGCCGTCGTGAGCTTCAACGATGTTCTGACAGATAGCCAGCCCTAGCCCGGAGCCGCCGCTGGCACGATTTCGCGAACTTTCCGCACGGAAGAATCGCTCGAAAATTTGCTGCCGCTGCTCGTCGGTGATCCCCGGACTGGTATCCTCGAAATGCAGGATCTGCTGGTCCGCTTGTGACACCAGCGTGACGGTCAGACCGCCGCCGGCATCGGTATAGCGCAGGCTGTTTTCCATCAGATTGGTAAATAACTGCATCAGGCGATCGGGATCGCCAAACAGCGGAGCCTGCTCCGGCAGACGGAGATCGAGCGAAAGATTATGGCTCTGATAGCGGCCGTTGAAGTTGCTCGCCACCAGTTCCACCAGCGGCACCAGGTCCGTTTTGCATTTGCGATAAGCGAGGGCACCTTCATCAGACAGGGAAAGCTGATGCACATCGTCCACCAGCTTGGTCAGCGTACTGACTTCTCCCTGTAAGGAAACAATCGACTCCGGCGTCAGCTTGCGCACGCCGTCCTGAATCGCTTCAAGTTCACCGCGCAGGATCGCCAGCGGCGTCCGCAGCTCATGAGAGATATCGGCCATAAAGGCGCGGCGCATACTCTCGTTTTTCTCCAGCGTACTGGCCAGCCGGTTAAAGTCCTGCCCCAGCCGGCCCAGTTCATCGCGGCTGTTGGCCTGCACCCGGCTGGTAAAGTCGCCGGCGGCCAGCTGATGCGTGCCTTCCACCAGCCGCTTAACCGGCGCAAGCAAGCCCCGCGACATCAGCCAGGTGACCAGCGCGGCCAGCAGCATCGCCAGCCCCGAGATGATCCAGCTGGTGCGCTTCTGCTGCTGATCGAAGTTGATATCCGCGCTGCGGGTCAGGCGCTCAGGCGGCGAACCGATCACCCAACCGACAATGTGCCCGTCGCTGGTGGTGATATTGCGGCGCGACCCCTCGGGCGGCACCGGGCCGCGCGGGCCAATCATCACGTGATATTGCTGATCGATAATCCAAAACTGTGTCCGCCAGCCGTGCGGCGGAAGCTGAGAGTTGGAGTCCGGATTTTGCTCCAGCGAATGCAGGATCTGAAACACCAGCTTGTTATTGTGACGCAGGAAATCCCAGTTGCCGTGCTGCTCATACTGATCGGACAACGCATCGCTCAGCATCACCAGCCGCTGCTCGTTGCCTTTCTTGATGTAATCAATAAAGCCATGCTCAAAGCTCAGCCGCACGCCCCAGTGCATGGTGACCAGCACCAGCAGGCAGGTGGAAAAAATCGCCGCGAACAGCTTGGCGGTGATGCCGATACGCAATTTTGCAAACATTAAGACTTCCTCTTGCGGCTCAACACCACGTTTTTACTGACATCCAGCGGCACGCGCCAGAACACCAGCGCGGGCAGAACGATCACCACCGCCATGCACAGATAAGTATAAATAAAGGCCTGATGCACCGCCGCGCTGTCAGTCACCGCCTGATGACCAAAGGTCCCCAGCATCAGCCCGGCCACCGTCACGCCGATACTCATCGACAGCTGCATGATCATCGACAGCAGACTGTTGCCGCTGCTGGCGAGATCGTCCGGCAGCTCTTTCAGCGTCAGGGTATTCATCGAGGAGAAGCGAATGGCATTGACCATGCCCTGCAGGAACAGCACGACCGGCAGCAGGTAATCCCAGCCCATCAATGCCACCGCCGGGAATAACAGCACCACCAGCGCCAGGCCAATGGTGGCGCCCACCAGCACGTTACGGTAGCCAAAGCGGTTAACGATCTGCACCACGATGCGCTTCATCCCCATATTGCCGAGGACCATCGGGATCATCATCAGCCCGGCATGGAACGGCGTGTATCCCATGCCCACCTGCAGGAAGATCGGCGTCATAAACGGCAGCATGCCGCTACCGATGCGACCGGTAAAACTGCCTAACAGCCCAATGGAATAGATGCGGTTATCAAACAGCTTCAGGCTGAACAACGCCCGCTCGTTGCCTCGGGCGTGCATCAGATAGAACAGCAATGAGAACACGCCAATCAGGATAAACAGACAGAGCAACAGCGGCGAAACCCCTAAGCCCCGTTGGCCGTCGAGGGCCAGCGTTAAGGTTGCCATCCCTGCGGCCAGCAGAATAAAGCCGAGAAAGTCGAATTTACGTGGCGGCAGGCTCATATTTTTCATCAGCATCAGGGTCGCAATGGCGCCAATGATGCCCACCGGAATATTGATCAGGAAAATCCAGTGCCAGCTGGCGTACTGCACCAGCACGCCACCCAACGCCGGGCCGAGCAGCGGGCCGACCTGGCCCGGCAAGGTCACAAAGGTCATCGCCGCCATATATTGCTCGCGCGGGACCAGCTTCATCACCGTCAACCTGCCGACCGGCACCATCATCGCGCCGCCAATGCCCTGTACCACACGCGCCATAATCAGTTGATCCAGCGAGGTGGCCATTGAGCAAAACAGCGAGCCGACGCTGAACAGAATGATGGCGCTGAAGAACACGTTCCTCACCCCGAACCGGTCGGCCAGCCAGCCGCTGACCGGCAGCATCACCGCCACCGTCAGCACGTAGGAGACGATCACCGAATGCATATTCAGCGGGTTCTCGTTCAGGCTTACCGCCATCGAGGGCAGGGCAGTGTTGACGATGGTGGTATCCAGCGCCTGCATAAAGAAGCCGAAGGCAACGATCCACAGTTGCCAGCGCACGGTGGAAGGAAGCGTATTCATAACTGGACGAGTTCCTGACGTGGCCGGCGACGCAGTTTATCCATATACAGATAAACCACCGGCGTGGTGTATAGCGTTAACAGCTGGCTCATCACCAGCCCGCCGACAATGGTAATCCCCAGCGGCTGGCGCAGTTCTGCCCCATCACCGGACGTCAGCACCAGCGGCAAGGCACCTAACAGCGCCGCCAGCGTGGTCATCATGATTGGCCTGAAGCGCAGCAGGCTCGCCTGGAAAATCGCCTCGCGGGCGGTCAGGTTGCCGTTACGCTGCGCCTCCAGCGCAAAATCGACCATCATGATGGCGTTCTTTTTGACGATACCGATCAGCAGCAGAATGCCGATCAGTGCAATCAGACTGAACGGCGCGCTAAACAGTTCCAGCGCCAGCAGCGCGCCCACACCTGCGGAGGGCAGCGTGGAGAGGATGGTCAGCGGATGCACGTAGCTTTCATACAGGATGCCTAACACGATATACACCGTGGCGATGGCGGCGATAATCAGCCACACCTGGCTGTTCTGGCTTTGCTCGAAGGCTTGCGCAGTACCGGCAAAGCTGCCCCGCACCGAGGTCGGCACGCCCAGCGTGGTCATGCTGCGGTCAATGGCATCGGAAGCCTGAGAAAGCGACACTCCTTCTGGCAGGTTAAAGGAGATGGTCGAGGCAGCCGACAGTCCCTGATGATTTACCGACAACGGCGCGTTGGCCGGGAGCCATTTGGCAAAGTAAGAGAGCGGAATGGCTTTGCCATCGTTGTTAATCAGGTACATCAAATCCAGCGAGCTGATGTCCTGGGTGTAGCGCGGATCCACTTCCATTACCACTTTGTACTGATTGAGCGGCTGATAAATGGTGGAAATCTGCCGCTGGCCGAAGGCATTGTTCAGCAGGTTATTGGCATCCGTCACGTCAATGCCCAGTCGGGTCATGGTTTCACGATCGTAGGTCAACGCCATTTCCGAGCCTTTATCCTGCTGATCGGAGTTCACATCCGCCAGCTCCGGCAGCGCCGCAAAAGCCTCGCGAATTTTCGGCTCCCAGATCCGCAGGTCGTCGAGATTGTCTGACAGCAGCGTGTACTGATACCCGGCATTCGATTCCCGTCCGCCCACCCGCAGATCCTGTACCGCCATCAGATACAGACTCGCGCCAGGTTCTTTGGCCAGCTTGATGCGCAGCCGGGCAATCACTTCCTGCGCATTTTCACTGCGCTCGCTTAACGGCTTAAGGGAGATAAACATCGATCCGCTGTTGGTGCGCGAGCCGCCGGTAAAGCCGACCACGCTTTCCACCGCCGGATCGTCGCGGACAATCTTCATAAAGCCTTCCAGCTTGCCGCGCATCGCCTGGAACGAAATGCTCTGATCGGCCTGAATAAAGCCCATCACCCGGCCGGTATCCTGCTCGGGCATAAAGGTTTTCGGGATGGAGATATACAGATAAACCGTCAGGCCGATGGTGGCGAGAAACACCAGCAGCGTCCAGCGGGAGTGATTGAGCACCCAGTTTAGCGAGCGGCCGTAGCCTTGCTGAATGGCGTTGAGCACGCGGCCAAAGCCCCGCACCCGGCCTTGCTCGCGTTGCGGATGCGCGCGCAGCAGCCGGGCGCACATCATCGGCGTCAGGGTAAGTGAAATCACCAGCGATATCGCTATTGATACCGACAGCGTGACGGCAAATTCCTTAAAGAAGCGGCCAATCAGCCCGCCAAGCATCAGCAACGGCAGGAAAACGGCAATCAGCGACAGGCTCATCGACAGCACGGTAAAACCCACTTCCCGCACGCCCTGTAACGAGGCCTGCAGCGGCTTCATACCCGCTTCCACATGGCGGGAAATGTTCTCCAGCACCACGATGGCATCATCCACCACAAACCCGGTGGCAACGGTCAATGCCATCAACGACAGGTTATTCAGGCTGAAGCCGCACAGATACATGGCGGCAAAGGTGCCAATCAGCGACACCGGCACGGCCACCGCCGGAATAAGCGTGGCGCGACCCGAGCGTAAAAAGGCAAACACCACCAGGATCACCAGCCCGACCGAGATCGCCAGCGACTGTTCCACTTCTGCCAGCGAGGCGCGGATTGTGGGCGAGCGATCCTGGGCGATTTCCAGATGGATTGAGGCCGGAATGATATTGCTGAGTTCAGGCACTTCGGCGCGGATACGGTCAACCGTATCGATGATATTGGCTTCGGGCAGCTTGCGGATCAGCAACAGGATTGCCGGTTTGGCGTTCGACATCCCGGCGTTGCGGACGTCCTGAACCGAGTCGGTGACGTTAGCCACATCCTGCAAACGCACTGCCGCGCCGGCATTGTAATGCACCACCAGCGGCTGATAATCCGCCGCCTTTTGCAGCTCGTCGTTGGTTTTCAGTTGCCAGCGCTGCTGATGATCTTCAATCGCGCCCTGCGGTCTGCGCTGGTTGGCATTGGCGATGGTTTCGCGAATCGCATCCAGCGAGACGCCCTGATTAAACAGCGCCTGCGGATTGAGGTCGACACGCACCGCAGGCAGCGAACTGCCGCCCACGGTCACATCACCCACACCGTCGATTTGCGACAGCTTTTGCGCCAGTTGCGTAGAGGCGTAGTCATAAAGCTGACCCTGGGAATAGGTGTCCGAGGTCAGCGCCATAATCATAATCGGGGCGTCGGAAGGGTTGGCCTTGCGGTAGGTGGGGCGGCTGGGCATCCCGGTAGGCAACAGGCTTTGCGCGCCGTTGATCGCGCCCTGAACATCCCGTGCGGCACCGTTGATATCGCGATCGTAATCGAACACCAGGATGATGCGGGTGCTGCCCAATGAGCTGGTGGAGGTCATTTCACTGACGCCCGCGATACGTCCCAGCGAGCGTTCCAGCGGGGTGGCCACTGACGACGCCATGGTTTCCGGCGAGGCGCCGGGCAGCGACGCACTGATGACGATCACCGGGAAATCCACCTGCGGCAGCGGGGCGACAGGCAGCAGTCTGAACCCCAATACGCCCGCCAGCAGGATGGCGATGGTCAGTAGAATCGTCGCCACCGGGCGATGGATAAACAGCGCGAAAAACCTCACTGCGCTTCCTCCTGCCTGAAGCGACGACGGGTAGCGTGAGCCAGTCGGTCAAACAGCAGATAAATCACCGGCGTGGTAAACAGCGTCAGTACCTGGCTGACCACCAGACCGCCAACCATCGCCACGCCCAGCGGACGGCGCAGCTCTGCACCGACGCCGGTACTCAGCATCAGCGGCAAGGCACCCAGTAATGCCGCCAGCGTGGTCATCAGGATCGGGCGGAAACGCAGCAGGCAGGCCTGATAAATCGCGTCATACGGCGCCATACCTTGTTCCCGCTCGGCGGCCAGCGCAAAGTCGATCATCATGATGGCGTTTTTCTTCACGATACCTATCAGCAGAATGATGCCGATAATGGCGATCACATCCAGCTCGTGACCGCTCAGCATCAGTGCCAGCAGCGCGCCCACGCCCGCGGTTGGCAGCGTAGACAGAATGGTAATCGGGTGGATAAAGCTTTCATACAGCACGCCAAGGACGATATACATCGCCACGATTGCCGCCACGATAAGCCAGATGGTGCTGGACAGCGCCGCCTGGAAAGCCAGCGTGCTGCCCTGGAACTCGGTCATGATCTCCGACGGCATTGCCAGATCCTGCTCGGTTTTGCTGATGGCATTGACCGCCTGTTCCAGCGAGTAACCGTCGCGCACGTTGAACGAGAAGGTGGTTGAAGGGAACTGATCGAGATGGTTAATGCTCAACGCCCCATGACGCTGCTCAACGGTGGCGATCGCGCTCAACGGTACCACGCCGCCAGAGGTGCTGTTCAGGCGAATGCCATCCAGCGCGGCAAGGCCTGGCGTGGCTGAGGTGTCATGCTCCAGCACCACGCGATACTGATTGGCCTGGGTGTAAATGGTGGAGATCAGACGCTGGCCAAAGGCGTTATACAGCGCGTTATCCACGTCGGCCATGGTGATACCCAGACGGCTGGCGTTATCGCGATCCACTTTGATATAGGCTTCCAGCCCCTGATCCTGCCAGTCGCTGCTGACATCTTTCAGCTCCGGCAAGGTCGACAGCGCAGTAATCAGTTTCGGCACCCACAGGCTGAGGGATTCGAGCGAACCGGCCTGCAAGGTAAACTGATATTGCGTGCGGCTGACCGTGGTATCAATGGTGAGATCCTGCACCGGCTGCAGGTAGAGATTCACGCCGGGCAATTTGGCTATTTCCGTCTGAAGTCGGTCGATCACCACCGGAATGCGGTCATCACGCTGATCCAGCGGTTTCAGGTTGATCTGCAGTCGCCCGCTGTTCAGCGCCGGGTTGGTGCCGTCGACGCCGACGAAAGAGGTCAGGCTTTGCACCGCCGGATCCTTCATGATGATTGAGGCAACCTGCTGCTGGCGCTGCGCCATATTGGCGTAGGAAACCGATTGTGGAGCCTGCAGCGTGCCCTGGATGATGCCGTTATCCTGCACCGGGAAGAAGCCTTTCGGAATGGTGATCCACAGCAGCACGGTGATCGCCAGCGTGCCCAGCGCCACGCCTAGGGTTATCCACGGATGATTCAGCACCCGGCGCAGAAAATGCCCATAACCGGCAATAATGCGGTCAAACATCGCTTCACTGGCGCGCGAGAAGCGGTTCTGTTTGCGTAACGACTCCACGCTCAGCATGCGCGCGCACATCATTGGGGTCAGGGTCAGCGACACCACGGCGGAAATCAGAATGGAGATCGCCAGCGTCACGGCAAATTCACGGAACAGCCGACCGACGATATCGCCCATAAACAGCAGCGGGATTAACACTGCAATCAGCGAGAAGGTCAGGGAAATGATGGTAAAGCCAATTTCGCCCGCGCCTTTTAGCGCCGCGGCCATCGGCTTTTCGCCTTTCTCAATATAACGGGAGATGTTCTCGATCACCACGATCGCATCATCCACCACAAAGCCGGTGGCGATGGTCAGCGCCATCAGCGTCAGGTTGTTGATCGAGAAACCCAGGAAATAAATCACTGCGAAGGTGCCGACCAGCGACAGCGGAACGGCAACGGCCGGAATGATGGTCGCCGGCACGTTACGCAGGAACAGATAGATGATCATCACCACCAGCGCAATCGCCAGCATCAGCTCAAACTGCACGTCATGCACGGAAGCGCGGATATTGGTGGTGCGATCGGTCAGGACTTTGACCTCAACCGATTTTGGCAGTGAGGCGGTCAGCGACGGCAGCATCTGGCGAATACTGTCGGCGGTGGTAATGATGTTGGCGCCAGGCTGACGCTGGATATTCAGCACAATGGCCGGCTGACGATTGGCCCATGCGCCGAGCCAGCTGTTCTCCGCACCCTGCTCAACAGTCGCCACATCGCGCAGCCGCACGGCTGAGCCGTTCTGATAGGCGACGATCAGCTGACGGTAATCCTCAGCGGATTTCATCTGATCGTTGGCCGACAGCGTGATTGAACGCTCGGGGCCGTCAAGGCTACCTTTGGCGGAGTTAACGTTGGCATTCGCGATCGCCGTGCGCACCGTTTCACTGTCCAGATTCAGGGCTGCCAGCGCCTGCGCGTTGAGCTTGACCCGCACCGCAGGGCGTTGACCGCCGGCCAGCGTCACCAGACCGACACCCGAGACCTGAGAGATTTTCTGCGCGACCCGCGTTTCCACCATATCCTCAACCTGGGTCATCGGCATGCTGGTGGTGGTGACGGCAAGGGTCATGATCGGCGGATCGGCCGGGTTAACCTTGCTGTAAACCGGCGGATTGGGCAGATCGGACGGCAGCAAATTGGTGGCGGCGTTAATGGCGGCCTGCACTTCCTGCTCGGCCACATCCAGCGGCAGCGTCAGCTGGAACTGCAAAGTGACCACCGACGCGCCGCCGGAACTCTGCGAAGACATCTGCTTCAGCCCGGACATCTGGCCGAACTGGCGTTCAAGCGGGGCGGTAATCGACGAGGTGACCACATCCGGGCTGGCACCCGGATACAGCGTCACGACCTGAATGGTGGGATAGTCGACTTCCGGCAGGGCTGAAACGGGCAGGGCACGGTAGCCCAAAATACCGGCCAGCAGGATCGCCACCATCAATAGCGTGGTGGCAACCGGGCGGAGAATAAACTGGCGGGACGGGCCGCCGGTAGAGCTCGGTGGCATAACCTGCATCAGGAACTGGCTCCTTTAGACGGCAGAGCGCTTTTTCCTGAGGTCAGCGGCGTGGCCTGCGGTGCCACCACTTCCACTTTGGTGCCTTCGGTCAGGCGGTCAATGCCGTCGGTGACGACACGCTCGCCCGCATCCAGTCCGGCGGTGACCACCACTTTCTGGCTATCCTGTAAGCCGGTAGTGATCAGTTTTTTACTGACTTTATCCTCTGCGTTGACCACCCAGACAAAGTTTCCTTCATTGCCCATTTGAAGTGCCGCAGCCGGGATCACAATCGCATCCTCCAGGGTGTTGACCTTCAGGCGGGCGTTCACGAACTGATTGGGGAACAACATATCGTCGTTGTTACCGAAGCGCGCCTTCAGCTTAACCGTGCCGGTGGTGGCATCAATCTGGTTATCCATGCTGAGTAACGTGCCGCTGGTCAGCAGTTTTTTATTGCTGCGGTCCCAGGCTTCTACCGGGATTGGCTGGCCGCCTTTTTGCGCCATCAGGATGGTGCTGATGTCATTTTCCGGCAGGCTGAACACCAGATCGATCGGATGCGTTTGGGTAATGACCACGATGCCGGTGGTATCGCCGCTGGTAATGTAGTTGCCGACGTCGACCTGCTTGAGTCCGACGCGGCCAGAGATAGGGGAGGTGACGCGGCTGTAAGTCAGATTTAACTGGGCGCTGGCGACGCTGCCTTCATCGGCTTTAATGGTGCCGAGGGTTTCGCTGACCAGCGAGCGCTGGGTATCCATTTCCTGCTGCGAGACCAGATTGGTTTTTGCCAGCTTCTCGTAGCGGGCCAGATCGCGGCGGGCATTTGCCAGCGTGGCCTGGTCTTTTGCGAGCTGTCCCTGCGCCTGAGTGAGGGCGACTTGATAAGGACGCGGATCGATTTCGGCAATCAGCTGACCGGCCTTCACTTCCTGACCTTCGGTAAAATGCAGCGCCATCAGGTCGCCATCGACCCGGCTGCGCAGCGTGACGGTGTTGGCGGCGGTGACGGTGCCCAGTCCGGAAAGATACTGCGGCACGCTCTGGCGCACCGCTTCGGCTGCCTGCACCGGGGATAATGCGGCAGTGCCACCATGACGGCCCCCGCCTTTACCTTCACCGCCCTTATGCTGCTGAGCGTCAGCGGTTTTTTCCGGGGCAGCGCTGCTGTGGCTGCTGTGCCACCAGTACCAACCGCCAGCGGCAACCGCTGCGATAATCAGGATCGGCAAGATTTTGAGGGAACGGCGTTGTGCAGTCATCTTGGTGTCAGCTCTCCGGTGCAAAAATTGTGTCCACGAGGGCCAAAAACGGGGCCCAGAATTTTTCTATTTTAGCGGGTTTATCAACCGCAAAAGTGAAGGAATTAAGGATAACCGTTCAGCTGGTGTAAGTATTCCTGTCGCGCACATCTTTTGCCACAAATCGTCGAAGCGACGCCGGGGATGTTTGCTACGCTCTAAGTCACGTGAGAAACAATTCATATTCAGGAGAGTAATGATGAGTCAATCAGAGCACCGTTCACTGGGCCGCACCGGCATTCAGGTTCCTACCTTAACCTTTGGTGGCAACGTATTTGGCTGGACTGTCGATCAAAAAACGTCTTTCTCCCTGCTGGATGCGCTGGTAGAAAAAGGGCTGTATTTCATTGACACCGCTGATGTGTATTCCCGTTGGGCGCCGGGTAATGAAGGCGGCGAATCTGAAACCATTATTGGTAACTGGCTGAAGCAGAGCGGCAAACGCGACAAAATTGTGCTGGCGACCAAAGTTGGGATTGAGATGGGGCCGGGGAAAACCGGGCTGGCACCGAAATACATTCGCCAGGCGATTGAAGACTCGTTGCGTCGCTTGCAAGCCGACAGCATCGACCTGTATCAGGCACACCGCGACGACAGCGATACGCCGCTGCAGGAAACGCTGGCGACCTTTGATGCCTTAATTAAAGAAGGCAAAGTGCGGGCGATTGGTGCCTCCAACTATTCGGCAGAACGCCTGAGCGAAGCGCTGAAGGTCAGTGAGGATAATGGCTTCGCGCGTTATGAAACCTTGCAGCCTGAATACAATCTTTATGACCGTGAAGGCTATGAAAGTGGTCTTGAGCAGGTTGCCAAAGATAATGGCCTGGCGGTGATCAACTATTATTCGCTGGCCAGTGGTTTCCTCAGCGGGAAATACCGTAAGCCGGAAGATGCCAGTAAAAGTCAGCGTGGTGCAGGTGTGGTCGAGAAATATCTGAACGAGCGCGGCTTACGCATTATTAAGGCGCTGGATCAGGTGGCGGAATCCACCGGTTCAACTCCGACGCAGGTGGCTCTTGCCTGGCAGATTGCCCGCCCGAGTATCACCGCCCCAATCGTCAGCGTCACCTCACTCACTCAGCTTGATGAGTTAACGAAAGCCGCCGCGCTCAAACTGAGCGACGACGACATCCGTGAACTGTCAGAAGCCAGCAGCTACTGAGCTTAGCGGAACATCACCTGCGCCCAACGGGCCAGACCGGCGGTGACGGAACCAAAGTCATCGCCGCTCGCCAGCGGAATGTCCGGCAGCTGCTGTTGCAGTGCCTGACGCAGCACCGGTGAACGGGCGCTACCGCCGGTCAGATAGATCACATCAGGACGGGTGCCGCTGGCATCCAGCGCCATTTTCACCTGTTCCTGAATCCGCTCCAGCGGCTGCGCAATCGCCGCTTCCAGCCCCTGAACACTTATCGCCGTCTCCAGCGACTGCTCAATAAAGGCCAGTTGCGTGGTGACGTTGGCTTGCTCAGACAGCGCAATTTTGCTCTCCTCAGCCGCGCGCACCAGGCGATAGCCCAGACGCTGCTGCCAGACTTTCAGCAGACGCTTCACTTTCTCTGGCTCACGCGCATCGCGGATCAAATCCAGCAGCAGCTTTTTGCTGGCGGTGGCGTAGAAATCGCTTTGGGCAGGAACATCATTAATCGCCACGGCGTTCCACCACGGCAGAGCAGGAAGGGCAGTGCCTTTTTCCGTCGCGCCGCCTAATCCCAGCAGAGGCATCAGCTCCTTAAAGGCCAGCATGATATCCAGATCGTTCCCGCCTACGCGGCAACCGCTGTGCCCTAACAGGCTGGCACTGCGATCGGATTTGTCATGCCATTCCGGGCCCATCAGCAGCATCGAGCAGTCAGTGGTCCCGCCGCCGATATCGACCACCAGCACCCGCGTTTCCTGTTTCAGCGTCGCTTCAAACTCCAGGCCTGCGGCAACCGGCTCAAACTGGAATTCAACGTCTTTAAAACCGGCACGGCTGGCGGCACGCGCCAGAATACCCTGCGCCTGACGGTTGGCTTCATCCCCGCCCAGGCCCTGGAAGTTGATCGGACGACCAATCACTGCCTGGGTGATGCTTTGATTCAGATTCTGTTCCGCCTTCTGACGGATGTGCAGCATCATGGCGCACACCAGATCCTCGAAGAACGCCACCTGCTGCGGCTTTAGCCCGTTGGCACCGAGGAAGGATTTCGGCGACTTAACGAACCAGACATCTTCCGGATCGGCCATATATTGCGCCAGCGACGCCAGTCCAAACTGGACGCTGTTGGGGGTGACCTCAATATCTTCTTCGCGGTTAAAGGCCAGCGCACGGCGTAAAATGGCCTGGTTATCGGCTTCAGGTGTCGGCACCTGATGATGGCGGAATAACCACTCACTGACCGCATCGCGGGTCGGAGCACAAAGCATGGAGGGCAATAAGGTAGAACCTTGCTCCAGCGGCAGCAGTGCAGGCACACCGTCTTTCATAATGGCGACCGAGCAATTTGCTGTCCCGTAATCAAAGCCAATAAACATTTATCCCCCTCAGCTGGAAAAAAGGGGGCGACTTTAGCCCAGGCCCGCATGGAGAGCAAGAACCCATGCGCAATTTATCGCAAAGTGGCGGCACTAGGCCTGATCTTCGTAGTGATTGAGCTGCCAGGGATTGAGGGTGCGCAGGCGTTCCGGATCGTACACCGCCAGCTGCCCCCGCCCGTTGTGCTTGGCGCTGTAGCAGGCCAGATCGGCCTGAGCCAACACGTCGCTGACCGTATGGTTTTCCTTATTGAGTAAGGTGATCCCGGCGCTGGCGCCGACGCGGTGCAGACGGCCTTCCCACAAGAAGTGGTAGTCGTTCACCGCGTTAACGATGCGGGCGATCACTTCCTGCGCCTTATCCTGCGGGCAATCCAGCAACAGAATGCCAAACTCATCACCGCCCAGGCGGGCGAGGAAATCATTGCTGCGCAAATGACGTTGCATCACGCCAGATATTTCACGCAGCAAGGCATCGCCGGCGGCATGACCGGAGGTATCA
The DNA here is from genome assembly GCF_979253995.1 of Erwinia sp. AC075. Lineage (NCBI taxonomy): Bacteria > Pseudomonadati > Pseudomonadota > Gammaproteobacteria > Enterobacterales > Erwiniaceae > Erwinia > Erwinia sp. AC075. The sequence goes on from NZ_CEEDEU010000001.1 coordinate 500,935, forward strand.
TTGACCGCTTTGAAGCGGTCCAGGTCGACAAACACCAGCGCATGATCTTTTTGCAACAGGCTTGGTGAGAGCAACAGGCTGTCGAGCCTCTGCTCAAAGCTGACGCGGTTGGGCAGGCTGGTCAGCACATCGTGAGAAGCGCTGTAGGTCAGACGACGCATCATTTCGCGCGAGGTGCTGACATCGCGTATCACCATCACGCTGCCGATGTTGTCACCTTCCAGCGTTTTCAACGGCATGATGCTGTAGTGGATATCGTACTGACGGCCCGCGCTGTTATGCAGCACCAGTTCCTGATCTAAATCCGGCGTTGATTTGGTTTGCGGCAGTTCACACAGCAGCAGACTTTCCAGCTGTGGGCCTTTGTGGCCCTGGGTGATGCGCAGAATATCGTTGAGCGGCTTGCCGACAGCATGTTCCTGCGCCCAGCCGGTCATGCTTTCGGCGACCGGATTCATAAAGATGACCCGCATCTCTTCATCGGTACTGATCACCCCTTCACCGATCGCATCCAGCGTAATGTGCATGCGCTCTTTTTCCTGGTAGAGCGCATCGGTCAGCTGGCGGATAGCGGTGATATCCTGGTTAATTCCCAGCATACGTTCCACATCGCCTTTCTCATCCAGCACCATATTGGCCTGGCTGCGGATGTAACGAAGGCCGTCATCGGTTTCAATACGGAATTCAATATCAATCGGTGAGGAGGTTTTTACCGCCGTATCGAAGGCATCAATCGCCGGCTGCCGATCGGCGGGCAGCAGGCTGTTAGCCCAGGTGAGATAGGTCGCCTGGCCATTTTCCGGCAGGTCATAAATGCGGAACATACGTTTGTCCCAGCTCATTTTGCCGGTCACCAGGCTCCATTCCCACACGCCAATGCCGCCCGCTTCATTCGCCAGCGTAATGCGCTGCATCAGGCGGCGGTTGACCTCTTCGGTGGTTTTCAGGTCGGTGATGTCTTCAATCTGCGAGATAAAATAGAGCGGCAGCTGCTCGCTGTCCCGCACCAGCGACACGGTGAGCCGCGCCCACAGAATCTGCTGATCCTTACGCAGATAGCGCTTTTCCATACTGTAGGTTTCAATGTCGCCCAGCAGCAGCGCGTTAAGCTGAAGCAGGTCCGCGTCAAGATCCTCCGGGTGGGTGATCTGCTGGAAATCCATCTTCTTCAGCTCTTTTTCCTGATAATCCAGCAGCTTGCAAAGGGATTTATTGACCTTCAGCCATTTACCTTCCGGCGAGACCAGCGCCATACCAATGGCAGAGAACTCCATCGCATGGCGAAAACGCGTTTCGCTCTCCGAGATATGCTTTTTCTCTTCACGGAAGGAGTGCATGACCAGCGCCATCATATGGCTTGGGATCAACGCCATCAAGAACGGCAGCCAGACGGAACTGGCCAGCGGCCAGCGGCTGTTGAGCTGAATATCCAGTAACCCCAACGCCAGCATTACCGTCATCATCGACAGCGTGGCCAGGAACACCACAAAGGCCTCGAAGCGGGGCAGGCGCACGGCGCTGTAGAACAGCACCACAATCACAAAGGTGAACGGCCACGGCAGGTAGCGCAGCGAGCAGTAACAGAGCACCAGCGTTACCAGCAGGGTCAGCAGCGTTTCAAACAGCACATTCTGATGACGGGCGCGCTGGAAATAATCGTTATTCCACAGCAGGCAAACCGGGCCCAGTGCCAGCATGCCAATCATTTCCGACACCACCCAGGTGGAGAAGAAGCGGAAGCTGCTGTGCCCAGAGCTGCTGAGCACCCAGGCCGCCAACAGGCCGCCCACCAGCGGGGTAAACATACCCACTGTCACCATCATTTTGCTCCAGCTCATCAGGGAGCCAAGCGGCGACTGGCGATCGAGCATCACCCGCAGTAACGATCCGCCAATTATTGCCTGGGTCAGGTTGATCAGCGGATATTTGACGTTGGCGATCCCAGGACCGATCACCAGCGAGTTGGCGAGGGAAACGCCGATAAAACAGCTCAGTAAGGCCAGCGGCAGGGAGGTAAGAGGCAGGCGAAAGATCACCATGGTCATCAGGGCCGTGGAGAACCACAGCGGGGAAATCTGGCCACTGACTTTAATCAGCTCTAAGCAGAACAGCGTTAACGCAAAACTCAGGCCGCCCAGCATGAAGGTCTGAGGCCAGCGGAGGGTGATGCGCTTTACAGAAAAAAGGGTGTCAGTCGTCATTCAAAAATCCAGCGTGGCGCCGGAGGTTTAGATCAACCGAAGGCGCAATCTACGTTACATCAGCGATGCTAACATAACCGTTTATGAATGCTTGCGGTAATTCAAAAGATAGCGGTATTCGGGCGATTGACCTGCATTTTTTCGCCCGATTCCGCTTAATGGTGGGATTACTGACGGAGTTTGAGCAACTCAGCGCGGGTCCAGGCATGGTCGATACCGGAAAGCTGCACCGAAAAGCGCTGCAGGAATTGCTGGGTGGTCGCCAGGCGGCCGTGACTCATCAGCAGCAGTGGCAACAACAGCGCGATGCACAGCTGGGTGGCGGAAAATCCCTGCAGCTCCGAACGACGCTGGCTGACCAGGAACGCGGTGCTCAAGGTAAAGCCGAGGATCAGACCGGCAACCACTTCGCTGGTGGAGTGGTAGTTCAGCACCAGACGGGAGGCGCCGACCATCAGCGGGATCAGGTAACCCACCACCACCGCGCAGGTGCGCCAGGCCGGCTTAAGACGACCGCTGAGTAACCACAGCATGACCGGCCACAGGGTGGCGGACATGGCGCTGTGGCCGCTGAAGCCGGTGAAATTAAAGCGTGCGCTGCCAATGCCGTATCCGAGGAAGGCGATTTTAGACAGGCTGACGATGGCACCCGCGGCGCAAAAAGCCAGCGCCCAATACCAGACGGCGCGACGGTCGCTGTTTTTCCAGGTAATCAGAATGGCCATAATGACCGCCGTGGGGATCAACAGCATGCTGTCGCCGAAATAAGTCAAAATATGCAAAATATGCCAGGACACCGTGTTTCCTTCTTACTGTGTTACCGAGCCGGGCCAGCGTGAGCAGGGGCGGTATACAGATAACTTATTGATTATGCACTTCACGCCTGGCGAAAGCTGCCCGGCTTAAAATGTGAGCTTGGTCTCATTGTTACCAGTTTAACGGGCATTGCCAGGCACGGCTAACGGGAAAGTCCTAAAAGCATTTCCGCGCTTTTCTCTGGCATCAAACCCCCGAAATCCTTATAATTACGCGCGAAATCGTCCTCTCCTTTGTCTCAGACAACCAGTAATCAGGTCTTTAATTTTATGACTGACAAGTCGCACCAGTGCGTCATCGTAGGTATCGCCGGCGCATCTGCCTCGGGAAAAAGTCTTATCGCCAGCACACTGTATCGCGAAGTGCGCGAACGTGTGGGTGATGAAAATATTGGCGTTATCCCCGAGGATGCGTATTACAAAGACCAAAGCCATCTGACCATGGATGAGCGGGTCAAAACCAACTACGATCACCCCAGCGCGATGGATCATAGTCTGCTGCTGCAACATCTGCAGAAGCTGAAAGCCGGTGAAGCGATAGACCTGCCAGTATACAGCTATGTTGATCATACCCGTACTGCACAGACTGTTCAGCTGAAGCCAAAAAAAGTCATCATCCTGGAAGGGATCCTGCTGCTGACCGACGCCCGTCTGCGCCAGGAGATGAACTTCTCTATCTTCGTCGATACGCCGCTGGATATCTGCCTGATGCGGCGTATGAAGCGCGATGTGAATGAACGTGGCCGCTCGATGGATTCGGTCATGGCGCAATATCAGAAAACCGTTCGTCCGATGTTCCTGCAGTTCATCGAACCTTCCAAACAGTATGCTGACATTATCGTGCCTCGCGGCGGAAAAAACCGCATCGCCATCGATATTCTGAAGGCCAAGATCAATCAATTCTTCGAATAGCCGACAGGGAATTTTATCCATGAGATTATGCGACCGCGATATTGAAGCCTGGCTGGACAATGGCCAGCTGGAGATCACCCCACGTCCACCGGTCGAACGCATTAACGGTGCGACCGTTGATGTGCGTCTGGGGAATCAGTTCAGAACCTTCCGCGGGCACACCGCGGCCTTTATCGATCTCAGTGGTCCAAAGGATGAAGTCAGTGCGGCGCTGGATCGCGTGATGAGTGACGAGATTGTCCTGCCGGAAGGCGAGGCGTTCTTCCTGCATCCGGGCGAACTGGCGCTGGCCGTGACGCTGGAGTCGGTCACGCTGCCGGATAATCTGGTAGGCTGGCTGGACGGACGCTCCTCACTGGCGCGTCTTGGGCTGATGGTTCACGTCACGGCTCACCGCATCGATCCGGGCTGGCAGGGCCGAATTGTGCTGGAGTTCTATAATTCAGGTAAGCTGCCTCTGGCACTGCGTCCGGGTATGCTGATCGGCGCACTGAGTTTTGAACCGCTGTCCGGCCCGGCTGCGCGGCCGTATAACCGCCGCACCGATGCCAAATACAAAGGGCAGCAGGGCGCGGATGCCAGCAGGATCGACAAAGATTAGAATAATCTGGCCCGTCAGCGTCTTGCCACTGGGTAACCGTGACGGGAATAAGGGGAAGGCATGAGACGATTTATTACCACGCTGGCTATTTTGCTGGTGGTAATTGTGGCCGGAATGACTGCGCTGGTGTTATTGGTTAATCCCAACGATTTTCGCGGTTACATGGCTCAGCAGGTTGAGCAGCGCAGCGGCTACCGTTTAGCGCTCAATGGCGATCTGCGCTGGCATGTCTGGCCGCAGCTGAGCATTCTTTCCGGTCAGATGACGCTGACCGCGCCGGGTGCCAAACAGCCGGTGGTCAGCGCCAGCAACATGCGTCTTGATGTCAGTCTTCTTCCGCTTATTTCTCACCAGCTGTCGGTGAAGCAGGTGATGCTGAAAGGGGCGGTGTTCAATCTCACCCCGGACAGCGAAGCGCAACGTCCGGCTAATGCGCCCGTCGGCCCGGCGGGGAACAACCCGGACGAAGGCGTGACCCATGGCTGGAAGTTTGATATTGCCGAACTGCGCATTGCCGACAGTTTGCTGATCTGGCAACAGGATAACGGCGAGCAGCTCAATCTTCGTGATCTCAACCTTCAGCTATCCCAGGACAGTAAGCGTCAGGCGCACATTGAGCTGAGCAGCCGTATCAATCGCGATCAGCGCGAACTGCTGCTCAACCTCAACAGCGATCTGGACGTCAGCCGCTATCCTCAGCATCTCACCGCCGCCATTAATCAGCTGGATTACCAGATGACCGGTGCCGACCTGCCGAAAGACGGGCTGAAAGGGCAGATGAAAATGCAGGCCGAGTGGGCGGGAGATAATCAGGCCTTTAGCCTGAAAAATCTCTCACTGACCGCCAATGACAGCCAGCTTGATGGCAGCGCCAGCGGCATGCTCGGCGCCCGTCCGCAGCTGAATGTCGACCTGCACTCACCGTTGCTCAATATGGACTCCTTATTGGGTCTGGAGCCGGACAGTGCCGACGGTGGCCAGACGGTCCAGGCGCAACGTTCGGGCCCTGGCCCGGTCATTTCCCGCCCGGTTGAGCATGATAATGCTAATTCGCCGCTCAATGCGATGGACGGCAACGTTGCGCTAACGGTCGATAAAATGCGCTGGCGGGGCATGGATTTCGATCAGGTTAATCTGCGTGCGTCGAGTAAAGGTGGCTTGCTGAATCTGGCGACCTTAAGCGGTAAAGCCGGCAGCGGTGACTTCTCTCTGCCAGGCAGTATTGATGTGCGCACGGCTGAGACGATGGTTAAGTTGCAGCCGACGTTAAAAAACATTGCCGTGGCACCGCTGCTGAAAGCCTTTGCTCTGCCAGCTTCCCTTAGCGGCGATCTGTCGCTGGCCGGAAACTTCAGCGGCTCTGGCCTGACGGTGCCTTCCTTTAAGCAGGCCTGGCAGGGTAACGCTGAGCTGACGCTGGATAATGCCCAGATGGCCGGGCTTAACTTCCAGCAGATGATCCAGCGCGCGGTAGAAAGAAACAGTAATCGGGTTCGTGGGCCGGCCGATGCGGCGAAGGAAAACAATCTGCAGCAGATTAAAGGTAACGCCTCGCTCAATAACGGCTTACTGACCTTCCCTGGATTGCAGGGACACTCCTCGATGCTGGATTACAGCGGCAAAGGGCAGGTCAACCTGGCGAGCCAGCAGGCGGACATGACCTTCGGTGTAACGGTGACGAATGGCTGGCAGGGCGATGATGAGCTGGTGAAACGCCTGCAGTCGACGCCGGTGCCATTGCGCATTTACGGGCCGTGGTCTGGGCTGAACTACTCATTACAGGTCGACCAGGTGCTGCGCCAGCAGCTGCAGGATGAAGCGAAAAAACGGCTACAGCAGTGGTCGGATCGTAACAAGAGCAGCGATAAAAACAGCTCAGTACAGAAACTGCTTAAAGACATGTAGCAGGAGCCGGGAAGTTGCTCAGACTTCGTAATCCGGCTCTTCAGTCACCGCCAACGGAATGATTTGCACTTTCTGGACGCGGTGGCTGTCTACCTGCAACGTACGGAACAGGAAATCCCCCACCTGAATCTCTTCCCCTTGCTGCGGCACCCGCTGCATATGCTCCATCAGTAACCCTGCCAGCGTGTGATATTCCCGCTTCTCATTCAGCGGTAACTCCAGATACATCACCAGGTCGTCCAGCGGCATATGGCCATTAGCCGTCCAGCTGCCGTCGGTATTTTGCTGAATGTCGTAGCGCGGATCGATCGCTTCACCTTCATTAGGCAGGTTGCCGGCGATGGTTTCCATCACGTCACTCAATGTCACGACCCCTTCCACCGAGCCAAACTCATCCACCACAAAGGCGAAATGCGTCCGTGCGGTGCGAAATTGCTCCAGCGCGGGCAGTAAGGTGAGCTGTTCGGGGAACACCAGGGGCTGGCGGATCAATGCCCTGATATCCAGACTGTCCCCGTGCAGGGACTGTTTCAGCAGGTCGATAACGTGCACCACGCCAAGCGGATCGTCACTGTTATCGGTCACCACGATGCGCGTATGTTGATTCAGATCGAGCAGTGACATGATTTTCTCAGGCGACTCACTGAGGTCCACATGCTCAACATCATGGCGCGAGGTCATAATGCTGCTGACCGTGCGCTGGCCCATGCCGAGCACCCGCGCAATCATCATCCGCTCCTGCTTATTGAAAATCGCCTGGCTTTCAATATTGTCGGCCACCAGTGCCGAGGTCTGCGAGTCCAGTTCGGCCGGTTCATGATTACCGCGTAATAAACGCAGCACCGCTTCTGCGGTTCTCTTCCTTAATGGCGAGGTCGATGAAAGGAAGCGGCGACGGTTAAATTGCGCCAGCTGATTCAGCGCTTCGATGATGATGGAGAAGCCAATCGCGGCATAAAGGTAGCCTTTTGGAATTTCATAGCCAAAACCGTCAGCGACCAGGCTGAAACCAATCATTAGCAGGAAGCTAAGACAGAGGATGACGATCGTCGGGTGTCCATTAACAAATCTTGTTAATGGTTTGCTGGCCAGAAGCATCAGGAAGATGGCCACAATCACCGCGGCCATCATCACCGCGAGGTGATCCACCATGCCGACGGCGGTGATCACCGAGTCCAGTGAAAACACCGCATCCAGGACCACTATTTGCGCGACAACCGGCCAAAATTTAGCACCACGCTTTTGTGGGTTTTCATCCTCATCCTTGCCTTCCAGCCGCTCGTTTAATTCCATGGTGGCTTTGAACAGTAAGAAGATCCCGCCAATCAGCATGATCAGGTCACGTGCACTGAAAGGGTGCCCGATCAGTGTGAAAAGCGGCGTAATAAGGGAGGAGATCCAGGAGATAGATGCCAGCAGCAGCAACCGCATCACTAATGCCAGCAGCAGGCCGGTTACACGGGCTCTGTCGCGCAGGGCAGGGGGGAGTTTTTCCGCCAGGATGGCGATAAAGACAAGATTATCAATCCCCAGGACCAGTTCTAAAACGATAAGGGTGACCAGTCCAGCCCAGATAGAGGGATCGGCGATCCATTCGAACATTACGCACACACCTGCAAAGATTGAAACAGTTGAGATGATGATAGTGAATCGGCAGCGATTCAACAAATAATCGGAAGAGTCAGCTGAAGTGAAAGCTCAGTTTATCGTCACTGGCGGGATAATCATCAAATGAATTTACTAAGATAAATCCGGAGTATTTTGCTGCCGGAGTTTTCAAGACTATTCGCATAGGTTGTGAGCGGAAATTCGGTGATACTTCTCGGCTGACGCAATCCGTTCAGGATTAATCTTAAGAGATCGAATTAATCTGAATTTTATCCAGAAGGGGGAGAGTGTATGCAAGGTATAGACTGGAACGAAAGGTAGTCTTAATCCTAAAAGACAGTGCGGGCAGGGACAGCCTCTTGTAAACAGGCCAGTAATAACTAGTATAGCAACGTGTTAGTAAATGTCTGCGTTAATGACGCAATTTGCGCAGTAACGGCGTCTTAATCTCTTTTTATGTGAACAGCAACACGTTAAGACGGCAAACACGTTAGCCTGAGCCCGGAGAGGACAGGATAAAAACAACAAGGTAAAGCAGCGTTACAGCGCATTGGCAGCTACAAGCCAGGGGCGGTAGCGTGCCAGACCAGGAATGGGCGGGCAAGCTGGGGTGTCACTACCGTTGTTGTTGATTTTACATGTCAATTCTCTTGTCGCTCTGCCAGTTACGATGACCTTTAACACGACTCCCAAATACGTTTCCTGTGTAATAAATGACGTGAGTAAAAAACACGCAATTATTTTCAGTGGTGGAAATTAATAAATCACAGGCTTCCGAAGAAAAAATTAAGAGTTAACTATGCGCGATATAGAGTTCACCTTTAAAGGGTTGTTAATTAAACTATCACTGGCACTTTCAGATTTAGTCTTTTTTAATGCCTCTTTGTTTATTGCAATCTTGTTGATTAATGCATTGCCCGGAAATCTTCTGAGCGATATTTCTCTACAAGCGCTGCAGTTAAAAATAGCGACACACATTATTCTCTCTGTGGTCTGTATCTTTTGGTTCTGGGTTCGCCAGCGCCACTATACTTATCGCAAGCCATTCTGGTTTGAGTTAAAAGAAATATTCAGAACTATTCTGATTTTCTCGGTGATCGACCTGTCGATTACCGCATTATCCAAATGGGAAATGTCCCGTTGGATTTGGGTCACAACCTGGATTCTGGCGTTAATCTTAATTCCAATTGGCCGCGCCATCGTGAAGCGTATTCTTAACCACTACGGTCTGTGGAAAAGACAAACGATTATTATCGGTAGCGGCAAAAACGCCGAAGAAGCCTACCTGGCGCTGCAAAGCGAAGAGGTGATGGGTTTCGATGTTGTGGCCTTCTACGATGTTGATGGCGGTACGCCAGCCCCAGCCTTATTTGGTATTCCTGTCGTCCGCGAAGAGAATGCGCTGTGGCAGCTGGTGAACGGCGACACGCAGTTTATCGTGGCCGTTGAATATGAGCAGAGTCAGTTCCGCGATTTGTGGCTGAAAAATCTGGCGAAACATAACTGCCGTTCCGTTTCCGTGATACCTTCATTACGCGGCGTTCCGCTATATGGCACGGATATGGCATATATCTTCAGCCACGAAGTGATGATCCTGCGCGTCAGTAATAACCTGGCAAAGCGCACCTCACGCATCGTGAAACGCGCGTTCGACATTATCGGTGCGCTGGGCATCATCACCATGTTAATGCCTGCGCTGGCGGTACTGATCTTTATGGTAGCGCGCGATGGCGGCAACCCGATTTATGGTCACGAACGTGTAGGTATGAACGGCCGTAAATTCAAATGCCTTAAGTTCCGCTCTATGTGCGTTAACTCCAAAGAAGTGCTGGAGGAAGTGCTGCGCACCGACCCGATTGCCCGGGCCGAGTGGGATAAAGACTTCAAACTGAAAAACGACCCGCGTATTACGCGTATTGGTCACTTTATTCGTAAAACCAGCCTTGATGAACTGCCGCAGTTGTGGAATGTGGTTCGCGGTGAAATGAGTCTGGTGGGTCCGCGTCCGGTCATTGAAGATGAGCTGGAGCGTTACGCGGGTGATGTGGATTACTACTTTATGGCGAAACCTGGCATGACCGGCTTGTGGCAGGTGAGTGGCCGTAATGATGTTGATTACGAAACTCGTGTTTACTTTGACTCCTGGTACGTAAAAAACTGGTCACTGTGGAACGATATCGCCATTCTTTTCAAAACGGTTGGTGTGGTTTTGAAACGTGATGGGGCTTATTGACAGGGGCGTCGTCCCGTCAAAACGGGGCGGGCGTTGTCGGCTCGTCCCGGTATTAAAGAGTGTCTTTTGACTGCTAACTGTCATTGACTTGCGAGCTAAACAAACTTTTTTTTGATGAATGTTAAGCGTCGGCTTTAATCAATCCGGCAAGACATAAAAAAGGATAGGGAGTTAAAGATAATGACTGACAGTTACAGTGCTTGAACAGTTGCTTCACCTTATTCATTTTGCATGACGCTACACAGCGGCGGACTCGCCACTATCAATCAATTTACTGATAGCGAAGAACCAGATGATCACAATCAAAACGAAATTGATACCCCTGATGGTATCGGCAGCACTTCTTTCCGGATGTACCATCGCTCCGGGTAGTAACCTTTCCACCAGCGGAAAAGATGTCATTAAGCAGCAGGATAGTGACTTCGATATTGATAAATACGTCAACGTCTTTCCTATGACCCCAGGTCTGGTTGAGCAAATGCGACCAACGCCTGTCGTTGCGCAGCCTAACCCAAGCCTGCAGAACGAATTGCAGAACTATGAATACCGCATTGGTGTGGGCGATGTATTGACCGTCACCGTGTGGGACCACCCTGAACTGACTACGCCAGCTGGCCAGTACCGCAGCGCGAGCGATACCGGTAACTGGGTACATTCAGACGGCACCATCTTCTATCCGTACATTGGCCGCGTTCGCGTTGCCACCCGCACGGTGCAGGAAGTGCGTGATGAGATTTCTCGTCGTCTGGCGCAGTACATCGAAAGCCCGCAGGTCGATGTCAGCGTAGCGTCATTTAAATCGCAAAAAGCCTACGTGACGGGCGAAGTGACCACCTCCGGTCAGCAGCCAATCACTAACGTACCGTTAACTATCCTTGATGCCATTAACGCCGCAGGCGGTCTGACTGCTACGGCCGACTGGCGTAACGTTGTGCTGACGCACAACGGTCGAGAGATGCCTATCTCACTGCAGGCGCTGATGCAAAATGGCGACCTGTCCCAGAACCATCTGCTCTATCCGGGCGACATTCTCTACGTTCCACGCAACGACGATCTGAAAGTCTTTGTAATGGGCGAAGTGAAACAGCCTGCCACCCTGAAAATGGACCGCAGCGGTATGACGCTGGCGGAAGCGCTGGGCACTGCTCAGGGGATGGATCAGACCGTGGCCGATGCCACCGGCGTATTCGTAATCCGCCCTATCAAAGGCAACAATCGTAAGAAGATTGCGAATATCTATCAGCTGAATACCAAAGACGCTTCGGCGATGGTCATGGGCTCTGAGTTCCAACTGCAGCCTTACGACATCGTTTACGTTACGGCAACGCCTCTGGCACGTTGGAACCGCGTGATTTCGCAGCTGGTCCCAACCATCAGTGGCCTCTACGACGCAACACGTAACGTCCAGACGATTCACAACTGGTAATGACCGGGGAACATTATGATTAATTCAATCTTAGTGGTCTGTGTCGGAAACATCTGCCGCTCTCCCACCGGGGAGCGGTTACTCAAATCGGCATTGCCAGATAAAAAAATCGCTTCAGCCGGGCTCGGTGCCATGGTGGGCGAGGCAGCCGATGGGACAGCAAGCAGCGTGGCCGATCAACATGGGGTCTCACTGGATGGGCACGTCGCCCAACAGCTGACCTCAGGCATGTGCCGGGATTACGATCTGATCCTGGTGATGGAAAAGAAACATGTCGATTTGGTCAACCGCATCAACCCTTCCGTACGTGGCAAGACCATGTTATTTGGCCACTGGCTTAACCAACAGGAAATAGCGGATCCCTATAAGAAAAGCCGCGAAGCCTTTGAAGCCGTGTACGGAATACTCGAAAACGCTGCCCAGAAATGGGTCAACGCATTAAGCCGATAGTTGAGAATATCCATGAATATAAAAAGTAAGGCACCGTCCGCGCAAAAAGACGATTCCAATGGATGGGATCTGGCGCATCTTGTGGGACAACTGGTAGACCATCGTTGGGTAATTGTGGCTGTCACAGCGCTTTTTATGTTGTTAGGGACCCTTTATAGCCTGTTCGCCACGCCTATCTATAGTGCGGATGCGATGGTGCAGGTAGAGAATAAAAACCCGAACACCGTGCTGAACGACCTGACCCAAATGATGCCAAACGCGCAGCCAACGTCTGACACGGAAGTGCAGATTGTGACTTCACGTATGGTTATCGGCAAAACGGTTCATGACCTGGGTCTGGACGTGCTGGTACAGCAGAACTACCTGCCGGTGATTGGCCAGGGCCTGTCACGTATGGCGGGTAACAAGCCGGGTACGCTCGACGTGCCGTTGCTGACCGTACCGATGGACTGGGAAAAACGTAACGTTGAAATCGAAGTCAACGGCCCGGACAGCTACACCGTCAGCAAAGATGGTGACGAGCTGTTTAAAGGCAAAGTGGGTGAGGTAGAAAACCAGAAAGGCGTAACCATTATGGTTAAAGCCATTCAGGGTATTGATGCCGGCACCACGTTCACCGCGACCAAGCTTTCTGAGCTGCAGGCTATCAAGATGGTTAACGATAACCTGAACGTCGCGGATAAAGGCAAAGACACCGGCGTGCTGGGGCTGGTTTACAACGGTGAGGATCCGGTACAGATCAGCAACGTGCTGAACCAGATTATCACCAACTATGTTGGCCAGAACGTTGAGCGTAAATCTGAAGAAGCTGAGAAAAGCCTGATCTTCCTGAAGAAGCAGCTGCCGGATGTGCGTGGCAAGCTGGACGCTGCAGAAGACAAGCTGAATACCTACCGTCGTGCGAATGACTCGGTGGATATGTCGTTGGAAGCGAAGTCTGCGCTGGACTCTTCTGTCAGCATCCAGACTCAGCTGAACGAACTGACCTTCCGTGAAGCCGAAGTGTCTCAGCTGTTTAAGAAAGATCACCCGACTTACCGCGCGCTGTTAGAAAAACGCCAGACGCTGTTGGATGAGCAGAAAAAGCTGAACACCAAAATCGGCCAGATGCCGCAGACCCAGCAGGATATCGTGCGTCTGACGCGTGATGTGCAGGCCGGTCAGGAAATCTACATGCAGCTGTTGAACCGTCAACAGGAACTTAACATCAGCAAAGCCAGTACCGTGGGTGACGTTCGCATTGTAGACACCGCCGAAACCGCCGGTAGCCCGGTTGCACCTAAGAAAATGCTGCTGATTTTAGCCAGCATGATTCTGGGCCTGATGTTCTCCGTTGGCTATATCGTGCTGAAAGCGATGTTCCACCACGGTATCGACCGTCCGGATCAGCTGGAAGAGTTGGGCATGAGCGTTTACGCCAGCGTCCCACTGTCCGAATGGCAACGTAAGAAGGATGCTGAAGCGCTCACCAAACGTAATGTGCAGGGCAAAACTGACCCACACAACACGCTGCTGGCGCTGGGCAATCCAACTGACCTGTCCATTGAAGCGATTCGTAGCCTGCGTACCAGCCTGCACTTCGCGATGATGGAAGCCAAAAACAACATCCTGATGATCACCGGTGCCAGCCCGGGTATTGGTAAAACCTTTATCTGTGCCAACCTGGCAACCCTGGTGGCGAAAGCCGGTCAGAAAGTGCTGTTCATCGATGGTGACATGCGTCGTGGTTATACCCACGAACTGTTAGGCGCCAGCGGTAAAGTCGGTCTGTCTAACGTGCTGTCTGGCAAAACGCCATTCACCACTGACCTGGTACAGCGCGGCGACTTCGGCTTTGATTTCATTCCACGTGGTCAGGTTCCGCCAAACCCTTCAGAACTGTTGATGCACAGCCGCATGAACGACCTGCTGGAGTGGGCAAGCAAGAACTACGATTTGGTGCTGATTGATACCCCACCAATCCTCGCCGTTACCGATGCCTCTATTATCGGTAAGCTGGCAGGCACTTCACTGATGGTGGCTCGCTTTGAGACCAACACGCTGAAAGAAGTGGATATCAGTTACAAGCGCTTTGCACAGAATGGTATTGAAATTAAGGGCGTGATCCTTAACGCCGTGGTACGTAAAGCCTCCAATGCCTATGGCTACGGTTATGACTATTACGATTACCAGTACAAGCAGGATGCGAAAAGCTAAGTAATAAAGAAGAACCTTTTCGCTTTGACCGGGAAAGGTTCTTTTAATTTGCTCCCCTTGAGCCGCAGGGCAGGGGAGTTATTCGTTAGGCCGTTTCATCTGGACGTTTAAAAGGTGCCTGATAATGAAGGATATTTTCTTTTCGATTGTCATTCCTGCATACAATGCATCCGAATCAATTGTCACCACGCTCGACTGCGTAGCCGCGCAAACCTACCAAAACTTTGAAGTGATCATCATTGATGATAAATCCGCTGATGCTGAGCAACTGGCGGAAGTGGTGAAGGCAGAGAAATACAGCCAGCTGAAGATTAATCTGGTGCTGTCGCAGGAGAAACTGAACGGATCCGGTGCCCGTAATAAAGGTATCGAACTGGCGACCGGCGATTACATCAGCTTTCTCGATGCGGATGATGAGTGGCATAAAGACAAGCTGCTTGAGTCGCTGAAAGAAATTCAAAAGCTGGAAGCGCAGGGCAAACAGAAGTTTATTATTTTCAGCCAGGTGAACATCGTTCAGGACGGAAGTTTCCTGAAGGTGATGCCAATGCAGCCGGTAGCGCGGACCGAAACCGTTGCTGAATATCTGTTCGGTTGCTACGGCTTTATTCAGACCAGCACCATTGTGCTGAAGCGTGAGTATGCTGAAGACATTAAATTTGACCCGAAGTACATCCGTCATCAGGATTACGATTTCTGCATTCGTGCCGATAAAAAGGGCTATGAATTTGTGATGATTGCCCAGCCGCTGGCTAACTACCATTTGGTGACCAAATTTGGTTCCAAGCACAAAGGTGAGTCGGTCAAGTATTCCGAATTCTGGCTGGATAACATGAAGCCTTACCTGACGCAGCGCGATATCAATACTTACCGCGCCTACAAGCTGCCGCTTCGCTACAAGATGGATGGCAAGTCGCTGCATGCCAGCGTCAGCTTTATGCGTTACTTTTTCCTGACCAATAAAGATAACCGCACCTATTTCATCAATCGCCTGAAAGACAAATTCAAAGAGCGACTGGGAAACAAGTAAACCGGCAACAGAACACGGAAACGTCTCGTTGTGGGCAATTTTACCCTGTTGGGATGAGCAACTACACACTGCAAGTTTTACCCATAAAATCTAAGAAAATTTGTATATTAAGCTGGAAAATATAAGGAAAGCTTAAATGTCTCCATACTGGTATATTTCAGGGTTCATCGCATTACTTTCAATACTGGAAGTTATTACGAAGGGGAATAACAATAGTCAAAAAATCTCCACGTACCTGTTTCTGATTTGCGTTCTGGTTCTGATTGTCTTTGGCGGTATCCGCGGACTCGGAACGGGAATGGATGACTATCAGTACCGCAGTTTCTATCATGACTTCCTGCAACGTATTGAAGTGAACGGCGTCTGGCAGACCATTGCCTTCTTCCGTTATGAGCCGTTGACCTTTGTTATCGCCTTTATTGCCAGTGTGGTGTCGAAAAACGCCGATATTCTGATTTTCATCTACTGCGCAATCTCGGTCTCGATCAACGCCGCATTCTTTAAAAGGCTTTCTCCGTACCCGATCCTGACGCTGGCGTTGTACTCAGCGCATATCTTTATCAACAAAGATATGAACCAGATCCGCTTCGGACTTAGCTCGGCCTTTTTCCTCGGCTTTGTCTATTTCCTGTTTACCGGCGAGAAGATGTGGGCGTTTGCCTTCTTCCTGCTGTCGTTCTTCAGCCATAACACCGCGGTCATTGCCGTCACCATTATTCCGTTCCTGTTTATCAGAAAGTCGCCGTTTATTCCGATCATGATTATTCTGGTCAGCGTGCCGTTATCCAAAGTCGGCGGGAATAACTTTGTTCAGCTGATCTCCTCGCATCTCGGGGGGCTGGGACAACGTGCGGCGGACTACAGTAACGGGGATTCGACCGAGCCGACGTCGGTATTCTCGATCGCTAACTTTAAGAACATCATTCTGGTCTTTGTCTTCTGCTACTTTATGTTGTCAAGAAAGCTGAAAGAGACCGACTGGCAGGCATACAGCTTTAACTACCTGATCATCCTGATTTTCTCAATCGGTGGTGCGGTCAGGATCTTCTTCTATGACTATCCGTCAGGCGCGCGTTTGTCGAACTACCTGTTGCAGGTTGAACCGATCGTGCTGGCCACGCTGGTGTTCTACGCCAAAAGGGTACTGAAGCTGCCGGTTTATATGATGGTGTTATTGATCGTCGCGTATTACCTCTATTACAACACCATCCAGGTGAAACAGGCCGTCGTGGGTTACACCGTTTCTGATACTTTCCGTCTGACCAACTAATCAGGGCTGGGAATGAAGAAACTTATCGTATTAACGTCGCTGGCTTTATTGCCGGCAACGGCTTTCTCGGCCAGTGCTGGCGATCGCTTTGTGATTGAAGCCTACGGCGACTCCACCACCCAGGGCGTGACCACGCCGAAAGGTGGCCGGCAAACCATCCTGAAAAATAATGAAATCAGCTTCCTCAACGCGGCGCTTCAGGAAAAATATGGCTCGCGGGTCGAGGTGGTTAACCGCGGCATTCCTTCTGCCGAAGCGCTGGAACTGCTGCGCGGCACGCATGGCAGTAAAATGCCGTGGGAACAGCAGATGAAGCAGTCGCCGGCGCAACTGGTGCTGCTGAATTACGCCATCAATGATGCCCGTCATTATCGCTTCAACGATATGGACGGGTATGTTGAAAGTCCGGACGACTATAAAGCCATCATGATTAAACTGGTCACTATTGCCAGGAACAATGGCAAACAGGTGGTATTACAGGAACCCAACCCACTGTGTGGAAAAGCGGAGAAATGGAATGTAGGTCCGTATGCGATAAAACTGGCTGAAGTTGCGAGCGAACTCTCTGTTCCTTTAGTTACGCAGTACAACCGGATTAAGACGCTGGATAACTGGCAATCTCTGATGTCAGCAGACTGTATTCATCCGTCCGAGAGTCTCTACAAAAACAAGGCTGAGCAAACCTTCCAACTGCTTGATAAAGGGTTTGGACACCAACTGGCCCAATACAGGTAGTTCTTTTTAATTGTTATTTACACAGAGCAAAAAATAAGAACATGTACATTTTAATGATGGTAATTTCACTGTCGTTGTCTGTTTTAATCCTCAAAGGGTTGTCGTTTGATAAAGGGATTTATAACGATAAGGGGGTAAAAAGTCTCTCTGGATTGAGATGTCTTTTGGCCGCCATTGTGGCTTTTTCACACGTAGCACACTATTTATATTCCATCGATCATGACTGGATTTATAACAAGGATTACTTCTCCTGGTTCTCAGAAGGGAATTTCTTTGTTAACGCCGGCAAGTTCGGTGTGCTGATCTTCTTTATGATTTCAGCCTTTTTGTTTTACCGACTGATCTATTCCGAGAGATACAGCACCTCCGGCCTGTTTACCTCCAGGGTAAAGCGTATCGTGCCGATGTTCTGGTTTACCGGATTTGTGGTGTTTACGATCGGGGCGTTCAACGGCGAGCTGCCTGACCAACTGACCACCCTGAAAGACTTCGTTATGTGGATGCTGTTTGTCGGCAACTACCATATTGGGGACTTTAATACTTCCGCTGTGAACGCGGGCGTCGAGTGGACATTACGCATTGAATGGTTGTTATACGCTTCGATTCCGGTGGTGTATTACCTGAATATTCTGACCAAAAGAAAGCACACCACCACCCTGGTTTTAGGCAGCATTGCCGCCATTTTTGCGGTGGGTTACGGCATTCGCCTTAACAGCCAGTCGTATTGCGATCCGCGTCCGGTACTGGGTTTTGCCACCGGCTTCTTCTGCTACCGCTACGCTTCATTGCTGGCGCCGCTGAAAGAGTCAAAACCGGCGGCTGCGCTGTGCGTATTTCTCGCGGCATTCTCATTATTGTTCACCAGTAATGCGCTGTTCTACCTGTTCTTCTTTGCCTCGTTGTCGATTATTTTCGCCGTGGCGTGCAGCGGTAATTCGATTTTCGGCATACTGGAAAACAGAATCCTGATGTCGATAGGGGAAGTGAGTTACAGCCTGTATCTGATGCATGGCATCGTGCTGTATTTCATGAAGAAGATCCCGGTCTTCTATCTTAAAGAGTCGTGGCTCTCTTGCCTGCTGTTTTGTACGGTGTTCTTTGTGGTGTCGTTCAGCCTGTCGAAGCTGACCTACCTGTATATCGAGAAGCCGTTTATGAAATTCAAGTTCAGGAAACCGTCGCTGCCGTTTACGCCACCGCCTGCGGCAGGGATGTAGTTCAGACGCGCACCGAATTCTTCACAGGCCATGAATGTTATGGCCTTTTTTCTTTCCATTTTTACGCTTCAGCGATGCAGATTCAGGAAATCAGATGACAAATCAAATCGGCACAGTGGGCATTATCATCCCCATGTACAATGCGCGGGACACGGTTCTGCGGGCAGTACAATCGGTACTTGATCAAACCTGGACAGACTGGCGAATCTATCTGATTAACGATAAATCCACCGATGACTCGCTGGCCTTTGTGCAGGAGCACTGCCGCGACGCCCGTATCACTATCCTCAGTAACGAGGTGAACCTCGGTGCGGCGGAAACCCGCAATGTCGGTTTGTTGGCAGCGAACGAAGAGATTATCGCTTTCCTCGACAGTGATGATGAGTGGGAAAAAGATAAGCTGATGTTGCAAACTCAGGCGATGGCCGCCGGCGACGATCTGGTCATTTCCCATTACGGTTATAAATCCCGCACCAAGTCTTACGACGTGACCTACAGCAAGCCCTACCTGATGAAAGATAATTTTGTGAAAAAGCAGTTCCGTATCTGCTTCTCATCGGTCTGTTTCCGTCGCCCGGCGCGCAATATTATGTTCCAGAAAAAGGGGCACGAGGACTTTTTATTCCTCTACGAATTGTTTGAACAGTACAAGCAGGCGCGAGTGATTGAGAAAAATCTGGTCGTTTACTACGAGCTGGGTGACTCCCTTTCGCGGAATAAAAACAAAGCGGCGAAGTGGCACCTTGAGTTATTAAGATTTATCTATAAAAACAATCCACTAAAAGTGTATTACTATTACGTCTGGTACATGGTTAACGGCGTTTTGTTCACGCTTAAGCACAGATGATTGCTGTGGCTTGAAACGTTTCAGTCTGAGAAAGACGAACACCGTAACCCGGCCCGCACTTCGCCACTGACTGGCGCTGCGGGCCGGGTTTTTAACATTGATGTGACAGAGGTGGTTAGTCCGCGATGAAAAAAATAGTGCTGGTGATTAAAGACGCCTATTCCTACGCCGGAACCGAGAACATATGCAACTTTATGTCTGAATGCTTAGGCGATGAACATGAAGTGGTGATTTACTCCCTCGAAGGCTCAGGTAAGACCTTCTATCCCTTCGAGAAAGTGAAGCAGATTGTCAGTTTTGAAGGTGAGAAAAACCCGATCCGCAGTGCGGTAAAACGCATCAACGAGCAGGGATTCGACACCGTATTCCTGATCAGCATGGGTCGCCTCAGCGTGATGTTTGCTTTCTGGAACATGCTTTCACTGAAAAAGAAAACAGCCAAAACCTACGCCTGCGAACACATTGCGATTAATTCCTTCAGCAAGCCGATTAAATTCCTCAAATATCTCATGCTGCGTTATTACGATCGCGTCATCGTACTGACCGATAAAGACGATAGCGTCTTTACGCAGTGGGGGATCCCCAGCAAGACCATTCCCAATCCGGTGGTATTCAAAAACTTCGAAAGAACCACGCGCAACCGTCAGGCGCTGGCAGTCGGCCGTCTGGACCACCAGAAAGGCTTCGATCTGCTGCTGGACGTCTGGCAGGGTTTTGTGGCGACCAACCCGGACTGGACACTGGTGATTGCCGGTGACGGCGAGCTGAAAGATGCGCTGATCGCGCAAGCGAAAAGCCTGAATATCAGCAACAGCGTGTCGTTTGTTGGCCGCGTTTCCAATATCAACGATTACTACCGCGACAGTGATATGGCGCTGATGACCTCACGTTACGAAGGCCTGCCGCTGGTCCTGCTGGAAGCGAAATCCTGGTCAATGCCGGTAGTCGCCTATGACTGCCCAACCGGGCCGCAGGAAATCATCAACGACAACGTCGATGGCTTCCTGGTGCCAATGAACGACCGTGCAACCTTTATTGCAAAAATGAACCAGCTTGCACACAACGACGAGCTGTTCTACGCCATGAGTGAGAAGACCAAAACCACCTCGCTGAAGTTTGATGGCAAGGTGATTAAAGAAAGCTGGCTCTCTCTGGTTTAACTGTTAAGCACCTTCACAGGCTAGCCTGAGGCCGGCCTGTGAAGAACTGCCTCTGGAAATCAAATTCACGCCACACCTCAATAATGTCTGTTGACTATGGGATTACTTGAATGAAAAGAAGAGAATTAATTACCGGCTTCTCATCGATTCTTGCAGCCCTCTCTGTGAGCTCGTTTTCCAGTCAGGCCGCTGATAAAAAGGCCTCTGTTTCGCTGAAAGATGTCTCCCCGGGAGATGTGCCGAAGCAGGATGTGCCGGTCCTGACGCCTGAAAATATTTACACCATGCCTGACCGCTTCTGGAAAACCTTCAGCGGTAAGCTCTATATCGGTAAAGCCGGTACGGACCCGACTCAGGCAGGTAATCTGATTGATGTTTTTCTGAAAAATGCCAACGGCAAGTTGTCTAAAATTGAGCAGCCGATTGCGCTCAATAAGGGTAACTTCCAGCAGTTTATTGATGACAATGCCGCGCTGATCGCCGATCCGGCGCACTCGATGGCGGTGGTTGATGACAGCGGTAAATCGCTGTTTAACATTCCCGATGTTTCCCGTCCGGGTGCCAACAATTTCAGCCAGCGTCTGGCACAGCCTGCGGGCTATCAGCTGATTGGCGAAATCCCGTCGGTTGATGAGCTGCGTAAAACGCGTCCGCTGTTTGAAGGGGCGAAAGTCAAACTCAGCAGCTGGCACGACGGCCTGGAAGAGGGCGGCGGTGAGTTCGTCGGCACCTTCGAAGCGGGCCGTGACGATGGCGGGGTGATTTTCTCCGGTCCGGGCTATCACTGGCGTCGTGTCGTTGAAGATTTTAACCGTCTGACGCTGTTTGATTTCGGCGCTATCGATGATGGCAAAACCGATGCGGCACCGGCGATCAAAGCGATGTACAACTGGTCGCAACAGGCGAACCAGCAGATTTGCGTACAGTTCCCGGCCGGAACCTTCTTTGTCAGTGGCTGTGACTTCTCCGGCGAACAGACCCGCTTCTTCCGCGTGTCCGGGGCAATGGTCAACTTCGGTTACTTCCCGGCGACCAATATCGTTTCCGACGGTAAATCGGACTTTATTTTCAAAGTGAACACCCGTTGGGTGGAAATCAGCAACCTGAACGTCAATGGCCGCACCGACACGCAGCCCAACAAACAGGGCTTCTTCCTCAACGAATGTAAGGGTGGCCAGTTCTTCCGTGGCGCCTCCTTACGCTTTGTGCGCATGGGCGGCACCTCACTGAGCCTGATGGATACCCTCGATTGTAAAATCGATCAGTGGTATGCCACCCACTGTACCGGCGATGTGATCAAATCCATCTGGTCAAACCTGCCGCAGGGCAAGTGGGACCACAGCACGGCCATCGAGCTGTCTAACTTCAATGCGCAGTATTGCACCGAAGGGATGGTGCTGAATCTGGAGCGTTGCGGTCAGTCGATCATCCATAACGGCTGGATCGAACATACCGAGAACCCAGGCAACATCTCTAACGGCCAGTGGATTATCGATGCGCTGAGTCTGGAAGCCTGTAAAAACCCGCTGATTGCCCACTTTGCCCGTCTGAACATGCGTCAGACCAGCCTGCAGTCCGGCAGCTGGATTGATAACTCGCAGCAGGGTAAAGAGTTGCTCGGTGCCTGGGAGCGGGGTTCGACGCGCGTTGAGTCTTACGGCGTCGCCGTCGACGGCAGCATGAAATACAACTACCTGACCTCGCGCTTCCGCATCATCAACAATACCAATCAGGAAAAATGGTATGAGTTGGGCAATATCTATTCGCCTGACGTCGGTGATAACTGGGAAATCGAAATCTTTGGTCAGGCGTCGTTCAGCAACGGCACCGATAAAAGCGTGCTCACCCAGGTGGTGGACGGCAAAAGCACCGGTGGTAAAGCGATCATCAGTTTGCAGCGTAAGACGCATAAATTTGAGGCCAGCTGGCATGCCGAAGGGGCCAGCCCGATCGTCGACGTGATGTACGTTACGCCGTATGACACCGATACCCGCGTTTTCGTGAAGTTAGCGGGTTGGCTGGCGTCAGCCGGCGTGCTGATGAAGTCCACTGCCAAAGACCGCTTTATGACCGGCAAGTGTGCCCGCTTCGACAGCGAGATGCAGTTTGCCAAAGCGCCGACCGGTGCTGATGCTCACCATGCAGTGCAGCGTTTCACGCTTCACAACGGAAAAGCGGGTATCGGTGCCAATGAACAAGGCGATGTTTTACTGGAATCTCGTCTGCTGAAAGCAGATGAGGTGAACACGGCTCAACCGGAAGGTTATGTCTCAATGGTGATTAACGGTAAGCAAGTCGCCATGCCTTACTTTGCCCTTAAATAATCAAGGATACGGCGGAAAACAATCTGCCGTCACTGCCCGTTGTCCGCCTTTCTGACAGGGAGGGGCTCAGCGGGCATTAGGTGGTACAGCTGTATTGATGAGCGTTCGGGGTTTCGAACAATAATACTTATTAATTAACCACTTATGGTTAGTGATAGCCTGTAAAATTACAAAAATTTTATTTCTGGAGTTTTTATGAAGATCTTATTAGTTGGCAATCATACGTGTGGTAATCGTGGTGATGGCGCTATTTTACGCGGGCTCATTGATTCGCTTAACCTCGCAAGGACCGATCTGGAAATTGATGTAATCAGTCGCTATCCAACCAGCTCAGGCTATCTGCTGCAGCAGGAGATCATGCCGGATGAACTCTTTCTTGAAACCAAGAAAGGGAAAAACAAGTTTATGGACAAAGTTAAACGTCGTCTGATGCCAAAAATCATGATGGCGCACATCAGCGGAAGTGGACTGTTTAAGTCAATGGCGGTACCCAAGTACCTGCAGGACTTTACCAATAAGCTGAAGCAGTACGATGCCATTATTCAGGTAGGCGGTTCGTTCTTCGTTGACCTGTATGGTCCGCTGCAGTTTGAGCATTCTCTGTGTGCATTACTGGCTAAAAAGCCTATCTATATGATCGGCCACAGCGTTGGGCCTTTCCAGAAAGAAAGATTCAACGAGATTGCTAACTTTGTCTTCTCGCGCGTCAACAGCCTTGTGCTGCGTGAAAGCGTCAGCCTGGACATGATGAAGCAGGGCAGCATCACCACCGAAAAAGTGGTCAAAGGTGCTGATACCGCCTTCCTGGTGCGTGCCCGTGAAGTTGAAGAACCGAGCCACAACCTGCTGCACTGGCAGCAGCTGATCTCCTCAACAAAAACCATCGCGATTACCGTGCGTGAGCTGGCGCCATTTGACAAACGTCTTGGTGTCACCCAGCAGGAGTATGAGATGGCGTTTGGTAAGGTGATCAATGCAATGATCGACAAAGGTTATCAGGTAGTGGCATTGTCTACCTGTACCGGTATCGACAGCTACAATAAAGACGACCGTATGGTGGCGATGACCTTGCGCGACCACGTCGTTCAGAAAGATAAGTACCATGTCATCATGGACGAATTTAATGACCTTGAATTGGGTATCCTTTTAGGACGTAGCCACTTAACAATCGGCACTCGTCTGCACTCTGCAATCATTTCCATGAACTTCGGCACCCCAGCCGTGGCGATTAACTATGAACACAAATCGCTCGGCGTGATGAACCAGCTCGGCCTGCCAGAAATGGCTACCGATGTGAAGAGTCTGATGGATGGCAGCATCATCACGAAAGTTAACGGCATTCTCGATAACTATGATGTGGTCAAACAGCAGGTTGATAGCGCGGTAGAGCAGGAGAGGGTTTTGGGGAATAAAATCACCGAAGACGTCGTCAAGATTTTAGGGTGAACCGATGAAACTAACTTTTTTCACAATGCGTTTTCCGGTCTCGTCGGAAACATTCGTGCTGAACCAGGTCACCCACTTTATCGACAGTGGCTATGACGTTGAGATCATCTCGGTGTTTCCTGGCGACCTGGTAAACCGGCACGGTGCGTTCGATCGCTACAATCTGGCGGAGAAAACCCATTATCTTCTGCCGGAAGAGAAGGTAACTAACGCGGAAAAGCTGAAGCAGCGTTTGCAGATTGTGCTGCCAAAAATCCTCAGCCTGACCACGCTCAAATCCTTCAACGTTGGGCGCTACGGCGCCCAGTCCAGCAAGCTGCTGCTGCCGGCGATTGTTGCCCATGCTAAGCAGACCTTCACCGCGGATGTTTTCCTGGTGCACTTTGGCTATGCCGGTGCGCTGGCCAACAAACTGCGTGAGCTGAACGTGTTGAAAGGCAAACAGGCGACGGTGTTCCATGGCGCGGATATCTCCCGCCGCCATATTCTGGAAGAGCATAAGCTGGACTACACCAATCTTTTCCGTCAGACAGAACTGCTGCTGCCAATCAGCCATTTGTGGGAGAACAAGCTGATCTCCATGGGCTGTCCGCCGGAGAAGATTCATGTGACCCGCATGGGCATTGAACCTGAAAAATTCAATATGAAAGTCCGTGAGGCGCTGCACACGCCATTACGCATCGTTTCTGTTGCCCGCCTGACCGAGAAGAAAGGGTTGGGCGTGGCGGTTGAAGCCTGCAAATACCTGAAGGCGCAAGGCGCGAACTTTGAATACACCATCATCGGCAACGGTGATATGGAAGATGAGTTACGCAACACCATTCGCAGCGCCAGTCTGGAAGATTGCGTGAAGATGGTGGGCTTCAAGCCACAGGAAGAGATTAAGCGTTACCTCGATGAAGCGGATATTTTCCTGCTGCCTTCGCTGACCGCTGCCGATGGCGATATGGAAGGGATTCCCGTCGCGCTGATGGAAGCGATGGCGGTTGGCCTGCCGGTGGTGTCGACTGACCACAGCGGCATCCCGGAGCTGATTGAAAATAACGTTTCTGGCTGGCTGGCACCAGAAGGCGACGCGAAAGCCTTGAGTGAGATTTTATTGAAGCTGGCGAAAGGTGATGTGGACGTAGCGCCGGTGATTGCGGCGGCCAGGGAGAAAGTCGAAACGGAATTCAACCAACACATTGCCTATCGTGAGCTGGCACAATTGTTGGAGCAACTTGCGTGAGTAGTTTAAAAAACCAGGCCGCATGGCTGTTTGGAGGCACCTGTTTTGCTGCGGTGCTACAAGTCGTCCAGTTAGGCGTACTGGCCCGAAAGCTTGAAACGCATGAGTTGGGGATTCTGGCGATTATCAATGCCATCCTCGCGGTGGCGATGGTGCTGCAGGATATGGGGATGAGCAGCTATATCGTGCATCGCCAGAACATTACCCGCAAAGAGCAAAGCACCATTTACTGGGTAAACGTGTTGCTCAGCCTGTTGACCGGACTGTTGCTGATCGCCATCGCCTGGCCGATTGCGTATTTCTATCACTTACCGCAACTGACCGGGCTGATTATGCTGACCAGCTTAAACTTCCTGGTGTTAGGTTCGCTGTCGCAATATCAGGCGCATTTTATTAAAGCCAAGAAGATGGTGTTGCTGGCTAAAATAGAAATGGTCACCAAGTTTCTTGCCTTTGCGCTGACCGTAGCGATGCTGTATTACAGCTCGTTAAATGTGGCTGCGGTTATTCTGGGGTTATTCGCCAACGCCGCCATGCGCATTGCGTGCATGATCTGGTTTGGTGAAAAATCCTGGCGGCCAACCTTTGAGTTCGATAAAGCCACCTTCTTCAGCTCAATGAAGTACGGTGTTTATCAGCTCGGCTCGCAGACCATTAACCAGTTACGTACCCAGGCTGACTCACTGATTGTCGGTAAAGTGATGGGTGCGGACATGCTGGGGATTTACTCGCTGGCGAAAGAGCTGGTGTTGCAACCGCTGAAGCTGGTGACGCCGGTGATCAACCGTCTGGCGCTGCCGCGTTTTGCGGAAACGCAGCATGAGCCCGCGCAGTTGCAGAAGCTGTTCCTGAAGGGCACCTTCATGATCATGCTGTTCAGCAGCCTGATGTACCTGGCGATTGGTATCCTGTCACCGGTGATTGTGCGCCTGCTGTACGGCCCGGCGCATGAAGCGGTCGGACATCTGATCCCACTGATGCTGCTGTTTGGCATGCTGCGTCCGATGGGCGGCCTGACCGGCGCGATATCGCAGGCCAATGGCCGGACTAACGTCGAGTTTTACTGGAACATTGTGGCCAGTATCATTGTGGTCGCGGTACTGGCAACCACGTGGATCTATCCAAATGTCTGGTACGTAGCGCTGACGCTGTCGATTTCGCAGGTGCTGATTTCTGCCTTTGCGCATCCGTTCTTCATCAAGCCGGTGATTGGCATTCCGTTTATGCCGTATGCCCGGCAGTGGATGTCGGTGGCGGTGGTGTTTGTCGGCATTATGGCGCTGGTCAGCTATTTCAATCTATTTGTACAACCCGAATGGTTTGTTGGCTGGCTTTAATCTGAAAAGACGCAGTAGATATCAAGGCGACCGCTTCGGCAGTCGCCTTTTTTATTTTAAAAGCTCAGCAGGAACAGCCGGATGCGCTCTAAAAATGGCTGGCAGATTTGTGAAGCAGCCGCTGCTTAATTTTCAGATTAAGATTATACTTGTGAATCATCTCTTTAATGCATAATCGTTATACGTTTTTTACTTCATTTATATGGAAAAAATATGACCAAGCTTAAAGCAGTTATCCCCGTTGCGGGTCTGGGTATGCACATGCTCCCTGCTACAAAAGCCATTCCTAAAGAAATGTTGCCAATCGTCGACAAGCCGATGATTCAGTACATCATCGATGAGTGCGTTGCAGCAGGGATCAAGGAAATTGTACTGGTCACCCACGCGTCCAAGAATGCGGTTGAAAACCATTTTGACACTTCCTACGAACTGGAAGCGCTGCTGGAAGCCCGCGTTAAGCGTTCGCTTCTGAGCGAAGTAAAATCGATCTGTCCTCCGGGCGTAACGATTATGAACGTGCGCCAGCCACAGCCGCTGGGCCTGGCTAACTCCATCCTGTGCGCGCGTCCGATGCTGCACGATGAAGCTTTCGTGGTTGTGCTGCCAGACATCCTGTTGGATGACTCAACAGCCGATCCCCTGCGTTATAACCTGGCCGCAATGGTTGCGCAGTTTGAAGAGACCAAACGCAGCCAGGTTCTGGTTCACCATATGCCAGCAGCCGATCTGTCTGAGTACTCGGTTATCAAAACCAAAGAGACGCTGGATCACCCAGGTCAGGTCAGCCAGATTGTCGACTTCGTTGAAAAACCAGAACATCCACAGGCGCTGGATTCCGATCTGGCAGCGGTAGGCCGTTATGTGCTGTCCGCGGATATCTGGACCGAGCTGGAAAATCTCGAGCCGGGTGCCTGGGGACGTTACCAGCTGACCGACGCCATCGCTAACCTCGCTAAAAAGCAGCCTGTTGATGCGCATCAGCTTTCCGGCACCAGCTTTGACTGCGGCCGTAAACTGGGATATATGAAAGCCTTCGTATCCTGGGGTCTGAGAAACAATGCGCAGGGACGTGAGTTCCGCGAATCAATCAAAGCAATCCTGGCGAAGTAATCCGCAATCTGAACGTGGCCACGCTCTGGCGTGGTTGCAAGGAGTCAACATGGCTATTTTAGTAACGGGCGGCGCTGGTTACATCGGTTCCCACACGGTGCTTACGCTGCTGCAGCGTGGCGACGACGTTGTAGTACTGGATAACCTGAGCAATGCTTCACGTGAATCTGTCAACCGGGTTGAAAAACTGGCAGGGAAGACGGCAACATTTTGTGAAGGCGACATTCTGGATCGTGCCTGCCTGCGCGACCTGTTCGCCCAGCATGACATTACCGCGGTCATTCACTTTGCCGGCCTGAAAGCGGTAGGTGAATCCACGCGTATGCCGCTGGAGTATTACCAGAACAACGTGACCGGGACCCTGGTCCTGCTGGAAGAGATGCGTGCTGCTGGCGTAAACCAGTTTATCTTCAGCTCTTCCGCCACCGTTTACGGCGCCGATGCCCCTGTGCCTTACGTTGAAACCACGCCAATCGGCGGCACGACCAGCCCTTATGGCACGTCGAAGCTGATGGTTGAGTTCATTCTGCGTGACTACGCGAAAGCTAACCCGGATTTCAAAACCATCGCACTGCGTTACTTCAACCCGGTCGGTGCACATGAGTCTGGCCAGATTGGCGAAGATCCAAACGGCATTCCAAATAACCTGCTGCCTTACATCGCGCAGGTGGCTATTGGCCGTCTGGAGAAGCTCGGCATCTTTGGCGGTGATTACCCAACCAAAGACGGCACCGGTGAACGCGACTACATCCACGTGATGGATTTAGCCGAAGGTCACCTGAAAGCGCTGGATCATATCGGCCAGGTTGAAGGTTATAAAGCCTACAATTTGGGTGCCGGAGTAGGGTACTCGGTGCTGGAAATGGTGAAGGCGTTTGAAAAAGCGGCCGACCGCGAGATCCCCTACCAGATCTCTCCACGCCGTGCCGGCGACCTCGCCGCGTTCTGGGCTGACGCCTCACTGGCAGATAAAGAGCTGGACTGGCGTGTCTCCCGCGGTATCGATGCGATGATGCGCGATACCTGGAACTGGCAGAGCCAGAATCCGCACGGTTATAAATAAGCGCTTCTGACGCGTTGATGATAAGCCCAGCTAATGCTGGGCTTTTGTCTGTCTGGTCCCTGAGAAAATATCGGCAGAGAAATGCAGCAGTTCAGTCGAAGCGTTGTCTACAATTCAATCCTGAAGATAGGGTTGAAGGTCGCATTATGAGCTGATTTTAGCCAGTTAGACGTCTTATTAACCTTCGAACCAGTGGCTAGTTCGAATTGCGCTGGCGATGGATTAATCGCCTATATGCTGTACGGATTATTCTCATTTTAGTTAGTTTTCATAATTACTGAATGATACAATTACGGGTTGTATCTCTGTGTCATGTCAGAGCTGGATTGCTTAAAAAAAGGACGTTTTTTCAGCGATTTAGGTGGTGAGTTTCCTCATCGCTTGCACGGTTTACGATCAAACCAGCATGGAATGCACTAGAAAATGCCGATTGCACACTGGGGCTGCTTACCCAGGGGCGGTAGCGTGCCCAAATTTCTTCCAGCTTACATGTACAGATAAACTCAATAATCTACGGTTATTGTTCCATATCACTTCCGTTTAGAGACTTGCTATGAAGATTTTGATCACTGGTGGCGCTGGCTTTATTGGTTCAGCAGTTGTAAGGCATATCATTCAAGATACGCAGGATTCCGTTATCAACGTGGATAAGTTGACCTATGCGGGCAATCTTGAATCCATTAAAGATGTCAGCGACAGTGAGCGTTACCAGTTCTTCCAGCTGGATATCTGTGACGGCGCCGGATTGAGCAAAGTGATGAACGAAACCCAGCCGGATGCCATCATGCATCTGGCTGCGGAAAGCCATGTTGACCGCTCCATCACCGGACCTGCTGACTTTGTTCAAACCAACGTGGTAGGCACCTATACCTTGCTGGAAGCAACCCGTCAGTACTGGAACACGCTTAGCGACGAGAAAAAACAGGCTTTCCGTTTCCACCATATTTCCACCGATGAAGTGTATGGCGATTTACCTCATCCCGATGAGATGAGCGGTGAGCTGCCGTTGTTTACGGAAACCACCCCTTATGCACCAAGCAGCCCTTACTCCTCAACCAAAGCGGCCAGCGATCATCTGGTCAGAGCCTGGGGACGCACTTATAAGCTGCCGGTGATCATCACCAACTGCTCTAACAACTACGGTCCTTACCATTTCCCGGAAAAATTAATCCCGCTGATTATCATCAATGCGCTGGAGAAAAAGCCATTGCCTGTCTACGGTAAAGGCGACCAGATCCGTGACTGGCTGTATGTTGAAGATCATGCGCGCGCGCTGTACAAAGTGGTTACTGAAGCCGAAGTGGGCACCACCTATAATATTGGTGGCCATAATGAAAAACAGAATCTCGAAGTGGTTCAGACTGTGTGCGCGCTGCTGGACGAGCTTCAGCCAACTGAAGGTCGCTATGCCGATTTGATCACCTATGTGAACGATCGTCCAGGTCATGACCGCCGCTATGCTATCGACTCCAGCAAAATCCAGAAGGATCTTGGCTGGAAACCGCAGGAAACCTTCGAAAGTGGTCTGCGTAAAACCGTCCAGTGGTATCTGACCAATAATGAATGGATTGATAACATCAAAAGCGGTGCCTATCAGAGTTGGATTGAACAAAACTACGAGAAGCGTGACTAATGAAGATTCTTCTACTCGGTAAAAATGGTCAGGTTGGCTGGGAGTTACAGCGAGCCTTAGCACCGCTGGGCACGCTTATCGCTCTGGATCGTCACTCAACGACCTATTGTGGCGATCTCTCCAATGCCGAAGGCATCGCCGCCACCATTTTAGCGATTAAACCGGACGTGATCGTCAACGCAGCCGCACACACCGCGGTTGATAAGGCCGAGTCTGAACCTGAAGTTGCTGCTGTGCTTAACACCTCATCCGTAGCTGCAATGGCTGCCGCGGCGGAGAAAGTTGGGGCGCTATTGGTTCATTATTCGACAGACTATGTCTTTAATGGCCAAGGTGAGCAACCCTGGACAGAAGCCGACGTGACCGAACCGCTCAGTGTTTATGGTAAAACCAAGCGTGATGGTGAAGAAGCCATTGCAGCGGCTTGTAGCAACTATTTGATATTCCGCACCAGTTGGGTGTATGCCGCTAAGGGCAACAACTTTGCCAAAACCATGCTTAAGCTGGCGAAGGACAGAGAAGAACTTTCGGTCATCAACGATCAGTTTGGTGCCCCAACCGGCGCAGACTTGATTGCAGATTGCACGGCGCACGCTATTCGCAAAGCGAAAGGGCAGCCACAGCTTTCAGGCATTTATCATCTGATTGCCAGCGGCACGACCACCTGGCATGACTACGCTTCATTTGTTATTACTACCGGGCGTGAGAAAGGACTGGAGTTGAAGGTCAACAAAATCAATCCAGTGGCCACTTCGGCATTTCCAACCCCGGCTAAGCGACCTGCCAATTCCAGACTGGATACGGCTAAATTCCAGCAGAGTTTTGATTTAACGCTTCCAGACTGGCATGACGGCGTAGAGCGGATGCTCACGGAAATCATCGGATAAATTCTATAAAATCAGCATCAGAAGATGCTGTTAAATTGGTGCAACGCATTATGACAAAGAATAAAGGCATTATCTTAGCGGGCGGTTCTGGAACAAGACTTTATCCGGTAACTATGGCTGTGAGTAAGCAATTGCTGCCTATCTATGATAAACCAATGATTTATTACCCATTGAGCACGCTCATGATGGCAGGTATCCGCGATATTCTGATCATCAGCACGCCACAGGATACGCCTCGCTTTGAAAGCCTGTTGGGCGATGGTTCCCAGTGGGGCTTGTCTATTCAGTATAAAGTTCAGCAGAATCCAGATGGCCTGGCGCAGGCATTTGTTCTGGGTGAAGAGTTTATCGGTGATGATGCCTGTGCGCTGATTCTCGGTGACAACATCTTCTACGGCCACGATCTGAATAAGCAACTTGAAGAAGCCTGTAATAAGAGGCAGGGTGCTACCGTATTCGCCTATCACGTTCAGGACCCTGAGCGTTATGGCGTAGTTGAATTCGATAAGGACGGCAAAGCCATTTCCTTAGTCGAAAAGCCAGAGCATCCAAAAAGCAATTACGCAGTGACCGGTCTGTATTTCTATGACAACAGCGTCGTTGAGATTGCGAAGTCACTTAAGCCATCGCCACGCGGTGAGTATGAAATCACTGACGTTAACCGCATCTATCTTGAAAGAGGCGAACTGTCTGTTTCCATCATGGGTCGTGGTCATGCGTGGTTAGATACCGGCACGCATCAGAGCATGAACGAAGCGAACAACTTCATTCAAACGATTGAGACGCGTCAGGGCCTGAAAGTATGCTGCCCGGAAGAGATTGCTTATCGTATGAAATATATCAGCGCAGAGCAGCTTGAAATATTAGCCAAACCTTTATTAAAAAATGATTACGGCAAATATTTGATGAATTTATTAAAAGGTCGGATTTAAAAAATGAAAATCACAGATACTGCAATTGCTGACGTCAAAATTATTGAGCCAAAAGTTTTTGGTGATGACCGTGGTTTCTTCTTTGAAAGTTTTAACCAGTCCATTTTTAATGAAGCAGTGGGCCGCCCGGTAGAGTTCATCCAGGACAATCACTCAATGTCTAAAAAAGGTGTCCTTCGCGGTCTGCATTACCAACTTGCTCCTCATGCGCAGGGGAAACTGGTGCGTTGTGTTGAGGGTGAAGTTTTTGATGTCGCTGTAGACATTAGAAAATCATCACCGACTTTTGGCCAGTGGGTCGGTGTAAATCTTAGCGCTGAAAATCACCGTCAGCTGTGGATCCCTGAGGGATTTGCGCATGGCTTCGTGACGCTGAGTGAACGTGTGCAGTTTGTTTACAAGACGACAAACTATTATGCACCTCAATCCGAGCGAAGCATTATTTGGAATGATCCTGAAATCAATATTAAATGGCCTGAGGTTGAAAACCTCACTTTATCTGGTAAAGATGAAGTTGGATTACTTTTGAACTCCGCCGATCTGTTTGATTAAATATGGACAAACAACAGAAAATTGCCGTTTTGATATGTACGTACAATGGAAGTCAGTACATACGTAAACAGCTTGATTCCATAATAACCCAATCTTATAAAGACTGGGTTATTTATGCTTCTGATGATGGTTCTAAAGATAATACAGTTGAAATCCTAAAAGAATACCAATCCAAAGTAGGAATGGATAAATTCCACATAGTCATGGGTCCAGGCAAAGGATTTGCTTGGAATTTCATTTCTATATTGGAGAAAAGCGGTGACGATTATTCTGGATATGCATTCTGCGATCAGGACGATGAATGGATGCCCGACAAACTTTCCAAAGGGATTGATTACCTCAACCAAATCAGCGTTCACGTAGCGGGAGTTTACTGTGGCAGAACGCTCCTGGTTGACGAGCATGATAATTATTTGGGTGAGTCACCGCTTTTTGAAAAAAAACCATCCTTAAAAAATGCTTTAGTTCAAAGTATTGCCGGTGGCAATACTATGATATTAAATCATGCCGCAAAATGCCTGGTCGCGAAAACTCCCTTGGATGTGAAAATTGTTTCGCATGACTGGTGGATCTATATCATCGTTTCAGCAGCGGGAGGGGTGGTTGTTTACGATCCAATCCCAACGATTCGATATCGACAGCACCAGGGCAATATCGTTGGCTCCAACAATGGATGGCTTGCCCGTTTGAAAAGAATATTTGGATTACTTGATGGTCACTTCAAATCTTGGATTGATAGTAATCTGATTGCGTTGGACAGGATGAATTCAGAAATTACTCCTGAAAATAAAATTTTCATAGATCAATTTGTGACCGCAAGAAAGAGTCATTTCTTAAAAAGAGTCATAATATTCAAAAATCTTAGCATGTATCGGCAAACCCTGTTCGGTACATTTGGACTCTTTGTCGCAATTATACTAAAGAAAATTTAAAGAAAAGTCTTTGATGAGAGGTGGGATTTTGCAACAGCAGAGAGTACATAGTACTTCGCTATGGTCATTGTGCACGAGCACATACAAAAACAAACAAATAATTTTTGAAATGACTAAAAGAGACATTGTCGGACGTTATAAAGGGTCGGTAATGGGACTGCTTTGGTCTTTCATAAATCCAATTTTCATGCTGGCTGTGTATACGGTGGTCTTCTCCGAGGTATTTAATGCCCGATGGGGAACTGCAACAGGAGATGAATCTAAAGCTCAGTTTGCAATTATACTTTTTGTAGGGCTAATTGTTCATGGGATATTTAGTGAGGTTTTAACTAAATCTCCAATGCTAATCTTGAACAATGTGAATTATGTCAAAAAAGTTGTTTTCCCTTTAGAAACTTTGCCGATCATAACATTATTATCAGTCGGCTTCCAAACCTGTATTAACATTGTAGTATTGGTCGCCGCTTTTGTAATTTTCAATGGATATGTGCATTTGACGGCACTGATATTACCAGTTGTTTTATTGCCTATATTTATTTTGACTCTGGCGCTTAGCTATATAGTGTCGTCACTGGGTGTCTTCATCCGTGATTTAGGGCAGTTCATCACTTTGCTGGTCACAGTGATTTTATTTCTTTCTCCTGTCTTCTATCCACTTTCCGCAGTACCAGATAAATTTAAACCAATCATCCTGCTAAACCCTGTGACCTTCATTATAGAGCAGGCGCGAAACGTTTTGATTTGGGGTAAATTACCCGATTTTTCAGGTCTGATGGTCTACAGCTTTGTTTCATTGCTGATATTGTGGCTGGGCTTCTTCTGGTTCCAAAAAACTCGTAAAGGATTTGCTGATGTTATCTAATGACAATGCTCTGGAAATCATTGATGTCAGTAAATGTTATCAAGTTTATGACAATCCAGTTAGGCGATTAAAACAGTTTATCATCCCAAATCTTGAGCGAAAGTTGGGAAAGGTTCCTCGTGTTTATCACCAGGAATTCTGGGCTCTCCAGGATATTAGCTTCAATCTGCCAAAGGGTGAGACGGTAGGTATTGTCGGACGTAATGGATCCGGTAAATCCACTCTGTTGCAAATTATTGCTGGGACACTGTCTCCTACACAAGGTTCGGTTAATATCAATGGTCGTGTAGCCGCTCTTCTGGAATTAGGCGCGGGCTTCAATGGTGATTTTACTGGTCGCGAAAACGTATTTCTAAATGGTGCGCTGCTGGGCCTGACAAAAGAGGCTATTGAAAATAAGCTGGATGATATTCTGTCATTTGCAGATATAGGGCATTTTATAGATGCACCAGTAAAATCCTATTCAAGCGGAATGATGGTCAGGCTGGCTTTTGCTGTTCAGGCACAAATCGATCCGGAAATCCTAATCGTAGATGAAGCACTGGCAGTTGGAGATGCAAAGTTCCAGGCTAAATGCTTCGCCCGGCTGAAACAATTAAAAAATAATGGCACGTCCATTCTTTTCGTATCACATGCCACTGAACAGATTATCACCCATTGTGATAAAGCGATCCTGTTAAATGATGGTGTGATGGTCGACACAGGTGCCCCAAAAAATATCATTAACCAATACCTGGATCTGCTTTTCGGTAAACCCACCACGGATAAATCTTTAAGAGCAGAGCAAGAGAAAAACATTGCCGCTGCGAGTGAAAAAGAAGCAGAGAGCATTGAGAGATTCGCTCAAAGTAATGAACCTGATCTTGCCTCCCGCTATAATTTGCACGAAGAGGGGTTTGTAACCCGTAAAAACTATAATCCCTCCGAGTATCGGTGGGGAGACAAGCAGGCCGAAATCCTCGATTTTCATTTATCTCAGGATAATCATGAATATCCGTTAACTGTTTCATCAGAATCAAGTCTGACGATGCACTTTTTAACGAAGTTTAATGCCACTATCGAAAAACCTATCTTCGGTTTTGCCGTCAAAACAAAAGATGGTGTAACAATTTACAATACAAACTCAAAAATTCTTGAGTCTGCCTTCATCGAATGCGGTGAGGCCGGTAAAACCTATACGGTTAAAATAACCATCCCTGCTAAACTTTATCAAGGTGACTATTTCATCTCGGTAGGGTTGGCAAGTTATGATATTGCAGGGCAGATAGTTCCACATGATCGACGCTATGATTCGATTCATATTGCGATAGAGCCCACTGCAGACTTTTTTGGGCTGGTCAACTTAGAGGCTTCGATTACTTGTGAACAATAAAAATTATGCAACTGTGCTGAATGAAGCCGGTTTTTTTTTAGACCCAGAGTTAAATATCTGGTGTGAAATTTCTGAAGAGAAGTTTGGCTATAATGATGGTGACGAATATGAGAACTACGTCCTTGATGTCGTCACCAATGCTTCTGACTGTTCAGTCATGTCGTCAGAACTCGCTACTAAGATAAAAGATTGGCCCTCCCTATATCACCTTACCCCCAAGCGCTCCAATCTGCTTCGGCCTTTCACTGAACAGTTTCGTGGTAAGCGTGTTCTGGAAATAGGTTGTGGATGTGGTGCTATTACTCGTTTCTTAGGTGAATCGGGTGCTGAGGTCGTCTCCGTTGAAGGAAGTAAAAGACGTGCGACTATCGCTCGCAGACGATGCTATGACCTGGAAAATGTGCAGGTAATTTGTGCCTCGAGTGAGAAATTGCCTGATCTTGGTCAGTTTGACTATGTAATGCTCATAGGTGTACTGGAATATGCGCAAAGCTTCCTGGGGGCAGGTGGGCCAGGAAAACTACTGGAATCCTGTCGTACCAGGCTCACTCCTTCTGGATCATTGTTCGTTGCGATTGAAAATAAACTCGGCTTGAAATACCTTGCAGGTGCTAAGGAAGATCATCTAGGCGTCCCAATGCTTGGCATTAATAATGCCTATCCTGAATTGGGCGTTATTACCTTCGGCCGCCAGGAGCTGAAAACCCTCTTACAAGATTCAGGTTACTTAAAAATCGAAGAATATCTTCCGTTCCCTGACTATAAATTACCCACGTTAATCATCGCGCCAGAAGGGCATTTAAGTAAAAGCAAAGCCCTATATCCATTGGTGAGTGAGAGTTATCATAAAGAAGCACAGCCGCTAAGTGATTATACATTCTCTCTGGAGGAAGCGTCCACTAGCGTCTGGGCAAATGGTCTTTCGGCTGATTTGTCTAACTCTTTTTTGATGATTTCTTCACCAGCCAGTGTTGTCAGTGATAGGAATAATCACGAAGAGGTTGATGAAACCTCGCTAGCCTGGTATTATTCGGAATCTCGGAAAGATAATAAGCAAAAAGCCATTAATTTTGTCACCAAAGGTGATGATATCAAGGTGAAAGTTTTCAAAATGAATGGTGAGTTTATTCATGATGAGGAATTTCACCAGGGTGAAAGTTTATGGCTTGAATTAGTCAGTATATTGAATAAACATGGTTGGCAGCGGGCACAGCTAGTCAATTTTGTTAAAAATTGGATTGGTATAGTCACCGAAAAGGCTGGGATTGAATTAGTCTATGCTTGGGATATGAAGGTGCCTGTAGAGTATCTCGATGCTACTCCTTTCAATATTATTAAAACCAGTGCGGGTTACGAAATATTTGACTTAGAATTAAATGCTGAACAGCCTTTAAATCTTTCCAGTATGATATTTAGAGGGTTATTCCACTCGTTCTTGCGTATAACTTCTGTTTCACCAACCAGTGATGTGTCTGATTATAATATTTTCAATCTTACTCAAGCTGTTATCTCTGATGTTTTTCCAAATGCACCTGAAGAGCTGTGTGCAAATTGTCTACGTGATGAAGTCTGGTTGATGCGCGAAATTGCTACAACTGACACTACAGCGCTTTATGAAAACTACAAGAGTGTTTCTTTTATAGCACGCAATTTCTTAAATGATTACAGAACTGAACTCTCGCGGCTACATGGAGTAGTAAATGAAAATGCAGAGAAAATTAATCTTCAAACGTTATCCGAGATAGAGTTAGCTAATAGTAAAGCGTCAACCGAAGTAGAGCTAAATAACTGCAGGGAAGAAAACAAAAAGTTGCAGGATTTACTAAATTTCAAGGAAGCTCAATTAAACAGGATGCTTGAATCCCGAGGCGGAAAAATTCTTACTCTGATAGAAAAATTCAGGTCTGGATTCAAGAAATAAAATTTATTTTACAGTGATTTATAAGGTGTCAAAATTGAAACTTTATTCATTTGCCAAAAAAATGCTTAGTGCTGAAGGCAAAGACCTCGTCCGATATCGAATTAAGCTGCTAAAAGATATCATTAAAAATGATGGAGTTAAGGCTGCTTATCAGCGAATCAAACTTGCTTATGGGAATAGCACAGGGAATCATTATGCACCTGACTCTTTTGTTGACATGGAACAGGCGGCTGCCGGAGGCCGAGATTCTTTATTAGAAGCATGGCTGGCCAGCGAATATAATCGTAACCAGCTCAAGGTTAATGAACAAAGCCATTATGTTCCTAAAGCGCTCGATTCACTGGAAGGTGTAGACCTGCCAGTTAAAGTTATTGCTTACTATCTACCACAATATCATCCCTTTGAAGAGAATAATAAGTGGTGGGGCCATGGATTTACCGAGTGGACCAATGTCACCAAGGCCAGACCTCAATACTTAGGGCAACAGCAGCCTCGACTCCCTGGTGAGCTTGGTTTTTATGACTTACGTCTTCCTGAGACCATGAGTCAGCAGATCGATTTGGCTAAACAATACGGTGTTCATGGTTTTTGCTTCCATCACTATTGGTTTGGTGGCAAGCGTCTGATGGAAACGCCTGTTAATAATTTCCTTAAAGATAAAACACTGGATATAAATTTCTGTCTCTGTTGGGCCAATGAAAACTGGACCCGCCGATGGGATGGCTTGGAAAATGATGTTCTGATTGCTCAGAATCATTCCCCTGAAGATGATATTGCCTTCCTTGACGACATCATGCCGGCATTGAAAGATGAGCGTTATATTCGTGTTGATGGCAAACCATTATTGATTCTATATCGTCCAGCATCATTACCTGATGCCCGTGCTACCGGTATACGCTGGCGTGAACATGCAATCAAAAACGGCTTACCCGGCCTGTATTTGGTTGTGGTGAAAGCTTTTGAGGTCACCAGCCCTGAGCCATTCGGATTTGATGCCATTGTAGAATTCCCTCCTCATCAGATGGGGGCCCGTGATATCACCGATAATGTCACTTTACTGAATAAGAAATTCTCCGGCAGAGTCTATGATTATGAAGAGCTGGCTTCCAGAGCCGGTTCCATTACTGATAAACGTTTCCCATATTTCAAAGCCGTTATGCCTTCATGGGATAACGAGGCAAGAAAACCAGGTCAGGGTTACTCGTTCCATAATGCTAAACCCGAGCTTTATGCAAAATGGCTCGACAGTGCCATCAAAACGACCATGGAAAGCAGACCAGAAGAGCGTCTTGTCTTTGTGAATGCATGGAATGAATGGGCTGAAGGCGCACACCTTGAGCCGGATCGTTACAATGGCTACGCTTACTTACATGCCACAGCCAATATATTGCGTAATTCTTTATCAAAATATGACTGTGATCACCAGTATATCTCTGAGATAAACCAAAAGTTTACACCTCAGTCTGATACTGCGGTAATCCTGCATGCTTATTATGAAGATCTTGCCTGCGAGTTGGTCGATAAATATATTGCACAACATAAAAATACACTCGATCTTATTATTACTATTCGTAGCGATGTTAAAGCAGAGACCTTAACTAAAATTAAAGAAACCTTCAGTAATGTGTTCTTTATTCTGGTTGATAATAGAGGTCGTGATATCAGGCCATTTATCCAGGCGATGAAAGTTGCAGAAGGTTTTGGCTATAAATTCATCTGCAAAGTCCACACCAAGAAATCACCTCATCGGGTTGATGGTCAACAATGGAGAGAGAGCTTGTTCGATGACCTTTTGGGGACCGTTCCTCAGGTTTACGGCATTCTTGAACGCTTTAAAGCAGATCCTAAAACTGGTGTTATTGCGCCCGCTAACTCGATCACTGACCTTTCGATTCCTGAGATTAATCTTGGTAACCGCCCGTGGTTGAATAAAATATTTACCAGACTCGGAGCACCTCAGCTTTCCACTGACTTTAAGACCAGTTTCCCCGCCGGTTCAATGTTCTGGTTCAGAATGGATGCTCTTGAGCCATTGACCAACAAACTCATTGATGAAGAAGAGTTTGAGCTTGAGGCAGGGCAGTTGGATGGTACTCTGGCTCATGCAGTAGAACGAATTATCGGCGCTGTAGTAAATAAAGTTGGCTATCAGGTTATTGATGTAAAAAGTTTATAAGAGTCAGTAGCGTAATAATTGAAAGTGGGGGGCAATGCTCCCCATTTTTGTTACTCAGATTTAATGTCCGAACGTCCAAACTCCTTTCGCTGCGATAATTCTGATTCTGTTAAGCCACCATCATGATTCATTGGCCAGAGTTTGTGCAAAGATCTTCCTGCAGTAACAAAATGGCGACAACTCGGATGGCCAACCGGAAGACATTTTCTCTTTGTATTCAGAACTAATATTAAAAAAAATTGATTTGGTGATATGCCTGGTCTGAAAACCTGCGTAATTATGCGGGCTAATGTTTCCTAACTTGCTCATTTGCAACAAAGATTGCCAATCGCATCAATCACTACCTTTAATCAGCTATCCTGAGTTAACATGTTTGCCACATTAACGCGCGGCGCCTCTGACAGGCGTCGTGAGTGACCTTCAGACAGGAGTATGTAATGTCCAAGCAACAGATCGGCGTTGTAGGTATGGCAGTAATGGGCCGCAACCTGGCTCTCAACATCGAGAGCCGCGGTTATACCGTGTCCATCTTTAACCGTTCACGCGAGAAGACAGAAGAAGTCATCGCAGAGAACGAAGGCAAAAAACTGGCGCCTTACTACACCATCGAAGAGTTTGTTGATTCCCTTGAGAAGCCACGTCGTATCCTGCTGATGGTTCAGGCAGGCGAAGCGACTGACAAGACTATCGCCTCTCTGACTCCGCACCTTGATAAGGGCGATATCCTGATCGACGGTGGTAACACCTTCTATAAAGACACCATTCGCCGTAACCGCGAACTGTCTGACCAGGGCTTCAACTTCATCGGTACCGGTGTTTCCGGTGGTGAAGAGGGCGCACTGAAGGGCCCATCCATCATGCCTGGCGGCCAGAAAGAAGCTTACGAGCTGGTTGCCCCAATCCTGAATGAGATTGCTGCGCGTGCAGAAGGCGAAGCTTGTGTAGCCTACATGGGTCCGGATGGCGCGGGTCACTATGTCAAAATGGTGCACAACGGTATCGAGTACGGCGACATGCAGCTGATTGCAGAAGCTTACTCCCTGCTGAAAAATGCCCTGAACCTGAGCAATGATGACCTGGCGAAAACCTTCAGCGAGTGGAATGAAGGCGAGCTGAGCAGCTACCTGATCGACATCACCAAAGACATCTTCACCAAAAAAGATGAAGACGGTAAATACCTGGTTGATGTGATTCTGGATGAAGCAGCGAACAAAGGTACCGGTAAGTGGACCAGCCAGAGCTCTCTGGACCTGGGCGAGCCACTGTCACTGATCACCGAGTCGGTGTTTGCGCGTTACCTGTCCTCGCTGAAAACGCAGCGTGTTGCAGCGTCCAAAGTACTGAGCGGTCCAACCGTGCAGACTATCTCTGGTGATAAAGCCGAGTTCGTTGAGAAAGTTCGCCGCGCTCTGTACCTGGGTAAAATCGTTTCTTACGCTCAGGGCTTCTCTCAGCTGAAAGCCGCTTCTGACGAAAACAAATGGGATCTGCATTACGGCGAGATTGCTAAAATCTTCCGCGCTGGTTGCATCATCCGTGCTCAGTTCCTGCAGAAGATTACCGATGCTTACGCAGACGATTCCAACATTGCTAACCTGCTGCTGGCGCCGTACTTCAAAAACATCGCTGATGAATACCAGCAGGCGCTGCGCGATGTTGTGGCGTACGCTGTACAGAACGGTATCCCGACACCAACCTTCTCAGCTGCTATCGCTTACTACGACAGCTACCGTTCAGCGGTACTGCCAGCGAACCTGATTCAGGCGCAGCGTGACTACTTCGGCGCACACACCTACAAGCGTACCGATAAAGAAGGTGTGTTCCACACCGAGTGGATGGAATAACATCCTCCGCTATTAAAAAAGGCTTCCTTCGGGAAGCCTTTTTTTTGTTTCATGCACACTCACGGAACCAGCAAATCCCCGTCACGAATCGCGTCTTTCCCGGCAAGCCTCGTCACCAACATTCCCGCCGTTGCAAACCTTACCCAGTGCCTCGCATACAGCAATCCACCGTGTTCAGCCACCAATGGCGTCAGCCTGTCGGTTAACGGGTCCAGAATGTCGGCGACGACTTCTCCAGCTTCAATCCACTCACCAATCTCGCGGCGATGCAGGATCACCCCTGAATGCGGCGTGGTGATGTATTCACAGCCCGCCAGCGGTACGGCTTCATTATGCAATTCTGGTAGGGGAGGCGCTTCACCAATGATGTAACCCGCGTGAATCAAAGCATTGATAATGGCGTCGGCATCTGTTTCTGCCTGCGCATGGCTGACATCTCTTACGCCACGCAACTCAAGCGTCACCGGCAGCAGCGGCTGCGGCATTGGGAAGCTGTCGCCAAATTTACGCTGCAAATACAGCCAGGGTTCACAGCAGGCTTCATCAAACGGTTCACCGCCGGAGATGTCGGCAATAAGCTGCACATCGCTGCCAATGTATCGCGCCAGCGGCTCAATCGCCTGCCACGCGTGCGGCATTGTGTAGAGATGCGTGACCGCTTCCCAGTCGCAGTGAATATCAATCATCAGATCGGCCTGACAGGCCATTCTCATCAACGTGTGGCGTTGCGACGTCAGCTCTGTCACCACCGTTGCGCCGTCAAAGTAGTCGTTAATCGCTGCGCGAATCCGTTCACGATTAGACTCAGCATCCTGGGTCAATTTGCCAGCCAGCCGTTCCGCCAGCGCCGGGCCCAACGCGGGGAACTGCCGATTGAAATCCTGCCCGGAGGCAGTTTCGAATCGCCCTAAATGCGTACCGTGCCAGTGCTGACCCAACGCAATCGGGTTGGCAACCGGAACCAGGGTGATAGCGGCGGCCAGGCGTCCTTCAGACTCTAAGGTCTTCAGCTTTTGCTTCAAATACCAGGCAACGGCTACGCCAGGCAGTTCATCGCCGTGTAAGCCCGCCTGAATATAGACCTGACGAGGAGAAGGTTCGCCAAAGTGACAGCTGATGATTTCGCGTTGCGTTCCCAGCGAGGCGCTGAACAGGGGATGATGGCGTTGTTGCATGGTCAGATCACTTGAAAGGGGGAAGAGTGTCGCGCCCGCAGACGCGACTCAGACACTATTTTTGAATGGAGATATCGGTCGCGAAATACTGCTTCTGAATCTTATCAAAGGTGCCGTTTTTCTTGATTTCCGCGAAAGCGTTGTCCAGCGCGGTTTTCAGCTCTGCATCGCCTTTACGCAGGCCAATCGCGGTGCCAGGGCCGATAATCGGATCCTGCACAATCGGGCCGGCCAGTTCGAAATCTTTGCCCTGAGGATGCTTCAGGAAGCCGATAGCCGCCTGTGCCGCATCGGTAAACACCGCATCAAGGCGGCCGGAAACCAGATCGCTCTCAACCTGAGCCTGATCGCCGTAAGGAACGACGTTCACCCCAGCCGGCTGCCATTTCGCCAGCGCATAGCGCTCCTGCACGGTACCCTGTTCAACGCCGACGGTTTTGCCTTTCAGCGATTCCGGGGTTGGCAGCAGACCGGAGCCTTTGCGGGCAATCAGCTGGGTTTTGGTGTCATACATCGGCTCGGTAAAGTCGATCTGCTTGAGGCGTTCTTCGGTAACGCCCATGTCCGACAGAATGGCATCGAATTTACGCGCTTTCAGGGCCGGGATCATGCCGTCGAACTGGCTTTCCACCCATACGCATTTCGCCTGCATCTGAGTACAGAGTGCATTACCCAAATCGATATCAAAACCGACCAGTTTGCCCTGCGGGGTTTTGGACTCAAAAGGAGGATAGGTTGGGTCCACCGCGAAGCGAACCCGGTCGATTTTGGCCTGAGCGCCAAAAGCGCAGCCTGCCATCAACGAGGCAATCGCTGCCTTACGCAGCACAGAAGACATCAAAGCTTTAGCCATTATTTATTACATCTCAATAACTTTACACAAGCATTCAGAGTAACTGCTGCTGCCGGTGGTGTGAATTTTTAATTATAAAAAAAAGCCGGTTTCCCGGCCTTAGCAACAGTGCTGAGAACTACTTGTGACGTTCACGCAGGTTGTTGATGATGGTGCTCAGATTCAAATCCTGATCCTGCAGAAGGACCAGCAGGTGATAGATTAAATCGGAGGCTTCGTTAGTCAGTTCATGGCGATCGTTAACGGTCGCCGCCAGTGCGGTTTCCACACCTTCCTCACCCACTTTCTGCGCGATACGCTTGGTGCCGCTGGCGTACAGGCTGGCGGTATAAGAGCTTTTTGGATCCGCGTGCTTACGTTCAGCCAGCAGTTGCTCCAACTGGTAGAGGAACGTCCAGTCAGGGGCGG
Source organism: Erwinia sp. AC075 (assembly GCF_979253995.1). Classification (NCBI taxonomy): domain Bacteria; kingdom Pseudomonadati; phylum Pseudomonadota; class Gammaproteobacteria; order Enterobacterales; family Erwiniaceae; genus Erwinia; species Erwinia sp. AC075. Next base: position 545,596 of record NZ_CEEDEU010000001.1, read on the forward strand.
CCGGAGAGAAGCAGCTCGAGGTACCCAGATGGCAGGTGGGGCCAATCGGGTTCGCCAGAATCAGCAAGGTGTCGTTATCACAATCCGGTGTGATGCTGACCACGTTGAGGAAGTTTTCAGAGGTCTCGCCTTTGGTCCACAGACGCTGTTTGGTGCGCGACCACAGGGTCACTTTGCCAATTTCCAGCGTCTTAGCCAGCGCTTCCTGATTCATGTAGCCATGCATCAGCACTTCACCCGACACCGCGTGTTGGACGATGGCCGGCATCATGCCGTCAGTTTTTACCCAATCTAGCTGGGCCAGCTGTTGTTCTGTTAACACGCGCGGATCTCCACACCTTTTTCAATCAGGAACGCTTTCAGTTCCCCGATATTAATAATCTGCTTATGGAAGACGGAAGCGGCCAGCGCACCGTCGACATCGGCATCCCGGAAGGCTTCGTGGAAGTGTTCCATGGTGCCCGCGCCGCCAGAGGCAATCAGCGGCACCTTGCAAACCTCACGCATCTTCTGCAGTTGGATCAGGTCGTAGCCGTTGCGCACGCCGTCCTGATTCATCATATTCAGCACGATTTCGCCCGCGCCACGCTTCTGCACTTCCTGCACCCAGTCCAGCGTTTCCCAGGTGGTAACCTTGGTACGGCTTTCATCGCCGGTATATTGATTGACGTGATACTTGCCGGTTTCGCTGTCGTACCAGGTATCAATGCCAACCACGATGCACTGCACGCCAAACCGGTCGGCAAGGCGGGTGATCAGCTCGGGATCGGCCAGCGCCGGCGAGTTGATTGAAATCTTATCGGCACCAAATGACAGGATCTGGGCGGCATCTTCCGCCGACTTGATCCCGCCCGCGACGCAGAAGGGGATATCGATCACTTCAGCCACGCGGGAAACCCAGCTTTTATCGACGACGCGGCCATCTGACGAGGCAGTGATATCGTAAAACACCAGTTCATCCGCGCCTTCCTGGGCATAACGTTGGGCCAGTGGCACGATGTCGCCAATAATTTCGTGATTACGGAACTGTACGCCTTTCACTACCTGACCGTCGCGGACGTCCAGACAGGGTATTATCCTTTTTGCCAGCATGAGATTGCCTCCGCAACGGTGAATTTACCTTCCAACAGGGCGCGACCGACGATCACGCCTTTTGCACCGCAGCCGTTCAGCGCCGCAACGTCATCCAGCGAACCAATGCCACCCGAGGACTGGAAGGCGATGGTTGGGAAGCGGGCGGACACTTCGCGATACAGCTCAACATTGGAGCCGCTGAGCGTGCCATCGCGGGAGATATCGGTGCACAGCACATGTTTCAGGCCGACCGGCAGAAACTGCTCAATCACTTCTTCCAGCGTCACGCCGGCGGCTTCCTGCCAGCCGCTGATCGCCACTTCCTTGCGGTTGTTGGCATCAATACGTACGTCCAGTGCCAGCACAATGGCATCCGGGCCGTACTGCTTAAACCAGCTTTTCACTTCTTCAGGATCTTTTACCGCCGTTGATCCGACCACCACGCGGGTGGCACCGGCGTTCAGCAGCGCTTCCACATCGTCACGGGTGCGGATACCGCCACCCACCTGCACCGGCACATTAACGCCTGCGAGCAACGTGGTCAGCAGCGGGATCTGGCGCGCCGCCGGATCTTTGGCACCGGTTAAATCCACCAGGTGCAGCACTTCCGCGCCCTGAGCTTCATAATCCTGTAAACGTGGCAGCGGATCGCTGCCGTAATCACGCTGCTGACCATAGTCGCCCTGATGCAGACGGACCACTTTGCCTTCTATTAAATCTAACGCGGGGATAATCATGCCCGTTACATCTCCAGGAAGTTTTTCAGCAGCTGCGCGCCAGCGGCACCGGAACGCTCCGGGTGGAACTGCACGCCGAAGAAGTTATCTTTCTGCACCGCAGCGGTAAAGGCTTCACCGTAGCTGCATTGGGCGATGGTGTACTCGTTTACCGGCATGGCATAGCTGTGCACGAAGTAGAAGTAGGATCCATCAGGAATGCCGCGGAACAGGTGATTACCCGCCTGTGAGGTGATCTGGTTCCAGCCCATATGCGGCAGCGGGAGACCCAGGTCGACCATCTTCAAAACCGGTTGCTCGATGATGCCGAGGGTTTTCACGCCGCCGCTTTCATCGCTTTCAGAACCCAATAGCTGCATGCCAAGACAGATGCCCAACACCGGTTGAGTACAGGCTTTGATCAGCTGAATAAGCTCACGCTCGCGCAGCTGATCCATCGCCGCCTGCGCGGTACCCACGCCCGGCAGCAGCAGTTTATCTGCCTGTAACACCGTATCCGCATCGCGGCTCACGATCGGATCGTAGCCCAGACGTTGCACGGCCCACTTTACCGATGAGAGGTTGGCGCAGCCTGTATCCAGGATCACCACGTTCATTACAGCACTCCTTTCGAGCTGGGCAGCGTGTTGCCCTCAACGCGAATGGCCTGACGCAGCGTACGGCCAAAGGCTTTGAACAGGCTTTCAACGCGGTGATGGTCGTTTTTGCCTTTGGTTTTCAGGTGCAGGGTGCTCGCCATGGTGTAAGAGAGCGAGCTGAAGAAGTGTTCAACCATCTCGGTGCTCAGGTCGCCTACGCGCTGATAGCTGAACTCCGCTTTATATTCGAGGTGCGGGCGGCCGGAGATATCCAGCGCGCAGCGTGCCAGGCATTCGTCCATTGGCAGCACAAAGCCAAAGCGGCCGATGCCACGTTTGTCACCCAGCGCTTTCAGTAAGGCTTCGCCCAGCGCCAGGCCGGTGTCTTCCACGGTGTGGTGATCGTCGATATACAGGTCGCCCTTCACATCGATGTTCATACGGAAACCGCCGTGGGTAGCAATCTGATCGAGCATATGGTCAAAGAAGCCGACGCCGGTGTTGAACTTGCTGTTGCCTTCTCGATCCAGCCAGACTTCAACGCTGATCTGCGTTTCTTTGGTATTACGCTTCACCAGCGCATGACGATCGCGTTTGGTCAGCTGCTGCTCAATCGCCAGCCAGTTAAGGTCGTTGCGCGAGTAGAGCAGGCCGGTAATGCCCATGTTGCTTGCCAGCTGCACGTCCGTCGCGCGGTCACCAATCACGTAGCTGTTGGCGGTATCCAGCACGCCAGCGGCCAGCCAGGTTTCAACCATTTTGGTTTTCGGCTTGCGGCAGTCGCAGTTGTCAGCAGGCAGATGCGGGCAAATCAACACATCATCAAACTGCACGCCCTGTGAGGAAAGGATTTGCATCATCAGGTTGTGCGGGCCATCGAAATCAGCCTGCGGGAAGCTGTCGGTGCCCAGGCCATCCTGATTGGTGATCATCACCAGTTTAAAGCCGGCTTTCTGCAGTGACAGCAGCACCGGGATTACATCTGGCTCGAAGGCCAGCTTGTCCATGCGATCCACCTGGAAGTCGGTCGGCGGCTCGGAGATGATCGTGCCGTCACGATCGATAAAAAGGACTTTCTGGCTCATGCTTGCTCCCTGGTATCGGACGCGCCGGGTAAGGTTTTCAACGCCGAAATGGCGCGGTTACACTCTTCACGGGTGCCGACGGAGATGCGCAGGCATCCCGACAGCCCCGGCTGTTTGTTCTGGTCACGCAGAATAATGCCTTGATCCCAGAGCGTTTTAAAGACCTGGCTGGAGGCAGTAAAGCGCGCCAGAACGTAGTTTGTCTCGCTTGGGAACACCTGCTCAACGCAGTCACATTGCTGCAAGGCGGCGATCAGCTGTTCACGGGTGGCAACCAACTCGCTGACGTGGGATTTCATTATTGCAATGCCATGGTCGCTCAGTGCCTGGGCTGCAATGTCGGCAACCGGGGTGGAGAGAGGATAGGGTGCGATAACCTTCATCAACAGGGCAATCACCTCAGCATTCGCCAGAGTGAAGCCACAGCGCAATCCTGCCAGCGCAAAGGCTTTCGACAGCGTCCGCAGGATCACCAGATGGGGATAGGCTTGCAGCCAGCCGGTCAACGACGCCTGCGGGCAGAATTCGATGTAAGCTTCATCCGCGACCACCAGTGCTTTGCCACGCGTCATTTCCAGTAGCTGACGAATATCATCAGGATTAACCAGATTACCGGTCGGGTTGTTCGGGCTACAAATGTAAACCAGCTTCACGCCATCCAGCTGCTCAGCAATGGCTGGCAGGTTCAGTTGCCAACCCTCACCGGCTTCCACGGTGCGATATTCCACGCCGATGGTTTCAGCGCTGACGCTGTACATGCCATAAGTCGGTGGGCAGAACAGCACCGCATCTTTACCCGGCTCGCAGAAGGCGCGGATCAGCAGTTCGATACCCTCATCGGCACCCCGGCTAACCAGAACCTGCTCTTTGGTCAGACCGGCGTAAGCGGCATAACGCTCAATCACCAGCGCAGGCTGACATTCCGGGTAGCGGTTCAGGGTTTGCTGCGACAGCTCAAAGGGCACGGCCAGCGGATATTCATTGGCGTTCAGCCAGACATCACCGTTGCCACCCAGACGGCGGGCAGACTGATAAGGCGTGAGGGCGCGGACGTTAGCCCTCGCCAACTCTTCAATCTTAGTGCTCATGGCTTCTCCTTAAGCGCGGCAACGCGCAGGGTGACGGCATTTTTGTGTGCGGTGAGCTGTTCGGCGGCTGCCAGAATCTCGATGGTCGGTGCGAGGTTCAAAAAGCCTTGCGGCGTCAGCTCCTGCACGGTCAAACGCTTCTGGAAATCCGCCAGACCGAGGCTTGAACAGGTTGCGGTATAACCGTAGGTCGGCAGCACGTGGTTGGTGCCGGACGCATAGTCGCCGGCAGATTCCGGTGACCAGTCACCGAGGAATACCGACCCAGCGCTGGTGATGCTGTCTACCCAATCACGCGCCTGACGCGTCTGGATAATCAGGTGCTCCGGCCCATAGCGGTTGCTGATTTCAATGCACTGCTGCAGATCCCTGGTGACAATCAGACGGCTGCTTTCCAGCGCCTTCCGTGCGGTTTCTGCGCGTGGCAATTCGGCCAGCTGAGTTTCTATCGCTGCAGCCACGTCTTTCGCCATCTGTAATGACGGCGTCAGTAAAATAACCTGAGAGTCCGGACCGTGTTCAGCCTGGGAAAGCAGGTCCGAAGCGACGAACGCCGGTGTCGCTTCCGCATCGGCAATGACCAGCACTTCAGAAGGTCCGGCGGGCATATCAATCGCGGCCCCATCAAGGCGCTGGCTGACCTGGCGCTTCGCCTCGGTCACATACGCGTTACCCGGTCCAAAAATCTTGTCGACTTTCGGCACCGATTCCGTGCCCAGCGCCAGCGCGGCAATTGCCTGCGCGCCGCCAACCTGGAACACTTCCTTCATACCACAGAGTTTGGCGGCATAGAGGATTTCGTCGGCAATCGGCGGCGGCGAACACAGCACCACGCGCTGGCATCCGGCGATGCGGGCCGGGGTGGCCAGCATCAATACGGTCGAGAACAGCGGGGCGGTGCCGCCCGGAATATACAGACCCACCGAGGCCACCGGACGGGTGATCTGCTGGCAGCGTACGCCCGGCTGCGTTTCGATATCAACCGGTGGCAAGGTTTGCGCCACGTGGAAGGTTTCAATGTTGCCTACGGCCGTGGCCATCGCCTGCTTTATGTCATCACCCAGACGGGCGGCGGCCGCGTCAATTTCCTCTGCGGTGACACGCAATGCATCAACCTGGGTCTTATCGAAAGCCGCGCTGTAGAAACGCAGTGCCGCATCGCCTTCCGCTTTAACCTTATCCAGGATGCCGCGCACGGTAAGGCTGATATTCTCTGATGCTGAAATCGCCGGGCGAGTCAGAAGCGCGCGTTGCTGCGCGTCATCACAAGTCTGCCAGTCGATGGGGGTCGCGAAGTTTGCCATCGGTTACTCCATCATCTTCTCAATTGGCAATACCAGAATGGAGCTGGCGCCCAGCGCTTTCAGCTTTTCCATCGTTTCCCAGAACAGGGTTTCGCTGCTGACCATATGCATCGCGACGCGGCTCTTATCGCCCGCCAGTGGCAGCACGGTAGGGCGCTCGGCACCCGGCAGCAGGGAGATAATGTCTTCCAGCTTTTCGCTTGGCGCGTGCAGCATGATGTATTTGGATTCGCGGGCCTGAATAACACCCTGGATACGGGTCATCAGTTTGTCGATCAGTTCCTGCTTGGCGCCTGGCATTTCGCCGTCACGCTGGATCAGACAGGCTTTAGAACGGTAAATCACTTCAACTTCACGCAGGCCGTTGGCTTCCAGCGTGGCGCCGGTAGACACCAGGTCACAAATGGCATCCGCCAGACCGGCACGAGGGGCCACTTCGACTGAACCATTCAGCAGGCAGGATTTAAACGCTACGCCCTGTTTGTCCAGATATTGCTTCAGCAGGTGCGGATAAGAGGTGGCGATACGGGAGTTTTGTAAACACTGCGGACCGGTATATTCATCATCAACGGACATCGCCAGTGACAGACGGCAACCGCCGAAATCCAGACGACGTAGGGTGAAATAACGCGGGTCTTCGCCCTGAGCACGACGGTTCAGCAGCTCTTCTTCCAGCACGTTCTCGCCAATGATACCAAGGTCAACCACGCCATCCATGACCAGGCCCGGAATATCGTCATCACGGACACGCAGAATATCGATAGGCATGTTCTCGGCGAAGGCAATCAGACGCTGCTGCTGCAGATTGATTTTGATGCCGCAGCGGGAGAGCAATTCGCGTGAATCATCGCTTAAACGGCCTGATTTCTGCATAGCTATGCGTAAACGGGTGTTATCTAACATCGGTACCTTTCCTTATTTCCTGTCTGCTTCGACCTGAGATTATTGGCAGTTCGTCCATCCTGGCCAGGGCATGGCCCAAAAAAAAAGCCCCTGGAAGGTGATCTTCCGGGGGCTTCTCTTGCGTTCTGCACCACTGGAAGATCCTACTCGTCTTCCAGCACACATCGCCTGAAAGACTAGTCAGGGTGATGGTGATGATGGTGGTTGAACTGAACGCGTGTCATAAAATTCTCTTGGATGAATGGATATTCATTTCGTGACAAATAACCTAACGCAGGAGATAGCGAGGCGCAACCCTTTTTTGTCAATGATGAAAGATTCTCTCATCATCTGTGCATTGTCACTGACACTCGGCTGGCGTAGGTTTAGGGTATTGAGCAGGCCTCACTACAGGAGTCAGAGGATGAAAAAAGTTGCCATTATTGGTCTGGGTTGGTTGGGGATGCCGTTGGGGCTGTCGCTCACAGCTCACGGCTGGCAGGTTACCGGCAGTAAAACCACGCTGGATGGGGTTGAAGCGGCGCGCATGTGCGGCATCGAGAGCTATTTGCTGGAGCTGACGCCCGAACTTATCTGCGATCCCGATGATTTAGACGCGCTGCTGAGCGTGGATGCGCTGGTGATCACCTTGCCAGCCAGTCGGACAGCTGAAGGCGGCGAGAACTATCTGTTAGCGGTGCAGCAAATTGTCGATAGCGCGCTGGCCCGATCGATTCCGCGAATCATTTTCACCAGCTCAACCTCTGTCTATGGCAGCGGTTCAGGGGTGATGAAAGAAAGTTCGCCGCTTGAGCCACAGACGGTGGCCGGTAAAACGCTGAAGGAGTTGGAGGACTGGCTGCACCATCTGCCGAATACCTCAGTCGATATCCTGCGTTTGTCCGGGCTGGTGGGGCCGCAACGTCATCCGGGCCGCTTCCTGGCTGGGAAAACCGATTTGACCGATGGTAGCCATGGCGTCAATCTGGTGCATCTTGAAGATGTGGTTGCAGCGATTTCGTTACTGCTGAAAACGCCGAAGGGCGGCCACATCTATAACCTGAGCGCGCCGAAGCATCCTGCCCGTAACGTGTTCTATCCCGCCGTGGCAAGGCAGCTTGGCTTGACGCCACCGACGTTTATTCAGGAGCCGGGTGAAGACAAAGGCAAGATCATCGACGGCAGCAAGATTAGCAGCGAGCTAGGGTTCGAGTATAGCTATCCGGATCCGGCGAAGATGCCTTTAAAATAAGTTAACTCTTATTTTAATTGTTGAATTGGAGCGTTGGATTCTACTATGGGGATAAAACTGTCAGCCGAAATTTATTTTGGCATGACAGTTCTATCAGGATTTAATGCTCACTCATTTCACTTGGTTATATTACAGTCATAATAATTACGGCTCGAAGTTACCTGGTTGTAATACCATTCATCACGATTATTTATGTATCGGTAACCATGATCATCCATGATCAATTTAATTTTATATCCATTATTACATTTTTCAGTACCTAAGGCATTAATAATTCCTATTTCCCTTTCTGCCATTTTATTCCCATAGGAAGAGTAAATATGGAAAGTATAAATCCCAAAGCATGTTGATATAAGCAAGATTAAGGTGAGCAGGTTTTTAATCTTGAATTCAATAAGTGCGATGGTGCATGCATAGCAGATAATTGAAAACATTACGCACCAAGCAAAGAGAAAACTACGTGCTTCGGTATAGGGAGATGCTAACATTGAACCCACAACTAATACAGATGCAATGATGAGTGCAATATGGTATTTTGAAATTAATTTCAATCTTGATAGATAGATTAAAGAAATAATGGATAGCGCTAATAATAAAGATGAAGTATCAAAGAAAGTTGACACAATATCTTTGAATCTTTCAGTGTAATGAATTATTGGGTTGCTATTGAATTGAATTGTATTAGCATAATAATTTCTTCGGATTGATGTAGAGTGTGCCGTGATTAAACATAACCATCCTCCAAGTAAAAACATGATAGGTAAGTAATTTATTATATTCTTTCTTTTTTCCCAAACGCATAAAGTAAGAAATGAAATAGCAACAGAGAACGGGACGTTTTCGAAACTCATACCAGCTAAAAAACAGACTATGAGATAAGCTATGTATAGTTTACGATTTTTTTTCATTTCCTCAATGCTATGTCTTTTAGCATAGGGAATTGCGACAATCATAATCAATAACATAGTTTGCAAATATTCTGAATTGGCTGTTTTCCAGAAAAAAACTTCCATTCCTGGCCATATAAGAAAAGTTAGGCTGGCAGCAACTAAAGACACTTGTTTCCACTTATTTTCATCTTTTTTGCTACTTAGCATAGCAATGCAAATTGAGAATAAAATAAATGAACAGCTGTATATGAAAATAGAGATCCATTTTGGTAAACTTAATTCGAAAATGGCAATCTGCTCTCCTAATCTTGCATTCCACGTAGCCATCTGTGAGCTCGACTTGTTGACTGCATATGAAAGTCTCTCAAAAATGCCTTCGGTATGAAATAACCTAGTTAAGCCATAGTCCTCACCCGCCATTGGGGCAACCAAAACGACAGAAACATAGATTACAAAAGAAACAAGTGCAAATATCTGTAATTCTCTTTTAACAAGACTATTCATGTTTGGTGATCTTTTTCTTTAAAATAAAACGAGGTCTCTGTTTGGTTTCAACATATATTCTACCAATATATTCACCAAGGACACCAATACCAATAAGCTGAATCCCGCCAAGAAATAGGATTGAAACCAATATCGAAGGATAGCCAGCCACAGGATTCCCCCAAATGATTTTATCCAAGATCATCCAACCGCCGTACAGGAACGATAAGCCAGCCACGAACAAGCCAAGATAAGTCCAGACCCTGAGGGGGAAGGTTGAGAAAGAAGTAATCCCTTCAAGTGCCAGGTTCCATAACTTCCAGCCATTGAATTTGCTGTCACCAGCCACACGGCTAGCGCGGACATACTCTACAACCGCAGTCTGTCCGCCAACCCAGCTAAGAATACCCTTCATAAAGAGATTCCTTTCCTGAAGTAGTTTGATATTTTCAACCACTTCGCGCGACATCAGTCGGAAGTCACCGACATTTTCCTCAATTTTTGGCGAGCTGATTTTGTTGTGCAACTTGTAAAACCATTCTGCGGTTTTACGCTTTATGTGGCCGTCCGAACTTCTGTCAATTCTTTTTGCCAGCACAATCTCTGCGCCAATCTGCCACTTATCAATTAGCGCAGGGATCACCTCAATGGGATCTTGCAGATCGACATCAATTGGAATGATGGCATCGCCCGTTGCGGCTTCAAGCCCGGCAAATAATGCGGGTTCCTTACCAAAGTTGCGCGTAAAAGAGAGGTGTTTAACCAGTGGGTCACCAGACTCGATTTCAGCTAACACGGATTCCGTTCTGTCACGGCTTCCATCGTTAATGAAGACAATTTCAACTTCATATTGTTCTAAGGCCGCATAACCACGAACAGCCGAATAGAAGAAAGGAATGGCTTCCTCTTCATTAAACACTGGAACAATTAACGAAATTTTCATCTCTTACCCCTGAAGATGAACAGTTTTGAGTAGGCAAAGCCACAAATCAGACTGATTGCCGAGAATGCAATTAACGTAATAAGTGCAGGGATATGCATTTTATCTGCTGACCAGCCAATCGCACCCGCCATGGCCCCCATGAAAACAACATACAGAAGATAACGTGCAGTGGTAGCTTCTTGATTGAATGTCCACTTAGCATTTACGAAAAATGAGAAGGTGACTGCCACGCAAAAGGCGGTGAAATTAGACAGCGACTGACTTGAACCGTGAGCGTACAGCGCAGTGAATACGGCCCAGTGGATAAGGGTGTTTAGAACGCCAACCGAGGCGTATCTGGCAAATAGCTTAAGCATTAAGGCGCCCAAAAAACAAAGAGGCCGATCTTGCCACCACACTGGCCTCTTAGCAAGGGTATCAAACAGTATCTTAACCAGCGGACGGGCTCAGTTAATCGATGGTTTTAAACCCCCAACCGATCCCTCAGCGAGTACCAGGCCGCGCCAATCGCCGTTAGCGGCACGCGGAAGCGATGGCCGCCGGGGAAGGGCAGATGGGGGAGTTTGGCAAAGGCATCAAAGCGCTGTGGCTGGCCGCTTAGCGCTTCACTTACCAGTTTCCCAGCCAGATGCGTAAAGGTCACGCCATGTCCGCTGTCGCCCTGAATATAGAACACGCCGTTATCCAGACGACCGACCTGCGGCATGCGGGAAAGCGTCAGCAGGAAATTTCCGCTCCAGCGGTAATCAAACGTAATTCCCGCCAGTTGTGGAAAGGTCTTCAGTAACTTAGGCCGAATTAACGCATCAATATCTTCCGGTTCGCGCGCGCCATATACCACGCCGCCACCGTATAACAAACGGTTATCCGCAGTGAGTCGGTAGTAATCCAGCAGATAGTTACAGTCTTCCACGCAGCGATTATTGGGCAATAGCGCCAGCGCCTTGTCAGCGGAAAGGGGTTCGGTGGCCACAATCTGGGAACCGCAAGGAATGCTCAAACGCGTTAATCGGGGCTCAAGATGCGGAGCCAGGTAGGCATTGCCGGCGAAAATCACGAATTTTGCAGTGACATGGCCTTTAGCGGTTTTGACCTGATGGGGATTGCCGTAGTCCACCGAGATCACTTCGGACTCTTCATAAATGCGTCCGCCGTGATTCCGAATAGCTTCAGCTTCACCCAGTGCCAGATTCAGCGGATGAATATGGCCGCCGTTGTTATCCAGCAGACCACCGACGTAGCGCTCGCTGGCAATTTCACGGCGGATACCGGTTTCATCCAGCATCTGTAATGCATTATTACCGTACTGTTTCCAACGTTTGTGCTGATCCTGCAGATGGTGCAGCTGACGTTTATTCAACGCAGCGAATATTCCGCCCTGGCGATAGTCGCAGGCAATATCATAACGCTTGATGCGATCGCGGATCACGCTGGCGCCTTCAAACATCATGCTGCCCAGCAAGCGGGCACTCTCTTTGCCGTAGCGTTTTTCAATGACGTCCACGTCGCGGCTGTAAGAGTTCACTACCTGGCCGCCATTGCGCCCGCTGGCGCCAAATCCAACTTTAGCCGCTTCCAGCACCACCACGTCATAACCGGCCTCGGTGAGGAACAGGGCGGAAGACAGCCCGGTAAAGCCGCCGCCAATCACACAAACATCACACTGAATACTGTTTTCAAGCTGTGGCCAGGGAGCGTGAGGATTGGCCGTTGCGGCATAGTAACTCTTCACATGGTCCATAACTCCCTCCTTTGCTGATCAAGTTCCCGGCTCAGAACGTCGCTGGGGTATGCGCACTGACAATCCGACAAGGCTGTGCGAATGAATTGGTAAAACTGTGGGGCAGGCCGGTATTAATGACGTAGCTCTGCCCGGCGTGCAGCGAATAGCTCTGGCCACTGATGGTCAGGACAATTTGCCCTTCCAGCAGCGTGCCGGTCTCTTCTCCCTGATGACGGATTTTCTCGCCCGTGGTGGCACCGGGTTCATAGGTTTCCAGCAGCATGCCCAAGGTGCGTTCCGGGTTGCCATTGTGAATTAACTTTAACGACACGCCCTGACTGCCAATATCGATCAGCTCATGGGCATCAATCACCACTTTCGGTGCCTCATCCTTTACCGGTTCGGAGAAAAATTCGGAAAGGGACAGACCGTATACCTTTAATAACTTCTGCAGCGTGCTGACCGCAGGGCTGACTTTGTCCTGTTCGATCGTACTGATGGCGCTGTGCGTCAGGCCGGAGAGTTCGGCGACGCGCCGTTGTGACATTCCCATCTGTTGGCGGATTTCCGATAAACGTCGTCCCGGTGCCACAGTGGCTTCGCTCATGGCCTTTTTTCCTCCTGATGCCGTTGGCAGGCGTGAATAAATCCATCGAACAACAGGCGGGATAACGTCGACGTCTCGCTTTGCCATTCCGGATGCCATTGCACCGCAAGAGCAAAAGGATGGTCACGCAGGCTGACGGCCTCAATCAGGCCATCGGCGGCACGCGCCTCGATGCGCAGTGGGGCACCCAGGGTGCGGATCCCCTGTTGATGTAGCGAATTGACCCAGAACTTCTCGCAGCCTTCCACCAGTGGGGAAAGCAGGCCGTCCGGCTCAACGTAAACTTCATGTGCCGGCGCGTATTGTTCGTCCAGCGTTAAGGCTTCATCTTCCCGATGTTCCTGGAAGCCGGGAACCGTGTGCAGCTGGCGATGCAGGCTGCCACCGGTTGCCACCACCAGTTCCTGCAATCCACGACAGATAGCCAGAACCGGCAGACGTTGATAGGTTGCTGCGTTAATTAAGGCAAAGGCCAGCTGGTCGCGACCCGGATCGGCATAATCTTCGGTGCCGGATTCGCCATAGTGGTGAGGTTCGATATTGCTTGGGCTGCCGGTCAGCAGCAGGCCAGACAGCGGAGCCATAGCAATTTCTAATAGATCGGGAGAAGACATCAATCCCTGCGGTAAAGCCAGCGGAACTCCGCCCGCCTGCAGTACGGCTTCGAGATATTTGTTATGCACCATCTGGGTGGGATGACCGCCCTTGTCAATCTGGCACATCACTACGCCAATCAATGGCTTGTTAAATATAATGCCCATCTTTCCCCTCGCGAAGCTGTTCAATATATCTACCGGAAAAGGCGCGTTAGACGCAAATTTGTACAATATATTTTCAATCTAGCAACCGACTGCACAATATTCAAACTGATTTGGCGGCAAAATAAACTTGAATGTAACATTTGCACACTTTTTGTGTTGGCGCTATGTTAGAAATGTGGCTGTTATTTTGAGCAACGCTCAACACTAACCAGACAAAGGCGGGCAGGACTATGACAAATATTGTCGAAGTAGAAGACTTCACGAGACACAGTGAACAGAAACGAACCAGCGCGTTCCAGAATGAAGTGCATGCTTATCTGGAACGCCACCCTGAAACGCAGTACGTCGATATTCTTCTCAACGATCTCAACGGTGTCTTTCGCGGTAAGCGGATCCCCTTCGCTAATCTGACCAAACTCGAGAAAGGCTGTTACTTCCCCGCTTCCGTTTTCGCTATGGACATCCTCGGCAACACCGTAGAAGAAGCCGGTCTGGGCCAGGCACTCGGTGAACCGGACAACATTTGTATTCCCGTCGAAGGCACGTTAATCCCCTCAGCTGCCGATCCTCAACATCTGGCGCAGGTGCTTCTGACCATGCGCAATCAAGATGGTACTCCCTTTGACGTTGAACCCCGGAACGTTCTCAATCACCTCTGGCAACAGTTGCGTAATCGAGGTCTGTTTCCTGTGGTAGCGGTAGAGCTGGAGTTCTATCTGGTCGACAAAAAGCGTGATGCGGAAGGCTTTATTCAGCCACCGTGCGCGCCGGGCAGCGACGAGCGGAATATGCAAAGCCAGGTGTACTCGGTTGATAACCTCGATCACTTCTCCGAGGTGTTAAGCGAGATCGATACGATTGCAAAACAGCAGGGGATCCCCGCCGATGGCGCGCTGGCCGAAGCCTCTCCAGGCCAGTTCGAGATCAATCTTCATCATACGCGCAATGTGCTCAGTGCCTGTGATCATGCTATTCAGTTGAAACGCCTGGTGCGCCAGGTGGCTGAAAACCACGGTATGACCGCCACCTTTATGGCCAAGCCTTATGAGGAATACGCCGGCAGTGGGATGCATGTGCATATCAGCGTGCTGGATGCCGCCGATAATAATGCCTTCGCCTGCGATGACGGCAGCAACTCGCCGCTGTTGAAGCGTGCGCTGGCCGGAATGATCGACCTGATGCCCGCCTCAATGGCGCTGTTAGCGCCGAACGTCAATGCCTATCGCCGTTTTCTGCCCGATGCCTTTGTGCCGTTGCAGGCTTCCTGGGGCCATAACAATCGCACCGTTGCGCTGCGTATTCCCTGCGGAGATATCGATAGCCACCGTATTGAATACCGTGTTGCCGGCGCGGATGCCAATCCCTATCTGGTGATGGCGGCGATTCTGGCCGGTATGCTGCACGGTATTGATAATCAGCTGCCATTACCGCCGGCGATCACCGGAAATGGTCACGAAGCCGACGGCAATCCGTTGCCAATCCGCCAGAGCGACGCGCTGTATGAGTTTGAACAAAGCACTCCGCTGCAAAAGTTGCTGGGTGAGCGTTTCGGCTTTGTATGGCATAGCTGCAAACACCATGAACTGATGCATTTCGAACGCCTGATTACGTCAACAGAAATCGACTGGATGCTGAAAAACGCCTGATGGAGGGCCATTAAGATGACGCAAAGCAACCGCAAGCAAAGAAATTGTTACTGAAGGCCTTAACCTCTTGTCATCCTGCCTCCGTCTGGTGCAGAATATGCGCCCTGCAAAATGAATCCATAACCGTCGCTTATGCGCCGGTTATTTTTTTGCAGAAAACACATTCGCATTTAAGAGGCCGGTCCAGAACCGGATAGATAGTCGCTTTTAGCACGCACGGACGTGCTATGTTGAGGATAAGATTGATGGGGCTACACTTTATTACTCCAGTTCACGCCGGTATCCGCCAGCGTGATGACTACGGCGCCGCGGCAGGCACCACTTTCACCCACTCCTGCCAGTCCGTTTCCCAATGTAAGAACAGCTCTCGCAATGCGCGAAGTTTCCCTGTGGTTCAACCCAGAACGGTTGATGCTATGGGGAGGCTGAATCATGTCGCTTAATCCTCAAACGTCCCGTCCACAACTGAAAAAAACGCTGACATTATTGCCTGTGGTAATGATGGGGTTGGCCTATATGCAGCCAATGACCCTGTTTGATACCTTCGGCATTGTCTCTGGCCTGACCGATGGTCACGTGGCCACGGCTTACGCGTTCGCGTTAATCGCCATTCTGTTTACAGCGCTGAGCTATGGCAAGTTGGTCCGTCGCTTCCCATCCGCGGGTTCGGCCTATACCTACGCTCAGAAAGCTATCAGCCCACACGTCGGTTTTATGGTGGGCTGGTCATCGCTGCTGGACTACCTGTTCATGCCGATGATCAACATTCTGCTGGCTAAAATTTACTTCGAAGCCCTGGTGCCGGGTATCCCGTCATGGATCTTCGTGGTGATGCTGGTCGGCTTTATGACCCTTTCCAACCTGAAAGGCATCAAAACCGTCGCCAACTTCAACAGCGTGATCGTGGTGCTGCAGGTGGTGGTGATGGTCGCCATTATGGCAATGGTGGTGTATGGCGTAGCGCACGGCGAAGGTGCCGGCACGCTGGTCAGCAGCAAACCATTCTGGTCTGAGAATGCGCACGTGGTACCGATGATCACCGGTGCGACCATATTGTGCTTCTCGTTCCTGGGCTTCGACGGCATCAGTTCGCTGTCTGAAGAGACCAAAGATGCAGAGCGCGTCATCCCTAAAGCAATCTTCCTGACGGCACTGATCGGTGGGGTGATTTTTGTGGTGGTGTCGTACTTCCTGCAACTTTACTTCCCGGACATTTCACGCTTCAAGGATCCTGACGCGTCACAGCCAGAGATCATGCTGTACGTGGCAGGCAAAGCCTTCCAGTTCGGCATTCTGATATTCTCCTGTGTCACCGTTCTGGCGTCCGGTATGGCGGCACATGCAGGCGTATCCCGCCTGATGTATGTGATGGGCCGTGACGGCGTCTTCCCGGAGCGCTTCTTCGGTTATATCCATCCGAAATGGCGTACCCCGGCGTTGAACGTGCTGCTGGTTGGCGCAATCGCCCTGTCGTCTATCACCTTTGATTTGGTGACCGCGACGGCGTTGATTAACTTTGGTGCGCTGGTGGCGTTTACCTTTGTTAACCTGTCGGTGATTTCGCAGTTCTGGATCCGCGAAGGCCGTAACAAGACGCTGAAAGATAACGTCAACTTCCTGCTGTTGCCGCTGTGCGGTGCGTTAACGGTAGGTGCGTTGTGGATCAACCTGGAAGAGAGCTCGATGATTCTGGGTCTGGTGTGGGGCACGATTGGTCTGATTTATCTGGCCTTCGTCACCCGCAGCTTCCGCAACCCGGTGCCGCAGTGCACTGAAGAGCCGATGTAATTTCTGGCGATGTTGCAAAAGGAAAGGGCGCTTCGGCGCCCTTTTTCGATCGTGCTATTTGACGAACAGTTCAGCCAGAGGCCGTCAAGACACCAGTTCTCGCGCATAGTCGAACAAGGCCTTCAGCTGGGCGAGTTTCGCCTCATCGCCTTCATACTGATTGAACAGCATTTCCAACTCCTGCACATAGCTTTGCACTCGCTCCGGGTTCAAGGCTTCGCGACGATGCTGCAACCAGCGCTTCTGTTCGGCTTCATCGAGCGTGCCGGGATAGTTACGGGCACGGAAGCGGAACAGCAGTTTTTCAATGCGTGCATCGTTAAATGTCAGATCCAGCGCGGGTAAATTCTCCGGCAGCGTCTGCTGAATAATGTTCATGGTGTTGCGATCGGCATCGCTGAAGAAGCCGTCATACAGCTGGGCATCTACGTCGCTGGAGCCGGCGAAAGGCTCGGCTTCAGCGAATAACGCTACCACTTTTTCCCGCACTTCCGGATGCTGACGCAGTATCGCGAGGTTATCCAGGCAACGCTTGCGATCGATCCCCAAACGTTCAGCATCTTCAGGACGCAGCGTATTGGCCGGCGCCACCACCGGGCATTTGTTGATATGCATCAGCTTGACCGGCACCGGCGCGTTATCACCCAGCTCATCGCGGCGGGTATATAAACGCTCACGCAGGGTATCTGCATCCAGCTCCAGCAGGGGAGTGATATCCCCGGCCAAATCACAGGTAATCAACGCATTTTTATTGACCGGGTGCCACGCCAGCGGGGCAATCCAGCTGGTGTTGCCACGAAACGCGCCAAACATTCCGGAGATATGCACCAGCGGCTTCATCTGCGGAATATCAATCAGCGCAGTGATCTTGTTCTTATTGCGATGGGTGAAAAGGAAGTCATACAGGCGCGGCTGCTTCTCTTTCACCAGCTTTGCCATCGCGATAGTCGCGTATACATCAGACATCGCATCATGCGCATTCTCATGGGAAACGCCGTTGGCTTTAGTGAGATGCTCCAGACGGAAACTCGGCAAACCGTCATCATTTTCTGGCCACGCGATCCCTTCAGGACGCAATGCGTAGCAGGCTCGCATCACATCCAGCAAATCCCAGCGGCTATTACCGTGCTGCCAGGCCCAGCCATAGGGATCATAGAAGTTGCGATAGAGCAGGTTGCGCGTGACCTCATCATCAAACCGCACATTGTTATAGCCAACGATGCAGGTATTAGGCTCGCTGAACAGCGCATGAATACGTTTGGTGAAAGCAGCCTCGGAAATTCCTTTAGCTTTCGCCAACTGAGGGGTAATCCCGGTGATCATCACCGCTTCCGGCTGCGGCAGGTAGTCATCCGCAGGCTGACAGTAGAACACCTCAGGCTCACCGATGATGTTGAAGTCCATGTCGGTTCGGATCCCGGCGAACTGCGCAGGGCGGTCCAGCGACGGGCTTTTGCCGAAGGTCTCATAGTCATGGAACAGGAAGGTGGGCTGCTTCGTTTCGTTTTTCACTGTCTTCAATTGCCTAAGTTTTGTTATGTAGATGGTAGGTTTTCCCCGATACCACAAACTGAGGCTACGCATGAAAAGGCCGTATCTCAAGCAGGAATTGTGAAATCATCCAACCGGATTAGGGGATATCATTAAAAAAGTGCGAAAAACTAAATTTTTGATACATAGCAAGCAAACTGATGCAGTAAAACATTGCAAAATTAATGGATACATTATAAATGCTTTTAAATAATTTGATACATCTTTGAATCCAGAATTTTCTTGCCCCAGAGAGCATAGTAGAATAACACAACGTCCGGGTTCTATTTGCTTAATATTAATTTGGCCATCAATTTATGTCTGGATTTTTCAATTGGCTTCTCAATTAGAGAGTAAACTATCCAACCAAGTAAGATGGCTAAGAATGGGGCCATTATTGAATACGCTAAACTCTCTTTGTGATTAATAAGTAGTTGCGTATAAATCAACCAATGAAATATATATATAGAAAAACTCCATCTACCTAAATAAGTAAGGGGTTTTATTGTGAGTATTTTGTTGAATATGGTTTGACTACTTAATGAAAAATAAATTAATGCAGCCCACGCTAATCCAAAGTGTAAGTGTTTATCAAGAAGGTAATTGTCTACTGGTATACCTAAGAAATACATTCTTACACCCGGGATTGAAAATATAACACCAATTATAATAACTAAAATTCCAGATGTTGCTACCCAAGACTTAGAAGTTAAACCATCACGTATTAGGAATGAAACCACTATACCTGGGACGAACGCCGAGATGTAATCTGTCATGTTTGTCGAGCTTGATGAAACCGAAGAATATGGATAGAAATATTGATGAGTAATAATTATTACCATTGAAATAACATATAACCCTAATCGTCCAAATTTATTATGGAATTTAGATAGGATAAACACGATTATTGGAAGTATGAAGTAGAATTTAAATTCAACGGCTACTGTCCATAGGTGTCCCCATGGTGAATTGAGTTTGAGAAGAAGGTATGCAAAATCAATAGTTTAATAATCTAATGAATAATATACGATAACCGCAATTACGTATAAAGGTATAATTCTTAAAAATCTCCCTAAGAAATAAGATATGATTTGGTTGATTCCAAAGCGATTATTAATAAAATTGGATGTTAAAAGCAATGCGCTTAGAGCGAAAAATAACCATACGCCTATTTTCCCAGTACCTGGTATTAATGAGCCAATTTTAGGGAAGAACATACCAGTACTGTGAGCAACAAGAACAATTAGCACAGCCAATCCCCTTATACCGTTTGCAGTAGGGAACGCTAACCTAGGGTGAGTTGAAGCCGAGTCGATATCTGTCACTATAATTCTCATATGATTGTGTTACATTGATTATAAAAAACTTAAGCTGTTAAAAATAATGAGCCCTTCAGAAATGGAATCCTCGGCACAAGCGCTTGTTTTGTAGAGCATCGTGGCTGGTTACAATAAACATTTTCAAGTTAAAATGATCGATTCTGATGTTTTCAATGCTGTTTATGCTTATAAATCTTATTTATTTTATGAGGTTATCACTTAGTTCATAATCTATAGAAAGCAAAATGATTGTGATTTTTTCCGCCATTAACCATTAAACAACTTAAAATGAAAAAAATATAATTTGACGATTGTAACTTTTTAGTAAATTACCCTCTGTAACCAATAACAATGCACGATTAGTTTATTTTATTATTTGAATGCAACTCTAAGAAAAAGCAGGCACTTAATTCAATCGGTACTTTAATGATTATCTACATCTTGATGAGTCGATGTTTTTATAGATGCCATTGATGCAATTGCCTGGGTTATTACCAAGTTTAACAACTATTATTCCATTTAAATTCATTATTCCTCCTTTCTTTGGCCAAACAGGAGCTGTTTTGATCTCCTCCCTGTACGCAGCCAGGTCAGAGTATAGTACAGGAACAATATTAGCTAATTCCTGACTTTGCATGAAAGCAGTTATTCTTGCTGAGTTACCACCATCCCAGTTCAAAAATGACGAGCTGAACATGTCGGAATTTTGAAGTTTATTCATTGGCTGTAAATCCAGCCCGCCAAAGAAGTAAATTTTAGTGGGTGCTGATAAATTCACATTTTGTGTTCTTTCGATGTCTGCAGAAATGTTCGATGCCAGGCGATAATCTCTATTGTATGACAAATAATCTGAGTAAAACAATTTACTGGATGCAGCCGTGCCACAGAGTAAAATCACCACAGGGAAGATAAATAACACGTTTTTTCTTTTTGTTTCTATAAATAACATTGAACTGATAATTGCAAACGACAGCGGTAAGGATGTCATTGCCCGAGCAGCAAGATAACCGCCAACGATAATATTAAATATAAAGGATGATGCCACTATCAACATAGCAAGTACTGTAATCTGTATCTTCCATTTTTTATTTTTGATGAAAATTTTTGCGATAAAAGCAATCACTATGAGGCTAGATAATGAGAATGTGTTAAGCCCATAGGGGGCATTAAACGTAAAATAAGTTAAAATAAACTGGAATGTACTATGTAACGTATCACTGAAGTCGGCATGCAGCCAACCGATTAAATTCAAAAAATATGAGTCTGAGCTTACTCCATAATAATTCTGAACGACTCTTGTGATAATACTATAAAGTACTACGGCACTGACGGAGTTAATAATAAGCTTTACTGTATTTTTCATATTGGCAGGCGACACATCATTTCTCATATAAGAAATTGCCAAATGAGAAAAATAGAGTGTTACCGGCATTAAAACTATTGATTGGTAGATGGATATTGAAAATGCATAAAGTAAAGTTGGCAATGCTATTGATGAAATAAAACTATTGTAGTTGAATGTAAAATAAACCACTAAAGATGATGTAAGAATTGATATAGCCAGTGTATCAGACTGATTTGTAAATTGTAACTGATAAGCAAATTGTGGCAGTGCGATATAGAGTATTGAGAAAAATAGTGCAGTTTTAAAATCTAACTTCAGTGATTTTACGATTACTGCAGAAGAAAGAGAAAGTGCTATCAATGAAATCAAGGTTGTGAAAAATGGAACAAAGGGTTCTGGTAATATCAACGTTTTGAGTAAAGCATGACCCCATCTACCCATACTGATGGTATGTAGAATGTTATCATTGAATTCTTCATCTATTGATAATGTGAAATGCGTAAGTTCGAATCCATACACAATCATGCTGGATAATAATGATACAATAAAACTCGCAATGAAAATGTAACTAGCAGAGCTTCGGTTTGACAGGCAGTTCATCTCTTTGTAATTCATTGTTCATTTCCGGCACTAACATTAAACTTGTTGTTTTTAAACATCGGCCTTAAATTGACCCCGATAGTTCTGATGATTTCCAGATTTAAGCCACACACATTAGCGACTTGAAGTCTTTGCTGCAAAGGGAAAAAAACATATCGAGGATAAGAGGAAGTGAATTTTTTATAAATGTATGATATATAATGTTATTTTAATGAAGCATTCACTTCCTTGTGAATGTTGGTTAGGCAGTTTTAACCCGCTACATCCCTCACCACAGGCCGTTGTCCCAGCACCTTCTTCCCAATCAGAATCCCAGGCTTTTCAACGTAGCGATAGAGCAACGATCCTAACGCATAGGTAATCGGGATGCAGATGGCACAGACCGTGACGAATCGCATCATGTCGCTCTTACCGCCCAGACCGGTGTGGGTCAGCAGCAGCGCAATGGCTGGGATCACAATCAACAGGTGCAGCAGATAGACCGAGAAGGACACATCGCCCAACCAGGTGCTGACGCGGTTGTTCAACAGTTTGCGGGGCAGGGCAATGACTTTGGTCATCAGGCTGCCTTCGGCGTATTGCCAGAGGATCGCGGCCATGCCGACAATCATCAGCACTTCCATCACCAGCTGCAGCGGAATGTCTTCCAGACCAATCACCTTACTGGCAACCGGACCCAGCAGCGCAAAGGCAACATACAGCAGCGCTTTACGGCGCACGGCTTCAGCCAGCAGCATGCCGGACAGGAACATATTCAGCTTTATCAGGATCATTGAAGGCATCTCGAACGCTTCATAGTAATCCGCCAGCACATAGCGGCCCACGCAGCACAGCACCATAAAGCCAATCAGCGAGGTGGCGTAGCCAAAGCGCATGGTCACCAGCATGATGAACGGGAACAACAGATAGAACTGCATCTCCAGTCCGATACTCCAGTCTGGCAGCACGGTATTAAAACCGTAAGCCGGTAACAGGCCGAACAGGAAGCTGAAATGGGTCAGGATATTTGCCAGCGACTGATCCGAGTAGCGCGATGACTCGGTTGCCGTGCCGGAATAGAAGTGGGCGATGGTGTCGCGCATCTCACCAAACCACGGGCCGTATACCAGCGCGATAATCAGCAGTAAATAGTAGAGCGGGGCGATACGGAAAAAACGGCGCGTCCAGAAGGTCTTGATGGTGCTGGCGCTCTGCCACGGCTCTTTATGTTGGCGCTCAACATAGTTT
Source organism: Erwinia sp. AC075 (assembly GCF_979253995.1). NCBI lineage: Bacteria > Pseudomonadati > Pseudomonadota > Gammaproteobacteria > Enterobacterales > Erwiniaceae > Erwinia > Erwinia sp. AC075. Next base: position 568,458 of record NZ_CEEDEU010000001.1, read on the forward strand.
TTGGCCATCAGGTAGCCAGAGAGAAGAATAAAGAGATCCACACCAATGCCAGGTGAGGAGATCAGCGTGATATGGCAATGAATCAGTAAACTGATATGACCAACCAGAACCCAGAGTGACGCGATGCCTCGCAACCCCTCAAGTTCTGTAGACCAGCCTCGTGTGGCAGACATAGTAAATCCTCATACTTGTGTAAATTTTCGTAAGCCAAGCGTAAAGGACATGTCAGCTGAAACAAGGTCTGTTGTTCCTAAAGTAAAATTTATCAGAATATCCCTGGGCTTTTGTTAATGGCTGGTTGTGCCGTTGATAACTTTCGCTCAACTAATCACCAATCTAATCGACTGAAAATTAATATTTTCTTGCAATTTATTCATACAATGATGCACAGGATCCCGTAAAACAGGCTGGTTTTTTTACACAGCAGATTATTGAGGGTGTTCCGTTGAAGAAGCGTCAGCTTGCAAGTATTAGTGTGGTTTTGGCTTTTGCCTCCCTGGCTCATGCCGATGACAATCCGTTGGCCTTTCCTATGACGCCTCCTTCTGTCGATGCCGCTTCCTGGGTATTGATGGATGCCACTACCGGCCAGGTGTTAACCCAGGGCAACGCCGATGAGCGTCGCAATCCAGCCAGCCTCACCAAGCTGATGACGGGATATGTGGTCGACCGTGCGATCGATGCCAGGCGCATCACGCGTGATGACATGGTAACGATAGGGCAGGATGCATGGGGCGCGGGCAATCCCGTGTTTAAAGGATCGTCGTTGATGTTCCTGAAGCCGGGCGAGAAAGTTTCCGTCCGCGATCTGAGCCGTGGCGTGATTATTGACTCCGGTAACGATGCCTGTGTTGCGCTGGCCGATTATGTCGCGGGCAGCCAGTCAGCTTTTGTTGATCAGATGAACCAGTACGTCACCAAGCTGGGCCTGACCAATACCCATTTCGAAACCGTTCATGGTCTGGATGCGCCGGGTCAGTTCACGACCGCCGGGGATTTGGCGAAGCTTTCCCGGGCGATTATTTCCGGCGAGCCCGATTTTTATCAGATGTATGGCGAAAAATCCCTCACCTGGAACGGCATCACCCAGCAGAATCGTAACGGTTTGTTATGGGATAAAACCCTACACGTCGACGGTCTGAAAACCGGTCACACCGAAAGCGCCGGTTTTAATATCATTGCTTCCAGCGTGGACGGACAGCGTCGTCTGATTGCGGTGATCATGGGCGGAAAAAGTACCAAAGGGCGTGAAGAGCAGGCGCGTAAACTGCTGACCTGGGGCCAGAACAATTTCGATACCGTGCAGCTGTTCCATGCCGGCAAAGAAATTGGTCATGAAAACGTCTGGTACGGCAATCCGCATCAGGTCTCCGTCGGCAGCGATAAAGATGTTTATCTGGCCCTGCCGCGTGATGAAGTGAAAAAGATTAAAGCGAAATACGTTATCGATCGCAAAGATCTGGAAGCACCACTGAAAGCCCATGAGCAGGTGGGATCGATTCAACTGGTTGATGGCGACAAGACGCTGGCGTCTTATCCGCTGGTTGCCCTGCAGGAAGTGAAGGAAGCAGGCATCATTACCCGCATCGAAGACTACATCAAACAGAAGCTGTAAGTGAAACAGGCGGCCCGCAATGGGCCGCCTGCTGCTTAAGGCTTGATGGCACCACCGCCATCCACTAGCACGGTTGAACCGGTGGTGTAGGCATTTCCGGCCAGAAACAGCACCGCCCGCGCCACATCTTCCGGCTGCCCCAGCGTTTTGGCGGGTAACGATTCGCGCAGGGTGGCAAAGAGTTGCTCCCGGGCGACGTCCTCCATGCCAGCCCACAGCGGCGTCTCAATCACGCCAGGGGAAACGGTATTTACCCGCACCGGCGAAAGCTCCAGCGCCAGACCACGTCCTAATGATTCCAGCGCCGCGTTGATGGCGCCCTGCAACACCGATTTGCCCGGACGGACGCTCAAAAATCCCGACACAAAGGTCAGCGAGCCGCGTTCGGCAATTTTGGCTGCCCGGGCAACCCTGTAGGCTCCCCAAAACTTACTTTCCATTGCGCTGTAAGCGCTGTCCAGCGGCAGACTTTTCACCGGTCCGCCCGGCGTCTGTGCTGCTGAAATCGCAATATGATCCCAGGCCGGATGCGCAGCAAAGAACTGTTCAATCTGCTGATTGTCGGCGGTATCCAGCACGGCAACTTCGACGTCTCCCAGTCGGGCTGCGGCTGCCTGCAGCTTATCCAGACTGCGTGAGGCAATGGTCACCCTGGCACCTTCAGCCACGAATGCCGCCGCGATGGCTTCACCGATCCCGGAACTGCCGCCGACCACTAATACTTGCTGTTGTTTAAAAGTCATCATCTTCTCCTCAGGTTTTCCTCAAGCTTATGCCTCTCGCTTTCTTGACGGAATATGCAACACTTGCAAGGGATTGTTGCCGCTACATTGAGAATCACTATGCTGAAAGATATCCGTGACATCGCCTTATTCAACGCCATCGTCGCCTGTGGTTCACTCTCTGCGGCCGGGCGACAGCTGGGATTATCGCTGGCTGTGGTCAGCAAAAGGCTGACGCAAATGGAGCAGCAGCTTGGCGTGCGTCTGTTTCATCGCACCACGCGGCATGTCTCGCTGACCGACGAAGGGTTGGTGTTTACCGAACATGCTCTGCGGCTGCAGCAGGAGCTGGACTCGATTGAGAGTGCGCTCTCATCAAGGCAGGGCAAAGCCAGCGGCACCTTGCGCATTACCTCTTCGCACAGTATGGGCCAGCGCTGGCTGTCGCCGATTGTTACCCGATTTATGCAACAGCATCAGAGCGTCAAATTGCATCTGCATCTGAGCGACCGGGTGATCGATCTGGCGGCCAGCGGCTACGATTTGGCAATACGCTACGGCGCGCTGGCGGATTCCCGGCTGGTCGCACGGGAACTGGTGCCAAATCAGCGCGTGCTCTGCGCGTCTCCTGCGTATCTGCAGCAGGCCGGTGAGCCTCTGTCACTGGAGGAGTTAAGCGCGCACAGCTGCATTATCTCTGGCGATAACCCGGTCACCGAGTGGACCTTTGGCGCCGGAGAATCTCAGCGCAGCGTACAGATCAACGCCCGTTTTCACGTCAATACCGGTGAGGCTGCACACGGCCTGGCACTGCACGGTGCCGGGATCGTGGTGAAATCTGTCTGGGATGTGGCAGACGACCTCAAATCCGGCAAGCTGGTGCAGGTTCTCACTGACCATCCTCTTCCCGCCGCGCCACTGCATGCGATCTGGTTGAATGGCAAGCAACAGCCTCCGCGCGTGCGGCTGTTTGTCGACTATCTGCGCGAGGCGCTCGCCCAGCAGTGGCAGGATTTCAGCCTGACCCGGCCCGACTAAAGTCTTTTGCTGGCTGGCTCGCAAAACAACATTTCAGCGGCTTTTTTGCTCGATCATCTACACTTCTGACTGTATGTTTAACCAGTTATCCTAATGAGGAACAAGAAGATGAATGTTGAAATCGTTGAGCGTGAAGAGAGCAAAACAGCCGGTTTTCATCTTGTGGGCCCGTGGGAAGTCACCGCGCCCGAAGGCTTTGACAAACTGGTGGCCTGGACCAGCAAGCATAATGTGATGGGCCCATGGATGGGCGTGTATCACGGTAATCCGCGGGCGGTGCCAGCGGAAGAGCTGAAAATTGAAACGGTGATCGGCGTGCCGACCGACTTCGAGCTGCCTGAAGGGAGTGAGGGCGCCAGGCTCAGCATCATTCCCGCCGGAACCTATGCGATGAATCTGGTGCATGTGAACGACGGTGATTTCACCAAACCCTGGTATGCCTTCTTTGATGAGTGGCTGCCGGACAGCGGGTATGTGATGGCGGAAGGGCCCTGTTTTGATCACTACCTGAACGACGGTTCGCAGAGCGGCGAATGGGATATCGAGCTCTATATTCCGGTCAGCAAAGCGGAATAAAAATGAAAGAGCAGCGCAATCACTCACGCTGCTCTTATTGCGAACCCTGCAATCGGCTTAGCCGGTTTACCGTGCAGGTTTTAACCCTGCAGCAAGCATCCGGGGCACGCTATTTACGCAGTTCTTCCTTCAGGTCCTCCACATCGCCAGCGCTGACCGGTGATGCGGCATTACCCCAGCTGTTGCGAACGTAGGTAATGACATCGGCCATTTCCTCATTGCTTAGGGTGCCGGCAAACGAAGGCATCGCTGGCGCGGTTGGACGGGTATCCGTATCCACGCCACGGCTGCCCGCAACCACCACATGGATCAGCGAGGTGGCGTTCGGCGCATTCACCAGCGGGTTATTGGCCAGCTGAGGGAAGATATTCTTACCGCCCTGGCCCTGAGGCGCATGGCAGGCAGAACATTTTGCTTCATAAATCGTTGCACCGGTTTTCATCCGACTGTCGTCTGCGGCCAGTGCTGCCGGCTTGTCATCGCCCTGTTTTGGCGAGGCTTTCAGGTAGGTGGCGACCGCTTTCAGATCCTCGTCGCGCCAGTATTGCGTCGAGTTCTTCACCGCATCCGCCATCGGCCCGGACGCGATGTCATACCGGTTTACGCCGGTACGCAGATAGCTGACGATATCTTCCTGCGTCCATTTGCCTAAACCGGCATGCTCATCGCTGGTCAGATTCGGTGCCCACCAGCCTTCGACCACCGCGCCGGACAGGAACGCGCTGTTCTTGTCACCGCCGAGGATGTTTTTCGGCGTATGGCAGGTTCCGCAATGGCCTAACCCTTCAACCAGGTAAGCGCCACGGTTCCATTCCGCCGATTTGCTCATATCCGGCTTGAATTCGCCATTATCGAAGTTCATCCAGTTCCAGACAATCAGACTGGTACGGACGTTAAACGGAAAGGGCAGCTGGTTGGACTCAATTTCCTGATGGATGGGTTGCAGGCTCTGCAAATACGCCCACAGGTCAGCGTTATCCTGGCGGGAGACTTTGGTATAGGCGGTGAACGGCATGGCGCCGTAAAGCCGCTTGCCACCGTGGCCAATCCCTTCGGACATGGCGCGCTGGAAGTCATCAAAACTCCAGTTGCCGATACCGGTTTCACGATCGGGAGTAATGTTGGCACCAACCAGTTTACCGAAAGGCGTGTTCAGGCCAACGCCACCGGCGAACGGTTTTTTCGGATCGACGGTATGGCAGGCGGTACAGTCACCCAGCGTGGCGATATAGCGGCCACGTTCAATCTGATCGTATTCCGGCTGTGCCCAGGCTTCAGAAACGCCGAGCACCGCGAGTGAGATCGCAGCCAGTGCGAAAAGCGTGCGCTTTTTCATGCGGTAATCATCTCCCCTGGACGTTTCAGATAGTACTGGCGGATATCGTGCGCGGCTTTGAAGGCCAACGCGCCGACGGTGCCAGTCGGGTTATATCCCGGGTTTTGCGGGAAGGCAGACGCACCGACTACAAACAGATTCGGCACGTCCCAGACCTGCAGATGCTTGTTCACCGAGCTGTTCGACGGATCGGCACCCATTACAAAGCCGCCGCAAACGTGGGAAGACTGATAGGGCACGCTGTTCCAGTGGCCGCTGGTCGGCTTGGAAACGATCTGGCGCGGATTCATGGTTTTGGCAATTTCCGCCACTTTTCCGGTGCAGTACTGCGCCATACGCAGATCGTTTTCCGGGAAGTCGAAGGTGATACGCAGCAACGGACGACCGTGCGGATCCTTGTAGTTCGGATCCAGCGACAGATAGTTAGTGCGTTGGGTATAGCTGCTGGCCTCACACCCGATTGACATGGTGCTGAGGTAATTCTTCACCGTGGCCTTCTTCCAGTCAGATCCCCATTTTGGCGTGCCTGGCGGTACCGGGCGGCTGTTGATGGGCGCTGCGCCAATTGGCGTCACGCGAATACTGCCGCCGCCGAAGAAGCCCAGCCCGCTGTGGTCGAAGTTATCGTTATTGAAATCATCAATGCCCATCCCGACGGCACCGGCACCGATAAACGGGTTGAAGTTCTTGTCATCGAAGAACAGGGTGACGCCGTTCGCGGTCTGGTAGGCGTAGTTCCGGCCGGTGGTACCGGTGTTGGTCACCGGATCGTAGGCTTTGCCGATGTTGGAGAGCAGCATCAGACGCACGTTCTCGAAGGTATAGGCTGCGACGATCACTAAATCCGCAGGCTGTTCCCATTCATCGCCGCTGGAGTCGATAAAGGTGACGCCGGTGGCTTTTTTACCGGTGGAGTCGGTTAAGACCTGCAACACTTCGCTGCTGGTATGCGCGGTGAAGTTGGGTTTGCGCATCAGGGCTGGCAGAACGGTGGTGATGGCGCTGGCCTTGGAGTAGTTAGCGCAACCGTAGTTGGTGCAGTAGCCACAGAAGGTACAGGGCCCCATGGTCACGCCATACGGGTTGGTGTAGGCCTCGGACACCAGCGATGAAGGCACGGCAAAGGCGTTATAGCCCATATTGCGGGCGGCTTCGGCAAACAGCGTCGGGCCGTAAGGCTGTTTCATTGGTGGCGTCGGATATTCACCGGAGCGGGAGCCTTCAAACTGGTTGCCGCCTGCCTGCTTCACGCCATTAATCACGCCCGCTTTGCCGGACGTACCGGCAACACGTTCGAACTGCATATAGTGCTTTTCAATTTCGTCCCAATCCATGCCCCAGTCCTGCAGCGACAGATCGGAAGAGATGGCATTTGCACCATAACGTTCGGTCAGGTGACTGCGCAGGCGAAACTCTTCCGGCTGGAAACGGAAGGTAATTCCCGCCCAGTGGTTGCCCGCGCCGCCGGTGCCGTTACCGGGGTGGAAAGATCCCCAACTGCGCATCGGTAAGGCAGTCTGTGAAGGATTGTTACGCATGGTGCAGGTGTTCTGGCGGGTGCGCAGCATCAGCTCTTCACGTTGCACATAACGCAGCTCATCGGTAATGGTGGCAACGTTGAAGTCCCGCGCCGTATCGCGCCACGGTCCGCGTTCAATGCCGACAATGTTTAACCCTTCATCGGCCAGTTCATTGGCGATGATCGAGCCAGCCCAGCCCAGGCCGATGATGACCACATCGGTTTTTGGTAGTTTGGTCGCCATATCAGGATCCTTTTTTCTGGGTTGGCAGGTCGGCAATGCTCACCGGTTGCAGCTTCAGGTCCTGGTTATGGCGGCTAATGTAGTCGCGATAATCATAACGTGCACCTGGGAAGCCCAGCATCTTCCAGGAAACCATGTCTTTGTTGCCGCCATAAATTGGATCGGCGAAGAAGCCTTCCATGGCGTTGGTCAGCACCTGAGCAAAGAATGAGGCGCTGTCGTAACCGTCCAGCGCAATCTTGCCGTTTTCCAGGCCATGCAGGATGTCGTCCTGCTGCTCGGCAGTCAGGTCTTTAAAGGCTTTCTGCTGGCTGGTCTGGCAATATTTGTTGAGGGCGGCAATGCCCAGGCGATAACGCTGACGGGGCACCAACGGGGACTGATCGCCCTGTTCCGGAACGCCTTTTTCAAACGGGCCTTCCATATACAGGCGTTCAAAGGTGCCGTAAAAACCGTGCAGCTGGCGATCGATAAACACGGTACACCCGGCTTCTTTACCGCCCATGCTCAGCTCATCGGCCGGGATTAAGCGGTCAACGATGGCGTCTATCGTTGCGGCTTCTTCCTCTGTGAAAAACAGCAGGGCAGTGGAATCAAAGGTTTCGGGTGGGTTGTTTGAAAAAGGTGTCCAGCCTGGGGCACCGGTAAGGGTGACGGCTTTGGCAACGCCGGTGGCGGTAGCCGCTATCGCGCCGGTCGACCATGTCAAAACCTGCCGCCGGGTGACCCCAGGCTGCGTTGAAGTGGGTTTGCGCATTGAGCTTCCTATTGTTCCAGTCTGTAAAGTTATATCTAAAGTGTAAAAATATGAGCAAGACGACAGTATTATGTATAACAGATGTTGTCGTTTTGTTAATTAGTGTTATTCCTTAAAAGATGTAAGGAAATTCCTCACTAAAAATAGTGCAGAATCAATTACGGCGCTTTTTTCGATCGGGTATGATGCCCAGCTTCAACTGTTATCAGGAGAACTGTGTGCGCCCGGACAAGCCGTTATCGGCCTTCGAATTCACGCTTTACCGCAACTATCGCACCGTGCATGGCATTCGAATTGCGCTGGCATTTGTGCTGACCTTTTTGCTGGTGCGGCTGCTGGAGATCCCGGAAGGGACCTGGCCGCTGATCACGCTGGTGGTGGTGATGGGCCCCATTTCATCCTGGGGAAACGTTTTTCCCCGTGCGCTGCAGCGTATCGGCGGCACCATCTTTGGCTCGGTCTCCGGGCTGATTGCCCTCAAGCTTGAAGTGATTTCCCTGCCGGGAATGCTGGTGTGGTGCACCATCGTGATGTTCCTGTGCGGCTTTCTGACGCTGGGCAAACACCCTTACATGGCGCTGCTGATCGGCATCACGCTGGCGGTGATTTGCGGCGCGCCGCCGGGCGATCTGACTACCGCGTTATGGCGCGGTGGCGATGTGATCTTCGGTTCGCTGCTGGCACTGCTGTTTACCAGCATTTATCCGCAGAAAGCCTATACCCACTGGCGCATCAAGCTCTCGGATTCGCTGCTTGAAACTGCCAAAATCTATCACGCCGGTTTCTCGCCGAACCTGGTGGAGAAGCCCCGGCTGACGCGGCCTTTGCAGCGATTGTTAACCGGCGTCGTCAAAATGCGCTCGCTGATTGAGCCGTCCAGCAAAGAAACCAAAATTCCCAAATCGGTGTTTGAAGGTATCCAGACGCTGAACCGCAATATGGTCTGTACCCTTGAGCTGCAGCTGAATGCCTGGTGGAACTCGCGCGAGAGCCATCTGATCATGCTGAACGCCCCGGCGCTGCGTCATACCCAGGAAATGACCGAGAACACGCTACGCAAACTGTCGAAAGCCATTGTCGAAGGCAATACGGACAAAATTGCGGCTTACAGTGGTGAGCTGGCGGAAGTCAGCCGCGAACTGCGGCAGCTGATCAAGGAATATGACAGCGACGAGCGGGTGGAGACGGCGATCCACGGCTACGTCTGGCTGAGCCTGGAAATGGCGGGGCAGCTGGAAAGACTGTCTGATTTAATGCGGCTGGTCTTGCGTAAATAAGCGATATGCAACAACTTACTGCGGGAAACAGTCGTTCGCGCTAAGATAGGGCCCGACTCTACAATTTCAAAATTGCCTTCGGCCGCGGTGAGCCGCTAAGCTGAGTGCTACGATAATGACGCCTGTGCGAACAGGCCTAAATGAAAGGTGTCTTCATGGAAAATGCAAAGCAATCATTTCAGGACGTGCTGGAGTTCGTGCGGATGTTCCGTCGTAAGAACAAGCTGCAGCGCGAAATTCACGATAACGAAAAGAAAATTCGTGATAACCAGAAGCGTGTCTTGCTGCTCGATAACCTTGGCGAATACATCAAACCGGGCATGAGCATTGAAGCCATCCAGGAAATCATTGGCAGCATGCGCAGCGACTACGAAGATCGTGTTGATGACTACATCATCAAAAATGCCGATCTGTCGAAAGAGCGTCGTGACCTGTCGAAGAAATTGAAAGCGATGGGCGAGCCTAAACCGCAGTAAGGTTTAGCGATTCAGACTTCAGGGGCGATCATCGATCGCCCTTTGTTTTTTCTGCAGGTTGTTGACGCTTTCCGCTCATCGCCTGTGCATTTACCCGCTGTTGCGGCGGCGCGGCGGTGGTTTCCCGGATCATTAACCGGGTGGCAAACGGCCGCATCAGCGCCGGACTCTGCTCCTCATTGAGCGTCTGCACCAACCAGTCCACGCTGCGCTCACCCAGCTGCTTGATATCCTGACGGACCGTGGTCAACGGCGGTTGATACCATGCGCTCTCGGCCGTGTCGTCGTAGCCCACCACCGAAATCTCCGCAGGGATCTGCAATCCCGCCTGATGCAACGCCCGCAGCGCACCTAACGCCATCTGATCGTTAGCGACCAGCAGGGCGGTCGGCAGGGCACTGCCAAAGAGAGAAAGGGTGGCCTGATAGCCTGATTCGGCGCTCCAGTCCCCGGTCAGTTCACGGTGCGGCGTAAGCTGATTTTCTGCTAATACCCTAAGCCAGGTTTGATGACGCGAGGCGGCCGCCACCGACGCTTTCGGCCCATTCAGCAGCGCAATCTCCCGATGTCCCAACGCCAGCAGGTGTTCAATGCCCTGGCGGGCGCCGGTTTCTGCACTGTACTGGCAGGCCGGCACCGGCGCATCATCCGGGACATCGAGAAACAGGCCCGGAAGAGGGCGGGTGAGTGCGGCAATGTGACTGGCGCTGGCATTATCCAGCGGCAGGTTAACCAGTAATGCATCCACGCGCTGGGCCAGCAATTCCTGCACCGCCACGTCGGCTCCTTTCGCGCCAGACATGGCGATCACCAGTCGGTAACCCAACGCGGTGGCACGCTGCTGAATCGCCGACGCCATTTGCGCCGGGGCCAGCAGCGCCAGATCGCTGGTGGCCAGACCCAGCGTGCGCGAGTGTTTCCCGGCCAACTGCTGCGCCACGCGGTTGGGAACATAGTTCAGCGCCACCATCGCCGCTTCCACTTTCAGCCGGGTCTTTTCCGCCACGCTGGCAGAATGGTTCAGCACGCGGGAAACCGTCTGGTAAGAGACTCCTGCGGCAGCGGCAACATCATCCAGCGTAACGGAACGGGGCTTCATGGCTTTCTCCTGAAAATCGTCGCGGCAGTTTAGCAATAAAGCCTGAAGACAGCGGAAACTTCTTTGACCGCTGACCGCCTTTTTGTGCAGCGCGAAAAAAAAGACTTTGCATAATAGTCAGCCTTTTACCATCATCAATCAGGACTACTTACCTCTTCCTGGCTGGAACTACCTTGCAAAACTTCAGAGTCTCTCTGCTGCAGGCGATCAAAAATACGGCGTGGTATCCCAAAAGACATTCCTACCGAGTTTTATTCTGGCGAGAAATCACCCCGCTGGCCGTGCCGATCTTCTTCGAGAACCTTTGCGTCCTGCTAATGGGGGTGCTCAGCACCTTCCTGGTGAGCTGGCTGGGCAAAGAGGCGATGGCGGGAGTGGGGCTGGCAGACAGCTTCAATATGGTGATTATCTCCTTCTTCGCCGCCATCGATCTCGGTACCACCGTGGTAGTGGCCTTCAGCCTTGGGAAACTCAATCGCGAACGGGCGGAAGCGGCAGCCAGACAATCGCTGGTGCTGATGACGCTGTTTGCCGTGTTGCTGGCGCTGCTGATCGAGTTCTTTGGCGTACAGATTATTGATGTGATTGCCGGCAGTGCCGAACCGGCGGTGAAAGCGCTGGCGTTGGATTACCTGACCATCAGCGCCTGGAGTTATCCCGCAGCGGCCATCGCGCTGATTGGCTGTGGCGCACTGCGCGGCGCAGGCAACACTAAAATTCCAATGCTGATCAACGGCGGAATGAACATTCTGAATATCGTGATCAGTACCGCACTGATTTACGGCTGCTTTGGCTGGAAAGGGCTGGGCTTCGATGGCGCGGCCGTCGGCTTAACCATCTCGCGCTATATCGGCGCGCTGGCGGTGATTTACGTGCTGATGATCGGCTTCAACCCGCGTTTAAAAATCACCCTGAAAAGCTACTTCACGCGCCTCAATACCAGCATCCTGATGGAAGTGCTGGGGATTGGCGTGCCGGCCAGTATTGAATCGGTGCTGTTTAACGGCGGCAAGCTGCTGACGCAAATCTTTGTCGCCGGGATGGGCACCGACGTTATCGCCGGTAACTTTATCGCCTTCTCGATTGCCTCGATGATTAACCTGCCGGGGAACTCGCTGGGGTCGGCCTCCACCATCATTGTTGGAACGCGATTAGGCCGGGGCCAGCTGCTGCAGCCGGAACGTCAGCTCCGGCATATCTTCTGGCTATCCACCATTGGCTTATGTTTACTGGCGGCGATAACGGTGCCGTTCGCCGGCATCCTCGCGTCGTTCTACACCAAGGATCCCGATGTCATCCACGTGGTGAAAATCCTGGTCTGGCTTAACGCGGCGTTTATGCCTTTCTGGGCGGCCTCGTGGGTCTTGCCCGCCGGGTTGAAAGGGGCGCGCGATGCGCGATTCACCATGTGGATCTCGCTGTTGGGCATGTGGGGCGCCCGCATCGTGGCCGGTTACACGCTCGGTGTGGTATTGGGATTCGGCGTGGTGGGCATCTGGCTCGGCATGTTTATGGACTGGATTGTGCGTGGCTTCTTCTTCTATCGCCGTCTGAACAGCGGCCGCTGGTTGTGGAAATACAAAAAGCCGGCAGTGTCATCTGCTCAGTAAAATAAAAATATTCAGGTAAAAAATCGCTATGCGTTCTTCTGCACCCGCCAGGGCGGATTCCCTGTTTCAACACCGTTCTTTCGTCGCATTCTGGCTGGCCCGCACCACCTCCAGCTTCGGTTTCCAGATGCTCTCCATTGCGGTGGGCTGGCAGATCTATTCGATCACCGGCCGTGCCTGGGATCTGGGCCTGATTGGCCTGGTGCAGTTTCTGCCGGCGGTTCTGCTGGCCTTGCCCGCAGGCCACGTCGCCGACCAGTTCGATCGCCGCCGGGTGGTGCTTTTCGGCCAGCTCACCGAGTGGATTGCCATTGCGGTGCTGGCGGGACTGACGCTGGCACACAAAAGCGATGAGGTGATAATCCTCGGGCTGGTGTTCATTATCTCGGTGGCCAGAACGCTGGAAGCGCCGTCGTTACAGTCGATGCTGCCCGCGCTGGTGCCGCCGGCGATGCTGGCCCGCGCAACGGCTGCCAATGGCGCCTCGATGCAGACCGCCTCGATGCTCGGCCCGGCGCTGGGTGGCTTCCTGTATGTTGCCGGCCCGGGCGTGGTGTATCTCACGGCCGGGCTGCTCTATCTGATTTCAATCGTGATGGTCAGCCGTCTGCGTTATGAGCATGCGCCACCGAAAAGGACGCCCGCGACCTTTGAGAGCGTCTTTGCGGGCGTGCGCTTTATCCGCAACCGGCCGGATGTACTGGGCGTGATCTCGCTGGATCTTTTTGCGGTGCTGCTGGGGGGCGCAACGGCGCTGTTGCCGATCTTCGCCAAGGATATCCTGCATACCGGTCCCTGGGGGCTGGGATTACTGCGCGGTGCGCCAGCGGTGGGTGGATTGCTGGTGGGCTTCTGGCTCAGCCGCCGCACTTTAGAGCGCAACGTCGGCATGACGATGTTTGCTGCCGTGGCCGGATTTGGCGTCGCCACGCTGATTTTTGCCCTGTCGAAAGAGCTGTGGCTGTCGATTCTGGCGCTGTTCGCGTTGGGCGGATTTGATATGGTCAGCGTGGTGATCCGTGGCTCGCTGGTGCAGCTGGATACCCCTGACGAGATGCGCGGGCGCGTCAGTGCGGTTAACTCGATCTTTATCAACACCTCAAACCAGCTTGGCGAGTTTGAGTCCGGCATGCTAGCGGCCTGGCTTGGTGCGGCGCCAGCGGCGGCGGTCGGCGGGATTGGTACGCTGATCGTGGTGGGGCTGTGGATGGTGTGGTTCCCAGGCCTGCGTCGCCGTCAGCGCCTGCACAACGACTGAATTGTTAGCAATGTGCTGCACGGGAGGTAAAGGGATGTTAAGGGTTGAAATCATTTTCATCTTTTAAATGATAATGATTATCGTTATATTGCGATGCTGAACGCCGCCAGACGGCTGAAACATCGCAATAACTTCCCTGAAGGAGCAGCACAATGGCCGCGGGTTACCGGATTTTCAACGTTACGCTCAAACAACGCATTCAGGTTACGCCTTCCTTACTGCGTTGCGTGTTCACCGGCGACGATGTGCTGGAGATGAAGCATGAATCCCCCGATCAGCGCATCAAGCTGCTGTTCGCGGGCGAGGATGGCACCTGTCCGGCGATGCCGGTCAGCGAAGGCTGGTATCAGGATTATCTGGCATTGCCAAAGCCGCAGCGCCCGGTCATGCGCACCTATACGCTGCGGGAACTGCGCCGCGAGCAGAAAGAGATGGACGTGGAGTTCGTGCTGCACGGCGAAACCGGTCCTGCCTCGCGCTGGGCGATGCATGCGGGCACCGGCGCTAAGATGCAGATTGTTGCACCGAATGCGGCCTCTGCGGATGACAGCGGCGGCTATGAATGGATTTGGCATGAGGGTATCCAACAGGCGTTGCTGATTGCCGATGAAACCGCGGTGCCAGCGGCGGTGAGCATTCTGGAACAGCTGGCAACGCTGGCTGAGCCGCCAAAGGTGCAGGCATTCTTTGAAGTTCCGCATATCACCGATGCTCAGCAGCAAGATTTTCCTTTTGCTGAAATTCACTGGCTGGGGCGCGAGGATCACCCACAGGGCACCTTGCTGATGAAGGCGATTCGCGATCATCTGACCCTTCCAGACGGCGCGCGCGTCGCGGAGCAGTGGCTGGAAAACAAAAGCCTGATTGAAGATGGCATCTGGGAGCGTGCGGAAGGCAAGCACGGATTTAACGCCTGGGTGGCCGCCGAATCGGGCGTGGTCAAAAAACTGCGCCACTGCCTGATTGATGAGTTCCAGCTGGACCGTGAAGTGGTGAACTTTATGGCATACTGGACGCTGGGTCGGGGCCGCTAATCACCGGAAGCAGATGAATTCACGACAGCTTGCAACCAAATTGGGCGCACTCAGTTTTGCACTGGGTGGCCTGTTATATCTGTTGGCCGAAAAAGTCGCCTCTCGCGCCTGGACCACCCCACCGTACTTCTTCAGTCAAAACTACATCAGCGATTTGGGCATTGCGCAGTGCGGCGTATTGCCTGATGGCCGTGATGTCTGCTCGCCGCTCCACGCGGTGATGAACAGTGGCTTCGCGGCGGAAGGCGTGCTTTTCTTCCTCGCCTGTCTGTTACTCCGATCAAACTTCACTGGCGCGGGCCAAAAAGGCTTTTTGCTGACCGGCTTGTTGCATGGCATCGGCGGGGTAGTGATTGCGCTCTTTCACAGCGGCTCAGAAGCCAGTGGATTTACCGTACATCAGGCTGGCGCGATCATGGCGATCGGCGGAGGAAATCTCTGTTTGATCACCGTCGGCGGGTTGCTGCGACAGCAAAAGGACCTGCGCGATTACAGCGTATTGAGTCTGGTGCTCGGCTGTATCGGCCTGCTCAGCATGTTTCTGATCCCCCTCAACGTGCTGCCAACCGGCATTATCGAAAGGGCCTCTGTGTATCCCATTACTTTCTGGCAGATTTTTACCGGCGTGATGTTACTGGTGAAAAGCTGGGGCGTGCGAGGTGAGGGATAAGCACTTAACCGCGCGGTGATCTCTCTCCGGCGCAGGCCAGATCCCGAACCTGCGCCGCATTTTATTTATCTGATTCGAGATAATTCTTTGAGCTGCCTGAATAGTCTTCTTTAATCGGCCTGTCTGACGTGAAGTCCGTACCTGCCTGCACGAAAACCTTCACGCTGAGTCCAACTAAGGAAATCACAATGATTCTGGCTGAAAACTGTGCACCGCCTGCCATTAATGTTATATTAAAATATAATATCAGGAGGCGCTCTATGTATATCACTCGTCTGAAAAAGGTTGGCGGATCCGTCATGCTGGCGGTTCCTCCGGCCGTGTTAAAAACGTTGGCGTTGTCGACAGAAAGCGAAGTGGGCATGACCATTAAAAATGGCTGCCTGATTATTGAACCGCAGAAACGGCCCCGTTATTCGCTTGAGGAGCTGCTGGCACAGTGCGATCCGCAGGCTGAAATGAGCGAAGAAGATCGGGAATGGATGGATACGCCTGTGGCAGGCAAGGAGGTCCTGTAAATGGAGAGAGGGGAAATCTGGCTCGTTTCACTGGATCCGACAGCGGGACATGAACAACGTGGGACTCGTCCGGTACTCATTGTATCTCCCGCCGCATTTAACCGGGTCACTCAGTTACCTGTCGTCGTTCCCATTACCCGAAATGGAAACTTCGCCCGCACAGCGGGGTTTACCGTATCACTGGATGGAGCAGGAACTACAACAACGGGTGTGATTCGCTGCGATCAGCCGAGAACCATTGATATGAGTGCCCGGCACGGTGAGAGACTGGAACGTCTGCCCGATGATGTTGTTAATGAAGTGCTGGCCAGACTGGAAGCTATTCTTAATTAAGCTTTTAAGCATGAAAAAGCCCGCTCAGGTTTCCCTGAGCGGGCTTCTCGAATTTGGCTCCTCTGACTGGACTCGAACCAGTGACATACGGATTAACAGTCCGCCGTTCTACCGACTGAACTACAGAGGAATTGTTGGAACGGGGCGCATAATATCTAGCGGGCGGGGGTATGTCAAAGCCTGATTTGCGATTTTGTTCTGACTGCTGAATAAAGCAGCATTTTATCGAAATTTCCGCAGGTTGGCGGCGTTCAGCGCGGTGCAAAGGTTGCGTAACGCCCCGCAAGGCTTTTCTTTGTTGCAGCACCCGTTGCAGTCCATTTCGTCAGAATGATCACGTTTATTTCATTTTCACGTTGTGATGCGTAATTATGAAATATACATTCCATGCATTCGCATCGCTAACCTGCAAGGAACATGTATGGAAAAGGTCAGAATTGGACTGATTGGTACCGGTTATATCGGACGTTGTCACGCAATTGCCTACGCACAGGCATCAACCGTCTTCGCATTGAAAGGCGAGATAGTGCGGGAGATGGTGGCGGAGGTGAATCCGGAGGTAGCGAAGAAGCAGGCTGCGTTACTGGGCTTTACGCGTTCAACGGGTGACTGGCGCGAGCTGGTGGCCGATCCCAATATCGATGTGGTGGACATCTGCGCACCGAATTTCCTGCATAAAGAGATGGCGCTGGAAGCCATCCGTCACGGCAAGCATGTTTATTCCGAAAAACCGTTGGCGCTGGATGTGGCCGACGCCGAAGAGATGGTGCGGGCAGCCGAAGCGGCGGGCGTGAAAACGCTGGTTGGCTTCAACTATATGAAAAACCCGACCAGCCAGCTGGCGCAGGAAATCATTGCCCGTGGCGAAATTGGTGACGTCATCCATTTTTATGGCACCCATAACGAAGACTACCTGGCTAACCCTGATACGCCGCTGGACTGGCACTGCCAGAAAGCGCTGGCCGGGCTGGGCGCACTGGGCGACCTTGCCGCGCATATCGTCAACATGGCGCATTTCCTGGTGGGCAACATCAGCGAGGTGTCCGGCGACATGCTGACGGTGATCAAACAGCGCCCGGACCCGAAAGATCCGTCGCAGCTGCGCGATGTGGAGAACGAAGACCAGGCCAGCGCGCTGTTGCGTTTTGCCAATGGCGCGCACGGGGTGATTGAAACCTCACGCATTGCCTGCGGCAGCAAAATGGGGCTGACCTACGTGGTGACCGGCACCAAAGGGACCATCCGCTATACCCAGGAGCGCATGGCCGAACTGGAGCTGTATATCCATGACGATCCGGCTGGCCGTCAGGGTTTCAAAACCATTCTGACCGGTCCTGCACACCCGGATTATGCCAACTTCTGTATCTCAGCGGGGCATGGCATTGGCTTTAACGATCAGAAAACGGTGGAGATTCGCGACCTGATTAACGGCATTGCCGCCAACGACCGCATGTGGCCGGATTTTGCTGAGGGATTACAGGTGTCGAAAGTACTGGAAGCGATCGCCGTGTCCGCGCTGGAACGTCGCTGGATGACGGTCTGAGTCTGAGTGGCTAGTTCCGCGCTGGAACGCCGTTGGATGACGGTCTGAATCTGAGTGGCAAGTTCCGCACTGGAACGCCGCTGGATGACGGTCTGAGCAATCAATCTGCGGGCTGAACCAGGCCCGCAGTTGCCGCGCAGGGACGCGCTGACTTAAGGTTGGACTCACGCTTCACCGACGCTAACGCAATGCTCAGCTACAGCTGAATCACCGCGTCACTGACGCTGGCTCAACGCTTTGCTAACGCTGGCTCTCCATGGCGGCCAGTAAGGACTCCAGCAGCCCAGGGAAACGGGCTTCTAAATCTTCCCTTCTCAGCGACAGTAAATTCTCCCGCCCGTTTGGCCGTTGCCAAATCACGCCACTTTCCCGCAACACGCGCCAGTGGTGGGTCATGGTGGATTTCGCCAGCCCCTGCAGAAGGGTGCCGCAGGCCTGTTCACCCTGATTAGCCAGGATCCTCACCACTTCCATTCGGAGCGGATTGCCCAACGCAAAAAGCACGTTTTCCAGGCGAATCTGTTGAGGTTCAGGGTGGTTGGCAATCATAACTGTCCTTTTGTTCGGGGAGAAAGGCGCGCAGAGAACGCGGCGGCTACTATACCTGAAGGCCAAAACCTGCGCGACCTGCCGATCATCAGTTTAGTCGATGGCTTTAATAGTTCGAATATACTCGTACAGTTGTACTATTATTATCGCACTATAAACCCGCTTTAATGCTGGCCGGGTGCTGCCAGCCTGAAGCCTGTCCCTGTGACTAAGGAACTCTTATGCCCCGAACAATCCCTCTCGCTCGCTACCGTAACATCGGTATTTCAGCCCATATTGATGCCGGTAAAACCACCACCACCGAGCGCATCCTCTTTTATACCGGCATGAGTCATCGGCTGGGTGAAGTGCATGATGGCGCTGCGACGACGGACTGGATGGCGCAGGAGCAGGAACGTGGAATTACCATTACTTCAGCTGCGGTAAGCTGTTTCTGGCCCGGCATGGATCGCACCTTTGAACCGCACCGCATCAACATTATTGATACGCCCGGCCACGTCGATTTCACCATTGAAGTGGAGCGATCAATGCGCGTGTTGGATGGCGCGGTGATGGTGTATGACTCGGTGGGTGGCGTGCAGCCGCAGTCGGAAACGGTCTGGCGGCAGGCGAACAAGTATCGCGTTCCCCGGCTGGCGTTCGTCAATAAAATGGATCGCCAGGGTGCGGACTACTTCCGCGTGGTGCAGATGATGATCGACCGGCTGAAAGCCAATCCGGTGCCGATCGTCATTCCGATTGGCAGCGAAGAGAACTTCCGTGGGGTGATCGACCTGAACAAAATGCGCGCCATCTTCTGGGATGACGAAAGCCAGGGCATGACCTTTAGCTATCAGCCGATCCCGGAAGAGCTTCTGAGCACGGCGCAGTTATGGCGTGAAAAAATGGTCGCCGCCGCCGCTGAAGCCAGCGATACGCTGATGGAAAAGTATCTGCAGGACGGCGACCTCAGTGAAGAAGAGGTGATAGCCGGTCTGCGCCAGCGCACCATTAACGGCGAAATCCAGCCGATGCTGTGCGGCAGCGCGTTCAAGAACAAAGGCGTGCAGCGCATGTTGGATGCGGTGGTTGAACTGATGCCTTCGCCGCTGGATATTCCGCCGGTGAAAGGGCTGGACGAGAAGGGCAACGAGGTTGAACGCCGTGCTGATGACGAGGAAAAATTCTCGGCGCTGGCGTTCAAACTGATGACCGATCCCTTTGTCGGTCAGCTGACCTTTGTCCGCGTCTATTCCGGCGTACTGCGCAAAGGCGACAGCGTCTACAACCCGATTAAGGGCAAAAAGGAGCGCATTGGCCGAATCGTGCAGATGCATGCCAACGCGCGGCATGAAGTCGACGAGATCCGCGCCGGTGATATTGCCGCCTGCGTCGGGCTGAAAGAGGTGACAACCGGAGAAACGTTAAGCGATCCGGATGCGGTGATTACGCTTGAACGAATGGAGTTTCCTGAACCGGTTATTTCGCTGGCGATTGAACCGAAAACCAAAAGCGATCAGGAAAAAATGGGCCTGGCATTGCAGCGACTGGCGTCGGAAGATCCCTCGTTCCGTCTGCACACCGATGAAGAGTCAGGCCAGACCATTATCTCCGGGATGGGTGAGCTACATCTGGAAATCATCGTTGACCGCATGAAGCGTGAGTTCGGCGTCGACGCCAATATCGGCCGGCCGCAGGTGACCTACCGTGAAACTCTCCGCGCCACGGCGAAAGAGGTGGAAGGCAAGTTTGTGCGCCAGTCGGGCGGTAAAGGCCAGTACGGTCATGTGGTGCTGACGCTGGAACCGCAGGAAGGCGGTAAAGGCTTTGCCTTTGAGGATGCGACCAAGGGTGGCGTGGTGCCGCGCGAATATATTCCTTCCGTCGAGAAGGGCGTTCGTGAGGCGATGAATAACGGTATCCTGGCGGGTTATCCGCTGGTGGATATTAAGGCCACGCTGACCTTTGGTTCTTATCACGAAGTGGATTCGTCAGAGATGGCGTTTCGCATGGCGGCGATATTTGCCTTTAAAGCGGCGGCCCGTCAGGCCAAACCGGTGATCCTTGAGCCGGTGATGAAGGTGGAAGTGGAAACGCCGGAGGATTACGCCGGTAACGTGATGGGCGATCTGTCGTCCCGTCGCGGGCTGGTGCAGGGCATGGATGAACTGCTGGGCAGCCGGGTGATCCACGCCGAAGTGCCGCTGTCGGAGATGTTTGGCTACTCGACTACGTTGCGATCGATGTCGCAAGGTCGTGCCACCTACAGCATGGAGTTTCACCATTATGCAGAAGCGCCACGCAATGTGGCGGATGGCATTATCGCCGCACGCGGCGGTAAGGCTTAACCGGAGAACGGGAGCGTAAGCTCCCGTTTTTCTTCACTCTGCCAGCTTCCTCACATTCACAGCAAAAATTCCCGCCACGAGTTGATCGGCCCCGCAATTTTGCACCAGCGCAGTGCGCAGCGTGCCAACAGTGCAGCTATGTTTACGTTTCTGGCCGGTCCGGAAACCGCGCGTCCCAGTCTGCCTGGTCATGGCAAACAGTTTTCCCGATAACCCCTAAACGCCGCTGATGAACGGGCTGTAACATCGGATTGCACCGTGTTACCTCTCATATCTGAAAGAAATCAGCGGTTTCATGGCGAAATGGCGGGAATATTGCTTAATCAACCTTAGCCGCTCGCGGCCCACTCGCTTATCAGGATATCGACCCATCATTGCTGTTTCCCACGCC
This sequence comes from Erwinia sp. AC075, assembly GCF_979253995.1. Taxonomy (NCBI): domain Bacteria; kingdom Pseudomonadati; phylum Pseudomonadota; class Gammaproteobacteria; order Enterobacterales; family Erwiniaceae; genus Erwinia; species Erwinia sp. AC075. The sequence continues at coordinate 589,350 of NZ_CEEDEU010000001.1, forward strand.
GCCCGACGGCGTATGGATCTGAACCGTGCTGAGGAATACCGAATGTCTTTGAAATTAAATAAGTTATCGCTTCAGGTTGTGATTGCTGCTTGTTTAAGTACCGCGCTGTATGCGCACGCGGATGTGATGATTGGGGTGGCAGGTCCGTTCACCGGCCCGAACGCCACTTACGGTGCGCAATACTGGAAAGGAGCCTCGCAGGCCGCAGCCGACATCAATGCGGCGGGCGGGATCAAGGGTGAAAAAATCGTACTGGTGCAGGGCGATGACGCCTGCGAACCGAAGCAGGCCGTCGCGGTCGCCAACCGTCTGGTGGACGAATCGAAAGTCTCAGCGGTGGTTGGCCACTTCTGCTCGTCCTCCACCATGCCAGCCTCGGTGGTGTATGACGATGCGGGCGTGCTCACCATCACCCCAGGCTCCACCAACCCACAAATCACTGAACGCGGCCAGAAAGACATGTTCCGCATGTGCGGACGTGACGATCAGCAAGGTGCCGTCGCCGCCAACTATATGCTGGACGTGCTGAAAGCGAAGAAAATCGCGGTGATCCACGACAAAGATACCTACGGCCAGGGCCTGGCGGATGCCACCAAAGCCGCGCTGGAAAAACGCGGCACCAAAGAGGTGCTGTACGAAGGTCTGACCCGTGGCGAGAAAGACTTTAATGCGCTGGTGACTAAAATCGGCGCGCTGAAACCCGACGTGGTGTACTTCGGCGGCTGTCACCCGGAAGCGGGTCCGCTGGTTCGTCAGATGCGTGAGCAGGGCGTGCAGGCCAAATTCTTTTCCGGCGACTGCATCGTGACGGAAGAGTTGGTGACTGCCGCCGGTGGGCCGCAGTTTACCGACGGCGTGCTGATGACCTTCGGTAACGATCCGCGCACCATCCCGGCTGGCAAGCCGGTGATTGATAAATTCCGCGCCGGCGGCTTCGAGCCGGAAGGTTACACCCTGTATGCCTATGCCTCCATCCAGGCCATTGCCGCCGCCTATAACGGTGCGGGTAAAGACAATGCCAAAGCCAGCGAATGGCTGAAGTCGCATACCGTCGACACGGTAATGGGCCCGAAATCCTGGGATGGCAAAGGCGACCTGAAAGTCTCGGATTACGTGGTCTACAAGTGGGATGACAAAGGCAAATATCACCAGCTCTGATTCGCTGCACTACCTCCAGCCTGCCTGACCGGCAGGACGTCGCAACAGCTAAGCCGGCGCGGACGCGATCCGCGGCGGCTTACCCCAGGCGAGACGGGACACAATGGAAGCATTCTTTCTGCAACAGCTGATTAATGGGCTGACGCTGGGGGCCGTGTACGGCCTGATCGCCATCGGCTACACCATGGTTTACGGCATTATCGGTATGATTAACTTTGCTCACGGCGAAGTGTATATGATCTCCGCTTACCTCTGCGCCATCGGTCTGGCGCTGCTCGCCTCTTTCGGCATTCACTCCTTCCCGCTGCTGATCTTCGGCACGCTGGTGTTCACCATCGTGGTCACCGGCGTTTACGGCTGGGCGATTGAACGGGTGGCTTACCGGCCACTGCGCAACTCAACCCGTCTGGCACCGTTAATCTCAGCCATCGGCATGTCGCTGATTTTGCAAAACTACGTGCAACTCAGCCAGGGACCAAACCAGCAGGGCATTCCGACCATGCTCACCGGGGTGCTGCGTTTTGACGTCGGCGACGGCATCGTGCAAATCACCTGGACCAAAGTCTTTATCCTGATCGCCGCGTTCCTTGGCATGGCCATCCTCACCTGGATCATCCAGTACACGCGGCTGGGACGCATCTGCCGCGCCACGCAGCAGGATCGACGCATGGCCTCTATCCTCGGTATCAATACCGATCGGGTGATCTCGCTGGTGTTTGTGATTGGCGCGGCGATGGCCGGACTGGCGGGCGTGCTGGTGACAATGAACTACGGCACCTTCGATTTCTACGCCGGATTTATTATCGGCATCAAGGCCTTTACCGCAGCGGTGCTGGGCGGGATCGGTTCTCTGCCTGGCGCGATGCTGGGTGGCCTGCTGTTGGGCATCGCGGAAGCGCAGTTCGCCGGCATGGTGAACTCCGATTACAAAGACGTGTTCTCTTTTGGGCTGCTGGTGGTGATTTTGATTTTCCGCCCGCAGGGTTTACTGGGTCGTCCGCTGGTGACCAAGGTTTAGGGAGTTAATGATGACGGATGCTTCTCTTAAGCCGGGCCTGAATATAAAACAAAGCCTGATTGATACGGTCCTGGCCGGGCTCTGTGCGCTGGTGGTGTTTGGTCCGATAGTTGGCATTGTGCTGAAGGGCTACAGCTACGATTTGTCGCCGCAGCGGGTGGCGGTGCTGGTGGGCGTGGTGATGGCGGGGAAGCTGCTGCTGAGCCTGACGCTGCAAAGCACCACCGGCCGTAAATTTGTTGCCCGTTTTGAAGGGGCTGACGATGGCGTCTACGTGCGGCCAGCGGATTACCGCAGCCGGATGCGCTGGATCATTCCGCTGCTGCTGGTGCTGGGCATGCTGTTCCCGTTTATTGCAACAAAGTATCTGCTAACCGTGGCGATTCTGGGCCTGATCTACGTGCTGCTCGGCCTCGGGCTGAATATTGTGGTGGGGCTGGCGGGCCTGCTGGACCTGGGATATGTGGCGTTCTACGCCATCGGTGCCTATGGCCTGGCGTTGGGCTATCAGTACCTTGGGCTGGGCTTCTGGGCGATGCTGCCGCTGGGTGCGGTGATGGCGGCGCTGGCCGGGGCATTGCTGGGTTTTCCGGTGCTGCGTATGCACGGCGATTATCTGGCGATTGTGACGCTGGGCTTTGGCGAGATTATCCGGCTGGTACTCACCAACTGGGTGAGCTTCACCGGTGGGCCAAACGGCGTCTCGGTGCCTTCACCGACCTTTTTCGGCCTGGAGTTTGGGCGCCGGGCGAAGGACGGCGGCGTACCGATCCACGAGTTTCTGAATATCACCTATAACCCCAACCTGAAGTTTATTTTTATCTACACGGTGCTGATTTTGGTGGTGGTGCTGGTGCTGTTTATTAAGCATCGCCTGACCCGCATGCCGATTGGCCGGGCGTGGGAAGCGCTGCGTGAAGATGAGATTGCCTGCCGCGCGATGGGGCTGAACCATGTTTTGGTCAAACTCTCGGCGTTTATGATGGGCGCATCCACCGCCGGGATTGCCGGGGTGTTCTTCGCCACCTATCAGGGCTTTGTTAACCCGACCTCGTTTACCTTCTTTGAGTCCGCGCTGATCCTCGCCATCGTGGTGCTGGGCGGTATGGGTTCCACCCTTGGCGTGGTGCTGGCGGCCTTTGTGCTGACCGTGGCCCCTGAGCTTTTACGCAGCTTTGCCGAATACCGGGTGCTGCTGTTTGGCGTGCTGATGGTGCTGATGATGATCTGGCGGCCGCGAGGCCTGGTCCGCACCAGCCGCGTCGGGGTGCCAACACGAAAAGGAGTGGCGCCATGAGCGACAGCATCCTGCGTGTTGAACATCTGATGATGCACTTTGGCGGCATCAAGGCGCTGAATGATGTCAATCTGGACGTCGAGCGCGGCTCAATAACCGCCTTAATCGGGCCGAACGGCGCGGGAAAAACAACGGTGTTTAACTGCCTGACCGGGTTTTATCAGGCCACCGGCGGCTCGATTGTGCTGAACGCGCAGTCGCGGATGACCGATGTGATCCAGGTGCTGGGGCAGAAGATCCGCCCGGCGGACTTCATTAATCCCGCGCGCCTCGGTTCCCGCATCTACTACAAAATGTTTGGCGGCACGCACCTGGTCAACCGGGCCGGACTGGCGCGTACCTTCCAGAATATCCGCCTGTTCCGCGAAATGTCGGTGGTCGAGAACCTGCTGGTGGCGCAACACATGCAGGCCAACCGCAATCTGCTGGCCGGGATCCTGAATACGCCCGGTTACCGTCGGGCGGAAAATCAGGCGCTGGACCGCGCCTTTTACTGGCTGGAGGTGGTGAACCTGGTGGATTGTGCCAACCGGCTGGCGGGAACGCTCTCTTATGGCCAGCAGCGGCGGCTGGAGATTGCCCGCGCGATGTGCACCGGGCCCGAGATGATCTGTCTGGACGAACCCGCTGCCGGGCTCAATCCGGTGGAAACGCAGGCGCTGAGTAAAATCGTGCGTTTTCTGCGTCAGCAACATGGCGTGACGGTGCTACTGATTGAGCATGATATGGGCATGGTGATGGAGATATCCGACCATGTGATCGTGCTGGACCACGGCGATGTGATTGCGCGCGGCACACCCAGCGAGATCCAGACCAACGTCAGTGTCATCGCGGCGTATCTGGGTGCAGACGAAGAGGAGATCGCCGGATGAGCCAGCCGATGTTGGAGTTCCGCAAGGTGAACGTGTTTTACGGCCCGATTCAGGCGCTGAAGGAGATTTCGCTGACGGTCAACGAAGGCGAAACCGTCTCGCTGATCGGCGCCAACGGCGCGGGCAAGTCAACGCTGCTGATGTCGATATTTGGCCAGCCGCGGATTGCCGCCGGACAGATCCTCTATCGCGGCGAGGATATCAGCCACAAATCCACCCACTTTATCGCCAGCAACGGCATTGCGCAGGCGCCTGAAGGACGACGCATCTTCCCCGATATGACGGTGGAGGAGAACCTGCTGATGGGCACCATCCCGATCGGCAGCCGTTACCAACATGAAGATAAAGCGCGGATGTATGACCTGTTTCCCCGACTGGAGGAACGCCGCAGCCAGCGCGCGATGACGCTGTCGGGCGGCGAACAGCAGATGCTGGCCATCGCCCGGGCGCTGATGAGCCGGCCGAAATTACTGCTGCTGGATGAACCCAGCCTGGGACTGGCACCGATTGTGGTGAAGCAGATTTTCCAGATCCTGCGCGAGCTAACGCAAGGCGGCATGACGCTGTTTCTGGTGGAGCAGAACGCCAACCATGCGCTTAAGCTGTCGGATCGGGCGTATGTGATGGTTAACGGGCAGATTCGCCTGAGCGGCAGCGGGCAGGAGCTGTTGGTCAATCCAGAGGTCAGAAGCGCCTATCTGGGTGGGACATAACGGGGAGATCACGGGGCGATGACGGGAGAGGGGACCGGTCTGGCTGCCCTGCATTCGCGGCGCTTTAACCGGAAGTCATCATTCAGCCGCGGCATGTCTGCCACGGCTGTTTTCTTTCCGCCTGGTATAACCTAGCGGAACGGCGGCTCGTTGAAGGTGCGTAACTTACGCGAGTGCAGCTTGTCGCCTTCCGCCCGCAGTAAATCAATGGCACAGATACCAATTTGCAGGTGCTCGGAAATCGCCCCTTCATAGAAGCGGTTGGCCTGGCCCGGCAGCTTGATTTCGCCGTGCAGCGGCTTATCGGAAACGCAAAGCAGCGTGCCGTAAGGGACGCGGAAGCGATAACCCTGCGCGGCGATGGTGGCGCTTTCCATATCCACCGCAACCGCGCGGCTGAGGTTAAAGCGCAGCGCCGAGGCGGAATAGCGCAACTCCCAGTTACGGTCGTCGGTAGTGACTACGGTGCCGGTACGCAGACGCTGTTTCACCAGGTCGCCCGGCATGCCGCTGACATGCTTGGTGGCGTCATACAGCGCGCGCTGCACTTCGGCAATGCTCGGCACCGGGATATCCGGCGGCAGCACCGCGTCCAGCACATGGTCATCACGCAGGTAAGCATGCGCCAGCACGTAATCGCCGATGCTCTGGCTTTCGCGCAGGCCGCCACAGTGACCAATCATCAGCCAGGTGTGCGGACGCAGCACCGCCAGATGATCGCAAATGGTTTTGGCATTCGACGGGCCCACGCCGATATTGATCAGCGTAATGCCCTGACCATTTTTAGCAATCAGATGCCAGGCAGGCATCTGGTGGTTCTTCCAGGCCAGGCCGGAAATCGCTTCCTGTGGGTTTGGCGTCTCGGCGGTGACGAAAATGCTGCCGGCGCAGGACAGGGCTTCATAAGGCGACGCCGGATCGGCGATCTGCTCACAGCCCCAACGCACAAACTCGTCGACATAGCGGGTGTAGTTGGTGAACAGCACATAGGACTGGAAATGCTCAACCGGCGTGCCGGTATAGTGACGCAGCCTGGCCAGTGAGAAGTCGGTGCGCAGCGCATCGAAATGCGACAGCGGGAACTCTTCACCCGGCTGATACAGGCCATCGGCATTTTCATCGCCAATCTGCGCCAGCTCGGTAGTGGGGAAATGCTTGGCCAGCCCGGCGCTCATGGTGCGATCGAGGCCGAGGTTCGAACCGTCAATCACGTACGGGAAGGGGATTTCCTGCTTTGACGGTTTCACTTCCAGCGTGACCGGATATTCCCCGGTAAGCATTTCCAGCTGTTCCGAAAGGTAGTGACGGGCCAGCGCCGGGCGGGTCACGGTGGTGGCATAGCTTCCCGGACGGGTGAAGCGGCCAAAGGCACGGGTCAGCCGGCGACCGGATTCATCGCCGGCCCAGCTGACGCGCAGTTCAGGATAGACAAACAGTCCATTCGCGCGAGCCGACTCTTCCGGCAATTTTCCGCTGCTGATATAGGTGTTGATGGCGGTACGCAGGGCGGTTACGGCCTCTTCATACAGGGCATCAAGTTTGTCCAGCGCCTCGGCGACGGACAACCCCTTGGGGGCAGAAGGCTGAGTCATGGTATCTCCCTGGTCGGTGTTTCACGTTAACTTCACAGCATGGTAGCTGAAATTAGCGCAGGCCGCCTCGGGAGAAGCTAATCTGCTGAGCAACTTAAGATTATTCGCGATCGGCAGCAGGCTTTTCACTCAAAAACCGCTCTTCCAGCGTCGCTTCCAGCGTCAGCATGGCGTTCTCCGCATGCTGCATATGCTCGGTCATGATCCGGTCGACTTCACCGGCATCCTTGCGGCGCAAGGCCTCAATCAGGCGATACTGATACTCAATGCCCGCGCGGCGGTTGACCGGCTCAGGGCGCTGATAAATGTCTTTGCACACCGCCAGATCCTTTAGCAACCGCTGCAAAAAGTGACAGAGAAACGCCAGCAGCACGTTGTCGGAATAACTGGCCACCACGCCATGAAAATCCAGCTCGGCCATGCGCTGGTTCCAGCGCTCCTGCTCGTCAGCGGGTTCATGATCGTAGATTTTTATCAGCGTATGCAGCTGCTCAAATCCGGCGGCATCAATATTGTCGATGGCGCTGACCGCTACCAGTGGCTCAAGGGCTTTGCGCAGGGCATAGATATTGGCGATGGAAAGCTCGCGGGTGAACAGGTAGTTCGACAGCAGGCTCATCGCGCGGTTGTCGCTCATGGATTCAATAAACGCACCGCCGCCTGGGCCGGTTTTGGTGCGGATCAGCCCCTGAACTTCCAGCGATTTTAACGCTTCGCGCACGGTACTTTTCCCGGCAGCAAAACGGCTGGCGAGATCCTTTTCCTGCGGCAGGCGATCGCCGGGCAGCAGGTTATCGCGCACGATGCTCTCTTTGATCGCATCGACAATTTCATCGGTCCGCTTGCGACGGACGGGGTCCGCCTGCGGGATTTTTTCGGCATTCATCGCATTATGTCCTTTACAGCCGGGGCGCGCTGGCCAGCAGCGTTTGGGTATAACTGTGCTGAGGAGAGGCAAACAACACCTCGTTCGGTGCGCATTCTACCAAATCTCCGCGATACATCACCGCCACCCGATCGGCGATGGATTCCACCACGGCCAGGTCGTGGCTGATAAACAGGTAGGAGAGGCCGAACTGCGTTTTCAGCTGGTCCAGCAGCAGCAACACCTGCGCCTGCACCGAGACGTCCAGCGCGCTGACCGGCTCGTCGAGCACCAGAATCCGTGCTTCCGCCGCCAGCGCGCGGGCGATGGCCAGACGCTGTGCCTGGCCGCCTGAAAATTCATGCGGATAGCCGAGCAGGGCATCGGCGGGCATCTGTACCGCTTCCATCAGTTCCAGCATGCGGGTTTTGCGCCGTGCGGCAGAATATCCGCAGAGATGGCTGAGCGGGATCGCCAGGATATCGGCAATGGTTTTGCGCGGGTTTAGCGACGCCACCGGATCCTGAAACACATACTGAATGGTGCGGCCCGACGCTTTCGCCTGCTGCGGGCGCGGCTGGCCCATCAATTCGATGCTGCCGGAGGTCGGCGTTTCCAGGCCGACCAGCATTCTGGCCAGGGTGCTTTTGCCCGAGCCGCTTTCACCCACCACCGCCAGCGTTTCCCCGGCGGCAAGGTGCAGCGATACCCCTTTAACAGCGTGCACCTGGTGGTCACCGGCCGCGAACCAACGGCCTTTACGGCCAAAGGTTTTCACCAGATTTTTCACTTCAATCACGTTGCTCATCATCCCTCCTTCACGGTGGCGGGATACAATCCGGCGACCTGCTGCAAAAATTGACGTCCCTGGCCCAGTTTCGGCACGCTGGCAATCAGCCGGCGGGTGTAGTCGTGCTGCGGATGATCCAGCACCTGCTGCGTATCGCCGGTTTCGACGATTTCACCAAAACGCATCACCGCGACCCGGTCGCAAATCTGCGCAATAACGCCAAAATCATGGGTGATAAACAGCAGCGTCAGGCCCCGTTCACGGCGTAAACGTTGCAGCAGCTCCAGAATGCGGGCCTGCACGGTGACGTCCAGCGCGGTGGTGGGCTCATCGGCGATAATGATGTCCGGATCGTTAGCCAGCGCCATCGCAATTCCCACCCGCTGGCGCTGTCCGCCGGAAAGCTGATGCGGATAGGCATGAAAACGCGGCGCCGCGTCCTGGATGCCAACGCTGGTCAGCAACTCCAGCGCTTTGGCCTTCGCAGCGGCGGAGGTTAACGGCTGGTGGGCCTGAATGGCTTCAATCAGCTGGCTGCCAATGCTCATCTGCGGATGCAGCGTGGTCAGCGGATCCTGGAAGATATAGGCCACCCGCGCGCCACGACGCTGCTGCAACGTTTTTTGCGGCAGTGACAGCATCTCTTCACCCGCGACATAAATCGCGCCGCCGGTAATTTCGCCCGGCGGGGAAGCCACCAGGCCCATCACCGACAGCGCGGTCACGCTTTTGCCGGAGCCACTTTCGCCAATCAGGCCAAGGCATTCGCCGCGCTTAACGTGAAAGCTGATGCCGCGAACGGCGGGCTGGAACTGGCTGCCGGAACGGAAGCTCACCGCCAGGTCGACCACTTCCAGTAACGCCGCCTCGCCCTGGGTGGCGGCCGGGATGGCCGGTCGGGTAACGCGGGTCACCGCTCTGGCTCTGAGCAAGACGCCGGACTTCAGACGCGGATCCAGCACATCGCGGATGCCATCGCCCAGCAGGTTAAAGCTCATCACCAGCAGAAAAATCATCACCCCTGGCACCACCGAAACGTGCGGCGCGCTAAACATCTGCGCGCGGCCCTGGCCGAGCATCGAGCCTAAATCCGCCGCCGGCGGTTGCGTGCCCAGCCCGAGGAACGACAGGCCGGCGGTTTCAAGGATCATCCAGCCGACGGTGGTGGACAGGGTGATGACAATCACCGGCAACACGTTGGGCAGCACCTCGGTGAACAGGATCTGCGTATGGTTTTTGCCGGACAGCCGCGCCGCCTGCACAAAATCACGCTGGCGCAGGCCGACGGTCAGGCCACGGATATTACGGGCAAAGAACGGAATGTTGACCACGGCGATAGCGTACAGCGCGTTAAGCAGACCCGGGCCGAGCACCGCCACAATCACCAGCGCTAACAGGATGTAGGGAAACGCCATCAGCATATCGATAAAGCGCATCAGCAGGCTGTCGGCCTTGCCGCCAGCGTAGCCGGCAATCAGCCCAATCAGCGTGCCGAAAAAGGCCGCCAGCAGGGTGGCGCTGATGCCGACCGCCAGCGAAACCCGGGTGCCCCACACCAGCCTGGACAGCACATCCCGGCCCAGCGGATCGGTGCCTAACAGGTGGCCGGGTGACAACGGCGGCAGCAGGCGCTTCAGTAAATCGGTGGCATCCGGATCGGCCAGCGGCAGCAGCGGGGCACAGAGTGCGGCCAGCGCGGAAAGGGTCAGAATAATCAGCCCGAGGGTTGCCAGCCGGTTAGCCAGCAGCAGCGACCAGGCTGAACGGCGCTGACGCGTCGGTGAGAGTGTCTCGCTCATGATTTTAACCTCGGGTCGAGAAGCGCCTGCAGGATATCGGCACACAGGTTGATCAACACATAGGCGCAGGCCGCGACCAGTACGCCGCCCTGCACCAGCAGCAGATCGCGGGTGGAAACGGCGTTGACCAGCATGGCGCCAAGGCCCGGCCACTGGAAGACGGTTTCGATATACACCGCGCCGCCCAGCACAAATCCGGCCTGAATGCCGATCACCGGGATCACCGACACCAGCGCCATACGGAAAGCGTGGCCATAGATCACCTTGCGCTCGGACAATCCTTTGGCGCGCGCGGTGCGGATAAAGTCCTGACGCAGCACTTCCAGCATCGCGGTGCGGGTCAGGCGGGCAATCACGCCGGTGGCGACAATCGCCAGCGTTACGGCGGGCATCGCCAGGTGCTGCAACAGATCCAGCCAGCCGCCACCGCCCCAAATGGCATACATACCCGAGGCCGGGAACCATTGCAGCTGGACCGCAAACAGCATAATCATCACCAGGCCAATCCAGAATGACGGCAGCGAAATGCCGATCAGCACCAGCAGGGTAATCAGCCGGTCACCCCAGCCGAACTGCCTTACCGCTGAGACAATCCCCGCCAGCAAGCCCAACACCGTGCTGATTAACAGCGCGCTTCCGCCGAGGATCAGCGTGTTGCCGAGGCGCTGCATCACTTCATCAATCACCGGGCGATTAAGCACATAGGATCGGCCAAAGTTCCCGTGCAGCATATTGCCGACCCAAATCAGATACTGCTGCCACAGCGGCTTGTTCAGCCCCAGCTCCTGATTGATGCGCGCGACATTTTCCGGGGTAGCCCAGGCGCCCAGTAACGCCTGCGCCGGGTTGCCGGGGATCATCGCCATAATCACAAACACAATCAGCGACAGGCCGATAAACACCGGCACGGTTGATAACAGCCTTTTTAACAGGTAGCTCCACATAACCACGCTCCGCTCTGAAATCAGTGTTTGGTCACCCGGTTGAGTAACAGGTTAAAGTTGGGTTGCAGGGCAAAGTGCGCGATGCGCGTGGAGGTCACGGCGTTCTGCTTCCAGTTGGCGACGAAAATCCACGGCGCATCGTCATGCACAATTTGCTGAACCTGCCGGTAGAGGGTGGCCCTCGCCGCCGTGTCGGTGGTCAGTCGCGCCTTTTGCAGCAGCCGATCGACCTGAGGGTTGCTGTAATAGCCGGAGTTAAATCCGCCTTTCTTCGGCCAGGCATCGGTGCGCAAAGTCAGGAACGGCAGGGTGTCGGGATCGTTGGTCATCCACGCCATTTCGGCCATCTGAGTGTGGTTATCCAGCCCGGCATTGACCTTGGCCAGATAGGTGTTCCACTCATAGCTCTGAATATTGACCTTCAGCCCGACGGCTTTTAGATCGGCCTGAATGGCGGTGGCCATCGGCAGCGGATCCAGCATGCCCGAACCGCCTTCGGTGACATAAAAGGTCAGGGTGGCGCCTTCGGCTCCGGCGTCCTTCAGCAGCTGACGTGCTTTCTGCGGATCGTACGGCCAGGGCTGTACCGCCTTGTTGGCTGCCCAACCGAATGCGGAAGGTATCGGGCCATCCGCCACGCTGGCAGAGCCTTGCAGGATGTTATCGACCAGCGACTGTTTATTGATGGCGTAGTTAACCGCCTGACGCACGCGGCGATCGTTAAACGGCGGAACCTGGGTGTTGAGCATCACGTACCAGACGTGCGGGCCGGTGGTTTCATACAGACGGAAGCGATTGCTTTTCTCCTTAAACAATTTCACCGTGTCGGGCGGCACTTCCACCATCGCATCGATGCCGCCGGAGAGCATTTCCGCCACCCGCGTATTGCCGTCGGTGATCGGGCGGAACACCACGTTATTTACCGCCGGTTTGCCATCCCAGTAACCGGCATTTGCTTTGATCACCACGCGCTGGTTTGGCTGCCATTCGCTAAAGGTGAACGCGCCGGTGCCGACCGGATGGCGTCCAAACTCTTTGCCGTACTTTTTTACCGCAGTGGGCGAGACGATCAGCCCGGTCGGCGTCGCCAGATTCGACAGCAGTGGCGCAAAAGGCTCGCTGAGGTGAAACACCAGCGTCAGCTGATCGGGCGTTTCTATCGATTTTATCGAGGAGAAAAAGAACGACAGCGGGAAGGGGCCGGTGTTGTGCCACGGATTTTTATCATCGAGCATGCGCTGGAAGGTGAATTTGGCGGCTTCGGCGTTGAACGGCGTGCCGTCCTGAAAACGGACGTTTTGCCGTAAATGGAAGCGGTAGGTCAGGCCGTCCGGGGCGATCTCCCAGCTGGTGGCCAGCGCCGGTTCGATATCCAGCTTGCCTTCGCCATTGCGCACCAGCCCATCATAAATATTGACCAGAATGCGGGAGTCATTCGCCGCCGTCGCCACCTGCGGATCCAGCGACTGCGGTTCCGCCACCTGGCCGATTAACAGCGCATCGGCAGGGGTTTTCGCCTGCAACGCGGGCAGCCACAGCAGAGCCAGAAGCGCTGACGCGGGCAGCCATTTTCTGCTTAACAAATTTCCGGTTATCGCACTCAGCATCACGGCCTCTTCAGCAACAGGTGAAAGAATAAGCGTTGTTGTGTTTTTTATTTATGCGTATAAATAAACAATATTGCAATAATTTATACATATAAATTAGATCTGACCGCGAGGAATCGGGATGACTTTTTCAATCGTCGCACGCGATCCACAAACCGGCGCGCTGGGCGTGGCAACCGCGACCGCCGGGCCCGCCGTCGGGGCGTTGGTGATCCATGGCCGCGCGCAAAACGGCGCCATTGCCACCCAGGCGATGACCAATCCGCTGTATGGCGTGCGCGGTTTGGCACTGCTTAAAGCAGGCGAGGGGGCTGCGCAGGTGATGCGTACCTTGCTGGATGACGATCCCGAGGCCGCGCGCAGGCAGCTGATGATCGTCGATTGTCTTGGCGGCATTGCCCACTGGACGGGCGGCGAGTGTGGCGAATTTGCCGACAGCCTTGAATCGACGGCCTGCACGGTCGGAGGAAACTTACTGACCGGGCCGGACACGCTGCAGGAGATGATGGGCGTTTATCAGCAGCAGTCAGCGTTGCCCTTTGCCGACCGGTTGCTGGCGGCGATGTGCGCCGGAGCCGCGGCGGGTGGCGATCGCCGTGGACTGAAATCGGCTGCGCTCCAGGTCTGGCATGACCGTGAATACGCCAGCACCGATATTCGTGCCGACTGGAACGACGATCCGCTGGTGGCCTTGACAGAAATCCTGCAGCAAACCCGCCAGCCGAGCCATGCGGACTTCTTTGCCGCGCTGCCCAAGGGTCAGCCTTAATCAACGCGTGCAGAATCAGGGCGCTGAAAAAATAGCCAGTAATGCACTTGCATTGCATAATGCAGATGCATTACGCTCGTTACAGGCTTGAAGACGCCAGGCGGTTTGATAATCCGCGACCCGATAATGGGTAGGCGTCGAGGAGAAAATAATGAATATAAACATGGCAGACGTGTCTTTGCGCGCGGAGTCCCGACTCACTGAGCGTAGCCAGACCACCATTCCCGCAGCGATTCGCGATGCGCTGCAACTGAAGCCGGGAGAATTCATTGAATACGCTCTGCTGCCCGGCGGTAAAGTCGTTATGTCCCGACGAGAAGAAGAAGCGGAAGATCCGGTGGTCCCGCAGTTTCTGGCTTTCCTCGAAAACGGCATGATGACCAACCCGCATCATATCCATGCAGTGCCAGCAGAATTTTGGGCAGGGATCCAGCAACTGACTGCTGGCGTTGAGGTCGATTTAGACGGGCCGCTGACTGACGATGAGTAGCAGGCAACATGGAGCAGGAGGCGACATGGAGTATTTGGAGATTAATGGATGGAAATTCTATTTTCATTCCTGTTTTCTGACGCAGCTGGCTGAACTTCAAAATAAGGTCCTGGCGCTGAAAAAAAAGGATCCTCAGGGCTATCACAAAAAGAAAGAAACCAAGCTGCTGGCGGCGATTGAGCAAATCATTACTCGGGTGATCCCGGCCAATCCACTGGACAGCCACTTTCGGCAGGGCAATACCTTAGGCCAGGATTACCGGCACTGGTACCGCGTCAAATTCCTGCAGCAGTTTCGGTTATTCTTCCGCTTCAGCGTGCCCCACAGAACCATCATTATTGGTTGGGTAAATGATTTCGGCACGCTTCGCGCTTATGGTTCGAAAACAGATGCCTATACGGTATTTGAACGGATGCTGAAGTCTGGCGAACCCCCTGATGACTGGGATGCGCTTTTGAAGCATTGCCAAACCGATGCCAGAGTTATAAACAGCGATATTTCTCGGAAATATTAAGCCGGTTTATACGCTTCGCTTTATGTTTTGAGCGTTCAAAAGTTTTCTCTGCAAGGTAAAAATCAGACCTCGAAACCGAAAATTCATCGTTTCATGTGGAAACAGATGACGGCTGATGTTCCTTTTGCGTAAGGTATTTGATGATTTTAAAGCCAAATGAAGGAGTAAACGTGAGCAGATTTGAGGGAAAACGCATACTGATTACTGGCGGTACCAGCGGGATGGGGTTGGCAGGTGCTCAACGCATTGTCAGGGAAGGCGGTCATGTCGCCATTACAGGGCTCAATGAAGAAAGGCTGGAACGCGCCCGCAGCCTGCTGCCTGAGACATCGCTTATTCTGAAAAGCGATGCGGCAAGCGAAGCAGACATAAGCGCGCTGCAGAGAGCGATAAGCGGCTGGGGCTCGCTGGATGGTTTGTGGCTTAATGCTGGCTTTGCAGAGGTAGGCTCTGTGGAGTCTGTAACGGCAGATGCGTTTAACCGCATGATGAACGCGAATGTCCGCGGCCCGATGCTACAGCTGGCAGCATTGTCCGATTCACTCAACCCCAACGCTTCGGTTCTTGTCACCTCGTCTTCATCTGTTTATGAAGGTGCGGCAATGACCAGCCTCTACGCAGCAACGAAAGGCGCCGTTGTGGCGATGGTTAAAAGCTGGGCATCTGCATTGGCTGAACGCGGCATTCGCGCCAATACACTGGTACCGGGTCCCATTGAGACCAACTTCAGACATTTTATGCCTGAGGAGTCTCGTCAGCAGTTCGAGGATTTTGTGGTGAGCCAGGTTCCTTTGGGCCGAGTCGGAACAGCCGAAGAAGCCGCTGCAGTTGCACTCTTCCTGCTTTCCGACGATGCATCCTACGTGACCGGCAGTCAGTATGCAGTTGACGGCGGGTTGGTTCATTACTGATTAACAATCAGAATTCTGAAAAGTTATTGGCCGGGGCGGCTGGTGATAGCCAATAATTTATCAAAGCAATGTATGAATCGCGTGGGCTTTAATTCCATACTCTAAGGCCGCCTAACAGCGATCAATAAGATGATCCAGCAATGCACGAACGGCCGGGTTAGACCGCCGGCTTTCATGCCAAAGTGCCGTAATATTATGCCGCTCAACAGCGAAAGCGGTCAGGATCGGAACCAGTCTTTTATTCTTTACCCATGATTCAGCCATAAAACTCGTCGCCATGCCTATTCCGCCTCCTGCAGCAACTAAGGCCAGTACGGCTTCGCTGGCATCAACAACAACATCTGACGATGGCAAAATCTCTGTCTCCCGTTCCCCAACCTGAAAAGGCCAGCGAAAAAGCTGCCCTGTTTGTTGATAACGCAGGTTTACCGTTTTATGGCTCATGAGGTCGTTTGGATTTTCAGGGGCAGAGCAACTGGCAAGATATTCAGGCGAGGCGTAACACCCCAGGCGGTACGGCGAGAGACGGCGCGACAGAAGATTTGAATCGTCAAGATCGCCAAGCCGGACGGCAATATCAATGCTCTCATCCACGATACTGATCACGCGATCGCTCAACCGCAAGTCAATTTTCACTTTTGGATAAAGCGCGCAGAATTGCGGAAGTGCAGGAGCAATCATATGCAGACCGATCGGGTACGATGCCGCAATACGCAGTGTCCCTGCGGGCTCCGCGCGCGCGCGTTTCGCTATCTGCTCAATCTCGTCTGCATCCTGAAGCAATCGTAAAGCCCGCTCGTGAAGCTCACGGCCTTCTGCGGTTAAAACCAGCGAACGTGTCGTTCGGGTAAACAGGGTAATGCCAAGTTGCGTCTCCAGTCGCTGGATGCTCTTACTGATTGCTGAAGGTGAGACTGACAGGGAACGGGCAGCAGCAGTGTAGCTGCCGAGAGCGCCAGCACGAGCGAATGCAATTAAACCTGTGAGTCTTTCAAAACCTATTTGTTCCTTCATGGCACAATTAAAGCGAAATTCAGCCTGATTATCAATGTCAGATTTCAGGCTTATCATCGGTCATCTGATTACCTTTAAGTGAGATTGTGATGACTGACATGACGAAAGCAGTTCAGCTTTATGCATTTGGTGGGCCTGAGAACCTGCAGTATGGCGAGACAACCCGTCCAGTGGTGGGAAGCAATGAAGTACTTGTTAAAGTACATGCGGCCGGCCTTAATCCACCGGACTGGTATTTGCGCGACGGTTATCGGGCGCTCCCGCCTGAATGGTGGCCTGACTCGACCTTTCCGCTCATTCTGGGAACAGACATATCAGGCGTAGTTGTAGACGTCGGTGAGGATGTTTCGGAATTCACCATCGGCAACGAGGTTTACTCAATGGTACGTTTTCCTCAGGGGGTAATGCAGGGCAGCGGCGCCTATGCTGACTACGTGAGCGTACCTTCCTCAGAGCTGGCAATGAAACCCCAACGTATCGGACATGTTCAGGCTGCGGGTGCGCCAATGTCGCTTCTTACTGCCTGGCAGTTCCTTGTCGAGCTGGGTCACGATGCTCCCAATCCTTTTCAGTCCTTCAGGCATACACCTGTCCCATTAGAAGGCCGGACGGTGCTGGTAAACGGTGCCGGTGGAGGCGTTGGGCATTTTGCGGTGCAGATAGCCAGGTGGAAAGGTGCGCGAGTAATCGCCGTGGCTTCCTCCCGAAATGAGGAGCTTATGCGTGAGCTGGGGGCAGATGAGTTTATTGACTACACCAAAGTTGCCGCCGAAACCGCGGTGAAAAATGTCGATCTTGTGATTGATGCCGTTGGTGGTTCAAATATGGAGCGCTTCCTGACGTGTATCAAACCGGGAGGCGCGTTGTTTCTCGTCAACCCTCTGGGGTTTGCCGGACAGGAGGAGGCGCTCAGAAAGAACATTACGGTTTCAATCACGCAGGTACGCTCAAATGGTGCGCAATTAGCTACTGCCGGCAGCCTTCTGGACGACGGAACGATCCGGGTTGTTATTGACAGCACTTACCCATTAGCCATGGCGTCGGCTGCTCATCAGCGTGCTGCACTGGGGAGCATTCAGGGCAAGATCGTGCTGACTAACTTTTGATGATCACTTTTCCGTTACTGCATTGGCTGCTTAGTGCCAGAAGCTGACGTCAGAACTAATTAACTCAATCAGCGCAATGCCTTTGAGAAACAGACAGCGTCTGTCCTACCGATATATGGGCCGTAATTCTCAATACGGATATAACCATTTTTCTCGTAGAAATTGACGGCCCGATAATTGATGCGTCGGGTTTCCAGCCTGAGCTCGATATATCCCATCTCTTTTGCAGATTTTTCCAGAAAGGTGAGTAAGGCACCGCCAACCCCTGACACACTTCGGTCTGAAAACATTCTTTTAAGCTCGGCTATCTTTTGCGTCAATGGCCGTATCGCACCACATCCTATAGCTTTGCCTTGAGAATTTTTTGCTAATGCCCATAACGCTTTGTCACCACTCATTGCTTCAGCGGTGAAATGACTTTTACCGTTATCACCAGTAATCGCGGCAAGTTCTGCGGATAGCAATTCGATCAAGCGAAGGGAATCTGAAGAAAATGGATCTGATTTCTCTACTATTATCATGGTTATACCCTGCAGGATGAATGTGACCAACATAAAGCATCATGCTAAAAAAAGCATCAGCCTAAACCGGGTGACAGGACAACACTTATTCAAACCGTCCCTTGGGTGTCATCTCCGCTTTTCGATCATAGCGGACTATGCGTCCACGCCAGGCTGCCTTGTGCCAAGAGCGGACGGCTTATGACAACGATGACATTACCCCCCGGGAAGTTACCCGGGGAGAGAAGAGTTATACAGAAAGTTCAGAATCCTTAATATTCGCTATGGGTCCGAGGATCGCGTTATCAAACTCCCGAACGCTTTTGCCGTTGGCAACTCGTTGTGGCCAGTCATGATTTGCCAGCGCACCACGACCCAAAGCTATGAAATCTGCACCCATTTCCATAACCTGCAATGCCCGGCATTCATCATGAAGACTACCATTAGCCATAATGGTGAGGTTGGGGGCATATTTACGTCCCAGTTCAATCAGTGAGAGTAAGTTACCGGGGAATGCCGGCTGCCAAGCTTCATATTCGGTCAGATGAAGATAATCGATACCGGATTCGGCGAGTAGCGTAAACGCTATGCGTGCATCGTCTTCACCATTAGCCCATTTATGGAAGAAGTCATTTACTTTCCCCTGAGATATTCTGATACCTACTGGGATAGCCTGACCTAAGCGTTGTCGGACAGACTTAATTACTTCAAGGATAAGCTGAAGTCTGCCTGCGATATCACCACCCCAGCAGTCAGTGCGCAGATTAGTGTAATCCGTGAAGAATTGATCGAGTAAATATCCATTTGCACCATGAATTTCTACCCCATCAAAGCCAGCCTGGTTTACAGCGTTGGACGCGGCATCGGCAAAGCTGCTGATAATGCCCTGAATTTCTTCTTCGCTAAGTGCCCGAGGAACAGGATATTCACCTTCCCCGCGATAAAATGTCATTTGATTGCCAACCGGCCGAAGTGCACTGGGTGCAACGGTTCCTTCACGGAAAGAGTTACCCTGTGATAGCGCGCCTGAGTGCTGAATTTGGGCAAAAATATGGCCGCCTTGTTGATGAACTGCATCCGTGACGTCACGCCAGCCTGCAACCTGTTGCGGGCTGGTTAATCCCGCCTGAAAGGCATAGGCCTGAGACCATTCCTGATCAATATAAATGCCTTCAGATATAACCAGAGCAAATCCACCACGGGTAAAGTCTTCGTAATATGCCTTCATACGTTCACTTGCTACCCCTTCTTCAGAGGCGGTGACACGAGTCATAGGCGCTACCACGAGACGATTTTTTAGGGTGACTTTACCGATACTGCTGGGAGTGAAAAGGGGTAATGCGTTCATGAGTTTTCCTTAATATTAAATCATGAATACAATATAATCATTGTTGAATGGCTCATAAACAGGGCGAAATGATAAGGCCGTATAACGCTTTTCGTTATAATTACGCTTCTATTGGCTTAATCAACGACAGTTGCAATGTTTCATATATCGGGGTCAACATGAATCTTCATGATGTATCGCTGTTTCTCGTAATAACTGAAACACGAAGCCTTACTCAGGCGGCGAAACGACAGGGTATTACAGCAATGGCGGTTTCAAGACGCCTCGCATCGCTTGAACGCGAGCTAGGAACACGGCTGTTACAGAGAACCACTCGATCTGTTTCATTAACTCAGGAAGGCATGGAATTCCTGCCGTATGCCCAGGCACTTATTGAGGCAGAGAAGGGAGCCCGAGCACTTTTTTCTCCGTCAACACAAGGCGCAGCAGGTTTGCTCAGAATCACTGCACCATCAGGATTCGGGCGCCGAAATATTTTGCCTCTCATTTCTGAATTACTGGCAGATAATCCAGAGCTGAGTATCGATCTTCAGCTAAGTGAAGATGTGATTGATATTGTCGGGAGAGGCATCGATGTAGCAATACGTATTGCCCCGTTAAAAGATTCCACACTTATAGCCCGCAAAATTGCTGACAGCCCTCGCGTAATCTGTGCTTCACCAGATTATTTAAAAGTTAATGGCATGCCTAAATCGGTAGAAGATTTAATGAAGCATCATTGCCTGAGACTAAGCAGCGTATCTCAATGGATTTTTGAACGTGGTGGTGAAGTTTTCAGGATTCGTGTTGGGGGACGTTTCATTTCGGATAACGTTGAGGGCGTAAGAGAACTCTGTGCTCAAGGTATGGGACTTGCACAACTTACCCGCTGGGATGTCATGAAAGAAATCCGCCAGGGCACACTTGTTGAGATTGAGCTGTCAGATGCCAGACCTCAGGATTTATCCGTCTGGGCTGTTCTACCAACAACACGCTACCTGCCTCTCCGGGTCAGCACTTTTATTGATAAATTAAAATCATCGCTGACATTATCAGCTACTTCATGAAATGCGACTTTGGTTTTCAATCGTGTCGGCGCACTGCCATGTCAAGAACGGCCTCACAGGCAGAAACAGGAACGGTTTGGATATTCTGGCTCATGTTTTTTCCTCACTGGATTTCGCCGCGTCTGGGGGCAGACGCGGCGGATGAAGGTGGAATGGCTGATGTCAGGAAGCGGTGTGAGTATGGTAAATTTTGCTCACTACGGTCCATCGCCCGTTGACCTTCAGCAGGTTGAAAAAGTCCGTGAAGCGAAAGCCCGAAATATCGTCGGTATCAACGCGGGCGCTTGCTGCGGTGCCTACGATATCAACGTGCACGATTGCGGCCTTCGCTTCCGGGGATGGGCGGAAAACGGTATCGATGGTGTCGAAAAGTCCCTGAATAGGACCGCCGGTGAGGTTTGCATCACCGTCAACGCCAAAGATGGTGGCCTGCTCGCTGAACGCGGGCTTCATTATTTCGCTCCTGGCCTGCTTTCCGCCTTCGTTGTACTGGCTGAGCACTTCCACGATGGCGTTGTATTCCTGCACATAAGTTACGTTGGTCATATCATCTGTCTCCGGTTTTGTTGTGGTGGGTATCCGCAGGGATGCCCGTGATTCGGTTGAAAATCATTTTTAAGACGAACAGCAGCATCAGTCCCGCCGCAACGGCGGATTGCAGACAGTGGCTGAGGAGAAGGCAAGATCTGACATAGGCATTTTATCTTTGTGTAGTAGTCACTATGTAATGTTATTATTGTATAGTGATCGCTATGTAATATGTCAAGAGAATGATTTTATGCCCGACGTGAAAATGAAAACTGCAGGAGTACCCAGCGAAAAGCCCAAAGGGCGGCCGCGCAGCTTTGATCGCGACAGGGCCCTGATCAGGGCGCTGGACATTTTCTGGCGTAAAGGCTTTGAGCCCGCCTCGGTTGCCGAGCTCTGCGCTGCGATGGAAATTAATCCGCCGAGCCTGTACTCCGCCTTCGGTAATAAGGCGAAACTTTTCCTGGAGGCCGTGAGCTATTACGAAAGGGTCTACTGGAAGGCAACTTGGGAGCGGCTTGAAGAAGAGCCCGATATCATGCAGGCGATTGATCATTTCTTCAGCGAAGCGGCAGGCATTCTGCTTTCTCCTTCCGTACCCTGCGGCTGCATGGTGGTGCTTGCGGCCATCAATGTCTCTCAAGAGTCCGCTGACGTCGTCGAAGCAGTCAGCGTGCTCAGGCAGGAAGGAAAAGACCTGTTTGAAAAGCGTCTGCGCAGGGCTGTAACCGAGAAGCAGCTGCCTTCTGATACCGCTACCGCCGCGTTAGCTACCGTTTTGAACACGCTTCTGGAGGGCATGTCGATCGAGGCCAAAGATGGGGCCACGCCGGAAAGCCTGAGAGCAACCGGGCAGTATGCGTCACGTCTGCTGCCATGCGAAAAATTATGACCGCACAAAATGCCACCCAAGAAACTAGACGACCGGTCAGTTTTATCGCTATGCTATCCGGACTATGAAAAAACAAGCGGCTAACGTGCGTCAGCACATCATTGATGTTGCCCGGACGCTTATCACACATAAAGGCTACAGCGCCGTCGGTCTGGCTGAGATTGTCAAAGCCGCCGGGATCCCCAAAGGATCGTTTTATTATTACTTCCAGTCCAAGGAAGAGTTTGCTGAGGCCTTGTTAGAGCACTATTTCAGCAACTACCTGGTTCAGGTCGATGAGCAACTGCGTGGTTCCGAACCCGCCAGAGAGCGCCTGCTGCGATACTTTTCGTTCTGGAAAGTCACACAAGGTGCCGATCTCCCTGAGAGCAAGTGTCTTGTGGTCAAGCTTGGCGCGGAAGTGTGCGATCAGTACGACAGCATGCGAAGCGTTTTGGCCATAGGCACACGTGAAATCGTGGATAGGATCTCCGCGTGCATCCTTCAGGGTCAGCAGGATGGCTCGTTAGCCGGCGATGAAGATGCCAAAGATCTTGGTGAAGAACTGTATCAGCTCTGGCTTGGCGCTTCGCTGATGGCAAAAATTCACGACCCGGATACGTCATTTGATAAAGCATTGAATGCCACTAAGCGGCTGCTCAGGTAGCCGCATTTTTTTTACCAATTTACTAGCCGACCGGTCAACTACTTAGGAGTTTCTATGACTGATAACAGTACCCGTACAGATCTCTTTTCCCCCGTAGCAATGGGAAGCCTTCAGCTGGCCAACCGTATCGTTATGGCGCCTGTTACCCGCAGCCGTTACGGCGAAAATGGTGTACCTGATGAGCTACATGCAACCTACTACGCCCAGCGCGCCAGCGCCGGCCTGATTATTTCTGAAGCCACGAATATCTCAGCTCAGGGCCGTGGATATGCGGCCACGCCGGGGATCTGGAGCGAGGATCAGGTTACCGGCTGGAAAAAAGTCACCGATGCCGTTCACGCCGAAGGCGGAAAAATCGTCTGTCAGCTCTGGCATGTAGGCCGTTTTTCAAGCGTTGAACTGCAGCCTAACGGCGAGCGTCCTGTCGCTCCCTCTGCAATCAAGGCCGAAGGGCAGACCTATACCGTCAATGGCTTCGTACCGGTATCGACGCCGCGCGCGCTCGAAACCGACGAAATCCCGGGCATTATTGAGCAGTATAAGCGTGCCGCAGAAAACGCCCTGCGCGCAGGTTTTGACGGCGTGGAAGTGCACTCTGCAAACAGCTATCTGCTCGATCAGTTCCTGCGCGACTCAACCAATCATCGTACCGACGCCTACGGCGGCTCTATAGAAAACCGCGCGCGCCTGACGCTGGAAGTCACTGAAGCGATCGTCAACATCTGGGGCAATGACCGCGTAGGCATCCGCCTGTCACCGGTAACTCCTGACGCAGGCAACACGCCGCCGGACAGCAACGTGATGGCGATGTATGGCTATCTCATCCAGCAACTTAACCGTTTTAATCTGGCATACCTGCACTTCGTTGAGGGTGCCACTGCAACGTCGCGTGACGTGCCTGCCGACGTGGATATGGATGCGCTGAGCGCGCAGTTCAGCGGTCCGTTCATCGGTAACAACAACTATGACCTCGAAATGGCGATCAGCCGCCGTAATGCAGGGATCATCGATGCCGTTGCCCTTGGCCGCCTGTTTATTTCCAACCCGGATCTGGTTAAGCGTCTGCGTTATGGCGCCGAGCTGACCATCGCGCCTAAGGAAGCCTACTACGGCGGCGGCGCGAAAGGTTACACCGACTGGCCGGAAGCGAATTACTGATAAATACAACCGGCGGGATCTTCCCGCCGCCTGTACCTCATCCAAAAGGATAATAATATGAATCATCTGCAGAACAAAACCGCTGTAATTACTGGTGCGTCATCGGGCATTGGCGCCGCGACCGCGCTGGAACTTGCACGTCATGGTGTGAATATCGTAGCCGCAGCACTGGATCAGACCGGCCTCGATAAGCTGGTAAAGGATATTGAGTCAGCCGGTGGCCATGCTTCCGGTCTGGTGACGGATGTAACTCGTCTTGAAGATACACAGGCGCTGGTAAAGCATGCTACCGATACCTTCGGTACCGTTGATATCCTGATTAACAACGCCGGGCTGATGCTCTTTTCAGCCTGGAGTGACATCGCGTGGGACGACTGGAACAAAATGGTCGACGTCAACATCAAGGGCTATCTGAACGCCATTGCGTCCGTTCTCCCGGTTATGCTCAGCAAAAGTGACGGCCAGATCCTGAACATGGCTTCTGTGGCAGGCCACCAGGTTGACGCCGGCGCGGGTGTGTACAGTTCGACCAAATTTTTTGTGCACGCCATGACGGAATCAATGCGTAAAGACCTGGGCGTGAATAAAGGCATCCGAGTCAATACCATCAGCCCCGGCGTTATTAACACGGGATGGGCTGATAAAGTGAGCGATCCGGAAGGGCGTAAGGTGGCGCAGGAGCTGACAAAAATTGCTATCAGTCCGCAGGATGTGGCAAATGCGGTGGTCTACGCGCTCAACCAGCCCAGGAACGTGACGATCAACGATCTTATCGTATCCCCTACGAAGCAGAACTGGTAAATCACCCATGGCAGCCGGCTGGCTGTTAACCTTATTTTTGAGAAAACGGTTGATCATGGAGAACGATCGTTCTACCATTCGATTCATGAACAGAAAGCCAACAGATACCCGCGAAAAAATCCTCACCACCGCCGAGCAATTGATTTATCGGAACGGTATCCATGCAACGGGCATGGACCTTCTGGTTAAAACCTCGGGCGTAGCCAGGAAAAGTATTTATCGCTATTTCGCGACCAAGGATGATGTGGCCGCCGCCGCATTGAAAGAACGTGATGAGCGCTGGATGTGCTGGTTCAGAACGGAATCTGATAAAGGTGATACGCCTCGGGCGCGCATTTTGAATATGTTCACCGTGCTCAGAAGCTGGTTTGAGTCAGAAGGCTTTCGTGGCTGTGCATTTATCAATACCGCGGGAGAAGTGGGTGATCATACCGACCCCGTTCGGCAGATAGCGAAGCTGCATAAACAAAAATTACTGGATTACACGCGTGAACTCACCGGGCAATTAAACATTGAGCGCCCTGAAGTTCTGGCCAGGCAGTTATTTATTCTGATTGAGGGCGCGATCACCATGTCTTATGTGATGGGCGATAGCAGCGCGGCCGACAGTGCAGGGGACGTTGCAAAACACTTGCTGGAGTCTGTCTCTCCTTAATGCCTGAGTGACATAAAACTGTTTCTACTGAGATATCCTAATTTACGGGAGGCTATACCATGTCTGATACACACACTCGCCCGCCACTTCCTCCGTTCACTCGCGAATCGGCGACTGAGAAAGTTCGGCTTGCTGAAGACGGCTGGAACAGCCGCGATGCGGGAAAAGTCTCGTTGGCGTACTCACTGGATACCCAGTGGCGCAACCGAACCGAGTTTGCAAATAATCGAGAGGAAGCCAAAGCATTCCTCACCCGTAAGTGGAATAATGAACTTGAGTACCGTCTCATTAAAGAGTTGTGGGCGTTCGACAGCAACAGAATCGCTGTCCGTTACGCTTATGAATGGCGTGATGATTCAGGTAACTGGTTCCGCTCTTACGGGAATGAAAATTGGGAATTTGAAGCAGATGGCCTGATGCAGCGTCGTTTCGCCTGTATCAATGATATGCCTATTAAGGAAAGTGAGCGCAAGTTTCACTGGCCTCTGGGCCGTCGCCCGGATGACCATCCGGGGCTGTCGGAACTGGGTTTGTAATTTGTCGTTTATAGTTCGACGCTGACTTTTCCCCGTTAGCCTGTCCGCTCCTTTTCAACAGCGGACGTCACGCTTATTGCGGCAGGTTAATTTTTCGGGGAGGAGGCCATATTACGAAGCGGCATTGTCTTTGGAAGCTTAATCAGTCGTCATGCTTGATCAGGTCAGATCGTGGAGAGGCTTTTTTGAAGGTGGACCGAGGGTGAATTCGTCGAAGATGACGTCGAGTCCCTGCCTTTCGGGCGTACAACTCATTACGCCTACAAAACGCTTTCGCGTTTCCGGCCACTGGCACAATCTCAGTAACGGCCAGGTTATGCCATCCGTTGAGTACTGTATTCGCAGAGCCTCATTTTCCAGCGTGGCTCGCATCCAGAATGTTTCCGGATCGCCCGTGAAAATCCCGGTGGCCCAGTCAGACATGTTGCGTGTCACCACGCTGCCAACAGAAGACTGACCGTCATTAAATTCAATGCCAGCCTTAACCCAGTGCAGGTCATCATCAAGCAGAAATAGGCCGGCCTGATCGTAGAGATGAGAAAAACCCGCCATCACCTTAACCTGCACGGTGAAATCACCCTCCAGGTAAAATCCAAATGCATGGCCGGTATGACGCTGGAATCCGTAATACGTCTGTTGCCAAAAGTCAGTGTTGAGATCCGTTTTAAACTGCAACTTTCCTTCTTCAACCGTCCATACCTGAGGTGGATTTATCCAGACTCCGCCTTCGGCGCCGAGTGAATCAATCGCTGTCATAAACGTTCTCCTCGCAATACGTTTGACGAATCTCATGTGAATACAGCCGTGAGTTAAACCGATGGACGCAACACAGGGTTTAACCCGTTCAGGGTGTGAACCCTAGTCTAGCGTTATTCCCGGCCTCTCGTTGAGTTGTCGGTCATTTGACGTCAGCGGGGGTCTGTAAATAAGGCATTTTCTCAGCTGACGGGCGCAGTTAGTCGCGCCCGTGAGTTAGCTTATCTGTAATGATTAGTTCGCGGCATCCCGCAGAGCCTGCCTGATAAAGGCGACCGAGCTCTCCAGCGCCTGCACCGCTTCGGGCTGCAGCGTGGAGAAGAAATGCCAGGCGTGGAACATACCAGGCCAGACCTCCAGATTTACGCGAACCCGGTGATCACCCAGATGAGTTGCCAGCCGCATCGCGTCGCTCAGCATCAGTTCATTTTCGCCAATCTGAACCAGCACCGGCGGCAGGCCCGTTACATCGGCAAACACCGGCGAGGCCATGGGATGATTAGGCAGGGCATCGCCAAGGAAGGTACGGGCCAGGAAATCCAGACCGGCTTTGGTGTTCAGGGGATCCAGGCCTTCTCTGTTGGTCATGGAGACGCCGGTATGTTCAAGGTTGGCCCAGGGGGAAATCGAAACTCCGGCGGCCGGAAGCGGCAGGCCCTTGTTACGCGCCGCCACCATCACGGTAATCACCATCGCACCGCCCGCAGACTCGCCGGCCAGCACAATTTTGCTGCCGTCAAAACCCTGCTCAATCAACCACTCATAGGCACGAACGGTATCGGTAACCGGCGTGGGGAATGGATACTCGGGCGCCAGACGGTAATCCGGCATGTACACCCGTGCGCCCAGCATGCTGGCATAGTTGCCACCAATACCGTGATAGCCCGCCGGTTCGCCGACAATATAAGCCCCACCGTGGATGTACATCACGATGGCGTCTGTTTCAAGGTTATCAGGCGTCACCAGCGTGCCCGGTACGCCACCCATGTCGACATACGTAAAGCTGACGCCCGCAGGCGCAGGGTTTTTAGCCAGCATACGCGTGTACGCGTCACGCACTTCGCGCATAGGCGTGACGGTGTCTTCACCGGTAAGAATTGGACCCAGATCGACCAGACTTTCTGACCATTCTTTTACGGCTTGCCTGGTGTGTTTATTCAGCATTGTCATTCCTGTTTGTATTTGCGTTGAAAGAGAACAGGAGTCTATGATAGATAAACATTTGGGGAATGTGCTTCCCATATCAGGGTACAGTCACGCCCGTATTGAATGAGATAAATTAAGCATGGAAATCAACAGTATTGGTGATATCGCGGCGTTCGTGGCAGCCGTAAAAGCCGGGAGTTACACCCATGCAGCCGGTTCCCTTGGCCTGACGCGCTCCGCCATTGGCAAAAGTATTGTCAGGCTGGAAACGCGCATGGGGGTTCGCCTTCTTAACCGTACCACCAGGAGTCTGAGTCTTACCGATGAGGGGAGGGTCATGTACGATCGTTGCCGACAGATACTGGATGACCTGGAAGAGGTCGATGCCGCCATGGCCATGCGCAGGGGGAAGCCATCGGGGACGCTCCGGTTGAGCGCACCGCTTTCATTTGGTCAGCGACACATCCTTCCCGTTCTCGATGCTTATCTGAAAAAGTGGCCGGAACTTCGTGCGGAGGTCTCCTTTACGGACAGGTTTGTCGATCTGATTGAAGAGGGGTTTGATATTGCCATTCGCATCGGTGAACCCCGCGATGACTCACGAATTCTTACCCGCACAATTGCTTCTCAGCGTATTGTCACCTGTGCGTCGCCCGAATACCTGTCCTTACGGGGTGTTCCAAAGACCCCTGCGGAATTAACCGGACATGACACTATTTTTCTTTTGAGTGCAGAGAAGAGGCGAAGCTGGCATTTTGCCACTCCCGAAGGCACTTTTGTCTATGAAGGACCCGGCCGGCTTAACCTCGACAGTTCGGAAGCCATGCGGGCATCGGCAATTTCCGGGTTTGGCATCGTTCACCTGCCGACCTATTTGCTTGCGGATGATGTACGTAGCGGCAAGCTGGTGCCTGTGCTGGAGGAATATCCTTTCCCGCCTGAACCTGTGCGGATCATCTATCCCAGCAAACGACACTTATCCCCACGGATCCGCGCCTTTATTGACCTGCTGGTTGAACGTTGGGAGCCGGGAGTTCCCTGGGAACAGGGTTAGACGTCCGCTCCTCGCTCATTGCGAACCTTTAGTAACCACAGGTCCGCTTCCGCTGTGTGCCAGGAACGGGCTTTGCAATTTGAAAAGTGTGCTAAAAATTTAAGTTTATAAACTTTGTAAATTCCCTAAACGTCAAAACAGAAGAGCGAAAAATGCAAATTAAAAAGCTTATGGATCACCCTGTTTATCTTGCTCAAACTTCAGGCTTACTTTTTAGGGAGTGGTCTTGCCTGCCTTTATGGGCAGACGAAGAACAAATTCGAGCACGGCTCATTGAGCGGAATTCTTGTGATGACCGCCAGGTTACCCTGATCGTGATTGATGCAGAAAACAATGTTATCGCAGCAGGTAGTCTCATTCACTTTGAGCTTAGTGATAACCCCCAGCGTATGCACTGGCTGGGAGAAGTCATCACCACGCCTTCACATCGCGGTCAGGGATTAGGATCCGCGCTGGTTAAAGAATTGATTAAACATGCATCTGAGCAAAATATTGCTGAACTGTGGCTTTACACGCCGGACATGCAGTCTTTGTACCGCAAGCTGGGATGGGAGGACAAAGAGATTCGGATTGTAGCCGGAGAGACTGTTACCGTGATGGCCTTAAATTTGCGCAAATAATAAATTAGTTTAAGCTCGATTGCGCTTGAATCTCCACGGCATCGGCAGCCATCTTTTAAGCTGGCTACCGTATTTATGCCCATCAAAGAACTCAGGTAACGTCCGCTTCTCGCTCACAGCGGATCTTGCGCCCAAGTCATTCCGCTTTCTGCCAACAGCAGATATTGTTCTCTCGCAATATTATGCGTTAATCACTGGGGATCAGGTCGTTCTCTATGAAACCGATACGTTTTCCGAATGCCAGTTAAACGCCAACGTGGTGACTGGTAAGAGAATTACTGACGTAGCGGTGAATCACCAATGCTGGCGGGTCATTCGCAGGAGGAGCGTTTACTGTTCCAAACCAGACAGGATTAGCCGGGCAGACGGAGCCACAAATGTAGGCAGGTATGTCCGCAAACGTACCCGCTATGGGTCTGTGGACATGGCCTGTAGAAATGGCGAGTAGTCTGCCCGGGGCGCGTCTTACCAAATCTTCCATCTCAGGTAGACCTCTGCACATCGTTTCGTCTAGCGTTGGTATGCCGGATGCAAATACATGATGGTGCAAAAACAGCAATGAAGGAGGGCTGTCTGCGTCGCTAAGTTGATTATCCAACCATTCCAGATGGTCAGTCACACTGCCGTAATCCTTATAATCAATCGTCGAATCCAGACCAATCAGGCGAATGCCTCCTATGTCATGGACAAAGTGCAGGGCCTCTCCTTGGGCATCGTGCGCCCATCTGTTCTCATCCCAAACAGAACGCATCATACTGCGGTCGTCTGAATTACCTGGCAGGATCAGTGAAGGATAATTTTGCTGATTCAGGCGGTCGGCTATCTGTTTATAACCTTCCTGCCAATGCCCATCCGTTAGATCACCGGTAAGTACCAGTACATCCGGTTTCAAATGCGTAAGCCAATTTAGTACCTGGTCAAACCGAAACAGATGATCATTTTCGGGTGAGGCGTGAATGTCTGAAACCTGCGCTATCAGCATAAAGACCTCATATAATTATTGTGTGCAGAACAAGATCACAATGAAGCGCTAAGTTCAATTCCGACTGCTTAGAGCTAATGTGAGTATGGATGCGTAAGGTCAGCTCTTCGCTCATAGTTGCTCTTGATCCTTTAACGGATAGGTCTGAGTAGCAACGTACCTTAAAGATTTAAGAAATCTTTGTTTCGGGGGGTCAGTTATGTAACCGCCACAATTTTTTGCTCATAAACACGGTCTTTCCACCCATGAATGGTTCTCGTCTATCGATCTCATATCCTAGCGCCGCATATAACGTAATGTTCGCCTCGAATGCTTCGTTCGTCTGCAGGCGAATTTCCCCGATCTCCGCCTGAGCTGCTTTACCTTCAACATGCGAAAGCAATCTCCGGCCGATCCCAATTCCTTGCCAGAGAGGATGTACCGCAACATTTTCTATCCAAAGATGATCGGCATGCAGCTGTATTTCGATGAGGCCAACGGCATCCCCTGCGATAATGGCCAGGTAAATGTCATGCTCACGTACGGCTTTATTAAAATCGGCCGTCATCGGAGTCGGTTCACGACCAATGACCGAAATCCACTTGGAATAGGCCGCAAGGACTATTTCACGAACCAATTCCGCATCGTTTTCTTCCGCGCGGCGGAACAAAACGGTGATGTCAGGCGATTTACTCATTTAAAATCCTTGAAACTCCGCTGCCACTAACTATGTGCAACATAGCAGGTTGTAGTGTTTTTTGAATAACTAACTCCGCTCACACCTTCGACCCAATGCGCTGGATAGCGTGATTTATTGCTGGTAACTTGTGGCTGTTTTCCAAAAAGGAATTTCAAATGACTACTGAAATGCAGGACGATAATATTAATATTCGTGCCGCCAGGAATAGCTATTTAATAATTATTGCCAGATTTATCTCTGATTTTGGCGCTTTTCTGAATATGGTGGTGCTATCCACCTATGTGTACTTGCTGAGTCAGAGTGTAATGCATGTGAGCATATTCCTGGCCTGTAGGGTGACTGGTGGGATCATCGCCAGTGCAGTGGGTATTCCTTTTTTTCGCCGTTTTTACGGGCGATTATCTTTAGTGGTTTTTGACCTTGCGCGCGCTGCGCTATTAGCCTTGCTGTTAATTTTGCCTGCGTCTACCCAGCTTTATATATTGCCTTTCATTGCGCTGGGTATTGGACTGGGAAATTCGATGTTCGCCATCGGTCTTAACAGTCAACTTCCCTGGTGGGTCAACGAATCCCGGCGTGTATCAACAAACGCTGGGTTAACTTCTGCATCCGCTATGGGGGCTGTTGCGGGAAGCCTGGTGTCGGGGATCCTACTGGCGACAAGTGGTTATCAAATTGTGTTTGCCGCGAATATTGTGACTTACCTGGTGGCCGGGTTATGCATACTGCCTTTACGCTTTTTGGTGCATCCCGTTGCGAGTGCAACAAATCCGCATCGTAAAGAATGGCGTAATCTGGTCACCGGGCTGCGAACGACTCCGCTGTTGGCCGGCATGTTGCTGGTAACGATGGCCGATACTTTAGGCAGTGCTGCCCACAACGTAGGCTTTCCCATTATCTCCGAGCTTTTGACGCCAGAATCAGCCGGGAAAACCATGGGTCTTTTGCTGGCAGTTTGGGCCGCTGGGAAATTCGCCGGGGCGCGTCTGGCAAACTCTCTGTTAGTGCGTTACGGGATGCGTACGGACAGGCTTTTTTTCTGTGGCGTGGCATCTATGTCACTGGGTTTTATCTTTACCTTTCAACAAACTGGCATCCCACCGGCACTGATTTTTATCGCACTGGCAGGTGTGGGAGATGGACTGGCGGACGTAAGTCTGATTTCGCGTATCCAAAGTGAGCCTGAATCATTGCGGTTGCCTGTTTTTAGCCTGATGACTCTCCTGCAAATGACAGGATTTGGCGTTGGGATGTTAATTGTCGCGCCATTTTATATCTGGTTCACCCCCGCAGTGGTCATTGTCATTTTTCATGGCATCCCATTACTGACATTAACAGCCGTACTGCTTTACGTTCGGACTCGCTTAATCGAGCGAAATTACCCGTGAAGGACTGAGTTACCCAAACGTTGCCTTTTCCCCTGTCAGGCACCGCAGATTCAGAAAAGCAAAAAGCCCGCTCAGGTTTCCCTGAGCGGGCTTTTCAATGTATGGCTCCTCTGACTGGACTCGAACCAGTGACATACGGATTAACAGTCCGCCGTTCTACCGACTGAACTACAGAGGAATTGTTTCAACGGGGCGCATGTTATCGGCAGCACCGTCGCTTGTCAAAGGGCGAATGCAAAAATCGCGTGCGTTTGCTGGCAAAACCAGCGAATCGCCGTTTTTCCCACCCGCCTGCTCAAAATGCAATCTCATGCGCCAGATCTCACTTTGATCGGAATCCTTTGCCGATGTTAGAGGTGTGTCAAATTTTTGTTATTTGTCGATTTTAAAACAGGCGTTTCGGTGGTTTCATATTGAAAATTTCATATGACGTTATTATGAAACAAATGAACTGGTTCGCAGGCTGATGGTAACGGGCGGCCAGATTAAGATCGAAATAGCAGGTTTAACATGATGATTTACTAAGAGTAATTGAAAGGAGCGTTTCCAGCAGTCGGGTCTTACCTTAAGCATGATTTACCCTACATTTTACTGAAGCCGTCGGTGAAGTTGAGTGAATGTAAAAGAAATTTTCATTCGATGTAACAACCAGCCTGCGCATACTAACGATAAAAAGGGCTTAGCCATGAACGTGAAAAAAACGATTTTAGCGTCGCTGTTAGTGTGTATGTTACCCGTTTCCGTCTTCGCAAAAGATTTGCAGGTCGGTGTTTCTATGGCGCTGTTTGATGACAACTTTCTGACTATTCTGCGTACTTCCATGCAGAAAGAGATGCAGAAAGAGGGCGTGAAAGGGCAGGTTGAAGACGCTAAGGGTGATGTCGCACAGCAGCTTTCCCAGGTGCAGAACTTTATCGGCCAGGGCGTTGACGCCATCATCGTCAACCCGGTGGATACCAACGCCGTGAAGCCGATTATGGACCTGGCAGCCAAGGCCAGCATCCCGCTGATCTTCGTGAACCGCGAACCGGCTCAGCCGCTGGTGGACAAAATGGCCTATGTTGGCTCGGATTCTGAGCTGGCCGGTCGTCTGCAGATGGAAGCGCTGGCAAAAAACATGAACTATAAAGGCAACGTCGCCATCCTCCTCGGTGACCTTGCCAACGAATCCACCCGTAAACGTACCGCCGGCGTGAAAGCGATCATCGCCAAATACCCAGGTATGAAAGTCACCAAAGAACAAACCGCTAAATTCACCCGTAACGATGCCGTCGATGTGGTCAGCAACTGGTTAACCGCCGGTGATGACATCAACGCGATTGCCGCTAACAACGATGAAATGGCGATCGGTGCCCTGCAGGCGCTCGGTAAAAACGATTCTCACATCCTGGTTGCCGGTGTCGATGGTACGCCAGATGCATTGCAGATGATTAAAAACGGCAAGATGGTCGCGACCGTGTTCCAGGATGCCAAGGGTCAAGGCGAGGGTGCAGTGAAAACTGCGGTGAAGTTGGCCAATGGTGAAAAAGTGCAGAAGATCGTGGATATCCCATTCCAGCTGATCACCAAAGACAACTACGAAAAATTCACCAGCATGAACCAAAAATAACCCCGCCGTACGGAGGTGAAGAATGGCCGCATATGCGCTTGAAGCCGAAGGCATCAGCAAGTTTTTTCCGGGCGTAAAAGCATTAAGTAATGTCTCTTTACGCGTGAAGGCAGGAACTGTCCATGCGCTGATGGGCGAAAATGGCGCGGGCAAATCCACTTTAATGAAGTGCCTCATCGGGATTTACCGTCCCGATGAGGGACAAATAAAAGTTAAAGGGGAGCCGGTGCAGTTTGTCGACACAATGGACGCGCTGCGTTCAGGTATCTCGATGATCCATCAGGAACTCAACTTAGTCCCTCATATGACCGTTGCCGAAAATATCTGGCTGGGTCGTGAGCCGATGAAGTATGGCTTTGTCGACCACGGCAAACTCAACAAGATGACCAAAGAGCTGCTGGCGAAACTGAATATTCGCCTGACGCCGGAGCGGATGGTCGGGGAGTTAAGCATCGCTTCCCAGCAGATGGTGGAGATTGCCAAAGCGGTGTCGTGGAATGCCGACGTGGTGATCATGGACGAACCGACCTCGGCGCTGACCGAAACGGAAGTCTCGCACCTGTTTGCCATCATTCGCGACCTGCGCGAGCAGGGCAAAGCCATCATCTATATCAGCCACAAAATGGATGAGATTTTTGCCATTACCGATGAAGTCAGCGTGTTCCGTGATGGTGCGTGGGTGGGCAGCGACAGTACCGCCAGCTATTCCCGCCAGTCACTGATTACCCAGATGGTGGGGCGCGAACTGACCCAGCTGTTCCCGAAATTCAACAATGATATTGGCCAGGACGTGCTGACGGTACGCAATCTGTATCGCAAGGACGTGTTCCATGACATCAGCTTCAGCGTGCGTCGCGGTGAAATCCTCGGCGTGGCCGGGCTGGTGGGTGCCGGCCGCAGTGAGGTGATGGAAAGCCTGTTTGGCATGACCAGCATCGACGGCGGCGAAATCCTGATTGACGGCGTGCCAACCAAAATCGACTCGCCTTCCACGGCGATCGAAAAAGGGCTGGCGTTCCTGACCGAGGATCGCAAAAAGTCCGGGCTGTTCCTGGTGCTGTCGGTGATGGAGAACATGAGCATCGTCAACATGCCGGAATACAGCAGCAAGGGCGGTTTCGTCAGTCATGTGCAGATGGCGAAAGACTGCATGGAGCAAATCCGGCGACTGAACATCAAAACGCCGACCATGGACCAAATCATCAACAACCTGAGTGGCGGTAACCAGCAGAAGGTGCTGATTGCGCGCTGGCTGCTGGCGCAGCCAAAAGTCCTGATCCTCGATGAGCCAACACGCGGCATCGATGTGGGCGCCAAGGCGGAAATTTACCGCCTGATAAGCGAACTGGCGAACCGTGGCGTCGCCATCATTATGGTCTCTTCTGAACTGCCTGAGATTCTGGGCATGAGTGACCGGGTGATGGTGATGCACGGCGGTCGTATTACCGGCATCCTCGATAAAGAAGAGGCTGACCAGGAAACCATTTTGTCGTTGGCGTCCGAGTAAGGACGTAAGGTAACCCTATGAGTGATGTAAAAATGACAACTCAACAGCCGGCCCCCTCGGCTTCTGTATTCTCCAGTCTGAAAGGCAAATTGCCGAAAGACACCGGTATCTTTATCGTGATGGTCGGCATTGCGCTGATCTTTGAAGCCTTCGGTTGGTATGTGCGTGACCAGTCGTTTCTGATGAACCCCAATCGCCTGGTGCTGATCGTGCTGCAGGTGGCGATTATCGGGATCATTGCCGTGGGGGTGACGCAGGTCATTATTACCACGGGGATCGACCTGTCGTCCGGGTCGGTGATTGCGTTAACTGCGGTGGTGGCGGCCAGTCTGGCACAAACCTCCGACAGCCTGACGCCAATGTATCCGTCGCTGGTGAACCTGCCTGCGGTGGTACCGATTGTCGCCGGGGTGGGGGTCGGGTTCCTCGCCGGGGTGATCAACGGCGTGCTGATCACCCGCACCGGCATTCCCCCGTTTATTGCCACACTGGGGATGATGGTATCGGCGCGTGGTCTGGCGCAGTATTACACCCAGGGTAACCCTATCAGCTTCCTGTCTGATGGCTTCACCTCGATTGGTCAGGGCGCGATGCCGGTGATCATCTTCCTGGTGGTGGCGGTGATCTTCCACATTGCCCTGAAGCACACCCGTTACGGTAAATATGTTTACGCCATTGGCGGCAACATGACCTCGGCGAAGGTGTCCGGGATTAACGTTAACAAATACCTGATCATCGTTTATACCATCGCCGGTGGCCTGTCCGGTCTGGCCGGTGTGGTGCTGGCGGCGCGCGTCAGTAGCGGCCAGTCAAGCATGGGGATGTCGTACGAGCTGGATGCCATCGCCGCAGCGGTTATCGGCGGCAGCAGCCTGATGGGCGGCGTCGGTCGCATCACCGGTACGCTGATTGGTGCGGTGATTCTCGGGCTGATCAAGAGCGGCTTCACCTTCGTCGGCGTCGATGCTTACGTGCAGGACATCATTAAAGGCATCATTATCGTGGCCGCGGTTTCCATCGATATGTACCGCAACCGCAAGAAACGTTAAGTCCTTCTGCAACACACGCTCAGGGCCAGAACATTACTGTTCTGGCCCTTTCGACGACGTGGTAACGGTTACATGCACGCCTGGACAGCAATTTTTGCACCAATGCAGTGCGCCAATCCTGTCTGTCTCCCCCACCAAGGTATAAATAATTATGATTAACCCTAAAGGGGTAATCAGATTCTCTTATTTTACCGCCTGTTAGCCATAAGCTGGCCCTGAACTCTCCCCTTAAGAAAATTCTGGCACGGTGATTGCAATTATCTCAGTGCACCAGAGTGAAAACTTATTTCTTACGCCAGTGAAAATGGCATTCGGGGATCCGTGACGGAGGCAACATGAACTTACGACGACTCAAATATTTCGTAAAAATCGTCGACATCGGCAGCCTGACTCAGGCCGCAGAAGTCCTGCATATTGCACAGCCTGCCCTCAGCCAGCAGGTCGCGACGCTTGAGAATGAACTGGACCAGCAATTGTTGATCCGCACCAAGCGTGGCGTGACGCCAACCGAAGCGGGCAAGATCCTGTATTCCCATGCCCGGACCATTTTGCGCCAGTGTGAGCAGGCGCAGACCGCGGTGATCAATGCCGGTCAGTCACTGAATGGTCAGGTCTCTATCGGACTTGCACCGGGCACCGCAGCGTCATCGCTGACCATGCCGTTACTGCAAACCGTGCGTGAGCAATTCCCGGATGTGCTGGTCTATCTGCATGAGAACAGCGGCTCGTCATTAAACGAAAAAGTGATGAATGGGCAGCTTGACATGGCGGTGCTCTACGATCGTGCGCCTACGGCTGGCATCACCAGCATGCCGCTGATGAAAGAAGAATTGTATCTGGTTGGCGCAACGGACTGTCCAGGACAGACCATTGACCTGGCCGACGTGGCGCTGATGAACCTGTTCCTGCCGCGTGATTACAGCGCCGTGCGTAAACGCGTTGATGAAGCCTTCTCACTGCGTCGCCTCAGCGCCCGCATTATCGGTGAAATCGAATCTATCGCCACGCTGACCGCCGCCGTTTCCAGCGGAATGGGTGTCACCGTGCTGCCAGAATCTGCTGCCCGTGCGCTGGTCAGTTCGACCAATGCGTGGATGGCGCGAATTAACAGCCCAACGCTGAATCTGCCGCTGTCGCTGAACGTCTCTGCCCGCGTGCCGCTGTCGCCATCGGCGCAGGCGGTGAAAAATATTCTGTTATCGCTGCTGAACAAGCCGGTGGTCGAAGACCGCGAACTGATGTTAGTGAGCTAATCCCCTCTGTCGGGCGCGCGGTTGCGCGCCTCACTTCTTAGCACTAAAAAGCATATAAAACCTTTTTTTATTATTTGTTGATATCGATTAGCCTCCTTAACATGTCGTTATCCAACAGAAAACAGAAAGGGGCGCGCGCGTGAATTTTCAACAGCTTAAAATCATCAGGGAAGCCGCACGCTGCGACTTTAATCTTACCGAAGTTGCCAATACGTTATTCACTTCGCAATCGGGCGTCAGTCGCCATATCCGGGATCTGGAAGATGAACTGGGCGTGGAGCTGTTTATCCGTCGTGGCAAACGTCTGCTCGGCATGACCGAACCCGGTAAAGCGCTGTTGACCATTGCTGAACGCATCCTCGATGAAGCGGGCAAGGTGCGCCGCCTGGCGGACGTCTTCACCAATGAATCCAGCGGCGTGCTGACCATCGCCACCACCCACACTCAGGCACGCTATTCTCTGCCGAAGGTGATCAAAGCCTTCCGTGCGCTCTATCCTAATGTCCGCGTTGAACTGAACCAGGGATCTCCGCAGGAGATCGTTACCATGCTGGCTGCAGGCGAAGCCGATGTCGGGATCGCCAGCGAGCAGGTAGTGAATAACCCGGCGCTGGCCGCTTTCCCGTGGTTTAACTGGCATCATGCGCTGCTGGTGCCGAAAGGGCATGAGCTGGAGCAGCAGCAGCCGGTCTCGCTGGAAGCGCTGAGCCGCTATCCGTTAATCACCTACCGCCAGGGCATCACCGGACGTTCGCGCGTTGACCGCGCCTTCCATTCTGCCAGCCTGAAGCCGGACATCGTGTTAAGCGCGCAGGATTCCGACGTGGTGAAAACCTACGTCGAATTAGGCTTAGGCGTCGGCGTGCTGGCCGACCAGGCCTGCCAGCTTGATGAGCATTCGTCGCTGACCCGACTGGAAGCCAAGCATCTGTTCGAGTCCAATACCGTCTGGCTGGGGCTGAAGCGCGGCCAGCTGCAGCGTAACTTTGTCTGGCAATTCCTTGAGTTGTGCAACGCCAATCTGTCGCTGGAAGAGATTAAGCGCCAGGCGCTGGCAGTCACCACCGAGGAGCCGGTTCTCGACTTCCAGATCTGACCGTTCAGGCTCGCCTGAAGCAAAAATAGTTGAAAAAGAAGCGCAAATACGCCCATTCTCATCACCCGAGATGGGCGTTTTTTTTGCCTTCAGCCGTAGAGGAAAAAGCATGAGTTACCCGATTTGCGCACTGCAGGACCGGCATCTTCGACAGGCCTTTGCTCTGACCCAACACCTCAAGTGGCCGCACCGGCTGGCCGACTGGCAACAGGCGCTGCAGCTGGGCGAGGGGATCGCCGTGGAACAGGACGGTGAACTGCTGGGCACGACAATTTTCTGGCGCTGGGGTGAGGATTACGCCTCGATTGGACTGGTGATTGTCGCCGACCAGGCGCAGGGCAAAGGGATTGGCAAGCAGCTGATGCAAACCGCGCTGCACAAGCTGGAAGGGCGCAACGCGCGCCTGCACGCCACGGAAATGGGGCTACCGCTGTACGAGAAGCTGGGGTTTGTCGCCTGTGGGCACATTGAACAGCATCAGTGCCGTGAACTGGCCGAAGTGATCCCGCTGTTACCTGAACAGGGGCAGCTGCTGCGGCCTGCCTGCCGTGATGATATGACGCTGATGACGGCATTAGATCGTCAGGCGCACGGCCAATACCGCCCGCAGCTTATCGAAAACCTGTTCGACAGCGCAGAGCGAATTTTACTGCTGGAAGAGCAGGGCACGGTGCAAGGTTTTGCCTGCCTGCGGCGTTTTGGTCACGGCTATAGCGTTGGCCCGGTTATCTGCCGCGATCTTCCGCGTGCAAAGGTGCTGATTAGCGCGCTGCTGGCGGGATTGCAGGGGCAGTTTGTTCGCCTGGATACCAGCAGCGAAACCGGCCTCGGCGACTG
The DNA here is from genome assembly GCF_979253995.1 of Erwinia sp. AC075. Classification (NCBI taxonomy): domain Bacteria; kingdom Pseudomonadati; phylum Pseudomonadota; class Gammaproteobacteria; order Enterobacterales; family Erwiniaceae; genus Erwinia; species Erwinia sp. AC075. The sequence continues at coordinate 628,895 of NZ_CEEDEU010000001.1, forward strand.
GCTGAATACGCTGGGTTTGCTGGAAGTTGACCGTCCGGTGGCGATGATCCACGGCAAGCCCTGGCAGCCGCAAGGAATGCTGGCGTTTGGCTTAATGTCGCAGGCGATGGCCTGATGAATATCCTCTATAAATCCGCCTCTGAACGCGGCGATCTGTGGGCGGATTTGCTGGCGCAACTGGCCCCGGACGCCAGCTTCCGCCAGTGGCCAGACATCGGCGATCCTGCAAGCATCGACTATCTGGTGGCCTGGCAGCCGCCGGAGGAGATCTTGCAGCAGTTCCCGAATCTGAAGGTGCTGTTCTCGGTGGGTGCCGGGGCCGACCAGTTTGATTATTCCCGCCTGCCGCCGGAACTGCCGGTGGTGCGGATGATCGAACCGGGCCTGACCCAGGGGATGGTGGAATACGTCACCTTCGCCGTGCTCGGTTTGCACCGCAATATGCCGCGCTATCTGCATCAGCAGCGTCAGCAGCTGTGGCTCGGCCATGGCAGCAAACCCGCGGCAGACTGTCGGGTGGGGGTGATGGGCGTGGGTGAACTGGGCGAGGCGGCCTTAGCGCCGCTGGTGCAACTGGGCTTCGACTGCGCCGGCTGGAGCCGCTCGGCCAAAGCCATCCCCGGCGTCAGCAGCTTTGTCGGTGACGCCGAGCTTGGCGCGTTTCTGGCACGCAGCGATATCCTGATTTGCCTGCTGCCGCTGACGCCCGCCACCGAAGGCATCCTGAATGCTTCGCTGTTCAGCCAGCTGCCGCCGGGCGCGTCGCTGGTGCAGGTGGGGCGCGGCAAGCACCTTCATCATCAACACCTGCTGGACGCGCTGGAAAGTGGTCAGCTGCAGGCGGCGGTGATTGACGTCTCTTCGCCAGAACCGCTGCTGCAAGATCATCCGTTCTGGACCCATCCGGCCATCTGGCTGACGCCGCATATCGCCAGCCAGACCCAGCCCGAAAGTGCGGTGCGTGCGCTGCTGGAGAATATTCGCCGCTTTGAACGAGGCGAAACGATGATCGGCCTGGTCGACCGATCGCGGGGTTATTAAGCACAACAAAGACCGCCACGGAATCTTCGCTAAATCCTTCATCAGCCCGGCTGCCGCGGCTCCGCGCCGGTCGGGACATACTTTCGCACAAAGCAACCAGGCAGCGAGGCGTTTCAGCAACTACGCTTTGGGTCATGCTTTTCCCCACTGCGTTCGTGGTGGGGTTCTCATTTTCAACACTGCAGAACTGAGGATAACAACATGGCTACTGACAAGAATCCCGTCTGGTTTATTACCGGCTGCTCAACAGGTTTTGGGCGCGAACTGGTAAAAGAGCTGTTGAAACAGAATTACCGCGTAGTGGTCACCGCGCGGGATAAATCAAAAATTGAGGATTTGGTGACCGGCGTGGAAGATCGCGCGCTGGCACTGGCGCTGGACGTGACCGACAGCAGCACCATTAAAAAAGGGGTTGAGGCGGCGCTGGCGAAATTCGGCACCATCGATGTGCTGGTCAATAACGCCGGCTATGGCTATCAGACCTCGGTGGAAGAGGGTGAAGAGCAGGAAATTCGCGCCCAGTTTGATGCCAACGTCTTTGGCCTGTTTGCCATGACCCGCGAAGTGCTGCCGACCATGCGTAAAGCGGGCAGCGGACACATTATCAATATCACCTCGGTGGCGGGCATTATTGGCTTCCCAGGCTCGGGCTATTACTCTGCCAGCAAACATGCGGTAGAAGGCTGGTCAGATTCCCTGCTGGCGGAAGTCGGGCCGTTAGGCATTCACGTCACCTGTGTCGAGCCGGGACCGTTCCGCACCGACTGGGCCGGACGTTCACTGCATCAGACGCCAAGCAAAATTAATGATTACGAGGAAACCGCCGCCGCCAGGATGAAAGGCACCTCCGAAAACAGCGGCAAGCAGGCGGGCGATCCGGTGCGCGCCGCGCAGGCCATGATTGCCATCACCCACACCGACGATGCGCCACGGCATCTGGTGATGGGTGCCTGGGGTCACGATGCGGTGACAGCGAAACTCAAAGCGCGTCTTTCCCAGGTTGAAGCCTGGAAAGATACCTCGGTCGGCACTGATTTTCCGAAATGATTAACGCGCGGCGGGTTCGCTAGCAGCTTGCCGCACTGCTGAGGAGTCAACTCCTCAGCACCTTCATCCCGCAAACAATTCCAACGCCGCAATGCGATCCAGCGCGGCCATCAGCAGCTCAGTCTGCACCGTCAGGCTGATGCGAATATACTGACCGGCGTGCTCACCAAATCCATCACCCGGTGCAACCAGCACATGGGCCTCGTGCAGCAGCTTGCCGACAAAATCCTCGCCGCTAAAGCCGTCCGGCACCGGCAGCCACAGGAAGAAGGTGCCTTGCTGTTTCCTTACCGGCCAGTTCATCTCTGCCAGCTTGATAAAAACCTGCTCGCGTCGCTGATGATAGATATCGGCCAGCGCATCAATGCGTTCGCTCGGCAGTTCCAGCGCGGTGACCGCGGCATCCTGAACGGCGCCATAAACCGTGCTGTAACTGTGGGTGTGCAGCTTCTTAAAGGCGCTGATAATCGAGGCATTGCCCACCGCAAAGCCAAAGCGCCAGCCGGCCATCAGGAAGCTTTTCGACATGGTATACACCTCGACGCCCCACTGTTTAGCGCCGGGCTGCGACAGCAGGCTGATCGGCCGATCCTGGCGGTGGCTGCCAATCGAGGCGTAGGCAAAGTCATGCAGTAGCGGCAGGTGATAGTTTTCGGCAAATTCCAGCGCGGCCTGGAACAGGGCCGGCGTCGCCATCGCGCCGGTAGGATTGTGCGGATAGTTAAGCACCAGCAGGCCGCCGCGACGGGCGATATCCTCGGGAACCCGGCTGAAGTCCGGCAGGAAACCGGTGCTTGCATCCAGTGGAATGCCGTAAAAATCGGCCTGCGACTGCCTGGCCGCCGAGCGGTAAAGGGGATAGCAGGGATCGGTGGAAATCAGCACCTGGCCGGGATTGAGCAACGCGCGCGGTATGCCGCTGACCGCAATATGCGATCCCTGAAAAACGGCGATCTCGCGGTCAGGATCGAGTTCCACGCCGTATTCGCGCAGATAAAATGCGGCGATGGCCGTGCGGATCTGCGGTTTTCCCCAGAATGAGGAATATTCGTGATTGCCGGGGTTTTCCGCCGCGCTCTGCAGGCTGGCGATGATTTCCGGCGGCGTCGGCTGACGCGGGCTGCCGGATGACAGGTCGATCAGCGGCAGCTGCGTGCCGTCGACGTTTGCCGCCAGCTTTTCCAGCACGCCAAATAAATTTTCTTCTAAGTCTTCCACTAATTGCGATGCGGCAAAGTCAGGCATATTCCCCCCGGAAATAAAACGGTTAAGCGGGAAATAATGGCATATCGCCTGAACAGTGAATACGGAAAACCCACGCGGACGTTAGCAGAAATAACGCTATCCATTGCCGGAAAGCGTTAATTCAAATGATGACTATCTTTAGCAGAATTAAGCCCAACGGCAACGGCTTTTTACCTTCAGGATCAAACTTTAGCTGTGATTTAATGATTTTCTTTCATTATCCGCATTAAGGATTTACTGATGAGCAAGTTTGTATTGCAAGGGATCGTCTTTAGCCTGTTATCTTCCGCCGCCGTTCTGGCCACCGCCCATGCTGACGACAATAAACTGATCCGGGTGGGCTTTAATCCGGGCCCGTATAAAGAGCAGTTTGAGAAAGGCGTCGCGCCCTTGTTAATTAAAAAGGGCTATAAGGTCGAATATAAAGATTTCAGTGACGGCATTCAGGTTAACGATGCGGTCAGCCGTGGCAATATCGAAGCCAATATTATGCAGCACCCGGTCTATCTGAAGTCGGTCAACGATCGCTTAGGCATTGATAACGTCGGCATTGTGCAGGTGCCAACCCCACCAATGGGACTGTATTCCGGCAAAATCACCTCGCTGACTAAGCCGGCTGAAGGCGCAACGGTGTCGGTGCCGAATCAGGCGTCCAATGAGTATCGCGCGGCGCTATTATTGCAAAGCATCGGCTGGCTGAAAATCAGCCCGAAAAGCGATCCCGCTACTTTTTCGCAGAAAAACGTCACCGAAAATCCGTACAAAATTGTGCTGAAAGAGATGGATAACGCCCAGCAGGTCCGGGCACTGCCTGATGTCGATTACGGCGTGATCCAGGGCAACTTTGCGGTGTCCAGCGGCATAAAGCTCAGTTCGGCGCTGAAGCTGGAAGATCCCACCAGCAACTTTATCAACATCGTCACCGTGGCGGGCAAAAACAAAGACGCGCCGTTCGCCAAAGATATTATTGCCGGCTATCACTCTGCCGAATTCAAACAGTACATCCAGAGCCACGCTGAGTATCAGGGCTACCTGCTGCCAGACTATTTCAAATGAGTCAGCCAACCATCGCGTTTCGCAACGTCAGCAAAACGTTTTCACGTAACAACGTGGCGTTTCTGGCCCTCGACCGTATCGATCTCACCATCGAAAAGGGCGATATCTTTGGCGTGATTGGCACCAGCGGCGCGGGTAAAAGCACGCTGCTGCGGCTGATCAATCATCTGGAAACGCCAAGCCAGGGCGAGGTGCGGGTCAATGGCGAATCCCTGCAGGGAGTCAGCAAGCCACGACTCAATGAGGTGAAGAAAGACATCGGCATGATCTTTCAGCACTTCAACCTGCTGAATGCCAAAACCGTGTTTCATAACGTGGCGATCCCGCTGATTTTGCAGGGGCGGGATAAGGCGTTTATCCGCACGCGGGTGGAAGAACTGCTGGCGTTTGTCAGTCTGAGCGACAAGGCCAACAGCTTTCCCAACGAACTCTCCGGCGGTCAGAAGCAACGGGTCGGCATTGCCCGCGCGCTGGCAACCAATCCCTCGGTGTTGCTGTGTGACGAGGCGACCTCCGCGCTGGATCCGCAAACCACGGTGCAAATTCTGCTGCTGTTAAAAGAGATCAATCAGCGTTATGGCATCACCATCGTGCTGATTACCCACGAAATGTCGGTGGTGCAGAAGATCTGCAACCGGGTGGCGGTGATGGCACAGGGGCGCATTGTCGAGCAGGGCGATGTGCTGAGCCTGTTCGGTAATCCGCAGCACGCGGTCAGCGCCAGCTTTGTGCAGTCGGTGATCCACGATCGCCTGCCGGAACAAACGCTGGCGTTGCTGGCGGAACAGGAAACCGCGCGCTCGTTACGGCTGGAATTTATCGGCGTCACCGCGCAGCAGCCGATCATTAACCGCTTGATCCGCGACTTTCCGGTGGAGGTCAATATTCTGTTTGCCAATATGTCGGAAGTGCAGAGCACCATTCTCGGTTTTATGATCGTGCAGCTCAAAGGCGACGCGGCACACACCGAGGCGGCTATTCATTTTCTTCGCCAGTCAGGAGTGAAAATCACCGATGTTTGATCTCTTTGATACCGCCATTACCGGCGATCAGTTTCTGCTGGCGCTGCATGATACGGCGGTGATGATTGCCGTTTCTCTGGGGTTTGGCTCGCTGCTCGGCATCCCGTTGGGGATCGTGCTGGTGATCTGCCGTCCGGGCGGCATTCTGCCCAACCGCTTTGTGCATCAGGTGCTGAACCCGATTGTTAACGTCATCCGCTCGCTGCCCTTTATCATTTTGCTGATCACCATCCTGCCGTTTACCCGCCTGCTGGTGCATACCACCATCGGGACGCCGGGCGCGATTGTGCCGCTGGTGATCTTTATCGCGCCGTACATTTCCCGACTGGTCGAGAGCGCGCTGCTGGAAGTGGATGAAGGTATCCTCGAGTCCGCCAACGCGATGGGGGCCACCACCTTCCAGACCATCTGGTACTTTATGCTGCCGGAAGTCGCGTCCTCGCTGGTGCTGGCGCTGACCACCGCCACCATCGGCCTGCTGGGGGCAACCGCAATGGCGGGCACGGTGGGCGGCGGCGGCATCGGCGATTTAGCCATTACCTACGGCTATCAACGCTTTGACGTCTTTGCCACCCTGTCTACCGCGCTGGTGCTGATTGTTATCGTCCAGTTATTACAGACCTTTGGCACGCGTCTGGCGCGCCGACTTCGCCGCGAGTAACCGCCTGATGAACAATAAAGATTTGGCTGTGATGCACTGGGGCACCTATCGGGTGACCACGCAGCAGGGCGTGCTTACAAAGGTTGCGCCGGTGGCCTGGGATCGTCAGCCGTCAAAGATAGGCGAATCGCTGCCTGGCGCGGTGCAGGGAAATACCCGCGTTCAACGCCCGGCGGTGCGGCTGGGCTATCTTCAGGGCAAGGCGGCATCACGTAGCGCGCGCGGCAAAGAGCCGTTTGTCGAAGTCAGCTGGGACGTGGCGTTAACGCTGGTGGCGGATGAACTGGCGCGGGTGAAGCAGCAGCACGGCAATCAGGCGATTTACGGCGGCTCCTATGGCTGGTCCAGCGCCGGGCGCTTTCACCATGCGCAAAGCCAGCTGCACCGTTTTCTGAACCAGTTTGGCGGCTATACCGCCAGTACCAACACCTACAGCATCGCCGCCGGTGAGCGCACGTTACCGCATATTCTCGGCGATCTGGATGAGCTGCAACGCCGCCACACGCACTGGCCGGTCCTGGCGGAACACACCGAGCTGTTTGTGGCGATTGGCGGCCTGCCGCTGCGTAACGCCCAGGTGAACGGCGGCGGAGCCAACGACCATGCGCTGGCGTTCTGGCTGGATAAAATGCGCGACAACGGCACCGAATTTATCAACGTCAGCCCGGTAAAAAACGATCTCTCTGCGGTGCCCGATGCCCGGTGGCTGGCGATCCAGCCCGGCACGGATACCGCCTTGCTGCTGGCGGTGTGTCAGGTACTGATTGCTGAACAGTTGGTCGATCGCGCGTTCGTGGCACGCTACACCACCGGCTTTGCCCCGTATTCAGCCTATTTGTTGGGTGAAAGCGACGGCGTGGTGAAAAGCCCGGAATGGGCGGCTGAGATTACCGGGCTGGCGGCCGACGATATTCGTCAGCTGGCGCGGCGGATGGCCAGCCGCAAAACGATGATCAATATTGCCTGGTCCGTGCAGCGCGCGCGGCAGGGCGAACAGGCGTTCTGGGCAGTGGTCGCCACCACCGCCTTACTGGGGCAGATCGGCACCGCCGGCGGCGGACTGGGCTTCGGCTATGCCTCGACCAATCTGGCCGGTGCCGATCGGCGGATGTTCTCCGGGCCGCGCCTGCCGGTCGGAAAGAACCCGGTCAGCCGTCGCATCCCGGTGGCGCGCATTGCCGACATGCTGTTGCAGCCGGGTGAACCCTTCGAGTTTGACGGCCAGTCGCTGAGCTATCCCGACATCCGGCTGATCTACTGGGCCGGCGGCAACACCTTCCACCATCATCAGGACCTCAACAAGCTGGTCAGCGCCTGGCAGCGCCCGGATACCATTATCGTGCATGAGCAGTTCTGGACCGCGCAGGCGAAATTCGCCGATATCGTGTTACCCGCCAGCACCTCGCTGGAGCGGGAAGATATCGGCAGCGCCAGCAATGACGGCTTTATGATCGCTATGCAGCAGCATATTGCGCCGTTTGCCGAAGCGAAGTCTGACTACGCGATTTTCGCCGCGCTTGCGGAACGGCTCGGTTTTGCCCCCGCGTTCACCGAAGGTCGCAACGAGCGCGAATGGCTGCAGGCCATTTACGAGGGATCGCGGCCGCGTGCGGAAGAGCAGGGGATCACGCTGCCTTCATTCAGCGCGTTCTGGGAAACCGGCAAGCTGGAATACGCCCGACCGGCGCAGCCGCAGATCATGTTGAAGGATTTTCGGGACGATCCCGACGCGGCACCGCTTTCGACGCCGTCCGGCAAGATTGAACTGTTTTCCGCCACGGTCGCCGGCTTCGATTATCAGGAAGCGCCGGGCCATGCTTACTGGCATCAGCCGGAGTACGAGGCTCAGCAGGCGGTGAAGCAGCACTGGCCGCTGCATTTGCTCTCCAGCCAGCCGCGCACGCGTCTGCACAGCCAGTACGATCACGGCAAAGTCAGCCAGCAGACCAAAATCGCCGGGCGCGAACCGCTCTGGATGCATCCGGACGATGCGCAGCCGCGCGGCATCGGCGAAAACAGCATCGTCAAAGTGTTCAATTCACGCGGGGCCCTGCTGGCGGGCGTCCATCTGACGCGGGATATTCTGCCGGGCGTGGTGCAGATGTCGACGGGCGCCTGGTACGATCCGCTGGATACGCATCAGGCCGCGCCCATGGACAAGCACGGCAATCCCAACGTGCTGACCGAGGATCGCGGCAGTTCACGGTTGGGCCAGGGCTGCAGTGCGCAAACCTGCTTTGTCGATATTCAGCTATTTGACCAGCCGCTGCCGGAAATTACCGCCTATAACCCACCGCAATTTGTGCAATATCCCGGCGATTAATCCGCTGTTATTTCAGCCGTTTCACTGTTGGTCATGAAATGCTGCCGATTGCATATTGATTGCAGGATTACTTCGTAGTTAAGTCCCGGCGGAAATGGCATTGTTGTTCTATGACATGCCAACGGGATAAGACTTATGAGCCAGACAGAAACGCTCGCGCTGCCGGTAATTGATTTCGCCCAGTTAACCGGCGATGAGCAGCTAAGAAAACAGACCATTGAGAAACTCGGCCAGGCCGCGCGCGACGTCGGCTTCTTTTATCTGATTAATCACGGCGTTGAAAAAACCGTATTAGATAACGTGCAGAACGTGGCCCGTTCTTTTTTTTCGCTTTCACAAGAAGAAAAGCTGAAAGTTAAAATGGAGAACTCGCCGCATTTTCGCGGATATAACCTGGCCGGCGTGGAAATAACCCGCAGCCAGCCGGATTACCGCGAACAATTCGATATTGGTGCCGATCGTGACGCGGTAGTAAACACCCCGGAAGTACCCACCTGGCAGCGGATGCAGGGACCGAATCAGTGGCCTGAGGCGCTGCCCGAATTAAAAACCGTGCTGACCGGCTGGCAGCAGGATATGACCCAGGTGGCGCTTGAGCTGCTGCGCGGCTTTGCCGAAGCGCTGCAACTGCCGCGCAACGCCTTCGATAACCTGTATGGCGAGTATCCGAACGAACATATCAAGCTGATCCGCTATCCTGGCCGCAGTGAGTCCGAGTCTTCGCAGGGCGTCGGCGCGCATAAAGATTCCGGTTTCCTGACGCTGCTGTTGCAGGACGATCAGCCGGGTTTGCAGGTTGAGGTCACGCCCGATAACTGGATCGCCGCCTCGCCACTGCCGGGCTCGTTTGTGGTCAATATTGGTGAACTGCTGGAACTCGCCAGCAATGGCTACCTGCGCGCCACCATCCATCGCGTGGTGTCACCGAAGGCCGAAAAGGAACGCCTGTCGGTGGCGTTTTTCCTCGGTGCCCAGCTCGATGCGGTGGTGCCGGTCTATCAGCTGCCGGACTCGCTTGCCCGTCTGGCGCTGGGTCCGGCCAGCGATCCGCTCAATCCCTTATTACGCGAAGTGGGCTGGAATTACCTGAAAGGCCGCCTGCGCTCCCATCCCGAAGTGGCCCGACGCTTCTATCCCGAACATACCAACAGTCAATAACAACAAGAGAATGATGATGATTAAAAAGACCGTATTTACCCTGGCAGGGCTGTCATTACTGGTTGCACAGAGCTTATATGCGGCGCCGTTACGCGTGGCAGCGGATCCGGTGCCGCATGCCGAGATCCTGGAGTATGTGAAGAAAATCGATCCGAAGCTGGATCTGAATATTGTCGAACTGAACGGTGGGGTGAATGCGAACGAACTGCTGTCGGCGGGGGATGTGGATGCCAACTACTTCCAGCATCTGCCGTATCTGAAGGATCAGGAAAAAGCGCTGGGGAAAACCTTCAGCGTGGTGGCCAGCGTGCATATTGAGCCGCTGGGGATTTATTCCCGCAAGGTGAAAAGCCTGCAGGCGCTGCCGCAGGGCGCAACCATAGCGGTGCCAAATAACACCACCAACCTGAGCCGTGCGCTGTGGTTGCTGCAGCAGAAAGGGGTGATCAAGCTGAATGCGCAGGGCGACGCCGGATCGACGCTGGTGACGCCGAAAGACATCAGCGACAACCCGAAAAAAATCAAAATCATCGAAATTGAATCGCCGCAGCTGCCGCGCTCGCTGGATGACGTCGATGCTGCGATTATCAACGGTAACTACGCGCTGGAAGCGGGCTTAACCCCGGCGAAGGATGCGTTGGGGCTGGAATCCGCCGAGCATAATCCGTATGCCAACCTGCTGGTGACCACGCCTGAACTGGCGAAAGATCCGCGCGTATTGCAACTGGCAAAAGACCTGACTTCACCGCAGGTTGCCGAGTTTATCCGCAAGAACTACAACGGTTCGGTGATCCCGGTTGCGGACGAGAAGCATGATTAAACTCAGCCAAATCACTAAACACTATGCCGGCACGGAGGTGCCGGCGTTAGATCAGGTCTCGCTGACCATTGAGGACGGTTCGATCTTCGGCATTCTCGGGCGCAGCGGCGCGGGAAAAAGCACCCTGTTACGCTGCCTGAACCTGCTTGAACAGCCCAGCGCCGGGCAGATTGAGATTGATGGCGAAGACATTGGCAAGCTCAGCCTGCCGCAGCTTCGCCGTCAGCGGCAGCAGATGGGCATGATATTCCAGCACTTCAATCTGCTGCATTCCCGCACCGTTCACGACAACATCGATTTGCCGCTGGAAATTGCCGGTGTTCCCGCGAAGCAGCGGCGCGAGCGCGTCAATGCCTTGCTACAGCTGGTTGGTCTGGAAAACTTTGCCAACGCCTGGCCATCACAACTTTCCGGTGGGCAAAAACAGCGGGTCGGCATCGCCCGGGCGCTGGCCGCCAAACCGCGTTACCTGCTGTGCGATGAAGCCACCAGCGCGCTGGACCCCGAAACCACCGCCTCGATCCTCGATCTGCTGGCCGATATTCAGCAGCAGCTCAACATTACCATCGTGCTGATCACCCATGAAATGGGCGTGGTGAAGCGTATCTGTGACGGCGCGGCGCTGCTGGAAAATGGCCGACTGGTGGAGAGCGGCAGCGTGACGGAAATTATGGCGCGCGCCGACGGCCGCCTGCGCCAGATGCTGCTGAAAGATGGCGAAGCCGATCGGGCCTTTATTGCCCGCTACCAGCGTGAGGAGCAGGCCAGATGCGTAGCGTAAACTGGGACCGCTTTCAGGATCTGCTGCTGAATGCCACCTGTGAAACCGCCTATATGGTGCTGCTGGCGGCGGTGTTTACCGTGGCGCTGGGCCTGCCGGTGGGCGTGTTGCTGTTTTTAACCCGTAAGGACGGGATTTTGCCCAACCGCACGCTTGCCACCGTGCTGAATACCGTCGTCAACGTCGGCCGCGCCTTACCTTTCGTGGTGCTGCTGATCGCGCTGATCCCGTTCACCCGTTTGCTGGTCGGCACCACGCTGGGCAGTACGGCGGCCATCGTGCCGATCACGCTGGGCGCCTTTCCGTTTTTTGCCCGTATTGTCGAGAACGCGCTGGATGAGGTCGATCGTGGCCGCATTGAAGCGGTGGTGTCGATGGGCGGCAATCTGTGGCACATCGTCAGCCGGGTGTTACTGCCCGAGGCGCTGCCCGCGCTGATCGCCGGCATTACCCTGACCATCGTGATGCTGATTGGCTTTTCCGCCATGGCCGGTGTGGTCGGCGGCGGTGGGTTAGGGGATCTGGCGATCCGCTACGGCTATCAACGTTTTGACAATCAGATTATGGCGGCAACGATTGTGGTGCTGCTGGTGATGGTGCAGGTCATTCAAAAGATCGGCGACCGCATTGTCCGATCGCTCGCCTACCGTCGCTAACCGAAAAGAGGACCTTCCATGTTTGCCATTAAATCGCCGAAAGCCTACCTGCAAAAGGCGGGGCTGCGGGCCGAAGTGGGCGAGATTGTTGCGCCGTTTGGCCTGCGTATTCATATCCTCACCTCGCCGCAGGCCTGGGAAGCGGTTAACCCGCAGCTGAGCGAAAGCCTGGAACGCGCGGGTATCCGCTGGCAGCTCAATTTTCTGCACGGCGAGTGCACCGATGCGGCGATAGAAACGCTGCAAAACAGCGTGCAGGAGCAGGACATCAAAGTGGTGCTGGCGATTGGCGGCGGAAGGGTGCTGGACACCGCCAAGGCGGTCAACGACGCGCTGCCGGATCTGAAGCTGATCAATTTCTCTACGCTGGCCGCCACCTGTGCCGCCTGGTCGCCGCTGGCGATTGTTTATAATCAGCAGGGCGGGCATCTGCGCAGCGATCCGCTCAATAAAATGCCGGCGCTGGTGCTGGTGGACAGCGAGGTTATTGCCCGCAGCGATGTGCGTTATCTGAAGTCCGGCATCGTCGATGCGCTGGCAAAATGGTACGAGTTTGAGCCCTATCAGCGGCAGAACCCCGATCGTCTGGCGCTGGATCTGAAAGTCTCTGCGGCCTGGCAGGCGATGGCCGCGTTTGAGAAGTGGGGCGAGCAGGCCGTTGCCGACAATGCGCAACAGCGGGTGACGCCGGCGCTGGAAAAGGTGATTGAGGCCAATATTGTGCTGGCCGGGCTGGCAAACAGCATTCAGGATCGGCTGGCCACGCCGGGATTTGCCCACGTGATCCACGATCGCCTGACCCATCAGCCCGAATTACATCACTGGCTGCACGGCGAGAAGGTTGGTTTCAGCCTGCGGGTGCAATCGATTATCGAGCAGAACAGCGATCGGGCGGACAGCCGGTTGATGGGGCTGTTGCAGCGCTTCAATACGCCGCTGACCCTGCCGTTTGTCGGTGATGATCGCAAAGCGCGGGTCAGAGCGCTGGCTGAATCCATCCGCTTCCCGGCGGACAGCCTGCAGCATCTGCCGTTTACGATTACCGCCGATAAGCTGGAGCAGGCGTTGTTGAGTACCCTGGCTGACTAAGGAAATATGCCTCGATGTGCTCTTGTCAACGCAAAGCAAAAAAGGCCTTTTTGTTGCAAGACACAAGTGTCCTTTCCTCAGGCTAAGGTAGAGGTTGATTGTTTCAACGCTATCCCGTCACAAAAAATTCGCTGTCAATGTGTATAGCATTCTCTATACGGCAGATGTAAGCTATGTATATCATTTGCTATACAGGAGCTCATCATGAAATCTGATGTTCAGCTTAACATTCGGGCTAAAGAAGCCCAGCGCGCGTTGATCGATACCGCTGCCGCTATTCTTCATAAATCACGCACCGACTTTATACTAGACATCGCTTGCCAGGCTGCTGAAAACGTTATCCTTGATCGTCGGATGTTTAATCTCGATGATGAACAGTACGCCGAGTTTATCAATATGCTGGATGCACCCGTTACAGCGAATCCGGCACTGGATACGCTGCTGGCGAGAAAACCTCAGTGGGAAAAGTAACCGCTCCAGCACCGCTAAATACGACTCACATTCTTTCAGAGTTTCACTCCGGGGAAGTTGCACTGGATGAATGGATCAGGCTCAGGGGGTTAAAAAACCAGTCGACCGGCGCCGCCAGAACGTTTGTGGTGTGCCGGGAAGATTCTTCACACGTGGTTGGTTTTTACTCTCTGGCCACCGGCAGTGTCACTCATGCCATTGCACCCGGTGGGCTCAGACGAAACATGCCTGACCCCCTTCCCATCATAATTTTGGCCCGGCTGGCAGTTGATTCGAGTTGCCAGGGCCAGGGTCTTGGTGCGGATTTACTGCACGATGCAGTACTCCGTATTTGCCGGGTTGCGGAGAATATTGGCGTCCGGGCCATTATGGTGCATGCCTTGTCTGATGCGGCAAAACAGTTTTACCTGCATCATGGATTCCAGCCCTCAATGACACAGGAAAAAACACTTTTTCTCCGGCTACCTACTGCCATTTAACCGCACGTCAGCCCTAATTTCCTCTGGGTCAACTCACAGCCAGAAGCGGATATTTTTAACAACACGTTGTGTTAATCAATGGGGATCAAGCCATTGCGGCTGTAGCCATTCTTGTGACCAATCATGTGAGAGAGTTTGCGCGGATGCCGTGTCTGGTGCAGTAAGACTGGGTTCGCTGACCGCGGACAGTACGCCAGATGATGAAGGTCCGATTTGTGCCAAAAGCGGAAGTTGCTAACATCAGTCGTAGTTGGGCAACAGGAGCCAATCAGGATGATTTGTTGTTCCCAAATCCCATACCAGCAAGACGAGGCGAAAGCTCATGAGCTGTACGGCAATTTAGTTTTCGCATGATGTTTTTTCTGTGATGGCTTATTGTTTTGACGCTGAGCTGAAGCTTAAATCCTATGTCTGTCAGACTTTTGTTAGTCGCTAAAAACCGAAGCAGGCTGAACTCTTTAGCGGTTAGAGCCCCGCTTTTACGCTTGACGGTTAAGGAAATAATCTCTTCATTCGACTGCGAAGCGCAACTAAATACTTCACTAGCAAGGCGGTGTATATCACAGCTTTTGGGAAGCACACTGGCATTTGGAAGAAGCGCTGTAACGTACCTGATAACTGCTTTTTCCTTGAGGTCTGTAAGAAAAATTACTCGAGTAGATGGTGATATCATACGGAGCATAACAAAAAGTTCGGAAACCGCCTGCACGTCACGTCCAGATGTGTAAAGCTCACTTATGACAATGTTCGATTCCGCCGCAAGTTTGAGTGCTTCTCTATCCTTAGCGTCAGTCATCACTGTGACTTTGATGTGTCTGTCGTTAAAATACTGATAAATTCCAGCAGCAATCCACCTGTCGCTGTCCATAACTGTTAATGAGAACATAGCACCTCCCGTTTGCTGACAGCATTTAACGGGATTTATTGCGCTCAGGACATCGGACAGAAACAGCTATACCTGTAGGAACTGTCCTAGTTTAAGACGTTGAGATTACGAACGCATAAAGACATTTTCAAATTCATCAACTAAGGCTAGTGCCTTTCCAATATGATGAATGATTATCGAAGTATCTTCATCCACCTCAGCCAGCTCTTCGAGCATTGCACACTGCTCCCCGATTTCCTTGATTCCGCTAACCCTGAGTGTTCCGGCGATACGATGGAAAATACGGCGTGCAGAAGATAAATCGTTTTGCATTAGCGCATCTCGCGCGTGTCGGAGGTCTTGCCGGGTTTCTCTGATGGAAAGAGTAATAAACTCTCTCACGGCCTGGGGGCTGTCAGGTAAAAAAGCTGCCAGAGCCTCAAGATCAATCCACTCGCTCAGGTCCGTAACTTCATGGAGAGCATGTGGCTCAAAAGCAGCGATCGTTTCAGCCAGTAGGGAAAGTTCTACCGGCCTGAACAGGCAGGCATTCATGCCAGCAGCCAGGCAACGTTCTCTTTCCGTTTCCTGGGCATCCGCAGTGATGCCAATGATGAGTACATCCGGATCTTGCTTTCTGATGCTACGTGTCATTTCAAGACCATCCATCTCCGGCATATTGCAGTCTGTAAGGATGACATCGGGCCTGTCTTTTAGCCATGCCTCAAGTCCAGACCGCCCATTGTCTGCCAGGCTTGCGCTGTGTCCCATCAGGGCCACCTGCCGTGAAACGAGCAGGCGATTTGCTGGATGATCGTCAACGACCAGAATTCTGAGCGATGAATGCAGCCCAGGTAGAAAAACTGGTACCGAATCAATAACGCTGAGGGGCCTTGTTTCTACAGGAATATCCAGTTTAAAAACCGAGCCTTTTCCGGGTGCACTTTCAAGACTCAGTGTTCCGTTCATCAGCGCCGTGAGTTCTCGGCAGATAGCCAGTCCCAGTCCGCTTCCCCCTGAAGCCGAGTCGCCTGCCTGTTCAAAGGGCATAAACATACGCTTCTGGTCATTTTCGGGTATGCCCGGACCGGTATCCCGCACCAGGATTTGCATTCTGCCTCTGCTCTCTGATGGGAGCGTAACAGATATACTAATCTCTCCCTGCTGAGTGAATTTGACAGCATTCCCCGTAAGATTTCCTATTATTTGCCTGAGCCGATTGTCATCAGAAAATACTTCTCTGTCATGTTCTGGAAGGGCAAGGCTCATGAGCAATCCTTTTTGATGAGCCAGCCCACTGAAAGTTTCAACGACCGCGTTAGCGATAGTTGAAACGCGACACCAGCGCGGCTGAAGCGTCACTTTGTCTGATTCGATGCGTGCAATATCAAGAATATCACCAATTAACGCCAGAAGGCTCTGGGACGATTCGTGCGCAACACGAATGAGTTCTGCATCGACGCGTTTTTCCTGCACCTGCAACTCAAGCAGGCCGATAATTGCGCTCAGAGGCGTACGAATCTCGTGACTCATCGTCGCCAGAAATCGGCTCTTTGTCTGGCTGGCACGTTCAGCCTCTGCCCGGGCGGTGCTTAACTGAGCCTGCATGCTGAGATAGTCAGTGACGTCCTGCCACCCACCAATAAAACCGCCAGTTGTCCCGTCGTCTTCCTGGAAACTGGTCATCCAGTGGCGGATTTGCCTCACGCACCCGGATGAATCTTTAAGAGTAAACTCAGACTCCAGTGGCTCGCCCCCGGTGGGCGGCATTATCATGCATTCCTTCCAGACCGCATAAAGTGGGTGTCGACTGTCAAATAAAGATAACGCCCGATTTGAGGAGGGGTAGTCGCTCAGATGTTTTTCGAATGCAGGATTGTAATGGATGATTTGTCCATCAGGGGTGGCCACATAGACTGGGCGGGGCGGGCCATTTATCAGCCTGTCTCGAAACAGGATTTCCTGACGTAATAAAGTCTGAGCCCGCTGAGTTCGTTTAACCTGCCGCCGCAGAACGCCGGCCCATACTGCGGCAATAAGGATAAGCGCGACTGCGCCAGCTGCCCCACTGTAAAACTCACTGCGATAAACCTTCCAGGTATCGAAGCGCGCTGCAGGCGTAGCCTGCCAGTGAGACAGTATACTAGTCACCATCTCTGCTGGAACTGAGCCAAGCGTTTTGTTGAGTATACTCTGTAATTCCGGATCAACCCTTCTGACCCCAAAGACAATTGCCGCCTCCGGTAGAGGTAAATCCTGCTGCAGTTTCAGCCTGTCCTGATAAAGACCCTGCTGAAGATATCGGGCACTGATAAGCGTGTTCAGCGTGGCGTCTACTTTTCCTTCAGCGACCCACTGCATTGCAAGTCCTGGATTACCGGTCAGCGTTACCTTAGCTTCGGGAAAGGTATTTCTGAACCACTCTGTTGCCTGCTGAGTAGGAATAAGTGCCACGTTAAGGATGTCATTTTGTGACTCTTTACTGCTGCGGGTCACCATCACCATAGGCGTAAACATAAAGGGAGTCGTCAGCAGGATGTCCCGGCTTCTTTCCGGGCTCCATATCAGCGGCGCGGTCATGGCTGCATTTTCGCTGTTAAGTGCGTCCGGAAGTTTCGAACTGTCGCCAATATCAGAATAGCGAAACCGCATGCCTGTTTTAAGACTCACGAGCGAAAGCAATTCGGGTCCAATCCCCGTATATTGCCCACCCGGACCCTTCATGAAGAACGGTGGGTTAAAACTTGAGGCCACGACGGTGACGGTGGGGTGATTTTCAAGCCAGATGCGTTCATCAGACGTCAGATTTAAAGGTTCAGATATGAAGCGAATGAGATTGCCCTGATCCCAGCGAGAGGCAATGATCTCACCAGCCTGACTTGAGCGCAGATTAGAGGTGGCTTTCTGAAGCACCTCATCTAAAACAGACTTAGGTCCACTCGTAACAAATTTATAAGCTGTCATCGGCTGAGATGAAAGACGTTTTATCTCAAGGGAATTAACGTAGTTACGTTCTTTAATATAATACGCTTCACCAGCCGGCAATGTGACCGACTGAACCTTACCCTGATCAAGCGCAGCAAGCAATCTGCCAGGCGAGTCACTGGAGACAGTACTTGTATTACTCACCGGGGATAACTCATTGGTGCTTCGTCGTATGACCTCAATGGGGTACGCTTCTGCCACATTGACGCTAGTAACTGACGGATAGTGCGATGGAAGTTCATCTCCGGCAGGGCTGAATACAACGTCAGTGGCGTCCTCACCAAGAGAGAAATAGGCTTGCTCTGCATTATCAAAATGAACGATGCGAAGCGTAAGGCCTAGGCTACGTGCCAGAGCCGATGAGAAATCAGGGATATACCCGGTAACGCGTCCTCCAGCATCAACCCGCGTCAATGGCGGTCTGGAACGACCGTAAAGCGCCAGCGTGAGTTCGCGCTTTTGTCCTAACCAGCGCCATTGAGAATCTGTGAGTGTGGGAGCATTCACCCCGGGAAGAGCATCAGGGACGTAACTGAGATTTTCAGGGGCGGAAATGCCACTTAGCGGATATAAGAATGCAGCGAATATCCATAACCGTTTTGGACGCATCAGGAGATATTATTCCTGCGGGTAAAGTCGAGTAATTCACGTTGATTCTTCAGTCCCAGCTTGTCCATCAGGCGAGCCTTGTAGGTGCTGACGGTCTTATTGCTGATTTGCATACGTGATGCAATGGAAATGATCTCTATCCCCTCCGCCAGAAGCTTCAGCACTTCAAATTCGCGTTTCGACAAGAGCCGCAGTTGCTCAGAGTCTGAGGCTGTGAGCGTTTGTTCGTAAGGCTCGTGCATACGCAAAGGAAAATAACCGTAGCCAGAAAATACGGCGCTGACAGCATTGGAAAGATCAGACAGATTATTCTGTTTACTGATAAAACCGTTTGCACCCGCCTTCATGCTGAGCTGCGTGTAGTAATCGGGATTTTTGCCGCTCATGACGATGACGGGGATTTTTACACCCGCAGAGCGCAGTAAGGTAATCGCCTCGATACCATTGATGCCGGGCAGATCAATGTCCATCACCAGTGCTTCTGCACGGTGATTCCTGACCAGAGCCACTACCTCTGAACCGTTATCGGTTTCTGCTACAACGAGGTGGCCTTCTTTTTCTAGAAGCATACGAATGGCCAGTCTGGCAAGTGGATGGTCGTCAACAACAATAAACGCAGCCATATGAACCCTGAGTATTCAGATAATAGTTAATAATATGTTGCTACGAAAAAGGTTGCAAAATTATTTTGTAGTCCCGATCCTACATTGTTACTCCATTTATCCTGACTCTAATTCCTGAAGAAAAATAAATAAGAATAAAAATATGAGAATGTAGTCCCTGGCTTACAGCATGTCTCTTTCTGTCTGATATTTGCAATGATTAAAAAATGACACACTTACTGTCAGATGTGCTCACACCTGCGCTGAGCCACAAAGACAGTGAGAAAATCATGAAGGCAATTACTAGTTTCATTGAAAGTAATCATCTCCTCAGGCCTGCCGCCTGGCTTTTTGTAACTGCATTTTCCCTCGGTGCCTGGTTTATGGCTGGCGTAATCATTCAGATCATATTCTGATTTCAATCTAATATCGCGAATCAAACATTATGAATAAGATATTTAAAGTAAAGTGGAATTCTTCCCTGCAACGTTTTGATGTCACCTCGGAATTAACCAAGGGAAAAAGAAAGTCATCTAAAAGCGGAACTAAGTATTCAAGTTTTATGCTCAGAAACACAGGCGTGTTATCGCTGACCGCACTGGCAATGGCAATGGCATTTTTCATGCCGTCCCAGGCTGCGGATATTTCTCTGGACGTTTTTGACTCTAAAGATGGCGGCCATATTCAGACCATTTTCGGGAATGACAATCTGCTGTCGGCAGACTGGAGTAAAATTGCCAGTGGAGATAGGGGATTTAACATCCTAAAACTGTCGGTACTGGCCGGAATGGGAAAACTATCTGGTAGTGGTGCCAGCTATGTTAACAATGGTGGCTACATCGGTTTAGGCCAGCAGGCAGGGTATGACTATATCGACCCTGTAACGGGTAATAGCGCTACTTTTTCGGCGTATCAAAATGACCAGGTACGGATGGTCGATCTGGCAAATCAGTATTACAGCTATCATTATGCCGTGGGTGCAGACGGGCAATACGTTGACCGCAACCTGATTCAAATCGGTACCGGTTCGAGTCTGGATGTAAGCGTCGGTAATAGCTCAGACAGTGACTGGTTCAACAATAAAGATAATCAGATCACCTTGTTTATGAAAGGTAAAAACAGCACGTCATCCGTATTTTTAGCAAATGGAGGGACGCTGAATTACAAAAGCAAGACGGTAGCACACCTTGGGAATATAAGCAGTTATGCCAAAAACAACTCCGACCCCGCCTTGGCATTTCTGGCAGGATTCACTGGAACTTTCGATAGTGCCATTGGTGTGCAAACCGTTGAAAATATTGAGGATCTGAAAAGCTATAATTCTGCGTTAATTCAGGCAGTAAAAGACGGATTATTATCTCCGGGATCGTATGATTCGGAATTTAAGAAAGCTTATGACTCATCAGGTGTTAAACATATTTACGTTGACGAAACAGTGCCAGATGATGATGCAACACGCTTTGTCATTGACCCAACCCGAGTAGCTTACATTTTAGGCAGTGCTGGCACTATTAATATCGATTCTGATGCATCCATTCAGGCATATAACACCGATATATCGGTTGTTAGGCTGACTAACGCGTCAACACTGAATAACTATGGCAATCTGGGGACATTTGCAAACTCCAGTGCGGGTTCGTTGGTCGTGTCTGCACGCGAGAACTCTGTAGTCAATAATTATGGGGTTATTGATGCAGGGACAAACGCTGAAATGAGTGCTTATAAGAATAGCTCTGGCAATCCGATTGGCACTCCTTTTACAGGACATAATAATGCCGTTGCCGCCAGTACAGGTAGTACAATTAATAATGACGGGGTGATTAATCTAGCGCCCAGCGGAGCCTATGTGAGTAACATAGGTGTGCAGCTATTCAATGATGCGATTTTGAATAACAGTGGCAGCATCAATATTTCAGCTGTTGAGCGTAAAGTAACAACAACTTACCCAACTTACAGTATGGGTGTTTTGCTTGAAGACAGCTCTGCGTTCAGTAACAGTGGAGAGGTTTATCTTGGCCGTCAGGCACAACACAGTACCGGCGACGCGACGACAGATATCGTGGCTAACTCACCAAATAATCAGCTGGTACTGGCGCGTGGATTTTCAACATTCACCAATCAGAACGGCGGTACGCTGACACTGGGCAGTAAAACACAGGGGGCCTTTGGTGTCATTGTTCAGGGGCCCGCTGCTCGTGCTATCAACCACGGTGAAATTCTCATCAAAGGCGCAGCAGACGGCGTGGCCGGACAGCCTCCCCTGCAAAATGTTGGCATGAAAGGTTTCGCCAGCGCGGGCGCCGCAGGCGGCTCAGTACTGAATGCCGCTGACGGTAACATCACCCTGGACGGTATTAACGCTGTCGCCATGATGGCGAGTTCTGTCAGCACAGACAGTGGAACGACCACGGTGCGCAACGACGGATTGATTAATATTCTGCGGGGAATAGATGCTGTTACCAAAACCGCAAACTACGGTTTATGGGCTGACGGCGCGAGGGCAGTAGCCACCAATGCCGGTACCATTGAGCTGAAGGGTGATGGTGCCATCGGCGCCCATGCGCGTAATGGTGGAACCATTGAAGTAGACAATGCCGGCGTAATTAATTTTGATGGCGTGAGTCAGACCGGCTATTACGTACTGGGTGCGGGCTCTAAAGTGGTCGATAACAGCACCGGTACGCAAAATGTTACGACCGATGGATCGACGCTGTATCGTATCGACGGCGGTGCAAGCTTTAATGGCACCGGTAGCGCATCCGCTGTAGAAAGCAGCGGTAAAAATTCGACGGCTCTGCTGGTAACCAGTAATGCCCAGGCAAGTGAGCTTAACACCGGTAATATGTCCATCGCAGCCAGCGGTGAAGGCGCAACGGGTATCAAGGTGATGGGCAATGCCCAGGGCACACTGGCTAAGGAAACTACACTTTCAATAAGCGGTGCCAGCAGCACGGCAGGTATTGTAGACGGCAGTTATTCAGATATTACCGGCAACGGCGATCCCGCTTATCGCGGCAATGCAAGGCTGACCAGCTATGCGACGCTCGATAGCACCGTAGCCACAGCGCCAAATGCTATCGGCTATATTGCCCGCAATGGCGGCACCCTAGATCACCGTGGTGACATTAACTTCGCCACGGCGAATACCACGGGCGTCCTGGTGGATGGCGGCACGCTGGTTAACAGCGGCGATATCAAGGTAAATGGAGTTGCCGTTAATATTCAGGGGCCGGCTTCAACCATTTCTAATACTGGCAATATCGAAGCCTCAAATGGCGAAGCTGCGATTAAGGTCGGTAACGGTGCGAATCTGGCCCTTGATGGCCGAGGGGTGGTGAAAGCCAGCGGCAGCGCTCATGGCATTCTGCTGGACACCGGTGCTACTGGCCTGAGGGTGAAAGATGCCAGCATTGAGATGAACCCGGTAGGCAATGGTAATGCCATCGAAAACAAAGCAGAAATTGCGGGCATCAAACTTGATAACACGCAGATAACCGTTGATAACGGGGCAGGCGTTCGCACGGCCGCCAGCATGGCCAGTGAAAACAGTGGAAAGATTACCGTTGACGGTAGCGGCTCTGGCTTGCTGATCCAGAATGCTGATGGTTCAACAGCTGACAGTGCCCTTGATATGTCAAACTCACGTAACCTAGTCATTGATGTCAACCATGCGGACGGCAGCGGTATCGCCACGAATATTAAAGGCGACGTGAAGTCCGGTGCAAGCGTCAACATCAATGATGCTGCTGGCGGACCTGCTCTGAAAGTTGGCGGAACGAGTGCTGTGGTTGAGCAGAGCGGACGCCTAGTGTCAAAATCCACCACTAACCCGGTAGTCGACGTGAATAATGATTACGTGGGTAGCTTTATTAACCGTGGGGACATTATCGCCAACTCAGCTGCACAGGTTGCGCTGGAAATTACCAGCGGTCTGTCAGGCGTTCACTTTGTGAATGCTCAAGGCGGCAACATTGTTGGTCAGGTAAATCTTACTACCGCACACGACCACACTGTGGATTTACAGCATGGCAGTACCGCTACGGATATCACCAGCTCGAGCGGTAATGACAGCTATAACCTGGTCAACATTGATGTCACCGACGGCAATTTGTTTGACTCTCTGGATGCAGGCGCGGGCGATGACAAACTCAATCTGCGTAACAGTCAACTGACACTGGCGCAAACAGGGAAAACAATCACAGGCTTTGAACAGGTCAATCTGGAAAACAGCTCAATTCTGACGCTGAATGATACTCTTGTGCCCTTAGGCGATTCCGCTGATGACGCCTCAGGTACCGGTTTTAATATTGCTCATGGCAGCACTCTGATACTGAAGCAAAGCGCTGGCACACGATTTAACAGTCACATCAACGGCGCAGGGACGATTGCAGCCAGCACGGCGGGTAACGCTTTTGATTTTACCGCCAATAATTCCAGCAACACCTTTACCGGTACGCTGGCTCTGACCGACAGCACTTTTGCACTTGATGGACTGAATACTCAGGCCCTTGCTCAGGCTACCCTGCTGGCAGGCGCGGACAGCCGTGTGACAGTAGCAGACGGCGTGCAACAGATTGGTGGTCTGAATTTTGACGGTGGCACAGTAGTATTCAATACCGGTACACCTGGCGATACCGTGGCAAAAGGCGTGGTGCAAACCTCAGTATTAATGGATATTAGCGGGCGCGGTACCGTAGAAATTAATTCTGGTTCGGTCACCAACCACCACGTGTTGCCACCTCAAACCGTTTCATTACTGGAACAGGATGAAGGTGATCAGGCCATCAAACTGGCAGGTAGCGCGCTTCCGGTGCAGGGCTCTGGCGGTAACCTGGAACTGCGCGATATCAGCGGAAATCTGATTACCGACCAACTGAATACCAACATTCTGCAAGATGGAAACGTGGTAGCCAATGCCACTTACGACTATCGTCTGACCAGCGGGCAGGCCGATGACGGATTGTATGTTACCTATGGCCTGACCCAGTTGGAGTTGTTGACTCAGGGGAATGATGCGCTGGTGCTTAATGCCTTCGGTAAAAGCAGTAATTCAGCTGACATGAGCGCGAAACTGACAGGCTCGGGCGACCTGGCAATTGACACAGGAGCAAAGCAAACCGTCTCACTGTCGAACATGGATAACAGTTACAGCGGCAAAACCGATGTCCGTAGCGGCACTCTGCTGATGAACAATGACAATGTGCTGGGGCAAACGTCAGAGCTGGCATTGGCAGCCAACACAAGCTTTGATATGAACGGCTACAGCCAGACCGTCGGCGCGTTAAACACGTCGGAAGGGGCTGTCGCGAATCTAAACGGCGGGATGCTGAGCATCACTCACGGCGGTTCAGTTAATGGCAACCTGCAAGGCAGTGGTGCTTTGAATGTGAATGGTGGCACGTTAACAGTCAATGGCAATAATGCCGGTCTTGCAGCAACGACCTCGATTGCCTCTGGTGCGGACGTGCAGTTGAACAATACCAGCGGTCTGGGTAGTGGCAATATTGTTAACGAAGGATTGTTGGCCCTTAAAAACGCGGCGGGCGCGCTGTTAAACAACCTGAGCGGTTCAGGTGAGACCGATATCGCGCAAAACAGCGATGTTGTGCTTCTGGGCGAAAACAGTAATTTCACGGGTAAATTCAACGTTGAAAACGGTTCCGAACTGACGGCTTCCGCTCAAACGAGTCTGGGTTCCGCTAACATCGCCAATGAAGGATCGCTGAATCTTATCAGCAGCGACAGTTGGTTGCTAAACAACACCATTACCGGCAGCGGTCAGTTAAACCAGAATGGTGCAGGTGTGGTGACACTCAGCCAGCAGGCGGCGCAGTACACTGGTGATACGCAAGTAAATGCGGGCGGCTTGCAGCTTGGTAGCGCAAATAATAACGTCACGCTGGCTTCAGCCAACCTGAACATTGCCAGAGGGGCAGTTGCCGGTGGTTTTGGGGGTACATCAGGCAATGTTAGCAACAGCGGCACGCTGCAGTTAGGTGAAATCAACCCCGTCACGAAGGCAGTCAAAGATACAGTGCGTTTCAACGTCGGCGGCAATCTTGCCAACAGCGGAAACATCATTGTAGGTGGTGCAGGCGCAGCGGCAGGCAATAAGTTGCATATTGCAGGCAATTATAGCGGTCATGACGGTCACATTACTCTGAACACCGCCTTAGGTGATGATAATTCGGTCACCGATAAAATGATCGTTGCAGGTGATACCAGTGGTACAACCCGCGTAAGCGTCAATAATGCCGGAGGGAGCGGTGCCAAAACCATCAACGGTATTGAAGTTATCAGTGTTGGTGGCAAATCGGACGGTGAGTTTGTGAAGGACGGCCGTATCGTCGCTGGGGCCTATGATTACAACCTGGTACGTGGCGAAAGTTCCAACAGCAACAACTGGTATCTGACGAACGTGCTCAGTGGTGTGGTTGACCCTGGTGAAGGTGGTGGTGATGGCAATAAAGAGGAAGTTATCAAAATTTATCGCCCGGAATCTGCCGCCTACTCAGCTAATATGGCTGCGGCAAATAACCTGTTCAACACGCGTTTGCATGATCGTTTGGGTGAGACTCACTATGTTGATGCGCTGACTGGCGAAGAGAAAGTGACCAGCATGTGGCTGCGTAACGTCGGTGGCCACACCCGTTCCAGTGACAGTAGCGGTCAGATGAAAACGCAGGCCAATCGCTATGTGATGCAGATAGGCGGTGATATTGCGCAATGGACAACGGATGGTGCCAACCGTTATCACCTCGGTGTAATGGCCGGTTATGCTAACCAGCAGAGCAATAGCCGTAACCATCTTTCTGTTCAGAAAGCGGATAGCAGCATCAATGGTTACAGCACAGGTATCTACGCGACCTGGTTACAGGACAACGAGGAGAAATCCGGTGCTTACCTTGACAGCTGGGCGCAGTACAGCTGGTTTAACAACACCGTGAAAGGCGATTCACTGGCAGCGGAGTCTTACAAATCGAAAGGGATTACCGCGTCGCTTGAGACCGGATATACCTGGAAAATTGGCGAGAAGAACGAGCGTGAAAGCTACTTTGTGCAGCCTCAGGCGCAGATCACCTGGATGGGCGTGCAGGCGGATGAGATTCGCGAGCAGAATGGCACTCGCGTGAAAGGAACCGGCGATGGCAACATTCAAACCCGCTTGGGTGCGCGTGCCTTTATCAAAGGCCATAGCATTATTGATAACGGCAAAGATCGTATATTCCAGCCGTTTATCGAGGCGAACTGGATTTATAATACACAGGAATTTGGCAGCGAACTCAACGGTGTTAAAGTCACCCAGAAAGGCACGCGCAACCTGGGCGAAGTGAAAGTCGGTGTTGAGGGTCAGATCACAAAAAATGTTAACCTGTGGGGCAATATCGGTCAGCAGATGGGTGACAAAGGTTACTCCGATACCAGCGCCTTGTTGGGGGTAAAAGTAAACTTCTGATTTGAATGACCATAATGTATAAGTAGGTTTAAATGCTGGTTACTAAGGTAACCAGTATTTTTTTTGGATTTTACTGGGCTTTTATCCGCAACTTTCGCATCTTATAAAAAAAGTCGCAACACGCGATTAGCCGGACGCTGCCTCATGCTTCTGCCGCTTTAAGGCGGCTATGACATCACCTTGTTAACGAATATGCGACGGAAAAAGTTTATACGCATTAGCTAACTGCGAACGTCCGTTGTTCGCTCTTAGCAGCCATCGGCCATTACAAATGAGATATACCCATAACGTTCTAATTGTACGCACCGCTAAAACAAGCTGGCGGTTTTTCTGACGAATAACCGGTAAAAAGGGTAACAAACCACCCGAAAACCCGCCAGAAACGCACAGGCAGAATTTTACGCCACTGCATGACAAATCAGCCTTCTTTCTGGGTGACTTCGGTGGTTTAACAGGGGTCATACTTTGCGTTCTGCGTGTATTCCACGGATGATCGGCTGCCGGTTTAGCATATAACTTCGAACGCAGGTCGAAACGCGCATTCTCAACCCGCCCATGAACACTCTTCTCGTCATCAAGAGGTAAGGGCTCAGGCCCATCGACATATTTCTCACAGCCAGGTTCCCGGCTGTCGTGCAACACCGTAATCTCTCCCTGAAAATTCTCTCAAACCGTGACGAGCGGATTCCTGAGTCGGTAACCCAGCCCTTCTGCGCGGATTTGATACACGCACGTTTTGTACTGGAACGTCAGATTCCTGGACAACATAAGGCGGGCCTGACAGGAGAGAATGTAATTCCGCATAGTCTTAATATGCCTCGATTTGCTCTACGCCTTCCGCCTGAATTGTCGTTAGACTGGGGGCGATACAAAGGCTTATAAGCTGCACACCACCCTCAACTCTTTCGCGATGGATAAGATTAATGACCAAGATCACTGAGTTTCTTAACTGGCGTTACGCAACCAAAAAATACGATCCGGCGAAGAAAATCCCGGCCGACAACCTGGAACATATCCTTGAAGCCGTGCGCTTAACCGCGACCTCCAGCGGCCTGCAACCTTTTGAATTGCTGGTGGTGACCAACGCGGAAATTCGCGAAAAAATCAAAGCGGTCAGCTGGAATCAGGCGCAGGTCACCGACTGCTCTCATCTGCTGGTCTTCGCTGCCTGGGACGACATCACCGCCGATCGCGTCAATATGATGTTCGATCTCACCAATGACGTGCGCAACTCGACCAACGAAGGCTGGGAAAACTATCGTCAGATGCTGCTGGGCATTGTGGCGGAACGCGGTCAGGAAGCCAACTATCAGGCCGCAGCCCGCCAGGCCTATATTGGTCTGGGTTCCGCACTGATTGCCGCCGCTGAACAGCAGGTTGATGCCACCCCGATGGAAGGATTTGATCCGGCGGCAGTGGATGAGATTTTGGGCCTGAGCGCCAAAAATCTGCGCAGCGTAATTATTTTACCGCTGGGCTACCGTTCCGACGAAGGTGACTGGCTGGTTAACCTGAAGAAAGTGCGCCGTGCTCGCGAGAACTTTATTACCGAGATTAAGTAGGTTTAACAGCGATTGCGCTGGACTGACTAAGGCTCCGAAAGGAGCCTTTTTGTTTTTCGACCGATGTGGATTGAGCCGGTTTAACCTTGGCCAGCCAGCCAGCCAGCCAGCCAGCCAGCCAGCCAGCCAGCCAGCCAGCATTCAGCTGCGCGCCGAGGCCTGCTTGACGTTTTTTTCCGCCGGTGTGGTTTTGGTCTTACTGCTGGAATAAATAAAGAACAGCGCGATCCCCAGGCAAACCACCGCGCCAAGACGCGTCACCGAGAAGTGAATCGCCTCATTGCCTAACCAGCCGAAGTTATCAATCAGCATGCTCATCGCCAGCTGACCAAAGATCACCGCCACTGTGGCAACCGCCGAACCAATTCGCTGCACTGCCAGCACCATAATCACGATGTACGGAACGCCACAGAGTGCGCCCAGCAGCTGCCATTTCGGCACGTCCATCAAGGTCAGGGCTTGTTTAGGTTCGAAGAAGAAAATCAGCAGGGCGGTGACCAGTGCGCCAATCGAGAAGGTCAGAAACGCGCTGCGAAATACGCCGACGTTGCTGCCCAGCTTGCCGCCAATCGCCGCCTGCATGCTGAGGACTGCGCCACCGACGACCGCCAGAATAATCATTAAAATGTTCATAAAATCACCTTAGCCTTTTGCCACAAGGAACAATGCCGCAACAATAAAAATCAGCGCGATAATGCGCTTGCTGTCAATTTTACGGTGGGCGGTGCCAAACAGACCGTAATGGTCAATCACCAGGCTTTTGAACACCTGTCCGGCGAGGATGCCAATCATGGTCATCGCAATGCCGATAATGGGCACGGCAACCGTCAGAATGACCACATAGATCGGCCCGAGGATACCCCCCACCAGCGTCCATGATGGCTGAGTAAAGAATGACGGGCTGTTGCGGGGACTAAAGAACAGCATCAACAGGAAGGTCAGCGCCGCACCGACGCCAAAAATGCTGAAGGTGGCCCATAAGTCACCGACTTCGCTCCCCAGCGGCCCTAATAAGCCGGCCTCAACGGATAATCCCATCCCGCCAGCGACGACGAGTAATATAAATAAAAGCGGCATTGAACAGTCTCCAGTGGTGTAGGGGGAGCATCCTATAGCAGCGCGGCATAATGAAAAACGGTATAATTCAGGAAACACCTTTGCAGGAATCAGGATAATGTACGACCCAGGCGCGATAAATTTCCGCACGCTGCTCTTTTTTATCGGTGTGTTCGATGAGCAGAGTTTTTCGGCTGTCGCCAGGCGGGAAGGAGTCTCTGCATCGATGATCTCCCGTGTGATCCTGCAACTGGAGGACACGCTCGGGCAGCAGCTTTTCTATCGCAATACCCGCGCGGTGATCCCCACCGAAGCGGGAAGGCTGTTCATTGACTATGCCAGGGCGATGACCGAGCAGCTGAGTGAAGCCCGTACCGAGATGCTCGATCGTTCGTTGGAACCTTCCGGCCTGATCAGGATTAATGCGCCGGTATTTTTTGGCCAGCGTCATATCGCGCCCTGGCTGACAGAACTGTCGAACCGCTATCCGCGCCTGCAAATTGAGCTGACCCAGACCGATGACTATATCGATCCTCACCGGGATGCGGCGGACGTGATTTTCAGGATTGGCACCCTGACCGATTCCTCTTTCCATGCGCGCGTGTTTGGCACCCAGCATTATCATCTGGTTGCCTCGCCGGAGTATGTAGAAAAGCACGGACAGCCGGCTTCGCCTGCGGAGTTGAGTGAGCACAAATGCCTTGTGTACCGCGGCTTCTCTGGCCCCAATCGCTGGTTATTCAGAAAACCCGGAGGCCGCTGGACGCACTTTCCCGTTAACGGCTTGCTGACGTCCAATAACGCCGAATCCTTGCTGACCAGCGCGCTTGCCGGGATGGGGATGGTGCTGTTTCCCGACTGGCTCATCGGTGACAGCCTGAAAAAAGGGGCGCTGGTCCGGGTGATGGAAAAATATCAGGGCGCGAGTAAAACCGAGCCGCAGCATGTTGCCGCCATCTATCCCAACGTGCGGCATCCACCGTTAAATGTGCGGGCGGTGATTGATTACTACGTTGAGGTTTTCGGCACGCCGCTTTACTGGCAGTTTGAATGAGGCGGATAACATGTCAACTTCTGCCCGGATTCAGATCACGGTCGGAATTTTCAGCCTGCAAACGGCGTTCACCCCGTTTTTTTTGCGCGCAATTCGGTCAAAAACACCAGAAGCATCACCAGGGCTAATCCGGCTCCCACCGTGGCGGTGGTGACCCATCCGCCATGAAAATAGGTCAATGAACCCAACGCCGAACCCGCCGCACCGCAGATAAAGATAACCGTCATATAGACCGCGTTTAACCGACCCCGCGCTTCGGCATCCAGGCTCTGGATGGCGCGCTGACCGAAAACCTGATTGGCCTGGGTGGCAGCGTCAAGAATAATCGCGGCGAAGACCAGGATCATCAATGACGCTATCGCCTGTCCCCAACCGCTGATAAGCAGCGCCAACCCTGCGCAGCCAATCACCACGCCGGTGCCGATTTTTGAACCGCCCCGGTCGGCGATTTTACCGGCTACCGGTGCCGAAAGTGCACCTGCTGCGCCGGCCAGGGCAAAGGCGGCAATCCCCGACTGTCCAAGACCAAAACGCAGGTGCAGCATCGCCGGCGCGGCGGTCCAGAACATATTAAATATGCCGAACATCGTCCCCTGATAGGCTGCCCGACGTTGCAGCGTTCGCGACGTTGCCAGCAGGGTAAGCATCGAACGCAGCGTGGACATATAATTCCGCTTCGGTTGAGGATGCCACTGCGGTAATGCGCGCGCCATAAGGATAAAGGTGCTCAGCATCACCGCCGCCGAGAAGATAAATATCGCCCGCCATCCCCAATGTCCGGCCAAAAAGCTGGCCAGCGGACGAGAGAGCATAATGCCGGACACCAGCCCGAACATGATGTTACCGATGATTTTACCGCGCTGACCTTCAGGCGAAAGATGAACGGCAAGCGGCACCAGAACCTGGCTGCCTACGGTAGAAATTCCCAGTAAGAATGAGGCGATCACCAACGCAGTGGCGCTTGAACTGGCCGCAACGCCAATCAGGCTCAGAATGGTGCCCGCCGTGGTGATCAATACCAGTCGGCGGTTTTCCACCAGGTCGGCCAGGCAAACCAAAAAAAACAGGCCGATGCCATAACCCAACTGGGTGGTGGTGACAATCAGCCCGGCCAGGCTTGCCGGCAGATGCAGGCTGCTGGCTATCAGACCCGCAATCGACTGCGAATAGTACACATTGGCCGTGGTGGCACCGCAGGCAAAAGCAAACAGGATAACGTTGGCTGTCGTCAGGCTGGCTATCTCAGGCGCGGCGTTTCGGTTCTGCGGCGGTTGTGTGGTCAAAATGTATCCCTGGTTCAGCGAAGATGTTTAGCGAGAAGGGGGAGTTTACGCCTTGTGGAAATTATTGATAAGTGATGCAATAACGAATATATCTTTCGGGAATGTCGAAGAATGCTAGAAAACCTTAAATTGTTTTTGATGATCCTGGAAAAGGGCAGTTTGTCAGCCGCCGGTCGTGAGCTGGGACTTTCACCGGCATCCGTTTCTGAACGTCTGATGATGCTCGAGTCGTATTACAAGGCCACTTTTCTGACGCGTACCACACGCTCACTGAGTCTGACTGACGAAGGAAGGATGTTTGCCGAGGGGGCACGACGGCTGCTGGCCGAAGCTGATGAGCTTGAAAGCCGCATCAGATCGGGCACGCAAAAAATATCCGGGCCGATCAAAATTACGGCACCGGTGGATCTGGGGCAAACCCGCGTAGTGCCGATCCTCGACCGTTTCCTTGTTCAGCATCCCGCTGTCACCATCGATCTGAATCTCACCGATAGCTTTGTCGATCTGGCGAGTCAGGGAATAGATTTTGCCATCCGCTATGGTAAGTTTTCTAACTCCACGCTGAAGGCCAGAGCGATTGGTGATAACCGACGTCTGGTCTGTGGTTCACCTGAGTATTTGCAGCGGCGGGGAACCCCACTGCATCCCGACGACCTGAACCAGCATGACTGCATCATGATGCGCTTTATGCAGGGGATTGATCGGGTCTGGTCTTTTCAGGTCGATGGCGCGCCCTATGCCGTTTCGGTCAACGGGCAGCGCACCACCAATAATGGCCAGTTAATTAAACAGTGGGCGCTACAGGGGCAGGGGCTGTGCAAAAAGTCCATCTGGGATGTTGAGGCCGACCTTGTCGCAGGTCGACTGGTCGAGGTGCTGGCCGATTACGCGCTTCCGCCGACTGCATTGCATATCGTTTATCCTCCCTCCCGCGTGCAGCCGCGCCGGGTGACAAAGCTGATTGATGTTATCGCTGAGGAATTAGCGATGGCTCCGGCGGCGGACGCCAGCGTGACCTGAGCATCGTCACCCCGCTGGTGAACTAATCCGATTAAACGTCATCTTAAATTTCAGTGATTTGCATTTATGCTAACCTTAAATTATCGGTTACTTTTGGCTTTTTTTGAAAAGCCCGTTAACGACATTTTTTCACAGGGTAAGGGAACTGAATGCTAACGATTTTCGGTGAGTTATCGGGTGCGCCAGTATGGGTGCCTGCGGTATTGCTCGTCATTCTTTCACTCGCGCTGGGATTTCTGGCCCGCTTTATCCTTCTCCGGTTCATCCGCTACTGGCAAAGCCGCGACCGGAAACTGTTCAAATCACTGGAAAAGCATCTTCGTGGATCGATGTTTCTGTTTATTCCCCTGCTGATGATCAACGTCGGGGTGAATTACATTACCATCCAGCCGGAATCACTGGGCTTTATCACCGCCACCCTTAACGTCTTCATTATCCTGTCTTTTTGTTCCATTTTAATTCGACTGACCAACGTGGCGCAGGACATGCTGTTTATCCGCTACGACATTAATCTTTCGAATAATCTTCGTGCGCGTAAAATTCGCACGCAGATTATGTATGTCAAAAAAGTGGCGATGGTCCTGCTGGTGTCATTCTGCCTGACCCTGATTTTACTCAGTTTCCCTGCCGTGCGAAAATTCGGCACCACCATCCTGGCCGGTGCCGGAGTCGCGGGTATCATCATTGGTTTTGCCCTGCAAAAGTCGCTGATCAATCTGTTTGCCGGCATTCAGATCGCCTTTACCCAACCGATTAAAATTGATGATGCGGTGGTGGTTGAAAATGAATGGGGCTGGATCGAAGAGATAAACCTGACCTATGTGGTGGTGCGTATCTGGGATTTGCGCCGCCTGGTGTTGCCGATTACCTACTTTACCGAAAATCCTTTCCAGAACTGGACGCGTAATAACGCCCAGATATTAGGCTCGGTGTTCCTGTATCTCGACTATTCCATGCCCTTAGAGCCACTGCGCCAGCATTTTGAAAAAATCCTCGGCGAAACCAAACTGTGGGATCAGGAAACCAAGGTGCTGCAGGTGACCGATACTACCGACAAAACCATGACCATCAGAATGTTGATGACCGCACAGAATTCTCCCACGGCCTTCGATCTTCGCTGCTACGTGCGGGAAAGAATGATTGAGTTTGTGCAGCAGAATTATCCGCAAAGCCTGCCGCAGGTGAGAGCAACGCTGACCGATTCGGGGATTGAGAAGCCGAAGGATCAGCCGTCACTCTGAAAATTAACCGGGTGACAGACCGGGCGGTAAGCGGGTTCAGAAGCCATCAGCTGAGGACGCCATCACGCTCCGGCAATCAGGCGCTGTCAGGCGCTTGTCGCAACGCCAGCCAAACTCTGGTCAGCAAAAAGGTCAGGGGGATCGCCAGAATCGCCCCGGTGATCCCGAGCAACGACTGCCAGAATAAAAATGACAGCAGTTGAACGGTGAGTGACAAATTCAGCCGCCTGCCGAGCATCAGCGGCTCCAGGACAGAACTCAAAAACAGATTCAACACCACAAAGAATCCCACGGTGAGCAGGCTGGTTTGCGTATCGGACAGGATAAAGATCTGCACTACCGGCGGGATGGCGGCGAGAAACGAGCCGAGGACCGGCACGTAGTTGAAGATAAACATCAGCAGACCCCACAGGAAGGCTAGCTTCAACCCCAGCAAATGGGCGGCGGCCCAGACAATCAATCCGCCGAGCAGGCCGGTCAGGGTTTTCACCTGCGCGTAAACAATCACGCTTTGAATGCCTTCTTCCAGCGCGGTAAACAGGCGCGAATGACGTTCTTTGGCGCGCAGGAAGGTTTTAAACATCGGCAGCTCATACAGCATAAACAGCAGCATCAGAAAGACCATCAGCCACCATGAAAGCATGCCGGGGATCAGCGAAAGCTGGGTAGCGATAAAACGCACAATGGCGCTGCCATCAATCAAATTCAGCATTTCTTCGTAGGTAAACACAATGCCCATCTGGCCAGGCAAATGCGCCAGCGTTTGTAACCTTTCCGCCGCCAGAGCGGGCATCTGGCGGCTGAGCTGCAGCAAATCTGGCGTGGCGGCACTCAGTGACATAATGATAATCACGATCAGCAGCAGCAGGATCATAATCACCAGCAGGGAGGAGATAATACGCGGAACCCGGCGCTTTTCGAGGCGGCTAATAAGCGGATCCAGCATGATTGCCAGAAACATCGCCAGCAGCACCTGATTGATCAGCGGTGCGGCGAGATGCAAGCCAATTAATACCAGCGTCAGGCAAGCCAGCAGAAATAATCCCCGGGCAAAGGGCGTGAAAGAGTCTAACCAACCTGTGAACATCGGTACCCATTCTCCTCGACACAAATGGAACAGGGCAGGCCAGAAATGCCGCCCCGGATAAACAACTATAATACTTACCAGCGGCTCACGGACGGTCAACTCTCGCGTTACACCTGTTTATGCATCAGTTAATTTAACAGAGGAAAAACTATGCGCAGTCTTACTGTGGCGTTGTCTGTGTGCCTGATGTTATTTATCGATCCCGCCTTCGCCAGTAATAGCGTCAGCGACGGCTGGGAATGGTTGAAAGATGATGTTTCCCAGACATGGGAACAGCCTGAATACCACGATCTCTATTTGCCTTTTATTAGCTGGCACGCCCGGTTTGCTTACGACAAAGACAAAACTGACAACTATAACGAAACGCCATGGGGCGGCGGCATCGGCGTATCGCGCTTTACCGCAGAAGGTAACTGGAGTGCGCTCTATGCCATGGCGTTTAAGGATTCCCATAATGAATGGCAACCGATGGTGGGTTACGGCTGGGAAAAGGGCTGGTATCTGGATCAGCAGCACGATTTTCGGCTGGGTTTAGGCTTAACCGCCGGGATCACCGCGCGCGATGATTTCGCCAATTATGTGCCGCTGCCGCTGGTTCTTCCGCTTTTCTCCGCCGGCTATAAACGGTTAACCCTGCAATTCACCTACATTCCCGGCACCTATAATAATGGCAACGTGCTTTTCGCCTGGCTGCGTTATGGCTTCTGACCTTACAGCGTGATGACGTTTTTCACCCACGCGATAGAGAGCATTAACCTCGACAGTAGGACCGAGGCGATAAAGGTCACCACCATAAGCATCAGTTTGGTGGCCAGTGAGGTAATCGGAATAAGCACGCTTAACAGATGGAAGACGGAGTAGTGCAGGATATACACCCCGGTCATGGTTTTGCTGATCGCCGCCAGAAAGGATTCTTTTACCGCGGCATTGCGCTGAAAACGCACCTGACTGGCGGCGATGACCAGTACCACCACCAGCAGATAAATTTGTGAACCGGTGAGAATAAAGGCATTGCGGTCGGCTTTAAATAAGGCAAAGAAAAAGTGCTGCTCATAGAACCAAGTAAAGAGGTAAACAAAGGGCAAGGCGATTGCCGCACTCCGCGCCACCTTTTTACGTTCCATCCAGTTAGCAATGAACGGATCGCACAATAGCTGGCCGGTTAAATAAAACAGCAGCCAGGTCCAGAGCCGGTATTGCGGTTCCAGACTGAAGAATCGCGGGTCAGGCGTCAGAACATACATCAGGTCATAGCCATACGAAAACAGCAGCAGCGCCATTACCAGCGCCAGGAATATTAACCGGTGCTGGCTGAGCCAGTTTAACAGCGGGTGGAAACTGTAGATGATAATAAAAGAGCAGATAAACCACGGCTGAATAAGGTAACCCCGCTGATAGGGCTCCCACAGATAGTAAACCGTCATCCAGAACAGAAACACGATCACCACATTTCGAATCTTGCCCAATTGCCAGCGTAAATCCTGCTTTGATTGCGCATCCATAATGCCGGCAACCACAAAAAATAACGGTGTGGCGATGGTGGATATAAACGTCAGAAAGGGCAGGATCCAGTGGTAATCATAATCGTAACGGTCCCAGGTGTTATACAGGGTGAAAAAGGTCACCGCCGTCATACATCCCAGCGTTTTAATCACGTTCAGCCCGGTGATATTCATGGGGCGTTCGCGGCACGCTGGCGATGGAAGCAGGCGTAAATCACCGGCAGTACCAACAGGGTCAGTATGGTCGCAAAGCCCAGACCAAACATAATCACCACCGCCATGCTCTGGAAAAAGACATCGCGCAGCAGCGGAGCCAGCCCCAGCACGGTGGTGAAGGCCGTCAGCAATATCGGGCGCAGACGCGAGGTGGCCGCGCTGATAATCGCCTCCTCCTGCGCTTTTAGTTGCTTCTGCTGTTCAATCTCGTCGATAAGCACAATGCCGTTGCGGATCAACATCCCGCTCAGGCTGAGCAGGCCAATTAGGGCCATAAAGCCGAATGGGATACCGGTGATTAAGAATCCCGGCGTCACGCCGATCAGCGCCAGCGGCACCGTCAGCCAGATGGCAATGGCGTTTTTCAACGAACTGAACATCAGCACGGTAATCACGAACATCACCAGATAACCCAGCGGCAATGAGGTAAACACCCCTTGCTGCGCTTCACTGGAGCTTTCGGCATCGCCACCCCATTCAATCTGGTAGCCCTGCGGCAGCGCGATGCGATCGATTTTCGGCTTCACGCGCGCCAGGATATCACCGGACGTGTCCTGACTGAGCGGATTCGGGTCGGTCTGGACGGTGAGCACCCGGCTGCGATCGCGCCGCAAAATCAGCGGATCTTCCCATTCAAGCCTGAACGCGCTAACCACGTTACTGAGCGGAATATAGTGTTGCTGGCTTTGGCTCCAGACCAGCACATTGTTGAGATGGTTCGCGTCCTGACGTTCGTGGGTGGGCGGGCGGACAATCACCGGCAGCAGATCCGCCCCTTCACGATACAGCCCGACGCGACTGCCGGAAAAATTCATCTGCAGTGCGCTATCAATTTCCTGTTTGTCCACGCCCAGCTCGCGCCCGAGCGCCGGATTATATTGCGGGCGAATAACTTTGCTGCGGTTCTGCCAGTCATTGCGCACGCTGTCGGTTGCCGGGTCGTTGGCCAGGACGTCGCTCACCTGGCTGGCAATCAGGCGCATTTTGTCGGGATCGGTGCCTTTGATTCGCACTTCAATGGCGCTGCCACCGGACGGACCAAACATCACCCGTTTGGTGCTGGCATTGACCTGCGGATACTGTTGGGCGATATAGGCATCAATACGCCGCGACAGGGTGGAAATACTGCGTTGATCGTCCATGCGCACCATAATCTGCGCATAGTTGCTGTACTGACGCTGCCCATTGTAGGTAAGGATAAAGCGCATACTGCCCTGACCAATGGTAGTTACCGTTGAGATCACGCCTTTCTGTCCGGCGATCGATTTTTCAATATCGCCGGTTATGTTCTCAGTCGCGTTGATGTCAGTGCCGTAGGGCATCCACAGATCGACAAAGAAAATGGGCGTATTCGCCGACGGAAAGAAGTTCTGTCGTACGGAACCGAATCCCCAAACCGCGCCCGCCAGCAGCACCACCATCAGCGACAGCGTGAGCGTCTTTTGCGTTAACAGAGCGCGCAGGGCGCGCTGATAAAGACGGTAAAAACCGCCAGTATGGGGAGTAACCTCTGCTGATGCCTTTGCCGTCGCCTTCGCGCTAAACAACCACCACTTGATCAGCACGGGCGTAATGGTCAGGGCAGAAACCCAGCTTAGCAGCAGGGAAATTAACAGCACCTGGAACAGCGATTTGCAGTATTCGCCGGTGGAATCCTGCGATAGCCCGATAGGGGCAAAAGCCAGAATGGCGATAATGGTGGCGCCCAACAGCGGGAAAGCCGTGCGGCGGATAACGAAATTCAGGGTCGATGCGAGCGACGTATTTTGCTGGCGGGCGAGCAGCACACCTTCGACAATCACAATGGCATTATCGACCAGCATGCTGAGGGCGATGATCAGCGCGCCCAGCGAGATACGCTGCAACTCAATACCGCACAGATACATGATTAGCAGCGTACCGAGCACATTTAGCGCCAGTGAAAGCGCGATGATAATGCCGCTGCGCATGCCCATAAAAATCAGCAGCACGCCGACCACAATCGCCAGCGCCATCAGGAAATTGGTAATGAAGCCATTGACCGAATGCGCCACTTCCGCCGCCTGGTCATAAAACACGTTAAGCTGAATGCCCGCCGGTTTTTCCGCAGACATTTGCTGCAGCCGGGCTTCCAGCGCTTTGCCCACATCGATGACGTTGACGCCGGGGATAAACGACACCCCCATAGTCACCGCCTGGCGTCCGTTAGTGTGATAAATGCTGGAGGGCGATTCACTGAGTCCGCGCGACAGCGTGGCGATATCGCGCAATCGGGTGGTGGCCGGCGCACCGACCGGACTGACCAGCAACTCGCCCAATTCGTCGATATTCTGAAACTCGCCGGTCGGATGCAGGCGAATGCTTTCCGTTCCGGAGGTGATTTCACCTGCGCTGGAGACCACATTCAGGCGGCTGAGCACGCCCGAAAGCTGAGTGAGGGTGATGCCGCGTGCGGCCATCATCGTCAGGGAAACATCGACATTAATTTGCTGCGGGATCGCTCCGCCAATCGCCACTTTGCCAACCCCCGGCACCAGCACCAGCTCGCGGCGTAACTGTTCGGCGTACTGAACCAGCTCCGGATTACTGAAGCTGTCGCCAGAAATGGCAAAGAAAAAACCAAACACGTCCCCAAAATCATCATTTACAAAAGGCGGGGCGACGCCGGAAGGAAAGAAGCGCGATGCATCACCGACCCGGCGGCGCATTTCATCCCAGATTTGGGGCAATTCATTCGAGTGATAGCGCGAGGCAATATTCACCGTAATTTGCGACAGGCCGTTGGAGGAGATCGAACTGACATTGTCCAGATAGGGAAGTTGCTGTAGCGCATTCTCCAGCGGCAAGGTGACTTCCTCTTCCACCTGCTGGGCGGAGGCACCGGGGTATTGCGTCAGGACAACCGCGGTTTTAATGGTAAAGGCGGGATCCTCAAGACGGCCAATATTGAGCAGGGCGAAAATGCCGCCGATTCCCAATAACAGAATGGCCAGCCAGACGCGAATGGGGTTATCGATAAACTGCCGGGAGAGATCCATTACAGCCCCCGCTCACGCGTCCAGATACGCACCGGCTGGCGGGCATGCAACTCATTTACTCCGGCGGCGACCACACGTTCTCCCGCATGGAGTCCGGCGGTGATCACCACACCCTGAGTGGTAACCTCACCGACGCTGACTTTACGATCTTCCAGCACCAGCTGGTTATCGGCTTCCAGTACCACCCAGACATGGGCGTCATTACGCTGGCTGTTATCCGGATTGAATACCGCTTCGACCGGCACCACTAACGATGCCTGACCGACGTTGGCCGGCAGATTGGAGAGATTAATGCTGACCGTGCCACTGACGCCGCCCACCGCAGGGAAATCAGCGGGGCGTGGCATCGTCAAAATAACCTGCCAGGTCAGGGAACCGCTGCTACTGCTGCCGGTGTGTTCTTTATAATCGGCCTGAAACTCCCGGTCGGGCAGGCTATTGATGCGCACCCGCGGGCGATAAGCCATATTGCGCATATCCAGCGCGGTAAACAGGTTTTCAGGAACGTTAAACACCACGTCGAGCAGGTCGCTGCGGGTCAGAATAGCTACCACCTGACCCGCAGCGACGACCTGATGATTTCGCACGTTTACCAAGGCTGCCACTCCACTAAACGGTGCGGTCAGCGTCATCTGACTTAACTCTTCACGGGCGATCTTCAACGCGGCATTCGCCGCATCCCGGTTTGCACGCTGAATGTCCATATCCGCCTGGGAAACCGCCTGTCGGCCAGAAAGCATTTGGTAACGGGCAAACTGGCGCTGAGCAAGGGTTGCGGCAGTTTGCCGTTCATTGACGCGCTGCTGCGCTTCGCGCGCGGTCAGCCTCGCAAGTGTC
Source organism: Erwinia sp. AC075 (assembly GCF_979253995.1). NCBI lineage: Bacteria > Pseudomonadati > Pseudomonadota > Gammaproteobacteria > Enterobacterales > Erwiniaceae > Erwinia > Erwinia sp. AC075. The sequence continues at coordinate 669,136 of NZ_CEEDEU010000001.1, forward strand.
TGGCCCTGCTCAACGCGAGCTCCCTGACGAAGTTCGAGTGATTCAATCTGCCCGGCGCGTTTAAACGACAGTTCGGTCGAGTCGCCGGACTCGATCCGCGCCGGAAAGAGGCGTTGTTGCGTTTCGCCGGACGCAATAACCTCGACAACTTTAACCATGCGTGGCAGTGGGGCAGGTTGCGGTTTTTTCTGATCGCAAGCGGTTGTTATAAAAATAATAATGGCAACCACGAAAAAATATTTAGTCACTGTTTCACCCTCAGCAACAACGATTTAATCGCAAACGCGTCGAATTATTTAATTGCCAAGCATAGAAACCACCACGAAAGTGAATAGTCCTACGGCCGAGCAGGTGATGATCGCAAAGATAACATACAGGCTGAGGCGGAACAGGCTTAAGCCATACATCATTACCTCCATTAATCATGGCTATATGAAAATTACGGCATAGCGAAAAATATGAGTGCGGCTAATAAGCCTGTTGGGTCTGAGATGAGACTAGGTGGGTAAATCAAAAAAGTAAAGATTTGTAGTTTGTAATATTTTTGATGCAATTATCGATACATAAATCCTTAAAAGATTCAATATTCAGCGTTAAAGCCTGCTATTGCAGTGTAATGCACGGTGTGGATTTTAATTAAACGGCAGGGGAAATAATGGCAGCCTTATGAATTTTATCTGGAATTTATATTTGGCTGAATGAGACGGCGTGAAGGGTGAGAGATTCAGGCTCGGGCGAATACCCAATATGGCGAGTTGAGTGAAATTATTTTCGCTGTGCTACGTTTAAAGCGTTAATTTCCCGAATTATCTGTGAAACATTAAGGTTTTTCACTAATCAGCTCCCTGTGAGTAGCCATTAATGACATATATCGTCATCTGACGCGAACCTGTTCACGGCCAGAGGCCTTAGCATTTGCGTAAATGCCGATCTGTTAATAAACGGATATCACCGCCTTGATTTCCGAAACAGGACTTGAGGAGAAAGCGATGAAAACAGCTAAACCGGAAAGTGCGTACTATCAGCTTTCTGTTGATGAAACGCTGGCCAGTACCCGCAGTTCACCCGATGGGATAAGCAGCTCTGAAGCGTCAGAGCGGTTAAAACAATACGGGGAAAATGCCCTTCCGCAAAAGCCCGGTAAACCTGTTTGGCTGCGCTTTCTGGCCCACTTCAACGATGTTTTAATCTACGTCTTGCTGGCTGCTGCCCTGCTGACTGCGGTGATGGGACACTGGATCGATACCCTGGTAATCCTCGGCGTGGCGGTGATCAATGCGCTGATCGGTCATATTCAGGAAAGTAACGCGGAGAAATCGCTGCAAAGTATCCGTAATATGCTCTCCAGTGAAACGGTGGTGATCCGCGGCGGCAATCACGAAACGCTTCCCACCACCGCTCTGGTCCCGGGCGATGTGGTGGTTATCCGCGCCGGGGACCGCATCCCGGCCGATCTGCGGGTAATCGAAGCCCATAACCTGCGTGTTGAAGAAGCGATCCTGACCGGGGAATCCACCGTGGTGGAAAAGGGGACCGACGCGCTGACCGGCGACCTGCCGCTGGGCGACCGGACGAATCTGCTGTTTTCCGGCACCACCGTCAGTTCTGGCGGAGGGAAAGGGCTGGTGGTGGCGACCGGCGGTGCCACCGAATTGGGGCACATCAACCAGATGATGTCCGATATTGAACCCCAGCGCACCCCGTTGCTGGTGCAGATGGACAAGCTGGGCAAAGCCATTTTCCTGATCATTCTGGCGATGATGGCCGCGCTGTTTGTCTTCAGTTTGCTGTTCCGCGATATGGCGCTCTCTGAGCTGATGCTGTCACTGATCAGCCTCGCCGTGGCCTCGGTCCCGGAAGGGCTACCCGCAATCATCTCGATCATTCTTTCTTTGGGCGTACAGACCATGGCCAGGCAGAAGGCGATTATCCGCAAACTGCCGACGGTTGAAACGCTCGGGGCGATGACTGTTATCTGCTCGGATAAAACCGGCACCCTGACCATGAATGAGATGACGGTGAAAGCCATTATTACCGCCGATCAAATCTACCGCATCGATGGCGCCAGCTATGAGCCGGTGGGCACATTCCACCGTGCCGATGACGCGTCGCCCGTCGCCATCACGCCGGGTTCGCTGCTGGAACGTTATCTGCGAACCATTGATTTGTGTAATGACAGCCAGCTGATCAAAGATGAGAGCGGCCTGTGGAAAATCACCGGCGGACCGACTGAAGGAGCGCTGAAGGTGCTCGCCGCGAAAGGGAAACTTCCGACAGTTACTACCGAACTGCGCAATAAAATTCCGTTTGATTCGCAATATAAATACATGTCGACCCACTATCTGATTGGTGAAGAGGAGTGCGTACTGCTTACCGGTGCGCCTGATGTGTTGTTCAGGCATTGCCAGCAGCAGCAAACGGAAAGCGGACTGCAGCCGCTCGACGTGGCCTGGTGGGAAGCGAAGATAGAAGAGTATGCGAAGGAAGGGCTGCGCATGGTCGCGGCGGCATGGAAACCGGCCTCGCCGGGCCAGAGCGAATTAACGCATCAGGATCTGCAGCAGGGGATGATCCTGTTAGGCATCGCCGGAATGATGGATCCGCCGCGACCGGAAGCCATCACCGCCATCCGCGACTGTCTGCAGGCAGGGATCCGCGTCAAGATGATTACCGGTGACCATCCGCAAACCGCGATGAGCATCGGTCAGATGCTGGGTATCAGTAATGCCAGTGTCGCCATTACCGGCGGTGAGCTGGAGGTAATGGATGACCGGCAGCTGAGTGAAGCGGCGCAAGCGTACGACATTTTTGCGCGAACCAGCCCGGAGGATAAATTCCGTCTGGTGCAGGCGTTGCAGAGCAAAAAAGAAGTGGTCGGGATGACCGGAGACGGCGTGAATGACGCCCCGGCGTTGAAGCAGGCCGATGTCGGCATCGCGATGGGCATTAAAGGCACCGAGGTGACCAAAGAAGCGGCAGACATGGTGCTGACGGATGATAACTTTGCCACCATTGCCAGCGCAGTGAGGGAAGGGCGTCGGGTTTACGACAATCTGAAAAAAACCATTCTGTTTATCATGCCGACCAACCTGGCTCAGGGGTTATTAATCATTATTGCGCTGTTGGCGGGGAATTTAATTCCGCTGACGCCGGTATTGATCCTGTGGATGAATATGGCCACCTCCGCAACCCTCTCTTTCGGTCTGGCGTTTGAAGAAGGCGAGAAAAACATTATGCGACGACCGCCGCGCGATCCGAAGCTGCATGTGATGGATGGTTTTGCCATCTGGCGGGTGATCTTTGTCGGATCGATGATTGCCATCAGCGCGTTTGTACTGGAATCCTGGCTGCAACCGCGCGGCTATTCTGCCGAATTCATTCGTACCGTCTTACTGCAAACACTGGTGACCGCGCAATGGTTCTATATGCTCAACTGTCGCGTCTCGAACGGTTTCTCATTGAGTAAAGGGTTGCTGCTGAACAAGGGAATCTGGGTGGTGAGTGCGGTGCTGCTGGTCCTGCAACTACTGATTATCTATGCGCCCTTTATGCAGGTGCTGTTTGGCACAGCGGCACTGCCATTCCGCTACTGGGTGATCACCCTGATTATCGGTTTTGTGATGTTCCTGATTGTGGAGATAGAAAAGCCGCTTACCCGTAAGTTCAGAACAGCCTGAACGTCACGGTCAGGGCTTTCTTGCTTTCAATGTGTGAATTTATATGTTAATAATTTGCATAATTATCTGAAATGAAAGCGAGGTTAACATGTCGGCAGAGTCACCCGTTCAGGCGCAGTTTGAAGCGTATAATTCCCACGATATCGACGCGTTCATGGCGTGTTTTTCCGATGAGTTCAAAGGCTACCGGATGCCAACCGAGAGCCCTTCAACTCAGGGAAAACACGCATTACGCGAGTTTTACGTTAACCATCGTTTCAACAATCCCGATCTCCGCGCTGAACTTATCTCACGGGTGGTAATAGGCGATAAGGTATTTGACCACGAATTAATTTATGGCCTGTCTCCAACCCCGTTGGAAAGCATGGCTGTTTTTCATGTCCAAAATGACCTTATTGCCACTGCCTGGTTCTATTTCGCCTGAGGCTTCAGGGTAATTCCCGCGTATCCAGATGAGACAAGGAGAGAAAAGTGTCATTTTGGAACATCATTTTACAATAATTAACAACGGGTTATACAGGAGTTACTATGCTTTCATCGGACGCAAAGCGTTATTTTAATAATAAAGGATGAATTCAATGTTTAAACTTTCTACGTTTGTTGTCATTGCCGGGCTGTTACTGTCTGTGACTTCTCAGGCTGAAGCGAAGGGATGTATCAAAGGTGCTGTGGTTGGTGGCGTTGCAGGTCATGTTGCCCATCATGGCGTAGCGGGCGCTGCAGCCGGTTGTGCCGTTGGCCATCATATGGCGAACAAAAAAGACAAAGAGGCTGACAAGCAGCAGCAACAGCAGCAGCAACAGACTAAATAATATCACCAGGTGGTGCAGCCCGTCGGGGCTGTGCTGCTTCCCCGCCAGACCTCTCCCCCAAATCTGAAACTGATCGCGGTATCCTGCCTCACATATTTGCACTACAAGCGCTAGCGATCTGTGCAGTCCTGCGCCCGGATGGCCTGCAGGGTTGGGCTTTTTCAACGCTCCAGCAAGGGGATAGGAGCATTAACGGAGATGCATTGCGCTTTTCCAGATGGTAAACTGTATGCATATCCAGAACTATTCAGGGGTGAACGTGCCCGACAAAGACTCAGAATATCCATCAGACATCTGTGCAGTGGTTGGCAGAGCAGTGGCCCAGCTCATCAGCACCAACGAAGCCATCAATAAGCACAGCGTACTTCTGGTCCTCCATGAACACAGCGAGCAGACCAACGATGAAGCGCTTAAATCGGTTTACCTGCTGGCTTTCCGTGCCATCCTCGAACGCTTCCATTAAATCCGCGATCGTATCCTCTGTAGAGGTGCGCCGGCTTATCTTCACAGGCAATTCATCCCCAGCTTACAGACAACGTATGGCCTGATATGGCTGGAAAATTCACTGTATTACATGCAGATTTCGTAACGGTAAGGGAATGGCGGGAGGGGGTAGGAAAGGGAAGGCAAGACGGCCCACAGCGGAGCCGCCTGAGTACCACAGGCTCAGACGTCGTCTGGCGTGCGGCCAACCACAACTTCAAGCGCCTGGCGATAGATATCCAGCTGCGTCACGTCGGTGGTGGATTCCAGCCGGTTAATCAGGCTAAGAATGATGTCTTTATTGCTGACCGTACCTTTCATCGCGACAACTTCGCGGATGACGGTGCCAATAACCGCGGTTTCATCAGAAAGCAGGTCGCCCTCGTTTTGAAAATACGCCAGGATGGCATTTTCGGTGGACTGCTGGTTCATGCGGTTACCTCACAGGAATGACGGCCTTAAGCCGCCCGGATTAATGGCTTCAGTGTGTGAACTTTGCACTCAGTGTTTTTTAGAATCGTCCGACGGACCGTCATTATTAAACATATGCATGACGTTCTCATGGTCACGGACTTCCTGGGTAACGCTGTTGTTATCGCTCTGACGACTTGCTCTGACCTCACTGATAGCACGTCGGCAAGCGCGTTGCCTGAGCGTGTCATGCTCACCTGAAGCCATAGCCTGCAGTCGGTCGATAAGCGCCGACGTATTCATTACCGCATCCTGCCGGAGGAGCGTTAACACCGCTTCGCCAATCAGGATATCTGTCAGTTTTTGTTCTTCATCATCTTTTTGCATACAACTTCTCTGAGACAGCGATACGGGGGAAAGCGTATCGATCCGGACATTAACGCTGTGGGACCGTCTTACGCGACCGCCACCTCTTGTTATCATTCCCTGTCAGCGGCTTACGCGCCGCGCTGATAATAAAAGAACCGGGCGAAATCTAAAAGCTTCCGCCGGCCTCATCACTGAATTTTAATCATTGCGGCCAAACAGCAGGCCAATCAGTTCATGGTAGTGCTTTTCCTGCTCCGCACCGGAAGCCAGCTCAAGGCGTCTTAACAGCTTTGAGCAGATCGCTTTGCGATTTAACGTTGCGCCTGCGCGAAGGATCTCCACGACGACCTGTCCGAGGGTCTCCTGCTGTGAGGGCAGCGACGCCTCGCTAAAGTAGCGGCTGATATCGGCATCATTCTGAGGATTTTGGCCGTGCTGACGCATATGAAGAGTCCTGTATCTGTTAAGTTTAAAATATGTGCAGCTTTTATGACGCTGAAGTTATACAAGTTTTCAGTATGTGTACAGCAATTGTGATAAACAGCACTTCGGTTTTTTTTGCAAAAAGTGCTAGCCTTTATTTTTCATAGGGTTGCTAGCGTTCAGCAAAGGGCATTTGAGGGCGTTTAGCGCGGTGTGGGGCTCAAACAGATTGTACAACGGGGGGAAGTTGTACCGGATGCCCGGCCAGGCGGCCGGGCGGGATTCAGCCGTCAGAAACTAGTCTTCGTCCTGATACTGCGTGAGACGGATGGCGTCTTCACGGTGCGGATGGCGAGTATTTGCCTGTCCGGTGGCCTCTGCCAGCCAGTCCTGATGATTATTGTCTGGATAACTGCTTTTCCTGCGGCTCAGCAGCCAGCGGCGGGCAGACCAGATGGCAAGTAACCGGTCATCATCCTCTTCAACGTTACCCATCACATTTAGCTCGTCGAGCAGGGCAGTGGTCGTAATATCTTTCCGGTTGAAGAGAAGGCTTACAGCAGCTTCGCCAATCATAAGTTCATGCGTTTCATCTTCATTGGAAATAGACAAAATTACCTCCGGGATAAATATAAATTGCAAGCCAACTATTTGGTCAAGCTAACTACTTAGTGAAGCAATTTAAATATAGAAGCCAGGGCCAAATAAATCCAACGCAGGGACTGTAATGCAGCCTGTTATATTGAAAGGTAAAATATATTGAACTTTATTACAGGCTTGCATGGCGATGATTTATAGCCATTTTCTATCCTGATAGCGGTTTAATGACGTTGGTGATTATTATCAGGCAAGGATTAATTAAACCTATTAAGCCGTTGTTTTAAGAATATTCTGCGCACTGTTTTTGCTCAGTTAATCGCCCGTTATGGGGGTTAATTGACCAGGTTGGCGAATATTCCCCAAAAAGGTAGTTGCCTAAGGAAACTAAATTGCTAGCAATTTCAGTCTGTTGTCTAAGTTGCAATCAAAATGCCACTTTATGCTTGAAAGAGATTAGGGTGGATTCAGTATAATTCGCACTCTTTTTTAGGGATGATTTTATGTTCACAGCCAAATATTACTATGCCAGTTCCGGGGACTTATCACAGTGGGAAATCCACCGCAGAAACTGCGAAAGGATTATGCCTAAAACCCGGATTTTCCTCGGCACCCTCTATACCGATCATCAGGCACTGATGGTGGCCAGACAACGCGTACCCGCTGCGGATTATTGCCGCCTGTGCACCGGATCTGAGACTGGCGATTAATCTTAACCTCATCAATTGATATAGCTTTTATTGACGGTCTTCTCATCCGGCTGATGCGCTTCGTAAGACGCCGCATGAGTAAGGCCCCTGTTGCAATTCACCGTTACTGCCACGTCCCGCAAAAATATTTTCCTGCCGCAATATCCAATTCCGCATCTTCATCTATTTTTAAAAAGTCAGTCTGTTCTCTGTAACAGGCACTATCAGCGGGTCTTCAGTGTTCTGTCTCCGACAGAGCGTGAATAAGGAAAATTTTATGACTACGCAGGATCTGTTAATTCTTACGGCAGTGGTAATGGCAATTCTGTTCAGCGTGAGTTTTGCCATACGCCGTCCAGGCATCAGCGAAAGTGATCGGCGCGTGGCCGAAGTTGAAAGCATGACATCAGAGTGCAGGCAAATCCTGAAGGGCGTGATCGGCTACATTGATGCGTTGATTGTCACGCTTGAGTCTCGTTGCCCGCCAGTCACGTCGCAAGGGCTGGTAAACGCCGCTGAACTGCAGCACTGGCTGAAGCGGGTGGATGAGAGCCCGGTCAAATTATCTGATGAGCAGATCGGCAGATGTGAATTCCTGCTGAGCGAGCATTTCCCGGATGAATGGCTGGCATGGCAAATTCACATCCTTTCCCTGCAGCTGGACGTGTCGACCTTCTTTCTTACGCCGGAACCCGGACGCGCGATGGAGTCATTAGCGGCTGGACGGACGGTCAGCGAAATCCGCGCCTTTACAGAGTCGCTGAGAAAACAGCGGCAACTACTGGATGCCTATCAACAGCACCTCCGGGATTCACTGGCAGAAGAAGTTGGGTTGAGCGGAAGGGTGATGCAGGCCAGCGGCAGGCCGGTCATTTAACCCGCCGGGGCGTTATATTTTCGTCAGTGTGACGCCCTGAACCTGCCTGTATATGATTGCGTGCTGGCCGAAAAACAGCTCTCCTCCTTGTTTCACTTAGTCATCTCTTATTTATCAGTCATCCCTGGCCCTAATCAGGCTTGCTGCACAGCAATCTCGGTCAGCTTTTCATCGGTAGCCCGCTCTTCTGCCAGCGTTTCACCCAACAGTTTCGCCGCCTCTTTATAGCCCAGCTTCAGGGCAAGGGCCTGCAATGTGCCATAAGCTGCCATTTCATAATGCTCAACCTTTTGAGCGGCACCAATCAGGCCGGCATCGCGAACCGGGCCGGCTTCCACGGAGTCGATAATTTCCTGAGCTTCTTCGGCCAGGCCTTCCAGGGCATGGCATTTCATCCTTTTGATATGCACGCCGTCTGTGGCCTCAACCAGCTGATCGATGCGTTCGATTTGACCGCGTGTTTCTTCCAAATGTTGTTTAAAAGCAGCAACAAGTTTCTCATCGGTGGCGGCACGCGCCATTTTTGGCAGTGCACGAGTAATCTGTTTTTCAGCACTATAAATATCCGATAAATCATGAATAAACAGATCTTCAAGCGTTTTAATTGTCATATTGATTCCAGTAATAAATAAATTAAACAGGATGTACACCTCAAGCGTAGCCGAAGAAAAAAGTTTACCCGGACGGTGACTGTTTATTTTTCATTATTGCGTCAAATAACACGGCGGGATAAAAATAATCCTGTGTGAAAATAAAAAATAAATGATGAGTAGTATGCGCGCAGAGTGATGAATTAAAGGAAGAAATATAATTATTTGATAGAAATAATATTATAAATGCGAATTTTTTCCTACCAATTTTGGGCTAAAAATCCCGGCCAAGAGCAAGATTCCCCACGAACGATGCCCAGCCAGCCGTCTCTGTAGAACGTAAAGTGCGTTAGGAAAAGTCCTACAAAACTGTAGGAAATGTATTATTTCGCCAAAGAGACCGGATCCTTACCCTTGCGCTATCAAAATCGCCGCGAATTTAGCGTGAGGGAATCTAATGAATATTATCTACCGTATTGTCTGGAATAAAGCATCTGGTCTGTTTGTTGTCGCTTCTGAGCTATCCAAAGGGAAAACAAAATCAAGCCGATCGCGAACTGAAAAAGACCGATCGTTCCGCTTAAGTTTGAAACGTTCGGGTATGCTTGCAGGCGTGAGTTTTATCACTCTCTCCAGCATGGCTCATGCAGGCTTAGTGGCCAGCGGCATCAGCCAGAGTTATACCGATGAGGATGTGGTCACCACTGCGGCGAATGATTACGGCATCTGGGGCGTAAATGCCGACGGGGTGATGAACTTTACCGGTGGCAGTATCAATACCAGCGGTGCATCGGGTTATGGCGTGGTGGCGTCTGATAATGGTCAGGTGAATATCAGCGGAACACGGATCGCGGCTACCGGGAGTGATGCCCGTGGTCTGTACGCCAACCGAAATGCCAGCATGATTGCCGATGGTGTAACGGTCACCACTGGCACCGGGTACGGTGTCTACGCAGAGGGCAACAGTAACCTGACCCTGACCAACAGCAATATAACCAGCGGAAGTCGTGGCCTGGTCGCCGGTGCCCTGTCAACGATAAACGTCAGCGATACGGATATTCAGGCCTCCAGCCAGGGGTTATATGCGAACGGCGCCACCATCAACGGTGAGCGTTTGACGGTGATGACTACTGCCCGGACTGGCTATGGTGTGTTTTCCAATGCGGCCGCAGGCAATATCAGCCTCACGGACAGCAAAATAACCACCCAGGGAGATTACGGCTACGGCCTGTATACGGTTAACGGCACGCTGAACGCGACGGATAATGAGGTGAAAACCTCAGGCATCAATGCCCATGCGGTCTTTGCCACTGGTGCGACGGGCAACCTCAGCGTGGCAGGCGGCAGTCTGACCACCACCGGTGCCGGTGCTGCGGGCATTTATGCCAGCGGCGGCGGTCGGGTAACGGCCGATAACCTGGCGATCAACAGCAGCGGCGCAGGCCTGTCTGCTACCGGCGCATCGGTGATTGACGCCAGCAACGTGAACCTGACGATTGCCGCGGGATCCTCAGCGCTTTCTGCTGACTCGGGCGCCACCCTTAATGGAACCTCGCTGTTGGGGCAGGTTGCCGACAACGGATCGCTGATTGCGCTCAGTGGGGCAGCCAGTTCTGCCAACACCGTGACGCTGACGGACTCGACTCTTAACGCGGTGGGTAGCAGCGCAGTGGGTATTAACAGCGTTAACGGTATCAACCAGGTTGCACTCACTAACAGCCATCTTGACGCAGAGCTGGGCAACGCCATTACGCTGCAGAATGGTTCTGCGCTTAATCTGACGCTTGATGGCTCGTCATTAGGCGGCCTGCAGTTGTTGGATGCGTCTGCCAGCGGAACCAGCGCGCAAATCTCTGCGCAAAATGGCTCGCGACTGAACGGAAATATTCAGGTCGATCCCGCGGCAGTAACCCACAGTCAGCTTGCGATGGATGACGCGCAATGGCGCGGAAGTGCCAACGGGTTGCAAACCCTGACGCTTGCAAACGGCAGCCTGTGGAATATGACAGACAGTTCTGATGTGCAGTCCCTGACGCTCAATAACAGCTCGGTGAACTTTGACCACAGCAACGGGCGCTCAACGACGCTGACCGTTGATGGAAACTATATCGGCACCGGCGCAACCCTGATGATGAATACCGTGCTGGCGGGCGACGATTCAGACAGCGACAGGCTGCATGTGACCGGCGATACCCGCGGCTCGACGGATGTCGTGGTGAACAACGCCGGCGGGGGAGGAGCACAAACGCTGCGCGGAATTGAATTGATCACCGTCGACGGGACATCCGACGGGATATTTAGCCAGAAGGGACGTATTACGGCCGGTGCCTATGATTATCACCTTGCCCGTGGCGAGGGAGCGGATAGCAAAAACTGGTATCTGACCAGCGACACCAATGTAATAGCGCCGGATCCGACCCCGGTAGCGCCGGATCCGACCCCGGTAGTGCCGGATCCAACCCCGGTAACACCAGAAGTACCTGGCACCCCGGACGACGGCGAAGCGATTATCACACCAGGCAAACCGACAGAAACCGTCCGGCCGGGACAGATGATCGTGCGCCCTGAAGTGGGCAACTATATTGCCAACATTGCAGCAGCCAACACGCTTTTCAACCTGCGTCTGCACGACCGTGGCGGGGAAACGCAGTATGTCGATGCCCTGACTGGTGAGAAAAAGCTGACCAGCCTGTGGATGCGTAACGTCGGTGGCCATCAGCAGGTGCGTGACGGCAGCAACCAACTGAAAACGGAAACCAACCGTTACGTACTGCAACTGGGCGGTGACCTGGCCGGCGGCAGCAGCAATGGTACCGACAGCCTGCATTTTGGCGCGATGGCGGGCTACGGCAACGCACGCAGCAACACGGATTCGAACGTGACTGGCTACCGCTCTCAGGGCCATACCACCGGCTACAACCTCGGTATCTACGGGACCTGGTATCAGCAATCTGATCAACAGACCGGCGCGTATCTGGATAGCTGGCTGCAGTATGGCTGGTTTAACAACAGTGTTAACGGTGACCATCTACAGGCCGAGCAGTACAAGTCCAGCGGCTTTACCGCCTCAATTGAAAGCGGCTACAGCTGGACAGTGGGCGAGGACGGCTTAAAGAACAGCTACTTTATTGCGCCCAGCGCCCAGTTTATCTGGATGGGCGTGAAGGCAGACGACTTTAACGAAGCGAACGGCACCCGTGTTAGCAGCAAGGGAGACGGAAACGTCCAGTCGCGCCTTGGCGTTCGTGCCTCGCTGAAGACGCCGGGTGAGACTGGCCAGACCGTGCTGACACCTTATGTGGAAGCTAACTGGATCAACAACAGTAAAGCGTTTGGCAGCACGTTTAACGGCGTGAACATGCGTACTCAGGGCGAAAAAAATATTGGCGAACTGCGGGTGGGCCTGGACAGCCAGCTGAACTCAGATCTCAACCTGTGGGGCAGCGTCGGTCAGCAGGCCGGAAGCAATCAGTATCGCGATACCAGCGCGGCAGTAGGGGTAAAAATCAGTTTCTGATGTCTGCAGGTGCCACACCTGACCTTAGCCACGATGGCAAAGCCGGGCAGAGATTTCTGTCCGGTTCATTTTTTTCTGGCTGAAAAGCGCTAAAAAAATCAGCCGAAGACGCTTAAAACCCGATACTCTTCAGGAACAGGTAAGGCGCGCTTTTCAGCGAACATACGGAAATTACAGGTCATTTATGCAAAACAGTAAACCCTATACCGCCCTGATTGTTGACGATCACCCCGTGGTCAGAATGGCGGTGGAAATGCTGCTGAAGGGGGAAAACATTAGCGTGGTCGGTAAGACCGACAATGGCGCTGATGCCGTGCAGATGCTGAAAAATCTCACCCCGGATATTGTGGTGCTGGATATCGCCATTCCGTTAATTAACGGGCTGGAGGTTATTACGCGCGCACGTGCCATGGGGCTTCCGGTTAAAATCCTGATCTTCACTTCACAATCTGCCTCATCCTTTGTCCGTCGCTGCCGCCTTGCGGGCGCATCTGGTTTTGTCGAAAAAAATGAGGATCTGGATGACCTGCTGGCGGCGATCCGTGCAATCCGTGCAGGCTATACCTTTTTCCCTGCGGAAGGAGCATTCGATAACGGTGCCACCGGGGGACCAGGTGACCCGGAAGCAGGCAGAATTGCCTCGCTGTCCGATCGGGAAATGATGGTGCTTGTATATCTGGCCAAAGGCTTCAGCAATGCGGAAATTGCTACCGAGCTGACGCTGAGCAACAAGACTATCAGTACCTATAAAACGCGTCTGCTTGAAAAGCTGGGCGTAAAAACGCTGGTCGATCTTATCGGCGTGGCGCATCGAAATAATCTGATTGAGTGATGATGAAGCGCAACGCGGTTAAACGAGCCGGATTAGTGATACTGCTCTTTGTTTTCTGTTTTATCCTGCCCGACTTCTCCAGCCCGGCGGCGATGCGTTCGCTGGATCTCAAGCTTCTCAGCCGTTCGCCTCAGCTGACGCATACCCTGTCGGAACGCTTTAACGCGGAACAGCAGCAATGGCTGGCAACGAAAAAAGAGCTGGTGGTGGGTATTTCGCGGCCGCAGTATCCGCCTTTTACAGTGATCAATAATAAGGCGGAATTCGAGGGCATTACTGCGGACTATACCGGCCTGTTGGCGGTGGTTACCGGTAAAGCCGTGCAGATCCAGCTGTTTCCCTCGCAGCAGGCCGCAAACCAGGCACTGCGTGAAGGCAAAATCGATCTGCTTGGTGCGGTAACCCAGTTTGAGGGCGGTGAACACGTGCCAGCCCGCAGCGAGCCCTATGCCAGTGAACAGGCCATTCTGGCGACCCGTAACGATCAGAAACGCTCGCTGAACCCGGATCTGGCGGGCGAACATATCGCGATGGCTAATGGCTATCTGCCGCCTGAGTGGGTGCAACAGCGCTATCCGCACGCCAGTATTCAAACCTATCCCAGCTATCAGCAGGCGATTGGTGCCGTCGCGTTTGGCGACGCGGACGTGTTTCTCGGCGATCTCTATCCGATTAGCCGCAACTTTTTGAATAATATTCACGTGGTGAGCTTTGCGGATTTCCCGGCTAAGGAGCTGTCGTTTGGCGTCAGGCCGGATAACGTCATCCTGCAGCAGATCATCAATATTGCGCTGGCGGACGTCAGCAATGAAGAGCGGCTGAATATTTTGCAGCGCTGGCACGTCGGGCGGAGTAACAGCCTGCTCAGCACACAGGTTTTCCAGCTGAGCTCGCAGGAGAAGCAGTGGATTAAGCAGCATCCTAAGGTCAGGGTTGTGGCGATCGACGGCTTTGCGCCGCTGACCTTCACTGATGATGATGGCAATTACCGGGGCATTACGGTGGATGTGCTGTCGCAGATCCGCCTCCGTACCGGGCTGGATTTTGAGATAACCAGCGCGGATACGGTTGGCCAGATGCAGCAGATGCTGGCAGATAATGAGGCCGATATGATAGGTGCCCTGACGCCAAGCATTGAGCGCAAAAGCGATCTGTTGTTCAGCCGGTCATACTTCACCAGTGCCTTTGTGATGGTGGTACGCCAGCAGGCCAATGCCCCGCGCAACCTTAGCGAGCTGGCAGGCAAAAGGCTGGCGGTGATTGGCGGCACGGGCATCGGGGCCCGCATTCGCAGCCAGCATCAGGGCATTCAGATTATTGATGCCGCCAGCGCTACCGAAGCGCTGGCGTTGCTCAACAGTGGAAAGGTGGATGCGGCGGTTAACACCCTTGCCAACTCGGAATACCAGATCGCCCGATACTACCGTAACCGCATGCGTATCAGCGCCACGCTCGGGGAATCCCCGGCCTATCTGTCGTTTGCCGTGCCCGGCGGATCCGCCGAGCTGTTGAGCATTGTCGACAAGGTAATGCTAAGCATCCCGCCAGATGAAATGGACGTGATTGGCAACCTGTGGCGACCGAATAACATGGTGGCACCAGAGAGCTTCTGGCGTGAAAATCGCAGCTGGATTTATACCGGCGGCGCGTTTGCCATCGGGCTGGTGCTGGTGTCTCTGCTGTGGGCCTTCTGGCTGCGGCGTCAGATTCGGATCAAAACCCGGGTGCAGCGTGAGCTTAACGACCAGCTTGAGTTCATGCACGACATGATCAACGGCACGCCTAACTCCACCTATATCCGTGATGCCTCCGGGCGACTGACCCAGTGCAACGACAGCTATTTACAGGATGTGGGCATTGCCCGGGAACACGCTGTGGGGCAGTTGCTACACGAGAGCCATATCTTCAGCGAAACCGGTCAAATACAAAGCTATATCCAGGATTTTTATCAGGTGCTGAGCAGCGGCAGCCCGGTTTCGCGCGATCGCACTTTCCTGCATCCGGTTTCCGGGCAGGAAAAAACGGTGTTTCACTGGATCCTACCCTACCGTGACGCGGATGGTACGGTGAAAGGGGTGATTGGCGGCTGGCTAGATATCAGCGAGCGTCGTCAATTGCTTGAAGCACTGAGCCTGGCAAAAGAGCAGGCAGAAGGGGCAAACCGCGCCAAAACGCTGTTCCTGTCGACCATGAGCCATGAAATCCGCACGCCGCTGAATGCGGTGATTGGCATGCTGGAAATGGCCCGCAAGGCGGCTGACAAGAATCGCGTCGATCATCAGGCGCTGGACGTCGCCTCGGACTCCGCCAACGAACTGGTGGAGCTGTTGGGCGATATTCTCGACGTGGCGCGTATTGAGTCTGAAAAAATGACGCTGCAGCCGGAGTCCTGCAGCGTACAGCAGCTCTGCCGGTCGGTGCTGCGGGTGTTTGAGGGGCTTGCTGCGCAGAAAGATCTCACTCTGTCCCTGACTCTGGAACCGGAAAGCGGTACGCGGGTGTTCATTGATCCGCTGCGCTTCCGACAAATCCTTTCCAATCTTGTTGGCAATGCCATCAAGTTTACCCGCCGGGGCGAAGTCAGCGTCAGAGTAACGATTACGCCAACGGCAGACAGCCGCTGGAAAATTGCCTTCACCGTGAAGGACACCGGTAAGGGCATCACCCCTGAAGATCAGCTGAAACTGTTTGCGCCGTTCAGTCAGGTCGGCGATCACGGGGATCTGTCTGCCAGGGGAACGGGTCTTGGGCTGATTATCTGCAAAAGCCTGTGCGAAATGATGGGTGGCAGCATTGCATTACGCAGCCTGCCGGGAGAGGGGACTGAAATCGATGTGGTGGTGTATGGCGAGAGTGTGGAAGAACACCCGCCGGAATCCGACGAGACGGACAGCATTACGCCGCTCAGTCCTCTTTCACCACTGCGCATTTTGATTGCCGATGACTTCCGCGCCAATCGGCTGCTGCTGACCCGGCAGTTACACTTCCTTGGCCATCAAGTGGTCGAAGCGGTTAACGGGGCAGAGGCGTTGGAAAAATGGCGTGAAGACGATTTTAGCACGGTGATCACCGACTGCCGGATGCCGGTGATGGACGGCTATCAGCTGGCGCGGGCGATAAGAAAAGTGGAAAGTGAAGCGGGCAGTGATCCCTGTACGATCCTTGGCTTTACGGCCAGTGCTTTGCCGGAGGAGCTTGAACGTTGTCTGGCGGCGGGCATGAACGGCTGCATGTTTAAGCCGGCCACCCTGCAGGATATTGAAAGCTGGCTGAGCAGCGTCCCGCGTACGGCTGAACGGGAGGCTAACAACTCTGACAGCGTTCATCAACTTACCGGCGGAGATCGGGCGCTGATGGCGGAACTGATGCAAAGTTTCCAGCAAGACAGCATGGAGCTGGCCGCCGCTCTGGCTGAAGACGACCGGCACAAGCTTGGCGAGCTGGCACATCGGATCAAAGGCGGTGCGCGAATGACCGGCGCCTCATCGCTGGCCGACGCCGGTATCGCACTGGAAGCCTGCTGTAACAGGGCTGAATCTGAACGCAAAGAGATTGTCGAGGCCGGACGGCATCTGCTGAGCGAACTGCGGCGGCTGATTAATAGCCTGAGCCAATAACCTGTAGGTCAGGCATTGCCCGGACCTGCAGAGTGACTTTCAGGCGTTAATTCACCGGCAGTGCCAGCACTTGCTGCGTGGTCTTAATCTCAGCAAACACATCAGCCACGCCGGCCAGGGCAGCACGCTGTAAATCGTTATGGTCAATCACCTTGCCATCCCAGGTGTCCAGATCGCGGGTGGCGGTGGCATCTTCCGGGATAATCACCTGGTAGCCCAGCGGCACCGCATCACGCGCGGTGGAGGAGACGCACATATGGGTCATCAGACCGGTAACAATCAGATCGCTGATCCCTAACTTCTTCAACTGCGCATCCAGGTCGGTGCCCACGAATGAGCTCGGGGTGGCTTTGGTGATCACAAGGTCACCGTTGGCCGGGCTCAGATCCTTGTGAAAATCGGCAAAGTGGCTGCCTTTGGCAAACAGCGGGCCGTCTGCCGGGCCTTCATGACGCACGAAGACCACCGTCATGCCTTTTTTATGGGCAAAATCCACCAGCTTTTTCGCCTCTTTCAGCGCTTTCAGGCCATCAGGGATTTTCATTTTTCCATCAAAGTATTCGTACTGGAAATCGACCACAATCAGCGCGGTTTTTTTCGCGGTCAGCGAAGTGATGGGCGTGGCGCCACTCAGGGTGCGGATGGTTGGCGCGTTAGCCTGGCGACCGTCGGCGAAGGCGGCGGAAGACGCCATCATTGACAGCGCCAGGGTAGAACAGATAAACAATTTCTTCATGGTATTGTCCTTCTCAGTTTAAGGTAGCGGTGCCGCTGGCACCCTTGTTGACGGCGAGAAGTATGACGATTTTCGTCGATGTCCAGCAGTAGCCTGGATAACCAAAAGCGAGCAGATTGGGCCAACCTCAGGGAGAACACCGGTGATAACCCGCGTAGCGATAGTGGTATTTGATGACATCATCCCTTTTCATCTTTCCGTGCCGTGCGCGGTGTTTGAAAAGGCGCTTAATCCTGACGGAACGCCCGCCTATCAGATGACCATCTGCGCGCCCGAACCTGGCGTGCTGCGCACCAACGCCGGTTTTTCTATCGTGGCCGAACACGGGCTGGAGGCGTTGCAGGAAGCTGAGATGGTGATTGTGCCGAGCTGGACGGATCCGGCACGGTCGCCTTGCCCGACGCTGTTAACGTCGCTGCGGCAGGCGCATCAGCGCGGCGCGACGATAGTGGGGTTGTGTATGGGCGCCTTTGTGCTGGCGGCGGCGGGATTGCTGGATGGACGGCGGGCGACGACGCACTGGCGCTGGACGCCGGAATTTATCCGCCTCTATCCGCAGGTCAACATCGATAGGGATGTGCTGTATATCGACGAGGGCGACATTGTGACGTCAGCAGGAACGGCCGCCAGTATCGACTGCTGCCTGCATCTGGTGAGGAAACTGCGCGGGGCCGATGTGGCGAACAGCGTGGCGCGACTGCTGGTGGTGCCGCCGCATCGTCAGGGTGGGCAGGCGCAGTACGTCGAGCAGCCGGTGTATAACACCAAAAGCGGCGATCACTTTCTGGCATCGCTTAACTGGGCAACGGAAAATTTGCAGCAGCCAATTTCACTGGAGTCGCTGGCCGAACGTGCCTTTATGAGCCGCCGCAGCTTCACCCGACGCTTCCAGCAAACCACCGGCACCACTTTTACGCAGTGGCTGTTAAACCAAAGGCTGGCGGTGGCGCAGCGCTTCCTGGAAAAAACCGACCAGTCGGTGGAGCAGGTCGCCTGCCATGCGGGCTTTACCTCCGCAGTGGTGTTGCGCCGTCATTTCAAAAAGCAGTTCAACACTTCGCCAGGCCGTTACCGCCGGGAGTTCGGGGCAAGGTAAACACGCCGTCGTACATCCCCCAACGCATTCGCCAGAACAGCCCGATTTCTCGGGCTGAATGACAGTGGCTTAGTGAACCTGCAACAGCGCTTCGCCGTCAATCATGGCCAAGCCATGACGGGTGCGGATAAAGCGCGGTGCCTTAAGATCGTCAGCCAGCACGTGCAGCATATCGTAGAGCATTTCGATCAGCTGGTCTGACAGATCCGTCGGCTGCTGCTGGCTAAGCAACACCAGCGTCAGGGCCGAACAATATCCGCAGAGCGTATCCGAATCGGCCGTCAGCGGATTGACAGCGCCGCAGGGCTGACCCTCATCGACCGTTAACTGCGCAACCAGATAATCCGGCAAAGGCTGCTCTAATACCAGCTTCAGCACTTCCAGCCCGGCGAACAAACGGCCACAGAGCGCCATGCGTTCGGTGGTACTGTCATTCTCAATTAATGCGTCGACGTAGCACTGGCACCGATCCAATATCTGGAACAGATCCAGCGCAGGACTTACCGGTAATTCCAGCAGTGCCGTGATTTCAAGATCAAAAATAGACGGTGTGGAAGTGAAATCATGTCGAACGTCTGTGTTACTATTCGCGTTAGCCATATTCGTTCTCCTATAACGTTTGTGGTCAGACGCCCTGATTGTGGTTCCAAGCACTTTCGGGGCGTTGCTTTTTGTTACGCGGAAATAAGGGGTTGTACGTAACAGAAACTATTCTCCTGTATGGATATATAGGAGTCAATGCCAAAGCGGCGGTAAATACTGACGCGGGAGAATGTCGTTAATTTTCTTCGAGTCGGCTCGCAAAAATAATTAAACGCGGGGTTTTGTTGCAGGATTAGTGCCGACGCCAGAAGAGTATTGGTGTTGCGCATAATATTAAAATGTTAATAAGAGATATAATTCTTTTTATTATTCATCATACCTTTCGGGCTACGCGCCAATAATCCTGACCTGATATCTGCTGCTAATCTTCCTTGTTTTCCGAAAACCGGTTCTGCAAATGCGCAGGCTCACTGCCTGACTCTGCCCTGAGCCTCAAATTCATCTGCCCGACACTTAGCCTTAACCCCGCTGTCACATTGCGCACGCAACATACCTGCATTGAAAAAGTCAGGTCGCCAGAGCATTGCCGTCTCGCGACACCGCCTCCTCCCTGTGATTGAGGATTTTTCCATGCTGAACCTGTCCAGACATCCGACCACTGTATATCAGGCGATTGCCGCCCAGCTTGAAACGGAACTCAGCAACACCTACCGCTGCGGGGAATACCTGCCTTCCGAAAAACAGCTGGCGGAGCGCTATGCCGTCAATCGCCATACGCTGCGCCGCGCGGTGGATGAGCTGGTCAATAAAGGCCTGGTTCAACGGCGGCAGGGCGTTGGCATCCTGGTGCTGATGCGCCCGTACAACTATCCGCTGCATTCGCAGGCGCGCTTCAGCCAGAACCTGCTGGAGCAAGGCAGCCATCCCACCAGCGAACGTCTGCTGGCGGTGCTGCGTCCCTGCAATGCGGAAATCGCCGCCGCACTTGGCCTCGTTGAGGGCGACACGGTGATCCATCTGCGCACGCTGCGTCGGGTGAACGGCGTGCCGGTGTGCGTGATCAATCACTATCTTCCCGACCTGCGCTGGTGGCCGAGCCTGCAGCAGTTCAACTGCGGATCGCTGCATGACTATATGCAACAGAACCTGTCGCTGGCGTTGTCCCGCAAGCAGACCCGCATTACCGCACGTCGCGCCCAGGCTAAGGAGAGCAAACTGCTGGAAGTCGCGCTGCACTCGCCTTTGCTGTGCGTCCGCACGCTTAACACCACCGGCGAGCAGCAACTGGCGGAATACTCCGTCAGCCTGACGCGCGCCGACATGATTGAACTGACGCTGGAGCACTAAATGGATCCGATTAAGGCAAGACAGCGCTGGCTGTCGGTGCTGGCTCACTGTCAGCCCGCGCAGCTGCTGGCCCACTGGCAGCCGCTGAATCTTCATCCGCATTACGAACAACTGAGGGTGCCGGAAACCGGTCTGACCCGCCTGCAGGCCAGAATGGGCGGCACCGGACGCCGCTTTATTGTGGGCGATACCACCGTTACCCGCGCCGTGGTGCGCCTGGATGACGGCGTGTGTGGTTACAGCTACGTGATTGGCCGTAATAAAGCGCATGCCGAACTGTGCGCGGTACTGGATGCCCTGTTGCAACAGAGCAGCAGCGCCGAACGGATCCAGCAACAGATCATCGCGCCTCTGGCCGCCGCCCGCCAGGAGCTTCTGACCCAGCGTGCCCGCGAAATCGCCAGCAGCCGCGTCGACTTCTTTACCCTTGTCCGGGGAGATAATTAATGACCTTACTTGCCAGCTTTACCCATCCGGTTGCCGATTCTCAGCGGGCCTTTCGCCGCATCCTGAAAGCCATGAGCGAGCCGGGCGTGATGGTCTCGTTGCCGCATCTGCCGGCCTGGGGACGGGTATCTTCCGCCGCCACCGCGGTACTGATGACGCTGGTCGACCGCGAAACGCCGGTTTACCTCGACAGCACCCTGAATGATGAGGCGCTGCTGACCAATCTGCGCTTCCATACCGGTGCGCCGGTAACCGAACAGACCGACGCGTCGTTTGCGCTGCTGCATGCCAGATCCGATACCGCGATTGGGCAGTTTTCGGCAGGGAATAACGTTTCGCCGGAGAAAAGCACCACGGTGATTATCGAAGTGCCCAGCCTGAACGGCGGGCTGACGCTGCGCCTCAGCGGTCCCGGCCTGCTGGAAACGCGGGCGATTGCACCGCAGCTGCCGGAAGGCGTGCTGCAGTATCTGCGCGAGCGCCCGCACTGCTTCCCGCAGGGCATCGATCTGATTTTCACCTGTGGCGAAAACATGATGGCGTTGCCACGCACCACTGACGTGAGGGTCTGCTGATGTACGTTGCCGTTAAAGGGGGCGAGAAGGCGATTGAAGCCGCCCATCAGCTGCAGGAAAACCTGCGCCGTGGCGAAGGCAAGGATGAACTGCAGTGCCAGCAGATCGACCAGCAGCTCGGGCTGGCGGTCGATCGGGTGATGACCGAAGGCGGCATCCACGATCGTGAACTGGCGGCGCTGGCGATCAAGCAGGCCTCAGGCGATTTGGTGGAAGCCATCTTCCTGCTGCGCGCCTATCGCACCACCTTGCCACGCCTGGCCGACAGCCTGCCGCTGGCCACCGAGAATATGCGGCTGGAACGTCGCATCTCCGCCGTCTACAAAGATTTGCCCGGCGGACAGGTGCTCGGCCCGACCTATGACTACACCCATCGCCTGCTGGATTTCACCATGCTGGCAGAAGGTAAAGCGCCCGCTGCGCCGCGTGCCGAACAGCCGCTGGATGAACGCTGCGCGCATACCTTTGACCTGATGACGCGCGAAGGGCTGGCCCTGCGGGAAGAGGATGACGGCAGCGAACCGGTGGATATCACCCGCGATCCGCCGTCCTATCCGTCGCCGCGTTCCGCCCGTCTGCAACAGCTGGTGCGCGGCGATGAAGGTTTCCTGCTGTCGCTGGGTTACTCGACCCAGCGCGGCTACGGACGTAATCACCCGTTTGCCGCGGAAATCCGCACCGGCTATCTGACGGTGGAGATTGCGCCGGAAGAGCTGGGCTTTTCGCTGGATATCGGCGAGATCCTGCTGACCGAATGCGAGATGGTCAACGGCTTCACCACGCCTGCCGATAAGGCACCGCACCTGACGCGCGGCTATGGCCTGGTGTTTGGCCGCGCCGAACGCAAAGCAATGGCGATGGCGCTGGTGGATCGCGCGCTGCAAACCGGCGAACACGGCGAGTGCGTGACCAGCCCGGCGCAGGACGAAGAGTTTGTGCTGTCCCACGCCGATAACGTGGAGGCGGCGGGCTTCGTCTCGCACCTTAAGCTTCCGCACTATGTTGATTTCCAGGCCGAGCTTGAGCTGCTCAACCGCCTGCGTGCCGAATACCAGGAGAAGCACCGTGACTGAACTGAGCGGTTATAACCCCGGCTACCTTGATGAACAGAGCAAACGCACTATTCGTCGGGCGATCCTGAAAGCGGTGGCCATTCCGGGCTATCAGGTGCCGTTCGGCGGCCGCGAAATGCCGATGCCGTATGGCTGGGGCACCGGCGGCATCCAGCTGACCGCCAGTATCATTGGCGAACACGATGTGCTGAAGGTGATCGACCAGGGCGCGGATGACACCACCAACGCCGTCTCGATCCGTCGCTTCTTCCAGCGGGTGAGCGGCGCGGCGACCACCGAGCGAACGGTGGACGCTACCCTGATTCAGACCCGTCACCGCATTCCGGAAACGCCGCTAACCGAAGATCAGATCCTGATTTTCCAGGTGCCGATCCCGGAACCGCTGCGCTTTATCGAGCCGCGCGAAACCGAAACCCGCACCATGCACGCCCTGGAAGAGTACGGAATTATGCAGGTGAAGCTGTATGAAGATATCGCCCGCTACGGCCATATCGCCACCACCTACGCCTATCCGGTGAGGGTCAACGATCGCTACGTGATGGACCCGTCGCCGATCCCGAAATTCGACAACCCGAAGATGGACATGATGCCCGCGCTGCAGCTGTTTGGTGCCGGACGTGAAAAGCGCATCTATGCCTTGCCGCCGTATACCAAAGTGGAAAGCCTGGACTTTGACGATCACCCGTTTACCGTGCAGAAGTGGGAAGAGCCCTGCGCGATTTGCGGTTCACGGCACAGCTATCTGGACGAAGTGGTGCTCGACGATCAGGGGACCCGGCTGTTTGTCTGCTCCGACACCGATTACTGCCACCAGCAACAAGAGGCACACCAAGCATGATCAGCGAACACCCCCTGCTGGCCGTTAACCAGTTAACCCACCTTTATGCGCCAGGCAAAGGCTTCCGCGACGTGTCGTTCGAGCTGTATCCCGGTGAAGTGCTGGGCATTGTCGGCGAGTCCGGCTCCGGTAAAACCACGCTGCTGAAGGCCATTTCCGCGCGCCTGGCACCGCAGCAGGGCAACATTATTTATCAGGGACAGGATCTGTACGCCTTAAGCGAAAGCGATCGCCGCCGGCTGCTGCGCACCGAATGGGGCGTGGTCCATCAGTATCCGATGGATGGCCTGCGTCCGCAGGTGTCTGCCGGGGGCAATATCGGCGAGCGTCTGATGGCCGTCGGCCAGCGCCATTACGGCAATATCCGCGAAACGGCCGGCCAGTGGCTGGAAGATGTCGAAATCCCGCTGTCGCGCATCGACGACCTGCCGGGCACCTTCTCCGGCGGCATGCAGCAGCGTCTGCAGATTGCCCGCAACCTGGTAACGCATCCGAAGCTGGTGTTTATGGATGAACCAACCGGCGGGCTGGACGTGTCGGTGCAGGCGCGCCTGCTCGATCTGCTGCGCAGCCTGGTGCGGGATCTGAATCTGGCGGTGGTGATTGTCACCCACGATTTGGGCGTCGCGCGTCTGCTGGCCCATCGCCTGCTGGTGATGAAAGAGGGTGAGGTGGTGGAAAGCGGGCTGACCGATCGGGTGCTGGACGATCCGCATCATCCTTACACGCAGCTGCTGGTCTCTTCGGTGTTGGGTTAACTCTGGAATAAAACATGACTCTTCAACTTCGCGTCGAAAATTTGTCGAAAACCTTCGTGCTGCATAATCAGCACGGTGCCGAGCTTCCGGTTTTACAGCATGCCAGCCTGGAGGTGGGGGCGGGGGAATGCGTGGTGCTGCACGGCCATTCGGGCAGCGGGAAATCCACGCTGCTGCGTTCGCTGTACGCCAACTATTTGCCGGACAGCGGTCATATCTGGGTCAGGCATCAGCAGGAATGGATCGATCTGGTCAGCGCGCCGGCGCGACAGATCCTCGCACTGCGCCGCGACACCATTGGTTGGGTCAGCCAGTTTTTGCGGGTGATCCCGCGCATCACCACTCTGGACGTGGTGGCGCAGCCGCTGCGGGAACGGGGAGTGGATCGTCAGGAGAGCGAGGAGCGCGCCAAAGCCCTGCTCAGCCGTCTGAATGTGCCTTCCCGCCTGTGGGGACTGGCACCGTCAACCTTCTCGGGCGGCGAGCAGCAGCGGGTAAACATCGCCCGTGGCTTTATCGCCGATTATCCGGTGTTGCTGCTGGATGAACCGACCGCCTCGCTGGACAGCACCAACAGCGCCGCGGTGGTCAGCCTGATTGAACAAGCCCGCGATCGCGGTGCCGCCATCGTGGGCATCTTCCACGATAGCGCGGTGCGCGACCGTATTGCCAACCGTCTGCATGTGATGAACCCTGTTGCCGAGAGCGCCTTATGATCATCAATAACGTCAAACTGATTCTGGAAAATGAAGTGGTCAACGGATCGCTGGCCGGTGAAAACGGCGTGATCCAGGCCTTCTCGGACACCGCAAGCCAGCTGCCGGGCGCGATCGACGGCGAAGGCGGCTGGTTGATGCCGGGGATGGTCGAGCTGCACACCGATAACCTCGACAAATTCTTTACCCCACGTCCGAAGGTGGACTGGCCGGCCCACTCGGCGATGAGCAGCCACGATGCGCTGATGGTCGCCAACGGCATTACCACCGTGCTGGATGCGATTGGGGTCGGCGACGTGCGTGACGGCGGCCACCGGCTGGATAATCTGGAGAAGATGATCAACGCCATTCGCTACAGCGAAAAGCATGGACTGAATCGCGCCGAGCACCGCCTGCACCTGCGCTGCGAACTGCCGCATGACTCCACCCAGCCGCTGTTTGAGCAGTTGATGTGCACGCCGGAACTGTCGCTGGTGTCGTTGATGGACCACTCGCCGGGCCAGCGTCAGTACACCTCGCTGGAGAAGTATCGCGTCTATTTCCAGGGCAAATACAACCTGAGCGATACGGAAATGGATGAGTTTGAATCCAGCCAGCTGCGCTATGCCGAGCGCTGGTCGAAGCCGAATCGCGAAGGGATTTCCGCCTGGTGCCGCAAATACAATATTCCGCTGGCCAGTCATGACGACGCCACGCTGGCCCACGTTGAAGAGTCAAAGCAGGTCGGCAGCGTGATTGCGGAATTCCCGACCACCGAAGAGGCGGCGAGAGCCTCCCGCGAGCAGGGATTGCAGGTGCTGATGGGCGCGCCGAACATCGTGCGTGGCGGATCGCATTCCGGCAACGTGGCCGCGCATCAGCTGGCGGCGCTGGGACTGCTTGATATTCTCTCCTCCGATTACTATCCGGCCAGCCTGCTGGATGCGGCCTTCCGTATCGCCAACGATGCGGATAATGGCTACGACCTGCCGGCGGCCATTGCGCTGGTGACACGCAATCCGGCCCGTTCGATTGGCCTTCACGATCGCGGGGTGATTGCCGAAGGGAAGCGCGCCGACCTGGTGCTGGTTAAGCAGCATAACCAGCAGGTTTACGTGCGCTCGGTGTGGGCGAAAGGCAAGGCCGTTTACTGATGGCCAGGCTGATCTGGCTGATGGGCGCGTCAGGATCGGGCAAGGACAGCCTGCTTGATGCGCTGCGGGAAACGGCTCCCGCCGGGGTGCTGGTGGCCCATCGCTACATCACCCGCGCTGCCGACGCCGGGGGCGAAAACCATGTCGCCCTCAGCGAGGCCGAGTTCAGCCGGCGGCGTGCGAAGGGGCTGTTTGCCATTGACTGGCAGGCGCATCAGCACAGCTATGCGCTGGGCATCGAGATCGACTTCTGGCTATCGCAAGGGCTGGATGTGGTGGTGAACGGTTCACGGCTGCATCTGCCGGCCGTTGAACGGCGTTATGGCGCGCAGCTGCTGCCGGTCTGTTTGCAGGTCTCGCCTGACGTGCTGGCCCAGCGTCTGCGTCAGCGGGGCAGGGAGAGCGAAGAGCAGATTGCCCTTCGGCTGCGCCGCGCAGCGGAAGGAGCGCCCGCATGCTGCACGATGCTGAATAACGACGGTCCGCTCAGCCAGACGCTGGACCATTTTCTGACGCTGCTGGCCGAGCCCACGGCGTAAACGGCCTGATGGCGCTGGGGTTTTCTCTTTCACCTTCCGGCGTCACGCTTTCATCATCCCGTTGTCATTAAAACGTCACCCCGCTCACCCTTAATAGGGCGCACAAGGCGTAACGCCTGACTCACTACGGGAAATATTATGGCACAGGCACTTTTAAAACCGGCTCCCGCTCCTGACGTCACACCGCTACGGGCAGCACAGAAAAAAGTTCTGGCAGTGAAGGGCCTCGGCAAAGCCTATAACGCGCAGGAACGCGTGTTGCACGACATCAATTTCGATCTGCACGCCGGTGAGCTGGTGGCGGTGGTTGGCCGTTCCGGCGCGGGGAAATCCACCTTGCTGCACGTGCTGAACGGCACCTTACCGGCCACGGACGGTGAAATTCTTAATTACCGCGACGGCGGTCAGCAGCAGAACATCGTTGAGCTGAATGCGCGCCAGATGCGCGAATGGCGCAGCGAATGCGGGATGATTTTCCAGGACTTCTGCCTGGTTCCGCGCCTCGATGTGCTCACCAATGTCCTGCTTGGCCGTCTCAGCCAGACCTCTACCCTGAAATCCTTCTTCAAAGTGTTCCCGGATGCGGATCGTGCCCGTGCGATTGGCCTGCTGGAGTGGCTGAATATGCTGCCGCAGGCGCTGCAACGCGCCGAGAACCTGTCCGGCGGACAGATGCAGCGCGTGGCGATTTGCCGTGCGCTGATGCAAAACCCAAAGATTCTGCTGGCCGACGAACCGGTCGCTTCCCTCGATCCAAAAAACACCCGCCGCATTATGGATGTGTTGCGTCAGGTGAGCGACAACGGCATCAGCGTAATGGTCAACCTGCATTCGGTTGAGCTGGTGAAAGAGTACTGCACCCGCGCCATTGGCATTGCCAAAGGGCGCATTGTGTTTGACGGGCATCCGTCGCAGTTAACAGAAGATCTTCTCCATACGCTGTATGGCGAAGAGATGACGCAACTTAACTAAGACCTTTTTGGGATACGGACTCAGCAATGAAAAAATTATTTTTATCGGCAGTACTGGCCAGCGTGATGGCGTCTGGCGTTGCTCAGGCTGCCACGCCAAAGGAACTGAACTTAGGCATTTTGGGTGGTCAGAACGCCACGCAGCAGATTGGTGATAACCAGTGCGTGAAGGATTTTTTTGATAAAGAGCTGGGTACCGATACCAGGCTGCGCAACTCTTCCGACTACTCTGGCGTGATCCAGGGCCTGCTGGGCGGCAAAGTGGATATGGTGCTGAGCATGTCACCGTCGTCTTACGCTTCGGTGTACATCAACGATCCGAAAGCGGTGGACGTGGTCGGCATCGCGGCGGACGACACCGACAAGTCAACCGGTTACCACTCGGTGGTGATCGTCAAGGCCGACAGCCCGTACAAAAAACTGTCCGACCTGAAGGGCAAATCATTCGGCATGGCGGATCCGGATTCGACCTCTGGCTTCCTGATCCCGAACCAGGCGTTCAAGAAAGAGTTTGGCGGCAGCGTGGATGATAAGTACAACGGCTTCTTCAAAAGCGTGACCTTCTCCGGTGGCCATGAGCAGGACGTGTTAGGCGTGCTGAACGGCCAGTTCGAGGGCGCGGTGACCTGGGCGTCAATGATCGGTGATTACAACACCGGTTACACCAGCGGCGCGTTCACCCGCATGATCCGCATGGATCACCCGGACCTGATGAAGCAAATCCGCATTATCTGGGAATCGCCGTTAATTCCTAACGGCCCAATCCTGGTGAGCAACAAGCTGGATCCGGAATTCAAAGCGAAGCTGATTACCGCCATCAAGAAGCTGGATACCAGCAACCACAGCTGCTTTATCAAGGCGATGGGCGGCACGCAGCACATTGCGCCAGCCACCGTGGCTGACTACAAAAACATCATCGAGATGAAACGCGAGCTGACCAAGGGCGCGCGTTAAGCTGTCACTGCGGACAACGCCCTGTGCTGTGAGCAGGGCGTTGCCACAAGAGAGTTCCGTATGCAAAACACTGAGTTCGAGCGCTATTATCAGCAGATCCGTGGCAGGCAAAAACGCGATACGGTGCTCTGGTCACTGGTGCTGTTGGCACTGTATCTGGCTTCCGGCACCCTTTCTGAGTTCAGCCTGACCACCGTCTGGTCGTCCCTTCCGCATTTCTTCGATTACCTGGCCGAAACCGTCCCCGTTCTGCACTGGAAGCTGCTGTTTGCCAATGGGCACACGGAGGGATCGCTGGCGTACTGGGGTTACCGTCTGCACATTCAGCTGCCGTTAATCTGGGAGACGCTGAATCTGGCGTTAGCAGCCACCATCCTGTCGGTGATTGTCGCGGTGATCCTCGCCTTTCTGGCGGCGGATAATACCCAGTCGCCGGTTGCGGTGCGCTATGCCATCCGCACGGCGGTGGCCTTCTTACGTACCATGCCGGAGCTGGCGTGGGCGGTGATGTTTGTGATGGCCTTTGGCATTGGGGTGATCCCCGGCTTTATGGCGCTGGCACTGCACACCATCGGCAGTCTGACCAAGCTGTTTTATGAAGCGATTGAGAGTGCGTCCGACAAGCCGGGGCGCGGGCTGGCGTCCTGTGGTGCCGGGCCGTTGCAGCGAATGCGCTTTGCCCTGTGGCCGCAGGTGAAACCGGTGTTTCTGTCATACAGCTTTATGCGTCTTGAGGTGAATTTCCGTCAGTCGACCATTCTCGGGCTGGTGGGTGCCGGCGGGATAGGTCAGGAGCTGATGACCAATATCAAACTGGATCGTTACGATCAGGTGAGCATGACCATGCTGTTGATTATCGTGGTGGTGTCGTTACTGGATACGCTCTCCGGGCGGTTACGCCGATGGGTGGTTGAGGGGAAAGCAGCATGATTGCACTAGCCGGTTCAGAGACATTGCACAGTATGAAGACGCAGCACAGCGAGCTGTTTTCTGTTCAGCGCCGTTATTTGCGCCGGACCGGGATGGTGGCGGCGTGCATTCTGGCTTACTACATTTTCTTTTTTAACATGTTCGGCATTAGCTGGGCGCAGATCGCCACCGGTTCGCTGCAAATCAGCCGTTATTTCCTGCGGATGTTTGTCTGGCATGACGTGGCCAACTGGCCGTTCGCCTACTACTTCAACCAGATTTTCATCACCCTGGCGATCGTGTTTGCCGGCACCCTCACCGCCACGCTGGTGGCGTTACCGGTGTCGTTCCTTGCGGCGCGTAATGTGATGTCATCGAAGCCGCTGCGGCCGGTGGCGCTGGTGGTCAGGCGTTTACTGGATATTATGCGCGGCATTGATATGGCGATTTGGGGACTGATTTTTGTCCGCGCCGTCGGGATGGGGCCATTGGCCGGGGTGCTGGCGATTGTGATGCAGGATGTCGGGTTGTTGGGCAAGCTGTATGCGGAAGGGCACGAAGCGGTCGAGCGCTCGCCGGGCAGGGGATTGAATGCGGTGGGCGCGAACGCGTTGCAGAAGCACCGCTACGCGATTTTCACCCAGTCTTTCCCGGCGTTTCTGGCACTGAGTCTGTATCAGATTGAGTCGAACACCCGTTCAGCGGCGGTATTAGGCTTTGTCGGCGCAGGCGGCGTGGGTCTGGTGTATGCCGAGAATATGCGTTTATGGAACTGGGATGTGGTGATGTTTATCACCCTGATTCTGGTGGTGATCGTGATGGCGATGGATTACGTGTCTGCCAAATTGCGTAAGCGCTATATCACCGGCAAAGCGATTCCGTTGTTTGGTCAGGAATAGGGTAGGGATAAAATGGATGCCGCATCCCTGCGGCAGGCGAGGGTGAGGATCCTGTTTGAGGTGATCTGCCCGCAAAATCGATGCTTACAGGCACTCATGCACCCTGTAGATCTCAGAAACCACGTGCATCGTTGCGACCTCGAGCGGTCCGTCATTACGGCATAAAACCCAGCCGTTATCTGCAACTTCTCGCTCGAACGCCTCGGTACACGCGACATGTTCGTCCAGCTTGTGGATCACCGTACTGCTTAGCCCACGCGTTCTGGCTGCGGCCCTGGCCCATGAAATCTCCGGCGCTGTGACCACCCCGACATGCAGATCGGGCGTGCGCACGTTTCTCTCGAGGTTAAGCTGTAAAATCTCTGCAAAGGGAACCATCCGGCGAAACGCGGCATCCGACGGATACCAACGATCCATCAGGATGATGCTACCCGGTGGCTGTTTAGTCAGCACATGCCGGGAGATCCATGCACGGCTATCAGCAAAGCGCTCACAAACTTCCCGTTCCAAATCCATGGCGGGATCTCTGGCAAATCTGTTTACCAGGGCCATGGTCTCTTTCCGCCAGGGATCGCTTTTTTTCTCGCACAGCCGGATCACCTTTTTGTTATCAGCCCTGAGTACTTGGGTAATGGCCTCCAACAGTGTGGTTTTACCGACCCCCTTGGGACCGTCCAGAGAGACAAACAGCGGACGATTCATAGTTGAAATGACGATGGGTAGGGGGTTTGTGTAAAAATTAAAACGGGTAAAAGCATCTTATTTCCATACCAAAGAGATTAGAGAAGTAGCAGCAGATTGCCGGTCTCGTAACAAATTTATCGTAATGAATCACCTATGCTGAGCTTCCACTCCTGTGCGGGTCCTGAACCTCTGTCGCCAGTTCCAGCGATGACAGGCCACTCAGGCATCGTTAGTTAACCCAGTCTTCTAATACCAGACCGGGCACCCGCTCAAACTCTCTCGTATTGTTTATCACCAGGATTACACCGGCTGCTATGGCGCGGATTACGGCTGCCCGCGCATAATGAACGAGCAGATATTGGTATCAAGCATATCGGTTTTGTTCGTGGTTGAAATCATCTTTCATCGATGACATCGTTCTCACGCTTGGCCATAAAGTCCTCATCAGCTTTCTCCTGCTGAGTAAACGAGCCCCAGGTCGGCCGGACGGGACGCAGGATAATGCTGTCGCCTTCGCGAACAATCTACAGTTCGCTGACGCCCTCAAAGTCCAGATCGCGCGGCAGAAGGATCGCGCGGTTAGTACCGTTTTTAAAAATAGAAACTGTCCGCATGGTTTTTCCTCTTATATCGGGTCGGCAGGGTTGTTCCCTGTCAGGTGAAGAAATCAGCGACAGGATATAGTAAATATTTGCGCGAATAGATATAACAGACGCAAAGGACAACCTTACCGCTGAGGAAAACATGGCGCTATCCCATGAATTAATTCTGATTTATTCCACTTACTTTATCGCAACTGCCAGCCCCGGACCGAGCAACATGGCTATTATGGCTACGGCAATGAATAAGGGCCGTGGGGCGGCGTTGGTTCTGGCTGGTGGCGTGATAGGTGGGTCGATGATGTGGGCACTACTGGCGGCCTGCGGCGTGCTAACCGTGCTGTCGACCTTCGCGCAATTGCTGATCGTGTTAAAAATCGGCGGCGGTTTATACCTGTTATGGCTGGCATTCAAAGCGAGTAAATCGGCACTTTCGCCTTCTGATCCCACGGTGTT
Organism: Erwinia sp. AC075; assembly: GCF_979253995.1. NCBI lineage: Bacteria > Pseudomonadati > Pseudomonadota > Gammaproteobacteria > Enterobacterales > Erwiniaceae > Erwinia > Erwinia sp. AC075. Next base: position 701,303 of record NZ_CEEDEU010000001.1, read on the forward strand.
CAAGACCCATGATAAAAGCTTCGCGTATGGCGAACTTTTCCGTCAGGGTATCCTGATGCACGTTGGCAATCCTAAAGCGATCCTCACCTGGGTGGCGATCATGTCTATAGCACTCAAACCAGGTGCGGCAGCCTATACGTTACCCATGATCATCTTCGGCTGTGCAGCTATTTGCGTGGCGGTGTTCTGCGGTTACGCGCTGCTGTTCTCAACGGCATTAATGAGCGCATTTTATCGTCGTATCCGCCGCGGGCTTGATGCGTTGTTAGCCTGCTGCTTTGCTATTGCTGGCCTGAAGCTGGTTTTCAGTCGCAGCTAAAGGTAGCTCCCTATTTATTCATTACTCGCTCGGGCGTTTGCCACGTCGGCGGTCGGCACAGTGCAGTCATACGACCAGGGCAGGATTCCGCCGTGGCTTATCCGGGGCCGTTTTGATTATTAAGGCCGTGCATCGCGTAAGCAGGACCGAATCCTGTGGATGACGGTGTCGGGATGACCCGTAACCGGCCCGGACAGGGTGACAAACACCCAGTGACCGGCCTTTAGCCCGCTGCATATTGCCCTGCATTTTTCATCGTCTTCAGGGCGTGTCTGCGGGAATATCATCAGCGGCCGCTTTTCATCCTCTTCAAAATACCGCAGGATCCCAGCTAATTTTTGGTCTGCAGTTATGCCCTCCGGGGCACTGACCACAACGATCGCCGGTCCTTTTCTGATACAGAGATCGGCCACAGATCGGTCATCCCTCAGGGCGGGCGAAGACAATTCACCGGCGGGTGATAATATGAAAATATGGCTGTCCAGCGGACCCACCGTTACGTTTTGGCTGATCATGTCGGTTAACCTGTCTTCCCGTTTATTACCAGAGCACGGTTTGCCTGGCATGTTGCGCTGTCTGATTTATTCCTGCCGTTAACTGTGAGCATGAATTGTTTCAATTTTATTACACGGCGATATAAAACAACTCCCTGCCGTATAAGTTAAACTTAATAAATAAGAAGGGATATTTTATATATAAAATGCATGTTCTGTTTTTTCTCTTACGTTACAGGTCAGCTTGCGCCTGGCATTGGCTTATAATCCATTAAATTCATTATCATGCGTTTTGTACAACAACATGCCCTTGCACAGACTATGGGCTAGTGTGTTGATTATAAAGACGTAAACGCATTAGGTCAGGGAAAGTAATAATCATCAGGTAAATGAATTTAATCGTGCGGTATCCTGCGTCCGTATTTTTTAACTCATCTTCAGTCAGAATGCATATTTTCGGTGATCCGGTGCGGTCGCGTTAAGGGTTTCTGTTCGATCCTGCTATATCCTATTTTTTCATGTTAGAATCCCCGATTATTCTCAATGGGGTAAATAATGATTCTGGATGAAGAAAAGGCCCGGGTGATTGCCTGCGAAATAGGGTACGCCGTGCTGAAAATTATAAAAAAAGGTGACGCTATCACCCAATATAATATCTCATCTCTGCTGGAACATAAACGGGCTGAGGTTGACGACGTGTTGCATAAACTGTTGCTTAAGGGGACAGCGCAGTTGATCAGAAACGGTTTTGAAAATTAATGCCGGCATTTTTCCCGCCAGTCGTGATCTTCTGCCTGTAGGGCCCGGTTGTCGTTGATTCACTCTCCTAGTCTAGGGATATCCGCTTTTGAATGTGAGTTCAACGGGTCGACGCAACGCTATCCTTAAACAAGGGGGGACGTTGCCATGAAACGAAGAACGCGCATTTACTACACGCCAGAACAGAAAGCGATTATCTGGGACAGGTATAAGCAAGGTGATTCCCTGCATGATATCGCCAGAATGTTCGACAGATATCACTCTTCTGTTATGCCCACTATTCACCAAACTGGTGGTTATCGCCCTTCTGTCAGAAAGCGACACCGGCTGGCTCTTTCACTTGATGAAAGAGAGGAAATATCCAGGGGGCTGGTAGCAAAAAGTAGCATCAGGGACATCGCCGACAAATTATCAAGAGCCCCTTCAACTATTAGCCGCGAGATCAAAAGGCATGGAGGTGCAAAACATTACCGAGCTGCAAAAGCGGATAAGGACGCGTGGGACAGTGCCCTGAGGCCAAAACCTTGCAAGCTAATTGGATGCCCCGCATTGTGTAAAATCATTGCAGAGAAGATGTATCAGGACTGGTCGCCGGAACAAATCGCCGGTTGGCTTAAACGCTGTTATCCGGATAATCAGGAAATGCAGGTGTCACACGAAACGATTTATAAAACGCTTTTTATACAAACCCGGGGAGCTTTAAAAAAAGAGCTGCAGCAGTGCCTAAGAAGCGGGAGAGTAGTACGTAAATCCAGAACGACATCACTTAAAGGAAAGGGATTAGGCTCAATACCGGATGCAATACCCATCAGCGAAAGGCCATCTGATGTTGCAGACAGAGCTATACCAGGTCACTGGGAGGGAGACCTAATACAGGGCTCTAAAAACTCATATATTGTCACGATGGTAGAACGCCATTCCCGCTTTGTTATGCTTGCCAAAATCAGTGATAACAAGACAGTCACAGTCATATCCGCACTAATCAAACAAGCCCGGCAGCTGCCTGTTGAACTTTATAAAACATTAACTTGGGATCGAGGGGCGGAAATGACTAATCACACCCTTTTTACTGTAGCAACAGAAATTGAGGTCTATTTTTGTGATCCACAATCTCCCTGGCAACGCGGCTCCAATGAAAATACGAACAGATTGCTTAGGCAGTATTTTCCAAAAGGAACTGACTTATCGGTTCACAGCCAGCAAAGACTAAACAGTGTTGCCAGGCAGCTCAACGAGAGGCCAAGAAAAACGCTAGACTATGAATCACCCGCAGAGCGTTTTAACCAATGTGTTGCATCCATCGGTTGAACTCACAAAACGAAGCGGACAGGCTACCGAGGCAGGATTTCCGCTATGAGCGAAAAGCGGAAGTTAGAACTTATCCCCTCACAATGAAAAATAGCTACGAAAGTCGTGGCTATTCAGTTGGCTTATTTTTGATACGCAGAGAACTGTAATGGCAAACCGGAAGGCATGGCGTTTTTTGATCTGTGACAACTCTCAGCGTGTTATATACCTGAACAAGTTGATATGACTAAGTTCAACCTGCATATATTCTGGAGAACGCTATATGGGATAGCGTATCAGGAGATACACAATGACTCTGTATTATATTTCGGCAGTTCGCATGGATGCCAGTAACCAGCACATTGAGTATGTGAAAATCATCAAAGGTGGTAAAGGTGAGGCTGATACAACAATCAATTCTAGGCAGTTTGTTGCAGAATTGATCAACGACGGAGCAACAAAATTTAAAACCATCACCAAAAAAGATGGTAAGTGGGTTAACGGGGCAGATGTTCACGTTATAGATGACATTTACCTTTCGACAGACCGTAATAGTACCAAACGCGATAATCTGGGTAACTTGCCGAAGTTTTAAGCGTGCACAATACCCCTTGCCCTAAGTTCGAGAAGCATATGAGATCATTCTCCGGAGACGGAGAAGTCGTAGTCTCCGTTTTATTGCTTTAACAGAAGACTAAAAACTGCTGAATCACCGGCGCTATTAGCCTGGAAAGCAGGCTTTGCCATGGGTACATAATTTTTCTTGTAATCGAAAACTGCGTGGGCAGATAGCTAACGAGCTCACGTTTTGTCGCTGTTTTTTAGAGCTTTTTTCGATGACGTATTTCAGCCCCTGCATTCTAGACTCAGATCGGCGAACATCTGCTTCAGACGACGATTCTCATCTTCAAGATCTTTGATTTTCTTGATATCAGCGGCTTCCATCCCGCCATATTTCGCCTTCCAGTTGTAGTTGCTGGCTTCGGAAATAGCGGACTACCGGCAAACATCCTTGACGGTCCTCGCCGAAAAATCTGCCGGTTACCAGAATATGCAGCCAACATGAAGCCGGTTATTCCTGATTATGACTGGAGCATATTCGGGGCCAGGGTCATAACAAAGTTATTTCTGATTCGCTTTTCGTTCCATTTGGGAGATAGGTGTGAGCAGTTATAATTAGCTCACCTTTCGAACCTGATTTGACAATGACAAGGACCGCGAAGTTTGCCCCAACATTTTTATCCTGAACAATTTGAAGCATGGACCTGTCGTCCTTACTGCTGGGGTACGGTTCAAAAGATGGGTGGGAGTGCCATTCACCGATATAGTTAAATATCTGATAATTATGGCCTGTTTCGTTAAAAAATTTACTGAACCCACTGATTGCTTCTTCAAGCCGTCTGACAAAGTAGGCAAATGCACCACAACGATGTACTGTCATTTCATGTACTATAAATTCATTAGGTCCAATATGTTCCCCCATTAAAACCCCACCAATTTCGCGGCGCCCGGCTTTAGATAGAGCGTCCATTATAACTGCCTGTTGTTCAGCTGGAAGTATCAGGTTCAGCACGTTCCTCTCCTTCATAAATTTGCAGTATCGCTTGTAGGGCAGCTAAACGATCCTCCTCACTGGCGCTTGTGTCATCGGTATCCCATCCAGCTCCAGACACATGGACTGGATGCGTGTCAAAAGGTTGCTCAAAAATCCACTCACAACGCATGCCGAGTAAATATAGAGAGTAAGGGAATACGCTGGGATCTCTTGATAATGCTGTATCAATAGCAAGCCTGGTTAGCGCTGTAGCGATAAATCCAACATCACTGTCATATGCGGTCAGAGGCTGTTCTTCACTGCCATCGTAATTTTGGGCGCTATCAAAAGGCGCTTTAGGAAGAGTTGAAAGATGACTATAAAATGCGTCGCGAACGGCCAAAGGGTTTGGGTCATAACCCGGGCGGGAACGAGCAATCATTCCCCCATACCCTCCTGCAAAGATTTCCCCCCAACACAGCGGTATCTTATAGCGTTTCGCAAGAGCGGATAACTGAAGAAAAACCTCGGGGTTTGCTGTTGCGTCAATAAGCAAATCGCATTTTGAAAGGTCATTAAGGATGGAAGCCATAAATACCGAGGATTCTTGTCCCGCCAGACGAATAATACTTGCATCGACTTCAATGCCCGCAGAAATCAGTGAAAGTGCACTTTTTACGCCCTCTACCTTATGTTCGCCAACATGATTCCAGTACAGCTCGTGACGCACTATATTGCTGGTAGCTAGGTAATCATCATCAACTAACAAAAATCGCTTTATTCCTGACCGGGCAAGCGATGTTGCGATTTTACTACCCATTGAGCCTAGGCCAATTATTCCGATTCTGATCTTCGTCAGCCGTTGTGATTCCTCTGATAACCTAAGCTCTGTGGATGAAGGCCAAATAATACTGAATTCGTGTATAGTGGGTTCATCACCAGGGTTAAGGTAAAAAGTTCTCAATGACGATCCATCTCGGCCTAGTAACACTATCGTTCTGGCCTTGTACTTATTATCTTCCTGAACCAGAATGTCTACTGTATCAAAGCCCTCATCTGATATCGCCTGAATTAAATCTTCTGCAGATTTAATTTTCAATTTCAAGTCAAATCGTTCACTTTTGAACACCCACCCTTCTCCGGATAGTGAAAGTAAGTAAGTGAATGACCCAAGACTTTGTGGAACGTCTTCGACGTTTTTTAAATTATTCTCTGCATCGGAAATCTGAGTTATGAATGTTACAGCCTTGTCAGAACTGAACAGGATAGCTGTTTTTAAACTGGCGCTGGATAGAGGGGGGAGATTATTCCAAGTTTCCATGATATCGGTGGTTAGTATTAAGCGCCGGATCGAACCCCGCAAAATCTGGCCTTCTGTTAAACGATGTGCTGAAGGGACTGAATTTGGTAGTTCGGGATGCTGCTCTGTATTCAGTAACTCAAATGCACTGAGCACCATATCCGCCCCGGTTATGTCAGGCTGCCAGTTATCAGCTCGCCATTGCAGACACAGTGACCCCCCTTCACCATATTGGTGGTTTGACCACCTCTCGGAACGATCTCTGGGACGGATATAGGGTGGAGAATCTGGAAACGAGTCCGGATAAGTCATCTTCCCTTCATAAATACGACCATGAATAGTCATGTTTATTTCTACTGACAACTTACCATCACTCTGAAAGCGCAAAGCCATACTTAGCCACTCTTGCTCACTCTCAAGGAGTTTGAGCTCCTTCTGCTCACGCAAAAAGCGCGCAGGATTCTCCAGTAACCAACTCATCATGCAAACCCCGCTGATTTATTAGGTGTGACGGGGTGAGCGGGGAAGGATAGAGATGCCGATGCGCTGACAGCTGGGCGCATGAGAGATTTGGACATGTTGGTTTCCTGAGCGATTTCTGTACTGAAATAATCAGTGTTGAAAACCTTATCCCAGGCAAGCGCGGCTTTTTCACGAGTGCAGTTATACTCTTCAAGCACTTCGAGTGCATTTAGCGCCTCAGTTAGGCATTCTTGAAAGAAAATTACGGCCTCATCGTTTTCTTCTGCAAGATTCTTATCTGCAAAAACTGGATGCCCGATGCGCTGGCTATATGTCAGCTGAGATTTGATGACCTTCCACGTTTCACGTAAAGCATCATCATCTCGGCCCGCCTGACAAACAAAATGATCTACAACTAATTTCGAAATACAAATACCGCTTGTGGTTTTCTTTTTCCATGAGGTACGGGAACGAGCCATTTTCTTGGTCAGCCTTGTAACACGGCGAAGTTGGCTGGTATCAGCCTGACCAGCTTTCAGCTCTGAAGCAACAGCATTGATGTACCATCGTGTAACCTTGCGGGCATCAGATTTAGTCCACTCATCGCCACTGGCGAGCTCATATTCAGTTGTTTCGTTGCCCCAAAAGTCCTTTGTGATAAATGAACGGTATACTGGGATATCGATGTGATAACCATCAGGGTAGAGTTGGCGGACGCAATTTGTCTTAACAACAGCATCATAGGCCAGCCTGTCGTCTTTCAACGCTTTTCGAACTCGCTTTCGTGCATCCTGCGCACCAAGATAATTACCGTCTCCATCTTTAAGGTCTTCTTTGTTGAAATAAATTCCGTCATCGATGTCGTAATCACATAAATCGTCCTGGACCATGGTGCGCATCGCATAAGAACCTTGAGAGCTAAAGTCTTTTGGCAATGGATGGGATGAGCGAGTCAGGCCATTTTCGAGCCGTTTTCTTCCATTATCACGACGGTCACGCATTTCAGACTGGTCGGTATTTGACAGAGTTACTTTTTCTGAATGATACCCTTTCATTTCTTTATTGCAGTCAATTAACGTCATGCTGATCTCCCAGAGATTTAAATTTAGGTATTAGATTTAATCGACAGGGCGGTTCGAAATTCTTTCATGTGATTATTCGATTCGGCCAGAGCCCATGCGTGATCAACGTCGGACACTGCCTGCCGGGCTAATGCATTTAGTACTCTTGGGCGTGCGTCATCCATATTTTCGAGGTATTTGTGTAGCTCCCCAGAGGGGCACTGAGCTGGCATTCGGTATGCAAAACTGCCATTGCCTCTCAACTCGGCAATTTTCCGAGCCATATAATCGCAAGCAACCGCCTGGGCATTCATACTCGCAGTGATTGCTTTGAGGCCGCCAGACCATCCCAAAGCACCACGGTGCAACATACTGCTACTGCCAAGTTCCTCACCTCCCTGGACAGGAAGAGTGCCCAGCATGAATAAGTGCACAGGGCGTTCAGTCTCGCCCCTGAACTGAAGAATTTCATGGGCTTCGATCATGCCTACAGCACCTGGATTATTAGCCCAGAGCCCACCATCAACGTAATCGACGATTGCTCCGCCAGAGCCTGGCTCCTCAAGGCGTGCAATTGATCGGAGGATAGGTGCAGCACTAGTTGCCATACATACATCAACCAGTAGTCGATCATTGTCTCGTCCATTTAGGCGAGCCATATGTGGTGTTTTAAATACAGTTGAGGAGTGACGATTTAAATCTAAAGTAGTGATGGCTAAACCGATCCCTCGGCGTTCATAAACTTTGCCGATAGTTTCTTCACCAAAGGTATCTTTAAGCACTTTGCGTAAGGCAAAGTCACCTGAAGCTAGTCCCGAGCATAACCCGCGAACGTATTTACCTACAAAAGGAAGGGCACGAAGTCGCTGCCGTGGAAAAATATCTTTACCGTAAGTCTGGTAAAGCTCAAGAACCTTCTCAAGATGAATACCAGCGGCTAATGCGCAGGCAACGATCCCTCCTGTACTGGTACCTACCAGTAGATCGAAGGCAGAACCAGGGTCAGACTGTTTAAAACCTGTCTGACTTAGCCTTTGAGAAAAAGTCTGTAAGTACGTGGCCTGATAAACACCACGCATTCCACCACCATCTAAGCACAAAACACGAAATGGGTTCATTTGCACTATATATGCCAAAAGAGAAATGGGTTAATTACTATATATAGTGATTCCAACCTTTTTTCAAGTCATGCTGGATATAATCACATACTGTGACCTGCTCCCCGCAGATTAGTACATCCTGATGTTAGCAATGTCCGCTTTTGGCACCAAGCCGCCTGCTAAGAAACGTCGTTGGCTAAGAGCGTGAAGCGGAAGTTCGCTTTAAGGTAACCTAACCCAAATGCCAGAAGACCTCTAAAAGAGAGTGGTTTGTTTTATCGGGATGCTTACAGAATGTCTCAGGGCGTGATTGACCCTGACCCAAAACTCTTCTCCATTTCTTGCCATCAGAAAAGAGCCTTGAGTGACTGCAGGAGAGTAACCACACCGTATACGACAGCTCTCAGCGCAATAGTACATGTGCATTAGCTATTTTGGTCTGAACAGTATTGTTGTTCCGCAATTTTATATATTTCACTAAACGATACAGCAGGTTCAGCTCCAAGGAAAATTCGGGCGCTTTTAATGTAATACTCTTCCAATAACTTCATGTCGTTTAACTGTATGATAAAGAAAATTAGAGCGTCTTTGTAAGACATCTTGCTAGGATTAAAAATATTCTCTGTACAGTGTTGTGCTGCAAGACGAGCAGCATGTTTTTGTAAATTACTCCCGATGTGCTGGTTGGCAAGATGTCTAATGCGCAACCGAGTAAAAAAAACTTCAGCGCAGTAAACGCGTATATCTGAAGGGAGACCGTTGATAGCATCTTCTATGTTTGGTTCTGTAAATAATTTTTTGTAGAAAATAATAGCTGATGATAGTAGGTCACCTGCACTGATTTTTCTGTACGGACCAAAAAGATAATAGAACGGTGTGGCATCATGTATTTTTATAGCCGAAATAGCATGGAATCCATGGCAACACGCCATGTATACAACTGGTGAATAATCCATATCTCGGTTTATTAAGCTAAGCTGTAACGAAAATTCCTCCCAAGTGATATGATCATTATCACCAATCTTAGATAAGGTTTCATTACCATGACTTTCAAAATGGTAGATGGGCCTAAGTCCATTACTTGTTTGACAGATTTGATCCTTCAGAAAACCATCCAATTCTGTTCTAGTTTTGATTTCCTGGTATTCGATAACTCCAGTTTTCTGGTAATACATGATATCTTCATAAAGTCTGTTGGCTGTATTAAAGTCATCAGCACCCAGCATGTTAATAATATACAGCTTATTGAAGCTTAATTCTTTAACTATCTCTGATATCATTATTCTCTGTCCTGCAGGAAAATTGCAGCCGGGATTTCAGTATTGTAGGAAATGAAATAAGGTAAGTCGAACGCAACTGTGTCTTCCTCCTCGTTTTATTTGAATACCAACTTAACGGCGATGTGACTAAATTTCAACAAGTTCTTCTGAAATCGATAATTTTTTTAGATAAAAACTTATACAAGTAGTGACCTCCTAACCGTTGATTAACACATCCCGATGTTAGTAATTTCCGCTTCTGGCACACAACTGACAAGAGGCATGATAATCAACTCATCTATGAGCGAGAAATGAGCATTGGTGAAATAAAGTGACTGCGATTCTTGTACTTTAAACCAAACTCGTACTTTTAAGTTGAATTGCACTCGGTTTCCAATTTAATTTGGCCTCACATCAATGATTAACATACGTTTAGTAATTGCACTAAACGACCAAACATGAACGTCATCAGATCCGCTATGATTACATACTCTATAAATAGCAGGCAGTAGACTAATTTTATTATGTATTAATAATTTTCACCCGGGTCGCATGCCCACCTCTTATAGGAATAGAGATATTATCGGCATAAGACTTACTTAGTGAAATAGCCTTAATATTGCACCAAAACTTGCCTTCATGGATGTATGTTGCTAGGCAATCTCTTAGTGTGAGGTAACTAGAGAGGCGAGGAAGATAAATGTTATTATCACAATTTTCACACTGCATCATATTAATATAAGCAATTTCATTAAAATCAGAAATAAAAACCACATTCTCAATGTTTTTTACATTGAAGTAACGTTCATCAAAGAAAAACAAACAATGTGCGGGGCTTACCGGCATGAAAAATGAAGGGACATGCTCAGGAAAAAATGTCACTATATTTAAAACTGGATTGTCACTTGTAATAAATGGTATTTTTGATGAGTTAAATAACACCATCGCTTTCAAATGCTGATTTTTCTCAAAATTCCTATGCGCCTCTCTGAAAATATGATCAAACGGATCATCTATTTTAATAGTGCTGGAATCTATAAATTTATTGAGATCATCCCTTGTTAACCCCCAAGAATCAGAATCATTTTTTTTAATTAGTTTACTTAAAATCTCTTCTTTTTTTTGCACCTTAAATAAATTGAAATTATTTTCCAGTGCCTTATCCACAAGATCCTTAGATTTTTTAGTTCTGGTGTATTGAATGTAAATATACGACAACATAGAGCGCCTTAGTTCATGATCATTAAGACATACTCCACTGGGATTCATCAGAGGGGCTAAACATCCAGTTATCAATTTATTAATCTCTGCATCTATAAAATTCTCAACTTTTGAAAGAGCATTCTCTATACGCTTATCTGCACCATAAAAATATCGTTTCTGGCACTGCGGTTTATACGGCACTGAAATTAATTCCTGTTCCCCCCTTATATTGCAGATATTCACATTGATACCATCCCATGAATAGCGTTTTAAAAGCATCTTCGGGACAAAATGTTGTTTTGCTTTGTCAGCCATAATTATCAATCCTTTTACTGTACACTACATTGATCCTAAATTTTCAAGTATGTTAATAGCTTTTTTTCAACTCATCAACCATCTGATCTGTTATGCAATGTGCGAACTTCGCAACTTCCGCTTTTGGCACACAGCGGACCTCTGGTTAGGAAAGGTCCGCTAAGAGCGAGGAGCCGGCTAACGTTTATCGCTGTCAGTGAAGAACGGTAACCGGTACATTCCAAAGCCCTTGTATCCATCCCTCAATGATTTTATCTTTTATGATAAACCCTTCTGTCAGCTGCCCCGGTTTATCAGGGATAAATAACAAGGACTTAACTCATGCCTGCCGCATATATTCGTGCCACCATCGGAGGGGCTGTTTTATTGATGTCAGTCTTGGTCACAGCATCCGCAACGCAGTCTATGTCGAAACCTTCAGAGCATCCGAGTTCGCAGCGTATCTCTGTGCAGACGCAAGGATCTGGCCCTGATGTCATATTGATTCCGGGGCTGGCGTCGTCCCGCGAAGTTTGGGCCGATTTAGCATCAACTTTACGTATGAGCCACCGTATTCATCTTGTTGAGCTTGCGGGCTTTGCAAGTACGCCTGCTATTTCCAATCCAGAGGGAAAGGTCGTCGCTCCGGCAGTAGAGGCCATCGCTGATTACATTCAAACCCAGCACATCAAAGCACCGGCGATCGTTGGCCATTCTCTTGGCGGGGAGATTGCATTGATGCTGGGGGCCCGTCATCCCGACCAGATCGGTCGTTTGATGATCGTCGATGCCTTGCCGTTCTATACATTGATGATTGACCCTGCGGCGACCACCGAAACTGCTGTCCGGCACGCTACAACTACGCGGGATTGGCTACTGGGGCAGTCGCCGGAGCAAATCAAAGGGTCTCAGAGAACATCCATCATCCGATTGGCTAAGACCGAGGCGGCGAGGCCAGCTTTAGTGGCTGCGGGGATCAATTCCGATCGCAAAACGGTTGCGGATGCCGTGTATGAATTGATGATTACCGATCTGCGTCCCGAACTCGCCCGCATCAAAGCGCCGATTGAAATCGTCTACGCGTATGACCCTTTATTCGGGATCCCTTCCGCCAGCGTGGATGCAATGTACCGTCAAGCCTATGCTTCTGCACCCGATATCCATTTCACGCGGATCGATGACAGTTTTCACTTTGTCATGCTTGATCAGCCAGAACGGTTTTCCAGCGCGGTAGAGTCTTTCTTAAATCAATAAAGGATGCTGATGCACATCAAGCTGACGATGGAGCAGTATCTGTTGTCCGTCACTCGCACAAGCCCCGATCCATCATTAGGACAGATGTCTGCGCTTCCATTCGTCTGCCACGTCCCCCAATGTTTTGGGATCTTCATTACGTATCCACATCATGAATTCCCGATCGAATCGAAAGTCTTCCCCACACTCTTTAACCATAAAACGACGAACGTTCTGGGTATTTTTGTAGTTTTTATCGACGCGTGTGGTTCGTGTCAGTAATGCGCTATGCCAATCGATTTTCAACTTACTTATCCCCCATCAACGTCTTTTGCTCAGGTTGAAGTGATTTAAACACGTGCCTGCTGAATAGCAGCCAGATGCAAAGGGCGCAGAGCGCGATGGCCGCCAAAATAAGATAAGCGAAGCTCCATGAGGTGTGGCTGACGATGGTGCCAGCCAACGCCGGGCTAAGTGAGGCGCCCAGTCCCTGCAGTAACATTACGAGCCCAAGCGCGGCGTTGATATGCCCTGAGCCATTAAACAGTGCGGCAATCAGTCCGGGGACGGCCACGCCCAAAATACCGGCAGCGACACCGTCCAGCGCCTGCACGGGAAATAAAACGAATTCATTGCTCCAGAACGACGCAATTGCTGCCCGAAAAGGCAACACGAGCAGCGCAATGACGATAAGCCTGGCGTAGCCATACTGTGAGGCGTACCTCGCCGTAAGCAGTGCCACGGGGATCATCACCGCCTGAGAAATCGCGACCGTAAGAGCGGCATAAGTGCCAGGCGTGAACAGAGAACCTGCGGGAGAAGAGGCGGCCTGCATGCTTAACATCGGCAGCTGTGCCGCATTGGCCAGGTGGAACAGAAGCAGGGTTATCCCCGTTACCGCCAGTTCAGGCCGCTTCAGCAATGCCAGCACTGAGACAGAAACGGCAGGGCCTTCGTGCTTTTCAATCCCTCGCGCCACATCATGATCGATATCGTTTTTATTAATCGCTAATGTGCAGACCACGGCGCAGACCGCCATGGTGGTCATCAGTAAAAATACCGACCCGGTGCCCCAGATCCAGCAGGTGAACGCCGCCAGCACCGCAACCGCCATATTGCCGCTGTGGTTGAAGGCTTCGTTTCGGCCCATCTGTGACAAAAACCCTTTCTGACCGGTGATGCCTAAGGTGATACCGGCAATGGTGGGCGCGACGATTGCTGCCGCGATACCGGTAATAATTTGCGATAAAATCACCACGGCCGACGTCGGGAAAAACCAGAGGGCGAGCGCGCTCAGGGTAATGAGCAGGGAGGCAGCGATAATTAACAGACGCTTATATCGGGTGGCATCGACGATCATCCCCGCCGGGAACGTGGCCAGCAATCCGGCCAGACCGCCAAGCGTCATCACCAGACCAATTTCTTCCGCCCGCCAGTGATGGGACACCAGAAAGATGCCTAAAAACGGCCCAAGTCCGTCGCGGACATCAGCGATAAAGAAGTTGAGCAGACAGAGAACCTGCAGTGAACGTAATCTCATCAACACCCGCCCCCGAAAGTTTTATCATCACGAAAATGCCCTGGCACTGTGGCCGGGATTGATTTATTTATCTTTTGATTGTTCAGTGCCTGAATAGCCCTGGTGCTTATGTCCGGGAACCTGGCTCAAAAATAGTGCGCATCTCCCGCTTCGTCAACGTCATTGCCAGCATAAGATGGCGGGATACATAATTTCAAAAATCAGGATTTAACGTTATTAAAGGGGGCTTATGCGCACTCGTCCATCTTCCCGATTGATTGTCCTTTCGCCTGAAAATCGCGTCCTGCTTTTTAGTTTCTGCCATACAGACGATGCTTTAAGTGGAAATACATACTGGGCAACTCCAGGTGGAGGACTTGAACACAATGAATCCTATGAACAGGCTGCCTTACGCGAATTATTTGAAGAAACCGGTCTGACAAGAACAGCAACAGGACCGCAGATAGCATCCAGAACCTTCACCATGATGCTGCCAAGCGGGGAGAAAGTTCTCGCTGAAGAGCGCTTTTTTATTATTAATACCGAGAAATCAGAGATCGACTGCTCCGGCTGGAGTCGCAACGAAAAAAATGTCATTCGTGATCACTATTGGTGGGCAGTCGAAGAGCTGAGACAGACCAATGAAACAATCTTTCCACGCGATTTATTAATCAACATACTTGAAAGGTCATCACAGCAGTTATTCATGAGCCTGGAACATGAGAATTCAGGAAATCGAAAAGCCTGGCCTGGACACTCTTGAGGCGTCTGCGCTGCTATATGTCAGATTAAATGACGCTGTGAGCGGGGAGCGGGCAGGCGCCCGACATAACTCTCGAAATTCATAGGTTGATGCTATAACGTACTAAGTCCTCTGTTGCCATCCGATACTAACAAGCTGATTTATAGAGTATCTACCTTTGTGAAAGGACATTCGCATTTAGACGACTCAATCACCGTCATATCGTTCTCTTGCTGAGCGGAAATCTTCGGCTGATGTGATAATCCACGACCATAATGGCAGCATTTTCAACAGCATTTCCTTTCCCGTTGCTGTAATTGTATAAACAACATGAGGCAGTTTTTCCTCATAATCAAAACGGGAAATTAACCCGTCCCGTTCCAGGTGGCGCAATGTTCGCGTCAGCATTCTTTGCGTGACTCCCGTGAGGGTGCGGCGTATTTCGCCATAGCGAAGTGGCCTATGAGTACCGAGAATATGCAGCACGCCCAGCGACCAACGATTACCTGCATGTGCCAGGATCTCTCGTTTCAAACCCTCATCGTCGTTGCTTAACTCCGCACAAAATTCTTTGGAAAATTGCAAAAGCGCTTCCCGTTCAGACTCCATATCCCCTCCGGTATCATGCGTGTGCCTAATTGAACCAGCCAATCTCAGCTGTCAGGATGACGTTTTTAAGTGACAGGAAGCAATAATGAAAGTTGAAAAAAAACCGATTGAAACGTTACTTGTACTGGGGGCGGGAGAGCTTGGGATTCAGGTGCTAAGAGCGTTGGCTAATAAAACGCAGGAACATAGCCATTTGAAAATCAGCGTGCTACTCAGAAGCGAAGCCGCTCATGCTATTTCTGGCTCACGAAAGGCACGGCTGGATGAGCTGATGAAACTCGGCATCAGTGTAGTCGAGGGCGATCTGCACCAAAACAGTATTGACGAGCTGAGTGAGATATTTGGTTCTTTCGACGCCGTCATCAACTGCAGCGGTTTTGTCGGCGGCCCGGGCACGCAGATTAAGATTACGCAGGCGGTATTAAAAGCGGCTGTAGATCGCTACTTCCCATGGCAGTTCGGTGTTGATTATGACGTTATCGGTAAAGGCAGCGGGCAACAAGTGTGGGATGAACAGCTTGATGTTCGCCACCTTTTGCGTGCACAGAACGCGACAGAGTGGGTCATTGTCTCTACGGGGATTTTTACCAGCTACCTGTTCGAACCCGGCTTTGGTGTCGTTGATGCACAGAATAAAACCGTTTATGGCCTGGGTAACTGGGATCATGCGGTGACATTAACCACACCTGAAGATATTGGTCGGCTGACGGCAGATATATTCTTCTGTCAGCCTGCTTTCCGTAATGAGATTGTCTTTATTGCCGGGGATACGCTGACTTATCGCGAGCTTGCTGACATCATGCATACCCACTGGGGCAGTGAAGTAACCAGAAAATTACTGGACGGGCAAAAGCTTGAGAATGACGTGCAGCAGAATCCGCAAGATGTCGGAGCTAAATACCGGCTTGCTTTTGCACGGCCTGATGGTGTGGCCTGGCATAAAGAAAATACCTTCAATCACCGTCAGGGAATTGCCACGACAACGGCCGAACAATGGCTTGCAAAACAGCAAAGCCTCTAGCGTTATGGTGTGGAAGAGATCGTTATATGCGATAAGCGGCGGTTTATCTCACTAGGATATATTCAGCTTGCGGGAAGCCCTCCAGATGCGGTCGATTCGATTAACACGAGCCCTTAAAGTTCAAGCGCAGCCACAATGACGGATTCCATTTTCTCTGGTTTGGTGAATGGAGCGAAACGCTTGAGCGGTTTGCCGTCGCGTCCAATCAGGAACTTGGTGAAGTTCCACTTAATCCGTCCACCCAGCACGCCGGGCAATGCGTCTTTCAGGTAGCGAAATACAGGGTGACTATTGGCGCCGTTGACCTCCACTTTCCCGAACATCGGGAAGCTCACGCCATAGTTGATGTGACAGGTCTGCGCGATTTCGTCGGCACCGCCGGGTTCCTGTTTACCGAACTGGTTGCAGGGGAAACCCAGCACCACCAAGCCCTGAGCGGCGTACTTCTTGTTTAGCGCCTCAAGCCCGGCGTATTGCGGCGTGAAACCGCACTGGCTGGCGGTATTCACCACCAAAACCACTTTGCCCGCATAGTCGGCCATCGAAACAGGCTTGCCATCCAGACGGGTGGCGGAAAGTTGATGAAAGGTGGTCATAGCGGAAACCTCAGAGAAAATCAGTTTGACGTCAACATCTGGAACGAAGCCGCCAGTATACCGATGCAGAAGGGTTTTAATCAGCGAAAAGCGGACGTGTAAGCATCGAGAGTCCGCTTAAAATCGCGCTAGCACATCATAATGAAAATTCTTATCTGCAAGATTGGCAAGATTGGCAAGATTGGCAAGATTGACAGGACATAGGTGGTTTTAGATTTTGACCTGTGTAACCCCAATCAACCAGTCAACACTGAAGCTCAGGGAGGGGAGGGCGCGTTGATAAGCAAAGCATCTGCGACAGGGATGTCGCAGCTGAGCCTCCAGGGATGGATTCACGGCGACTTTGCGTTCAACGCGCCCTCCCTGACCCGTCACCCAAACCCGCAGACGACTCCCCTGAACCCACCAATCCAAATCAGGCTTCCGCGATATCCCACCACATCTTATTCAATGCGTAATAGCGGTCGCCCTTGTCCAGCGCCTTCTCCCATGGCTTATCAATGATAAAGTGAATGTTCTTCACCTCATCCAGATCCCACATCGCGGAGTGCTGGAACGGTAGCGTTTTCAACGCGTTGTAAATGTACGGCAAGGGCTTCCACCGCTCGTGGAAATAGTCATTGAGGAAGTCCTGCTCGGCAAACAGATAGCGGGAAAGATCGTCCAGCTCCGCCAACTGATGCAACATATCTTCAAATATCGCCTGATCCGGGCGTAACACCAGGAAACCGCCGTTCAGGTAATTATCCACTTCTTCCAGTTCTTCCGTGTGCTCTACGCCACGGCAAAAACTGTAGAAACAGTTCTCCGGACGCCAGCTTTTCGGATAGCTTGGGATCTTGTTTGGATTGCAACGACAGGCGTGACAGGCCGCAATCTGATCCTCTTCCAATGGCAGCTCAAACAGCTCATCCATGTTTTGCGTCACTAACATGTCCGCATCAAGGAACACAATGCGTTCAAATTCGGTCAGCTTCCATACCGCCAGCTTGGTCCATACCTCGGAAAAACGCGCGTTAGCGTAGTTGTTTTGCAGGCTGCTGTTCGGACTGATCGGCTGCACATCGCGCAGCAAACAGCCGGCTGCTTCCAGCGTCTTACGCGCATCGGCATCAATATTTTCCGTGACCATCACCACCAGTGGAAAGGCGCTGCCTGACTTCACTAACGATTTCTGCAAGGCCTGCACGCCAACCAGATAGCCTGGCTGCGTCAAAAGGGTAGTCCATGCCTTCATTGGCTTCTCCTGGATAATCAGTCTAATAATGCGGCGGTAAACGCATTCTCAAATTTATGCTGGGGATCCAGCGCTTCACGCACGCTGGCAAACTCATGCCACTGCGGATAGAGCGCTGCCCAATCGTACAACGGCGCCTCAAAGTATTTGCCCCAATGCGGGCGACCACCTTCTTCAGCCAATACTTCTTCGACGGCGCGCAGGAAATTCACCCCTTCTTCAGACAGTGAACCGTCCTCGGAGTAATACACCACAAAACCAAAGAAGCAGGTGTCCTGCTGATAGGCCGGGCTGAGCCAGGACGAAGACGGGCCGGTGCAGCGCAGGATAATCGGGTAATGCATGTGCGGCTGAGTGTCGGCATGCCAGGCTTTAATCTTGCGGATCACCTCGCCGGCACGGGCCAGCGGAATGCCGATTTCAACGTTGATCTGCGGCGTGGCGATCCCGCGACAGAACACCTGATACACATCGCCGGTCACGTCAGAGAAATCCTTAAAGCGCGTGACGGTGCGGAACGGTTTGCCATTCTCATCAAGAATTTTGGTGTCGCTGCGCATATGCTCCAGCGTCTGATCGATGGTCTCGTTCATCGCATCACTGGTCTCTTCCTGCTTCACCAGATCTTCGTTGTTATCCTGGTAAAGTGCGATCTCTTCTGCATTCGCTTCTCGTGCTGCCCAGACGTGAACCTGGTTCTCGTTCGGGAACCACCAGGCTTTGCTCAGCGCATAGTTGTGGTTCCAGTCGAGTAGATCCTCTTCCAGCGTGTCGGCACTGACCGCATTTTTGAAACAGGTGTAAACCACAGAAGGCGTGGTGCGTAATGTCACCTGAGTCAGCACGCCTAACGAGCCTAACCCCAGTTGCACCGCCGGGAACCACTTATGGTCGCGGTCATACTCGGCAATGCTGCCGTCGGCCAGCACCAGACGGATGCTCAGCGCCTCATCGGCAATCGAACTTTGCTGCAATCCCTGGCCATGGGTGCCGGTCGACAGGGCACCGGCAAGGGACTGCGAGGCAATCACGCCAGGGGAAGCCGGCAGCATTCTGCCAATGCCGGACAGGATCTCGTAAACCTCGTGCAGCGGCGTACCGCCGGCAAAGGTGGCGCTGTCATCGGTGATCGCAATCAAGCCGCGCAGCTTGCTGAGGTCCACCAGCGTATCGCCTTGCTCCAACAGCTTGAGCATCCGGCCGGGCGACATTTTGCTGCCCATTACGCGGATTTTACCCCGGCTGGCGGCAACCAGCTGCTGCAATTCGGACTCGGACTCCGGTGCGCACACCGCGTTTTTATCGCCCAGCGTGGAATTTTGGGCCCAGTTCCATACTTTGCCATCAGCGGCAGGATGGGGGTTGCGAAGGGGATATCCGCGATTTTCGCTCGTCATCGACTACTCCTTTCATAAGGACAATAACAAATCAGTAAGGGGGAAAAGCGCAGGAATAAGCTTTCGAGGCGCCGTACATTACCGGTAAGCATAGCTGAAAAGCCCCAGAACGACAGGTTCCGGGGCGTGAAAAGTTGTACAGGATGTTTTTCGTTGTACAGATTGCCGATCAAATCGGACGCAGATAGCGCAGGGTGGCATCAACCACCAGCTGACGATTACGTGAGATGCTCTGCTGTTCGCTCTCGCCGCCGCCAAACAGCGTGTTGAAGGTGTAGCGGTTCGACACGTTATGCGTACAGATACTGCTGATCAGACGGTGAACGTCGACCGTGTCCGCTTTGCTGTCGAACACACCTGCCGCTTTACCGCGCGCCAGAATATCTTCCAGCACGTCGAGGGCACTCTGGTTCAGCGTTTTGATGCGCTCCGACTGACTGATATAGCGCCCGCGCATCAGATTCTCGGTGCAGACTAAGCGCATAAAATCCGGGTGGGTGATGTGATAGTCAAAGCTGGCTTCGGCGAGGCGCGCCATGGCGATCACCGGCGGCATTTCAGCCAGGTTCAGGCCGGTTTCATGCTGGCGAATTTCCTGATACACCTGCTCGAGGACTTCCACATACAGGTTCTCTTTGTTGCTGAAGTGGTACACCACCATCCGTTTAGTGGTCTGAGCATGTTCAGCAATCTGTTCCATGCGGGCGCCCTGCAGGCCGAATTCGGCAAAAGTGGCAAGCGCACCGGCAAGGATGCGTTTCTTCAACCCTTCCGGGTCGTTTTTTCTTTTGGCTGTGACTGACATAGCAACTCGTTAAATCCGTCGTCTGTAAGAGGACCCTGACAGGGTTTACATCCACCATATTACCACAGAAAGCCTAAGGCCTCGTGAGCAGGGCGGGCGGTGTGATCCTGTTGGTCAATAGTAAGGTATGGAGGCAGCTGAGGGAGATTCAACCCTTTACAAGG
This sequence comes from Erwinia sp. AC075, assembly GCF_979253995.1. NCBI lineage: Bacteria > Pseudomonadati > Pseudomonadota > Gammaproteobacteria > Enterobacterales > Erwiniaceae > Erwinia > Erwinia sp. AC075. Next base: position 721,698 of record NZ_CEEDEU010000001.1, read on the forward strand.
GAAGGGTAACGGTGGGGGATTGGGTTGCCACGAACATGTTCAGGACGTTGTTCGCGGCAAAGTGACTTAAAAATAAGGATGCGTTCCGTCTATCACGCTGGCGTAATGACCTTTGATTTTCTCATTCAGCTGCGCCTCGTTCGGCAGAGGCCGCCCGCGCAGCACCGCTTCGGTGGTGAAGCAGAAAATCAAAATGCCCCGGCTGCAAATGTTGGCTGCCTCGGTGTAGCTTTCAAGCGTCGAGAAATACGCATCGCTGCTTTTGGCTTTTTCCAGACTGGCGGACATCACCGACACCAGCATACGGTAAACGTCTATCGCCTCGCCCAGCACCGGGATTTTACCGATTGAGAACGCCAGAATCTTGCTGATGCGGGTAAACAGCAGCTTTCTGTCCGGCAACGCAAACAGCTCTTCCAGCGTCTCCAGCCACAGGTTAAAGGTGGTGGCGAACAGTTCATTCTGCACGATCTGCAGGCTGGCATGCTGCCAGGAGAATGAGGCCGCCATCAAGGCAAAATCCCGCTGATAGCTCAGGAATGCCTGCTCATTATCATCGTCCGCCAGCGTCAGCGCATTGCTGGCCAACTCGAAGTTTTGCAGCTCTTGCTGACTGTCTGCTTCATGCCAGTCAATCAGCCTGGCTTTGCGCAGTTGCAGGGTTTTTAACGCTTCCAAATCGTGGAAGGTTGCCATCGCGATCTCACTGGCTAACAGCGCCTTATTGATCGTCTGAATCACCACGGGCGACTCCACCACAGAACGCTGCGCCAGCAATTCATTGCGGCGATTAAGGTAGGCGGCGGCAGGACTGAGGAAGTTGCTCATGGAGTTTACCCGGGGTCGGAGGGGGGACAGGCATCAGAGAACCTGTACAGTAGGTTCCAGTATGGCATAAGTTCTTGCTAAGAAAGCCTGGGGGGAAAGCTTTTCAGGATAATGCCAGATAGCCGAGGGTAATCAGCAGCTTGAAATGGCCTGTAACATCTGTTCGCCCGCCAGCATCGACTGGCGGGCTTTACGATTTCTTAACGTAATTCCATCGCGTAATTGTTAACCGGCGTGATTTTTTTGATCAGCTTATGGTCAAAAAGAAACCGTTCGTAAGCGTCATAACGGGCTCTGTCCAGATGGGCCGGATCGCGGGCAAACATCGGCAGGGTTTTCATCCACGCGGCTTTGTTTAAGGCATTATTAAGGTCCGGGTGCGCACTGGCGAACGCATCCCAACTCTCCTGCGGATGGGCATGCAGGTAGTCGCTGCCTTTCTTCAGCGCAATCAGGAATTTTTTGATTTTCGGCGCGTTCACCTCATCGCGATTCGCCACGATAATCAGCTCGTCATAGGCCGGAACGCCGTAGTCCTCAACGTTGAATACCTGCGGATCCTTACCGTGCTGCTTCAGCTCCAGCGCTTCGATATTGCGATAGCCGCCTATCACCGCATCGACCTGGCCCGCCATCAGCGCGCTGTTGAGCTGGAAATTGACGTTGACCATCTTCACCTGATCCAGACTGACCTTTTCATGGTTGAGCATGGTGCCCAGCGTCGCCTGTTCAATACCGCTGACCGAGTAGCCAATTTTTTTGCCCTTCAGTCCGGCCGGCGAGGTGATGCTTTTATCCAGCGTCATCACCGTATTTAACGGCGAGTTAATCAGCGTGCCGACGCGCATCAGCGGTAAGCCCTGATCGGCAAAGAAATGCAGCTGTGGCTGATAGGTGATCGCCAGGTCGGCCTGTTTGGCTGCCACCAGCCGTGGCGGCAATGCCGGATCGGAAGGCGGCACAATCTTCACCTCCAGCCCTTGTTCCTTAAACGCGCCGATCTGTTCCGCGACCATGATCGGCGCGTGATCGGGGTTGATATACCAGTCCAGCACCAGCGTCAGCTTGTCGTTGGCGCTGGCGGCGTGGGCACAGGCGGCAGTCAGCAGCAGGCCGCAGAGGGTTTTCTTAAACATGTGTTTCCCTTGAGTGAGGTATCGATCAGTCATTTTCCGGTGCCCAGCGGATCAGGCGACGCAGTGCACTGTCCACCGCCAGCCACAGCAGCAGAGTCATCAGCACCAGAATAAAAAGTGCCGCAAAGCAGAGTTCGGTTTGCATCCGCGCATTGGCGTTCAGCATCACGTAGCCCAGACCTTCGCCTGCGCCGACCCATTCGCCGATGATGGCGCCAATCGGTGCCACCGCCGCCGCCATCCTCAGCCCGGAGCCAAACGCAGGCAGCGCCGCCATCAGCCGCACATGGCGTAATAACGCCCAGCGGGATGCGCCCATGGTGCGGGCGAGGTCGAGAAGATCGTTATTGACCCGGCGCAACCCGTCGAAGAAAGCCGAGGTGACCGGGAAGAAAATCACCAGCACCGCCATCGCCACCTTGGCGCTGATGCCGAAGCCGAACCACAGCACCAGCAAGGGTGCCAGCGCAAAAACCGGTATGGCCTGGCTGGTCAGCACCAGCGGCATCAGCCAGCGCTGTAAGCGGGGGGAGAACATCATGCACAGCGCAAGGATGGCGCCGAGCAACACGCCGGCGACCAGCCCGCTGACGATTTCCGCCGCGGTCACCAGCGTGTGCGCCGCCAGATACGCGCGGCTGGTCCACAGGACGTCGGCAACCGACATCGGTGTGGGCAGCAGGAAGGCAGGAACGCCGCTGCGGGTGATTGCCCACCAGACGGTAATCAGGCCGATAAACACCGTCAGGCCACGCCGCCAGCGGCCAAAGGCCGATTCTTTTACGGATATCATCCTGCCGCCCGGGTCAGCTGTTGCAATAATTCACCCTGGCTCTGCAACAGATGCCGATCGTCAGGGGCCCGTGGCGGCAGTCCGGCAATCTGATGCGAATCATCAATCCCGGCCGCAGACAGCACCAACAGCTGGTGGCTAAGGCGGCAGGCCTCCAGCGGATCGTGGGTGATCAGTAACACCGTGTGGCCGGTCAGTAACGTCGAGGCCAGGGTCTGGATACTGGTGCGGGTAATGGCGTCCAGCGCTGAAAAAGGCTCGTCCATCAGCACCATCGGCTGACGCTGATAAAGCGTGCGGGCCAGCGCGGCTCGCTGCCGCATACCGCCGGACAGCCCGGCAGGCAGGCTGTCGCCATAGCCGCTGAGCCCGACGCGCGCCGTCAGCTCGTCAGCCCATTCGCGGTCGGGCTTCTCGCCACGCAGGCGTGAGGCGAGGCTGATATTCTCGCGGACGGTTAGCCACGGATAGAGCAGATCTTTCTGCCCCATATAGGCCACGCGTCCCTGCACCGGCAGGCCATCGCTGCCCGTGACCGTGCCTGCCGTCGGCTGCGCCAGCCCGGCTATGATCTTCAGCAGGCTGGTTTTGCCGACGCCGCTGGCTCCCAGCATCGCGGCAAACTGACCGCCGGTGATATCGACATTCAGCCGTTCAAACACCGTCCGTGCGCCGTAGCGCAGGGTCAGATCGCGCACCTCAATCCCCGGCGGGATCACGCCGCGGGCAATGTCATGACTGTTCATACCACGTTGCTCAGGCTGGCATTGAGGCCCATCTGCCAGAAGGCACTTTCCAGCCGGGTGGCGGTGGTGAAGATGGTTGAAAGCTCCGGCAGACGACTTTGTGCGCCGCGCTGAACCCCAACCGTTTCCAGTAGATCTATCGCCCGCTGAACGCTGGCCAGATAGTTTTCGTCGCCGTAGTTGGCGATCCACGAGCGGTAGGGATTGCCTTCGGTGACGGTGGTGGGATTGTGCAGCAAGCCGAGGCCTATTTCGGCATAGCCCGCGACGCAGGGAAGCAGTGCGGCCAGCAGATCCAGCGCATCGCCGGACTGGCCGATATCCAGCACATAGCGGGTGTAGTTGAGGGTTTCGGGCGCTTCCTGTTCATTGCGCATCTGGCTTTCGCTGATGCCCCACTGCGTGCAGTAACCGACATGCAGCGGCAGCTCGGCGACGATGGCGTTCAGCGAGGCGGTGGCGGCACGCATTTCTGGCAAGGTTCGGAACTTGCTGACCAGCAGGGCATAGGCGCGGGCGAAATGGATCAGGAACAGGTAGTCCTGGGTCAGATAACGCCGAAACGCGCTTTCAGGCAGCGTGCCCTGGGCCAACTGCTGAAGAAAAGGGTGGTTAACGTAGTGCTGCCAGTCAGCCGCGGCTTGCTGGCGAAGCTGGCCATAAAGACCACGGGAAAACATGTTGTCAGACATGGGACCTCCAAAAGTGAGTGGAGATCCGGGCGTGCAGAGGTATGAACAGGCAACGATCGAAAGTGGTGCTATTGCCAACCCGTCCCTTCGCTGGCATGACCCAGATCAGGTTCAAAGGGTCCGGCTAACGTCGCCATCTCAGCCCATAAAGGACACCCCTCGGAGAGGCTTGTTATACGATATTTACTTTTTGATTACAATCGATGGCTGGCAGCCGAGTTGGCGTCATAATGAAAAACGGCCTTCTTGCGAAAGCCGTTGTTTAAGCGCCACTAAGCCTGTTTTGGCTTAGAAATCATATTCTAACGCTAAGCGGTTCTGCCAGAAGTTCTTGTCAGAGGTCGAGGTGGTTTGCACGCCGACAAAGTCGGTCAGGCTCAGCCCTTTCAGCACGCCATCAAAGCTGTAGGTGCCGTAAATCAGGTACTCCGACTGATTGCTGCTGGACGCGCCGGCGCTGGCGGTCAAATCCATAAACGAGTAGCGGCTGCCGAGGGAAATATTGCTGTTGGCGGTCCAGTTCAGATCGGTGGAGTAGGCGTTGCCGCTCCCCAAATCCTGGGTACTGGTGAAGAACGGTTGGGCAAAATACTGGCCGGACGAGGTGTTATGGGCATAAGGCGTCACCAGCGCGCCGTTGCCATAGGCATTCTCACTGGCGGCGATATGGTCCCAGTTCAGTGACCAGCGCAATGACGGCACAAAATTCATCGCATACTGCGCGCCGTAGCTGGTGCTGTTTACTTCGCCCGCCAGCGCGTCGCCCTGACTCAGGCCGCGAATAAACTGCACGCCAATTTTGGGCTGCAACGGATTTTCCGACCACGACAGGAAGCTGTCGGCGTAAACCATCTTGGTGTAGTTATTGTATTCTTCGTACCACAGCTGGCCGGTCAGCTTTTTATCATCCAGCTTCAGGGCACGTCCGCCGCCGATGCCCCACATGCCGTTAGTGCGGCCATCGGCATCGGTGTAAGCGGTGGTGTCGAGAAACTGATCGTCACCCCAGGGTTTATAGCGGGTAATTTTGGTGGCGTGCAGGAAGTTGTCGCTGTCGCCATAATTGGCGTCCACACCCCGGAACAGGATCGGGGTGATGCGCCAGTCGTAGTCGCCGATAAACGGGATATTGATACGCTGGTCACCGGCGGTGATGCGGAAGTCCTGATAGTGCCAGCTCAGATAGGCTTCGCCGACGCCGGTCTCGTTTGGCCCCAGTTCACCGATCAGGTGGTCATCGTTATGCGAGATGCCGCGTTGCAAAATGCCGCTGACGCCAAGGCTCAGGCCATAATATTCCGCCGTGGCATACTTCACGCTGCCGCCGTAACTGACGGTGTCCTGAGAGTAGCCCGGCGAGAAATAGGCGTTGTGGGTGGAATAATAAAGGCTGCGCAGGCTGCCATGGACCGAGCCGCAGGTAAACATTTCGGTCAGTGAATCGGCGACGCCGGCATCACAATCCGAAACCGGTGCCGCGGCCAGCGCGTTACCCATTAATAAAGCCTGAGAGACGACGAGTGCACCCAACTTTAGCGCAAAGTTGACCTTCTTTGTTTTCATCAATAGCTTCCTGTCAAAAATTGAAAATGATCTGCCCGCAGCAAAATTTGCTGAGTAATTGTTTTTTGGTATCCCGTAAAACCGTCCAGTGGCGAGCGCGTTATTTTAGCTGCGTGCTTTATTTACTCACTGTAATTAATTTCATGCTGATTTCATTTATTCAGTGACAGCGGATCGCTTGGTAATTCCAGCGTGTCGCGCACGTCCCAACCCTGCAGCTTTCCTGGGTTGAGCAGTCCTGCCGGGTCCAGCGCCTTTTTAACTGAGACCACCTCGGCCTTAATTTCCCCTTGCTTACCTTCTTCAATGGTAAAGACATGCGGATTGTTTATTTTTACATCATGATCGCGGAATATCTGCATTATTTCGTTCAATCTTTCTTCACTGGAATAGCGAATTAATTGTAATCCGCTGGCAGTGATATTGCTATCGTTGTCACGCAGGAATTCAATGTGGGAAATAACTTCATCGCCGAACAATTCCGCCATCGCAATAATTTGTTGGCGATAGGTGGAATAATTGAACGCCGTCTGCAAATAGGTCAGGGTGCTGTCCACTTTCAGCGCATGCAGCGTGGTATGGTTCCAGCAATATTCCATCAAGGAGGCATTGGCTTCACGCGCCTCGTCCGCCGTCTGGCGCACGGCATTCTGGCCGCGATACTTTTCTAACAGTCCGCTGCACAGGCCTTCACTTTGCTCCGCAATCACGCTGATCACCGCATGCTGCGTGGCCTGATAATTGCCGTTCAGATGGGTGAAATAGCTTGGGATCGGTGCGGCGAACAGCGCAAGCTGGCGTTTCACCAGCCCTGGCGAGCGGGCAAAGGCATTGGCATAGTCCAGCGCTTCGGTGAAGTCGTCGAACACATCCAGCCGCTCAATCCACTGATGCACCGGTGCCAGCGCCAGCTCGACTTCCAGCACGATGCCGTTGCTGCCGTAAGCATGATGCAGCAGCAAGGCCTGCGGCGCGGGAACGCTGAGGATGCGCGGCTCGGCTTCCATGGTCATCACTTTCACGCTCAGCACGTTGCCGGGTGCGCCCAGCGGGCCATAGTTGATTGAACCGATGCCGCCAAAGCCGCCGCCATACAGTCCGCCCAGCGTCGCCAGCCGATAGGTCGACGGCATACAGCGCAGCTCCCAGCCCTCAGGACGGGTCACCGTTTCAATCTCGGCCAGACGGATCCCCGCCTGCGCCCGCACGCGGCCTTCACCCAGTTCCACCACCTGATTAAACGCGGTCATATCGACCAGAATGCCGCCCTGTAGCGGCACCAGCTGACCGTAGTTGCCGGTTGCGCCACCGCGTAATATCAGCGGCAGGCCGTGCTGCACGCAGGCCTTGACCAGCAGGCTGAGCTCTTCTTCATTGCGCGGGCGAACCACCGCATCGGCCTGCTTGTTTTCCAGCTGCTGCTTCAGCACCGGGCTGAACCAGTGAAAATCGCGCGAAAGACGTTTGACCTTGGGGGCCTGAAGCGTCCACTCGAGGTCGGGAAGCGCCAGCAGCATCTGCTCTACGGCGTTCTTACGTTGTTCACTGTCCATACTCATCCTGTCGGCAAAAGGGTCATTAAATTAGTGAGACTGCACGGCTTCGCTTTCATGCCAGGCGCTGAGGGCGCGCCGGGAAATCCACGACATCACGCCAAACAGCGCGATCCCGGTTAGCGAAATCAACAGCAGCGCGGCAAACATCAGCGGAATATCCAGCTGATAGCCTGCCTGTAAAATCTGATAGGCCAGCCCGGTGTTATTGCCGCCGGTGCCCGCCACAAACTCGGCCACGACCGCGCCGATCAGCGACAGTCCGCTGGAGATGCGCAGCGCGCCGAAAAAGTACGGCAGGGCTGAGGGAATACGCAGGCGCACCAGGATTTGCAGGCGGCTGGCATGGCTCAGCTGGAAATAGCTCAGCAGGCCGGGCGACACGCTGCGTAACCCCTGGGTGGTGTTGGAGATAATCGGGAACACCGCCATCAGCGTCGAGCAGACCACTAACGACAGCGTGGTGTCTTTCACCCAGATGATGATCAGCGGCGCGATCGCCACAATCGGCGTCACCTGCAGAAACACGATGTACGGGAACAGCGCCGTTTCAACAAAGCGGTTCTGCACCAGCACAAAGGCCACCGCGCAGCCGATGACGATCGACAGCACAAATGAAATCAGGGTGATTTTCAGCGTGAACATCAGCGACATCATCAGCGAACCGAAGTTGGTCCACAGGCTTTGCAGCATCACCACCGGCGACGGCACGAGGAACTGTGGGATTTTGAAATAACTGACCCAGCCCTGCCACAGCAGGATCACCACCACGGCGACCACTGCCGGGTAGAGAATTTTACGGAAGGTCGGGTTGCTGGCCCAGGGCGTTGATCGTTGCGTCTGCATGGCTTACTCCTTTCCTGACTGGCTGGCTTGCAGAAGGCTGTCCTGCAGGCGTTTGGCATAAACCGAAAATGCCGGGCTGACGCGGAAGTCTTCACTGCGCGGGAAGGGCTCGGTAATCGCGATATCCTCCACCACACGGCCAGGTCGTGCCGCCATCATGATCACCCGCTGCGACAGAAACACCGCTTCGTGAATGGAGTGGGTGACGAACACCACCGTCAGGCCCTGTTCGCGCCACAGACGCAGCAGATCGCTGTCCAGTTTGTTGCGGGTGATTTCGTCGAGCGCGCCGAACGGTTCGTCCATCAGCAGCAGCTTAGGCCGTGTGACCAGCCCGCGCGCAATCGACACGCGCATCTGCATGCCGCCGGACAGCTCACGCGGCAGGACTTTGGCAAACTTGCCCAGTCCCACCAGCTCCAGCGCTTCACTGACGCGGGTGTTGGCTTCTGCGCGCGGCACGCCGGCCAAATCGAGCGGCAGGCGCACGTTGTTATGCACGTTGCACCACGGCATCAGCGTGGCTTCCTGGAAGACAAACGACAGCGGCTCCTGCGCCTTTTCACGGCTGTCACGCCGCCACAACATCAGCTTGCCGTCGGTCGGTTCAATCAGCCCGGCCACCATCTTCAGCAGCGTACTTTTGCCGCAGCCAGAGGGGCCAAGCAGGGTGATAAACTCACCCTGGTTGATGGTCAGATTGACCGGCAATAACGCGCGGGTGCCGTTGCTGTAGATCTTCTCCGCCGACAGCACCTCAATGGCGGGCTGTGGCGGCGCGCTGGGCGCGCGCACCTCACTCATTACGGTCAGTTTAGGGGCTGAATTCATGGCATAACCTTCGCGTCTTTAATCAGGTCGAGGGTATAGGTCTGTTCAAACGGCACTTTATCGGCGGCGATCAGTTTGTTTTTCACCAACATATCCCAGGTCTCTTTCAGACGCGGTTCGGTGATGATGCCAATGCCGCCGGTTTGTGCGTCGCCGCCGGTCACCAGTTCATATTTCTTCATCTGCGCGATGCCGAAGGCAATCTGATCGGCACCCATTCGCGGGTTGGCCTTGGTGATCAGCACGTTGCCGGCGGTCGGGTCCTGCAGATACTCTTTCCAGCCTTCCATCGACGCCTTGATAAAGGCCGCGACCGCCGTTGGGTGATTTTTCACCGTGTCGGCCATACAGATAATCGAGTTGCCGTACGGCGGATAGCCCCAGTCGCTGAGCGGGTAGACGTAGAATGGCTTGCCGCCTTTTTGCACCGAGAACGGCTCGGAGGTGACGTAGCCCTGCTGGACTAAATTATTGTCCGCGAGGAAAGGCTGCACGCTGAAGGTGTAAGGACGAATTTTGGCGTTGGCCAGGCCCAGATTGCTCTTAGCCCATGGCCAGAACGAGGTATAGGCCTCGGTGGCCAGCAGAAAGGTTTTATCTTTTAATTCCTCGCCTTTGCTGACCTTGTCATGGCTGATAAACACCGTTGGCGAGTGCTGGAACACCGTCGCGACGGTCATCGCATGCACACCGGCCTGCCAGGTCTCCAGCGCCTGACCGTTGTCGCCCAGCGTACAGTCCGCCTGGCCGGCGGCCATCAGCTGCATTACATTGACCTGCGGGCCGCCCATCTTGATGCTGACGTCCAGCCCGGCATTTTTGTACAACCCTTTGGCCTGCGCCTGATAAAAGCCGCCGTGTTCTGCCTGAGCGTACCAGTTGGTAAGGAAGGTGAATTTTTCTTCTGCCAGGGTGGAAAAAGAGGTTCCGGCCAGCATCAGGGCAATCAGGCTATAGGTGGGTTTGCGCATGTTATTCATCACGGGAAATCCTTTATTCAGAGGCAAAAGAAGACGAAGGTGGCGTAAAAGAGGTCTGCACAAAGCCATTCCAGTGGTGTTTGCCCCAGGTGGGTTCACTGCGTGCTTTCCATTCCATTTGATGGATTTCGGTAATGGCCTGCGCCCAGCTGGCGGCCAGCGAGTCGAGGATCGCGTGGCCCTGCTCAACGGTGGCCTGCGTCGGGTCGCCAATCACGCCGCTGGGACCAAAGTCATACGAGGCCCAGGCGGCGGCCGGACGGCTGCTGGAAAGCGTCGGGCAGGGGAATTCAGGAGGATAGTTCACCACCGCATGCTCCATATGGACGCACTCCGGGGCCAGCGCCAGCATCACCGCCGTTTCGCTGTGGCCAGCGTGCATCGCCATTTTTTGCTCCTGCGCGCTGAGATACTGGTTCTCCACGTTCGGCACGCGGAACACGTCATGTGGGATCATAATAATGTCGCCATGGCGCAGACGCATCTCGCGTGAGGCCATCTGCAATACCTGCGGCTGTCCACCGTGGCCGTTTATCATCAACAGCTTGCGGAAGCCGGCGCGATAGACCGATTCGGCAATTTCCAGAATGGTTTGCAGCAGCGTGTCGCCGGTTAAGGTCAGGGTGCCGGGGAAATTGAGATGCTCGTCCGACTTGCCGTAGGTGACCGGTGGAATGGCGAACGCCGGGATTTCTTTTGGCAGACGGGCCAGCGCGTGGCCTGCCACGCCGGACGAGATCACGCTGTCCACGGAGCAGGGCAGATGCGGGCCATGTTGCTCAATGGCGCCGGTCGGCAATACGATCACGGTATTGGCTTTGTCCGGCAGGGCAGCAATCGCCGGCCAGCTAAGGAAGGGGAGGAAGCGGGCTGCGGGAATATAACCGTTAATCATACTGTGCCTCGTTGTCCGACATTATTGCGTTAAGCGGGATTGGGGTAGCCACGCGGTGGCCTCGACTTCAATCAGTACCTCGGCACCTGGCAGCATCTCGCTGACCTGAACCACGGTGGAAACGGGCGGCTGACCGGGATAAAACAGTTTTCGCACCTGGCTGTAATACGGGAAGTGATCGAGGTTGCGGAAATACTGCACCAGCTTGATCACGTCACTCATCTCGCCACCGGCCTCTTCAATGGTGCGGCGAATGCTTTCCAGCACGTACCAACTCTGTGCAAGAATCGGGCCTTGTTTGGCATCGGTCGAGAATTCGCCGGTTTCACCGAGCAACACGCGGGCGTCGGCCGGAATATCCTGAAAGCCGCGCACGATGGTGGCGCTCTGTGGATTGACCGGAATAATGCCGGACAGAAAGATAAAATCTCCCGCGCGACGCCAGGCGGCATATTTGGCGAGCGGCTTGCCCGCTCCGGCTTCAAGACTCATAACAGCACTCCGCATTCCACGTTCGTTGAAAGGTCAGCTTGCCGTGGTGGATCACCACGCGAGCCGCACTGTTTAAAGGCCAGGTTACGCTATCGCTTCCCGGGAAAAGCACCAGGCTGGCGGGGCTACCCACCGCCAGCGGTAAGTCGTTTGCCGTACCGCTCAGCGCAGCAGCAGAACAGATCAGCTGGGACTGCTGGTCAAAAACTCTATCCAGCTGCAGGGCAAACAGCCCGCAGCTCAGGGTATCCAGCGGGTCATAGCTGCCTGCCGGGCAAAAGGCATCCTGCACGTTGTCGCACCCGAGCATCACCGGAATGCCGGCGGCCTGCGCCTCTTTCACCAGGGTGATCCCGCGCTGGCGCGGCGTCTGGCCGACAACGGCGTCCTGCAACAGCAGGTTGGTCATCGGCAGGGCGATCAGGGTGACACGGTGTTTAGCTAATTCGCTGAGCACGACCTTAGCCTGCTGTTCACTGCCGGACGCCAGCGCGCATCCGTGGCTGCAGCAGATATGCCCGCTAAAGGCGTTTTCGCTGAGGAAGTCAGCCAGCCAGACCAGGCCGTTGGCGGTCTCGCTAAGCTCTTCGTCGATATGCAGATCCACATCCAGCCCCCAGCGGGCGGCGCTGTGCATCAGGTTGGCCATCGCGGCCGGATCCCAGTTGGAGGAGTGAACAAATCCGCCTAACAGGCAGTGTTCACCGCTTTGCGCCACCGCGCGGGCAATGCGGTCTGCGGCATCCGCATCGGCGAAAAAGCCCAGTGGCGCCAGCGCCACGCGTTGCAGCGTGACGCCAGGCTGGTGAAGGGTCGCCAGTTCATGCCAGGCGAGGGGTGGCGTCGGTTCAAACCAGTCGATATGGCTGCGTAACAGGCTGACGCCGTGGGACGCCGCCCACGCCAGGCCCTGCGCTGCACGCTGGTGGAGATCCTCCGCGGTCCAGTGCTGGCGATCCTGGTGCAGGGTTTCTATCGCCGCTAACAGACCCGGTCGTGCAGGGCGACTGCGGCCAATGGTGAAGGTTTTATCCAGATGCGCGTGCGGTTCAATCAGGCCAGGCAAGGCCAGCGTGCCCTGAAGGTCCCACAAATCTGGCTGGTCGGGCTGAGCGGGGGTTAGCGAGGGGATCCTGCCGTCGGCGAAACGGATATCCGCCGCGACGGGTTCACCCTGCTGCTGCGGCCAGTCGGCGGGCAGCAGCCACGCCGGTAAACGGACGTTGGCAACGCCGGCCAGTGGCGAGCCGGGTGGAGTCGGGCGCGTCGTCAGCCTCACAGGTCGAGGACCAGAACAGGGGATTTGGCGCGGGAACAGCACACCGTTATCTGGCTGTTGTCGGCCTTTTCTTCATTGGTCAGCACACAATCCCGGTGATCCGGAATGCCGTCGATCACGTCGGTAATACAGGAGCCACAGATACCCTGTTCGCAGGAAAGCATAATATCGACTTTGGCACTGAGTAAGACTTCAGCAATGGTCTGCTCCGGGCTGACCAGATAACGTTGTCCGGTGGAACTCAGCTCAATATGAAATGCCGTATTGCCACCTTGTCGCGCTAATTCCGGGTTGCTGAAACGCTCAAAATGTAACTGGTCGGGCTGCCAGTGATGCTGCTGCATAATGTCCTGCAGCCTCTGAATAAAGCCGTCCGGTCCGCAGGCCATCACTCGGGTGTGCGGGTCGGATTGCGTCAGGGCGAACGGCGTGTTGTGGCGCAGGGAATCGTTTGCGTCGCTGTAATGAAAAAACACCCGCTCCGCGAGAGGTTGTGCTCTCAGACGCTGCAGGAAGGCGGTTTGCTCAGCGTTCGAAACATAGTAATGCAGCTCACATTCGCCGCCCTGACGCGCGATAGCTTCCGCCATCGCCAGCAACGGCGTAATGCCAATGCCGCCTGCCAACAGCAGATAACGCGGCGCGTCCGGTAACGGAAAATGATTGCGCGGTGCGGAAATCGTCAGGCTGTCGCCAGGCTTAAAATGGTGGTGAATATGCTGCGAACCGCCAGAGGACAGTTCGGCCAGCTTGACGCAGATTTCATAATATTCCGCGTCACCGGCTTCGCCACAAAGGGAATACTGGCGCGGCCCAAGCTCAGGAATAAACAGGTCGATATGTGCGCCTGGTAACCAGCCTGGCAACGCATAATCCCGCTGGGCAATTAACTGCAATGACCGGTTTCCTTCGCCATTTTCAGTGATTGCTTTAATCGTGACAGGGATTATTTCGGCGTCTTTCATGTTCTTTTACCGTAGCGAGTCTGGACTCTGTTTGAGTGATGAAACGATTGTTCCCGTTGCAATGAAAGCTACGTTATTGCTATAACTGCGTTGCGTCGAGAGCTTTGATTCGCACGTCCCGTTGCATAAAAGAGAGCACCTCACCTATGTTCGCCTTCTCAAAGTTCCTGCTGTATTTCACCGAAGTGGCGCGTCTGGGATCCTTCCGTAAGGCGTCAGAAACCCTGCACGTTGCGGCGTCCTCTATCGACCGGCAAATCCTGCGGGTGGAAAAAGAGCTGGCGATGCCGCTGTTTGAACGGCATCCCACCGGGCTGCGGCTGACGGCGGCGGGGGAGCTGTTGCTGCATGCCGCCAAAAACTGGAAGAAGGACTTTTCCCGCGTGCGTGAACAGCTCGACGACCTGCGCGGCTTACGGCGTGGGCACGTGCGCATTGCCACCATCGATGCCATTAACCGGCATTTCTTCTCGTCGATGCTGAAGAAAGTGCATCAGGACTATCCCAACATCTCCTTCACGCTGACCACCATGAACAATATCGATATTCAGCAGGCGCTGATTTCGGGGGATGCGGACTTTGGCATTATGCTTAACCCACAAAGCTCGAAGGAGCTGATGGTGCAGGCCTTTGCCGAGATCAACCTGGGGATTGTGGTGCCCAAAGGGCATCCGCTGGAGGGCCGAAGCGGGGTGCGCTTTAATCAATGCCTTGAATATCCGTTTATTATTCCCTCAGCCCCGCTGATGCTTTACGGGCCGGTCGAGGCGCTGCTGAATAATAACGGCGGCATGGTGAAAGAAGTGGCGGTGTCCAATAACATCCATATGATCCGTTCACTGATCAAAGAGAAGATCGGCATTGGCATCCTCTGCTGGCTGGACATCATGGATGAGGTGGACCGCGAAGAGCTGGCCTTTATTCCGCTGACCGATCCGCAGTTAAAATCCTTCACCCTGTCGCTGTGCCTGGCGCCTTCACGACAGCTTTCGCTGGCGGCATCGATGATGTTGAAACAGCTGGAAGTGTTGTTCAGCCAGATTGATGCACCGGGCCGTGAGGACTAATTGCACCAGTTTAGTGCGTGATGCTCTCCTTTGAATCAAATGTTGCAACGCCATTCCCCGACAAACCCTGTGGAATGGCGATCGGTGAAGTTGGCACCGTTTTTGTATAGCTAAACGTGAGTAGAAGCGGTCAGTGCAGCTCAATGCGCGGGACATTGCTCAGCAACCATTTCGCGGTTCATTTTGCGCCGGATTGGGAGGCTGAGCCGCGTCTGCTTGTCCTCTCTCCGGCAACGATAAGGAGAGGAGCAATGAAGTTACCATCCCGCATTTCCCTGTCTTACTGCGTGCTGAGCACGTTGATGTTTGGGGCGCTGTCATCCACCGCCAGCGCGGAAGAGAAAATCGCCTTACTGACCTCCTGGTACGCGCAGGCCGAGCAGGGCGGTTATTACCAGGCGCTGGCCACCGGCATCTATAAACGCTACGGCCTGGATGTCAGCATTCAGTCTGGCGGCCCGCAAATTAATGGTATGCAGCTGCTGCTGTCGAAACGCGCGGACGTGATCATCGGTTACGACCTGCAGCTGCTGGAAGCGGTCCAGCGTGGCTTTCAGGCTAAGGCCATCGCCGCGCCTTTCCAGTATGATCCGCAGGGTTTGCTGACCCACGCCTCGGTGACCTCCCTTGACGGGCTGCAGGACAAAACCATTCTGGTCTCCAGCTCCGGGCAGTCAACCTGGTGGCCATGGCTGAAAGAACGTTATCACCTGAAAGATTCTCAGGTCCGCCCTTATACCTTCAATATCCAACCCTTTGTCGCCGACGATAACGTCGCGCAGCAGGCTTACGTCAGTTCTGAAGTTTTTCAGGCGCAGAAAGCCGGGGTGAAATCCAACTTCTTCCTGTTCTCCGAGCATGGCTACCCGCCGTATGGCGGCATCTTAATTACCCGTCCGGATGAGATCGGCGGCCGCAAAGAGGCGATGGCGAAATTTGTGCAGGCCTCGATGGAAGGCTGGGTGAGTTACCTGAAAAACCCGGCACCTGGCAATGCGCTGATCAAAAAAGACAACCCGAAAATGACCGACGATCTGTTGGCGTGGGCGGTTGAGCAAATCAGCCAGCATCATCTGATTGATGGTGGCGATGCGGCAAGCAAAGGCTGGGGCACCATGACCGAGGCACGCTGGCAGAAAACCCGCGATTTTATGGTCAATGCCAAACTGCTTAACGCCGATACCGACTGGAAGCAGGCCTATACCACCGAGTTTATTGACCACATACAGGTTAAACCTTGAGGAGCGCTGCGATGCTGTCTGATTCACTGCTGATAAAAAACGCGCACGCCATTCTGACGGGATTACCCGGTGAAGCCGCGCGCCATAACGGGCCGGATATCCGCGTGCGTAATGGGATTATCGAGGCGATGGGCACGCTGGTGGCGGAACCCGACGAGCGGCAGATCGATGCCCGCGACTGCGTGGTCTATCCGGCCTGGGTGAATACCCATCATCATCTGTTCCAGTCGTTACTTAAAGGCGAGCCGCAGGGGCTGAACAAAAGCCTGACCGGGTGGTTAAGCGCCACGCCTTACCGCTTTCGCGCCACCTTTGATGAACAGACTTTCCGTCTGGCGGTGCGCATTGGGCTGATCGAACTGCTGCGTTCCGGTTGCGCCACCGTTGCCGACCATAACTATCTCTACTGGCCGGATATGCCGTTCGATACCTCGGCGATCGTCTTCAGCGAAGGCGAAGCGTTGGGGATGCGCATTGTGCTGTGCCGTGGCGGAGCAACGCAGGGACGGTCGATTGAGAAAGACTTACCTCAGGCGTTGCGCCCGGAAAACTATGAGGCGTATATGGCCGACATGGAACGCCTGGTCGGTCGCTATCATGATCCGCGGCCGGAATCTTTGCGTCGCGTGGTGATGGCACCGACCACGCTGTTGCATTCCGCGCCGGGATCGCAGCTGCGTGAAATGGCCAAACTGGCGCGCAGCCTGAATATTCGTCTGCACAGCCATCTGTCGGAGACGGTGGACTATCTCGATGTGGCACGCGACAAGTTTGCCATGACGCCGGTGCAGTTCTGCGCCGAGCATGACTGGCTGGGTGACGATGTGTGGTTTGCGCATCTGGTGAAGCTGCTGCCGGAAGAGATCGCCATGCTGGGGAAAACCCGTACCGGGATTGCGCACTGTCCGCAGAGCAACGGGCGGTTGGGCAGCGGCATTGCCGATCTGCTGGCGCTGGAAAAAGCCGGCGTGCCGATTTCGCTGGGCGTGGACGGCGCGGCGTCAAATGAGGCGGCGGATATGCAGAGTGAAACCCACGCGGCCTGGCTGTTACAGCGCGCCCGTAAGGGGATGGCGGCCAAACCCCGTTATGACGGCGGCACCTTCGAGGGCGGCGGTGACGCAGCAACCATAGAAGACGTGGTGCGCTGGGGCACCGCCGGCGGAGCGCAGATCCTCGGTCTGCAAAAAAGCGGTTCCCTGCAGCCAGGCATGCTGGCGGACATCGCCATCTACCGGCTCGACGACCCGCGTTACTTCGGCCTGCATGACATGGCGATTGGTCCGGTTGCCTGCGGCGGTCGTGCCGCACTGAAAGCCTTAATGATTAACGGCCGCACCATCGTGGAAAACGATGTGGTGCCCGGTCTCGATCTTGACGCGCTGCGCCATCAGGCGATGTCTGCGGTGCGTACTCTGCAACAGCGCGTTGCGGGTTAACCTCATCCCATAAAGAAGGAAAACAACATGTCACAGTCTCAAGGTTACGGTCTGCAGGAACTGGAAAAAGAGGCGCTGATGGGCGCCATGGGCGAAGAGACCTTTACCCGCGAAGTGCGCTGCATTGACCTGTCGAACTTCGACCAACGCAAAAGCGAGATCGCCGACCAACTCTGGCAGGCTGCGGTTGAAATTGGCTTCTTCCAGGTAAGCAATCACGGCATTGCGCTGGATGATATCCGTCATGCCTTCAGCACCACCGAGTCGTTCTTCGCGCTGCCGGATGCAGTAAAAGCGCAGTATCCGCTGGCGAGAAACGCCGGTTGGGAAAATAAATCCCAGGTACGTCCTTCTACCAAAACCCCCGATCAGAAAGAGTCCTATCAGATCACCCGTCCGCTGATGGATGGCCTGTGGCCGGGCGAGAACGAACTGCCGGCGTTTAAACAGACCATGCTGACCTTTGAGTCGCAGTGCTGGGCGCTGGGAATGAAGCTGCTGTCCTGCTTTGCACTGAAGCTGGGCTTCCCGGAGCACTTCTTCGCGCAGGCGCACAATCCTGATGAAAAAACCTATCAGAGCACGCTGCGTATGCTGCATTACTATGCCACCGAGCAGTCCGAGCAGGGGATGTGGCGTGCCGGTGCGCATACCGACTTTGATTGCCTGACGCTGTTGTTCCAGCGCCCTGGTCAGGGTGGTTTACAGGTTTGTCCGGGCAAGGACCATGAAAGTCAGCAATGGACCAGCATCGAACCGCGCGAAGAGGTGATCACCTGTAATATCGGCGACATGCTGATGCGCTGGAGCGACGATCAATTGCCGTCGAATTTCCATCGGGTCAGAAGTCCGCTGCCGGGTGAGTATCAGGGGCCGCGCTACAGCCTGGCGTTTTTCTGCCAGGCCAATAAAGAGGTCGAAATTCTTGGGCCGCAGAAGAAATATCCGCCGATCACCGCCGCAGACTATCTGCAACAGCGCATCCAGGCGAACTTCGCGAAAGGATAGAGTGGAAGGGCGACGCGCTCAGTGATGCAGAAAAGACAAAAGCCCGCTTATATCAATAAGCGGGCTTTTGTTAAGGGGCACTTCTTCGCGATGCGGGCTGGCCCGGATTTATCCTCGCGTCATCCCCATCGATAAGACTATCGGGTCAGTTCACCACGAACGATAGCGGCACCGGCACTTAACGCGCTCAGCTTGCCACGGGCGACGTCACGAGACAGTGGCGTCATGCCGCAGTTGGTCGAAGGATACAGCTTGTCGGCATCGACGAACTGCAGGGCTTTACGCAGGGTATCAGCCACTTCTTCCGGGGTCTCAATGGCATTGATTGCCACATCAATCGCACCAACCATTACCTTTTTACCGCGGATCAGTTCAATCAGATCCATCGGCACACGGGAGTTCTGACATTCCAGTGAGACGATATCAATGCTGGATTTTTGCAGTTTCGGGAAGATTTCTTCATATTGACGCCATTCGGTACCCAGCGTCTTCTTCCAGTCGGTATTGGCTTTGATGCCATAGCCGTAGCAGATATGCACTGCCGTTTCGCATTTCAGGCCTTCAACCGCTCTTTCTAATGCGGCAATACCCCAGTCATTCACTTCATCGAAGAACACATTAAAGGCAGGCTCATCAAACTGGATAATGTCGACACCGGCAGCCTCTAAATCTTTCGCTTCCTGATTCAGGATTTTGGCGAATTCCCACGCCAGCTTTTCGCGGCTTTTATAGTGGCTGTCATACAGCGTATCGATCATTGTCATCGGGCCTGGCAGCGCCCATTTAATCGGCTTGTCGGTCAGCTTGCGCAGGAATTTGGCATCTTCAACAAATACCGGCTTCTGACGCTCTACCGCACCAACCACGGTTGGCACGCTCGCATCATAACGATTGCGAATCTTAACGATCTCACGCTTCTCAAAATCAACGCCGTTTAGGTGCTCAATAAAGGTGGTGACAAAGTGTTGGCGGGTCTGCTCGCCATCACTGACGATATCGATACCGGCCTGACGTTGATCTTCCAGGCACAGGCGCAGGGCATCGTGTTTGCCATCGATCAGTTCCTGATCCTGCAATTTCCACGGTGACCATAATGTTTCAGGCTGAGCCAGCCAGGAAGGTTTAGGCAGGCTGCCCGCCGTGGACGTAGGTAATAAAATTTTCATAACAGGTGACCTTATATTTTTATGGTTAATCAAAGAACGGGATTAGCTGAGAGCTGCTCAAGGATCGCCCGATAGGGTTTGATAAAGCGCTCTTCAGTAAACTTTCCTTGTTCAATCGCTAACTGGCTGCGTTCTTCTCGATCATAAACAATCTTCGTTAATGCATAATCTTTGTGACTCAGGGTCGGCTGATATTTCTTACCCGCCGCAGAATTCGCATTGTAAATCTCAGGACGATAAATCCGTTGGAACGTCTCCATCGTGCTGATGGTGCTGATTAACTCAAGATCGGTGTAATCGTTCAGCAAATCACCGGAGAAATAAAACGCCAGCGGCGCAACGCCGTTTGGCGGCATAAAGTAGCGTGCCTGCAGGCCCATTTTATTGAAGTAGTGATCGGTCATGGACAGTTCATCCTGCAGGTATTCGACACCTAACACCGGATGATGATTTTCAGTACGGTGATAGGTGTTTTTGCTGGACACGCTCAAACAGATCACCGGCGCTTTATTGAAATGCGCTTTGTAGGCCGCAGAGTTAACGAAATATTTGAACAGGTTGCCATGTAAATCGCCGAAATTATCCGGCGTGGTGAAGGCCGTTTTGTTCTTGTTATGCTCTAACAGCACCACGCTAAAATCATAATCCCGCACGTAAGAGGAGAAGTTATTGCCAACAATCCCTTCCGTGCGCTGGTTGGTCTTTTTATCAACGATGTGGGTTTTCAGAATTTCGATAACCGGGAAGGTATTTCCCTTGCCTTCTACGTCCATCTCAACGGAAATAATTTCCAGCTCGACGGAATAACGATCGCCATTAGCATTATCCTGCCGCGCCAGCGAGTTGAAACGATCGTCGATCATTTTCAAGGTGTTGCGCAGGTTATCCTGGCGTTTTTCACCACGTGCCAGATTGGCAAAATTGGTGGTAATACGCGTATTTTTTGAAGGATTATAATTTTCATCAAAAGAAAGACTTTTAATGGTAAAGGCGAATTCGTTATTCATTTTGATGGCTATCCTAATCTCAGATGTGACACTGAATGCGTTTATTTTAAGCAGTTCCAGAATTTACTTTCTGGTTTCTTATTCAGCTGTTGTCAAATTGTCTTGGGCGAAAAGCAGTGTCTAATTTATGCCATAGTCACTGAGTGAGGAAAAGTGATATAAATTCACCGAACATGAAGCAATTTCATGATCTGGATCAATTTTGAGGGGATTTCACGAGGAAGGCCGCTTAACCGGGGGAACCGGGGCTGGAGGTTAAGGCCAGCCTGGCGTCTGAAGCGGAGAGATTAACGCCTACTTCTTCTTGTTGAGCATCGACTTTAAATCGGCAAACGGATTGTAGGTCGCGGCATCCACATCATTCTGCGCGTCTTCGCCCGCCACCACCGAGGTGCCGTACTGGTCAGCTTCAGTGTACTTCGAATGCTCGTGATCATGGCAATACAGACACAACAGCTCCCAGTTACTGCCGTCTTCCGGGTTATTGGTATGGTCATGATCGATATGGTGAACCGTAAGTTCACGCAGGTTGGAGTAAACAAACTCACGCGAGCAGCGTCCACACACCCACGGATAGATCTTCAGGGCTTTCTCGCGATAGCCGCTTTCCAGACGGGTGTAGTTTTTGGGGATCAGAGCCATGCCGATGTTACCTGTTAACAAGAGATCAATTCACGATAGTGCTGCCAATATATCTCAAAGCCCGGGTCATTCCTATCTCGTCTGAAACCAATACTCTTCCACCCGTTGCTCCCCTGATGCAGCGCCCATCCAACCCCCGTTCATCGCACAACGTCGGTGTCATTCTCCTTATCAATGGACCTGTTTTCCAGGATAGTTCCTGGAATCGGCGGCTGGCGTTTCATCTTCTTGTAAAAAAAGTCTATTAAGTTTATTTAATAATTAGGTTGCTCATTTTTTATCTCTTTAAAAGGAACAAGCGAATGTCTGTTGATATGTATCTGAAAGTTGATGGTGTAACCGGTGAGTCCGCTGATTCGAATCATAAGAACTGGATTGATATTCAGTCCTTCAACTGGGGAGCCAGTCAGCCGGGTAACATGGCGGTAGGTGGCGGCGGCGGTGCCGGTAAGGTCCAGTTTAGCGACCTGGCGGTGCAGGCGTTTATCGATAAAGGCACACCGGCGATCATGAAGTTTTGTGCGTCAGGCAAACACGTCAACAGCGTTGAGCTTTCCGTTTGTAAGGCGGGTGGTCAGAAAGTTGAGTACACGCGTATCGTCCTTGAAGACGTGCTGGTCACAGGATGCAAATTCACCGGCGTGGGCAGCACCGATAAAATCATGGTCAGCTATTACTTCCAGGCAGCAAAAGTGAATCTTCATTACTGGGAGCAAAGCGATCAGGGTACCAAAGGCGCGGAAACAAAATCAGGATGGGACGTTAAGCAAAATAAAGAAATCTAATTGTCTGGGGTATAACAATGGCTGGAATAGCATCCGCGATAACCAACGCTATTTTTAATGGTGGGTCATACGATCTTACTGAGATGAAACTGTTGGTGGATATCATCAACCATACACATGATGATGATTTATACAGTTTTGCCAATGATGATGTTGAACAGGCGATGAAAACCTACACGGCTCTGCTGAACAACACCAGTGGCCGTACAGCGATGAGCGAGGATGATGTTGAGATGGGGCTGTTATCCAACCGCGCCCATGCCGTGATGGTGACGCCCAATAACCAGAATTTCTTTAATAAACACACCGCGGGAAATTCCGGGTGGTGGAATCCCCTGAAGGTCCGGGATGTCTACAATAAGTCTAATCGGGATTTTTTATGGGAGATTCTGGCGCCCATCGGCACCTTCCTGACCTCCGGGAGTACTGTTGCCGCTATCTTGAGGGAAGTCAGCGTCAGGGTAGCGCTGTACTCCGCAGGCTCAACTTCGGCCCTGGTGTCTTTATTATTGGTGCTGAGATCACGGAATAAAGAACATCAGCTGAAAGATAATAAAGACTTAATGAACGCGTTTAAGTCTCTTGCCAAGTCGAAAATTGAATTAAAGAAATCGTACTTGAAGGTTATTTCAAAGCTAAGGAATGATTTAGGCCCGCATGTGAAAGAGGACAAGAAGGAAGATACTCTTGCTAATCTCAATAGCGATCTTAATATTTGGGGCGCGAGTGAGGGGATGAAAACCTTCATTCACGGCGGCTTTATGAATATTTCGGGCGATTCTAATCCCGAAATAAAGATTGTGGACAACGGTTGGGTGATCAATTTTGATCAAACGATGACCTTCAGTAAGAACGATATTGAGATTCTGGAGAGAATGGCTTAACCACCTTTCACCCAGCTATGAGCGATGAGGAGCGCGCGCCGACTTCGTTCATGGCCTGTTCCTGCCTTGCCACCTGATTCGGCCTGAAAAAACAGGTATAATCCCCCAAAATCAGGTAACCAGTTAGAGACCAGGATGACAAAACTCACCTTACAAGAGCAGATGCTAAAAGCGGGATTAGTGTCGAGCAAGAAATTGGCCAAAGTGCAGAAGACGGCCAAGAAATCACGCGTTCAGGCGCGTGAAGCCAGAGAAGCGGTTGAAGAGAATAAAAAAGCGCAGGCCGAGCGTGATAAGCAGCTGAGTGAACAGCAGAAGCAGGCCGCGTTATCGAAAGAGCACAAGGCGCAGGTGAAGCAGCTGATTGATATGAACCGGATCGCCATTGCCAAAGGCACTATCGATTTCAACTTCACCGACAATAATCTGATCAAGAAAATTGCCGTGGATAAGACCACGCAATCCCAGCTGATCAGCGGCCGTCTGGCCATTGCCCGCCTGAGTGCGGATAACAACGGTGAAAATACTTACGCCATTATTCCTGCCAGCGTCGCCGACAAGATTGCCCAACGTGATGCGAACAGCATTGTCCTGAACAGTGCATTGAGTCAGGAAGAGCAGGATGAAGACGATCCGTACGCGGACTTTAAAGTGCCCGATGATTTGATGTGGTGATTCGCTGGACGCTGACTGCATTTCCGGTTAAATGACCGGGTGCTTGCCGCCTGCAAACAGCAGGCGGTTTTGCCAGGAAAAAAACCTCTCTATCAGCGGCATTCTTTGCCATTCCGCTTAGCGCGTAGTTTCGTTCGCGTTTAGTGGAAAGGTTTCAACATCGCCACCGGTGAACTCAACCCCAATCACGAAGCTTCGTTGAGACTGCTGATCGTCAGGTTTCTGAAGAATGTATTGTACGATGTACTGGCGTTTCTCAGAGAATTGATAAAATGTGGGAGGGAGACAAAGTTTTCCATTTGCGACAGTCAAATCAGGTGAGTCCTTTATGGACAGCTTTTGTGGAGGCGTTCCTCTCGGGTTTATTGCGATGAGAGAAGGTTGGTAGTCACTGGCATCTGGAATATCGAAGCATATTTCAGCCCCAACTTTACTGACCGTAGTCGTTTCGTCAGCTTTTAGCCTGTCACCTGAACCTGGGCATCCACTCAGGAAAATAACTGAGGTCGCTAAGATAGAAGAGCGTATTTTAATTAAGTTATTCATTATCATCCCCATGGGAAGTAACGCATCGTTTCTTGATATTTATGTCTGATCACCGCTTCGCTTAAATCCCCGTCCAGGGTGATATCTCCCCTCCGCCTGAGGATCATCCACACGGCATAGCCGTAATGGCTCAATATAAAGTGGTCAGCAATAATTTGAGCCTGTTGTTCCATGGGATAGCGTCTTAAAGATCGTCCATCGAGTCGGTAGCGATAGCTGACTGCAAAGCTTATTAATCCTCTTGCGATGACATTCATGCCTCTTTCACGCTGCCATACATGGCTCATCTCATGGATGAAAAGGTGCTTATAGGGATAGTCAGCTGCTGAGAAGTCATTGCAATACCAGGTCCTGAAATACAACTCTCCATTCGGAGTCATTGCGGTATCTTTGTTTTGCAGGCCGAAGGGTAAGTAACTTCCATGATGAATCCAAACTTTGTTGTAATGAATCGCTTCTCCAAAAACAGACTTAGCGATTTTAATCTCACCCAGAGTAAGCAGCCTCAGACTGCCTTCCTTATTCTCACTCATTGAAACCTCCTTGTGTTTATCTAAGCTTAACATATGGATAGCTCAGTTCAATGTTTTGGGTAATGGCCAGAGAGCCTCTTTTCCTTGCTGCCAACTGATATTTAAGCCTGATATCACGTCAACCTTTCCACTGCTAACCGCGCTCTCAGATAAGGTAAAGTCGGAAGGTCAGACAGGCAATTAGCAGCGGTTTAAAGGTTTGTCAGAACGGGCTGGGATGACAGGCGTTGATCGGTTCCTGGCTGAAAGGATGCATAAAATGCAGCTCGCTGGCATGCAGCATCAGCCTTGGGGTACGTTCGGTGCCTGGCAGCAACAGGCCGCCATACAGGTCACAGCCCAAAATAGGATGGCCTAACTGCTGGCAGTGGATGCGCAGCTGATGGGTACGCCCGGTTTCCGGGGTGAGCTGCACCCGCGTTACTGGCAGTGACGTCCCGTCTTCACTCTCACGATAAAAGCGCTCAACGACCTGATAGCGCGAGCGAGCCGGCTTGCCGTTAACCGCGCAAATTGACATCAATGGGAACAGCGCCGGATCTTTCGCTATTGCGGCGTCGATAACCCCTTCATCTTCCGCCAGATGCCCGCACAGCAGGGCACTATACACCTTGGTCACCGTGCGCTGGCTGAACTGATGACACAGAGCGGCATTGATCGCCTTATTGCGCGCAATCACCATCAGCCCGGAGGTGCCGAAATCCAGGCGGTGGATCAGCGTGCAGCCGGGGAACAGCTGCACCAGCCGGTGATGCACCGAATCGAGATTTTGCGGATTTTTGCCTGACAGGCTGAGCAGTCCGGTGGGCTTATTGATCAGCACCAGATTCGCGTCCTGATAAAGGATCTCAATCTGCTCATGGCACGGCGGGGCAATAAAGGTATCGATAATCTTGGACATCAGGTGACCAGCAGCAAGAGTGGCAGCGGATGATAGCGAATTTTACGCCGACTGACGACTCTGGCGAAGGGCGCGTCAGATCACCGCCTCCTCGCAAGTCGGCAAATTATCGTCCAGGCTTAAAGAAATGGTCTGCGCAGGCATTGTGATTTACACTGCGCGCTGCAAAAATTGAGCAAATAAACGATTAAGTAGGCGGTAATGGCGATGAACGGAACGATCACAACCTGGTTTAAAGATAAAGGCTTTGGATTTATCAAAGATGAAAACGGTGATAACCGGTATTTTCATGAGGTTAAGGTCGCCAACCCTGATCTGATCAAGAAAGATGCGGCGGTGACTTTCGAACCGACCACCAACAGCAAAGGGCTGTCAGCCTATGCGGTCAAGGTCGCACCGGAAAGCAAATACATTTATATCGCGGGTGAGCGCATTAAGCTTACCTCGATCAAGTCTTACGTGGTGTTCAGCGAAGAAGTGCCAGCTGATACCCGCATCGATAAAGAAAATGCCGTGCTTTCCGTGGGCATTCTGATGAGCAGCATCAAGCCGAAGTCCACGACCACCGCGGGCGAAATGCGCTCGGTGAAAAAACTGGCGATCACCACCTTCCAGGGAACGACCTTAATCTTCTCGGAAGATGAGATCGACGTGGATACCACGGTGAAAATGCTGAAGGTCTGATTTTCGCTCCCGCGCTGAACAGCGTCGTGCAAATACGCCGGTGTTCAGCAGGGAAACATCCCCATCATTGATGACCGATCAAGACAGTAAATTTGGACTCTTTATGAATAACGAAATAGCGCTTAAATATTATGACATCGCCGATGATTATGTGGCGGAATCTGCCAAGCCGGTGAGCGAGCCACAGCGTGACGCGCTGGCTCATTATTTCCAGCTGCTGCTGACCCGCCTGTCGGATAATCAGGAAATCAGCGAAGACACGCAGAAAGAGATGGCCCGTGAAGCGGGTATCGACGAGCAGCAGATTGATGGCATCGCGAACTACCTGAATGAATGGGGCAACGAGTAGCGTTTGCCCGGTTCTTTGGAGGTGGATATAAGGTGACGCGCTTTATATCCACTTCAGGTCGCACCGAAAAATTCACAGCAAAAAGCCCGCTTAAGTTTCCTTAAGCGGGCTTTTCTAATTTGGCTCCTCTGACTGGACTCGAACCAGTGACATACGGATTAACAGTCCGCCGTTCTACCGACTGAACTACAGAGGAATCGGTTTCGATGGGGCGCATATTAGCGGGGTAGCCCAGGTGTGTCAACAGCAAAAAACACGCTAGCTTTCAACTGGCTAGGATTAAATCAACCCGACGTATTAGTGAACAATTCCACGGTCATTTTGACGGGATTGCGCGTCTGAATAGCGTTTTGCCGGATCCTGGCGGTAAAACTGGCTAAAGCGTTGATAGAGGCTGGGGAAACGATCCTGCACAATGTCCGGCGCAGTGAAGAAGTACTCCGATAATACGGCGAAGCATTCGGCGGCATCGCTGGCGGCATAGGCATCAATGCTGGCGGCGTTCTCACCGACGGTATCGATCTCATCCTGAATATCCTTCATTGCCGCCTGCAAGTCCTGCTCCCAGCCCGCCACATCACGCAGCGCAATCGACGGTACGCCATTGGCATGGCCGCTACCGCGGCTGTCGAGCTTGTGCGCCACTTCGTGAATAATCAGGTTATAACCGGAGAGATCCCAGGAGTCCTGCACATCCAGCCAGTTCAGCACCACCGGACCTTGCTGCCAGCTCTGACCCGAATGCACCATCTTTTCATGGTGGACCAGACCAAACTCGTCCTGCCATTCATCGTCGACCATAAAAGGAGAAGGGTAGAGCAGCACTTCGTGAAAACCGTCCAGCCAGTCATAACCCAGATTCAACACGGGCAGGCAGAAGATCAGTGCCAGGCGGGTGCTTTTCAGTTCATCAAGCTGGAAGTCTTGCAGCGGGACCAGGCGCTTTTGCTGTAAAAAGCGTTTCGCTAGAGAAATTAGTGATGTCTGTTCAGCTTCGGTAAGCGCGCCAAGTAAGGGGATCGCCATTGCCTGCTGCCAGGGCAGGGCGTCTCTGGCATCTTCGTCGGTTTTCCACGGCCATTTGATCATGATGCACCCGGTTCGCTGAAGGGATCTTTACCATGCCGTAGCGCACCGTCTTACGCAACTGCTGCGTGGGAGCAACAGTGCATAAGAAAGAAAGCTGAATGTGGGATGCGCTGGCTTTAAGGCGCATATTCAATCACTTAAAACCAGCAGTGTCTGTGATGAAGTACAAAAAAGCGGCCTTTCGCCTCAGACGCGTTCGAACTCAATCACCCAGACCCAGGGGTTAACTTCCCAGCTGGTGCCA
Source organism: Erwinia sp. AC075 (assembly GCF_979253995.1). NCBI lineage: Bacteria > Pseudomonadati > Pseudomonadota > Gammaproteobacteria > Enterobacterales > Erwiniaceae > Erwinia > Erwinia sp. AC075. Next base: position 749,557 of record NZ_CEEDEU010000001.1, read on the forward strand.
CCATACTGTAACGCCCATTGTTTACGATAGGCATCTTTGCTGGAAACCGCTTCGCTGTGCATGGTGAAAAAGTTATTCAGGAAATGGGAGTCGGTTTGCACACCCTCGGCGATCACATCGTCATCGCTGATATCCTGAATTTTCTCGACACGAATGCCGGTGACCACCAGATCGATACGGCTTGCCCAGCGGGGCATATGAATGCCGGCCTGCCAGCCAAACTGCTCTTGTTCATCCAGCTCGGCGGTTGCGAACTGGCTGGTATCGGCACGGTACTGGCAATAACGCGCGCTTTTAAATGCCGCTGGCGAACGCTGATATTCCGCCATTTCGTCAGGCTCGATAACCGGGCCGCGCCAGGTTTCACGGACCCAAAGCCTGTCGCCGGGTTGTCCGTAAGGGCAGTGGTAACTTAAGTTTTCCATGCCCATAACCCGGTTACCTTGCAGGTGATTATTCAGCACATCAATACCATAGCACCCCTCATGGTTATCCTGTCCGGGACCAAAGAGTTGTGACTTCATAATGCGCCGAGTTTGGCTCTGTTGGCCTGAGAGCAGCGCTCGCACCCGTTGATCGCTAAACAAAATCGGGCGTTCTTTCATGGTTTGACCTCTGTTACTTACATGTTGAACCGATGAACACAGCAACGCTAAAAAGACAAGACAGAATAATCTGAACATTAGCCTGAAGAAAAATACCAGAATCAAAAATTTAGGTAAACATTAGCTGTGCTTGTTGATTTCACTGCCAGGTTAGGGCCATCGCACCTGCTGAATGATCAGGTCGTCCTACCCGGTCTTACCCAAGATGATCCCCTAAAATAAAGGCGGGGTAACAAATTTGACATATGTCGTCTTTACAATCTCTTACAGTGCAGATGCTGAAACAGCGTACCGTCGCGAGGTAAAAATGCCCCAAAATAAGAGATTGTCGGGTAGCGTTAATTCTATCTCACTCTTTGCATAAAAGCCGACAGTTAATTTCACGGCGTTCATTATGTCTGTTTAACCATTTGCCTGAAAATTAATCAATAAATTTTCCTATGGCAAAAGGCTGAAAAGACGAAATATGTTGTGATTCCGTTAAAATTAGCGTTATAAACATGATGTGGATCTCGTTTTTGACCAATTGGTATAGGCGGGTTTCCAGCAGTGGACTGGCCTTCACCCACTGACATCTCTACAAGTCCAAACAATAAGGAGAAGTCTATGTCGCTTATTAACTGGCAACTGCGTTTTGAAAGCTGGCTCCATGAGACCTGGCCACAGGATGATAAAGCTCACGACGTTGCCCATTTGCGCCGGGTCTGGCAGACAGCACAGCGTATTATGAATGGCACCGAGGCGGATGAGCTGGTTGTGCTTACCGGCTGTTATTTCCACGATATTGTGAACCTGCCGAAAAATCACCCGGAACGTCATCTGGCGTCTGCGCAGGCCGCGGTCGAGACCCGCCGCGTATTGCGCGAGGTCTTTCCTGATTTCCCCAAAGACAAATACGAAGCGGTGGCCCACGCGGTTCATGCTCACAGCTTCAGTGCCGGCGTAACCGCTGAAACGCTGGAAGCAAAGATCGTGCAGGATGCCGACCGTCTGGAATCATTAGGCGCGATTGGATTAGCGCGGGTGTTTTATGTTTCTGGCGCGCTGGGGCGTTCACTGTTCGACAGTGCCGATCCGCTGGGACGTGAACGACAGCTAAATGATACCGAATGGGCGCTGGACCATTTCCAGAAGAAATTGTTGCGCCTGCCTGACACCATGCAAACCGTCGAAGGTAAACGTCTGGCTGAACACAATGCCCGTTTTCTGGTGACCTACATGGCCAAGCTGTGTGCGGAATTGAAAGGGGATTTCTGCGCCCTCGATGAAGACGTGTTACGAGAATTTAGTCCGGTTTCATAGAAATATTAAATTTTTATGACTGTATAGTTAAATCGCACAATACAGGCTACGTTATCTGGGACATTTTTCAGGAGAATCAGTGATGACCGATAACGTAAGCCTTACGATCAAGATTGACCCCACTTTAAAAGAAACCCTTAAATCACTGGCGTTGGAAAACCAAATCTCCCTGAGTCAGGAAGTTTGCCAGCGTCTGCAAAACAGCCTGACCGCCGTGGAACACACCGCCGTCGATAATCAGGGCACAGCTGAAGAGACCGATGAGCAGCTGAATGCCAGCGAGCTTAAACAAATTCGCGCGTTACTGAAAAAATCTAAAAAGAAGAAGTAGGTCGCCTGTTTGTGCCCCTCACTTTGGCGAGGGGCTTCCTTCCTGCCACAATCTACATCATCAACTCGTTACGCCTCCTTTTGCCGATGTCCATCCTCCCGGTCTTAACGTCCTTTATCAGATTTAATGCGCCGCCAGCTTGCCCGATCTTTTTTCCGCCTGGCGCGGGCGCAGCGAAGTGATAGACTGCAGGCGTTTACTTATTGATGTCGGGTGATTATGAGCGAGTTTGACAGCGTGGCGCTGCCGTTAGCCGAACAGGCAAGCCAGCAGAAATTTGATCAGGACTGCGAGTTACTGCACAGCGTGCTGGCGATTTATGACCAAAAACGGGTCCTGGCGGAATTACAGCAAGCCAGCCAGCATGGCTGGACGCGCGACAGCCTGAGTCGCTGGATGAGCGGTAAAAGCGCCGCAACGCCGCTGACTGAAGCCGAGCATCAGGCGCTAAGCCAGCTGCTGCCGACACCACCCGCTCATCATCCGCATTATGCCTTCCGCTTTATCGATCTGTTTGCCGGCATCGGCGGCATTCGCAGTGGCTTTGAGGCCATCGGCGGTCAGTGCGTGTTCACCAGCGAGTGGAACAAATATTCGGTCAGAACCTATAAAGCCAACTGGTACTGCGATCCTGATGCTCACCGCTTTAATCAGGATATCCGCGACGTCACCCTGAGCGGCAATCCGGCAGTCAGTGAGCAACAGGCCTATCAACATATCGATAAGCAGGTGCCCGACCATGATGTGCTGCTGGCCGGATTCCCCTGCCAGCCGTTTTCACTGGCCGGTGTGTCGAAGAAAAATGCGCTGGGTCGGGCCCATGGATTCGAATGTGAAGCGCAGGGCACGCTGTTTTTCGACGTGGCGAGGATTATCACCGCCAAAAAGCCGGCGATCTTCGTGCTGGAAAACGTCAAAAATCTGAAGAGCCACGATAAGGGTAAAACCTTCCGTATCATCATGGACACGCTGGATGAGCTGGGTTACGACGTGGCAGATGCCGAAGCCAGCGGTGCCGGCGATCCCAAGATCATTGATGGCAAACATTTCCTGCCGCAGCATCGCGAACGTATTGTGCTGGTCGGGATGCGTCGCGATTTGAAACTACCGGAATTCACCCTGAAGGCGCTGTCCACGCTCTATCCCAAACAGCGCATCCCGCTGCGTGCCTTAATGGAGCCCGAGGTTGACGCCAAATACATTCTGACGCCGACCTTATGGAAGTACCTTTATAACTACGCCAAAAAGCATCAGGCGAAGGGTAACGGCTTTGGCTATGGCTTGGTGGATCCGCAGGTGGAGACCGGTGTGGTGCGCACGCTGTCCGCGCGCTATTACAAAGACGGCTCTGAAATTCTTATCGATCGCGGATGGGATCGTCAGCTGGGCGAAGTGGATTTCGACCAGGCTGAAAATCAGCTGCGCCGTCCGCGCCGTCTGACGCCAAGAGAGTGCGCCAGGCTGATGGGCTTTGAAGCGCCGGGCAGTTACCGCTTTCGCATTCCGGTTTCAGATACCCAGTCTTACCGCCAGTTCGGTAATTCGGTTGTCGTGCCGGCGTTTGCGGCGGTGGCTAAGCTGCTCCAGCCGTGGATAGCGTTGGCGGTGAAGCAGCGTTAACTGGCCCGATCCTAAGCTGGGCTATACTTAGCCAAAGCATAAGGATGATAACAATGGCCGACGTTCACTCCTCTGAAATCCGCAGCAAAAACATGCGCGCGATCCGCACGCGCGATACGGCGATTGAAACCCGGCTGGCAGAGTTGCTGACCGGCCTTGGCTTGCACTATCGGGTGCAGGACAAGGCGCTGCCGGGCCGGCCCGATTTTGTGCTGGATGAGTATCACACCATTATCTTCGTCCACGGCTGTTTCTGGCACAAACACCATTGCCATCTGTTTAAGGTCCCGGCGACGCGGACGGCATTTTGGCTGGGGAAAATCGACAGCAATGTCGCGCGAGATAAGCGCTATATTGCCGAATTGAGCGCTGCGGGCTGGAAGGTGTTGCTGGTGTGGGAATGCGCGTTGCGGGGCAAAACGCGGCTGGAAGAAGACGCGATGACCAGCCGGCTGGAAGAGTGGATCTGTGCCGGAAAGGGAAACGGAGAGATCGATTCCCAGGGGATCCGGCAGATTTAAGGGCCGCGTTACTCGCCCAATACGCAAGGCTTTACGGTGGGCTTGGCCGGGAACAGATACTTGCCCAGCGTCACCAGAATGACCGCCAGCACAATAATCCCTAATGCCAGCCACTCTCTTGACGTCAGGCTCTCACCGCCAAGTCCAATCCCCAGCAGCACGGCCACCACCGGATTCACATAGGCGTAGCTGGTGGCGATGGCCGGCGGCACATTGCGGATCAGGTACATATAGGCGTTAATGGCGATCACCGAGCCAAACAAGCTCAGATAACCCAGTGCCAGCAATCCTTCAATCCCCGGACGGGTGGTCAGATGCTCACCGCTTACGGTGCTGGCGATCAGCAGGACGATACCAGCGGTCAGCATTTCCACCGCACCTGCCATCATGCCGTGTGGCAGATTGATGCGTGAGCCCCAGACGGATCCAAACGCCCAGCTTAATGAGCCCAGTAGGATCATCAGCGCGCCCCAGGGATTTCCCCCCAGATGGCCGCCGCTATTCAGCAGCACGATGCCAACCAGCCCAACGGCAATCCCCAACCACTCAATCCAGCGGGTCTGAATGCCGAACAGTCGGCTAAAGCACATCGCAAACAGCGGCACCGTCGCCACCATCACCGCTGCAATGCCGGAAGGGACATTCTGGTGCTCAGCCACCGTCACCGCACCGTTACCAATCGCCAGCAGCATGATGCCGACCAGGGCGGCGTTTAGCGCAGGACGCCAGCCTGGCAGTTTTTCGCCACGCAGCAGCAGGAACACCAGCAACACGACACCGGCCAGCAGAAAACGCAGACCTGCCAGCATCATCGGCGGCCAGCTGGCAACGCCCACTTTAATCACGAAGTAGGTCGATCCCCAGATAAAGTAGAGGGCGAACAGCGCGGCCAACAGCGGCAGCAGGGCAGGAGCACGGCGTAACATGATATTTTTCTCGGCCTGTTAAAGGAGGGTTAACTTAACGCTAAAAAAACGTTTCAACCAGATGATAAAACACTTTTTTTCCGGCAGAAGGACGATTAGCGTCACACAAGTTGCATCCCTCGTTCATAATTGTTTAGATCACACTCTTTAACATCTCTCGGCAGGGTAAACCATGGCCAGTATCAAACTCACGGTAAGACGGCTGTATAAAATCAGCGGCGAGCGCATGGTGAATACCCATGCGACCGCACGGATATTTGTCGGTGAACACCTGGTGGCAACCGAAGAGATTAGCGGAATGACCGAAAGCCCGGTGAGTAAATACCTTCATCATCATCAGGCCGAAGGGCAACCGATCCGCGTTGAGTGGGATTGCGACGGTATTGCCGATATGGCAGTGGCCGAAATACAGGTTTGTCCCTGTTGTCAGCACGATGAACACTAATAAGGAACGTAATTTTGGCAGGAACGAGCTTACTGACACTTTTGGACGATATTGCCACGCTGCTGGATGATATTTCGGTAATGGGGAAGGTGGCGGTAAAGAAGACCGCTGGCGTGCTTGGGGACGATCTTTCGCTGAACGCGCAGCAGGTTAGCGGCGTTAAGGCCAATCGCGAACTGCCCGTGGTCTGGGGCGTCGCCAAAGGATCTTTCCTCAATAAGCTGATCCTGGTGCCGCTGGCGTTGGTGATCAGTGCGTTTGCGCCCTGGGCAATCACCCCTTTGCTGATGGTTGGCGGGGCTTACCTGTGTTACGAAGGCTTCGAGAAGGTGCTGCACAGTCTGCACAAGGACAAGTCGGCGAACACCCCGGAGGCGAGAGAAGCGCGCATCAAAAAACTCTCACAGCAAAATGCGGCAGAGTTTGAGAAGAAGAAGGTCAAAGGCGCGATTCGGACCGACTTTATTCTGTCGGCAGAAATTGTCGCCATTACTCTGGGCATCGTCTCTGAAGCACCGTTAATGAACCAGGTGTTAATACTGGCGGGCGTGGCCATTTTGGTGACGGTGGGCGTGTACGGGATTGTGGCCGGCATCGTGAAAATTGACGATCTGGGCATGTGGCTGCAGGAGAAATCCTCGGCGGTGGCGAAAGCCATTGGCGGTGCACTGCTGGCGATGGCGCCGTGGATGATGAAGATCCTGACCGTGGTGGGCACCATTGCCATGTTCCTGGTTGGCGGTGGCATCATTGCCCATGGCGTGCCGGCCATTCATCACTTTATCGAGCATTACACCGCTGATTTTGCCGGGCTACTTGCCTCGGTAATGAGCAATCTGGCGCACCTGGTACTGGGCCTGATTGTGGGGTCAATCGTGCTGTTGGTGGTGAATTTGGTTGCCAGGATGCGGGGTAAATCAGTATAAAGGCAGCTTATTCGCGAGCAAGAACTCTGGAGTGATGATGAAAGACGACATTTTTGAATTTGATATTGATGCCGAGCTGGAACAAGCCGAAGCCAATGCGGAAAAAAAGGCCAGTGAAGTGCCTGCCGACTTAGGTGATGAAGCGGATTGTGAAGGTTGTAAAATCTGACGCCAGAGCGCCAGTACTTTCCCTTAAAAGGCGAATAACTTAGCTTATTCGCCTTTTTTATTTGCCTTAAATTGAGCGGCTTATCGGGATTTAACATAAGTTTTACTCCCCATTAACAGAATAATACTGGCCCGCCTGCTATACCTGAAGTTCCCGGTGTCAGGTCTGCAAACATGAGGGTCAGTTATGATCATGGTCAGTCAGGAAGTGCAGCTTAAAAGTGGTGGTCCGGCGATGGTGGTGACAGGCTATGCCAGTGGCATGGTTGAGTGTCGCTGGTATGACGGTCACAGCGTTCGTCGCGAAGCCTTCAGGGAGGAAGAACTCTCACCTTTGCTCACGGGCGAGAGCCAACTTGCCAGCTAGCACCAAAAAGCAGGACGAAGTCGCTCTCGTCCTGCTTTTTCTTTCCTGAATTGCACTGCCGTCAGGCGCGATAATTACACGTTGCCGGCGTTATCCTCTTCTACCGCGTCATAAATCCGATGCAGAATATCCGGGAACGCTGACTGAACCCGACTCCAGCTCGGGATAAAAGGCTTCTCGTTTGGCCGTTCAATAAACGACTGACCAGCATCCAGAATCGACTGGGTAAACATCTCAACCGCCGCTTCCTCGGCATGCTGATCGAACTTCAGCCCGTTCATCGTCGCTTCGTGGTTATAGACTTCCATCATATCCAGCGCATTGCGGTAATAGGTCGCTTTCAGCACGCGGAACGAGTCGCTGGTGATGTTCACGCCCATCGTCGCCATCTTACGCAGCAGCGACTGCACAATGTCATTGCTCATCCTGCGCAAGCCACCGGTGCCATCCTCTTCCGATAATGGCTGATGCTTGTGGTCATAATTATCGGCAATCTCGACCTGACAACTCTGTCGGGTGGTGTAGTTGCGGTAAATTTCTGACAGCACGCCGATTTCCAGTCCCCAGTCGCCAGGGATCTTGATGCCGTTGAGCACGTGCGTGCGCATGGCGAATTCACCGGAGAGCGGATAACGGAAGCTGGAGAGGTAATCCAGATACTCAGAATGGCCATACACTTTTTGCAGTGAGCGCAGCAGCGGACCAACCAGCAGACGGCCCACGCGGCCATTCAGCTTGTTATCCGCCACGCGGGCATAGAAACCTTTGCAGAACTCATACTGGAACGAGGGATTGGCCAGCGGATAGAGCAGACGTGCCAGCATGCCGCGCTCGTAGGTGACAATGTCGCAGTCATGCAGCGCAACGCAGGAGGACTTGTCTGAGGCCAGCGTGTAGCCGGTACAGAACCAGACGTTGCGTCCTTTACCCGGCTGTGACGGCGACAGGCCTTCTTTATCCAGTTCCGCATCCAGCGCTTTCAGACGCGGTCCATCGTTCCACAAAATACGGTGCCGTTGTGGCAACCGCGAGAAGAACTCACGGGCAAACAGAAACTGCTCACGGTCAGCCTTGTCGAGGCCAATCACAATCTCTTCGAGATAGGGGACTTTCGCCAGCTCGTCAACGATGTTGCTTAACGCCGGTCCTTCCAGTTCAGAGAATAAAGAAGGCAGGATTAACGCCATTTTGCGCTTTTTGGAGAAACGCACCAAATCCTTCTCAAGTTCCTCAACCGGCCGGCCGGTGAGGTTATGGAAGTTGGTAATTACGCCGTTCTGGAAAAAATCACTCATCGCATTCCCCTTAATGGCGGGTTATCGGCAGCAGGCCGATCCTCACCCCTGGTTTAAAAAGTGCGTAAGACCTTCACTCCAGCCTTCAGGGCCGAAATACGCACTGTGGAAAACGTGCTCGTTATCTTCACGCTGCAGCGTGACGGGTGTTTTACTGTAACCCTTAATAATGACGGCAAAATCGACTTTATCCAGCATCGGCGCATCATTGGGACCGTCGCCTAAGCCCACCGTCAGCCAGTGTTGGCCGGATGGATTCGGGTAGTGGCTGAGCAAAAAGTCCAGCGCCGCGCCTTTTCCCGCACCCTGATTGGTGACACTCCAGAAACGTCCTCCCTGCAACAGGCCCAGCTGCTCGGCGGCCAGCGCCTGCTTAAAGGCCGTGAACTGTTGTTCGGTGTCCCGCCAGATCAGGCTTTCCGATCCTTCACGCATGCGCGCCAGCGAGGCGTTATGCAGCGTCAACCCGGTCCAGTCAGCCACTTCCTGTTCGGTCACATCGGCAAAACCGGTGAACTTGAAGTGATAGTGGTCGCGCAGCGCGTGCAGGGTCTGGCAAATCTCGGTGTAACCCTTCTGTGTCGGTTGAGCCAGGGCGTCCTTAAACCCTTCCCAATGGATGATGGCGCCATTTTCCGCAATATAGGGTGCGCCGGTAAGACCCAGCTGGCGCTGAAGCGGCAGGATTTCGGCGGCGGTTTTACTGGAACAAATGACTACCGGGATCTGCTGCTCATTAAGGCGATCCAGCCAGGGCTGAGCAGGCTGCCAACTGTAGGTATGATGATCGAGCAGGGAGCCATCTAAATCCGTCACAATCATCAGGGGATCATTCAGCGTGGGCATAAGCCATCCTCCTCGTTCACAACGATAAAAATGCAGGATAATCAGAGAGTATAACTCCGGCTGGAGACTCCGAAGGCTGAAGCGCAGAAATACTGTCCGTTAAGGCCGGAGAAGTGATGAGAATTATCCTAAAAAATAGCGGGGGTTGTACAAGGGCAAAATAAAATGAGAATGCCGTCTCAACACGCGGCAGCATTGGGTTGACCGATTTACGCCATGTACAATTTTCACAATCCTGTACAACTTTGGCGAAACTTGGGACTTGTCTTAGTAGAGAAGTCAGGTACTCTGCTGCAGTCAGAGAATTTCCTCTGTAACGAATTTCAAATGAATTTTTCATTCCCGGCCAGATGGCCGGGATTTTTTTTATCTGTTCACTTCCGAAACCGTAAAATCGCGGATATCGAGTTCGAAGGCGTCGGCCAGTTCGGTGTACGAACGGTACTCCCGACCATCCACCCTGACTTTGTGCGCGCGGTCATTATCCATAAACTCTTTGACCTCACCGCTGGAACGATCCTGGATCGCTTCCAGTAACGCCTCAACGTCAATATTGACTTCACGCTGAACGTTGTCGCTGTACTCTTTTGCAATAGTCATCATGGAGTTCCTCAGCCGATCGTATCAACTGAGTATAGATGGCGGGAAGGAAAGGGGAGGCGGGAAACAGGCAAAAAAAAGCCCGCGCTGCGCGGGCAAAAATCCTTGTTACTTTTAGGTTGACTGCGCCTTTGGGGATGGTGCAGTGGGGAGAGTGTATGCAATCTCCCTGTCAGAAGTCCCACCGCGAAACGTTAAGAAAGTGAAAAGAGGCGTTGCGCCAGACATTACGTTGTTTTACACGCTGCCACCGGGCGGCATTATGCATAACGGCTATACTTATCAGTCGATTAGACAATAATAAGTTTCAATCCACGCTATGGAGGCGACATGGACCTTTTACGTATCATTATTGCGATTATTTTACCGCCAGTTGGGGTGTTCATGCAGGTCGGTTTCGGCGGCGCGTTCTGGCTGAATATTCTGCTAACGCTTTGCGGCTATATCCCGGGAATTATCCACGCGGTGTGGGTAATTGCACGTCGTTAAATGACTCCACTGCCAGAGGCGTTAATTTCGGTTAAACTTAGCGCATCTATCAAGGGAGGAACGCAATGAAAGTGAACGATCGGGTCACGGTCAAAACCGACGGAGGCCCACGCCGACCGGGCAAAGTGCTGGCTGTAGAAGATTTCAGTGAGGGAACGATGTTTCTGGTTGCGCTGGAAGACTATCCGCTGGGGATTTGGTTCTTCAATGAGATTGGCCACAGCGATGGCATCTTTGTGGAGCCACATCCGGAAGCCTGACGGCTGGAACGGTGTTGCGATCCTGCTGCCTCTGACCCGGCAGCGCGTCATTGAAGTGAAGGGGCGAACTGAAAAGTTCGCCCCTTTTCGATCAGAAGGTTTCCCAGTTGTCGCTGTTCGCCAGCGCAGGGCGGCCGGTGGCCAGCGCGGCTTTAGGCTGAACCGCCTGCACCGGCTGTGCTACGCGGCGTGGCGTGCTGTCACTCAGATGGAAGGCGGCAACGGCCTGGGTCAGGCGTGAAGCCTGTTCTTCCAGAGAAGAGGCGGCCGCAGAAGCTTCCTCAACCAGCGAGGCGTTCTGCTGCGTCACGTTATCCATTTCGGTCACCGCCAGGCTGACCTGCTGGATACCGCGACTCTGTTCATCAGAGGCGGCGGCAATCTCGGCCATAATGTCGGTAACACGGCGCACCGCACCGACAATGTCGGTCATGGTGTCGCCGGCATGGCTGACCTGCGAAGACCCTTTGCCAATCAACTCCACCGATTCAGAAATCAATCCTTCAATCTCTTTCGCCGCGCCCGCACTGCGTTGGGCCAGGTTACGCACTTCGCTGGCGACCACGGCAAAACCGCGACCCTGTTCTCCCGCCCTGGCGGCTTCGACCGCCGCATTCAGCGCCAGAATATTGGTCTGGAAGGCGATACTGTTGATCACCGTGGTAATTTCGGCAATTTTCTTGGAGCTGGTGGAGATATTGTTCATGGTGCTGATCACACCGGAGACAATTTCGCCGCCCTGACTGGCTTTACCTGAGGCATCGGCGGCCAGCTGGCTGGCATGATGCGCGTTCTCGGCATTCTGTTTCACCGTGGCGGTCAGCTGTTCCATACTGGCTGCGGTCTGTTCCAGCGCGGCGGCCTGCTGTTCGGTGCGCGAGGAGAGGTCGGTGTTCCCGGCGGAGATTTCGCTGGAACCCTGATAAATCGCCACCGCACCTTCACGGACGGTGCCGACGGTTTTCACCAGCGACTGCTGCATATTTTGCAGATTGCTGCCCAGCGTGCCGATTTCACTTCTTCCCCAATTTTGCAGCGGCGCGGTTAAATCGCCACGGGAAATATGTTCAATTCGCTCAACCGCCTGACGCAGTGGCGTGATCACCACACGACGCAGGAAGATAAAGGTCGCCAGGGTGAGTAACAGCGCGGCAGCAAACGCGGCGGCCATCATAATAAAGCCCAGCCGGGTTTGTGATTCGGCCTGTTTATTAATGGCGTCGGCGCGTTGAGTACGAATGGCAATGGCTTTTAATAATACGGCGTTATACGCATCATCAAACTTACGGGTGTAATCCGTTTCCTGCGCAATCACCCCTTCGAAACTGCCGTCTTTGGCGCTTTTCACCATCGGCAACAGGCCCTGAGTGACATAGGCATCGAATTTGGTTTTCAGCTCGCCATCCAGCGCCATATCTTCCGGGGTTTTCACCCGACGATTCAGGTAAGCATTAAAGCTTTCCGTCGCTTGCTGAATACGCTTTTCGGTTTGCTTAACATTATCGTTAAAGGCATCCATCTCGCCGATTCGGGCGGAGGCACCGGCATGGATGATATTCAGGCGGGCGGTACGTAAATGGTTAGAACTGTTCGAAATCGCCATTCGGACCTGAATTTCTTCCGTGACGTCCTTCAGTGACTGATTACTCTGGATAAGAAAATAGCTGGCCAGCGCAATACACAGGGCAAACAACAGCAGGATGCCACCCAGGATCGCGGAAAATAAAGGTACCAGTCGCAGATGTTGCCAGAAACTGATCCCGTTTTGTTCGGCATTGAGGTGTGATGATTTCATGTCCTTTTGCTCTCTGTAAGGGGTAAGCGAAGCGGGGAGCTTCGGTCTGTCTACAGAACATCGGCAACAGGCGGAAAAGGCTTAGCGGGGAAATGAGATCTGGTTAACACTTTGCTCAAAAAAAGAAAAAGCCGGCAAACGCCGGCATTTTTACTGTGCAGGATGTGATTATCTCACATTAACATAAATGCCACTGGTGACATTGTCCGTCAAACGGACCACATGATAAATAACTTGTTTGTTGTGTGTTTTAATTTTGCGTTTAATATTTCCTTTATGGGAGGAAACCGTCTTGGCCTTAATTTGCATTTTATCCGATATTTGAATTGTATCGTGGCCAGACATCCACATTTTAAGCATATTTGATTCTGTTTGGCTCAGCGTCAGTGGATGCACGTCGAAACCTGCGGAATACCGCGGGGAAACATTGAGTTTCTTTTGAAAATAAGACAGCAATAAATTATCCAGAGTGGCCGGCTTAATCGATTTTGATGTAATAATCAGGTTCTTACGAACGTAGAGATATTCCTCAAAATGGATGTTAGATATGGCCATGAAGATAAAGAACAGCGTGTCAGGATGCTGCATAATAATATTTCTTATGCGCTGACTGGCATCTGCTTCATGAATGAAACAATCTTCGTTAATAAAAACCACGCCTGGCTGATACTGTTGGCATTTTGCTTGTAATTGATCAATGTCAGTGACGGAAGTAATGTTTTTCTTTTTAACACCCTTCACAGTCATATAATCGGTAAGCCCTAGCCGTGTATAGCTGCATGAATCCATTATAATTGTTGGCATTGTAGCGACCCTCACCAAATTGTTATCCGTTTAAATCAACGATGAATTACGCGTTTGTGTAGTTACAAGAGTAAATTGTTCTTATGACGATCTTATTATTTACCCGGCAGTAAATCTGTGTGAGCGAGCGCCCACTGGTCAGATCTGTCCATGCCCGAGGTAATATTTAGGTTTAGTCAGCAGATAAAACCAGTCTTTCGACGCTGAAAATCCACGTTCAGAATGAGTGACTGGCAAATTTTCTTAGCACAGCATGCAGCATGTTTTTTGTGAGCCACGCCACTATCGCGCAAAACACAGAAAAGTCTGATAGGACGATTCCTAAAAAACATTCGTCATGCGAATGTGTGACGCTGTGTGGTGTGTTGACAATGCCGCAAAATGCGGTTTGACACAAGATAAACCACCAAAAATAAAATTTCCAGTAAAAACAGGCAGTTGTTTGTTTTATGAACATTAACGTTCCCGTAACAATCTACCCGTTTCGAAAATCAAAATACGCTAACTGGGATTTAATAAGAATAATTTTCATTGTCCGAATTAACTTATCAGAATTTCCTTAATGAAATTCTGATAATTTTGGTTCGAAAAATGCACAAACACATTTCACATACTTAACAGTAGCGACATTATGATCTATGGATACATTAATTTATCTGGCGGGCATCTCGCTAAGTACACTGGCGAGTAAATCAAACACTTCACTGAACAAATGCTCACAGAATGGGGCGAGGAGGGGCATCATCAGGCTAATGAAGATGATCCCTATAGATAAGGTGACCGGGAAGCCAATAGCGAAAACCGACAGTTGAGGTGCAACACGGTTTAACAAACCCAGTGCCAGGTTAAGGGTGAGGAGCAGAGTTATCAACGGTAGCGCTAATCGCAGACCGTTAAGGAAAATTAGACTGGCCGCTTTGGTCAGGGCAAGGAAAGCATTGCCGTTGATCGGATCGCCGCCGATCGGCAAGGTGTGAAAACTGTCGGCAACCATCGAGATCAGCCAGAGATGTCCGTTGAAGGACAAAAACAGCAGCATGGCCAGCATATCGAGAAATCGTGCCAATACCGGCATGTTCAAACGGCTGGCCGGATCGAAGAAGGTGGCAAAGGACAGTCCCATTTGCAAACCAATTACTTCTCCCGCCGTCCGCACCGCAGCGAAGGCGAATTGCATCGTAAAACCTATCGCCACACCAATCAGAATTTGCTGAATCAACAGCCAGAATCCGCCAACTGAGAACAGCGTCACGTTTGTCGGCGGTAAAGAAGGCAGCAGAACGTAAGTGATCATCACGCCGAGGCCGATTTTCACTTTCTTACTGATGGATTTCTCGCTCAGCAGTGGCGCGGTCATGATCAACGCCAGTACACGCGCCAGCGGCCAGAAGAGTTGGCTGATCCAGAACACCAGCTGACTGCTGTCGATGTTAATCATTAACCGATCATATACGGGAGGTTAGTGAACAGGGTACGCATATAGTCGAGTACCAGATTCAGCATCCACGGCCCGGCGATCACCATAGTGGCGACAACCGCGAGGATTTTCGGGATAAAAGAGAGGGTCTGTTCGTTGATCTGGGTCGCCGCCTGCAGCAGGCTGATAATCAGACCGCTGACCAACGCGGCCAGCAGCAGTGGGGCAGCAACTGCCAGGGCAACCTGCATTGCATCGTGCCCGATAACCATAACCGATTCAGGTGTCATAGAGACTCCGGAGAAATAAAAGGGAAGTGCATTTTTCGGGGCGAAGTGGCTCCGCCCTCAATTTTTTTGGCAAATAAACGGTTAACTGTAAAAACTTTGCGCCAGCGAGCTGACCAGCAGCGACCAGCCGTCAACTAATACAAACAGCATCAGCTTAAAGGGCAGTGAGATAGTGGCCGGTGGCACCATCATCATCCCCAGCGCCATCAGTACGCTGGCAACCACCAGGTCGATAATCAAAAACGGGATAAACACGGTAAAACCAATCTGGAAAGCCGTTTTCAATTCGCTGGTGACATAGGCGGGTAACAGAATACGCATCGGCACGGCTTCCGGTCCCTGCAATGGCGGGGAGTTTGAAAGACGGGCAAACAGCGCAAGGTCGGCTTCACGGGTCTGGCGCAGCATAAACTCACGCAGCGGCTGTGCCCCTTTATCAATCGCATCCTGCATGCTGATCTTGTCCTGACTGAACGGCAGATAAGCATCCTGGTAAATTTTGTCGAACACCGGACCCATAATAAAGAAGGTCAGGAACAGCGCCAGACCGAGCAGCACCTGGTTTGGCGGTGCGGACGGCGTGCCCAGTGCGTTACGCAGAAGGCCAAACACGATAATGATGCGGGTGAAGCTGGTCATCATCAGCAGGATGGCGGGCAGGAAGGTCAGCGAGGTGATGAATACCAGCGTCTGTACCGGTAAGGACCAGCTCTGGCCGCCGTTGGCGGTTGGGTGGCTCATCAGGCCAGGCAGCTGCGCGTGCACATCAGGCGCGATCAGTAAAAACAGCGCCAGCAGAGGAAGAAAGCGTTTCATTATGGCTTACCGGGGCGTTTGAGTAAGGACTGTAACACCTGACGGAAGTCTGCCGTCGCAGCCGGAGGCTCCGGATTTTCCTGCTGCGGTTTAGGCGGCAGGGTATGTAAATGGGTAATCTGTTGACCGGTCACACCCAGCACCAAACGGGCATCTTCCACATCGACAATCACCACGCGTTCGCGCTGGCCAACCTGGCAACTGGCGCTGACGGTCAGGCTGCTTTGCCCGCGAATGCCGCGTTTCGGCGTAAAGCCAAAGCGTTTTGCTATCCAGGCACAGGCCAGGATCAGCAGGATAATCACCGCCAGCACGCTGCTGACCTGCGTCAGCATCGAACCGGTGGACACAGCAGGCTGACCTGCTGGTATTGGCTGGAGTGAACCGGTCTTCATTTAGCGGCTCAGACGACGCATACGTTCGGTCGGGGTGATGATGTCGGTGATACGCACGCCGTATTTATCGGCCACCACCACCACTTCACCCTGCGCAATCAGATAGCCGTTGATCAGGATATCCAGCGGCTCGCCCGCCAGGCCTTCCAGTGAGACCACGGAACCCTGAGTCAGACGCAGCAGCTCTTTAATGGTCATTTTGGTGCGGCCCAGCTCCACGGTCAGTTTGACCGGGATGTCCATAATCAGATCGATATCCTGCAGCGAACCGGTGATATCGTTGCTCTCCAGAGATTTAAACACCCCTTCAGAAGACGGCGTGCTGGCTTGCTCATTCATCGCGTCAGCCCACAGGTCGTCCGCGGAGATGTCGTCTTCGGACGGCTTATTCGTATCACTCATCGGGCTGTTCCTCGTTCATCGAATTCAAAATCGGGTTAATCAGATGTTCCACACGCAGCGCGTACTGCCCGTTAAGGGTGCCGTACTGGCTGGTTAACACCGGCACGCCGTCGACATGGGCGATGATGCGGTCCGGCTTTTCAATCGGTAAAACGTCACCTGGCTTCAGCGCCAGCAGACGGGAAATGCGCATCGACACTTCACCAAAGTTGGCAATCAGCTCCAGTTCGGAGTGCTGAACCTGCTTCACCAGCGTGTCGCGCCAGTTCTGGTCTTCCTGGCGGGAGTTCTCCAGCGGTGGATTGACCAGCGTTTCACGCAGTGGCTCAATCATGCTGAACGGGATACAGATGTTGAACTCACCGACCAGGTTACCAATCTCGACCTGGAACGGCGTGGTGATCACGATATCGTTCGGCGAGGTGGTGATGTTGGTGAACTTCACCTGCATTTCTGAGCGCACATACTCTACGTCCAGCGGATAAATCGGCTTCCACGCTTCGCTGTAGCCTTCAAGGGCCAGTTTCAGCATGCGGCGGATCACCCGCTGTTCGGTCGCGGTAAACTCGCGGCCTTCCACTTTTGTCGGGAAACGACCGTCACCGCCAAACAGGTTATCCACGGCGATAAACACCAGGCTTGGCGAGAACACCACCAACGCCGTACCGCGCAGCGGCTTCAGGTGGATCAAGTTCAGGTTGGTCGGCACCGGCAGGTTACGGGCAAACTCATGGTAAGGCTGAATTTTAATCGCCCCTACCGTGATGTCCGGGCTGCGGCGCAGCAGGTTAAACAACGCCATGCGATAAGAGCGGGCAAAACGTTCGTTGATGATCTCCAGCGCCTGCAGACGTTCGCGAACCATGCGACGCTGGGTATTAGGATCATACGGACGAATATCGTTATCGCCCTTGCTGGTGGTGGTTTCTTCTGCCGCACTGTCGCTGTCGCCATTGAGCAGTGCGTCGATTTCCGCTTGTGAGAGAATGCTGTCGCCCATAATGTCTACCTCAGGATAAAGGCAGTGAACAGAACATCGTTCACAACCTGCTGAGGTTCACCTTGTACCAGCGGTGGTGCCAGTACAGCTTTGATTTGTTTCATCAGTTCCTGTTTGCCCTGCTCGCTGCTTAACGCGGAAGCGTCCTGGCGGGAGAGCAACAGAAGCAGACGGCTGCGAACTTCCGGCAGATAGTCGTTAATGCGACGACGGGTGTCTTCGTCAGGCAGACGTAGCGTAAAGCCAACATACAGCACCCGATCGGGATCGTTGTCTGGATTGATTAAGTTAACGGTGAAGGTGTCCAGCGCATAGAAGACCGGTGCGACAGGCACGGCAGGTTTTTCAGCCTTCGCACTGTCAGCAGGGGACTTCATCATGTGCCAGACCATATAGCCCGCCACGCTGCAAGCAACCACTGTTACGAGCAGTAACAGGGGTATCAGGAGCTTACGTTTGCCGCTTTTGGCTTTCTTATCAGTCATATGAGCTATAACTTCCTGTGATTATCTTCGAGGTGCGGTGCCACTTAATCCGCTATCCCACGGTGTTATGGGCAGATTATGGCGCGTCTTGCGCTAAACAATAGGCAGATAAGACGCGCGTTTTGCCACTAGCTTATGCGTTTGTCACCGTCAGGCGAAAATATCAACAGCGTTGGAACCGGCTGCACGCGCCTGTAATGAGGCTGGAACGGCAATCGCGGTGACATCACTGTCGTTTTCTGCTGCAAGACTAAATGTGTTACCACGTGAGTTATTACGCTGCGGATCCTGCTGGTTGCCAGAGCTCTGACCCTGCTGGAACGCATCGCTGCTAACGTTACTCTGGCCGAGGTTGATGCCGTTTTCTGCCAGTGCGGTACGCAGCTGCGGAATAGCCGCTTCCAACGCCGCACGAACCTGGCTGTGGCCCGACACCATATTCAACTGCGCCTGGTCGTTATCCAGCTTCAGACTGATCTGAATGCTGCCCAAATCCTGTGGATGCAAATGCAGTTCAGCCGTTTGCTGACCGTTTTTGCTGAACATCAGGATCTGCTGACCTAACGCCTGCTGCCACTCCTGGCTGCCAAGCTGTGAACTTAGCTGCGCGCTGGCCGGCGCCGTCACCAGTGAAGTGGTGACCGGCGTGGTCAGTGAAGAAGCCGCACTGATAACATTATTGGTTATCGTCGACGCGGGGGCAGAACTTGAATTTTCTTTATCTGTCTCTTTGCCCGCGTGGCCCATGGCCTGCTGGAAAGCGGTATTCAGCACGCTGGTATCCACCGTGGCTTTCTGAGACGCGCCGGCAGTGGATGCGGTGGTGGTGGCCGTATCGGCCTTGCCGCTGACGTTGCCTTTATCACTCTCTTCCGTGGTGTCCGCGCCGAGCAGCGAAGCGAGGGTCGACTGCTTCGCGCCCTTAATGCTTTGTTCGTCAGACAGCGATTCGGTGCCTTTGGCCTGTGTCGTCACCGGCTGGGCGGTGGTGGGTGGCAGCATGGCGAACAGCGCCTGCAGCGTTTGCATATCGCTCTGATTCAGCGTTGGCGCGGCGGCCTGACTTTCGTCCGTGGTTTTATCGTCGGTCTTGATGTCTTTGCCGGTTTTCTCTGGCTGCAGCAGGGCACTCAGGGTTTCCGGCTTGTCCAGCGCCGCCAGCAGGGCATTCAGCCTGGCTTTGGAAGACTGGCCCGCGTCGGCGGTTTCACCGGCAGCCGCGGTGGTGGCTGCGGCGGCAGTGGCCTGGCCTTTTTCGCTCTGTTGCGCCAGGGTCAGCAGCTTGTTTCCCAGCAGGGTCAAAAAGCCTTTAGAAGTGCCTTCACCCGCAGCGGACTCTTCGCCTGCTGCGGCGGTGGTGGTATCGGTCCCCACGTCTGCTGACGCTGACGCAGAGGCGGAATGACTGGACGTCGTGGTTTTGGTCCCGGAAGTAACAACAAGTGGCAAAGTGATCATTCGCCTTTCCTCAATGATGCCCGTTGGGCAAATTCATCCATCCGTTTCTGATCGAGACGGTTTTCCTGTAATAATTCGTTGGCCTGCGCACGCGCATGCAGCGTTTCGTAGGCATGGAGCCGCTGCTGCTTATCGCGCCAGAAGGTCAGGGCGTTTTCCACCCGACTGCTCCAGTGCAGGAGCTGCTGACGATGCTGTTCGATGGCTTTTTCCAGCGTTTCGATAAACTGGTGGTAGTTGTACCAGCGGGTGCTGGCAATGCCTTCCGCCATGGTGTTGTTCAGCGTTTTACGGTATTCGTCCTGGTAGTTCAGCAGCATGGATAACTGTTCGTCGGCCTGCTTGTGTGCGCGCCGGACGTCACCCAACTGGATGGCCGCCTTCTCAAGATCTTTCTGTGCCAGACCGCACAGGGTTTCGATGGGTGATGCTTGTTTTGCCATGCTTCCTCCGCCAGGGTCGGACTTCTCCGCTCGGGCCGCCCGTTAGCCAAAGATTGCCTGTAGGTGCAAACAGGCATCGTCAAATGTGCTGCGCTCAAACATGCCCTGTTGCAGGAAGGTTTCCAGCTCCGGGTAGAGTTTGATTGCTTTATCCAGTGTCGGATCGCTGCCTGCGGCGTAAGCGCCGACGCTGACCAGATCACGGTTACGCTGATAGCTCGACAGTAACTGTTTGAACTGGCGAACCCGCGCGTAGTGCGGCTCATCAATCAGGTGCGCCATCACGCGGCTGATTGAGGCTTCGATATCAATTGCCGGATAGTGACCGGACTCCGCCAGACGGCGGGACAGTACAATGTGTCCGTCCAGAATGGCGCGGGCGGAGTCCGCAATCGGATCCTGCTGATCGTCGCCTTCGGTGAGAACGGTATAGAAAGCGGTAATCGAGCCGCCGCCATCAATGCCGTTACCGGCACGTTCAACCAGCGCCGGCAGCTTGGCGAAAACCGATGGCGGATAGCCTTTGGTTGCCGGCGGCTCGCCAATCGCCAGCGCGATTTCACGCTGTGCCATCGCGTAACGGGTCAGTGAATCCATAATCAGCAGCACGTGCTGGCCACGGTCACGGAAATCTTCGGCGATACGGGTAGCATAAGATGCGCCCTGCATACGCAGCAGGGGGGAAACGTCAGCCGGCGCCGCAATCACTACCGCACGCGCACGGCCTTCGGTGCCGAGAATATTTTCGATAAAGTCTTTTACTTCGCGACCACGTTCGCCGATCAGGCCAACCACAATCACGTCCGCTTTGGTGTAGCGGGCCATCATGCCCAGCAGCACGCTTTTACCGACGCCCGAGCCGGCAAACAGGCCCATACGCTGTCCACGTCCGACCGTCAGCAGGGCGTTGATGGCGCGCACGCCGGTATCCAGTACGTCGGTTATCGGCGTTCTCTGCAACGGGTTGAATGGTGGGGTGATTAACGGTGCGCGATAACCGGTTTCCGGTGCCGGCAAACCATCCAGCGGACGACCGCTGCCATCCAGCACGCGGCCCAATAATTCCGGGCCGAGCATCAGCTGCTTGCCGCTGTGCTTATCGCCAGACAGACGGGCGTAAACGCGTGCGCCGGGTAAGATGCCTTCCACTTCTTCCAGTGGCATCAGGAACAGCCGCTGGCCATTGAAGCCAACCACTTCGGCCTCAACTTCCGCCACGCCATTATTATCCGCGCGTTCAATCACGCAGGTGGCGCCGAGCGGCAGCTGCAAGCCGGTCGCCTCCAGCACCAGGCCGGTCGCACGGGTTAACCGTCCGTAGCGACGCACTTCGGGTAACTGGTTCAAACGTTGTTCGAACGATTCCATGGCGCCAAGCCAGCGTGAAAGGCGAGTGGTCATTACAGTTCTCCCGGTGCTGCAAGGCGGCAAAGTTCATGCCAGCGGGTGGCGAGGCTGGCATCCAGATCGCCATCTTCAGCGCTGACTTTGCAGCCGCCAGGATGGATCGTGCTGTCAGCCATCAGACGCCAGCCGTGCAGGCTGAGCGTGGCACCCAGCGTTTGTTCTACGCGCTGTAAATCGTCCGGATGAACACGTAGCGTCGGTTTGCCGCTTAACATCGGTTCCTGCTGGATCATGCCCTGAATCTGACGAAGCAGGGCGGTGCCATCGACGTGCGGCGCCTGACCGATGACCTGACGCGCGGCTTCCAGCGCCAGCTGCATCAGTCGGGCGGCAATCACGCTGTCCAGCGCTTCCAGCGTATGGTTGAATTCTGATACCAGTTGCTGCATACGCGCCTGAAGCGGCGCCTGCTGCTGCTGTGCTTCCGCCAGACCCTGCTGGAAACCGGCGTCGTATCCCGCTTTCTGGCCTTCGGCAAAGCCTTTCTGCTGACCTTCGGCATAGCCCAGACCCTGGGCTTCACTGCGCACCTGGGTCTGGAGCTGCTCCAGCTCAAACTGCTGCCGGTTGAAGGGTTCTTCCGGCTGCTCTTCCTCGACGATTTCTTCGATCTTGGGCTTGTTCAACTGCCCGAGATCGTTGGGCTGCCAGCGCTGCCACGGTAAGGAAGATTTATCAGACATACTGTTCCTCGCCACCACCAATCACCATCTCGCCACTTTCTGCCAGACGACGAACGATAAGCAGGATGGCTTTCTGTTCGCTTTCCACCGCAGACATACGCATCGGGCCACGGTTGGACAGGTCGTCGCGCAGGATATCTGCCGCACGCGAGGACATGTTTTTCAGGAACTTCTCGCGCAAC
Source organism: Erwinia sp. AC075 (assembly GCF_979253995.1). Lineage (NCBI taxonomy): Bacteria > Pseudomonadati > Pseudomonadota > Gammaproteobacteria > Enterobacterales > Erwiniaceae > Erwinia > Erwinia sp. AC075. Next base: position 771,835 of record NZ_CEEDEU010000001.1, read on the forward strand.
GGCTGCTCGGAACCTTTCAGAGCCACCAGCAGAGATTCGGATTCCACTTCCTGCAACAGGCGCTGGATGCTGCGATCGTCGACCTGGATAAGGTTTTCGAACAGGAACATCTCGTCGATAATTTTCTGTGCCAGCTCGCCGTCGAACTCGCGAACCGCTTCGATAACCGCTTCTTCCTGCTGGGTCTTCATCAGGTTGATGATTTCCGCCGCCGTTCTCACGCCGCCCATCTTCGCGCGCTTGAGGTTCTGGCCATCGAGCAGGCCGTTCAGCACTTCGGTCAGTTCTGCCAACGCCGCCGGCTGCACGCCGCCGAAGGTGGCAATACGCAGCATCACATCGTGGCGCAGACGTTCGTCGAACTGGGCAACAATATCCGCCGCCTGAGCACGTTTGAGGTGCACAAGGATGGTGGCGATAATCTGCGGGTGTTCGTCGCGGATAAGATCGGCCGCCGCTTGTGGCTCCATAAAGTTGAGTGTGTCCATGCCGCTGGTGGTTTCCCGCGTTTCGAGAATATCTTCCAGCAGGGTGGCGGCCTTCTCCTCGCCCAGCGCTTTAACCAGCACCGTACGCAGATAATCATTCGAGTTGACGCTCAGTGCCGCAAACTGCTCGGCATCGATTTCGAACTCGCGCAGCACATCGGTCAGCTGCTTGTGGGACACCTGACGCATATTAGAAATGGCAGAACTCAGGTGTTGGACTTCGCGGCTGTCGAGGTGTTTGAACACCTCTGCAGCGCGGTCTTCACCAATCGTCATCATCAGGATGGCGCTTTTTTCAGTACCGGTGAGACTCATAGCTCGTCCTTCATCCACTGGCGAATAACCAGAGCCACCACACGCGGGTCATTTTCTGACATATCGCGAATACGCTGGCTCATGACCTCAGCACTCATGCGGTGCTGAGATTTACGTTCCTGATCCTGCTCGTCTTTCGACAGGCTGACGGCAACGGCATCGTCACCAGATTCTTCCCGAGCCTGCTTAGCAACGGCCGCGGCTTCAACAGCAGCCTTCTCCAGCTCTGCCTTGCGGCGCAGCTGTGGGCGAACCAGCTTGCGGTAAAGGATCCAGGCAACAATCAGTACCAGTAACCAGCGTCCCAGTTCCATCATCTGGTCGATGAAGGCCGGCTGTTTCCAGAACGGTACGTCATCACTGGTGTCTTCGGTTACGGTGAACGGTGAGTTAACCACGTTCAGACTGTCTCCGCGTTTGTCCGAATAGCCCATCGCCTCACGGGTCAGGTTTTCAATCTGTTTCAACTGTGCATCGGTCAGCGCAATTGGCTTACCGGCTGCATCAGCTTTGTAGTTCACCACCACCGCGACCGACAGGCGCTGGACTTCACCGACGTTCATCTTGGTGTGAAGGATGGTGCGGTCCACTTCATAGTTGGTGGTGTTGTCGGTGCGGGTATTCGACGGACCGGCCTTGGCGGTGCTGGCGCTGGAACCCTGATTCGCCGCTGCCGCGTTGCCGTTCTGTCCATTCTGACCGTTTTGGCCGTTCTGGTTGTTTGCCGCAGGCGTGGTCACCGGTGCGGTATTCGCCGGAGCAGGCTGGTTGGAAAGGGCACCCGGAACGCCGCCAGGATACTGTCCGCCAATCTGTTCGCTGTCGCTGGTCTGGCGAGAGCGGACAGCCTGAGTAGACGGGTCGCTGTTTGGCTGATATTTCTCGTCGGTCTGCTCACGGGCATTAAAGTCGATCTGCGCAGTCACCTGAGCATGAACGTTGCCGGTTCCGACAATAGGATTAAGGATGGCTTCGATGCGAGACTGGAAGCGGTTTTCAACATCGGTGGCGTATTTCAGCTGAGCATCGTTCAGATCGCGGCCAGCATTATCTGATTGGGTCAGCAGGTGACCGGCCTGGTCAACAACGGTCACATTGCCCGGTGGCAGTCCGGCGACGCTGCTGGAAACCATATGCACGATGGCACTGATTTGCCCCTGATCGAGCGCACGACCCGGTTGCAGCGTTAAGGTGACGGAAGCGGTTGGGGATTTCTGCTCGCGGACAAACAGGGACGGTTTTGGCATCGCGAGGTGGACACGAACATTTTTAACCGGGCCCAGCGTTTCGATGGTCCGCGCGAGTTCACCTTCCAGCGCGCGCTGATAGTTAACCTGCTCGCTGAACTGGCTGATGCCGAATTTTTCCTGATCCAACAGCTCAAAGCCCACGGCTCCGCCTTTCGGCAGACCCTGTTGGGCTAAACGCAGGCGCAGCTCATGCACTTTTTCAGCCGGCACCATTAATGCACCGCCTTTATCATCAAACTGATAAGGGATGTTCATTTGGGTGAGCTGAGTAATGATTGCTCCGCCGTCTTCATCACTGAGATTGTTGTACAGCACACGGTACTCAGGCTGTTTAGCCCAGAGCGCCATGGCGATAACGATGGCGATCACCGCCGCCGCCGCAATGATGATTGGGATGCGAGGATTAGCGCGTAAACGAGTAAAAAGATCGTTCAGACCTTTCTTCTCGGGTTGATCCTGCGTGACAGTTGCATTCATGACTCTTTCCTGGCTGACAGTTGACCGGACTGTTTCGTGTAGTGTCGTAACAAAACTGACTCCCTGATGCGCTGGCGAAAAATTTTCACTTCTAATGGCTGCCATTATTTTCTGAATCAGGAAATTCGATGGCTGGATAAGCCGTGTTTTATGCGCTTATTTAGCGGCTTTGTCTTATTGACATTGTGTTAAGTTTTCACCCATCAAAAAAATCACCGTCAACTTAGCAAGGTAAAACATGTCAATTCAGGGTATCGAAAGTGTTATGCAGCAGCTGCAAACCGCAGCGATTCAGGCCAGCGGCAAGAGTACCGATGCCTCCAGCCATGCGGATTTTGCCGGTGAGCTGAAAGCCGCATTGAACAAAATCAGCGACACGCAGAATGAAGCCCGCACGCAAGCGCAGGACTTCGAGCTGGGTAAGCCAGGCATCAACCTGAACGATGTGATGGTGGATATGCAGAAGTCGTCGGTGTCGATGCAGATGGGGATTCAGGTGCGTAACAAGCTGGTGAGCGCGTACACCGACATTATGAATATGCAGGTTTAGTGGGTGTAAGAGACGTGACGGCACAAAAAAGCCCGCATGGCGGCGGGCATGTGCTCAGGTCTTGTTGCATTAATGTTACTTTTAAGACTAATACCCCCCAGATAATTCGGACAGAAGCATCGGGGAGTGATATTGTAATTTCTTGTTGTTCACAGTTTATGAAGGTTACTATTCCTATTATCAGATTCAAATGCCCGTCATGTCATGGATGTCAGTTCCGTTTATCTCCCCATAACATCACGCCAAAAAATCCCCACGGTGCTAACTGTATTTTCTGCAAAGCCGGAATGCAGGCCAGCGCTCAGACACTTACTCACTAACACGCTCCGACCGTAAAAACTCTTGATTGCCGCGAATGAAAATCGGGTGAGTCACTAACCCAGCACTTCAGCGCTGCAATCAGGGTGTAAAACTGCTCATATCCCTCTCTTACCCCGACAATCAATCTTCTATTTAAGAAATCAATCGCTTACCCCGACAATCAATTTTCTATTTCAGAAATCAGTCGCTCACCTCAAATCACTCTTTTATCTCAACAATCACTCATGTATCCCTGATCGATTTCACCACGCGTTGGCTGCACCCATTCAGCGCTTCAGCAATCTTACTGGCCAACCGACGATCGCGCTGTCGCCGCGCCAGGGCTTCTGCACGGCGGGCTTTGTAACGACTTTTGCTGGTGCCATATTGCTGGCACGCTTTCCAGATGATCGTGGTCATCATAACCTCCTGATTTTTACGGCTGGCTGGTATTCATTCAGGGAAAATATGACCATTAAATCAGTTAACAGCATAAATATATCCCCCCCTAAAAACGATAGCCATAGTTATTATTAATATCAATGGTTATGATGAAAATAACTGTACTTATAGATTTACGTCATTGAATTTAAACGCAAAAATGTTTTTTTATCGCTTTTTTTACGCTTTATTCTGGCGATGTTATAGAAAGCTTTACTAATCTATTCAGTTGAATCAATGCGTCAAAACCCCTGTGCAGGTTAACTGTCACAGAGGGGGGAATTTGCGAGGAGTAACTGATGATATCTGTACTGCACAGAGTATCCGGAGGGCGATACAAGGAAACCATTCTGCAAGGGCAGGATGTCAGTACTTACCGTCTTAAATCACGGATCAGGAAGATTGCAACACCCGTCAGTTCTGACTCGTCAGAGAGCTCTACAGCGGGCAATCTGGGATCATCTACGGTCAAAAAACCATTAGAGGGGCCCTCAAGATAACGGTATACGGAGAGGCGGGAATTGACCTTTGCAATCACCAAATCTCCAGATTCTGCTGGTACTTCAGTGTCGATGATGACGATGCTGCCGGCGGTGGCTTCTGAGCAACCGCTGTTGCGGTCAAGAATATAGGCTCGCCAGCTCTTCTTCGCCTTTGCGCCATTAGGGGCTGAGACCACTTCTCCTGTTTTTCCATCTGGCCCCCAAACGGAAATAGTAGTACCACTCTTTACTTTGTCAATGGCGCTAATGGCGGAGGCGCCACGCATCTCTCCTTCGCCGTTAGCCAGCCACTGTACGTTCACGTCGAGGGCGCGGGCAATGTCGACCAGTTTGCGGGAGCCTTCTGCTTCCCCTTTGGTCAGACGCCAGATTGTAGGCTGCGATACGCCGGAGGCTTTAGCTAAAGCACCCTGGGTAATTCCCATCATGGACATAGCCATGTTCAGTCGGTAAGCGAGTGTATTCGGTTTCATATACCAGAATTTATAGCGAAGGCTATTTTTCGTCAAACACGCTTTGCTATTGACGAAGCTAATAGCTATTGCTATTAATTTATCATAAGCAATAGCAAGGAGGATATTCAGCGCCACGGAATGCTATCGGATTTACCGCTCTTTCACAATCTGGCCGCCCAGCCTAATCGCTGGCAACGCATCCGACGTCTTCGTATGACGCAGATTTATCCCGATATTTGGGTCAGATCTGCCGACTTGAACTTAGCAGGTGTTTACGAAAAGTGCCGAATAGATCGGCTCGTTACCTGCCTGAATGCTGATTTAAGGAGTCATTATGCGAGACATCAAGCTATTACTGGAAAGCTGGGGCGGCTGGGCGGCCACCGATCGCAATGGTATCGGTTACTCTTCTGTTGCGGCCGGTTTCCGTGGTCTGATTACCTCCTCACCGGTTCCCCGTCCTGTCTGCAGTGACAACGACGGCATTCTGCTCGACAGCTGCATCAGCCGTCTGAAAAAAAATCATCCTGATGAACATGCGCTGCTGGTTGCTCACTATCTGTTCAGAGTTTCACTTCGCTCCATTGCCCGCCGACGCCGTTGCGCCGACGGCACCATTCGCAAGCAACTCCAGACCGCAGAAGGTTTTGTCGAAGGGGTGTTATCCGCACTGGATATAACGCTTGAATGTGAAAATTAATTTATTTTCAGAAAAAGTGGTTGCGTACGCAATTACCGATCCATGATGTTAAAAAGGCAATTTAATCTTCACCCTTGAAGCACTTTCAATACCGGGGAATTCACTTTACATGAATTCAGGCTGGTGCCTGTTTTCGCATGAGGAGGTGGGGAATGAGTAAGATAATACAGATATTAACCTATGAAGAAGGATATAAGGATCGGCCTTACATCGACACTGAAGGTTATCCAACCGTTGCCTGTGGGATCGTTATCGGTCCCAAAGACGCTTCGCTGGTTAATTATCAATTTACCGTGCCAAAAACGGTGGGCGATATTTGGATGCAAAAAATGCTGGATGACAAAATTCAGCTGATGAATACGCGTCCTTCTATTGTCGCTGCATTGAAGCAATGTAATCCAGCGCGTGCCGATGTGCTGTACAGCATGGCCTATCAGCTGGGTGTTGATGGTCTGGCAGCCTTCAAAAATACGCTGGTGATGATCTCAAACGGTCATTTCGATGGCGCGGCGGAAGGCATGCTCAGCAGCTTGTGGGCACGGCAAACGCCGCAGCGGGCAAAACGACTGGCGCAGGTGATGCGCAGCGGTACGTATGATGCTTATCAGGGGGTTATATGAAATTCATTCTGTTTTTACTGATTGTGCTGGCGGTGATTTTCCTGGTCTGGTGGGTAAGCAAGCACGGCAAAATCGAGCTGGTCTCCCATACCAAACTGCTGTTTAAGACCTGGTCGGTCTGGCTGGCGTCAGCCGGTTCCGCCATCGGCGCCTGGGCCCAGTCATTCCCGGATTCCGCGATGAATGCCTGGACCGCATTACCGGAAGATGTGAAGACCTTTATGCCGCAGCATTATCTCGGATTTGTCGCCTCTTTTATGGTCGCGATGGCGGTTATCGCCCAGTTTGTTCGGCAGAAAACCTTAGCCATACAGCGCCAGGCAACGGAGGGTAAAGCATGAGCACACTTCTTGCGCTTTTTACCGGCAGCTGGCATGGGCTGGCTGCAATCGGGGTGGTGTTTGCCGCGTTAATCGCCAGCTGGTTTGGCGGCAAAAAAATCGGCAAGGTGCAGCAAAAAGCCACCTCTGACGTCACGGCGGCAAAGCAGGAAGCCGATCGCGTGGCTATCGTCGCCAATAAACAGGCTATGGATATTAAGGAGGTTAAAAATGTTCAGGACAGTAATAACGTGCTTACTGATGACGCTGCTCGTAACAAGCTGCGCGACTCAACATGGAACAACCCACAATAGTCCTCAGCTTATTCAGGACTCCTCCTGTACGTTATTTTCACCCATCCGTACTTACGGTAAGGACTGGCAGGTCATCGATATCAGGACGGTGAAGGAAATTAACGTCCACAACGATACCTGGAATAAAGTTTGCGCAACTAAAAAGGAAAATTAACCCATTCACCCACAGGGAACGGGTGATGTTATCCCTCAGGAGTTATGACTTATCTTTTATTATTCCTTTAATGAATTTTTCATTTAGGCGATTCGCTACGGCTTATTGCCCCGGAGGTTATTATGATTGAAGTTAACTCATTTGCTGAATTAAGAACAACTGCACCTGCCAAAGCTGGCGATTTGGCTATTCTGCGCCGTTATTACGATAAGGATTCCACATTCCGTGGCGGCGGTGATTTTGTTGGTTTCCTCAGCGCAACGCCGCCGGCGGATGATTCAGGCACGCTGGCAGCCGGCAGCACTTTTTACTGGAAACGCGTCATTCACGATCCGGATGAACTCAACATCTATCACTTTGGCGGGAAGGGTGACGGCGTGACCGATGACAGTGGCGCCTTCAAGCTGATGATGAGCTGGGCGCAGACCTTTAATACCAACGCCAAGGATCTCGGCGTGCGCTTCCCGGCCGGAAAGTTCCTGATTAATCCCATCGATTATACCGGGACCGACGCCGCCTTCTTTTATATCTACGGTGATGACAATCCCCATGGTGCCATGCCACGCACCACCATCGTGTCCAACAAGTCCACCGCACCGGTGTTCAAAGTGCAGGCACGGCGCGTGGCCATCAAGGGCATCGCGTGGAATGGCCAGGCCACGGCGGATATCACCACCAATAAAGCGGCGATTACCTCGGCGATGTGTACCAACCAGCAGCCGTTTTTTGAAAATACCATCGTTGCGGGGGAGTCGGTGGTGATTAATCGCTTCCGGGCGTCAAACAATGGCGGCACGGTCATCAAGCTGTTGGATACCCTGGATTCGAAGTTTGACCAGATCTATACCTTAACCACCTATGGCCGGGTGTTTGATATTGGCTGGTCAGACACCGCAGCCGGTGTCTGGGATCACTCAACGGCGATTGAGTTAACCAACGCGAATTTCCAAACCGGCTATGGTGATGCAACGCTGTATATGCCGCGCGTCACGCAAGGGATTTTGCGCAACGTGTGGATTGAGCATACGCGTTACCCGGGCGACCTGAGTGATGGCGGCTGGACGATTGATACCCTGAATCTGGAAGACTGTGCCAATCCGTTCAATATGAACAATGGACGCGTGCAGATCCGCCAGCTGAATCTGCAGTCCGGCGGTAAAGTCAGTCTGGATACCACGTCTCCACGCTGGCTTTCAGGCTATGAATACGGCTGGCGTCGCGATGAAAGTTTTGGCTCAACCATGACCGGTTCGATGAAGGCGGGCTGGTACACCGGCTTCAAGGTGACCAATACCTCGACCAGCGACAAATGGTACAAGCTGGGCAAAATCAATATGCCGAAGGATAACCAGCAGTGGGTGGTGGAGATGATCAGTAAAGCCACTAACGATGTCCTGACGGGCACGGCGGGTAACCCGGTCACGGCGCTCTCTTCCTGTATGACCTGGCTGAATATCTCGCGTTGTTCAACCGCCATCTATGCTGACATTCAGCATAAAGGTTCCCCGGCGGTGCTGGACGTGAAGCTGAACCGCATCGGTGTGACCTACGCCGAAATTTGGGTCAAGCTGAAAGCCGCCAGCGGCGACATGATGTTCAACCTGAAATCGACCGGGCCGAGTCGTTTTGAGTCGGGCGAATGTAACCTGTTTACCCCGGATCTCAGCGAAGTGACCGACAGCACCACCATCGGCACCACCTCACCGAACGCCAGGATGAGCCTGCATAACGGGCTGGCGGGAATTGGGGCGAACGAGAAGGGGGTACTTACGGTGGCTACCGTGGCGGCCACCGCGCCAACCACCACCACGGCAGCGGGCTATATCACCGTCAACATCAACGGTACGGACCGCAAAATCGCCTATTTTTGACCTGTAAAACAGCAGCGGCCGCCAGTGATGGCGGCCTTTTTCAGTGTTTTACTTTGTTGGTTAAAAAATTGTTGTGAACTTCTGCGAAGCGCAGCGGTCAGAATTGATGAGTGATTTTTTAACCCAGAAGGATAAACGCATGAGTGATAACACCGAAGAACGTAAATCTCCGACTGAACACGTACGCGATGTGACTTCTCAGTTAAAAGAAATGCGCCACTATGCCCAATCCAATGTGGAAACGCTTTCAGCTCACTGGCTGGCTTTTGATCAGGGTGAGTACAAACATCCCGAATTCGCCGAAAGGGTGAACGACCTGCTAACTAAGCAGGGTCAGCTACTGGATGAGTTAGATAAAAACATTCAGGATATGGAAATTGAAGCGAACCGTACCGACAACGAAGCCTGATGATTCAGACTGAGTGAACGCAACCCGCCACGGCGGGTTGTTTTGTTTTTGTGGCAGGGACTACAGCACGAACTCCGGGCTGACGCGATTTCTGCCGCTGCTTTTCGCAATGTACAGCTGCTCATCGGCATTTTTAATCGACTCGTCCAGACTGCCCGCATCAATCACGTGCAAGGTACTGATGCCAATACTCACCGTCACGCTGAGGTTCTGCTCGTTGAGCATAATGGTATTGCGCTCGATGCTCTGGCGCAGCCGATCGGCCAGCAGATACGCTCTTGGCTGAGAAATCCCCTCTATCAACACCAAAAACTCCTCGCCACCCATCCTGCTGATGATTGCCGTCTGTTGCAGCGACTGGCGGATGCACTCCACCGTCTTTGCCAGCACCTGATCGCCGGCCGCGTGCCCGTAGGTATCATTGATGTTTTTGAAACGATCGATATCCACCACGAAAACCGCGCCGTAAAAGCCGCTGGTTTTATTCTTGCGGGCAATCAGCGCGTTCAGCTGCGAGGAAAGGCCGCTGCGGGTCAGTGCGCCGGTGAGGAAATCATAATCCGCCCGCTTGGTAATGCGCGCCACCAGCTTTTTATTGGCAGTAGTGCTTAATGCCACAATCAGCGGGCTGATGGTCATCGCGGCAACGCCCAGTCGGGCGGATGCCAGGCTGTCGATGCGGAAGAAATCATCGGAGCCCTGGATAGTCAGCACTTTACTGGCCACCAGAATGATTTCAGTGATACCGGTTAACAGCGTGAGCAGGCAGGTAAAGAAGATCGGATAGCTGACCGCACACCACATCAGCGCAGGCAGCGGGAAGATGAGGCTGCCGCCACCGCCAACATAAATGCCGCACACGGTGGAAACCAGCAGCATCACCAGCGGCATCAGATTGCTTTCGCGGAGTTCATTGAACAGCTGGTCCAGCTCATCACGGCGCGGGAAGGTGATTACCAATGGCAGGATCAGGATCGACGTGGACACCTGTTCGCAGAACCACGAGATCCATCCTTGCATCAGGTCATCATGAAAATAACGCTGGCCGGCGAAGGAGCCAATGGCGGCACACACCGCGGCGGCGATAATGGAAGCCGGGAAGACGCGAATCAAGGCCTGCAGCCGTCGCGGATAGGGACGCGTCAGATAGGGTGACAGCAGCACCGCCTTGCCCACCGTCACAAAGGCGATATTCGCGGCATCCATTCCCAGCGAAACAACAACCGGGGTGCCGTACAGCATATCGGCGGCGACCATGCCGAGATACATCGCCGGCAGGCTGGAAAGGGTATCAAAGCGAGGAAAACGGATCAGCACCCCTAATAACAGGGCATTACAGGGCCAGAAAAGAGAAAGTGCCTGATAACTACGGCAATGCAGGCCCAGGGTCGCTAAACATAATGCGAGAAAAAATAAGAATATAACCTGGTCAAACTTATATTTATTAATTTGCATTTTTTATGGCTCAAGGTGCTTACCGGAGTCCGGCGAAGACTGTCTGCGCGGTAACTACCGTGTCATGTCCGACTGCGGCCGGCTCCGTGGTACACATTTCTCAGGGTGAAAAGTGTGTAAGGGTGGCATCCACTCGCAGTAAAGCCATGGTTTAAGAATGTTCTTAATTCGGCTGGTGTGCCGCTCAGAATATCGCTAAGGCTGTTTAATTTCAATCACTACCAGGCGTAACTGGCGTGAACAACATAGCTGACAGGTTAAGGGCAATCGCTAGCATATATATCGTAATAGCCAGTGATTTTCGAACGATAATCTGCTGCCCTTTTCGATTTGGGAGCATTCTTAGCAGCTGAAAAGCATAAAAAGTTGTGGAGGGGAAATGTGGGGCATCGTAATCACTGGCCCGGTTACAGGCCAGTGAAAGGGGATTACAGTTCGTTCTTGATGCAGAACTCTTCCCAGGTCATGCCGAGCGCGGTCGCGTGTTGACGCAGGTAAGCTTCAATGGCCTCAGCAGCGACCGCTTTATCCGGTTCGGCTAGCTGAATGGCGAACAGCATGCCGTCGAGTTTTTTCTCCCGGGTGAACGCGGCATAGGCGCGGTCAGTTTGCATATCCTGTAACTGGGGCAGGGTCATGCCCAGTTTGGCCGCATCGGCGTCCGTGAGTTGAGCAATGCCGGTTTTAATTTCCGGGTGTGCTTCAAGAAAAAGAACGCGCGCGATGGCGTAATACTCTTCAATGCTTTTCATAAAAAATCCTGCGGTCAGTAATGGGCGCTAGTTTACACGGCTGCGGGCTGAGGTGAAATGGCGATGGTAACGTCAGTGCCTGCGGGAATTGTTGCGGTAATTGTTGCGGTAAATAAGGAGAAATTATAACGTAGCGCCTGACTGCAGAATTTGGAACTGAATATGAAAAAGTGGATGATTACGACCTTAGCCGCCTTCACGCTGGCTGGCTGTGCAGATATACCCAACTATCAGGGTGCAGTAAAAACCCCACCGCCGGCGAACCTGGTCGGAAACTGGCAGAGCATGGGACCACAGAAAGGTCTGGTCAGTAAGGAGGCGATTGCCAGCCTGATTATTACTGCGCAAGGCGACACGCTGGATTGCCGTCAGTGGCAGCGGGTGATTGCTAAACCTGGCAAGATCACGCTGTTTAAAGGCGACTGGGTTAACGTCAATAAAGACGTCCGGGTGATGCCGCTGGAGCTGGAAGGCACCGAGTTGCATTACGACAAGCTGGTTCTGCAGCGCGTCAATCAGCCAACGGCAGAGTGTCAGCAGGCGCTGGCCCATGAAAACGATGCGGTTGCTACTGCCACCAAAGCCAAATCTGCCGAATCCGGTGCTAAAAAGCACCACAAAGCGTCGTTCAAAAACGCCAAGTCTTAAGCAAAACAGGCCGTCTGAGGATCCCAGACGGCCTGTTGTTATTTAGAAACTGCCGAATCGAGCAAATCCCTTCGGGTTGCCCAATCATTACCCGTCAGTCCGGGCGCTATTCCGTCAGCACCCACACGCTGACGCTACCTGGATTACAGCGGAACACCGCGTTCCCCTGTTCGTCAGCGGTAATGGTCTCCGTCTGATGGCCAAGATAATCCCGCCAGCTTTTCCCTGCCAGCGCCTCGCCCATTGGCAACGATTTTTCTCCTGCGTCACCATTGGACAGGATCACCACGCAGCCCGGCTGTTCTTCCGTTCCGCTGCGCGCGAAAGCCACACAGTTGGGATGATCGAACCACTCGGTCTGTACGCCGTGCGCATACAGCTGACGGGCGCGGATCAAGGCTTCCAGCTCCGGGATCACCGGCATATCGATGTGGTGATTTTCGCCGTCACCGCCTTCATCTTCATAGCTGGCACCGAACAGATCCGGATAGAACACCACCGGCACACCCTGTTCCCGCAGCAGGATCAGCGCGTAGGCCAGCGGTTTGAACCAGGGTTCGACCGGCGCTTCCAGCGACTGCAGCGGTTGCGTGTCGTGGTTGGCGACGATGGTCACCGCATGCCAGTGATCTTTCTCAACCAGGGTGTCATTAAAAATCTGGCTAAGGTCGTAGCTGGCGCCTTCGCGGGAGGCATTGTGGAATTTCATCTGCAGCGGGGCGTCGAACAGCATGGTTTTGCCCTCGACCTGATGAATGTACTGCTGCAGCTTATCCACTTCGTGCGACCAGTATTCCGCAACAATAAACAGCGGTTGTTCGGCGACTTCCTGAACGTGCTCAATCCACTCTTTATAGAACCAGGCGGGAATATGTTTGACCGCATCCAGCCGGAAGCCGGTGCAGGGCAGTTGTTCCAGCATCCAGCGCGCCCAGTACTTTAACTCTTCCGTGACGACATGATTGCGGAAGTCGATATTGGCACCCATCAGATAATCGAAATTGCCCAGTTCATCATCGACCTGATCGTTCCAGCCTTCGCCGGTGTAATCATTGACGATTTTGAATACGCCGTTTTCGTCGGGGTTTTCGATGTAATCAACGCCGTTGAAGCACTTATAATCCCAGACAAATTTTGAATACTGGCCCGCGCGGACCGGGAAGGTAAATTTGGTCCAGGCATCGGCTTCGAAGGCTTCAGGATCGATCTCATCGCGGTTGTCGGGGTTGGTGCGGTTAACCTGAATACGTTCCTTTTCATCTGCCCCCATTTTATGGTTGAGCACCACATCCATGATCACGCCAACCTGGTGCGCGCGAAGGGCGTCCACCGCCGCTTTCAGCTGCTCTTTGTCGCCATACTTGGTGGCACGCGAGCCTTTCTGATCAAACTCGCCCAAATCAAACAGATCGTAACTGTCGTAGCCGACGGAATAGCCGCCGGATTCGCCTTTATAGGCAGGCGGCAACCAGACGTCGGTGATGCCGATTTCAGCCAGTTTTTCCGCTCGTTCGGCGGCTTCGGGCCAGAGTTTACTGCCGTCGGGATAGTACCAATGGAAGAATTGCAACAGGGTCGAATTAGGCATGTCCTTGCTCCGGGTGTTCAGGCTGGGATCTGAAGTATGGAGCAGGCGGAGAGAAAAGCGCGGGTCAGAAGCTAAAAAAGTTTAGCGTTCTGCCCGCCGGCTGGTGTGAGTTGAATTCATACTGAAAAAGGTCTTTTTATGCGCCTTGTGATCCCTGCGGGAACAGCACAACACCCTGCATTCCGCTATAGGCTTTATTGACGGATTTCTGCCGGGTTGCCTGGCCAATCAGCGAGGAGATCTCGCTCATCCGCGACTGCAAAAGGCTTTTCACTTCGGCTTCGTTGTTAAGAATATGGCGCAGCACAGGACGCAACTGATCCTGTGTCTGATCCGGAACAGGGGAAAGCTTGGTGCTCTCCGCCAGTATTTCTACCGCACTGACGTAATCGACTTCCATTTCAATGAGTTCATCCCATTTACCTTCGCTTGCCAGGCGCAACATAGACTGGCTGAGGACTAATAACTGTTGGTAAATCGTGAGCAGCTGCGGAGCAATATTCATTTAAACGGCGTCCTGAAGGGCGTTAGTTGCAGAAACTTCTTTCCAGGCATCGGCAATGTTGCGCAGCAACGTTTCGACTTCCAGAATCGCTTCGGCGTCATTATGCAGATTGGCTTTAAGCAGCCGGTGGACCATATAGCGGTAAAGACTGGCAAGATTATCAGCAAGTTCGTCGCCTTTATTCTCATCCAGACCCTGCTTAAGGCCGTTCTCAATAATGTTGATGGCTTTGGAGAGCGACTCTCCTTTGCCAGCAATGTTGCCATCGAGCAAAAATAACCGGGCACGAACCAGGGCGCTAAGCGCCCCGTCGAACAGCATGGTGACCAGTTGATCCGGCGTGGCGCTCATCACTGCGCTTTCCACACCGATTTTTGCATAGGCTTTGGTACCGCTTGCGCTATACATTTTGTCTCCTTTACTTAGTGCTGCTAGAACTGCTTGATGTTTCAAACTGCGACGTCAGATAGCTACTTGTACTGTTCAGTTTGCTCATCATGACATCCAGTGCGGTGAACTGGGTTTTGTAACGCGCGATAGTGGCATCGATGCGCGTGCTGGCCGCGTTATACTGCGTGGTCAGGTTATTCAGCGTTTTACTGACACCATCTGTCGCTGCCTGCAAGATGCCGCTGCTGGATAACCAGCTAGTGATATTGGTGGCAATGGTGGTCGCGATACCGTTGGTCTTACCATCACCGATAATCATTGCCTTCACGCCGTCCGGATCGCTGGTCAGCGCCGTTGAGAGCTTGTCGTCGTCAATCTCCAGCGAACCAGAAGTTGGATCGGTGGTGACACCAATCTGTGCAAGTGATTTATAGGTAGAAGAGCTCTGCGCATTGGTCAGCATGGTCTTTAGCTGCGACTGAATAGTACGCAACGTACTGTCACCTAACAGAGCGCCGTTGCTGGTGTCTTGCGCGGAGGTGCCAACATCGACAGAGGTATATTTGGTCAGGCTGGCAAAGCTGTCCTGCAAGGTGTTATAGGCTTTTACCCAAGACGTGATGGCGTTGGAGGCTTTAGACGTATCGCTGGAAATAGTCAACGTCTGGTTACCGGTAGTCACGTCGTTCAGATTCAGCGTAATCCCTTCCAGCGCATCGCTGATGGTGTTGCTGCTATTCTCAATCGCGACGTTATTCACCGTCAGTTCAGCATTTTTGGCCGCAACACTCTGCGTCATATTGCTGCTGGCAGTGCCGTCGTAGCTCAACATGCTCTGAATCGCACTGTCACCGGTCACACCAATGGTCACCGCGTTGTCAGTCCCTGTGTCTTTCGAGGTCATCGAGAGACGATAGCTGCCGTCACCGGTTTTAATAATACTGGCGGTGACGCCGGCAGCAGACTTATTGATCGCGTCGCGAATGCCGGTCAGTGAAGATGTGCCAGCAGGAATCGAGACGCTTATCGCCGCATCCCCTTTCGCATTCTGGAAGGTGAGGGTGCTGTCAGTGGTGGCCAGGGCCGTGGTGTTGCTGGTTTGCACCGCTGACGTCAGCGTTTGTGCGGCGGCTAACTGGCTGACGCTTACCGTATATTTACCGGCGACGGCACCTGCAGCAGTCGTGGCGCTAAAGGCGCTGGAGCTGCTGCTTGTTGTCGTCGAACTAAACAGGTCGGCATTGTTTAGCGTGGTGTTCGCGGTCTGGAAGGTGGTCAGCGCGCTTTTCAGCGTGCCATAAGCACTGAGTTTGGCTGTATAGGAAGACTGCTGCGTAGAGATAGGCGTTAACGCGGCCTTCTCGGAGGTTTGCAGACTGTCCAGTATAGAAGCTAAATCAAGGCCTGAGCCGATACCCAACGTAGAAATACTCGCCATAGATGTTTCCTTTCTAGAGTCAACACGGAGAATGAATACCGTGGTTATCGGCCAGTGATGAGGAAAGTTTACGATTATTAGTGCAGGGGTAATTCCACGAATAGCGGTAATAGAGAGGGGTATTTCAACGAGTAGGGGAGTGAAGAAAAAATTGCGGTTGGGAGTAAAAAAATTCTAAAGGTTAGTTAAGTGCTGACGATAATAAGTTTGACGGCGATGAAGCCGGGCGGCAAACAAGCCCCACTCCCTTAACAAGATTCGATTTTAATAGGAAACTTTATCATGGCACAAGTAATTAATACCAACAGCCTCTCGCTGATCACTCAGAACAACATCAACAAAAACCAGTCTGCTCTGTCTACTTCTATTGAGCGTCTGTCTTCTGGTCTGCGTATCAACAGCGCAAAAGATGATGCAGCTGGCCAGGCAATTGCCAACCGCTTCACCTCTAACATCAACGGCCTGACTCAGGCTGCTCGTAACGCCAACGACGGTATCTCTGCTGCGCAGACTACTGAAGGCGCACTGTCAGAAATAAACAACAACTTACAGCGTGTTCGTGAGCTGACTGTACAGTCTCAGAACGGCACCAACTCCGATTCCGACCTGTCTTCAATCCAGGACGAAATCAAATCCCGTCTGGACGAAATTGACCGCGTATCTGGTCAGACTCAGTTCAACGGCGTGAACGTGCTGGCTAAAGACGGCAAAATGTCTATCCAGGTTGGCGCTAACGATGGCGAAACCATCTCTATCGACCTGCAGAAAATTGACTCTACTACTCTGGGTCTGAAAGGCTTCTCTGTATCAAGCAACGCCCTGAAACTGGGTGATGCAGTGACCACTGTAGGCGACGCTTCAAATTCTGGTGCTGCGGTTTCTGGTGTTGACCTGACTGATGTTGCGTCTGCACTTAAAGTAGATGCAAGTGGTCTGTCCCTGCACAACGTGCTGACTTCAGGCGGCGCGGCTACTTCAACCTACGTTGTATCTTCGGGTTCAGATAACTACTCTGTTTCTGTTGGTGCAAGCGGTAAAGTTGAATTGAACAAAACTGATGTTTCTTATACCGATACCGACAACGGTGTTACTTCAGGTGAAGCAGACGGTAAATTCATCAAAGTTGGCAGCGATTCTACCGGTGGTGCAGTTGGCTTCGTGACTATTCAGGGCAAAGATTACACTACTGCTTCAACTGCTCTGACTAACGGTGGTAACACAACTACTACCGGTACTACCTCTATCGGTGATATCTCTAACCCAACTACAGGTACAGCTGCAGGCGACTTGTTCAGTGGCTCAGCGACTAACGATCCATTGGCTCTGCTGGACAAAGCGATTTCTCAGGTTGACAAATTCCGTTCAAGTCTGGGTGCGGTTCAGAACCGTTTGGATTCAGCGGTAACTAACCTGAACAACACCACCACTAACCTGTCTGAAGCACAGTCACGTATCCAGGATGCTGACTACGCAACAGAAGTGTCTAACCTGTCTAAAGCGCAGATCATTCAGCAGGCTGGTAACTCGGTGTTGGCTAAAGCTAACTCCGTACCACAGCAGGTTCTGTCTCTGCTGCAGGGCTAATTATCCTCGCGATTATCCCTTCAAAAAACCCCGCCTCGGCGGGGTTTTTTTTGTCTTATCCGTTGCGGATGGCGATATATTTATGGGTCAGTTTAGCCTTACTTTCCCTCGCTTCTTGAACGATTGATTCCGTATCAGAGCGTTATCATAACTAAAATTATTTCATTCCTACGCCCATGGATCGCCGGGTAGTGAGGAACTCCGGGAGAATCACCAGTTATGACTCAGCCAGCACTTGTCAGTATTATTCTTACCGCCCAAATTCCAACGTGGTTTAAAGCCGCACTCGACAGCGTGTTGGCTCAGGATTATCCCAACTGCGAGATTCTGATTGCTGACAGCAGCGGTGACAAATTCATTTCGGCAATTCTGGCCTCAGTACCAGAAAGTCCCGCGCATCCGGTGCGCCATTTGGCATTGGGTAAAAATGCTGAAAATAGCTACGAGAAAGCACTTGGTGAAGCGAAAGGTAAATATTTAAAATTCATCTCTGATGCTGAGTTGTTGAGTCATGATTGTATAAGCACTTTAGTTGCTGGCCTTGAAAGTCATCCTGAATGCCGTTTGGCATCTTCATCACGTAAACGTATTGATCCTCACGGTGAATCTTTACCCAATATTCCTTCAACCTCTCCTTTACTTGATTACCGCGCAATTTTAGACGGACGCGATCTTCTTAGATGCCAAACTCGAGTGAATTACAGTTTGTTGGGTGAACTGAGCAGCTCTCTTTTTTATCTGGAGGATGTACTGTCATTGGTCCCTGAGAAAGGATCCCTGTTTACGGTAGATCAACAAAAGTTACTGGAAGTTGAAGGTCTGATTGTTTACACCCAATTATTAACGCAAAGCAATGTGCTGTGGTTTCCGCAGCAGTTGTGTTCAATTCGGGTTTCTGAGATATACGGGCAGCCACATCAACGAGAAGGCCTGGAACATGTCAAAAAAAATCGCGATATTATTTTTTCTGCATTACGCGCTGAACCCTGGTTCAAAGACAGTTCTACTCCTGTAGATATGGTGCAAGTCACGGCGCTGGATGGGAACCCAGAGCATTCGGGTTATAAAAACTTAATTAGTCATCAGTTCCATTATCTCAATTTGAACACGCTGGCATGGTGGAACCGCGTGCGGACATTGAAGCCATTCCAACAACAGCGGTTGCAGCAGTCAGCCAGTGATATATCAGCAGTGACAACTGTTGGAGTAGTCATAAATGTGACGGCTGAAAATAATCAGGGCCTGATGACCACATTAAACTCATTGGTTCATCAGGGGTTAAGTTCTTTTCAGCTCACTCCTGTGATTACAGGCTTGACTGAGGGGGTTCCGGAAGGCATTGCATGCTATGCGACCAGTGATGAAAATCACCTGAAAACATTGAATGAAATTATTTCCCAGCGCGAAGAAAACTGGTTCATCTTTATCGACGCCGGGACTTTCTTCATGCCTGCAGGACTGATAGCGCTTTCAACGACGTTGACCCAGGCTGAAAACGTTCTGGCAATTTATGCTGATGAATACTTCTATCTTGATGATGAACCGTGCGGCATCAATTTCCGTCCGGATTTTAATTTAGATTTGCTGCTGAGCTCACCGAAAACGATGGCACAGCATTGGCTATTCCGCCGTGAGTTGCTGTTGGCAGCTGAGGGCTTTGATATTAATTATCCCCAGTCTGCTGAATTTGATTTGATCATTAAAATGATTGAATCCCAAGGGTTAAATGCAGCTGGCCATCTTGCAGAGCCTTTATTGACTGCACGTCTAAAAAAACGTGCCATCGTCGAAGACGCTTCTATTATAGAGCGCCACTTGAACAATCGCGGATATCCTCAGGCGCAAATAGCGCTGGACAGCTTCTACAATTTTCGTCTGCGATATCAGCATGCTACACAGCCAATGGTGAGCATTATTATTTTGGCTAACTGGCACCTGCCTTCGCTAATTACCTGTGTTACCACCGTGCTTGAAAAAACCCGCTACGGCCATTATGAGCTGTTAATTGTGGCAGATGGCCAGGGAAGCCAGGAACGCGATAGCTGGCTGGCTGGCATAGCAAACGTAGATCCACAGCGTATCCGTATTCTGCAATACAGCGAAGCTTATCACCATGGCGCAATGGCCAATATTGCAGGCGAACAGGCACAGGGCGAGTATTTAGTCTTTATGCATTGCGAATTGGCTGTCACAGATGGTGAATGGTTGGACAATTTGTTGAACCATGCTCAGAGACCTGAAGTGGCGATAGTCGGGGGCAAGCAGCTAACCTTTGATAACAAAATTCGCCATGCAGGATACATTTTGGGAATGAATGGGGCCGCCGGGGATGCTTTCCGTGGGCTCGAAGATAATCAGTCCAGCTATCAAGGCCGTTTGCATCTGGATCAAAACTACAGTGCGGTTTCCGGTGACTTCGCGATGGTGCGTAGTGAGGTATTTAAAGCATTAGGAGGTTTTGATACTGATAATCAACTTTATGACGATGTTGATTTCTGCTTGCGCGCACGCGAGCAAGGCTACATGACTGTCTGGACCCCCTATGCGCGAATATTGCGCCCGGCAGCTCGTCAAAATCCTTTTCCGGGTGAAACGGTGCATTCTTCCAGCCAACTCAAACAGATTGAAGAAGACAAACTGTTCAGTCGTTGGATGCCATTGATTGCCAGCGATCCTGCTTTCAATAGTAATCTCACACTTCGCAGCCGTCACTTTGATATGACCAGCGACAGCATCATGAGTTGGCAGCCTGCCAAGCGAGCGGACTTGCCTGTATTTCTGACTCACCACGCGGATACTGCTGGCTGTGGTCATTACCGCATGATGAAACCTTTTGAAGCAATGCAAAATGCTGGGTTGGCTGAAGGCATATCTAGTATGACTCTGCTGAATATTGCAGAAATTGCTCAATTTAAACCCGACAGTTTGATCATTCAGCGGCGATATTCACCGGCTTTTCATAAATGGATTGAGCGCACGGGCAAATTGCACGATGTCTTCAAGGTCTTTGAACTGGATGACTACATTCTTAATGTGCCGATGAAACACTACCGGCGCACCAGCTTCAAACAAGAAGTGACCGGGTTATTGCGTAAAAGTTTGAGTTTTTTTGACCGTTTTGTTGTCTCGACACAGCCTTTGGCAGATGCGATGAACGATATGCATCCCAATATTATGGTGGTAAAGAACCGTCTGCCCGTAGATATCTGGGGAAATCTAGAGAGTTTGCGTAACCAGGGTAAGAAACCTCGTGTAGGTTGGGCGGGTGGTTCAAGCCATCGTGGGGATCTCGAAATGATCCTTGATGTGGTGAAAGAATTTGCTAATGACGTTGAGTGGGTATTTATGGGGCTATGTCCAGCCAAACTAGTGCCTTATGTACATGAAATTCACTATGGTGTAGACATCAGTTTATATCCGGCAGCGATGGCAGCTTTAAACCTCGATCTTGCTCTGGCACCTGTGGAAGACAATATATTCAACGCCTGTAAAAGTAATCTGCGTCTGCTCGAATACGGAGCGTGCGGTATTCCTGTGATCTGCAGCAATGTGGCTTGTTATACAGATGATGATCTTCCCGTCACACGCGTTAGTAACCGCTTTATTGACTGGCGTGATGCCATTCGTATGCATCTCGCCGATCCTGCTGCCAGCGCACGAATGGGTGAGCAACTGCAAACCGCAGTACGTCGCGATTGGATGCTGACAGGCGATAACGTTAAAGCGTGGGCGAAAGCCTGGAGTGCAAATTAACGTATGGAAAATATTGAGATGCCTTCTGCTGCTGTCAATTGGCCCTACATTATTCTGGCACCGGATTATAAAGAATCATCTCTTGGGGTTCAGGTTATCCACCGTTTATGCCATTTGCTTAATGAAAGTGGTCAATTGGCCTATTTAAAACAATGTGTGGTCAATCCAGACTGGAATACACCCTGCGTTTCTTTTGACGATTTTAGAGAATATACCGAGGGTGGTAAGCCTTTCATCGCAGTTTATCCCGAAGTGATTGCTGGAAATCCCCTTAAAGCACCCGTCGTTGTACGCTATATGCTCAATCGAGAAGGGGTCATTGAGCACAGGAGTATGAATGCGAGGGCTGAAGATCTTTATTTCTGGTATCGCGAAGAGTTCGCCGACAAGGCATTTAATGCCCCTTTACTGGTGTTAGAATCTTACGATCTGTCGCTATTTTGTGACGATAACGCAGAAAAAGATCTCGATCTGCTCTATGTCAATCGGATGCCTGAAAAAAAAATTGACTTTAGCAAGCTCCCCACTGGAATACGTGTTTTGTCAATGCAACAGCCATTGTCTTTAAACGAGTTGGCAGCGGTGTTGAAACGCGGAAGGGTACTTTATACCTTCGAGTCCTCTGGCACATGTACTTTGGCAAACCTGTGCGGTTGTCCGGTAGTAGCGCTTACCCAACCTGGCTATGAGCAATTGGCTATTAATGAGCAAACGGTCAGAGACAATGGGGGGGGAATTGCCTGGAATGATCATCCACAAGAGCTGGCCCGTACCCGTCTGTCACTGTCTACTGTCAGAGACGGAATGCTTGCAAAGCGTGCTCTCACAGACCGCCAACTTAATGTATTCATTACTCAGACGCAGCAGCGTGCTGAAGAAATTGGGCAATTTATACCGACAAGCACTGTAGATAGTTGGTTGGAACTTCGCCGTATGTCATCGGGACAGCGGGAACAGGTGGCGGCAAAAATAGAGGCACTGCATCAGCCAGCAAGAATGATGATAGTTGTCCGTAACAGTTCAGAAACTCAGGATTTACTGGACATTACCCTCCGCAGCTTAAACCAGAGCCGCTTGCGTTACCCTCATATTAAGGTGTTGCTAACATCGAAGTCATTCTCTCATGACCCCCTGCCAGACTGGGTGACTGTCATGACCGATGAGTACCAGATTCATCTTATGGAAGAACAGTGGGTTCAGGTTATAGATGCCGGCACTCGCTTGCTAGCTGACAGCTTCTGTAAGTTAGGGCTGATCCTTAGTGAAAACTCGGGCTGCTTTGCGGTGTTTACCGACGAGCTGATTGAACGGGAAAACGGCGAGCTGGAAACAGCACTGCGCCCTGATTTCAACCTTGATTTAGTATTAAGCACACCATGGTTGTATGCACGGCGTTGGTTATTCCACAGCGACGCGCTCAACAGCATTAGCACTGAGCTAACAATAAACAACATAGCCTGGGAACTTGAAGTAATTACTCGTTTGGTTGAGCAGCGGGATATCTCAGGCATTGGCCACGTGAGCGAACCTCTACTCGTCGTTCCTTCATCACTTTTGAAAGCGGATGATATTGATGCTGTGGTTATCCAACGGCATCTGGAACAACGTGGTTATCCTCAGGCCCAAGTCACCTTTAATGATGATAAACCCTGGCGTCTGAGCTATGGCAATACGTCCTTGCTGGCAGTGTCGGTAATTATTCTTGCTGGTGACGATCTGAATTATCTTCAGCGTTGCGTCGAGCTGATGGTCGGCAAAACGACGCATGAGACCTATGAAATTATCATCGTTCATCAGGCAGGTGGCGATGAAATTTTAACTGGCTGGCTTAACAACGTTATTCGAGGCAGTTCGGAAAAGATCGTCGTTGTTACCCTGGAAACTGGAACCGCTGTCGCAGCGATGTATAACGCCGGGGCAAAAGCAGCAAGAGGGGACTTCATCTTATTGTTTAACACCCGTGCGATTGTGGTGCAAAACAATTGGCTGACCAACTTACTCAATCACGCTCAGCGCCCTGAAGTAGGTAGCGTTGGCGGCAAAATTATTTCGCTTGACCAGCGTGTCCTGACGGCGGGGGAGATTATTGGAGGCAACGATTTTTGTCTTCCTGTAGGTTACGGCTCGACAATTGATATGCCGGGCTATATGCAGCGCCTGCAAAGCGACCAAAACCTTACCGTACTTAACTTGGCCTGTTTGATGATTAAAAAAGAAGCCTGGCAAGCTGTCGGGGGTATGGACGAAGGGCTGGTCACCCTTAAGCAAATTAATATCGATCTAAGCCTCAAATTGAGACAAGCAGGATATATGTCGGTATGGACCCCCTATTCGGTAGTGGCCAGTGATGAACTGCATCTCCATCCACGCAGTAAAACACTCAATAAAGCAGAGGAGAGGGGGGATAAAACGATCCGGTCCAAATGGTTGCCGCTTTTACTCCGCGATCCAGCTTATAACGATAATTTCTCTTCACAGCGCCAGTTATTTAAACCTGAGATGAATCCGGCAATGATCGAAAATCCGGTTGCAGAGCGAGTTCATCATCGCGTGCTGGCTATAACAATGCCAGTCGGAATCGGAGCTCCTGAATATTATGCAGCGGCAATAGATGACCTTCAGCGTAAGGGGGTAATTGGCGGTGTGGTTACTGAAAATCACCTTGATTTCAGGCTGTTCAATCGGGTTGATGCCGATGCCTGCGTCATTAGTAGTGATCTGCCTTTAGAAGCCCGAGATCTAATCCTTTCATTGCGTAAACGCCAGCACAGTGTGTTTAGCCAGATGGTTTCCCTGCAATGGATGACCAGCCAGACCCGACAGTTGCCAGATCTACGAGGGATTGACCGTCTTATTGTGCAAAACGAGGCACAGGCTGAATCGGCGCGTCAATACAACCGGCCCGTGGTGATATTGCCACGTAGTCTGCTGACAGTTGCGCCATATGCAAAATCACCCCGCCACGAAGGTGAAAAGCTACACGTACTTTGCAATACCTGCGAGCTGAGCGAGGCAGATATTGAACTGATACATAACTTGATACGTGAACTTGCTGATGAAGTGAGTTGGCAGGTATTGGGGCCGTTACCTTCTTCGTGGATCCCATGGATAGACGAGCACTATCGTTATCCGGGACACCATTATTATCTGCCTCTGCTTGCAAGTATTGACACGGATCTGGCCATCATTCCACGGGCTGATAATAAATTTAATCGTCTTAAGGATAGTTTCATTCTAATGGAGTTGGCAGCGTGCGGTATTCCGGCGTTAGTCAGTGACGTGGTGAGTTTACAAAGTCATATTCCAGCACGTCGGGTGCGCAACCGTAAAACCGATTGGCTTGAGGCTGTTCGTCAGGCTATGGACGATCGAGTGGGTCTGGAAATTCAGGGGCGGTCAGCAACTCACTCTTTACGAGAAAAAGACTGGTTATTCGGTGAAACAATAGACCAGCATCTCCGTGCCTGGTTGGCATAGAGTTATAACTGAGAAGGTCAAGGCAATGAAAGAGAATATATTTGTCACCAGCCCGTTGATGCCGCCACTGGAAGAATTCATCCCTTACCTGGAGCAGATCTGGCAAAATAAGCAGCTGACCAACGGTGGACCTTATCATCAGGCATTAGAGCAGGCACTGGCAGAGTATCTTGGTGTTGAACACATCTGCTTGTTTGCCAACGGCACGCTGGCGCTGGTAACGGCGATGCAAGCATTGCGTATTACTGGTGAGGTTATTACTACGCCTTATTCCTTTGTCGCTACGTCGCATTCGCTATTATGGAACGGTATTAAGCCCGTTTTTGTTGATATCGATCCGGTGACGTGTAATTTGGACCCAGCCAAAATTGAAGCGGCTATTACCCCTAACACCACGGCGATTTTACCCGTGCATTGCTACGGCATCCCTTGCGATGTTGATAGTATTCAGCATATTGCTGATAACTACGGGCTCAAGGTCATCTATGATGCGGCTCACTGTTTTGCGGTTAAGCAGGAAGGCATCAGCGTACTTAACCACGGGGACCTTTCTATTCTGAGTTTTCACGCCACTAAGGTGTTCAATACTTTTGAAGGTGGCGCAATCATTTGCCCGGATGCGAAAATCAAACGTCGCATTGATTACTTAAAAAACTTCGGCTTTGCTGATGAAACGACCGTTGTCGCGCCGGGAATTAACGGCAAAATGAACGAGTTTCAGGCGGCATTCGGCATGTTGCAGCTTAAGCATATTGATGCTGCTCTGGCGGTGCGCAAATTAGTTTATGAAAATTATCGTCTGGCGCTCGCCCATGTTCAGGGTGTGACATTTTTAGAGGCGCAGGAAAATACGCAGTGGAATTATGCTTATTGTCCAATATTCATACACGAGGGGATGTACCCGATCAGCCGCGACCAGCTCTATGACAAGTTGAAAGAACATGGCATTTTCGTCCGCCGCTATTTCTATCCGTTGATCTCAGAATTTCCGATGTATCGGGGCTATGCCTCTTCAGCCCCGGCAAACTTACCGGTAGCCAGCAAAATGGCGCAAAGCGTTCTTTGCCTGCCCATCCATCCTAATCTGACGGCGGCCGAGCAAAACCTGATTATCGATATCGTCCTTCGCGCCAGTGGGGTTGTTGCAGCCTGAAATCATTACCCGCTATTCAATGTCCGGATAAGAGAAGCAAAACAGGCGGTATTCTCCGCCTGAATTACCTTAAGGCCATGTTGAAATAGCGTAAAACCGCTGATAGCGAACGGATGAGAAGCATGAAACTGGCAATTTATGGCGCGGGCGGTCTTGGCAGAGAAGTGCTGGTGCTGGCACAGCGTATTCAGCAGGAAAGTCGACGCTGGGATGAGCTGCTCTTTATTGATGATATTGCCCCCGACCGTGAGGTCAAGGGAACAGGCGTGATCACCTTTGACCGTGCCGCTGAGCAACAAATTGAGGTGGCGATCGCCGTAGGCGAGCCTGCTCTACGGGCCAGCCTGGCGAATAAAGTACGTCAGCGTGGCCTGCCTCTGGCAACGCTGGTCCATCCGAACGTGATGCTTACTGCCTGTGCGGTGGTGGGGGCGGGTTGCATTATTTCCAGCGGCGCGCATGTGTCCTGTGATGTGATTCTCGGCGAAAACGTCTTTTTGCAACCTTACGCCAGCATTGGCCATGACTGTCAGATTGGCGACCACGTGATGGTGTCGACCTACGTGACGATGGGGGGCAGTTGCCATATTCAGGAACGGGTTTTTGTTGGCATGGGCGCCATGATCCAACAACGTCTTAACGTGGGTGCCGATGCCATTATCGGTATGGGTGCCGCTGTATTTTCGGATATTCAGACGAGCGTGATCGCGCTGGGTAATCCCGCGCGGGCGATGCGTAAGAACGAAGAAAAGCGCGTATTTAAATAATTCTCTGTTAACAGCAAGGTCTGGATAGTTGCCATCGTTCATTTTTGCGGATGAGGCATACAGACTTAGGCTTCAGCGCTACCCGGCAGACGGGTAGACACCGATTTTTGCCGCAATTATCCGGCACTCATTGAGAACTCAGTTATGTCTAATATTGAAAAATATAATCAAATCTTCGCCGAAACCTTTGAAGTGGATCAAGCCGTTCTGCCTGATTACAAATATCAGGACACACCTGCTTGGGATTCTGTCGGTCATATGAGCATGATTGCCGGTCTGGAAGAGACCTTCGATATTATGCTGGATACCGAGGATATTATTGAGTTCTCATCGTGGGCCATCGGCAAAGAAATTCTGAAAAAATACGACATCGTATTGTAGGAGCTCCGATGCTACTTGCTGGAAAATGGGCGGTGATTACCGGTTGCCTTCAGGGGATTGGTAAAGCCACGCTGGAAAGTTTCACCGCTGCCGGTGCCTCCGTCTTCGCCTGTTGCCAGCAGGAGGATCCCGCGTTCTCAGCGCTGATCGCCAGGCTTCAGACGCAACATAATGTTGAAGTTATCCCGGTTTATTTTGATTTGCTGGACGACGCCTTGATTAAGCAAGCGGCACAAACGATTCAGAAAGCAAAAAAACCGGTCGAAATCCTGGTGAATATTGCCGGTGCCAATTTTGACGCTTTATTCCCCATGATGACACTGGCGCAGTTGCAGAAAACCTTTGCCATCAATCTGTTTTCTCAACTGGTGTTCACCCAGTACATGACTAAATTAATGTTGCGCCAGAAAAAAGGCAGCATCATTAATATCTCCAGCATTTCTGCTCTCGACGGAAATGCCGGTCAGCTGGCCTATGCAGCTTCAAAAGCGGCATGGGTTGCGGCCACCAAAACGCTCTCCGCCGAATTAGGGCCGCAGGGGATCCGCGTCAATGCGGTGGCCCCTGGGGTGATTGCGACCGCTATGACGGCTGAACTTCCTGATGCCGTGATGGCCAGGCAGATGGCCCGGTGCGAACTTAACCGTCCAGGCTTGCCGGAGGAAGTAGCAAAAGTGTTGCTTTACCTGGCCTCCGACGGTGCCAGTTACGTTACCGGGCAAATTATTCGGGTCGACGGCGGGATGGGCTGAGGAAATGACAATGTTAATGCAGAATAAAACGGTATTAATTACCGGCTGTCGTCGGGGGATGGGCCGGGCAATGGTCG
The DNA here is from genome assembly GCF_979253995.1 of Erwinia sp. AC075. NCBI lineage: Bacteria > Pseudomonadati > Pseudomonadota > Gammaproteobacteria > Enterobacterales > Erwiniaceae > Erwinia > Erwinia sp. AC075. The sequence goes on from NZ_CEEDEU010000001.1 coordinate 799,722, forward strand.
AAGTCTTTGCCGCCAACGGTGCAAATATCTATGCCCACGCCCGCAATGAAGATGCTGAGTTTATTGCTGAAACCCAGCAACTTGCCCAACAATATGGGGTCGAGATCTGGCCGCTATTTTTCGATATGACCGACACGGCATCAATGAAGCAGGCGGTAAAGTGCATTCGGGCGGATAAACGCCCGCTTGATGCGGTAATTAATAATGCCGGGATTACCCACAATAGCCTGTTTCAGATGACCACCGAAGCCCAGCTTCGCCAGCAGTTCGAAGTCAACTTTTTTGCGGTCTATCTTTTCAGCCAGTTTATGGTCAAGCTGATGCTGCCAAACGGCAGGGGCAGTCTGGTGAATATCGCCTCGACGGCAGGTGAGGATGGTAATCCGGGCAAGTCAGCATACGGTGCCTCTAAAGCGGCGCTAATTGCCATGACTCAATCCGTTGCGGCCGAGCTGGGTGAACATGGTCTGCGTGCCAACTGTATTTCGCCGGGCATTACCGAGACGGAAATGCTACTGACAATGCCAGAGCAGGTGGTTGAAGCCGCCCGACAAAGCACGCATCTCCGGCGTGCCGGCCTGCCATCTGAGATTGCTGAGATGGTATTATTCCTCGCTTCAGATCTTTCCAGCTATATTACCGGACAGACTCTTCGCGTCGATGGAGGGTTAAAATGAACCTGCATATCAGTCAGACCCTCAGCTTAGCTAACCAGATCCGCCAAAGCCTGCTCAACGTGGCCTTCAACGCGCCGGTTGATGGCGTGCATTTGGGATCATCGCTTTCGCTGGTGGACATGGCTACCGTCCTTTACGGCAGCAAAATGCGATATCGGGCAGACGCGATGGACGATGCCCAGCGTGACGTTTTTATCCTCAGTAAAGGCCATGCGGCGTTAGGCCTGTATGCCGTATTGCACGCGGTCGGCATTATCACCCGCGATCAGCTCAACAGCTTTGACGTTAACGGCTCGCGTTTTCAGGCGCTGGCACCGATGTATCCCTCGGCTGGCATTGATTTTCCCGGCGGATCGCTGGGGCAGGGATTATCCTATGGCGTGGGCATGTCTATCGGCCACCGACTGAAACAGCAACCCTGGCATACTTGGGTGGTGATGGGCGATGGTGAGTGTAACGAAGGCTCCGTCTGGGAGGCGGCTTTTTATGCCGCACAGCAGCAGCTGGAGGCACTGACGGTCATTATTGATGCCAACGGCATGCAGTCCGACGGCGCCAACCGTGACATTCTTCCGCTTGATCACCAGGCGCTGTGGCGTGCCTGCGGTTGGCAAGTGGTAGAGTGCGATGGGCACGATCATCAGGCGCTGATGACGGCGTTCGATCATCCTCACGAGGGTAAGCCCAAAGCCATCATTGCCAATACGGTGAAAGGGAAGGGCATCTCGTTTATGGAAAACAACAATGACTTTCACCGCAGCAAGCTGACTAAAGATCAGCTGCAGCTGGCGTTAGCCGAACTGGCCGGAGGGGCACTATGATCGCTATCAAACCGGCCCAGATCCGCGGGTGGTCGTTAATGGGCTCGCGTGGCACCTTTGGCGTGACGCTACTCGCACTGGCTGAAAAGCATCAGAATATTGTTGCACTGGCGGCAGACCTAGGCGTCACCGCCGGGCTTGAACGGTTCAGTAAGGCCTTCCCATCGCGATATTTTAACGTGGGTATTGCTGAGCAAAATCTTGTTGGTGTGGCCACGGGGCTTGCTAGCGGCGGTTTTGTGCCGTTCGCCACGTCCTTTGCGAACTTCCTCGCTTTGCGCGCCTGTGAACAAGTCAGACACAATTTGGGCTATATGGAAGGCAACGTAAAACTGGTTGGTCTTGCGGCCGGTTTTGCGATGGGGACATTTGGTTCGACACATTATGGCATTGAAGATATTGCCACACTTCGCTCGATCCCCGGTTTAACCATTCTCTCGCCAGCCGACTGCACGGCGACGGCAAAAATGACCGAGGCCGCTTACTATCACCCTGGCCCGGTATATTTGCGCCTAACCGGAAATATGCGGACACCCATTGTTTATAAAGAAGACTTTGAGCTGCACATCGGGCGGGCAATCCGCTTGCGTCAGGGCAGTAATGTGGCGATCGTCGCCACAGGAAGCATGGTGCACGTGGCATTACAGGCGGCGGAAAGCCTGGCCGTGGCGGGCATAGCCGCAGCGGTAATTGATATGCATACCTTGAAACCGCTGGATACGGCGATATTAGACGAGCTTTTGCAGAGCCAGTTACTGGTGACGCTGGAAGAGCACAGCACCATTGGTGGGCTAGGAAGTGCCGTCTCTGAGTATCTGGCGATCAAAAAACAGCGGCCGCCGCTGTTGACGCTTGGCATTCCGCAAGGTTATCCACATGCCGGTGATTACGGCTGGCTGCTGGAGCAGGCAGGTTTAACCGCCGGTCAGGTAACTGACCGCATCTCCACTCAACTGAAGCAGTAACGCCATGTTTTTCCATCTGGAGCAGCACGATCCTCAACGCCTGGCGGTGATTGACGATCACCATAATGAGATGAGCTATGGTGCACTGCTGGCGGCCGTTTCTCTGCTGGAGCAGAGGCTGCTGCCAGGCCAGCTGGTGTTCATTCTTTGTCAAAATACGCCCGGTGCACTGATCGGCTATCTTGCCTGTCTGCGGGTCGGGGCAGTGCCACTGATGCTTGATGCCTCGCTACACTGCGATCGTCTGCGTGAGTTGGAAAACAGCTATCATCCCGCCTGGTTATGGCAGCCAGAAACAACGGTGGATAATGGCGCGATCTGGCAATCATCGGGCTATCAGCTAACGCCGGGAAGCGCCGACGCCTTCCCCATGCACCCCGATCTCGCCCTGCTAATGACCACCTCCGGCTCCACTGGCAGCCCTAAGCTGGTCAGGCTCAGTCAGCGTAATCTGCAAAGCAATGCAGACAGCATCAAACAGTACCTCGCGATTGATGAAAACGAGCGCCCGTACGTCCATCTGCCGATCCACTATGTCTTCGGCCTGTCGATCGTTAACAGCCATCTGCAGGCAGGCGCTACGCTAATACTGACGCAGCACAGCCTGATTCAGCGTGAATTCTGGACCAATGCAGCGGAAAATAACATCACCTCATTGTCGGGTGTGCCCTACACCTTTGAGATGCTTAACCGACTTCGCTTTACCCGCATGTCATTGCCTTCCTTGAACACGTTGACGCAGGCCGGAGGCAAACTTTCACCAAAACTGCATCAGCTATTTGCAGACTATGCCAGCGAACAGGGAAAGCGCTTTATCGTCATGTACGGCGCAGCAGAAGCCACCTCGCGGATGGCATGGTTGCCTGCTGAACAGGCGGTAGAGAAGTGCGGCTTTATTGGCCAGGCCATTCCCGGCGGTGAGCTTTCACTGGAGGATGAACAGGGCAAGGTGGTTGTCGAACCCGGCCAGCAGGGCGAACTGGTCTATCGTGGTGAAAACGTGATGATGGGTTACGCCAACAGTGGCGTGGATCTTCTCCGGGGAAATGAACTGAATGGTGAACTGAGAACCGGCGATCTGGCGCGCTTCGATCCGCAAGGATGCTTTGAAATCATTGGGCGGAAAAAACGCTTCCTGAAGATTTTTGGCAATCGTGTGGGACTTGATGAGATGGAAAACGTGTTGAAAACGCAGTTCATCGGACTGGCATGTGCCTGTGTCGGCAGGGACGATCGTTTAACCGTGTTCCTGACCGACGAAAGCCTGGCCGCTGAGGTGAAGCGTTATGCTGCACAGACCACGCAGTTACACCCGTCGGCTTTTCGCATAACCGTCATTGAAAACATACCGTTGACGGCCAGTGGGAAAACGCATTATGAGAGGCTGAACGAAGATGAATCCCGGATTTGAAGAAGGCCTGTGCCTCGCGCCCTTTTCACTACGGAAGAGGGATAAAGAGACGTTTTTGCTGAAGCGGGTGCGCGAACTGAGCCTGCATCATCAGCGGCATTGTTCGCCCTATCAGCAGATCCTCACCGCATCGGGTTGCGACTTACAAGCGGTTGATAATCTGGCCTCACTGCCTTTTTTACCCGTCTCACTGTTTAAAAAAATGACGCTAAGAAGCGTTCCAGAGACGTCCGTGGTTAAAACCATGACCTCATCAGGCACCTCTGGACAGCAGGTTTCCCGTATCTTTCTCGATAAAAGCACGGCGGGGTTACAACAGAAAGTGCTGGTGAAAATTGTCAGCGATTTCATCGGTACGTCCCGACTGCCGTTGCTGGTGATTGATTCATCCGCGGTGATGAAAGATCGTGCGATGTTCTCAGCCAGAGGCGCAGGAATTTTAGGTTTCTCCCTGTTTGGTCAGAATATTACCTATGCGCTGGATGAGAATATGGCGCTTAATCATCAGGCTATCGCAGCTTTTCTGGCCAGGCATCAGGGTAAACCCATCTTGCTTTTCGGCTTCACCTTTATGATCTGGCAACATTTTTGCCAGGAGTTGAAGGGCAAGTCTGAAGTTTACGACTTTTCGCAGGCGATGATGATCCACGGCGGCGGCTGGAAAAAACTGCAGTCCCAGGCCGTATCCCCTCACGAATTTGCTGGGACGTTGAAAAGCGTATGCGGTATTCCCAGGGTCACGGATTATTACGGTATGGTCGAGCAAACAGGGTGTATTTACCTTGAATGTGAACAAGGGCATTTGCATGTCAGCATTTATTCAGACGTCATCATCCGCAATCCCCAGGATTTTTCAGTCTGCGTTGTTGGCGAGGTTGGCATTATTCAGGTTATATCCGCGCTGGCAGAATCCTATCCAGGACACTCGTTACTCACTGAAGATGAAGGGGTTTTGATTGGAGAGGATGATTGCCCCTGCGGACGCCACGGCAAATATTTTCGCGTCATTGGACGATTAAAGGATGCAGAACTGAGAGGGTGCAGTGATACCTATGCCGCACAAATTTGACGAGATAGATTTCTTGCTGGGTAGCCCGGATTTACTGGCGTCAATTGGCAGCGTGCCCGCACGCGCACCATTTGATTCTGAAACCGTCGCTTTTATTAATACGTTTTCACAGACCTTGTTGCGCCAGCCGCAGGCGAAAAACTGGAGCGACGTTGTGAGCCTGGCGTTCTGGTGTCGTCCAGCGTCGTTACATCAGATGGCTGCCAGGTATGCCGATCTGAATATGAGGCAAGGCCGTGGCGTGGCGTTTCATATTGCCCCAGCGAATGTCGCAGTTAATTTTGCGTTTTCATTGCTTGTGGGGTTACTGACCGGTAATGCAAACGTGGTGCGTTTACCGGGAAAACACTTTCCGCAGGTCGATATTATCGTTCAGGCACTAAGAGAGGCGCTGGAGATCCATCCGGCGATGAGTTCCGCCGTTCTACTGGTGCGATATAACAAACAGCAGGCGATCAATGAAGCACTCTCTGAGATGTGCAATACCCGAATAATTTGGGGAGGCGATGCGACTATTGCTTCATTGCGCCAGTCGCCTCTGCCGCCACGCGCCCTGGATATAGCCTTTGCTAATCGCTACTCCTTTGCGTTGCTTGATGCTGAGGGCTATCTGGCTAAAGACGACAAGGCCCGTATTGCGTTGGATTTTTATAACGACACCCTGCATAGCGATCAGAATGCCTGCTCCTCGCCGAGTCTGGTGGTCTGGTTGGGGGAGAGTGCTGAGGCGCGCGCGCAGGCGCGTCAACTTTTCTGGCAGCATTTTGACGACGTTGCTGCTGCCCGATACACTTTGCAATCAGTCAGCGCGGTTGAAAAGCTAACTTCATTCTGTCTGTTGAGCGCGGCTATCCCTGGCGTGTTCAGGCAACCCGTTACTCACAATCGACTGGTGCGGGTTGAATTACCGGTTTTAACCGATGAAAGTCTTGGCTACAGCGGAAACTGCGGGTATTTTCTGGAGTATCAGGCACAAAAAATTGATGAGATCTTGCCGATTTGCGGTGCTTCGACCCAAACCCTCTCTTTTTGTGGGTTGAGCCGTGAATCTCTAGAGAATTTTGTGACCCGCAATCGTCCTTCGGGAATCGATCGTATCGTTCCAATTGGTCAGGCGCTGAGCTTCACCTTGCAATGGGACGGATACGATCTGGTTTATATGCTGACCCGCATCTGTGCAAGATGAGTGGCCTTGTTTGAATTCTACTACGCCGTAGTCACGATGACCCCTCCCTACGCTGATTGGCTAAACAGAAGCGCATTTATGCCCTCATTGAGGCCCATTCCCTCAACGCCCCCTTACAGAATCCTTACGCTCTGCCGATAACAGAAGAGATAACAACCGTTGCGATTTTCCTGGGCGACCTGGGGAACGCTTTACCCTTTTCTGGAGTGTCTATGCGCTTCAATGTCGACCTTACACCTGGGGACTTGCTGACCTTTGAGGAGATAGCGCAGCGCTATGCGTTGAAATATCCCGAAGAGAAGGAGTTGACGGCGCGTGCGCTGTTAAGCCCCTCGACCAGCTACCGCAACCTGGTGATCCGTGCGGTGTTTGCCAACGAAGAAACCAACAGTCCGTTAGAAGACCTGTTGTTCGTCTCCAATGACAACGAGCGCAAAAACTACCTGCGGCGATTTGAGTCCTATCTCAAACAGCAGCAGTCCTTCTTCTATTTTCGCCGCACGGCAGAAGCGAAGCAGGAGAACCGCTGGAAGGTGATGGGCGAAAGCCAGGTGTACGCCATGCTGGACCCCGCGTCGGCAGCGGCACAGAACTTGATATCGAGCCGGGGCTACAAACTGTCGCTGATGCGTAAAGAGGGTGAGGATGACTATTGGCAGATGTTTGATGCCCAGGCGCATCCGTGCTTCACCGTGTCGCGGCGTATTCAGTTTGTGGTGGTGTTGACCAGCCCGTTACTGAAACTCCCTGCCGGGGTGATTGCCGGCACTCAGGTGGGCAGACAGGTGAAAGCCAACGTTTGGCAGCGCGCCAGTCAGGCGGAATTTGCCGCGTCGGTGAAGGCCCGTTATGGCGCCTGCGTCATCACCGGCACCCGGCTGATGGAGCACAGTCAGTATCCGTGGGTGGAAGCCTGTCATATTGATACTCAAGAGAATGACGATGGTTTCCTGCAGGACAACAGCGTCGACAATGGCCTGTTTTTGCGCAGCGATTTGCAACGGCTGTTCACCAGTCGCTTGCTGACCATCCATCCGACAACCGGAACGGTGAACTTCCGCCACGGTTTGCATGAGGAAAGTCAAATAAGTGCGTTTTATCAAGAGATTGACGGCAAGATTTGTGCGCTTTGGCAGCAGGTTCCTGCCGCCACCCGTGAGAAACTTCATCCCCTAAGGTAAATCCTCAGCAGGCGGTTGCGCAACGCGCCGCCTTTTTAAACAAAAATGAAATAACCCGCCTTTAGTACCGCTATTCAGCCAATCAATCTCCCCTACAGAAACGGATAATCATGCCGATAACTTAACTAACGCAGGGTCGTCATCGTGAATGATCTCTATACCGCCGATGGTGTGATGGACAAAAACTCGCTCTGGCAGCGATACGTACCGCTGGTGCGCCATGAAGCGTTGCGCCTCCAGGTCCGGCTGCCAGCCAGCGTGGAACTGGATGATTTGTTACAGGCAGGGGGAATTGGTCTGTTGAATGCCGTGGAGCGCTATGACGCGTTACAGGGCACCGCCTTTACCACCTACGCGGTACAGCGCATCCGTGGCGCGATGTTGGACGAACTGCGCAGCCGTGACTGGGCACCTCGCAGCGTGCGGCGTAATGCACGTGAAGTGGCCGGCGCGATGCACAAGGTCGAGCAGTCGCTGGGGCGAACGGCGACCGAGCAGGAAGTTGCTGCATCGCTTGATGTTTCATTACAGGAATACCGGCAGATCTTGCTGGATACCAATAACAGCCAGTTGTTCTCCTACGACGAGTTTCGTGAAGAGCACGGCGATACCGCAGAACTGGTGACAGATGGCCACGAAGAGGCCAATCCACTGCACCAGTTAATGGAAGGGAATCTGCGCGAACGCGTCATTGAAGCGATTGAAGCCTTACCCGATCGCGAAAAGATGGTTCTGACGCTCTATTACCAGGAAGAGCTGAATCTGAAAGAGATTGGCGCAGTGCTGGAAGTGGGTGAATCCCGCGTAAGCCAACTGCACAGTCAGGCGATTAAACGCCTGCGCGCCCGGTTAACGGGAGCGCGCTGACGGAGTCAGTATTGCACTCTCAACACCAACCGGGGACTCTCAGATGGGATCCAAAACTAAAATGAGGCCGTTGAGCCGCTATTTGAAAGACTACAAACACAGCCAGAGTAACTGTTCACATTGTGGCAAAGTACTGGACCGCATGGCGTTAGTGTTTCGCGGTCAGATAATAAATAAAGAGGCCATAGCCCGGATGGACCAGCTGATCGACGATCAGGTCTGGTTGAAGCTTCAAAATGAACTGACGGCACTGTGCCGTTTTTGCAGTGATATCTACTGCAACACGCATCCGAATTATTTCGATATTATGGCGTTCAAACAGTATCTGTTTGAACAGACCGAAATGAGCCACAGCACCATTCGCGAATACGTCGTTCGCCTGCGCCGCCTTGACGATATGCTATCGGCACGCAACTTCCCTGCTGAAAAACTCAGCGGCAACAGCTGGCACGAATGCCTGGAAAATGATTTACCGGATGCCGGTAATAATAACTATCGCATTGCTCTGCGCAAATATGACCAGTTTTTAGGCTGGCAGCGCGCTTAAGGTGACATCAACTCACTCTTTTACGTTACCTTTTTGCTATCTTCTGTAAGACTGTAAGGATAACTGTTAGCGCCATCTCAGGAGGCTGCATTGTCCTTACATCTTTTACCCTCATTCCCCAAGCTTGAGCTGCTGGGTGCGCCCACGCCGCTGGAGCATCTGCCACGCCTGTCTGACTACCTCGGCCGCGATATTTTTATCAAACGGGATGACTTTACGCCCGTTGCGCTCGGTGGCAATAAACTCCGAAAACTCGAATTCCTCGCCGCCGATGCTTTGCGTCAGGGTGCCGATGTGCTGCTTACCGCCGGTGCGATTCAGTCCAACCACGTGCGTCAAACCGCGGCCGTCGCGGCCAAGCTCGGTCTGAAATGCGTGGCGCTGCTCGAAAATCCACTCGCCACCACCGCGTCTAATTACCTGTCTAATGGCAACCGCCTGCTGCTTGATCTGATGGACGCCGAAGTGGTGATGGTCGATGCGCTGCACGATCCTGCGGCACAGCTCGAAGAACAGGCGACGCGGCTGGAAGCGCAGGGCTTTCGTCCCTATATTGTGCCCGTCGGGGGATCGAATGCCCTTGGCGCGCTGGGCTATGTGGAATGTGCCCAGGAAATGGCGCATCAAATCGAAGGCGTGGTGGATTTTGCCGCGGTGGTCGTGGCGTCTGGCAGCGCCGGCACCCATGCCGGGCTGGCGGTGGGGCTGGAAGTGCTGATGCCCGAAACCGAACTGGTCGGCGTCACCGTCTCGCGCAAAGCGGATGAGCAGCGCCCGAAAGTGGTGGCGATCCAGCAGCAGCTGGCGGCCTCGTTGGAACTGACGGCCAGCGCACCGATCACCCTGTGGGATGAGTATTTTGGCCCGCAATACGGCATGCCGAATGAAGAGGGGATGGAAGCGATCAAGCTGCTGGCCCGTCTTGAGGGGATCTTCCTTGACCCGGTCTATACTGGCAAAGCAATGGCCGGATTAATTGACGGTATCTCGCAGAAACGTTTCCGCCGTGAAGGACCGATTGCTTTCGTCCATACCGGCGGTTCACCGGCGCTGTTTGCTTATCATCCTTCGGTCTGAGCTGGAACGAAATAATCTTTGCAGGCCGCTGGTATTCACGCGGCCGCTCGAATAAATTCTGCGGGTCGGAATCTAATAACACAGTGGAGTCTTTATGAATTTATCTCTGGTACGTCGCCGTCTGGTGATGGGAGCCGTGTCGCTGGCGCTGGTGGCGGGCTTTTCAGTCAACGCCTTTGCGGCGGATGAAAACCTGCTCAGCAAGGTAAAAGAGCGCGGTTCTCTGTTAGTGGGTCTGGAAGGCACCTATCCGCCGTTCAGTTTCCAGGATGAAAACGGCAAGCTGGCCGGTTTTGAAGTGGATTTCGCTGACGCGTTGGCGCAGCACCTGGGCGTGAAGGCCAGCCTGAAGCCGACCAAATGGGATGGTATGCTGGCGTCGCTGGACTCCAAACGCATCGATGTGGTGATCAATCAGGTGACCATTTCCGATGAGCGTAAGAAAAAATATGACTTCTCCACGCCGTACACCATCTCCGGTATCCAGGCGCTGACCAAAAAAGAGAATGCGGCAAGCATCAGCAAGCCGGAAGATCTGAGCGGCAAGAAAGTCGGTGTTGGCCTGGGCTCTAACTACGAGCAGTGGCTGCGCGCCAACGTGAAAGGCGTCGACATCCGTACCTATGATGATGACCCAACGAAATATCAGGATCTGCGCGTAGGCCGTATCAATGCGATTCTGGTGGATCGCCTGGCCGCCCTTGATCTGGTGAAGAAAACCGGCAATACGCTGGCTGTCGCCGGTCCGGCATTCTCCCGTCAGGAATCGGGTGTGGCATTGCGTAAAGGCAATACCCAACTGCTGGACGCGATCAACAAAGCCATTGCGGACATGCAGAAAGACGGCACCATGGCTAAACTGTCTGAAAAATGGTTTGGCGCGGACGTGACTAAATAATGCAGGAAAGTATTCAACTGGTGCTGGATTCAGCACCTTTTTTATTGAAGGGTGCCGTATTTACCCTGCAGCTGAGCATCGGCGGCATGTTCTTTGGCCTGTTGCTCGGCTTCATTCTGGCGATGATGCGCCTGTCGCATTTCTGGCCGATTTCATGGCTGTCACGCTGCTACGTGTCGATTTTCCGCGGCACGCCGCTGATCGCCCAGCTGTTTATGATCTACTACGGCCTGCCGCAGTTCGGCATTGAGCTGGATCCGATCCCGTCGGCGATGATTGGCCTGTCGCTGAATACCGCCGCTTACGCTTCCGAATCCCTGCGGGGTGCCATTGCCTCGATCGAGCGCGGGCAATGGGAAGCCGCATCCAGTATTGGCATGACGCGCTGGCAGACCATGCGTCGCGTTATCCTGCCGCAGGCGGCTCGCACCGCGTTACCGCCGCTGGGCAACAGCTTTATCAGCCTGGTGAAAGATACCTCACTGGCCGCCACCATTCAGGTGCCGGAGCTGTTCCGTCAGGCACAGCTGATTACCTCGCGCACATTGGAAGTGTTCACCATGTATCTGGCTGCGTCACTGATTTACTGGGTGATGGCAACCGTACTTTCCATCCTGCAAAGCAAGCTGGAAGATCGCGTTAATCGCCAGGATCGGGAGTCGAAATGAGTGCCATCGAAGTCAGAAATCTGGTTAAACAGTTTAACGGGCAGACGGTGCTAAATGGCATCGATCTTGAGGTCAAATCCGGCGAAGTGGTGGCAATTATTGGCCCCAGCGGTTCCGGTAAAACCACGCTGCTGCGCTGCATCAACCTGCTGGAAGTGCCGGAAAGCGGCACGATCCAGGTTGGCGAGATTAAAATTGATGCCGCACTGGGCATCAACAAACAGAAAGAGCTGGTGCGTCGGTTGCGTCAACAGGTGGGGTTTGTCTTCCAGAGCTTCAATCTGTTCCCGCACCGCTCGGTAATGGAAAACATTATTGAAGGGCCAACCATCGTTAAGCGCGAACCGAAGGCCGAGGCGATTGCCCGTGCCCGCCAGTTGCTGGAGAAAGTCGGTTTGCAGGGCAAAGAAGAGAGCTACCCGCGCAAACTGTCCGGTGGACAGCAACAGCGCGTAGCAATTGCCCGTGCGCTGGCGATGCGTCCTGAAGTGATCCTGTTTGATGAACCGACCTCGGCGCTGGATCCGGAGCTGGTGGGCGAGGTGCTCAGCACCATTCGCGCGCTGGCAGAAGAGAAGCGCACGCTGGTGATCGTTACGCATGAGATGAGCTTTGCCCGCGACGTGGCTGACCGGGCGATCTTTATGGATCAGGGCCGCATTGTGGAGCAGGGCGACGCCAAAAGCCTGTTTACAAATCCGCAGCAGCCGCGTACCCGGCAGTTCCTTGAGAAATTCCTCAATAATTAATTCCCTCATCTAATTTCCTCCTCGCCGGGTTCCCCGGCGAGTTATTTTTCGTTTCCCCCGTTTCTGCCATTCGCTTATTACTAAGGATTATCTTAATTACGCCCGGCGCTTATTTGGCTTAATGACTGAGATAACGCCCGAAATCGCTTAACTGACTGATAATCACCGTCGTTATCAGACCAATTAGGAGTAACCCCATGGCCTTTTCGTGGACAAGAGTTAATAATTCCTAAAGTTTTACGTTAATTTGGGTTAAATGCTATGTCTGCTTCTGGGTCTTCTTCAACTAAAAATGAAGTTTTATGGATCAATACGCTGAAGGGCGGTTGTATTCTATTGGTTGTTTTGCATCACACTATTATCACTACTTTCGCCCCATCTTTACAATATCTTACCGCCGGCGTCTTGCCAGCGGAAATATGGATCGCGTTTAATAAGTACCTGTCGCCATTAAGAATGCCGGCGTTCTTTTTTGTTTCTGGTTTGCTGGCAATCAGTGCCATTAATAAAAAGTCCTGGGGAGAGGTTTTTACTAAAAAATTCAGCAATATTTTTTACCTGTATATCCTGTGGGGCGTGATCCAGTGGGTCAGTATCTACAATATTTCAGCGAATTTGATTGGAGAGAAACTCTCCACGGCTAAGAACGCAGCCTACGCTGAAAGCCCGCAGGAATTCGTGAAATTGCTGTTTTTATCGATGACCAGCCTGTGGTACCTGTACGCGCTGGCGGGGTATTTTGTGGTGGCTAAGCTGTTCCATCGCCAGAAAATGGCGTTGATAGTGGCTGCACTGCTGATGAACTATGCCACGCAGTTCAGCCTGGTGCCAGGCTGGGGACCGGCAAGCGTGGTGCAGAACTTTGTCTACTTCCTGTTAGGGGCGTACTTCAGCCACTATCTGGTCGAGCTGAGTTTTATGAACCGACGCAACGTGCTGATCCTCAGTGCCTTCGCCCTGACCGGCGTCGTACACCATGCGGTGGGACTGTATAAGAACCCGTTCTACTGCATGCTGTCGATTGTGTTTGGCATCGTGCTGTGCCGGGCGCTGAACAACCGATTCAATATGGCCTGGCTGAACTGGATTGGCCGTAACACGTTACAGATTTATGTTTTGCATCGCATTTTTATCGAACTGCTGGGACTGAGCGTGCTGACGCTGGCCGTGCAGTACAACCTGTTCGATAACAGTGCGTTTTCACTGATTTGGGCGTTGACGCTTCCGGTGGTTGCCGTCAGTACCTGTACTGCTGTCTCTTTGCTGGTCTGGTCGCTGCTCAATCGTGGCCCTGGTCGGGCTCTGTTCCTCTATCCGGTATTGATGAGAAAAACAAAGCCTAAACCCGATATCGCCAGCAATCACTGACAGTCTCCATTCAGGGCCGATAATATCGGCCCTGAATGTTTCTGAACCACCGCATTACCCTGTACCACATAATAATAAAATTACACTCAGCACCGGGAAAGATGCTGCCACTGTTTTATAAAAATACGACGATAACAGCTGGAGTATTATAATGAAACCTACTCAAAAGAAAGATATCGCCTGGGTGAATAGCCTGAAAGGCGCTTGTATATTGTTGGTTGTCTTATATCACGTTGTACTACCAGGTTATGCTGATATGGTAACGCATTTAACCGCCGGTTTTTTCCCGGCGAAATTATGGGTTGCTTTTAATAACACACTCTCACCGCTTCGAATGCCTGCGTTCTTCTTTGTCTCCGGTCTGCTGGCGGCCAATGCCATTGTCAATCGTCCCTGGAAACAGGTATTCACCAGTCGCGTCACCAATCTGTTCTATCTCTATTTTCTGTGGGGACTGATTCAGTGGCTGATGATCAACGGCGTCTCCGGTGAAATCATGGGCGATCACCTCTCCGACAACATCAACGCTGCCTGGGCTTCCACGCCGTGGGAGTTTTTGAAGCTGATGCTGCTGGCGATGAGTTCTTCCTGGTATCTCTATGCGCTGGGCCTGTTCTTTGTCTTTGCCAAGCTGTTCCGCCAGCAGAAGGTGTTGATGATGCTGGTGGCGGCGGCACTGAACTATGCGGCGATAGTGAAAGCCATCCCCGGTTGGGGACCGGAAAGCCTGTCGCAGTATTTTATCTTCTTCCTGTTTGGCGCGTTCTATAGCAGTACGATGATCCGCTGGAGCGAGTGGCATCGCAGTAATGTGCTGCCGTGGGCCGCGATTGGGGTGCTGGCGGGCATCCATGCGATGGTGGGATTACCGAAAAGTCTGTTTATGTGCGTCATCGCTATCCTGTTCTGCATCGCCGCGTGTCGGGCGTTGAACAGCCGCTTCTCGATGAACTGGTTAAACTGGATCGGTAAAAACACGCTGCAAATCTACGTGCTGCACCGTATTTTTATCGAGTTCTTTGGCATGTCGGCGATCCTGTTTGCCGTGCATCACCATCTGTTTGCCAGCAAAGCCTTCTCGATGGTGTGGGCGGTGGGCTTCCCGATCGCCATGGTCGCGCTCTGTTCGGGCTGCTCGGTGGCTATCTGGACGCTGCTCAATCGTGGAGTCGGCAAGAACCTGTTTATCTACCCGAAGCTGTTACGGATGAAGCTGAACGTACAGTAAGGGCGTCTGCTTTCAGGCAATAAAAAACGGGGCGAATAATCGCCCCGTTTTGTTTTCCGTTATGCCGCTTAGCCAATGGTCATCAGGCTGGCATTGCCGCCGGCTGCGGCGGTGTTAACGCTCAGGGAACGCTCGATCAGCAGACGTTCCAGCAGCAGATTGGTTTCCCCGCGCGCAAAGCCCTGTACCGACACAATCGGCCCTTCACGAGAGGCGACGGTTTCACATACGGTGCGTAACTGATCGGCGTCACCGTGATAAATTACCGCGTCAAACGCTTCGCTGGCCGCCAGCGGCTGCGCGCGCAGGCTGATGCGTTTCTGCACCTCGGCAGGCAGGGATTTCAGCAATGCGCGGTGCAGCTCATCATCACTCCAGATCGCCTGGCTACCCACGGCAGTCACCCCAGCCAGCTGGATCAGCGCATCCTGCTCATTATCCGCCAGGCACAGGACATGCTCTCTTGGTAGCAGCGCAAAGGTGTTGCGCTCGCCCGTTGGGCCCGGCAGCAAGCGGACGGTGCCGCCCTGACCGAGTTCGGCAAAGCGGGCGCAGCAGGCCGCAAGTTCCGGTTGGTCTTTCGCCCATTCGGTCAGCGCCTGGTGAGCGGCTAACAGCGAGAGACGCAGCGCCGCATCGACCGGACGTTCGCCATCCTGACGATCGAGGGTAACGCGCAGCGCGCCATCCGGGCGGTGCGATAACAGACGATAGAGATACAGCGGGCCACCGGCTTTCGGTCCGGTGCCGGATAACCCTTCGCCGCCAAATGGCTGAACCCCAACCACCGCGCCAACCATATTACGGTTAACGTAGAGGTTGCCGACGCGGGCATGGTTGGTGACCTGAAGGATGGTCTCATCAATACGCGTGTGCACACCCAGCGTCAGGCCGTAACCCGAGGCGTTGATCTGCTCAATCACCTGCGGCAGGGAACTGCGCGCGTAGCGCACCACGTGCAGCACCGGGCCAAACACTTCTTTATCGAGGTCGCTGACGCTGCCAAGTTCAATCAGCGTTGGCTGGATAAAGGTTCCGCTCTGCCACTCTTTGCTGTCTTCCTGGCTGGCGTAGGCGGCCTGATAAACGGTCATGCCTTTGCTGCGCATGCTCTGAATATGACGTTCGATGTTCTCGCGGGCTTCGGCATCAATCACCGGGCCGATATCGGTGGACAGGCGTTCAGGATTGCCCATCCGGCACTCGGCCATCGCCCCACGCAGCATTTTCAGCGTGTGGTCAGCCACATCGTCCTGAATGCACAGCAGACGCAGCGCGGAGCAACGCTGTCCGGCACTGTCAAAGGCCGAGGCGACAATATCAATCACCACCTGTTCGGTCAGCGCGGAGGAGTCGACGATCATCGCATTCATCCCGCCGGTTTCGGCGATTAACGGCGTCGGGCGGCCTTGTGGATCGAGACGACCGGCCAGATTGCGCTGCAGTAAGGTGGCCACGGCGGTAGAGCCGGTAAACATCACGCCACGGACGCGCGCATCGCCCGTCAGCTGCGCACCGACGGTTTCCCCCAGGCCTGGCAGCAGTTGCAGCGCGCCGACCGGCACGCCCGCTTCATGCAGCAGCGCCACGGCTTCGGCCGCCACTAACGGCGTCTGTTCCGCCGGTTTCGCCAGCACGCTGTTGCCGGCGGCTAACGCTGCCGCAATCTGTCCGGTGAAGATCGCCAGCGGGAAGTTCCACGGGCTGATACAGACCACCGGACCCAGCGGGCGGTGGGTTTCATTATCAAAGTCATCACGCACCTGGCCGGCATAGTAATGCAGGAAGTCGACCGCTTCACGCACTTCGGCAATGGCGTTGCTGAAGGTTTTACCGGCTTCACGCACCAGGATCCCCAGCAGGCGCTGCATCTGGCCTTCCATCAGGATCGCCGCGCGTTCCAGAATGGCGGCTCGCTCCTGCGGCGGCGTGGCGAACCAGATTGGGCCTGCACGGGTAGCCGCATCCAGCGCAACCGACACCTCGGCTTCGCTGGCATGACGAACGTAACCGACGATATCGGTCGGCTCTGCCGGGTTAATCACCGGCAGCGATTCACCGGCTTCCAGCTCGCCGTCAATCATTGGCACAGCCTGCCACGGCTGGATCGCACTGTTCAGCAAGGCGCTGGAAAGCGACGCCAGGCGATGTTCATTGGCCATGTCCAGGCCGGCGGAGTTCTGTCGCTTCTTGCCATACAGATCGCGCGGCAGCGGAATCTTCGGATGCGGTAAGCCAATCGCCCCTTCAACCCGCGCCATTTTCTCCACTTCTTCCACCGGATCGGCCACCAGATCTTCAATCGGCAGGGTGTTATCGGCGATGCGGTTAACAAAGGAGGTGTTGGCGCCATTTTCCAGCAGACGACGAACCAGATAGGCCAGCAGAGTTTCGTGGGTGCCCACCGGCGCATAGATACGGCAGGGACGGTTTAACTTGCCGTCCGCCACTTTGCCTACCACATGTTCGTACAGCGGTTCGCCCATGCCATGCAGGCACTGGAACTCATACTGGCCAGGATAGTAGTTGTTGCCCGCCAGCTGGTAAATCGCTGCCAGCGTGTGGGCGTTATGGGTGGCAAACTGCGGGTAAATCAGGTTTGGCACCGCCAGCAGTTTGCGGGCGCAGGCCAGATACGAAATATCGGTGTACACCTTGCGGGTGTATACCGGATAGCCTTCCAGACCTTCGACCTGGGCGCGCTTAATTTCGCTGTCCCAGTAAGCGCCTTTCACCAGGCGGATCATCAGGCGGCGACGGCTGCGTTGCGCCATATCGATCAGCGAATCGATCACAAACGGACAGCGCTTCATATACGCCTGGATCACAAAGCCAATGCCGTTCCAGCCTTCCAGCTCCGGTTCAAAGCAGAGTTTTTCCAGCAGATCCAGCGACAGCTCCAGGCGGTCAGCTTCTTCTGCATCGATATTGATGCCGATGTCATAAGAGCGGGCCAGCAGCGTCAGCGATTTAAGGATCGGGTACAGCTCGGTCATCACGCGCTCGTACTGCGCGCGGCTGTAGCGCGGGTGCAGGGCGGAAAGCTTGATCGAAATGCCCGGACCTTCGTAAATGCCGCGGCCGTTGGAGGCTTTACCGATGGCGTGAATCGCCTGCTGATAGGACTGCAGATAGGCTTTGGCATCCTGCGCGGTCAGCGCCGCTTCGCCGAGCATATCGTAAGAGTAGCGGAAGCCTTTCTCTTCCAGCTTGCGGGCGTTGGCCAGCGCTTCGGCAATGGTTTCACCGGTGACAAACTGTTCGCCCATCAACCGCATCGCCATATCCACCCCTTTGCGGATCAGCGGTTCGCCACTTTTACCGATAATGCGGTTCAGCGAGCGGGACAGGTTGGCTTCGTTATGGGTGGACACCAGACGGCCGGTAAACAGCAGTCCCCAGGTCGCCGCATTGACGAACAGAGACGGGCTGCGGCCGAGGTGTGAATGCCAGTTGCCGTTGCTGATTTTGTCGCGAATTAACGCGTCACGGGTTGGTTTATCAGGAATTCGCAGCAAGGCTTCGGCCAGACACATTAACGCCACGCCTTCCTGCGACGAGAGTGAGAACTCCTGCAGCAGGCTTTGCACCATGCCAGCGCGTCCGGTTGCACCTTTCTGGTGCCGGAGCTTCTCCGCAAGCTGATGGGCGAGGCGGTAGGTTTGCTGTGCCAGCGGCAGCGGCAAACGCGCCTGTTCCAGCATCATCGGCACGGCTTCCGTCTCTGGCCGACGCCATGCGGAGGTGATGGCGGCGCGGTTAACCGACTGCGGCAGAATATGTTCCGCAAATTGCAGGAACGGCTGGCGCTGCTCGTCTGCCGGGGCTTCATCGGTTTCCTGGGGCACCGTCTGCAGCGGGATCTCAGGCAGGGCATGGCCACTTTCCAGCTGCTCAAGATAGTTAAAGATCGCCTGCTTGATCAGCCAGTGTGGGGTGCGGTCAATCTGGCCTGCCGCCAGCTTAATGCGCTCGCGCGTGGCTTCATCCAGCTTCACGCCCATGGTAGTTGTGCCCATGCCTGAGAACTCCTTAAAAAATAATGACAATGTTGGCAAGCAATATCACTGAAGTTGCAACTTTGTGCAACCGTGTTAAATGTGACGCCGTTTGCAGAGTTTGAAACCGATTATTTAAAAGCGGCATGGATATTGCTGCAAGAATCCGGCCAAGGTTGTTCAACGCCATCCAGCCTGGGTTGTAGGGACGCTTCTCGCAGGTGCAACCGGTTAAAATGTGATCCAGTGCAACCTGTTAAAACGCCGTCTGTGACGAAGGGTGAAATTGCTGTAACTGCTGTGTTAAATCGTTTGTGCGTCAAAGCGGTTTACGGCAGGATACCCCGCGCTGAGCCAGGGAGGTAGCGCCGCGACGTTCCAGCGGTGACTACGGATAGCTCCGGTGGTTGCGCATAAACAATAATAAGTGGAGAACCTGAATGACTCTGAGTACACCAATGATGGTGACCTTTTGTGTGTATATCCTCGGCATGGTGCTGATAGGTTTTATTGCATACCGGTCTACAAAAAACTTCGACGATTACATCCTCGGCGGTCGCAGCCTCGGTAGCGTGGTCACCGCGCTGTCGGCGGGCGCATCGGATATGAGCGGCTGGCTGTTGATGGGTTTGCCTGGCGCGATTTTCCTGTCGGGCATCTCAGAAAGCTGGATTGCCATCGGCCTGACCATCGGCGCCTACCTTAACTGGAAAATTGTCGCGGGGCGTCTGCGCGTGCAGACCGAGCATCACGACAATGCCTTGACCCTGCCAGACTTCTTCTCCAGTCGCTTCGAGGACAAAAGCAAAATGCTGCGGGTGATCTCAGCGCTGGTGATCCTGGTGTTCTTCACTATTTATTGTGCTTCCGGCATCGTTGCCGGTGCGCGTCTGTTCGAAAGCACCTTCGGCATGAGTTATGAAACCGCGCTGTGGGCCGGTGCTGCTGCCACCATCATCTATACCTTCGTTGGCGGCTTCCTCGCCGTCAGCTGGACCGATACCGTGCAGGCCAGCCTGATGTTCTTCGCGCTGATCCTGACGCCGGTGATGGTGATTTTAGCCGTCGGCGGGCTGAGCGATTCACTTAAGGTGATTGAAGCGAAGAGTATCGAAAACCTCGATATGCTGAAAAACCTGAACTTTGTCGCGGTGATTTCACTGCTGGGTTGGGGACTGGGCTACTTCGGGCAACCCCATATTCTGGCGCGCTTTATGGCGGCTGATTCCCATCGCTCAATCCGCAGTGCACGCCGCATCGGCATGATCTGGATGATCCTGTGTCTGGGTGGGGCGGTTGCCGTGGGCTTCTTCGGCATCGCGTATTTCCAGAACCATCCGGAGCAGGCCGTGGGTGTATCTGAAAACGGCGAGCGCATCTTTATTGAGCTGGCGCGTATTCTGTTTAACCCGTGGATTGCCGGTATCCTGCTCTCCGCTATCCTGGCGGCGGTGATGTCGACCCTGAGCTGTCAGCTGCTGGTGTGTTCAAGCGCACTGACGGAAGATTTGTACAAAAACTTCCTGCGCAAAAACGCCACTCAGCGTGAGCTGGTGTGGGTAGGGCGCCTGATGGTTCTGCTGGTGGCGGTGATCGCCATTGCGCTGGCCTCGAACCCGGAGAACCGCGTGTTGGGACTGGTAAGCTACGCTTGGGCGGGCTTCGGTGCGGCGTTTGGTCCGGTGGTGCTGTTGTCGCTGATTTGGAAGCGTATGACCCGTAACGGCGCGCTGGCAGGCATGATTATCGGTGCGGCAACCGTACTGATCTGGAAACAGTACGGCTGGCTGGATCTGTATGAAATCATCCCTGGCTTCCTGTTCGCCAGCCTGGCAATTTGGATCGTCAGCCTGATGGGCCGCGAGCCAAGCGCTGCGGCACAGCAACGTTTCGAAGCAGCAGAAATCGAATACAACACCAAATAAGTCAGCGTTTACCACCGGGCGTCGCACTGACGCCCGGTCGGTTGACTGCCATTGACTCTTCGCACGCCCCGTTTGTATCCGCTACAGCACCGCCGCGCCCCTTCTCGCAGATTGCGAAAATACCCACGATCCCTCTTGTTTTTTCGTTGCCGATAATGATAATCGATATCGTTTTGATTTACGTTTCTTTACCGCAACTGAAATTCTTTCACACTCGAGGGTGTAGGCATGTTTGTTCCATTTCTCATCATGTTACGCGAAGGCCTGGAAGCCGCGCTGATTGTCAGCCTGATCGCCAGTTACCTGAAGCGTACCCATCGCAGTGAATGGTTTGGCGCAATGTGGGTGGGCGTGTTTGTTGCCGCCGCACTCTGCCTTGGCGTTGGCTACTTTATCAACGAAACCACCGGCGAATTCCCGCAGAAAGAGCAGGAGCTGTTTGAAGGGATCGTGGCCGTGGTGGCCGTGTGTATCCTGACCTACATGGTGTTCTGGATGCGCAAAGTGTCCCGCAACGTGAAAGCCCAACTGGAAGATGCCGTGGACAATGCGTTGCAGAAGGGCAAAAGCAGCGGCTGGGCGCTGATTATGATGGTGTTCCTGGCGGTTGCCCGTGAAGGCCTCGAATCGGTGTTTTTCCTGCTCGCGGCCTTCCAACAGGATGTGGGCATTGGCCCACCGTTGGGCGCCATACTGGGCCTGGCGACCGCGATTATCCTCGGCATGCTGATCTACTGGGGCGGCGTGCGTCTTAACCTGGCGACCTTCTTCAAGTGGACCAGCCTGTTTATCCTGTTTGTGGCCGCCGGTCTGGCCGCCGGTGCAATCCGCGCCTTCCACGAAGCCGGGCTGTGGAATCATTTCCAGGACATCGCCTTTGATATGAGTAATACGCTCTCCACCAGCACCCTTATCGGTACGCTGCTGGAAGGGATGTTGGGCTACCAGGAAACGCCAAGCGTCAGCGAAGTGGCGGTCTGGTTTATCTATTTAGTTCCTGCGCTGCTGCTGTTCTTTATGCCAGTGCGTCCACAGGCTACGGCAGTGCGTACCACACGCTAAGCCTTTGT
The DNA here is from genome assembly GCF_979253995.1 of Erwinia sp. AC075. Classification (NCBI taxonomy): domain Bacteria; kingdom Pseudomonadati; phylum Pseudomonadota; class Gammaproteobacteria; order Enterobacterales; family Erwiniaceae; genus Erwinia; species Erwinia sp. AC075. The sequence continues at coordinate 821,427 of NZ_CEEDEU010000001.1, forward strand.
CCGCGCCTGTTTTGCAGGCGCGTAACTTTTTCACAGGGATTTACTATGACTCTTCGTTTTCGCCAGCACGCGCTGAATGCTGCGCTCGTGACTTTGCTGACCGGTTCTGCCGCTGCGATGGCCGCTGATATTCCACAGGTTAAAATCAGCGTGAATGACAAACAGTGTGATCCAATGAACGTCACGGTGAACGCGGGTAAAACCCAGTTCATCATCCAGAACAACAGCCAGAAAGGGCTGGAGTGGGAGATCCTGAAAGGGGTGATGGTGGTCGAAGAGCGTGAAAATATCGCGCCTGGCTTTACCCAGAAGCTGACGGCGAATCTGGAAGCCGGTGAATATGACCTGACCTGCGGCCTGTTAAGCAACCCGAAAGGCAAGCTGATCGTCAAGGGCACTAACGCGCCTTCTGACGGAAAGCCGGACGTGATGCAGTTGGTCGGACCGATTGCTGAATACAAAACCTACGTCACCAAAGAAGTGGTGGAACTGGTTGCCGGCACCAAAGCCTTTACCGATGCGGTGAAAGCGGGCGATATCGAAAAAGCCAAAGCGCTGTACGCACCGACCCGCCGTCATTACGAGCGCATCGAACCAATTGCCGAACTGTTCTCCGACCTGGATGGCAGCATCGACGCCCGTGAAGACGATTTCGAGAAGAAAGCGGAAGATCCTAAGTTCACCGGTTTCCACCGCATTGAGAAAGCACTGTGGGGCGATAAGAGCACCAAAGGCATGGAGTCCTTTGCGACTCAGCTGAACACCGACGTGTTGGATCTGCAGAAGCGCATTGACGAGCTGGCCTTCCCGCCAAGCAAAGTAGTTGGCGGTGCGGCAGGTCTGATTGAAGAAGTGGCCTCCAGCAAAATCTCAGGCGAAGAAGATCGTTACAGCCGCACTGACCTGTGGGATTTCCAGGCTAACGTTGACGGCGCGCAGAAAATTGTTAACCTGCTCCGTCCAATGCTGCAGAAGGCCGATGCGCCTCTGCTGGCGAAAATCGATGCGAACTTCAAGAAAGTGGACGGCATCTTGTCAAAATACCGGACCAAAGACGGTTACGAATCTTATGACAAGCTGACTGACGCTGACCGCAATGCAATGAAAGGCCCGATCACCACACTGGCGGAAGACCTTGCTAAGCTGCGCGGAACGCTGGGACTGGATTAACTGTAAATGGCAAAATCTGTGGATGACGCGGCACTGCCGTCGCGTCGTCGTTTATTAAAAGGCATGGGCATCCTTGGGGGGGCCTTTGCTGTAAGTGGTGGCTGTCCGGTGCATGCGGCACCGGATGATAAATCCTTCTCGCCAGGCGCCTTGTCGCCTTCAGCAAGACAGGAAGCACAGCCGTTCTATGGTCTGCATCAGGCGGGCGTAACCACACCTCAACAGGCTGCGATGATGATCGTAGCCTTTGACGTTTTGGCGACCGACAAAGCGGATTTGCAACGGTTGTTCCGCTTGCTCAACGATCGCATTGCCTTCCTGACCAAAGGCGGCAAAGCGCCGCTGGTGACCAATCCACGCTTACCGCCAATGGATTCCGGCATTCTGGGAGATGATATTTACCCGGATAATCTGACCATTACGGTGTCGGTGGGGCATTCGCTGTTTGACGAGCGCTATGGGTTACAGGCGCACAAGCCGGTGAAGTTACAGGCGATGACGCGTTTTCCTAACGATGCGTTGGATGCCCGTTTGTGCCACGGCGATCTGCTGCTGCAAATCTGTGCCAACACCAATGACACGGTGATCCATGCCCTGCGCGATATCATCAAGCATTCGCCGGATCTGCTTAGCGTGCGCTGGCGTCGTGAAGGTTTTATCTCTGACCATGCTGCGCGCAGCAAGGGCAAGGAGACGCCAATCAATCTGTTGGGCTTCAAGGACGGTACGGCGAATCCGGATACCACTAACCAGCCGCTGATGGACTCGATTCTGTGGGTCACCGCCGGGCAGGGCGAACCGGCCTGGACCGTGGGCGGCAGCTATCAGGCGGCGAGGATTATCCAGTTCCACGTTGAGTTCTGGGATCGTACGCCACTGCGCGAGCAGGAGACGATCTTTGGTCGCGTGAAGCACAGCGGTGCACCGTTAGGGATGCAGAACGAGCATGATGTGCCTGACTATGCCAGCGATCCTGATGGCAACGTCACGCCGCTGGATGCCCATATTCGTCTGGCAAATCCCCGTACGCCAGAAACGCAGAGCAATTTAATGCTGCGTCGCGGCTACAGCTATTCGGCGGGGGTATCAAACGCGGGTCAGCTGGAAATGGGCCTGTTGTTCGTTTGTTATCAGCATGATTTAGAAAAAGGTTTTCTCAGCGTGCAAAAAAGACTGAACGGTGAAGCCCTCGAGGAATATATCAAGCCGATTGGCGGGGGATATTTCTTTGTGCTACCCGGTGTCCAGGATGATAAGCATTATCTTGGGCAGTCTTTGCTGGAAGCCTGATAGTTTCATTAAAGAACCTTCTGCTTCGTTGTGAAGCGGGAGGTTATTTTTTAATCAGTTATTTTTTTCACCCCTTTTTCCTCCTCCCAGTGCATTTATCGATTCAGAAAAACCCGTAAGAAAAATCCATCTCGTTGAATTACTTCATTATTTAATTTCTCACAGCCAGGGTGCGGGCTATTAACCGATAAAATGTTACGTCAGACGTAAAATAGATGTTGCATTGATCCTGAGATCTGTAGCACCTTATTAACAGCGGGTGTTTAAAGTGTTGACATGTCCACCACGGAGATCGCGAATGGTAAAGTGTTGTAACGGACAGATGTACCATAAACAAAGTTTCGCGGCTCCATGCGAGGGCGCTACTCCCGCTTCAACTTTCTCTTCTCTTTTATATTCTAACGGCCAACTTCTTTCTTTTTCAAACCGGTGCACAGCTGCGCTCAAACACGGCTATGCGCTAACACAATGGCCAGACAAGGCTTAAAAGGAAGCCACCGAAACCTCTAAAGCGTTCACGTAATCGCATCGATTTGCAGGTGCGGGAAATGAAACCAACTGTAAGGTGCCACTATGGGAAGACAGAAAGCAGTGATCAAAGCGCGTCGTGAAGCAAAACGTGTGCTTCGTAGCGATTCACGCAGTCACCGTCAGCGTGAAGAAGAATCGGTCACCTCGCTGGTGCAGATGGGTGGGTTAGAGTCAATTGGCATGGCGCGTGATACCCGTGACCATTCCCCGATTGAAGCCCGAAATGAAGCTCAGGCGCACTATCTTAAAGCCATAGAAAGCAAACAACTGATCTTTGCCACAGGCGAAGCCGGTTGCGGTAAAACCTGGATCAGCGCAGCGAAAGCGGCTGAGGCCCTGATTCATAAGGATGTTGACAGGATTATTGTTACGCGTCCGGTGTTGCAGGCGGATGAGGATTTGGGATTCCTCCCTGGAGATATCTCAGAAAAATTCGCTCCGTACTTCCGGCCAGTGTATGACGTTCTGGTTAAACGTCTGGGCTCTTCCTTTATGCAGTATTGTCTGCGTCCCGAAATTGGCAAAGTGGAGATCGCTCCCTTCGCTTATATGCGTGGACGAACGTTTGAAAATGCCGTGGTGATCCTTGATGAGGCGCAAAACGTCACCGCCGCTCAGATGAAGATGTTTCTGACACGCCTTGGGGAAAACGTCACCGTGATTGTGAACGGCGATATCACACAGTGTGATTTGCCGTCCCATGTGAAGTCGGGTCTCAGCGATGCGCTATCTCGCTTCGAGGACGACGACATGGTCAGCGTGGTGCGTTTCGAGAAAGAAGATTGCGTACGTTCACAGCTCTGCCAGCGTACGCTTCTCGCTTACGGCTAAGAATCTGACTAGCTGAACCGAGCCCGGATGAAAGTCCGGGCTTTTTTATGCAAAAAAAAGTCTGAACGTAAGTTCAGACTCTTCTTTGAATATGGTGGTGAGAGAGGGGGATCACGAGGCACATCCCTGTGCCTCGCCCTTTGGGCAGCAGAGCTGTGCAAAACGGCTGTCCTGCCGTTTTGTCGAACCCTGTCGAGGCTTCTCACCCCTCTCTCCTGAATTTTATGCAAAAAAAAAGTCTGAACGTAAGTTCAGACTCTTCTTCGAATATGGTGGTGAGAGAGGGGTTCGAACCCTCGATACGTTGCCGTATACACACTTTCCAGGCGTGCTCCTTCAGCCACTCGGACACCTCACCATATTTTTACTGCTGTGTCCCAGAGGGGCGACGGGGCGCTACTATAGGCAGTCGCAGGGAAGCGGTCAAGCAGAATTTTCTTTGCTTCTATCAGCTTATCCTCAATCCACTCACTGATTTATCCAGAAAGTTCACAAAAATCAGGTCATAAAACTGACATCAACTAAACACAAAAATGTCATGGTTGTGTCGCAGACTGGCTCCCTGAAATGTTTAGCAAAACTTACTCATGGAGCCTTGAGTTTATGAACGTTAAAAGCCTGTTTACCCTGTCTTTGGTTGCCTCTGTTATCTCTTCCTCCGCCATCGCCGATATCGCCACTTACACCCGGGCCGCGCAGGGCGACATCACCCAGCCTGGCGGTGCCCGTCGCTTGACCGGTGACCAGACCGACGCGCTGAAAGCCTCGCTGAACAGCAATAAAGCCAAAAACGTAATCCTGTTGATTGGCGATGGTATGGGCGACTCTGAAATTACCGCAGCACGTAACTATGCCGAGGGCGCGGGCGGCTTTTTTAAAGGGATTGATGCGCTGCCGCTAACCGGGCAATACACGCATTACGCGCTGGACAAGAAAACCCATAAACCGGATTACGTCACTGACTCTGCCGCATCAGCCACCGCGTGGAGCACCGGGGTGAAATCGTATAATGGCGCAATCGGCGTGGACGTTAACGGCATCGATCACCCAACCATTATGGAAATGGCGAAAGCAGCGGGTAAAGCAACGGGCAACGTCTCAACCGCTGAGCTGGAAGATGCGACGCCAGCGGCGCAGATCGCCCATGTCACTTCGCGTAAGTGTTATGGCCCGGAAAAAACCAGCGAGCTATGCGCCGCCAATGCGTTAGAAAAAGGCGGCAGGGGATCGATTGCTGAGCAGCTGCTGAATGCCCGTGCGGATGTGACGCTCGGCGGCGGCGGTAAAACCTTCAGCGAAACCGCGAAAGCCGGCGAGTGGCAAGGCAAGACGCTGGAAGAGCAGGCTAAGCTGCGGGGTTATCAGTGGGTCAGCGATCTTAACGGCATGACGGCCATTACCGAGGCGAATCAGGACAAACCGGTGTTAGGTCTGTTTGCTCAGGGCAACATGCCGGTACGTTGGAAAGGGCCGAAAGCGACTTATCACGGCAACGGTGAAGACAAGGCGATAAGTTGTGAAGTGAATGCCGAACGTCCGGCAACCACGCCGACGTTGGCGCAGATGACCGACAAAGCAATTGCGTTGTTGAGCAAGGACCAGAATGGCTTTTTCCTGCAGGTTGAAGGCGCGTCGATAGATAAGCAGGATCACGCTGCCAACCCATGTGGTCAGATTGGTGAGACGGTCGATCTGGACGAGGCGGTACAGAGGGCGCTGGAGTTTGCCCGTAAAGACGGTAACACGCTGGTGATTGTGACGGCTGACCATGCGCACTCCAGCCAGATCGTTGCCAATGACAGCAAAGCGCCTGGCCTGACGCAAACGCTGAAGACCAAAGAGGGGGGGTTTATGACCCTCAGTTACGGCAATTCTGAGGAGGATTCTCAGGGCCACACCGGCACGCAGTTGCGTATTGCTGCTTACGGTCCACATGCGGCTAACGTTGTCGGGCTGACCGATCAGACCGATCTGTTCTACACGCTGAAATCGGCGATGGAAATCCAGTAACTTTTTCTGGTTAGCCTGGGGGAGCTTCGCTAAGCTGAATCAGCGACTCCCCTTCAGGAATAATGTCATGCGGCAGAGCTTGTTACGTGTACGCGATGGTCAGGGCGCCACCGTGTCGTTTTCTGAATTACTGTTCGATCTGATTTACGTCTTCGCCGTTACCCAACTTTCCCACTATTTGCTGCATCATCTGACGCTGGTCGGCGCGTTGCAGACGCTGTTGCTGTGGTTTGCCGTCTGGCTGGCCTGGCAATATACCGCCTGGGTCACCAACTGGTTCGATCCGGAAACCCGGCAAATCCGTCTGTTGTTGTTCGCCATTATGTTGCTGGGGCTGTTTGCGTCCTCAGCCTTGCCTGAAGCCTTTGGCGAAAGGGGATTGGTGTTTGCCTTATTCTACATTTCGATGCAGGTTGGCCGTGCGGCGGTGACGTTGTTCTGGTTGCCGGACAATCATCTGTTACAACGTAACTTTCAGCGCATCTTAGGCTGGATGGTGATTTCCGCGGTGTTTTGGCTGATTGGCGGTGTTGTAGAGGGGAATGGGCGGATGGTGTGGTGGGCGATCGCCATTGCCTGTACCTACATTTCGCCGATGATAGGTTTCTGGTTGCCAGTGTTAGGGCGTTCAAATACGTCCAGCGAGTGGACGATTGAGGGCCATCATCTGGCGGAGCGCAGTCAGCTATTTGTGATTGTGGCGTTAGGGGAGACCATTCTGATCACTGGCGCGACATTGAGTGAGCTGGAGCGTTGGGATGCGCCGGTGATCATAGCCTCATTGGTGGCATTTCTCGGCAGTCTGGCGATGTGGTGGGTTTATTTTGACACCAGCAGTAAGGCGGGCAGTCATGCGATCCAGCAGTCGGAAAACCCGGGGCAAATGGGTGCCTGTTATCATTATGTGCATGTGGTATTGGTCGGTGCGATTATCGTTTGTGCGGTGGCGAACGAGTTGGTGATCGTCCATCCCGACGGGCATATGGATGCCAGCGCAATAGCGGTTTTGTTATTGGGTCCCGCCGCCTATCTGGCCGCCAACGGCATTTATAAAACCATGGTGTACCGGCGTTTCCCGCTTTCGCACATTGCCGGAATGGTGGCTCTGTTGGCGCTGTTACCGGTTTGTTTTATCACCGACAGGCTGATGATTAACGGATTAACAACAGTGGTGATGATCGCCGTCGCCGGATGGGAAAGCATATCGCGGGGGAAGGGAGTGGCTTAAGGTCAACATCGGGTTGGGTGGCACGGCGTCGGCATTACTGAGGTCAACACCGGGTCGGGTGGTAGGGCGTCGGCATTGCGGAGGTCAACACCGGGTTGGGTGGCACGGCGTCGGCACAGAGCGCCTTATCCGAGACGCCGTGAATCCATCCCTGGAGGCTTGGCTGCGGCATCCCTGCCGCAGACACTCGGCTAAGGCGCTCTGAGCCGCCACCTTATAGCATTGGTGTCGATGGGTGGACTGGTGGACGCACAAATCAAAGGAATGCATCGAAGAGGGTTTTGACCTGTGTGTCCACAATCAAGCATTCGATACTGAAGCTTAGGGGAAGGGAGAGAAGGTTGATAAGCAAAGCATCGGCGACAGGGATGTCGCCGCTGAGCCCCCAGGGATGGGTTCACGGCGACTTTGCGTTCAACCTTCTCTCCCTGACCTGCCACCACAGTTAGCAGGCGACTTACCCTAACTTCAGACTTTATTCGTCGAGGCTTCTCACCCCTCTCTCCTGAATTCTATGCAAAAAAAAAGTCTGAACGTATGTTCAGACTCTTCTTTAAATATGGTGGTGAGAGAGGGGTTCGAACCCTCGATACGTTGCCGTATACACACTTTCCAGGCGTGCTCCTTCAGCCACTCGGACACCTCACCATATTGTTGTCGCAACAAGGTTGCTGACGGGCGCTAATGTAGGCAAAAGCGCTGCCGCGGTCAACTCCCTTTCTCCACTTTTCTGCGCGTTTAGCCAGTTTTGCAGCAGTTTGCTGCTTAAATCACCAAAATCCCCACTAACCACAACGAAACGGCCTATCCGCTGTTAATAACCCCATACGTCCATTGCCGATCCTGACGAATACTTCATCGCGATACTATTGGTATCGCAACAATTTTTGCTTGCCAGACGCGCTGTTTTCCCCGAGCCTTGAGAAAAAACAGGAGAGCAAACGTGGATATCATTTTTTACCATCCGTCATTTAATGCAGAAACCTGGATCGACGGCCTGCAACAACGCCTGCCCGACGCCCGTATCCGCCAATGGACACCCGGCGATGATGCGCCTGCCGACTTTGCGCTGGTGCGCCAGCCTCCTGTCGATATGCTGCAAGGCCGTAAAGGACTGAGAGCAGTATTCGCGCTCGGCGCGGGCGTGGATGATATTCTCGGCCAGCTGCGCCAACATCCTGAAATGCTGGCTAAAGAGGTGCCGCTATTCCGCCTGGAAGACACCGGCATGGGCCGACAGATGCAGGAATACGCTGTTTACCATGTTTTAGGCTGGTTCCGTCGCTTCACGGAATATCAACAGCAGAAGGCACAGTCGCTGTGGCAACACCTGCCTAACTACAGCCGCAAAAATTTCAGCATCGGTATTCTGGGCGCGGGCGTACTGGGGCAGAGCGTGGCAGAAAGCCTGAAGATTTGGGGCTTCCCGGTGCGTTGCTGGAGCCGCTCACCAAAAGACTTGCCGGGTGTCACCAGTTTCCATGGCGCGGAACAGCTGGGCGAATTCCTGGCCGGCAGCCAGGTGCTGATTAACCTGTTGCCCAACACGCCACAGACCGAAGGGATCCTGAACCGCAGCTTGCTTAGCCAACTTAAACCGCAGGCATTCTTGCTTAACCTCGCCCGTGGTGCGCATCTGGTCGAAGACGATCTGCTGGCGGCGATCGAAGCCGGTGAGGTCAAAGCCGCCGCGCTGGACGTCTTCGTACGTGAACCGCTCGATACTTCCCATCCGTTCTGGACGCATCCGGATATTGCCATCACGCCGCATAATGCCGCTGTAACCTTGCCAGACGAAGCTATGGACTCTATCGCGAAATCGATCGCCACCCTGGACGCCGGTGAAATGCCTGGCGGTCTGGTCGACGTGACCCGCGGTTATTAAGTCAATCAGGGGCAGGAATGCTATTCTTGCCCTAAGCCTAAAGGAGAATGTTATGTACCCCGTTGACCTTCATATGCATACCGTTGCCAGCACTCATGCCTACAGCACACTCCGCGACTACGTGGTGCAGGCGCAAACCTGTGGCGTCAAACTGCTGGCGATCACCGATCACGGCCCGGATATGGCCGATGCACCGCACTACTGGCACTTTGTGAATATGCGCGTCTGGCCACGTGTGGTGGATGGCGTGGGCATTCTGCGCGGCATCGAGGCTAACATCAAGAATACCGACGGTGATATTGACTGCACCGGGCCGATGATGGGATCGGTGGATATCGTGGTGGCGGGCTTCCATGAACCGGTGTTCGCCCCGCGCGATAAGGCCACGCATACCGAAGCGATGATTGCGGCGATGGCCAGTGGCAATGTGCATATCATCAGCCATCCGGGCAACCCGAAATACCCGGTCGATATCCCGGCTATTGCCGAAGCGGCGGCGAAATATAACGTCGCGCTGGAGTTGAACAACTCCTCCTTTACTCATTCCCGCCCGGGCAGCGAACCTAACTGCCGCGCAATCGTCGCGGCGGTGCGCGATGCCGGCGGATGGATCTCCTGCGGATCGGATTCCCATACTGCGTTTACCCTCGGCAACTTCGAACACTGCCTGCGGATTATGAAGGAAGTGGATTTCCCGGAAGATCGCGTATTAAATGTCACTCCTCGCCGCTTGCTGGATTTCCTCGAGCTGCGTACCGGCACCAAAATTGCTGAATTTGCTGATATGTGACATTGTCACAATTAACCTCTGAATGGACTGACCGTCATGAATGAATTCTCTATCATCTGCCGTATTCTTGGCTCGCTGTACAACCGCCAGCCGCAGGATCCGTTGCTGGTGCCGCTGTTTACGATGTTGCGTGAAGGCAAACTGCAGCAGCACTGGCCGCTGGAGCAGGATGAGCTATTGATCCGCCTGCAGGAAAACAGCGACCCGCAGGCGCTGGCGGGGGATTACAACGCGCTGTTTGTCGGCAGCGACTGCAAAGTGCCGCCGTACGGATCGCATTGGGATAACGGCCCGCAGGAGAGCGACGTGCGTGGCTTCCTGCAAAGCCGCGGTATGCCGTTAGGCGAAGGCCCAGCCGATCATATTGGTGCGCTGCTGCTGGCCGCTTCATGGCTGGAAGACCAGTCTGCGGCGGATGAAGTGCAGGCGCAGGTGACGCTGTTTGATGAGTATTTATTGCCGTGGGTGGGTCAGTTCCTGGGCAAAGTTGAAGCCCATGCCACCACCGCGTTTTACCGCACGCTGGCCGCGTTAAGCCGCGAAGCGATTCAGGCGATGCGTGACGAACTGGAAGAAGAAGGGGACGTCTGAGCCCTGTTCCAGCCTGAGCCATAACCTGACGTAAGCCCGCCGGTAGCCCATTAGCGACCGGCGGGCTTTTTACTGCGTTACTGCCACTCCGCGTTGGCCGATCCCAACCGCGACGCCGCTCGTGACCAGATCAACGGGGTGCCGGGTAACCACACTGGCGAACGCAGGCGATAGCCCATGCCCCACGGGGTGATTTCAATCTCGACGTTTTCATCCTGTGGCTTAAGCGGGCCCAAACCCTGCGGTTGTTCACTTTCTGGATACGGATTGTCGGTCAACAGGCAGGCAGTTCTGGCCAGCGACAGGCGGGCGGTATAGCCGGTATTGTGCAGCAGTCGCTGGCGCAAGCCTTCCAGCACCGCGGCTGCCATCAGATAACCGGTGGCATGATCCAGCGCCTGCACCGGCAGCGGCGAGGGCGCATCGCGCTGTTTCCACTGGCGGCCGCTGTCGGCAATGCCGCATCCCATTTGTACCAGGCTGTCGAAGCCACGGCGATTGCGCCATGGGCCGGTCCATCCCCACGCATTCAGGCTGACGTCCACCAATCCCGGCGACAGTTTTTGCCGGGTTTGCGCATCATACCCAAGCGCGCTCAACGCATCGGCACGGTAGCCATGCACCAGCACGTCCGCCTGACTCAGCAAGGCTTCAAAGTGCTTGCGTCCCTGCGCGGATTTCAGGTCGAGCCTGGCGCAGCGCTTACCCAGGGTCACCTCTTCTTCCAGCGAGGGTTCTTCCCAACCGGGCGGATCGAGCCGCAATATCTCCGCGCCCAGCCCGGCCAGAAATCGCGTGGCCACCGGGCCGGCGATGATGCGGGTCAGATCCAGCACGCGCACGCCATGCAGCGGACGCGCGGGGAACAGGCGCCACGTGGGCGCTGGGCCTTCGGGCTGCAACGCCTGTTCGATCAACGCTTCGCGCCGGACGGCCTGGCCTTGCGGATGCTGTTGCCACGCCTCCACGCTGCGCATCTCCGCCGCACAGCCGCCGGCGGCGACCACCGCGTCTTCCAGTGCGGTTTTATTCCACTGGTTGACGGCGGCAGCAAGGCTGGCACGATCGGCATGCTGACCGAGCACGCTTTCCATCGCCGCGCGATGATGGGGCGCATTGGTATGCAGGCGGATCCAGCCATCCGCGGTGGGATAATCGCCGGCAAAAGGGTCCCACAAGGCAGGCGCGGGGCGATTAATCGGGCGGAAGCTGTGCTGGAACCAGCGTGAAGCCAGCGAGGTATTCACCTCAAGCGGATGCGGATTGCCAATCAGATCGGCCGCAGCCTGCATCGCCAGTGCGATGCTGGTGCCGGCCAGTTCGGTGACCGGATACAGCGAGCAGAGTTGCGCGTCCCCGTGGAAGGTGACCTGAGGAACGGCATCGCTGGCAGCGCGCAGCCCGTGCCAAAGCTGTTGCCAGAGGTGTGTGGTAAGCCCATTGTCCATTGCGTCCTCCTTGGATGATGCTTATCACCTTAGCAATGAACCCCGCTTTTTGCCTGGCGTTAACGCAGGCGGCGGAATTTTGGCAGACGGGCGTGCATGCGCAGATTACGCAGATTAATGACCGCGATGGCCGTGCCGGCAACCACCAGCAGCGCGCCGATAATTTTGAACATATTCATCTCGTCGCCCAGCACCACCACGCCCATAATCACCGCCAGCACCGGCGTCAGCAGCGAATACGGCATGATCAGATTGACGTTGTAGCTGCGCAGCAGCCAGTACCACAGCGAGTAGGCGATAATCGAAGAGAAAATCGCGCTGTACAGAATGCCAAACCAGCCGCGCCAGCTGGAGTGGATCAGGCTGTCGATCTGATTGGATTCCATCACCCAGGAGGCGAGGCCGACAATTGGGATCGCCAGGAAACAGAGCCAGCCGGTCATGGTCAGCGGCTTGATCGGCGGGGATTTTTTCACCAGCATATTGCTGATCGCCCAGCCCGCGGCGCTGCACAGCAAGATACACAGCACCCACCAGGAAGGAATGGTCGGGCTGCCGGCCAGCACCACCACGCCGGTCAGGGAGACGGCAATGCCGGTCATCTGCACCACCGACAGTTTCTCCTTGAGGATCACCATTGCCAGCAGCATGGCAAACGGCGTGCCGAGCTGTACCACAATTGCACCGGTTCCGGCATCGGTGTATTTCATGCCAACAAACAGCAGTGAAAAGTGCAGGAAGCCAAAGGTAAACGCCAGCGGCACCAGATAGCGCAACTGCGCGCGGTTAACGCGGGTGAACGGGACCAAAATCAGCGCCACAACCACAAAGCGCATCAGGGTCAAAAACAGCGGGGGAAGATCGAGCAGACCCCATTTGATTGCAACGTTATTGAACGCCCAAAGGGTCACTACCAGTAAAATAAGAAAAAAATGCCTCAAAGCCACGAGACTGTCCTGTTGTGCGTGTGATCACCTTTTTATCATGGCATGAATTGCCGCTAAATTAAGCGGGCTCAGGCAATTTATTTCGCACCGGGCGTTAGCTGAATTTGTTTTACTGCCCTCAGAAAAAGTGATGAGACAGCCGACCGTCAACATGCCATCATAATCTTCAGATCCCTGTCGTCAGGTGCATGTTGATAATCATTAAGGATAACTTCCCGCTATGCGTTCTGCACTTCCGTTAGCCATCATTCAGTTTGAAACCCCGCCTGACGCGGTCATCGATCGCGTTGGTGAACAACAGCACTGGTTTGTTGCCGCTCTGGGCCTGCAACCCGGCGAATATGTGGTGATCCGCCCGGATTTGGGTGAAGCCCTGCCGGATGCCGGTTCCGTTGCCGCCGCGGTGCTGAGCGGCTCCTGGGCAATGGTGACCGATCACGCCGAATGGAGCGAGCGCAGCGCGGCCTGGATCCGCAGCGCGGTCGAGCAGGGCTTACCGCTGCTCGGCGTCTGTTACGGTCATCAGCTGATGGCTTACGCGCTGGGCGGGCGGGTGGATGATAATCCACGCGGCTGGGAACGCGGTCTGCAACAGCTGGAGATGAACGCCTGCTCCGCCAGCGATCCGTTACTGAGCCAGCTGCCGACGCACTTCTCCGCGTGGCTGTCCCATCGTCAGTCGGTGCTGCAGCCGCCGCCGGGCGCGCAGGTGCTGGCCGCGTCCGCACAGGATGACTGTCAGATTATCCGTTACACCCCGCAGGCGCTTTCGGTGCAGTTTCATCCGGAATTTACCGGCACCATCATGACCGCCTGTCTGCAAAGCAGCCAGAATAGTGAAATCAGTAGCCTGATGGCGCATCAGCAGGAGCCGGCCACGCCGTTGCAGCTGCTGCAAACCTTCTGGCATCAGCATCGTCAGGCCAGCAAGCTGGCCTGATTTACCCGGGCCATTGTTGTGCGTTACCTCACAATGATGGCTTCCCGACCCGCTTTCATGGCACTCCCGTCACAGTTTCCTCTTCGGCAATCTGACATGCTCATTTTTATCAATATTGTTAATGATGAGTTATTTGATTGTTAAATCGCTCCGGCGAATTTACTCCGAGGAAACCACCATGCGTTATGCATATCCGGGCACTACAGATTCATTGATCACCCTGAAGTCTCAGTACGGCAACTTTATCAACGGTGAGTTTGTGCCGCCGGTTAACGGGGCCTATTTCGAGAACACCTCGCCGGTAAATGGATCGGTGATCGGTGAGTTCCCCCGTTCCGATAAAGATGATGTGGAAAAAGCGCTGGATGCAGCCCATGCCGCTGCCGACGCCTGGGGCAAAACCTCTGTTCAGGCGCGTTCACTGGCGTTGCTGAAAATTGCCGACCGGCTGGAAGAGAATCTGGAATTTATCGCGGTAAACGAAACCTGGGACAACGGCAAACCGGTGCGCGAAACGCTGGCCGCCGACCTGCCGCTGGCGGTGGATCATTTCCGTTATTACGCCGGCTGTATTCGCGCTCAGGAAGGATCGTCTGCGGAGATCGACGAATTCACCGCCGCGTACCACTTCCACGAACCGCTGGGCGTGGTGGCGCAAATTATCCCGTGGAACTTCCCGCTGCTGATGGCCGCGTGGAAACTGGCGCCCGCGCTGGCTGCCGGCAACTGCGTGATTTTGAAACCGGCTGAACAAACGCCGCTGTCTATTACGCTGTTTGTGGAACTGATTGCCGACCTGCTGCCGAAAGGTGTGCTGAATGTGGTTCACGGTTATGGCCGTGAAGCGGGTGAAGCGCTGGCGGGCAATCCGCGTATCGCCAAGGTGGCCTTTACCGGCTCCACCGCAACCGGTGGCCATATCCTTGAGCTGGCGGCGAAGAACCTGATCCCGTCCACGGTGGAGCTGGGCGGTAAATCGCCAAACATCTTCTTCGAAGACATCATGCAGGCCGAACCGTCCTTTATTGAGAAAGCGGCGGAAGGCGTGGTGCTGGGCTTCCTTAATCAGGGCGAAGTCTGTACCTGTCCGTCGCGTGCGCTGGTGCAGGAGTCCATTTACGAACCCTTTATGGAAGCGGTGTTGAAACGCGTGAAAACCATTAAGCGCGGCGATCCGATGGATACCGACACCATGGTTGGCGCGCAGGCGTCACAGCAACAGTTCGACAAAATCCTCTCCTATCTGGAAATCGCTCAGCAGGAAGGCGCTGAAGTGCTGACCGGCGGCGGGGTGGAAAAACTGGAAGGCGGTCTGTCCACCGGTTATTACATTCAGCCGACGCTGCTGAAAGGCAATAACAGTATGCGCGTGTTTCAGGAAGAGATTTTTGGACCGGTAGTGGGCATCCTGACCTTTAAGGATGAGGCCGAAGCGATCGCCATTGCTAACGACTCAATCTATGGCCTCGGTGCCGGCGTCTGGACCCGCGACATCAACCGCGCGTATCGCGTGGGCAGGGCGATCAAAGCCGGACGCGTCTGGACCAACTGTTACCACCTGTATCCGGCGCATGCCGCTTTCGGGGGTTACAAAAAATCCGGTATTGGCCGTGAAACCCATAAAATGATGCTCGATCACTACCAGCAAACCAAGAACCTGCTGGTCAGCTACAGCATTGAGCCGCTGGGCTTCTTCTGATGTAAGCGCATCACCCAACAGGGCCGCAATAGCGGCCCTGTTTATGCTGTTCCCCGCCATAACCTCGACCGGTTTAAAAACGCCTGCACCTCACCTCCACGCGCGTTTGCGCGGCCTCACACATTGGTTTTTGTTATGACCCATCATCTTGCCGACTAAAGCCAAATATGGCACGCTGCCATAGGGTTGTATATACAAGACTAAACAACACAACCCGCACACATCATCGCGCCTCCTCGCCTCATGTCGTTCCCATGAGCGGGCGGCTCCCTTTCAGGCAAGGAGTTGGTTATGTCATCCGTATCCTCTGCGCGTACCGAGCGTGCAGAAAGCAAACTGATTGAGACCCGCAGCATCGACTACATTCCCGAATCCGAACGTCACGGCAACGTCTTCAGCCAGTTCACCCTGTGGTTCGGCGGCAACTTACAAATCACCGCAATTGTCACCGGCGCGTTAACCGTGGTACTGGGCGGCGATGTGGTCTGGTCGCTGATTGGGCTGCTGGTGGGGCAGATACTCGGTGCCGGGATTATGGCGCTGCATGCCGTGCAGGGGCCGAGGCTGGGCCTGCCGCAAATGATCACCTGCCGGACGCAATTCGGCGTGTATGGCGCGGTGATCCCGCTGGTGCTGGTCTGCGTGATGTATATCGGCTTCTCGGCCAGCGGCACGGTCCTGGCCGGGCAGGCGCTGGCGCATCTGGCGAACATCAGCGACAGGGCCGGGATTATCGGCTTTGGGTTGATCATTATCGTTGTTGCCACGCTGGGATACCGGCTGATCCACGGGCTGGGCAAAGTGGCCAGCGTGGTTGGCGTGCTGACCTTTATCTATCTGTTCTTCCGGCTGCTGCTGGAGAACGATATTGGCGCGCTGCTAAGCAATAATCACTTCTCGCTGGCGAACTTCCTGCTGGCGATGTCGCTGTCGTCTTCCTGGCAGATTGCCTTTTGCCCCTACGTCTCTGACTACTCGCGCTATCTGCCGCGTAACGTCTCGGCGGGTAAAACCTTCTTCGCCGTCTTTGCCGGCACTGCGTTGGGCACCCAGCTGTCGATGACGCTGGGCGTAATTGCCGCCGCGCTGGCCGGAAAGGCGTTCTCGGGCAATGAAGTGGGTTACATCGTGGGATTGGGATCGAGCGGGACGCTGGCGCTGGTGCTCTATTTTTCCATCTGCTTCGGCAAAATCACCTTCACTACCTTAAATGCCTACGGCAGCTTTATGTCGCTGACCACCATCGTCTGTGGTTTCCGCAAGACTGCCACCATCAGCAAAGCCGGACGGATTACTTTTATTGTCTGTATGGTGCTGATCAGCTGTGCGATTGCGATGCTTAGCGCGCCGTCGTTCCTCAAATCCTTCACCCAGTTCCTGCTGTTCCTTCTGGCGTTCTTTGTGCCCTGGAGCGCCATGAATTTGATGGATTATTACTTTATTACCCGTGGGCATATCGACATTCCGGCACTGTCCGATCCTGACGGTCGGTATAAGCGCTGGAATCTGGTGGGGATTGCCACCTATGTGGCGGGCGTGTTGATCCAGCTGCCGTTTATCTCCAATGGTTTCTACAGCGGCTCGTTGGTGTACCTGTTCGACGGGAATGATGTTTCCTGGATTATCGGCTGGGTGTTTACCGCGCTGAGCTGGCTGCTGGTCAATCAGCGCAATAAGGCGGCCCGTTTACAGGCCACCGTGCTGCCGCAGGGTTAACTGGCTTTTCGCTGCGCCAGTAATTCAACGATGTGTTCTTCGGAAACCGCCTGAGAGAAAAGGTAGCCCTGCAGCTGATTACATCCGGCTTCTGCCAGGGCTGCCATCTGTCCGTGGGTTTCCACGCCTTCTGCGGTCACCGTCAGACCCATTGCCTGGCCCAGTTTCACCACCGATTCGATGATCGCCATCGAGTTCTCCGTCACGCCCAATGACTGGGTGAACGAGCGGTCGATTTTGATTTTGTCGACCGAGAAATGGCTGAGGTAATTGAGGCTTGAGTAGCCGGTGCCAAAATCGTCCAGCGCGATGCGGAAGCCGGCCTCGCGCAGTTTTTTCATCGTCTCCTGCGCGCCTTTTTCGTCTTCAATCAGCACGCCTTCGGTCACTTCCAGCTCAATGCGCGTCGCCAGGGTTTTTTCCTGCTTCACAATCGCCTTAAAACGCTCGACAAAGCCGGCCGCGCGGAACTGCAATGGCGAGACGTTAACCGCAATGGTCAGATCCGGCCACTTGAGCGAGACGCGGCAGGCTTCCCGCAGCACCCATTCGCCAATCTGAATAATCAGCCCCATTTCTTCGGCCAGCGGGATAAATTCGCTCGGTGAGATCGCGCCATGAACCGGATGATTCCAGCGCATCAGCGCTTCCAGTGCCACCACCTTCTGCCCGGAAATGTCCATCAGCGGCTGATAGAACACCGCCAGATCCTTTTTGGTTTGCATCGCCAGACGCAAATCGGCGGCGATTTGCTGGCGGGTTTTCACCGACTCATCCATCGCCCGCTCAAACACCCGGTACTGCCCGCGTCCCTGACTTTTGGCTTCGTACAGCGCGATATCTGCTTTGCGCATCATCTCGGAGCGATCGACCGCATCCTCCGGCGCAATAGCCACGCCGATACTGACCCCAATCCAGGTATCGCTGCCGAGCAGGGTAAACGGACGCGAGAGCGCGGCAATAATCTGCTCGCACATGGTCTGGATCTCGCGCGGAGAGCTGACCACATCAAGGATCACCACAAACTCATCGCCGCCCAGTCGGCCAACGGTATTCTGTTCGCCCACCAGGCTGCTGACCCGGTGGCCCACTTCAATAATCAAATCATCCCCGGCGTGATGGCCGTAGGTGTCATTAATCAGCTTAAATCTGTCCAGGTCTAATAACAGTAACGCCACCTTGTCGCCGTTACGCATCAGTCTGCCTAACGCTTGCGTCAGGCGTTCCTCCACCATCGCGCGGTTGGGCAAACCGGTCAGCACATCATGGAAGGCCAGATGCTGTGCCTGTGCCTCGCTGGCGCCGAGTTGTAGCACCGACTGCGACAGCCGCAGGGAAGAGAGCCACAGGCGGCGGATCATCACGCCGCAGATCGCGGTGATAATTAACACCACGATGGCGACCAGCGGGCCGATCACCGCCAGCATGCGTGTGCCAGGCCGATCGGGCTGCCAGGAGAGGTGGCCGAGAGACTGACCGCTATGGCTGGTTAACAGGTAATTGGCGCCGTCCGCAATGGGATTGCCATCGGTATAGCGAAGATCTTTCAGCAGGCTGCGCTGGGAGAGTGAGCTCAGGTAGGTATTGTCGAGATACTTAACGCTGACCAGGGTGAACGGGCTTGAACGGCCACGTTCTCCTTCTATATTGCCCATGGCCAGCACGGCAGGGCGGTTATCGATCAGGGTAAAGTCGATCACCTCACGATGACCATTTTGACTGGCATAGGGCACCTTCAGCTTTTGCATAAAGGTCTGTACCGGTTGCTGCAGGTGCGCAAACTGAGAAACCGCCACGTTGCGACCGTTCTCCCAGCGATAGACCGGCTGGTTGTTCGCATCGAGGATATAGACCAGCTGATGGCCGAACATCGTCGACAGCCAGTCGCCCACGTTTTGATTAAGCCAGACGGTATCTTGCGGCGATCTGGCCAGTCGTCGGGCAAGCGGTTGCCACAGCGCCAGGCTGCGATGCTGCTTGATCATTTCGTCAAGGCTTTGAGAAAGTGAAGTTTTTATTATCTGTTGCTGCTGTGCAGCGGCAATATCATTGCTTTTTGCGGTCGCCCACCAGACGGTAAAGCTGGCTGCCACAAAAGTAATAATCAACACTAAAACCAGAGGAACAAGAACTTCACGAACAAAGTGGAGACGGAAACTGTCTGATATCTTCATGTTTTTTATCAGCCTGCGGCGAAGGACGGACCTTCTTTCAGGCTAGCATAAATCTGATTTCTGTCTTTTTTCTGCGCCTGAAACGTGCGGCTCAGCTGATTTTCCACAGATTTATATGTGAAGTGAAAATTAACTGATGAAGTTTTTTTACTTTTTGCCGTGGGGGAATTTGACTTAAAACTGTAAAAGCGATGCGTTAATCATTACGGGGTAAAAACGCAGGGCAGGGCGTCGACAGTTTAGCGATCTGTAAGTGTCCAGATTTGCCGCACGCTGTTTTATCGCCAATAACATAGGATTATTCCTTATTATTCTTGCCGGGTTGTTACAAAGGCCGCTGCGGCTGTGAGATTGCCGTCTTACCAGCGATAAAAATATGTGTAACCAGGTTTCGCCTGTGCATCACAGCGGATAAACAGGTATTTGGCTTAAATGTTTTGTTATCCCTGATGCCTTATGGCTTTCTTTGAGGATGAGTGAATCGTTGCGGTGAATTAGCCTTCGGCGGTGGACACACCTTTTTAAGGGGATGGACTGAGGATTATCCTAATACCACAGTTTGTTTAACCTTGGTTGTAGTGAGATTTTGGAATAAAACATCCTTTGCGGAAATAAATAATCATTCCTTCTGATTGGCCGCATAAAGATTATCATCTGACATCAATTTTAATAGGTTCGCTTATCTTATTATTGAGCCAGGTTGAATTAACTTAGAAATGTAAAAAATGACATGCTTTATAATATTTAAGCGTTATTCCTGGTATTAATCCGAATAAGCGCAGGGCGGCTCATTCTGCGTTGATTTTATTTTGGTATTGTTGTTAATTAGCAGGCATTCCACTCTCACAAGAGATGAGACCTATGTCAGCTAAATTGTTGTCAGTCATTATTCCTGCGTATAATGTTGGGAATTATATTGTTGAATGTATTGATTCATTGCTGAGTCAAATTCCTTCGCCGAATGAACTTATTATCATTAACGATGGATCTACCGATAATACTCTGGCGCTGGTGGAGCAAAAGTACGGTGCGCTGGACAATGTAAAAGTGGTGACCATTGCCAATGGTGGCTTGGGTAATGCACGCGACGTCGGCATTGCGATGGCGCAGGGTGAGTTCATCTTCTGCTGTGACCCGGATGACGTGGTATGCGACGGCCTGTTCAGAGAGCTGAGCGACACCGTGGCCCTGCACCCCGAAGTGGAACTGTTTTGCTTCAACTCGCAGATGTTTGAGGATGATGACTCCGGGCGCACCTATGGCAAAGTCGAGCACCGCGAATTTGGCTTAATGAAGCCAAAGGAGGTTTTTGCCTCTTTACTGCGTTCAGGGGCCTATACCTCGGCGACCTGGAATTATATTTTGAAAAAAGAGGTCATCGAAACTTACCAATTAAAATATGTTAAGCGTCTGCATGAAGACCATTGTTTTACGCTGGAAGTGTTTTTGCGCAGCCGAAGCGCATTTGTCAGTCAGAATCTTTACTATAAGCAACGTATTCGCAGCGGCTCTTTAACCAACAGCGTGAAGAGCGAAAGCTTTTTCCGCCAGCGTTATGATGCTTTTGTCTGTTCCTATGAGAAATTACTCAGGGCGGTGGACGATCAAAAGGAACTGGCCGAATTGCGCCGGCTGTATCTGATTCACTCGTTCAAGTTAATGATTAACCTGGCACTTGCCGATAACCGCAGCGTTCCTGCCTATGTCACCCACGCGATTCACTATTTGGGGAAAAGTCTGAAACCAGGCTCTGTTACCAACTGGCTACTGTTAAGGAAGCCGGAATTATACTCTAATCTGATCAAAGTCAGGCAGAATCTGCGCAGTATGACGGTTTCTTGAAAAGGTTAAGGGCTGATGGCTAAGGTATTTGATAAAAGTTTAATCATTAATATTTTTTCTTTGTTGGGGCTGCGTGGCGCCTCCTTTATTTTTCCGTTAGTCACCTTGCCCTACCTTGCCCGTATTTTGGGTGTAGAGCATATGGGGGTATTGGCACTGGGTCTGGCCTGCGTCATGTACTGCAGTACCATCTCCGATTGGGGCTTTAACGTTTACACCACCAAGGATATCGCGCAGCACCGGGAAGACAAAAGCAAGGTGACCCAGCTGTTCTGGTCAACCTTCAATGCCAAGCTGATTATGGGGACCGCCACGCTGGCGATCCTGCTGCTGGTCACCTGGTTTAACCCGAAGTGGCACAATTTATTCTTCATTGTGCTGGCGAACTCAACGGTCTTATATGGCCAGCTGCTGTCCTTTGGCTGGTTGATGCAGGGTTTTGAGAAGCTGGGGAAAACCGCGCTGATCTCCACCGTCGGGCAGTTCTGTTCTATTCCGTTGACCTTCCTGCTGGTGAAAACCCCGGATGACACCTGGCTGGCGGCGCTGATACCGGGCGTAACGGCCACTATTACCGCGGTGATCACCCTGTATTTCGTGGTCAATATGAAGGTAATTGGTTTTTACCGCTTTGAGCCGCGCGAAATCATGCAACGCATTAAAGACAGTCTGCATGTCTTTCTGGCGATTGCCGGCGCCAACCTGTTTAACAACGTCAACGTGTTAATCCTGGCCAGCATGACCAGCAATTATATGGTTGGCCTATATAACGGCGGCGACCGCCTGAAGAAAGCCGCCAATACCTTGCCTGAGCAAATTGGTAATGCCTTCTTCCCGCGCGTCAGCTATCTGTTCCATAAAGATCCGCATGCGGTGATCCACGCCACCCGCAAAAGCATTACCTTCTCCTTCGGTATTAGCGTGTTTATTGTGGTGTTCACCTTCTTCTTCGCGGATTTAATCGTCAAGCTGCTGTTGGGCCCCGATTTCCACGAATCGGCCAACGTGCTGCGGGTGATGGTGTGCGGATTTATCTTCGGTAACGTCAGCTACCCGGCGGGGCTGCAAATCCTGATCCCTCACGGGCTGGCCAAGCAGCGTATGCATGTGATGTTTATTGTTGGCCTGATTAACGTGCCGGTCTGTGCGCTGTTGGCATGGCAGTTTGGCGCGATTGGCGCGGCGAGTTCGCTGGTGCTGTCCGAGTTCCTGGTATTCCTCGGCATCCTGCGCATTATGATCAAACACAATATCCTCAAGAGCTATCTGCTGAAAGAGAGCCCACGAGGATTTGAAGCGCCGAAAGAAAACGCGGGTTAAGGCTAACCCGCGCCGTTTTTAATCGTCCTTTTTCTGTCTGGCGGCAATTTTTGCCTGCCGCCAGTTCAGCAACGGCGTTACCGACACGCCATGCACGATGACGCTGGCGACAATCAGCGTGAAGGCCATATTCGCCATTCGGGTGACTTCTCCTCCCGCCACGCCATGGGTGTAGGCCCAGGCAATGTAGTTAATACTGCCAATCCCTCTAATCCCTAACCAGCCGATAATCAGGCGCTGATTGCGCGGCGCGTTCATGCCGGCGGTGGCGATCCACACCGAAGCCGGGCGGATAACGAGAAACAGTATCACCGCCATCAGCAGACCTTGTGGATCCCAGTGATGGGCCAGCGTAACGCCCAACACAATGATGATCACGGCGGCGAACAGCCGTTCCACCGTGTCACCGAAGGAGAGCGCATCGCCAACCACCAGGCCAACCGAGCTGGCGGCATTGGTTTCGCCCGGCGCGTGGCGGATATGCGGATTGACCAGCACCTCAGCCGGTGGACGATTGTCGCTGTCGGTAAAGTCATCGGCCGGTTGACGGTTAATCACCCGCATTTCTGCGCGACGCAGCCCCACACCGGCGGCAAAGGCGGCGAGGAAGCCGGAAGCATCCAGCGCCTGGGCGGCGGCATAGCTCAGGGCAATCAGCGCCAGCGCCAGAAAGTCATTCGGGGCGACATCCTGATGCCGGTGGCGCAAATGGGTGATGTACTGACCAACAAACCGGCCGAGAATAAAGCCGATCCCCAGCCCGCCCACAATCGCCCAAAGCACATCGACCAGCGCCCATTGCGCAAAGTCAGGCAGCGTTAACTCGCCCTGGGTGGTCAACAGCATCACCGCCAGCATCAGCAGCGGCAGGGCGGTGCCGTCGTTCATGCCGGCTTCGCTGGAGAGGGAAACCCGCAGGTTGTCGCTATCCCGGGCATCGTTAACCGAAATCAGGCTGGCCAGCACCGGATCGGTCGGGGCGACGATCGCGCCAAAGGCCAGCGAAAGCGGCCAGGAGAGGTCCGCCAGATAGTGCGCCACCACGGTGACTCCCAGCACCGTTAGCAGCATCCCCGGAAACGCCAGCCGCAGACCAATCCGCCAGCCCTGACTTTTTAGCGGCAGCCTGAGCTTCAGCCCGGTAATAAACAGCGAAGCGGCCATGGCGATCTCAGTGAGATTTTTTGCCAGTTCGGCATGGGCCGCAATATCAATCGATAATAAGCCGAGCACCCAGGGGCCGCAGGCAATGCCCACGGCGAGATATAACGCAAATGCGGTAATCGGGCCACGTTTGATCCAGCCCGATGCCAGCGTCATTAACAGTAATAATCCACCCGTAGCGGCGGTCCAGCCAAGAAATCCCATTGCTTCTCCTTTTTGTGTTGAGCCGTTAAGTATGGACGATAAAATTACGCATTCTGTGCCGCGCGCCGCCGCAAAGATTGTCAGCGGGCGTTCAGAGGTATACTGTTAGCAGACTCATTTTTTCTCGCTGACGACTTTCTTCTTCAGCGATCCTCCGCTAAACCGAGGTTGTTTTGTCCAGTTATACGCCTAATCAACGTCCACGACGTCTCCGTCAGACCCCGTCTCTTCGCGCCATGTTCCAGGAATCTTCACTGAGTATCAACGATTTGGCATTGCCTATTTTCGTTGAAGAAGGTCTTGATGACTATAAAGCCATTCAGGCGATGCCGGGCGTCATGCGCATTCCTGAAAAGCGTCTGGCCTATGAAATTGAACGTATTGCTAAGGCCGGTATCCGTTCGGTGATGACCTTTGGTATTTCGCATCATACCGACGCGGATGGCAGTGACTCATGGCAGGAAAACGGTCTGGTTTCCCGTATGTCGCGGATCTGCAAAGAGACCGTGCCGGAAATGATCGTGATGTCCGACACCTGCTTCTGTGAGTACACCACCCACGGTCATTGCGGCGTGTTGCACGACCATGGCGTGGATAACGACGCCACGCTGATTAACCTCGGCAAACAGGCCGTTGCGGCGGCTCACGCAGGTGCCGATTTTATCGCGCCTTCCGCGGCAATGGATGGCCAGGTTGCCGCCATTCGTCACGCGCTGGATGCCGCCGGTTTCACCGATACCGCCATCATGTCCTACTCGACCAAGTTTGCTTCCTCGTTCTACGGCCCGTTCCGTGAAGCGGCAGGCACTTCTCTGAAGGGCGACCGTAAAACGTACCAGATGAACCCGATGAACCGCCGCGAAGCGCTGCGTGAATCGTTAATCGATCAGGCCGAAGGTGCCGATGCGCTGATGGTCAAACCTGCCGGCGCCTATCTGGATATCATCCGTGACGTCCGCGACCACACTGAACTGCCGCTGGCGGCCTATCAGGTGAGCGGTGAGTACGCGATGATCAAGTTTGCCGCACAGGCTGGCGCAATCAGCGAGCGTGATGTGGTGCTGGAAAGTCTCGGTGCCATTAAGCGCGCCGGTGCCGATCTGATCTTCAGCTACTTCGCGCTGGAGCTGGCCGAGAAGAAACTGCTGTAGTCTGGCAGTGCGTGATAAAACCGGCCGTTGAGCCGGTTTTTTTATGCCTGCTGGGGGCGGGTTATACCACCACTTCCGCGATCCATTTCACCGATGTAATGTTGGTGAAGTTATCGACATCACCGACAATCTCATCCACATGTCCCGCCATGCCTTTTTGCAACGCTTCGGCAGAATGGCAGATCAGATGGCAGGCCGCGACGTATGGCGCTGGCGTGCCATCGGGGGCAGAGAGAATTTTGTCGATGCTGTACGAGACCAGATAGTCGCCCATCCGCGCTTTGATTAACGGCAGATGCACGTCGCGATAGTAGTCATGATCAAAGTGGCCGTTTTCAGTAGTCGGATAGAGCACGCTGTATTTAATCAAACCTTCACCTCATTGAGTTTCCCCGGTACGCTTACCGCACCGTGCCCTCTAGTATAGCGAGGATGTCAACGAAGCGATTAGCGCTTTGGAGTCATTGGGTGCCTGTCCTTTACATGCCTCCGGGGAATGACTAAATTACCGCAAACCGGATGCCAGAGTGACCCGATAATGACTGATAACCAGACCCGAGGCAGACCCTCCGCGCCGGAAAGTGACGTGCGTGACAAGGTACTCAATACCGCCTTCATCCTCATTGTTGAGCGGGATATGGCCAGTCTTACCATTGATGAGATCGCCAAACGAGGCGGTCTGGCTAAAAAAACCATCTATAAATTTTTCAGCAACAAAGACGCCATCGTCGAAGGCATGATTGCGAAATGGACCTCCACCAGTGAGGTTGTGGCCCCGGCTTTACCTGCGACTGAGCAGGAGGTTATCGCATTGCTGGAAGCCTTTTTCATCACCCTCATGCAGCGGGTGCTCTCTCTGGAATCCGTGGTGATCTATCAGTTTCTTCAGGGAGAGTTAAAGAAAAAAGCAGAGTACCTCAAGCTGTACCGGGCCAATGGTTTTGATACCGCTGGCAGTGTGCTCGACGGCTGGCTGAACGCGGTGAGGGCGGCGGGGTTGCTAAACCCGCTCTGGCCAGCAAATTCAGCGGTCTATCTTCAGTCGCTGATCGTGACGCCGCTGCTGCGTGATATTTCGCTGGGGATCCTGCCGCCGGTTCCGACCTACAACCCCCAGCCGCGGATTGCACAGATCCTGCAAGATTTCAGCCCCATGCTGTTGGCCTCCCGCCCGTCGTTAACACGCGCTTTCAACTGATTACGTTTTGCAACGAGGTGCCAGACGATTTCAGGCCGCGTTACGGTTATCTTAATTAGGAAACGATATTCGTTTCCTAATTGTGGCCGGAGCCCTGATATGACCAATCGTCGTGATTTTCTTAAGAATGCGACCGCCGTGATGGCGGGAAGCACCGTATTTGCAGGAAGCAGCCATTTTGCCTCGGCGGCGGCTGTCGAACCTGCCGCCGTTCAACCGCCCCGGCGCATCATTGCTCTTGAAGAGCATTTCATGCTGCCTGAGTTCGTTGGCTACCTGCATGAAACTCAGCAGAACTTGCGCAATGGGCTGGTGGATAAAGTGGTCACCCCGTTGTCTGATTTTGGCAAGGGCAGGCTGGAAATTATGGATAAAAATGGCGTGGATTTTGCCGTGCTGTCCTTATCCGGTCCTGGCGTGCAGGCCGAGCCTGACAAAGTGAAGGCGGTGCGACTGGCCCGTTATGCCAATGACAAACTGGCCACCGAGATGCAAAAGAATCCCCGTCGTTACGGCGGTTTTGCCCACCTGGCGATGCAGGATCCGCTTGCGGCGGCGAATGAACTGGAGCGCTGCGTAAAACAGCTTCATATGCAGGGTGGCATGATCAACGGCGAGACGGACGGATTGTATCTGGATGACCGCCGCTATGACGTGTTCTGGGAGCGCGTAGAAGCGCTGAACGTGCCGATTTACATTCACCCTGGCAACCCACCAGACTACCCGCATATGTTTGCAGGTCACCCTGAGATGTGGGGGCCGGTCTGGAGCTGGGCAGTAGAAACCTGTTCCCATGCGCTGAGGCTGATTTTCAGCGGGACGTTTGACCGTTACCCTGGCGCGCGGGTGATATTGGGCCATATGGGCGAGACGCTACCCATCCAGTTGTGGCGTCTGGATAGCCGCTATCAAATTGCCAATCAGACGTTTGCCATCAAGCATCCGCCTTCCTGGTATGCCAAAAAGAACATCACCATCACCACCTCGGGTGTCTGTAATGATGCCGCGCTCAGGTGTGCGCTGGATTCAATGGGCAGTGAAAATGTGATGTTCTCGATCGACTACCCGTTTGAAAGCACCGAAATTGCGGTGAACTGGCTTAAAACCGCCAATATCACTGAGCAGGAGCGTAATGCGGTTGCCTGGGGAAATGCCACATCGATTCTTCGCCTCGGCGCATAAGCCTCGCATTCCTCACGCGGCAGGGAAGGCAGGTAGCATCAGTTGACCGCCTGAACGCCTGACCGGTTTACAAAGATTCGCCGACCGGGCATTCTCTGAGTTAATCGCCATTTATCTGGCTATCGTTATCTTGGCTAGCTAAAATGCTAGCCTTATTTTTATTCCGGACACTTCCCCCCTATATTGATGAAGCTCATATTCCCCCTAATCCGCTGGGCCCGCACCTTTTGGCCGCAGGCGACCGTGCCTTCCCTGAAAGAACGTCTGGCTGCCGCCATCGGTGCCGCCATTGCGCTCACCGCCACCTTTCAGTTGTCCCACCTGATGCTTGGCGAAGCCAACCCGTGGTTTATTGCGCCGATGGGCGCATCTGCGGTGCTGTTGTTTGGCGTGCCTGCCAGTCCTTTAGCGCAACCCTGGTCAATCATTGGCGGCAATCTGCTGGCCTCGGTGATCGGTGTTGCCTGTGCGCAATGGATAGGGCATAGCGGCCTGGCGGGCGGGATCTCCGTGGGCCTGACCATCGCCCTGATGTTCTCTTTGCGCTGCCTGCATCCGCCGAGTGGTGCCGTGGCGCTGACCGCCGTTTTCGGCGGACCGGCGATTAGCCATCTTGGCTGGGCGTTTGCCATCGTGCCGGTGCTGGTGAATTCGCTGTTACTGACCGCCGTGGCGCTGGTGTTCAACAATGCGCTGCGTCGACGCTATCCTCACGCCGCACCGGTCAACGCCGCCGATAAAACGCCGGTCAGGCCGGCGCAGCGGATTGGCGTCAGCCGGGAAGATTTGCATGCGGTGCTGGCGGCGCGTGGCGAGTATGTTGATATCGATGAGGGTGATCTGCAGGCGATTTTGTCTCAGGCTGAGCAGCGCGCGCATCGCCGGCATTTTGGTGGGCTGCGCTGCGCCGATTTTATGACCCGCGAGCTGTGGACCATCGAGCCGGATGCCTCCTGTCACGAGGCGGGCAGCCTGCTGCGACAGCATCGCATCGATGTTCTGCCGGTGGTGTCGAAAGCGGGTGAGCTGTTGGGGATCGTCACCTCGCGGGATTTACTGGCGGACGCGGAGAGACGGCCGGACGATCTGGCCACGCATCCCATCTCACAGGTGATGTGCACCGCCTTCCCGCGCTGTGCGCCGGATGATGCCGTTGAGCAGCTGGTGTTGCCGTTCACGCTGCAGAGCATGCAGTGTTCGCTGGTGATTGACCCGGCCGGCAAGCTGGTCGGGCTGGTGACCGCCTCCGATGTGCTGGCGGCGTTGTACCAGGAGCAGCTTGAGAAGGGCCGTGCGGCCTGAGCACCGCTAAAGTGACGACGCCAGCGAGACGATCAGCGCTCTGAGCCACGTCTGTGCGGAAGATCCGGCGTTACGGCGATGCCACATCAGGTCGAATGGCACAACCGGCAAGGTCACTGGCGGCGTGAACATCCGTAATTGCCCGGTGGCCGACGCGTGCTGCGCAACGCGCTTCATTACCGTGGTCACCATATCCGTGGCGGCGACCAGCGCGGGTGCCGCAAACATCTGTGGCAGCGTCAGCGCCCGGATGCGCTGTAATCCCTGCTGCGCCAACACCTGATCCACCAGGCCATAGCCATCACCTTCCGGCGAAACCAGCACATGCTTCAGCTGCAGAAACGTCGCCATATCCATCTCGCGGCTGGCCAGCGGATGGTCGTGCCGCAGCAGCGTGACAAACTCGTCCTGCAACAGCGGCTGCGAAAGAATGCGGTTATTCTGCTGGCCGGTCGGCACGCCAATCGCCGCATCAATTTTCCCCGCATCCAGCAGATCGATTGCCCGATCGCGGTGATCGAAATTCAGCACCGTCAGCCGGATCCCCGGTGCCTGATGCTCCAGCGCCTGACTCAGTAAAGGCAGCAGCACATAGGCCGGATATTCAGACATGCCGAGCCGGAAAGTCTGATTCACCGTGCTGGGATCGAAAGCCGGTCTGGCGATCAGCGTCACTTCCAGCTGTTGCAGGGCATTGCCAATCGGTTCCGCCAGTTCTCTGGCCCGGGCGGTCGGTTGTAAACCGTCGGCACTGCGTTGGAACAGCGGATCGCCAAACAGCGTGCGCAGGCGGGCGAGGGCCGCGCTCATCGCCGGCTGGCTGACGCCTACACGGCTGGCCGCGCGGGTGACATTGCGTTCTTCACTCAGCGCATTAAACGCCACCAGCAGATTCAAATCGATGCCATGAAAATCCATAAATCGTATAGTCATCTATATCGGTTATTTGTTGGATTGATAATAGCGGGCGCTTTATCCTCAGGCAATCATCTACACCACGGGAGTCAACCATGAGCCATGCCGAAACAGAACTGGGATTAACAGAACGTCGCGCTGTTGAAACGATCTACCGCGCGTTTAACGATAAGGATCCGGATTTACTGGATCGCGTTGTCAGCGACGACTGGCAGGACATCCCGCTGGCACCAGGCCAGGGGCCAGGCGCCGCAGGCTTGAAGCCGATTATTCTCGGCTTTATCGCAGCGATGCCGGATGTGCATATTCATGTCCATGAGGTGATGCAGACGCCTGGTCGCGTTGGCGTGCGCGCAGAAATCACCGGCACCCATCTTGGCAATTTTATGGGCATTCCGCCGACCGGCAAGCCGGTGAGTTTCCCGATCTTTGAGTTTCATCATCTGTCCGCCGGACGTATTACCCACACCTGGCACCTTGAAGACTGGTTTGGCTTATTCCGCCAACTGGGGCAGTTTCCTCAGCTGGGATAATCACGCGACAGAACTATTTGCCGAAAAATAATAAAGCCAATATGGGGAGATTCATTCACCCCATATGGCTGACAAATGTAAAGGTGCTTAACCCAACAATCACAACAATAACAATGGGCAGCGCCACATAAGAAAAAATACGTTTACCGCTGTAAATTCCGTTCATCAGACGCCTTTATTTGAAGTTAAACTAAACGAACATTAAACCGATTGTTAAAATAATCTCGCTGAATAGTATCGCAATAACGTCTCCGGTAAATATTGCGACGGATCAAGTCGCCTTCATCACTATTCCATTAAGATAATTCAAATCGTAAATTTTGAATTTTACTCTTTGATGGAGTTATATTTTGACTAAACTCGCCACGGAAAATAAAAACTTTCCTCCCACGCCTGCGGCAGATATTCCTTATTATCAGCTTTCTGCAGAACAGGGCTTACAACGTCAACATTCGTCGCGTAACGGCCTGAGTCAGGCGGAAGTTAACGCCCGTCAGCATCAGTATGGCCCGAACGCCTTACCGCAAACGAAAGGCAAGCCTGCATGGCTGCGCTTCCTCGCTCACTTCAATGATGTGCTGATCTATATCCTGCTGGCAGCCGCATTACTGACTGCGGTGATGGGGCACTGGGTCGACACGCTTGTCATCCTGGGTGTGGCGGTAATTAACGCGCTGATTGGCCATATCCAGGAAAACAACGCCGAGAAATCCCTCAAAAGCATCAGCAATATGCTCGCCAGCGAAGCCGTGGTGGTGCGTGACGGCCAGCACAGCACGCAGCCTACGCGCGATCTGGTGCCTGGCGATATCGTCATCCTGCGCGCGGGTGACCGCATTCCGGCTGACCTGCGGGTGATTGAGGCGCACAACCTGCGGGTGGAAGAAGCAATCCTCACCGGCGAATCGGTCTCGGTATCAAAAACCGCTGAGCCGCTGAGCGGTGAACTGGCATTGGGCGATCGCACCAATCTGCTGTTCTCCGGCACCACGCTCAGTGCCGGTAGCGGCAGCGGCGTGGTAATTGCCACCGGTGGCGACACCGAGTTGGGCCATATTAACCAGATGATTTCCGGCATTGAAAAACACCGTACGCCGTTGCTGGTTCAGATTGATAAACTCGGCAAAGCGATATTCGTCATTATTCTGTTGATGATGGTGGCTTTATTTATTTTCAGCCTGTTATGGCGGGATATTCCCCTCGACGAATTACTGCTGTCTTTAATTAGCCTGGCGGTTGCTGCCGTACCTGAAGGCTTACCGGCAATCATTTCGATTATTCTGTCACTGGGTATTCAAACCATGGCGCGGAAACACGCCATTATTCGCAAATTACCGATTGTCGAAACGCTTGGCGCAATGACCGTGGTCTGTTCGGATAAAACCGGCACGCTGACGATGAATGAAATGACCGTCAAAGCGGTGATCACCGCCGATGCCTGTTATCAGGTTGAAGGCGACAGTTATGAGCCGGTGGGCAATATTTCCCTTGAAGGGGAATCGACGCCGCTGTATATCGCGCCCGGGTCGGTGCTTGAAGACTATCTGCGCACCATCGACCTCTGTAATGACAGCCAGCTGATGACGGATGAACAGGGACACTGGACCGTCACCGGCGGCCCGACGGAAGGGGCACTTAAGGTGCTGGCGGCCAAATCCGGCTTACCGGCGATTCAGGTCGAGCTGAAAGGGAAGATCCCCTTTGACTCCCAGTACAAATATATGGCGACCCATCATCAGGTCGGCGATCGCAATAAGATCCTGGTGACCGGCGCGCCGGATGTGCTGTTCGCACTGGCCCGCCAGCAGCAAAGCGCTCACGGCCTGTGCGCCTTTGACCAGGCTTACTGGGAAGAGAAAATCACCCACTATGCCAGACAGGGACTGCGGATGGTGGCAGCAGCGTGGATGCCGGCACCTGACGACCTGACCCAGCTCGATCATGATGTGCTGCACGGAGGATTAATTTTCCTCGGTATCGCCGGCATGATGGATCCCCCGCGGCCGGAGGCTATCTATGCCATCCGTACCTGTCAGCAGGCGGGCGTACGCGTCAAAATGATCACCGGCGATCATCCGCAAACGGCGATGAATATTGCGCAAATGCTGGGCATGGCCAACAGTGACCGTGCGCTGACCGGCCACGATCTGGAGGCGATGAATGATGAGGAACTGCGCGAAGCGGCGGTCAGTTACGATATCTTCGCCCGCACCAGCCCGGAGCATAAGTTGCGGCTGGTCAAAGCCCTGCAGGATAAAGGCGAAATCGTGGGCATGACCGGCGATGGCGTCAACGATGCTCCGGCGTTGAAGCAGGCGGATGTCGGCATCGCCATGGGCATCAAAGGCACCGAAGTGACCAAAGAAGCTGCTGATATGGTGCTGACCGATGACAACTTTGCCACCATTGCCGGCGCCGTGCAGGAAGGGCGCCGGGTGTATGACAACCTGAAGAAAACCATCCTGTTTATTATGCCGACCAACCTGGCGCAAGGTTTGCTGATCATCATTGCGCTGCTGGCGGGCAATATCGTGCCGTTAACCCCGGTGCTGATCCTGTGGATGAATATGGCGACTTCCGCCACGCTCTCGTTCGCCCTGGCGTTTGAAGCCGCCGAGCGCAACGTGATGCTACGTCCGCCGCGCAACCCGACGCAGCATGTGATGGACGGCTTTGCCATCTGGCGCGTGGCCTTTGTCGGCACGCTGATTGCGCTCAGCGCCTTTGCGCTGGAAGCCTGGTTACAGCCACGCGGACACAGTCCGGAGTTTATCCGCACCGTGCTGCTGCAGACGCTGGTGACCGCACAGTGGTTCTATATGCTGAACTGCCGCGTCAGCAACGGTTTCTCGCTCGGTCGCAGCGTGTTGGCCAACAAAGGTCTGTGGCTGGTCAGCGGCGTGTTATTGCTGCTGCAACTGATGATTATCTATGTGCCCTTTATGCAACTGTTGTTCGGCACTGAGGCGATTCCGCTGCGTTACTGGGGCATTACCCTGGCGATTGGCGCAGTGCTGTTCCTGATCGTCGAACTGGAAAAACCCCTTACGCGCCGCTTCCGCAGCCGTTAATGCCAGCAGATGCCCTGCGGGGCATCTGTCTTCGCTTGCCTCCCGTTTTTGGAAAACACGATGAACAGGTTATGCCCAACAATCGCCCTGGCGATTGCTCTCGTTATCAGCTGGCCAACGCTGAGCGTCGCCAGTCAGTCCGTGCAGGTGGTGCAGGTTGAACCCGCGCCGCTGCTGATGGAGCGCCGCTTGCCGGGACGGATTGAAGCCGTCCATGCGGTGGCACTGCGCAGCCGCATTGAAGGCATCATTACTCAGGTCCATTTCAGCGACGGGCAGCAGGTGAAGGCCGGCGATCTGCTGTATGAGCTCGATGATGCGGAGCAGCGTGCCGCACTGTCGCTGGCCCAGGCGGAGTTGCGCAGCAGTGAAGCCTCCCTTCGCCAGGCACAGCAGCAGTTCGACCGTTTCCAGCGGCTGAAGCCGGCGCAGGCCATCAGTAACCATGACGTTGATGGCGCGCGTATGCAGCGTGATATCGCGCGGGCTGCGGTGGATCAGGCGAAATCCCGCCTTAAGGCCCGTGAGATTACCCTCGGCTACACGCGGATCGTCTCACCGGTCAGCGGACGGGTAGGGCACAGCCAGTTCCATCAGGGCAGCCTGGTGAATCCTGCCAGCGGCATGCTGGTGGAAATCGTGCAGCTGGACCCGATCCGCATCGCCTTTGCCATTGAAGAACACGCCTTTTTTGATAAGGCCGGTCAGCATCCCGACCTGAAAACGCTGCGTCAGGCCTGGCTGCCAGAAATTGAGCTGGCAGACAAACGCCAGGCGGGAACGCTGGTCTCGGTGGATAACCGCATCGATCCGCGCAGCGGCAGCGTCACCTTACGTGCAGAATTCGCCAATCCCGGTGAGCGGCTGTTGCCCGGCGGCAGTATCGATCTGTTTTTCCGGCCAAAACAGAGTGAGCCGGCGCTGATGATCCCGGCGCTGGCGATCCAGCAAGATCCGCAAGGGTTCTTCTGTTGGCTGGTTAACGACGAGAATAAAACCGAAAAACGCCGCCTCACTCTGGGCAGCCAGCAGGGCCAGCAATATCAGGTGCTAAGCGGCCTGCAGCGTGGCGAGCGGGTGATCGTTGAGGGCACGCAGCGCCTTCAGGCCGGGAGCCCGGTGAACGCGATCGCCGCCGGAGGAAACAGCTGATGTTGACGTTCTTCCTGACCCGCCCGCGTTTTGCGATGGTGATCGCGCTGGTAATTGGCTTACTCGGTGCCATCGCCCTGAAAATCATTCCGGTAGAGCAGTACCCGGAAATCACCCCGCCAGTGATTAACGTCAGCGCCTCCTGGCCGGGTGCCAGTGCGTCAGACGTGGCCGAAGCGGTTGCGGCCCCGCTGGAAACGCAAATCAACGGCGTGGACCATATGCTGTATATGGAATCCACCAGTTCGGACGATGGCAGCTATGCGCTGGCGATCTCCTTTGCCGCCGGCACCGATGCCGATCTGGCGGCCATTGATGTGCAGAACCGCGTGGCGCAGACCGTGGCTCAGCTGCCGCAACAGGTGCAGGAAATGGGGGTGCAGGTCCGCAAGCGCACCACCAACCTGATGCTGGGCGTCAGCCTGTTCTCCCCTGATAAAACCCGTGATGCGCTGTTTATCAGCAATTACGCCAGCACCCACGTTCGTGATGCGCTGGCGCGATTGCCGGGCGTGGGCCAGGTGCAGATGTTCGGTGCGCGCGATTACAGTATGCGTATCTGGCTGAACCCGCAGCGGATGAACGCGCTGAATATTACCGCCGACGATATCACCCTCGCGATCCGCCAGCAGAACGTGCAGGGCGCCGCCGGACAGGTCGGCACGCCACCGGTGTTTAACGGCCAGCAGCAAACGCTGACCATTAACGGCCTTGGCCGCCTGAACAGCGCGGAAGCGTTCCGCGATATCATTATCCGCAGCTCGGCACAGGGGCAGCTGGTGCGGCTGCGGGATGTCGCCTTTATTGATATCGGCGCGCGTAGCTACAACTCCAGCGCGACGCTGAACGGTAACGACACGGCATATCTGGGAATTTACCCCTCGCCAGGGGCAAACGCGCTGAATGTGGCGGGTCTGGTGCGCACCGAGCTGAAGCGACTGAGCCATACCTTCCCGGCAGACGTGAAGTGGGAAATCAAATTCGACTCCACGAAATTTGTCTCTGCCACCATCAAAGAGATGGGCTGGTCGCTGGGACTGACGCTGGCGGTAGTGATCCTGGTGGTGTCGTTATTCCTGCAAAGCTGGCGCGCCACCTTTATCGTCGCCATGGCCATTCCGACCTCGCTGCTCGGCACCTTCGCCATCCTCTATCTGCTTGGCTACTCGGCCAATACCCTTAGCCTGTTTGCCATTATCCTGGCGTTAACCATGGTGGTGGATGACGCCATTGTGGTGGTGGAAAATGTCGAAACGCTGATGGCGGAAGGCATCGATCGGCTCAGCGCCACCACGCAGGCGATGCGCCAGGTCGCCGGACCGGTTATCGCCACCACGCTGGTGCTGCTGGCGGTGTTTATTCCGGTGGCGATGTTGCCCGGAATTACCGGTGAGCTGTACCGGCAGTTTGCGGTGACGCTCTCCAGCGCGGTGACGCTTTCCAGCCTGGTGGCCCTGAGCCTGACGCCGGCGCTTTGCGCGTTGATGCTCCGGCCACGCACGGCGGCACCGGGCCGCATTTTCCAGCTGTTCAACCGGGGACTGGATAAAACCCGTGGCGGTTACGGTAGCCTGGTGAAGGGCATGAACCGCCGGCCGTGGCTGGCAGTGGTGGCCACCACCGCCGCCGCGCTGGCCGTGGCCGTCAGCTTTATGCTGATGCCCAAAGGCTTTTTACCTGCCGAGGACCAGGGCTATTTCTTTGCCAACGTGCAGCTGCCCGCCGCCGCGTCATTAGAGCGCACGGAAGCCACCATGGAGCGCGCGCGGCTGTTGATTGCCAGCAATCCCGCCGTCGAGGACGTCATTATGGTGTCCGGGTTTGATATTCTCAGCGGCACCACCACCTCTAACGGCGGCTTTATGTCGGTGATGCTGAAACCCTGGGGTGAACGCGCGGCGTTGGATCAGGTCGCCGGGCAGATCCAGCAGCAGCTGGCGCAGATCCCCACGGCCAACATTATGACCTTCAATCCGCCGACGCTGCCGGGGCTGGGCAATGCCGCTGGCTTTGATCTGCGTCTGCTGGCCCAGCAGGGGCAATCCTCTGCCGAGCTGGAGCAGGTCACGCGCGCGGTGCTGGCGAAAGCCAATCAGCATCCTCAGCTGCAGGCGGTATTTACCACCTGGAGCAGCAACGTGCCTCAGCTGACGCTTAACGTCGATCGCAACCGGGCCGCCCTGTTGGATGTGCCGGTATCCCGCATCTTCAGCACTCTGCAAACCGCGTTCGGCGGCACGCGCGCCGGCGACTTCACCTTAAACAACCGCGCTTATCACGTGGTGGTGCAAAATGAGATGAGCTGGCGTGAACGGGCAGAGCAAATCAGCGATCTGTATGTGCGCAGCGATAACGGTGAACGCGTGCGGCTCAGTCATCTGGTTACCGTGACGCCGGGCGTTGGTGCGCCTTATCTGAAGCAGTACAACCAGTTCCCGTCGGTGGCCATCAGCGGATCGGCGGCGGCAAACGTCAGCAGCAACGACGCGATGAACGCCATGACCGCGATCCTCAGTGACAGCTTACCTGAGGGCTACGGCTACGCCTGGAGCGGGCTGTCATTGCAGGAACAACAAACCGGCAATCAGGCCATCTGGATCGTGCTGGCGGCGGTGGTGATGGCCTGGCTGTTCCTGGTTTGCCAGTATGAAAGCTGGACATTGCCCGGCAGCGTGATGCTTTCGGTGCTGTTTGCCCTCGGCGGTGCGCTGCTGTGGCTGTGGTGGGCCGGGTTTGCCAATGATGTTTATGTGCAAATTGGCCTGGTGTTGTTGATCGCCTTAGCCGCCAAAAACGCCATCCTGATTGTCGAATTTTCGCGAACGCTGCGTGAGCAGGGCGCGTCAGTTGCGGATGCCGCGCTGCAGGGTGCGACGCGGCGTTTTCGGGCGGTGATGATGACGGCAATCTCTTTTATACTCGGCGTGCTGCCGCTAATGCTGGCCTCCGGCGCGGGTGCCCAGAGTCGTCGGATCATCGGCACCACGGTATTCAGCGGCATGCTGGTGGCTACCGTGGTGGGCATTGTATTTATCCCGGCGCTGTTTGTGCTGTTCCAGCGTATGCGTGAATGGGCGCACCGGCGGGTTGGCTAAGCGGCCTGCAATTCAGTGACGATCGGGGGAGAATGAGGCGGGTGTCGCGATGCTTCATTATCCCCCAGAGTGCTCAGGAAGTATGGCGGTAAAGGGCATAATCCGAGCGAAGATAACGACAGGTGGCAAAAAGGCACAAACTGTAGCCGAGCAGCTCAGAGCACTCTTCCGCCATATT
Organism: Erwinia sp. AC075; assembly: GCF_979253995.1. Lineage (NCBI taxonomy): Bacteria > Pseudomonadati > Pseudomonadota > Gammaproteobacteria > Enterobacterales > Erwiniaceae > Erwinia > Erwinia sp. AC075. The sequence goes on from NZ_CEEDEU010000001.1 coordinate 858,984, forward strand.
CTTGACCGTATGACTATATCCTCCAGGCATGAGCGTCCGCCAAAGGTCCTGCATACCGAACAGCCGGGAGAAGACCAGTACAGTGAGCAGGCCCGCGCTCATCATTCCCCATGAGGGATGACGGAGAAAACTCACCAGACCGGCGAGCGTACGTTGTGGATATCTTAAGGCAAAAATTAGACAAATTCCCGTCACGGCGAGGGCGAACCAGACCCAACACCCATGTTTTATTTCATCAAATAAAAAGTCCATTTCCCTGATTAACATGCAGGAAAAAAATCCCCCAATCAGCATCAGTGACGGACGTGCAGAGGAGTGCCGCATTGCGCGAAAAAAATACATGAGTGCAATCACCAGCAGCATCAGCTCCTGAGTTATCTCTGTTAAAGAGGACTCATGAACAGCATCATGCATCCAGTGAACATCAATAAATACCAGACCCATCATCAGACAAAGAAACAGTGCACTGGTGAAAAATAAAACCAATTTGTTGCGTATAAAGATTAAATCAGAAAGCATTTTTTATAACCATTGCTCGACAAGCGGTAGACATTAAGAACGAAAAAAAGCCGGTTACAACGGAGTGAGTAACCGGCAAGATGCTGCAGGATAGCGTTTTTTTTATAGAAAAATGGTCCTTATGTGCCCTATGTTATTCCTGGCAGGTGCTGGCAGGTGCTGGCAGGTGCTGGCATGTTGGGCACGGTACCGCGCAGCATGCCACGAGGGCATGCTGGGAATGAATCCTGGATTAAGAGGTATAGGGTTCTGACAGCGCCTGTCCTTCAACGCCGGCATAAGTAATGATCACCTCGGCCGGTTCGTCAGTGGTATAACCGCGATGAACATCATCAATTGATTCGTTAAACGCTTCACCCGCGGTAAATTTTCGACTTTCGCCCGTCTCTTTATCTTCAATCGTTAACGACCCAGAAATAATATAGGCAACATTAGGCATCGGGTGAGTGTGCCAGGGCAAAGTGGTATTTGCGTCAAAGTGCATTTTCATTACGGTTAAATGCGGTTTGCCTTCCGGATATTTTTCGTACGCTTTACCGTTCCATGCGCTACCACTACTTACCAGCTCTTCCGATTTTACACCGTCGGATTCAAACTCAGAGGTTTGGTCAGATGGTTCTTTAGAATGAGTAGACATAAATCGCTCCCTGGTTGTGATGACATATTACAAAACGGGACATGCCAGGCAAATCGCGGCCAGGCTCCCGCTGATAAATTCTCTGTGCTGCATGATTTACGCCTGTTTCGATGATGGGGCGGGGATCCACCTTGTCGCAGTGGCCTGCGGGTCATAACTCAGGGGGGTTGGCAGAGAGATCAGCTCAATAAGCAGTCCAAAGGGCGTCATGCAAAACCAGGTCTGGTTACCTTTCCCTTGTTCCTGGCCAAAACAGTCTGACGGGCCGTCAAACATTTTTGCGCCATGTGCCCGCATCCTCTCACCAGCCTCTTGAATATCGTCAACATAGAGAGAGAAATGGTTAATGCCTGACTGGGATGGATTGGCTTGATGATCCTTTGCGGCAGGTTGAGTCTGAAACAGTTCCACATTACACCCGTTCGCCAGACGTAACATCGCAAGGCCAGTCACCTTCAATTCACTGGGAAAACCATTCAAGGGCGCCATATTATCCCCAGCGATACTGTCTTCCTTATCATCTGGAGAAACCAACTGATAGAGAACGGATGCGCCAAGCGCATCAGTGAAAAATTGTTTAGCCTGTTCAATATCTGCAACCGTAATTCCAATGTGCTCGATACCACGAATTGTCATTTATCCTCCAGCAGTTTTGTCCATATCAAATCTGACTTCGAGGATTAAGCCTGGCAGAAATGAGCGAGATGTCACATCGATATTGTCACTGACTGGAATCACGGTTAAGCGGGCGAACGTGCAGGATAGGTGCCTTTTTGTCCATGAGGCCTGCAATTCAGTGACCCTCAGCGGATAACCGGCAGATCCCGGAAGCGGGTGGTGTAGCTGGGCGACAGCATCTCACGCTTCATCGACCAGTCGCGCTGGATCCCCTGACCGGCGAACCAGACGCGGCTGCCGCTCTGTTTATTGAGCGTATCCAGCACGGCCATTAACGCCTCGCTGTTGGCTTTGGGCTGAAAATCATCAAACAGATTCAGCTGTGCCACGCCCTGATTGAAGAAGTCGCCGAGCATGATGCCGCCTTTCATATAGCGATGGCCCGGTCGCCAGATTTTGTCCAGGCACTGAATGGCGGCGTTAATAATATCGCGGCTATCCTGGGTCGGCGTCAGCAGCTTAACGCTGGCGGCATTGGTGTAATAAGGATGTTTGGGATCGTGCGGGCTGGTACGGATAAAGGTGCCGATTTCCCGACAGTACTGGCGCTCGTGGCGCAGTTTTTCCGCGCCCCGGACAGCATAGCTACAGATGGCTTCATGCATCTCCTGATACTCGGTAATGCGGTGGCCGAACGAGCGTGAGCAGAGGATATGCTGCTTGGTCGGCACCTCTTCCAGCTCCAGGCAGGCTTCCCCGCGTAACTCCCGCACCGTGCGCTCCAGTACCACACCAAAATGCTTGCGGATCAACGCCACCGGCGTATCGGCCAGCTGCAGCGCGGTTTCAATCCCCAATCCTTCCAGCTTTTTCGACAGGCGTCGGCCCACGCCCCAGACTTCTTCTACCGGCAGCAGCCCCATCAGCTTACGCTGGCGGGCAGGCGAGGAGAGATCGAGAACGTGCCCGGTTTTGGTCCATTTTTTGGCGGCAAAATTCGCCAGCTTGGCGAGGGTTTTGGTCTGCGCAATCCCCACGCCGACTCTCAGGTGGGTATCCTGCCAGATTTTATCGCGCACCTGGCGGCCAAAGGTATCCAGCGGCAGACAGTTGCTGATGCCGCTGACATCGAGGAACGCCTCATCAATCGAGTAAATCTCAATTGCCGGCGCCAGCTCTTCCAGCGTGCTCATCACCCGCTGCGACATGTCGGCATACAGCGCATAGTTTGACGAGAACACCGCCACGTTATGTCGCTGAATTTCGTCACGCATCTTAAAGTAGGGCGCGCCCATCTTGATCTGCAGCCGCTTGGCTTCGGCGTTGCGCGCAATCACGCAGCCATCGTTATTGGAAAGAACTATCACCGGGCGGCCTGCAAGATCAGGGCGGAACACCGTCTCACAGGAGGCATAAAAGCTGTTGACGTCTACCAGGGCAAACATAGCGATTTGCCTGGTGGGTGAGGGATGAGCGACATAAAGTGGGCCTCCAAATGTACTGTGTATATGTACAGTATATTTGAATGTCTGGAACGATCAAGAAGGTTTCCAGAAGACTGGCTTAGTCCCGGCCTGCAGGAACTGAAATCGTCTCGCTCAGCGTTAGCGCCTCATCAATCGGTATCACGGGAAGAACCTTTTAATGCCACTTTTAGCCGGTAATTAAAAAAAAAGCCAAATGAAAGTTTTTATCTTTCATTTTATATTTCATTATGAAAGGTTTTTTAATCGTTTTGTGATCTATTCGTGTTTTATTGGATGGTTTTCGATCTACCTTGTAATTGCACTGAATAAGAAATGAATCTGTTCTCTACATGAAGGGGTTTGAAATGATTGAAAACATCACACACGGGGCTGAGTGGTTTATCGGCCTCTTTCAAAAGGGAGGGGAGGTTTTTGTCGGAATGGTTACCGGCATTCTTCCTCTTCTTATCAGTCTTCTTGTGGTCATGAATGCGCTGATTGTCTTTGTTGGCCAGCGCCGTATTGAAGCGCTCGCACAACGCTGTGCGGGTAATCCGGTCTCGCGTTACTTGTTTCTACCCGTGGTTGGCACGTTTGTTTTCTGCAATCCCATGACACTGAGTCTCGGCAAATTTATGCCGGAGAAATATAAACCCAGCTATTACGCCGCGGCTTCTTACAGCTGCCATTCGATGAATGGTCTCTTTCCTCACATCAATCCGGGCGAACTGTTCGTCTATCTGGGAATAGCCAATGGGTTAACCACGCTGGGTCTGCCGCTGGGGCCGCTCGCGGTGAGCTACCTGCTTGTGGGAATGATCATGAATTTCTTTCGTGGCTGGATTACCGATCTCACAACCACCATTTTTGAAAAAAAGATGCGTATTCAACTTGAACGTCAGGTTCGCTTATAAGCGCGGAGCATACGATGGCTGACTCAATTGTTATCAAAAAAGGTGAAAGTGGCTGGGGCGGCCCACTCACTCTGACTGTTAGTCCCGGTAAAAAAATCGTTTATATCACTGCAGGCACCCGACCGGCCATTGTCACCAGACTTGAGGCACTCACCGGATGGGAATCGGTAGATGGTTTTAAAGAGGGTGAACCGCCAGCTGAAGAAATCGGTATTGCCGTTATCGACTGTGGCGGAACGCTGCGATGCGGACTGTACCCCAAGCGTCGCATACCAACGGTTAACATCCATGCCACTGGCAAGTCCGGGCCTCTGGCTCAGTACATCACCGAAGACATTTACGTATCGGGTGTACGTCCGGACGATATTCAACCGGTTCAACATGAGGGAGAAGCCGAGCCCGTTTCATCTGAACCGCAACCTGCTGCAGGCTCAGAAAGCAACGGCGGCCCGCGGCAATATGATTCCAGTAAAAAGATTACTGAGCAGAGCGACGGACTGCTGGCAAAAGTAGGTATGGGGATGGGTTCCGTGGTCGCCGTTTTCTTTCAGGCCGGCCGTGAAACCATTGATACCGTCCTCAAGACCATCCTGCCCTTTATGGCATTTGTCTCCGCGCTGATCGGGATCATTATGGCATCCGGCCTGGGTGACTTCATCGCACATGGTCTGACGCCACTGGCTAACAGTCCCGTAGGGCTGGTGACTCTGGCACTGATTTGTTCGTTTCCTCTGCTTTCACCCTTTCTCGGTCCGGGCGCGGTAATTGCTCAGGTTATCGGCGTCCTGGTTGGCGTACAGATAGGTCAGGGCACCATTCCACCTCATCTGGCGTTGCCGGCACTGTTTGCCATCAATTCTCAGGCGGCATGCGACTTCATACCGGTCGGCCTGTCACTGGCCGATGCGCGTCAGGACACCGTCCGGGTGGGCGTGCCTTCCGTGCTGGTTGGGCGCTTTTTGACGGGTGCACCCGCGGTTCTTCTTGCCTGGGCTGTATCCGGCTTTATCTATCAGTAAATGCAGGAGTTCTTATGAAAACCGTCTATGAATCCACCTTTATTGCTGTCGGACTTTGCGCCAATGAAGCACTGGAGGACAACTTCATCATCACGTTTGGTGAAGGCGCTCCACAGGACGTTGCTGAGTACTGTTTTATTCATCGGACAGACGTCAATAACGGTGGGGCTTTTGCAGCCGGCTCCTTACTGACTATTGGTGAACGCGAATACCCGGTTACAGCCGTCGGCAACGTTGCCCGCGAGAATCTACGCGATCTGGGCCACGTCACCATTCGGTTTGATGGGGCAGTAAATCCCGACTTTCCCGGCACCGTTCATGTCGCTGGCAGCGCGCCAACGTCAATAGAGCCGGGCCAGAAATTCCGCATGTTGAGTTAATAATCAGGAGAATACTATGAATCAGGTTGCTGTAGTCATCGGTGGTGGCCAGACGCTGGGTGCTTACCTGTGCGAGGGACTGGCAGAGGCCGGTTATAAAGTGGCGGTTGCCGACCTAAATGAGAACAATGCGAAGACGGTCGCGGCAGGGATTAATGAACGATACGGCGAGGGATCTGCGCTGGCATTACAGGTGGATGCTACCAATGAAGAAAGTGTTATCGCACTGGCAGGCCAGGTAGATAACCGCTTTGGCCGTGCCGACCTGCTGCTTTACAGTGCGGGAATTGCTAAAGCGGCCCCTATTACTGAGTTTGGGCTCAGCGATTTTGACCTCTCACTGCAGGTCAATCTGGTGGGATATTTTCTTTGTGCCCGTGAATTTTCAAAACTCATGATCCGTGATGGCATCAGAGGACGGATCATTCAGATCAACTCTAAATCCGGTAAGGTCGGCAGTAAACATAACTCAGGATACAGCGCGGCAAAATTTGGCGGCGTGGGACTGACGCAATCACTTGCTCTCGATTTAGCAGAATACGGCATCACCGTGCACTCACTGATGCTGGGCAATCTGCTCAAGTCACCGATGTTTCAGTCGCTGCTGCCACAGTATGCTGAAAAACTGGGCATCAGTGCTGATCGGGTTGAACAGCATTACATCGATAAAGTGCCGTTGAAAAGGGGATGTGACTATGAAGACGTCCTTAACGTGCTGCTGTTTTACGCAAGCGACAAGGCAGCTTACTGCACCGGGCAGTCCATCAATGTGACCGGTGGGCAGGTCATGTTCTGACAGACATACCGGCAGTGAAGGCTGCCGGTATAAGGAGAAAGCTATGGAACCTGTCAACGCTCTCATCGTAAGCGCAGCCCTGGCCTGGACCGGGCAAATAGCACTGGGCTGGCTGCAGATCAACCGCTTCAATCGCGCACTTACGGCCCTCTCAGGCTACGGGGTTGTAAAAATTGGCCGCTCAACAGGCCGCTTTAAACCCCGGGTGGTGCTGGCCCTTGCCATTAGCGAGCAGGGGGTTATAACAAACAATTTTGTTATGAAAGGGTTTACGGTTTTCTCACGCCCTTACGCAGAAGCAACGCTTAATGGCATCCGACTGGATGAAATACGTTCCGAAGTCATATTTCCTGCAAATAAGATGCTGCAGGAGGCACTGACGTTAGCCATTTCAAATAGAAGATGATAGCTTTCATTATGAAAGAATATTCCTTTACATCGCGAGTTTCAAAGTCGGGGATGGTCAGGGAATTCGGCAAATGAAAGGACATACTTATGAAACCGATACAGCGTCAGGCGTTAATTCTGGATTATTTACAGCAGAACGGCCGCACTACTGTAGATGCGCTTATTGCTCACTTTAATACTACCGGAACAACCATCAGGAAGGATCTCACGCGGCTCCAGCAGGAGGGGGCTGTAATCCGAACCTATGGCGGGGTGATGCTAAACCGCGATGAGGGGGACCAGCCGATTGACAGAAAAACGCTCATTAATACGGAAAAGAAAAAGCGGATTGCAGGACGCGCCGCAGCGTTCATCAGTGAAGGCGACTCGCTGATATTTGACGCCGGCAGCACCGTTCTCCAAATGGTGCCGCACCTTGCGCGCTTCAACAACATTACGATCATGACTAACAGCCTGAGTATCGTTAATGAACTGGTTGAGTTGAACAACGATCAGGTGATCCTCATGCCGGGCGGCACTTTCCGTAAGACATCGGCCTCTTTTCACGGCAGCCTGGCTGAGTCTGCTTTCAGTAAATTCAGTTTTGATACCCTGTTTATTGGTGCAGATGGTGTTGATCTGACTGCTGGCGTGACCACATTTAATGAGGTGTTTGCTGTCAGCCAGGCCATGTGCCAGGCAGCAAAAAAAATCGTGCTACTCGTGGACTCTTCCAAGTTTGGCCGCCGCAGCCCGAATGTGGTGTGCAGCCTTGACGTTGTAGATGTGTTAATCACTGATAATGATATAGGTGACGACATTCTGGCGCAGTTCAGGGAAAAAGGCATTGAGGTCATCATCGCCGGAGAGGAATAATTTATGAAAGATCTGATACTCACAGCAGCCAGGAAGACGATTGAAACCGAACTCCACGAAGCAGCACGCCTGACTGAACGGCTGGACGATGAATTTTATCAGGCCTGCAGACGAATACATCTCTGCGAGGGGAAAGTGATCGTCAGCGGAATCGGGAAGTCAGGCCATATCGGACGTAAAATCGCTGCCACGCTGGCCAGCACCGGTACGCCGGCTTTTTATGTTCATCCTGCCGAAGCCCTGCATGGCGATCTCGGTATGATTGCTGCCGGGGATGTCGTTATTCTGATTTCGTATTCCGGCTACGCCGCAGAGTTTCGCCTTATGGTGCCGTTACTTAAGGATCTCCCGGTCAGCATCATCGCGTTTACCGGCAATCCCTCTTCGCCGCTGGGTGAAGGAGCCGATCATTGCATCAATATTCACGTCAGCAAAGAAGCCTGTCCTCTCGGACTTGCGCCAACATCTTCGGCAGTTAATACGCTGATCATGGGCGACGCCATGGCAATAGCACTGATGCGGGCACGTAACTTCAGTGAACATGATTACGCCCGGACGCATCCTGCCGGAAGCCTTGGCACACGGCTGTTGTGCCGGGTGGAAAATATTATGCGCACTGAGGAGAGAATTCCGCGGGTAAATCAGTCTGCAACCGTGCATGACGCACTGTTTGAGCTGACGCGTACCGGGCTGGGTCTTGTTGCCGTAACGGCCGATGACCGGAAGCTGGCGGGAATTTTTACTGATGGAGATTTGCGCAGGTGGTTGCTGAAGGACGGTTCACTCCGCGCGCAAATTAAGGATGCAATGACCTCACCCGGCCTGAGTTTATCTGCAGGTCAGCACGCTGTTGAGGCGCTGGCTTTATTTCAGCAACATAAAATATCTGCAGCACCCGTGACGTCTGATGCGGGACGGGTTATCGGTGCCATTAACGCGCATGATATTCGCGAAGCTGGGATCTGATCTTCTTGCAGATTTTTACAAAAAATGAAAAAAGCCGTGTGTGCGAAATCGAAAACCGAAGCTAGCGGTGCATTATTTTCATTAATGATTAAAGTCCGCGCGCCGGCCAGAGTCGCATCCAATACATAATTCACCGTCCGGCTTCATGTGCCGTCAATGTGATTACTTATCCAGTCGGTCAGCCTTTCAATATGTGCCGCCGCCTCAAGTCCCTGAGCGGTGAGCGCATATTCAGTATGAGGCGGTAAAACGGGATAAACCTTTCTCTGGACCAGTGACGTGCTTTCAAGTTCCTTCAGCGTTTTTATCAACATTCTTTCGTTAATTCCGCCCATTTTACGTTTCAGCTCTCCAAAACGATGAGTACCATCCAGCAGGATTATCAGCGTCAGGGTTCCCCACCTGCTTGTCAGGTGACTGAGCAGCCTTCTGGAAGGACACGTCGCATCAAATATTTCACCGTTACGTAACCGGGTCGCAAGCACATTTTTTTTTACTTCAGCAGGTTCAGAGAATACAGACATTTTTGTAGGTACTTATCCTGGACGTTAAAGAGGGCTAAAGTCATAGTTTACTCTATCCGATACGGGGAAAACCTTCACGATGAAAGCTGTACTCCTTGGCAATGAAGCGGGCGTAGATAATATCGCCTTTACAGACGTTACCGATCCGGGCCAGCCAGGCAAAGGTGAAATACGCGTCCGCATTCATAATATCTCGCTTAACTTTCACGATTACAACGTCGCTGCGGGTATCCTGCCAGCGCAGGCGGGTCGTATCCTGATGTCTGACGGCGCTGGAACCGTCGAAAGCGTCGGAGAAGGCGTCACAGATTTTCAATCCGGGGATGCGGTGGTATCCACATTTTTTCCCGACTGGGACAAAGGAGAGTGTCCACTCGCCGGTTTCAGCCGAACGCCCGGAGACGGCATTGATGGATATGCCACGGAATACGTTGTCCGTCCCGCCCGTTTCTTCACGCATTCCCCCGCAGGATGGACGCATGCCGAGGCGTCAACGCTCCCTACCGCAGCACTGACGGCCTGGCGGGCGTTGATTACCGAAGGCGATCTGCGCCCGGGGGAAGATGTTCTTATCCTGGGCACCGGGGGCGTATCCGTTTTTGCCCTGCAGCTGGCAAAAATGACCGGAGCCCGGGTCTGGGGCACGTCTTCCTCTGAAGAAAAAATGGCCTGGCTGCGTGATCAGGGTGTTGCCGGTGTCGTTAATTACCGTAAAGAGCCGCATTGGGGTAAAAAAATCTTCGAGCTCACCGGTGGACGGGGGGTTGATCATGTAATTGAAATTGGCGGCCCCGGTACGCTGGCTCAGTCAATTGCCGCAGCGCGCATAGGCGGCCGGATTACGCTTATTGGCGTATTTACCGGCATTGCGGGAGAAGTCCCGACGGCGGCAATAATGGGCAAGCAGCTAACCGTACGGGGCATCACCGTTGGAAGTCGTGAGCATCAGAAAGAGATGATCCGCGCCTTTGAAGCCTCTGATGTACGTCCCGTAATTGATAAAGTTTTGCCGCTCGGGGAACTGCAGGACGCATTTCGGCATCAGCTTGCCGGTAAGCACACGGGTAAAATTGTCATAGAAATTTAACAAATCAGGCCAGCGGAAGCTGGCTTTTTTTTGCACAAAAATTCCTGGTGGGAATTGCTCTGCCATTTGTCCCGGCACTGACGAAAGAGAACGCATCGGATGAAGACAAAGCTGATGCCAGTCTTATAGACGGCATTCTGAACATAGCGCTTTGCCTGTTGGGTGAGGGATAAGCGTAAATGCGATGGTGCTTCTGCCAGTGATGAAGGTAATAAAATAGGGATAGGCTATTCATCGGATCACAGGATCTGCGTAACGGATGCTACGCTTACGACCCGTGTTCAGGACAAGAGGAATGAGATGATCTGGCTGATTGTGAAGTATGCGGTAACCGCAGGAATGATAGTGCTTATCTCCGAGGCGGCAAAACGAAGCGACCGGTTGGGCGGTCTGTTGGCGGCATTGCCACTGGTGACCGTTTTGGTGCTGATATGGATGAAGCTTGAGGGGCAAACCCAAGAGAAAATAGCGAATCATGCATGGTACACATTTTGGTATGTCGTCCCGACACTGCCCATGTTTCTTTGCTTTCCCTTCATTTTTCAGCGGTGGGGATTCTGGGTCGCGCTGCTGGCCTCCTGCCTTATGACCGTGCTGCTTTTTTGGGGATATGCGCTGTTACTTCGCCGCTTTGGTATTGAGCTGATGTGAACCCCGTGTGGGGGTGTTCCTGTTATTTATGTGTGATTTTACCTGCTATCGCCTCTGGCAGGCTGCTGCGCTGACGGAACCATGCTGCAAAGAAGCCGGTGATAATGCATAACTCGGCGATATCCCCGCCATAATACATCCACAGTGCGGCCGCCTGAATTTCCTCAGGAGATGCTGAGGTCCCAAGAGGGTAGCCGTATCCGTACATTAATTTTCCAAGAACACCATGAGCCGCTGTGGCCAGGAAAATGACTATCAGCCTTACGGACCTCGGCGGGCGATGGGGAGCAGGATCGGGCCCTGCGACAGACCAGGTAAAAAGATACCCGGAGAGAACAAAATGCAGATGGATAAAAACAAACAGGAAAGGGCTGGTCATCGTCAGCCCAAAAAGCGGGGTGAGATAAAGAAGATACATACCGCCAATATCCAGGAAAGCAGCGGTTATCGGGTGGATTAAAAAACGGACCGGGCGCGTGCGGAGAATATTCATAATGACGCGTGTAATTTTCGCGGGAGCACAGCGCATCAACAGCGATCCGGGCGCACCAAAAACCAGGCCCAGAGGACCAAACATTCCCAGAAAAAGATGCTGTATCATGTGACCGCGTAAATCGTGATGAGCCCAATCAGCCACAGGCGGCAATACGGATACCACGATTAACACTATGCCGGCCGTGAAGCTGGCTGTACGCCACGTGCTCCAGCGGGCGGTGCCACGTATTCTGACGGCGGCCAGAAGATAAAGACAGAGCAGTACGGCAGGCATAATGACCAAAAGAACGAACAACATCGGGGAGTGGGGCACATCTGCGTGATGCATTGCTGGCTCCACGGGTTACGTTCCCGCCTGCAGTTCAGCCGTGCGCGCCCGGCGATAGATAATGAAACCCGCCAGCAATAAAAGCAGACCCGCCGCGTTCCAGATAAGGTCGTAGAGGAGAACATTGTCCACGTAACGGATCTGATGAATCCTGAGCAGCTTGTGATCCACAATCCCGTCAAAAAGCTGAAACGCTCCCATCCCCAAAAAGAAGCCTGCCCATGCTGCTGTCCGGTTAAGCTTTCTGCGGCTACGCAGATCGGCAAACATAAAAAAGCCGAGGACAAACAATATCAGCTCAGCTGAATGCAGTAACCCATCTGAGAACAGGCCAAAAGCGGGTGTTTCCCAGTCAAAAAAGTGATGCCAGGCCAGAATCTGATGAAATATCACTTCGTCTATCGCTGCCATCATACCAACGCCAAGCGGAAGCGTGGCCGTCAATGAACGTTTAAGATCGGATTGAATTGCTGGGGTCAACGTTGGCACTACTCACTCCTGAATAAAGAAAATTTTACTTAAGAAGCGTAGCTGAAAATGAGGGGGTCCCGATGGCTCTCCGGCATAGGCCTCTTTCCGGCCCTGCATCTGCCCTGCAAACAATTTTTATGCTTTTCATCCGGCAGGTGACGGCATCAGCCCGGCTGACGAAGCCTGCCCCAGAGTCACATGGGGCGGGCAGCCCGCTTACAGGCGGTTACCGGCCTCGACCAGTCCGTTATAGGATTTTAAAACGCGCATCGGTGAACCTGATACCATCCAGCCCGAATTGCCGCTTGCTTTCAGCAGACTCTGCTCACCCGTGCTGTAAGGTGTTTTATCGCGAATCCGACGCATGCGATCCTTGCAGTCTTTCAGGAAGGTTCCGGCATTATCCTGAAAGATGGACCAGGTTAATGGCTTGCCCGCTTCGCTGGCCGTTGCCTTTTCTGCCTCAGTCAGCAACGTACTGTAAGCATCAATCGCTTTTGTCATCTGTGCCACGTCGGGAGCAGGGGAGGTAAACAGGGTCGCCAGCGCCTTGGCCTGCGTGACTAATGCCAGGCGGTAGTAGCGACTATGCCGGCCCTCAGACTTCTCAATTTCAACCAGTTGCGCAGCCACGACTTCATTGTTCTCTTTTTCAACTTCAGCACCGAACTGGTCGCTGGATTTCATAAAGCGGTCAAACGCCTTCATGAGTGGCGGATGCATTTGCTTGCCTTTCGCGAAGCCATCATCCTTGTAATCTTCCTGACTGTAGTAAAGGTGAGCCTGCGAAACCAGCGGCTGCAATGTCGTTAAATCCGCCAGATACTGTGTTGCTGCAGCATCCAGCGCCGGTAACGCCGGTTTCGCCTTCGATGCCTGGTTGATGGCTTTAGTGCAGCTCTCCAGTTCGTAAGGCGTGACCTCGCCCAGTACGTTGACGTTGCGCTCTTTGCCGGTTGGCCCCTTTTCAGCATTCGCCATCCAGCTCACATAGCGCAGGGCACTGTCGCGAACCGATCCATCCGTAGTGTTAAAGCAACCCACATAGGCGTTTAATTTTGTGGTGAGTTGCGCAGCGGTATCCTCCGCAACAGCCTGGGGTTGACTCTGCGGGGCTGGCTTTGCATCTGCTTTGTCACTGTTGTCGCATGCTGTCAGCGGCAGCACAAGGGCAGTCACCAGCATCCCGGGTATCATGGCCCTGCTTGCTCTTTTAAACACAATCGTTCCTTTATTTATGCGGTTAGAAATACAGGTTGGGAATTGATGTCCGCATCGGCTCCCTTTCCAGCTGCGATGAGGGAGCCGATGACAAACGGGTTATGCGCGTTGCGTCGCTTCCGACGATTCTTCTTTCAGTAACGCCCTGACTGTCTGATGACGATGCCAGTAATAGCCGAGGCTGTTTTTAAAGGCTTCAATCTCCTTTTTCAGGCCCGGCAGACGGATCTCACTGCGTTTTTTCCCCTGCGAGTTTCGCTGCACATGTTGCACGTAGAGCTTATCCCGGCCGAAGCTACGAATAACGTTGATGTTTTTAACGTTATCCCACTCCAGCACTTCGCCGGTTTTCGGCGCCACGATGCCCTGCCAGGTGATGACGATCTGCGAGCCATCTTTCAGGGTATAAGGAACATTGGGGAAATGCTTCAGCACCAGCGCGGTTTCCATTTCACCGTCAGGCTGATAGCGCCAGGCCAGGCTCTCTTCATGCACTGAGGAGAAGTCGCGTTCATATTTCTGCCACAACTGCTGTTCCATCTCGTCGGCAACCGGCATCAGATCGACCCAGCTCTGTGCCGGGAAATCGGCGGCGATCGCGGCATAGTCAGCTTCGTTAATCTCATACCCTACGTTGCGCATCCTTTCCGCCAGCGGCGGGTGTGAATCAAACGGGTGCGGCACATTCTGCTCACGGATGACGCTGATAAAGTCCGGAGAGGCGACATGTTCAGGCAGACCTGCAGCAATAGCGCTACTGATCCCCAGTTCATTTTCGTGCAGCGTTTGGTTATTAAAGAAGTTTCGCTCAACTTCATTCCGGTAGCTGGCATACGCAGACACTTTGATCAGTGATTCGATAATCGCGGCAGGGGAGACCAGCGTTGATGCATTGCGATCCGCGACAAACTCACGTTCACGGCTGTTACGCTGCCACGCCAGCTCAAACAGCATGCGATAAAGATAGAGCGGATAGAAGACGATCAGCGTGGCCAGATTCTGACCCATCAGCTGCATATAGAGATCAAACCGGTGCAGCTTCGGTCCCAGTAATGCGCCGGAGGCGGTGTCGCCTTCATGGAGGTGAGTCAGTTCATGGACCATCACGCCATCAGCCTGCGCAACGGTGAGCTGACGCAGGAGTGGAATACTGACATAGAGCTTACGGCCGGTGAGCGGATTCCCATTCACGTTCAGCGGGGCTTCGGTCACGTAGAAGTTGGTGTCGATACCCGCAACAATATGATCGGGTGGCGTGGTGCCCACTCTGGCGGCCAGCATATCAATCTGTGACCAGAGTGCCGGGGCCGCTTCGCGGGTCACGACTTCGCCTTCAATACTCTCTTCCGGTGGGAGTTTTTTGAAGATGCCTTTAATCATGTAATACATACCGGCCAGCACCAGCAGTCCTACCGCCATCACCAGTTTTGGATAGTAGGTTTGCGTGAAGAAGGCGGTGCCCCAGAATGAGAGCCATACCAGCATGCCGCCCTGCACCATGACTTCCAGCGAACAGGCCAGCATCAGGAACTTGCGGGCGAGCGCCAGACTGATTACCTGTCCCTGGCGGCTTTTAAAGGCCAGCGCACTGAACAGCAGCACCATCAGCAGGACAACGCCGCTACCGATCAGCGTCCAGAATGCCACTTTATCCATCATGTAGAACTGCCACAGTTCGGATTGCGGTGCACAGACGGCGTTTTTGTAATCCTGCAGATTTTCATCTACCGGGCCGCAGACACTGGAAGGCGGGTTCTGCTGCAGAAACGCCTGAAGTTTGCCCGTATCCTGATGTTGTTCCCGCGCATCGTTCATGAAGATTTGCGTGTATTGCTGATCAAGTTGGGTGTTGCCATATTCAGCAAAAAACAGGGTAATGACGGGGACGAGAAACAGTGTGAATAGCAGCCAGAAAAATACCTTTAGATAACCCTTTTTCAATTCCGTTAATGTATTCAAAATAATAACTTCCTGCATGTCTGTGAAAGGGAGAAGCTGCTGCTATCAGGAAATTCCGAAAAGAATAGCCTGGCCCCGATTAAACGGTGCGGAAGCATTTATGCGAGCTTCACGATATTATAATTATTGCATAGCGATTATAAGCCAGATTGGTGCTGATGCCATACAGGGCGTTAAAACCCTGACCCAGACCAATATCGAGATATTTTGGATAAGCTATAGCCATTGTCGAAAAAAACACGGATAGGGCAGAATAAACAACTGCCATAATTAAAATCAGTGTAATATTTCTCTTCCAGAGGCCGAGCGCAAACAAATAAATCGGGCCGAAAAAACAGTCGTGTAAAATAAATCCATCAAATCAGTAAGGTGAAAATTGCCCAGGCTGGACATCTCCTGTGCTGGATGGCATTTATATTAGCACCAAAGAAAATATCGCCACAATGATAAAAATATGTTAATTTTCAAAAAAATTATTCCTCATTCCTCACACCTTAGAAGGATATAAAGATGATCGCATGGAGCGGAGTGGGTTTTTTCGTCGCAGTATTAATTTCTGCCGCCTATCTCCTGTGTAAATGGCTGTTAGATATTTATTACTATGACGGTTTCTTTGTCGCGCATCTATGGGCGACAGGGGCTACGCTGATAGTTTCTGCCCTTTTCTGTGCGGCCTTTGTCTGGGTGCTCCGGCAGGAAAAATGGCTGGACTCCATTGCACAGGCAACGAAAAGCCAGCCAATGATGGCCCCCGAAAAAACCCATAACTTCTTTTTTATTCCCGTTCTCTACTGGCCGATTATTCTGTTTCTGCTCGGCTCAGGGATCTGTCTCTACGATCTGACCCGATAACCCCCTTACATCACTGATACAGGCCATACTGATGCTGTATCAGCGAAATGGAAATATCATCAATACGCAGGAGTTCATCGTGAAATTAAGAAAATCATTAAATATCGTGGGTGCAATCTGCCTGGCAACTGCCATCGGCGGAACCTCCCTGATGGCATCCGCAGCTGAGACAGCACCAGCCGCAGCCACGCAGACTGAGACGCTTGCTTTGCTGGATGGAAAGCAGACGTTCAAACTGCAGGGCTATATAAAGCAGCCTGTTCCGGGCGGCGGACCGGGAACAATGTATGTTAACAAGCCGGAAAAACGCGTGTTGATCATTGGCGAAGAAGATATCCCGGTAATTGCTCGCGGTGGCAGTGACGCTGATTTTCTCAACGGCATGAAGTCAATTAAAGACAAGCAGAAGCAGGCTTCACCTTCTTATAAGGTGATCAGTGAGAAAACTGAAAATGCCAACGGTTTGTCGGTCTACCATATCGAAGCCACTGACAAGATGGGGGGTAACGATGTGCAGCAGGCCACTCTGCTGGCGGTCGCTGACAAAAAATTCACCGTCATTCAGGTGATTTCAAACCACAAAGATAAGGCTGGTCACCTGAAAGCGGTTAACAATATTCTCGGTAAATAAGGCGTGAGTAGATTAGGCTGCATCAGCGCCATCACCCAACCGTCACCGCAGCGACATAAATCCTTCATTCCTATCCGCTAGCGTACTGCCATTCAGATTCTCGGATTGCGGATGCATGAGCCACCTCTCGCTTCACCATATTCATAAAGCCTGGGGCGAAAAAATCGCCCTGAATGACATCAGTTTTGAGGCGGCACAGGGCAGTTTTGTTGCGCTGCTGGGGCCATCGGGCTGCGGAAAATCGACCTTATTGCGTACCATCGCCGGACTGGAAACCGCCGATCGCGGCGCCATCCAGTTTAATCATGCCGACATCACCCCTCTGCCACCGTCGCAGCGCAAGCTGTCGATGGTGTTTCAATCCTATGCGCTGTTTCCTCACCTTAACGTGCGCGAAAACCTGCTATTTGGCTTAAAAGCGCGGGGCGAAGAGAAACAGTCGTTTGCTCAGCGCCTGGCGGATGTCAGTAAGTTAATGGAGCTGGATACGCTGCTGGATCGCCTGCCGTCGCAGCTTTCCGGCGGCCAGCAGCAGCGCGTGGCGTTGGGCAGGGCGGTGATCGCTAACAACACGCTGTGCCTGATGGATGAGCCACTGTCGAATCTGGATGCCAAGCTGCGGCAAAGCATGCGCCGTGAAATCCGCGCGCTGCAGAAGAAACTCGGTCTGACCATGCTGTACGTGACCCACGATCAAACCGAAGCCATGAGCATGGCCGACAGCATTATTCTGCTTAACGATGGCCATATTGAGCAACATGGCACGCCGGACGAACTTTATAACCATCCCGCCAGCGTGTTCGCCGCGCAGTTTATTGGCGCGCCGCCGATGAATATCCTGCCGCTGCAACGCAACGGTAGCCATCATTACCTCATGCCTCTCACGCAGCCGGTGGTCGAATACCCCGAGGCCACGCTCAGTCTGGGATTACGTGCCGAAGATATCCAGCTTATCCCCGCTGCACAGGCGGCCCTGACCGCGCGCGTAGAGAGCGCCGAATATATGGGTGCCGATACCTTACTGGTGTGCAGGCTTGCGGGCCTCGACGTGTCGCTGACGGTCAAAGTTCCCGGCATGCAGCGCTTCGCCGAGGGCAGCGACGTCGGCTTGCAGTGGTCCGCCGCACGGCAATACCTCTTTCACCGCGAAAGCGGTAAGCGCTGCGAACACGCCGAACAACAGATGTTTGCCTCACAAAAAAAATACGCCATTTAACCGTTGTCATTTGCCCAAGGGAAAATCATGTCTGCAATTCGTTACTCACGCCTGTCCTCTGTTGTCTTGCTCGCGATGGCCACCTCAGCGTTCGCTGCCGATCCGGTCAAGCTGCAAATGTATTATCCGATCGCGGTGGGTGGCAAAGTCAGCCACACCGTCGATACGCTGGTGGCGGACTTCGAAAAAACGCACCCGGATGTGAGTATTCAGCCGGTGTATACCGGTGACTATGCGACGACCGTGACCAAAGCGCTGACCGCTTTTCGCGGCGGTAATGCGCCACAGATGGCGGTGATTGGTGATATTGAGGCGTATTCACTGATTGATGCCGGGGCGATTGTCGCGGCCAGCGATCTGGCGCAGGGCGAGGAAGGCAAAAAATGGATCGACGGTTTCTATCCCGCCTTTCTGCGCCACATCGACGGTAAGGTGTGGGGCGTGCCGTTCCAGCGTTCAACCGTGGTGATGTACTGGAACAAGCAGGCGTTTGAGAAAGCCCGTTTGAACGCCGATACGCCGCCCGCCAACTGGCAGCAGGTGGT
Source organism: Erwinia sp. AC075 (assembly GCF_979253995.1). NCBI lineage: Bacteria > Pseudomonadati > Pseudomonadota > Gammaproteobacteria > Enterobacterales > Erwiniaceae > Erwinia > Erwinia sp. AC075. The sequence goes on from NZ_CEEDEU010000001.1 coordinate 877,542, forward strand.
GGAATTCAGTAAGAAACTGACCCTCAAAGATGCTAACGGCGTCAGCCAGTGGGGTATCGAGATCCCGTCCACGCCAAACGGTTACTGGAACTTCCAGGGACTGTCGGCCACCAACGGCGGACGTCTGGATAACGGCAAGGGCACTGCGGTTCACTTCAATACGCCGGGCAACGTTGAAACGCTGCAATGGCTGACCGATCTGGGGCAGAAAGAACAGGTTTCTCCAAAGGGAGCAATTGCATGGGGCACGACGCCGCAGGACTTTATCAGCGGCAAAACCGCGATGATGGTGACCACCACCGGCAACCTGACCAACGTGCGTGATAATGCGAAGTTCCCGTTTGGCGTGGCGATGCTGCCTGAGAAAACCCAGCGCGGTAGCCCAACCGGCGGCGGCAATCTGTATGTCTTTAAAAACACCTCACCAGAACAGCAAAAAGCCGCGATGGAATTCATCCGCTGGGTAACGTCGCCAGAGCAGGCTGCACGCTGGAGTATCGCCACCGGTTATGTCGCCACCTCGGCGGCGGCGTGGGATACCCAGGTGATGAAGGATTACGTTAAGCAGGTCCCGCAGGCCTTAGTGGCGCGTGAGCAGCTGAAGTATGCCCAGCCAGAACTGTCGACTTATAACAGCGTGCAGATTCAGGATGCGCTGAATCACGCGGTGGAAGCGGCGGTGACGCAGGCGAAAACGCCAGCTGATGCGCTGGCCGGCGCGCAGAAACAAGCCGATCGTCTGCTGAAGTCATACCAATAACGATGAGCGTCATTCTCACCGTCGCACCGGTTCACCGTCCCCGGTTATGGACGATGCAGCTGTATGGCTATCTGCTGATCTTGCCAGCACTCAGCTTTTTGCTGCTGTTTACCCATTATCCGGCGGTCGCGACCGTGTGGGAAAGCCTGTTCAGCGCGGCGCGCAACGGTCATCCGGCCCAGTTTGTCGGGCTGGATAACTACCTTGCGCTGCTGGATGACGACATCTTTATCCAGTCTCTGCGCAATAACCTGCTGTATGCGCTGATTACCATTCCGCTGGCGGTCACGCTGGCGCTGCTAATGGCGCTGGCGGTCAACCGGCAGATGCGCGCCACTGCGCTGGTTCGTACCGCCTTCTTTATTCCCTCGCTGCTGCCGATGATCGCCATCGCCAACCTGTGGCTGTTTTTCTACACGCCGCAGCTCGGCTTGCTGAATAAGCTGCTGGCGCTGTTTTCGCTACCGGCGGTTAACTGGCTCGGCGAACCGCAAAGCGCGCTCTACTGCCTGATGGCGGTTTCGGTATGGCGCGAAGCGGGTTTCTTTATGATTTTTTATCTTGCCGCGCTGCAGCAAATCGATCCGCGACTCGGTGAAGCTGCGGCGATAGAAGGGGCTTCGCGCCGCTACTTCTTCCGCCGGGTACAGTGGCCGCTGCTGATGCCGACCACGCTGTTTGTGCTGATCAATGCTTCGATGAATGCGTTCCGCATTGTGGATCAGGTGATCGCCATGACCAACGGTGGCCCGAACAACAGCAGCAGTTTGCTGCTATTTTACATCTATCGCACCGCCTTCAGCTTCTGGGATATGCCTGCCGCCGCCGCGATGACGGTGGTGCTGCTGGTGATCCTGGCCGCCATTGCGCTGCTGAAATTCAACCTGCTGGACAAGCGAGCCCATTACCAATGACGCCGACACTCTCATTTGGTCGTTTATGCCTGAATACGGTCATAGTCCTCGCGGCGTTGCTGTGGTTTTTACCGATTCTGGTGGCGTTTTGGGTGGCGATTCATCCGGCGTCGGAACAGGCCAGTTTTTCATTGCTTTCTCCGTTGACGCTGCAGAACTTCGTGGATGCCTGGCACGCCGCGCCGTTTGCCCGCTACTTTCTCAATACCGGCCTGCTGGTGCTGATGATTGTGGTGGTGCAGCTGGTGCTGGCAACGATGGCGGCTTACGCGCTGGTGCGTTTTCGCCTGAAATTCGCCGGGGTGATCTTTGCGCTGATCCTGCTGCAGTTGATGATCAGTCCGGATGTGCTGATCCTGAATAACTATAAAACCATCGGCGCGCTGGGACTGCGTGACACGCTGACCGGCATCGCGCTGCCGTATTTCTCCTCGGCGTTCGCCATCTTTTTACTGCGACAAACCTTTAAAAGTATTCCGCTGGTGCTGGAAGAGGCGGCGATTGTTGAAGGTGCCAGCCGCTTTTATATTCTGCGCAAGATTTACATCCCGCTGGCGAGGCCGATTTATGTCGCCTTTACGCTGGTGTCGATCAGCTTCCACTGGAACGATTTCCTCTGGCCGCTAGTGATTACCGATTCGGTAAACGTGCGGCCGCTGACCGTCGGCCTGCAGCTTTTTTCCGCGCCAGAGCAGGGTGTGCAATGGGCGCTGGTCAGTGCGGCCACCCTGATGACCACCTTACCGCTGCTGGTGCTGTTCCTGATTTTTCAGCGTCAGTTTATTCAATCGTTTATGCGTGCTGGAATTCGCTAAGGAGTGCTTGTTGTGTCTTATCCGCATTCACTGAACCCGTTACAGCGAGAGCTGTTAGGGGATGTCGCCAGGCTATATGCCTTGCCCAACGTGCGTTCTGCGCCGCTCAACAGCACCTTACGGTTTGGTTTGATTGCCGATCCGCAATATGCCGACATTGACGCCGATATCGCCAAGAATCTGTACTATCGCCATGCGCTCCAAAAGTTGCCGCAGGCGATTGAGGCACTCAACCGGCAGCCGCTGGATTTTGTCGTCACGCTGGGTGATTTGGTCGATCGTGATTGGGAAAGTTTCGCGGCGATCCTGCCGGTTTATGAACGCCTTCACCATCCGCATGCGGTGGTGCTGGGCAATCACGATGCGCAGACCCTTACCCAGCACCTCAACGACGCCGCCGCGCTGCCGAAAAGCTATTACGCCTTTGGGCTGCAAGGCTGGCGTTTTATTGTTTATGACGGCAACGATATCAGCCTCTACTGCAACGCGCTGAACGGCGACGATCGCGCGCAGGCGGAGGCGATGCTCGCCGACCTCAGCGAACGGCAACAGCCGCAGGCCAAACCCTGGAATGGTGCGGTAGGGCAGCAACAGCTCAAATGGATTGAGCAGCAGTTGCAGGAAGCTCAGCGGCAAGGGGAAAACGTGGTGGTATTTGGCCACTATCCGCTGGCTCCGCACAACAGCCATAATTTGCTGAACGGGGGGGAACTGGCCGAGTTATTTGCTGCTTACCGTGTGAAAGGCTGTTTCTCGGGGCACGATCATCGCGGTGGCTATGCCCGTATTGGCGAAACCGGCTTTTACACCCTGAAAGGCATGCTGGATGGCGCCGATACGGTGCCCTTTGCAGTGGTGGAAATCGAAGGGGATACGTTGCGCGTCACCGGTTACGGCGGTGAAACCGGTCATCTGTTTCCACCGGGCTGATGCTGAATAACGGGCTAAATGATCGCCACTGCATGCCAGTCAGTCTCCGAACGATCTGAGAAGCTGACTGGCAGAGGATCCGTTATCTGCATACTGATACGCCAGCAGTGAATCGGGAAGGATCCAGAGTGCGAAATGATCAACAGTGCTCTCAGGATTATTCAATGATGAACAGCCCTCATAGGGCTATTCAGTGAACAACGCTAATGTCCTGAAACCTTTTATATTATCTTTATGAGAGTTAATTAAAAAAAGGTAGCGCTATGATGAACAGCACAGATTCCCTTAATCCAGGCCAGCGCGCGATTATTCCGATTGCGGCTTTCACTGCCAAAGGCGATCTCTCTTCTTTGGCGGCCGCGTTAGATAATGGATTGAATGCCGGATTAACGATTAATGAGATAAAAGAAGTTCTGCTGCAAATGTATGCCTACACAGGCTTTCCCAGAAGCCTGAATGGCATTACTGCTTTCATGAACGTCGTCAATGACCGCGAGGCTGCAGGCAAATTGGATTCGCAGGGGACAGACCCGTCTCCTGCCAGTGCCGATAAATCGCGTGCGGAGGTGGGGGCAGAGATTCAGACGTTAATCGCGGGCCGTGTTTTAAAAGCCGAAAAAGGAAACTTTATTGCGTTTCTGCCTGAGATAAACGTCTTCCTTCAGGAGCATCTGTTCGCTGATGTTATTTCCCGGGATAACCTGAGCTTACAGGATCGGGAGATTGCAACAATTGCGGCACTGACAGCATTGGGTGGCGTGGAAGCACAGCTTAAATCGCATCTGGCTGGCGGTTTGAATGTGGGGCTGTCTCAGCAACAGATCGGCGCGTTATTCACTGAATACGGTAACAGCGTAAATAACAGCGAAGGCCAGCGTGGTGAAGCGCTACTGGCTGAGGTTCTGCTTAGCCGGGCAGCCGATTAGCCTGCTTTTTGTCGTTAAACGAATGGCAGTTAAACAGGCTGCCATTCTTGTTATCCTTTATATCTTACGGCTTCAATAAGCTTCGAAAATGCGGCCGTATGTTGTTTTCGGCTGGGATAATACAGGTAATAGCCGCTAAAAGGTTCGCACCATTCATCCAGCAGACTTTCCAGTCGACCTTCATTAATATGATGCTGAACGGTGTCCTCCGGCACACAGGCAATGCCCATACCCGATAACGCCGCATCAATTCGTGAGGCAAGATTATTGAAAATAAGCTGTCCTTCAACTTTAACCCGGATCTCTTTTCCATCTTTGCTGAACTCCCAGCTATACAGACCGCCCAGCGTTGGAAGCCGCATATTCATGCAGTTGTGATCCTGAAGCTGATAGGGTGTTTCAGGCCGGCCATATTTCGCCAGATAGTCCGGCGAGGCAACAACCGCCATGCGCCAGTTGGGACCTATTCTTACCGCCACCATATCTTTTTCAATCGACTCGCCCAACCTGACGCCTGCATCGAAGCGGCCACTGACAATATCTGTCAGCGTGTTATCGACCGATAATTCAACTTTTACTTCGGGATACGCCTGTAAAAATGGCTTTAACAGCGGCCAGAGTGTCGATGACAATGCATGCTCACCCGCGGTGATACGAATGTTTCCCGAGACAGAACCGACATTATCGGTGATGTGCAGTAAGGCTTTTTCAATATCCGCAATCAGCGGACCCACGCTGTCGATTAATCTTTCGCCTGCTTCTGTCGCTGCCACGCTACGCGTCGTACGCGTCAGCAAACGGGTTTGCAATCGTTCTTCTAAGCCGCGAATGGAATGACTTAGCGCCGATTGAGAAACGCCTAATTTAGCGGCTGCGCGCGTAAAGCTTTTCTCTTTAGAGACCATCACTAAGTAAATGAGATCGTTGAAATTTTCTTTGAGCATAGTCAGCCTTGTGCAAGCGTGGGTGGGACCCGGTCAGTATCCTCTATTTTGTCGGGTGGTTTTTATGAATTTTACTCATAGGTGCTTTTCGATTATTGACTCTAATCGTCACGCCACAGGTTTGCTACAGTCATTGCACGCTATACACATTGAATAAGGAACGTCGCATGTTGAAAATTATCCCTAACGGCTCAGTGCCGTCTAACAAAGGCCCGGAGCAATATTTTACCGGTACGGTTCGCATTGATGCGCCGTTCAGTGGCACCGAATCCGCGCGCGTTGGCGGTGCAACCGTGACCTTTGAACCGGGTGCACGCACTGCCTGGCACACCCATCCACTCGGTCAAACGCTGATCGTCACCCACGGTCAGGGCTGGATCCAGTGTGAAGGGGAAGACACCGTGGTGATGAATCAGGGTGACATCATTTTCATTCCTGAAGGCGTGAAACACTGGCATGGCGCCACGCCAGATAACGCCATGACCCACATTGCGATTGCCGAATCACTGAATGGCAGCCCGGTAGAATGGCTGGAAAAAGTGACCGACGAGCAATACAAAAAATAACGATTTAAGCACAGCGCGCCGGCAGAATATTGCCGGCAGGCAGTTTGAGAAACTTATATGGATGACGCAGCTCAGCGTTTGAAGTCCTTTACCGTAAAGTCGTCCGGCATGACGTTTGTTATTATTCTAAGTGCCTTAATGGCCTTTACCTCGTTATCTACCGATATCTATCTGCCCGCCATGCCGATAATGGCAAATGAACTGCACGGCGACGCTGAACTGACCATTACCGGTTTTTTAATCGGTTTTTGTATTGCTCAGCTGATCTGGGGGCCGTTAAGCGATCATTTTGGCCGTAAAAAACCACTGTTTGTCGGTCTGGTGCTGTTTATTATTGGCTCGATCGGCTGTGCGCTCTCTACCGACATCACGCAGATCGTTTTCTGGCGCGTGTTCCAGGCGCTGGGGGCCTGCACCGGTCCGATGCTGGCTCGCGCCATGATCCGCGACCTGTTTGGTCGTACCCGTGCCGCGCAAATGCTGTCGACGCTGATGGTGATGATGGCTATCGCGCCGATTGCCGGGCCGCTGATCGGCGGGCAGATGATCAGGGTCACCTCGTGGCACAGTATTTTTTGGCTGCTGGCGGTGATTGGCTGCGTCATGCTGATAGTTATTTGCTGGCTGCCTGAAACCTTACCGGAAGATAAAAGGGTCAAAGCCTCTTTACCGGGCGCCTTCAGCAATTATTATCTGCTGCTGAAGAATACCCAATTTATGCGTTTTACCTTATGCGTGACGTTTTATTATGTCGCTGCCTATGCGTTTATTACCGGTTCTCCGTTTGTCTATATCACTTACTTCCACGTCGATCCGCAGCACTATGGCTGGCTATTTGCCGTTAACGTTGTCGGGCTAATGGGGGTAAGTATGCTTAACCGAAAGTGGGTTCACCGCTATCCGTTAGCGTTACTGCTTAAAATTGCGACCGTAATTGCTGCGTTGGCCGCTGTGCTTCTCGCCGTCTGTGCCCGCTTTGAAGTCGGCGGGATCGTGATGGTTATTCTGCCGGTGTTCGTCTTCTTTTCCATGAACGGCATTATCGCCGCCACCTCCACCGCGTCGGCGATGGATGCCGTGCCCAACGTTGCCGGTTCCGCATCAGCCCTGATTGGATCGCTTCAGTATGGCAGCGGCATTATCTCGTCAATACTGCTGGCCTTACTCAGCGACGGCACGTCCTGGACCATGGGCTGGATAATTGCAGCTTTCACCCTGGCGGCGGCGGTCATGGCGCTATCCGTCAAGGCAGATAAATAGTCTGCCCATTAGCTGCGTGCAATGATTAATGCACGCAGCTAATAACCCCTTGCTGATTACGCCCTCTAATCGAATCAATCCCATCAGGTTATGCTGACTCCTGAACGCACTCAAGCAGAGTGGCATGGCGCGTGAGGGAATGGCTGTCCAGCCGCAAACTCGACGTCTAATCACACAGAATGAAACCAGAGGAGAGAGAAATGCAAAAACGTTATTTGGGCAACTCAAAACTTGATGTTTCAGCGCTGGGGCTGGGCTGTATGGGCCTCAGCCACGGCTATGGTCCGGCGACGGAGTCGCGTCAGGCTGTGGAACTTATTCGCGCGGCGGTAGAGCGTGGCGTCACCTTCTTCGACACCGCAGAGGTTTATGGACCCTACCTCAATGAAGAGGTGGTTGGCGAGGCGTTAAAGCCTTATCGCGATCGGGTAGTCATCGCCACTAAATTTGGCTTTACCTTTGGCAATGACAACAAGCAGCAGATCCTCAACAGTCGCCCGGAACATATCCGCGAAGCCGTTGAAGGCTCGCTGCGCCGTCTGAAAACCGACGTCATCGATCTGCTTTATCAGCACCGTGTCGATCCCGACGTGCCGATTGAAGATGTGGCGGGAACGGTCAAGGATCTGATCGCCGAAGGTAAGGTAAAACACTTTGGCTTGTCAGAGGCTGGCGCGAAAACCATTCGTCGTGCGCACGCCGTACAGCCGGTCACCGCGCTGCAAAGCGAATACTCCATGTGGTGGCGTGAGCCGGAGCAGGAAATTCTGCCACTGCTGGAGGAGCTGGGGATTGGCTTTGTGCCGTTCAGCCCGTTAGGAAAAGGCTTCTTAACCGGCGCGATTAAACCGGGCACCACCTTTGGCGAAGATGACTTCCGCAGCAAAGTGCCGCGTTTTGCTGCCGAAGCGATGGCCGCCAATGAAAAGCTGGTGACGCTGCTGGGCCATCTTGCCGCAGAGAAGGGCGTGTCCTCGGCGCAGATTGCGCTGGCATGGCTGCTGGCACAAAAGCCGTGGATTGTGCCTATTCCGGGGACCACCAAGCTCCATCGCCTGGAGGAGAATCTGGCCGCGGCGGATATTGTTCTGTCGGGTGAGGAGATGCATAAGCTGACTCAGGCGCTGGAAACCATCAAAGTGATCGGCGAACGCTATCCCGCCGCATTACAGGCGAGAGTCGGCGGCTAATCTCAACCTACGGCACGTTTAAACGCTCACTCAGGCGGCGAGAGCAGGAGCATCGCCGCTGATATCGCCGCAAAGGTCAGCAAAGCAGGTACCACGCCGGTGCCTGCAGAGAGCAGGCCAAATAACACCGATCCCGCAACCTGACCTGCGGCCAGCGCGAAGAAAACCGCCGCCACGCCGGTGGCGGGCGCGTTGTTTGTCACCGCAACCCCACTCACCAGTAAAACGCCGGACAGCGTGACGTATCCTGCGCCGCAACAGGCCACCGCCAGGAACAGCCACCCGTGCATCTGCTGACTCACGGCCAGCAATACCAGCGGCGCGGCCATCGCCAGTTGCGAAAGACGGTAAACCTGCCTCATGCCAATGCGCTCAGCCAGCGGACCGGTTAGCGCCCCCATCACTCCCGCACCACCTCCGACCAGCCACAGCAGATTGACGGTACCGGCTTCGACATGAATATGATGACGCAATACATCCGGGCCAAAATTCCACCAGGCGGCGCTGGCTATGCCGCTGAAGAAGGCGATCAGCATCAGGTTTAGCATGGCGCGTTGCAGCAGCGTTTCACGCCAGCCGGGCTTAGTTTCGCGGGCCGTAGTTTGCCCACGCGGCACGTAGCGCAGGATCGCCGGCAGGCAAGCCAGGGCAAAAAGGGTGAAGACAAGACAGGCCGCGCGCCAGCCTTCCGGCAGAAAGTACAGTACCGGCACGGATAAGATAATCCCGGCGCTGGTGCCGGAATTAATGATGGTATTCATCATTGGCTGCGTCTCAGGATCAACCACCTGGTCCACTGCGGCGGCCAGCGAAGGGGAAGCTAAGCCCGGACTCAGACCGGCGATAAACAGCCCGGCTGCCAGCATCGCGGGGGATCCGGCGACGGCAATCACCGCCAGTCCTGCCGCGGCGCAGCAGGCCGCAGCTGCCGCCATCAGTCGCGGGCTAAACCGATCGTCCAGCACAGACGAAGCCACAATGGCCAGACAGTAAGCAGCAAAGCTACAGGCCGAGATAACGCCCGCCATTTGCGGGCTGAAGGGGATATCGACAATCACCTCGGGCAGCATCAGCCCCCAGGAGAAGCGCGCCATGCCGTAGGTGACGGCAATCAGCGAAGTGCCGGCGATGCCCAGCGCGACCGTTTTCATCGGTGGGTGCCGCTGGCGGTAAGCAGCGCTGCCGCCTCACCGGCGCGAAAGGCGGCTTCAGGCCCGGCGACCAGCGCCGCGGTAATCGCCCCTTCAAACAGCATCCAGATGGCATCCGCCAGCACTTCGCGATGCTGACCGGGCATATTGCGTACGCAGGCCGTGATGTATTCACGCATCTCGTAGCGATAATCCAGTGCCAGCGCCGACAGCCAGACGTCCTGCTCGGCATATTCTCCCCACGCCTTCAGGAAGAAACAGCCGGACGTGCCGTAATCCTGCATCCAGCTGCCGAGCACGCTAAACAGCTGCGCGATCGCCGCCGGATCTTCCGCTGGAAGCAGCGCCGCAGAGAAGCGATCTTTCCGGGCATTCATCACCGCCTCGGTCAGCAGCTCCCGCGAAGGAAAGTAGCGATACAGCGTGCGGGTGGAGACGCTGGCTTCGCTGCATATTCTGTCGGTGCTGGTGGCATGAAAACCGTTGCTGTAGAACAGCCGCTCGGCGGCGTTCAGGATGTCCTGTTTCTTTTTCATCCTCTAAAAGTAAACCGATCGTTTTACTTTTGCAAATCAGCCTTGGAAAAAGTCACTCAGCTCGCGGGCAATCGCTTCGGGCTGTTCTTCCGGCAGGAAATGGCCGCAATAAGGGACCACAACGCCGGTGACATCTGCTGCAAACGGGCGCAACGGTGCTGCCATATCGGGGATCGAGCCCTGCTCGGCGCTGATGGCGAGGATTGGCATGCTTAACTTGCCGTTAGCCTGTAATTCCCGGTTTTGCTGTGCGGACAGGGCGGCGGAACGGTAGTAGGCGAGGCCCGCGCGTAATCCACCGCTTTTCATCAGAATGCGCAAATACTCATCCATGTCAGTTTCAGAGAAAACGTCAGGGCAGGCGGTTTTGCGCTTCAGGAACCACTCCAGGTAGACGCGCTCATTTCCTGCGATCAGCGCTTCGGGCAGGTCCGGGATAACGTGAAAGGCGAAGTGCCAGGTTTTCCAGGCGGCATCCGGCGTCACGGGCAGGGCATCCGGCAGGGTGATCCCCGGAATACCGGCATCCAGCAAGGCCAGGCGCTTAACCTCGTCGCCGTATAAGGCGGCATAAGGCCAGGCTACCCAGGCACCCACATCGTGCGCGGCGAGGTAATAGCGGCTGATAGCCAGTGAGCTGAGCAGTCCGTGCACCTTTGTCGCCAGCGATCGGGTGTCATAACCCGTTTCCGGTCGATCCGAATCGCCCTGGCCCGGCAGATCCGGCGCAATAATGCGGTAGGTCGATGCCAGTCGCGCCATTACCTGTCGCCATGCAAACCAGCTTTGCGGGAAGCCCGCCAGCAGCACGAGGGTTTCGCCCTGCGGATTGCCGCCGCTGACATAATGCAGTCTGACCCCATCAACGTTGGCATAGCGATGCACAAAACCGGGAAGGGTGCTGTCAGCAAAAGTCGTGGGTTCGGCCTCGGTGCGGCGGGGCAGGACGCTTTCTGTTGTTGGCTGTTTCATCGTGGACCTCTTCAGTGATTGCCTGCGGGCTGGCAGGCAGGTTGATTAGGAAATGAATGCTTCCTAAATGGGTAAATTTTTTAATCGAGCAGCTTCATCGCCAGCGTGATGGTGGCTTCGTGGTCGCTGATATTTTGCATCTTACCGACGATACGCATGCCAAAAATCAGGCATAAAATCAGTTCTGCTGCGGTCTCCACCGCCAGGCTACTGGATACCGAGCCATCCTGCTGGCCCTGGCTTAACAGTGAGGTCAGCAGGCTTTTATTACGCATCACCGCCTGACGAACCAGTTCTGACAACGCCTCGTCCAGTACCTGCAATTCGGTGGCGCTGCCGACCACCAGGCAGCCACGTCTTCCTTCAACATCCTGAGCCGATTCCAGATAGAAGCGCAGTAGCTCAGCCAGTTTCTCGCGGCCGGTGGTGAACAGTGCCAGACGCTCGCGCAGCGCGCTGTTACGCAATGAGGTGTAACGCTCAAAGACCTGCAGGAAGAGCGTACGTTTATCCTTAAACGCCTTATAGATGCTGCCTGCGGTCAGGTTCATCGCCTCGCTCAAATCCGCAATCGAGGCGGCGTGGAAGCCTTTTTCCCGGAACACCAGCATGGCGTTATCCAGCGCCAGGTCGGTATCAAACTCTCGTGGGCGGCCGCGCTCTTTGCTGTGCTGCGGCAGAAGGGATGCGTTGTTCATAATAATCCAATAAGGGAACGATTGTTTCCAAAATGCCAGAAAGCGGGATAACTGGCAAGAGAGTTCTCGCTCAGCAGCCCATCGCGCATTATTCTGATATTCACCTCGTCAGTCTCAGGAGAAGCTCGTGGTTATACCTATTGCGATACCGGATGATTACCAGCGGGCAACCGCTCAGCTTGATTTCCTGCACGATAATCCGGCCTTCCAGTGCCGCGCGCTGGGCGACCTGGCGGACGATCCGCATGCCAGCGAGGTGCTGGCGACGGCTCAGGCGCTGATTTTGATCCGCGAGCGAACGCAGATTGATGCGGCGTTTCTGCGGCGAACTCCGCAACTTAAAGCGATCAGCCAGACGGGCAAAGTGGCGCGTAATATCGATCTGGCCGCCTGCCAGCGGGCTGGCGTGGCGGTGGTGGAAGGAACCGGCTCGCCGGTGGCGCCGGCAGAACTGACCTGGCTGCTGATCATGGCTTCCCGCCGTAAGCTGGTGTCCTCGGTGAATGCTATGGCCGCCGGACGCTGGCAAACGGAGATCGGCAGGGCGGTTAACCGGCAAACTCTCGGCATTCTTGGCTACGGCAAAATTGGCAAGCTGATTGCCGGTTATGCCCGCGCTTTCAATATGCAGGTGCAGGTATGGGGCAGCGAACGCGCCCGCGAGGAAGCGCGGCGCGATGGTCACAGCGTGCCCGCCGATCGCACCGCCTTGTTTGCCACCAGCGATATCCTCTCTGTCCACCTGCGACTGGTCGGGGCCACCGAAGCCAGTATCACCCAGGCCGATCTGCTGGCGATGAAACCGGATGCGCTGTTTGTGAATACCAGCCGGGCTGAGCTGGTCGCGCCGGGCGCGCTACTGCATGCGCTGGGTCAGGGACGTCCGGGCTTTGCCGCGCTGGATGTCTACGAGCAGGAGCCGGTGTACGATCCTGCCTCGCCGCTGTTGCAGATGCCAAATGTGCTCTGCACGCCGCACCTCGGTTACGTCGAGCAGGCCAGCTACGAGGCCTATTTTCGCGTGGCGTTCGACAACCTCACCCGCTTTTTTGCCGGCGATCGGTCACAGGTGATCAACCCCTGAGTTCACTCTCTCAGCGCGCCGCATAAATAATAAAGGTCACCACGCCGAACACGCTCAGCCCGGCTTCGTCGTCTATATCGATGGCGGCGTAGCTGGGATTCATCGGCAGCAGCTTCACCGAAGGGGTCAGCTGCAATTTCTTCAGGGTGAATTCGCCATCAATGGCGGCAATCACCCGATCGCCATGCTGTGGCTTTAACGAGCTGTCTACTACCAGCATATCGCCGTCGTTAATATTGCCCTCGATCATCGAATTTCCCGCCGCGCGGATAAAGTAGGTCGCGCTGGGATGGCTGACCAGCAGTTCATTCAGGTCTATCCGCGATTCCACGTAATCGGCCGCTGGCGAGGGAAACCCGCAGGCGACCCGTTCAACGAACAACGGGATGGTGAGAGGACGCGGAGAAACAACAAGTTGGTGCATGTGCATAATGATGACTCAATGTTACTGTGTTTATATACAGTATTATCAATCCGCGCTGGCAATCAACCGCTGAATCTGCGGAAAAACCTACGCGCTTGTTCTGCTGAGGAATTTAGTTTCTGCCTGAAAAAGCGGGGCGGAATTGCGGCCTGCGTAAATGTAAAAATTAAGTAAAAGATGCGGTCCCTCGCCGCATTCACTGAAGCTTTTTCAGGCAAGGCCGATACCTGTGCTGAATGGAGGAACTGGCAAAGAGGCACAGGATGATCAGGCGAATTCAGGTACAGGCGCTGCGCGTTGGGATGTATGTGCACAAGCTGGAGGTTTTCTGGCTCAAGCATCCGCTCGTCCACAACGACATGTTGCTGACCACCGATCTGCAGATCCAGGTGATTGCAGAAAACGGCATTAAAGAAGTCTGGATCGATCTGTCTAAAGGGCGGGCGCCGGACGAAACAGAATCAGAGATTGAAGAAGACCAGGCGGACGTGCCGCGTGGTCCCATCAGCATGCATCAAGAAGTTGAGCAGGCGCAGGCGATTTGCCTGAATGCCAAAGGGCAGGTAATGGATATGTTCAGCGATGCCCGGCTGGGACGTACCATTGACACTGTCAGCACGCTGCCGCTGGTGGATGAAATCGGCGGATCGATCAGCCGGCATCCTGCCGCGCTGCTGAGCGTGGTGCGGCTGAAAACCCATGATGATTACACCTATCTGCATTCGGTCGCCGTCTGCGCGCTGATGGTGTCGCTGGCCAGGCAGCTGCAGCTGGAAGAAGAGCAGGTGCGGCGGGCGGGAACCGCCGGGCTGCTGCATGACGTGGGAAAAGCCGGGATCTCACTGGACATCCTCAACAAGCCCGGCAAGCTGACCGACGACGAGTTCGACATCATGAAACAGCATCCGGTGATTGGCGAAGCGCTGCTGCGAAAAAGCGGCGGCGGCGAAGATCTGCTGGACGTGGCGTTACACCACCATGAAAAATTCGATGGCCGTGGCTATCCGCATGGCCTGGCCGGTGAAAAAATCTCGCTGCTGGCGCGGATGGCGGCGGTCTGCGACGTCTATGATGCGGTGACCTCTAACCGGCCTTATAAAGCAGGCTGGAATCCGGCCAGCGCCATGCACCAAATGGCCAGCTGGGAAGGGCACTTCGACCGCAAGGTGTTTTTCGCCTTTGTGAAGGCGGTGGGCATCTATCCGGTGGGCTCCACCGTGCGTCTCGCCTCAGGACGCATTGCGGTGGTCGCCGAGCCGGGCGGAGGCTCACTGCTGCAACCCAAAGTCTGCGTCTTCTATTCCCTGGTCACCAATCAGAGGCTGTCACCGGAGATCGTCGACCTCGCCGATCGCTTCTGCTGGGACAGCATCACCGGCCCGGAAGAGTCCACGAACTGGCACGGCATCAATGTTGACGCGCTGTGGATGAAGCCGGTAGCCTGAAGGTCGAGTAAAGGCGGATCGTTCCGCCTGAACAATTACCCGTTTCACTCACAGTTTTTCCGAGTCATTCCCGCTATACATTTCGCCTTTCTCCTATGTCTTTTTCCCCAGTAATTTGGCAGGCTGGATGCATCGATCCGGGCTCAAAGCCGCGTATTGTCTGGCAGAGTCGGGATCAGCGTCTATACTGAATGCTGATATTGCTGCGTTTTCCTCGTGCGTTGTGGGTGATCAGATACGCCATCTGACCCTCCCCCGTGAGTTGGGCCGTAACACAGCCTGATGAACGTATCGCCGTAACACACTCAATCAGGAGGAATACTTTGAACACCCAGAATGAATCCGCGCCCCCGTTATCCGCCAGCGGCCGGTATGCTTTTTTCTTCGATGTCGATGGTACTCTGGCTGCCATTCAGTCCCGTCCGGATGAAGTGTTTATCCCCGGAGAAGTGATTTCTCACCTGGACCGCCTCAGCCGCCTGACCGATGGCGCGCTGGCGCTGGTTTCGGGCCGGCCGATGTCTGAGCTGGACGCGTTAGTCGCACCCTTACACCTCCCACTGGCTGGCGTTCACGGTGCTGAACGACGCGACGGCCAGGACAACATTGAACGCCTGTCCCTGCCGGATGACGTCGCCCGTTCGCTCTCTGCTTTACTGGGCGACGCGATGGCAAAAATGCCGGATACCCAACTTGAAACCAAAGGAATGGCCTTCGCGCTGCACTACCGGCGTGCGGAACACTATCAGCAGGACGTGCTGGCGCTGGCCGAGGCGATGGTCGAACGTTTCCCGGTGCTGGCTCTGCAACCGGGCAAATGTGTGGTTGAACTGAAACCGAAAGGCGTCAGTAAAGGGGCTGCGATTGACGCGATCATGCAGCAGGCCCCGTTCGCCGGCAGAACGCCTGTGTTCATCGGCGACGATGTGACAGATGAAGCCGGATTTAAGGTTATCAATGCTATGGACGGCATCGCCATTAAAGTGGGCGAGGGACCAACGGAGGCCGGCTACCGGTTACCGGACGTCGCTGCGGTTTACCACTGGCTTGAACAAACACTATTACAACTAGATCAAGACGAAACAACGTCGGTAAGGAGTCAAGGTTATGAGTCGCTTAGTAGTCGTATCTAACCGCATCGCTGTACCTGATGGGACCAAGGCCAGCGCAGGCGGTCTGACTGTCGGGATCGTGGATGCCCTGAAAACCACCGGTGGACTGTGGTTTGGCTGGAACGGCGAAATCAATGAAATCGGTGAAGATGACGAAGATATGGACCTGTTCGAACAGGACAACGTCACCTACGCCTCTTTCGGGCTGAATCAAAACGATTACGACCTGTATTATCTGCAGTTCTCCAATGCCGTGCTGTGGCCCGCTTTCCACTACCGGCTTGACCTGGTTAACTTCCAGCGTGAAGCGTGGGAAGGCTACTGCAACGTCAACACGCTGTTGGCTAACCGCTTGCTGCCGCTGCTGAAGCCGGATGATGTGCTGTGGATCCACGATTATCACCTGCTGCCATTTGCGGCCGCGCTGCGTAAGCTGGGCGTGAATAACCGCATCGGATTCTTCCTGCATATTCCGTTCCCAACGCCGGAAATCTTCAATGCGCTGCCGCCGCACAATGAGCTGCTGGAAATGATGTGTGATTACGATCTGCTGGGCTTCCAGACAGAAAGTGACCGCACGGCGTTCCTCGAATGCCTGTCGCTGATGACGCAGTTGCAGACTGACGGCAAGCAGCATCGCGCCTTTGGCAACACCTTCGCCACTGAGGTCTACCCGATCGGCATCGAGCCAGACAGCATTAAAGAGATGGCGGAAGGGCCATTGCCGCCGAAGATGGCTGCAATGAAAAAAGATCTGGGCGATGCGAAAAACATCATTGCCTGTGAGCGTCTGGATTATTCCAAAGGGCTGCCTGAGCGTTTCCTCGCTTATGAAGCGCTGCTGGAGAACTATCCTGAGCATCACGGCAAGATCCGTTATTCGCAGATTGCCCCGACCTCGCGCGGTGACGTGCAGGCCTATCAGGACATTCGCCATCAGCTGGAAACGGAAGCCGGGCGCATCAACGGCAAATACGGCACGCTGGGCTGGACGCCGCTGTATTACCTTAATCAGCACTTCGATCGCCGTCTGCTGATGAAAATCTTCCGCCTGACCGATATTGGTCTGGTGACGCCGCTGCGCGATGGCATGAACCTGGTGGCGAAAGAATATGTCGCCGCACAGGACCCGAACGATCCGGGTGTGCTGGTGCTGTCTCGCTTTGCCGGTGCCGCCAACGAGCTCACCTCCGCACTGATTGTGAACCCTTACGATCGTGATGAAGTGGCCGCCGCGTTGAACCAGGCAGCGACCATGTCGTTGAACGAGCGTATCTCTCGTTATAACGACATGATGGCCGTGCTGCGCCGCAACGATATCAGTAACTGGCGTAAAACCTACCTGAAGGATTTGCAGGCTGTAAAGCTGCGCACACCGGAGCAGGGGGAGGCCAATAAGGTCGCCACCTTTCCGCGACTAGCATAATCTGTGCCAGTAACCAAAAGGGCGATCTCAGATCGCCTTTTTTTCGACCAAAATCAGCACCATAAATGAGACAGGGGTCTAAGTTTTCCTAAAAAAAGAGCCATTTATAAGAAAAATAACGAAAATTGACCCTTTTCACTAAAGATTGTCTGCAGAGTGCCGATACTTACCCTGATAGCTCACAATTCCGCTAAAACATTCATATCACTAATGTAACTGCCGATTACATCCCTTTACACGCCCTAAACACAAGCCGGATAAGGCTTACGAAACGCTATCGCTTACTGATAGAAACCTGCGCTATGTCACATTTCAGTCATCATACACATCCCTGACAGTCACCTTTCGTGACTATTTTGTGATCGCTACTTACCTCGCATATCCAGCATTAAATTCTGATTATTTTTGTCAACATAGATAGTTGAGCTGATATTGATCTAAATCACGCACCCGTTCCGTTTAATACTCGTAACCAGAATCGTTTTCATTTGGAAATGTTCCAAACATGTTAAAAACTGACAAAAAGGGGGTAAATTGATTAGTTAGTGAACTAATCAACAGTATCGCTGAAGGGTTATTTTAGTTAAATTACCCCAAAAGTGTGATCTGCGTCACACTTTATCTAAAATTTGGCCTGGCCCTCGTTGTATGTCGAAATCAGAGGGGATAGAGTTGCCTTGTTTTCGGAATAGTCCTAAAAGGTAGTAAGAAAAGTCTGACTCTAAGGTCAGATAAAGCGGACGGAAAACAGGGAAGCAGTACTGGCAAAATGAGTTAATGACTACTTTCTGGACAGGCGCTATTTGGCACCTTACAGCTTCGCAAACGTTTGGCTTCTGCCACTAAATTATTTGCCAACTTAGCTCTACAAATCAGCAACCAAGGTAGCGGCGTAATCCGCAAACGTTTAAGTAGTGTCAGTCAGGATGGAAAAAAAAATGGGTACATCAGAATTACTCAAACATATTTACGACATCAACTTGTCTTATTTATTGCTTGCACAACGCCTCATTAACCAGGAAAAAGCCTCTGCGATGTTTCGTCTCGGTATCGATGAAGCGATGGCAGATACACTTTCTCAATTAACTTTGCCTGAAATGGTGAAGTTAGCTGAAACGAATCAGCTTGTTTGTCAGTTTCGTTTTAACGACCACAATACAATTACTCGCTTAACGCAGGAATCACGCGTGGACGATTTACAGCAAATCCACACCGGTATTCTGTTATCCAGCCGTTTATTACGCACCGTGTCGGGTAAAAGCGACGAGTTGCCTAAAAAGAGAGCGAGCTAATGAGTGAAAAAAGTATTGTCCAGGAAGCGCGCGATATTCAATTAGCGATGGAGTTGATCTCGCTGGGCGCGCGTCTGCAAATGTTAGAAAGCGAAACGCAGCTGAGTCGTGGCCGTTTAATTAAATTATATAAAGAACTGCGCGGTAGCCCACCGCCGAAAGGCATGCTGCCGTTCTCAACCGATTGGTTTATGACCTGGGAACAGAACATTCACTCTTCTATGTTCTGTAACGCCTGGCAGTTCCTTCTCAAAAGCGGGTTGAGCAAGGGTGTGGACGCGGTAATCAAAGCGTACCGACTCTATCTCGAACAGTGCCCGCAACAGGACGAAGGCCCGCTGTTGGCGCTGACCCGCGCCTGGACCTTAGTCCGGTTTGTTGAGAGCGGAATGCTCGAACTGTCCGATTGCAAAAGCTGCAACGGCAGTTTCATCAACCACGCACACCAGCCAGTTGGCAGCTTTGTCTGCAGCCTGTGCCAGCCGCCATCCCGTGCGGTAAAAAGACGTAAACTTATCGGGGAATCTGCCGATAACATTTCACAACTGCTGGAGGAAGAGATTAAACAAGCCGTTTAATTCTCCTCACAACGTGGAATGCATCCAGCAGCGGTTATTTAACCGCTGCTTTTTTTTTGCCTGCGGCGGGTAGAAACATCCTGAAGCGCTCTTCTTCAACCCACACGTCACCAGACGTAAGGATTTAGTGTGTTAATTATTATTGGGTATATCCTGGTACTCGGGTCGGTGTTGGGGGGCTACGCGATGGTCGGTGGCCACCTTGGCGCTCTCTATCAACCTTCAGAATTGTTGATCATCGGCGGCGCCGGTATTGGCGCATTTATCGTGGGGAATAATGGCAAAGCCATTAAAGCCACCATGAAGGCACTGCCATTATTAATGCGCGGCTCAAAATATAACAAAGCCGTCTATATGGATCTGATGGCCTTGCTGTACCGCATTATGGCCAAATCCCGCCAGCAGGGCATGTTATCACTGGAAGCGGATATTGAAAGTCCGCAGGAAAGTGAAATTTTTGCTAATTACCCGCGCATCCTTGCCGATAAAAGATTAGTGGACTTCATTACCGACTATTTGCGTCTGATGGTCAGCGGCAATATGAACGCCTTTGAAATCGAAGCGCTGATGGACGAAGAGATTGAAACCTACGAACACGAATGCGAAGTGCCGGCAACGGCGCTGCAAACGGTAGGCGATTCTCTCCCGGCTTTCGGCATCGTGGCGGCGGTAATGGGGGTGGTACATACGCTGGCATCCGCCGATCGCCCGGCAGCAGAGTTAGGGGCATCGGTCGCACACGCGATGGTGGGAACCTTCCTCGGCATTCTGTTGGCCTACGGATTTATCTCTCCGTTGGCCGGGGTGTTACGCCAGAAATGTGCAGAAACCACCAAGATGATGCAGTGCATCAAAGTGACGTTGCTCTCCAGCCTGAATGGCTATGCGCCGCAAATCGCGGTTGAGTTTGGTCGTAAGACGCTGTACTCAACCGACCGACCGTCGTTTACCGAGCTGGAGGAGCATGTCCGTAACGCAAAATCACCAGCGAAACAGACTTCAGACCAGGACGCATGACGCATGAAGCATAACAATCACCCCATTATTCTGGTTAAGAAAAAGAAGCATAAAAGACATGAGGGCGGTCACGGCTCATGGAAGATTGCTTATGCCGACTTTATGACCGCGATGATGGCTTTCTTTATGGTGATGTGGCTGCTGTCGATCGCGAACCCTCAGGAATTGGTGCAGATTGCCGATTACTTTAAGACGCCGTTGAAAGTGGCACTGACCGGCGGTTCAAAAAGTAGCGAAAGCATCAGCGTGATCCCCGGCGGTGGCGAGGACCCAACTCAGAAATCGGGCGAGGTCCACAAGGTGGTGGATATGGATGCGCAGAAACGCAAGCTGGATGAAATCCGTCTTAACCGTCTGCGTGAGAAGCTCGACCAGCTGATCGAATCGGATCCACGGTTGAAGGCCCTGCGTCCCCATTTGATCATCAATATGGTGGAAGAGGGGCTGCGTATTCAGATTATCGACAGCGAGAACCGGCCGATGTTTAAAACCGGTCGCGCGGAAGTTGAGCCGTATATGCGCGATATTTTGCGGGCAATTGCACCGATCCTGAACGATATACCGAACAAAATCAGCCTTGCCGGCCATACCGATGATTTTCAGTATGCCAACGGCGACCGCGGATACAGTAACTGGGAACTGTCTGCCGACCGCGCGAACGCCTCACGGCGTGAGCTGGTCACCGGCGGACTGGATAGCGGCAAGATGCTGCGCGTGGTCGGGATGGCCGACACCATGAGTTTAAAAAACCGCGGCGCGGATGATGCTGTAAACCGTCGAATCAGTCTGCTGGTGTTGAACCACGACACGGAGCTGCAGATTGAGAAAGAAAACTCGGAGAGCGACGCGACGCAAATCAGCGACAGCAATGCGGGCAGTCTTAAAGAAATCGTCGCACCGGCACTCCCTGCCGATGCCACAAAAAAACCAGACCCTCAACCCCCAGTGGCTGAGCCAGCAGGCGATCAGGTAAAACCGACAGCATCCGCTCCGGCTAACCCGGTACCGGCGGCCCAGACCGATCGCGACTCACAGCAGAGGTGATCCCGTGAGCATGGATATTAGCGATTTTTATCAAACGTTTTTCGATGAAGCCGACGAACTGTTGGCCGATATGGAACAACACCTGCTGGGGTTAGACCCACAGGAACCGGATTCGGAACAGCTTAACGCTATCTTCCGTGCGGCCCACTCGATTAAAGGCGGGGCGGGTACCTTTGGTTTCACTGTGTTACAGGAAACCACGCATATTCTGGAAAATATTCTCGACGGCGCTCGTCGCGGCGAAATGCAGCTGAGCACCGATATCATCAACCTGTTTTTGGAAACCAAAGATATTATGCAAGAACAGCTGGATGCCTATAAAACCGCCACGGAACCCAATGCCGCGACGTTTGAATACATCTGTCAGGCGCTGCGCCAGTTAGCGTTAGAAGCCAAGGGTGAAGTGATTGAACCGCCTAAAACGCTGGCAGCCGCGGCGAACGCGCCTGTGGCGGCCGCCGGTCTGAGACTGGCGCTGGTGGACCTGAAACCGGCAGAAATTCCATTAATGCTGGAAGAACTGGGGAATCTGGGCACCGTTTCTGACGTGGTGAAAGGCGAAACCTCGGTTGAAGTGACCCTTGACTCTACCGTCGATCAGGATGACATCGTGGCGGTGCTGTGCTTTGTGATTGAAGAAGCGCAAATCCAGTTCCTGACGGCGCCGTCAGCAGCAAACGTGGTTGAGCCAATCGTTGAAGCGGAGGCTGAAGAGCCGGCCGCACCGCTGGCCACGGTCACCGACATTACGCCGGCGAAACGTGAAGCACCGAAAAAAGCGGCCGCCAAAGCCAGCGAATCCACCAGTATCCGCGTTGCGGTAGAGAAAGTGGACCAGCTGATTAACCTGGTTGGCGAACTGGTTATCACCCAGTCGATGCTGGCGCAGCGTTCCGGTGAACTGGATCCGGTTGCCCACGGCGACCTGCTGAACAGCATGGGACAGTTAGAACGTAACGCCCGTGACCTGCAGGAATCGGTGATGTCCATCCGTATGATGCCGATGGAATATGTCTTCAGCCGCTTCCCACGTCTGGTGCGCGATTTGGCCAGCAAGCTGGGTAAAGAAGTGGAGCTGACCCTGCAAGGCAGCTCGACCGAGCTGGATAAGAGCCTGATCGAACGCATTATTGACCCGTTAACGCACCTGGTGCGTAACAGTCTGGATCACGGTATCGAAACCCCGGAAAAACGTCTGGCCGCTGGCAAAGACGCCATCGGTAACCTGATCCTGTCCGCGGAACATCAGGGCGGCAACATCTGCATCGAAGTGGTTGATGACGGTGCCGGTCTGAACCGTGAACGTATCCTGGCGAAAGCGCTGTCGTCTGGCCTGCCGGTCAGCGAATCGATGAGCGATGAAGAAGTGGGCATGCTGATCTTCGCCCCTGGCTTCTCCACGGCGGAGCAGGTGACTGACGTCTCGGGTCGCGGTGTCGGCATGGACGTGGTGAAACGAAATATCCAGGAGATGGGCGGTCACGTCGAAATCTCCTCGAAGCAGGGTAAAGGCACCACCATTCGTATTCTGCTGCCACTGACGCTGGCCATCCTCGACGGCATGTCCGTTCGCGTGGCTAACGAAGTGTTCATTCTGCCGCTGAACGCGGTGATGGAATCGCTGCAACCGCTGGCAGACGATCTGCATCCGCTGGCCGGTGGCGAGCGCGTGCTGGAAGTGCGGGGTGAATACCTGCCGCTGGTTGAGCTGTGGAACGTGTTCGATGTGCAGGGCGCAAAAACCGAAGCAACGCAGGGCATCGTGGTGATCCTGCAAAGCGCCGGTAAACGCTATGCGATGCTGGTCGATCAGCTGATTGGCCAGCACCAGGTGGTGGTTAAAAATCTGGAAAGCAACTATCGCAAAGTGCCGGGTATCTCGGCAGCAACCATCCTCGGTGATGGCAGCGTGGCGCTGATTGTCGACGTATCGGCTCTGCAGTCTCTCAACCGTGAAAAGCGTGTGGCGGGAGCCGCAGCCTGACTTTAACCGATTAAGGGTAGAATTATGAATGGAATGGCAACTGTCTCTAAACTCACTGGCGAAACCGTAGGTCAGGAGTTCCTGGTGTTTACGCTGGGTGACGAAGAATACGGCATCGATATTTTGAAAGTGCAGGAGATCCGCGGTTACGATCAGGTTACCCGCATCGCCAACACGCCTTCCTTTATCAAAGGCGTGACCAACCTGCGCGGCGTTATCGTGCCAATCATCGACCTGCGCATTAAGTTCGCGCAGTCCGATGTCGGGTATAACGAAAACACCGTGGTGATCGTGTTGAATCTGGAACAGCGCGTGGTCGGTATCGTGGTTGACGGCGTGTCTGACGTGCTGTCACTGACCCAGGATCAGATCCGTCCTTCCCCGGAATTCGCCGTAACCATGTCGACCGAATATCTGACCGGCCTGGGTGCACTGGGCGATCGCATGTTGATTCTGGTCGATATTGAGAAGCTGCTGAACAGCGAAGAAATGGCGTTAGTCGACGTGCTGCGTAGCGCCTGATAACCGTTGTTTTTCCTGTTGAAAAAGGGCCTTGCGCAACACGCAGGGCCCTTTTTTTAGTTACAATATTATTTCGTCTTTGTTTTATATAGCAAAATAAATCCCCGTAAAATATCTCTCTCACAACATAAAGTATGGCCCTGAAAAGCCGATAGATCCGGTGTTGTTTTTTACTTTTACACACCAAGGGTTCTCTATGTTCACACGCATCAAAGTGGTCACCAGCCTGCTGCTGGTCCTGCTCGTTTTTGGCTCATTGCAGCTGATCTCTGGCGGCATATTTATTGGCGCGCTGACCAGCGATAAAGACAGTTTTTCCATTGCGCAAAATTCCAGTGACAACGTGGCGTCCTTCACCGACGCGTGGATTGCACTGAACCAGACCCGCATCACCCTGAACCGCGGCATGCTGCGTCTGCAGAGTGAAACGGCCAACAGCATCAACAGCGCGTCGCTGACCGCGATTTCCGATCAGGGTAAGAAACTGCTGGCTGATGCCGACAAATCTTACGCGCGCTATCAAGCCATCCCGAACACCAAGGGTGTTGACCCGAAAGTGGTTGATGACCTTGAGCAGAACTACGTCAGCTATTCCAAAGCGCTGTCGACCATGCTGGATTTGATGCAGAGCAAGCAGCTGCCTGAGATGTTCAAACTGAACATCGAGCAGAAGCAGAATGATATGCAGCAGGCCTATACCCTGTGGCGTACTGCCCTGAATGAAATCACCGTGCAGGGCGTGAAGGCCAACGAAGCGGCGTACAGCAAAATGCTGTGGGTGATTGGCACCATCATGGTACTGGTTGTCGCGCTGATCGCCCTGTGCTGGGTGGGCCTGCGCAAGATCCTGATTACGCCATTACAGAACAACATTGCCCACATCAGCCACATTGCGGGCGGCGACCTGACGCATACCATCGAAGTAGAAGGCCGTAATGAAATGGCCCAGCTGGCAAACAGTTTGCTGGAGATGCAGCAGTCGCTGGTGCGTACCGTTAGCGACGTGCGCGACGGTTCCGATGCGATCTATACCGGTGCCAGTGAAATTGCCGCCGGCAATAACGATCTGTCTGCCCGTACCGAGCAGCAGGCTGCCTCGCTGGAAGAAACCGCAGCCAGCATGGAGCAGTTAACCGCGACCGTGAAGCAGAACGCCGAAAACGCCCGTCAGGCCTCTCAGCTGGCGCTTAGCGCGTCTGAAACCGCGCTGAAAGGCGGCAAGGTGGTGGATGGCGTGGTGAAAACCATGAGCGACATTGCCGGCAGTTCGAAGAAAATTGCTGACATTACCAGCGTGATCGACGGGATTGCTTTCCAGACCAACATCCTGGCGCTGAACGCTGCGGTGGAAGCGGCGCGTGCCGGCGAGCAGGGTCGTGGCTTCGCAGTGGTTGCCGGTGAAGTGCGTAACCTTGCCCAGCGCAGTGCGCAGGCGGCGAAAGAGATCAAAGGGCTGATTGAAGACTCCGTGGCGCGCGTTGACAGCGGCACCGTGCTGGTGGGTACCGCAGGCGAAACCATGGCGGATATCGTCAGCGCCGTGACCCGCGTGACCGACATTATGGGCGAGATTGCCTCTGCCTCTGATGAGCAGAGCAAAGGCATCGACCAGGTTGGCACCGCCGTGACCGAAATGGACCGCGTGACGCAGCAGAACGCCTCGCTGGTGGAAGAATCCGCCACGGCGGCCGCCGCGCTGGAAGATCAGGCCAGCCGTCTGACGCAGGCCGTCGCGGTATTCCGCGTGCGCAAAGAGTCCGGTTTCACATCGGCGGCGAAAGCCAGCACCGTGAAACGGGCAGCATCGCCGGTGGCGCGCAAAGCCTCCGCGCCGGTTGCCTCGGACAGCAACTGGGAAACCTTTTAATCCGCTCTCCGCAGTAAAAATGCCGTCATAAGATTATCCGCTGAGCGATCGGCGGATATCTGCATAAAGATCCCATTCCCTTTGCCGATAACAGTGCCAGTTGTTTCCCCTTCCTGAGGTAGTCATGTTCAAACGGATAAAGGTTGTTACCGGCCTGGTCAGCGTACTGGTGCTGTTTGCGTTGCTGCAGTTTGGCACCGGCGGATTGTTTTTCCATACGGTCAAGAATGACAAAGATAATTTTGCGTTTAACCAGCGTCTGCGCGCGTTACAGCAGTCGATGGGCACCTCCTGGGTCTCTCTGGTTCAGGCGCGTAATACCCTGAACCGCGCCGGTATCCGCTACCTGCAGGATGCCAATCAAATGGGTTCGGGTGCCACGGTGAAGGAACTGCTGGTACTGGTACAGCAAGAGCTGGATATCGCCGACAAATCGATGGCGGTATTTGATTCCAACCTGTCCGAGAAGGGCAAAACCGCCGAGAACGTCAAGCAGCTGCATGCCAATTACAAGCAGCTCCACGATGCGCTGGCCGACCTGATTGTGATGATGCAGACCGGCAAGTTCACCGACTTTATCGCTCAGCCAACCCAGAGCTACCAGAATCAGTTTGAAAAAACCTATAACGACTGGCTGGAAACCAATAACCAGCTGACCGCCGAGGGCGTTGAGGCCAACAGTCGCGCTTACGAGCATACCCTGTGGCTGCTGTTTGCGGTGCTGGTGATCTCTCTGCTGGTGATCGCGCTGGCCTGGAGCGGCATCTATAAAATCCTGCTGCGTCCGTTACGCACCAATATCGAACATATCCGCCATATCGCCAGCGGCGATCTGACCCAGTCAATCGAGTCAGAAGGGCGCAACGAAATGACCCAGCTGGCCGACAGCCTGCGTGAAATGCAGCAGTCGCTGGTCCGCACGGTCAGCGATGTCCGCGACGGTTCCGATGCGATTTATACCGGCGCCAGCGAAATCTCCGCCGGCAATAACGATCTCTCCTCGCGTACCGAACAGCAGGCGGCCTCGCTGGAGCAAACTGCCGCCAGTATGGAGCAGCTGACCGCCACGGTGAAGCAGAACGCCGAGAACGCCCGTCAGGCCTCTCAGCTGGCGCTCAGCGCCTCAGAAACCGCGCAGAAAGGCGGCAAGGTGGTGGATGGCGTGGTGAAAACCATGAACGACATCGCCGGAAGCTCTAAGAAGATTGCTGACATTACCAGCGTCATCGACGGCATTGCCTTCCAGACCAATATCCTGGCGCTGAACGCCGCGGTGGAAGCGGCCCGTGCCGGTGAGCAGGGACGTGGCTTCGCGGTAGTGGCAGGCGAAGTGCGTAACCTGGCCCAGCGCAGCGCGCAGGCGGCAAAAGAGATTAAAGGGCTGATTGAAGACTCCGTGGCCCGCGTCGATACCGGCTCGGTGCTGGTGGAAAGCGCCGGAGAGACCATGGCCGATATCGTCAGCGCGGTGACCCGCGTCACCGACATCATGGGCGAAATCGCCTCGGCGTCGGACGAGCAGAGCAAGGGCATCGACCAGGTGGGCACCGCCGTGACCGAGATGGACCGCGTCACCCAGCAGAACGCCTCACTGGTGGAAGAGTCTGCGGCAGCCGCCGCCGCGCTGGAAGAACAGGCCAGCAGACTGACTCAGGCGGTCGCCGTATTCAGAATTCGTAAAGAAAATGTCATCCAGGCCGTTAATACCAGTAAGGCAAATAAAAACCCACTGTTAATGCCGGCAGCCGCACCGCGCAAAGCGCTGGCCGCACCGACATCCAACGATAATTGGGAAACTTTCTAACAGACTTTTTTGCCGCTCATCTTGGGCGGCAAAACCTGGAGGCTTTGATGGTGAGTCGTATACGTATTTCTACCGCAATTTTCCTGCTGTTGGGGTTGTTCTGCGTGATGCAGATTGTCGGTAACGGTTTGTCTTTTAATTCTTTCCGCCTTGATGCCCGCAACTTGCAGGACGTCGAAGTGAGCAGTAATCAGCGTGAAGCGCTGGGCGAAACCTGGGCGGCCTTACTGAGCGCTCGCGTCACCCTGAGCCGCGCCGGAACGCGTGCCGCACTGAGTTTACCGCGCGATCAGGTAACAAGTTTGATGGCAAAGGCTCAGGAAGATCTGAATGCTGCCGATAATGCTTTTAAGCGCTTCAATGCGATCCCGGAAACCACACCGGCGGGTGGCGCGCTGAAAAAGTCGATGAATGAGGCCTATGACGTTTATGCCCACGAACTTTCTCAGCTGATTGCCTATTTACAGAATTACCAGTTACAGGACTTCCTCGACTCGCCGACGCAGGGCAAGCAGGACAAATTTCAGGTTCAGTACAACCAGTGGATGAAGCACATCGATCTGCTGCGCGAACACGCTAACCAGGCCGGGAAAGGCTTTTATGCCCAGTCGAAAATTATCTTTATCGTGGCGGTGGTGCTCTGCCTGTTAGTGACCTTCAGCGGTATCTGGTGGGTGCGCCGTGCGGTTATCGCGCCACTGTCCAGAATGCGTGGCCACTTTGAACGTATCGCCTCGGGCAACCTGGGCGGCACCATCGAAACGGAAGGGCGTAATGAGCTCAGCCAGCTGTTTATCAGCCTCAACGCCATGCAGAAATCATTGGCAGAGACGGTCAGCAGCGTACGTGATGGCACGCACGCCATGCACACCGGCATCCGTGAGATTGCGTCAGGCAACAACGATTTGTCTGCCCGTACCGAGCAGCAGGCCGCGTCACTGGCCGAAACCGCCGCCAGTATGGAGCAGCTGACCGCTACCGTGACCGGCAATGCCGAAAATGCCCGCCAGGCTTCTCAGCTGGCGAAAGAGGCCTCAACCACCGCCCATAAAGGCGGGCAGTTGACCGGCAAAGTGGTCACCACCATGAGTGAGATTGCCAGCAGCTCGAAGAAAATTGGCGATATCACCGGGGTGATTGACGGCATCGCGTTCCAGACCAACATCCTGGCGCTGAATGCCGCGGTGGAAGCGGCACGCGCTGGCGAGCAGGGCAGAGGCTTTGCGGTGGTCGCCGGCGAAGTTCGCAACCTGGCGCAACGTAGCGCGCAGGCGGCAAAAGAGATTAAAGCGCTGATTGAAGCGTCGGTGGATCGCGTCGATCAGGGCGCGGTGCTGGTGGCTTCAGCGGGCGAAACCATGGACGAGATTGTGCAGTCGGTGACGCGCGTCAACGACATCATGGGCGAAATAGCTTCAGCCTCTGATGAACAGCGTCGCGGCATTGAGCAGGTTGCACAGGCAGTCAGCCAGATGGATCAGGTAACACAACAGAACGCCGCGCTGGTAGAGGAAGCGGCAGCAGCCACAGAAGCCCTTGAAGCTCAAGCTGACCATCTGACGGGCACGGTGACCAGATTTACACTGGACGCAGAAGGCCAGCCAGGTTATCCGGACGGCATACAGGGAATATAGCTGTGTTTTACCCCCTTAATCAGTACGTTGCAGGGTAGCCCTACATGAAAAAATCGACGTTGTTAGCCCCGCAGGAGAACGCCACGCTGCTGTCCCAGATGGTTCAGCGCCTGCCGTTATCGGATACGCACTTTAAGCGTATCAGTCAGTTGATCTACCAGCGTGCTGGCATCGTTCTCGCCGATCACAAGCGGGAGATGGTTTACAACCGGCTGGTCCGGCGGTTGCGGATGTTGGGTATCGACGATTTTGGTCGTTACCTTGCGCTGCTGGAGAGTGATTCCAACAGCCCGGAGTGGCAGGCGTTTATTAACTCGCTGACCACTAACCTGACGGCATTTTTCCGTGAGGCGCACCACTTCCCGATTCTGGCCGAACACGCCAAACGCCGGGCGGGCAGTTTTAACGTCTGGTGTGCGGCGGCCTCCACGGGTGAAGAACCGTACTCCATCGCCATGACGCTGGCGGAAACGCTGGGCGCAGGGCCAGGGAAATTCCAGGTCCATGCCAGCGACATTGATACGCAGGTGCTGGAGAAGGCGCTGAGCGGTGTTTATCGCCAGGAAGAGTTACGCACGCTGTCTCCACAGCAGCTGCAACGTTTCTTCTTCCGGGGCACCGGCCCGCATTCCGGGATGGTAAGAGTCCGTCCCGAGCTGGCAAACACCATTAATTTTGCTCAGCTGAATCTGCTGGGCAGCGAGTGGGCGCTACCGGGCCCGTTCGACGCCATTTTTTGCCGTAATGTGATGATCTATTTCGATAAAGAAACACAGGAAAAGATCTTACGGCGTTTTGTCTCGATGTTGAAACCCGGCGGGATCCTGTTCGCCGGTCACTCCGAGAACTTTAGCCAGATCAGTAAAGAGTTCTATCTGCGCGGCCAGACAGTCTACGGACTGACTAAGGAAAGATAATGGGAAAAATCAGAGTGTTATGTGTTGATGACTCTGCATTGATGCGACAGCTGATGACAGAAATCATTAACAGCCATGCAGATATGGAGATGGTCGCCTCGGCACCGGATCCTTTAGTGGCAAGGGACATGATCAAAGAATTTAACCCGGACGTGCTGACGCTGGATGTGGAAATGCCACGCATGGACGGACTGGATTTTCTGGAAAAGCTGATGCGCCTGCGGCCGATGCCGGTGGTGATGGTGTCGTCGCTGACCGGGAAGGGATCGGAAGTGACGCTGCGTGCGCTGGAGCTGGGTGCCGTGGACTTCGTTACCAAGCCGTCGCTGGGGATCCGTGAAGGGATGCTGGCCTACAGCCAGATGATTGCGGATAAGGTCCGCGCGGCCTCCCGAGCAAAACTGCATGCGCGTGGCGCGCAGCCTGCGCCGGTGATGCTGAAAGCGGGGCCGTTGCTGAGCAGTGAAAAGCTGATCGCCATTGGCGCTTCAACCGGCGGAACCGAAGCGATTCGCCATGTGCTGCAGCCGTTACCGGCGACCAGCCCGGCACTGTTGATTACTCAGCATATGCCACCTGGCTTCACCCGTTCATTTGCCGAGCGCCTGAACAAGCTCTGTCAGATCACGGTGAAAGAAGCGGAAGACGGTGAGCGTATTCTGCCAGGCCACGCGTACATCGCGCCGGGTGCCATGCACCTTGAGCTGGTGCGCAGCGGGGCGAACTATCAGGTCAAACTGAACGAAGGACCGCCGGTCAATCGTCATAAACCGTCGGTGGACGTCTTATTTAAGTCGGTGGCGCAGTACGCCGGTCGTAACGCCGTCGGGGTGATCCTGACCGGTATGGGTAACGACGGTGCCGCCGGATTGCTGGCGATGAACAAGGCAGGTGCCTGGACCATCGCGCAGAACGAAGCAAGTTGTGTGGTATTTGGCATGCCAAGAGAGGCAATCGCCCTCGGGGGAGCCAGTGAAGTGGTGGATCTTCACCAAATCAGTCAGCACATGCTGGCCAAAATTAGCGCCGGACAGGCATTACGTATTTAACGCAGCGCCCGTCCAGCGGGCTACAAAAAAACGGGAGTGGGTATGGTTGATAAAAATATGCGGTTTCTGGTGGTCGACGACTTCAACACGATGCGTCGTATCGTCCGTAACCTGTTAAAAGAACTCGGCTTCAACAACGTTGAAGAAGCTGAAGATGGTGTGGATGCGCTGCACAAGCTGCGTGCCGGTGGATTTGATTTCGTGGTGTCTGACTGGAACATGCCCAACATGGACGGTCTGGAACTGCTGAAGACCATCCGTGCCGATGCGGCTATGGCCAAGTTACCGGTGTTGATGGTCACGGCGGAAGCCAAAAAAGAGAACATTATTGCGGCTGCTCAGGCTGGTGCCAGCGGCTACGTCGTTAAACCTTTTACAGCAGCGACCCTTGAAGAGAAGTTAGGCAAAATCTTCGAAAAGCTGGGTATGTAAGGAGCCGAGATGAGCACACTTCCGACACCAAATGTTGATGCGGCTTCTGCCAACGACATTATCTCCCGAATTGGTTCGCTGACGCGGATGTTACGCGACAGCCTGCGTGAATTGGGACTGGATCAAGCTATTGCTGAAGCGGCGGAAGCAATTCCGGATGCCCGCGACCGCCTGGATTACGTAGTGCAAATGACCGCTCAGGCGGCAGAACGCGCGTTGAACTGCGTGGAAGCTTCACAACCACGTCAGACGCTGATGGAAGATGGAGCGAAGGCGCTGAAAGGCCGTTGGGATGAATGGTTTGAAAATCCTATCGAACTGGCGGATGCCCGCTCTCTGGTTTCGGATACCCGTGGCTATCTGGAGTCTGTGCCTGAACACACCGCTTTCACCAACGCACAGTTGATGGAAATTATGATGGCACAGGATTTCCAGGACCTGACCGGTCAGGTGATCAAGCGCATGATGGACGTTATCCAGGAAATCGAGCGCCAGCTGTTAATGGTGCTGCTGGATAACATGCCAGAACAGGCTTCCCGTCCGAAGAAGGATGTGGACAGCTTGCTCAATGGTCCGCAGATTAACGGTACCGCGCCTGGCGTGGTAGCGAATCAGGATCAGGTGGACGATTTACTGGACAGCCTCGGGTTTTAAGCTTGTCTGTGACAGGAGCTGGCGCCCGCCAGCTCCTGCTATTTTTACCATCCCGCAAATAACCCCCATTTTACGCGTTTACTCGCGGCATTATCCCTGCGCCAATTTGGCATGCTGGCACCTGAAATTCCGTATTGAAGGTAAGCTGCCGTGGCCGGAGACAGCGAAGAGGAAAAGACCGAATCCGCAACCCCCCACCGAATAGAAAAAGCACGAGAAGAAGGGCAAATTCCGCGTTCGCGCGAGCTGACCTCCGTGCTGATGTTGGTGGCGGGACTGAGTATTTTGTGGATCACCGGGGCGACAATGGCACGAAAGATCGGCGCGCTGCTGGCCGATGGGCTCAAATTCAACCATTCCGTGGTCAGCGACACCAGCCAGATGCTGCATTTACTGGGCAACCTGGTGCAGCAGGGGATCTTCACGCTGATCCCGATGATGGCCGGTTTAGTGCTGGTGGCGATTGCCGCGCCGATGCTGCTGGGCGGCGTGGTAATCAGCGGTAAAGCCATTAAGTTTGATGTTGGCAAGATGAACCCGATTAAGGGCATCGGCAAACTGTTCTCCGGCCAGACGGCTGCAGAGCTGTTGAAGTCGGTGCTGAAGGCGATTCTGGTCGGCTGCGTCACCTGGCTGTATATCCGTCATCACTGGCCCGATATGCTGCGACTGATCAGCGAATCACCGTATAACGCCTTAGCCAATTCGTTAAATATGATTGCGATGTGTAGCGTGCTGGTGGTGTTTGGGCTGTCGCCGATGGTGATGTTTGACGTGTTCTGGCAGCTGTACAGTTATTTCAAGGGCCTGCGCATGACGCGCCAGGATATCCGCGATGAGTACAAGCAGCAGGAAGGTGACCCGCACGTGAAGGGCCGCATTCGTCAGCAGATGCGCGCCGCCGCCCGCCGACGCATGATGGCGGATGTGCCAAAGGCCGACGTGATCGTCACCAACCCGACGCACTATTCCGTGGCCTTACAGTACGACGAACGCAAGATGAGCGCGCCGAAAGTGGTGGCGAAAGGGGCCGGCGAGATTGCCCTGCGCATCCGTGAGTTGGGCAAAGAACACCGCATTCCGATTTTAGAAGCACCGCCGCTGGCGCGTGCCTTATACCGACACAGTGAGATTGGTCAGCATATTCCGGGAACGTTATATGCCGCCGTCGCAGAAGTGTTGGCCTGGGTTTGGCAACTCCGTCGCTGGAAGCTGGAGGGTGGCCTGGCCCCGAAAAAACCTGACAATTTAACCGTCCCGGAAGGACTGGATATTGTCATAAGAGATGAAGACTAATGGCGAATCTGGCCGCAATATTACGGTTACCGAATTTTAAAGATACCCAATGGCAGGTGATGGCCGGGCCGGTATTGATTCTGATGATCCTGTCGATGATGGTGCTGCCGCTGCCGCCCTTCATTCTGGATCTGCTGTTCACCTTTAATATTGCGCTGTCGATCATGGTGCTTCTGGTGGCGATGTTCACCCAGAAAACGCTGGAGTTCGCCGCTTTCCCCACCATTTTGCTGTTCTCAACGTTACTGCGCCTGGCGCTGAACGTTGCCTCAACCCGTATCATTCTGATGGAAGGCCACACCGGTGCCGGTGCGGCTGGACAGGTAGTTGAAGCCTTTGGTCACTTCCTGGTGGGCGGTAACTTCGCCATCGGTATCGTGGTGTTTATCATCCTGGTGATCATCAACTTTATGGTTATCACCAAGGGTGCGGGCCGTATCGCCGAAGTGGGCGCGCGTTTCGTGCTTGACGGCATGCCCGGCAAACAGATGGCCATCGACGCCGACCTTAACGCCGGCCTGATTGGCGAAGAAGAAGCGAAAAAACGCCGTTCTGATGTGACCCAGGAAGCAGACTTCTACGGTTCAATGGACGGTGCGAGTAAGTTCGTTCGTGGTGATGCCATCGCCGGTATCATGATCATGGTGATTAACGTGGTCGGCGGGTTGTTAGTCGGCGTTATCCAGCATGGGATGGACGTGGGGCACGCGGCGGAAAGCTACACGCTGCTGACCATCGGTGATGGCCTGGTTGCACAGATCCCGGCGTTGGTGATCTCAACCGCAGCAGGTGTGATCGTCACCCGCGTCGGCACCGATCAGGATGTTGGCGAGCAGATGGTCACCCAGCTTTTCAAAAACCCGCGCGTCATGATGCTGAGTGCCGGCGTTCTGGGCCTGTTAGGCCTGGTGCCGGGCATGCCAAACCTGGTGTTCCTGATGTTCACCGCCGCCTTGCTGGGCCTCGCCTGGTATCTGCGCGGTAAAGAGACCAAACCGAAAGCGGCAGCCCCGGCGCCAACCAAACAGGTTGAAGCCTCTTCCAATACCGAAGCCTCCTGGGGCGATGTGCAGCTGGAAGATTCGCTGGGCATGGAAGTCGGTTACCGCCTGATCCCGATGGTCGACCATCAGCAGGATGGTGAGCTGCTGGGCCGTATCCGCAGTATCCGCAAAAAATTCGCCCAGGAGATGGGCTTCCTGCCGCCGGTGGTGCATATCCGTGACAACATGGATCTGCCGCCTGCGCGCTACCGTATCCTGATGAAAGGCGTCGAAATTGGCAGCGGTGATGCCTATCCTGGCCGCTGGATGGCGATCAACCCTGGCACCGCCGCCGGCACGCTGCCGGGCGAACCGACCGTCGATCCGGCGTTCGGTCTGGCTGCCACCTGGATTGACAGTGCGCTGAAAGAGCAGGCGCAAATCCAGGGCTTTACCGTGGTGGAAGCCAGTACCGTGGTGGCAACACACCTTAACCACCTGATTGGTCAGTACGCCAGCGAGCTGTTTGGCCGTCAGGAATCGCAGCAGCTGCTGGATCGCGTGACCCAGGAGATGCCAAAGCTGACCGAAGATTTGATCCCAGGGGTGATTTCCCTGACCACGCTGCATAAGGTGCTGCAAAACCTGCTGGCCGAGCGCGTTTCAATCCGTGATATGCGCACCATTATCGAGACGCTGGCGGAGCATGCTGCGGTACAAACCGATCCGCATGAGCTGACGTCGGTGGTTCGCGTTGCACTGGGCCGCGCCATTACCCAGCAGTGGTTCCCGGGTACCGGTGAAGTGCAGGTGATCGGGCTGGATACCACCCTTGAACGTCTGTTGCTGCAGGCGCTGCAGGGCGGTGGCGGACTCGAGCCGGGCCTGGCGGATCGTCTGATGGCGCAGGCGCAGGGCGCGCTGGATCATCAGGAATCATTAGGCGCACCGCCGGTGCTGCTGGTTAACCATCCGCTGCGTGCATTGCTGGCCCGCTTCCTGCGCCGCAATATGCCGCAGCTGATGGTGATCTCGAATCTTGAATTGAGCGATAACCGTAATATCCGCATGACGTCGACCATTGGAGGTCACTGATGAAAATGCTGCTACTGCTGCTCTGTTTCCCGGGCGTTGTCCTGGCCGCCGGCGGTGCCTGGCAGGCCAGCTCGATCGGGCCTGGCCTGCAAAATCGCGGGATGCAGGCGGCATCGCCGGCGCTGACCGCTTCTGAAGCGGTGGACGGTTCGATTACCGAAGTGGCCTGGCGCTATGTGGTTAACGGCCCGGTGCCTTCAGGCATGATGGTGCACCTGTGTGCCGAAACCCGCTGTGTGGCGCTCGACGGTGCCAGCGGCGCAACCCGCGGCCTGAGCAATCTTGCCGCTAACCAGAGCCTGCATTTTGTCTACGGCGTGCAGGGGAAAGGGCGACTAAACAAGGATCTGCGGGTGATCAGCAATCAGGTGATGGTCAACTACCACTGATTGCTGAACGGCAGGATCAAAAAAGGGGAGGATTACGCATCGTCCCCTTTTTTATTGCCGCGTCGGCGGTTACATTCTTTCTACCGTATCGATACCCAGCGTATCCAGACCCTGTTTCAGGGTTTTCGCCGTTAACAGCGCCAGCTTCAGGCGGCTCTGTTTGGTGGCTTCATCGTCGGCGGTCAGAATCGGGCAGTGCTCGTAGAAGCCAGAGAACAGGCCGGCCAGATCGTACAGATACGCACACATCACGTGTGGCGTACCGTCACGGGCAACCTGGGTGATGGTTTCTTCGAACTGCAGCAAACGCACCGCCAGCGCCGCTTCACGATCTTCAACGATTTGCGCGTTGCCGGTGACGCCAGTCTCATCAATCCCCGCCTTACGGAATACCGACAGCACACGGGTATAGGCATACTGCATATACGGCGCGGTGTTGCCCTCGAAGGCCAGCATGTTGTCCCAGTCGAAGATGTAATCGGTGGTACGGCTTTTGGACAGGTCGGCATACTTGATCGCGCCGATACCGACGCTGTTCGCCAGCGCCTTCAGCTCGTCGGCAGGCATGTCCGGGTTCTTCTCGCCAACCAGCTTAGTGGCACGCTCGACCGCTTCGTCCAGCAGGTCGGACAGCTTGATGGTGCCGCCCGCGCGAGTTTTGAACGGCTTACCGTCTTTGCCCAGCATCATGCCAAAGGCATGGTGTTCTAACGGCACCGACTCAGGCACGTAACCGGCTTTACGCACGATGGTCCACGCCTGCATCAGGTGCTGATGCTGACGGGAATCGATGTAATACAGCACGCGGTCCGCCTTGAGGGTTTCATAACGGTATTTCGCACAGGCGATATCGGTGGTGGTATAGAGGTAGCCGCCATCCTTTTTCTTGATGATCACACCCATCGGGTCGCCATCTTTGTTCTTGTACTCGTCAAGGAACACCACGGTGGCGCCTTCACTTTGCACCGCCAGACCTTTGGCCGTCAGATCGGCGACGATGCCCGGCAGCATATCGTTGTACAGGCTTTCACCCATCACGTCTTTGCGGCTCAGCGTCACGTTCATGCGGTCATAAATGATCTGGTTCTGCGCCATGGTGATATCGACCAGCTTCTTCCACATGGTGCGGCAGTATTCGTCGCCACCCTGCAGCTTAACCACATAGCCACGCGCGCGCTCGGCGAAGGCCGGATCTTCATCATAGGTGCGCTTCGCTTCGCGGTAGAACACTTCCAGATCCGCCAGCGCGTGCTCTTCGTGATGCTCGTTCTGCTGTTTCTCCAGGAAGGCGATCAGCATGCCGAACTGGGTGCCCCAGTCACCGACGTGGTTCGCGCGGATCACGTTGTGGCCGAGGAATTCCAGCGTACGCACCGCCGCGTCACCGATGATGGTGGAGCGGACGTGACCGACGTGCATCTCTTTCGCCACGTTTGGCGCGGAGTAGTCAATCACCACGGTTTGGGGGGCCACCGGCGCAACACCGAGGCGCGGCGCGGCGGTAACTGCATCAACCTGCACGGACAGCCACTGCTTGTCGAGGAAAAGGTTGATAAAGCCGGGTCCGGCAATTTCTACTTTGCTGGCAATGCCGGTCAAATCGAGATGCTTAAGGACTTCTTCCGCCAGTTGTCGGGGCGCCATAGCCAGCTTCTTGGCCACTGCCATGATGCCGTTCGCCTGGTAGTCACCAAACTGCACTTTGGCTGATTGTCTTACCTGCGGTTCGCAGTCGGCCGGAGCCCCTGCTGCGATCATCGCCTGACTGACTTTTTCTGAGAGAAGAGCCTGAATATTCACCGGGTTACCTTATATGCTAAAAAGCCTGCGTCGGGGCAAGCCATCATGCTGAACGACGCCAGGCCACAGAGCGATCTGTTGTACACTGGCACCGTCAAAAAAGAAGGGGAAAAGTATACTGCATTTCAGGCGGAGTTATCCAGGAACCTGATCATCGGAAGATGACGTGAGGGCGGCGGGAAACAGTGCTGTGACTGTTTCCCGCCAAAGTATTCAGGAACGGCGACGGGCTACGCGGTGAGGGCGATGCGGGCTGGCAACGGTGCTTTTATCGTTACGTACCTTCCAATGGCGGGCCAATGCAAACCCCATCATCGCAATCAGCACTGCAACTAAAATATACATAAGCATTATGCTTTTTCCTTGTGTGAGGGTGGGAACAAATCTATAAGAATCCACAATACCCTACAACGTCCCGACAGGGATTTAGGAATAGTCGCATTGTATAAATTTAACTAAACTAAAACAGAAAGTTAAAAGACATTTTCTAAATAATACGCTGGTCCTGAACCAGCTAAAACTGAGTATTTGCGTTAAATATCGTTATTAATAGGTACATTAATCCATAAAAATGCACTATTCATAACATTGGCTGGTCCGGTAATGAGACGGCGTCGCAAACCAATGATTAAGTAAACTACAGTAAGGAGGCCGAATGGCGCTGTTTTCAGGTAAAAATGCAGAAGAATTAAACGATTTGTCTAATGATTTACCCCGTTTTTTACACTCTCTTTACCAATTAGCGGATCGATTAGAACTGGATTTGGCGCAGCTTGAGGTTGACCACATTGCCGTGCGTTGTCACCAGAACACCACCGCAGCGCGCTGGAAATCTGGCTTTATGCAGCATGGCGTGCTGTTTTCGGAAAAAGAAATCAACGGACGTCCTGTGGCCCTTTTTGAACTGGAGTCGCCGCTGTCGGTTGGACCCTGGAAGATAAGCGTTGTTGAACTACCGTGGCCAGGAAATCGCCTGTATCGCCATGAAGGATGGGAGCATATCGAAGTGGTGCTGCGGGGTGATCCTGACGAACTGGGGTCGCGCGCGTTGGCGCTGTGCTCTGATGCAGGGCTGATTCAGCAAGGAATTTCCATCAAAAGCAGTGCGCCAAAGGGCGAAGGGGAACGTCTTCCCAATCCCACGCTGGCAATCAGTGACGGTTCGGTCACCATCAAGTTCCATCCCTGGAGCCTGAAAGAGGTGGTCGAAAGCGAGTTATGACAGGTTAAGACGCGGCAGGGTGCGCACGGCATTTTCCATGCGTCGGAGGGCTTCGTGGATAAAGTCGCGCGGGCAGCCGAAGTTCAGGCGCACGTAACCGTCGTCGCCAAAGTCACGGCCTGGTGAAAAGCCCAGTCCGTGACGTTCAAAGAACAGCGCCGGACTGGCGGCCTTCAGCTGACTGGCATCAATCCACGCCAGGTAGGTGGCTTCCGGTGCCACCATCGACAGGCCGGGTATGGCATTGACGCGCTGCGTCAGCAGATCCCGCGTCTCCCGCAGATAGGCCAGCTGCTCATCCAGCCACGGCTGTCCGTCACGCCAGGCCGCCGTCGCGGCAACATACGAAAGAATATCCACGCCCGGCACCAGTCCCTGACGTTGTCGGGTGAAACGCTTGCGCAACTCCCTGTCCGGAATGATCGCCACTGAAGCACCCAATCCGGCAATATTGAAGGTCTTGGACGGGGAGATCAGCGTGACAGAGCGCTGTTCGGCATCCTCATTCAGCGAGGCAAAAGGAATATGCTGCGCACCGGGCTCCAGCAGCAGGTCGCAATGGATTTCATCTGAACAGACAATCAGATCGTGGCGCTGGGCAAATCGCCACTGCTCCAGCAACTCCTCGCGACGATACACCGTGCCGCCCGGATTTTGCGGGTTACACAGCATCAGCAGCTTCTCATTGCCAGTCATTTGTGGCTCTAACGCCGCCAGGTCCATCACCCAACGTTCCTCTTCCAGACGAAGCTGGGCATTGAGTTGGCTGCGGCTGGCATTGGAGGCGGCTGAACGGAACGGCGGATAGATCGGGGTAGGGGCGATGGTGCCCTGATGCGCTTCAGTAAATGCGCGCACCGCAAGATTTAAGCCGGTGACCACGCCGGGCAGGAACACCAACCATTCAGGTTTTATCGCCCACTGATACCTTTCAGCCATGCGGGCAATAATCACGTCAATCAGTTCGGCTGGCGGATTGCCGTAACCAAAAACGCCGTGCTCAACGCGCTGCGTCAGGGCATCGATAATACACTGCGGAGAACGGAAGTCGGTGTCGGCGACCCACAGCGGGAGGATATCCTGATCACCATATTTTTGCCATTTGAGACTATCGCTGTGACGGCGATCGATCCGTTCATTAAAATTGGATGCCATGTTAGTGATTCCCGTTAATATTAAATCGAAGTTATTGAGTCAGACTAAACACCTGCAAAGATTTTCACAACCAGCCAGCAGTCATTAACAGGAGGATGGGATGCTAAAACTGGAAGTATGCTGCTATGGAGTCGATTGTGCTTTGACTGCTGAACAAGCCGGAGCCGATCGGGTTGAATTATGTGCTGCACCGGCTGAGGGTGGGTTAACCCCGTCCGCTGGCAGCCTTAAACTGGCGCGTGAAAAGCTGACGCTGCCCGTCCACCCCATTGTTCGCCCGCGCGGCGGCGATTTTTGCTTCTCAGCCAACGAATTTAATGAGATAAAATCAGACGTCGCGCTGATCCGCGAACTGGGCTTTCCGGGCGTGGTGGTCGGCGTGCTGGATGTTGATGGCCACATTGACCTGCCAAGGATGAAACAGATTATGGCGCTGTGCGATGGCATGGCGGTCACCTTCCATCGGGCCTTCGATCTGTGCCACAGCCCGCTGATGGCCCTGCAGCAACTGACCGACCTTGGTGTGGCGCGCATCCTGACCTCAGGACAGCAACAGAGTGCCGAAAGCGGATTATCGCTGCTCAAGGAACTTAACCGAATGACGCGCGGTCCAATCATTATGGCTGGGGCGGGCGTCCGTCTCGGCAATTTGCAGAAGTTCATTGATGCAGGTCTGAGCGAAATACACAGCTCGGCCAGCCAGAGAGTGGCCTCGCCGATGCGCTACCGTAAAGCCGGTGTCTCTATGAGTTCTGTGGCAGAAACCGATGAATTCAGTCGCACCTGTGTGGACAGTGATATGGTCGAAGCGATGAAAGTCGCGCTGTCGCTCAGTCCCCCGGTGAGAGTTGCCTGACCCGATTTTGCCGCGCAGCACGCCACTAAACGACGTGATGTTTGCAAGTACCAAGCCCCATCGTTTTGGTGGGGCTTTTTTTCACCCCAAACTGCCCGCAGGGCAGAAATTCCCCTTACACTTAGGCTATTCCTTTCCTCTTTGACGAGATTGTTCATGAAAATCATCATGCTGGGCGCAGGGTGTTTTATGTTGTGGGCAGGCGTCTCGGCCGCGTATGCCGCAGAGAGCTGTCCTGCGCAGGCGAAGCAGATCAATGACAGCAACAGCCTGGTGCTGCTGGGTGGCACCGCCAAAGGGCCGATCAAGCAGGTGGTGGTTGGCGAGTTTGGTAAGGACGTTAATCAGCAGAAACGCATTCTGGGCCAGTTCGATCGCTGTGGCGCGTTGCTCAGGGCGGACATCAGCTATGACAAGAGCGAAGGCAACATGATGCTGCGGATGGTGCAGAATATCGCCCGGGTTAACAGCGGCTGGCAGTCGGTGTATGACATGTCGGTGTTCATGATCAAAGACGGCCAGCCGGTGGAAGTGAATCGCAAACAGGGCACCGTGAACTATCTGATCGGCAACAAGGGTACTATCACCAGTTCAACCGATGCCTTTTTACTGAAGGGCGAGAAGGGGTTCACCGAAACCACCAACAGCTTTGATTCCCGTCTGCGGTTGATCAAAAGCGTGGCCAGAGGCTCCGACGAGCAGGCTAACGGTGTGTTTCGTTATCAGTGGAACAATAAGAACCAGTTAGTCAACTCCAGCTCCGGCAACAGCAAAATGAGCTGGTCGTATGATAAGCAGGATCGCGAGCAGCGTTTGCTGACGCTGACCCATTCCGCCAACAGCGATT
The DNA here is from genome assembly GCF_979253995.1 of Erwinia sp. AC075. NCBI lineage: Bacteria > Pseudomonadati > Pseudomonadota > Gammaproteobacteria > Enterobacterales > Erwiniaceae > Erwinia > Erwinia sp. AC075. The sequence goes on from NZ_CEEDEU010000001.1 coordinate 919,132, forward strand.
TGACCTCGGTTGATGAGTGTCAGCTGTGGGACGATCGGGGGAACTGTACCTTAAGCTACGCCCATGAAAAGGAAGTGTTTCCGCAGGGCGAAATTAACCGCCATATCAGCGCCGCCTACCGGTTTGAATACTGGGAGCAGTAACAGGTAATAAAAAAGGCGGCGTGAGTATCCCGCCGCCTTGTTACAGGGTGAGGTGACGCGATTATTTCACCGTCAGGCTAAAGGCATCCACCGCCAGAATGGCACTGGCAATATCTTCCGCACTCAGATTCGGGTTGAGGTTTTTCAGCGTATCGCCTTCGCTGTTGGCCAGCGCACCGACTTTCACCAGGTTTTCCCAGCTCTCCTTCTCCAGATGCAACTCTTTCAGCGTGGTTGGCATGTTAATCGAGCGGTAGAAACGGATATAGCGCGCGATCTCTTCATCCGGACGCTGCTCCAGCACCATCTGCGTCAGCGTGCCGTAGGCCACTTTCTCGCCGTGCGTCAGGTGGTGAATATCGCCGTCGATGGCGGTGAAGCCATTATGGATCGCATGCGCGCCGGCCAGACCGGCGTTTTCAAAGCCCAGTCCTGACAGCAGGGTATTGGCTTCGACCACCGCTTCCACCGCAGGCGTTACCACTTTTTTCTCCACCGCCTGATAGGCGCTGTAACCGTAGGTCAGCAGCGTTTTTTCACAGGCTTCCGCAATCGCCATACCGGCAATGGTCGGATCGCCACCCACCATCGATTTACTGTGAGAGCGTTTCACCGCCTGCGCTTCCACAAAGGTGGCCAGGCCGTCGGCGATGCCGGAAGCAAACAGGCGCACCGGCGCGCGGGCGCACACCTGCGTATCGACCAGCACCAGGTCTGGGTTTTTGCTGTAGAAGCGATAGCTTTCGAATACGCCGGTATCGGAATAGATCACCGAAAGGGCGCTACAAGGCGCATCGGTTGAGGCGATGGTCGGGACAATCACCACCGGCTGTTTCAGTTCATCGGCCACGGCTTTGACGGTATCCAGCGTTTTGCCGCCGCCCAGACCAATCACCAGGCTGGCACCGCCTTGTTTAGCCAGTGCCGCCAGCCGGCTGATTTCGTTGCTGGACGCTTCGCCGTTGAACTGTTGATAGTAAAACTCAATATTGTGTTCTTTCAGGGAAGCCTGTGCTTCTTTACCAATCAGCCCCCAGACAATCTCATCGGCAACCACAAAGGCGTTATTGCCAAGCTCTGCGACATACTCGCCTAGCTGGGCTAACACACCCGCACCCTGGACATATTTCCGCGGTGAAGAGAAAACGAATTTACTCATGTGGGACTCCTTTCAGTGAAATGAAACAGATGTCTGACTGCGCCAGTGTGAACCCTAAGGGGTGACAGGGTTTGTTAAAAAACGGCATAACGTAAAAAATTCACATTCTCATTTGTTGCACCAGGTGATTGATTTCCGCCCACGAAAGGATTGATTGTGGTGAGGATGTCGCTAGAATATGAATTTCCTGTTAAGGACCCTGCCATGACCGCTTCACTGCTGACCTTTCTGTTCGCCATCATCATTCTGACGCTGACACCCGGATTCGATACCGCGCTGATCCTGCGCACGTCTGCCGCCAACGGCTGGAAAAAAGCCGTCACCACCAGTATGGGGATCAATACCGGCTGTATGGCGTGGGGCGCTGCGGTGGGCCTGGGATTAGGGGCGCTGCTGCTGGCCTCGGAGATGGCGTACAACATGCTTAAGCTGGTGGGTGCCGCCTATTTGCTGTGGTTAGGCGTAGGGTTACTGCTGAAGCCGCGCTCCGATTTTCATGCTGATGTGGCCGTAAGCAAAAAGCAGAGCGGCTATGGTGCCGTCTATATGCGTGGATTTCTGGGGAATATGCTGAATCCGAAGGTGGGGGTGTTTTACGTCTCTTTCCTGCCGCAGTTTATTCCCGCGGGGGGGTCCGTCGCGCTGTGGAGTATCGGCCTGGCGTTTATCCATGTGATGGTTGGCACATTGTGGAACGCCGTGCTGATTGCCTCGACGCACTATTTCGCCGAAAAGCTGCGTCGCCCGGCGGTGATGAAGATGATGGATCGTCTGACCGGCTGCGTGTTTCTTGGCTTTGCCGCGAAGCTGGCGATGTCGCGGCGGTAACGGCGTTGCGAAGTGAGCCGCAGAGGTCAACACCGCTGCGGTGTTGACCTCTGCTGAGACCGTTGAGCGTGACGGCGGTTAAGGCTTGCGCGCCACCAGAACCGCGCGCAGCGGTGCCGGATAACCCTCAATGGTTTTCGTCGGATCGTTGGGGTCAAGGAACTCGGCCAGTGATTCGCTGGTCATCCAGTCGGTGCGGCGCTGTTCGTCGGTACTGGTGACCGAATAGTCCGCAATCCGCACGTCTTCAAAGCCACACTTCTCCAGCCAGTTTTTTAAGGCACCGGTGGTAGGCAGGAAATAGATGTTACGCATCTGCGCATAGCGCTCGCCCGGCACCAGCACTTCCTGGTCGCCACCTTCAATCACCAGCGTTTCCAGCACCAGTTCGCCACCGCTGACCAGCTGATTTTTTAACTGGTAGAGGTGATCGAGCGGCGAACGGCGGTGATAGAGCACCCCCATCGAAAACACGGTATCAAAGGCTTTCAGCTCCGGAAGTTGCTCAATCCCCAGCGGCAACAAATGGGCGCGCTGATCGTCGCCCAACAGCTTGCGCACCGCTTCAAACTGGCACAGGAACAGCTGCATCGGATCGATGCCGACCACCAGTCTGGCACCCGCACCCAGCATCCGCCACATGTGATAGCCGCTGCCGCAACCGACATCCAGCACCGTTCTGCCCGCCATCGGCGAAATATGTGGCAACACGCGGTCCCACTTCCAGTCTGAACGCCATTCGGTGTCAATGTGCACGCCGTATAACGAATACGGCCCTTTGCGCCACGGCATCAGATTTCTTAACAGCTTCTCAATACCGCCGCGCTGACGATCGGTCAGATGGCTGGCATCGGCGGTGACGCTGTGCAGTAAATCCAGCGTCTCCGGTTGAAGTGCCGGAAGATACTCAACGGCACGATCCCAGTTCTTGAAATGGCCATGCAACTGCTCGCGCTGCCAGGTGGCAATCTGCGCGGGCAGGGTTTCTAACCAGGGAGAGAGAAGCGGGTGTTTTGCTATTAACTGGTAAAAATTACCGAAATCCATCAGACCGAACCTGCTTTAAGCGCTATCAACGAGCCAAAATTAAAACACTGGAACCATAACTCAGCGTGTTCAAACCCTGCGGTGCGCAGGCGCGCTTTGTGCGTTTCCACGCTGTCCGTCAGCATCACGTTTTCCAGCATGCTGCGCTTCTGGCTGATTTCCAGCTCGCTGTAGCCATTGGCCCGCTTGAAATCGTGGTGCATGTTGAACAACAGCTCACCGACATCCGCATCCGCAAAGCTGAACTTCTCGGACAACACCAATGCGCCGCCAGGACGAAGCCCTTTCCAGACGGTATTCAGCAGCTGCTGGCGCTCGTCGGGTTCCAGAAATTGCAGCGTGAAATTCAATACCACCATCGAGGCATTCTCAATGTTGATGTCACGAATATCGGCTTCAATCACGTCTACCGGCGTGTCCGCACGGAAGGCATCAATATGACGACGGCAACGCTCAACCATCGCCGGCGAGTTATCCACCGAGATGATTTTGCAGCCTTCGGCTTTGATGTTGCGGCGCACGGAAAGCGTGGCCGCCCCCAGCGAACAGCCCAGATCGTAAACCTGGGTGTGGGGCTGCACAAAACGCTCGGCCAGCATGCCGATCATCGAAATAATATTTGAATAACCCGGCACCGAGCGCTGGATCATATCAGGGAAAACTTCTGCAACGCGCTCGTCAAACGTCCAGTCACCCAGTTTGGCAATTGGCGCGGAGAACAACGTATCGCGGTTAGGCATAGTGGTCAGTCCGGGAGAAAAACGGAAAGGCGCTATTTTGGCAGAAAGCGGCGCGGGCTGCACCCTTTCTGCCACGGTTGCCGGGCAGGAAGGTGAAAAAATTGCGGCAGAGAGATTAATGCAGGGTCAGAACCAGGTCCCACGGCAGGTAGATCAGATTCAGGATAATCATTCCCAGCAGCGAAAGCAGGGTGATGATCATGCCGTTTTTACGCCACAAAATGGTGCTGGTACGCATACCGTAGGCATGCAGCAGACGGCCAAGGAAGAAAAATAAGCCCACCAGATGCAGCATCCAGATATCGGCGCCGTTCATCTCCATCAACACCAGCAGCAGTGCCGCCAGCGGAATATATTCTACCGCGTTGCCGTGAATACGAATGGCGGTCTGAAGTTCATAAAAACCGCCGTCACCGTGAGAAACACGGTACAGGCGTCGAAGACGAACCACATCAAGCGAAAACTTGATAATGAAAAGTGCTCCTAGCACGACATACAGGGCGCTGACCATCCCGACTCCCAAAGGCACAAATATTTTAAGGCGTCATCATAGCCGTGAAAACCCGGACTGTCAGTGCGTTACCCCTACAGTTAAAGAATTATCTTACGAATTAGCTCAGAATAACTGGTCCTGCTGCGGCCAGTTGGGCGGATCGCCAACGGCGGGTATTGCTTGCTGTAGCGCGCTCCACAGATGCAAAACCAGTTCCGGTGCAAACGCGATATCCGGCGTATGGATAAACAGCCAGGGTTGGCCCTGTTCCTGCCACTGCGGCAACTTGCTGAGCCACGACTGGAACCATTTGAGATTGGCGTCCGCATCGTCACCGCCGATAAACCGCACCATCGGCCGGTCCGCAGTCATCACCGCATGCACCGGCAGCTGAGGCTTTTTGCGCTGCGCGTCAATAATCGCGGCATTGCTGGGTTTTGCGGAGTGTACGCCACGGGTATCGAGGATCACCCGGTTAACGCCTCGCTGATGTAAACCGCGATTAAGCTCGCGCTCAGCCTCGCCTTTGGCAAAAAAATCCGCATGACGCACTTCGACGCCATAACTGAAGCTGTCCGGCAAGCCATCGAGAAAGGCCCACAGCGTGGGCAAATCGGCGGGGCTGAACGCGGCCGGAAGCTGAAGCCAGTACTGGCCGAGGCGGGCCGCCAGCGGTTCCATCAGAGCAAAAAACTCGGCCGTTAAATCGCCGCAGTTCTTCAGGGCAGCCTGGTGGCTGATGGTCGCCGGGAATTTAAAGCAAAAGCGAAACGCATCGTGGGTCATAGCCTGCCAGCGCTGCACGATTTCAGGTCGGGGCAGGGCATAAAGCGTGGTATTGCCCTCAACGCAGTTAAAGTGCTGTGCGTAGTCGGCAAGGGTAGTCATACCCAGTTTTTTCCACTGAGGATGCTGCCATTGTGGCAATCCAAGGTAAAAAGGCTTCATCGGCTGTCCCTGATTGACGGTCTGGCCTGAAATGTAGCGAGCGAAAGGAGGGAGTGCAAGGCGAAGTGCCGGAGAACCAACCCGGCAATCGCATCAGCGAGCGCCGGGCTGACAGGGTTACAGCGCGGAGATGATCTCGGCGGACTGACGAACGCGACCCAGGCGCGGGAAGATATTTTTGAAGCTACCTTCGTGTTCTTCGGTGCTGCCGGCACTGCAGATGTCTTCTGCAACAATCAGGTTGAAGCCCAGCTCCCACGCGTTACGCGCGGTGGATTCCACACCGATATTGGTGGAGATGCCGCCCAGTACGATGGTGTCGATACCACGACGACGCAGCTGCAGCTCCAGATCGGTACCGTAGAACGCGCCCCACTGATGCTTGGTCACTTCGATATCGCTGTCTTTCTTGCCCAGCGCTGCCGGATACACCCACCAGTTCTCCGGCAGTCCGCCGCTGTGGCTGGCATCGACCGGTTGCTTTGGCGCATCGCCAAAGTCTTTTGCCCAACCAACACGCACCAGAATGACGGGTGAGTTGGCGGCACGGAACTTTTCAGCCAGCACCGCTGAACGGGCAACCACATCAGACGCTGCGTGTGGGCCGCCAGCGAAAGGCAGAATACCTTCCTGCAAATCGATCAGTACCAGTGCCGTTTTTGCAGCATTTAATTCCAACATAGTCTCTCCGGTGAAAGGGGGGAAATCATTGAGAATACAAGCAATCTGATTTTATACGCGACAACAACAATGTTCGGAAAGGGTGAAATTTGTTAGCTTTTGTGAGTAGCCGGCAGATTGTGAACAAATTTGCCGCGAAACGACGCGCCTGATGCGCTCACGGCTCTTATCGTGCCGGGCTTTTTCCATTATAATGGGCGCCTTTTTTCGCGGCAGCAGACTTTATGTTGCGGCGATGCGGCGAAGTTTAAAGGATATCGTTATGCGTACTGATTATTGCGGACAGATCAACCTGTCTCACGTAGGCCAACAAGTGACACTCTGCGGTTGGGTCAATCGCCGCCGCGACCTGGGTAGCCTGATCTTCATTGATATGCGTGACCGTGAAGGCATCGTGCAGGTCTTTTTCGATCCGGACCGTCAGGAAGCCTTCAAGCTGGCCTCTGAACTGCGTAACGAATTTTGCATTCAGCTTACTGGCACCGTCCGTGCCCGTGACGACAAAAATAAAAACAGCGATATGGCCACCGGTGAAGTCGAAATTTTCGCCACCGATCTGACCATCATCAACCGCTCCGAGCCGTTGCCGCTGGATTCAAACCACGCCAACACCGAAGAAGCGCGCCTGAAATACCGCTACCTGGACCTGCGTCGTCCGGATATGGCGCAGCGCCTGAAGACCCGTGCCAAAATCAGCAGCTTTGTCCGTCGCTTTATGGATGACAACGGCTTCCTCGACATCGAAACGCCAATGCTGACCAAAGCCACGCCGGAAGGCGCGCGTGACTATCTGGTGCCGAGCCGCGTGCATAAAGGCAAATTCTATGCGCTGCCACAGTCTCCTCAGCTGTTCAAACAGCTGCTGATGATGTCCGGCTTCGATCGCTACTATCAGATCGTGAAGTGCTTCCGTGACGAAGACTTGCGTGCGGACCGTCAGCCCGAATTTACCCAGATCGACGTCGAAACCTCCTTTATGACCGCGCCTCAGGTGCGTGAAATCATGGAGCAGCTGGTGCGCGAGCTGTGGCAGAACGTGAAGGGTGTGGATTTGGGCAACTTCCCAATGATGACCTTCGCAGAAGCGATGCGTCGCTACGGTTCCGATAAGCCAGACCTGCGTAACCCAATGGAGCTGGTGGACGTTGCTGACCTGCTGAAAGACGTTGAGTTTAACGTCTTCTCCGGACCGGCGAACGATGCCAAAAGCCGTGTTGCCGCATTGCGCGTGCCGGGCGGCGAAAAGCTGACCCGTAAGCAGATCGATGAGTACACTGACTTCGTGAAAATCTACGGGGCGAAAGGCCTGGCGTGGATGAAAGTCAACGAACGTGCGAAAGGTCTGGAAGGCGTCACCAGCCCGGTGGCTAAATTCCTCACCGCTGATATCGTTGAAGCGATTCTGGCACGCACCAATGCCGCCGATGGCGACAGCATCTTCTTCGGCGCGGATTCCGCCAAGGTGGTGGCCGATGCGTTAGGTGCGCTGCGCCTGAAGCTGGGTCGTGACCTGGATATCACCACCGGCAATGCCTGGGCACCGCTGTGGGTTGTCGACTTCCCCATGTTTGAAGAAGATGGCGAAGGCGGCCTGAGCGCCATGCACCATCCGTTCACCGCGCCGAAAGATATGACGCCGGAAGAACTGAAGTCCATCCCGGAAACCGCCATCGCCAATGCGTACGATATGGTGATCAACGGTTATGAAGTGGGTGGCGGTTCGGTCCGTATCCACAACACGCAGATGCAGCAGACCGTGTTTGGCATCCTCGGCATTACCGAGCAGGAACAGCGCGAGAAGTTTGGCTTCCTGCTGGACGCGCTGAAGTACGGTACGCCGCCACACGCTGGCCTGGCGTTCGGTCTGGACCGTCTGGTGATGCTGTTGACCGGCACCGATAACATCCGTGATGTGATCGCGTTCCCGAAAACCACTGCCGCCGCCTGTCTGATGACGGAAGCGCCTAACTTCGCCAATCCGGCTTCACTGTCCGAGCTGGGTATTGAAGTGATGAAGAAGTACCAGACTCAGCAGCCGTCAGAGAACGAGTAATGGCGTTTAAGCATCCCGTGTCGGTACTGGTGGTGATTTACGCCCGCGATACCGGCCGGGTGCTGATGCTCCAGCGTCGGGACGATCCCGGCTTCTGGCAGTCGGTAACCGGCAGCCAGGAGCCAGGCGAAACGCTGGCAGAAACCGCGATGCGGGAAGTGAAAGAAGAACTGGGAATTGACGTCAACGCCAGGCAGCTCACAGTCGTCGACTGCCAGCGTCAGATACAATTCGAGATCTTCGCCCATTTCCGCCATCGCTATGCGCCGGACGTGACGCACAACAGTGAGCACTGGTTCAGCCTGGCGTTGCCGGAAGAGTGGGAGGTGTCGCTCAGCGAACATCTCGCCCTGCAGTGGCTTCCGCCTGCAGAGGCCGCCGTGCTCACCAAGTCCTGGAGTAATCGCCAGGCAATTGAAGAATTTGTTATTTAGTCTTTTCTGGAGAATTGAATTTATGGCAGGCCACAGTAAATGGGCTAACACCAAGCACCGTAAAGCGGCGCAGGATTCCAAACGCGGTAAGATCTTTACCAAGATTATCCGTGAGCTGGTGACTGCAGCAAAACTGGGTGGCGGCGATGCCGGCTCCAACCCACGTTTGCGTGCCGCAATGGACAAAGCGCTGTCGAACAACATGACGCGTGACACCATGAACCGTGCGATTGCACGTGGCGTGGGTGGCGATGATGACAGCAACATGGAAACCATCATCTATGAAGGTTACGGCCCGGGCGGCACCGCCGTGATGGTTGAATGCCTGAGTGATAACCGCAACCGTACCGTGTCTGAAGTGCGTCATGCCTTCAGCAAAACCGGTGGCAACCTGGGAACCGACGGTTCTGTTGCATACCTGTTCACCCGCAAAGGCGTAATCACCTTCGCACCGGGTCTGGCAGAAGATGACGTGATGGATGCGGCACTGGAAGCGGGCGCGGATGACATCGTGACCTATGACGATGGCACCATTGATGTGTTCACCGCCTGGGAAACCGTTGGTCAGGTGAAAGATACGCTGGAAGCGGCTGGCCTGAAGGCTGAATCGGCTGAAGTGACCATGATCCCGTCTACCAAAGCGGATATGGATGAAGAGACGGCACCAAAACTGCTGCGTCTGATCGATATGCTGGAAGACTGTGATGATGTGCAGGAAGTCTACCATAACGGTGAGATCTCCGACGAGGTGGCGGCAACCCTTTGATCGGGTTGTGTCTGCACAGCCCGCTGACCGGAGGTGCGTGATGACGATCATTCTTGGTATTGACCCAGGTTCACGCATCACCGGTTACGGCGTTATTCGTCAGGTTGGCCGCCAGCTGACCTACCTTGGCAGCGGCTGTATCCGCACCAACGTGGTCGATCTGCCTTCACGTCTGAAGCTGATTTACGCGGGCGTTAGCGAGATCATTACCCAGTTTCAGCCGGAATTTTTTGCCATTGAGCAGGTTTTTATGGCTAAAAATGCCGACTCGGCACTAAAGCTGGGGCAGGCGCGCGGCGCGGCGATTGTGGCCGCGGTGAATCATGATTTGCCGGTTTTTGAATACGCGGCACGTCAGGTGAAGCAAACCGTGGTCGGCACCGGTAGCGCAGAGAAAAGCCAGGTGCAGCATATGGTGCGCACCTTGCTGAAGCTCTCGGCGAATCCTCAGGCGGATGCCGCCGATGCGCTGGCGATTGCGATCACTCACTGCCACGTGAGCCAGAACGTCAATCGACTGGGTGAAGGGCCGTTAAGCCTGGCACGGGGTCGTCTCCGTTCCTGATAAGCTGGATATCCATCCAGCTTTTTTTATGGTATAAAATCCCACTACTCTTTTGTGAAGGATGCGAATGTGATTGGTCGTCTTAGAGGCATTATTTTAGAAAAACAGCCGCCGTTAGTGCTGCTGGAAGCCAATGGCGTAGGCTACGAAGTGCATATGCCGATGACCTGTTTTTATGAGCTGCCTGAACTGAATCAAGAAGCCATCCTGTTCACCCACTTTGTGGTACGCGAAGATGCGCAGCTGCTGTTTGGTTTCAACAGCAAGCAGGAGCGTGCGCTGTTCCGCGAGCTGATCAAAGTGAACGGTGTCGGACCGAAGCTGGCGCTGGCCATTCTGTCCGGCATGTCGGCGCAACAGTTTGTCACCGCCGTCGAGCGCGAAGAGATTGCGGCGCTGGTTAAGCTGCCAGGCGTGGGCAAGAAAACCGCCGAGCGTCTGGTTGTCGAAATGAAGGACCGCTTTAAAGGCATGCATGGCGACCTGTTCGCCGCCGATGCGCCATTTGCGCTGACCAGCGAAGTGCAGCCTGCGGATGCCGCTAACGATGCCGAAGGTGAAGCCGTTGCTGCGCTGGTCTCGCTGGGGTATAAACCTCAGGAAGCCAGCCGGATGATCAGCAAACTGGGTCGTCCGGACGCTGATTGTGAAACGCTGATCCGCGAAGCACTCCGCGCCGCAATTTGAGGTAAGCATGATAGAAGCCGATCGCCTGGTCTCGCCGGGAACCATCACCGAAGAAGAGGTCATTGACCGCGCCATTCGTCCCAAGCTGCTGCAGGAGTATGTCGGGCAGCCGGTGGTGCGTGAACAAATGGAGATCTTTATCCAGGCGGCCAAAATGCGCGGTGATGCACTTGATCATCTCCTGATCTTCGGCCCGCCAGGCTTAGGGAAAACCACGCTGGCCAATATCGTGGCTAACGAGATGGGCGTGAACCTGCGTACCACCTCCGGCCCGGTGCTGGAGAAGGCAGGCGATCTGGCGGCGATGCTGACCAACCTCGAACCGCACGACGTGCTGTTTATCGATGAGATCCACCGTTTGTCGCCGGTGGTTGAAGAAGTGCTCTATCCGGCGATGGAAGATTATCAGCTGGATATCATGATTGGCGAAGGGCCGGCCGCGCGATCGATTAAACTCGATTTGCCGCCGTTTACCCTGATTGGTGCCACCACGCGCGCGGGCTCGTTAACCTCGCCGCTGCGCGACCGTTTTGGCATCGTTCAGCGCCTTGAGTTTTATAAGGTGGAGGATCTGCGCCACATCGTCTCACGCAGCGCGGCCTGTCTTGGGCTGCCGTTAAGCGACGAAGGTGCGCTGGAAATCGCCCGTCGTGCGCGTGGTACGCCGCGCATCGCCAACCGCTTGCTGCGACGCGTGCGTGACTTCTCCGAAGTGCGTGCTGCCGGCAGTCTGAGCGGGGATGTGGCGTCACGCGCGCTGGATATGCTCAGCGTCGACACCGAAGGCTTTGACTATATGGACCGCAAGCTGCTGCTGGCGATCATCGATAAGTTTATGGGCGGGCCGGTCGGACTGGATAACCTCGCCGCCGCCATTGGCGAAGAGCGGGAAACCATTGAGGACGTGCTGGAACCCTATCTGATCCAGCAGGGCTTTATTCAGCGCACTCCGCGCGGCCGCATGGCAACGAATCACGCGTATAAACACTTTGGCATCAAGCGGGAAGAGTAATCCGCGTGGTCCAGACGAAAAAAAACCGGGAATTCCCGGTTTTTTTTATGGCTGCGGTAAGTGGGCGGGATAAAAACGGCCCTCTGCGGCAACGTTATACCGCCGGACGTTTCATCATGCTCAGCATAAACATCAGTGACGCGCCCAGCACCACTGACGGGCCAGCTGGCGTATCGTACCAGGCAGAGAAGGTCAGGCCGGCGGTCACCGCTAGAATCCCCACCAGGATGGCAATCCCCGCCATCTGCTCCGGCGAACGGGCAAAGCGTCTGGCGGTGGCGGCAGGAATGATCAGCAGCGAAGTGATAATTAACGCACCGACAAATTTCATCGCCACACCAATAGTTAGCGCGGTCACCAGCATCAGCACCATTTTGGTCCGCTGAATGTTAACGCCATCAACCTGCGCTAACTCCGGGCTGATGGTCATCGACAGCAGCGAGCGCCAGTAAAACGCCAGCACGGCCAACACAATCGCCACGCCCGCGCCGATGGTATACAGATCGGTTGGCGTCACCGACAGCAGGTCACCGAACAGATAGGCCATCAGATCGACCCGCACGTTGGACATCAGGCTGACTACCACCAGACCCAGCGACAGCGCGCTGTGCGCGAGGATGCCAAGCAGGGTATCAATGGCCAGATGCGGCCGGCGTTCCAGCCAGACCAGCAGCAGCGACAGCATCAGCGTGATAGCAATCACGGCATAAAACGGGCTGATATTCAGCAGCAGACCAAAGGCCACGCCCAGCAGTGAAGCATGCGCCAGCGTATCGCCAAAATAAGACATCCTGCGCCACACCACGAATGAACCCAGCGGGCCTGCGGCCAGCGCCAGTAAAAAACCGGCAAACCAGCCGGGTAACAGCAGTTCAATCACTGATTCTGTCCTCTGCGTAAAACAATACGTCCCTGTAAATCGTGACGGTGATTATGGTGGTGACGATAGATGGCTAACTGTTCGGCGCCACGGGAGCCAAACATCGAGATAAATTCGGGGTGTTTCGACACCACTTCTGGCGTGCCGGAGCAGCAGATATGCTGATTAAGGCACAGTACCTCGTCGGTTTTAGCCATGACCAGATGCAGATCATGGGAAACCATCAGCACCGCGCAGTTCAGCTCGTTTCGCAACTGGTCGATCAAATCATACAAAGCAACCTGACCATTGACGTCCACGCCTTGCGTCGGCTCATCCAGCACCAGCACCTGTGGCTGATTCAGCAAAGCACGGGCCAGCAGCACGCGCTGCATCTCGCCACCGGACAGTTTCTGCAGCGGGTAATTCAGCAGCTGGGCCGCCTGCACGCGCTTTAACGCCGGCAGAATATCGCTGCGCTTGACGCCGCCGCGCAACAGCATAAAGCGCTCGACGGTGAGGGGCAGGGTGGCATCCAGATGAATTTTTTGCGGCACGTAGCCAATGCGTAACTGAGACGGGCGGAGTAATTTGCCCTGGTCCGGTTGGATCAGGCCCAGCACCACGCGCACAAGCGTCGACTTGCCTGCGCCATTCGGGCCAAGCAGGGTCAAAATTTTACCGGGTTGCAGGGTTAACGAGACGTCGGAAAGCACACGACGCACGCCAAAGCTGACAGACACTTTTTCCAGACTAATCAGTGGGGACATAATCATTACAGGTTGCCAAAGTTTTAGAATGTTATAATATCACACTCCATCGACTTCTCACGATGGATGGAAATATGATGTTACATAATAAAGCCCCGCTTTTTACCCTCATTTCTGCGGTGGGTTTAGCCGCCTCGCTTGCGGCGCCTGCCCATGCTGCTGTGGTGGCTTCTGTTAAGCCTCTGGGCTTTATTGCGGCGGCGATCGCAGATGGCGTTACGCCTGTCGAGGTGCTGTTGCCAGACGGTGCCTCCGAGCATGATTATGCTCTGCGTCCATCCGATATTAAACGCTTGCAGGGCGCGGATCTGGTGGTCTGGGTAGGGCCAGAAATGGAAGCGTTTATGCCGAAAGCGGTCGCGCAATTACCGGTCCAAAAATCAATAGAATTAGCCGAATTACCGGGCGTAAAACCCCTGCTGATCAAGGGTGGAGAAGAGGATGAAGAGGCCCATGGGGAAAGCGCTCAGGGCCATGATGCGGCTGAGGATCACCATCATCACGGCGAGTATAATATGCACCTGTGGATGTCCCCAGAGATCGCAAGGCAATCGGCGGTTGCAATCCATGCAAAATTATTGGAACTTATGCCCCAAAGCAGAGACAAACTAGACGCGAACCTCAAACATTTTGAGGATGAATTGGCATCGGCCGATACGCAAATAGGAACTCAGCTTGCGCCGGTTAAAGGTAAAGGGTATTTCGTTTTTCACGATGCTTATAGCTACTTTGAAAAACACTTCGGTTTGACCCCAACAGGTCATTTTACCGTCAACCCTGAGATCCAACCGGGCGCCCAGCGATTACATCAAATTCGAACAGAGCTGGTTGAGCAGAAGGCCGTCTGCGTCTTTGCTGAACCACAGTTCAGGCCGGCCGTGATAAATGCGGTTGCCAGGGGCACCCACGTCCGTTCAGGTACGCTGGATCCACTGGGAACGGACATTACTGTAGCCAGAGACAGCTATGTGAAATTCCTCTCACAGTTGTCCAGCCAGTACACGAGCTGCCTGAAAGGAGCCTAGAGGAAATTCATAAGTGCAGCAGATTGCCCGCGCTGTCAGCATGGCGTTTAACACATTACCGCGAACCCACCGCATCATGCTGGGTTCGCTCACCGTAGTGACACTGGCCGTCTCCGTCTGGCGGCCATTTGTTTATCATCAAACCGGTGAAACTAACCCTATCGTTAAGAGCATTATCCTCGACAAGAGCCAGTTGCGCACCGTGACGCCCGATGCCAGCGAACCGCTCGATCAGGACACGCCCGCGCCAGAAGATGATGTGCCAAAAGATGAGATAGATGAGGATGTGCCGAATGAAACCGGCACCCATGACTATGTCGTTTCTTCCGGCGATACCTTAAGCAGCGTCTTAAATCAGTATGGCATTGATATGAGTGATATCAACCAACTGGCTAAGGTCGATAAGGATCTGCGCAACCTCGGTGTGGGCCAACAGCTGAGCTGGACGCTGACTGATGATGGTCAGCTGCAACGTCTGACCTGGGAAGCCTCCCGCCGCGAAACCCGCACTTATGATCGTTCTGGCGACACCTTTAAATCCTCTTCTGAAGTGCAGAAGGGCGAGTGGAAAGATGCCGTTCTGTCGGGCACGGTGAACGGCAGTTTTGTTAACAGTGCAAAACAGGCTGGCCTTACCAGCGGGGAAATCAGCGCGGTAATTAAAGCGTTGCAGTGGCAGATGGATTTCCGAAAATTGCGCAATGGCGACAAATTCTCGGTATTGATGTCGCGCGAAATGCTGGAAGGCAAGAGCGAGCAAAGCCAACTTTCCGGCGTTCGTTTGCAGTCTGGCGGCAAAGACTATTACGCTATCCGCGCCAATGACGGTAAGTTCTACGACCGCACCGGTTCCGGGCTGGCGCAAGGCTTTATGCGCTTCCCGACCGTTAAACAGTATCGCGTGTCGTCCAACTTTAATCCGCGTCGCGTTAACCCGGTGACCGGCCGTATTGCGCCGCATAAAGGCGTCGATTTTGCCCTGCCGATTGGCACGCCGGTGCTGGCGGTCGGCGACGGTGAAGTGATCGTCTCCAAGCGTAGCGGGGGTGCGGGTAACTATGTGGCAATCCGTCACGGTCGTCAGTATATGACCCGCTATATGCACATGCAGAAGCTGTTGGTGAAACCCGGCGAAAAAGTGAAGCGTGGCGAGCGTATTGGTTTGTCCGGCAGCACCGGGCGTTCCACCGGGCCGCACCTGCACTTTGAAATCTGGATCAACAACCAGGCGGTTAACCCACTGACGGCGAAACTGCCGCGGATGGAAGGTCTGAGTGGCAAAGATCGCAGCGATTACCTGAAACAGGTGCGTGAGGTTATGCCGCAGTTACGCTTTAACTAAGTCAGTTCAATCGTTCATCTTTAAGCCGACGGGATCTCCCGCCGGCTTTTTCATTTTATCGACGGAATGATACGGGGATTGCAAAATTGCCCGTCAGCACTATCATTAGCCCGTTATTGTTTGAGGCGAGTGCATGGAAAACAGCAAAAAAAGTAATATAGAGTTCATTCCTACCTTTCAGAAATCCTTTCTGTTGCCGAAATATTGGGGCAACTGGCTGACCATTGGCGCCTTTGCCGGACTGGCATGGTTACCTGCAGGGATGCGCGATCCGTTGCTTGGCGCACTGGGGCGTCTGGCAGGAAAGATGGCCAAAAGTGCCAGAAGGCGCGCGCAGATTAATCTGTTGTATTGCATGCCCGAAGTGCCTGAAGCACAGCGGGAAGCGATCATTGATGAGATGTTCGCCACGGCGCCTCAGTCAATGGCGATGATGGCCGAGCTGGCGTTACGCCCGGACAAAGCGATCGGCCGCATCCACTGGCACAATCAGGAAATTATCGACGATATCCGTGAGCAGGGTGGCAACGTGATCTTCCTGGTGCCGCACGGCTGGGCTGTGGATATCCCGGCGATGGTGCTGGCTTATCAGGGCCAGAAAATGGCGGCAATGTTCCATAACCAGCGCAATCCGTTGATGGACTACGTGTGGAATGCCATCCGTCGCCGCTTTGGTGGCCGGATGCACGCGCGTAATGACGGCATCAAGCCGTTTATCAGTTCAATCCGTCAGGGTTACTGGGGCTATTATCTGCCGGACCAGGACCACGGCCCGGAGCAAAGCGAGTTTGTCGACTTCTTTGCCACCTATAAAGCCACGCTGCCCGCCGTGGGTCGCCTGATGAAGGTCTGCCGCGCGCGCGTGATCCCGTTGTTCCCGGTGTATAACAGCAAAACCCATCAGATGGATATTTATCTGCGTGAACCGATGGATGATTTGGTCAATGTCGATGACCATACGCTGGCGCGCCGGATGAACGAAGAAGTGGAAATGCTGGTGCGGCCGAATCCGGAGCAGTACACCTGGATCCTGAAACTGTTGAAGACGCGTAAAGAGGGCGATATCGAGCCGTATAAACGCAAAGATCTCTACGGTAAAAAGTAAGGTTGAGCAGCATAAAAAAAGAGCGGGGTGATGAACACTCCGCTCTTTTTGTTTATTACGTCCCGGCGCTGTATCAGTTCACCGCAGTGATGGTTGTCCGGCGCTTGCGCTCACGCAGGAAAGCATGCACCAGCAGCAACCATGCCAGCCCACACGCCAGGTTCACCACGCTGAACATAAAGCTTCCGCCACCGAAGTAGGCGCTTTTCGCCAGCTCAATCCCCAACGCAAACACCACAATACTCACCATGCCCAGCATTGCCGCCACGCTGCCTTTTCCGGCGGTGCTGGAGAATAAGGTCAGGCGATACAGCCCGGCGTTGACCAGCCCGGTGCCAAAGCCATACAGGCTCAGACCGGCCGTCAGCCACAGATAGCTGTGCGGGTTGATGGAGGTGCACAGCGCAGCCAGCGCCAGACCAATCACAATCGGCCATGCGCCCAGCTTCAGCGGCTGCTCAATCGCCATGCGGCCAGAAAGCCGACCGAGCGTCAGATTTCCGGCAATCATCGCCACAAAGACCGGCAGCTGCAGCAGCGCATAATCCATGCGGGTTAACCCTTCGTCATGGATCAGGATCACCGGTGAAAGCGCCACCCAGGCCAGGCAGGGAATGGTTACCAGGCCGATGGCCAGCGATCCACTCATCACCTGACGGTCTGTCAGCAGCGCGTAATAGCCTTTGGCGAGGGATTTAAGCGAAAGTGACGTGTTCCGATCGCCCGAGGTTTCCGGCATGGTGCGCCACAGGCCGATCAACGCCACCGCCGTTACGCCACCAAACAGCCAGAACATGGTGCGCCATTCGCCCACCGACAGAAACGCCGCGCCGGCCAACGGTCCGGCCAGCGGCGCTAACAGCGCCACGTTGGCCATCAGCGCCATAATCTTCACGCTCAGCGACTCATCAAAGGCTTCCTGGATGGCGGCATAACCCACCGCGCCAATAAAGCACAGGCTTATCCCCTGTAAAAATCGCAGCAGGATAAACTGTTCGATGCTTTGCACCCAGTGGGTGGCGAAGCAGGTCAGCATAAAGAACGCCACGCCAGACAGCATCACCGGGCGGCGACCCAGCTTGTCGGAAAGCGGGCCCAGTAACCACTGCAGCACGATGCCACCGATCAGATAGGCCGTTAGCGACGCGGAAACCCATTCGGGTCCGACGTTGAATTCGCTGGTGACCAGCAACATGCCGGGTTGGATCATGTCGTGGGCGATGTAGGTAGCAAACTCAAACAGCACAAGGGAGAGAGGGAAAATCAGATGTCGGCGGGTCAGGCTCGACACCGGAATAAATGAGGCCATTCTGGCTCCTTCCAGCAAGGATAAGAAAAACAAAAGACGCGGTCACCGAAGCGACCGCGCCAACATACACCAGTTTTATGCCGGATTGATGAATTATCTCGGGCAAGGCGCAGCGTCAGGTTGCTCACCGCCTGACGCTGCCCTTGCCCGAAGCACGCAACCCTTAACGAAAAGCCGCAATCGGGTTAACCAGCGTGCCGGCAAACTTCAGGTTTTCCGCCGGATCGGACAGGTTAATCATCTGCTGATTGTTCGCCAACTGCAGGCGGTTCAGGCAGGAGCGGGTGAACTCCGGCGTGAACATATCGTACCGCTCGAACTTGCTGGCCAGCTGCGGATGCGCCTGCTGATACTCTTTCACGCAGTTAGCCACCGCCTGCCAGAATTTCTCTTCTGGCAGGGTGCCGGACTCGTCGAGGATGGCGCTGATAAAGCGGAAAATGCAGTCGAACACGTCGGTAAAGACCGACAGCAGCTTCAGCTCTTCCGGCACGTCCACCGCCAGACGCTGTACCTTTTCAGGCAATACCGCGTCCGGGTTCATCACCGCAATCTCTTCGCCAATGTCTTTCATATAGGCGCTGACCGGCACGTTATTTTCCAGCAGCAGGATCAGGTTTTCGCCGTGCGGCATAAACACCAGATCGTGCTGATAGAAGCAGTGCAGCAGCGGGCTGAGGTAGCAGGTCAGATAGCGGGCAATCCACTGGTCCGCTGGCAAGCCAGAATCCGCAATCAGGGCCGGCAGCAGGGCTTTCTGATGCTGGTCGACATGCAGGAAGGACGCCATGGTCATCAAACGCTGATTGGCCTGAAGCTGGGCAACCGGGTTGTCACGCCACAGCGCGGCAAACATCTTCTTATACGCCGAGTCGCCGGTGATGGCTTTCTCGTAATAACGGTTGTGATAACCGACCGCAGCCACTTCGCGCAGAATGCGGAAGTCACAGCGTTGCAGCCATTCATCCTTCGCCACCAGACCGTCCAGCCATTCGTTAATCGCCGGCGTCGTAGCCATGTAATACGGCGAAAGGCCGCGCATAAAGCCCATATTCAGCACCGACAGGGCGGTTTTCACATAGCGCTTGTTCGGCTGGCTGCGGTTGAAGAAGGTGCGAATTGACTGCTGGGCCTGATAGTGATCGTCGCCGGTCCCGAGGTAAACGATGTCGTTATTAGCGATATCCGGTGCGAAGACGGTCAGCAGTTTGTTCTGCCACTGCCATGGGTGCACCGGCATAAACAGATAGTCATCGGTCGCCAGGCCTTTTTCGGTCAGCTGGCGGTTAAAGCCGTTAATCACCGAATCACCCAGCTCATCACGCATAAGCTGCTCATACTCCAGATCGCTCAGGCTGGAAAAATGCGCATTGCGCAGATGAACCGCCACCCACACCAGATTGATCGGTGTCGCCGCTTCGGGAGCAAAGGCCAGATAATCGCGCGCATCAAAACCGATACGGCCGTTATTCGCCACGAAGCACGGATGGCCTTCGGTCATTGAGGCTTCAACCGTCTGGAAATCCGCACTGACCAACGCGGCGCTGTCGGGATTGTTCTTCTGCAGTTTGAACACGCTGCTGCAAAGCGTGCTGGTGATCTCTTCCATATAGGTGGCCAGCATCGCCGGAGGAATGCCAATCTGCTGATTGAACTCGACGATAAATTGCAGCGCATCCAGCGTCAGCGGATGTCCGTTCTCCTGCTTGAGCAGGGAATCGGCGGCGATTTCCCAATGATCTAACGCCAGTCGACGTGCCGTAAACTGATAGTCAGCTTCGCCGCCCGGAACGGCCAGACTGAAGCGACCGTTGCCCAGATCGGTTGGCGCGATGATTTTCTCATGGGCGAACTCGGCAATGGCTTTGCGGATCAGCATACGGTTTGCCAGCGACCAGTTGTCACCGGACAGATGCGATCCTGAGAGAAGTGGGTTGTCATTGGTCATAGTCAGGGTTTCCTGCAGTAAAGCGTGTTGATAATCATCGCGCTGGCAGAAAGCCAGCCAGGCGGTTTTGTGGCCCATATCGATGGTGTGCTGGTAGCGGAAGCCGGCACGCTTGTTCAGCGGATGGATTTTGTCATTGCGCACATCAGGCTCGACCACCACGCGCTGCACTTCCGGCTGGCTGAACATGTAGTCCATCACCACGCTGAACACCTGCCAGCTGAAATGACGGACCGGACGATTAGCCGGCGCGATCAGGATATGCATGCCGTAGTCGCCCGGCTGCGCCGGATAGAACTTGCCGACTTCATCTTCACCCGCCTGATAGAACTCCATCAGAAACACCGGCTTGTCATCACAGCAGCCGATCAACGCCGCACGCGTGTTGTTGGCGGTCAGGTTGCGATAGAAGGTGGCGACCTGCTCCAGGCTGTCGCTCTGCATTCCCCAGAAGCGGGCATAATCACGCGTTACCCAGCTGTGGATTAAGGACGCATCGTCAGCCTGCATCGGACGAAGGGTGAAGTGGCCCGCCGGACGGGCTTTGCTAAACAGTATTTGAGACATATCAACGTTCCGATTTGGCCGGGAAAGTCTGGAAAGCGATCTGGCGTTCTACCGGGTAGACTTCCCGGCCGGCCAGTTCGCGCAGTAAGACGGAGTTGCGGTAGCACGCCATGCCGAGGTCTGGCGTGACAAATCCGTGGGTATGCAGCTCGGCGTTCTGCACAAAGACCTGATTGTTGTGGTCGATGCTGTAGTTGCGCTGCACGTCGTAGCGGCCTTTTTCATCCCAGCGTAAGCGGCTGGAAATGCCTTCAATAAACATCGGCGGACGGTAGTGATACCCGGTCGCCATCACCAGACCTTCCGTCCGGCGGGTAAACGGCCGGTCCTGCTCCTGCTGATGCAAGGAAAGCTCAAACTCACCGCCCGGCAGCCAGCGCATATCCTTCAGTTCGGAATGGGTGAACAGGTTGACGTTCAGCTCACCATCCAGCTGCTTCACATACATCAGGTCATAGATGTCATTGATCAGGCTGCTGTTGATGCCTTTATAGAGGTTTTTATGGCGTGCATTTAGCGCGTCACGTTTCTCTGGCGGCAGATCGTGGAAGTAGTCGATCCACTCTGGCGAGGTCATCTCCAGCGTCAGCTTGGTGTACTCCAGCGGGTAAAAGCGCGGGGCGCGCGTCACCCAGTTCAGCTGGTAGCCGTGGCTGTCGATATCCGTCAGCAGGTCGTAATAGATCTCTGCCGCGCTCTGGCCGCTGCCCAAGACGGTAATTGAGCTCTTCTTCTGCAACTCCGCTTTGTTCACCAGGTATTCACTGGAGTGCGTAAAGCGTTCGCGATACGGGCGGCTGCAGTCTGGCATCCACGCCGCAGGACCGGTGCCCAGTACCAGATGGCGTGCCAGCCACTCCTTCGGCTCTCCGCTTTGCGAATCCACCGAACGGATGCGATAGCACTGCTGGCTGTCGTCATAACTGACGTATTCCACACGGGTGTTCCAGCGCAGGTTGCTCAGCTGCGAACAGGCCCACTGGCAATACTGGTTGTACTCTTTGCGCATCAGGAAAAAGTCTTCCCGGATATAAAAAGAGTACAGCTTGCCTTTCTGCTTCATGTAATTCAGCAGGCTGTAACGGCTGGTCGGATCGGCCAGCGTCACCAGATCGGCCATAAACGGCGTTTGCAGATGGGCGCTTTCCAGCATCATGCCGGTGTGCCAGTCAAAGCCAGGATTCTGGTCGAGGAACACCCCGTTCAGGCCTTCAACCGGTTCGCTCAGGCAGGCCAGACCAAGGTTAAAGGGGCCGATGCCGATACCAACAAAATCATAAATCGTAGTCATAGTAGGGATCTCACTGATTAGCCGCGTTCAGCGCAGAATGGCGAACCTGTTCGCGACCGTAATGAACGATCAGCGCGATAACATCTTCCAGGTCTGCGGCTGTGGTGGTCGGGTTCAACAGGGTAAATTTCAGGTACTGGCGGCCGTCGACTTTGGTGCCAGCAATCACCGCATTACCGGAGCGGAACAGCGCTTTACGGATATTGGCGTTGATCTCATCGACGGTGGCCTCGCTCATGCCGGGACGTGGCACATAGCGGAAGATTTGGGTGGTCAGTTCCGGCGCATGCAGCACTTCAATGGCCGGATGAGCGCTCAGCAAAGTGTGCGCGGTTCGCGTCAGATCGATGATCGAATCGAACGCTTCACCCAGGGCGGCAGGGCCCATAATGCGCAGCGTCATCCACATCTTCAGCGCATCGAAACGACGGGTGGTCTGGATACTTTTGTTCACCAGGTTAGGCGTGCCTTCCTGCTGCGCGCTGAGCGGATTCAGGTAGTCTGCGTGGTGAGTCACATGGCTCAGGTGCTGCTTGTCGCGAACGAAGAAGGCACCACAGCTGACTGTCTGGAAGAACGATTTGTGGTAATCCACCGTCACTGAATCGGCTTTCTCAATGCCGTTCAGCCGCTGACGATGCTGCTCAGAGACCAGTAAGCCACAGCCGTAGGCCGCATCCACATGCATCCACAGGCCGTAATGTTTGCAAAGATGCGAAATGGTTTGCAGCGGATCGATGCTGCCAAAGTCGGTGGTGCCGCTGGTGGCAACCACGGCAATCGGGATCAGGCCTTCCTGATGGCAGCGCTGAATTTCCTGCTCCAGCTTCATCGCGTCCATGCGGTAGTGATTGTCGTAATCCACCGGGATCACCGCGTCGTAGCCCAGGCCCAGGATCGCCATCGATTTCTGAATGCTGAAGTGGCTCAGTTTCGAGGTAAATACGCGCCATTTGCTGGCATCGTGCGGCAGCCCCTGATGTTTGATCAAATGACCCGGATGATGTTCAGCACACCAGCTGTCTCGCGCCAGCAGCATCGCCATCAGGTTGGACTGCGTGCCGCCACTGGTGAAAATGCCGTCAGAATGATGCGGTAAGCCGATGCGGCTCAGGGTCCAGTCAATGACCTTCTGTTCGATCAACGTGCCGCCGGCGCTCTGATCCCAGGTATCTACCGAGCTGTTAACCGCCGCCATAATCTGTTCGGCCAGCAGGGAAGGGAGCACCACCGGGCAGTTCAGATGGGCAACGTATTTCGGATGGTGGAACCAGACGGCATCACGCAGGTAGAGCTCCTTCAGCTCTTCCAGCGCCGCTTCGTTGCTGCCCAGCGGGGAGTTGAGATCGACTGCGTTAAATTTTGGCGCCAGTTCGTGAGGAAGAATGCCGCTGAACGGTTTTTCCACGTTGGCAATGGTATTCGTCAGCAACGTCAGTACGTCCTGTGTTTGCTGATCCCACGAGTCCAGTTGCCGATCGTTGAAAATGTACTCCTGGACTCCAGCAGTTTCTGACGACAGGTGCAGACGAGGCACCGGCTGAGTTTGTGAACGTAAGACCATAGCAATTCCTTAAAAAAAGACGTAGTGAGCCCTGCCATCCCAAAAAAAGGACGACGTTATGCGCCTGACGGCACGGCGTCAGTTCAGATTTATTAACGGTTTTCCAGGGTGGTAAAAACCCTAATGGCACATCAATCCAGTGGTTTTAGCTTAACTTAACTAAAATAACTCCTGTTTGTGTGGTTTTGTGGCGTTAAAGTACCGTTTGTTATTGAGGATGAGATTATAAATAGTAATCATTATCATTCAATAGGATTATTGTGACAGGAGTGTTATAAGCATTGTTAATGTTAAAAGTGTGATCCAGATCACAAAAGAGCCGTTATGGGCTGCAAAAGGCCGGTCAAAGGACTAAGGGGAGTGCGGCGGGGGGATAAGAAAAAGTTATTGAGCCTTGCAGCTCAATAACTTGGGGGAAGGTTATTCTACGCGAAGCACGCGGCTGGTGTTGGTCGTACCTGTGGTACTCATCACGTCAC
This sequence comes from Erwinia sp. AC075, assembly GCF_979253995.1. Taxonomy (NCBI): domain Bacteria; kingdom Pseudomonadati; phylum Pseudomonadota; class Gammaproteobacteria; order Enterobacterales; family Erwiniaceae; genus Erwinia; species Erwinia sp. AC075. Next base: position 942,947 of record NZ_CEEDEU010000001.1, read on the forward strand.
CCTGAGTCACGATCACCAGATCGCCGGACATCAGGAAGCCTTTATCACGCAGCAGGTTGGTGGCGTCGTGCGCTGCCGCCACACCGTCGTTGTTGCTATCAAAGAACACCGGGGTCACGCCACGGTACAGCGCGGTGAGGTTCAGCGTACGCTCATGACGCGACATGGCGAAGATGGGCAGGCCAGACGTGATACGCGAGGTCATCAGCGCGGTGCGACCGGATTCGGTCATGGTGATAATGGCGGTCACGCCCTGCAGGTGGTTAGCGGCATACATTGCTGACATCGCAATAGCTTCTTCGATGTTATCGAACTGCACGTCAAGACGGTGCTTAGAGACGTTGATGCTTGGGATTTTCTCTGCGCCCAGGCACACTTTTGCCATCGCGGTGACGGTCTCCGCTGGGTATTGTCCGGCGGCGGTTTCAGCGGAAAGCATCACTGCATCGGTGCCATCCAGCACGGCGTTAGCCACGTCCATCACTTCGGCGCGGGTTGGCATTGGATTGGTGATCATCGACTCCATCATCTGGGTCGCGGTGATCACCGAACGGTTCAGCTGACGGGCACGGCGGATCAACGCTTTCTGGATGCCGACCAGCTCCGGATCACCGATTTCAACGCCCAGATCGCCCCTTGCCACCATCACCACGTCGGAGGCCAGGATGATGTCATCCATCGCTTCCTGTGAGGCGACGGCTTCTGCACGTTCCACTTTCGAGACGATTTTTGCATCGCAGCCAGCGTCACGAGCCAGGCGGCGGGCGTAATTCAGGTCTTCACCACAGCGCGGGAAGGAAACGGCGAGGTAATCACAATTGATTTTCGCGGCGATCAGAATGTCCGCTTTGTCTTTCTCGGTCAGTGCTTCAGCCGACAGGCCACCGCCAAGTTTGTTAATGCCTTTGTTGTTGGACAGCGGGCCGCCGACGGTGACTTCGGTAAACACTTTCATGCCCTGAACTTCCAGCACCTTCAACTGCACACGGCCATCATCCAGCAGCAGCAGGTCGCCAGGCACCACATCGGCCGGCAGGCCTTTATAATCGATGCCGACTTTTTCTTTATCGCCTTCGCCTTTACCCAGGCTGGCATCGAGCAGGAAACGATCGCCTACGCTTAAGAAGACCTTGCCTTCTTTAAAGGTGGAAACACGGATTTTCGGACCCTGCAAATCGCCGAGGATCGCCACGTGGCGGCCCAGTTTCGCGGCAATTTCGCGGACTTTGTTTGCACGCAGAATATGATCTTCTGCGGTGCCATGTGAGAAGTTCAGGCGAACGACGTTGGCACCCGCAGCGATGATTTTTTCGAGGTTATTATCACGGTCGGTAGCGGGGCCTAAGGTCGTTACGATTTTGGTTCTTCTGAGACGTCTGGACATGTATGACTCCGTTGACTTTGAAAGGGAGGTTGCCTGAGCAATCCCTGAAAAGGTTCACTCTATTTTATAGGATCAGGCCGGGTACAGCGACCTGTTGCGGACCGGCTAACGGCGTGAGAGGGCCACTAACGGGTCTTCTTTATCAAATCTCGATTCTTTCAGTGCCGCCTTGACCCGCTTCAGATTGTCGCGGAACTTTGCGCCACGTCGCAGGGTAAAACCGGTGGCGAGCACATCTATTAATGTCAGTTGCGCCAGCCGGGAGACCATCGGCATATAAATATCCGTGTCTTCCGGGACATCCAGCGTCAGCGCCAGCGTGGCCTCACGGGCCAGCGGTGAATCCGCCGAAGTGATAGCCAGCACGGTAGCATCATTTTCCCGCGCAAGCTGAGCCAGTTCGACTACGTTTTTAGTGCGGCCGGTGTGGGAGATTAACACCACCACATCGCCTTCCGTGCTGTTGATGCAACACATTCGCTGCATCACAATATCATCGGAATAGATGACAGGCACATTGAAGCGAAAAAATTTATTCATCGCGTCATGCGCCACGGCGGCAGACGCGCCGAGGCCGAAGAAGGCAATTTTTTTCGACTGGGTCAGCAGGTCCACCGCGCGGTTAATGGCGGTGGCGTCGAGGCCGTTGCGAACGCGATCCAGCCCGGCCATCGCGGACTCGAAAATCTTGGCGGAGTAGGCTTCCACGCTGTCATGCTCTTCCACATTGCGGCTGACATACGGCGTGCCGTTGGCCAGGCTTTGCGCCAGCTGCAGTTTGAAGTCGGGGAAACCTTTGGTTTGCAGGCGATGACAGAAGCGGTTCACCGTCGGTTCACTGACTTCTGCTTCTCTGGCCAGAAGCGCGATGCTGGCATGGATGGCCGAGCCCGGCGCGGCAAGAATTACCTCCGCCACTTTGCGCTCGGATTTGCTAAGGTGTTCCAGGTGAGCCTGGATTTTTTCCAGCATATTCATAACGGCGTCCACTCATACATTCTGACGATTTCAATCACAGGAGAAATCGATGTCAATTTGTAGAGAATATACAGCGCGCCGATCGGCTTCGGGCAGGGGCATTGCACGTCAGGCCTGCCTTTTTTATCAGACTTTGAACTGTGTCTAACTTTCACAGTTGTAAATGCAGTAACAAAAAAGTTTAAAAATTACGCACAAACTGCCCGTTCACTGCGCGGGAAAGTTCAGACAATTGCATACTCTGTGCTGGAGGCGTGCTGCCAGGTTTACGTGGACCCGGCAAAAGCAGTACATTGTATTGAAAGAAAATTACAATAAGAGCCTGACTGCTTACGGATTATACGGGTCAGGCTTATCCTGCAACGAGGAGAATATAATGGCGGTTACACAAACGGCCCAGGCATGCGATCTGGTCATTTTCGGTGCCAAAGGCGACCTTGCGCGCCGGAAACTGTTGCCTTCCCTGTATCAACTGGAAAAAGCCGGTCAGATCCACGAAGAATCCCGCATCATCGGGGTGGGTCGTGCAGACTGGGATAAAGCAGCCTACACCAAGGTAGTGCGTGAAGCGCTGGAAACCTTTATGAAGGAGAAGATTGACGAAGCGCTGTGGGACAAGCTCAGCAGCCGACTCGATTTCTGTAATCTTGATGTGAACGACGCCGCGCACTTTACCAAACTGGGCAAAATGCTCGACCAGAAAAAACGCGTCACCATCAACTACTTCGCAATGCCGCCAGGTACCTTCGGTGCGATCTGTAAAGGTCTGGGCACCGCCAAGCTCAATGCACAGCCTGCCCGTGTGGTGATGGAGAAGCCGTTAGGCACCTCTCTGGCAACCTCTCAGGAGATCAACGATCAGGTCGGTGAATACTTCGAAGAGAACCAGGTGTTCCGTATTGACCACTATCTGGGCAAAGAAACGGTCCTCAACCTGCTGGCACTGCGCTTTGCCAACTCCCTGTTTGCTTCAAACTGGGATAACCGCACTATCGATCACGTGCAGATTACCGTGTCGGAAGAAGTGGGTATCGAAGGCCGTTGGGGTTACTTCGACAAAGCCGGCCAGATGCGCGACATGATCCAGAACCACCTGCTGCAGGTTCTGACCATGATTGCCATGTCACCGCCTGCGGATCTCTCTGCAGACCGTATCCGCGATGAGAAAGTGAAAGTCCTGCGTTCACTGCGTCGCATCGACCATACCAACGTGCGCGATAAAACCGTGCGTGGTCAGTACACCTCTGGTTTTGTGCAGGGCAAAAAAGTGCCTGGCTATCTGGAAGAAGAAGATGCCAACAAATCCAGCAGCACCGAAACCTTCGTTTCTATCCGCGTGGATATCGACGACTGGCGCTGGGCCGGCGTTCCGTTCTACCTGCGTACCGGTAAGCGCCTGCCGGTGAAATGTTCTGAAGTGGTGGTGTACTTTAAGAACCCGGCACTGAACCTGTTCAAAGATTCCTGGCAGGAACTGCCGCAGAATAAACTGACCATTCGTCTGCAGCCGGATGAAGGTGTGGATATTCAGATTCTGAACAAAGTCCCGGGTCTGGATCACAAACACAACCTGCAAACCACCAAGCTGGATCTGAGCTTCTCTGAGACCTTCAACCAGTCTCACCTGGCAGATGCTTACGAGCGCCTGTTGCTGGAGACCATGCGCGGTATTCAGGCGCTGTTTGTCCGCCGTGATGAAGTGGAAGAAGCCTGGAAGTGGGTCGACTCCATCATGGAAGCCTGGGCTGGCGATAACGAAGCGCCTAAGCCTTATCAGGCAGGGACCTGGGGACCGGTTGCCTCTGTGGCGATGATCACCCGCGATGGCCGTTCCTGGAACGATATCGGCTAATCGCCCATCGCTGCCTGCTCTCAAGCCCCGTCTCTGTTACGGGGCTTTTTTTTGCGCAGGCGAGGGCAAAAAGCGTCGTAACGAAAAATGAACCGTAGTTTTAAAAATCCGCATTAGCGCATGGACGCAGGGAAGGGCAATCCTGTATGGTAGAGGCTGTATTCCTGTCCTGACGCCGCGCGCGTCGCTTTGGAGAAGCAGAAAGATGACTAACTGGAAGACCAGCGCCGAGCAAATCCTCACCACTGGCCCTGTGGTGCCGGTAATTGTGGTAAACAAACTTGAGCACGCGGTGCCGATGGCGAAAGCGCTGGTGGCGGGCGGAGTGAAAGTATTAGAAGTCACGCTGAGAACACCCTGCGCGATGGATGCCCTGAAAGCGATGATCCGCGAAGTGCCGGAAGCCATAGTGGGTGCGGGCACGGTACTTAACGTCCAGCAGCTGAAGGAAGTGACCGATGCCGGTGCGCAGTTTGTTATCAGTCCTGGCGTGACCGAATCGCTGTTACGCGCAGCGGTTGATGGCCCGGTGCCATTAATTCCTGGCATCAGCACGGTGTCGGAACTGATGACCGGTCTGGATTATGGCCTGCGTGAATTCAAATTCTTCCCGGCTGAAGCCAACGGTGGCGTGAAGGCGCTGCAGGCGATTGGCGGCCCGTTCCCTCAGGTGCGTTTCTGCCCGACGGGCGGCATTTCGCCGGCCAACTACCGTGACTATCTGGCGCTGAAAAGCGTGCTCTGTATTGGTGGTTCCTGGCTGGTTCCGGCTGATGCGCTGGAAGCAGGGGATTACGATCGTATCACCCAGCTGGCCAGAGAAGCGGTAGCGGGCGCCCGATAAGACGTCGGATCAGGCAAAAAACAAAAGGGATGGCACAGGCCATCCCTTTTTTGTTGCTACGAAAGCGTGTTTATCCGCTGACTTTCACACCGGCTGCACAGGTAATTGCGCGCTGTACCGCATCATCGATGTTCTCGCCCGTGGCCAGCGCCACGCCCAGACGGCGCTTACCCCGAACTTCCGGTTTGCCGAACAGACGCACCTGCAGACCGGCGCCCAGCACGCCGCCCAAATTGGCAAACTGCACGTTATCGCTGTCCAGTTCTGGCAGGATCACCGCAGATGCGGCGGCGCCGTACTGACGAATGCCGCCAATCGGCAGACCGAGGAAGGCACGCACGTGCAGGGCAAATTCGGACAGGTCCTGAGAGATCAGCGTCACCATTCCGGTGTCATGTGGGCGAGGGGAAACTTCGCTGAATACCACCTCATCACCACAGACAAACAGCTCAACACCAAACAGGCCGTGGCCGCCCAGCGCCTTAACCACTTCTTCGGCAATCTGCTCAGCACGTTGCAGCGCGAGGGCGCTCATCTGCTGCGGCTGCCAGGATTCACGGTAGTCGCCATCTTCCTGACGGTGGCCAATCGGCGCACAGAAGTGAATGCCATCAACCGCGCTGATGGTCAGCAGAGTGATTTCGAAATCAAATTTCACCACACCTTCAACGATTACCCGGCCGGCACCGGCACGACCGCCTTGCTGCGCGTATTCCCAGGCGGCATCCAACTGTGACGCTTCGCGGATAAAACTCTGGCCTTTGCCTGACGAGCTCATCACCGGCTTCACAATGCACGGGAAGCCGATTTCGTCAGCCGCCTGATTAAACGCCTGCTGGCTGTCGGCAAAGCGGTAGGTGGAGGTGGGCAACGCCAACTCTTCTGCCGCCAGGCGACGGATCCCTTCGCGGTTCATGGTCAGGCGGGCAGCGCGGGCGGTTGGCACCACGTGTTGACCCTGTTTTTCCAGCTCAATCAGCATATCGGTGGCGATGGCTTCAATTTCCGGCACGATGTAATCCGGGCGCTCCAGCGCAACCAGCGCTTTCAACGCTTCACCATCCAGCATGTTGATGACGTGGCTGCGGTGCGCCACGTGCATAGCGGGTGCATCGGCATAACGATCGACAGCAATCACTTCAACGCCAAGACGCTGGCATTCCAGCGCCACTTCTTTGCCCAGTTCACCTGAACCTAACAGCATTACGCGGGTTGCGGCAGGGCGCAGCGCGGTACCAAGAGTGGTCATAATCTCTACCTGATTGGAGGGAAAAAACGCGCGCAGTATAAACGAAAACGATTGCGCGTACATCCGCTTTCCAGGGTTGAGCGAAAAAGACCCGTCTGTTATACTGTATAAAAATACAGTTAACTGAGGTGTGGACTATGGCTGTTGAAATCAAATATGTTGTCGTCAGAAAAGGTGAGGAAAAGATGACATTCGCCAGTAAGAAAGAAGCCGACGCGTACGATAAAATGCTCGATATGGCAGAAGCCTTTTCTGACTGGTTGAGCGTGGCACCTCTGGATATGGAAGAACCACAGCGTGAAGCGTTGGGCATGTTCCTGGCGGAGAATAAAGACGCCGTGCAGCATATTCTGCGCACCAGCAAGATGCCTGAGACGAGCGAGTCCGCCGCCGCGGGCAATGATGCTGAACCGACTGTTGAACAAGACAGCGCTGAAGCTGCAGCAGATCAACCGGCTGAAGAGTCCGGTGCGGAAGACCCGGAAGCCTCAACGGGCAAAGCGGCCAAAGCAAAATCGGCTGCACGAACCGTTAAAGCTGCCTGATTCTTTTTACTTCATCACAGTATGTGGCGCGCAGGGTATTTTTCCCTGGCGCGCCAGAAACTTCGCCTTAATTCTTCCCTGTTAGTGACTTCCTCCACCGGCTACCGTTAACGATCGTCGCCGGATAACACCTTTTTCAACGACTGCAGCGCTTTGCTGGCCACCTCTGCCGGCGGCAGTTGATGATAACGATCGCTGAACACTTCCAGTCCTATCGGGCCTGAATAGCCTTGCTGATGAAGATAGTCAGCCAGAGATGAAAGCGGGAAATTCCCTTCGGCTGGCAATAAACGCTGATGGCGTGCCACATCCACCAGATGATCGTGGCTGGGAAGGGTAACCAGGTCGGACAGCTGGACCAGGAAGATCTTATCCATCGGAATCCCCGCCAGATCGTCCACCGTGCGGTTCAGCACGAAAATGTGAAACGCATCCACCACCAATCCCAGATTGGGTTCATTGACCTTTTGCACCAGCTGCCATGCCGCCGCCGTATTGTTGATATGCGTGCTCCAGGCCATGGCCTCAAAGGCCACACGCAGGCCACGTTTGCCAGCCTGGCGGGCCAGCCAGCGAATATCGTCCTCTTCCCGTTCTGCAATGCAGCCCTGATGGGTAGATGCAGGCGTCAGTAAGGTTGTTGCGCCCAGTTCAACGGCGGTATCCAGCATCTGCAGGGCTTCCTGGCGTTTACTCTCTCGCTGATCGTCTGGCGCGCCGTCAAAATCCAGCAGCACCTGGTAATCCGTCAGGGCCAGGCGCTGGTTATCCAGTAATCTGGCCACATCACTGGCATCGCCGCTGGCTGCCTCCACGTCTTGACGCCAGAGCTCAACCTGATCAAACCCGGCCTGGCTGGCGGCCTTCAACTTCTCTTCCGTGCTGCCGCCAAGCAGAACCGTATTGATAAACAGCGGATTATTATTGAATCTCATGATGATTTTTCCCTTACGCCAGTGCTTTAAAAAAACAAATCCAGTCGGTTCAGCCGCCGCTTTTGGCGAAGCATTATGAACCAGAAGGTTCGACTGGTGGGCTAAGTATAGCTGACGGCTTAGCATCAACTGGCCGTGAAGGTTTTCCAGGCTTTTCCTGCTTTGACGCTTCTTGACGCAAGTCGCTCTATGCTGGTTGTTTTCCGCTGAAGAAGGAAAGGCAATGAGTAACTGGCTGCAACAGATTCAAACGGTACTGGGAGGCAGTAAAGACGGCAAAGGCGGCGGTGAAGGCCTGAGTAAAATGCTGGCACCCGGCGCGCTTGGCGGACTGGCCGGTTTGCTGATTGCCAGCAAATCCTCCCGTAATCTGCTGACCAAGTATGGCAAAAATGCGCTGATTATCGGCGGTAGCGCCGCAGCAGGTGCCGTACTGTGGAAAAAGTATAAGGATCGGGTGAGCGAAACCCATCAGGATCAGCCGCAATTCGGTCAGCAGCAGTCACCCGTCGATCGCCGGGCCGAGCGTCTGGTGCAGGCGCTGGTCTTCGCCGCGAAAAGCGACGGGCATATTGATACCCAGGAACGACAGGCCATTAACGAGCATATCCATCAGTCCGGGCTTGGCGCAGATGGCGAACGGCTGATTCAGCAGGCGATTGATATGCCGCTTGACCCACAAAAACTGGCCGTGGACGTGAAAAACGAAGAAGAGGCGCTGGAGGTCTATTTCCTCAGCAACCTGGTGATCGACGTCGACCACTTTATGGAGCGCAGCTACCTTCAGGCGCTGGGTGATGAACTGAAAATCCCTCAGGACGTGCGCGACAGCATGGCAGAAGATATTAAAGCCGAAAAGCTGAAGCTTACCGCCTGATCCTGCTTTCAGGGTGACGCTTGCGTCACCCCGTCACACTATTTTTCCAATCTCCTGCCATTGCGCTTGGCAATCTTGATAACAACTGCCACCCTTAGCCTATGTGATTGATCCAACGGGGCTGAACCATGCATAAACCACCAATTGCCAAAAAAATTCCTTTCGATATGACGCTCCACGGAGAAACCCGCACCGATAATTATTACTGGCTGCGCGATGACAAGCGGGAAGATCCTGCGGTCCTCGACTACCTGAAGGCCGAAAATGCCTATGGTAAAGAGATCATGCAGTCGCAGCAGGCGCTGCAGGAGACGGTGCTGAAGGAGATTATTGACCGCATTCCCCAGCGCGATCACTCGGTCCCTTACGTCAGAAAGGGTTACCGCTATCAAAGCCGTTATGAAGAGGGCAATGAATACGCCATCTATACGCGCCAGCCTGAAGAGACCACTACGCCTGATCAGTGGGACGTGTTGCTGGACGGCAACCTGCGTGCGAAGGACAGCGATTTTTATACCCTCGGCGGCGTCGGCATCACCGGCGATAATAAAATCATGGCGGTGGCAGAGGATTTCCTCTCACGTCGTCAGTACGGCATCCGCTTCTGCAATCTGGAAACCGGAGACTGGTACGAAGATGTGCTGGAAAATGTCTCCTCCAGCCTGACCTGGGCCAGCGACAACCGTACGCTGTATTACGTGAGGAAAGATGAGCAGACGCTGCTGCCTTATCAGGTCTGGCGTCATACGCTGGGAACGCCTGTGCAGGATGACCAGCTGGTGTATGAAGAGCTGGACGATACCTTCTACGTCGGCGTGCACAAAACCACCTCGGAAGACTATATCCTCATCTCCCTGAGCAGCAGCACCACCAGCGAAGTTCTGCTACTGGATGCCGCTGACCCGAATGCCGAACCGCAACTGTTCTGCCAGCGCCGAAAGGATCACGAATATGGCGTTGATCATTACCAGCATCAGTTCTATGTGCGTTCGAATCGTGAAGGCAAAAATTTCGGTCTGTACCGGACCGCTGCTTTCGCGGAAGACAAGTGGCAGACGCTGATCCCGCCACGGCCTGACGTGGTGCTGGAAGATTTCAGCCTGTTCCGTGACTGGCTGGTGGTCGAAGAACGTGAAGGTGGGCTGACCAGCCTGCGCCAGATCCACTGGCTGACCGGCAAAGAGTCAGGCATCGCCTTTGACGATCCTGCCTATGTCACCTGGCTTTCCTACAATCCCAGCCCGGAGACCAGCAAAATCCGTTATGGCTACTCGTCAATGACCACACCGGACACGCTGTTTGAGCTGGATCTGGACAGTGGCGAGCGCAAGGTGCTGAAACAGGCTGAGGTTAAGGGCTTTGATGGCAGCAACTATCGCAGTGAACGTCACTGGATCACCGCCCGTGATGGCGTTGAAGTGCCGGTTTCCCTGGTCTATCACCGCGACCACTATCAGCCGGGCAAAAATCCGCTGCTGGTGTACGGCTATGGCTCTTATGGCAGCAGCATGGATGCCGATTTCAGCGCCAGCCGCCTGAGCCTGCTGGATCGCGGATTCGTCTTTGCCCTGACGCATATTCGCGGTGGCGGAGAATTAGGGCAGCAGTGGTATGACGATGGCCGCCTGTTAAACAAGATGAATACCTTCAACGACTTCATCGATCTGACCGATGCGCTGGTGGCACAGGGATATGGTCATCCTGATAAGCTTTATGCGATGGGCGGCAGCGCCGGTGGCCTGCTGATGGGTGCGGTGATCAATATGGCGCCTGACCGGTTCCATGGCGTTGTGGCGCAGGTGCCGTTTGTCGACGTTGTTACCACCATGCTCGATGAATCCATTCCGCTTACCACCGGGGAATATGACGAGTGGGGCAATCCGGCGGAAGAGCAGTATTACCGCTACATTCGTCAATACAGCCCGTATGATTGCGTTACTGCCCAGGCCTATCCGCATTTGTTGATCACCACCGGTCTGCACGATTCCCAGGTACAGTACTGGGAACCGGCAAAATGGGTGGCGAAGCTGAGAGAGCTGAAAACGGATGATAACCTGCTAATGATCTGCACCGATATGGACTCAGGACACGGCGGTAAATCAGGACGCTTCAAAGCTTACGAAGGCGTGGCGCTGGAATACACCTTCTTAATCGCGCTGGCGCAGGAAACGCTCAGCGCGGGCAACGCAAACTAATACTCAGCTGACAACGCGCGTTCCATCGCGCTGCGCAGATCGGGCTTTAGATCCTGGATATTTTTCAGCATCCATTTGAGGTATCCCGGATCGCGTTTCGCCACATCATCAATTTTACTGCCACGGTATTTGCCAAACGGGAAGGTGGTGCTTGAGCCTTTCACCAGCATTCTGCGGATCATCTCGGCAGCATCCCAGCCGGAATAATCCATAATGCGGATCAGCAGGGCGGCAGTGACATAGCAGTCATACAGCGCCCGGTGCGCGTGAAGATCGGCCGGAGGGGTGACCTCCAGCTTCAGGGTTTCGCGCAGTGCCTGGTTGCTGTATTTGATGCCTGGCCATAATCCGCGTGCCAGGGTCATGGTACAAATCCACTCTCCGTGCATTTCTGGCAGCATCCGCCGGTCGAAGCTGGCGTTGTGGGCGACGTAATAGGGACTGCCGTGATAACGACCGATGGCGTGCTCGATAGGCGGCTTATCCGCGACCATCGCTTCGGTGATGCGATGAATCGCCATCGCATGTGGGCTGATTGGCCGGTCAGGGCAGATCAAATCACTCATCGGATTGACAATCTTGCCATCAATCACATCGACCGACGCCACTTCCACAATTCCACCCTGCAGACCGCAGGTTTCGGTATCTATCACGCGTAACATTATGCGTCCCTTTTAAAAAACTGGCGGGTAGCGTAACGAATGCACCTCTCCTTGCCAATCATTACCCGTTCTTCTGGCAATGACTAACTGCTCACCTTCGCCCCCGGCGACCACCTGTCTGCCGCTTTCATCCCACAGCGCACTCTTGCCTGCACTTTGATAACCGCCGGTGGGCAGGGCATGGTTGGCCATCAGCACGGCCATTTTGTAGTCGCGTGACCAGCGCGCCAGGTATTCACAATCATTGTGATAGCCCTTTTCCGAAACCAGTACGCCAGTGGCATACAGATTGGCGCCACGTCTTGCCGCGTCGCGGGCATACTCTTCCACGCTGATATCCGCGCAGATCGCCATGGCGACATGATGACGCTGATAACCAAACAGCGGCACGCCTTCACCCGCGGTAAAGAACAGCTTCTCATCACCAAACAGATTGCGTTTGCCGTAGGCCACCTTGGTGCCATCCGGCAGGAAAGCCACGGCGCTGAGCAGAATATCCTCGCCGTTAACCAGCGGCAGGCCGATGACAATCGACATTTGATGGGCAGTTGCGGCATCGGCAAACACCTGCAGACGCGGATCGTCCAGGGTCATCGCCAGAGTGGGCACCAGGGAGAGTTCGTAGCCGGTGAGGGAAAGTTCAGGGAAGATCAGTAAATCGATGTGATGGGATGCAGCCTGAAGAATGAATTCAAGGTGGCGGGAAATGTTCCAGGTGATGTCACCCGGTCGCGAACCTGATTGAGCAGCAGCGATACTCCAGACAGACATAAGCTCTCCAGCAAGGCCTCATTGAGGCCATCATCACAACCGAAGCGGTGAATAAAGACAAGAGATATTAAGTCAAATTGACGGCTATTTTAGTTTTGGTTCGTAAGGTAAGCGCGAGAGGCTCAGTGAAGCCTGGCGATATTGCGTCAGACGCTGACGGAACCAGTCACGTAATGCTTCCGGCTGCTCGCGCTCAACCATTTCGGCAATTACCGGCATGTTATAGCGTTCTTTAAACGCCACAGCTGCAGCGGCCAGGTCAACGTTAACCTTATCTTTTTCTTCCTGCGGCCAGTTGGCCAGATTTTGAGTCATCAGCTTTCTCCTGTTACGGCGGCAAAAATATAGCAGTTAGTGCACTTTCGCAAGCCTGGGTCTGCTTAGCGCCGTTATCGGCTCGACACATTATTTTAAGCGGGGTATCCTTTCGGCCTCATCGCAGCTATCGGGCTGCCAAGGACAGGATGATACGACTATTATGCGTAAGTTCTCTATGGTTTTTGCTCTGGCGTTGACCGCTGCCGCCTTCTCTCAGCAAGCTTCTGCACATGCTCATTTGAAGAGCCAATATCCCGCCGCGAATGCGAATGTTGAAGCCTCTCCTCAGGCGTTAACGCTAACATTTTCTGAAGATATCGAACCTGCTTTCAGCGGCGTGGTGATCCTCGACGGCAATCAGAAAGCGATCCCAACCGCGAAAGCTGAGCGCGCACCAAAACAGCATAACCAGCTGATTGCGCCCTTACAGCAGCCGTTGCCCTCGGGTCATTATCTGGTGAACTGGCATGTGCTTTCGGTAGACGGACATAAAACCAACGGGAATTACAGCTTTAGCGTGAAGTAAGATGTCCCTCAGCACCTTCTATATACTCTGCCGCTGGCTGCACTTTGCCGCGCTGATGTCGCTGGCAAGCGGCAGCCTGTATAGCGCATTGATGGCGCCAGCCCGTTTTCGATCCTATCTGGCGGGGCGTTTTCGCCTGTTATTGAGTTGCAGCGCGATAACGGCGTTGATTACCGCCGTTATGCTGCTCGCCGCCCAAACCGGGCTGATGGGCGATGGCTGGCAGGATCTCGGCAATACGGACGTCTGGCTGGCGGTATTGCAGACCCGTTTTGGTCAGGCCTGGCAATGGCAGCTGATCGCCGCCTTGTTGGGCGTGGCGGCATTGCTGCTTCATGGCCGTATTCGTCAGCAGCTGTTATTGCTGAGTGGAGTAGGGCAGCTGGTGGGTCTGGCCTTTGTCGGACATGCCGCGATGCTGGATGGCGCGATGGGCGTGCTGCAACGCACCAATCAGGCCGTGCATCTGCTCTCGGCGGCCTTCTGGGCCGGTGGATTGCTGCCGGTGGCACTGCTGATGAAAGACGCGCGACAGATAGCAACGCGCTATGACGCGATCCGCACCCTGATGCGCTTTTCACGTTACGGGCATCTGGCGGTGGCGCTGGTGGTGATCAGTGGCGTGATCAACGCGCTATTGCTGCTGGGCTGGCCACCGGCCAGCTTTCAGCTGTACAGCCAGCTGCTGCTAATTAAGACGCTGCTTGTGGCGTTGATGTGTGCAGTCGCCCTGTTTAACCGTTACTGGCTGGTGCCACGATTTCAGCGTAGCGGTGAGAATGCCCAACATAAATTTCTGCTGACCACGCTGGCTGAGCTGTTGCTCTCGGCGTTGGTTTTGCTGCTGGTTAGCGTGTTTGCCACGCTTGAACCGGCCTGATACTGATTATTTCTACCGCCTGCACACGGCAGGCGTTATCCAGAGAGGGTTCGCACCACCATGAAAAAATTGGCCAGTCTGATGATTGCACTGAGTTTTTGTTCCAGCGCCATGGCGGCGGAGATTATCACCGTAAGTCGTTTTGAAATGGGCAAGGATACCTGGCCTTTCGACCGCGAAGAAGTAATGTTGACCTGTGCCAAAGGCAATGCGCTGTTTGTTATCAATCCAAGCACGCTGGCGCAGTACCCAATCAACGATGTCGCCAGCGCTCTGGTGAAGAGCGGGCAGGCGAAAGGGCAGAACATCAGCATTATCCAGAGCGACGACCCACAGCATCCGGGCCAGAAAAAGAGCCTGACGCCGATTATCGAGCGCACTCAGAAGCTGTGTAACTAAGCCGAAAAAGTCACGCCAGAGATTCACTTCAATACGCTGTCTTGCCGCCTGGCAAGGCAGTTCGCCTGTTTCTGCCGCCATGATCACAGAGCCAACAAGTTTATAGCAAGCCGTTTACAACTGGCTGGAAAATCCCCGCGCCTGTACTACCTTTTAAAGGGCAAGGCGACATAGCCTGCATAAATGCCAACTTTTAGCGCACGGCTCCCACAAGGAGCCATTTCCCTGGACCGAAGATAGGAATCGTCTTCGGTCTTTTTTTTGGTTGGTATTTGGAACAGCGACAACACGGCACCTGATGCGCCTGGTAAATTGGGTGCGATTAGATAGTCGGGTTGGGTGAGACCCTGCATCCGATTGTCGTTTACTGGTAGAAAAACAGGCAAAGCATATCGCCCTTATGTCAGTTATTCGAACAGCCAGCATCCCGCATTTGCAGACTCAATAAACATTTCCAGGGTAAGTGGCTTTTTGCCCTGATTCTCCGGCTTGCGCGAAAAACACGAAGGAGTTTTCCAGGGAAAATACGAGTTAAGCGTAAAACCTTTGGATTGCACGTTAAATTCCCTGAAGAATTTCTTAGACATTTCAGCTATATCATCGACTTCATAGAGTTCTTGTAAGATATCACCATCTTTGATGTCGATTTTCTTAAGAAGGAACGTCGTCATTAATGGTAGCTCACGCCGTACGAACTCCCTTACTGAAGCAGTTGTATCATACATATCACTCACCAGATTTTATCCTCAGGGCGCACAAGAAGATTATAACGATGCACGGTACGAAAGCTGATTTGTGCAATATCCTTGCCCAGAATAACCCATCCCACCACTGGCACGGTACGGCCCAAAAACGCGCCCAGATTCGCTATTTTTTTATGGATCTTTCCCTACAAATAGTGTCTTTTAACACCCAAGAAAATCGTCTTTCAGGGAGCACGTGATGATCACCGTTTTAGCGCTATTGGGTTTGATTTTAGGCGCATGGTCTGTTCGCAGTATCTGCATCAAGCAGCAAAGCAACATCAAGAAGCTGGTTAAATCCTTCGTTGCCGCGTTCTACTTCCTGGCATTTGGTGGGCTGAGCAGTGAGGATATCAATAAGATGCCTGTCGCCATTGTCATGCTGTTACTCGGTGCGGCAATACAGTGGTATGCAAATCGCCGCGATAAAACCCCTGAAGAATAATGCATCCGGCAGGGGCTCAATAACTTAGCGAGTAGGCTGATACTCCATCAGCATTTCATGGGTAACCGACGCCCCGCCGCAGACAATCACCAACACATTATCTTCAGGCTTGAAGCCGATGCGGTTTTTATACATCAACGATAAAGACGCGCCACACGCAGGTTCAACCAATACCCGATGATCGTTAAGGAACAGTTTGCAGGCTTCGACCGTTTCGTCGTCGGACACCAGCAAACTCTTCACATCAAACTGCTGACTAACGTTAAATGCATTTTCGCAAACCTGACTCGCCGCCAGCGTGGTGGCAATGCCGCTGACCTGTTCAAGCCTGACCAATTTCTTCGCCTGCATCGACGCATTCAGCGAGGCCGTACCGAAGGTTTCCGCGGCGTATATCGGGATGTTTTTAAGCTGATGTTTTTCCAGCCCCAGCGCGATACCCGATAGCAAACTGCCGCCGCCCACCGAAAGCACTACGGCATCCGGGGTCACGCCAGCCTCAATCACTTCATCGATCAGGGTGCTGATGCCTTGCCACAGCAGCGGGTTATCAAATGGATGCACATAGACGTTGGTGTCGGACGTTAATGACAAGGCATGATCGTTGGCCTCACTCCAGTTTCGGCCATGCACAATCAGCTGGGCGCCTTCCTGCAGGATCAACTGCCGTGCGCGGGAAGAGGTCGTCTCGGGTACTACCACCGTCACCGGGATATTTAGCTGTCGGCCACTGTGCGCTACCGCGATGCCGGCATTACCGCCTGACGAACTGACAAATCCTTTGGCACCTTTGGCCGCATAAAACTGGCAGGCGTGGCTGGCGCTGCGCAGTTTGAATGAGCCGCTCGGTTGGGCCGACTCCATCTTTAGCCAGACGTTACACTGGTTTAACTGACTCAGAGGGAGGGAAGAGATCAGGGGCGTTTGCAGCGAAATAGTCATCGTGGGAGGTGTGCCTTATATGCGACTTTCCAACAGGTTAGCCTTAAACAATAGCTTTTCACCGTTGGAAAGTCATCAGGCGAATACCTTTGAGGTTATCCCCTGCCGTATCCTGCTGAATGGCTGGCGCATCGATTGCTGACAGCGTCGATGGCAAGCTAAACGCCGAACGCGCTACACAAACGTCCAGATAAAGCGGTCGTTGTCTTTGGTAATGCGTCCGGCAGAGGTGCAATCGAAATGGCTGGTAAACACCGTCGCGTTTTCAGTTGCGGCAAAATCCAGCAGCCAGCGGCGGGATTCGGCGGCCAGTGGACCGTTGCCGCAGAACATCGAGTTCCACTTCGGATGGGCCACCTGAATGGCTGAGTGCATCACGTCCCCCAAGAAGATCACCGTTTCACCTTCGGTGACGAAGGCAATGCTCATATGTCCCGGGCTGTGTCCCGGCGTTGGATAGAAGACGATACCGGGCAGGTATTCGGTGATTTCATCGGGCAGGGTAACCAGACGGCGCGCATCAATGATCGGCTGCACGCTGTCATCAAATACCACTCTGCGTGCCGCTGCGGCTGGAGAGGTCATAAAGGTGACTTCTGCCTGCGGGCAAACCCAGGTTGCGTTGGGGAAGGTGGGTATCCAGCTATCGCCATTCGGCACCGTATTCCAGCCAACATGATCGGTATGCAGATGCGTGTGCAGCACATAATCCACGTCTGCCGGATCGATCCCGGCGGCAGTCAGATTCTCCATCCACGGGGAATTCAGCTGGTGGAACAGCGGACTGAAAGGCCGATCTTTGCCATTACCGGTGGCGGTATCGATCAGCATGATGCGGTTAGGGGTTTCGACCAGCCAGCTGTGAACGCTCATATCCACCGGCATATCGGCTTGCTCAGCAGGCGACTCATCACCCGACGTGGGGAACAGTTTCCCCTGCGGTACGCTGAACATCTGTTCAGTCAGGCGGGTGATTTTTAGTTTGCCGATAGTGTAAGACGCCTGCTCAGTCATTAATTTACTCCGTTATGGTAAAGCCCCCGGATGGCCCGGGTGATGACGCTGAAATATCCTGCAGGGTCAGACAGCGTAAATGCGCCTGGATTCCCCGTAAGCGTAAATAATGATATTTAACGTTTGATGACGGCGCACAGGTCGAAAGTCTCGTCTGCAGGGGACCTAAACACCCTGTTGAGCTCACAATCCAGCCAAAGCCACAGGTTTTTACCCTTTATCTTGTTTATCCCGCGCCAACACTCTACCCTCAGTGGGCAACAACGATACGCGAGTGACGCGTCCACCGTTCGGCCTGGAGCCAACTTGATGAAAAGCGACAAAGAGATTTCGATAGACCAGTTTACCGATGCAGAGAAGGAGCTGGTGGCGGCAAAGGTTAAGACCCTGACGTTAAAGATGAGCCATGTGCCAAGTAAGAAAGAAGAAAAGGAAATTCAGAAAGAGGCCAAGCGTCTGGTGATGAAGGATCGTGTGGTAAAAGAGACCACCAAAGCCGTGATAGCGAAGAAACCGCGCAAGGCGTCTTCGGCTAAAGAGAGTGAAGTTAAAGAGTTCAACTGGTCAGCTTCACTAAGCAAAAACCCGCGCGCATTAAAAGCCAAATAGTGCCGCCCGCTACAGCGTCAGCCGGGTGCCAGCCCCGAGCGTCTGACGCTGTCAGCATTACCCCACAATAATTAAATGCACCAGCCGGGCTAATACCTCAATAATCAACAGGCTCCCAGCCGTAATTAACGACAGCGTGATATAAAACTGTTTGCGATTGCTCATGAGTGTGAGAAGTCCCAATCCCCGAATAGCCTATACTGTAGTCGTTATTTCCTAAACGGACTGTCAATGTTTCCAGTAAATGTGCTCAGGGTGGATCATGCTGTACCAATATCTTAACGGTGAAAACTGGCGTCATATTTATCTGGTAGGTGATTTGCATGGCTGCAGAACCTTGCTGGATGAACAACTGCTAGCCCGTCAATTTGATACAGAGAAAGATTTACTGATTTCCGTCGGTGACTTAATCGATCGCGGCCCGGACAGTCCGGCCTGTCTGGCACTATTACAGGAACCCTGGTTTCGCAGCGTGCGCGGCAACCATGAAGAGATGGCACTCAGCGCGCTGACCAGTGGATTGCATAAGCAGTGGATGTTTAACGGCGGTGACTGGTTCTATAAGTTGAAAGGCGTCGACATGATTGCGGCTAAGCATGCGATCAATCACTGCCGGACGCTGCCGCTGATTATGCATGTGCAGCTGGACCAACGCATCGTGGTGGTTGCGCATGCCGATTATCCGGCAAATCATTATGCGTTTGGCGCCGAAGTCGACGGCAATGAGGTTGTCTGGAGCCGCCAGCGCATTGAGCAATTACAGAAGGGAAAAGGGCAGGCCATTTCCGGAGCCGATGCGTTCTATTTTGGTCACACGCCGGTCCAGAGACAGCTCGATGCCTACAATCAACACTACATTGATACCGGCGCCGTTTATGGCAACCGGTTAACGCTGGTGCAGGTTCAGTAATCAGGCGAACAGCTTGCCATCACGCACCAGTTCGCGCGGATAGTTGTTCTTAATCCGGCTGCCGACTTTCTTCGCCAGACCAATCTGCTGCTGCTGACAGGTGAGGATCAACTCATCCGCAGGCAGATCCCGTTCCGGATAAATATCCCGCCCGCGATACCACTCTTCTGCTTCCGCTAACGTCAGCTCAAAACGGTTTTTAGCGTCAGGCTCAGCCAGCGCAATCACCGCTTCGTGCTGCCAGCGATAGCCTTTAGTGAACGTCTCAGCCAGCTTCAGACCAATGCGTGAGAAGCGCACTCTGACCAGCAGCGGCTCGATGGCTAACGGGAACAGCCAGATCTCTTTGTCACGCTCCCATAAGGTATGCGTTTTGCTGTTCCAGCTGAGGCCAGATTTGGCGGCGGCGGCGATAATTTCCTGCTGCTCTTTGCGTTTTACCGGGAAAAACGGGAATTTACCCAGTTTGTAATTGGGTGTCGGTAATGCCGGCACGCTTTCCAGCTTACGCAGGCGGGCAACGAAGAAGCCCTCGCTGTCAAAGATCTGAGGGAAGACGTGCAGGAATCCTTCTGGCGTCACGGCCTGCTCTGCGCCGGGGAACAGATCGTTCAGCGGTTCAATCTCTACCGCACCCGGATATTGCTGCTGCAGCCAGGCGATCACCTGCTGATTTTCAGCGCGATTAAGCGTACAGGTGGAATAAATCAGCGTGCCGCCGGGCTTCAGGGCATGAAAGGCACTGTCGATCAGGTCATGCTGCGTGGCCGCAATCTCTGCGGTGCTTTCAACGGACCAGTTGCGCAGCGCATCGGCATCCTTGCGGATGACCCCTTCGCCCGAGCACGGCGCGTCCAGCAGAATGGCGTCAAAAATTTCCGGCAATGCGGCACCAAACACCCGACCATCGAAATGGGTCATCGCCGTGTTGCTGACGCCACAGCGGCTGAGATTGGCATGCAGCACCTTCACCCGGCTGGCAGAATATTCGTTGGCAAGAATGGCACCCTGGTTGCCCATCTTTGCTGCGATCTGCGTGGTTTTAGAGCCTGGCGCGGCGGCGACATCCATCACCGTTTCAGGCGTCGGACAGCCGGCAAATAAAGCGCTAACCGGCAGCATTGAGCTGGCTTCCTGAATATAGAACAGGCCAGAGAGATGCTCAGCGGTGCTGCCCAGCGGCAGCGTGTCGGCATCATCACGGGAAATCCAGAACCCTTCTTCACACCATGAGATCGGCGTCAGTTGCCACTGATACGGGGCAACCAATGCCAGAAAATCGGCGACGCTGATTTTGAGCGTGTTCACCCGCAGGCTACGGCGTAACGGCTGCTGGCTGATAGCGATAAAACGCTCGAATTCTGCGACATCTGGCAGCAATTCGCGCATCTGATTTAAGAAAGAGTCGGGGAAGTACACGCGTGAGGAAGAGGACACTGAAAAATTCCGCTGGAAATAAGTGGGGCGAGTTTATCACATCCTGATAGCTGAAAAAAAACGGGCAGCTCAAGGCTGCCCGTTCAGGTTATTTCGCAGGGAGCGCGGTTCCCCATTTACGCCAGTCTTTTGGCTCTTCGTCTTCCAGCAGATAGTGCTTGCCGGAAGTGGCCTGCGGCGCTAACGGGATCGTCGGCGGCGTGGCGAAGGCAATCCCACCCTGAATAAACTGCTGGAAGGTGCCGGTTTTCACTACGCCACCAATCAGACCGAATTTCAGGTTATAGCCGGAAGCCAGCCAGAACACCGAGTTGTTACGCACCAGATGCTGGTACTTCTTGCTGATGCGCAGGGTGATCTGGACGCGGTCAGCCATGGCGCCCAACGACGTGCCGGTGACAGTACCGACCTCAATGCCACGGAACAGCACCGGCGTACCGACGGAAACGGAACCGCCTTCAGGCGCATCCATCACCACGTTCAGGCCATCCAAATAGCGCGCGTCAGTAATGGTCGATTCCTGCAGTTCGAAACTGCGTTGAGCGCGGCCTTTGCCCGGATCGACGTTGATGTAAGGCTGCAACAGGGTTTCCAGATGATTGACACCCGCCGCCGATATTTCCGGCGAAACGACCGAGAAGCGGCTGCCAATGCGGGCAAAGTCATCCACATACTGCGGATACAGCACGCCTTTGGCGACAACCTCATTTTTTTCCTGATTCAACGCAAGGTCTTCGATCTGACCGATGGTAATGCCCAGATAGCGGATCGGCATGCCGGCAGAAAGTTTGGTGGCATCGTAAGTGTGCAGGGTGATCTGGCTACCTACCGCACGTGCGGCGGTTTCAGAGTTATACAGCACGCGCTTATCTTTGCTGGTCAACCCGGCGCCAGCACCGGTCAGGTTATCAAAGCTGATCGCACCTTTTAACACGCGATTAAGCGGGGAGGCCTGAACCGTTAAGCCGCTGCCGTTCAGCTGCACGCGGGCACCGCCTTCTGACCAGAACACGCTGTTTTCAGTCAGCAGCTTGCGGTATTCCTGTTTGATATGCACCCGAACGTCAAACTCATTGGCTTTCGGGATCACCTCAACAATCTCGCCGACCTGGAACTTGCGATACAACACAATCGAACCGGCCTGTACATCCGGCAGGCTTTTCGCGGTCAGCGTCAGGGTGGTTGGCAGCTGGTTTGAGGTGATGCCTTCTGCCGCTTTCTCAGCATTGGCATAGAGCGGGTAATTCTGCTTCACCGCACCCTTGCTGCCGGGATCGAGACGAATGCCGCCATCAACCCACTCACTGGCGCTGGCACCCAGCACTTCCATGCCATCAATACCCAGCTTCACATCCAGCCGGCTGTTGATAATGAATTTACTGTCACCGTGGACCAGCTCGCGGTAGTTGCCCGCGATGGCGATAACGAAGTTCACGCCTTGCTCGTTCAGCGAGCGGTTAACCACCTGACCAATCTGCATGCCATGCAGCATGATCGGCTGGCCTGCATCGATGCCGTAGCTTTCCGGTGCGGTCAGCTTCAACTCCAGCGAGTTAGGCTGTTGCAGCAGTGCTTCGTTGCTCTCCAGTACCTGATAATGATCCTGCGGCGCGCCTTCACCTGGCACCAGCTCCAGAGTGTTGCCGGTCAGTAAGCTGCTTAAGCTGGTGTCATTCAGGCTGATTTTCGGGCTGCGCATTTCAATGCGGGTGCCGGTGCGCATCAGGCCGGTGACCGAAGGATCGATGGTCAATTCTCCGGTTACCTTGCCGCCTGGCTGTAAGGTCATCGCGGTCAGGGTGCCCACTTCAAGGCCCTGATACATCAGCGGGGTGCTGTTGGCCTTAAGATTCTTGCCGCTCGGCAGGTCCAGGCTGATGATCACGCCGCGATGGCTGTGCGCTAAATCAGGATAGAGATCGAAATTGTCTTCCGACTTCGCCTGTTCCGACTGGGCCGGCGAATCGAAGGCGATAGCGCCGTTCACCAACGCCGCCACGCTTTCCAGCTGTACCTTCACGCCGTTCAGCCCGACATCGGCCTTAACGCCTGATACGTTCCAGAAGCGGCTGTCTTTTTTCAGCAAATTGGTGAAGCGACGGTCAATCAGCACATCCACCGTCACGCCTTTATTACCGGGATTGATGCTGTAGTCGTAAACACGGCCAACAGGAATTTTACGGTAATACACCAGCGAGCCGGTATTCAACGAGCCAAGATCCGGCGTATGCAGATGGATCAGCATCTCGCCGGTATTGACGCGGTATTTCGGCTGAGTATCCAGCGCGACAAAGTGCTCTTTAGGCTGACCTTTACCCGGCATCATGCCGATGTAGTTACCGCCGACCAGCGCATCAAGGCCTGAAACCCCCGCCAGCGAGGCTTTCGGCGTCACCAGCCAGAACTGGGTCTGGTCGCGTAACGCGTCTTTCATATCGCTTTTGATGCTGGCCTTGATTTTGATGGTGCGCAGATCGTCCGTCATGCTGATGCCCTGCACCAGACCGACTTCAACACCCTGATAACGGACCGGCGTTCTGCCCGGCACAATGCCGTCCGCCGTGGCGAAATCAATAGTGACGGTGGTCCCGCGCTCCTGGTAATTTGACCAGATAAGCCAGCCCGCAATCAGCAGCGCAATCAGCGGCAATAACCAGAAGGGCGAAATTTTCCGCCGGCTGGTAATGCGCGCGTTAGTCGGTGTAGTCGGCGTTTCCTGTTGCATGTGCATCCCATAATAAACGGCTATCCAGCCACTCAACGGCAAGAATAGTGAGTATGACTGACGAGCCAAAATAGAAAGCTGCCGGTCCCATGTTGAAAGAGAGAAGCTGGTCGCGATTGACCAACGACATGGTTAACGAAATAACAAACAGATCCAGCATAGACCAGCGGCCTACCCAGGTAACCACCCGCAGCAGGCGGACGCGGGTTTTCAGTCCCTGTTCACACTTGAAGTGAATACTGAGAAGTAGCGTCAGTAGCACAATAATTTTGGTAAACGGCACCAGAATACTGGCCACAAATACCACGATGGCCACCGGAATATTGCCGGAACCCAGCGACATAATCCCGGAAAGGATGGTGTCTTCCTGGCGGGAACCGGTGAGATAAATGATGGAAATTGGCAGCAAATTGGCCGGGATCAGCAGCACAATAGAAGCAATCAAAGCGGCCCAGGATTTCTGCAAGCTGAAGTGACGACGGAAATAGAGGGGCGTGTGGCAACGTGGGCAACGGCCCCGGGCATCGGCAACACCGGTGTGGTGGCAGCTCAGACAAACCTGTAACTTTTCCCGGGCAACGTTAGGGTGAGGCTGCGGATAAAAGCGGTGCCAGAGCTGCTCGACGTTTAAATGAATCAAGGTCACCAGGCTCAGCAGCGTCAGGGAAATAAACGCAATCAGCCCGGTGCCAGGCGTAATCGCCGCATAGTCCTGCACTTTAATTGACGCAACGGCAATCCCCACCAGATAGATATCCAGCATCACCCACTCTTTCAGGCGATCGAGCATCAATAATACCGGACGAAGGTTCATGCCCAATTTATGGCCAAAATAGAGATAGGCAATAGACCCAACCAGCGTCGCGGGGGCACCAATGGTGCAAAAGGCCACCATCGAGGCGGTAATGACATTGCCTTGCTGCGCCATCTGAGTGATGCCTTCCAACAGACTGGCATAAATGTTGGTGCCCAGCAGGCGGATGCTCATCAGCGATTCAGTGTAGGCGAAGGGCATCAACAGCAGCATGGTGACGGCCATCGCACACAGCCGGGTCATCGACCAGTCACGGCCATTCATAATGCGAGCATTGCAGCGAGGGCAGTGCGCAGACTGGTTGGATTTCACATCTGGTAAGGAAAAAAGGGTATCGCATTGGGGGCAACGCTGATAACGTGCCTGAGGCAGAGCATGGCTAATGGCGTGTATTTTCATAATCCTGATCGTCTCAGGCCCAGGCAGCGCAGGTGCAGGGCAGGGTTAAGTTTTTTCGCCATAAAACGATAATGACACGTCAAGGTCATGCTTAAGGCTTCGGACTGACTAAGGGTATATTAACTAACGGAATGATTCACCTTGTCCGTCTGGGCATTTAATGCTTATTTTAGCAAGGGGTCATCATGGGCCTCATGACACGTTTTCACAATGGTTAAAAAATGACAAAAGCTGAGTTTTATTCGGACCTGAACCGTGATTTGCGCGCGCTTATCGCTGGAGAAACAAGTTTCCTGGCGGCAATGAGCAACTGCAGCGCGCTGTTATATGAGCGCCTTGACGGTGTTAACTGGGCAGGTTTCTATCTGTTGACCGAAGCCGATACGCTGGTTCTGGGACCTTTCCAGGGAAAAATCGCCTGTGTGCGTATTCCGGTAGGTCGCGGCGTGTGCGGTACGGCCGTGGCCGAAAGTCAGGTTCAGCGCGTGGATGATGTCCATGCTTTCCCGGGTCACATCGCGTGTGACGCGGCCAGTAATGCTGAGATCGTGCTGCCATTGGTGGTGAACGGCCAGACAATTGGCGTGCTGGACATCGATAGTATCGAATATAAACGCTTCGACAGCGAAGACGAAGCGGGGTTAAAAACCCTCACTGACGGGCTGTGTGAGGTGCTTGCCGGGTCTGATGTGGAAAAATTTATTCACATGAAACGCAGCTAAAGCGCTGGATCACGTAGCAATTGCCGATGGGGTCATTATAATGACGCCTGTTCATGCCTGCGCTGGTTGGCAAACCCGTTGTAATCAGGAAATTTCATGGAAAATCAACCCAAGTTGAATAGTAGTAAAGAAGTCATTGCCTTTCTGGCCGAGCGTTTCCCGAAATGCTTTAGCGCCGAAGGCGAAGCACGACCACTTAAGGTCGGCATCTTTCAGGATTTAGTCGATCGTGTTCAGGGCGAAATGAGCCTGAGTAAAACTCAGCTCCGCTCCGCACTCCGTCTTTATACGTCCAGCTGGCGCTACCTGTACGGCATCAAAGCCGGTGCAGTTCGCGTTGATCTGGATGGTAACGACTGTGGCGTCCTCGACGAGCAGCATGTTGAACATGCCCGTAAGCAACTCGAAGAAGCAAAAGCGCGTGTTCAGGCACAGCGTGAGCAGCAGCAGGCGAAGAAACGCGAAGCTGGAGAAGAGGGGGCACCACGCCGTCCTCGTAAACCCGCGCGTAAACCTTCTGCCGAAGGTGAGCAGCCACGCCAGGTTCGCAGCAAACCTCAGCGTAGCACCGAGCGCGCACCTTCCGCAGAGCGTCAGCCAGCAGCAGCTCCAGCTCCCACTAAACCCGTTACCGATACCGCAGCACTGCAAGTCGGCCAGAATATCAAAGTCACCGCGGGCAAAAGTGCGATGGACGCAACCATTCTTGAAATTACCAAAGATGGCGTCCGGGTACAGTTGGCTTCCGGCCTGGCAATGATAGTACGCGCAGAACACTTGCAGTTCTGATACGGAGGCCAATCAGGGCATGAACAATTTTTTCAGAACTACTGTGATCGCAGGACTGCTGCTGGCAGGGAACGTTTTCGCCGCCGATAACATTACGCGTGCCGATCAAATTCCTCAGCTGCATCAGGAACCTCAGCATGCGACAGTCAGTGAACGTGTTACCTCACGTTTTACCCGCTCGCATTATCGCCAGTTCGATCTTAATCAGGATTTTTCCGTTAAGATTTTCGAACGCTATCTGAATCTGCTGGACTACAGCCACAACCTGCTGCTGACCTCGGATATCGAACAATACGCCAGCAAAAAAACCACCTTAAGCGATGAGCTGAAGAGCGGTAAGCTGGATGTATTTTACGACCTGTATAATCTGGCGCAGAAACGCCGCTTTGAGCGCTATCAGTACGCATTGTCCGTGCTGAATAAGCCCATGAATTTCACCGGTACCGATACCATTGATATCGACCGGAGCAAGTCGCCGTGGCCAAAAACCACGGCGGAGCTGAATCAGCTGTGGGACGCGAAAGTCAAATATGACGAGCTGAGCCTGAAGCTGACCGGCAAAGATGAAAAAGAGATCCGCGAAGTCCTGACCAAGCGCTATCAGTTTGCTATCCGCCGTCTGGCGCAGAGCAACAGCGAGGACGTCTTCCAGCTGGCGATGACCGCGTTCGCGCACGAAATCGATCCGCATACCAACTATCTCTCTCCACGTAACACCGAGCAGTTTAATACCGAAATGAGCCTCTCTCTGGAAGGTATTGGTGCGGTGTTGCAAATGGATGACGATTATACGGTGATTAACTCGATGGTCGCCGGTGGTCCGGCAGCCAAGAGCAAATCGATCACCGTTGGCGATCGGATCGTGGGTGTCGCTCAGCCGGGCAAACCGATGGTGGATGTGATTGGCTGGCGTCTTGATGACGTGGTCGCGCAGATCAAAGGACCGAAGGGCAGCAAAGTGCGCCTGGAAGTGTTACCGGCCGGGAAGGGCACCAAAACCCGCATCGTCTCCCTGACGCGTGAGAAAATCCGTCTGGAAGACCGCGCGGTCAAAATGACCGTGCAGAATGTCGGCAATAAGAAAGTGGGCGTGCTGGATATCCCTGGTTTCTATGTTGGCCTGACTGACGATGTGAAAGTGCAGCTGCAGAAATTGCAGAAGCTGAACGTGGATAGCGTGGTCATTGACCTGCGTACCAACGGCGGTGGCGCACTGACCGAAGCGGTTTCCCTGTCTGGTCTGTTCATTCCAAGCGGCCCGGTTGTTCAGGTTCGTGACAACAACGGCAAGGTTCGTGAAGACAGTGATAACGATGGCATCGTTTATTACAAAGGTCCGCTGGTGGTGTTGGTTGACCGCTTCAGTGCCTCGGCTTCAGAAATCTTTGCTGCTGCGATGCAGGACTACGGACGTGCGCTGATTGTTGGTGAGCCAACCTTCGGTAAAGGCACCGTGCAGCAGTACCGTTCACTGAACCGGATCTACGATCAGATGCTGCGTCCAGAATGGCCGGCGCTGGGCTCTGTCCAGTACACCATTCAGAAGTTCTACCGTATCAACGGCGGCAGTACTCAGCGTAAAGGCGTGACGCCTGACCTGCTGATGCCAACCGGCGTGGAAGCGGTTGAGACTGGCGAGAAGTTCGAAGATAACGCCCTGCCATGGGACAGCATCAATGCGGCCAGCTACACCAAGTCAGGTGACTTAACCTCACTTGAGCCGAAGTTGATTCAGGACCATCAGGATCGCATCGCCAAGGATCGTGAGTTCCAGTACATCATCAAAGATATCGCGCGCTTCAATGCAATGAAGGACAAGCGCAATATCATCTCTCTGAACCTCGCCGAGCGTGAGAAAGAGAACCACGAGGATGATGCACTGCGTCTGGAGCGGATTAACGCCCGTCTGCAGCAGGAAGGCAAAAAGCCACTGGCTAAGCTGGACGATCTGCCGAAAGACTATAAAGAACCGGATCCGTACCTCGACGAAACGGTCAACATTGCTAACGACCTGGCGCAGCTTGAAAAAGCACAAACGCCGCCAGCGGCAGCAAAATAAACCCGAAGGGCACAGCTTAGTCTGTGCCCTTTTTTTATCCCGCACCTCTCGCCTGTCGCTAATTTACGCCTGCTGGCAAAGCCATTTCACTTAACTCTTCCTGTTGATGCATCCCAGGATGCTTCAAAGTGTAAAGTTATGTCTTTTTAGACACTTAAAGATTAAGGGTGCTTGAAATGTTTTGCTTTGCCCATAGGATAGTTATCCGCTATAAGCGAATTTGTTAACTGAGGAAGATGAAATTCTATGATGCGTATTGCGCTTTTCCTGCTGACCAACCTGGGCGTTATGTTGGTCTTTGGGCTGATCCTCAGCCTGACAGGGATCCAGTCAAGCAGTGTACAGGGCCTGATGATCATGGCGGGTCTGTTTGGCTTCGGCGGTGCGTTTGTCTCACTGCTGATGTCGAAGTGGATGGCGTTGCGATCCGTCGGTGGTGAGGTTATTGAGCAACCGCGCAATGAGACCGAGCGCTGGTTGATGCAGACCATTGCTCAGCAGGCACAGCAGGCGGGTATCGCCATGCCGCAGGTGGCTATCTATCATGCGCCGGATATCAACGCCTTTGCGACCGGTGCCCGTCGTGATGCGTCACTGGTGGCGGTCTCTACCGGCCTGTTGCAGAACATGAGCCGTGACGAAGCCGAAGCGGTGCTGGCTCACGAGATCAGCCACATCGCTAACGGTGATATGGTCACCATGACGCTGATTCAGGGTGTCGTGAACACCTTCGTGATCTTTATCTCGCGCATTCTGGCGCAGGTTGCCGCAGGCTTCCTGTCCGGCAACCGTGATGAAGGTGAAGGCAATAACGGCAACCCAATGGTCTACTTCGCCGTGTCGATGGTGCTGGAGCTGGTCTTCGGTATCGTGGCCAGCATCATCACCATGTGGTTCTCGCGTCACCGTGAGTACCATGCCGATGCCGGCTCTGCGCGACTGGTTGGTCGTGAGAAGATGATTGCAGCCTTGCAACGTCTGAAAACCAGCTATGAGCCGCAGGAAGCCAGCACCATGATGGCCTTCTGCATCAACGGTAAGTCGAAGTCACTGAGTGAGCTGTTTATGTCTCACCCACCGCTGGATAAGCGCATTGAAGCGCTGCGCAGCGGTCAGTATCTTAAGTAACCGACAGCTGTAATGAAAAAACCGGGCATTGCCCGGTTTTTTTATGCCTGAAAAGCACTCAGCTACGGGTGCCGGGCTGCGTCATTCGCATCGCACTTACTACGGTAGCCAGCGTTGCGAAGCTGCCTGCCAGTAATAAAGAGGCATGGGTACCGTGGCCACCAAACAGGTTGAACATCAGCGCGACCAGCGCGGCACCACTGGTCTGGCCGAGCAAGCGCGCGGTGCCCAACATGCCGCTGGCACCACCGCTGCGGTTGCGCGGGGCGGAAGTGATAATGGTGTGGTTGTTCGGTGACTGGAACAGGCCAAAACCCGCACCGCACAGCGCCATGCGCCAGATGATATTCAGATCTGACGGAGAATCAGGCAGCAGCGCCAGCGAGAACAGACCGCTGGCGAACATCGCCAGTCCAATCGCTCCCAGCAGACCGGCGTGATAGCGCTCAATCAGTCGGCCGGCAATGGGCGCCATCACCATAGTAGCCAGTGGCCAGGGAGTCAGTAACAGTCCGGTGGCCACTTCGCCACGGTGTAACACGGTTTGCATAAAGAAGGGCAGTGAGACCATCGCCAGCATCTGGGCGCAGAAAGAACAGACCGAGGTGCCCAACGACAACGAGAAGATGGGAATGCGCAGCAAATCCACCGGCAACAGTGGGAAGGGCATTTTCAACTGACGGCGAATAAAGACGAAGCCGACGATGACCAGCGCCACCAGCTCGGCCAGCACCAGCTTGCCACTTTGTCCCTGCGCGAAGCCGCTTAAAGCCGAAATCAACAGGCCAAAGGTCAGGGCATTCATAATTGCGCTGGGAATATCAAAGCGCTGTTCTTTCGATTTCTGCGTGTTATCCGGCAAGAAGCGGAAGGCGAGATAAAGCGCCGCCAGGCCGACCGGCACGTTGATCAGGAACAACCATTTCCACGAGGCGACAGATAGCACCGCGGCCGCCACGGTGGGGCCGGCAGCGGTAGATACGGCCACGATCAGCGAGTTGATGCCCATTCCACGCCCGAGAAAGCGCTGCGGATAGATTATCCGAATCAATGCGGTGTTGACGCTCATCAACGCGGCGCCACCAAAGCCCTGTAATACGCGGGCAAAGGTCAGCATTTCCAGTGAACTGGAAAGGGCGCAAAACAGCGAGGTGCAGGTGAACAGCACCAGACCGGCCTGATAGATACGGCGGTAGCCCAGAATATCGCCGAGGAACGACAGTGACAGCAGCGAGATGATAATGGCCAGCTGATAGGCGTTAACAATCCAGATGGATTCTGCCGGGCTGGCGTGCAGCTCGCGGGCGATGGTCGGCAGTGCCACGTTGGCAATGGCACCGTCAAGCACAGCAACGGTAATGCCTAAGGCAATCGCCATTATCGCGCCGTAGCGCTGCGGGATGGGTAATCCGTCGGGTTGAGTTGTTTGCGGCATGGACCAAATTAGTCAGAAGAGTGAATATCATTATGCTAATGATTTTTCACTGACTATTCCAGGTTGTTACGCGGCGAAAACTATCAGCAGATATGTCAGGGCAATTTACCCACTGAGCATTGCACCTGCCAGGCCGCAAAACGTATACTAGAAATACCGTTCCATTTTTTATAAAACAAAAATAAGGTCCTGTCATGGCGAATGGCGATGTGGATAAACAGCCGGATTCAGTCTCATCGGTGTTGAAGGTTTTCGGTATCCTGCAGGCACTGGGCGAGGATCGTGAGCATGGCATTACCGAGCTTTCACAGCGGGTAATGATGTCGAAGAGTACCGTTTACCGTTTTCTGCAAACGATGAAATCCCTCGGTTATGTGGATCAGGAAGGCGAGTCAGAAAAATATTCGCTGACCCTAAAGCTGTTCGAACTGGGCGCCAAGGCGCTGCAAAATGTCGATTTGATCCGTAGCGCGGACATCCAGATGCGCGACATTTCTCGCCAGACCAAAGAAACCATCCATCTTGGCGCGCTGGAAGAAGACAGCATTGTCTATATTCACAAAATTGACTCCCTGTATAACCTGCGAATGTATTCACGCATTGGCCGCCGTAATCCGTTATACAGCACGGCTATTGGCAAGGTGCTACTTGCCTGGCGTGACGTCTCAGAAGTGAAAGACATCATGGCCAACGTGACCTATAACCGCAGCACGCCCAGAACGGTCGGCAGCACCGAAGCGCTTCTGCCGGTGCTGGAGAAAGTCCGGTCGCAGGGGTATGGGGAAGATAATGAAGAGCAGGAAGAGGGGCTGCGGTGTATCGCGGTACCGGTCTTTGACCGTTTTGGCGTGGTGATTGCCGGGCTGAGTATCTCCTTCCCGACCATCCGTTTCTCTGAGGAAGAGAAAAGCAGCTATGTGGCGATGCTGCATCGTTCTGCAAAACGGCTTTCAGAGCAGATGGGCTATCACGACTACCCGTTCTGACAAAAGGGCCAGAGTTCTCTGGCCCTTATTCACTCAGTTATCGACGACTTCGGTGCTTTTCTTCAGCAACGGGCAATCGGTCACGCCGACAACACCGCTGTCAGAGTGCAGGTACTGTGCGGTCACCATGCCGCGCGCGGTCATGTACTGACACTGTAATCCCAACCCAGCCACATTTTTAGTGCTTCCTGCCAGAACACCGTAACCGGTGACTAACAGAGCAAGCCAGATAATGACCAGCAGCGCAACGATGCGAATTAAAAATCTCATGTATTCCCCTTTATTGTTTGTCAGACAGCAATCCTGGCGTTTCCACCTCGCTGCCAGCGTTTATCATAGCAGTAAGCTGCGAGCCTGTACGTACTTAGCGCTGAGGATACACAAAGCCTGGGACAACGGCTGCGCGAAGGTTCTTAAATTTGTGTGAGCTGGCTATCAATTCGCGTCTGACCTGGTAGAATCTTCGCAGGTCTGCATCAGTCAGTATTGCAGTAACACCCGCATTTTTGAGGCATGTATGAACGAAATAACAAATGGCGCGCTGGGCTTGGCATCGATGGGGTTTAGCGTAGCGCTGGTGATAGTCGGGCTGATTGCATGGTTTTTTGTCAATCGCGCCAGCGTCAAGGCCAGCCAGCAGGTCCAGTTACTTGAGGCCCTGCTGGAAGAGCAGAAGCGTCAGAATGTGTTATTACGCCGTTTGACCGATTCGGTCGCCGGAAAAGAGAAAGCCGCCAGCACCGAGCCGGATAACAAAGATTTCACCCGACTGATCCCTGAACGTTAAGTATTCACTCAAGGAAGCGTGACTATGGCCTGGAAAAATCCCTGGTACGATGCCGATAAATCGCACCATACGCCTGACGGATTCCGCAATCCCGAGCCTGAGCTGCGACAGAATGGCGATCTGAAGCGCTGGCGTAAAGAGCGCAAGGCGGCGGGATTACCTTTCCCGCCGGCTAAAGGTTACGACCATTTCACCCAACGCTGGTGGCAGCGCGCTGACCTGACGGGGATTGACGATGCCATCTGGTGGCTGGGTCATGCCTGCCTGTTGTTGCGCGTTAACAGCCGCTACACGCTCATCGATCCGGTATTATCGCGCAGAGCCTCGCCGGTCAGTTTCTTCGGCCCGGAACGTAAAACCCCCACGGCACTCGAGATTGACGATTTGCCTGCACTGGACTGCGTGCTGATTTCTCACAGCCATTACGATCATCTCGACAGGCCCACTATCAAAAAAATCCTGAGGCGTTTTCCGCAGGTTGAATTTGTGGTGCCATTAGGGCTTGAACGCTGGTTTAAGGCGTTGGGCGCGGTGAACGTCACGCCCCTCGACTGGTGGGGCAATAAAGAGGTCGCGGGAATGTCTGTTCATGCTGTGCCTGCGCGTCACTGGAGCATGCGTACGCCGTGGGATCGAAATCGCTCACTGTGGTGCGGTTGGGTGATCCAGGCCGGTGAACTGAATTTCTGGTTTACCGGAGACAGCGGCTACAGCGAAAACCTTTTGGAAATCCCGCGCAGGCTGGGGCCGTTCAATCTGGCCGCCTTACCGGTCGGCGCGTATGCACCAAAATGGTTCATGCGCGGTCAACATATGGATCCTGAACATGCCGTTTCCCTGCACCAATCACTTGGCGCACCGCTGAGCATCCCCATTCACTGGGGTGTGTTTGAACTGGCTGACGAATCCCTGGATGAGCCGCCGATTGTGCTGTCAGAGGCGATGCGCGCAGCAGGATTGGATGAAAGCCGCTTCCAGGCATGGCGAATAGGTGCGAAAAAGTCCCTGAATAATATTGCCCAGGATTAATCCTAAAACGGTTAATTTAACATTTGGCTAAAATGAGAGCAGCGTCTAATAAAGCAAATAGACTGATGGTACGACCGGCAATTAATTGATGCCGCGAGATGCGTTTAAATGGGGCAAGCGGGAATACAGTTTCCTGATTTTGGTGCAATTAAAATTCATATTGTACCAATAGCTTCTTTTTGCATCCGTTGATCCTCCAAACGTTTATCCCCTGACCGTATCAGGATAATGAAGAATTTTGAGTAAGCTATGCCACATTTATGCAATGAATTCAGCTTATACTCTGCGCTATAGCGGTATAGGTAATAGACTTAAGCAAAGCGGCAGGCTATGATACACCCCTATGTTTTGAGCATGAATGAGACCCGGGGTTAACAGGTTTCGCGTTAAACGTTTCAGCTCTCCATACGTAATGTGCAATATGTGCCTAAGCCGTTTCAATAGTGTGCGACATCTCTATCAGCGTTTAAAAATGACTTGCCATTAATAAACGAATATGTGATAACGCTTTTGGGTAAAACGAGGTACAGTTCTGTTTATGTATGGCATCTTCAGTAAAGAAGTTTTGAGTAAAGACGTTGACGTTGAATACCACTTCCTTGCCGAGCTTTTATATCGTGCCTCATGCAGTAACTTTTTCTGGTTTTTCTGTACGTAAAGCCCACGGGCGAATAAACACTCTAAGGAATTTGCAAAATGGCAAAGATTAAAGGTCAGGTTAAGTGGTTCAACGAGTCTAAAGGTTTTGGTTTCATCACCCCTGCAGACGGCAGCAAAGACGTGTTCGTACACTTCTCTGCAATCCAGGGTAATGGCTTCAAAACTCTGGCTGAAGGCCAGAACGTTGAGTTCGAAATCCAGGACGGCCAGAAAGGCCCTGCTGCAGTGAACGTCACCGCTATCTAATTTTCGATCTGAGCCTGCTACAGCCCGCGTGGCGCGTAATCCAGGCACGAATCTGAATGCAAAAGCTCTGCCAGCAATGGCAGAGCTTTTTCCATTCTGCGGCCAATAAGGTCTGCCGCTGAACGTCACTTTCCGGTAAACTGCCGCCCGGACCGTTTATGGAGAGTTGTTATGTCTTACCTTTGCCCCCTTTGTCATCTGCCCCTGCTGCCGCTGGCAACGGGTTTGCGCTGCGAAAATCAGCACCAGTTTGATCGGGCGAAGGAGGGCTACATCAACCTGTTGCCGGTACAACACAAGCGTTCGAAGCAGCCCGGTGACAGTGCTGATATGATGCTGGCCCGCCGCGAGTTTCTGGATGCCGGGCATTATCAGCCGTTGCAGGAAAGGGTGTGCGAAATCTTCGAACGGATCCTGCCTGTGCACGCGTCGTCAGTATTAGATATTGGCTGTGGTGAGGGCTACTACACCCACGCTGTCGCCAGCAGGCTGCAGGCGAGGGGAGAGAGTACGGTGTTCGGCCTCGACGTCTCTAAAGTGGCGGTACGCTTTGGTGCCCGGCGTTACCACAACGTAGACTTTTGCGTCGCCTCAAGCCACCGTCTGCCTTTTGCCAAACAGCAATTTGATGCCGTGCTGCGGATATACGCCCCGTGTAAAGCTGAAGAGCTGGCGCGCGTAGTGAAAGAGAGTGGCTACGTGCTGACCGTTACTCCTGGCCCGCGTCATCTGATCCAGTTTAAGGCGTTAATTTATCAGGACGTGAAGCTACATGACGAGACGCCAGAAGAGATGGCCGGTTTTGAGCTGGTCGAACAGCACTCGCTGAATTATCCAATGCAGCTGACCAGCGAGGAGTCCGGCGCTCTGTTGCAGATGACGCCGTTTGCCTGGCGTGCCCGTCCGGAAGTGTGGGGCGTGCTGGCGACCACCACGCAGTTTGACTGTGAAACCGACTTTACTCTGCGACTGTGGCAGCGCAAGAGCGTCGAAGCGGACGTTATCGCGCCGCTGGCGTCCGCTGAGGAAGCCGTCGTCGAGGCTACAGCCACTGACGACGATACCGAGGGTGAGGGCGTATCGTAAGCAGCAGCCCTGTGGCTACTGCTGTTGCACCATATAGTGATAAATGCTTTCCAGGTCATCCAGTTTTCTGACGTGGATCAGCAACCGACGGTTTTCAAGTTCGATCACCAGGATACCGTCTTCAGACAGATTCATCGCTTTGATCCGCCGATAGTCGATAAAGATATTGGCGTAGTAAAATCCTTCGGGTTTGAACAGCAGCTTAGGCAGGCGGATCCAGAACAGATAAACCGACAGGAAGGCCAACGCCATCAGCAGTGTGGTGGTGATCCTCGGGCCCTGATTGTTGACGTTCTGATATATCAGAATCGCCACCAGTCCAACAAAAATCAGGCTGTCCAGCTTGTTGCGGCGCTTCAGCAGCACCTTTAATTGTGTCGGCCCTTTCCGCCGGTCCATTATAAACTCATCGTAAATCGCATAAGCCAGAAACAGTGCGATAAACAACACGATGACGTAATCAGTGAGTGACATCTTATCTTCCCCTAAAAGAACAGCCGGCATCGTTCAGGCTAAGCGATGCCGGCTGGTCTCTGGAAAGCCGGGGTTTCCCCCGGCTGCAAACCTTACAGACCTAACAGCCCAATCCAGTAGCCGAAGATCCCAATCACGAAGAAGCCGATGATAATCCACAGCGCGTTCACTTTACGACGCAGCAGCCACATACAGCCGAAGGTCAGTAACAGCGGGATTAAGCCCGGCATCAGCTGATCGAGAATCGACTGCACGGTCGTCACGGTGGTTTTACCGGTCTGATCGGTAATGCGCGAGACAACAAGCGGTACGTTTACGTGCGTCCACTTGTTGACCAGCGCCCCCATCACAAACAGGCCCAGGATCGATGCCCCCTCGGTCAGTTTCTGCAGGAAGCCGCCGCCCATATCGCTAACGATATCGACACCTTTACGGTAGCCATAGGCCACGCCGTAATAACGCACCAGCAAACGCACCACGTTAAACAGCACGAAGAACAGCAACGGACCCAGCAGGCTGCCGCTCATGGCAATACCGGCACCCAGTGCCGCGAATACCGGACGCACCGTACCCCAGAAAATCGGGTCGCCTACGCCAGCCAGAGGACCCATCAGACCCACTTTGATGCCGTTAATTGCGGCGTCATCTATAGGGGCACCGTTTGCACGCTGCTCTTCCATCGCCATGGTCACACCCAGAACCGGTGCAGCAACGTAAGGGTGGGTGTTGAAGAATTCCAGGTGACGTTTGATTGCCTGTTTGCGGTCGTCGTTATTCTCAGGATAGAGGCGACGGATCACCGGAACCATGGAGTAACAGAAACCCAGCGCCTGCATACGTTCGAAGTTCCACGAACCCTGGAACAGGTTAGAGCGCAGGAATACACCACGCACATCGCCTGGCGTCAGTTTTTTCAGCGGAGCTGAGGTCGTTGTAGTTGTAGTGGTATCAACCATTTTACTCACCCTTTCCCTAATCTAATTCGTTATCAAGGTCGTTGGTCACTGGCCCGGAAGCCTGACCACCCGCCACGCGGTTATATTTCGGTGCCAGCTGGATATACAGCACCGCCATCACCACACCAATCACACCCAGCGCAACCAGGTTAAAGTTGGTGAAGGCCGCGGTAACGAAACCGAGATAGAAGAAAGGCATCAGATAGCCCGCACGCATCATGTTGATCACCATCGCATAACCGACGACAACGATCATACCACCGGCGATATTCAGGCCGTTGGTCACCACATCCGGGATCGATTCAAGCAGACCCTGAACGACGCTGGTACCCACTGACACTGCCACGATGATGGCCGGGATAGCGATACGCATCGCCTGCAGAACCAGTGCCGAGACATGGATCCAGGAAATCGCGGTCAGGTTCCCTTTTTCGGCGGCTTTATCGGCAGCATGCTGGAAGGCAACGGTAATGGTACGAACGATAATCGTCAGTACCTGACCCGCAGCGGCCAGTGGAATTGCCAGAGCAATACCGGCACCTACGCTTTGTCCGCCGGCAATAACCAGGATGGTAGAAATAATAGAGGCGAGGGCGGCATCCGGGGCCACGGCGGCACCGATGTTCATCCAACCCAGGGCGATCATTTCCAGCGTACCACCGATAATAATACCGGTTTTCATATCGCCCAGAACGGCACCAATTAAGGTACAAGCCACAAGCGGACGGTGGAACTGAAATTCATCGAGAATAGATCCCATACCTGCAATACAGGCAATAATAAATATCAGCACAATTTGAAGAGTGGTTATCTCCATTGTACTTCTCCTCTGACATTCGTGAACTGAGTTAAACCTGACAGATCAGGCAATAATAAGTGAAACTTACTGAGCCACTTTGGCTATCAGGTCCATCATCTTCAGGCGCTGGTCACTGGAAACTTTACGCACTTCCAGTTCAATGCCACGTTCATTCAGCTTCTTGAAAGCCGCAATATCCTTATCGTCAACGGAAACGGCATTGTTAACCTGCGTTTTACCCTGACGGAATGCCATACCACCAATATTGACGCTCGGGATTTTAACCCCTGCTTCAACAAGGCGTTCTACATCGGTAGGGTTGGTAAACAGCAACATTACGCGGTCGCCGCCATATTTCGGGTTATTCCACACGCGGATCATTTTTGCGATATCTACCACATGGGCAGTCACGCCAGGCGGAGCCACCTGAGTCAGCAGTGTTTTACGCACATGGTCGGCAGCGACTTCGTCACTGACCACGATAATGCGGGTTACGTTGGTTTCTTTGGTCCAGCGGGTTGCCACCTGTCCGTGGATCAGACGGTCATCGATCCTCGCCAGGCCAATGTTCATATAGTCCTTTGGCCCCATCGGTTTCTGCGCCACCGGTGCGGCTTTTATCGGTGCAGCAGCGACCGCTGCCACAACGGGCTCAGGCTCTTTCGCTTTTAACGCTCTGACGCCTTCGCGGCCGGTCTCAACAGCGACGGCCACCAGCTCATCAAAGCTTGGATCATCATCTCGAGCCATAAAGGCTTCGACCAGCATCGGGATATTGACCCCGGCAATGACTTCATAATTCTCCTTGTCCACGACGATACGACTGGCGGCATTAAACGGACTGCCTCCCCAGGTATCGACAAGGAAAAGGACGCCTTTGCTGGTATCTAAATCGGTCAGTCTCGCCTGATATTTCTCAATCAGGGTTTCCGCATTTTCGCCGGGTACGAAATCAATCCACCCAACGTTTTGCTGTTCCCCAAGGAGCATTTCAGCTGTTTTTATCAGCTGCTCCGCGGCCCAGCCGTGCGTGCCGATCACAATAGCAATAGTCACTTGCTACCCTCCTTATCCAATTTTCAGCGACCCGGTAACACAGATGAGCCGCGCGAGTATCCGGTTTCAGGTTTTACCCTCAACGTGGATTGAACGTGCTGTTATTCTGGTGAGTGAGCAAAACCCCTAAAGTGGTTAGCGGCTTTTACCTGACCCATGGTTAAGACGGGATTTATTTTAGTCTGCGAAAAAATAAATTATGTGACCGTGCTCAGCTATTTAGATGCTGGGTGCCCGCTTAAGCGCTATCGCTCAAAAGAGCAGCACGAAAAGCAGACTTTGAATGTAAATGTAATAAAATATTTTGACGAAGTGCAGGTGCCTGTTTACAGTAGTGATCCTTATTTAACACAGGAGTAACGGGCCTCAGCCCTCCCTATGGACTGTCACCGACGTCGCTTAATCACCTCACCGGTTCAACCGGCCAGTTTTACCTTGTCCTCTGACGACAATATTCATCCCCTCTGCGTTAATGTCCGCATCGTGTCCGTTCGAACGCCTGCTGCGCTTTCCCGTACCTGTTTCCGGAGTCTGTAATGGAATTTCTTTTAGACCCCTCGATCTGGGCCGGTCTGCTGACGCTGGTCGTGCTCGAAATCGTCCTGGGTATTGATAACCTGGTCTTTATTGCCATTCTGGCGGAAAAACTGCCGCCGAAGCAGCGTGATAAGGCCCGGCTGATCGGACTCTCGCTGGCGCTGGTCATGCGCCTGGGCTTGCTGTCACTGATTTCCTGGATGGTGACGTTAACCCGTCCGTTGTTCAGTGTAGGTGACTTCAGCTTTGCCGGCAGGGATTTGATCCTGTTGGCAGGCGGGATATTCCTGTTATTCAAAGCCACCATGGAATTGCACGAACGGCTCGAAAACCGTGAGCATGAAGGGGATGGCAACAAAGGCTACGCCAGCTTCTGGGCGGTTGTGGTCCAGATTGTGATCCTCGATGCCGTCTTCTCGCTTGATGCGGTGATCACCGCTGTCGGTATGGTGAACAACCTGGCGATTATGATGACCGCGGTAGTGATTGCCATGGGCGTGATGCTGTTGGCCTCGAAACCGCTGACCAACTTCGTCAACCAGCATCCAACGGTGGTAGTACTGTGCCTGAGCTTCCTGTTGATGATTGGTCTGAGCCTGGTTGCAGAAGGGTTTGGTTTCCATATTCCGAAAGGCTACCTGTACGCAGCGATTGGCTTCTCTATCCTGATTGAGCTGTTTAACCAGATTGCACGGGTTAACTTTATGCGTCATCAGGCGCGAAAGCCGATGCGTGAGCGCACGGCAGAAGCGATCCTTCGTCTGATGGGCGGCCGTCGTGGCCAGGAAAACGTCAGTGCGGAAGGCAGTGAAGTGGCTGCCATCATGCCGCAGGAAGCGTTTAAG
The DNA here is from genome assembly GCF_979253995.1 of Erwinia sp. AC075. NCBI lineage: Bacteria > Pseudomonadati > Pseudomonadota > Gammaproteobacteria > Enterobacterales > Erwiniaceae > Erwinia > Erwinia sp. AC075. Next base: position 982,994 of record NZ_CEEDEU010000001.1, read on the forward strand.
GACGAAGAGCGCTACATGATTAACGGCGTGCTGACGCTGGCCTCGCGCTCGGTGCGCAGCATCATGACGCCGCGGGGTGAAATCTCCTGGGTTGATGCCAATCGTCCGCTGGACGAAGTGCGCATGCAGCTGCTGGATACGCCGCACAGCCTGTTCCCGGTTTGCCGTGGAGAGCTGGATGAAATTATCGGCGTGGTGCGTGCGAAAGAGCTGCTGGTGGCATTGGATCACGGCATTGACGTGGCAACCTTCGCTGCCGCCACGCCGCCAATCATCGTGCCGGAAACGCTGGACCCGATAAATCTGCTGGGCGTGTTACGCAGAGCGAAGGGCAGCTTCGTGGTGGTCACCAGTGAATTTGGCGTAGTGCAGGGGTTGATTACGCCGCTGGACGTGCTGGAAGCCATTGCCGGTGAGTTCCCGGATGAAGATGAAACCCCGGACATTATTGCTGACGGTGACGGCTGGCTGGTGAAGGGCGGAACGGATTTGCACTCGCTGCAACAGCTGCTGAACACCCAGGTGCTGGTCAATCCGGAAGACGATCATGCCTCGCTGGCCGGTCTGCTGATCGCGCAGAAAGGGCAGTTGCCGGTTGCCGGTGAAGTGATTGAGTTACCGCCCGTCAGCTTCCAGATTATCGAAGCGACGGATTACCGTATCGATCTGGTGCGTGTGACTCGGGCGCGGGAACGTCATGAAGAAGATGAAGACGAGTAATCGTTGAGAACAGGGGGGAAGGATCCCCCCCTTTGACACTCAGGCTGTAAGAGACAACTTGTGTTGGCTCAGCCATTCCGGGAAGTCGCCTAACGGCATCGGACGCGCATAGAAATACCCCTGCAAGACATCCACGCCTTTCTCCCGCAGATATTCCGCCTGCTCAGCCGTTTCCACGCCTTCAGCCACCAGGCTGATATTCAGGCGCTGGGCCAGAGAGATCACCATATCCGTTACCGTCGCATTGATGGCATCGGTGCCAATCGCCGCGGTAAAGACTTTATCGATCTTCAGCACATCCGGGCTCAATGTTTTCAGGTATGACAGCGAGCTGTGTCCGGTCCCGAAGTCGTCAATTGCCAGCTTCACGCCAATCTTATGCAGATGGGAAACCACGCGTTGATCCATTTCTGGCAGCGAATCACGTTCGGTCAGCTCTACCACCAGCTGCGGCACCGGATTGGCTGGCCACCACAGGCTTTGCAGATCGTCAATAATCTCGCGGTTATGGAAATGGCTGGCGGCAACGTTTATCGCGATATGGAACGTGGGGCAGTTCGGCATCAGCGGCAAATGGCGCACGATTTCACGCAGCACAAAGCGGGTCAGGGGCGCGATAAGATTCTGCCTTTCTGCCATTGGGATAAACACATCCGGCGGGATCCAGCCCTGACGTGGATTGTGCCAGCGCAGCAGCAGCTCTATACCATCACAATCGCCGGTCTTTGAGTTGATCAGCGGCTGGCAATAGACCATAAATTCCCGGGCGGTAATGCCGTAACTGATTTGCCAGGAAAGGCTCATACGGTTGGCGGTTGCCAGCCAGACGATATAGCCCATCAACAGGCTTAACAGCAGCGCCAGAGGTAACTGGGATGGCAAGGTCGACAGCGCCAGGCGGGTCGGCGACGGACCGAAAAGGGTGATTGAGAACGGGTAGCGCAGAGACGCCTTCTCATAGCTGACTTCATCGTCGGACGGTAAGGCCTCTTCAATCATCGGGTTACCGTATTCGAGACTTTTGCCGCCAACATTGATCACCGCGCGTTCAACCCATGGCAGCGTTGGCTCAAGCAGATAGGTGCTCATCATCTCGATATTGATGATTTGCAGGATCCCGGAACGGTTGTTGTTATCGTGAGGCGTCCAAAGCAGCAGGATGGGCGATCCCTTCAGCAAATGTTCATCGGTGCTGAGGATCATCCGCTGGTTATTTACCGCCAACTCAGGATAGAACTGACTAAAGGAGAGACTGCTTCTGCCAAAGATGCTGGAGCAATACATCTCGTCGTTATCCACCAGCACAATGGAACGCACGGTTTGTAACGATGCCAGCTTTTCAATCAGCGGGAAGCGGATCTGTTCGCAAGGCAAGCCAACCAGGCCAAGCGTATTGTTGGCCGCCACATCGAGCGGGGAAAACAGTCTATCGAAACGTTGAATTGCATTGTCCGCAAACGTACGCGAATGCTGCTCATTCCGCCCTTTTTCTTCCATAAAACGGAAGGTCAACGTAAGAATGAGCACCAACGCGGCAACCACCACAGCAATTAATAATCGCTTACGGCGAAACTGTCCGAAAACTTCCTGGGACATTTGCATCAGTAACCACCCTTAGATCAAGACGCGCACACAGAGACCGAATCGTTGTTATCGGCAAATGAAAAATTAAGTTTAGTCTTAGAAGTGATAAAAGCAGAATTAAGTAAAACAGTCACTTATCCTGCTTTATTCGCCTGAACACTCTAGCGGTTTCCGGCAATATCGGATAGCGGGGGGAAGAAATTTATTTAGCGAAACGGGTAAAAGTGCCGCCGGAATGGCGGCACCGAAAATCAGCGGGGCAGCAGCTGATTGGAATCAGTCACACTGAACCTTAATTGCCAGACCACCGCGAGACGTTTCACGGTATTTGGCATTCATGTCCTTGCCCGTTTCATACATGGTTTCAATCACTTTATCTAATGACACGCGGGCTTCACTGGTACGGCGCATCGCCATACGCGCAGAGTTGATCGCTTTAACCGAAGCAATGGCATTGCGCTCTATGCAGGGAACCTGAACCTGGCCTGCCACCGGATCACAGGTCAGCCCCAGGTTATGTTCCATGCCAATTTCGGCCGCCACGCAAACCTGCTCCGGGCTGGCACCCAGCAGTTCAGCCAGACCGGCAGCGGCCATTGAGCAGGCGACACCGACTTCGCCCTGGCAACCGACTTCCGCGCCGGAAATAGAGGCGTTCATTTTATACAGGATACCCACGGCACCGCAGGCAAGGAAATAGCGGATAAAGATATCCGGGCTGACCGGCTCAATAAAATGATCGTAGTAGGCCAGCACGGCAGGCACGATGCCACAGGCACCGTTAGTCGGTGCGGTGACCACACGACCGCCCGCCGCATTCTCTTCGTTTACCGCCAGCGCAAACATGTTGACCCAGTCGATCACGTTCATCGGGTCCTTAGACAGCTTATCGGAAGAGACCAGCAGACGGCGCAGGGCAGAAGCACGACGAGGCACGCGCAGCGGACCCGGTAACACGCCCTCGGTATTCAGGCCGCGATCGATACAGTCACGCATGCTCTGCCAGATATCAGTGAAATAGGCTTCGATCTCGGCACGGCTGTGCAGCGCCAGCTCGTTCTTCATGATCATGCCGGAGAGAGACAGGCCGGTATGATGGCAGTGATCCAGCATCTCTTTGGCGGAGTTGAACGGATAGGGCACGGTCACTTCATCCAGCGTTGACTGGCCGAAGTGCTCTTCATCAACGATAAAACCGCCGCCGATGGAATAATAGGTTTTGCTGAAAATGGCGTTGTCGCCCGCCAGCGCAGTGATCCGCATGCCGTTTTCATGCAGCGACAGATTATCGCTGCGGAACACCATGCCACCTTCCCGTGGGAAGTCGACTTCATGGCGGCCATTCGCCAGCAGCAGGCGCTGACGCTGTTCGACATCGCGGATAAACGCGGGAATGCCATCGATATCGACGCTTTCCGGCGACGCGCCGGAGAGCCCCATAATAATGGCGATATCGGTATGGTGACCTTTGCCGGTCAGGGAGAGAGAGCCATAAACGTCCACGGCAACGCGCGTCACGCTATCCAACATGCCGTTAGCAACTAAATCGTCGACAAACAGTTTACCGGCTTTCATCGGCCCCACGGTGTGGGAACTGGAAGGACCAATGCCGATTTTAAACATGTCGAAAACGCTAATCACACTACGCTCCTTAACTGAGCCTGAAGTTCGGTAAAATACTGCTTTAATAGTAATCATCCTGAGACGAATGATCGCATGAAATTAACTAATCATTATCAGACAAAAATGTGATGACAGAAGCGGGTCCAGTTGGTATTGCGGCTGATATTTGCCCAATTACAGCTAGGGCAAAAATAGTGGCTGGCCGTTGCACGCACATCTTGCGGTGTTAATGCGGTGCAATATAAATGATTCCCGCGCGTTGTGCAGTGATTTGACGCGAAGAATGTGCGCCAGGTTGGTGAAAAAAACTGCCTGAGGGGGATTGTGTAGCCGTTGTGTCGGAAAATTAGTCAGTTCGGGCGTGGTTTGCCACCTGCAGACTCAACTGACGAATGATCCCGGCGGTCATCCCCCAGATAAAATAGTCTTCAAACCAGGAGAGCCAGACGCGATGCGACGTGCCATAGCGCTGGATATCCAGGGGTGAATAGCGGCCAAGCCGTAACGCTTCCTGCAACGGCATCTCAAACAGGGATTCAACTTCGCCTTCATTAGGATGCCAGTCGAGCGACGGCGAAAGTATGCCGACGACCGGCGTTACCTGAAAACCGGTGCTGCTGGTCACGGCGGGCAAAACGCCCACCACCCGCACGCTGTCCGGTTGAATAGCCACTTCTTCCTGCGCCTCACGAAGCGCGGTGGCAATTAAAGAAGGATCTTCCGGGTCCATCATTCCACCGGGAAATGCCACCTGACCGGCATGCTTACGCAATGTGGCGGAGCGTCGGGTGAGCAACAGGGTCGGGCGGGGGCGATCGACGATTGGCACCAATACGGCAGCCCGGCGGGTGGGCAGTTGATTTGAGGTCACATCGGGTCGTTGCAGCATAAACCGACTGAGAAAATCGTTGAGCGTCAGGTGCGCATCAGACATCCGCTTGCTCCAGACAGGGTAGAATCCGCATTACCTTATCGAACGTCTCCTGGTATTCAGCCTGCTCCTGGCTGTCTGCGACGATCCCGCCGCCAGCCGTGCAGTAGAGGTTTCCCTGTTCGGCGGTCAGCGTGCGAATGGTAATACTGGTATCCATCTTGCCGCACACGCTGAGATAGCCAATGCTGCCACACCAGGCATTTCGTCGGTGCGGTTCCAGCTCATCGATGATTTCCATCGCTCTGACCTTCGGCGCGCCGGTAATTGAGCCGCCGGGGAAACAGGCGCGTAGCAGATCGCAGGCGCTTAACGCCGGTTTCAGTCTGGCGGTGATGGTGCTGACCAGATGATGTACCGCCGGGAAAGGTTCGACCACAAACAGTTCCGGCACGGCAACGCTGCCAGGCTGGGCAACGCGACCAATATCGTTGCGCAGCAGGTCAACAATCATCACGTTTTCCGCGCGGTCCTTAGGCGAATTTGCCAGCTTCTCCGCCTGTAAACGATCGGCCTCGGGATCGCTGAGCCTCGGCAACGTGCCTTTGATCGGCCGGGTTTCAATGCTGTCGCCGGTCATTTTCAGGAAGCGCTCCGGTGACAGGCTGAGAATAGCGCTGCCAGGCAGGCGCAGGAAAGCGCTGAAAGGCGCACGGTTTTGCTCATTCAACCGTTTGAACGCCTGCCACTCATCACCGCTGTAGCTGGCCTGGAAACGCTGAGCAAGGTTGATTTGATAACAGTCACCGCTGTGTAACCACTGCTGAACACGGCGGAATTTCTCACCGTACTCTTCCCGCGTCAGATTGGAACGCCACGGGCTGGTCAGACGGAAGGGCGTGGTGGGTTTACCTGCGCTCAAGGCGTTCAGCCAGTTGAGGCGGTTTTCCCCATCACCATGCACAATTAAGGTCAGTGCCTGCAGATGGTGGTCGGCGATGAGCGCCCAGTCATAAATGCCGACAGCCATGTCCGGCGTCTGTAAATCCTGTAATGCCACTTGCGGCAGTTGCTCAAAACGGCGGCCTAAATCGTAACCAAATAACCCTAACGCACCGCCCTGAAAAGGAAAATCCGGATGTTCTTCGGCCTGCAATCCACTCTGTTTGAGCGTCTGATCGAGCAAGCTGAGCGGATCGTCTTCACTGGCTTCCACGCCATCGCCGTGCTGGATACGAGTGGTTTTCCCTTGCGTAATCAGCGTGGTGAGCGGATCGGCCACCATAATATCGAAGCGGTTATCGCTGTGATCGGCAAAACCTGAATGCAGCAGCATCGCCCAGGGTTGATGAGCAACAAAACCAAACAGATTCCCAAGGGCTTCCGGCGTATACTTAAGGGGATAACAGACAGGTGACATGATGATTCAGCAAACCAGACCAATAACAGGCGTTAAGCCTGGCATATTTTTTTGCTGCTGGCATCTGTTTGTTGCGCGTGGAATACGCCGCGCGCACGACCAGGAGTGGATATGATTACAGGTTTACCTTCGCTGTCCTATGAGCAGCAGCAACAGGCCGTTGAACGCATCCAGCAGCTGATGTCTGAAGGCATGAGTAGCGGGCAGGCGATCCAACTGGTTGCCGCCGAAATCCGTGAAAACCACACCGGCGAAATGATCACCGCTTCATTCGATGACGACGATGATGAAGACAACAATGAAGATGAAGAGATCAATCAGGATTACGGCGACGAAGACGAAGAAGACAAAAACTATTAATGCGCCTGCTGCGAACAGTCGGTAAAACGCTTTCGCGGCTGATGGTGCTGCTGGCTTGCTGGCTACCCGTCGTCCCGCAAGCGTTAGCTGCTTCGCAGGCGTGGCCTGCCAGCGCCCGCGAACACACGTTTGCACTGGCTGAGAACGCGGGCAACTTCCATTACTTCACGCTCGCGCCTGCCGGTGGCAAGGTGACCCGGGCGTTGATTGTCCTGCACGGTCATCCTCGTGACGTGGGCAACACGCTCACCGCGGCTGCGCAAGCAGCCAGCAATACACCAGACGCCCAAAACATCGCCATTGTTGCTCCGCTTTTCCAGGTATCCAGCACGGATGCCAGCCATTGTCACTCGGACGGCCTGCCTGAGGCTTTACCGGATGACGCGCTGTGGAATTGTCATTCCTGGTTAGATGGCGGAAAGGATAACGCCGGGAACCTGTCGGCCTTTAGCGCATTGGATGAGACTATCGGCGATCTTAAACAGCGTTGGCCGGCTCTGAGCGAAATCACCGTGGCGGGTTTTTCAGCCGGTGGCCAGTTTGTGCAGCACTACATCGCCTTTTCCCATCCTCCCGCAGGCGTGACGCTGCGCTATGTGGTGGCCGATCCAGGAAGCTGGCTCTATTTTGATGCTTTAAATGCGGACGCCTGTCCTGCCGTAAGCGATTATAAATACGGCATGCACAATCTGCCGGCCTGGCTGCCGGACAATCCCATCAAGGCGAGAGACCGTTATCGTTCCGCAGAGGTTCGCTATCTTGAAGGGAGTGACGATCGGGGAAAAGGAAAAGGGCGCTACTGGCGGATACTGGATAAGTCGTGTGCGGCGATGGCACAGGGCGCGTCGAGGCTGGAACGCGGAGAGAATTACGCCCGCTACGATCGGGATGTATTGAAACCTGCCCGACCACACACCCTGGCGATAGTCGCCGGCTGTGCGCATGATGTGCGTTGCGTTTTTCCTTCAGCGGAAGGACGACAGGCGCTGTTTAAGCCTTAGACACCGCCTGCCAACGGCTTACAGAGCCGCAATAATTTTGATTTCGACCAGATACTTCGGGTTCATCAGGTTAGCCTGAACGGTGCAGCGCACGGGGGCATGACCGGGTGAAACCCAGGCATCCCAGGCACGGTTCATCGCCTGAAAATCCTCTTTGTGCACCAGGAAAATCGTCGCATCAAGAATTTTGCTCTTATCTGAACCCACGCGGGTCAGAAGACTGTCAATCACCGCCAGAGCATTGGCGGTCTGCGCTTCCGCGTCTTCATCCAGATTTTCCGGCACGCTGGTGTAATAGACGGTGTCATTGTGGATCACCGCTTCGGACATGCGGTGCTCTACAGGCTCAACTCTTGTGATTTCTTTCGACATTTTAATACCTTACTCATCATTGGTGCCACGCTTCGCATCGCTGCAGGGCATATTTGGAACATTCTGGTTAAAAATATCATCATTCCGCTTAACATGCTGAGACAAATGGCCTTAAGCCACGTCAGCGTAACCCATCCCGCTAAAGACATATCCGAATGTATGGCTTTCATGACGCAGGTTAAAACAATTCACACCCTGACTGTTACTGTCGGCTTACGGACTCCGTAACATCAGGAAAAATCATGGGCGATTACTACTATCTGGAAACCTTAAACGGACCAAGAGCGAGGAGAGTTGTGCATAAGACGGGTTGCATGGACATGACGCGGATTATAAACGACAGACTTTTTCTGGGAACATTTTACACCAGCAATGATGCGTTGAATGTTGCGATAAAAAGACGGCCTGGGGCAATTAAGTGCCTGAGGTGTTGCCCAAAATAAGCGTTTATAAGGCTGCTTGCACAGGGCCTTTTCCAACAACGTAGGGACTCGTTAAACTGGCAGGCCGCATGAAGCGGCCTGGTCGGAACCGGTATCAATCGACAGCGGGATCCTGATATTTGATGTACTGGCGGATCGTGTCGTGGATCTCACGGTTGCTGCCTTCCTCCAGCCCTCGGCTGGCATACTCTTTTGCCAGCGCCTCGAGAACGTCATCAAATTTACCCTTGTAGTTAAGATTGTTGAGCGCGATTTGCTGCCCAAGAATTTCCCTCAGCACCAGGGTCTCAACGTTCAACCTGTTGACGGTCTCCTCAAGCTTTTTAATTCTTTCTTCGTCTGACATAGCCCCTCCACGGTTAAATTATCAGGAAAACCAGCGCGCTGACTGACATTCAAAATAGAATCGCCGAACGTAAAGGTCAATACAATGAGCAGGTTAATTCCTTTTATCTGCCCAACAGCCAGGCGCGAGGCACAGTATCTGACGGGCTGTCACCTAAAGGGTGGAGCGTGGGCGCGGATACTGACATAATTACAGTGTTTTCTAAAACGTAGTGAGGACGTGTGGCAGACGATTTTGCAGCAGATGGCGCGCTGGCGCTGGCAATCCCAGGATTCAAACCGCGTGAACCGCAGCGACAGATGGCGCAGGCGGTCAGTGAAGCTATCGAAAATAAGCATGAACTGGTGGTAGAGGCGGGAACCGGCACCGGGAAAACCTACGCGTATCTGGCGCCGGCGCTGCGATCCGGTAAAAAAGTGATCATCTCTACCGGATCGAAAGCGTTGCAGGATCAGCTCTACAGTCGTGATCTTCCTACCGTCGCAAGAGCGCTCAAATTCAAAGGGCAGGTCGCGCTGTTAAAGGGGCGATCGAACTACCTCTGCCTGGAGCGGCTGGAGCAGCAGTCGATGGTCGGCGGCGAGTTGGCCGTGCAGGCGATGAGCGATCTGGTCCATCTGCGCGGCTGGTCCAGTGAAACGGTCGATGGCGATATCAGCACCTGTGGCGGTGTCGCGGAAGACAGCACCATCTGGCCAATGGTCACCAGCACCAATGACAACTGTCTGGGCAGCGATTGCCCGGTATATAAAGACTGTTTTGTGGTGAAAGCCCGTCGCAAAGCGATGGATGCCGATGTGGTGGTGGTTAACCATCACCTGTTTCTGGCGGATATGGTGGTGAAAGAGAGTGGTTTTGCTGAACTGATCCCGGAAGCCGACGTGATGATCTTCGATGAAGCCCATCAGGTCCCGGACATTGCCAGCCAGTATTTTGGTCAGCAGCTCTCCAGCAAGCAGCTTATCGATCTGGCGAAAGACATCACGATTGCCTACCGCACCGAAGTGCGTGACGTTCAGCAGCTGCAAAAATCCGCCGACCGATTATCACAAAGCGCACAGGATTTCCGCCTGGCGCTGGGCGACCCCGGCTTCCGCGGTAATCTGCGCGATATCATGAACAATCCCAACATTCAGCGTGCGCTGTTGCTGCTGGATGATGCGCTGGAGCTTTGTTATGACGTGGCAAAAATGTCGTTGGGGCGTTCTGCGCTGCTGGACGCCGCCTTTGACCGCGCGGCCCTTTACCGGGGACGTCTGAAGCGTCTGAAAGACGTCACGCAGCCGGGTTTCAGCTACTGGTACGAATGCAATTCCCGCCACTTTATTCTGGCGCTGACGCCGCTCTCAGTATCAGATCGTTTTCGCGAAGTGATGGACGAACGTCCGGCAAGCTGGATATTTACCTCCGCCACGCTGGCGGTAAACGAGAAGATGACGCATTTTGTTGAGCGCCTTGGCGTCAGCAGTGCGAAAACGATGATCCTTGAGAGCCCGTTTGATTTCGCCAGCCAGGCACTCCTCTGCGTGCCGCGCAATCTGCCGTCACCCAATCAACCGGGTGGGGCAAAGCAGATGGCGCGGATGCTGCTACCGTTAATTGAAGCCAATAATGGCCGCTGCTTCTTCCTCTGCACGTCGCACCAGATGATGCGCGATCTGGCTGAACAGTTCCGTGCGATGTTAACGCTGCCGGTGCTGCTGCAGGGGGAAACCAGTAAAGGTCAGTTGCTGAAGCAGTTTGTTGCTGCCGGCAACGCCTTGCTAGTGGCGACCAGCAGCTTCTGGGAAGGCGTGGACGTGCGCGGCGACGTGCTGTCGCTGGTGATCATCGATAAGCTGCCGTTTACCTCGCCGGATGATCCGCTGTTAAAAGCGCGCATGGAAGACTGCAAGCTGCGCGGTGGCGATCCTTTTGATGAGGTTCAGCTTCCTGACGCGGTGATCACCCTGAAACAGGGTGTGGGTCGATTGATCCGCGATGTGGACGATCGGGGCGTGCTAGTGATCTGCGACAACCGGCTGGTGATGCGGCCTTATGGCGCAGTGTTCCTCAACAGCCTGCCCCCGACACCCAGAACGCGCGATATTCAGCAGGCGGTTGAGTTTCTTAAACCGTCGGCACAACAGTAATCTGTGGCGCACTGTGCTATGCTGCGCGCCGAAAAATCTATCCCGCCAGAGGTGTGTATGTCCCCGCGTATTTTAGCGATTGATACGGCTACCGAAGCCTGTTCAGTTGCGTTGCTGAATGATGAAAACGTCACGGCCCATTTTGAGCTGTGTGCCCGTGAGCACACCCAGCGTATTTTGCCGATGGTGCAGGCATTGCTTCAGCAAGAAAACACCAGGCTTGCGGAGTTAAACGCGCTGGCCTTTGGTCAGGGGCCGGGCAGCTTTACCGGCGTCCGTATCGGCATCGGCATCGCGCAGGGCCTGGCGTTTGGTGCAGAACTGCCGATGATCGGCGTTTCCACGCTGAAAACCATGGCACAAAGTGCCTGGCGTCTGCACGGCGCGACGCGCGTGTTGGCGGCCATTGATGCCCGCATGGGTGAAGTGTATTGGGCCGAGTATCAGCGTGACGCACAGGGCGACTGGCAGGGTGCAGAAACCGAAGCCGTGCTGAAACCAGAAGCCGCGCAAGCCAGAATGGCCGCGCTGACCGGGCGTTGGGCGATGGTAGGAACCGGTTGGAAAGCCTGGCCGCAGCTGGCCGAAAACAGCGGGCTGGAGCTTACCGCTACGGACGTCGAACTGCCTTGCGCGGAAGATATGTTACCGCTGGCCGCCCTGGCTTACGCCGCGGGTCGAATGGTGGCGGTGGAACAGGCTGAACCGACCTATTTGCGTAATGAAGTGACATGGAAAAAATTGCCGGGCCGCGAGTAATCCGGGCAACTATTTATCAGGGAAGCAGTCAGAGTAATCAGTATCCTGGAGAACTTTATGCGTAAACGCGTTTTATTGCAGTTAGGTAGTCTGTTACTGGCCTCTGCACTGCTTTCTGGCTGCATGAGCGTGCCAGATTCGGTGAAAGGCACGTCTCCCACCCCACAGCAGGATTTGGTGCGGGTGATGAACGCGCCGCAAATCTATGTCGGTCAGGAATCTCGCTTCGGCGGGAAAGTGGTCAAAGTGGTGAATAAAGATGGTATGACCCGGCTGGAAATTGCCGCTCAGCGTCTTGATGACACCGCCAGACCGATATTAGGGACGCCGTCTATTGGCCGTATTTATGCCGATATCAAAGGGTTCGTCGATCCCATCGACTTTAACAATCAGATTGTGACCGTGGTCGGGCCGATAAAAGGCACCGAGAAAGGGGAAGTCGGCCAGGCGTCGTATAACTTTATTACTGTCGATGTGACCGGTTATCAGCGCTGGCATCTGACCCAGCAAATTGTTTCGCCACCACAGCCGATCGATCCGTGGATTTGGTACGGTCCACCACGCGGTAGTCGCCATGGTGGATACTGGGGACCGCCGCCGTTCGGTTACTACAATACCGGGCCAGCACAGGTACAAACTATCCTGACGGAATAGACAGATAGCAGACTCTCTTACGACCCGACGGCTTACGTCTTCGGGTCGTTTTTTATTGCCGATCTCAGGATGAGATTATTTTAGTGATGGGCTTCGCAACCTCAAAACAGAGAACAGAGCAAACTGGTACGCTGAGTTAAAATAATGTTAAAAGATGCGACTGTTTGAGGCTGCGATGACAACAAATACGACTTTCCGAGGTGTTTCCTTGAATAAGGTTTGGTTAAACCGCTATCCGGCAGATGTTCCGGCAGAGATCACTGCTGACCGCTATACATCGCTGATTGATTTGTTTGAACACGCAGTTAAACGTTACGCAGACCAGCCCGCCTTCATTAATATGGGGCAGGCGATGACCTACCGTAAGCTGGAAGAGCGCAGCCGGGCTTTTGCCGCTTATCTGCAACAGGGGCTGGGCCTGAAAAAGGGCGATCGTGTGGCCCTGATGATGCCTAACCTGTTGCAATACCCGATCGCGCTGTTTGGCATTCTGCGGGCAGGAATGATTGTGGTTAACGTCAATCCGCTTTACACCCCGCGCGAGCTGGAACATCAGCTGAATGACAGCGGTGCCAGTGCCATCGTCATTGTCTCGAACTTTGCCCACACGCTGGAAAAAGTGGTGGCCAAAACCCAGGTGAAGCACGTAATCCTCACGCGACTGGGCGATCAACTTACGCCGGCGAAAGGCACGCTGGTCAATTTTGTTGTCAAATACATCAAGCGGATGGTGCCGAAATACCATCTGCCCGATGCGATCTCCTTCCGCAGCGCGCTGCATGAGGGCTATCGCATGCAGTATGTGCGCCCGGACATCATTAACGACGATCTGGCGTTCCTGCAATATACCGGCGGGACTACCGGCGTCGCCAAAGGCGCGATGCTTACTCACCGCAATATGCAGGCGAATCTTGAGCAGACCAAAGCCACCTATGGCTCGCTGCTGAAAGAGGGCAAAGAAACGGTGGTCACCGCTTTACCGCTGTACCACATCTTCGCGCTGACGGTGAACTGTATGCTGTTTATCGATTTGGGCGGCGCAAACCTGCTGATCACCAATCCGCGTGATATTCCTGGCCTGGTGAAAGAGCTGTCCAAAGTGCGCTTCACCGCGATTACCGGCGTTAATACGCTGTTTAACGCCTTGCTGAACGATGAAGATTTCCAGAAGCTCGACTTCTCCAGCCTCAGCTTATCAGCCGGTGGCGGCATGTCGGTGCAGAAAGCGGTCGCCGAACGCTGGGAAAAGCTGACCGGGCACTATCTGCTGGAAGGTTACGGCCTGACCGAGTGCTCACCGCTGGTTTCCGTCAATCCCTACGACATTCGCTATCACAGTGGCAGCATTGGTTTGCCGGTGCCTTCCACTGACATCATGCTGGTGGATGATGAAGGCAATGAGGTCGCTGAAGGCGAGCCTGGCGAACTGTGCATCAAAGGACCGCAGGTGATGCTCGGTTACTGGCAACGGCCTGATGCAACTGATGAAGTGTTAAAAAATGGATGGCTTCGCAGCGGTGATATTGTTACCGTTGACCAGGAAGGTTTTATTCGCATTGTCGATCGCAAAAAAGACATGATCCTGGTTTCCGGTTTCAACGTCTATCCTAACGAAATCGAAGATGTTCTGATGCTGCATCCGAAAGTGCGTGAGGCTGCCGCCATTGGTGTTCCTAACGATGTGGCAGGAGAGACGGTGAAAATCTGCGTCGTGAAGAAAGATCCTTCACTGACTAAAGAAGAGCTGATCGCACACTGCAAAAAGAACCTGACGGGCTATAAAGTGCCTAAAATCGTTGAGTTTCGGGATGAGTTACCGAAAACTAACGTCGGCAAAATTCTGCGCCGTGAACTGCGTGATGAAGCGATAAAAGCGGCTAAAGCCAGCTGATTATCGCTGCGCTTTCCGAGAATGCTAAAACGCCGGTCATGCCGGCGTTTTTATTGTGATTAGACTGAGGCCGGAAAGGCCACAGCGAGAGGATCATTTTGAACTACACCATGATAACCACCAACGAGGCGCTGGCTGAACTTTGCCTGACCGCCCGTCAGTTTCCGGCGCTGGCGCTGGATACCGAATTCGTCAGAACCCGCACCTATTATCCTGGCCTTGGCCTGATCCAGATGTATGACGGCGAGAATATCGCGCTGATCGATCCTCTGCCGATCACCGAATGGGCGCCATTCCGCGATCTGCTGCTCGATGAGAAGGTGATCAAGTTCCTGCACGCTGGCAGTGAAGATCTGGAAGTCTTCCTGCATGAATATGGCGTGCTGCCGGTGCCGATGATTGATACGCAGATTCTGGCTGCCTTTACCGGCCGTCCACTTTCCTGCGGATTTGCCACCATTGTTGAATCCTTTACCGGTATCGCGCTGGATAAAAGCGAATCACGCACTGACTGGCTGGCGCGTCCGCTGACCGAGAAGCAGTGTCAGTATGCGGCCGCTGATGTGTTCTACCTGCTGCCGATTGCCCATAAGCTGCTGGCGGAAGCCGAAGAGTCGGGCAGGATTAATGCCGCACTGAACGAATGCAGCCTGCTGTGTCAACGCCGTCAAATGGTGGTGGCCCCACAAGAGGCTTACCGTGACATTACCAATGCCTGGCAACTGCGTCCGCGTCAGCTTGCTGCACTGCGTCTGATGGCGGCATGGCGGCTGGAGCTGGCACGTGAAAAGGACATGGCGGTGAATTTCGTGGTGCGCGAAGAGAACCTGTGGAAAGTGGCGCGCTATATGCCTGGTTCCCTCGGCGAGCTGGATCACCTTGGGCTTGCCGGTCAGGAAATTCGTTTCCACGGTAAAGCGCTGGTGGCGATGGTTGCTCAGGCGAATGCGCTGGAAGAGAGCGAGTTGCCGGAACCGGTCGCTAACCTGATTGATAATTCTGACTACAAGAAAGTCTTCAAAGAGCTGAAAGCGTTGATGGCGGAAGTGGCAGAAAAAGAGGGTATTAGTCAGGAGTTGTTGGCGTCACGTCGTCAGATTAACCAACTGCTGAGCTGGCACTGGAAATTAAAACCACGGGACAGAAAACCCGAGCTGATTGATGGATGGCGGGGCGAACTGCTTCACGACGGGATCGCTGAAATCCTGAAGGCATACTGACCGAGGTTTTCCCCTGCCTGAGAGCAGGGGAAAATCAGGAGCAGGAGAGGATCATTTCGGTGCTTCTTCTGCCTCCGGGAGCGTCACGTTGAGCTCCAGAATCGAAATATCATCGTCCTTTTGATCCAGCTTAACGCTCAGCATTTCCGGATCGATCTTCACGTATTTGCAGATAACTTCCAAAATATCCCTTTTCAGCTGTGGCAGATAGTGGGGCTCACTGTCGCCCCTCCTGCGCTCTGCCACAATGATCTGCAGCCGTTCCTTGGCTATATTGGCTGTCGGCTTTTTACGGGATAAAAAGAAATCGAGTAAGGCCATGGTTTATCCCCCAAACAGGCGTTTCAGGAAACCCTTCTTCTCTTCTTCAATGAAGCGGAAGGGACGTTCTTCACCGAGAATACGGTCAACGGTATCAGCATAGGCTTTGCCTGCGTCGGATTCGGCATCCAGAATCACCGGCTCACCCTGGTTAGAGGCGCGCAGCACCGACTGATCTTCCGGGATCACACCCGCCAGTGGAATACGTAAAATTTCCAGCACGTCTTCCATGCTCAGCATGTCGCCACGGTTCACACGACCCGGGTTATAACGCGTCAGCAGCAGGTGCTCTTTTATCGGATCCTGACCATTTTCCGCACGGCGGGATTTGGACGAAAGAATGCCCAAAATGCGGTCTGAATCGCGAACTGAAGAGACTTCCGGGTTAGTGGTAATGATAGCTTCATCGGCGAAATACAGCGCCATCAGTGCGCCGGTTTCGATCCCTGCCGGTGAGTCACAGACAATAAAGTCGAAATCCATCTTACCGAGGTCATTCAGGATTTTTTCAACGCCATCACGCGTTAATGCATCTTTATCACGTGTCTGTGACGCAGGCAGAATGAACAGGTTCTCAGTACGCTTATCTTTGATCAGCGCCTGGTTCAGCGTGGCATCACCCTGAATCACGTTCACAAAGTCATACACCACGCGACGCTCACAACCCATAATCAAATCGAGATTACGCAGGCCGATGTCAAAGTCGATAACCACGGTTTTTTTGCCCTTCTGGGCTAAACCGGTAGCGATGGCCGCGCTGGACGTGGTCTTGCCAACGCCCCCTTTACCCGATGTAACTACAATAATGCGTGCCATAAAATGATTTCCTTAAGAAAAGAAAGGGCTCGTGAGCCTGGCTCAGTTCAGTGTCTGTATAGTCAGGGCGCCGTCTCTTAAACAGAGGCGTGACGCTTTTCCAAAAAATTCAGCCGGAATATGATCCATCATCCAGTATTCACCGGCGATAGAGACCAACTCAGCTGACAAACTGGTACAAAAAATCTGGCAATCACGGTCACCGCTGGCACCAGCCAGTGCACGGCCACGCATCATGCCATAAATATGGATATTGCCATCGGCGACCAGTTCTGCACCGGCGCTGACGCTATTGGTCACGATCAGATCGCAATTCTTGGCATAAATCTGCTGGCCAGAGCGGACTGGCGTATTGATTACCCGGGTTTTAACAGGCGGGAGTTCAGCGGGTTTAACCGGTTCAATCACCTCGACGGCTTGTTTCTGCTCTTTACCTTCCGATAACAGCGGCAGACCGGCGCGAGTAATGATGCGTTTTAACGGTTCATCTTTGCAGCCGCTGACACCAACGATATGCAGACCGGTAGAGGTGACGGCTTGTTGCATCAGTCTCCAGTTAACCTCACTGGTCAGTGAAGCTACGTTCAACACCACCGGAGCATTTTTCAGAAAGGCCGGAGCCTGATTGACTTTATCCTGAAGCGCCTGACGAACCACGTCTGGGTCAGCGTGGTGAAGGTGCACAACAGACAGAGTAAAACTGCTGCCCTTTAACTCGATTGGCGTTTGTGACATCTGTCCCGGCTCAGTCCTGTTAATTCTGGTCCCGGCTAATTTATGTCGTTAAACGAACATATAATCGCGTTGGGACAATATTCCGAAGTTCTGCAAGCATGTTATAGTTACTACTATATCCAGGCAAGTCACCATCCAGGTTAATTCGAGTAAAAAATATGTTTTGTGTGATCTACAGAAGCCCCAAGCGTGACCAGACTTATCTTTATGTCGAAAAAAAAGACGATTTCTCCCGCGTTCCTGCGGAACTGATGCAAGGTTTTGGTAAACCGCAGCTGGCGATGCTGCTGCCGCTGGACGGCACCAAAAAGCTGGCTAACGCGGATCTCACCAAAGTGAAGGCCGCGCTTGAAGAGCAGGGATTTTATTTACAGGTGCCTCCTCCAATCGAAAGTCTGCTTAAGATGCATCTGGAAAAAGAGTAAAAAAGATTAATTAGGAACTATCTGCAAAATATATCGCCGCCGCAACGGCAATCCACTGGATTTAAATTGTGGCGGCGACGGCAAAAAAAGGATGCCCGCATGAAGCTTACATCCCTCAGTAGCATTATTTTCTCCCTGTTATTGGCCGGATGCGCCAGTAAAAACAGCGCAGCCCCTGCGCCGGAAACCCCAGTTCCCGCTAAACCGCCCGCCAGCGCACCCTCCCAGGGTGGCTTTCTGCAACAGCCCAGCAAAACCACGCTGGCCGCTACCGGCCGCGACCCGGCTGAATTCCCCGGCTACGTCGAGCAACTGAAAGCGCAGGCGCTACAGCAAGGAATCGACCGCGCCACCGTCGATGCTGCTTTTGCCAATGTGCATTTCGTTGATCACGTAATTACCTCCGATCGGAACCAGTTAGAGAAAAAGGTTACGTTAAGCGATTACCTGTCACGGGTGATGACTGATAAGAAGATCCAACAGGGCCGTGACAATCTGCAGCTATATCAAGGGCAGCTGATGCCGGTCAGCCAGCAGACCGGCGTCCAGCCGCAATATATCGTTGCGCTTTGGGCGATGGAGAGTAGCTTTGGTAAAATTCAGGGCAGAGAAGATGTGATTTCATCGCTCTCGACGCTGGCGTTTGAAGGACGACGCGAAGCGTTCTTCACCAAAGAGCTGATTGCCGCGCTGAAAATTATTCAGCAGCAGCACATTGCGCCAGAGGAGATGAAAGGCTCCTGGGCAGGCGCGATGGGACAGAACCAGTTTATGCCAAGTTCCTTTATGCAGTACGGAGCTGATGGCGATGGTGATGGCAAAATTGATATCTGGAACAACGTCGACGATGTCTTTGCTTCCACCGCCAATTATCTGTCGAAAGAGGGCTGGAAAGCGGGCGAAAGCTGGGGTAGGGAAATTGTGCTGCCGGTTGATTTCGTGACCGATCAGGCCGGCATCAAAGATGCACAGGCCAAAACCGTCGGCGAGTGGGAGAAACTCGGCGTGCGAATGACCAGCGATAGCGCGCTGCCAGATACCCATCAGCGTGCCTGGATTATTCTGCCGGACGATACGCCAGGCCGTGCATTCATGGTTTATGACAATTTTCGCACCATCATGCACTGGAATCGGTCTTATTATTTCGCCATCAGCATCGGCATGATGGCTGACGCTATTTCGCAATAGCGCGAAGGCAGGAATGGACAAATGGCTCAAACCGGGCCATTCACTCTCAACTTAGGCAGGGGAACAGTATGTATCAGCATCATAACTGGCAGGGCGCTTTGTTGGACTATCCGGTAAGCAAAGTGGTGTGCGTGGGCAGCAACTATGCCAAACACATCAAAGAGATGGGCAGCGCCACGCCCTCTGAGCCTGTGCTGTTTATCAAACCAGAAACCGCGATTTGCGATATCCGCCAGCCGCTGTCGATCCCGAAAGATCTCGGCGCGGTACACCACGAAGTGGAGCTGGCCGTTCTGATTGGCTCAACGCTGAAGCATGCGACCGAAGAGCATGTGGCTAAAGCGATTGCCGGTTACGGTATCGCGCTGGATTTAACCCTGCGTGATGTGCAGGCTGGCTGCAAAAAGGCCGGACAGCCGTGGGAGAAAGCCAAGGGTTTTGACAACTCTTGCCCGATTTCAGGCTTTATTCCGGTCAGCGAGTTCGAGGCAGATCCGCAGAATATCGAGCTGAAGCTGGTGGTCAATGGTGAAGTGCGTCAGCACGGCAATACTGAAGACATGATCCACAAAATCCTGCCGCTGATTGCCTATATGAGCAAATTCTTTACCCTGCGCGCCGGTGACGTTATTCTGACCGGCACGCCTGAAGGCGTTGGCCCGATGGCCTCCGGTGACACGCTGGAAGTGTCTCTGGGCGGTCGTGGCGTCGCCACCCGCGTGCTGTAAGACTTGCATCTGAAGCCCGAACTGTTTATAAGGTGCGGGCTTTTACTTAAACGGGACACCGAACATGACTGATACCCCTTTCTGGCAGCGGAAAACGCTGGAACAAATGAGTGATGAGGAATGGGAATCCTTGTGTGACGGTTGTGGCCAGTGCTGTCTTAACAAGCTGCAGGATGCTGACACCGACGAAATCTACTTTACCAACGTCGCGTGTAACCAACTCAACATTAAAACCTGCCAGTGCCGTAACTATGAGCGTCGCTTCGAATATGAAGAAGACTGCATCAAGTTAACGCGCGATAATTTGCCGACTTTCTCCTGGCTGCCGCCGAGCTGTGCCTATCGGGTGCTGGCGGAAGGTAAAAATTTACCGGTCTGGCATCCTTTACGCACCGGCTCTAAATCGGCGATGCATGCCGAGCGTATTTCGGTACGTCATATTGCCGTGCGGGAAAGTGAAGTGCGGGACTGGGAAGACCATATTATTAACCGGCCTCACCGCTGAGCATAAAAAAGCCGCCGCTGAATAAACAGGGCGGCTTTTTTGATCCCACCTGAAAAGTCCGCGTTAAGCCTGAGGCTGACCCGATGGGTCGCTGCCGCCAGGCGCGCCGGGAAGTTGATGACCACCCGGTGGTGCAGGTGGCGGAGCATGCAGGTTGTCCCTTGGGGCACAGCCTGCAAGGACAGCAGAAGAGAGAGCCAGTGCCAGCACAAATACGATTCGTTTCATAACACTCCTTGGACTTTTCTTGCGTATTTTCAGCTTAGTAGCGCAATCACCATCCGACAAATATTTTGCCTGGCCATGTGATTTTCAGCCACAAAAAAGCCCGCGAGAGGCGGGCTTGATCTTGCCGGGGTTGCTTAACGCTTAGCGCGAGAACAAATCCCGGCGCTTCGGCTTGAAGGGTTGCGCTATCAATACCAGCACACCCACAATCAGGTACGCGGCAAAGACCACAACCAACCACTGTGGCATGCCCAGCGTCAGGAACGTCCACAGCTTCTCGGTGCAGTCACCGGTTGCTACAAATACGGATGGCAGCCATTTATCCAGTGGCAGCCAGCCTGGGAAACGGGCGGCAAAATCACAGGTGACAAACGGGTTCGGGTGCAGCTGGATCATGGTGTGCTCCCATGAAAGGCGGACGCCTTCCCAGGCGCTGTAGAGCCACACCAGAATGGCGACCCAGCGCAGCGGGGTTTTTGGCGCAATCGCGCCGACCAGGCCAGCACCCATCACGCCAAACAGGGCACAACGCTCATAAATACACATTACGCAGGGTTTCAGCATCATGACATGCTGAAAGTAGAGTGCGGCCATTTCCAGGGCAAAAGCGGTGAAGGCCAGCAGTAACCAGGCACCACGGCCGCCGGAACAGCTATTCAGATATCGCAACATATTCATTCCATGTGAAGGGCGTTCAAACGGCAGTGTAAACTAAATGACTCACCGTGCCAGCCACAGGGGAAGAAATTTTATTGCATAAAATGACTTAAGTTAAACAGAGTGGCAATAAACCTGCTTTTGAGCGCTTGCAGCGAGTAGGGCGATTCAGGACGAAAAATGGCCCGTGAAAGCGTCGGCTCTTTTTTCGGATATTTGCGGGATGGGTGCCGTTTTAGGCCAGTGGCGGTCTATGTCATCGCCAGGGCATCTGGTATGATGAGCCCAATATTTGCAGTCATGAACGCAACGGAAACAAAACGCTATGGTCATTAAGGCGCAGAGCCCTGCGGGTTTCGCTGAAGAGTACATTATAGAAAGCATCTGGAACAGTCGCTTCCCGCCGGGTTCGATTTTGCCCGCAGAGCGTGAGCTTTCTGAATTGATTGGTGTCACCCGTACTACCTTGCGTGAAGTGCTCCAACGTCTGGCACGCGATGGCTGGCTAACCATTCAGCACGGCAAACCGACCAAAGTGAATAACTTCTGGGAGACCTCCGGCCTGAGCATTCTGGAAACGCTGGCGCGCCTCGATCACGATAGCGTTCCACAGCTGATCGATAATCTGCTGTCGGTTCGCACCAACATCTCCTCAATCTTTATCCGCCGTGCGATCCGCACCTATCCGGATAAAGCCAAAGAAGTGCTGTTGACCGCGCAGAATGTAGAAGACAAAGCCGAAGCCTATACCGACCTCGATTACAGCATTTTCCGCGGTCTGGCGTTTGCCTCAGGCAACCCTATTTATGGTTTGATCCTGAACGGCCTGAAAGGGCTGTATACGCGGGTAGGACGGCATTATTTTTCCAACCCGGAAGCGCGTCAGCTGGCACGTGATTTTTATCAGCAGTTACTGACCATTTGTCAGAACGAACAGTTTGATAAAATTGTCGATTCCGTCCGTGACTACGGTCGCCGGAGCGGCGAGATCTGGCACGGTATGCAGAATACTATGCCAACGGATTTGCCTCCGCAGCGTCGCTAACAGCAGCGCAAGAAAAAGCCGGTTCAGTTGAACCGGCTTTTTTTATACGCAAAATCTACAGGGTAGAGGTGCGCGGCGGGCAGCGATCGAGTAACTCGGTGCTGCCATCGTCGTTAAGCTGCTCAAGATGGATGTCAAAGCCCCACAGACGGTGTACATGCTTCAACACTTCTCTGCGGCTCTTGTCTAACGGCGCACGACTGTTAGGCACATAGCGCAGCGTCAGAGAGCGATCGCCACGCAGGTCAACATCATAGACCTGAATATTCGGTTCAAGGTTACTGAGGTTGTACTGCGCTGAAAGCTGCTGGCGAATAGCCCGATAGCCGGCTTCATCATGGATGGCAGCAATCTCGAGGAAATTATTGCGGTCATCGTCCATTACCGTAAACAGGCGGAAATCGCGCATCACTTTCGGCGACAGGAACTGGCTGATAAAGCTCTCGTCCTTAAACTCGCGCATGGCAAAGTGCATCGTTTCCAGCCAGTCGCTGCCGGCAATATCCGGGAACCAGTAACGATCTTCTTCAGTCGGTTCCTGACAGATACGTTTGATATCCTGGAACATGGCAAAGCCCAGCGCATAAGGGTTGATGCCGTTATACCACTGGCTGTTGTAAGGCGGCTGGAACACCACATTGGTGTGGCTGTGCAGGAACTCCAGCATGAAGCGTTCGGAAACTTTACCCTCGTCATACAAGTGATTGAGGATGGTGTAATGCCAGAATGTTGCCCAGCCCTCATTCATGACCTGAGTCTGTTTCTGCGGATAAAAATACTGGCTGACTTTACGCACAATACGCAAAATCTCACGCTGCCATGATTCCAGCAACGGCGCATTTTTTTCCATAAAATAGAGCAGGTTTTCCTGTGGCTCAGAAGGGTAGCGTGCGGCTTCCGCCTGCGAGGATTCCTTCTCGCGGCGCGGCAAGGTACGCCACAGCATGTTCACCTGGCTTTGCAGATATTCTTCACGGCTCTGCTGGCGAGCGGTCTCTTCCTGCAGGGAGATTTTTTGTGGGCGCTTATAACGGTCGACACCGTAATTCATCAGCGCGTGGCAGGAGTCGAGCAGTTTTTCGACTTCCTCAAGACCGTAGCGCTCTTCGCACTTGGCAATGTAGTTACGGGCGAAGATCAGGTAATCGACAATCGAACTGGCATCGGTCCAGCTGCGGAACAAGTAGTTGTTTCTGAAAAAAGAATTATGCCCATAACAGGCATGAGCCATCACCAGCGCCTGCATTGTGATGGTGTTCTCTTCCATCAGATAGGCGATACAAGGATTGGAGTTAATGACGATTTCATACGCCAGGCCTTGCTGACCATGTTTGTAGCGCTGTTCGGTTTCAATGAATTTCTTACCGAAGGACCAATGCGCATAGTTGATAGGCATCCCCACGCTGGAGTAGGCATCCATCATTTGCTCAGATGTGATCACTTCGATCTGATGGGGGTAGGTTTCAAGCCGGTAGAGCTTAGCGACGCGATCGATCTCTTTCAGGTAATCATCAAGCAGATCGAAGGTCCAGTCTGGTCCATCACTGAGTCGTTTGCTGTCCTTTATGGGACCGTCAAAGATAGTCGTCATAGCGCACCCCTTTTTAAAAACCGGTTTTCGACGTTACAACACGTAGCGGCAAAACATCCGTTTTCATGTCGACCTGCCGCTGCACTGCGACCGCAAAGGCAAGCCTGGAATTAAAGCCAATACCTCAATGATAGTTCACTCTCTCTGATTGCTCTGATGAATACAATGGAAATTTTCGACAGAAAATAGAGTCGCCAAGGGAAAATAATTTTAACGTCAGGTGAAATGCGAGAAATGGCTCACAAAACAGAATTATGTGCTGTATATAAGCGAAAGATCTGAACGGATCACTTTCTGCTGAGAAAAGTGAAAAATGCCTGATTTGGACTGATATGCTGCTTTCAACCGCTGTTTGGCAGTATTAAATTCCGAATATAACCGCTCATCTTCTTTTTATTACCCTTCAGAGTAAAAAACATGTGAAATATGTCAGTGCGATGTTGCTGATGTGGTTGTAGTGTTTTAAACCGTAGCACTCGCAGTAATCCAGTTAATTCCTCTTTTCTCAACGGCGGTGGTGCGGTTATGCGAGTTGTCATTCTGGGTAGTGGTGTGGTCGGCGTGGCAAGCGCCTGGTATCTGGCACAGGCCGGGCATGAAGTGACGGTGATTGACCGTCAACCGGGCGTGGCGATGGAAACCAGTGCGGGCAACGCCGGGCAGATTTCTCCGGGTTATGCTGCTCCCTGGGCCGCGCCAGGCGTGCCGTTAAAAGCCATTAAATGGATGTTCCAGCGCCATGCACCGCTGGCGATCCGTCCGGATGGCAGTCGTTTTCAGCTGGAGTGGATGTGGCAGATGCTGCGTAACTGCGATATGCACCACTATCAGGAAAACAAAAGCCGCATGGTGCGGATTGCCGAATATAGCCGGGACTGCCTGAAAGCCTTGCGCCAGCAAACCGGTATTGCTTATGAAGGACGGCAGGGCGGCACGCTGCAACTTTTCCGCACCAGTCAGCAGTTTGAAAGCGCCACCAAAGACATCGCCGTGCTGAAAGAGGCCGGTGTACCTTATGAACTGCTGGAAGCGGCGCAGCTGGCGGATGCGGAGCCCGCACTTGCCACCACTCAGCATAAGCTAACCGGGGGTTTGCGCCTGCCGAATGACGAAACGGGCGACTGCCAGCTGTTTACTCAGCGTCTGGCGGAAATGGCCGCCAGCGCTGGCGTGACTTTCCGCTTTAATACCCCGGTTGATGCGTTGCTGCAGGAAGGCAATCAGATTACGGGCGTCAAATGTGGTGCTGAAACGGTGACGGCAGATGCCTATGTGGTGGCCTTCGGCTCTTACTCAACCGCACTGTTAAACGATATCGTCAAGGTGCCCGTCTACCCGCTGAAAGGCTATTCGCTGACCATTCCGATCAAAAATGAACAGGCGTCACCGGTCTCTACCGTGCTCGACGAAACCTATAAAGTGGCCATCACGCGTTTTGACGATCGTATTCGCGTCGGCGGGATGGCGGAAATTGTTGGCTACAACACGAAGCTGTTGCCAGCCCGGCGGGAAACGCTGGAAATGGTGGTCGGCGACCTCTACCCGGAAGGGGGGCATATTGAGCAGGCGACGTTCTGGACCGGGCTGCGTCCGATGACGCCGGACGGCACGCCAATCGTTGGCCGCACGCCGCTGAAGAATCTTTTCCTCAACACTGGTCACGGAACGCTCGGTTGGACCATGGCCTGCGGTTCCGGACAGCTGCTTTCTGATATCATCTCCGGACGTACCCCTGCCATTGCTGCAGACGATCTGTCGGTGATGCGTTATCTGCCGGGATTTTACCCGACACCGGGCCACACGCTCCACGCGGCCCGCTGATCTTCCCGTATTGAGAACCAGGAGAAGTTATGTCTCGTCCGATTGTCGCAACTGTCGACACCAGCGCGTTGCGGCATAACCTGGCGGTTGCCCGCCAGGCTGCACCTCATTCCCGTGTGTGGTCCGTGGTAAAAGCAAATGCCTATGGCCACGGTATTGACCGCGTCTGGCAGAGTTTTGCCGATACGGACGGCTTCGCGTTGTTGAATCTTGAAGAAGCGATCCTGCTGCGCGAGCGCGGTTGGAAGAAGCCGATCCTGCTGCTGGAAGGGTTTTTCCATGCTGATGAGCTGGCGATCCTCGACCAGTATCGCCTGACCACCAGCGTGCACAGCAACTGGCAGATCCAGGCGCTGGCAAAAGCGAAGCTCTCTGCACCGCTCGATATCTATCTGAAGGTGAATAGCGGCATGAACCGGCTCGGCTTCGCACCGGAGCAGGTGCAGCAGGCCTGGAACAAACTACGCGGTCTGGAAAATGTGGGCGAAATGACGCTGATGGCGCACTTCGCGGAAGCCGAGACCAGCGAAGGCATTGAACAACCGCTCAGACGTATTGAGCAGGCAGCCGAAGGGCTGGATTGCCCGCGTTCACTGGCGAACTCGGCCGCGACGCTATGGCATCCTCACACGCATCATGACTGGGTTCGGCCGGGTATAATTCTGTATGGCGCGTCACCCAGCGGAAAATGGCAGGACATCGCCAGCAGTGGGCTGCAACCGGTGATGTCGCTGAACAGCGAAATCATCGCTATTCAGAACTTAAAGGCCGGTGACGGAGTCGGTTACGGTTCACGCTATCGTGCTCAGGGCGAACAGCGTATTGGCGTGGTGGCCTGCGGTTATGCGGATGGCTATCCGCGTCATGCGCCAACCGGAACGCCGGTGTGGGTCGATGGCGTGAGAACGCATACCGTTGGTGCGATCTCAATGGACATGATTACCGTGGATTTAACCCCTTGCCTGCAGGCTGGGATTGGGAGTCAGGTTGAGCTTTGGGGCAGTAACATCAAGATTGATGAAGTGGCTGAAGCCGCCGGCACGGTAGGTTACGAGCTGATGTGCGCTCTGGCCACCCGCGTGCCGGTCAAAATCAGCTAGTTTTTAGCGCGGTCAGGGTACCGCGTACTTTCTTACTGCTGACCCACGCCAGTGAGGTCAGCACCGCACCAATGATCATCATGGCACTGAGCGCAAACTTTTCGTTCAGCGGCAGTGCCATCGCCAGCAAGCCCGCCGATGAACCGCCTGCCATCTGAATAAATCCTGCCAGCGCCGACGCCACGCCCGCCTGCTGTTGATAAGGCTCAAGCGCATAGCTGGTGGCGGGGCCGACGGTAAACGCCAGTCCGGCTACCGAGATCGCCACCGGGAACATATACAGTGCCCAGCTGGTCTGCATCCCGGCCGGGAAAATCAGCATACCGCCTAGCATAGTCAGTGCACCTGCCGCCATCGCCAGACTGCCGATGGCCAGGCAGATAGGGCGGCCCAGCTTACGGATCATTTTATTTACCAGCACGCTGACTAACATGATCCAGAAACCGTTCGCGCCAAAGGCAATTGAGAATTGCAGGGCGGTCAGCTTGCCTTCGGTCATCAGTACCTGCGGTGCGAGCGAAACATAGGTCAGCACCATGCCCATCGCTCCGGCATTGGCAAAGGTGAACGCCAGGAAGCGGGGTTCACGCAGTATTTGTGCGTACTGGCGCAAAGGGATCCCTTTCACCGCCAGCGTGCCCGCAGGACGCGTTTCCGGCAGGAAGCGCCAAATCATCAGGCCAATCACCAGCGCATAACCGGTCAGGAACCAGAAAGGCGCCCGCCAGCCATAGGCATCCGCCAGGAAGCCGCCGAGCATCGGTGCCAGCGCCGGAACGATATTTAACGCCCCGTTAAGAAAGCCGTAAGCTCTGGCTGCTTCATCACCTTCCAGACGGTCACGGACGCCGCTGAAGGCCACCACAGCCGTACAGCATACGGCACAGCCCTGAACGATACGCGCGGTGAGGAATTGCGGCCAACCGGTCGCCGTCGCCGCCAGAATACTGCCCAGCAGATACAGCAACAGACCGGCAATGGCAATCGGCTTTCTGCCGAAGTTATCGACCAGCGGTCCCGCCACAATCTGACCTAAGCCCATGACCAGCAGAAACAGCGGAATGGTGGTCTGAATCGTGGTCACCGGCGTATTCAAACCGAGAGCGATATCGGGCAGTGTCGGCAGGTAGAGGTCAATGCCCAGCGGCGCCAGAAGCACCAGGCTGAGAAGAAGAAGGGTGAATTTTTGCATCGTGCGTGACGGCATCCGTTTAAAAGCAAGCCGCACAGGGTAGAGATAACGGCTGGAAAAGAAAAGGGGAGTTGGAAGAATTTTATGGAAAGGCGAGAGTCATGCCAACACGGGCGGGCATGACTCTCACTTATCTGACTGTTTTAATAAGCACCATCGCGACGCAGCACCACACCGGCTGTTTTGAACAGGATGGCGATATCGGTCCACAATGCCCAGTTCTTAACGTACCAGGAGTCAAAGTACACGCGGGTGTCGTAGTCGATATCATTACGGCCACTGACCTGCCACAACCCGGTCATGCCCGGTTTGGCCATCAGGTAGTAATCAACGTCACCGGCATAGCGCTCAAGTTCAGCTTCAATGACCGGACGCGGACCCACCAGACTCATTTCGCCCCGCAGCACGTTCCACAGCTGAGGCAGCTCATCAAGACTGGTTTTACGCAGAAACGCCCCGATCTTCGTCACGCGCGGATCGTTTTTCAGCTTAAAGTCTTTATCCCACTCAATACGTGCTTCTTCGCTGGTGGCCAGCAGTTCTTCCAGCACTTCCTTCGAGTTGGTGACCATAGAACGGAACTTCAGGCATTTAAATTTGTGACCATCCTGACCGACGCGTTCATGACCGTAAATCTTGTTACCGCCATCGCGGCCCACCATCCAGCAAATCAGACCGAATGCGGGAGCCAGGAACAGCAGCAGCATAGAGGCAACCACCACGTCAAAGGTACGCTTGAGGAAACGGGAAGAACGTTTTGCCAGGTTGTTACTGACCCGCAGGATCATCACTTCATGGCTGAAGATAAAGGACATATCGGTACCGTACAGCGGCACACCGCGCAGGGTAGGCACCACCGAAACTGAACGACACTTCTTCTTCGACAGCAGTTTCAGCCACTTATCACGCATCCCTTGCTGCTCATATTCCATGGCCACGATAAACTGGGTGTTTTCCAGGTCAACCGTATCCCAGACAATATCTTTCGAAGTGATGACCGGAACGCCATTCATACTTTCGGCGCCGGTATGGCCGTTGGGAGCAACAAACGCCGTGACTTCATAGCCCAGCAGCTCTTCACTTTGCAGCGCAGCATAGGCTTCACGGGCATTTTTGCCGGAACCGATGATGATGGTTTGCTTCTGCCACTGGCCCGCCTTGAGGATGGCGTGCTTAACGCTTGAACGCAGCAGCGGCACCAATACCAGCGCGTAGGCCCAGGTGAAGCTCCACAGCATGCGGGAGAAGTCCCACTTGGAAAAGGCAATCAGCGCCAAATCAAGCAGAGAGAAAATCACCAGGGTTTTAATTATTTCTTTTAATTCAAACCAGAATGGTTTGCGGTAGGTGTAATGACGTAACCGCATCCAAAACCAGGCGGTACAAACCACCGACATAACGAATTGCGCAATGAAGCGGATTTTCACTTCCTGAGGCGGGATAAATATATCTAAGTCACCCCAAATACCTTGCACAGTAGCCGCGGATAAAAACAGGGCCAGATTAATAGAGATTAAATCTGAAAGACTTAACGTGATCTTGGCAATAATGTTTTTTCGGGTGCCGCTAAACGCACGGCGACGGTCATTCAGTACAAGAGTACTTGCCATAGTGCCTGCTCTCTTTTCTTTAAGAATCAGTAACCTGACGAGGTTAATGCACGCGTTCAGGAGTAAAGGTATTGATACTAATTCCACTAGAATCAATAAATTATTCTTGGTAGCTCGCCGCATTCAGAGCGAGAAGAACAAATGGGACAGTAATGAAACATACAGCAGCGTGAATATCACTCTGTTTCACCATGAAGCAGTAGGACGAGTATGCAGCAGTTGTTTGAGTTAGTTAATACGGGAAAATCCTAAAAGTGGCGGGAAAGTGAGCAAAATAAAATTAGGATTAATACGCGTTAACCGAAGCGGTTAAATAGAGGGAAAAGTCAGGCAGTATGACGGTTTAATAACAGAGAGAGGGTATTTAAATGAAGGCTTCACCGCCACGAAAATTCGTCACGGTGAGCAGGGCAGAAAGGATCAGGCCGGTTTTTTTAGTATCCAGCGATCCTGCTGTTTGTCATAATGCCCGATGGCCAGATCGACAGGCTCGCCGTCAATCCACGCCGGTACGCTGGTTTCACCATCCCATCCGTCCAACTGATAACTCAGGTCGGGATTGGTCTGACAGGGAATGCTGACGGTCTCCACATTCTGCGCATCCAGCTCTGCATCGATGATTTCACAACGGCCAATCTTGACGATATGTCCCATGATAGTCTCCTCTTTAGTCCAGACACGAACTCTAAGCGTAGACGTTAACGTCAGGAGAGCGAGTATTCAGGACCAGGATTAGTCTTTATCTTAACTATCGACCGGTTATTCTTTCTCTTCGGCTACCCGCACACCAATCTTCACAATCTCGTTGGCTTCTTTCTCTGCCACGGTCCAGATCATGTTTTTCCACTCCACCTGGTCACCCACGACCGGTGCGCCACCGATCATGCCCGCAATCAGATGGCCCAGCGTCTGCTGAACATTCGTCTCTTCATCCAGATCGATGCCGTAAATTTCAGAAACATCATGCAGTCGGGCATCGGCTTGCAGAATAAAGTCGCCGAAGAAACGTTGATCGAGCGATACCGGCGGAGACTGGCTGAAGAGTTTTCCTAACTCCGGCAGGTCTTTCTCGCGACCGATGATGCACAACACGTCGCCTTCCCTCAGGCGGGTATTGCCGGTGGGATGCAGCAGAAGATTATCGCGGAACAGCGCCGCAATCCGGGTTTCCCTCGGCATCTTCAGGTCACGTAATGCGGCACCTACGCACCATTTGTCTGCACCCAACTGGTAGACAAACTGCTCCCAGGGATTTTCTGGATGGATATCCAAACCCACGCGAGAGATTGGCGAAGCCGTAGGTGGGATCACCACGCGGGCTTTTCGCGCGGCATAGCCCAGAGAGGTGCCCTGAACCATCAGGGAAACCAGCACCACAAAGAATGCGATATTGAAGAACAGCGACGCGTGCGGCAGTCCGGCCATCATTGGGAACACCGCCAGGATGATCGGCACTGCGCCTCGCAGTCCCACCCAGCTGATGAAAAAGCGCTCGCGGGTACTGAAGCCCCGGAACGGCAACAGGCCAATGTAAACGGACAGCGGGCGGGCAAACAGGATAAGCCAGGCTGACAGCATCATCGCTGGCAGCGCAATGTTCCACAGGTCTTTAGGATTGACCAGCAGCCCCAGCACCAAAAACATGCCAATCTGGCTCAGCCAGGCCATGCCGTCAAAGGTTTGCAGGATGCCGTGACGGTTACGAATAGGGCGGTTACCCAGCAGGAAGCCACACAGATACACCGCCAGAATGCCACTGCCTTCCAGAACGGTTGTCAGCGCGAATACCAGGATGCCCCCACTGACCGCCAGCAGCGGATAAAGACCGCTGGCCAGGGAGATGCGGTTGATCAGCTGTTGCAACGCCCAGCCCCCACCGAGCCCCAGTACAATCCCCAAACCGAATTGCTGAATCAGATGAACGACAAACATCCAGTCAATGCCGGTCTGGCCTTGCTGGATCATCTCAATCAGGGTAATGGTCAGGAACACGGCCATCGGGTCGTTACTGCCGGATTCGATTTCAAGCGTCGCGCTGACGCGTTCGTTAAGGCCTTTGCCGCCCAGCAGCGAGAACACCGCTGCCGCATCGGTCGAGCCAATAATGGCACCCACCAGGAAGCCATCAATCATGTTCAGATTAAACAACCAGGCCGCGGCCATGCCGGTCAGACCTGCGGTAATCAATACGCCGACCGTGGCCAGAGACAATGCCGGGCCCAGCGCCACTTTGAATGAGCTGGCCTGCGTTCGCATGCCGCCATCAAGCAGGATCACCGCTAAGGCAAGGTTACTGATCAGATAGGCGGCCGGGTAGTTATCGAAGACAATTCCGCCGATGCCATCGACGCCAGCCAGCATTCCCAGCGCAAGGAAAATCACCAAAATTGGAATACCAAGCTTTGAAGAGAAGGAACTCAGCAAAATACTCGCAGCAACCAGCACGGAACCGATGATAAACAAACTGTAAATTGCGCTGGCTTCCAAGGGGGCACTCTCCTGTAGGTGGTAAAGGCTTTCTTTAACAGTCTGTTGTAATAACCCGGTGAATGTCAAAACATCGGTGCATTTCATTTAACCAATGTGGACATTTTTCTTAAGGATAGAGAATAACGCAAAAACGAGGCGGGTAAATGCCGTTCAGTGCGCATGAAATGTGGGTTATTTACAGGATTGAATGAAAAAAGTAGAGCAAGAGGGGATTTTAGCACAGTTGAGAGGGGCAATGGTGGAGTAAAGCCAGTAAAAATCTTACTGGCTTAAGGAA
This sequence comes from Erwinia sp. AC075, assembly GCF_979253995.1. Taxonomy (NCBI): domain Bacteria; kingdom Pseudomonadati; phylum Pseudomonadota; class Gammaproteobacteria; order Enterobacterales; family Erwiniaceae; genus Erwinia; species Erwinia sp. AC075. The sequence goes on from NZ_CEEDEU010000001.1 coordinate 1,015,119, forward strand.
AAAAGCGGCGTGATTAGTGGTTCTCTTCAGCCTGTTTGTGGAACAGTGCACGGAATACCGGGTAGATATCTTCCGGCTCGCGAATATGCTGAATAGCAAAGTTATCGAACGTGGCTTGCAGATGCTCATACTCCCGCCACAGGGTCTGGTGAGCGCGTCGGGTTATCTCGATGTAACTGTAATAACGCACCACCGGCAGGATGTTTTTAGCAAGGATCTCATGGCAAAGTGGGGAGTCATCTGCCCAGTTATCGCCATCGGACGCCTGTGCCGCATAAATATTCCATTGCGCCGGGTCGTAACGCTCTTTCACCACTTCATCCATTAACTTCAATGCGCTGGAAACGATAGTGCCGCCGGTTTCCTGCGAATAGAAGAATTCCTGCTCATCGACTTCCTTCGCCTGAGTATGGTGACGTATATACACCACATCGACATTCTTGTAGGTGCGGCTCAGGAAAAGATACAACAGGATATAGAAGCGCTTGGCCATATCTTTGGTGGCCTGATCCATCGAACCTGAAACGTCCATCAGACAGAACATCACCGCCTGACTGGAAGGCTCAGGACGCTTTTCAAAGTTTTTGTAACGCAAGTCAAAGGTGTCGATAAACGGCACGCGCTTGATCCGCGCGCGAAGCTCAGCAATCTCTTTGCGTAAACGGTCTTCTTCCAGCAACTGCGCGGGTTCGGCGTTTTCAATCTCCTTGAGGGCAGTTTCCAGTTCCCCAAGCATGCGGCGCTTACCGGCGGTCATCGCAGTACGACGAGCCAGCGAGTTTTGCAGCGATTTAACCACGCTGATATTTGCCGGCACACCGTTGGCGGTATAGCCCGCACGGTGCACTTTGTACTCGTTGAGCTGACGATGCTGATTTTTCTTCAGGTTTGGCAGCGCCAAATCTTCAAAAAGCAGGTCGAGATATTCATCTTTGGAGATATTGAAGACAAACTCATCTGAACCCTCACCGTCCTGACTGGCATTGCCCTGACCACTGCCACCACCGCCGCTGCCACCCTGAGGGCGCTCGACGCGATCGTTTTGCACAAAATGGTCGTTGCCAGGATGGACGCGATGGCGCTGGCCGCCGCGGCCCTGATGGAAACTCGGTTCATTAATGTCATCAATGGGAATAGAAACGGATTCGCCGCTTTCGACGTCAGTTACCGAACGCTTATTGATGGCCTCGGAGATCGACTGTTTTATTTGCGACTTGTAGCGGCGCAAGAAACGCTGGCGATTCACCGCGCTCTTGTTTTTGCCGTTGAGACGCCGATCGATAAAATAGGCCATAACTCCCCCAAACATCGTTGCAAGCAGGGTCGGATTTTACCGACCCCTTGTAAATAACTTCTCAGGCAACTATCAGGATGATTTTCTGACGCGCAGATACCATTCGCACAGCAGGCGAACCTGTTTGCGGGTGTACCCTTTTTCCATCATGCGATCAACGAAATCATCGTGCTTTTTCTGCTCATCCGTAGAGGTTTTAGCGTTAAAGGAAATGACCGGCAACAGCTCTTCGGTGTTAGAGAACATTTTCTTCTCAATCACCGTCCGCAGTTTCTCGTAACTGGTCCAGTTCGGGTTGCGGCCGCTGTTATGAGCGCGGGCACGCAGCACAAAGTTGACGATTTCATTACGGAAGTCTTTAGGATTACTGATCCCCGCAGGCTTCTCGATTTTTTCCAGTTCCGCATTCAGTGATTCACGGTCAAACAGCTGGCCGGTATCCGGATCGCGGTATTCCTGATCCTGGATCCAGAAATCTGCGTAGGTGACATAACGATCGAAAATGTTCTGCCCGTATTCAGAATAGGATTCCAGATAAGCCGTCTGGATCTCTTTGCCAATAAACTCAGCGTATTTCGGGATCAGATAGCCTTTCAGGTGCTCAAGAAGCTTCTCGGACTGCTCCTGTGGGAACTGCTCACGTTCAATCTGCTGTTCCAGAACATAGAACAGGTGTACCGGGTTTGCTGCGACCTCAGCATGATCGAAGTTGAACACCCGCGAGAGGATTTTAAAGGCAAAACGCGTCGACAGACCGTTCATGCCTTCGTCCACACCGGCGTAGTCGCGGTACTCCTGATAGGACTTGGCCTTCGGATCGGTATCCTTCAGGCTTTCGCCATCATACACCCGCATTTTAGAGTAGGTGCTGGAGTTTTCCGGCTCTTTCAAGCGTGAAAGAATCGAGAAGCGAGCCAGGGTTTCCAGGGTGCCCGGCGCGCAAGGCGCATGGGTCAGCTCACTGTGATCCAGCAGTTTGGTGTAGATCTTGATCTCTTCAGAGACCCGCAGGCAGTAAGGCACCTTGACGATATAAACACGGTCAAGGAACGCTTCGTTGTTTTTGTTATTACGGAAGGTGACCCACTCAGATTCGTTGGAGTGCGCCAGGATAATCCCGTTAAACGGCAGGGCGGAAATCCCCTCAGTCCCGTTATAGTTACCTTCCTGAGTCGCGGTCAGCAGTGGGTGCAGCACTTTGATCGGGGCTTTAAACATCTCCACGAATTCCATGATCCCCTGGTTCGCCCGGCACAGTGCACCAGAGTAGCCGTAGGCATCAGGATCGTTTTGCGCGTGGTTTTCGAGTTTACGGATATCTACTTTACCCACCAGCGCGGAAATGTCCTGATTGTTCTCATCACCAGGTTCAGTTTTGGCAATCGCCAACTGTTCAAGAATGGATGGCCAGACTTTCACCACCTTAAAGCGGGAAATATCACCGCCAAAATCGTTCAGGCGTTTTGCCGCCCAAGGCGACATGATGGTGCCAAGGTAACGACGAGGCACGCCATACTCTTTCTCAAGAATATTGGCATCCTCCTGCGGATTAAACAGGCACAGCGGATGGTCATTGACCGGGCTGCGCTCGCCATCGGCACTGAGGACATAAATAGGCACTCGCTGCATCAGCGATTTCAGTCGCTCTGCCAGAGAGGATTTACCGCCACCCACCGGACCCAGCAGATAGAGGATCTGTTTCTTCTCCTCTAAACCCTGAGCGGCATGTTTAAGATAGGAAACGATCTGTTCAATCGCTTCTTCCATACCGTAGAACTCTTCAAAAGCAGGGTAACGTGCAATGACACGGTTAGAGAACAGGCGGGAAAGGCGTGGCTCCTGAGCAGTATCAACCATTTGTGGCTCACCAATAGCCATTAACAGTCTTTCTGCCGCGTTTACGTATGCACTGCGATCCTGCCGACAAACGGTAAGAAATTCCTGCAGTGTGAACTCTTCGTCCTTGGCAGCTTCGTAACGCTGACGATAGTGATCGAATATATTCATAGCGATGCCCGTCCTTTCTTTTTTAGCACAGGTACCAGGAGCCGAATTGAAGTTAGCCCCTGAAGGAACTTATCAATGAGTACAGCAACCCTTATGCCAACCTGACGTTTTTTTATCGGGATACACAAAAATCAGGGTTACTTTGACCGGTAAAAATTAGCTTCTTTCAATAAAGCGTAGTTGGCATTTAAGAAATTTCCTGACCCCCAGGTTATTTTCAATGATATTTCAATAACAAAGTCAGAATCCGGGACAGCGATAACCTTGTCTGATGCGGGTTAGCCGAATTTTGTAAATAAGCCAAAACCCTCAATGAGCGTCCCACCCCCTAAAATTGATTCTACGTGCTACAGAACGTGTAAATTTTTAACCAAAGCCCGGTTGACTGATAAACTAGCCTCTTGATTGTTATATTTATGGAATGAATTAATTGTGAACTATTTCAAAGTTAGCGCGCTTGCTGTGCTTTTACCTTGCTCTTTTGCTGCCTTCACGGCAACGGCCAACCCGCTAACCCTTGGTGCCTCGGTGATTTACAGCCAGAGCCCGTATAAAGGAGGCGAGGGGCGTTACTACCCATTCCCTATTGTTAACTACGAAGGCGACAGCTTCTATGTCCGCAGCCTGACCGCCGGTTATTACCTGTGGAAGGACCAGCAGGATCAGCTTTCTCTGACGATCCTCGGTTCACCGCAAAACTTCGATCCCGATGACACCAAAGACAAGCGTCTGAAGGCGTTAGATAAACGCCATATGACCATGATGGGCGGTGTGACTTACCGTCATACGGCGGATTGGGGGATTGTGCGTACCGTGTTGGCTGGCGATCTGCTGGGCAACAGTGATGGCTTCATTTGGGATGCAACCTACCTTTATCGCTTCCAGTTTGGCGATCTGAGCCTGACGCCGGGCATTGGTGCGCTTTACAGCAGCGACAACCAGAATGACTACTATTATGGTGTGTCGAAGAGCGAATCACGTCGCAGCGGGCTGAGCAGCTATCAGGCTGATGGCAGCTGGAACCCGTATCTGGAACTGACGGCGGCCTACAGCATCAACCAGAGCTGGAACGCCACGCTGTCTGGACGCTATACCCGTTTAAGTTCTGAAGTGAAAGACAGTCCAATGGTGGACAATAATTCTCAGGTCACAATCTGGACCGGAGTCAGTTACACCTTCTGATCCGCTTTCATTGCACTAAATAAGGGCGCTTTGCGCCCTTTTGCACGATTGTGGCGATCAAAATCAGTGCAGGAGGTTCAAATGAGCAAATCCGTTATTTTTTCCGGTGATTCCCGTTTACCTGCCATCGGTCAGGGAACCTGGTACATGGGCGAAAACGCCAACCAACGCAAACAAGAGGTCGCTGCATTACAGGCCGGTCTCGAGTTGGGCCTGAAGCTTATCGACACGGCGGAAATGTATGCCGAAGGCGGTGCCGAGGCAGTGGTAGGTGAAGCTTTGCAAGGCCGTCGCGAAAGCGCCTGGTTAGTATCAAAGGTCTACCCGTGGAATGCCGGTGCTGTCGATGCGGTAGACGCCTGTGAAAGAAGCCTGCGGCGTTTAAAGACCGATTATCTGGATCTTTATCTGCTGCACTGGCGGGGAAATGTGCCGCTGGAGGAAACCATCCTTGCAATGCAGTCGCTGCAACGTCAGGGAAAAATTTTACGTTGGGGAGTGTCTAATTTTGACAGCGACGATTTGTGCGAGTTGTTGTCAGAGGAGGGCGGCACGGACTGTGCGGCAAATCAGGTCCTGTATCACCTCGCATCTCGCGGGATTGAATACGATCTTATTCCAGACTGTCAGCAGCAGCAGATACCCATAATGGCCTATTGCCCGTTGGCTCAGGCAGGAAAACTACGCCATGCACTGCTCACGCACCCGGTGCTTACGGCAATTGCACAACAAAAGGGCATCAGCGTGGCTCAGGTATTGTTGGCTTGGGCGATCCGTAAAGAAGGGATAGTTGCTATTCCTAAAGCCAGTTCGATAGCGCATGTCGCTGAAAATGCCGCTGCGCTAGAGGTGACGTTAAGCAATGAAGAGTTGGGGATGATCAATCAGGCTTTCCCACCACCGACAGAAAAAATGCCGTTAGACGTGGTTTAACACGCCAGGGGAAGAGTGATTTCCCCTGGGTGTATATCTGCGTGACTTATCAACTACCTTTTCGTACCCGAATCGTCGCGGCAAGGCGTGAAGGGGATTCACCAGCGCTGACCATCGGCTGAGAAATATGGGCCGTCTCGACACAAACCATCGTTTTGTAACCTTCGTTAGCCATATCCCCCATACTGCAGGAGAGTTCCGGACCCGGATTCCAGGTGACAACGTCACTTTGATGGTGGTGATAAACTTCAATTATTCGCTTACCGATTTTGTCGTTGATAACGCTACAATCTTCCGGTTGCGTATGAATACGGTCAACACGATCGGGATAGGTTTGTTTGCCGTCCGGTGAGCTGCCGACGCTGCCGTTAGCCACTTTATCGATAAAGCTGTTACCTAAGCCAGTCACTTCCACACCGTCAATATCGGCTACGCAGAAATAGCTGTGCAGGGCAGCAGTCGCCTCGAAATCACCGTGTGCTTCCAGTTCAATCTCACAACGGTCAGCAAAGCGGAAACGGGCAAACAGCGTGAAGTCATGCGGCCACAACTTTTTCGTCTGCTCATTACTTTCCAGCACCAGCGTCAGCATCACGCTGTCGTCGTTTTCATCATGCGCCGACAACGTCCAGGGAAGCGTTCGGGCAAAACCGTGCGCCGGTTCACCTGCCGGACCAAACCATGGCCAGCAGATCGGCACGCCACCACGAATCGCTTTGCCGGCCGTCCAGGCGGTTTTCTCGCTCAGCCAAATCACCGGCTTTTCGTCAGCGGGCTGCCAGGCTATCAGCTGGGCACCCTGTAGGGTGACGGCGGCACGAACTTTAGGATGTGCGATCACCACAACGGGCAGGTCGCCAATTTTTCGCTGGGAAATATAGGGCGTTATCTGGGTAATAACCGGAAGCGAAAAGATTTTTTCGTTCATCTGTTTTCCTTAGCGTCAGCCAAAAAAAAGGGCGACCGTAGTCGCCCTCATCATCAGTTCACGTCGCTTATTTAGCGATGTGAGCAACCAGGTCCAGGACCTTGTTGGAGTAACCAGTTTCGTTATCGTACCAGGAAACCAGTTTGACGAAAGTGTCGCTCAGTGCGATACCGGCTTTCGCATCGAAGATAGAAGTCAGCGTTTCACCGTTGAAATCGGTAGAAACCACTTCGTCTTCGGTGTAGCCCAGAACGCCTTTCATTTCGCCTTCAGCGGCGGCTTTGATTGCTGCACAAATTTCTTTGTAAGAAGCAGGCTTAGCCAGACGTGCAGTCAGGTCAACAACGGAAACGTTAGGGGTAGGAACGCGGAACGCCATACCCGTCAGTTTGCCGTTCAGCTCAGGGATCACTTTACCTACTGCTTTAGCAGCACCGGTAGATGAAGGGATGATGTTCTGAGATGCGCCGCGGCCGCCGCGCCAGTCTTTGTGAGACGGGCCATCAACGGTTTTCTGAGTTGCGGTAGTTGCGTGAACAGTGGTCATCAGTGCTTCAACGATGCCGAACTTGTCGTTGATAACTTTAGCCAGTGGTGCCAGGCAGTTAGTGGTGCAAGATGCGTTAGAAACGATATCCTGGCCAGCGTAAGATTTGTGGTTTACGCCCATCACGAACATTGGGGTGTCATCTTTCGATGGACCAGTCAGCACGACTTTTTTGGCGCCAGCTTCAATGTGTTTACGCGCGGTTTCGTCGGTCAGGAAGATACCTGTTGCTTCAGCAACAACATCAACACCGATTTCGCCCCACTTCAGGTTAGCTGGATCACGTTCAGCGGTAACACGGATGGTTTTGCCGTTAACAACCAGATGGCCGTCTTTAACTTCTACCGTGCCGTCGAAACGACCGTGAGTAGAGTCATACTTCAGCATGTAAGCCATGTACTCTGCGTCCAGCAGATCGTTGATTGCAACGATTTCTACATCAGAACGCTGCTGAGCAGCACGGAAAACGATGCGACCGATACGGCCAAAACCGTTGATACCTACTTTGATAGTCATATATTCCACCAGCTGTTGTTAGTGAATAAAAGGTTGGCTGTAAAATTACAAAAACCTTACCAGGCGTCAAGCGGAATCGCTTCAATAGTTGCGACAAATCAAACCTTCACACAGGAATATTCGTCAAAAAGCACATTCCGTGACCACCACTAAACCTTGATGTTGGGTCGTCTTGCCCGAATATAAAGGGGTGATGAATTCAAAGGGTGATCTGAATCACATTTTCGTCTTCGAATCACTTTCAGACTCCGCCTGAGACGAAAAAAAGCCCTGACGTTGTTAAGTATTTGTTAGAATACTAGCCGATATTTTCAGTTTCACACTGCCAGAGACCCCTAAAATGGCTAATGACCCGAACGAATTTACCCCAGAGACCGACCTGAACGAGATGCAGCGCTATGTGACGCAGCAGCGTGGCACCGAGCCGCCTTTCTCAGGCAAGCTGTTACACAACAAAGGCGAGGGGATTTATCACTGCCTTGTGTGTAATTCACCGCTGTTCCTGTCGGAATCCAAATATGATTCTGGCTGCGGCTGGCCGAGTTTTTACCAGCCTTATCATGATGATTCTATTAAGTATATTGAAGATGAATCTCATGGTATGCAGCGCATTGAAATCCGCTGTGGCAACTGTGATGCCCATCTGGGACATGTGTTCCCGGACGGCCCACAGCCAACTGGCGAGCGCTATTGCGTGAACTCCGCGTCGTTAAGCTTCTCCGACGACGATGGTAATAACATTAAGGGATAACGGCGATGGAACTTGATGAGATGATCGGCACGCTGACCCCGGAAGTCTATCAACGGCTGGTGACCGCGGTTGAGACCGGGAAATGGGCCGATGGCGTCGCGCTTACGCCAGAGCAAAAAGAGAACAGCCTGCAGTTAGTTATGCTCTGGCAAGCTCGCCATAACGACAATCCGCAACATATGAGTGTGGGTAAGGGTGGCGAGATGGTGATGAAAAGTAAAAAACAGCTCAAAGAAGAGTTTGGCATCACCGATGATCACGTGACTCGCATCAAGCTCCAGTAATTATTCCTGCAGGAATAATCTGCGACGAAGGGGCTCATTGTGGCCCCTTAAATGCCACTGACGACGTTTGAGGGGATCTTTAAAGAACGATCGCCCCTTTGGTCGCCATTTCTTCCAGAGCGCGTTCAGCGTCGCCTGCGGCCAGATTTACTCCCCGACAGCCGGCAGAGAGCACCGTGACGGTATAGCCCAGCGCGAGCGCGTCCAACACGCTGTACTTCACGCAATAATCCGTCGCCAGCCCCATCACGGTCAATGCGGTAATCCCCTGCGCTTTTAATACGCTATCCAGACGCGTTTTCTTGCGCCGGCCGTTATCAAAAAAACCACTGTAACTGTCTATCAGGGGATCGTCACCCTTGTAGACACGCTCAGTGATATAGCGTTGCTCCAGCGCTGGATGTAGCTCCGCACCATAGCTGTGCTGGATACAATGATCGGGCCACCAGACCTGCGGCAATCCCGCCAGTTCGCCTTCGGTCCAGGGTTGGTGTCCTGCGTTCGACGCAAAGCTGCCGTGACTGGCGGGGTGCCAGTCAATCGTGGCTACCACAGGCTGCTGTCGCTGGCTGAACTCTGCCGCATACAGGTTGGCAATCGCGAGGGTGTCATCACCATCCTTCACCGCCAGCGCGCCACCGCTGCAGAAGTCATTCTGTAAATCAATCAGAAGCAGAGCCTGCCGGGTAGCCATCATTTTTTATCACTTCTCGTCAGGAGTCAGTTCACCGCGCAGATTGAGCTGCATCAGTCGCCGCACCTCATCACTGGAGAGGTTCTGGCTGAGCAGGAAGTGCAGCTTGGTCAGCGTCGCTTCCACCGTTAAATCATAGCCACTGATCACACCCGCCAGCGCCAGCGCATTGCCTGTGGCGTAACCGCCCATATTCACTTTACCGGACATACACTGCGTCAGGTTTACCACCACAATGCCCCGCGCGGAAGCTTCTTTCAGCTCTTTCAGGAAAGCCGGGTTCTGTGGGGCATTGCCGACGCCATAAGAGCGCAGGATCAGCGCCTTCACCGGTTGTAGCAGGAAGTTGCTGACCACGTCCGAGGAAATACCTGGATAGATGGTGACTACACCAATCGGCTGAGGGGTAATCGGATGAACGATTAATTCGCCATCTCCGGTAGGTGCGGGTGGCGTGTTAAGGCGACGAATATGAATACCGGCTTCCAGCAAGGGAGCCAGATTCGGTGAAGCAAAGGCGTTGAATCCATCGGCATGTGCTTTGGTGGTGCGGTTTCCGCGGTACAAGGTGTTGTTGAAGAACAACGCCACTTCATTAATTGGATAATTAGCGGCGACGAAAAGGGCGTTTAGCAGGTTTTGCTGCCCATCCGAACGCAACTGTTCGAGCGGAATTTGTGACCCTGTCACGATTACCGGCTTGGCAAGATTCTCCAGCATAAATGACAGTGCCGAAGCAGTGAACGCCATGGTGTCGGTGCCATGCAGGATCACAAAGCCGTCGTATTGATCGTAATTTTTACGAATATCATCCGCAATCGATTGCCAGTCCAGCGGCGTCATGTCTGATGAATCAATCAGCGGCTGGTATTCATGAATGGTGAAGTCGGGCATTTCGGCGCGATGGAACTCTGGCATATTGGCCAGCTGTTGCTGCAAATGTCCGGAAACAGGGATGAAGCCCTGATCGGAACGCTGCATGCCAATGGTTCCGCCGGTATAGGCGACGTAAATAGATTTCTTTTGCATGAATTCACTCAGGCTTGCCGAAAAGGCGAAGTATAAGGGGAAAGAAGAGGAAAAGCAGCCCGACCAGATGGCCGGGCTGGCTGTTTTATTTCACCTGCGCGCAGGTCAGGCACATCGCATAGCGGTTTTGCGGATCGTTCAGGTTATCAAACAGACCCGGCTGATTTCTCATTGACGCCATTACGTCGACCATCGGTGCCGGCATCCAGGCCTTAAGGGTTTCAGGCAGTGCGGCACGCACAGATACGTCCATCTGGCTGAACAGCAGATCCATAAAGTTTGGATCGTCCTGATACCAGCTCAGTTTGGCGTCCTTCAGTTTTGCCAGCTCGGCGGCTTTGGCGACGGCATCGTCGAAATCACCCATCGCATCCACCAGACCGTTAGCCTTGGCATCCGTACCCGTCCAGACGTGGCCCTGAGCAATCTGATCGATCTGCTCTGGCGTCTTGTTACGAGAATGAGCGACCAGACCGAGGAAGTTCTTATAGCCGTTCTCGATGCTCATCTGCATCATCTGCTGCACTTCCGGCGGTAATGCCTTAGTGGTAGAGATATCAGCCAGAGGCGAGGTGGACACGCCATCGGTATGCACGCCAATTGAATCCAGCGTGTTCTCAACGGTGTTAATCACGCCGAAGATGCCGATAGAGCCGGTCAAGGTGCTTGGGCTGGCGATGATGTAGTTAGCTGGCGTGGAAATCCAGTAACCACCCGATGCCGCCATGCCACCCATGGAAACCACCACCGGTTTCCCGGCTTCTTTCGCTGCTGCCAGCTCTTCACGGATCGTTTCGGAGGCCGTCACGCTGCCGCCTGGGCTGTTGACGCGGAAGACAATCGCTTTGATTTTAGGATCAAGGCGGGCTTCACGGATCTCCATGGCCGTCGTGTCGCCACCGACGCTACCCGCGGTTTCGTCACCATCCATGATGGCGCCGCTGGCCATGATCACCGCGATATTGCCGTCTGTTGAGCCGTTATCCTTCACCTGGTAATCGTAAATGCTGGTGCCTTTGTAATCCTTAGCCTGCTTATCCCAGCCGAAGACTTTGGTCAGCTGTTGATCGACCAGCGAGCGGGAAGCCAGTTCATCAACCAGTTTGCTGTCTTTGGCATACACCGCAGTATCGCCGCCGACTTTTTGCAGTCCATCCAGCACGCCCTGCGCGCCAGGGAACAGCTGTTCCGGCGTAATCTGGCGGTTAGCCGAAACGGTATTGAGGTAGTTCTGCCACAGCTCACCAATCCAGCGGCTGTCTGCATCACGGGCAGCAGGGGACATATCGTCACGCAGGAAAGGTTCAACTGCGGATTTATAGGTACCGACACGGAAGACATGTGAGCTGACTTTCAGCTTATCCAGCAGCGATTTGTAGTACAGGCCGTTAGTGGCAAAGCCGTGAAGGTCAACGGTTCCCTGCGGAGAAAGGTAGATTTTGTTGGCGAAGCTGGCGAGATAATATTGCGCCTGGCTGTAGCTGTCGCCGGTGGCATAAATCTGCTTGCCGCTGTCACGGAATTCGCGCAGCGCTTTGCCGATGTACTGCAGGGAAGGCTGATCGGCCCCGGCGAAGTCACGCAGATCTAAGACCATACCGGTGATATTGGCGTCACCTTTGGCCTGACGGATGGCATCGACAACGTCAAACAGCGAGTTCTCTTTCAGCTTGTCGCTGCTGGAGCCCAGTAACTGACGGCCGATCTTACTGAGCTTATTGCTGACGGAAGGCTTATCAACCACCACGCCACTCAGATCAACAATCAGCGCACCTTTTTGCGGTTCCGCAGGGGTTGAAGAGCTGCTGAACTGGAAATAGATGCCCGCGCAGATCAGGATCAGCACCACTAAAAACAGGTTGAGAATAAATTCCCGGACGAAATTCAGTAATCGCCAGGTCCATTTAAAAAATCCAGCGATAAATCGCCACAAAGTGCGCATATTATCTCCATAATCGCGATAAAAAAGCCCGGAAAAGGGGCGATGCCAGCGGGCTGAGCGGCCCAAACCGGGTGGGAATGCTGACATCCTAAATAGCAGGGGCCAAATTGTCAGCAGGAAAAAGCGGAATGCTGTAACAAATCATCATCCTGTGCTAGTTTCAGCTAAATGAAACTCATTATCAGGAGGAATTATGGACGCTCTGGATTTATTGGTTAACCGCCGTTCCGCGTCACGTTTAAGCGAGCCGGCACCCGCCGGAGAGGCCCTTGAGAACATCATGCGAGCCGGCATGCGCGCACCAGACCACGGCACGATGCAGCCATGGCGTTTTATCGTCATCGAGAATGAAGGCCGTGAGCGTTTCAGCGCATTACTGGAAAATGCTGCGCGTGAAGATCGCATGGAAGAGAAGGCGATTGAAAAAGCGAAGCAGTCGCCTTTCCGTGCACCGATGATCATCACCGTGGTGGCACATTGTGAAGAGAACGCTAAGGTTCCGCATTGGGAACAGGTTGTCTCAGCAGGCTGTGCGGTGATGGCCATGCAGATGGCGGCTCTTGCTCAGGGCTTCAACGGCATCTGGCGCAGCGGTGCCTGGACTGAGCATCAGGATGTGCGTCAGGCATTCGACTGTCGCGAGCAGGATGTGATTGTCGGTTTCCTCTACCTTGGCACGCCGCAGCTAAAATCTTCCACCACGGTTATTCCTCCCGATACGGCGCCATTTATCCGTTATTTCTGAGTGACAACGCTCTTCTGAACGGTCAGGGTGAACGCCAGCCCTGATTTTTGTCGGGATAATGAGCGAACGGTCGCGGAAAAATACCCTGAGACTTACTCCCGCCAGACGAAAGCGCTACCATATTGCCGGTAAACCAGGAGGGAGGTTGCCCATGAGTGAGAACGCGATACGCCTGACGCAGTACAGCCACGGTGCTGGCTGCGGCTGTAAGATTTCACCCAGCGTGCTGGAGACCATACTGCACAGCGATCATCCACTACGCAGCGATCCCAATCTGCTGGTGGGCAACGAAACGCGGGATGACGCGGCGGTCTACGATCTGGGGAACGGCACGGCGGTGGTCAGCACCACCGACTTCTTTATGCCAATCGTCGACGATCCGTTCGATTTTGGCCGTATCGCCGCGACCAATGCCATCAGTGATATCTACGCGATGGGCGGTAAGCCAATCATGGCAATTGCGATCCTTGGCTGGCCGCTGGACAAGCTGGCGCCTGAAATTGCCCGAAAAGTGATTGAAGGGGGTCGCAGCGTCTGCGCCGGGGCGGGGATTTCACTGGCGGGCGGTCATTCCATTGACGCACCCGAGCCGATTTTTGGTCTTGCCGTCACCGGCGTGATCGCACCTGATAAAGTGAAAAAGAACAGCTCTGCGCAGGCCGGCTGTAAACTCTTCCTCACGAAACCGCTGGGGATTGGCGTGCTGACCACCGCGGAAAAACGCGCAAAACTCAAGCCTGAACATCAGGGGCTGGCAACGGAAGTGATGTGCCAGCTGAACAGCGCGGGCGCGGTTTTCGCCGACATCGACGGGGTGACCGCGATGACTGACGTGACCGGCTTTGGCCTGATGGGCCACCTCAGCGAAATCTGCACCGGCTCCAACCTGCATGCCAATGTCTGGTTTGATCGGGTGCCAAGACTGGCTGGCGTCGACGAATACATTGCGCAAGGCTGCGTGCCGGGCGGCACGGATCGTAATTTTGCCAGCTACGGCCATTTACTGGGCGCAATGCGTGACGAACAGCGTAAACTGCTATGCGATCCCCAAACCTCAGGTGGCCTGCTGTTAGCGGTCAGACCTGAAGCGGAAGCGGTAGTTATCGAAAGCGCCGGGGCAATGGGGATCACCCTCACGGCTATCGGGGAACTGCTGCCGGCTAGTGCCGGACGTGCGTTAATTGAATTAGTTTCCTGAAGGAAGTCACTGCCGGATGCGTTTGTTTATTGCCGAAAAACCCAGTCTTGCCCGCGCTATCGCGGATGTCCTCCCTAAACCTCATCGCCGGGGCGACGGTTTTATTGCCTGCGGCCAGGACCAGATGGTCACCTGGTGCGTCGGTCACCTGTTGGAGCAGGCGCAACCAGACAGTTACAACAGCCGTTTTGCGCGTTGGTCACTGGCCGATCTGCCCATCGTGCCGGAAAAATGGCAGCTAAAACCGCGTCCCTCAGTGGCAAAACAGCTGAACGTCATTAAAGGCTTGCTGGAGCAGGCGACGGAAGTGGTTCACGCAGGTGACCCGGACCGTGAAGGTCAGCTACTGGTGGACGAGGTGCTGGACTATCTGTCTCTGCCGCCGGAAAAGCGCGCCAATGTTCAGCGCTGCCTGATTAACGATCTCAATCCCTCCGCCGTGGAGCGAGCCGTCAGCCGCTTGCGCGAGAATAAAGAATTTATCCCGCTGTGTGTTTCCGCCCTGGCGAGAGCACGGGCCGACTGGCTATACGGCATCAACATGACGCGCGCCTATACTTTGCTGGGCCGTAACGCCGGCTATGATGGCCTGCTGTCCGTGGGACGTGTCCAGACGCCCGTTCTGGGGCTGGTGGTTCGCCGTGATGAGGAGATCGAAAACTTCATCGCCAAAGACTTCTTTGAAGTCAAAGCCCATATCGTCACACCGAAAGATGAACGCTTTGTTGCCTTATGGCAGCCCAGCGATTCTTGTGAACCCTATCAGGATGAAGAAGGGCGTTTGCTGCACCGTCCGCTGGCGGATCATGTGCTGGCGCGGATTGGTGGTCAACCGGCCAATGTCACCAGCTATAACGATAAAAGAGAGAATGACACCGCACCCTTGCCGTTCTCCCTTTCCAGCCTGCAGATTGAAGCCGGGAAACGCTTTGGCATGAGCGCACAAACGGTGCTGGATACCTGCCAGAAGCTGTATGAAACCCACAAGCTGATCACCTATCCACGTTCCGACAGTCGCTATCTGCCCGATGAGCACTTTGCCGGACGCCATGCGGTACTCAACGCCATCAATGCCCATCAACCCGATCTGACGCCGCCCGCGGATTTTGACAGCGATCGCCGTAATCGCTGCTGGGATGACAAAAAGGTCGATGCTCACCACGCTATCGTCCCGACAGCCAGAAGTTCTCAGGTCAGGCTGACCGAGAACGAAAGCACGATTTATCGTCTGATTGCCACGCAATACCTGATGCAGTTCTGCCCTGATGCCGTGTACCGCAAATGCGTGATCGAGCTGGATATTGCCGGCGGGAAATTTGTCGCCAAGGCTCGCTTCCTGGCGGAGGCCGGCTGGCGATCGCTGTTGGGCAGTAAAGAACGCGATGAGGAAAATGACGGCACGCCGCTGCCGGTGGTTGCCAAAGGTGACGAGCTGTTATGTGAACGGGGAGAAGTGGTAGAGAAGCAGACTCAGCCGCCGCGACCGTTCACCGATGCGACCTTATTATCTGCGATGACCGGCATTGCGCGATTTGTTCAGGATAAAGATCTAAAGAAAGTGCTGCGTGCGACCGATGGTTTAGGGACAGAAGCTACGCGCGCCGGGATTATTGAATTGTTGTTCAAGCGCGCCTTTTTGTTTAAAAAAGGGCGCTATATTCACTCCAGTCCCGCCGGGCGGGCGCTGATCCACTCGCTGCCAGAAATGGCGGCGCGTCCCGACATGACCGCCCATTGGGAATCCACGCTGACCAAAATCAGTGAAAAGCAGTGCCGCTACCAGGACTTTATGTTGCCGCTGGTTGAGACGCTGCATAATCTGATTTATCAGGCACGGCAGCAACCTGCTGCGCATGCCTTCCGTGGACTTCCGGCGGCTGAACCGAAAAAGCCGCGCCGTAAGGCGACTAAAGCGAAGGAAACTGAGTGATGAAATTATCAGGCGCATTAATGCTGGCCGGGATGTTGCTGGTGAGCCCGTTGTATGCCGCCGGTGAGGGCTGGAATCTCGGCACTGGCCACGGCAATAACGGCGGTAATCATAGCGGTAACAATCAGGGAAATAACAGCAACAGCCCGAATGCGGATGTGGTGGTGGATATGCCGCCGGAAGTCTGGACGCAAGGGCAGAACAACAATCAGCCGCCGTGCAATACCTGCTGCACCTACGAAAATCGGAGCTATACCGAAGGATCGGTGGTGAAGATGGAAGGGGTGTTATTACAGTGTTCGCGGGATGAAAAATCTTACGGGACTAATAATCTGATCTGGAAAACCATCAAGTAATCCACCGTTAAGCATTCTGAGATAGTAACCACAGAAGCCCGTGCCTCTGTGGTTATTTTTCACGATGACCTGACGGTCTGAACCAGGCGAAACTTACTTCGCCTCATCCAGGTTGAACTGTGCCCAGATTGGCGCATGGTCTGAAGGCTTTTCCATACTGCGAATATCATAGTCGATGCCGGTTGCCACACAGCGGGCAGCCAGAGGCTGACTGGCCAGCACCAGATCGATACGCAGTCCACGGTTATCATCAAACCCTTTTGAGCGGTAATCAAACCACGAGAAGCGATCGTTAGCTTCCGCATTCTCTGCGCGCCAGGTATCCACCAGTCCCCAACCCATCAGACGGTCCATCCACTCACGCTCTTCTGGCAGGAATGAACATTTGCCGGTGCGCAGCCAGCGCTTGCGGTTATCTTCACCAATACCGATATCCAGGTCAGTGGCACTGATGTTCATGTCGCCCATAATCACCACCGGATTTGTCGGTTTCTGATCGTTTTCCAGGTAGCTCTGCAGATCGCGGTAGAACTTCTCTTTTGCCGGGAATTTAGTCGGGTGGTCGCGGCTTTCGCCCTGTGGGAAGTAGCCGTTAAGCACGGTCAGGGTACCCACAGGCGTGGCAATGTCGGCCATAATCATCCGGCGCTGAGATTCCTCATCATCGCCGGCAAAACCGCGACGTACGGCAAGAGGCTCGTCTTTGGTTAACAGGGCAACGCCATAGTGACCTTTCTGGCCATGATAGAAGACGTGATAACCCAGCTTTGACACTTCTTCCAACGGGAACATATCGTCATGCACTTTGGTTTCTTGCAGGCCAATCACGTCTGGCTGGTGCTGCTCAATGATGGCGGCAAGCTGATGCGGACGGGCGCGCAGCCCATTGATATTAAAAGAAACAAATTTCATTGTGCTGACCAGATATCGAAGGAAACAGGGTTGGGATGGTAGCAAAAAAAGCGGGAGTTAAAAACCTATTTAGTGGAGGGAGTCGGTAGGGTAAAGGGAAGTAAAAGACGTGAGGGGTTGGTTGGGTTGGGGCTGATTGGGTAAGTGGATGGGAGGGTGGTCAAGGGAATTGAAAAAGTTGGTTAGGTAGGGATTTGGTGGTTTATGCAGAAGGTGAAGAGTTCGCGGCTGCGGAGCAGGAAAGATTTTTCGTCGCTTTGCGACTCACCCTTCGGGTCAAACCTTCGAGGTCGAAGCTTCTCATCCTCCCCCGTGGGGAATATGGAAAAGGGTACTTTGCATAGGAGTGCGGGAGATAAATGAGATGGTGGTGGGGGAAGGATTCGAACCTTCGAAGTCGATGACGGCAGATTTACAGTCTGATCCCTTTGGCCACTCGGGAACCCCACCACAGGGTTTTGCTTTATTTCTCAATTACTGCGCTTCAGTCACTGGCCTTGCTGCTGTGCCTGTAAGCGGGGCGCATCATATCAAATGAGAGGAGGCTGTAAAGCCTGAATTTAACGAAAAAGGTTTGTTTGCCGCTTTTTTATTCTGGCTGCTGCTTTGTCATACAAAACAGCAGCCTTGCTACAAATGAAATGCGTTGCTGCTTATAGAATAATGGTGCGGTTGCCGTAAACAAATACACGTTGCGCCAGTACCTGATAAAGCGCGCGGCTTAACGCGTTCTTCTCAACGTCACGACCTGCACGCATCATATCTTCTGCCGTGTAGGTATGATCAACGTGGATGACGTCCTGCATGATGATTGGACCTTCATCAAGATTATCATTCACATAGTGCGCCGTCGCACCGATGATTTTCACGCCGCGCTCATACGCCTGATGATAAGGACGTGCACCAATAAAGGCGGGCAGGAACGAGTGGTGAATGTTGATGATCTGATTTGGGTAACGCTGCACGAATCCTGGGGTCAGTACACGCATATACTTGGCCAGAACCACGTAATCAGGCTGATAGCGATCGATCTCTGCCGCCATATTGTTATCGTGATCTTCGCGGGAAAGTCCTTCATGGCTGACCAGGATAAACGGAATATCAAAACGCTCAACCAGCGTGCGCAAGGTTTCGTGGTTACCAATCACCGCAGCGATCTCAACATCCAACCCGCCGTAGGTGCTCTTCATCAGCAAATCACCCAGACAATGGGCTTCTTTGGTAACCAGAATAACGATACGGCGACGACCCGCTGAATTTAACTCGCGAATGGAGCCGGTTGGCAGCGCACTGTCCAGGTCCGCCAACAGCGTGGTGTCGTTAAATATCCCTTCCAGCTCGGTACGCATAAAAAAGCGTCCGGTGCGATGATCGACGAACTCATTGTTCTGCACGATATTCAGCTCGTGCTTGTAACAAATATTGGTGATCTTGGCGATCAGACCTTTTGCGTCTGGGCAGATGGTCCGTAATACTTTTCGTTGCAGTGTTTGCGCTTGCATTGCAGTGGTGATCCTGTCGAAGCAATTCTTTATAAGATCAGCGACCTTACTGGCCGCAGCATTTCTTGAATTTTTTGCCGGAGCCGCAGGGGCAGCGGTCATTTCGCCCTGTTTCAGGGTATGTGCCGTCAATATAGTACCAGCGTTGTTCTACCCGGACAAAGCGGGAACGCTCATGAATAAAGCTTTCGCGCTGATTTTCAGAGAAACGAGCAAAGAATGTCACAAACCCTTCGGATTTATCCCCAGGTTCTTCTGCCGAAATAATCTGTAAACTCAACCAGCGGGTCGCCTCAAAGCTTTGCTCAAGGCTGGCATGAAAACGTTGCGGATCGCAGGAGGGATGCCAGGTGGCGACCAAATAGTCGGCATCTTTCAGCACATAGGCAGTGTAGCGCGAACGCATTAAGGCTTCTGGTATGGCAGGAATGTCGTCACCTTTAAGAAAGGGCTGGCAACATACGCTATACTGCATTCCGCTTCCGCACGGGCAAAGTTCTGACACGTTGACTCCAGTGAGTGTAAAAGTCGAAAGATTTTGGGCGTCATGGTAACCGAGCAGTCACGATGATGCCATTTGTAAGTTAAGCAATCGTCAGGGGTAGAATGAGACAGGTAAAAATTGGACTGGCACTGGGATCGGGTGCCGCCAAGGGGTGGGCGCATATTGGTGTTATCAATGCGCTGGAGCGGGCTGGGATTAAAGTCGATGTGGTCGCGGGGTGCTCCGTTGGGGCGCTGGTGGGCGCAGCGTATGCCAGTAAACGTCTTCCCATCCTCGAAACCTGGGTTCGTTCCTTCAGCTATTGGGATGTGATCCGCCTGATGGATTTCTCGTGGCGTCGCGGTGGCCTGCTGCGGGGAGAACGGGTGTTCAACCACGTTCGCCGGCTGGTTAATCACGAAAACATTGAAGAGTGCGATCTGCCTTTCGGCGCGGTGGCGACCAACCTCAGCACCGGGCGTGAGCTGTGGCTGACTGAAGGCGATCTGCATATGGCGGTGCGGGCGTCATGCAGCATGCCCGGTCTGTTAGCCCCGGTAGCCTATAACGGTTACTGGCTTGTGGACGGCGCGGTGGTCAATCCGGTGCCGGTGTCGCTGACCCGGGCACTGGGCGCCGATATCGTGATTGCCGTTGACCTGCAACACGACGCGCACCTGATGCAACAGGATCTGCTGTCAGTGACGCCGCAATCCGCAGATGAAGTCGAAGCTGCAGCAACCAGCTGGGGAGGGCGCCTGCGTCAGAGCCTCGCCAGAGTAGCCCACCGCAAGGTTAATCAAACGCCTGGCGCGATGGAAATCATGTCCACTTCTATTCAGGTGCTTGAGAACCGGTTGAAGAGAAATCGTATGGCAGGCGATCCGCCAGACGTATTGATCCAGCCATTCTGCCCTCAGATTTCCACACTGGATTTCCATCGCGCAGAAGAGGCTATCGAGGCGGGTAAGCTGGCGGTAGAGAAGAAGATGGATGAATTACTGCCGCTGGTTCGTCAAGCTGCGTTTCCGGATGAGTGAAATATGACTCTTCAGGCAATTCTTAGAGGCGAGAATGTGGATTATGAGCCACTATTGACTAATCCGGTGTACAGGGGGGGATGATGGACAAGCCATTAAGCGGAAAAAAGATTCTGATTGTTGAAGACGAAGTCGTTTTCCGCTCTCTTCTTGACAACTATCTAGCGGCTCTTGGGGCTGAGATAATGCTGGCAGACGATGGACTGCAAGCGCTTGAAAAACTCAATGAGTCTGCGCATGACCTGATGATTTGCGACCTGGCTATGCCAAAGATGGACGGGTTGAAGCTGGTTGAACATATGCGTAGTAAAGGCAACACCATGCCGATACTGGTGATCTCCGCAACGGAAAACATGGCTGACATTGCCCAGGTGCTACGCCTCGGGGTGCAGGACGTGTTGTTAAAACCGCTGAAAGATCTGGCCCGCTTACGCGAGGCCGTCTACGAATGCCTCTATCCATCGATGTTCACTTCAAAAGTGGAAGAAGACGAACAGCTATTCCAGGACTGGGATGCGCTGGTGCGGGATCCGAATGCCGCGTCGAAACTGCTTAAGCAACTGCAGCCGCCTGTACAGCAGGTTATCGCCAACTGTCGCATCAATTACCGTCAGCTGACGATGGCCGAAGAGCCGGGCCTGGTATTGGATATCGCCGCGCTGTCCGAGAAAGATCTGGCATTCTATTGCCTGGACGTGACCCGCGCGGGCGATAATGGCGTGCTGGCCGCTTTATTACTGCGCGCGCTGTTCAACGGACTGTTGCAGGATCAATTATCAGGCCAGTCGCCACGACTGCCTGAATTAAATGGCTTGTTAAAACAGGTCAATTTGCTGTTACGCCAGGCCAATCTAAAAGGGCAGTTCCCACTGCTGGTCGGCTATTACCATCAAGGATTAAAGAATTTGATCCTCGTTTCCGCTGGTTTAAACGCCACCCTTAACGTCAACACCCATCAAATTCAACTCAGCAACGGTGTTCCACTTGGTACATTGGGCAGCACCCACCTAAATCAAATAAGCCAGCGTTGTGAAGCCTGGCAATGCCAGGTTTGGGGCGCTGGTGGCAGGCTGCGCCTGATGTTGTCCACGGATTAACCACTCGTCAGAAATCCTGTTTGCTGCTGGCAGACAGGGCCAAAGATAAGCTTTACACTTGGGTAATAGTCTTAATTTTTGCTGAAAGGGTTCATCCAGGATAAATCCGTCAGGGTTCCACTGGTATACTCATCTCGTTTTTAACTCGACATATCAAGTAATAACTTGAACGGCCTATAAAGAGAGGTACTTAGATGTCTGCCTATAAGTCCAAAGTAAAAAAAGCGGTTATCCCTGTAGCTGGTTTGGGAACGCGTATGTTGCCTGCAACCAAAGCCATTCCAAAAGAAATGTTGCCACTGGTTGATAAGCCGTTAATTCAGTATGTCGTTAACGAATGTATCGCAGCTGGGATCACTGAGATTGTGCTGGTAACGCACTCCTCTAAAAACGCCATCGAAAACCACTTCGACACCAGTTTCGAGCTGGAATCGATGTTGGAAAAACGTGTTAAGCGTCAGTTGCTGGAAGAAATCCAGTCTATTTGCCCGCCACACGTAACCATCATGCAGGTCCGTCAGGGTCTGGCTAAAGGTCTGGGCCACGCAGTAATGTGTGCTTACCCGGTTGTCGGTGACGAACCTTTCGCCGTTATCCTGCCTGACGTAATCATCGATGAATACGAATCAAACCTGGCTACTGAGAACCTGGCCGATATGATGCGTCGTTTCGATGAAACCGGCCGCAGCCAGATCATGGTTGAGCCAGTTGCTGACGTAACAGCTTACGGTGTGGTTGACTGCCAGGGTGCTGAACTGTCTGCTGGTCAGAGCGCACCGATGGTCGGTGTGGTTGAGAAGCCTAAAGCGGATAAAGCCCCTTCAAACCTGGCGGTTGTTGGCCGTTATGTTCTGTCTGCTGATATCTGGCCACTGCTGGCGAAAACGCCTCCAGGTGCAGGTGATGAAATTCAGCTGACTGACTCCATTGCTATGCTGATGGAAAAATCGACTGTAGAAGCTTATCACCTGAAAGGCGTGAGCCATGACTGTGGTAACAAGCTGGGCTACATGCAGGCTTTCGTTGAATACGGCGTACGTCACGATTCTCTGGGTAGCGACTTTAAAGAGTGGCTCGAAAGCACTGTTGGCAATAGTAAGTAAATTTAATTTCTAACCGGGACAATTCAATGAAAGTCACCGTATTTGGTATCGGCTATGTTGGTCTGGTTCAGGCTGCGGTTCTGGCCGAAGTCGGACATGACGTTCTTTGTATCGATGTCGACGCAAGTAAAGTCGAGAATCTGAAGAAAGGGATCATTCCTATTTTTGAACCGGGCCTGACGCCTCTGGTGATGCAGAACTATGAGAGCGGTCGCCTCAAGTTCTCCACCAACGCGGAAGAAGGTGTGAATCACGGTACGATGCAGTTTATCGCCGTGGGAACACCTCCGGATGAAGACGGCTCTGCGGATCTGAAATATGTTACCGCTGTAGCACGCACCATCGCAGAACACATGCAGGATCACAAAGTTGTGATCGACAAGTCTACGGTTCCTGTTGGAACGGCAGACCGTGTTCGTGCGGTAATGGAAGAGACGCTGAAAGCACGTGGTGCTGAGATTGCGTTTGATGTGGTGTCTAACCCTGAATTCCTCAAGGAAGGTGCAGCAGTCAGCGACTGTATGCGTCCTGAGCGTATTGTTGTGGGTACAGACAATGATGAAGTTGTTGAGCTGCTGCGCGAGCTGTACGAGCCCTTCAACCGCAATCATGATCGCATGATTTTAATGGATATTCGTAGTGCTGAGCTGACCAAGTATGCGGCAAACTGCATGCTGGCCACTAAAATCAGCTTTATGAATGAGATCTCCAACCTGGCAGAACGCCTGGGTGCAGATATCGAGAAAGTGCGTCAGGGCATTGGTTCTGACTCCCGTATCGGTTACTCCTTCATCTATCCTGGCTGCGGCTATGGCGGATCCTGCTTCCCGAAAGACGTTCAGGCGCTGATCCGCACTGCAGAACAGATTGGTTACAAGCCACGTCTGTTGCAGGCGGTTGAAGACGTCAACGATTCGCAGAAGAACAAGCTGCCAACCTTCATCAAACGTCATTTCGGTGACAATCTGCAGGGCAAAACTTTTGCACTGTGGGGGCTTTCTTTCAAGCCAAACACCGATGACATGCGTGAAGCGTCAAGCCGTGTGCTGATGGAAGCACTCTGGCAGGCAGGTGCTTCCGTTCAGGCTTTCGACCCGGAAGCAATGGACGAAGCACAGCGCGTCTATGGCCATCGCAGCGATTTGAAGCTGATGGGAACCAAAGAAGCCGCTCTGCAAGGTGCTGATGGCCTGGTCATCTGTACCGAATGGCAGAACTTCCGTGCACCGGATTTTGATGTCATTAAAAATGCTCTGAAAGAACCCGTGATTTTTGATGGTCGTAACCTGTATGATCCAGAAAGAATCAGTAAGCGCGGTTTTGTTTATTATGCAATCGGCCGCGGCGCTTCTATCCAAATTGCATAACTAACGAGGGCAGTATGAAATATCTGGTAACCGGCGCAGCAGGATTTATTGGCTTCCACGTAGCGGAGCGCCTGCTGTCCGCCGGTCACCAGGTTGTCGGTATCGACAACCTGAATGACTATTATGACGTTAACCTGAAACTTGCCCGCCTCAAACTTCTTGAGCCTCATGCGCAGTTTACCTTTATCAAGCTGGATCTTGCTGACAGAGAGGGCATCGCCCAACTGTTCCACGACCAGGCTTTTGAGCGTGTTATTCATTTGGGTGCTCAGGCTGGTGTACGTTATTCGCTCGATAATCCTTTAGCTTATGCAGATGCGAATCTGATTGGTCACCTGAATATTCTTGAAGGGTGCCGACATAATCACATTGGCCACTTATTGTATGCCTCATCCAGTTCCGTTTATGGGCTGAACAATAAGATGCCATTCTCTACCGATGACTCCGTTGACCATCCTGTGTCGCTGTATGCGGCAACCAAGAAGGCCAACGAATTAATGTCCCACACCTATTCTCACCTGTACGGTATTCCAACCACCGGGCTGCGGTTCTTCACCGTATATGGCCCATGGGGAAGGCCGGACATGGCTTTATTTAAGTTCACCCGCGCCATGCTGGCCGGAGAACAAATTGATGTCTACAACAATGGCCAGATGCGCCGCGACTTCACCTACATTGATGATATCGCCGAAGCGATTGTTCGCCTGCAGGATGTGATCCCGCAAGCGAACCCAGACTGGACCGTTGAGCAGGGGAGCCCTGCAAGCAGCTCAGCGCCGTATTGCGTATACAATATTGGTAACAGCAACCCTGTCACGCTGATGGCGTATATAGAGGCGCTGGAGAAGGCGTTAGGCATCAGTGCGAAGAAGAACATGCTGCCAATGCAACCGGGTGACGTGCTGGAAACCAGCGCTGATACTCGTGCGCTGTTTAATGCCATTGGCTTTAAACCTCAAACCGGTGTCGAAGAAGGGATTGCTAACTTTGTCAGTTGGTATCGTTCTTTCTATAAGGTCTGAACGATCGGCAGCGTAGGATAAAGGGGCTGAGGCTCCTTTTTTTTTTGCTTTGGGAAAAGTGATGGCTTGAAAATGGGTAATAAAAAACCCATCGCAAGGATGGGTTTCTCAGAAGCACTTGAAGTCACGATTACAGCAGGAAATCGTCCAGCTGCTTACCTTGTTCTTCGATAGCTTTTTTGATCACGGCTGGAGTACGACCCTGACCTGTCCAGGTTTTCGCTTCGCCATTTTCATCAGTATATTTGTATTTGGCCGGACGGGCAGCGCGTTTTGCTTTGCCTGGTGCTTTAACAGCGGCCAGGGTGGACAGCAATTCGTTAGGATCGATGCCATCAGCAATCAGCATTTCGCGATACTGCTGCAGCTTGCGTGTGCGTTCCTGGTTTTCAGCCTGAGCATGGCTTTCTTCTTCGCGGCGCTCATTAACAACAACTTCCAGTTTTTCCAGCATCTCTTCCAGCGTTTCCAGGGTACATTCTCTGGCTTGAGCACGCAGGGTACGAATGTTGTTCAAAATTTTAAGTGCTTCGCTCATTATATGAATCTCAAAAATTATAAAGGTGGGAGAATTGTTCTGCCCGATAATAATAGAGTGCGTAAATACGAACTGCAATAGTTAATTTTGTAAGGATTTCAGAATAAGGAAAATCCGCCAACTGCCCCTGTTGTAATTAATCCGCATAAAAGGCTGGCTGCTAAAAATAATGCCTGCTTTGTAATCGCTATCAGATGTAAGACAAAGCCCGACGGGCGTTCACGCCTTGTATAATAAAATCAGCCAGGTAAACCGCGGACATTTTTTCAGGTTTACAGCAATATCTTTCAGGAAATTCCGCGAATATTAGCAGAGTCGATTTAGCCTTTTTATTCGTTTAATGCCTAAAAGTGACAAAGACTGGAAAAACTAAATCTGGAAAAAGAAGGGATATTTCAACAACATTGTCAGCAGGTTGTACATTTTCTCACGCCCGTCGCGTCACCGTTGCGTGATGATTAAAGCCCTTTCGACCGTAGTACCCTGTGGTACAATTCTGAGCATTCTTCGAAACATTCCTAAGGGAGCGAGCGCAAATGGCTCAGCTGTATTTCTACTATTCCGCGATGAACGCCGGCAAATCTACCGCCCTGTTGCAGTCGTCTTATAACTACCAGGAGCGGGGGATGCGGACTATCGTCTACACCGCCGAGATTGACAACCGATTCGGTTCGGGCAAGGTGAGTTCGAGAATAGGCCTGTCTTCACCCGCGAAATTGTATAATAACGAGTCGGCACTTTTTGATGAGATTAGCGCTCAGCATCTGCTGGAACCGGTTCACTGTGTGTTAGTCGATGAAAGCCAGTTTCTTACCCGTGAACAGGTAAAAGCCTTATCTGATGTAGTAGATAATCTGGATATACCTGTACTCTGTTATGGATTGCGTACAGATTTTCGCGGTGAATTATTTACCGGTAGCCAGTACTTATTAGCCTGGTCAGATAAGCTGGTTGAATTAAAAACCGTTTGTCACTGCGGAAGAAAAGCGGGAATGGTATTAAGGTTAGATCAAAATGGCGCACCTTTTAAAGAAGGTGAACAGGTTGTCATTGGTGGCAATGAGCGTTACGTGTCCGTCTGTAGAAAGCATTACAAAGCAGCGATAGAGCAGGGATGTTTACAGGCAGTACATGGTAAGAACGGGATTAAATAAAGACCGTCATCCAGGTAGTTTATGAGAAAACTAAGCCTGCATGTTATTTCAAAGGTTGATTAGTTTTTCTTACGAATTGCGCCAATAAAAAACCCGCCGGTTGGCGGGTTTTTTTTAAGCAACTTTTACTTTTTCACTTTCTTTTCGACTTTCTTAACCGCGACCGGTTGGGCTTCAATCGCTTCGGCGATGTTGGCAAACACTTCCTGGTACTCAACGCCGTAGAAAGTATCCAGCATGATTTGTTTTAGCTCAGCAATCAGCGGATAGCGTGGGTTAGCACCGGTACACTGGTCATCGAAGGCATCTTCAGCCAGCTTATCGACTTTCGCCAGGAAATCAGCTTCCTGTACGCCAGCCTCGCGGATTGATTTAGGGATACCCAGTTGCGCTTTCATCTCTTCCAGCCAGGCCAGCAGTTTCTCAATTTTCTGCGCCGTACGGTCACCAGGTGCGCTCAGACGCAGATGGTCAGCCACTTCGGCATAACGACGACGAGCCTGCGGACGATCGTACTGACTGAATGCTGTCTGTTTGGTTGGGTTATCGTTAGCGTTATAGCGGATAACGTTACAAATCAGCAGGGCGTTAGCCAGACCGTGTGGAATATGGAACTCTGAACCCAGTTTGTGGGCCATTGAGTGGCAAACCCCAAGGAAGGCGTTGGCAAACGCGATACCGGCGATGGTGGCAGCATTGTGCACACGCTCACGGGCTACCGGGTTTTTCGCGCCTTCGTTGTAACTGGCCGGCAGGTTTTCCTGCAACAGTTTCAGCGCTTGCAGCGCCTGACCATCAGAGTACTCATTGGCCAGCACAGACACATAGGCTTCCAGAGAGTGGGTAACCGCATCCAGACCGCCGAAGGCACAGAGTGACTTAGGCATGTTCATCACCAGGTTGGCATCGACAATCGCCATGTCCGGGGTCAGCGCATAGTCAGCCAGCGGATATTTCTGGCCAGTAGCATCGTCGGTCACTACCGCAAATGGTGTCACTTCTGAACCGGTACCGGAGGTGGTAGTGATAGCAATCATTTTTGCTTTCACGCCCATTTTCGGGAATTTGTAGATGCGTTTACGGATATCCATAAAGCGCAGCGCCAGTTCTTCAAAGTGGGTTTCCGGATGTTCGTACATCACCCACATGATTTTCGCGGCGTCCATCGGTGAACCGCCGCCCAGGGCGATAATCACATCAGGTTTGAAGGAGTTCATCTGCTCAGCCCCTTTACGCACAATGCTCAGCGTTGGGTCAGCTTCTACTTCGAAGAACACTTCAGTTTCAATGCCGTGAGATTTCAGCACTGACACCACCTGATCAGCGTAACCGTTGTTGAACAGATAGCGGTCAGTGACGATAAAGGCGCGTTTTGCTCCATCGGTCGCCACTTCTTCAAGAGCGATAGGCAATGAGCCGCGACGGAAGTAGATAGACTTAGGAAGTTTATGCCACAACATATTCTCTGCTCGCTTAGCCACGGTTTTCTTGTTGATCAGATGTTTAGGTCCGACGTTTTCAGAAATGGAGTTACCACCCCAGGAACCACAGCCCAGCGTCAGAGACGGCGCCAGTTTAAAGTTGTACAGGTCACCGATACCACCCTGTGAAGCCGGGGTGTTAATCAGGATACGTGCGGTCTTCATTTTGTCGCCGAAGTAGTTAACACGCTCACGCTCGTTATCCTGGTCGGTGTACAGACAAGAGGTGTGACCGATACCGCCCATAGCGACCAGTTTTTCCGCTTTGCTAACCGCATCGTGGAAATCTTTCGCACGGTACATGGCAAGGGTAGGAGAGAGTTTTTCATGGGCGAAGGGCTCGGATTCATCAACCAGCTGCACTTCGCCAATCAGAATCTTGGTGCTTGGAGGCACGTTGATGCCGGCCATCTCGGCAATTTTCACCGCTGGCTGGCCCACGATAGCGGCATTCAGCCCACCGTTTTTCAGGATGATATCCTGCACAGCTTTTAAATCGCTGCCCTGCAGCATGTAGCCGCCGTGGCTGGCGAAACGCTCGCGAACCGCGTCATAAGCGGAGTCGACCACGATGACGGACTGCTCAGACGCACAGATTACGCCGTTATCGAAGGTTTTGGACATCAGGATAGATGCCACAGCACGCTTGATATCTGCCGTTTCATCGATAACTACCGGGGTATTACCTGCACCCACACCAATTGCTGGTTTACCGGAGCTGTAGGCCGCTTTAACCATGCCTGGACCACCGGTCGCAAGGATCAGGTTTATCTCTGGGTGGTGCATCAGCTGGTTTGACAGCTCAACAGACGGGGCATCGATCCAGCCGATGATATCTTTTGGCGCACCGGCGGCGATAGCAGCCTGCAGCACAATATCGGCCGCTTTATTGGTCGCGTCTTTCGCTCTTGGATGTGGTGAGAAGATAATGCCGTTACGGGTTTTGAGGCTGATCAGCGCTTTGAAGATGGCGGTAGAAGTTGGGTTAGTCGTTGGCACGATACCGCAGATCAGGCCGATAGGTTCAGCGATAGTGATGGTGCCGAAGGTCTCATCAGTACCGAGAATACCGCAGGTTTTTTCGTCTTTGTAAGCGTTATAGATGTATTCGGAAGCGAAGTGGTTTTTGATAACTTTGTCTTCAACGATCCCCATACCGGATTCCGCAACGGCCATTTTGGCCAGTGGAATGCGTGCATCTGCTGCAGCTAACGCTGCGGCACGGAAAATTTTGTCGACCTGCTCTTGAGTGAAGTTGGCGTATTCGCGCTGTGCTTTTTTAACACGTTCAACAAGTGCGTTAAGTTCAGCAACATTAGTAACGGCCATAATGCATCTCCTGATGGAAGTTAAACTCTATTAGTAAACAAGTCAGAATCAGGAAGTATAGTCATGCGTTGTTAATGTGTTGTGATCTCGCTGTGACTAACTTGAATTCCTGCTAAAAAGTTCTACAGGTTTACTGAAAGAGTCTGCACCTGACTTTACTCACCACGACCAGGGCATCGACTTACCACTCCATTTGGTGATTCAAAGCTTACTCACTTAGAGGTAAGCCAATTTTGATTTAGATCATCTTTACCCCAAGCTGACACCTTTCAGCAGCAACAATTATCGCCTTTGCGAGGATGGGGTTTGAATAAGTGTCGTTACGTTTTGCGCGGCAGATCTTAAGAACCTTATGCAGCCTGAAAGACAGTGAAAAGCACTGATAAATGCGCGTTAATCCAGATGAAAATTCGAAGTAATGCCATGGCAAACCCAGGGGTTTTCCCGTACATTAGCCGCCAGTAAATTGGCCCTTTCAGGAGCATCACGTGAATCCGGCACTTTTAGACCTTTCCGGCTATATCAAATTTTTTGTTGGGCTGTTTGCTCTGGTGAATCCGGTGGGGATCATTCCGGTGTTTATCAGCATGACCAGTTATCAGGTTGCAGCTGCCCGTAATAAAACCAATCTGACCGCCAACGTATCGGTGGCGATTATCCTCTGGACCTCGCTGTTTCTCGGTGATGGCATCCTGCATATCTTTGGCATCTCTATCGATTCCTTCCGTATTGCCGGCGGGATCCTGGTGGTGACGATTGCGATGTCTATGATCAGCGGGAAACTGGGCGAAGATAAGCAGAACAAACAAGAAAAATCAGAGTCCGCGATCAGAGAAAGTATTGGCGTGGTTCCGCTGGCGTTGCCTTTAATGGCTGGGCCGGGTGCGATCAGCTCAACCATCGTCTGGAGTACCCGTTATCACAGCTGGCAAAACCTGTTGGGATTCAGCGTGGCAATTGCCCTGTTTGCGTTCTGCTGCTGGCTGTTATTCAGGGCAGCCCCTCTGATGGTCAGAGTGCTGGGTCAGACGGGTATAAACGTCATCACCCGTATTATGGGCCTGTTGCTGATGGCATTAGGTATTGAGTTTGTGGTCACCGGATTGCGGGCTTTATTCCCGGGATTAGTCACGTAAAAAAACCCGCACTGAAAAACCCCCTGAAAAGCGCATAATCTGCGCTTTTTTTTTGGCTGCAACAAAATGAAGCACCAAATCAGTGCAAATGGGCCTTTTTAAGCACTGTGTTAGTGCAATTATTCATTTCGCTTAACTTGCCGTTGCGGTTATTAATGTAATTACTGCAAACGTCTGCAACTCCCTCATCCAGCAATGCTTATTGATGAATTGTTACTTTTTTAACACTGTATATCGCAGCGTCAGTAGCGCATTACCAGATTTATATCCTGTAAAAAACCATCATCGTAATATCTAAAGCTGAAAACAGCGCGAAGTGAAGAAATTAGATTAAATTTTGCACTATGACACCAGTCAAAGTGGGTGTTTTATAGGCGTTAATGCACTTAACTATCTATTTATCATTAGGTTATGTGTTAATTTCACTTGTTAAATAACATTTCATCATATTAATTAGTTGTGATAAAAGAGAATTAGGTAACATTTTTGTCATTTTGCTTTGGCGTAAAAATCAGCGTTCTGATAGTTTTCGAATGCTTTGTTTAAAACTGGCATCGGATGTGCAATTGACTACCACTTTTTCCGATTTGGCTGCCGATCCACGAACACAGGTTATCAACGCTTAATGAAATGCATTCCGTTTTCCCGTCAGCATCTGAGTCAGGCCGTTATCTTGAGTTTGACTATCGGTACCGGCAGCGCAATGGCCGCTTCAGTACCCGCAGGTATTAACCTGGCCGCACAGCAGTCCATGGTGATTAACAACGGCACGGAAGTGTCTTCACTGGATCCGCAAAAAGTTGAGGGTGTGCCGGAAAGCAACATCATTCTGAACCTGCTGGAAGGTCTGACAACCACTGACAACAACGGGCATGTGGTTCCGGGCGTGGCGGAAAGCTGGCAAAGCGAGCAGGGGAAAGTCTGGACGTTCACCCTGCGTGCTGACGCAAAGTGGAGCAATGGTGAGCCTGTCACCGCCGCTGATTTTGTCTACAGCTGGCAGCGTCTGGTCGATCCAAAAACGGCTTCGCCTTATGCCAGCTACCTGCAATATGCCCATATTGAAAATATCGATGACATCCTGGCGGGGAAGAAGCCGGCCAGTGAGCTGGGCGTGAAGGCGCTGGACGATCGCCATCTTCAGGTGACCCTGAGCGAACCCGTTCCTTATTTTATCGCCCTAACCGCGCATACCTCGCTGAAACCGGTCTATCGCAAGGCGATAGAGCAGTGGGGCGAGCAGTGGACACTGCCGGGCCACTATGTTGGTAACGGCGCCTATACGTTAGGTGAGTGGGTGATTAACGAGAAGATCGTGGTCAAGCGCAACCCGCTGTATTGGAACAATGCCAAATCGGTGATTGAAACCGCCACCTTCCTACCGATCGCGTCAGAGTCCGGCGACGTTAACCGCTACCGTAGCGGTGAAATCGACATGACCAACAGCGCTTTACCGCCGGATTTATTCCCAACGCTGAAGAAAACGCTGGGCACGCAGGTGCGCATCAGCCCGTTGCTTTGCACCTTCTATTATGAGCTGAACAACAAACGCGCGCCGTTTAACGATCCCCGGGTACGTACCGCGGTGAAGTTGACGCTCGACCGCAGCATCATCACCGACAAAATTATGGGCCAGGGACAGATCCCGGCCGGTGGCTTCACGCCGCCGTTTATTGATGGTGCCGAATTAACCCAGCCAGACTGGATGAAGCTGACTCAGCAGCAGCGTAACGAGCAGGCCAAAAAACTGCTGGCGGAAGCCGGTTACAGCAGCGCGAAACCACTGACCTTCAGCCTGCTTTACAACACCTCTGATGTTAATAAAAAGCAGGCCATTGCCGCTGCATCAATGTGGAGTAAAAACCTGGGGGCCAAAGTCTCGCTGGATAACCAGGAATGGAAAACCATGCTCGATACCCGTCATCAGGGGAATTTCGACGTGGCGCGTGCAACCTGGTGTTCGGATTACAACGAACCCTCGACTTTCCTCAACGCCATGTTAAGCAACTCTTCCAGCAATACGGCGTTTTATAAAAGCGACAAATTCGATGCGCTGATCGCGAAATCACTGACCGTTTCTGATCGTGAGCGTCCGGCCGTTTATCAGCAGGCTGAACAGCAGCTCGATCGTGATTCGGCTATCGTGCCGGTTTATTACCGCGTCAGCGCACGCTTGGTAAAACCCTGGGTTGGCGGGTTTACCGGCAAAGATCCTCAGGATCTGACCGACGTGAAGTATTTTTACATCGTTAAGCATTGAGATTGGGCGAACGTTTTCGACCGATCGCAAAGAAAGAAACAGGCAGGGTAAAGCACCATCACCAGGCGGATCCACGTTCCGGTTCGCCAGGCAAATAACCCGATAACGGGGGTAGCTGATGATTATTCAGACCACATTAGCAATGATAAAAACTGGAGTAGGTAACTCATGACCAACATCACGAAAAAAAGCCTGATTGCTCTTGGCATTATGACTGCGCTGGCAGGCAATCTGGCTATGGCTGCTACGGTGCCTGCGGGCGTCGATTTAGCGGCAAAACAGGAGCTGGTAAAGGGCAATGGCGATGAAGTTCAGTCCCTTGACCCACACAAAATTGAAGGTGTGCCTGAATCCAACGTCAGCCGTGACCTGCTTGAAGGTCTGGTGATCAGTGATACTCAGGGGCATCCAATCCCTGGCGTGGCAGAAAGCTGGGAAAACAAAGACGGCAAAGTCTGGACCTTCCATCTGCGTAAGAATGCCAAATGGTCCAACGGTGAGCCTGTAACCGCGCAGGACTTCGTTTATAGCTGGCAGCGCCTGGCCGATCCTAAAACCGCGTCGCCCTATGCCAGTTACCTGCAATACGGTCATCTGGAAAACATCGATGACATCATCGCCGGCAAGAAAAGCCCTGACACACTGGGCGTGAAGGCGCTGGATGCCAACACCTTACAGGTGACGCTGAGCGAAGCGGTTCCTTACTTCTTCAAATTACTGATCCACCCATCCATGTCTCCGGTTTATAAACCAGCCGTGGACAAATTCGGTGAGAAGTGGACTCAGCCGGAAAACTGGGTCGGTAACGGCGCGTTCAAATTACAGGCGCACGTGATCAACGAACGTATCGTGGTCGTGCGTAACCCGGACTACTGGGACAACGCCAACACCAAACTGGATAAAGTGACTTTCCTGCCAATTTCGTCTGAAGTCAGCGACGTTAACCGCTACTTCAGTAACGATGGCAGCGACATGACCTACAACAACATGCCAATCGAGCTGTTCAAAAAACTGCAGCGCGATAACCCGAAAGAGCTGCATGTTGATCCGTACCTGTGTACTTACTACTACGAAATCAACAACCAGAAAGCACCATTCACCGACCCACGCGTTCGTGAAGCGCTGAAGCTGGGCCTGGACCGTGACATCATGGTTAACAAGGTGCTGGCACAGGGTCAACTGCCGGCCTACAGCTACACGCCGCCAGCCACCGACGGTGCCAACCTGACCAAGCCAGAGTGGTTCAGCTGGTCTCAGGACAAACGTAATGCCGAAGCGAAAAAACTGCTGGCGGAAGCGGGCTACACTGCCGACAAGCCACTGACCTTCGAGCTGCTGTATAACACTTCCGATCTGCACAAAAAGCTGGCGATTGCCGCCTCGTCGATCTGGAAGAAAAACCTCGGCGTGAACATCAAGCTGAACAACCAGGAGTGGAAAACCTTCCTGGATACGCGTCACCAGGGCAACTTTGACGTTTCCCGTGCCGCATGGTGCGCGGACTACAACGAACCGAGCTCGTTCCTGAACACCATGATTTCTGACAGCAGCTCCAACACGGCTCACTATAAGTCAGCGGCATTCGATAAAGTGATGGCCGATTCTGCGAAAGCCAGTGATGAGAAAAGCCGTAGCGACCTGTACGCCAAAGCCGAGCAAATCCTTGATAAAGACTCAGCAATCGTTCCGGTCTACTACTACGTGAACGCCCGTCTGGTGAAAACCTACGTCGGTGGCTACACCGGTAAAGATGCGCTGGACAACGTGTACGACAAAAATCTGTATATCATCAAGCATTAATCGCAACAATTTGGGGGAAGGGCGACCTTCCCCCAGCGTGTATATTTTAAGCAGTGCTGAGGCACAAGCCAGCAGGTACGGGCAATGGTAAAATTCATCTTTCGTCGTTTTCTGGAAGCGATTCCGACGTTACTTATTCTGATTACTATCTCCTTCTTTATGATGCGCTTAGCACCGGGAAGTCCTTTTACCGGTGAACGCACGCTGTCGCCTGAGGTGATGGCCAATATCGAAGCCAAATACCATCTGAACGATCCGATCTGGAAGCAGTACACCAACTATCTGGTGCAGCTGGCCCACGGAGATTTCGGTCCTTCGTTCAAATACAAAGACTATTCGGTTAACTATCTGGTCGGCCATGCGTTCCCGGTCTCCGCAAAACTGGGACTGGCTGCATTTCTTCTCGCGGTGATCCTCGGGGTAGCTGCTGGCGTCATCGCCGCATTAAAGCAGAACACCAAGTGGGACTTTGTGGTGATGGGGGTGGCAATGACCGGCGTGGTGATACCCAGCTTCGTGGTTGCGCCGTTGCTGGTTCTGATCTTCGCGATAGCGTTGAAATGGCTGCCGGGCGGTGGCTGGAACGGTGGCGAGGTCAAATATATGATCCTGCCGATGGTCGCTCTGTCACTGGCCTATATCGCCAGCATCGCGCGTATTACCCGCGGCTCAATGATTGAGGTTCTGCACTCTAACTTTATCCGTACGGCACGCGCCAAAGGGTTACCGATGCGCCGCATCGTGCTGCGCCATGCGCTGAAACCCGCCATGCTGCCGGTGCTCTCGTACCTCGGGCCGGCCTTTGTCGGGATCATCACCGGTTCGATGGTGATCGAAACCATTTATGGTCTGCCGGGTATCGGTCAGCTGTTTGTGAATGGCGCATTAAACCGCGACTACTCGCTGGTGCTGAGCCTGACCATTCTGGTAGGTGTGCTGACCATTCTGTTCAATGCGATTGTTGACGTGCTGTATGCCGTTATCGATCCAAAAATTCGTTATTAATCGCGGAGCTCGCCATGATGTTGAGTAAGAAAAAGAGCGAAGCTCTCGAAGCCTTCAGCGAAAAGCTGGAAATAGAAGGCCGTAGCCTGTGGCAGGATGCGCGTCGACGCTTTATCCACAACCGTGCCGCCTTAGCCAGCCTGGTCGTGCTGCTGTTGATTGCCCTGTTTGTCATCTTTGCGCCGATGCTGTCGTCCTTTACCTATGACGATACCGACTGGGGCATGATGTCAGCTGCGCCGGATATGGTGTCAAAACACTACTTCGGCACCGATTCATCGGGCCGCGATCTGCTGGTGCGTGTGGCGATTGGCGGACGTATCTCGCTGATGGTGGGGATTGCTTCTGCGCTGGTGGCGGTGCTGGTCGGCACGCTGTACGGCTCGCTGGCAGGCTATCTGGGCGGCAAAACCGACTCGGTGATGATGCGCCTGCTGGAAATCCTTAACTCCTTCCCGTTCATGTTCTTCGTGATCCTGTTGGTGACCTTCTTCGGCCGCAATATTCTGCTGATTTTCGTCGCTATCGGCCTGGTTTCCTGGCTGGATATGGCGCGTATTGTGCGCGGCCAAACCCTGAGCCTGAAGCGCAAAGAGTTTATTGAAGCCGCCCACGTTGGCGGGGTCTCCACCTTCAGCATCGTACTGCGTCACATCGTGCCGAACGTACTGGGCGTGGTGGTGGTGTACGCCTCGCTGCTGGTGCCAAGCATGATCCTGTTTGAGTCCTTCCTGAGCTTCCTTGGCCTGGGCACCCAGGAGCCGCTGAGTAGCTGGGGCGCGCTGCTGAGCGACGGGGCGAACTCCATGGAAGTCTCGCCATGGCTGCTGATGTTCCCGGCCGGTTTCCTGGTGGTGACGCTGTTCTGTTTCAACTTTATCGGCGATGGCCTGCGTGATGCCCTCGACCCGAAAGATCGTTAAGGAGTTTCCCGATGAGCGTAATTGAAATGCAGCCAGCAATGGCAAAAAAAGCGGGAACCGACCTTCTGCTGGACGTAAAAGATCTGCGCGTCACCTTTGGTACGCCAGACGGTGATGTCACTGCCGTGAACGATTTGAACTTTAACCTGCGTGCCGGTGAAACCCTTGGCATCGTGGGTGAGTCCGGTTCCGGAAAATCACAGACGGCCTTTGCCCTGATGGGGCTGTTGGCGAACAACGGCCGCATTGGCGGCTCTGCGCTGTTTAATGGCAATGAAATCCTCAATCTGCCAGAGAATAAGCTGAACAGACTGCGTGCCGAGCAGATTGCGATGATCTTCCAGGACCCGATGACTTCACTGAACCCGTATATGAAGGTCGGTGAACAGCTGATGGAAGTGCTGAAGCTGCACAAGGGCATGAACAGTGCTCAGGCCTTCGAAGAGTCAGTGCGGATGCTGGATGCGGTGAAAATGCCGGAAGCGCGCAAGCGAATGAAGATGTATCCACATGAATTCTCCGGCGGCATGCGCCAGCGCGTAATGATTGCCATGGCGCTGCTGTGCAAGCCGAAGCTGCTGATTGCAGATGAGCCGACCACCGCGCTGGATGTGACGGTGCAGGCGCAGATCATGACGCTGCTGAACGATCTGAAACGCGAATTCAATACCGCCATCATTATGATCACCCACGATCTGGGTGTCGTCGCCGGGATCTGTGACCGCGTGCTGGTGATGTATGCCGGAAGAACGATGGAATATGGCACCGCACGTGACGTGTTCTATCAGCCAACGCATCCTTACTCGATTGGTTTACTGAATGCGGTGCCCCGTCTGGATGCAGAGGAAGGTGACTCGTTAGTGACCATCTCCGGTAATCCACCAAACCTGCTGCGTTTACCAAAAGGCTGTCCGTTCCAGCCTCGTTGCCAACATGCGATGGAAATCTGTTCCACCGCGCCGCCGCTGGAGCCATTTGGTGAAGGACGCCTGCGTGCCTGCTTTAAACCCGTGGAGGAGCTGGTATGAGCGCGGTAGCTGAAAAGAAAGTTCTGTTAGAAATTGCCGATCTCAAAGTCCATTTTGATATCAAAGACGGTAAGCAGTGGTTCTGGCAACCGTCAAAAACCCTGAAAGCCGTTGATGGTGTCAGCCTGCGCCTGTACGAAGGTGAGACGTTAGGCGTGGTCGGTGAATCCGGTTGCGGCAAGTCGACGCTGGCGCGCGCCATCATCGGACTGGTCAAGGCTACCGAAGGGCGCGTTGCCTGGCTGGGTCGCGATCTGCTGGGGCAGAGTGAAGAAGAGTGGCGCAGAGCGCGCAGCGATATCCAGATGATATTCCAGGATCCGCTGGCTTCACTGAATCCACGTATGAACATTGGCGATATCATCGCGGAGCCATTGCGCACCTACCATCCTAAAATGCCGCGCCAGGAAGTGAAGGAGCGGGTAAAAACGATGATGATGAAGGTGGGCCTGCTGCCAAACCTGATCAACCGTTATCCCCATGAATTCTCCGGCGGCCAGTGTCAGCGAATCGGTATTGCCCGTGCATTGATCCTCGAGCCAAAACTGATCATCTGTGATGAACCGGTTTCTGCGCTGGACGTGTCGATTCAGGCGCAGGTGGTCAATCTGTTGCAGAAACTGCAGCGTGAAATGGGCCTGTCACTGATTTTCATCGCGCATGACCTGGCGGTAGTCAAGCATATTTCCGACCGCGTACTGGTGATGTATCTGGGCCATGCGGTGGAGCTGGGTACCTATAAAGAGGTGTATCAGAATCCACAGCATCCTTACACCAGAGCCTTGATGTCAGCCGTGCCGATCCCCGATCCGGACCTGGAAAAAAACAAGGTGATTCAGCTGCTGGAAGGGGAACTGCCTTCGCCAATCAATCCGCCGTCAGGCTGCGTATTCAGAACGCGCTGCCCGATTGCCGGACCGGAATGCGCGATAACCCGTCCGTTGCTGGAGGGAAGCTTCCATCATGCGGTGTCCTGTCTTAAGGTCGATCCGCTATAAGCCAAACGAAAAAGGCCGGGCAATTTGCCCGGCCTTTTAACACTCTGCACTGAAAAAATTATTCACGCCACAGGATATGGCACAGCTTGTTGTCTTTCTCACGGCACAGCAGCACGCGGGCAAAGACATCATTGATCGGCTCGCCATCAGCATCGCCCAGACCAATAACCACTTCACAGAAGAAGTCCGGGTTCAGATCATAATCCACATGCTCAGACCAGTCTTCTGAAGGATCGAAGAGTTCGGCGCCGCCGCGCTCCTCAAACTGAAGATTGAACAAAATGATATCGGCTGGATCAAGATTATCACCCGCCAGCTCCAGGAAAATATCGTAGGCCTGTTCAAGGGTTTCATCTTCGGTAAGGCGGTTATTCAAATCCATAACATTTCCCATAATGCCCCTGCGGGCGCTGTGCAATTCCGCTCGTTTTACAGCAACGGACTAAAGAAGTAAAACAGTCGTTCAACAATACGCTGCCAGTAGGCACGTCTTGACCAACGCTGGCCATCAACCAGCCGCGATCGGGCGATATAATCATCCTGTACGCGGGCCAGATCGCCACCAAAACCATCATCGTCAATGACCATGGTGATTTCAAAATTCAGCCACAGGCTGCGCATATCGAGATTCACCGTGCCCACCAGACTGAGCTGACCATCGACCAGCACGCTCTTGGTATGCAGCAGACCGTCTTCAAACTGGTAAATCTTCACGCCGGCGGCCAGCAGCTCGGCAAAAAAGGCCCGGCTCGCCCAGCCAACCAGCATTGAATCGTTATGGCGCGGCACAATAATGCTGACGTCGACGCCGCGCAGCGCGGCGGTGCAGATGGCATGCAGCAAATCATCGCTGGGTACAAAGTAGGGCGTGGTCATAATCAGCTGCTCACGGGCGGCATACACCGCGGTGAGCAACGCCTGATGGATCAGGTCTTCCGGGAAGCCGGGCCCGGAAGCGATCACCTGGATGGTATGACCGCTTTCCTCTTCAAACGGCATGATGTTGCCGTCGGGCGGTGGCGGCAATATGCGTTTACCGGTCTCAATCTCCCAGTCACAGGAGTAGATGATGCCCATGGCGGTGGCAACGGGGCCTTCCATACGGGCCATCAAATCGATCCACTGACCTACGCCGGCATCCTGCTTAAAGTAACGCGGATCGACCAGGTTCATACTGCCGGTATACGCGATGTAATTATCAATTAGCACGATTTTGCGGTGCTGACGCAGATCCATGCGGCGTAAAAACACGCGCCACAGGCTGACCTTAAGTGACTCCACCACATCCACACCGGCATTGCGCATCATTGCCGCCCACGGGCTACGGAAGAACTGCACGCTACCGGCTGAATCCAGCATCAGTCGGCAATGCACGCCACGACGCGCTGCGGCCATCAGGCATTCTGCAACCTCATCGGCCAGGCCGCCTGGCTGCCAGATATAGAACACCATCTCGATATTATGGCGTGCCAACTGGATATCACGCACTAACGCCTTAAGCGTTTCATCGGTAGACGTGAGCAGCTGCAGCTGATTGCCTTTCACGCCGGCAATGCCCTGACGATTTTCACACAGCTGGAACAGGGAACGTGCCACATCGCTGTTTTCATGCGAGAAGATGTGGTGACAGGACTTTAAATCATTCAGCCACCGGGCGGTTGACGGCCACATGGTGCGGGCGCGCTCGGCGCGGCGTTTACCCAGATGCAGCTCACCGAACGACAGATAGGCGATGATCCCTACAAGCGGCAGAATATAAATAATCAGTAGCCAGGCCATGGCAGACGGTACGGCGCGGCGCTTCATCAGGATACGTAGCGTAACCCCGGCGATCAGCAGCCAGTAGCCAAATACCAGCAGCCAGCTGAGTACTGAATAAAATGTCGTCATGTAAGTGGAAGTCCTGTTCACGCTTGAATAGAGGGAGTTTACGTGTTGATGACAGCAGGCGAAACCTTTTCCTTTTTAAAGTCATCGGACCTGGCGGGCATTAAGAAAGGTCTATAATGCGGCGCGAGTTTTTCAAGCGAAGAGGGCAAGATGAGACGGAGTAGAAATGAAGTTGCACGCTGGCGCATGTCACGGCAGATTCAGCGGCGCAGAGCACGCTGGCTGGAAGGGCAATCCCGCAGATATGGCCGGATGCATCTCATCCGCCACCAGGTGAGCCAGCAACAACGCCGGTCTATTCTTTTCATTACCCAGATCCCTTGAAATAATTTGCCGGGACGATCGCTTTCCAGGTAATGTACCCGGCAAACACCAGGCGCGTCATTAAATAGGCGTTTGTCGGCTTCAACTCGGTGACAAGGGGTGACGAGAACGTGTTTTGATGTTAGGGTGTTGTCTCTTAAGCAAAAAAAGTAGGTTTCTATCTCTAAGTTAAAATACCAATGCCCATCATGTTGCGGCAGCCAGTTTCGTTTCTCCATGCACAATGTCACCAGCAAGAATCCCCACGGCGCACTCTGCATCTTCTGCAAATCCATAATGACAGTGAGTTACTCTTTATTGCCTGTCTCATAATGCAGAACAGATAATGCGTGCCGACCATCGCTGAGCAGAACCCTCAAATCAGCTATGCGATGTCATTTTTATTTTTACATCTGTGATAACCCCTCCACGTTAATTACGCCACCTCCCATAAAGAGCTTGATTCGTTTTACGCAATAAGAGCCGAACGTAAGCAAGAGAGGGGAAAAACCGATAGGGATCAGGGCATGATCACAGGCATTAATTATGTAAGTAATGATACCTATTCTCATCATCAAAATGGCCCGTATAATGGC
This sequence comes from Erwinia sp. AC075, assembly GCF_979253995.1. Taxonomy (NCBI): domain Bacteria; kingdom Pseudomonadati; phylum Pseudomonadota; class Gammaproteobacteria; order Enterobacterales; family Erwiniaceae; genus Erwinia; species Erwinia sp. AC075. The sequence goes on from NZ_CEEDEU010000001.1 coordinate 1,056,423, forward strand.
TGCGGCATTTTTTCGAAACAGAAGTTCCTGGGGATGTGGAGAGTTTGATGAGTAAGATGCAGCCCGGAGGGTTGGCGATGATCATTTCCGCCAATGTTTCAGAAAACATAGGTAAAATTGTCGAACTGATCAATTTTTTAGGCCCAAGTAAAAGCGATATCAGTGGTGAGGTCGCTCCCGCCTGGTACGTGAAGTGTGAGTCAGGACTTCTAACAACGGAAGGGAGCAATATTATGCGTGCGGGCATTTTTAGCCGGCGTTTAATGCCCCTCAGTGGCCAGGACAAACTTCATACGCAACTCCGACAAGTAGAGAGGGTGAATGACTGAAGGCACCAGGTTGTTGAAACCGTAGAAATGCAAATGCGGCTCCACCACGTTTAGCCCCCGGCAAGAGCGCCCATTCCGTCTGCTCTCCTCAATATGCCATCGAACCCGCTAACCCACCGCAGCCCTATTCATAGGTCAATTATCTGCCCTTTCATTGCCCGTTACTGATGCGCCGGCTGACGATATAAACGTGAATATGAAATGATGAGCCAGAAAAACGGTGGGTACTTAGATGTGTACCGATTGGATTTTCTGGCTCTATTCAATCATCACAACCGATTGAATATCCTGATTTATCCGCGTAATCAGAACACGCGTTTGAAAGGCTTCACCGCAACCTGCTTATACACGCCTGCGGCGATATAAGGGTCATCCTGCGCCCAGGACTGCGCCTCTTCCAGTGACGGGAACTCAGCAATAACCGTTGAGCCGCTAAAGCCCGCTTTGCCTGGCTCGTTACTGTCCACCACTGGCATTGGGCCAGCCACAATCAGCCGACCTTCATCCTGCAATAGTTGCAGACGCGCAAGGTGAGCAGGGCGTACAGCGGTACGCTTCTCGAGAGAATCAGCATTGTCTTCCGCGTAAATTACATAGAGCACGTTTACAACTCCTGTCAGGTCAATATCGTCGGCACTCACGTTAAGTGATCGTTAACCAATCTGCAAACTAAAGCGCACTCTGGCTTGATTAGGCGCAGCTCAGGGCGTTTTTCTTGTTAAATCGCCGCTGTTAAGCCGAGAGGTTGTTGAAACTGATTGCTATTTGCATTTACAATTGCGCTTCAACACTAACAGCAGAAATATTATGACGACGCTTGCAGAACATTCTTTACCCCGCCGTATTTCACTGCCGACGCTGTTCTCATTAGGACTGCATGCCGCGGTGATTGGGGGGATCCTTTATGCTTCTTTTCACCAGGTTGTTGAAGTGCCCAAAGCGTCTCAGCCGATTAGCGTCTCCCTGGTCGCACCTGAAGTGCAGCCGGAACCTCAGCCTGCACCGCAACCTGCGCCCGAGCCAGTCGCAGAGCCCGAGCCAGAACCGGTGCCTGAACCTGCACCTGCACCAGAACCGCCGAAGCCTGAGCCGGTGCCAATCCCTAAACCGGTGCCGAAGCCCAAGCCTAAACCGGTGAAGAAGGAAGTGGTAAAACCGAAGAAAGAGGTTAAGCCGCACACTGAACCGCGTCAGGCTTCGCCGTTCAACAACGAGAAGACGGCGGTGGCGCCTAAGCCTTCAACCGCGCCGAAAACGTCGCCAGCGCCATCCACAGCGGTTTCTACCGGACCTAAGGCCCTGAGCGTTGGCAAGCCTGCCTATCCCGCACGTGCCTTTGCACTGCGGATGGAAGGCCGGGTGCGTGTGCAGTTCGACGTAGACAGTTCTGGTGAGGTGGGTAACATTCGCATTCTGTCGGCTGAGCCGCGCAATATGTTTGAGCGTGAAGTGAAGCAGGCGATGAAGAAATGGCGTTATGAAGCCAATAAGCCGGGCAAAGACATGACCATGAATATCGTGTTCAAGATTAACGGCGGCAGCAGCATCGAATAGAAAAAGGCGGGGAGACCCGCCTTTTTGTTGTCCGATCAACAGGTAAACCCGACAACCTTAACCCTGTTCGACGTAGCTGAAGTTGCTTTTCCCTTCAGGCAGCGGACGCGATTTCCCGGCACCATCAACGGCAACATAGAAAAATACCGCTTCCGTGGTGCAGTAGCGCTGACCAATGGGTTCAGAAGAGACTTTCTTGATCCACACTTCGATATTGATGGTGATCGAGCTGGTGCCGGTGCGGATGCAACGTGCGTGACAGCTCACCACATCGCCAACGGCAACCGGCTTCAGAAAGGTCATGCCATCGGCCCGCACGGTCACCACGCGACCACCGGCAATCTCTTTCGCCAGGATCGCACCACCCATATCCATTTGTGACATCAGCCAGCCACCAAAGATATCGCCATTGGCGTTGGTATCTGCAGGCATGGCTAGCGTACGCAGCACCATCTCGCCCTGCGGCACTCTGTTGTTGTCATCATTCATTGTCGGGCTTCTCAGTAAAAAAGGGCAAAAAGCCCGGACGATTGCCGGGCTCTGTGATTATTTTTCTTCTTGTGGCATCAATCAATGCTTAAAGATAGTTTAAGAGCGTTTAATTCTGTTTATAAATTCAATTAATTTCAAGTGCTTAATTGAATTTATGGTTTAAATCGTGTTAGTTCGCATCATCCTGAATGGCTTCTATTTATGCTTTTTGTGTACACTGATGTGTATAACGAACAGGAGTGTACACATTGCTAACTGACACCAAACTCAAAAAGTCACTTGGCCGGCGCAGAGAAAAAGTCGAGGTCATATCAGATGCTCATGGGCTCAACGTAAGACTTTCCGCAGCCGGTGCCGTAACGTTTTTCTATCGATACCGGTGGGAAGGCAAGCCGGTACAGTTAAGTATTGGAGAGTATCCAACTGTATCCCTATCACAAGCAAGGGAGCGCAGGCAACAATTTCGCAGCTGGATAAGTGAAGGATATGACCCTCGTCAGCAGGCGATGCTTGAGCGCCAGGTTAAGGTAGAGGCTCTCACGGTAGAACAAGCTTATACGTACTGGGAGACATATTATTGCAAGCCTGAAGGGATAGTCAAAATCAAGGCTAATCGGCAAAGCTTCGAAAAGCACATTAAGCCGATGCTTGGAAATGCAATTGTAAACCAGACAACAAAGGCGCACTGGCTCAAAGTCTTCGATCAGATGGGCAGAATGGTTGTTACGGGTGAAGTTTTATCCCTGATGAAGAGGGCGTTCAGGTTTTGTTCTAACAGGGAGGTAATCAGCCACAATCCCATCGAGTCACTGCGCAAATCAGATGTGGGGCTTACCCCCGGTATGAAGGAACGAAAGCTCTCTGACGAGGAAATAAAAGTGCTCTGGGAAGGGTTAACCTTGCTCCCGGTATCTCAACAACTGGTGATAAAATTCCTTCTGCTGACAGGATGCCGAACAGCTGAGATCAGGAAATCAAAATGGGATTGGTTTGACCTTACAGAGAAGACCTGGACTGTGCCGGCAGATGATTATAAAACTGGTAAAAGCATCCGCAGGGCTCTAACTGAACCGGTTATAGCCCTGCTTCAAGAGCACGAAAAATGGTCGGTTACTGAGCATGTTCTTACGCCCGTAAATTTCAAAGGCAGGGAAGACAAGCCACCTTCACAACCTCAGGTGTCTGACTATGCTAGCCAGGCTGTTGAGAAAACCCTTATGCGCCCTTGGACATTGCATGACCTTCGCCGCACTGTTGCAACCAGATTATCGGAGCTTGGGGCTCCGCCACATGTCATCGAGAAACTGCTGGGTCACCAAATGGCCGGTGTGATGGCCAGGTACAACCTACATGACTATCTTAACGATCAGCATGAGTGGTTGAATATCTGGCATCAGCACCTGGCAATAGTTATTGGGCATCCTCTTTAAGCGAACTGACCTCGTCTTCCCACTTGAGGATGTCGGACTTGCGCCAGCGCTTTGGACTTCCCGCGATCGTTGGCCGCGGGAAAGGGCATTTGAAACTCGCAGGCATCCTCTCTGGAGTGCTCCAGAAATATAGAGTGCTCCGGGAAATTTTATAGCGTGCCAGCACATCGCTGGTGCGCATGATTTCATCGTTGTTACCCATCACACTGCTCCTATCGCTTGCTCAACTACCCGGTAGCTACGTTTACGGCGCTTTTTCATCGGTTCAATCTTCACTGGCGCCATCTTTGGCCGCACGGGTGGTGGTTCATGAATACCGCTGCTGCGCCGGTAGTTTGATTTCATCTGCCAGGCGAGATAATTTGACCAGTCACAACCATCGTCGATTTTTACGCTGGCCTTAACCAGCGTGTCGTTGATGTCTACCAGTCTGTCTTTAGATACTCTCTTCATCACCGGCACAGGGAGTCTCCTTCAAAGAATATTGGCACTCACCAATAAGGAAAATTGCCAGCTGGACTGCATTAGCATTGCAACCAACCATGCATTCCGAAACCCACTCGTTCAGTTCACTAATCAGAATGCCTTGTAAATTTTTTGGCCAGCTTTCCCAAGGTAAATCGGCCCCCTGATAGCCACTGATTATCTCAAGAGCATTTGCCACTTCTTTATCTACTGATTTTATTGGCCTACGATAACCTGCAGCCCATATGGCATCAGTTACCTCGCTTAGATCGCCACCCGCAGCTTTGATAACCTGAGCCAGTGCGAATACGTTGATATCAGTCATTTGTTTCTTTCCTCTAACCACTGGGTAGCTTTCTCCTCGCCGCCAAGCTCCTGGATCATTTCCCCATATCGCTTGAACATCGCATTGAGGTATCTGATCCCGCGTGGCTTCAGCATTGCTACCGGCCCCCAATCGGCCAGAAGATTTGACTGGGCAACTGACATCCCGTCGAAATCTATTAGCGAAAGATATCTGGTCGCGCGCTGGGCAGGTGGGTAGCGCTCAGCCAGGTAGCCATCAATAAAAGCCCCGAGTGCGTAAAGGTTTACCGCGATATCCCCATTCTCATGCCTGAACACTGGCCGACGGTGCATAGATATAAGGTGGATAAGGTACGCCTGAGAAACGTATTCCAGTGACCTTACAAGCGGATCGTTAATCATACCGGCAGCCCCGTGTTGTAAATTGCTTTGTCATGGTTGTACTCACCATTCCATGATTTCTTCATCGGCAAATCACCCTTCATATACAGCTGGTAAAGACGGTTGCAGCCCTTCTCCAGGAGTACAGGCGAGAATCGGATGAAAGACTCCATGCCGTGGGGTGTCACCTGAGTTTTCTCTTCTGTTAGATACTTGTCCCGTGCGTAAGAGGCCACTCGCCACCGAGGGTCTTTTTCTGGGTCACGCTGCTCGTTGAAAACCCATTCACGTTCATGTGCCCACCACATCATTTTGCTTACATTGACGCCGTTCAGGCCTTTGCAGAACGCCGGGATCGTCATGCCTTTGGTGAGATGCTTTTCAAGACTGTCAACGGTGGCGCTGAGATGCTGGTTTTCACCTGTCAGGCGCTGATTATCCTCTGAGTAGTTCATCAGAAGGCCACGCAGGGTGGTGGGGTCGTTCAATAGGCGCATGGCGTCAACGGGCGAGGCAATCGCATCACGCCGGGTAAAATAGAATTCAACTAGGTCATCGTGATAGCCCCACGCCTGATCCGTTTCGAGCATCTTCGCGTGGTTGGCCGCACCGCGTTCGGTCCAGAGGACCAATGAGGTTGTATGCTTATTAACCGACTCGCCAAAAGATAGTCGGAGTGACTTCAGCTCAGGTCCGTTCACTTTGAAAAAGTGTTTACCTTCCTCAAAACGACTTTCATTGCGAATGTGGTTCTGCTGAATACGTATTGGGGCAGTGCCATAACCAGCCGCCAGCTGCTCCGTTGTTACAACACGTTGCCCGCGGTACTCAATCACCTGCAATTCACGCGCGGCAACAGTCGCCAGTTCATTTTTAGTTGTCATGCTCTTGTCCCTCAGTGAAAAGTTGGTTGCTCTGACTGTTCGCCGCCGACGATCCGGCTTGCAACATCCACGAACACGCCATCAAGAAAGTCACTGAACCAGGAATAGCCATCGGTGGCCCGGCGTTCTTCATTCGCCTGATAAAATTGAAAGACTGCCAAGTATCTTTGGTCCTGATGATGTTCCATTAAGGGTGCCTCGACATGAACGATCAGGACGTTTTCAATCAATGCCTGAGTAAGTCCAAGCGATGTATTCCCGCACTTAAAAACTCGTTCACCCTCTCGGGTTCCCCAGCGATCTACGCACTCAATCAGGAAGGTTGAGGCAACTATGGAACGCATCGACTTACAGACGCACTCAGCCCACTCCTGCTGCTCCTCAGGCGTAAGGGTGTCGCTCTCGGTACGAGACTCATCCAGCATCCACGCAGGGGGATTGAAGTTGCACTCAGGACGGTCTTTCAGTGCCTTTAGACGCTTGACCAATTCGCGCACTGACAAATTTCTGAAGTCATTCATTTTTTATTAATCTCCGATGAATACTTTTCGTGACTCATGAGCTGCCAGTCTTTGCCGCCGTTCTTCGACAGGAGCCGCCAGCGGGGATTTACCGTGAGGCTCAACCATCGAGTGGCATACATGCGCCTGGCGAATACCCGTTGCTTCCTGTAACGCTCCAAAACCTTGCTGGCTTGGGTGATCACCCACTCTGGAGCGCGTAGGGTGGTGATCGTCATTTACCGCCTCTCTCGGCAAATGCCTGCTCAACCAAATTCGAAATAAGCGCCGACATAAAACCCACACCAATATCCGATAACCTGCCTGATTTAATTTTCACGCAATCGCCATAGGTCACCGCTATTTCGCGGTCAGCATCATTTCCCGATAAAGATTTATGCACCGCATTTTCAAATAGCTTGATAAGCGCCTTAGTTAAAATTTCGACATCCAGCAGAACTGTTGTCATTGAACCGTCTGGCAAATGAGCTACAGCGGTCATAGAACCAGTTTTCCGCACCAGTTCCGCCAGATATGTATTAACCAGTCGGGTCCGGTTGCGCTCAATTACGCTTTGCATTTTCTTCTGCCTCTTCCTGCTTCTCTGCGCTATGCAAATAAGTTTGAATCTTTGAAGAAATACCGTAAGCCAATCCCAAAAGGTTGTGTGCAGGTTCGATTCCGCTGCATCCTCTTTCGAACAGAAGCTCAAGTAATTCTGTTAACTCATCTGAAAATGATGAGGCTTCACAGGTGAGTATTTCGTTATTCGTTATCATCACTTCACTCCATAAGCTGCACGAAGGAAAAGGTTAGCCAGAACGTCATATCCGGCTTTATGCAAAATAACTGCACAACGATAATTTTGATTTTTTGTAATTTTCATCATTTCCTGAACCTTACATTTTCCAGAGTTGCGTCAGTCATTGTTGTTAATTCAATAATGAGTGCGCTGAAACGAGCCGCCAGCTTAGGATCTGCTTTCGCAAGATGGCTGTGCAGAATCCGATGATATTCATCGCTCTATTGGCTGGCATACTTAGCCGCAGCCCTGGCGGTGTCTGCGGCGCGGCTCATGTGAACGCCGTTCGAATCCGCAGAGATGAAGACGCTGTGGGTCAGACTGTTCGGGCATTTATCTACTGCCACAAGATTTGTCATGTTTCTTCCTCAAGGCTGAAAATTGGCTGCAGTTATCCCCAGCGCATGCGCCGTAATTAATGATTAGTTAATTAATTTTTAGTGGAGTTAACTTCAATCAAATATGCCGCTACGCTTCCTGTAAGCTTCTTTAACAGGGATGCAATTGCTGACACTTCTGTGTCGGTCATTCTATTTGGCGTATCTTCCAACAGAGCGCAAATAATTTCAGCCTGGAAAGCCATTTCTTCCGCCTGATGCGAAGTAATTTCATTTGGCATTTTTCGCATCCTTATAGGCGCAAGAGTAATTCGCAGATTCAGAAATTTTATTAGTGGCAATTGCAAGTTCAGATAAGTCTGAAATTATGCCGCACAGTTGGCTGATATTATCCACATCAACCTTTTTGGATTGGGCCAATGAAGCAGTTTTCTCACTCATGTGAAAAATAGCCTGTAGGATGGAAATGGTTTTAGTATTGCAGTCAGTTGCCACAGATGAATAATCGATATTGGATTCTTCATCATTGCTGCATTTATAATCAGGGATGTCTACAAGTTGATAGAAGGTTTTAATTGTCATCTCACTAGCTCCATTGTCTGCCGATGAGGTGAATTTATCTCAATGATAAACTTTGGTAAAGAACAAATTTACCAAATTGATTAATTAGTATTTATCTTCCTGTAATTTAAGGTAAAATATTTTATCGCAGGCATAAAAAAACCGCTAAGATAGCGGTTTAAGGTAAGGTTGTTTATTAACCAAGTCGGGTGTAGGACATTTGCCATTTTCCAATTACCAGTCCTTGAATATGGAACAGTTCTTCATCCAAATCAGTTACCTCCCATCTATCATAAGAGGTGTTGTCGCTAATCACTATGAGCCTGTCTTTTAAGAGCTGAAGTCTTTTAATGTGAAAGTTATCGCCATAAACAAATGCGTATATCCCATCACCTACAAATCGATCAACGGTTATGTCGAGGACGACTAATTCACCCGGCACTATGCTGCCCAGCATGCTATCGCCCATAGCTGTAGCAATCTTCAATGCTGATGCTTTTCGCCCACCAAACATCCGGCGAGCCTCTTCGGGCTCAAGTTCGATAGAGCGGATCACCTCGGGGTGTTCCGTATTCAAATAACCATGTCCACAGCTGAACTCGGTGCTAAGAACCTCTAACGTATATCTTTTATCATCATCATCTGCAATCTCTTTGGATATGAGGTACTTATGGGGATTGCCCAAGTTTTTATCCTTCGGGGAAACGTCTCCCTCACCTGCGATATGCTCTAACCATCCTCCAGCCGGGCTTCTCTGAGCAGCCAATCTACTTTCAATATCTCCCCATCTAGGCGAATCCATCCATGCATGAGGTAGGCGAAGGTTCATTTCAATTCGCCTTGATAAAGCATCCCCTATATTCCTCGACGGATTTTCACTGGTTAACTGGCTAAGCTGGGATGGAGGAACTCCTATTTCATCAGCAAAACCAGCCTTACCAGAGCCGGGCACATCAATCAGATAGTACTGCATCAAAGCTCGAAGATTGCGACGCCTTATCTCTTTTATGTCCATTTACCAATCACCTCAATTATTTATCATTATGATAAATAAAACGGATGATAAATTCAATTGCCATTTATTTATCAAAAAGGTAAATTACGTGAAAAAGGAGGAAGGCATGAACAATCAACTTCTCAGTTGGCGTAGAGCAGCTACTTCAGCAGAATGGCTTGAACTGGCAAAAAAATCCGGAACCACAGTCGGTTACCTAAACTTGGTCGCATACGGATATCGTAATGCATCCCCACGATTGGCAATAGCAATTGAAAAAGCATCAGAAACATTCCTTCTGAAACCACCAATTAAAAAAGAAAAACTTGTATTTCGTGCTACCCAAGCACCGGAGGCCCAGCCATGAGCAGCAAAATTCTTGGCAATGTTTGGGACGCCTGCGCTGCACATGACATCAAAGGTGCGAAGCTGATGATTATGGCCCGCCTGGCTGATTACTCTAACGATGATGGTGTGAGCTATCCGAGCGTGGAAACTATCTGTCGACAGTTGGGTCTTGGGGAAAGCACTGTACGAACGGCAATTTCAGAGCTTGAGACTGCGGGCTGGTTGCGCCGTGAATCGCGCCGGAAAGGTAATCGCAATACCTCGAACCTGTATCACCTGAATGCAGAACGTCTTGAGAAGTTGGCGCGAATTGAGAGTGACAAGGTTATAGCGATAAAAAAACAGCTCAGAGAAAAGGCTTATTCTCACCATTCAGATTCTGAACCTTCAAATCCTGAACCGTCAGAATCTGAACCTTTAGACGGTTTTCACCCTTCAGATTCTGGCAAAAAAGGTGTTTTCACCCGTCAGAATCTGGCCCCAGATCCACAAGTAAATTCAAAACATGATCCACAAGTAAATTCAAAAAAAGAATCACAAGATATTGGTGCACAGGCTGAAGCCCGTACACCTGCAAAGCGGTCTTCTCAGGAATATTCACCTGAATTTGAACAAGCCTGGCAGAGCTACCCAAAACGGGCAGGCAGCAATAACAAATCAGCAGCCTGGAAGGCATGGACTACCCGCACCAAATCTGGAGTTAAGCCAGCGACTATGTTGGCGGGCGTACAGCGTTACTCAGCCTTTGTGAACGCTACAGGTAAATCCGGCACCGAGTACGTCAAACAGGCCGCAACGTTCTTCGGTCCGGACCGTCACTTCGATGAGCAGTGGGAAGCTCCACCTGCAGCTGTGCGCCAGAAAAACTCACAGCAGCGCCACAGTGGCTTCAATGGTCGCGTCTACGGACAAACTGAAAACCCATCATGGGGAAGGGGAAACCAATGATCCATAACAACCATAATCGTGAAATTGCGTCCCTGAATGCTCAGTTGGGCAACCTGCAGGAAGAGCTGGATTTCGCAGGTGGCAAAGTGCCGGCCATCGATAAATGCTTCGACCATAAAGAAACGCTGGATGCTAACTGCAAGGCTCACGGTGAATTTGAGCAACTGCGGATCTGGACTGAATACGCTGGCCGGGTATCAGAAAAACGGACACGCTGCCCTGGCTGTCTCCGCGAAGAAATCAACGCTGTTTCCTCGCAGAAGGACAAGCTGGTGGTCGGCATGCTTATTGAAAACGCCAACATCACCCCGCGCTTCACTGGTTGTGAGTTCAGTAATTATCAGCCGGTAAACGCGAACGCGGAAAACAATCTGGATTTGATGCAGCAGTACGCAGCTGCCTGGCCGCAGATGCTTGAGAACGGCACCAGCCTCATCCTGTGCGGTAAACCGGGAACCGGCAAAAACCATCTGGCAATTGCATTGGCTAAAGACGTGATCCGCAATCATCACAGCACCGTACTGCTCACATCAGTGATGCGGATTGTTCGCGCTGTCCGAAGCACATGGGGCAAAGAGAGTGAGAGCAAGGAGGAAGCAGTTATCGACTATTACACCAGTCGTGACCTCCTGATTATCGATGAAGTGGGCATTCAGTACGGCAGCGATTCCGAAATGATCACTCTGTTTGACATCATGAATACCCGGTATGAGCGCATGTTGCCAACCATCCTGATTAGCAATTTAACCCCGCATGAAATTTCAGATGCCATTGGTGAGCGTCTTACCGATCGCATGGTGGAAGGTGATGGCGCAACACTGATTTTTGACTGGTCCAGCTACCGCGGGCAGAAGGGAGTTTCAGCAGCATGAGCAAAGTCTGGCGTGATGAGGATATGGAAGGCGCTGTAATTGGCGCCATGTTATTGCGTGGGGCGGACAATGACGTGATGAACGTCATTTCATCACTTCCGGCAAAAGCATTCGATGTATGGCAATACCGGGAAATATTCCAGGGAATTTGTGCCCAGGCCAGAAGCAAGGGGCTGATTGATCCCATTTTACTCGGAGAACAGCTCCCCCAACACGTTGCCCTGATCGATGAGTCCGGGCGCAAGACCTGGGCACCGGGATCGCTTAACTCCTACGTCATACAGCTTAAGCGCTTCGCATCTCTGCGCGATGGTCAGGCTGCCCTCAATCAGGCTATGGACCGACTGGCCACAGCCGCAAACAGCGATATTGGCATTGCCGCACTGGAAGAGGTTAAGGCTCTGGTGTCAGCAATACAGACGGATGACAGGGCTGTACGGCCTGTGCCGCTGGATGACCTGTTGCCTGCTGTTATCAGCCGCCTGGATGACAAAGTAAACGGCAGCAGTGAAGGCAGAACGGTCCTTAGTGGAATTGAATCCCTGGACACAATTACGGGCGGATTTGACCAGACAGACCTGATTCTGTTGGCTGCAAGGCCATCGATGGGCAAAACGGAGATGATGCTGGATATCATCGACAAAGTGTCCGCAGAAGGCGGCGGGGTGCTTTTCTTCAGCATGGAGATGAGTGATATCCAGATTGCAGAACGCCATGTATCCGCAGCTGGTGGCTTCTCAACGTCAAAACTCAAATCGGCTGATGCGCTGGGTGATGAAGACTGGGCTCGAATTTCTCACGGCATCGCCCTAATGACCGGCCGTCCAATCTGGATTGTTGATGCTACCGACCTAAACGTCGAGCAAATTAAGCAGATCGCCATCAATCATAAACAGCAGCATCCAGAAACTGTGCTGGTGGGTATCGACTATCTCAGACTGATACAGCTTAAAAGCAACAGTCGGCATGACCTTGCTGTCGGGGAGGTTTCGAAGGGGCTTAAATCGCTGGCAAAGACAATGCGCACGCCAGTAGTCGCATTAAGCCAGTTATCACGCAGCGTTGAGCAGCGCCATAACAAGCGGCCAGTCAATGCGGATTTGAAAGACTCCGGTGAAATTGAAGCTGATGCGGACATCATCATGATGCTCTATCGGGATGAGGTCTATGACCCTGAGTCGCCAGCGCGTGGCATTGCTGAAATCAACATCACCAAAAACCGCAATGGATCGCTGGGAACGGTTTACCGCCGATTCTATAACGGACACTTCCACGATATCGACCAGGCTGAGGCTCAGGAACGATGCATAGAGCCACAGCAGCAGCAAACCAACAACAACCGCAGATATTCAAAAGGGGCAGCATAATGCGTGATATTCAACTGGTACTTGAGCGCTGGGGTGGATGGGCAGCTAATGAGGGTAGCCAAGTCGGCTGGTCTCCCACGAGTGGGATGTTTAAAAGCCTTATCCCCATTACCACTAAAGCACGTCTGTCATGCAGCGATAATGACGGCATGATTATCGACAAGGCTGTTGGAATGTTGGCAAAGGCTAAGCGACCAGATGAGATGGAACTGGTCATGCTGCATTACATGTACGATGTATCAAAGTCCACTATTGCCCGGTGGCGAAATTGCTCTGAAGGAAAAATAAGGCAGCAGCTGATGATTGCGGAGACGTTTATCGATGCCTGCATTCTCATGACGGGCGCGGATCTGGAAATGGATCAATGGACGCACAAAATTATTATTAAAAAAGTTGCTTAGGGGCTATTCGTTACGAAAATTGCCTGGTATTGTGCTAAGAGTGGTTACGACGTCACACAGCTTAAACATTTAAACCTCGCTTCGGCGGGGTTTTTTGTTTTTGTATCCCGTGACATGTCACACTGATAGTTTGACGTAGGCTGAAATTTAGCGTTAAGCTATGTTATCAAAGATTTTGGGAATGAAGAGGCGGCTCCCAGATACAAACCGCCAAGTTGGTAACTTCGGCTTAGGCCTGGAACTCCAACCGAGTCGGCTGAGAGGTCGGCACTGCTTCTGAAGCTGTTATGATTTTCTTGCCGGCAAAGGTGTTAACAGTTTTACTGGCTTCGTTTCGATGTCTCTATCCTTGAGCGTTTTGTCATAGAAAAGCCAAATGTTAAACTTCCTTTCTTTTGGCCAGGTATCATAACTCAGTGAGTTCCATCCTAAGTGACGTGCTACCTCATTCGATAAGGCCACTTTAACATCGGACGTTATCTTTCCCTGATAGCCGCTCATCACCGCACCCAATAAAAAATCAGAGATTTGTATGTTCTCTGAAGATTTTGAGTCTTTGACAACCACAGAGCTGATAATTTCTTTTTGGCCAAATTTGCGATTCAATACGTTGTTAGCTATCACATGAAAGGCTTCATCGGCTTTTTTGTATCGAGAGGCAATGGGGTCTACCTCAACACGAAATGAGCAGTCTCTTTGTGGATGAGCCCTTATGACATCACTAACTTTGGTAGAAATCAGCTTTGTGAAATGCTTTCTCATTGCTAGATCGTAGTCGTTGTTGTGTAAGCTTTTGTTGACCATTGACTTCTCGACAACGATACAGTGGAAGGCTAGCCATTGATGACTAAAAAATAGATTTATCAACTCCATATGAAAATCAGCGTATTTTTTAGAGTTGGCTTTTTGCCATTTAATCTCTTGAAAATAGCTGTGCTTTTCTCGCAGTTCACGAACAATTCTAGAAAAGTCACCCCGTCGCTGATACTTCATCCAGAGACTGCCAAATCCGTAATATCGCTGACCATCAATACCTGATTCGTCACAAGCTACGTGCCAGATTAGTTTTCCTGGCTTATCCACATCTGACATATGATGCTCATCTTAAGATTAACGCTATTAATGTGAGGGCTATTTAATCACATTTGTAAGCTGTTGATAAAGATCGTATTCAGGGATTTGTAAGGCATCTTAACTATTCAAAGGTTCACTCCGGTGGCCTTTTCACGTTTTAGCGTCGCCCGAATCAATCAAAACCTTTCCTGTGTGTAGTCGGGACGGCGCTTTTTAAATGCAAAAAATCCGCACAGTGGCGGACTTTCTCGGTTGACTACCCCAATGGCAAGGCGGTGCTTTCTATCTCGACAGATGAAAGTTTACCCGGACTTGTTCAGTTCACAATGTAACCAATTCCTAAATTGGACAAGTCCCCTTATTCGGGGGTGGAAATGAAACGAATGCCAGATAAAGATCCGGGCTACTGGGCGAGCCTGATAGCCTGGCTTTATGCTCACAGAAACGAATCAGGATATGCCGCTCTGGCTGGTGCAATGGCGCTGCTGAGGGCTTCATATTTCGGGAAAGACACCTGGCCGCGCCGACTGATGGACGCCGCTATGTGCAGCATCTTTGCCTTCTTCGTCAAACCAACTCTTCAGGTCATCATGTCTATCTTCGGATGGAAGATTGGTGACGACTTCGCCTGGGTGGCCGCAATCCTTATTGGTTTCATCGGAATCGACTACATCTCGTTCCGCTTCAGGAAACTGACAGATAAGAAATTTGGAGGGGCCGATGAAGCTCAGTGATTTTGGCGTTGCGTTTATCAAGCGTGAAGAGGGCGAGAAGCTAACTGCTTATGCTGATTCGGTAGGCGTCCTGACTATTGGTGTCGGTCACACTGGCGCGGTAGGTGGGAAGCCGATCACACGTGGCATGACGATCACTCAGAATCAGTCAACGGCCTTACTACTGATTGACCTTGCCTGGGTGGAATCATCCATCGGCAAATCGGTGAAAGTGCCACTGACCCAAAGCCAGTATGACGCGCTTTGCAGCTTCGTATTTAACGTGGGCAAGTCGGCCTTTGAAAACTCCACTTTGCTGAAGAAGCTGAATGCCGGTGATTACGATGGCGCTGCAGATCAGTTCTTGCAGTGGAAGAGAGCAGGCAACATCCCTGACCTGCTATTGCCACGCCGCAAGAGAGAAAGGGAGCTATTCAAAACATGAACATCATCGCCGGACTCAGAAATTACTCGCACATCATCGTTATTGGCCTCATCTGCGTGGCTCTGTGGGGGCTTAATGCCCGCAACTCTCAGCTGACAGCTACCAATGATCGACTTGAAAAGCTGGCTAACAGCAAAGACGACCAGATTAACGATCTCCGTTCAAAGAATGACGGTTTAGCGGACAGCGTTAAAGACCTGGTTGAATCTGTAAAGCAGCAGAACAGCGTCATGTCTCAGGTCACTGAGCAACGGGCAGTAACAGCACAGCAGAACAGGAAGCTTCAGAGTGAAATCAAACGTTATCTCGCGTCGGACAAGTGCGCTGCTGCTACTGTTCCCGCTGATGCTGCTGACCGGTTGCGCGACGCAGCAAAAACCGCAGGTGGAATACCGGACAATAAAGCAGCCGCAGCTCAACCTGCCAGCAGAACTGACAGGACCGATTGATGTGCCAGAGGTGCCAGAGAGCATGACGTTTGGCGACAGCGTGTCATTGAATGCTGAACTGTTCGGCCTGCTTGGTCAGTGCAACATTGACCGTACTGGGATCAGACTGATTGAGCTTGGAAGGAAATAGCTGGACTTAAACAATACATCAGAGAACAGTGCCGCCAGTAAGAAGATGCAGTAAACTAATCTCAAAAAAATTGAGGTTCAAATGGACGATAACTACATTGCTTATCAAACCTTGCTTGCCAATAGGGATGCTGCGGAATGGGCATTTTGGTCAATGATTGGATCTTTCATAGCCGGAGTTGCAACTATAGCAGCCGTTATCACCTCGCTTTATCTTGCTAAGACTAGACCAAAACCACTGATTAAAGGGGAGATAACCCTGTCTGCAATTAAGGGGAACTTTTGGAAGAAGGGGGTTGGAATTAGAATCGCTAATATTGGCCAGTATCCAGTTAACATTACGTCCATCATATGGCACTTTGCTGGAGATACTACCTTCATGCATGATTTTTCTCCTGAGTGTCACAATCTTCCAAGAAAGCTGGAGCATGGAGAATCAGCTTTTTTCTTCATTGAGAATGATGACGATATTACATGGGCAGCAGATGTAAAAAAATTTATCTTAGAGAATCATGGCGAAATAGATAAGCTTCGTCTTGAAGTTAATCTTGGGACAATGGATAGGTTTTTTATAAAGCCTGCCGAGGAAGTCACCAAGATAATTAAAAATGCATAACCGCCTTCAGGCGGTTGTTTAATTTGTGCTGAAAACTGCATTCACTGAGTTCACTTTCCAGCATAAAAAATGAATCATCGGTTGCCGGTCCCGGCATTGCCGAGGGTTGAATATATTTGATCAGCAGGAAATTCTGAATGAACGTGGTTATTGATGGCGTAGATTATGCTCCGGTAACAAGGCTGCGAGCCAATATGGGTATTGCGATCACGACTCATAACAGACATGACGTTCTTTCTAAAGCCTTGGAAAAACAATTACAGCATCTCCCCGCAGGTGCGCTGGTGGTTGTCATTGATGATGGCTCCTCTAAGCCGGTTACAGTGCCTGAATGTGTAACGCTTATTCGTTGTGACATATCACGCGGCATTGTGGCATCAAAGAACGCCAGCCTTGAGGTGCTGATTGATGCTGGGTGTGAGCATCTTTTCCTTTGGGATGATGATGCCTGGCCTGTTGCTGGTGGATGGGAACAACCTTACATCGAATCTCCTGAACCGCACCTAGCTTACCAGTTCCTTGATCTGGCTGGGCCGAAGAAACTTAACGATCTCGCCGTGCTTTACCGTGATGAAAAGCATATTGCTTACACCGGGCAGCGCGGCGTCATGCTCTATTACCACCGCTCAGCGATTGAGAAGGTTGGTGGCTTCGACCCTGTTTATGGTCGTGGAATGTATGAGCATTCAGACCTGGCGCTTCGCATCCACAATGCCGGGTTGACCAGCTGGGCATTCGCCGATGTAGCCGGTTCTGAAAAGCTGATCTATTCGCTGGATGAACATGAAGCTGTTGAGCGTTCAGTTCCTCGTCCGGACAGAGAGCAGCAGGTAAAGAACAACGTCCGAATTCACAATGAGCGCCGCGACACTGGCTATACCGGGTATGCAGAGTACCGCCAGCAAAAGAACCTGGTTATCACCTCTTTACTGACCAGCCAACCAGACCCGCAGCGCGGAACTAAGCTAACGCCATCTGCTGGCCTGCTGGGTAAGTGGTCCGCATCAATCAAAGGGGCAGATGCTGTTGTGCTGGTGGATGAACTGGAAACAGGACCCGTAGGTGCAACACTTCACCGCGTTCCTGAAGTGAAGATGAACGTTTATTTCAGGCGCTGGCTGCATATCTGGCAATACCTTCGAGATCACCCTGAATACCGTTTCGTCTGGTGTACCGATGGCACTGACGTTGAGATGTTACGTGAGCCCTGGAATGAGATGGAGCCTAGCCGACTGTATGTCGGTTCGGAGCCAAAAACATATTCCGATTTGTGGGCAATTTCAAACCATCCTGAGCAGTGTTACCAGAAGTTCATTGAAGCACATCAGCATGACCTGATGCTAAACGCTGGCTTGCTGGGTGGCTCACGTGAAGATGTGATGGCATACGCGCACGCGATTGTACGCATCTGGTACCGCACCGAGTCGAACCGGTTCTGGGGCAAAGAGAAGGGCAAGCCGTGCATTGGCGACATGATCGCTTTCGGCATAGTGGGTTATCAGCAGCGCGAAAAACTGTTGACTGGCCCTCGAGTTAACACGGTGTTCAAGACTAACGGAACAGGCAAGGAGTTTGCATGGTGGCAGCACAAATAAAGATTGTGGTTGTCGGCCACCATTCGCGCCGCGATATGGCCACTCGCCTGGCAGAATCAACAGGTGCTCACTTGCTGATTGATGAAGAGAACCATGGCGCAAACTGGAACCACCGCCGCGCTATTGAGTGGGCAGGTCAGCAGGATTGCCCGGTGCTGGTAATGGAGGATGATGCGGTACCTGTTGCTGGCTTCATTGATATTGCCAGTGAATGGATAACTCGCTTCCCTGAGCAACTCATAAGCTTTTATCTTGGCACCGGCAGACCGCCTCAGTATCAGCAGCAGATAGCATACTGCCTTATTGATGCAGACAAGCGGAAAGGTGACTACATCACAATGGACAGGCTGATTCATGGCGTCTGCTATAGCCCACCACAAAGCGGCATCAGCACAATCCTGAAGAACTGGAACCGGACAAAGGCAGCTGACTATGCTGTCGGTGACGCTCTGGGCCGCAAGGTTATCTATCCGTGTTACTCGCTGGTGGATCATGCCGATGGCGTGACTGTCGAGCGACACCCGGACAACGAGCCGAGGAACGAACGGCGCAGGGCATGGCGCTTAGCTGTCTTCCCAGTGTTGAGGTAATCATGGAAAAGAAAGAGCCACGCATTTACGGCAGCCGATGGGATAAAGCCCGACTGTCATTCCTTCAAGAGCATCCACTCTGCAGCATGTGTGAAGATCAACACCGCATAGCGGCCGCATCAGTCGTTGACCACATCGAACCACATAAGCTGAAGGACGCCATTAAGTCAGGCAATCAGCAGGCGATCGCCAAAGCGCAAAAGCTGTTCTGGGATAAGAAGAACTGGCAGCCACTGTGTAAGGCACACCACGACTCAACAAAGCAACGCATGGAGAAGAGCGGCACAATGATTGGCTGTGATGCCAATGGCTATCCGCTCGACCCTGCATCGCACTGGAGTAAGTAATGACAGCAGACCAACAAACCTTACTGATGTTCAAAGGATTGATTGCCTCGTTGCCTGATGAAAGTCAGGTGAAGGTGAGAGAGGCTGAGAATCGCTTGCGTGAAGTGCTGGCTGACTATCCAGCCGGTGAGGCGATGGTAGCCTTCGGCCTGATTGGAGCAGAGGCTCAGATGGATGAAATGGAAATGATTACAAAGTGAAATGATTGCATTTGTAATGATATCCATTCGCATTTGGGCTAGGGGGGAGGGTAAATCTTCAAACCCTTTACCCCAAATGACCGCCGCCAAAGTTTTATTTTAACGCTAACCCGATTTTTTCCGTTTTAAGGTGTTGACACATGGCAGATAAAAGAACTCGTTCTGACAGTTCAACTGCTGCAATTCAGGCTATGCAAAATGCGAATGTGGATACCCTTCAGCCACCGGAGCATGCGGGTCTGGAGAAAAAAGCCGAACCATTCTGGCACGACAACATCAGATCGAAAGCTCTGGACAGTTGGACGCCAGCCGACCTGCTTGCAGCTGCTGAACTGGCAAATAATCAGCTCTATATCACCGTTCTCCGCAAAGATTTGCGCAAAGAAGAGAGAGTGCGTGGTGATGCGAGGAATGAGGCGCTGATTAAAGACCTCCGTAAGCAGATTCTGGAGTTGCAGCGAACCATTCTTGCCCAGCGACGTGACTTGCAAATCCATTCCCATGCTACCAACGGTGAAAGTCGCGATCAGAAGAAGCGCAATCAGAATGACCAGAACGCTAGAGCGACGGCCGAGAAGCATACAGGCAGCAAACGCAATCTGATCGCATTTCCGAAGCAGGGATAAATACCCATGAATGAAGATGAGCTGACGCGAGGTGAGCTCGTTATCGCGTTCATTGAGGAATACTGTGTTGTGCCGGAAGGCAAGCTGGTAGGGCAACCCATGAGTCTTGATACATTCCAGAAAAAATTCATTCTGGATACCTACGACAACCCAGTCGGCACCGATATGGCGATCCTCAGTATCGCCCGCAAGAACGGAAAGACAGGCCTTATTGCCGGAATTATGCTGGCACACCTTGTTGGCCCCGAAGCAGTGCAAAACTCCCAAATCGTTAGCGGTGCGCTTAGCCGTGAGCAGGCATCAATTGTTTTTGAACTGGCTGTGAAGATGGTGAACTTGAGCCCTGAGCTTAAGGAAATCGTGCACATCACCCCCAGTGGTAAAAAGCTGATCGGCCTGCCATGCAATGTTATTTACCGGGCGCTTTCTGCTGAGGGGAAAACAACACATGGCCTGTCACCAATTCTGGCGATCCTGGATGAAACCGGGCAGGTTCGTGGCTCCCAGGATGATTTCATTGATGCGATTACAACCGCTCAGGGTGCGCATGAAAATCCTTTGCTGATAGTCATCAGCACGCAAGCAGCAAATGACGCCGACCTGTTGAGCATCTGGATTGACGATGCCCGGAAATCGAAAGACCCTCACATCGTTTGTCATGTGTACGAAGCGCCGAAAGAGGCAGATATCAGTAAGCGTGAAACGTGGCTTGCTGCTAATCCGGCACTTGGCACGTTCCGGTCTGAAAAGGACATGGCCCGCCAAGCGGAAAAGGCTGGGCGCATGCCAAGCTTTGAAAACACATATCGCAACTTAAACCTCAATCAGCGAGTTTCTACAGTGTCTCCGTTTATTTCCCGCAGCGTGTGGGAGTCATGCGGAGCAGAACCGACCAATACGCCGCGCAAGTGGTTTGCTGGTCTGGATCTGTCTGCTCGCAATGACTTAACCGCTCTGGTGATCGCTGGTGAGGCCGAAGACGGCATCTGGGATGTTTTCCCGTACTTCTGGACGCCAGGTAAAACAGTTGCGGAAAGGGCAAAAACAGACAGGGCGCCATATGACGTTTGGGTAAAGCAGGGGTTACTAAAAACCACTCCAGGCGCATCAGTCGATTATGAGTTTGTGGTTAAAGATATTGCTGAAATCCTCAGTGAATTTGACATCTCTTCGATGGCGTTTGACCGCTGGCGCATAGAGCAATTCAAGAAGGATGCGGAGTCAATTGGATTGACGCTCCCGCTGGTGGAGTTTGGCCAGGGCTTCAAAGATATGGGCCCGGCGGTTGATACGCTTGAGTCACTTATGCTCAACGGCCGTCTGCGACATGGAATGCATCCTGTATTGACGATGTGCGCCGGTAATGCCGTGGTTGTTAAAGACGCGGCCGGCAACCGCAAGCTGGATAAATCCAAAGCCACAGGCCGCATAGACGGCATGGTTGCCCTCACGATGTCTGTGGGCGCAGCTAATGGGGAGGTCACTGAAAAAGGTGGTGACTTTGACGACTTCATATTTCAACCACTGAGCATGTGATGGAAGAACCTAAATACAGCATTGATCTCCGAACGAACACCGGTTGGTGGGCTCGGGCGCAATCGTGGTTTGTCGGTGGCCGCCTGATTACCCCAGAGAAAGGTTCCCAGATGGGGCCAACGTCAGCCAGCGGGCACCTTGGCGACTCAGTTATCAGTGATGAGCGCATTCTTCAGATATCCACCGTCTGGCGATGCGTAAGCCTGATCTCTACGCTGACCTCAACCCTGCCACTGGATGTTTTTGAAACAGATAAGGAAAACAACCGGAGTAAGGTGGGGATGAATAACCCTCTCGCCCGGTTACTGCAATATTCGCCAAATCAGTACATGACGGCTCAGGAATTTCGTGAAGCCATGACCATGCAGCTTTGCTTCTACGGGAATGCTTATGCCCTAATCGAAAGAAATTCGGTTGGCGATGTGGTCAGCATGATCCCGTTAATGTCCGCAAATATGGATGTTCGACTGGAAGGTAAAAAGCTGGTTTACCGTTATCAGCGTGATACCGAATATGCCAATTTTGCCCATAAAGATATTTTCCATCTGAAAGGGTTTGGCTTCAACGGGCTGGTGGGGCTTTCACCCATTGCCCACGCCTGCAAGTCAGCTGGTGTAGCTGTGGCAATGGAAGACCAGCAACGTGACTTCTTTGCAAACGGTGCCAAATCTCCGCAGTTGCTAAAAACTGACAAGGTGCTGACGCAAGAGCAACGCACCCAGATTGAAGCCAACTTCAAAGAAATTGCTGGTGGTCCGGTGAAAAAGCGCCTCTGGATACTCGAGGCAGCTTTTGACTCAACCGCGATCGGCGTTACACCTCAGGATGCTGAAATGATGGCGTCGAGAAAGTTTCAGGTCAGTGAGCTGGCCCGATTCTTCGGCGTTCCTCCCCATCTGGTGGGTGACGTTGAGAAGTCGACGAGCTGGGGCACCGGCATTGAGCAGCAAAATCTTGGTTTCCTGCAATACACCCTACAGCCGTTTATCTCCCGCTGGGAAAATTGCATTCAGCGCTGGTTACTGCAGCCCGCGCAGGTTGGTAAATATCACGCAGAGCATAACCTCGACGGACTTCTGAGGGGGGATTCGGCCTCCCGCGCCGCATTCATGAAATCAATGGGTGAGGCTGGCCTTCGCACCATCAATGAGATGCGAAGACTGGATAATCAGCCACCTCTACCTGGTGGGGATGTGGCTTTCCGACAAGCGCAGTACATACCTATCACCCAACTGGGTAACAACAATGAGCCTCGCGAAAGCGGGGCTTAGTTTTTATGGGGGCACCAATGCCAGAAATTAATAAAACACTGTCCTTCGACCAGACCGAAATCAAGTTCACGGGTGACGGGAAACAGGGGATTTTCGAAGGCTATGCATCTGTCTTTAATAACACCGACTCTGACGGCGACATCATCCTTCCGGGGGCATTCAAAAATGCCCTGACAAATCAGTCCCGCAAGGTGGCGATGTTCTTCAACCATAAAACGTGGGAAATCCCGGTAGGGAAATGGGAGGCGCTGGAAGAGGACAGCAAAGGGCTGTTGGTCCGGGGCCAGTTAACGCCGGGACACAGTGGTGCGTCCGATTTGAAAGCGGCTATGCAGCACGGCACGGTGGAAGGAATGTCCGTTGGGTTCTCGGTGAGTAAAGACGATTACACAATCATTCCATCCGGCCGCATTTTCAAGAACATCGCGGCTCTGCGTGAAATCAGCGTTTGTACCTTCCCGGCCAATGAGCTTGCTGGTGTTTCAGCAATGAAAAGTGCTGAGGGTATCGAATCTATTCGTGACATTGAGAACTGGCTGAGGGATTCAGTCGGCTTTTCCAAGTCACAGGCAGTGGGCATGGTTGCCCGGTTTAAGTCAGCAATTCGGAGCGAGTCCGAGGGCGGCGAAAACGAAGTTCAAATTACGGCTCTGTTAGAGAGCATTAAGTCTTTCCCCGCTAATTTAGGAATTAAATAACATGTCAGAACTTGCACAAATTCAGAAAGCCCTCGAAGACTCGCAGAAAACAATGCAGCAGCTCTTTGACGCGCAGAAAAAAGAGATCGAATCCACCGGTGTGATCTCCAAGCAGCTCCAGGAAGACCTGGCGAAAGTGAATGAAGAGATGCAGAAGTCAGGCTCTCGTCTGTTCGATCTCGAGCAAAAACTCTCTGCCGGTGCTGAAGACCCATCCCAGAAAAAGTCATTCTCTGAGCGTGCAGCTGAAGAACTGACCAAATCCTGGAACGGCAGCAAAGGTAGCTTCGATGCTAAAACCTTCAATAAATCGCTCGGCAGCGATGCAGCCTCAGCCGGTTCACTGATCCAGCCAATGCAGGTGCCGGGTATTATCGCTCCCGGCCTACGTCGTCTGACCATCCGTGATCTGCTGGCGCAGGGCCGCATCTCCAGTAATTCACTGGAATATGTCCGTGAAGAGCTGTTCACCAACAACGCGGCATCTGTGGCGGAAAAGGCGCTGAAGCCTGAGTCAGATATCACCTTCAGCAAGCAGACTGCCAACGTTAAGACCGTGGCACACTGGATTCAGGCATCTCGCCAGGTCATGGACGATGCGCCAATGCTCCAGTCCTACGTAAATAACCGCCTGATGTACGGTCTTGCTCTTGCTGAAGAGCGTCAGTTGCTGAACGGCGATGGTACTGGCGACGATTTGGAAGGTCTGAACCACGTGGCTACGGACTATGATGCTGCCCTGAACGCCACGGGTGATACGCGTGCAGATATCATCGCGCACGCTGTATTTCAGGTGACTGAGTCTGAGTTCAGCGCATCGGGCATCATCCTGAACCCGCGTGACTGGCACAGTATTGCACTGCTGAAAGACGGCGAAGGGCGCTACATCTTTGGTGGCCCACAGGCCTTTGCATCTAACGTGATGTGGGGACTGCCTGTAGTACCAACCAAAGCGCAGGCAGCTGGTACGTTTACGGTGGGTGGTTTTGACCTGGCTTCGCAGGTCTGGGATCGCATGGACGCCACGATTGAGGTGAGCCGCGAAGACCGCGACAACTTCGTGAAAAACATGCTGACCATTCTGTGTGAAGAGCGCCTGGCGCTGGCGCATTACCGGCCAACGGCAATCATCAAAGGCACCTTCGAGTCAGGTTCCTGATGAGGCGGGGCGGGGAAACCTGCCCCGATTTACTATGGCGATTGATGTGACAACCGTAGTGCCGATTGAGGAACTTCGCCAGCACATAGAATTTGATGCGACCGATCGTGACGCTGTGATTAAACGTTACGCTCAGGCAGCACTGGATTATTGCCTGATGTGGTGCGATGAACCGCGATGGAAAACAGCCAGCGACATCCCGTCCCCGGTGGTTTCTGCAATGCTTCTCGTTTTTGGTGACCTGTTTGAACACAGAACAAGTCAGACAGAAGTTCAACTCTATTCGAATAAAGCCGCCGAAAATCTGATGTTCAATCACCGGAACTGGCGCGGTACTGTCGATGAAGCTGAGGAAACATCCTGATGGAGCCTGGACGATTCAGACACAGAGTGACGCTGGAGAACTTTACCACCATAAAGCTTCCGTCAGGCCAGCCTAAAGACGAGTGGTTTAAAGTGGACTCGGGCATACCTGCTGAGGTTAAAGCAGTCAGCGGGCGTGAGTTGATGACATCTGGATCTGAAAAAGCAGAGGCAACTGTCAGAATCTGGATGCGATACCGGAGCGATGTCACTGCAGCCTCACGCTTCCTTTGTGAGTCTGGACCTTTCAAAGGCCTTGTCCTTGAAGTCTCGGGGACACCGATGCCAGACGCCCGATTATCGCGCCTTGAAATTCTCTGTAAGCAGGGAGTTAAATTGTGATCGATACAAAAATCGACTTTTCAGGGCTAATGGACCTTTCTGAAGACCTCAACGCCCTGAGCAAGGCAGAAAACCGAAAGGTTTTGCGTGATGCAACCCGCGCCGCAGCAACAATTTTCAAAGATGAGGCAGTAAAAAGGGCACCGGTCCTTACTGGCAAATTGAAAAGGAATATTGTTGTGATGACTCAGCGGGACAGGAACGGTGATATCTCATCCGGTGTTCATATTCGTGGGAGAAACCCCCGGACCGGCAACAGCGACAACAAAATGAAAGCCAGTAACCGTAACAACGCTTTTTACTGGCGTTTCGTCGAAATGGGCACATCAGAGATGCCGGCTATTCCGTTTATTCGTCCAGCATATGATGCTCGACAGGAAGAGGCGGCTAAAGCGGCGTTTGCGAGAGCAAATCTGGCAATTGATGAGGCGCTTTCAAAATGACCGAAGCGGATATTTATTCCCTGATTGGTAATTTATGTGACGGGCAGGTTTATCCGTACGTTGCACCACTGAATGCCGAAGGTGAGCCTGCTGTATCGCCACCATGGATAATCTTCACGATCGTCAGCGAGGTATTTGGAGATACGTTTTGTGGACCAGCGGAAGAGAATGATGCTTTGCAGGTAGATGTTTATGCCACATCAACCGATGAAGCGCGAACCATTCGCAAGCAGGCGCAGGAAGCGCTTAGCCCGCTGCAATTCACACAGCTGAACCGGTCAAATGGTTATGAGTCCGATACCGGGCTTTACCGCGCCACAATGGAAATCCAGAGCCAGCAATAAACCCAATCCTAACAATCACCGCCTGATGGCGGTTTTTTTATGCCCGGAGATCATATGTCGAGTAAATATGAAGTAACCAAGGGGATGACTATTGCCGTCTCCGATGCGCCAGTAACATCTGATGAATTCACGGCACCAGGCTTCCCTGATTCCGGCGTTGCCTGGCTTGAGGCTGCCTGCGCAACCAAAGAGATCACCTTCACCGGCGGTCAGAAAGGCGACATCGATGTCACCACACTTTGCTCCACCGAGCAGGAACAGACTAACGGTCTGGCGGCACCTGCTGAAATGAGCATCAGCCGTAACTGGGTGGGTGATGAAGAGGCACAGGAAGCATTGCAGACTGCCTATGACAATGACGAGCTTCGTGCCTTGCGCGTTAAGTTTGCATCAGGCAATGGCTTCTATGTCCTGGTTGAAGTCCGTCAAAGCTCATGGTCTGCTGCGACATCTTCTGTGGTTGGTGCGACTTATTCGCTCCGTGTTCGCGGTAAGCCGATCCGGATTCGCGAAACCACCTCTTAAGCGGCCCAGGCCGCTTTTTAAATGCCTTAATTTCCTTCCACTTGAGAACAAAACAATGACTAAAGCAGCATCATTGCGTGATCTGGCTCTGGCTCCTCAGGGTGCTTACCGAACTAAAACTGTGGCAGTGCCTGAGTGGGGCGATGTCAAAGTTACCCTTCGTGAACCTTCTGGCGAAGCCTGGGTTGATTTCCGCGCGCTCATTTCCCCTGAGCTACCGGAAGGCGAAGAAGCGCCAAAGTTATCGGCCACTGAGACGTTTATCCGAAACCGTGATGCCGATGTGATCCTCTTCATTGATGTCCTGCTGGATGACGCTGGCAATTCCGTTTTCTCTCAGGAAGACAAAAAGCTTGTGTCAGAAATCTACGGGCCGGTGCATGCCCGCCTGCTTCAGCAGGCATTAAGTCTTGGACTGACTCAGGAAGCCGCTGAAGCAAAGTAAAAGAGCCGCTGACCTTCTTTCTGATGTCTCTTGCGCTCCGTCTGGGGCGCACTGTTCATGAACTCCGACAAAGCCTGACCGCCAGTGAATTAAAACTGTGGATTGCCTATGACCGGCTGAGCCCTATTGGAGACTGGCGGGGTGATGTTCAGTCTGCTCAGGTGGCGACTGCCGTGCTCAATTCGCAGGGCGGGAAGTTTTCTCTCGATGACACGCTTCTCAAGTGGGGCCAGTCAGAAGAAAAAGAAGAAATTAGCGGCCTGGAAGAGTGGATTTCCGGACTTTGATACCCGCGCAGGCGGGGGTGTATATGGGTGAAATATGGCAACGCTGCGCGAACTTATTATCAAAATATCGGCAAACTCGAGCTCGTTTCAGTCTGAGATTGCCCGCGCCTCCCGTATGGGGGCCGATTATTACAAAACCATGGAGCAGGGCGGTAAGAAGGCTGCAGCGGCCACACGGGAAACACAGCGCTCTCTGGGTGAGTTGAACAGCCAGCTGGCTACCGTCAAATCATCAGCAGCTGGCCTTGCCGGTGCATGGGCAGGTGCATTTGCAACGCATCAGCTTATTGAGTTTGCTGACACCTGGAACCAGATGAATGGCCGCCTGAAACTGGCGTCCTCTTCCACTGACGATTACACCGCTTCACAGCGCGTACTGATGGAGATCAGCCAGCGCACCGGCACGTCTCTTCAGGCGAACACAAATCTCTACAGCCGAATTGCGCAATCGATGCGATCTGCTGGCTTTGCATCTGCAGACGTTGCGAAGGTCACTGAGACGGTCGCTACATCACTTAAGCTGTCTGGTGCCAGCACAGAAGAGGCCAGTTCGGTAATCACGCAGTTAAGTCAGGCTCTCGCTTCGGGTGTTCTTCGTGGTGAGGAATTCAACTCCATCATGGAAAATGGTGGCAGGTTAGTTAAGTTGCTGGCTGACGGATTGGGTACGACCGTTGGCGGGTTGCGTAACATGGCTAATAACGGCCAGCTGACCACCGATAAGATTGTTCCACTGCTGACGAATGTGCAGGTTCTGCGCAAAGAGTTTGAGACACTGCCGGCATCTATTAGTGGATCTGCGCAGAAGGTGCAAAATGCTTTCCTTGCCTGGGTAGGTGGGGCCAATGATGCTGTTGGTGCCTCTTCAAGCCTGTCCGGCGTTCTCGATGGCCTCGCAAAAAATATTGATACCGTAGCAAACGTTACGGGCGTTCTGGTTGGGCTGGGGATTGCCCGGTACTTTG
Source organism: Erwinia sp. AC075 (assembly GCF_979253995.1). Lineage (NCBI taxonomy): Bacteria > Pseudomonadati > Pseudomonadota > Gammaproteobacteria > Enterobacterales > Erwiniaceae > Erwinia > Erwinia sp. AC075. Next base: position 1,084,557 of record NZ_CEEDEU010000001.1, read on the forward strand.
GCAATATGGTCGGTAGCGTAGCCAGTTCGACCACTGCGATCATCTCTAACACGGCTGCAGAAGTTGCTCTGGCGCAGGCTCAAGTTCGTGGTGCCCAGGTTAGCGTGGCCGCAGGCCGTGAAGCCGTATATCGTGCCCAACAGGCTAAGGCAGCAGCCACCTCCATCGAAGCCCAAATCATTGCTGAGCGTAAACTTTCAGCAGCGCAGGCCTCACTGAATAACGCCATTAGCGGCCGCTCTGCTGCAATGACTAACCTCACGTCAACCGCTTCCGCAATGTCACGGATTGGTAGCGGGGTGTTGGGGCTCTTGGGCGGCTGGCCGGGTGTGATCATTGCTTCCGGTGTGGCGATGTATGGCCTTTACCAGAATACTCAGCAGGCACATAAAGAGGCCGTTAGTTTTGCCAGCAACCTCGATGAGATTAACGGCAAGCTTCAGACGATGTCTGTTCTGGGGCTCAAATCAACAGCGGCCGACGCCCGCTCATCTCTGGACGCCCAGAAGAAAGACCTGGCCGATCTGGATACTCAGATCGCTAAGGTGCAGGACAGCCTGAAAGGGCTGGACCAGATTCAGAAGGACTATGACGCTCACCCAACGTTGACGCGCATTAATACCTTTATGAATCAGGCGGACATAACCGCCAAAAACATCGATTTAACGGACCAGCTGAACAAACTGGAGTATCAACGTGAGCAGGCTGCTTCAAAAGTCGCAGATACTCAGAAGCTCGTAAATGATGCCAGTGATTTAGCCACCAAAAAGGCCGTAGAGCAGGCTGGAGCCGTTTCAATCCTGAAGGGTGCCTATGACCTTCTGAACCGGTCAATGACGGCTACGGCTGGCGCTACGCCTCCACAATATGCTGGTCCTGTCGTGTCAACTGCGAAAGCCACTCCTCAGCAATCAACCGCTGTGGAAAAGTCTCGCCGTGAAAACGAAATGGCGAGCATGACCGGCCTTCAAAAGCTCCATCAGCAACACGTTTATGAAGCAGAAGACCTCAAGCTAAGCGGCGCTCTGTATACCACCTACATTTATAACAAAGACCAGGCTGCGAAAAAGGATGCGGCTGCAGCTCAGGCCAAAAAGGATGGCACCTCCGCTACCAACGCTCTGAACAAATCGGAGAGAGAGGCGGCGGCCACCGCTGAGCAATACAGCAGGAAAATGGCGGATCTGAGCGTAGCCATTGAGGTGCAGAAGGTACGAGCTACCGAAGGCGAAAAAGCATCAGAGCTTTATGCAGCATCGCATCAGGCGGGAACGAAGTGGACCGACGAGCAGCGCAAGGCAATCAGGGCATCCTCTGAAGAGCTGGCGAAGTGGAATCAGAAAGCCGATGAGAACGTCAGAAAGCAGCGTGAGCAGACTGATGCCCTCAAGGACCTGACTGATGCTGCCCGCAAATATCGCGATGAGGCAACGCTGACCACGGCCACATCCGGGATGAGCGATCGCCAACGGTCACGCTTTGACGACCAGCAGCAGGTTGAGCGCGTATTTGATAAGACGGATAAGGGCTCAGCCGCAGTAGCGCAGAGACAGGAGGCCCTGGATGCACTGGATAAAAAGTATCAGGCTATTTCTGCATCAGAAGCTGACTGGATGTCAGGCGTGTCGCGTGGTTATAACAGCTGGCTTGAGAACTTAAACAATGTCTCAGGGAGTGTTTCACAGGGCGTACAGACGACATTAGACCGCGCATTTTCAAACATGGCCACAATGCTCGTCAGTAGTAAAGCTGACTGGAAATCTTGGGGCATCTCAACGCTGGAGATGATTTCGAAAGTAGCTCTTCAGATGGCGCTGGTTAATACGATCGGAAGTAGCACATCAACGCTTAGCACCGTCTTAGGTGCGGCTGTCAGTGTTGGTGGTGCCGCTGCTGGCGGCGCTTCCTCAGCGAGTACAAACAACTCCTTCTCAAGTGGCTCATACAGCGGATTAGCGCTGAATGCCAAAGGGGGTGTTTACGATTCTTCTGATCTAAGTTCTTACAGCAATAGCGTTGTCCATAGCCCTACCCGGTTTGCCTTTGCTAAGGGGGCTGGTTTGATGGGTGAGGCTGGCCCGGAAGCGATTATGCCTCTTACCAGAGCAGCGGATGGTTCATTAGGCGTCAGGTCAGTATCGGATGGGGCATCGACTATGTCTGGCAGCGGTGTCGCTCCTCAGGTTTATATCCAGATTGATGGCAGTGGCAACTCTAATACTCAGTCGAGTTCAGGATACGAACAGTTTGGAAGTGAGATAGGTCGGATGGTTGAGCAGAAGTACCTTGAGATGAGGAACAAAGACCTCAGGCCCGGCGGGGCGTTCTATAAAACGATGAAGGGAAGATAAATGGCAATAGAAACCTTTTCATGGTGCCCACGAATTAATGCTGAAGGTGAGGTTAATTACAGGACCAGAACCGGGCAGCAGGGTGATGGTTACGAGCAGGTAGTCGGTGATGGTATCAACACGAAACTGATGAGTTTTGATCTTTCATTTGTGGGTGATGAGGCTTATATATCGGCGATCGCCACCTTCCTCGACCTACATGCCGGCACTAAATCTTTCCAGTGGAAGCCGCCTCTCTATCCTCTCGGGCTCTACAGATGCGCCGGTCATAAGCCAGTTGCATTAGGTGGGGGGAAATACTCACTCACCGCCACATTCAAACAGTCGTTCAGCGTGTAAGGAATTGATATGGGCATTAATGCCGACCTGCAGAAGCTTCAGCCAGGAAGCAAAATCAGGTTGTATGAAGTGGACGGGATTAAATTTGGTCTTGATGTCCTTAGATTCCACAATGAGGGCATAGCCTTTACAGAAGCCGAACTGAGGGCTGCCAATGGTGATGAGTCAAAATTACCGGAGAAAGCAATCTGGTGGCAGGGAGCAAAATATACCCCATGGGGGGTCGCAATTGAAGGCCTTGAGGTTTCCAGCGAAGGTGCATCTGCTCAACCTAAGCTGACAGTATCAAACACAGACGGGTCGATCTCCGCGCTGTGTAATTTTTATAAGGATATGCGACAGGCAAAGGTAACGGTGCATGACACCTTTGTGCATTACCTTGATGCTAAAAACTTCCCCGGTGGTAACCCTACCGCTGACCCCGATGAAGAGAAAAAGCATGTCTATTTTATTGACCGCAAGTCGAACGAAGACGATGAAGCCGTTGAGTTTGAGCTTGCCAGCCCGGCAGATTTACGTGGGGTAAAAATACCCACTCGCCAAATTCACTCTATGTGTACGTGGTGTTCGCGTGGTTGGTACCGGACAGGGAAAGGCTGCGACTATGCAGGGACAAACTATTTTGATGAGCGCGGTAATCAGGTAGACGATCCGAGCCGGGATAAATGCGGGGGTCTGGTCAGCGACTGTAAAAAACGGTTTGGCGAGAACGAAGAGCTTTCCTTCGGTGGCTTCCCAGGCTCATCACTTATCAGGGGGTAACATGCGGCAGAAAACGATTAAAGATATTCTGGCTCATGCCGAGGCTGAGTACCCGAAAGAATGTTGCGGTGTAGTTGCTCAGAAGTCTCGCGTAGAGAAATACTTTCCCTGCCTTAATATCGCTGATAACGCGACCGAGCAGTTCAAAATGGACCCAGAAGGATATGCAGCAGCGGAGGATTGGGGGACAGTCACCGCGATTGTTCACAGCCATCCTGATGCGACTACTCAGCCCAGTGAGCTGGATAAAGCTCAGTGTGACATGCTTGAGATTCCATGGCATATCGTGAGCTGGCCGGAGGGTGATTTAAGAACCATTCAGCCAAGAGGTGAGGTTCCCCTTATAGGGCGTCAGTTCGTGCTTGGTCATACTGACTGCTGGGGGCTGGTAATGAGCTATTTCCGGCAGACGCATGGTATCGAACTTATAGATTACAGAGTCGATTACCCGTGGTGGGAAAGTGGCAGTGAAAATTTCTATCAGGATAACTGGTTTGAGTGTGGCTTCAGAGAATTCGACGGTCCACCTGAGCCGGGTGACATGGTGATGATGCAGATATCCGCTAATTGCTGGAATCATGCCGGGATCATACTGGAGGGAAACATGTTACTTCATCATCTATACGGCAAGCTCAGTAACAGAGAGCCATATGGTGGGTGGTGGAGAGACCGGACAATGAAAATCGTGCGGCATAAAGATTTAATTTCAGCTCAGAACCTGTAACATCACCTTACTTTCGAACAGGAGAATGTGATGAAAAGGTTTTTACCATTACTCGTGTGTGCCGTAACTTTGTCTGGCTGTGCTGTAACGCCGACAGAAATGAGAAATTCAAAACCGTATGAAACATTTATCTCTAAAAAATCCCCGGAAGAATTATCGAAATGCGTGGCTAATGGTATTGAAGGGCGAAGCTATTGGGGTGTTTCACCTCGCGTGCTTTTCAGGCCAATTGATGCCGGCGTGAGCATTTCCACCGAGGGTAATATTGAGCTGATTGACTTTGTTAGTGCATCAAATGTCACTAACGTTGATTTCTATTCTGCTTTTACTCATACGTGGATTGGGCCAAACCAAGGCCGACTTGACGATGATGTTAGAGACATAAATAAATGCTTATAAAATGACCCGCCTTGAGCGGGTTTTTTAATGGAGATGATAAATGTCAGATAAGAAAACAATAAAGCTTTATGGTCCATTAAAGAAATTTACCGAAAAAGGTGATGGGATAATTGAGCTTATCGTATCATCTCCAAAAGAGGCAATTAAAGCGCTCACGGTGATCCTCCCTGGATTCGAACGTTTTATGATTGAATCCAAAAGCAGGGGGCTCACATTTGCTATTTTTAAAGGAAAAAAGAATATCGGTAAAGATGATCTCAGCATCCAATCTGGTGATAAAGAGATAAGGATCGTCCCGATGGTAATCGGCAGCAAGCGAGCTGGAATGTTCCAAACCGTGTTGGGCGTTGTGATAATTGCAGTCGCAGCTTACGCATCAGCCGGGACTTCATTGGGAATGGGGGCTGGTTTTGCCGCTTCCGGCGCATGGGGTACAGCCACCCTTGCAGGTGCTTCAATGGTAATCGGCGGCGTAGCCCAGATGATGGCCCCACAGCAAACCGGATTGCGTATGAGAGAGGATGCTGACAATAAGCCCTCCTATGCGTTCGGTGGTCCGGTTAACACCACGGCTCAGGGTAATCCAGTCGGCCTGCTTTACGGGCAGCGTGAGATTGGCGGCGCGGTGATTTCAGCAGGGATTTTCACAGAAGACCAACAGTAAGCCGAAAGCAAAGGTGAGCAACATGATTGATTGGAGTTGCACGAGCGACCAGAGGTTAATGGAGGGAAATGTCGACATCATCCCTCCAGCCGAGTTAGTAGAACCATTAGAGTGCAAATCAGCTAAGAGTAGTGAAATTGGATCTGTTAAATGGGTTTCTCTTTATCAGTCGGTGTGTTTTTCGAATGAAAAATCACGCTTCTCATTATCGCCTCAGCTTCTCGCAGATTGCCAGACTTGAAAGAATCATTCAGACGTGGCGTTAAGTGGGTTAAATGATTTGTGTATCCTTTCTTTGTTGGAATAGAAATGCCAATATCATAACCTTTCGATATCAAGTTAAATGCTTCTGATAAAAATTCTTTACTCCAAAATCGTGAATATCCCGTATTACTTGTTGCCTGAAATATTAGCCTTTTACCGTCAAGACGGATAAGCACTCCTGAGCGGTCTGGTCTCCACGTATCCTGTAGGTGAGGAAGTTCCAACCATCCACAGCTCCAGTTTCGACAACCCTGAGGTCTTTGCTCGTAAATATTACAGCCTCCGCCAACTTTGATATGTTCACATGGCACGTCCGGCATTTTCTTTAAGCCCTCATATTCGATGCGTAGTGATACGCAGCAAACAGAGCATTGGCCGCAGCTTTTAGCTGCAGGCTGAGTAATTTCTGACATTTTTTTCTCACATTGAGGATCAGCCTTCCCTTATTTCGTATACGTCCATGCCCCAAACACGGACGGGCTGAATACTCAACATAACCTTAAGTGTCTATCAGCAACATCCTGATATTCGATCAGTACTAACTGTGGCCGCCATCGTGTGGCCTTTTTTTATGGGCGCAATATGGCAACCAAATCGATTGTAGGCAAGAAAGGCGGCAGCAGCGGCGGCCATACACCCGTTGAATCACCGGACAGTATCCAGTCCATTGCCAAGGCAAAAGTACTGATTGCTCTGGGTGAGGGTGAGTTTCAATGGGGAATTGATGGCCAGTCAGTGTACCTGGATGGCACGCCAGTCGTTGGGCCGGGCGGTGGTTCAAATTTCTCTGGCGTGGTCTATGACTACCGAACCGGCACACAATCGCAGTCATATATCCAGGGCTTACCGAGTGTTGAAAATGAAACATCTATCAGCACTGAGCTGAGAAGTGGCAGCCCATGGACTCGTTCAATTACAAATAACCAGCTTTCAGCTGTCAGGATCCGATTGGGCTGGCCGGCGCTGCAGGAACAAAAAACCAACGGCGATGTTGGCGGTTACAGAATTGAATACGTCATTGAGCTATCCACGAACGGTGGTTCCTATCAGACCGTTGTGAACGGTGTGATTGACGACAAAACCACGTCGTTATATGAGCGTTCCCATCGTATTAACCTGCCAGCAGCAACCTCAGGCTGGACTGTCAGGGTGCGACGCATTACGCCTAATGCAGACAGCTCACGCATTGCAGACACGATGAACGTTGAGGCAATCTCAGAAGTCATTGATGCCAAGCTTCGTTATCCGAACACTGCTCTGCTTTATATCGAGTTTGATGCGAAGCAATTCCCTAATCGAATTCCTCAGATTTCCTGCAAGCCTAAAGGGCGCGTGGTGCGCGTTCCTGACAACTACAACCCTGATACCCGCGCTTATACCGGGACTTGGGTTGGTGGTTTCAAGTGGGCGTGGACCAATAATCCGGCCTGGGTTTTCTACGACATCGTTCTGTCGGATATGTTCGGACTGGGCAATCGCATTGATTCAACTCAAATTGATAAATGGGAATTGTACCGGATTGCCCAGTATTGCGATCAGATGGTCCCTGATGGTCGGGGGGGCTCAGGAACAGAGCCAAGGCACATGTGTGATGTTTATATTCAGTCCCGTGAAGATGCCTGGACCGTGCTGACTGATATCGCCTCTATTTTTCGTGCATCAACATACTGGTGGCAGGGGCAGATGTATTCCTTCGCTGATATGCCACGTGATTTAGGCCTGGTATTCAATCAGGCAAATATCATCGGTAAATTTTCCCGTCAGTCTGGCAGTGAAAGAGACGTCAACACTATTGCGATGGTGGCGTGGTCAGATCCGAGCAATCACTATGGAGATGCAACTGAGCCAGTATTCATTAACGACCTGGTAAACAGGTTTGGTGCTAACCAGATAGACCTTACAGCGATCGGATGCACCCGTCAGTCCGAGGCCCATCGCAAGGGGCTTTGGACTCTCTATACCAACAGCGACGACAATCTTCATGCTTTCAATGTGGGGCTGGAGGGACAAATTCCTCTACCTGGTCACATCATCGGAGTGGCTAACAATTACTTTGCAGGGAGGACTATTGGCGGTCGGGTTAGCGCTGTTAGCGGCAGGAATATCACTCTCGATCGCATCCCCAGCACCAAAGTTAGTGACCGTCTCATTCTTAATCTGCCATCAGGTGAATCTCAGGCCAGGACGATACAGGTGATAAATGGGAGGGTGATCACCGTCACCACGGGCTACAGCGAAGTTCCTCTCGCTGAGACTGCGTGGGCTATTGAAGCCGATGATCTGTTTATCCAGCAGTGCAGAGTTGTTGGCATTAAGGATAACAACGACAACACCTTTTCAATTTCAGCAATCGTCCATGATCCGGATAAGTATGACCGTATCGATACCGGTGCACGCATTGAAGACCGGCCGATTAGTGTTATTCCTCCCAGCGTACAGCCGCCGCCGACCGGTGTTGCTATTGACAGTTTCACACAGGTTAACCAGGGCATTGCGATCACCACTATGCGCGCCAACTGGAACGCAGTCGAAAACGCCATCGCTTATGAGGCTGAATGGCGCAGGGACAGTAGCAACTGGGTGGCCACAGCAAGAACGTCAGCATTAGGCTTTGATGTCCCCAATATTTATGCCGGGCGTTACCTTGTTCGGGTCAGGGCAGTTAATGCCAGCGACGTTTCGTCACAGTGGGCGTATTCAGCTGAAACATATCTGAAAGGTAAGGAGGGAAAACCGCCTATGCCGGTAGGATTCCGGGCTGATCCGGTAGTGTTTGGGATACTGCTTTCATGGGGTTTCCCGGATGGGGCTGAGGACACCCTGAAGACAGAGATTCATTACAGCCTCACCTCCGATGGCGGCAATGAAATGCTTCTGGCTGATGTGCCTTATCCTTCGCGAATGATGCAGCAAATGGGGCTCAGAGCTGGGCAGGAATTCTGGTATCGGGCCCGGCTTGTGGACAAAACGGGTAATGAAGGTGACTGGACAGACTGGATACACGGCGAGTCCAGTACGGATGTGGACGATATCATCGGTGACCTTGAAGATAAAATTAAGGAATCTGCTGCATGGGCCGCTATTGGCGAACGTATTGACACCAACACGGACGCTATCTGGGAAAATGCCGTAGCCAACGATGCTGACATTTACCGTCGTAGGGTCGAGGCGGGGAAAGCCAGAGCTGAAATTCTGGAAGTAAGGACTGTTCTTGCTGACGAGCAACAGGCGTTTGCAGAATTTCGCCAAATTGTCACTGCAAGATTTGGTGAAAATGAAGCAGCTATTGAAACTAAGGCTACGACGCAGTTTAAAGCTGATGGTTCTGGTTCGGCAATTTTCAGCGTTAACGCCGGGATAACCTTCAACGGAACATACTACTCAGCAGGTATGGCAATTGGTGTGGAAACTTCGGATTCAGGTGTCAAATCTCAGGTGCTTTTCCAGGCTGATCGATTCGCACTGATGAGTGTGGCAAATGGCAATGCTTATTCACCATTTGTTATCGATGGTGGGCAGGTATTCATGCGAGATACCTTCATTAAAAATGGGACCATCACCAATGCGAAGATTGCTGATGCCGCGATTACTAACGCCAAAATATCAGGAGATATTCAGTCTGATAATTACAGCGCTAATAACGGATGGAATATTAGCAAGTCAAATAACACCATGACATTCAGGTCCAGTTCGAGTGGAGCATTTATGGATGCGTCAGGGTTCGGTGTTAAAAACAGCAGTGGGGTTACTATGGTTAAACTGGGGGCCAGGCCGTAATGTCAGATATCGGATGCTGGATAACTAATGATAACGGGCAGACTTATTACAACCTCAATGCGGGAGGGGGAAGGGCAATAACTTTTCTCCAGCGTATAAGAGCTGCGCCTGATGCAACATCATATTCCTTCACGATAAGTAACAAGGCTGCGAACAGCTCTCTCTTTGTCATCCCTATAACTGGTGGGAAGGTATATCAGGGCGGCGTATCAGCGGTCCCTCGCGGTGTTGGAGTTTCAGGGATTGGCATAAACGGTAATCAGGTAACGATTAATTTCAGCAACACCAAGCTCGAGGGGCAGAGTTCCATTGATGGCGACCCCTGGTTCTACTTTGATGTTTATCAGAGCTTAGATGCCGGGGACAATTTCGGGCTTTACTTCCTCAATGATCTTACCAGCTTCACAGCCCTCAGCGATGTGTTTAGTGCCGGGCTTTGCGTTTACCGTACAACAGTGAACGTTAACGGTGAATGGGCAGTACCAACAAACATTGAGGGTTATGGAAACTGTTGTGTCTGCGGGAGTTGGGACCACCCCAGTGCGGTCGTGGAGTTCGACAACAACAGGAAGGTTGTGACGGTTACAGGTGGGCCCATCACGCTTAATATAGCCGTTTTCTCGAATGGATTTAATCTGCGCGTGCCAGATTATGGGCTGTTCATTTATAACAGTGCCGGCGTCTGCACGTTCAACTCCCTATATATTCCATTCTTCATAAAGGGTTCATTGAATCTCAGCGAAAACTGGCAGGCAACGGGAGTAGCAAAACCAATGGTTCCACTCTGCGTTACTGGCATTGGCTATTCAACCATCAGCGGAAGCATAATTCAGATTTTCAATAAGGGTGTGATGATGTCAGGCCAGAGCATCCGGTCAGCCAGAGGTAAAAATACCTCGCAATATAATCTTGGTAGCTATGGAATAACATTCCCCGGTTCAAATATCCCTATGACCTTTCTTGATGGAAGTCAGTATTTTTAATTTCAGGAGTCAGCATGGCTACATCCGTATGGTACAGAGCGGGGACCATCTCGATCCCGGCGAACAGCAAAGTTGTGACAGGCACTGGAACAAAATGGGCAGACAGTAAACAGGGTATTGGTGCAGGCCAAATTCTTCTGGTGCCGGGAGCCGGAAGCGTACAAATGTACGAAATAGTGAGCGTTGACAGCGATACGCAGATCACTTTGAATAATGCCCTGGTTGGTGCTGCAATCTCATCAAGTAATTATGCTATCCCTGTAGGGATCACTGGTGTTAAAGATACACTGGTCCTTCAGACAGTTGCTCGTTTGTCATATTATCAGTCTCAGATGGACGGCTGGCAGCAGATTATGACCGGCACAGGAAACATTACACTGATCGCCCCTGATGGAACCAGTGTCACTATCAGTAGCTTTAAAAAGCTCACGGATGATACGGCCAGTAAAGCCGGCAAAGGTGCCAACACCGATATAACATCCTTGGGAAATATCAGTGGTAGCATAGCGCTTAAGCGCGGTGGGTCGTTAAGCTACGAAAACCCGTCTGATGCGTCGCAACAGTTGGGGTTTTTAAGCTATGACTATGCCAACGGTACATTATTGCTGGGGAACTCGTTCACCCCGGTCAAGATAAAAGCATCCTCCGCTGTGCAATTCAGGACAACGGACGCAGCGGTTAGTAATACCGTAAACCCGGCCTGGGTGTCGCTCTCAGCAGGTAACATAGTAGCTAATGCATTTGTACAGACCAGCGGCGGCTTGATGTACGGCGGCCAGCTCACTTCCAGCTTGCAGATAAACGGCTCAGGTGGACGATCTGCAATCATGCAGTATTACCTCAATAGTGGCGTGGACGAGAATATTTTGTTCACATTACTTATCGGCGGTACCAGTACGAACTTCCGCATGAACAACGCTGGCTACGGTGTAGCGCCTACGGGGTGGATAGCCTCCTCAGATTCTAGGATCAAGGACAATAAAGTAATTATTGAAAACCCCTTGGAAAAGATGCGGAAGATTAGGGGTTATACATGGTCAAGGCTGGACAACGACTCCAAGGGCATAGGTTTCCTCGCTCAAGAAATCCAGTCGGTTTTTCCCGACAATGTTATGCATCTCGGTGACACCACTTTGAAGGACGGTACGGTTGTAAAGGATACCCTAGCCCCTGATAGTACTGGTGTCGCAGCTGGCCTGCATCATGAAGCCATTTTAGCTTTGATGGATAAAGTTGAGGAACTTGAAAGCGCCGTACAGTCTCGCGATGCTGCACTTGAAGAAATACAGAAGCGCCTTAAAGCCCTCGATGGGCTGGACGCTTAAAAAGGCTGCTTCAGCTGATCTTTGCCCGGTCCGCCGGGCAGCTATCAATCAACGAAAATTGAGCTTGGATGCTCAATGCCCGCATCAATATTATCTACAGCCTGCTGTAACTCAGCTATCAGTCGCCTGGCATCGTCAAGCTTTATGCATACGGCTGAATCGGGATAATCTTCAGGCGTACACCACTCTGCCAGTGGATCGCGATAACGACTATGCAAAACCATAAATCCCCCGATCGCGCACTGTACTACCCGAAAATCTGCCAGTTCCGGCATCTTACCTATATTCGATTTCTCTTCACTCATGGCACCCTCGCTCAATCTTCGTTAACCAGCCACATATCAGCCTCTTCGAACATATCCTCAAGCAACGTCTGAACCCTGGCTTTATCGTGCTTGCTCGCATCTGTGTTAATGCTGCTGTTGGTCATCATCGGCTTAACCTTCACCTCAGCGCCGGGGAAGATGCGATGCACGCGCCTTTCCAGCTCGTCACGGATCAGCTGATTGGCATTGGGTATGCTGGAAACATTGCGCTTGTCATAGATGAGTTCAACGAACATTTTATACCTCGATAGATGCTGGTTGGATATACAGTAATTTATCAATGTAATGATGGCTTGTAAATCTGAGGATGCTTCAGTTCATCACATACATGGGGAAGGCGTGGGGTGGGAGTTCAAGAAAGATATAGTGGCACCCGGAGAAGAAACTTAAAAAAAGCAGCCGGGTAGGGCTGCCTAGATCATGGATTCAATGTGTACATAAATGTGTACACATAGATCGAATAAACATGAAGTAATGAGGTTATATTACTGTTACGTAATGGTTTTTTATCTCCCCATTACTTTTCTTCTTGTGGCATCAGACGATAAATATACAGACCGCTGACGACGGTAAAGAGCAGGGTGAGTCCGGTCAGACCGAACACTTTAAAATTAACCCAAAACTCCTGAGATAACCAAAACGCCACGTAGATATTTGCCAGACCGCAGGCGAAGAAGAAAATCGCCCAGGCAATATTCAGTTTTTTCCAGGCGAAAGACGGCAGGGTCAGCTCTTTACCCAACATGCTCTGGATCAACGGCTGCTTCATCCAGAACTGGCTGAACAGCAACGCAACGGCAAATAACGTGTAGATCACGGTCACTTTCCACTTGATGAACTCATCGTTATGGAACACCAGCGTCAGGGTGCCAAACACGGCAACCAGCACGAAAGTGATAATGGTCATTTTTTCCAGCTTGCGATACAGCACCCAACTGATGACTAAGGTCAGCGCGGTAGCGGCGATTAAGGCGCCTGAGGCGACAAAAATATCGTACAGCTTATAGAAGATGAAAAAGACCACGAGTGGAAGGAAATCGAGTAACTGCTTCATAAAGGCTTCCGGATACCAGGCTTAGAAATTACGTAGCGACTGCGAGCCCTGAAGCTCGCAGCGGCCATTAACGTAATAGCATATACAGGCGATAGAGGTAAATGATCAGTATCGCTGAGACAAGGTTACTGAGCGCGTTCAGTAACACCGAGGCGACATTGGCCGGCAGGATGGTCATTGAAGAGGCGAGGAACAGCACCACCACTTTAGCCAGCAGCCAGACGGCAATCGCCGGAGCAACCACCTTCATCTGGCTCCATACCAGACGGGTACTGGTCCGCATGGCGGCAAAGATACCGACCTTCTCTGTTGACAGGATCACCGGTGCCAGCGACAGCACCACGGCCAGAATTAGTCCGGGTACAACCAGCGCCATAAACCCAAGCTGAATAATCAGCGTCATCAGGAACACCAGCAGCAGCAAGCGTGGCAGCGTCGGCGCAGAGGCACCAATCGCACGCAGTGCACTGACGCGCTGACCGGCTGACACCATCGGCAGCAGGCTGAGCATACCGCCGAGCAGCAAAGTGTTGCCTACCAGCGAGGCAAAGGTGCCGGCCGCAGAGGCTTTCAGCAGGACGCGTTGCTGATCGGGCGACATATTTTGCACCATTTCGATCAGGCTCATGCCAGAACCATTGTCACCGTCGGTCAGGATCGATAACTGATCGGCGCCAGGCGTGAGCGCATGACCAATCAGCACGGTAATAAAAGAGGTGAGCAGTGCCATCAGAATGATGGTAACCAGTTGATGGCGGAAAAAATTCCCCGTGTCACGGTATAACGAACCTGCCGTGAATGACATGTAGACTCCTTGAACAGCCGATTATTGCGATCCGGCGATTGTACATGGTCTGCGGGCAACCTGGCACCCTGACTTACATAACTTTCGATTAAAGAAGGTATTAGCGGTCAGTAAAGCGCATTTTTCAGCGCACTCCAATTTACCGTGATTTGACCCGCAGAGGGGAAAGACTGGCGACGCGGTGTTGAATAAAGCCAGAAAATTGATCTAAATCAACTCTATGTTTTTTAAGGACTTTGAAAGAATTGATTTGGGTGATCTTTGCAAAAATTAACGTAAAACTGTCGCCAATAAAAACAACGATTGCGCGATAGCGTATTTTTTTGCAAAGGAGTGGATATGAAAGTGAAAGCGTTGGTTCTGGCGGTGGTGGCATTACTGCCCGTGGCGGCTTCTGCTCATCAGGCAGGGGATTTCTTTATGCGTGCAGGCTCTGCCACGGTTCGACCTACCGGTGGATCGGATAACGTGCTTGGCCTCGGAGAATTCGACGTCAGTAATAATACCCAGCTTGGGTTGACGTTTACCTATATGGCGACCGACAACATTGGTATTGAACTGCTTGGCGCGACGCCGTTCCGCCATAAGGTCGGCCTGGGTGCTACCGGGACGCTGGCTACCGTTCATCAGCTGCCGCCAACGCTGATGGCACAATGGTATTTCATGGGCAATACCAGCAAAGTACAGCCGTATATGGGCATCGGTGTTAACTACACTATGTTCTATGATAACGATTTCAACCAGACAGGTCGTGACGCAGGATTAAGTAATCTGAGCGTGAAAAACTCGTGGGGACTCGCCGGTCAGGTGGGCCTGGATTATCAGCTGACCCCGGACTGGATGCTGAATGCGTCGGTGTGGTACATGGACATCGACACCAAAGTCGGCTTTGATTCCCCTGCCGGCCATCAGAGCATCGATACGCGCATCAACCCGGTGGTGTTCTTCTTCGGTGCGGGCTACCGTTTCTAATCTGCTGCTCAAAATGAAAAAAGGCGCTAATCAGCGCCTTTTGTTTTCAGCAGACAAAAATTACTTAATCTGCATATTGTTGGTTACAGCGGTAACGCCTTTAACAGTACGGGTCACCTGCACCGCACGGTTAGCTGCTGCTGAGCTGGAAACGAAGCCGCTCAGCTGTACGCGACCCTTAAAGGTTTCTACGTTGATCTCAGTAGATTTCAGGTCTTTAGCATTAAGCAGTTCGGATTTCACTTTAGTGGTAATCACGGTGTCATCGAGGTAACCGCCGGTGCCTTCTTTCGTTGGCGTAGGCGCACAGGCGCTGACTGTGATAGCGACAACAGCCGCAATAACCATACCCGTCAGGACTTTAAACAACTTCATTGTAATCTCCCTGTCATTCAATATTTGGCTTAAGCCGTGTGTACAGAATCGCTCTGTCTCAGAAGCTTAGCCAGAGTCCGGAATATTTCCAGCGCAGGATGTAATAAAGAGTGAAAAAATAATGCCTTACCCGGACGGATAAGGCATTTAAGGCAAATTAACGCGTGGCCGCTTTCAGCGAGCTGACGAAAGCCTTCAGTTCAGCCAGCATCACCGGTGGGTTGGCATGGTTTTTCTCGATGATCTTCACCACGGCAGAACCCGAGATAGCACCGGCGGCACCGGCCTGCAGCGCCTCTGTGACCTGGCCTGGCTCAGAGATACCAAAGCCCTGAATGGGAGGAGCGGCATGATACTCGTGCAGTTTATCCACCAGATGCTGCAGCGAATGGCTGACGCCACGGCTTTCCGTGCCGGTTACGCCCGCACGGGACAGCAGGTAGGTGTAGCCACGGCCATGAGAAGCAATCTCACGCAGCAGGTCATCACTGGCGTTAGGCGGACAGATAAAGATCGGTGCTACGTTGTGACGCATGGCTGACTGACGGAACGGAGCAGACTCTTCAATCGGCACGTCGGCGACCAGCACCGAATCCACACCCACTTCTTCGCAACGCGCATAGAAGTTATCGATGCCGTTGGAGAACACCAGGTTGGCGTACATCAACAGACCAATCGGGATCTCCGGATATTTCTGGCGAATGGTTTTCAGCATTTCAAAGCATTGTGACGGTGTCACGCCGGCCGCGAAGGCACGCAGGGCTGCACCTTGAATCGTGGGTCCATCCGCCAGCGGATCCGAGAATGGGATGCCTAACTCCAGCGCATCTGCGCCGCCTTCTACCAGCGCATCAATGATCTGCAGGGAGAGTTCCGGCGTGGGATCGCCCAGCGTCACGAAAGGGACAAACGCACCTTCTTTCTTCTCAGCAAGGCGTTTAAAAAGCAGGTCGTAACGCTCCATTAAATTTCTCCCTTAGCGGTCAGAATGTCATGAACGGTGAAGATATCTTTATCGCCGCGTCCGGAAAGATTTACCACCAGAAGCTGTTCTTTCTCTGGCGCGTCACGCATCATTTTCAAGGCGTGGGCAAGGGCGTGGGAAGATTCCAGCGCCGGGATGATACCTTCGCTGCGACAGAGGATTTTAAAGGCATCCATCGCTTCATCATCGGTAATCGAAACATATTCCGCACGACCAATGCTGTTCAGATAGGCGTGCTGCGGGCCGACTGAAGGGAAGTCGAGGCCTGCAGAAATGGAGTAGGACTCTTCAATCTGTCCATCCTCGGTCTGCATCATTGGCGACTTCATGCCAAAGTAGATGCCCACGCGGCCATGTTTTAACGGCGCGCCGTGCTCACCAGACTCAATACCGTGACCGGCTGGCTCGACACCAATCAAGCCGACCGACGCGTCATCGATGAAATCAGCAAACATTCCGATAGCGTTCGAGCCGCCACCGACACAGGCGATCACCGCATCCGGCAGGCGACCTTCGCGATCGAGGATCTGCGCTTTAGTCTCTTCACCAATCATGCGCTGGAATTCGCGAACGATAGTGGGGAACGGGTGCGGGCCTGCAGCGGTGCCAAGCATATAGTGTGCGGTATCATAGCTGCCGGACCAGTCGCGCAGCGCCTCATTACAGGCATCTTTCAGCGTTGACGAACCGCTGTGTACCGGGATCACTTCTGCACCCATCAGACGCATTCTGAAGACGTTAGGCGACTGACGTTCGATGTCCTTGGCGCCCATATAAATGCGGCATTTCAGACCAAGTAACGCACTGGCTAAGGCGGAAGCAACGCCGTGCTGTCCGGCGCCGGTCTCCGCGATGATTTCGGTTTTGCCCATGCGCTTGGCCAGCAACGCCTGTCCCAACACCTGGTTGGTCTTGTGCGCGCCACCGTGCAGCAAATCTTCACGTTTCAGGTATAAACGGGTTTTGGTGCCCGCGGTAAGGTTCTTACACAGCGTCAGCGCGGTAGGGCGACCGGCATAGTTTTTCAGCAGGTCGGTAAATTCAGCCTGAAATTCCGGGTCGCGCTGGGCGCTGACAAAGGCTTCTTCCAGCTGATTCAGGGCTGGCATCAGGATTTGCGGCACATACATGCCGCCAAACTCACCAAAATAGGGATTTAATAAGGTCATTTCGCTTCTCTTATCGTTACAGGGGCCGCAGTTTGTCGCCGCCCCAACGGTCAGTACGCCTTCAGGGTATGGAACACCGAGGCAATCTTCGAGGCATCTTTAATTCCAGGGGCACTTTCCACCCCGGAATTGAAATCAAGACCGGCACAGCCGAGCTGGGCGGCTTCAACACAGTTGTCTGCACCCAGACCACCGGCAAGCAGCACATTGTTCAGCGATTCGCCCTGCAGCAGGGACCAGTCAAAGCGTTTGCCGCTGCCGCCGTTACCGTTATCCAACACGTAACGATCGATGTGTGGCCAGTCACGGGCAGGGAGCGATTCTTTGATGCTGAAGGCTTTCCAGATCTTCACCGTTTCAGGCAGTTCGGCGCGCAAGGCGGCAACAAACGTCTGGTCTTCATCGCCGTGCAGTTGCACCGCCTGCAGGTTAAGCGCATTAGCATAAGTGACAATGTCACTGACGGTGTTATTACGGAACACGCCAACGTACTTCAGCGGTGCGCCAGCCATGACCAGACGGGCCTGCTCAACATCAACCTGACGAGGAGAACCTTCGGCGAAGATCAGCCCACC
The DNA here is from genome assembly GCF_979253995.1 of Erwinia sp. AC075. Classification (NCBI taxonomy): domain Bacteria; kingdom Pseudomonadati; phylum Pseudomonadota; class Gammaproteobacteria; order Enterobacterales; family Erwiniaceae; genus Erwinia; species Erwinia sp. AC075. Next base: position 1,102,406 of record NZ_CEEDEU010000001.1, read on the forward strand.
GTAAATGGCTCCGGCTTCATGCGCGCTGCGGGCATCTTCTTCACGCGTCAACCCACAGACCTTGTTGTCACCGAGCATCACCCTGCGAATCGCAGCAGAGAGGTCGTCTTCGGACATCAGGGCAGAGCCAATCAGGAAGCCGTTAGCAAAGTGGCTAAGGTCGCGCACCTGAGAATAACGGTTAATACCGGATTCACTGATCACCGTAACGCCATGCGCCACTTTAGGCGCGAGGCGACGCGTGCGGTCCAGATCGATCGACAGGTCGCGCAAATCGCGGTTGTTGATGCCGATGACTTTTGCGCCTAATGCGGTAGCGCGTTCAAGCTCTTCATCACTGATCACTTCCGTCAGCACGCCCATATTCAGGCTGTGGGCCACGGCCGCTAGCTGGCGGTACTGGTCATCATTCAATACTGAAAGCATCAGTAAGATGGCATCTGCCTGATAGAAACGTGCCAGGTACACCTGATACGGATCGATCATAAAGTCTTTGCACAGTACCGGTTGGGTGATCGCGGCACTGACGATTGGCAGGAAATCAAAACTTCCCTGGAAATATTTCTCGTCGGTCAGTACTGAAACCGCAGACGCGTAGTGCTTGTAGATCCCGGCGATGGTCGCAGGATCAAAGTCTTCGCGGATCAGCCCTTTGGACGGCGAGGCTTTTTTGCATTCAAGAATGAAAACGGTCCTGGCGCCCTGCAGCGCATGGTAAAAGCTGCGGGTGGACGGTTTGACGTCATTTTGAAAGGAGGACAGCGGCTGCTGTTGCTGGCGTTCGCTCAACCAGACCGCTTTGTCCTGCACAATTTTATTCAGTACGGTTTCCTGCATGATTATCCTCTTGCTGCCAGAGCGACAACGCGCTCGTAAGCCTGACCACTCCGTATGGTGCGCAGCGCGTGCTGAGCATTCTCACGTAAATCTTCATGACCAAAAATTTTCAATAGCAGAGCGACGTTAGCGGCAACCGCTTCTTCGTGCGCGCGCTCGCCTTTACCCTGGAGTAATCGGGTCAGAATGTCACGGTTTTCTTCCGGCGTTCCGCCTGCCAGCGCCTCCTGCGGATAGCTGTTCAGACCAAAGTCTTCTGGCGTCAGCTGGTAGCTGGTAATTTCGCCTTCGCGCAGTTCTGCAACGTGGGTTGCGCTGTGCAACGCCACTTCATCCATGCCGCCGCCGTGAACCACCGCAGCACGCTGATAGCCTAACACTTTCAATGTCTGCGCAATCGGCAGCACCAGCTCAGGGCTGTAAACGCCAATCACCGCCAGCGGCGGACGCGCCGGGTTAATCAGCGGACCAAGCACGTTGAATATTGTGCGGGTCTTTAACTGCTGGCGAACCGGCATCGCATGGCGGAAGCCGGTGTGATACTGCGGCGCGAACAGGAAGCAGACATTCAGGTCATCCAGCGCCTGGCGAGCCTGCTCAGCCGGCAGATCCAGACTGATGCCGAAAGCGGCCAGCAAATCAGAGGAACCAGATTTGCTGGAGACGCTGCGGTTACCGTGCTTGGCGACTTTCAGGCCGCAGGCCGCGGCCACAAAGGCGCTGGCGGTCGAAATATTGATGCTGTTGCTGCCGTCACCACCGGTACCGACGATATCGGCAAAGGCATACTCCGGGCGCGGGAAGGGTTTCGCATCTTCCAGCAGTGCGGTTGCGGCACCGGCAATTTCTTCCGGACGTTCGCCGCGGACTTTCATCGCAATCAGCGCGGCGGCCAACTGAGTGGGTTCCAGCTGTCCGGTAATAATGGCTGAAAACAGCTGGTGGCTTTCCGCCTGCGTCAGGGTGTTGGCCTGGTAAAGTTTTTCAAGAATAGCGTTCATCAGTGTCTCCTTGTTTTACGCCAGCGCCCAGGCGAGTGTTTGTTCCAGCAAAATTGCGCCTTGCGTGGTGAGAATGGATTCCGGATGGAACTGGAAGCCACAAACCCGGTCCTTATCGTGACGAACGGCCATCACCATGCCATTAAAGGTGGCGTTAACCGTCAGCTCTTCAGGCACGTTGCTGCCGACCAGCGAGTGATAGCGGGCGACGGGCAGTGGGTTGGTCAACCCGGCAAACATGCCGCAATCGTCATGCGCAATCGCCGACGCCTTACCGTGCAGGATTTCGCCTGCCTGGCCCACATGGCCGCCGTAAGCCTCCACAATCGCCTGGTGGCCTAAGCAAATGCCGATAATCGGCAGGCGGCCGCGCAGGCGGGTCAGCATTTCTGGCATGCAGCCCGCTTCAGACGGCGCGCCAGGGCCCGGTGACAGCATCAGCACCGGATTTTCCATGCTCTGCAGGCGTTCAATCAGCGTATCTGCAGGCACGTTGTTCCGATAAATCACCACGTTATGGCCAAAGGCACGTAACTGGTCGACGAGGTTGTAAGTAAACGAGTCAATATTGTCGAGCAGCAGAATATCGGCCATCAGAAAATCTCCTTGCAGTGATGTGCGGTTGCGATAGCGCGCAACACTGCGCGAGCTTTATTGCGGCTCTCATCGGCTTCAGCCTGAGGCACAGAGTCCAGAACCACGCCGGCGCCAGCCTGAACCGTTGCCACGCCGTCTTCCACATAGGCTGAACGGATAACAATACAGGTATCCAGATCGCCGCTGGCGGTGAAGTAGCCCACCGCGCCACCGTAGCTACCGCGACGGGTGCCTTCCGCGCCGGCAATGAGCTGCATCGCACGTACTTTCGGCGCGCCGCTCAGCGTGCCCATATTCATGCAGGCGCTGTAAGCGTGCAGCACATCCAGATCTTCACGCAGGGTTCCCACCACGCGTGACACCAGATGCATCACAAACGAGTAGCGGTCGACTTTGGTCAGGTCGGCAACGTAGCGGCTGCCGGGTTCGCAAATGCGGGCCAGGTCGTTACGCGCCAGGTCAACCAGCATCAGATGCTCAGCCAGCTCTTTATGGTCAGTCCGCATTTCCAGCTCGATGCGGCTGTCCAGATCGCGGTTCAGGGAACCATCCGCATGGCGACCGCGTGGGCGCGTACCGGCAATAGGATAGATTTCAATCTGACGGCTGATGGCATCATATTTCAGCGAGCTTTCTGGTGACGCGCCGAACAGACTGAAGTCCTGATCCTGCATAAAGAACATATAAGGACTTGGGTTGCTGTTTTTCAGCGTGTCATAAGCGGCCAGCGGAGAAGGGCAAGGCAGCGAGAAGCGGCGGGAAGGCACCACCTGGAAAATTTCACCGATGCGGATAGCGTCCTGCATCTGGCGAACCACTGCGCAATACTCTTCATCACTCTGGTTGACGCTCAGCGCCATCTCTTCAACCTGCTGAACCGGCAGCGGGTGAGCAGGTTGCAACATCTGAGCGTGTAACTGTTCGATACGGCTTTGCAGACGTAAGAACTCGGTTGGGGCAGGCGTAAACAAAGAAGCCTGCAGGCGCGCCGTCTGGTTTTGATGGTCAATCACCAGCAGGGTTTCGGCCAGATAGAAGCAGTAATCCGGGCAGCGTTGCTGGTTCTCCAGCGCCGGCAGGTCTTCAAAACTGGCGACCAGGTCATAGGCGAACAGACCGCCTAACAGCACAGCTTTGCGCTCTTCTGCCGGGCTGTTAACCAGCTGCGGGATCAGGCGCAGCGCATCAAACACCGAGGTGGCTTTCAGGCGGGAATCTTCATCCTGCACTTCGGTGTTGGCCGGGAAGGTCAGTTCGCGCCCATCGGGGCGGACGGTGCTGATGACCGAAGCCGGCAGTGCGGCATCAAGCAAAGGCAGGATGGCGCGGCCATTCTCTGAAAGCGCCTGAACGGTCACGCTGTTTCCCAGCGCCTTGATGCGCAGCGCGCTGTCGACGATCAGCAGGCTTTGCAGATTTTTTTTGCTGTCGATGTCAGCAGACTCAAGCAGCAGCGTAGCCGGGCGCGCACCACACAACTGATGAAACACGGCGGCCGGATCCTCGCGATAAGGTGCGTTGCCGGTAATCAACTTCACTGTAGGTTTGGCATTTTGCATGAGGTCTGTTCTCTACATTTTACTAAAAAAAAGGCCCGCTTTTGGCGGGCCTGGGTATCTGCACAACGTCTGGTTGCGTGCATGACTCCTTCGCCCATTCAGGGAGAAGTGCGCCACCAACCAGTCATCATCGTCTGTGTCATAGTCATGATTGCGATACCCTTTCATGTGAACTTGCGTACTAGTTAACTGGTTCGCGGTAAAAAAGTCAATACTCTTTTTCCCCGCGCAGATAATTCTGGGTATCATGCTGCGACATTTATCCGCCAACGCCGGAGCCGTTTTGACCGATCCAACCCCGCTGAATCCCTACCCAATTTATGATCTACACAGCCACACCCGTGCTTCCGATGGGCTGCTTACGCCTGAAGAGCTGGTATTGCGGGCGGTAGAGCATCGCGTTGGCGTGCTGGCAATTACCGACCACGACACCATTGACGGTGTGCAGCCCGCGCGTGAGGCGATTGCTAAGCATCAGCTGCCACTGAAGTTAATGGCCGGGGTGGAAGTCTCGACGCTGTGGGAAAACCACGAGATTCATATTGTCGGCCTGGGCGTCGATTGCGCCAGCCCGATCCTGACCGAATTTCTACAGCAGCAAACCGAACGCCGCATGGCGAGAGCCGAACTGATTGCTGAGCGTTTAGAGAAAGCACATATCCCCGATGCGCTGGCCGGCGCGCTGGCGCTGGCAGAAGGTGGCGCCATCACCCGTGGACACTTTGCCCGCTTCCTGATTGCGCAGGGCAAGGCCGATAATATGGCGCAGGTTTTCAAAAACTACCTGGCCCGCGGCAAAACCGGTTACGCTCCGCCACAGTGGTGTACAATTAAACAAGCCATTGATGCCATTCATCATTCTGGCGGGCGCACCGTACTGGCCCATCCAGGTCGATACGGGCTTTCTGCCAAGTGGCTGAAGCGACTGATCGCTCACTTCAGTGAAGAGGGCGGCGATGCGATGGAAGTGGCTCAGTGTCAGCAGGCGCCGAACGAGCGCACGCAGCTGGCACGTTATGCACAGGATTATCAACTCGCGGCCTCGCAAGGCTCTGATTTCCATCAGCCTTGCCCGTGGATCGAGTTGGGAAAAAAATTATGGCTTCCGGGTGGCGTCGAAGCAGTCTGGCTTCGCTTCCCGGAAATCGCACCCGAGTGATCTCTCTGCGGTGCGTCAGATAAGAGGTTAGTTATGAGTCAATTTTTCTATATTCATCCGGAAAACCCGCAGCCAAGACTGATTAAGCAGGCCGTTGAGTTACTGAATAAAGGCAGCGTGATTGTCTACCCGACGGATTCGGGGTATGCGCTGGGATGTAAGCTGGAAGATAAAAGTGCGATGGAACGGATTTGTAAGATCAGGAAGCTGGATGGTAACCACAACTTCACGCTGGTTTGCCGCGATCTGTCTGAATTATCGACCTATGCGCATGTAGACAATACCGCTTTCAGACTGATCAAAAACAATACGCCAGGCAACTACACCTTCATTCTGAAGGCGACCAAAGAGGTGCCACGCCGTTTAATGAATGACAAGCGTAAGACGATTGGACTGCGTGTACCGTCGAATCCGATTGCGCTGGCGCTGCTGGAAGCACTGAATGAGCCGATGATGTCGACGTCGTTGATGTTACCCGGTAATGACTTTACCGAGTCGGATCCGGAAGCCATTCAGGACAGCATTGGTAAGCTGGTGGATTTGATTATTCACGGCGGCTATCTCGGGCAGCACCCCACCACGGTGATCGACCTTACCGAAAATACGCCAGAAGTTGTGCGTGAGGGTGTCGGCGACGTCCAGCCGTTCTTATAATATTAGCGGGCTCACCAAAGGAATTATTCTTCGGTGGGCCCGGATTTAATAAGCTTCATTTAATCGTCCGTTAAATGTGTGAATCCATCTTATTTGCGTTAAGTCGTCGACTTGGTCAGCCAGTCCTTAAAGTCTTCATACGGAATATAAAGCGAGACATCCTTAAGAGGAACTGCTGAATTCTTGTGGCGTTTTATCTCTTTGGTGAAGCCAACGATCACACCGCCAATGGTGTCATCGTGATTATAAACGGCACCGCCTGACATCCCTTTTACCACGCCCGCATTCGAAACCATCGCCACGCATGGGCGTTTATTCCATTCATTACGAATACCAGTCAGGGCCAGATTTACCCCAGACGATTCCACCGGCATGGCGCTAATAAAGCTGTAGCCGTACATCTTTACCGGGTCGCCAATTTCGCCATTACGGAATTTGGGTAAGGATTTAAGATCGTTCTTATGATAAATAATCGCGAGGTCGCAATAGGGATGGTAGGCCTTTACTTTTTCTACAGAAAGCTTCGCCACGTGGGCCGCGGTGAGACTGTACTCAGGGGTGATGGGGATGCTGGTGCCAAGCGCGCCGATGCCCAGGATGGTGGGGATCCCGGTAAAGTTCATATCGACACGTTTCATGGCTTCACTGCTGTACTCATATTTACCGACAGAGCAGCCGGTCAGCATTAGCACAGCTAATGCCGGAAGGGTCATTATAGTTTTCATGATGATCACACTTAGTCGGACACGTCAGTAAATCCCTGGTGAAGATAGATGACGTGTAATGCCGATGCTGACACAAGTTCAGCGTATTTTTTTGAGGAGTCGGGCTCCTCTTTTATTAATAAACTAGCAATAAGTCTTATGTTTTAAATTTTACGTACTTAAACTAAATTATAATATTTATTTAACAATCCAGTTAATTCATTACCGAATTGCTTGAGTGAATTCTACACAAACTTATTAATGCCGCAAATATAATAAATGCACGGCAGAGTTAAAAATAGGGATGATCAAGATTTAACTCAACCTTCTATATAATTGGTCTGAATATTTTGATTTAACCTGACTTATATCAAGGTGCATTTTAATTACGACAGAACAATCTGCTATTGTTGCATTTAAAAGTGGTGTTAACAGCTATCGATACTTTTAAAGCTGGTTGAGTCAGCTACATGATGGTCTATTTGGCTTTATCTTCATGCGAAAACGAGCGCTGGCGGGCGTTAAGGCTTAATGACAAGGATCATTATTATCGGCGAAATCCATCTAATATTATTTAACAGGTTAGTAACATTGGTTATTTTTTCCAATGAAATCATTAGCGTGACAGCGGGTTTGTGGCAAGCCTCTGTTAAGTCAGACAAATGAGTCTGTCCGGCGGTAATGGCTGATTGCGTTGTCGCCGCGACGGTAAAACGGCCTGTTTCGTTGCGGTGAAACTGATGTATCTGCGAGGGTGTTGAAACACGCGCATACCGTTATCAATAGAAGTCAACTTAGTGTAGAATGCGCTTCCCCTGAAAAAGGGCAGAGGATCGGTGGTGTGCATCGCGCAGGGCGCGGCACAGCAACCTCTGCTGCTGTCACGGGCCACTTGAATAGCATGACGCCTGGGAAGGCGACACAGAGGTTAGCGCCATGAGCGAAAAATTACAGAAAGTATTAGCACGCGCCGGACACGGTTCCCGCCGCGAAATTGAAACCATGATTTCTGCCGGACGCGTCAGCGTGGACGGCAAACTCGCCACGCTGGGTGACCGCGTGGACTCCAGCCCTTCTATTAAGATCCGCGTTGATGGCCATCTGGTCTCCGTAGCAGAATCCACCGCAGAAGTTTGTCGTGTACTGGCGTACTACAAGCCAGAAGGCGAGCTTTGCACGCGTAACGATCCTGAAGGGCGTCCTACCGTATTTGACCGTTTACCCAAACTGCGCGGCGCGCGCTGGATTGCCGTTGGCCGTCTGGATGTGAACACCTGCGGTCTGCTGCTGTTTACCACTGATGGTGAACTGGCCAACCGTCTGATGCACCCAAGCCGTGAAGTTGAAAGGGAATATGCCGTGCGCGTATTCGGCGCCATTGATGATGATAAAATCCGTCAGCTGAGCCGTGGCGTTCAGCTGGAAGATGGCCCGGCCTCTTTCAAAACCCTGAAATTCACCGGCGGTGAAGGCATCAACCAGTGGTACACCGTGACCCTGACCGAAGGCCGTAACCGCGAAGTGCGTCGTCTGTGGGAATCCGTCGGCGTGCAGGTTAGCCGTCTGATCCGTACCCGTTACGGCGACATCCAGTTACCGAAAGGCTTGCCACGTGGCGGCTGGACTGAGCTGGAGCTGGCTCCAACCAACTATCTGCGTGAACTGGTCGACTTGCCGCCAGAAATCACCAGTAAAGTTGCGGTAGAAAAAGATCGCCGTCGCACCAAAGCCAACCAGATCCGCCGTGCGGTTAAGCGCCACTCGCAGGTTGCGCCGGGTAGCCGTCGCCCTTCGGGCAAAGCATCCGGTAAAGCGGCTGCGGCTAAACCCGCAGGCAAATCTTCAGCGCGTACCTCAGGCAAACCGTCCGCTAAACGGGGTTAAACGCCGGTAACCTGACCTGAAGAAAAAACCCCCTGATGTTTTGCATCAGGGGGTTTTTTATTTGCTAACAGGCGCGACACTCGCTACCAGTCGATGCCTTGCTGAGCCTGAATGCCGGCATCAAAAGCATGCCTCGTCGGTCGCATCTCGGTAATGGTATCTGCAAGGTCCAGAATGTCCCGGTGACAGCCTCTGCCGGTGATAATTACGCTTTGATGGGCAGGGCGATTAGTCAGCGCGGTGAGGACTTCTTCCAGCGGCAGGTAATCAAAACTGACCATATAGGTCAGCTCATCCAGCACCACCAAATCCAACGTCTCATCTTGCAGCATGCGCTTGCCGTGCTGCCAGACCTGCAAACAGGCTGCTGTATCGGTTTCGCGGTTCTGGGTGTCCCAGGTAAAGCCAGTGGCCATCACCTGAAACTCGACGCCATGCGGCTCCAGCAGATTCCGCTCGCCGTTAGGCCATTCACCTTTAATGAACTGGATCACACCGGCGCGTTTCTGGTGGCCAACCGCACGTGTGGCGGTGCCAAATGCTGCAGTGGTTTTGCCTTTGCCGTTTCCGGTAAAGACCATCAAAATGCCGCGCACTTCCGTCGCTGAGGCGATACGCGCATCGACTTTCTCTTTCAACTTTTGCTGACGCTGCTGGTGCCGATCATCTGCCATTATTCGGCCGCTCCGGGTTTACGTCCGGGTTGCGCATCGTAGCTGATCCCGGTTTTACGCTTGCTGTCATCGCCCATCAGGAACAGATACAGCGGCATGATATCAGCCGGCGTTTTCAGCTTGTTGGCATCTTCTTCCGGGAAGGCACTGGCGCGCATTTTAGTGCGCGTGCCGCCAGGATTGATGCAGTTAACCCGCAAATGTTTGCTGTCATATTCATCAGCCAGCACCTGCATCATGCCTTCAGTGGCGAATTTCGACACGGAGTAAGCTCCCCAACCGGCGCGGCCCTGGCGTCCCACGCTGGACGTGGTAAACACCAGCGAGGCGCAAGGGGATTTAAGCAGCAACGGCAGCAGCGCCTGGGTCAGAAAGAAAGTGGCATCAATGTTGACGCGCATCACCTGCTGCCAGACCTGAGGATCCTGCTTTTCCATGGACACAATATCGCCCAGCAGACCGGCATTGTGCAGCACACCATCTAGGCGCGGCACATGTTGCGCCACCTCTGCGGCCAACTGCTGGCAACGCGCGGGAGAAGCCTGCTCTAAATCCAGAATAAACCACTGCGGTGCCGGTTTACCGGTCGCCGCAATGTCATCGGCCACGGCCTGCAGTTTCTCTTCATTACGGCCCAGGAGGACGACCTCAGCACCATAACGTGCATAGGTCACGGCGGCCTCGCGGCCAATTCCATCGCTGGCTCCGGTGACCAGAATGATTCGGCCAGTGAGCAGGTTGTCTTTAGGTTGATAGTACACGTTGAATTCCTCTGGCGGTGGTGATGGATCGCGCTGGCAGCTTCGCTGCTAAGCCATTGCCCGCAATAGATAATGTGCTTTATGCCCTAAATTGGTGAGCAGTTCAATCTTCAATAAGGGTAAAAGCGTGCGGCAGGAAGGGGATTCGGGCGACTCCTGGCCGTGACTCGGCTACAATAGCTGCTGATCTAATACGATGTTAAATAAGGCGGAATGAGTGGATTTACTCTCTTATTATGGGCTTTTTCTGGCCAAAACGGTCACCGTAGTGGTTGCTATCGCAGCAATTGCCATTCTGATCACTAACCTGGCGATGCGCAAGCGTGCACAGGGCGGGCAGTTAAAGCTGACTCACCTGGGTGAAAACTACCAGGAAATGAAAGATGACATGATGCTGGCAAAAATGAAGCATCAGGATCAAAAACTGTGGCACAAAGAGCAAAAGAAGAAGGATAAACAGGAAGCAAAAGCCGCCAAACAACGGGCGAAGCAGGGCCTGAAAAGCGAGAGTACTAAGCCTACGCTGTACGTGCTGGATTTCAAAGGCAGCATGGATGCCCATGAAGTCAGCTCGCTGCGTGAAGAAGTCTCTGCCGTAATGGCGGTGGCGAAACCGCAGGACGAAGTGCTGCTGCGTCTGGAAAGCCCGGGCGGCGTTGTACATGGTTACGGTCTGGCGTCTTCACAGCTTCAGCGCCTGCGGGATAAAGGTATTCGCCTGACCGTCGCCGTAGACAAAGTTGCCGCCAGCGGTGGTTATATGATGGCGTGTGTGGCCGATCGTATCGTTGCGGCGCCATTCTCCATTGTCGGTTCGATTGGGGTGGTGGCGCAAATCCCTAACTTCAATCGCTTACTGAAGCGCAATGAAATTGATGTAGAGCTGCACACGGCTGGCGAGTACAAGCGCACGCTGACGTTGTTTGGTGAGAACACGGAACAGGGGCGTGAGAAATTCCGTGAAGATCTGAATGAAACGCATCTGCTGTTCAAACAGTTTGTGCATCAGATGCGTCCTTCACTGGATATCGACAGCGTTGCCACCGGCGAACACTGGTTCGGTACTCAGGCACTTGAGAAAGGGCTGGTTGATGCCATCGGCACCAGTGATGATTTGATTATCGATCAGATGGCCAATCATGAGGTGATTTCCGTTCGGTTCACCCGTCGTAAGAAAATGATCGACCGTTTTACCCAGAGTGCCGCCGGTAGCGCAGAACGTCTGCTGCTGCGTCTCTGGCAGCGTGGTGAAAAACCCCTGCTGTAAAAGACACTGCGCCCGCTCAGCGGGCGCGGTTACGCGATCCGGTACAGGGGAGATAGCTCAACCGCCAGATACTTGAACACGTTAAACACCACCGTACTTTTCTCGCCAGGTAATCCCTGTTCATCTAAAAAGTAGTCGCCGCGAAATATCAGCACGTCCCCTTTCTGTTCCACATCGGTCGCCACTAATCCTGGGAAGACATCCTTATGCCCGGCAATCAGCTCATTGGCAATCACCAGCAGGGCGGGACGATCTATCGTCTGGGTCTGATTCACGTTTTCTCTCCTTTATAGTAGGCGTGTGCGTAAGAGTATATTACGTCCGCGCTTAACAATTCCACAGGCTTTATAGGTGTATGCGCCAGCCGACTCTTTTTAGCCGACTTTCTGGCGTAAATCGCGGGCAGATGCTAATTAAGTTGCGTATCGAATTTTATCAGGTACAGTGTGGGCGTTTCGGGTTCCGGGCGTAAAACTAGCTTTACGCAATGTTTGAAATGCACAGAACAGGTTGTAAAAAGTGTCGTTAATCAGCAGGTTGGCTTCTTAAGCAGGGAGCATCAACAGAGCAGAAAGCGTCGGGTTGAAAATTATTTCCCCGGTCGCCATATCGTTAACGCGTCTCGCTTGCTCTGGCAAACGGCACATTTTACTCTCGGATGTTTTAATCAGGTAAAGGTAAATATGGGCAAAGCTCTCGTAATAGTTGAGTCCCCGGCAAAAGCCAAAACGATCAATAAATATCTTGGAAATGACTACGTGGTGAAGTCCAGCGTCGGTCATATACGGGATTTGCCGACCAGTGGATCAACAGTTAAAAAGAGCGCTGACTCTACAACCAGTAAACCAGCAAAAAAAGTCAAAAAGGACGAGAAAGCGGCGCTTGTCAGCCGCATGGGCGTCGATCCTTTTCATGGTTGGGAAGCGGATTACCAAATCCTTCCTGGCAAAGAGAAAGTGGTTGCAGAGCTGAAGGCTCTGGCCGAAAACGCTGACCACATCTATCTCGCAACGGACCTTGACCGCGAAGGGGAAGCCATTGCCTGGCACCTGCGGGAAGTGATCGGTGGCGATGACTCACGCTTCAGCCGCGTGGTGTTTAACGAAATCACCAAGAATGCGATTCGTCAGGCGTTTGAAAAGCCGGGCGAACTGAATATTGACCGTGTGAATGCGCAACAGGCACGCCGGTTTATGGACCGCGTAGTGGGCTATATGGTTTCCCCGCTGCTGTGGAAAAAAATTGCCCGTGGACTGTCTGCTGGCCGCGTCCAGTCTGTGGCCGTGCGTCTGGTGGTTGAGCGTGAGCGCGAAATTAAAGCGTTCACCCCAGAAGAATACTGGGAACTGCACGCCGACCTGAACACGCCGAAAGGCACCGGTCTGCCGATGGAAGTCACGCATCAGCATGACAAGCCATTCCGCCCGGTCAACGGCGAGCAGACCCATGCTGCGGTTAGCCTGCTGGAAAAAGCCCGCTATGTGGTGGCCGATCGTGAAGATAAGCCGACCAGCAGCAAGCCAGGCGCGCCGTTTATCACCTCCACGCTGCAACAGGCGGCAAGTACCCGTTTGGGTTACGGCGTGAAGAAAACCATGATGATGGCACAGCGTTTGTATGAAGCGGGTCACATCACTTACATGCGTACTGACTCAACGAATTTGAGCCAGGATGCGGTTAGCATGGTTCGCGGCTACATTGAAACTGAGTTTGGCGCGAAGTACCTGCCGAAAGCCGCCAATGTGTACAGCAGCAAAGAAAACTCGCAGGAAGCGCACGAAGCGATTCGTCCTTCTGATGTGGCTATTCAGTCCGAGCAGTTGAAGGATATGGAAGCCGATGCGCAGAAATTATATCAGCTGATCTGGCGCCAGTTTGTCGCCTGTCAGATGATGCCAGCGCAGTATGACTCCACCACGCTGACCGTGGCGGCTGGAGACTTCAAACTGAAGGCCAAAGGCCGTACGCTGCGTTTTGATGGCTGGACGGCGGTGATGCCTGCGCTGCGTAAAGGCGATGAAGACCGGACCTTACCACCGGTTGAAGTGGGCGAAGAGCTGAAGCTGCAACAGCTGAAGCCAAGTCAGCACTTCACCAAGCCACCGGCTCGCTTCAGCGAAGCGTCGCTGGTGCGCGAGCTGGAAAAACGCGGTATCGGTCGTCCTTCTACCTATGCGTCGATTATCTCGACCATTCAGGATCGTGGTTACGTCCGCGTTGAGAGCCGTCGTTTCTATGCGGAGAAAATGGGTGAAATCGTTACCGATCGTCTGGAAGCTAACTTCCGCGAGCTGATGAACTACGATTTTACCGCGCATATGGAAGACAACCTCGATAAGGTTGCGAATAACGAAGCGCAGTGGAAAGGCGTGCTGGATCAGTTCTTTGCTGACTTCAGCCAGCAGCTGGAAAAAGCGGATAAGGATCCTGAAGAGGGTGGCATGCAGCCGAACCAGATGATCCTGACCTCGATTGACTGCCCGACCTGTAACCGCAAAATGGGTATCCGTACCGCAAGTACCGGTGTGTTCCTCGGTTGTTCAGGTTATGCATTACCACCAAAAGAGCGTTGTAAGCAGACCATCAACTTAATCCCTGAGAATGAAGTGCTGAATATTCTTGAGGGTGATGATGCTGAAACCAACGCGCTGCGTGCCCGTCATCGTTGCCAGAAGTGTGGCACTGCGATGGACAGCTACCTGATCGACAACCAGCGTAAGCTGCACGTCTGTGGTAACAACCCAGGCTGTGATGGTTATGAGATCGAACAGGGTGAATTCCGCATCAAGGGCTACGATGGCCCGATTGTTGAGTGCGAAAAATGTGGTTCTGAAATGCACCTGAAAATGGGACGTTTCGGTAAGTACATGGCCTGTACCAACGAGGAATGCAAAAACACCCGTAAGATCCTGCGTAATGGCGATGTTGCGCCACCGAAAGAAGATCCGGTGCCGTTGCCAGAGCTGACCTGTGAGAAGTCAGATGCGTATTTCGTGCTGCGTGACGGTGCTGCTGGCGTGTTCCTGGCCGCCAACACCTTCCCGAAATCACGCGAAACACGTGCGCCGCTGGTGGAAGAGCTGCAACGCTTCCGCGATCGTCTGCCTGAAAAACTGAGCTATCTGGCCGATGCGCCGGTCAGCGATGAAGAAGGCAACAAAGCGGTCGTGCGTTTCAGCCGTAAAACCAAACAGCAGTACGTCAGTACCGAGAAAGACGGTAAGGCGACGGGTTGGTCAGCGTTTTACGTTGATGGCAAATGGGAAGTCGCCAGCAAAGCGACCGCGACCAAAGCCGCTCCGGTTAAAGCTGCCGCCAATAAAGCCACGGCCACCAAAGCCACTGCGAAAAAAGCGGCGAAGAAGTAATCTGATGGGCCAGCGCCAGCTGGCCCTTTCTTCCTCCACTGCGCCTTGCTGAGCTATACATCTCCCCTGATTTTGTTATAGTTGTTATAGAGATCCCTTTCCTTATTATAAAATCGCATTAGACCGGACTCCCCACTGCTGCAGCGATGTTTTCACCGCTTTCTGCATGGACTTCGGCGCGTAGCTTCAAACCTCAGATGGAATGAAAAATGAAATTGCAGCAGCTGCGTTACATTGTTGAAGTGGTCAATCACAACCTGAACGTCTCCTCCACCGCAGAAGGGCTCTACACCTCTCAACCGGGCATCAGTAAGCAGGTGCGCATGCTGGAGGATGAGCTGGGGATCCAGATTTTTGCACGCAGTGGCAAACACCTGACTCAGGTGACGCCGGCAGGGCAAGAAATTATCCGTATCGCCCGTGAAGTGCTGTCTAAAGTCGATGCCATTAAGTCTGTCGCCGGTGAGCATACCTGGCCTGATAAAGGTTCGCTGTATGTAGCCACCACGCACACCCAGGCACGCTATGCGCTGCCTAACGTGATTAAAGGTTTTATTGAACGCTATCCTCGCGTGTCGCTGCATATGCATCAGGGCTCGCCAACGCAGATTGCTGAAGCCGTTTCTAAAGGCAACGCGGACTTTGCGATTGCCACAGAAGCGCTGCATTTGTACGACGATTTAATCATGCTCCCTTGCTATCACTGGAACCGGGCGATAGTCGTTACCCCCGATCATCCGCTGGCGGGTAAGGCCAAAGTATCGATTGAAGAACTTGCAGAATACCCATTAGTCACCTATACGTTCGGATTTACGGGCCGTTCAGAACTGGACACTGCCTTTAACCGTGCAGGGCTGACGCCACGGATAGTCTTTACTGCCACCGATGCGGATGTGATTAAAACCTATGTACGCCTGGGACTGGGGGTTGGGGTGATTGCGAGCATGGCGGTCGATCCGGTTTCCGATCCTGACCTGGTAAGGATTGAAGCAACTGATGTATTTAGCTTCAGTACGACCAAAATTGGTTTCCGCCGCAGCACCTTCCTGCGCAGCTATATGTATGACTTTATCCAACGCTTCGCACCGCACCTGACGCGCGATGTGGTTGATACTGCAGTAGGTTTACGCTCCAATGAAGACATTGAAGCGATGTTTAAAGACATTAAACTTCCTGCAAGATAATTTCCCCCGTGAATATTAGTGTTATGTCAAGGGCCGCTCATGCGGCCCTTTTTATTTCAATGGACCTTTAAATTGCTCTTAACGATTAACCCTTTTTATTCTTTTTACGTAAATGAAACATGTATCACATGTTTTCTGATTGTTATTCGTTAAATGAGAATTGGTACACACTTTTGGTCGACGGACTTTGCGTCTGTCTAGGATGATTCTCATACTCTTGTTATAGAACAGCGGAGAAGGGCGGTTCTTAAGGGAAGGTAAAGAAAACTCTAGTTTTAAATGGATCTGAAAGCTGATGAGATCAATGTTATTTGGGTTAAGGCGTAATTAATTGACTTAAGTTTGATTAATCACAAAGGATATAGTTTTTCTTGTTTGATAAATGCCATTAATCGTTTTGTTCAATAAAAATTACTGGATTTCGCTCAGAATAATGTTTAGGATTCATCCTAATTTCTGATTGGTTCAAACAATCGTTTTCAATGAGAGTGATTATCAAAAACTATGAACACTAAATTAACAGTACAACCCGTTTTCGGTCATAAGACCATGAAAGTTCAGCGTAGCGCTAACATGAAACGCAAAGCCTGGCTGGCAGTATTCGCTGGTTCAGCGGTGTTTTGGATTGCAGCTGCATTCATGATTTGGCGTGTGTGGGGTTAACTATGCATCTTCAGACTTGCAATCAGAAGTCACAGCAAACCAGCAAGATGAAAGAGCGCTTTTGCAAAGGCAAATCTTCCGATGAAGTCATTGTTCCAGAGTCATGGGGCCTGAGTGAATTGCAGCGCAGTTTTATAGATTCAATGATCGACAAGAAAACCAAATAATAATAAGCGTCTAATTCTTTCTTCGGCCAGTTGGCTGAAAATTATAATACAAATAGTTACCTACGTTGCAATTGGCCACCTAATCTGGCCGGGCACTTTACTGCCTGAATGATGGGAAAACCATCAAAAAAACGGTGAAATCATTCGCATTTAGCAATGGTTTATATGAAGTACGTTTTTAAGGTCGCAGAGACCTGGGGAGTGCAAATGAATTTAACTCAAATGACCTGGTTCAGTACCTGGACTTTTTCCGCCTTATTATGGACAAGCGCCGTCTGGGCAGGATTATTGATGCATCTTTAATGCATACATAAACAAACGAATTTATATAGAAACGCCTCACTGGCTAGTACAGTGGGGCGTTTTTGTTTTTACCGGTTGTTTCCAATGTTGTCGTTTCGTGTTGTTATCAAAACGTTACCTTTCGTTTGTACTATCTTTAAATCAGACCCTGTAATAACTCAGGTTATGATTTGAGTTGAAAAAAGGAGGAGTAATGTCGTCGACCCTACATAATAAAGCCAGGACAACACTGGATGTTAAAGGCCAACGTTATAGCTACTACAGTTTGCCCCGCGTCGCGGAGCAACTGGGTGACCTGACACGTTTGCCTAAATCCCTGAAAGTCCTGATGGAAAACCTGCTTCGTTGGCAGGATGAAGACTCAGTCACTGAAGCCGATATCGTGGCGCTGGCCGGCTGGCTAAAACAGGCGCATGCCGATCGTGAAATTGCTTATCGTCCGGCGCGGGTGCTGATGCAGGACTTTACCGGCGTGCCGGCAGTCGTCGATCTGGCGGCGATGCGCGAAGCGGTTAAACGGCTGGGTGGCGATGTCGCCAAAGTGAATCCGTTATCGCCCGTCGATCTGGTAATTGACCACTCGGTCACCGTGGATCGCTTTGGTGACGATGATGCGTTTGAAGAAAACGTTCGGCTGGAGATGGAACGTAACCATGAGCGTTACGTTTTCTTGCGCTGGGGGCAGAAAGCCTTCAATAAATTTAGCGTGGTTCCGCCAGGCACCGGAATATGCCATCAGGTCAATCTGGAGTATCTCGGCAAAGCGGTATGGCATGAACAGCAAGATGGTGAAGAGCTTGCTTATCCAGATACCCTGGTGGGGACCGATTCCCACACCACAATGATCAATGCGCTGGGCGTTCTCGGTTGGGGCGTCGGTGGGATTGAGGCCGAAGCCGCAATGCTCGGCCAGCCGGTCTCGATGCTGATCCCGGACGTGGTCGGCTTTAAGCTTACCGGCAAACTTAAACCCGGCATCACCGCCACTGACTTAGTGCTGACCGTTACGCAAATGCTGCGTAAACATGGGGTGGTAGGCAAATTCGTCGAGTTTTATGGCGACGGGCTGGACGACCTCCCGCTGGCTGACCGCGCGACCATTGCCAATATGGCGCCAGAATACGGTGCAACCTGTGGCTTCTTCCCGGTGGATGCGGTTACGCTGGGATATATGACCCTGACAGGCAGAAGTAGCGAACAGGTCTCGCTGGTTGAAGCCTATGCCAAAGCTCAGGGAATGTGGCGCAATCCTGGCGATGAACCGGTGTTCACCAGCTCGCTGGCGTTGGACATGAATGAAGTTGAAGCCAGTCTGGCCGGACCGAAACGTCCTCAGGATCGTGTGGCGCTGGGCGATGTGCCTAAAGCCTTCCAGGCCAGTAACGAGCTTGAAGTCAATCAGTCGCAGAAACAGCACAAGGCTATTACCTATACCGACAGCAAAACCGGCCTGCAGCAAACGCTGAAAGACGGTGCTGTGGTTATCTCCGCCATCACCTCCTGTACCAATACCTCTAACCCAAGCGTATTAATGGCCGCCGGATTACTGGCGAAGAAAGCCGTTTCGCTGGGCCTGAAACGTCAGCCCTGGGCGAAAGCGTCCCTTGCGCCAGGTTCCAAAGTGGTTTCGGATTATCTCGCGACCGCAGGCTTAACAACCTATCTGGATCAGCTGGGATTTAACCTTGTGGGCTATGGCTGTACCACCTGTATTGGTAACTCAGGCCCGCTGCCTGACGAAGTTGAAACCGCCATTAAACAAGGCGACTTGACCGTTGGCGCCGTATTGTCCGGCAACCGTAACTTCGAAGGTCGTATTCACCCTTATGTGAAAACGAACTGGCTGGCATCACCGCCATTAGTGGTGGCCTATGCGCTCGCCGGCAACATGAATATCAACCTGCAACAGGATCCCATCGGGCAAGATAAGGCCGGTAATCCGGTCTACCTGAAAGATATCTGGCCTTCGCCGGAAGAGATTGCCGAAGCTGTGCAGTTGGTGTCGACCGATATGTTCCATAAAGAATACGCCGAGGTGTTTGAAGGCACGCCAGAATGGCAGCAAATCAAAGTCAGCGAAGCCGCGACCTATGACTGGGATGAAGGATCGACCTATATTCGCCTGTCACCGTTCTTTGATCATATGGGCAAAGTGCCCGATCCGGTTAAAGACATTAAAGGAGCGCGGATTCTGGCAATGCTGGGCGATTCGGTGACCACTGACCACATCTCTCCTGCGGGCAGTATCAAAGCGGAAAGTCCGGCAGGGCGCTATTTACTCGATCATGGCGTAGAACGTAACGACTTCAACTCCTACGGTTCGCGTCGTGGTAACCATGAAGTGATGATGCGCGGGACCTTCGCGAACATACGTATTCGCAACGAAATGGTACCGGGTGTGGAAGGTGGCGTAACGCGATTTGTGCCGGGTGACGAGCAGTTAGCCATTTACGATGCGGCGATGAAGTATCAGCAGCAGGGTACGCCTCTGGCCGTCATCGCGGGTAAGGAGTACGGATCCGGCTCAAGTCGTGACTGGGCCGCTAAAGGACCGCGTTTGTTGGGTGTACGCGTGGTGATCTCTGAATCCTTCGAACGTATCCACCGATCCAACCTGATCGGTATGGGGATCCTGCCGCTGGAATTCCCGCAGGGCGTAACCCGTAAAACGTTGGGATTAACCGGCGACGAATGGATTGACGTGGAAAATCTGACGCAGCTTAAGCCTGGTGGGACGGTGAACGTGACGCTGACCTATGCTGATGGCCGCAAGGAAGTGCTGGAAACCCGCTGCCGCATCGATACCGGCAATGAACTGACCTATTACAAAAACGATGGCATTTTGCACTATGTTATCCGTAATATGCTGGACGCGTAGTCATCAAAAGCAATCTGAAATGAAAAAGGGCCGATCTCAGTCGGCCCTTTTTTTGTGCTAATCGCGGCTCAGTCTTTTGACAGCAGATGGCCCATTTTGGCCGCCTTGGTATCCAGATAGTGCGCGTTTTCGGGATTACGCCCGACGATCAGCGGGACGCGTTCAACGATGTTGATCCCGGCTTCGCTGAGGATCTCAACTTTACGCGGATTATTGGTTAGCAGACGCACCTCGTTCACGCCTAACAGCTTGAACATATCGGCGCACAGGGTGAAGTCGCGTTCATCAGCGGCAAAGCCAAGCTGGTGGTTAGCTTCAACCGTGTCATAGCCTTTATCCTGCAAGGCATAGGCGCGGATCTTGTTAAGCAAACCAATATTGCGTCCTTCCTGACGATGGTAGAGCAGCACGCCCCGTCCTTCTTCGGCGATGTGGTTCAGCGCAGCTTCAAGCTGGAAGCCACAGTCACAACGCAGGCTGAACAGCGCATCGCCGGTCAGACATTCGGAATGTACGCGAGCAAGTACCGCATCGCTGTTGGTAATATCTCCATAAACCAGTGCCACATGATCGTGACCGGTTGCCAGTTCTTCAAAACCAACCATCAGGAAATCTCCCCATGGCGTGGGCAGTTTGGCTTCTGCTACCCGTTTAAGCTGCATGTGACTCTCCAGAACCATCAAGTGTTGCGCTATCATCATGGTAGCGCGCTGTCAGCAAACTGACACAATTCATAACGCTTATTTTGCCACAATCAGGGCGAAGGCGGTTAACGAGTTAGAGCGATTGTAGTGATACCGCACAATTATCACCTTGTCAGTCAGTATGTTATTATTTTTTATCATAAACTTATCTTGTTTTGATCAAACACCCGGTCCGGTAAAGGATGACTATGAGAGAAATTGCGCTTCGCACCACATTGGGTGCACTAATATTGCTTATTATGCCAGCAGCCGTCTGGCTATCGGGTTGGCACTGGCAACCGGTTGAAATGGGCATCGGTTATAAAATGCTGTTCTGGTTAACCGAAACGGTGACCAGCCCGTGGGGAACGCTGACCAGCGCGGTGCTGTGCGGCTGGTTTTTATGGTGCCTGCGTTTTCGTTTCAAACCGGCATTCCTGTTGCTGGTGATTGTGATTTCGGCCATTCTGGTCGGGCAGTATGCCAAGAGCTTTATAAAGGAGCAGGTGCAGGAGCCTCGTCCTTATGTTCTGTGGCTTGAACACAGTAATGGGCTTGATGAAAAAACGTTCTACGAGCAGAAACGCCCGGAACGCAGCACGCTGGTGCGCAATGCGCTGATCAACAATACGCAGCTACCTGACTGGTTAAAGCAACATTGGGAATTTGAGACCGGTTATGCGTTTCCCTCAGGCCATACGATGTTTGCCGCCAGCTGGGCATTGCTGGGGATTGGGCTGCTCTGGCCGCGTCGCCGCATCGTCACGGTGGTGATATTAGTGGCGTGGGCCGTCGGTGTGATGGGCAGTCGACTGGTGCTGGGCATGCATTGGCCACAGGATTTGATTACCGCCACCGCGATCAGCTGGGCCCTGGTTACCCTGGCAACCTGGCTGGTGCAGCGCTATTGCGGACCGTTGACCGTGCCGCCGCAGGAAGAGCAGGAGATCGAGCAGCGCGATGCGGAGTGATTGAATTTCTGGCTTTTGTCCCCATAACTGAGGGATGTGCAGGAATTTTTCATGGTCTCCGCGTTTCCAGACGCATCGGACAAGCAACAGCGCTTTTTTTTTGGCATAATTCATCTGGTTAACACCAGACTATGGGATGGACTGTGAAATATTTGCTGATTTTTTTACTGGTATTGGTGATCTTTATCATCTCTATTACGCTTGGGGCGCACAACGATCAGGTTGTTTCATTCAACTACCTGTTAGCGCAGGGAGAATACCGCGTATCCACGCTGCTGGCCGTACTGTTTGCCGCCGGATTCTTACTTGGTTGGGCTATTTGCGGTCTCTTCTGGCTGCGCGTACGTGTTTCACTGGGCCACACTCAGCGTAAATTAAAACGCCTTCAGCAACAGCTGGGGCAGGCAGAAGAGACCGTGACAGTGTCACAAGTCCCTGCCGTTAAGGAATAATCTCTTATGTTGGAACTGTTGTTTCTGTTATTACCTGTTGCCGCCGCCTACGGCTGGTATATGGGGCGCCGTAGCGCGCAACAGGACAAGCAACAGGAAGCAAGCCGACTGTCACGCGATTATGTGGCGGGCGTTAACTTCCTGCTCTCCAATCAGCAGGACAAAGCGGTCGATCTGTTCCTTGATATGCTGAAAGAGGACAGTGGCACCGTTGAAGCGCACCTGACGTTAGGCAACCTTTTCCGCTCGCGTGGCGAAGTTGACCGCGCTATCCGTATCCACCAGGCATTAATGGAAAGTGCCTCACTCACTTACGATCAGCGCCTGTTAGCGGTACAACAGCTGGGCCGCGACTATATGGCCGCCGGCTTTTACGATCGTGCAGAAGAGATGTTCAGCCAGCTGGTGGATGAAACGGATTTCCGCGTGGGTGCCTTACAACAGCTGTTGATCATCCATCAGGCAACCAGCGACTGGCCTAAAGCGATTGAAGTGGCCGAGCGACTGGTGAAGCTGGGCAAAGATAAGCAGCGGATGGAAATTGCGCATTTCTATTGCGAACTGGCCTTGCAGGCAATGGGCAGTGACGATCTCGATCGCGCAATGGGCCTGCTGCGGAAGGGTGAGTCAGCCGACCGGCAGAGCGCACGCGTGTCAATCATGACGGGCCGTATCCATATGGCCAAAGGCGAGTATGCCAAAGCCGTTGGCCACCTGCAGCGCGTGCTTGAGCAGGATAAAGAGCTGGTCAGTGAAACGCTGGAAATGCTGGAAACCTGTTATCAGCAGCTCGATCAGCCGAATGCCTGGGCAGAGTACCTTAAGCGTTGCGTGGAAGAGAACACCGGAGCGGCAGCAGAGCTGTACCTGTCTGATGTGATTGAACATGACGAGGGCGGGGAAGTGGCTCAGCTGTATATCAATCGTCAGCTTCAGCGCCATCCGACGATGCGGGTGTTCCATCGTTTGATGGATTATCACCTGCATGAAGCGGAAGATGGCAGGGCGAAAGAGAGCCTGATGGTGCTGCGTGACATGGTAGGCGAGCAAATCCGCACCAAGCCCCGTTATCGCTGCCACAAATGTGGCTTCACCGCCCATGCACTTTACTGGCATTGTCCTTCATGCCGTGCCTGGTCTTCGGTAAAACCTATTCGCGGTCTCGACGGCCAGTAACCCGTAATTGGGTCACTGGCCTGTTTTACACCCCAACTTTAGTTACAACATACTAAATAATATTATTAATAAGATACCTGTGACATCGGCGTTGTTTGCTGTCTGACAGGGCAGGCTGACGAAAACTGACGCGCCAACCTGTGATTTTGCCGGTGTCGCAGGTAGAATGCTTGCCGTTTATCTCTTGTGCCAAAGGCGCATCACTCTTAAGAGGGCTCTTCTATGCAATCACTTTCGGTCACCGGTTCCCCCATTCTGGTCGCGCTGGATTATAACGATCGCGCTGCCGCTATGGCTTTTGTGGATCGAATTGACCCACAGAGCTGCCGGTTGAAAGTAGGCAAAGAGATGTTCACCCTTTTCGGACCTGAGCTGGTGAAAGACCTGCACACGCGGGGTTTTGACGTCTTCCTCGACCTGAAATTCCACGACATCCCTAATACTACCGCACACGCCGTTGCGGCGGCCGCAGAGCTGGGTGTCTGGATGGTCAATGTCCACGCCAGCGGCGGAGCGCGGATGATGACCGCCGCGCGTGAGGCGCTTCTGCCTTTTGGCAAAGATGCGCCGCAGCTGATTGCCGTCACCGTGCTGACCAGCATGGAGGCTTCAGACCTGAAAGATATTGGTATCGATGCGTCCCCGGCAGACCATGCCGAGCGTTTAGCGCGTCTGACCCAGCAGTGCGGGCTGGACGGTGTGGTGTGCTCAGCGCATGAAGCGGTTCGCTTTAAACAGGCTTTTGGATCAGACTTCAAGCTGGTGACGCCGGGCATTCGACCTGCAGGCAGCGACGCGGGCGACCAGCGTCGGATCATGACACCACAACAGGCGCAGCAGGCTGGCGTGGATTATATGGTGATCGGGCGTCCAATTACCCAATCGGCCGATCCGCAAGCCACGCTGAAAACCATTCTTGCATCATTACAGGAGGCATAATGGCAGATAATAACAGCCGCCTCGTTTACTCGACGGATTCAGGCCGTATTGATGAGCCGAAGCAGGAAGTCCAGCGGCCTAAGGGCGACGGCATCGTGCGTCTGCAACGGCAAACCAGCGGCAGAAAGGGCAAGGGTGTTTGCCTGATTACTGGGCTGGAGATGAATGATGCAGAAATCGAAAAGCTGGCGGCGGAATTGAAGAAAAAATGTGGCTGCGGCGGCTCGGTGAAAGAGGGCGTGATTGAAATACAGGGCGACAAGCGCGACCTGTTAAAAACGCTACTCGAAGCGAAGGGTTTGAAGGTGAAGCTGGCAGGAGGCTGAAGCGACATCGCTGCAGCAATCTCAACTGAGGCCGATCATCGGAAGCCATAATAAAGGCCGCGAATTTCGCGGCCTTTTGCTGTAGATGCATTGCATAGTCTGAATTTATTATGGTTATTATTTGCTGATTTGGTGGCCGATAATACCACCAACAGCGGCACCACCCACGGTACCCAGTCCGCTACCGTTGGACAGAATATTTCCGCCAATAGCACCAGCACCAGCACCAATTGCCGTATTACGATCGCGTTTAGACCAGTTCGAGCATGCGCTCAGTGAAAGCACCAGAGTTGCGGCTAACACGCCAGCGGTAATACGTTTTGCGGTCATTGACATCATCAATTCTCCTTAATGTCTTTTACAGAGATATCTTTCTCAGTATAGCGTCTGCTTTGCGTTGAAGGCCCAATCCGGGCATATTTATGAGTGGTTTATCTCACTTAAAGGAAATTAACCGCTATAAAAAATGCTGTGCATAGCCCGCAGTTGGAACGCAATTAATCGCTGACAACAGAGCGGATATAGATAGAAGTCTAACTATAACCTCGGGTCCTATTGCCTTTCTGTATTGTATTCACCGCTGATCATCTTCACAGGTAAAAAATCCTAAATGCTTAGACATTTCTGGTCCTAAAACGCATTCCCCTGAACCATCCAGTTTCCGCCATCAAATCGCGCACCCCGTTCCCTGAGATGCATGGCCACTGAAACACTCTGTTAGCGATCGTTTCGTTGCGCTAACCGGGCATGTTTAACGACCTCATCAACCACCGTCAGCGTCAATACCCGATCGCCCTGATACCAGCGTCCGTTCTGCGGCTTCCAGCCCTCTGCCAGCAGACGTTCGGCAGTGTCACTGATTGGCTGCCCGATCATCGCATCAATCTCTTCAGGTTGCGTTTGCCGTGAGGCGTTCTGCGCCTTGGTTTTATGGATATCGCAGCTCACGCCATCGGTCATCTGCGTACAGCCGCTTGCCTCGAGTTGAGCGCGATATTTAGCACTAATGGCATAGGCTGGCCCGGCAGACATTGCGGTAATGGCCAGGATCAACAGCGCGCGGGAAAGGTAACGGCTTGGGATGTGGGTCATTCTGTACCTCGGTTTATTGCATTCAGTTAATCAGCAATCAGAGACCATGCGCACGGCCATTAGGGCTGTTATGCGCTGATGCCTGGGCATTCTCTGCGCCACGACCCTGATGGCCAATGCTGCCTTTGTTATGGCCCGCTTTGTCGTGGCGGTTACCGGTGTGGCTAATCTGGAAGGCTGAGACGTAAGGAACCGCCACCTGTACGCCGGGCATCGTCGCAGCAAGTTGCGCGGCGGTTGTTACCTGCGTAACGCCGTTGATCGTTACTGAAACCTGCGTTGACGGGTTTAGGGTTGATGCCGCGACGTTGATAGTTGGCACGCGCTGGTTAACTGCAACAGGTGCAACCGGCGTTTTTTGTAATAGTGTCATATAGACATTGATGCGGGTTGGCGTTCGCTGTGGTACCGACTGAGGCACGGCCTGCGGTACTAAAGGCTGCAATTGCGCGATCGGCGTTTGTTGCTGGATCTGCGGAGTAGTCTGCGGCACGGCCTGCGGTACTGAAGGCTGCAATTGAGCGATCGGCGTTTGTTGTTGGATCTGCGGAGTAGTCTGCGGCACCGCTTGCATAACAGCGGGCTGCAACTGAGGCACTGGCGTCCGCTGTGGGGCTTGCGGCACGGCCTGTGGCACGGCCTGCGCAACGGATGGCTGCAACTGAGCAACTGGTGTTTTTTGTTGTATCTGTGGCGTGGCCTGCGGAATTGCCTGCGGAACATTCATCCGCTGTGGTACTGATTGCACCATTGCAACAGGAGTTTTCTGCGGTGTGCGTTGTGGTGAAATCTGCGGCACCTGTGGCTGTTTTGATGGAACTGCGTCAGGAGTTGCGTAGCCTACGCTCTGGGTATTTTTAGCATTGATGTATGAATTGCCAAAATTGTTGTTAATTGAATCAGACAACGCGCCACCTGTTAAACCAGTGAGTGATGGTGATTCTGGTGCCGCAACAGCAGCAAAGGTTGAAACAGTGGCAACAGCCAGGGCGAGCATTTTGATACTGGTTTTCATTTTCAGGTATTCCGTAATTTGGGTTTGTGCGCATTCATGACGGCCAGATTCCCCATTTGACGGTGATAACAGGGCATCAACATCTAACCGAAACTTATTTCACTGCCCGGAAAAAGCCCCCTGATACCTGCCAGGCATTCAGGGGGAAAGCTCACCAGGAATGAAAACGATGGAAACAATGTCGGAATGGAATCGACATGCCATTTCTCGTCGGTGCGCAAATTACGCCGTTTAGGATTGGTTTAAGTTGATATAAATCAATCGCGAGTGGAAACGATTACACTCGTAAAGTAATGTCTTATTTTGTAAAGAGAAAAATGTTTACGCACTGTTTTTGATTATTCGTGCGCAGAGGGGATCCCTGTTGTTCACGCATTTACTGGCCTACAGCGAGTTCCTGCCGGGCATCCAGCGAATAGCTCCATACCCAGTCCGTAAGTCGCGGGGGAAAATGGAGAAAATGGGGCTGGAGAAGAAAAATGTTAGAACAGTTAAAACAACAGGTACTGGAAGCCAATCTGGCGCTGCCAAAACACGGTCTGGTGGTCTTTACCTGGGGTAACGTCAGTGCGCTGGATCGCGACAGTGGGCTGATGGTGATTAAACCGTCGGGTGTCAGCTATGACGTTATGCAGCGTGACGATATGGTGGTGGTTAACGTCGCCACGGGGGAGGTGGTTGAAGGCAACAAACGACCTTCGTCTGATACGGATACCCATCGCGCACTTTATCAGGCCTGGCCTGAGGTAGGCAGTATCGTCCATACCCATTCCCGCCATGCGACGATCTGGGCCCAGTCTGGCCGGGATATTCCTGCCTGGGGAACCACCCATGCGGATGATTTCTATGGCGCCATTCCCTGCACCCGACAAATGACGCCTGAAGAGATTCAGACGCGATACGAGTGGGAAACCGGGCAAGTGATTATCGAAACCTTCCAGCAGCGTGAAATCGATCCGCTGGCGGTTCCTGCGGTGCTGGTGAATTCGCATGGGCCATTCTGTTGGGGCAAAACAGCAGATGAGGCCGTTCACTCAGCCGTGGTGTTGGAAGAAGTGGCCTACATGGGGATCTTCAGTCAGCAACTCACGGCCAACCTGCCTGCCATCCAGCAACCACTGCTGGATAATCACTATTTGCGTAAGCACGGCACTAACGCCTGGTATGGTCAGAAAAAATAATTTTATCAGGCCCGTTAACGTAATTCAGGCAAACGTTTTGTCTGAATTACGGTCTGGCAATATTTAGCACTATTTTTCGCTTGACTGCTCATCCTTCCCACCTGTTTTATCTTAAAAATCAAAACCAGATTTTGTGATTACCCGCTCTGGATTACGCTGGAACCGCGCTTAAGCGCTCCCATAACCAGAGGATAAGATAATGACAGTAATTAATCAGACTACATGCAGGTTGTTTAGCGAAGTTGGACAAACCACACAGCTCTCCGCGTACTACGAGGAAGGGCGTCGCACCATGTGGATGTTACTTCGCGCGCAACCGCGTCCAAGCTTCAATCACGAGCTGATCGAAGAGATCATGAACCTCAGTTATGCCGCTCAGCGTTCTGGCTTACCCATCGACTTTTGGGTGACCGGTTCGCTGGTTCCGACGATGTTTAACGCCGGTGGCGATCTGCGGTTCTTTGTTGAATCGATTAAAAATGGACGGCGTGAAGCACTGAGGGCGTATGCCCGGGCCTGCGTGGACTGCATTCATGCCGCAGCACGCGGCTTTGATACCGGCGCAGTCAGTATTGCTATGATTGAAGGCAGCGCTTTGGGTGGTGGCTTCGAGGCTGCATTGGCCCACCACTTTATCCTGGCGCAAAACACCGCCCGCATGGGCTTCCCGGAAATTGCGTTCAACCTGTTTCCTGGCATGGGGGGCTATTCACTGGTCGCCCGTCGTTCAGGGATGAAACTGGCGGAAGAGCTGATCTGTGAAGGGGAGTCACATACCGCCGAATGGTTTGAACAACGTGGACTGGTCGATAAGCTGTTCCAGCCGGGTGATGGTTACCAGGCGACGCGTACGTTTATCGACACCATGAAGCCAAAACTGAACGGCGTGAAGGCGATGCTCAAAGCGCGTCAGCGTGTGTTACAGCTGACGCGCGCAGAGCTGATGGATATCACGGAAGACTGGGTAGACTTCGCGTTCACCATTGAACCGAAGGATATTGCCTATATGGAACGTCTGGTACAGTTGCAGAACCGTCACAGTGCGCAGGTTTTACGTAAAGTCGGCTAAGCATTAGTCCGGTTCGCCAGCCAGTGCTCGATATCGTCGGCGGGCATGGGTCTGGCATATAAATAACCCTGGCGGGTATCCACACCACTCGCCAGGACAAAGGCCTCTTCCTCTTTGGTTTCGATCCCTTCAGCAATAACCTGCAAATCCAGCGCCTTCGCCACCGCCACAATCGCCTTAACTAACGACTGCGATACCGGCTGATCGTTTACGTTGCGGACAAAACTCTGGTCGAGCTTAATTGCGTCAATGGGCACGCGAGCCAGCTGTGAAAGCGAGGAATATCCGGTACCGAAGTCGTCCAGATGCACCTCTGCGCCCAGCTGCTGGAACTGCAACATCAACGCCAGCGCCTTTTCTTCATTCTCGATCAGGCAACTTTCAGTCAGTTCAATATCAATCGGGCAGCGCGACAGATTCAACTGCTCCAGCGCCAGTTTCAGATCGGTATAAATACTCTGATCGGTCAGCTGACGGGCGGAGACATTCACCGCCACGCGTAAATCGATGCCTTTCTCCCGCCAGCGAACGACCTGTTCAAGCGCAGTCAGCATCACCCAGCGACCGAGCGGCACAATTAATCCCGACTCTTCGGCATAAGAGATAAAATCGCCTGGCGGCACCAGACCACGTTCCGGCGAAAGCCAGCGCACCAGCGCCTCCACGCTTTTCACCTCGCCATTTCCGTCAACTTTTGGCTGATAATGGATAATCAGCTGATTCTGATCCAGCGCTTTGCGCAGGTTGGTATCCAGCCACAGATATTCAAATACCCGTTGGTTCATTTCGGCAGAGAAGATGCAGAATTTACCACGACCATTTTCTTTGGCTGTATACATGGCGGTGTCAGCATTGCGCATCAGGCTTTCTTTATCTTCGCCGTGCTGCGGGCTGACCGCGATGCCAATGGAGCAACCTGAATAGACTTCAATCAGGCCGATACGGAACGGCTGTTTCAGACGATCGAGGATGCGTGATGCCATCGCTTCCAGCGAAGCCTGACTGGCGGCGGTGGCCAGCACGATGAATTCATCACCGCCCAGACGTGCCAGGGTCTGATCTTTATCCAGACAGCTTAAAATCGCCAGCGAGACCGCCTGCAATAGCTGATCGCCAAACATGTGCCCGTAGGCATCGTTGACCTTCTTAAAGTTGTCGAGGTCGAGATAGACGATGCCAATCTGCTGCTCAACACGCTGTTCCAGCGCCTCAGCGATAGCGTGGTTAATCGCATTGCGGTTTGGCAGTCCGGTAATGGTGTCGGTATTCGCCAGCACGCGCAGGCGCTCCTGAGCGCGACGTTCTTCAGTAATGTCTGTCCCCGAGCAGATCAGGTAGATCTCATTTTTCCCGCTGCCGCTGTGGACAAATTTATTGCGGAACAGGAACAGGCGCTGGCCCTTTTTGGTTTTGATCCAGCGTTCAACTTCGTAAGAGCTGCCATCGCGGAAAAAGCCGCTGATATTACGGCGGGAAGACGAGGCTTCCTGCTTGGTCATAAACAGCTGGAACACATTACGGCCAATCACTTCCTGTTCTTTCAGGCCGGTATATTCTTCGCTCAATCGATTAAAGCGCTGAATGTTGCCGCGCTGATCGACAATGACGATCACCGAATTGGCTTCCGAAACCACCTGTTCGGCAAATGAGAGTCCCAGTACCAGATCGCGAGCCACGGCGGAGGTATCTCCCCACGCGGACGCGCTGCCGGCCCATGAGGTTTGATTAACTCTTCTGCCGACCAGATGCATAGAAAGAGGCTCACCGTAGAGGGACAGTGTCAGGTTAACGCTGGACGTAATTACCGTCATGCTGCGGATCAGGCTGGCCTGTGGGCCAGTTAGCGCCACGGCGATATGTGTACTTGCCTGTTCATCCTCAGCAAAAAGGAGTGCATCGCTGTCTGCCATTAAACGCCAATGAGGGCTGGTGGTACCAAAATAGGTATAAAGTAATGATTGCCCCGGTTCATCGGTCATCTGGTGTCTCCTTGAGGGATGCAATGAAGGCTGTATCTTCTTATTTTAGCAACAGTATTCGGCAACCAGTATAATCTCAAGGTGTATCTCAGATATATTTTTCCAGCAGAAATTAACGGGGAGAAGAAAATGCCCCGATCTGACGATCGGGGGCGTGGATTAGCAGGGGCATTTGCCTAACTTCCCGGCTTTACTCGGGAAGCGGGCATCAAGACAGTAGCGATGAAATTCTTTCTCTGTCATAGGTTTAGTCTGAGGATGCTGCAGATTCATGTGCCGAAGATAACCAGGGTAATCCTGTACGCCCACCATCAGGCGGAAGGTTTGCGCCACACGTGACATAAGAAGGCGTAACGTTAATTTCTCTGGTGATTTTGTGCTATTCATCGCCAGGCAGCGATAAATGATCATAGAACGTCGTTTAGGTATCGCAAAAATAGCATCAGACATGGCGAGCCTCACTGCGTAAGGAAACGGCGGTTTCGTGGGTAGTCGGTGTTGCGCTGTTCAGCGCGCGACGGATCACGAAGAAGGCAGAAATCAACATCGTCACCGCCACCAGCATAAAGAAGGCGCAGAGCGCGGCATTGATTTGATTGCTGAAGACGATGGTTTGCATATCTGCCACGGATTTGGCCGGGGCAATAATGATGCCGTTATCGATCCCTTTAGAGAACTTATTGGCCTGCGCCAGGAAACCAATGCTCGGCTTCTCATGGAAAATCTTCTGCCAGCCCGCGGTCATCGAGGTGATAAACAGCCAGACGGTCGGCAGGATGGTCACCCAGGCATAACGCTGCTTCTTCATTTTGAACAACACCACGGTGCCGAGGATCAAAGCCATCGACGCCAGCATCTGGTTACCGATGCCGAACAGCGGCCACAGCGTGTTGATGCCGCCCAGCGGATCGACCACGCCCTGATAAACGAAGAAACCCCAGCCGGCCACCGCCACCGTGGTGCCGGCCATATTGCCTAACCAGGAACGGTTGTTGGCCATTGAAGGCACCACCACGCCGACCAAATCCTGCACCATAAAACGACAGGCGCGCGTGCCGGCATCGACCGCGGTAAGAATAAACAGCGCTTCGAACAGGATTGCGAAGTGATACCAGAACGCCATCATCACCCGGCTGTTAAACACCTCGGTAATGATATGCGCCATGCCTACCGCGAAGGTTGGCGCACCGCCGGCACGGGAGAGGATAGTGCTTTCGCCGACGTCCCGGGCAATGCCGGTCAGCATTTCAGGCGTCACCACAAAGCCCCAGCTGTTGATCGCCTGCGAGGCGGTTTCCACCGTGGTGCCAATTAATGCGGCGGGGGAGTTCATCGCGAAGTACACGCCAGGTTCAATCACCGAGGCGCAAATCAACGCCATGATGGCCACGAACGACTCCATCAGCATCGCGCCGTAGCCGATAAAACGAATATGGCTCTCACGCTCAATCAGCTTCGGCGTGGTCCCGCTGGAAACCAGCGCATGGAACCCGGAGATCGCGCCGCAGGCGATGGTGATAAACAGGAACGGGAACAAGGCACCGGAAAACACCGGGCCGCTACCGTCGATAAAGCGGGTTACCGCCGGCATTTTCATTTCCGGCATGGCAAACAGAATCCCAACCGCGAGGCCCGCAATAACGCCTATTTTCAGGAAGGTAGACAGATAATCACGCGGCGCCAGTAACAGCCACACCGGCAGAACCGAAGCAATAAAGCCGTAAATAACCAGCACCCAGGTCAGGGTCGTGCCTTTCAGCGTGAAGAACGGTCCCCAGTAGGGATGTTGCGCGATATCACCGCCATAGATAATCGCTGCCATCATCAGCACAAAGCCAATCAGTGACACTTCCGCGATTTTTCCGGGGCGAATAAAACGCATATAAATGCCCATAAACAGCGCAATCGGGATGGTTGCCGCGATGGTGAACAATCCCCACGGACTGTTTGCCAGCGCCTTAACCACCACCAGCGCGAGGGCGGAAAGAATAATGATCATCACGCCCAACGCCCCGAGCATGGTGACCACACCGGCAAAGGCACCGAGCTCCTGTTTAGCCATTTCACCGAGTGAGCGTCCGTCTCTGCGGGTCGAAATAAACAGGATCAGGAAGTCCTGCACCGCACCGGCCATCATCACGCCCACCAGGATCCAGATGGTGCCGGGCAGAAAGCCCATCTGCGCGGCGAGGATCGGCCCAACCAGCGGACCGGCACCGGCGATGGCGGCAAAATGGTGGCCGAACAGCACCCATTTATTGGTGGGAACATAATCCAGACCATCGTTATTACGTTCCGCCGGTGTGCGGCGACGATCGTCTAACTCAAAGATATTTTTAGCGATAAACAGGCTGTAAAAACGGTAAGCAATGCTGTAGCACGCGATGGAAGCCACCACCAACCACAATGCATTAACATGTTCGCCACGGCTGAGCGCCAGCATAGCAAACGCCCCGGCTCCGATTAACGCCACCGCGGACCAGGTGACGCCGGTTTTGACGTTTTTCATCACATTACTCCTTGCAGGATCCATAAGAAGGTCTGAACAAGAACTTAAAGTAATGTAATTGTTTGTTAATGAAAGCGAAGGCAGGGAGAAGTGTGAGGCGAGAAGCTTTTTTTCTGTTGCGGAGGAGGGGAAGAGATGTCAGGTGGGATAACGGACGCTATCCCACCTGAAAAGCCGTTAGGCTACCGGGCGTGCAACCACGCTGCGGTTTTCCATACGGACTTCAGCAATGGTCACTTCGATCAAATCGGTCACGCGGTAAGCCACTTCACCTTTGATCTGCACGGTGCCATTTTCCTGGCTGCATACCAGCTCATCACGCACGGCGTGGATGAACGGTGCCGGGATAAAGGCAACCGCGCCGTTCGCCGTCAGACGGACGCGCATACCGCCGCGAGAAACGTCGATGACTTCTGCACCGAAACGCTGGTCGGTGCCCGCCGCGCTCTGCAGGAAGCGCGAGTACAGCCAGTCACCAACGTCACGTTCCGCCATGCGGTTCTGACGGCGACGTTCGCCCATCTTCACCGTGATGTCATCATTTGGACGGCGGGCTTCTTCCCCTTTGATCATCGCTTTCAGCAGGCGATGGTTGATCATATCGCCATACTTACGGATCGGTGAAGTCCAGGTGGCATACGCCTCCAGACCCAGGCCAAAGTGCGGGCCCGGCTCGGTGCTGACTTCAGCAAACGACTGGAAACGACGGATGCGGCTGTCCAGGAACTGTGTCGGTTGTGAATCCAGCTCGCGGCGCAGTTCGCGGAAACCTGACAGGGTGGCGATCGCCAGCGGATCCACTTTCAGGCCGTGGTTTTCCAGCATGGTGGCCGCCAGTTCCGCTTTCTCGGCATCAAAGCCCAGATGGATGTTGTAGATGCCGAAGCCCAGTTTCTCACGCAGCACGGTGCCGGCACAGATATTGGCGGTGATCATCGCTTCTTCCACAATGCGGTTAGCAATGCGGCGGTGCTCAGCCACGATATCCAGCACTTCGCCTTTCTCGCCCAACAGGAAGCGGAAGTCAGGGCGATCTTTGAACACCAGCGCATGGGTTTGACGCCATTCGCTGCGCGCCAGGCACAGGCGATGCAGCAGAGGGATCTGCGCCGCAATCGCGTCGTTCTCAGGCTGCCATTCGCTGGCACCGTCGCTTTCCAGCCAGTCGGAGACGTTGTCGTAAGCCAGTTTCGCTTTGGACTCAATCCACGCGGCAAAGAAGTGAATCTCTTCACTCAGGGTGCCGTCTGCTGCCACGTTCACGCGGCAAGCCAGCACCGGACGGCGCTCGTTCGGGCGCAGCGAACAGATGTCATCAGACAGCTGACGCGGCAACATTGGGATGTTGAAGCCCGGCAGATAGTTAGTGAATGAACGCTCAGCGGCAATCGCATCCAGCTCGCTACCGGCAGCCACATAGGCAGTCGGATCGGCGATGGCGATGGTCAGACGCAGCGCACCGTCGGCGGCTTCTTCCACATACAGCGCATCATCCATATCTTCGGTGCTGGCGCTGTCGATGGTAACGAATTCAAGGGCAGTGAGGTCTTCACGTTCCAACTGCTCGTCCAGCATTTCGCCGGCGGTCGCGTCTGGCGCCTCACGCTCAAGATTGTGACGGGAGAGGGTGACCCACCAGGGGGCTAAGTGATCGTCAGCCGTGGTGATAAACGCCGTCAGTTCAGCGTAGAAAGTGCGATCGCCTTTCAGCGGGTGGCGGCGCATTTCCGCCACGGCCCAGTCGCCATTCTGGAAATCATGCGTCACGTTACGATCGGCACGACACTGAATCGCGTCTTTCATCAGGGGATGATCGGGAACGATCGACAGGCGATCGTCTTTGCGCTGTACGCGGCCAACAAAACGGGTCAGGAAAGGCTCAATCAGCTTTTCCGGATCGGCAACTTCACGATCCTTATCGGTTTGCAGGACGGCGACCACGCGATCGCCGTGCATGACTTTTTTCATGAACGGCGGTGGAATGAAGTAACTTTTTTGTGCGTCGACTTCCAGGAAGCCAAAGCCTTTTTCGGTGCCTTTCACTACCCCTTCAACACGCGGCGTCTGGGAGTGGAGTTTCTCTTTGAGCTGCGCGAGCAGCGGGTTATCCTGGAACATAATCTCAACAGTTTTCGTGGCCTAAGAGCGGCAGACAGTTTTACGCGATTAACCGCTTCGCGGCAAGTAAAAAGCCGGGAAACCCGGCTTTGATTAATTTCTGAAAACGCAGTGAACTCAGGCGATGCGCAGGCCCGGTTTCGCCTCGGAGAGGGTGATTTTCACCGGCACCGATTTGGAGGTTGGCGTCCCGCTGCCGTCACCGAAGCTGGAAAGGGGAACCAGCGGATTGGTTTCCGGATAATAGGCGGCAAGGTTGCCCTGAGGAATATTGTAAGAGACCAACTTGAAGTTGAACACTTTACGGATAATTCCGTCATTCCACAGGGTTTCGATATCGACATCATCGCCGGCCGTGAAGCCCATTTTTGCCATATCGTCCGGGTGCATAAACAGCACTTCGCGCTGACCATAAACGCCACGATAACGGTCATCAAGGCCGTAGATGGTGGTGTTGTACTGGTCATGCGAGCGGAGCGTCTGCAGGGTGAACGGCACCTCAACATCGCCCAACTGCGGGAACAGAGAGTCCGGCAAGCGTGCGCTGCTGAACTGGGCCTTATTGTTCAGGGTGTTGAAGCGGAATTCGGCTGCGGCATTGCCCAGGTAGAATCCGCCTTTAATGTCGCACTTCTGATTGAAGTCGGCGAAGCCCGGAATGGTGGCGGCGATATGGTCACGGATCTTGTTGTAATCGGCGGCCAGTTCCAGCCAGTCCAGCTTCTGATTGCCGAGCACGGCGTTGGCGATGCCGGCGACAATCGCCGTTTCTGAACGCTGGGTATCGGCAATCGGTTTGCCGACGCCTTCAGAGGCGTGAACCATGCTGAAGGAGTCTTCAACGGTGATGAACTGCGGACCGGACGCCTGGATATCCTGCTCGGTACGGCCAATGGTTGGCAGGATCAGCGCATCAACCGCACCCGGGCACAGGTGGCTGCGGTTCAGTTTGGTGCTGATTTGCACCGTCAGTTCGCAGCGACGCAGCGCTTCTTCAGTGCGCGGGCTGTCCGGTGCCGCAGCGGCAAGGTTGCCACCCAGCGCAATCAGCACTTTAATTTCATTTCGCAGCATCGCTTCCAGCGCTTCAACGGTGTTATGACCGATGTTGCGTGGCGGCTCGAAGCCAAAATGCGCCGCCATGCTGTCGAGGAAGGCCTTGGAAGGCTTTTCATCGATGCCCATGGTACGGTTGCCCTGCACATTACTGTGGCCACGCACCGGACAAAGGCCCGCGCCTTTTTTTCCTAACTGTCCAAACAGCAGTTGCAGGTTGGTGATTTCACGCACCGTATCAACCGAGTGTTTGTGCTGGGTAATGCCCATCGCCCAGGTACAGATCACCCGCTCGGCGCTTTGATAAATCGCCGCCGCTTCACGGATTTGCTGCTCGGTAAGCCCCGACTGCTGGACAATTTGCGCCCAGTCTGTCGCTTCAACCACCGCCAGATATTCTTCCATCCCTTCGGTTTTGGCATTGATGAACACTTCATCAAACAGGCCTTTTTCACCGGCGGCAATCAGTTCGTTATGGGATTGCGACAGGGCTTTGACCATGCCACGGATCGCCGCCATATCACCACCGAGGTTCGGCTGGTAATAGGTCGAGCTGATGGTGCCGGCTTTGCTGGTGACCACTTCCAGCGGTTTTTGCGGATCGGCAAAGCGTTCCAGACCGCGTTCGCGCAGGGTATTGAAGGTGACGATTTTCGCGCCGTGATCGGCAGCGTGACGCAGGCTGTGCAGCATACGTGGATGGTTGGTGCCCGGGTTCTGACCGAAGACGAAAATCGCATCAGCATGGTCAAAATCGTCCAGGCGGATGGTGCCTTTACCCACGCCAATGCTGCGTTTAAGGCCGGTGCCGCTGGCTTCATGACACATATTGGAGCAGTCAGGGAAGTTGTTGCTGCCGTTCATGCGACCAAACAACTGATACAGCCAGGACGCTTCATTACTGGCGCGGCCGGAGGTGTACAGCTCCATTTGATCCGGATTGTCCATCGCCTTGATATGTTTGGCGATCAGCTTAAAGGCATCATCCCAGCTAATCGGTTCGTAGTGATCCGTTTCGCGGTTATAACGCAAGGGTTCAGTCAGACGCCCCTGATACTCAAGGAAGTAGTCACTCTGCTGATACAGGGAAGAGACGCTGTACTTTTCAAAGAAGCTGGCATCGACATAACGGCGGGTCGCTTCCCAGGTCACGGCTTTCGCGCCGTTTTCGCAGAAGCTGAAGGTGCTTTTATTGTCATCTCCCCAGGCGCAGCCCGGGCAGTCAAAGCCTTTGGCTTTGTTCATGCGCATCAGGTTACGCATGTTTTTCAGGACTTGTTTACTGTCAAAGACAAAACGGGTGGTGGCTTCAAGAGATCCCCAGCCGCCTGCCGCAGCCTTATACGGCTTAATTTCAGTTTTAAATTTCATTGGGCTTCACAGGTGTCTTAATTGTTTTAGAGTTGTTAAGAAACTATTGCTTCTTTTGTGGGATTAGTCTGCAACCCGGTAAAAAAATTGTCTAATTGATTGGTTTAATGGTGCGATAGGCGGTGTTTATCGCAAAAGCGTGAACTGACTCAAAGAATCGCCCGTCGCATTGTGTCTTTACCAGGCTCGTTGCCAGGAACAGGCTAATAATTAACCTTTCTTCAGTGACGACGAGGTGCCTGTGAAAGAATTTGCCAGCAAAATCCATGCGTTCGGCAAGGCGCTGATGATGCCGATTTCGGTGATCGCCGCCGCCGGTATTTTCCTTGGTGTGGCCGCCGCCATGCAGAACCCGGCGATCACTGGCGAAGCCTTTGCCAGCCTGCATACGCCGCAATTGATCATTGGTTTTATTCGTAAGGTGGCCGGGGCTCTGTTTGCCAATCTGCCGTTGTTCTTTGCGGTAGCCAGCGCCATTGGCCTGGCGAAGGCCGAAAAACCTACGGCGGCGTTTGCGGCGGTGATCGGCTTTATCGCTATGCATGTTGGCGTAAGCGCCACGCTGGGTGCGCAGGGACTGACTGCGGCAACCACCACGCCAGACGCATTGCAGGCCAAAGGCATGACGCAGACTGCGGCGATGATGACTTCCGCCGAATATATTCAGATGCTGGGCATCTTTACTTACAATATGAGCGTGCTGGGTGGGGTAATTTCCGGGCTGTTGACGGTAATGATTCATAACCGTTTCTATACCACGCAGTTGCCAACGGCAATCAGCTTCTTTGGCGGCAGGCGGCTGGTGCCGATTATCACCGTGCTGGTGCTGCCGCTGGTGGGGGTGCTGCTGGCGATGATCTGGCCGACCATCGGCGCAGGCATTGCCTGGGTTGGCGAGCTGATTGGCAAAAGTGGCCAGTATGGCGCATTCCTCTATGGCACCAGTGAGCGGCTGCTCATCCCAACCGGTCTGCACCATATTCTGAATGAAACGGTGCGCTTTACGCCCATCGGCGGGGTGGCGACGGTAAACAACGAGACCATTGTGGGCGCGCTGAACATCTTCAACACCGCCTTAACCCATCCGGGGTCGATCCCCGATGAAACGGTGCAAAATGCCACCAAGTTCCTCGCCCAGGGCAAAATTCCGGTAATGATGTTTGGTTTGCCCGCCGCCGCGCTGGCGATGTACCACACCGCGCGACCGGAGCATAAGCAGCGGGTGAAAGCCCTGGTGCTGGCGGGTGCGCTAACCTCCTTTACCACCGGCATCACCGAGCCGCTGGAATTCTGCTTTATCTTTGTCTCGCCGGTGCTCTATCTGTTCCACGCCGTGCTCAGCGGGCTCTCATTTATGCTGATGTCCGCGCTGCATTTGATGATTGGTAACATCCAGGGTGGCGCCATCGATCTGGTGGTGTTTGGTATTCTCGGCGGCAGTAAAACGCAGTGGTGGTGGGCCATCGTGCTCGGACTGATATATGTGCCGGTTTACTACTATGGCTTCAAGTTTGTCATCACAAAAATGCGTGTTGAAACCCCAGGGCGGGAGTCGGATGAAGCCGACACCGCGCCGCAAAAAGTCAGCGCCGATCAGCGAACCCAGGTGATCATCAGCGGCCTTGGCGGCGAAGCCAATATAGAGGACGTCGATTGCTGCTTCACCCGGCTCCGTGTGCGGGTAAAAGAAATGCGGGAAGTGGTCGATCAAACCTTAATGTCGACGGGTGCCAATGGCGTTAACCGGGTCAGCGATCATGATGTGCAGGTAATTTACGGTCCGCAGGTGGAAAAAATTGCCCACGAGGTGAAAACAGCGCTGGGCGTTGGCTGAAATCTGCCGATAAAAAAATACCGGCTGCGAAGCCGGTATGATGAACAGCATCTTGTGAAGACTGTTAAGGGGAGTAAACTTCAGCGGGTTTTCCAGAAAATAGCCCGCTCATTCAATCTGATAACCCGAATGCCAGCATTAAGGACCGCCTTCACCACATGAAAGTTAACAACGATGGACATTAAACAGCTTACCTATCTGGTCAATCTGGAGCGCGAGCGCCACTTTGGTCGTGCGGCGGAAGCCAGCTTTGTCAGCCAGCCTACGCTGTCGATGCGCCTGAAGAATCTGGAAAAAGAGCTGGGATTGTCGCTGATCAACCGCAGCAATAACTTTGATGGCTTCACCGCAGAAGGTGAACGCGTGCTCTCCTGGGCGCGTGAAATCGTCTCGGTATATCAGGGACTGAAACTGGAAGTGGAATCACTCAAGCACGGCGTGAAAGGCACGCTGCGCATCGGCGTGGTGCCGCAGTGCAGTATTTCCCTGCCGTTGATGCTGAAGGGCATCAGCGAACGCTATCCCCAGTTGGATTATCGCGTCGCGGTGTTAAGCGCGGACCAGCTGCTGGATGCGCTTAACAGCCACACGGTGGATGTCGGCATCGGTTTCTTTGAGCTGGCCACCCTGCGCGAGCTGCATTTTCAGGCTGAACCCTTGCGGGATGACGGCGTGGAAGTGGTGTTTCATCCGCAGCATTTTCCCCAGCTGGTTGGGGACACGCCGCTGGAACTGAGCGATCTTGCCGAGGTACCGCTGTGCCTTGCCGAGCAGACACGCTATTTCCGCCGCTATCTGGATACGCATTTTCGTGAAGCGGATATCCGGCTGCGCGTGGTGCTGGAAACCACTTCGATATTTCAGCTGGTGCAGGGGATTCAGGTGGGGCTGGGCTGTCTGATTTCGCCGTGCGGCCATTTGCTGCCGGAAATGACCCCGGAACTGCACAGCCGCAAGCTGGCGATTGCGCCGATGTCACGTCAGGCTGCGGTGGTGATTGCTGAACCGGGCAGGGCGACGCCGCTTGCGCAGCACTTCTTCGATGAGGTGCGTCGCTGGTTAAGCGAAGGACAGGGCGGAAGGCTATCCGCCCCGAGTTTAACGGGCTGAATCCACTGCGGGCGCGGTGGAACCCAAAGCCTGCATCAGGCGATTGTTCCACGCCGCCAGCGCGATACTTTGCACAATACTGAACACCGCGCGATCGCTAAAACCGGCTTCTTTCAGCGGTTGTAGGTGGGCGGCACTGAATCGCTCAGGAGAGCGGGTCAACTGGGCCGCGCAGTGGATCACCGCTTTTTGTTCCGCTATGGCTTTATTCAGCGCCTGTTCCACGCCTTCAAGCAGCGCTTCACGTAACGACGGATCGGCAAACTGCTGGAAACAGAGCGGGCTTCCGTTAATGCGCGCACTGACGGCGGAAGCCAGCCGACCGGCTTCAGTCCCGGTCACGTCCTGCATCGCGTTAAGTAAATTTCCCCAGCCATACAATGCTTCACCATCGTGGGCCAGCAGCCAGGCGCTATCACGCAACAGTTCCTGAGGCTGGCACCAGGTTAAGGCTTCCAGCTGACTGGCGGAGGCGTAACGTAACTCAACCGGCGGTAAAAACGGGCGCCAGGCGTCCAGATGCTGGAAGCAGTCGGTCTCCGCATCTTCTGGCAGGGTAACACCGGGGATCCAGCGCACCGGCAAGGCCAGCAGGGCATTCATCCCCGCCACAATACGCGCCTGATAGCTGACAAAACCGATCAGCTGATGGAAGGTGACGATATCCGGTGCCGTTAATCCCACTTCATCCAGACGGGCCAGCGCCACATTGTCAACCAGGGTTGGCTGGCTAGCCAGTTGACGGGCGTATTCGGTGATCTGGGTAAGGCGTCGGTTGCTCTCGCGGGAAGAGTCGGGGCCGGACAGGGGATTCAGACGCGCGGCATAGTGGTTACACAAGCGCTGAATGCCGGTGACCTGAGCCACGGTCAGCGCGGTGCTCAGACGATCGTAAATGGTCAGCGTATGGGTTTTGCTGGTGGTCAGCTGCTGCGGCAACAGCAGATGATACAAATCTCGCGAAGCCAGCATCGCAGGCTGACATTGGCTGATGGTCGGCCCTAAGGTGTCGGCATACTGCTGAGCCAGACCAAGCAGAAA
The DNA here is from genome assembly GCF_979253995.1 of Erwinia sp. AC075. Classification (NCBI taxonomy): domain Bacteria; kingdom Pseudomonadati; phylum Pseudomonadota; class Gammaproteobacteria; order Enterobacterales; family Erwiniaceae; genus Erwinia; species Erwinia sp. AC075. The sequence goes on from NZ_CEEDEU010000001.1 coordinate 1,143,988, forward strand.
GCGGTCTTCAATCTCGGCCGCTTCTGGAAACAGCGGCGCAGCATGGGGCGTTAATGTGGACTGCGTTTCATGATACCAGTGGCTGTTGCCGGGAAAACGGCGCTGTTCCATGATCATTCCTTTTCAAGTTAACCGGCCCGGTGAACCAAAGAAAGAGGGGTATGCGCGTCAACGGGCCTGAAGAGCCTGACTATCCTCGCGCAAGCGCTGAGGTGAACCAAAGAATGATCGGTGCTAACACATAGCGGAATGGTATAACGGCGCGGGAGTGGGCGTGAACCGTGCCGAAATCAGACATTCCGCACGGTTCTGGCAAAGCTTAGTTGAATTTATGCCAGGTCTTTACGCCAGGCGTCGGCTTTTAACGGTTCACCGAAGTGGCTGTTAATCAGGCGTTTGGTCAGATCGTGGAGCGGGCAGGCCAGCACCTCCGCTGTGCTGCCGCGTTCCACCACTTCGCCCTGGTGCATCACAATCACCTGGTCGCTGATGTGCTTCATCATCCCCAGATGCTGGGTAACGTAGATATACGAAATCCCGTGCTTATCCTGCAGCTCCAGCATCAGATTGATCAGCTGCGAACGCATCGACATATCCAGCGACGCCATCGCCTCATCGGCAATAATCACTTTGGGTTGCAGGATCAGCGCACGCGCCAGACCAACACGCTGTTTCTGACCCGGTGCCAGCATATGTGGATAGTACGCCGCATGATCGCGCAGCAGGCCGACCTGGCGCAGCGTGGCAATAATCCGTTTCTCGCGCGCTTCCGTAGAGAGTTCGGTGTTTAAGCGCAGCGGAAAATCGAGGATCTGGCCAATGCGCTGGCGCGGATTAAGCGAGGTTGACGGGTCCTGAAAAATCATCCGGATACGCTGGCTGCGATAACCATAATCGCCATACTCCAGCGGATGGTCATCGATCAGAATATCGCCGGTACTTGGCGCCACCATTCCGCTGAGCATTTTCGCCAGCGTCGATTTGCCCGAGCCGTTTTCACCAATGATTGCCAGCGTCTGCCGTTCTCTCAGCGTAAAGCTGACCTCTTTGACCGCCTCAACATGCTGACGACGAAACAGCCCGGTGCGATAGCGGAACGTTTTGCTGAGATTGCGCACTTCCAGTAGCGTTTCAACCATTACTGACTCTCCATGTTAAGTGGGAAGTGGCAGGCAAACAGATGGGATTTGGCGCCGGACAACCTTGGCGTTTCAATACACTTCTTCTGCGCATAGGGGCAACGCGGCCCCAGCCGACAGCCGATCGGCAAGTGTTCCAGTGACGGGATGGCACCGGGCAAGGTGTTCAGCCGGCTTTTATGGGGCATCGCAAGACCAAAATCGGGCATCGCGCGGATCAGCGCCTGAGTATAAGGATGGTGCGGCGCGACAATCAGCGCTTCGCTCGGGGCGGTCTCGACCGTTTGCCCGCAATACATCACGTTAATGCGGTCGGCCCAGTGACTAAGCATCTGCAAGTCATGGCTGATCAGCAGGATAGTGGTGTTGTTGTTTTGGTTCAGACGCGCCAGCAGGCGGAAAATCTGTGCCTGAGTGGTCGGTTCCATGGCGTTGGTGGGTTCATCCGCAATCAGCAGGCGCGGCTGGTTTGCCAGCGCGATGGCAATCATCACTTTCTGGCACTCGCCGTCGGTCAGTTCATACGGGAAGCTGCCCATAATATCTTTGTGATCCTTGATGCCGACGCGGTGCAACAATTCAATCGCCCGGCGGTGACGCCAGCGGAATCGCTGATACCAGCGACCCTTGTAGGTCCATCCGGGAATGGCCTGCACGATTTGCTGGCCAATGTTTTCAGACGGATCCAGACAGGACTGCGGCTCCTGGAAAATCATCGAGACGTTGTGGCCGATGATCTTACGTCTTTCACGCGGGGAGAGATGCAGCAGATCGATATCATCAAAACGCATCCGATCGGCGGTGACACGCCAGTTATCTTTTGTCACGCCGCAGATCGCTTTCGCAATCAGGCTTTTGCCGGAACCCGATTCGCCCACCAGCCCGCGCACTTCGCCTTCGGTCAGCGTGATGCTGACGCGGTCCACCGCCTTCACCGGACCGTCGGCGGTCATAAATTCAATCGTCAGGTTACGAATATCAAGCAACGGCATCTATTCAACTCCCGCAACGATGGCCCGACGAATACCGTCACCCAACAGGTTAACGATTAGCACGCTGAGCATAATCGCCGCGCCAGGCAGCATCACCGTCCACGGGGCAACATAGATCAATTCCAGCGCATCGCCCAGCATCGCGCCCCATTCGGGTGAAGGGAGCTGGGCACCCAGATCCAGGAACCCCAGCGCGGCAATATCGAGGATCGCCATCGACAGGGCGCGGGTAAATTCAGAAACCAGCAGGGCGAGGATATTCGGCAGGATGGCATACCAGAGAATATTCAGGCTGCTTGCGCCGTCCAGCCTGGCGGCAATCACATAGTCTTTCTCCAGCTCGTCATGCACCGCGGTATAAATGGCGCGAACCAGCCGGGGAATGATCGCCAGGAACACCGCCAGCAGGGCATGTTCGAGGCGCGGCCCGAGAAACGCCACCACGATAATCGCCAGTAACAGCGACGGGATGGAAAGCAGCGTATCGAGGATATGGTTCATTATCGCCGAGCGTAATCCTTTGGTCAGGCCGGCCAGCACCCCTAAAACCATGGCACATGCTGCAGCAAAAAACGTGACCAGGATCGCTGAACCGACGGTCGGCGCAGCGCCGCTTATCAGGCGGCTGAGAATATCCCGCCCGAGATCGTCCGTGCCGAGGAAGAACGACACGTCGCCATAACGCGACCAGGAAGGTGGCAGCAATTGGTAACCGAGGAACTGTTGATCCAGCCCGTAAGGCGCCAGCAAGCGGCCAAAGATGCAAATCAGCAGCAGCGCAATAAAGGCATAGAAACCGACCATCGCGCTGGTGTCGTGATAGAACAGACGCCAGGCGTTGCGTAGCGTGCTGGGGAGCCGCTCTTCGGCATAAATATTATCAGCGGGCATGTGATGCCACGTGATGCGGGGTAATCAGGCCTGGGCGTGGGTTAAATTCTTTATTCATATCAGTAATTTGCTCTCTTTTATGCTTCGCGCGGGCTCAATGTCAGGCTATCCGCCACCGGCAGCGTCACAAGCGCGACGCGGGTGAAGATCGGCCCGTACAACTCAGCATAGGCGATTATCCTTCTATATCACTGTCGCAGGCAAGGGAACGCAGAGAACAATTTCACTGATGGATTACAGAAGCTTACGAACGCTGGCGGAATATTGTTAACGCCAGCGCATGCGACGGTTGCTTTTAGCGGACGCGATTTCCCGCGTTTTTGCATGTGAAGTGGCGAGGAATAAAATCATCTCAGCCCGCCGAAATTATTTTGCAGACGTGTTAGTTTTTAATCTAATAACGCCATCCCAAGAAAAAATTTTTGGAAAAACGCTTCCCACTATTTATCTGATGTAAATCAGGGCACTGTAAAGACATCAACGCCTTAAGTTTTTCATTACCCTCTCTTTGATAATAAATATCATGCAAGATCGGAAATTATTAAAATCTATTTGATTCAGTATGTTGTGAATTTTATTTGGCCGGAAAGGAATATTTTATCGCAACCTACGGTGATAAGTTTGCAGTGCAGTAATTGCATTTAAGTGCTAGCGGAAAATGAGTGAAAAAAACCACGTTAGGATTAATCTTAATCGTCCATTTATTCCTGCAATATCTAATGTAATCATTAAATTCCATCTACGATCAATGTACTGATGAAATAAAGCGAACCCCATCCTGCACGGGAAATTAATAGTTAAATTAAGGGGCACAACATCAACCTGAGAGGATCATCATGACGCATTTAGAAAACTATCTCGCCTGGGTAAAAGATGCCCATGCGATGGAAATGCAGGCTGAAAGCATGCTGGAGAAAATGTCCGATCGGCTTGAGCACTATCCCGACCTTAAGGCGCGTATCGACCAGCATATTGAGGAAACCCGGCAGCAGCAGGGGCTGGTCCAGTCCGTCATCGACCGTTACGACACCTCAAGTTCCACCTTCAAGGACGCGATGGGCAAACTGACGGCCATGGGTCAGGCCATGGGCGGGATGATGGCCGATGATGAAGTGGTGAAAGGTGCCATCAGCGGGTATGTCTTTGAGAACCTCGAAATCGCCAGCTATACCTCGCTGATTGCGGCGGCAAAACTGGTCGGTGACGCCGAAGGCGTGCGTGTTTTCACCCAAATTCGTGAGCAGGAAATCGCCATGTCCGAATGGTGTCTGCAGCATCTCCCTGACGTCACAGAACAATTTATGATCCGCTCCGCCACCCCCGGCGTGGAAGCAAAAAAATAAGCCTGTTCCTTTATGCCCGCTACGGTGGGCATTTTTTCGTTATTAATACTGGTTATCCGGAGTAAGCAATGTTCAGACATGTAAAACAACTGCAGTACACGGTTCGCGTGGCAGGCCCAAATCCGGGGCTGGCAAATCTGTTGCTGGAACAGTTTGGTGGACCTCAGGGAGAACTTGCGGCGGCCTGCCGTTACTTCACTCAGGGACTGGGTGATGAGGATCCGGGACGCAAAGATATGCTGATGGATATTGCGACCGAGGAACTGAGCCATCTGGAAATTATTGGTTCGCTGGTCGGGATGCTGAACAAAGGCGCCAAGGGTGACCTGGCAGAAGGCACCGAGAAGGAAGGGGATCTGTACCGCAGTATTACCGGCAACGGTAATGACAGCCACCTGACTGCGCTGCTGTACGGAGGCGGTCCGGCGTTAACCAACTCTGCCGGGGTTCCCTGGACTGCGGCATACGTCGATACCATCGGCGAAGTTACCGCTGACCTGCGTTCCAATATTGCTGCTGAAGCAAGAGCGAAGATTTTATATGAACGCCTGATCAATATGACCGACGATCCGGGCGTTAAGGATGCGCTTGGCTTCCTGATGACCCGTGAAGTCGCGCACCAGATTTCCTTCGAAAAAGCGCTCTATTCCATCCGCAATAACTTCCCACCGGGCAAACTCCCGCCGATTGAGAAATACGCCAGTGCCTATTACAACATGTCTGCCGACGGGGACGTCAGAGGCAGTTGGAACTCGGATGAAAACTTCGATTACGTTGCCGATCCGGCCCCTGCCGTGGATGGCGGAGACGGAACGGCAAGCGTGACGCTTCCTGCGAAACAGCAGGCGGCGTTGGATGCCCTTGCGGCCCGAACCGCCTCCGATCCCCAGGTCAATCCGGTGACCGGCGCCGATATTGGTGCCGTCCCACCGATTGAAAATGAAACGGCATCGGAACCGCCAGCCGGCAAGCCGGCGAAAAAATAGCATTCAGTCCAGGGGCAGGGAAGCCTTTAAGGATGATGGGTTAAATCCATTTGGACTTTCTGAGCTTACGCCACATCAGCACGCACAGTAACAGCGTGCCGACCAGCGTTGCCGGATACCCATAGCGCGCCTGCAGTTCCGGCATATGGGTAAAATTCATGCCGTACATGCTGAATACCACCGTTGGAACCACCAAAATGGCACCCCAACCGGCCAGCTTTTTCACCACCTCATTCTGCTGAACCGTCACCAGCGCCAGATTCACATGCATGGCGCTGGTCAGCATTTCCCGCATGTCATCGGTATCCGCCACCACATGGCTGGCATGATCCTGCACGTCACGAATATAGGCCCGCAGCGGTTTTGGAATGATGTGTTCATGAATGCGGATCAGCTGGGTGCAGATTTCCTCTACCGGCGCGGCGGCATTCTTCAGCGCCAGCAGATGACGTCGCATGCTGTAAACAACCTGCACCGCGTCCCGATCAAAATCGCTGCGGAACATTGATTCTTCCATATCGCTGATTTTTTCGCCCAGCGCGGCAGTCAGTTCGGAATAGCGATCGGTAATGAAATCGAGGATGCAATACAGCGGATAGCCCGGACCATGCGACAGCATCTCCGGATTCTGCGCGGCGCGGGCGCGGACCGGGGCATAGCTTTCAGACGCGCCGTGGCGGATGGTAATCAGAAAGTTTTTACCGGCAAAGAGATGCGTTTCGCCAAAGCTGAAGTCACCTTCATGCTCCTTCACCGTTTTCACTACGATAAACAGGGAGTCGCCGTACTGCTCGATCTTAGGGCGCTGATGGGCAGTCAGGGCGTCTTCGACTGCCAGCTCATGCAGGCCGAACTCTTCCTGCACCTTATACATAAAGTCGGGCTCGGGCTGGTAAAGACCCAGCCAGACAAAGGCGTCAGGCTCTTTGATCACCTCGCTAATATCTTCCATGTCCACGACTTCATCCTGCCGGCCAGGCCGGTAAACCATGCTGTTGATTATCATATTGTTCCGGGTAGGGCTTCTGAGATGCTAACAGCATAATGCCTGTTATGCGTTTGTGCCTTCTGACAATGACAGGATTCAGTCCGCCAGGCTGGCTTTTATGATGGCAGCCAACTTTAGGAAGGCAGGTTCAAGCTCTTGCTCATCCATATGAGCAAATCCCAGCAGTAATCCCCTTGAGGTCACCGTGCCGACAAAATAGCGCGATAAGGGCCGCACCAGCAGGCCACTGTTGTTGGCTTGCCGTGCAATGTCAGCATCATCGCTATCAATGGGCAGTTGCAAAATCAGATGAAGACCTGCGTTACTGTTGTAGAGCCCCAGGGCATCGATCCCCATAACGCGGGTAATCAAATCGACCAGAATCTGCCTGCGGCGTCCATAGAGCTGGCGCATCTTGCGAATATGCGCCGCGTAATATCCTTCACCAATAAATTCGGCCAGCGCTGCCTGAACCTGCAGGTGTCCACCGCGATACAGTTCACTGTGCATCTTTTTAAGCGGTGCTGAGAGCGTTTTGGGCAACACCACATAGCCAAGCCGCAGTGCCGGATAAAGGGTTTTACTGAAGGTGCCGATATAGATAACCGGACTGTTCTCTTCAAGTCCCTGCAAGGAGGGAACGGGTTGGCCGGAAAAACGGAACTCACTGTCATAATCATCTTCAACGATCCAACTCCCTGAGGTCCGGGCGATCGACAACAGGTGCTGACGGCGACTCAGGCTCATCACCGACCCCAAAGGATACTGATGAGACGGGGTGACGAAGATAAGCTTTGGCGAGGCACCCACCGTCTGCTCGGGAATAAGGCCCTGTTCATCTACCGGCATCGGCGTAATGCCGACGTCGTTGATGCGCAGAATATTCTTGATCCCCCAATACCCCGGCTCCTCAGTCCATGCGCTGTCACCGGGATTGCACAACGAACGCGTTACCAGGTCCAGCGCCTGATGAATACCTTGGGTGATGAGGATCTGATCGGGCGTACATCGCACCCCACGCGCCGTCCGCAGATAGTCGGTCAGGGCCACCTTCAGCACGTCCGCGCCGCCGGTGGAATCGTAGGTCAGGTGCTGCGGAAGGGGATGACGTACCTGACGATCCTGGAACTTCTTCATCACCCGATGAGGAAAATGAATGACGTCCGGTACGCCGGGAAGAAAAGGCCCCCACTGGCTGGGACTTGCGCTGGCATGATGCAGCAACTGCAGGCATCGGTCTGAAAGCACCGACCGATCTTCTGCCACGGGGTGTTCGGCATTGACCGACGCCTGGGGCCGGGCATCCAGATTATCCAGTACGCTGTGGGTGACGAACGTTCCATTGCTTTGCTGGGTAGAAATATACCCTTCGGCCTGCAATTGCTCATACACCCGCAGCACGGTATTGCGGGAGATCTCAAGTTCGTTTGCCAGATCGCGCGTCGGCGGCATGCGGGCAGCGGGGTTGAGGTTGCCATTCAGAATCGACTCAGAGATCGCCGAGTAGAGTCGCTTATGCAGTTTTCCTTCCACACGGTGAAAAAATGCCTGTCTGATCACATCTCCAGCAAGTGAACGCATTTGGATCCTATAAATAAAACAGTCTGGCTCTCGTTTAAGGTACCAAACGCTGACAGATTGTCTCTGGTATTACAAACACTTTGTAAAGAGATGAGGCAATGACTATGAACAATAACGAGCTGCAGCAGCGTCGTCTGAGTGCCACTCCGCGCGGTGTTGGCGTCATGTGTGATTTTTATGCTGCGTCGGCTGAAAACAGCACGATCACCGACGTCGAAGGGAAGACCTATATCGATTTTGCGGCGGGCATTGCGGTGCTGAACACCGGCCATCGGCATCCCAGGCTGGTGAAGGCGATGGAGCAGCAGTTGCAGGCCTTCACCCATACCGCCTATCAAATTGTGCCTTACGAGAGCTACGTATCGCTGGCTGAGAAAATTAATGCTGCCGTGCCGATCCCCGGCCCACTGAAAACCGCCTTCTTCTCAACCGGAGCGGAAGCGGTGGAAAACGCCATTAAGATTGCACGCGCGCATACCGGGCGTCCGGGGGTTATCGCCTTTAGCGGCGGTTTCCACGGTCGCACCTACATGACGATGGCCCTGACCGGTAAAGTGGCGCCCTATAAAAAAGGGTTTGGCCCATTCCCCGGTTCCGTTTACCACGTGCCGTATCCTTCCGAGCTGCATAACATTTCAACAGCCGATGCTTTGATCGCCATTGAACGTCTGTTTAAAGCAGATATTGATCCCAGCCAGGTGGCCGCCATTATATTTGAGCCGGTACAGGGTGAAGGCGGATTTAATGTCGCGCCTGCTGAACTTATCGCCGCCATTCGTCACCTTTGTGATGAGCACGGCATGGTGATGATTGCTGATGAAGTGCAGAGTGGTTTTGCCCGCACCGGGAAACTCTTCGCCATGGATCATTATGCCCATCAGCCAGACCTGATGACGATGGCCAAGAGCCTGGCGGGAGGGATGCCGCTGTCAGGTGTGGTGGGCAAGGCAGAAATAATGGATGCGCCGTCACCAGGCGGACTAGGCGGCACCTATGCCGGCAACCCACTGGCGGTGGCTGCTGCCCATGCGGTGCTGGATGTTATTGACGATGAAAAACTCTGCCAGCGTGCGGACCTTCTTGGCGAACGTTTACGTGTTGCGCTGGTGGATTGCAAAGAGTCCTGTGCGGAACTGGTGCAGGTTCGCGGCCTGGGTTCGATGATTGCGGCGGAATTTTGTGATGCGAAGACGGGTGCGCCTTCCGCAATCACTGCCCAGCGGATCCAGAAAAGCGCGCTGGAACAGGGTCTGCTGCTACTCACCTGTGGTCAATATGGCAATGTGATCCGCTTCCTTTATCCCTTGACCATTCCCGACGACCACTTTGATGCCGCCCTCAACATCCTTAAATCAGTGATAAAGAGCTGAAGGACTAACGCTTCCTCATTCCCTGTGCCGGAATACTTCGCTCACACGAGCGCCGACGAGTGTTATTACTCGTCGGTTTTTTTTATCCCGCTTTCCGCAGCAAGCCATTAACAAAAGTGTGACATACGCAATATACATATAACTTATTATGTTTTATAAATTAGTCACTATCGCCTGCGATTATGCCCCAACAGAGAGCGACATATGGAACAGACATCTGAAAAAAATAGCCATAACCATCAACCTGAAAGCAAAGAGCAGTTCAACCGGTCAATCGGTCTGATTTCCAACTTTGCGCTCGGCTTTACCTACCTTTCTCCTTTAACCGCCGTGTACTCGCTCTTTGCACTGGCCATTACCTTAGCCGGGCCGCCCGCAGTGTGGTGGATCCTGATTGTTGCCTGTGGTCAGCTACTGGTTGCCTTAGTGTTTGGTGAAGTGGCATCGCAATATCCGATCACCGGAGGCCTTTACCCGTGGGCGAGACGGCTGTGGGGCAAAAAGTTTGCCTGGATTACTGCCTGGATCTACCTGTGGGCGCTGGTGGTGACCATCACATCGATTGCGGAATACACTTCGACCTTTGTGGCGTCGCTATTTCACTTCGTTCAGTCACCGCTCAATTTGCTAATGACCTCAGTGGTGCTGTTATTGATGATGATGGGCGTCAACATGTCGGGGACTAAAAACCTGGCGCGGGTGGCAAAAATTGGGTTTTGGTGTGAAATCGTCAGCGTTATCGCGCTGGGGATTTACCTGTTGATCTTCCACCGGTCGCAGCCGTTCTCTGTGGTGTTTGATTCAATGGGCATGTTGGCAAAGGACGGCAGCTATACCACCGCATTTATGTCGGCGTCGCTGATGGGCCTGTTTATGTTTTTCGGTTTCGAAGCCTGCGGCAATGTGGCGGAAGAGGTTAAGAACCCCGGCAAGCAGATCCCGGTAGCGATGATCCTGAGTATTGTATTCGGCGCAATTTCGGCCGTGATTTCCGTCATGGGCTATCTGCTGTCTTCACCCGATCTGGCCAGCATTGTTTCCGGTAAAACCGCCGATCCTATCCCGGTGATCCTCAATGAAGCATTGGGCAGCACCGGCGCCACCGTTTTCATCGTCATCGCCATTATTGCCATGCTGTCGTGTATTCTTTCGCTTCAGGCTGCGCTGAGCCGTCTTATCTTCTCTTTCTCACGCGATAAAATGCTGCCGGGCAGTCAGTGGATGTCCAGAATCTCTAAAAATAGCGTGCCGGACAATGCCATGCTGGTCAGTTGCATTCTGCCGGTGATCATCTGCGTCTGGGTCTATTTCCAGCCGGATAACCTCTCGCGGATCACCGCTTTTGCCGTGATTGGCATTTACATCTCTTTCCAGCTGGTGGTGCTTGCCGCGTTACGTCAGCGCCTGAAAGGCTGGAAGCCAGCAGGGGAATGGTCGTTGGGTGCATGGGGCATCCTGGTGAATGTCTTCGCCTTACTTTATGGTCTCTGCGGCATCTGGCTGCTGGCGCAGCCTGCTGATAGCGCGGGCTTCCTGGACCGCTGGACGGTGTTGATTGGGCTCGCAGTCGTGCTGCTGACCGGGCTGGTTTATATGACGGTCGCAAACCCGTTCGGTCGTTCAAGCGCGCCGGAAAACGATGCGATCGAATATGCCAGCAAGCTCAGAGCAAAAGAGGAGTTCTGAGGGCTGCCGGGCGGATGTTCTTATAAGACGAGCGACTAAAACCGTAGCCTGGCGCTACGGTTTTTTTTGCACTGCATGACGTGGGAGGGTGACTCGTTTGGCGCGGCGTAATGCCTTTGCACCTAGTGCAGGATTACAGCCAGTACAGTGCCGCATAGCTGTTTTGGTAAGCCCGTTGTTGCGCTTCACCCGTAAACAGTTCGCCAATGCGCAGCCGGGGATTTGACGAAAAAATGATGCGGCCTTCAAGGTTAGTCAGGACGACTTTTTCGTTCGCACACAACGGCAGCAGTTCTTCCTCAATCCGACTCACCAGAATATCCAGCGCGGCAACCCCCAAAACGTTTCCTGCAACCCGAACCGGGACGGCAACGGTCAGCGTCAGCGAGGTATTGCAGATATAGTCAACGTAAGGGCCATGGATATAGGGTTTACCTTCGGCGATCGGGGTTTGGAACCAGGCAAAGGTGCGGAAATCCAGCCGTTGCTGGGTAGACTGATCGAGGTCCAGACTGACCTGTTTTAAGCCGTTATCTTTTTTATACCACCATTCCAGCACCCAGTACTCGCCGACAGAGGCGGTGCTTTCAATGTGGCTGGCAACGCCAGCGCCCGAGCAGTAGGGGTTTTCATCCAGCGTCAGTTTGATGATCGGTTGCATGGCCGCTTTGACGCCTGTTTCCAGCAATGCTTCGGGCCCGGGTTGCGGATGAGCGGAAAGGCAATGGGCGATCTTCTCAGCTAATAAACCGGTACTGTCGACAGATGACTGAAAGATGTCGTCAATTTTGAGGGTTAGCGCATGAATGTGCTCTGAATTATTCATTTTCGACATTGCCTATACGGGTTATTTTTCAGAAGGGTAATTCATTTTCTTTTCTAAAAAATAGACGGTGAAGGTATCAATCAGCTGCGAAGCGGCTTGAACGGCTGCCTGTTCTGAATGCGACGCCAGGGCATCGGTAAGCGTGGCATAAAGCCCGGTAACCTCACGATGCACGTCATCAGAGCGATAAAGCACCGCAATCAACGACGCCCATTCGGCCTGCAGTTGCAGTTCCTGATTTGCCAGCCTGGCAGACTGTGAACTTGCCGCGATGGCAAGCAGGCAACGCATGTCGGCCTGCGTTCTCTGTTCCGGGGTTTCTGCCGAGGCCAGCAATGCCGTAAATTCGCGCAGTCGCTGCAAATCTACGTCGGTCATCCTACGTGAGGCCAGCCTGGCGCTGTGGCTGATAACAGCACTGTGCATCTCTCCCAGATCGGAAAGATAATCGGTACTGATGCCCCTGAAAGGGTGGAGGTTCCTGCCGGAATGCAGAACATTTTCACAGACAAAACTGCCGCCATTTCGGCCCCGGACGGTGTGTATCAGTTCATTAGCCCGCAGGGTATTTAGCGCTTCCCGGATGGTAATGTGCGACACGCCCATCATCTTTGCCAAATCCGTTTCATTCGGCAGCTGTTCGTGCGGTTCTAACAGTCCGGTCACAATGGCATTGGAGAGCCGCTGAACAATCTGATCAGAACGGCTGGCCTGTCCTATCGGTGCGAAAATTACCGCGTGAGTAATCATAATCTTCTCTGAAAATCCCTTATGCAGGCCGCCATACTTAACATAAACCACCCTGGCAAGGAAGCAGTAAATAGGGGCGCCTTTTGTCAGGCAGACCGTAGAAATGGGGTGTGAAATCCGTTATTTACCGCAGGCCTGATGCCAATTCACTGCATCGGGTTTCCCCCAAAATGCCAGAGGGAAGGGCAACATTGTAATCATTTTGTTAAAAATGCGAGGCGCTTCATGTTGTAAGGAGAGAGTCATTGAAAAAAACCACGCCAATATATATTACATAATATCTTATATGTATTAACCGACGTGGAGAATGCGATGCAAACCTTACAGCACTTTATCAACGGACAGTATGTCCCGAATCAGCGGGAGGATTTTTTTGAGCTGATCAGTCCGGTTGATGGTGAAACCTATGCTATTTCACCAGACGGGGGAACGGCGGAGGTGGATCTTGCCTATGCTGCGGCTGAAGAGGCGTTTGCGGTGTGGAAAAAGTCCACGCCTGCCCAGCGGCAAAAGGCGCTGCTTGGTCTGGCGGATGAAATTGAACGAAACGTGACGCGGCTGGCCGAGTTGCAGAGTAAAGAAACAGGACAGCTCAGGCATTTTATTGAGAAAGAAGAGATCGCAGCGTCATGCGATGCCATCCGCTTTTTTGCCGGCGCCGCGCGTTGCCTGGAAGGTAAAGCCGCCGGCGAATACGCGGCGGGATTCACCTCGGTGATCCGCCGCGAGCCGCTGGGGATTGTCGGGCAGGTCACGCCATGGAATTACCCCTTTATGATGGCGGTCTGGAAGATCGCCCCGGCATTAGCGGCAGGGAATACGGTGGTGTTGAAGCCAAGTGATACCACGCCCATCAGCACACTTTTGCTGGCGGAATTAGCGGCGCCATTCTTCCCAGCGGGCGCCTTTAACGTGGTGCTGGGAAAAGCCAATACCGGATCGCTGGTGGTGTCGAATCCTGTCGCCTCACTGGTGTCGATCACCGGCTCGGTGCGGGCTGGCCTGCAGGTCGCTGCGTCTGCCGCCGCCAACCTCACTAAATCCCACCTTGAGCTGGGCGGCAAAGCGCCGGTGATCGTGTTTGCCGACGCCGATATGAACAAAGCCGTGGACATCATCACCACCGCCGGATTTTTCAATGCGGGGCAGGACTGCACGGCGGCAACCCGCATCCTCGTCGAGGAATCGGCCTATCAGGATTTCCTCGAAAAACTGGTGTCGCGAACGCGAGAGATAAAATTTGGCCTGCCAGATGACCGCGACGCCCTTTACGGATCGCTGAACAGTCGCAGTCAGCTCGAGCAGGTTAAAGGCTTTATTGAACGCCTGCCGTCACACGCCACCATTGAAGCCGGCGGCCATCCGGGCCAGGGGCCAGGCTTCTACTTTGAACCCACCATTATTTCCGGTCTGCAACAGCACGACGAAGCCATACAGCATGAGGTTTTTGGCCCGGTGATGACCATCCAGCGCTTCTCAGACGAGGCGGATGCGCTGAATAAAGCGAATGACGTCGAATATGGTCTTGCCGCCAGCATCTGGACCAGCAGCCATGCCCGCGCGCAGCGATTCAGTATCGATCTCGAGTTTGGCACGGTGTGGATCAACAACCACATCCCGCTGTGTGCAGAAATGCCCCATGGAGGGTTCAAAAAATCGGGTTACGGCAAGGACCTGTCGTCCTATTCCCTCGATGAATACACCCGCATAAAACACATTATGTGCGACATCAACGATTAGAGGCTCACCATGAAATTACTAAAAATCGCGGCAATGACGGTTGTGCTGAGTTCATTTAGCGTACTGGCAGAAGAGTCACCGCAATCGGTGGTTAACGATTATATGGCCGCCTGGAATGGACACAACGCTTCGCAGGCGTCGCGTTATCTGGCTAACGATGTCATTTATTACGACGCGGCAACGGGTTCACCCGTTAACGGCAAGGACAGGGCAGAAAAAGAGGTGATTGGCGCGTTTATTCATGCGGTGCCCGACCTGCAATGGAAAATGACCAGCAAGCCCGTTTACAACAAAGACACCATTGCCTTTCAGTGGACGTTTACAGGAACCAATTCGGGTGAGTGGGCGGGGAGTCCGGCAACAAATAACAAAATCAAATTTGAAGGCGTCAGCTTTATTAAGGTGGTAAAGGGCAAAATTACCTATCAGGGCGATTATTACGATTCAAAAAAACTGGATGCTGAGCTGCAATCCTCGAAGTGATAACGCCACCTTGACGCTCTTTTCCATCAGGCGCGGCGGAAAAGAGTGGGTCACATTTAAGCATTTTGCTTCACCCGATAATTAACAGACTTTAAAGGTTAAAAATGTCCATTACCCGACGTGATTTTCTTAACGGTGTTGCGCTGACGGTCGTTGCCGGGTTAACGCCCTGGGATCTGGCCAGGGCGGAAGAAAACGGTATAGCTGAGAAAGCCGGGGAGTATTATCCTCCCTCTTTAATGGGGTTGCGCGGAAATCACCCCGGTTCATTTGAGATGGCGCATGCCCTCGGACGTGAGCATCAAAAATTCGACTTCGATTCCCTGACGGTTGAGGAAGAATACGATCTGGTGATCGTGGGTGGCGGCATCAGCGGCCTGGCGTCCGCTTGTTTCTGGCAGCAGGTGGCAGGCAAAGATAAAAAGATCCTGATCCTCGATAATCATGACGATTTTGGCGGACATGCTAAACGGAACGAATTTACCGCGGGAAAAAGCACACTGATTGGATACGGTGGCAGTGAATCCTTTCAATCGCCAAAACATAATTTCAGTCCTGAAGTGAATAAACTGCTGGCCGATGTCGGCATCAGCGTCGTTAAAATGAAAGCGGGCTTTGACCAAAACTTTTATCCCGACCTGAATCTGAGTCGTGGGGTATTTTTCGATAAAAAGAACTTCGGGGAAACCCGCATCGTCAGCGGCGATCCGGGACGGGCAGTATCAGACGATATTCCCGCTGACAGACTGAACGGCCGCAAAATTGAAGATTTCATCAACGATTTCCCGCTCGGTGAAACCGACAAAGCCGCGTTAATCGAACTGCATGTCAGACCAAAAGACTATCTGCCGGGGATGAAAGTCGACGAAAAACTCGCGTGGATGGATAAGCACAGTTACAGCGAATTTCTGTCTGAAAAAGTCGGTCTGAGCAAAATGGCGTTGCTCTATTTCCAGCAGCGTACCAATGATTTTTTCGCCATCGGCATTGAGGGCATTTCCTGCAGTGACGCACGGGTCTGCGCCTTGCCAGGCATGGAGGCGATGCATCTGCCGCCGCTGGATGAGGAATCCCTTGCCGATCTGGAAGAACCCTACACCTATCATTTCCCGGATGGCAATGCAGGCCTGACGCGGATGCTGGTCAGGCATCTGATTCCGGATGCATTACCCGGAGAGTCGATGGCAGACGCCGTGACCTCAACCCTTGATTACAGCCGTCTGGACACGAAAGAAAATAGCACGCGTCTGCGCCTGAACAGCATTGTGATCAATGCGAAAAATACCAACAACGGCGTTATCGTCACCTATATCCATCAGGGACACCCTTATCGCGTACGCGGTCGCAATACCATCATGGCCGGTTATAACATGATGATTCCGTTCCTCGTCCCCGAAACGCCGGAGGAACAGAAAGCGTATTTGCGAATGAACGTTAAGGCGCCACTGGTGTATACCAACGTGGCCATCCGCAACTGGCGATCCTTTACCGATCTGGGTATCCATGAATTTTATTCTCCCGCCGCGCCGTACAGTCGGGTCAAACTTGATTATCCCGTCAGTATGGGGAAATACCATCACCCGCGTAATGCGGATGACCCGATGCTTATTCATATGGTCTACGTTCCCACCTATCCCGGCAGTAACCTCACCGCACGCGAGCAGTTTCAACGCGGACGCGCCTGGTTATTAGGAACAACCTTCGAGACTCACGAACAGATGATCCGTGAGCAGTTGCAGGAAATGCTTGGCTCGACAGGATTTGATCATCAACGGGATATTGCGGGCATCACGGTTAACCGTTGGGCCCATGGCTACGCCTATTATGCCAGCTCACTTTTCGATGACATGGATAAAATGCCGGAGATCATCAAAGAAGCACGCAAGCCAATTGGGCGTATTGCCATCGCCAATTCTGACTCCGACTGGAGTGCTTATGCTCATGCAGCCATTGATCAGGCATGGCGAGCCGTCAATGAACTGAAGAACCTGGGTTAACGCCATGATTAAAATTATCCTGACAAGCGCGTTGATTATTTCTGCCAGCTGTTTCGCCGCGTCTCCAGAGGGAGAGTATGTGGCGCGTATTTCGGACTGCGTCGCATGCCATACCAAAGAGGGCGGCGATGTAATGGCGGGAGGTAAACGATTTCATACTCCCTTAGGGGATATTTTTTCAACCAACATTACGCCGGATGTGAAAGAGGGAATCGGTTTATACAGTTACGCAGATTTTG
This sequence comes from Erwinia sp. AC075, assembly GCF_979253995.1. Classification (NCBI taxonomy): domain Bacteria; kingdom Pseudomonadati; phylum Pseudomonadota; class Gammaproteobacteria; order Enterobacterales; family Erwiniaceae; genus Erwinia; species Erwinia sp. AC075. Next base: position 1,160,999 of record NZ_CEEDEU010000001.1, read on the forward strand.
AAAAAGCGGTCAGAAAAGGCGTGGCCCGCGATGGGCATTATCTTTATCCGGCGATGCCCTATCCGTCATATGCCAAAATGAACGATGAAGATATCCACGCGCTCTACACCTATTTTAAACAGGATGTGAAAGCATCAGCACAAAAAAATAGTCCGGGAGAAATACCGTGGATATTCTCTCCGCGTTGGCCGCTGGGTATCTGGAACTGGATGTTCACCGATAGCAACGAAGAGGTTAAAATCCCGGCGGGAGTCGACGACGGGTTAATTCAGCGCGGTAAATACCTTGTCGAAGGTCCTGGCCATTGTGGTGCCTGCCATACACCGCGGGGGATTGGCATGCAGGAAAAATCGTACGACAGTTCTGATGCCTCTTTCCTGAGTGGCGCCATGATTGACGGTTGGTATGCACCCTCGCTCAGGAATGGGGCTATTCCGGCCGAAGAAATAAAAGATTTACTGAAAATAGGGCGAAGCAAGCACTCCGCTATTTCGGGCCCGATGAGCGACGTTGTGACACAAAGTACCCAGTATCTGAATAACAATGACCTGAATGCCATCAGCAGTTACCTGGTCAGCCTCAGCGATAAAAAACCGTCCTCACATACCCATGCGGCTGCAACGGAAACCCGCGGGGCGATCGCTGCAGGCGGTTCCGGGCAGACGCTCTATTTGCGTTATTGCTCAACCTGTCACGCTACAACCGGGAAGGGAACCGATGACAATGTCCCCTCATTGGTAAATAACCCGTCTGTCAGCGCTGAGGAGCCCGACAATCTGATCAAGGTCATCGCGTTCGGCGCAGAAACACCGGTCACCCAGGGAAGCATTCCCTACAAAATGCCTGCCTATCATGGCCTGCTTCAGCCCCAGCAGATGCGGGATATCGTCAATTACGTCAGAGGTCAGTGGGGGAACCCTCCCCATCCGGTTGATGAAGACAACATTAAGGACGTTTTAAACGCGGATAAACAATAACTGTACAGGCCGGGAAGGTGGGAGGTGATCGGCCGGGAAGAGCGCGGGAAGACAATCTGGGAAATTTCAGATATTTGAGAGAAAAATTGAGTGAGCTATCAATGTCGTTGAATATAGCTAGCAATTACAACGCGGAGCCAACTCATGAACACTTTCCCTAAAATTGTCTTTTTATCGCTTTTCGCCGCCTCCTGCACAGCCGGTGCTGCGCAAACTGCGCCCGTTGCCAATCCGCTCAGCGTCCATGTCCTCAACCTGGAAACGGGTACGCCAACGCCGGGCGTGGAGGTTGAACTCCAACAGCGCCAAAAGGATAACTGGGTTAACCTGGCGTCAGGCAAAACGGATGACCATGGGCGCATCGCCGCACTGTTTCCGCAGGATAAGCCGATGACTGAAGGCGATTACAAGGTGGTATTCAAAACCGGCGATTACTATAAGAGCGCGGGCAAGCCAACGTTTTTCCCTGAGATCCCGGTGTTGTTCCATGTGGAAAATGGCGGGCATTACCATATCCCGTTACTGCTGAGCCAGTACGGTTATTCGACCTATCGCGGTAACTAACGGAAACCGTCTGGTTTACCGAGCGGTCTTTTTTCGCAAATGGGCCCGTTGCCTGAGGTGACGGGCCCTTTTGGGTCAGAGGCTCAGGATGCGGTACGGAAAACGGCCACCATGTCCCGAAGGTGAGCCGCACGGTGTGCCAGATCATCTGCCGAGGTGGCCGATTCCTCAACCAGCACGGCGTTTTGTTGGGTTACCTGATCCATTTGATTTACGGCGATATTAATCTGCGTAATACCGCTGCTTTGCTCAGCGGATGAGGTTGAAATATCGCGGATCAATTGTGAGGTCTGCTCAATGGCCTCCACGCTCTGCCTGACCCTATCTCCTGCATTCTTAGCCATCGCGATCCCCTCATGGGCATGATCAACCGACTGCTCAATTAACCCTTTAATCTCTTTCGCTGCAGCAGCCGATCGTTGCGCAAGGGCGCGCACTTCAGAGGCGACCACCGCAAATCCTTTGCCTGATTCCCCGGCACGCGCCGCTTCAACCGCGGCATTGAGCGCCAGAATATTGGTCTGGAAAGCGATGCCGTCAATCACGCTGGTGATCTCTTCAATTTTTCCGGAACTGCCGCGGATCTTATGCATCGTTTCCATCACGGATTCCATGGCATTTCCACTGAGAAGGGCAGCATTGGTTGCCGATTCTGCCATGGTGGACGCATAGCGGGTATTTTCTGCGTTATGACTGATGATGGACGCTAACTGCTCCATACTCGCGGCAGTCTCAGCAAGCGAAGCCGCCTGCTGTTCGGTACGAGAAGAGAGATCGCCGTTACCGCTGGCTATCTCTTCGGAAGAGGTTGCGATGGTGATAGCATTGGATTTGATGCCTGAGACAAGCTCTGCCAAACGGTTCTGCATCAGCAGCAACGCGTTTAACAACGTGGACATCTCATTCGTTCCTGTCACCGTAAACGAGGTCGTTAAATCGCCTGCAGCCACTTTGCTTGCCGCATTAACTGCCAATTCCACCGGTCCGGTGACCGATCGCGAAATCATAACCGCCGTATACACCGCGAGTAACGCGATACTGAATAAGCCGGCCAGCAGCCAGAATTGAGCATGGCGTTTTTCGGTTGCCTGACTTTCCAGCATCTGGGACAGTTTATCCGCGCTATTCGACCCTAACTCTGCGTAACGGTTTATTGACTGGGTGAAAACGCGAATGTATTCGGCGGGCGCGACGGTAACGCTTTTACTGACAAAGATATGCTCCGCCAGTTGCAGGGCGTCATTGGCCTGCTTATTCGCATCCTGATCTGAACGGGCAAAGATTTCACGCAGGCTGGGTTCGATAGTGAACACTTTTTCCATATTGCTGTTGAACTGTGCGAGGGCGGTTTTGCCACTTTCGATTTGAAACGCCATACGACTGCGATCCGCCTCGGTGACGTTATTGCCCGCAGCAATAACAGACGCGCCACTGGCTCTGATTTGTCCGAGGGTTTCGGTCAGCTGAGGTAAGCGACTAAAAATACTGATAATAAACTGATAAGTATTGAGATCGGCATCCAGCGTTAAGCCATAAAAATCCAGCACATTCTGATTCGCTATCAGCAGTTTTTGAATCAGGCTGGCGTGGCGCTGCAGGCTGTCAGACAGGCTCAATCTCCCGGCTAAAATATCGTTTTGCAACTGCTGCCAATCATCATTGAACGTCGCCAAACTGGTCAGCGGCTGGGCAGTGTTATCCACCTGCTTGAGGTCGGTGATGATCGTTGTGAGATCCCGGCTGGCATCTTCAGCCAACGCCAGGCGAGGCGCGTTGTCAGGTTTATGTTGAGAAATCGCAATGGCGCTTTCGGCGCGGTGACGCTGGATTTTATTAAGCAGCGTCAGCATTTTTTTCTCTACCGGAATGCCGCTGAGTTCAATTTTTTTTGCATCAATAGCCTGACTGCCGCTTTGAATGAATAAAGCCGTGGGCAAAAAAAACAGAATCGCTGAAAACAGCCCAAGCAGTAGAAACTTTGCAGGCAAACTGGTGCGGTTAAGTAGGTTTTTCATTCTTATTTCCTGGTGTAAGAGTACTGATCGTTTCTGGTCAGACAGACCCATTAGGCAATTTTTTTAGTTATTTTTTATCCATTAACATCAATCTTTGCAGGTGTAGATACGCTAATTTTTATCTTTTAGTGGATGCTTCAGAGGTTTATTCATTCTCCCCGGTCAATCAGAAAAATTGTATTATAGGTGGCGATCAGAGAATTGACAGGTGAATAAACGACTAAATTTACTGGAGGTAAAAATAAAGCCAAATTAATTTTTAGTATTGTTTTTCAGGGTGTTATGGTTTTATTTTTCGGGCCTTTGCGACGTTGCGCGCGCTATCAGTGAGAAACAATCATTCATTATCAGCCTAATGAATTGCTGAGGCGCGGATAAGGGGCGGGAAATGGACTTTAATTTTGGATAGGGTTCAATACAACATTACAAGCCTCAGGAACCCTGTGAGCAGAACGGCTTATTTTTTCTTTTGAGACAAAAGGGCAAAATTAGGATGCTCTCCGGCCAGTAACAATAGCAATTCGTATTCTCCCTGGCTGAGCGGGGTAGGATTCTTTCCCGTCTCTTTCATCTGCCAAACGCGCAGGCTGAGATCGAAACGCTCTGCGGCAGTTTGCTGAGAGAAGCCGGCGGCGATCCTGAGTTCACGAATGTTATGCTTTACGGCCACCGGCCGTTCTATAAGTTGGTTTCTCATAAAGATATTCCTGATGCCTCTCGCAGGGTGACGCCGGTTATGACGTTGTTAATACGTCAATTTTACGTTCGCGGCTGACGCTATTCTGCGGAGGCAATTTTATGTGTTTGGGGTTGTAGTGTAGGTATTCCCTGGTGCTGTCATTACAAATGATAAGGGTTATCGCTTAACTACATAGTGCACTTTATAATAGCGTGCTACTTATGTCGTATGTCTATTGTGGCACTCATCTGAAAAAAGTAAAACATTCCCGTGATTAAATAAATGTATCGTCTCCGTATAAATATTTCGTTAAAGAAAATGAAAACGTCATCCGTCAAACTGCATTTACTCTTCGCGGGAAAATGGCGGCGTGGCTTCAGGAGAAGTTGCGGGGCAGTGTGAAACCCCGGCGTTTTATTGAGATCGAGAGGTGAAAAATGTCATGACAACCGCACTAAGTAGCAACACACCGCTCAGTCCAAACGCACTCAGCCAGCCCAGATGATCAAACACCATCCCGCCAGCCGTTGACCCCAGGGCGATCGACAGCTGAACCACGGCGACCATCAGACCGCCGCCTGCCTCGGCATTCTCGGGCAGCGTCCGTGCGATCCATGTCCACCATCCCGTTGGTGCGGCAGTTGCAAGCATTCCCCAAAGCCCTAATAGCGGCGCAACCAACCAGACGTTGTGACCCGCTAGCATTAACAGTCCGGCGATAATGGCCATAAGAAAAGGGATGGCAATGAGCGTCGGGTAAAACCGCGCGTTGAGAAAGAGGGAAACGATTAACGTCCCAACCAAACCTGAAACACCGATAATAAGCAAAATCAGTGATAAGCCGGACGGGTTTACCTGAGTGACGGTTTCCAGAAACGGGCGCACATAGGTAAATAAGGTAAACTGCCCCATAAAAAATAAACCACACGCCAGCATGCCAATTAAAACAACAGGACGGCTTAATAGCCGAAAAACCCTCCCGCGAGGTTGATTCGTCTTATTACCGGGCATATCTGGCAGACTCAACCATTGCCAGATGAAGGCGACCAGCGCAACAGGGACAATGCAGATGAAGGCACCGCGCCACCCGATGGTTGCGCCAAGATAGCTCCCCAACGGGGCTGCCACGACAGTCGCCAGCGCATTGCCGCCATTAAAAATAGCCAGCGCATGGGATACCCGATGCGAGGGCACCAGACGAATGGCCGTTGCCGCAGAGAGAGACCAGAATCCACCGATGGCAATACCAATCAGCGCACGCCCTGACATATAGACCAGATAGCTGGAAGCCTGCGCGATGATCATCCCCGATATGGCCATTAATACCGTCATTCCCAGCAGAAGATATTTGCGGTTAATATTGGCGGCAATGTCAGAAATTGTCAGACTGGTCAGTACAGCCAGTGCGCCGGAGATGGCGATTCCGAGCCCAGCCAGCCCTTCGGTGACGTGTAAATCGTTGGCAACCGGCGTGAGCAGGCTGACAGGCAAAAATTCAGAAGCAACCAGGACGAAAGCGCAGAGGGTCATCGCAAAAATACCAGTCCAGTTTGCACGCTGCGGGTTATGGGATGTTTTAACTATCGACATAGTATTAACTTCTCTAAATATCAGCCCTGAATGAGAAACCGCCTGTCGCTGACAGGCGGTTTTATAAACCAATCATTCTCGGGAGGTTAACGTAAGCGGGTTTTAAAAAACGTTTCAAAGCGGGTGAAAGGTATCTTACCGGCAACGTTGTCGTATAAATCGACATGGTTAGCGCCCGGGACAATCACCAGTTCTTTATCTTTGCTGCCAACCGCCTTAAAGGCATCTTCCGCGAAATAGCGTGAATGGGCTTTTTCACCGGTAACGATTAACGTTGGAATAGTGATTTCATTGGCATAGCTCAGCAATGGCATATTCATAAACGATAAGGGCGTTGTGGCTGTCCAGGCACCGGCAGAGTTAACCGAACGCGGATGGAACCCGCGCGGCATACGGTAATAATCGAAGAACTCTTTCAATACCGGATTGGGATTTGCGGGTAAGGTTTCCGGTAGAATACGTTCGGAAGTCGTTACTTTCCCGCTCTCATCAACGTAAATATCATGACCCGCATAGGCGGTTTTGCCGCTTTCTGCATCCTTCCAACGCTGCTCGTTCAGATAGTGTAATACCGCACGGCGGTCGGCCGTTGAATAGCGGTCTTTTCCGTCGCCAACACCATGGCCCATGGCGCGGCTCATGTCGTACATAACGCTGGTCGCGACTGCTTTGACGCGGGTATCCATTGCTGCTGCATTCAGCGCCATACCTCCCCAGCCGCAGATGCCGAGAATACCGATGCGGTTGCGATCGACCTCTTTTTGTAAACCAAGGAAATCTACCGCAGCACTAAAGTCTTCGGTGTTGATATCCGGAGAGGCAACATTGCGAGGCGAGCCGCCGCTTTCCCCGGTATAGGAGGGATCAAAGGCCAGGGTAACAAACCCATCTTCTGCCAGTGTCTGCGCGTATAAACCGCTGGATTGCTCTTTGACCGCGCCAAAGGGACCGCTGACCGCAATTGCTGCAAGCTTGCGGTCTCCACGATCTTTAGGAATATACAGATCGCCGACCAGAGTTATCCCGTAACGGGTTGGGAAGGTCACCTTACGATGTTCGACCTTACTGCTTTCAACAAAGGTTTTGTCCCATTTCGCCACCATCGACACGGGCGCATTTGGATTGGTTGATTCAGCGTGACTCATTGTTGTAACTCCACTTAATGACGTGCATAGCAGTAACGCGGGTATGACAGCTGTGACTTTACGGGTGAAAATTTTCATAAAAGACTCCCCTTGAAAAACACGGTGTGAATGCAGTTTCCGCAAGGGAAGGCGCTGCATTTGAGCTCGAAAGGGGGATTATACTTAGCGTAAATAGTGATGATTAGACGGCGGAAAGTGCTAGGATTCATACCCTATTGGTATAGATCGAGATGCATGGGAACGGTGATGGCCAAACGGGAAAACTACAATGAGCTTTACCTGTTTATGCAGGTGGTGCGGGAAGGCAGTTTTACTGCCGCAGCGCAGCGGCTTGGCCTCGCTCAGTCTGGCATTAGCCGTTCTGTCCGCGAGCTTGAGGAAAGGTTAGGGGTACAACTTTTGGTCCGTACCACACGCAGGCTATCGCTGACCCAGGCCGGGGAGCAGCTCTACAAGACGGCGGAGACCGGATTCGATGCTCTGAATAGTGGACTGGCCACACTGGCACATTATCGTCAGACGCCTTCTGGCACCGTGCGTATTAATGCCAGCCAGCATGCCATTGATAAAGTCCTCCTGCCCAAGCTGGCGGTTTTTCAACAACGTTATCCGGATATCCGGCTGGAGCTGATCAGCGAAAGCCGGTTTGTCGATATCATTGCGGAAAGATTCGATGCTGGCATACGTCTTGGTCCTGAGGTCGGACAAGGCATGATCGCGGTACGAATTACGCCCGATATGGAGATGGCGATTGTTGCTACACCTGAACATTTTCGTCGTTACGGCTTTCCACAAACTCCGGAGGATTTAGTGGCGCATCCCTGTATTGCCTACCAGCTTGCCGACGGCAGCGTGTATGCATGGGAACTTAACCAGCAGGCAAAAAAAATCACCCACCGGCCTCAGGGACAATGGGCCTTTTCTGACAGTTATATGGAGGCCGAAGCCGCCAGGCGTGGTCTTGGATTGGCTTATGTTCCAGAGGAACTGGTATCCGATGATCTGCAGCGGGGGAGATTGATCAGAGTGTTACAGCGTTACAGCCAACGCCTGGAGGGTTCATTCCTCTATTACCCGCATCGGAATGTGTCACCGGCATTAAGAATCGTGATTGATGCATTAAAAACCTGAAGGTAGAGGGTGGGGGTATTGGTGAAGCCGTTCCCCTCTGGCAAACTGTCCGCTAACGTCCATCACTGAAGGCGTTAAGGTCTTTCTGGGGGAATAATTATCCTGTCAGTTTTCGCCCATATCAGTTATAACGTCATGTCATAATATACCCCGGTACCCTATATGAGGATGTATGCCACACTCCCCCGAAGATAAGAAACGCGCGCTAAACAGAATAAAAAGGATTCAGGGGCAATGCGAAGGGATACAGCGTTCGCTGGAAGCGGGTGCGGATTGTGCCCCGGTACTGATGCAAATGGCAGCAGTCAGAGGCGCGATGAATGGCCTGATGACCGAAATCCTCGAAAGCTATATAAAAGAAGAGTTTGCCGACAAATTGAAGCCTGACAGCGAGGCGGGTGAAGATATCGGTGAGCTGGTCAAGCTCGTTAAATCCTACTTCAAATAACGTCCTGTTAGTATGTTCAGTCATCTCGATGCCGGCAGCCCACCTACAGGCTGCTTTATGTCCAAAAAACTGCGCATCTGCTCAGTCAGCCAAATATCAGAAGCACCCGCCAAAATATTGTCAAAACCCTTTAGCGACATTTAAATTCTTTTGATAACAATCAATTAATTCATTAAGCACTATTTAATACCCTTAATCTATATACCCCATAGGGGTATGCGATCTATACTCTTCCCCATGATGAATCATTCATCCCTGCAGAGAGCGGCGAAACTGAGACTCACGATCTCTCCCTCCGCTTCCTCTAACCCTATTTATGTGGAGTGCAATATATGAAATCTCGTGCTGCGGTTGCGTTTGGTCCAGGGAAGCCTTTAGAAATTGTCGAGCTCGACGTTGAGCCGCCGCGTGCTGGCGAAGTGCTGGTGAAAATCAGCCATACCGGCGTGTGTCATACGGATGCCTTCACCTTGTCTGGCGACGATCCTGAAGGGGTGTTCCCTGCGGTGCTGGGCCATGAAGGTGCGGGTGTGGTGGTTGAAGTGGGTGAAGGGGTCACCAGCGTCAAGCCAGGCGATCACGTCATCCCGCTGTACACCGCTGAATGTGGCGAGTGCCTGTTCTGTAAATCCGGCAAAACCAATCTGTGCACCGCCGTTCGTGCCACCCAGGGCAAAGGCCTGATGCCCGATGGCACCACGCGTTTCTCCTATAACGGCCAGCCTATCTATCACTATATGGGCTGTTCAACATTCAGCGAGTACACCGTGGTTGCTGAAGTCTCACTGGCAAAGATCAATCCGGAAGCCAATCACGAGCACGTTTGCCTGTTGGGTTGTGGCGTGACCACCGGTATTGGTGCAGTTCACAATACGGCTAAAGTGCAGGCAGGCGACTCGGTAGCTATCTTTGGCCTGGGCGGTATCGGCCTTGCAGCGATTCAGGGCGCGCGTCAGGCGAAAGCGGGTCGCATCATTGCTATCGACACCAACCCAGGCAAGTTTGAGCTGGCTAAAAAATTCGGCGCGACCGACTGTATTAATCCAAACGATTTCGACAAGCCCATTCAGGAAGTCATTATTGAAATGACCGGCTGGGGTGTTGATCACTCATTTGAATGTATTGGCAATGTGAACGTGATGCGTGCCGCGCTTGAGTCTTCACACCGTGGTTGGGGTCAGTCCATCATTATTGGCGTCGCCGGTGCAGGTAAAGAGATCTCCACGCGTCCGTTCCAGCTGGTAACCGGTCGTCAGTGGAAAGGCTCGGCGTTCGGTGGCGTTAAAGGCCGCAGTCAGTTGCCTGGAATGGTTGAAGACGCGATGAAAGGGGATATTGAGCTCGAGCCGTTTGTCACGCACACCATGGGTCTGGATGACATCAACGATGCATTCGATCTGATGCACGAAGGTAAATCTATCCGCACCGTTATCCATTACGAATAACAGTCAGCTTTCGTAAAAAGTTCTCCACAATAATAATATGTGCTTAGACGTATTGCCGGTTACACCTCTTGGGAGTAACCGGCTATTTTTTGCCTGAAAGTCATGCGCAGTGGATGGCCGTAATAGCCAGGTGGTGTGTTATCTCACGGATAAATACCAACCCTGCCAGCACCTGTAGTGCATCCGTCGATAATGACAGCGGATGGTGGGAAAGTTCATCGGCCAGTTTAGTAAATGCAGCTTCAATAGGCTCCGGCGTGGCGTGGGATTTACCCGCAGACCGGCATTATATAGCGATATCGTCGTTGAGATTGACCTGAGATCGCAGGGCAATCTCTCTGCGCCAGGCATCAACCCGTGGCGGCCAGTGCATTCCCTTGACGATGGATAATGAACGCAGCAGGGGGAAAAGGCGAATATCGGTCAGTGATAATGTCTCACCGTCACGCTTCGTCACTGATATTAACGTTTCCAGCGCGGCAAGTTTCTCATTCATTTCCGCAACCAGCGAATCGGTTTGTTCAAGTAAAGACGGGAACGGGCAGTGATCGTAAACATACAGTTTCATAGCAGTGTCTTTTTTGGTCTGTTGAAGGAGTTTAGCGGGTAAAGCCATCGAAGGGTTTCATATACACGGCACCGAATGGGTTCAGTCGTGCACGAATTTCATCATCCGGCTCACCGTAAACCGTCAGGCCGGTGATGGTCACCAAAGAGAGAAAGGCTTCGGCGAAAGGCGCGAACGTGATGTCGACATGGCTTACCACATCCTGCTGGCGATAACGCTCAACAATGTGGGCCGTTTTCTGGTCGTCGCTGATGCTATAGACATAGCTGAGGGTGCCGGGCTCTTTGCTGGTGGCTTCGACCACGCGGGAAACTAACTCTTTAAACGCCGGAAATTGTCCGTCATTGACGGCCAGGTGGAATACGCAGGTAATTTAATTTTTCATGAAGATCTCCAGAGATCGGGGAGGAGGCGGAAGTACAACGGAGAAAGCGGGGAGTGCGCACTGAAGTGGCACAGGCCGTTAAGGACAAAGACATAACGGCCGCTATGGCTGCATCTCAGCCCGATTTTTTCAGCGTCTCAGCAAAAATCTCACCTGAAATTGCCCAGTTGTCGGTGGTGACGTCGTTGAAAATGACGTAGACATACTGTGGATCAACGTTGGCATGGGTGGCGATAGCGTCGGTCACCGCTTTAGCGATAGCCGGTTTGGCATCATCACGACCGTCGAACATCTGAATATTTACTACTGGCATGGTAGAACCCCTTCATAAGTTGATGAACTGTCAGAACACCTGACGTTGAAGAAATCCTACGCCGAACGTGGAAGTGGATAAACAGGCTGAAAGGGCACAGAGTGTAGAATTAAATTCTACAATCACGCGAAGGTTTTTTGTCCGGCTAACGCAATAAGCTCATCAATGATAAAGCGCACGCCGGGCAGTAAATGACGGGCGCGTGGCCAGATCACATTCAGCTCGGTGGGGGCGGGATTGCAGGCCGAAAGTATCGGCACTAACTTGCCGCTTTGTATATGAGGCCGCAACAATGCTTGCGGAAACTGAATCAGGCCCGCGCCGGCAATGCAGGCATCGATCATCGCATCGCCATCACTTATTTGATGAAAAGGCGTGGGCTTAATTCTGACATCTTTCCCCTCACTATCACGAATCAACCAGCTGAGCGGTGCGCCACCGCGCCAGGCGAGCACACAGCGATGATGATTGAGATCGTCCAGAGTCTCCGGCTTGCCGTAAGCCGACAGATAGTCAGGAGACGCGCAAATGATCAGCTGCTGGTCGTTCAGCTTGCGGGCGATAAGATCGGTGGTGTCTTTTACAGCGCCAAAACGAATCGCGAGATCGAAGCCAATATCCAGTGGGTCGATGATGCGGTCATTAAAGATGATCGTCAGCTTCAGGTGGGGGTAGCGCTTTGTCATATCCATCAAAATCGGCATCATTACCGATCGGCCAAATGCCGCCGGCAAATCAATCCTCACCGTGCCCGTGGGTTCCGTCAGCTTAGAGCGCAATGCCATCTCGGCCATTTGCAGCGTTTCCAGCGCGCTCTGGCAACTGGCGAGATAGGCTTCACCTTCCGTCGTCAGGCTGATTTTTCGGGTGGTGCGGTGGAACAGCGCGGTTCCCAGATTATGTTCAAGGCGCTGAATACTTTTCCCAATTGCCGATTTCGACACCCCCAGCTGTTCAGCGGCTTCGGTAAAGCTGCTGCAATTTGCCGCCGTCACAAAATGAACGATGCTGTTGAAGGATTCTGTGGAAATAACTGCTGGCATAGTGGGCGCCCGGATGAAAATCAGTGAGTGACTTTAGCGTAAACGCTAATTACCTACACGTTAATGATGACAGTGAAAAAGATAAATCAGGCAGGAAGAACAACAGGAGAAATGAATTGTTGAGAATAGAGAGGCCGTTAATAACAAGCCGCCTGGCGGCGGCCTGAAGAGGTTTTACTTTGCAATGATGAAGCGCTGGTCGTCATCAATGTAGGTTTTTTCGCCTGCTGGCGCTTCAATTGAGCCAAAGTTCATGTGTGCCCTCAATTTCCACGACTCAGGGATCTGCCAGGCAGTCTTCACATCGCTGTCTATCAGGGGATTGTAGTGCTGCAGGTTAGCGCCAATGCCTTTTTCGGCCAGTGCCAGCCATACGGCGTACTGTGCAATGCCGGTGCTGTGTTCAGACCAGACCGGGAAATTATCAGCATAAGAAGCAAACTGCTCCTGAAGCGTTTTCACCACGTCCTGATCTTCGAAGAACAGTACCGAGCCTGCTGCAGCGGCAAAGCCATCGACTTTGGCAGAGGTTCCCGCAAAGTGATCCGCCGGCACGATTTTTCTCAGCTGCTCACGGGTGATTTCCCAGAAACGGTTATGCTCTTTTCCCAGCAGGATAACGATACGGGAACTTTGGGAGTTAAAGGCAGAAGGGGCCTGTTTCACCGCCTCTTTAATCGTATCGATCGCTTCTTCATCCGCGACAGGCATGTCTTTACCCAGTGCATAAATAGTCCGGCGTTGTTTTGCCAGGTCCAGAAAGTGATTAGACATCGTATTTTCCTGTTGCTGAGTAGTATCGAAATGCATTTCCGTGGAATTTTCATTCCCGCGTTTGAAAATGCTGCTGAGTAGTTTGCTGAACATAGACAGGTATTCCTTCCGAAGTCACTGTGCGGGCAGAATTTAACGCTATCAGGGCCGCCGGACGGGCGACCCGAAGCGTTTTATTATTTAATCAGCTCTGCAGTCATGTGCACGTAGTTGTTAGAGCTTGCTTCGGTGATTTTATATTTTGCACCGAGTTCCTGTGCCTGGGCGGCGATTTGTGCTTCTGCACCATCCAGAGAGGAGGCTGAAGCGGTGATGCTTTGCGCAAAGCTACCGAAAGAAAGTGTAGAGAGGGCAATAATCGCAACTAAATTTTTGACTGATTTCATGATCGTTTCCTGAGTTTGATTTATTCATAATGAGGCGTTCTTCCTCGATGTGAAGAATGATACTCCTGATGATTATTTTGCGAAAGGCGGGTTATTTGCTTCTGTTTGTCAAAATATCTGAATGAGATTTGGGTGTGTTAACTGCTGCTACAACGTGGGCTAACGTTAATACCCTAAGGGTGACCGCTTCACCCGCCACGACGCGTCCATCCGATCCCAGCCACTACCGGTCCGCTGGTTCGCGCGATCGGTGATCCTCGAGTACGGTTAGTTGAAGGCTAACTATCGGGAGAAAAAATGATGGCAGAAGAAACCGTGACCCACGAACTGGCGCTGCTGGATAAATACTGGCGCGCTGCAAACTATCTTTCGGTGGGGCAGATTTACCTGATGGGTAATCCGTTATTACGCAATCCTCTTTTGCCAGAGCACATCAAGCCCCGCCTGCTTGGGCACTGGGGGACCACTCCCGGCCTGAATTTTATTTACGCCCATTTGAACCGCATTATCCGTCAGCGCGATCGGGATCTGCTGTTTATCTGTGGGCCGGGGCACGGCGGCCCCGCGATGGTGGCAAATACCTGGCTGGAAGGCAGTTACAGTGAAATTTATCCCGACGTCAGCGAAGACGAAGCGGGTATGCAGCGACTGTTCAAACAGTTTTCATTTCCCGGCGGCATACCCAGTCATGCAGCACCGGAAACGCCGGGTTCAATCAATGAAGGGGGCGAGCTGGGGTATTCTTTATCCCATGCCTTTGGCGCCGCTTTCGATCATCCCGAGCTGATTGTGCCTTGTGTGATTGGTGACGGTGAAGCGGAAACCGGGCCGCTCGCCTCAAGCTGGCACGGTATAAAATTTCTCAATGCCCAGCGTGATGGCGCAGTACTGCCCATCCTGCATCTAAATGGCTATAAAATTGCCAGCCCGACCATTCTCGGGCGCAGCAGTGACGAGGACCTCACGCAGCTGTTTAGCGGCTATGGCTACGCGCCGCTGTTTGTCTCGGGGCACGAACCTGCCGACATGCATCAGCAAATGGCATCGGCACTGGATTCGGCTTTCTCCAAAATTGCCGATATCCAGCAGCAGGCCCGTTCGGGTAATGGCTCAGAGACTGTTCCACGATGGCCAATGATTGTGTTTCGCAGCCCGAAAGGCTGGACCGGGCCAAAAGAGGTAGATGGCAAAAAGGTCGAGGATTTCTGGCGTGCGCATCAGGTGCCGGTCTCGGCCTGTCGGGAAAACGACGCGCATCGGGAAATTTTAGAGAACTGGATGCGCAGTTATCAGCCGCAGGAACTGTTTGACGATAATGGCTCACTGATAGCTGAACTCCGCGCGCTGGTGCCTGCGGCGAATAAACGGATGGGGTCGTCACCTTATGCCAACGGCGGTCGCCTTCGTCGCGAGCTGAGCGCACCCGATATCCATGCGTTCGCGCTGGAGACCGGTCAGCCAGGCAGCACAACCGGAGGCGCTACGGAACAGTTGGGTCATTATCTCGCGGAGATATTCCACCGCAATCCTGATAATTTCCGTCTTTTTGGTCCGGATGAAACCGCATCGAACCGGCTCACCCCGGTATTCGACGCCACCAGCCGCAGCTGGATGGCGCCGCTGAAGACATATGATGAGCAGTTAGCCCGCGATGGCAGAGTGATGGAGATCCTCAGCGAACATCAGTGTCAGGGCTGGTTGGAGGGCTATCTTCTGACGGGCCGTCACGGCCTGTTTAACTGCTACGAAGCGTTTATTCATATCGTAGATTCGATGTTCAACCAGCACGCGAAATGGCTGAAGGTGACGCGCAAACTGGGGTGGCGCAAGCCGGTGTCGTCGCTGAATTATCTGCTTTCTTCACACGTCTGGCGGCAGGACCACAACGGTTACAGCCATCAGGATCCCGGCTTTATCGATCATGTTGCCAATAAGAAAGCCGACATCGTGCGGATTTACCTGCCGCCGGATGCCAACACGCTGCTGTGGGTAGGCGATCACTGTCTGCGCACCTGGGATCGCATTAATGTGATCGTTGCCGGCAAGCAGCCTTCACCGCAATGGCTGGATATGCCAGCTGCGATTGCCCATTGCGAAGCCGGTATGAGTGAGTGGCGTTGGGCGAGCAGTGAGGGCGAACCTGATGTGGTGATGGCCTGTGCCGGCGATGTGCCAACGCTGGAAACGCTGGCGGCAGTCGACCTGTTAGGTGAGATTTTGCCGGAATTACGCGTCCGCGTGGTGAATGTGGTCGACCTGCTGGCATTGCAAACCCAGCAGCAACATCCTCATGGCAAATCTGAGACGGAGTTTGATGCGCTGTTCACCCGCGATAAGCCGGTCGTTTTCGCTTTCCATGGTTATCCAAACCTGGTTCACCGACTGACCTACCAGCGTAACAATCATCATAACTTCCACGTGCATGGATTTAATGAAGAGGGAACCACCACCACGCCATTTGATATGACGGTGCTGAATGAGCTGGATCGCTATCACCTGGCGCTGTCGGCCATCCGCCATGTTCCGGGAGTGGCCGACCGTCATCCACAGGCCGTTGACGATCTGCAGCAACGTCTGCAGAAACACCATCATTACGTGCGCGAATATGGCGAAGACCTGCCGGAAATTCAGCACTGGGTGTGGTCGGGCACAAAAAAATAAACCGCCGGGCGGCGGTTCAGGTCAGCATAATGCGTGAGAATTTTCAGCAAGCCGCATCAGGATTTCCAGCATTAAGGCCTTCTGATTACGATGACTTTTTATGCCACTTATCATCGTCGCCTTTTTCGTACTGATGCTTAACCGCCGCCCAGGCCACTTTATGGGCCACTTCTTCCCGCGAGCTGTCATCCTTGCGGTCTTTTTTATCTTTATACTCATCCCAGGCACTGTTAAATGCGGCCATATAAATGTCCTGAGCATGAGCAGGAAGCACATGCTGAACGCTGTCGGGTAAGGCACTTCGTGAATCGTAGGGCATGACTGACCTCCTTTAATCGATGCCTAAAGTCTGGCGCAGTCAGGCGATTTTTCAAGCTGCCCTGCGATTGCGCCTAGCGGACGGCGTTCCATTCTTTATGCTTCAGCGGCGTCAACGCGGCACCCAGAATATCGGCCAGCACGTTTACCGTGATCACCAGACCGCCCACCATCATCACCCCGGCGGAAATCGCCGCGTAATCCTGCTGACGAATGGCATCCACCAGCCAGCGACCAAGTCCCGGCCAGCTGAACACCACTTCGGTAACCATCGCCAGCGTTAACATGGTGGAAAATTGCAGGCCCAGGCGTGGGATCACCGGTGGCAGGGCGTTATGCAGCACGTGGCGGCGAATGATGGTAAACCGTGACAGGCCGCGGGTGGCAGCCGCCTTAATATAGTTCTGCTCCATCACTTCGCGGGTACTGATGCGCAGCAGACGCACTACTTCCGTTGTCGGCGCGACGGCGAGGGCGGTGACCGGCAAAATCAGGTGCATCAGCGCACTGACCAGCATCTCATGGCGCCACGGCGAAGGACTGATCCACGCATCAATCAGCGCGAAGCCGGTGACATTCTTCACCGGGTACAGCAGGTCAAAGCGGCCAGAAACCGGCAACCAGCCGAGGTTCAGCGAGAAGAACAGCGTCAGTAGCAGCGCCAGCCAGAATACCGGCATCGAAAAACCCAGCAACGCCAGCGCGCTGATGGTTTTATCCTGCCATTTATTGCGCATCACGCCGGCGGCAATTCCCAGCGGAATACCAATAAACATCGCCAGCGCGAAAGCCATAATGCACAGCTCCAGCGTGGCGGGAAACACCTCGCGGATCTGCTGACCAATTGGCTCGCCGTTGATACTGGAAACGCCAAAATCCAGCTGGAACAGGCCTTTGTACCAGAAGAAGAAGGCGTCTGAGAGCGATGCCCCTTGTAAAGGCGCATGCGGCGTAAAGTAACTGAGGCTGAAGCCCACCAGCGTCAGCATAAACAGGGTAACCAGCCACAGCACCAGGCGTCGCAGCGTATAAATCACCATGGTTATTTCTCCTCGCCTTTATCACGGTGCACGCCGGCAAACGACGCGTTACCGAACGGGCTCAACACCAGGCCCTGAATATCGTGGCGATAGGCCTGCAGGCGTAGGGAATAGGCCAGAGGCAGCACCGGCAGCGACTGGGCGAGCATGCGTTGTGCCCGATCGTAATAGTCAATGCGCGAAGCCAGCTGCTGAGAAAGCAACGCCTTATGCAGCACCTCGTCAAAGGCCGGGTCGCACCAGTGAGCATAGTTGGTCTGCGAGCCGATCGCCGCGCAGCTTAACAGCGGACGGAAGAAGCTGTCCGGGTCGTTACTGTCCGTCGACCAGCCCGTCAGCGTCAGGTCATGATTCATCTGCATCAGGCGCGCTTCCTGGAACCGGCCTTCAACCGAGACGATGGTGACCGTGACGCCGATTTGCGCCAGATCCGCCTGAATCAGCTCAGCCGTTTTTAACGGGCTGGGATTCCACGACTGGGACGCTGACGGCACCCATAAATTCAGATGCAGATCGGTCAAGCCCAGCGCCTTTAGCTCTTCACGGGCTTTTTTCGGATTATATTCGGTCACTCTGGCTTCATTATCGTAAGCCCAGGACGCGCGCGGCAGAATAGATGCCGCGGTTTCCGCCGTGCCGTAATAAATGGATTCCATCAGACGTTCGTTGTTAATCGCCAGCGCCAGCGCCTGACGCACCTCAACGCGATCCAGCGGCGCTTTGCGGGTGTTAAACGCCAGATAGGCAATATTCATCCCCGGACGCAAGGTCAGACGCAGACGCGGATCGTCGCGCAGAATGGAAATCTGGCTGGCGGCAGGATAGGCCAGTACGTCGCACTCGCCGGTCAGTAACTTCGACAGCCGGCCCGTGCCGCCAGCGCCCATATCAATCACCACCTGCGGCATGCGCGGCAGGCCTTTCCAGTACTCCGGATTACGCGCCAGACGGATATATTGCCCGGTGCGATAGCTGCTTAACATAAACGGACCGGTGCCGACCGGCTGGCGATCCATCTGTTCCTGGCGATCTTCCTTGGTCAAGCGATCGGCATATTCGGCGGAAAGCACCGGCGCATAATGGGTGGCGATATGCCAGAGGAATGAGGCGTCCGGGTTGTGCAGGCGGATCTCAACGGTATTTTTATCCAGCTTCTTCACGCTTTGCACGGCATCGGCGAACTGCAGGCTGTCGAAATAGGGATAGCTGCCGCCATTGACGTTATGCCACGGCGACTGGCGGTCAAAAATGCGCTGGAAGCTGAACACCACATCGTCGGCATTCAGCGTGCGGGTAGGGGAGAACCAGGCTGTTTTCTGGAAATGGACATTATCCCGCAGATGAAAACGGTAGGTAGCGCCGTTATCCAGCACTTCCCAGCTTTGCGCCAGTTCCGGGATCAGCCGGTAGGTATAGGGGTCAACATCCAGCAGACGGTCATACAGCTGGGCCGCCAGCGTATCAACCACCAGGCCGCCGCTGGCTAACTGTGGGTTAAAGGTGGTGACCGCGCCGTTGACGCAATAGACAAAACCGCTCTGACGAATATCGCCGGGCGAAGCGGACCAGGTTGAGGCACTGAACAGGCTCAGCCCCAGCAGAAGCGTGGAGAATAATGTGCGCATAAGTCATCTGAAAAATCAGGCAATAGTCAGAGTGTACCGCACTCTCCGGTCTGCCCCAAAGTTTGCCGGGATAACTGACGTTTTTTCAGGCAAAAAGGGAATAAAAGGTTTCCCTGCACTGTTCAGGGGTGTTCAGAATACGCCCAATGTTGCTATGGTAATGAGAAATATTCTCAACAAAGTGCTTTACAGTTGATACTGCGAATGATTATTATTCTCCTGCACTTCGACGGTGGCTCTACCGAAGAAGAGCACGACATTGCTCACATTGCTTCCAGTATTTTTTAGCCCGCCTCGAGCGGGCTTTTTTTTTGTCTGCCGTCAGGGCTTACTTATCGACATTGATGCCGTGCTTTTTCATCATCGCGCGCAGCTGGTGATAGGTAACGCCCAGTAATTCCGCTGCGCGACGCTGGCTATAGCGGGCCTGAGCCAGGCTTTTATCCAGCAGATCTTTCTCCTGCTGATTCTGCCAGCGGCGCAGATCCAGAGGTAAATCCGGCAGGCTGCCAGCCTCAGCCACTTCAGTCTCCCTGGCAGGCTGCTGGCGCTTAAAAGGGTTGATAATGATGCTGTCCAGCTCCTGATCGACTTCGCTATGGCGATAGACCGAGCGCTCAACCACATTCTTTAACTCGCGGACGTTACCCGGCCAGCCGTAGTCCAGCAGAATCTGCTTTGCCTGCGCCGAAAAACCTGGGAACAGCGGCAGGCCAAGCTCGCGGCACATCTGAATGGCAAAATGCTCGGCCATCACCAGAATATCGCTGCGGCGTTCGCGCAATGGCGGCAGCTGAACCACATCAAACGCCAGGCGATCGAGCAGGTCGGCGCGGAATTTTCCCTCCTGCGCCAGCAGCGGCAAATCATCGTTGGTGGCACAGACCAGCCGCACGCTCACCTGCAGCGGCTGGCTGCCGCCCACGCGCTCCAAATGCCCGTACTCAATTACCCGCAGCAGTTTTTCCTGTACCAGCATCGGTGCGGTGGCCAGCTCATCGAGGAATAGGGTGCCGCCATCAGCACGTTCGAAGCGGCCCAGATGGCGCTTTTGCGCGCCGGTAAAGGCGCCGGCTTCATGGCCGAACAGCTCCGAATCCAGCAGGTTTTCATTGAGCGCCGCACAGTTAAGGGAGATAAACGGCCCCTGCCAGCGGTCGGACAGGTAATGCAAACGGCTGGCGATCAGCTCTTTCCCGGTTCCCCGCTCGCCAATGACCAACACCGGCTTGTTCAACGGCGCCAGACGGGAAACCTGCTCAAGCACTTCAAGGAAGTTATTTGACTCGCCGAGCAACGTCTCGTTATTTTCGCTCATTAAATTCACCAGATGTTAGTTATTTACACCACATTAACCAATTGGCATCAGCCTGTAAACACTGAGAATGCCCATAAATCAATAAGATAAAAGTTGGCACGCGATTTGAATAGGTAATAGCGTCGACGCAGATCACTGCGCACATTCAATAAGACACTACCGAGGACTTTGATTATGGGTATTTTTTCTCGCTTTGCCGATATCGTGAACGCCAATATCAATTCGCTGCTGGAGAAAGCAGAGGATCCGCAAAAGCTGGTACGCCTGATGATTCAGGAAATGGAAGACACGCTGGTCGAAGTGCGCTCGACCTCCGCCCGTGCGCTGGCAGAAAAGAAACAGCTGGTGCGTCGTATCGACCAGGCTGAAGCACAGCAGACCGAATGGCAGGACAAAGCCGAGCTGGCGCTGCGTAAAGAGAAAGACGATCTGGCCCGTGCGGCGCTGATCGAAAAACAGAAGCTGACCGAGCTGATTGTGTCACTGAAGCGTGAAGCTGAGCAGGTTGAAGAGACGCTGACCCGTATGAAAGGCGAAATTGGCGAGCTGGAGAAAAAACTCACCGAAACCCGCGCCCGTCAGCAGGCCCTGACCTTACGTCATCAGGCCGCTTCTTCTTCACGTGACGTGCGTCGTCAGCTGGACAGCGGTAAAATTGATGAAGCGATGGCCCGTTTCGAATCCTTTGAACGCCGTATCGATCATATGGAAGCCGAAGCCGAAAGCCAGAGCTTTGGTAAAAAGAAAACGTTGGATCAGGAATTTGCTGACCTGCACGCCGATGATGAAATCAGTGAGCAGCTGGCGGCGTTAAAAGCCAAAATGAACCGCAGTGAGTAATGCCTGTGCCCGGCATCCCTGGCTGGATGCCCGTTCCTGAAAATGTTCAGGTCGATATTTCAAGGAGAATGAATGAGCGCGTTATTTCTGGCCATACCCCTGACGATTTTCGTGCTGTTTGTGGCACCGATCTGGTTATGGCTTCATTACAGCAACCGTCAGAACAACGGCGCTGAGCTGTCACAAGGTGAACTGCAGCGTCTGCAGCAGTTAACTCAGGATGCTAAACGGATGCGTGAGCGCGTGCAGGCACTGGAAGAAATTCTGGATGCAGAGCACCCGAACTGGAGGCAGCCATGAGCGGCGTAACCATTAAGGGCAAAAAGCTTTACCGCATTCCTGCTCGCGGCAAAGTGAAGGGCGTTTGCGCCGGCGTGGCCGAATATCTGGATATCCCGGTACGTCTGGTGCGGGTGATTGTGGTGCTGTCGATGTTCTTTGGCCTGTTTTTCTTCACCCTGATCGCCTATTTTGGCCTGGCGTTTTTGCTGGATGAGATGCCAGATGAACTGGACAGAAATGGCGAAAGAGCACCAACTGCGCACCAGCTGCTGGATCAACTGGGCGCCGAGCTCAACGGCGGCGAAGCCAGCCTGAGGAACATGGAGCGTTACGTTACCTCGGAAACCTTCAGCGTCCGCAGCCGTTTTCGTCAGCTATAATCCCTCTGAGCGGGCTCGTTCGCGGGCCTTTCTCTTCTTTTCAGGAGTACATTTATGCGTAACTGGCAATCATCTGTAAAAAGTAACGCCGCGCCCGCGTTCAAGAGGGTGGGGAAATTTGTGCTGATTAGCGCACTGACGTATGGACCAGGCGGTCTGGCCGGTTGGGCGGTTAAATCTGTCGCCCA
This sequence comes from Erwinia sp. AC075, assembly GCF_979253995.1. Taxonomy (NCBI): domain Bacteria; kingdom Pseudomonadati; phylum Pseudomonadota; class Gammaproteobacteria; order Enterobacterales; family Erwiniaceae; genus Erwinia; species Erwinia sp. AC075. The sequence goes on from NZ_CEEDEU010000001.1 coordinate 1,183,114, forward strand.
CCGTCCGCTGAAAATCTTCCTTGCCTGGGCACTGGAACCCTTACTGCGTCGTGCGGTGCGTGGCGCTTCCGCCCGCTGGAATAAGTCTAAAACCTTGCCTTAATTTGCTACACTTGCCGTCCCGAATACTGCTGTAAAAAGAACAATAAAAGGTGCCGACACCACAATGAACCGACTTCAAAATGAATTGCTGTCGCTGGTGAATCGGGGCGCGGATCGCCACCTGCGCCTTGCTGTCACTGGCCTCAGCCGCAGCGGGAAAACCGCTTTTATCACCTCTCTGGTTAATCAATTACTTAATGTGAATTCCGGCGCGCGCCTGCCGATGTTTTCCGCCGTTCGCGAAGAGCGGCTGTTAGGCGTTAAGCGCGTGCCTCAGCGTGATATGGGCATTCAGCGCTTCACCTACGACGAAGGTCTCTCCCAGCTTTATGCGTCGCCGCCGGACTGGCCAACGCCAACCCGCGGCGTCAGCGAAATGCGCCTGGCGCTGCGCTATCGTTCACGAGAATCGCTGCTGCGGCATTTCAAAGATACCTCAACGCTCTATCTGGAAATTGTCGACTATCCCGGCGAGTGGCTGCTGGATTTACCGATGCTGGCCCAGGATTACCTCGGCTGGTCGCGGCAGATGACCGGTTTGTTGCAGGGCGATCGCGCCAGCTGGTCTGAACGCTGGAAAACCCTGTGCGAAGGTCTGGATCCGCTGGCACCGGCTGATGAAAATCGGCTGGGTGAAATTGCGGCGGCCTGGACGGAATACCTGCTGAAATGTAAGCAGGAAGGCCTGCATTTTATTCAGCCTGGTCGCTTTGTGCTGCCCGGCGATATGGCCGGCGCGCCCGCGCTGCAGTTCTTCCCGTGGCCACAGCTGGATGAGGGTCAGGAAGCCCGACTGGCGCAGGCGGACGCCAGTAGCAACATCGGTATGCTGCGCGCGCGCTTTAACTACTATTGCCAGCATGTGGTCAAAGGTTTCTATAAAAACTACTTCCTGAAATTCGACCGCCAGATCGTGCTGGTCGACTGTCTGCAACCGCTGAACAGTGGCCCGCAGGCGTTTAACGATATGCGCCTCGCGTTGACCCAGTTGATGCAGAGCTTCTCCTACGGGCAGCGCACGCTGTTCCGCCGTCTGTTCTCGCCGGTAATCGATAAGCTGCTGTTTGCCGCCACCAAATCCGATCACGTCACCGCGGATCAGCACGCCAATCTGGTGTCACTGCTGCAGCAGCTGGTGCAGGACGCCTGGCAGAACGCGGCGTTTGAAGGCATCACCATGGACTGTATGGGCCTGGCCTCGGTGCAGGCGACCCAAAGTGGCTTGGTGGATCATCAGGGTGAGAAGATCCCGGCATTGCGCGGTCATCGCCTGGCGGATAACGAACCGCTCACCGTCTATCCCGGTGAAGTGCCGCCACGCCTGCCGGGCAACGCATTTTGGCAGCAGCAGGGTTTTCATTTTGAACAATTCCGGCCACAGGATGTGGATGTTGATCGTCCTCTGCCGCACATCAGGATGGATGCGGCGCTGGAGTTTTTACTGGGAGATAAATTGCGATGAATACGCCAATTAAACCTCGAATTGATTTTGCCAAGCCGCTGGAAGCCGAAACGCTGCCGAATCTGAAGGCGGCACAGGCATTTGAGCAGCAGAATGCGGTTTTCGTCCCGGAAGATCCCGATCTTGAGCCTGTCGAGGAGGGCGAAGGTGAACGCGTGGTTGAAGCGGCCCTGCGGCCAAAACGCAGTCTGTGGCGCAAAATGGTCAAGGCCGGTCTGGCCGTACTGGGGATCAGCGTGGTCGCGCAGGGCGTGCAGTGGGCGCACAATGCCTGGCTCCAGCAGGACTGGATAGCGATGGGCGGCTGTGTCGCCGGTGGGTTAATAGTGTTTGCCGGCGCGGGTTCACTGATTGCCGAATGGCGTCGCCTGTATCGCCTGCGTGAGCGTGCGGAAGAAAGGGATGTGGCGCGGGAATTACTCACCAGTCACGGTATGGGCAAAGGGCGGGCGTTCTGTGAAAAGCTGGCCAGACAGGCCGGGCTGGATCAGGGACATCCGGCGCTGCAACGCTGGCATGCCTCGCTGCATGAAACCCACAACGATCGCGAAATCGTCGGTCTGTATGCCCAGCTGGTTCAACCGGTGTTAGATCGTCAGGCCAGGCGTGAAATTGGCCGCAGTTCGGCTGAGTCGACCCTGATGATTGCCGTCAGCCCGCTGGCGCTGGTGGATATGGCGTTTATCGCCTGGCGAAACCTGCGTCTGGTGAACCGTATCGCCGCCATTTATGGCATTGAATTGGGCTACTTTAGCCGTATCCGCCTGTTCCGTCTGGTGCTGCTGAATATCGCGTTTGCCGGTGCGTCCGAACTGGTCAGGGAAGTGGGGATGGACTGGATGTCTCAGGATCTGGCCGCGCGCTTTTCTGCCCGTGCCGCGCAGGGGATTGGTGCCGGGCTGCTGACCGCCAGGTTGGGGATCAAAACCATGGAATTGTGCCGTCCGCTGCCGTGGATTGAAGGTGACAAACCCCGTCTGGGTGATTTCCGTCGCGATCTGATTATCCAGCTGAAAGAAACCCTGCAAAAAGGGCCAGTAAACCCCGAAAAATAGTCGAAAGTTTACGCGCCAACCCGGATTATTGCTGGGTTGGTGCGCATTCAGCACGGTCCCTGTCAACTTTTCCTTCCAGACCACTACTGGCGCTCACGCCGATAGAGTATCATCAGTCAAAGCCCGAATAATGAAAGGTTGCCCCTTATGCGTCTGGAAGTTTTTTGCCAGGACCGACTTGGTCTTACCCGCGAATTGCTCGATCTCCTGGTGGAGCGAAACATCGATTTGCGCGGAATTGAAATTGCCTCAATCGGGCGCATCTACCTCAACTTCAGTCCGGTTGAATTTGAACTGTTCAGCCAGCTTATGGCAGAAATCCGCCGCATTCCCAGCGTAACCGATGTCAGAACCGTCAACTTCCTTCCTTCGGAACGTGAACACCGTGCGCTCAGCGCGCTGCTGGTCGCGCTGCCGGAACCGGTGTTTTCTATCGACATGAAAAGCAAAGTGGAGCTGGCGAACCCGGCGGCACAGGGATTGTTTGCGCTCAACGAAGAGAAGATGCGTAATTTTGGCGCCGGTGCACTTATCCCCGGTTTCAACTTTCAACGCTGGCTGGAGAATGAGCGCATTGAACCTCAGGCTCACCACGTGGTGATTCAGGGGCGCGATTTCCTGATGGAGATCACCCCGATTTACGCCGCGGGTGAGGTGGTTAACCCGGTGGGTGCGGTGGTCATGTTGAAATCCACCGCCAGAATGGGCCAGCAGTTGCAAAACCTGGCGGTGAATGACGACAGCGAATTTGACCACATCGTCGTGGTGACGCCGAAAATGCGTCAGGTGGTCGATCAGGCGCGCAAACTGGCGATGCTTGATGCACCCTTGCTGATTGTCGGCGATACCGGCACCGGCAAAGATATGCTGGCCCGTGCCTGTCATCTGCGCAGTGCGCGGGGCAAAAAGCCGTTCCTGGCGCTGAACTGCGCCTCGTTGCCGGACGATGTGGCCGAAAGCGAACTGTTTGGCCATGCGGCCGGGGCCTATCCGAACGCGCTGGAAGGCAAGAAGGGCTTCTTCGAACAGGCCAGCGGCGGCTCCGTGCTACTGGATGAAATTGGCGAAATGACCCCAAGGATGCAGACCAAGCTGCTGCGTTTCCTCAATGACGGCACCTTCCGCCGCGTGGGCGAAGAACATGAAGTGCATGTGGATGTGCGGGTGATCTGTGCCACGCAGAAGAATCTGACCGAAATGGTGCATCGCGGGGAGTTCCGCGAAGATCTGTTCTACCGCCTCAATGTCCTGACGCTAAACCTGCCACCGCTGCGCGATCGACCGCAGGATATTCTGCCGTTGACCGAAATGTTTGTGGCCCGGTTTGCCGATGAGCAGGGCGTGGCCAGACCAAAACTCGCGCCACAGCTGAATGCGTTCCTCAGCCGTTATACCTGGCCGGGTAACGTGCGCCAGTTAAAGAATGCGTTGTATCGGGCGCTGACTCAGCTTGAAGGTCATGAACTGCGTCCGCAGGATATCATCCTGCCGGAGTTCGCCATGGAGATGCCGTTAGGCGAGGAAGTGATGGAAGGGTCGCTGGATGAGATTACCAGCCGCTTTGAGCGTTCAATCTTAACCCGGCTTTATCTCTCGTATCCCAGCACGCGCAAACTGGCAAAACGACTGGGCGTGTCTCACACCGCGATTGCCAATAAACTGCGTGAATACGGGCTCAGCCAAAAGAAAGCCGATCCTGAGAACCGTTCCTGAACGCCAGTCCCGTTATCCCTACCTTTAAACAAAAAAAACAGGGCGGAAACACTCCGCCCTGTTTTATATGCCGCGCTGACGAAAGGAGGCCTGCTCCCTTCACTCAACGTTTGCCATTACTTTAAAGCAGCCAGCGCCGCATCATACTCCGGCTCAGTGGTGATCTCGTTAACCAACTGGCTGTAAATCACCTTGTCCTGCTCATCCAGAATCACCACTGCGCGCGCCGCCAGACCTTTCAACGGGCCATCAGCAATCGCCACACCATAATCCTGTTTGAAATCACTGCCACGCAGCGTGGAAAGGGTGACCACGTTGCTTAAGCCTTCAGAGCCGCAGAAGCGGGACTGAGCAAAAGGTAAGTCGGCAGAAATACACAGCACGACCGTGTTGCTCACTTCACCTGCCAGCTGGTTAAATTTGCGTACGGAAGTGGCACACACGCCGGTATCGACGCTTGGGAAGATGTTAAGCACTTTACGCTTGCCGGCATACTGAGTCAGAGAGACTTCCGACAGGTCTTTAGCGACCAGTGTAAATGGCTTAGCGGCTTCGCCCTTCTCGGGGATCTGACCTGCAACGGCAACCGGGTTGCCTTGAAAATGAACTGTCTGAGACATAATTTTTCCTTATAAGCGCAGTAAACCCAGCACTGAGTGTATGTCATGCTGGCGATCGCACACAGATAAATCCGTAACAAACAGCGTATCAGAACACGTCTTCGTTCAGTTCAGGCCAGGCCACCGCAGGGACTGCCTCAAGTTTTGGGGTCGCAAACAGGAAGCCCTGGAAATGACTGATCCCGGCGGACTCCAGCCACATCCACTCTTCCGGCTGCTCGACACCTTCCGCAATCACCCCGATGTTCAGCGACTGACAACACTTAATGATGGCGTGCACAATCGCCTGTTTTGGGCCGCTTTTATGCACGTCATTAATAATGTAGCGATCGATTTTGACACGGTCCGGTTGGAACCGGGCCAGCAGTAATAAACCGGCGGATCCAGCACCAAAATCATCAATGGCCAGATTGAAGCCTGCGGCTCTTAACTGTTTTATGGCCAGCGAAAACTCGTCCGGGCGCGAGATAACTTCGTTTTCGGTTACCTCAATCACGATTTGCTCGGGCACTAAGCCGTTGGCATCGATCTGCTGGATCAGGAAATCTACCGCATCAGGCACCATCACCAGTGACATCGGCAGTAAATTAATGGAAAGCGTCAGTCCCTCGATGCCCATTTTTTTAGCCATTTCAAACACCACTTTCTTAGACTTGATATCCAGTTCGTAAAGTTCATTACGAGGCAGGGTGTCGAAATAGTCCAGCGGGTTCAGCCCGGAAGCACTACGCATCAGCGCTTCAAGTGAAACGATCTTTTGGGATAACGGGTCGACGATCGGCTGGAAAGCAAAACTGTATCCCTGCTCAGGGAACTGACGATCATTTTCGTCAGGCTCAGCATCGCTGACAAAGTTCCAGTTAACGGCAGGCGGAATTTCAAAATACTCTTCACTTTCACGCGCCTCGACAAAAGAGCGCAGAAACTGTAACGCGCGGTCGTCGTAAGTCAGTTGATACTTAGAGGTCCCTTTATCCAACACCGCCTGCAGCACCGTATCGCGATCGTGAAGGCGCAAATCGAACAGTTCCATTCCGGCATTGCCAAAGCGGCGGGAAGGGGCATAGTCGCGCATTAACTCGACCAGATTATGGTGACGTTTATCGAGGCAAATATGTTCGTAAATGGTTTTTACAGCCTGTTCAGGGCCTTCCAGCAGCTGGAAGAAATGGGTGCCGTTAAACAGCAGGATCCCGGTAACCTCGTTTAATTCATTATTTTTATTGGCTTTTAATAAGAGGTTCTTCAGTGCTTTGACCGGAACATCATCACAAATATGGCTGCGGTAGAGGAGAGTAGACAGCATTGAGGATTCCATAAAATTGTTTTTATATAGTCAGGATGTTGAGTGCCATGGTCTGACAGCGGTTCCAGTATAGAGGTTTTTTATTCGGATGCGAATGTTGTTCAAATTTTGACTGGCAGGCAACAGGTCAGAGAAATATCGGCATGAAACGCTGGAATACTTTTCAGGCAATTAATTAAATATAATTAATACTTTCAAGAAGGTGCCGTAAATAATATTCCCGATTTGTGCAGAATGTCTATAATGATAAAGGCACGTATAGGAAGTATCTGTATCTGCTTATTCCGGGTTTTTGGAACCCTTATCTGATGATAAAATGTTGAGTCTGGCCAGTCTGATACGGAGGAGATGTGCAGGGCAAAGATAAAGATTATCCTTCAGAAATCTATGCGGTGATTGGCAGAGCGGTATCTGCATTGTTGGAAGCTGGCGAGCCTTTGGAAAAGAAGAATGTGTTAATTATGCTGCAAGCCCACAGCACGGCAACCCGCGATAAGCATCTTCAATCTATCTATCAGCAGGCCTTCCGATATCTGCTGGAAAGTTTTCATTAAACCTGACCGGTAAAACCGCAATTGCTAGCAATTATCATTCACTGCTAGCAATTGACGAGTCTCTTATGCGTCGTCTGGCGTTCGGCCTACGACCACTTCCAGCGCCTGGCGGTAGATATCCAACTGAACCACATCGGACGTCGTTTCCAGTTTCTCAATAAGCTTAAGGATGATGGCCTTGTTATTAACATGCTGTCCTTTGGTGGCAATCTCGCGGATTACCATGCCGATGACAGCCGTTTCCTGCGCGAGGACGTCACCTTCTGCTTTAAAAAACGAGAGGATTTCGGATTCTGTGCTTTGCTGTTGCATGTGTAAGACCTTATAAAGTTACAAAAACTGGCGTAATGCCAGCGTAAAATTAAATCAATGTTTTTTGCTGCCGTCTGGTGGCCCTTGATTTACAAGGGGCCGTTTCTTGTCACGATTGTGAACTTGATGACGGGGTAGTGGCGTGCCGGCAGAAGCATAGTTTCTCACTTCACTTACCGCCAGTCGGTAAGCACGCTTTTGTCGCGGGTCCGTTTCCATTTCGGACTGGAGCCTCATCTGCTTGATCAACGCAGCATTACTGATTGCCGCATCTTCCTTAAGCAAGACCATCACTGCTTCGCCCAGTAGAATATCAACCCGTTTTTCTTCGTCGTTTTTATCCATACCAACATCTCTGAATCATTAAGACTGCGTTCAGCCCCGGCGGCCGAATAGCAGACCAATCAGTTCGTGGTAGTGTTGCTCCTGCTCCGGACCTGACGCCAGTTCCAGCCGGGTGAGCAGTTTAGAACAAAGTGATTTACGGTTAAGATTTTTGCCTGAACGCAAAATCTCCACCACTATCTGGCCCAATGTTTCCTGCTGAGAAGGCAACACGGCCTCATTAAAATAACGACTGATGTCATTTTCAGTCTTTGGGTGCGATCCGCCCTGATGCATTAAGCTGCCCTCTCAGTCATAAAGTTCAAATTTTATCCACGTTTTCGGCGTTAAAGTTATACATGTAAAGCAAGCTTGTACAGAATTTCCGGGTTATCCAGGGATGCTATTTTAGGCATAAAGTGCTAGCTATTTGTTATCAGGGAGTTACAAAGAGAATTTTTAGTGTTGCTGCGGCGACGACAGCCTGTTTTGCAGAAAAACTGGATGCATTTCAAGCGGTGAGGGGATTTGGGAGGGATGGGAAATACAGGGGGAAGGAGCAGAGCCGCCTCCCCGGATACAGGCTGTTTACTTTTCCGCTTCGTCAGACTGTGATGAGCGTGGTCGGTTATCAGCGCCACGGGATTCTGGATCGTTCTGGCTATCCGAAGCCGTAACCGCATTTTTTGAAGGAGTGCCGGCATGGTGGTTCTTTTGCGTAACCAGCCATTTTCTCGTCTGCGCGATCTGCAACAGCCTGTCATCGTCGTCTTCATCAACGGCCATTACCTGCAGTTGGTGCAGTAATGCTGCCGGACTTATTTCTTGCCTGCTGAAGATAAGACTCATCGCTGCTTCGCCAAGCATAACGTGGTGCTCCTGATCTTCGTCAGTAATAGTCAAAACGAACCTCCCTCACTGATGCTGAATAATGATTAACCCCTGTTATTTTAAAACAGGATCGGCAATTTGTGAAATTGGCTCACACATTGCCAAACCCTTCCAGTCAGGACTATGTTGATGGTGTATTTTCACTTTCTTCCCCGCAATAAGGATTTGTTGATGAGAGCAGTAAAGGTGTACCCGGAAGCCTGGCCATTGCATACGCCTTTTGTGATTGCCCGTGGCTCACGCAACGAGGCCGGTGTGGTGGTGGTGGAACTGGAGGAAGGGGGAATTAAAGGGGTCGGTGAATGCACGCCGTATCCCCGTTACGGAGAAACTGAAGCGTCGGTGCTGGCGCAAATTGCGGCGTTATACACCCAGCTTGAACAGGGAATGACCCGCGAACAGCTTCAGCAGGCGCTTCCTGCTGGCGCGGCGCGTAATGCGATTGACTCCGCGCTGTGGGATTTGCAGGCCAGAAAGCTGTCCACCAACCTCTGGCATCTGACCGGGACCACGCAACCCTTCATTATCGATATGGCGCAAACCGTCAGTATTGATGCGCCAGAAATGATGGCCAGCTCGGCGCTGGCGCTGTGGGAAAATGGCGCAAGGCTGCTGAAAATCAAAATGGATAATGCGTTGATCACCGAAAGGCTGGTGGCGATCAGAACCGCCGTGCCGCAGGCAACGCTGATTGTTGATGCTAACGAATCCTGGCACAGTGAAGGACTGGCTGCGCGCTGTCAGCTGCTGGCTGACCTTGGCGTGGCGATGCTGGAGCAGCCGCTGCCGGCGGGCGATGACGCCTCGCTGGCAAACTTCATCCATCCGTTGCCGGTTTGTGCCGATGAGAGTTGCCACACCCGTGAAAGCCTGGCGGGGTTGAAAGGTCGCTATGAGATGGTCAACATCAAACTGGATAAAACCGGCGGTCTGACCGAAGCGCTGGCCCTGGCGCAGGAAGCCAGAGCGGCCGGTTTTGAGATCATGCTGGGATGTATGCTTTGTACTTCACGTGCCATCGCCGCCGCGCTGCCGCTGGTTAATTCGGCCCGTTTTATCGATCTGGACGGGCCAACCTGGCTGGCTGTGGATGTGGACCCGGCGCTGCCGTTCAGCTGTGGCCGGATCGCTTTTTAAGGCTGCCAGCTGAGGAGATCGACCATGGCGCCGAGATATTTCTCCGTCGATTCATCGGCGGAGATCGGCGGCAATTCAGCGGTGATCACCGGCAGGCTCAGGTCGGCACACCAGCTGCCAAAAGAACCCGGCGTGGCATAACCGACGCTGGTAACCAGCGGCAGTTCCATCTTCTTCGCCAGCCAGTGACCTAACGGGCTGGTATCCGGATCTTCAATGCAGGCCAGCGGCTCGTGGAAGGTGACGATCCAACTCGGCTTCAGCGCATGAATCAAATCACACAAGGCCTGCGTTTCGGGTTCTGACGCCGGTTTTTCGCCGGTAGACAGCACAACATCCCGCTCATCGGCCTCGCTGTTCCAGCGATAAACCGTGTCGCCCGGCTGCCAGTTAGCCGCGGGGAAGTTGCGGTTCAAATCCACGCCGCGAGAATTGGCCCGCAGCCCCAGCTGGCAACCGTCGGGATTCACCGCCAGCACCACATGATGTCGGCGATGCGGTTCCAGCAAGGTGCGCATCGCACAGGAGAGCGTCACCACCGCAGCCGTCTCATCACCGTGCGTTCCCGCCAGGATCAATCCGCTGTCTTCGTCAGCCGCCGGAGCAGGAAACCATAACAGCGGCGCGCCGAGTATCGAGGCACCATAAACCTTACTGACTGCATCAAGCTTGCCGCGTAACGGGCGCGGATGGATCGGGGACATGATTTTACACTCCTGAACGGTTTGTCTAACCTGGACGGTTTGTCTAACCTTGAAGGTTTATCTAACCTGGACGGTCTACTTAAAACTAGCGTAAACGCGCCGGGAACAAAAGGGCTGTCAGGTCACGGTTTTCCGAACCCATGAGCAATGTAGCGAAAAATGCTATTTATCTATCAACGATTTGCGCTAAAGTCGGATTATCTGCCCGTTTAATTGCCCCTACGTTGAGGTGTCCTGATGAACAATTCCTCCCGTTTCACGCTGGCTTTGCTGGCGCTGGCTGTCACTGCTTCTGTCTCCGCTGCTGAGGTTCCGTCCGGAACGGCACTGGCCTCACGTCAGGAAATTGTCCGTCACATAAAAGACGAGCCTGCCTCGCTCGATCCGGCAAAAGCGGTCGGCCTGCCCGAAATTCAGGTGATCCGCGATCTGTTCGAGGGTCTGACCAATCAGGATGCAAAAGGCAACATTATTCCCGGCGTGGCAACGCAGTGGCAGACCACCGATAACAAAACCTGGATTTTCACCCTGCGTAAGGACGCCAAATGGTCGAATGGCGATCCGGTGACCGCCAATGATTTTGTGTATAGCTGGCGCAGGTTAGTCGACCCGAAAATCGGCTCTACGTTTGCCTGGTTTGCGGAGCTGGCCGGCATCCAGAACGCCGGGGCGATCACCAAAGGGCAGATGACGCCGGATAAGCTTGGCGTCACCGCACTGGACGATCACCGTCTTAAGGTCACGCTGGATAAACCGGTGCCGTATTTCGTCAGCCTGACCGCCAACTTCAGCCTTTATCCGGTACCGGAAAAGGTGATTGAAAAAGCAGGGAAAGACTGGGTGCAGCCGGGCACGCTGGTCGGCAACGGCGCGTATAAGCTGCAGGAGCGCGTGGTCAATGAAAAGCTGGTGCTGGTGCGCAATGACCACTATTGGGATAACGCCCACAGCGTGCTGACCAAAGTGACCTTTGTGCCGATCAACGAAGAATCCAGCGCCACCAAACGCTACCGCGCTGACGATATTGATATCACCGAGTCCTTCCCGAAAAATATGTACAGCATGTTGAAGAAAGATCTGCCGGGCCAGGTCTACACGCCGGATCAGCTGGGCACCTATTACTACGCGTTTAATACCACCAAAGGACCGACGGCCGATGTGCGCGTGCGTAAGGCGCTTTCGTGGAGCATCGACCGTAAAATCATCGCCGAAAAAGTATTGGGAACCGGTGAGAAACCGGCCTGGCACTTCACCGCAGATGTGACCGCGGGCTTCAAACCGAAACCCGGTTTCCTGCAGCAGCATTCTCAGGAAGAGCTGAACCAGCAGGCAAAAGCGTTGCTGGCGGCGGCGGGCTATGGCCCAACCCATCCGCTGGATCTGACCTTGCTGTACAACAGCTCGGAAAACAACCAGAAGGTGGCCATCGCGGTCGCCTCCATGTGGAAGAAGAATCTTGGGGTGTCGGTTAAGCTGCAAAATCAGGAATGGAAAACCTATATTGACAGCCGTAACACCGGCAACTTTGATGTGATCCGCGCGTCCTGGGTGGGGGATTACAACGAGCCGTCGACCTTCCTCAGCCTGCTGACCTCGACTCACAGCGGCAACATCGCGAAGTTCAAAAGCCCGGAATACGATGCGCTGATTGATAAAGCCAGTCGGGAAACCAACAGCGAAGCGCGTAACGGCGATTACAACCGTGCCGAGCAGATCATTGCCGACCAGTCGCCTATTGCGCCAATTTATCAGTACACCAATGGACGTCTGATTAAGCCGTGGGTGAAAGGCTATCCGATCACCAACCCGGAAGATGTGGCCTACAGCCGCACGTTGTACATCCTTAAGCACTGATGACCGGCTGGCGCGGGGCTTTCGCTGCCGCGCCAGCAAGATGATTGTGTAATAAGCCAGCAAATTAGCCAATTGTTCATGGCATCGGATGAGATGTTGATAACGGATACTGTTCCGGTCAACGTTGTTCTTCAACCCGGATCAGGTACTTTATGCTGAAGTCAGTTTGCTTACTTACTGCGTCTCTGTTGCTGTCAGGCTGTGCCCTGAAGCAATATCCTTCATCACCTCCTGTCAGTAACGTTCAGGCGACCACGCTGGACTGCACCGGCATCGAGTCACAAATCGCCTCGCAGCAACAAACCCAGGCAAAAATCAATAAAACCGGCGAGTTCGACGGCCTTACGGTGCTCGGATTTATCGGTGATTTTGGCATCGGCAATGGCGTGGCAAAAAGCCTGGCACAAAAGCATGCTGACCAGCGCATGACCCAGCTGAAAGCGCTGGAGCAAACCAAGTGTCAGGGTGGCGCGCAGAGCTGATCGTTTCCTGCCGGGTGTAATGAATATCTGCCTTTCTCCGCTCGGGTTGCCGGGCGGGCGCGTATCTGTTCGCATATTGACATGCTTTTTAACGCTCCCAGGAATATGGCCATTTTGCAACGACGAGCGGGCAGGCTAGACTGTATCGTATTGATTATGCTTAATGCGGAGCAGTTGTGGACGTTATTGAAGGCAAGGCGTTACAGATATCGGATGCCATAATTTCCTGTCAGCTGGATGGCAAGGGCGGGTTAATCCCCATCGACGATAAAGATGTGATTCATTGCGACAGGCCTTGCTGGTTGCATTTGAATTACACCCATCGCGAGAGTGCCGACTGGCTGGTTTCAACGCCGCTGTTACCTGATTCGGTGCGCGATGCGCTCGGCGGCGACAGTATGCGGCCACGGGTCAACCGCCTGGGCGATGGCACGATGATTACGCTGCGCAGCGTGAATCTGAACAGCGAATCCCGCCCCGATCAGCTGGTGGTTATTCGGGTGTTTATTAATGACAAGCTGATTGTTTCTACCCGCCAGCGCAAGGTATTCGCCATCGATGAAGTGCTGACCGATCTGCAAAACGGCAACGGTCCGTTAAACGGCGGCGGCTGGCTGGTGGACGTGTGTGATGCGTTAACCGATCACACCAGTGAATTTATTGAAGAACTGCACGATAAAATTATCGACCTGGAAGACGCGGTGGTCGATCAGCAGATCCCACCCCGTGGTGAACTGGCGTTAATTCGTAAACAGCTGATTATCATGCGGCGCTACATGTCGCCGCAACGTGATGTGTTTTCCCGCATCGCCAGCGAGCGTCTGCCGTGGATGAGCGACGACGACCGCCGCAGAATGCAGGATATCGCTGACAGGTTAGGGCGCGGGCTGGACGATCTGGATGCCAGCGTGTCGAGAACTGCGGTGTTATCGGATGAAATCAGCACGGTGATGGCGGAGTCGATGAACCGCAGAACCTACACCATGTCGCTAATGGCGATGGTGTTCCTGCCAACCACCTTCCTGACCGGCTTGTTTGGGGTGAACCTCGGCGGCATTCCCGGCGGAAGTTGGGGATACGGATTTGGCACCTTCTGCTTCCTGTTGGTGGTGCTGGTGCTTGGCGTTGCGTGGTGGTTAAAAAGACGTAAATGGTTGTGAGATGATAGAAAAATCCGCCTGAAAAAGATGAAAAAGGGCGTTCAAAACTGACCCAAATCAATATTCATCGGGCAACGTTGGGGCAAACTCTTTCCCGCAGGTGAATGCAACGTCAAGCGATGGGCGTTGCGCTCCATATTGTCTTACTTCCTTTTATTTGAATTACTGCATAGCACATTGATTCGTACAAGCCGGGGATTCCCGGCTTTTTTTTGTCCATTTGCCAGCTCAGGCTGGGGTGCCTATGCTTTAAGGACATGCCACGTCTGAGGAGGAAGACATGTTACTCAACACAATGGACACTCCACACGCATCCGATCCCATTCCGACCGACCCGGTCCCGATCCCTGAACCGATCCCAACCCCACAACCGATGCCGGATCCGCCGATCGATCCCGATCCGATTTTAGATCCGCCACCCTATGCCTGATGGCGATGCCTGCCCCTCACCGGGCAGGTTGGCTGACAGGGACGTCATCCTTATCTTCTGGCGCTGCCCGCCGCCAGGATTATTTAAACCTGCACTAAAAACCCGTATACTCCCCGCCAGAAAAGTGTCCAACCAGGAAATCGACCGTCGACCCGCTTCGACGTTATGAGAAGTCGCTATGAATCAAACAGATACAAGAAAAGAATCGCTCGAATACAACAAGTTGCAGAAACGTCTGCGCAGAAACGTTGGCAACGCCATCATCGACTACAACATGATTGAAGAAAATGATGTGGTGATGGCCTGTATGAGCGGCGGCAAAGATTCATTCGCCATGTTGGATATCCTGCTGAATTTAAAAAAGGTCGCCCCCATCCATTTCGACGTGGTGGCGGTTAACCTCGACCAAAAACAACCCGGTTTCCCCGAGCATATTTTGCCGGCGTATTTCGAGAAACTGGATATTCCTTATTACATCGTCGATAAAGACACCTATTCCGTCGTCAGAGAGAAGATCCCTGAAGGCAAAACCACCTGCGGTCTGTGTTCCCGCCTGCGTCGCGGCACGCTTTACTCTTTTGCCGAGCGGATTGGTGCCACCAAAATCGCGCTGGGCCACCATATGGATGACATCGTTGAGACGCTGTTCCTCAACATCTTCCACGGCGCGCGCATGAAGGCGATGCCGCCGAAGCTGCGTTCAGACGACGGACGCAACGTGGTGATCCGCCCTCTGGCGTACTGCCGCGAGAAAGACCTGATTGAATACTCGGAACACAAAGCCTTCCCAATCATTCCGTGCAACCTTTGCGGGTCGCAGGAAAATCTGCAGCGTCAGGCGATCAAATCGATGCTGACCGACTGGGATAAGAAAGAACCTGGCCGCGTGGAAAGCGTGTTTAAATCGATTCAGAACGTCAGCCCAAGCCAGCTGGCTGACCGCAATCTGTTCGACTTTGTTAACCTGCCGCTGGATCGTGAAGGCGACAGGGAAGAGTACGCGTTTTCCGAAGCGACGGTTTCTTCGACCAACATCGACAAATCCATGTTTATCGATGTGACTAACCTCTAATCTTTTTATTAAGCGGCGACGGTTGCCGCTTAATCTTCCTTAGCTGGCCGGTTACCCACCCGGCCGCCACCTGCGGGCAGGGTTTTCTGCTACACTCAGCGCCAATCCGCCCGCCGGTTTTATCAGAGAGTAATGTGTGACTTCTTTTGCAACCCTGACAGCCCTGCCAGCCAGCCAGATCGAGAATCTGAATGAGCTTGGCTACCATACAATGACCCCAGTCCAGGCGGCCGCTTTGCCGGCGATCCTGGAAGGGAAGGACGTTCGCGCTCAGGCCAAAACCGGCAGCGGAAAAACGGCCGCCTTTGGCCTCGGCGTGCTGCACCGCATTGATGTGACCCAGTTTGTCACGCAATCGCTGGTGTTATGCCCAACGCGTGAACTGGCTGACCAGGTGGCGAAAGAGCTGCGTCGTCTGGCCCGTTTTGCCGCGAATATCAAAATTCTTACCCTGTGCGGCGGCCAGCCAATGGGTGCTCAACGCGATTCGCTGGTGCATGCGCCGCATATCGTGGTCGGTACGCCAGGCCGTATCCTTGATCACCTTAAGCGCGAAACGCTGAAACTGGATCAGATCGGCACCCTGGTGCTGGATGAAGCGGACCGGATGCTGGAAATGGGCTTCCGCGAAGATATTGAAGAAATCATCAAATACTGTCCGGCATCGCGCCAGACGCTGCTGTTCTCGGCAACCTGGCCGCAGGATATCGCGCGTATCAGCCAGAATATTCAGCGTGAGCCGGTGGCGGTTGAAACCGACGTGGTATCTGACTTACCGACTATCGACCAGCGCTTTTATGAAGCCGGCGCGCGTGAAAAGTTAACCGCGCTGATCGGTCTGTTGAGCGATGAGAAACCAAGCTCCTGCGTGGTGTTCTGTAATACCAAACGCGAATGTGACGACGTCGCTTATGCGCTGGACAGCGCCAAAATCAGCGCACTGGCGCTGCACGGCGATTTAGAACAGCGCGATCGTGATCAGGTATTGATTCAGTTCGCTAACGGCAGCTGCCGCGTGCTGGTCGCCACCGATGTTGCCGCGCGTGGGCTGGACATTAAATCCCTGGCGATGGTGGTTAACTATCAACTCTCCTTTGACCCGGAAGTGCATGTCCACCGTATTGGCCGTACCGCGCGTGCCGGCGCAGAAGGGTGCGCAATCAGCTTTGTCGCGCCAGATGAGATGGTGCGAGCCCATGCGCTGGAGGATTTCCTGCAGATGAAGCTGAGCTGGCATAAGGTGTCCGAGCTGAAATCGGTGGCCGCACAGCCGCTGCTGGCCGAAATGGCGACCCTGAGCCTGGATGGTGGCCGTAAGGCGAAAATCCGTCCTGGCGACATTCTCGGGGCACTGACCGGCGATGCCGGTCTGAGCAGCGACGTGATTGGTAAAATCGATATCGCGCCAACCCAGGCGTATGTCGCAATCCGTCAGGACACCGCGCGTCAGGCGATGAAGCAGTTGCAGCAGGTGAAAATCAAAGGCAAATCTTGCCGGGCGCGCTTGCTGAAATAGCCGCTTTATCACCCGCAATAAAAAGGCCTGAGCGAATCAGGCCTTTTTTTATTAGTGAGTAAACATCAGATTTTATGCACTTCAGGCGGTTGCGCCAGCAACGGTTCGGCGTCGGCCATCAGCGTTTTGAAGTGCGGCTGTCCGCCATGAATTTCGACCGCTTCGGCATTTTTCCAGGTTTCATGGAACAGAAACACGTTCCCGTCTTCCACACTGCGATACAGATCGTAATGGAGGCAACCCGCTTCAGCACGGGCCGGTTTCACGCCGTTGTTCAGCACTTTTTTTAACTCATCCGCTTTGCCAGGCCGGGCAGTGAACTTTGCCACGATGAGGATATTTTTATCGGTCATCCACTTCTCCTTTTAGTTACCTTGCCAGTCAGGCCGGAAATCCCACCTGACCCTGTAAACTGCTGCTTTAGATACGCATTCTTTGCCATCTTCATTCATTTTCAGGCGATGCATCAACGCATCATGCCACATTTGTCAGGCGACTACAGGCCGCGTGCGCACATGCTGATAAATTGGCAGGCGTTTATTGCATCTCGACCGACGTCACGCCTTTAATCTCTAACAACGCGTCATAAATTTGATGCGGAGCGATATTGCGTGACAATGTCACGTCAATTGTCATTTCACAGAGCCCGGTTTCAACATCACGGTTAACCACCGATACCTGGCCGGTGCGAACGCGCTCCTTTTCTAACGCGATTAACACCAGCGGCACGCTTTTGGGCTTAAGGTGGAAGATCAGGGTGTGGTGGCGGCCAATAAGCCAGTGGCTGATGCGGCGAAACGTCTCCAGCACGATCAGCGCCAGCAGGGTGCCATAAATGCCAATTTCATACAGTCCGCTACCAATCACCAGACCGATGGCGGCGGTGACCCACAGGCCTGCCGCGGTGGTCAGGCCTTTAACCACCTGCTTTTGAATAATGATGGTGCCGGCACCGAGGAAGCCCATGCCGCTGACGACCTGAGCGGCGATACGGCTGGGATCCAGACCAATATGCGTCTGAGCAATAATGTCATCAAATCCGTACTTAGAGACGATCATAAACATCGCGCTGCCAATGCCGACGAGAATATGGGTGCGTAAACCGGCCTCTTTAGCGCGGAGCTGGCGCTCAAGGCCGATTAATCCTCCCAACGCTCCCGCTAAGGCGATACGCAGCAGCAGATCCATTAACATAGATTATCCTTCTGATTTGTAGGCACTTTCAGTTGCTTAATGTTACCCGTTATAAAATGAGACGGCAGGCTATTGCTATTTCAGGCATTTTAATTTGGTAAATATTCGTGACAGCTATCGACCCGCCTGGGATCGTAGCTTATGCTGGCTTTCTGCATAATTACCGTTCCCCGGAGAATAAATGAAAGCAGCGACCTTTCTGCTTGTGGGTTGTGCGCTGTTGCTGTCCGCTTGCAGCAGCAATGAAGCCGACAACGAACCGCCGCAACAGGCTACCAGTGCGCATGTGCCACCTCGCGTGGTGATGTCCGACTTAGCGTCCAGCACCTGTGCAAATGCCGGGGGAACCTTAGCCTTATCACGTCAGTTAGACGGCAGCTCCGTTGGCATGTGCCAGCTGGCAAATGGCCGACGCTGTGGTGAAAATGCGCTGGCAAGCGGCACCTGCGCGCGTTAATACCGGCCAGAGATCCTGACCGGTTCAGCGCATTCAGTCCGCCGTCAGTTCATTCGGGCAGGGTTGATTATTGGTCAGCTGCCTGAGGTTTTCCAGCGTGGTTTCCGCAATGCTGGTCAGCGCTTCAGCGGTCAGGAACGCCTGATGACCAGTAAACAACACGTTATGGCAGGATGATAAACGGCGGAAGATATCATCCTGAATCACGTCATTCGATTTATCTTCAAAGAACAGATCGCGCTCGTTCTCATACACGTCCATTCCCAGCGAACCAATCTTTTGCAGCTTCAGTGCATCAATCGCCGCCTGCGAGTCAATCAGCCCACCGCGGCTGGTGTTGATGATCATCACACCATCTTTCATTTTCTGAAATGCTGACATATCCAGTAAATGATGATTTTCGGGCGTTAACGGGCAGTGCAGGGAGATGACGTCCGATTGCTTAAACAGCGTGTCGATATCGACATATTCGGCACCCAGCTCGATGGCCAGTGGATTAGGATAGGGATCGAACGCCAGCAGCTTCATGCCAAAGCCTTTCAGGATGCGCAGCGTGGCCAGACCGATCTTACCGGTACCCACCACACCGGCCGTGCGGCCGTGCATATTGAAGCCGATCAATCCTTCCAGGGAAAAGTTAGCATCACGGGTGCGCTGATAGGCGCGGTGGATACGGCGGTTAAGCGTCATCATCATGCCGACGGCATGTTCCGCCACCGCTTCCGGGGAATAGGCCGGTACGCGGACGACCTTAATGCCCAGCTCTTTCGCCGCAGCCAGATCGACGTTATTAAAGCCGGCGCAACGCAGTGCGATAAACTTGATGCCCAGTTCAGCAAGCTCTTCCAGCACCACGCGGCTGCCGTCGTCGTTAACGAAGATGCAGATGCCATCGCAGCCCACCGCCGTTTTGGCCGTTTTTTCAGTCAGCAGAAAGTCGAAAAATTCCAGTTCATAGCCGTAGTCTTCATTGACCTGCTCAAGGTATTTCCGGTCGTACTGTTTCGTACTGTACACCGCAAGTTTCATGATCTCTCTCCTGTGACCGTAAAGGGAATAGCGCTGACAGCATAGTAACAATAATTCTCAATACGCGGCGACCCTGAGATGACGGACGGCGGATATTTGCGCTGAATGCGTTGATTATCTGTTAAAAACTTCTCCCTTGTGACATTCCGTGCCATCATTTCACCCTATGATATTCACGGATGGAGCGGAATGTTGACTGGCTTTTCGCGTGGCTGGAAGGTAGCGATAGCGATCGTGCTGGTCGTTGTGCTGCTGATTGCCAGCCTGTTGCTGACTGTAACCCACTGGCTTCCGCGGCTGGCTGGGGTGTGGCTGCCTGCCAACACCGCTCTGGTGCTGGACAGCAATCCCCGCTGGCAGTCCGGTAAGCTCCAGATCCCGGGCGTGCGCTACCGCGTCGGCGACTGTGAACTTGCCGCTGTACAGGATCTGTCACTGGGCCGCGCAAACGGACGTTGGGCGGTCAATGCCGCGACGGTGCAGGTCGACAGCACCTGTGCCAGCCAGCTCCCGGCCAGTGAAACGCCTTCGGCACCGCGTTCCATCGCCGACTGGCAGGCCATGCTGCCGGGTGCGGATATCACCATCAACAGTCTGGCTATTTCGCCGTGGCAAAGCTGGGGTGGAGAGCTGAAGCTCAACCTCGACAGCGCGCGACAGATCGTCCGTTACCGCAGTCCGAATCTCTCGCTGGACGCTGAACTCAGCGGCCAGCAGCTGGCGATCCATTCGCTGACCGTTAAAGCCCCAGGCGTCCCCGAGCCAATTACGGTTGCCGGCACGCTGAACCTGCCAAAAATCCCTGACACCTTGCCTGATGCCGGAAAACTGACTGCCGATATGACGCTGCAGGGCATTCCTGCGCCGCTCAACGTCAATCTGGACTGGCAACAGCAGCAGGGGCAACTGGTGGTGCATCAGCAGGGCGATGATGCGCCGCTGGTGACCTTGCCATGGGCCATCTCAGACCAACAGATCCTGATCCAGCAGGGTCAATGGCGCTGGCCTTATGCGGCACAACCGTTGTCCGGCGGCATTACCCTGGCACTGAAAAACTGGCAGCAGGGGATTCCGGCAACCGAGATCACCGGCCGACTTAACGTGCTGACTCAGGGAAGAGGCGGCAAAGGCAACGTGGTGCTGTCGCTGGGGCCGGGACATCTTGACTGGAGCAACAGCCAGCTGCCATTCCGCCTGACCGGCGAAAGTAAACTGGCGCAGTTGCAATTCTACGCCGGGCTGCCTGGCGAGGTTCAGGGGCCGCTGCTGGACCCAACGCTGCTGTTACAGCCGGGCGCGTTGCTGCGAATGCGCGGGCGATTGCTTTCGACGCTGGAAGTGGATGAGGCGCGTTGGCCGCTGGCCGGGGTGAAAGTCTCATCCGCCGGCATTGACGGACGCCTGCAGGCCATTCTTACCGCACATGACCCGCAGATGGGGCGTTTTAAGCTGCATCTGGATGGGCGGGCCAACGACTTCTGGCCGGATAAAGGTCAGTGGTTCTGGCGCTATTGGGGCGAGGGCTATATGGCCCCGCTGTCGGCGAAATGGGATATGAATGGCAAGGGCCGCTGGCAGGATTCATTGATTGAGCTGACGTCGCTATCAACCGGCTTTGACCAGATCAGTTATGGCAACGTTAACGTTCGTGCGCCGCGTTTAACGCTGGCGGCGCCGGTATCATGGCAGCGCGATGTTGCGCATCCTGCCTTTGCAGGGAAATTCCGCCTGGATGCGCAGCAAACCACCTTCAGCAGCGGCGGTTATCTGCCGCCTTCGACGCTGACCCTGGCGGTGAAAGGTCAGGATCCGGCGGCGTTCCTCTATAACGGCAGCTTGCAGGCAGAGGATATTGGCCCCGTTCGCGTTCAGGGCCGCTGGGACGGCGTTCGTTTGCGCGGTCAGGCCTGGTGGCCGCAACAATCGCTGTCGGTTTTCCAGCCGCTGCTCAGTAATGACCTGAAGATGAAAATCCAGGGTGGAACGCTCAAGGCGCAGGTTGCCTTCTCCGCCGCCGCCGATCAGGGCTTCGAGGCCGGAGGTCACTGGGTGGTGAACAACGGTAGCGTATGGATGCCGGACAACGAAATTAACGGTATCGACTTTTCGCTGCCGTTCAGGCTGAAGGCGCACCAGTGGTATTTCGGGGCCAAAGGGCCGGTGTCGCTGCGGATTAAAGAGGTGAAAAATCAGTTTGCCTTGCAGAATATCACCGCCGATTTGCAGGGCTGGTATCCATGGAGCGATCGCCAGCCGCTGCGCTTAAGCAACGTTGCGGTGGCGGTACTGGGCGGCCAGCTAAGTATGGAAAGTCTGCAGATGCCGCAGACCGAAGCCGCGACGCTGCGCTTACGAAATATCAGCATGAGCGAACTGGTCACGGCGATGAAGCCCAAACAGATTGCCATGTCCGGTCATATTAATGGCGCACTGCCGCTGTGGCTGACCAATTCCCACTGGCTGATCAAAGACGGTTGGATTGCCAATAACGGCCCCCTGACCGTCAGGATGGATAAGGATTTTGCCGATGCCATCGCCAGCAACAATATTGCGGCGGGCGCCGCCATAGACTGGCTGCGCTATATGGAGATCACCCGCAGCTGGGCGACCGTCGACATTGATAATCTGGGGGCGATGACCATGAAGGCGCAGGTCAACGGCACCAGCCGCTTTAGCGACAAAAACCAGCGGGTGACGCTGAACTACACCCAGCGCGAAAACCTGTTCCAGCTGTGGCGCAGCCTGCGCTTTGGCGATAATTTGCAATCGTGGGTAGAGCAAAACGCTGCACTGCCGACTCAAAAGGAAACGACCGATGAAACGCATTAGCCTGCTGATGCCCGCCGGGATTTTGCTGCTTAGCGGCTGCGTCCCGCGTATTGAGGTGGCTGCGCCAAAAGAGCCGATCACCATCAATATGAACGTGAAAATTGAGCATGAGATCCATATCAAGGTCGATAAAGACGTTGAGGCGCTGTTAAAAAATCAGAGCGGACTGTTCTGAGGGGACGATGATGAAAAAGCTAAAAGCGCTGGCGCTGGTGTTCCTGTTGTTGTCACCGGCAGCGATGGCCCTGACGCTGGATGAGGCCCGTCAGCAAGGCCTGGTCGGCGAAACCCTGAGCGGCTACATCGCTGCCGTTACCCAGAACGCTGACGCTCAGGCCCTGGTAGATCGTATCAACCAGGGCCGTCAGCAGCAGTATCAGGCACTGGCGCTGCGCAATAATATGACCGCCGCTGAAGTCGGGCGCATCGCCGGACAAAAGCTGGTTGAGCGCGCTGCCGCCGGGCAATACGTGCGCGGCATCAACGGTCAGTGGCTGAAGAAAGGGCAATAAAAAACCGGTCCCTTGCGGTGACCGGCATTTATTCAGGCTTACCCTTTACGGCAAGATCACGACTTAAGCAGCAACGATCTGCTTCAGCACGTCTTTTGCATCGTTAGCGGCTTTGGTCGCCACTTCCGGACCGTAAGCGATGCCTTCAGCGAAGACGAACTCAACGTCTGACATACCCAGGAAACCAAGGAACAGTTTCAGGTAAGGGGTCAGCAGATCGCTTGGGGTATCTTTATGGATGCCACCACGGCTGGAAATCACCACCACTTTCTTACCGGTGATCAGGCCTTCCGGGCCGTTTTCGCTGTAGCGGAACGTCACGCCAGCACGGGCAACCAGGTCAAAGTAGTTTTTCAGCTGCGTTGGGATGTTGAAGTTGTACATGGGTGCAGTGATCACGATGGTGTCGTGAGCCTGAATTTCAGCAATCAGTTCGTTGGACAGATCCAGTGCTTCCTGCTGACGTGGGGTCAGAGTGGCATCAGAAGGACGCAGCGCGCCAACCAGTTCGCCATCCAGTACCGGGATTGGGTTCATTGCCAGGTCACGTACGGTGATTTCGTCGCTACCGTGAGCGGCTTTCCACTCTGCAATAAAGTGATCGGCCAGCTGATTTGACTGAGAATAACCGGCAAGAATACTGGATTTCAGAACTAAAACTTTGCTCATGATAATTTCCTGTGTGATACGTGAAAGGGATTTCACTCAATGATTTACACTCTAGGGGTAAACATCCCTCAGTGATAGTGCAATATTCTGAGGCCTATGTTCGAATTTACTGAACAAGGTTAACGGCAGGGAGTCATGGCTAAGTGGTTGTCTGTGCTACACTACGCAAAATTTTTATCCTTCGAATCATCTGTTGTTTGCCGGAGTGACGGCGATTAGCGAGTTTATACCTTTATGTCGACAACACCTCAATCTCCCCTGACCGCGCTCTTCTCACGCCTGGACTCGCTGATGCTGCGCGATCGCCAGCGTCTGCTGAAGCGCCTGCACGGGGCTAAAAAAGTCAGCAAGCCTGAGGCGATGCAGGCGATCGCTGACGAGCTGGCGGCGGAAATTACCGTGGCTGAACAGCGTGTGGCCAGCCGTCGTGCGGCGACGCCGACGATTCGCTACCCGGAAAATTTGCCGGTCAGTCAGAAGAAGCAGGACATTGCCGACGCGATCCGCGACAACCAGGTGGTGATCGTCGCCGGTGAAACCGGCTCAGGTAAAACCACCCAGCTGCCGAAGATTTGTCTGGAGCTGGGCCGGGGCATTACCGGGCTGATTGGTCACACGCAGCCACGACGTCTGGCGGCGCGCACCGTGGCCGATCGCATCGCCGACGAGCTGGAAACCAGCCTCGGTGGCTGCATTGGCTATAAGGTGCGTTTTAACGATCAGGTCAGTGAAACCACTCAGGTCAAGCTGATGACCGACGGTATCCTGCTGGCGGAGATCCAGCAGGACCGCCTGCTGATGCAGTACGACACCATCATTATTGATGAAGCGCATGAACGCAGTCTGAACATCGACTTTTTACTCGGCTATCTGCGTGAGCTGCTGCCGCGTCGGCCGGACTTAAAAGTGATCATCACCTCGGCGACCATCGATCCGCAGCGCTTCTCCAAACATTTCCACAATGCGCCGGTAATTGAAGTCTCCGGCCGCACCTATCCGGTGGAGGTTCGCTATCGTCCGGTGGTGGAAGACGCGGATGATACCGATCGCGATCAGCTGCAGGCCATTTTCGATGCGGTCGATGAGCTGGGGCAGGAGAGCCGTGGCGATATCCTGATCTTTATGAGCGGTGAACGGGAAATCCGCGATACGGCGGATGCCTTAAACCGTCGCGATCTTCCGCATACCGAAATTCTGCCGCTTTATGCGCGCCTGTCGAATGCTGAGCAGAACCGCGTGTTCCAGTCGCACACCGGTCGCCGTATCGTGCTGGCCACCAACGTGGCGGAAACCTCGCTGACTGTACCGGGCATCAAGTACGTCATCGATCCCGGTACCGCGCGTATCAGCCGCTACAGCTTCCGCACCAAGGTTCAGCGTCTGCCGATCGAGCCGGTGTCACAGGCCTCGGCCAATCAGCGTAAGGGCCGTTGCGGTCGTGTCTCTGAAGGGATCTGTATTCGTCTCTATTCAGAAGATGATTTCATTAACCGCCCGGAATTTACCGATCCGGAAATTCTGCGCACCAACCTGGCGTCAGTCATTCTGCAGATGACGGCGTTGGGGCTGGGCGATATCGCCGCGTTTCCGTTTGTCGAAGCGCCGGACAAGCGCAATATCCAGGATGGCGTCAAGCTGCTGGAAGAGCTGGGTGCCATCACTCAGAGCGAGGATCAGCATTATAAGCTGACCCCGTCGGGCCGATCGCTGGCGCAGCTACCGGTCGATCCACGACTGGCCAAAATGGTGCTGGAAGCGCAGCGCTATGCCTGTACGCGCGAAGTGATGATCATCACCTCGGCGCTGTCCATTCAGGACCCGCGCGAGCGTCCGGCAGATAAGCAGCAGGCGTCAGACGAGAAGCATCGCCGCTTTGCCGACAAGGAGTCCGATTTCCTCTCCTTTGTGAACCTGTGGGATTACCTGCAGGAGCAGCAGAAGGCGTTGTCGTCCAGCCAGTTCCGCCGCTTATGTAAGATGGAATACCTTAACTATCTGCGCGTGCGCGAGTGGCAGGATATCTACACCCAGCTGCGTCAGGTGGTGCGTGAACAGGGGATCCCGCTGAACAGCGAGCCCGCCGATTTCCGTGGCGTGCATACCGCGCTGCTAACCGGTTTGCTGTCGCATATCGGTCAGAAAGACGCCGATAAGCAGGAATATACCGGCGCGCGTAACGCCCGTTTCTCGATCTTCCCTGGCTCGGGGCTGTTTAAGAAGCCGCCGAAATGGACCATCGTCGCGGAGCTGGTGGAAACCAGCCGGCTGTGGGGCCGTATTGCCGCGCGTATCGATCCGGAGTGGATCGAGCCGGTGGCTCAGCATCTGATCAAACGCAGCTACAGCGAACCGCACTGGGAGAAAGCGCAGGGCGCGGTAATGGCCAGTGAAAAAGTCACCCTGTATGGCTTGCCGATTGTTGCCGCACGCAAGGTGAACTACAGCCAGATCGATCCGGTCCTGTCCCGTGAGCTGTTTATCCGAAACGCGCTGGTGGAAGGGGAATGGCAGACGCGTCACGCGTTCTTCAAAGCCAACCTCAAGCTGCGTGAAGAAGTGGAAGAGCTGGAGCATAAGTCCCGCCGTCGCGACATTCTGGTTGATGACGAGACGCTGTTCGCCTTTTACGATATGCGCATTCCGCAGGACGTGGTGTCGGCCCGGCATTTCGACAGCTGGTGGAAGCTAACCAGCCGCGAACAGCCTGAATTGCTGAACTTCGCCAAAGAGATGCTGATTAAAGAGGGCGCCAGCAACGTCAGCAAGCTGGATTATCCCAACGTCTGGCAACAGGGCAACCTTAAGCTGCGCCTGAGCTACCAGTTTGAGCCCGGCACCGAAGCCGATGGCGTGACGGTGCACGTGCCGTTACCGTTGCTGAATCAGGTTGAGGAGAACGGCTTTGAGTGGCAAATTCCGGGCGTGCGCCGCGAGTTAATTATCGCGCTGATCAAATCGCTGCCAAAACCCGTTCGCCGCAATCTGGTGCCTGCGCCAAACTATGCGGACGCCTTCCTTGGCCGGGTGACGCCAATGGAATTGCCGCTGCTGGAGTCGCTGGAACGCGAATTCCGCCGCATGACCGGGATCACCATTGACCGTGAAGCCTGGCAGTGGGATCAGGTGCCCGATCATCTGAAAATCACCTACCGGGTGGTGGATGAAAACAACCGCAAGCTGAACGAAGGGCGCGATCTCGCCGCGTTGAAGCTTGCGCTGAAAGGAAAAGTGCAGGAAACGCTGTCGCTGGTCGCCGATGACGGGCTGGAGCAGAGCGGTCTGCATATCTGGAGCTTTGGCGACCTGCCGGATCATTTCGAGCAGAAGCGCGGAAATTACAGCGTGAAGGCCTGGCCGGCGTTGGTGGATGAGAAAGACAGCGTGGCGATCCGCCTGTTTGACTCGCAGCATGAGCAGCAGAAGGCCATGTGGCGCGGCCAGCGGCGTTTGCTGCTGCTTAATATTCCGTCGCCGATCAAATATCTGCATGAGAAGCTGCCAAATAAAGCCAAGCTGGGACTCTATTTCAACCCGTATGGCAAGGTGCTGGATCTGATTGATGACTGCATCGCCTGTGGTGTTGATAAGCTGATTGATGAACACGGCGGCCCAACCTGGCAGGAAGCGGGTTACAGCAAACTGCACGATAAGGTTCGCGCCGAGCTGAACGACACGGTGGTCGACATCGCCAAAAAGGTCGAGCAGATCCTCACCGCGGTGTTCAATATCAACAAACGTCTGAAAGGGCGCGTGGATATGAGTATGGCGCTGGCGCTGTCTGACGTTAAGGCACAGTTAGGCGGCCTGGTGTACAAAGGCTTTGTTACCCAGAACGGCTGGAAGCGACTGTCGGATACCTTGCGTTATCTGACGGCAATGGAGCGGCGGCTGGAAAAAATGCCGATCGATCCGCACAGCGATCGCGCCAGAATGCTGAAAATTGAAAAAATTCAGCAGGCCTGGTCCACCTGGTACAACAAGTTGCCCGCCGTTCGCCGCGAAGATGAAGACGTGAAGGACGTGCGTTGGATGATTGAAGAGTTGCGGGTGAGCTATTTTGCCCAGCAGCTTGGCACGCCCTATCCGGTTTCGGAGAAGCGTATCCAGCAGGCGATGGATGAGATCGTGATTTAACCGGGTGTGGTAAATGAAAACAGGCTGCATCTGCAGCCTGTTTTCATCGTTATCGCCCGAGCGCTTGCGCTCCGTCTAACATTACGCCTTGTGCACCTTCAAACCTGCCAGCGTCTGACCGACTGGCATCATCTCCAGCGTATTGATATTGACGTGCTTAGGCAGGTTCGCCACCCAGTACACCGCTTCGGTCACGTCTTCTGCCGTTAACGGTTCCGCGCCGTCATACACGCTGTCCGCTTTGGCATCGTCGCCCTTGAAGCGCACGTTAGAAAACTCGGTGCCGCCAACCAGGCCTGGTTCAATATTGGTGACGCGCAGCGCGGTGCCATGCAAATCGGCGCGCAGATTCAGGCTGAACTGACGCACGAAGGCTTTGGTGGCGCCATACACGTTGCCGCCGGCGTAAGGCCAGCTGCCGGCAATCGAACCGATATTGATGATGTGGCCAACATTGCGCTCAACCATGGCCGGCAACACCGCACGGGTCATATACACCAGGCCTTTGTTATTGGTGTCGATCATCAGATCCCAGTCATCGACGTTGGCTTTATGCGCCGGCTCGATGCCCAACGCCAGACCGGCGTTGTTGACCAACACGTCGATATTGCGCCAGTCGGCGGGCAGGCTGGCCAGCGCTTCTTCAATACCGGTACGGTTGCACACGTCCAGTTGCAGGGTATATACAGCGTCACCCAGCTCCTCTTTCAGCGCCTGTAAACGCTCCTGACGGCGGCCGGTGGCGATCACTTTATGCCCCTGAGCAATAAAGCGGCGGGTGATATCTTCTCCGAATCCTGCGGTAGCGCCAGTAACAAATACAATCATCTCACTGTTCCTCAAGGTATTTTCAATTCCAGCCACCTTACCATTTCAAAGGTAAGCTGATAAGGACGAAAAGGTTATGATTTATTTACTAAACCGATCTGCACGCTGTTGGTGCGTTTAATTCGCACGCTGCCTTTTTTTAGTGCGGCTTTTTTGCCGCGCAGCGCCGACGGTGCGGCTTATTAAAAATAATTCCTCAATGCAACCGTTTGCGGATAAAAGCAACCGGTTGCGCACACGATTACCTGGCAGGCAGACATGAGCTTGTCATAAAACCACATTAACCTTCTGATTATTATTAAGAAATTACGATATGGCGATCTGGCATAACAATTGCAATTTGAAATAAAGGTCATCACCTGCAATAACAAAAGAAAGGGTTGAACTCTTTCCCCAAGGAATCGCTATGTCAGTTACCTGTACTCAGGCTATTCGCGGAAGCTTTTTTGATATTACTGCCGTTGTGGACACGCCGACGCAGCTTCCCGAACAGGCTCGTTATATTGAAGATGGATTGCTGCTGCTGAACGGCGGTGAAATCGTATCGCTGCAGCCGTGGGAAGAAGGGCGCCTTCAGCTTGCCGACGACGTTGCCGTGCTCGACTATCGCGGCAAGCTGATCGTTCCCGGTTTTGTCGATACGCATATTCACTACCCGCAAACCGAAATGATCGGTGCCTATGGCGAGCAGCTGCTGGAATGGCTGCAGCAGTACACCTTCCCGGTAGAGAGCCAGTACCATTGCCCGCAGCACGCCGCCAAAATGTCGGCCTTCTTCCTGCACCAGCTGCTGAGCAATGGCACCACCACGGCGCTGGTGTTTGGCACCGTGCATCCCGAGTCGGTCGATGCGCTGTTTACCGCTGCCGACGGGCTGGGGATGCGGCTGATTGCCGGTAAGGTAATGATGGATCGCAATGCGCCAGATTACCTGACCGAAACGCCGGAGCAGAGCTATCAACAAACGCGTGCGCTGATTGAGCGCTGGCACAACAAGGGGCGCCTCAGCTATGCGCTGACGCCACGCTTTGCGCCGACCTCTTCGCCGGAACTGCTGAGCAAGGTCAGCCAGCTGAAGGCCGAATTTCCGGATACCTGGATGCATACGCACCTCAGCGAAAATCCGCAGGAAATTGAATGGGTGAAGTCGCTGTTCCCGGCGCATAAAAATTATCTCGATGTGTATGACGCCTATCAGCTGACCGGTCGCCGCAGCGTCTTTGCGCATTGCCTGCATCTGGAAGATGAAGAGTGGGATTGCCTGCACAAAACCGACTCCGCCGTGGCATTTTGCCCGACATCCAACCTGTTTTTGGGCAGCGGCCTGTTCGACCTGAACACCTGCTGGCAGAAAGGGGTGAAAATGGGTGTGGGCACCGATGTCGGCGCAGGGACCACCTTTAGCATGCTGCAAACGCTGGGCGAGGCCTACAAAGTGGGCCAGCTCCAGCGCTACAAGCTGGCGGCCTGTGAAGCCTTCTATCATGCCACGCTGGGCGGCGCGCATGCGCTGGATCTGGACAGCCGCATCGGCAACTTCAGCCCCGGAAAAGAAGCCGACTTCGTGGTGCTGGATCCGGCGGTTTCCGCCTTACAACAGATGCGCCATGCCAACAGCAAAGATATCTGGGAAAAACTCTTTGTGCTGATGACGCTGGGCGACGATCGCAATATCGCTGCAACCTGGGTAAACGGGCAGTGCGTCTGGCAGACACACAGTGAGGTAAAAGCCGCATGATCCAATTTTTACTGAATCAGACGCTGGTGACCGAAGAGTCGCTGGATCCCAATCTGACCGTACTGAACTACCTGCGTCAGAATAAACGGCGTAGCGGCACCAAAGAAGGCTGTGCGTCGGGTGACTGTGGCGCCTGTACGGTCACACTTGGCCGGGTGGAAAACGGCGAAATGGTGTATGAAACCGCCAACAGCTGCCTGACCTTTGTCAGCAGCCTGCAGGGCAAACAGCTGATCACCGTCGAGGACTTAAAGCAGGGCAATAAACTGCATTCGGTGCAGCAGGCGATGGTGGATTGCCACGCGTCACAGTGCGGATTCTGCACGCCCGGCTTTGTGATGTCGCTGTTCACGCTGCAAAAAAACAGCGATGGCTGGCAGCATAAGCAGGCTGAACAGGCGCTGGCGGGCAACCTATGCCGCTGCACCGGCTACCGTCCGATTGTCGATGCCGCGCGCCAGGCCTGTGAACAGCCTGAAGTTGACAGTTTCCAGTTGCAGAGTGCGGACACGGCGAAGCGCCTGAGCGCGCTGAAAAACGGGGAGCTGCAAACCCTGACCTTTAAGGACAACCGCTGCTATGTGCCGAAAACCGTGGCACATCTGGCCGGGTTGCTACTGGAGTTTCCGCAGGCGAAGCTGCTGGCCGGCGGCACCGATCTGGCGTTGCAGGTTACGCAGTTCTATAAACCGTTACCGCTGATGATCGCCCTTGAGCAGATTGATGAGCTGAAAACGTGCCAGATAGCTGAGCACGAGATTGTGCTGGGTGCCGGTGCGTCGCTGCATCATTGCTATCAGCTGCTGGCAGCGCATATTCCGCCGTTCTCCGAGATGCTGGAGCGCTTTGCCTCATTGCAGATCCGCCATCAGGGCACGCTCGGCGGCAACATCGCCAACGGTTCGCCGATCGGTGATACGCCGCCGATGCTCCTGGCGCTGAATGCCTCGCTGGAACTGCAACACGGCCAGCGCGTTCGTCGCCTGCCGCTGAATGAGTTCTTCCTTTCCTATCGCAAAACCGCCTTACAGGAAGGGGAGTTTATCCGCGCGATTGTCATCCCAAAAGTGACGCCGTCACAAACATTCGCCGCGTGGAAAGTCTCCAAACGGCTGGAAGATGATATCTCGGCGGTGTTTGCCGCGCTGCTGGTCGACACCGACAGCAGCGGCGTGGTGACCGAAGCGCGAATCGCCTTTGGCGGTATGGCCGAAATTGCCAAACGCGCCAGCCACAGCGAACAGTTGCTGACGGGTAAACCGCTGACGCTGGCGTCAATCGAACAGGCCTGTGCCGCGCTTGAGCAGGACTTCAAACCGCTGAGCGATTTCCGCGCCAGCGCGGATTACCGCCTGCAAATCGCCAAAAACTTATTACGCCGTTTCTATGCTTCCCGTTCGGGTGAGCTGACGTTGCTGGAGGTATCGCGCTATGTCTCATAATCGACCAGTAGTGGCAGAAGACGTGATTGCCCGGCAATACCGGGAAGGGATCCAGAGCGGCGTGGGCAAAAGTAACAAGCACGAAAGCGCCGATAAACATGTCTCCGGTGAAGCCCTGTACATCGATGACAAGCTTGAGCTGCCGGGCATGCTGCATCTCTGCCCACGGCTGAGTGAACACGCTCATGCGCGCATTCTGCATATCAACGTTGAACCCTGCTACGCCATTCCCGGCGTGGTGCAGGTGTTAACCTGGCATCAGGTACCGGGCGAGCTGGATATCGGCCCACTGGAGCCGGGCGACCCGCTGCTGGCGAAGGAGGTTGTGGAGTACGCCGGTCAGGTGGTGCTTGCCGTGGCGGCTGAAACCCCCGACGCGGCGCGCCAGGCTGCCGAAGCCGCCATAATTGAGTATGAGGTGCTGACGCCCATGCTCGACGTCAGGGAAGCGTTGGAAAAGCAGCACTTTGTCCAGCAGCCGCATGTTCATCAGCGCGGTGATGCGCAGGCTGCGCTGGCGCGTGCCGCTCACCGTTTGCAGGGTGAATTCCATATCGGTGGCCAGGAACATTTCTACCTCGAGACGCAGGTGGCAATGGTCATTCCCGGTGAGGACAACTCGCTGCAGGTCTTTTCTTCCACGCAAAATCCGACGGAAGTGCAGAAGCTGGTGGCCTCGGTGATGGGCATCACCATGAATAAAGTCACCATCGATATGCGCCGCATGGGTGGCGGCTTCGGCGGCAAAGAGACCCAGGCGGCGGGCGTGGCCTGTTTGTGTGCCGTGGCGGCGAGGATGACCAACCGTCCGGTGAAAATGCGTCTGGCGCGGCGCGATGATATGCGCATGACCGGCAAGCGCCATCCGTTCTACGTGCGCTATGACGTCGGAGTGGATGAAACCGGACGATTCTGCGGCGTGAAAATCGATCTGGCCGGTAACTGCGGTTATTCGCTGGACCTGTCCGGCTCGATTATCGATCGTGCGATGTTCCATGCGGACAACGCCTATTATCTCGGCGATGCGCGGGTGACTGGCTATCGCTGCCGGACCAATATCGCGTCGAATACCGCCTATCGCGGCTTCGGCGGTCCGCAGGGCATGGTGGCGATTGAACAGATCATGGATCACATCGCCCGTGAACTGAAACTGGATCCGCTTGAAGTACGTAAGCGCAACTATTACGGCAAGGAAGAGCGCAATATCACCCATTACCATCAGAAGGTTGAAGACAATCTGATGGCGGAAATGACTGAACAGCTGGAAGTCAGTGCGTCTTATGCCCAGCGGCGAGAAGAGATCCGCGCCTTCAATGCGGCCAGCCCGTATCTGAAACGCGGGCTGGCGCTGACGCCGGTCAAATTTGGCATCTCCTTTACCTCAAGCTTCCTGAACCAGGCGGGCGCACTGATCCTGATCTACACCGACGGCACCGTGCAGTTAAACCACGGCGGTACCGAGATGGGCCAGGGGTTGAACACCAAGGTGGCGCAGATTGTCGCGGAAGTGCTGCAGATCGACGTCGATCAGATTCAGATCACTGCCACCGATACCGGAAAAGTGCCGAACACCTCACCGACAGCGGCCTCCAGCGGCACCGATCTCAACGGTAAAGCGGCGCAGAATGCGGCGGAAATCCTGCGTGGCCGCCTGACCGAAATGCTCTGTAAGCTGCACAGCTGCAGCGCCGAAGAGGTGACTTTCAGCAACGGCATCGTGCGGGTAAAAGACCAGCACTTCACCTTCCCGGACGTGGCGCAAATGGCATGGTTTAACCAGGTGCCGCTGTCGGCAACCGGCTATTACAAGGTGCCGGGCATTCACTACGATCGCCAGGCCGGGCGCGGCACGCCGTTCTATTACTTCGCCTATGGTGCGGCCTGCGCCGAAGTGATTATCGACACCCTGACCGGGGAATATCGCCTGTTGCGGGCGGACATTCTGCATGACGTGGGCGCATCGCTGAACCCGGCGATCGATATTGGTCAGGTGGAAGGCGGTTTTGTGCAGGGCGTCGGCTGGCTGACCTGCGAAGAGCTGGTGTGGAACGACAAAGGGCGCTTAATGACCGATGGCCCGGCGAGTTACAAAATTCCCGCCATTGGCGACGTGCCGACAGATATGCGGGTGACGCTGGTAGAAAACCGCAGGAACCCAAAAGATACGGTGTTCCATTCGAAAGCCGTGGGTGAACCGCCGTTTATGCTGGGTATTGCGGCCTGGTGCGCCTTGCAGGATGCGGTATCGAGCGTCAGCAACTATCAGCAACATCCGCTGCTGGATGCGCCCGCGACGCCGGAAAGGGTGTTCTGGGGCGCGGATAAACTCAGAGCCGGGGTGACCGATGCGCACTGATGACTGGATTATGGTGTTGGCGCAGCTGCATGAGCGGCGCGAACCCTGCGTGCTGCTCACCGTGCTGGACGAAAAAGGCTCGGTGCCACGCGATCGCGGCAGCAAAATGGTGGTGTCTGCGAGCAAAACCTGGCTGACCATTGGCGGCGGCCATCTGGAATTTAAGTGCGTTGCCACCGCCAGAGAGATGTTAAGCGCCAGGCAGGCGCAGTCCTACAGCGAGCATTTCAATCTGGGCGCAAAGTTGGGTCAGTGCTGCGGCGGCATGACCACCGTACTGTTTGAGCCGTTGCTGCAGATCCAGCCGCAAATCGTGGTATTTGGTGCCGGGCACGTCGGTCAGGCGCTGGTGAATCTGCTGGCGACGTTACCCTGTAACGTATTTTGGGTGGATGAACGCCGCGAGCAGTTTTCCAGCGTGCCGGAAGGAGTCACCGTTTGCTGCCTGGACGATCCCACCGAGCAGGTGGATTTGATGCCGCCAGACAGCTATTTTGTGGTGATGACCCATCATCATCCGCGCGACTTTGAACTGTGTGAAGCGATCCTTAAGCGCGGCGATTATCGTTATTTTGGCGTGATTGGATCGCAAACCAAGCGTCAGCGTTTCGACTATCGCCTTGAAGGTAAAGGCTTCACCCGGCAGCAGCTGGACAGCATGCGCTGCCCGATTGGCCTGCCGGATATCACCGGCAAACTGCCGGCGGAGATTGCCGTGGCGGTGGCGGGAGAAATTATTGCCACTTATCAACGGGCTGATACTGATTGAGTTGGCTTAGGCGGATTAACCGCCTATGCTGAAGGTCACCCATGACAAGGAGATCTGCGATGCAAGCCAATCCGTTCAGTCAGCCAAGTACACTGCCTTATCAGGCACCGCCGTTCGATCGGATTTCCGATGCCGACTACCGTCCCGCACTGGAACAGGCAATGGCCGAAAAGCGTGCGGAAGTGCAGCAGATTGCCGAAAACCCCGACGCACCGAGCTTCGAAAATACCTATGAAGCGCTGGAAAAGTGCGGGCTGATGCTGCGCCGCGTCGAGAATGTCTTTGGCGCGATGACCTCCGCCAACACCAACGCCACCTTACAGGCGCTGGATGAAGAGATGTCGCCACGGCTTGCCGCGTTGAATGATGAAATCCGGCTGAACAGCAAACTGTTTGCCCGCCTGGACAGCGTTTATCAGCAGCGCGAATCGCTGGAGCTGCCGGCCGAAGCGCTCAGGCTGGTCGAGGTGGTCTGGCAGACCTTCCAGTTGGCCGGTGCCAGCCTCAGTGACGATCAAAAGACCGCACTGAAAGCCCTCAATCAACAGTCCGCCACCTTAAGCACCCAGTTTACCAATCGCCTGCTGGCTGGCACCAAAGCCGGTGGCTTAAGCCTCAGCAGCGCCGATTCCCTTGCCGGGTTAAGCGAAGCCGAGCTGACCGTCGCAGCCCAGGCCGCAGCGGAGCGCGGCCTGCAGGGACAATGGTGGCTGGCACTGCAAAACACCACGCAACAGCCGGTATTGCAGGATTTGAGCGATCGCCAGACGCGCGAAAATTTATTCGATCTCGCGTGGCGTCGAACGGAGAAAGGCGATGCGAATGACACCCGCGAACTAATCGTCAAACTGGCTGCGGTCCGCGCGGAACAGGCGCAGCTGCTCGGTTTCAGCAGCTTTGCCGAATGGAAGTTGCAGGATCAGATGGCGAAAACCCCGGACGCCGCGCTGGCGTTTATGCGGGCAATCGTGCCTGCCGCCACCGCACGCGCGAAACGCGAAGCGGCCGATATTCAGGCGCTGATTGACCAACAGCAGGGCGGGTTTGCGCTTGAGCCCTGGGACTGGTTGTTCTATGCCGAACAGGTTCGTCGGGCGAAATACGATCTCGATGAAAGCCAGATCAAGCCGTACTTTGAAGTCACGTCGGTGCTGGAAAACGGCGTGTTTTATGCCGCCACCCAGTTATTTGGTATCACCTTTGCCCGTCGCGACGATATCCCGGTATGGCATCCCGACGTCACCGTGTATGAAATTATCGACAACAATGGTTTGCCGATGGCGTTGTTCTACACCGACTTCTTTAAGCGCGAGAGCAAAGGCGGCGGTGCCTGGATGAGTAATTTTGTCGACCAGTCGAAGCTGCTGGGCACCCATCCGGTGATCTATAACGTCTGCAACTACAGCAAACCGGCCGAAGGGCAACCGGCGCTGATCGCCTGGGACGATGTGATCACACTGTTCCACGAATTTGGCCATACGCTGCATGGTCTGTTTGCTGAACAGACTTATCCAACGCTGTCCGGCACCAATACGCCACGGGATTTCGTCGAGTTCCCGTCACAGATAAATGAGCACTGGGCCAGCAATGAAAAGGTGTTTATGAATTACGCCCGCCATTATCAAACCGGTGAGCCGATGCCGCAGGCGCTGCGCGACAAAATTGTTAAAGCCAGCAAGTTTAATAAAGGCTATGACATGACCGAACTGCTGGCGGCGGCGTTGCTGGATCTCCACTGGCACAGTCTGGGCGCGGAGGATAAACCCGCAGACGTGGCGGCGTTTGAGCAACAGGCGTTGCAGGCGGACAACATCAATTTGCCACAGGTTCCGCCGCGCTATCGCTCAAGCTATTTCCAGCATATCTGGGGCAATGGCTATGCCGCGGGCTATTACGCCTATATCTGGACGCAGATGCTGGCAGACGATGGCTTCGAATGGTTTAACGAGCAGGGCGGATTAACCGCGGAAAACGGTCAGATCTTCCGTCAGAAGATCCTGTCGAAGGGTAACAGCGAAGATTTGAAGCAGCTGTATGCTGACTGGCGCGGGCAGGATCCGGTAATTGAACCGATGCTGATTAATCGCGGCCTGAAAGAAGCCTGATAGCGGCGTTTAACCGGGGCGGGAAGGGGGAACGGCTCTCACAGTCTGAGGATCGTTTCTCCCTTTCCGCCCCGTTTTATTATCAGGCCAGCGGACCACCCTGAATGGTGTCGCACATGCCATGGATAATGCGCTCACCGGTTTCGCTCTTCAGATCTTCATACCACTGTTGTGTGACGTCCATCTCTTTACCGTGGGTCACGTCGCAGCGTTTGCGGGCTTTCAACACCAGATCCTTGACCCGATCCGCACGCTTAAGCTGATAGCGCAGCAGCGCGTCTTCAATGCCTAAGGCGTTCGTTTGCAGGCAATTCGCCAGCACCACCGCATCTTCCATCGCCGCACAGCCTCCCTGACCGATATCCGGCGTGGTGCTGTGAGCCGCATCACCCAGCAGCGCCACACGACCTTTAACCAGCTCCGGGAACGGATCGATATCGTGGATCTCCACGCGGTTAGTGGTTTCCGGGTTAATCTGCCCAATCAGTTTTTGCACCGGCGCTGCCCAACCGCTGAAGTAGCGGCTGAGATCGTCGCGCACGCTGCTGCGATCTTCCGCTAATCCTGCCGGTAGCGGCACGTCAAAGAAGAAGTAGAAACGGTTATTGGCCACCGGCATCAGCGACACGCGTTTACCTTCGCCGACAAAGGTCGTCCACTGCTCAGCCGGCGCAATGCTTTCATCAATATCCACCAGCCCGTTCCAGTTGACGTAGCCGGCATAACGCCGCTCAACGGTGCGGCCCAGTACATATTTGCGCACCACCGAGTGGGTGCCGTCACAGGCAATCAGCAGGTCGCCATGGGCTTCGCTGCCATCTTCAAACCAGGCGGTGACGCCATTTTCATCCTGCTCCACGCGGGCGACGCGTTTGCCAAACTGGACTTTTTCGCGACCGTAAGTGTCCAGCAGCATCGCCTGCAACTCCGCGCGGGCGACCGGATAGGGGCGCTCGCCGGAATCTGCCACCAGCGGATCGAGGCTGAATTGC
The DNA here is from genome assembly GCF_979253995.1 of Erwinia sp. AC075. Lineage (NCBI taxonomy): Bacteria > Pseudomonadati > Pseudomonadota > Gammaproteobacteria > Enterobacterales > Erwiniaceae > Erwinia > Erwinia sp. AC075. The sequence continues at coordinate 1,220,862 of NZ_CEEDEU010000001.1, forward strand.
GTCAGCGTGGTGCCCGACTGAAAATCGTTATAGGCCATCGCACGCATCGGGCCGCCAAGCTTGCGCAGTGGCTCTTTCATCCCAAGGAAATTCAGGCACTTTACGCCATTCGGCCAGATGGAAATGGCGGCGCCAACCGGTTTGATCTCTTTAACGGCTTCAAACACCTCGGTCTGAATGCCGAAACGGTGCAGGGCAATCGCTGTGCACATGCCGCCAATGCCGGCACCAATGATAATCGCTTTCATCTGTCTCTCCTTTCTGTCATAAGATTTATTAAGCAATTTCTATACCAATTTCTTATGACCGCTCAGGTGGCGTCAGCGGCGGATTTTTGCGGAAGTGAAACGATAGTTTCACTGCGATCCTGCATTATTGTGATGCATTGCACCATGATGGCGAGTTGCAGGTGAAACGCTTGCAATTATGCCGCACGAAACGTTGGCAAATTCGGCGATCTTTGTCACAGTAATGGCAACCCTCTCCCGGAGATACCCTCATGGCTATTATTGCCTGCCTGCATGCCGCACGAAGTAACATCGACGTATTTGAAACCGCTCTGCGTTCGCTAGATTTTGGTGATATTCAGCTGCTGCACCGGGTTGAGGATGGCTTGTTCGAACAGGCGGTGGCAGCCAATGAAGTAACACCTGCCGTCGTTGCCGCCACGCGACGGGCTATTGAGGAACTGTGCGAGCACGCCGATGCGGTGATCGTCACCTGCACCACCCTGGGCGTGGTGGCCTGGGATGCAAAGCAGTTCAGCAAGCCGGTATTGCGCGTGGATGCCACGCTGGCCAAGGTCGCCTCACGTTATCACGGCTCAATTCTGGTGCTCTGCACCGCGCACAGCACGCTGGAAGCCACTAAGCAGCTTTTCGAGGCCTTTATTCCCGGCGAACGTCTGGCCGTTGAGCTGATCCCGCGCGCCTGGGCTTACTTTAACCATGACGATATTGAAGGCTATCACCGCGAAATTGCTCACTATATTCAGCAGCGCCCCGAATGTTCGCTGGGCTGCATCGTGCTGGCACAGGCCTCGATGGCCGGGGCGGAGAAATATATCAACAGCACGCTGGCGGTGCTGACCGGGCCTCAGGTCTGTTTGCAGGCCGCTATCGAAACCATCTTGTAAAACAAAGTTAATGAAACGTTAAAAAAGTCTCAACCTGAGCCGGAAAGTGTTTTATGCTGACGGCACAACAGGTTACGCCTTACTGCAGGGATTTTTTATGTTCGATCTGACGCTCTTCATTTTGCTGGTTCTGGCCGGTCTCAGCTACTTCAGTAACAACCTTACGGTGGCGATTGCGCTGCTGGTACTGATTATTGTGCGCATGACGCCGCTGAACACCTTCTTTCCGTGGATTGAAAAACAGGGCGTGACGGTGGGGATCATCATTCTGACCATCGGCGTGATGGCACCGATTGCCAGCGGCACCATTCCCAGTACCACCTTGATGCATTCCTTCCTGCACTGGAAATCCCTGCTGGCTATCGCTATCGGGATCTTTGTCTCCTGGGTAGGCGGCCGTGGCGTCACGCTGATGAGCAGCCAGCCAAGCGTGGTCGGCGGACTGCTAATCGGCACCATCATTGGCGTATCGCTGTTCCGTGGCGTGCCGGTCGGTCCGTTAATCGCCGCAGGTCTGGTTTCATTATTTATCGGCAAAATGTAGCCAGCGCGCCGGCGGACGGTCTGCTATCATTGCGCTCTTTTTTAGATGCGAGATATGACCGGTGAGTAATAAACAAGACAAGCGTGCGAAACGCGCCAAAACCAAAGCGAAACAGGCGAATAACAAGCGTTCGCGCGGCAAGCAGCTGGATGCCGTTGGCCGTCAGAGCTATATCGCCACGCCTGAGATGCTGGCGCTGTTTGACACGCTGCCGCCGCTGGACGAGCACGGTGAGATGCCGTTTGTTGCCGACGTTTATCGCTGGTCGGATGAAGAGTACGGTTTTGAAGGCAACGGCAGCAGTGAAGAAGACATGCTGCAGGTTGGCGCACTGTGCGTGCTCTATATTCACTGGCGCACCAGCGGTCAAACCTCACTGATGCAGAACGACATGATCGAAGCCGCTATTCGTCTTACCGAAGACAATGAGGCGTTCAAAACGCAGTATGCCGCAGCGGTTGCTGCCGCACAGGCTGAATAAAACCGACCATCCGCAGAGGGGCAACAGGTCATGGCTTCAACTCCAACAATGACTGATATTGCCAGAGAAGCCGGCGTGGGTGTGGCAACGGTCGATCGGGTGATCAATCAACGGGCACCCGTCAAAGCCGCAACCCGTCAACGCGTGCTGGCGGCAGCGCGAACGCTGGGCTTTATCTCTGACAAGATCAGCCTCTCTGCAGATTCACCGCCATCCTGCCGTACCGCCTATATTTTGCTCGACTCCGGGGCGGTTTTTTACCGCGAGTTCAGTGAACAGCTGCTGTTGCATACTGCGCGCTGCGATCGGCTTGCCAACGATCCCGAGTTGATTTATCTCAACGTCAATGCCACGGAATCCATCGCTGCAACCCTTATTGCCCTTAGCGACCGGGTCGATGTGATTGGCCTGGTGGCCATCGATCATCCGCTGGTGAATCAGGCCATTGGCGTCGCCCGCGAGAAGGGCGTGCGCGTCTATAGCCTGTTTAGCGAGCTGACCGCCAGCGGCTGCGCCGGCTATATCGGCCTCGATAACCGTAAGGCGGGGCGTACCGCGGCCTGGGCGCTATCCCGTTTGTGCCAACAGCCGGGCAAGATTGGCATTCTGCTGGGCGATCACCGTTTTCTCTGTCAGGAAACCTCGGAGATCAGCTTCCGCTCCTATTTCCGTGAAAAAACCAGCGGGTTCACGATTCTGGAACCGCTGCGCTGCCATGAAGACGATCGCCTGGCTGAACAGGCCACGCGCGAGCTGCTGACGAACCATCCCGATCTGGTGGCGCTGTATGTGCCCAGCGGCGGCGTGGAAGGGGTGGTTAACGCCTTGCTGGCGGAAAAGCAGCGCAGGCACCGGCTGCTGACCGTGGTGTGTCACGGTCCCATTGCCAGCGCACAGCGTGCGTTGCTGGAGGGCGTGGTGGACGTGTTTATCTGGCACCGGATGGCAACGCTGGCAGCGGGGATCACCGGGGCGATTGCCGAGGATTTTGACAGCCAGGCGCGCGGCAATCAGCAACGCTATCTGCCGTTCGAACTGATGACCTTAGAAAACTTCTGAGTGCCGAAATAATGATACCGCCACGGCCTGGCCGTGACGGTTTACCAACAGGCTAGCGAGTCCAGGCGTCGAGGCTGCTCATCGAATCCCGCGCAATCTGCCACAAATCATCCTCCCAGTGGGTAGGACTCAGCAGTTCAGGGCACCATACGCCGTCATAGCCGCTGGCTTTCACCGCGGCCACCCAGCTGGCCAAATCGACTTCACCTTCTCCCGGCTGATAATCGCGCTGCACCCGCTCATCCCATTTCTCACCGGGCATTAAACGGCGGCCATCACAAAAATGCACGCCGTAGATCACTGCCGGATCCAGCGCGGCCACTTCTTCCGGTTGGGTATCGCCACCGGCATACAGGTGCCAGAAGTCGATCACCACGCCAACGTTATCGGCGCCGACCGCCTCAATAATCGCCAGCCCCTGTTTCAGGCTATTGAAGGGGGTAAACGCCACCACCTCAATTTGAAATTTGATGCCATAGCGTTGGCCAATCCTGGCGATCTGGCTGATATTTTCCGTCAGCACCTGGCTGCGTTGTTCGGCAGAAAGCGCGTCGATTTCATTCAGCGCCATAATCTGCACCACCGGACAATCCAGTTGTTGAGCGGCATGGCAAATCTTCTCCGCCTGCGCCAGCAGTTGTTGCCGGGCTTCGGGCTGATGACAACCAATGCCTTTCAGCGCATTCATGCAGCTAATTTCGATCTCATACTGGCGCATCAACGCTTTATAACGTTCCAGCGTGCCGCCATGCTCCAGATATCGGAAAAGATGCTCTGGCAGCAGTTCAAGGGCGGTAAAGCCGGTTTCATGCGCGATGCGCAGTTGGGTCACCGCATTGCTGTGCAGTACCGAAACACCGTGTAAAGCCTTTTTCATTCTGTACTCCTTATCAGAAACCGACGCTGCGCAGATAGTGCAGGCTGGCGGTGACATCTTTTAAGCTGCCCGCCACATCGCGCGGATCGCGCTCCTGTTCGATGGTGATCCAACCTTGCCAGCCCAGCTCGGCGAGCAGGGCTCTCACCGCCGGGTAATCGACATCGCCACTGCCCAGTGGACACATCACGCCCGCGGCACAGGCACTGAAGAAATCCAGTTGCTGTTTGATGGCCGTTTCAAATACCGCCTTATTCACATCCTTAAAATGCAGATAGTCGATGCGGTCGGCATATTTTCGTAACCAGCTCACCGGATCTAATCCGGCGTAATAGAGGTGGCCGGTATCGAGGCACAGTCCGGCTTCGGCCGCCGGGATGTCACTGGCGATACGATCGATTTCATCACCAAACTCGATAAAGCCGCCCGCATGCGGATGGATCACTGGGCGCACGCCATATTCCTGCCAGGCAATGCGGCTCAGCTCGCGGATATTGGAGACCATGCGCTGCCAGTCGGCTTCCGGCAGGCGTTTGGCCCGATTCGACTGACCGGCACAGCGGGCGCGCTCTGCGTCGCCAAAATCGATGATCACCAGATAAGGCGGTGGCACGTCGCTGTCCGCACTGCTGACCGGGACCTTTTGCAGATTGGCGCAAATGGCATGGGTCAGTTCCACCATCTTGCTGAAGTTGGCTTCGGACATCAGGTCATCAAACAGCGTGCCGGCCACCAGCGACAGCTGATGGCTTTCCAGCGCCTGCTTAAGGGCCACAGGATCGGTTGGAAGGTAGCCCCACGGACCGAGTTCTATGCTGCGGTAGCCCGCTTCACGCGCTTCGGTCAGCACCTTATTCCACGGTGGCAGGAACGGGTTTTTAGGATCGTCGACGCCCCAGCTGCAAGGGGCATTAGCGATTGAATACGATGGTTTCATTTGGCGGTCCTGTAAGGATGAGAGGCATAATGAAACGAGCCTATTTTATAAGGAATCAATATTCCATTTAAAGAATAAATGAAATATTGATTCTTTGAAGTGCGTCATAAAATGATAGTTTATGATGTCTATTTGATAGAAAATGATAGGTTGATTGGGTGGCCAGTCCCTCTCGCTTAGCGCAGATGTGAACGTCTGAGCTGAAGCTGGTCATGATGCTGGTATTGTCGTGGCTCGCTGTCAGGTGCGGTCAGACGATAAACCGCTTCCTGCAACATATCGCTGAGCGGCTGAGCGAAGGTCGTGAGCTGATAACGGCTGGAGCCTGCCAGCTCGATATTGTCATAACCGACGATGCCTAAGTGATGATCGGGCGCGGTGCTGGCCAACGCATCCAGCACGCCAATGGCAAGGATATCGTTCTCGCAGAACATCGCCTCAGCCCAGGCCTGTTGCGGGGTGGACGTCAGATAGTGATGATAAGCGTTATAGCCGCTGGCCCGGTTGTAATGGTTGGCCTTCAGCAGCGTAATCCCGGCTTCTGCCACGCCAATTTGCACCAGCCGATCGCGATAGCCTTCGAACCGCAACAGCTGGGTGGATTCGGTATCCGGGCCTTTCATATAACTGAAACGCCGGTAGCCTTGCTGATGGAGTAAATCGGCAGTTTGATAGCCGGCCTGATAGCCATCGGTATTGATTATCTGGATGTAGGGATTGTCATCGTTGCGGCAAAGTTGCACCAACGGAATGCGATGAATATCGCGGGCGAGGGCGATCAGCTCATCGCTCAGCAGCGTGCCGAGAAACAGTAAGCCATCGACCTGCAGCTGATCGGCCAGCGTCAGCACCGCTTCTTCGCTCTTTTGCGCGCTGATATTGATCAACAGCGCCATATACCCCCGCAGCTGCAGCTGCTGAGTCACCTGATCCAACAAGGTTAGCAAGTTGGGATTGAGCATTTCATCGACCACCACACCAATCAGATGCGAGCTTCGCTTCGACAAACTGCGCGCCAGCAGGTTAGGGCGGTAACCCAAATCTTTCGCCGCCTGTTGCACCCGCTCCATGGCGGTTTCCGAGATCGACGCGCCATCGGTGAATGCCCGTGATACGGTCCATTTCGACACGCCAGCGCGTTTAGCCACATCGCTGGCGGTGACCTTACGTGCAGGAGGCTGGTGGGGCATTTTTTCGCTCATCATGTCCGCTCTTTTTCATTCAGACCCCCAGTGTAATGCACAATGCGATCCGCTTTATGCAACCGGGTGCAAAAAAGTTGATTACTGTGATCGGGTCGCTGAATTCATCATGCTGCCGTTTACTTCTATCCCATCCTCCCGGAAAGTCAGGCCGTTATCTCCGATGTTGACTCACATTTGCACCCGGTTGCATTGCGCGTTTTGCACCCGGTTGCAAACATCAGCGGAGAGTCCCTTACCCTGTATAAACCCGATAAAAGAGGTCGTTATGTTGAATGGAGAGAAAAAAATCGCCCGTCCGCTGCGCTGGGCAATGGTAGGCGGTGGCAGATTAAGCCAGGTCGGGTATAAACACCGCGGCGGTGCGCTACGTGATAACACTGCGTATCAGCTGGTGGCAGGTGCCTTTGATATTGATGCGCCGCGCGGACGTGATTTCGGCATCAACATTGGCGTGGACGCCAGCCGTTGTTATGACAGCTATCCGGAAATGTTTGCTGAAGAGGCGAAGCGCGCCGATGGCATTGAAGTGGTGACCATCGCCACGCCAAACGGCACGCATTACGAGATCACCAAAGCCGCGCTGAATGCCGGGCTGCATGTGATTTGCGAAAAGCCGCTGTTCTTCACCAGTGCCGAAGTAAAAGAAGTGAAGCAGCTGGCCGAAGAGAAGGGGCTGATCGTTGGCGTCACCTACGGCTATTCAGGCCATCAGATGCTGCTGCAAATGCGCAAAATGATCGCGCAGGGGGATATTGGCGACGTGCGCATGGTGGAATTGCAATATACCCACGGTTTCAGCGCCAATGACAGCGCCGACAAATTCTCCGATGCCCAGAAATGGCGGGTGGATCCGAAGATTGCCGGGCCAAGTTTTGTGTTGGGCGATCTCTCCACCCATACCTTCTATATCTCGCAGCTGGTGCTGCCGGAGCTAAAGCTGCAATCGTTGCTGTGCGACCGGCAGAGCTTTATCTCCTCCCGCGCGCCGCTGGAGGATAACGCCATGGTGCTGATGCATTATCACGGTGGCGCGGTCGGCCGCTTGTGGACCTCGGCGATTAACGCCGGTTCGATGAACAGCCAGTTTATTCGCGTGGTGGGATCAAAGGCCAGCCTGCAATGGGGCGATTACCAGCCAAACGAACTGGTGTATGAAGTTCAGGGTCAGCCGAACCAAGTGATGCACCACGGCATGCCGTATCTGGATGAATCGGCCTTAGCCGACGATCGTCTGGGCGCGTTGCACACCGAAGGGCTGATTGAGTCCTGGTCGAATATCTATCTGAAGTTTGCCGTCGCCATCGATGCGAAACAGCGTGGCGATGAGGCTGCGCTGGCTGAAATGGTCTATCCGGGTATTGATGCGGGGCTGGACGGCGTGCGTTGGGTGGAGAACTGCGTGCGCTCGGCGGACAGCGGCGCGGTGTGGGTGAACTTCGAGTAAGGTAAACAGGGCGGATTGCTCCGCCCTTAACAGCTTAACCTGGGTAGATTCCCCGGTCTTTACGGGCCATCAGAATGCGTTCGCAGGCCACGATATAGGCAGCGGTACGCAGGCTGCACGATTTCTCGCTGGCTTTATCCCAGACGTGGATCATCGCTTCGGTCATGATTTTATCCATGCGATCGTTGATCTCACTTTCGCTCCAGAAGAAGCTGGCCATATCCTGCACCCATTCGAAGTAACTGACCGTTACGCCGCCGGCATTACAGATGACATCCGGCACCACGGTGACGCCGCGTGAGGTCAGCATATCGTCCGCATCCGGATAGGTCGGGCCGTTAGCGCCTTCCAGCACCAGCTTACAGCTGAGGATCTCAGCGCGCTCACGGGTGATCTGTCCTTCCAGCGCGGCAGGGATCAGAATATCCATTTGCGTGGACCAGAACGCTTCGCTGGCAATTTCTTCCGCGCCAGGGAAGCCCGCAATATTTTTGTTGCTGGCCTGCCACTCGCTGAGTGCGGTTAAATCGATGCCATTGGCGTTGAATAAGGTCGCGGAGTGATCCTGAATCACCACCACCCGCGCACCCGCCGCCACAAACAACCGTGCGGCTTCACTGCCAACGTTACCGAAGCCCTGAACGGCGATTTTCGCGCCTTCAATTTCGATGCCGGACCGGCGGGCAACTTCACGGCCGGTAATATACACGCCACGGCCGGTGGCCTTCTCACGGCCTAACGAACCGCCGAGGTGGATAGGTTTGCCGGTGACAACCCCGGTAATGGTGGTGCCGTGATTCATGGAATAGGTATCCATCATCCACGCCATCACTTTTGCATTGGTGCCGACATCCGGCGCAGGAATGTCTTTCTGCGGCCCAATAATCAGCCCGATTTCGCTGGTATAGCGACGGGTCAGACGTTCCAGCTCACCTTCGGACAGTTTAAAAGGATCGACACGAATGCCGCCTTTGGCACCGCCATAAGGCAGGTTTACCGCAGCACACTTAATGGTCATCCAGGCTGACAGCGCCATCACTTCATTCAAATCGACGTTAGGGTGATAACGCACGCCGCCTTTGCCCGGTCCGCGGGAAAGGTTGTGCTGCACGCGGAAGCCTTCGAAGTGACGGATGCTGCCATCGTCCATCTGCAGCGGGATATCAACAATCAGCGCGCGTTTAGGATGGCGGAGGGTATCAATCCAGCGGGTAAGGTCGCCGAGGTAAGGGGCGACGCGGTCGATTTGCTGCAGGTAGGTAGACCAGGCCGTTGTGCTGCCTTCTGAAACGTAAGATAGCTTATCCATAACAAACCTTTCATTAATTAGTTATATGTACTGCGAAACCAGCGAGTGGTTAGTTGATACGACTTCTTCGCGAGAGAATCTACCACTAAAACGACGTTTCCAAATCGTTAATTTAGTGTGAAATTTGTGGTTGAGGCCGGGTTTGGCAGGGCAGAAGCGAATAAATACTTACCCGCGAGGGCAGTTAAACAGAGAAGGTGAGAATTATTCTCATAGTTATGCAGTAAAAGTGCATATTCGCTGCTTTGGCTTTATTTATCAGAACTTTGAATGCGATCAAATTATGCAATTTGAGGGAAGGGCGCGGAAAACACTTTGTTGATGAAGGGTCAGGACCGCGAATGACTGCAGTGATGGACACATTTCTTGTTACATTATAACAGCCATTTTTTTGCCGCTGCGTTAAACTCCGCCTTCTTTACTTTGTCTGACATTCTGCTAACGCATTTCTGTGGCAGTTTTCAGAACACTTACGCTCTGTTCCTGGCATGACATTCACCGGCATTAATGAAGAACCAGATGAAAAAACTGCATTTTCTGACCCAGCACCGGGTCTGTTGTTTTATTGCTTTATACATTGGGATCCTGCTTAACCTACCGATCTTTTTCCGCCGTTTCCACCAGTTGCAGCATGACGCGATCCTGTCGACCGGCATCGAGCTGGTGGCCGCGTTTATGCTGGTCCTGTTTACCACCTTGCTGTTATCAATGACCGGGCGCTGGCTGTTCAGAATACTGACCACGCTGCTGGTGGTGTTCTCGGTGGCTGCCAGCTATTACATGATCTTCTTCAATGTTGATATCGGCTACGGCATTATCGCCTCGGTGATGGCTACCGACAGCCTGGACCTTTCGAAAGAGTCCGTTGGCTGGCACTTTATGGTGTGGGTGGTACTGGTGAGCGTCCTGCCGGTATTGATGTTATGGCTGACGCCGATGCCGGAAGCCTCGTTGCGCATAAAAAACGGCAAGGCGTTTCTGCGTCGTGCTGGGGTGATGCTGGCTGCGGCGGCCTGTTGCTGGGTGCCGCTGAAAGTGATGGGTGACCACCAGGATCAGCAGGATAAACAAAACAACCGCATGATGGCCAGTTATGGCGGCGTGGTTGCCGGAACCTATTCCCCGTCTAACTGGCTGTCGGGTATGGGGCTGCTGGCCTACAGCAGCTGGAGCCAGGCCGAGGACAGCCGTAATCTGTTCGACCCTGCGGCCCACTTCACCTATACGCCGCCGAAGGACGTGAAGGATCTGTACGTGGTGTTTGTGATTGGTGAAAGTGCCCGTCGCGATCATATGGGGCTTTACGGTTACGACCGGGATAACACGCCGAATCTGGATAAAGAGCCGAACCTGGCGGCATTGCAGGGCTATTCCTGCGACACCTCAACCAAGCTTTCGCTGCGCTGTATGTTTGTCAGGGAAGGCGGCGCGTCTGAGGCACCTCAGCGTACGCTGAAAGAGATGAACGTGTTCTCGGTATTGAAAAAGCAGGGCTTCTCGTCAGAACTGTTCTCAATGCAGAGCGAGGCGTGGTTCTACAACAAAGTAATGGCGGATGATTATGCGCTGCGCGAAACCATCCAGTCTGAGAAGCGTAACGTCGGCAAGCCGATTGATGATATGGCGCTGGTTAACGAGCTTAAAGACTCTATCGATCGCCATCCGCAGGGCAAACATCTGGTGATCCTGCATACCAAAGGCTCGCACTATCTCTACACCGAACGCTATCCACGCTCATTCGCGCGCTACAAGCCAGAGTGCCAGGGCATTGATGACCAGTGTTCTACCGAAGAAATGGTCAATTCCTACGATAACAGCCTGCTTTACACCGACCACGTATTGGAACAGGTGTTCAACCAGCTGCGGGACAAAAACGCGATTGTGTTTTATGCCTCGGATCACGGCGAATCCATCTCGAAAAATATGCATTTCCACGGCACACCGCGTGATGTCGCGCCGATGGCACAGCGCAGCGTTCCGATTATGGTATGGGCCTCAGATAAGTTCCTGCAACAGCCTGACAACGCCACGGCCTTCCAGCAGTTGAAAAAGCTGGCGAAGGATAAAACCCCGGTGTTCCACGAGAAGCTGTTCGACAGCATCCTCGGGTGTATTGGCTATACCTCGCCAGACGGCGGCATCAACGAATTACGCAACTGGTGCCACGTTAACCCGTAAGCCACACGCGTCACGTTAATCCGTCATTTTAAGGGAGGCCTCCGGGCCTCCCTGACTTTTTCATCGCGGTAAAATGTGTCTTAATCCTTTGTTATACGCTTTTAGTCACCTGTCGTTGATTATTTGCTGCATGAAGAGTGAGCAAACGACGGGGCTAAACGCGATCCTTTCGCCGATAGCTTTGCCTGAACCGGCACAAGCGGGTATTCTACTGCCCATATTTACTGTGACAGTATCAATTGAGGTCGACATGATTATTAAACCACGCATCCGTGGCTTTATCTGTGTTACTGCCCATCCGGCGGGTTGCAAAGCTAACGTTGAAAAACAAATCGAGTACGTGACCAGCCACGGCAAAATTGCCAATGGTCCGAAAAAGGTACTGGTGATTGGTGCTTCAACCGGTTACGGCCTTGCTGCCCGTATCTCTGCGGCGTTCGGTTGCGAAGCCGATACGCTGGGCGTGTTCTTTGAACGTGCTGGCGAAGAAACCAAACCGGCTACCGCTGGCTGGTACAACTCTGCCGCCTTTGAAGAGCTGGCTGAAGCGAAAGGCCTGTATGCAAAAAGCATCAACGGCGACGCTTACTCTGACGCCGTGAAGCAGAAGACCATTGAGCTGATCAAACAGGACCTGGGTCAGGTTGACCTGGTGGTTTACAGCCTGGCGTCTCCACGTCGTACTCACCCTAAAACCGGTGAAGTGTTCAACTCAACGCTGAAGCCAGTGGGTAAGACCCTGACCACGCGCGGCCTGAACACCGACAAAGAAACCATCTCCGACATCACGCTGGAACCGGCAACGCAGGAAGAGATCGACGGTACTGTTGCGGTTATGGGTGGTGAAGACTGGCAGATGTGGATTGACGATCTGAAAGCCGCAGGCGTTCTGGCTGATGGCGCGAAGACCACTGCCTTTACCTACCTGGGCGAGCAGATCACCCATGACATCTACTGGAACGGCTCCATCGGGGAAGCGAAGAAGGATCTGGACAAGCGCGTTCTGACCATTCGTGACACCCTGGCGGAAAAAGGCGGCGACGCGCGCGTTTCCGTGTTGAAAGCGGTCGTGACTCAGGCAAGTTCTGCCATCCCAGTGATGCCGCTGTATCTGTCATTGCTGTTTAAAGTGATGAAAGAGAAGGGTACGCACGAAGGTTGCATCGAGCAGGTTTACGGCCTGTTCAAGGACAGCCTGTATGGCGCATCGCCAATTCTGGATGACGTTGGCCGTCTGCGCGCGGACTACAAAGAGCTGACCCCAGAAGTGCAGGATGAAGTGGTTAAACTGTGGCCAACGGTGACCAACGAAAACCTGAACGAAATCTCTGATTTCGTCGGCTACAAAACCGAATTTATGCACCTGTTCGGTTTCGGCCTGCCGGGCGTGGATTACGATGCTGACGTTAACCCAGACGTTAAGATCAAAAATCTGGTGCAGATGTAATTCCTGTTCTGCATGCATAAAAAAGCCTGTCTTCGGACAGGCTTTTTTTTTGGCTTAAACGTTTCCCTGGCAGGCAACAATAAGCGTTATACGGAGAACGCCATCGCGGCAATCAGCGTATAAAATGACGCACAAAATAAAACCACACCTGACCAGACCTGATAGTTATTCATTATTCAGCACACCTTATGTTGGGATGCGCGTATTATGACCACCGGGCTCAGACCCGTCTGTCAGGTCATTCTGCCTGTCGTGTAGGAAACTTCCGATGGTGTTGCCGCTGTATTTCGTCAGTCCGTTCAGCCCGCCACGGCAAGCGGTTCAAGCATGCTCGCCATCGCCTTGAGGTTTGCCGAACCATTGCCTTTTCGCCAAATCAGCCAGATATCCAGATGCCCGCGATCGTCGGCCACCGGCCAGGCCATCACGCTGTCTCTGCCTGGCATATTCTCCAGCATACTCTTCGGGATCATCGCCAGCCCGGCACCAGCACTGACGCACGCCACGATGCCATGATACGACTCCATCTCGAAAATTTTGCCTGGCGCGGCGTTATCCAGCGCAAACCAGTTTTCAAACAGCCGCCGGTAAGAGCAGTTGGCGCGAAAAGCATAGATCGTCGAGCCGTTGATATCGGCTGCGCGGCTCACCGGCGGATGATTAAGGGAGGAGATCAGCACCATCTCTTCGGCGAAGGCCGCCACGCCTTCCAGCTGTGGGTGCTTCGGCGGCCCATCAATAAACACCGCGCTGAATCGGCCAGACAGCAGGCCATCGGTCATATCGCCAGACGGACCGGTAGAGAGATCCAGTTCCACCCCTGGCCACGCCTGATGATAGCGGGCGATCAGCGGAGGAAGGCGAACGGCGGCGGTGCTTTCGATGGCGCCCAGGGTGAAAATCCCGGCGGGATGCTGACTGGAGACCCGCTCACGGGCTTCCTCGGTCAGGGCCAGAATGCGGATGGCGTAATCCAGCAAGGTTCGGCCCGCGTCAGTAATATGCAGGCGTAACTTCTCGCGGCTGAACAGCATCACCCCGAGTTCGTCCTCCAGCTGGCGTAAGCGGGTGGAGATATTCGACGGCACGCGATGCAGTCGCTCAGCGGCAGCGGTAACGCTCCCTTCCTCCGCGATGGCGCGGAACACTTCCAGCTGGGTCAGATCCATAACATTCTCAATATGAGTAAGATATTTTCATTATTATTCATTTTTAAAGAAAGCTCCGCAAGCCTATGATGATGACATCAACGTAATCCCTTTGCTTCGGGCAATGATGCCCACGGATCAGGAGAATTTTATGAACGCAACTACAGGTGCAGTCTCACGCAATCCCTTTACTGGCGACGTGTCACGTAACACGCCTTTTGCCTCCGCAGCCGATGTCGATACGGCGCTGCAGCAGACCTGGTCCGCTTTCCAGGGCTGGCGCGTCACCGATATCTCCGCCCGCAGCGCGCTGTTGCGAAATATCGCTGGCGGCCTGCGTCAACATGCCCGCGAGCTGGCAGAGATGATGACCGATGAAATGGGTAAGCCGGTGACGCAAGGTCTGGCTGAAGTCGAAAAAAGCGCGCGTCTGTGCGAATGGTATGCCGAGCAGGGCCCGGAATTCCTCAAGCCTGAGCCGACGCTGGTTGAGAACAATAAAGCCTTTGTGCAGTATTTGCCGCTGGGCCCGATTCTGGCCGTAATGCCGTGGAACTTCCCGGTCTGGCAAGTGCTGCGTGGCGCGGTCCCTATCATGCTGGCAGGTAACAGCTACCTGTTGAAACCTGCGCCAAACGTGATGGGCTCAGCACTGCTGCTGCAATCGGTGCTGACTGCAGCCGGCGTTCCGGAAGGCTTGTTCAAAGTAGTGAATGCCGATAATGACGCGGTGGCTAAAATCATTAACGATCGCCGTATTGCTGCAGTGACCTTAACGGGCAGCGTGCGTGCGGGTGCGGCCATTGCCGGTCTGGCGGGTGCGGCAATCAAGAAAAGCGTGCTGGAGCTGGGCGGTGCCGATGCCTTTATCGTGCTGGCCGATGCCGACATTGATGCGGCCGTAAAAGGGGCAATTTCAGGCCGTTTTGCCAACAGCGGACAAATCTGTATTGCCGCGAAACGCATCATCGTTGAATCTGCGGTCTTCGACGAGTTCCGTGACAAGTTTGTCGCCGCGGTAAAAGCGATGAAAGTAGGCGATCCGCGCGAAGAAGACACTTATATCGGCCCAATGGCGCGCTTCGATCTGCGTGATGAGCTGGATTCTCAGGTGCAGGCAACGCTGAAAGAAGGGGCCGAGTGCCTGTTAGGCGGCCATGTGATCCCAGGCGAGGCCAACTTCTATGCGCCGACCGTGTTAAGCAACGTGAAGCCCGGCATGACCAGCTTTAAGCAGGAGCTGTTTGGCCCGGTCGCCTCGCTGATTGTGGCCAAAGACGCCGCTGATGCTATTGCGATGGCCAACGACTCTGAGTTCGGTCTGGGCGGCAGCCTGTGGAGCAAGGATCTGGAAAAAGCACGCGAACTGGCAGGTCAGATTGAAACCGGCGGCGTGTTTATCAACTCGCCAAGCTTCTCGGATCCCCGCGTGCCGATTGGTGGCGTAAAGCACAGCGGCTTTGGTCGTGAGCTGTCCCACTTCGGCATCCGCGAGTTCACCAATGCTCAGACGGTGTGGCAGGAAGCGTAACGCTATTTGTTAACGTGATGTAAGCCGGTGGATGCCCGTCCACCGGCTTTTTTTTCGGCGTTTGAATCACTTAATGTCACATTTACAAACACAAAGTCATTAAGTTAACTAACCTTTTACAGTCGGGCACGTCGGCTTTTCCCTTCGCCGTGCGCATTTTGTAAAAGGAGCCTGTGAATGTCATCTCATGCACCATCCCGTAATTCCGCCCTGGCTGTTGCCCTTTATTCGTTGTTAAATCCCGTGCCTCTTGGCTTTTTTGTTGCCGCCTGGATGTTCGATATTATCTATATCTACAGCACGGAGATCGTCTGGACCCGAGCCGCCAGCTGGCTGATTGCTTTTGGTCTGGTGATCGCCATTATTCCCCGTCTGATCAATCTGGTTCAGGTGTGGGTGGGGCATTCCTATCCGCAGGGATCGGCAATCAAAATTCATTTCTGGGCCTGGCTGCTGGCGATTGTGCTGGCGGTATTCAACGCCTTTGTTCACAGCCGTGATGCCTTTGCCGTCGTGCCGACTGGCGCAATCCTTTCCACGCTGGTGGTGCTACTGCTGCTGTTTGCGAATGTTCAGCTGGCTTTGCGTACCCGCACTCAGGAGGTTTTATGATCCCTAAATCACTGATCCTCTCGTTGCTGGCCGTCTCAATTACCCTGGTCATTTCAGGCTGTGATGATGGCGCGAAAATCGATCCATCCCGGCAGACCGGGGCAAATCCTGAACTTCCGGCAGCCCAAAATTTCCTGATCCCGCCGATGCAGGTGCCTGCGGGTGCCGCGTGGAAAGAGGGCGAAAAGCCGAAGGTGGCGGAAGGACTGAACATCGAGAAAATTGCCGACGGCCTGCAACATCCACGGCAGCTTTATACTTTGCCGAACGGCGATATTCTGGTGGTTGAAGGCAGCGGGCCAAAAGCGCCGACCACCCAGCCAAAACAGCTGATCACCGGCCTCATTAAAAATGCGTCCGGCAAAGGCGGTGCGGGCGGCAACCGGATCACGCTGCTCAGAAACAGCAACGGCGATGGGAAAACCTGGGAAAAACACGTTTTCCTCGAAGGTCTTTATTCGCCGTTTGGTATCCAGCTGATTGGCGACAACCTGTATGTCGCCAACGCCGATGCGATTCGAAAATATCCGTATAAAAGCGGGGAAACGAAGATCGGTGACGCCGGCAGCGAGCTGACCGAACTGCCTGGCGGCCCAATCAATCACCACTGGACCAAGTCGCTGCTGGCCAGCCCGGACGGCAGTAAGCTGTATGCGGGGATTGGCTCCAACAGTAACATTACCGAGAACGGCATTGGCGCTGAATACCGCCGCGCGGACATTCTGGAAGTCGATGTTGCTTCCGGTGCCAGCCGTATTTACGCCAGCGGATTGCGCAATCCAACCGGTCTGCAATGGGAACCGCAAACCGGCAAGTTGTGGGCGATCGTCAACGAACGTGACGAGATCGGTGCCGATTTAGTGCCGGACTATATGACCTCAGTGCAGGAGGGCGGTTTCTACGGCTGGCCTTACAGTTACTACGGCCAGCATATCGACCAACGCGTCAGCCCGCAGCGTCCGGACCTGGTCGCCAAAGCGCTCAAGCCAGATTATGCCCTGAGTTCGCACGTAGCCCCGCTGGGATTGTGGTTCTACCAGGGCGATAACCTGGCAGACTATCGCGGTGGCGCCTTTATCAGTGAACACGGCAGCTGGAACCGTAAACCGTTGAATGGCTATCAGGTTGTCTGGGTTGCCTTTAAAGACGGCAAGCCGGTGGGCCAGCCTAAACCGGTGGTGACCGGATTCCTGACTGATGACCAGAAAGAGGTGCGCGGGTTGCCTGTCGGGCTAACCATGGATCGGCAGGGTGGATTACTGATTGCGGATGATGCCGGCAATGTGGTCTGGCGGGTAACCGCCGCAGCGAAACCCTGAGGATCTGGCGGCCCGTGCCAAGCGTTAAGCGCGGGTCGATTTTCTGATTTTATAAAGCCGGTGGAGATAATCCCCGGCTTTTTTAGTGGCTGATTTGACTTCATCGCCTGGCAGTTCACCCCGTTGGCCTTGCTGTCGAGAATCTGAAGCTCTGCCAGGGTGATTAAATCAGGTCAGACTCTTTGATTTTATCTAACCCAATTTCTTGCAGATCGATATCGTAAATTTCGGCTTGCTGTTGCACCAGCGTGATGACCCTATGGAATGCCGAGAGATAACCGGTCTGAAAATCCTCATTACGGGTGCCTGTCGAAGCAACCTGCTGAGCCTTGGCATCCAGAGCCAGCTCGCTAAGCGCTTCTCCGAGTGTGGCAACCAAAGCTTCATATGCATTGAATTCCATTATTTACGCTCCTTAAGAATGTCTTTGGCAATCGACATATAAGCTTCATGTCGTTTAACATCTTGCTGCCAGTGATGCATTAAGTTTTCCTGATGCTGCGATGTTAAAATATCCCAGCGCGGTACGTGAACTTTTCGCTTTATCGGATCATTCAAATACTCGGTATGTTCAGTTATTTGCTTTGCATGCTTATTGATTGCTTTATCCAGGTTTTGGTCAGGTAACTTAGAGTACTGTTCATATTGCTTTGGGTATCGTTGTTTAGCTACATTAGCCAGCGAATTCGCAGTGAGGACATCAGACTTAGCTAGCTTAGATAACCGTTCAGCCTCACTCAACGTACTTAATCGACCAAGTCCAAGTCCAGCTGCCACTGAGGCGATAGCAATCGCCGTACCAACAGTGTTGCTATTCAGCACCTGCTCATAACCTGCCGGAGCATCTCCTCCAAGTTGTTGAGCTGTTTTGGCAAAATCTTCAGTGTTCCCATTATATATACCTCCAGCAGCCAATAAGCGACCTGCTGCTTTACTGTTTATTGTCCTTGCAGTCTGTGCATGTTGCTCAGGTTCTGCACAGTAATTGCCATGATGGATACGTTCAGTCGGTGAGGCCTTAATACCACCTCGTCTGATAACCGCATCGTTGTAACCATCAATAACTTCGCAGACAAACCATTCGTGATACCGGTTCGGGGCTTCACAAACCAGATTACCTTTATCATTAACATAAAAAGGATTGTTGTAAGGACTCCAATCCTCCATAAAGTTAATGCCTATCAGCCAGCCTATTTGAAGAGATTCTTTGACGGTATCGTAAACCTGATCGCTGTATCCTGCTTGAGCGCGTTGCCAAGTTTGAGGGTTAGAAAATAAACGTGTTGGTAATTCGAAGGACCAGAAATGGCTGTAGTGGTTTTGATTAAGGTCATAATACTTCTTTGCCTGATCCATTGCTCTGTCAGGCGATAAAACGAAAGGGTAATCCTCGGGGGTTAACTCCCATTCAAGATCGCTATATCTATAAAGTGAAAACATACGACACCTGCTAATCCTTGCGGGTGAGATTGAACGAATTTTCATCCTATCTCATTTCTGACTTAACTAAAAATCTACCCCTTCGCGTGCTCTACCTATTTGATAATTAACATTAAAAAATGAAGGTATGCAGGTGGGTTATCTGGCGGCCCGTGCAAAGTGTTAACAAATTAACTTGTGATCAAGATATATCATAGATATATTTTAGCCCAAGCCAGTTGGCGCGTAATCACGGGTTCGCCACCCCATTTGGGAGAATGATCTTGTCTGAGTTCGCTGAAAAAAGTCGTCGCATCCCGCGCCGCGTAAGAAATGAACTGCGTTTTCGCCCGTTAGAAGTGGTCTCGAAGGAATTTATTGCCGGCAACTTCTACCGCATCGAATTTGGTGGCGAAGCCCTTGCAGGCTTCACCTCGCAAGGTTTTGATGATCACATTAAAGTCTTTTTCCCCGATCCTAAGACCGGTGAGTTTCACCTGCCGGAAATCACCGAAGATGGCGTGGTGTGGAAAGATGGCGTCCGGCCGGTCGCACGCGACTACACGCCGTTGTTCTTTGATGGCCAGTCAACGCTGACGCTCGATTTCTATCTTCATCAGTCCGGCGTGGCCAGCGACTGGGCGGCGAAAGCGCAACCGGGTGACAAGCTGGCGGTCGGCGGTCCACGCGGTTCGCTGGTGGTGCCGGAGGATTATGATTTTCAGCTGTATGTCTGCGATGAAACCGGGCTTCCCGCCTTTAAGCGCCGTCTGGCAACAATGACGGCCAGCAAGATTACGCTTTTTGCCTGGGCTGATGAAGCCACCGGCAAAGCCTACCTGCCAGAGATGGACGGGGTTGACGTCTGCTGGTTAGGCAGCGGCAACATGAATACCGCAACCGCCGCGGATTTGATCGGCAAGCTGGATCGGATTGCCTTGCCAGATGAAGACTATTTTATCTGGCTGACCGGTGAGGGCGCAGCCGTCAAACTGCTGAGCGATTACTTTACCGGCCAACGGCAAAAAGAAGCCGACTTTGTGCGCGCGGTCGCTTACTGGCATCAGAAATAAGCGCATGAAACTCTCCCCGCAATCGCCTCAGGATCCGGCCCAGCAGGAAGCCTGTGCCAAAGTCCGCAGAAAACGGCGCGAAAAAATGCTGGATGCCAGCGATATCCGGCTGCTGATCCTGCACTTTATCGCGCAGGGTGCGGCGCATGGCTACGAGCTGATAAAGTCGATTGAGGAGCTATCGAAAGGCGAGTATTCGCCCAGCCCGGGCATCATCTACCCCAATCTGACGCTGCTGGAAGAGATGGACTGCATTCGGGTTAAGGATCCGCAGGCCGCGCGCAAGGCGTATGGTCTGGAGAAGGAAGGGGAACGCCAGCTCGAACAGGCTAAGGATAGCCTGCAAGCCATCATCGGCAGGCTGACCTCGATGGCCGTGCTGGTCAATAACCGCAGCATTCCGGAAATTGAGCGTGCCATTCACAATATGAAAATGGCCCTCAATACCCGCTTGTCCCATCCCGAGCTTTCCCAATCCACGCTGTATGACATTATCGATGCGCTGGATGAAGCGGCCAAAAAGATTGAGCGCAGCTGATTGTGGTCATGCCAATCATCAACGGTTAAGGGGTGAAATAAACCCTTAACTGGCCCTAATGTTACCGGTAACTATGCCGATAAATGTGATTTGTGCCACATTTAACAGGGTGCTGATATGTCAGTTTTCAACCGCATTAAAACCTCCTCTTTCCTGCTCTGTAGCATTGTCGCCTTCGGGGCATTACAGCTTATTGCAGGTGCTCTCTTTCTCTCTTCCCTTAGCGACAATAAAGACAGTTTTGAAACAGCCAGTTCGGCTAACGACAAGGTAATGGCGTTAACCAACGCCTGGTATGCGTTGAACGCCGCGCGCGCCGACAGCAATCGCGTCCTGATCTGGCTGCAGAAAGACGGGCCATCAAGCAGCAAAATCGAAGGCATGGTGCAGCATGGCAAAGAACAGATTGCGCTGGCAGACCGTTGGTTTAAGGATTACCAGTCAGGTCCGGCCATTCCTGGTCTGGATCCGGCGTTAAACGATCGGCTTGCCGCCACCTATCAGGTCTATTCCACGCAGCTATCGACGCTGATTGGCATTGCCGCTAACCGCGATATGCCGGGTCTGTTTGGGCTGAATATCGCCAACGATCAGCTGGCGATGGAAGCGGACTATAACCACTGGCGCGATGCGATCAGCAAGCTGTCCAAACAGGCGTCGACCCGCAGTAATCAGGCGTTTGCCACCATGCTTTGGCTGCTCGGTTCCATTCTGCTGATTGTGGTGTTCTTTATTGGCCTGTGCTGGCGGGTAATGAGCCGGGTGTTAATTCAGCCACTGAACCTGGCGCTGGGCCATATTCGCGCCATTGAGCAGGGCGACCTGACCCAGCCAATTGAGATCGACCGCAGCGCGCGTAACGAAATGGCGCGTTTGCTGGCTGGCCTGCACGGCATGCAGCTGGCGCTGGTGAAAACCGTGGGTAACGTGCGCGCCAGTTCGGACAGCATTCTGACCGGCGTCAGTGAAATTGCCGCCGGTAACAACGACCTCTCTTCCCGCACCGAACAGCAGGCCGCCTCGCTGGAGCAAACGGCAGCTAGCATGGAGCAGATCACTGCTACCGTGAAGCAGAATGCCGATAACTCGCATCAGGCGGCAAAACTGGCGCTGTCAGCGGCGGAAACGGCAGAAAAGGGCGGAGAGATCGTCGATGGCGTAATCAAAACCATCTTCGGGCTGGAAGAAAGCTCGAAGAAAATCGCGGAAATCACCGGCGTGATTGAAAGTATTGCCTTCCAGACCAATATCCTGGCGCTGAATGCGGCGGTTGAAGCGGCGCGTGCCGGGGAAAATGGTCGTGGTTTTGCCGTGGTGGCCGGAGAAGTCCGTAATCTGGCACAGCGCAGTGCTGTTGCTGCCAAAGACATTAACACCCTGATTGCCGAATCGTCCGCGCGGGTGCAGAACGGTTCGAAGCTGGCGGGACAGGCCGAAGACTCGATGCAGGCGATAGTGGTGTCGGTGAAGCAGGTGCGCGACATCATGGACGAAATTTCTTCTGCTTCCGATGAGCAAAGCAAAGGCATAAGTCAGGTGGGGCTGGCGGTGTCAGAGCTGGATCGGGTGACGCAACAGAATGCGGCACTGGTGGAAGAAGCGTCCTCTGCCGCGCAGTCGCTGGAAGAGCAGGCAGCCCACCTTAACAGTGCCGTTGCGGTGTTCCATCTGACGCAGGAAGCGGAACGTAAGGCGGTGTCAGTGAAATCTGCCCCGTTACGCGCGGTAAGGAAACCGGCGATGGCCGTCGCCTCAAACACCAGTGAGAACTGGGAAGCGTTCTGATAGCAACCGGGCTGCCCCTTAACTGGGGCAGCCCGGTTGTGTCGCAGATTCTGGCTACATCGCCCGACCGATGATTGCGGCTTTTTAAATAAAAAAAACCAGCAGCGTGGCCCTGCTGGTTGGAGAAAATGTGAAGTGTAGAATCCGTCAGCTTATTTTTGCTAAGCGACTGAGCGGGAGGCTGCTTTCTGAATGACCTTTTTTTCCTTCGCGATGCGGCGGTTCAGCTTCATGCGGATTAACGAGCCATACAGCGCCGGGTGATTTAACAGGATCATATTGATCAGGCTGCCGGGCTTCAGGGCGCGTCCCAGGTACTGCACCGCGTCGAGAAGGTATTGCGGTGGGGCGGTATTATCCCAGGCGCAGAGATACATCATCAGCTTGAACTGCTGGATGGCATACAAACGCTTCAGATAGTCGCGGTCAGGATCCTGATCCAACAGCATCAGCAGAATGTTGTATGAGCATAAAAAGGCATCGTAACGCTGACGGTAGAAGCTGTCGTTTTTGGCGCTGTTGGTTAAAGAACCACTTCTTATGCGCTGTTTATAATAGACATTCCGACTGACGAAGGCTTTGCCGCTGCGCAGAAAGGCCTCGACGGTGAAAATATGGTCTTCGTGCAGGCGACGGCTGTAGCGCATGCCGTTGTCGATAATCACCGCGCGTTTCAGCGCATAGTTCCAGGTGGCCGAGGTATAGCTGTCGGTTTCCAGTAACGAAGTGAAAACGGCCCTAGCGGGCATCAGGCCAAAGCGCTGATGGACCATTTTAGGCTGGGTTTTGGCTTCCGCATCATCATCAAACATCACCGAATTAAAACAGAATATCTCCACATCAGTATGCTGATTGGTCACCTTGTTCAGCTCATCAAAGAAGCCGGCGCCCAATACATCATCGGGATCGCAACAGAAGACAAATTCGCCCATCGCCATGCGAATGCCATAGTCACGAGCCTGGCCCAGTCCGCCATTGGGAATGGTAAACACTTTAACGTTACTCAGGTGGCGATAATGCATTTCGACCAGCGCTAACGTATTGTCGGTAGAGCCATCATTAATAATAATTAATTCATTGGGTGCAGAGATCTGCATCAGGAGAGAATCAATGCACTCCACAATATACGGTGCGACATTATAGGCAGGGATGATTACGGATAGTTTCATTGAAATTCCCATCGGGCTGCGTTGGTTTTAATGATTCTATCAAGCCCTTTACCGTGGAATAAGTCAACTCTTTGTCCCAATGGCCAATGTTAATCAGAGGATTCGCACGGGATAACGCTATTGCATCATGGCCGCTAATATCTTTACTTAACTTACGCTGGGCGTAATTCCTGAGGGAAATCCGAAGGCAATGTAAAAAGCAGTAAGGTAATATGATAAAAACGCATAAGGATAAATTTCAAGTTATTGTATTTATTAGTATTTATATTGGCTCATTTTCTCTTATAGCGTCCTTTCCCGTCGTGAGCCCATTTAGTTATTTACCATTATTAAAAACAATCGCCAAGAAAATCATTTGTGAGATTAACATTAGCGAATTCACATCAAAATTAACCTGGTAATGTCGTGGTATCAGGAATAAACGCCGGGCGTCAACTATAGGAATAAACGGATGTTTACAATTTGTCATTGCTGTGGTGATGTAATGGCGATAAATATAAGAGAGCAACCGACAATGCTGTTTTCTCAAACACACAGGGCTAGAAGCGTAAACCTAATCGAGGTGCAGAATGATCGTCGGCATTTCTAATGATAGTTATCCTGAGAAGCGAACAATTATCGTCGACAATAATGTCGAATATATTAACTTCAAGACCAAAAACGTTTATTACTATATTAATCTTCTTAATATGAAGGTTTTGAAGAAAAGAAAGAACTTTCTCTTTAAACCCTTGAGCATCCAGGACAAGGGGAATGTCGATATATTCCATCTTTTTAACGAGGTAGCACAAACCGATCGTAAATGGGTGGCCACCTTTGAGACAGAATTACCGCGGGTCCTGCCGCAAAAGAGTGGTGATAAAAGCGACAATTTTCCTGAACTGGATCGCCTGGCGCCGCTGCTGGCCGCCGACAACTGTTTAGCGCTGATTGCGCTTTCCGGTGCGGCTTACAAGATGGAAAGCAAGCTGTTTCTGCGCACGCCTGAGCTGGCGAAAGCGATTCTGGCTAAAACAGTGGTGATGCATCCGCCGCAAAAACTCACCCTGGCACACCGCGAAGCGCGCGATCCTACTCAACCGATTCATTTTGTCTTTATTGGTAATGAGTTTTACCGCAAAGGCGGCGGTGAGGTGGTCCGCGCCTTTAGCGAACTGGTGGAAGAAAACCTGGTTAACCCAGAGCTACTTAAAGTGACGCTGATTGGTGACCTGGAAAAGAAACATAACTACGCGCATGGCCACTATCAGGACGACCCGCTGTTTGCCAGCTACACAGAATCTGTTATTGCCCGCCACGGCTGGATTGAACATGTCGACTTTATGCCGAACGATCGGGTACTTAAGCTGTTGCAGCAGGCGGATGTCGGGCTGTTGCCGACCTGGGCTGAGACCTACGGTTTCTCGGTACTGGAAATGCAGTCCTGCGGCTGTCCGGTTATCACCACCAATGTCCGGGCACTGCCGGAGATTAATCCTGAACAGGCGGGCTGGCAGGTCATCAATAGCCTGAATGACGATCTGGATTACAGCGTGAAATCCATTCAGGAACGAAATTATGTCCGCATGCAAACCATCGAACAGCTAAAGGCTATTATCCTGTCGATCTTCGCCGCGCCGGAACAGATTAACCAGAAAGCGAATGCGGCTATTGCAAGAATTAGAAATGAACACGATATATTAGCCTATCAACAACAGCTTCAAATGCTTTACAACCGCTGAATGCAGGGCGCTAAAGCCCGTGTTGTCAGAATAATTCCCAATAAGCCTCTGTAAAAGAGGCTTTTTTATGCCCAACACCTGCCTTAGCCCCCGTTCTTCCCGCACCTGCAAAGTATTACCGCACTGAAATAATAACCTGCTATACATTAAATAAATGGGTTTTATTTCTAATGTTTTTTTAGTTAAATTTGTGTTGTCGAATTGTAAGGGTTCGTAAGGATAATATTTATCCATTTGTATACATTGAGAGATGAAAATGATTAACAAATTGACGAGTATCGTTATAGCGATTGTGGGTCTCGCTATGCTTTACATGGGTGGTCAGTTGCTGATGATCGGCGGCTCACCATTTTATGCCATTATGGCAATCGGACTGCTGATTACCGCAGTTGCGCTGTTCAAGAATAAAAAGATTGCCTTAACCATTTACGCCATCCTGATGTGGATTGTTCTGGCGTGGATGATTTTTGAAGTCGGCTTCGACAAATGGCAGTGGATCCCTCGCGGCGATCTGATCGGCCTGATCGGTGTCTGGCTGGCCTTACCCTGGGTGGTTCGTCCGCTGTCGAAAGCACAGAACCCTGCAAACCCTGCCAAATTCCATCCTTTCCTGGGCACCACCGTTATCATCATGATCGCCATTGTGATTGGCCTGATGTTTTACGATCCGTATCCAAAGGAAGGGAACATCACTAACCAGCGTGCGCCAGCAGAGACCGACGTGGCAGGCAACGACTGGGCCGCTTACGGCGGAACCAACAACGGTGCGCGTTTCTCCAACCTGAAGCAGATCACCACTGACAACGTCAGCAATCTGGAAGTGGCCTGGACCTACCACACCGGCGACCTGCGTGATGCGAAAGATGCATCAGAGTACACGTTCGAAGCCACGCCGCTGAAGGTGAACAACAGCATCTACTTCTGTACGCCACATAATGAAGTGCATGCACTGAACCCGGAAACGGGTGCGCTGAAGTGGAAATATGAGCCAACCAAAGATCGCTCTTATCTGCAGCAGCATCAGACCTGTCGTGGCGTGAGCTACTACGAAGCGCCAGAAGCGGCGGCGACCAATGCCGTACAGCCTGCCGCCGTGGCTAACTCTCCAGCCGTTTGCCGTAAGCGTATCTTCAATGCCGCGAACGATGCCAAACTGCTGGCGCTGGATGCCGATACCGGCAAGCTGTGTGCTGATTTTGGTAACAACGGTGTGGTCGATCTGCGTGCCAACATGGGCGAAATCCGTCCGCATGCGCTGATGCAAACCGCAGCACCGCTGGTTGCCGGTAATCTGGTGATTGTGGGTGGTTCCGTGATGGATAACGGTTTCAACGCCGGCAACCCATCGGGCGTTATTCGCGCCTATGACGTGATCACCGGTCGTCTGGTGTGGAACTTCGATCCGGCTAATCCGGAAAACACCCAGCCGATTGCTGCGGGCCAGACCTATCCGCAGGATACGCCGGTTGCCTGGGCCACGCTGAGTGCTGACATTAAGAATGGCCTGGTGTATGTGCCGTTCGGTAATGCGTCCCCGGATGAACTGGGTATTGAGCGTGATGCCAACAGCAACACCGAGAAATTCCGTGACACGCTGGTGGCACTGGATCTGAAAACGGGCCAGTTTAAATGGCGCTTCCAGTCCTCTAAACACGACCTGTGGGACCGTGATAATCCTTCCCAGCCGTCGCTGGTAGACATCGATTATCAGGGCAAAAAACAGCCGGTGGTTATCCTGCCAACCAAGACCGGTAACCTGTTTGTGCTGAACCGTCTGACCGGCGAAGCGGTATACCCAATCAATCAGGTGGATGTGTCGACCAAAGGGATTGCCGGTGAGAAGTATTCACCGACTCAGCCAGTGTCTGCGCTGAACTTCCTGCCAGATCCAATCAATGAGAAATCCATGTGGGGCCTGACGCCGTTCGATCAGATGGCGTGCCGCATCGACTTCAAATCTCTGCGTTATGATGGCAATCCATGGACACCGGCAACGGAAGGCGGCTCGATCATCTTCCCTGGCAACATTGGTGTCTTCAACTGGGGTTCTGTCACCGTGGATCCTCAGCGTCAGATCCTGATTGCCTCTCCAGTGCGTCTGGCGTACAAGTACAACCTGATCAAACGCACGCCAGAAACGGCCACTCAGCGTCTGTTCACCAAAGACGGCACGCCTTACTGGAACGAGAACTTCGACGGCGATTACGCAATCCATATCCAGCAGCTCTCTTCCAGCCTGGGTATTCCGTGTATCGCGCCACCGTGGGGCCGTATGGTCGGCGTGGATCTGAAAACCGGTAAAACCGAGTGGCTGCGCCGCGTGGGCACCACCAAAAACCTGAAAACCAGCTTCCTGCCGGGTCGCTTCCCGATTGGTTTCCCAATGGGCATGGTTGCACACGGTGGCCCACTGACCACCGCAGGTGATTTGGTGTTCCACGGTGCAACGGCGGATAACTTCTTCCGTGCGTATGACATCAGCACCGGTAAACTGCTGTGGGAAACCGAGCTGCCAGCCGGTGGCCAGGCCACACCGTCAACCTATATGGGCGCGGATAATAAGCAGTACGTGGTGATTGCCGCAGGTGGACATGGTTCACTGGGCACGAAAGAGGGTGATGCGGTTGTCGCATACCGTCTGAAGTAATACACTGAGGGCGGAACGCCAGTTCCGCCCTGATTTACCGCTCCGCCTGATGACTTTTTCCGGTCAACAATCCCCGCTTTATCCAGAATTCATATCTTAAAAATGAGATATTGGTCACACTTTTATTGAATAAAATTCAAATCGACCTACACTATTGCGCTTTCGGACGTCTTTCTTTCATCCAGGAGCTGCACGCTATGTCTGATTTGTTAGCCGTTTCGCGCAAGGTTGCCTGGTCCAGGGTTTTGACTCTGGCAGTTGCCGCCTTCGTGTTCAACACCACCGAATATATCCCTGTTGGTTTGCTCTCTGACATTGGCAGCAGTTTTGGCCTGGCGTCGTCGCAGGCCGGCATAATGATGACCGTCTACGCCTGGATAGTGGCGTTGATGTCGCTGCCGCTGATGCTGGCAACCAGTCAGGTGAATCGCCGCACGCTGCTGATCGTGCTGTTTATCCTGTTCGCCGGCAGCCATTTGCTGTCGTTTTTTGCCTGGAATTTTGACGTGCTGCTGATTAGCCGCGCGGGCGTGGCGCTGGCACATGCCTTGTTCTGGTCGATCACCGCGTCGCTGGCGGTGCGACTGGCACCGGCCGGTAAACGGGCCCAGGCACTAAGCCTGCTGGCGATGGCCACCGCGTTAGCGTCGGTGCTGGGTTTGCCGTTGGGGCGCGTGATCGGCCAGTTTGCCGGCTGGCGTTATACCTTCCTGATCATCGGTGCCGCCGCGTTGGTACTGTTGTGGATGATTATCCGCGTGATGCCGTCAGTGAAGTCTGAGCAAGGCGGTTCGGTGAAAAACCTGCCGACGCTGCTGCGTCGTCCGGCACTGATGAGCCTGTACGCGGTGACGGTGGCGATTGTCACCGCCCATTTCACCGCCTTTACCTATATTGAATCCTTTGTGGTACAGGTGGCCGGTTTCACCGAAGGATTTGCCACGCTGCTGCTGTTCCTGATTGGCATCGCCGGTATTGCCGGCAGCGTCATCTTCAGCCGGATGGGCGATCAGCGTCCTGCTCAGATGCTGACGGTATCGATTGGGGTGATTTCGGTCTGCCTGATGATCCTGCTGGCGGTGTCGGTCAGCGAATATGGCACCATTGCGGTCTCGATGCTGTGGGGCATGGCCTTTATGATCGTCGGCATGAGCCTGCAAATGAAGGTGCTGACGCTGGCACCGGATGCCACCGATGTGGCGATGGCGCTGTACTCCGGTATCGTCAATATTGGTATCGGTGCGGGGGCATTGCTGGGGAACAAGGTGAGCATGGATCTGAGCGTGTCATCGGTTGGCTACATTGCCGCCATTCCGGCCATCGCCGCGCTGATAGGGTCGGTTGCGATGTTCCGCAAATGGCCATCACGAACCGTCGAGACCGGCCAGCAGATGGGCGCGAAGTCGGAAGCCTGATGCTCAGCCGCTGAAGAAGAAAAACCACTCCTGACCGGAGTGGTTTTTTTATGCGCGAAACCTTATACCTTCACCACCTTCAGCAAATGATCGGCCAGCCGCAGGCTTAACGCCGCGCCGGTCAGCGTCGGGTTCATGCAGGAGGCTGAAGGCATCACGCTGGTCCCGGCGATAAACAGGTTAGGGTGATCGTGGGTCCGGCAGTTGCTGTCGACCACCGAGGTTTTGGCATCGTTGCCCATAATGGTGGTGCCCATAATGTGCTGACGATCCTGATAGCCGGTATCGATTTTTGACACGTCGGCATTCAGCAGACGGGCAAAATTATCGAAATCTTTCAACCCTTCGGCTTTGCCGGCATGCCAGTAATCGGTGACGCTGTAGTAAATCTCCGGCAGCGGCAGGCCAATTGCATCCTTTTTGGTTTTGCTGGGCACAATGCGATTTTCGGCCAGTGGTAGCGTTTCAAAATCGATGGCAAAGTTCAGCGACCGCGCTGACAGGGTTTTCAGCTGTTGATCCAGCTTCGAGCCCAGCACGCCTTTCTTGATCAGCCCGGCGGCATAGTCTGCGGTCGGCACGGTATTGCGCACCTTGATTTTATAACTGGGGGAATCCTTCCTGAACGCGCCATCGCGGTTGTTCAGGTACACCAGCAGCTCGGTCGGTCCCTGACCCGGCCAGACGTCCTCTTTCATCATCACGTTCATGCTGATCCCGGTATGGCCCATCAGATTCCGGCCGACCTGATCGGAGCCATTGGCGATGCCGTTCGGATAACGTTCGGAGGTGGACATCAGCAGCAGCTTGGGCGATTCGATGCCATATGCCGCCAGCACAAAGTAACGGGCGGTCAGATGATGCTCAGAACCGTCCGGCTTCTTGTACCAGATACCGGTGATTTTCCCGCTATCATCGGCCTCAATGCGGTACACCACCGAATTATCCAGCAGCTGCGCGCCGTGCCGTTCGGCCTCGTCGATGTGCATTGAGCCATCATATTTGGCGCCAATCGGACAGACCGGGTTGCAGTTGTTATTCCCGGCACAGACCGGACGCTTACCGTAAGGACGCGTGGCCCGTCCGTTCGGTTCCATCACCGGATTGTAGCCGCCGTTGCTTAACAGTTCCGACAGGCGCTTAAACAGGTAGCTCGGCTCCAGACCGACCATCGGAAAAGGCGTGGAGCGCGGCGGCCAGGGCTGGCCACCGTGACCACTCTCATCCTGGCCATCCATGCCGGACACGCCGAGTTCCGCTTCCGCTTTGCCGTACCAGCTTTCCAGCTCGTCATAACCAAACGGCCAGTCCCGACCGCGGCCATACAGACTTTGCAGCCGGAAGTCGTTAGGGATCATCCGCCACAGGGCGGAACCGAAGTGCCAGGTAGTGCCGCCGACCACCCGCAGGTATTTGGTCGGGTACTTCACCGGACCGGTTTGTTGCAGATACTCGCCATAGGTGGACGGCACATGCGGCAGATCGGGATAGGGCGAACCGACCCCTTGCAGCTTCATATTGGTCAGCGACATTTTGAACGGCGAATTGCGGAAGCGTTCGACAATGTCCTGGCGCTTAATGCGCGGACCGGCCTCAACGATGATCACCGATTTTCCCGCCTTCGCCAGTTGGGTTGCCACCAGACCGCCCATCACGCCGGAGCCAATAATGATCACATCGGCATCGACTTTATTCATGCTGTTGCTCCTTTCTCTGTCTGCGGGTCAACGGGCTTGCTACCCCAGGAATCCGGGCCGCCGCCATAGGTCGGGACCACCAGAATCCCCTGGGTGGGCAGGTACATCATCGCCCCGGAATAGGCGATCAGCTCGCTGTCCGCGCCTTCGCCGACCACGCCGGTATACCAACTGCCGATAATCAATGCCGCCGTTTGGTACAGGGCATCCTCCGGCTTAATCACCTGTAAAAAGTCATCCACATGGGCGAAATTATGCGTTTTCAGGGCGTCCGAAAGCGTAGCCAGCCGTGGCGGGAAGTCAGGATAGTGACGTTGTAACGCTTGATAATAGCGTTGGCTGAGAATTGGGCTGGTTGGGCGGCTGACTAAAAAGGCCGACAGGCCCGCAAAGCCGCTGTCGACGGCCTGTTGTGCTGCGGCCATTTGGGCCGGAAACAGCGAGGCGCAAACCGCGCTGGCAGACAGCACCGCCATTCCTTGCAGCAAGCGGCGACGGCTAATCCCGGCAGGTGTATTACGGTTTGCGGGCATGTTGCCTCCTGTTTCTGATCCAAACACCCATCACGCCGAGCAACAGCACAACTCCCACCGCGCTCCCCAATACCGCAGGGCGCGTCAGCCTGACCAGCAGCGGCGTGTCACCGCCTTCACGCAGGGTTTTCACCCGCGCCTCGGTCACTGTCAGCTGAGGATTGCCGTAATTTTTCAGCACATAATTGCTGACATCGGCAATCTGCCTGTCGCTCAGGCGGGTAGTGAAATCGGCATCCGGTCCAAAGGCCGGCATGGAAATGCCTTCGCCGTTCACCGTCCTGTGCACGCCATACAGGATGGCGGAAACCAGGTTATCCGGATTTTCAGCACCGGTGGCGGTGTTGTGGAACAGCGACGGGTAACGCGCGTTGCCCTGACCATCAGGCTGATGGCAGTTGGCGCAGCTGCCGCTGAACACCGCCCAGCCCGCATCGGCCGTGCCGCTCTGGCCACGAACCTGTTGCTCAGTTTCTGACGGCGCGCCGTAGCTGTCCCTCGGCATCACCGCGCCGTTGCTGACGGCGGGGATCTGGCGCAGATACGCCACCATTGCCTGGATATCGCTGTCAGAGAGGTATTGCAGGCTGTGTTCCACCGCTTCCGCCATTGGACCGGCGGCCTGCGCTTTGCCGGCAACATGCCCGGTTTTCAGGTACTGAGCCAGCTCGGTAGCTGACCAGTTTCCGATCCCGGATTGCGGATCGGGGGTGATATTGGGCGCGTACCAACTGCCAAGGCTGCCACCCGATAAGGCCCGATCGTTTTGCTGACCCATCAGCACATTGCGCGGCGTGTGGCAGGTATCGCAGTGCGCCAGCGCGTTGACCAGATAGTCACCGCGATTGACCTCAGCCGAGGCGCCAGGCGTCGGCGTCCAGGGTTTGTCTCCGGCAAACATCAGGTTCCACACCGCCATCGAACTGCGGATGCTGAACGGGAAAGGCAGCGCAGTGTGGGTTGGGGCGACATCAACCGGTGCCACGCCATGCATAAAATACGCGTACAGCGCGTTGATATCGTCATCGCTGATTTTTGCATAAGAGGGATAGGGCATCGCCGGGTAGAGATGTTGCCCTTGCTTGTTGATCCCTTGCCGCACGGCGCGGGCGAAATCCGCCTCGCTGTACTGGCCGATGCCCTCGCTCAGTGAAGGGGTGATGTTGCTGGCATAAATACTGCCCATTGGGGAGGAGATTGCGACTCCGCCCGCCATCGGTGCACCCTGGTGAGGTGACGTGTGGCAAGCCCCGCAGTCGGCTGCGGTCGCGAGAATTTTTCCTTTCGCTATCAGATCGGGCGACGGCGGCGCAGCAACGCTGGCGGCCGACAGCAGGCTCAGACTGATGGCGAAAGGCAGACATAATCGTCTCACCTGACATGCTCCTTAAAAAAGAAAACGGTTTTTTTATACAGGGTGCAAAGGGCGCCTCTGCGTGCGCCTCTGGGTTAAAGCAGTTCGTAATCGTTAAAAATCAGCGGGGTCTCGCCGCCGTTGGTTAACTCGATTTTGCCAGGCTGGGTCAACATCGCATCACCGCGATGGATCCACTGTTCTTTGTTGCGATTGGGCTGGCCGGGCACGGCGGTTAGCAGGCGGCCTTCGGTGAAGAAGACCCTGACGCCAGGGCCATGCTGGGTATACAACGTGGTGCTTTCACCGGGTTGCAGCGTGACCTTCCAGCCTCTTACCGTTTTCTGATCCAGCACCTGCTGGAATAACGGCAAGGCGGGACGGGTCGCGCCGCCAAAATTCAGCGGACCGGCCTGTTTGATCTCAAAAGAAACCTGATGATTCAGGGTGGTGCCGGTATTGGTGACCTTATCGGTCTCGGATTTACCCTGATGCGCGCCAAACTTGACGTTGCCGCTTTTCATCTCGGTATCTTTGGCCGGTTTGTCCGGGTAGGAGATATTCACCAGGCTGCCGTTAACGTGGGTATTCACATAATCGAGATGCTGTTCATGAAACATCGTCGACTCGCCCGGACGCAGCATCACCCGCATCACGGTGACATATTGGTTCTCAAGGATAACGTGATGGAGCGGCTCAAGATTGGTGGCAATCACCTGTTCGGCGGCCTGGCTGGTTGGGATAGCGCAAAGCGCCAGCGAGCCCGCAGCGAGCAGGGCGGAAAGGGATGAACGTTTCATAATGACTCCAGTTAGTGCAGACGCAGCCCGGCCAAAAACAGCGCGCCGGGCCCCAATGAATGTTTATTGTTCGACCATGGTCACCCAGTTGGCGCCTTTCCCGGTCGGATAGCGCCCGACCAGCGTCAGCTCACCGGTGGTCCCATTGATGGTGTACAGCGAAAGCTGGGTGGATTTCTGACCCGACTCGATCAGGAAACGCCCGGTTTTATCGATGGCAAACCCGCGAGGCTGCTGCTCGGTCTTGATGCTGGTGAGATAGCTCAAATGCCCGTTTTCAGCATCGACGGAGAAGGATGACAGGGTGCTGCTGGTGCGCTCGGTCGAGTAGAGATAGCGGCCATCCGGCGTCAGGTGCAGGTCGGCCTGCCAGATGCGCGGTTTATGCGATGGCGGCAGGTCGTCATCACCGGTTAACGGACGCGCTTCGCCACGCTGCAGCTCTTCTTTTGGTGACACCGAGCTGACGTCTTCCACCGGCGTCGCGGTGCCATCCTTATTCAGCGTCAGGCGGGTGATGTTGCCCGCCATCTCGGTCAGGATGTACATATTCTGCTTACCTTGCCCGTCCCGCTTCGGCGCGAGGACAAAGTGGCGCGGGCCGGTGGCGGCTTCACTCTGAATATTGATAAACGGCGGCGTGTTTGGCGTGACGTGGCCGGTTGCCGCATCAAAATGGTACTGAAGCAGTTGGTCAGCGCCCAACAGCGTGACGTACAGATAATGATTGGTCGGGTCGACCTGAATGGCATGGGCGCGTTTACCGGTATGCACCACCTGCACCGGCTTAGCCTCGACCTGGCCGTTGCTTTGGATGCGGTTGATGCTGAACAGATCGCCACCGTACGAGGCGCTCAGCAGATAGTGCCCGGTTTTATCCATCGACAGATAGGCCATGCTTTCCGGCAGCGGCGACTGTCCCGCTTTGATCAGCTTGCCGTCCGGCTGGATATCGAACACCACCACGCTGTAAGGTTTGCTGCGCACCGAGACATAGAGCTTTTTCTTATCCGGGGAAACCACGGAAGACATCGCTTTACTGCCCACCGGGAAGGTTCCGGTCGGCAGCAGTTTCATCTGCTGTTTATCCAGCTGATAGCCGGTTACCGTGCCGCTGTCGGCATTGGAAACATACAGCAGGCTTTCCGCCTGAGCGCCTGAACTGACCGCCATCATTGAGACCAGTGCGCCTGCGTAAATAGTGCGTTTCATGATCAATCCTTGCCTTTGTAGGGGAGAGCGAAGCCGCCGTCGTTAGAGTTATGGGATCAGGCCTGACGGTCGGCAGGGATAGCGTTAGTCACCTCGGGCTTTTTTTTCAGCTCGAGCGGCTCAACCTTGCCCATGATGAACAGGAAGTTAAAGGCGCCGAACAGGCAAATCCCACCGGCAACCAGCAACGGGATGACAAAGGAGCCGTGGCTCAGCGTCAGCATCAAACCGGTGAAGGACGCGGTGACGATGCCCGCCAGATTACCGGCAAAGTTCTGGATGCCGCCGAGGGTGCCCACGTAACCGGAGCTTGGCGCCACATCGGCCGGTAAGGTCCAGATATTGGCGGCGGTAAAGGCCAGTCCGGCATAGGTCAGCGAGAACAAGGTGAGGATCACCGCAATGCTGTCGGTAAAGGCGGCAAAGGCGATCACCGATGACAGCAACATGCCGGCAATCAGACAGGTTTTACGCGCGGTGGTCAGCGAGTAGCCTTTGCGGTACATCCAGTCGGAGGCCAGCCCACCCAGCAGGCTGCCGGGGATCCCCATCAGGGCCGGGATCGCGCCCAGCGTACCCAGCTCTTTCAGAGAGAAGCCGTGCGCCATGGTCAGATAGGTCGGGAACCAGGTGACGAAGAAGTAGGTGGCGAAGTTCATGCAGAAGAAGCCGATCATCATTCCCCACACCGTTCTGTAACGGAACAGGGCGCCGATGTGCACTTTTTCGCTCTTGTCGACCACATGCACGCTGCGATCTTCCAGCAGATTCTGGCGCTCCTGCTCGTCCAGACCTTTCATCTCTTCCGGTTCGCGGTAGAACGCCAGCCAGACGCCGACCCAAATCAGCCCCAGCGCACCGGTAACGATAAACGAGGTTTCCCAGTTCCAGGTGCTGATCAGCCAGGCCACCAGCGGCAGGGCGATGGCGCTGCCCGCACGCGGACCGGCATCGAAGATCCCGCTGGCGGTGGCGCGTTCCTTTTTAGCAAACCAGGAGTAGACCACTTTTGCGCAGCCCGGATAGCCACCGGATTCACCGAGGCCGAGCATCAGGCGTGAGGCGAAAATTGAGGTGAAGCCTTTACCAAAGGCGGTAAACACGGTGAACAGTGACCACCAGCCCACGGCAATCGCCAGGCCGGTACGGGCACCCACGCGGTCAATCAGACGACCAGCCGGGATTTGCATCAGGGCATAGGTCCAGAAAAAAGCCCCGAGGATCAGACCCATACTGGTGTCATCCAGCCCCAAATCCGCTTTAATGTGAGGTGCCGCGATGGCCAGGTTAATGCGGTCTATATAGTTGATGGCGATGGCGAGGAAACAAAACGCGATCATCAGCCAGCGGACCCGTGGGTATCTACGCATGGTGAATTCCTTTATTATCTCGGTGCTTTTAAGGGCGAGGCCGGTGTCAGAGGAGGGTGCTCCGGCACGGCTCGTTGTTATCATTTGGTGAAACCAGACGCTATATTTGATAATATGATGTTAAAAGTAAGCGATTACAAAAATCAGTCAAGCTAAAAGTAAGCGCTTTCAAAATGAATCTTTGCCTGTCTGCAAACTTTGTGGACGACGTCACTAATTTCAGCCTGGAGTCCGATCATGTCCGATAAGCCTTTACCTCCGTCGAGGGTTTCACTGGAAGATGTTGCGCTGCGTTCGGGGGTTTCCACGGCGACCGTTTCCAGGGTGCTGAACGGCAGTACCACCGTCAGGCAGTCGCGCCGCGAGGCGGTCGAGCAGGCATGTGAAGAGCTGGGCTATGTGATCAACCGGGCCGCACGAACGCTGGCTTCGCGCCGCAGTATGACCATCGGCGCAGTGGTGCCGACGCTGGCCACAGAGACCTTTTCCCGCCCGCTGGCGACTTTTCAGCAGCAGATCCACCAGTCGGGTTATACGATGCTGCTGGCGAATTCTGACTTCGATCCGGACACCGAACTGAAGGAAGTGAACAAGCTGGTGGAGTACGGCATTGATGCGCTGATGCTGGTGGGGAATTCGCACCATCCTAAGTTGTGGGATCGGATCACCCAGCAGAACATTCCCTGTATTCAGACTTTCTCGGTCGACCAGCGCTATCCGAGCGTGGGCTATGATAACGAGCTGGCGGCGGGCGAGCTGACCGCCCATCTTCTGGCGCTGGGGCATAAAAATTTCGGCGTGATTGTCGGTACGCCGCCGTCCAACGACCGCGTTTCCGACCGGATCACCGGCACGCGTCAGGCGCTGGCGGCGGCGGGCCTGAGCCTGGACGATCGCAATCTGTTTAACCGCGCGTTTTCAATGAACGATGCGCGTCAGGCGATGTTCCAGTTGCTGGATGGTCCCAATCCGCCAACGGCGGTGATTTGCGGTAACGATTTGCTGGCGTTTGGCGCGATGCGAGCGGCGGGCGAGCGCTATTTGCGTATCCCCAACGATATTTCGATCACCGGCTTTAATGACTATGAATACTCCGAGCATCTGGAGCATCCGCTGACCACCATGCGGGTGGAGCTGGATGAGATTGGCGTGCGCGCCGCTGAGTTTTTGCTGGCGGAATTAAATGGCGAGACCGGCGTGCGCCAGACGATATTGAAACCGGAATTGATTGTACGCGGCAGCACCGGCTCGGCGCCCCGCGTGGTAAGCAAGTAACGGTCGGCTAGTTACGCCACTGCAGTCCAAAACCTTCAAACGCCTCGCGGGCCGCCCCGGTCCGCAGGCTGTTCAGCAACAGTGCAGCACCCTCTGGATTGGCGGCATCAGTAAACACGCCGCCGGAAAACGACAGCACCTTTTCAGCGCCTGCCGGCAGCGGTCCAATCACCTTAATGCCTTTCACCATCAACAGCTCGCTGATTTGCTGCACGGCGATATCCGCTTTGCCTTCCAGCAACAGGCTGGCGGTAAAGCCTTCCGGTATGGTGGTCGCTTTCGCGTTCACCTGCTGTTCTATTCCCAGGGTTTTCAGCAGCGTCTGGAAATAAAGCCCACTGGCACCGGCCAGCGAATAGCCCACCGAGCGTGCATTCAGCAGCGCCGTTTTTAGCGCCGCAACGCTGCTGATGTCTGGCACCCTGGCTTCGGGCAGCATCGCCAGCCCAACCTGCGAATCCACCAGTTCTACCCGGCTGGCGGGCACAATCCGCCCGTCGGCGATCAGCTTGTCCATCGCCGGTGCGGTCACAATGGTGGCATCGGCCCGTTCGCCGCGGGCCACCTTCTCCTCAATCACCGTGGTCGGGTTCCAGTCAATCAGCAGCGGTTTATCAGGATGCTGTCGTTCCCACTCAGCCTGCAGTTCAACAAAGGGGGCGCGGATCGCCAGCACGTTGAACAGGCGGATCGGAAGTGCAGAAGTCATGGTCAATTTCCTTACAGGTCAGGGCATACGACGGAGGTAGCTGCTGTCCAGCTCGCCAGGGGTGCGCACGCCGATGAGCGCCAGGTCACGGTCAATTTCATCGCGCAGGATATGCATTGCATGTTCGACGCACGCCTGGCCGCCAATCACCGCGCCATACAGGAACGGTCTGCCAAGAAACACAAAGTCTGCACCGAGCGCCATCGCTTTCATCACGTCGGTACCGCGACGAATGCCGCTGTCGATAATCACCTTCATCGCGCCTTTTTTCGCGGCAATTTCTTCCAGCGAATAGAGCGGTGGGAAGGTGTAATCCAGCTGACGCCCGCCGTGGTTCGACAGGATCACCGCATCCGCGCCGAGGTCACGGGCGATAAAGGCATCTTCTGGCGACATCAGGCCCTTAACCACCAGATTACCGCGCCATTTTTTACGGATTGCTTCGACGTTTTTCCAG
Organism: Erwinia sp. AC075; assembly: GCF_979253995.1. Lineage (NCBI taxonomy): Bacteria > Pseudomonadati > Pseudomonadota > Gammaproteobacteria > Enterobacterales > Erwiniaceae > Erwinia > Erwinia sp. AC075. The sequence goes on from NZ_CEEDEU010000001.1 coordinate 1,259,262, forward strand.
TTCAGCTTGTCTCGTGCCTGGGTATTTCGCACTTTACTCGACATCATCGGTGGCCCGCGTTCGGCATCGGTATTTTCGAAGTGCGGCGCGCCGTGGCGTAAAAAGGTTTGCGCCACGGTTCCCAGCAGCCAGCGAGGGTTCATGGCGCTTTCGAACGCCACTTTTGGCGTGATTTTAATCGGCATGCTGAAGCCGCTGCGGGTGTTGTGTTCACGGTTGCCCAACATCGGCGTATCACCGGTGACGACCAGCGTTTTATAGCCTGCAGCGGCAACCCGATCGACCAGACGATCGATGCGCGGCTGATCGCCGGCCAGATAGGCCTGGAACCAGGCATCGGGGTTGGCCGCATGAACATCTTCCAGCTTCACCAGCGAAGACGCGCTGAGGATCATCGGCACATTCATCTCGCGGGCGGCTTTCGCTAACGCCACATCCGCCTGATAGGCGACAAACGACGCGCCGCCCAACGGCGCCACGCCAAAAGGGTGCTGATACGTATGGCCGAACAGGGTGGTGCGCTGGTCGCGTCCGGAGACGTCGCGGAACATGCGGGGCAGGAAGGCATAACGCTGATACGCCTCAAAGTTGCCGGCGATGCCCCGGCCAGTTTCCACGCCACCGGCGACATACTGGTAGATCATATTCGGTAAACGGCGGCGGGCGTGGCGCTCAAAGTCATCCAGCGCCAGCAGATCGCGGAAGTGGCGCGGCAGTTTTTTTACCGCCGGGTTGCTGTCAGCCTTTGCCGGACTGGCGGCAGCGACATTGGGTAAAGATGAAGAGTTGGCAGGTGATGTCATAAGGCGTTCTCACACTCCGTCAGTAGCGTCCCGGCAGACAGGAGGAGCCTGCCTTGCCGGAGTGGAATTTATTTTGTAAGCGCTATCAATTCTGGTCAATACTAACTAACATTTCAATAACGCCTTATCGCTAACCGCGTGCTTTTATGTGATCCACTTCACTTTACAGAAACATTTGTAAGCCCTTACATTAGTATCACGCTTACAGATGCCAACCCGGAGTCAGTCATGACCACACGAATTGTATTACTGCATGCCACCCCCGTCGCCATGGAGCCCATCCATACGGCTTTCGGTGAAGAGTGGCCAGAAGCCGAGCTGGTAAACCTGCTCGACGACGGCCTGTCTTTGGATCGTTCCAGAGCGTCGGATCTGAGTGAATCCATGATTGAACGCTTTGTCCGCCTGGGCCAGTACGGCTATGACATGCAGGCCGACGGAATTTTGATTACCTGTTCGGCATTTGGTCCGGCTATCGACAGGCTGGCAGACAGCGTGCCGATCCCGGTGCTGAAGCCCAATGAAGCGATGTTTCATGAAGCGGTGGCGCAGGGGAAAAATATTGGCATGCTGGCCACCTTCGGCCCGTCAGTTGAGACCATGACCGAAGAGTTTAATGACTATGTCGCTGAACATGGTTCATCAGCGACGCTGACCACGCTGCTGGTGGCGGATGCCATCGATCTGATGAAAAAAGGGGATGCGGAAGGGCATAACCGGCTGGTGGCGGCCCGAGCCAACGAGCTGGCTCACTGTGATGTGATTATGCTGGCGCACTTCTCCACATCACGCGCCGCGGCGGACGTCCGTGCACAGGTGACGGTGCCGGTACTGACCGCGCCGCATGCGGCGGTGAAAAGAATGAAGGCCAGCGTGCTGGCGCAACACAACCGGTAAAGGGGGGCCGGTCAGGCAATCTTGCTCTTCAACGCCGTGGCGTACTTGCTCATCAGCCTGACCAGCTGTTCAACATCTTCTTCCTGCCAGCTGGCGAAGATCTCCTTCGCCATTCTTTCCCTCGCCGCATCAACATGATCGGTCATGGTTTTGCCTTTAGGCGTGATAACCGCTTCTCGGACCCGACGATCGGCTTCGCTGGGGCGACGCTCTACCAGTTCACTGTTCTCTAACTTGGCCACCTGGCGACTGACGGTGGTGTAATCGCGCCCAACCCGTTCCGCCAGTTCCACCACGCCAATTGGCCCAAAGCGTTCAATTCCCACCAGTAACGGGAACAGGGCGCGTTCCAGATTGATCCCGGCTTCTTTAATCAGCACCTCATCGCCCTGTGGGCGGTTGATCACCGCGACAATTTCCAGTATCGCCCGATGCAGCTTATGCAACTGCTGGCTGATATGTGTATTTTGCACATTATTGCTTGACGACATACGACCTCCAATTTAATGTGTGCATTATACACCTAATTATTCATGCACCGACAGAGGGAAATTCATGAAAGCAGCCATAGTAACAAAAGCAGGGCAGTTACCGGTTTACGGGGACTTTGCAGAACCGGTCGCCACGGACAATGCTCAAAGGATCGTGGTGAAAGCCGCGGCGTTGAGTCATCTGGTAAAAAATCGCGCGTCAGGCAACCATTACAGCGCCAGCGGGCAATACCCGTTTATCGCCGGTATTGATGGCGTGGGTATTCAGGACGATGGGCAGCGGGTCTATTTTATCAAGCCGGTAGCGCCTTACGGCAGCATGGCAGAGCAGACCTTAGTGCCGGCCGCTCAGTGCATCGCGCTGGCGGATGATCTGGACGACATAACTGCGGCCGCGATTGCCGATCCCGGAATGTCTTCCTGGGCGGCATTAACGGAACGGGCGCAGCTGCAGATCGGCGAAACGGTGCTGATCAATGGCGCAACCGGCATATCGGGCAAGCTGGCGGTGCAGATTGCCCGCTATCTCGGGGCCAAAAAGATTATCGCTACCGGACGCAATCCCGCCGTGTTGGAGCAACTGATGCTGTTAGGGGCAGATGTGGTGATCCCGCTGACGCAGGAAGAGGAAGCGTTAAACGCACAGTTCGGCGAACAGTTTGCGCAGGGTGTCGATGTGGTGATCGATTATCTGTGGGGCAAGTCCGCCGGGCAGTTGCTGACATCCGCCGCAAAAATGGCGGAAGACGGCAAGCCAGTGCGCTTTGTGCAGGTCGGGTCAATGAGCGGCAATGAGATCACCTTATCCAGCGCAATTCTGCGCTCAAAGGCAATCGCCCTGATGGGCAGCGGATTGGGCAGCGTGTCCGATCGGGGATTACTGCGTACGCTGAAAGGATTGCTGAAAGCCGCCGTACCGGCTGGATTCCAGCTCGCCACCAACCCAGTGACGTTGTCACGCGTAGCGGAGGTCTGGGAAGCGGATGACAGCGCTGCACGCACGGTGTTTACGGTTTAACGTTGGGCTTCAAATTGCGATACGTTTTCAACGCGGCGGGTGATGTTCATCCCGCCGTGCGATTTCAGCGGTATTACAGGTGGGTTTTAAACCATGAGGTTTGAACGTCGATTACCTGCTTAAAGTGCTCGCCGGTATAGATGTCGTAATGACGGGCATCGGCTTGCTCATATAACCTTTTTTCTTTAGCACCGACCGCTTCAAACAACGCGCGCCCCTGCTCAGGTGGATTAACCCGGTCCTCGCCGGCGATAACTACCAGCGTCGGGCAGGTGACCTGTGCCGCATTCAGGGCAGGTTTATACAGCAGGGTTTCTCGTACGGTAAGAAAGGGTATTTTGATATCCATCCTGGGATACTGCGACCTGTTTTCTTCAAAGAAAGCTTTTGACTCATCATCACTCAAAACGCGGTTAACGCTAACAAACATCTCTTTTCCGGTAATCTTCTGCTTTTCAGCCATCTTATTCAGGGTTAACAGAAACGCCTCTTTATCTGAGTCATTCATTTTTCCTGTAACGATCTCTTCTCCATCCGCAAAGGCCATCTGGCTGACAATGCATTTTATGGCCGGTTCTCTGGCTGCGGCGCCAAATACATGACAGCCACCAAATGATGTTCCCCACAGGCCAATACGCTGTGCGTCCAGCGAGGGCTGCGCTTTGGCCCAATTCACAACAGCAATAATATCGTCAATCTGCATGGCGGGTACCAGACGTCCGCGTTCACCATCGCTATCGCCGAAACCGCGATAGTCGAAGGTAATGGTCGCGAATCCGGCGCGGGTAAATGCTTCTGCAAAATCAGGCAGTAAAATATCCCTGATACCGCAGAAGCCATGGCACAGAATAATCACCGGAGTGTTGTGGCTGTTCGCAGGAGAGCGAAGCGTCAGGACAATGCCGTCAGAAAGCGTGTGTGTAGAAGTTTCCATTACAAACTATCCTTATAGAATTAACGTGAGCGAAGCGCCAGGAAGAAATTAGCCGTCCTGCCAGAGCGAATTTATTTATTGGATAATAAAATCTGCCATAATGATTACCAATATAATTAATACACCGACAATGGCAATAGTCAGTGTATAAAAGTAGTATCCAATAAATAGCGCTATGAAAACTATTAACAATATTGGTGCAAGAATACAACTTAAAAATACCATTTTTTCTAAAAACCACTTTAAGTCGATTTTAGTCATATTTATTTAATTCGACTGTAATTTTAATTATACCGAACAGCCTGAGGTGTTCTCATGCACAGACACGCTGGTTCCAGGTGTCACGATAGATGATATTGGAGTCCGTGTACTTCCAGGTAATCGCTTCATAACGAAGTTCGAGCGTTTCCTGATGAGTGCTGCTCATGCCGCCGGGAGCCAGGTAAGGTGAAACCGTGGTGATTTTGACATTTTCCAGAATGATATTGAAATATTCAGCCTCAATACCCGACTCAAGGATTCGATACATCCTGATCGTGGCCTTTTTCAGCGTGCGTCCCTCACATACTGCGCGATATAGAATTGGCGTTGCCTGGTCAAATTCTTTCACAATTTCAATAGCCCGATGGACGCGTGTGCCGGTGAGTTTTCCCCAGTTTGGATCGACAGGAATGGTGACGCCGTGAGAGAAAGACTTTAGCTCAATAGAGCCTGAACGCAACGGCATTAAACAACCGCCAATGATTGGCGAACCATTTTCATCTTCAAGCCATAAATGCGCAGGAGTAGACATGTTATATCCTTATAAAGTTAATTTAATGTTATGCTGAACGTTAGAACCTTACCCTTTCACGTTTCGGGTGAAAACATATACCATCACCAGGAAGAAAATGGGTATCAGCCAGAGTGGGCTATTAGGAAATAAAAACTCCTTAACTAGTGCAAATATGATTGTCAGCACGGAGGGGCCATAATCAGTAAGTAGTGACCTTGATATCCGAAAAAATAGTCTTTTGATTAGATTATTCATGGTTATCGAATCATCCTGATGATGAGGTTTGCAATCTCTTCATCTGACGCTGATTGCCAGTAAGCATTTGCCCGTTCGAACAAGGGTTCGATCAGGAAGTACATCATTTCCAAATTTTGAGAGTAAAGTGATGCGTAATAAGCAGGGTGGGTATAATGAAGTTTATTGGCACTCTCCGCCGCTTTCTGAACGACGCCATACATCCCAACGCCTTCCAGTAAACCCGCCATCCTGTAACCGGTTAAGGCGCTGACATTGAAACTTAATTTTGTACCGACGGCGACAATTGAGGCAACCGCAAATGCGAATCCTGCCTTTGTAAGTGAGTTTGCAGCTATGTGCACATTTACTGCCATTAACCTTTTTTTTATACGTTCTAATTGATCAGATGTTTTATCTCTAAATATTATTTCAAAATATATTTCCAGCATTGCATAGATCACATCACCATGCAGTATAAGGTAAAAAACAGCTTTATTAAATCGGATATCTTCGGTCATCTGACGCTGACAAACATCTTGATACTCCTCAGTAAAACAAGATGTATAGAACAAGGCACGTTTCGCACCTGCCCCTATCAAATGAATCTTATTTGATACGGCACTACCAACACCTGACATTGCGTGGTCCAGCTTTAATGCGAGAATATTATTAGACTGCAAATAACGTATAACTTCATCTCTGTAGTACATCACTAAATCCCTCAGTTAATGACTCCATCACTCGGTAGAATACACTCCTTTTCTACCGGCAGTCAGCTCCGCTGACCTGACCGTTTCCAGTCATTAATCACATCAAACTTAAATAACTGTGCACATCCCAGCTTAAGACCCAGGAAAAATCCAGGAGTTCAAATTAAACGTGATGGTTTGTAATGCCGAAGTTATTAAACTTCGGCATTACAAACTAATAACATTACGAATAGAAAGAAAGACGATTATTCAGAAAACGTCATTGGCTACCAGCTAAGCTGTTTGCCGGCGTAATCAATATAATGATGGCCGCCTTTTCCTGACCAGAGTTGCAGCTGATCGACGATACCGCTGGTGCTCTCGTTAACGGTCAGGGTAGCGTTTTCACCGCCCATATCCGTTTGCACCCAGCCCGGATGAACATTTAACAGCGTCTGACCGGTACTCAGTTTGGCCGCTAACGTGCGGGACAGCATATTCAGCGCCATCTTGCTGGCGGAATAGAGCGGGTAGGTCGCGCTGGTATTTTCGTTCAGGCTGGCTAGCTGAGAGGTCATCAACGCCAGTACGCCGGTTGAAGAGAGCAGCGGCTGTAATTCCATACCGCAGCGCACCGGGGAGATGGCGTTAGTCAGGAACAGTGCGGCCAGCTCATCATCTTTGGCCTGTTCGATATCCTGATGATCCGGCCCAAATACACCGGCGTTGACGAAGATCAGGTCAAAGCTTTGCTCTTCAATGGCATTCTTCAGCGTCTGCCGTTGGGTGGGCTCGTTGATATCAGCGGTCAGCCAGTAGATGCCTGAATCGGAAAGGGGTGCGTTATTTCGGGTGGTGGCCGTCACTCTCCAGCCGCGCTGCGCCAGGGTGTTGGCCAGACCCAGCCCAATGCCGCGTGAAGCACCGATAATCAGCGCCTGTTTTGAGGTTTCCATATGCTTTCCCTTTAGTGAAGAAAAAAACCGGTGCCCCAACTGTAGCAGATCGGGGTAGCATTCAGTGACTGGCAGCAGATAATGCAGAACTGTCTTGTTTATTCATCACTTTCTGGCAGGCCTGGCCTGCTGAGTTTTCTGATTAAAACAGACCCACGGTCTGAAAGGAGTCAGTATGTTTAAAGCACTTATGGTCCGTAAAGATGACAAAGGCTATCGGGCGCGCATCGAAAACCTTGAGCTGTCGGCCTTTCCGGCGGGTGACGTGGTGGTTGACGTTGAATACTCCTCGCTGAATTACAAAGACGCGTTAGCCATCACCGGGCGCGGCCCAATCCTTAAATCCTTCCCGATGGTGCCGGGTATTGATCTTGCCGGCACGGTTAGTGAAAGCGACAGCGCGGATTTCAAACCGGGCGATAAGGTGCTGCTGACCGGCTGGGGCGTCGGCGAAAGCAGCTGGGGTGGCCTGGCGCAGAAAGCAAAAGTCGCCAGCCAGCATCTGGTGCTGCTGCCATCTTCTTTATCGACGCAACAGGCGATGTCGATTGGCACCGCAGGTTTCACTGCCATGCTGTGTGTGGAGGCGCTGGAAGCCTGTGGCATCACTCCCGAGCAAGGTCCGGTGCTGGTAACCGGCGCGTTGGGTGGCGTGGGCAGTTTTGCCATCAGCCTGCTTGCGGCGCTGGGCTACACCGTTGAAGCCTCGACCGGGCGTGTTGAGGAAAATGACTGGCTGCTGAAATCGCTGGGGGCCTCTGCGGTCATCAACCGCGATGAGCTGAACGCGCCCGGCAAGCCGCTGCAAAAATCCCGCTGGAACGCGGCGGTGGACACCGTTGGCAGCCATACGCTGAGTAACGTTTGTGCCAGCCTGAATTACGGCGGCGCGGTTGCCGCCTGCGGCATGGCTCAGGGGATGGATCTGCCTGCCAGCGTTGCGCCCTTTATTCTGCGTGCCGTGACGTTGAAAGGCGTCGACAGCGTGCGTTATCCGGCTGAGCGTCGCGCAGCCGTCTGGCAAAGGCTGGCGTCTTTACTGTCACCACAACAGCTGGCCGGTCTTGCCGGTGTTTGTAGGCTGGACGAGGTGGCGGAGAGAGCCGTTGAGCTGCTGGACGGAAAGGTGCGCGGCAGACTGGTGGTGGATTGCCGCTAAAAAAATAAGGCAACATATATAAAAATGCCCTGGATGGCGATCCCGGGCAGATATCAATAATCTATGGGCAATTAGCCTTTAACTTCCATTTTTCTCGACATCCAAATCCTCCGAGTGAATCGCCGTATATAGCTGACTGGCTAATCTCCCCCCTTTATCCTGCCCGATCGTAATCTGAGTAATTATCTTTTACCAAAATAATGGATGAAATAAGCCAGATCATCACCCGTTAAATCAAAATGAGTTATCTCCAAGTCGGCGACCGAAAGAAACACCTCAGGGATGTGGTTAGGGCGGGAGAAGATAACTTATTGATTTTAGGTGCATTGTTCTCATGAAATTTTCATGAAACTCTCATAAAAAAATCATTCGGATTTTAAATATCATAAATTTCTCATTAATGGATTTTGCCATGGATTTTTTCATTTGAGTACATTAAATTCTCTACAAGAAATGAGTTCGCTACTGATTAATCATCAGTCCAAATTGATAAAATTAGAGGATAGCAATATGAACCCTATCTATTTCATAACGGCTCAAACGTGCACCATCATCAGCCGGTTAGCGCCGAAGGTTAATGAGAATGATCAACGGTTGTCTGAACTTTTAGAAAAAAACTTCGATGATGTATATGCGGTTATCGAGAAAAAACTTACTGAAAAGCTGAATGCAAAATAAAGGAGGTATTACTTTCATTTTTTACATGATGAGGTTAATAGAAGCCTTTAAATAACCACGTTTTTTAAAAACCAACCACTACTGGAGATTATTATGGAACAAATTAACGCAGAGACCAATGAGATTTTAGAGTGCAATCTTGAAGAATTCGGTAATGTAGAAGACTCATTAGAGTCAGTCAAGCATCATCAGGAAAACTTCATGTGTACCGAACTGGGTTGTTGTAGCATCATTACTTCAACGCTTTATTAATTGTTGAAATTAAATGGGGTTGATTAATCCAACCCCATTTTTATAAAATGGCGCCTGAAAATATGAATGCATATACGAAAACATTAGAAGCCATCCTCAAAAAATATCCTGAAGCCAAAGATATTTATAGTGAGGTAGTAGGGGGGGTATTTGAATGCGAAGAGACTATTCACCCTGAGACTTCATTTGTTAAAGCCAATAGAGAAAGAATTCGCGATCGATTTTATCATTATGATCTTTCTCTAAATAATGCTAATGATTTCTTATGTGTTTTTAAAGATACTTTAACAAACGCAATAGCCGATGAGGTAAAATCTTTTCTTTATCAATTTAGGGATGTTTGCCATAATTTAGATGCGTTAGAAAATGATTTTTATAATCAGATTAAAATTAAATTGCCTGAGGATATTCGGCAGTTGTGCCTTTTCATCTCTAAAATGAATGCATCAACTAAAAATAAGATGGATAGCTGGGATAAGTTATTTACTACCTATCCTTCACTGCTTGATAAAGTCACATCTTATGCTGGGCATATGATGTATTCTTTTACCGATGTTTTGCATAACCTTGCTTCTGATAAAGAAATCGTTGCCAGAAATTTTGATATGGCAGATTACAGAGTATCAAAAATCGACATTTCAATGGGTGATTACCATTCTTTTGGCCAATGCGTCTCAAAGATAGTGTTTACTAACTCACTTGAGATTATTTATAAACCACGGACTGCAAAAAATGAACTCATTGTTTGTGAGCTTTTGGATTTATTAAAGCATGATTTAGGATATTTGAAAATTGGCATTCCTAAATGCATTGATAGTGTTACACATAGTTGGCATGAAAAGATAACCTTTAAAGACAGTTTGTCATCTGAAGAAATTTCACGTTTTTATGAAAACATTGGTGCAGCCGTAGGGCTATTCCATATGCTTAATGCAGGTGACTTTCATTTCGAAAACATTATATGTTCAAATGATATTCCCTTCTTTGTAGATTTAGAGTGTATTTTTTCTGGCGTAATAAAGACCAGTGATTTCTCAAATTCAGTCCTTACTACCTGCATTCTTCCAGGCCTTTCTGGAAGTACAGTTGATCGCTTCACTTGCGGTATCGGTGAAAGAGATCTCAATGGTGAGGTTGAAAAACAGGTTTTGTACATTGATGAAGATAATGAAATCATCAAGGGCAAGCAAACTGTTAAGATCCCCAACTTCCATAACAGGCCTGTAAGATATCGGTCTGACATATCAAATTGTGAGTTAAGAAAATCCGTTGCCAAAGGATTTGAGTGCATGATGAATGCTTTTAGTAAAAACATAAAAATTATAAGCATTCTAATCAATAAAAAAGAGTTACCTGGACGTCTCCTTTTGAGATCGAGCAAATACTACGGTGATGTGATTAATTTTTCAAGTCATCCCAGATACACGCTTTTCCCTAAACTTAGATCGCTCTTTATAGCATGTGCAGTGTATGATAAAACAAAGCCCATAGAGATTATTAAATATGAGTTTCAGTCTATTTATCAAAATATAATTCCAATTTTCTATTATGACATACTTAATGGCGAGTTTTTCCTTGGGGACAAAACGAAAATTGAACTTGATGAAAATTCGGAATTTTTCAAAAAACTATATACCTTCAAAGAACTTAATGAAAAACATCTTAATAATGAAGCCTCCACTCATGCAATGTTGTATCAGCGGCATCTTTTGAATATGTCCTTATGGTCACTGCTACCATCAGTAAAGCCTCTGAATACAAATAGTAACGATAATCAGGAATATATCAACTTCCTTAAGGGGAGTGCAGTCAAACATAACGGCAATGATGTATGGCTGGGTGTTAAAAAAGACTACTTTGGCGCAACAACGATCCTTAAAAGGAATGATGATCTTTATGACGGCCTTGCTGGCCCAATGATAATTCAGTTGTGTGATTTTATAGAATCCCCAACGCTTTTGAAAGAAAATGCTTTATTCAATCTTTATGAGAAAGTGGATGCGCAAAGGGAAGGCGATACTTATGGTATCTTCGAGTCCAATGGAGGGCTTTTATACATTGACTATCTGTTTGTAAAAAACTTTGGCACGGAACACGTTGAACGCTTTATGAAAAGATTAGAAAATGTCATTTCATTGTTTAATAGGAATAAAAAGTTTGATGTTATTAGTGGTGCTTCTGGGATCCTAATATTATGTTGTAGAGTATATTCTAAATTCCCTAATAACAAATTGCTTTCCATTATATCATATTTAGCAGGGCAAATATTAAGTAGTTCAAAAAAAATTGATGATGAATGCATTACATGGGGGAAGAAATGGACGGGTTTCTCGCATGGTAATTCAGGCATTGCTTATTCGCTTGTACTTGCAAATAACATGTTGAATCGCAAGGACATAAACACGTTAATTCTTAAGTCTCTTAATTATGAAAAATGCTTCAAAATAAAATCGGGTTGGAAAGGGGTTGAGTTTCATGATAATGATACTGACTTCAATGCTTGGTGTAATGGGGCCCCAGGAATATACATGTCCCGCCAGGCAATAAGAGCAGAAGGCCTGAATATTTCAGGTGAAATTATGGATATTTTAGAATCTGATATTAGTCATTATTTTAAAACTGCCGACGCCCGAGGTGTTAATAGTGCTAAATCCTTATGTCATGGGATTTATGGAAATACTATAATACAACGAGAAGATTTCTCGTCTCGGTTCCCTGTTGACCTGGACTTGAATAACCTTAGCGAAGAGAAGTCCTTAATGACCGGTGCTATTGGTGCAGTTTATGCTAATTTCATGCTTAAAAATAATCACTGCGACATGCCAAATATTTTACTTTTAAAATAAAATGATATATCGAGAATTTCAAACATAGTTAGAATTCTGTGAGAACGCGTATTTCATGCCTGCAGAGAGTGCCCGGGATGGCGATCCCGGGCAGTCAGCATTAACTAAAGGTCAGCTGGACTTTGGCGGCCTGGCTTTTATCGCTGGCCATCTCCAGCGCTTTCACCACGTCCTGCTGCGGGAACACCGCAGAAAGCAGTGGCAGAGGATTAATGCGACCACTCTCCAGCCAGCGCACGGCAATGTCGAACTCATTGATAAAGCGGAATGAACCGACCAGCTCAATCTCTTTCACCAGCATCAACCCCAGCGGGAAGTCAACCGTCGCGGCACCCATGCCGAGCTGAACAATCCGACCTTTCGGACGGGTAAAGCCCACGGTGGAAGCAATGGCCGCCGGCGCGCCAGATGCCTCAAAGCAGACGTCAAAATAGCCGCTGTTTTCCTGCCATTTACCGGTGACCTCGCCATCGGTGGGATCGGCCGCTTTCGAGGCGCCCATTTCTAACGCCAGCGCACGGCAACGATCGCTCATATCGGTGGCGATAATCTCTGAAGCGCCTGCCGCAAAGGCTGCCGCAATCACCAGACAGCCAATCGGCCCGGAACCGGTCACCAGCACTTTTTTGCCGACCAGGTCACCCGCCTGATGTACCGCATGAATTGCCACGGCCAACGGTTCGGCAAAGGCGATCACCTTTGCATCGGCCTTATCGGAATAGGGCACACATTGCGCCGGGCTGACCGCGACAAAGCTGGCAAAGCCGCCCTGAACGTGCGGGAAGAACTGCGCGCTGCCCATAAATTTCATGGTGCGACACAGGTTCTGCTTACCCGACAGGCAAAATTCACAGGCGTTACAGGGTTGGGATGGATTCACCGCCACGCGCTGACCGACCTTCAGCCCGCTGTCTGCCGGGGCTTCCGCAATGCGACCAACAAATTCGTGGCCCAGCGTCATTGGCTCTTTCAGCACTGACATCCCCGCACGGCCATGCTGGAAATAGTGAATATCCGAGCCACAAATCCCGCCGCGTTCAACCTGTACCAGCACCTGGTCATCCGCGCATTCAATGGTGCGCGACTGGTTGCTGACGTCATGCGCGGCACTGACCACGCTGGCAACTATCTCTTTCTGCTTCATAACAAATCCTCAGGCTTTGGACGGGTTTTTGAACGGTTTCTGCGGCTCTTTTTCTTGCCCCCGATCGTCCGGTAGCGAAATCACCTCAATTTTACCCACCAGTAATAAGTAGGCGAGAAAACCGATCAGCGCCACGGCGGCGATATACCACATGGCGTACTGGAAGTTTTGCGTGCGTTGCAGGATCACGCCAATCACGATCGGGCTGATAATCCCGGAAAGGTTACCGAAAATGTTGAGAAATCCACCGATGGTGCCAATCAAATGACGGGGGATCACATCACTGCATACCACCCAACCCAGATTGGAAAACGCATTGGCAAAGAAGGCCACCGACAGGATGGCAATAGCGATGGTCGGGCTGTGCTGGAAGAAATTCACCAGCGCGATCGACGTCGTCACCAGCAAACCGGCCATCACCGGCAGCTTGCGGGCAAAGGTGCGGCTGTGGCCTTTTTTCAGCAGCATATCGCTCAGGGTTCCACCGCACAGCACCCCAGCCATCGCCATCAGGTAAGGAAACATCGCGCCGATACCGGCTTTGGCAATCGATAAGCCCAGTCCTTTCTCCAGATAGACAATAAACCACGTCAGGAAGAAATAGAGTGTGGAGGAGGCCGCAAACTGGGCAATAAACAGTCCCCAGACGGTGCGCTGACGCAGAATGTGCTTCACGCTGGCCCAGTTTACTTTGCCATTCCCCCCTTGCTGATTGGCCGAGCCGTAACCGCCACCGTCACGTATGTAGGCCAGCTCGGCGTCGTTAACCTTTTTACTGTCCTGCGGATCGCGGTAGGCAATCAGCCAGTAGATGCCAAAAATAATTCCCACGCCGCCCGACAGATAGAACGAGGCTTCCCAGCCGTATTCGGCCACGATAAACGACAGTAACGGCGTCAATAAGGCCAGGCCAATGTACTGCGCGCTGGAGTAAAACGCCGTGGCGCGCGCCCGTTCATGGTCCGGGAACCAGCTGGCAATGATCTTAGTATTGGACGGGAACGAGGGCGCTTCCGCCACGCCAATTAACGCCCTGCAGACCAGCAGCATCGCAAAGGATGCGGTCGCGGTGGCGAAGATATGGTGAGACGCAAAGCCCATCACAAAGGTGAAGACGCTCCACAGCACGATAGCGCTGCCATACAGGATCCGGGAGCCTACCCGGTCGAGAATATAGCCCACCGGGATCTGGCTCATGGCATAAAACCAGGTAAACATCGAGAACAGCAGTCCGAGCTGCGTCGGGGACAGCTCAAATTGTCCCTGAATATGGGAACCGGCCACCGAGAGATTGGCGCGGTCCATATAATTTATCGCGGTCACCACAAACAGCATCATCAAAATGCTCAGGCGTGAACGGGTCGGTTTCATGATCATTTTTACCTCCCTGTGGTCAGTAAGCTGACGTGGTTTTCGCCACGACCGGCGTCTGACTGCTGAACCGGGTCAGAGCGGTCAGCAGCACTGCAAACACCAGCGATCCGCCCATAAAGACATAAGACGCATCCGGGCTGCCGGTGACGCCATTCAGATAACCGACAATCCACGCGCCGACGAAGGAACCCAGCGCACCAAAGCACACCACAAAGGACATGGCGCCAGCGACCACGTTGCGCGGGATCATTTCAGGGATGGCGGCAAAAAACGGACCGTACGGCGTGTACATTGCGCCGCCGGCAATCACCAGCAGTGCCCAGGAGAGCCAGAAGTGCGACGCACCAATGCTGAACGAGGCGATAAAGCAGACGGCGCCCAGCCCCAGGAACAGCACCACGATCAATTTACGTTGCTGGAATTTATCGGAGAACCAGGATGCGGCGAGCATCAGCGGAATGGCAAGCACATAAGGGGCGGCAGAAAGCCAGCCGGTAGCGACGATGCCGAGGCCGGACGCGGATTTGAGCATCGACGGCAGCCACATAATGAAACCGTACATGCCGATATTCCAGAAAAAGTGGATAAAGGCCAGCGCCAGCACTTTCGGTGAACGAAACGCTTCACGGTAGTTTTTAACCGGTTTGATATTTTCCTGCTCAGCCGCCAGCGCTTCTTCAATGGATCGCTTTTCGCTGTCGTTCAGCCATTTAGCATCGCGCGGCCGGTCGGCGTACACCGCCCACCAGATAAAGGCCCAGAGGATAGCGGGCACCCCTTCGATAATAAACATTCCGCGCCAGCCAAAGGCATTAACCAGGTAACCGGAGAGGATCGACATCCACAACACGGTAATCGGGTTGCCGAGGAACAAAAAGGTGTTGGCTTTGGAGCGTTCCGCGCGGGTAAACCAGTGGCTGAGGAAGATCAGCATCGCCGGCATCACCACGCTTTCCGCCACACCCAGCAGGAAGCGGATGGCCGCCAGCAGGGCGATGTTGTGTACCATGCCGGTGGCCGCAGCCAGTATCCCCCAGAGGATCAGGCTCCAGAAAATCAGACGCTTTGCCGAATGCTTTTCCGCATAAATCCCGCCAGGCACCTGAAAGAAGAAGTAGCCGAGGAAGAACAGGGCGCCCAGCAGGGAAGAAATGCCTGGGGTGATATTCAAATCTTCTGCCAGTCCGGCCGCCGCACCAAAGCCATAATTGGCGCGGTCCAGATAGGCAAGACTGTAAGTGATAAAGGCGATGGGGATCAGTTTCCCCCAGCGGCTGGCGGGCAATGTCCCTGCACGGGTCTGGTTCATGGTAGTACCTCGGCGTTTTCGAACGGTAGGGCACGAGGCCAGGTCTTATTGCCTGGCGGGATTATTATGTTGTGCTCGTGAGACGGTTACAGCGTGGCCAGCCAGCCACCATCGACATAGATGATCTGGCCGTTGACGTAATTAGAGGCGTCAGACGCCAGGTACACGGCGGTGCCAATCAGTTCATCGGGTTTTCCCCAGCGGCCGGAGGGGTTGCTGTTGCGCACCCATTGATCGAACTCAACGTTATCGACCAGCGCCTGGTTCATATCGGTAAGGATGTAGCCGGGACCAATTGCATTACTCTGGATGTTGTACTGTGCCCATTCAGCGGCCATTGATTTGGTCAGCAGCTTGATGCCGCCTTTCGCCGCGGTATAAGGCGCCACCGTGGCGCGGGCGGCCTCGCTGGTCAGCGATCCGATATTGATAATTTTGCCGCCGGTTTTGCGGGATACCATACGTCGGGCGGCGGTTCGGCCGATCAGAAAGGCGCTGGTCAGGTTTACGTCCAGCACGCGCTGCCAGTCACTTAACGCCAGCTCAAGCATCGGCTGACGGAACTGAATGCCGGCGTTGTTGATCACGATATCGACATGAATATCCCGATCGTCGAGCTCCTTAAACACCGCTTCGACCGCGTCTTCATCCGCCACGTTGAACAGGAAGCCATGCGCATTGGCGCCCTGTTCCTTCAACGTGGCCAGCGCCGTCTGCATATGGCTTTCCTGCGTGCCGTTCAGAATGACCGTTGCACCGGCAGCGGCCAGTCCCTGTGCGTAGGCCAGTCCCAGACCGCGAGTTGAACCGGTAATCAGCGCGGTTTTGCCGCTGAGAGAGAACAGTGAAGACATAATCACTCCTGAAAAACTTCATGTAACATGACTAACAAGTTGTGTTTTTAGATCTACGTGAGGCGAGGTAGTTGAGCAATCTACAGGTTAAGAAATTGTAGCCCCGATCACAATAATCTGTGGTGTGGCCACTTTATGCCTTGAATATAGCCTGTAAAAACAGGGTGATGAGGCGGTTTTGTGATTCACTTCACAGTCTGGCACAGTGAAAAACTATTCCTTGCCAGAGAGATATTGGGAGTGCTAAAAAGAGATTCGGACTTGTAGGACAAGCTGATGGTCGACGTCAATCATGCTGTTTTGCTGGTATCAGCAAGCCAGCAGAATAGAATGGCGACATTAACCAGCAACAGGGGAAAGACGTGACACTGGAAAGCGTGCAGAAGCATAACGTGGTGAACGTTATCTACGAGCAAATGAAAAAGAATATCCAGGACGGCGTCTGGGAGCCCGGCTGCAAGCTGCCTTCCGAGTCAGAGCTGACGCAGACCTTTAACGTCAGCCGCGTCAGCGTTCGCAGTGCCGTGCAGAAGCTGCGCGATCTGGGCGTGGTGATCACCCATCAGGGCAAGGGCACCTACGTCACCCGTGAGATCGCCCGCTATGGCGCGTTCAGTGACAACCAGCCGATCCTGCACCTGTCGCAGGAAGAGTTTGATGATATGCGGGTGTTTCGTCAGACCGTGGAATTCCGCTGTATGGACCTGGCGGTAGAGAAGGCGACGGATGAGGACATCCGCCAGCTGGAGCAGGCCTTAAACCGCATGCTGGTCAGCAAAGACGACTATAAGAAATATTCGCAGGCCGACTATGATTTCCACCTGGCAATCGTTAAGGCGTCGCATAACAAGGTCTTCATCCATGTGATGGAGTCGCTGAAGAACATTTATATCCATTACCTTGAAGAGTTAAACCGGGTACTGGGGATCACGCTGGAAAGTGTTGAAGCACATATCAAAGTGTTTATGGCACTGAAGAATCGCGACGCGACCACCGCCAGCGAGACGTTAAACAATGCCATGGCCCACAACGTGGACGCGATTACAGAAGTGAAGCTGACAGAGAAATAACCTTAAGAAAACCTCGTCATGAGGTTTTTATTTACCTCTAACATGTAGGACATCATACATCATTGCGGTGATCCGGAGAGACTTATGGAAACGTTGAAAATTACCAACATTAAAACGCTGCTGACCGCCCCGGGTGGTATCGACCTGGTGGTGGTGAAAGTGGAAACCAATCAGCCGGGATTGTACGGCCTCGGCTGCGCCACCTTTACCCAGCGCATTTTTGCCGTGGAAGCCGCAATTGAAAACTATATGAAGCCGTTCCTGATTGGTAAGGATCCGCTGCGCAATGAAGATATCTGGCAGTCGGCGGCGGTCAGCGGTTACTGGCGCAGCGGCCCGGTGATGAACAATGCGCTTTCGGGCGTGGATATGGCGCTGTGGGATATCAAAGGGAAAGTGGCAGGCCTGCCGGTGTACCAGTTGCTGGGCGGACGTTGCCGCGACGGCATTCCGCTCTACCGCCACTGCGATGGTGCCGATGAAGTCGAAGTGGAAGATAACATTCGCGCCAGAATGGAAGAGGGTTATCAGTATGTTCGTTGCCAGATGGGCATGTACGGCGGTGCCGGCACAGACGATCTCAAGCTTATCGCCGGCAAACTGGCGAAGGCGCGCAATATTCAGCCGAAGGTCTCACCGCGTTCGCAGACGCCGGGCATTTATTTCGATCCGGATGCTTACGCCCGCGCGGTTCCGCGTCTGTTCGACCATCTGCGCAACAAGCTTGGCTTTGGCGTCGAGTTTATCCACGATGTGCATGAACGCATCACGCCGGTCGCGTCAGTGCAGCTGGCCAAGAGCCTGGAGCCCTATCAGCTGTTCTTCCTCGAAGATCCGGTTGCGCCGGAAAATATCGACTGGCTGAAAATGATCCGCGCACAGAGCAGCACGCCGATCTCGATGGGTGAGCTGTTTACCCACGTCAACGAGTGGAAACCGTTGATTCAGCAACAGCTGATTGATTATATCCGTTGCCACGTCAGCACCATTGGCGGCATTACCCCGGCGAAAAAACTGGCCACCTATGCCGAGATCCACGGCGTGCGCACGGCCTGGCACGGACCGGGCGATATCTCGCCGGTGGGCGTGGCAGCCAATTTGCATCTGGATATGAGCGTCACCAACTTCGGTATTCAGGAATATACGCCGGTGAATGATGCGCTGATGGAGGTGTTCCCGGGTTGTCCTGAAATCGATCGCGGCTATGCCTACCTGAGCGATCGTCCGGGACTGGGCGTTGATATTGATGAAGAGAAGGCGAAACGCTTCCCGGTGACCGGTGGCTTGCCGGACTGGACTAACGCACGTTTGCCGGACGGCACCGCCGCCCGACCATAACGCTTAGCGATCCTGAGGTATCGTGGTGTCGCCTTCACCCAGCGTGCATTGCATCATCACGGTATCTACCCAGCGGCCATGCTTAAAGCCCACGGATTTCAGTACGCCGGTCAGCTCAAAACCCAGCGAGCGGTGCAGGGCCAGTGAAGCCACATTTTCACTGTTGCCGACGACGGTCATCACCTGCCGGAATCCGGCTTCCTGCGCCTGGCGCAGGCCTTCACCGAGCAACGCGCGGCCAATACCGCGTCCGGCGCAGTCAGGATCGAGATAGATCGAATCCTCCAGCGTAAAGCGATAAGCATAACGCGGGCGATAGGGCGCCAGGTAGCAGTAGCCGACAACCCGGTGCTCTTCTAATGCCACCAGCCAGAATCCTCCGCTTTCCTGTACTTTCGCAAGCCTTGCCAGCATCTCTTCAGCAGTAGGCGGTTCGGTCTCAAAAGTGGCCAGTCCATTAAGGACGTGCCACGCATAAATCTGCTGTATTCCTGCAACATGAGCGGCTTGCGCCGTAACAATTTCCATGAGTTTCTCGTCGGTTGGCTGGTCTGCTGACTATCGTAACGCTGATCGGTTTTTTCCGGCAGAGGTGGCATTCATAGGAAATTCTTATGACGTGGATCGGGCTAAAGACCGGGGTCCGAGAGCCGGACATTTCCGGTTGCCTCAGAATTTCACTGTGGTAGGGTATACCCCGTTAAATATATTGCGGCACTCCCTGATACGTTATTCATGAAATAACCCTCACTCAGCGCAGCAAATATTTACCCAAAAACTGCCAGAGTGGCTGTTGTTATTTGTAAGAGAGTGGCGTGATTTTTTCTTCTATTTTTAGTGTTAACACCTAAAAAAATAAAAAGGACTCATCATGCGAACCAGCGGAATTTTGACGTTAGCCATTACAACCCTTGCCAGTGCATCCCCAGCGTTCTCGGCAACGTTACCAGGCAAAGGTGTAGTGGTTAACGCCGTACAGAGTAGCTTGCCGGAAGAAACCTTCCAGACCGAGCTGGTTAACCGGGCCTTACAGGCGTTAGGTTACGACGTTCAACCGATCAAAGAAGTGGATTACAACGTAGCCTACACGGCGATTGCCAGCGGTGACGCCACCTATATGGCGGTCAACTGGGATCCGCTGCAAAAGGACATGTACGCCTCAGCAGGTGGCGACAATAAATTCTATCGTCAGGGCACCTATATTTCCGGTGCAGCGCAGGGCTATCTGATCGATAAAAAGACCGCAGATAAATATCACCTTCACGATATTTCGCAGCTAAAAGATCCCAACATCGCCAAATTATTTGATGCCGATGGCGATGGCAAAGCTGACCTTGCCGGCTGTAATCCAGGCTGGGTATGTGGCTCGGTAATCAGCACCCAGATTGAAGCGTATGGCTTGAGTAATACGGTGGTGCAGAACCAGGGAAATTATTCCGCTATTATCGCCGATACGCTCACCCGATTTAAGGCAGGCAAGCCGGTCCTTTATTACACCTGGACGCCATACTGGGTCAGCGATGAACTTAAGCCTGGGAAAGATGTGGTGTGGTTAACGGTGCCGCATTCTGCCAATCCGGGTAGCCAGAAAGATCTGGATACCACTTTACCGAACGGCAAGAATTACGGCTTCCCGGTGAATAACGAACATATCGTCGCCAACAAGGCCTGGGCCCAGGCGAATCCGGCCGCAGCGAAGCTGTTTGCGGTGATGAAGCTGCCGCTGGCGGACGTGAATGCGCAAAACCTGCGGATGCATGAAGGACAGGGCAGTTCCGACGATATCGACCGTCATGTGGATGGCTGGATTGCCTCCCATCAGGCGACATTCGATGGCTGGGTGAAACAGGCTGCTGCTGCTGCCAAATAACGCCGTTTCGCGTGCGTTAAGACAAAAAAAATGGCCTTCATTGCGAAGGCCATTTTGTTATTTAAGACGATTAGCTGCGTTTCGCCCGTTCGTCAGTGACCTGCTGGGCAATGCGGTCGCCGATGGTCTGGTCGATATTGCGCCAGTATTCAAAGGCGCGCGACAACACCGGTTCCTCAACGCCATTCAGCAGATGGCCGGTAACGTTACTCACCAGACGATCGCGTCCCGCTTGATCCATCACCTTATTGATCAACGTATTGGCCTGGCCAAAATCGTCATCATCGCGGCGCAGGGTGTATGGCGCGCGCACCATCTCGCCGCTCGACGGCCAGGTCGAGTCAGTCGGATAACGATCGCCATCCGCCACCGGGCCACCTTTGGAGTTAGGCGCATAGACCGGATCGGACACCGGATTCATGCGCATGGCGCCATCTTTGCTGTAGCTGTTCACCGGCGAGTGTGGCGCATTGACCGGGATCTGCTTGTAATTGACGCCCAGACGCGCACGGTGCGCATCAGCATAAGAGAATACGCGGCCAATCAGCATTTTATCCGGGCTCAGTCCAATGCCGGGCACCAGGTTGTTGGGCTCAAAGGCAGCCTGTTCAATCTGCGCATGGTTATCCGTTGGGTTACGGTTAAGGGTTAATTTGCCCACCGGGATCAGCGGATAATCGCTGTGCGGCCAGATCTTGGTCAGGTCAAACGGGTTAAAGCGGTAGGTTTCCGCTTCGGCAAACGGCATGATTTGCATATGCAGCGTCCAGCTTGGGAACTGGCCGTTTTTGATCGACATGAACAGATCGCGGGTATGGTAATCACCGTCTTCACCCGCCAGCTTATCGGCTTCTTCCTGAGTCAGGTTCTCAATACCCTGATCGGTATGGAAATGGTATTTCACCCAGAACTTCTCGCCCGCCGCATTCACCCACATATAGGTATGGCTGGAGTAGCCGTTCATATGGCGCCAGTTTTTCGGAATGCCGCGATCGCCCATCAGATAGGTCACCTGATGCGCTGACTCGGGTGACAGCGACCAGAAATCCCACTGCATATCGTTATCGCGCAGGTTGTTATCCGCCCGACGCTTTTGCGAGCGAATAAAGTGCTGGAACTTCATCGGGTCACGAATAAAGAACACCGGCGTGTTGTTGCCCACCATGTCGTAGTTGCCTTCGGTGGTATAGAACTTGATCGAGAAACCACGCGGATCGCGCCAGGTATCCGGGCTGCCGCGTTCACCGGCAACGGTAGAGAATCGCATCACCAGATCGGTTTTGGTTCCCGGCTGGAAAACGGCGGCCTTGGTGTACTGGCTGACATCATGGGTCACTTCAAAGTGGCCAAAGGCACCGCTGCCTTTCGCATGCGGCTGGCGTTCCGGAATGCGTTCACGGTTAAAGTTCGCCATCTGTTCAATCAGATAGTGATCGTGCAGCAGGACCGGGCCATCCGGCCCGACTGATAATGAGTATTCATCGCTGGCAACCGGGATGCCAGCATCAGTGGTGGTAGGTTTACGTGGATCATTGCTCATTGTTGTCTCTCCGACTTATCGTTTCATCTTGCAGATAAAGATAGAAGAGATAAACAGGAATGCACATCCACAGACTGATTAAGGGCATTCGCTGCGCAAATCAGTCAGACCGCAGCACAACGATTCCCGGTTTCGACTGCATATATTCGATAAAAGGCGAATCCACGACTTTTCTGTTTGCGGCCAGCGAAGAGGCATTTCTGAACCACACCTTACCGTCGTGGCGAACCACAATCCCGACATGTGAAACATCCAGTCCGCTGAGTCGGGAGAAGACACCGACATAATCGCCGGGTTTCAGCCGGTTGAGCAGGTGTTCATTAATGGCCTTGCCGGGAACATAGTTGATTTTACGTGGATGAACGCCAAGGCCGGCAATGTATTCGCCACCGTCGGCTTTGCGGTTAAGTTGCTTGTTAGCGACGAGAAAGTCCGGGCTGATCTCGGGCGTGACGTCGCGGGCATTGCGTGGGACGGTAGCGAACCAATCAGTAAAGAAGTGCCGGCGGCTGAGGTAGTCGACGTGCCCCCCGGCATAGCGGATTTTGACAAGGTTATTCAGGAAGGATTTTTGGTCGCGGCTTCGGGTCAGGGCTTCCACGTAGTCGATCAGGGTAAAGCAGTCTACATGGTTGAAATTGGCGACAAGCACTTCCGGGGTATCAGCTCCGCCAATCAGCGTGTCGGCCTGATAGGGCGTGCCGAGAAAGGCTGATGATACCCGGCTGATGACTTCACCGTGGCTTTCACCGGTTGAGGGAATAACGTCTGATTGGAGTATCCGCTGCATGTTTTCAGACGTGACGTTATCGATGAGGGTAGGATATTTTGCTGTTTCTGAGCCGGCACAAGCGGTCAGGAATAATGATATAACGAGAACTGCCCCTGTATTTATCTTCATTTTCATGTCCTTGAAAAGTAAAAAACGCCTTACCTTCACAGCAAATGCTTTGCGTGGCGAAAGAAAAACAACACTGGTTGAGTTTTCGTTGATAAATCACGGCACTGATGCTGAAAAATGCGATGTTCATCACCTGGCGAGACTGCATTAAGTTTTTACAAAGTATGTCTCAACTTGTTTTGCATCTGATTGTTTGCCAGGTTTAAGCCATTAAGTTCTAACCGAACCAGCGACAGGAAATGAATGATGAAACGCGATGTGCTGAGTGAAGAGTATTACGATGAAGTGTGCCGGGTGATTGGCGATGCGGTGATTGTGCTGGCAGAAGGGGGTTTCGACACCGATCGTAAGGTGTTGTCGAATCTGCTGTTAAAGACCCGGCAGGGCCGATCGGATGCCGACCGTGATGAACAGAAGGTGCTGGAACACGCTATCCGGCTGGTGAAGCCGGACTGATCACCGCCCGCCGAGACTGACCTGCCCTCTGCTGCAAGACAACGTTTACGTGAAATCCCCCTTTTGACTGAAAGCGACTTCACGTAGCGAGCGCCGTGCCGTTAACCTCTCCAGCGCGACTGGCGGATCACCTGACAGAAATTCCCCGGCGTAAAGCCTGCTTCCTTATCTTTAATCACGTCCGCTTTCACGTTGCCGAAGGTGGTTTGCGGCTTGTGCTTAATGCCGTCATAAAAGGCCTGAATGATCGCTTCTTTAAAGGCCTCAGGGCGCGGATGCAACGCGGTGACCGCCGCAATTTCCTGCTCGCTGTAATTCTCATATCCCATCCCCAGCACATCCATCTCCACGCCGGCAGTGACCAGTGCGATCTCCGGCGCCATAAATTCCGGGATACCTGGCGTGGTGTGCAGGGCAATCGCCGTCCAGACCTTATCAATATCGGCCTGTTCAATGCCGTGGCGCTGCAGGAAGTCCCGCGCTGCGTTAGCACCGTCCACTTCAAAACGTTTGTCGCAGCTACAGTGATCGTGAGTTAACCCCACATCGTGGAACATGCAGCCGACGTACAGCAGCTCGATGTCGACCTTTAGCCCGCGCTGTTGTCCCGCCAGCGCGCCCCAGTAGTAAACGCGGCTGGAATGGTGAAACAACAGTTCGGATTCGGTATCGCGCACCAATTCGGTGACTTCTTTCGCCATCTGACTGTCTGGAACGTTAATTGACTGGTTCATGATTTTCTCGCCTTGGGATTGTGTTTAAGCAGTATGCTGTGCATCATAAATGACTTAAAGCGACTGATTAAGACGATACGGGACATTCCGGCAAACCCGGACACCGGAGGAATAATGAACAGTGACATTGCCATTCTCGCCGTGCCTGGCGTACAGATGCTGGATGTCTGCGGCCCGCTGGACGTGTTTGCCGAAGCGAACCGCATTCTGCAACGCCAGGTGTATACGCCGGTAGTGATGTCATTTTCCACGCCGGTGCTGCGTTCCTCTTCCAGCGTCCGCCTGACCGCCGATCGGCTGCTCAGTGAATCCGCGGATTACTCGCCGCAGACCTTCTTAGTGGCTGGCGCACCCGGTATCACCGACATCATTGCCGAGCCTCAACAGCTGGACGCGATTAGCGGGCTGTGCCGGCGAAGTCAGCGATTTGGTTCGGTGTGCAGCGGGGCATTATTGCTGGCACAAACGGGTCTGTTGCAGGGCAAGCGGGTGACCACGCACTGGGCCTGCGCCAGCGAGCTGGCCAGCCGTTTCCCGCAGATCAGCGTCGATGCTGATGCGCTGTATGTTGCCGATGGCCCGATCCGCACCGCAGCGGGCGTCACTTCAGGTCTCGATCTGGCGCTAAGGCTGGTGGAGGAAGATTTGGGGCGGGACGTCGCGCTGGAGATCGCCAGTAACCTGGTGATGTTCTTCCGCCGACCGGTGAGTCAGAATCATTTTATGCGCGGTGACAATGTCACTCTTTCCGGCCGTTCATCCTTTCAGGAGCTGCTGCGTTGGAGCGCCAGCCATCTCGATAAGGTGAAAAATGTCGCGGTGATGGCAGAGCATATGAACGTCAGCGAGCGCCACCTTTCCCGGTTGTTTCGTCAGACGTTGGCCGTTTCCCCGGCGCAATGGCTGGAAAGGGAGCGCGTGGCAAGAGCGAAACAGCTGCTGGAGCAGGGGATGGCGAGCAAAACCCTGGCCGGAGAGTGCGGCTTCGCCAGCGTCGATGTTTTGCGCCGAGCCTTTGTCAGAGTCACCGGCATGACGCCGGGTGTCTATGGACGGTTGTTTACGCGGGCTGAGGCCCAGGTGCACGAGAATGGTTACCCGATAAAAGATTGATACAGTCAAAAGCTTGCAAGCTAAGGGTATTCAGCTTCATTCTGTCGGACGCATTACCACTTTTAACTCTGAAACAAGGCACTCCGGTCATGAAAAAAATTGGATTTCTGTCATTTGGACACTGGACGCCATCACCGCAGTCGGCGACGCGATCCGCTGCTGATGCGCTGTTGCAATCCATCGATCTGGCGGTGGCAGCAGAAGAATTAGGCGCTGACGGTGCCTATTTCCGCGTTCACCATTTTGCCCGCCAGCTCAGCGCACCGTTCCCGCTGCTGGCTGCGGTCGGCGCGAAAACCAAACGTATTGAGATTGGTACCGGCGTCATTGATATGCGCTACGAAAATCCGCTGTATATGGCCGAAGATGCCGGCGTGGCGGATCTGATCAGCGGCGGCCGTCTGCAGTTAGGTATCAGTCGTGGATCGCCGGAACAGGTAATTGAAGGCTGGCGCCATTTTGGCTATGCGCCGCAGGAAGGGGAAAGCGATGCGGATATGGGGCGTCGTCATACCGAGCGTTTGCTGGAAGTGCTGAGCGGCGAAGGCTTTGCGAAACCTAATCCACAGCCAATGTTTCCTAATCCGCCTGGCCTGTTACGGCCGGAGCCCTTCTCCGAAGGACTGCGTGAACGCATCTGGTGGGGATCCGGTTCTAACGCCACCTCGGTATGGGCGGCGAAGCTGGGTATGAACCTGCAAAGCTCGACGCTGAAAGATGATGAAACCGGCGAGCCGTTCCATATTCAGCAGGCCAGACAGATCCGCGCCTATCGCGCCGCCTGGCAGGAAGCAGGGCACACGCGTGAGCCACGCGTTTCCGTCAGCCGCAGCATCTTCGCCTTGATGAATGCGACAGATCGCGCCTACTTTGGTGCCAGCTGCGAAGGTGGCGATCAAATCGGTTATCTGGATGAGAAAACCCGCGCCATCTTTGGCCGTAGCTATTCAGCCGAGCCGGAAGCGCTGATTGCGCAGTTAGCGAAAGATGAGGCGATTGCGGAAGCGGATACGCTGCTGTTGACCATCCCGAACCAGCTGGGCGTCGACTATTGTGCGCATGTGATGGAGTCGATTCTGAAACATGTCGCGCCCGCGTTGGGCTGGCGCGACTAGTTCGAACAAATCAGAGAAAGGGTGCGTGCTGAAGGCCATCGCCTTCAGCGAGCCTTGCCGGATCAACAATACCGACACCGTGACCGAATTATCCGTTAGTAGAGGACTCAGTGGTCTCGACTGGCGTGGTGGTTGAGCTGCCAGAGCTTTGCGCGTTTTCCGTATTGCTGGTCGCTGAATGCGTTGTCTCGCTATCAGTACTCTTCGACGTTTCGGTGGTGGTCGTTGCCGGTTTGGCTGACGATTCCGTTGCGCTTTGCGTGGTGGTGGTTGTCGTGGTCGCAGGCTGACTGGTTGTTGCCGCATTCTGCGTGGTGGTGGTCGACGTGGTTGCGGGCGCCGTGGCTGTCGTACTCTGCGTGGTGTCAGTTGAGGTCGCAGCCGGTGTTGCCGCCGAACTCTGACTGGCCGTTGCAGGTGTAGTGGTACTTTCAGTGGTTGTTGCAGGCGTTGACGTGCTCTGAACGGTAGCAGCTGGTGTGGTCGTCGCCGCGGTGGTGCTTTGCGTCGCTTGGGTACCTGTCGTGACTGGCACCGCAGCGGGTGGCGTGGCGGCAACCGTTGGGATGGTGGCTGAGGTTGCTGTTGCCGCAGTCTGGTCGGTCTGCGCTGGCGCAGCCTGTTCTGCCGGCGCTGCAGCCGGCGCCGCAACCGGTTTAGGCGGCAGCTTGGTGACACCTTCTTTCGCAAACACCGGTTTGTCGCGGGTGACCGAATAGGCCAGCTGCGTCACTTCTCCCGGTTTGGTTGTCACATCGACAGACTGAATCGTCACGCGCCCCAGGCCAAGCAGCGTCTGAGCATAACCCCCGACTTTGTGCTTACCGGCCGGAATATGCAGCTCGGTGTTTTTCCCGGCAACCAGTGGGCCCGCGTCATTACCGTCAACCGTCAGGAAAATGGCGGAACCATCGTCCGCACGGGTCACAACATGCGACACATTGATTTGGGTCGGGCCATTGAAGAAATCTTCTGGCGCGCCGGGCTTCTGTTGTTTGGCGCAACCGGTGAGCGTTATGGCGGCCGTTACTGCGGCCAGGGTGAAACGATAAGACATTATACCTCGCTATCCAGCGTTGCTTTAAGACGGCCATTTTAACGCTACTGGCCGGAGTAATACAGCAGCGTAGCGTTAGGGTTCGTCTCAAAAATTAACAGCAAGTATGTCAAGCGGGCGATCTTTGTTCGCAATCCACGCGTCCTGAAAACTCAGCTCGCGCATTTATCCGTTTTTGAAAAAAGCCGATAACGGCAGTCTCTGCTGGCCATCAGCAGTGAAGTTTGCGACTGAGAGCCAGCCAGACAGTGCGGCCGCGATCGCCGGCCATTCGCCATCGATGATCGACAACCAGTCGGTGTCACGGTTGCGCTGCTTGCGGGTCATCGCCTGACGGAAACAGCCCTCGAAGGTAAAGCCGATCCGCTCAGCCGCGCGGCGTGAGGCGAGATTGGTGGAATCACAGCGCCAGGCCACGCGGCGATAGCCGAGGGAAAAGGCCTGGGTCAGCAGCAGCAGCAGGGCGTCGGTGCCGAGTACCGTGCGCTTCATAAGCTGCGACCAGGTAACGTGACCGATTTCGCAGGCGCCGTTGACCGCATCGATATTGGCGAAGCACACCGCGCCAACGGCTTGCCGGGTGCTGTTATCGACCACGGCATAGCTCACCAGCCCCTGATCCAGGCATTTATGCGTTACCCACGCGATCATCTCCGACAGTGAGGCCGGTTTTTGCGCTCCCAGCCAGGTCCAGTCGCGATCGTCTTCCGCCAGCGAAAAGGCCTGAAACAGGGCGTCGCTGTGCTGCGGATCAAGCGGTTCGAGCGTGCAATACCGTCCGGATAGCGAACCGCGCGGAAAAGGGCGCGCGGGCTGCCAGTCGGGTAACGCCACGCCCACCTGTTGACCGTAATGATTGATATTCACCTGCCTCTCTCCTGTTATCGTCAGCGCGTTGCGGTGTTCTGAATCGAACCTGTTAGTTTCTATACTACGATAAAGTCACTACTTTTCTGCGTTGAGCTTAAGCGCAACACTGGTGCTCACACAACCAGGAGGCTATCTGATGCTTGTATTTCTCACTGGCGCGACAGGGTTTATCGGCTCGCGCATTGTTTCCGAATTGCTGGCTGCCGGACATCAGGTCCTTGGCGTCACCCGCTCTGACGCCGGGGCGGAAGCGTTAACCGCAGCGGGCGTGGAAGCGTATCGCGGCACGCTGGAAGATCCGGACAGCCTGCGTGCCGGGGCGGCCCGTGCGGATGCGGTGATCCATACCGCGTTCGATCATAACTTCGATAACTTTGTCGCCAACTGCGAAAAGGATCGCCGGGTGATCGAAGCGTTGGGGGATGCGCTGAAAGGCTCTGACCGCCCGCTGATCATTACCTCGGGCACCGGTATCGGCGATGCCGGCGACGGTCAGCCGGCGTCTGAATCGGTATTTAATCCTCAGCACGCCAACCCGCGCATTATGTCCGAATTAACCGGCAATACGCTGCTGGACGCGGGCGTGAATGTGCAGGTGGTCAGGCTGCCACAGGTGCACGATACGGTGAAGCAGGGACTGATCACGCCGTATATCGCCATCAGCCGGGAGAAGGGCGTGGCGGCATATGTCGGCGAGGGCACTAACAGCTGGCCGGCGGCGCACGTGCTGGACGTGGCGAAGCTCTATCTGCTGGTGCTGGAAAAGGGCGAGAAAGGCCAGCGCTATCATGCGGTGGCTGAAGAGGGCGTGTCTGCCAAAGAGATCACCGACGTCGTCGCCGCCGGTCTGGGTGTTCCGGTGGTGTCGTTGCCGCCGGAAGAGGCAGCGGCGCACTTTGGCTGGTTTGCGATGTTCGCCAGCATGGATCTGCGTGCCTCAGGCAAATGGACGCAGCAACAGCTGGGTTGGCAGCCCAGGGAACGGGGATTGATCGCCGACTTGCAGGCGATGGATTACCGCCAGTAAAACTGCCATCCATGACGCAATAAAAAAGCCGGTAACATCACTGTTACCGGCTTTTCTGTTAATGCTGCGAAATTACGCGGCGATTAACGTCTGTGCCGTGCTCTCAACCAGCGCCAGCAGGATTTTGATGTCCTCAAGCGTTACGGTCGGGTTCAGCAAGGTCATTTTCAGACAGGTGACGCCATTCGACTCGGTCACACCGACGTTGGCGCGGCCTGAATCCAGCAGCGCATCACCAATCTTCTGGTTCAGCAGCGCAATGGCCGCATCCGTGGCGAACGCAGACTGCTGCGGACGATAACGGAACAGCACGCTTGCCAGCTGTGGCTTCATCACCAGCTCCAGCGCAGGCTGCTCAGCAACGTAGCTTGCCACCTGTTGCGCCAGCGTCACGCCGTGATCGATGATCTCCGCGTACTGCTTCTGTCCTAATGCTTCCAGACCCATCCACAGTTTCAGCGCATCGAAACGGCGGGTGGTTTGCAGCGATTTGGACACCAGATTTGGCACGCCCTGAGCTTCATCGAACTCGGAGTTCAGGTAAGCCGCCTGATAGCGCATCAGCTCATAGTGACGCGCCTCTTTCAGCAGGAAGGCGCCGCAGCTGATGGTCTGGAAGAACTGCTTGTGGAAGTCCAGGGTAATGGAATCCACCAGCTCAATGCCGTCCAGATAATCGCGATACTTCTCAGACAGCAGCAGCGCACCGCCCCAGGCCGCATCAACGTGCACCCAGATCTGCTCTTCAGCGGCAAGCTTCGCAATCGCGCGCAGCGGATCGATAGCACCGGCATCGGTGGTGCCAGCGGTGGCGACAATCGCCAGCACCTGCTCACCGTTGGCTTTCGCCGCCGCCAGCTTCTCAGTTAAATCGGCCAAATCCATACGGGCAAATTCGTCGGTTTTCACCAGGGTAACGGACTGATAACCCAGACCCAGCAACGCCATGTTCTTCTGCACCGAGAAGTGCGCATGCTCAGAACAGAACACTTTGATCTTCTTCAGGTTGCCAACCAGGCCATCCTGCTGAATTGAGTGTCCCTGACGGGCAAAGAAGGCATCACGCGCCAGCATCAGGCCCATCAGATTGCTCTGGGTACCGCCGCTGGTGAACACGCCCGCATCGCCAGCCTGATAGCCAACCTGAGTACGCAGCCATTCAATCAGCTTCATCTCGATGATGGTGGCTGACGGGCTTTGATCCCAGGAGTCCATGCTCTGGTTGGTGGCATTGATCAAGACTTCCGCCGCCTGGCTCACCACCAGGCTCGGGCAGTGCAGGTGCGCCACACACTGTGGGTGATGCACCGACAGGCTGTCTTTTAAGAAGAACTCAATCGCACGCTCAATAGCGGCCTGGTTACCCAGGCCCTGAGGATTAAAATCCAGCGTAATGCGTTCGCGAAGCTCAGCAACAGTTTTCCCCTGATACATCTCAGGTTGTTGCAGCCATTGCACAACGGCCTGGCTGCTCTGCTCGATCGCCTGCTTATATGCTTCTGTGCTCTGCGCAGAAGCCGCCAGAATAGGGTTTAATCCGGACATCAACTTCACTCCACTCAGACGGGTTTTACGCCAGCAGCTAACAGGGCGTTTTCAAATTTATCCAGGAACACGGTCAGCTCTTCCTGAGAAATCAACAGGGAAGGCAGCAGACGCAGCACGCAACCGTTACGCCCGCCGCGCTCCAGGATCAGACCCGCCTGGAAGCATTTCTTCTGCAGCAGTGCAGAAAGTTCCGGATCGGCAGGGTAGCAACCCATATGATCCTGTGCTTCGCCTGGCTTCACGATCTCAATACCGATCATCAGGCCCAGACCGCGAATGTTACCGATCACCGGGAAACGTTTCTGCATCTCAGCCAGCTGGCCTTTCAGCCATTCGCCCTGTGCAGCCACTTTCCCGGCAATGTTGTTTTCGGTCAGGTGCTTCAGCGTGGTCAGGCCGGTCGCCATCGCCAGCTGGTTGCCACGGAAGGTGCCGGTGTGGTGACCCGGTTCCCAGGCATCAAATTCTTTCTTAATACCGAGCACCGCCAGTGGCAGACCGCCACCCACAGCTTTAGACATCACGATGATGTCTGGCTCAATACCCGCGTGTTCGAAGGCGAACAGCTTGCCGGTACGGCAGAAGCCAGCCTGAACTTCATCGATGATCAGCAGGATGCCGTGCTCTTTGGTGACTTTACGGATGCGCTGCAACCACTCAGCCGGCGCCGGGTTAACGCCGCCTTCGCCCTGAACGGCTTCGAGGATCACCGCCGCAGGTTTGCGCACGCCGCTTTCCACGTCGTTGATCAGGTTTTCGAAGTAGTAGGTCAACGCTTTCACGCCAGCTTCACCGCCAATACCCAGCGGGCAGCGGTAGAGGTGCGGATACGGCATAAACTGCACTTCAGGCATCATGCCGTTGACGGCTTCTTTCGGCGACAGGTTACCTGTTACCGCCAGCGCGCCATGGGTCATGCCGTGATAGCCGCCGGAGAAGCTGATCACGCCAGTACGACCGGTGTGTTTTTTCGCCAGTTTCAACGCCGCTTCGACGGCATCCGCGCCAGAAGGGCCGGTGAACTGCAGGCAGTACTCTTTACCCTGACCAGGCAGTAAAGAGAGAAGATAAGCAGAGAACTCATCTTTTAATGGCGTGGTCAGGTCCAGTGTATGTAACGGCAAGCCGCTGGTAATGACACTTTGTATGCTTTGCAGGACGTCAGGGTGGTTGTGGCCAAGAGCCAGGGTTCCCGCGCCAGCCAGGCAGTCAAGATAGTGATTATTCTCAACGTCGGTAATCCAGACGCCCTGTGCTTTTGCTATAGCAAACGGCAACTTGCGTGGATAACTCCTGACATTTGATTCAAATTCAGCTTGTCTCGCCAAATAGGTTTCATTGTTTGCATGTGAAGACTTTGCACCTAAAGTATCAATACGGACTTTATCCGTCATCATATCTCTCCTACAACCGGGGGCATCGTTGGCACCCTGATTGAAACTGGTTAAAAAAGTAGCGACTCTGTATAAAAGCGCGCCCAATATAGGGCTTTTCCCCCCCGAGCTCAATGATTAATTTTGTTAAGATTTGTTTACTATTTTTCTTTATGAATCATACCGTTGCAGTGTCCTTTTACTGTGTGTGGTTATCATACAAATGTGACGTTTTTGTTAAACAGCACAAAAGGGAGTTTGAGACCGGCTGAGAAGAGGGTTGTTTAAGCATAAAGCGGCCAAAAGATACGCAAACGCTTACCTCGCGTAACATGTGTTTAACGTTCATTTATTCACTAACACCTGATAACGGGTGCTGCGTCCGCCGCCCGGCAGTTTTTCAATGCAGCCTTTGTCCAGCAGGTCCGCTAAATGGCGGGTTGCGGTGGCCTTACTGACTTTGGCCACCTTTTGGTACTGTCTGGCGCTGATGCCCGCTTCAAAGCCCTGATCGCCGCCATCCAGCAGGCGGTTCAGCACTTTAATTTGTTCCTTGCTTAGCGCGTCATGGTGATGGCGCTGCCAGAAGCGGGCTTTGATCTGCGTGCGCTCAACGCTGTTAATGGCTTCGCGGATACTTTCCTGCAACGTGTCCAGAAACCAGCTGAGCCAGTCGGTGATATCCAGGCCGCCTTTCTGCGTCTGTTCCAGTATCTGGTAATAACTTGCGCGCCTTGCCAGGATTGCCGGTGACATGGCATACAGCCGGATGGTCTGGCTGTCCGCCTGCGATAACGCCAGGTCGGTTAATGCGCGGGTGATACGTCCGTTGCCATCATCAAAGGGATGCAGGGTGATAAACCACAGATGGCTGATGGCCGCACGCAGCAGAGGATCCAGCAGCGCATCTTTCTCACTGGCAATAAACCAGTCAATAAACTCGGCCAGTTGCGCTTCCAGCCCCTCGCGAGGCGGGGCGATAAAGTGGATCACCGGTTTATCGATACGTCCGGACACCACCTGCATCGGCTCATTGCCGCGTAATTTGCCCACCCCAAGCGAATGGATGGAAAGCCCCTCCTGCGGGAAGATCCACTGATGCCACTGACACAGGCGCTCGACGCTCAGCAGATGCTGCCGGTTATCGATGGCATCCAGCATCATCGCCGCCAGGCCTTCAGAACGATCGGAAACCGGCCAGGGATGCTCTTCCGTTACGCCCAGCCGGCGTGCCAGCGACGACCGCACCGACTGCACATTGATCGGCTCTTCTTCAATGGCGGAAGAGGAGAGGATATTGGCCAGCAGAGTATCAAGGGTTTGCACTTCATCATCGGGCAGCATTCCCGCGCGCCCGAGCAACAGCCCACGTTGCTGCTGAATATCGCGCAGACGTGGCAATAATGCCGCCTCATCCCAGCGAAAGTGGGGCCAGTCCGGCTGTTGCCAAATCCAATCTGAAGTCATATTTTTGCCCGCCTTAATCAAGTGGTGAGCCGATTAATCTGACTATTCGGCTCACTGGATGAGCCGAATATAGCAAACAATCGGCTCACGGGCGAATGTGACCACACTTCCAAACACCCAAGAGAGAGCGACGCCAACGGTGCAAAAGCCGGCAACGACACGGCTGGCATTCGCTGGCCGGTTTGGTCTGACTGAGAAGAATAAATATCGTTAAGAGGGGTTGAAATGGAAGGGAGATAATTTTTAATTGCCCGTTAAAATTTAAGCCTCTCATTGTTTACGTATTCAACTGGTTAGACCTTTTTTGTTGCTGAGTTTTTGTCATTAATCGGCAAGTTTGAAAAGTATAAAAATGAAACGGCAGTAAGCGTGTTATACTCGATCTATTACCACTTTCTCTCATTTGGTTTTAACGAAGATCCCTTCGTTTGTTACCTCATTATTTCCATGAGGATTATTTTATAATAATCAAGAAAGGAAATTCAATGATCGCTTATTTTATTCTTGCACACCGTTACCCTCACCAGTTTAAACGTCTGTTTAAATCTATCTATCATGCGGACAATCATTACCTGATCCATATCGATAAAGGTGCAGAGGCTGAAACGGTTGATGACATCACCCTGTTTTTAAAAGACTATGACAATGCGTCGATATTAGAAAGCAAAGATGCGATCTGGGGCGGCTATAGTCTGGTGGATGCAGCATTACGCGGCATTAAAAAACTGGTCAATATGGACGTTAAATGGGAATATTTTATCAACCTCAGCGGGCAGGACTTCCCGTTAAAAAGTCAGGCAGAGATACTGAGCTTCCTGAATCTGCATAAAGGCGTTGAATTTATTAAGGTTGCCGATCAGGCCAAAATCCGTCCGGAAACCCTGCACCGCATTAAAGACTATGTGCAGGAAGTGGGGGATAAATTAGAAATCGATCCGCTTGCCAACCGGATGTTTTTAAAAGGTGTGACGCCCTATATTGGCAATCAATGGATGATCCTCAGCCGGGCATTCTGTGAGTTCATTACCTACAGTCCTGAACTGAAAAAGTTTGAAGACTTCTACCGAAATACGCTGATCGCAGATGAAGGTTTTTTCCAGACGGTATTGATGAATACCACCTTTAAATCAGTGATCGTCTCCGACGATAAACGTGAAATTGACTGGGTCGCCAGTGACGATATTAAGCTGCGTCCGCGTGATTTTGTCCGAAAAGATTCAGTGGTTTTGCTTAACAGTAAAAATCTATTCGCTAGAAAGTTCGATGAACAGGTCGATAGCGCCATTCTGGGTATCCTAGAAGACAGCCTGACCAGCCTGCCGGTAAAAGAAAGAAGTGCCGCAACAGCTAAATTCCATCTGGTTAATTAGTTAATCGTGTAACCTAAATCGGCTTTACGTCATCTGGTGTTTCTTTATTCATCAACCAGATGACGAATATTCTGTTTAATCGACTAATTCAATCCCCAATCCTGCCAGCAAATTCACCGCTTCCAGCCGCGAAAATTTCGCCCGCGCGACGGTATTGTGCATCACGTCGATGGTGAAGTTCCACGAGTCGGTAAAATCCGCCGCCCGCAGATTGGTGTTGTTAAATAAACTGCCTGCCAGGTCGCAGCCGGTGATCGTTGCGTTGGCCAAATCACACTCGCGGAAGTCCACCTCATGCAGCTTGCACTCGTCCAGCCTCAAACCATTTAACTTCAATCCCTGAAACGACGCGTTGGTTAACAGGCATTGAGTAAACTGCAGCTCAGGATCGAGATTGAAGGTTGGCCACTGCGCGCGCGTCCAGTCTATGCCGCTCAGCTTGCACTCATTGAACGCCACCTCATAAAACGTCGACCAGCTGATGCCCGTCACGCTGAGGTTACAGTGGTTGAAGGTACATTGGGTGAACTTACAGCGGGTCAGTTGCGCCGAGGTAAAGTTGCAGTTATTGAACACGCACTCTTCAAATCGCGCGCTTTCCAGACTGGCTGAAATAAGATCCAGCTTATCGAAGGTTTGCTGAAAATAGTCTTGATTGCTGACCGGATGTTCCATGATGATGCTCCTTGAGTCTTGATACTATCGATCGCCATCATCAGCAGGAGAGTCTGGCATGTCAGAGGCAGAGATCGGCTACAAAATTAATGAACCTATCACCGAAACGCAGTTTATCAACTTACTGAAAGAGACCTCGCTTGGCGAGAGAAGGCCAATTGCCGATCGGGATCGCATCGCCGATATGCTGAAACACAGCAACCTGCTGGTGACCGCCTGGATTGGCGACCGGCTGGTGGGCGTGGCGCGATCGCTGACCGATTTCAGCTTTTGTTGCTATCTGTCCGACCTCGCGGTGTCCGAGACGGTGCAAAAGTCCGGGCTGGGTAAAAAGCTGATATCAGTCACCGCCGCGCAGCTTCATCCAAAATGCCGCGTTATCCTGCTGGCCGCGCCGCTGGCGGTGGAATACTACCCAAAAATCGGTTTTGAACAGCATCCCAGCGCCTGGAATTTATTGGCCGAACAGGTTGATTAGCGTCCCCAGCGTGAGCGCAGATAATCGACCGCTTTCTGCGTCTGCGGTTGATTAAGGTAGTTCTCCCTGAAGAGGATCGTGCCGTCAATCTGCGGCACGGCATCGTTCAGATCGAGCTGCTTTTTCAACTCGGGCACGCCGCCTTCAATCATCCAGTCCGGCTCCATCTTCGACGGTTCGCCAATTTTATACAGCGCCACGCCGATATAGAGTTTGGTCGGGGTGTTTTTCACCACGTTCGCCCACCAGTTTGCCAGCACATCATAGCGCGCCGCATCGCGCGCGAAAGGCCAGTACAGCTGCGGCGCAATATAATCCAGCAGGCCCTGTTGCACCCAGCGACGCGTATCGGCATAGGATTCGTCATAGGCGGCGGCTCCACGAGTCGCTGAACCAGCCGGATCGTGCGAAATATTCCGCCAGACGCCGGCCGGGCTGACACCAAACTGCACATCCGGTTTCAGCTGCTTAATGGTGCGCGACACCTGCTCGATCAGCAGCTGGGTGTTATGTCGGCGCCAGTCCGCTTTTGAGGCAAACCCCTGACCATAGCGGCTGTAGGTTTGATTGTCGTTCAGGGCAGAGCCGGGCGATTCGGTGTAGAAGTAATCATCAAACTGCACGCCGTCTATCGGGTAACGGGCAACCACTTCGGAGACGATGCTGGTGATCCAGTCCCGCGCTTCCGGAATGCCCGGATCGAGGACAAAGCGATCGCCTGAGGTACGGATCCAGTCGGGATGCAGCACAAACACGCTGGCGGGATGTAGCGACACGGTGCGGTTTAACTCGGCAACCGTCGACGCTTTGGTGTTGACCGACACGCGATAGGGGTTAAACCAGGCATGCACCTTAATGCCGCGCTTGTGCGCTTCATCGAGCATAAACTGCAGTGGATCGTAACCCGGATCCTGGCCAATTTTGCCGGTCAGCATATCTGACCACGGCAGGATTTTGGAGGGCCACAGCGCGGTGGCATCCGGTTTAACCTGGAAGAAGACGGTATTGATGCCGAGGCTTTTCAGCTTATCCAGCTTGTCCTTCAGCGCCTGTTGCTGCTGGCTGATACGCAGCGCCGCACTGCTAACGTTCACCGACGAGACCGGTGGCCAGTCCAGCCGCGAAACGGTGGTCAGCCAGACGCCGCGCATCGGCTGCGCGGTAAGTGACGGTGTCACAGGGACCGGTTGCTTAGTCACCGGTGGAAAGGGCGTTACCAGCGATTTGGGTGGCTGTGAGGCGCAGCTGGCAAGCAGCAACGCGGTGCCAACCAGCGCCAGCGCGCTGAATTTTTTCAGATTGGTGGCCGGGAAAAAGCGGCGAGAAAGGGCGATGATAGCCTCCGTGCTGACGTAAAAAGTTGCGGTATCTTACCCTAATCAGGCGTCTCAGAGACACCTGATTACCGACGGTGATTACTTCGGTGTGTAAGAGATATAACCGGCGATGCCGCCCGCGCCGCCGTCTTTGGGGTGATTAAGGCCATCGGAGACCGGGACCGGGGAAAAGTCGAAAGGCGTAACGCCCTCAATGCAGGCGACGTTAATGCCGTAAAATTCCGGATTCGAACGCCGTTGGTGGAAGGTATAGACACCGCAGGTTTTGCAGAAGAAATGCGCGGCTTCGCCTGAATTAAAGCGGTACTCGGTCAGCATATCCTGCCCGTTGATCACCTCAACCCGTTTACCCATCGCCATCACCGCGCCACGCTTCGCGCACAGGGAACAGTTGCAGCGAAGCACGCCGTTAAAGCCATCAATAAGCTCGACGTTAAACACGACGGAACCACAATGGCACTGTGCTGACTTAATGTCTGAC
This sequence comes from Erwinia sp. AC075, assembly GCF_979253995.1. Lineage (NCBI taxonomy): Bacteria > Pseudomonadati > Pseudomonadota > Gammaproteobacteria > Enterobacterales > Erwiniaceae > Erwinia > Erwinia sp. AC075. The sequence goes on from NZ_CEEDEU010000001.1 coordinate 1,297,498, forward strand.
ATGACGACCTCTGAATAGTGTTGGTTTATCCCCCACGGACCGAGCCACGCCACACCACGCTGGCTTCATACAGGCATTTGTCGCTGGGCCGATCGACGCGAGGATCCAGTTCATGGCTGCTTTTTTCCTGAGCAACCAGCCACTGTACCGCCTCGCGGGAAAAGGTTTCCATCGGCGGGGCGAAGGTGGTGAGGTTGTAGGATGACCAGCCGCTTTGCGCAATATTGTCGTAGCCCACGATACACAAATCTTCCGGGATGCGTAAGCTGAAACGAGTTCGCGCTTCGTCCATAAAACCACAGGCCACCAGATCGGTAACGCAAAATACCGCATCGGGCCGCTTCTGCCGGGTCAGCAGGCGATGCGCCAGTATCTGTCCGCTTTCATACGAGGTGGTGCCGAAGCGCTCAACGTCCACCGTCAGGCCGGCGCGTTCGGCCGCGCCCAGAAAATCTGTTTCTCGTTTCATCAGGCTGGGGGTACCGGCCAGCGAATTGGCAAAGGCCAGATGGCGACAGCCTGCGCGCACAAAGGCGCTGATGGCGGTATCGGCCGCCTTGCGGGAATCCAGGTTGATGCTTAGCGAACCGGGCAGGGATTCGTCACGGTTAATCAGAATCAGGTGCTGACCGTGCTGATAGCAAAGCTGAGTGATGCCGCTGTCCGGCATGCCTGAAAGAATAATCGAGGCATCGGCGCGGAAGTTGATCGCCTGCTGCAGGGCCGCCGAGACGCTGTTATCGGAAAGATCGGTGTTAATGATCATCGCTACCTTGCCGGCTTCCTGCAAAAAATGCGTCAGCCAACTGACCAGGCTGGCACGGTAGGGCGTGGCGACATCGGAGACGATCAGGCACACGATGCCGCTGCGGTTACTGACCAGGCTACGGGCCAGATGATTAACGTGATAGCCCAGCTCTTCTGCCGCTTTCATCACCCGGTTGCGGGTACTTTCAGACACGCTGGCACCCGGTGTAAAGGTGCGCGACACCGCCGATCGGGACACGCCGGCACGCTGCGCGACGTCATACGCATTAATCCCCGTTTTACCCTGGCTCACATTTTCTCTCCTGCTGGCAACCACACCTGAATGACTATTCCACCTTTTGCACAAGTGTGCAAAATAATGCGCCGTGATTATGTTGCAATTTTGTGACACTGCCAGTCAATTCGGCACCAAGGTGATTGACGGGCGAAATTATGTACTCTATTACTTTGCACACATGTGCAAGATGCTTGTTTTATCAGCAACACAAATAACAATCAAGGAGAATACCCATGCGTCACACCTTGTTGATCACTGCCCTGACACTTTGCGGATCCAGCCTGCCGCTTATGGCCAGCGCCGCCGGGAACCTCAATATGATCTGTTCAGCGGATGTGGTGGTCTGCGAACAAATGACCGACATCTTCAGCAAATCGCATCCGGACATTAAAGTCAGCATGGTCCGGCTCTCCGCCGGAGAAGCCTATGCCCGTTTACGCAGCGAAGCGCGTAACCCGCGCACCGACATCTGGTGGGCAGGCACCGGCGATCCGCATATGCAGGCCGCATCAGAAGGGCTGACCCAGGTGTACAAATCGCCGCTGTTGCCGCAGCAGCAAGACTGGGCACAGAAGCAGGCCGAGATTTCCGGTTATCGCACCGTTGGCATCTACGCCGGTGCGCTGGGCTGGGGCTATAACACCAAGCTACTCGCCGAGAAGAAGATCAAAGCGCCAGCCTGTTGGGCGGACCTGCTTGACCCGGCCTTCAAGGGCGAAATCCAAATCGCTAACCCGAATTCCTCCGGCACCGCCTATAACGCCTTAGCCACGCTGGTGCAGATCATGGGGGAAGATAAGGCATTCGATTACCTGAAAAAGCTCAATGCCAATATCTCGCAGTACACCAAATCCGGCTCTGCGCCGGTGAAAGCGGCGGCGCGCGGTGAAACCACCGTCGGCATCGTCTTTATGCATGATTCGGTGGCGATGGAAGTCGATGGCTTCCCGGTGAAAACGGTCGCGCCTTGTGAAGGCACCGGCTACGAGATTGGGTCGATGTCGATTGTGAAGGGCGCACGCAACCTGGCCAGTGCCAAGGTCTGGTATGACTGGGCGTTGAGCGCAGAAGCCCAGTCGCATATGAAAGAAGCCAAATCCTTCCAGCTGCCGTCCAATACCAAAGCTGAAATCTCTGAATACGCGCCGCGCTTCGAAAATATCAAACTGATTGATTACGATTTCAAAACCTATGGCGATACCGCGAAGCGCAAAGCGCTGCTGGGCCGTTGGGATAAAGAAATCGGCGCAAGCGCTCAGTAATCTCGCACTGCCGGGATCGCCCGGTAGCTTTACCGAACAGCGGTGGCTCACGCCTGACGTCCGCTTCAGCCTGCCCGTTCAGGTCGAGGTGTTGTATGAATACAAATAACCGGCGGTTAGTCGGCGCGCTGGGTCTGGGCGCGGTCGCATTAACGCTGCTGCCCTGGTACAGCCTGGAAGCGGGGTTCTTCCAGTTCTCCTGGCTCACCACGCTGTGGGGCGATGAGGCGACCGCGCCTGGCCTGTGGCAGATGCTGTCCCATTTGCATCCGTGGTTGATGGCGATCGTCAGTTTGTTTGGGCTGGCGGCACTCAGTGGCTTAATCAAACACAGCGGCACGCGGAGTGCCTTATTACTGGCGGTCAGCGCGCTGGGCATCGTGTTTATGGTGGTTGAAGGCCACGCGATTGGCTACAGCGGCTGGAACTGGGTGTGGCTGGAAAATATCTTCGGGCCGCTGGCACAGGGCCAACCCGCGTTTGGCGCCGGCGCAATTCTGATGCTTACCACCTTTCTGCTGCTGTTCTCCTTTGCGCTGGCAGAGCGTGGAGTGTTGAAAGGCGATGCCTTTGTGGTCGCGTCGATTGTGATGCTGGTCGCGCTGGTCAGCACCTTTGTGCTGTATCCGGTGCTGAGCCTGTTTGTCGCATCGGTGCAGGATGTCGACGGTAGCTTTAAGCCGGACGGACTGATTAGCAATATTCAGGACCCGGCCATCTGGAGCCTGTCCTGCCTGACCGGCGGAAGTTGCGGCACCGCCTGGCGCACGCTGATGCTGGCGCTGATGACCGCCACCGGATCAACGTTGCTGGGACTGGCTTTTGCGCTGGCGGTATCGCGTACCGGCTTGCCGTGTAAAAAAGCGCTGCGGATGCTGACCATCCTGCCAATCATCACGCCGCCGTTTGTGATCGGGCTGGCCCTGATCCTGCTGTTTGGCCGTTCGGGTGTGGTCACCACGCAGCTCGCCGCGCTGTTTGGCATTGAACCGGGACGTTGGCTGTATGGCATGACCGGCATCTGGATTGCCCAGGTACTGTCGTTTACGCCGGTGGCCTTTATGGTGTTGATTGGCGTGGTGGAAGGCATCAGCCCGTCACTGGAAGAAGCATCTCAAACGTTGCGCGGCAACCGCTGGCACACCTTTTCGCGGGTTTCGCTGCCGTTAATGGCGCCGGGACTGGCCAACGCCTTCCTGATCAGCTTTATCGAAAGCATGGCGGATTTCGGCAACCCGATGGTGCTGGGCGGCAGTCACGGCGTGCTTTCTACCGAGATTTTCTTCTCGGTGGTCGGTGCGCAGAACGATCCGAGCCGGGCAGCGGTGCTGGCAATGATCCTGCTGTGCTTTACCTTATGCGCCTTTATAATTCAACGCGTGTGGCTCTCCGGTAAAAGCTTCGCCACCGTGACCGGCAAGGGGGATGGCGGCCGCCATGCGCAGTTACCGAAACCGATGCGGCTTGGCGTGTATGGGTTGGTGATCCCGTGGGGACTGTTCACCCTGGTGATCTACGGCATGATTATGATCGGCGGTTTCGTGCAGTCGTGGGGACTGAACAATAACCTGACGCTGGAACATTATATTCGCGCCTTTAGCATCACGCTGCAGGATGGGCATCTGCTGTGGACCGGCGTCGCCTGGAACTCGTTCTGGACCACGCTGGAAATCTCGCTGATCGCCGCACCTCTGACGGCCATCGTCGGCCTGTTAACCGCCTGGCTGATCGTCCGGCAGAAGTTTGCCGGTCGTCAGGCGTTTGAGTTTGCGCTAATGCTGAGTTTTGCCATTCCCGGCACGGTGATCGGCGTCAGCTATGTGATGGCCTACAACCTGCCGCCGCTGGAAATCACCGGCACCGCGTTGATCCTGATCGTCTGCTTTGTTTTCCGCAATATGCCGGTCGGCGTGCGCGGGGGTATCGCGGCGATGAGTCAGCTCGACCAGAGTCTTGATGAAGCCTCCTTAACCCTTGGAGCCAACAGCTTCCGCACGTTGAGAAAAGTGGTGCTGCCGTTGTTGAAACCGGCGATCAGCGCCGCGCTGGTGTATGCCTTTGTCCGGGCGATCACCTCAATCAGTGCGGTGATTTTCCTGGTCAGCGCGCAGTACAACATGGCGACCTCGTACATTGTTGGGCTGGTCGAAAACGGCGAGTACGGTGTGGCCATCGCCTATTCTTCGGTGCTGATCGTCGTGATGCTGGCGATCATTGCCGTATTCCAGTTGCTGGTCGGCGAACGTCGCCTGGGCCGGGCAAGTAAAACCACCCAGGTGGCGACGATAGCACCGTCTGCCGCTGCCTTAACCCAGGAGAATGCCGTATGAGCGCGTTAAAAGCCGGAACCGTTGTGTTTGAACATGTCTCAAAGCGCTTTGCCGGATTCACCGCCGTTCCCGACCTGTCGCTGACGGTTGAGGCGGGCACGCTGGTGACGCTGCTGGGGCCTTCGGGCTGCGGCAAAACCACCACGCTGCGTTTACTGGCCGGACTGGAACATCCCACGTCCGGCACCATTCGCATCAGCGGCAAAGATGTGACCAATCTGCCGGCCAATGAGCGTGACGTGGCGATGGTGTTTCAGTCCTACGCGCTGTTCCCGCATATGTCGGCTCTGCACAACGTGATGTACGGCTTGCAGGCCGGCGGCATGAACAAGAAGGAGTCGCAGGATCGCGCCAGAGAAGGGCTGAAGATGATCGGTCTGGAGCATCAGGGCAACCGGCTGCCTTCGGAACTCTCCGGCGGACAGCAGCAGCGTATTGCCGTTGCTCGCGCGCTGGTACTGGAACCGCAGGTGCTGCTGCTGGATGAGCCGCTGTCTAACCTCGATGAACGCCTGCGCCGTCGGGTGCGGACGGATATCCGCGATCTGCAACAGCGCCTGGGCTTCACCGCCGTGTATGTCACCCACGATCAGGAAGAGGCGCTGGCCGTTTCCGATAAAATCATCGTGATGCAGGAGGGGAATATTGCCCAGCAGGGTGCGCCGGAAACCCTGTACCGCTCGCCGAACTCGGTGTTTATCGCCGATTTTATGGGTGAAGCGAACATCCTGCCGTGTGAAGTTGAAACATTGGAAGGGGATAATGCCCTGATCCGCCTCGGCAGCCAGCGTTATCGGGTGCAGGGGAACGGCGCGCAACCGGGTAAGGCTCAGCTCTCGGTGCGTCCGCAGTTCATCACCGTCTGCCCGTCTGGCGAAGGCGCGCTCGACGGTGAAATTATGCATACCACCTGGCTTGGCGATCATATTGAATATGAAGTGAAAACTGACCTTGGCGCGCTGTTTATCGTTGATACGCAGATGGAACAGCGGCTGCCGCCTAATGCTCGGGTGAAGCTGGATTTTAAACCGCAAGGCCTGGCGCTGATTGCCCCTTAACCCTGGATGTAAGGAACAACTATGACTGAGTTAGATAACGGCGCGCTGATGGAGCGTCTGGCGCTGGCCGAAAAAGCCGCCAGAACCGGCGGCGCGCTGGCCCTGAAGTGGTTCAATCAGCGTGAGCGTTTAGTGATTGAAACCAAGAAAGATCTGCAGGATGTGGTCTCGATTGCCGATCGCGAAGTCGAACAGCATATCGACGATTTGATCCGTACGCAGTTCGCCAACGACGGTTTCCTGGGTGAAGAAACCGGGTTACAAACCGGCACCTCAGGCTTCACCTGGGTGGTCGATCCGATTGATGGCACCAGCCCGTTTCTTAACGGCATGCAAAACTGGTGCGTCTCCGTCGCGGTGCTGTATGCCGGTGAGCCGGTGATTGGAGTGATTTACGCGCCTTGTTTTGATGAGTGCTACATTGCCGCCAGCGGCAAGGGCGCAACCTTAAACGGCGTCACGTTGAAGGTCGATCCGGCCAGAACCTTGCAAAACCATGTGGTCGGTTTTGGTGCCAACAGCTACGTGACGCCAAAAGAAGTCGGCGAGTTGTTGAGCGCCGTGCTGGAAGCGGGCGGCAACTTTATCCGCATCGGATCGGGCGCATTGATGCTGGCGTGGGTCGCTGCCGGTCGCGTGGTCGGATATTTCGAACCCTATATGCATGCCTGGGATTGCCTGGCCGGATACTGCCTGGTGAAAGAAGCGGGCGGCTGGTATTTACCGTTTAACACCGAAGGCGATCGCATAACCAAAGGCGCTAAGGTTCTGGCGGTTGCACCGGGTGCGGAAGAAGAGCTTAAGCGGATCGCCGGCGTTAAGTAGTTGCCGAACCCGGTAAAAAAGCAGAAGAAAAGGGCGCAAATAACTAATTTGCGTCCTCTTTTTGGTGTTGCTACGTGAATTCTGCAAGGCCAGTGCCTTGATAGATTGGCAGAATTCACGTAGCGCGATCACACGTCAAGTCGGTGGATAACGCTGACAAACTGGCTGACGCCGCTGTTGATTTCCTTCAGGCTGCGCGACAGGTCGGTGATTTTATCCTGTTCAGAGGTGACGAACTGTTTCACCGCATCGAGCTGCTTATACATCTGCTGGATCAGGTCTGAGTTCAGCTCCACCACGGTGGTGATTTTTTGCGTGGCGCTGGCGGTTGATGCCGCCAGCCGGCGCACCTCCGCCGCAACCACGCTGAATCCGCGTCCGGCTTCACCCGCGCGGGCGGATTCAATGGCGGCATTCAGCGCCAGAATGTTGGTCTGCGCGGCAATCACGTTAATGGTATCCACCACTTCGCTGATGCTTTTGGCCGAAGCACTGAGCTGTGCACCAATCTCTGTCGCCGCATTCACCTGAACGGCAACCAGCCCGGAGTTGCGCACCGTTTCATCCAGCACTTCGTTGGCATTGTGGGTGATCTGCGAGGTTTGCTCGGAGGTGGTGACGGCAATGTCGGCCACGCGTTTAGCTGCTTCCACACGGGCGGTGATGTCCGAGGCGATCTTGATCACCTTGTACACATGGCCATCGGCGTCATACACCGGGTTGTAGCTGGCTTCCAGCCAAATGCGTTCACCGCTGGCGGTTTTGCGCTCGAAGCGTCCGACAAAGTGCTGGCCTTTGCCAATTTTCTGCCAGAAATCAGGGTTTTCCCGATAGAAGCTTTCAAAGCAGAAGATGCGATGATGCTGCCCGACGATATCAGACAGGCTGTAGCCCATATGGGTGAGAAAGTTGCTGTTGGCCGTCAGGATTTTGCCATCCGGCGTGAACTCAATCACTGCCATTGACAGATCCAGCGCGGTGATCACCGCTTCTTTTTGTTCCAGTTCCTGATGGCGGGCGGTGATATCACTCGCCACTTTGATCACTTTATAAACCTGGCCTTTATCATCGCTGACCGGGAAGTAGGTCGCGCTGAGATAGAAACGCTGGCGCAGTTTACTGAAGCGTTCAAAGATGCCGGTAACGGACTCGCCGCTGGCTAAAGTTTGCCAGAAGGCGGCATAAGCGGATGAGCGGCTGAAGTCTGGCTTACAAAAAATTCGGTGGTGCTTGCCCTGAATCTCACTGAGCGTGTAGCCGGTAACGTCGAGGAACTGCTGATTGGCGCTGAGGATCTCTCCATCGGGCAAAAACTCAATCCATGCCACATGCTGTTTGATCGCATCGATATCCCTTGCGATGCTATTACTTTTGGACGAGGGCAGAGAAAAAACCGATTTTTTCACACCAAACATAGAACACCTCAGGAAGTTAGCAATAGCGCAATGATCCCGTTGCGGGCGCGGCGTCTGGCCACGTCCATCACAACGAAATTCTGTTCGGCAAGCGGCCGCGTAATTTTCCCTGCTGGACACTTGATCCAACGCCTTAAGGCGACGGACGTATCTCTTTACGCACGTTGGTGCGCATGCTGGGATGAAATGGGAGTCATTTTCCTGATGTTCTGTAAAAAGTAACGGGCACGCAAATGCCTGTCTTAAGTGGTATCGGCAGCGGTGAGAAAAGGATGAGGGGAACATGCAAATCATTTACGTGTTTTGTGCGCTGGATGGGGTTGTGGATGAAGTGAAAGGTAAGGTTAAGAGGCGAGGGAGCCTGGCGGGTCTGTGGTGGGCAGATTGTGAAACGTGGGAGCCGTTGATGTCAGCCTGCAATTTTACTAATGTTGCGTGGGGTTTTCGTTTATTCAGAGGCATGCAATGGTCATCATAACCAGGTTGTACCGGCCAGAAGATTTGGATGCAGCGATTGCCGTGTTCCAATGCGCGGTGCGTGGCATCGCCAGCAAGGATTATGATCAACAGCAGATTATGGCGTGGAGTCAGGTCGATCGTCAGCGCTGGCAGCAGCGGTTAAATGACAGCAAGGTTTGGCTGGCGGAAATCGATCGGCGCATTGTCGGCATCATCAGTCTGGAAGCAGTTGGTCATCTGGATTTGTTGTTTACCGATGCGGAGTATCAGCGACGCGGCGTAGCGACAGCGCTGTACAACACGGTTGAACAATGGGCGAGGGAGAACGGCGTGACGTCGATGGTGACTGAAGCAAGCATCACGGCAAAACCGTTTTTCATTCACCAGGGTTTCGATGTGAACGAACAACAGCTGGTGCAGGTGCGGGGGCAAGCGTTTATCAATTTCAAAATGCAGAAGATGTTGTGACGATCCAGTGGCGTCCCAGATTGATGGCCAGCAGAGAGATTGGCAATGACTAGCCGCCAGATGAGTAATAGAGGGAAGGTATGGGATTTATCAATGGGCGATTCGCGGGTTAATATGCAATTTAACATAATATACATTATGCGAACCTAGGTATCGTTACGGGGATTCTGTGCTTTTGAGCCGCCAGTGGCTTTGGTAGCCTTTTGCCGAGCTTCTGGCTCTTCCATGGCAAGCTTCAGATAATGAATGATGAAATCCGTCTTCATCTGCTGATACCGCTTTATGTCATTCCTACAAACTGCGGCCGCGTTCTGTTTCAGCTCCGCGTAAGCTTCTGCCACTTGCGGGTTCTCAATCAGATAATCTCTGAACGCAAGATGTTTAACGACTTGTTCATCACCCACCTCAAACGCATGCACCTGATGACTCCGACGATCTCCGCCTTTGGTGAAGTATCTTCTGCCGGCAATGCCGTTTTCACCCCGCGCATCAAAACCTGACGCAGCCATGGCCACGTTGCATTTATCCAACTCGCTCAGGTCTGTGACTTCCAGCAAAATGTCTATCACCGGCTTCGCCACCAATCCCAGTACTGATGTGCTGCCGATATGATGACTGGACACCATCACTGACTTCAGCACAGCCTCCAACCTGGCGCGTTCTGCTTGATACTGCACTGGCCACTGCTGATCGTATGGCGCTACGACGACAATGCGCATTGGTATGTCCTCCGTTTTATCGTTTTTCGATGGCGTCGCTACGTGAATTCTTTTATGACGTGGCACCCCTTGCCTTGCAGATTTCACGTAGCGATATCATTTTTGAATGTCCGCGCTGTGGATCTCAAGCTTCGCCACCTCACCGCGCCTGATCCCCATTGACCATAACTGGAGTTTACCTGGGTGATCACCGCAAAGATTGGGTAGCTGACCGTTAAAGTAAAAATCCCGGCACGAAGGCCGGGATTACTTATTTTAACGTAGCCAAAATGGAATATCACCAGACGATAATGCATCATATTCTTCTACCGCTCGATCTCGATGCCCCATAAAATCTGGCATATCAGTCACGACTATTTTTACTGGCTTATAAACATTCCAGTCTTCATAAAACCCCTCCGCAGATTTTATGCAATGCTCAATACCATTGAAATACTCTAAAAACCTTTCCTCAACGTCTTTTGGTAAAAATACTCGTAATTTTTTTATTAATGAATGAGTTTTATCCAAGTCCTCAAGATGAACATATCTGAGATAAAGCTGCTCAAGTAAACACTCATCTTCCTTATCATTAATATTTTCATTCAAAATATAAATAAACTCAACCATATCTGAAGGATAGCCAAGTTCAACGATTGAACTACCACCATAAAACCCTATGTGTTTCATCCTAGTTACCTTTTGAATTCAATGTTACCCGCGCCTCCGCCAGAACCGGAGATCATGAAGACGCTGAAGAAGGTCTGTAAGCTTTCGGGACGTAAAAGGCAGGCTGTTATTTTCAACCACCGCTACAGCATGGCGGTAATGACAAAATGTGGCCGGGATCTTTTATGTCATTAATGACAAAAGTTTTTTCATGCTAATACATTTTTTTCGATTCAGGTTGTAAGTTGCTTTCAATTTCTTTCCAAAGCTCTGTATTTTCATCAGAAGCAGTAACTAATGATTCAACTAAGCCTTTTGTTTTGTGACCGCCATCATTACATGAACCTGTAGCGTGGTTTATTAATACTCAGAGTGATAAATAACTTTATAGAGATCTCCAAGTTCTTCCTGAAGAAGGCGAGCCAGTTTATAACCATCGTCAATAAATCGTTTTTCTTCCTCTTCATTTCTAAAACCAGACGAAGCCGGATCGTTTATATTGAGTGTCGCATCATACCGCTCAGCCCATTCTCTAAGCCTATCTTTTAATTCTGAAGTTATCAGTAACTCTTCAGGAGATATGTCCCCGTAGTTTTCTGGAGAAACATCCCATAATGGATGGCACTGATAATCAGCCATTAATTTTATAATTTTCATTTACTGAGCCTCGCAAGTAGCTCCCACTATATATCCGTTATTTCCGACAGTAACAGCAATGTTATTTATTCATTAACTTCCAAAATCCATATAAGATTTTCTACCGCTTTTTGTTGTTCTAATTCATCGGGGCTTAACAATAGATTAATTAATTGAGCATCTAAAGCACTGTCATAGACATCAATGCTCACCCAGCCTTTAGACCAAATGTCAACAGTCCCGAGCTTATCTCCCCTCTCAAACTCAACACGTTCCAAGTCACCAAAATCACCATTTCTAAAAGAACTGGTTGATCACCAGGCTGGCTGAGGAATGATCGGCGGGTAAAAAGATCCCGGCTCGGTGGCCGGGATTAATTTTTCAGATTATCTTTTATTTAGATCTTATTCCCAAACGGAAAATTTCAGTTGGGAATAAAGGTTGCAGTATGATTTCATTATTAAAAATAAATAACTTCGGTGATAAGGCTGTTACATCATAAATATTTTCAGCGATTAAACTAAAATTTGCCCTGAAAATAGGAACATTGGCATCATCAACAAGAACAAATACATCAGATTTTTTCATGAAACTTATATTCAATAAATCATCAATATCTTCATAATCAGAATATTCAATTTCCGGCCAAGAAATGGCTCCCGTTACAAAGGGGTATTTATTAAAAATATCAAGAGCTTCTTTCTTTTCTTGCCCTTCGACAATACTAAAATCAGCACTAAGTGCTTCTTGACACTCTTCAAATAAAGTCATGTTCTCTACCTGTTTAGCTGCTTCAATATCGTTTCAAAAGCTTTTTCGTTACCCTCAAATGGTATGACCTGCTTAACCGCTTTTCCTGGTCCCTTACCTTGAGAATAATCCCATAAGTTAATATGTGTGCCTTTGTCTGGATCATAATCAACACGCCAACCTTTATTAGAATCGATTACAGCCTTGTAAAGCCTGCAAAAAGCTGTCGGCCCATAAACAGCGGGAGATGGCGGCGTTTATTGAATTGGTTGCCACACCGCAGAAGCGGCCACGTAAGATCCCGGAAGGGATGGTTGAATGGCGGTCAATCTGAGGTAACTAGCTGGTTATAAAATAAAATCCCAGCCGTAAGGGCTGGGAGGTAGTCGGTGTGGAGACGCCCGTTTGAGGATCTATATAGTTCCCAATGACTTTACCATAGTTAATTCTTTCCTTAGAACCGGGTGTTCCAATAGCTGTATTACCGACCAGTTGACCTGTCCCTAATTTTGAAAGCAATGAATCAGGCTGAACTGTGAGTACACTTTTATTTAATCCAGCTTCAGACGCTATTTTGTATTCATTAGTTCCTGGGACATGTTTATTCTGCTGGCCTTGATTAATCGAAGGTTTAGCTGTGCTGCTTGCAGAGCTACCAGAACCTTTACCAGCCTTACTCACCCCACCCAGCGCACTTAACGCCACACCCGCAATAATATCGGCCTGAACCTGATCAAGGCCGTATTTCGCCATGATCTGCTCTGACACTTTATTGCTGGCAACGATCCCGTCTGCATCCATCTGGTGTGCCCAGGTCGCGGTCAGATCGTAGACCATCTTGATCGGGATGTCTTCGCCCATCGCCCGATCCAGCGCCTGCTTAACTGCCATGCTGTCGGCCAGTACATCGCCGTATTTCTGCTGGCAGGCTGCCGGACTGGTTGCGCAGTCGCTGATAAGCTGCTTCTGCTGGGCGGTGCTCAGTTCTTCATACTTAGTGACAATGCCGCCGCAGTCGCCGCCGCCAGCCTTGCACTGCTTCATTTCTGCGGACCAGGCATCTATCTGTTTGCTGCTCAGATAGTTATTCTCAACCTCAGTCCTGCCTGCAGATGCCCCGCTTCCAATTCCTGCACTGCCATCCACTGCTCCGCCTGTCGCTGCGCCTGCCAGCGTTACAATATTGGCGATAAGCATTTTTTCATCAGCAGACAGCTCTGAAGGCTCCCTGCCAAACAACAATTTACTGAGCGCGTCGTTATAACAAGCCTGCAGTTAACCCGCCCGCAGCGCCTCCAGCCACGCTACCGCCCTGAGCTTTGGCAATAAGCCCCGATGCCAGGGTGTGCAACAGAATTCGCAACGGCTCATTGTCTTGCGAAACCTGCTTCACCATCTGTGCCAGCAGTGGAGCCGCACCGGCTGCGACAGCCCCGCCTACGTTCCCGCCCGCAAGGCCGGCAAACACGCCGCTGATGGCCTGCGCGGCAATCTGCATTTTTGAGCCAATACCATATTTATCTTCGGCTGCCTTATCCAGCACTTTTTCTTTTTCAACGTCAGTCAGCTTGTTGAATTCACTGTCGTTCTCAAGCTTTTTCTTCTGCTCTTGCTTCTCCTGTTCCTTCAGATAATCGAACGTCTGCGTAATGACCTGCTGTGCCAGTGCGGCCATCTCGCGCTGTGCGGTGAGGCTGTTCTGCACTTTTTCCGCATCGAAGCTGTCCATTAGCGCATTCTCTGCGGACGCCGTGTCCCGACTGAGTTGCAAGACATCCTGCTGCTGATCGTCCGGGTTTCGTATCTCGATAGTACCCGGCGAGATGGCGCTGTAGGTGGTTGAACCCGCACACCGCAGAAGCGGCCACGGAAGATCCCGGAAGGGACGATTGAGTGTCGGCAGACCTAAGGTAGCTCGCTGGTTATAAAGTAAAATCCCAGCTGTAAGGGCTGGGATTCCATCTTGGTTAGGATACTTTCAATTCTTCCATTGCTTCCTCTAATATCTGCAAAAAGCTGCTCAGACTAAATTTCATTGCATTCTGTTCAGCTAACATTCTGGCATCTGAGAAGAATTCGATCTCAATATTATCAGGACCTTTATCTTTGTTTAATTGGCAAACTATTTGATCCTTATAAGAGATCTCTGCTGTGATTTTTTCGTATTTAGAATCACTGAAGAACGTTATTTCAAAATTGTTATCCATATTTTTATCTCGGCATTTTAGGATCTAAGAAACCAGAAAATGAACCATCAGAGTTATATCGCACCCCTCTACCGTCAGGAAGTCTGTATTCTACGCCCCCTCTGGACAGGTCTGTTTTTACAGTGTTTTTATTGTTCAAAACTTCGTTTACAAACTGATTAGCTGCTTCGCTTTTTTGTGCGGGATTACCTTTTAATGGTTCAAAAACACCGCCAGGTCTACCTGCATGTTTTTCCCACGCTCTGGCCGCTGCTGATAATCCTTGCTCATTAATTGGCTCATTGGCCGAAGAGACAAGATCATCTTTTTTGAAACGATCAAAATTATTATTCTGTTTATTCTCATTATTCCGCGCATTCTCCTCATCCTGAGGCTCCCAGCCGCCCGGTGTTCCGGATCCGGATCCACTCAGTTCAGCCTTCTCTGCATCGGTCAGATCCTTTCCAATATTAGGCTGATTTGCGCTGCTTTCGCCAGTATCTTCAGAACAGGCCCGCCCGAATGAACACTGTGTGGCTTTATCTATGGCTTCACCAAAATCTTTCAGCGAACCGTCCAGGCCGGAAGCTATCTGCTTATCCGCATCCTGTTTGACCTGATCGCCGGGGCCAACGGGCACGCCCGGTACAGGCACTGGTGCAGGCAGAATAAGATTGTTGTTTTCGAGCGACGTTTTACCCGCCTGCGCCCCCGCAACCGCATCCGCCGTGCTGTCACCAACAACGCCACCGGCAAGTCCTGCCGCCAGTGTCCCCAGCGCGCTTATCGTCTGGCGCTGCTCTTCCGTCAGGTCTTTACGGTCAACGCCCGGATACATCTGCTGGGCTATGTATTCACCCATTACCGCGCCGGAGGCCCCTGCTAATGCGCTGTTGCCCGCAGCCCAGGAAGTTACTGCACCAACCACGGCATGAGCCATCACGTTGGCTTGTGTGTTCACCACATCCTTACCGTCAGGGCCTTTTGTGGTGGTCATATTATGAATTTGCTCAGCGAGGTAAGGCGCCGCCGCGCCGCTGACTGCCTGAGCGATATTCCCACCCGCCAGACCCTGCACCGCCGCAGTCGCCGCCTGGATACCCTGCTGGATGGCGCTGCCGGTTCCCCATTGCTGTTGGGCCGTTTTATAGCCGGAGGTTTCCGTCAGGGCTTTATTCCAGGCGGCACGTTCTTCCTTCGTGGCATTCTCACCCGGTTCTTTAACGCCTTTCGCAGCCAGCTCTGCCTTACCGGCTTTTGTGGCTTCTATCTGGCCCTGCGTCCTGGCAATATCCATTGCTTGCACGCCGATCTCACCTATCAACTGCGCTGTCTGCAGACGTTTTTGTTCTTTCTCTTTGTTAAAGATCGGACTGATACTGTCGTTAGCATGCTCGGTATCACGGCTCAAGTCATCCACATTCTGCTGTTGATTGGCTTTATCACGAACAATGATTGTGCCCTGTGCCAAAGCAGACTGGGTGGTTCCTTCTGCATGCCCGGAACCCCCTGCGCCTGCCAGCAGTGTATTTGCCATATTGCCCGCAAACTGCCCCCCCATGCTCGCACCAGAACTAATACCAATTCCCGCATGTTCGGTTTTATAATCTGCTTCATTATGAATATCGGTATAACCCAGGGTACCGGTATCAAGACGATTTTTATCAGCGTCCGCCTGGCTGGCAATTACGGCGCCGTTCAATTGCGTGTGATTACCGACCGTAATGTCGAAACCGCCCTTACCCGCATAAATCCCGCTCTGGTCAGTCACACTGTCATAATTGCTGTGCATCTTGTCCTGACTGACGTTGACGTAACCAGAGCCCGTCATGGAACCAAAGGTGAAACTGCCTCCTGCCCCAAAACTGGTTTGTTTCGAATCGTAATTGTCGCTGTCCTGAAGGCTGGCCATCGTCAGGTCACGCCCAATATCAGCTTTGACGCTGTTGCCATTCACCTGCGCACCGCTGAGCGTGGTATCACGGCCGCTAGTAATAGATACATCTCCACCGCTATCCAGAGTGGTCTCACTCCAGACAGTACCATTGCCTTTTTCATGACCTTTAGCGCCATTGACGCTGGCAAAGATACTAAGCCCTGCACTGCCCGACCCTACGCCAAAGCTGATCCCAACTCCGCCACCGCTGCTGCTGTTCTTTCCGGTGGTCTGTTGCGTGTTAGACGCCGCGGCCAGTGTGATGTCGTTTGCTGCATGTAAGGAGGTATCGCCAGCAGCTTTCAGCTGACTGCCGGCAATCAGCAGGTCACCGCTATTAACACCGTTTCCTTTACCGGTCGCATCAATACTGAGATTTTTTCCGGCATTGATCGTTGAGCCGCTAACCGTGTCTGATTGTTGGTGTTGTTGTGATTTCGATTGTTGAGTAGTCAGTGACAGACTGATGCCAATGCCGTTGTTGGGATCGCCATTTGCCTGTGCGAGCTGACTTCCCTGATTAGCTTGCACACCGGAGAGTACCGCTTTTGTCGCCTGTAATGCGGCAAGTCGTCCGTCACTCTCCTGCTTTGCAGACTGCGCTGCGGCAATAGCACTATTGACTGCTTCAGCCACTGCACCGGAGAGCGCAAGAGTAAGGCCACTCGTGCGTTGTTCAAACCGTTCATCACGCGTCCGCACGTCATGGCCCGGAGTGATTGCCACGCTATCGCCCTGGAGTGCCATGTTACCACCGGCAATAAGATCGGCACCGTTGACCTGAAGTTGCTTACCAGCCGTAATTGAAACATCCCCGGCGGTGCTACCCACCGTGCTAATGCTTTGACTTTGCGTAGTCCCTTTCTGCTTCATCTCGTGAAGAGATTTACTGCTACCAATGCTAATCCCTAGCCCACCGGTACCCATCAAACCGCTTTTTTTGGTTTCCGAGAAACGCCAGGCCGAATCCATGTTGGTTGCGGCTGCGATCTCAACGTTATTACCTGCGTTTAGGTCAACTTTTCCGTCACCAACCACTTGAGAACCCTTAACCAGCAGGTCATTTCCAGCAGAAACGGAGACATTATTCCCGCTTAGCAGAGTGCCTTTTTCATTGGTTGCACTGTCTTCCTGAATGGTATGCGTCGTCTTCTTGCTGAGCAGACCTTTTTTGGTTTTTGTTTCTTCTTTGTAGTAATAATCGCTCTCTGTCGCAGTACCCAGATCTACGTTATTACCGGCGCGCAATGTAATGTCCTGTTGAGCCGTTATATCACTCGCCTGACTGTTGATGTCATGACCAGCTATTAACGAAGTATTGCCACCGCTGGCTATTTCAGTGCCCTGCTGACGCACGGTTTCATTGATCACCGTTTTCTTGCTGCCGCGCTCGCTGTTGCCGGATGTTGTCGCTTCCGCATCAAGATAGATATCACGTCCCGCCTGAAGACCAATATCACCCTCTGCTGCCAGCGCTGCCGCCTGACTGGTTATATCCTGCCCGGCTCTTAACGTCAGATCGCCGCCGCTGGAAAGCGTTGTGCGCTCGGCACCTGAGCTATGCGTTTCTTTGTTGCCTATTTTGCGGCTTTCGCTGGTCGCGATGCTGTTGAGACTGAGGTCGTGCCCGGCATTGAGCAGCAGATCGCCACCAGCATTGAGTGAGGCACCAGTGATATTTATATCGTTGCCGGACTTCAGACTGAGCGCATCTTGTGACGTAATCGCCGCCTTCTGGCCAATCAGCGTCTTGCTTGCCTGCACCGGTCCGTTGCCGCCTATCGTCCACATTGAGCTGGCGGTGATGTTATTGATGTCACCGTTAATGCTCTCCAGAGCAACTTTTTTACCACTGATGGTTGAGCTGACGTTGTTGATATTGTTTAACGCGCCTAGCTGAAGGTCACTGCCCGCTTTAATGAGACCGGCGTTGAGATTGTCGATGTTATTCTGACTGTCTATCGCTACGGCGTTCTGCGCAGTAATGCTGCTGCCACTGTTGGTGATATTGCCACCTGACAGCGTGACGTTATTACCTGCAATAACGCTGCCGTCATTCATCGCTGCGTCTTTGGATGACAGGTAAACTTTAGGGACCAGTACTGTCTGGCCATTCACTGAAGCGGACTCCCACCAGATAATGCTCTTATCCAGTGACGCGATCTGTTCTGCCGTCAGAGATATACCAAACTGCAGCCCGAGTGATTGCTGTGCCGCTGCCGCGTTATCCATCATGTACTGCATCTGATCCAACTCGGATCCAATCCCATTCAGATAGCGGCTACCGGTCTGATTAAGCACGGTATTGCTGACGTAACGCGTATCAAACGCCGCATCGCCGAGGAAGCGGTAATCGCTTTCAGGTTTCAGGTTGAGGCGATCAAGCAGATAGGCCGAACCGAGGAAGGTGTTTACATCGGTATATTGCTGACGCGTTTCCTGCAACGCACTACCCGGCTGTTTCCCCAACAGCGCATTGAGATCGCCAAACAGACTGCTATCGAGTTGCCCCAATCCATTGAGTTTTGGGTTGAGGGTGATCAGGTACGGACTTTTGCTGTCTCCTGTAACGAAGTAGCCATTTTCACTGGAGGGTAGCGGATAGGCGCTGGTGTCGACGTTTGCGGCGGCGTAATGGTGAAGCGATGCGGGCAGCACACTGGTGCCACTGGCGGCATTATGTGCCTTTTCAACGTCAGTGAGATTTTTTGTCGCTTCTGACCGATCCACCAGCGTCGCGCCGCCGTTAACCTGCTGCAGCGCATTTTGCAGTTGATCGCGCCATTCTGGCGAGTTGATCGCCACATTCTCACTGCCCGTCAACTGCTGGCGTGATAATGATGTCGCCTTGTTTATGCCTGACAGACCGCTGAGGGCTGGTGCGGCCAGCGTATTACCGCTCCATCCGGCATTTGCCGTGGTCGAGGTGTTGCTGATGTCACCGCTGAAGCTGGCATTTATGCTGCCTCCCGCCTGGATCACGGCCCGAATGTTAATCGCTTAGGATTACCGCAACGCGATATCGGCACTCTCATTGACTAACGCCGCGGCAAGCGCCTCTTTGCCTGGCCCTGCCAGCCATTCCTGCAGTCGGGTTAAATGACCAAACTCCTGGTTCAGCGCCGGCAAATCCGCATGACCGGCGCAGCGACCGTCGTCTATCACGGCAGCCAGACGCTTGAGAAAATCATTCTCATTGAGCAGCGTCTCGGAGAAACGCTGATAGTGGATAGGTTTACCGGCCGCCTGGCTGAGCAAAGCCTGCAAATCATTCCCGGTAACCCGATCGCCGGCGATCTCGAGGGTTCGTCCCGCAAACTGTTGCGGCTTGCTAAAAATTTCAACCACAATTTTGCCGATGTCCTGCACGGCGATAAGCTGAAAAGCCTGCTCCGGGCGAGCAAAGAAGGTGAATTTATCCTGATCCAGCCCCATGCCAGGCAGCAGCAGCAGTTCCATAAAGGCCGCTGGTCGGATAATCGTATAGCGAATTTCCATCTGCCGTATATGGTTCTCAATCTCGGTCTTGCTGTCAAAATGCCCCAGCCCGGTGGGGCCCTGACCTGCGGCGTTCACCGAGGTGTAAACCAGATGCTGAACCCGTTGCTCGACGGCGAAATCGGCGATCGTCTTGCCGTAACGAATTTCCTGCTCATCCGTCACGCCGTAGGCTTCACCCTGCCCTGAACTTGGCTGGATGCTGAATACGCCATAGACGCCGCGCAGTGCTTCGCGGATAGATTCACCGTCGTTGAAGTCGCCCTTTACCAACTGCGCGCCAGCGGCCGCCAGACTCATGGAGGCGGGGCTGGTCAGATCGCGAACGAATGCCCTGACCGGTAGGCCACGGGATAATAATGCAGAAGCCACGGCTCCACCTTGCTGACCGGTGCTGCCAAAGACCAAAATGGGGCGATTGTGCGGATGATTAAGCGTCATAGTGCTCTCCTTGTTATCAGAGATCTTATTAGTATACTATTTATACCTGATTGCAATTAGGTACCTGAATGCCACCAGGTAGCCTGGAGTATCCTTCCTTATGTCTTCATCAACGCCTCAACAGCTGGAATCAAGTCGGGTGATTCTGGAAGAGTTAACCAGTAAATGGACGCTGCTGGTCCTTAATGAACTCTGTCATGGACCCGTGCGCTTTAATGCGCTGCGCCGTGCGATGCCGGACATCACCCAAAAAGCGCTGACGCAGACGCTGAGGAGACTGGAAGCTAATGGATTTATCACCCGCACGGTACTGACCCAGTCGCCGGTGGCGGTGATCTATGAAATCTCCGCCCTTGGACGCTCGTTAGAACCGCATCTACAGGCGATTTTGCTGTGGGTTGAGCAGAATAAGGGGGAAATTGAGGCGGCTAAACGTAACTGGGTCGGTTAATATCCTAAACAATCTCTTTAAAAGGAAGGCCTGCATGGAAATGCATAAAGCATCAAAAGGCGTCTTTGTTACACCTCCGCCATTACGGGCGAAAAACCACTTTAGTTCGCCTGACCTGATTGATTGTTACGGGGTTATTTTGCCTGCGGGCACCCGGGCAGATGCCTACTGGCTTGCTCAGATTGCCTTTTCAAAGCCGCCGGCCCTGTTTCGTGGCCTGATGAAATTGCGGGATATGATAGTCTCGCCTTTTTGCGTCAAAACCTCCGAAGAGATTAAGCATCACGACAGCAACGTCGATCATATCGCCTTCTTCCCGGTGATCCACTCCTCACCTGACGAAGTAGAGCTGGGAATGTTGGACAGCCATCTGGATTTCAGGGCCTGGTTTACGCTTGATGCTACCGACGCCGGGATGATGCTGCGTTCAACAACCAGCGTAAAGGTGAACAGCTGGTTTGGCAGAATTTATCTTTTTGTCATTACCCCGTTCCACGTCGCGGTGGTGCGATCCGCTCTGCGCCGGGTTGTCTCGCGATCGGGAGATCCGGACTGGCAGCCTGGGGCTAAAAATTTGACCACGATTTAAAAAGACAACTTTCCCGGCAAGACGAGTGTGTTATTGCGATCGTCGCTAAACGATCGCAATAACTCGCGGTTAGTTCAGTGGATCAGAGTGATTAACTGACGTCTTCCCAGCGGCGAAAGAGAACGCTGGCATTGACGCCGCCGAAACCGAAGCCGTTTGATAATGCATAGGTGATGGCCGTTGGACAGGCTTTTAATGCCACAAAATTCAGTCCTTTTCCGGCCTCATCAGGATGATGCAAATTCAGCGTCGGTGGAATCACCTGGTCACGCAGTGCCAGCAGGGTAAAGATGGCTTCAATCCCGCCCGCTGCGCCCAGCAAATGGCCGGTCGCAGACTTTGTCGAGCTGATGGCCACATCAGATTCTGTGCCAAACACCGACTTAATGGCCGCCAGTTCGCCCCGATCACCCACCGGGGTTGAGGTGGCATGGGCATTGATATGCTGAATGTCGTCAGCCTTAACCCCCGCCTGACCTAACGCCAGTTCCATTGCCCGCCGGGCACCGCTGCCGTCTTCCGGTCCTGCCGTCAGATGCCAGGCATCGGCACTGGTGCCATACCCTACCAGTTCGGCAAGCGGGGTCGCGCCGCGCGCCAGCGCATGCTCAAGCGATTCGATCACCAAAAGTCCGGCGCCCTCTGCCATCACAAAACCATTGCGATCGCAGTCAAAGGGCCGTGATGCCTGTTCCGGTGCATCTGCAAATCCGGTTGAGAGCGCGCGCGCAGCGGCAAAACAGCCCAATGTGACGCGATCGATGGCTGCCTCGGTGCCGCCGCAAAGGGCAATATCCGCTTCACCACATCGAATTAGCCGGGCCGCATCGCCAATCGCCTGAACGCCTGCAGCACAGGCGGTGATCGGTGCGCCGAGCGGTCCCCGGAAACCATAGCGGATCGAGACATGGCCAGCCGCCATATTGGCAAGGAATGAGGGCGCAGTGAACGGTGATAGCCTGCGCGGACCTCGGGTATCTGTCGTCCTCACCGCATCCGCGATGGCACCAAACCCGCCCACGCCGGAGGCGATAATGGTGGCGGTTCGTTGCTGCTGATGGTCATCCTCAGGATGCCAGCCGGCCTGCGTCAGCGCTTCTTCGGCCGCAACGAGGGCAAATTCGATGAAACGGTCCATTTTCTTGCGTTCTTTGGCGGCGATAAACCGATCCGGATCGTAGCCTGCCTCAGGGTCTTCTGACAGAGAAGGAACCTGGCCTGCGACGGTAACGCCGGTTCCTTCACTGATTTCAGGCGACAGGCGGGTAATCCCCGAGCGCCCTTCCAGCAGCCTTTGCCAGACTTTCTCCGTGCCGCATCCCAGAGGGCTGACCAGGCCGCAGCCGGTCACGACGATGCGCGTGTTGTTATGACTGTTCATGGAGGACTACCTCTTTATCGTCAGGCGTTGATGTGCGGGGGCGAATTTTGAACCAGATTGCGTACATCGCCGGCAAGAACACCAGCGTGATGATGGTGCCGCCGAATGTCCCGCCAATCAGGGTATAAGCCAGGGTTCCCCAGAATACGGAGTGTGTCAGGGGAATAAAGGCCAGAATCGCGGCCATCGCGGTCAGCAATACCGGCCGGGCGCGTTGTACCGTCGCTTCCACCACCGCATCAAATGGCGCAAGTCCTTCACGTTGGTTGTGATCGATCTGCCCTATCAGGATCAGCGTATTACGCATCAGAATCCCCGACAGCGCGATGAGGCCGACCAGCGCATTGATACCAAACGGCTGGTGGAAGAGCAGCAGCGTGGGCACTACCCCTACCAACCCCAGTGGCGCGGTGAGGAATACCATCACCATCGCCGACATCGAGCGGACCTGCAGGATAATGATCAACAGCGTCATGGCGATCATAATCGGGAACAGCGGCGCCATCGCTTTGGTGGCTTTGCCGGATTCTTCGATCGATCCCGCCTGTTCGATGCGGTATCCGGCCGGAAGCTGGGCGATGATCGGCTGCAAAGCGGTCATGATTGCCGTGGAGACATCCGGCGGCTGCAGGTGCTCGGCAATATCGCCGCGCACGGTAATCGTCGGGGTGCGATCGCGACGACGCAGAAGCGGATCTTCCATCCGCACGTCAACCGCCCCGATTTGAGAAAGCGGAATGCGCTGGCCGGCGGAACCCACCAGGGTGAAACCGGCAATTTTTGCCGGATCGAGCCGGATATCGCCTGCCGCGCGTGCCATAACCTGCACCGAACGAATGTCTTCACGCACGGAGGTCAGCGGAACGCCTGACAGCAGGAACTGAAGCTGTTGCGCCACCGCATTGGAGGTCAGTCCCACCGCCTGCAGGCGATGCTGATCAAGTGTGAAATGCAGCGTCGGCACGCGTGGGCCCCAGTCAGTATTGACGGTCCTCATCATCGGGCTGGCCTGCATCACGGCTTCCACCTTGCCGGCGATGGCGCGCACGGTGTCGGGATCCGGTCCCATCACGCGATAGGCCACCGGATACGGGGAATACGGACCAAACACCAGCTGCGTCACCCGCACGCGCGCTTCGGGCGCCAGCCCCGCTGCTACGGCGTCACGAAGCCGAAACTTAAGCTTTTCACGCGCGTCCTGACTGTCGGTCAGCACCACAATCTTGGCAAATGACGGATCCGGTAGTTCTGGCGCCATGGCCAGATAAAAACGCGGCGGCCCCTGTCCGATGTAAGACGTGGTGATTTGTGCCTCTTTCTGCTTTCTAAGCCAGCTTTCGATTTTCGCGGTTGTGGCGCTGGTCTGCTCAATCGAGGTGCCATAAGGCATCTGCACTTCTACCAGTACTTCCGGGCGATCGGAGGTCGGGAAAAATTGTTTATTCACCACGCCCATGCCGACTATCGCAACAGCGAAGAGCGCAATGACGCTGCCGGCCACCATCCACTTGCGTGCAATGACGCGGGTCAGTAAGCGACGAAAGCGGTTGTAATGGCGGGTGTTGTAAATGGCCGCATGTCCCCCTTCCACCTTTTTGATGTCCGGCAGCATTTTTACGCCCAGATAGGGCGTAAATACCACCGCCACCACCCAGGAGGCGATCAGCGCAATCCCGACGATCCAGAACATATTGCTGGTGTATTCACCGGCGGTGGACTGAGCAAACCCGTTGGGCATAAAACCGACGGCGGTGACCAGCGTGCCAGCCAGCATTGGTGCAGCCGTGTGAGACCAGGCATAGGCGGAAGCTTTAATTCGGTCGTAGCCCTCCTCCATTTTCACCACCATCATTTCGATGGCGATAATGGCATCATCGACCAGCAGACCCAGCGCCAGAATCAGCGAACCCAGCGTAATCCGGTCGAAGTTTTTCCCGGATGCCTCCATCACCACAAAGACGATGGCCAGGGTCAGCGGCACCGCGGCAGCCACCACTACCCCCACGCGCCACCCCATACTGACAAAACACACCACCATCACCACAAGCAGCGCGACGAAAAACTTGATCATAAACTCGTCAACGGCGGAGCTGATGTTGACGGACTGATCGGTGACCTTGGTCAGACTCATTCCCAGCGGCATGCCGTGGTTGATTTTTGCCGTCTCCGCATCCAGCGCTTTACCCAGATCCAGGCCGTTCCAGCCATCCCGCATAACGATGCCCAGCAACAGCGCCGGCTCGCCCTGATTGCGGATCAGGAAGGTGGCAGGATCCTGATAACCACGCGCAACGGTTGCCACGTCAGAAAGTTGCAGGGTCCGGCCTCCGGCGACGATCGGCGTTTCACGGATTTTGTCCAGCTTGTCGAATGCGCCATCGAGACGGATAAAGACCTGCGGTCCCTGGGTATCAATCGACCCGGCAGGCGTGAGCAGATTCTGACTGTTGAGGGCGGAGAAAATATCTTCAGGGGCAATGCCCAGCGTGGCCAGTCGGTCATGGGAGAAGGAAACAAAGATACGTTCGGCCTGTTCGCCGATGATATTGACCTTTTTTACGCCCGGCACATGCAGAAGCTGCTGGCGCAGCGATTCGGCATCACGGGCCAGCAGCCGCTGCGGTTCGCCTTTTGCCTTTAAGGCAAAAAGCGCAAAGGTCACGTCGGAGAATTCATCATTGATCATCGGCCCGGTAACGCCAGCCGGCAGGTTACCGGCCTCATCACCCAGCTTCTTACGTGCCTGATAAAATTCTTCCTGCACCTGTGAAGGCGGCGTGCTGTCCTGCAGTGACAGCAGGGTAAAAGCCAGACCGGGGCGGGTGTAGGTTTCACTGCGGTCGTACCACTTCAGTTCCTGCAACCGCTTTTCAAGCGGTTCGGCCACCTGGTCCTGCATTTCCTGTGCGGTGGCACCTGGCCAGGCCGTAATAATCGTCATTTGCTTGACGGTGAAAGGCGGATCCTCAGCGCGCCCCAGTTCAAAGAACGACAGAATGCCGGCCACGGTAATCAATATAATCAGAAACAGTGTGATTGAGCGCTCGCGAACGGCCAGCGCTGAAAGATTGAATCGCCCTTCCCTCATGGCCGGCTCCCGGCAATGCTGCCCTCGTTCTGTGCAATGCGCACGGCTTCACCCTCATGCAACAGATGAGCGCCCAGCGCGACCACCTGCTCACCCGGCTTAAGCGAACCGGTCACGCTTGCCGCATCGTCACCCAATACCACGACTGAAACCGGCCGCCATGACACTTTTGCCGGCGAGCCCGAAATCGTCCAGACTCCCGGCCCTTTTCCCGGATCATAGAGTGCGGCCAAAGGAACCTGCATCATCTGCTGCGGTAACGGATTGTCGCTGATATGCAGCGTGACGGTGGATCCCAGCGGGGCTGCCGCCAGCGTCCCCTCAAGCACATATCGCGCTTCGAAGGTACGGGTGACCGGATCGGCCGCATCGGAAAGGAGCCGCAGTTTCGCAGGAACGGCCTGTTGGTCGGCACCGTACAGCGTTGCTGCGGCCTCGCTGCCGGGAGCCGGTCGTAGCGTCTCGGGCAGTTGCACCACCGCCTCCCGCTGCCCTGCTCTGGCCAGACGGACAACCGGCTGCCCGGCGCTGACAACCTGACCGGGTTCAGCCAACGTTTCCATCACCACGCCGTCAGCATCGGCCAGCAGTACGGCATAGCCGGTGGCGTTTTGTGCCACATTCGCCTGTGCCTGAGCCGCACTGAGTTCAGCTTTGGCCGACTCTGCCGCCGCTTTGATGCCATCGTAGGCCGAGGCTGACACAGCGCCCGTTTTGACCAGGCCACGATAGCGCCCCTCATCATCAGTCGCTTGTTTTGCCCGCGCCCGTGCGGCAGCAACGGTCTGTTGCTGAGCCTGTGCCTGCAGGCGTAAGTCAACCGGATCCAGACGCATCAATGGCTGACCGCGCTTAACGTTCTGGCCGGTATCGACCAGGCGTTCGAGGATCTTCCCTTCAACGCGAAAGCCGAGGTCGCTTTGCACACGGGCAACCACAACGCCGGTGAAGGCGCGTGAGGCATCGACCGCACTGACGACGGTTGCCGTTCTTATCAGAGGGGGCTGAGTCCGGGGATCGTCAGCAACGGAAGCGTCACCGCAGGCCACCAGGGCAAGCGGCAACAGGTAAACAGCAAAACGGGCAGGATGTAGCCTGAGCATCGGTTCCCTTACACTTTAACAGGAGAGTAACCGCATTCTCAGACTAGTGACCAATATTGTCAATAGTCACCAGTCGGGTGAAAGACTTCTCAGTATCAACGAAGACAGGAGTGTTGCCGCAGCCGGCGCGGTTTCCAAATTGAATTGCAGTTGTACTGGACTGATGTAAGGCAGCATGACCAGATATATTGCCTGGGTTGCCTCATCCAGCGGCGTTTTACCTTCAAACTCCCCGGCCTGACGCCCTTCGACAATGATCTGTTCGATCAGCTGGCGCACCCGACCTTTATACGCTTCTGCTGAGGGCCAGCTATCACGCGACGCGACGGCAGCAATGTCATAAAGCTTGCGGTCGTGAAAAAACAGATCGCTGCCTGCTTCAGTTATGGCACTGAATAAACGCCGTATTTTTTCAGAGGCAGACGGCGCATCGGCAATGGCAGCATTGACTATCACCATAATCATCGCCAGTCGGTTGCTGCAAATCACCTCGCCGATGGCCTGCTTGGAATCGAAAAATTTGTAGATGTAAGACTTAGAAAAACCAATGGCTTTCGCCAGTTCCGACACGGTGGTTTTCTCATAGCCATAATGTCCAAAATGCTCGGTGGCAGCTTCGACAACCTGATCGCGGACACTGTGATCCGACGGCCCCCGCGGGGGGAGTTTATTTATTTGTTTCGTCATTTTGCCAGCTTAGCGTAATGCGTTCTGATTGACAACGCGTGACCATATCGTAATTAAGTCACTTGCTGATGTCAGGTTTAGGGTGGATTTCTGGCCCGTTGTTGTCGTAGTCAACGTCGCAAAAATCGTGCCGCGCCCGATTAGCAATATCGGGCGCGACGGGACGCTAGCGAGGGAGTTATCTACTCCATCACCTTAATCTTCATTGCGTTTTTCATACTCTTTTTTCCATTTCTCCATGATGGAATCCAGTTTTGGGCCATTTTTAATGGTACCGACATTGCTGCCGCCCTTGAGATTGCCCTGCGGACTCAATGCCCAGACTTTACGCTTAGGTTTTGACTGTTCGATCGCATCGCCCAATGAGGGATCCGTTGCGGATGAAAGGCCAGTATCCGGGACAGTTGTCGGAGATTCATGGGCCGTATCGGTATTTGATGGCGTTTTTTCAGTTGAGTTTCCTGTTGAAGGATCCTTCGCTGAGGAATGGCCAACATCCGGTACCTTTATTGGCGTCTCATGTACCTGGTCAGGCTTCGTTGTAGATTTATCCGTGCTGTTACCTGGCGATTTCTCTGTCGAATGGCCCGTAGAAGGATCCTTCGCCGAGGCATGTCCGGTATCTGGGACATTTGACGGCGAGTCGTGTACAGGATGTGAAGATGAGGAGTTGCTACCAGACTGACTGCCAGTATCCGGCGTTGCAGACGCGGCATTATTGCCGTTCTCAGTCTTGGACTTAGTTTTGCCCTTAACTTTTGCGTTTCCACCAATGGTAAACGAAATATCGCTCCCTGCCGTGTAACTGTCTTTAGTCACTTCGCTCATATTACTGCTGTCTTGATTCACCTCTCCGTTAACGTTACCGCCAGCGTTAATATTGCCTGCGGAGATCGTCGCTTTTTGATCTTCCTTATAATGAATTTCATCCACCGTTGTGACATATCCACTGCCCATCACATTGCCCTTTTTATCGAGTCCACCACTCCCGCCGGCATATAATCCGTCCTGCTCAATCGAATCGACCAGCGTGGTGGCATTAATGTCGCCTTCAACGTTCAAACTGCTGCCTGCTGAGTCAGAGAGAATATGGCCACCGGTCAGGTTGAGGTCCTTGCCTACTTTGATTTTCAACTCTCCCGTGCTGATGATGCCACTTTGCTCACCAACAAGGGCTGAATCGTGATATTCACTTCCCTGGCCATATCCCGCATTTCCGGTTGGAATAATTCCCGAGGTTGAAAGTGCCGCGCCGACAGAGGCACTTGCCTGGCTGCTTGATGCCGTGGTGTTAACCGTATCCTGGGCACTGGTAATGTTAAGATCGCCACCAACATTGAGATCAGCCTTATCGGCAACGATGTTCGCCCCTTCAAGGGTCATATTCCCGCCGGTGGTAATGTTGACGTTGCCGGCATTCATCTGGGAATTCGTGTGTGTAGTAGATGATGCTGAGGACTTCTCGTCATATTGAGCATAATCAAGACTGGCACCAACACCTGCGCCGGTTGCACCCGCCGAAGCACCAACACTGAGACCGCCGCTTTTGGTGCTGGAATAGGTATCGGACTGCGAATAGGTTTTCGCAGATTCCATGGTAAAATCGCCTCCCGCCTCAACGGTGACATTTTCTGCATTAATATCCACACCACTCAGCACGGTGTTATTATTAGATTTAAGATTCAAACTGCCCACATTAATGTTGTTAATGTTTTCCTGCGCGTTATAGGTTTTTTCTCCAGAGGTCGTAGTCTGATAGCCAAAACTGACCGATCCTCCCGCCAGGTCATTAAATATCAGGTTTGTCGCGTCACCAACGGCAGAAGCCGTCGTTTCACCGATATTGACATCGTTCCCCTCTTGAGCTAATGCAGCATATTTGTTGGTAACATCCGCAACGACACTATGCCCTTCAGCGTTAATGCCGGTGAAAGTCTGTTTTGTTTCAGTGGTAGTCTTGGATTCATCCAGATATTTGGTTGACGCAATATTATTTGCCTCAACATTCATTTCCTCCATGGCGAAATCACCGCCGCCGATATCGACAGTTTCTTCGGCAGAAAACGTACCGGAATTTGAAAAATCGAATTGCGCATTGGCGTTTTTCACCGAAGACTTTTCTGTGGTTGTGGTGGTGCTTTGCATACCCGCTTTGAAACCGGCGGTCGGTGTCACTCCTGCTGCGCCATTACTTTTGCCACGACCGGTGGTCTCGCCACCATACTGGTTCACGCTATCATATCCATTGGACGTACCCGTTTCTAAACCATCCACGCTTGAAGCCTCCATATCAGCGGAAGATCCGCCGCCTGAAGCGCTTGCACCAAACACGAGCTCATTTTTAGTGGTGGTTTCTTTTTCCCAAGTAACATCTTGCGCAGTGGAGATATTGACATCATTTCCTGCAACAAAACTGCCATTCTCGGCGGAGAAAGACGCCCCCTCGATATTGATATCATTGGCTGATTTCACCTTCAGATTCCCCCCGGACGTAACGCTGCTGGTGACGGCCGTGGCGGTAATACTCTGCTTATCGACGGAGGTATCGGAGAACAAACCGTCATTGCTGTAATCGATGCTGCGTTCAGAGACAATCTCGCTAAGTGCATTGAACTCAACGTCGCCCGTCGTCGCGGTGATTTCCGCATCGCCACCGGCGACCACATCGGTCGCGTTGAAAATGACGTTTTCGCCGGTGACTTTCAGATTACCGCCTGCCTGAATACTGTCATCAATAGTGTGAAGCTTTTTATTCCCATCATATTTGGTGCCAATACTGGCGGTAAAGGTCGTATCGCCCTTTTCAGCCGTGATACTCATATCCTCACCACTGCGCAGGTAGGAACCGCTAACGTTGATGTCCCCTTCCTCAGAGGTAATAGCCAGGTTACCACCCGCTGCAATGCCGCCTGCCACATCACTAGAGGCAATGGAAATATCGCCTTCAGAGGATAGATTTGCATCCTTTCCTGCGGAAATAAGCCCGTTAACGCTGGTTATTGAGCTGGCATCGATATTGATGTCCTGGTTTGCATGCACCACGGAACTTGGAACGCCTTCGTTGAGCTGCTTCTGCGTGGTTTTAGATAAATAGATGGTCGGTACCAGTACCATATAGTCGTCAACCTGCTGCTCGACATACCAAATAATATCTTCATCAATATTCTTACGCTGATCTTCAGTCAACGCCACACCAACTTCTAATCCCATATCGTCGGCAACCAGTGCAGCATTATCCATCAGATGTTTAACCAGTTCTGTCCCGGCAAGGCTGTTGCGGTAACTGAAGAATGAACCCAATGTCGTTTCAATCTGGCGATTGATCAATTCGGTGAGATAGTAACTATCGCCGACCACGGTTACCGGCTTATCGGAGGTATAGTTAATCTGTTTGAAGAAGTAATCAGAGCCGTAAAGCGAACTCTTATCAATCATCGTCAGGGTTGTTTCATACAAAGGGATGATCGTCAGGGTGTGGTCTCCCACGGCAGTGGTGGCATCCACTGTCCCGGTGACACTGCCCGTGGAAATATATTTTTTAAACGCGGTCGAATGCGTAAACATACCCGGAATACGGTTAAGCTCGCCAACCGTCGGTAAGGTACTGATACCCATGAAAATCTCAGCCAACACCTTCTGATTCACAAGGATTTGAGCATTGGATTCAAGTGTTTGAACTGTTTTATCACCCACCTCAACATCTACAACGGTATTGGTTTTGACGATATCGTCACTTATGCCATTATTGAATGAACCGCCGGTATGGGTGAAGTTCCTGCCCGCTGTAATCGCGCCCTGATCCATCGGTAAGAAATACACCATCTGCTGTTTGATCAGTTGGTCCTGTGAAGAGATGGCAGAAGACCACAAGGTTTGCATCTCATCCCAGGATTTATTCCTCCAGGTTTCGCCAAACAGGCGGGTCATGACTTCTTCAAACGGGTTGCTTGATTTAGAGACATTGATAAGGCTGGAGTGAAAACCCTTTGAAACATCCAGCGTTGAAGGTGATTTACCTTCTCCGAAAACATAGTCCAGCATGGCGTACAATGTAGAGAATTGCACTTTCTGGTGTTTAGTCGAAATCGCTTTGTAATAGTCATGTTGTAATATAACGTTGAACGGCGTGTTCATATATTCAAATAGCGACATGGACGCATATTCTGGTTCATTATAAAGATCGCCGTTAATAAAAACATCCTGCGAGGCTGCAAGTAAACCGCCGGTATTGGTCACTTTTGGATTACTGAAAACCCCGCGACTGTTTATTTTCAAATCTCTCCCGGACTTGATTGCCGCTTTCTGGTCGATGTAGATATCTGATTGCCAGGTGGGTAACGTCATAAAGACATAGTCTTCGTTAACATAAATCTTTGAGGTTTTGTATTGATGCATACCAGAAAGTTCATTACTTTGCCCTAACGACCACTTAACCTCATTATAGGATCTTCTATTTATCAACTCGTTAGCATCAATTAACAAATCGCCACCAGATTGAATGTGACCAGCATAATTGAACAGGTTCAGGGCTATCAATGACATCGATTTATTGCTGTAAATATTGCCTTGGGAGTGATTTGTAAAATCGCCAGCGCCGACATTAACTGCGAAATCGCCAAGAGACCAAAGCAGCGTGTTGCTCTCATTAATAAAGTTTTTTGCTGTGATAATCAGATTCTTTGCGGTAACTAACGAACCGCCACTGTAATTGATAAAGTCTTTTTTAGCATGAAGAATGAAGCTGGCATAATTCTCTTCATTTTTATCATTGGTGATATTTCCCGCAGAGTTTATAGTGATATTGTCATTTGCGAGGATGCTTCTGTTGCCGAAAGCGAAGTCATCTCTAATATCTATAATGATGTCTTTCGACGAAGAAATTCGCCCATCACTATGGTCCAATCTGTTAACAATAAAATGATTGAGGGTTTTGGCATAGAGTGAACCATCATCTTTGTTCTCTAACAAATCTGCGGTAATCGCGATCTTATCAGCATTCATGGTCCCCGCTGAGTTCGTCACCGTGCCTTTGTCCACGTGAACATTAAGGGCATTGGCGGCTGAAATCACCGCATTATCGTTAATTAACCGACCGGTGGTTACATCAATACTGCCATTTTCACTGAACAGATACGCTTCATCACTGTTGGTAATTTTATCGGCAGTGACCGTTAAATCATCCATAGCATAGAAAATAGATGTTTCGTCTATCCTGTCGACCAGCTTGCCTTCATCATTGTAAACATCCTCATAATAACTTCCGGTGTTCTCTATGCTTTTCGCACTGACGGTGACTGTACCATTCTGGCTGATCACGCTGGCAGCAGCGCTATTGAGGAGGGTGCCAATTTTATCTAATACCAGTCCCATATCACCACTGATGATCGCGCGTTTGCTGTTAGCAATATTTGCCACATCAACAATGTTAAGCAGGCCAAAGCTATTAATAACGGCTGTGTCACCGGCATTGATCAGGTTAGTGATGTTTTTTATCACCATGCCTGCATCGGCAATTATTTGTGCTTCACTACCCGATTTGCTGTCACTTGAATTGATTAAATCAATGAGGTCCTGAAGAGTGATATTTTTAGCGGAATAGAGTAAGCCACTGTTGGTTAATTTGTTGACCTGTTTAAATTCAAGATCCAACTCAGCGGCGATAGAATATGTATTGTCGAGGGTGTTGATGTTATCAATCTTAACATTTCCAGAGGTAATTTCACCGCTGTTGATTAACTCACCGCTGTTCGAAATCGTTACGCTGCTGCCACTGGAAACCGTTCCGGAGTTATTAATCGTATTAATGGAGTCAGTAGATATGGTATCTTCTGCGGAAATTTTTGACGTGTTATCCAGGCTTTTAATGTTATTTAACGCC
This sequence comes from Erwinia sp. AC075, assembly GCF_979253995.1. Lineage (NCBI taxonomy): Bacteria > Pseudomonadati > Pseudomonadota > Gammaproteobacteria > Enterobacterales > Erwiniaceae > Erwinia > Erwinia sp. AC075. The sequence continues at coordinate 1,330,351 of NZ_CEEDEU010000001.1, forward strand.
AGCTTGTCATTTGCAAAAATCAATCCTGCATTAGTGATGTTGCTCACATCTGAAATGACAACGTCCCTGCCCTGAATCTTGGCTTCATCGAGACTGTTTTTGATCGACTCAACATTTTTGATTATCAGATTAGCGGTACTGCCGATAACGCTTGAGCTGTTGATCAGGTTTGCAACGTTTTCAATAATCAACGCAGCGGCACTGATTTCAGCGCCATTAGAATTGCTGATATTTAACGTTTTCTCGTTGGCATTCCCGATAATATTCAGCGTGCCGCCTGCCATGATGTTGGAAGCATCATTTTCCAGCGCTGAGCTAAGGTTGAGGTTGAGATCGTTGCTTGCAGCAATAGTAGCACCCTCCTTGTTTGTCAGGCTGGCAGCGCTAAGCGTCATGCCACCCTTTGATTGCACCGTTCCGCTATTATCCAGAGTGCCCGTTGTGAGGGTGAGCGTGTTCTCAGCCTGCAACGTACTGCTGTTCATGACGGACTTTGACACGATCAAGAGCGTATCGGTCGCGATTAACTGCCCGTCATTACTCAGTTTCTCATTGCCGGTTAAGGTGATATATGCGGCCTGAATCAGCCCACCGTTCGATAGCGCCTGCAGGCGACTCATGCTTAAGCGGTCGGCGATCAAAATCTGCGCCTGGTCGGTATTATCCAGCGTACTGCTGCCATTGAGAGACAGGTTGTTTGCCTGTATCTGGGCGGCGCCCTCATTTTTCACCGCAACGACCGTGTTATCGAGGGTATTCACCACAATGTCATTGTCGCTGATGATTTCACCGGCCCCCTTGTTGGAAAGTGATTTTTTAAGGTTGAAATTGATGGTGTCGGCGGCGTGAATCTTGCCCTGGTTAATACTGTCTGTAGCGGTGATATCAATAGCAGTATCACTCGCGATCAAACCAGAATTGTTCACTGAGTTAGCGCTGGTCAGTGACACCCGCTTTTTACCCTTAATTGCGCCCGCGTTAGTCAAATCGTTGACATTGATACTGACCGCAGCCGAACTGTACGCCAGTCCGTTGTTTAACAGCGAGTTGGAGACCAGCACCAGATTGCCGGTTGACTGGATAATGCCGTTACTGGAAATGACATCCTGTACGTTGAAGGTCAGCTTCCCGACGTCTGCACTCAGGCTTCCCCCCTGATTGCTTACGCCTTTGGCATTGATGTTGACGTTTCCGTTTTTGGCGTTCAGGGCGACATCGGAGACAATCGTAGAATAAGCGACCTTATTACCCTTTACCGTGACGACATAACTGCCATCCTGCAGGGTAATAACCGCATTGCTGATAATGTTATTATTGCTGTCCAGTGCCTGGATTTGGCCAGTGAGCGTGTAATCGCCGCTCAGATTAATATCAATGGAAGTGATATCGGTACGCAGGCCTTTAGACTGAATTTTCGCTGCCTTTTGCAAAAGTGAATCAGCGACGATTCTGATTATCCCGCTATTTGACACCATATCCGCACCGACATTGAGCTTATTCAGTGCGGATATAAAGATGTCTCTTTCTGCATTGAAACCGCCAATACTGCCCGAAGACGTGGTGGAGATATTTTCACCTGTCACGGTAATATCTCGCTCAGATTTCAGTGCGGCCAGAGAAATATCGCCCGAGGCTGAGATTTCAATATCGCTGGCACTGATGATACTGCCGTCATGTTTCACCCCCGCACCGCTCTCGGTACTGATCAGCTGTATCCTGCTGCCGTACATGGAGCCCACGCTTGAACCCGAGATGGCGATAGCTGGCGTGTTTTCGCCCTTCGCTGCGCGAACAGCATGCTCACGGCTCGACAGGTCATAGTCGTTATTACCGGTCAACACCTTTATTGCCGCCGGGCCGGATATACTGCCCTGCAGGGTGGCGCTTCGGCTGACAATATCGAAGTAGTCCAGCCCCTCGGTTGAGACGCCAGCCGAATCAATCAGCACGTTGCCCTTATCAACAGAAAGGAGGTAATGGCCATCATCTTGCTGCTGTGCTTTACCCGTCGACAAGGTGAGAGATTGGCTGTTGATGGTCGATATGCCATTCACCACAATGCCATTTTCATTAGCGATGATTAAATCCGCTTTGCTGCCTAAAACCTCCAACGTGCCCTGGAGATGGGACGATTTCGAGCCGGTGACTTCGGTAATAATGGCAGAGGACTCTTTACTCAGGTTACTGTTCTTAAGCGCATAGCCTCCAATCTGACTCACCCCATCGGTCATGCTGTTATTGAACACCACACCGGGGTTACTGGCATTGAACTCAGTGAATTTGTTGTGTGAAATCCCCTTGTTGTTAGGATCAGCGATGTCGATCAAGGGTGTACCGTTGGCGGTTGCATTAATACCGGGACCATTAATTTGCGTTGGATCAACGACAATGTTACCCGCGTAACTCTGAGATAAAGGGAGAAGCCCCATTAAGCTGATAAATACCGGGCTTAATTTGAATTTTCTGGCCGTTCTGTAGGACTTTTTTTTGGCATTGCTTTTCATGATGTACACGCTCCATATGTATTAAAAATTAACGTTCATATTGTAATAAACAACGTTTCTGTCGATTTTATTTCTCTTCAAATCGTCAGGTATATTGACTGGCCATGCGGATGTTAATGCTGCAGAGAAATGGTTGTTTGAAGCTTTGATACCGACAGCTGCACCTGAAAGGGTTTTAGTATTACACCTGGTGTCACAATTATCTTTCGCCACAGAAATATCGTAACCAACAAAAGGCGTCAGGGTATTAAAAGAGTAGGCATTAATAGCAACAGGGAAATTAATGTTATTGGATAGCACAGCACCTGATGCCGCGCGGATATAGTCATTTTTAAAGCCCCTGACCGAATATTCATCCCCTACCGTTATCTGCTCGCTGCTGACCACGGTATCATTGGTGTACTGGAATGTTGTCGTACCTTCATACTGCAAGCCGATACGTTTGATGCTGGCAATATTTTTCTTCCATGTCATATAGCCGACGTATTTCACAAAATCGATGTCATAGCCTTTAAGGTCCGGATCGTCTGTCCAGCTCGCGTTAAACCACGGGGTGCCGGCCACCACCGACAAATCGCCATAGAACCAACCGTCAAGCACGTTTCCGACATAGTTAATGCCGGTAGAAACGTTGCTGTAGTTTTTTGAACTGACCGCTATTTTGTAATTTTCAATGAAGTTAGTGCTGTAGCGCTTCTCAACTTTCGCCCAGGCGCTAAATTTACCGCTGGCATCGCGCCCAATAAGCCGACTCACTTTGGCTGATAAGCGGCGTGAGGTGCCCTCACCATGGTAACGACCATAGGTACCCCCGACATAGTTTTCATAATTCGAATACAGATAGCTTAAATCGAGATTCCAGTAGCGATACGGCAGGTTGAGTGAACCATAAGCCGTATACTGATGCTCTTTATCATCCTTCATGTTGTACCAGGAGTACCTGCCGGATAAGGAGTCATTTACGCCAAGAATATTTCTGCCTGTTGCCGTCAGATAGTATTGGTGATCGCCTTGAGGCTCTGTACCGGAATTATTTAACCCGGCGCCAAATGAAAAATAGCGAACGTCCAAATCGCTATAATCGACAACGGAATAGCCGGGCTTCTCGGTTGCTTTGACTTTAATGGCGGTTTTTGGCGATACCTTCAACATATTTTCCAGCCCCTGATCCAGCGCTTGTATGTTGAGTTTTCCGTCCCGGGCAACAGGGACCGCGGCAAACAGCTGCAGCCGGTCCCTCCAGCCATAATCACTTTTACCGTTTATGGTGATGCTTTCGATCTTGCCCCAGAGCACGGTGAGTTTGAGAATGCCACTGTTGAGATTGGTTCTCTCCAGGCTGACCAGGGACGTTGAATATCCCTTTCCGATATAGAAATTGGTTAATTCGCGGATGAGCTTTATAATATCCGCCCTTCCCATCTTCGTGCCCTGATATGATGAGATAATCTGATTTCTTTCTTTCGACGTGGCGAAGAGATCATCATTGGTGACTTCTATTTTTGAAATAAGATATTTTGGGCCAGCATTTTTATCTGCCATCAGATGGTTTTCTGTCTGTTGGCGGTTCTCCTCTTGCGCGGAATGAATTTTCTTCTCGTCTTCAATTGCATCCTGGCTTTCAGTGACGTTCTGTTCACGTAAAAATTGATCGATATCACGTTCGGCGAGGGATGCCGCATAGGAATGACACTGGAAAAGGAACAGGGTCATCGCGCATAAGCATTTTAAGGTTATTTTTTTTGTAAACATGGTATGTAAGCCATTTATAATTTAAGTGTTGGGATTTAATCAATGCTAATGGTGTAAAGTAACGTGCCCGAGACTTTACCTGGTGTGATGTTGGCTCTTTCTGAATCTTTGACGTATAAGTGCGCAGACATATTAATGTTCTTTTCAACGACATTTGGGAATAGATATTTTTTTCCCATTTGCACATATGAATACCTGGTGCTTTTTTCGTTTATTTTCACTTTGACCGATATATTTTTAGCGTACCCCTCACCGCTGATAACGCCAATTTCACCGGTTTCAGCACCAAACAAATAATTATCAGAATTGAAGGTTAATCCGATTGATGATGCCGTTGGACAACTAACATGAAAGTTCCATTTCACTTCTTCGCCTTGCTTAGTAGATTTCGAAAAATAGGCAGAATCATAGGTGCCCAGATTAATAAAGGTAGATGAGGGGACGACCGCACAGCTCTTCGGTTTAATGACAATATTTGAACCCAAGTTGACATGCATCAGCGCCACTTCGCCGCTGTCGGTGGGGATATAGGCTTTGGCAATTTCTCCTGCAGAAATAATGTGTTCCCCTTCTGCAACAGAACCAATATGCACCAATTCAACCAATACGTTGTCCGCTGGAATGGTGCAGACTTCTATGCAGTTCAATGACTTACCGGGAACATAATAAGCGTCTGAAAAGGATGCTGGCCACTTCATTCTTATGCCGATACCAGCCACTTCTGTAATATAAATGTTTGAATAAACACTTTTGGCATAAGACCTTGAGTATGCTGATTGCCAGTTAACCGTCGCGCCGTTTTCACAGGTGTATGAAATGGCTGAAACAGGAAACTGGCGTGAGTAAAGCACCGTTTCCGTCGGCGATGTTGATTTAGAGGGATTCAAGGTGATTGATTCACCGATGTTAAGATTTATCACTCCTCCTGAAGTGATAGTGCACTTTGCGGCATGCGCGGGTGTTGCAAGAACAAACTGAATTACGAGCGCAAGACAGGATGAAAACAGTAATATCGTCGATTTAGCCTTCATTTTCATTTCCCTCTGACAAACAATGCACATCCTGGTGTGATAATCCTTCTGGCGTCTTTACTGATTCCGGGACTGGCGAAATGGTTAAACTGCAGTGATGGACGGATTTGTCTTTCTGCCATGCGATTGAGTAACGGGACGTTTGATTATTTTGAGGTAACATGACGCGTCCGCCCTGTCCCACCAGGCCTACAACCTGACCTTCATTGTCCTTAACCGCAGTACCAAAAGGTATATTCAATCCACTACTGTGGCTGATGCGATATAACTTCATTGGCTCGTTTGTCGACTCGATATCAAGTAACAGAATGGCACCGCGGGTAGGAATGATTTTTTTATGGACGTCTTCTGTCTCCAGCTCAAAGGAACTTCCTTCGGGATCGAGGTATAACTCGTTATATTGATAGGGTATGAGATTTCGGACAATGCCGTAGCCATTGCTTTGTATTCTGGCCAGGTTATCTGGGTAAATCCTTGCACCTTCAGCACCTTGAGAATTCACGATGGCAATACTGTCACCCATCCCCTGAGAGTAATTCACCCCCCCTGAATGAATGATCACCCCGCTGGATAAGCCGATTGCGGCAGAAACCGCATGAGATGTTTTACTTATACTCGCCGTCGTTGCAGCCAGATCGGTATTTCGGGAGAAACTCACCCCGCTGTTCTGGATGACTTTTTCACGGGTGTTTACATAGGCGTTAAAGTTATTTTCTCTTTCCTCGCCGGTGGTTCCCGTTACCGCGGTTCTCAGGGAGGCGCTGTTTGAATTGTACCCCCCTGATGCAACCAGATTCACGGTGTCTGTTGCAGAGCGGTGTAATGGCACTGAGAAATTGACGTAAATCTGCCGGTCATCATAACCTTTGCTGTCATGATATTGCGTCAGGGAAATTGAATAGTTGAAATTGCGATAGGCATTACGATATGAAACCTGGTAGCTTTTATTATAATTACTGTCGTCTTTATGCCATGTTCGTCCCATGTACCCACTTAAATACAGGCTTCCCCAGTAATCAGGTAACTGTTGCGAAAGGGTCACGTCGACTCTGTCACGCGATCGTTCTACACGTTCGAACTCCTTTTCATATAACGCGTCCGACAATGTATAATAATCATCTTTCATCGCCCGTCGGAATGACAGATTGATCGCCGTATCACTTTGATTGACGTATTTGGAGTAATTTAATTGTATGGCTGCGTTGCAAGTCCAGCTGCAATGCTCTTTCTTACCATCTTTGAAATCGGTATATGACCAGGTAATATCGCTGCTGATTGCGCCCACAGGCGTGTTGAATGCCACGCCGGTTTTAAGCGCTTTGTATGCGAAATCTGTTTGCTGTACACCACTGTAGAGCGTGGTATTACTGGCTATTCCATACTGGAGCATGCCCTCAAACAGCATTGGTGAGGCAGACACGCCGGAGAGCTGTATCTGCCCGACAGTAGAGGAATAACGCAGATACCCCTGGCGGAGAAGCTGAGGGACATTGGCATAGGGTACGGTGAAGCTTTGGACGCGACCATCCGACTCCTTGATGTTGACCACGATATCCCCGCCATAACTTGCAGGGTAAAATTCCCGAAGCTCAAACTCGCCAGGTGGCACATTGGTTTCATAGATCACATTATTATTCTGGACTAACGTGACCGTCGCATTGGTGTCCGCAATACCCCGCACTGACGGCAGGTAGTTTCTCATCGACATGGGCAGCATGGGGTCCCAGGTGCTAAGAGAAGCGCCCCTGATACTTAAGCTCTCGAAAAATTCGCCGGACGTCGAGATATCACCGACTAAAAATCTCGACTGCAGGCTTCTGACCGCGGTCTCAGCATAGGCATCACCATGTACCAGCGTACGGTTATAACTGGATTTCCCATTAGTAAAATAGAGATTGTCATTTGTATTAAAACGCCAGGAACCCAGATTGAAGCTTGTACTGGCTCCCACGTATAAACTGTTGACGGCATTCTTCCCTTTTTCCATATAACTGGCGACATTCGCATTGCCAGACATTTTTAATGCATTGACACCGTCGTCCCACAGGGCGGGATTGATATAATCATCGGAAGCGCGATTGAGGTAGATTTGTGGGATGGTGATATTCAGTGCGCTTTCACTCTTCTCGAACACCACCACCGAGCCAGGGATTAACGATTCCAGCTTTCTACAACCGTCTAAGATGTTTTCAACAGAGTAATATTGACTGTCTATCTTAAACGCAACCAGCAATTCTCGGGTTATGCAGGGAGTCAATTGGCCATCGACAGTGTCGAATGTTATTTTTTCGCCACCCAGCTTTCTGTCATTAACCGTCAGGTCGACGTAGTTGATCCCTGGGGTTATTTTTTCCTTTGTTAAATAATCCAAATCGACATTACTATCATACTGTTTCATAAAGTCAGTATTAAACGTAAAGCGTTCGGACTTTTTTTCTATAACTTCCCCCTGTTTCTCGTCCGTGGCAAAAGTTTGCTTTGGAGAGATAATAATCAGTCCAAGCAATGCTAAAGAAAACTTCATCGCGAGCGTTTTTGTGTTCATAACACTTTATTTCAATGGTTTATTTATTGTTATCGTCGCTCCGAGGTCGGTGATGTAGCGATATTCTATCGTGTTACGCACCCCCGGATTAATGCCATCAAAAGTGAATGTTTTGGTGCTGAAAGGCGCGATCATGCTTGCCTCACCCTCTTTTTTTACTGCGCCATTATCAAAAGAGACTTTATTTACCGACACATGATAGGGATGATCATTCGTCACCTTAACCTGTGTTTTATTACCTGATGATGCGTAGGTAAAACTGAGGTTTTCGGCTGCCAAAATGGGTGTCCCCTTCAAACCAGCAGGACGATAGAAAAATTTGATGATAGTTCTGAAAACCATTTCAATGCCATTTTTATCCTGGTCACTTTCTTTCTGGGGCGGAATATCCATGACGTTAAACCACAAGACGGTTTCTCTGTCCTGCAATAGTGTGCTTTCAGCGTCATCTAACTTGAGGAAACGAAAGACCTTTGCCTCGCCGGCATCGATCAGTGATGCAGGTGGGCTGATAAAGAAAGGCAGCCGATCGTTGCCTCCCTCTAATCCTTTTGTTTCGGCATCGCTAAGCCAAACTTTTGTCAAAGAAGGCGCTGACCCGATGTTATTAATACGTACGCTGGCATCTTTTTTGTTTCCCGCGATGATAATGCGGGTAGTGTTGATCTGTAGCGTTGCGTACAGATTTGTACTGTTGAGCAACAGCCCGATACCCATGGCGATTAACCTTGACGTAAACATTGCAACTTCCCTCTTACCCATCGGCCCTTCCATGTGGGCATGTTTTAAAAGCTATCTCTTACCTTTAGGACAGGTAAGAAATAGCTTAATTTATTAATTATAAGTTATTGAATATAAGGCTTGCGACTGTACTAAACCTGCAGTTACTATACCTGTGGCATAATATTGCGCCCAATATTCGAACAAGGCTTTATTACTAGCAATAGTTACTGACTGATGCGATCCGCTGTTGTTCAAATTGATGTCGGTTTTATCATTATTCAATATGGCAATCTGAACATTTTCACTACCCCCACTAGCTTTTTTTATTTGATTAATGAGTTTACCTGTCGTCGCATCAATGGTGGATTGCGCTTTTTCAAAGACAACGTCAGCTACTTTACCATCTTGACAGTCAGCGCCCGAAAGCTGTATATAAAACCGTGTGTCTCCGGCTCTTTGACCTGATTTCTTCAATGCTGACGTGCTGACGTTAGGCAAAGTTATGGTAAAATCTGCTTTTCCATCTAATGAGCCGGGAGTTGTTCCGCCTGAAATTACACAGGTGACATCCTGAATCTTTCCATCGAAGGTGATAGTACCATCACTCGCGCCAGCACTACTTGCCACGCCACCGCCAGAAACCGCAATCACACTAGCGAGTATCGTCATTCTCATCGAATACTTACTTTTAAACCCCATCATTTTTCACCTCATATAAAATAGTCGACATTAATCCCAACGTTTATTTATCAAAATTGGTTGGTCTATTTAAAAAGCACACGCTACATGTAAGATGCTCTCTTCTCTCTGTGTAGAAACAAGATTGAGACGTATCTTAGTTATTTTAACTTTCACTTCTATATTATTCAGCAAAACAGAACCAAAATCTGCTTAGTTTGGTTACGGATTTTATCTATTTTTTTTAATTAGAATATACTGCCGAAAATTAGATGTCTATTTATAGGCTCATAACCTACTGATTAAATTGAATTTATCTGATTTATATGAGCTAAATATGGAGAATGCTTTACTGCGGTACTCTGTAAAGAGCGGGATGATAAAACGATGGAATGTGGTGTAGTACTGCTTAAAATTGAGTGTCAGTTCTTTCGGATTACGCCCCTGCCGAAATACCTTACCGGAATATTAGACGAGGCGTAACGCTACAATGTACTCATCAAAAGCAAAAGAACATCGGTTCTGCAGACCAACTCATGATATGTGAATTTTGATGCCTTTTTATCGAAAATGCGGTTGATTTATCCTGCTGCCAAAAAAAATCGGGATAGAAATTAATGAGCGAGCTCACTTCGTTGATTGACTCTGAAGGGTTGGTTTTTATTTTTTTCGCGGTGAACACATAACCTGTATCGCTAATTCTTTCAGCCGTTAAGAAAATTTGCCTGCTAATCATTTTCTTATCATCATCTCCTTCAAATCTTGCATCTATGTTGAACACCCCCTTGTTATCTTTAATGTTGATCTTATAGGTGGCATAGACCTTTCCTGCCGTGTTTTCTATCACATGCAAAGCCGTACAGTGCATATCGGCAGCGCCAGCCGAAGTGGATATCAGCATAAGGGCCAGCGTCATTTTTATTCTCATTTATTCACCCGTGAGTCAGTGTATGACATACAATGCATCGTCGGCGGGCAATCAAAGATGGTGGTTCTGATCGATCCCAGATAAACAAATATCTTGTGTTTGTTTTTGCATGATGAGGCTCTTGTTTCTAAAATTTCAACAACACGACGCGTTGACACCCCTTCCGGACTCCCTTTATAGACATAGACGCAGTCAGGTAAACCAGAGATTTTGATATAGCGTTCATCGCCAAAAAGTTCACTGCCATCGTGACTTTGCAGAGCGTATAATGAATATATTGCTATAATAGACATTACCATGAAAGACAGGATTGATTGTTTCTTAGATAACTTCCACCCTCGTCCCTTCTCTTCCATTTCAATACAGGCTGATGGCGTATATTCGGTAATGGCTATGTCTTCGTTTATTATTACGCCTTCTTTATGGATAGTTTTAATTAACTCCCCATCATAACCGATATACTTTAAGGCTTTCCTCAGGTTCACAAAGCACTGGTAATAGGTGGCGCTTGAGACCTTCTTTAACGCATCATCTCCCCATGCTGCTTTGTAAAGATCGGCTTGTGAAACCAGTTCTCTTCTTTCAATAAGAAGTAAAAGACACTTTGCTGCGGGAGAATGAATAGAGAGCGATTTCTGTGTCGCTAACGATCTCAACACTTTGTCTTTTGGAATAAAAACAACATCATCATCAATGATATAATTTCGAGAGCTCATGGGCTCACCTTATTTCGTTTTCAACATCCTGCTGAAATATACTATGGCATCTTCCAGCGCCTGTTACGCAATCGCGATCCTAATTTTTCTATCCTTGTAACGTTTAGTACGGGCCAATATTATCGATTGCTCGTACCAAAAAGCCCCAAAAATTTTAGGGGAGCCATTGTAGTGATTACCCGGTTGTTCTGTCTACCTTGATTCCTGTAAATTTTGCTAAATATCTCGCGATTGATCACAGTATTTTATAAATTATTCTTTTCTAACATCGAAAGAATTAATTATTTAATCACATCAATCAAATCCCCCTACATCGCTTAAACATTTGATTAACAGGAATGACTGTAAAGCTGTAATAGTCGTGGCGTTATTTTATTGACCAGCCGTAAGCCATCCATTTTGTTAACGCCGTGCCCCGTGGGAAACCTCGTTTTGATCACACTTTTTACAGCTGAACCCGCCCTCCAACCCAAATGATGGTTTTCCATCATTGAACGGGTAACGTTCCTGTAATTGCTCTCTTTATAGTGTCTTCAGTTTAAGCCGTCAGGAGCCTGTATCCCCATGAATTCCCGCATTCAGTTAGGTGTCAGCCCACTCAGTTGGACCAATGATGTCCTGCTCGATTTGGGCGACAATATCCCGCTTGAAACCTGTCTGCACCAGGCGGCATCTGCCGGTTATCAGGGTATTGAACTGGGCAGGAAGTTTCCGCGTAATGCCGCGGAATTAGCGCCATTACTGAAAGAGGTGAATCTGCGGCTGGCGTCCGGCTGGCACAGCGGATTCCTTGCCGACCGCAGTGTGGCGGAAGAAGTCGCTGCCGTTCAGCCCCATGCCGCCTTGCTTAAAGCGCTGGGGGCAAACGTGATGGTGTATGGCGAATGCGGCAAAATGCCGGGCAGCAATCCGCTGAACGAACCGCTTTCCCTTTCGCCGGTGTTGAGCTGCGTGAATATTGATGACTATGCCCGCAAGGTGAGCGAGTTTGCCAACATTCTGCTGCGCGAGTTTGGCCTGAAGCTGGCCTATCACCACCATCTGATGATGCTGGTTGAACAGCATGATGAGCTGCAGGAGTTTCTGGCGAAAAGCTCCGACCACGTTGGCCTGGTGCTCGACTCCGGTCACGCCTTCGCGGGCGGCGTCAATCTGGCCCAGACGATCGAACGGTTTGGCCATCGCGTGGTGCATATTCATCTGAAAGATGTCCGCCCGGACGTGCTGCGCCAGGTGCAGCAGGACGATCTCAGCTTTAATGATGCGGTTCGCGCCGGGCTGTTCACCGTGCCGGGTGAAGGCTGCATCGACTATGCCCCGCTGATTGAGTTTGTAGCTACTTCGGGTTACCACGGCTGGCTGATTGTTGAAGCCGAACAGGACCCGCAAAAAGAAGAGCCGTTTGCTGCCGTTTCCCGCGCGTTTCGCTGGGCACAAAACACCTTCCAACTTTCCGCAGATGTTGAGGAAACCACACAATGAAAGAGACGCTGAATATAGGCCTGATCGGCTCTGGCTTTATGGGACAGGCGCATGCCGATGCCTACCGTCGTGCGGCAATGATCTATCCCGACCTGCCGAAACGCCCACACCTGTATGCGCTGGCCGATCAGAACCAGACCCTGGCCGATGAAAATGCCGCACGCTTTGGCGCAGAAAAAGCCTACGGCAACTGGCGTGATTTGGTGGCCGACCCGCATGTCGACGTGGTGGATATCACCTCGCCGAATCACCTGCATTTCGAGATGGCGCTGGCGGCGATTGCGGCAGGCAAGCATGTCTATTGTGAAAAGCCGCTGGCGGTCAGCACTGAGGAAGCGCTGGAAATGACGCAGGCCGCAGAAAAGGCGGGCGTGAAAACCATGGTGGCGTTCAACAACATCAAAACCCCCGCGGCCCTGCTGGCAAAGCAGATTATCGAACGTGGCGATATCGGCACGCCAATCCGTTTTCGCGGCACCTTTGATCAGGGCTTTTATAACGATCCGGAACTGCCATGGTCATGGCGTTGTTCCAAAAAACTGGGCGGCAGCGGTTCGCTGGGCGACCTGGGCGCACATACGCTCTCCGTAGCGCAGTTTCTGATGGGCGGTATCAGCGAGGTCACCGCCAGTGCGCAGACCTATCTGCGTCAGCGCCCGGTTCCCCAGGTGGATGCCGGCTATGCCAGCCGCACCGATGAAAACGCCGAACGCCGCGAAGTCGAGAATGATGACCAGGTTCAGTGCCTGGTGAGCTTCGCCAGCGGCGCCAGCGGCGTGATTGAAGCGTCGCGCATTGCCGCAGGACGTATTTTTGGTGTGTTCTGGGAAGTCTCCGGCACCGAAGGCACGATTTATATGGACGGTGAGCGTTTTAACGAGCTGCAGGTTTATCGCTTCAACGACGACAAACACGATCGCGGATTTAAGACCCTGTACGCAGGCAGCCAGATCCCGGCCTATGCAGGCTTCTTCGGCTTTGATTTTGGCGGCGGCGGACTCGGCTATTTTGATGTGAAGGTCATTGAAGTCCACGACCTGGTGCAAGGCATTTGCAGCGACGAGGATTGTTATCCGAATTTTGCGTTTGGTTTACAAAATCAACAGATCCTGACCGCTATCGAGCAGTCCATGGACTCCCATCAATGGGTTAACGTGGCGAATAACCGCTGAACCGGCATCGCAACAAGGAGTTAGTATGTTTCCCTCTTCTTTACCTGTCCCACGGCTGCCGTCAGCGCAGTCAATTCCCGTCCTGCGCTGGGGCATTATCGGCCCCGGCTGGATCGCCGATCATTTTGCCCGCGCGCTAAAAGAACACACCGGGCAACAGCTGGTTGCGGTAGCCGCTCGTAATGGTGATAAGGCTCGGGCATTCGCCGATCGTTGGGCGATCCCGGCGGCATTCAGCAACGTTGACGAGATGCTGGCGATGAACGATCTGGACGCGGTGTATATTGCCACGCCACACAATCATCATTTCCCGGATGGTTTGCGCGTGTTGAAAGCGGGCAAGCACGTGCTGATTGAAAAGCCGCTGGCGTTGAATGCCAAAGAAGGCGCGGCGTTACAGGCGGAAGCGCAGCGTCAGGGCGTGCTCTGTATGGAAGGCATGTGGTGCGACTTTGCGCCAAAATATGATGTCCTGAGGCAGCTGTTGGCGGATGGCGCATTGGGCGACCTGCATACCCTGATTGCCGATCACGGTGAGTTTTTCACTCAGGATCACCGCATATTTAATGCCGATCTGGCCGGTGGCCCGATGATGGATTTAGGCAGCTATCTGATTTCACTGAGCGTGATGGTGGCCGGCGCGCCCGAGCGTATTCAGTCCAGCGGTCAGCAGGCTGAAGGGAATATCAACGGTCAGGCATCGATGCTGTTTGAACATGCTAACGGCATGCATTCGGTGTTGAACACCACGTTATTCAGCAATACTCCGGGCAAAGCGATTATTGCCGGCCGCGATGCCACGCTGGTGTTGGACGGTCAATTTTACGCGCCGGGCGGCTTTGTATTGACCTCAAGCCAGGGCAATAAATCATTACGCTGGGAAGAACCGCTGAACCGCTACACGCAGCTTAACCATGAGATCCAACATTTTGCCTGGTGTGTCGGTCAGGGATTAACGGATTCACCGGTTCGCCCGCTTGCCACGGCATTAATGACCCTATCCACCATGGATACCGTGCGCGGACAGCTGGGAATTGTGTTTAACGAAGAGCGCTAAACCGCGCGGTTCTGCCGTTAACGCCAACCCGGTCAACATCCTCAGCGCTGATGACCGGGTTGTTTTTTTCTACCGCATCAACCCTACCGGGCAGAATGTCCGGGTTGCCAGAGATTTCACCGCCGCTTCTGCAATGGCCTGCGCCTGAATGCCATCCAGTAAACCTGGCAAGTCGGCGACTGCTTCCCCATGCAGATAACGAACAAACGCATCCAGATGCTGATAGTACGTTGCCTGTACCCGGCTGAACCAGTCCGGGTAAAGCCCCGGTTTGGCAATGGTGTTGCCCTGATACAACGTCATCCCCTGCGGACTCTGTGCGCCGGACTCTGCCAGCCCTTTTTCACCCATAACGCTGATGCGTTCATCGTAGCCATACCCGGTGCGGCGGGTGTTATCCAGCTGCGCTAATCCGCCCTGACGCATCTGCATGATCAGCACCGAGGTATCGACATCACCAAATTCACCGATGGCCGGCATCGCCAGCGCCGCGCCCATCGCCCCAATCGAAACCACCTCATCGTCGGTCAGCCAGCGCAGCAGATCGAAGAAGTGGATGGCCTGGTCCCGCATCTGCCCGCCGGAAGACTGCAGGTAGCTCAACGGCGGCAATTCAGACGCGCGGCAGACCATCTGAATCAGTTCAGGACGTCCAAGGGTGCCCAGCTGCAGCTGGCGTTTTAACTGCTGATGGCTGCTGTCAAAACGGCGGTTGAAGCCTACGGTGATTTTTGCATTCAGGGGCAGCACTTTCTCTACCACGCGGTTGGCCCGTTCCAGCGATAAATCGATCGGCTTTTCGCAATAGACTGCTTTACCGGCCCGAGCGGCGGCTTCCAGCAGCTCCGCATGGGACGGCGTTGCGCTGGCGATCAGCACCGCGTCAATATTGTCGCTATTGATGGCGGCACTGACCTCGCCCGCCTGGCTGTGAAATTGTTTGGCGATTGCGCGGGCGCGGGCGCGGTCCACATCGGCTACCATCGCCAGCTCAATGCCCGGATGGGTCGCAAGGTTCGCAGCGTGTACCTGGCCGATAAAGCCACAGCCAATCAGGGCAAAACGTTTTTTCTCAGTCATGGTGTATTCCTGTCTGCAGGTCAAAGTTCAGCAATAAAGTCGTTGCCAAAATAGCCTGCTGGCTTACCCTGAGGAACGCGTGTTTTGATGGAATTCCCTCAACAGGAACGGCAATGAAAACAATCACTCTGGAGACGCTGGCTGAACTGGCAGGTGTCGGCGTGGCAACGGTCGATCGCGTGCTTAATGAGCGTGGCGGCGTCTCGCCGCGCACCACGCAAAAGGTGTTACAGGCGGCGCGTGAGGCCGGACTGAAGCGCATTCTGCCGGAGGAGCACCGGCATGCCTGGCAGATAGAGGTGTTATTAAGCGGTAACGACTCGTTTTTCTTTAAACAGCTGGCCATCGACTTTGCCGCCATCGCCACCCGTTTGGGTTATCGACGCATTGTGCTGCACCGCACGTTTGTGCCCGAATCGCGTCCGGACAGGCTGGCGACGCTGATTGGTGAGCGCAGCAAAACCCGCGACGGGTTGATTGTCTTTGCGCATGAACATCCGGCGATTTATGAAGCCCTGCAACTCTGCAAACAGCGCGACGTGCCGGTGATCACCATCGTCACCGATCTGCCCGGCGCGGAAAGGCTGTGTCACGTTGGCATTAACCAGTTGCAGGCCGGCCGCACCGCCGGATTGATGATGGGCAGCATGATCAAACAGCAAGGTGAGGTGATTGTCGTCAGCGGACGCTTTGAGTATCGCGCGCATCAGCAGCGCATTCAGGGCTTTCGCGATGTTCTTGAGGAGCGCTTCCCGCAGATCGCCTTACGGGAGGTGCTGGCCGGTCAGGAGAGCCGCATCACCATCAGCAAGCTGCTGGAGAAGCAGCTGGCGCAGTCTGCCAATGTGGTGGGCCTGTACAATACCGGGCTGGGTAACACCGAGATCAGCCAGGCGCTAGCGCGGCATCGCCTCACCGATTCCTGCACCTTAATCACCCATGAACTTTATTCCACCACCAAAGCGCTGTTCGCCAAAAAAGCGCTGGCGCTGACGCTGGATCAGAATACCGTTCGCCACGCCCAGCTGGCGGTGGATATTCTGCTGGGCTACCTCGAACAAGGGGACGTGCCTGAAGATTTCGATCGCGGGAAGGTGACCTTTATGGTCTATACCCAGGAAAACTATGCCTAGGAAGACCGGAGAGGTTCCGGTCTTGCTGACTGGAATCGCCATTAAACCGGACTGAGTTCAACCGCCACTTTGGAGACATGCGCTGCAGCCGCCTCATTGGCGCTGACAACCGCGTCACCTAAGGGTTTACCGTTGGCCAGCGCCGAGCACAACACACCGGTGAAGCAGTCGCCCGCGCCATGGGTGCTGACCAGGGTAATCTTCTTCGCCGCCATTGACTGACTCTCTTCCGCCTGCACGCACCAGGCAACGCCATGCTCACCGGCCGTCACCACCACCTGAGAATAGGTTGCTGAAAGCACTTCAGCCGCCTGCTTTGCCGAAGCCAGATCGCTGACCACAACCGCACACATATCGCGGGCTTCGATGGCGTTAACGATCAGCACATCGATGTTTTCCTGCAACTGCGGACTCAGCAGACGGGCTGGCGCGGCGTTAATGCACACGGTGATGCCGCGCTTTTTCGCTTGCTGCGCGGCATGGACGTTGAGGGCTTCGGCGACTTCATTTTGTAAAATCAGCAGCGACACATCCTGCCAGAAAGCATCCCGATCAAATACCGTCTGGGGAATATGCAGATTGGCATTGGAGACCACCACCGCACCGTAATCGCCTTCCGCATCGGTAATGGCGACGCTCATCCCAGACGGCACGGATGCTATCACCGCCACCGCGTCGGTATTCACGCCCGCGCCCTGCAGCGTCTTGAGCAGAAAAGTGCCCTGCTCGTCGTTTCCCACCGCGCCGGCGAAGATCACGTTTGAGCCAGCCAGCGCGGCCGCGATCGCCTGATTGCCGCCCTTGCCACCAAACTTATAGCGGCACGCCGACCCCATCACGGTTTCGCCTTTTTCCGGGCGATGATGGGCATCCAGCATAATGTCGTAGTGCAGGCTGCCGGTAACAACGATCTTGTTCATGGTTAGAATTCCCGAAGGTTCTGAACCGCATGCTGCGTTTTAGTCAGGTTTTTCTCTGCCCGCTTCAAGTCTTTCTTGGCGATGGCCACAAACAGTGCATCCAGGATATTCAGCTGGGCAATGCGTGACGCGGCATTTTCCCCTAACAGATGCGATCCCTGAGAGGTTGAATTGAGCACGACATGCGCACTTCGCGCAATGGGCGACTCGGCATAGTTAGTAATGGCAATCACCTTGGCCCCATTGCGCGCCGCCAGTTTGACGGGGTCATTAACGGCACGCGTGGCACCCGAATGGCTGATAGCAATCACCACATCATCGTCAGATAACACCGCCGCCGACATCAACATAATATGCGCATCGTCATAGGCCGACGATTTAATACCGATCTTAAGCATCTTATGCGAGAGATCGCGCGCGACAGCGGCGGATCCCCCGACAGCATAAAGATCGATATGGCGCGCCTTAAATATAATGTCCGCGGCGCGGTTGAATTCAGAAATATCCAGAATAGACAGCGTTTCTTCTATCGCCTGAATGGAGGTTCTGAATACTTTTGCCAGTAATTGTTCCGACGAGTCATCCGGCTCTATTTCCGCATGCAAACTTGCCACTTCAGACTGATTATAATAAACCAGGCTGCTTCTGAAGTTTCTGAAGCCCGTAAAGCTGAGCTTTTTGGTGATTTTAACAATCATCGCCTCGGAGACGTTATTTTCCAGCGCAATCTCTTTTAAAGAGGTTTGTTCGGTAATATCCGTCCTCGCCGTAATTGATTCAACCACACGGCGTTCTAAAGGCGTCAGTTGCGGCAAACGCATACGAATTTGAGCACCAATGGCTCGTGGATCTTGCTTCATTACTTGCCTCGGGTCGCTCGGTCAATCAACATCGCTATGATAATAATAAGGCCTGTGGCAAGCAACTGATAAAAAGCCTGAATATTTAGCAAGGTCAAGCCGTTACGTAATGCCCCTAAAATAATGACCCCGATGATGGTGCCAAACACGCTGCCCTTACCGCCCATCAATGACGCGCCGCCAATGGCTGCTGCCGCGATAGCATCCAGCTCCCACAGGTTACCGATGGTCGGTTCGGCCGCGCCCAGTCGGCCAATCAGAATCAGCGACGCCAGCGAGGCTAAGGTTCCAGAAATCACGTAGACCGTGACCTTGGTGCGTTTCACCGGCACGCCGGCCACGCGCGCGGCCTCCTCATTGCCGCCAATGGCGAGGATAAACTCACCCAGCGGCGTTTTGTTCATCACCGTCCACAGCACGACCGCAATCACCGCCACAATGATAATCGGCGTGGGAATGCTGAAAATCGAACTGTTGATGATGCTACGAAACTCAGAAGGAATGCCGAACACGGGGTTGCCGCCGGTATAGATCAACGCAATGGCGCGGAACAGAGAAAGCCCGCCTAGCGTGACGATAAACGGTTGCAGTCCGGCATAGGCGATTAACGATCCGCTAAATACGCCACAGACCGCACCCACGCCCAGCGTGGCGATAATGGCCAGTGGTACCGGAACGCCAGAGACCATCAAGGTGGCGCCTAATACCGCTGAAAGCGCGGCGGTTGGCCCGACGGACAGGTCAATACCACCGGATATAATCACCAGCGTCATGCCCATCGCAATCAATGCGTTTATGGAAGACTGTTGTAAAATATTCAGCAAATTTGGCAGGGTAAAAAATACCGGTGACAAAAATGAGAAGGTGATCACAATAATAAGTAATCCGATCAGAGTTCCTGCATCGCGCACATTGAATTTAATCAACGATGAAGCAGGCGTAAACGGTCGACTTGTTGGTTGAATCATCATTTTAGGGCCTTTATAAAATCAGGTTTAAACGCTAAACGGTTTCAGTGTCTTTAATCGCATAACGGGCAATATTCTCTTCCGTTATAGCTTCACCGCTGAGTTCCTTGGTGATCTTCCCTTCTCTCATTACCAGTACGCGGTCAGATATCCGAATGATCTCGGTCATTTCTGAAGAGACGACCACGATGGCTTTGCCGGCCTTAGCTAATTTTTCGATTAAATTGTAGATTTCGGACTTGGCGCCAATATCGATTCCCCGGGTTGGCTCATCAAATAAAAACACTTTGGCATCGGCTGCCACCCAGCGACCGATAATCACCTTTTGCTGATTACCGCCGCTGAGCGTGCCAATGGTTTTTTCAATATCCAGCGGCCGAAGATTTAATTCGCTCATCACTTCATGGGCGACAAGGTCGAGTTTATTTCGGCGGATAATACCTGCTTTGGTGAATTTAAACATTGAGGGCAACGCCATATTCATTTTCACCGCACGTTCTTTAATAATGCCCTCTTTCTTACGATCTTCCGGGACCAGCCCGATCCCCGCACGAATGGCGGCGGTGACGTTATGATTGCTTACCGGGCTACCGTTGACCATCACGCTGCCGCTGCTGCGCTTATCAATGCCGGCAATAAGTTTCAGCAGTTCGGTCCGCCCTGCGCCCACCAGCCCGGCAATGCCCAGCACTTCGCCGGCGCGGACGCTAAAGTTGGTGGCTTTGATCTCGGTGCCGCGCGTGACGTTTTCCACCTGCAGCACCACACGCTCGGTGACATACGCGTTGTGATCCAGCTTCTCAATTTTGCGGCCCACCATTTTGGCGACAATAGTTTCCTCGGTTTCGTCGCAAAGGTTAACCACGCCAACCTGCTGACCATCACGCATGATGGTGGCGCGATCGCAGACCCGGAAAATCTCGTTCATCTTGTGGGAGACGTAAATCAGCGACACGCCCATCGACTTCAGATCGCTAATCAACTCCGCCAGCCGATCGAATTCCGTTGGCGTCAGGCTGGACGTCGGCTCATCCATGGCGATGATTTTGGCGTCATCCAGCATGGCGCGGGCAATCTCAACAATCTGCTGTTGCGACACCTTCAGATTTTTGATCGGTTCATTAGGATCAATCGTCGGATCCAGCGTTCTTAAAATGAAGGTGGCCCGCGCAACCTGCGCTTTTTTATCAATCCACATGCCGTTCGCTTTGGTCAGCGGGCGACCGAGAAACATATTCTGCGCGACGGAAAGTTCAGGAACATGCTGTAACTCCTGATGGATCATGGCGATGCCGGCATGGCGGGCACTGAGCGGATTTTTCATCTGCACCGGCACCCCGTTCACGCTGATCTCACCACTGTCGGCGTTGCGCACGCCAGAAAGAATGTTCAACAGCGTCGATTTGCCCGCACCATTTTCACCAATCAGCGCATGCACTTCGCCTGGCCTGACAGTAAAGTCCACATTTTGTAACGCAGCGGCACTGCCGTAGGTCTTGCTGATGCCGCGCATCGTTAAGCGATACTGTTCCATACACTCTCCGCCTGACTTATTGCTGCGCTAACAGCTGACGTAATTTCACGTTATCTTTGGTGGAGAACGCGTCGGCATTTTCTTTGGTGATCAGCGCCTGTGGCGTTGAAATCACCCGGGACAGTTTCTGTCCACCAATCAGGCGCACCATCACATCCATCGCCACTTCGCCGGTCAGCACCGGGAAGCTGTCCACCGTACCGGTCAGCTCGCCGCGTTTAATCGAGGCGTAAGCATCTGAAATACCATCGGTGCCGAAGACGGCGGTCTGTTTGGCTTTATCCAGTGAACGCACCGCTTCAACCACTCCCAGCGCCATGGTGTCGTTGTTGGCGTAAAAGCCAATCAAATCAGGATGCTGCTGTAAGATGGTCGATGCCGCGTTGTAGGCCGTTTCACGGCTCCAGTTAGCCGGCACGCTGGCCACGATGGTAAATTTACCGTTAGCCTGTAAGGTTTCTTTGAAGCCGCTGGTGCGCTGGCCTGCCGCATACACGCCCGGCTGACCTTCTATAATGGCGACGTTACCGCCCTGCGGATGGTGCTGAATAAACCATTTTGCTACCCGCACACCGTTGTCTTTCTGCACGTTCCCGACGTAATACTGGGCATTGGGCATCACGGCATCGTTAACGTTAACCACCGGGATCTTTTTACTGTTGGCACTTTCCAGCGCCGGTTCCAGGTTGATATCGGTCTGCGGCGAAACCAGCAGGCCCTTAAATCCCTGGGAGATCATGGTTTCCGCTATCGACAGCTGACCCATCTGATCGTCTTCGTTGGCCGCCGCCTGATAGGCCACGGTAAAGCCGTATTTCTTCGCACCGTTCTGATAACCCTGACCCAGCGAGCGCCAGTATTCATTGGTCAGCGTTTTCGAGACGCCGCCAATCATCAGATTGCCTTCAACCTTCGGTATTGCGCCGTATTTGCTGTCGAGCTGGGTCCAGTCGGTACGATCGGGTTCGGTGTCGGACTTCAGCGGGGCAAGTTCGGCCGCATAGACGGTGGAACAAAGCAATGAGGATGCGAGTACAGAGAGCAGGAATTTTTTCATCTTCTGAGCCTTTTTTATTATTGTCGCAGGGTAAGAAACGGGGACTACTCTTTAGCCAGCATAATGTCGTTGACAATCTGTTGTGAGCTGACCGCATCCTGGCGGCTGATGGCGTCCAGCAGCGCCGGATTGTCGTGAAGCTTGTCGCATAACTTCAGCAGGCGCTTCACGGTAAGCACATTGGTTTCTGCTTCACGGACCGGATCCAGGCCACTGGCATCCGGGAAGGTATCGAAATAGTAAGCGCCCTTATAGCCATCGCGCTGCATCTGCCAGAGGAACTCCAGCGTCGCCCGTGGGTTTACCGAACCGGCCATCAGGCCATCGTCACGTTTCCCCCAGCCATCATTGAGATCCAGCCCTAACAGGCGCGAGCGGCGGGCAACCATCGCCGCTGCATACGCCGGGATTTCGTTGGCGAATAACACGTGGGCGAAGTCCAGCGTAATGCCGAGGTTTGGGCTTCCCGCTTCTTCCACTGCCAGCAGGCAAGAGGTGACGTTGGGGAAAATGCTGTAGGCACGCGGCTCATTTGGTTTGTACTCAATGCTGACATCGACATCCGGCGCATAGTCCGCAACTTCACGAACGGCGCTGACGGCGTCTTCCCAAATCTTCTTATAGTCCGCCTGGAAACAGTAATCAAAACCATCCTGCCCCATCCATAAGGTCATCAGCGTCGAGCCGAATTCACGGCCGGCATCGATGCCGCGCTTGGTCAGTTCAATGGCTTCACGACGAATTTTTGCATCCGGATTGGTGAAGGCACCGATCTTAAATTGCGGCGCATCCCAACGCATTTGCATGCCGTTTACCGCCAGTCCGGCATCGGCGATAGCTTGACGCATGGTGCTGATATTGCTGGTGATATGCTGAGGATAGTTAAGATCGAGATGGGTTAAGCCTTTCGCCGTGCCGGCACGGGCAATCATCTGCAGAACTGAAGGTTTGCCCTGGAGATCGGGCCAGTACAGATGCGCTCCCGATGAAAAAGAGTTGAGACGTGTAGCGAATTTCAGTTCTGACATAGGAAGGCCCTTAATGAGGTTGTAATGTACTTTCCATATTCACGTTTATTTGTGAAGTTGTGTAATATATACACCCCGCAATTTAATAAACAAGCGGTATCAATTGAAAAGGATCAGATCTGAGAGGGAGTTCACGAAGTGAGTTGATTGGCTGGGATGATTTGCAGAGAAATCTGCCGGACTATACTGGCAATAGCCTGCCCTCAGCCCGTGTAGCGGAGTCATTGCCATGTCCAAAGAGAGTGAGAATGCCGAAGTCGAAAAAGATATTTGCGTGCATATATTTACCGCCTCCGCCGGGATGGTCGGCGTTTGCATCACGGTAATCGGGATATTTCAGGTGGTGACTACCCTGAGAAAGGAAGGAACGCTGGGGGATGATATGTTGGCGATCAATGCTTTCCTGTATTTGATCACCACTATCCTGTCTTACTGGGGGCTGCGCTCTAAAGGGGTGAAGCACAGCCCAACGCTGGATAAATGGATCGACATTTTGTTCCTGATCGCCCTGACCTTCACCACCTGTATTGCTGGTATGATCACCTGGGCGATGACCTTTACTTAACAGCCCTTTAACCTCAAATCTGGGTCATGCCACCATCGACAACCAGTTCGATGCCGGTGATATAGCTGGCATCGTCCGAGGCCAGAAACGACATGGCTTTTGCCATCTCATCGGCGCTGGCAGCACGTCCCAGCGGGGTTTTCTCGGCCACCTGTTGCAGATATCCCTCGATGTCCTCATCGCTCATGCCTAATTCGGATTTATAGGCCGGGGTGATCACCACGCCTGGGGCGATGGCATTAATGCGGATATGACGACCTTTGAGATCGGAGGCTGCAGTGCGCACAAAAGAGCGCAGTGCGGCTTTGGTCGCAGCATACACGCCAAAAGCGGGCATCCCCTGGTTAGCGGCGATTGAACCGGTAACCACGATAGCGCTTCCCTCGCCCATCAGCGGCAGCGTTTTCTGGATGGTGAATAGCGAGCCCTTAACGTTAATGTTGAAGTACTTGTCGAACTGCGCCTCGCTGATGGATTCCAGCGGCGCAAATTCGCCACCACCTGCGTTGGCAAACAGCAAATCCAGACGACCGTGTGCCTCGCGGAGACTCGCAACAATGCGATCCACGTCTGCGGCGACGGAGATATCGCCCTGAATCGCGGTAGCGCCAGATCCTATCTGCGCAATCGCGCTGTCCAGTTCAGCCTGCCGACGACCGGTGATGACCACCGTGGCACCCTCGCGGGCCAGACGCATGGCGGTCGCCAGGCCGATACCCGAACTGCCGCCGGTAACAAGCGCAATTTTTCCCTGATGTTTGCTGCTGTGGATATTACTGAGGTCGGTAATTTTCATGGTCATTCTCCGCGAGTGATTGGGTTATCAGTACGGGAATGAATATAGAACTGGCGGATTCAGGAATAAATAGCGTAAATTCGAAATCTTTATTCCCCCACAGAGATAATCAGCCGGGAGCGGTTTGCCATGGATCAACTTCAAGCCATACGGGCCTTTGCGCGGGTCGTCGAAACCGGCGGGTTTTCTAAAGCCGCGCAATCGCTGCAAATGCCCAATGCTACCCTGAGCAAATCGATTCAGGCGCTGGAAAAGCATCTCGGGGTAAAACTGCTGGAGCGCAGCACCCGGCGGGTCAGCGTCACCCGCGACGGCACGGCGTATTATGAACGGACCAAACATCTGCTCAGCGAGCTTGAGGATATTGATGCCACGCTGGGTCGATCGCAGGCAACGCCCAAAGGACGGTTACGTATCGAAACCGGTGGAACCGTCGCCAGCCTGCTGTTGATCCCGGCACTGCCGGACTTTTGTGCCCGTTATCCGGAT
Source organism: Erwinia sp. AC075 (assembly GCF_979253995.1). NCBI lineage: Bacteria > Pseudomonadati > Pseudomonadota > Gammaproteobacteria > Enterobacterales > Erwiniaceae > Erwinia > Erwinia sp. AC075. Next base: position 1,355,369 of record NZ_CEEDEU010000001.1, read on the forward strand.
ATTGAGCTGCAGGTCGGCGTGTCCGACCGCACGGCCGATGTGATTGGCGAAAACATTGATGGCGCCATTCGTATCAGTGCCGCTGATGGCGCATTGATCTCGCGTAAAATCGGCGCGTTCGGCTGGACCACCTGCGCCAGCAAAGCGTATCTGCAACGCTATGGCGTCCCCGAGCATCCGCAGCAAATTCTGGATGGCAATTTCCCGGTGGCCGGCTATTTTTCGTCACAAACCGGCATTTTGTTACCGATGAAATTTTGCAAACAGGGGCAATCGCTGGAGATCACCCCGGCCTGCAAGGTGATGGTCAATGAGAGTAATGCCCACCTGGCCACTGCGCTGGCCGGTATTGGCTTAATTCATACGCTGGATTTTATGATTCACCCGTCAATCAAGGCAGGCAAGCTGGTGCCCGTCCTTGAGGACTGGCGGGCACCGCCGGTGGACATCTATTTCAGCTATGCGCCCAGCCGCCAACTCAGCACCAAAGTCAGGGTGTTTGCCGACTGGGTCACCGGGTTGATTGCGCGAAACTCGGTGACGGCTGACGATTAACTCAGGCGCCAAATCCGCCATCAATGGTCAGGGCCGTGCCGGTTACCATGCCCGCTTCACTGCTGGCAATCCATAACACCATCGACGCGACTTCGCTGGCGTGCGCATGGCGTTTAATCGCCATAAAGCTGTGCATCATTTCATTCATTGGTCCGTCAGACGGGTTCATATCGGTGTCGGTCGGACCGGGTTGCACCACGTTGACGGTGATACCGCGCGGGCCAAAATCTCTGGCCAGCCCACGGGCCATGCCCTGAACGGCAGATTTACTGGCACCATAGGCGGTAAGGCCTTCAACCGGAACGCGGTCGGCATTGACCGAACCGATGATGATAATACGCCCGCCGTCCTTCATTTTGCGGGCGGCTTCCACGGCGGCGAAGTAAGGGGCATGGATGTTGATCACAAACAGCCGTTCAATTTCGTCGGCATCGATCTCCAGCGGATCGCCTGCGGCCAGCACCCCGGCATTAAACACCAGCACATCCAGTTCGCCTGCCTGCGCGATGGCTTCAACCAGCTCGGCACGGTTCGACACGTCCAGCTTGATCATCTGGCTGTGTGTCTCCTGCGCGATGACTTCGGCTTTCTGCTGGGAGCTGGCGTACGTGAACACCACGTCATCGCCCTGCTCAGCAAAGCGACGGACGATCGCCTCGCCAATGCCGCGGCTGCCGCCCAGGATCAAAACCTTTCTGCCTGTATCGGGTTTATCGGTGTAATCAGTCATGGTCATTCCTCGTCATCTATTGATAAAAAATCAGAATTGACCAGCCCACTGTCACGAGCTGGCGATTGAACAAACGGGTCTGCCTGCTTTACTGAAACCGTGTTTGCTGGCGCGGGACGCGATGGCAAAGCTCAGCAGCAAAAGTATAAGCATTACCCAGGGAAACGCGGTGACGCCGGCCTGTTGTAATAACATGCCTCCGCTGAGGCCACCGGCGGCGATGGCGCTGTTCCACACCACCACATTCATCGACAGCGCAATGTCGGCCCCTTCACCGGCAGCATCCGCCAGCGCGGTTTGCAGCAAGGTGGCAGCCCCGCCAAAGCTGAGGCCCCACACCGCCACGCCAGCATAGATGACCGCAGGCGACGTTGACGCGACGGCGAAAATCAGTGAGATAAGCGCGAACACCGCCAGCGAAATTAAGACGGCCAGACGAAGATGGCGATCGACAATCCGCCCGGTGATAACGATGCCCACCAGCGCCGCCAGACCAAAAATCAGCAAAATCAGGCTGACCTTATTTTCCAGTCCGGCCGGTGCCACAAACGGGGCGATATAGGTGTAAAGAATGTTGTGGGCCAGCATCCAGGTGAACACCACGCCGAGCACCGGGCGCACGCCAGGCGTGGTAAAGACTTTCTTCAGCGCCATTTTTTGCTGCCCGCTTTGCCCGGCAAAATCAGGCACGGCCAGCACAACCCAGACCACCAGCAGCACCGATAAGCCCGACATCACGGCAAACGTCAGCCGCCATCCCAGCAAATTTCCCAGCCAGGTGCCCAACGGCACACCCAGCGACAGGGCAATCGGCGTGCCGACCATCGCCAGCGCCATCGCCTTTCCCTGCAATGAAACCGGCACCATTCTGCGGGCGTAGCCTGCCAGCAGGCTCCAGGCTAATCCGGCGGATGCCCCCGCCAGGAAACGCGCGGCCAGCGTCAGCACCACGTTGGTCGACAGCGCGGTCAGGGTGTTGAACAGCAAAAACCCGACAATTGTGATCAGCAAAACGCTGCGACGCCGCCAGGTTCGGGTGGCGATGGTCAACGGGATGGCGGCAATCAGCGATCCGGCGGCGTACGCCGTCACCATCTGGCCGGCAAGCGACAGTGAAATCGTCAGTCCGGCGCTGATTTGCGGCAGCAGACCGGCTGGGATGGTTTCCGTGACGATGCAGATAAAGCCGGTCATCGCCAGTGCCAGCAGCGCCATTACCGGTAGTCGGTCTTGTTGGGTCGCCTTCGCGACCGGAGAAATATCAGCCAAACTGCCCTCTCTTAGGTATCCAGTTAGTTATGTATCGTTTGGTATAGATATCCCGAGCGCGTAGCATTGTCAAATATTTATGTATCGATTAGTATATAACTTGGTTGAAAGGAGAAACCGAATGAGAACGGGCAGACCACGGCAGTTTGATCGCGATGAAGCGGTGCGACAGGCAATGCACCTGTTCTGGGATCGCGGCTTTGACTCGACCTCGCTGAGTCAGTTGAAAAGTGCGATCGGCAACGGCATTACCGCGCCGAGCTTTTATGCGGCGTTTGGCTCAAAAGAGAAGTTGTTCCAGGAAGCGGTTGCCTGCTATTTGCAGACACACGGGCGCGTGACCGAAGCCTTATGGCAGGATGAGCTGCCGCCGCGCGACGCCATTGAATCCACCCTGCTACGTTCGGCACGCATGCAGTGTGAAGACGATCATCCCAAAGGCTGCATGGTCACGCTGGGCCTGATGTCGGTGAGTACCGATGAGCACAAATACCTGCTCAGCCCGCTGGAGCAATCGAGAAAAAAGACCTGCGACGGCTTTATTCACTGCGTCAATCGCGGCCTGTTAAGCGGCGAGCTGCCCGCCGGGACGTCCGCGAAAACCCTGGGCCTCACCTTTAACAGTTTCCTCACCGGGGTATCTACGCTGGCACGCGATGGCGTGCCCTTTGACGATATTGAACGGTCAATCGGGCAGGTTATGCGCTTATGGGACGGCCTGGTGGGCGATCGGAAGAGTGGGTAAAGACCTGAAACGCGCTGCATCGCGTGCCGGAGGTCGCCCAAAAAGGCGGGCATATTCACGACTGAATTGTGAAGCACTTTCATAACCCACCGAAAAGGCAACGATCGCCACATCGCTGGGTTCAAATATCAGCAGCCACCGTGCGCGGATCAGGCGTAATTGCTTCTGGTACTGGATCGGGGTCATATGGGTGATAGTTTTGAAATGGCGATAATAGGCCGCGACGCTCATGTTCGCGATGCCAGCTAACGCCTCTGCGCGCAGGGGTTCCGCATAATGATCGCGTATCCAGTTAATCGAACGGCGAATCTGCGACAAATGGCCATCCGGGCAGGCAATATTACGCAGAACGTCACCAGACGGCCCTTGTAACACTCTGAACAAAATTTCACGCTCAATCATCGGCGCCAGCACGGTCGCGTCACCTGGCCGCGCCAGCAATCGCATCATTCGCAGCCAGGCATCAAGCAGTTCCGGTGAAGTGGCTACCGGAGCATAGCTATCGTTCGCAGATCTGACAGCAATGTCACTGTTTGCGGCCAACAGCGAAGCGATGATGTGCGCATCTAACGTTAAGCTGACCGCCTGAAAAGGCTTGTCTGGACCGTCCGCGAAAATTTCCCCGGTGGCCGGCATATCGACTGGCACCACGAAATACGTCCCCGCAGTGTAGCGATACATCTGCCCACCAATGGACAGTGTTTTCTCTCCCTGCAGGACAAAATGCAGCATAGGCTGGTAGATCTGATTGGCACAGGCTTCCGCGTTGACCATCGAGACGCGAGGAAGATCCGTTGCTGTCCACTTATTATCAGCAGGCAACACGTAGCTGCGCAGTTCATTCATCACTGTATTCATCCCGTCGAGCATAGGCCTGATATTTCCGCCGAACAAGTGCGTTGAGAAGAACAGGCAATTATCCGGGAAGATTGGGCACGCGCTTATTGCCCTTCAGACCCGATACTGTTTACCGACAACTTCTCACTCATCTAAAGGTCATCAAATGAAATTATCAGGCAAAACAGCCGTCGTAACCGGCGCGTCTAAAGGGATCGGTGCCGGTATTGCTAAAGCACTTGCAGCGGCAGGCGCTACGGTCATCGTCAACTATGCATCAAGTCAACGCGATGCGGAAAAGGTGGTGTCGCACATCCGTGACGCAGGTGGAAAAGCATCGGCCATCCAAGCGGATATGAGTCAGTCTGCGGATATTACGCGGATGTTTGATACGATCAGGCAGGAATTCGGCACCGTGGATATTCTGGTCAATAATGCCGGCGTGGCGGTGTTTGAAATGATTGAAGATCTGACCGAAGAGGCCTTTCATAAGCAGTTTAATCTGAATGTGCTGGGTTACCTGTTGGCCACGCGTGAGGCGCTAAAGCAATTCAGCCCGTCTGGCAGCATTATCAACATCAGTTCGATTCTGAGTACCGACCCGTATCTGGCTTCAAGCGTTTACTCCGCCACCAAAGGCGCGGTCGATACGCTCACGTTTGCCCTTGCCAGAGAGTTGGGGGCAAAAGGGATCAGGGTAAATTCGATCCTGCCGGGGCATACCAACACCCCAGGTACGGACGGGAATTTTGCCGGTGAGCTGGGTGAAAAGCTGCTGGCCGGAACACCTCTGGGCCGTTTTGGCGAACCAGAGGATATTGGCCCCGTTGCGGTATTCCTGGCCTCTGATGATGCACACTGGGTCACGGGCGAATCATTGAGAGCCTCCGGTGGCGTCCGGGGCGTCGGTTACTGAACGTCTTTTCAGTAAAGGCTCAAACCTGAGCCTGTCCGCCGTCGGCGAAAAGCTCAGTGCCGTTCACGAAACTCGAATCCGTTGAGGCAAGAAACAGGGCCACTTTGGCGATCTCTTCCGGCTCGCCAATCCCACCCAGCGGAATACGGGTATTAAGATAATCGAGCATGGCCTGTTGATGTGCCGGATCGTCGCCGGCAAAATCGAGCAGAAACGGCGTTCGTATCGGCCCCGGGCTGAGCACATTTACTCGCGTCCCGGTGCCCTTAAGATCAAGTACCCAGCTCCGCGCAAGGTTGCGCACCGCCGCTTTCGAGGCGGAGTAAACGCTGAAGGCGGCAGTGCCTTCAATACTGGCACTGGACCCCGCAAGGATAATTGAAGCGCCTTGGCGCAGCAGAGGTAAAGCTTTCTGAACGGTGAAAATCAACGATTTCACATTTTGGCCAAAAATCTGGTCAACATGCTCTTCCGTGATCTGCCCTAAAGGCAACATGGATCCCCCACCCGCATTGGCAAATACCACATCAAGTCCACCCGCTTCCGCTTCTATTTGACGGTACAAACGATCAAGATCTGGGCCGTGGGTTGAATCAACCTCAATACAGGTTACCGAACTGCCCAATTCGTCCTGCACCGTCTTAAGCGCCGCTTTGTTGCGGCCGGTGATATAGACATGGGCACCCTCAGCCAGAAAAGTCCGGGCGGTTGCCAGGCCAATGCCACTGGTAGCGCCGGTGATTAACGCAATTTTACCGTCAAGTTTGTAGGTCATCATTAGTTTCCTCAGTCAGGAGTGGCCAATCTGAAGAAGTCAGACCGGCATCCTGAACCGAGTATATTTAGCGGGCTGTGATGGCAGAAGCCCGTGCAGGTGGAGACTTAATTCAGCCTCATGGATAGCAGATTATTAGCCAAAAACCTTATTACGGGCTGGCAAACTCCCTTGCAAAGAGTTCCAACGCCCAGTCGACGAATGCCCGCAGTTTAGCACTTTGATGACGGTTGGCCGGATAAACCAACTGCACAGGCAGCGAAGGTTGCTTCCATTCCTCCAGTAGCGGAATTAAACGACCGCATAGGAAATGATGCTCAGCACTAAAGCGAAAAATCTGTCCAATACCCATTCCCGTCAACAAGGCTTCCGTCAGTGCCGTGCTCTCACTGATATTGACCACCGTGTTACCGTGAATTTCAAACTCGTCCGTTCCGTTGCTGAACTGTAAAGGCAATGATTTCCCCGAGTGCGGAAAGAAATACCGTACAGTCTGGTGGTTATCCTCAATATCTTGCGGATGCACAGGCGTGCCATGAGCCGAAAGATACCCCGATGTGGCACAGGTGACATAATCAAGGGTGCAGAGCTGTCTGCCAATCATTGAGCTGTCAGGAAGTACTCCCCCACGTATGACGCAATCAACCCCCTCGCCTATCAGGTCAGCCGGACGATCGTTGACGCCAAGCAATAATTCAAGCTGCGGATAACGGGCATGAAACTCGGGCAGTGCAGGAATGATGATCTCATTAGCCAGTGATGAACCAACATCAACGCGCAGTTTTCCCTGAGGATTTACCTTTGCGTACCTTGCGGCGGTATCCATTTCATCAAGTTGAGCCAGTATTTCACGCGTCTGCTCCCGGTAACGTTCACCCATCGGGGTAATGGTGAAAGATCGGGTACTGCGTTCGATGAGTTTAGTGCCCAGATGCTGCTCAAGATCCTGTAAGAGCTTGCTGACGGAGGATCGGGGGAGGTTGAGCGAATCAGCCGCTTTTGCCAGCGAACGGGCATCGGTGATACGAATGAACACCCGCATAGCCAGAAGTTGGTCCATATAATTACCCCTGCCCGTCGCGCACGTTGATCGCCTTGCGCAGCTGCGTGACGTCCTTCAGCGGCGGGAGACCGAAGACGCGGGCATAATCGCGGTTAAACTGCGGCACGCTTTTATAGCCGACTTCCTGAGCCACAAAGGTGACGCTCTGTTGCCTGCCGAGCAGCATGCGGCGGGCATGCAGAAGCCGCACCCGCTTTTGATACTGGACAGGACTCATCGCGGTGACGGCTTTGAAGTGGCGATGAAACGCGGAAACGCTCATTGCCTCCCGCTCTGCCAGCGCCCCGACAATAAACTCTTCGGCAAAATTGTGCCGCAACCAGTGAATCGCATTACCAATCCTCGCCAGCATCGTCCCCGGCGAGGCAATATCCCTCAGCATCCAGCCGTGCGGACCTTTTAACACATGGTAGAGGATCTCTCGTTCGTATCCCGGTGCCAGCGCCGCAATATCCTCAGGGGCTTTCATCAGGCGCAGCATCCTGATCCAGGCATCCAGCAGTTCAGGCGTCACCGAGGCAACTGAAAATGCCCCACCGTCCGGTCGATCCTGCATCGCAGACGGCGGCAGATCCTCGATCATCGCCGCAACACGCTGTGGGTCGATGGTCAGGCTGACAGCTAAATACGGCTCACCACGCTCTGTGGGATGCACCGAGCCTACGGCAGGCAAATCCACCGACATGACAAAGTACGAGGCGGGATCGTAATTGAAGACTCTGTCTCCCACGGTCATCGACTTACTGCCGCGCAGGATCAGGTTAATCATCGGTTCATACACGGCGGCGAGCGCCTCAGCCGGCACATTGCCCTGCACCATTGCCACACGGGGGATGCCGGTTTCAGTTCGCCAGTTTCTGGCATGGGCCGCCAGGTCGCGCAATTCATCAAGCTGCAGGTTAAACACCTTTTCATCCTTCCGCGAAACAACGTAAGGCAGCATAAAGCAGAAAAAGGCAAGAATCGAGCAGGAACACGGAATCCGCATCCGGCCGTTTTCCCTACTCTGAATGTCTTGCACGTCATCCAGAGTCACTGGCCACTATCAAATTTAATCCAGTAAGGGGATTCTATGCTCGATCATATTTTTCTGGCGGTTAACGATACCGACCATTCCGTCGCGTTTTATACTCAAACACTGGCACCACTCGGCATCACCGTCCGTCTGGACTACGACGGCAAGGACGGACCGCCGGGCCATCCCGACCTGAAGGGGTTTGGTGCACATGGCCGGATTTTCTTCTGGCTGCGCACGGGTCTACCCGGCGGAAGCGCTACCCATGTTGGCTTTGTGGCGAACAGCGAAAGCCAGGTAGATGCTGCCTATGCCGCGGCGATAGCGGCGGGTGCCACAGACCATGGTGCGCCTGGCGCACGCCTGTATTATGACCCACGCTATTACGCCGCCGGGGTGATCGATCCCGACGGTCATACGCTTGAATTCGTCTATAAAAGCTGGCAGCACACGCCATCATGAAAACATTACTGATTTACGGCGCGACGGGTTACACCGGGCGCATGATTGCCGAACAGGCAACCTCAGCCGGACTAAATGTCATTCTCGCCGGAAGGAACCCGGTTAAGCTGCACGAGTTGGCGAGCGAGCTGAAACTTCAGGCATCAGTCTTCACGTTAGATGACGCGGACAGGCTTGCGCAGAAATTGCAGGGCGTGAGTGTGGTCCTCAACTGTGCTGGCCCGTTTGCCCAGACGGCTGAGCCACTGATGAAAGCCTGTATTCAGCTCGGGATCCATTATCTTGATATCACTGCTGAGATTAACGTCTACCGTCTGGCCGAATCGTTGAATGAGTCGGCGTTGTCGTCGGGAAGTATGTTGATGGCTGGCGTGGGCTGGGATGTGGTGCCGACTGATAGTCTGTCGGTCATGCTGGCACAACAGGTTAATACACCGGTAAGGCTAAGAATTGCGCTGCAGGTAGCCGGATCGATGTCGCGGGGATCAGCGATAAGTGCAGGAGAAATTATCAGTGCAGGTTTGCTTGCACGGGTAAACGGGGTATTGACGACCAAAGCGAACAGCGCAACCGAGTGGTTTGATTTTGGTGAAGGCAAAGTTGAGTGCTTCCCGCTCTCTTTTGGTGACCTTGTGACTGCCTGGCATTCAACCCACATCCCCAATATTGAAATGTATGTTCACCTGAGCGGCGAAGCGTTTCCCTCAGGTGATTTATCCCAGTTACCTGATGGCCCTACGCCGGAAGAACGTGCGAAAAGTATCGCGCGCGCGTTGGTAGAAATCACCGCAGCCAATGGAGAGATTCACGATGCAGTGATTGAAACGGTGAATGGATACTCTTATACCCCCCTCGCCGCCATAGCGGCTGTATCCCGCGTACTCAACGGTGAACATCAACCGGGTTTTCAAACTCCCGCAAAAATCTTCGGGCCTGATTTCGCCTTAACTATTCCGGGAACGCGGATTATCACCCGCTAAAAAATCGCCTTTCTTAGCTTGGGCGGACAGAATATTTCTCACTCATTATCCAGCGTAATTAGCCGCGATGGTTTACCCATCGCGGCCTGACAGAGTCAGGTCAGGTTATTCGCCATGCCGCCATCCACCAGCAGTTCCACGCCGGTAATAAAGCGGGCATCCTCACTTAACAGGAAGGACGCCGCAGCGGCCACTTCCTGCGGATGCGCCATACGCCCTAATGGGATCGGCGCGATCAGCGTCTGGCGAACGGCTTCCGGCACGGCGGCCATCATATCGGTATCGGTTGGGCCCGGCGCCACCACATTGACACGAATGCCGCGCGGTGCCAGTTCCAGACTCCAGGTGCGGGCATATGAACGCAGCGCGGCTTTGGTGGCGCTGTAGGTGCCATAACCCGCCACGCCTAGTCCGCTGGCGACAGAGCCAATCAACACCACCGAGGCCTTGTCATTGAGCGAACTCAGCGCGGCCTGAAATGACGTGACGTGACTTTGCACATTGACGCTAAACAGTTGATTGACGTGCCCGGCCGTTTCTTCCGCCAACGATGCGGGCGTGCTCATGCCGGCGTTAAGTACCAGCAGGTCAATCTTGCCTTTGCGTTGCGTAATGGTGGCAATCGCCTGCTGAATATCACTCTGTATTCCGGCATCGGCTACCAAACCGGTCACGCTCGCGCCCAACTGCGTAACCGCAGCGTTCACTTCCTCTTCACGCCTGCCCGTCAGGAACACCACCGCGCCTTCTGCGGTCAGCCGTTCAGCAATGGCAAGACCGATGCCTTTGGCACCCCCCACGATCAGGGCAACTTTATCCGTCATTTTGCTCATCATTCTCTCCTCATTAGCGTAGAGAATGGATGATATACTTCTTATATCTGATATCAATAACGCACCTGAAGGATACAAGATATGGTTGAGTATACCGAGCTGGACAGGCTGTTTGAGAAAAGCCGCGCCGATATGGAGTTGGTTCGTCCGGTGCTGAATAAAATCGCCGATAAATGGACGATCATGATCCTGACCGTGATTTGCCCGCAGCCTGCCCGCTTTAACGAAATTAAAAAACGGCTGAATATCACCCATAAAGCGCTGGCTGATGCGTTGAAACGGCTGGAAAAAAATGGTCTGGTGACGCGCACCGTGTTACCGACAACGCCGATTGGCGTGGAATATGCCATTACGCCGCTGGGGCATTCATTACGCGGCCCCTTTGAGGCGCTGTGTCAGTGGGCGATGGAACATGGCGACAGTATTGATGAAGCCAATCTTAGCTATGACAGTCGCGCTATTTAAGGCGAAAAAAAACACCGCATTCGGTTACGAGCTGCGGTGTTTATTTATTCTGTTGTTGTCAGATAAAAACATCAGCCATTAGCCGCTTTTTCAGCAACATAATACAGCGTGGCTTTGGCGGCCAGCACATGTTGGTCATCGTTTCCCGGCTTGTGAGACTCCACATCGGTAATGTGATAACCCGCGGCTCCCGCTTCCATCGCTTTTTTCACAAAGGCATCGTTAAGCTCTTCCATGGAGGTCACCCAACTGACCTGTGTTACGCCAACTGGATGCATGGAGGCAATCTCGCGATGTGTTAACCCTGCACGGATCAGGACAGGCTTAACGCTTTGTGGTGAAAAGATGGATAAAACATCGTTAACGAGATCTTTCATGTTGTGACTCCTGAGTATTCCAGTTCAAAACCGATAAGGCGGCATTATTATTGCTGTCAGGTCGACGGGAATGTTCCGCCCTGTCGGTTATTGCGCACGTCCGGCGAATTGCGCCGTCAGGTCTACTTAACTCCCTTTCTCGTTAATCGTTTTAGCTAAACTTGCTAAATTCTTGTTAAGAAAAGTTCCGCCACAACTAACGGAACTTTCAGGAAGATATTCTCATCTGATTACATATTCGTTACATCTGACACGCATTATCCCTTGTCGGCCCGTTATGGCCTTCTGAATAAGGCAATGCTGCGCCCTTCCAGCTCGAAATCCTTTTCCCGGGTAATCACCAGCCCCGGTTTCGCGGTCAACGAGGTGGCGGTGGTCAGTTCAAGCACCCAGCCACCTTCACCAAACTGCGGGATCTGGAACGGTACGTTGCCCTCATACGGGTTAAACAGCATCAGCACGTCATGCCAGATGCCCTCTTCGGTATGCAGATCCGGGCGGCCAATATACACCCCGAGCGTAACGCCTTCGTCCCACTGATCCGGCTGCTGGAAACCACCGCCGGCATTGAACCACTTAATATCCATGCCATCGCGCCAGCTTTCACGGCGTAGCAACGGCTGTTCTGCACGCAGCTTGATCACCTGGCGGGTAAATTCGCGCAGTGCCGCACCGGTATCCGGCACTTTGTCCCACTCTACCCAGGAAATTTCGCTGTCCTGACAGTAGCCATTGTTGTTGCCCAGCTGGCTGCGGCCAAACTCATCGCCGGCCAGCAACATCGGCGTGCCGTGAGAGAAGAGAATGGTGGTGAGGAAATTGCGGCGCTGTCGATCGCGCACCGCGTTAATGCCTTCGTCCGTGGTCGGGCCTTCGGCACCATAATTGTACGATCGGTTATCATTATGGCCGTCGTTGTTGTCCTCGCCGTTGGCTTCGTTGTGCTTGTCGTTGTAGGACGTCAGATCGTTAAGCGTGAAGCCATCATGGGCGGTGATAAAGTTGACGCTTGCCCATGGCCGACGGCCCCGCAAATCGTATAAGTCGCCGGAGCCCAGCAGGCGTGCAGCAAACTCAGACGCGACGTTGTCACCTTTCCAGTATTCGCGCACCGTGTCGCGATATTTGTCATTCCACTCTGCCCAGCCCGGCGGGAATCCGCCCACCTGATAGCCGCCAGGCCCAATGTCCCACGGCTCGCCAATCAGCTTCAGTTTCGACAGCACCGGATCCTGCATTATGGCGTCAAAGAAGCCGCTGCGCTGATCGAAACCTTCCGGCTCGCGGCCAAGAATGGTGCCTAAATCGAAGCGAAAACCGTCGATATGCATCGATTCCGCCCAGTAGCGCAGCGAATCCATAATCATTTGCAAGACGCGCGGATGCGAGGTGTTTACCGTGTTGCCCGTACCGGTATCGTTGATGTAATAGCGGTGTTGTTCGGGGAAGGTGCGGTAATAAGAGTAGTTGTCGATGCCCTTGAATGACAGCGTCGGACCCAGCTCATTGCCTTCGGCGGTGTGGTTATACACCACGTCGAGGATCACCTCGATACCGGCATCGTGATAAGCCTTCACCATATCGCGGAAACCCTGAATGCCATTCGGGCCGAAATAGCGGCTGGCGGGCGAGAAGAAATTCAGCGTGTTGTAGCCCCAGTAGTTCTTCAGCCCTTTTTCCAGCAGATGCTGATCGTCCGGGAACCAGTGAACCGGGAGCAGTTCAACGGAGGTAATGCCCAGGTTTTTGATGTAATCGACGGTGGCCTTGTGTGCCATGCCTTCGTAGGTGCCGCGGATGGCTTCCGGTACGGCGGAGTTGAGCTGCGTAAAGCCCTTCACATGGGTTTCGTAAATCACCGTTTCCGGCCAGCCGATCACCGGGCGATTCTCATCCTGCCAGTTGAACTCATCGGGGTCGATAACCCGGCATTTTGGCGTATATGGCGCGCTGTCGCGATCGTCGAAGGTCAGGTCTTTGTCATCATCATACAGGTTGTAAGCGAAGTGCGATTCGTCCCACTCAATTTCACCAGACAGCTCACGGGCATAAGGATCCAGTAGCAGCTTGTTAGGATTAAAGCGGTGGCCATTTTCCGGATCGTAAGGGCCATACACGCGATAGCCATACAGCGCGCCAGCTTGCAGATCCGGCACATAGCCGTGCCAGACTTCATCGGTGTATTCCGGCAGATCCAGCCGGGTGATTTCAAATACCCCGGTTGGATCGTAAAGACAGAGTTCGACCCGTTCGGCATGAGCGGAGAACAGCGCGAAATTCACCCCCTTGCCATCATAATTAGCGCCAAGACGCAGGCTGTTACCCGCGGTGATCCCGTAAGGTTTACCGTTAGACATGCCACTCTCCATTGCAAACGTTAATGTGACTGCGGTTTTTAGATTGTTTTTTTTCAATCAACCCTGAAGGATCACAGGGGTAACGCATTCAATATTTTCTAAATTGAAGCGGCCGCTGAGGAAGTGTTCTTCCCCGGTCAGCACATCGCGATAACGACGCTGAGCCAGCTCAGGCGGCAGGTTAATCACAGCGTTATTCCAGTATTGCTTCGGCCCGGCAGACAGGCTTTCACCCACCAGACCCAACACCAGTCGCGGCAGGATCACAATGATTGCGTTAGCCCCGTCGCTGCGGGCGAAGGCCAGAATGTTCTCCGCCTGCTTTCCGCTGGCCTGCAGCGGCAAATATTCGCCTTTTCTGAACAGCTCAGGATTATCCAGCCGCAGATGCAGCAGTCGGGCGATCGCCTGCTGTTTCAGCTTGCCGCTGCGCCAGTCGGCTTCTTCACAGGACGATGGCAATACGCTGTCAGCCGTCAGCTGGTGTTGCAGCAGCGGGAAATCAGGATCGCGACGGTTATCAGGATCGACCAGGCTGAAATTCAGCGCTTCGCTTCCCTGATAAATATCCGGTACGCCGGGTGCGACAAGCTTAATCACCGACTGGGTCAGGCTGTTGACCAGCCCCGCCCGCACAAAGGGTTGCAGCGAACGGTGGAAGTCCTGCAGGAAGGTCTGATTCTGCGGATCGAGAAGATGGCGGGTATAGTCGAATACCGCCTGTTCGTAGGGTTCGTTGGTGTCGGCCCAGTCGGTGCGCTGCTTCGCTTCGCGCAGGGCTTTTTCCACATAGGCGAGGAAGCGTTCTTCCAGCGCTTTTAAGCCCGCTTGATCCTGCGGCTCAAGCGTGGCCGGCCAGACGCCAGCCAGCGCCTGATACAGCATCCACTCTACCGCCGGTTTCGGCGCCAGGCCATCCGCCAGCTTGCTGACCTTATGCTGATTCATCTGCTGCCAGCGAACGATGCATGCCTGCCAGATGTGCGGCACTTCCGTCAGCGTATACAGTCGGGCGCGGGCATCCTCACCGCGTTTGGTGTCATGGGTTGAGGTGCTGGAAATCGCATCGGGCTGAAGTTGCAGCCGCTGCGCCATCTCCTGATGAAAACGCTCTGGCGTAAAGGTGCGCGGCAAGGGCTCGGCACCGACTTCATTCAGCGCCAGCTCCATATGCTGACGGAAGAACAAGGTGTCCTCTACCGATTTCGCCATCAGCGGTCCGGTAAGCTGCTGGAAACGGGTACGGAAGGTATCCGCCTCTTCCGTGGCACCGTCTGACACCTTGCCCGCGAGGATACGGGTGAGAAAATCTACCGCGCCACGATCAGGCACGTTCTCGCCCGTTTTAACCTCTCCGGCCACCTGGTGCAGCATTTCAGTGCCTTCTTCCGGCAGACCTTCTTCGGTGCCGTAGGTGCGGTACACCGGGAAAGCGATCAGCAGTTCGCGTAGCGCTTCCCGCCCGGTTTCCTCGTCCAGCCTGACGTTTTCTTTGTTGGCAATCTCGGTGGCCAGCGTCAGCAAGGTGCTGAACTCACCGGCGAAATTTCGGTCCGCCATCAGCATTTTGGCGGCGCGCAGTTCCGCCTCCATATCAACCTGTCGGCCAATCACCCGCTCATAGACTTTGCGCAAGGTGCCGATCTGCTTGCCGTCGACCAGCGCGTCGGAAATCGCCGCAATAAATTCATAGCCGGTGGTGCCGGAAATCGGCCAGTCCGCCGGGATAACCTCACCCTCACCCAGAATTTTCTCAACGGTCAGGTAGCAGTCCGGGCCAACCTGCTGGCGCAACAGCTCAAGGTAGCCTTTCGGATCGGCCAGGCCATCCACATGATCCACCCTGAGTCCGTCAACCGCGCCGGCATGCACCAGTTCGAGGATCAGCCGGTGGGTATCATCAAACACGGCGCGATCTTCCACCCGCACGCCCGCCAGACCGGTAATTTCAAAGAAGCGACGGTAGGAGAGCTCTTCTGGCGCATCGCGCCACGACATCAGCCGCCAGGGCTGAAGGTCATGCAGTTCAGCAATGGCCGTTTTGTCGGTGAGTTGCAGGATTTCCTGCTCTTTCCCTTGCCAGCTTTCCGGCGTCAGCGGATAAAAACTCTCGAAGTAGGCCAGCGCCGGACGCCCGGTGGCAGGATCGGCTTTGACCGTGATGTCGCCCTTTTCCAGCGCGACGTCAAAGGTGTCTCCAAGGAAAGGTAAGGTCAGCCGCCGCGACCAGTCGATATCGAAATAACGCGCATAACGGCTGTTTTCACCGTGTTCGATAACGTCACGCCACCAGGGATTTTCCAGCGAGGCCGCCATATGGTTCGGCACAATGTCGAGGATCAGGCCCAGTCCGGCGTCCTTTAACGCCCTGACCATGCGGTCAAAACCGGCGCGGCCACCGATATCCGGATCGATTTCATTGGCATCAGTAATGTCATAGCCGTGCGTGGACCCCTGGGTGGCGGTAAATATCGGCGATGCATACAGGTGGCTGATGCCGAGTTGCAGCAAATAAGGCACCAGATCGGCGGCACGATCGAAGGTCATGCCGTTGCGGAATTGAATTCGGTAAGTTGCAGCGGGAATGGTCACTTCAGCTCTCCCTGGCCAGACGGACAATAATGGCGTTTTGCGCCAGCTTTTCTTCAGCGGCAGGCCAGGCGAACAGGGTTTCACCCGGAAGGTCGACCAGCGGCTGAGCGGTTTCAGCCAGATTGATGGCCAGAGACAGCGTGCCATCCGGGAAGGTCCAGCTTACGGCGAGGAAACCTTCCGCCGTCTTCAGCACCTTGCCGCTGTTTCCGCCGGCCTTGTCCAGCAACGGCACGATATATTGCTGACGCAGCGTCAGCAGCTGTTTTGTCAGTGCCAGCCACTGCTTGCCGTCTTCGCGGGTGAGTTTCTCCCAGTCGAGTTTTGAGCTGAGGAAGGTTTGCTTGTCGTTAGGATCGGGCACGCGTGTCCCCTGGTGTCCGGCGTGACCCGCGAACTCCCGTGCGCGCCCTTCGCGCACCGCTTTGGCCAGATCGCCATGGAAGTCGGTGAAGAACAGGAACGGCTGGGTTTCGCCATACTCTTCGCCCATAAACAGCAGCGGTATGTGCGGTGAAAGCAGTAGCATTGCCAGCAGCACCTGGGTGCGCTCGGCACCCGCCAGATCGATCAGCCGTTCGCCGAGCGCCCGGTTACCGATTTGGTCGTGGTTCTGGATGAAATCAATAAAGGTCACCGGCGGTTGACTGAGGCTACTGACGCCTCTTTTCTCGCCAGACTGCGGCGCCACTTCGCCCTGATAGGCAAAGCCTTCGGTCAGCGTTCGGGCCACCAGCTTTTCGGGCTGCCGGGCAAAATCCTGGTAATAGGCATGGGTTTCGCCGGTGGCAAACACATGTACCGCATTGTGGAAGTCATCGTTCCATTCGGCGGTAAACAACGGCGCTGAGCCGTCCGCCGCGCGCGGATGCAGGAAGGTGACATTGCGGCAATCTTCGGTCGACAGATGGATATGGCGGTCAGGAAACTGATGGCGGATGCGTTCGGCAATTTCAATCAGCGCATGCTTCTCCGAGCTGTCTTCAATCTGGTCGATGGCGTCAAAGCGCAGGCCGTCAAGGTTGTACTCTTCCAGCCAGAACAGCGGCGCTTCAACCATATAGTCGCGCGCGGCCGCAACATCATAGGCGATGCCCGCTCCCCAGGGCGTCATCCGCTCTTTATGGAAGAAGTCCGGTGCCAGCAGCGGCAAATAATTGCCTTCCGGCCCGAAGTGGTTGAGCACGATATCCAGCACCACCGAGATGCCGTGATGGTGGGCACTGTCGACAAAGGCCTTAAAATCATCGGGCGTGCCGTACGTCGAGTGTGGCGCGTACAGCAGCACGCCATCATAACCCCAGCCACGACGGCCGCCGAACTGCGACAATGGCAGAACTTCAATCATGGTGATGCCGAGGTCGGCCAGATAAGGCAGCTTTTCACTGGCGGCGGCGAAGGTCCCTTCAGGCGTGAAGGTGCCGATATGCAGTTCATAAACCACGCTTTCAGACCAAGGACGGCCTTTCCAGTCGGCGTTATGCCAGATGTAGTGCTCAGGATCGACCACCAGCGAGGGACCGTTAACGTCCGACTTTTGCGCACGTGATGCCGGATCGGGTACCACCATGCCATCGGCCAGCACGAAGTTATATTCCGCCCCTGCTGAAACGCCGCTGGCCTGATATTCAAACCAGCCGTCGGCTTGCGCCGTCATCGGATGATCTTCACCCGCAAGCCTTAAGATCACCTCTTTTTGCCCGGTCGCCCACAAACGAAAGCGGACTTTTCCGTCGCCAACGATCTCACTACCCCAACGTTTGATAAAAGATTTGGACGCCATTCGATTCCCTCGTTTAAGCCAGCAATGGGCAAAAGCAATAATGGTGGAGAAGAAAAAACGCGGTGGAGTCCGGTTCTCAGGCACTCATGGTAAAAAATAATCATAGACGATGAATTACCCGCTGATGGCCAGCCGGTGAAACTTTCCCCGGCTCAAGCGCCCGGAAAGTCAGGTGTTGCCCGCAGGATTGATCGGACGTCCGGACCGAATCAGACCGATGGCCAGCTAAGGACATTCGCCGGACAGCCAGCTGAATCGAGTTCAGCTTTTCGCTTTTCGTCCTCTTCCAGGTCACATCCCGTTGATGAAAACTAAAATAACGCTCATGATTTCGTGATGAAACTCTAAGTTCTGCCGCCTTTTTCAACGAATTTACCTTGCGGTGACCCTGTTCACGTTTTTAATGCTCAGTGCTTTGTACTCTCGGGACGTTTTCAGCTAAATCAATTCAGCAAAAAGGCAGATAATAATGAAAAAACGTACCCTGGCTCTCGCACTACTCGCTGTAATCAGTACCCAGACCCCAGCTAAAACCTGGGTGCTGACGGACACAAGCACCAGTACTGAAAAGGGAAACTGGAAAATCTCCAGCGATCAGCTGAAGGCTGGCGGAGAGAACTTCAGCATCGAACAGCAGGTGTTGCACGGCGGCAAGCAGGAAGGATCGAAAATTATTACCCTGACCAGCGCCAACGGCCTGACTATCACCCTCAGCCCAACCCGAGGCATGGATTTACTGCATGTGCAGGGTCATGGCGTGCGTTTAGGGTGGGATTCCCCGGTGAACGAAGTGGTTAATCCGGCTTATATAAATCTGGAGAGTCGCAACGGCCTCGGCTGGCTGGAAGGCTTCAACGAAATGATGGTGCGCTGCGGCTTTGAGTGGACCGGCCATCCGGTGACCAAAGACGGCGTTATTTATACGCTGCATGGCAAGGCAGGCAATACACCAGCATCAAGAGTCGAGGTGATTGTTGATGACCAGGCGCCGCACCAGATCCGCATCCGCGGTCTGTTGAAGGAACATACCTTCAAGAAAGCCAATCTGGAGACCTGGACGGAACTGCGCTATACGCCGGGCAGCGACTCCTTTACCGTGCATGACGTGCTGACCAACCAGGCGGATTACCCGCACGACTACCAGATTATTTATCACAGTAACTTTGGTACGCCGATCCTCGAGAAGAATGCCCGCTTTATCGCTCCGCTGGAATCGGTATCGCCGTTCAATGACTATGCCAAAAAAGGCCTGGATGGCTGGTCAACCTATGGTGCGCCAACCAAAGACTTTGATGAGATGGTGTTTAACCTGAAGCCGAAAGCGGACAAAGATGGCAAGACGCTGGCCGCGGTGATTAACAGTAAAGGGGATAAAGGCGCGTCGATTGAGTTCGATACCCATCAACTGCCGTTGCTGACCATGTGGAAGAATACCGACACGCTGAAACAGGGTTATGTCACCGGCATTGAACCGGGCACCAACTACGCCTATCCGGTCACCATCGAAAAAGAACAGGGTCGGGTTAAGCAACTGCAACCGGGCCAGAGCACCGAATTCACCCTCACCTATTCCCTGCTGAAAGACGCGGCGGCGGTGCAGAAAGTTGAACAGCGGGTTAAAACAATTCAGGGAGATGAGCCGGCCAAGATCGATGAGAAACCGATTGCGGTTGAGTAAGTCGGGATCGCGATTGAACTGAACCAAACGCCCGGCTCTGCGCAACAGCAGTTCGCAGAGCCGGGGCATTCAGCCTTTACTCACTGACAAGGGCCACCGTCTCAGGCACGGCTTCTTTTGCGGGCTCGCTGCGGCGGGCTTTTAAGGTAATCAACGTCAGTTCCGAAGGACGTCCCAGCCTCAGCGCCATGCCCGGCCACAGGCCGGTACCGTTGTTGACGTAAAGCGTCATCCCCTCCACATCATAAAATCCCGAAACAAAACCGCCATTCGCCGGTGCGAAGAACCGATCGAGCCCGGAAATCAATCCGCCGTGCGTATGACCAGAGAGCTGCAGCTGAACACCGCGTGCCGCGGCCTGGCGGGCATTTCTCGGCTGATGATCAAGCAGGATAATCGGCGCGCCGACCGGGGCATTTTCCAGCGCCTGATCCAGATCGGATGAGGTGGAAGAACGGTTGCTGGCGGAAAGATCGTTCACGCCGGCCAGCAGCAGCTTAGCACCGTTGCGGTTGATGACCGCATGCTTGTTCGGCAGTGACTTCATGCCCAGCTGGATCAGGTGTTCCGTCCATTTTTTCTGTTCAAAGAAATATTCATGGTTGCCGGTGATCACATATACGCCATCCGGCGCGCTCAGGTCACGCAGCGGTTCAACATCCTTCCGGCGATTGTTAACGGTACCGTCAATCACATCGCCGGTAATCGCAATCAGATCCGCGCCCAGTCCGTTGGCTTTTTTCACCACGGCCGCCGACCACGAGGCAGGAAACAAGCGGCTGATGTGCATATCGGTCAGTTGCACAATCTTATAGCCCTCAAACTCGGCCGGCAGACCGCTGACTTCCACAGTGATGTTTTTCACCGGCGGCACCCGTATCGCCTGATGCACGCCATACGCCGACAGCACCACGGCAATCAGTCCGATGGTGTAACGGTAGCCCGGCAGAATGGCGATTTTGTGCTGAACGATCAGCGAAATCAGCGCGACCGCATCGGTGGCGATCTGCATCAGCGCGATCAGGAAGATGGCGCAGAACGCCCAGTTAAACAGAATAACGATAAAGCGCGGCATTTCCGGCGCAAACACGCTGCCTGAAGAAAAGCGGCAGAAAAGATGGTACTGAGAAGCGATCAGCAGCAACAGCGCCGTTGCCAGCCGGACGGACAATGGCCAGGGCATTGGGCCAATAAAACGCGTAATAACGTACAGCGAAGGCAAACTGAAAATCAGGTGAAACATGGAACTGCTCCTCAGTGAAAGACGGTAACCGTAATACCGGCTGAATGGCACGGCGGCGCCGGACTCGCCAGACTACGCGACAATCCGGGGAATAGCAGCACACAGCGTGCTCAGATGAATGAAACATTTCTCTGCTGGCAACGCCTGCCGACGCGTTTTAAGGTAGGGGCTCTCTTGATGACTTAACAGGATCACACAATGCGTATTCTGGTGGTGGGTGCCGGAGCAACCGGCGGCTATTTTGGTGGACGTCTGGCGCAGGCCGGTCGTGATGTAACCTTTCTGGTGCGCGAACGTCGCCTGCAGCAGTTGCAGCAAAACGGGCTGATATTACAAACGCCCAGTGGAACCGAGACGCTGCATCCGCAGCTGGCGCAGGCCAGCACGCTCAACGGGCCGTTTGATTTGATTATCCTGACGGTCAAAAGCGTCGGCCTTGAACAGGCCATGCAGGATATCGCGCCGGCGGTCGGGCCGGAGACGCTGATCATGCCGATCCTCAACGGCATGCGCCATATCGACACCCTTCGCGATCGCTTTGGCGAGCACCGTGTCATCGGCGGCCTGTGTAAAATCAACGCCACGCTGGGAGCCAATGGCGAAGTGGTGCAAATGACGCCGCTGCAGCAAATTTATTACGGCGCGCTGGATGGCAACAATGACGCGCGCCTGGAGCGGGTCGATGCGGCGTTAAGCGATTGCGGCTTAGAGACGATTTTCAGCGACGACATTATCAGCGAGCTGTGGGAAAAGTGGCTGCTGCTCAGCACGCTGGGCGCGGTCACCTGCCTGTCACGCGGCAACACTCAGCAGATCCTGCGGTCACAAGGCGGCGAAGCGCTGTTGCAGGGCGTGTTCAGCGAGATCCTCGCGGTCATCAGCGCCGATGGCTATCACCCTCGCCCGGCGGTGACCGCCAAAATTTACGCCATCCTCAGCAACCCTGACACGCCGATGACCTCGTCGATGTACCGCGATTTGAGCCAGGGCTATGACATTGAGTCAGACCAGGTGATTGGCGATTTGCTGCTGCGCGCGTCAAGGAACAGCGTCAGCACGCCGCTACTGAACGCGGTAAACGTCAATTTGCAGGTGTATCGTCAGGCCTTAGCCTGACCGGTTAGCCAGTATTTTTTATATTTGGCCGGTGGGATCCCCACCATATTATTAAATATGCGGTGGAAGTTATTCACGTTATCGTAACCCACCGCATTCGCCACTTCCGTCACGCCCAGTTCGGTACTGAGTAATAAGTTCTGCGCCTCACCTATTCTGCGACGGCTCTGATAATGCTTGGGCGAGTAGCCTGAGAAATCCTTAAAGACATGGGCCAGATAAAACGGACTCATATTGATGGCCGCGGTAATCGATTTCAGGTCGATATCCTCTTTATAATGATCGTCGATATAATCTTTAATGCGCTGCCCCAATAATACTTCCGTGGTGTCATCAAGCGCTGTATTTTCGATCCACAGGCTGCGGCAAAGCAGTAACAATACGTTCAACAGATTGTTGCCAATGTCCGCACCATGCAGCTTTTTAGCGCTGACGTGTCGCCACATTTGCTCAAAAAGATGACGGATCTCATCGTAACACTCACCGCTGGGCATCACCGCAATGTGCGAACGTGGCGTCAGAACGTTAACCGGCAATCCTTCAAATTTCAGCTGCTCAACACCACAGCTGTACAGCAACAGATCGTCTGACGCATGCGGGTTTTCATCATGCAACACGCCGACATTAAACAGCATCAGGTCACCGCGTTTGACCTGATAACCGCGTCCATCAATGTTGTAGCTTCCCGTCCCTTCAACCACAAACATCAGTTCAAAACGCTCGTCATGCTTGTGCATTATCCTCGGTTTAGCCGCTTCTTTTCCCTGATGTTTGCAGATGAACATCAGCCGGGGACGACTGTCCTGGGCAAAACCGCCTGATGAAGGCTGTTGGTTACTGCAAAAAGTCAGCATGGCGCCTCCGCTGAGTTTGTCGCTATTCTTGCGGCCTGTTGTACGACCAATTTTGCGTGTTAATTAAAACTACGCAACTGATTTCCTGAATCCCGTCGCGTTATCTTTTTTCGGCCCATTTTTCGCTTATTTCGCTTCTCTCCATTCTTGCTATGTCAACGCGTTAAACCGTAACTGGGATGACCGTCACGGCTATTTCTCTTTTTGTATTCAGATAATTGATCTTCAGCACAGTCTGAAATCACGCTTTTTTCCGCTGCGTCGCTTTCATTCATCTCTCTGTTATAACGATGCTCTGACTCTGAATAAGGATATGTTATGAAACTCGCCCTTTGTACCGACGTTCTGGCTGATTTATCGTTTGAGAAAATGTTGGATAAAGTTAAAAGCTACGGCATTACCGGCGTTGAAATGACGGCCGGCGGCTGGTCGCCCTGCCCGCATGTCAATACTGAAGAACTGCTCTCCTCGGCAGAAAAGCTCGACCAGTTTCGTCACGCGCTTGCCCAGCGTGAAATGGAGATTGTTGCCCTTAACTGCTCAGGGAATCCTTTAGCGCCGGGTGAGCTGGGCGAGCAACACACGCAAAGCAGCTATCGTACCGTTGAGCTGGCAGGCAAGCTGGGTGTTAAAAAGATCGTGATGATGAGCGGTTTGCCCGGCGGCGGACCGGAAGATCGTATACCCAACTGGATCACCTCAACCGTTTCCTGGCCGGGCTATATGCCAGGAGTGATTGATTATCAGTGGAACAAAGTGGCTATTCCGTGGTGGAAGAAATTTGTCGCCCATGCCAGAGAACATGGCATTGAGCAGATTGCGATCGAAGAGTTCCCTTGCCAGCTGGTGTTTAACCCATCGACATTACTGCGTTTGCGGGAGGCGGTCGGCGAGATGATCGGGATGAATCTCGACCCCTCGCACCTGATTGCCATGGGCGCCGATCCTATCGCTGCAGCGCGCAAGCTTGAGGGTGCGGTTTACCATGTTCATGGCAAAGATGCGCGCATCGAACGCGGGCTGGCCGACATCGATGGGCTGATGGAGTATCAGCCGGTGACCAACACCAAAACCCGCACCTGGAACTATGTCGCGGTCGGCTGTGGCCAGGATCTGCGCTGGTGGAAAGAGTTCTTTTCGGTGCTGCGTATGACCGGCTACGACGGCTATGTTTCGCTGGAGATGGAAGATCTGACCATGAGCGTCGAGGCGGGGTTACAAACGTCGATTGATGCGCTGAACGCCACGCTCAGCCGTTAATCGGACGGGATGATAACGACGCAACCCCCTCTGCAGCGGGGGTTGCGTCTTCAGTACGGACGGGTGTCAGTGGATCCACAGGCTTAACAGCAGCACCATTCCCAGGCCGACCACCGAGTTAATTAACTCAAGCAATCCCCAGGTCTTAAAGGTGTCTTTCATCGAGATGCCAAAGGTCTCCTTAAACAGCAGGAAACCCCCGTCATACATGAGCGTAATGGTGTTACTGCCGCAGGCTACGGCCAGCACCATCAAGGCCGGATTAAGATGGAAGGCACCGACCATCGGCGCCACAATGCCGGCGGAGGTAATGGCGGCCACCGCACCCTGACCGGTCAGGATGCGAATGACGGCGGTAATCAGCCAGGCAATCACAAATGGCGAGAACGGCACGCTGCTCATCACGTGGACAATGCTGTCGCCAACGTCCGAATCAATAATCACCTGTTTGAGTATCCCGCCGGCGCTGATCACAAATAGCACGTTAGCGATCTGCGAAATCGACAGGCTGACGTTATTTGTCACGGCGTCCGCGGTCATCCCACGTCGGATACCGAGGAACCAGATGGCGGTACAAGTAGCAATTAACATGCTGATTTCCGCACTGCCGAGGAAATCACATAACTGCGTCAGCAAGGTCCCCTTGTCGGCCAGTGGCTTAATTATTGATGCCAGAATCATCAAAATAGCCGGGATCAGCGGCACCATGATGCTGGTTTTAAACGAAGGCAGCGACTGCGGATCTAACTCGGCAACGGGTTTGATCATCGAATTGAGCGGGATGTTTTTAATGCCTGGCAGGAATTTAGGCAGCAGGATCCCGGCACAAAACAGCGCAGGTATAATCACCAGCACGCCATACAGATAGACCTGCGCGATATCGGCATTAAAGGCACTGATGAGTGCCACCGGCCCCGGTTGCGGCGGGAACAGGCTGTGTCCCATAGTTGCACCGACAACAGTTGGGATCACCAGCTTCATATAGGGGATGTTGGCTTTTTTGGCGATATTCATCACCAGCGGCATAGCGATCAGGAAGGCCACTTCGTAAAACATGGCGATACCGAAGATGACCCCGATAAACATCAGCCCGACGCTCAGATATCGCGTGCCACAGCGCCGGATTACCGTGTCGGCAATTTGCTGGCTGGCACCGGATTCGGTCATAAACTTACCGATCACTGCACCGAAGATAATAATCAGCGCCAGGTGGCCCATGATACTGCCAATACCCTGCTGTACCGTGGAAACAATCTTATCTAGCGGGATCCCCTCTAAAATCGCCACCAGCACGCCGGCAATCAACAGCGAAAAGATATTATGAAATTTATATTTGAGATTCAGTACGACTAATAACGCAATCCCTAGCAGAACCCATGTAAGTGATAATACAGGCGACATAATGATCCCTCATAATGATGTTATCTATCTGTAAGCCGACACCGGGAAATAGCGGGGAAAGCTCCCCGCTGGAGAGGTTATTTACTGCTGACGGCTTCCCACAAGCCAAGAAGATAGGTAACGCCTAATGCACGATCGTACAAACCATAGCCCGGACGACCGGTCTCGCCCCAGATAAAGCGGCCATGATCCGGACGGATATAGCCATCAAAGCCATTGTCGTGCAGCGACTGAATGACCTTCAGCATATTCAGGGAACCGTACTGAGTGGGATGCGCCGATTCGTAGAAATCCTTGTCCTGAATGATTTTGATGTTGCGGACATGGGCAAAGTGAATGCGCTTACGACGCGAAAACTCAGCCAGAATGCCGTACACGTCGTTAGCCGGATCTTCCGCAATGGAACCGGTGCAGAGCGTAATGCCGTTTGCCTCGGAATCGACCGCGTTACAGATCCAGTCCAGATCGTCGCGGTTTTTCACTACGCGCGGCAGGCCGAAAATGGAATACGGGGGATCGTCCGGGTGGATCGCCATCTTCACACCGACTTCTTCACACACCGGGATCACCGCTTTCAGGAAGTAGGCCAGATTTTCACGCAGTTTTACATCATCGACGTCTTTATACTGGGCAAAAAGCTCCTGCACTTTACCCAGACGCTCCGGTTCCCAGCCTGGCAAGGCAAACCCGTTGGAATTTTCCAGAACCTCTTTCACCACCTCTTCCAGACTCTTGTCGATACCCTTCTTCTCGAAGGCCATGGTCAGGGAACCGTCTGGCAGCACGTAGTTCATATCGGTCTTCATCCAGTCAAATACCGGCATGAAGTTATAACAAATCACCTTCACACCCGCTTTGGCCAGATGACGGATAGTTTGCTGATAATTGGCGATGTAACGGTCACGGCTTGGCAGGCCAATCTTGATGTCGTCGTGAATATTCACGCTTTCGATCACTTCCATCGTCAGTCCTGCGGCCTGAGCCTGCCCCACCAGCGCGGCAATCTTCTCTTCCGGCCAGACTTCACCGACGGCGACATCGTACAGTGCCCCAACCACGCCTTCCACGCCCGGTACCTGACGGAAATACTCCAGGGGGATTTTGTCCTGCTCCGGACCGAACCAACGCATCGTCATTTGCATGATAAATTCTCGCTATACTGTTTATCTTGTATGGTAGCCTACCATCGTAGTATAAACAGATAGCCAGCAATTGGGTTGATGGCCGTCACAGAATGAATTGTTGTCCCGGAGAATATGGCAGCGGCGACTCCCAAACAGGATTAATGCTGCTGTCCGGCCATCAGCACATATTTCACCTGCACATATTCCTCAATACCGTAATGCCCGCCTTCACGACCGTAGCCGGAATGCTTGATGCCGCCAAAGGGAACCGACGCGGTGCCAACCGAGCCGGAATTCATGATGATCATCCCCGCTTCCAGCTGTTTCGACAGGCGGAAAGCGCGGCCAAGCTGGTTGGTCCAGGCATACGTCACCAGGCCATATTCGGTGTTGTTGGCGCGACGGATGGCTTCTTCCTCGGTTTTGAAGCGATACAGGGCGAATACCGGGCCGAAAATCTCGGTGTTGTGCAGCGCTGAGCTGTCCTGTAAATCACCGAGGATAGTCGGCTGGAAAAACAATCCGCCTTTTTCATGCAGTTTCCCACCCAGATGGACGGTCGCGCCTTGGGTAATGGCATCATTCACCAGCGACGTGACTTTGTCCACCGCCTGCTGGTTGATCAGCGGCCCGACAACAAATTCCTCCTGCATGCCCTGGTCCACCCGAATTTTCGAGACGGCCGCGATGAGCTGCTCTACAAAACGGGAATAAATGCCTTCCTGCACAAAGATCCGGTTGGGCGAAATACATACCTGTCCAGAATTACGCAGCTTGGCGCTGACCAGGCCGGCTACCGCGTCCGTAAGCGTGGCATCGTCGAAGACGATAAATGGCGCATTGCCACCCAGTTCCAGGGTCATTTTTTTCAGCGTGGTGCCGCACTGGCTCGCGAGGATCTTTCCAACGCGGGTCGAACCGGTGAACGACACCTTATGGATACGCTCGTCGCGGGTAAAGGCTTCGCCTATCGCTTGCGGATCGCCGGTGACCATTTCAAACACCCCGGACGGAATACCGGCTTCGCGCGCATATTCCAGTAACTTCCACGCCGTCAGCGGCGTCTCTTCTGCCGGTTTGATCACCATGGTGCAGCCCGCTGCCAGCGCGGTGGCCACCTTGCGGGTGATCATCATAAAGGGGAAATTCCATGGCGTAATGGCGGCAGTCGGGCCAACCGGCTCCTTCATCACCAGCACCGAGGCATTGGCATCGTGCGACGGGAGGGTGTCGCCATACACGCGTCGCGCTTCCTCGGCATACCATTCGATAAAGCCCAAACCGTACTCGATTTCGCCCAGCGCTTCGCTCAGGCATTTGCCGTTTTCTCTGACCATCAGTTCGGCGAACACGCGCTTATCGGCGCGCACAAGGTCATACCAGCGGCGCAGGATATCGCTGCGTTGTTTGGCGGTTTTTAGCGCCCATGCCGGAAAGGCTTCACAGGTGCGGTCGATCGCCTCGGCGACCTCTGCCGGGCTCATTAACGGCGTCTGGCCGATCACCGAGCCGTCGGCGGGATTGATTACATCGATCATGATGATTTCCTGGGTTGTCGTCTGAACAGGCTCTTCTCAATCGGACGGAGGAGAGGTGTCCCGAGAGTGTGCTGCGATAGCTTTCTCGCCACAATCGATTAAAATTACGCAATCATTGAGAAAAACTAAATCGGGAAATTTCTGTGCGTGAGCTTCCACCGTTAAATGCCCTGCTCGCCTTTGAATCCGTTGCCCGCACCGGCAGCGTGCGCGCCGCGGCGGAATCCTTGTCGGTGACGCCTGGTGCGGTCAGTCGGCAGTTGCGCCTGTTAGAAGAACATTTTGCCACTGAACTGTTCCGTCGACAGGGACGCGGCTTGCTGCTGACTCACGCAGGGAATGCGTATTACCAGCAGGTCAGCGTGCATTTTGAAGGCTTACGCAAGGCCGGCGGCCTCTTGCATCGGAGCGCAGGGAAATCCGTTATCCGCCTGCACTCTTTTACCACCTTCGCCACGCGCTGGCTGATCCCCAGGCTGACGTCATTTCAGCTGGCGCATCCGGCTATCGATATCCGGCTGACCACCGCCTCGGACTGGGACGATGCCACCGATTATGATGCCGCTATCCGCCTGGGCAGCGGCGACTGGCCGCAGCTCCATGCCACCGCCTTAGTTGGCAACGTGCTGGTTCCGGTCTGTCGACCGACGCCGGGCAGAAAAGAAAGTTTCCGGCCCGACAGCCTGAATAAACATACCTTGTTAAGCGTGCGCGGAAGACCGGATGACTGGCAGATTTGGGGTGAGGCGTTTGGCGTCGATCTGAATCAACAGAGCTGGCGTGAACTGGAAAGCTCCGCGCTGGCGTATCAGGCGGCGCTTGAAGGTCAGGGAATTGCTCTGGCGCAACGGGTCTTGGTTGAAAGCGAGCTGCAGGCTGGTTCGCTGATCGCCATGGAAGCGCACCAGGTTGACTGCGGCAAGCTGACCTACTATCTGGTGTGGAGAGAAAACAGTCTGAAGGAAGCCAGTTTACGGCTACTGGAAAACTGGCTTAGCAAGAATGGTTAATGGGTTAACGTCCCCGGTCTGACCCACCGGGGAAATCGTCAGGTCGGCGCCGAGTGATAATTACGCCACGATCCTGCGATCGATATATCGTTGTCGGTTATTTACTGGCAAGAAAGAGATTTTTCTTATCGCTATTAAACGAAATTTCCGCCCCGACTTCTTTTTTCAGCCGGCGCGCCTGGTAATAAACCGATTTCCAGTACGGATTATCCAGCGACGAACGCATCACGCCATTACTGACTGACGCATGCAGGAACTGATCCTGAGTATCATAAAAACCAACATGCAGCTCATTATGAATACGGAAAAACACCAGGTCGCCGGTTTGCAGTTGATTTCTTGCGACCGGCTTACCCATTTCAATCAGCTCTTTGGTAGTCACCCGGTCCATTGGAATATTGAAGCGATCCTTTAACGTGCGCCAGACAAACCCGGAGCAGTCAACGCCCTGCAGGTTGGTCCCGCCCCAGTGATACGGCGTGCCCTGCCAGGAGTGCATTTGATCGTGCAAAGCGGCGAGCACCGGAATCAAATCGGGTTGCTCCGCCGTGTTACTATTTTGCTGTTCATTATTATCTGCAACGTCACGGCCAGAATCATGTTTCGATGAACATCCCGCAATGACGATAAAGGCGAGAGTGGACAGATTCTTGAATGTGAATAAATGTTTCATTAATACGGCCGCAGGGAGAGATAAAAGATAACAACTTATACCGTATATAATTATCCGACTAAACAGCCAGTGTTAACAATCCACCCCACCTTACTTATCTTTACAAAACTTCCCTGCTGAAAAATAACATCGGGCGACGCTCAGGAGAAAAATTGCACTTATTTCCCCTGCCCCCCCTTATTAACGCCAGCTCGCTGTGCTTATTTTCAAGGTGAATCTACCCTCATCTGTTAACGACGAAGCGGCGCTTCAGGCAGCAGCCAGGATAAAATAAAGGCGAGGATCATCACGCACATCGCCATTAAAAATGCCGCATGAATGGCATCCCCAAACGCCAGCAGATAGTCATGATGAATGGCCGTCGGCAAATGCTGTATCGCTTTGGGATCCATGCTGCGCGGCAATTCTGTTCCTTCCGGTATCAGACGTTCCAGCCCGGACTTCAGCACCTGACTGAATACCGTGCCAAACAGCGCCACGCCAATCGAGCCGCCAACGGAGCGGAACAGCGTCACGGATGAGGTCGCCACGCCGAGCAAATGCGGCTCCACGGTGTTCTGCACCACAATAACCAGCACCTGCATCACCATGCCCAGCCCCATTCCCATCACGCAGGTAAACAGATAAAGATGCCAGGTGGGCGACTCGGTGGTAATGGTGGTCAGCAGCCCCATACCGATACTGGCCAGTAAGGTGCCGGCAATCGGGAAGACGCGATATTTACCGGTGCGGCTGATGATGCGGCCACTGATAATTGACGTCAGTAATAACCCGCCCATCAACGGCAACAGCTGCATTCCCGCCTGGGTGGGCGTTGCCTCTTTCACTATCTGCAAATAGAGCGGCAGGAAGGTCACGCTGCCGAACAAAGACATGCCGATAATAAAGCCGATCAGGCTCGACAGCAGGAAGCTACGCTCGCGGAACAGCCGCAGCGGGATTATCGGCTCCGAGGCCAGCCGCTCTTCGTGGATAAAGCCAATCACACCGACGATGCCAAACGCCAGGATGCACCATAATGCCGGATCGGACCAGGCTTTCACCGAGCCGCCTTCACTGGTAAACAGCGTGATGCCCACCAGCGCCATGCTGAGATAAAAGGCGCCCAGCACATCAATCTCATGCTGTTTGCGCTTGCCGCCGGGCTTCAGCACCAGGCCAATAATCACCAGCGCCAGCAGCCCCAGCGGCAGATTGATATAGAAAATCCAGCGCCACGACATATGCTGGACGATAAAGCCGCCGGTTAACGGCCCGATCACTGTGGCCAGGCCAAACACGCCGCCGAACAGCCCCTGATAACGACCCCGCGTGGCGGGTGGAACCACATCGGCCACCGCCGCCATACTGACCACCATCAGCCCGCCGCCGCCAAGCCCCTGAAGCGCCCGGGTCAACACCAACTGATCCATGTTTTGCGCCAGTCCGCACAGCGCCGATCCCAGCAGGAACAACACGATCGACAGCTGCAGTACCGGCTTACGACCGTAAAGATCGCCGAACTTACCGTACAGCGGCACCACCACCGTGGAGGCCAGCGTATAGGCCACCACCACCCAGGTGAGCTTATCCAGCCCGCCCAACTCGCCCACGATGGTCGGCAGCGCCGTTGATACGATGGTCTGGTCCAGTGCGGCCAGCAGCATAACCAGCAGTAATGCGCTAAACAGCAGACGCAAAGAAGGCTCTTTGGTCTGGACGTCAGGCTGATTTAATGAAGTGGATTCTGAATCCATGAGATGACTCGCTTGTAATTAATTAAATGCACAATTAATATTTACCGCAAAGCTTAACATGAACGCAACAGGCAGGTAAAAAATGTCCGCACTGAAAGCAAATTCCGGCGCTAAGCTGCTGAAAACTGGTCCACGTAAGCCAGGCCGCCCTCGCGGCGGTGCGATTAACGTCGAGCAGCGCGATCATCTGCTGGATATTGCGCTCCATCTTTTTGCCCAACAGGGCATCGCCGAAACCTCAATGAACGCCATCGCCCGTAACGCCGGTGTGACGCCGGCGATGATGAATTACTACTTTCACTCCAGAGAAGCCCTGCTCGATATCATTATCGAAGAGCGTTTCCTGCCGGTGCGCAGTCGTATTTTTGCGGTTTTTGTCGCCAACGCTGACGCACCGATGCTGGCGATTGAACAGATGGTCAGGGAACTGGCGTCCACCGCGCAGCGCGACAGCTGGTTTGCCCCCCTGTGGATGCAGGAAGCGGTCAGTGAAAACTCGCCCCTTCGCCTGCGGATCCAGGAAAAATTTGGCAAAGAAGCGCGAATAAAAATCCTCAGCATTATGGAGGGTTGGAAAAAACAGGGAAAAATCAACGCGCAAATCAATACTGTGCTGTTGATGAGTTCTCTACTTAGCCTGGTGCTGGTGCCCCTCGTTCAACTGCGGCCGGGTAATGATGATGAAATCCGTGAAGCGATCGTCCAACACGCGCTTGCCCTGTTGTGCAAAGGGATTTCGCCGGAGTAACCGCCCCACCATTCTTGCCTGCCTTATGTCCGACATAATGACAGGCGTTATTTTCAAGGCCACTTTAAATATAAAGGTTTTTTAAAAGTGTCGTCATTATCACCATTTCAGTCACCTTATATTATCCCTTTTCTCAGACGATATAATCCCGCATATATTGCACATGTACAAAAAAATTGCACAGGTCAGCCGCAAACCTGTACAGAATTATTTCAATCGTCCACATTCATCTTCACGTTGCTGTATTCCTTCCATAAAATCTTCCAACCCCAAAGCTGATAACAATGCACGCATTGGATAAAAAACCATATTTTTCATGGATATATGAAAATTTTCCGTTTTTACAAAGATCCTGCCTTGCATAACGTAAGGTTTTTACTAAGGTTAATTCAAAATATTACTGATTTAACAAACACATTTTCTCATTGGAACATCACGTTATTTGATTTTTAACCGTATCGCTGCTGAGCCTGAATTTTTCCTCGAATTAATTACCCTGATAACTAATTTTAACGTGAGAGAAATATCCATTTTTTACAGCCATTCTTTCTTCTGAAAGCAGGCAAATGTCAGTGCGAACCTGATTAATCGGGTCAGGTTCGCCAACTTTCGATAGCGGTTTGCTGCGCGTAATCACTGAGGACAGGAATGTGAAGATCACCTTAAAGCAACTGGCTTGCGGAAGTGTTGTACTGATGTTTTCAGGCCATGCCATTGCGGGCGGCCTGTATCTCTACGAGATTGGCACCGATGACCTGGGCCTGGCCGGCGCGGGCCAGGCGGCGCGCGCTCAGGATGCGGGCACGCTGTTTACCAATCCGGCTGGGATGACGCTGCTTCCGGATCGTTCCCTGTCTTTGGGTGGCCAGGCGTTATATGGCGATACCCCCTACCATCTGAGTGATGACGCGCAACTAAACGGCAAAAGTCCCGGTAACGTGATCGGCTGGTTTCCGGGAGGTAGCGCTTTCTATACGCAAAAACTCAGTCCTGACGTTACTGCCGGGATTGGCCTGTACGGTAATTACGGCTTAGGACTCCACTTCGGTAACTGGGCGGGTGAAAACCTGATAAAAGACAGCACGTTGCTGGCATTAACGCTGATGCCAGCCATGGCCTGGCAGGTTAACGACGCGCTGTCACTGGGTGCCGGAATCGGCATTAACTACGGGTATCTCTCCCTCAAGCGGCAAAATCTACAGGGTGATACGCAAGAACAGACGGATCATGACTGGGCCTTAAACGTCAAAGCAGGCGCGTTATATCAGTTCAACAGCCATACCCGGGCGGGGATCACCTATACCAGCCGCACCGATTACCATTTCAATATTGCGCCCACCGTCACCCTGTCACAGTTAAATGATTCGCCCTCCTACACCCTGCCGATTGCAGCCACCGTCAACACGCCACAACAGGTGATGACCAGCCTGTATCACGATCTGAACGCGCGCTGGGCGATCATGGGTGACCTGGGCTGGCAGGACTGGAGTGCATACAGCAACAGCGACATTCGGGTAAATGGACGTTCGACGGCGGGCAACGATCGCCTGCGTGATACCTGGCATCTGGCGCTGGGTACGCAGTTCCGCGCTACCGAAGCCTGGACGTTTAATACCGGCGTCGCCTTTGACAGCAGTTTTTACCGCAACCAGAACGATGCCTCCATGACCATGCCGTCGGGCGATACCTGGCGATGGGGTGTTGGCACGCGTTATCAGCTTGATAACAGCAGCAGTATCGGTGCGGCATTCGAATATGCCCATATCGATTCTTCCCAGGTTTCCTCCCCGCTGCTGAAAGGCGGATATTCCAACCCGGCACTGTATTTCTTTGGCGTGAACTACAACCGGACCTTTTAACCCTCGCGACGGGAGGATTTAAGCCCAAGCAGTCCAGCCTCTTTGCCGTCAATATCCTGCCGGCACAGGTAAACCCAAAGCTCAACCCAATGGAGCGCAAAATGTCACGAATGCCTTTTTGCAAAACCTTGTTAGCCTCGATGCTGTCTGTTGCCTGCTGTTCATTCAGCGCACAGGCGGCACCGGCCAGCAATACCGCGACCACCGCCCCGGAACAAAGTAAGGGCAAACCCAATATCGTGGTGATCTTTGGCGATGATATTGGTTACTGGAATCTCAGTACCTATAACCAGGGAATGATGGGGTATAAAACCCCGAATATTGACAGCATCGCGGCGGAAGGGGCTAAGTTTACCTCCTACTACGCGGAGCAGAGCTCCACCGCAGGCCGTTCGTCCTTTATCACCGGCCAGATGCCGTTTCGTACCGGGATGAGCAAAGTCGGCATGCCTGGCGCGCCGCAGGGTCTGCAGAAAGAAGACCCCACCATCGCGTCGGTTCTCAAACAACTCGGTTATGCCACCGGCCAGTTTGGTAAAAACCACCTCGGCGATCGGGATGAGTTTCTGCCGACGGCCCATGGCTTCGACGAGTTTATGGGTAATCTCTACCACCTGAATGCGGAAGAAGAACCGGAGAACCCGGACTATCCGAAAGACCCGGAATTCCGCAAAGAGTTCGGCCCGCGTGGCGTCATCAAATCGACTGCCGATGGCAAGATTGAAGACACCGGCCCGCTTAACACCAAGCGCATGGAAACGGTCGATGAAGAGACGCTGGCGGCCAACAATGATTTTATGGAACGTCAGGTTAAAGCCAATAAGCCTTTCTTTACCTGGTATAACACCACCCGCATGCACAATAAGACCCATATCAAAGCCGCTGATAAAGGC
This sequence comes from Erwinia sp. AC075, assembly GCF_979253995.1. Lineage (NCBI taxonomy): Bacteria > Pseudomonadati > Pseudomonadota > Gammaproteobacteria > Enterobacterales > Erwiniaceae > Erwinia > Erwinia sp. AC075. The sequence continues at coordinate 1,390,256 of NZ_CEEDEU010000001.1, forward strand.
GTGACCGGATCGGGTGACTACGCTGACGGCATGGTTGAGCACGACAAGATTGTGGGCGAAGTGCTGAAGAAGATAAAAGATCTCGGCATTGAGGATAACACCATCGTGGTTTACACCACTGATAACGGCCCGATGATCGCCACCTGGCCTGACTCGGGCATGACGCCGTTCCGTGGCGAGAAAAACACCGGCTGGGAAGGCGGTTTCCGCGTACCGGCGATGGTCAAATGGCCAGGGCACATCAAGCCAGGCACGCTGATCAACGATATGTTCGGCAGCAATGACTGGTTCCCGACGCTGGTTGCCGCCGCCGGGGTACCGGATATCAAACAACAGTTGCTGAAGGGTTACAAAACCAGCGCAATGACCTACAAAGTTCATCTGGATGGCTATAACCAGCTGGACTTCCTGCAGGGTAAAGCACCGGATCAACGTAAAGAGTTCTTCTACTGGAGTGATGACGGCGACTTACTGGCGATGCGCTATGGCCGCTGGAAAATGCACTTCATGATCCAGGAACATACCGGTCTGGATCTGTGGAAATACCCATTTGTTAAGTTGCGTACGCCGCTGCTGTTCGATCTGGAAATCGATCCACTCGAAAAAGGGGATGACGGCATGGACTACAACCACTGGTTCTATGACCGCCTGTTCCTGCTGGGCGGCGCGCAGAAATACGCCAAAGAAATGATTGAAAGCTTCAAAGAATTCCCGCCGAGGCAGAAACCGGGCTCCTTCACCGTATCGGATGTATCCGCGTTGATCGAGCAAGGTAATCCGTCAACTAACTGATGTGACGACCCACAGCCGGGCGGTTATCTGCCCGGCTTCCGGAGGCTGAGATGAAATACAGTACCACTCTTCCTGCTAAGGCACTGCCCACGGCAGAAAAGTACAACGGTCGGGGCCCGGAATATAAGCGCCGTTTTCATGTTATGGCGAAACCCACGGGATCGCGTTGCAATATCGACTGTAATTACTGTTTCTACCTGCATAAAGAGCAGTTGCTGAAGCAGGATCACAGCGGGATGAGCGATGAGGTGCTCGAGGCTTTTATCCGCGATTACATCGACAGTCAGGATGGCGAACAGGTGGTGTTTTCCTGGCAAGGCGGCGAACCCACGCTGATGGGACTGGCGTATTTTGAGAAAATTGTTGCGTTGCAAAAGCGATATAAGAAGCCCGGCCAGCGGATTGAAAACGATCTGCAAACTAACGGCATTTTGTTGAATGATAAGTGGGCCACATTTTTGAAGCGGCACCATTTCCTGGTGGGTCTGTCGATTGATGGCCCGGCGGAACTTCACGATCGTTACCGCGTGACGCGCAGCGGCAAACCAACCTTTGCCATGGTGATGAAAGGCGTCGAGGCGCTGAAGCGCCATCAGGTGCCGTTTAATGCCCTGGTCACCGTTAATCGCACCAATGCACAGTATCCGCTGGAGGTTTATCGCTTCCTGACGCGGGAACTGGGTGCCACCTATATTCAGTTCAATCCGTGCGTCGAGCCGGTGGACTTCAAAAGTACCGCGCCGCAATTCTGGCGTGATGACAGCATTCCGATCACCGGCACCCGTCGCGCAAAACCCGGAGACCTGGATTCCATCGTCACCGACTGGTCGGTCGATCCTGATGACTGGGGCAGCTTCCTGATTGCCGTCTTTGAAGAGTGGGTTAATAACGACCTGGGCCGCGTGCAGGTCAATCTTTTCGAAACCGCCGTTGCCCAGACCATGGGCATGCCCGCGCAGATCTGCGTCACCTCGGAGTTCTGCGGTAAAGGGCTGGCCATCGAAAAAAATGGCGATATCTACTCCTGCGACCACTATGTCTACCCCGAATACCAGTTGGGCAATATCAAACAAACCAAACTGGCGCATCTGGCGTTTTCTGAACGGCAAAAAGCCTTCGGCTACGGTAAGCGCGAAACCCTGCCGCAGGCCTGCAAAAGCTGCCCCTATCTGAAGCTGTGTTATGGCGAATGCCCGAAAAATCGTCTGGTGCGCAGTGAAGACGGCGAACTGGGCCTCAACTATCTCTGCCCAGGCATTAAAGCCTTTTTCAACTATTCACACCCGATGCTGGTTGGCCTTGCCACCCTTCTGCAACCTAAACCGGTGGAGCAGCTATGACTCAAAGGGAAAAAATGCTGGCACTGGAAACCGAGATGAACGCGCAGGTGCTCGGGCAGGAAGAGCTGGTCAGAATGTTGATCGTGGCCCTGCTCTGCGACGGCCATGTGCTGCTTGAGGGTTTGCCCGGCCTGGCAAAAACCCGTGCCGTGCGCGAACTGGCGAAACACCTTGAGGGCGATTTTTGCCGTATCCAGTTCACCCCCGATCTGTTGCCGTCGGACATTACCGGCAGCGAAATCTACCAGCAAAATGCCACGCGCGAAGAAGACCAGTTCCGCTTTCGTCCTGGCCCGGTGTTCGGCAACATTATTCTGGCGGATGAAATTAACCGCGCCTCAGCCCGCGTGCAGTCGGCATTACTGGAAGCGATGGAAGAGCGGCACGTCACCGTGGCCGGGAAAACCTGGCCACTTCCCGGCGTGTTTATGGTGCTGGCAACGCAAAACCCCATCGATCAGGAAGGCACCTGGCCGTTGCCGGAAGCGCAGCTGGACCGCTTTCTGATGAAAATCCTCGTCAGCTATCCGTCACAGGAAAACGAACAAAAGGTGATGCAACTGGTGCGGGCCGAGCAGCAGGCACAGTATCAGGCGGCCAAGCCCGACGCCGTCGCCGCAGCGATCACCCGGCTAAGCCAGGCCGACATAGCCAACTGCTGGCAGGAGATTGCCAGCGTTTACGTCGCGCCAACGGTGGAGAGTTACATCGTTAATCTGGTCGAAATGACCCGGCAGCCCGCCTCAGTCAGTGACACCTTTGCCAGCTATATCGCCCTTGGGGTCAGCCCGCGCGGCACGCTGGCGCTGGATCGCTGTGGTCGCGCGCTGGCGTGGCTCGAAGGCCGCGATGCGGTGTTACCCGAAGACATCAAGCGCATTGCGCCTGCGGTGTTACGCCACCGCCTGCTATTGAGTTATCAGGCCAATGCCGATAACTGTAGCGCCGATCGGGCAATACAAATGCTGCTTGATGCCGTGGTGGCATGATGAGCAGCCCTCTGGTGATCGATCGTGCCGCGCTGATGGCGCTGGCTGGCGAAGCCCGCAGGCTGAACAACCCGCCGGGACAGATGCCGCCAGGAGCCATGGCGGGTGAACGGGCGTCAAAACAGCAGGGTCGCGGCCTCAATTTTGACAGCCTGCGTCGCTATCAGCCGGGGGATGATGTCCGGCTGATTGACTGGCAGGCCACGGCCAGGCTGCGTTCGCCCTGGATAAGGCTGTATAACGAAGAGCGTGAGCGCCCGGTGTTTCTGCTGGTCGATCAGCGTCTGGATATGTATTTCGCCACCCGGGGGCAGAGCAAGTCGGTGGTTGCTGCAACGCTGGCCGGGCTGCTGGCCTGGCGCAGCTGGCATGATGGCGATCGCCTCGGGTGCCTGGTTTTTGACGATGAAACCTGTGCGCTGACTCCCTGCCGCTCGCCCAAAACCAGCCTGACCCCGCTGCTGAGCCACCTTGAGCGTTATAACCAGCGTTTAGCGGAACAATATCCGCAGGAAGTAACCACAACGATGACCCTGGCAGGCAGCCTGGAACGGATCGCTGGCAGCGTGCCGGCCGGTAGCTGGCTGGCGATTATCAGTGATTTCCACGACCTGGATGATCACAGTGAAGCGCTGTTGGCGGGTTTGCGCCGTCGCTGCGAAATCAGCGCGTTTGTTACCCTCGACGACCTGCATCTGAGTTTACCGGCACAAGGCCAACTGGCCGCCTGGTATCAGGATCGGCAAACCACCCTTTCGCTTTCGCCCGCCCTGCGCAGCCAAATTCAGGACAGCGTGACCACCCGGCTGGCAAACCAGAAGAACCGGCTGACACGGCTGGGTATTAAGGTCAATCAGATTGTGGTCGGTGATGATCTGCTACCGCAATTACAAAAGGGGTTTTAAATGCTGGCAAAAGGATTTTCCGTGCCTGATTTGGCGCATCCCGCCCTGCCTGCGGCGATCCCGTGGCTGCCCTTGCCGCCGGGCTGGATTGTGCTCGGCGCGTTACTGTTCGCAGCGTTGCTGTTGTGGTTCTGCCTCCGGCTGTTGCGCTGGCGGCGGAACCGGTGGCGACGTGAAGCGCGACGCCATATCCGGCAGGAGCAAAGTGCCGACGGCTGGCTGGCGGTGATCAAACGCATTTTGCTGGTGCACCATCCGCGCGATGACATCTCAACGCTGGACCGTCCAGAAGCCCTGCTCGCCCGTTTGCCGCTGGATGAACCGGACCGACAACTGCTGATTGGTCGCTATTGTCAGCGGGATAACCGGCTGGAGCCGGATCAGAATGCACGTCTGCAACAGCAACTCTCTCGCTGGCTGGAGACGCTACCCGATGTCTGAGCTGCTGACGCACATTGATTTTGCCTGGCCGCTGGCCTGGATCCTGTTGCTGCTGCCGCTGCTTATGCGCTTTCTGCCGACAAAAGAACGGCAGCAGGAAGAAAAAGTCCGCGTGCCGTTTTTACCGGCGCTGGCGGAAGAGCTGAAGCTGCATACCCCACCGGCAAAAATTCGCTGGCCGACCCAGCTGGTATTCTGGCTGGTGTGGACGCTGCTGGTGTGTGCGCTGGCCCGGCCGGAATACCTGATGCCGCCACAGCAAATCATCAAGCCGATGCGCAATATGGTGCTGATTCTGGACGTGTCCGGATCGATGGAGAAAAACGATGCGCAGGATGGCATCACCCGGCTGCAGGCGGTACAGCGATCGGTACGTGCTTTTGTCGCCCAGCGCAAAACGGATCGCATCGGACTGGTTATTTTTGCCAGCAGCGCCTGGCCCTTTGCGCCCATCAGTGAGGATAAGCAGGCGTTACTCTCGCGGATTAACCAGCTGGCGCCCGGCATGATTGGCCAGCAAACCGCCATCGGTGATGCGCTGGGTGTGGCGGTCAAGTTGCTGGACAGCAGCCTGGATCGGGATGCCAGCAAGTTGGCGATCCTGCTGACCGATGGCAATGATACCGCGTCACAGCTCTCTCCGGCGCTGGCGGCACAGCTGGCAGCAACGCATCACGTTCAGGTGCATACCATCGCCTTTGGCGACATCAACAGCAGTGGCGAGGACAAGGTGGATACGGCGCTGTTGAAACAGATCGCCCAGTTGACCGGTGGGGAAGCCCTGCAGGCAAACACATCCGCTGATGCGCTGGACAACGTCTGGCAGCAGATTGATGCGATGACGCCTTCGCAGGTCAAGACCACGGGATTCTCCTGGCACCTGCCGCTGTTCCACTGGCCGTTAATGCTGGCGATGTTTCTGCTGCTGGCGTTCACCGTGCTACGGCTTATCCGGGAGCGCAGATCATGACGGACTTGCACTTTATCTATCCGTGGCGGCTGCTGGGACTGCTGCTCTGCCCGCTGCTGTGGTTTCTCGCCAGCGGTTCGCGCAGCGCCTGGCACCGGATTATGACCAAACCCTTCGCACGCGCACTCATTCATGGCCAGCGCCGCTCGCTGTTCCAGGTGCTGCCGTGGCTGTTCGCGGCGGGCTGTATTGCGCTGGCCGGGCCGAGCTGGCAAAAAGATCTGCCCGCCGGCATGACCTCGCAAACTCAGGTCATGGTGATCCTGCAACAGGACCTGGGCATGATGGCGCAGGATTTACCGCCGTCCCGTCATCAACGCATGCAGCCGAAAATTGAGGCGTTGATGAGCCGGCTTCCCGGCAGCCATATGGGCCTGGTGGTGTACAACGCGCAGGCATTTTTGACCACGCCCATGACCAACGACAGCGCATTTTTCCGGCTGTTTCTCGACGCGCAGCAGCCCACGCAACTGCCCGAAGGGGAAGGTTCCGGATTACAGGCAGCCATTGCGCTGGCGCTAAAAAACCTGCCGCAGTCGCCGACGGTGCCGCACAGCCTGCTGCTGGTGGCCGACAACCTCAGCGCGGAAGACGCGCGCTGGCTGGCGGAACAGAAACTGCCGTTGCAGGTATGGGTGCCCGGCACGGCTAAAGGCGGCGCGCTGCCGGAGGCGCTGGCAGCGCGAGGGATTGATACCCGCCTGAACGTGCCGCGTTTCGAACAGCTGCGCAATAACGGTATTCCGGTAACGCTGGCGACCGCTGACGATGACGACCTGCCCGCCATTCTGCAAAACATTCAGCAGTCCGTGGTGGCGCAGCAAAACTCCCTCAGCGATCTGCATTGGAAAAACAGTGGTTACCTGCTGATTATCCCAATGCTGTTATTGCTGCTGGTCTGGCGTCAGCAGATGATTTTACTGCTGCTGATCGCCGTCTCGCTGACCACCTTTACGCCACCGGCCGCCGCAGCCTGGACTGAGGCCTTTATCAGTCCGGATCAACAGGGGCAGCGGGCCTTCAACCGGGGTGATTATGCTGAGGCAGCAGCGCATTTCACCAATCCCCTGTGGCGCGGCATTGCCCTTTACAACGCCGGCGATTTCCCTGCGGCCACCAGCGCTTTTCTTCAGGCGCCAGCCACACCCGATACCCTGCTGTGGATCGGCAACAGCTACGCGCAGCAAAAGCAGTGGCAGCAGGCGCTGACCAGTTATGACCAGGCATTAAGCCTGCGGCCTGACTGGACGATGGCGAAAGATAACCGGGCGAAGATTGCGCACATCATCATGCAATTACTGCAAAAAGAGCGCGATCGTCAGGATTCTCAGCATAAGGAACAGGATGAAACGCCCGATGCGATCAAAAACGATCTGAAGAAAGATCAGGGCGTTAAGCAGCAGGATATGCAGGTCACGGCGGGCAACTCGCCGCAGGTGAACCAGTGGTACGACAATCTCAGCCTGTCACCCAGCGGCCTGCTGGAAAACCTCTACAACTCAGCGCCTGCGGAGGGGAAATGAGACCGTTTCTGCTGATACTTTTACTGTTTTCCGCGATGCCGCAGGCGGCAATGACGCTGACCCGCGAACTGGAAGCTCCGGATCATCTGGTCCCCGGACAACCTGTACGGGTGGCGATCACCTTCTGGACGGACAGCTGGTTTAATCCTCCGCCAGAATGGCCAGAAATGACGGTCGAAAATGGCACGCTGCTGACCACTTCGCTGCCCAACCAGCTGGTTTCACGGCGCGATGGAAGTACCAGTTGGAGCGGCATCAGGATGGAGCGCCAGCTGGTGGCCTGGGATGGCGGTATGCTGAGGCTGCCGGCGATGGATTTGACGCTAAGCCCGGCCGGGCAGCCGCCGCAAACGGTGACGCTGCCGGCGATAGAGAAACAGGTCAGCTGGCCTGCCGGCGTACAGCAGCCGGATCGTTTTCTGCCGGCCAGCGCCCTCAGCCTGAGGCAGAAAATACAGGTCTGGCGGGCCGACGGCGACCGGACGATTCATGTTGGCGACGTCATTGAACGGCAGGTAACGGTGCAGGCGCAGGCGGTGATCCCGGCGCAGATCCCGCAAATCCTGTTCGCCATTCCTGGCTCAGGTACACAACGCCTGACGCCGGAAAACAGCCTGCTAACCGAGGGCCGCGGTGAGGTGATCGGCGCCCAGCGCACTGAACGCCTGCGCTATCTGCCCGCCACGGCCGGCACCCTGACCCTGCCCGAGATCAAGCTGCGTTGGTGGGACACCCGCAATCAGCAGTGGCAGACTGCCTCGCTGCCCGCAGCCTCCTACACCATCGCGCCCGCACGGGCGGCAGGCAGTGAAAACGTCCTGCGAGCTAAAGGCACGAGCACCCTTTGGCCTGCCGTATCGATTGCTGTCGCGCTCATTTTGCTGGCGATTGTCGGCTGGTTTATGCGTCACGCGTTATGGCGAACGGGCCGTTTTGTTATCCAACGCGGGTTGCGGACCTGGCGCATTGTGCCGCTGCCCGACCTGGCAACGCTGAAAAGGAAGAAAACATGAAGAGTAAACTCTGTGCTCTGGCACTGTTATGCGGCGTGGGCGTGTGTCAGGCTGCCGCCGATCCGACGCTGTCGGCATGGAATGACACCGCCGCCAAAACGGCCATCGAACAGTGGGTTGGCCATGCCACAACGCCGGGCGATCCCGCCTTTATCCCGCAGAAGCAGCGCTACGTGGTGTTTGATAATGATGGCACCCTGTGGCCAGAAGCGCCGGTCACCTTCCAGCTGCAGTTTGCGCTGGATGAGCTGAAGCGGCTGGCACCAGCCCACCCGGAATGGCAAAGCGATCCGCTGATTTCTGCGGCGTTAAAGAACGACATCAAAACGCTGGCCGCGTCGGGCAGCAAAGGACTGTTTAAGCTGGTCGCTCTGACCCACAGCAATATGACCACCGAAGAATTCACCCAACGCGTGACCGACTGGGTCAGCACGCAGAAACACGCACGCTTTGGTTGCGGTTACGATCGGCTGGGGTATTTACCGATGCGCCAGTTGCTGGATTATCTGCGGCAAAACGGCTTTAAAACCTGGATTATCTCCGGTGGCGGCGTGGATTTTATGCGTGTGCTGGCAGAGAAAATGTATGACATCCCGCCTGAGCAAGTGGTGGGTTCCTTTTCGTTATCTGAATTTTCCCTTACCGACAACGGCACCCAACTGCGCAAAACCATGAACGGTGCGTTCTATGATGATGCCGCCGCCAAGCCGGTGGCGATCCATCTGTTTATGGGCCATCGCCCGGTAGCCGCTTTTGGCAACAGCGATGGCGATGTGCCCATGTTGCAATACACTTCAGCTAATCCCGACGTGAAAACCTTTGGTTTGCTGGTACACCATACCGACAGCCAACGCGAATATGCCTACGATGCGCATCCGCCGGCCAGCGGAACCTTAGTGAACGGATTAACGCTGGCAGGAAAATACGGCTGGACGATTGTTGATATGAAAAAAGACTGGAAAACGGTGTTCGATCCCGCCTTGTGTCCGGGGAATGGCACCGTACTCACCACCACAACGCCCTAACTTCTGCAGGAGCAACAGCATGAACTTTCGCAAAACGATTCTGGCCGGTGTTTTATTTTCGCTGACGGCTTCCGCCGTGGCAGCACCGTACGACGACCTGGCTTATGCGCTGAGGCAGCAAAAAATCATCAATGACTTACGCAGCCATTGCCAGATTGATCCCGCTATTCCCGATGCAAAAATAAAATCCACGTTCCTGCACGATAAGCAGACCGAATCGCAGATCCTCGCCGTGGCCGCGGCGTTACGGAATAAAAACAACGACGCCTACGGCGAAGCTATCGACGACATAGAGTGCCCTGACATTAAATAGTGAATGAACACGGGAAGCCATTCTGCGGCAGCAAACGCCGCGGTCAGGTGCGATTTTTTTCCGGATGTGCCAGAGGTTTGCCGATGATCAAACCCGCGATCTGCTGCCTGCTCTGGGGAATATTGCTGTCATTCCCTTTTCTTTCTCATAGCGCCGAGCCGCGCCAGTCGCCTTCTCCGCAGGAGAGAGCCCGCACGCTGTTCTTACTTAATCAACCGGTGGTGATGCTTCAGGCGAAATTCGGCCTCACCACGCCCGAGGAGCGGGTAAAGCGCATTGTGAATACCGTGCGGGCTTTGAGCCAGGATGACCTGCGCCATCCGCTGGTCCTCACCCCAATCACCCGTTATCAACGCCAGGCGGTCTTGTTTAGCGTCAATAACAAGCCCCTTATGCTGCTGGCCGATAGCGATCTGGATGAAGGCGATGACCTGACGTTGCCGCAGGCCGCCACGAAAGTGGCACAACGATTACAGACGCTGCAACAGGCGATGATTGAGCAGTATTCACCGAAATACCTGCTGTTATCACTGGGCAAAAGCCTTGCCGGTTTGATAACGGTCATCGCCTTGTGTGTTGCGGCGGGCTATTCCATCAGGCCGGTGAAGCACTTCTTCGCTGAACGTCAGCAAAAGAACAAAAGCCTGATCCCCCGATCGTTACGGGGTTTTATCGGCGCTTTTGAACTGCGGTTATATTTATTACTGGTCACCCTTGTGTGCCTGCTGGCCTTCTATCTCTGGATCAGTTGGGTACTCAGGCTGTTCCCCTATACGCGCATCTGGGGCATGGAGCTGGGTGGCTACAGCGTGGGCATGGTGCAAAAAGCCGGGGTGATTCTCCTGTCTGCCCTGCCTGGGCTGTTTATCGTCTGCGTTATCTTTGTTCTGACCGGAATTATCCAGCGTCTGCTCAAACTGGTTTTGCAGCGGGTTGAAACCGGCAGCCTGCAGCTGCCGGGATTGCACCCGGATACCGTTGGCGTCACCCGTAAATTAATCAGCGTGATGATCTGGCTGTTTGCGCTGTCGATCGCCTATCCATTTCTGCCGGGTGCAAATTCACTGGCCTTCAAAGGGATCAGCGTGTTCTTTGGTTTAATGCTGACGCTGGGTTCCGCCGGGGTGATGAACCATGCGATGAGCGGACTGGTGTTGACCTATTCCCGCGCGCTGCGCCGGGGTGACATTATCCGGCTGGCGGATCATGAAGGCATGGTCAGTGAGGTGGGCATTCTGGCGACGAAAATCATCACCCGGGAAAATTATGAAGTGACGGTACCCAATGCCGTGGTGGTGAGCGGGAAAATTGTCAATCTGAGTACCCACGTCCAAAGCGGCGGCGTTAACATGACCACCGGCGTCACCATCGGTTACGACACGCCGTGGCGACAGGTACATGCAATGCTTGAGCTTGCCGCCAGCCGGACAAGCGGCATCGATGGCATGCAGCCGCCGGTGGTGCGCCAACTGGCGTTAATGGACTGGTATATCTCGTATGAATTGCAGGTGAGACTGCTGAAAGGCCAGTCGCTGGCCGCGGTCAGAAGTGAACTCAACGGCCATATACAGGACGTGTTCAGCGAATTTGCCGTGCAGATTATGTCGCCTAACTTTGTGAATCAGCCCGACGCGCCGGTCCTGGTGAAAGAAGCGGACTGGTACAGTGCGCCGGCAAAAAAATAACGGCGGGTAGCGATAGCGGAACAGCGGCCAACCTTCAGCGCTCACCCTGCTGACATGCGCTGCGTGCCCCTAACGGCACCAGCGGTTACGGCCCTGCTCCTTGGCACGATACAGTGCGGCATCGGCCTCGGCGAGGATCTGCGCCACGCCCTTACTGCCATCCGATGAGGCAATGCCCATACTCACCGTGACAGTGTCACTCACATCTGACCGTTCGTGCCGCAGATGCGCCTGTTGCAGGTTAGCCTGAATGCGTTCGGCAATCTGCTCTGCGCCCGCTGGCGTTGCGCCAAACAGCATCACCACAAACTCTTCACCGCCATAACGCGCCACCAGATCCTCGGAGGTGCGTACCGCCGTTTTCAGCACCGCAGCCACTTCCGCCAGACAGACATCTCCGGCCTGATGACCATAATGGTCGTTGTAGCGTTTAAAATAATCGACATCGAGCATAATCAGCTCAACGCTCGCCTGTCGGCTGACGGCATTGTGCAGATGATCTTCCAGCGCACGGCGGTTGGCGGTGCCGGTCAGAACATCCTGGTGGGCCAGCGTATCCAGCCTGGAAATCAGCAGCTGATTTTCCTGAAAGCGCAGCCAGGCTTCATTAAACCAGCCCTGCAACATATGGCGGCCGTAAATCAGGATCAGCGTGAAGATCAGGCACACCGCTGAAAAACGCAGATTCAACCCGGCATTGACCTGCAGATTCCCCGCCACCGTGGCCAGCCAGATGGGCACCACAAACAGCAGCAGACCTGAAGGCCAGTAATAGAGGGCGGCCAGCGCGCTCATCATCAAGATCGAACTTAAGGGATAGGCAAGCGGCGTCTGCAACGCGGTGATAAAGCTGAAGCAGCTGGCGGCCCAGAGTCCGCTTTGCAGCAGCAACAGGAGCGAGAGTAAAGGCTTAATTGCTGGAGATGGCTTCGCCTTCAAAACGAAAGAGATGGCCAGCATGGCGACCGACACCAGCAGGGTCGCTAACATCAGCAGGTCGATCACCGTCAGAAGTTTGCCAGAGACAACCACTCCCGCATCAAAATTGCCAAACATGATGTTGCGCAGGTAAATCATCAGCGCAAAGCTGCCGTTCACAAAGGCGAACCAGCTCAGGCTTTTCGCTAAGGCATGGCTGACCATATGGCCACGGCTCTGCCACAAGGGAATGGAGGAAAGCGTGGTTTTACGCTGCTCGTTGATCACGACGTTGTTCCTTAACATGATAAAAATGAATCATTAAAAGAGTATGCGACGGATCCGGCCTTCTCGCCAATGGCGGCATGGGCGCTGTGATCCACCCTGCGCATTCCCCTTTTCACCGTCCCTGCCCACAGGCCGAAATGAACATAACGTGCGCAATGCCGATCGCTGTCTGTTGCTATTTACTATCGTAAGATATAAAACTAGCACTATCTTACGATACAGTCGTAAGATACCTTTCAATCTGGAGAACCCTATGTTTAAAGAAATGTTTAATGATCGCCGTGGCGGTCGCCACCATTCTCACTCCCAGTCTCAGGACCGTCGCAGTGATTGCTTCCAACAGGCCGAAAGTCGCGAAGAGGCGCTGGCGATGATGTTTGACCAGTGGCGTGAAGCGATGCGCAATGAGCGGATGCGCAGCCGCCATGAAGATCCCCGCAGCGGACATCAGCACCACCATCGCGGGCGTCATGATGCGTCTGGTGAACGTCATTTCGATCGCCGTGGCGATCGTCATGATGGGCATCGCGGCGGACACCGTGGCGGCCGGGACGACGCCGGTCATCGCGATCGCCCTTCTTTCCTGCGTGGCCGTAAGTTTGGCGCGGACGAACTGCAGTTGCTGCTGCTGTCCCTGTTAAAAGTACAGGCCAGCTACGGTTATGAGCTGATTAAGATCCTGACCGACAAGAGCGGTGGCTTTTATACGCCAAGCCCAGGCGTAATTTATCCGGCGCTGACCTACCTTGAGGATGTGGGTTTTGTGACCGTTCAGCAGGAAGGCAACCGCAAACGCTATGCGATTAATGAGCAAGGCGAAGCGCATCTGAACGAAAACAAGGCGGTGGCTGATGCCCTGATTGCCAAGCTGGCCCTGTTTGCCAGCCAGAGTGATTCCGTCAGTCAGGCGATGTTCGAACACCGCCAGCCGTTTTCACCGGAGTTGACCCAGGCCATCCACGATTTGCGCAGCCAGCTGCATGCGTATCACGGCAGCGATGAAGACACGCAGCGCAAGGTTGCAGAGATTCTGCAGGCGACGCTGGTACAAATGCAGTCCGTTGGCCGTTAAGGCGACGCGCGGGGGGCATTTCCCCCGCACGTTATCAACTTAAGCCAAATTGATTTTCAATTTAAATTAATAAACGCTGGCCCCAAATAATAAACAAAGTTATCATCACACAATGTTATTACATGGAGTGTAGAAGAAGCGATGGCACTGAATGGAACTCTGATTCTGAACGGCGCGGATTACGTACCCTTTAACCTTTATGGTGTGGGCGTTTTTATGGCCTTTTCTGGCAAAGGCGCTTACATGAACAATGCCGCCTGCGGAGCAATTCCCAACGAAGGGCCTGTTCCACCAGGAAAATACTGGATAGTTGAGCGTGGTGGCGGTGGGTTAGGCTCGTGGCTTAAAGCCAAGTCTCAAGATATTTATAACAGCATTTATAATGGCGCTGAATTTGGTCGTGATGAATGGTTTGCATTGTTCAGGGATGACTTGACGATTGACGATCATACCTGGATAAATGGAGTTAAACGTGGATTATTCAGACTTCACCCCGGCCGTTCCTCTGAAGGATGCATTACATTAGTTCATAACTCTGATTATGCCTTGATTCGTGATGCATTACTTCAAACTGCACCAGTACAGGTTCCCTGCATGAAATCTCTTATGGCTCGGGGATTGATAGAGGTGATTGCCGGTGGCAATAAGAACTTTTGTCCGTAGAACAATCAAAGCAATCTTTTATTTCGGGGTGTCATTAATCACCGGAAGAGCGCTCGGCAGTCCTGAATTTTGGTTTGATCATGATTTAGCGACTAGGATTGCTAGACTTATCTATGGTGATGTAGAGATAGGAGCTGATAATTTTTACGATCTGTATTTTTATATCTCTGTCATCTCTGTATTTTCCATAACTACTGTAATTTATATTTTAACAATGAAGTTACTACGAAAAATAAGGAGAAGTTAAATGCCAATTCCACCTTATATGTGGCTAACCGATGATGGCGGCGCAGTAATTAAAGGCTCTGTCGATGTTCGTGATCGTGAAGGAAGCATTGAAATAATTGGATTAAGTCACGGCATAAACCTACCGGTAGACACTGCAGCAGGAAAAATTACAGGCACGCGACAGCACTCATCAATGCGTATTGAAAAGGATGTCGATAGCTCAACTCCCTATCTATACAAGGCAGCAGCTACCGGACAGTCATTAAAAAGTGCTGAAATCCGCTTCTATAACATCAATGATGCGGGGCAAGAGGTTTGCTACTATATGGTGCTTCTGGAAAATGTAAAAATCACCAGCGTTCACTGCTCAGTGCCCAATGTAAAACTTACGGGAAACGATAAAATGAACCACTCAGAAAGCGTCAGTATGCAGTATGAAAAAATTACCTGGCGCATTGTAGATGGCAATATCCAGTACACTGATGCATGGAATGAAAGAGCTACAGCATAATTGAGGTTGACGATGAATCAGTCCCCTGTCCGTTTTGAGCTTACGTCTGTCCCGCCACCCAAGACCTTCCCTGATGCAAAATCGCCGGCGATCGGCGATGAGGCGATGCGTCAGCGGCTGCAGAATATTCTCCTGGCCATGCAGCAGCATCGGCTTGATGCCATTGCGATTTATGCCGACAAAGAGCATGGCGGGAATTTCGAATACCTCGCCGGATTTATTCCGCGCTTTGAAGAAGCCTTGCTGATCCTCACGGCGCAGGGGGAACTGACTTACGTGATGGGTAATGAGAATCTGAAACTGGTTCCCTTTGCGCGCAACGGCGGCAAATGCCTGCACGCACCGGCCTTTTCCCTGCCTAATCAACCAATGGATAACGACGCGCCGTTAGTGGATGTACTGCTGCAGGCAGGCCTCACCAGCGGAAGCCAGATCGGCGTGGTCGGCTGGAAGTTATTTACCAACCGGCTGCGCGACACCCGTTATACCTTCGACGTGCCGTCGTTTATTGTTGAAGCCATTATCGACGCCGCAGGCGAGCGGAAAAATGTGGTTAACGCCACCTCGCTGTTTATTTCCGCTGACGTTGGCGTGCGTCGGCTAAATACCGCCAGCGAAATCGCCTTTTATGAGTATGGCGCTAATCTGGCTTCAACCAACGTGCTGGCCGCGCTTGAGCAGATTGAACCCGGTAAAACCGAGAAGCAGATTGGCCAGCTATTAGCTGCGGATGGTCAGCCGAATAGCGTCATTACCATCGCCGCCACCGGCGACCGCTTTGCCAATGCGGGCTTATACCCCACGGATAAAGCGATTCAGGCCGGTGATAAGTTCTCGATGACCGTCGGCTTTAAGGGCGGGCTGACCAGTCGTTCCGCCTATGTGGTGGCGGCTGAAAATGAACTGCCTGCGGCAGTGGCGGATTATCTGCCGGCGTTAGCCATCCCCTACTATCGTGCGGTAACCCGCTGGCTGGAAGCCCTTCGCCCAGGCCTGACGGGCGGCGAGCTTTATCAGGTTGTTGAAGAAGCCATGCCGAAGGCGAAATGGCACTGGCATTTAAATCCGGGCCATCTGGTGGCGGATGAAGAGTGGCTCTGCTCGCCGGTCTACCCGGATTCGACGATCGCGCTTGAGAGCGGAATGATTTTTCAGATCGACATTATTCCGTCACTGCCTGGCTATGGCGGTTGCAGCATTGAAGATACCGTTGCGCTGGCTGATGCGGCGCTAAGAGAAGCACTGCAAACCCACTATCCGGATGTCTGGCAGCGGATGGAAACCCGCAAACGCTATCTGCGCGATGTGCTGAAT
Source organism: Erwinia sp. AC075 (assembly GCF_979253995.1). Taxonomy (NCBI): domain Bacteria; kingdom Pseudomonadati; phylum Pseudomonadota; class Gammaproteobacteria; order Enterobacterales; family Erwiniaceae; genus Erwinia; species Erwinia sp. AC075. Next base: position 1,406,246 of record NZ_CEEDEU010000001.1, read on the forward strand.
ATCACGGTATCAGAGGATGTCATCCTGCTTTCCAACACCGTCGGTTATCTGCGCCCTTTCCTGCTGGATAAAACACGGGCGCTGGTGCGTCAACCCTGATCGCTCCGCCAGCCACATCCTTTGTGGCTGGCGTTAATCAACCCCCTCACGTTAACACCACGCAACATCCTCTTGACACTTCCTCACAACCCATGCATAACTAAACCGTACAGTTCAGTTATAAACTGAGTTTATCCACTGACCTTTCTCTCTCCTTATTCCAGGGCCTAAAAATGATCAGACCGTCGACTGTTGCCTTACTCACCGTAGCTGTTTTCCTGACCGGTTGTGCCGGCACGCCACCCGGCCGCTATGCCGGGATAGATTCCGCCTCGCGGCTGACACCCAATACGGGCGATGAAGCGGATCGCATCCCGTTTAAGTACAGCACGCAGGTGGACTGGAATCAGTACAGCACCATGATTGTTGAACCGGTGACGATTTATCAGGGTGCTGACAGCCAGTTTGGCGATATGTCGCCAGCCGATCGCCAACAGCTGGCGGCCTATATGAAGGAGAAATTCACCGCCAGTCTTCGCGCGCACTATCAGGAAACCACCGTGGTTGCGCCGAAAACGTTGCGGATAAAACTGACATTGACCGGAGCGGATACCACCACCCAGGTCGTGGGTACCTTCACCAAATTCGATCTTGCAGGCGGCCCGTACAATATCGTGCAGTCGGTTCGCGGTGGCCGGGGCATGTTCAGTGGTTATGTCGACTATGCGGTTGAAGTTTACGATGCGCAGAGCAATACATTACTGACTGCCTGGGTTGCCCGTCAGTATCCGAATGCCATGAACATCTCCGCAACGATTGGATCGCTTAGCGCGGCCAAAGTCGGCATCGACAAAGGGGCCGATGAATTAGCGAATACGCTGAAGTGATCCGCCACGGCCGGCCCATGAACCCAGAATCAGAATTGGTGGTGTGCCCACAGTGCAACTACCTGCATCGCCTGTCTCCTCCGGTTGGAAGTCAGGCGGCACTCTGTTGTCGCTGTCGTGCACCGCTGTGGCGAAAAGCAGGCCAGGCGCCATCGCTGTTACCCCTTGCTGTCGCGGCCGCGCTGGGCTGGCTGTTTGCCTGCCTGTTGCCCGTGATCAGCCTGAATTTTCAGGGCAGCTCAAAAGAGATGACGTTATGGCAAGCCGCCTGGCTGGGTCCGGGCGAGGCACACTCGCTGCTGCTGTCGGTGCTGTCGACTTTTTTGATCGTCGTCGCGCCGATGACGCAGATTTTGCTGATCGTCTGGCTGTCACTATTTGGTCAATTTCAGCGAAAAGCCCCGGGTTTTGCTGCAATTACCTCCCTGCTCAGAACCATCGCCCCCTGGAGCATGCCGCTGGTGGTTGCCGTGGGGTTTCTGGTGGTGGGCATCAAGCTATCCACATTGCTTCAGGTAAAACCCGGTGCCGGCGCATGGGCACTTGCGGCGTCTGAGCTGCTTTTCTTCCGGCTATCTGCACGGGATCTTCGTCCCTTCTGGGCAGCACCGTCGGTACCTGACCAGCATGGAGGCAACGGTCAGGCGTGGGCGCTGTTGATAGCCGCGATGATTTTTTACCTGCCCGCGAATGTGCTGCCGGTGATGTTTACCTCTTTTTTCGGCACCGGCAGCGAGAAAACCATCTTCGAGGGGATCATTGAGTTCTGGCGCAGCGGATCTCCGGGCATTGCGCTGCTGATCTTCCTGGCCAGTATGGTTATTCCTTTTATTAAATTTATCGCATTGGGCCTGCTGCTGCTGACCAGCCAGCGCAAAAGCCCGTGGGCGCGACGCGAAAGAGACCGGTTGTATCGCTTCACCGAATGGGTCGGGTGTTGGTCAATGCTTGATGTCTTCGTGGTGGTGATTATCACCGGTCTGGTGCAATTTCCGGGCTTGAGTGAAGCCGAACCCCGGCCTGGGATTATCTATTTCGCGCTGGTGGTGATCCTGACGATGCTGTCGGCACAGCGTTTTCGTTCACAAAGTATCTGGGAAGTCACGCCATGAACGCACAGCCAACTGACGAGCCACTCTATCTGCGCAGCCAACCCTATCTGATTTGGCTGGTGCCCATGGTGGCTTTGGTGATCGGGATAACCCTGCTCATACAGTCTCATCTGGCCGCAGGGCCGCTGATCACCGTTGTCTTCACCAATGCTTCAGGACTGGAGGCGGGAAAAACCGTGGTGAAGTTCAAAGAGGTCAACGTCGGTGTGGTGGAGGCGGTTTCGCTAAGTTCTGACGATGCAAAGGTGCTGGTGCAGGTCAGACTGAATAAAAATGCAGAGAATTTAACCGCCGCAGACAGCCGTTTTTGGGTCGTCCGGCCGCGCGTGGCTATCAATGGCGTGAGCGGAATTGATACCTTGTTTTCCGGTGCCTATATCGGCGTGGATAAAGGCAAAGCCGCGCAACATGCCAGCGAATTTACCGGGCTTGAACAGCCGCCTTCGGTGATCAACGATACGCCCGGCAGTCAATTTCTGCTTAACACAGACGATCTGGGCTCGCTGGATGTGGGTTCGCCGGTCTACTTTCGCCGGGTGCAGGTTGGCCGCATTGCCTCCTACCATCTTCAGGAGGACGGGAAAGGCGTTCAGCTGCGAGTCTTTATTGACGCCCCTTACGATCGCCTGGTCACCGCCAATAGTCGGTTCTGGAACGTCAGCGGGCTGGATCTTTCCGTTGGCAGTAACGGTTTCCAGTTAAAGACACAAACGGTGGCCGCCATTATGGCCGGCGGCATCGCCTTTTACACGCCGGACAGTCAGCCATCAGCACCCGCTAATCCTGCCGCCATTTTCCCGCTGGCCGCCGATCAGGATAAAGCGATGGCGCCCGCAGATGGTCAGGCGATGACTTTTCGCCTTAGATTTGAACACTCGGTGCGTGGATTGGAGGTGGGCGCGCCGGTGGTGTTCGCCAGCGTCAGGATCGGCCGGGTCTCTGCCGTCTCGCTGGACTACGATCCCCACGGCTATCGTTTCCCCACGCTGGTCGATATTGAGGTCTATCCGGCCAGAATGGGCAACGTGCTCAATAAACTGCCTAAATCTTCAGGCGATCCGGCAATGGCGGCCGCTGTTTTCACCGAGGATCTGGTCGATCACGGGTTACGGGCGCAAGCCGTTGCCAGCAGCCTGTTAACCGGACAGCTGACCCTGACACTGGATTTTTTCCCCAAGGCGGCAAAGGTCCCGTTTGATCGCCATGCCCGGCCGTTAATGCTGCCAACGATCGGCGGCGGACTGGATGAAATTCAGCAACAGCTCGCCGATATCGTCGGTAAGGTCAATAAAATGCCGCTGGAATCGATCGGCAACCGGTTGGACAGCACGCTGTTCGAACTGAGCAAAACCCTGCGCATCGTCAATACACAAACCTTACCTGGCGCCAATTCGCTGCTGCTGTCGGTACAGAAAAGCAGTGACAACGTTCAGAACATAACTTCCGAAGATTCACCGCTGTTAATGGGGTTAGTGCAGACCCTGCAGGAATCGGCACGGGCGTTTAAAGCGATCAGAAATGTCAGCGACCAGCTGAGCCGCCATCCCGAATCGTTGATTCAGGGCCGCGCGGCCGATCGCCAGGCGAAGTCAGAAGGGAAACAGTAATGGAGGGTCGAGTGAGATATTTACTGCCCGGAATATGCCTGCTGCTGGCGGCATGTACGTCGCCTGATAGTCACTATCACACCTTAATGAGCAGCACGCCTTCCGCCGCTTATCGGAGCCATTTTGATATCAGTGTTTTGCCGGTTATCGTGCCGGCACAGCTCGATATGCAGCAGGTGGTGATCAGAGAGAACAGCAGCGGCGCGGCGATACTTGAAAACGAGCGCTGGTTAAGCCCGCTGGCTGATGAGTTTACCACCGCCCTGTCCGCTCAACTGGCGGAGCGACTGGCAACGCAGGATATTTCCGGGTTGGCGAATCAGCCGAACCGGCCCGAGGTCACCGTGAAGGTAAAAGTGCGCCGTTTTGACAGCTGGCCAGGAAACAAAATCCACCTGCAGGCTGACTGGGTGCTGACGCTGAAACCTGAAAACCGTCAGGCCCTGTGTCACAGCGATTTATCACAAGCGGTAAGGGGTGACGTTTCAGCGCTGTTCCCGGCGTGGCAAACCCTGCTCAACCGGCTCAGTGAACAGATTGCAGCGACCGCAATCACCTTGTCGACGCAAACAGCATCCTGTCCGGCACAGGGAAACTTATGACTGGCGACCCGCCTGCCCAGCCAGGGTGCCGTACAGGAAGACGTTCACGCCCCTGGTCACCATCAGTGCGATCTGCCCTGAGGTGAATTGGGGAATTTCCCGCTGCAGCATGAAACCGTCTATCTCGGCTTTCATTAACGACGTGAATTGCTGGGCTCGCAGCATCGGATCGGCTTCACTCAGCTCACCTTTCCGCATGGCTTCAGACATCACCTGGCCAAGCGTGCCCATACTTTCGCGAATGCCGGCATCGAGGAAAAGGTTGCCGATATCAGAATGCCCCGCTTCACCGACCACCACGCGGTAAATTTGCATCGCCTGATTGTCACCGCCCAGCACCTTCAACATCCCTTCCCCAAACTGAATAAGCCGTTGTTCCAGGTTCTGGCCAACGTTTTCTTCTGCCACCAGTTGCAACGCGGCTTCAGTCAGAAAGCGGGTGCTGTGATGGCGGACCACCGTTTCAAAAAGCGCTTCTTTCGAAGCGAAATAGTTATACAGCGTGGCTTTGGAACCGCCGGCTCGTTTTGCTACTTCATTCATTGAGGCGCGTTCGTAGCCAACATCCTGGAAAAGTTGGGAAGCCGCGACAATGATTGCCTGACGTTTTTCCTCTGTCAGTGTTCTCATAATTATTCCTTAAAAACGGGTTGAGCCTTGATGCGATGACGATCGGAACCGCATTATTAATTACTGAACCGTACGGTTTATTATACGCAGTATGCCACAGCTCAGGACGATAGCGTATTTTGCGGCCGACAGACGCTCAGCAGCAGTTGGCGCAGCCAGCGATGTGCGGCATCCGCATCCAGCCTGGGATGCCACATCTGCGCAACGGTGATCTCGGCCGTTTTCACCGGCAGCGCAAAGGCAACCAGTCGCCCCGACAGCATGGCGTTGTTCAGGCAGGAAGCGGGCACCAGCGCCACCAAATCGGACGCTTCAGCTACCGCCAGCGCGGCAGAAAAGCCCGGCACCACTGCCGCAATTTTCCGCTGCAGGCCGGACTCTGCCAGCGCGTCATCTACCGGACCCCGTAGCTTTCCACGGCGTGAAGCGATCACATGACTAAAGGAAACATAACTCGCTTTGCTGACAGGGGTTTCTGCCGCCAGCGGATGCCCTTTTCTGACCACGCCAACAAAACGATCGCGGAACAGCGCCTGCAACCGTACCTCCGGCCCCATCTCACCCAGTACGCCGATCTCAATATCAATCAGCCCTTCCCTGAGCGGTTCGGCACTTTTTTCCGGCTTGGGCGCAAACCGCAGACACACGCCGGGCGCAACGGCAGCGGCGGCTGCAATCAATGCCGCACCGAACGTTTCCACAAAACCGTCATTGGTACGCAGCGTAAAGGTTCGCTCCAGGGTGGCTAACTGCAAGGTGTTGGTGGAAGGTCGCAGCAGCGATCGGGCATCGGAAACCGCGTGATGGGTGCGTTCGCGCAGGCCGTCGGCATAGGGTGTCAGCACCATTTTTCGTCCGGCACGCACCAGTAACGGATCGCCGGTTACCGCACGCAGCCGGCTCAGGGTGCGGCTCATCGCCGAAGCTTTTAAGCCAAGCCGACGCGCAGCGCCAGCCACACTGACTTCAGCCAGCAGCACATCTAACGCAATCAGTAAGTTCAGATCGGGATCAGTCATGCCCTATCCTGGCATGCAACAGAAACGGTGGGAAGGCGTTTGATGCAGGTTATTACTGCAAATGCTGCGTCTTCCGCCCGGTCTGTTACGGGTCTATATTTCTTTCAGTGACGCAAACGTCTTCGCTTCCCAGACCGGAAGCCTTATTCAGAGGAACTGCATAATGCCTTTATCACATGCCAAAACCGTGCTGATCGTCGGCGCTTCTCGCGGGCTGGGATTCGCGCTGGTCGAAGAGTATCTGCAGCGCGGCTGCAAGGTGGTTGCCACCGGCCGCAGCGCTTCCACCGAAAAACTGGAGATGCTCGCAGAGCAGTTCCCGCATGCGCTTGAAGTGGAAACCGTCGACATCACCGTGCCGGACGAGGTTCAGGATCTGCACTCACGCCTCAGTGAACATCGCTTTGAGATGCTGTTTGTTAATGCGGGGGTGAAAAACAAGGACGGAGAAACCATCGCCGATGTGTCCACCGAGGAGTTTATTCGCGTGATGATCACCAATGCCCTCAGCCCGATGCGCTTTATCGAAGCGTTTCAGGATTTGGTGGAGCAAAACGGAACCCTGGCGGTGATGTCTTCCGGCCAGGGCAGCCTGACCAATAACACCAACGGCAATTACGAACTCTATCGCGGCAGCAAGGCGGCGTTGAATATGTTTATGCGCAGTTTTGCCGCGCGCCACAGTGATGACAGCAAAACGCTGCTGTTGATGGCGCCAGGCTGGGTACGTACCGATATGGGCGGTGCCGGCGCGCGGTTAACCATCGGTGAAAGCATCCCGTCACTGGTCAATACCATGGCGGAATATGAAGGCCGCCGCGGGCTGCACTATCTGGATTATCAGGGAAAGGTGGTGCCGTGGTAAGGCGCGGATCATTGATCTGGAGAGGGGTTATTGTGTTATAACGCCTTAAAATCAGAGCAAAAAGGGACCGCAATGAAACTGACCGTCAGCCATAAAATTACCGATAAAGATCGTGAAGAATTGCTGGATGGGCTTCGAGCGTATAACCGCCAATTTTTCAGTAACAGCCAGTGGCATGAGGTGGGGATTTACCGCCACGACAGTGAAGGCAAGATGACCGGCGGGTTAATTGCCGCCAAAAGAGGTCCCTGGCTGTGCATTGATTATCTGTGGGTCAGCGAAAGCAGCAGAGGCTCTGGATTAGGCAGTGAACTGATGAAAGCGGCAGAGCAGGAAGCCCTGACGCTGGGCTGCCTGCATGTTCAGGTCGATACGATGAGCTTCCAGGCGCTGCCGTTTTACCAGAAACTCGGCTATGCGCTGAAAATGTCTCTGCCGGATTTCCCCGAGCGAGGCATGCAGAGACATTATCTGACCAAAGAGGATCTGGCTGACTAAAGGGTCATCACCACGCGGCCAATGCGGCCGCGCTCTTCTGCACGGCGATGGGCTTCGGCCACATCGGCGAAGGCGAAGGTGGCGTCAATCGGCACGTTCAGTTCGCCGCTAAGCGCCTGGTTGAGCAGTTCCTCAATCAGTTTACGCGGTTCCGGCTCACCCATAATTGGGCCAAGCAGGCAGCCAATCACCGTTTGACGGCGCATCAGCAATTGTCCGGCATCGATTTGCGTTTTGCGGCCACCGAATACACCAACCAATACCGCCCGTCCGCCTTCGTTCAATGCCTGAAGCGCGTCATTTAATACATCGCCGCCGACGTTATCGATAATCAGATCGACGCCTTTGCCGTCCAGCAGTGCGCGAACCTGCTCATGGGCGGTTTTATCGGCGGTGACGATGGCGTCAGACAGGCCATATTCGCGCAGTTTTTCCAGGCTTTCCGCACGGGTGCCGGTGCCAATCACGCGCGCGCCCTTCTTCGCCGCCAGTTGCACTGCCGCCACGCCCACGCCACCGCTGGCACCTAACACCAGCACGGTCTGACCGGCCTTGAGCGCGCCCAGTTCCAGAACCCATGCCGCCGTTCCGGCACTGACCGGGATGGTGGCCGCCACGCCCAAATCCAGCCCATCCGGTACCACAAAACAGTTGCCCGCCGGAACAGCGCGCAACTCAGCGTGGGAGCCTTTCCACGAGAAGGTCGTGACCTTTTGACCCAGACTAAATCCGCTGACGTCTTTACCGATTTGTACGATTTCACCGGCGGCGGAATAGCCGATCACCGCATGGTCTTCCTGAGGAAATTCGCGGCGATTTACCAGATCACCCCCCTCAATGCTGATCGCTTCAACCCGAATCAACAGTTCATTATCCGCAGGAACCGGATCGGCAACGTCAGCAATATGGAGGACTTCAGGTTTGCCAGGTGAGGTGTAGATTGCAGCTTTCATGGGTAATCCTTTCGTTATTCGTCATAAACCAGCGCTGACCGTCAGGTCGTTGCCATGATGAATGAAAGAGTATCAGCCATAAATGCCTGCTCACTTGCCCGAACATGCCTTAAGCGCTAAGAAGCCTCTGATTTACTGGTCTTTCTTTTTCCAGTTCGCCCAGGGATCTTCGGTGAGGATGTCTGGCTCGTGCGTCGCGCTGTGATCGGGCACCGGCGCAGATTGCGGCACTGCTGTGGCGCGGGTGGTCGCGGCAGATTTGTCGTTCAGCGAGGCAAGGTACAAATCCTCCACTTCCTTACGTGCCCACGGCGTGCGGCGCAGGAATTTCAGGCTGGATTTGACGCTCGGGTCGCTTTTGAAGCAGTTGATGTTGATGCGGTTGGCCAACTCGGCCCAACCAAAGCGATCCACTAAAGCGAGAACGACGGCTTCAAGGGTTACGCCATGCATTGGGTCATTTGAAGAGTGAGTGGTCATGGTATGTCCTGATCCGGGTGAGAATGGCGGACAACATACTGAATGCTGCGCGGGAGTGCAATAACACTGATTATAGCGGGTGAATGCCCGGCTTCAGACAATAAAAAACCAGCGCACAGTGCGCTGGTTAACAATGTCAGGAACTTTTAGGCGCGAATCAGAAATCCGCTTTCAGAACCACACGGAAATTCGCTTTACCGGCGCGGACATGATCCAACGCGTCGTTGATTTTCGACATTGGGAAGAACTCGACCTGTGGGGCGATATTGGCACGGGATGCCAGCTTCATCAGAGAGCGCAGCTGGCCCGGAGAACCGGTAGAAGAACCCGTTACCGCTTTGTCGCCCATAATCAGGTCGAACGCGCTGACCTGGAACGGCTTCATCACTGCACCCACGGTATGGAATTTACCCTGTGGCGCCAGCGCGTCAAAGTACGGTTTCCAGTCGAGGTCGACAGCCACGGTGCTGAGGATCAGATCGAAACGTCCGGCCTGCGCTTTCAGGGCTTCAGGATCGCGGCTGTTCACCACTTCATCTGCACCCATATCCAGAATCGACTGCTTTTTGCCTGGCGTTGAGCTGAATGCCACCACTTCCGCGCCCATTGCACGCAGGATTTTGATGGCGATGTGGCCCAGACCACCAATCCCAATCACCGCGACGCGGCTCATGGCGTTGATATTGCTCATCAGCAGCGGTTTGAACACCGTAATGCCGCCACACAGCAGCGGACCGGCGCTGGCCACGTCCAGACTTTCCGGAAGCGGGATCACCCACTGCCAGTCTGCACGCAGTTTTTCAGCAAAACCGCCGTGATTCAGGATGGTCGGCGTTGAACCATTTTCACAGTTAACCTGTTCACCCTTGATACAGGAATCGCAGTGCTGACAGCTTTTCGCCGTCCAGCCAATGCCGACACGCTGACCGACTTTCAGGCCTTTGCCCGCAGCCGCTTCGCCCAGTGCCGAAACGCGACCAATCACTTCATGGCCGGCAATGGTCGGGTAGCTGGAGATGCCCCACTCATTATCAATCATCGACAGGTCAGAATGGCAGACGCCGCAGTATTCAACCTCCACTTCCACTTCTTCTGTACTCAGTGCACCTGCTTCGTATTCGTACAGTTCAAGGGCCTGTCCGGCTTGCATAGCTGCGTAGCTTTTAATTTTCACTCTTCACCTCGGTTTTTGAAATTACCTGAGAGAGTTTAGCAAACCGCTCAAGGCTGCCATGGACCGAAACGCGTCATAAGAGACCAGTCTATTGTATCTGATTGTAACTATTGCGGTTTTATCGACCAGACCGCGCGAAAATTAACCTCGCGGTAAAATGAACCGCGAGGCGTCGATAACCAGAGATTACGCCGGGCGCCACTTAATCCGTCAGTTTGTGGGTAACGTGGCCGATCGCTTCGACAACCTGCGAGGAATTGGCCTGAATATCGACGATCACGTTGCCCGCTTCGCGCACCAGATGGACGCCTTCATCGGCGCGCACCAGGTTTGCGGTGATGTTCTTCTGCGCCATCGCCGCTAACTCGTGATTGCGATCGACCACGCCGGAGATCTCCTGACTGGCGGTATGAATATTGGCCGCCAGGCTGCGCACCTCGTTGGCAACCACCGCAAAGCTGCGGCCATGGGTGCCGGCGCGTGCAGCTTCCACCGCCGCATTCAGCGCCAGCAGGTTCGTCTGGCTGGCAATCGAGCGGATAGTTTCGACAATCACCCCAATTTGCGCCGACTGCGAGCTGAGCCCGTTAATATCGTTGGAGACTTTGCGCAGCTCGCTGGCAATTTCATTCATTTTGCGCACGCTGTTTTCAATCACCGTCACGCCAACGCGGGTATTTTCACTGGTTTCCAGCGCGGCCTGATAGGCGTGCTCGGCGGCTTCGCGCTCCTGCTGGTTTTTCATCACCTGTGGTGAAACGTCGGTGGCAAACTTCACCACTTCATACAGCTGATTGTTTTCGTCGAATACCGGGTTATAGGTGGCGCGCAGCCAGATGGTTTTGCCCTGCTTATTGATGCGCGCAAACTGCCCGGAAACAAAGTCGCCACGGCGCAGCTTTTTCCAGAACTCGGCATATTCCCGGCTGTTCGCCAGCTCAGGCGTACAAAACTGGCTGTGATTTTTGCCGATAATTTCATGGGACTGGTAGCCCATGGTTTTCAGGAAATTGTCATTGGCGCGCAGCACCTGGCCGCGCAGGTTAAAGGCAATCACCGCCATTGAGCGGTTAATCGCATTGGTCATCGCCCGCTGTTCCTGCGCATCCAGAATGTGGTCGGTGATGTCCGAGGCCAGCTTAACGATTTTGATCACCCGCCCGCTGCGGTCCTGCACCGGCACGTAATTGGCCTCCAGCCATAAGGGACGGCTGTTTTTGGCAATGCGCAGAAATTTATTGCTAAAGCTTTCGCCCTGTTTCAGCCGTTGCCAGAAGTGGGCATATTCGGGCGAACTGACCAGTGATGGCGGGCAAAACATCCGGTGATGCTGTCCAATCACCTCATGCAACTCGTAATCCATCTTTTCTAAAAACAGCGCATTGGCATTCAAAATAATGCCTTCGGGCGTGAATTCGATCATCGCAATGGCGTCGTTCAGCGAACTTAATGTCGCTTTTGAATGACGGGTATTGTTGTAGAAAACACGTGATAAAACCCCGGATTTAATCGTGCTAATCATGTTGTAACCTTATTGTCATATTTATGGTATTCGTCACAAGTACACTATCGGCAGATTTGGCGGAAATTTAAGCTGTAATTGAGAGGCATCTTTAAAACGGTTTTTTCTGATTATTTTCAATGCGATTTGAAACCCTGTTGATTTCATGGCTATACTTCGGGCACCGATTAACCCTTAACCAATAGTAAGGAGGCCCCCATGCAGTATTGTGAAATGAATTTATTTTCACGTACTTTTGGTATTTGGGCTGCTCAGGCTAATCCGCTTTCCTGCGGCGATGACCTGAGCTTGAGCGAAGCTACCTACTGATTTTCCCTTCCCTCCAGCTTTCCGGGTTGTCGTCTGCTTTTTATGACGACGGGCATGCTTTTGCCTGCAACTCTGGATTAAGCAATGAGCACATTACTTTCTGCACAATCACTCTGTTTTGATAACGCCTTTGGTCCGCTGTTGGATCGGGTTTCCCTGACGCTTTCACGCGGCGATCGTATTGGCCTGATTGGTCATAACGGCTGTGGCAAAAGCACCCTTCTGCATCTGCTTTCCGCCGAGATCGAGCCTGTTTCCGGTTCGGTGACTAAAGCCAGTCATTGTCTGATGGCGCATATCGAACAGCACCTTCCCGCCGCGTTGACCCAATCGACGTTGATTGACGCGGTTGTTGCCCAACTTCCCGCTGCCGAACGTCAAAGCGATCGCTGGCAGGCCGAGGTAATGCTCGACCGCTTAGGCTTTGACGAAGCGGTCTGGCAACAACAGGTTGATACCCTCAGCGGCGGACAGCATACGCGTCTGCTGCTGGCGAGAGCGTTAATGCTGCAGCCCGATTTATTGCTGCTTGATGAACCGGGCAACCACCTGGATTTGCCGACGCTACTGTGGCTGGAGCAGTTTCTGAAAAGCTGGCACGGCAGTTTTGTACTGGTGTCTCATGACCGCTATCTGCTGGATCGCGTCACTCAGCGCAGCTGGATTATGCGTGACCAGCAGCTGCACAGCTTTCACTTGCCCTGTAGCCAGGCGCTGGCGGAACTGGCCCTGCGGGATGAGACCGATGCGTTACGCAATCAGGCCGAGCAGCGTGAAATCGATCGGGTGACGAAAAGCGCGAAACGGCTGGCAGTATGGGGACAGGTTTACGATAACGAGGATTTGTCCCGCAAGGCTAAGCAGATGGAGAAGCGCGTCGACAAGCTCCGGGATGAGCAAACGCTGCTGACGGAAGGATCGAAATGGCGGCTGACGCTACAGGGCGAAGCACTGCCTGCCGATCGGCTTATTGAGCTACACAATGCGGCGATTTCCGCCGATGTTGGCTGTCCGCGGCTGTTTACCGTCAACAGTCTGAAGGTCAAAAGTGGCGATCGCGTGGCGATTATCGGCGCCAACGGCGGCGGTAAATCCTCTCTGCTGCGTACCGTCTGGCAGGGATTTTCGCACCCGCGTGACGGGCTGGTGTTTCATCCCCGCGTTGAGGTGGGCTATTACGATCAGCGGCTAATGCAGCTCGATGAGCGTGAAAGCCTGAGCGATGCGCTGGCGCGTTTTGCCCCGATGACCAGCGAACAGCGGAAAATGGCGTTAATCAGCGCCGGATTTTCGTGGGTACGCCATCAGCAAGCGGTCAGTACGCTGAGCGGCGGCGAGCGATCGAGGCTGCTTTTTGTCGGCCTCTCGCTGGCGCGTTATTCCCTGCTGCTGCTCGACGAGCCGACCAACCATCTGGATCTGGATGGCAAAGCGCAGCTCGCCGCTACGTTAGGTAACTATCAGGGTGCCGCGCTGATCGTCAGTCACGACCGGGAGCTGATCGCCTCAAGCTGCAATCGCTTCCTGCTGATCGACCAGCATCGCATTGAGGAATGGCACGATCTGGACAGGCTGTACGCCCGTTTAGCCGGCGAGTAAACGGTTAAACGGCAGGATATCCCCCGGCCATGGATGGCCACCGTGAATTTTCACCCTATTCAGCACCGCCTTTCGCGCATCCCATTGCGAAAGTAATCACCTGTTTACCCTCTTATTTCCGCCTTAGCCTTAAGTCAAATTCAACTACACTATCGGCAACACTGGAGAATAGTTTACTTTCCACTTCTGACTAGAAGGTCCTTTTTGCGTGGCAAAATCATTCTTACGCAGCGGAAGTCTGGATGCGGTTCTGCCTCTTGGCGAGAACGGTCAGCCCGTTTATTTGTCAGCCCTGCAACTGCGCGAAACGCTGCGCCTCAGGAAACAACCTCAGATTGCTGATTGCCTGGCTATCCCTCAGCCTAACGATGCCGGCGATCGCCTTGACTGGTACTCACCGATTTCCGGAAAGGTCACTTCCTGGGCCGCCGCGAGCGAAAGCTCCCGCAGCCATGCGCTCAATCAGCTGATCGCCTGCCAGCAGGCCGTTGCGGATATGTGCCAGAAAGCACAGCAGTCAGAAAAAACCAGCCAGAAGCTGTTCGGTGCCCTGCTCGCCAAGGCGCTGCAGTTCCCCGACCAGAACTTTGTCTATCTGGTGGGCGGTAAGCCGGTGCTGACCTTCTGGGGCTTCGTCAGCCTGGATAAAAAATCCCGTCAGGATGCACTGGATTGCCTGCGCGCCGTGGAAGAGGACGAGCCGCCACTGAATCTCTCCAAAATGACGGCGACGATCCCCGCGGTTACCGCCGTGGCCCCGGTTATCGTTCCTGCTCCGGTTGCCGCCGCACCTGACGTGCTGCCAGAGCCGGTTGCCGTGACGCCTTTATTACCGGAAGCCCCGGTGGATGCAGCCCCTGCAGCCGTAGAAGCGCAACCGCCGGTGACATCGCCTGCCGCGAAAAACAAGCTGATCCGCTACGGCTGGATGGTGCCGGCTGCCGCGTTGCTGATTGCCTTTGGCGTGCAGATTAAAGGCTGTGTTTCCCAACCGGATACGGCGAAAACCGCCACGCCGGAGGAAGTGAAACCGGCCGCGCCTGAAGCGACGAAAGCGCAGCCAGAAGCCCAGCCACAGCCTGAAGCGACAGCCACAACGCCCGCCGTAGCACCTCAGTCTGCTGCCGCACCTCAGTCCGCAGCTGCACCTCAGCCAGCAGCCGCGCCTGAAGCCGCTAAACCGCAAACGCCTGCCGACGTGAAACCTGCGCTGCCGGTCGCGCCTTCAACCGTTGCCCCGGTTGACGCGACGCCTGCGGCGACACCCGCGGCACAACAACCCGCTGAACCGGTCGCCGACCTGCCACCCGCGCAGAAAGATGACCTGGTGCTGCCGGCCAATGCGGTGAAGCTGGGATCAACCAAATTCCTTGACGGTCAGTGGCGCGTGATTGTTGGCGGCAAGAACCCGATCACCGGCAAGCCACCGAGCCTGCGCTATCAGATGAAAGCCGGCAAAGGCGTGGCAAAAATGACCATGGGCGATGGCATCGTGTGCCGCGTTGATGTGTATGCCGGCCTGATGAAATCCGGCAACCTGGTGATCAACAGCCGCACCAAAGCCAAATGCAGTGACGGTTCGCGCTATCAGATGCCGGACCTGGTATGTAAACAAGGCCTGACTGGCGCAGCCGAATGCAGCGGACAGTACGATGCCAATACGGTGTTACCGATGACGATGAAGCGCGAGAGTAAATGATGATGCTGGCAACGATCGCTGATTTTAAACCGAATATGACGCTGATTCAGAACAGTGGCATTCAGTTCCTCGACTTTGCGCTGACGCCTGAGCTGGACGCCGATCTGCCGGGCAAATTTGTCCGCCAGACCGCCAACGGCCCGCTGCTGCGCCTGAACTTCAACACGCAAAATGGCAAATATATGCTGCCGGTGAACGCCGGCACCGCGCCTGAAGTGGTGAAGCCGGAGTTCAGCTTCCCGCTGGCGCAATCCCTTGCGCTGCTGAACGGCATCTGGCTGCCGCTGCCCTTCCTGCGCTTCAATCCACCGCGCACCTTTATAGGTGGCCCGGATAACTGGGCGCGCATGCAGATTATCGCCCTTGAAAAGCCGGATCAGAATGGCAACTCGCACCGCGTCTGCCTGGCCTTTGAAACCCGTGTCTGGGCCGAAGGTGAAGATGAGTCGCTGGCGCTGAACGAAAGCGACGTCAAAAATGGCGTCAGCTTTGCGCTGGCACATCGCAGTAACGAACTGGGTGAATTCCTCGACCACACCTGGATTGACGGCTGGCTGCGCGAAGTGTTCAGCCAGCAGGCAGCCAGCGTGGAAGACCGCCCGCAGGTCAATATTCGTGCCGCCCTGCGCGAGTTTGAATATCAGGCGCATTACCTGAATGTCCTGCATATGCTCGGCGAGCAGCTAAACCTGCCAGAGCTGAAAATCAGCGCCGCCACTCTGCAGGAACCGGCGATCCCGGTGGATTTAATCCTCGATGTCGGCAACTCGCACACCTGCGGCATTATGGTGGAAGAGCATGTTGACGATCATCATGGCCTCAAGCACACCTACGAACTGCATCTGCGCAACCTGAGCGAACCGCATCAGCTGTTTAACGAGCTGTTTGAAAGCCGCGTGGAATTTGCCCAGGCCAACTTTGGCAAACAGAACTTCTCGGTCGAAAGCGGCCGCGATGACGCCTTTATCTGGCCGTCGATCACCCGCGTTGGCCGCGAAGCCAGCCATCTGGCGTTGCAACGTCTCGGCACCGAAGGCGCCACCGGCATCTCCAGCCCGCGTCGCTACCTGTGGGATGAAGAGAGCTACACGCCGGGCTGGCGCTTCAGCCGGACGCCGGGCAACGCCGCTCAGGAGCCGCTGGCCACCGCTGCGCCGATGACCAATCTGGTCAATGACGAAGGCCAGCCGCTGTATAATCAACCGTTTGATGAGCGTCTGCCGGTGTTCCTGCCGCAGTACAGCCGCAGCTCGGTAATGAGCTTTATGCTGTCCGAACTGCTGGCCCAGGCCCTGATGCAGATGAACAGCGCCATCCAGCGCCAGAAAATGCTGCACAGCAGCGCGCCGCGCCAGTTACGCAACATCATCCTGACGCTACCGTCGGCGATGCCGAAACCCGAGCGGGAAATCTTCCGCCGCCGGATGCACGAAGCCATCGCGCTGGTGTGGAAAGCGATGGGCTGGCACCCGGCGGATGACGACTTTACCAGCGCCAAAGACAAGGCCAAAAGCCTGGTACCGGTGCCGGAAGTGCAAATGGAATGGGATGAAGCCACCTGTGGTCAGATGGTCTATCTCTACAATGAAACCCAGGTGAACTTCGGTGGCCGTGCGGAAGCCTTCTTTGTCAGCATGGCACGCCCGGACCGCGCCCGCGCGGCGGATGAGCCGGTTGGCAAAACCCTGCGCATCGCCTCGATTGATATCGGCGGCGGCACCACGGACCTGGCGATCACCCAGTACCGTCTTGATGATGGCGTCGGCAACAACGTCAAAATCATGCCGCGCCTGCTGTTCCGTGAAGGCTTTAAGCTGGCGGGTGACGACATCTTACTCGACGTGATCCAGCTGTATGTCCTGCCGGCCTTACAGGCGGCGTTTAAGCAGGCTGGGATGGTCAACCCGGAAGGCGTGATGACCCGCCTGTTCGGCCATGAAGGTCGTCTGGACGGACACTCCACGCTGCGTCAGCAGGTGACCTTGCAGGTGTTTATTCCGGTCGGCCAGGCGATTCTGGAAGCCTACGAGCGCTTCGACCCGCTGGATCTGAATGCCGAAGTGGATGCCCGCTTTGAAGAGTTGCTGGCGCTGCCACCGACCAGCAAGCTGCTGGATTACATCAACCGGGAAATCCAGCGCGAGCTGCCGGGTGAAGCCGATGAGTTTGATATTCTGCGCGTGCCGCTGATCGTCAAGTTGAGCAAGCTGCACGCCGAGTTCCTTTCACCGCGCATGAATATCACCCACAGCCTGCGTTCGATGGCGGAAGTGGTGGCGGTATATGATTGCGATGTGCTGCTGCTTACCGGCCGCCCTTCACGCTTCCCTGGCGTGCAGGCGCTGTTCCGCCACCTTCAGCCGCTGCCGGTCAGCCGTATTCTGTCGCTGGACGGTTACCACACCAACGACTGGTATCCGTTTAACAAACAGGGCCGCATTGAGAACCCTAAATCTACCGCCGCCGTCGGGGCAATGCTCTGCCTGCTGTCGCTGGATTTACGCCTGGCGAACTTCTGGTTCAAGGCCGGCGATTTCCAGCCCTATTCAACCATCCGCTATCTGGGGATGCTGGACAGCAACGGCGCGCTGAGCACGGATAACGTCTGGTATGGCGATATCGATCTGGATGACGAGAAGTTCAGCCTCGATTCCCGTCAGCGTTTCCAGGTACGCGGTGCCCTGACGCTGGGCTTCCGTCAGCTGGATAATGACCGCTGGCCCGCCTCGCCGCTTTACACCCTGCACATTGCCGATCCACAGCTGGCGCGCAGCGTGGCTGGCGATAAGGTGCTGAAAATTAAACTTGCTGTCGCTAAAGAATCCGGCGACTTTGGCCCGGAACGCTTTGAAATTGCGGACGCCACGCTCGATGACGGCACCCAGGTTCCGCTGGAGCATTTACGCCTGAAGCTGAATACCTTAGCCAGCAGCGGATCGGGATTAACCCATTACTGGATCGACAGCGGGAGCGTATACAAGAAATGAAACCTTTGACGCCAAAACAGCTGTCCGGCACCTTCGGCAAAAAACTGGAAACGCTGGCCAAAGGCATTGAGCGCTCGGTCAGCTGGCTGGAAAGCGCCCGCGAAACCTCGCCGCGCCTGAATATGGAAGCCGATCGCCTGAGCGTGCGGCTGCAGCGTCAGCTGAATAAAGCCACTAACCTGCTGGAAGCCGCCGGGAAAGAGTGCGCAATTGGCTTCTTTGGCCTGTCGCAGGCGGGAAAGTCCTATCTGATCACCTCCCTGGCGGCCAGCGAAAAAGGCAAAACCGAAATTGCGCTGGGCAGTTCAGTGATCGACTACAGCGTGCTGAATCCGCAGCAGCTGACCGGCACCATGGTGGTTCGCTACAGCGGTCAGCAGGTTCGCGTTGATAACGAGTGGCCGGTGCAGCTGGCGCTGTTAAGTGAAGCAGAGCTGGTCGCTATTCTGGCCGACGTCTGGTCACGCCGCTGCGGCGATCAACCGGCGGTGCTCGACGAGCAGCAGATTTCTGAACGGCTGAAAACAGTATCGATGTACCGTCAGCCAGAGGCCATCGAGGGCATGAGCCGTCAGGACGTGGTGGCCTTGTGGGATCGCCTCGCCACCTCGCAGCTGTGTTCCGGTAAAGCGCTGGAAACGCACTTCTGGCCGCTGGCGATTGAGCTGGCGCCGATGCTCGGCGTCGACGATCGTGCCCGCCTGTTCTCGCTGTTATGGAATGAAGATCGCGGGCTGACCGCCCTTTATCGCCAGCTGGCGCACGTGCTGCATCATGTCTCCTGCGTGCCTCGCGTGCTGGCTCCGCTGGCGGCGCTGGACGATGCGTCCCTGAGTATTTTGAACAGCAACGGCCTGCGTTATTTCAACGCCTCGTCGGATCGCGTGATTCAGGTGGTGCCTCAGCATAACGGCCGCAACCTGCAGCCGGTCAATCTGCCGCTGGCCGAGCTGGCGCTGTTAGGCCGTGAAGTGCTGATGCCGCTGTACAGCGCCCCGCGTGAGAGCCTGTTTGAGCAGGTTGATATGCTGGATTATCCCGGCTTCGAACAGCCTGCGGTGCTGCCCGATGATGAACACCATGAGCTGGCGCTGGCCTTTATGACCGCCAAGCGCCCTTTCCTGTTAACCCGTGCCGCAGAGCATCAGGATGTTAACCTGCTGATGGTGTGCAGCGCCGTCGGTCACCGTTCAGAGACCCGCACCGTTGGCCGCGTGCTGGATAACTGGGTGAAGCAGACTCAGGGCGAAAATACCCAGGTGCGCAGCCGCCGCAAGCCCGGCCTGATTTGGGCACTGACGCCGTTCGATCAGCGCATCACCCGTGGACAGAACTTTGATGCTGCCGTTCAGCGTTATGTCGGTAATCCGGGCGATGTCTGGGGATCGATGCTGGCGATGGATGAAAAAGGCGTTAAGCGCATGGCGGGCTGGCTGATGACCGAGATCCGTCGCGAAGCCAAAGTGGAAAGATTGCAGGAACAGAGCGCCGAAATCCGTCGTGAACTGGCAGAAAACCTGCTGGGCCGCTGGTATCTGGCCTCCGAGAAGGAAGAGCCGCAGGCGCGTCTGCGCATTGCCGGAAGCCTGCTGAAATCCTTGCAGGCCAGAACCGGCGTGCATGGCGAGCTGCTGGAAAGGTTGTTGCCTGCGCGTGAAACCCTGCGTCACCTGTTCCTGCAGCGTCAGAACCCCGGCGAGCGTCCGCTGGTGGAAGAGTATGCGTTAAGTGAAGATGACCCGTTTGGCATCGGCATGAGCATCGATTTACTGAGCGATGAGCCGGTTGCCGGACTGCTGAATGCGGAAGAGCAAAACATCGCCGAAGAGCCTGAAGCCGAATTTGCCCAGCAGGTGTATCGACACTGGATCAATATTCTGCGTCAGTTGCCGGATCAGGGGCCGCTGCTGGAGCTGCTGGGCGTGAACAAGCCGACGTTGGAAATGCTGACCGAAGAGTTGGTGACCGCCAGTATCCGTTTAGATATTGAAGCCCTGCTGGTGAAAAAGCTCACCGATCATGACGCGTCAGGCACGCCGGTTGAAATGATGGCCGATCGTCAGGTTTCCCGCGCGCTAAGCGTGATGGGGGATTTTGTCGCCTGGTTAGGTTTCCAGCACGTGCCGGAAGCCGAACGTCCACAGAGCAAGATCAACCGTGGAAAGCCGATTTTCGCCAAACCGGAAACGCAGACAGCGAGCCTGGGCCCCGGCCAGCGCCTGACCAAACTGGATCTGAAACCGAACAATTACGCGGCCTGGTATATTTATGACTGGCTGGTGGGATTAAACGAGATGATTTTACAAAACGCGGGCTACTCGGCGGCGCGTGAAATCAACAGCGAACAGCGTGACGAGCTGGCGTTAATTCTGAAGCAGATAAAGTAGACGATAAAAAACCGGGGCAGAAAGCCTGCCCCGGCAACACAATTAGTGCAAAACTACAGCAAACCTCAACACACGACCCTACTTTCAACACATTCCTTCACCTCACGGTGATGGTTTCGACGTTCATTCATTACGCTACACGGACTTTCCCGATGGATTTCCTAAGCTGTGACCCACTTACGGGGTTACTGCGATTCAGCGTTGGCAAACCATCTTGGATCGAAATTGCCAAAATCCAGGCCATACATACCGGCGATAGGAATAATCGACTCAAACACGCGTTCTGAGATCGGATTGTGATTGGCCATTTCATCGGTTTGCCCGTTAGCGATCTGCCCAAACAGGCGAGTTAACCAGTTGCTCATCATCATCTCCTAAAGGATTATTCGTTCTGTGACACCAGATTTACCGGATCCCAGCATTGAACGGAAATAAGGATATCTGCATCCGTTATGCGGTGGACAGATATGCCAGGCGCTCACTTATCTGACCTTATAAAAGCCGCGACCTGTTCGCCGACATATCATCAGTGAAACAGGTTGCCACCCTGTTTCTATCGCCTTAATTTATCTACAAAAAACCCCGCTTATGCGGGGTTAAATTTATTCTAACGTCAACTGTTCGGGATCACACTTATAGAGTTGGGCAAGCCTTTCTAAATTATCTTTTCTGGGTTTTTCTGACTTTTCAAACTCTGAAACAGTTGCTTGAGTGATTCCTAATTTTTCAGCAACTTGCTTTTGAGTCATGCCTCTGTAGAGTCGCCAGGCAGCCTGCATGGTGCAGTTTTTCGATGAGAATATGTTTATCACCTCATTGGGGTATTTAACGTTATCGCTGGGGCCCCTTTCGGTTTCAAGGTATTCATAAAGCTCATCTAACTCGCTGTTAAAAATTAACTTTTTAAACAAATCCATAGGCACAATAGCCGAAAGTTTTTCACCTTTACTGTTGGTGATATATTGAATCGCCATGCCATTAATCCTTCCTAATTCAGAGAGTTATAAAATTATCATTATGCTGCTTGTTTTGGCGTCTTAGCCCAAAAATCATAAGCTAAGGTGAAAAGCCAGACGGATCGCCCAGTTTGCTTAGTAGGTCGAGTTGTTTCGGCGAAGAACGTGCAGAATTTCAATCACTACTGGGGTTCCACCATGTAACTCTATGAGGACACGATAATTTCCAACTCTGAGGCGAAACTGGTTTTTCATATCGGTAAGCTTTTTGAAATCAAGATTGCCGATAATGGGGAAATCACCCAGAGAATTAACCTTGCTGCGCACAGCTTCCTGGTCTCTCGCTGGTAGTTTTCGCAGGTCTTTCGCTGCTTTACCTGTCCAATAGATCTGAACCATATAACATCCTTGTTAGCTTAACATCCTTAAAACGCCATCCCAGCGCCATGCGAAATATAGGGTCGAAAACCTATATTGTCAACAAATCAACCCTATACTTCTGCAAAATACCAATATTTTTAATAAACAATCCCCTGCGGATTCACCGTGGAATGAGCAATCGCTTCATCCTGCTCGCCCCAGCGTTGCAGCACCTGTTGATACTGCCCGCCGGCAATGGTGCCATCCAGCGCGGTTTGTAATGCCGGGGCCAGGCCGTTGCCCTTTTTGGTGGTGACGGCCACCCAG
Organism: Erwinia sp. AC075; assembly: GCF_979253995.1. NCBI lineage: Bacteria > Pseudomonadati > Pseudomonadota > Gammaproteobacteria > Enterobacterales > Erwiniaceae > Erwinia > Erwinia sp. AC075. The sequence goes on from NZ_CEEDEU010000001.1 coordinate 1,428,258, forward strand.
GCGCGGAATGGGCCGTTGCCCACCAGTTTGGTTTGCCCACGAGATGCCACTTTCCAGGCGGCGATAGAGTGTGGACCAAACATCGCATCCGCGCGGCCGGATAGCAGCGACAGCGTCGCCGAGGCATCATCGGTCAGATAAATCGGCTCAACCGGCGCCAGCCCTTTTTCCCGGTTCTGCTGGTCCCAACTCAACAGGATGCGTTCCTGATTGGTGCCAGAGGCAACGATAATCCGCTTACCGGCGACATCCTTCGGCGAATTAATGGCGGCGATCGGGCTGTTGGCCTTCACCGAAAACGCATGGTTATCCGAGCGATAGGTGGCAAAATCGAACTTCTTTTTGCGCTCTTCGGTGACCGCAATATTAAACATCGCCACATCATAACGCCCGGCCGCGATCCCTAACGGCCAGTCCTCCCACGAAGCCGGCACCAGTCGCAGCTTTAAGCCCAGACTGTCGGCTAATAAGCGGGCGATATCCGGGTCGCTGCCAATGCGGGTTTTATTGTCCGACGCCAGCAACGCCAGCGGCGGCGAATTGGTGGCTGAGGTCGCCACCGTCAGGTAACCCGGTTCGATAAAATGAAATCCCGCCGGGATCTTGCCGATCGCGTCCGGGTTCGCCGGCGCATTAATTGGCGTTTCGTTCTTCAACACGTCCAGTTTTTCTGCCGCCGTGGCGGTAACGCTGCTGAGCCAGATCACGCTGGTCAGCGAAGCGGCAAGCAGACTGCATTGCCATAATGGGTTTGCTTTGATCATCATGTCCCTTCCTTACAGCACACGGGCGAGGAAACGCCGCGTTCGTTCATGACGGGCATTGTTCAACACCTGGGTGCTGCTGCCCTGCTCGATGATTTTGCCCTCGTCCATAAACACCACATGGTCCGCCACTTCACGGGCGAAGCCGATCTCATGGGTAACGATCACCAGCGTGGTGCCGGACCGTGCCAGCTTCTTGATCACGTCCAGCACTTCGCTGACCAGCTCCGGATCCAGCGCGGAGGTCGGCTCGTCAAACAGCATCACCCGCGGATTCAGCATCAGCGCCCGCGCAATGGCGACGCGCTGCTGCTGACCGCCGGAAAGATGGCGCGGCCAGGCATCGGCCTTGTGACGCAGGCCAACAATATCCAGCAGCTCACCGGCGCGAATAATCGCATCGCGTTTTGACAGCTGACGATGGGCGATCGGTGCTTCAATCAGGTTCTCCAGCACGCTCAGATGGGGAAACAGATTGAAGTTCTGGAACACGTAGCCGACGTTGATGCGCTGCCGCAGGATCGCCTTCTCCTTCAGTTCATACAGCTTGTCTCCCCGCTGCTGATAGCCAATGTAGTCGCCATCAATGCGGATAAAGCCCTCGTCAACCCGCTCCAGATGGTTAATCGAGCGTAGCAGGGTGGATTTCCCGGAGCCCGACGGGCCGAGGATCACCGTGACCGAACCGGGTTCCAGTTCCAGCGAGACGTCGTTCAACGCCTTATGCTGGCCAAAGCTTTTGCTGACGCCGGTAATGCTGATGGCACCGGTGGCATTGACGTTGCGGTAATCAATGGCTTCTGACATGAACGATCTCCTCTGACGGGGTAACAGGCGTGACGCGGGTACGCCATTGACGCCAGCGTGAAGGTCTAGGTTCGCGGGTGACGCTGCGTGCCAGCCAGCTTTCCACGTTATGTTGGATCACGGACAGCACGGTGGTGATAATCAGATACCAGGCCGCACCCACCATCAACAGCGGGATCACTTCCTGATTGCGGTTGTAAATCATCTGAATGGTGTAGAACAGTTCCGGCATCGCCAGCACGTACACCATCGCGGTGCCCTTCGCCAGGCTGATGATTTCATTAAAGGCGGTCGGAATAATGGCGCGTAACGCCTGCGGTAAAATGATGCGGAAGGTACGGCGGAAAGCCGATAAGCCGAGCGCCGACGCCGCTTCGTGCTGACCAAAATCCACCCCGAGGAAACCGCCGCGAATGATTTCGGCGCTGTACGCCGCCTGCACCAGCGTCAGGCCAATAATCGCGGCCGGGAACTGACCGAGCACGTTAATGGTCTGGAAATGGCCCCACGACAGGCTGGTAAAAGGTACGCCAACCGACAGGGTTTCGTACAGGTACGAGAAGTTATACAGAATGATCAGCACCACAATCAGCGGCAGCGAACGGAACAGCCAGATATAGCCCCAGGCCAGGCTGCTCAGCAACCAGGAGGAGGAGAGCCTGGCCAGTGCCAGCACGCCGCCGAACGCCAGGCTGAACACCGTGCCTAACAGGGTCAGCAGCAGCGTCTGGCCCAACCCGTGCAGGATCACCGGATCGAAGAACCAGCGGGCAAACACGCCCCATTCCCAGCGCGGGTTAAAGGCCACCGACTGCACCACACCGGCAAGAATAAACAGGGCGACCACCGCCCCGATGATGCGCCCCGGGTACCGGGCCGGTACCACTTCCAGCTGCTTTTCCATGCTCACTCCTTAACTGGCCTGGGCGATGCGGTCCGCATCGACCACTTTAATAAAACGCAGGCGACCATCATGCGGCGGCTGGCTGTAACGCTCCAGGTCGCCACTCAGATCGAACTGCGGCACGTAGCCATGTCCGCTGTACAGGCGCACGGCTTCGGGCTGACGGAATCCGGTGGTGAGGAAAAAGCGGCTGTAGCCGGCGAGGATCGCCCGGCGCTCCAGCTCTTTGACCACAATCAGCGCCAACCCCTGACGACGCAGATCGCTGCGCGTCCAGATGCGCTTCAGCTCTGCCGTCTGCGCGTCATACGGCTTATACGCGCCCATTGCGATGATCTCGCCATCACTCTCCAGCACGATAAACAGCCCCTGCGGCGGCAGATACCATTCGGTCAGCTCCACCTCTTTCAGACTGCTAAAGTAATCGCCGTAGCGCGCGGCATACTCGCCAAACAACCCGGTGAGGATCGGTTGCAGTTCGGGCGCCTCCGGCGAGACATCGCGGAATTGTCTGTGGCTCATTGCGGGCTCCTTAGTCGCCTAATCCTGGTGGGTTGATTTCGGAATGGTCGATGGCTTCAACCCCTTCTCCCCAGCGATTCAGCACCTTTTGGTAGTCGCCGTTCTTCATCACGCCATTCAGCGCGATATTCACCGGATCGACCAGGCCGCTGCCTTTTTTCAGCGTCACCGCGATATGCGCCGCCTTTGGCCAGCCACCATCGACGCTGCCGACCAGTCGGGTTTTACCGGTCAGCGCCGCTTTCCAGGCACCTATCACGTTCGGGCCAAAATAGGCATCCGCGCGGCCGGACTGCAGCGCCAGCGTCTGGGCGGCATCATCTTTGGAATAGACCGGGGTAAACGGCTTCAGCCCTTTCGCCTGGTTCTCTTTATCCCAGGCCAGCAGAATCGCTTCCTGGTTGGTGCCGGAACCGACGATGATGCGCAGGCCAGCGATGTCTTCCGCTTTGCTCAGCGATTTAATCGGGCTGCTGGTTTTGACGTAGAAGCCCAGTGAGTCTTTACGGTAGGTGGCGAAATCAAACTTCTCTTTGCGCTCTTTGGTGACGGTAATATTGGTGATCGCCGCATCATATTTGCCGGAAGCCACGCCCAGCGGCCAGTCTTCCCAGGAAGTCGGCACCACGTTGAGCTTCAGGCCGAGGCTGTCGGCCACCAGACGGGCGATATCCACTTCGCTGCCGAGCAGGGTTTTGTTGTCATCGGAAAACACCGTCAGCGGCGGCGAATTCAGCGCTGCCACCGCCACGGTAAAGGAGCCGGGAACCGCCGGGCGGAATCCAGCGGGTAATGCCGAGACCGCCTGCGGATTTTTTTCGGTATTGACCGGGGTTTTATTGGCTTCAAGACTGACGCGCTGACCGTTAACCGCCACATTGGTGGTATCTGCAAGGCTACTGCCGCTGGCGGCCAGTAACAGTAAGGCGATAAAGGTATGAGTTTTCTGCATTGTTCAGGCTCTTATTATTTAGCGAACTGATTAAGGGGATTTTTCAGGGCAAAGCTGTCGCGCAGGGTTTTGCCGGGATACTCGCTACGTGACAGGCCTCTTGCCTGCAGGATCGGCACCACGCGATCGACAAAGCGCTCAAAGGTATCCGGCGTCCCGCCATTGATGATGAAGCCATCGGCCGCTTCGCTGTCGAACCACAGTTGCAAACCGTCGGCGACCTGTTCCGGCGTGCCGTGGAACAGCGGACGCGGCGTGGCCGATTCCAGCGCGGCCTGACGCAGGGTGTGGCCGTGCTGACGGGCTTTCTGTTTGATCTCATCGGTGGTGCTGCGGAAGCTGTTCTGGCCAATCTCGCCCAGCTCCGGGAACGGCTCATCCAGCGGGTATTGCGAGAAGTCATGATGGTCGAAGAAACGCCCCAGATAGTTCAGCGCATCTTTGATCGACACCAGCGCGGCGGTGGCCTGATACTGATCCTCAACATCCTGCGCATCGTTACCGACAATCACGCTGACGCCCTGGAAAATATGCAGCTCATCCGCCTGACGGCCGTTCTGCACCACCTGATTTTTCACATCGCGGTAAAAAGCCTGCGCCTCTTCACGGGTCGGTTGATGGGTAAAGATGGCATCAGCATGGCGGGCGGCCAGCTTGCGACCATCTTCAGACGCGCCGGCCTGGAAGATCACCGGACGGCCCTGCGGCGTGCGCTCAATGTTCAGCGGGCCCTGCACCTGGAAGAAATCGCCGTGGTGATTTGGCGTGTGCAGTTTCTGCGGATCGAAGAACTGACCGCTCTCCTTGTTGCGCACAAACGCGCCCTCTTCCCAGGAATCCCACAGCCCTTTCACCACCTGCAGATATTCATCCGCAATGCGGTAGCGCAGCGCGTGTTCCGGGTGCTGCTGGCGCGAGAAGTTCTTTGCCGAGCCTTCCAGCGGCGAAGTGACCACGTTCCAGCCGGCGCGACCGCCGCTCAGGTGATCGAGGCTGGCAAACTGTCGGGCGACGGTAAAGGGTTCGCTGTAAGAGGTGGAAACCGTTCCCACCAGCCCCAGATGCTCGGTGGCGCCCGCCAGTGCGGACAACAGCGTTAGCGGCTCAAAGCGATTGAGGAAGTGCGGGATCGACTTTTCGTTGATAAACAGACCGTCGGCGACAAACAGGAAGTCCAGCTTGCCCTGCTCGGCTTTACGGGCGATTTTTTTGGCGTAATCAATGTTGATGCTGGCATCTGCCTGCGCCGCCGGATGGCGCCATGCGGACATATTGCCAGATGCGCCGTGCAGAATAGTGCCCAGTCGAAGCTGTCTACGGGTCATGATGTTCTCTCTTTTTTAGCGATAGCGGTGCCGGACGGGAGGACGGTGATCCTCCCGCTCAGGCGTTAATCGGGGATTTAGTGCGTTTCGGTCAGGGGCGTACAACATCGGGCGTTAAGCTGTTGCAACGCCTTCTGCGCCAGTAGCGCGAAATAGTGTGAGGCCGGGGCGATAGACGCCTCGTCAGGATTGAAGCTGCCGTGATGCAGGCCATATTCGCTGGCGCTGCCGATGCTGACAAAAGCGCCTGGCACCTGTTGCAGATAGAAGGCAAAGTCTTCGCCCCCCAGATGCAGATCGGCATTCAGCACCCGGTAACCGGCCTGCTCAGCGACTTGCGCGCTGAACTGCGCCCAGTCCGCATCGTTCACCAGCACCGGCGGGCCGGCATGCCAGCTCAGGGTGGCTTCTGCGCCGCTGGCCAGCGCGTAGCTTTCCACCAGCTGGCGCACGCGGGCTTCCAGCTCTGCGCGCACCTGCAGATCGTGGGTCCGTGCGGTGCCACCAAATTCGACGCCCGCTGGCAGCACGTTCCAGGTTTTTCCGCCGTCAATGCGGGTAATGCTCAGCACCAGGCTGTCGAGGGTATTGAAGCTGCGGCTGGTCAGCCCTTGCAGCCCCTGAATAATCTTGCTGGCGACGACAATCGCATCAACCCCCTGTTCGGGATGGGCGGCGTGCGCGCCTTTGCCGGTCACCCGAATAATAAATTTGTCGGCGTTGGCATAAAACGCGCCGCTGCGCGTGGCAAAGGTGCCGACCGGCAGGCCCGGCTCGTTATGCATGCCGAAAATCGCCTGCACGCCGTCGAGCAGTCCGGCGGCGATCAGTTGCTTTGCCCCGACGGCGATCTCTTCCGCCGGTTGAAACAGGATGCGTACCCGGCCTTTCAGCTGCGCTTCATTGGCCTTCAGCTCCAGCGCGGCACCGAGCATCACCGCGCTGTGCAGGTCATGACCGCAGGCATGCATCACGCCCGCTTCCCGCGAGTGAAAACGCACGCCGCTGGTTTCAAAAATCGGTAACGCATCGATGTCCGCACGCAGCGCAATCAGCGGTTCACCCTCACCGATTTCCGCCACAACGCCGGTTTCCAGCGCCGTTTCCAGCAGCCTGATGCCGGCATTCTGCAACCATTCACGCAGGCGTCGGGTGGTGGCAAACTCTTTGCCGGACAGCTCCGGCCAGGTGTGCAATTCGCGACGCCATTCAATCAGCTGTGCTTCATTTGGCTTCAAGGTAAACCTCCGCTGCACGTTTCAGGCCGCGATCAGATGATGGGTCGCCAGCAGTTCCAGCGAGTTTCGTCGCGCTGCGGCATCGACGATCGGTGTATCGATGATGAATTCATCAATGCCAAAGTTCTGATGGAGCGCTTCAAACTGCGCATGAACCTGCGCGGCGGTGCCTTTCAGCAGCGATGGCGTGCGCGGTTCGATCAGGTAATCGGTAAAGCCGCCCTGTCGTATATAGCGTTCCGCCTGTTCAAGGCTGGCAACATTAACGCCGGGACCGTTTTTGACCTGCACGTGGAACTGCTTCATGCCGGAGACCAGCAGCTCGGCCTGCGCCGGCGAGTCCGCCGCCACCACCTGCACCGCCACCAGCGCTTTCTGTCCCTGGCTTAAGCGTGCATAGGTGTTTAACGCGTTTTCCAGCTGCTTTCTGTCGCCGTTGATATGCGCCGCGAAGACAAACTGCCAGTTCAGCTCAGCCGCCAGCCGCGCACTCTCTTCACTGGCCCCCAACAAAAAGCGGGACACCGGTTTTAACGGCAGCGGCGTGGCATTCAGCGTTTCCTCATCGGCTTCATCACCCGGCGATGGGGTTTGCAACCAGTTATCCAGTAAGCTCAACTGTTCGGCAAAGCTGCCCTTTTCGTCAGCATGAACGCCTTGCTGTAATGCATGGGTCGAAAGGGGTAATCCACCGGGCGCTTTACCGACGCCAAGATCAATTCGACCGGGCGCCAGTGAGGCGAGTAAATTAAAATTCTCGGCAACTTTATACGGGCTGTAATGCTGCAACATCACGCCGCCAGAGCCGACGCGAATATGTCGGGTCTGGGCGATAATCCACGCAATTAATACTTCTGGCGAAGGCCCAGCCAGATGACGGGTATTATGGTGTTCAGCCAGCCAGAAACGATGAAAGCCCCAGGCTTCCGCCTGCTGAGCCAGTTGCAGCGTGCGCTGCAGGGCTGCGCCCGGCGTTTCACCCGGTGCAACCGGTGATTTATCTAACAGACTCAGTCGATATGCCATTCACCCATTCCTTTTCACGTCTAATTGCCACTGAGTGTGGCGTGGCAATGCGAACAGGTAAAACAACAAAAAGTGAAATATGTAGTGATAAAATGGCAATACGCCATTTACCTCGCAAGCAGATTGAAGTTGACGTAATTAACACGGCAAAATTCGGTTATTTTATTTTCGGCAAAGCTTTGCCTGAAACAGATTAAGCAATGCGGTTTGCTGTATTTGGGGTGGGGTTTTCATGGCCAGTTAAATGGCACACGGGTAATAAAAGGGGATGGTTCGAGCTTCAGGCTAATTATGGTTTTCAAGCGGCGTGAGGAAACGGAAAAAAGCCCCTGTCCGGCAGGAGCTGTGAAATAGTGAACTTACGGCGCTTTGATCTGTTGCGCCTGGACATGGCGGGATTTGCCCTGACCTTTCACATAGCCGCTCAGGCGGACCAGATCTTTGGCGCTGTACTCTTTACCTTTCCAGGCGCTTTGCGGCACGGTGACGCGGATGGTGCCGCTGTCATCGCGGAAATCGAAGGTTTCCGCCCCGGTTTTCTTAATCAAAAATCCTTCCAGCGTCACCCAGGCATTTAATCGTTGATCCGCCAGTGAGGCGACCGTGCTTTCGGCGGTATCTTCGGTGCCTTTTTTACCCGCATCTTTCTGCTGCGGTGGCGGTGGCGCTTCGCCGGTTTTATATCCGCCCTCTGCGGCCATCGTGTGGCTGCTAAAAGCCAGTAATGCGGCCAGTGCCAGCATCTTTTTCATTGGTTCTCCTTAAGGTCTCAGGCGATGTCTTATGCTATGCATCGCTGTTAAGCCTGGCACAGGAAAGCAGGGTTAGCTGGGTTCAGAGCGGTTATGACGGTACTGGCTGATGGGATGATCGTCCGGCAGCCTTGATTGCCCTTCGCCCTGTAACCGCTCACGCAGCGTTAAGGGCGTGGCCGGTCTGGCGGCGATCCTGCCGCGCGCCGCGAGTTCAGGCACCACATAGTGGACGAAATCTTCAAAGCTGCCGGGACTGATCGCATAACCGATATTAAAACCATCGACGCCGGATTCAGCCGCAAACTGCTCAAGCCGATCGGCGACAGTGGCCGCGCCGCCGACCAGCGTCGGATGCAGGCCACCAATGGCGATGTAACCTGCCGCTTCCCGCAGCGTCCACTGTCGGCCTGCGTCAATTCGGGTCAGGCTGGCCAGCGCGGAACGGCAGGCATCGGTTTCGATATACTCCAGCGGACGATCCAAATCGAACGCCGACCAGTCAACGCCGGTCCAGGCGGAGAACAGCGCCAGCGCCGCCTCTTCACTGATGTAGTGCTGGAAATCCTCATAGCGCGCCTGGGCCTGCGCATCGTTTTCCCCGGTGACCACGGTGACCGCCGCAATAAAGCGCAGCGAGGCGGGATCGCGCCCGTACTCCGCCGCCAGCGTGCGAATAAGCGCAATATCGTTGCGGATCGCCTCGGCGGTCAGCCCGGCCATAAAAATGACTTCGGCATGTTTCGCGGCAAAGTGGCTGCCGCGCGATGAGGTGCCCGCTTGCAGCAGCACCGGCGTGCGTTGTGGACTGGGCTCGCTGAGGTGCGCATCCGGCACCTGATAATAGCGGCCCTGGTGCGCGATCGGATGCACCTTGCGCGGGTCGGTATACACCCCCTGCCGTTTGTTATTCCGCACCGCGTCGTCTTCCCAGGACCCTTCCCATAACTTGCCGGTGACCTGCAGAAACTCTTCCGCGCGATCGTAGCGTTCGTCATGGGAAATTTGCCGGGTCAGTCCGAGGTTGCGAGCCGCTGAATCCAGCATTGAAGTGACGATATTCCAGCCAATCCGGCCGTTGGTCAGATGATCGAGGGTGGTGAATTTTCGTGCCAGCAGATAGGGGTGTTCATAAGTGGTCGACACCGTCACCCCAAAGCTCAGATCGCGGGTGGCGGCCGCCATCGCCGAAACCAGCAGCAGCGGATCGTTCACCGGCATCTGCGCCGCCAGTCGCAAGGCGCTGTCAGCGTTGCCCTGGTAGACATCCAGCTGCCCCAACGCATCGGCGAGGAACAGCGCGTCAAAGCCCGCATCATCCAGCAAGCGGGCGATCTCCACCCAGTAGCGGATATCCTTATAGCGGTCGGCGCTGTCCTCGGGATGGCGCCATAATCCGGCGGAAATATGCCCGACCACGTTCATCATAAAGCCGAACAGGATAAAGGGTTGCGGCGTCTTGTCAGTCATCATTGTTCCTTGTTCAGGCGCGTTGCCGGCCTTTCAGCGCACCGGCGGCCAGCACCAGAAAAATCAGCACGCCGGTGGCGACCTGCTGCCAGTAAAAGTTCCAGCCAATCAGCAACAGCCCGTTGGCGACAAAGCTCAGCAACACCACGCCCAGCAAGGTCCCCGCGACGTTGGGCCGCCGTTGAGCCGAAAAGGTGCTGCCGATAAAGGCCGCGCCGATAGCGTTCAGCAGGTAGGCATTGCCCGACATCGGCACCCAGGCCTTAACGTTGGCGGCCAGCATCAGCCCCACCACGCCCGCCACCACCGCGCTGAGCACAAATCCCACCGCCAGCGTGCGGCCCACGGCGATGCCCGAGTAGCGGGCGACGCTGATCTGCACGCCGGTAAAGGTCAGCGCGCGACCAAAGCGGGTGCGTTGCAGCAGGATATGCAGCACCACGGCAATCACCAGCACGTACCACAGCGGCAGCGGGATCCCCGCCAGCGAACCGTGGCTGATGGCGGAGAAGCCTGGCGGCAGCACCTGGCTGAGTAAATAGACCGGCTGGCCGCCGCCCGACGAAAGCTGTTGCACGCTCTGGCCGATAAACAGCGTGCCGAGCGTGGCCAGAAACGGCTCCACGCCGAGCACCGCCACCAGAAAGGCGTTGAACAGCCCGACGCACAGCGCCGCCAGTAACGCCGCGCCCAGCGCCAGCGGCAGGCCGACCTGATGCAGCATCAGCGTCACCAGCACCAGGCAGGCAAAATCGATGGCGGTACCGATAGACAGGTCAATGGCCCCCATCGAGGCCACCACGGTCATCGCCAGCGCGGCAATCGCCAGCGGCGCGACATTATTCAGCAGCACGCTTTGCAGATTATTGAGGCTGAAGAATCCTGGCGCGAAGCAGCTAAAGAAGATCAGCAGCGCAGCAAAACAGATCAACACGCTGACCCGCAGCAGGTTGCCACGCAGCCGGGTCAGGACCGGCGACAGAGTGATATCAGACAAGGACCTTACTCCTTTGATGGCGTTGACGCAGGAAGGCGGTCAGCGAGACAACCAGCAGGATCAGCACGCCTTCCACGCCGTTGATCCAGTAGCTGGAGACGTTGATCAGCTGGAAACCATTGGCGATCAGCCCGAGGAACACCACGCTGACCAGCGTGCCGAGGATGGTGGGCACCAGCCGACGCGAGAAGACCACGCCAAGCAACACGGCGGCGATCACCATCAGCAGGTTATCGTTGGCACCCGGCGAACTGCCGCTGAGCACCGTGACCGAACCGAATGCCGCCAGACCGGCTGCCAGCCCGCAAAGCACGTAGCTGGCGGCAAGATAGCGCGCGACGGACAGCCCGTTGGCCCGTGCGGCCAGCGGATGACTGCCCACCGCCTGCAGCCGCAGGCCGAACGGAGAAAGATGGGTCAGAACAGCGAACAGCCCTGCCACAATGGCAAAGGCCCAGGCCAGCCACGGCAGCGATAGCGGCCCTGCGCCAATCAGCGTATCGAACAGCGGGCCGCTCACCGGCACCGTTGAATTCTGCGTCACCACCATCTCCAGCCCGAGGGCAATATTCATGGTGGTCAGGGTGGCTAACAGCGGCAGAATCTTCAGCCACACCACCGCGATGGCGTTGACCAGCCCGACCGCGCCGCCGGTAAGTAATGCCAACAGCAAGGCGGTTTCAAGCGACGCGCCCTGGCTAAGCTGAGTGGCAAAAACCGCCGCGCTGAGGCCCATATTGGCCGCCACCGACAGATCGATGCCGCCGGTCAGCGAATGGCTGCCGCCACCGCTCAGCACCAGCGTCAGGCCAAAGGCCAGCGTGCCGGTGACCGCAGTTTGCTGCAGGACGTTGCCCAGATTGCCGAAGGTGAGGAAAATGGGTGACAGGAAGGCAAACACCGCCAGCACCGCAATAATCAGCAGAAACGCGCCCACTTGCAGCAGCGGCCCTTTACGATCGCGCGCGGAGGCAGTGCGTCCGCTAACCGCCGTTGCTGACGCAGCAGAAGAAAGTTCGGTCATGTTAACGCTCCCGTCTCTGCCGACTGTGCGCCAGCGGCCCAGGCGAGGATTTCATGGTCATCGGTGTCCGCGCCCTGCAGGGTTTTCACCACTTTGCCGCGCGCCATCACCAGGATGCGATCGCTGAGCGACTGCAACTCCAGTAAATCGGTTGAGAACAGGATCACCAGCGCCCCTCTGGCCGCCAGCTGGTGCAGCGCGCGGTAGATTTCGGCCTTCGCACCGATATCCACCCCCACCGTCGGCTCATCCAGCAGAAAGACTTTCGCCCCGGTATTCAGCCATTTTGCCAGCACCACCTTTTGCTGGTTGCCGCCGGACAGCAGGCGCACGGCGGCCCGCTCGCCGGGCGTGCGGATCCCCAGATCGCGGATATTGTCCGCCACCAGGCGGCGTTCTTTACCGCCATCGATCAGCAGCTTTTGCGTTAAGGCCGACAGGCTGGTCAGCGCGATATTTTCCCTGACGCTCAGATCCGGCGCGATGCCGTTGGCCCGGCGATCTTCCGGCACAAAGGCCACGCCATGCTTCACCGCCTGATGCGGCGAATGCGGCAGCCAGGCCTCGCCATCCAGCGTCAGCGCGCCGCTCAGGCCATGTTCCAGCCCAAACAGCGCGCGCACCAGCGCCTTGCCGCCGGAGCCCAGCAGGCCGGTGATACCAAGGATTTCACCGCGATACGCGGTAAAGCTGACCTGTTCGAAGCGCCCGGCGGCCGCCAGATTGTCAACCCGCAACAGCGGATGCGTTTGCGGCTGCGCATCCCGGCGGGTCAGCGCTTTTTGTTCGCCGCCAAGCATATCGCCGATCAGCTGGCTGGCGGTGATCTGACTGACCTGATGATGGGCGACGTTACGGCCATCGCGCAGCACGGTCACCTGCTGACAAAGCGCGGTAATTTCATCGAGATAATGCGAGACGTAGAGGATCGCCAGACCCTTTTGCTGCAAGCGGCGAATGGCGCGAAACAACGCCGCCACTTCATGTTGCCCTAATGCGGCGGTCGGCTCGTCAAACACCAGAATGCGCGGCGACTGGCGCATGGCTCGGGTAATCTGCACCAGCTGCTGCTCCGCCACGCTTAAATCGGCGATCAGGCGATCGGGAGGAATGGCGATGCCAAACAGATCGGTAATCGCCTGTGCCGCCGTGCGGCGCATCAGCCGTCGGTTGATCAACGGCAGGCCGGGATAGCGCGGCTCCTCACCCAGTAACAGCGCTTCCGCCACCGTCAGGCTCGGGGCCAGCAGCCGCTCCTGATGGACAATTTCAATCCCCAGCGCCTTTGCCGCCTGCGGCGAAGGAAGCGCGGTTTCCCGCCCTTCCAGCACAATCTGCCCGTCATCCGCCTGCTGCAGCCCGGCGAGAATTTTGATCAGCGTCGATTTGCCCGCGCCGTTATGGCCGATCAGGCCATGGATTTCCCCGGCTGCCAGCGTCAGCGACACCTGACGCAGCGCCGGGATACCGGCAAAAGCTTTACTGATGTTGCTCATCGCCAGCAGCGGAGCGCTATTTTGCATCGCTCTGTCCCAGCGTTTTCTGCACCTCAGCGGCATTCTCTTTGGTCACCACCAGCGCCGGTACGTAGGTGGCTGGCGGCAGAGAACGATCGCCCGCCAGATAGCGTGCGACGTTCTGCACCGCGGTCTGGCCGATCAGGTACGGTTGCTGCGCCACGACCGACGCGGCGCTGGATTTCGGATCCTTCACCAGCGACACCACGTCCGGGCTGCCGTCAACGGCGTAGGTTTTGATTTCGCTGCGCCCGGCGGCATCCACCGCCTGGGTAGCCCCAATTTGCGGCACATCCCACGCCGCCCAGATCGCCTGCACCGTGCCTTTCGGGTATTTATTTAACAGCTGGCTAATTTGCGCATAGGCATCCTGCACCGTATTGGGGATCACATCACGCAGTTCCGGCTGAATGATTTTAATTTTTGGATACCATTTTAATACCGCTTTGAGCTGGTCATAACGCATGGCAACCACCGGCACACCATAGAAACCGTTAAATACCAGAATATTGCCCTCGCCATGCAGATCGTTAACCATTTTCAGCGCCAGCTGCTCGCCAATATAAAAGTTATCTGAGGTGGTAACGTTAATACTCGACGGACTGGCGGTATCGACGGTAAATAAGGGGATCCCGGCGGCGCGAATCTTTTTCAGCCAGGGTTCCAGTACCGAGGCGGTGCCGAGCGTTTCGATAATTGCGTCCGGCTTTTGCGCGATCAGCGTCTGGATCTGGCCGATTTGCTGCGCCTCCTTCCTGCCGCCATCCAGCGCGATTGGTGTGCCGCCAAGGCGTTTCACCTCATCCACCTGACCCTGATAGGCTTTCAGGTCCCAGTAGTGATCGGTCCCGGCCACGGTGATCCCGATGCGTTTCCCCTGCAACGACGGCACTTCACCATTCGGTGCCGCCTGAGCGGATAAGGAAAATAACACCGACAGGGTAAATAAGGCTAAACCTGACGCACGCAAACCTGACTTAATAACCGCACTGTTTTTTATATTTTGGCTAATCATCATCTGTACCTGGTGAAATTAATAAGAGTTCAACTTAGCATGCTGAAATTAATCCATTCAGATCAATTTCAGCTAAGCCTGAGCGAGTTTTAGCAATAGAACGGATTACTGATTATTGCGGTAATTCCGCCCTCCTTTACGCCAGGCTGCGGCCGGATGGCGTTCGGCAAGCCTGTCGCTATTAAACAGTTTTTTCCGCAGCGAGCCGGGCTGATAAGCGGTCTTATACCGCCCGCGCTGTTGCAGTTCCGGCACCACTAATTCAATAAAGTCGATATAGCTTTGCGGATTAACGATGCGCGTGAGGTTAAAGCCGTCGATCCCGGCCTGGTCGATCCAGTCGATCAGCGCGGTCGCGACCTGTTGCGGATCGCCGACAATCAGCGCGTAGCGTCCCCCCAACGCATGCTGCTCCAGCAGCTGACGTTTGGTCCAGCCGCTGTAGGCTTTGCTGACCGACTCGATCGCCCGGGTGGCACCGCTCTGAATCGGCTCATCAAGGTCGAACGCCGCCAGATCGATGCCGGTCGAGCTGGAGAAGTGGGCAATGCCCGCCTCCGGGCTGGCATAACGCAGGTATTCCTGATGCTTCTCCTGCGCCTCGCGTTCGGTGGGAGCGACGATCACCGAAATGCCCATAAAGATTTTCAGATCCTCCGGCAACCTGCCGGCCTCTTTCGCCGCCTGCCGCAGCCTGTCCACCTGTGCGCGCATCGCCTGTGGCGTGCTGCCATTAACAAAGGTGCACTCCGCATGGCGCGCGGCGAACTGGATGCCCCGTGCAGAACTTCCCGCCTGGAACAGCAGCGGCGTGCGTTGCGGAGACGGCTGGGAAAGGTGATAACCCTCAACCTGATAAAATTCCCCGTGATGACGCACAGGATGAATTTTGCTGGCATCGGCATAGCGCCGCTGTTGACGGTCGGCCAGCACCGCATCCTCTTCCCAGCTGCCTTCCCACAGCTGATAGCTGACGTCGAGGAACTCATCGGCCTGATCGTAGCGACGGTCATGCCCCAACAGCTGCGTCTGCCCCATGGCGCGGGCGGCGCTGTCGAGATAACCGGTGACGATATTCCAGCCCACCCGACCGGCGGTCAGGTGATCGAGCGTCGAAAAGCGGCGGGCAAACGGATACGGCGCTTCGTAACTCAGGTTGGCGGTCAAACCAAAGCCCAGATGTTCGGTGACGCTGGCCATTGCCGACACCAGCATCAGCGGATCGTTGACCGGCAGCTGGATAGATTCGCTGGCGGTCAGGGCGATCCCCTGCTGATAGACGTCGTACACGCCGAGAATGTCGGCGATAAACAGCCCGTCAAACAGCCCTTTTTCGAGGATCTTCGCCAGGTCCAGCCAGTAACTCAGGCTGTTAAATTCCGTGGAACGATCCTGAGGATGCGTCCACATGCCGTGATGAATATGCCCAACGCAGTTCATATTGAAGGCGTTTAACAGGATTTTTTTCGGCGCGTCCACAGCCCTATTCCCCATTGCCAATCTGCCAGATAAACGTCGGTTCGCGGCCATTAACCGCCCAGTCGCCGACGTTGCGGATTTTGTAAATCACCGGGTTGTGTGACGCCACGGTGCGCGCGTTACGCCAGTGACGATCCAGCGCCTTGCTGACGCGGGTGTCCGATGCGCCCAGCGCGTTAAACAGTTCGGTGGCGGCACGCGGGATCAGCTCGGTGGCAATCACCTGCGCTTTGGCAGCTTCCAGCTCCGCCTGCACGTTGGCCTGCTGGATCGCCTCTTCGCTGCCGCCCTGATGCTCGACGTCAAACGCCCGTTGCAGCGAATGGCCGGCGCGCTGCACGGCGGACTCCACCGCCCATGCCCAGCTGTCGATCTGTCCGACCACCTGCAGCACCTGCACATCCTGCTTCACCAGCGGCGCGTTGCCGTGGCTGTAGATACGCTTACGCGCCGCCACGCCCTGCGCAGCATCGCGGCTGACGGCGCGGCCAATGCCGGCCAGCGTCGCCAGCAATACGTGCTGGTAAAACGCGGTCTGATAGCGGAAGCGTTCGCTGAAGTCATAGACGTGCGCCTGCTCCACCTCCGCCTCGTTAAAGCGCGTGGTGCCGCTGCCGGTCAGGCGCTGACCAAAGCCATCCCAGTCATCGTCGCGCTGGACCGCCGGTTGATGGGTACTGACCAGCGCAATCACATCGCGGTCGTTGTCGGTGCGCTTCGCAAAGACATCGATCCAGTCGGCGTACAGCGTGCCGGTGCTGTAAAACTTCTCGCCGTTCAGCCGCCAGCCGTTTTCGCCCGGCGACACCCGGGTTTTGATTTCGCCCAGCTTCAGGTTGCCGATTTCGCTCCAGCCGCTGCCGACCAGTTCACCGTCGGCAAACCGGCTGAACCACTGGCGACGCCCTTCACTGTCGGGCTGATTCAGGCGATCTTCGACAAAGGCAAAATGGGCGCGCAGCGCCTGCGGCAGGTTGGAGTCGGCTTCGGCCAGTTCAGTCAGCAACTGGAACAGCTGCGGCAGGCTGGCACCCAATCCGCCCTGATCGACCGGGATGCGCAGGGTGCCGAATCCGGCCTGCTTCAGCCAGCGGATCGGCTCATCGGCCAGCGTCCGCTGATGTTCACGCGCGACCGCGCCTTCGGCAATCTGGTTAAATATCGGACGGAATCGGGCGGCCAGAATTTCGTAATCCGGGTAAGTGGCTTCAGACATGGTGTTCTCCAGTTTCGTGTTCGGTGTCAATGTCCTGACGGGTCGGTTCGAAGCGAATAATCAGCAGGAAGAAAATCGGGATAATGGCGGCCAGCGAGACAATCCAGAACATATTGGTGCCGTACGCCGCCTGCAGGATCGGCAGGATAAACAGCGCCAGCGCGCTGCCAATGCCCGACAGCGAGCGGCCAAAGCCGACGCCGGTGGCGCGAATATGGGTGGGATAAGAGAGCGCCGGATAGATCATCATCTGCGCGCCAGGGCCAAAGCCTTCGGCGAACAGCCACAGACCCAGCATCAGCATGGCAAACACCACCCCGGCGGTCGCTTCAGGATGGCCGACCAGCGCCAGCGAAATCAGCGCGATAAACTGCAGCGCAAAGCCGGCGATCGCCACATGCCGTGACGGGAATTTCCACGCCAGGCGCATGCCCAACAGGCCGCCGGTAAAGGCAAACAGTGCGTTAAGGCCGAGCGAGGCGGAGATGGTTTCAAACACGCCGGCGCCCAAGAACTGCGCCAGAATCGACGGCAGGAAGAAGGCAATCGCGGTGTATTCAAACGAGATACAGACGTTCATCACCGCGGTCACCACGGTGCGCTCCAGATAGGGTTTCTGGAACAGCACGCGGAAGCTGACCTTTGGCGGCGCTTTTTTCTCAACCGCCGGCTTTTCTGGCTCAGCCTCGTGGGCAACGATGCCGTAGGAATCGCGCAGGATACGCACCGCACCACTCAGATCGCCCTGATTGGCCGCCCACAGCGGCGATTCATTCATAAACTTGCTGCGCACGGCGATGATCAGCAGCGCAGGCACCGCGCCAAACAGCAGCGATGCGCGCCACAGCCAGTCCAGATGCTCTTTCGGCAGCAGGAAATAGAGGGCAAAAATGATAAAGAAACAGGCCGAGGACGCGGCGTACCACATCGGGCACCAGGCTGCCAGCCGCGAGGCTTTATTGCCCTTGCCGGTGAATTTAGAGAATTCCGCCAGGTAGGCCATCGCCACCGGCAAATCAATCCCGACGCCGACGCCCATCAGGAAACGCGCGCCGATCAGCACCCAGACGTTCGGTGCCAGTCCAGCAGCGATCGCCGACACCACAAAAAACAGCATGTCGGCCATAAATACCGAGTAGCGGCCGTACTTATCGGTCAGCCAGCCGCCGACCAGGTTGCCGACGATGGTGCCGATCATGATCGACGAGGTCACCAGCCCGGTCAGGGTTGGCGTCAGCCCGAACTCTTTCACCACGTCATCAATCCCGTAGGACAGCGTGGTCAGATCGTAGGCATCGAGGAAGACGCCGCCCAGTGCCAGAAACACGATCCAGCGGGCGTAGCTGTTTTTACTGCTGCTGCTGTTAATGACGTTTGCCACGTCACTGACAGAGCTTATCGGTGTTGAATGCGGCGGCGGGAGTATCCGTTCGCCCTCAAGATTAATCGTGCTCATACTGGCCTCATCATTTTATTATTCGCGGGTGATGAGCTGTTTATAGAAGGATCTTGCGGCGGGGACAAACAACAAATAATCATTATAAAACCATAAAAATCAATAAGATATTCACGTTTTTTTGACAAGCTGAATCACCGGATAAGCCAAAGGCCTATCCGGTGATTCAGGGTTAAAACGCGCGCGATTATTCTGCCGAAACAGGCACCAGCACACCTTTCACTAACGGGTCATTGGTCTCTTTCAGCCACTGCTGCAAGCGTGGGTCGGCAAAGGCCTTCTTCAGCTTGACGATGTTCTCGTCGTCCAGATACGGCGTGCCAATCACCAGCTGCGAGGCAAAGGTTTTCGGCGCGGGCGGGAAAAGGATCCCTTTCTCACGCGGGACTTTGCCGGCGTCAAACTGGGACACGTAGCCAATCGCCGCATCCACCGAGTTCAATGCGCGCGGCATGGTTAACAGGTCCAGCTCCTTGAACTTGAAATTATGCGGGTTGGTTTTGATGTCCTTAAGCTGCGCCATTCGCGGCTCCACCGCCGGATCCAGACCAATCAGGCCGATGCGTTGCAACAACCACAGCGCCTGGCCCTGATTGGCACCGTCATTGGGCACCACAATTTCCGCGCCTTCCGGTAAATCCTTAATCGAGCTATAGCGATCGGAGTAGATGCCAAACGCCCACTGGAAAATCGGCAGCGCCGGGGTTAAAGCAAACTTGTTGGCGTCGACCACCTGCTTTAACCACCACTGATGCTGATAGACGGTGGCGGCATACTGGCCGTCGGCCACCGTGCGGTCTGCCTGCACCGGATCCTGCAGGCCCACCGCTTCCAGCTTGATGCCGTAATCCGGCGCGATATGCTGACCGACGTACTGGATAATGCGCTCCTCACCGGCCATCGCCGGTTCAAAGTGGACTTTCAGCGTGTCGGTAAAGGTGACGGCGTCACTCTTTTTCGCCAGCAGATGCCAGGCCACGCCCGCCACGGCAATCACTACCACCACGGCGACAACGCCCGGCCATTTTTTCTTTTTTCTGATTTCAAACTGGTGCTGCGACATGGTCAGGATCCCTGAGAAGGTTGAAGTGCGGCAACCAGGCGGTCGCCAGTAAACTGAATCAGTTGAATGGTGGCAATAAGCACCAGAATGGTGGCGATCATGATGTGGTTGTCGAAGCGCTGATAGCCGTAGACCACCGCCAGATAACCGATACCGCCTGCGCCGATGGTGCCGGCAATCGCCGAGTACTCAATCATCGAGATCAGGTTAAGCACGATAGCCGCAACGATGGCGGGCAAGGCTTCGCTGACCTGCGCCCGGCGGATGATTTGCCAGGTCGACCCGCCGGAGACCAGCCCCACGGCGGTGACGTCAGCCGGCAGCTCGCGCAGCGCCGTTTCCACCAGCCGGGCAAAGAACGGCGTACCGGCAACAATCATTGGGATCACCGCCGCAGGGATGCCGATGGTGCTACCCGTCAGCCAGAAGGTGAACGGAATGATCGCCGCCATCAGCACCAGAAACGGCAGTGAGCGTCCCATGTTCACTATCCAGCTCAGGCTGCGGTTCAGTGCCACATGTGGAAACAATCCGCGCTTTGAGGTGTTAAACAGCACGATGCCCAACAGGCCGCCGAAGGTGACCACAAACAGCATCACGATGCCGACCATCAGCCAGGTTTCGCCGTAGGCCGGCAGCATCAGGGTGTGGATATCGCGCCACGGGGTGTCATGGCTCATGACGTCTGCGGGTTTCATCCGGCCTCCTGCAATGCGGGCTGGAGATCGAGAATTTCGGCATTGATACCCAGTTGATAAAGCTGCTGGATCAGCACCTGATGGCGGGGCCGCTGCGCGCCAAAGCGCACGGCGATGCGCATCCGCCCTGCCAGCCGCTCACCCACCTGCTCAACGTGCGCCGCCAGCAGATCGATGTGCAGCTGATATTGCTGGCTAAGCTGGCTGATCCAGTCGGTGGCCAGCGGGCGATCGCCATAGGTCAGCTGCAGCAAAATATCCCCCGACGCCTCCAGCGGCTGTAGCGGAAACAGCCGTTGTCCCAGGCTCGACTGCGGGCTGGAGAGCAGATCGCTCAGGGTGCCCTGCTGCACCAGCCGACCGTCGCTGATTTCGGCTACCGCATCCGCCGCCCTGCGCACCACGTCCATTTCATGGGTGATCAAAATAATCGACAGGCCAAAGCGATCGCGCAGCTGTTTCAGCAATGCGAGGATTGAACTGGTGGCCTGCGGATCCAGCCCCGAAGTGGCTTCATCGGCCAGCAGCACCGACGGTTTCAGCGCCAGCGCGCGGGCAATCCCGACACGCTGGCGCTGGCCGCCGGACAGCTGCGCCGGAAAGGCGTTGGCTTTATCGCTCAGGCCGACGCTGTCCAGCAGCTGCCCGACGTGGCGTTTGATTTCACCGGGCACCACGCCGAGCCACTCCAGCGGCAGCGCGATGTTTTCCCAGGCGGTTTTACGCTGCAACAGCGCTGACGACTGAAACACGGTGCCAATGGCCCGGCGTTTGGCGCGCAGCGCGTCACCCGACAGCTGCGACAGATCCTCGCCATTGACCCGGATGCTGCCCGACGAGGGTTTTTCCAGCAGGCTGATGCACTTCGCTAGCGTGGATTTTCCCGCGCCGCTCGGGCCGACCACGGCGGTGATCGACGCCACTGGTACGGTCAGCGAGATGCCTTTCAACACCTCCACCGTTTTCCCGCCCGGCGCGGGATAGTGTTTTTTCAGCTCAGAGATTTCAATCATTGAGCACCTCACTCTCCGGCTGCGGCACGTCGCCCGACACGCGGCGATAGCCCACGCCAGGATGCGGCGCTGCAAGACGGTCGCCCTGGCCAAACAGTTTTTCGCGCAGGGTGCCCGGCTGATAGTCCTTCTTGTAGACGCCGCGTTTTTGCAGCTCCGGGATCAGCAACTCCACCACATCGGTGAAGGTTTCGTGAGTGACGGCGTAGGCGAGGTTAAAGCCATCGACATCGGTCTCTTCCACCCAGCTTTGCAGCTCGTCGGCGACGGTTTCTGCACTGCCCACCAGCAGCGGGCCAAAACCACCAATCCCCACCCAGTCGGCCAGCGCCTGCACCGTCCACTGACGATCCGGATCGGCGGTGGAGAAGGTTTCCACCGCCGACTGGATGGCGTTGGTGTGCAGGTGTTTAAGTACCTGGTCCGGCTGATACTGGCCAAAATCGATCCCGGTCCAGCCGGAGATCAGCGCCAGCGCGCCCTCATAGCTGACGTATTTTTTGTACTCTTCCCACTTCGCCTGCGCTGCCTGGTCGGTTTCGCCGACGATCACCGTTTGCAGGTTAAAAATCAGGATACTGCGCGGATCGCGGCCGGCCTCCGCCGCGCGACGGCGAATATCCGCCACGGTTTTCTTCAGCAGCACTTTTGATGGCGCGGCAACAAACACGCACTCGGCATGCTCAGCAGCAAACTGCTTGCCCCGGCTGGAGGCTCCGGCCTGATACAGCACCGGCGTGCGCTGCGGCGACGGTTCGCACAGGTGAATGCCCGGCACCTGGAAGAAGGTGCCCTGATGGTTAATCGGGTGGATTTTTGTCGGATCGCTGAAGATGCCGCGCACGCGGTCGCGTACCACCGCATCGTCTTCCCAGCTGCCTTCCAGCAGCTTGTACACCACCTGCAGATATTCGTCGGCATAGTCATAACGCGCATCGTGATCGGTCTGGCTCTGATGACCGATATTCTTTGCCCCGCTCTCCAGATACGAGGTGACGATGTTCCAGCCGATGCGACCTTTGGTCAGGTGATCCAGCGTGGAAATGCGGCGGGCAAACGGATAAGGATGCTCGAAGGAGAGCGAGGCGGTCAGGCCAAAACCAAGGTGTTCGGTGACTAACGCCATTGGGGTGATCAGCGCCAGCGGATCGTTAACCGGTACCTGGGTCGCGTTGCGGATCGCGGCATGGTTGTTGCCGTCCAGCACGTCATACACCCCCAGCACGTCGGCAATAAACAGCCCGTCGAATTTGCCTCTTTCCAGCAGGCGGGCCAAATCGGTCCAGTAGGCCAGATCCTTATATTCCCACGAGCGGTCGCGCGGGTGCGCCCACAGGCCGGGAGACTGGTGACCGACACAGTTCATATCAAAAGCGTTCAGGCGAATTTCACGTTGCGATGACATAGCAGACTCCATAGCAGGCACGGCAAGGGCTCGCCCTTCCGTTCCGGCAATCAGTAAAAGGATATTTTTCAGGAAAAATCAGCGGATCAGGACGGGGGACATCGCTCGCCGTCGGACGGGGAAACGATCCCCAGCAGCTGCTGCGCCAGGGATTCGGCGTGTTCGGCAACCTGCGGTAAGCCCATTAATTCACCGAAGCGGCCGCGCGCGGCGGGCCCGACGACGTAAAGATGGGGATTGCTTTGGTCGTGGCGGTTCAGGGTGCGGGAATGGGCATCGACAGCGATCCCCAGCGCCAGCGGATCGGCCTTAATCAGCCCTTCC
Source organism: Erwinia sp. AC075 (assembly GCF_979253995.1). Classification (NCBI taxonomy): domain Bacteria; kingdom Pseudomonadati; phylum Pseudomonadota; class Gammaproteobacteria; order Enterobacterales; family Erwiniaceae; genus Erwinia; species Erwinia sp. AC075. The sequence goes on from NZ_CEEDEU010000001.1 coordinate 1,451,225, forward strand.
GTCGCCAACTGCTGTAGCAGCGGATTACTGCTTAACAGCGCGCCGTGGGCCGGGCCGGTGGTGACGATCAGCCGGTCGACCTGCACGCTGTCGGCCTGTGCCTGGCCGCGTCGCTTCAGGGTCAGGATCACCGTGTCATTATCGACCGCCACCTGTTGCAGGCTGGCGGCCAGCACCTGAAGGTGCCCGCTGTGCAGCAGTCGCGTCAGCACCGCGCTGACCTGCGGCGCAATGCGGTAGCGATGAACATCCCACCACGGCCGCAGATGGCGCAGAAAACTGCGCTGCTGGCTGAGCGACAGCTGTTGCCACAGGCGTTGACCGTTGAGGCGAATATCGTCCAGCACCAGCTGCCACGGCTGCTGTTCGGCGGCGGCCAGACGAACTTCCTGGCGGATACGGCGCAACCAGCCAAGCGCCGTCGCGGCCTGCGGTTGCTGGTAATCCAGTGGTCGCGGCGCAAAGTCACCGGTGATATTCGGACGCGGCAGCTGACCCCGGCGGGAGAAGGCGACGATGCTGCCGCGATGTCCCTGACGGTGCAGCGAGGCAACCACGTCCGACATGGTTAAGCCGGATCCGATAATGGCCACCCGATCGTCTTTCGCCACCTGACTTAGCGCATCGCTCTGCCACGGATTGGCGATCAGGCCCGGATGCCCGCCCAGCGCCTGCTGAAGTTTTGCCGGCACCGCAGGCGGCGGATGGCTGACCGCCAGCACCACGTCATCCGCGCGGTATTTTCTGCCGGATGCCGTCAGCACCTCGCCGTTTTGCAGCGCTATCGCCCGATCCTGAATATGGCTCACCCGCACCGCCGAGGTTTTCAGCGCCTCGGCCAGCTTGCCTGCCACGTAAGCGCCAAACTGGCCGCGCTGCGGATAGACCTTGCCGTCCTGCCACAAGGCTTTGGCATCGATCTGAAAGGCGGCCGAGGCGCGATACCAACGGTCAAAGTCGCCTTCTTCCGCCGCTGAAAGCTGCATTCTGGCCGCCGGCACGTTAATCCTGTGCGCCGGATCGATGGTGCCATAGGCCACCCCCTGAGCCAGCTGGGCGCGCGGTTCAATAATTGTCACCTCCAGTCCGGCGTGACCCAACCGCGCCAGGTGGACAGCCAGCGCCGTGCCGGTAAAGCCGCCGCCGATAATGACAATCTGCCGATCGCTCATGACTCAGTTTCCCTGTTTGCCCGGACGGCGATCGCCACCGATGGTTTCGCCAAAGGGTCCGGTATTGATGGTACGCTGGCGCTTCTCGGCATTGCTGGCCAGCGGCAGCAACGGCATCACCAGTTCCGCAAAGCGGTGCGCTTCTTCCAGATGAGGATAGCCCGAGAAGATAAAGTTTTTGATGCCCAGTGCCTGATATTCACGAATACGATCCGCCACCTGCTGCGGACTGCCTACCAGCGCCGTGCCCGCTCCGCCACGCACCAGGCCAACGCCGGCCCACAGGTTAGGCGCGATGCGCAACCCGTCTTTCGAGCCGCCGTGCAGCGCGCTCATGCGGGCCTGTCCGGTGGAATCCATCCGCGAGAAGATCTTCTGCGCGGCGGCGATGGTGTCATCATCAAGGTGGGCAATCAGCTTGTCGGCGGCGGCCCAGGCTTCTTCTTCGGTTTCCCGCACAATCACGTGCAGACGAATGCCGTAATCCAGCGTGCGGCCCCGCTCTTCAGCGCGCTGACGCACCACGGCGATTTTCTCCGCCACCTGTTCAACCGGTTCGCCCCAGGTCAGATAGGTATCGATCTGGTTGGCGGCCACCTCCAGCGCTTCTTCCGAAGAACCACCAAAGAACAGCGGCGGACCGTCTTCCTGCACCGGCGGGAACAGCACTTCAGCCCCTTCCACGCGGATATGCTCGCCGTGGTAATCGACCTTCTCGCCCTTTAACAGGCGCGAATAGACTTCGAGGAACTCGCGGGTGACCTGGTATCGTTCGGCGTGGCTGAGGAAGATGCCGTCGCCCTTGTTTTCTACCGGATCGCCGCCGGTCACCACGTTGATCAGCAGACGCCCTTCCGACAGGCGATCCAGCGTGGCGGCCATTCGCGCGGCCAGGCTCGGCGGCTGTAAGCCGGGACGCACCGCGACCAGATAGCGCAGCCGTTTGGTGATCGGCGCCAGCGCGGAGGCCACTAACCAGGAATCCTCGCAGCTTTTGCCGGTGGGGATCAGTACGCCGTAATACCCCAGATTGTCGGCGGCGAGCGCCACCTGCTGCAGGTACGGCAGATCGACGGCTCTTCCGCCTTCGGTGGTGCCGAGATAACGGCCATCGCCGTGGGTCGGTAAAAACCAAAATACGTTGAGATTGTCCTGCGCTGCGTCGCTCATTATCCGTTTCCTATATAACGATATCTGAATTTATTGTATTGATTATTCTCGTTTGGTTATAAAGACCATAGCAGGAACCATGCCACAATTAAATCCTGCCATTGTTATTATTTTTCAATGGGTTAGATTTTAAGATCCCCGTCCCTTTTTGCTGCAAATGCAACAGCCACTGATGACCGTCTGCTGCATTTGCAGCAAACCGGCCGGTCACCCCCTCGTTATCGCCCGCGTCTGAAGGTATGGTTTCCGTTCCGCTTAATGTGAGGGATCCCCGATGCAAACCCACGGCCCGGTGTTAATTGATCCTGCTTCTATTGCCTTCCAGAGCGTTCTGGACCGCCTGGCGCCGACCGACGCCACGGTGCTGATCGTCGGGGAAACCGGCACCGGCAAAGAGGTGGTGGCGCGCTATCTGCATCATCACAGCCCGCGACGCGACCGGCCGTTCCTGGCGGTTAACTGCGGTGCGCTGACCGAAAGCCTCGCCGAATCCGAACTGTTCGGTCATGAGAAAGGCGCCTTTACCGGCGCGGCAGATCGTCATCAGGGCTGGTTTGAAGCGGCGGAAGGCGGCACGCTGCTGCTGGATGAAATCGGCGAGCTGAGCCTGCCGTTGCAGGTGAAGCTGCTGCGGGTGTTGCAGGAGCGCGAAGTGACGCGGGTGGGATCGCGTCGCCCGTTAAAGGTCAACGTTCGGGTGGTGGCGGCCACCCATGTCGATCTGGCGCATGCCATCCGTGAACGTCGTTTCCGTGAAGACCTCTATTACCGGCTGAATGTCGCGGCGGTGGCGCTGCCGCCGTTACGCCAGCGGCGGGAAGACATTCCGCTGCTGGCCGATCACTTTTTAACGCTGTATGCCCGGCGGCTGGGCCGTCCGCAGCTGCGTCTCAGTGAGGAAGCGCTGGGCACGCTGATGGATTATGCCTGGCCGGGGAATATACGCGAGCTGGAAAACACCCTGCACAATGCGGTGCTGTTGAGCAGAGAGCCGCTGATTACGCCGCAGCAGCTGCGGCTCAGCGCCGCCAATCTGACCTCGCTGCCCCATGATGACGATTCGCTGGATGCGTTCTTACGCCAGCAGCTGGTGGAAAATGACAGCCCGCTTTATCAGCGGGTGCTGGATTCGCTGGTGCGCAATGCCTTTGAACTGAGCCAGGGCAACCAGCTGCAAACTGCCACCCTGTTGGGCATCAGCCGCAATACGCTACGCACCCATCTTGGCCATCTGGGCCTGATTAAAGCCCGCCGCAGTGTGGCCGGCGCGACAGGCAAAACCCCGAACGAATCGGGCAGCAGCGAGCGCGAACTGCGGATTGGTTACCAGAAGTTTGGCAATCTGGGGATTTTGAAAGTGCGGCAGACGCTGGAAACGCAGTTTGCCGATCGTGGCGTCAGCGTGCTGTGGAGCGAGTTCCCCGCCGGTCCGCAGTTGCTGCACGCGCTGACCAACGGTGAGATCGATTTTGGCACCACCGGCGAGGTGCCGCCGCTGTTCGCCCAGGCCAGCAACAGTCCGCTGCTGTATGTCGCCTGGGAACCCGCCGCGCCGCAAAGCGTGGCGCTGCTGGTGGCGCACGACAGCCCGGTGCAGACGCCGGCCGATTTACGCGGCAAGCGCATCGCGGTGAATAAAGGCTCCAACGTCCATTACCTGTTGCTGCAAATTCTCGATGAGGCGGGCCTGACGGTGGACGACGTGCGCGTGGTCTATGCCCCGCCGAAATATCCGCTGACCCCCAGCGATCATCATGCGGTCGATGCCTGGATGATGTGGGACCCGCTGCTGAGCGATGCCGAACACGGCGAGCAGCTGCGGGTGATCGCCAACGGCGTTGGCCGGGTGAACAACCATCAGTTCTATCTGGCGCATCGCGACTTTGTCGGGCATTCCGCCGATTTGCTGGACACGCTGATGTCGGCCCTGGAACACACCGGACAGTATATCGAGGCACACCGCGATGAGGCCGCCGCGCTGCTCTCCGCCGAGCTCGGGCTGTCCACCGCGTCCCTCGGCCATGCGCTGGCGCGCCGCAGCCATCAGCCCCGGCGCATGGATTTGACCATTATTCGTCAGCAGCAGGCGATTGCGGATCGCTTTTACGCGCTGGGCCTGCTTTCCCGTGCGATCAAGGTGCGAGAGGCGGTCTGGCCATGATTTTTTCAGCTAAGCAAAGCAATTTTACTCGTTAAGCCGTTTTCATGCGGTTTGCTATGTTGCTGAAACATTACCTATTACACCGGGATTAAAGATGAAAAAAATCGTATTGAGCGGCCTGATTGCCGCCGCACTCAGTGCCTCGGCGTTTAACGTTATGGCAGAAACTGCCCCTAAACAGGTCACTATCGGTTTCCAGAAAGCCAATATTTTTGCGCTGCTGAAGTACCGCGGCACGCTTGACGCCGAGTTTAAAAAACAGGGCATCGCGGTGAAGTGGGTCGAATTCCCGGCCGGCCCGCAGATGCTGGAAGGGCTAAACGTCGGCAGTATCGATCTGGCCGCCACCGGCGATGCGCCACCGACCTTCGCCCAGGCGGCGCAGGCCGACCTGGTGTATCTGGCGCACTCGCCCGCTAACCCAAAAACCGAAGCGATTGTGGTGCCGGAAAACTCAGACATCAAAACCGTGGCCGACCTGAAAGGCAAACGCGTGGCGCTGAATAAAGGCTCCGACGTTAACTATCTGCTGGTCAGCGCGCTGGAAAATGCCGGATTAAGCTACAAGGACGTGAAGGCCATTTATCTGCCGCCTGCCGATGCGCGTGCCGCCTTCCAGCGTGGCGCGGTCGATGCCTGGGTGATTTGGGATCCCTACTACGCGGAAGTGGAAACCAATGCCAAAGCCCGTTTGATCAAAAATGCCGAAGGGCTGGTGCCGCATTACACCTTCTATCTCTCCAGCCGTAAGTTTGCCGATACCTATCCGCAGACCGCCAAACAGGTGGTCGATCAGCTCGGCACGCTGAGCGACTGGGCCAACAAAAACCCGGAAGAGGCAGCCAAAATACTGTCAACGTCGACCGGTTTGCCGCAGCCGATCTGGCAGCGGGCGATTGCCAGAATGCCGTTTGGCGCAGAGCGAATGACGCCGGAAGTGTTTAAGGAACAGCAGGCGCTGGCAGATAAGTTTACCCAGATTGGCCTGCTGCCGGTGAAGGTTAACGTTGCCAGCGCAACCTGGTCGCTGGATAAGAAATAATGTTGATGTAATGGCAAAAAGGGCAATCAGCTGATTGCCCTTTTTTATGGGCTGGGGTGACTCAGGCGATCGCTTCCGCCTGGCGATTCAGCGCGGCCGCCTGCAGCTGTTCAACGCTGAGGGCGGGATCGAACAGGCCGGTGGAGAGGTAGGTCAGGCCGCTGTCCGCGAGGATCGCCACAATCCGCTTGCCGGCATATTCCGGCCGCCGGGCAACCTCGCGCGCGGCATACAGCACCGCACCCGAGGACTCACCCACCAGGATGCCATCCGACAAGGCGACTTCCCTCGCCGTCTGCACCGCCTGCCAGCTCTCCACCGCAATCGCTTCATCGCACAAACCGCGATCGAGCGTCAGTGGCACCCGCTCCGGGGGCACCTCGCTGAAGGCATGCACGCCGGTGATCTCGCGGGTGTCCGGGTTGTCCTTGTCCGGGATGCTGAAGCGGCCGGGCTCGACGGCGATCAGTGCGATCTGCGGGTTAAGCTGCTTAAGATAGCGTCCCGCCCCTGACAGCGTGCCGCCGGTGCCGACGGACGCGATCAGCACGTCAACCTGCCCTCCGGCCTGTTGCCAGATTTCCGGCCCGGTATTGTGGAAATGGGCCTGCGGATTGGCCGGGTTTTCCAACTGGCAGGTGAAGCAGATATTCGGCTCTTTCAGGATCACGTTATCGGCCAGCCAGCGGGCGGCAGCCACAAAGTCGCCGTCACTCGCTTCGATCACCTTGTCGAAGCCGGGCACCGCGCTAAACGGGATGATTTCCGCACCAAAGGCGTTGAGGATGGCAAAACGTTCGGCGCTAAGTTTGTCATGCAGATAGACGCGAAACTTATAGCCTTTGGCCGCGGCAATCGCGGCCAGGCCAATGCCGGTATTGCCGCTGGTGGTGTCGACCAGCGTCATGCCCGGCCTGAGCTTGCCGCTGCGCTCCGCCGCTTCGATCATCGCCAGCGCGGTGCGATCTTTGATGCTGTGATTGGGATTAAAATATTCCAGCTTGGCGACCAGATCGGCAGTCAGTTGATGCTGTTGGGAAAAGCGGGTGAGGCGTAATAGCGGGGTCTGACCTACCAGTTCGGTAATGCCATTATGTATTGTCATCATGCGCTCCAGTCAGGCGGGTTAAGCAATCTACTGGCAAATATTCCGCTTATCGTCTGAAAGGTAAATTAAGAAATAGCGCAAAGGTTTCCAGAGAAATAACTAAGTCCGCGAAGCATAACGCCTCGATGTGAAAAAGGCCGGTTTCCCGGCCTTTGCATAAACAAAACCTGGAATCAGTTATTCACCGGAATAACGGCACCTTTATATTTGGTGCGGATCCAGTCCTGAATTTGTTTCGAATGCAGCACGGTGACCAGCGCTTTTATATCCGGCTTGTTTTCATCGCCACGGTGCACGGTGATGATATTGGCGTACGGGTTATTTTCACCGCTTTCAACGGCAATCGGATCTTTTACCGGATTAAGGCCAGCATCAATGGCGTAGTTGGCGTTAATCACCACCGCATCGCCTTCGTCATTGTTGTACATCTGCGGCAGCAGCGCGCCTTCGACGTTAGCAATAAACTGCAGGTGTTTTGGGTTCTCAACCACGTCGCTGATGCGCGCGTCCACTTTGCTGACGCCAGGCTTCAGCTTAATCACGCCTGCCTTCTCAAAGATTGACAGGATACGGCCCTCTTCCGCCACCGCATCACGCATGATCACTTTGCCGTTCTGTGGCAGATCCTTCAGCGATTTGTATTTCTTCGAGTAAATGCCAATGGGCTCGATATGGATTGCGCCAGCGCTGACAAAATCATAGGTCTTGTCGTCGGCATGGTCTTTCAGCACGCTGTTCAGATACGGCACGTGCTGGAAGTAGTTAGCGTCGATATCACGGCTGGCCAGCGCGGTATTTGGCAGGATGTAGTCCTGGAAAGGTTTGATTTCCAGATCGATGCCCTGCTTCGCCAGGATCGGCTTGGCCTGCTCCAGAATTTCAGCATGCGGCACGTTGGACGCGCCAACGGTCAGCGTATCAGCCCATGCGCTCAGACTCATCGCAGCCAGAGTGGCAGCAGCCAGCAGTGTCAGTGTTTTTTTCACAGTAAATCCCCTAAAAGTTAACGTTTATCGAGCCGTGTGGTCACGAGATCACCTACGAACTGGATGATAAAAACAATCACCAGAATCATTGCCGTCGCCACCAGCGTCACATCGCCGTGGTTACGTTGAAAACCTTCCAGATACGCCAGATTGCCGAGGCCACCTGCGCCAATCACCCCGGCCATCGCGCTGTAACTGACCAGCGCAATCAGCGTAACGGTGATGCCCGACACCAGGGCTGGCGAGGATTCCGCCAGCAGCACGCGGAAAATCAAGGTGCTGATGCGCGCGCCCATCGAACGCGAGGCTTCAATCACCCCTTTATCAACTTCGCGCAGGCCGATTTCCACCAGCCGCGCGTAGAACGGCGCCGCCCCGACAATCAGCGCCGGCAGGGCCGCATCCGCGCCCAAAATGGTGCCGATCAGCTTTTTGGTGAACGGGATCAGCAGCACAATCAGAATGATGAACGGGATCGAGCGGAAGACGTTGACCAGCACCGAGATCAGCGCATAGATCGCCCGGTTCTGGAACAGGCCGCCGCGCGCGGTCAGGAACAGCGCCAGCCCGAGTACAATTCCCAGCACAAAGGTCGCCACGCCGGAAATCGCGGTCATGTACAGGGTTTCACCGGTCGCAGACCACAGCTGGTCCAGTTTCAGGTGCGGAAAGAGGGACTCAATCATTGGCGACCACCTCGGTTGTAATGCCATGCGCGTGCAGGTCCTGCAGAATGTTCTCCAACTGGCTGCGGGTGGCGTTGACCTGTAACCACAGTTCGCCAAAAGTGCCGTTGCTGGTTTGCGTCATCTTGCCGTGCAGGATGTTGAACGGCAGCGCGTATTTCAGCGTCAGTTCGCCGACAATCGGCTGGCGGGTGCTCTGACCGATAAAGGTCAGCTTCAGCACGCTGCCGCCCGTCTCATCCACCAGTTCAGCATTGAACGGCGTGTCTGCGCGGCTGTACTCGCTGGTTTGCTTCACGAACTGGCGGGTGATCGGCTGTTGCGGATGGGTAAAGACCGACAGCACCTCGCCCTCTTCGACGATGCGACCGTCTTCCATCACCGCCACGCGATGGCAGATTTTGCGCACCACGTGCATTTCGTGGGTGATCAGCACGATGGTCAGCTTCAGCTTGCGGTTGATATCCAGCAGCAGATCGAGGATGGCATCGGTGGTTTGCGGATCGAGCGCCGAAGTGGCTTCGTCACACAGCAGCACTTCGGGATTGTTGGCCAGCGCGCGGGCAATGCCGACACGCTGCTTCTGCCCGCCGCTGAGGTTGGCCGGATAGGTCGACTCTTTGCCGGTCAGCCCCACCAGCTCAATCAGCTCTTTGACCCGCGCCTGGATCGCCGCTTTCGGCGCGCCGGCAATTTGCAGCGAAAAAGCGATGTTTTCGCTGACGGTGCGCGACCACAGCAAATTAAAGTGCTGAAACACCATGCTGATTTTCAGCCGTGCCGCGCGCAAAGCTTCGCCTTTTGCCTGGGCAATATCCTGCCCGGCAATGGTCACGCTGCCCGACGTGGGTTTTTCCAGCCCGTTAAGCAGACGGATCAGCGTACTTTTTCCCGCGCCGCTGTAGCCGATAATGCCGTAGATCTGCCCCTGTTCAACCTGAAGGCTGACATCGTCGACGGCCCTGATCGGACCCGCCGTGCCTTTGAAGGTCTTGAATACGTTGCGTAAAACTATCATCTGTTGCCTGTCTGTCTGCGGCGATTGAATCGCTTATTAAATGAACTGATTGTTTTTGCTGCATTATTGATAAAACTTATGACACGGGATAGTAGGCAGAGCCGATATGACTGGAAAGGACTTAAAGGGAATGTCTTATAGCTAAAGTGAATATGATGGGCGGGTGCGGGGTGGGAATATCTGGCAATTAACGGGTTTAGCGAAATGTGCCGATGTGAGAAAAGAAAACCCGGCATCCGCCGGGTTTGGGCTGGGAGATTATCTTGCAGGATGTTGTGCTATTTCTTGCCTGACCTCTTCAATCACCTCCTGCAGGGTTCCAAGGCACCCCGCCGCCTCAGGACCAGCCCTTTTTAGCGCCGGTTCAGCCCTGGCAAAATAGGCTTCAATTTGCTGTTGAGTAAAGTGGGTCATGCCGGGTATGGCGCAAATAAACGAGCTACCGAAACGCTGTTTTAACGGGTCGGCATTGTGATCCAGCGCGCGGGTTGCAGTAATTACCGCGACAGGGTCTTTAATCAGCGCCCTGCTAAGCGCGGTCGTCAGCGCCTCCGTCTGCCGATCGTCAAGGGTGTCGCCAATACGGTTAATCTCCTGCGGCAGTGCCTGCAGCGTTTTGCCGTCGGCCTGTTCCACCAGCCGAATATAAGCGTGCCAGTCGTTTGCTGCTGCCATGCACGCCGTCGATAAGATACCGGCAATTAAAATCATGGTACGTCGGATCATCTGATGAATATTGCCGCTAACCCCTAAATAAACTGATATTGCCATTCGATGAACTCCATTTCATGATAAGAAGGATGATTATTGCTTCCTGGCGGTTTAGGATGAAATAGAGATTGAAACTTTATTGCTATAAATCAATTAAATGCTTCGTTAAAAATGAAAAGTGAAGGATCGAATTTGAACAGGAAAGTAAAAATAGGGATATGGGCGATTGTGCTGATAGTTACCGTGCCGCTGGCGGCAGTCATTGCCCTTATCTACCTGCGCACCGGGCACTATCTTTACAGCGAGGAGAATCTGGCGAAGTGCCAGAAGTTCACGCCTGAACAGGCGAAAATTGTAGTCTTACGCTCCCGGCTGAAAAACTATGATGGCTGGTCGTCTGAGGGTAAAGCCTGGTCTGCCGCTCAGGCGGCTCAAATTACTTTCCTTGATGGCGAAATCCATAAAACAGATTCAGACTGGTTCATCCCCTTTACGCAAACCAACACCGAAAATGTGAAGAAATACTTTGCGATGTTGGACTGCGGCACGCTGATCGTTGAATATGCCGCAGAGCCTGAAGAGCCGCCCCGCTGATCGTCGGTATCACCCTGAATATCCGGGCTGAAGCAGCGTTTGTGCAGCTTCAGCCCACAATAAGACTGCCGTACCGTCAATCCCGCCTATATTCGCCTGCCGATTAACCTTAGATGATTTCCTTGGTTCACCCCGCTCCTGCTAAAGCCTGATATTTAACGTCACTTCCCTGAAAATATTGACGTTAAAGGATCCCACTATGCCACACACTTTCCGCCCTGAGGCGCTGGCTCGTCCGCTGGCTTTAAGCATTGCCCTTGCCCTGTTTGGTGGAAACGCCGTTGCGGCGGATTCGCCGGTTAAAGGCGGCACGCTGATTTATCTGGAGCAGCAGGCGCACACCAACCTGTATCCCCCGGCGGGCGGTTTTTACCCTAACGGCGGCATCCTGAATCAGATTACCGACAAGTTGACCTGGCAAAATCCGGAAACCCTCAAGGTTGAACCCTGGATTGCCCAGAGCTGGACCACTAACGCCGATAAAACCGAATACACCTTTAAACTCCATCCCGGCGTAACCTTCTCCGACGGCACCCCGCTGGATGCCAATGCGGTCGCCAAGAACTTCGACACCTACGGATTGGGTAATAAAGCCCTGCGCCTGCCGGTTTCAGAAGTGATTAACAATTATGATCATAGCGAAGTGGTCGATCCGCTGACCGTGAAGTTCTATTTCAAAAAATCGTCCCCCGGCTTCCTGCAAGGCACCGCCACCATCGGTTCAGGACTGGTGTCACTCAGCACCCTGGCGCGCAGCTTCGATCAGCTGGGCGATGCCCGCCATATCATCGGCTCCGGCCCGTTTGTGGTCAGCGATGAGAAGCTGGGTCGTGAGGTCGATCTGGTCGCCCGTAAGGATTACCAGTGGGGACCGGCAAACATCTCTCAGCAAGGCCCGGCGAACCTCGACGGCATCAAGATTATTGTGACGCCTGAGGATAGCGTGCGCATCGGCGCGTTGCTGGCCGGTCAGGCGGATTTTATCCGCCAGGTGCAGGCCTACGACGAGAAGCAGGCTAAAGAGCAAAACTTCCCGATTTATGCCGCACCCACCCGTGGCGTCAACGACAGCCTGAGCTTCCGTCCTGATAACCCGCTGGTCAGCGATCTGCGCGTGCGTCAGGCCCTGCTGACTGCCACCAACTCGAAGCAGGTGGTGGAAACGCTGTTCTCCCCTAACTATCCGCAGGCCACTTCGGTGATTGCTACCACCGCCGCAGGCTACGTCAACCTTGCCGACAAGCTGACCTTCGATCAGGCGAAAGCCAAAAGCTTGCTGGATGAAGCGGGCTGGAAACCGGGCGCCAACGGCATCCGCGAGAAAGACGGCAAGCCGCTATCACTGACCGTTTACGAGTCCCTGCCGCAGCCACAGAACAAAGAGGTGCTGCAGCTGATTGCTCAGCAGTGGCGTCAGGTCGGTGTGGAACTGAAAGTGAAGGCGGGTGATGCAGGCAGCAAAACGCTGGACAGCCTTGACCCGCTGAAAACGCCGTTGAACGTCACCGAAGTGGGCCGTGCCGATCCGGACGTGATCAAAAGTAGCTTCTATCCGGCCAACCGCGATGCGCTGCTGCAAAAAGGCGGATCGAGTGACAAGGTGAAAAGCTTCCGGGATGACAAGCTGAATCAGCTGCTGGTGAATATTTCTGCCGAGATCGATCCCGCCAAACGTCTTCAGCTGACCGGCGATGTGCAACGCTACCTGCTGGAGCAGGCTTATGTGATCCCGATTTTCGAAGAGCCGCAGGTGTTTGCCGGCGCGCCATGGCTTAAGGGCGTGAAGTTCGAAGCGGTCGGCCGTCCTGCGCTGTACAGCGCCTGGCTTGAAAAGCATTAAGGAGATCTGAATGCGCCATTATCTGCTGTATCGGGTTGGGCATGGGGTGCTGGTGCTGTGGGCAGCGTTTACGCTCTCCTTTGTGCTGCTGCAGGTGCTGCCCGGCGATGCGATCCTGATTAAGTTTCAGAACCCGGATTTGGGGCTGAGCCCGCAACAGATCGCCGAGATGCGGCAGGCCTATGGCGCAGACAGTCCGTTGTGGCAGCAGTATCTGCATACCCTCGGCGCGATGCTGCAAGGCGATTTTGGCTATTCGGTACAGGCCGGCGTGCCGGTCAGCGAACAGTTGCAGAGTAATCTCCCAGAGACGCTGCGCCTGGCCGGCTGCGGTTTTGTGCTGGCGGTGGTGCTGGCATTTGTGCTGGCCGCGTTGTCGCGCATTCCGGCGCTGCGGGGCTTGCGAAACCTGCTGCAATCGGTGCCGGTGCTGTTTATCTCCATCCCGACCTTCTGGCTGGGTATCGCGTTAATTCAGCTGTTCTCTTTCCAGTTGCGCTGGATACCGGTGATCAACCCTTCCCCGCTACAGGGCCTGATTCTGCCGGTGATCACCGTGGCAATCCCGATCTCCGCCCCGCTGGCGCAAATCCTGTTACGCAGCATCGACGAGGTGGCAACCCGACCGTTTGTGGCGGTGGTTCGCGCCAAAGGCGCCAGCGAAAGCTGGGTGTTATGGCGGCACGTGCTGCGTAACGCCATGCTGCCGGTGCTGACCGTCGCCGGACTGCTGCTGGGCGAGCTGATCGCCGGTGCGCTGATCACCGAAACGGTGTTTGGTTTAGGTGGCCTCGGCCAGTTAACGCAACAGGCGGTGAATAATCAGGATGTCGCGGTATTACAGGCGGTGGTGATGATTTCGGCACTGGGCTTTGTGCTGATCAATATGCTGGTCGATCTTTTAATGCCGCTGTTCGATCCCCGTCTGCAAACCGTGACCAGAGGTGCCGTATGAGCCTTGTTGATTTTGCCACCGCGCGGCAAAAGCCCACGCCCACCCGTCAGGCCTGGAACGTTCAGCCCGGTCTGTGGCTGGCGTGGTTAGTGATGCTGCTGGCGGCCATCGCCGCGCTGTTTCCCACTTTACTGACGCCTTACAGCGCGGTTGAAGGGATTGCCGGCGCGCAGCGTCTGGCCCCGCAGGCCGGACACTGGCTGGGAACCGATCAGCTGGGTCGTGACGTTTTCGCCCGCATTGTCTATGGCGCGTCGCACTCGTTGTCCGCCGCGCTGCTGGCGGTGGCCATGGGCGGGATTTTTGGCACCGCGCTGGGCGTGCTGGCCGGTGCGGTAGGCGGTAAAACCGAGTCGGTAGCGATGCGTGCGGTTGACGTGCTGCTGTCGATTCCCTCGCTGCTGCTGTCGTTAAGCGTGCTGATCCTGCTGGGCTTTGGCACCCTCAACGCGGCAACGGCGGTGGGGATTGCCTCCATCGCCAGCTTCGCCCGCCTGGCGCGCGGTGAAGTGGTGCGCATTCGCCACAGTGATTACGTCGAGGCGGCGTTTGGCAGCGGCGGACGCTTTCTGTCGGTGCTGTGGCGCCATATTTTACCCAACGCGCTGGCCCCGGTCATTGCCTATGGTGCGCTACAGTTTGGTCAGGCGATCCTCGCCCTTTCTACCCTGAGTTTCCTCGGCTACGGCACCCCGCCGCCAGCCCCGGAATGGGGATTGCTGATCGCCGAAGGTCGCAACTATCTGGCCACCGCCTGGTGGCTGACCACCTTCCCCGGTCTGGTGGTGGTGTTCGTGGTGCTGGCGGCCAACCGCATCAGCCAGCAACTTTCAGGAGGCCGGAAATGAGTTCGCAACCCGAGTTACTGCTCAACGTTGAGCAACTGAGCCTGAGCTATCGCACTGGCGCAGCCTGGAAAGAGGTGGTGCATCAGGTCAGTTTCCAGCTTAACAAAGGGGAAATGGTCGCGCTGGTCGGCGAATCCGGCTCAGGTAAAACCACCACCGCGCAGGCGATTATTGGCCTGCTGGCGGAAAATGGCCGTCGCGACGGGGGTCGTATCCTGTTGAACGGCGAAGATATCAGCCAGTGGTCGTCGCGACGGCTGGACAGCGTTCGCGGCGCGCGTATCAGCCTGGTGCCGCAGGATCCGGGCAACTCGCTTAATCCGGTGAAAACCATTGGCGATCAGGTGGAGGAGATTTTACGTCTGCATCGCGTCTCTGACCGCGCCGGACGCAAACAGCAGGCGATCGAGCTGCTGACCCGCGTCGGGCTCAGCCATCCTGAGCAGCGCGTTAACCAGTATCCTCATCAGCTGTCAGGCGGCATGAAACAGCGCGTGCTGATTGCCATCGCCCTGGCGCTGAAACCGGACATTATTATTGCCGACGAGCCGACCAGCGCGCTGGATGTCACCGTACAGAAGCGCATTCTCGACCTGCTGGATCATTTACGCCGTGAGTCCGGCACCGCCGTGCTGTTTGTCACCCATGACCTGGCGCTGGCCGCCGAGCGCGCCGACCGCATTATTGTGTTCCGCAATGGTGAGATTCAGGAACAGGGCGCGACCTCGCAGGTGATCGGCGCGCCAAAACAGGCTTATACCCGCCAGTTGCTTGCCGATGCCCTGCCGCGTCCGCGCCAACCTGACCCCGCCAGCCCGCGTTCATTCTCGACTCCGGCGATTCAGGCCTCGCGCATCAGCAAGGGTTTCGCGCTGGGGAAAAGCCAACGGTTACAGGCGCTGAACGAGGTCAGTTTTGCCGTGGCCCGTGGCACCACCCACGCTATCGTCGGCGAGTCGGGTTCGGGCAAAACCACGCTGGCGAGGATCCTGCTGGGATTTGAGTCGTCGGACGCTGGCCGCATAACCCTCGACGGTATCGTGGTCAACGGCCTGCAGGGCGAATCATTACGCCAGCTGCGACGCCGCATCCAGTTTGTTTACCAAAACCCGTTCGCGTCACTCGATCCGCGGCAAACGCTGTTTCGCATTATTGAAGAGCCGCTGCTGAATTTTGACCGGCTCAGCCGCGACGAACGCCGCCAGCGGGTGGAAGCGGTGACGCAGAAGGTGGCGCTGCCGCTCGATATCCTGTCGCGCAGCGCGCGGGAACTGTCCGGCGGCCAACGCCAGCGCGTGGCGCTGGCCCGGGCGCTGATCCTGCAACCGTCGATTCTGGTGCTGGATGAAGCCACCTCGGCGCTGGACGTCACGGTGCAGGCGCAGATCCTCGCCCTGCTGCAACAGTTGCAGGCAGAACAGGGCCTGACCTACCTGTTTATTACCCACGATTTGGCTACCGTGCAGCAGATTGCCGACACCCTGACCGTGCTGAAGGCCGGTGAAGTGGTGGAATCTGGTGACGTTGTCACTATTTTTAACGCGCCACAACACGCTTATACCCGCGAGCTGCTGGCCGCGATCCCTGTTTATTCCCCGCCGGTTAAGGAGTTTTCATGACCGCTAAACGTATCGGCTTTTTCACCCGCCTGCTGGATAAGGTCCCGGCCAGCGCGCGCTACCGCCTGGCCACCGAGCAGATCCAGCACGCTGAGCGGCTGGGATTCGACAGTGCCTGGATAGCCCAGCACCATTTCCATGAAAACGAAGGCGGTTTGCCTTCGCCGCTGCTGTTTCTGGCGCATGTTGCGGCCCATACCCAGCGCATCCGTCTGGGTACGGCGATTATCACGCTGCCGATGGAAAATGCCCTGCGCGTGGCGGAAGA
Organism: Erwinia sp. AC075; assembly: GCF_979253995.1. NCBI lineage: Bacteria > Pseudomonadati > Pseudomonadota > Gammaproteobacteria > Enterobacterales > Erwiniaceae > Erwinia > Erwinia sp. AC075. Next base: position 1,467,403 of record NZ_CEEDEU010000001.1, read on the forward strand.
TGCCGCAGTGCTGGATTTGCTGGCCGAAGGTCGACTGGAGATTGGACTGGGTTCCGGCGGCACACCAACCTCGTTCCTGCCGTTTGGCCTGACCTTCGAACAACGCGGTGCGGTGTTTGGAGAACATCTGCACACGCTGCTCAGTGCCTGGCGTGGCGACTCGCTCAGCCATCCCGATAATCACCTGTATCCCCCGGCGCCGCAGCTGGCGGACCGCGTGTGGATTGCCACCTTCTCGGTGGAAGGCGCAGTACGCGCGGCGAAAAGTGGGCATGGACTGATGCTGTCACGCACCCAGCCTCGCCCGGCTGACCAGCCCAATCTGCCGCTGGATGCGCTGCAAAACCCGATGATCGATGCCTATCTCGACGCCCTTCCGGCCGGCGTTGAGCCGAGGATCCTCGCGTCCCGCACCGCCTTTGTTGCCGACTCCGATCACTACGCCCGCAAGCTGGCAGAGCCGGGTATTCGTGCCCAGGTCACCCAGTTTGTGGCCTCCGGTCAGCCGCTGCGCGGCGACAGTTTTGACGACTATTTACGCCAGGTTGACGCCCATGTCGGCAACGTGGAACGGGTCACCGCATCGCTGTTGCAGGACAGCGTGCTGCCCCGCGTCACCGATATCTCTTTCCAGGTTCATTCGGTTGAACCGCCGCACGCCGACACGTTGCGCTCTGTTGAGCTGATTGCTGAGCACATTGCGCCACTGCTAAGAACCCTGAAACCTTAACCGGAGATGATGATGACCACTGCAACGGATTTACTGGCTTCGCTGGCGGATATCGCGCCGGATTCTGAGCTTGCCCAGGCCCGCAACACGCGGGAAGCGGCAACCCGCCACGCGCAAGGCAGCTATGAGGTGATCTTTAGCCAGCAGGATGCCGATTTCCCGCTGGCTGAACGTTTCGCCCTGGCGGCACGGGTGGCGGAATGGAATGCGCAGCCCACTTTACAGGCGCATTACCAGCCGCAGGCTGGCGCACTGGATAACAGCCCCCGTCATGAGCTGGCGTTAGCCTGGGCGCACCGTCTGACCTTCGAGCCGGTCAGCGCCACGCCTGAACATCTGCAGGCCTTACAGGCGGCGGGCTGGACCGCGCGCGGCATCGTGACACTGTCACAGTTAGTGGCCTTTATTAACTTCCAGAGTCGCCTGCTGGCCGGCTTACAGCTGTTGCAGGGCCACGCCTCAACCGCCACCGCACTGCCGGTGGTGGCAGGTGTCTGGCATCAGGCGGCCACCACCGCCAGTGGCAAAACCGCGCTGACCGCCTTCACCCAGCAGGACCTCGGCTGGGAACCCTGGCTGGCCGCCAAACCGCTGACGGAATTCACGGATGAAGAGAAACAGGTGCTGGTGAAGTTTGGTCATAGCGACTCCGATTATTTCCGCCTGCTGGCGCGGAATTTACCGGTGCTGGAACAGCGCACGCTGACGGATAAAGGCATTTTCTTCACCTCCGGCGGCCTGCCACGCGCCGACCGCGAACTGGCGGCTGCGGTGGTCAGTAAGGTTAACGGCTGCATCTTCTGCGCCTCGGTACACGCCCGCAAAGCCAGCCAGCTGTCGAAAGATTTCGATTCGGTCGAAAAACTGATTGGCGTCGCCCCCGGCGGCAAGCTGTCCGAAGGCCAGTCCGCGCGTTGGGCGGCCATTATCGATTTCTCCGCTGCCCTGTCCGTGACGCCGCAACAGGCCACGCTGGGACAGATTGTCGCGTTGCAGCAGCAGGGTCTGGATACCCTGGCGCTGCTGGATGTGATCCAGTCCAGCGCCTTTTTCGCCTGGGCCAACCGTCTGATGCTGACGCTGGGCGAACCCTTTATCCCTTCTGACGTATAAGGAGCCGTATGACTTCGTTACCCTCCAGCCAACTGGTGCAATGGCGCCGTGAGTTGCATCAATATCCGGAGCTGTCGAATCAGGAATTCGCCACCACGGAACGGATTACCGCGTGGCTGAAGCAAGGCAATATCCGCCTGCTGCCGTACGATCTGAAAACCGGCGTGGTGGCTGAAATCGGCCAGGGCGAACCGCTGATTGCCCTCCGGGCCGATATTGATGCGCTGCCGATTGATGAAGCGGTGAATCATCCCTGGACGTCGACCCATGCCGGCGTGATGCACGCCTGCGGCCATGATATCCATACCTCGGTGATGCTCGGCGTGGCGCATCAGCTTAAGCAGCAGGAAGCCGAACTGACGGGGCGGGTGCGCATCCTGTTTCAGCCGGCGGAAGAGACCTTTAACGGCGCGCAACAGCTGATCGATGCTGGCGTGCTGGACGGCGTTCAGGCAATTTTTGGTATGCATAACGCGCCCGATCTGCCGCTGAACAGCTTTAAAACCCGCGCCGGTCCGTTCTATGCCAACGTCGACCGTTTTGTGATCCGCCTTGAGGGCAAAGGTGCGCACGCCGCACGGCCACATGAAGGCATTGATTCAATCGTGATTGCCAGCCAGATCGTCACCGCACTGCAAACCTTGCCGAGCCGGACGTTCAGCTCGCTGGAGTCGGTGGTGGTCAGCGTGACGCGCTTCACCGCCGGCAACACCTGGAACGTGCTGCCACAAAGCGTCGAGCTGGAAGGCACGGTGCGCACGCACAATGCGGCTATCCGCGCGGCAATACCTGAAAAGATCACGGCGTTGATTAAGGGCATTGCCGGAGGCTTTGGCGCCAAAGCCGAACTGGAGTGGATTGAAGGTCCGCCCGCGCTGGTGAATACGCCGGAATGGGCGGAGTTTGCGCTCGATCTGGCCAGCGAGGCCGGCTTTAAGGCGGAAGCCGCCGCGACGCCGCAGATGGGCGGCGAGGACTTTGCCTTCTATCTGCACCATGTGCCGGGGGTGTTTGTCAGCATCGGCAGCGCAAGTGAATTTGGCCTGCATCATCCAGGCTTTGATCCTGACGAAGCGATCATTGATTCCTCCGTCCGCTATTTTACCCAGCTGGTTCCTCGCGCCTTAGCGCGGGTGGCGGCGAAATAATAAAAAAAGGAGCACCATTATGCCTGTCCCTACCCCTAAGGCGGTTCTTGATCATGTGGTGATTAACGTCGCCGACCAGTTAGATGCTGCCAGCGCGCTGTACCGCAGGTTAGGTTTTCAGCTGACCGAGCGGGGTCATCATTCTCTTGGCTCCAGTAATCATCTGGCAATTTTTGGTGAAAATTACCTTGAGCTGCTCGGCTATGAGAAAGGTAAAAAGAGCAGCCGCGCCGATCTCTGGCAGGCGTCTCCGGGCCTCAGTGGCCTGGTGTGGAAAACGGAGGATGCCGATCAGGATTATAAGCATCTGTTACGTCAGGATTTAGACGGCGATGAGCCCGCCTCTTTCCACCGTCCGGTGACCCTGCCGGACGGCACGGTGACTGAAGCGAAGTTCCGCACCGTCCGGGTTCGTCCGTCGCTGATCGCCGATGGCCGCAGCTTTTTCTGTCAGCATTTAACTCCGGAAGCGGTGTGGCAGCCCGCGTGGCAACAGCACCCGAACGGCGTGAAAAACATCAGCGAGTTTGTGATTGTGGCCAGAGATCCGGCCTCGGTTGCCTCGCTGTACAGCCGCCTGTTTGGCACCAACAGCCTGAGAGCCTGTCAGGAAGGCGCCTTTTTGCTGACCGCCGGCGTGACCAGCGTGCGCTTTGCGACGGAAGATTACGTCAGGTCGCGCTTCCACGCGCTGCCGGATAATTATGATGGCTCGGCACGCATGGCGGCGTTAAGTTTTCAGACTGAGGATCTGGCGAAGGTCAGAGCGGCACTGCATCAGGGCGATCTGCAGTTTAGCGAGGCGGAGGACGCGATTGTGGTCGTGCCGCAGCAGGGCTTTGATGTCGCCCTGCGCTTCCATCAATAGCGTTAGCGAATGCGCAGGCTGAATTTTCCCCCGGAAGCCTCTTCCGCTTCCCGCAGCACGGCAATCACGCCGTCAAACTGCTGAGGATCGGCATGCGCGGTCAGATGACGCAGCGTTACGCGCGCCGGCAGTGCGATCATGCCGGTTAGCGCATCCCAAAATGCATCCAGATTGTTGCCGAAGGCCATCTCAATGGCGAACTTGTGGCAGAACTGACGATAAAAGTCTGCTACGTCGGCGATATGCTCAAAGTCGAAGCTGACCGTGTTCATCTTAATACACCTGTTCAACGTTGCGGTAATGGTCTTTGGTCACGTAAATCAACCCGTCGCTGGAGTACAGCATGCGGTCGCTTCCCCGGCGGCCGCAGTCATAATTCACGTCCGCTTCAAACCAGTGCCGCCCCTGCTTTTCCGGCAGCACTTTTTCCCGGTTGGAGAAGCGATCGCCACCGATTGCCCGGCCTGGCAGGCTCTGGCACAGATTGCCCCGCGACGGTTCCCAGCCCTGTTTTCTGGCTTCTCCTTTGGTCAGGTAATAGGCAGGAAGGCGCTGATGCTGGTGCAGATAGTCGGCCACCCGCTGCTGTTGCGTGAGCGTGCTGATATCGCTGCTGCTGTTGCTCGCGGAGGCGGTTGAGGTGTGCGCCGCCTGCTGACGATCGGCAGGCGGTTTGGACGGGTGGCGTAAGCCGGCGGCGGTGGCCACAATGGCGAGGATCGCCGCAATGATCAGTTTTTTATTCATCGCCGGAGTTTACCGCGACGGCAGATTTAGCGTCTATTCCTTATCAACGTATTTTTGTAACGTGGCCGGGGTGACCAGCTCAAACGGGATCCAGTAATACGGGTCGAGCTTTTCGCCTTTAATCATCTTCTGCGCCACATCCACCGCTGCTTTGCCCTGGCCAATCGCATCCTGGAAAACGGTCACCTGCATTTTGCCCGAGGACATGGCTTTCAGACCGTCCGGCGTGGCATCAATGCCGCCAATCAGGATTTTGCTGTCTTTCTTGCCGGCCTGTTGCAGGCCCATAATCGCGCCAATCGCCATTTCATCATTGTTGGCGGCCACGATGTCGATCTCTTCACCGTTAGTCATCCAGTTGAGCATCAGATCCATCCCCTCATTGCGGGAATAGTTGGCGGTTTGCTTCTGTACCACGCTCATTTTCGGGTACTTGGCGACCACCTGCTCCACGTCTTTGGTGCGCTGAATGGCACCCGCATCGGTCAGGTTGCCGATCATGATGCCCACTTTGCCCTGATAGTTTGCCAGACGCGCCAGCTCTTCCATCTGCAGGGTGCCGGATTGCTTCTCATCAGAACCAACAAACACCACGCCGCTCGGCAGTTTGATATCGCCAGGCGTGCGGTTGACGTAAACCAGCGGAATTTTGGCGGCGGTCACCAGTTTGGTCATCGCCGGAGTGCCGGCCGAGTTGACCGGATCGACGATGATGGCATCAACGCCGGCGCTGATAAAACTTTGCACCTGATCGGTCTGCCGGCCGACGTCGCCGCGCGCATCTTCAAACTGCACGGTGATGCCACGGGCTTTGGCCTCTTTATCAATCGACTGGCGGATGATGGTCAGGAAGTTCTGGTCGAAATAGGCCATTGAAACGCCGATGGTTTCCGCCAACACGCTGGTTGAACAGCTCAGTGAGGCGACGAGCAGCAGGGCTTTGTAGGTTTTCATTCTTCTTCTCCGGAGGTAAGGATCGGTCCGTTTAGCCGTGCTTATAAACGAAACAAAATTACCGATAAAAGAAGATAATGAAATAAACGTACTTACCGCAAGCGTCTCGCGTCAGTTCCGCCAGCTGGCTCACACTTCCTCGTCAGGCAAGGTCCATTAGCATTAGCAGCAGCGGCGTGGTCACCGCGGAGAAAACCGTCGACAGCAGCATGCTGGTGGCGGCCGGGCCAGTTAAGGCATTGAATTGTTGGGACATTAAATAGACGTTGATGCCGACTGACATCGACCCTAACAGCACCACCACTTTGCTTTCCAGCGGCGGCAGGCCCAACAGTACCGCCAGGCCCCAAATCACCAGCGGCTGGACAATCAGCTTCAGCAGGCAAATCGCATAACTCTCTCTCAGGCCCTCCTTCACTTTGTAGGCGGCCAGACTCATCCCTAACGCCACCAGCGCCAGCGGCACGGCGATGGTGCCCAGCATGCTCACCGGTTTATCAATCATCTGCGGCAGCGGGATGCCGGTCAGGCTGAACAAGGTGCCGGAAAGAATGGCGATAATCAGCGGATTTTTCAGCACGCTGATCGCGGTTTTGCCAAACCCTTTCAGATTAAGCGCGCCGTGCTTGACCCACTCGACGGACACCGTGGCCAGCGTCCATAAAATCAGGCCGTTAAATACCAGCACCAGCGCCACCGACGGGATCGCCTTTTCGCCCAGCATCACCGTGGCAATCGGCAAGCCCAGCATCACGTTATTGGAGAAGATGCCGCCCAGCGCAAATACCGACCCGGAAATGCCATCCAGCTTGAAGAGCCGGCTGGCCATCACTCTGCCGAGAACAAAAACGATCAGGCAGCTGCCAAAGAAAGCGATCAGTAAGCGGGCATCGACCGGCGGGCTTTGACCAAAATCGCTCATCAGCCGGAATAACATCGCCGGAAGCGCAATTTTAAACACCACGCGGTTTAGCGCTTCGGTAATGCTGTCGGGCCATTTTCGCCAGCGAACCAGCATCCAGCCTAAGGCAATAAGGATAAATAACGGCATGGAAAGCAGGATTTGGTGCAGCAACGTGTGCAAAAGCGCGGGCATGGCGGGCTCAACTGTCAGTCGTTTTTCCTACCATAAGATCGATGTGATGTGGCGTAAAGCCTTGATAGTCGCGACGGTGGGAAAAAGGCAGTGCGGGCCTGATATCAGGCCCGAGACAAGGATTAAATCAGCCGGGCAATGCGCAGCTCGCTTTTCAGGTAGGCGTAATAGACCGGTGCCGCGACCACCCCGGCCAGACCAAAGGCGGATTCAAACACCAGCATCGCCAGCAGGATTTCCCAGGTTTTGGCATTGATCCGCGAACCAAAAATCCGCGCGTTGATAAAGTATTCCAGCTTATGCACCAACATCAGGAACACCAGCGAGATCACCGCCGCCTCAAGGGAAATCGACAGGCCAATCAGCACAATCACCGTGTTGGAGATCAGGTTGCCAATAATCGGCAGCAGCCCGGCGACAAAGGTCAGTACCACCACCGTTTTGCCAAACGGGAAGTGCAGGTCGAACAGCGGCAGCACGCCGAACAGGAAGCCACAGGTCAGCACTGTGTTCACCAGCGAGACCTTGATCTGCGCGAAAACCACGTTGTGGAACGAGTCGGCCAGTACGGTCAGACGCTCGAGCAGCGCATGGCGCAGCGGTGCATCCTGCGTATCCACATTGCTGATGCGCAGGGAGATGATAGCCCCCAGCAACATGCCAATCAGCATGGTGGCAAAGGTGTGGGCCGCGGTTCGACCAAAGGTCTGGACCACCACCAGATGCTCGCGCAGCCAGGTGACCACCTGATGTTGCAGCTCATCAATATCGGCCGGTAAATAGCGGGAAACCACCGGAGAAAGCGTACGCTGGGCGTCTTCCAGCAGTTTGCTGGCCGCCGCATGGAACGCTGCCGGGTTCTGGAAATCATTCAATAAGAAGCCGATCAGCTTGCTGACGCCAACCACCAGCCCTAACACAATGATGACGGTAAGGAAGAATATGATGATCCAGCGGGCAATCGGCCCTTTGACCAGCCGCTCAACCCACGGCGTCAGCGCCAGGATGGTTTCATAAACGATAAATCCGGCCAGAAAACAGGGCAGCAGGCGTAACGGGAATATCATAAAGAGCGCGGCGAAAATCAGTAGATAACTGGCCGCCTCGCACCAACCCTGTTTGTTCTGTTTCCACATCAGTGACAATTCCTGTCTGAATAGTAATAAAAATCAGCGTGATTCAGACAGTATACAATGCGTTGTGGCTATCGGGCGGAATAAACAAGACGAGTCTGAGGTGTGGACGGGACTTATTGCAGAAATCACAGCGGGCTGAGACGCCCGCTATTATTGAAGAGATGCGCAGTTTATGAACAGGCGCTGACCTGAACCTGGCGACGCCATGCGCCCGGAGACTGGCCAAACTGACGTTTGAAGCTGCGGTTGAACGACTGCTGGGAATCAAATCCAAACGAAATCGCCACATCCAGAATCGGCTCACCACCCGTTGCCAGGCGCTCAGCAGATTTTTTCAGACGACGTGCGCGGATGTATTCGCCCAGTGCGTAGCCGGTATGCTGCTTGAACATCCGTTGCAGGTGCCATTTCGAATACCCGGCCCGATCGGCAACGGTATCCAGATCCATTTTCCCTTCGATGTGGGTGTCGATCCACTTTACGAGATCGGTAATAAAATCATCATGGCTCATTGCGCTTCCCCTTTTAATGCTTTTTGTTTTAGCCTGGCTTGACCTCTCCCCCGCAGAAGGGTAAAAGGTAACTGTAATGAATGCATATCCACAAGTTAAAGCAGCCGACCGCTTAATGCAAGTTTAATTGTTGCATTAAATGCGATTCGCTGGCACTCTCCTCTTTATCGCCTCACTCTTCCCCCTGTTTTCTTGCCGTTCACATTTTGATACGGGTGTTGACAAGAAAATGCTAAAAGCAACAATAACACTTGCACTTAATTTACCCTCTCCCTACAATCCCTGCGTTTAGTGTATTCATCATAAATACATTTTATGCATTATGCCGTGCTCCTTTTATCACGTCGTCAGCATCTGCAAGGGATTAATAACCATGAAATCTTTCACCTCATCGCACCTGCGCCTCAGTGCACTGTCGCTTCTCACAGCAATCTGGCTGGTGGGCTGCGACTCCAAAGGGGCTGAACAGAGCGCACCGCCTGCCCCGCAGGTCAGTGTCGCTGAGGTTCAGCAACAAACCGTCAGCCAGTGGGATAACTTCAATGGCCGCATTGAAGCGGTGCAGAGCGTCCAGCTGCGCCCGCGCGTGACCGGGTATATCGATAAAGTGAACTACACCGAAGGCCAGGAAGTAAAAAAAGGCGACGTGCTGTTTACCATTGATGACCGAACCTATCGCGCTGAGCTGGAACGCGCTCAGGCCGATCTCGCCAGTGCCATCACTCAGGCACAGCTGGCCCGCAGCGAGTCCGGCAGGACCGAGAAGCTGATTGGCACCCAGGCGATTTCACGTGAGGTGTGGGAACAACGGCGTTCAGCCTCAACACAGGCGCAGGCGAACGTGCTGGCGGCGCAGGCCGCAGTGGATATGGCGCGCCTGAATCTCGATTTTACCAAAGTCACCGCGCCGATTGATGGCCGCGCCAGCCGCGCAATGATCACCTCCGGTAACCTGGTGACCGCCGGCGACAGCAGCAGCGTGCTGACCACGCTGGTGTCGCTCAACACCGTGTATGTCTATTTCGACGTCGATGAAGCCACCTTCCTGCGTTATCAGCGCATCAGCCGCGAAGGCGAAAGTGCGGCTGCGGCGCATCACGCGCTGCCGGTAAAAATCGGCCTGGTCGGTGAGGATGGCTATCCGCACACCGGTAAAGTCGACTTTACCGATAACCAACTGACTGCCAGCACCGGCACCATCCGCATGCGCGCCCTGCTTGATAACGACCAGCGTCTGTATACGCCAGGGCTTTTCGCCCGCGTGCAGCTGCCGGGCCGCGCCGACTTCCCTGCCCTGTTAGTCAATGACAAAGCGGTGCTGACCGATCAGGACCGTAAGTTTGTCTGGGTGATCGATGCGCAGAATAAAGCCCAACGTCGTGATATCCAGCCCGGCCAGATGGCTGACGGCCTGCGCATTGTGCAGCGCGGCCTGACGTCCGGCGATCGGGTGATTGTCGACGGCGTGCAGAAAGTATTTATGCCTGGGATGGCGGTAAATGCCAAAACGGTGCCTATGGCGCCAGCCTCCCTTTAATTTAAGCTGCGGGAACTGTTATGGATTTTTCCAGATTTTTCATCGACCGACCGATATTCGCGGCCGTGCTGTCGATTCTGATCTTCGTCTCCGGGCTGATTGCCATTCCGCTGCTGCCGATCAGTGAATACCCTGATGTGGTACCGCCCAGCGTGCAGGTGCGTGCGGAATACCCAGGCGCCAACCCAAAAGTGATTGCTGAAACCGTGGCGACGCCGCTGGAAGAAGCGATTAACGGCGTCGAAAACATGATGTACATGAAATCGATTGCCGGTTCCGATGGCGTGCTGGTGACCACCGTCACCTTCCGTCCGGGGACCGATCCGGATCAGGCGCAGGTTCAGGTGCAAAACCGCGTGGCGCAAGCCGAAGCGCGTCTGCCGGAGGATGTGCGCCGTCAGGGTGTCACCACGCAGAAGCAGTCGCCGACCATGACGCTGGTGGTTCATCTGGATTCACCGTCCGGTCGCTACGATTCGCTGTATCTCCGCAACTACGCGCAGCTGAAGGTGAAAGATGAGCTGGCGCGTCTGCCGGGTGTCGGCCAGGTGCAGATTTTCGGTGCCGGTGAATATGCCATGCGTATCTGGCTGGATCCGACCAAGGTTGCCGCGCGCGGTATGACCGCAGGCGATGTGGTGTCGGCGATCCAGGAGCAGAACGTGCAGGTGTCTGCCGGGCAGCTTGGCGCAGAGCCGATGCCCAATAAAAGCGATTTCCTGCTGTCGATCAATGCGCAGGGACGCCTGCAGAACGAAGAAGAGTTCGGCAATATCATTCTGAAAAGCGGCGAAGACGGGCAGATTGTTCGCCTGCGCGACGTGGCCCGCATTGAAATGGGCTCGGGCAGCTATGCCTTACGCTCGCAGTTGAATAATAAAGACGCGGTAGGGATTGGTATTTTCCAGGCACCGGGCGCCAACGCCATCGATCTGTCGAATGCGGTTCGGGCGAAAATGGCCGAGCTGGCGACCCGTTTCCCGGATGGCGTCGAGTGGAAAGCCCCTTACGATCCGACTATTTTCGTACGTGATTCCATCAGTTCCGTGCTGCATACCCTGCTGGAAGCGATTCTGCTGGTGGTGCTGGTGGTGATCCTGTTCCTGCAGACCTGGCGCGCCTCGATCATTCCGTTGCTGGCGGTGCCGGTGTCGGTGGTCGGGACCTTCTCAATCCTGTACCTGTTGGGCTTCTCGCTTAACACCCTCAGCCTGTTTGGGCTGGTGCTGGCGATAGGGATCGTGGTCGATGATGCCATTGTGGTGGTGGAGAACGTCGAGCGAAATATCGAAGAAGGTCTGGAACCGCGGGCGGCAGCGCATCAGGCGATGCGCGAAGTGTCGGGTCCGATTATCGCCATTGCGCTGGTGCTCTGTGCGGTGTTTGTGCCGATGGCCTTCCTGTCAGGCGTGACCGGACAGTTTTACAAGCAGTTTGCGGTGACCATCGCCATTTCCACGGTGATCTCAGCCATCAACTCCCTGACGCTCTCTCCGGCGCTGGCGGCGCTGTTGCTGAAACCGCATGATGCGAAGAAGGATCGCCCTACCCGGATTATCGATGCGCTGTTCGGCTGGCTGTTCCGTCCGTTTAACCGCTTCTTTAACCGTAACTCTGCGCGCTACCAGGGCGGTGTTTCCCGCATCCTGAAGCGCCGTGGATCGGTGTTCGGCGTCTATATTCTGTTGCTGATTGGTGCCGGCGTGATGTTTAAAGCGGTGCCGGCGGGCTTTATCCCGACTCAGGACAAGCTGTACCTGATTGGCGGCGTGAAGATGCCGGAAGGATCCTCGCTGGAACGGACCGATAAAGTAATCCGCCAGATGAGCGATATTGCGCTGCACACCGACGGTGTTGCCGATGCGGTGGCGTTCCCTGGCCTGAATGCGCTGCAGTTCACCAACACGCCGAATACCGGCACGGTGTTCTTTGCGCTGAAACCGCTGAATCAACGCACGCGCTCCGCCTCTGAGATTAACGCCGAAATCAACGCCAAGCTGTCGCAGATTCAGGAAGGCTTCACCTTCTCGATTATGCCACCGCCTATCCTCGGCCTCGGCCAGGGTGCCGGTTATTCGCTGTATATTCAGGATCGCGCGGGATTAGGCTATGGCGCATTGCAGGAGGCTGCCAATGCCATGGCCGGCACCATTATGCAAACGCCTGGCCTGCACTTCCCGATCTCCACTTATCAGGCCAACGTGCCACAGCTGGATGCACAGGTTGACCGTGATAAGGCCAAGGCGCAGGGCGTGGCGTTGACCGATCTGTTTGGCACGCTGCAAACCTATCTCGGATCGTCTTACGTTAACGACTTCAACCGGTTTGGTCGTACCTGGAAAGTGTATGCGCAGGCCGATGGTCAGTTCCGTGACAGCATTGAGGATATTGCCAACCTGCGCACCCGCAATGCGAATGGCGAAATGGTGCCGATCGGCAGCATGGTGCATATCGGCACCACCTATGGGCCCGATCCGGTGATCCGCTATAACGGCTTCCCGGCGGCGGACTTGATTGGCGATGCCGATCCGCGCGTGCTCTCTTCTGCCGAAGCGATGCAGGCGGTACAGCATATTGCCGACCAGATCCTGCCAAACGGTATGAACATTGAATGGACCGACCTGAGCTATCAGCAGTCCACGCAGGGCAATGCGGCGATCATCGTCTTCCCGGTGGCGGTGCTGCTGGCCTTCCTGGTGCTGGCTGCGCTGTACGAAAGCTGGACGCTGCCGCTGGCGGTGATCCTGATTGTGCCGATGACCATGCTGTCCGCGCTGTTTGGCGTCTGGCTGACCGGCGGGGATAACAACGTCTTCGTGCAGGTGGGATTAGTGGTGTTGATGGGGCTGGCCTGTAAAAACGCCATCCTGATCGTCGAGTTTGCCCGTGAACTGGAAATGCAGGGACGGACTATCGTTCAGGCCGCGCTGGAAGCCTGTCGCCTGCGTCTTCGCCCGATCGTGATGACCTCAATTGCCTTTATCGCCGGGACCATCCCGCTGATGCTGGGCCACGGTGCCGGTGCCGAAGTGCGTACCGTTACCGGCATCACCGTGTTTGCCGGCATGTTGGGCGTCACGCTGTTCGGCCTGTTCCTGACGCCGGTGTTCTATGTTGCCCTGCGCAAGCTGGTGAAAAAGGAAGAACCCGCAGCAGAACCGTCACCGGCCTTTGAAGGCTAAACCTTAAATTCCGGGGTGGACGTTTGCCCCGGTTGATCCGGGACGCCAAGCGCCTCAACGCAAAAAGCCGGACAACATTACGCTGTCCGGCTTTTTTTATGCGCCTGGCATCACGCCTTTAACAGCGGAACCGCATCCTTTCCCGCCGCAATCCGCATCGGGCTGGACGGATGGTTCACCGCACGCCACACCGCTTCGGCCACATCCTGCGAGGTGGTGACGTCGTCGGATGGTGCGGTCAGCTGTTCAAAAACCTGTTGTGCAAAGCCTGCGTAGGCCGGCGGGAATTCACCCAGCCGCGAACGGGCGTTTTCTCCGAAGCGCGTTTCCGGCGACTTGCCTGGAAGCACCAGACTCAGACGAATATTGAAGGGAGCCAGTTCCAGCGCCAGTGATTCCGTAAAGGCATTCACCGCCGCCTTGCTGGCGGTGTAGACAGGCAGCATCGGCAGCGCTTTCAGCGTCACGCTGGAGGTCACATTCACGATCACCCCCGCCTGCTTTTCTCTGAACTGCGGCAGCACCGCCTGGATCATCGCCATGGTGCCAAAGGTGTTGGTTTCAAAAATCTCCCGCGCGGTATCCAGCGACAGGTTTTCAAAAAATGCCAAACAGCCCGATGCCGGCATTATTCACCAGCACATCAATCGGTCCGGCGGCCGCAATGGCTTGCTGGATACTGTCCGTGTCGGTCACGTCCAGCGGCAGCACGGTAAGATTGTCGGAAGCGGGGAAAATTCCCTCTTTCGGCGTGCGTAAGGTGGCGATAACCTTCCAGTCCCGTTGCAAGAAATAGCGTGCGATATCAAGACCAAAGCCGGATGAACAGCCGGTAATCAGAATCGTTTTCATCAGAGTTTCCGTGGTGTTGTGAACAGAGCAGAAACAATAGGCGCATCGTTCCGGACTTGCTACACTCAAACGTCCAGATTTCATTAGCAGGAGTCCAGCCATGATCGATCCGCTTGCCGAAGTCGTTACCCTTTTACAACCGGGTACGCCGTTCTCAAAAGTGGTCAGTGCGGCGGGAACCTGGGGGATACGGCGTTCCGTCTCGGGTGACCCCTTCTACTGCGTGATTCTTAAGGGCGCGTGCTGGCTGACAATGGATGGCAAAGCGCCGCTGCTATTACAGCAGGACGACTTTGTGCTGATCCCCGCGGCTGAGGGCTTCATCATGACCAGCCAGCAACGCATCGCAGCTGACGATTTTTGCCTGCCGGTGGCGTTGCAGCCCGGTCACTTCCGCTTAGGCGCGCAGAATGGTCCGCCCGAGGTGCAGACGCTGGTCGGCCATTGCGTTTTTGGCTCGCCCGATGCCAGCCTGTTGGTTTCCCTGCTTCCCGAATTGGTGCATATCCGTGGCGAAAAAAGGCTGGCGACGCTGCTGCAACTGGTCGGCGATGAATGCCGCGCCCAGCGTCCGGCAAGGGAGGTGGTTCTGGCGCGGCTGCTGGAAGTGATGCTGATCGAAGCGTTGCGATCCACTTCCGAAGCCGCTGCCTCGCCGGGCCTGTTGCGGGGAATGGCCGATGAACGCCTGGCCAGCGCCATTACCAAAATGCATGAGCAGCCGACCTTTCCCTGGACGGTTGCGCAGCTGGCAAAGGAAGCCGCCCTGTCCCGTTCGACGTTTTTTGAACGTTTCCGTCAGGCGGTAGGCGTGGCGCCGATGGCTTATTTACTGGGATGGCGGATGGCGATGGCCAAAAATCTGCTGTTGCGTAAACAGGGAGGGATTGCCGACGTGGCGGAACGCGTGGGCTATAACTCGGCCAGCGCGTTTAGCGTCGCCTTCACCCGCCATGTCGGGATCCCACCGACGCGCTATTCCGGCGAAGAACCCACGCCGCCTGAGGAAGCGTCGGCCTGGTAACGGACATAAAAAAACCGGGCATCATCACGATGTCCGGTTTCTTTGTACGGGAGGGCTAGCTTTCAGCTTCTTCGCGGGCGCGTGTTGCCTCGCAGCTGCCTTCCGGATCACGCCTGTCGCGCTCAAAAATTTCCCTTAACGCATCTGCGACCGTGCGCTTAGCCAGCACGTCCAGCGAAGCCTGTTCAGCTTCTCGCGCCAGTTCCTTGAAGAACCAACAGGTGTTGGCACTGACCAGACAGCGGGCAGGCACTTCAGGGCGCCCTGCCAGTAACGGCTTGTCTTCCAGCACAGACGTATAGATATCACATAAGGTGATCTCGTCTGCCGGTCGGCCAAGACGAATGGTCCCGGCCCGGCCTAGTGTGGAAACAATAATGCCATCGCGAGTCAGCGGCACCATCATCTTGCGGACAAAACTGGGATTGGCCTCAAGGCCCATCGCCAGAATTTTGCTGGTGCTGCGTTTACCTTCCCGCTCCGCCTGGGCCACACAGAGCACCATTTGTAAGGCTGTAGGAAAACGAATATCAAGCATGTTCAGATCCTTGCTTTTAGCTGTGCATCACCGTTTTTGCGGCGGTCTTAAAAAGCATTAAAAATCAGTCAACTAGTAAAAACAATACCTGTTTAATATAACAAATACTGTTGCACTTTAGAAGGTTCTGCCTAAGCGATTACTGCTATTCACCTTATCATTATGATATTTAGGGGATTATGACTGAGCCGATCGTCGACCGGCCCGCTTTTTTAGCCGGACTTCTCACTAAGATAGCGATAAACCACCGACAAATCTTTCTCTCCATAGCCCGCGTCCACTGCATCCTGCCAGACATCCGAGATCAGGTTGAGGCCAGGCAGTTCACTGTTTTTGGCCGCCGCTAACGCCAGGTTAACGTCTTTTAATGCCCATGTAAGATGCATTTGTGGGTCATAAGTTCCCTCTTTCATCATCTCCAGCTTACCTTTTACATAAGGTACCGCCAGCGGACCACCGTCCAGCACCGACCACAGGTCATCCGGCGTGAAGCCAAACTCTTTCGCCATCTGGGTACTTTCTGACAGGCCCTGCACCATCGAGATCAGCCAGGCATTCACCACCAGCTTCATTTTTGAAGCGGCACCCGCTTCGCCCAGCCATTTGGTGCCTTTTGAAATGGCGGCAAAAACCGGCTCAACCGCGGCAGCACGTTGACGATCGCCGCTGGCAAGCACCACAATTTGGGCATTTTCGGCCGGGGTTTTGGTGCCGGAAACTGGCGCGTCGAGAAACACCACATCAGGGCGCTGCTGCTGGAAGGTGGCAATCAGTTTTTCGGTCGATTCAACGCCAATGGTGCCCATTTGCACCACAATCGCGCCGTTTTTCATCGAGCCTTGCGCCTGAGCCAGCACCGATTCCGTGGTTTGTGCATCGGCCAGCATGGCGATCACCACATCGGCCTGTTCTACCGCCTGTTCTGGGCTGTCCGCCAGCTTCAGTCCTGCGCCCTGCAGATCTTCGCCGCGGGCTTTGGTACGGTTCCAGCCAGAGGTGGTAAAGCCATTTTTCACTAAATTAGCGGCGAAGGCGTGGCCCATCGCGCCTAATCCCAATACTGCAACAGTGGGACGTTGAGTCATTACTGAATTCCTTATGCTGAGAAACGGGAGCGACATTGCTGCCGCCTTCACTGACCAGGGTAGCGCAATGCGCGGGGGATTGCTTAACCTGAGAGGGGAATAATGCGCCCTGAATTGGTAAGAGGGTGTGAATTAGCGCGGCAATTATCCGCTAGCTGTCAGCGGTGATCTGGCTTAACGCCGCCGCGCTGTTTTCATCTTCCGGGATATAAACCAGCAGACGCTCACCGTTTCGTGGTGCGGAGAACCAGTTATTTTGCCGCAGGGTTAAGGCACCCACTTTAGGATGGAAGAAGCGTTTAACCTGATTTTCAATCGCGCGGATTTCATATCGTTCCCAGATATTGCGGAACTCGTCCGAGCAGGCCAGCAGACGATCGACCATCGATTTCCAGTGCGGATCTTCAAGGTTATCGCCCATTTGCGCGCGGAATCTTGCCACCATATTCGGCATCACCGTTTCCCAGTCCAGCATGGAGTCCCGCCAGGCCTGACTGGTAAATGCCAGCAAAATGCAGTTTCGGTCTTCCGGAGGAATGGCCTGTAAATCCAGATTGACCAACTTCTGCCACGCCTGGTTGTAGCCAATAATATCAAAGCGCGCCGACTGAATAACGGCGGGTAACGGATGCAGCGCATCGAGGGTGATTTGCCCATGCGCCGACACTTTCGCGCAGACCCGTGCCGCGGCCTGCACCGGATACTGATGACCGGCCAGCGAAAAAAGATGTTGAGTTTCCGCTTCGTTACACTGTAACGCCGAAGCAATCGCCGTCAGCGTTTTATTGGAGGCTTTGATCTCCCTTCCCTGTTCCAGCCAGGTATACCAGGTGACGCCGACGTCGGCCATCTGCGCGACTTCTTCCCGCCGCAGGCCCGGCGTACGGCGGTTTCGCATGCGCGGAAGCCCCAATCGGTTAGGATCCAGGCTTTCCCGACGGCGGCGCAGAAAGGCCCCCAATAACTGACGGTTATTTTCCGCAGCAGGAATAACGGTAATCTCAGGCATGTCGGGCTCTCCAGGGCATACGGGTAGCATTTATACCATGATAATCAAAAACTGGTACCCGTTTCACAGATCGCTGATGCTATGCCTCATTCTGATTGCTGACAAGGTTTTTACCTGATGAACAACGCCTCCGATTCTCCAACGCTGGGCCGCAGCGGCCTGCTGGTCTTACTGGCGGGGCAACTGCTGCCGATGATCGATTTCTCCATCGTTAACGTGGCGCTGGATGCCATGTCCACCACCCTGCACGCTTCGCCGATCCAGCTGGAGCTGATCGTTGCGGTGTATGGCATTGCCTTTGCCGTTAGCCTGGCAATGGGCGGCCGAATGGGAGACAACTATGGCCGCCGCCGGGTGTTTACGCTGGGCGTGGTGGTGTTCGGCATCGCTTCGCTGCTGTGTGGCCTGGCGGATTCCGTCTGGCTGTTGCTGGTTGCCCGTGCATTACAGGGTATTGGCGCGGCGATGGTGGTACCGCAGATCCTCGCTACGCTGCACGTCTGCCTGCACGGGCGCGCCCATGCTCGCGCAATTGGCCTGTACGGCGGCATCGGCGGGCTGGCCTTTATTATCGGTCAGGTACTGGGCGGTTTCCTGATTGCCGCCAACCTTGGTGGCTATGGCTGGCGCAGCGTGTTCCTGATCAACATCCCGCTCTGTGTCCTGATCGTGCTGTTTGCCGCGAAAAGCATCCCTGAAACCAAAAAATCGCAGAAGGTCTCCATCGATTTGGCCGGCACGGTTCTCCTCGCCAGCGCCATTGGCTGCCTGCTGTTAGCGCTGGCGCTGGGGCCGTTGCTGCACTGGTCCTGGCCTTGCATCCTGCTGCTGGCCGCTTTCCCGGTCTTGCTGCACCGTTTATGGCGGGTGGAAGTGACGCTGGAACAGCAACAGGGGCATCCGCTGTTGCCACCCAGCCTGATGCGTCTGAACGGTGTGCGCTTCGGCCTGTCCATTGCGGTGCTGTTCTTCTCCTGCTGGAGCGGTTTTATGTTTGCCGTGGCGCTTACCCTGCAGTCCGGCCTGGGTATGACGCCTTTCCAGTCGGGGAACGCCTTTATTGCGTTGGGCGTGGCCTATTTTATTGGGTCGCTGTGCACCACCCGCATCGCTGAGAAGTTAAGCCGCATCGCCATGCTGCTGACCGGCTGTGGGATTCAAATGGCGGGATTGCTGGCATTGATGGCCACCTTTAAAACCGGCTGGCCTGACGTTGGCATTTATGCGCTGATCCCGGCAACCGCCTTAATTGGTTTTGGCCAGTCGTTTATCGTCAGCTGCTTCTATCGTATTGGCCTGTCTGATGTGCCGAAAGATCATGCCGGTGCGGGAAGTGCGATGCTGTCTACCGTGCAGCAGGCCGCGTTTGGCCTGGGACCGATGCTGTTAGGCACCGTTTACAGTCAGGTATTACAACAGCATGGCAGTTATCAGCAGGCGGTATTGCTGACGCTGGCCGCTGAATGGATTGTGATGCTGGTATTGGTGATCCGAGCGGTAGCGACACGCCGGAGTTTACTGGTCCAGCCTGGTTAAGGGCGGTAAGACGCTAAGCAGGTCCCCGGCAGCTGGCTGAATCGGTCGGACAGGGTGTTTCCCGCCGACAGCCAGCCGTTTTTTTACCTCGGCTAAGGCATTATTAAGACACATGAAGGCCGTTGCGGCCTTTTTATTGGCGAAGAGTCCGACAATTATACTGTTTTACAAAAAAGGGCACTTTTTCGGTGTCATCTGGCGGATAAATAAAACACAATACGCGCTTAATTTCTTAGATTCCGCCCGATGTGGAATTAACTTTCTATCAACAAGTCGTTAACTCCAATGCAATCTACTAATCCTGTTTCACGCAAAACAGCGTGGCTACGTGTCTTCATGTTAGCCATTGCCGCATTTATCTTTAATACCACCGAGTTTGCACCGGTCGGTCTGCTGTCTGACATTGCGGCCAGCTACAATATGAACACGGCACAGGTCGGGTTGATGCTGACCATTTATGCTTGGGTCGTTGCCCTGCTGTCACTGCCGATGATGTTGCTGACAAGAAATGTTGAGCGTCGCTTCCTGCTGATTGCCATTTTCACGCTGTTTATCGCCAGCCACGTGCTCTCGACCTTTGCCTGGAGTTTCAATATCCTGGTACTGTCGCGTATCGGCATTGCCCTGTCTCATGCCATTTTCTGGTCGATTACCGCGTCTCTGGCGATCCGCGTTGCGCCGGCGGGCAAAAAGACTCAGGCATTAAGTATGCTGGCAACCGGCACCGCGCTGGCGATGGTATTGGGCCTGCCGATTGGTCGCATGATTGGACAGTACCTCGGCTGGCGTATTACATTCGGGGTGATTGGATTCGTCGCGCTGGTGACCATGCTGTGCCTGGCGAAATTATTGCCGAAGCTGCCAAGTGAGCACACTGGCTCACTGAAAAGCGTGCCGATGTTATTTAAGCGCCCTGCTCTGGTTTCGCTTTATTTACTGATTGCCATCGTCGTGACCGCGCATTATACCGCCTACAGCTATATCGAGCCGTTTATTCAAAGTGTGGCGGCGATGGGTGCCAACTTTACTACCTTCCTGCTGTTGATATTTGGTGCAGCCGGAATTGTCGGTAGCATTCTGTTCAGTACCCTCGGCAATAAATTTCCGGCGGCATTTTTACTGGGTGCCATAGCGCTAATTACCCTTTGCATGCTGACGCTGTATGTTTCGGCCACCCATACGTTGGCGATTTCCACGCTGTGTATTTTCTGGGGCATGGGAATAATGATTATCGGGCTGGCGGTGCAGGTTCGCGTGCTGGCGCTGGCACCGGATGCAACTGACGTCGCCATGTCGTTACTCTCGGGGATTTATAATATCGGGATTGGCGGCGGCGCGTTGCTGGGTAATCAGGTTAGCCTGCATCTGGATATGCAGAATATTGGTTACGCTGGCGGTACGATTGGCCTGCTAGCGCTGGCCTGGTGTGCGTGGAGCATGCGGCGTTATCCGCAGTTACGCATTAATGGCTAAGCGGATTTAAGCTTAAAAAAAACCACCTTTTCAGGTGGTTTTTTGTTTTCTCAGTCCAGATAAAACACCGACTTGAGCTCAGTACTTACCGGGCTGTTATCCGCGTTAGACGGCATCAGTTCACACATCGATTGCCACCAGCGCTGGCATACGTCGGTTTCTGCCACCGCATTCCAGCGCGCTTCTGATTCTATCTCCACCACGCCAAACAGCAGGTTGCGCTGCGCATCAAGAAAGATGCTGTAATGATGCGCGCCATGCTCCTTGAGGGTTTTCGCCAGTTCAGGCCAGATCGGGTTGTGCCGCTGCTGATACTCCTGATGCTTATCCGGATGAACCTGCATCACGAACGCTTTACGCAACATGAGGATGACGCGCCTCCAGTGCAGCCTGCCACGGCTTAACGTTAAAGCGTTCGCCCAGCGCAATCAGCTCTGCGGTGGTGATACTCTGCTTCATACCGCCCATCGACAGCACTTTCACCACCACTTCTGACGATTTCTCCGCGGTATCAATCAGACCAAAGGTCTCGTCAAGCGTCGGTCCTGCGCCAAAGATGCCGTGGAATGGCCACATCACCAGGCTGTGGGAGGCCATCTGTTCAGCGGTTTTTTCGCCGATGCCGTCAGTGCCAGGCACCATCCACGGCACGATGCCCACGCCATCGGGGAAGACCACCAGACACTCGGTACTGCCTTCCCATAACAGGCGGGTGAAACGGGCAGAATCCAGCTCAACCACATAACTTAGCGACATAAAGTGGGTGGCGTGACAGTGCATGATCACGCGGTCGGCACCGTTGGTGGCCTTGATGCGCACGCTGTGCGACTGGAAATGTGATGCCAGTTCAGACGTCGGAAGGCCGCCGTTGGTCAGCCCCCAATAAATGCTGTACGCGCGGCCATCTTCGCTGACCCGAAGCAGCACCAGGCTGTCGGCAGGATCCAGCTGCACATTGCGGAAGAACTTGCCCGATCCGGTCACCAGGAACCAGCAGTTTGCCAGTCCCGGAGCCGGTTGCGTCAGCTCAACGGTACGTGGCTCGCGATCGAAGTCCTGCGCAAAAGGCCTGACTTCTTCGTCCAGTAAACGCAGGCTGACGTTACCGCCGTTGCGCTCATCCCATCCTTTCAGCCACATATCGCTGGTGGCTTTGACCATGTCCCGCACAAACCAGGCATTGAGAATATTTTGCATGTTAGATCCTTAACGTTTGCTGAGAACGTGTTGTTCATAGTGGCGAACATCGCCTAACCAACCGGCACCGGCCGGCACATCGTGACGCAGGCAGTAGGCTTCCCACACGGCCTGCCACGGCAGAGATTTTTGCTCTTCATACAGCGCCATACGCGTGGTGTAGTCCCCTTCCAGCTCGAGCGTTTTCAGGGTGTCTACCGGCTCAAGCAGCGCACGCAGCAGCGCCTTTTTCGCGTTGCGGGTACCGATGACCCAGGCCGCAATACGGTTGATGGAGGCATCAAAGAAGTCCAGGCCGATATGCACTTTGTCGAATAGCTTCTGGCGGACGATTTCATTGGCTATGGCCTGAGTTTCATCATCTAGCGCCACCACATGGTCGCTATCCCAACGTACCGGGCGGCTCACATGCAGCAACAGACGCGGAACGTACAGCATGGCGGTGGAGATTTTGTCAGAGACCTGCTCGGTTGGATGGAAGTGACCGGCATCCAGGGTCAGCGCCGTCTGGCGGCTGCTGGCATAGCCAAGGCAGAATTCATTGGAGCCCACGGTGTAGCTTTCCGCACCGATGCCGAACAGCTTGCTTTCCACCGCATCGTAATGATGTGCAGGGTCGAGCTTCTCGCTGATAATCTCATCCAGCGAGTTCATCAGTCGTTCGCGCGGGCCAAAACGATCGATGGTTTGATCCTTCATGCCGTCCGGGACCCAGATATTCATAATTGACGGCGTTCCCAGCTGTTCGCCAAAGGAGGCGGAAATTTTCCGGCTGGCCTTGCAGTGTTCAATCCAGAACTGGCGGATTTCAGGATTAGGGTGCGCCAGAGTAAAACCATCCTCACTGAGCGGATGCGAGAAACAGGTAGGGTTAAAGTCCAGACCGAGCTTATTTTTCTTCGCCCATTCAACCCACTGGCTGAAATGCGCGGGCTTGATGTCGATACGATCGACCGGGCTTTCGGCATCGAGATAAATAGCGTGCAGATTCAGACGCTTCGGTCCTGGGATCAACGCCATCGCCTGATCGAGGTCGGCACGCAGTTCGTTAGCCGTGGTGGCTTTGCCCGGATAATTCCCGGTGGCCTGAATACCGCCCGTTAGCGCGCCCTGCGGATTTTCAAAGCCTTTTACATCGTCGCCCTGCCAGCAGTGCATGGAAACGGGTAGCTCGTCCAGCTGGGCCATCGCAGCGTTGACGTCAATGCCAATTTCAGCGAAACGCTGTTTCGCCAGCTCAAACGCCTGTTCGATTGCTCGGGTCATATACATAGCTCCTTTGCCTTGTGTGTCAGTGACTGGAAACGCGGCCAACTGCGGCGATAGACGTCACTGGCGTGAGGGGTAAACGTTTTAAGAGAGAAGTTTTGTTTGATCAGCTGGCGCAGATGCGTGACGTCCTGAATATCACCACTGGCAATCAGCTGGCTGCCGATGTTGCCGAGCGTGGAGGCTTCAACTGGCCCGGCGATCACCGGGATACCGCAGGCATCCGCGCAAAGTTGGTTGAGTAACGGGTTCTGACAGCCTCCGCCGACAATATGCAGCCAGCTAAAAGCATGGCCCCGCAACGCCTCAAGTTCATGAAGGACCTGGCGATAAAACAGCGCCAGGCTGTCGAAAATACAGCGGGCAAGTGCCGGTGCGTCCGTTGGCGCAGGCATACCCTGTTCAACGCAGGCATCCTGAATTTCCCGCACCATATTCGTTGGGTTGATAAAGCGATCGTCGTTGGGGTTGATCAGCGACCGGCAGGCTGGCTGGCGTTCTGCTTCATCGATCAACGCACATAAATCCTCGATAGCCAGTTCGCTGCAAACACGCTGAAGCAACCACAGGCCCATAATATTTTTCAGCACCCGATAGCGGCCTTCCGCGCCGCCTTCGTTGGTGATATTCAGTGCCAGCGCGGCGTCACCGGTAAAGGGTTCGAGGCTTTCAAAGCCCATCAGCGACCAGGTGCCGGAGCTCATCCACGCGGCATTGGTTCCGGCGACGGGTGCTGCCAGCACGGCGCTGGCGGTATCGTGGGTGGCGACCGCAATCACCGGCACCTGCTGGCCATCGGCGCTGGTCCAGTTACCCAGTGGCGTCCCCGGCTGCGAAGGCGTGCCAAACCAGCTGGCCTTTGCACCGGTCCACGCCAATAACGTCTCGTCCCACTCTCCGCTATCAATGTTCAACAGCTGGGTGGTGGTGGCGTTGGTGTATTCCCAGTTCAGCTGGCCAGTTAAACGATAATGAAGGTAGTCCGGGATCATCAGCGCATGCTTAACCCGATCCAGCCATTCAGGCTTGGAGGCGGTCAGCGCGCGTAGCTGATACAGGGTGTTAAAAGGCAGGAACTGGATGCCGGTATGTTGATAGATCGCCTCACGGGATAACGCCTGACAGGCTTGCTGCATCACGCCCTGCGTACGGCCATCGCGGTAGGCCACCGGCAAACCGACCCTTTCGCCATCCTGGTCCAGCAGAACGTAGTCCACGCCCCAGGTATCGATCCCGATGCTGTCCGGCACGATACCCTGTTCGACCAACGTGTTCAGTGCGCGGGTGATAAAGGTTTCCAGCGCATCCACATCCCAGCACTGCTGCTCATCCACGGTGACCAGACGGTTAACACAACGGGCCACTTCTTCCAGCTGAAGCTCACCCGTTTGGGCATCAAAACGGGCCAGCATCACGCGGCCGCTGGAGGCACCCAGGTCGATGGCAACACAATTTCGCAAGGTCATAGCATTGGCTTCCTTTCTGTTCGATAGCCACAGTCTAAAAGCCTGACGATCTGACACCTTCCCGTAACTGCCAGCCGCTGTCGGCCGCTGGCAATCTGGCAAAGGTGAACGTGAATCAGCTCACAGTTTTGTTTTTCAACTGCTTAGGGTGTCGATGTGACACGCCGCGCAAATCTGTTATTCCCTTGCACCATTCTTAGAAATACAGCTCGTTTGCGGCTAATTGCTGTCGAAAATTCAAGGTCAGCGCCCCGCGTCGGGCAGTAGACTTGCCCGATGACTGCTAAAGAGGAAAGATCATGACCGTATTACACAGCGTGGATTTTTTCCCGAGCGGCGGACTGCCGATAGCCATAGAACCGCGTGCCCCTCAGGGTGCGTTTCCCGAGCACCATCACGATGATTTCCATGAGATTGTGATTGTCGAGCAAGGTGCGGGCATCCATATCTTTAATGGCGAGCCGCGTCCTTTATGCGGTGGCTGCGTCTGCTTTGTGCGCAATCACGATCGCCATCTGTACGAAAATACCGACAAGCTGATCCTCACCAATGTGCTCTACCGCGGGCCGGAAGCCTTCCGCTTTGTCACCGGCTTTCAGCATCTTCTGCCGCAGGAATGCGAAGGCAACTACCCGTCCCACTGGCGCATTGGCAACAAGGTGCTGGCACAGGCGAAAGCGCTGATTGATGATTTGGGCAAGTCGCCCGATCGCGCCGACTGGGAAAATCAGGCGGAACAGGAGATGCGCTTTATGCAGCTGCTGGTGCTGTTGCGCCGTGGGTGCAGCGAATTGCCAGGAGACGATCAGGATGGCCGGATGCGCGGATTGCTTAACTGGCTGGCCGAGCATTTCAGTGAAGAAATTGACTGGGAAGCGCTGGCAACCCGCTTCTCACTGTCGCTACGAACCCTGCATCGCCAGTTAAAACAACAAACTGGCAGCACACCGCAACGTTATCTGAATCAACTACGTCTGTTGCAGGCGCGTCATTTGCTACGGCACAGTGAAATGCGCATTACCGATATTGCTTATCAGTGTGGATTTGGTGACAGCAATCACTTTTCTACATTGTTTAAGCGCGAGTTTGGCACCTCTCCGCGTACCATCAGACAAAATGATCTGTGAGGTGAACCTTGACGCCAACCCTTCGCCTGGCGAAAGCCGACTATTTCCCTTCTGAGCTGATGCCTGTGGCGGTTGCTGACCGCGCGCCACAGCCCAGCTTCCCGCCGCATATCCATGAATTCAGTGAGTTAGTGATCGTCTGGCGGGGCAACGGCCTGCATGTGATGAATGACAAACCCTGGCTAATCACCTGCGGGGATTTGTTCTACCTGCGCCCCGATGACTGTCACAGCTTCCAATCGGTTAACGACCTGGTGCTGGACAACATTATCTACTGTCCGGAACGCTTCACGCTGGGACTGGATTGGAAAAACTTCCTGCCGGAAAATGATGGTTCCGCCTGGCGGCTGACGACCCGAGGAATGGCGCTGGCCCGTGGAGTCATTCAGCAGCTGATGCAGGAGAGCCGGAAAAGCGACCAGCTCTCCAGGCAGCTAACCGAAACCTTATTCCTGCAGCTGGTGTTGACGTTACAACGTCACCGATATGCCGCGGACAGCGCCTGGCAATTACCGGAAGGTGAGCAGTTAGACCTGTTGATGTCCGCCATTCAGGGACAGATTGCCACTAACTTTGACCTCAGCGCATTTTGCCAACAGCATCAGCTGTCAGAACGTGCATTGAAGCACTTGTTCCGCCAGCAAACCGGGATGACGCCTGGCCATTATATTCGCCAGCTGCAGCTGTGCCGGGCGAAGGTGTTACTGCGCAGCAGCGACTGCCTGATCGGTGAAGTGGCCGCCCGATGCGGCTTTGATGACAGTAACTATTTTTCGGTAGTGTTTACCCGCGAAACGGGCTTAACGCCGAGCGCCTTCAGGCAACAGTTTGAACATGGCAATCAGCGTAAAACGCATTTTGCCCGACACGAAGGATAAAGGAAGGAAGGAACGGCCGGCACCACGTCCCTGTGGTGACGGTAACAACCTCGGGCATCCTGCCCACTCAGGCTTGCCTCAGGACATCATGCCCATTCCGACGATATTCGCTGCGAGGATAATCACCGCGCAGCCACCGCAAAGTACGCTGACCGGACGACGCCCTACATTTTTCCACTCCTTTAATACCAGCCCGACCAGACCACCACACAGAACGTAGAAGCTCATATGCAGCATCCAGCTGATAAAGTCATATTCCGCAGGAATGCGGGCATGGCCCCAGGCATAGAAGAAGAACTGCAGATACCACATGGTGCCGCCCAGCACGGAGAGCAGCACGTTGCTGATCAGCATGGATTTGGCCACCGAGAAATCTTTTCTGACCGAAAGATCGGATTTTGTTGCCAGACGAATAAAGCAGAAGCCGAGATTGACCAGCGCACCGCCGCCCATAATCACTACATAGCTCGGCAATGCGGTATACAGCGGGTCGATACCCAGGGCCGCCGCCGCATCATGCATCGGCTTAGCGGCGTTCATCGCGAAGGACATGCCGGCGGAGAAGATGCCGCAGATCACCGCCAGCACCAGCCCCTTTTTCAGGTTGAACTCTTCGGCGGTGATGCCCATCGCCCGCTCTTTTAATAAGCCCGCGCGTGAAACGATGGCCACACCAATCAGCGCAACCAGGACGCCCAGCAGCGTTAGCCTGCCCCCTGCTGAGCTGAACAGTTCGACGAAGCGGCCCTGCAGTAACGGCGTCATCAGCGTGCCGACCACCAGAGTGATACCGATGGCGATACCAATCCCCATCGACATGCCCAGATAGCGCATGGTCAAACCGTAGTTAATATTCCCTACGCCCCACATGGCGCCAAAGAGAAAGACAGGCAACAGCTGAGAGAGAGAAAAGCTGCTGTAGTACCCCCAGAAGTTTGGCAGCAATACGGCACTGACCGCCCAGGGTAAAACGATCCACGATGCGATACCGCCAACTGACCACATGGTTTCCCATGACCAGTGACGGACTTTTTTGAACGGAGCATAGAAGCAGGCGGCGCTGGCCGCGCCCACCAGATGCCACAGGATGCCTGAAAGGATTGCTTGATTCATTATTATTTCCTTCGTAGGAGGGTGAGGTGCCCGGTATCCGCAGTCTACGAAGGATCGAACCGCGGGCACCTTAGGCTGACTGCCCGCTGTGGCAGAAACCTGGCAAAATTCAGCGCCTCCTGCTGACCGCGATCACAAATCCTGTTTCTGATGCCATTCCATGAAAATCCCCTTCCCACCTGATAATCCCCTCATTTTTAAGCGTAAATTGCTTTTTCACCTTCAGGCCCTGCGGTTCTTTTAGATTCTGCCAATCCTCATGACTGAATGGCAGTCAGGGAAAGGTCATCGCGCTTTTCCTGCGGCAGTATTTTATAACGCAACATTTCATTAACCTCACCATAAAATAGTGTTTACGGAGAATCTGCCATGACCGCACGCCAACATCGCCTTTATATCAATGGCCAGTTTGTAGAAAACCGCAGCGGACGCTGGATTGATGTGATTAACCCCGCGACGGAAGCATTGCTCTCTCAGGTGCCGGAAGGCAACCGTGAAGATGCAGACCGGGCGATAGATGCCGCAGAAGCGGCACAGCCCGCCTGGGAAGCCCTTCCTGCCGTGGAACGGGGCAACTGGCTGCGCAAAATTTCTGCCGGTATCCGCAGCCGTGAAGCAGAAATCACCGCCACCATTGTTGCCGAGGGCGGTAAAACCCAGCAACTGGCGCAAACGGAAGTGCTGTTTACAGCAGATTACCTCGACTATATGGCTGAGTGGGCCCGCCGTTATGAAGGCGAGATCGTACAAAGCGATCGGGTGAATGAAACCATCATGGTATTTAAAAAAGCGATTGGCGTTACCACCGGCATTTTGCCGTGGAACTTCCCCTTCTTCCTGATCGCGCGTAAAGCGGCCCCGGCCTTAATCACCGGTAACACCATCGTGATTAAGCCCAGCGAACTGACGCCGAATAACGCCATGCTGTTTGCCGACATTGTCGACCAGGTGGGTCTGCCTGCGGGCGTCTTTAACCTGGTAACCGGTTATGGTCCGGAGGTCGGCCAGGCGCTGGCCGCCAATCCCAAGGTCGGAATGGTCAGCCTGACGGGTAGCGTCAACGCTGGTATTGCCACTTTGCAGGCAGCGGCGCCGAATATCACTAAAGTTTCTCTTGAGTTGGGCGGAAAAGCGCCTGCAATAGTGATGAATGATGCAGACCTCGATTTGGCGGTAAAAGCCATCGTCAGCTCCAGAATGATCAATACCGGGCAGGTTTGTAACTGTGCCGAGCGGCTCTATGTGCAAAGGGAGGTTTATGACGAGGTTGTCGGGCGTCTGGCGACCGCTTTCGGCCAGGTGACCAGCGGCAATCCGGCAGAACGCAGCGACATCGATATGGGCCCATTGATCTCCGCCGATGCCCTGACGCGCGTTGAACAAAAGGTCGCGCTGGCGGTTGAACAAGGCGCGACAATTGTCACCGGCGGGAAACGCAGTGGCCAGCGCGGCTATTTCTTCGAGCCGACGCTTCTGACCAACGTGTCTCAAAAAATGGCGATTATTCAGGAAGAAACTTTCGGCCCGGTGCTACCGGTTATTCCCTTCAACACCCTT
The DNA here is from genome assembly GCF_979253995.1 of Erwinia sp. AC075. Classification (NCBI taxonomy): domain Bacteria; kingdom Pseudomonadati; phylum Pseudomonadota; class Gammaproteobacteria; order Enterobacterales; family Erwiniaceae; genus Erwinia; species Erwinia sp. AC075. The sequence goes on from NZ_CEEDEU010000001.1 coordinate 1,496,550, forward strand.
GAAGAGGCGATTGAAATGGCCAATGACAGCGAGTATGGCCTGACCTCCTCTATTTTCACCCGTGATTTGAACACCACAATGCAGGCACTCAAACAGCTGAAGTTTGGCGAGACCTATGTGAACCGCGAGAATTTTGAGGCGATGCAGGGGTTCCATGCCGGCTGGCGAAAATCAGGTATCGGCGGCGCCGACGGCCGCCACGGTCTGGAGGAGTACTTACAAACTCACGTGGCCTATCTGCAGTATCATTAATTCACATTGTGTTTCCAGTAATGAAGCAGCCGGCGGGGTTTTACCGGCTGCTTCCGGTCATATCAGTCCATGCCGCATTCATTCAGCCCCCTTATACCGGGCTCCAGGAATAGTCCCATAGTTAAGGGTCCTTAACTATTCATGATGACCGGTTGTGTTCCCCGGCATTTTGGCAGAAGTTGCTAATCATTTGTCGCCGTTAAATTCCCAGTATTAGCACTGTGTTGCCTGAATTCAGCACCTTGCTGACGGTTAAACAAAAAACAATTATTAGCGCCATTTATTACTTGCACACTTTATCCAAAATTAATTAAAGCAACAGGTACAGGAAATTCCTAAACTAATTAAAGTTGTATTTTACATATGGAAATAAATGATTAAATCAGGTTAATGTATCACCTCACACAGAGCGCGTTTGAGCTTATGTGTTGAAAGAAAGACACACACAGCAATCTCATTACAAAGAGGCCAATAAAGGCCCAATGATAAAATCCATCAATCTTCAATTCTAAAAATGGATATGCTCCCTGCCCCTCACCGTTCTGCGGTGAGGGGTTTCCTACACAGCACCGGGGTCATTTACATGAAAAATAATTTACTCTCTATTACCTGGCTGCACGCCGCAGCCTGTTTATTGATCGTACTCTGCAATGCAGAAAGTTTTGCCGGTAAATTAAGTGACGTGAAATTTTCAGGTTTGGCAGGTTATGGTTCTTCAATCGGTCAGTTAGGCGTTTTCCTTTTTTTTATGAGCAGTGGCTATCTTATTTCAAGCCTGCACTGGAATGACTTTGGCGAAGGAAAGGTTATTCCGTTTATTAAAGGAAGACTGGTAAAAATATTGCCGGTTTATTATTTATTCACGCTGGTCACTATTGTATTTTGGGTGATACAACCCTCGTGGTTTCCATCTACAACCGTAGAACCTGTGGATAATATCCTGTCACTGCTTTTTATTCCTTCGGTCTACATTAAAGAGCTCGGTTCGTTGACGCCGGTGCTCTCCTCAGGCTGGATATTCTGCTACGAGATGTTGTTTTATCTGATTTTTTCTACTGGCTTATTGCTGGCACGCCGTTCTGGCCTGACCTTGATTTTCCTCAGCGTGATTGTGTTGGCCGCCGCCAGTTTACTGGTTCCGAGCGATAACCCCTGGTTCCAGTTCTATACCAATCCAGTAATGCTTTATTTTCTCAGCGGTGTTTTTTGTTTTGCCATACAGCCGAGATTAACGATACCCTGGTTTCACAGCGGATATTCGCTGCTGATGGTGGCCTTCCTGGTTATCGTTGGGACAACGCTTTCCCAGGGTTTCCTGCAACTGGTGGTGCTGACCCTGAGTTTCTTTATTCTGACGTTTTTCAGTTTCCGCATCAGTAAAACGTCTTCTGCGGGTCGCGTATTAACGGCCGTCGGTCTGGCTTCCTATTCAATCTATGTCTGCCATCGCCTTTTGATGGGGGCACTGGTGGAAATCATTCAGTTGATTATTCCTGCGGGCAGCAGCCAGACTATTCTGTACCTTGCAATGGCGCTGTTATTGGTTGGCTCAGTCGGCTTCGGTTACCTGGTTTACTGGATGATTGAACGGCGTGCCTCAGTGATCCTGCAGGTAAAAGCGGGGTAAACGTTCCTTGAAAGTGCACCTCCAATTGTCCGTTGCCTGCGGACAATAGAGGTGCATTTTTTCGTTATGCCGTTACGCGTTTTAGCGACTGGGTTTTATACAACGCCCATCCGCTGAGCAATGCCAGTGCCATTAGATAATAGCTTGGCGCTAAACTTGTTCCGGTAGCGGTAATCAACAGGGTACAGATTAAGGGCGCAAAGCCACCAAACACCGTCACGGCGATGTTGTAGCTGATCGCCATCCCGCTGGCCCTGGTGGTCATTGGGAACAGATCGGCCATCATTGACGGCACCGTCGAGAAATAAACCGATTTCAGCAACGCCATCCATCCCACCAGCATCAGCAGCATTCCCGCCGTAGGACGGTTCACCACCAGCAGGAAGGCCGGGTAAATCGTCAGGATCAGCAAGATAAGCGATCCCCACATCAGCGGTGTGCGCCCTATTTTCTCCGCCCAAAGCCCCATCAATGGCGTGACCACCGTCAGAATAACCCCGGCTAACAGGGTGGCGCTGAACGCCGCCGTCCCAGAGAGGTGCAGGCTTTTGGTGGCATAGGTGGGGACATAATTCAGCATGTAGTTAATGCCGGTCGAGATCACCATCAGTCCGATGGCCAATAGCATCAGATTCTTCTGCTGCCCGGCCAGCAATTTCAGCGGAGAATGAGCTTTCTCCTGCGCGACAAAGCTGGCGGGTTCATGCACATGCCGACGAATATAGAGGCCGACCGGGCCAATTAACAGTCCGAAAGCAAAAGGAATGCGCCATCCCCAGTCCTGGATTTGCGCTTCGCTTAGCCACTGGGTTAATCCCAGTCCGAACGCCGACGCTAACAGGGTGCTCGCGCCCTGGGTTGCGAACTGCCAGCTGGCGATAAATGCGCGGCGATGAGGAAAGTGTTCAACGAGGAAGGCGGTGGAACTGCCAAACTCGCCACCTGCAGAGAACCCCTGAATCAGTCGCGCCAGCAGGATCATGATTGGCGCGATCAGGCCGATGGTGCCGTAAGCCGGCATCAGCACAATGATCAGCCCGCCGACCATCATCAGGGTGATCGACATCATCAGTGCCTTTTTGCGCCCGACGCGGTCAGCATAAGCGCCCAGTACGATCGCCCCCAATGGCCGGATCAGGAAGGACACGCCAAAGCTGCCAAAGGTCAGCAAAAGGGAAACGGCGGGATCCTGAGTGGGGAAAAACGCATGGGCGATATAGCTGGCGAAAAAGCCGTATACCGCGATATCAAACCATTCGAGAGCATTGCCCACGCAGGTGGCAAACAGGGTTTTATACAGGTTCGGCGTGGTGCTTAACGTGTCAGACTGCGGGTGAACGACGCTGCTCATACCGTCTTCTCCTGCTGCTGATACTGTTGATGGCTGGCCAGCAGATCCGCGCCCTTCTCGCCCAGCTCCCACAACAGCTGGGTCATCATTTGCAGCCCTTCGCGGGCAATGGATTTCAGCATATGTTCATCAACGGCATGCTGACCGCAGGAGGGATAGGAATGCGGCACCCATAACGTCGGCAAGCCGAGGATTTTAGCGAAGACATCATTTGGCAGCGAGCCGCCGAGGTTGGGTAACAGCGCCGGTTTTTTCCCGCTAATTGAGGACATCGCCTGAAGCGCCCAGTCCACCAGCGGATCGCGTGGGTCAAGCCGGGTTGCAGGCGATCCTCGCAGTACTTCTACCTCAACCTGGCTGAAGCCATGACTGTCGAGATGCTGACGCAGATGCTGAGCGATATTTTCCCAGTCGGTGCCGACCACAAAACGCAGCTGGCACACCGCCGTAGCTTTGCCGGGAATGGCATTCATTGGCCTTTCTGGATTACCGGTCAGGAGTGAGAGCACTTCGAAGGTATTCCAGCCGTATAAGCGTTCGGTTGGCGTCAAACCGGCTTCGCCCCAGTTAACCTCAATCTGCGGGCCATCGGTGCTGTCCAGAACATCAATATCACTGAGGATTTCCCGCACGGCAGCGGAGATCGCCGGCGGTTTGAGCGCTGCAACCTGAAGCTGACCATGTTGATTGACCACGCAGGCCAGCGCGTTAGCCAGTTGAGTTCCGGGATTGGTCAGTAAACCGCCCCAGTTACCCGAATGATAATCGCGGTCGCGCGCATGGATACTGAGTCGGACGTTTACCGCGCCACGCGATCCGAGGAACAGCGTTGGGCGCTGCGCATTCAGCCGTGGACCATCAGAAGCAATAAAGATATCGGCCTTCAGCAATTCTGGGTTTTCGGCACAGATTTGCGCCAGGCCAGGTGAGCTGATCTCTTCACCCATTTCAAACAGGAACGTGCAGTTAAAGCCCAGCTTGCCGCCGCGCGCGCGGAAGATTTGCTCAAGCGCCGCGATGTTTACCGTGTGCTGTCCTTTATTATCGGCACTCCCACGGCCGTACCAGCGGTCGCCCTCTTCGGTCAGTTGCCAGGGATCCAGCCCCTCGCGCCAGTTTTCATCATCGCCAAATACCACATCGCCATGTCCGTAACACAGCAGCGTAGGTAAGGCTGCATCTTCGATTCTGCTGGCCACTAAAAAAGGGCGTGCGTGTGCGCTGGGATTTTCAAGCTGGGTCAGCGTAAACCCAAGCGCCTGCATCGCCGGGGCAATCTCTTCATCAAGGTAGCGCTGCAGTTCTTCATCACGATCGTTGCGCTGACTTTCAGTACGCAAGGCAACGCGTCGTGCCAGTACCTGTTTAAATTCGCCGCTATCAAAATACGCTGTGGCCTGCGCCACTGCCTGTTCACCCGTCATAGGTCCGCCCGTTGTGTTTGCTTGTTTGTTGTTATGTTCTGCATCCATCTAAGCTAAAATCGGGGTTTGCCACAATCATCAAAATATCAAACACGCGTTGCTTTTAAAGCAAGGCAAGATTGCACAGTTAAGCAGCATGCACCAGCAGAAGGCAAAGCAATGCACAGTTCTGAAATTCGCTATTTTCTGGCCGTCGCCAACTGCGGCTCATTGAGTGCCGCCAGCCAACAATTGTTTGTCGCGGTTTCGGCCATCAGTCGCCAGATCCAGAAGCTTGAAGCGGAAATCGGCGCCCCGCTGTTCGACAGACATGCGCGCGGTATGGTGCTGAACGATGCCGGGAAGATTTTTGAAAATCATGTGCGCCGGAGCCTGATGGATATGGAACATGCGATGGCGGAAATCAAAGGGCTGAAAGCGGTGAGAAGAACCGCGCTGCGTATTGCCTGCACTGACGGCATGGCGTTCAGCCTGCTGCCCGCGCTCTGTTCGCAGTTTCGTCATCTGAATCCGTCGGTCAGTTTTAATCTGACCGTGGGCAGCGCGCTGGAAGTGGCGGAGATCCTGCGCCGGGGAGAGTGTGATGTTGCTTTTCAGTTCAGCCTGCAGCCGGAAAGAGGCGTCGATGTCGTGGCCTCTTTCCCTGCGCCGGTATTGATCGTGATGCAACAGTCCCATCCGCTGGCGAAAAAGGCGTTTACCCTAAAGGATTTGCAGGCCTTCCCCGTGGCGTTACCCGATCAGGGCACCACCGTCCGCCAGCTGTTTGAGCTCTCCTGCCAGATGAGCGGTACTTTTATCGAGCCGGCGATCACCTGCAATAATTTCAGTACGCTCTATTTTTTCCTGCAGCAAAACCCGCAGGCAATCACCATTTGCAGCCAGTTTACCGTGCTGTATCAGGCCAAAGAGCACGGTCTGGCATTACGGTCTATCGGCATCGATCAGCTCACCCAGCGCACGCTTCAGGTCCAAACGGTCAACGGCCGCCAGCGATCCGCAGCGCTGAATCTGTTTCTCACCTTTGTCAGTGAGCAGTTGCAGCAGCAGAATGAATTTTTCCGTAGCGAGTATGGGTTCTGAGTGGGTATGCGGTTTTAAGTTTAAAGGCATTAAGGTCGAAGGATTTAGGTCAACACCGGCTCGGGGGTTTGGCGTCAGCATAGAGCCCGGTATCCGAGACGCCGTGAACCCATCCCTGGGGGCTTGGCTGCGGCATCCCTGCCGCAGACACTCGGCTACCGGGCTCTATGCCGCCACCCCATAACATTAGTGTCGCTGGGTGGCCTGGTGGATACACAGGTCAAAGCAGGTGTGATGGAATGGCGTTGACATAAAGGATCCAGGCACTGGGAAGTAGGTTTTGATTTGTGTGACCCCATTGAAACAGGCAACAATGAAGCCTTGGGGAAGGGAGAGAAGGTTGATAAGCAAAGCATCGGCGACAGGGATGTCGCCGCTGAGCCCCCAGGGATGGGTGCACGGCGACGTTGCGTTCAAACTTCTCTCCCTGAACAGTCCACCAGACCATCCAGACGACTTGCTCTGTAACAGCGGCAAACTAAGCCAGCACTGAGGGAAAGGTTAACAACGACTTTGCGCCCTGACGAGGTCACCGAAGCATCCAGACGACTTGCTACAGCAATAAACAGAGCAACCAAACAACTTACCCCTGTAAGTCATTCTTGAGGAAGCCATAACGTGGACAGCAAATTACTGGGCAGTTACCTGAAAGATCGGCGTGCGAAGCTGAATCCGGCAGATTTCGGTATTTCTCCTATCCGCCGCCGCACGCCGGGATTGCGGCGGGAGGAAGTGGCCAACCGCGCCAACGTCAGCGCCACCTGGTATACCTGGCTGGAACAAGGCCGCGGCGGCTCGCCTTCGGCTGAAGTGCTCAACCGTATTGCTGAAGCGCTGGGACTGACGCCGGTGGAACGCGAACACCTGTTTTTCCTGGCGCAGCAGCGTGCGCCGCAGGTGCATTATCAGGCCTGGGAGCCCATCTCTCCGCAACTTCAGCGGGTGCTGGACTCGCTGGAATACAGTCCGGCGATGGTGAAAACCCCGACCTGGGACATCATTGCCTGGAACGAAGCCGCGCGTGCGGTGCTGAAGGACTACAGCAAAATGGCGCCCGAACAGCGGAATATTCTGCGGATCCTGTTTGGCGATCCTCGCGTGAAAGAGCATATGGTGAACTGGCTGCAGGATGCCACGTTTGCCGTCGCGGCTTTCCGATCGGAAGTGATGCGCGCCGGTGCCATGGATTCCGTGCAACCGTTGATTGATGAGCTTTGCCAGAGCAGCAGCGAATTCAACACCATCTGGCAAAATTATGATGTTCAGCAGTACGGCGAGGGCATCAAACATACGCGCCTACCGTTAGTGGGCGAGTGCAATTTCGAATACTCTTCGTTTGCCGTTGATGGCCGCGCCGATCTGGGCCTGGTGATTTATACCCCTTCCCGGCCGATCGACCGGGAAAAAACTGCCACGCTGATCGCTCACTGGCGTCAACAGCAAAGGGGATAAACGACGGCCCCCGTCAACGAGGGCCACCGGCATTACTTCATATCAACCTGATAGAAGATATGTTTGCCAAACGGATCGATCTCATAGCCGGTCACCTCTTTGCGTACCGGTTCAAAGATGGTCGAATGGGCAATCATCACCGCAGGGGCCTGATCGTGCATGATTTGCTGCGCCTGGCGGTAAAGCTGGATGCGTTTATTATGATCCTGCTCGCTACGGGCTTCGGTAATCAGCGTGTCGAACGGCTTGTAACACCATTTCGAGGAGTTCGAGCCCCCGTTGGCCGAGGTACAGCTGAACAACGGACCGAAGAAGTTATCCGGATCGCCGGTTGCGGTGGTCCAGCCCATCAGCGCGGCCTGATGATCACCATCCTTCACCCGCTTCAGGTATTCACCCCATTCAAAGCTGACGATTTTGGCATTGACGCCCACTTTCGCCCAGTCGGCCTGGATCATCTCCGCCATGCGGCGCGCGTTCGGGTTATACGGACGCTGAACCGGCATTGCCCACAGCTCGATAGTGGTGCCCGGCTTGATGCCGGCTTCTTTTAACAGGGTTTTGGCTTTCTCAGGATCGTAGTCGTAATCCTTCAGATCCTGATCGGCACTCCACACGCCCGGCGGCAACAGATTCTTCGCTGCGGTGCCGGTTCCCTGGAAGACCGCCTGAATGATCGCCGGCTTATTGATGGCCATGGTCAGCGCCTGACGGACCTTAACGTTATCCATCGGCGGCTTTTGCGTGTTGAATGCGAGGAAACCGGTGTTCAGGCCGGGCTTCTGCATCAGCACCAAATCCTTATTCTCTTTCATGCGCGGCAAATCGGCGGGATTCGGGAACGGCATCACCTGACACTCGTTCTTCTCCAGCTTGGCTAAACGCACCGACGCATCCGGCGTGATGGCGAATACCAGCCGATCCAGCTTGGCTTTACCCTGCCAGTATTCCGGGAAGGACTTGAACAGGATGCGCGAATCTTTCTGATACTGCACCAGCTCAAAAGGTCCGGTCCCGATCGGCACCTGATCGACCTTCTCTGGCGTGCCCGCTTTTAACATCGCGTCAGCGTATTCAGCCGAGAGAATCGAGGCAAAGTACCAGCCGAGATCGGCGAGGAACGGCGCTTCTGCATGGGCCAGCGTAAAGCGCACGGTGTTGTCGTCAACTTTTTCAATATTCTGGATCAGCGAGCCAAACTCCAGGCTTTCAAAGTTGGCGTAGGTGCCGTTAGAGACATTGTGGTACGGGTTTTTTGGATCTTTCTGCCGCATAAACGAGAAAATCACGTCATCGGCGTTGAAGTCGCGGGTCGGTTTGAAGGCTTTATTGCTCTGGAACTTTACGCCTTTCCGCAGATGGAAGGTGTAGGTTTTACCATCGGGGCTGATATCCCAGCTCTCTGCCAGACTCGGGATCAGTTCTGTGGTGCCCACTTTAAAATCCACCAGCCGGTTATATACCGGCACGGCGCTGGCATCAACGCTGGTCCCTGAGGTGTATAACTGCGGGTTAAAGTTTTCCGGCGATCCTTCCGAACAGAACACCAGCGTTTTCGCCGCGGCCCCAGAAGCCACAACCAATGCCAACGCGGCAACGGCCGTCCTTAATACTGATTTTCTCATCTCCATCCTCACTTTAAAGTGCTTTTATTGTCTGTCCTGAACAGTTAACAATCTAATCGCTATCGCCAGAGGGAGCCAGTAAAAAGACGCATTTTTGACCATAAGATTGGGTTATATTTCAAATGATTGAAAATTATTTACGTGCGGGATCGGTGAAATATCCACCTGAAAAGCGAGTGGCGTCTGACGAGATGTCACAGAGAAGTGAGGGTAGGACGGGGGGTAAAATGACTGTTCCCCACCGGATGGCAGGGAACACAGAGCGTCAAGAAGACTGAAGGATCAGTTCAGCTTGTACTCGAGGGTAATCTCAGCGTTTAACACCTGAGAGACCGGACAACCGGCTTTCGCCTGGTTGATAATTTCATCGAATTTGCTGCTATCAATGCCCGGCAGTTTGACCTGGCTTTGCAGGGCAATTTTGGTGATTTTAAAACCATCACCCGACTTATCCAGTGACACATCGGCCACGGTATCGATGCTTTCCGGGGTGAAGCCCGCATTGCCTAACATCAGCGACAGCGCCATTGAGAAACAAGCCGAATGGGCCGCGCCAATCAGTTCTTCCGGGTTGGTGCCTGGTTTGCCTTCAAAACGGGTATTAAAGCCATATGGCTGCTCTTTCAGCGCGCCGCTTTCGGTGCTGATCGTGCCTTTACCCTGCTTAATATCGCCTTCCCAGTGCGCCTGCCCTTTCTTATGAATGGTCATGACTGTCCTCCTGTTTGTTTATCATGAACATTCAGTATAGTGGCTTCTCAGCGCTTCGCCGGAAGAAGCCTTTCAACTGGCTATTTACTGACCAGTCCACCCCGTCATTTCTCCGCTCCGGGCTTTGACCTGGGCCTGACTCTCTGATAGTTATAACAAATCCGCTTTACCCCCACACAGACACAGGAAGACAGGATGAATCAGCAACTGGCCAGCCAGCTCAGCACCCGTTTTTACCGTTACCTTGCCGTCACCAGCCAGAGTGATGCCTCGGCTAAGGTTCTGCCCAGCACGCCTGAACAACACAATATGGCTAAAATGCTGGCCGAAGAACTGCGTGAACTGGGATTACAGGATGTGGTGATTGATGAATTCGCTACCGTCACCGCCGTTAAACCGGGTAACCGCCCTGCTGCACCCCGCATCGGCTTTATCACCCATATTGATACCGTCGACGTTGGTCTGTCTCCGCATATCCATCCGCAGACGTTGCGCTTTGAAGGGAAAGACCTGTGCCTGAATCAGCAGGAAGATATCTGGTTACGCACTGCGGAACACCCGGAAATCAATGCCTATCATGGCCAGGACGTAATCTTCAGTGACGGCACCAGCGTGCTGGGTGCGGATAATAAAGCGGCGGTCACCGTGGTGATGACGCTGATGGAAAATCTGACTCACGACACGCCGCACGGCGATATCGTGGTGGCGTTTGTGCCTGATGAAGAAATCGGCCTGCGTGGGGCGAAAGCCCTCGATCTGAAATCGCGCTTCGATGTCGATTTTGCCTACACCATCGACTGCTGTGAGCTGGGTGAAGTGGTGTATGAAAACTTTAACGCGGCGGCGGCTGAAATCCGGCTGACCGGCGTGACCGCGCACCCAATGTCCGGCAAGGGCGTGCTGGTCAATCCGCTGCTGATGGCAATGGATTTTGTCGGTGAGTTCGACCGTTTCGAAACCCCTGAACATACCGAAGGCCGCGAAGGCTATGTCTGGTTTAATGATATGACCGCCAACGCCAACGAAGCGCGGCTGAAGGCCTCAATTCGTGACTTTGACCTGGCCTCATTTGAGCAGCGCAAACAGAAAGTTGCCGATGTGGCCGAGAAAATCCGCCAGCAGTACCCGACCGGTAGCGTGGAATTTACCATTACCGATACCTACAGCAATATCAGCAATGCGATCGGCGAAGATCGTCGCGCCATTGATTTGATCTTTGCCGCCCTGGAAGCACTGGATATCACCCCGAAAGTGACGCCTATGCGCGGCGGCACAGACGGCGCGGCGCTTTCCGCCAAAGGGCTGCTGACGCCAAACTTCTTTACCGGTGCGCATAACTTCCATTCGAAGTTTGAGTTCCTGCCGGTGCCCTCGTTTGTGAAGTCCTACCTGGTGGCAGAGCAGCTCTGCCTGCTGGCGGCGAAATAAAAACAAAAAAGGGGCGAATTTCTTCGCCCCTTTTCACTCTGCCTCTTAGCGTGACTTCACGCCCGCACGTTATTCTTTAACCGCAACATCAATGCCTGGGAAGAATTTCGCCGCCAGCTTGGTCACGGTGCCATCAGCCTGAACTTTGGTGATAGCCGCATCCAGTTCCTGCTTGCGTTTGGCATCGTCTTTACGCAGGCCAAAACCGATACCCACGCCGAGGATCTGCGTGTCTTCTACCGCGCCACCCGCAAAGGCAAAGCCTTTACCCTGCGGCTTTTCCAGGAAGCCAGACTGACCCGCTGCGGACATCACCAGCGTGCCATCAAGACGGCCAGCAACCATGTCGTTGTAAACCTGGTTCTGATCCTGATAAGAGGTGACAGTCACGCCCTGCGGTTCCCAATGCTTCTTGGCGAAGGTTTCCTGCACTGAGCCCTGCAACACGCCGATGTTTTTCCCTTTTAGAGAGTCAACGGTCGGTTGCAGGCCTGAGCCGCTTTTGCCAATCAGCTGGCTTGGAATACGGTAAATCGGTTTGGTGAAGCCAATGCTTTTCATGCGCGCTTCGGTGATGTTCATCGCCGAGTTAATGGCGTCGAATTTCTTCGCCGCCAGTGCCGGGATCAGAGCATCAAAGCTGCTTTCTACCCAGCTACATTTAAAATTGCCCGCCTGGCAAATCGCTTTGCCCAGCTCGATATCGAACCCTTCCAGCTCACCGGAGGCGTTGCGGCTTTCGAATGGCGGATACTGCGATTCCAGACCGTAACGCAGCGTTTCCTGCGCCAGTGCAGACATGGAAGAGAGCAGGCCTACAGCCACAAACAGTGCATTCAGTTTCTTCATCAACTTCCCCTCAGGAGATTTATTAGCGAGGCTTCACCTGGCACAGCGCCTGAGCGCCCGCCTTCAGTGTGGCTTCGTCTTTTGCGAAAGAGAGACGGATCAATTTATTGTCAGTACCATCCGTGTAGAACGCCGAAAGTGGGATAGTTGCTACACCGTGATCAACAATCAAACGTTTTACCATTTCGCTGTCAGATTCGTCACTGAAATCTGCATAGCTGGCCAACATAAAGAACGAACCGGCCGACGGCAGCAGCGTAAATGGCGACGCTTTCATCAGTTCCGCCAGCATGTCGCGCTTACGCTGATAAAACTCCCCCAGTCCGAGATAGTTAGCCGGTTCGCGCAGGTAATCCGCAAACGCAACCTGCATCGGGGTGTCGGCGGAATACATCATAAACTGGTGAACCTTGACCATCTCTTCCATCAGCTCCGCCGGGGCCAGGCAATAGCCAACACGCCAGCCGGTGACGTGGAAGGTTTTGCCAAACGATGAGACGATCACGCTGCGTTGAGCCAGCTCCGGATGCGTTGCCATGCCCTGATGTTGGCGACCATCAAACAGGATATGTTCATAGACTTCATCGGACAGCACCACGATATTGGTGTTGCGGGTGATGGCCGCCAGCTGATCAAGATCGGCCCGCGACAGCACCTGAGCACTCGGGTTGTGCGGGGTGTTGATGATAATCATCCGCGTGCGCGGCGTAATTGAGGCGCGCACTTCATCCCAGTCGATGGCGAAATCCGGCACCTGCAGCTTCAGGCCGACCGGCACACCGCCCTGCAAGCGAACCACCGGCGCATAGCTGTCAAACGCCGGCTCAAAGAAGATCACTTCGTCGCCGCTGTGCACCAGACCACCGATTGCCGCATAAATCCCCTGGCTGGCGCTGCCGGTGATCAGCACTTCGCTGGCCGCGTCATACTGCTGGCCATACAGCGTCTGCACCTTGCTGGCTAACACCTCTTTCAGCGCTCCCAGCCCGGTCATCGGCGCATACTGGTTATGCCCCTGCTCCATGGCTTTGGTGACGCCGTTGATCAAGGCCTCGTCGCACGGGAAGTTGGGTGCGCCCTGGGACAGGTTAATGGCGTTATACTGGGCAGAAAGTTGGCCGATCACGGCGAAAATGGTGGTGCCAACATCCGGTAATTTTGAACGCTGCTGTACAGAGGATTTGATGGTCATGCTGTCTCCGTTGGAGGTGGAATGCGCAATGTCTCTATTCAACGTGAGCACACTTGAGCCGACAAGCGAATTGTTGTCATAATAGCTATGACTTTTAAACATAGCTCAGAGGCAAACAATGTCACGGCGCACGCTCCCGCTCAATGCAATTCATGCCTTCATTGTCACTGCCAGGCACCTGAATCTGACCCGCGCTGCCGGGGAACTGTGCATCACCCAGGGCGCCGTTAGCCGCAAAATCGCTTCGCTTGAGAACTGGCTGGGGTTTGCGCTGTTTGATCGCCACGCCCGTGGCCTGACCCTCACCGCTCAGGGCGCCAGCCTGCTTCCCGCAATGAAAACCCCCTTCGAACAGATGATGCAGGCGGCCGAACAGGCCAGCAAAACCCATGGCGTGATCCGGCTGAAGGCACCGACCTGTGCCATGCGCTGGCTGGTGCCTAAACTGGTGGCGCTGGAGCAGGCGCAACCCGATCTCCACGTCTCGCTAACCAGCACCGTCGACCACAGCACCCAGCTGGATAATCATGACGTGGCGATCCTCTACGGCAGCCAGCCAGTCGGCAGTTGCCGGTTGTTTGATGAGGAGCTGACGCCGGTTATCGCCGCCAGCCTGCAGCCTGAAAAACCGATGGCAGTCAGCGATCTCTCAGGCTTCACCTTTTTGCATCCCACCGCCGACGGGCGTGACTGGCAGCTGTGGTTAAGCCAGCAGCCGTCAGCGGTGTTGCTGAAGCGCAACCAGCATTTCGATACCATGGATTTGGCGATCAGCGCGGCGATTCAGGGATTTGGCGTGACGGTGGCCGATGTGACCCTGATCGCAGCGGATCTGGCGATGAAGAGGCTGATCGCCCCGTTCAGTGAGACGGTGAAAACGGGCGCAGTCTACAGTCTGATCCAGCGCCCGCCGGAAGAAGCGCCACCGCAGCTGGCTGCATTGGTGGCGTGGTTATGCCAGCGGTGAATTCCGCGGGCACAACCCTTAGAACGATACCCACTCATCTGCCGAAGCCGCCGCCGGTTTAGCCGTCAGCGCGCGCGTCATACCGCCGGCGGGCTTAACATAGGCAGCCGGTGCGGGCGCTGCTGCGGCAGACACGGGCGACAGGCGGAATTTCGAGACCGACAGGGTCAGCTCTTCCGTCTGGCGTTCCAGCTGACTGGCCGCTGCCGACACCTGCTCTACCAGCGAGGCGTTCTGCTGGGTGACGCTGTCCATTTCGGTGATCGCCGTACCGACCTGCGAAATCCCTTTACTCTGTTCTTCAGAAGCCGAAGCGATCTGCTTCATGATTTCGGTCACTTCCACCACGCCGCTGAGGATCGCGTCCATGGTGCTGCCGGCTTCACCGACCAACAGCGATCCTTTTTCCACGCGGGAAACTGAGTCAGCAATCAGCATTTCAATCTCTTTCGCTGCACCGGCGCTGCGCTGCGCCAGGTTACGCACTTCGCTGGCGACCACCGCAAAGCCACGGCCCTGCTCACCGGCCCGCGCGGCTTCAACTGCCGCGTTCAGCGCAAGAATATTGGTCTGGAAGGCGATGCTGTTGATCACGCTGGTGATCTCGGCAATCTTCTTCGAACTGCCCGCGATGCCCTGCATGGTGGTGACCACATCATTCACCAGCTTGCCGCCTTTGCTGGCGGTGACCGAGGCATTCTGCGCCAGGTCGCTCGCCTGACGGGCGTTGTCGGCGTTAAATTTCACCGTGGCCGTCAGCTGTTCCATACTCGCCGCCGTTTGTTCCAGCGCCGCAGCCTGCTCTTCAGTGCGAGAAGAGAGATCGTTGTTGCCGGAAGAGATTTCAGCCGCGCCGCGATAGATATTGTCCGTACCGCTGCGGATGGCGCTCACCGCTTCACGCAGGCTGTCCTGCATGGCACGCAGCAGAGGCACCAGTTTTCCGACGCAGTTACGACCGATATCTTCCAGCGGATGGCTCAGATCGCCATCGGCAATCAAGCGGAAATGCTCACGCATGCCGTCGAGCGGACGCACCAGCATTTTGACCAGGTAGCGGTCAGTAAACAGCAAGATAAACAGGCCGACGATTACCGACAGCACAATGACAATTTTGGTGACATCGGTCAGATGGTCAACGGTAACGCGGGTGGTATCCAGCTTCTGACCCGCCGCCAGATTGAATTTGTCGACGGTGGCTCCGAACTCGCGGCTCAGGGCTGGCGTGACGCCGGTCGCCTGGCGCCGAAACGCATCCATATTGCCCTGCTGTGCCAGCTGCATCTGTGGCAGCACGCCGTTATCCAGCAGCTTTTGCCAGCTGCCGATCACCGCTGCGGAATAGCCCGCATCCATCGGCCCCGGTGACTGGGCTTTAAAATCGGCCAGCAACGCAGACATGTTATCGAGCGCCTTTTGCACCGACGCCATATCCGCCGCAGCAGAGGCGCTGCCAGACTGGCGGGACTCCACGGCACGCGTCAGGCGGGTGATAAAGCGGAAATACTGATCGTTGCCTTTGCTCAGGGTGGTCATCTGATTGACCAGTTCACGATCGACCTCATTTCCGTGGCCCAGCGCATTGAGGGAATAGACGCTGTACATGCCGACGGCAGACCACATCAGGCAGAACAGCCCGAGGATCCAGAGCATCACGCTGCGGATGGTAAAGTTTTTTAACAGGTTCATAACTACTCCGTAACGGTATTAATGCGGATTACATCGCCTGAAAGATCGGGCGCTTATCCGCTATTATCGGCACGGAGTGAGAAAAACTGAGGGGATATCCGCTGGCGATTCAAAAACTTAGACTGACCTCCATATCAGTTAAGTCCTTGCTGCCAAAGTCATTTAAGGCAAAAATCGCCAAAACATTCGATTTAGCGGGGAAATAATTATGTTACGCAACTAGTCGTTTAACCGCACCATCCCTTTCATCAACAGACGGAACAACTGGGTCCGTCGGCGCATAAAGCGCTTTTCCAACTTCAGCACCGCCTGCCCCTTGACGCCAAAGCGCATCACCTTGTCTTCCCACGGACGCCAGGCCGGCCAGTTGATCTCGCCCTCGATTTGATGCGAGAAGGCGCTGGCATCTCGGGCAAAACTCAGCCAGTAGTCGCTGACCTTTTTGGCGAATGCCCGATCGTTGTCGGTAAACGGTCGATCGCTTATCTCGTCACCGAAGGCGTCCAGCGTATCCAGCGTGTAGGGGATTTCGTTACCGTGCCAGGTGCCGTTCACATACAGATCGCGCGCGTTTTCAGAGACATAATCAAAATAGTACCGCCACGCCGGCATGCCGTTGCGGTGCTGCGCCAGCGCGGCGATATAGCCCATGGTGGTGAAGGTCATATCGCGGGCCACCTGTCGGCCCAGCTCACTGTCGTCATACACGCCGTCGTACATCATGCGGATCATTTTCAGCCGCAGCCCGATTCGCTGCGTCTGGCGTACTCCGGCAATCACTTTTGCCGGGTCAACGCCAAAGTAGCTGAGTACGCTGGCTTCATCGCTGTTACTGCCGATCATCAGCGGCAGTTTTAGCTGTTTCGCGGCGGTGAAGACGCTGAGCATCGGTTCCGGTAACACACAGTCGCCGGCGATGGCCACCGGTCCGTTAGCCAGCGAGCTGTCCAGCTGCCAGAAGGCGTCAGCAGGCAATTCCCTCAGCTGCTCGGCCGTTGCCTGTTCCAGCCCGAAATGGCTGGCGAGCCTGACGCCGGTGTTGAGGGCTTTTTGGCGGGGAACATCCGGCAGCGTATAGGCGCTCTGGGCAATGCCTTTGTGGAAAAGCCCGGCGGCCAACGGCGAAGCAAACAGGGACAGAACGCTTCGCGCCCCGGAAGATTCGCCAAACAGGGTGACGTTGCTGCTGTCGCCACCAAAGCTGGCGATATTGCGCTGTACCCATTGCAGCGCGGCAATCTGATCGAGCAAGGCAAAGTTATTCACCACCTCACCCGCCGGATACTCTTTGTCTAACGCCGGATGGGCAAAAAAGCCCATATGGCCCAGTCGGTAGTTGATGGTGACGATCACCACCCCGCGCGAAGCCAGCGGCAGTCCGTTATAAGGTGCCAGACCGCCCGCGCCCATGGCATAACCGCCGCCATGGATCCACACCATCACCGGCAGTGGACGAGCCGGTTCCAGATCGGGAGTCCAGACGTTGAGATACAAACAGTCTTCGCTAAAGTTACCCGGATCGCCTCCGCCTACCGCCAGACAATATTCCCGGTTCTGCCAGCTGGCATTTCCCCAGGCGGTGGCATCGCGCTCACCTTGCCACGGTTTGACGGGTTTAGGCGGCTGCCAGCGTAACGCACCCACAGGTGGTGACGCATAGGGAACGCCCCTGAAGACAAAAACACCGTCCTCGAGACTTCCGCGAAGCCGTCCTTCCGCGGTACTGGTCCTTAACAAACGATCGTGTCTCATCATCTCATCCTGAAATAGCCTGCTAATCATTATTTGCAGCCGTGAGACGAAAGTCCAATCTTTGCGGCCATTTGCAGATTATGCTGAGCGGACAGCAAATCGATTGAAAGAGAGATTCAGAGGATTTGAGTTTCATCGCTGTTCATTTTTGATTATGTTTTCCTCTCCCCTTATCTGAAAGGATTTGACCATGTTTTCGGCCCTGAATAATGGTTTTTCCCGCCTGACCGATCGTCCTGATTTCGGCAAGCTGGTGTTGCGCCTGACCTTTGGCATTTTGCTGCTGTTTCATGGCGAATTTAAGGTAATCCATGGCGTCGGTTGGATTGCCAATATGTTGAAACCGCATGGCATACCCGGCTTCGTAGCGTACGGCGCGTATATTGGGGAAATTGTTGCCCCGATTATGATTATTATCGGTCTGATGACCCGTCCGGCCGCATTTGTGATTGCGGTGAATCTGGTGGTGGCCACGCTGCTGGTCAAAACCGGCGCGATTTGGGACCGTACCAACGTAGGGGCCTGGGCGCTGGAAGGCGAGGCGCTTTACCTGTTTGGTGCGCTGGCGATTATGTTCCTCGGCGCGGGTAAATATGCGCTAATAAAAAATCCACGTTTACAGTAAAAAAACCGGGGCATGCGCTCATGCCCCGGTTTTTTTAGCTCATCTGCGTCACACCACATCTCGCCAGACTGGCTTTTTGCCGCTGGGCATAGAGTGCAATTTCATCCTGCACCGCCGCGCCTAACGCTTTTTCAAACTCCGCTTTGCTGCTGTGGCCCTGACTCCGTGCTTTGGTTTCGCTGCCTAAATTCGACTGGAAGATCCCGGCGGCACTGACCGGCAGGAAATCCTCATAGATCATTGGCGTGGCGCTGATTAGCCCCGCATCCAGTAAAGTCTCGATATTTTGCTGCGCGGCAATCTGCTCAGGAAGCGCGCGGCCCTTTTCGCTCAGGCGGAAAGTAAACCAGGCCAGCTGTTGCACGCGTAAGGTTTTGGCATCATCCGGGAAGGCCTGGAAAATGTCGCCCAGCTTCTGCTGGTGAACGCGGTTGTCAGTGCCCGTTTCACTCTCCTGCAGCAGGCGATCGTACAGCTCGCGGCCTTTGGCAGTGAGCGCAATGCCCCGCTGTTCAATCTCGCCAAACCTGGCGGTGTGCGTGCCCTGCTGCGCGTCGCGAAAACGCACCGCCTCATCCAGCGCTTTAAAACTGGTCTGCCGCAGCAGGATCGGCACCTCGCGACGCGGCGGCCCTTCGATGATCGCTTTCGGCGTGATGCCCGCGTCTGGCATCAGCGCCTGCACGCGATCGATATCCAGCGTGCGCGGCGTCAGGTGGTTGATATGGCAGCCGGGGAAACAGACCACATCGGCGATCAGACGGTGCTGGTCGAGTAAGGCCTGATAGGTGCCCTGGTCAACGGTGGTTTGCTGATGCCAGCGGAAAGTTTCCAGCACTTGCGGAATAAACTCTTCCGCCTGCTGCTCGGTCAATCCACCCTGCTGCTGATGCAGGCTGACCAGTTCACGGCAGCGCGGCGTAAAGATATCGCGCGCGGCCAGAATTTCTGCCGCCTGCTGCTGCAGGGAAGGATCGTCGATCAGCTCTAAACGAAGTAACGAGGTAAACAGACGGAAAGGATTGGCATTCAGCGCGTCATCGTCCAGCGGACGAAACGCCGTGGAGTGAACCGGCACCCCGGCCTGAGAAAGGTCATAATAGCCGACCGGATACATGCCCATAATGGCAAACACCTGCCGCAACATAGCCAGTTCAGCCGCGGTGCCCACCCGAATTGCGCCGTGGCGTTCAACGCTTAACCGCGACAGCTCATTGTCCCGCTCAAGCTGCTGTTTCAGGGCCGGATTCTGCGCCAGCACCTCGGCATTAACCTGTGAGACCAGTTTCAGCAGCGTGCCATATTGCGGCACCTCCTGCTGATACATCGCCGACATCGCACTGGCAAACCCGGCGCGAAGGCTATCGGCAGACACCCATCTACTTTCCATTTTCTGACCCTTATTGCAGTGATGCAGTCAGATTACTGGAAAGCGCAGGAGCCGGAAAAAATTATTGGTAATTTGTGATCGGCCCCGGGATTGCGGGTTAGCGACGGTAGCCGTAACGGTATTTCGCCAGCAGCAGTAATGAGGTCAGCACCGCCGGGATCGCCAGGCTGCTAAACACTTCGGTGATGTTCCAGCCCATCGACAGCATTTGCGCGCCGGCAAACGCGCTGAGGATCGCGCCAACCCGCCCGACGCCATGCATCCAGCTGGAGCCGGTGGCACGGGCGTGAGTGGGATAATAGCTGGCAGACAGCGCGTTCATTCCGGTATTGGCGCCATTCAGGCAAAAACCACTGCAGAAGGCCACCAGGCTGAGCACCAGCGTGTGGGCTGGGGCAAAGCCAATCGCCACCGTGGCGATGGCACCGGTAAAATAGATCGCTGCCAGCGCCAGGTTGGCATTGAAGCGGTCCATCATCCAGCCCGCAAACAGCGAACCCACCGTGCCGCCTGCCTGATACATCGCGGTGACCAGCGCCGCTTGCGTGACCGTCATCCCCATGTCTTTCACCAGCGAAGGCAACCAGCTGCCGATCAGATACACCAGGAACAGCCCCATAAAATAGGCGCCCCACAGCAGCGTGCTGCCCAGCAGGTAAGGACGGCTCAACACCAGCCGCGCCGCGCCGTGGCACTGCGGTTTTTCCGCCATGGCGAACTGACGCCCGTTCAGTGCCTGGTCCGGTGCCATTTTTGCGACGATCTGGCGGATGCGTTCAGCGGGCGCCTGTCTGGCGATCAGAAACCGCACCGATTCCGGCAATCCCTTCAGCAAGATTGGCACCATCAGTAACGGTAAAATTCCACCCACCACCAGCACCGCATGCCAGCCGAAGGTGGGGATCAACCACGACGCCGCAAATCCGCCGCCCGCCGCACCAAAGGTGAAGCCGCAGAACACCACGGTGATAATGAAGGCGCGTTTACGTTCAGGAGAGTATTCCGCCACCAGCGTGCCGACATTGGGCATTGCCGCGCCCATCCCCAGCCCGGTGAGGAAGCGGAACAGCATCATTTGATCGACGTTGTGCGACAGCGCGGTCATCAGCGTCCATAAGCCGAAGAAGAACACGCTGCTGATGATCACCACCCGACGGCCAAACCGGTCGGCCAGCGGACCTGCCAGCATCGCCCCCAGCGCCAGGCCAATCAGTGCGGCACTGATCACCGCCCCAAGCTGATGAGTGCTGACGCCCCAGTCACTTTTCAGCGCCGGTGCAATAAACCCCATCAGGGCAATGTCCATGCCGTCCATTGCCACCACGGCGAAGCACAGGGCAATAATCCTTTGCTGGTAACGGCTGATGCTGCCTTGATTAATTAAGGCACGCACATCAATCGCAGCGGTACTCTCCACGTTAGCGCTCCATGGGCCAGCAGCAGTCAGGGGCTGGCGACGTTTCCTGAAAAAAAGTGTCGGCTATGATAACGGATTGTCTGCGTGTTGACCTGTCTTATTAAGGAACAACCGTTACGACAGCGGTGAATAAAGGCCGGTTTGATAATGCGCTTTGATACTTAGCCGCTATGAACGCGGTTAAAAGTGATGGAAAACTGTGCAAAAGCCGTAAATGTTAACTAAATTTTGCAATAAGGTTAACAAATCTCTCTTATGCGCCTTGCCAGTTGGCTGGCCTGCTACTTACGCTGGGTTATGGATAAAAATTACCTGTTTAATCAGCGCATTCGCTTGCGCCATCTGCACACTTTTGTCGCCGTTGCTCAGCAAGGGACGCTCGGTCGTGCCGCCGAAACGCTGTCGCTGAGCCAGCCTGCGCTGTCCAAGACCCTTAACGAACTTGAGGAGCTGGCCGGTGCACGGTTATTCGATCGCGGGCGGCTGGGCGCGCAGTTAACCACTATGGGCGAGCAGTTCCTGACCCATGCGGTGAGGATCCTTGATGCGTTGAATCACGCCGGGCAATCCTTCAGCCCGGCAGAGATTGATCAGCCGGCGGTGCTGCGCGTGGGCGTGTTGACTACCGTGGCGCTGGGGATGCTGCCGTCGATACTGGATCGCTTCCACCAGCTGCAACCTCAGGCGATTGTTCAGGTGGCTACCCTGCACAATAATGTGCTGATTGCCGGTTTACGAGCCGGAGAATTTGATGTCGGCATTGGTCGTATGGCCGATCCGGAAATGATGACCGGACTGACCTATGAACTGCTGTTTATGGAAAATTTACGGCTGGTGGTGCGGCCCGATCATCCGCTATTGAGTGACAACGTCACGCTGTCCAAAGCCTTGTCCTGGCCGGTGGTGATTTCGCCGGAAGGCACGGCACCCCGGCGTCTGGCGGATGAGATGATCAAAGAACAGGGCTGCCGCTTGCCGTCCACGCTGGTGGAAACGTCGGCGACGTCCCTCGCCCGGCAGCTTGCCTTGCGTTACAATTACGTCTGGTTTGTGCCGTCGGGCGCGATCAAAGAGGATTTGCTGCATCAGTCGCTGGCCGCGTTGCCGATTGCGTCGCACGGGCCTGGTGAATCGGTGGGCATCATTACCTGTACCGGCGCGCCGTTAAGCCTTAGCGCGGAAGTGCTGCTGGCTACCGTGCGTAAATCTCATTCAGGGTAGCCAGCACAACACTTAACGACTGCGTTTGGCGTGGCGTTCGCGGTTTTCCAGCCGGGCCTGCTCGGTTTTCTTCAATCCCACATAACAGGCCCCGCTGCCGCCATGTTGCGGCAACGCGCAGCAGTATGCCTGTACCAGATCGAACTGCTGCAACCAGCGGTCCAGATAGCTGCGCACGATGTTGGCATGTGAATCATCTTCCCGCCCTTTACCGTGCACAATCAACAGATTGCGGTAGTTCTCCTGCTCGGCCAGCAGCATAAAGCTGTAAAGCGTCTGTCGGCAGGTTTCCACCGGCTGCCGCAGCAGATTCAGCGTGGCGTTGGCGGGATATTTTCCGTGGCGCAGCTT
Organism: Erwinia sp. AC075; assembly: GCF_979253995.1. Classification (NCBI taxonomy): domain Bacteria; kingdom Pseudomonadati; phylum Pseudomonadota; class Gammaproteobacteria; order Enterobacterales; family Erwiniaceae; genus Erwinia; species Erwinia sp. AC075. The sequence continues at coordinate 1,518,956 of NZ_CEEDEU010000001.1, forward strand.
ATCCAGAACGCCCTGCTGAATACCTTCGGCCTTGAATTCTAACGGCGTTTCGCGTGGGATAATGGTGAGAAAACCGCTGGTCAGGGGATTATCCAGCTGCAAGTCTTCCAGGGTGCTGCGGGGTGATTTGGTTGAGGGGGATTTCAACCAGTGAACATTGGCGCAATCCTTTAGCGGCTTAACGTCGTCCATTGCCATCGCATCTTTAAACAGATCCTGCTCGTCAAGATTCATCTTGCGGTCCCCCGGAGGTCAAAAAAACGGAGGTGGAGAATGGCTCCACCCAGCAAGTTTAGCAAAAGTCTCGCCGGAAGCTATCCCCTTAATCGCCCCGAGAAAGCGCGTAACGGGCGCTGGCCTCATCGGTGATCAGCCCGGTCACCCAGCGTCCCCGTAATGCGGCGGCGATCGCTTTATGCTTGTCCTCACCGCCCGCAAAGGCGATCACTTTACGTTGCGTCTGCGCGGTGAGTTCCACGCTGGTCAGCCGCCGATCTAACTCGCTTGGCACCCGCTGGCCATCCTCGCCGATAAAGTGCCCGAGCATTTCTGCCGCCACCTTCAGCGATTCCAGCGTGCTCACCTGACTGTCGGTGATAAAGCCGTCGGCATTCAGCGGGCAGCCTGCGGCAACCTGCCCGATGCCAACGAACATGATATCGGCACTGGCCGCTTTATCGGTGACGGTGCGATAGATGCGGTGGTTGCACCACAGATCGCGGTCTTCTACGCTGTCGGCATACAGCGGCGCAGGCAGAATAAAATAGCGGCCCTGGGTTTTCTCCGCCATCCACAGCGGAACGTCATAGCGGGTACAGGAACCATCGCTGGCGATTGCGCCAATCAGCGACACGCAGCTGTGCTGCGGCCGGTCAAACTCGGGCAGTTCATCAATGGTTGCCCGCAAGGTGCGGCCCGAGCCGACAGCAATGGTCTGCGCGTCTTCCAGTTTCAGCGTTTGTGCCATCACTTCCGCGCCGGCAACCGCGATCATCTGCTGCAAGCCTTCGCCATCCACTCCCGCCGACGGTACCACCTGACAGACCTGCAGATTGAACCGGGTTTTCAACTGTTCGGCCAGCGTCATACAGTCAGCCACCGGATGGGTAATGCTGACGCTCACCAGGCCCTCCTCTACCGCCAGCGCCACCAGACGCTGGGCCACCTGGCGTGATACGCCGAGCTTGTCGGCAATGTCGTGCTGGGTTTCGCCAGCGACGTAATACATCCAGGCGGCTCTGGCAGCCTGATCCAGTTTCTTATTGTGCTTACTCATTCCGTTGCTCCGCGATTTTTTTCCAGCTTACTCTGAATAATTGCCCGACCATCGGGCAAAAGCAAATTTTGTGATCTATCCCGCAGACAGTCGAGCGCAGAATCCGCAGGCTATAACGCATCAGGCAAAAGCCCCCTTTGAGAGCAAAAGCCCAAAATCAGGAGAGAATGATGACCACTGCGACCCCGTCGATTTGGCTGCACATTGGTGCAGGATCCTTTCACCGTGCCCATCAGGCCTGGTATCTGCATCGCCTGATGGCACAGGGTGACTGCCGCTGGGAGATCGCGCTCAGCAATATTCGCGATGATGCGGTACCGCTGTTTAACACGCTGGCCGCGCAAAATGGCGAGTACACGCTGGAAACCGTCACCCCGGAAGGGGAACGTCAGTATGAGAAAATTACCTCAATAAAAACCCTGGTGCCGTGGGACGCGGAGCTTAAAGGGCTGATCAAGCAAGGCGCCGATCCGCGTACTAAAGTGATTGCCTTTACCGTGACCGAGAGCGGTTATTTTCTGGATAACGATCACCAGTTAGACCCTGAGCATGCGGATATCAAAGCCGATCTGCGGGGAGAGGCACGGACGATTTATGGTGCCCTGACCCGCGTGCTGCTGGCCCGCATGGCCGCGCACGGCAATCCGCTGACGTTGCTTAACTGCGACAACCTGCGGCATAACGGCGAACGTTTCCGCCAGGGTTTCCTCACCTTTCTGAAACTGCGCAACGAGCCGGCTTTACTGGCCTGGGTTACGGAAAATACCACCTCGCCCAATACCATGGTCGACCGTATTACGCCGCGTCCGACTGCCGATATCGCGCCACGCGTGCTGGACGCCACCGGTTTTGCCGATAACGCGCCGGTAATGGCGGAAGCCTTTATCCAGTGGGTAATTGAGGATGACTTTGCCGCCGGACGACCGGCGCTGGAAAAGGTCAATGTGGAGATGGTCGACTCCGTGCTGCCATGGGAAGAAGCCAAAATCCGCATCCTGAACGCCAGCCACAGCTGCATTGCCTGGGCCGGGACGCTGGTCGGGCAGGACTTTATTCACCAGAGTACTCAGACCCAGGAAATTAAAGAGATGGCCTGGGAGTATGTCACTCAGGACGTGATCCCGTCGTTGTTGCCAAGCCCGTTAGATCTTGAGAACTACCGCGACGTGGTGCTGGCCCGCTTTGCGAATCCGTATATTCGCGACACAAACCAGCGCGTGGCCGCCGATGGTCTCTCGAAGATCCCTGGTTTTATTACCCCCACCCTGATGGAAACCTACCAACGGGGCGAAACGCCGCGCGCGACCTCGCTGCTCCCGGCGCTGTTCTTCCTGTTCCTGCAACGCTGGCATCAACAGGATCTGCCTTATGACTATCAGGACGGTGCTCTTGATGCAGCGGCACGCCATGAGATGTTCAGCCATAAGGATGCGCTGGCGCGCTATGCCGCCGATGCCACCCTGTTTGGGCCGTTGTCACAGCGCGCAGAGTTTGCCGCGTTACTGGAGCGTTCGGTCGCCAGCCTGCAAAGCTGGGCCAGACATCCGCAGCCGGTAAGCGAATAAGGAGCCGGTTATGTATCTCGGAATTGATGCGGGAACGTCGGAAATCAAGGCGCTGGTGATCGATCGGCATGGTGAGATTATCGCCACTTCAGGCGCGAAACTCACGGTGCAGCGCCCTCATCCGCACTGGTCTGAACAGGATCCGGCTGAATGGTGGCAGGCGCTGCAACAGGCGGTCAGCAGCCTGCGTTCAAAAGTCGGCGAACGTTGGGCCAGCGTCCGTGCGATAGGACTCTCCGGCCAGATGCATGGCGCCGTGCTGCTTGACGGTGATAATCGGGTGCTGCGTCCGTGCATTTTATGGAACGACACCCGCAGTGCCGCAGAATGCCAGGAGCTAATGGCATTAGCCGCCGATCTGTCGGCGATTTCCGGCAATCTGGCGATGCCCGGTTTTACCGCGCCCAAGCTGTTATGGGTGGCGCGCCATGAACCGGCAATTTTCGCCCAGACGGCCAGCGTCCTGCTGCCAAAAGACTATCTGCGCTGGGAAATGAGCGGTGAGAAACTGAGTGATATGTCGGATGCGGCGGGCACCCTCTGGCTGGATGTGGCGAAGAGAGACTGGTCCGACAGCCTGCTGGCTGCCTGTGGCCTGACTCGCGATCATATGCCGCGCCTGGTTGAGGGATCTGAACCTGCGGGAAAACTCAAACCGGAACTGGCCCGCCAGTGGGGATTGCGTGATGAGGTGATCATCGCCGGCGGCGGCGGTGACAATGCGGCCAGCGCGGTGGGCATTGGCGCCGTCAATGCGGGCGATGCGTTTATTTCTCTGGGCACATCCGGCGTGCTGTTCGCGGTTAACGATCGCTTCCGCCCTAATCCGGCGTCTGCGGTCCATGCATTTTGCCATGCGTTACCTGAGCGCTGGCACCAGATGAGCGTGATGCTGACGGCTGCCAGTGCGCTGCGCTGGCTGTGCGATCTGCTGGGAGCGTCAGAAACCACGCTGTTAGCGGAAGTGGCCACCTTAAGTGCTGCTGAACAGCTCAACGCGCCGGTGTTTCTGCCTTATTTATCGGGCGAACGCACGCCGCACAACGACCCGCAGGCGACAGGATCGTTTCATGGGCTGACGCACGCCACCCAGCGATCGTCACTGGCCTATGCCGTGCTGGAAGGCGTGACCTTTGGCATGGCTGACGGCCTGCAGGTGCTGGAGGAGGCGGGCACCCGCATCAACAGCTGTTCACTGATCGGCGGCGGCGCCCGCAGTCCGTGGTGGGCGCAACTGCTGGCTGACGCGCTGAATATCCCGATTGTTACCCATCAGGGCGGTGAAGCTGGCGGTGCGCTGGGCGCCGCGCGATTAGGCTGGCTGGCTGATGGCGGTGACGAAGCCGTGGTCTGCCGCAAGCCTGCCGAATTAACCCGCTATCTGCCTGAGGCTGGCCGCCATCAGCGGCTGCAAAAGCGGCTGGCTTATTTCCGCTTGCTCTATCAACAACAGCGCGAGGCTCGCGCACTCGGTTTCTAAATCATCCCGGACGCCATGTCCGTCCGGGCCCTGCACGCCTTAGAGGAATCATCATGCAATCAGCAAAAAACTGGTTCGGCCTCCCCTTGTCTTTGATTTGGGGTTATATCGCCATTGCGGTGTTTATGAGTGGCGACGGCTTCGAAATGGCCTTCCTGTCAAAACACATCACCGACCTCGGATTCAGCCCGGCAGAGTCCGCTCTGGTGTTCACGATTTACGGTGCGGCGGCGGCGCTGGCGGCCTGGAGCTCGGGCGTGGTGGCAGAAATTATCACCCCACAGCGCGCAATGCGCATTGGCTTCATCCTTTGGGTGGTGATGCATATCCTGTTTATGACCCTCGGACTGGGCATGCGTAACTATCCGCTGATGTTGCTGTTCTACGGCATCCGTGGGCTGGCGTATCCGCTGTTTATCTACTCGTTTGTGATGCTGGTGGTGCAAAACGTTCCTAAACATCAGCTTTCATCGGCGATGGGCTGGTTCTGGGCGATGTACTCGGTGGGTATTGGCTGTATTGGCAGCTATCTGCCGAGCTTCACCATTCCGTGGATAGGCGAAACCGGCACGCTGTGGTTCGCAATTGCCTGGGTGGTGGTCGGCGGCGTCCTGGCGATGGTGCTGCTGCGCAAAGTGGGTGGCGAAAGTGAAAAGGCCAATCTGACCACCCGGGAGAAGTTCACCGAGCTCTCCCGAGCGGTGACGATTCTGTTCACCAACCGCAATATCTTCCTCGCATGCCTGATCCGCATTATCAATACCCTGTCGCTGTTCGGGTTTGCGGTGATCATGCCGATGCTGTTTGTCGGCCGGTTGGGCTTTAGCATGTCGGAGTGGCTGCAGATTTGGGCGGTGTTCTTCTTTGTCACCATCTTCACCAATATTATGTGGGGCGTGCTGGGAGAATATATCGGCTGGATCCGTCAGGTTCGCTGGTTCGGTTGCCTGGGTTGCGCCCTGTCCAGCCTGGCGTTTTACTATCTGCCGGTCACCTTTGGCCACAATTACTGGGTGGCGATGATCCCGGCAGTGATGTTAGGGATTACGGTTGCCGCGTTTGTACCGATGACCGCGGTATTCCCGGTGCTGGAACCGAAACATAAAGGTGCGGCCATTTCGATTTATAACCTGTCTGCCGGGTTGAGTAACTTTTTAGCTCCGGCGATCGCCTCGCTGGTTTTGCCCTTCTTTGATATCGTCGGGGTTGTCTGGACCTATACCGGTTTGTACCTGTTTGCGGGGATCTTGACGCTAATCATAAAAGTAGAACAACCTGCTCGCGTGAACGAAAAGAGTAAAACAAAGCACTATTCGGGCAGCATTACCGCAGTGGATAAGCCTTAGGTTTGATTAAAATCAATATATTCAACGGGATGCAAATTTAAACAGCATCCCTTCTTTTTATATGGCTAAAACTGCTCGGATCAGTTCCCTTCTGTGACTAAAAAATGTTAAAATTGACCCCAGTCAATAATCAATCGAGCGTATCTCTATGATCCCGGAAAAGCGTGTTATCAACAGACGTATCCAGTCTGGCGGTTGTGCTATTCACTGTCAGGATTGCAGCATCAGCCAGCTCTGTATTCCCTTCACGTTGAACGAGCATGAGCTCGATCAGCTGGATAATATTATCGAACGCAAAAAGCCGATTCAGAAAGGCCAGACGCTGTTCAAAGCTGGGGACGAGCTGAAATCGCTGTACGCTATTCGTTCCGGAACCATTAAGAGCTATACCATCACCGAACAGGGTGACGAACAGATTACCGGATTCCACCTTGCGGGTGACCTGGTGGGCTTCGATGCCATCAATGGTGGCCAGCATCCGAGTTTCTCCCAGGCGCTGGAAACGGCCATGGTGTGTGAAATTCCGTTTGAAACGCTGGATGACCTGTCAGGCAAAATGCCAAGCCTGCGTCAGCAGATGATGCGCCTGATGAGCGGTGAGATAAAAGGCGATCAGGAAATGATCCTGCTGCTCTCCAAGAAAAATGCCGAAGAGCGACTGGCGGCCTTTATCTACGGCCTGTCTCGTCGCTTTGCCGAACGCGGCTTCTCTCCACGCGAGTTTCGTCTGACCATGACCCGTGGCGACATTGGAAATTATCTCGGCTTAACCGTTGAAACCATCAGCCGTTTGCTGGGTCGCTTCCAGAAAAGCGGAATGCTGGCGGTAAAAGGCAAATACATCACCATTGAAGATCATGATGTGCTGTCGCAGCTGGCCGGACAAAGCCGCGCCATCGCCTGATTAAACTCCGCCGGGTTGGCCTGCTAACCCGGCGTTTTTGCCCCCTTCCCGCCTTTTCAGTGCTGTTTATCTTAACTTTAGCACCAGCTTTATATAAAAGAAGAAATCACTCGGACTGTTAATTCCCTTACCCAGTCTTGAAAGCGAAATATTCCCCTTAAAGTTGCGCTTAATTTTATCCTTATCCCGTACCCGGTTGCGGTACAGTCCAAGAAAATGTCGCGTCTCAACCAGGGCATGCCGCAATAAACAGAGCCTGACCGACTCATATCCTGGCTTACGGGAATAGTTGATTAATTTTTTAATCACATCGATATAGCTGGTTGCTCTGAGATCAAAATAATCCCCGCGATTGGTAATCGACTGAGCATTGTGCAGATAGGTATAGTCTTTCTCATCCGAAATATAAAAGTTGCCATTATTGATGGCTAATTCTACCGTCCACAGAATGTCCTTGTGGCTTTTGCCTTCATGGAAGGTCATTCGATGCCTTTTGACGTAGTCCGACCTGACCAGCTGTAGCCAAAGGTAATGGGGCCACTCATCGTTATCAACGCAGCTTTGCATCCAGCTGAATCCGCTAATCACTTTATTGCAGGATTGCTTCTGGTGGATCGCCACCTTATGTTCATGCCCGAAGCCATCGCGCCAGGCATTCATCACCAGTACATCAACGTGGTTCTCTTCCGCCAGCATTAAGCGGTTATAGATAAACCCGTCCCCGACACGATCATCCGCATCGAGGAACATCAACCATTTACCGCGGTGAACGGCCAAACCGGCATTTCTTGCCGCGTAAACGCCCTTGTTCACCTGGTCTATCAATACCACCCGTGGATCGGCGATGGCGGCGATAATGTCGCGGGTGTTGTCGCTGGAACCGTCATTAATGACGATCAGTTCAAAATTAACCCGTGTTTCACGGCAAATTTCGTCTATCAAATCACCAATGCTATCTGCTGCATTAAACACCGGAATAATGATGCTCACATCAATATTATCCGTCATGGGTAAACCACTCTTATTTAACATTGTTGTCAGCCCCAGCATTCTGTTGGCATTGCCGGTTTCTCAGTTCAATCACTTCAGTATGTAAACACTCTTCACACAGCGCTTTATCCGTAGAGGTGACTCTGTCGAATAAATTCCTGTCCTTATCACATCGTTCACACTCTTTTTTCGCTAACACCACATTCAACCCCAAAACATCAATTTTTTATCAGATTATTCATTCATGACTTATAATGACTGCCGTTACTAACCTGGCCGCAGATTATTGTGCCGGTCATTCATTGGTTCACGCTTCGGTTATAAAGTTCAGGGTTAGAGATTCCTAAAGTGCGAAATGATGAAGTTATAAGATTAATTTCAACGGCTTGATGGCGGGATGTTTTTAACACCAACGGCTTTGAATCACCCCTATTTCTGATTTCTGAAAAATGACCGCGTCTTGCTTTGCACACGCTAGCTACCGCTGATGGCGTGGGGTTGCGGGCGCCGGGTTGGCAACGCGGTTTTGCTAAGCCTTTTTTCTGCTGTTGTTAGCCGGCTGGCGAGGTGTGAATAGCCTGCTTATTATTTGTTATAATATTGATCCGCCTATAACTTTTTCCTTCTGCACGGGCCGCTATTGGGCTATCTTTAACCTATCACGATCAGTGTCTGGAGAACCCGTTATGACCAAGTATCAAAACATTCTCGTGGCGGTCGATCCGCAGCAGGACGATCAGCCTGCGCTACGCCGTGCCGTGTACCTGAACCAGCGCCTCGGTGGCCGGATCACGGCTTTCCTGCCGATTTATGATTTCTCATACGAAATGACCACCCTGTTGTCGCCTGATGAACGCACCACCATGCGAAAAGGCGTGGTCAGTCAGCGCACCGAATGGATCCGCGAACAGGCCCAGTCTTATCTGGATGCGGGCGTCCACATTGAGATCAAGGTGATCTGGCATAACCGCCCTTACGAGGCGATCATTCAGGAAGTGTTGAATGGACGTTATGACCTGGTGCTGAAGATGGCTCACCAGCACGATCGCCTGCAGGCCGTGGTCTTTACCCCTACCGACTGGCATCTGCTGCGTAAATGCCCGTGTCCGGTTTGGATGGTGAAGGATCAGCCGTGGCCTGAAGGTGGCCGCGCCGTGGTGGCCGTTAACCTTGCCAGTGAAGAACCGCATCATGACCCACTCAATACCAAGCTGGTGAAAGAGACGCTGGAACTGGCTGATTTAGTCAACCATACCGAAGTCCATCTGGTGGGTGCTTACCCGATTACCCCCATCAATATCGCCATTGAACTGCCGGACTTTGACCCGAGCGTTTATAACGATGCGATCCGCGGTCAGCATCTGCTGGCGATGAAAGCGTTGCGGCAAAAATTCAGCATTGATGAGAAGTTTACCCACGTCGATAAAGGCCTGCCGGAAGAGGTTATCCCGAATTTAGCGGAACATCTGGATGCGGGTGTGGTGGTATTAGGCACGATTGGCCGAACCGGGATATCTGCGGCGTTCCTCGGCAATACCGCGGAACAGGTTATTGATCATCTGCGCTGCGATTTGCTGGCGATTAAGCCCGACGGTTTTACCTCGCCGATTGAACTTGATGATGATGAAGACGATTAATATCAGTCTCTGAACAACAAAAAGGCCGGGAAATCCCGGCCTTTTTTTACACCTGAAGCCCCCGCTGACGGGGCATTTTTACAGGGCTTTCAGAATGGCATCGACGGTGGCTTTCGCATCACCGAACAGCATCTGCGTGTTTTCCTTAAAGAACAGTGGGTTCTGCACCCCCGCATAGCCGGTATTCATTGAACGCTTAAATACCACCACGTTTTGCGCTTTCCACACCTCTAACACCGGCATACCCGCGATTGGACTGCGTGGATCCTCCTGTGCAGCCGGGTTCACCGTGTCGTTGGCACCAATCACCAGCACGGTATCGGTGCTGCTGAAATCGTCGTTGATTTCATCCATTTCCAGCACGATATCGTATGGAACTCGCGCTTCAGCCAGCAGCACGTTCATGTGCCCAGGCAGACGACCCGCGACCGGATGGATACCAAAACGAACCTTGATGCCCCGGGCGCGCAGCTTTTCAGTAATTTCCGCCACCGGATATTGCGCCTGTGCGACCGCCATGCCGTAGCCTGGGGTAATGATCACCGAGGTGGAGTTTTTCAGCATGTCTGCCGTGCCTTGCGCATCAATCTCACGGTGTTCACCCACTTCATCGGTTTCACCGGTTGAGCTGCTGTCGGTGCCAAACCCACCGGCAATCACGCTGACAAACGAGCGGTTCATCGCCTTACACATAATGTACGAGAGGATTGCCCCGCTGGAGCCCACCAGCGCACCGGTGACGATCAGCAGATCGTTGCTGAGCATAAAGCCCGCTGCCGCCGCTGCCCAACCTGAATAGGAGTTGAGCATTGACACCACCACCGGCATATCCGCGCCGCCGATTGAGGCCACCAGATGCCAGCCGAAAGCCAGCGCAATCACCGTCATAATCAGCAGAGCAAACACCTGTACTCCGGTGCTGTCGGTGCGGACAAAGGCGATCAGCAGGCAGAGTGAAACCACCAGCGCCAGCAGATTCAGCTTATGACGATGCGGCAGCATCAACGGACGGGATGAAATTTTGCCGCGCAGTTTGCCAAAGGCCACCAGAGAACCGGTGAAGGTCACCGCACCGATAAAGATGCCGATAAACACTTCGGTCAGATGGATATTTTCCAGCACCAAATCAAGGCCCGGGCCATGATCGAGGTAGCTGTTGAAGCCCACTAACACTGCGGCCATACCGACAAAGCTGTGCAGCACGGCAACCAGCTCTGGCATTTCAGTCATTTCGACCTTCTTCGCCAGACGGATACCGATGGTGCCACCGATGACCATCGCTAACAGGACCCAGCCAACGTTGCCGCTGTCCGGGCCAAGCAAGGTCGCCAGCAGCGCAATCGCCATACCGCTGATACCGAACAGGTTGCCCTGTTTAGCCGTCTCATGTTTCGCCAGCCCAGCCAGGCTGCAGATAAAAAGAATTGCGGCAACAATGTATGCTGCAGTCACTAATCCTTCAGACATTGATTACCCCTTAGTTCTTACGAAACATTTTCAGCATGCGCTGAGTGACGGTGAAACCACCGAAAATATTAATACTGGCAATCAGCACCGCAACAAAGGACAGGAAGCTGACCCAACCGCCATGACCGATTTGCAGGACGGCACCGACCACGATGATGCCTGAAATGGCATTGGTCACCGACATCAGCGGCGTGTGCAGGGCATGGCTGACGTTCCAGACCACGTAATAGCCGACCACACAAGAGAGTGCAAAAACGGTAAAGTGCGACAGGAACGCCGCAGGTGCGACATTGGCGAACCAGCCAAACAGCACGATCGCCAGCACGAACAGCACATATTTACGCAACGGAGAAACCGGCGCCTTCTCAACTTTCTCGACAGCTTTCGCCGCTGGAGCCGCTTTCGGGGCAGCAGACACCTGAATCGGCGGTGCCGGCCAGGTCACTTCACCTTCACGGATAACCGTGACGCTGCGGATCACCACATCCTCGAAATCTACGCTGATTTCGCCGTTTTTCTCTTTGCACAGCAGCTTCAGCAGGTTAACCAGGTTAGTGCCGTACAGCTGTGAGGACTGCGTCGGTAAACGGCTTGGCAGATCGGTATAACCGATGATTTTCACGCCGTTTGCGGTGGTGGTCACTTGATCGGCGACGGTCAGTTCGCAGTTACCGCCGGTTTGCGCCGCTAAATCAACAATCACGCTGCCCGGCTTCATCGAAGCCACCATTTCAGCGGTGATCAGCTTCGGTGCCGGGCGCCCTGGGATCAGCGCGGTAGTGACAATAATGTCGACCTCTTCGGCTTGTGCCGCAAATAACGCCATCTCCGCCTTAATAAAGGCTTCTGACATCACTTTTGCGTAGCCGTCGCCACTGCCCGCTTCCTCTTCAAAGTCCAGCTCAAGGAACTCGGCGCCCATGCTCTGCACCTGCTCTTTCACTTCCGGGCGGGTATCAAAAGCACGGACAATCGCGCCAAGGCTGCCAGCGGCACCAATCGCTGCCAGACCCGCCACACCCGCACCGATCACCATCACTTTTGCCGGCGGTACTTTGCCTGCGGCGGTGATTTGACCGGTGAAGAAGCGGCCAAACTCATGGGCGGCCTCAACAATCGCGCGGTAGCCGGCGATGTTGGCCATCGAACTCAATGCATCCAGCGACTGAGCGCGTGAAATGCGCGGCACGGCGTCCATCGACATCACGGTCACGTTGCGCGCTGCCAGTTTCTCCAACAGTTCAGGATTCTGGGCTGGCCAGATAAAACTCACCAGCGTGCTGCCCTCGCGGGTCAAGGCAATCTCGGCATCATCCGGTGCATTGACCTTCAGAATAATATCTGACTGCCAGACGGTAGCGGTGTCGACCAGCGTGGCGCCGGCGGCCGCATAGGCAGCATCATCAAAACTGGCCAGCTTCCCGGCATCGTGCTCAATCGCCACGCTGAAGCCGAGTGCTAAAAGCTGCTCTACCGTTTTCGGTGTTGCAGCGACTCGCGCTTCGTTGGGCAACCGCTCTTTGGTTATTCCAATTAGCATAATAATCCCTTTCATCAGAGGTGAAATGATGGTTGGTCCTGCTGCAACGGCCCAAACGACCGGTGCAGGATCTGTTTCAAACTGTTTATAACCTACTGAAAATATGTGCTGCGATCCAGCCACGGCACGACACTTCGCGACTTTTCATATAAAAATTCAGAGGAAAGCGGCAAAGGCATCACTTTGATACTGTATTTACTCGACAAACACGCATAATCTGCTAGCAAAAAACATCCTGACGGGCCTGCCAGCGTGGGAAAAACATATTATTTAACAATGAATTAACGATATAAGTGATATCAATAACCAGCTTAGGTGGTAAGCGGACGGCTAAGCGCGCAATTTAACAATTATTTAATATCCTCACCGTGGGTGTGCTCAGCGCAGACAACCAATCGCTCAAAATGGCTGAGACAGCAGGCATTATTACATGCAATAATCGGCTGCTAATCTGTTACACATCAAGAGTCCAGCACGTTTTCGTACTCATTTTTTGCGTAAGGCGAAGGATTATTTTTATGAAGCTGAAGAACACCATTCTGGCGTCAGCCCTGTTGTCACTCACATCATTATCCGCTTTTGCGGCACAGGAACTGTCACCAGAAAAAGCGGCCGCGCTGAAACCCTTTGATCGTATTGCGATTTCAGGCCGTTTTAATGCGATTAACGACGCCAGCGCTGCCGTGTCAAAACGTGCCGATGAGTTGGGCGCCGCTTCTTATTACATTCAAAGTATTAATGATACCAACGGCAATGGCGGGAACTGGCGTGTTGTGGCAGACGTGTATCACAATGATGCGCCTGCAGCGGCACCTTCTAACGACCGCGTGATCAACGGCGTTCGTGAACTGAATAAAGCTGAAGCCTATAAATTAGAACCTTACGATACGGTTTCGATCAGTGGTTTCTACCGCAGTCAGCCTGACGTCAATGATGCCATCACTAAAGCGGCAAAAGAGAAAGGCGCTGCGTCCTTCTTTATTGTTCGTCAGATTGATGCCAACAGCGGCGGCAACCAGTACATCACCGCCTATGTCTATAAAGCCAATGCGCCAGAGCGTAAAGTTCAGTCTCCAGACCTGATCCCTGCTGATTCTCAAGCCGGTAAAGCGGCGCTGGCGGCGGGTGGTGCGGAAGCGGCGAAGGTACAAATCCCAGGCGTTGCGTCCTCGCAAACGCCAAGCGCGGATGTGGGACGTTTCTTCGAGACGCAATCCTCTACCGGTCAGCGCTACACGGTCAAAACACCGGACGGCAAGAGCGTGCAGGAAGTGAGCGCCATCACTGCGGCACAGATGCAGCCGTTCGACAGCGTGACCTTTACCGGCCACTTCGGTACCCCAACCGAAATTTCTGATGCTGTTGGTCAGGCGGCGATTAAGAAAGGCGCGAAGTACTATCACATCACGCGTCAATGGTCTAACCAGAGCGGCGGTAACCTGACGGTCTCTGCTGACCTGTTCAAGTAATCTCGTCAGAAGACGGCTCCCGGGCCGTCTTCTCTCTTTTGCATACTTCCTACCCTGATTGTGCATAACCAGTCACAAACCAGCCTGTTCGCATTGCATCTCCTGCCCTCACTCCGTAGAATCCCCGCCTTCTTCAGTTGATCCCTTCACGGCCCATGCTGTTTACACGCATTAAACGCGACGGATTATCACTGAACTGGTGTTTTATTCTGCTATCGGGATGCTTTTTTGGACAAAAAATTAGGTCTTACCGCGCTGACCGCGTTGGTTCTCAGCTCGATGCTTGGCGCGGGCGTATTCAGCCTGCCGCAAAATATGGCGGCAGTTGCCAGCCCGGCAGCGCTGTTGATCGGCTGGGCCATCACCGGCGCGGGCATTATTTTGCTGTCACTGGCGTTGCTGTTACTGACGCGCCTGAAGCCCGAACTGGATGGCGGCATTTTTACCTATGCCCGTGCAGGTTTTGGTGAGCTGGTCGGGTTTTGTTCCGCCTGGGGCTACTGGCTTTGTGCGGTGATCGCCAACGTTTCCTATCTGGTGATTGTCTTTTCCGCGCTCAGCTTCTTTACCGATTCGCCGGGACACGTGGTGTTCGGTGATGGTAACACCTGGCAGGCGGTGCTCGGCGCTTCCGTGCTGCTGTGGATGGTGCACTGGCTGGTGCTCCGTGGCGTGCAAACCGCCGCCAGCATCAATCTGGTGGCCACGCTGGGTAAGCTGGTGCCGTTAGGGCTGTTTGTGGTGCTTGCCGCCGTGGCATTTAATTATGACCGTTTCCATTTTGACTTTACCGGCCTGGCGCTACACACGCCGGTCTGGCAGCAGGTGAAAGACACCATGCTGATTACCCTGTGGGTGTTTATCGGCGTGGAAGGCGCGGTGGTGGTGTCTGCCCGCGCGCGTAATAAAAAGGATGTGGGCCGCGCGACCTTACTGGCGGTAATGGCGGCACTGATTGTTTATCTGCTGGTCACCCTGCTCTCTTTAGGCCTGGTGCCAAGAGCGGAACTGGCTGGCATGCGCAATCCATCGATGGCCGGATTAATGACCCGTCTGGTCGGATCCTGGGGAGATGTGATCATCGCCGTGGGCTTAATTGTGTCGGTGTGCGGTGCATATCTCAGCTGGACGATTATGGCCGCCGAAGTGCCGCTGATGGCCGCAGAGCATGGCGCCTTCCCGCGATCGCTGGCAAAACAGAACCATCGCGGCGCGCCTTCCGCGTCGCTGTGGCTAACCAATATCAGTGTGCAGGTGTGCCTGGTGTTGATCTGGCTGACGGGGTCGGATTACAACACGCTGCTGACCATTGCCTCAGAAATGATCCTGGTGCCGTATTTCCTGGTGGGTGCGTATCTGTTTAAGGTGGCGCGTCAGCTAAACCGACCGGGCATCATGGCTATCGCCAGCGGCGCCAGTGCGTATGGCCTCTGGCTGCTGTATGCCTCAGGCCCACTGCATCTGCTGCTTTCGGTAGTGCTGTATGCGCCAGGCGTGCTGCTGTTCCTGTTTGCCCGCCGGGGTGGACGCGGCACAGCGCAGCTTAACGTGCTGGAAAAAGGGGCGATGGCATTGCTGGTGGTGGCGTCGGCACCTGCGATGTGGATGCTGGTTCGCTAGTGCGAAAAGGCCGGAAGGTTGACCGTTAAGCGGTCATCTTTCTGCTGCAGGGTCAGCGGCTTGACGTACTCCTGATGGACGAGGTCAAGCTGACGATCCGAAAGCGGATAAGGCAGAAGAATATCAAACTGCTCAATGTGTTGTTGTTCAGCGAGGGTAATCAATCGGGCGATGTTTATCTCATCGCTGACCTGGGTCGAAATGATTTGTAACGCCAGCGCTTTGAGTCTTTCAGAAGGGATTTCAGGCAGGTCGCGGGAGTTTCGGGTCACCACACCGAAAATCGGGATAACCCCATAGATCGCATCCATAAAGCTCCAACGCTTTTTGCAGGATGCGGCGAGAAAATCGATATAATTGAGGCAGATATAATCACTGCACCCGGCAGATGCCAGCTTATTATCAGACACTCTCGTTCTCCTTTCTCTCAAGATTATTCCCCTGAGTCGCCACGGCAACCCGGCGGATATAATGGCATAGTATAGGGTGCTTATACTATACATCTGACGTTATTTAGCAGCGGGTAATAGTAGTTAAGTTTAACAAAGGGTAATCTTGCCTTTCCATTTCAGAAAAACAGCCCTATGAACAAAATCGTGTTTGTCGAAGATGACCAGGATGTTGGTGAACTGATCGCCGCGTACCTGAGTCGCCATGATATTGAAGTGATTGTTGAAAGCCGTGGCGATCGGGCCGAAGCGACCATCGCGGCAGCCATGCCAGACCTGGTGATGCTGGATATTATGCTGCCTGGCAAAGACGGCATGACCTTGTGTCGGGACCTGCGTGCAGGCCAGGACTGGTCGGGGCCGATCGTGCTGCTGACGTCCCTCGACAGCGACATGAATCACATTCTCTCTCTCGAGATGGGGGCCAATGATTACATTCTGAAAACCACCCCACCCGCGGTATTGCTGGCGCGGCTACGCCTGCATCTGCGTCAGGCTGGCAGCAGCAGCCAGAGTGATGAGATCGCGCCTAAAGTTGCCGGTCAGAATGCGTTGCGCTTCGGCACGCTGGCTATCGATCCGGTCAACCGCCAGGTTTCGCTGAATAATGAAGTCGTCGCCCTTTCAACTGCGGACTTTGATCTGCTGTGGGAGCTGGCGACGCATGCCGGGTCGATCCTTAACCGCGATGCCCTGCTGAAAACGCTGCGTGGCGTCAGCTATGATGGCATGGATCGCAGCATTGACGTGGCGATCTCCCGCCTGCGTAAAAAGTTGCTGGACAGCGCCACCGAACCCTATCGCATCAAGACCATTCGTAATAAGGGCTACCTTTTTGCGCCACACGCGTGGGACGCTAAATGAAGAAGCTGTTTATTCAGTTTTACCTGCTGCTGTTCGTCTGCTTTCTGGTCATGGCGATGCTGGTCGGCCTGGTGTATAAATTTACCGCCGAGCGGGCCGGTCGTCAGTCGATGGATGACCTGATGAAAAGCTCGCTCTATCTGATGCGCAGCGAACTGCGTGAAATTCCGCCACGCGACTGGAATAAAACCATCGATAATCTGGAGCTGAATTTATCTTTCAAGCTGCATATAGAACCGATGAGCAGCTATCAGCTGGATCCCCCGACCCTGCGCCGCTTGCGCGCCGGTGAGATTGTGGCGCTGGACGATCAGTACACCTTCCTGCAGCATATTCCCCGCAGCCACTATGTGCTGGCGGTTGGGCCTATTCCCTATCTGTTCTTCCTGCATGAGATGCGCATTCTGGATATCGCGCTGTTAGCCTTTATTGGCATCTCGCTGGCGCTGCCGGTGTTTATCTGGATGCGACCGCACTGGAAAGACATGCTCAGGCTGGAAACGGCCGCCCAGCGCTTTGGCCAGGGCCATCTGAACGAGCGCATCCATTTCGACAGCGCCTCCAGCCTGCTGCGCCTTGGCGTGGCGTTTAATCAGATGGCCGACAACATCAATACGCTGGTGGCCAGTAAAAAACAGCTGATTGACGGCATCGCCCATGAATTACGCACCCCGCTGGTTCGCCTGCGTTACCGGCTGGAGATGAGCGATAACCTCACCGATGCCGAAGCGGCGGCGCTGAACCGGGACATTGGTCAGCTTGAAGCGCTGATTGAAGAACTGCTGACCTATGCCCGGCTGGATCGCCCTAAGGTTGATCTGAATTTGCAGTCACTGGATTTAGCCGAATGGCTGCGTGAACGGCTGGATGATATCCGCTCGGTTCAGCCTGACTTCACTATCGAACTGGATATGCCGCAGCGTCAAAACCTGGGCGTGGCGGATACCCGCCTGATGGAGCGGGTGTTGGACAACCTGGTCAACAACGCGCTGCGCTATGCTGACCAGCGGCTGCGGGTCGGCCTGTGGTTTGACGGTGATACTGCCTGCCTGCAGGTGGAAGACGATGGTCCGGGCATTCCGCTGGAAGAGCGCGAGCGCGTATTCGAGCCCTTCGTGCGTCTCGATCCCAGCCGTGACCGCGCGACTGGCGGCTGTGGCCTGGGCCTGGCGATTGTCCACTCCATTGCCCAGGCATTTGACGGCTATGTGCTGATCGATGCCAGCCCGCTCGGCGGCGCCAGCGTTCGCTTTTGCTGGCCAGTTAATTTACCCTTATCGTCACCTCGCGCTGCCTGACAGCGCCATAAATCATTCAAGGGAGCGCCATGTCATCTGCCTACGCTAATTTAACCCGGACCTTCACGCGCCTGTCGCGATTCGGCCACCTCTCCGCCATTGCTGGCTGGGATATGATGACCATGATGCCGCCAGGTGGCAGCAGCGCGCGCGGTGCTGCCCTGGCGGAACTGAGCGTGCTGCAGCACGAAATCCTGACCGCAAAAGAGGTTGGCCACTGGCTGGATGAAGCTGAACAGGCTTCACTGAATGATGTTGAGCGCGCCAACCTGTTCGAGATGCGCCGCGCATGGCAGCAGGCTGCCCTGCTTCCCGCCTCGCTGGTGGAAGCCAAATCGATTGCCGGTTCCCGTTGTGAGCACGCCTGGCGTCAGCAGCGTCCGGCTAACGACTGGCAAGGGTTTGCTGAGAACCTGAAGGAAGTGGTGAAGCTGAGCCGCGAGGAAGCCGAAATCCGCGCCCAGGCTAACGGTTGTTCGCGCTACGATGCGCTGCTGGATATTTACGAGCCGGGCATGACCAGTGCCAAACTGGATAAGACCTTTGGCGAGATCAAAGAGTGGCTGCCATCGTTACTGCAGCGCATTGTTGATAAGCAGGCTCAGGAAGTGGTGGATGTGCCGGTTGGCCCGTTTGCGGTCGAATCGCAGAAACAGCTGGGTCTGGCGGTGATGAAGCAGCTGGGCTTTGATTTCAATGCGGGCCGACTGGATGTCAGCGCGCATCCGTTCTGCGGCGGCGTTCCTGATGACGTGCGCATCACCACCCGCTATAACGAGAACGAATTTATCAGCGCGATGATGGGCGTGATCCACGAAACCGGTCATGCGCGCTACGAGCAGAACCTGCCAAAGCAGTGGGCAGGCCAGCCGGTTGCTCATGCCCGCTCCACCGCGATCCACGAATCGCAAAGCCTGTTCTTTGAAAAACAGCTCGGACGCAGCGCGGATTTCCTCAGCCTGCTGCTGCCCCAGGTTAAGCTGCTGATTGGCGATCGTCCGGAGCTGGAAGAAGGCAATTTTATCGCGCTGAATCAGCGGGTGAAGCCAGGCCTGATCCGCGTTGATGCCGATGAAGTCAGCTACCCGGCACACATCATTCTGCGTTATGAGATTGAACGTGCGTTAATCGAAGGCGAGATTGAGGTCGACGATATCCCGGATCTCTGGCAGGAAAAAATGCAGTCACTGCTGGGTCTGGATACCACCGGCAACTACCGTGACGGCTGTATGCAGGATATTCACTGGACCGATGGTGCCTTTGGTTATTTCCCAACCTATACCCTGGGTGCCATGTACGCCGCTCAGCTGTTCCAGGGCGTGAAGAAAGCGCTGCCTGACGTTAATGAACTGCTGCGCGAAGGCAACCTGCAGCCGGTATTTGACTGGTTACAGCAAAATATCTGGCAGCACGGCAGCCGTTTCAGTACCAAACAGCTGATTGAGAACGCCACCGGGGAAGATCTTAACCCGCAATACTTCCGTCAACATCTGGAAAATCGTTATTTAAACGGCTTCTGATCCCCCTGCAAGGCAGGCTACACGCCTGCCTTCCTCACTTCGTACAATCCGTTACACGCCGATACCAATCACTCACTGAAAGCCTTTCCCCCTTCTCATATAGTTACTTCACCGGCCCCGCAGTGGGCTGACACATGAACTAAACTTTTGAGGGTTTTTCAATGAAAAAATTATTTGCTCTGGTTGTAGCCGCTGCAATGGGTATGTCTTCAGTTGCTTTCGCTGCTGAAACCACCGCCGCTCCAGCAACCACTTCTGCTGCAACGACTGCTGCTCCGGCTAAAGCGACTACCGCTAAGCATCACAAAAAACACAAAGCAACTGTGCAGAAAGCGCAGGCTGCCAAGAAAGTGCACCACAAGAAAACCGCTAAGAAGCCAGTAGCTCAGAAAGCGCAGGCTGCTAAGAAAGTGCACCACAAGAAAGCCGCTAAGCCAGTAGCTCAGAAAGCGCAGGCAGCGAAAAAAGTACATCACAAGAAAGCCACTAAGCCAGTTGCTCAGAAAGCGCAGGCTGCTAAAAAAGTGCACCACAAGAAAGCCGCTAAGCCAGTCGCTCAGAAAGCGCAGGCTGCTAAAAAAGTGCACCACAAGAAAGCCGCTAAGCCAGTAGCTCAGAAAGCTCAGGCAGCGAAAAAAGTACACCACAAGAAAGTTGCTAAGAAAGCCGCTGCTCCTAAAGCGTAATTCATGAAGCGGGAGCCAGACTCCCCCCTCAACAGCCTTTCAATCAAACACCCGGATTATTCCGGGTGTTTCTTTCCTGGAGTATCGGATGATGGTGCGTCGCTATTTATTCGAAATTATCCTGGGCTTTATGATCCTTTGTGGTGTTATCGCCGCCAGTTTTTACCTGTAACTTTCGTAGCGTGCTGATATTCCAAATTAAACTCCCTTTTTTTTGACTATACGACTATAGTTATTATCACGCCGTGGTTAACTCCCCCCACTAATTCTCCACTCAGAGAGAGACATGCGACTGACAGCTGTTTTTTTAATCGGATGTTTAGCCTTTTCGTTTTATGCCCACGCAGATGATGACGATGAAAGCCCAAGTGCCGCTGACGTCAAAACCCTGTTCTTTGGGAAAGACGATCGCAAACCTGTCGCTGATACCGCCAGCCAACCCTGGGAAGCCATCGGCCAACTGGAAACGGCAAGCGGCAATCTCTGTAGCGCTACCCTGATCTCTGCGCACCTGGTTCTGACCGCCGGCCATTGCCTGCTGGCCCCGCCGGGTAAAGTCGATAAAGCCATTGCTCTGCGCTTTATTTCCAATACCAAAGGTCGCTGGCGTTATGATATTCACGATATCGAAACCCGTGTCGATCCCGAACTCGGCCATAAATTAAAAGCAGACGGTGACGGCTGGATTGTCCCTTCTTCTGCGGCCCCTTATGATTACGGTCTGATTATTTTGCGCAATCCGCCTTCCGGTATTACGCCAATCCCGTTATTTGACGGCAGCCGCAGCGATTTAACCGATGCGTTAAAAACCCAGGATCGCAAAGTGACCCAGGCAGGCTATCCGCTGGATCATCTGGAAACGTTGTATTCTCATAGCGATTGTCTGGTGACCGGCTGGGCGCAAAAAGGCGTGCTTTCACACCAGTGTGATACCTTGCCTGGCGACAGCGGTTCCCCGCTATTACTGAAGGTGAATGATGCGTGGCAATTGATTGCGGTGCAAAGCTCAGCACCCGCGGCGAAAGACCGTTATCAGGCCGATAACCGGGCGATTGCCGTGACCGCTTTCCGCGATAACCTGGAAGCATTAGCTCAGGAATAAGTCAGATGGGCAAGTGAGGTTCTGATTCGCTCCTGAATCTACCCCGCTTGCCCTTACCCCGTTAACTCCTTCCCCATCCTGCAACAATGATCAGCATGCCGCTAAAGGCGATGATGGCACCCAGCCAGTCGTACTGGCTCAGCTTTACACCATCGACAAAACGCAACCACAGTAACGCGGTCACCACATAGACGCCGCCGTAAGCGGCATAAACGCGTCCGCTCGCCGCAGGATGCAGAGTTAACAGCCAGACAAAGGCGGCAAGACTGGCCGCTGCCGGCAGCAGCAGCAACACAGAACCGCCCTTTTTAAGCCACAGGTACGGCAGGAAACAGCCTATAATTTCTGCCAGCGCGGTGAGAAAAAACAGCAAGGTTGTCTTAAAAAACAGCATTCATTCACTCTCTGAAACCTAAACGAAGACGCGGCTGACTGGTGAGCCTTTTCAGCCTGATGATATACTATCTTAAGCATACGCTTGCCGACAGGCGTTGGGATCAACAGCAAAACCAAGGAAATGACGATGAAACAATGGCAAAAACATCTGAGCAAGGCTGCTCTGCCGCTGGTGCTTTTTGGCACTTTGTTCAGCATCCAGCACAGCGTACAGGCGCAAACTGACAGGTTGATTATTCAGGATGGCAATAATGCCCTGAGCAATGAGCAGGCTCGTCAGGAAAAAGAGCAATGGGATGAAACTCATCGTTTACGTAATAAAGTAAACTCGCGCGTTGAGAAAAATTTCGACAAGTACGATCGGGCTGCTGATACCCGTGATGCCTGCGATCAAAGCCTGAACGTGAATGCCTACTGGGAGCCGAATACTCAGCGCTGCCTGGATCGCCGCTCTGGCCGTCAGATCATTGCGCCCTGAGCTGCTATAGTTAGCACAGTATTGATAGCACACGCAAAAATAGGGATGACATGATGAAACACACTAAGTGGATGTTAGCCGCACTGATGGTTGTTGCACCTCTGGCCGCACAGGCTTCCTGTGAAACGGTAAAAGCGGATATTAATCAGAAGATTATCAATAATGGCGTAGCGGCGGGCGATTTCTCGCTGGATATCGTGCCAAACGATCAGGCAGACCAGGCCGGCGGCCAGGTTGTCGGTCACTGTGAAAACGATACGCAGAAAATTGTCTATAAGCGCAACGGCGCCGATAATGACGCGGTGCCAGCCAGCACCGGCACTTCACAGGATGCACCCGCTTCCTGACGCGTTGGGGGCGAAACGCTTCGCCCCCTTTAACTCTTTAACTCTTTAACTCTTCAACTCTTCAACTCTTCAACTCTTCAACTCTTCAACTCTTCAACAATTCTGCCATGCCCGTGCCACCTAATGCGGTTTTGTCGCCGGGATAAATCGCGCGATCACCAGACTCGCCATCGCAATGCCCACCGACACCGCAAAAACCCAATGCAACGACAAGGCAATCTCACTCACCATCTGGTGCAGCGTGCCATGATGCAACGCTTCACGCTGTGAATGCGACATGATTTGTTGTACCGGATCGTTGTAATCCGGCAGGCGGATCAGCAGGTTATAGTTAAGTACCGCGCCCAATACCGCCGTGCCCAGCGCTGAACCCAACATGCGGCTAAACATAATCGATGCGGTGCAGATGCCGCGAATATGAAACTCCGCAGTGTTTTGTACCGCAATCAGGAAGGTGGTGCTGGTCATCCCCATGCCGGTGCCGATCACAAAAGCTGATATCCCGGCGTGAAAGACCGAACTGTTGCTGTGTAGCGTCAGTAGCATCGCCGTGCCCACAATCAACAACACCGAACCCAGCTGCGCGGTAAACCGGTATGAGGTTCGCTGCATCAATCTGCCACTAAGGGTGCTGGCAAGCGGCCAGCCGATCGACATCATCGCTAACGCGCTGCCTGCCTGCAGCGGCGTGCCGCCGTTTACTCCCTGAATCCAGGTGGGCAGAAAGGCACTGATCCCCATCATCGCTGCGCCAATCACCAGATTTCCGGCATTGCCGGCGACCAGCGTGCGGCTGCGCCAGATAGCCATCGGGAACAACGGCTCATCAGCGCCCCGCTCATGCCTGACTAACGCATAGCCCGACAACAGAGCGATGACCAACAGCGCCACCGACCAGTAACCGAGGCTCTCGGCCTGTAACAACGCCGTTAACAGCGCTGTCACGGTGAGCATCAACCAGCCGCTGCCGGCCAGATTGAGCTTTTGCGTCTGTTCTTTGCTGGATTCAGGAAACCATTTGGCCAGCATCAGCATCGAGATGATGCCAATCGGCACGTTCACCCAAAATATCAGCGCCCAGTTAAAGTGCTGAACGATCCATGCGCCGGTCAGCGGTCCGGTAATGGCCGCAATTCCCCATACGCTGGAAAGCCACCCTTGAATGCTGGCCCGCTCTTTAGGCGGGTAAACATCGGCGATGATGGTTGAGGTCAGCGGCATAATCGCCCCTGCGCCCAGCCCCTGAAATGCGCGGAACAGGATCAGCCAGGCCATATTGCTGGCAAATCCACAGAGTATTGAGCCGATCAAAAACAGTGAAGTGCCAATAAAGAACACCCGTTTCCGGCCCCAGAGATCCGCCAGACGTCCGTAGATTGGCACGCTCACTGCCTGAGTCAGCAGGTAGATAGAAAAAACCCAACCAAACAGCGAAAAGCCGCCGAGTTCGGCAATGATCGTTGGCATGGCGGTAGCAACAATAGTCACTTCAATGGCCGCCATAAACATCGCCAGCATGGCGGCGACCAGTATCCAGTGGCGATGCGTGACCTGGTGTTGTGCTGATTCAGACATAGGGTTCCCTTGATAAACTCCTTCTATTCTGGCCTGGTTTTAAGGACAGAGTTTCCGAAACGTGCTTTCTTATAAACGGCTATTTGTTACGGTGTCACCAATTTGACGATAAAATATTTTCATTGAACTCAAGCCAGTGCTGGTAAGGCTTCTGCATCAGTATGGTCGAAAACTATCCTACTGATTTTCGGCCTAAAACTTGGCACAGCCGTGACTAGCCTGCTATAGGTTTTAAGGCGCTTTCAAACCCTTTATCCAATAAAAGCGTTTAACGTCACATTTATAACCGTTTCCGGGGCACGCTTCATTCCGGAATATCAGGGAGAAAGGAATTCATGCAAAACCAAACGCTTCTCCGGCGTGCTGCACTGGCCGTTCTGTTTCTTGCCGTAGTCATTGGCTTGCTGGTATACGGCCTGGGCGTTGAAAGCATCAAAGCCCGCCAGGTAGACCTGGTGTACCTTGGCCAGCAGCATATGATGCTGGTGTTCTGGTCAATGCTGTTCGCCTTGCTGGTCGGCATCCCCAGTGGGATTATCCTCAGCCGCCCCGCCGCCCGAAAGTGGGCCGAGTATGTCATGCAGATCTTCAATGTGGGTAACACTTTACCGCCCCTCGCCGTTCTGGCGCTGGCGATGGTGGTGATTGGCATTGGCGATCGTCCGGCGATTATCGCCCTGTTCCTCGCGTCTTTGCTGCCCATTGTGCGAAATACCTATTCGGGCCTCTGTTCGGTGCCGGCCTCGCTGATTGAAGCGGCCAACGGCATTGGCATGACCAAAGGTCAGCGCCTGCGTAAGGTAGAATTGCCCAATGCCTGGCCGGTGATGCTGTCCGGCATCCGTGTGGCTACCGCAATTAACGTCGGAACCGCGCCGCTGGCGTTTCTGATTGGTGCCAGTAGCTATGGCGAGCTGATCTTCCCCGGCATCTACCTTAACGACTTCCCGACGCTGATCCTGGGTGCCGCTGCGACCGCGCTGTTTGCGCTGATCCTCGATATGTTGCTGGCAGGCCTTGGCCGTCTGGTCAGCCCGCATACGGCCGTTTAGAAGAATAATAAGGAGCAATACATGGCTAAGGCCTCTTCGTTAACCCGCTGGGTTCGTCATACCGCACTGGCGCTGAGCGCCACGCTGGCCATGAGTGCCACCGTGGTCGCCGCTGAACCGATTGTGATGGCGACGAAAAGCTTCACCGAGCAGCATATCCTTTCCGCGTTGACCACCCAGTATCTGCGCAAGAAAGGTTTCCAGATTGAAGCGAAAACCAATATCGCCACCACCATCGGCCGCAATGCGATGATCAATAAGCAGGTTGATATGACCTGGGAATATACCGGCACCTCGCTGATTATTTTTAACCATATCAACAAGCCGATGTCCTCCAAAGAGGCTTACGAGACGGTGAAAAATCTTGATGCCAAACTTGGCCTGGTATGGCTCAATCCGGCGCCAATGAACAACACCTACGCGTTTGCTATGCAGCGCAAACGTGCCGATGAAGAGCATATCGACACCATGTCACAGCTGGTGGCGAAGATTGAAGAGGTGCGCAAAAACGATCCCGACCATAACTGGATGTTAGGGCTGGATCTGGAATTTGCCGGCCGCTCTGATGGCATGAAACCTCTGCAGAAAGCCTACAACATGCCGCTGGACCGCCCGCAAATCCGCCAGATGGACCCGGGCCTGGTATACAACGCCATTCGTGACGGTTTTGTCGATGCCGGACTGATCTATACCACCGATGGCCGCGTAAAAGGGTTTGAGCTGAAAGTGCTGAAGGATGATAAGAACTTCTTCCCAAGCTACGCGGTAACGCCGGTGGTCACCAAAGAGACGCTGGATTCCCATCCGGGACTGGCCGATGCGCTAAATACCCTGTCACCGTTTATCACCGATGAAGCCATCACCGAGATGAACAAGCGCGTTGATATCGATCATCAGTCGCCGCAGACGGTCGCGAGTGATTTCCTTAAATCGAAAGGCTTAATCTAAGGAGGCAGTATGGATACCATTCATTATATTATTGATAACTGGAGCTATTTAGCCTCACTGACCTTTCAGCATCTGTGGCTGGTCGGGCTGGCCGTCGGTATGGCGATCGTCATCGGCGTACCGCTCGGCATCGTCATTGTTCGCTATAAGTGGCTGGCAACGCCGGTGCTGGGCCTGGCGACTATCGTGCTGACCATCCCGTCTATCGCGCTGTTTGGCCTGATGATCCCGCTGTTTTCCATGATCGGTCAGGGCATTGGCGTGCTGCCTGCGGTCACCGCGGTATTCCTCTATTCCCTGCTGCCGATTGTGCGCAACACCCATACCGCGCTGGAAAATATCCCGCCGGGTTTGCGTGAAGCGGGACGTGGAATCGGCATGACCTTTTCGCAGCGTCTGCGTTGGGTGGAGATCCCAATGGCGCTGCCGGTCATTTTCGGCGGTATTCGTACCGCGGTAGTGATGAATGTGGGTGTCATGGCGATTGCCGCCGTGATTGGTGCGGGTGGTCTCGGCCTGCTGTTGCTTGACGGCATCAGCGGCAGTGACGTCCGTATGTTGATTGCAGGCGCGCTGATGATTTGTTTGCTGGCAATTATTCTCGACTGGCTGCTGCACCGCTTGCAGCTGGCGCTGACTCCGAAGGGGATTCGATAATGATAAAACTGGAAAATCTCACAAAAACGTTTAGCCAGAAAAATGGGTCCACCTTTAATGCCGTGGATAACGTCAGCCTGAACGTGCCGGAAGGCGAAATGTGTGTGCTGCTCGGCCCTTCTGGCTGCGGAAAGTCCACCACACTGAAGATGATTAACCGTCTGATCCCGTCAACCAGCGGCAAAATCCTGATTAATGGCGAAGACACCAGCGGGCTGGATACGGTGACGCTGCGCCGCAACATCGGCTATGTGATCCAGCAGATTGGTCTGTTCCCTAACATGACCATCGAAGAGAACATTACCGTGGTGCCAAAAATGCTTGGCTGGGATAAAAAGCGCTGTCGTGAGCGCGCGACTGAGCTGATGAGCATGGTGGCGCTGGATCCGAAAACCTTCCTGCATCGCTATCCGCGTGAGATGTCCGGCGGACAGCAGCAGCGTATCGGCGTGATCCGTGCGCTGGCCGCAGATCCACCGGTACTGCTGATGGATGAGCCCTTCGGCGCGGTCGACCCGATCAACCGTGAAGTGATCCAGAATGAGTTTCTGGATATGCAGCGCCAGCTAAAGAAAACGGTGATGCTGGTCAGCCACGATATTGATGAGGCGTTGAAACTGGGCGACCGCATCGCGGTGTTCGGTCAGGGGAAAATCGTGCAGTGCGCCAGCCCGGATGAGCTGCTGGCGAAGCCGGCAAACGACTTTGTTGGCTCTTTCGTTGGCCAGGACCGTACGTTGAAACGCCTGTTGCTGGTTCAGGCCGGCGACGTCACCGATCAGCAGCCCACCATCACCGTGAAGAAGAATACGCCGCTGTCTGAAGCGTTCGGCATGATGGATGACAACGACATGCGCTCCATTACCGTGGTGGATGATGACGGCAAGCCGCTGGGCTTTGTAAAACGTCGTGAGGCGCGCGGTGCCACCGGACAGTGTATTGAAATGCTGAACAAGTTCACCGTCACCGGTCGCGCGGAAGAGAACCTGCGTATCGTGCTGTCGAAACTGTATGAGCACAATCTGGTGTGGATGCCGATTGTCGATGAAGAAGGCCGTTACAGCGGGGAGATTTCGCAGGATTATATTGCGGGCTATCTGAGTTCCGGTCGTACACGTCGCGCCTTGAACCTGTCCTGATCCGAGGTTAACTGACTTTCAGCAATTAGGACGCCGCTGAAAGTCAGTTAAGGGCTTTCCTGACAGGCCGATGCAAACCGTCAAAACCTCACTGCGCTTAAATCGATGTATTTCGCCAAATCGCGCGTTTCAGCCCGTGGCAGATACGGCAGTTCCCCTAACAACGGTGCCTGAATGCTGTTGCTCAACACCTTAATAATTTCAGCGTAATGCGCCAGCCCCGGATTGATGCGATTCGCGACCCAGCCCAGCAGCGGCAAACCATCATTAATAATCGCTTCCGCCGTTAACAGCGCATGACTCAGGCAACCCAGCTTGATGCCGACCACCAACACCACCGGAATTTTCTCTTCCACCACCCATTCAGAAAGCGGCCGTAAATCGGTCATTAGGCTGCGCCAGCCGCCGGTACCTTCCACCACCACATAATCCGCCTGCTCAGTTAACGAACTGAGTCCGGTGCTTAATGTGGCGTAATCAACAAAGATGTCCTGACTGGTGCTCACCTCATCATCGAGCACGGTGAACGGATTGATCGCGGCATAAGGCAATTGCAGCGTGGAGGAAGATTGCAGGATCAGCGCATCTTTATTTCTGAGCCCCTGCTCTGTTTGCTGACTGCTTTTGGCGACAGGCTTATAGCCCACCGTGCTTTTATTGCCTTCAGCCAGCTTCTGCAGGAGCGCGCGG
Organism: Erwinia sp. AC075; assembly: GCF_979253995.1. Taxonomy (NCBI): domain Bacteria; kingdom Pseudomonadati; phylum Pseudomonadota; class Gammaproteobacteria; order Enterobacterales; family Erwiniaceae; genus Erwinia; species Erwinia sp. AC075. Next base: position 1,547,451 of record NZ_CEEDEU010000001.1, read on the forward strand.
CTGATTACGGTCTTCCCCACTTCAGTATCCGTGCCCGTCACAAATATCCGCTTCAACATTGCTGCCCTCCGTTAGTCATAACCGATCAAATTGATTAAAAAGAATTAACAATTAACAACCGGCATAGTAGGACAGTCTGCGGAAAGTCAGCTTGCGTTAGCGCAATATTTTATCGATAAGCGAGGAGAATCAGCCCTGCAGCAGTTTAACCAGCAAGGTGCCATCATAAAGGGCATCTTTTACCAGCGCGGCACCGGGCATCGTTCCGACGTTAAGAAATTGTGTCGGCTCGAGGGCGATCTGCTGGCTGTAAGCCGGGAGAGACTGGCGATGGATGCAATCTGCTATCGCCGGGAAGAGAATGTCTCTGGCCTGATTGAGCGGAGAACCAATCAGTATTTTTTGTGGATTAAACAGGTTGACCATGATCGCCACAATACGTCCCACGCTGTGACCGACACCAACGATCAGCTCGGTAGCCAGTGGGTCGCCTTGTAAGGCCGCATCGCACAACGCTTCCAGCGTCAGCGGTTGGTCATTGAGCATGCTGTCAGCGGAGGTTTCGAGCCGCAACGCCGCTTGTTCCAGCAGATTCTCGCTGCTGGCAACGGTTTCGAGACAGCCGTGATTACCGCAGTAGCACTGCTTGCCGTGAGGATCGACCTGGGTATGACCAATTTCAACCAGCGTGCTGCTGCCGTTATGTAACAGCCTGCCGCCGGTGATCACGCCGGCACCCACCTGATGGTCAATCACCACCTGGATGACATTCTTCGCTTCCTGAGCAGCACCAAATAACGATTCCGCCAGCGTCCAGGCACAGACATCATGCTGAATATAGACCGGCAGACCGGTCCGCTTTTCCAGCTCGGGACCCAGCGGCATATCGGTGATGTGATAGAAAGGCATGCGATGAACTATGCCGCTGCGGGCATTGAGAATGCCGGGCAAGGTGATGGCGATCGCCGTCAGACGCTCGAGTTTCTGCTGATGACGGATAAAGAAGGCGTCCACTTCAGCTATAATGCGCCCGACTAACGGCTCGCTGTTTTCCACCGGCAACGGGCAGAGATCCTCGGTCACCAGCTGGCTGCTTAGATCGCGTAACGAGAGGGTAATATCACCGTTGCCAATACGAACTGAAAGGTAATGCCAGGCCTGAGTATCCAGAATTAATCCCACCGCGGGACGGCCGCGACTGCCGGCTTCCTGAAACTCGGTTTCCTGAACCAGGTGGGCTTCCAGCATCTCACGCACAATCTTGGTGATGCTGGCAGGCGCAAGCTGCGCCTTGCGGGCTAATTCTATACGCGAAATGGGACCAAACCGATCAATCAGCCGATAAACTGCCCCTGCATTTGTCTGTTTGATCTGGTCAATGTGGCCAGGCTGACCGTCCGCTATCACACCCCTGCTCCCACTTATTTTCGCGCTTCAAAATAAAGCTTTTGGTCATGGTGAAACACTTCGCGGATGGCGTCAAATATTTGATTCGGAATGTGATTTACAGCACATAAAAGCCGTTCAGCCGGCTGATAATCCATCAGTTGGCGAGGGTAACAGCAGTTCTTTCATGTGTTTCATCAACGCGGTGGTTTCCCGCCGCTTCGCCCAAACCAGCCACACTTCTGACCAGGCATCCGCTTCTTTTAGCGCCACCCAACTGACATCCTCAAGACGAATGCGGCTGAATGAGGCCGGCAGAATTGAAATGCCTAATCCCGCTGAAACCAGTCCGAGAATGGTCATCGCCTCGCCCACTTCCTGGGCAATATTGGGCTGGATCTCGTAGCGTTGTAACAACGCCAGCGTTTCCGTGTACAGCGCCGTACCGACTTTAGGATCGAAGAAAACAAAAGGTTCCTGCGCCAACGCTTTGACAGAAATCGCCGGGCGCGTGGCCAAGCGGTGGGATTTCGGTAATACCGCAAATAACGGCTCGCGCAGCATCAGCTGATGGTCCAGGGTTTCTGGTAACGGCGTATTGCGCATCACCCCCAGATCCAGCCGCCCTTCGTTAATCGGCTCCAACTGCTGGCGGGTGTTGATTTCCTGCATCTGAATATGCACGCCGGGATAGCGCTGGCGAAAGGTAAACAGCGCATCAGAGACGGCGGTAATAAAAGGTGCGGATGAGGTAAAACCTATGCGCAGTTCCCCCTCATCTCCCCGGTGCAGCCTGGCGGCCTTATCAGCAGCCTGATCGACCTGCAGCAGGATTTGCCGGGCATCGAGCAAATACTGGCTGCCTGCGGCGGTAAGCTGCACGCTGCGGTTGGTGCGGGCAAACAGCCTGGCACCAATTTGCTGCTCAAGGATTTGGATCTGCTGGCTGAGCGGTGGCTGTGAGATATTCAGCCGCTGCGCCGCCCGGCCAAAATGCAGCTCCTCTGCAACCGCAATAAAGTAGCGCAGGTGACGAAGCTCAATAGTCATATTTTAAACATCTCATTCGAGATTATTAATAGATTAGACATCATATTAATCCCTTATTACAGTAAACAGAATAATTTCATTTCAAGGATTTGCAGTGAATCGCTCATCACCTTCCGCGACGCTTCCTGACAGCCTGCAGCGGCCTTCTGAACCCCTCCCGCTCAGCAATGAGTACATCAATCGCGGCACACCGCAGTTTATGCGGGTCACGCTGGCGCTGTTTTCCGCCGGACTGGCGACCTTTGCCCTGCTTTATTGCGTGCAGCCCATAATGCCGGTGCTCTCGCAGGAATTCGGCGTGTCTCCGGCGGCCAGCAGCCTGTCACTTTCCGTTGCGACCGGCTTGCTGGCACTCGGGCTGTTGGTAACGGGGCCGCTGTCGGATGCGATTGGCCGTAAATCGGTGATGGTGACCGCGCTGTTGATGGCAGCAGTCTGCACCTTGCTTTCTGCCACCATGACCAGCTGGCACGGCATTTTGATTATGCGCGCGCTAATCGGGCTGTCATTAAGCGGCGTGGCGGCCGTTGGCATGACCTATCTCAGTGAAGAGGTGCATCCTGGGGTGATTGCCTTCTCAATGGGCCTTTATATCAGCGGCAATTCGATTGGCGGCATGAGCGGCAGGCTGCTGAGCGGCGTGATCACTGATTTCACTTCCTGGCGGGTGGCGGTGGCGGTAATTGGCTGCTTTGCGCTGGCTTCGGCGCTGATGTTCTGGAAAATTCTGCCACCCTCGCGCCATTTCCGGCCCGCCTCGCTCAAGCCGCGCAGTTTGCTGATTAACTTCCGGTTGCACTGGCGCGACAGCGGTCTGCCGTTGCTGTTTGCGGAAGGCTTCCTGCTCATGGGCGCGTTTGTGACGATGTTTAACTACATTGGCTATCGCCTGCTGGCGCCGCCTTATGGGCTCAGTCAGGCCATTGTGGGCCTGCTGTCCGTGGTGTATCTGACCGGATCCTGGAGTTCCCCTAAAGCGGGCGCGATGACCGCCAAATATGGCCGCCCGGCAGTACTGTTGTTTTCCATCGGGATGATGGTGATGGGCATTCTGCTGACACTGTTCAGTTCGGTATGGCTGATTTTACCGGGAATGATGCTCTTTACCGCGGGGTTCTTTGCCGGCCATTCGGTTGCCAGCGGCTGGATTGGCCCACGCGCCAGACGTGCCAAAGGACAGGCAAGTTCGCTGTATCTGTTTAGCTATTATCTGGGTTCGAGCCTGGCGGGCACGTTGGGAGGCGTTTTCTGGCATCAGTTTGGCTGGGTTGGCATTACCGCCTTTATCTGTACCTTACTGGTGCTGGCGTTGCTGGTGGGCGTTCGTCTTCGCAGCAAAGCGTTATAAAAGAACGGGCCTTGCGCCCGTTCTTTTGTTTGTCCGCTACTTGGTACGGTCAGCGTAACGTTTGTGCAGCTTCTGCAGTTTGGCTGGGATCACGGCCAGGCAATAACGGTTCTGTTGCCCTTCACCTTCCCAATAGTTCTGATGATACTCTTCCGCCGGATACCACTCGGCCGGACCTTCAATGGTGGTCACGATCGGGCTGGTCTGATCTTCCTGCGCACGCACAATCGCCGCTTTTGCTTCTTCTGCCTGCGCTTCATCAGCCGGGAAAATTGCCGAACGGTACTGCGTGCCGATATCATTGCCCTGGCGGTTCAGCTGGGTAGGATCGTGGGTGGCAAAGCTGATATCCAGCAGATCGCCATAGCTGACTTTCTCCGGATCGAAGCCAAGACGAATGGCTTCTGCATGGCCGGTGTTGCCGTCGCAAACCTGGCGGTAGGTTGGATTGCTGGTGTGGCCACCAATATAGCCACTCTCTACCGACACGACGCCAGTAATCTGTTTAAAGACCGCTTCTGTGCACCAGAAGCAGCCCCCGGCGATGGTTGCATATTCAATTGTCATGGTGACTCCTCTTTTACGATCGTGCCGGACTCAGTGACAGCCTGTCCGGCTTAATATCGGCCATTGCAGCATAAGCGTATCAATAATGCTATCCAGTTCTGCGCGGCTGGCGCCTTCCCGGGCGCGCACGGACATGCCCTGCAAAACGCATCCCAGATAAGCAGAAAGCGCCGTAATGTCGGTCTTCGCGTCCAGCTCACCTGCCGCCTGACGCGCCAGCAGAAACTCATTCAGGTGATTCTCCTGACTGTTGTGGCGCGCGCGCAGCATATCAGCGACCTCGGATGAATCCGCTGAGAGTGCGGTAGAGGTACAGATAAAGAAGCAGCCGGCCGGTTTATTGCCATCGGTAAAGCAGGCGGCGGTGGAACGAAAATAACCTTCCACGCCTTTCTCAACGCAGCTTTCAGGGCAAGCCAGAGCCGCCTGCCGCTGTTCGGCAAACTTCTCTATATAGCGATCCACTGCGGCGCGGAACATCCCTTCTTTATTAGTAAATTCGGCGTACAGCGTTGGCGCTTTCGCCCCGGTCGCTTCAACCAGATCGGAGAGTGAAGTGGCTTCATAGCCATGGCGCCAGAACAGCTCAAGTGCAATGTCTAACGCCGCTTCCCGGTCGAAGGTTTTTGGCCGTCCCCGGCCCTTACGGGTGCAGATTTCCTGATCGGTCATAGATCCTCTCTTTGGCAACGCAATGAGGAATAAATTACCGATCATTATAAAAACAATCAAGCGGCCATGTCGAGCCTGTTCGTCACTTTCCTTGTTTACGAGGATGTTGTGGGGGAAATCCGCGTCGGGAAAAACTTTTTTGAAACTTTAAATCATTTTTTATCAAGCGCTTGCCAATTAAATTAACGGTCGTTAATAAAATTCGGTTGACGGATCGTCGTGGCAGGAATACCATTTAGTTATCGATCGTTAACTAATAACGACGCAGACATCAACTAAACCGAATTGAGAGAGAATAAAGACTATGAAAAACCTGAAAATGACCCTGGCTGCTATCGCACTGACTTCCGTTTCCTTTGCTGGTTTCGCTGCTGACAGCGTCGGTCAGGAACCGGTTAATCAACAGCAGGTCGGCGTGGTTACCGCCACCGGCACTAACCTGTCTTCCCTGGAATCTCAGCTGTCGGCTAAAGCCGATGCAGCCGGTGCAAAATCGTTCCGGATTACCTCAACCACCGGTAATAACCGCATGCATGCTACTGCAGAGATTTATCAGTAATTGCACCGTATGAGCTTTTTGCACCATAACAAATTTTAAATTAAGGGTATCGTCATGAAAAACATCAAATTAGCTGTAGCTGCTGTGATTTTAGGTTCATTATCTTTCGGTAGCATGGCTGCCGACCTGGTCAGCAGTGCCCCGGATAACCAGCAAAAAATCGGCGTGATCAGCGCAACAGGTAGCACCAATCTCGCCTCACTGGAGTCACAACTCTCGGAGAAGGCCCAACTGGCGGGCGCGAAATCTTTTCTCATCACTTCGACCTCTGGTCAGAACAACCTGCATGGCACAGCCATCATTTATAACTAATTGCTTTTCGCCCGCACTGCCGCCAGCTCATCCCTGGCGGCATTCTTATTTCTGCCGCTACGAATATTCCTGTCAAAACCTCCGCCAAATAAAGCCACACTTTATGTGGAAATAAAGCCAACAGTTTCCATACTGAAATTATTTTTAATTGAATGCTCAATCAATAAAACCTATGATAGTGGCTTCTTTTGACAAATCTTCAACAAAAAAGGTGAGAAATTGACGAATTAATACAACCAAATCAGAAGGATAAATTCACAACCTGACTATTGCCCAGTGTAGTTAGCGGATATGCGGCGGAATTTCCCAGTATGCGCTAAGGCACGCTTTGCAAAGATCGGGGTCAATCTTGATTATTTTCGGAGATGGTATGCCGACGACTGAAATATCCAGGAAAGAACAAAAAGACCGCATCAACCCAGTGGTTTTCTTCACTTCAGCAGGACTGATTCTGCTTTTCTCCCTCACCACTATTTTCTTCACGGATTTATCGGATCGGTGGATTAACAGTGCCCTTGAATGGGTCTCCAATACCTTCGGCTGGTATTACCTGCTGGCAGCTACGGTCTATATCGTCTTTGTGGTGCTGATTGCCGCCTCGCGCTTTGGCTCAATCAAACTGGGGCCGGAGCAATCCAAGCCGGAGTTTAGCCTGACCAGTTGGGCAGCGATGCTGTTTGCGGCGGGTATCGGTATCGATCTGATGTTCTTCTCCGTGGCCGAGCCGGTGACGCAGTATATGATGCCGCCAGAAGGCCAGGGACAAACCATGGAAGCTGCGCGTCAGGCCATGGTCTGGACGCTGTTCCACTACGGACTGACCGGTTGGGCGATGTATGCACTGATGGGCATCGCGCTGGGCTACTTTAGCTACCGCTATGGTCTGCCGTTGACCATTCGTTCCGCCTTATACCCTATTTTCGGCAAGCGTATTAATGGCCCGATTGGCCACTCCGTGGATATCGCGGCGGTGATCGGTACCATCTTTGGTATTGCCACCACGCTGGGTATTGGTGTGGTGCAGCTGAACTACGGTCTGCATGTACTGTTCCATGTGCCGGAAGGATTGACCGCGCAGGCGGCGCTGATTGCCTTATCGGTAATAATGGCGACGATTTCCGTTACCTCGGGCGTGAATAAAGGTATTCGCATTCTGTCGGAGCTGAACGTACTGCTGGCGCTGTTCCTGATCATCTTCGTGCTGTTTGTCGGCGATACCAGCTTCTTACTGAATGCGCTGGTGCTGAACGTCGGTGATTACATCAGCCGCTTTATGGGCATGACGCTGAACAGCTTCGCCTTTGACCGCCCGACTGAATGGATGAATAACTGGACGCTGTTCTTCTGGGCGTGGTGGGTTGCCTGGTCGCCATTTGTGGGCCTGTTCCTGGCGCGCATCTCTCGTGGACGTACCATCCGTCAGTTCGTGGTTGGCACCCTTACCATTCCATTTATCTTCACGCTGTTATGGCTGTCGATCTTTGGTAACAGCGCCCTGCACGAAATCATCGGCGGCAACATGGCCTTTGCGCAAGAAACGCTGGCGCACCCGGAACGCGGATTCTACAGCCTGCTGGCGCAGTATCCTGCCTTCACCTTCAGTGCCTCGGTCGCCACCATTACCGGCCTGCTGTTCTATGTGACCTCTGCCGATTCGGGTTCGCTGGTACTGGGTAACTTCACTTCAAAACTAAGTGATATCAACAATGATGCGCCGAACTGGCTGCGTATCTTCTGGTCACTGGCGATAGGCCTACTGACCGTGGGTATGCTGATGGTGAATGGCGTGACCGCGTTGCAGAAAACCACCGTGATCATGGGTCTGCCGTTCAGCTTCGTGATTTTCTTTGTGATGGCCGGGTTGTATAAATCCCTGCGGGTGGAAGATCACCGTCGCGCGAGCAGCGTGGTGAATACCCAGCCTATGCCGGTATCGCGTGAAGATCGCCTGAACTGGAAACAGCGTATCTCCCGCGTGATGCATTATCCGGGCAGTACGCATACCCGCAAGATGCTCGACACCGTGTGTCTGCCAGCGATGCAGGAAGTTGCGCTTGAACTGGAACGTCGCGGTGCTCAGGTGCAGGTCAATGAACTGCCGCCGCTGGAAGATGAACGTCTGAACCATCTGGAAATGTCGGTAGCGCTGGGTGAAGAGCAGAGCTTCCTGTATCAGATCTGGCCACAGCAGTACTCGGTTCCGGCCTTCACCTACCGTGCGCGTAGCGGTAAAACCGATTACTACCGACTGGAAACCTTCCTGCTGGAAGGCAGCCAGGGCAATGATTTGATGGATTACACCAAAGAGCAGATCATTAATGACATTCTCGATCAGTACGAACGTCATTTAACCTTCCTGCATATTCACCGTGAAGCACCAGGAAACGCCATGCCGTTCCCTGAAACGCAGTAAAGCACGGCGCAATAAAGCCGGGTTACCGCCCGTTAATGTCGAAATGCCTCTGACATGACTGCGCGGTAACCCGGCTTTTTGTTTTTCAGGGATGCCGATCCTGCTTACGCTGTCGGGATGCCATCGAATTGGCGACCCACCTCGCCAGCGCCGGGCCGGTTAATAACACCACTATAAAGCGGCCGGTTTGCATCGACATCACGAAAGGCATATCCACGTGACTGGATGACGCAATAATCGCGACTGAATCCGCCCCACCCGGACTGGTTGCCAGATAGGCGGTCAGCGGATCGATTCCGGCGAAATGCACCAGACAAAATGCGAACAAACCACAAATCGCCACCAGGCTTAATATAGACAGCAACAGTCGGGGAAGTGCTTTGGCGGCATACAGCAGAATGGCGCGATTAAATCGCAGACCAATGCTCCAGCCAATAATCGCATACGCCACCATCAATAACGCCGGCGGCAATTCAATGGTCAGCAGATTAAAATCCTGCAGAATCACCCCACCCGCTAAGGTCATTAACAACGGTCCCGCCGGAATGCGGAAAACTTTGCCGGCCAACACGCCACCGAGGATCACCAAAACAGTGATGGCAAAATATCCCCAGGCGACAGGCTGAATAATATCAAAGCTGGAAGGCGCGGCACCGGCAGGCACCTCCGGCGCCCAAATCCGCGCCACGATGGTTGCCGCAACCGCCACAATCACCACGCGAAGATATTGCATAAACGCCACTAGCCGTACGTCCGCACCATAACTTTCCGCCATCAGCGTCATGGCGGTAGCCGCACCAGGCGATGAGCCCCAAATGGCCGTCGAACCGGGCAACACCTGAAAACGTGTCAGTAACCAGCCGAGCAGCGAACTGGCGATAATGACCGAGAAAATACTGGCGATAAATAAGGGCCAGTTTTTGGCGATTTCGACAAATATTGAGGCGGGTATGGCGCGGGCAATCATGCTGCCCACAACGCCCTGTGCCAGATAAAACAGATTGCGATGGATGATTAACGGTTTGTCTCGCGCGGCAAAAACGATCGCCATTGCCATTGGCCCCAACAGCAGCGCCGCCGGCAGATTCAAACTTTCCAGGCCAACGACAGCCAGAGTGGAAAACAGAATCAACCAGAACCAACGCAGGGGAGGTATTTTCATCAACGACTCCATAAAGTGCCTGACAGATACGCATTCCATTTTATCAGCTCATTCTGCCCTGCCTGACTTTTTAACCGCGATATCGGTGATAAGTCTGACCCAGAGCTCAAAGCCACGCTATTATTCTCAAAAGGATTTAGTATGTTGTAACTAAAGTGAGCAGTTAACCTTGGTGGTTCTTTGACTGCGTGCCGGGTGGACGCGAATTTACGACGTATTGCCTGAGCGTTCGCCTTATCAACCGGACGATCGTCCGTGAATACTCACTGGCAGAGTGGTTATAACGGCTGTCCCCGAGGCCAGGTTAACTAAGCCAGCCTGTGGAGGCCCACTCATATTAATGCTGGCGCTGTAAAGCATTTATTTGAATATAAGAAATCGACAAAAATAGCGCAATTATTGCTATCCGCCAGAATGGGAGTTGTTCAATTGCCCAACGTAATGCCCTGGCAGATGTTAAGATTTGTCTCAATATTGTAAATATAAGCTTGTCAGAATTGAGACCCCGGTAGTTAAACAGCGTAAAAATAGCGAAAATAAATAAACATTTTCATGATTAGGTGTTTTTTACCGTCAATTTTCTCTGTACACTGGTCCTCGATACATACACTGATTAATTTTAAACCACTCAACGCTACGGATTCCTTATGAGCGAAACTCTGAAAGTATTAAATAACATTCGAACCCTTCGTGCTCAGGCTCGTGAAGTTTCTTTAACTGAACTTGAAGAGATGCTGGAAAAACTCGAAGCGGTTGTTAATGAACGTCGTGATGCAGAAGCGGCTATCGCTTCTGAAGTTAAGGAAAAAGAAGAGAAGCTGGCTAAATACCGTCAGATGCTGTTGGACGACGGCATTGATTTAAGCGAACTGACTTCTGCAGAGACTTCTACCGGTAAATCTCGTGCCAAGCGTGCTCCACGTCCGGCCAAATACCAGTACACCGATGAAAACGGTGAAACTAAATCCTGGACTGGCCAGGGCCGTACTCCTGCGGTAATTAAGCAGGCGCTGGACCAGGGTAAAAAACTGGAAGATTTCCTGATTTAATCTTCCTGCCACGTCAGTTTTCGCTGGCGTGGCTACCCTCCCTTCCCTTTTTATCTCACGACTCTTTTCTTTGTCGCTTTATAATTCTCTCCCGAAACAGCCTGACCGATTGTTGATCCCTGAAGCGCGCGACAATAGTGAGTATGTTGTAACTAAGAGTGACTTCTTATGAGCCGATATGATGCCGTAGATAACCTGCACCGCAGTGTGGAAGCGCTGCAGACCGCGTTGGCAGCCTTAACCCAGCAGCTTCCTCAACTGCGTCTGCTGATGGCACGGGTTTTTGAATTGCCGCCGGTGCATAAAGGCCAGGAACATCAACCGCTGCTGGAAATTAACGTTACCCAGCACCTGGCACAATCAGCATTAAATCTGGCACTAAGTCATTATTCCCGCCTGTTTATCCAACATCAGTCTGAGTCATTAAGCACTAAAGCTGCGGTACGCTTGCCTGGCGCAATTTGCTTTGAAGCCAACCCGGAGCAATCGGCGCTTATCCGTCAGCAGGTTGAGGCGATTAATAGCCTGAAATACCGTCTGGAACAGATTATTACCGTTGATTCTGGGGTAGAGGCTGAGGAACGCTTTGAATTTGTCCATACCCATCTCAGAGGATTAATAACGCTGAATGCCTACCGCTCTATTACCCTGCTGGAATCGCCCGATTCGCTGCGATTTGGCTGGGCAAATAAGCACATTATAAAAAATGTCAGCCGGGAAGAGATGCTGGAAAAGCTGAAAAAAAGCGTGGCGTCGGGACGGGCAATGGCACCCTGGACCCGTGAACAGTGGGCGGAAAAACTGGAGGAGGAGATGGCGATAATTAATTCTCTGCCAAAGGGAGCAAAGTTAAAGATTAAGCGCCCGGTAAAGGTGCAGCCGATTGCCCGCGTATGGAATAAACAACAGCAAACGCAAACGCAGCTGGCCTGCCCTTCTCCTTTACTGGTGCTCTGCGAAGATGCAAACCAGCTGCCGAAGCTTGGCGAATTACGCAATTATGATGCGGCGAACGTGGCCCATAAATTTAAACCTCAGGCCACGCCGCTGTTTGCGGTGATCCCGAGGTTGCATTTATATAGTGATACAAACCTGTAACAGGTTGCGGGCGGCAAAAAAAAGAGCGGAATAAATTCCGCTCCTTCATCAATCTGTCATTAAGACTTCATGCTGCCAACCATATCTTCCGGTCGAACCCAGGCATCAAACTCTTCCTCGGTCAGATAACCCAGTTTCAGCGCCGATCCTTTCAGGGTTAAGCCTTCTTTATGCGCTTTCTTGGCAATTTCTGCCGCTTTATCGTAGCCAATATGCGTATTTAATGCCGTCACCAGCATCAGTGACTCATTTAATAGCTGGCTGATACGATCGAGATTCGGCTCAATACCGACGGCGCAATGGTGATTGAAGCTGTCCATCCCGTCTGCCAGCATCCGCACCGATTGCAGGAAGTTATGGATGATCATCGGACGATAAACATTCAGTTCGAAATTGCCGGATGCACCGCCCATATTGACCGCCACATCGTTACCCATCACCTGGCAACAGAGCATGGTCATCGCTTCACACTGGGTCGGATTGACTTTACCTGGCATGATAGAGCTGCCTGGCTCGTTTTCAGGAATGGCAATTTCGCCGATACCACAACGCGGCCCCGACGATAACCAGCGCACGTCGTTGGCGATCTTCATTAATGATGCGGCCAGCCCTTTCAGTGAACCGTGGGCATGGACCAGCGCATCACAGGTTGCCAGTGCTTCGAATTTATTTGGCGAGGTGACAAAAGGCTGTTTGGTCAGGTCAGCCAGCTCTTTCGCCACGCGTACCGCATATTCCGGGTGCGTATTCAGCCCCGTCCCTACCGCCGTACCGCCTAACGCCAGTTCCGCGACATGCGGAATGCTCTGCTCAATATGCCTGAGGTTATGGTCCAGCATCGCCACCCAGCCGGAGATCTCCTGGCCGAGGGTTAATGGCGTGGCATCCTGCAGATGGGTTCGGCCAATTTTGACGATATCCTTAAAGGCGTCGGCTTTATCGTTCAGAGTTTTTTGCAGGATTTTAAGCTGAGGAAGCAGATGCTCCTGAATGGCCAGTACCGCCGCGACATGCATCGCGGTCGGGAAGACATCGTTGGAGCTCTGACTTTTATTCACATCGTCGTTTGGATGCACCAGGCGTTCCATGCCCCGCACGCCGCCAAGGATTTCACTGGCGCGGTTGGCGAGCACTTCATTCATATTCATGTTGGTCTGGGTACCGGAACCGGTCTGCCAGATTGCCAGCGGGAATTCTGTACTGTGTTGGTCCGCCAGCACTTCATCCGCGGCGGAGATAATGGCCGTGGCCCGCTCATTGGGCAACAGGCTTAAATCACTGTTCACCTTTGCCGCAGCGCGCTTGGTCAGCGCCAGAGCGTGCACCAGTTCAACAGGCATTTTTTCGGTGGAGATACGAAAGTGTTCCAGTGAGCGTTGCGTTTGCGCGCCCCACAGTTTATCAGCAGGAACTTCGATGGGACCCATTGAATCTTTCTCAATGCGGTTGGCAGCCATGACTCTCTCCTTTTTGCACAATAATATGATTTTGAACCGTTACTTTGCCCTGAAGGGCCAAAAGCGCGGGCGATATTCTGGCATACAAGAATTTAACATTATGCGACTCATTCGACCTTCTTGCACTCCGCATTGTCTTTTTGACGTGGTTTTCTGCTTTAATACACGCAGTTATTATCCGATTATGTGTGAGTTAACATGCAAAAATTAATCAATTCGCTGCAAAATTATGCCTGGGGTAGCCCCACTGCCCTGACCGAACTGTATGGCATTCCTAACCCGGATAACCTGCCGATGGCGGAACTCTGGATGGGTGCGCATCCCAAAAGCCCTTCCTTTATAGACGTTGAGGGTCACAAGCAGTCATTACGTGCGGTGATTGATGCCGATAAAGAGGCGATCCTCAGCAAAGCCGTCGCTGCGCGCTTTGGTGAACTGCCGTTCTTATTCAAGGTGCTTTGCGCCGATCAGCCGTTGTCGATTCAGGTTCACCCAAGCAAAGCGGCAGCCGAAGTCGGCTTTGCCAAAGAGAATACGGCTGGCATTCCTTTAGATGCGCCAAACCGTAACTACAAAGACGCCAACCATAAGCCCGAGCTGGTGTTTGCACTGACGCCGTTTAAGGCCATCAACGGTTTTCGTGAGCTTCACGAAATCATCTCCCTGCTGCAGCCGGTCGCGGGTGCACATCCGGCGATTGCCCATTTCCTGCAGAACCCGCAGATGAGTGGCCTTGAGGCGCTATTTACCGCGCTGCTGTCGATGGATGGTGAAGAGAAGAGCCTGGCGCTGGACGTGCTGAAGAGCGAAATCCCGCGTCAACAGGGCGAACCCTGGGCCACCATCTCGCTGATTGAGACCTTCTATCCTGATGACAGTGGGCTGTTCTCCCCGCTGCTGCTGAATGTGATTGAGCTGCAACCTGGCGAAGCGATGTTCCTGTTTGCCGAGACGCCACACGCCTATCTGCAAGGGGTGGCGCTGGAAGTGATGGCCAATTCGGATAACGTGTTGCGCGCGGGATTAACGCCGAAATATATCGATATTCCCGAACTGATGGCGAACCTGAAATTTGATGCCAAGCCGTATGCCAACCTGCTGACTCAGCCGGTGCAGCAAGGCGATTCGCTTAATTTCCCGGTACCGGTGGACGATTTTGCTTTCTCCCTCCACCAGCTCAGCGCCCAGCCAACCGCCGTTCAGCAGCAAAGCGCCGCGATACTGTTCTGCGTGGATGGCCAGGCGGTCATCAGCCATAACGACCAGCAGCTGACGCTCAAACCCGGCGAGTCCTGTTTTGTTCCGGCCACGGACGCCCCGGTGACGCTGGCAGGCAATGGTCGGGTGGCGCGCGTCTGTAACCTGCTGTAGGATTTACGGCTGACGTTAAGCGCCACAATTGCTATTATTAATCAAATTATTAAGCAAAACGCCTCAGGGCGTTTTTTCTTCGCCAGGCATTTGCCCACAGGATCGATTTGCCGGCGCCAGTGACTAAAAGGACGACTGACAGATGAAGAAGACAAAGATAGCGATTGGCGTAGTAGTCGCACTCGGCGTGATTTGGACCGGAGCCGCGTGGTTTACCGGCAAACAACTGGAATCGCACATGGATGAGCTGGTGCAAAATGCGAATGCCCAGATGAACAACATGGCGCCGGAAAACCGCCTCAAGCTGAGCTATCAGGATTTCCAGCGCGGTGTGTTCACCAGTACCGCCCGCTTTGTCCTGCAGTCCAACTCGCAGACTGAAGACAACTCGCTGATCAAGCCGGGCCAGAGCATCGTGTTTAATGAAAAAATCGATCACGGTCCTTTCCCGTTCGCCCAGCTGAAAAAATTCAACCTGATCCCAAGCATGGCGTCGGTGCATACCCAGCTTGAGAACACCGATGCCGTGAAGAAGCTGTTTGAAATGACCAAAGGTCAGTCGATCGTTCAGGCTGATACCCGCGTCGGATACAGCGGCGCAACCGCGTCTGCCATCAACCTGCTGCCGGTGGATTATAACAATGCGCAAACCGGCGAGCGCTTTGCGTCTAACGGCGGTACGGTCAATATCGACGCCGATAACAAAGGCGATAAGGTCAATTTCAGTGGCGATCTGGACAGCCTGGTGCTGACCACCAAAAACCAGCTGGATATGCCGGTGATGTTTACCGCTAACGGCCTGAAACTGGATGCCAGCACCCGTCTCAGCCCGGAAGGGATGCGCATTGGCGATCAGAGCATCAACCTGAAGAAACTGACTGCCGTGGTGGATGGCAAAGAAGCCTTTACCGCGGAAGGCCTGAACGGCAAATCGTCGTTTAACTCAGAGAAAAGCCTGATTTCCGGCAACATCGATTACGCACTGGATTCCCTGAAGCTGCAGGACCAGAACTTTGGCCAGGGTAAACTCGCTATCAAGCTGTCCCAGTTTGACGCCAACGGCATGAAAGCGTTCTCTGACAACTACAACAGTCAGGTCCAGGCACTGATGAACGAACCGGGTATCAGCGATAATCCAGCGCTTTACCAGCAGCGGATGAGCCAGATCTTCTCGGCAAACCTGCCGCTGCTGCTGAAAGGCGATCCGATTGTCAACATCGCGCCATTCAGCTGGAAGAACGATAAAGGTGAGAGCAGCTTTAACCTTTCCGTCCACTTCAAAGATCCGGCCGCCAACACCACCCCACCGCAGAACATCGGTCAGGCCGTGGACAGCGTGCTGAAAACCCTGGACGGTAAGCTGTCGATCAATATGCCTATGGCCACCGAAATGATGACTCACGTGGCGATGGCGGAAGGCTATAAGCAGGAAGATGCCGCCAAACTGGCCGATCAGCAGGTTAAAGGTGTGGCGGCAATGGGCCAGATGTTTAAGCTCACCACCCAGCAGGACAATAACATTGTCACCAGCCTGCAGTACGCGACCGGACAGGTCACCATGAACGGCGACAAAATGGCGCTGGATCAGTTCCTGGCCCGCTATATGTTGGGTGGCGGTGCGGCCCCGCAAGGGATGCCGCAGTAACCTGATTAGCACTAATAAGGGGCGCGATTATCGCGCCCTTTTTTTATGCCGATCCGCGTTCAATCAGCACCGGCGGCAGGATCACGTTCTGCACCGCGCCTTCCGGGTCGGCCATACGCTGTAACAGGCGCTGTGCGGCGCTTCGCCCTATCTCGCGTGCTGAACTGGTGATAAAGGTCAGCGGCGGATCGGTCAGCTCGGCCTCCGGCGAATCGCCAAATCCCACTAACGCCATCTGCTGTCCGTAATAGCTGTCCATGCCCCCTTTGCCAATGGTTCGGCCGGTGCGCTGCAGGCCGAAATAGCAGCCCAGCGCCACCGAGGCGTTATGGCAGAGAATGGCGGTGATGGTTGGATGATGATGGATCAGATTCTCGGTCACCTCCGCCACGTCCCGCTGATGGCGACCGCTTTCAATAATCCAGTCGCTGCGAAACGGCAGACCGTATTGCATCAGCGTGGAACAGTAGCCACCAATCCGTTCGGCCCGCGTCAGCGATGAACCGGATCCGCCCAGCCAGGCGA
Source organism: Erwinia sp. AC075 (assembly GCF_979253995.1). Lineage (NCBI taxonomy): Bacteria > Pseudomonadati > Pseudomonadota > Gammaproteobacteria > Enterobacterales > Erwiniaceae > Erwinia > Erwinia sp. AC075. Next base: position 1,564,065 of record NZ_CEEDEU010000001.1, read on the forward strand.
TGCAGTGATGCCCGCGCTTGATCAGGTATTCCGTGGCAATTTTTGCCGCATGCATATTGTCGGGGCGGATAGAGTCGGTGTTCTCCAGGCTGCTGGCTCGCGAAGCACAGATAATGGCGATGCCCTGCTCCCGCGCTTTTTCCACCAGATGCGAGGCATTATCTGCGCCGCCACCCAATACGATGCCCTCCACGCCCTGCGCCACCAGCGTGTCGAAGCAGCGATCGAGTTTTTGCCCTTTCGGCCCGCTTTGGGTCAGAAACAGCACCTTGCCGTTTTTCTCCAGCCCTTCACTTAACCCTGCGGTCATCTCGGCATAAAACGGCTGGCACAGGTCCCGCACGATCAAGCCGATGACGCCGCTGCCTCCGCCTCTGAGCATGGTGGCAGAACGATTGGGAACGAAGCCCAGCGCCTGAATAGCCAGATTAACCCGTTCAGAGGTGGCAGACGAAATGCGTCCCTTGCCGGAAAGCACCAGCGAAACCGTGGTCACAGAGACGCCCGCTTCGGCGGCAACATCATTAATGGTGATTTTTTTCAGCGACATATTTTGTCCAGTCAGCCCTGGCTGACCTGTTCGTACAACATGATCGAAACAGCAGGGTAAAACGTTACACCTGCAGGCCGATAAATAAAACCTTCGTGGCCGGGAAGAGTGTGACATGTCGCGCATTAATGGGTGGTAAAACGTTTTATCATTTTTTACCTCAGCAGCGGCTGAGCATTTTATGCCAGGAGAGACCATGTCGGCCACCAAACAAAAAATTACGCTTTGGGAGTTTTTCCAGAGCTTAGGCAAAACCTTTATGCTCCCCGTCGCGCTGCTCTCTTTCTGCGGCATTATGATGGGTATCGGCAGCTCGTTGAGCAGCCATGATGTGATTACCCTGATCCCGTTCCTCGGTAATTCGGTGCTGCAGCTGATCTTTATGTGGATGAGCAAAGTCGGCTCCTTCGCCTTTAGCTATCTGCCGGTGATGTTTGCCATCGCTATCCCGTTGGGAATGGCGCGCGAAAACAAGGGCGTTGCCGCCTTCTCCGGCTTTGTCGGCTTCGCGGTGATGAACCTGGCGGTGAACTTCTGGCTGAACGCCAAAGGCATCCTGCCATCCACCGATGCTGCGGTGCTGAAAGCCAATAACATTCAGAATATTATCGGCATTCAGTCCATCGATACCGGCATCCTCGGCGCGGTGATCGTCGGTATTATCGTGTTTTATCTGCATGAGCGCTTCAACACCATTCGCCTGCCGGATGCGCTGGCGTTCTTCGGCGGTACCCGCTTTGTGCCGATTATCACCACGCTGGTTATGGGCCTGGTCGGTCTGGTGATCCCGCTGATCTGGCCGTGGTTTGCCGCGGCAATTACCGGCCTGGGCTGGGTGATTAACGGTGCTGGCGAGTTCGGTCCGATGATCTTCGGCACCGGCGAGCGCCTGCTGCTGCCTTTCGGCCTGCAGCATATCCTGGTGGCGATTATCCGCTTCACCGATGCCGGTGGCACCATGGATGTCTGTGGTCACAGCGTCAGCGGGGCGTTAACCATCTTCCAGGCCCAGCTCTCCTGCCCAACCTCTGCTGGTTTCTCTGAAAGCGCCACGCGCTTCCTGTCACAGGGCAAAATGCCGGCCTTCCTCGGCGGGTTACCGGGTGCGGCACTGGCGATGTATCACTGTGCCCGTCCGGAAAATCGTCACAAGATTAAGGGCCTGCTGATTTCGGGTGTGGTGGCCTGCGTGGTGGGCGGCACCACCGAACCGATTGAGTTCCTGTTCCTGTTTGTGGCGCCGGTGCTGTATGTGATCCATGCGCTGTTAACCGGCCTGGGCTTCACGGTGATGGCCATGCTGGGCGTGACCATCGGCAATACTGACGGCAACGTGATCGACTTTGTGGTGTTTGGGATCCTGCACGGTCTGTCGACCAAATGGTATTTCGTGCCGGTGGTTGCCGCCATCTGGTTTGTCGGTTACTACGTGATTTTCCGCTTCGCGATAACCCGCTTTAATATCAAAACGCCGGGACGCGATCTGGACACCTCCACCGTTGAGAAAAATATCTCGGCCACCGTCGGCAAATCGGGTTACAACACGCCAGCGATCCTTGCAGCGCTTGGCGGCATGGACAATATCGCCTCGTTGGATAACTGTCTGACTCGTCTGCGTCTGACCATCAACGATATGAGCCTGGTGGATGATGCGGCGCTGAAAGCCAACCGGGTGATTGGCGTGGTCCACCTTAACGAGCACAGTTTGCAGGTGGTGATTGGACCACAGGTGCAGTCGGTGAAAGATGAGATGGCCAGCATGATGGCGACGGTTCCGGGCTGATCCCACGCTGAACCTGAGCAACGCGGGGCTGAAGCCGATTTCAGCCCCGCTTTATTTTGCCGTCATTAACAGAGTTGAGGCTTTTATGTTTGATTTTGACCGGGTAATCGATCGCCACGGCAGCTGGTGTACCCAGTGGGATTTTGTGGCCGACCGCTTTGGCCGCGATGATTTACTGCCCTTCACCATTTCGGATATGGATTTCGCCACCGCGCCCTGCATTCTGTCGGCGCTGCAGCACCGTGTGCAGCATGGCGTGCTGGGTTACAGCCGCTGGCAGCATGAGGATTTCCTCACCGCCATCGACCACTGGTACCAGCAGCGGTTTGCGCTGCACGTCGATCGGCAGCAGATTGTCTACGGACCGTCGGTGATCTATATGGTGGCGCAGCTGATCCGCCACTGGTCATCCGCGGGCGATGCGGTGCTGATCCACACGCCGGCCTACGATGCCTTTTATAAAGCGATTGAAGGCAACGATCGTCAAATACTGTCGTTGCCGCTGGTTCGCAACGGTGCAGAGTGGCAGTGCGATATGGCGGCGCTTGAGAGCCTGCTGAGCCGCGACGAGTGCAAAATCATGCTGCTGTGCAGCCCGCACAATCCGACCGGCAAAGTGTGGCGTCGCGATGAGCTCCAGCAGATGGCCGATCTGTGCCAGCGCCATGGTGTGCAGGTGATCAGCGACGAAATCCATATGGATATGGTGATGGGCGACCAGCCGCATGTGCCGTGGATCGCCGTTGCGCGCGGACGCTGGGCGCTGTTCACCTCCGCCTCCAAAAGCTTTAACGTACCGGCGCTGACCGGTGCCTATGGCTTTATCAGCGACGAGGCCGATCGCGAGGCCTGGTTCCACGCGTTAAAAAATGCCGATGGCCTCTCTTCCCCGGCGGTGATGGCCGTTGCCGCACATATCGCCGCCTACCGCGAAGGGGCGGAATGGCTGGATGCCTTACGGGACTATCTGCGGGCTAATCTGCAGCAGGTCGCCCGCCGGCTGAATCAGGCGTTTCCACAGCTGAACTGGCAGCCGCCGCAGGCCACCTATCTGGCGTGGATTGACCTTAATCCGCTGGGGCTGGACGATAAGGCGCTGCAAAAGGCGCTGATCGAACAGCAAAAAGTGGCGATCATGCCGGGCTACACCTACGGTCCGCAGGGCAACGGTTATCTGCGGCTGAACGTCGGCTGCCCACGCAGCAAACTGGATGATGGCCTCGATCGGCTGATAGCAGCCATTGAGAGCCTGCTTTAGCCTGCCTTCCCTGAATCTGCGGGCGACAGGCCCGTCTGAGCACAAATTATCGGCACTTGACGCGTCGTTTGCGCAATTCACTGGCGGTGTTGCGCAAAATGTTTTTATACTGCTATGCACTTATTAAAACTACATGAGTGCGCCGACATGATTGATACCCAGCTTCCCCTCACCGATATTCATCGCCACCTTGACGGCAATATTCGTGCACAAACCATTCTGGATTTAGGCCGCGAGTTTAACCTTACCCTGCCCGCCACTACCCTGGAACTGCTGCGTCCGCACGTTCAGGTCACCCAAACCGAGCCGGATCTGGTCAGCTTTTTAAACAAGCTGGACTGGGGCGTCAAGGTACTGGGTTCACTGGAGGCCTGCCGCCGTATTGCGCAGGAAAACGTGGAAGATGCCGCCCGTGCCGGGATCCATTATGCCGAGCTGCGTTTCTCGCCGGGCTATATGGCAATGACCCACAACCTGCCGGTGGCGGGCGTGGTGGAAGCGGTGATAGACGGCGTGCGCGCCGGTTGTCAGCAGCACAATATTGACGTGCGCCTGATTGGCATTATGAGCCGTACCTTCGGTGAAGAAGCCTGCCTGCGCGAGCTGGAAGGCCTGCTGGCCCACCGTGATGGCATTACCGCGCTGGATCTGGCCGGTGATGAGTTGGGCTTCCCGGGCAGCCAGTTCCTCAGCCACTTTAACCGCGCGCGCGATGCCGGTTTCCGCATTACCGTCCACGCCGGTGAAGCCGCTGGCCCGGAAAGTATCTGGCAGGCCATTCGTGAGCTGGGCGCCGAGCGTATTGGTCACGGCGTGAAGGCCGTTGACGATCCGGCGCTGATGGATTTCCTTGCGGCGCATAAGATTGGCGTGGAATCCTGCCTGACCTCGAATATTCAGACCAGCACCGTGGCCTCGCTGGCACAGCATCCGCTGGCGAAATTCCTCGATCACGGCATTCTGGCGACCATTAACACCGACGATCCGGCGGTTCAGGGCATCGAGTTGCCGTATGAGTATGAAGTCGCGGCACCACAGGCGGGTCTGAGCCTGGCGCAAATCCGCACGGCGCAGGAAAACGGTCTGAAGATTGCGTTCCTGACCGACGCGGAGAAAGACGCGGTGCGCGCCCGCGTGGCGGCATAGAGACGAAGTAATATCAGGTCGACCTGACGGCGACCGCAACAAAAAGCCCCACGGATATCCCGCGGGGCTTTTTTATGGCCTGGACTATTCAGGCCGTTACTGCAGCGACTTTTTAGCGTAAAGCGTTTACTTCAAAGATAGGGTCTGACGCTTTTCGGCCGACTGCAGGCCCAGTTCAATCAGTTCCATCACCTGAATCGCTTCTTCAGCGGTTACCGGGTTGCTGCCGTCACCGGTGATTGCATCGCGGATGCCCGCATAGTACGCCGGGTAGTTGCCTGGAATGGTCAGCAGCGTCTCTTCCGCCATCATCTCACCATTCACCAGCGTCAATACGCCATCACGCATATCGTAACCCCAGTCTTCCTGCGGTGGACGTGCGCCCGCTTTCAGACGGTCTTCCTGCGGATCCAGGCCGTATTTCACATAGCTGCCTTTGGTGCCGTGAACCTGGTAACGCGGAGATTCCGCCGCCACCAGCATGCTGCCATGCAACACCACACGACGCTGAGGATAGGTCAGCACGGCGTGGAAATAGTCGGTGGTTTGCGCGCCCGGACGCAGCTCGGCGGTATCGACATTGATGGCGACCGGAGAACCGAACAGCTGCAACGCCTGGTCCAGCAGATGCGGCCCCAGATCGTACCAGATGCCGCTGCCTGCGCCCTTCTGCTCGCGCCAGCGGTTACGCACTTCCAGACGGAAGCGGTCGAAATGCGATTCAAAGTAACGCACTTCACCCAGCGTGCCTTCGGCCAGCAGCGTTTTCAGCGTCAGGAAATCACTGTCCCAGCGGCGGTTGTGGAACACCGACAGCATCAGCCCTTTAGCTTTCGCCAGCGCGTCCAGCTCGCGCGCCTGCGACAGCGTCACGGTGAAAGGTTTGTCCACCACCACATGTTTACCGGCGTTCAGCGCGGCTTTGGCCAACGGGAAGTGGGTATCATTGGGGGTTGGGATGACGATCAGTTGCAGCCCAGGATCGTCAAATAACGTTTGTGGATCGGAGACTACCTGAGTGGATGGCCAGTCAGCGTGCACTTTGCTGGCATCACTGCTGGAGACGGCGGACAGTTCCATGCCCGACGTACCGGCGATCAGTGGCGCATGGAAGGTCTTGCTGGCAAAGCCGTAACCGACCAGCCCTACACGAATTTTGTCGCTCATTTGCATTCCTCTTGTCACTTACCCTGATGATTTAAGACTATCAGCAGGGTAAGGACAAGCGGGAATTACCTGAATTATCCGTTTCGCTTAACTATTGGCACTTCTGGGCAAATCCCAGCTTTCCTGCGCCACCAGCGCATCGTGTGCGTCCAGCGAACGGCGGCGGAAATCGCTCGGACTGACGCCAACGCGTTTGCGGAACACGCGGGAGAAATAGAGCTGATCGTCGTAGCCGACAATCCTGCCGATAGTGGCGATCGGCTCCTGGGTGGTTTGCAGCAGCAGCTTGGCGCGGATCACCCGCTGATCCTCGCGCCAGCGCAGCAGGTTGACCCCCATTTGCTCGCGGAACAGGTGCGCCAGCCGCGAAGGCGACAGGCAGACATGGTTGGCCACTTCGTCAATTTTTAGCTCGCCGGCCAGGTTGCTGGTGACGAACTGGCAGGCCTCAATCACCCGCGGATCGCGAATTTGCTGATGGCTGCGCGGATCCTCTTCCACCGCCCGCAGCAGCAGACGCTCCAGCAGGTTCATCGCCAGCTCTTCGGCAAAGCGTCGCCCGGAGGTGTGCGTTTGTTCGATGTTGGCAAACAGGCGTTCAAACTCGCCGCGCAGACGTTCCGGCAGCCGCAACCGGCCAACGCCCTTCTTCTCGTCCTGCCACACCAGCCAGTCGCTCCAGTAGGCGCGGGGACGGAAGTAAATCCAGCGGTGGTGCCAGCAGTCGCTTTCTGGCGATCGGCCATAGTAATGCTGGGTTTTTGGCTGGAACAGCAGCAGATCGCCAGGTTCACAGTCAAAGGCATCCTCACCGTTAAACACCTGGCCCCGCCCTTTGGTGGTCAGGTTAATGATAAAGCCTTTCATGCCCAGCGGACGGTCGATAAAGAAGTCCAGACCATCCCCGGCGTTAATCGGCGTCAGTCCCGCCACCAGCCAGGCATTGAACTGATAGCCAGGTAACAGCGGGTTAGATTGCGCCACGGGCGCTAAGCGATGGTACATAACGCCTCCTGATCAGGCTGCTTTAGCTTTCTGTTTGTAACGGTCGAAAATCACCGCCGCTAACAGTATCAAACCGCGCACCACATACTGTGAGAAAGGCGAGATATTCAATAAATTCATCGCATTCTCCACCGTTCCGAGGATCAATACCCCGGCAACCACATAGGAGATTTTGCCAATTCCGCCTTTCAATGACACGCCACCCAATACGCAGGCGGAGATCACAATCAGCTCATAGCCCAGTGAGGTCATCGGCTGGCCGCTGGTCATACGCGAGGCCAGAATAATGCCCGCCGCAGCGGAGACCAGGCCGGACAGAATAAAGATGATAATGCGGGTGCGCACCACCGGAACCCCGGCCAGACGCGCCGCTTCTTCATTACCGCCAATCGCCAGCGTGTTGCGGCCAAAGGTGGTTTTATTCAGCAGGAAACCAAAGATAATCATGGTGCCGATGGTCAGCCAGACCGGTGCAGGCACGCCGAACCAGTTGGTGTAACCCAGCGCAAAGAAGCGCTCGTCTTCGATACCTACCGCCTGACCATTTGAGAAGATATAGGCCAGCCCGCGCACAATCTGCATCGTCGCCAGGGTGGTGATCAGCGCATTGATTTTCAGCTTAGCGATAACGAAACCGTTCACAAAGCCGCAAACCACGCCCAACAGCAGACCGGCGAAGATGCCAATCCACAGGCTTTCGGTCATATTGATCACCACCGCGGTGGTGACGCCGGCACAGGCGATAACCGACGCCACCGACAGGTCAAAATCGCCGGAGGCGAGGCAGAACAGCATGCCGCAGGCCACCATGCCGGACATCGACATCGCCAGCCCCAGGCCTTTCATATTGATCAGTGAACCGAAGTTCGGCACGAAAATAGTGCAGCCGATAAACAGCACGGCAAACACCACCAGCATACCGAAGTGATCCCAGATGCGGCCCAGATTAATACGCTGGGTTTGTTTCGGTGGCGTCGCGGGTGACGTGGTGTGAGATGACATTTAAATACTCCTTCTTATCAGGCCACAGCTGCGGCGCGTTGAGTCGTTTTCGGCATGGCAAGACCAAGGGTCAGCGCTTCGGTGGCCTCGGTATGGCTCAGTTCACCGGCGATTTCGCCCTCTCTCATCACCAGGATGCGATCGGCCAGCCCCATCACTTCAGGCAGGTCGCTGGAGGCAAACAGCACCGCAATGCCCTTTTCTGCCAGCGCATAGATCAGGTTATAAATTTCATTTTTCGCCCCAACGTCGATGCCGCGCGTCGGCTCATCCAGCAGGATTACTTTCATCTCTTCAGAGAGCCAGCGGCCAAGAATGGCTTTCTGCTGGTTACCGCCGGAGAGGTTCATGATCAGCTGGTCGGCTGACGGCGTTTTGATGTTGAGCGATTTAATGTGCGAGGCGGCATTTTTGCTTTCCCACTGGTTGTCGATCAGACAGCCGGCGGTCAGGTTATTGCGCCTTGCGCTGATATTGATGTTGTCGCGCACCGAGTGAACGGGAATGATGCCGTCCGCCTTACGATCTTCCGGACAAAGCAGGATCCCGGCGCGAATGGCGTGGGCCGGCTCCTTGATCACAATCACTTCGCCATCCAGACGCAGTTCGCCGCCGGTCAGTTTGGTGGCTCCAAACAGCCCTTTCATCAGCTCACTGCGACCGGCACCGACCAGGCCGAACAGACCGACGATTTCACCGGCATGCACTTTTAATGAGATCGGCTGACGTACGCCTTTGGCCTGCACGTTATCCAGCTGCAAGCGCACCGCGCCGGTTTCGCGTGGCGAATAGCCATAAATGTCGCCGATTTCGCGGCCGACCATCGCCTGCACCAGCTCGTCGTGGGAGGTGTTGGGCACGTCTTCAAAGGTGCGCACGTAGCGCCCGTCCTTAAATACGGTGATGGCATCGCTGAGGGCAAAGATCTCTTCCATACGGTGCGAGACGTAAAGCACCACGCGGCCCTGCTGGCGCAGCTGGCGGATCACCCGGAACAGGTGTTCAATTTCGCGGGCGGAAAGCGAACTGGTTGGCTCATCAAAGGCGATCACCTTGGCGTTACGCGCCAGTGCCTTGGCGATTTCCACCATCTGCCACTGGCCGAGCGACAGAGATTTCAACGGGGTATCCGGGTCGATATCCATCCCCAGGTTTTTCAGCTGCTCTCCGGCCTCATAGCGCAGCAGTTTGCGGTTTACAAAGCCCGCCCGCTGCGGCAACTGACCAAGGTAGATGTTCTCCGCTACCGACATTTCCGGCACCAGATGCAGCTCCTGATAAATAATGGCTACCCCCGCATCCAGCGCGTCGGTGGTGTGGGTAAAATTGACGGGCTGCCCCTTCAGACGGATTTCGCCGCTGGTTGGCTGGTAGCTGCCGCTAAGAATTTTCAACAGCGTGGACTTGCCCGCGCCGTTTTCGCCCATCAGGGCGTGGATCTGGCCCGCGCCACATTCAAAACTGATGTCCTGCAACGCCTTCACGCCTGGAAAGGTTTTTCCGATGCCGTGAAAGCTCAGATATGCGGGTTGCGTACTCATGTTATCTCCTGACCGGTTACCGACCTTCGCAGGGCAACGGCGCCATGCGCGCCGTTGCCCACGGTGTTGTTACATCAGGCCTTTTTTCGCCAGTTCTGTTTTGAAGTTGTCACGGGTGATCAGCACCACGTCGGTCACTTCGGTGAACTTCGGTGGTTCAGCGCCTTTGTTCACCCAGTTGTACAGCATCTCGATGCTCTTATAGCCATGCACGTCCGGGCTTGGCAGCAGCGAGCCGTAGAAGCCGGTCGCCTGGCCTTTCGACAGTTCGTTCACCGCATCGACACCGTTGATGCCGATACCAATCACGTCCGGTGCCTTAAAGCCCTGACCTTCCGTCGCACGCACGCCACCCAATACGGTGTTGTCGTTCATGCCCAGCACCAGCCAGTGTTTCACGCCGGGATGCTGTACCAGCAGGGAGTTACCGGCATCGAACGCGCCAGGGATATCGTTAGATTTGGTGGGCACTTTGTAGATCTGGTTAGCCGGGAAGCCTGCGGCCTTCAGGGCATCCATTGAGCCGCCGGTACGACGACGCGCGGTATCCAGCTCATCCGCGGTGATCGCCATCACGCCAGTATCCTTCGCATCCCAGCCGCGTTTTTTCATCTCTTTATACAGTTCCTGCCCCTGACGCTCGCCAATTTTGGTGGCGGCCATCATCACCAACGGCACGGTGTCCATCGGTTTGCCTTTAGCGGTCACAAACTGGTCATCCACGGCAATGACTTTCAGATCGTAACTGCGGGCCTTGGCAACAATGGCAGAACCGAGTTTCGGATCGGGCGTACAGATAACGAAGCCTTTGGCGCCGCTCGCCGCCAGGCTGTCGATGGCATTCAGGGTTTTTTCACCATCCGGCACGGCAATTTTAATCACTTCAAAGCCCATCTCTTTCCCGGCTTTGTCAGCAAATTTCCACTCGGTCTGGAACCAGGGTTCTTCGGGCTGTTTGACCAGGAAACCAAGTTTCATGGTCTCGGCCATAGCTGATTGTGACATAACGGCTGCAAGGCCAATGGCAGCAAGCGCGTAGGGTATTTTGTGCATGAGGCTCTCCGGCTCAGTTCCCGCTTTTCGGCGGTGTGATGTAAACGGTATCATTCGGAATGCTGCCCACTTAAGGGCTTAAAACAGCAAGTTTTTCGGTCAGGACAGAAGGACCTGTGCCGATGAGCGCTAGTTTTAACGGGAACTTACGTGAGAAAGGGAGAGCGGTATCACACCCTGAGATTACAGTTATTCTGTCCATACATTTAGCTAAATTAACCTTCATGTAACCTTTGAGCTACATCACAGAATCCCGCACCATGACAGAAAAGTGCATATTTGCAGCGTCCTTAACCTAACGGCAAAGCGCGCCACTTCTTAGGGTAGTCAGACAGGTTTATACATACCGTCTGGAGAGAAGAACATGCAGTTGGGAGCCATAACAATAGGTCTGGATTTTGGCAGTGATTCGGTTCGTGCTCTGGCGGTGGATTGTGCCAGCGGACAGGAATTGCATTCACAGGTAGTGGCTTACTCTCGCTGGCAAGCCGGGCTTTATTGTCAAAGCCGCATCAACCAGTTCCGCCATCATCCTCAGGACTATATCGACGCCTTTGAACAGGCCATTCGTGACGTTGTCACTAAACTAACCCCCGGGCAGCGACAGAATGTGGTGGGCATCGGCGTGGATTCCACCGGTTCAACCCCTGCCCCCATCGATCGCCACGGTAACGTGCTGGCATTGCTGCCTGAGTTTGCCGAGAACCCCAACGCGATGTTCGTGTTGTGGAAAGATCACACCGCGATAAAAGAAGCCGAAGAGATTAATGCCCTGTGTCATGGCGGAAAGTTCGAAGACTATTCACGCTTTATCGGCGGTATTTACTCTTCCGAATGGTTCTGGGCGAAGATCCTGCACGTCAGCCGTGAAGATCGCGCGGTGCGCGAAGCGGCGGTCTCCTGGATCGAGCTGTGTGACTGGGTGCCGGCCTTACTGAGCGGCACCACGGCACCGCAGGATATCCGTCGCGGGCGCTGTGCGGCGGGGCATAAATCCTTGTGGCACCCGGAATGGCAAGGCCTGCCGACCCGCGAGTTCCTTGACGCGCTGGACCCGATGCTCACTGCACAGCTGGATACTCCGCTGTTTAACCAGACCTGGACCGCCGATTTACCGGTTGGCCAGATCACCGCTGAATGGGCCGAACGCCTGGGCCTGCCCGACACCGTGACCCTGTCCGGCGGCGCTTTTGACTGCCATATGGGCGCCGTCGGCGCGGGCGCACGTCCGTATACGCTGGTGAAAGTGATTGGCACCTCGACCTGCGACATTCTGATTGCCGACCCGCAGCGCGTGGGCGATCGCGCCATTAAAGGCATTTGTGGTCAGGTGGACGGCAGCGTGGTGCCGGAGATGATCGGTCTGGAAGCCGGCCAGTCTGCCTTTGGCGATATGTATGCCTGGTTCAGCCGTCTGCTGAGCTGGCCGCTGGATCAGGCGGCACAAAACAACCCTGAGCTGGCTCCGAGCCTGGCCGCCATCCGTAAGAACCTGCTCAACGATTTGACCAAAGCCTGGGCTGACGATCCGCAGCTGGAGCATCTGCCGGTGGTGCTGGACTGGTTTAACGGTCGCCGTACGCCGTTTGCGAATCAGCGTCTGCAGGGGGTGATCACCGACCTGAATCTGGGCACCGACGCCCCTGCGCTGTTTGGTGGATTTATTGCCGCCACCGCTTTTGGCGCGCGCGCCATTATGGAGTGTTTCGAGCAGCAGGATATCCCGGTCGAAAGCATTCTGACCCTCGGCGGCATTGCCCGTAAATCGCCGGCAATTATGCAGGTGTGTTGCGATGTGATGAACCGCCCGCTGGATATCGTCGCCTCTGACGAGTGCTGCGCGCTGGGTGCGGCGATTTTTGCCGCCGTCGCCGCCGGTGTCTACCCGGACGTCCCGTCCGCGCAACAAAAGATGGCCAGCCCGATTGCCACCACCTTGCAGCCCGACGCCAGCCGCGTCGATCGCTATCAACAGCTTTATCAACGTTACCTTCAGTGGTGTGAAGTGGCCGAACCGCAGTTTGCCGCTCAACCGTCCAAAATTTAAGGAGAATGAAAAATGACTCAGCCTAATGCGCTTAACGTCTGGTTTGTGATTGGTACTCAGCATCTTTACGGCGCGGAAACCTTGCGTCAGGTGGAACAGCATGGCCAGCAGGTCGTGGACGGGCTTAATCGTGACGGTCGTCTGCCGTTTAACCTTGTGCTGAAGCCACTGGTGAAAAGCCCGGACGAAGCGCTGGCGCTGTGCCGTCAGGCCAATCATGCGGAAGACTGCCTGGGCATCGTCACCTGGCTGCATACCTTCTCGCCGGCCAAAATGTGGATTGGTGGCTTAACCCTTCTCAACAAGCCGCTGCTGCAATTCCATACCCAGTTCAATGCTGAGATCCCGTGGGACAGCATGGATATGGACTTTATGAACCTGAATCAGACCGCGCACGGCGGCCGCGAGTTCGGCTTTATCGGTGCACGTATGCGTCTGCAACACAGCGTGATCACCGGCCACTGGCAGGATAGGGTCGCGCAGGAGCGTCTGGGCCAGTGGATGCGCGCGGCGGCGGCGAAACAGGCCAGCCAGAATCTGAAAGTGGCGCGTTTCGGCGACAACATGCGTGAAGTGGCGGTGACCGAAGGCGACAAAGTGGCGGCACAGATCCAGTTCGGCTATTCGGTCAACGGCTGGGGCGTCGGCGATCTGGTTGAAGTGATCAACGGCGTCAGTGACGGCGACGTCAACGCGCTGGTAGATGAGTACGAAAGCCTGTACGACTTCACCGCTGCGGCCGCCGTCAACGGTGAGAAGCGCCAGAACGTGCTGGACGCGGCGAAAATCGAGCTGGGCATTAAGGGCTTCCTGCAACATGAAGGCTGCATGGCGTTCACCACCAACTTCCAGACGCTGCATGGCATGACCCAGTTGCCGGGCCTGGCGGTGCAACGTCTGATGCAGCAAGGTTATGGTTTCGCCGGCGAAGGCGACTGGAAAACCGCCGCGCTGCTGCACGTGTTTAAGGTGATGGCCACCGGCTTGCCGGGCGGCACCTCGTTTATGGAGGATTACACCTATCACTTCTCACCGGGCAATGAGCTGGTGTTGGGTTCCCATATGCTCGAGGTCTGTCCGTCGATCGCCAAAGAGAGCCGCCCGTTAATTGACGTGCAGTATCTGGGCATCGGCGGTAAGGCCGATCCGGCGCGGATGATCTTCTCCACCCCTGCGGGCCGCGCGGTGAACGCCAGCGTGATCGATATGGGCGATCGTTTCCGCCTGCTGGTCAACGTGGTGGATGCCATTGAACAGCCTAAGCCGCTGCCTAAGCTGCCGGTCGCGCGGGCGTTGTGGCATGCGCAGCCGTCACTGGCCACCGCGTCCGAAGCCTGGATCCTTGGCGGCGGCGCGCACCATACGGTGTTCAGCCAGGCGCTGACGGTTGACGATATGCGACAGTATGGCGAGATGCATGGCATTGAAGTGCTGGTGATTGATGATGAAACCACCCTGCACGGCTTTAAGGATGCGCTGCGCTGGAACGAGGCCTATTACCGTCTGAATCAGCGCTACTAACTCAGTAATGGCCTGAGTTCATAAGGCCTTAAACGAAAAGCCCTTCTGGTTGCAGAAGGGCTTTTTTTACTAATGGTGAACCAGGGTGGCGAAGTAATAAACCAGCGGGATGGCGAGGATCAACAGCCCCAGCGGCACCTCGCGGATCTTACCGGCCACCAGTTTGATCAGGATATAGAACAGCAGCCCACCGGCGATCCCGGTACCGAAACTGTTGGAAATCAGCGTAATCATCACCATCATCAACACCGGCAAGGCTTCGGTGAAATCCGCTAAATCCACCTTGCGCAGGTTGCTGAACATGTTAAGGCCAATCAGCATCAGTGCAGGCGCGGTCGCCTCTTTCGGGATCATCAGCGCCACGGGCGTAAAGAACAGCATCAGCAAAAACATCACCGCGGCAGCCAGCGCGGTCAGCCCGGTTTTGCCGCCCGCGTCAGCCGCGGCCGAGGACTCAATCAGCGCGGTGGCCGCAGGAATACCCACAATCGGCCCCAGTGCCGCCGCAATCGAGTCGACGATAAACGGCCGGTTTATCTGCGGCATATTGCCGTGCTCATCCAGCAGCCCCGCTTCGCCGCCGACCGCCAGCGTGGTGCCCATGGTGGAGAAGAACTCCGAGGCGAAAAAGATAAACAGGAAAGGCAGGAAGGCGATATTCAGCGCCCCCCACAGATCGACCTGGCCAAACAGCGGCGCAAGCGAATGCGGCAGCGACATGCCGTGTTCCGGCAGATGGGTAACGCCCAGCGGGATACCGGCGGCAGTAGCCAGTAAAATCGCCCACAGTATCGCGCCCGGCACTTTGCGCGCCTGCAATCCGACCGCCACCAGCAGCCCCAGCAGCGCAATCAGCGCGCCGGGCGCGGTAAAATCGCCCAGCGCCAGCGCATGCGTTTTGGCATTGGCCAGCACCAGTCCGGCGTTACGAAAGCCCAGCAGCGCCACAAAAATCCCGATTGAGGCGGTCAGTCCCAGCTTGATCGACTGCGGCACCGAGCGCGTCACCACCTCGCGCAGCCCGAACACCGTCATCACAAAGAACACAATCCCTGACCAGCAGGCAATCCCCAGCGCGATGGGCCAGCTGATGCCATCGCCTGCCAGGGTAATGCCAACCAGCACCGATCCGCCGATGCCCGGCCCGACCATAAACGGCAGATTGGCGTAAAACGCCATCAGCAGCGAGCCCAGCACAAACACCAGGATCACCCCGGTGGTGGCCGCGCCCTTATCCATGCCGCCCGCCGCCAGCAGGCTGGGGATCACCACCAGCAGATAGGCTGCGGCAAGAAAACCGGTGATACCCGCCAGGCACTCGGTTTTGCTTTTGGTCTGGCGCTGACGCAGCTGGAAACGGCGCTGTAGCCAGTTGTCTCCGGCGACGGCGACGCTATTTTTTACCTCACTTTCGGCCATGCTTCACTTCCCCTGAATGTTGTTATTGTTGTGTTAAAGCGCGTCCGGCCAGATGGCCAGCACCGGATCGACAATTTCGCGCGTTGCGCCGTCGGTCAGGCCGAGATCCGTTAAGTGCGGCCCGGCGTTACAGGCCAGACAGGTGCCTTCTATCGCCTTAAACACCCGATACGGCGGCTCCCAGTCGGCAACCTGACCGCTCAGCTCACGCAGATTTTTAAACTGCTCCGCCAGCGTTTCTGCCGGCAGCTCAGACAGCATGCCGGCAATCGGCATCGCCACCTTTGCCAGCAGCTTGCCGTGCTGGCTGAGCGCCATCCCGCCACCGCAGGCGATCAGCTGATTGGCGGCCAGCGCCATATCCCGCGGATCCCGGCCTATCACCACCAGATTGTGCGAGTCATGTGAATACGAGGTGGCAATCGCCCCGCGCAATTCGCCCCAACCTTCCAGCAGGGCCATCTGTGGCGTGGCCGCATGGCGTCCGTGACGGTGCTTGACCCAAATCAGGCTGAAGCCATCCGGCAGTTTCACCGCGCCATCACGCACCGCCACCGTCACTTCACTCCACTGGGTGAACCGCGCGCCCTTGATGTTCCGCAGGCGGGCCGTGCCCTGTTGCAGACCTGGCACCCGCAACTGGAAGTCCGCTTCTGTCAGCGCATCGATGCGCAGCGTATCGCGCGGCGGGCTGACATCGCTTGCCGCAGCCGGCGTAAACAGCAGTTTTCCCTCGCGGGCAACGCAGTCACCACCGACGTAGACGCAGGCCGGATTAAGGTTTTCCAGTGAATCAAAGGCAATAATATCGGCGGTGCGACCGGCAGCGATCAGCCCCAAATCCGCCCGTTGCAGCCGGTTTGCCGCGTTCAGCGTCGCCATTCTCAGCACGTCTTCCGTACGCATGCCCGCGGCCACCAGCAGTTTCACCAGTGCTATCATCCCGCCTTTCTCCAGCAGATGGTCCGGCGGCACGTCGTCGGTGCAAAGGGTAATTTGTGAAGAGAGATGCGGTAAGGCCAGCAGCGCCTGGGCGATATCGGGCAGCAGATAAGGATGGGAGCCGCGAATTTGCAGGGTTAATCCGGCGCGCAGTTTTTCCAGCGCGTCTTCTGCCGAGGTCAGTTCATGATCGGAGGTGACGCCAGCGGCAAGGTAGGCCTGCAACTGCTCATCCTTCAGACCGCGCGCATGGCCCTCGATCAGCTTGCCGCTTTTCAGGCCCGCATCAAGGATCGCCATCATTTTTTCGCTGCCGTTAAGCACCCCGGCCATATCCATCACTTCCGCCACGCCCGCCACCTCGGGCCAGCTGAGCATGGTTTGCATCTCTTCGCCGCCAACGTCTGCGGCGGACATTTCCAGTCCCGGCGTCGACGGCACGCTGGACGGCGCGGCGCAAATCACCCGCAGCGGCAGATTGCGGCTGGACCGCACGGCATACTGCACCCCGGCCACGCCCAGCACGTTTGCCAGCTCATGCGGATCCCAGAACACCGTGGTGGTGCCCTGCGCTACCACGATCTCCGCGTATTTTTCCGCAGGAAGATGCGAGCTTTCGATATGCACATGGGTGTCAATCAGGCCGGGAGAGAGAAAATGGCCGGACAGGTCATCGGTGTGGGTAGCCTGGGTAAATTTGCCGCGAGGATGCACGCTGGCAATCATGCCGCCGATCAGGCCGACATCGGCGTCACGGATCTCGCCGGTGACCATATCGACGATCGCCGCGTTAATCAGCAGGCGGTCGAAGGGGATTTTGCCCAGCGCGGCCTGGATAGCCCGTTGACGCAGGGGCATGGGCGCGGTTGTCTCGTTCAAGTCGGTGTCCACAGTGGCGGAAGGTTGAGGCTAATGTAGGCAGCGGACGAGGCTTTGCCCAGATGAATTATTTTATCCGTTTATAAGATGCGGTTATGCTTAGCAATCGTTTTCCCTGTTTCGTGAATTGGCTGGCCATTATGTCTGAACCCTGGCGTCGGCTTCCGGCGTTATCCCTGAAGCAAATTCAGTACTTTGTCGCGCTGGCGAAGCTGCGCAGCTTTACCGAAACCGCTAACCGCCTGGCCATCAGTCAGCCGGCGTTAAGCAGCGCATTACGGCAGATTGAGTCGGTGCTCGGCGGCAAATTATTGAAGCGTACCGCGCAGGGCGTGAGCCTGACCGAACAGGGAGAAGCGGTGCTGCCCTATGCCGAGCGGCTGTTGAATACCGCGCACAGCGCGTTTGATGATATGCAGCAAATTATGCAACAGGGCGGCGATGGCACCTTACGCATTGGCCTGGTGCCGTCGGTCAGCACGCTGCTTTTTCCGGTGGTCCCGCAACTCTTGTCGGCGCACTTTCCGGCGATGCGGGTGGAGTTCCACGATCTGACCAACGACGCTTTACTGCTGGCGGTAGAAAACGGCTCGGTCGACTTTGGCATTGGCGCCACGGACAGCACGGTGCCTGACACCATCGCCGTGTATCCGCTGCTTGAGGATCCTTTTGTCGCGGTGATCCGCCGTGACGATCCGCTGGCTGAAGGCCATAACATTCCGTGGCGACAGCTGGCCAAACGGGAACTCGCGCTGTTTTCTAAAGGGAACGTCAGCAGACTGGTCACCTCAATGATTGAGAGTCACCGGTTGCAGTTGCGGGTGGGATATCGGGTCGATTTTCAGGAAACGCTGTATGGACTGGTGCGGTCACGTCTGGCGCTGGCCATCCTGCCCGAGCTGTACACCGCGACCTTAAACGATAACGAACTGAGGGTGATCCATTTACAGCAGCCGACGCTGAGCCGCACCGTTGCCATGATGCGCAAGCCTGCCCCACTGCGATCGCCCAAAATTGAGCACTGTTTCCAGTTTTTGCTGCACTCCTTCCATCGGCAGATCGCCGGGCAAGCGGCAATCTGAATTCACCGGCGCTGGGTGACCCGCTGAGGCCACCCATTGCCGGGGTTTTTATCCTGCCAGACGCTTCACCGGCGCATTCTGCTGGCGGTCCCACATCACAGTCAGCAGCCGCTGCAGCGCGATAAAGGCGAACAGCAGGATGCCGATGGCAATCTTGGTCCACCAGGAACTTAAGGTGCCGTCAAAGTTAATCCAGGTCTGGATCAGCCCCTGGATCAGCACGCCAAACAGCGTACCCAACACCGTGCCAACCCCGCCTGACAGCAGCGTACCGCCGATCACTACCGACGCGATGGCATCCAGCTCGACGCCCATCCCCGCCAGCGCATAGCCGGACGAGGTGTAGATCGAGAACACGATGCCGGCCAGGGTAGCCAGCGCAGATGACAGCATATAGATACGGATGGTGGTGCTGCGGGTGGAAATCCCCATCAGCTGGGCGGAAGTGACGTTGCCGCCGATGGCATACACCTGATTGCCAAAGCGGCTGCGGTGCGCCAGCACGATGCCGAACACCACCACCACCAGCATGATCACCGCCAGCAGGCTGAGCCGCCCGCCGCCTGGAATTTTCCAGGCCAGGCTGGAGAGCGTGCTATACAGCGGATGATCGATCGGCAACGAGCTTTCGGAGACCAGGAAGCTGCTGCCGCGCAGGAAGAACATCCCGGCGAGGGTAATAATAAACGCCGGGATTTTCAGCGCGTCGATCAGCCAGCCCATAAAGGCGCCAAACGCCGAACCCATCACCATCACCAGCGCAAACGCCAGCCAGGGATCAAGATGGAAATCACCGATGGCGCGGGCAAGGAACACGCCGGTAAAGGCGATCACCGCGCCGACGGACAGATCGATGCCGCCGGAGAGGATCACAAAGGTCATGCCGACCGCAATAATGCCGAGGAAGGCGTTATCGGTCAGAATATTGGCGATCACCCGCGTGGAGGCAAAGCCGGGAAACTGACTGAGGCAGAACAGATACCCGGCAACAAATACCAGCAGGGTAATCATCAGGGGGAGATGACGTTTAAGCACCTTTGCGTCCTCGCTTGAACAGTTGAATAAACCGTGGCGACTGAATCAACAGCACCGCCATCACCACCACCGCTTTCACGACCTGATTCAGTTCAGGCGGGAAGCCTGACAACAGGATCCCGGTGTTCATTGCCTGGATAATCAGCGCGCCAATCAGTGACAGCAGCAGGTTGTAACGCCCGCCCATCAACGACGCGCCGCCGATGACCACCGCCAGGATGGCATCCAGCTCCAGCCACAGCCCGGCGTTATTGGCGTCGGCGCCGCGAATATCGGCGGCCACAATCAGCCCGGCCACCGCCGCGCATAAGCCACTGATCACATAGGTGGTCATTACGATCAGCCAGCCATTCACCCCGGCATTGCGTGCGGCGCGCAGGTTGATGCCCACCGCTTCGATAAACATCCCCAGCGCCGTTTTACGGGTCAGCAGCCAGACCAGCAGCGCCATCACCAGGGTGATCCACACCGGCACCGGCAGGGTAAACAGCGTGCCGCTGCCCAGCCGCGCCAGCGAATCACTGTCGAAGGTGACGATTTGCCCCTGGGTGATCAGCTGCGCAATGCCGCGCCCCGCCACCATCAGGATCAGCGTGGCGACAAACGGCTGGATCTTCAGCAGGGCCACCAGCACCCCATTCCATAAACCGCAGAGAATGCCGGTGCCCAGCGTGGCCAGTACGATCACCGGCAGGCTGTGTCCGGAGACGGTCAGCGTCGCCGCCGTGGCACCGGCAATCGCCATCACCGCGCCCACCGACAGGTCGATGCCGCCGGTGGCGATCACCAGCGTCATGCCGATCGCCAGTATGGCCACCGGCGCCGCACGGTTAAGGATATCGATCGGGCTGCCAAACAGACGGCCGTCCTGAATATGAATGGCAAAGAAATTATTGGCCACCAGGCTGTCGATAATCAGCACCAGCACCAGCGCCGCGATTTGCGGCATCCCTGCGGGCAGTTTGCGTTTGAACATGCGCGTTTTCCCCGGCACCAGATGTGACTCAAGCATTTTGGGTTCCCCCAGCGGCGATAGCATTAACAATGGCGGCGACGGAGAGTTGCTCAAGCGGAATTTCCGCCACCTGCTGACGATCTCTGAGGATCACCACCCGATCCGCATAGCCCACCAGTTCTTCAAGTTCAGAGGAGATCACCAGCAGCGCCAGCCCATCCGCACACAAGGATTCAATCAGGCGAATAATTTCGGCATGCGCGCCGACATCGATACCGCGCGTGGGCTCATCGAGGATCAGGAACTGCGGTTTTGTCACCAGCCAGCGGGAGAGCAGGACTTTTTGCTGATTTCCCCCCGACAGCAACTCGACCGGCTGATCGGCATTCGGCGTGCGGATGCCCATCGCTTTGATAAAGCGGTCGGCGATCTGCTGCTGCTCACGGCGCTTAATGGGACGCAGCCAGCCGCGCTGGGCCTGCAACGCGAGGATGATGTTTTCCCGCACCGATGCCGCGCCGACGATGCCGTCGGTTTTACGATCTTCCGGGCAGAAGCCCATGCCGAGGTGCGAGGCCTGCGCCGGCGTGCGGATAGTGCGCTTTTTGCCTTTGATCCAGGCCGTGCCGCTGTCGGCCCGGCGGATGCCAAAGAGCAGTTCGGCGGTTTCTGTCCTGCCGGAACCCAGTAATCCGGCCAGACCCACCGCTTCGCCCGGACGGACGCTCAGGCTGAAGGGTTCAATGGTCCCTTTCTTACCGTAATCCTTAAATTCCACCACCGGCTGATTGCTTTTAAGGGTGCTACCGGCGCGTTGCAGTGCCGTTTCCAGCAGTTCACGTCCCAGCATCAGCTTAATCAGTTCAATTTGCGGCAACGCCCGGGTATCACGTGTGGCAACGAACTGGCCGTTACGCAGCACCGTGATGCGGTCGCTGACTTTGTAAACCTGGTCGAGAAAGTGGGTGACGAAAATCAGCCCCATGCCTTTAGCTTTCAGCTGATTCATCAGCGTGAACAGCATCTCCACTTCACTGGCATCAAGACTGGCGGTCGGTTCATCGAGGATCAGCACTTTGGCCGACAGATCCACCGCGCGGCAGATGGCAATAATCTGCTGCATCGCCACCGAGTACTGCCCCAATGGCCGGGTGACATCCAGTTCGAAACCGTAGCTGTGCAGTAACGCCTCGGCCTTACGCACCAGCGTTTTGCGGTCGATCAGACCAAAGCGGCGCGGTTCACGGCCAATATACAGATTGTCCGCCACCGACATATTCGGCAGCAGGTTAACTTCCTGATACACGGTACCAATGCCGATGCTCTGCGCTTCAGCGGTGTTTTGCGGATTGATTGCCTGACCGTCCAGCGTCACGCTGCCACTGTCGCGTTTATAGACGCCGGTCAGCACTTTGATAATGGTGGATTTACCGGCACCGTTTTCCCCCAGCAGCGCCATAATTTCGCCCGGGCGGACATCAAAAGAGACATTATCCAGCGCTTTAACGCCAGGAAAGGCTTTGCTGACGCCACTGATGGTGAGCAGTGGCGTCATTGAGGTGTTCTGGGAGTTCATACGACTTCGCCTCAACCATGAAAAAAGCCGCCTGAGGAGCAGGCGGCGCGGTGGTTAGTAACCCATGCCTTTTTTCTTGTCTAACTGAGACTGCGCATCGGCAGGCAGATAAAGCTTCGATTCGGTTTTGATGATTTTTGGCGGCATGGTGCCGTCTTTCTTGAATTTCTCCAGCGCATCGAACGCCGGGCCAGCCATATTTGGCGTCAGCTCAACGTTGGCATTCGCTTCGCCAGCCTGCATGGCTTTATAGATATCCGGCACGCCGTCGATTGAACCGGTCAGGATATCTTTGCCTGGCTTGAGACCGGCTTCTTTGATGGCCTGAATGGCACCGATAGCCATGTCATCATTGTGGGCATACACCATGCAGATATTTTTGCCGTTGTTCTCAGCTTTAATAAAGCTTTCCATGACTTCCTTACCTTTGCTGCGGGTAAAGTCACCGGACTGAGAACGAATAATCTTGAT
Source organism: Erwinia sp. AC075 (assembly GCF_979253995.1). Taxonomy (NCBI): domain Bacteria; kingdom Pseudomonadati; phylum Pseudomonadota; class Gammaproteobacteria; order Enterobacterales; family Erwiniaceae; genus Erwinia; species Erwinia sp. AC075. The sequence goes on from NZ_CEEDEU010000001.1 coordinate 1,586,497, forward strand.
GCCAGGCGCGCTGGAGATTGCTTCCGCAAAGCCTTTTTTACGGTCGATGGCGACGCTGGCGCCAACGGTGCCTTGCAGCTCAACCACGTTACACGGCTTACCATTCTGCTGTTTGACCAGCCAGTCGCCAATCAGCTTACCTTCGTAGACGTTATCGGCGGTGACCACCGCCATATACAGCGACTTGTCTTTTACCACGATGGCGCGGTCTAACAGGAACACCGGGATCTTGGCGTCTTTCGCTTCTTCAAGCACCGGCTCCCAACCTGTCTGCACCACCGGCGCGATAAAGATCGCATCCACGCCCTGCGCGATAAACGAACGCACGGCCTTGATTTGGTTCTCCTGTTTCTGCTGACCATCAGCAATTTTCAGGGTGATCCCGCGCTTCTGGGCCTCGCTTTTCGCCACGCTGGTTTCCGCTGCACGCCAGCCTGATTCGGAGCCAACCTGCGAGAAACCGACCGTCATGGATTCAGCCAGTGCGGCGCCGGAGAGGCTTGCACTGATGAGGGTGGTTAAAAGTAAACGCTTCCACATGATCATTTTTCCTCTGATGGGATTTGGTTGTGTAGGGTCAAACGCCACTAAATCCTGGACTATCCTGAAGCAAACATTTACGACAACGCTCACAAAACACAACAATTAAAAGAGGTTACGCGATTTGACCGCTGGCAACGGCAGGCGGCTGATATGGATAAAACGCGCGGAGGGTTTTCAGGACATGTTAAATAACTGTAATAAACATAAGCGCTTAACAATTGCCTCAATGGAAGCGATTACAACACCGCGTCAGGTTCTGTCACGCGCTGCGGCGGTTTTAGCGGCGAAGGTAATTAACAGTTTTGTGACTCACACCACATCTGCACAAGACCAGCAGCAGAAAAGCTGATGGCAGAATGACCGAATGGGATTAAAAATACGCAAAATTCCTGGGCTATAGTCTGAATTTACAGTCAGTTACTCGTTTGTCCTCTGGACAGAAACCCTGCCAGCCATATACTTGGGCCTCCTGATCCCTATCCCTAACGGCCATCATGACAGTCGAAGATTATCTGTTGAAGTTTCGTAAAGTGAGCTCGCTTGAAACGCTGGAAAAGCTGTTCGATCATCTGAATTATTCTCTTACCGATGATAATGAGATTTCGAATATGTATCGCGCTGCCGATCACCGCCGCGCAGAGCTGACCTCTGGCGGTCGTCTGTTTGATTTGGGTTGCGTGCCAAAATCGGTCTGGCGCTATGTGGTCTAAATTTTCCGTTCAATAATGAACTGGCCTTCCGTATACTCTTTGGTCCTCAAGGTGCGTGACTGGTTTGGATCACAAACGGTCGTTATTACCCGATTTAAAAGGATTAAAGAGTGGCTACAGCTTCACCCCCACGCATTGCCGGACTGCTTCTGGTGCCGCTCGCCTGGTTAATTATGACCATGCTGACCAGTGCCGTTGTGGTGGCCATGTATTTGAGCGCGTTATTAACGCCAGAACTGCGCAGCGCCCTGTTTAATAACACCCATGCGTTTACGCTGCAGTGGAGTATTTCACTGTTGACCTCTCTGGTGGTCTGGGCCTACAGCATTTGGGTGACATGGATTTTTTGCAAACGCTCACGTCGGCTGCCCCGTCATTACATTATCTGGCTGCTGATTACCGTACTGCTGGCGATCAAGACCTTCGCGTTTTCGCCGGTCAGCGATGCGGCGGCGATCAGAACTTTGTTGATTGCGCTGCTGGCCGCAGCGGTGCTGGTGCCGTACTTCAAACGCTCCCAGCGGGTGAAAACCACCTTTATTGAGCCGTGAAGCTGAAAAAACCAGCAAAAATTTAATCCTCCGTGCGTTTAGGGAATATCCTTACTGCTGGTATGTTGTCGTAAAGCCGCCAATGTTCGATAATAGGCGGCTTTCTTTTTATCAGGCCAAAACATGACCGAATACCTGCTTCTTTTTGTTGGCACAGTGCTGGTGAACAACTTCGTTCTGGTGAAGTTTCTCGGCCTCTGTCCCTTTATGGGCGTTTCCAAAAAACTGGAGACGGCGATTGGCATGGGACTCGCCACCACATTCGTTATCACCCTGGCCTCGATCTGCGCCTGGCTGGTAAACCACTTTATTCTGCTGCCGCTGGATCTCGTTTACCTGCGCACGATGGCCTATATCCTGGTGATCGCGGTGGTGGTGCAGTTCACCGAGATGGTGGTGCGCAAAACCAGCCCGGATCTCTATCGTCTGCTGGGGATTTTCCTGCCGCTGATCACCACCAACTGTGCGGTGCTGGGCGTGCCGTTGCTGAGCGTTAACCTCAATCACACCTTCCTGCAGGCCGCGTTGTTTGGCTTTAGCGGCGCGCTGGGCTTCTCGCTGGTGATGGTGCTGTTTGCCGGCATCCGCGAACGTCTGGTGCTGGCTGAAGTCCCTGCCCCGTTTAAGGGCTCCTCGATTGCGCTGGTGACGGCGGGTCTGATGGCGTTGGCCTTTATGGGCTTCACCGGGCTGGTAAAATTCTGATGACTGCGGTGTGGATTGCTATTGCTGTGTTGAGCGTGCTGGGCCTCGTGTTTGGTGGCCTGTTGGGCTACGCCTCACGCCGTTTTGAAGTGGAAGAAGACCCGATTGTTGAGCAGATCGATGCGATTTTGCCGCAGAGCCAGTGCGGCCAGTGCGGCTATCCTGGCTGCCGTCCATACGCTGATGCGGTGGGCAACAACGGTGAGATGATCAACAAGTGTGCGCCAGGCGGCGAGCAGACCATGCTGAAGCTGGCGGCGCTGTTAAACGTTGAGCCGCAACCGCTCGGTGACGAAGCGGTGCTGGAGCCAGAGCGCAAGGTCGCCTGGATCGATGAAGAGAACTGTATCGGCTGTACCAAATGCATTCAGGCCTGCCCGGTTGACGCCATCGTTGGCGCGACCCGCGCGATGCACACCGTGCTGAGCGACGTCTGCACCGGCTGCGACCTCTGCGTGGCCCCTTGCCCAACTGACTGTATTGAGATGCGTCCGGTTGCGCCAACCACCGCCAGCTGGAAGTGGGATTTAAACACTATCCCGATCAAAGTTATTCCTGTAGAACGTCATGCGTAATCTGTTCAAATTCTTAAAGAAAGAGCCAATCTGGGATTTCGAAGGGGGCATTCATCCTCCTGAAATGAAAACCCAGTCTAACGGCACGCCGTTACGCCAGCTTCCTTTGCCCGCGCGCTTTATCATTCCGATCAAGCAGCATATCGGCCATGAAGGTGAACTGCTGGTGAGCCCAGGTGATAACGTGCTGCGCGGCCAGCCGCTGACCTTTGGTCGTGGCCGGATGTTGCCGGTGCATGCGCCCAGTTCCGGCACCATCGAAGCGATTGGGCCGCATATCACCGCGCATCCTTCCGCGCTGGCTGAAATGTGCATTTATCTGACGCCTGACGGTGAAGACCGCTGGTGCGAACTTCAGCCGGTGGCGGATTACCGTCAGGCCGATCGCAGTGAGATTGTGAACCTGATCCACCAGGCGGGCGTGGCCGGTCTCGGCGGTGCAGGCTTCCCTACTGCCACCAAGCTTAAAGGCGGTTTGCGCGGGGTCAGTACGCTGATCATCAACGCGGCCGAGTGCGAACCCTACATTACCGCTGACGATCGTCTGATGCAGGACTGCGCGGACGAAGTGATCGAAGGCAGCCGCATTCTCGCCTGGGTGCTGCAATCCGACCGGGTGTTGATTGGCATCGAAGATAACAAGCCTGAGGCCATCGCCGCGCTGAAAAAAGCGCTGGGTGAAGCCAAAGATATCCAGATCCGCGTGGTGCCGACCAAATATCCGTCGGGCGGCGCCAAGCAGCTGACCAAGATTCTGACCGGGCTGGAAGTGCCGCACGGCGGCCGCTCAACCGATATTGGCGTGCTGATGCAGAACGTCGGCACCGCCTTTGCGGTTAAACGGGCGATCGTCAACGGCGAACCGCTGACCGAGCGCGTGGTGACGCTGACCGGCGAATCGGTCGGCAAACCCGGCAACGTCTGGGGTCGTCTCGGCACCCCGATCAGCCATCTGCTGCACAATGCCGACTTCAGTCCGGCATCCGGCCAGATGGTGGTGATGGGCGGCCCGTTGATGGGCTTTACGCTGCCCACGCTTGATGTGCCGGTGGTGAAGATCACCAACTGCATTCTGGCCCCGGCGGCCAACGAAATGGGCGACAACGAAGCAGAGCAATCCTGTATTCGTTGCAGCGCCTGTGCCGATGCCTGCCCGGCCGCCCTGCTCCCTCAGCAGCTGTACTGGTACAGCCGCGGAAAAGATCACGATAAAGCGCGCGAGCACAATATCGCCGACTGCATTGAATGCGGCGCCTGTGCCTACGTCTGCCCAAGCAATATTCCGCTGGTGCAGTATTACCGTCAGGAAAAAGCCGAGATCCGCGCCATCGACCTTGAAGCCGAGCGGAATGCGCAGGCCAAGGCCCGGTTTGAAGCGCGTCAGGAACGTCTTGAGCGAGAAAAGCTGGCCCGTGAAGCGCGCCATCAGCAGGCTAAACGCCCGGTCACCCGCAGCGATGCCGACAACGTTGAAGCAGCGTTAGCCCGTGTGAGGGCGAAAAAAGAGGCTGAGGCGCTGGCCGGGGAAGAAAATCCGGTTCAGATCGCCCAACGCACTGCACGCCATGCTCAGGCACTGGCGCATGGCGCCGAACGCCAGTCAGAAACCGAACCGGCGACCCGTCAGGTGGGCGATCCGCGTAAGGCGGCGGTTGAAGCCGCCATTGCGCGCGCGAAAGCCAAAAAAGCCGCGCAGGTTGAACCGGCGACAGCCGATGCCGAACCGGCGGTCGATCCGCGTAAAGCCGCAGTAGAAGCCGCCGTGGCGCGGGCGAAAGCCCGAAAAGCCGCGCTGGCCGCTGATAAAGAAGCCGATGCTGAGCCGGTGGCGCAAGCCGCTGCGCCGGAGCCGACTGAAGAACCGGTCGACCCGCGTAAAGCGGCAGTTGCGGCCGCTATTGCCCGTGCTAAAGCCAAGAAAGCCGCGCAGGCGGCTGAAGCTGAGCCAGTAAAACAGGCTGATGTTGCGCCAGAACAGACTGCCGCTCATGACGACACGCATTCCGCAGGGCCGTCTGAACCTTCAGACGATCCCCGCAAAGCGGCAGTGGCGGCGGCCATCGCACGTGTAAAAGCGCGCAAGGCGCAGCAATCGACGCAAGAGGATTAAATGGCTTTTCGTATCGCAAGTTCGCCCTACACCCACAACCGCCGCAGCACCAGCACCATCATGCTGCTGGTGTTGCTGGCTGCCTTACCGGGCATTGCCGCCCAGCTGTACTTCTTTGGCTGGGGTAACCTGATTCAGGTGCTGATTGCCGCCGCCGCCGGGGTCGCTGCGGAAGCGGCGATCCTGAAAATGCGTAAGCTGCCGCTGTCAAAAACCCTCGGCGATAATTCCGCCCTGCTGACCGCGCTGCTGTTGGGGATCAGTATTCCCCCACTGGCACCCTGGTGGCTGATCGTCATCGGGACGGTGTTTGCGGTGGTGATCGCCAAACAGCTGTATGGCGGATTAGGCCAGAACCCGTTTAACCCGGCGATGGTCGGTTATGTGGTGTTACTGATTTCGTTCCCGGTGCAGATGACCAGCTGGTTGCCGCCGGATACTTTGCAGTCGATCACGCCGGGCTTTATGGACACCCTGAGCATGATCTTCCAGGGTCATACGCTGGCTGGCCATACCATGCAGCAGTTGCAGATTGGCGTGGATGGCATCAGTCAGGCCACGCCGCTGGATACCTTTAAAACCGGTCTGCGTGCCGGGCACAGCGCTGAACAGTTGCGGGCACAGCCGATTTACAGCGGCGTGATTGCCGGTCTGGGCTGGCAGTGGGTCAACGTCGGCTATCTGGTCGGCGGCCTGTTCCTGCTGTTTACCAACAGCATTCGCTGGCACATTCCGGTCAGCATCCTGCTCTCGCTGGCGCTGTTTTCCTTCGTGGGCTGGTTCTTCTCGCCGGACAGCCTGGTGTCGCCAATGGTGCATCTGTTCTCCGGTGCCACCATGCTGGGCGCGTTCTTTATCGCCACCGATCCGGTCACCGCATCAACCACCAATAAAGGCCGCCTGGTGTATGGCGTGTTGATTGGTTTGCTGGTGTGGCTGATCCGCAGCTTTGGCGGCTATCCGGATGGCGTGGCCTTTGCGGTGTTGCTGGCAAATATCACCGTGCCGTTAATTGATTACTACACGCAGCCGCGCGTTTACGGCCACCGGAAGGAAAAATAATGCTGGATGCGATTCGTAAAAACGGCGTCACGCTGGCGGTTTTCGCTGCCGTGACCACCGGCGTGACGGCGATAATCAATAATGTCACCAAGCCAACCATCGATCATCAGACCGAACTCCAGCAAAAAATCCTGCTGGATCAGGTGGTTCCGACCGACCTGTATAATAACCACATTCAGCAGGAATGTTACATTGTCACCGATCCGGCGCTGGGCGCGGGCCCTCAGCACGTCTACCTGGCGCGTAAAGATGACAAGCCGGTGGCCGCTGCGGTTGAGACTACGGCACCGGACGGCTATTCTGGAGCCATTAAGATGATTGTTGGCGCCGACTTTAACGGTAAAGTACTGGGCGTGCGCGTGGTTGAACACCATGAAACGCCGGGCCTTGGCGATAAAATTGAGCTGCGCATTTCGAACTGGATCAACAGTTTTAACGGCGTGCAGCTGAAAGGCAAAGACGACGCCCAGTTTGCGGTGAAGAAAGATGGCGGCACCTTCGACCAGTTCACCGGGGCGACCATTACCCCACGCGCGGTGGTCAACGCCTCTAAACGCACCACGCTATATATTGAAACATTGCCAGGTAAGCTCGCTTCCCTGTCACCTTGTGGAGAGTCCAATGAGTGAAGCAAAAACGCTGATTGTCGGCGGCCTGTGGAAGAATAACTCCGCGCTGGTTCAGCTGCTGGGGCTGTGTCCCCTGCTGGCAGTCACCTCGACCGCCACCAACGCCCTTGGCCTCGGCCTGGCAACGACCCTGGTGCTGACCTGCACCAACTCGGCGATCTCGGCTTCACGTCGTTGGGTGCCTGCTGATATCCGCATTCCTATCTACGTGATGATCATTGCGGCGGTGGTGAGCTGCGTACAGATGCTGATCAATGCCTATGCCTACGGCCTGTATCAGTCGTTAGGGATCTTTATTCCGCTGATCGTCACCAACTGCATCGTGGTGGGACGCGCCGAGGCGGTTGCTTCGAAAAGCAGCGTTGCGCTGTCGGCGCTCGACGGCTGTTTCATCGGACTGGGTGCCACCAGCGTGATGGTGGTGTTGGGTTCACTGCGCGAGATCATCGGTAACGGCACCATTTTCAATGGCGCAGACCAGCTGTTAGGCCCGTGGGCGAAAGTGCTGCGCATTCAGGTGTTCCATTTTGATTCGCCAATGCTGCTGGCAATGCTGCCACCGGGCGCGTTTATTGGTCTCGGTATGCTGCTGGCCGCCAAATACGTTATCGACAACAAGCTGAAGGCACGTGCGGCGCTGAAAGCCGCTCAGGAAGCCCAAAGCCTGCCTGAAGGGAAAGCGAGCGCGCTGTGAATAAGGACAAACGTCAGCAAATTTTGAGCCGGTTGCGGGACAATGACCCGCATCCCACCACGGAACTGGTATTTACCTCCCCTTTTGAGCTGTTGATTGCGGTACTGCTTTCCGCGCAGGCGACCGATGTCAGCGTCAATAAAGCCACCGCCAAACTCTATCCGGTGGCCAATACGCCGGAAGCGATGCTGGCGTTAGGCGTGGAGGGCGTTAAGGAGTACATCAAGACCATCGGCCTGTTTAACACCAAAGCCGAGAACGTGATCAAAACCTGCCGCATCCTGCACGAGCAGCATCAGGGCGTGGTGCCGGAAGATCGTGCCGCGCTGGAAGCGCTGCCCGGTGTGGGTCGCAAAACCGCTAACGTGGTGCTGAATACCGCCTTTGGCTGGCCGACCATCGCTGTCGATACCCATATTTTCCGCGTCTGCAATCGCACCAACTTCGCCCCCGGCAAGAACGTTGAGCTGGTCGAGGATAAGCTGCTGAAGGTGGTGCCGAAAGAGTTCAAGGTCGACTGCCATCACTGGTTTATCCTGCATGGCCGCTACACCTGCGTAGCGCGTAAGCCGCGCTGCGGCTCCTGTCTGATTGAAGATCTCTGCGAGTTTGGTGAGAAAACCGAGGTCTGACCGGCCCCGGTTTATCGTGCCAGCACCTTCTCTCCCGCATTCTTTTCCAGCCGCCAGACATCCACCAGCGACATCACCACCAGCATGGCAATCGCCGCAAAGGCGATATGAATATCCTGCTGGCTGGGTGAGGTTTGCCCGGCAAGCTGCATGGAAAATCGCAGGATCATCGCCGAAATGGCAATGCCAAAGCTCATGCTGAATTGGAACAGGATGCTGAAAATCACCGAGGCTTCACTGAGTTTTTCACGCGGCACATCGGCAAATCCCATGCTGTTATAACAGCTGAACTGCAACGACCGCGACAGTCCGCCAATAAACAGGATGGCGGCAATCAACAAATATCCCTGCGCCGGCGTGATAAACAGGCAGCTCAGTATTGAGAAGACGCTGAGCATCCCGTTAAGAAACAGGATCCGTTTAAAACCAAATCTGAACATCAGCCAGGTGGTCGCCGGTTTCATCGCCAGATTCCCGGCAAATACCCACAGCACCATTGACCCTGCCTGCGCGGCACTCCAGCCAAAACTCAGCTGGAACAGCAGCGGTAACAGGAACGGAATGGCATTAATCGACGCACGGAAGAAGGATCCTCCCACCACCGCACTTCTGAAGGTCGGAATTCGTAGCATCGACAGTGAGAGCAACGGCGTTGCATGTTGCAGGCTGTGACGCCACGCCAGCAGGCTGCACACCACGCCCAGCGCCAGCAGCAGAATGCCCAGCGACATCGACAGGCCGCCCATGCATTCAATGGCAATGATAATCAGGGTGCAGGTCGAGGAGATCAGCAGGAACCCCTTAACATCAAACTGCCGTTTCTCTTCAGCTTTAAACTGCGGCATCAGGTACAGGGTGACAATAATTGCCACTATTCCCAACGGGATGTTTAGCCAAAAAATCCACGGCCAGTGACCGTAGCTGACGATCATTCCGCCGAGCAACGGCCCAATAACGGGCGCAATCAGACCCGGCCAGGTGATAAAGGCGATGGTTTTGACCATGTCCTTCTTTTCCGTCACCCGCAGCACCACCATCCGCCCGACCGGCACCATCAGCGCACCACCGATTCCCTGCAGGATCCTGCTGAGGGTAAACAGCATCAGGTCCTGGCTCAGGCCGCAGAGAATCGAGGCGAAGGTAAAAATCAGGATGGCGGCGGTAAAGATGGTTCGCGCGCCGAAACGGTCCGCTAGCCAGCCGCTGATCGGAATAAAGATCGCCACCGCCAGCAGGTAGGCGCTAATACCGATGTTCAGTGACACCGGACTGACGCTGAACTCTTTCGCCATTTGCGGAATGGCGGTGGTGATCACCGTGGCGTCGAGGTTTTCCATAAAAAAGGTCACTGCAACAAGCAGCGCTAAGGCGGTGGCTTTGGTCATGTTAAGCGTCGGTCCATGGACTAAAGGTTTACTATAGGAAAAAATGATCGCGGGCGGGTTAAAAAAAAAGGGCGGAATTTTCATTCCGCCCTCTTCGCTATCGGCTTCACGTAACAGGAGTGTTCCCTGCTCCGACAGTCAGTGATTATTTAATGCCTTCTTCAGCCGCCACTTCGGCCTGTTCACGCTGCAGCTGGTAATACTCCGCGGTGGACAGCGCCAGCGGCGTTTTGCCACGGATCAGATCCGCCATTTTCTCGGCAATCATTACCGTTGGCGCATTGAGGTTACCGGTGGTGATTTGCGGCATGATCGATGCATCGACCACTCGCAGGTTTTGCATACCGTGTACGCGGCCCTGGGCATCGACCACGGCCATCTCGTCGTTCCCCATCGCGCAGCTGCCGCAGGGGTGATAGGCGGTCTCTGCATGCTCGCGGATAAAGGTATCGATATCTTCATCGCTCTGCACATGTGCGCCAGGCTGGATCTCTTCGCCACAATATTCGGCAAGCGCCTGCTGTTGCATGATTTCACGCGTCAGACGCACCGCGTTGCGGAACTCTTCCCAGTCACGATCTTCAGACATGTAGTTGAAGAAGATCGACGGCGCGGCATACGGATGCTTCGAGGTCAGCTTGACGCGGCCACGGCTCATCGAACGCATTGGGCCCACGTGTGCCTGGAAACCGTGCTCTTTTACCGGGCTGCTGCCGTTGTAGTTGATGGCAACGGGCAGGAAGTGGTATTGCAGATCCGGCCAGTCTGGCTTGTCATCACTGCGAATAAAGCCGCCGGCTTCAAACTGATTGCTGGCGCCAATGCCGGTGCCGTTAAACAGCCATTCGGCACCGATAGCCGGCTGGTTCCACCACTGTAACGACGGATACAGGCTGACCGGTTTTTTGCAGCGGAACTGCATATACACTTCCAGGTGATCCTGTAAGTTGCGACCGACGCCCGGCAACGCATGCACGACGTCAATGTCCAACTCGTGCAGCCACTCTTCAGGGCCGACACCGGAACGCTGCAGGATCTGTGGCGAGGCAATCGCACCGGCACACAGCAGCACTTCACGCGTGGCGTGCGCCTGCTCTTCTTTGCCGTTGCGTAACCAGCTGACGCCCGTGGCGGTTTTGCCGCTGAACAGAATGCGGTCCGTCTGCGCATGGGTGACGATGGTCAGGTTTGAACGCTGCTTGGCCACGTCCAGATAGCCTCTGGCGGTGCTGGAACGGCGGCCCTGGGCGGTCACGGTGCGATCCATCGGGCCGAAGCCATCCTGGCGGTAACCGTTAAGGTCATCCGTTTCGTGGTGACCGGCCTGAGTGGCCGCATCAATAAAGGCGCGGAACAACGGATTATTGCCGGCTTTTGGCGTGGTGACGCTCAGGTAACCTTCGCCACCGTGATAGTCGTTCTCGCCGATGTCGCGTTTCTCTGCCTTGCGGAAATATGGCAGGCAGTTCAGATACGACCAGTTTTCCAGCCCTTTCTTACTGGCCCAGTTGTCGTAATCCATCGCGTTGCCGCGGATGTAGCACATGCCGTTGATCAGGGAAGAGCCACCCAGACCTTTACCACGACCACATTCCATGCGGCGGTTGTTCATCTTCGGCTCAGGATCGGTTTCAAACGCCCAGTTATAACGTTTACCCTGCAGCGGGTAAGCCAAAGCGGCTGGCATTTGGGTACGGAAGTCCCAGCGGTGATCTTTCCCGCCCGCTTCCAGTAAAAGTACCGATACGTCAGCATCCTCAGTCAGTCGCGTGGCCAGTACGTTACCTGCTGAACCAGCGCCAATAATAATATAATCAAATTTCTGCATTAAGCCTCCAGATAGCCGCGACAGTACTGCCGCGGCAAAAAAATCAGTCTGCGAAAAAAAGCGCGCGCATCAGAACGCGGAAGGATACTCGCCCATCTCAATCAGGATGGATTTGGTGCGGGTATAGTGGTGCAGCGTTTCCAGTCCGTTTTCACGGCCGACGCCAGACTGCTTATAGCCACCGACAGGCATAGGTGCCGGTGATTCGCCCCAGGTATTCACCCAGCAAATCCCCGCTTCCATCTGATGGATCACGCGATGGGCGCGGTTCAGCGAGGTGGTGAAAATACCCGCTGCCAGACCGTATTCGGTGTTGTTAGCGCGATCGATCACTTCCTGCTCGTCATCAAATACCAGCACGCTCATCACCGGACCAAAGATCTCTTCCTGCACGATGCGCATATCATCGGTGCAGTCGGTGAAGACCGTGGCTTCCACGTAGCACCCTTTGGCGAACGCGCCGTCAGTCATACGTGAACCGCCTGCCAATACGCGCGCGCCCTCTTTTTTACCGATATCGAGGTAAGAGACGACCTTCTGGCAGTGCCCTTCGCTGACCAGCGGTCCAAAGTTGACCTCGGGATCCAGCGGGTCACCGGCTTTGATGCCGGCCATTTTTTCCTGCAGGCGTTTTTCAAAGGCCGGCAGCAGCGAACGGTGAACAAAGACGCGGGTGCCGTTGGTGCACACCTGACCGCTGCTGTAGAAGTTGGCCATCATCGCGCCGTCGACGGCACGCTCAAGCTCGGCATCTTCAAAGACGATCAGCGGTGATTTGCCACCGAGTTCCATGGTGACCGATTTGAGGTTCGCAAGAGCCGCATCCGCCATGACGCGTTTACCGGTTTTCACTTCCCCGGTGAAGGAGACTTTGGCAATTTTTGGATGCTGGCTGAGACCCTGGCCGACCGGGCCTGCGCCCTGAACCACGTTAAACACGCCATCCGGCAAACCGGCTTCGGTAAAGATTTTGGCCAGTTCCAGCACGCTTAACGGCGTGACTTCGCTTGGCTTGAAGATCATCGCGTTGCCGGTGGCCAGCGCCGGGGCACTTTTCCACAGGGCAATCTGAATCGGGTAGTTCCACGCGCCAATACCGGCACAGACGCCCAGCGGCTCGCGGCGGGTATAAACCAGCGCGCTGTCGCGCAGAGGAATGGATTCGCCCTCTACTGCAACCGCCAGACCGGCGTAGTATTCCAGCACGTCAGCACCGGTGACGATATCGACCGCCGCCGTTTCGCTGATGGGCTTACCGGTATCGGCAGTTTCCAGCTCGGCCAGCTGTTGATTGCGTTCACGCAGCAGCGCAACCGCTTTCAGCAGCACACGGCTACGCTCAACCGGTGTGTAGCCACGCCAGATACGCTGGCCGGCTTCTGCCGAGGCCACGGCACGGTCAATATCCTGCTGGCTGGCAGAGGTGATCTCAGCCAGCACTTCGCCATTGGCGGGATTGATGGTGGTGAATGTTTCGCCATGACCGGGTTCTTCACGGCCATTAATATAAAGTCCACGGCGTTGCATATCTGCCATGCATCCTCCTTTGGGGGTTAGTGTGCTGCGGCGTTCAGCCACAACGCGAGATTTTGATAACAGAGCTCACGGGCATTTTCTACGCCGTTTGCCATCGGCTGTGGCGCTAAGGTCATACGCAACCACAAGCCGTCAATCAGTGCCGCCAGGCTGGCACCCGCATCGCGGGCCTGCTGCGCCGGGAGAACCCGGGCAAACTGCGCGGTCAGGTTCGAATAAAGGCGGCGATCGTTAATCCGCTGCAACCGCTGCAAATCCGGCTGATGCAGGCTGTTGGTCCAGAAGGCCAGCCAGGTTTTCAGCACCGGCCCGGCAATCTGCGAGACGTCAAAGTTGCCATCAATAATGGCGCGAATCTGCGACGCCGGCTGGTCATCCGCCTGTTTCCGATGATGATCGACCGCCAGGTATAAGTCGGAAAGGATCTGACGCATACAGGCATCCAGCAAACCATTCTTGTCGCCAAAATAGTGGCTGACAATCCCGGTCGAGACGCCGGCCTCTTTGGCAATCAAGGCCAGACTGGCATCGGCCAGTCCCACCCTGTCAATTACCGTCAGCGTGGCGCGGATCAGTTGCGCCTGACGTATGGCTTTCATTCCAACTTTTGGCATCGTGCATCATCGGTTTTAACTATTGAATGACAGGGATTATAGACTTTTTATATTGAACGTTCAATCAATAAAAAATTTCAAGGCCTGAAAGCGCCCGTGGTTAAAATGTTATAAAAATCACATTGCGGTGAAAAATCACTGCGAGAGCAAAAAAAATGTGTGATTTCAGCTGTAAAGCCGCTCTGGAAGGTTCAGGCTTATTTTTCAAGATTTAATATGTGATTTTAAAGTGATCTAAATCACATTCAGGCGTTCCGCCTGCGCTAAAATTGCGCTTTTCGATGCTTTCGGATCTGTAAGACTGATTAAAACCGCCCGAATGGTCATTAATATTGCCGGGTTAATCTCTGGCGACAGATTGCTCTATCTTTATGCGCTAAGTTGGTTACTCCGCCAGTTGGATAAACTTACGTCTTATTTAAGCCACTTATATCGCCGTTGTAGAATTTATCAGTGTAATCATCCGCCCCGCCGCTATTAACTTATCTTTAACACTTCCGGGCGGTGCGCGGGCGACATATGAAAAAACACTTGCCTGATGTGGCCCGATGAGCGAAATTAATCGCCGCTTTTCCACTCTTATAATCATGCGGCGAATGCCCACCTTGAATGACGACGACTTATTTTCTATGTCGAATCAGGATACGAACTCCAGAGGTACCAGTGTCAACTGCAAACAAACATCCCGAGGCAAGCAGCCTCAATGCGTTCAAGCAACCTAAATCGTTCTACCTGATCTTCTCAGTCGAACTGTGGGAACGCTTCGGTTATTACGGCCTGCAAGGCATCATGGCCGTCTACCTGGTGAAACAGCTGGGCATGTCAGAAGCCGACTCGATCACCCTGTTCTCCTCATTCAGTGCGCTGGTTTACGGTCTGGTTGCCGTCGGCGGCTGGCTGGGCGATAAAGTGCTGGGCACCAAACGCGTTATCGTTTTGGGTACGCTGGTTCTGGCTCTGGGCTACGCGCTGGTCGCCTGGTCAGGTCATGACGTCGGCCTGGTGTATATCGGCATGGCAACCATTGCCGTCGGTAACGGCCTGTTTAAAGCCAACCCGTCCTCCCTGCTTTCAACCTGCTATGACAAAGACGATCCCCGTCTGGATGGCGCGTTCACCATGTATTACATGGCGATCAACATCGGCTCCTTCTTCTCTATGCTCGCCACCCCGTGGCTGGCCGCGAAATTTGGCTGGAGCGTGGCGTTCTCACTGTCGTTTGTGGGCATGCTGCTGACGCTGGTCAACTTTATGATGTTCCGCAAGTGGGTGAAGAATTACGGCTCTAAGCCGGACTTCCAGCCGCTGCACATCGGCAAACTGCTGGCAACGCTGGTCGGTGTCGCCGCGCTGGTGGTGCTGGCGACCTGGCTGCTGCATAACCAGGGCATCGCACGCCTGGTGCTGGCCGTGATTGCTGCCGGTATCGTGTTGATTTTCGCCAAAGAAGCCTTCGCCATGAAAGGGGCGGCCCGTCGTAAGATGATCGTCGCTTTCATCCTGATGGTTCAGGCGGTGGTGTTCTTCGTTCTGTATATGCAGATGCCAACCTCGCTGAACTTCTTTGCCATCCGCAACGTTGAGCACAGCATTCTCGGTATCGCGTTTGAGCCGGAGCAGTTCCAGGCCCTGAACCCGTTCTGGATCATGATTTTCAGCCCGATTCTGGCCGCCATCTATAACAAGATGGGCGATCGCATGCCGATGCCGCACAAGTTTGCGCTGGGGATGATCCTCTGCTCCGCCGCCTTCCTGGTGCTGCCAATGGGCGCGAAATTCGCTAACCAGATGGGCATCGTTTCCGTTAACTGGCTGATCCTCAGCTATGCGCTGCAAAGCGTCGGCGAGCTGATGATTTCCGGTTTGGGCCTGGCGATGGTTGCGCAACTGGTGCCGCAGCGTCTGATGGGCTTTATTATGGGTTCATGGTTCCTGACCACTGCCGGAGCAGCGATGATTGCCGGTAAGGTAGCGAACCTGATGGCGGTGCCGGAAAACATCACCGACCCACTGCAGTCGCTGCACGTTTACGGTGATGTGTTCTTGCAGATTGGGGTGGCAACCGGTGTGATTGCTATTCTGATGATGCTGACCGCGCCTAAGCTAAACCGCATGACTCAGGACGACCAACAGTCTGAGCTGAAAGAAGCCAAGATCTAATCCAACGTGGTTAAGCGAATAAGGGCGACGTGATGTCGCCCTTTTTTATGCCCGTTATCCGGCGGCCAGGGAAGAGTCAGCAAACTCCACCCGCAGTCCGGCAGCAGGAAATAGCTGACGCAGTCGGGTGACGTTTTCAATCTCAACCTGCCAGTAACGTTCGGTCAGCCCCTGCGCAGGCGACTGCCACTCAATCTCGGCCCGTCCCTGAATATGCAGCGCAGCGCCCTGATGAAAGTCCAGCAGCAGCAGTGCGCATCGCGGTTCAACCAGCAAATTGCCCAGCGTGTTCATATAGCGGTTACCGCTGTAGTCCGGGATGCGTAATTTACCCTGCTGCACGGTGATAAAGCCTGGCAGACCTCCCCGGTGCGAAATGTCCACACCGCCCACGCCATTCTCGCGCTGGGCATAGCTGGCAACAAAAAAGGTGTCGGTGGCGGCAATCAGATAGCGGGCATCGGCATCCAACGCCTGCAAAGGTTCAACCTCCACGCGCGGTATGCGCCCTTCGCTGCCGCCCGGGATGTCCCGCCGCTGGATGTAATTCGGACAGTTACCGAAACTTTCCAGGACGCGAATAGTGACCTGCCGATCGTTAACCGTCTCCACCACGCCATTCACCCGGTTGCGCCTTCTGTTTGAGAAGTCGATCCCCAACCCGCCAACGGGCATTCCCGGCTTCAGCAGCGGTAACAGTGGCGCGTCGTTAATCGCTTCCCGGGCTATCTCCAGCCGCGACGCATCATTGCTATCAAGAAAACCGGTCGAACCCTGCAATCGCATCGCGACAGGAAAGCCCGTTTCATCCAGCGCCGACAAATAAAAGGCATTCAGACCGGCGTAAAATTGCCGGTGCTGATCGGGCATGCTCGGATAGACGGCTGCCCGCACCGCACCATACCCCGCCTTCTGCTGCGCCAGTCTTTCACCCGGGTGGAACATGATTAACCTGCCTCAGGGATCGGCAGCGGAGGCAGGCCAACAAATCCAGGGATTGCCTCCACCTGCTGAATCCAGCGTTGAATGGCCGGGAACGGCGTCAGAGTGATGCCCCCTTCCGGCGCACAGGCAACGTAGGCGTAACAGGCCACATCGGCCAGCGTCGCCTGCTCGCCCACCAGCCAGCGTCTGCCGCTGAGATGTTGCGCCATCTGTGGCAGGAATTTCGCCGCCACGCTCTTTGCCGAGTCGTAGTTTTCCGGCGTGGAAAACTGTTTGATCAGCCTGGCCGACGCCACGCCATAGCGGATCTCGCCCGCGGCCTTCGCCAGCCACTGGTGGACCTCCACTTCCTGTTTGAGATCCTTTGGCAACCACTGGCTGTCTGGCGCATAGCGCTTCACCAGCCAAATCAAAATGGAGTTGCTGTCGACAATCGCCGTGCCGTCATCGATCAGCACCGGTACCTGCCCGAGGGGGTTTACCGCAAGAAACTCGGCCGTTTTACGTTGCTCTGCGCCGGCCTCACGTTCTTCAAACGGCAAGTTCAGTAGCGTAAGCAGTAACTTAACGCGGTGGCCGTGGCCGGAAAGCGGTGTGGTGTACAACGTTAAAGCGGTCATGAGCGTCTCCTTTAGGGTTTAGATAAGCTTACTCTTGCGATAAACGAGGTAAAACCTGCAAAATGGCAATTCATAATTTCATTTATCGGAATAATCATGGACAAACTGGATGAGCTTGAGGTGTTTGTTGCCGTGGTTCAGCAGGGCAGCCTGGCGGGCGCGGCGCGAAAGCTGCGTCGTTCTCCGCCGGCCATTACCCGCGCGCTGGCGTCACTGGAGAGCCGCTTTGACGCCAGCCTGATTGAGCGAACCACCCGACACCTTTCGCCGACGCCCGCGGGCCTGGTGCTGTTTGAGCGTGCCAAAACCCTGCTTAACGACTATACGCTGGCGATCCAGGATGCCGCGCGCACCCAGCTAACCGGGCTGTTACGCGTGACGGCACCCGTACAGTTTGGCAGAAAGCACATTGCGCCGCTGGTGATGCAGTTTCTCGACAGCTATCCCGATATTCAGATTGAGCTTCTGCTGAACGACAGCTATCAGGACCTGATTGAACAGGGGCTGGATATGGCAGTCCGCATTGGGCAACTGCGCGACTCCTCGCTGGTGGCCGTTGAGGTGGGTAGCGTGCAGCGCATTGTGTTAGCCAGCCCGGCCTATCTGGCAACAGCAGGCACGCCGACATCGCCCGGCGATTTGGTTAATCACCTGCTGATTGCGGGCACCTCGATCAGTTCCAGCCGAGAGTGGCGGTTTGGCCCACCGGAAAATCAGGAGCGGGTACGCATCCAGCCGGCAATGATGGTGAATGAAGTGGAAACGCAGCTGATTGCAGCGCGTGCAGGCAAAGGGATCACCCGTCTGCTCTCCTATCAGGCGTTCGAAGAACTGCAACAGGGGCTGCTTTGTGAGGTGTTAGCCGATTACCGGCCGCCTGGCCTGCCGGTTCAGCTGGTTACGCAGAATTTGAAGTATATGCCTGCCCGCGTGCGGGCGTTCTGGGATATGGCGCGTGAAACGCTTCCCGCGTTGCCCTGTTTTCATCCGTCAGTCTGAGGTCGGCGTAATATCAGCCAGATAGTTTGCAGAAGTGCGCCGCCGGGCGCTGACTTTTTCACCAGTCAGCATTAAGCTTGGAAGATCTTTCGCCACTGAGCTAAAGGAGCACCGATGAAACTGTATTATAAGGCTGGCGCCTGTTCGCTTTCTCCGCATATCGTCCTGCAGGAAACAGGCCTCGATTTTACGCTGGTCGCCGTCGATTTGCAGAGCAAGAAAACCGAGCAGCAGGAAGACTATCTGCTGACCAATCCGAAGGGCCAGGTCCCGGCGCTGTTGCTGGATGACGGCACCGTGCTGACCGAAGGCGTTGCCATCGTTCAGTACCTCGCCGACCTGAAACCCGACCGCCATCTTCTGGCCCCCACCGGTCACCTGACGCGTTATCAGACCGTCGAATGGCTGAACTTTATTGCCACCGAGCTGCATAAAACCATTAGCCCGCTGTTTGGATCGGCGACTCCCGAAGCATACAAAACCCAGCTGCGCGAGAAACTGCACGGCAAGTTTAGCTGGGTGAATCAGCAACTGGAAGGTAAACAGTGGTTGATGGGGCTGAAGTTCAGCGTGGCGGATGCCTATCTGTTTACCATGGTACGTTGGGCAAAAGCCCTCAAGCTGGATCTGGCGGGTTTTGAGGAGCTGGAAAGCTGGTTTACGCGGGTAGCAGAACGTCCGGCGGTAGAAGCGGCGCTGAAGGCCGAAGGGATGTGATCGGACATTCAGCAGACATTCCCCTCAGCGATGGCGGCTGAGGGGGAAAACCATCAGAGCTTCATCGCACCAAAATGCTGTTGAGGATTGGCAATGGCATCCTGGGCTGCAACCAGCTGCAGCTCATACTCGCCCATCTCATGGGTTTTCAGCATCACTTCATATACCGCTGCGGTGATATGCTCCAGCGCCTCGCGCAGCGATTTGCCCTGCAGGATATCCACCAGCAGCAGGCCGCTGGTCAAATCACCCACGCCAACCGGCTGACGCACGCCAAAATCGACCAGCGGACGGCTGATATGCCAGGCTTCATCCGCAGTAACCAGCAGCATCTCAAAGCGATCGCTGCGCTGTCCGGCCCTGGCCAGATGCTTAATCAGCACCAGTTTCGGTCCCTGAGCAATCAGTTCGCGCGCCGTGGCGATCGCTTCCTCAACGTTGTTTACCGCGTGGCCACTGAGGATTTCGAGCTCGATCAGGTTCGGTGCGATGATATCGCTGGCGGGCATCGCCACTTTGGTATGAAACTCGGCCACGCCAGGTGCCACGATGCAGCCTTTTTCCGGGTGTCCCATCACCGGATCGCAGAAATACAACGCATCCGGATTTGCCGCTTTCACCAGACGGACGATCTCCATAATCTGCTCGCCCTGCTCTTCGGAACCCAGATAGCCGCTCAACACCGCATCGCAGGTCTTCAGCCGATCGATCTCGGCAATCCCTTTCACAATCTCCGTCAGATGCGTGGCCGGCATGACCATGCCGGCCCATTTGCCGTATTGCGTGTGGTTAGAGAACTGCACGGTGTTCAGCGGCCAAACGTTTGCGCCCATACGACGCATAGGGAATTCGGAAGCACTGTTTCCGGCATGACCAAAAACGGTATGGGATTGGATAGAAAGTATGTTTTTCATAGCGAAACCTGAACCCTGCCAAAAATAAAGGCCGGACAAGCCGGCCTGATAGAGGTTGTTTTATTACTTCCAGACGATCAGACAGTAGTTTTTCTTGCCGCGACGCAGCAGCGTAAAGCGGTCAAACAGGCGGTCGGTCTCGGCAAAGGTATATTCAGCGCTCAACTGCGGCTCGCCGTTGATGCTGACCGCTTTGGATTCGATCAGCTTACGCGCCTGACCGCGTGACGGGGCCAAATCGCCATCGACCATCGCCTGCTGGAGATCCTGACCGCGATCCAGCGCCACAAACGGTATGCCGTCCTGCGCCAGCTGTTCAAAGTCGGCTTCGGTCATTTCGCTCAGCGAGCCAGAGAACAGGCTTTTGGTAATACGTTCTGCCGCGGCCAGACCTTCCTCGCCGTGAACCAGACGGGTGACCCGCTCCGCCAGCACATACTGCGCGCGTGGGGCTTTACCGCTGTTTTTGTCTTCTTCTTCCAGCGCGTTGATCTCTTCCAGGCTCATGAAGGTGAAGAACTTCAGGAAGCGATAGACGTCGGCGTCAGCGGTGTTGATCCAGAATTGGTAGAACTTGTACGGGCTGGTTTTGCTGGCATCCAGCCACACCGCGCCGCCTTCGGTTTTACCGAATTTGGTGCCGTCCGACTTTGTGATCAGCGGAACCGTCAGGCCAAAGACCTGATTCTGATGCAGGCGACGGGTCAAATCGATACCGGAGGTGATATTGCCCCACTGGTCCGAGCCGCCAATCTGCAGCGCGACGCCGTGACGCTCGTTCAGGCAGGCAAAGTCATACCCCTGCAACAGGTTGTAAGAGAATTCGGTGAACGAGATGCCCTGATCGTCACGGTTCAGACGCTGCTTAACCGCTTCTTTATTGATCATCTGGTTAACGGAGAAGTGCTTGCCGATATCACGCAGGAAGGTCAGCACGTTCATGTTGCCGAACCAGTCGTAGTTATTGGCCGCAATCGCGCTGTTATCGCCACAGTCAAAGTCGAGGAACGGTGCAACCTGGTGACGAATTTTCTCGACCCACTCGCCGACCGTTTCGCTGGTGTTGAGCTTACGCTCATCCGCCTTGAAGCTCGGATCACCGATCAGGCCGGTTGCGCCGCCCACCAGCGCCACCGGACGGTGACCGGCATCCTGGAAGCGTTTCAGGCAGAGTAACGGCACCAAATGGCCCAAATGCAAGCTGTCGGCAGTAGGATCGAAGCCGCAATACAGCGCGATTGGCCCTTGCGCCAGTCGTTCTGCTAACGCGTCTTCATCCGTTACCTGGGCTATCAGCCCGCGCTCTTGCAATTGTTTGATCAGGTTACTGCTGGCCATCTGTGACTCCATGTAGAAAAGTCTGCACCTTAGCTGGTACACAGCTTTCCGCTGACTCGCGGAAGAAAAAATAAGGCATATAGAATAAAGCGCTGACGCACTCTGTGCCAGCGCTTAACGGGATTATTTCGCGGAATTACGGGGCGAGTCGGTCGATTTTCCAGCCGTCAGCATCACGCTGGTAGAAAAAACGGTCATGGAGGCGATGTTCACCGCCCTGCCAGAACTCCATCGAGTCAATTTTGATGCGGTATCCGCCCCAAAAGCTCGGCAAGGGCACTTCGCCCTGCTGGAACTTTTGCTTCAGCTCGAGGAATTTGCCTTCCAGCACGCCACGGGCAGAAATGCGGCTGGACTGTTTTGACACCCAGGCACCAATCTGGCTCTCACGCGGACGGCTGTGGAAGTATTTCAACACCTCAATCATCGACAGCTTTTCCACCGTGCCGAGCACCATCACCTGTCGCTCCAGCATGTGCCAGGGAAACAGCAGGCTGATGCGCGGGTTGGCTTCCAGATGATGCGCTTTCCGACTGCCGAGGTTGGTGTAGAACACCATGCCGCGCGGGTCGAAATGCTTTAACAGCACGATGCGCTGATAAGGCTGGCCGTGCTCGTCAACGGTGGCCACGCTCATCGCCGTCGGATCCGGCAGTTGGGCGTCCACCGCCTGGCCCAGCCAGTGTTCAAACAGCGCCAGCGGATCGGCAGGCAGATCGTTACGGCGCAGGCCGCCACGGGTATATTCACGGCGCAGATGGGCAATCTGCTGCAGGTTATCACTCTCGTTCATCGCTCAGGCTTCTGCTGACAGGGGGATGGCACATTGTGCGCCCGATCCCAATGGGTTTCAACGGCTTAACTGGCGTCCAGGCGACAGTCATTGATAATGATTTTATCGTTACGCTCGATAAATGCGCCGTCACCTTTCGACCAGAAAACATATTTCCCGTCACTGTAGCGCGTGCCGGAAGCGGCCTCCTGCTGTTTTAAGGTCAGCGGATTGCCATCAAGGATAAGGTTAACCTCCTGGCGCGCATTATCAAGGCTGACCGTTAACGGTAAGGTGCCGCAGGTGTAATGCAGGGTTTTCAGTTGTTCCGGCTCAGCGTGGAAATAGCTGCAGCCTGACAATAACGCCGCGGTGGTGACTAACAAAATGCGTTTCATTTTCTCTCCGGTGGACAGTGTTTAGCGGTAATGGCCTGGATTAGCCGGATAGATCGCCCCAAGCACTGAGGCTTCTCTGGCACCCGTGACGGACGGTAGATTGCCGGGCAGACCTGAAAGCGTGCGATAGGCCAGCCAGGCAAACGCCAGTGCTTCCATATCATCGCCGCTGATCCCGGCTTCGTCGGTGGTGCCCACTTCGGTTCCCGGCAGCAGAGATCCTAAACGTGACATCAGCATCAGGTTGCGGCTGCCGCCGCCGCAGACCAACAAGCGTTCACAGCCGCCACTCAGCATCACCTGTTCGGCAATGGTGGTGGCCGTCAGTTCCACCAGCGTGGCCTGAACATCCTGCGGTTGCAGGCCCGGGAACAGTGAGAGCTGTTGTTCTACCCAGCTCATATTGAAATACTCACGGCCGGTGGATTTCGGTGCCGGCAACGCAAACCACGGATCGGCCAGCATCTGTTGCAACAGCGGCATGACCACACTGCCCTGACCGCCCCATTCGCCGTCTTTATCGTAGCTTTTTTGCTGATGGCGCCAGATCCACGCATCAAGCAGCATATTGCCCGGGCCGGTATCGTAGCCGCCGATGGGCTTGCCGGGGATCAGCAGAGACAGATTGGCAATACCGCCAATGTTCAGCACCATCCGACGCTCTTCGGGATGCATCAGGATCGCCTGGTGGAAGGCGGGAACCAGCGGTGCGCCCTGTCCGCCTAGGGCCATATCGCGACGGCGGAAGTCGCCCACCACGGTGATCCCGGTAGCGGCAACAATTTGGTTATTATCGCCAATTTGCAGCGTGTTTGGCGCCTCACCCTGCGGTTCGTGCCAGACGGTCTGTCCGTGGCAACCAATCGCGGTGATGTCCTCACGCTCTAACCCTTCACGCTGGATGAGGGTTTGAACCGCTTCGGCAAATACCCTGCCCAACTGCGTATCAATCTGTCCAAGCTGTGACAGGGTTAACGACTGTCCCTGGCAGATGGATAAAATTGCCTGGCGCAAGGCGGCAGGCAGCGGATGACAGTAGCTGGCCTGCTGCGCCACCATACGCTCATCTATCGCCGCCAGCACCACGTCAATGCCATCCAGGCTGGTTCCGGACATAACGCCGATATAACGTCCTGATCTCATGGTTTCGCCTTACCTGCTTTAGGTGTAAAAAGGATCCTGCATATAGCCTCGCAAAATTAACCAGGCAATTCTATGATTAACTAGCCATTTTTGGAGCCTGTAGCGTTTTCTGGCGTGGTTGAGTCAATTTTGCAGCTGATTGAGTCGGGGTTTATTCGTGCTGCGGTACACTTACCTCAGCAGTTTTTTTCCCCGAATCTTCGGCTCGTAACATATAATTACCCTATTGATCGCTGCACAGCTGACGGCAGCTAATGGATAACTAAGGAGTTTTAACGATGATAAAGCGCTTATTAATCGTGGCACTGACCGGCGTGACTTTGGCAGGATGCACCAACACTGACACGCTTTCTGGCGATGTTTACAGCGCCTCTGAAGCCAAGCAGGTGCAGAACGTCACTTACGGTACGCTGGTTTCCGTACGTCCGGTACAAATCCAGGGCGGTGATGACAGTAATGTGATCGGCGCAATCGGCGGTGCCGTGCTCGGTGGCTTCCTCGGTAATACGCTGGGTGGCGGTACGGGTCGCAGTCTGGCGACTGCCGCAGGTGCTGTTGCCGGTGGCGTTGCGGGTCAGGGCGTGCAGGGCGCGGTCAATAAATCGCAGGGTGTGGAGCTGGAAATCCGTAAGGATGATGGCAACACCATTATGGTGGTTCAGAAACAAGCGGCCAGCCGTTATGCTGTTGGTCAGCGTGTGACCATGGCGTCAAATGGTAGCCAGGTCACCGTTTCACCACGCTAAGTGATAAAAAAAACCGGCAATTGCCGGTTTTTTTATTCATCCCGATTTTGCAGTTCGAGAATGTTCTTTTCCAGACGGGCAATCAACGTCACCATCTTGTCTATCTCGCTTTGTGAGATGCCAGACAAAATATCATCACGGGTCGCATCAATTACATGCTCAACCTGAGTGATAACCGGCGCTGCTTCTACCGTCAGTTTGATACGCTTCGCACGACGGTCGCTTGCGCAGGTTGTGCGGGTAATCAGCCCCTTCTCTTCCAGCTGATCCAGCGTGCGGACCAGTGAAGGTTGCTCGATGCCAATCGCTTTGGCCAGTTGGATCTGAGACTGATCCGGTGGCAACTGGTGTATGTTGTGCAGCGTTACCCAGTGTGTTTGTGTCAGTTCCAGTGGTTTAAGGCGTTGGTCAATCAATGACCGCCAGATACGCACCAATCGCGAGAGGTCTGATCCTAAAGGGGTATCCAATTTCATCTCCTTATAATTAGCTTGCTAGCTATTAAGCCTCATTTTAGACTATTCTGCGAGTTTACAGGACAAAATACAAATTCATCCGTCATGAAACGTATTGATTACCCGGCGCCGTTAACGGCCAGGCAAGAAGGATTTCTTCCGTGGATAACGCACATTTTTCATCTCCATCACCGCTAACCGATTTAGTGTTCGGTGCTTCGGTCTATTTTCCACCGCTGTTTAAGGCCGTGCTGCTGGGCTTTTTCATCTGGTTGCTGCTCCATCCGCTGCTGCGAGGCTGGATCTATTCAGGCGAAATCTGGCATCCCACGCTGTTAGACCTCTCCCTTTTTATTCTCTGCGTCAGCGCTTCGCTGTGGCTGCTTATCTCCTGGTGATCGCATGAAATTCAGCACGTTAAAATATTTTTCCACGGTTATTTTCTTTGCTGCTGCCCTGCTCGCCGGCTGGTGGCTGTGGAACTACTATATGCAGTCGCCCTGGACACGAGACGGCAAAGTCCGCGCCGAACTGGTAAACATTACGCCGCAGGTGTCTGGCCGCATTGAGCAACTGCTGGTGAAAGATAACCAGTTCGTTACCAAAGGCACCAAACTCTTAGTGCTGGATGATGAACCCTTTCGCATTGCCGTGTTAAATGCTCAATCTCAATTAGCAAAGGCGCAATCTGACTTAGTCAAAGCGCAGCACGAGGCCCGTCGTCGCCAAAGCCTGCCGCGCAATGTCATTTCCGCTGAAGACCTGGATGCCGCCAACCTTACGGCTAAAGGAATGGATGCCGCAGCCAAAGCCGCGCAGGCAGAGCTGGATCAGGCCAACTGGAACCTGTCACAGACCCAGATTACCGCGCCGACAGATGGCTGGATCAGCAATCTGGTGATCCGCCCGGGCAATTATGCCACCAGCGGCACGCCGGTTTTCGCGCTGGTCGACAGCCACTCGTTCTATGTCATGGGCTACTTCGAAGAAACCAAACTGCGTCATATTCGTCCGGGCTACAAAGCCTCTATCCGGCTGTATAGCGACGATCGCGAACTGCAGGGCGAAGTCGAAAGTATTGGTCGCGCAATCTATGACCAGAGCGTGGAGACAGACAGCGGCCTGGTACCCGATATCAAACCCAACGTTCCCTGGGTGCGCCTGGCGCAGCGCGTGCCGGTGCGTATCCGCCTGACTGACGTTCCGGAAGATCTGCCGCTGGTCGCTGGCACCACCTGCACCGTTTCTGTTCAGCCATGAACCTGAGCTGGCTGGAATGGCAGAATCTGCCATGGATAAAAGCGACCCGCGGTCAGTGGCGCTACGCTTTACGTAACGCCATCGCCATGTGTCTGGCGCTGAGCATAGCTTATGGTCTGCAGCTTGATGAACCCTACTGGGCAATGACCTCCGCAGCGGTGGTCAGCTTTCCTACCGTCGGTGGCGTGATCAGTAAAAGCCTTGGACGTATTGCCGGCAGCCTGCTGGGTGCCAGCGCCGCGTTACTGATTGCCGGTCACACCTTGAATGAGCCCTGGCTGTTTGCGCTGGCGATGTCCGCCTGGTTGGCGCTCTGTACCTGGATTGCTAACCATTATCAGAATAACGTCGCCTATGCCTTCTCGCTGGCGGGCTACACCGCCGCCATCATTGCCTTCACTACGGTGAATATCACCGACATCAACGATCTGTGGGATATTACCCAGGCCAGGGTGTGTGAGGTGATCTCCGGCATTTTGTGCGGCGGGCTGATGATGATGGTCCTGCCCAGCACCTCAGACGGCGATGCGCTGATTAAGTCATTGAACGACATGCACACCAAGCTGCTGGAACATGCCGGATTACTGCTGCAAAAGGAAACCACGGACAATGTGCGCAGTGCTCACGAAAGTGTCATCAGCCAAATCCTGACCATGAATTTGTTGCGCATTCAGGCGTTCTGGAGCCATTACCGCTTCCGGCGACAGAACAACGTGCTTAATTACGTGCTGCACCAGCAGCTGCGCATGACCAGCGTGATTTCCAGCCTGCGCCGCATGCTGTTGAACTGGCCCGATCCGCCAGACGTGCTGTTTACCGCAATGCATGAATTGCTTAACGAGCTGGCAAAAAGTGACTGCAGTAAATACCGCCTGGCGCAGATCCTTAGCGCGGCGGCGCCAGGCGATAAAGGCGATTACCGCCATCAGGCTTTCTGGCACCGCTTGCGCTACTTCTGCTGGATGTATCTGAATATCAGCCGCTGGCTGCGATTATTTGAACGGGCAGATGCCGACACCAGCCTGTCGCCGCCTGCTGTCCCCGCCCTTGCCCGCCACACCGACAGCGCTGAAGCCAGTTGGAGCGCACTGAGAACCTTCGTGGTCATCATGCTCGGGTGCGCGTTTACCATCACAACGCAGTGGGATTCCGGGGATGCCGCCATCACCTTAGCGGCGATCAGCTGTGTGCTTTACTCGTCGGTGCCTTCGCCTACCAACAGCGTTTCCTTACTGTTAAAAACGTTGATGCTGTTGTCCGTGTTCAGCTTTATCATCAAATTTGGTCTGATGGTGCAGGTCAGCGTGCTGTGGCAGTTTTTGATTTTCCTGTTCCCGTTGCTGATCACGCTGCAGCTGTTTAAGTTGCAGCAAAAAAAACGGGCCAGCCTGTGGGCTCAACTGATTGTATTTGGCGGCTCATTCCTCGCCGTCACTAATCCGCCTACCTACGACTATCAGTCTTTCCTGAATGACAATATCGCCAAGGTGTGCGGCGTGATGCTGGCCTGGCTGGCGTTCCAGATCCTGCGTCCCAGTTCTGATAAGCGCCGCAGCCGCCGGCATATCCGCGCACTGCGTCGGGAATTTCTTGACCAGCTCAGCCGCCGTCCCCACCTCAGCCAGAGCAGTTTCGAATCGTTGATTTATCACCGCATCAATCAGCTCAACAGCAGCCGGGACGATCAGGCCAGGCTATGGCTGTTACGCTGGGGTGTGGTGTTGCTTAACTGTTCACATATTGTCTGGCAACTGAGGGAATGGGATTCCAATTCCCCGACATTGCTGGCGATACGCGATGCCACCCTGCGCGATCTCCATCAAATTATCAGCGAGCGTGGCGTTCATCACGGTTCATTGACCGAAACGCTGGATGAATTGCAGGCGATGGTGACGTCGTTAGCGGCGGAAGGCGGAGCACGGGAAACGGAGCTGGCGGGGATTATCTGGCGGTTGTTCTGTTCGCTATCGCAACTTCAGCAGGCGCTGCCAGAAGGCGCGCGCGCGCCTGCGTAAGACATCGGCCAGGTGAGTCCCGACCTAAAATAGCGTCGGCTGCTCGGGTTCTTCCGGCAGATCCACTTTCCCGGCCCGTTGCAGGCGCAGGAAACGTTGGCGGCAGAGGCGAATAACCTCCCGCTTTTGCGCATCGGTAAACTTCATCCAGTTGAATCGCTCGTCACGACTGCGCAGGCAACCGCGACAATATCCGCGTTGGTCTGACTGGCAAATCCCGCGACAGGGACTTGGCACCGGGAAAAACTCAAGTTGTTCAGCCACTGCCCCTCCTGATGGATGCAATGCCTCTATTGAAGATCGGTTATCGGTTGTCTGCAAGTCTGAGTGCCGTTTTTTTATCCAATACCCACACGCCCTGGTGCCGGAATGAGCAGTTTGTGCCGGGCGGAACCCGGCCGATTTGTAACAGACCGATCGGTCTGTTACTCTGTGCGCCATGAAAACGATTCGATCCGACACCCGAGAACATATCCTGCTTACCGGAGAACAGTTGTGCGTACAGCGCGGCTTCAATGGCATGGGATTGATCGAGCTGTTGAAAGTGGCTGAAGTGCCAAAAGGATCGTTTTATCACTACTTCCCCTCAAAAGAGGCGTTTGGAGTAGCGATGCTTGAACGTTATTTTGCCGTTTATCATCAACGTCTTCAGGCGTTTCTGGATGATCATCAGGGCAATCAACGCCAACGCATCCTCGATTATTACCAGCAATCGTTGAATACTTTCTGTCAGGAAAGTGCCTTCGCAGGTTGCTTATCAGTGAAACTGTCAGCTGAAGTGTGCGATCTGTCTGAACCGATGCGTATCGCACTAGATGCCGGTTCTAAAGCGCTGATCGCCACGCTAAAGCAGGCAGTTGAACGTGCGGTGCAACAAGGAACACTGACTCTGGTCAACTCCTCTGAAGCCTGCGCACAGAATCTTTATATGCTGTGGCTGGGTGCCAGTCTGCAAAGTAAAATCTCCCGTGACAGTTCGCCGCTGGTGAATGCGTGGGAGGAGATGACGCGGATGCTGCCAGAACCACATTAAAAAAAAACACCATGACTAGTCGACCGGTCTACCAGGAGTAAGTAATGGAATTGAAGAAGCTGTTTACCCCGTTAAAATTGGGTGCGATCACCGTTCCGAACCGCGTATTTATGGCGCCACTGACTCGCCTGCGTAGCATTGAACCGGGTGATGTCCCAACGCCGTTAATGGGCGAATACTATCGCCAACGCGCCAGTTCCGGACTGATCATCTCTGAAGCAACCCAAATTTCTGCCCAGGCCAAAGGCTATGCCGGTGCGCCTGGCCTGCACTCTTCCGAACAGATTGCTGCCTGGAAAGCGATTAACGCCGGGATCCACCAGGATGGCGGTCACAGCGCAGTACAGCTGTGGCACACCGGCCGTATTTCGCATACCAGCGTGCAACCAGAAGGCAAAGCGCCGATCTCCTCTTCTGCTATCAATGCAGAAACCCGCACCTCGTTGCGTGATGAGCAAGGTCAGGCTATCCGTGAAGCGACGTCCACACCACGTGCCCTTGAGCTGGATGAAATTGCGGGCGTCGTCGCTGATTTCCGCAAGGCGGTGGAGAATGCCCGTGAAGCGGATTTCGATCTGGTTGAACTGCACTCTGCACACGGTTACTTAATCCACCAGTTCCTGTCCCCGGCCTCCAACCAGCGTAACGATATCTATGGCGGCAGCGTTGAAAACCGCACCCGCTTTGCGCTGGAAGTGGTTGATGCCGCGATCGCAGGCTGGAGCGCGGATCGTATTGGTATCCGTATTTCTCCGCTGGGCCCATTCAACGGCCTGGACAACGGTGAAGATCAGGAAGCTGCAGCGCTGTATTACATCGCTGAACTGGCTAAACGTAACCTGGCCTATCTGCATATCTCCGAGCCCGACTGGGCCGGTGGCAAGCCGTACAGCGAAGCCTTCCGTAAAGCGATTCGCGCGGTGTATCCCGGCGTAATTGTTGGTGCAGGTGCCTACACGGCGGATAAAGCCGAAGACCTGATCGAAAAAGGGCTGATTGATGCCGCTGCCTTTGGCCGCGTGTACATCGCTAACCCGGATCTGGTAGAGCGTCTGCGTGAAAATGCCCCGCTGAACGATCCTCGCCCTGAGCTGTTCTACGGCGGCGGCGCGGAAGGTTATACCGACTACCCAACCCTCGCGGGCTGATACCCGATTGCGTGATAAACAGGCTGCGCTGAGCGCGGCCTTTTCTTTTATCACCGCAAGTTGATGAATTTCCCGGCAGACAGAGCCTTCTGATTACCCTGCGGGCAAATCGTCGCTATACTTATTTTTTCCCCGTTATCGGATGATGACGTTTTACACCAAGAGGATGTTATGCGCTTACTTCACACCATGCTTCGCGTTGGCGATCTGCAGCGTTCCGTTGATTTTTATACCAAAGTGCTGGGTATGCGCCTGCTGCGTACCAGTGAAAACACCGAATATAAATACACTCTGGCGTTTGTGGGTTACACCGATGAGAGCGAAGGCGCTGTTATCGAACTGACTTACAACTGGGGCGTAGACAGCTACAACCTGGGCGACGCTTACGGCCACGTCGCGCTGGGCGTTGATGATGTTGCAGCGACCTGCGATCGTATTCGCAATGATGGCGGTAACGTCACCCGTGAAGCTGGCCCGGTTAAAGGTGGCACCACCATCATCGCCTTTGTTGAAGATCCGGACGGCTACAAGATTGAACTGATTGAGAACAAGCACGCTGGCCACGGCCTGGGTGATTAATGTTCCGGGGTGCCATAATGGCACCCTTCTTCCCCCTTCCCCTGCTGCATCTCGTGGTGAAATTTGCCATAATGCGCGCTGCATTTTTTCGCCAATGAGATCCTGATGTCTGAATCGAACGAACTGAACGCCCTCAGCAGCCGTTTTCGCGGTTTTTATCCGGTAGTAATTGATGTGGAAACCGCCGGTTTTGATGCGAAGACCAACGCATTACTGGAAATAGCCGCCGTCACCCTGAAAATGGATGAGAATGGCTGGCTGGAGAAGGACGAAACGCTCCATTTCCACGTTGAGCCGTTTGAAGGTTCCATTCTGCAACCCGAAGCATTGGCTTTTAACGGTATCGATCCGTCGAATCCGCTGCGCGGTGCAGTGAGTGAATATGATGCCCTGCATGCCATTTTTAAACTGGTGCGCAAAGGGATTAAGGATCACGGCTGCAATCGCGCCATTATGGTGGCCCACAATGCCACCTTCGACCTTAATTTCACCAATGCCGCTGCTGACCGTGCAGGGTTAAAGCGCAACCCGTTCCACCCCTTCGTGACCTTCGATACGGCGGCACTGAGCGGACTGGTGCTGGGACAAACCGTGTTGGCCAAGGCCTGCGCCGCTGCGGGAATGGCCTTTGACAGCAGCCAGGCACACTCCGCGCTGTACGATACCGTGCAGACTGCCGACCTGTTCTGTGAACTGGTAAACCGCTGGAAACGCCTCGGTGGCTGGCCGCTGCCGATCGCAGAAGAAAGCTAGCCTGCTAACTTTCAGCCATACTCTGCTGACCTAATGTGGAGATGCTGAATGAAAACAATTGCTGTCGTTGCGCCCGGTGCCATGGGATCTGCCATTGCCGGGCTGCTCACCCACCATCATCTTGAAGTGCTGACCTTAATCGAAGGTCGTTCCCAGGCAACAGCTGAACGCGCTAAACAGGCTGGGATGACGCCGGTCAGTGCGGAAGAATTGATGCGCGCCGATGTCATCCTCTCTATCGTCCCTCCCGCCTCAGCGGTGACGCTGGCGGAGTTTCTGGCTCCTCTGCTGAGTGCTGCCCAGACCAAACCCCTTTATGTCGACTGCAATGCCATCGGTGAAGATACCCTGAAACGGGTTGCCGCAACGATTGCGCCTACCCGCGCGGGGTTTGTCGATGGCGCGATTATCGGTCTGCCGCCGGCGTCCCCTGAAGATGAAAGTCCGCAATTTTGGTTTGCGGGCGATCGGGCTGACTCTCTGGCGGAACTGGAGAGGTTCGGATTGCGGGTCAAAATCATGCAGGCGCAGACTGGCGCGGCGTCGGCGTTAAAAATGTCCTACGCCGGGATCAATAAAGGCATCACCTTGCTGTCTGCGCTGATGCTGATTAACGCCAGTCGGGTGGGCGCTGCCGGAGCACTGCTTGAGGAAATGGAGGCGAGCCAGCCGGCACTGCTGGCGCGTTTGCGCAAGGCTATTCCGGATATGTACAGCAAGGCCTGGCGCTGGGCGCCAGAAATGGAAGAGATTGCGACGTTAAATGGCCGCGAATTGCCCGACGAGCCGCTTTTTCACGCCCTTGCCACCTTCTGCCGTCAGATGGCTGAGGATCAGCAACAAGGCGGAGATTTCACCGATCTGCTTAACGCTTTTCTGCAGCAGCAAAAATAAGCATAAAAAAAGGCAGGCGCTCATCACGCCTGCCTTTTCTGCTTCTGACGGGCTTATTCAGCGGCGTCAGAAGGGTATTTTTGCGCGGTATCTTTAATCAGCTGCTGCAGTTCACCCTGCTGGTACATCTGAATAATGATGTCGCAACCGCCGACCAGTTCACCGTCAATCCACAGTTGTGGGAAGGTTGGCCAGTTGGCGTATTTAGGCAGCTCAGCACGAATTTCTGGGTTCAGCAGAATATCAACGTAGGCAAAACGCTCGCCACAGGCTGAAAGTGCCTGAACGGCCTGGGCAGAGAAGCCACAGCTTGGCAGTTTTGGTGAGCCTTTCATGTACAGCAGAATCGGGTTTTCTGCTATCTGGCGCTCAATTTTTTCAATAGTACTCATAAATGGCTTCCTTAATCGGATACTTCGTGTCTATTTATTGTAGCGACTGTGCGGGCCCGATGAAAACGACATTTTTTAACAGTTGGGCACGCCCTCAGAGCCGCCAGCGTGCAGGCGATAGCGTTAAAATAACATTTTCCTATTGCTTTCGCTGGATTAATGCATGAGAAAAGCACAGGTTTTGCGCAGATAAACAGCTGATTTGGCTAATTTTTACAGTTTTTACTTGCTCTGTATCATTGAAACAAAAAAGACCTTACCTTTTGTTAATGAGTTAGATTAGAATTGCAAAATGACGCTGCTGAAAGGCAGAACTCCCTGTTTCTGGCAAGCTGTGGCCTCTGGTCGTAGCACAAACTGTTAATGGTAACGATGCGTTTACTTATCACGCTCTTCATGCTGGCCTTTGCCCAGCTGTTTTTCAATATGGCGCACGCATCGCCACATGCCCCTATTAATGCAAATCATCATAAGGCAGATAGCGGCACGCCTGCCCGAGAGGATGAGCGACGTAAACGCCGACCGGTTAAAGCCAACAGCACCAAAAAAGTTAAAGAATCCACCAGCAAAAAATCTCGCTTAACCTCAGTACAAAAGTTGAAGCTTAAAAAGAAACCTTCGCTGCAAACCGCCTCTGTTCAGACTGCCCCGTTGCACTCCAGCAAATACAAAAAGAAAACCACCTTAAACGCCGGAAAAAAACGCTATGGCCGCCATCGTGGCAAGGTTGTCGATACTGCTGAAGAGCTGACGTCAGACTCTGTTTCTGCGCCATTAAAGTTAAGTAAAGCTCACCGCGCCCGCTATCAAAAAGCCCGTGAAACCGCGATGACCAAACTGATGGGCCAGCTGGGTAAACCTTACCAATGGGGCGGAACGTCGCCTAAAACCGGCTTCGATTGCAGCGGCCTGGTGTGGTATGCCTACAAGGATTTAGTGAAGTTTAAAATCCCGCGCACGGCGAATGAGATGTATCACCTGCATGATGCGGCTTCGATAAAGCGTGATGAGCTGGAGAAAGGCGATTTAGTCTTCTTCCGCATTAACGGGCGCGAGACGGCAGATCATGTTGGCGTGTATCTGGGTGGTGGGAAGTTTATTCAGTCGCCACGTACTGGCAAGGATATTCAGGTCAGCGCTCTGGCAGATGATTACTGGCAGCGCCACTATATTGGTGCCCGCCGGATGATGACGCCAAAAACCATTCGATAGCGGAAATACTCAGAGCCGATCGTCAGACCGGCCCTGTTTGCACTTAATGCATAATCGCGGTGAAGCTAAACGCCATAATCATCAACAGTGCGCAAACCGTGGTCAGTAAAGAGAACTTCAGATCGGTATCCATTTTTAATCCTAAATAGCCCTACAGTTTATGATGCCATCAATTTTCCCATACTTGACGGTAAAAATCTCGTTTTCTCTGCCAAGCCTTGTTAGAATTCTTTTTTTGTTGCGCAACGGCCCGCACCTTAAGGTGTTTAGCGGTCTTTAATCAGCGCTTTTTCCTTCCTGACGACTCCGGACAGCAACTAAAAAACGACTTCAGACGTCAGGTTTTCGATCTCACCAGGCAAACGATTAACAACAGGCTTATCAAACAGTTAAGATAGGCGCAGGAGTAGTTATTTCATGGCAACAATTAAAGATGTGGCAAAGCAAGCCGGGGTGTCCACCACCACCGTCTCCCACGTCATCAACAAGACCCGTTTCGTTGCAGAAGAAACGCGGGAAGCCGTGTGGGCCGCCATTAAGGCGCTCCACTATTCACCCAGCGCGGTTGCCCGTAGTCTGAAGGTGAATCACACCAAAACCATCGGGCTGCTGGCTACTTCGAGCGAGGCGCCCTATTTCGCCGAAATTATTGAAGCCATTGAAAACCGCTGTTTTGCCAAAGGCTACACGCTGATCCTCGGTAACGCCCACAATGATCTTGCCAAGCAGCAGGCCTATCTGTCGATGATGGCGCAGAAACGCGTGGATGGCCTGCTGGTGATGTGTTCCGAATACCCGGACGAGCTGATCACCATGCTAGAAGATAACCGCAATATTCCTATGGTGGTGATGGACTGGGGCAAATCGCGCGGTGACTTTACCGATACGGTAGAAGACAACGCCTTTGAAGGCGGTTATCTGGCTGGCCGTTATCTGATCGACCGTGGGCATCGAGATATTGGTGTCATACCCGGTCAGATGGAGCGTAACACCGGCGGTGGCCGTCTTGCCGGATTTATGAAAGCATTGTCTGAAGCGGGGATTACCTTGCGTGACGAGTGGCTGGTTCAGGGCAATTTCGAACCTGAATCAGGTCACCAGGCGATGCAGCAAATCCTCTCGCAGAAGCAGCGTCCAACGGCGGTGTTCTGCGGTGGCGATGTGATGGCGATGGGCGCAATTTGTGCGGCTGATGAGATGGGCCTGCGCGTTCCGCAGGATATATCGGTGATCGGGTACGATAACGTACGCAACGCCCGTTACTTCACACCGGCCCTGACCACGGTTCACCAGCCAAAAGAACAGCTGGGCGAAACCGCCTTCGATATGCTGTTAGATCGTATCACCAGCAAGCGTGAAGAACCGCAGACGATTGAAGTACATCCTACGTTGATCGAACGCCGTTCGGTTGCCGATGGTCCCTTCCTGGACTATCGCCGCTAGTCCCGCTCAGTGCTGAGGGCGAATTCTCCCTCGGCACACTATGTTGACTCAGGGCTCTTCCTTCAGCCATTCACTGTTCAGCGTGTCACTGTCACCCAGATAATCCAGCAACCAGCTCAGCGCCGGTGAAGCCTGCTGCTCAGACCAGCTCACGCAGCACGGACTGTCCGGAAATCCGCCTTCCAGCGTCAGTTCATGCAAAGCGCCCTTTTGCAGCAGCGGTTGCGCCAGATGGCCCGGCACCATCCCCACGCACAAGCCCGCCAGCAGGCAGTCAAACGCGCTTTCCCAGTCTGGCACCACCAACCGCCGCTGATTATCCAGCGTCCATGTGGTGCGTTTCGGCAAGGCTCTTGAGGTATCTTCCAGCACCAGTGAAGGCCATTCGCCAATGGCCTCTTCACTGGTTTCTGCGTGCTGACGTGCCAGCGGATGATCCGCGGCGACCACACAGCGCCAGTTGAGCGCGCCCATATTGCGGAAGGCGAAGCGGCCACCTACCGGGATAGCCTGTGTCGCGCCGATGGCAACATCCACCCGCCCATCGGCCAACGCATCCCAGACGCCGTTAAATACTTCTGCTGACAGATGCAGTTCCATATCCGGAAAGTGCCGATAAAAGTCGACTACCAGCTGTCGGGTGCGCTGAGATTTAACGATGCGATCGACGGCGA
Source organism: Erwinia sp. AC075 (assembly GCF_979253995.1). Lineage (NCBI taxonomy): Bacteria > Pseudomonadati > Pseudomonadota > Gammaproteobacteria > Enterobacterales > Erwiniaceae > Erwinia > Erwinia sp. AC075. The sequence goes on from NZ_CEEDEU010000001.1 coordinate 1,622,681, forward strand.
TATTAATTTGCCCTCGCCAGCCGTTAGCGACCTGTTGGCACTGCCGTCGGGTGGCTAGCATTTTTTTGATGACACTGCGGCCCTCCTGGATAAATACCCGTCCCGCATCGGTCAGCACCACATCACGGTGGCGACGCTCAAACAACGGCACGGCAAGCCATTCCTCCAGCTGCCGCACGGTATAACTGATGGCTGAGGGTACGCGATGGAGCTCTGCGGCGGCAGCGGTAAAACTGCCGCTGCGGGCAACTGCATCAACCACTTCAAGGGAATGTTCTGACCACATAATCTGCCTGCAATATTTTTGAACGCAACCTGCAAATATTACCGTTTCACAAGCTGTATGGCACGCGATTACACTCTGCGGCGTTTCGTTCATCACAAATAAAGAGCAAAAGAATGCCTTCGAAAGGATTTATTGTTTACCTGGCGCTGTTAAGCGTGGCAGGTTTCCTCGCTACCGATATGTACCTGCCTGCCTTTGGTGCCATGCAACAAGACCTGCAAACCGATGCCGGGATCATCAGCGCCAGCCTCAGCCTGTTCCTGGCGGGTTTTGCCATCGCCCAGCTGTTTTGGGGTCCGTTGTCGGATCGTATTGGCCGTAAGCCTGTGCTGTTGATGGGTCTGAGTCTGTTCGCCGTCAGTTGTGGCGCGATGTGGTGGGTAGATTCTGCTGCTGCCCTGCTGGCGTTGCGCTTTGTGCAAGCGGTGGGGATTTGTGCCGCTGCCGTCAGCTGGCAGGCACTGGTTGTCGACCGCTATTCCGCCAGCCAGGCAAATCGCGTATTCGCCTCCATCATGCCGTTAGTGGCACTCTCGCCTGCGCTCGCGCCGTTACTGGGCGCCTGGTTACTCAACCATTTCAGCTGGCGCGCCATTTTTGTCGCGCTTCTGCTGGTCGCGGTGGTGCTGCTGATTTCCACCTTGTTCCTCGCGCCAACGGTGAAGAAGCCGGTGGTGGATGGCGTGAAGAAAATGGGCTTTTTCAGCCTGTTAAAATCGCCGGTTTACAGCGGTAACGTGCTGATTTATGCCGCCTGTTCAGCCAGCTTCTTTGCCTGGCTGACCGGTTCGCCCTTCATTCTTGGCAATCTTGGCATGTCTCCCGGTGACATTGGGCTGAGCTACGTGCCTCAGACGCTGGCCTTTTTGATTGGCGGCTTCGGCTGCCGCACGTTGCTGAAACACACTGAAGGCCGCTCCCTGCTGCCCTGGTTACTGGCAATCTATTCACTCAGCATTGTGGCTTTTTTTATCGCCGCGCAGATTGAAGATCCGTCTATGGTGGCGTTATTGCTGCCGTTCTGCGGTATGGCGTTAGCAAACGGTGCGATTTATCCGATTGTCGTGTCGAATGCCCTCTTACCTTTCCCGCAATCGAGTGGTAAAGCCGCTGCCCTGCAGAACACGCTGCAACTGGGTTTGTGCTGCATCGCCAGTCTGATTGTTTCCACATTTATCAGCACTTCGCTGTTCACCACCTCGCTGGTGATGATCTCGACTGTTGTTCTGGCAGGAATCGGCTATATTTTACAACGGGCGAAGGCGGAAAAGCTCGCTCTGGCGGACGCGCACAGCGGTCGCTAACAGCTTGATTCCAATTGGTTAGCACCCTAACAATAAACAATTGAATATTGCCTGGCGTGAGCATATACTCATTTCAGGCAACACAAAATAACAAGTTCGTCGCAATTTTTTGAGTCCTGACAAGGTGGTCAAGGTGTTATCCCGCGCGGCATTCGTTGCGCAACTCTGCAGGCACTATTCTTAACAATCCTCTGTAACGCCGGATATCAGGCGTACGGTTTATCCGTGCGTGTTCTCAAATCCTGTAGAAATTGTCTATTCTATTTCTCAGGTTTCAATCACACAGGGTGATGGAGAAGCTATGAGTTCATCGTGTATAGAAGAAGTGAGCCTGGTCGAGGATCATTGGTATCGAATCGTCCAGGAAATGCTACGCAATGCAGATATTGAGGTCAACGGCACACGCCCCTGGGATATCCAGATTAAAAATCCGGAGTTCTTCAAGCGCGTGATGCAAGAGGGCTCACTGGGATTGGGCGAAAGTTATATGGATGGCTGGTGGGAATGCGAAAATCTGGATATGTTTTTCCATCGCGTTCTGGTCGCCAAACTCGATCAACAACTCCCCCACCACTTTAAAGATACGCTCAGAATAGCTGCCGCCAGATTAACCAATCTGCAATCACGAAAACGCGCCTGGATTGTCGGTAAAGAGCATTACGATCTGGGTAACGATCTGTTCTCACTGATGCTTGATGATCATATGCAATATTCCTGTGGCTACTGGAAAGAAGCGCAAACGCTGGAAGAAGCACAGAATGCTAAATTAAAAATGATCTGCGATAAACTGCAATTAGCACCAGGCATGTCACTGCTGGATATTGGCTGTGGTTGGGGCGGACTGGCTGAATATGCCGCCAGAAATTACGGTGTCAGCGTATTTGGCGTCACTATCTCTGCTGAACAGCAGAAAATGGCTCAAGAGCGATGTGAAGGGCTGGATGTCACTATTCTGTTGCAAGATTACCGCGATTTAAACCAGCAGTTTGACCGCATATCTTCCGTAGGCATGTTTGAACATGTTGGACCTAAAAACTACGCCACCTATTTTGACGTGGTAAACCGCAATCTGAAACCTGACGGTATTTTCCTGCTTCACACCATCGGTGCCAATAAGACCAATGAACATGTTGATCCCTGGATCAATAAGTACATTTTCCCTAATGGCTGTCTGCCTTCAGTACGCCACATCTCTGAAGCGCACGAGCCGCATTTCGTTATGGAAGACTGGCACAACTTTGGTCAGGACTATGACACCACTCTGATGGCATGGCACGAGCGGTTCCTCGCGGCCTGGCCCCAGCTGGCAGAAAAATACGGTGAGCGTTTTAAACGGATGTTCGTCTATTACCTGAATGCCTGTGCCGGCGCTTTCCGCGCCCGCGATATTCAACTGTGGCAGGTGGTCTTTACCCATGGGGTTGAGGGCGGTTTACGCGTCCCGCATTAAGATCACCCAGATAAAAAAAAGGCTGACAGGATGAATTGTCAGCCTTTTTTATTTTATGGGCTACTCATCAAGTTCTGAGGCTGCCGCAGCAAGCAGAGCCGCTTCACGTTGAGCCAGTACCCGTTCAACGGTTTCGACAATCGCCTGGGTATGAGGATCGATTTCAATATTTACCCGATCGCCCAGACGTTTCGCGCCCAGCGTGGTTCTCGCCAGCGTTTCAGGAATAAGGTGGACACAGAATTTAGTTTTAGTCACTTCACCCACCGTCAGACTGATCCCATCAATGCCAATAAAGCCTTTATGAAGGATATATTTCATCTGCTGAGCGTCCTGCGGCTTAAACCAGATTTCGCGATTATTCTCAGAAGTAATTATTTTGCTGATTTCTGCGGTGGTCATAATGTGCCCGGACATCAAATGACCGCCAATTTCATCGCTGAATTTTGCCGCACGTTCAACGTTAATCGTATCGCCGACGTTAAGGTCGCCAAGATTAGTAATACGCAGTGTCTCTTTAACCAAATCAAAACTGACGCGATCGCCCTGCACTTCAGTTACCGTCAGGCAGCAGCCATTGTGAGAAACAGATGCGCCCAATTCCAGACCCGGCAACAATTCAGTCGGTAAGCGGACGATATGCGTGCGGAAATTAGGTTTCTCTTCAATTGCCAGCACCTCTGCGGTGCCCTGCACAATACCGGTAAACATAGTCATGGCCTCAATAATTGAATTCTTACGCTAGTTTGCCCTGGCTAAGTGAGAAAACCAAATGCAACCGGATGATTTAGCGTGACATGAAGAGCTATTCTTAACGCGAATCATTGGCTATTTCCTCTGCGATCATTACACTGTGCGGCCTGCCCTGCTGATAATTCGCCAAAATAACGTTTTTTGCCTTCGCAGAGCCCCTTCCTCCAGTTAATTCAATAGGTGTATAAGTGCAGAAGTACCTGACAGAGGCGCGTCAATTATTAGCGCTGGCAATCCCGGTGATCCTTGCGCAAGTTGCGCAAACCGCTATGGGTTTTGTTGATACCATTATGGCCGGCGCAGTGAGCGCCACGGATATGGCCGCCGTCGCCGTGGGCACGTCTATTTGGTTGCCTACCATTCTCTTCGGCCATGGTCTGTTATTGTCACTTACGCCTGTCGTTGCGCAATTTAACGGCTCTGGCCGACGCGATCGCGTGGCTTATCAGGTTCGCCAGGCTTACTGGCTGGCTGGCGTAGTCTCCATCGTGATCATGGTGGTGCTGTATAACGCCGGATTTGTTATCCGTTCGATGAAGAATATCGACCCGAAAATGGCCGAGATTGCTGTCGGCTATCTGCATGCGCTGCTATGGGGTGCGCCGGGCTATCTGTTCTTCCAGGTCATGCGCAATCAGTGCGAAGGGTTGTCTAAAACCAAACCGGGCATGGTGATGGGCTTTATTGGTCTGCTGGTGAATATCCCGGTTAACTATATCTTCATTTATGGTCATTTCGGCATGCCGGCGCTCGGCGGCGTAGGCTGTGGCGTGGCAACGGCTTCGGTCTACTGGGTGATGTTTATCGCCATGAAGTACTGGGTCAGCCGCGCACGATCGATGCGTGATATCCGCCTGACCGATCGCTTCACCCGTCCCGATCATGCGGTTCTCTGGCGCCTGTTCAAGCTCGGCCTGCCGGTGGCACTGGCGCTGTTCTTTGAAGTGACGCTGTTTGCCGTGGTTGCCCTGCTGGTTTCCCCCATGGGCATCGTCAAAGTGGCGGGCCATCAGATCGCACTGAACTTCAGTTCGTTGATGTTCGTGCTGCCGCTTTCGCTGGGTGTGGCGACCACCATCCGGGTTGGATTCCGCCTGGGTCAGGGCTCAACTGAAGCGGCCCGGGTTTCTGCCTGGACTGCGCAGGCGGTTGGCGTGTCGCTGGCCTTGATAACCGCGCTGTTCACCGTCACCTTCCGTGAACATATCGCCCTTCTTTATACCGATAACCCGGAAGTGATCACCCTTGCCGCTCATCTGATGCTGCTGGCAGCGATTTATCAGTTCTCTGACTCTATCCAGGTGATCGGTAGCGGTATTTTGCGCGGCTATAAGGACACCCGGTCGATCTTCTTCATCACCTTTATTGCCTACTGGATACTCGGCCTACCGTGCGGATATGTTCTGGCGATGACCGACTGGGTAGTGCCAGGCATGGGGCCAGCCGGTTTCTGGATCGGTTTTATTATCGGCCTGACCTCTGCGGCAGTGATGATGGTGTGGCGGATGAGACGTCTGCAACAACAACCGGCAGCGGTGATTCTGGCGCGCGCAGCACATTAATTTTTCGGCGATTTTCTGCCGATGATGTTCAAAATTGCTGCGCTTCGCACAGTTGCGCAGCAGTCGCGAAGAAAAAAGCAGATTTCCGCTTGCCAGTCGTTGAGGCTGTCGTTAATATTCGTCCCCGCTGTTACCAAGACAGCAATCAGTGCGTTCTTAGCTCAGTTGGTTAGAGCACCACCTTGACATGGTGGGGGTCGGAGGTTCGAGTCCTCTAGAACGCACCACAGTGCGTCCGTAGCTCAGTTGGTTAGAGCACTACCTTGACATGGTAGGGGTCGGTGGTTCGAGTCCACTCGGACGCACCATTAGTTTCGCGTTCTTAGCTCAGTTGGTTAGAGCACTACCTTGACATGGTAGGGGTCGGAGGTTCGAGTCCTCTAGAACGCACCATCTCGCCTTACTCTGCGTTAAATCCTAAAAACACCCGTCTCCTTTTTTGCGCAACAAGCTGATCTATCGCAACCTTTGCCACACTCCCTACTGCTTTTTAATTGGTTTTCGCCAACTTAACTACTATAATGTGCAACGTTGTTTCACTTGAATGGTTTCAGCGTATGGTTGACCCTATAGCAAAAACGATAGCATGTTGCGCAACGCACTCTTGCGCGCGCGCTGAAACCGCGTCTCAACTTCCCCTGCACGCTTTACCACAGTCACCTATTCTTATTTTGTATCGCAGTTCGCCTTTCAGGCACGAATTCTTAGCCGGCGCTTTCCAGCTCCCGGGATCTCGCTTTTCTCATCCATCACAACTTAATAGATAACTCGTCATGAAAAAGACTAAGATCGTTTGTACTATCGGTCCAAAAACCGAATCCGAAGAAATGTTGACCAACCTGCTTGATGCAGGCATGAACGTAATGCGCCTTAACTTCTCCCACGGCGATTACGAAGAACACGGTAAACGTATCTCAAATCTGCGTGCCGTGATGAGTAAGACCGGACATCAGGCGGCTATCCTTTTGGATACCAAAGGCCCTGAAATCCGCACCATGAAACTGGAAGGCGGCAACGATGCCTCGTTGAAAGCCGGCCAGACCTTTACCTTCACCACTGACCAGTCAGTGATTGGTAATGATTCTCGCGTCGCAGTGACTTATGCAGGCTTTACCGCCGATCTGAAAATCGGTAACACCGTGCTGGTTGATGACGGTCTGATCGGTATGGAAGTGACTGAAGTCACCGAAAACACCGTGGTCTGTAAAGTGCTGAACAACGGTGACCTGGGCGAAAACAAAGGCGTTAACCTGCCGGGCGTTTCTATCCAGCTGCCTGCACTGGCTGAAAAAGACAAACGTGACCTGATCTTTGGTTGCGAGCAAGGCGTGGACTTCGTGGCCGCGTCCTTTATCCGTAAGCGTTCAGACGTGCTGGAAATTCGTGAGCACCTGAAGGCGCACGGCGGCGAGCACATTCAGATCATCTCTAAAATCGAAAACCAGGAAGGCCTGAACAACTTCGACGAGATCCTCGAAGCGTCTGACGGCATCATGGTTGCTCGTGGTGATTTGGGCGTTGAAATCCCGGTTGAAGAAGTGATCTTTGCGCAGAAGATGATGATCAAGAAATGTAACCGCGCCCGCAAAGTGGTGATCACCGCGACGCAGATGCTGGATTCAATGATCAAAAACCCACGCCCTACCCGTGCGGAAGCTGGCGACGTGGCAAACGCCATCCTGGACGGGACTGACGCCGTCATGCTGTCTGGTGAAAGTGCTAAGGGTAAGTACCCGCTGGAATCAGTGACCATCATGGCCACTATCTGCGAGCGTACTGACCGCGTGATGAAGAGCCGTATCGACTCTCAGCATGACAACCGCAAAATGCGCATTACCGAAGCGGTATGCCGTGGCGCCGTTGAAACTGCCCAGAACCTGGAAGCGCCAATCATCGTGGTTGCGACCGAAGGCGGTAAATCAGCCAAGTCAGTGCGTAAGTACTTCCCGAACGCCACTATCCTTGCGTTGACCACTAACGAGCAGACGTCTCGTCAGCTGCTGTTGAGCAAAGGTATCATCACTTCTGTGGTGAAAGAGATCGCCTCTACTGACGATTTCTACCGTTTAGGTAAAGAAGCCGCGCTGGCTAGCGGCTACGGTGTGAAGGGTGATGTGGTAGTCATGGTTTCTGGTGCGTTAGTACCAAGCGGAACTACCAATACTGCCTCTGTGCACGTGCTGTAATAGAAGATTACGCCTTGTAGATAAAAAGCGCCCCGAGAGGCGCTTTTTTTACAACTTGTGTTAAGGCCTTTCATAAAACTTCCATTTGAAATTAACCGTTCGAATAGAAAAATCTTAAGATGTGTCCGATTAAAGTAGCCTGTTTTAGCTAATTTTTTTGCATAAAACTGGAAAGACGGTGCATCTTTGAGCGAACGATCAAATTTAAGCACGTTCTCATCAAAAATTTATTCTCATTAGAAAATACTTTGTGTAATACTTGTAACGCTACATGGAGATTAACTCAATCTAGAGGGTATAAATAATGAATCGTACTAAACTGGTACTGGGCGCGGTAATCCTGGGTTCAACTTTGCTGGCTGGCTGTTCAAGCAACGCTAAAATCGATCAGCTGTCTACCGACGTGCAGACTCTGAACGCTAAAGTTGACCAGCTGAGCAACGACGTGAACGCAATGCGTTCTGACGTTCAGGCTGCTAAAGACGACGCAGCTCGCGCTAACCAGCGTCTGGACAACCAGGCTCACTCTTACCGTAAGTAAGAGTTCTGGTTTGAAAATGGCGCACATTGTGCGCCATTTTTTTTGGCTTTTTTTCAGCTTCCCTGCTGACCTCTTCTTCACTTCCCTTCCTGATATCCTGCTATAACCGACAAGGGTATGCTAAACGCGCCACAATCAATTCTGCGGGGTTTCGCCCTCAGCCTGACTCACGGTTGCCGGTTCCGCTTTCGCGCGCTCAGAATCGCTCTGCTGCATAATGGCAGGCATCGGCGTATCTGAGGTCACCGCTTCACCCTGACTCACCAGCACCGGCATGCCTGAACGGCGCGCTAAAACCTCTTTAATCACCTCAGCGTCGCTGTGCTCGCTTTTAACGAACTTCTTGCCCGTGGCATTAAGTGGCAGCGGCATGATCTGCGGATCGTCCTTATCGCTGTGTGAGAGCGGCTGATGGACCTCCAGATAGCGTTTGCCATCCGGTTCAACGGCATACTTCACCGGCTGGTTGATAATCTGCACCCTGGTGCCTTTCGGCACGCTGTTGAACAGTGCCTCGATATCATCCGGTCTGAGGCGAATACAGCCTGAGCTGACGCGCATGCCGATACCAAAATCCGCGTTGGTGCCATGGATCAGGTAGTGCCCCTGTCCGTAAGCCAGGCGCATCGCATACAGCCCCATCGGGTTGTCCGGACCCGCAGGCACCGTCACCGGCAAGGTTTTGCCTTCAGCGGCGTAGCGTTTACGGATATTGGGGGTGGGCGTCCAGGTAGGATTGGGGATTTTCTGGCTAACACTGGTGACCATCGGTGGCGTGTTCGCGCCCAGCTGGCCGATGCCGATTGGATAAACCACCACTTTGTTTTCCCCTTTCGGGTAGTAATAAAGCCGCAGCTCCGCCACGTTCACCACGATCCCTTCCCGCTTGGTATCCGGAAGCAGCATTTGCGTAGGAATGGTCAACTGACTGCCCGCTTTGGGTAACCAGGGATCGGTGCCGGGATTCGCTTCTAACATGCCCAACAGGCCAATTTTATATTTGGCGGCAACGACTTCCAACGGGCGACCGTCATTGGGTACGGTATAGGTGGAATTTTCGCCGATTAAGCGGCTGTTATCTGCGGGCAAAGGATAGTCGGTGGCGCGGGCATACTGCGTTGAGGCAAGGAGTGTCAGGAGCAATGCGGCAAGAGGAGACAAAAGTTTCATGCGAATTTCTCGGTTAGGATGAAGAAACTTCCCGCGTGCGAAGCGGGAAGCCTGTCGAGAAGTGTAGCAAGTTAGCCCTGGCTGAGAACCTGAGCTTTTTGACGAATAGCGCGGATCATCGCTTCCAGTCCCTGAGAACGGGAAGGCGTAAGGTGCTGAGCTAACGCCAGCTGTTCGAAAAAGGGACGCACATCAAAGGCCAGAATTTCTGCGGGTGTCATCTGCTGATACAGAATAAAGACCACCGCAATCAATCCTTTAACGATCGCTGCATCGCTGTCACCATGTAACTGAACACGGCCGCTGTCATCGGTGCTCATCAGGATCCACACCTGACTCTGACAGCCAGAAATGGTGTTTTCCGGCTGATGCAATGATTCAGACAATTCTGGCAACATCGCGCCTAATTCAATGACGTACAGATACTTCTCTTCCCAGTTCGCACAGCGGGTAAAGTTGCGAACCAGTTTTTCTTTCTCTGGCAAGGTTGCCATTCGTTCCTCCGAAAGCCGCCGGGCAATCAGCCCAACAGACGGTGTATACGTGTCAGTCCTGCCGCCAGGCGGTCGGCTTCTTCTTCGCTGTTATACAGCACGAAAGAAGCACGACACATCGCCGGCACGCCGTAATGGGTCATCAGCGGCATGGCGCAGTGGTGGCCAGTGCGGATAGCAATACCGTACTGATCGAGGAAGCTACCGACATCGTAGGCATGATGCTGTCCCAGATTGAAGGCGATGACGCCTGCACGCTGCTGCGGACCGTAAATCACCAAATCGGGAACCGAAGCCAGCTTGTCGAGGGCATAACGCATCAGCGACTGCTCACGCTCCTGGATAACGTCCAGACCCAGATCGGTTACCCATTTTAACGCAGCGCCCAGGCCGATAATGCCACCGGTGTTCGGTGAACCGGCTTCAAAACGCCATGGTGCCGCGTTATAGGTGGTCCCTTCTGTCAGGCTGACGTTGGCAATCATCGATCCGCCGCCTTCCCAGGGTGGCATCTGATCCAGCATGGCTTTACGCCCAAACAGGATGCCGATGCCGGACGGGCCGTAAATTTTATGCCCGGAGAAGGCATAAAAATCACAGCCGAGATCCTGCACATCGATGGTCTCATGCATTATCGCCTGAGCACCATCGACCAGCGTCGCCACGCCTGCGGCTTTCGCCTGCGCGATAATCTCTTTCACCGGGTTTACCGTGCCAAGCACGTTGGACACCTGAGTCAGCGCCAGCATACGCGTGCGGCTGTCGATCAGACCTGGCAGCGCCGAGAGATCCAGCTCACCGGTGTCGGTCAGCGGGATAAAACGGATTTCAGCACCGGTACGCTGGGCCACCATCTGCCACGGAACGATATTGGCATGGTGTTCCATCGCGGTGATGATGATGTTGTCACCCGCCTGTAACTGACTTCCGCCCCAGCTGCTGGCAACCAGATTGATCGCCTCAGTGGTGCCTTTAACAAAGACAATCTCTTCTGGCGAAGCAGCATTAAGGAAACGTGCCGCCTGAATGCGGACGTTTTCCATTTCGGTGGTCGCTTCTGCACTCAGGGTATGAATACCCCGGTGCACAGCGGCATAGCCATGTTGATAAAAATGGCTTTCAGCATCGATCACTGCTTGCGGCTTCTGGGCGCTTGCGGCGCTGTCGAGATAGGCCAGAGGCTGGCCATTCACTTCTCGCGACAGAACCGGAAATTCAGCCCGGACGCGTGCCAGGTCAAAACTCATTGAAGGCCTCCAGGGAAACGCTGAGCAATACGTTGCATCACCGCTTCTTTCAGCACCTCATCCGTAATGGCTTCAGTCAGTTCGGCGGCAAAGGCGTAGATAATCATGCGCTGGGCAGACTCTTCGTTAATCCCACGGGCACGAAGGTAGAACATCTGCTCATCGTCAATACGACCAATGGTTGCACCATGGCTACACTTCACGTCATCCGCGTAGATTTCCAGCTGAGGCTTGGTATCCACTTCGGCCAGGCGGCCCAGCAACAGGTTGTTGTTGGTCATCTGTCCGTCAGTTTTCAGCGCGTGCTTCGCCACTTTAATCATGCCGTTAAACACCGCACGGGCTTTATCACGCACGATGGTTTTGTGCAGCTGACGGCTCTGGCAATGACCTTTGTTATGCTCAAGGTAAGTGCGGCTGTCGCAAACTTCTTTATCTACTGGCAACATCAGGCTGTTGATACCCAAATCGGTACCCTCACCGTTCAGCTGAACGCTGGTGTTGTGGCGAGTCAGGCCCGCGCCCAGCAGGAAGCTGTGGCTTTTCACATTCGCGTCACGCTCAATCACCAGATCGTTGTGCGAGAAGTGATAGCTGCTGTTATGTTCAAACGCCAGTTTGTAATGCTTCAGCTGGGCGTTGTTCGCAACGTTAGCGGTGAAGCGTGCGCCGGTGAAATGACTGGCTTCGTTCAGGCTGACGTAGTGCTCAATAATGGTCGCTTCCGCGCCTTCATCTAACTGCAGATGATGACGGTAATGCGAGGTGCTCATTTCTGCCTGCGCGCTGCTGCTGATGTGCAGCATATACAGCGCACGTGCGGCCGATTTGCCACGGGCAAGGTGAATTGACGTCACCTCTTCCGCCAGGCTTTCGGTCAAATGCAGGAACACTTCCGCTTGCACAGGTGCGCTTAATTCGCGACGTTGCGCTGAATCCGTCACCTGAACGTTAAACAGATCGAATTCGCTGTCGCTTAAGGCGGCATTGAAGCGGCCATCAACGAAGACCATTTTGATCGCGTCAATATCCAGCGCCAGGGCTTTAACCTGCTCTGCCGTCACGTCAGCCGCTGTTGGTGCCGCAAACTGATGGTCGAACAAGCCTTCCAGCGGGGTGTATTTCCAGTTTTCCTGCTTGCGCGTAGGCAGGCCTAAACGCAGCACCTGCTGCCAGTGCTGCTGCGCCTGCAGGGAACGGTTAGCGCTCTGCGTTTCAAACATGTGATGCCACTGCTGGAGGGCATTGTCACTATTCCTGGTCGGTAAGCCAGCCATAGCCTTGCTCCTCGAGTTGTTTCACCAGCGAGAAGTCACCAGACTTCACAATCTTGCCCTGATACAGCACGTGGACGAAGTCAGGCTTGATGTAATCCAGGATACGCTGATAGTGAGTGACGATGATGAAGGCACGCTTGCCATCACGCAGCGTGTTCACGCCGTTGGCAACGGTTTTCAGGGCATCGATATCCAGACCGGAGTCGGTTTCATCCAGAATGCACAGCTCAGGTTCCAGAGCCGCCATCTGCAGAATGTCGTTACGTTTTTTCTCACCGCCGGAGAAGCCGACGTTTACTGAACGGGTCAGCAAATCTTCAGGCATTTTCAGCAGCTGAATTTTGTCTTCGATGAAGTCCTGGAAATCAAAACGGTCCAGCGCATCCTGATCGCGGTATTTGCGCACTGAGTTGACGGCCGTCTGCAGGAAGAACTGGTTGCTGACGCCTGGGATCTCAACCGGGTACTGGAAAGCCATAAAGATGCCTTCGCCAGCGCGATCTTCAGGGGAGAGTTCCAGCAGGTCTTTGCCTTTAAAGCTGACCGAACCACCGGTGATTTCGTACTCTTCGCGGCCCGCCAGCGTGGCAGACAGCGTACTTTTACCTGAACCGTTTGGGCCCATGATCGCGTGAACTTCACCCGCTTTCACCTCGAGGTCCAGCCCGCGCAGGATCTCTTTATCTTCAATGCTAACCTGTAAATCTTTAATACTTAACATAGTGTTTCCCTGGCAGTGCTGTCCGGCACTGCGCTGAATGACCGTTAGCGCGGGGGCTTAGCCCACGCTGTGTTCAAGGCTGATCGCCAGCAGTTTCTGCGCTTCCACCGCGAATTCCAGCGGCAGTTCGGAGAAGACGTCTTTACAGAAGCCGTTCACAATCATCGAAATTGCGTCATCTTCACTGATGCCACGCTGCAGGCAGTAGAACATCTGATCTTCACCAATTCTTGACGTCGTCGCCTCATGCTCCAGCTGTGCCGTGTTGTTACGCACTTCCACATACGGGAAGGTATGCGCGCCACAGTCAGCACCAATCAGCATCGAGTCACACTGGGTGAAGTTACGGGCATTGGTTGCCGTCGGCATGATTTTCACCAGACCACGGTAAGTGTTCTGGCTTTTGCCCGCTGAAATACCTTTAGAGATGATGGTCGACTTGGTGTTCTTGCCGATGTGGATCATCTTGGTGCCGGTATCCGCCTGCTGATGACCGCTGGTCAGCGCCACAGAGAAGAATTCACCGACCGAGTTGTCACCACGCAGGATCACACTTGGGTATTTCCAGGTGATCGCCGAGCCGGTTTCAGACTGCGTCCAGGACATCTTGCTGTTCTCACCTTCACACAGCGCGCGCTTGGTAACGAAGTTCAGGATACCGCCTTCAGACTCGCCGCCGGAGAACCAGTTCTGCACGGTGGAGTACTTCACTTCAGCATCTTTATGAATGATGACTTCAACAACGGCCGCGTGCAGCTGATAGGTGTCGCGAACCGGCGCTGAACAGCCTTCGATGTAGCTGACGTAGCTGCCTTCATCGGCGATCAGGATGGTGCGCTCGAACTGACCGGTTTTCGCCGCGTTGATGCGGAAATAGGTCGACAGCTCCATCGGACAACGGACGCCTTTCGGGATGTACACAAAAGTACCGTCGGAAGCCACCGCGGAGTTCAGCGCAGCAAAGAAGTTGTCGTTAGCAGGAACCACGGTGCCCAGATACTGTTTAACCAGTTCCGGGTGATCGTGGATCGCTTCGCCGAAGGAACAGAAGATAATCCCCTGCTCTGCCAGCTTGCCACGATAGGTTGTGGAAACCGATACCGAGTCAAAAATCGCATCAACAGCCACTTCCTGACCTTCACGAACCGGGACGCCAAGCTGCTTAAAGGCGTTCTCCACTTCTTCAGTCAGGTAGTTAGCAGGCGTCGCACCGGAAGTCTGCTGGGCACCAGGCTCGGAAGCACAGCTGTCATCACAGTTGCCGCACGATGGCGCGGAGTAGTAGCTGTAATCCTGGTAATCCAGCGATTTGTAGTTCGCCTTCAGCCAGTGCGGCTCTTCCATTTCCAACCAGGCAGCAAACGCCTTCAGGCGGAATTCAAGCATCCACTCTGGCTCGTTACGCTTGGCAGAAATCGCGCGCACAACGTCTTCGTTGATGCCGTTTTCAAATTCTTCGGTTTGCAGCTGAGTGAAGAAACCTTCTTTGTACTTCTGATGGTTTCCTTCCCAGACCTGCACATCATCCGATGTATCAGTGTTTCGGGACATAAGTTTTACTCAACGCCAAAGCTCTCACCACAGCCACAGGCGTGTTGAGCTTTAGGATTATTAAATTTGAAAATCTGGTTCAGACCTTCACGAACGAAATCTACTTCGGTACCGTCGATGAAAGGCATAGCCTGCAGAGGCACATACAGATGCGCGCCCTGATGGGTAAAGACCAAATCGTCGTCGGCAGGCTCTTTCACCATATCCATGGTGTAGCCAAAACCGGCGCAGCCAGACGTTTTCACGCCGAGCTTTAAGCCCTTCACTTGCGCGTCATCGGCTGCCAGCACAATGATCTGTTTTGCGGCGCTGTCAGTGATGGTCAGTCCCTTCCAGACGTAGTCGTCGGGAGAAAAAGAAGCCGTAGTTGCTGATGGCATAACATTACCTCGTGAGTCGATAGCCGTTAAGGCTAATGCCCCTATGTTAGTGATAATGAATATCGCTTCAACCTCTTGTTTTGCAGGGATTAAGGCCAAATGGGGTTTTTTAGCCCTCTTTATTCAGTTTAGACCCTGTAAGGAGGATTGCGATCTGCGTCACGCGTCGATTTAACGTAATGGTAACACATTGAAAACAAGTCAGTAAATCCAGGCGCGCTTACGCTAAACGGGAATAATACTCATTTTAACTCTTTCAGCGTCGCCAATTATCGTTATGACCAATTTATCTGAGAGGCCGCATTTATCGATAAAAATTTCTTACGGTGACGTTGAATTATACACCAGTTACTCTATGATAATGATTATCATTAACGAGTGAGCCCTAAAATGAATCTGTCGATAAGTGCCTGGCTGCAACACAAGATTGACGAATACAAATATTCCGTTCGTGATATCACCGTCGATTACTACATGGCACAAGCCAAAGTAGACCGTCCGGAATGCACCCTCGAACAACTGCGCAAATTCAATGATACCTGCCTGGATATGGCCGAACTTTGCCAGCTTAACGGCGACGACCACAGCTACCTGCATGCCATGGGAAAACTTCACCATCGCCTGGTTCAGGAGTTGGGAAACGCCGAACGTGACAGGTTGTTCCGTATGCAAGCCTGGCAGCTAGCCCGACACTCACTTACCCGCTTGTGCCATCAACTGGCAATGAGCGGCGAATGGGATAAAGCCACCAAACTGCAAAGCGAATTCGTTAAGCACGCATCCTGGATACTGTGAGGCGTCCGGGCGCGATTTTAAAGGCCCAGAAGTATATCACTCTTTTGCGCTGGCTGATATCACCGTGGTAGTGAGCCTGGAGCTGCAGCACAGGCGCTGCTGCGGGTCATAAACCTCAATCTGCCAGACCTGGTGACGACGTCCCAGGTGCAGTGCGCGACAAACTCCCCTCACCTCTCCTTCACGCACTGAGCGCAGATGATTGGCGTTAATTTCCAGTCCAACGATACGATCATCGCCTTCGGTACAGAGATAGCCCGCCATCGAACCCAGGGTCTCTGCCAACACGGCGGACGCGCCGCCGTGTAACAGGCCAAAAGGCTGACGCGTGCGGGCATCCACCGGCATTGTCGCCGTCAATGTCTGCTCATCCACCGCGGTGAAGACGATGCCCAGATGCGCCACCAGCGTGTCCTGGCTGCGCTGGTTAAGCTGCTCCAGGGTGAATTCACGCTTCCAGATTGTCATCGGATTAACTCCAGTAATGCCTGTAAGGGATGACGCATGCCGTTACCTTCCACACGCTTCACCTGGCTGCGACACGAGTAACCGGTGGCCAGACAGCGTTGGCGAGGCAGTTTTTGCAGCGCCTGATGCCACGAGAGCTCGTAAATGCCCAGCGAGTTTTCCAGGTTTTTGCTTTCGTGACCGTAGGTTCCCGCCATGCCACAGCAGCCGACGCTGATGTTTTCCAGCTTCGCGCCGAAACGGGCAAATATCCCTTCCCATTGCTTCGTCGATGCCGGCAATGCCGTCACTTCGGTACAGTGGCCAAACAGATACCAGGCCTCCTGATTGCCAGACTGAACGTCCTGAGGCGGAAGCGCCTGTTGCAGCCACTCATGCACCAGCTGCACGTGGAAGTCACCACGCTGATCTTTCAGGATCTCTTTGTACTCATCGCGATAGCACAACACCAGCGCCGGATCGACACCGACCAACGGCAGCTCCAGTTTTGCCACGCGATTGAGGAAATCGGCGGTTTTCCTGGCGGTCCGCGCAAAACTCTGCAGGAAACCTTTCACATGCTGCGCTTTCCCGTTCGGTGAGAAAGGCAGCACCACCGGTTTGTAGCCCAGCTTGCTGATAAGCTTGACGAAGTCTGTTACCAGCTGCGCTTCGTAATAGCTGGTAAACGGATCCTGTACCACCAGCACATGGCGCTCGCGCTCCGCCGGGCTCATCGCTTCCAGCGATTCCAGCGTGGTGTTGATGGCGGGCTGACCCGCGAGCTGCTTTTTCAGGTTCGGCGAGGAAAGCAAAGGCAGATCGACCATGCCCACGTGGCGTTTACTCATCTCCCGCACCAGCGGCTGGCGCAGGAAGAAGTTAAAGAATTTCGGCGCTTTGGCCATCAGCGGCGCGTAGCTCTCCACGGTGCCGACCAGATAATCACTGGCCGGACGCAGATAGCGTGTGTGATAGAGCTGCAGGAAGCGTGAGCGGAAGCCCGGCACATCAATTTTGATGGGGCACTGCGTGGAACAGGCCTTGCAGGCCAGGCAGCCGGACATGGCTTCTTTAACCTCATGGGAGAAGTCATATTCACCACGGCGCGCGTACCAACTGTTGCGGGTGCGCTCAATCATTCCCCGCAGGGTAACTTTGGCTTCCGGCAGACGCTTTTCCAGCTCCAGCGGATCAACGCCCTGCTCCGCCAGCAGCCGCAGCCATTCGCGGGTCAGGGTTGCGCGACCTTTGGGAGAATGAATGCGGTTGCCGGTGATTTTCATTGATGGGCACATAGGGCTGCGCACATCAAAGTTAAAGCAAAGTCCGTTGCCGTTACACTCCATGGCACCGCGCCAGTCGCTACGGACAGTAATCGGGATTTGACGATCGTAAGTGCCGCGCTTGGTGGCATCCACTCTCATCATTGGCTCGTCAACGCCTGCTGGCGCACAGATTTTACCCGGATTGAGCCGGTTAGCCGGGTCGAACACCGCCTTGATGTGGCGAAGATCGTTAAACAGCTCTTCGCCAAAGAACTCCGGGCTGTACTGTGCGCGGAAGCCCTTGCCGTGTTCTCCCCACAGCAGACCGCCATAGCGAGCCGTCAGCTCGACCACTTCATCAGAGATTTGCTTCATCAGCATCTCTTGTTGTGGGTCACACATATCCAGCGCTGGACGCACATGCAGCACCCCCGCATCCACATGGCCAAACATGCCATAACTCAGGTTATGGCCGTCCAGCAGCGCACGGAACTCCACGATGTAGTCAGCCAGATGCTGCGGCGGAACACAGGTATCTTCCACAAACGGGATCGGCTTGGCGCGGCCTTTGGCATTGCCCAGCAGGCCGACCGCTTTTTTACGCATCGCGTAGATGCGCTCAATGCCGTCGAGATCGTCGCACAGCTGATAGCCAATCACGCCCGCCTGGCGATTGCTGATCAAGCCATCCAGTCGCTGACAAAGTGACTCAAGCTGGCTGTCGATCAATGCCTTATCGTCACCGGCAAACTCGACTATATTCAGGCCGAGCATCTCCTGGTCGGGCACATCGGTAATCAACTCGCTAACCGAATGCCAGACGATATCTTCACGCGCCAGATTCAACACTTTTGAATCGACGGTTTCGACCGACAACGCTTTGGCTTCAACCATAAAAGGTGCACTGCGCAGTGCCGAGTCAAACGAGTCGTACTTGATATTCACCAGACGGCGAACTTTCGGGATCGGCGTGATATCCAGCCGCGCTTCGGTAATAAAGGCCAGCGTGCCTTCGGCGCCACACAGGATCCGCGTCAGGTCGACATACTGAAGATCGTCGCTGACCACATGACGTAAATCGTAGCCGGTCAGAAAACGGTTCAGTTTCGGGAAGTTATCAATGATGTTCTGGTGACGATCGCGGCAGCGTTCGAGAATGGTGCGGTAAATGCGGCCTTCGTTGCTCTGTTCTTTTGCCAACGTTTCAGCAAGCGCCACGGGAATACTGCGGGTGTCGAGAATATCGCCGCCCAGTAACACCGCTCTCAGGCCTGTTACGTGATCCGAGGTTTTGCCGTACACCAGCGATCCCTGCCCCGACGCATCGGTGTTGATCATCCCACCTAAGGTGGCGCGGTTGCTGGTTGAGAGTTCAGGAGAGAAAAAATAGCCAAAAGGTTTCAGGTAAGCATTGAGCTGATCTTTAATGACGCCAGCTTCAACCTTTACCCAGCCCTGTTCAACATTGATTTCAAGGATGCGGTTCATATGGCGGGACATATCGACCACGATCCCCTGATTCAGGGATTGCCCGTTAGTGCCGGTTCCGCCGCCCCTGGGAGTAAACACCAGGCTGTGGAAGCGTTCTTCACCCGCCAGGCGGGCGATTAGCGCCACATCAGCCGTGGAACGGGGGAACAGAACCGCATCAGGAAGGAGCTGATAGATGCTGTTGTCGGTGGACATGGTAAGACGGTCGGCATAGCTGGTGGCGGTATCGCCGTTAAAACCCTGCTGCTCTAACGCCTGCAAAAAATTCAGCACCAGTTGAACGAGGCCTGGCGCCTGGGAAATCTGTGGGATCATTATCGGGTGACCAGAATGTTGGGTAAACGATTGCTATTGCTGACTCTGTTTTTATCACATTTTTTTATGACCTGTCGCGATCTCAACAATATAGCTGAAAAGAATCGCGTGCCGTTTCTGTCGAAAATGCGTTTAATGCATCATGCTAAGGGATGTTCGGGGAGACAAGGGGTCTTCCGGGAGTATCCCGTCTGTTTTTCTCGCTGAGGTTACCGTGTCAACCATAAAGAACGTGCAAAAAAAAGGCTGGGATTTGCCGCAAATCGTCTTCTCGCTGATGTTTATCATTTTGATGATTGTGGCCTGTTTTTGGGTGGTTCAGCCCTTCGTGCTGGGCTTTGCCTGGGCCAGTATGGTGGTGATTGCCACCTGGCCATTGATGATCAAACTGCAGGGCCTGCTGTGGGGCCGACGCTCGCTGGCGGTGATTGCCATGACGCTGCTGCTGATCCTGCTGTTTGTGCTGCCGGTATCGGTGCTGGTCAACAGCCTGATTGACAGCAGCGGGCCGGTGATCGCCTGGGCCTCTGCCGGGCACATTCAACTCCCCGACATGCACTGGATGAACAGCATTCCGCTGGTCGGCAGAAAGCTGTTTTCCGCGTATCACAACCTGGTGCAGGGCGGCGGCAGCGCGATGATGACCAAAGTGCAGCCTTATATCGGCCGCACCAGTGGCTTCCTGTTTGCGCAGGCCGGGCATTTTGGCCGCTTTATGATGCACCTCGGTCTGATGCTGCTGTTCAGCGTGTTGCTCTATGCCCGGGGTGAACAGGTGGGTCATGGCATACGTCATTTCGCCTTCCGCCTGGCCTCACGTCGGGGTGATGCGGCGGTACTGCTGGCCGGTCAGGCGATCCGCGCCGTGGCGCTGGGCGTAGTGGTCACCGCGCTGGTCCAGGGCTTGCTGGGCGGTATTGGTCTGGCGATATCAGGCATTCCTTATGCTACCGTGCTGACGGTAGTGATGATCCTCTCCTGCCTGGTTCAGCTGGGTCCGCTGGTGGTGTTAATCCCGGCGATTGTCTGGCTGTACTGGACAGGTGATACCACCTGGGGAACGGTGCTGCTGATCTGGAGTTGTGTGGTTGGCACGCTGGATAACGTGCTGCGACCAATGCTCATCCGCATGGGCGCGGATTTACCGATGATCCTGATCCTTTCAGGCGTGATTGGCGGACTGATTGCCTTTGGCATGATTGGCCTGTTTATCGGTCCGGTGGTGTTGGCCGTCTCTTATCGTCTGGTGTCGGTCTGGGTGCATGAAGCGCCGGCGCCGGAAGATGACCCGCTTGAAGTGGTTGAAGAACTGGCAGAGATCGAACACGAACACAGCGCAAAATAATCCTTCCTCTGCGGCCAGCTTGCCTGGCCGCTTTCGTAATTAAAAAAATGTGCGTCACGTCTTAATTCACTTTGATTAGGGTTTTTTACCAGAAAAGCGCATTTTTCACCCTTTTAGCTGATAACACCTGGTAATTGATTACCAGATATACAGTTTCCCAGACGATGTCACCCGGGATCTGTCACAAAAGGTTATGGGTTTTAAACTAATAAGAGGATTCTTAATGACTCCCCCTGCCCGGCTGAATAGTATGAATGACATGTTTATGATCAAACCGCTGATTTCTAAACAACCTTTTTCCCCTGAGTAAACTAAAGAATTGCTGTGTGTAGTCTTTGCCCATCCCATGTGATGGGCTTTTTTTTGCCTGTAGAAAAGCAAAAAGGCCAGATAAACTGGCCTTCGGGGTTATTACAGCGAAATCTGCTACTTTTTCGGTATTTCCGCCAGGCTTAACCAGGTCTGAACCACCGTATCTGGGTTAAGAGATAAACTGTCGATTCCCTCATCCATTAGCCACGCTGCAAAGTCTTCATGATCGGATGGACCTTGTCCGCAGATACCCACGTATTTCCCTTCTTTTTTCGCCGCGCGGATGGCCATTGAAAGCAAGGCTTTAACCGCTTCATCACGCTCGTCAAACAGTGCGGACACCACGCCGGAGTCTCTGTCCAGTCCCAGCGTCAGCTGAGTCATATCATTCGAGCCAATAGAGAAGCCGTCGAAGTATTGCAGGAACTGTTCAGCCAGCAGCGCATTGGACGGGATCTCGCACATCATGATCAGCTTGAGTCCATTCTCGCCGCGCTTCAGGCCCTGACGCTCTAACTCCTCGACAACAGCTTTAGCCTGCGCGACGGTACGGACGAACGGCACCATGATTTCAACGTTGGTCAGTCCCATATCGTTACGCACACGTTTTACGGCTGCGCACTCCAGCGCGAAGCAGTCACGGAAACTGTCTGCCACGTAGCGACCTGCACCACGGAAGCCGAGCATCGGGTTTTCCTCTTCAGGCTCGTAGCGCTCGCCGCCCACCAGGTTTGCGTATTCGTTGGTTTTGAAATCGGACAACCGTACGATGACGCGCTTCGGTGAAAAGGCGGCGCCCAGGGTGGAGATCCCTTCGGTCAGACGCGCAATATAGAACTCAACCGGATCGTCGAAGCCTTTCATCATCGAGCGGATTTGCTTCTGCAGTTCCGGGGTTTGCTGATCAAACTCCAGCAGCGCTTTAGGGTGCACACCTATCATGCGGTTAATGATGAATTCCAGACGAGCGAGGCCCACGCCTTCATTTGGCAGGCAGGCAAAGTCGAAGGCACGATCGGGATTGCCGACGTTCATCATGATTTTCAGCGGCAGCTTCGGCAGCTCATCAACCTGTGAACTCTTCACTTCAAAGTCCAGCAGATCGTTATAGACGTAGCCGGTATCCCCTTCAGAACAGGAAACCGTGACCTTGTGGCCATCCTTAAGAATATCCGTCGCGTTGCCGCAACCGACCACCGCAGGAATACCCAGCTCACGGGCGATGATCGCCGCGTGGCAGGTACGTCCGCCACGGTTAGTGACAATCGCCGAGGCTTTTTTCATGATCGGTTCCCAATCCGGGTCGGTCATGTCGGTAACCAGCACGTCACCTTTCTCAATGCGGTTCATTTCGCTGATGTCGTGAATGACTTTGACTTCACCGGCACCGATGCGATGGCCGATTGCACGTCCTTCCACCACCACCGTACCTTTGCCCTGCAGCGTATAGCGCTCCATCACCTGCCCGTTGGAACGGACGGTTTCCGGGCGTGCCTGTACGATAAACAGTTTGCCGGTATGGCCATCCTTCGCCCACTCAATGTCCATCGGACGCTGATAGTGCTTCTCGATCAGCATCGCCTGGGTGGCTAAGGCTTCAATCTCTTCACTGGTCAGGCTGAAGCGATCGCGCTCTTCTTCAGGCACATCCTCAATTCGCACCTGCTCACCGTGCTCTTGAGAGTCGGCATAAACCATGCGGATTTTTTTGGATCCCATGTTACGACGGACAATCGCCGGCCGGCCGGCAGCCAGCGTCGGTTTGTGCACATAGAATTCGTCGGGGTTAACCGCGCCCTGCACCACCATTTCACCGAGGCCATAAGCCGCAGTGATAAATACCACCTGGTCGAAACCAGATTCGGTATCAATGGTGAACATCACGCCTGCAGAACCCAGATCTGAACGCACCATACGCTGAACACCGGCAGACAGCGCCACGCCACGATGGTCGTAGCCCTGATGCACGCGGTAAGAGATGGCGCGGTCGTTAAACAGGGAAGCATAAACATGCTTAATGGCAATCAGCACGGCATCGAAGCCCTGCACGTTAAGGAAGGTTTCCTGTTGGCCGGCGAAGGAGGCGTCCGGCATATCTTCTGCCGTGGCGGAAGAACGCACCGCGAATGAAGCTTCCGCATCATCGGAGGAGAGCTGCTCGTAGGCTTCACGTACGGCCTGTTCCAGCGCGGGCTGGAAAGGTGTTTCGACAATCCACTGGCGGATTTGCTTACCCGCTTTTCCCAGTTCATCAATATCATCAATATCGGTCTTATCCAGCAGATCGTAGATACGCTGATTGACGCCGCTTTGATCGAGGAACTGATTGAATGCATCTGAGGTCGTCGCAAAGCCGTTCGGTACAGAAACGCCGAGCGAGGACAAATTAGTAATCATTTCACCCAGGGAAGCATTTTTGCCACCCACCCGATCAACATCGTTCATGCCAAGCTGGTTATACCAGAGCACAAGCGGCAGTTCGCCTTTATTGGACATTGAAACAATCCTTTTAAGATTAATGAATAATATGAGGACAGAGTAGTGCGTTTTGAGCCTGGCACATTCCGGTGTTGGAAAGAAACTGTTGAATCGATCAAGCGGATTAAAAATGTCATTTTAAGAAAACTCCGCGCTGTTTTGCGGCGTTGCGCAACGAAGGGAATAAGATAAGTCTTTATCTTTCAGTCGCCTGCTCACAGTTTTATCTTTATCAGAGTAAACGGGTTGCGCAACAAAACTTGATGAAGAATTAGAATGCTTTTTTAACTAAGGGCTATTTTTATGAATAATAAAAGGGAACGTCATTTCATAAATCGGCTTTTTTTCGCTTTAATCTCAGTTTATAAAAATAAAAAGTTCATATCATTAACTTATGGAGCGTTTATTTTATTTTGCAGGCAACATCACTATTTGCTTTCACAGGCTGGATTAATTTAGTCTGAAATGATGCACAGCGAACGGAGATAAAATGGACGTGAACAGCGAGAGAAGTGTTTTTTATATTTCAGATGGCACAGCGATTACGGCTGAAGTGCTTGGACATGCGGTGCTGTCCCAGTTTCCGGTCGGGATCAACAGCGTAACCCTGCCGTTTGTGGAGAATGTGCAGCGCGCGCAGGCGGTCAAGGCACAGATCAATGCCTTATACCTGAAAAGCGGCGTACGTCCTCTGGTGTTTATTTCTATCGTGACGCCGGAGGTCCGGGAAATCATTCTGCAGAGCGACGGTTTCTGTCAGGACATCGTCCAGTCGCTGGTGGCACCATTGCAGCAGGAGTTGGGCATTGCGCCCGCGCCGGTCGCCAACCGTACCCACGGCCTGACGGCCAATAACCTGGGCAAATACGATGCCCGTATTGCCGCGATAGATTATACCCTGGCGCATGATGACGGGATTTCCCTGCGTGGGCTGGAAGATGCCCAGGTAATTTTACTGGGCGTTTCGCGCTGCGGTAAGACCCCCACCAGCCTTTACCTGGCGATGCAGTTTGGTATCCGCGCCGCCAACTATCCTTTTATCGCCGATGATATGGATAACCTGAAGTTGCCCCCTGCGTTGAAGCCTTTTCAGAATAAGTGTTTTGGGCTGACCATCGATCCGGAGCGTCTGGCCGCCATCCGTCAGGAACGGGCGGAAAACACCCATTACGCCTCGATGCGTCAGTGTCGCCTTGAAGTGGGCGAAGTTGAGGCGCTGTTCCGCACCACCCAAATTCGTTACCTCAACAGTACCAATTACTCGGTGGAAGAGATCGCTACCAAGATCCTCGACATCATGGGACTGACCCGCCGGATGTATTAATTAGTGATATTTATCGCGTTACGCCCGATTAGCGGGCGTTTGCGGTTGAAATCATCGCTGGTTGGTTTATTGTGATCGCCATCACTTCCCGGTACTCCTGCCGCTGCGAAGAAAAAAATTTAGAGATGGTTATGAACAAAACAGATGAACTGCGGACCGCGCGCATCGAGAGCCTGATTACGCCTGATGAACTGGCAAAACGGCACCCGATCACCCCGGCCATCGCAGCCAACGTCACCGACTCCCGTAAGCGTATTGCCCGTATTCTCTCCGGCGAAGATCCTCGTCTGCTGGTGGTGATTGGCCCATGTTCCCTGCACGATCCCGAAGCGGCGGTCGATTACGCCCGCAGGCTGTGTGTACTGCGTGAGAAGCACCAGTCGCGCCTTGAAATCGTTATGCGCACCTATTTTGAAAAACCGCGTACCGTTGTCGGCTGGAAAGGATTGATTTCTGACCCGGATCTGGATGGCAGTTTCCGCGTGAATCACGGTCTGGAGATTGCCCGCAAACTGCTGCTGGACATCAATGCGTTAGGCATGCCGACCGCCACCGAGTTCCTCGATATGGTGGTTGGGCAGTTTATCGCTGACCTGATCAGCTGGGGTGCCATTGGGGCCCGCACCACTGAGAGCCAGATCCACCGCGAAATGGCGTCAGCTCTCTCCTGCCCGGTCGGGTTTAAAAATGGTACCGATGGCAATATTCAGATTGCCGTAGATGCGATCCGCGCCGCAAGAGCCAGCCATATGTTCCTGTCGCCGGACAAGCATGGTCAGATGACCATCTACCAGACCAGCGGCAATCCTTCCGGCCATGTCATTATGCGTGGCGGTAAACAGCCGAACTATCATGCGGAAGATATTGCAGCGGCCGCAGCCAGCCTGCGTGAGTTCAAACTGCCGGAGCAGCTGGTGATCGACTTTAGCCATGGCAACTGCCTGAAGCAGCATCGCCTGCAAAAAGAGGTGTCAACGTCGGTCGCACAGCAGATCCGTGAGGGCTCGCGGGCCATTGCCGGCGTGATGATTGAAAGCTTCCTGCAGGAGGGTACGCAGAAGGTTGAGTCCGGCAAACCGCTGGTGTACGGCCAGTCGATTACCGACCCGTGCCTGAACTGGGAAGACAGCGAAGCCGTGCTGGCGCAGCTGGCTGCGGCGGTGGATGCTCGCTTCTGAGGGTAAAGCGTTAACTTCAGTGATGGGATGCAGCAACCCCGCTGCATCCCCTTTGCTCACCTGCGATCCCCACCTGCCAGTCGACATCGAAGATCACGGTCGGCCCTGCAATCGCCACTAAAATCAGCTCGAACAGCTTACTTCAAGTTTTTTGCCCCAGTCTGGCGGGCGCTGCATCAAATCGGCAAATTCTGGCGCGTCCGCATAAGGCTGGCTCAGCGCCTGATGCAATCTGCTCAGCACGCTGATGTCATCCTTTTCGGCCTGCTCGATCGCCTGCTGTGCCAGGTAATTACGTAACACGATGGCGGGATTGGCCTGCTTCATCTGCTGCTGGCGATCTTCATCGCTACGCTCTTCTTCCAGCACACGCTGTCGCCAGATGTTGTACCAGCTGTCAAACGCCTCACGATCGATAAACTCGTCACGCAGCGGTGAAGTGGATCCCTGCTGTACCGAATCAGACAGCTGACGGAAGGTCCAGGTGTAGTCGCTACCCTCTTTGGTCATCAACGCCAGTAACCCGGTCAGGATATCGTTGTCATGCTTGCCCTGCGTGGTGAATCCAAGTTTGGCGCGCATCTGCTGGCCCCAACAACGCATCAGCTCGGGCTCGTATTCTGCCAGCGCCTGCTTCAGCTGCTCGGTGGTCATCAGGCCCGACAGCGCATGAGCCAGGCGATTCAGGTTCCACAAGCCCACCACCGGCTGATTTTCAAAGCTATAACGCCCCTGGTAATCTGAATGATTACAGATAAAGTCAGGCTTGTAGTCATCAAGGAATCCGTAAGGACCGTAATCCAGCGTCAGGCCCAGAATCGACATATTGTCGGTATTCATCACGCCGTGAGCGAAGCCCACGCTTTGCCAGTGAGCAATCAGGCGCGCGGTTCTGCGGACGACGTCAGTAAACCACAACCGATAGCGATCCTCTTCGTCCTGCCACTGTGGCCAGTGATGGCGGATGGCATAATCGGCGAGTTCGCGGACTTTTTCCGGCTGCTGATTATAAAAGAAGTGTTCGAAGTGACCAAAACGCAAATGGCTTTCCGCCACGCGCAGCAACATCGCCCCGCGCTCCGTGGTTTCACGGTAAACGGGCTCATCGCTGGTCACCACAGTTAACGCGCGGGAAGTGGGGACGCCAAGATGATACATCGCTTCAGAGGCCAGGAACTCGCGCAGAGAGGAACGTAAAACGGCCCGACCATCACCCATGCGGGAATAAGGCGTTAAGCCCGCCCCTTTCAGGTGCCAGTCCATTTTACGGCCATCCTCCAGCCGTTGCTCACCCAGCAAAATCCCTCTTCCGTCGCCTAACTGACCGGCCCAGACGCCAAACTGATGGCCACTGTATACCTGCGCCAAAGGCTGCATGCCCGGCAGCAGAGACTCGCCGCTCCAGATACCAATTTTATCCGCAGCAAACCAGCTGTCATCAAGCCCCAGCTCAGCGGCAAGCCCGGCACTGTGATAAAGCAGACGTGGATTTTTTAACGGCGTGGGCGTGAGCGCGGTGTAAAACCCCTCAAGCTCCTGATGCCAGGTGTTAGTAAACTGCATGAGATCCCCTTGCGATATGCCCGTGCGGTCGCGACCGGACCGCAGGCAAACTATCGGTTAGTGTAAACCGCCTCGCAGCAGCTTAACACGGATACTGAAAGGGGTTATTAATGCGGCAGGCCCTGCAACTCTTTAGGAGGATGAATCAATGACGAGAGCGCGTCTTCGCCCACGGGCGAAAATAGTGCGCTTTGTATTCCGTCAAACTGGAAATGGCTAATCTTTTCCAGACCGGATAAATCATCAATTCCCTGAACGATTATCTGATGGCAGTGCGGTTTGATATGATCCAACACTGTACTTATAAATGGTTTAAAAGATAGCTTGTTGATATTGTGTTTAATAAAGCCTTTGTCGAGTTTGATGCGGTAGAACAGATCGTCATACACCGCTTTCGACGGCGCTTTACCGGATCCGTAATTTTCCAGACTTAAGTCAAATCGCTCACTTAAAGCCATTAATTCCGGATGGTCTTTACCCAGTTTTAAATTCGGGAAGCTTTCATTAATTTCAAGCTCAAGCCATTCCAGCGCATCCAACTTTTTCGCCAGAAAATCACTATCAAGGATCGCCTGTGAGGTGATGTCATCAATTTTCAGCGTCACCTTCACACCCTGCTGGCGAAAGAAGTCGTGATGTTTTTCAATGCTGGCTATCTGGCTTTGCAACAGAAGAATACGTTGTTCGCTGTCCATTTGCGGCAGCAACATTTCTTGCGGCATGGCGACATTGGCTGTGGTATGGGAAAAATGCGTCAACAATTCGACAGCGATTAAAAGGCCGTCAAAGCTGTAAACTGGGTAGAATGCTGTGTAACTTTTATAATCCGCTTCCAGATGGATTTTCATTTTATTCAGCCATGATGAAGTGCCAATTCGTGCACCCTGCTTCACCGCTAATGGCAATTAACAGTGCCAATATTAAGTGAGATTGTCGCATAAAAAGCAAAATAGACAGGGTGAGGCCCGTTGCGAAACAGTAAACTATCACACAATTGATAAGAAAGATGCTGAGCAGTTTATCGGTTCACTGGTGTTTAAGCACCAACTTGTCATTAACTTCAACATCTCTTTACTAAAATTTGACGTAATGCTGACATAAAAAGAGACTTAAGGGAAATTGAATTATTTTATCCCGGGTGGGCAATGCGTTATTTAATATCATCCCATAAATCAAATGACGAATAAATGAGCTTTATCTGTAATTGCTTAGCACGCTAAATATAAGGCGGATCAAATTCGTCTTGCCTGCCAGAACACTTTTTTCCAGTAAACGTTATTTAAAGAAGAACGAATCACACCCTGGCTGGTTGAAGCATGAATAAATTGATCGTCGGTATCGTAGATCCCAACATGCAGACCATTTTCGCCACTGCCCGTTTTAAAAAAGACCAGATCGCCTGGCAGCAATTCATCTTTGCTAATGCGGGTGCCGATATCGGTTTGTGCAACCGTCGTGCGGGGAAGTTGCAGATCAAAACGATCGCGGAAGGTCAGATAGACAAAGCCCGAGCAGTCAACGCCACCCCTTCCCATGCCGCCATAGCGATAGGGCGTGCCGTGCCACTGGCTAAGCTGCTCATTCAGTTGGGCAATCACCGTAATTGAATCGGACAAACGCCCATTGGGTGGCGGTGCATGGCGACTACAGCCCGCAAGAATAATGACGATCAGCAACAGCCAGTAGCGCATAACGGAGATCCTTCTGAGATGACGACTTACTCTACCTGCAAACGGGGTTTTCAGACAACAATGTCCGGCTAATCAGAGGAATGTGGTGAGGATTTGGTGATTTTCCACACTCAGTCGCCGGAACGGCACGTCAAAGACCTTGCTCAGCCCTTCGGGTTGCAGAACCTCATCAACGGTGCCCTGCTGAACCAGCGCCCCCTGTTTCATCAACCAGACGCGGTGAGCGTGGTGCAAACTGTGGTTGATATCGTGCCCGCTCATGATAATCGTCAGCCCCTGCGCCACGCAGCTGGCCAGATAACCATCAAACGCGGCCTGCTGAGCCAGGTCCAGCCCGGTCAGCGGCTCATCAAGCAGCAGGAGTTTGCCGTCGGGCTGAGACATCTGAAATAACACCGCGGCCAGGCGAACGCGCTGCCATTCCCCTCCCGACAGTTGGCTCAGCGGTCTGGCCAGTTTATCCACCAGCTTGAAGGTCTGGCAAAGCGCCATCAGTGCCGCCTCATCGGTTACCGCATTGTGCAGCGTGAGGTAGTGCCAGACCGGCATTCTGCCAGCGGGCACCTGCTGTTGTGCCAGATACGCCCGCGTTCGTGCCAGCGCACTGTGACGCCAGGCTTGCAAAGGCTGCCCCGATAGCAAAATGGTCCCTTCTCCGGGCAGCATACCGGCCAGACAGGCCAACAGAGAGCTTTTACCGGCGCCATTCGGCCCCAGCAGATGGATAAGCTCTCCGGCGTTCACCTCAGCGTTAAATGGCGCAAGGCGCTGCTTAATGGCAACACCCTCACACTGCAACAGCATTTATTTTGCCAAAGCCTGTTTAATCGCACTCTCAATCAGCGGATCGGCGGGTTCCATATCCGGCGAGAAGCGCTGGATCACCGTGCCGTCGCGACCGATCAGGAACTTCTCGAAATTCCACAGGATGTCGCCAGGCTCTTTCGGCGCACGGCCTTTGCTGGACATGCGCTCGAGGAAACCACTGTTATCGGGTGCGCTGGCCGTAGGCTGCGCCGCCACCAGCTGTTGATACAGTGGATGACGATCCGGGCCATTGACCTCGATTTTGCTAAACATCGGGAAGGTCACGCCATAGGTGGTGCTACAGAAGGTTTTGATCTCTTCTGCGCTGCCAGGTTCCTGACCGAGGAATGCATTGCACGGGAAGCCCAGCACCGAAAAGCCTTTCTCCTGCCAGTTTTTCTGTAAGGCTTCTAACTGCTCGTACTGAGGGGTAAGCCCGCATTTGGATGCCACGTTCACCACTAACAGTACGTCGCCCTGCCAGTTCGCCAGAGAAGTCTGTTCGCCATCCAGCGTTTCCAGTTTTGTGTCGAAAATAGTCATCGAGTGTTCCTGTTCAGTAGAGAGTGAAAAAGGGAGGCCGCTATGGCCGGTTGCGTAACAGTAACCAGATAAAGACCGGAGCGCCGAGCGTTGCCGTCACCACCCCAATCGGTAATTCTGCCGAAGACATGGCGACTCTGGCCAGCACATCAGCGGCCAGTAATATCGCCCCACCAGCCAGCGCACAGGCAGGCAACAGCATACGATGATCGTTGATGCCATTGAGGCGCAGGATGTGCGGGATAACCAGCCCAATGAACCCAATCGCGCCCGCCAGCGCCACGCTGACACCGGTGAGCCAGCCGATGCTCAACACCAGCAGATTGCGCCACATCAGTAAAGGCAGGCCTAACTGCCTGGCAGAAATTTCGCCCAGCGCAATCAGGTTCATCACCCGCCACAATGAGCAGAGCCAGATCAGCACCGGCAGCAACGCCAGCATTAACCAGCGATAACGCCAGTCTACGCCACTGAAACCGCCCATCATCCAGTACATCAACTGCCGTAAATCGAGATCGGTACTGAAATAGACTGCCCAGGTCATCACCGCACTGCAGATGATCCCCAGCGCCACGCCCGCCAGCAGCAGGCGGCTGTTAGAAAGATGCTGACGGGAAAACCTGAGCAGGATAAGCGTGACCACCAGCGCGCCGAAGATGGCACACAGGCTGATTTGCCAGAGCCCGGCAGCACCGGCAAAAATACACAGCACCAGCCCAACCCCTGCCCCGTTAGAAACGCCTAACAGACCGGGTTCGGCCAGCGGATTTTCAAACAGCGCCTGCATCACCGCGCCCGCAACGGCCAGCGAGGCGCCCACCAGCAATACCGCCACCGTTCTTGGCAGACGCAGTTGCCAGACATACAGCGAATTATCCGGCATAAACCAGTCGACAGGCATCAACCAGCGATCGCCGGCTGACAAACTCAGCATTATCATCAGCAGGCTAAAGACCAACAAACCTGCCAGCCAGCGCCGCTGGTGCTGCCGGGCGCTTTTCATGTGTTCAGAAAGCAGCGTCATGGTTCACTTCATATGAAAAAGGCCGCATAAGCGGCCTTTTTGACTAGCAGAAATCAGTCTTCTTTCGGTGTTGCGTTCTCGACCCGGCTTTTCAGCTTCTGACCAGGTCGGAAGGTAACCACACGACGCGCCGTGATTGGAATATCTTCACCAGTCTTGGGGTTTCGTCCCGGACGTTGGTTTTTGTCGCGAAGGTCGAAGTTGCCAAATCCTGACAGTTTCACCTGTTCACCGTTTTCCAAAGCACGACGTACTTCTTCAAAAAACAGTTCAACCAGCTCTTTGGCATCCCGTTTGCTAAGCCCCAGCTTCTCAAACAGGTATTCAGACATCTCAGCTTTTGTAAGCGCCATAGGTTCAATCCCTCAAGGATGCTTGGAATCGCTCTTTCAGTGCCTCTACGCATTTTGCAACGGTAGCGGCAATCTCATCTTCTTCGAGTGTCCGGGCGGTATCTTGCAAAATCAGGCTGATAGCGAGGCTCTTAAAACCTTCATTTACGCCCTTACCGCGGTACACGTCAAACAAGTTTACGCCAACTACCTGATTTACGCCAACTTTCTTACACTCTGTGATGATATCTGCTGCAGGGACGTTTTCAGCCACTACAACGGCGATGTCGCGACGGTTTGCCGGGAAACGGGAAATGCCGCTCGCATCAGGCAGGACGCGGTCTGACACCTTGTCCCACTCCAGTTCAAACACCACAGTACGGCCGTTAAGATCCAGTTTCCGTTCAAGTTCTGGATGCACCACACCGATAAATCCGATGCGATCGCCGCGTAAATAAATTGCTGCGCTCTGTCCCGGGTGCAAAGCAGGATTTGCTTCAGCGCGGAACTGAATCTCAGACAATTTACCGGTAAGTTCGAGGACGGACTCCAAATCACCTTTCAAATCATAGAAGTCAACTGCCTGACGCGCCAGATCCCAATGCTCTTCATTACGCGTACCGCTGATCACACCGGCCAGCATAACATCCTGACGAATGCCAAGGTTTGCCTGAGTATCAGGCACAAAGCGTAGGCCGCTTTCAAACAGACGCACACGGCTTTGCTGACGATTCTGGTTATACACCACCGCAGATAGCAGGCCCGTCCACAGCGAAAGACGCATCGCCGACATTTCAACCGAGATTGGGCTTGGCAGCACCAGATTCTCTTCGCCCGGGTGCAGCAACGCCTGGATCTTAGGATCGACGAAGCTGTAAGTGATCGCTTCCTGATACCCTTTATCGACCAGCATCGATTTCACGCGCTTGAGCGACAGATTCGCTTCGCGGTGCTTAGTCATAATCAGGCCGGCCTGCACCGGCACGTCTGGAATGTTGTTATAGCCATACACGCGAGCCACTTCTTCGACCAGGTCTTCTTCGATTTCCATATCGAAACGCCAGCCCGGCGCGACCGCCTGCCAGAAACCCTCACCTTCGGTCACTTCACAGCCCAGACGACGCAGAATGTCGCTGACTTGATCATCAGATACAACGTGGCCAATCAGACGGTCCAGCTTTTCACGGCGCAGCGTGATGGTGGCACGCTTTGGCAACGTCTCTTCATTGGTGACATCGATAACCGGGCCAGCTTCGCCGCCGCAGATGTCCAGCAACAGACGCGTTGCGCGCTCCATCGCCTTGAACTGCAGTTGCGGATCAACGCCACGCTCATAACGGTGTGAGGCGTCAGTATGCAAACCGTAGCTACGCGCACGTCCGGTGATGGAGAGCGGGTTGAAGAACGCGCACTCGAACAGCACATTGCGGGTCTCTTCGTTCACACCTGAGTGTTCACCACCGAAGATGCCACCCATGGCCAACGCTTTCTGATGATCGGCAATCACCAGCGTGTCCGCTTTGAGTTTGGTCTCGGTACCGTCCAGCAGAGTCAGCAGTTCACTCTCTTCTGCCAACCGCACCACGATACCGCCTTCGAGACGATCGAGGTCGAAAGCATGCATCGGCTGGCCCAGTTCAAGCAGCACAAAGTTAGTGATGTCGACAACCGGATCGATAGAGCGGATGCCACAACGACGCAGCTTCTCTTTCATCCACAGCGGCGTTGCCGCCTTAACGTTAATGCCTTTCACCACCCGGCCCAGGTAACGCGGGCAGGCTTCTTTCGCGTCAACACGGATTGGGAAGGTATCCTGGACTGTTGCTACCACCGGTGAGATGTCTGGCTCAGTCAGGGTCATTTTGTTCAGTACGGCCACATCACGTGCCACACCAATAATGCCCAGGCAGTCCGCACGGTTCGGCGTGACGCTGATTTCAATGGTGCTGTCATCAAGCTTCAGGAACTCACGGATGTCCGTTCCAACCGCCGCATCCAGCGGCAGCTCAATAATCCCGTCATGATCGTCGGAAATACCCAGCTCAGAGAAGGAGCACAGCATCCCTTCTGAAGGTTCGCCGCGCAGCTTGGCTGCTTTAATTTTAAAATCACCTGGCAGCACGGCACCGACCGTCGCTACGGCGACTTTCAGTCCCTGACGGCAGTTAGGCGCGCCACAGACGATATCCAGCAGGCGATCGCCGCCCACATTAATTTTAGTGACGCGCAGTTTATCTGCGTTTGGGTGCTGGCCACATTCCACCACTTCACCCACCACCACGCCATGAAACGCCCCGGCGACAGCTTCAACGCCATCCACTTCCAGGCCTGCCATGGTGATCTGTTCTGACAGTGCTGCACTATCAATAGCCGGGTTAACCCACTCACGTAACCAGAGTTCGCTGAATTTCATTGGTTTGACCCGCCCTTATTTAAACTGTTTGAGGAAACGTAAATCATTTTCGAAGAAGGCGCGTAAATCGGTCACGCCATAGCGCAACATGGTAAGACGCTCCATACCCATCCCGAACGCAAAGCCAGAGTAAACTTCTGGATCGATGCCGACGTTTCGCAGAACGTTAGGGTGAACCATGCCGCAGCCCAGCACTTCCAGCCACTTGCCGTTTTTACCCATCACATCCACTTCGGCAGACGGTTCGGTAAACGGGAAGTAAGAAGGACGGAAGCGAACCTGCAAATCTTCTTCGAAGAAGTTGTTCAGGAAATCGTGCAGCGTGCCTTTCAGGTTGGTAAAGCTGATGTTTTTATCAACGATCAGCCCTTCCATCTGATGGAACATTGGCGTGTGGGTCTGGTCGTAATCGTTACGGTAGACACGGCCCGGGGCGATGATACGGATTGGCGGCTGCTGGTTCTTCATGGTGCGGATCTGCACGCCAGATGTCTGGGTACGCAGCAGGCGAGTCGCATCAAACCAGAAGGTATCGTGATCGGCACGTGCCGGGTGATGGCCAGGAATATTCAGCGCATCAAAGTTATGGTAGTCATCTTCGATTTCCGGGCCCGTTTCCACGGCAAAGCCCAGTTCACCAAAGAAGGTTTCGATACGATCGATGGTACGGGTTACCGGGTGCAGGCCACCGTTCTCGATACGACGGCCAGGCAGTGAGACATCAATGGTCTCTTCTGCCAGACGCGCGTTTAGCGCAGCCGACTCCAGCGAGTCTTTACGCATGTTCAGCGCTTCCTGAACCTGCTGCTTG
Source organism: Erwinia sp. AC075 (assembly GCF_979253995.1). Taxonomy (NCBI): domain Bacteria; kingdom Pseudomonadati; phylum Pseudomonadota; class Gammaproteobacteria; order Enterobacterales; family Erwiniaceae; genus Erwinia; species Erwinia sp. AC075. The sequence goes on from NZ_CEEDEU010000001.1 coordinate 1,657,740, forward strand.
GCTTCGTTGATAACCGCGCCGGCTGCCGGGCGATCCTCCGCAGGCAGTTCACGCAATGTTGTCATCTGCAGCGTCAGATGTCCTTTTTTCCCCAGATATTCAACGCGTACCGTATCTAACGCGGCAACATCGTGAGCATCAGCGATGGCCGCTTTCGCGTTAACCACCAGTTCTGCGAGATGTGACATGCTTTCCTCTTCTTCCAGCCGCCGTGGCCGGTCTGTTTTTTTATGTGGACGAGCATTCGTCCGTTATCAGCTACGCCAGAAACAAAAAAGCCTCCACGGGGGAGGCTTTAAGCGCGATTTTTCGTTTCTTTTCTTTGCGCACAAGCCCCGATATTCAGGTGCTAAAGTAAAAAAAGAAACGGAAAATAGCAGCATTCATGCTTGCGATACCTTGTACAGAAAGAACGGGTGGGGCTTCAGTGAACAAAAAATAAAAGAGGGAGACAAGCTCCCTCTTCCACCTGACTTACGCCAGAGCTGTTTTCGCTTTCTCAACCAGTGCCGTGAAGGTCACTTTGTCGAAGACTGCGATGTCAGCCAGAATCTTACGGTCGATTTCAATAGAAGCCTTTTTCAGACCATTAATGAAACGGCTGTAAGACATTCCGTTAGTGCGTGCCGCTGCGTTGATACGCGCGATCCACAGCTGACGGAACTGACGCTTCCGCTGACGACGGTCACGGTAAGCATACTGACCAGCTTTGATAACAGCCTGGAAGGCAACGCGGTAAACACGTGAACGTGCACCGTAATAGCCTTTAGCTTGTTTTAAGATTTTTTTGTGACGTGCGCGAGCAACTACACCACGTTTTACACGAGCCATTTAGCTCTCCTGTTTAATATTCTGTTAAAAAAAAATAGACTTATGCGTACGGCAGGCAGGCAATAACCAGACCCAGATCGCCTTTAGAAACCATGCCTTTCGGGCGCAGGTGACGTTTACGCTTAGTAGATTTTTTAGTCAGAATATGACGCAGGTTAGCGTGTTTACGCTTGAAGCCACCAGAGGCGGTCTTCTTGAAGCGCTTGGCCGCGCCACGTACAGTTTTAATCTTTGGCATTTAAAAACATCCACTTCGCATTGTTAATAAAATGAATCAGACAGGCGAATAAAAGTCCGGGCCGAAGCCCGGACTTCGATTACTTTATGGCCTACTGCTTCTTCTTCGGAGCCAGCACCATGATCATCTGACGACCCTCGATCTTCGAAGGGAAGGATTCGACGATAGCCAAATCGATGTCTTCACACAGATCTTTACGGACGCGGTTAAGCACTTCCATGCCGATCTGCTGGTGCGCCATCTCACGTCCACGGAATCGCAGCGTGATTTTGGCTTTGTCGCCCTCTTCGAGAAAGCGAATCAGGTTGCGTAGTTTTACCTGATAGTCGCCATCATCGGTACCAGGACGGAATTTGATTTCCTTAACCTGGATAACTTTTTGCTTCTTCTTCTGTTCTTTAGAAGATTTGCTTTTTTCGTAAAGGAATTTGCCGTAATCCATGATACGGCAAACGGGCGGCTCGGCGTTAGGGCTGATTTCAACTAAATCAACACCTGCTTCCTCAGCTTTTTCCAAAGCCTCATTCAGACTGACAATACCAATCTGCTCGCCATCGACGCCAGTCAGTCGTACTTCTGTGGCGCGGATTTCTCTGTTAATGCGATTAGGACGCGCCGGTTGAACTCGTTTTCCGCCTTTAATACTTTATTCCTCCAATTGATGAAGATTGCGACTGCGAATTTCGTCTTGCAGCTTCGCGATCACTTCGTTTACGTCCATGCTACCCAGGTCTTTACCACGGCGGGTGCGAACGGCAACTTTGCCAGATTCCACCTCTTTATCACCACAGACCAACATATACGGGACACGTCGTAAAGTATGCTCACGGATTTTAAAGCCAATCTTCTCGTTTCTCAAGTCCGCTTTTGCACGAATGCCCGCATTCTGCAGTTTTCGGGTCAATTCTGCAACATATTCGGACTGGCCATCGGTGATATTCATCACCACAACTTGTACTGGAGCCAACCAGGTCGGGAAGAACCCGGCATACTCTTCGGTCAAAATACCGATAAAGCGCTCCACTGAACCCAGAATTGCACGGTGGATCATCACCGGCACCTGACGCTCATTATTTTCCCCAATATATGAGGCACTCAGACGGCTCGGCAATGAGAAGTCGAGCTGAACGGTACCACACTGCCATGCGCGATCCAGGCAGTCATGCAGGGTAAATTCAATCTTAGGACCGTAGAAAGCGCCCTCTCCCGGCTGATATTCGAACGGAATGTCGTTCTCTTTCAGCGCGGCAGCCAGATCGGCCTCGGCGCGATCCCACTGTTCTTCAGTACCGATGCGTTTTACCGGACGGGTAGACAGCTTCACCACGATTTTTTCAAATCCGAAGGTGCTGTACATGTCATACACCATGCGGATGCAGCTATTTACTTCATTACGCACCTGCTCTTCTGTACAGAAGATATGGGCATCATCCTGAGTAAAGCCACGCACACGCATCAGACCGTGCAACGCGCCTGATGGCTCGTTACGGTGACAGCTACCGAACTCCGCCATACGTAACGGCAGGTCGCGGTATGATTTTAGACCCTGATTGAAAATCTGCACGTGGCCTGGGCAGTTCATTGGCTTGATGCAATATTCACGGTTCTCTGAAGAGGTGGTGAACATCGCTTCTTTGTAGTTTTCCCAATGCCCTGTTTTTTCCCACAGCACGCGGTCCATCATCAATGGGCCTTTCACTTCCTGATAGTCATACTCAGTCAGCTTGCTGCGCACAAAGACTTCCAGCTCGCGGAAGATGGTCCAGCCGTCATTGTGCCAGAACACCATGCCCGGCGCTTCTTCCTGCATGTGATACAGGTCAAGCTGCTTACCGATTTTACGGTGATCGCGCTTGGCCGCTTCTTCCAGACGCAGTAAATAGGCAGCCAGCTGCTTTTTATCTGCCCAGGCAGTGCCGTAAATGCGCTGCAACATTTTATTGTTGCTGTCGCCACGCCAGTAAGCACCAGAAATTTTCTGCAGCTTAAAGTGGTGGCAGAAACGCATATTCGGCACGTGCGGACCACGGCACATATCGACATATTCTTCATGATGATACAGACCAGGCTGGTCATCATGGCTGATGTTTTCATCAAGAATGGTGATTTTGTACGTTTCGCCACGTGCAGCAAACGCATCACGCGCTTCCTGCCAGCTCACTTTCTTCTTGATGACATCGTAATTGGTTTCAGCCAGCTGGTGCATACGCTTTTCCAGCTGCTCAATGTCTTCCTGGGTCAGGGTACGGTCGATATCAACATCGTAATAGAAGCCGTTGTCGATTACTGGACCAATAGCCATCTTGGTGTCAGGCCACAGCTGTTTGATAGCGTGTCCCAGCAGGTGAGCACAAGAGTGACGAATGATCTCAAGACCGGCTTCATCTTTTGCGGTAATGATAGCGACATTGGCATCCTCGGTGATCGGATCAACCGCATCCACCAGTTCACCATTCACGCGGCCAGCAATACAGGCTTTCGCGAGGCCAGGACCGATGTCCTGAGCAATGTCCATCACGCTGACGGCGTGATCAAAAGAACGCTGACTTCCATCAGGAAGAGTAATAACGGGCATTTTACATCCTTAATTGCAGTGGTAACCCATACGCAAGGCTACATACAAAAGTAGTATTTAATTTGTACATCAAGGACTTTGCACTTGAAACCCACTCACATTTGTCGGTTTGGTACAGAGTCTGGTACACATATTCAAAAGTGTCTGTTTAACAAAAACTTCTGAGGGACGAACATCTTACACGCTATGCATCCTACGTCAAAGTATGAACACCGTGAGTTCTTGTCGGATAAGTAAAAGATGGGGACGAAAAGAAGAATGACAACAGGTAAGTGGAGGAAGAGCTTGAAGGTTTAAAGATTCGGGCCGATGGACTCGGCCCGGAACGCATTACATCGCGTAGGACAACATGATGGTGGTCTTGGTGTCGGTTTTGTCTGGAGCAGAATCAGGTGGGTTCTGGTTCCAGGTCACGTTGTAGGCTAGCTTCAACGAGAAGGACTGGTTGATAGCAACCTGCAGACCGGTTTCGGAGTTGACTGTCGTATCGTCACTACCCAACACGGACACACCCTGAATGAACTTGGTGGTATCGGTCAGCTGCCACTGGTAGCTCAACGCACCGTATGCCAGCGCGGTGGTATCGTGGCCACCGTCATGATAATCGTCATAACGCACGCCCGGACCGGCTTCCACACGCAGCGAGTGCACCGGGCCGTTCAGCAGCTGACGACCATAACCTGCCGCCAGGAATGAACGACCGTCGTAACCGTTGAAACGGTCGCTGAGCCAGCTGGCCTGACCGAACAGGTAGTCATAGCTGTTCATGTTGTAACGTGTACGGCCACCAACCTGGTACGTTTCTGAAGAACGCTCGTCGTTAGACGATGTATTGCTGGCGTTGCCCCACAGGCTGTAAGCGGTATTTGGCTGATACCAGGTCATGTTGGTATTGGCGGTCAGCGAGGAGCTGGTGGTGTTACCGGTTTGTGCCAGGTAACCCGCCGACGCACTCCCATCAAAATCCTTCTTTGCCGTGGAAGGGTCATCCATGACCGTAAAGACGTTGTTGTCTGCCAGAGCTTGATGGCAAATAGCTCCCCCGGAGAGCAAAAGAACTACAGACAGCTTGTTAAGCGCTTTCATTAAGTGTGACCCATACGACAGTTTAAAAAAGAGTGAGTCTGAAGGGTTTTGCAGGACGATCAATGCCTTTTACTGTAAGAAACGTAACATTTTATGAAATCGCTCTTTTTACCTGGCACATTGGCAAATTCAGACTCTGAATGAGAGGATTCTCATTAACGCGGCGAAGTATAATGGTTATTTAGGCATTATCCAGCATTGAGTAAATGAAATTTTTCTTTGAAGGGGGCTTGAAAGATGTCATTTGGTGTCAAAACATCTCTCAATGTTAATACCGGCGTAGGGGTTTGTCCGCGCTAAAAGTAAATCAATAAAAAAGGACGACCGTTACGGATCGCCCTTTTCTCATCAGACCTACCTCAGGTATTCCTGAAAATCAGTTTGCCGGTGCCTGAGCACCCAACACACCCTTCCCTAACGGCACTTTGGTGAAGCGAGTGACAATTTCTTTCCAGGTGTTAGCCGGGTCAAGTTCCGTAAACTGCTGCGGATAGATGAACTTCGCCAGGTACTCAAGTCCGACAATATTGTACGGATGGTTGTAGAAGTTGTGATACAGCCCGTAGAAGCGATGGTTGCTGATGGCGGATACCTCAGAGAAGCCGGGACGCTGCTTCATCTTATCGAAAGCCTGATCGACCTGCGCCTGCGTCACGTTGTAGCCGAATGGCACGGCCGCATTGTTTTTACTGGCCCACTGCGATCCAGAAACGATATAGACATCGGGTTTCATGGCGATCACTTTTTCCAGCGAAATATCGCCAGTGGCGCCCGGCAGCAGCCCGGAACCGATATTTTTGGCACCAACCGCCTCCACCATCGCACCCCAGCCCACATGGGCATGAGTAAAGCAGCAGGACTCAAGGCCACCCAAACCGGCTTTGGCTTCGATAAACACCTGCGGTTGCGGCTTAACGTCGCGGGTCTTATTAATGATGGCCTGATAATGCTGCTGATAAAAATCGGTATAGGCCTTCGCTTCGGACTCACGGTTCAGCGCCACGCCCAGTGACGTGATGCTTTTCGGGGTGTCGACAACCGGCTGCTCAAAGGTGTCAATAAACAGCACCGGGATGCCGAGCTGTTTCATTTTATCCAGCACGCCGCCCTGGCTCAGCGAAGGTTTAGAGCGCAGCTGGGCAATCATCAGGTCAGGATGTTCGGCGACCACACTTTCCAGATTCACCTCACCTTTGTCGCTGAAGCCCATATCGATGATCTTTTTGGCTTCCGGCCATTTCTTCTCCATCAACTCCCACGTCGGTGCATCACTTTTCTTCAGCAGGTTGTTCCAGGCAACCAGACGCTGGAAAGGATCGTCACGGTCCAGCAGCGCCAGCGTCAGAATATCGCGGCCATCCTGTAGCACGACCCGTTTCGGCTCCTGCTTCAGCGTAACCTGTTGGCCATCGCTGTCGGTAAGGGTCACCGGATAGGTGGTGGCAACGGCAGAGAAAGTGGCGGTGGAAAGCGCCAGCAATGAGGCAAGCAGGGAGAATTGAGGCTTCAGTAGCACGTCGGGCTCCGGAATGAACGTCAAAAGAAAGGGCCACAATAGTAATGATTATTACTTGCATTGGCAACATTCCCCCGGCCGGGATCCCCTTTCCTGCCGATGGGCTATGCTGAAAATCACGGATTAACAATGAGGTGAATTATGAGTGCTTCTGATATTGCGCAATACGTCGTGACCTTACGTTATCAGGAAGAAGGCCTTTCTGACGTTCTGGAACTTAATAGCGTGCTGACCAACGGCGGTTTCAGTACTTCGCTGACCGATGCGGATGGCACTTCCCATCAGCTGGGTACCAACAGCTTCGGCATTACCAGCCCGCAGGATAAAGAGAAGATCCGCGAACAGGCAGAAAAACTGGCTGAAGTGGCGTTAGGTCAGAAACCTGAGGTCGAGGTTCAGACCTTTGAAGCCTTTTTGCAGAACAATAAAAGCTAAGGTTGTGTAAAAAATGCGCCATGCTTTGCGCAGGCGCTGGTTTTGATTATTCTTTAAGCGCTATTATCCGTTAGTCCTGCAAGACACAGCGAAAAGAGGAAACCGCCATGTGGTCAGCCATTAGTCGTCTGTTGAGTGAGCAGTTAGGCGATGCTGAAATCAGCCAGCGTACGGAGTTACCGGGTGGCGACGTTCACCCGGCATGGCATATTCGTTATGGCGAGTATGATGTCTTTGTGAAGTGCAACAGCCGCGACATGCTGAATCTTTTTGCCTGGGAGGCCGATCAGCTGCAACTGCTGGCGCGCACCAAAACCGTTCGCGTACCGGCCGTCTATGGCGTCGGCAGCGATCGCGAAGTGAGTTTTTTGCTGCTGGAATACATTCCGCTACAACCGCTGGATCGGCACAGCGCCCACCAGCTGGGTCAGCAGCTGGCCCATCTGCATCAGTGGAGCGAGCAGGCGCAGTTCGGTCTCGACTATGACAACAACCTCACCACTTCCCCTCAGCCCAACAGCTGGCTTAAACGCTGGTCCATCTTCTTTGCTGAACAGCGTATTGGCTGGCAACTTCAGTTAGCCGCTGAAAAAGGCATTCAGTACGGCGATATCGAGCTGATTACCCATTGCGCGCAAACCGCATTAGGGAGCCATCATCCTCAACCTTCTCTGCTTCATGGCGATCTCTGGCCTGCCAACTGTGGTGGCAGCAGCACTGGACCCTGGATCTTCGATCCTGCCTGCTATTGGGGCGACCGCGAGTGTGATTTAGCGATGCTGTCGTGGTATGCGGATTTGCCGTCGGAAATCTATCAAGGCTATGAATCCGTCTGGCCGCTGCCGGCAGATTACCTTCAGCGTCAGCCGGTGTATCAGCTCTATTATTTGCTTAACCGGGCGAATGTCTTTGGTGGGCACTGGTTTGGCGAGGCCCAGCAGGCGGTAGGTGCGCTGCTGGATGCCGATGAACTGGGCAAGAAAAATGCCCGCCCGGCCTGAAGTGTGCTTCAGGCCGGTCTGTCAGAAGATAAAGCCGAGCAGCTTAAGGACAAAGTAACCCGCCACCGCAATCACGATGGGTAAGATATACAGCGGGAAAAACTGCAGGAAAATCGTGTGGCGTGGCACGATAATTTTCTCTTCCAACTGCTGGCGGCTGCGCCCTTCTGGCCCTTTCGCATTCTCCAGGATCACCTGATCCTCAATCCCTTCACGCAGATGGCGCGACTGTCGCCACATTCTCGCGCCGGAAGCCTGTAAGGCCAGCCCGACGAAGATCAGCCAGTAGACAATCCAGAAGGTGACGTTGCTGCCGTGATTAAAATCGGGCTGCGGTGAATTATTCCAGAACGCATTAAGGAACCCGGTGTTGAAGCGAATCATATCGATCATCACATGGGAGAAATCCTGCATCACCGCATTAATCCCTTCGCGCTTTTCCCGGCTCTTCTCGAGGAAGGTCATCAGTGAAATCAGCGTTGAAATGAGCGCCGGAATAAAAATAATCCAGCCAGCGACTCGCTTGAGGATCGCGACCCGGCCAGCTTGTTGATAAGTCATGCTTTCTCCTGACTAAGGTTTGAGGTGATAAGTTTACCTTCAGGTAGCGAAATGTGCCTGAAAAAAGTCGCCATGTCGCGTTAAAAGGGGAAGAACCGCCGCAAGCGGGACAATGTTGTCGGTGAAAGCTTCATGCTATGGTGAGGTAAATTTTCAAAAGGAGCCGCAAAATGTCCTATTCCCGCCCCGTCCTTGCCGCCATCTTTGATATGGATGGCCTGCTTATTGATTCTGAACCGCTGTGGGATCAGGCTGAGCTGGACGTGTTTTCCACGCTGAATATCGATTTGACCCGTCGGAATGAGTTGCCCGATACGCTGGGTTTGCGCATCGATCAGACCGTCAGAATGTGGCATGAAGCGCTGCCGTGGAGCGGCCCTTCACAGGAAGAAGTTACCCAGCGGATTATTGCCCGCGCGCTGCATTTAGTCGAAGACAGCCGGCCTCTGCTGCCGGGCGTGGAGCAGGCATTAAAGCTGTGCAAAGCCGAGGGCTTGAAGATCGGCCTGGCGTCCGCTTCACCGCTGCATATGCTGAATCGCGTGCTGGAGATGTTCAATCTGCGCGACTACTTTGACGTGATTGCCTCTGCTGAAGCCCTGCCTTACAGCAAGCCGCACCCACAGGTTTACCTCGATGCCGCCGCCGGATTAGGAGTAGACCCGCTGAATTGCGTCACCTTAGAAGATTCGATTAACGGTATGGTGGCAACCAAAGCCGCCCGCATGCGTTCAATCGTTATCCCGGCGCAAGAACATGCTGATGATGCCCGCTGGTCGCTGGCGAACGTTAAGCTGGCTTCGCTTAACGAACTCACCTCCGCGCACCTGCACGGCAGGTAATCCACACCCGGAGCCGGGTTTCTGCCCGCTCCGGTCTGATTTTTCGCCCGAAATCGCCCGCGCGACATCCTTCCTGCTGTTAACCCCTTCAATAACGTAAAAATAGTCATCTTTAGTTACAGGGTAACGTATAGTTTCTACTGTATATATCCCCTATACTGTATACATCGACAGTTCAGCAGCCAGGTGTTCCCATGACGGCCGAAGGCCATCTCATTTTTGCTATTGCCAGTGCCATCTTTGCCAAACGCGCCGACCTGACGCCGGAACTGGCTAACGGCGACTGGTGGCATATCGTGCCTGCGACACTGCTGACCTGCCTGCTGCCGGATATCGATCACCCCAAATCTACCCTGGGGCAACGCTTCAGATGGATTTCGCAACCTGTCGCGCGCGTGTTTGGACACCGCGGTTTTACCCATAGCCTGCTTGCGGTTCTGGGTGGCGTGGCGCTATTCCATTTGAAGGTCCCAACAGACTGGGTGATCCCCGCCGATGTCTTTCAGGGATTAGTACTGGGATATCTAAGCCATATCGCCGCCGATATGCTGACCCCTGCCGGCGTCCCTTTATTGTGGCCCTGCCGCTGGCGGTTTCGCCTGCCGCTGTTAAGGAGCCAGAAAGGCAATCAGTTAGAGCGCGCGTTATGCCTCGCACTGGTGGGTTACGCCATGTGGTTTCCGCAGGGAATGCCCCCCTTTGGTGCGTCCGGCTGGCCCGCGCAAATGGTTAATTCGGTGCAAAGCGGCATGAACCGGCTGATAAACTCGCAAAACGCCCATTAAACACCCAATTAAACGCAAATCGTTATAAGCCATATTTTTTGGATATATGGCAGCACCAGTTTGAGCTGATACCATTCACGCACGTGTCGTACTTGGTACGCGATAAAAATTATCTGAAGCTTACCGGCGTAGGGAATTACGCCATATTGACTGGAGAATTGGGGATGAACCTTCCATTACTCGCTAACCTGGCCGCGTTTGTTGCCCTGTTAGTGATCCTCGCCAAAACCGGCGGCGCCAACTGGAGCCTGTCGAAAAAAGTCCTGGTGGGACTGGTGCTCGGCGTACTGTTTGGCCTGGGCCTGCACACCATTTATGGGTCTGACAGCCCGGTGCTGAAAGAGTCGATCAGCTGGATTAACATTGTCGGCAACGGCTATGTGCAACTGCTGCAAATGATTGTGATGCCGCTGGTCTTCGCCTCGATCCTGAGCGCGGTTGCCCGTCTGCATAATGCCTCGTCGTTGGGCAAAATCAGCGTACTGACCATTGGCGTGCTGCTGTTTACCACCGCCATCTCCGCGTTGGTAGGGGTGTTTGTGAGCTGGCTGTTTGGTCTGAATGCTACCGGCCTGGTGCAGGGTGTGCAGGAAACCGCGCGTCTGGCTGCGTTGCAAAATAACTATGTGGGCAAGGTGGCTGACCTCTCCACGCCTCAGCTGCTGCTCTCCTTTGTGCCGAAAAACCCGTTTGCTGATTTGACCGGCGCAAGCCCGACCTCAATTATCAGCGTGGTAATCTTTGCCGCCTTCCTCGGTGTTGCTGCTCTGCATCTGCTGCGCGACGACAAACCGAAAGGTGAACGCGTGCTGGCTGCCATTGACGTGCTGCAGGCATGGGTGATGAAGCTGGTGCGTTTGATCATGAAGCTCACCCCATTTGGTGTGCTGGCGCTGATGACCAAAGTGGTTGCCAGCTCCAACGTGAACGACATTATCAAGCTGGGCGGCTTCGTGGTGGCGTCTTATCTCGGTCTGGCGATCATGTTTGCGGTCCACGCGCTGCTGCTGTCGGTGAATGGCGTGAATCCACGCCGCTTCTTCCGCAAAGTCTGGCCGGTGATTACCTTCGCCTTCACCAGCCGTTCCAGCGCCGCCACCATTCCGCTGAGCGTTGAGGCACAAACGCGTCGTCTGGGCATCCCGGAATCCATTGCCAGCTTCTCCGCCTCGTTCGGTGCCACCATTGGCCAGAATGGCTGTGCGGGACTCTACCCAACCATGCTGGCAGTGATGGTTGCACCAACCGTTGGCATCAATCCCTTTGATCCAATGTGGATTGCCACGCTGGTCGGCATCGTTACGCTGAGTTCAGCGGGTGTGGCCGGTGTTGGCGGCGGAGCGACCTTCGCGGCGCTGATTGTCCTGCCAACCATGGGCTTACCGGTGACGCTGGTCGCATTACTGATCTCCATTGAACCGCTGATTGATATGGGCCGCACGGCACTGAACGTCAACGGCTCGATGACCGCCGGTACGCTGACCAGCCAGTGGCTGAAGCAGACCGATAAAACGTTGTTAAATGCCGATGCAGATAACGACGTGGAACTGGCGCACCGTTAATCTCCACACGGGCTGGCACACTGCTGGCCCGTTCTGTTTTATCCCACCAAACATCCTGTCATGATTCCCCCGCCGCATATCCCTGCACTTTCCGGGCGTACCCGCGTCCCTGTTCTATAGTTACTGGAGTCTGAAACGACAATTGCAGGAGTAAGTGAGCATGTCGAAAGAAACCGATAACAAGGAACTGAGTCATAATGCGCCCTCTACCGGCCCCGATTCTGCGCGGCCAGGTATGGATTCACTGGCCCCTGAAGATGGTTCACACAAGCCGCTGGCTGAACCCACCGCGCCAGGCAAACAGCCTACGGCACCCGGCAGCCTGAAAGCACCTGATACCCATAACGCCAAGCTTGATTCGCTGGAGACCTTCCGTAAAGGAGGTGAAAACTTCCCGCTGACTACTAATCAGGGCACCCGCATCGCCGACGATCAAAACTCCCTGCGTGCCGGAACCCGTGGCCCAACGCTGCTGGAAGATTTTATCCTGCGCGAGAAAATCACCCATTTTGACCACGAACGGATCCCCGAGCGCATCGTCCACGCCCGTGGCTCGGCGGCTCACGGCTATTTTCAGCCCTACCGGGATATGAGCGAGATCACCAAAGCGGACTTCCTGCGCGACCCGGAGCGGATCACGCCGGTCTTTGTGCGTTTTTCTACCGTGCAGGGCGGTGCGGGATCGGCCGATACGGTGAGAGATATTCGTGGCTGGGCGACAAAGTTCTATACCGATGAAGGCGTGTTTGATTTAGTCGGCAACAACACGCCGGTCTTCTTTATTCAGGATGCGCATAAATTCCCTGATTTTGTCCATGCGGTTAAACCTGAGCCCCACAATGAAATTCCACAGGGACAAAGTGCCCACGACACCTTCTGGGATTATGTGTCGCTGCAACCTGAAACCCTGCATAACGTGATGTGGGCGATGTCCGATCGCGGCATTCCCCGCAGCTATCGCACCATGGAAGGGTTTGGTATTCACACCTTCCGCTTTATCAATGCCGAAGGGAAATCCACCTTCGTGCGTTTCCACTGGAAGCCCGTTGCCGGGAAGGCATCGCTACTATGGGACGAGGCGCAAAAGCTGACCGGGCGCGATCCGGACTTCCACCGCCGCGACCTGTGGGAAGCGATTGAAGCGGGCGACTACCCGGAATATGAACTTGGCGTGCAGCTGATCGCCGAGGAGGATGAATTCAAATTCGACTTCGATATCCTTGATGCCACCAAGCTGATCCCGGAGGAGCTGGTGCCGGTGGAGCTGATTGGCAAGATGGTGCTCAACCGCAATCCTGATAACTTCTTTGCCGAAACCGAACAGGTGGCCTTCCATCCTGGCCACATTGTTCCCGGCATGGACTTCTCCAACGATCCGCTACTGCAGGGCCGGCTGTTCTCCTATACCGATACGCAAATCAGTCGCCTTGGCGGGCCAAACTTCCATGAGATCCCGATAAACCGCCCGGTTTGCCCTTACCACAACTTCCAGCGTCAGGGCATGCACCGGATGGACATTGATACCAACCCGGCGAACTACGAGCCGAATTCAATCAATGATAACTGGCCGCGTGAAACGCCCCCTTCACCGCATCGCGGCGGCTTCGAGAGCTATCAGGAACGGATTGAAGGCCACAAAATCCGCGAGCGCAGCCCCTCATTTGGTGAGTATTACTCGCAGCCTCGCCTGTTCTGGAACAGCCAGACGCCGGTAGAGCAACAGCATATTGTGGATGCCTTCTCGTTTGAGCTCAGCAAGGTCGCGCGTGAATATATTCGCGAGCGGGTAGTGGATCATCTGGTGCATATCGATATTTCGCTGGCAAACGGTGTGGCCGAGCACCTGGGGATCTCCCTTTCCGACGAGAAGATGCACACCGCGCCGCCGAAGGATGTAAACGGGCTGAAAAAGGACGCCAGCCTGAGTTTGTATGCCGTTCCCAATGGCACCATTAAAGGTCGTCAGGTTGCACTACTCATGAGTGATGGTGTGATTGCGGCGGATACGCTGGCAATCCTGATGGAGCTACAGCAGCACGGGGTTCACGCCAAGCTGATTGCGCCTCATATGGGCCAGGTTCGGGCCGATGATGGCTCAGATTTGCCGATCGATGCCACCTTCAGCGGACTGCCGTCACTGACCTTTGATGCGGTGATCGTGCCGGATGGCAATATTGATGCGCTGCTGCTGAGTGGCGATGCGCGTTACTTCCTGCTGGAAGCCTATAAGCACCTGAAAGTGATCGGCCTGAGTGGCGATGCCCGGCGCTTCAAATCCCAGTTTGGTCTGGCTGACGATCAGCAGGAAGAAGGCATCATTGAAGACAGTAAAGCTGAAGGCGTGTTCATGAGCGAGTTCCTTGCAGCGATGGGTGCGCACCGCATCTGGTCACGCAGTCAAAAAGCGTTGAGCGTGCCGGCTTAACGATCGGGAAGTTGCGGTATTAGCTGAGGTTTTAATCAGCACAACGTCGTGATATGACAGGCTTGATGGAGGAAGCGTTAAGGAAGTGTTAAGCACTGTTAGCAAGCCACAATAGCGGCCCACTTGCTCTTGCGTTTTGACTGGCGCGGCGTAATGTTAGCGTCAGTCAGAACCAGGAGGATCCTTATGAAAAAGGTGATGAGTGCACTGTTAGTTGTAACGTTGTTGTCGCCTGCGCTGGCCTTTGCCCACCCAGGTGGCTGGGGACCGGGCCCAGGTCCTGACTGGCATGGCGATCCAGGACATGGATGGCACGGTGGCCACGGGCCAGACCACCTCTCTTTCCTGCCAGAAGCGGCAGCTGCGGTGTTAATCGGCGGCCTGACCTATTACGCGTTGAACGGTAACTACTATCAGCGGCAGAACGACAATACCTATGTGGTGGTGCAGCCTCCGATTGAGCGCGTCAGCGGCGATATGCGTTCACTGGATTACAACGGCGAACGTTTTTATGTGCAGGATGGCCACTACTACCGTCGCGACATCGACGGTCGTTATCTCGAAGTGCCTCGCCCGCCGGGCCTGTAACTTGCAAAAAAAAACGGTCACCCGAAGGTGACCGTTTTTCATTAAGCGGGTGCGATTACTGAGCCGCTTGCGGATCGGTATCGTACTCTTTACAGCTCTGGAAGCCATAGTTCATCACACGGCCAGTATCACTGTAGCTGACGAAGTAAGTCTGGATTTTGCCATCACGCTCGCCGAGCACATAGCTCTGGCAAGTACCACGGGCATGGACCATGGTGATTTCGGTAGAAGGAGGACCGGCAATATCACGAACCTGCTGGCGGGTCATTCCTTTCTTCACGTCCTGAACAACCGGTTTGGTCACGTAGCTTTCTGCACGGTCATAGGCCGAACAACCAGACAACACGGCCAGAGCCACCGCAGCACCAATAAATCCCGTTACTTTATTCATGTTTTTATTCCTCGTTTATTTTCCATGTGAGGATAAGCCTGGTACATAAACGCTGATTTATCAACTTTATGGCAGCAAATTGCCCAAAACACTTCGCCACCGAACCTCCGCAAGCCTATAATGCCGGCGTTGAGAATGAACGTTCGCTCTCACCCCGCTATCCCGCAGGTTTTCGCTCACCCGCGAACCGCTTACCGGCTTGAGGTCATGATGAGTACCCCAAATGAAGCCCGCGATGCCCGCCATCGTCAACGCCAGGATGAAATTATCGCCGCCGGACGGCGTTGTTTTCGTCGCTCTGGATTTCATGCTGCCAGTATGGCGCAGCTGGCGGCTGAAGCTCGCCTGAGCGTTGGGCAGATTTATCGTTACTTCACCAATAAAGACGCGATTATTGCTGAGATAGTGAAAAGGATCATCGATAACCGCCTGGTCTATATCGAAGAGACCACCACCTCGCTCAATCTGCCGCAGCTACTGGCATGGCGTCATGCGCTGGATGAGGATGATGAAGCCTTGATGCTGGAAGTCGCCGCCGAAGCGACCCGCAACCCGGCGGTAGCCAGCATGATGGTGGAGGCCGATGAGCGGATGTTCTCTCATGCCTGCCAGAATGTGAAAAAAAGCCATCCCGACCTCGACGATGAGCATATCCGCGCCTGCGTGGAAGTGTTTGCCGTACTGGCCGAAGGTACGTCGTATCGCCGACTGACGCCTCAGAAAGCGTCAGCGGAAAGACTCTTCGCCTTATACCAACAATTTATGGACCACCTTTTTAAGACAGAGGAAAAATGACAACTGCACACCGTAACCGTATTGGCTATGCCATTACGCTTGGACTTCTGGCGGCTCTCGGGCCGCTTTGTATCGATCTTTATCTTCCTGCCCTGCCGTCTCTGGCAAAGGATTTGCAGACGCCAACCGCCACCGCGCAGTTAAGCCTGACCGCCGGCCTGATCGGCCTGGGATTAGGTCAGCTGATCTTTGGCCCGATGAGCGACAAGTTTGGCCGCATCAAGCCGCTGCTAATCTCGCTGGTGCTGCTGCTGATTGCGTCAGTAGGCTGCGCGCTGGCACAGAATATCAACCAGCTGTTGCTGGCGCGTCTGTGTGAAGGGCTGTTCGGTGCCGGTGGCGCAGTGCTGTCGCGCGCCATTGCCCGTGATATGTACAGCGGTCATGAGCTGACGCGCTTCTTTGCCCTGCTGATGCTGGTGAACGGCCTGGCGCCGATTGCCGCGCCGGTGATGGGCGGCGCGTTGATGGCCGTACTGGACTGGCGCGGGCTGTTTATGGTGATTGCCGCCATTGCCGCGCTGCTGTTTGTACTGGCAAAAGTGAAGCTGACCGAAACCTTGATCCCCGAAAGGCGCAGCCAGGGCAGCATTTTTTCGGCCTGGGCCGCGCTGGGCTCGGTGATTAAACACCGTCCCTTTATGGGCTTCTGCCTGACGCAGGGCTTTATGATGTCCGGCATGTTTGCCTATATCGGCGCCTCGCCTTTTGTCCTGCAGCAGCTGTACGGACTATCGCCTCAGGCCTTCAGTTTCTGCTTTGCGGCCAACGGCGTTGGTCTGATCCTTGCATCACAAATCAGTGCCCGCCTGAGTCCGCTGTTTGGCGAATATCGCGTGGTTAAAGGTGCCTTAACGCTGGCTTTCGTCTCCTCCGGCACCCTGCTGATTACCGGGCTGACCGGCGCGGCGTTACCGATGGTGCTGGTAGCCCTGTTCTTCAGCGTGGCCAGTAATGGCGCGGTGGGTGTGGCGGCAGCATCACTGGCGATGCAAAGTCAGGGACATCGCGCCGGCAGTGCTTCAGCGGTGATGGGCGTCACCATGTTTACCCTTGGCGGCATCGCTGTGCCGGTCACCGGCATCGGCGGCACCTCGGTGCTGACCATGACGGCGACCATTTTTGGCTGCTATATGCTGGCAATCACACTGTTTTTACTGCTGGCCCAAAAACCGAAAACGTCTGATTAATCAGTAAAAGGTGGCGAAACAACAGCATTGATTCTTGTTGTTTCGCCCCGGGCGCGTTAGTTTTACCGCAGACATTTTTTAACTGCCGCGGATCGCGCGGAACGAATCTGAGGAGAGGTAAATGGCTCTGCAACAGGAAATTATCGAAGCGCTGGGCGTTAAGCCCACCATTGAGGTTAAGCAGGAAATTCGCACCAGCGTCGACTTTCTCAAGTCGTATCTGAAAACCTATCCCTTTATCAAGTCTCTGGTACTGGGCATCAGCGGCGGTCAGGACTCCACCCTGACCGGCAAACTGAGCCAAACGGCGATCGCCGAACTGCGTGAAGAAACCGGCGACAGCGCTTACCAGTTTATTGCCGTGCGTTTGCCTTATGGCGTGCAGGCGGACGAGCAGGATTGCCAGGATGCCATCGACTTTATCAAGCCGGACCGCGTGCTGACGGTCAATATCAAAGAAGCGATTCTGGCCAGCGAGAAAGCCCTGCGCGATGCAGGCGTGACGCTGTCGGACTTTATTCGCGGTAACGAAAAGGCCCGCGAGCGCATGAAGGCGCAGTACAGCATTGCCGGGATGAACGCCGGTGTGGTGGTCGGAACGGACCATGCCGCAGAAGCAGTGACCGGCTTCTTCACCAAATACGGTGATGGCGGCACCGATATCAACCCCATCTTCCGTCTGAACAAAGGCCAGGGCAAACAGCTATTAAAAGAACTGGGCTGCCCGGAACATCTCTACCTGAAACAGCCGACCGCCGATCTGGAAGATGACCGTCCTGGCTTGCAGGATGAAGTCGCGCTGGGTGTCACCTATGAAATGATCGACCAGTATCTGGAAGGCAAAACCATTGACGATGCCGCCGCCAAAATCATTGAAGGCTGGTATCTGAAGACCGAGCACAAGCGTCGCCCACCGATTACCGTGTTCGACGACTTCTGGAAGAAATAACCCTCACTTCGTCACTCCGGGCGGTCATCACCGCCCTTTTTTCATCATAACGGACCCTGATGGCACTGACACCGCAACGCGCAACGCTGACTGGCCTGTGCGCCATAGTTTTATGGAGCACCACCGTAGGGCTAATCCGCAGCATCTCTGAATCGCTTGGCGCCACCGGCGGCGCAGCACTGATTTACAGCGCCAGCGCGCTGTTCCTGTGTCTGGCTCGCGGCTTGCCCCGCTGGCGCAATCTGCCTCCGCGCTATTTATGGTGGGGCGGCGCGCTGTTTGTCAGCTACGAAATCTGCCTGGCGGTGTCGATCGGTCTGGCCCACAACCGCCCGCAGGCGCTGGAGCTGGGGATGATCAATTACCTGTGGCCCAGCCTGACCATTGTCTTTGCTATCCCGTTTAATCAGCAACGCTTTCGCTGGTGGCTGTGGCCGGGCCTTGCGCTGGCGCTGGGCGGCATCGTCTGGGTACTGAAAGGCCACAGCGTCTGGACGCCACAGCTGTTGTGGCACAACGTGATGGACAACCCGCTGGCCTATGGCCTGGCGTTTTTCGCCGCGATTGCCTGGGCGCTGTATAACAACGTTACCCGTCGTTATGCCGAAGGTCAGAGCGGCGTCACCCTGTTCTTCCTGATCACCGCGGTAGCGCTGTGGCTGAAATTCGCCATTGGTGGCCAGCCGGAGCCGATGCATTTCTCCCCCGGCGTGGTGGCTGAAGTGCTGTTTATGGCCGCCTCCACCGCCATCGCTTACTCCGCGTGGAATGCCGGCATTCAGCATGGCAACATGACGCTGCTGGCCACCGCATCGTACTTTACGCCGGTGTTCTCTGCGTTGCTCGCCACGCTGTGGTTACAGCTCACGCCCGCCTTCAGCTTCTGGCAAGGCGTGGCCATGGTAACCTTGGGTTCGCTGATTTGCTGGCGCGCCACGCGATAACTGGCGCTTTTTTATCCGCAGACCTCCTGCTACACTGTACAAGTAAACAGTAACTGGAGCGCAGTGTGCCAAGACGTGCAGCAAGTCATCGCCTGGAATTTGAACCCGCGGCGATCTACCAATATCCCGACCATCTCCGACCGTATCTTGAAGGCTTACCTTCTCTGCCCGGCGTGTATGTTTTTCACGGCGAGAGTGAAACTATGCCGCTGTATATTGGCAAGAGCGTCAATTTGCGCAGCCGGGTGATGTCCCATTTCCGCACCGCTGATGAAGCAAAAATGCTGCGTCAGGCAAAGCGTGTCACCTTTATCCCGACGGCCGGAGAGCTGGGCGCCCTGCTGCTGGAAGCGCAGATGATTAAGGTGCAGCAGCCGTTGTTTAATAAGCGACTGCGTAAAAACCGTCAGCTCTGCTCACTGCATATGGCCGGAGAAAAACCCACCGTGGTGTATGCCAAAGAGCTCGACTTTTCCCATACGCCGGATCTGTTTGGCCTGTATGCCAGCCGCCATGCCGCATTGGAAAAATTGCAGAAAATTGCCGATGAACAGCGCTTGTGTCTGGGGGTTTTAGGACTGGAGAAGCTGAGCAAAGGGCGCGCCTGCTTCCGCGCCAGCCTGGGTCGCTGTGCCGGTGCATGCTGTGGGAAAGAGAGTCTGGACGATCATCAGCAGCGGCTGATTGCGGCGCTGGAGAGAGTACGGGTGCAGTGCTGGCCGTGGCAAGGCGCGGTCGGCGTTGTTGAGCAGGGAATCAACCACCAGCAGATCCACATCATCAATAACTGGTTCTATCTCGGCTCGGTAGAAGATCTGGCGCAGGCCAGCGAACTCACCACCACGCCGCAAGGCTTCGACAGTGACGGCTACAAAATCCTCTGTAAGCCGATTCTCAGCGGAAAGTTCCCGATCCTTCCCCTGCCTTAAGCCGCACAAACGAAACCGCCGACGCTGTTCACGGCACCTGGCCCTCATGAACAACGTCGGCGGTCTCAATTCAGTTGAGGATTAGCAAGGCTTAGCCTTCTGCGTCCGGTGGAAGCATTTTACCTTCATGCTTCGGCTTTTCTGTCAGACGTTTCTCAAAGTTCTGGTTGAACTGCTTCTTCTGCTCTGGCGTCAGCACGTTATACAGCTTGTTCTGCGTTTCCATCATCTTCAGGGCACGATCCTTACCCTCTTCAGACATTTTCGTTGCCTGCGCTTCGGCTTTCGCCTGGTCGAAGCTGTCGGAGGCAATAATGCTGTGCATGGTGCGACGCTCATCCAGAGAAGGACGCTTCATGTCTTTGTGGGCATCTTTCATGATGCTGCGCATTTGTGTTTTCTGCGCGTCGGTCAGGTTAAGACCTTTAAACATTTCGTGGTGCATGCCGCCATGACGTGGTGGCTGATGCATGGTTTTATCGGCTCCGGCTGGAGGAGGCGTCATGTTATCAGCCGCAGCGTGAACGATATTCGCAGCACCCAGGGCCAGTGTCATTGCAACAACAAGAGAAGTTAATTTACGCATCGTTTTTATCCTTACTTTTCAGTTCTGTTACGACAACAATGTCGCGATGTCGGAACTCAGTTTAGGGCACTGAACGTCAAGTACTCAGAGCCTGGGTAAAGCCCTGAAAGCATAAAAGACAAAATGACGGCAATCATGGAGAGAATGCGAAGATTATCGTGAGGAATTGCTAACAGATATGAATTTTAAGGGATTAATGCAGGAATTATGGAGAAGTGTAATACGTTCGACAGGATCCGGAAAGGGAAAAGTAAGGGCGAAAATCCCTGGGCGACCAGATTAACGATCGCCCTGAATCAGGCCAGCGGCCAACGACTACTCGGTCGAACCTAAGGCTTCATTGTGGGCGTTATCTTCCACCAGCATCAACCCGGCCCGCTGCCCCAGCGCCACATTGGGATTGGGGAAAATCACGTACTCGCGCGCCTGCTGCACATAGAAACGTTCTTCGCCATCTTCAGCCAGTAAACTTCCCTGCGGAAAGGCGGTGAAGTTCAGCGTGTCATCGCTCATATGTAGCTTAAAGGCTTCGGTGTGACGGGTAATCTGCTGTGACACGCGATAACGCTGTGGCTGGGCAGTCACTTCAGGCAAGGCGTCACCGAACAGCACCGCGGCCAGCGCCTGTTTGGCGGCACTGAACTGGGTTAAGTCATTGCTGCCGAAAGGCAGCGCTTTGCCCAGCTCCAGCGTACAGCTGGCGGCGCTAAAGTGTTTACCGCTGTAATGGGTAAAGGTGCCGCCGGCGGAACGGTGAAACACCAGCGCTTCCAGACCTGCCGCACCCAGCCAGTGAAGGAAATCTTCCGGCCACGGAGTGGTCCGCAGCGGCATCACGCCGAATCGCGTGTGGTAAGAACCACGGATCGCCGTGTGCAGATCCAGGTGCCAGCGAACTTCATCACTGCTGCCAGCCTGCCAGAAGGTTTCCATCGCCTGCTCAAGCCGCCATGCACGGCGCGCTTCGGGGCAGTCTTCATACTGCTGCCAGCGGCCACCAAACATCCGGTTGATGTCGCAGCGCTGATAACGTTTATTGTTGCGTAACGCCGCCGGGTTGCCGTAAATCACCAGCAAACGAGGCAGCAAAGGCTTCTCGCCGCGCAGCAGCTGGCAAATCAGTTCATTGAGAATTTCAACCGGGGCGGTTTCATTACCATGAATACCCGCTGAGACCACAAACGCCTGCGACGTTGTGTTAATCGGGGTCAGCTCAAGGATCCCTTCATCAAGCCACTGCCAGCTCAACTGGTCATTGCGACCGGCGATCTGTTCGGGTAGCTCTCCGCTCAGGGTTTGTTTCAGGAAGTCCTGCATACGTTCTCCTTGTTGTGAGTTTCTGCTCCTTCAATAAGGCAAGGCGCATCACAGAGTACCATGATGCGCTTCGCGTCATCCGTGATTACTGCTGAAAGTTATAGACATTCCCTAAGTTTAGCAGCTTCGTCAGTTCGTCCAGTGCTTGCCGCCCTTCAATCAGCAATTGTGGGTCTGCCAGGTCATGCTGAGACAGCCTGTCGCGATAATGCCGCTCGACCCAACCATTCAGCGTGGCAAACAGCGAATCGTTCATCATCACCGACGGATTGACCGCCGCCAGCTGGCTGTCGTTGAGCACCACCCGCAGGCGCAAACAGGCCGGACCGCCGCCGTTGCACATACTTTCACGCAGGTCGAACACCTTCAGCTCGTCAATGGCGCCGCCGCTCTCCACCAGATCGCACAGATAACGCCAGACGCCCGGATGCTGACGCGCCTCTTCTGGCAGCACCAGCAGCATTTTGCCGTTCGGCTTGCTCAGTAACTGGCTGTTGAACAGGTAGGTGGCGACCGCATCTGCCACGCTGACCTGATTATCCGGCACCACAATTGGCGTAAAACCGGGCATTTTTTCCGCCAGCGAAGCCAGTAACGCCGGCTGGTCCTGAAACGCCAGCTGATGGCAAAACAGCACCTGCTGATTGCTGACCGCGATGACGTCATTATGGAAAACGCCCTGGTCGATCACCGCCGGGTTCTGCTGAGCGAACACCGTGCGTTCGGCATCCAGCTGATGCAGTCGGGCGACGGCCTGGCTGGCTTCAAGCGTCTGACGGGCAGGATAACGCGCGGGCGCGATGCCGCTTTTGCCCTCTTCCCGACCATAAACAAACAGCTGCACCCCGGGATCATTATGGGAAGCGCTAAAGCGGTTGTGGTTAGCCGCGCCCTCATCGCCAAACATGCCGACCTGCGGCAGCGCATCGTGCACGCTGAAATGCTGCGGATCGCGGAAAATCGCGCGCAACAACGCGCCGGTTGTCGGCGCTTCCATCGCGCGGTGGAATTTATTGTTCAGGTTGGCCACCGTCAGATGCACCCGTCCGTCGGCACTGTCCGTCGAAGGCGACACGGTGGCCGCGTTGGCCACCCACATGGCGGAGGCCGAGCTGGCGGCAGACAGCAACTGCGGCGCCTGCTTGGCCGCTTTGGCCACCACTTCCGCATCGGTGCCACTGAAACCAATCTGGCGCAGTGCGGCGACGTTCGGCCGTTCATGCGGCGGGATTACCCCCTGCACAAAGCCCATATCGGCCAGCGCTTTCATCTTCATTAAGCCCTGCAACGCGGCCAGCTTCGGGTTAGACACCTGATGCTGATGGCGGGTTGAGGCCTCATTACCAAACGACAGGCCGGCGTAATGGTGCGTCAGGCCCGGCAGGCCATCAAAGTTTGCTTCACGTGCACTCATTGCGTGCCTCCCGCCGGACCGAAGTCCAGACCAGGTGACAACGTCACGGGCAGCGACAGGTCAGCAGACTCCAGCGAGGCCATTGGCCATGCGCAGTAGTCGGCAGCATAGAAAGCGCTGGCGCGATGATTACCGGACGCGCCGATGCCACCGAACGGCGCGCTGCTGGCGGCACCGGTCAGCGGTTTATTCCAGTTGACGATACCGGCGCGGCACTCAATCAGCAGGCGATCGAACAGCTCACGCTTCGGCGAAATCAGCCCGCAGGAAAGGCCATAACGGGTGTTATTGGCCAGGCGGATGGCCTGATCGAAATCGTCGTAGCGGATCACCGTCAGCAGCGGCCCAAACACCTCTTCATCCGGCACGTTGTTAAGCGTGGTGATATCAATAATCCCCGGCGTCAGGATCGCGCTGTCGCGGGCGGGCCAGGTCATTGGCAGCAGCACCTTGCCACCGGCTTCCACGCGGGCCTGCCACTCGCTGAAGATACGCTCCGCCGCCTGCAGCGAAATCACGCTGCCCATAAAGGGTTGCGGCTGCTCGTCCCAACCGCCGGGCTTGATCCGCGCGGCCACTTCCGTCAGGCGGGCCAGGAAAGCATCCCCTGCCGCGCCACGTTTCACCAGCATCCGACGCGCGCAGGTGCAGCGCTGACCGGCGGTGATAAAGGCCGACTGGATCGCCAGGTTTACCGCGGCATCGATATCATCCGGGTCTTCAACGATCAGCGCATTGTTACCGCCCATCTCCAGCGCCAGCATTTTGTCCGGACGTCCGGCAAACTGGCTGTGCAGCTGATAACCGGTCGCCGCGCTGCCGGTAAACAGCACGCCATCCACCTGAGGTTCTTTCGACAGGCTTTGGCCGGTTTCGCGTCCGCCCTGCACCATATTCAGCACGCCATCCGGCAGGCCCGCGCTCTGCCACAGCTTGACGACTTTCTCGGCAATCATCGGCGTCAGTTCGCTGGGCTTGAAGACCACGGTGTTCCCGGCCAGCAGCGCCGGAACGATATGCCCATTCGGCAGATGACCGGGGAAATTATACGGCCCGAACACCGCCATCACGCCATGCGGGCGGTGACGCAGTGAACTTTCTGCCTCTACCGTCGTGCCGGTGCGGGTGTGATAGGCCTTTACCGAAATCGCGATTTTGTTGATCATCGCCTGAATCTCGGTGGCGGACTCCCAGCGCGGTTTGCCGGTTTCACGGGCGATGGTAACGGTCAGCTCGTCTTTATTTTTTTCCAGCAGCGCGGCAAATTTTTCCACTATCGCCTGACGCTCAGCAAAGGGACGACGCGCCCACGCCGGGAACGCCGTGCGGGCTGCACCAACTGCCGCCGACACCTGGCCGACGCTGGCCGCTTTGCCCTGCCACAGCAGCTCACCGCTGACCGGATCCAACTTGCTAAAATTCTCGCCCGCGCCCGTCAACCATTGACCTTCAATACAGTGCGTCATGCTTTACTCTCCGCATTCAGTGTTACCACGCGCAGGCTGTCGCCCGGCCCGCAGCGTAAAATTTCAGCCTGTTCAGCGCTGAGCATCATGCTGTCGCCATGCGGATCGACGTTCAGCAGGATCGCGCGGAAATCGGCGTAACTGTCGTTAGCCACCAGGCATAACGGCAGGCTGTTATCCGCCTGCTCACCCAGGCTGACCTTCAGCAGTCGGCTTTTACGGATTGCCCTCACGCGATCGATATCGCATTCCAGCGTTGGACCGCCGTCAAAAATGTCGATGTAGTTCATATAGCGGAATCCCTCCGCTTCCAGCACCGCACGGGCCGGTGCGGTTTGCGGATGGGTCTGACCAATCACGCCCTTGGCTTCTTCCGACAGGTAATCGAGATACAGCGGATGTTTCGGCATCAGCTCGGCAATAAACGATTTTTGTCCGGTGCCGCACAGGTAGTCCGCTTCGCTGAAGGACATCGAGAAGAAACGGCTGCCGACACTTTCCCAGAACGGCGAGTGGCCGGCTTCGTCGATCACCCCACGCATTTCCGCCACCACCTTCTGCATAAAGCGATCGCGGAAGGCGGCCATAAACAGGAAGCGGGATTTCGACAGCAGATAACCATTCTTGCCGTTGCGGTAGTCCGGATCGAGGAACAGCGTGCACAGCTCGCTGCTGCCGGTATGGTCATTGCTGAGTGACAGCGTCGGCATCATGTTGTAAACATTGAGTTCTTTTGAGGCATGGACCTGGCTTCCCACGCGGAAGTTATACCAGGGATCCTGCAGTCCTACCGCCACCTCAATCGCACATATCCCGACCGCTTTGCCCGATTCACTGTCCTCCAGCACAAACACATAGCCCTGCTCAGCCTGCGGCAATTCGTTCTGCCAGGTCTGAATAGAACGATCGATACGCGCCGACAGCGTGACGCTGTCAGCAGGCAATGAGGTCAATCCCCCACCCGTTTTGCTGGCAAGGGCCATCAGCTGAGCGAGATCGTCACGTTCAACAGGACGGATGACCATCATTTTGCGGCTCCTTCGATCACGGCGCGGCAGGCAATTTCAAAACGGGCCAGCCCTTCTTTCACTTCGGCTTGCGAAATGATCAGCGACGGTGCAAAGCGAATGACGTTAGCGCCGGCAATCAGCACCATTAAGCCTTCAACCGCCGCCGCCTGGTTAAACTGCTTCGCCTGGCCGTTGTAATCCTGGTTCAGCACGCAACCAATCAGCAGACCCAAACCGCGGATCTCGCTGAACAGATGCAGACGTTGGTTAATCTCATTCAGGCCGTCAACGAACCACTGGTGACGCAGTGCGACGCCAGCCATCACTTCGGGCGTATTGATCAACTCCATCACTTTGCCGCCCACCGCGCCCGCCAGCGGGTTACCGCCGTAGGTGGTGCCGTGGGTGCCGACGCCCATTGCCGACGCCAGCGTTTCGGTGGTCAGCATCGCGCCCATCGGGAAACCGCCACCTAACGCTTTGGCGGTGGTCAGCACGTCAGGCGTGACGCCGTAGTGCATGTAGGCGTAAAGGGAACCGGTACGCCCCACGCCACTTTGCACCTCATCAAAAATCAGCACAGCCTGATGTTGGTCACACAGCTCACGCAGGCCACGCAGGAAAGCGGGTTCAGCAGGCACAACGCCGCCTTCGCCCTGGATGGGCTCGACGATCACCGCACAGGTCTGGTCGGTAATCAGCGCGGCGGCCGAGGCCAGATCGTTATAAACGGCATGGTCGATTCCGCCCGGAAGCGGCGCGAAGTCTTTGGAATAGGCAGGCTGGCCACCGGCAGTCACGGTGAATAAGGTGCGGCCATGGAAGGCATTCTTGAACGCCACGATGCCGCTTTTCTTCTCACCCACCTTGTCGTGGGCCACTTTACGCGCCAGCTTCAGGGCGGCTTCATTCGCTTCGGCCCCGGAGTTACAGAAAAATACCCGGTCGGCAAAGGTGGCATCAATCAACTGTTTCGCCAGGCGCAAAATCGGCTCGTTAGTGTAGCCATTGCCGGTATGCCAGAGTTTTGCCGCCTGCTGTTGCAGCGCCTTCTGCAGATCCGGATGGGCATGGCCCAGCGCATTCACCGCGATACCGCCGGCAAAGTCGATATACGACTTGCCCTGCTGATCCCAAAGTGTGGATCCCTCGGCACGCACCGGGACAAAGCTGGCGGGTGCATAGGTTGGCACAATCCACTGATCAAAATTCTCGCGAGATACTGACGGGTTCATAACGGCCTCTGTTTACTGCGCACTGGCAGGTAACTTAAAAGTTTAAATAATGTTAACGAAATGATTCATTGCGGCTCTACTGTAGATTGCACGCAGCGTGCCAGCCAGCGATAAAAATGCATAAACCGATCGTATCCACCAAATATCAAGGAGTTACGAAAATCACTTATGCACAGTTAATGCATATAAAGTGAATAACATTCTGATTGGGGTGGGTTTGCCGAATAAAAAAGAGAAGAATTATGCAACGAGAAAATAAAATATCGCTTTTGTGATCGAAGCCGGGATTAGGGTTTAAAAAGAGGCATTTAGCGCACCATAATCGCGCTTTACGCACCCCTTTGAGGCAATGCCGGGCGCAACTGTTGCAACAGATTTCATATTAATGTGAGGCAACACGGTTAAAAATTGCTGTCTGTCCCCACCTCTTACGGCGGCAGCCCTCCGCGCGCGCTTGTCGGTTTAACGCGATAAAATTCGTCTGCTTAATCCTACGGCTCGCAGTTCTGCCATTAAATGCGTTAACAGCCAGTTGAGCATGCTGGGAAATTAATTATCACGCTAATTAAAAAAGCGGAAAGTTAACTACTCTCCGCGACAATAATAACCCTGGTAATTATCAATTCCCAGCTTGAAAGGATTAAAAAAACAACAGAAACATCCCGCAACACCAAATTAACTAAAATCGCAAATACGCTTTTATTCCAAGCCCATTTTTATTTTTGTTATTGAACAAAATAAACACAAAAAACACACGGCAGCACTAGTTATTAAATTAGAGAAATAATGTTATAGAAAGGTAAAATAAGGACACTTTATACTCTAAAACAACAATATACACCGAAATACAACGACAAAAGCAACCTCTATCCATGATAAGAAAGTGGCATTAAAAAGAAGAAAAAAAGCTAATTACTATTGGAAATTCTGATAACCCACCCTTATTTACATAATGTTACATATATTTAGTTTTTATGTCACGCTGTCCTGTGTCATTTTCTTTTCCGACGCATTCGACGTCATTACAATAATTAATTCACAGGGTTACTTAATGATGAAGCGCAACTTTCTGGCATGGGTCATTCCTGCCATCCTCGGGATTGGTAGCGTTAACGCCGCCGAAATCTACAATAAAGACGGTAACAAAGTTGATCTGACCGGCAAAATTAACGTCAGCCACCTGTTCTCTTCTGATGATGCTAACAACAGCGATAACAGCTATGCCCGTATGGGCTTTAAAGGCCTGACGCAGATCACCGACCAGCTCAGTGGCTATGGCCGTTGGGAATATCAGTACCAGTTGAATAACTCAGAAGGTGATGACGCGCAGACCGGCAATAAAACCCGACTGGGTTATGCCGGCTTGAAGTTCGGTGACGCCGGCTCGTTCGATTACGGCCGCAACTACGGTGTGATTTACGATGCGCTGGCTTACACCGATATGCTGCCAAAATTTGGCGGTGATTCCGCCTATACCGATGCCTTCCTGGCCGGCCGTTCCACCGGCGTCGCCACCTGGCGTAACAGCAACTTCTTTGGTCTGGTTGATGGCCTGAGCGTGGCCGCCCAGTATCAGGGCAAGAATGAGCGTAGCGGCGCTAACGCGGTCCGCCGGGCAAATGGGGATGGCTATGCGGCGTCCATTGCCTATGATTTTGACTTTGGCTTAAGCATGGTTGGCGCCTACGGCAGCATTGACCGCACTAACGCCCAGAATCTGGCTACCCGCGGTGAAGGCGACCGCGCTGAAATCTGGTCAACGGCCGTCAAGTATGATGCCAACCAGATCTACCTTGCTGCAATGTATGGCGAAACGCATAACGCCACGCCAATCAGCGGCGGATTTGCCAACAAAGCGCAGAACTTTGAAGCGGTTGCGCAGTATCAATTCCTCAACGGTTTCCGCCCTTCCCTGGCGTATGTCTCTTCACGGGGTAAAGACATCGAAACCATTGGCAGCGCAGACATCTATAAATATGTCAGCGTGGGTGCCAACTACTACTTCAACAAAAACATGCTGGCGTATGCCGAATACCGTATCAACCTGCTGGACAGCGATAATGGGCTGGGCCTGGCGGATGACGACATTACCGCCGTCGGTCTGACTTACCAGTTCTGACCGATCCTGACCTCATCACCCTCTGCCTGTGTCTGAAGAAGGTGACGTGTTAAAGGGCCTTTACGGCCCTTTTTTTATGCTCAGCAATCCCGCGTGTGCATCAGGTCAGGCGGTAGTACCTGTCCGGTTTTGGTGTGTCAGGCAGATCGCGCTGGTTATTCATCTCGAGAAGATTGATCTCAATATTGGTGCACATGGCATCCATCGGCAGGTGGTTGTTGGCATAGCCAAACGGCATCTCCAGCTCTTCGGCCAGCGTATCCAGCGACAGGAAACTGTAGGCGATAAACACCGAGACCAGCGGCGTCATGTAATGCAGATCCGGCACCAGCGCAAACGGCAGTAAGGTACAGAACAGATACACCGTGCGGTGCAACAGCAGACCATAGGCAAAAGGCAGCGGCATGCTGGCTAAACGCTCACATCCTCCCAATACCTGCGACAGCTGATGAATGCTGCTGTCCAGCTGCGCATACACGATATCGGATACCTCGCCAGTACGGCGCTGCTCCGCCAGCCACTGAGAAATCTTCATTTCGATGGCATTGGTCTGCGCCCGGCGGCGCAAAATTTCCTCGGCCTCGTCACCTAAATAACGATGAAGATCCTCTTTGGGATCGGTCTGACGTAACTGATGCTTCAGGCTGTAACAGAAGGCCATCAACAGGGCACTGATGCGCGGCGCATCGGTCGGCGAAATCGCCAGTACCTGACGCATAATGGTTCGACTGGCGATCAGCAGATTGCCCCACAGCTGGCGGGCTTCGGTGAAGCGTGCATAGCAGACGCTGTTACGGAAGCCGAGGAAGATGGCGATCGACACGCCGAGCAAACTGAACGGCGCGAGCGTCAGCTTGACGCCCAGCGTCTCGTACCAATCGAGGCAATAAATCGCCACGATAGACATCAGCAAATTCAACCCAAGCCGAAACATGATGCCGGACAGCACAGAACCGTGCCAGGAGAATAAACGAACAAACCAGTGGCGATGTGGACGAATTATCATAATTGAGGATCTGCAGGATTTTTCTGGATTCTGGCAAATTCCGACGGCGCTGCACAGCGGTTTTTTGTGATATTGATCTCATTTAATCGTGACAGGAGCGCGTACTGACGACCCCCTGAGCGCCTTCCCTTCCCTGCTTAACACAGCAAAACTTACCCGCTGACACCCTAAATTGACGTAATAGAGGGCGTTGTAGTCGATCGGCGGGCGGAATTGCCCCGACCCACGGTCGGAATATTTTTCAGGATACTTTCGACAAAAATACACGCTTATCAGACCTGATTAAATAAACACCCTGCGTTACAGCGCTAATTAAATGGAACCGATAAGCGATTCACGTAACGGTTAACATTAATAATAAAAATATTAAGCGGTAAACACCCCATCAACAAATTGAACTTATTCCCTGTGGATGCCATTAAAGATCGCTCGCGAGCGAAGCCAAATAAAACACAATAAAATCAACGCATTGTTAAATTAGTAAACATAATAATAACGTTATCGTTAAATAAAAAGCGCATAACACCTCAATTACCCACCCGCGAAATAAGTGATCTAAATTAAATATTTACATTTTGTTACGTATATTATGTTCATTTATTCAGCCCCTTCATGGCATTTTCTAACGCGACGCAAGTGGGCGTCTTAAAATGAACAGGGTGTTCGCATAATGAAAGTCAAATTATTAGCATTGGTTATTTCTACCTTCATGGGAATCGGCTGTATTCATGCAGCTGAGATCTTCAACAAAGACGGCAATAAAATTGACCTCAACGGAAAGGTCGATGTCTCGCGCATTTTTTCCTCTAACGACAGCAAACACGGTGATGACAGCTACGCCCGCTTAGGCTTCAAGGGCGAAACGCAAATCAGCGACAGCCTGACCGTCTACGGCATGTTTGAATACCAGTTCCGGCTTGATAACCCCGAAGGCGAAGGCGTGCAAAACGGCAACCGCGCCCGCCTGGGCTTTGCGGGTCTGAAGTTCGGTGACTACGGTAGCCTCGACTATGGCCGCAACTACGGCCTGATTTATGACGCGCTGTCATACACCGATGTGCTGCCTAAGTTTGGCGGTGACGCCGCCTACAGTGACGTGTTCCTTACCAGCCGCTCGGGCGGTGTCGCAACCTGGCGCACGTCAAACCTGTTCGGTATGGTTGAGGGTCTGCAGTGGGCTGCCCAGTATCAGGGCAAAAATGTACGTGAGGGCAGCCGCAGCGTTGTCCGCTCTAACGGTGACGGTTACGCCACGTCGGTGGGCTATAACAGTGATGCCGGTATCAGCATGGTTGCCGCCTGGGCCAGCATCGATCGAACCGATGCGCAGAACCTGGCACTACGCGGCGAAGGCAAGCGTGCCGAACTCTGGTCAACCGCCATTAAATATGACATGAACCAGTTCTATCTGGCGGCCATGTATGGCCAGACGCGCAATGCGACACCAATCGACGGCGGCTTTGCCAACAAGGCGCAAAACTTTGAAGCCGTGGCTCAGTATCTGTTCCTTAATGGCTTACAGCCGTCGCTGGCGTATGTCGCCTCGCGCGCGAAGGATATTGAAGGGGTGGGCGATGCGGATATTTATAAGTACGCCAATATCGGCGCGAAGTACTTTATGAATGTGAATATGGTGGCGTACATCGAGCACCGCATCAACCTGTTGAAAGAGGACAACCCGCTGGGTCTGCCAACGGATGATATCACCGGCATCGGCCTGATTTACCAGTTCTAACCCTCGCTGCATTACCCCCGGGCCTTTCACCTGTGTCTGACAAGGAAAGGCCCTTTTTGACGTCTGCGGCTCAGGGTGCCATCAAATCATACGGGTTTTGCTGATCCCCCTGCAGAGTGACCGGTGCAACCAGCTTCAGGGTGATCCAGTTAGAGGTGACGCGCTGCTGCTTGCTGTCCTCCAGCGTGACCGAAAGACGATACTCATTGCTCGCCCCTTCTGAACTGTCCCAGGCCGGAATAATGATGCTCCAGCCCTGCGGATCGGTATTGCTGGCGGGCGGCGTCAGGCTCAGCGCCTGGGTATCACCCTGCCAGCTGATGGCCTTGATCGCATTGGCATGACGAATTTGCAGCTTCAGCGGCAGCGTTTCGCCCGGCTGAACCTGCCACGGCGGCGTGGCGAGGAACACCGACAGCGTCTTACTTTGACGGAACTCCATCACCGGTGAGTTATTCCGGTTCACCGTGTCATAGCGGCTGCCGCTCAGCGAACGGGCTGCCGCCACGTTATCCGCCGACAGCTGCTTGCTAAGCGCGACGCCAATCTGATAATTCATCTTCAGACCGAACTGATCCTGGGTTTCGCCGGTATCTGCGGTTTTATGGCTGGCGGTGACGGTAAACAGCGGCACCGGGGTATAGCTGACGCCCAGCTCAATCGCCGACGGATTGCTGCCCTGGGTGCCGCTGTTAAACAAATCCACGTTGTCACCAAGATATTGCTCATAGCTTAACGAGACGCCCAGCTGGCGGTAAAACGGCAGATAGCCCTGCGACGTGATGTCATAACCGCGCGCCATACGCATCTCGGTCAGGCTGTTTTGATCACGCCAGCCGGACAGCGGCTGATAATAGTTGGCGGAGAAGCGCAGATAGTCGCCCCAGGCTTCCGCGCCCAGCGATCCGCGCTGCTGATTGGATTCAAACATCTGATCGACAAAGGCGTTGTATCCGACCCGCCAGTGACCGGCCACCCAACGCTGCCCCACGCCGGCATTGCCCACCAGACCGTAATCGGTCTGTTCGACGCCGAGCTGGCTGAAGGTGAGATAGCGATAGTTGTCCGCCCAGGGCGTCACTAATTGCGCAGAAGTGCCGGAAAAGTCGCCCTTCATATCCACCATCAGCGACATACTGGCGCGACCGTAAGGTGAGAGCAGCTGCTGCCCTTCGGTCTCGGCCCGTTTGGCGGCCTCGTCCCGGAAGTGATTGAATGCCCACTGGCCCGCCTCGCTGCCCAGTGACTGATCGTCATCACTGCTCATACTGGCTTCGCCAATGGTTTTCATCGCCTGGGCGACGCGTTTCTCTAACGCGCTGTCATCAGATGCGGTGCTGCCTAAGTCCGGCAGCGACTGGCTAAAACGGGCGGGATCGTCAAACGGCGCATCGGCGACACGGGTATCCGTGGTCAGCGCCTGCGCATCATGGTCAGCACCGCCGGCCAGAACCAGCACCAGCACAGCGCAAAGTGAGCGGATCGGGTGAAATTTTGTCATAACCTCAATGATTGCCTGCGGCAATGCAGTTTTTAAACGTGAAAAACGTAAGACAGATCACAAATCTAATCAAAGGGTAACGTAATACGCGGAGGAGCGCGAGTCAGATGGCTCCTGGTTGATCGGATTCTATCCAAATCATCCAGTTAACTGGCGAACATAAGGAGGATCGTCCAGGCTTTGACCAGGCATTTACCAACAGGATGTGACTGATGAAAAGAATTTTGCTCTGTTTCTCTTTGCTGGCTTGTGCGACTGCGGCCAGCGCCGCGCCCGTTTTCACCCTCAATTCGCCCGACTTTAATGACAATGATGTGATGGCCAAAACCTTTGCCGGCAATGCCAAAGGGAATGCCAGCTGCACCGGCGAAGGCATCTCGCCGGCCCTGAGCTGGAACAATCCGCCGCCGGGCACCAAAAGCTTTGCCCTGACGCTGGTGGATCCGGTCGGCGCAAAAGGACTGGGCGTCAATCATATGGTGGCCTACAACATTCCCTTCCAGCGCACCAGCTTTGCCAGAGGAGAGTTGACTGACGGCAAAGGCTATACCGGCGGCAAAAACAGCCCAGGCACCCTGCGCTATTACGGCCCTTGCCCGCCGGCAGGCAGCGGACAGCACCACTATAACTTCACGCTGATCGCCACGGATTTACCCGCCAACGCGCTGGGACAGGGCTTAACCCGTGAGGAATTGCTCAGCAAATTAAAAGGCCACACCTTAGGTGCGGCCGGATTGATTGGGCGGTTTGGCAACGAGTAACCGATGTCCTCAGGACATGATTAATCCGCCGTCGACGTTGATGGTCTGTCCGGTGATGTATCGCGCATCATCGGACGCTAAAAAGGCCACCAGCCCGGCGACATCCTGCGGCTGCCCTGCCCGCTTCAACGGAATATTTTGCACCCACTCCGCCATCAGCTCGCCCTTGCCGTAGGTTTTCTGTTCGGTGCTGAGAATTTCGCCCCACACCCGATCGTTATAATCCCACATCTCGCTTTCGATAATGCCCGGACAGAAGGCATTGACGGTGATGTTCCACGGTGCCAGCTCCTGCGACAGGCTCTGGGTAATGCCAATCACGCCCATTTTACTGGCGGCATAGTGCGGCGTGTAGATAAACCCCTGACGTCCCTGGCCTGACGAGGTGTTGATCAGGCTGCCCGACTGCTGTTTGACCATATATTTTGCCGCTTCACGGCAGCACAGCCAGACGCCGGTAGTGTTCACCGCCAGAATCTTATCAAAGTCAGACTTCGGCATTTTGTCGAAGGTATCGATGGTGATCACCCCCGCGTTCTGAATCGAGACGTCGATGGTGCCAAAGCGGGATGCCGCTTCCTGATACAGATGCTGCACCTGCTGTTCATCGGTGACGTCCACCTGCAACGCGAGGATCTCACTGCCGTGCGCCGCCTTAATCTTTTCGGCGGTTTCGAACACCCGCTCAGCGTTTGAAACCATCACCAGACGGGCGCCGTCGCTGGCGAAACGCTCGGCGATGCCCGCCCCAATTCCCCGACAGGCGCCGGTGATCACCACGGTTTTGCCCGCAAAATTACGCTTCATGCTGTTCTCCTTGATGGGTTTGGCCAGCAGGCTGCCAGAGCGTGCGCTGTACCGCCTCACGCCAGCCTTGCCAACTGGTGTTAAGTTGCTGATGGCGGGCGGCGTCAGGCAGCCAGCAATCGTGTTCAGGTAACAGCGCGATCAGCTGGCTGTCGTTAAGCTGTTCCAGTGCGCGCCTTGCCAGTAGTCCCGCGCCCAGCGCCGACAGTTCTGGCGTACTGCTGCGCGCCACCGGGCAACCCAGCAGATCGGCCTGAAACTGCATCAGCCACGGGTTTTGCGTCGGGCCGCCGTCGACCATCAGCGTCTCAAGATGGAAGCCGGGATGCTGACGCATGGCGGAGATCACGTCGGCAATCTGGTACGCAATGGCTTCCAGCGAAGCGCGGATCAGATGGGCTGGCTTCACGCCACGACTGAGGCCGCAAATCACCCCGCGCGCCTGATCGTCCCACCAGGGCGCGCCGGTGCCGGTCAGCGCCGGCACGAAATAAGCGCCCAGCGTTGAGTCGATGCTGGCAGGCAGTTCATGCAGCGCCCGGCTGAGGACCTGTCCTTTGCCGTCGGTCAGCCCGGTGGCCTGTGCCATCCAGGCCACGCCGTCGCCGGTGTGCGGAATATTGCCTTCCAGCCCGTACACCAGACGTTCGCCATCGTGCCAGGCGACGGTGGTCGCCAGCTGAGTAATACTGGTGTCCGGCGTCAGCAGCGGCGCCATCACCGAAGAACCGGTGCCGTAGGTCGCTTTTACGCCGCCCGCCTGCCCCAGCCCGTGCCCATAGAGCGCGGCATGGGAATCGCCGACCATCGCCATAATCGGCAGACCATCGGGAATTCCGCGCAGGCCACGGGTGGTGCCAAACAGTCCGCTGGACGGATGAATTTCGGGTAAGGCCACGCGCGGCAGGCCAAACAGCGCCAGCATCGCCTCATCCCACTCGCCGGTTTGCAGATTCAGTAGCTGGGTGCGTGCCGCGTTGGAGGTATCGCAGCGGAACTGCTTGCCACCGGTAAAATGCCACAGCAGCCAGGCATCGATAGTGCCGAGGCAGAGCTCACCGTTAGCCGCCCTTTCCGCGCCATCTGCGGTGTTATCCAGCAGCCAGCGCATTTTTGAGGCGGAAAACAGCGGCGCAATCGGCAGGCCGGTCACCGAGCGGATCAACGCGTCCTGATGATCGCCTCTGAGCTGCTCGCAAAATGGTGAAGAGCGGGAACACTGCCAGGTTATTGCCGGCGCGATCGGTTTCCCGGTCGCCCGCTCCCAGCCCATCGCCGTTTCACGTTGGTTACTGATTGCCAGTGCCGCGACACGATTTTCGCCAACGCTGTGGATAACCTCGCTGACCACGGTCAGCGAGGCGTTCAGCAGCATCATGCCGTCCTGCTCCACCCAACCTGACCGTGGCGTGTCCACCGTCAGCGGGCGCGAGGCTTTGGTCACTACCTGTCCACGGGCATCAATGGCGACCGCTTTAACATTGCTGGTGCCTTCATCCAGCGCAATGATCAGCTCTCTAGCCATGACTGACCTCAGAGAGCGGCGCGGCCGCCTGCTTTTTTTCGTGACGACGCATCAGCACCACTTTGCTTTGCAGCCGTTGCTGGAACTGGTCGATAACCACCGCGGTGACAATCACCAGGCCTTTGATCACCATCTGCCAGAAGTCGCTGACGCCCATCATCACCATGCCATCGGCGAGGAAGACGATCACGAACGCGCCGATAATTGAGCCCGACACGCGACCGCGACCGCCCGCCAGTGCGGTTCCACCCAGTACCGTGGCCCCGATAGCGTCCATCTCAAACATGTTACCGGTCATCGGGTGCGCCGTTTGCAGCTGCGAGGCGACAATCAGCCCCACCAGCGCCGCACACATCCCCGAGAAGGCGTAAACAAACACTTTCACTTTGATGATCGGCACACCGGCCAGCCGGGCCGCCGACTCGTTACCGCCGCTGGCGTAGATATAGCGACCCAACGGCGTTTTACGGGTGATATACAGGCCGACCAGCAGCAGGCCAACCATCATCCAGATCGGGATATAGACGCCCAAAATGCTGCCCGAGCCAAGAATGGCAAAGCCGGTATTGCCCAGCTGCGGCAAGCCCACCAGGTTGGCGTAGGTGCTGCCATCGTTCCATAACAGCGCGGCACCGCGCGCGACATACATCATGCCCAGCGTACAGATAAACGGTGCCACACCGAGCCGGGTGATCACCGCGCCATTGATCAGCCCAA
Organism: Erwinia sp. AC075; assembly: GCF_979253995.1. Lineage (NCBI taxonomy): Bacteria > Pseudomonadati > Pseudomonadota > Gammaproteobacteria > Enterobacterales > Erwiniaceae > Erwinia > Erwinia sp. AC075. The sequence continues at coordinate 1,694,582 of NZ_CEEDEU010000001.1, forward strand.
CCACGATGCCGAACAGGGTGACCACCAGGATCACTTCCGGCACGTTCAGGAACAGCGTTTGTCCGCCCCACAGCGGCAGGCCGTTGGTCAGCAGCGCACCGGCCACCATGCCGCAAATCCCGGCCACCGCGCCGACCGACAGGTCGATACCGCCGGTGAGGATCACCAGCGTCATGCCGATCGCCAGCAGGCCGGTGATCGCCACGTGCTGGGTCATGATCAGCAGGTTAGACGGAGTCAAAAAGTTCGGCACCATCACGCTGAAAAAGCCAATGACGATCAGCAACGCGATAAACGTACGGGCCTTCAGCAGATACATATAGAGCAAATATTTCTGGTTCATGGTCTTGTTCCTCAACGCCCGGGGGGCACGCTAATCATGTGGAGTGGACGCCGTGATAAGCCGCTCGCGGGTGGCTTCAGCCCGGGGTAAATCGGCGGTGATTTTTCCATCGGCCATCACCAGGATCCGGTCGGCCAACGCCATGACCTCATCCAGCTCTGAGGAGGAAAACATCACTGCCAGTCCCTGCCGGGCCATTGACCCAATCAGGTGATAAACGTCAGTTTTGGCGCCGACATCAATGCCGCGCGTCGGCTCGTCCAGCAGTACCACTTCCGGGCCGGTCATCAACGCTTTGCCTAGCACCACCTTTTGCTGATTGCCGCCGCTAAGCGAGGTGATCGGCAGTTCGACATCGCTGACCTTGATCGCCAGCCGTTCAATCATCTCGTTGACCCGCTGCGCTTCTTTCTGCGGATGCAGCAGGTTCAGCGCGCGGCGAAAGCCTTTCAGGCTCAGATCGCTCAGGGTCATATTGGTTTTGATCGACATCAGCTCGATCACACCTTCGCCTTTACGATCTTCCGGCACCAGCGCAATGCCCTTCTTCAGGCGGTACTGGAAATTGCGCTTGTCGAGGCATTCGCCGTTCAGCGTGACGCTGCCGCTCTGGCAGGACATCAGGCCAATCAGACCTTTGAACAGCTCGGTACGTCCGGCCCCCAACAGGCCATAAATGCCGACCACTTCGCCTTTGCGCAGCGAGAAGCTGACGTCGTTAAGCTTGTAGCCGCCGTTCTGCGCCAGCGCGGTTAAGCCATTGACGTTGAGTACCGCGTCGCCCTGCTCGGCGGCCTGATAATCAAAGTGCTTTTTCTTGTCGCCGACCATCTGCTCGATGATCCACGGCACGCTGGCATCGCGGACTTCACGCTCGCTGATAAAACGGCCGTCGCGGAAAATGGTGATGTGATCGCCAATTTCCATCAGCTCTTCCAGCCGGTGCGAGATATAGATGATGGTGACGCCACGGCGCTTCAGCGCCTCAATGACGTTAAACAGCACCTTCACTTCCGACTGGCTGAGGGCGGAGGTCGGCTCGTCCATGATCAGCACGCGGGTGTCTTTCGACAGCGCCCGGGCGATCTCGACCAGCTGCTGATGACCAATGCCCAGTTCGTTCAACGGCGCATAGGGATCGACATCCAGCTCCAGCCTTTCCAGCAGCGCCTTCGCCAGCTGGTACTGGTATTTCTCGTTGATCACCCCGCGCTGGAAGAATTCGTTGCCGATAAAAATGTTGTCCATCACGTTCATATTCGGGAACAGGTTCAGCTCCTGAAAAATGATGCTGATACCGTGTTTCTCGGCCTGCTGCGTGGTGTGTAAGGTCACCGGCTCGCCATCCAGCAGGATCTGCCCGGAGGACGGCACTTCCACGCCCGCCAGCATTTTCATCATGGTGGATTTGCCCGCGCCGTTTTCGCCAATCAGCACGTTGACCTTGTTGCGATACACGCGATAGTCCACCGAATCCAGCGCGGTGACGCCCGGATAAATGCGGGAAACATTGCGGGTTTCGATAATCACGTCCGACTGCTGGCTGGCCGGCGTCAGGACATCCGCTTCAGTGCGCGCCATGATTTACTCCTGTTGACGGACAACGCGGGCCGGAGTGATATCCGGTGCGGATTGCGGCACGTCCCAGCTGCTGAACACGCCATCGACTTCCACCCGATCGCCCACTTTCGGCTGAAGTTTTTTCACTTCATTCGAGGCCAGGGTGTTGATCGCCCGGCCGTAATCCCCAAACAGCACCTGATCGTTGAAGTCCTGATAGCTGGAACCTTTGTAGACATCGCGCAGGGCGGTGCCACGAATTATCGGGCCAATCTGCACCACCACGTCCTGGCCGCTGACGTCTTTTATCGTCATCTTGCCGCTGCGTGAGGTGGTATTCACCGCCGACACCGTGCCGTTAATCTTCACGGTGAAGACGCACGGATTCTCTTCCTGGCTACGGTAGCCAAACTGCTTACAGGCGCTGTCGATGTCCTTCGCCGCGGCCAGATCTTTCATTACCTCGCCCAGCGGTTTGGCATCGTTTAGCACCTGCGGCACGATCTTCTGCTGATAGGTATTGGTGACGTTCGCCATGGCCGGATTGGGTGGGTTTTTCAGGTCGGCTAATTCCTGTTGCGACACAATGCGGCAACCGCCAAGGGTTAACGCCGCGACTGCCAGCCAGACTCGCCTGGACATAAATTCTCTCCTTTGCGCCCCGTAAGGGGCGCAGCAGTATCACCACAACCACGACTCAGGATTTGTAATTGAAGTCCTGAACCTTCGAGGCATTGTCCGGGTTGATCAGAATGCCGCGGAACATCACACGCTGTTTCTCAGGCTTGGTGCCTTTCTGGATAAAGTTATCGAGATCGGTCACACCCTGCGCAGCGATGGCCTGAGCCTGCAGCATCACGGTGGCTTTCAGCGTGCCGGCTTTCACCGCGTCACGTTCATCATTGCTGCCATCAATACCGACCACGATCACATCGTTACGGCCTGCGGCTTTCAGCGCGGCAATCGCCCCCAACGCCACCGGGCCATTACCACAGATCACCCCTTTCACGTCCGGATGCGCCTGCAGAATACTGTCCATGATGCGCTTGCCGTCGATCAGGGTGCCTTTCGCATCCTGGCGGGCGACGCTTTTCATGTCGGTGTACTGGTCGAGAACCTGGTGGAAGGATTTGGAGCGGGTCACGCAGTTATTGTCGGCGAGGTTACAGGTCAGTTCGGCATAGCTGCCCTTTTCACCCATTTTCTCGACGAAGACGTTGGCGACGTCAGAGCCGGCCTGGAAGTTGTTGTGGGTAATCTGCTCCAGCGCGACGTTGTCGACCGGAATTTCGCGGTTAATCAGCACCACCGGAATGCCGGCATCCTTGGCTTTCTGAATGGCGGCGACGCTGGCGGTGGAGTCGGCGTTATCGAGGATAATGCCCTGCACTTTTTTACCGATCGCGGCATCGATCAGCTCGCTTTGTTTCTTCACATCTTCGCCGTGAGACAGGACCGACGTTTTATAGCCTAACTCCTGCGCCTTCATATTGGCCCCTTTCGCTTCTGAGGCGTAATAAGGGTTATCCAGCGAGTTCACCATTATCATAATGGTGCCTTTATCGGCTGCCAGCGCCGCATGGGAAAAAGTGCAGGCGGTGGCAACGGCTAATACAGTTAAACGCATGTTCATAGTGATGTTCTCTCATTATTGTAGGGTCAGCGTGTAGGGTATTGCGTTCGGACTCGCTTCTCTGGTCTGGGCGAAGTACTACCAAATGGTAAAGCCGCCATCGATCATCAGATCGGCGCCGGTAATCATGTCGCTACCGTTGCTGGCAAAGAACAGCACGGCGGCGGCAATCTCGTCGGTGTAGGCGAAGCGTCCCATCGGGATTAATTGCTTCATTGCCTCACCTTTTTCTCCCCGCCAGGCTTTTTCGCCCATTGGTGTCAGCACCACGGTCGGAGAGAGGGTATTCACGTTAATTTTGTGTGGCGCAAACTCCTTTGCCATCACCTTGGTCATGCCCAGTAATCCGGCTTTGGCTGAGGTGTAAGCCACATGGTTATCGATGGCGATGGAGGCGGCCTGCGAGGCGATATTAATAATTTTTCCGCCCTTGCCGGCTTTCACCATGCGTTTTGCCACCGCCTGCGAGCAGAGGAACGGCCCGGTCAGGTTAACGGCGACCTGCTTTTGCCACTCGTCAAACGCGGTTTCCAGCACCGGCTGCAGCATCACATAACCGGCGCAGTTGACCAGAATGTCGATATGGCCGTAATGCGCATCCACGTCTGAGATGGCCTGTTCCACTGAGGCCGGGTCAGTCACATCGCACTGCACAAACTGCACGCGGCTGGCGTCAAACTGGCTGGCCACGTCGCTCACTTTGCTCTGTTCAAATGCCGGGTAAAGCAGCGCCAGGCTGGCGCCTTTTTCCAGCAGCATTTTATTGCTGGCCATGGCGATGCCGCCCAGCCCGCCGGTGACCACCGCGACCTTGCCGGTCAGATCCATGTTGGTATCCACGCCATAGCGCAGATTGACATCATATTCATTGCTCATCAGTGGGTCCTCAGGCGGCGGCGACAACGTGTTGTAAGGTGGTGCGCAAACCTTCCGCATCAATGCGGAACTGGCTGCGCAGTGCAGCGCGACTGCTGCTGTGGGTAAATTCGTAAGCCGGGATCCCCAACGGGGTAAACCGCTGGCGCAGCGCATGCTTATGCAGAATTTCACCGATAATGCTGCCCAGACCGCCGCTCAGCGAATGCTCTTCCATGGTGATCACCTGCTGGTGCGCGCTGATCAGTTTCACCACCGCAGCTTCATCCAGCGGCCACAGCGAAGGCAGGGAAACGATGGTGATGCTGTCGTCTTTTGCCGCCAGCGCTTCATGGGCCAGCGTGCCCATACAGAACACCACCGTCTCTTTGCCTTCCTGCAGCACTTCCGGCTTGCCGGGAACGAACTGGTAATCGTCGCCATGCAGCACCGGCACTTTGTCACTGTCCATACGGATATAGACCGGACCGGTGTGCTGAATGGCGTAACGTGCAATGGCGCTGGCCTGCACGGCATCGGCCGGGGCAAACACCTGCAGGTTGCCGAAGGTGCGGGCAATGGCAATGTCATTGGTACAGTGGTGAGTGGCACCCAGCGGCCCGTAGGCGAAGCCGGCGTTCAGGCCAAGCATTTTGACGTTGGTTTCGGTGTAGCAAATATCGTTTTTGACCTGCTCATTAGAGCGGGCAAAAAGGAACGGTGCGGCGTTGGCGGTAAACACCGTGCGGCCGCTCAGGGCCATTCCCGCCGCCATGCCGACCATGTTCTGCTCGGCGATGCCGACGTTAATCACCCGATCGGGAAAGGCCTTTTCAAATGGCGCAATTTTGGAGGTTGAGGTGGAGTCAGCAACCATCACGCTGAGGTTCGCCCCGTTCTGTTGTTCATCCACCAGCGTGGCGATGATCGCGTCGCGTAAGTCTTGCATTAGTCTTCCTCCAGCTCTGCCAGCCCAAGGGCCAGCTGCTCATCATTAGGGACCGAGTGGTGCCAGGCCGGGACGTTCGCCATAAAGGAGATGCCGTGGCCTTTCTCGGTATTGGCGAGGATCACCCGGGGTTTGCCGGTCGACGGCTGATTCACCGCATTGGCAATGGCTTCAGGATCGTGACCGTCGCACTCCAGCACCTCGAAACCGAACGCCAGCCATTTATCTGCCAGCGGTTCCAGCGGCATGATGTCTTCGGTTTTGCCCGCCAGCTGCAGGCGGTTGCGGTCCACAATGGCCACCAGGTTATCGAGCTTGAATTTGCTGGCGGACATCGCCGCTTCCCAGTTCGAGCCTTCCGCCAGTTCACCGTCGCCCAGCAGCACAAACGCCCGACGATGGCCCATGCCGGACAGCTTGTTGCCCAGCGCCAGGCCGACGCCGATCGGCAAGCCGTGCCCGAGGCCGCCGGAGTTAATCTCGACCAGATCCGGCAGCTTTTGCCTGACCGGATGGCCTGCCAGCAGCGTGTCGTCGCCCATAAACTGGTCGAGGATCGCCGGGTCAATCAGCCCCATCGCCGCCGCGCTGCAATACAGCCCGCCTGCGCCGTGGCCTTTCGATAAAATAAAACGATCCTGATCGGGACGCTCAGCACCGCGATCCATCACCCCCATAAACAGCGTACAGATGATGTCTACCTCTGAGAGGTCGGCGCCGGTATGCCCTTTTCCCGCCCGATGATTCATTTGCAGGACATAACGTCGGGCCTGACGCGCTGTCTGTTTGATTGCCTGAAAGTCCATCATTACCTCTTCGTCTGTAACGCCGCTGACCGGATAGCGAAGTGGCAGTCCTGCGGCTCATTCGTTTTCGAATAAAAATATACGCTATCGTTTCTAAGCATATTGTGGGGTGGATCAAATTTCAAACAAAAGCCGGTCGAAAGATTAAGTCCTTGATCTACCAGTTTAATCCCCATTATTCAGAATAAGAGTAAGGACAAAAATGCTAAAAATATGTTTAAAATCAAGGCTGTTGCCGTGCATAGACTTTCGAACGAAAACGAAAAGGGAAAAATACCAGACTCGCATTCAATCGAATGCAGAGGTAATATTTGCGCTAATGGCCGTTTGGCGCGGGTTTTCGCCCGTTCAGCAGGTGAAGGGAGAGTTTCGGTTGAAAAGCAAAAGCGAACAATTAGCCGACATGCAGCAACGGCGGGAAAAAATCCTTGAGATGATCCGGGAAGACGGCACGGTGACGGTGAAGATGCTGACGGAGGCCTTTGGCCTGACGGAAGCCACCATCCGTACCGATCTCCGCGTGTTGCAGAAAGAGGGACATGTCCAGCGTTATCATGGCGGTGCCACGCTGATGACCGGTAAGCAGAATACCGGCGCGCTGATGCTGGAGAGGCAAACCCATCTTGATGAGAAGGATGCCATTGGCCGGCTGGCGGCGGAGTATATCGAAAATGGCGATACGGTGATTTTCGACTCCGGTACCACCACCACCGCTATCGCCCATCATCTGGGGCACATCAACAAGCTGTCGGTGGTCACCACCGCAGTCAATATCGCGCTGATGCTGGGCGGTGAGCCCGGCGTCAATATTCTGCTGACCGGCGGCACCTTTAAGTTCCCGACTCTTTCCACTTCCGGCGAGAAAGCGGCCAGCTTCTTTGAGAACGTACTGGCCGAGAAGCTGTTTCTGGCGACCGCCTGCATTTCACCCAAGCTGGGGCTGAGCTTCCCGAGCGAAACCGATATCAAAGTCAAAAGCGCGATGATCCGCTCGGCCAGCACGGTGTATGTGGTGGCCGACTCCAGCAAGATCGACAAGGTGTCGATGTTTGCCCTGCCCTGTGACTGGAGCAATATTCAGTACCTGATCACCGACAGCGGCATCAGCGCCGAGTCGACAGAGGCGTTTGAAGCGCTGGGCGTCAGGGTATTGATTGCCCGGGGATAGCCTCACTGGCGTAAAACCGGCAGGATAAAAAAAGGCGTCCTGCCTGTGCCGTGAGCACGAAGTTGGACGCCTTTATCCAAAGCACTCGCGCAACCGTCAACGGTCAAACAAATGCATTGTTGTGTATCCCTGTTTTTGCAAAGCCTGTGCCAGATCGTCAACCCTCTGATTCCTCTGATAAAGGCCAGAAAGCGTCAGGTCAACTGGCGCCAGTTGCCGAATCACGCCGGCGATTTTGCCCTGCCATGATGCACAAATCGCACTCCCGCTGTGCATTTCCTGACCAGCCCGATTGCGCGGCTTTTTTTAGCACTGTCCGCTTGCCGCCAACCGGCTTCTGATTGGATTAAGCACCTTCAGAGCCGCCTGCTGAAACTCGCTGGCTTTTAACTGAAAAAAGCGTGTTGGCATAAAAAAATCAGCCTGGGCAAAACATTAGCCACATTGATACGTTAAGCCTTGAAGCCGTTAACAGATGATGCCCGCTCTGAGCGCCGCTATTCATGCGGTCTGGCGACAGTTTATCGATCCTAATCAAATTGACTTCTTGTCACCTTTCAGGCAAAGATTGTCACCTCTCAGACCGCTGATAACATGTAAAGTGGCGGCCTGCAATTGTTCCCATTCTCAAAAGCGTCAGGTAAACTGACAACGAATTTATCTTTCTGTAAACCTGACTCTTTTTTTCTTGTTACCGACAGTTTACCTGAGCGGACGATGACAATGATTGTGGGGTTTTGCCTGTGGACTATAAGACTCACTGATGAAATGCATGAGGACCAATGTGAAAATAAGCATCGCGTTTACCCTGTTGGCAGTGCTGTCCCTGTCCGGATGCAAGGCTCCTCCTCCGCCGATAACGGATGACACCATCGTAACCAGCGAAGTGGATGGCGTGAAGTTCACCCACCGTCACGCGGTGCAGGCACCGACGTCGTTTACCCCCGTCAATGAGACCTACCGCGCGCTGTATAATGCGTCGGTGATGACCAGCCCGGATTTCAGCGGCAAGAACGTCCGCTATCTTGAAAATGGCAAACCTTTCACCGTACTGGGTGAAGTGGAAAATCACTGGCTGGCTATCGCCGATCCCGATCAGGAACAGCTGATTGGTTACGTGCCGTTCAAAGCCGGCGTGAAAACCGACCTGTATGACGCCACGATCAAAAGCGATCGTCCCCGCCCACGTAAAAACGCCAAAAAAGTGTGCGTCGATGTGGGTGGCCAAAGTAAAGCCTGCCGCAACAACGCGACGGCCACCTGGATCCTGGAATAATCGCGTTCTGCGCCACGGACGGCCAGAAATCACTCTTCGATCCGACGACCCAAAGCGCCCGCCTTGCTGGCGCCACACAGCCGAGACAGTAAAAGCCTGATGACCCCGGAATACCCCGCTGACGCGCTTCCTTACGTCAGCCCAGAAAACCCGTTGCTGGCCGCAGCGGCACCGTTGCTGAATGCAATTGTGCAGATCCGCCTGGCAGCCACGCATGACGACCCTGCCGGCCTGCGTCAGCAACTGGTCGATGAGATCCGCCTGTTTGAAACCCGATGTAAACAAGCCGGCCTGCCTTTTGACATGATCATTGGTGCCCGCTACTGCCTGTGCAGCGTGCTGGACGAAGCCGCGGCGCAAACCCCGTGGGGCACGCGCGGCGTCTGGTCGGGCAACGGTCTGCTGGTCACCTTCCATAATGAAAGTTGGGGTGGCGAAAAAGTCTTCCAGCTGCTTTCCCGCGTCTCGCAAAATCCCAAATTGCATCTGCCGCTGCTTGAGGTGATCCACTACTGTCTGCTGCTGGGCTATGAAGGCCGTTACCGTGGCATCGACCAGGGTAAGCTGCAGCGTGATGCGTTGCGCACCCGCCTGGCCCAGTTGATAAGCGATACCCGCGTGCAGCAGCAACCGCTGGTCGAACCCCAGCCGTTATCGCCCGCCAGCCAGAACACCTTCTGGCGACCGCCGGTGCCGTTGTGGGCATGCGTGATGCTGACCGCCTTTGTGGCCTGCCTGATTTATTCCGGCCTTAACTGGCGTCTGGGGAATTCGGCGGAGCCGCTGCTGCGTGCCATCTGGCAAACGCCGCTGCCCAAGGCCGAACCGGTCAGACGCTCAAACTCGACGCAGGCGATGCTGGATTTGCGCACGCGGCTGGACGATCTGATTGTTGACCGCACGCTGGATGTTGCCGACGGCGCCAATGGCAGCAAGGTGATTATTGCGGCCGACAAGCTGTTTAACCGCGGCGGCAGTGATTTAACCCCTGCGGGCCGGGCGATCATGGTGCGCGTCGCCGCCGCCATGGACAACATCAAAGGCACGCTGCAGGTCAGCGTCTATACCGATAACCAACCGCAGCGCACCGCCCGCTTCCCGTCTAATTATGAATATTCGCTGGCCCAGGCCCATACGCTGACCTCGCTATTGCAGCAGCTGATGATCCAACCTGGCCATATGATCCGCGGTGAAGGCCGCGGTGACAGCAACCCACTGCTGCCGAACGACAGCCAGGAAAACCGGGCGCAAAACCGCCGGGTGGAAATCCTGCTTTTCCCGGCGCCTGAAGTTCAAAGCAGCAGCAAACCCGCGGGGAAATCCTGATGTCTTCTCGCCTTTATTCCCTGATTTTTAGCCGCCTGCTGTGGGGCTTTTTCGGCATCAGCGCGCTGTCGGCGGTGATCTGGATGCTTGGCCCTCAGCTGTTAATCGGCAGCCACCACTGGCTGGAGCCGGTCATTAATCGCCAGCTGGCCATTTGCCTGTGCTTCTTCCTGTGGATTATCTTCCAGCTGATCCCCCAGCTGTATCGCGCCTGGTTTAACTCGCGCTTGCTGAATAACCTGCAGCACAATGACAACGTCGATTATGCCGACCGGGCGATGACCGAAGAGTTGCTCAGCACCCGCTTCAGTGAAGCGGCCATGCGGCTGAAGAAAACCCAGTTTAGCGGGCGGGATCGCAAGAAAAAGCCGCGCGGCTGGCTGCAGCGCGTTAATTCCCAGTATTTGTACCAGCTGCCCTGGTACATGATTGTCGGCGCGCCTGGCGCGGGTAAAACCACGGCGCTGGTGAATTCGGGTCTTGAATTCCCGCTCAGCGACAGCTTTGGTAAAACCGCGCTGCGCGGCGTTGGCGGCACCCGTCATTGCGACTGGTGGTTTACCGAAGACGCGGTGCTGCTGGATACCGCCGGGCGTTATACCCTGCAGGAAAGCCAGCGCGCGAAGGATGCCAGCGAGTGGCAGACCTTTATCACCCTGCTGAAACGCTACCGCACGCGTCAGCCGATCAACGGGGTGATCATGACCGTCAGCGTCGCCGACCTGCTTAGCGACTCGGCGGAAGCGCGCTTTAATCAGGCGACGGCGCTGCGCCAGCGTATGTCCGAACTGCACCAGCAAACCGGTATCCACTTCCCGGTGTATGTGATGGTGACTAAAACGGATCTGCTGAAAGGCTTTATGAGCTATTTCGCGTCGCTGGATAAAGCGCAGCGCGATCGCATCTGGGGCTTCAGCTTCCCGTGGGAAAATAACCGCCAGAGCGAATCGGCCATCAACCAGCTGTTCGACCGCCAGTTCCGCCTGCTGACCCAACAGCTGCAGGACGATCTGGCCGGCAATATGGCGCGGGAAAGTGACCTGACGCTGCGGGCCGAGTGCTTCCTGTTCCCGCAGGAGTTTGCTTCTTTACGGCCACTGCTGGCGGAATACCTCGATATTGTCTTCTCACCGGAAAATGGCGAGATGCCGTGGTCCGTGCGCGGCGTGTTCTTTACCAGTGGCACCCAGGAAGGGCTGCCGTTTGACCGCATTATGGGTGAGTTGAACAGAAAGCTGCAGCTGCCGCAGGCGTCAGGCCACTCCATCGCCAGCTGGGATTCGGTTAACCGCCATGCGCCAATCCCCGCTAACAAAGGCCAGAGTTATTTTATCCGCTCGCTGATGGATGACATGATTTTTGCCGAAAGCGGGCTGGCAGGCAGCGATCGCTCCTGGGAGCACCGCAACCGGCTGCTGCACTGGGCCGGCTATGCCTCGCTGGCACTGGCGCTGATGATTGCCACCATGCTCTGGACCACCAGCTATTATAAAAATCAGCAGTATCTGCACCAGGTGGAAAGCCGGATGATCGCGGTCGACCAGCAGGCGAAACGGCTGGCAGCCAATAACTCCGGGGATATCCTGGATCTGCTACCCTTCTTAAACAGCCTGGTGGCGTTGCCGCAAAGTGAGAGTTTCTCGGTTGAAGCGCCCCCGCTCAGCATGCGCGGTGGATTATATCGCGGTGGCCAGGTGAGCGATGCGGCCTGGGGCTTTTATCAGAACGCGTTGAAATCTCTGCTGCTGCCGCGCGTGGCGCAAAACATCACCCAGACCCTGCGGCAGGATAAAGGCGATGACAGTGAATTCAGCCGGAATGCGTTGCGCGCGTATCAGATGCTGTATCAGCCACGCAGCTATGACGGCGAATTCTTACGCGGCTGGGTGATGCAGAATCTTCAGCGCACCCTGCCGGCGAACGTCACGACCCGCCAGCTTCAGCAGCTGGACTGGCACCTGAGCCAGCTGCTGGACCGGCAGATCCAGAGTTCTCCCTTTATCCGGGACAATACGCTGATGATGAGAAAGTTAGCGCTGGATTTGGAAAATGCAGGACGACAGCCCGAAACAGGCACGGTAATTATTCCTGCGGCTGAACGTGTGGCAGCGAACGTTCACTGAATAAGGTCAGCACTATGGCAGAAAATACAGAGTTGGGATGGTACGGCAAGCTGCCTTCCACCGGTGATTTTCTTCAGCGCAGGTTGCCTGAGGCGATGGTCAACAGCTGGTCAAACTGGTTCCAGCTCGGTTTATCGCACTGGCATCACCACAGTGAGCGCAACGCCGAGCTGTTCAGCCGGGCGCCGGTATGGAATTTCGCCCTGCCCGCCACGCTGGGCGTGCAGCGGGTGCAGATTGGCTGCCTGCTGGCCTCACGTGACAGAGTGGGTCGCGCGTGGCCGCTGCTGGCGGTACAAAGCGTGCCGGTCAGCCTCTGGCATCCGGCGCAGCTGGCGGTGTCGGGCGACTGGTTTAGCCACCTCGGCCTGACTTTGCACCGTGCGGTGTCAACGAACGTCACCCCTGACGCACTCAGCCAGGCATTACTTTCCCTGCCGCCCCTGTCGCTTCCTGACACCGGCAGATCGGACATTATGGACGTGATTGGCTACCAGGATCTTCCCTGTACGCTGGCCTGGCATGAAGTCTCCCAGCGTTTTAATCCCGGCCAGTACACCAGCTACTGGTGGACCAATCAGAGCGACGGCTATCCTCTGGTCAGCCATAAACACAGCGGCAACCTCACCGCACAGCTTTTTTCACAATTATTCGATCCGGCCGCCGTGGCGCAACCGGGTCGACATGGACTCTATCCTCCGATGTTTGAATAGAGTTATTTGGCCTCTGGCCCTGGCTTCAGGAAAAGCGCATGCGATTTACCATTGTTGAGAGCAGAACCGAGGCGCCCGTCACCGCCTGTGACTTTGTCGCCCCCGGCGGCACCATTGGCCGCAGCGTGGATAACGATCTGGTCCTTCCCGATGACGAACGTGCTATTTCTCGCCTGCAGGCGGTGGTGCACGTGGCCAGCAGCGGCGACTGCCGGCTGACCAGTCACGGCAGTGTGATTGCGGTGTTGCATAACCAGGCGCCGCTGGCACGCGGCAGCCAGATTGCGCTGCAACATGGCGATTTGCTGAGCATTGGCGACTATCAGATCCAGGTCAGCGATCCGGCACGGGCCAGCGAAACGCCGTTCAGCGATGTCGACCCGCTGGCCCTGTTTGGCGAGGATCACTCGCTGCCGGCCGATCCGTTGGGGATCCTGCATGAAGAAGAGCCGATCGTTATCCACTCCAGCGATGCGCAGACGCCGGAGCAGCTCGCGGCGCGCACCGCCCGCCAGAATGATGCCAGGCTGGGAATCGAACCGATTGGTCATGACGCGCCTTACAGCGAACGCCCGGCCAGCGACAGCAACGCCGAACGGCTGCTGGCGGCGCTGATGGAAGGCATGGGTCTGGAGCACGGTGCGGGTAAACCGGCGCTGACCGAAGATCAGCTGCGGATGACCGGCAGAATGCTGAGCCTGTTTTCGCAGGGAACGGTTGCCCTGCTCTCTTCGCGCTCGATCCTCAAGCGCGGCGTGAAGGCCGAAATGACCATGATCCTCAATGAAGCCAATAACCCGTTCAAGATCCTGCCGTCGGGTAAAACCGTGCTGATGCAGATTTATCAGAGCCAGATGCCGGGCTTTATGCCGCCAGAGCAGGCGGTGCGCGATGCGCTGGTCGATCTGCAGGCGCATCAGCTGGGGATGATTGCCGGTATCCGCGCGATTATCGCCGCCATGCTGCAGTCATTTAATCCTCAGCGGCTGGAAGATAACGCGAAACGTGATGGCGTCTTGCCAAAATTTGGTCTGCCGGGCAGCAAAAAAGCCGCGATGTGGCAAGCCTATCAACGTCATTATCAGAACACCTCAGGCGAAATTGAAGACGATTTCCATACCCTGTTTGGCGATGCATTCCTGCAGGCCTATGACATGGAAGTGAATCAGTACAAAGACTCACAAATCCGACCGGAAGATGAATGAAGATTAACACTGCCTCGACCTCAGAAATTGGCGCAAGAGAGAGCAATCAGGATGAAACGGGTGAGTACACCGGCGCGCATTCTGCCTGTTTTTTAGTCTGCGATGGTGTGGCGGGCACCGAGGGTGGTGAGATCGCCGCCCGGCTGGCCCGTGATTCGTTACTGACCGAATTTGCCGATGACCGGCCGATAAATCCGGCTGATACCGAAAAATGGGTCACCAAAGCCGACCAGGCGATCCGCCAGGCGCAGAGGAATAATCTGAATTTTAAGCGCATGAGCACCACCCTTGCCGCGCTGTTTATTGACCGCGTGCAACAACGCGCATGGTGGGCCCACGCTGGTGACAGCCGTGTTTATCACTTCCGTCGTGGCTTCATCAATACGGTGACCCGTGACCACAGTCTGGCCCAGCAAATGAAAGAGGCCGGTGTTGATAATTCCGGTATTAACAGTAATTTACTTTATAATGCGCTCGGCGCGGATGGCACGCTTCCGGTCAGCTACAGCGATGTGATCCAGCTGGAAGATGGCGATGCCTTTCTGGTCTGTACCGACGGCTTCTGGTGCAGCCTGTCGCCGCAGGAAATGGAGCAGGCGCTGCGGATGGTCAACTCGCCGGAAGAGTGGCTGGCACTGATGCAAAAAGCCATTAATCGCAGTGAAAAAAAAGACAATTTGAGTGCTGTGGCCGTTTGGGTAGGCTCGCCACAGGAAACCACCCTATTACAATCGATGGCGGATTCGGCTCGTTTTTTACCGCCGCGTGATTAACACCAAGGATCGCTATGAAATTCTGGTTGCCAGCTACTGCCACACTGTTGATAGCAACTGCCGCACAGGCTGATGATTACCGCGTGGTTTACTCTCCCAGCCTGGCGCTGGAAGTGTTTATTGATAACGTGGAGAGTAACGCGCCGCAGGACTGGTGCCAGGATAACATTCATTTGCGTATCGTCTCCGGCAAAAGCAAAGAGTCCAGCGTGCTGACCACCTTCCTGCCGCGCGTGGGCAACCTGTTGCAAAATCAGTGTGGCAAGCTGGTCGAGCTGCCGTGGCAGATGACCAACGATGCCGGATCGGTTCTGGCCACCGGTACCGCCTCGAAAGAGCAGAGCTGGCGCCCGATCGTCATCGCCGATGCCACCGCCGCCGCGACCGCCAGCAATGCCTCACCGCTGGATCTGTCACAGCCGGCCAACAGCGCACCGTTGCAGCATTTCGATCTGCCTGCCGGCTGTCATTTCCGCACCTGGTGGGACGACAAAGGCCAGTCGCTGTTTATCCCCGACAGCAAGCGGCTGACCTGTTCAACCGAAGGCTGGCTGGAAGGCCCAAGCGAACTGACCCTTTCCAGCAACGGGAAATCCGAGCCGGTGCCGGTGCAGTTCTACGAAGGCTACCCGCTGAAAAATATTCACCCTGCCTCCGGGGCGCTGGATATTGTCGCAGCCAACAATCAGCGCCTGGTGGCCGCCAAAGCCGACGCGCCTGACAGTTGGTTGCTGCTGCCATTTAACGCCACGCAGCACGTCTGGTCGTTTGATGGCGTGATGCTGGTTAAAATGGACAAAACCCAGGCGACCGATCCCGAACAGCTGAAAACCCGGGTTGATGCACTGCGCAAGGCCTGGGCGAAAGTGATGGATCCGCAAGCGAAGATTACCGTGCTGCTGGTTGATGACCTGCATGCAGACCTGGCCGATCCGGCTATTGGCGCCTGGCGCACCGTTAACTAACTCCGGATGGATACTATGTCGGCGAACGAGAAAACCAAAACAGTCCCCAATGCGCTTCCGGCCGGGCACCGTTTTAATGAGTTTGAGATCAAGGAAGTGATTGGCGGTGGCGGCTTCGGGATCGTTTATCGTGCCTGGGATCATCTGCTTGAGCGCACCATTGCGATCAAAGAGTATCTGCCGATTTCGCTGGCCTCGCGCGGGGACGATCTGACCATCGTGCTGCGCGGTGAACGCTATCAGAAGTTATTTAACGCCGGCTTGAACAGCTTTATTCAGGAAGCCCGCCTGCTCGCCCGCTTTAATCATCCTGGCTTGCTGCACGTGCTGCGCTTCTGGGAAGAGAACGGCACCGCCTATATGGGCACGCTCTACTACAGCGGAATGACGCTGAAAGAGTGGCAGCAAGGCAGCCCGGAAAGCGTGACCGATGGCTGGATCCGCCAGCTGCTGCCGCCGTTATTCGGCGCCATTGATACCATTCATCGCGGTGGCTATCTGCATCGGGATATCTCCCTCGACAATATCCAGATTCAGGATAACCAGCTGCCGGTGCTGCTCGACTTCGGCTCGGCGCGCAAAGAAATCGGCAATCTCTCCGATGAAACCGAAATTATGCTCAAGCCTGGCTATGCGCCGATCGAGCAGTACAGCGAAGAGAGCGACAGCGAACAGGGTCCGTGGACCGATATTTACGCGCTGGGTGCGGTGCTGCATACGCTGGTGACCGGCAATCCTCCGCCGGTCAGCGTGGTGCGCTGTATCGAAGATCGCTATCAGCCGTTGACCCAGCTGCGACCGGAAGGCTTCTCGCTATCCCTGTTAAACGCCATCGACCAGTCGCTGGCGATGAAACCGCAGGATCGTCCTCAGTCTATCGACGCGCTGGCGGCGCTGATCGAGCTGCCGGTCAGCACGGTTGAGCAGCTGGTGACGGCGGTGACGCAAATCTCCGAACCGGCTCCCGAGCAGTCAGTCGAGCCGGAGCCGCTTCCTGAGCCGGTGATGATTGCCGTTAACCCGACGGCGGGCTCCGCAGAGATTGTCAGCCCGCGCAGCAGCCGTAAGCTGTCCAAACCGCTGGCGGTGTTGAGCGCGGTGGCACTGGTTGCGGTGGTGGGTCTGGTGGTGATGCTGAACCGGGGAGGCGATAAAACCGTCGAGCATCCGGCCGCGGCGGCGACGGCAGATGCCACGGCACCGGTCGCCAGTGCTGCGCCACCGGTAGCAGCGCAGAACACCGGCCCGATGCTGGCAACGGTCTATCTGAAGCTGACCGCCGGCGAAACCGTGTTGCTGAACGGCACGCCGATGGACGTTAAGCCCAATAACAACGGCTATGCCTCGCTAAATCTGGCGGCGGGAAGCTATAAAATCGAAGTCCATTCCGGCACGGCGGTACACAGCCAGCAGTTGGATATCAATAAAGCGGGTACCTGGCTAATTAACCCGGGCGTGTAAACGGTGGGGATCACCCCACCATATTGTTGTGGCACTCCTGCAGCTCGCGCACGCGCTGAACCAGGTCAGTCAGACAGTCGTCATACAAGCCCCGCTTCTTTAACTCCTGTTCAAGGGAGTAAAGATACTGCGCGTTGGTGCCCAATGGACCGCTGGCTTGTGCAATCAGCGGCGCAATGGTTTTCGGGCAGGAATCGGCTTCATACAGCGCATGGCGTGGGTCCATCACGAACGCCATTGCGGTCACCGTGCGGCCGTCTGCCAGCTTCAAATCGCACCAGGTCGGCAGATAGCAGCCGGTGACCATTTCGCGCTTCCACAGCAGCTCCAGCTCTTCATGCAGCTTCTCTTCGGGCAAACGATAGGCCAGCCCGGTGGTTTCACCGCCCTCTTTCAACGCCAGCATGCGTCCCGGCTGGGTCGCCGTGCCGCGCCCGGCGGTTAAGCGCAGGCAGAATGCCCGATGCCAGCCTTCCAGCGTGCCTTCGGCAATTTCATCCGATTCGAAGATCGGGTTCCACATCAGCGAGCCGTATCCAAAAATCCACACCGGGCTATGATTGGGACGACAGGCCAGCGTAGCGGCTAATGAGGCTGCCCGTTGCTCACAGGTCCATAACAACGATTCCTCAATAGCACCAAAAGCTGTCTTACAATCCGCTTTTAACAGGAAATCTCTTGTTAACATAACCCCTCCGCCCGCCACTGCTCACTCCCTGCCACTGCGTTTTACCGTCCCTGAAATTGAATTATTATGAAACTCATGGTTTCAACGCTATCAATGACCCTATGTCATTCATCACGCGCAATCAAGTTTGAACCGCGTCACAAAAGAAAAAATTTCACTTAACTTCATCATCGGCATTATAAGAATAAACTTCAGCAGCAATGTGGCGAACAGAGGGCTTTATCCGCCTCTTTTGCTGCTGCCTGGAACAGCGCATTGCTGGCCGCCTCTAAAGTCACGCCTTTCACCGCTCTTAAGCAAAAAATCTGCTTTACGCCCTGTTTACTCAGCAAAAATCCGCATAAAGCCAAATAAAGGTGGGGTTAATGATGAATAAAGACAAAATAAGCTATGCCAATACAGTATGATAGGTAACTAAAGTCATAGTTATTGGTCATTTGAGCTAAAAACATTAAAAACCTGTAAATTATGGTAAATAGTACAGGTTTAAAGTTGATAACCCGTTACAATTCCGTTGCTTGTAATATAACCACTGCCGTTCGATGCTATTATTTATGCCTGCAGGTGTTCCCTGAATTCAGGCTAACAGGACAGATAAACAAGGATAAATCAGCCTATGAGTGCCCATGAAGGCGTCAAAACACGCCATAAAGAAACATCCTTAATTCTTCCCCTCGCCGCGCTGGGTATTTTGTGGTTTTGGGGTGCCTCAAGCTCGTTTCCCATCGTTATCACCATCAACCTTATTGCCCTGTTCGCTATCCTTAGCAGCGCCTTTAGCGTGGTTCGCCATGCGGATGTGCTGGCACACCGTCTGGGAGAACCCTACGGCTCGCTGATCCTCAGCCTGTCGGTGGTGATCCTGGAAGTCAGCCTGATCTCGGCGCTGATGGCGACCGGCGATGCCGCACCGGCATTGATGCGCGACACCCTCTATTCAATCATCATGATTGTGACCTGCGGTCTGGTCGGCGCGGCGTTGCTGTTGGGCGGACGCAAGTTTGCCACCCAGTACGTTAACCTCGCCGGGGTTAAGCAGTACCTGATCGCCATTTTCCCGCTGGGTATTCTGGTGCTGGTGTTTCCCAATGCCCTGCCCGGCGGCAACTTTTCCGTCGGCCAGGCGCTGCTGATTTCGGCAATTTCTGCCGCGATGTATGGCGTGTTCCTGCTGATCCAGACCAAAACGCACCAGAGCCTGTTTGTTTACGAACATGAAGATGAGGGCGATGACCCGCACCACGGCAAGCCCTCCGCGCACTCCAACATCTGGCACTCGGGCTGGCTGATTGTGCATCTGATTGCGGTGATTGCGGTCACCAAGATGAACGCCACGCCGCTGGAGTCCTTGCTGACCACGCTGAATGCGCCAGAGCAGTTCACCGGCTTCCTGGTGGCCTTGCTGATCCTCTCACCGGAAGGTCTGGGCGCGATTAAAGCGGTGCTGGCGAATCAGGTGCAGCGTGCCATGAACCTGTTCTTCGGTTCGGTACTGGCGACCATCTCGCTGACGGTGCCTGCGGTGACGATTATTGCTACCCTCACCGGCCAGCAGCTGATCTTCGGCCTGGAGCCGCCACAGATGGTGATGATGATTGCGGCGCTGCTGTTATGCCAAATCTCCTTCTCCACCGGCAGAACCAACGTGCTGAACGGCGCGGCGCATCTGGCGTTGTTTGTCGGCTATCTGATGACCATCATGCTGTAACGCTAAACGCAAAGCATAAAAAAACGGGGCGAAATTATTCGCCCCGTTTTTATTTGACTGACTGACTGAAGAAGAGTTACTGCGCGCGATACACCAGCGAGTGGCCCGCGCCGGTCAGCGTCAGCGTGTTCTGCTCGAGCTTAACGGTGGCGCCCGCGGTCAGCATTTTACCAATGGCCATTTCCCACTGGTTCAGCTTCGGATCGCTACACATCATGCGGGTAGACGCCATTTGCGGCACGCTCAGCACGTTGCCTTTTAGCGTGCCCTGACCAAAGAAGCGATTACACATCACGCCGGTGACGCGCATTTCATCACTGAAGTTGATCCCCGGCTTCATGCCCTGAGGCGCGCTGATGGACTGGCCATCCACGGTGGTCAGCACAAAGTTACGGTTCGCTAGTGACGCCTGCGCGTCGTGCTGAGCAGCGCTACTGCATCCGCCCAGCACCATGGCGGCCGTTAACACGGCGAGGGTTCTTTTCATCATTCACTCCTTGTCCTGATTGTCCTTAACCGCTTACTCAGTTGCTGGTATCCAGCTCCGCAAAGCTTTTTACCAGATCATCAATCGCTTTGATCTGCGCCAGGAACGGCTCCAGCTTATCCAGCGGCAGCGCCGAAGGACCGTCGCATTTCGCATTAGCCGGATCCGGGTGCGCTTCGATAAACAGGCCGGCCAGGCCAACGGCCATCCCGGCGCGTGCCAGTTCGGTGACCTGACCACGACGGCCGCCGGATGCGGAGCCAAACGGGTCACGGCACTGCAGCGCGTGGGTCACGTCAAAGATCACCGGGCTGCCATTAGACACCTGCTTCATCACGTTGAAGCCCAGCATATCCACAACCAGGTTGTCGTAACCAAAGTTGGCACCGCGATCGCACAGGATCACCTTGTCGTTGCCGCCTTCGGCAAACTTATCGACGATGTTACCCATCTGGCCTGGGCTGACGAACTGGGGTTTTTTGACGTTGATCACCGCGCCGGTTTTCGCCATCGCTTCAACCAAATCGGTCTGACGGGCGAGGAAGGCCGGCAGCTGGATTACATCCACCACGTCAGCCACGGTCTGCGCCTGGCTGGCTTCATGCACATCGGTGATTACCTTCACGCCGAAGGCCGCTTTGATGTCCTGGAAAATGCGCATTCCCTCTTCCAGGCCTGGGCCACGGTAAGAGTGAATGGAAGAGCGGTTGGCCTTATCAAACGAGGCCTTGAACACGTAGGGGATACCCAGCTTCTGGGTCACGGTGACGTAATGCTCACAGATGCGCATCGCCAGATCGCGAGATTCCAGCACGTTCATGCCACCAAACAGCACGAACGGCAGGTCGTTTGCTACCTTGATATCGCCAATGTTAACCACTTTCTGTTTCATGTCTTCGCCTTATTCTCTGTTAATGCAGCGTAATCTGTTTTTGTTCAATCGAATGGATCTGCAGCTTAATCATTTCGCTGACCGGGTCTTCTGGACACTGTTCAACAAAGTAAGTCAGATCCGTCAAAGCCACATGTTCACACTCTAACTGGGCGAAAATCAGCCCACGGTCGCGAATTTCGTAGGGATCTTCCGGGTCCATCTGCACCAGCACCTGGCTGACCTGCAGTGCCAGCTCCATCTGCTTCTCTTCCATCAGCGCGGATTTCAGCGTATCGAGCATTTTATTCAGCACCAGCTGCGGTTCGGCTTCCTGAAGGTCGTCGTCATACAGCTCCGCGACCGGGCCAATATTGCCCTTAAGCCAGGCTTCCAGCGTATGTTCATCGAGGGTATCGCCGTTGAACGGGTTAATTAACCACATCTCTTCGTCGATCCAGTCGGCACGTAAAATCAGCTGGGTGGGGAAAATGACCGGCATCAGCGGTAACGACAGCTGACCGGCAATATGCAGGAAAATGATGCCTAACGAGACAGCCGTTCCCTGACGGGTTCTGAGAACATTATCCAGCCACAGAGTGTCGGACAGGCGATATACGCCGCTGGCGCCGCCAAATCCCCACTGTTTCCAGAACAGCTCAATTAACTTCTCAAGCTGCATGTCCTGCTCTAACTGCTGTGGAATTGCTGCGCGGGCCTCTGCTACCAGTGCCGCTAACTGCTTATTCACGTCTTCAGCAGGGAAATCGGGGCGGATAGCTTTGGTGGCTGCTATTACCGCCTCACACAGTGGTAACACTGTGAGATCTTCAGTTGCTATCGACGTCATACACTCCCCAACAATGGCATTTTGCCACGATGATACCGCCAAATAGCCTCCCCGTCAGCCGGGGACCGCGCCATTCGGTCATTCTCTTGCGTTCATTTAGCGTTTCTGGGCATAAGTCACACGATCGTTGCCACCATAATCTTTTGCGGTGGCGACGCTGACAAAATGATTCTGCTGCAGGATCGCCCGCACTGTCTCCGCCTGCTGCCAGCCATGCTCCAGCAATAACCAGCCGCCGGGCAGCAAATAGTGCCCCGCTTCTGCTGCAATCAGCTTAATGTCCGCCAGCCCATTATCGGCGGCAATCAGGGCGCTGTCGGGCTCAAAGCGCACGTCGCCCTGCTGCAGATGTTGATCTTCAGCATCAATATACGGCGGATTGCTGACGATCAGCGTGAACTGTTCGCCGGAGACCGCGCTAAACCAGTTGCTGAGCCGGAACCGTGCGTTGGTGATGCCCAGCCGCTGCGCATTGCTTTCGGCCAGCGAAACGGCGGCGGCAATGCGATCGACACCCGTCACCTGGCAATCTGGCCGCTCGGAGGCGATGGCTAACGCAATCGCACCGGTGCCGGTGCCGAGGTCAAGAACGGTACTCGCAGTTTCGGGAAGATGGGCCAGCGCCTGCTCGACCAGCAATTCGGTATCAGGACGGGGGATCAGGGTGTCGGGGGAAACGCTCAGGGACAGCGACCAGAATTCGCGCTGGCCGGTCAGATAGGCAACCGGCTCGCCGTTGGCACGGCGCGCCAGTAAATCGTCCAGCTGGCTGAGCTGTTCCGCGCTCAGTTCGCTGTCATCAAAGGCAATAATCCAGCTGCGGGATTTGCCAGTGACGAAGCCCAGCAGGATTTCGGCATCCCGCTTGGGGCTTTCGCTGCCCGCCAGGCGGGCAATCGCCGCCCGCAACCACTGGCGTACGGTCATTAGTCCTGACCGGACAGTGCGGCCAGCTGATCCGCCTGATATTCCTGCACGATAGGCTCAATCAGCATATCCAGCTTGCCCTGCATCGCTTCATCCAGACGGTAAAGCGTCAGGTTGATGCGGTGGTCGGTAATACGACCCTGCGGGTAGTTATAGGTGCGGTTACGGTCGGAACGATCGCCGGTGCCCAGCAGGTTGCGACGGGTAGAAGCTTCTTCCTGATGCAGCCTGGCGGTTTCTGCCGCACGGATACGCGCGCCCAGCACCGACAACGCTTTCGCTTTGTTTTTATGCTGTGAACGTTCGTCCTGACACTCCACCACGATGCCGGTTGGCAGGTGGGTAATACGGATTGCCGAGTCGGTGGTGTTAACGTGCTGACCACCGGCACCGGAGGAGCGGAAGGTATCGATTTTCAGATCGCCGGCGTTGATTTCCGGCATTTCCGCTTCCGGCAGCTCGGGCATAATCGCCACGGTGCAGGCAGAAGTATGAATACGGCCCTGCGATTCGGTTTCCGGTACGCGCTGCACGCGGTGACCGCCTGATTCAAACTTCAGACGCCCGTAGGCACCGTCGCCGATCACTTTGGCAATCACTTCTTTATAGCCACCATGCTCACCGTCGTTGGTGCTCATGATTTCAATTTTCCAGCGGCGGGTTTCAGCATAACGGCTGTACATACGGAACAGATCGCCGGCGAAAATCGCGGCTTCATCGCCGCCGGTGCCGGCGCGCACTTCCAGATAACAGTTACGCTCGTCATCCGGATCTTTCGGCAACAGCAGAACCTGCAGCTCCTGCTCCAGCTGTTCGCTGGTAGCACGCGCGTCTTTTAATTCTTCCTGCGCCATGTCGCGCATTTCAGGATCGTCCAGCATCTCTTCGGCTGCGGCGATATCGTCCTGGTTCTGCTGCCAGCGACGGAAACACTGGCTCACGTCGGTCAGCTGCGCATATTCGCGTGACAGAGCACGAAAACGGTCCTGGTCGGCAATCACGCCCGCATCGCCCAGCATCGCCTCAACTTCTTCATGGCGTTCCTGCAAGGCTTCCAGTTTGGCAACAATAGAAGGCTTCATTGGTGTTGTTTTACCTTGTATTCAATAGAGGCTAAAACGCTATTCCAGCCCGAGGCTGTCGCGTAAAATCTGCAGGCGTTCATCATCCCCATCACGGGCAGCCTGCTGAAGAGATTTGGTAGGAGCGTGGATCAAACGGTTGGTCAGCTTGTGGGCCAGATCGCGCATCACTTCCTGCGGATCGGCACCCTGTTGCAGCGCGGTCAGCGCACGGGCCTGCAGCTCTTCACGCACCTGGTCGGCCTGCGAACGGTAGTCGCGAATGGTTTCCACCGCGTTCTGCGCCCGCAGCCAGGACATAAACTCACTGCTTTCCTGCACCACAATGGTTTCGGCCTGCACGGCGGCGGCTTTACGCTGCGCCATGTTGCTTTCAATGATCGCCTGCAGGTCGTCAACGCTATAGAGATAGGCGTTCGGCAGCTTGCCGACTTCCGGCTCCACATCGCGCGGTACGGCTATGTCCACCAGTAACATGGGTTGGTTGCGGCGTTTTTTCAACGCCCGCTCCATCATGCCTTTACCGATAATCGGCAACGGGCTGGCGGTGGAACTGATAATGATGTCGGCTTCGGCCAGGCGCGCGTCGATTTCCGCCAGGCCGATCACTTCCGCCCCCACCTGATCGGCCAGAGACTGGGCACGTTCACGGGTGCGGTTGGCGATAATCAGATTTTTAACGTTGTGCTCACGCAGATGGCGCGCGGCCAGTTCGATGGTTTCCCCGGCACCGACCAACAACACGGTGACGTCGGCCAGGGATTCAAAGATTTGTCTTGCCAGCGTACAGGCCGCAAAGGCGACCGATACGGCGCTGGCGCCAATCTCGGTTTCGGTGCGCACGCGCTTGGCCACCGAGAATGTTTTCTGGAACATCCTTTCCAGCTCGCTGACAATCGGCTGTCCGCGATGGGAATCGGCAAAGGCTTTCTTCACCTGCCCCAGGATCTGCGGCTCCCCTAACACCAGTGAATCTAAGCCACTTGCCACGCGCATCAGATGGCTGACGGCGTCGTTATCATGGTGCCAGTAGAGGCTTTTCGCCACCTCTTCGGCACTCAAATGATGGTAGTCACATAGCCACTTAACCAACTGTTCCTGCAGGTTTTCCTGTTGCTCAACGCTTAAGTAGAGCTCGGTCCGGTTACACGTAGACAGCACCACGCCGCCCTGCACCATTGGCTGGGCCAACAGACTGCTAAGGGCTTGATCCAACGTCTCCGGGGAGAACGTCACGCGTTCACGCAGAGCAATTGGGGCCGTTTTGTGATTAATTCCGAGAGCCAGCAAGGTCATGGTGATTAGGTTGGGGTTATCCCACAGTTGATAGGGTTTTGTGAGGCGCATTCTACAAGATGCGCGAGATCAAGAAAAGCCATCGTTCACCGAAGGCTGTAACAAGATATAGTTATTATGCATCAAATAAGACAAATTGAGCATTGACGCCGTCCGCCGGTCTGGTTAGCTTGGACGGTTACTTTGGGCATGAAAGCCCTTCCGGAGTCTGAGGAGTTGACCCCTTAATGTTTACGCAGAATCGCCGCCTGATGCGGCTTCTCCCGCTTGCCGCCCTGTTATTGACCGCCTGTACCATCAATAAACCGCAAGGTCCTGGCAAGAGTATTTCCTCGCCACAATGGCAGCAGCACCAGCAAGACGTTGAAAAAATCACGCAATATCAGACCCGCGGCGCTTTTGCCTATCTTTCTGATAGCCAGAAAGTCTATGCCCGTTTTAACTGGCAGCAGACCTCCCCCGATCGCTATCGTTTGATCCTGACCAACCCGTTGGGCAGCACCGAGTTGCAGCTGGATGCCCAGGGCAGCGTGGTGCAGCTAGTCGACAACAAAGGCAAACGCTATACCAGCAATGACGCCGAGAAGATGATTTCTCAGCTGACCGGCATGGATATTCCGTTAAACAGCCTGCGTCAGTGGATGATGGGCCTGCCGGGTGATTCGTCCGATTACACGCTGGACGACCAGTATCGCCTCAAGTCGGTGAATTACAGCCGCGACGGCCAGAACTGGCAGGTGACCTATCAGGGTTATGACAGCAAGCAGAACCCGACGCTGCCGTCCAATCTTGAGCTGAAAGAAGGCAACCAGCGCATCAAACTGAAAATGGACAGCTGGATCGTTGAATGAGTGCAGGCAACGTTCCCCTGACGGCGAGCAGCCGTGAAAGCTGGCCGGCGCCCGCCAAGCTGAATTTATTTCTCTACATCACGGGCCGTCGTCCTGACGGCTACCATAATTTGCAGACGCTGTTTCAGTTTCTCGATTATGGCGACACCCTGACCATTGAAACCAACGCCAGCGGGCAGATCGGCCTGCTGACGCCGGTGGTCGGGGTAAAAGAGGAAGATAATCTGGTGGTGCGGGCGGCGAAGCTGTTGCAGCAGCAGGCAACATTGCGCGGAACGCTACCGGCGCAGGCCGGTGCCAGCATCGCCATTGAGAAACGCCTGCCGATGGGCGGCGGGCTGGGCGGCGGCTCGTCTGATGCGGCCACGGTGCTGGTCGCGCTGAATCACCAGTGGCAAACCGGCTTCACGCTGAGCGAGCTGGCCGACTTGGGATTATCGCTGGGCGCGGACGTTCCGGTGTTCGTGGAAGGCTTCGCTGCTTTTGCTGAAGGCGTCGGCGAAAAATTGACTCCGGTGTCGCCTGCAGAAAAATGGTATCTTGTTGTCCACCCTGGCGTGAACATTTCCACACCGGCTGTTTTCACCGATCCTGAGCTGATCCGCACCACGCCAGCCCGCGAAATCAGTGAGTTATTAAGTGCTGAATTCCGTAATGATTGTGAACCAGTCGTAAGAAAACGTTTTCGCGAGGTTGAACAGCTCGTTTCCTGGCTGCTAGAATACGCGCCGTCGCGCCTGACCGGGACAGGAGCTTGTGTGTTTGCTGAATTCGACACCGAGTCCGCTGCCCGCCAGGTGTTTGAGCTAACGCCGAAAGCGTGGCAGAGCTTTGTTGCGCGAGGCGTTAACGTTTCGCCGCTGCACCGCCACCTTTCGACGTTATTAGAGTGACCGTGACAGCATCGCCACGTTCCTGATGCTGCACGTAGATGACTATACCCGTATGAAACCGTCGTTACGGTATTCCGCCCAGTGCCGCTAACGATGATGTTCATTCTCTGGACGCAAAGCCTGAGGTTCTTCTCGTGCCTGATATGAAGCTTTTTGCTGGTAACGCAACACCCGAACTAGCACAACGTATTGCCAACCGCCTTTACACTAGCCTGGGCGACGCCGCCGTCGGTCGTTTCAGTGATGGTGAAGTGAGCGTACAAATTAATGAAAATGTACGCGGTGGTGATATTTTCATCATCCAGTCCACCTGTGCCCCTACCAATGACAACCTGATGGAACTGGTTGTGATGGTAGATGCCCTGCGCCGTGCATCCGCTGGCCGTATTACTGCCGTAATCCCGTATTTTGGTTATGCCCGTCAGGATCGTCGCGTACGTTCCGCTCGTGTACCCATCACGGCCAAAGTGGTTGCTGACTTTCTTTCCAGCGTAGGTGTCGATCGCGTACTGACTGTGGATCTGCATGCTGAACAGATTCAGGGCTTCTTTGACGTCCCGGTTGATAACGTATTTGGTAGCCCGATCCTGCTTGAGGATATGCTGCAGATTGGCCTGGAGAACCCGATTGTGGTTTCCCCGGACATCGGCGGTGTGGTTCGCGCCCGTGCTATTGCTAAACTGCTGAACGACACTGATATGGCGATCATCGATAAACGCCGTCCACGCGCTAACGTTTCACAGGTGATGCACATCATCGGTGACGTCGCTGGCCGTGACTGCGTGTTAGTGGATGACATGATCGACACCGGTGGAACGCTGTGCAAGGCTGCTGAAGCGCTGAAGGAGCGTGGTGCCAAGCGTGTATTCGCTTACGCCACGCACCCTATTTTCTCCGGCAATGCCGTGGAAAATCTGCGTAATTCCGTGATTGATGAAGTGGTGGTTTGCGACACCATTCCGCTGCCGGAAGAGATCAAAGCCCTGCCAAACGTGCGCACGTTGACGCTGTCTGGCATGCTCGCTGAAGCGATCCGTCGCATCAGCAATGAAGAGTCTATCTCTGCGATGTTCGAGCATTGATAGCGAAGGGACGGGTTCGCCCGTCCCTCTTTTTTCCCGGCCAATTATTCCAAATTCGTTAACCTGTTTTATCACTTCCGTAACAATCTAAGGGTCCGCCTCCAGCCTTCCCCGGCGATTGCCTCTGTTCTCAGCCCTTCTGTACCGCCCTTTAGTCCTGATTGTCCTCTCTCGCAACTCTTTTTTATCATTCCCGCCAGCCAGCTCTTTTGGCCGCTATTTATTAATGATATTTTGCCTGAATGATTCCACCAGGAATAATCCTAAGATGACGCTGGACGTCTATACCCTGTTTGTTTGCGAGCTCTATGTGCTGTTTTTTCTCAGCATCATCATGGTGTTTGCATGGAAAGGCTCACAATATAATCGCGTATTGGGCTTTCAGTGCCTGGCGATGGTGATCACCATCATTGCGGTGTTCCTGAGCAGTTTGCGCAGCAACGGCAGTCTGTTTCTGCCGGTTGGCGTGGGCAATTTGCTGGTGATGCTGGCCTACAGTCTGCTGGTGATGTCGTTTCGGGCGTTTCGCGGCGCGCGCAGTGGCTGGTTATGGCTGGCCGGGCCACTGGTCTGGGTGGTTTTGTGTCAGTGGTCGACGTTTTATCACTCGATGCCGATGCGCATTCTGGCCGTCTGTCTGCTGTGTGTGATTTACACCGCCTGGATGATTATTGAGTTGCACCGTTCGCGGGCCACCTTGCCGGTGACCTACTGGCCGGCCCAGCTGCTGTTATGGATCCATCTGGTGTTCCATCTGACGCGCGCGGTGGTGGATGGCGGCATTCCCAGCCCGCTTCATGGCGCGATTGGCGGTTCGACCTTTTCGGTTTACGTCATTCTGGAGTCGATCATGATGGTGATCGGGCTGACCTTTACCATGTTGGCGATGGTCAATGAGCGCACGCAGATCAAGTATAAGAACGCCTCGTTGCTCGATCCCCTGACCGGCGTCTGGAACCGTCGCGCGTTGTTTGAGCAGGGTGAAGCGTTGGCTCGCCGGTGCGATAAAACGGCGCAGCCGCTGACAATTATGCTATTCGATTTGGATCATTTTAAGAGCATCAACGACCGCTTTGGTCACAATCAGGGCGATCTGGTGCTGATTGATTTTTGCCGACAGGTGCAGCAATCACTGCCGGCGCAGAGTCATTTTGCGCGATTAGGCGGCGAAGAGTTTGCGGCGATTCTGGTGGCCAGCGAGCGCGATGCCTTGCGGATTGCGGAGAAGATCCGTCAGACGGTGGAGCATTCCCATCCGGAAGGGGTGAATTACACGGTGAGTATCGGTGTCGCCACCGCGCAGGGTGCTTACCATCAGATACCGACGTTAATGGTCGCCGCTGATGAAGCCTTGTATCAGGCGAAGGCATTGGGGCGAAATCGGGTGATGCGTTTTGTGGCAACCGAGGTGAATGAGCTGTCAGGCGTGGCGGGATAAGGGATGAAAACGCCTCTGAACAGAGGCGTTTTTAACGGGATTAATGGTGGCTATGGCCATCGGTGCTGCGACGGCAGCGTTTATCGTAGTGACGCACCCAGTAGTAGCGGTCCGCGACTTTTTCACGTCCGCTGATGCGCGCGCCGACCAGCCAGAGCAATGCGCCGATAAAGATGCTGAAGATTGCGCCGTGAACCATAAACTGGGGCAATTGCAGTTGCGGCAGCTGATTAAGCACGGAGTAACCGACACCAGCGACCATCACCACCAGCCCAAACACCATTAATGAATTACCGGTCAAATTGGCATGTTTACGTTTCATCATTCCCCTCCAGTTTCCAGATAAGGGCGTTGTCCTGTGCCCGGATGTCATAAGTTTATGCAATAGATGTTTAAGTTGGTGCGGGACAGATCACATTTGTTGCTAAAAGTTTGACAATTCTTTACGCACAAGCGACTGATTTCTTATAGAAAATGCATTATCACGCCAATGAACTATTGCGAAGTGTGTCACATTTTGGTGGGGGATTTTGCGTTTTCAGCCGGGCAAAGTACACTAGCCCCCTTCTTCACCGCACTCTTCAGGAAAACAGACAAGTGAGCAGCATTAAACTGATTGTGGGCCTTGCCAATCCCGGCGCAGAGTACGCCGCCACCCGCCATAATGCCGGTGCCTGGTACGTTGATTTATTGGCACAGCGTCACAATCAAGCGTTAAAAGAAGAGAGTAAGTTTTACGGTTACACCGCGCGTTTGAATATTGGCGGCGAAGATGTCCGTTTACTGGTTCCGACGACCTTTATGAATTTAAGCGGTAAAGCGGTGGCCGCGATGGCGACCTTTTACCGGATCACGCCGGAAGAGATTCTGGTAGCGCATGATGAGTTGGATTTGCCGCCGGGCGTGGCGAAGTTCAAGCAGGGTGGCGGTCACGGCGGTCACAATGGCTTGAAAGATATCATCAGCAAGCTGGGCAACAATCTAAATTTCCACCGTTTGCGGATTGGCATTGGTCATCCGGGCGATCGCAACAAGGTGGTGGGATTTGTGTTGGGCAAGCCGCAATCAGCCGAGCAGTCGTTGATTGATAATGCCATTGATGAAGCCGCGCGCTGTACTGAGGTGTGGTTGAAGGAAGATCGCTTGAAGGCGATGAACCGGTTGCACAGTTTTAAGGCTGAGTAATTTCTTCGGTTGAAGGTCAAAACCGGGTCGGTGGCTCGGTGATTTTAAGGTCAAAACCGGTGCAGTGGCTCGGCGTTACCACAGGGCGCGTTATCCGGGACGCCGTGAACCCATCCCTGGGGGCTTGGATGCCGCATCCCTGCGGCATACACCCGGCTAACGCGCCCTGTGGCACCACCCTGTAGCAATTGAGATAGTTACCCGTTCGGTGAACACACAGGTCAAAGGCTGAGATCGTTACCCGCTCGGTGAACATACAGGTTAAACGAAAGATTACTGGTCGGCTTTGCCCAATTCTTTCAGCGCCACCATCGGTAAGAAGTAGCCCTGAACGCCCCAGATTTTGCTTTCGGCCAGTTTCCCCAGTTGAATTTCACTCTGAACCCCTTCGACAATCACCCGGTTGGTGTACTGGCGGATATTGGCGATCAGGATGCTGAACCAGGGTTTGGTGACGTTATCGAGAAAGAACTGCCGATCCAACTTCACCGCTTCGAACATTTTCGACTGCAGCGCATTCAGGTTCGCGTCCCCTGCCCCTAAATCATCCAGCCACAGGATATTGAGCTGTTCGATCAGCGTGCGCAGCAGCGGATTGTTCGGGCCATCGTGCAGGTTCGGGAAATCCTCTGACAGTTTCAGACGGATAAAGGGCAAATGGCTGAGGATCTGCTGGATAAACGCCGACTGGCTAACCACTTTGGCCAGTTGGAAGTTGATTGTCAGGCAGCACAGCAAGCCGTGTTGTTGGAAATAGTCAGCGTAATGCTCAATGGTGAGCAATTGATTAAGCAAAAGGGTTTCCGGATCGAGCTGATCGACCAGCGGAGTACCCGAATCAATGTCCATTTCGCCCGGCGTCAGATCGAGTGCGATCAGTTCACCGTTCAGCGTGTGGATAGGAACACAGTTGTAATTATGTATCATGCCTTCATGCCAATGTTCAGGCGTCCTGCCAATGCTAAAAATCGTCGTACAGATAAAACATAGATGCTTATTCTGTAAAACAGCGAATCAATACGACGATTTTTAACGTTATCGGCAGGTCCAGCGGCAGCTTTACTGTTTAGTCACCCCTGGCAACAATTTTTATGCTTCTCAACCTTTCCTGAAGGTCAGGATTTTTTTACCGTATTGGAATCATTTAGATTGCCGGTTGGCCCGGCAATCATTTCATTACTCAGGCATCATTACTGGCGACTTTATAATCCGGATCGTCCAGTTCATGGCTGCAGAATGGCCCGGCCTGGCGCAACAGGCTGATGCAATCTTCGCTCAGATGGCGCAGACGCAGGCTCTTGCCGGCTTCAAGGTAGCGCGCGGTCAGCTTGTCGATCGCTTCCACCCCGCTGGAATCCATCACCCGGGTGCGGGCGAAATCGATCACCACACTGTCGGCATCCTGTTGCGGATTAAACAGTTCCTGGAAACTGGCGGTGGAACCAAAGAACAGCGGCCCTTCCAGACGGTAGGTTTTCTCACCCTCTTTTTCCGACTGCGCGATAATGGTGATGCGCGCATGCTGCCAGGCAAAGACCAGCGCCGAGATAATCACCCCGCAGATTACTGCCATTGCCAGGTCGGTGAAAATGGTCACCAGCGTCACCGCGATCATGATCACCGCATCGGCTTTCGGCATGCGTTTCAGGCGTTTAATGGAACTCCATTCAAAGGTGTTAATACACACCACGAACATAATTCCGGCCAGTGCCGCCACTGGCAGCAGCGCGATATAGTCCGACAGGCTAATGACAAACAGGATCAGCAGGACCGCGCCGACCAGGTTGGAGATGCGCCCGCGCCCGCCGGAGGTGAAGTTGATAATTGACTGACCGATCATCGCACAGCCGGCGAAGCTGCCGAAAAAGCCGCAGATGGTGTTGCCGATGCCCTGCGCCACGCACTCCTGGTTGCCCGCGCCCTTTTTACTGCCCATCTCATCCAGCACCGCCAGCGTCAGCAGCGACTCAATCAGCCCCACCAGCGCAATCACCACCGCATACGGCAGCACGATCTTCAGGGTGTCCCACGTTAATGGCGCGGTCGGCAGATGGAAGGATGGCAGTGACCCGGAGATATTCGCCAGGTCGCCAACGCGCTTGGTATCCAGGCCAAAACCAATGGCAATCGCACTGATGGCAATCAGCGCCGCCAGCGAACCGGGAATGGCTTTGGTCAGTTTTGGGAACAGCCAGACGATCAGCATCGCCAGCGCCACCAGCGCATACATCACCGGCCCCTGCCCTTTAATCATCGGGAACTGCGCCAGCATAATCACAATCGCCAGGCCGTTAACGAAACCATAAATCGCCGGTTGTGGCACCAGACGGATAAACTTACCGAGCCGCAGTACGCCAATCGCCAGCTGGATAAGCCCGGCCAGAATAGTCGCCAGCAGCACATACTCATAGCCGTGCTGGGTGATCAGGCTGATCAGCACCACGATGATTGAGCCGGCGGCACCGGAGATCATTCCCGGCTTACCGCCGAAGAAGGCGGTGACCAGCCCGAGAATAAAGGCGGTATGCAGACCGATGGTCGGCGACAGCCCGGCCAGCAGAGAAAATGCCGTCGCTTCCGGGATCAGCGCAACAGACACCACGGCACCGGCCAGCACGTCATTTTTGACGTCACTCGCCCTGAGCTTGCTCAGATTAAACATTAAAATTTCCAGTTATCATTATTCAGATGAAATCCTGCACCGCGGAAGAACGGGCGCAAAGAGGCTCGTCAGAGAGACGAGTGGCGCAACAGGCGTTGCTGGCAAGGGAAGTCTTAAGGTGGCGTAAGCAGCAAGCGATGCATCTGCGGCGTTCTCCGTCAGCTGTAAAGTTAGGTCAGTATCGGGAATTGTGAGGCAGATCTCAACCCTAATCCCGAACGTCAGGGCATAAATCAACGTCATTTGCCGCATAATTCCGTGTATAATGCGCGGTAACTTTTTAGTCGTAACCAACTAATACTACCGGTGAGTCGTCTATCTCATTGGTTATCAAGCAATTAAGGTGATTCAAACATGGGATTCAAATGCGGTATTGTGGGCCTGCCAAACGTCGGGAAATCCACCCTGTTCAATGCGTTAACCAAAGCGGGCATCGAAGCAGCTAACTTCCCGTTCTGTACCATTGAGCCAAATACCGGCGTGGTGCCAATGCCTGACTCCCGTCTGGATCAGCTGGCGGCCATCGTTAAGCCTCAGCGCATCCTGCCAACCACCATGGAATTCGTGGATATCGCTGGCCTGGTAAAAGGCGCGTCGAAAGGCGAAGGCCTGGGTAACCAGTTCCTGACCAACATCCGCGAAACCGAAGCGATCGGCCACGTGGTGCGTTGTTTTGAAAACGACAACATCATTCACGTGAACAACAAAGTGGATCCGGCTGACGATATTGAAACCATCAATACCGAACTGGCGCTTTCTGACCTTGATACCTGCGAACGTGCTCTGCAGCGCGTGCAGAAGAAAGCCAAGGGCGGCGATAAAGACGCCAAAGCTGAACAGGCTGCGCTGGAAAAATGTCTGCCGCATCTGGAAAAAGCCGGCATGCTGCGCGCGCTGGATCTGAGTGACGAAGATAAAGCGGCCATCCGCTACCTGAGCTTCCTGACCCTGAAGCCAACCATGTATATCGCCAACGTGAACGAAGATGGTTTTGAAAATAACCCGTACCTCGACATCGTGCGTGCGATTGCGGAAGCAGAAGGTTCCGTGGTGGTGCCCGTGTGTGCCGCCGTTGAGTCTGATATTGCCGAGCTGGAAGATGCCGATCGCGAAGAGTTTATGGCCGAGCTGGGTATTGAAGAACCCGGTCTGAACCGCGTGATCCGCGCCGGTTACTCGCTGCTGAACCTACAGACCTACTTCACCGCGGGCGTGAAGGAAGTACGTGCCTGGACCATCCCGGTCGGTGCCACCGCGCCACAGGCTGCCGGTAAGATCCACACCGACTTCGAGAAAGGCTTTATCCGCGCCCAGACTATCGCCTTTGATGACTTCATCGCCTGCAAGGGTGAGCAAGGCGCGAAAGAAGCCGGCAAGATGCGTTCAGAAGGTAAAGAGTACATCGTCAAAGATGGCGACGTGATGAACTTCCTGTTCAACGTCTAAATCGTTATTGCGGTCTCATGAGGTTTGAATGAATCTCATAAGAATCACAAAAATTATAAAATCCACGCAATTGCGTGGATTTTTTATTTCACAGCGTCTCAAATGTTTTCGTAAAAGCGCAGTTAAATTTGAGTACGCAGGTGAGTACCTCTGACTTTAATGGACTGTGGCAGCTCAGGAACAAAAGCAGATCTTATTAATTCCAAGCTAAATGAATTATTAAAGGGCAGGCCTTATCACCTCCGCTACTTATATTAAGAGCCCCTCATGCTGCCCAGCTATGAAACAGAAATCAGGTGTAGATAAAGTCACACATCAGTAACAAACAATTCCCAATTCATATTATTTCCATTCTGATTGATCAAATTCCTTAAGAAAAAACCTCAGAATTTGTAGGAAATTTCTTATATTTTAACGTTAGAGAAATCTCACAGTGAATATTGAAATCACAAAATAAACAGGTAAAGTATAAACATTAGTCAGGACCGACCATAATTACGGAACACACTCATGGAAGAGAAAGCAGGCATATCGCTTGCCGTTGGCGTATTTGCGCTGGCAGTCGGCACCCTATTCCCGCAGATCGCAACCGCTGGCGAACAGGACATTATTCAACAACAGCGCCAGAAAGCGATTGAAGCCCAGCTTCA
The DNA here is from genome assembly GCF_979253995.1 of Erwinia sp. AC075. Lineage (NCBI taxonomy): Bacteria > Pseudomonadati > Pseudomonadota > Gammaproteobacteria > Enterobacterales > Erwiniaceae > Erwinia > Erwinia sp. AC075. The sequence continues at coordinate 1,729,854 of NZ_CEEDEU010000001.1, forward strand.
GCCGCCGACGCCTGACATCCGTCTCCCTGCGCCCGCAAGCAGTTCATCGCGCGTCAGCTTCCCGCAAGAAAATCCCTGTTTTGAGATTCAGCACATCACGCTGAACGGCCTGAATGACTTTCCGGGCTGGCTTCCATTGCAACGTTTGGCTAATCAGGGCCAGGGGCATTGTCTGGGCGTTAAGGGGATTAACCTGCTGATGAGCGTGCTGCAAAACCGCATGATCGACAGCGGTTACGTCACCAGTCGCGTGCTGGCAACGCCGCAGGATCTGACACGGGGCACGCTGACGCTCCAGCTGCTGGCCGGAAAAATCAGCCACATTACGCGCACCGATCCCAGCGATCGCTATGTCACGCTAGCCACCGCACTGCCCTCGCGTGAAGGCCAACTCTACGACCTGCGTGATACCGAGCAGGGACTGGAAAACCTGCAACGCCTGCCTACCGTTCAGGCTGATATGGCGCTGATCCCCGGTAGGGCGCCTGGCGAAAGCGTGATGGCCGTGCAGTGGAACCAGAGCAAAATGTGGCGACTGGGGGCATCGCTCGATGATTCCGGATCGACGTCTACCGGGCGTTACCAGGGCGGTCTCACGCTGTATGTCGATAACCCCCTTTCGCTGAGCGATATGCTCTACGTTTCGGCGAGCCATGATTTGCAGTTCGGCAATGATAAAGGCACGAAGAACTTCACCGGCAGCTATTCGGTGCCGTTTGGCTACTGGCTGGCGGGCATCACCACCAGTGATTACCGCTACAACCAGACGGTTGCCGGGGCGTTCACCGACTATCAATACAGCGGCAAGAGTAAAAGTCTGAACGTCAATATCAGCCGCGTGTTGCACCGCAACGGCAGCCAGAAAACCACGCTAAGCTATGACGTCCTCACGCGAGAGACCCGCAACTTCATCAACGATACCGAGATTGAAGTGCAGCGCCGCCAGACCTCGGCGTGGAAACTCGGTCTGCAACATCGCCACTATCTCGGTAGCACCACGCTGGATGCGGGCGTCAGCTATCAGCGCGGCACCCGCTGGTTTGGCGCACAGCCCGCGCCGGAAGAGTATTGGGGGGAAGCCACCGCCCTGTCGAAGATTGTCCAGCTGAATGCGCAGCTGGCCGTGCCGTTCTCACTCCTCAACCAGCGATTCAGTTTTAACACCCAGTATCTGCGCCAGATGAGCAACACGCCGCTGACGCCGCAGGACCAGTTTGCCATTGGCAACCGCTGGTCGGTGCGCGGTTTTGACGGCCAGCGCACGCTGAACGCCGATGAAGGCTGGTATCTCCGTAACGACATTGGCTGGGCCACACCGCTACCGTCGCAGGAACTCTATCTGGCGCTGGATTATGGCGAAGTCAGCGGACGTAACAGCGGGCAGGATTATCTGATCGGCAAGCATCTGGCCGGTGGCGCGGTAGGACTGCGCGGCTACGCGCTGCGCACCAGCTATGACCTGTTTGCCGGAATTCCACTCTCTAAACCCGCAGGCTATCAAACCAGCGGCCTGAGGCTGGGCTTCAACCTCAACTGGAGTTACTGATGGAAATCAATGGCTACAGGTTGATTGCGCCGTGGGTCACGCCTGATGACACCCGCGAAGCCGAAGTGCTGGGCATGGCGGTCTGGCTGTGGATGCACTCAGAACGCCATCGCGATGCGCCGCTCCATACCCTGCCGACGTTGCTGCTGCCACTGATTAAACAGCAGCAGTACGCCATCGCGGTGAAAAACGGTAAACCGGTGTTCTTCCTCGGCTGGGCGCGGATGGATGAAGACGCTGAACGGCGCTATCTCACGAACGCTTCGGTGATGATGAAAGAACAAGACTGGACCAGCGGCAATCGCCTGTGGATCACCGATTTCATTGCCCCATTTGGTGAGGTGCGCGCGCTACAGAAGCTCACTCGCGATGTGATTTTGCCTGAGCAGTGCCTCCGGGCATTAGATCATCAGGGCGAGCAACGCGGTCAGCGGGTGCGTTTTTTTCATGGAAAGAGCATTAAACATGACGCCGCCAGGCAATGGCAGCAGGCAAATCCACTCAGCGTGGCGCTTCCAGAAATCGGATAAGGACATCAGATGAACAAACTTCTCTATCGCATCATTTTCAACAAAGCGCGCGGCATGCTGATGGTTGTCGCCGATATCGCCCGCAGCGGGCAAGGCAAACAGGCGCGCACGCAGCGGAGACATCAGAAAGCCAGCCAGACTTGTACGCTCTCCGCGATGCGCTTCGCCCTGCTGAGCGCACTGGGCTGCGTGACCGTGCTGCCCGCTCAGGCGCAGATCCTAGCCAACGGTCAGGCTCCGGGTAACCAGCAACCCACCATTATCGCTACGGCCAACGGCACGCCGCAGGTCAACATCCAGACGCCAAGCGCGGGCGGCGTATCACGCAATAACTACAGCCAGTTCGATGTCGATCAGAAAGGTGTCATCCTCAACAACTCACACGGCAACACCCATACCCAGCTCGGCGGCATGGTCACCGGTAACCCGTGGCTGGCGCGCGGTGAAGCCAGCGTGATCCTCAACGAGGTGAATTCACGCAACCCCAGCCAGCTCAACGGCTACGTGGAAGTCGCCGGCAGAAAAGCGCAGGTGGTGATTGCCAACCCGTCCGGTATCACCTGCGATGGCTGCGGCTTTATCAACGCCAACCGCGCCACCTTGACCACCGGCCAGACGCAGCTGAGCAACGGCAACCTGACCGGCTATCAGGTCAGCGGCGGCGAAGTCGCCATTAACGGCAAAGGTCTGGATTCACGCGGCCAGGATTACACCGACATCATTGCCCGCACAGTAAAGTTGAACGCGGGCGTCTGGGCCAACGATCTAAAGGTAACGACCGGTCTCAATCAGGTCGATGCGGCGCATGAAATGCTGACGGCTGGCCAGACCGCTGCGTCAAGTCGCCCGCGGATAGCGCTGGACGTGGCAGCACTTGGCGGCATGTATGCCAGTAAAATCCGTCTGATTGGCACTGAACAGGGTGTTGGCGTGCGCAACGCCGGTTCGCTGGGCGCCACGGCGGGCAACTTTACCCTCAGCAGCGACGGTCGCATTGAAAACAGCGGCAGCATTAACGGCGCACAGGATATTGCGCTGACCAGTAACGCCGATATTCGCAACAGCGGCACGGTTTACGCGCAGCGTGACAGCCAGATTCAGGCCGTTTCCGAGGTCAGTAATCAGGGCGTACTGGCGTCCGCAGGCAATAACCGCATTCAGGCCGGTTCACTCATTAATGCCAGCAGCGGCGTGCTGGCCGCAGGGATGAAGGCCGACGGCGCACTCGGTACACAAGGCGATTTGAGTCTGACCACGCGCGGGCAGCTCACCAGCAATGGGCGTAACCTCGCGGCGGGTAATCTCAGCGCTCAAGGCAGCGCGGTCGATCTCAGCGGCAGCCAGACCTATGCCAGCGATATCAACCTGAATGCCAGTCGCGGCGATGTCACCACGCGCAGCGCCACGCTTGAAGCAAAAAACAACCTTCGCGCCAGCAGCAATACGCGCATTAATAATGACGGCGGCAAAATTCAGGCGGACAGGCTTAACCTCACTGCTCCCGCGCTATCCAATCGCCAGGGAATTATTAGCCAACTGGGTGACGCCGACCTGCTGCTGTCGCACGCCGCAGGCATCGACAACCATAGCGGCACCCTTGCCAGCAACGGCTACAACATGACGCTGAACACCGACGTGCTGGATAACGGACTCGGCAAAATTCAGCACGCCGGTGATGGACTACTGAACATCCAGGCCTCCACGCTGAACGGCAGTCAGGGCAGCCTGATCAGCAACGGTGGATTAGCGCTGCGTGGTGATGCGCTCAATTTTGACGGCGCGACCACCGCCGCGGCGCAAATCCGTATAGATGCCAGCACCCTTTCGCACCGTCAGGGTGAGATGGTGCAAAGCGGCAATGGCGCGATGGATATCAACGTGACGTCGGCGCTGGACAACCGCGACGGCAAACTCGCCGGTAACGGTAATGTGAACCTGAACGCGGGTTCATTGAACAATCATAATGGCCAGGTTATTGCCGCCGGTACCGGTTCGCTGAATACCCGCATTGCACAAAAACTGGATAACCACAGCGGCACGCTGGCGGCCAGCCAGAATCTGGCCGTTAACGCCGGAGCGCTTGATAACACAGCGGGAGTCATCAGCGCCGTGGCGGGCAACACGCAACTGGCCAGCCAGGTGCTGAATAACAGCAGCGGAAAAATTAATGCCGGTCAGACACTCTCAGTCACCAGCAACGGTCTGAACAACAGTGACGGCCTGCTTACCGCCACCACCACCACGTTGCAGCTCGGCAGCGGCGCGGTGCACAATCAGCGTGGCACGATTGCCGCCGCTGAACAGCTCAGCATCACCAGCGGTACATTTGATAACACCACCGGACTGCTGCAAAGCCTTGGCGATGCGCGCATCGATACCCAGGGCGATGCCTTCATCAACCGCGACAGCGACACTGACGGCGGCGTCATCGCGCTGGGTTCACTGACGCTTCGTTCCGGCCTGCTGGATAACCGCAACGGCGTGATCAACGCGCAGGATTCACGCCTGTTTAACGGCGATATCACTAACCATCACGGCCTGCTGGCAGCGCAGAACGCGCTCAGCATAACGGCGGGGAGCATTGATAATCAGCAGGGCAATCTGGTTGCCGGTCAGTCACTGGCGCTGCAAAGCGCTGAGCTGCTGAACAGCAATGGGCTGGTGATGAGCAGCGGCACGGCAACGCTTGCCACGGCGAATCTCGATAACCGTCTGGGACAAATCGGCGCTGTCGGCGATTTATCGCTCAGCACGCAACAACTGCAAAACGACAACGGCGGTCGGATGCAGAGCGGCGCTGCGCTGCGTATCGACACGCACGGCCAGCGGCTGAGCAACACCAATAGCGGCGCAACCGGCGGGATAATCAGCCAGGGCAATATGCATCTGGCGACCGGCGAGCTGGATAATCAGCACGGCACGCTACTGGCCTCCGGTGCCATCAGCCTTGCGTCCGGGCAGGTGCTGAACCCGTTCGGGCAAATCACCGGGCTCGGCGGCATCACCGCACAAACTCAGTCAGTGAATAATCAGCATGGCACCGTTCAGGCTGGCGGGATTCTTGACTGGAATACGCAAGGCAGTCGTTTCAACAACGCCAGCGGTCTGATTAGCGCCCAGGACGATTTCACGCTGCGCAGTGGCGAAGTCAATAACCATGAAGGCCAGGTGATTTCCGGCAGCAATCTGGCGTTGAACACCGCCGCACTCGATAACACCGACGGCATGCTCGCCAGCAAAGGCGATTTTACTCTGGTTGCCAGCACGCTGACCAACCTGCGCGGCGCATTGCAGGCCGCGGGTAATATGGCGGTGACGCTGGTGAACAACTTCACCAATCAGGGTAATGTGCAGGCCAACGGCAATCTGACGTTCACAAGTCACGGTGATATCCGCAATGAAAAGCTGATTCAGGCCGGTGAAACGCTGCACGTCACCGCCATCAATCTGACTAACCTGCAGGATGCTGAACTCAGCGGCGACAGCACACTTCTTGATGTCAGCAACACCCTGACCAACTACGGCCTGATTGATGGTTATTCCACGCGGCTGAACGGCCGAACCGTCAGTAATATCGGCACCGGACGCATCTATGGCGATTTTCTAAGCATCCAGGCAGGCACGCTCAATAATCTCGCTGAGAATGGTACTGCAGCAACCATCGCGGCCCGTCAGCGTTTAGATCTTGGCGTCGGCACGCTGAACAATCGCGATCACGCGCTGATTTACAGCGAAGGCGTGATGAGCGTGGGTGCCGCGATTGATGCCAATGGCCACGCTACCGGACAGGCCGGAACCGTTAACAACCACAGCGCAACCCTCGAATCTGCGGGCGACATGCTGCTTAACGTCGGCAGCCTGAACAACATTAACGACAATTTTGAAACCGAGATCGTCGAAGTGTCGCGTGAAGATATTGAGGAGTATCAGGTCTCGGGCAATGCCAATCGCTATGGTCGCGATGAGGTCAGTTTCGCGCATGATGAGGTCGATTTTGTGCTCACGCCCGATTATCCGGGGCGACAAAATGACAAAAACGACAACTGGTATCGTTACGAATATGAACGCACCGTTGAAGAAACGCGCATCAAAACCAGCGATCCGGCGCGCATCATTGCGGGCGGAAATCTGACGATTAACGCGGGCAACGTACTGAACGACAAGAGCCAGATCATCGCCGGTAATAATCTGGTGATTAACGCGGCCACGCTCGACAACGTGGAGGTGGCCGGTGAGCGGCACATCAGTGACGTTGGCAAGGCGTTCCATTACTGGCGCATCCATAATAAAGGCGGCGACAGTCAGGGCAAGAGCACGGCGGATTACATCCCGCCCACCGTTATCCAGAGCATTACCTTAAAACCCAGCACCTTAGAGGAGCATCAACAAATTAGCGGCAGCGGTCTGGTGATTGACAACCGGACGGGCGGTAGCGTGGGTGATATTTCGCTGGGCGACCTCAGCGCAGGCGCGGCGTTTAATCCCGGTAACGCGGTATTGCTGCCGCCGGGTAAAACCTTTGAAGTGCCGGTGAATACCGCCGCGAAAGGCGATGCGGCGGGCAGCGTGATCCGCACTCAGGGTCCGAACACCCGCCTGCCGGATAACAGCCTGTATAAAACCCATCCGGCTGGCAGTGATTACCTGGTCGAAACCGATCCCCGTTTTACCAATGCGCAAAAATGGCTCGGCTCGGATTACATGATGCAGGCGTTCGTCACCAATCCTGACAACGTGCACAAGCGGCTGGGCGATGCGTATTACGAACAGAATCTTATCCGCCAGCAGGTGATTTCATTGACCGGTCAGCGCTATCTGGACGGTTATGACAGCGATCAGACGCAGTACAAAGCGCTGATGGATGCGGGCATCGCCTACGGTAAACAGCTGAATCTGGTGCCTGGCATGGCGTTAACGGCTGAGCAGATGAGCCTGATCACCGGCGACATGGTGTGGCTGGTGACGCAGACCGTCACCCTGCCCGACGGCAGCCAGCAAAAGGTACTGGTGCCGCAGTTGTTTGCCAAAGTGCAGTCGGGCGACCTCGACGGCAGCGGCGCGCTGCTGGCCGGGAAAAACGTCAGCCTGAACCTGAGCGACGATCTGAACAATAGCGGTCGCATCAATGCGCGCGCCAGTACGCAGGTGGTGGCCGAAAATATTAATAACCTTGGCGGGCTGATTCAGGGCGACAGCACCGCTCTGCAGGCACGTACTGATATCAATAATTTCGGCGGCGTACTGAAAGGCAGCTCTGCACTGGCAGCGCTGGCCGGGCGTGATATCAACGTCGTCACGGGCACACGCACCGCTGAAAGCGCCGACGGTAACTTTGCCCGCACCAGCCTCGATCGTATCGCCGGTATTTACGTGGACAAAGGCGACGGCACGCTGGCATTGCAGGCCGGACGCGACATCAATCTGACGGCCGCGCAGGTGGTGAACAGCAGCGAGAATGGCAATACGGCGATTATCGCCGGACGCGATATGAACCTGAACGCTGTCACCACCGGCAGCCGCGACAATCTCAATTTTGACAGCGACAACTGGCTCCATCAGTCGTCATCCACGCAGCTGGGCACGGATATTGTCGGTAAAGGCAACGTGGATCTGGCCGCAGGCAATAATCTGCTGGCAACGGCGACCAGCGTCAATGCCGGCGGCAGGCTGGCATTGAGCGCAGGTAACGATCTGAGCATCGTCAGCGGTGAATCCCGCACGCAGATGGATGAGCACACCAAAGCCAGCGGCACCAGCGGCATCGCCTCCAAAACTACCCGCGAGACGCACACCACCATCGATGCGCGCACGGCGGTCGGCAGCTCGCTGTCTGGCGACAGCGTCCAGATGCTGGCTGGTCACGACCTGCTGGTGAAAGGCAGCGACGTGGTGGGAACGCAGGATGTGCGGCTGGCGGCGGGCAATAATCTGACCGTGACCACCGCCGCTGAACAGCGCGACGAATCGCGCATGATTCAGGAGACCAAATCGGGCCTGTCCGGCACCGGCGGCATCGGTGTGAGTTACGGCAGCAACGCGCAAAAATCCACCACCACCACGCATACCGACAGCGTGCGTGGCAGTACGGTGGGCAGCGTGCAGGGCAACCTGACGATGCAGGCGGGCAACGATCTGCTGGTTCACGGCTCTGATGCCGTCGCCGGTAAAGATCTTACGCTTACCGGAAAAAATGTCACGGTCAGCGCCGCCGAACAGGGGCTGAGCCAGCGCGATACCTATGAAACCAAACAGAGTGGTCTGACGCTGGCACTCTCAGGCGTGGCGGGCAGCGCGCTGAATACCGCGGTCACCACCGCAAGAGATTCGCGTGAGGAAAGCAGCGGACGGCTGCAGGCGCTGAAAGGCGTGCAGGCAGCATTGTCCGGGGTACAGGCCGCGCAGGCAACGCAGCCAGGCGCTGCAAGTCAGGACAACGCCATTGGCATCAGCCTTTCCTACGGCAGCCAGCAGTCGAAGTCTGAAACTAACCTGACGCAGAAAACGCATCAGGGCAGCACCCTTACCGCCGGTAATAACCTTAACGTCATCGCCAGCAGTGGCGACATCAACGTACAGGGCAGCCAGCTGCAGGCGGGCAATGACGTGCTGCTGAACGCCAGCCGCGACATCAACCTGACCTCCAGCCAGGACACCGAACGCTCACGCGGCACCAACTCGTCCAGCGGCGGCTCGGTGGGCGTGGGCATCGGTGCGGGTTCTGGCGGCTGGGGCATCAACGTCTCTGCGAGCATCAACAAAGGCAGCGGGCACGAGAACAGCGACAGCCTTGTCCACAATGAAACGCAGGTTACGGCCGGTAATCGCGTGACGCTGGTCAGCGGACGCGATACTACCCTGACCGGCGCACAGGTGAGCGGCGAATCCATTAAAGCGGATGTCGGTCGCAACCTGACATTGACCAGTGAACAGGACAGCGCGACCTACGACGCGCAGCAGAAAAATACCAGCGCGGGTGCCAGCTTTAACTTTGGCTCGATGTCCGGCTCGGCCAGCATCAACATGAGCAAGGATAAGATGCACAGCGACTATCAGTCGGTGCAGGAGCAGACCGGACTGCTGGCGGGCAAAGGCGGCTTCGATATCACGGTGGGTGAACATACGCAGCTGAACGGTGCGGTTATTGGTTCGACGGCGGATGCATCCCTTAACAGGCTGGATACCGGCACGCTGGGCTGGAGCGACATAAAAAACGAGGCTGAATATAAGGTTCAGCACCAGAGCGTGGGCATCAGCACCGGCGGCAGCATCGGCAACCAGTTTGCCGGGAACATGGCCAACGGCCTGCTGACCGGGGTTAACGGTTCGGGCAGCGCGGACAGCACCACCAAAGCAGCGGTATCGGATGGCACGATTGTTATTCGCGACCAGCACGCGCAGAAACAGGACGTGGCCGACCTGAGCCGAGACGTGGAGAACGCCAATCCGGGTCTGGGGCAAATCTTTGATAAAGAGAAAGAGCAGAACCGGCTGAAGGAAGCGCAGCTTATAGGTGAGATAGGGTCACAGGTTGGGGATATTGCACGGACCCAGGGCCAGATTGAAGCCACAAAAGCAGCGACTGATAAAATGAAGGATGTGACGCCGGAACAGCTGCAGGCGGCGAAGGAGGACTGGAGCAAAGCCAATCCGGGCAAAACGCCATCGGCAGACGATATCAGCGGCCAGGCGTACCAGAACTTCTATAATAAGGCGTTTACCGAAAGCGGGTTCGGAACCGGCGGTAAAGTTCAGCAGGCTATCCAGGCGGCAACAGCGGCGGTACAGGGGCTCGCGGGCGGCGACATAACAAAAGCACTGGCCGGGGCTTCAGCGCCTTATATTGCCAATGTTATCGGCCACAGTGGACTTGAAGGTCCGGAGAAAGGATTGGCGCATGCAGCTGTAAATGCGGCACTGGCAGCAGCTCAGGGAAATAATGCGCTGATTGGTGCGAGCGGCGCTGCTACGGCGGAGATGATCGGTATGATCGCGCTTGATGCCTACGGCAAACCGGCTGGTCAACTTAGCGAAACAGAGAAACAGACAGTGAGCGCACTGGCGACCCTGGCGGCAGGTCTTGCGAGCGGTCTGGCTGGAGGTAGTACGGCAGATGCGGTTGCGGGAGCGCAGGCCGGTAAGACGACGGTTGAAAATAATCTCTTTGGAGGAAATGACGAATCGCAAATTAAGTACTTGCAGGCACACGCGAAAGACGTGATGTCCTGTAATGATGATCCTTCTTCAGAATCCTGTCGCCGTGGTGGGGCTGTTAATAAAGCTATGGCTGGGGCGTTAGCAACAGGTGGTATTGCATCCCTCTCAGCACCAGCCCAAGCTATGTGGGCTCTGGGTGCCGGAGCTAATGCAGGAATGCAATATATTGGTAGTGGAGAAATAAATCCGGGGAATTCTGTTATCGCAGGCTGGGCAAATGTCATTACTATGGGTCATGGTCTTGCTGGAACAGTGACATGGAATGCCGGTGCCGGTGCTCTGACTAATCATCTAAATGGAGATGACCCTCTTACGGGAGCAATAACAACAGGTCTCGGCGCTGGCGTAGGGTATGGCGTTGGCAATCTGATTTTCAAACCAATTGCAAACACTACAGGTAAGTTGGTTACTGGAGGTTGGGATCCCAAGTTCAATCCAGAACTACTGAAATACACTGAGATTAAGGGGCAACTGGGTATATCAAAAGAGATGTTACCAAGTAAGATTCCGGGGGCAATAGGAAACGTCAGTGGTTCCTCCAGTTCTGAATATGCCGGTTATGAAGCTCAAAAAATTATTGATAAGGTAAAAAAATGAGGATCCGTAGCTATAATTTAAAAAAAGAATTAGCTCTTAGCCTTTACATCTTTTTTGGCTGTTTACTGTCAGTAATAATCGCGGGGTTATTAGTGAAATTATGTTTTTCAGTCATTTTGTGGATTTTAACTGATGAGTTTGAATTGACATGGAATGAAGTTTTCCTAGGGATTAAAATCGGGGGGGGCGGAGGAGCAATATTAGGGATTGGATTAGTTCTGTTGCGGGCATTCAAAGTTAAAGGATTTTAATTTTCAGGAAAGAGGAGCCGGAGCCTCCGGCTCGGTAATGGGTGAATACATTGCCCAGCAGATGTATCCGGGCGTTCACCGTAAAGACCTGACGGAAGACCAGCGCCAGACGATAAGCGCGCTGGGGACACTGGCGGCAGGACTTGCGGGCGGCGTTGTGGGTGACAGCACGGCGGATGCGGTTGCCGGGGCGCAGGCAGGTAAAAATGCTGTTGAGAATAATTTTCTGCACGTTTCGGAGAAGACTGAACTTGAGATAGCGAAGCAGAAACTCCAGAACAGTAAAGACCCGGCAGAGCGTGAGCAGGCGCAGCAGCAGATCAACGATCTGCGCGAGAAGGATATCAGCCGCGACCAGAAGGTGATTGAAGCCTGTGGTAACGGTAAAGCTGCCAGTAGTGGTTGTGTTTCAGCTAGACTGGAGGCTTACTCAGCCAAAGCTGAGTATGAAACCGGGCAATACAATAACAAAGTCAGCGAGATGTATCCGGACGCTTACGGCCAGATAGTAAACCTGCTGAATATCACCAGCGTTGATGCCCAGAATCAGCAGCAGGTGAAAGATGCGATGGTGAACTATGCAATGGTTCAACTTGGTGTTGATAAGGTGACAGCTGAAAATTACATCGAAACCTATGACGGGATGAAGACGGTTGCCGCTTCGATGACGCCAGCTTTGGGTGTCGCGGCTGTCAGTAAACTCAGTACATTGGCTGAAAAGGTTGTAGTTTATCCATCGGGAATCAATTTCAAAATTGATCAGCCAAAACATTTGGCAACCGTCGATAGTTTTACACAGAAAAATGGGATCTCGGGCGGTCATAATGCTAATGCATTTTATGAGTCAGCGAAAGAATATAATGTGAAAGTAGTCAGTGAAAGACCTACAAGCGTGAAGGGTATTACTGAAGTGAAATATCTGGTTCCAACCAAGAATCGGATGGAAGTCTTACTGGTGAATATAAAACTACCGTTGAGACTAAAACCATCTATGATCCTAATGTATTCACCGATCAGAAAATCTTAGATCTTGGGCAACAGGCTGCTGCCAAGGGATTCAATGAGGCAATGTCGAGTAAGAGTGGTCAGGTAAATGTAACCGTGGATGGTGTTAATTTTAGAATTTACGTAGATAAAACGACTGGAACAGTTCGTAACTTCCATCCTAATTGAGGTGATCCATGATAAAAGAATTATTTACTCAACAAGATGTAGATGGCGGGCTCAATTTAATTGTTGCGTCCTATTTTGACAGAATGTATGAGGATGATAATTTTATTGAAGCTCTTGAATTATTTTCAAATGGAGGTTCTTTAAATAAAGACGGTGCCTATTGCAATTTCCCCGACATGAATAGCTACGATGAAAGCGAACATTTTGAAGGTGTAGAATTTGCTGTAGGTTATCCGCCTTCTGAAGCGGAGACAGTCATTGTCAGCCAAGAAACCTGTTATCAATATGTCCGTTTAGCCTGTGAAAAATATCTTAAGCTGCATCTTGAAGATACAGATAAAGTTAACGAATTACTGGCTAAGATCCCTTCTTGAATAGCAGATCCCAGCCATTAAGGCTGGGATTTTACTTTATAACCAACGAGTTACCTCAGACGGCTCGCCACTAAACCGCCCCTTCCGGGATCTTCCATGGCCGCTTCTACTGGGTGGCAAACAGTTAAATAAAGCAGCTATCTCACGCTACTTACGGTCAGAGAGTTTCTTGCAGGCCCGCTTCAGCGTGGTCACCACCTCCGGCTCTGCGGGCAGTTCCGGCTGTGGTTCCTATGCGTCATCAGCGCGGATAAAAACCTGTACCACTGCTTCGGCTGCGATGCGGGCGGTTCGGTGCTAGACTGGCTGCTGCATACCGAACGGCTGAGGTTCCTACAAGGGATCCTGTGGCTGCGGCAACTGAACGGTACTACCTATGTGCGCCCCGCTCCTTCGCCGCCTGTGGCCCGTCAGTTCCTCACCGATCTGGACGATGACGGCCAGGCCCTGCTGCACCAGGTCACCGAATTCTATCACCGTAACTCGCCAGATAACGAAGGCGCGCAGGCGTGGCTGGCGTCGCGCGCGATGGCCGATCATATGATCATGAAAGGATCGGCCAGGCATCTGTAACTGCCCTCGCACCAAGCCGGGATCTTTTTATCCGTCGATCACCCCTCAGCCAGCCGGATGATCAACTCTTCGGTAGTTGCTTGTGGTCAGCGGGGTTAAGGTGCCAGTGACACCTCAGTCCCGCGCTAAAAATCACGTTGTGATCCTCTGCTAATCAACCGACCTTACGGCCGTCTCCAGCCGGTGCTTCACTATCGCCGCATCAATCAGCTTAATCACCGTCCCCTGCTCTTCCGGCTGACACTGAGACAGCGCCCTCAACCGATCAAGAAACATCCCGATCCACCTCCCTCCCGTTGCGATCCTGTCACTACGCTAAACTTGTCTGATATCCAAATCTGTCGGGTTGCAGTCAATGCCGGACGCACTCAGGAGAAGACGATGAAAGCAGTTATCTATAACGGTCCTTATGATGTTCAGGTGAAAGATGTCCCGGACGCAAAAATTGTTCGTCCCACGGATGTCCTTGTTCGCATCACCACCACCAATATTTGCGGTTCAGACCTGCATATGTATGAAGGGCGAACCAGCTTTGAACAGGGGCGCATTCTGGGTCATGAAAACCTCGGAGAGGTGGTCGAAATTGGCTCAGGCGTTGAGCGTATCAAGGTGGGCGACTATGTGTGCCTGCCGTTTAACGTCGGCTGCGGTTTTTGCGAAAACTGTGAAAAAGGCCTGACCGGCTTTTGCCTCACCACCAACCCCGGCACGGCGGGTGCAGCCTATGGTTTTGCCGAAATGGGCCCGTGGGAAGGCGGTCAGGCCGAGTTGCTGCGGGTGCCTTTTGCCGATTTTAACTGCCTGGTGCTACCGCCAGACGCGGCAGAAAAAGAAGATGACTATGTGATGCTCTCAGACATCTTCCCCACCGGCTGGCACGCAACCGAGCTTGCCGGCGTGAAGCCCGGCGAAAGCGTGGCGATTTATGGCGCGGGACCGGTCGGATTGATGGCGGCGCATTCGGCGATCATCAAAGGCGCGTCCCAGGTATTTGTGGTGGATACACATAAAGACCGGCTGGCGCTGGCAGAAAAATTGGGCGCCACGGGAATCAATGCGACGGGCGATGAGGCCGTGCAAAAAATTCTCGACCTGACCGATGGGCGCGGTACCGATTGTGGCTGTGAATGTGTCGGCTATCAGTGCTGTGATAAACATGGCCACGAAGACAATTCGGCTACCATGAACAGTCTGGTTGCCTCGACGAAAGCCACCGGGGGGATCGGCGTGGTCGGCGTGTTTATTCCTCAGGATCCGGGGGCTGAATCCGAGCTGGCCAAACAGGGTAAAATGCCCTTTGATTTCGGCAGTTTCTGGTTCAAAGGACAGGCAATCCGTACGGGCCAGGCGAACGTCAAAGCCTATAACCGTCAGCTGGCGCGCCTGATCCATCATGGAAAAGCCAAACCGGGCGAGATCATTTCACATCGCCTTTCGCTTGATGAAGCGGCTGCCGGTTATAAGCACTTTGACGACCGGGATGAAGGATGGACGAAGGTTATCCTTAAGCCTTAAGCCCCGTTGCCCGGCAGGGGAAAACACCTGGCGGGCAAGGCTGCATTCGGCTTTGATGACGCTGTTGCCTGCGCAAGGGTGAGCATGGCGCAAAAAAACCGCAAAATGTTGCAGGTGAAAATGCTGCTTTGGGCTTCAGCCTCCCAGAGACTTAAGCAGGGCAACGCTGTTAAGGATGACCAGCTGTCTTTTACTTTCAAGCTCGATTTGCACGCCAGAGTAAATATCCAACGCTTCATAATGCGTATATAAATCCTGATACCCTGCTTCATATCGGCGTTTATTGTTGTCGAAGTTAACGGACTGAGCCTTTAGCTCCTCACGCACTACGGCGAGACTCCCCTGAGACAGGCGTAGGGCATCGGTGGCATCTTTAATCTCCTTCAATGCCTGAGCAATGGTGTTGCGGTAATCGATGATCGCCATCTTCTGTTGGGTTTCAGCATATTTAAGGCTGGCATAATGTTTGGGCAGGTCGAACACCGGTATCATCACCGAGGGTGTCAGCGTCCAGTTATCACGATAGCTGTCCACTATTCCGTCCAGCGAACTGGAGGTGCGCCATGCATTAGCAAACAGGCTGACGCCGGGAAGCAATGCAGCACGAGCGGAACCAATATTGCCGTTGGCCGCCTTAATCTGCCATTCGGCAGCGATGACGTCAGGTCGGTTAAGGATAATGTCGGAGCGGATCGCCTGCATAAGTTGAGGCGCCTCGTTGTAACTCACAATCGTTTGCCAGTTCTCGGCGTTCAGTGCCGGTGAAACCGTGCCGGATAAATATTCAAGCTGATGTATTCTCGCCAGAATCTCCACTTCAAGATTATGCGTGGTGCTTTCGTCAGTGCCTTTACCTCGCAGAAACTTGGTTAAAATAATTGGCTCTAACCTGCCTTGCTGATTAATGCGCATCAGCTTTTCTTCAATACGCTGCATCTCGATCTTTTTATTTTGCAGTATATGCCATACCTGAATCATTGAATGCGCTTCATACCAGGCTGTGGCTAAATCAGACATCAACGTCAGCTGCACATTGGCGACCAGGCTACGATGACTTTCTTCACTGCTATTCATTGAGGCGATCTTATTGCGCTTTTTGCCCCACAGATCGACCTCCCAGGAGTCAACGCCCATTCGCCCCTGATATTGTTCAGATCTCTGTTTAAGCGTCTGATTGGTGAGCGGCGAACTGACCGAATTCATCGAGATTGTTTTACTCGCGGTGTAATTCAGGCTGGGAATCAGGTCAAACAGCGAACTCAACTTTTGCGCCCGGGTGCTTTCAACGCGAGCCATGGCCAGCTGAAGATCAAAGTTATTGATGAGCGCATTTTCCAAAATAGCCAGCAAGGCCGGATCGTCCCGGTAGAGATCCTGAAAGCGGTAACGGCCGCTGCTCTGCGCGGCTTTCAGCTCAACAACGGGATCGGCCACGCTGTCAGGACGCTGATATTCAGGCGCCAAAGAACACCCGCTCAGGCTTAATGTCGTGGTGATAAACAGGGTCCTGAATGAGAATAATTTAGTCATAGTTGCGACGGTATTTGTTGTTTAACACAGTAAAATGGCGCATCTCTTTTTCGTTTTTCCTGTGAAGGGCGATCAGTGGAAAATGGTAATAGGTGTCAAGGGTTGAAATGAAATGCCATTGCCATGGGGTTTCCCTGACATAGCGTTCAAGAAAACCGACCATTTCATGGTTTATTTCTTGCTGTTGCCTACCGATAACCGCTGCGGTTGTCACCGTGAATTTTCGGGAAGCCTCGTTATAGCGGTTAGAGACAAGTTTCATACACACCGATCGTTTTATGGCGAGTTTTATAATCCCCGTGGTCATATGGCCTTTTTTATTAAAAAACGTCACCGGCTCGACCGCTCCGGTTAAATTCCCGGCCACATAACAGGGCAGATCATAGAAAACAGCCACCACCTTATTCGGCTCCCGCAAATAACGCGCGATCTTAATCAACGCGCCTGGCGCGTTGATATTGATAAAGGATACGCGTACGCCGGGTATGGCGATCAGGTTATAGTTTCGCGCATTTTCTTCGGTAATCTCTTCAAATATCGGCACCAGAAAATCGTAATCCATGCCCTGGTATTGCCTGGCCAGAGTTAATATTGTCAGCCAGTAATCTCCGGTATGCGTACAGAGCAACAATTTCGCCTGTGTCAGATTCGGATCGGACAGATGACAAACCTTCTCCAGCAAAGCCGAAACCGTTTTCCAGTCATGTGAAAACATGAACAGTGAGAGGTAACGGGAAATTAGCTTGGTTAAAATAAGCTGCCTTCCAGACCATGGCTCCTGCCTACCGGTAACCTTTGCAGATAACTGCATGGCCGTCTTGACAGAATAGTATTCAGAAAGCGTCCTTCTGAATAAAACAGAAACCATGTTTATCAATACCAATGCGGTGGATAAGGATCGGCATGCCGCTATCACCGCCATTGCCCTGGCAACCATTGCCAGCAAAACACGCCTGTGCAGCAGGCCTGGCCTCGCATTGATGCCCGATATCATCTGGCCTCTCCCCGCAGAACCACCCGCTGTTCAATACTGTCTATTAAGGCAGTATCATGACTGACAACCACGCAGGCGACGGGCAGGCGGCGAATAAGCGCAATGATTTTGTGACGCGATTCATCATCAAGATGTGAAGTGGGTTCATCCAGCAGCAAGAGCTGCGGCTTTCGGTACAAGGCTCGGGCAATCATCAGTCGTTGCTGTTGGCCGGATGAGAGCCTGGTACCGTTAGCGCCGAGCGAAGTATTCAAACCGGATTTCAAACTTCTGATAACCTCGGCAAAATCTGCCTGTTCGATGCAGTTCTCCAGTAACGTCATATCATAGCGATCGGATTCAAAAATAATATTATCCATCACGTTACCTTTGATTAACTTCCCATTAGGACTCACCAATGAGATCTGTTGCTGGAAGGGATTGAGTCCAAACCTGGCCAGTGAAATATCATTAATCAGAATCTCACCTGCCGTAGGTTTGAGCAGGCCCGATAACATATTCATTAAGGTGGTTTTACCGCAGCCCGAGGGCCCGGTGATGACGAGTTTCTCACCTTCGTGAATATCAAAATTGACGTTTTTTATGAAATTATCGTCAAGATTACTGTAGGCAAAGCTGATATCACGGAAACTCACTTTTCGCACCGGTTCAGTTATCTCTTTGACCGAAGACTTGAACGATATCGCAGCCGTTTTATCAGACGGTAGTATTTCCTGTAAGCGTTTAACCTCAACGGAACACACCCGGATATTGACATGACTTTCGACAATTGACTGAATATTATTAATCAGACAATTTTTATAGAAGATAAAAGTCAGTAACTGCCCCGCCGTTGTCTCACCCTGCAGTACGCTTAACGATCCCAGGCCGATAATCAGTAAGGTCTGAACATGCGAAAGGGTTGTCACCATTAATTCAATCAGCGACTGCGTTCTTTCAATTGCGGAGCGATTGTATTCCAGCTCTGAATGATGCTCGGACCATGCCAGGATCCTGTGATGTTCATTGTGATTGATCTTAATCACATCGATATTATCTACCGACTCCAGCAATACATTATCTCTGCGGACTTCGGCATCCAGAGAAGCATATTGGCGGGAGAGCATTTCTGGCAGCATTAACACTCTAACGAGGATCATTATGGAGGTCACCGCAAGGGTGAGCATGGCCAGATGGGTGTTGATGAAAAACAGCAGCACCACAAATAAACCGGCAAAAAATGACTGTATGAAAATATCTATCCAACCATTGGTATAGATAATGTGGAAAACATCAACGGATTTAATTTTACGTAAAATATCCGATGCCATTCGTTTACCGAAATACTTCAACTCCATGTTGAGAAGATCGCTGACTATCCGGTGCCCTTCATTCAGGCTTAACATCCTTCTTAATCGCTGGGCTTGGGCGATTTTCAGATAGCTTGCAATCGCCTGCAGCAGATAGACAAAACCGAAGATGTACAGCAACAGAAACAGTAAATCATCGTCGTTTTTTGACAAGACTTCATCGAAGACTAAAGAAATAAACTTAGGAATGGCAATATGGGTCAGCTGAATGATCACCGCCAGCACCGCCAGCGGGATCAGATAGCTTTTCCAACTCTTAAGTCCTTTTCTGAAAGCACTGGCGCTGAAAAAATGGCCATTGTCTGCGGAATTTTCCCTGCGCTGCCCTTTCGTATCGGCCACGAAGCTGTTATCGGGTATGACTTCAAGCGCAACGCCTGAGTAAAACTTCTCTACTTCCCGCCAGGTGAAGGAACGGCTGCCGATGGCAGGATCCATGACTTCGATTTTTGTTTTGCTGGTTTTTTTAAGCACCACAAAATGGCAGTTATCCCACAGTAAAATTGCCGGCGTTTGCAGCTCACGCAGGCTGTCTGCGGCGACCTGAACGCCGGTGGCAATCATCTGATGCTCGGAAAAAATCTTTATCAGATGAAAAAATGAAAGCCCCTCAAGAGTGACCTCATACTGGTTACGGAGGGTCTGCAACTGCAGCGTCTTATTAAACATTGCGCTGATATAACTGACACAGGCCAGACCGCATTCTGCGCACTCATCCTGTAGGACATCTCGTACATTATTTTTCAGCATGGATATAATCCGGATTACGTTTGAGGGCTTGTTTCACAGGAAGGAATAACCACTCAATTAACGTTTGCTTTGGCTGACGTAATGAGGCACTCACGGTCATGCCGTCCGCGAGAAATTCCATCGGGATTTTATTATGTTTGTCATTAGCCAGAATATTCAGCTTCACCCGGAACCAGGATTCTTTATCATCCACACTGACCCGGGTCGGTGTAGTAGAAATATTGATGACCTTTGCGGCCAAAACGCCATAGCTTTCATAGGGGAAAGTATCAACACGTACGAAGACCTTCTCGCCAGGGCTTATCAGGCCGATTTGCTTACTGCTCAGTTGCAGGACTACAACGGGTTCTGCAGCGCTGTTTTCTTTCAGGATCACTGATGGCGTCAGGGTGCGTCCATCAATGAAGTCCCCTTTCAATATCCCCATATCATGGACAATCCCTTTTATGGGTGAAGTGACAATATATTCCTGTCGCATGCGGATATTATTTAACTCGCTACCGATTTCCCTGATTTTACGGCTGATGTCATTTTTACGTTGTAAGGACTCTTGCTCAAGCCTGGCGTAATGAATCTCTTTTTCTATTTTAGTTTGCAACAGTCCAGACTTTTCAACCTCACTCTTTTTCACACCCAGCTCATTTTCAATGATCAGCTGCCTGGTGTTTTCCACTTCCGTCTTAGTAATAGCGTTGTCTTTGTATAATCGCGTTAAATCGCGTAACTGAGTGGCATAAAGACGTTTTTTATCGTAATAGTCTTTGATTGCGTTTTCGGCAATGGCAATAGATTGTGTCAACTCGTTAAAATAACTTTCTTTTTGAATGAGAAGTTGGTCATGATTTTCAGACTGATTTTTTCGTTCAGTCTCGAATTCCACTAACGTCTCATTCAACCGCTTGGTTGTCTCCTCGGCCATATTACCAACACCATTATGGTCTTTGGTATTTTGCCACAGTAAAGCCACGCTAAAAATGGCATCTCCCGGATTAACGCTGTCGCCTTCATTAACGTAGATCGCAGAAACATTTCCGGGTTTTTCTGCCGTTAGCCGGTAAAATGACTCGCTGCGGATCAAACCCTTAACGTCTTCTTGTTTACCATAACGGCCATTCAGCAATAACAACATAAAAATAGCTGTCATAAGCGCAATGACACCGCAAAAAAAATTAAGACTGATAGGAGCACGCGTAAAACACTGATTAAATTGATTTGACATAATAGCTTAATATCAGAGGTGGGGTTTACCCCACCTCTTATTGATGACGAATAAAATATCAGGCGAGATTAAGAAGCACTTTTCTCAATCGCTACACCAGCAGCACTGCCAACCAGTGCGCCTACAGCAGCTCCCGGAATACCCATAATTGCGCCAATACCGGCGCCACCGATCCCACCAATAGCGCCGCCGCCCCATCCACTCCCCCAACCACCGCGCACTTCCTTACAGTGTTCAGCACTCATTGCTGTTTTGTTCAGCATCATATTTCTCCATAAATAAAGTTAAAGTAGAAACCAGGTGTTATATAAAATCGCAGCTATACTCATTGCAGCCTCGGCAATATATATCACAACGTCATGCTGCCTTGTTAATCTGGCGGCAACAATATTTATGGAAAAAAAACCCTTAATTAGATTTTTATTCTACCATCGGAATGATATTTATATTTAAAATCTATGAATTTAACAGTTTTATGAAAAAATTTTAAAAATATCACAACACCTTCAAAAAAACCAAAGTGGATAATCTTTGTCGACATGCTAAAATATTGACATATTTTAGTTTACTTAAAGGAAAAACAGTGAAGCCTATTGTTATATTGTTAGGGTGTGTGACCCTCGCTGCCTGCACCACTGAGGAAGGTAAACCTTCTCCCTCGCTGAATATGGCGAATCCGGCTGCAGTCTATTGTCTCCACGTCGGTGGTAAGTTAAGTACCAGCGAGTCTGACGCAGGAAAAAAAGGGTATTGTACGTTAGCGGACGGTGAACATATCGATGAATGGGATTTATACAGAAGGGAGCATAAACAGAACTGATTTCAAAAACTCTGTTTAAACGGGTCGGTCATCGTCGCCAGATGATGACCCGTTCTGAGAATAGATAGGCATAACTTCATTTGTAACGCGACAGACAAACTGTAGGGACAACAAACGCCTGCTTAAATGATTAATAGCGGATACAGGAACTGGTAAACGAATAAGGACCACCAACAATGTAACTTTTTTTATCCAGAGGGAAAATGTCAATCTGGAAAGTCTCAGGATTAAAGGTGTACTCGCCTAACAACATTTTAAACACGTTATCGGGGGTATCATCCAGTATTGATTTTTTCATGTCTTTGATATGATAGCTGATGGTTTTTCCTTGTAAAAATACGCCGTCCGACAGCAACAGGCTCCGGTTCAACTTTTTGGTTTCACCGTTGATGGTAACTTTGCCATTAAAAATCACATAGCCGGATTCTTTCGAATAAAACCGCATATCCTGGGTGACGGAAAACGTCAGGTCACTTTGATTTTTTCCAAAATCATAATGGGTGAAGAACGTGCATTTAAAGGGAACGATTCTCTCCCGCCAGACGACCCAATGCCCGATAAAAGCGGTCATCGCCACGGCAACAATCACTACAAGACTCACAGTAATAAAAAGGACCGTTCTTTTACTTTTCATCACCACTCCAGTCCAGATAATAAACATTTTCACAAGATATGTTATAACCATTATTACCAATACTGCAGTACGACAGCATTGTGCGCCCGTAAGTTTGTAAGGATGAAGAGGCATAATTGTCGAAATAGACGCGTTTACCGGTCTGACAGCTCAGTTGATTTTTCTTCATGATTATTCCCACTTGCTTCTTCACATTGGCAACTTCACTGTCATTAAAGGTTTTAAGCATAGTAAGTTCACATCCACCTTCCATCTTCACAACCTGAGCGGTAGGATCTAAACTATCCGTATACAGGTATTTGTAAATTAAACCGCCGCTGATGATGACCAGCATCAATAACAGCACAGACAGAATCTTTTTTCTTGAAAAGGAAAACGACTTTCCCAGTTCACTGACATCCTCTGAGTTGATAATGTGCGGAATCCCTGGCACGTCTTCTTTCGTAATGAGCACATTTTCACTCAGTCTGATGCCCACCGTCGGTAGCGTGACAATAAAGTTATCACACCCCAACCTCACCAGGCTCCTCCTGAGGATACTCATATACTGATTCAGGTTGCTGTTGGAACTTCTCAGGCCATATTTATCCCATACTTCGACGAACAAAAAGTCGCGGGTTAATATTTCCCCTTCAGATTCTAAAATCAATTCAATTAATCTTCGGGCAGGCAAAGGCAAGGTTAACGTGTCATTGGTCGACACTAATGTTAACGAACCTTCATACGTATTATACTTTATTGTATTATTGATGGTGTATTGCATTTTTAGACCATTAAGGAAATAATTAAAAATGTCAGGTAAGTGTAGTTGACAACAATAAACAAGTACAGTTAATTCCGGTAGTTAAGTAAGCACTCAGCACAGTTTCATATTCCTCCGCTGCCAGCCTGGGTTAAGTAAAAAATGAAAAGCTTCCTCTTTTACTTTGCGGCTTTCCTTCTTTAATGCGTGATTGATTTTGAAAAAAGATTCACCACTAAAACCCCAGCAATAATGAGAGTCAATCCCGCGATCCCGGCGGCGTCTAGTTTCTGGCCATACAAGAGATAGCTGGTGACCGATATCAATACGATGCCAACCCCTGACCAAATGGCATAAGCAATGCCGGTGGGCAAGGCCTTCAATGTCAATGATAAAAAGAAAAAGGCCACCGTATAGCCCAGCACGCAAAGCACGGTTGGCCATAAGCGGGTAAAACTTTCCGAGCTTTTTAAGCTGCTGGTCGCAATGACTTCAGCAATGATTGCAATACCCAAAAACATATACGTTTTAATCATAACCTGTCCTTTAATAATTACTGAAATCGATGTGGTGCTCGTTACAATATGCTAACCTTGCCAGTAGCCACTGGTTCAGATCGGTATTATTGCACAATTTCAATACCGTCATCGCCTTGCGCTTATGCTGACTAACGGTTTTTTCACTTATATTCATATAGTTCGCGATATCTAACGGTTTCTCGCCTAATGAAAAATAATATAGCACCAGATTCTGCTGTATTGAAAGCTTGTCAGAAACAAATTCTCGATGAAGCGAACAGATGCGCATCCGGATAATATTGAAAAGAATATCGTGCAATACGGAACAAGGTGCATCCCGATAGACTTTCGCCCGGAAATACCCATGTTTTTGTTTATTGCCAATCAATATTATTCTCTTGTCGTAGGCCAGATCGATGGGTATTTCATCCCACGAAATATTAGGCGCCCAAAATATAATATCTGCAAGAGGATGCGCATTTTCCATTTTGATAAACATCACATCATGGCGTGTCTTTAGAAAGTAATTTCTGATAATCGCTTTCAGTCCAGCCTTAAAATACTCATTGCTGTCTATAATCATGATTTTATATAGCATATTTCCATGTCCTGTCGGTCTAAAAAATCCTTTTTTCTCACGAAAGTTTGATCAGCACCATGCCGGAGAGGATAAACAGCACGCCAGTCCAGCCCTTTCGATTTAACCGCTGATTAAATAATACACCACCGGCGATAATGGTTGCGATGATGCCAAATCCTCCCCACACCGCATAAGCTACGGAAAGCTCAATCCCTTTCACCGCTTGCGCAAGTGAAGCAAATGCGCATAGCACCGCGGCAAGTGACAAAAGGCCATATTTTCTATTTCTGAAACCATCCGAATATTTCAGCCAAATGTTAGCGACAACTTCAAGCAACACGGCAACAATTAACCAGCCCGCATGGATCCATTCAAATTGTTGCATCACTCACTCCTTTTTTAAGCTTGGTTCCTGATTTAATCAACGCAATGCCGATAATCAACAGGGTCAGACCGGCGACTTTCATTAAGGTCAGTGATTCATCAAATAATCGCACGCTCAATGCCGTAATAATCACAATGCCGATCCCTTCCCATAGCGCATAGGCAACCCCGAGGGCGACCTTCTTTACGGAAAAGGATAACAACACGTAGGATGTGGCAATCATCACTAACATAAAAATAAAACCAATGTTGTTATCATTGACGCTTGACCACTTCATCGATAGCGTGCCAATAACCTCTGTTGCGATTGCAAGACCTAAATAAACCCAGTAAATAATCATATTTTATATTGGGAAGTAAACTCCCTCCTGATAATTGAGTTGATTTTGAATTACGCTGGCGTTTGACAGGCAGAATGCTATTGAACTATCAATAAGTTTCGGGTTAAATATCACCGTCCCGCTACCGCGATAGGTATCAGGCGCGTTTTTTAGCATGTTGCCCACGTCCCGTTTGTCTACATTGAAATCAATGCTTCCTTTGACTCCTCTGGCAAACGTATCGGTGTGAAAAATATTTTTGCTGGTATCAAATCCGGTATACAGTTCCTGGCGAACCACCGTAGTGCCTGATTGAACGTCTGTAATATTGACGGGCAACGTTAAGAAGGTTTTCACGTGAACCAGCTCCCCCGTTTTGTCGCTGCTTATGGCACACCCTGTTCCGCTTTCATACTCACAGGTCAGATAGACGGTGAAATTGCCTGAACTTGAAAGATTGAAACTGCTCTTACCCGTCAATTGAGGTGTAATCCGCGTAACAACCCATCTCTCACAGGCCGGTCGACCGAGCTGATACCATAGCAACCTTGATTCCCTTCTGGTACGCGCCACAGCCATGCGACTTGCGTAGACCCCACTATCCAGCCAGCACTTTGGTTAGAGCACCCAACCTTAGGGAATAATGAAAACGCCTGGTCTCCGCCTCCCCATTCAGAAATTTTGGAGTTGTTATTCGCCGTGTAATTTCCGCTAAAGGCTTCTATGCGAAATTTTACGGTTTGTTTGTCGGAATTCTTTGAAACCCGCTTAGCCAGAGGTTTCGTCGATGGGGTCCATTCTCACGGAAAAATCCTAGACAGGCCATATATATCGAAAATTATTGCTTCTATAGATTAATATTCTGCCTATGAGAAATAAATTATATCTTCATACCGGCAAATGAGATTGGCGTTTCAAAAGAGGGGATATTGAGGCGATAAAAAGGCTTTATTCGCAATACAAAAAAGGCAGCCCCCCAAATTCGAAGAGTCTGAGAATAAAAGCGACCGTTAAAAGCGATTAAACGTTTAGAGACGGAGTTAGGGTGAGTATCTCAGGTGGGGCGTCGGAGAAGGCCTTTTGGGCGTAGCCATCGTCTGCGGGTTCACCCAGCGGATTTGGGCAATTGGCAATGAAATAGCTAATGATCATCACCCCTACAAAAAGCAGTGCGGTTGTCTTATTCATGCTGAAATTACTCAATACCATGGTGAAAGGTGTTGCGATCCCCCAGCGCCTGATTACAGGGTCGGTAGATGAAACCGTTAATAAGTTGGCGTCAGCGTTAGCCAATTCATTTAAAGAGGGTTTTCTCTCGTAATTCGCGAATATCCTGGCAGGTATAGCAGGTCACTGCGCTGGGGATAATTCGACGCCGTTCATCTGAAATAGTCTCTCCGCAATCCTGACAACTTTCCTGACCTGTTTGTGTCAGCATTATCCGGATTGAGATAATTTCGTTACGCTGCGCCAGCGTAATGCATTTTTCAGCCTCATCAGCTAAGTCGGCCACAGGAGCCCCCTTGTTAGTCATGTCCTGAACGTAATAATTATTATCAGGTAGCCCAGGCACCTGCATCAACTCATGCTGTTATGAAGTCTTTGAAGCCTTTGATGTTTTTAAATTTTGAAGTCGGTTTGAGGGTTTTGCCCTGCGGTCTTATCCGTTCTGATGCAATTTACCCATTGATATCTCAGCCGCTTCAGATACATGAGAAAAGCCTGATAAAAAAGTGAACCGGCATCATTAGTGGCGCTTATAATTCTGTGATACTTTGATTTTTTACTGAAATTTCAACCGGGTTGGGTCGAGACACTATGGGCATTAAAACCATTCATCTGGAGGGTAACGTGGTGTATGCCCCGATCACGCACTCTCTTTATAAGGCCGGAGACAGTGAGAATCAGGTTGCTTTAGCCATTCCTGCCAGCCTGTGCCTGTTAAGTTTGCTGCAGCATAAAGGCGAGATTGTTTCTCATAGCGATCTGCTTTCCTTCGCCTGGGAGGCAAGGGGAATGATGGTTTCTCCGAATACGGTTTATCAGAACATGTCGATACTGCGTAAGGCGCTGGAATCGATGGGTGTTTCCAGCGAGATGATAAGAACGGTGCCCAAGCGTGGATTTATGATACCGGCCGGTTTTCCGGTTGAGTTTATTTATGAGAATGAAGATAACACCCCACTCAGCCAGGCTGAAGAGGAGATAATCCCGGCGCCCTCCCCGGTCCTTCCGTCAGCTTTAGAAGATCCCCCTTCAATCCCGGACACCTCAGTCCCTGCAGCGCCCGCTGCCGGTAAAATCAATCGCAGGCTTCAGGCTGTTTTATTCGGCATCGCCTGTTGTATGGCGTTTTTGATTACCACGGCTGCGACGCGTTATCTGGGCAACGATACTATCCCTGCCTATATTGCGCCGGACTTTTCACCGTTGGGCAACGTTAAAGACTGCCAGGTATTCAGGAATTACTCGTCACGAGACGACGCGTTCTTCACCAAATTCATTGCGGATAAGAATGTCGAATGCGGAACGCAGAAATGGTGGTACATCACTAATTACCCACCGTCTGAAGAGGTGTCGATATTACGTTGTTCAAAAGAACTTACCGCGTCAGGCAGCGATAAAACTCCGCTCTGCACCTCCGACTTCTATAGCGAAAACGGTCAACAACAATGAAGAAAATTAACCTACGCACCGTCCTGATGTCGGTGGTGATCCTGCTGTTTGGCTTTGCCGGTTATTCGCTGGGTAAAGAGCAGGTCCGTGCAAACGATGTCTTCTTCTGCACCGCTAATTTCAATACCCATTCAGGCGATGAAATGCTCAGCCTGTCGATTAACTACAACCTGAACCATGGCGATGGCTATATCACCATGAACGGGACTTACTTTAAGGATGGGGTCAAAAAATCTGACATCGATCTGAAAAAGGAGTTTCTTTACACGCAACAGGATGGCGAGTTTACCTTTACGGAAAAACCCAACGGCGTAATGGAAGTGAATGACGGCGATCAGCAGGTGCTGCGAAAATTCCTCTCTGACTTTTACTTCAGCAGGAATGTCGGGACGCATCACGTCAGAATAAAGCAGATCCGGCCGGGCGTGTGGATTTTCACCACCACCCCGACGCCTTATATGATTTGTTCGGAATACTAACTTTTGCCCGCCCGGCCACTCTTTGTTTTGGCCCCCTCGCCATCACATCCGGCTCCATGAACACCAACAAAAAAATGCCCGCCGATCGGTTAACGCGATTGGCGGGCATTCCCTACAGCAGTTTTATTAATCAGGCTGAATATTCAGTCTTTCGATGCCAGAACAAAACGGTAAACCAGACCACCGATAACACCGCCGATAATTGGCATTAACCAGAACATCCACAGCTGGTCCATTGCCCAGGTGCCCTGGAATATCGCCACTGCGGTACTGCGCGCCGGGTTGACCGAGGTGTTGGTGACCGGAATGCTGATTAAGTGTATCAGCGTCAGCGACAGACCGATGGCAATCGGCGCGAATCCGGCCGGCGCACGCTTGTCGGTTGCACCGTGGATCACAATCAGGAAGATTGCGGTCAGCACGCCTTCACACACCATCGCCGCCATCAGGCTGTAACCACCCGGTGAATGCTCGCCGTAACCGTTAGACGCAAAACCGCTGGCGGTGGCATCAAAACCGGCATGGCCACTGGCAATCACATACAACACGGCGGCGCCAGCGATCCCACCCAGAACCTGCGCAAGGATATACGGCACCACGTCGCGGGCGGCGACACGGCCACCGGCGAACAGGCCCAGCGTCACCGCCGGGTTAAAGTGCCCGCCAGAAATATGGCCGACCGCAAAGGCCATCACCAATACCGTCAGGCCGAACGCCAGCGCCACACCGGCAAAGCCGATGCCTAATCCCGGAAAACCGGCGGCAAAAATGGCGCTACCACAACCGCCAAACACCAATACAAATGTACCGATAAACTCTGCGGATAATTTCTTAAACATACCGTCACCTGAAACGTTAAGTGGAGTGTAATGCGCAAAGACATTTGAGGATCGTTGCACATCGGGAATTAATGAAGGGATCGAGACGTCATAGTGAGAATAAAATCATTCGAATGGGCTGAATAAATTAACGTCACTTTTCTTAGGGGCAGTTTACGGGCTGAGTTATTCTGTTCAACTCATAAAGTTATCATTTGGCCGGCAGGAAATAGGAAGCCAGTCAGCCTGACGCATTACAAAGCAGTTACACCGCTAATCACATGATATAATTCGATTTATTTTACACACAAAAATGCCTCACCCGCAAAGATGAACAGCGTTTATAACGATCTGAAGTGAAACATGAGAGTTTTATGAGATGTATTTTCAGGCGAGGATGGATATTGCCTGATGAATTGACTCTTCACCAGACAATAACCCCGGCAGCAGGCGTTAGAATATTCGCCCTGCTGCCGCTTACGACATTATGTCTCTGTCGTGTCCTCACCCGCTAATAGCGAAACCGGTGAGGGTCACTGCCGCGCGCTAATTACACCATCACTGCCGGGTGCTGTAATAAGTGGTCAGCCAGCGTATAAGGTGAGTCGTTAACCAGCGTACTTTCGACCGGGATATGGCTGGCGGAACTGGCCGTGGTGTCCGTGGCCACGCTGGCCGTCACGGGCGATGAACTCGCCGTTGCCCCATCATCCTGAGCAACGGTTGGCGCGTAAAACGCCAGTAAATGATCCATATTCAGCGCGGTTTCGTGGGACGCCACGGTGACATTTTCACTGGCCGTGGCCTGGTTGCCGGCGCTGTCATGTGCCGTCACCTTGATGACATAGTCGCCGTCATCCAGCGGCGCCAGCTGTCCGGCAAGAATCGTCAGCGCCCATTTGCCATCGGCTTTAACCGCCGCGCTGTAGCTTTGATCGCCGAGAGTTAAGGTCACCGTACTGCCCGCATCGAGATGGGTTGAACTGCCCTGCAACAGATGCCAGGTATTGACATCATCCGCACCGATAACGTGATCCGCAAACGCGGTATCCAGCGTCAGCGTCGGTAAATTGTGCGTTGCGACGTCAAAAAAGTCGCTCAGGGTTTGGCTATCGCTGTTGCCATACTGATCCGAGCGATGGGCACTGGCGGTCACCGGCCCTTCCGCCAGCGCCAGCAGATCGGCGCTCGGTAAGGTGATCATCCCGCCGCTGTCCGGCTGGTAGGTTTTGCCGTTGATGTCCAGCGAGGTCACGCCTTCAATATAGAAACTCAAATCCTGCTGTGCTTCCTGATAGTTCAGGATCATGTCACCGCCGATATCCATCTCGTAATAAACCGGCGTCAGCTGGGTGACCACATTCAGCTCTTGCGCCATATCGGTATAGTTATTGGCCCCGTCATGATACCAGGCGTGGATCTCACCATTTTTAATAAATCCGGCCACGTCGGCCGCGGCGATCAGCACCTGCCAGTGTCCCTGAGCATCAATGGTTGCGGCATGCTCGTGACCATCGCTACCTTTCAGGATCAGCGACTGACCCAACGCCACGGCAGACAGTGAGCCGCTCAACAGCAGATCGTGTTGGCTCTCCGCCAGGTTGATCACATTGTCATCCGTGACCTTGTCGAAGTGGATTTCTGGCACGCTGGTCATATGGGTGATTAACGTCAGATCGTGGCTGACGGTGCTGGTTTTGCCATTCGCATCAACCGCGGTCAGGGTCAGACTGTGCAGGCCATCCTGCATTGCCAGCAATTGCTCGGTGGTAAAGTGGCCGGTCCAGCTGCCGTCAGCATTGACTAAAGCGGTGACGGTCGCGGCGCCCAGCGTCAGGGTAACTTTGTTGTGGTTGGCCATATGCGTTGAGGTGCCGCTGATGTCCACGCCATAAATGCTTTCGGCGACGTTGATGGCGTTATCGCCGCTGATGGCGTCCACCGTCAGGGTCGGCTTGATGGTCTTATCAACATACAGGCCAAAATCCACGTTGGTATCGGTGTGGTTGCCGGCTTTATCGGTGATGGTCAGCTTCAGGCTGTAATTGCCGTCGGACAAGCCTTTCAGCACCTCTGGCGGCATCGAGGCGTTCCAGTAACCCCACTTGTTGACGGTACTGGTCCAGCTTTGATCGTTAAAGCTCAGGGTGACGGTCGAACCGGCCTCGCCTTCTGCCCGGCCACGCAGATGAATACGGTGGCTGGCTTCCCAGGCGGCAATCACGCCATCGCTGGCGACCGGTTCATAAGGGCGCAACGGTGCAGGCGCATCGGTATCCACCGTGCTGACCGCCAGGGTATTGATGCCGGGCGCACTCAGGCTGCTGGCCATTTCCGGCGTGAGGGTGGGTACCGCCAGGCGGCTGGATGATGCAGGTTCCGTGGTTTCGGCGGCAGCATAGTTGCTGACCGCATTCTGGAAAACAGACTCCAGACGCAGAGCACGGTAGTCAACGCGTTGGGACATAGGTCACCTCGTTCAGAATTTTGGCGCGCAAGCCATCGCGACACCTGAAGGTGCGGGATGGCGGATGGTTTGTGCGAGCCATACGAGACGGCCCGTTTCCTCTGGCAGGAACGGGTTACCTTAACGGGTAACAATTTTGCAATAGCAAATCCCCTTTTCATTTTGAAAAGAGGAATAAACAGCAAATGATTTTTTTAATCTTGTGCCCTTCAAGGTGGGTCACCGTTTAAGCTGCCCTCACCCTAATCCTTCATTTGATTTATAGATAGTGGCCAAATTCTGAATACTAATCTGCGTATTGATTTAGCTTATGATTATTTCTACCTGTTTATTCTTCACCAACCCCTTTACAGTTTGAATACCGACAGCGCGGTAACGGTTGCCTAATTTCAACCGTCACCGACTCGCCAGCCAAATCACTTTCACATTTAATATCAGTAGATTAATCAATGGTATGGCGTTTGCTAAAACCGTTTAGCGCGAATTAACGATAAGGGATCAGCATGTCGCAAATTGATGCAGCCTGGGGGGCAGGCCCAACGCCTGATTATGAGCAACTGGTGGAACGTTTCAGGCCACTCTTTACCAGAATTCGCGACGGCGCGATTGAACGGGAAATAAACCGTGAATTACCTTTCGAACAGATTCAGTGGTTAAAAGAGAGTGGTTTCACAGCATTGCGCGTACCGCAAGAATATGGCGGCAGCGGTATTTCCTTACCTGAGCTGTTTAATTTGTTAATTGAGCTCGGCGAAGCTGATTCAAATCTGGTCCAGTCGATACGCGGTCATTTGGGGTTTGTCGAAAATGTGCTGAACAGTGATAACCCCCGACGACGCGAAACCTGGTTACCGCGACTGGGCCGCGGTGATATCGTCGGCCCGGCCTGGAGCGAAGCCGGTGACGTGCAGCAGTCGGCGTTTTCGACGCGGCTTGAACAGATTGGCAATCAGTGGCGCATAGATGGCAAAAAGTTCTACACCACCGGCTCGCTCTATTCTGACTGGATTGACGTCGGCATCAGTGATGAGACGGGGAAAACGCTGGCGATCACCGTTTCACGCTCGGCACCCGGTGTGACGGTGGTTGATGACTGGAATGGGTTTGGTCAACGGCTCACCGCCAGCGGCACGTCGGTGTTTAATAACGTGGTGGTGGAGGAAAGCGATATCTACGACGAGGATAAATTCAAATACTCCCCGGCATTTTATCAGCTGGTTCACCTCGCGACTCTTGCGGGCCTTGGCCGCCAGCTCAGCCGGGAAGTGGCTGAAAACGTGGCCACCCGCAAACGCACCTACAGCAATGGCAACGCCGCCCGGGCCGCGCAGGATCCGCAGATCCTGGCGGTGGTCGGCAAACTGCGCGGTGCGGCCTATACCAGCGGCGCGATTGTGCTGAAAACGGCCGAGGCGCTGCAGCGGGCCTACGACAGTCGCTATGCCGGCGATGAACCGGCGGAAGTGCAGGCCAACGCCATCGCTGAGATCGAGGTGTCACAATCGCTGAATGTGGTGACCGATCTGCTGCTGAATGCCGCCACCATTTTATTCGATGCGTTAGGCGCATCCGCCACCCTGAATCCGCTGTCGTTAGACCGGTTCTGGCGCAATGCCCGCACGCTTTCCTCCCACAATCCCCGCATCTATAAAGACCGTATCGTCGGCGATTTTGCGGTGAACGGCACCTTGCCGCCGCCGCAGTGGCGTATTGGTGTCGCCTCTTAGCCGGATTAAATCACCAATGGCGGATTGCGATCGCCTCCTGGCCGGGTTCAATCACCCGTGGCAGATTGCGATCGCCTCACCACCGAATTCAAGCACCAGATACTGCTGAGCCTGTATAGCGCTCAGCAGCCGGTTCTGTTAATCCAGCGTCAGCGTTCTCTGTGGATGCGTCGCCGGTAGCTGGCTCTCTTTACCAAAGAGTTTCTCACGCAGGGTGCCAGGCCGGTATTCTTTGCGCGCCAGTCCGCGCTTTTGTAGCACCGGCACCACATGCTCAACCCATTCATCCCACCAGCCCAGCGTGGTGACCGGCACCACGTTAAAGCCGTCGACACCCGCGTCCGCATACTGCTGCACCTTATCGGCGATTTGTTCCGGCGTGCCGGCAAAACGTCCTGGCAGTAACGCATGTTGCAGCAGGTATTCGCGCCAGGTGAGCACGCGGCCCTGACCGTAATCCGCATCGACCGCAATGCGGAATTTGGAACGCATATGCTGGCTGAACTGCTCCTGACGGCTGAGCTCGGTCAGCGGCGTATCGGGATCGATACTGGATAAATCGATCCCCGAACCGCCGCTGTAAAAGCCCTGCAGGGCATTGATATCGATATTATCGAACAGATGCTGCTGCTTGCGTTTGGCTTCTTCCTCGGTCGAGCCGATTACCGTTGACAGCGACACCAGCTTTTTCAAATCTTCCGCCTGGCGGCCATAGTTAATCAGCTCGCGATTCAGAATAGCGATATCTTTGCGCGCGGTTTCCGGGGTTTGCGACGGCAGGAACGTCACCTCCGCATTGCGCGCCGCAAACCGCCGGCCCGCGTCGGAATTACCGGCCTGGAAGAACACCGGGCTACGCTGCGGCGAAGGCTCGACAATGTGCGGCCCCTCGACGCGATAGCGTTTGCCGACGTGGTTAATCTTGTGGATCTTATCCGGATCGAAGAAGCGATTAGTGGCCGGATCGTGCAGCACCGCGCCATCCTCCCAGGAGAGTTCCCACAGCTTATAGGCGACATCGAGATATTCCTGCGCCCATTCATAGCGTTCATCGTGCGGCACGATGTCATTGAAGCCGTAGTTGCGGAAACCGTTCGATAAATAGGAGGTGACAATATTCCAGCCGATACGCCCGCGGGTGAATTCATCCAGCGAGGAGATCTGGCGGGCAAATGAAAACGGATGGGCCTGAATCACGTTACTGGTGACCACAATCCCCAGATGCTCGGTCACCAGCCCCAGCGCAGACACAATGGTGATCGGGTCCGGCTCGGGAAACTGCGTGCCTGCCCGGATGGTGGTTTTACCGTCGCCAAAGTCGGCATCATACACCCCCACCACATCGGCGATAAACAGCGTATCAAAGCGCCCTTTTTCCAGCGTTTTGACGGTTTTGACGTATTCATCCAGCTGGTTATAGCCGTACTGGACCTGGCCTTCGGTGGTGCGCCAGTAACCATGGCTGTGGTGGTTCGGCGTCAGGTGCAAAAAACCGTTATAAATCAGTTCGCGTGACATTATGACTCCCGTTTTAGTGGTGGGCGAATTCCGCCGCCTGCAGCCGTGGCAACGAGGCGAGTAACTTTGCGTATAAGGATGGCGCGGACGATAGAAGATCTCGCTGGCGGTGCCCTGTTCCACCGCGACGCCGTTTTGCATCACCAGCACCCGGTCGCTCATATGGTGGATCACCCCGAGATCGTGGGAGATAAACAGGTAGCTCACGCCCAGCTGCTGCTGTAGATCGCTCAGCAAATCGAGGATCTGCGCCTGAATGGTCACATCCAGCGCCGACACCGCTTCGTCGAGCACAATCACCTGCGGTTGGGTGGCAATCGCCCGTGCAATGGCCACGCGCTGGCGCTGGCCGCCGGATAACCGAGCCGGCTTTTGCGCCATATGTTCTGGCCCCAGCCCCACCGACGCCAGCAGGCTTAACGCCCGTTGCGTCGCGGTCTGTCCGGGGATCGCCGGCCCGAGGGCAATGGCATCGAGCAGAATCTGTGACACCCGCCAGCGCGGATCGAAAGAGGAAAGCGGATCCTGATAGACCACCGAAATATGGCGACGTATTGCCCGTTGCTCCCGCGCTGAAGCATGGCTCCAGGGCTGGCCGCGAAACAGGATCTCACCGCTGTCCGGCTGCACTAACGCCAGCGCAATCCGCGACAGGGTGGTTTTGCCCGAGCCGGATTCCCCCACAATGCCCAGCGTTTCGCCGCGCCCGAGGGTAAAGGAGACGTCCGACACCGCGCGGTGTCCCTTAAAGCCTTTGACGATATTCCGCGCTTCCAGCAGCCATTCTGCCGACGCATTCGCCGCCGTTGCCGGTGGCGCGACCGCGACCACCCTGTCGCCCGCAGACAGCCGCTGCCCTTTGGTGTGTTCGCTGGGTATGGCGTTGATCAGACCCTGGGTA
The DNA here is from genome assembly GCF_979253995.1 of Erwinia sp. AC075. Classification (NCBI taxonomy): domain Bacteria; kingdom Pseudomonadati; phylum Pseudomonadota; class Gammaproteobacteria; order Enterobacterales; family Erwiniaceae; genus Erwinia; species Erwinia sp. AC075. The sequence continues at coordinate 1,765,053 of NZ_CEEDEU010000001.1, forward strand.
TAGGCATGCTGCGGGCGTTGTAAGACCTGTTCGACCGTGCCCGATTCCACCAGCGTGCCGCCCTGCATCACCAGAATGTGGTCGGCAATTTTTGCCACCACCGCCAGGTCATGGCTGATCAGAATGATGCTGGTGCCGCGATCCAGCATCTGCCTCAGCACCTCCAGCACCTGCGCCTGAACCGTGACGTCCAGCGCGGTGGTCGGCTCATCAGCAATCAGCACGTCAGGATGCAGCGCAATCGCCGAGGCGATCAGCGCGCGTTGACGCAGGCCGCCAGAAAGTTCGTCCGGCCGCTGGCTGGCGCGGAAGGCCGGTTCAGGCACGCCAACCTCTTCGAGCAGCGCCTCGACCTTTTGCTGGCGGGTCGTCCGGTTTCCCCAACCGTGTAGCGAAAGCGCTTCAGCGATCTCTTTGCCTACCGGCCGCAGCGGATCCAGTGACACCAGCGCGTCCTGCAGGATGAATCCTACCCTGACGCCGCGCACCTGCTGCCACCAACCGTCACTGCGATCGAGCAGCGTCTCGCCATCAAGCGTGAGGTTCCCGGCCTGCACCTGCAGCTGTTCCCCGGCCAGCCCTACCAGCGATCGGGCGGTGACGCTCTTGCCCGATCCGGACTCGCCGACCAGCGCCACGCACTGACCCCGTTGCAGGGCGAAACTGACATCCTTCACAATGTGCCGGCGCGGGCTGCCTTCGCCCGTTGTCCAGACGTTGAGTCCCCGGACATCAATGATGGTGTCGGTGACGCCGCGCGGGATGGCCTGACTTTCGTTTTGCTTGCTCATCAGCGCGATTCTCCTTCTGCACGCTGTTGCAGGTAACGACCAATCTGGGTGAAGGAGAGCGCCACCAGCACGATGGCGATCCCCGGCAGCACTTCCAGCCACCAGGCCACGGTGACGTTGATTTTTCCGGCTTCCAGTAACGCGCCCCACTCTGGCGACGGCGGCACCACACCCAGCCCAAGGAAGGATAATCCCGATGCCCAGACCACCGACTGACCGATGCCCAGCGCCACCAGCGACACCAGCGGGCGAAAGGCATTCGGCGCTATATGCTGTAAAAACAGCCGGTGCCAGGGATGCCCCAACGCCCGCGCGGCCTCAACGTAACCTGACTGCCGCACCTTTAGTGCCTGGGCACGCACCAGCCGTGCATAGCCCGGCGCGGTACCAATCCCTACCGAAATCAGCAGGCTGCTGGCGGAAGGACCCAGCAGCGCCACAAACAGTAACGCCAGTAACAGCGTGGGAAACGCCAGCAGAATTTCCAGCAGGCGGTTAACCGGCTCGGCAATCCAGCGCGGTGCCAGCGCGGCGCTGAACCCGAGGACGATCGCGCCCACCAGCGCAATGGCCATCCCCCCCAGCCCGATCGCCAGCGACTGACGCGTGCCCCAGATGATGCGGCTGTAGAGATCGCGGCCAATATCATCGGTGCCCAGCCAGTGGGCGAAAGACGGGGCCTGCAGCGCATTAAGCAAATCGGTACTGAACGGGTCATGGGTCGCGAGCAGTGACGGCGCCACGGCGGCGACGATAAAGAACAGCGCAACCAGCAGCGACAGTGCGGTGGAAAGCGGTATCACCGTCAGGGCGCGCCGCAAGCGCTGACGCGGGACGTGCCCGGCCTTCGCATCTGAAAAATCGGAAATATGGCTGGTCATCAGTGGCCTCGCAGTCGCGGATCGACGATCAGATAGATCAGGTCGACCGCCAGATTAATAACGATATAGAGAAAGCTGATCAGGATGACGATCCCCGATACCAGCGCGAAATCCTTATTGCTGACCGCATTGACCAGCACGTTGCCGAGGCCGGGACGGGCAAACACCGCCTCCACCAGCACCGCGCCGGAGAGTAAATTGCCGATCGCCCAGCCGCTGAGGGTAATCGCCGGGATCAGCGCATGGCGCAGGACGTGATGCAGTTTGACCTTGCGCAGACTCATGCCGCGCGCACGCGCAGACAGCACAAAGGGCTCCTGCATGTTGCGCTCAAACTCTCCCCGCAGGGCGTGGCCAAGAAATCCGGCCAGCGGGATGGCGAGGGTAATCGCCGGCAGTAAGGTGCCGTACAGGCTGTCGCCTCCCACCACCGGGAACCAGCGCAGATCGATGGCAAATACAATCAGCAGCAGGATGCCAATCCAGTACTGCGGCAACCCGGCCATTATCGTCTCCACCGCCGAACCCAATGCCCCCAGCCTGGCGCTGCGCCCCGCCGTCAGCAGCGTCCAGGGAATGGCAATCACCCACGCCAGCAGCAGTGCCGCAATCGCCAGAGTAAAGGTAGGAATCAGCTGTTCGGCAATCACATGCACCACCGGGCGCTGTAGCTCGAACGAAAAGCCAAAATCGCCGTGCACCAGACGCCAGAAGTAGCTCAGGTACTGTTCGGTAATTGGTTTATCGAATCCATACAGCGCGTTGATCGGCGCAAGCTCCGCCGGGGTGCGTTCAATCACCTGCCCTGAGGTGATGTTGAGCAAAATCGTGGCGCGGTCGCCGGGCAGAATCGATAGCACGACAAAGGTCACGGTGATCGTGCCCCACAGCACAAACAGTGCCGAGCCCATCCTCACCAAAATGCGGCGCCACAGGCTGCGGTGTTTAACCAAAGTGTCGCCCGATCCCTCGCTGGCGTTCGGTTGATTCCCCGATGAAATAAGATCGGTCATGGCTTCTCCTGCACGAAGTAGGCGTCGTTGAAATTCAGTAAGCCATTGCCGCTGTCCTGCCAGATGCCCCGGACGTTATTGGCTATCGCGACGTTGTAAGTGAAGTTGTATCCCCCGATGGCAATCGCCTGATCGTCAAACCACTTTTGCAACACAGCGAATTTCTGGCGACGAAGGGCAGGATCGGGTTCGCGTTGTGCGTCGAGGATCTGTGACTCAACCTGCGGGTTATTGAAGAAACTGGTGTTATTGCCGTTGAACGCGCCGGCAAGCGTCGCGTTATAGACGATGTCGAGAATGTTTGGTGACGGCCAGACCCAGTAACCAAAGCTGATCTCCTTATCCGCCGGTCGCGACTTCGCGCCCGCAAAGCCTTCGGTTTGCGTCAGCGGGATCAGCACCAGTTTGATACCGACCTGCTTAACCTGATCCTGCACCGCCTGCAGCATCAGCGCGCCTTCCTGATCGATAATCGCCTGAATAAAGGGCAGCCTGGCAACCAGCGACTCGCCGTCCTTCACCCGATAGCCTTCGGCATCGCGTCCGGTCCAGCCAGCCTGATCCAGCAGCGCATTGGCTTTGGCAACATTGAGCGAATAACGATTGTCGACGTTGAGATACAGCGGCGTGCTTTTACTCAGGGATCCGTTGCCTTCATACGGCACCGCCCCCTTGAACACCGTTTTAACAATCTGCTGGCGATCCAGCGCATAGGCAAAGGCCTGACGTACCCGCCGATCGGTAAAGGGGCCGCGCTGAACGTTGAACGAAAAGGCCTGTGGCCGGCCGGTGGCCACGTATGACAGGGTTTGATAGTCCCGCTGCAGCGCGTGCCACTGCGCGGAAGGTGGCTGGTAGATCACGTCTGCGCCGCCGCTGACCAGCGCACCCCAGCGGGTGGTTGCGTCCGGCACAAATTTCCATTCCAGATGCTTTATAAAGGCCGGGCCATTGTGCCGGGCGTTTGGCGGTGCCCAGTGATAATCATCGTTGCGGACAAAGCTGATCCCTTCCCCTCTGACCCATTTTTCCACTTTCCATGGGCCTGTCCCGACCGGTTTCAGGCATTTTTGCTCACTGCTGTTATGCGCAATGGAATCCGGTGACTGGAAACCATAATGCCCATTCGCCAACACGTTATAAATTTCGGGATTGGGCTCAGATAAATGTAACTCAACGGTATAATCATCGACTTTAGTTAACCCGGTCATATAGGTAAAACCGTGCCAGCCAATGCCTTTAGTCCACGCGGAATAATTAGCGACCACCGCATCGGCATTAAATTTATCGCCATCGGTAAATTTAACGTCTTTGCGTAAATGAAAGGTAATGGTTTTGCGATCCGCTGATTCCGTCCAGTCGGTTGCCAGCCAGGGACGTATTTTACCGTGATCAAAACTGACCAGATAATCGAATACCTGCCGCGACAGATAGGCCTGCTGCACCCATCCACCCCACAGGCACGGCGGCTCCTGTTCGTGCAGGTAAACCAGCGTGCCGCCGTCCTGATTATGCCCTGCCACCGGCGCCGGCGCTGGATCCGCCAGGGCGACAGGCTGCCCCACCAGCAGCAGTATCGCCGCTGCCGCCAGCGGTAATATGGTTTTATTTATGCGTAAACTGCTCATCGCGTCATTCTTTCCCCTGATAATGCCAAATATCCGCTGGACCAGAATTGATGCTGCGGCCTGAACGTTATTTAAATGAAGATCGCATTCTGTTTATAAGACGAATAGAGCACACAAAGCCGCGAGGGCAAATATCAATACCGGCAGTAGATAGTTAAATATGACACACCCGTGTCACGCTTTTTGTTACTGAACAAATAGCGCTGCGTGACGGTCAATACAGGTCGGCTTGTTGACAGTATTGATAATAAAAGGTAAATGGTTGACCTGTCTTAATGCACAGAGAACAGCGTCTAAAGGAAAGAACATGACTGAACGTAGCTATTTTGATAACGATGCGCTGGAGATGGAAACGACGGTCATCAGCTGTACACCGCAGGACGATGGCCGTTTTCGTGTCATCCTCGCCGCCACCCTTTTCCATCCGCAAGGCGGCGGGCAGCCTTCCGATCGGGGAACCCTTGGCACGGCGGACATGCTCCATGCCGCACAGGAAGACGGCGAGATCGCCCATTACACCGATGGGCCGGTCGCACCCGGCCCGGTTCACATCAAGGTGGATGAAACGCTGCGGCGGTTGCATAGCCATTATCACTCTGCGGGACACTTTATCGCCGTGGCCGGGGAGACATTTGGCTGGCACGGCAGCAAGGGCAATCACCGCCCTGGCGAAGCGCGGGTGGTATTTGAGCCCACTGAGCAGAAAACGCCGGTGACGGCAGAGCAGATTGCGGCAGATGTCGCTGAGATCGTCGCGCGCGATCTTCCGCGCCAGCTGTCGATCGCCGACGGCCGTCGTGAGGTGACCTGGGGAGACTTACCGGCGTATGCCTGTGGCGGCACCCACGTGGTCAGCACGGCTGAGGTGGGTTTGGTGCGCATTGTGAAAATCAGCGAAAAGAAAGGCGTGATGACGGTGAAATATGAGGTTGGCGAGTAGGTGTTACTTCAGCGCTGAAGCCCTGCGTAAAACGCTTAAAAAAAGCGCATTTTTCGGAAACTACTGACCATATTAACATGGCATTAAAAACAGTATTGACTCGTGATCTTATTGGAGTAGTTTATTAACCAACGGCAGGAAAAACCCTCCAGTCGTTAATAAGTTAACGCTTTACAGTGTTAAGTAAGTAATCTGCGATGAAGGTCACGAAGTATTGTTGTATGGGCATTGACGGTGGGGAAGTTATCCACCCGACGCGTTAGGGCCTCGAAACAAAATCTGTACCGATCGCAGGATGGGAATGAAAACGCGATGATGTCAGGCCATGTTTCAACAGTACTCAGAGTCGACGTATCGTTATCATATATAACGATTTTCCGACGATAGTCAGGCCATGCATCAAGAGTATATATCGCGATGGGGAGATGTACGTGTTCCGCCCGCTCGTAGAGTGGGCTGTGTTTAAGCGGTAATAATAGGAGGTCATTTATTAACACAGTGCCTAATATTATCTGTGTGGACTTGTACATTTAACGTTGTACAATCAGCAGTAAATCGATGTAAGTAAATTAATGCTAAATTACGAGTATGCAGTACGTTAAAAGCCCTGACCTGAAAAGTCGGGGCTTTTACATTTCTGCGGTTGTCGAAAAACGTTCCAAACCTTACCGGTAATTATCCGCCCTGCTTAACTGAACAGGACGGCATTTTGGCTGTTACGCGTCGGACAAGCGGAAGGTGGAGACGGAATGGGTCAGGTAATGCACCTGCTCTTCCAGAGAAGCCGCCGCCGCTGCAGATTCCTGCACCAGCGAGGCGTTTTGCTGGGTCACGCTGTCCATCTCGGTCACCGCCTGCTCAATCTGGCTGATGCCACGACTCTGCTCATCAGAAGCGGTCGAAATATGATCCATCAGCACATCCACCTGACTGACTGAGGCAATTATCGCCCCGATCGCCTCGCCGGTCCGGCCAACCTGATCCGATCCGGCGCGAATGTTGATAACGGATTCGGCAATCAGACTTTCGATCTCTTTGGCCGCCACCGCACTGCGCTGGGCAAGATTACGCACTTCCGCTGCCACCACCGCAAACCCACGGCCCTGTTCACCGGCACGCGCCGCTTCTACCGCCGCATTCAGCGCCAGGATATTGGTCTGGAAAGCAATGCTGTTAATAACGCCGGTAATATCTTCGATTTTCTTCGAACTGCTGTTAATCAGTCCCATGGTGACGATCACCTGCTGGGAGACCTTTTCGCCGGTTTTGGCATTTTTCACCGCTTCGCCGGTCAGGCGGCTGGCTTCGAAGACGTTTTCGGTGTTCTGTTTCACCGTCGCGCCTAACTCTTCCATGCTGGCTGCGGTTTCGGTCAGGGCGGCGGCCTGCTGCTCGGTGCGCGACGCCAGATCGATGTTGCCGGCAGCAATCTCTTTCGAGGCGTGCGACACGGTCAGCGTCGAGTTGCGAACCTGACCAATAATGTCGGTCAGCGACTGGCGCATCTGCTCCATGGTGGCCATCAAATCCTGGATTTCGCTCTTAGAACCGACAGTGACCGGCACCGGCTGGTCGAGGATCCCTTCGGCGATTTTGCTGCAATAGGCTTTCGCGCTGTCCAGCGGATTCAGCACATAGCGCTTGATAAAGAACAGCACGACGGTGATCACCAGCAGGAACAGCACGCCAAAGAAGATAATCACGCTCATCCCCAGGCTGAAGTGGCTCTGCGCATCGCTGTTGAGCTTTTTGGCATAGGCCTCGTGCTCGGCGAGCACCTGATCGAGGACGATTTCATACTGTCGGTCGAGACGGATCACCGTTGCCAGCTGGTCCTTAAAGCGCGCCTGATCGTTGGCTTCCGCCGCGTCGATCATCGGCTGAATGCCCTGCTGACGGTAGGTCAGATAGGCCTGCTCATAGGCTTTTGCTGCCGCGTCTTCACCGGCTAAGCGCGGCGCATCTTTATACGCCTGGAATGCGGCATCGGCCTTGCCGATCACCGTCTTCACGCCTTCCAGCGATGGCTTAGACAGCCCATCGCTCCCCTCACTGGCCTTCATATATTCCATCAGTCGCAACCGTAAGGTGCGGCTGTGGTTAATCGGGTCGATGATTGACAGCACAACGCGGATCTCTTTATTGACCGCATCAAGCGACTGGTTGCTGCGGGTCAGCAACCAGATGCTGGCGAACATACTGCTAATAAAGATGATAAATAAGAACAACATAATCAACAGCGAGGATTTTTTAACCGACATAGCGTTATCCAGATAAGGGGAGGTCTTTAACTGTTAACGGCATAAATTTCGAAAAATTTAGCCCCTGCCCCCAGGATCTGCTTTGAAAAGGCGATTTTGCAGCGAATGTTAAAATCGGTGTCGGCTACGCCGGGATTAATGTCGGCTGGCACAACCACATTTCGGGATGTCACCGAGCACTTCTTTGCCTAAATGCGAATGCCTGACCTGCAGCTGGCCCTGCTGCCACTGGCCGCTGAGATCGGCCCGCTTGTCCAGCAGGCGGTTTAGCGCCTCGGTCACCAGCAGATCGCCGCGCGGTGCCCAGCTGGTCAGGTGCCAGGTGGATGAACCGGCATCATCACTGTCATTGAAGCCCACCACGCCGATATGCACGCCCTGACCAAAATCCCGGATTGCCTGAATCGCGCCGAACGCCAGCAGATCGTTTTCACATAACAGCGCATTAATGCGTTCTGACGCCCGGGTCTGTTTCAGGTAGGCGGTCATTGCCTGCCACGCCAGTTCGCGGTCGTTGTTGCCGGCAATCAGCACCCTGTCCAGCCGTTTATCCGCCGCCGTCAGGCTGTCGACAAAACCGGCCATCTGTCGCAAAGGCGTTAAAGCGCGGTCTTTCCCCTGCATAAAGCCGAAACGCTGATAGCCTTGCGACAGCAGCAATTTTCCGCTCTCAACGCCCGCCTGATAACCCCCGGCCGCAACCACCGACTCCTCACCCTCGCTCGCGCCGCCAAGCTGGACGACGGGAACGCCGGGAAGAAGATCGCCCGCCACCGACTGCGCAGTGCCGTCGGCAGTGAGGAATACCAGTCCGACGGGTTCGAGGCCTGCGGCTTTTTGCATCAGAGATGGCGTGCGGTCCGCAGAACGGGCGTTGAGCAACAGCGGCAGATACCCGCGCAGATCCAGCTGCCGGGTGACTTCGTCCAGCATTTTCAGGGTCCAGGGATTGTTGAATCCCTCGATGACCACGCCAATAACGCCGGCGCGCTGGCCGCTTTTTTGCTGCTGCTGGGGCTTATCCGTCATGAGTATTTTCCCGCTTATCAGGCTGATTCGGTTGAGAGAATTAACAGGCATTCGCGCTGTTAAGATGGCGCGATCTGTCATCAGCATGACGCAAAGTCCGGTAGCTGTCACCGTCGCGAAGCGACATCTGCAACACAGATCGTCTGATAAAATGCATTTACACATTTAAATTTATAAATATAATGGCCCGGCAAATTATTCTCAGAAAACCGGAAGCTTTATGAATCGTCCTACCCTTTTTTCCCCGCTTCAGCTTGGCGGCTTCACGCTGCGTAACCGTATTGCCTTGCCGCCGTTAACACGCTGCCGCAGCGAACAGCCTGGCAACATTCCTGGCGAGATGATGGTGGAATACTACCGTCAGCGCGCCACCGCCGGCTTTATGATCACCGAAGGGACGCAGATTGAGCCGCGTGGACAGGGCTATGCCTGGACGCCGGGGATCCACAGTGAACCGCAGATCGCCGGATGGAAAAAGGTCACCGAAGCCGTACACCAGCAAGGCGGCACGATCTTCTGCCAGCTGTGGCACGTGGGCCGCGTCTCGCATACTGCGCTTCAGCCCGGCGAACAGCCGCCGGTGGCACCTTCTGCGGTCACCGCCACCGGCGTTCGCGTGTTTATCGAAACCGGGCCGGGCGAAGGCATGTTGACGTCGCCCAGCGATCCCCGCGAACTCAGCACCGACGAAGTGAAAGAGATTGTCGGGCTGTATCGTCAGGCGGCAGTCAATGCGCAGGCCGCCGGATTTGATGGCGTGGAGCTGCACTCTGCCAATGGCTATCTGATCAATCAATTTATCTCTGAACACACCAATTTCCGCTGTGATGAGTACGGCGGTTCGCTGGAGAACCGGCTGCGCTTCCTGAAAGAGATTGTCGAAGCGGTCAGCGAGGTGTTTGGTAGCCAGAAAGTCGGCGTGCGTTTTGCGCCGCTGTTTACCAGCACCGACGAAGAGCGCGTCTATTTAGGCCTGGTTGAAAGCGATCCGCAAGCGACCTATATCGCTGCGGCCGGCATGTTGAATGAACTGGAGATTGGCTATCTGTCGATTGCCGAAGCCGACTGGGATAACAGCCCGGATCTGCCGGTCAGCTTCCGCACGGCGCTGCGGGAAACCTTCCACTGGCCGATCATGTATTCCGGCCGCTATACCCGCGAGAAAGCCGAAAGCATTCTGCAAAATGGCTGGGGCGATCTGTTTGGATTCGGCAGAACCTTTATTGCCAACCCGGACTTACCGGCCCGCTTTGCGTCGGATGTTGCGTTAAACCCGGTGGATGCGTCCTCGCTGTATGGTGGCGGCGCTAAAGGGTATACTGACTACCCGGTTTACCGCTCCTGATTGTTTGTGAGGCTGCATGTCCCCTGAAAGCGCCATGAAATTACTGTCCAACCCGACCCGGTTGGCGGTGTTGCAGTGGCTGAAGAACCCGCAACTGGCCTTTGCAGGCTATAGCCAGCTCTATGACTATGACCTGTACGGGGTGTGTGCCAGCCTTATTCAGGACAAGGCCGGCTTATCCCAGCCGGCCACCTCGCTGTGCCTGAAAGTCTTGTTTGAAGCCGGACTGCTGGAAGCCAGTAAGGTCGGAAAGTGGACCTATTATCGCCGCAATGAAACGCGCGTTAATGACGTGCGCGAAAGCCTGGTCGGCTTTCTGCAGGATTTATAACGCCGTCGCATCACCCTGCGGTTCATCCCGATCGCTCAACCTACTGACGGCGAATTAGCGCGTAATCATCGGCTTAATTCAGCCAGCCGTGGATTTTGTAACAGGCGGCGCCAGGCGCTTTCCACTGCGCCCGGCAGCTCAACCGCGCCAATAAATCCTTTACCGTTCGGGCCATAACCGTGGACATCATCCTTCAGGCGGACCATTTCCCCCAGAATCATCGACAGATAGCGCTCCAGTGACCAGATCCCGCCTGATCCCGGCGCGCCGGTAATGGTGAGTTGCGAATCCACCCTCGTCAGCACGGGGGTAAATACCGGCCAGCTCAGGCATTCAGCCTGCACGCCCTGCTGTTGCCACTGATGTAAATAGGTGGCTTTGGTGCGTCGCTGCATCAGCGGATCCTGCACCAGCAGATATCTGGCCGGAACCTTCCCGGCCTTTTGCAGAAAATTAAGGCTGAACAGCGCGTTTTCGCCACAGTTTCTCGAACGGTTTTCATTCAGCACCTGCTCTGGCGGTAAACCAAAAGCCTGTATTGCCATCGCTTGCAGCAGATCGCCCTCCCCGCCGGGCAGCGCAGCGAATTGCTGATAACGCCTGTCTGCGGCCAACGCCGCGCGCAGCAGCTCGGTGGAGTGTCCCTCGCCGCCGCTGAGCAAAAGAGGAATGCCGCGCTGACTGGACAACGCCATCGCCCCTTCAATTTCCGGGAGGATGGCATTACCTGCGAGGATAATAAGTTGAACGTCGTCGATCTCCCGTTCCGCCAGATCGTTTTCCGCCAGCCAGTGGGACAACAGATTGAAATCATCGACTTCATAAACGCTGAGTTGCATTAAAAACTCCTTATTAAAAGCATTACAGGTCAGGCAGAGTCAGATAAATTTACCTTAATGGAAAGCCTCCGCAGGAAAATTCGGAAATCATGCCATGAAACGCCAGCCAACCCTTCCGGGGCTTAAACGCCCGATGAAGCTCAGTACCTCCGTCAGCCTGATGGTCAGCGCGGTGATTGTCGCCGTCTTACTGGCCGTCCACTTTTTCTATTTCCTGCAGATAAGCCAGGTCACTAACAAAGGCGTCGAGGATAAAGCATTGGCGGTGGCGCGGACGCTGGCGGATTCGCCGGATATTCATCGCGGACTGCTGTTACCGCCGGACAGCAACGTGATTCAGCCGATCGCTACCGCCGTGTTGCAGAGCAATGACCTGCTGTTTGTGGTGGTCACCAATATGGCCGGCATTCGCTATTCGCATCCCAATAAAGACGCCATTAATCACCACTTTATTGGCGACGATTTGCAGCCCGCGTTGCTGGGCAAAGAGAATGTTTCGATCAACCGCGGGCAGTTAGTGCAGGCACTGCGGGTGTTTACTCCGGTGTTTGATGCTGAACACAAGCAGATTGGCGTGGTGGTGATTGGCATCTCGCTAAGTGAAGTGGCGGATCAGATTAACCAGAGCCGCTGGAACATCCTGTGGACCGCCCTGTTCGGCATCCTGGTTGGCGCTATCGGCACCTGGCTTTTAGTAAAAGCCTCCCGACGGATCCTGTTCGGCCTGGAACCGTACGAAGTCTCTGAGCTGTTTGAACAGCGTCAGGCCATGCTGTATGCCATCAAAGAAGGGGTGATCGCCGTGGATATCAACGCCCAGGTGACGTTGATTAACCATGCCGCGCGCAAGCTGTTCCGCGAGACCGGCATGCCGCAGGCGCTGGAAAGCGAAATCATTCAGAGTATTCAGGCCACCGGCGCGCTGATTATCAACCTGCGTGAAGTGCTGCGCAGCGGAAAACCGCAGCGGGATGAAGAGATCCTGTTCCGCGGTCGGGTTTTGCTGTGCAACACCATGCCGGTGCTGAAAGGCGGCGTGATGATTGGCGCGATCTGCTCTTTCCGCGATAAAACCGAAGTGACCCAGCTGACCCAACGCCTGAGCGGCATGGTTAACTATGTGGACGCGCTGCGTCAGCACTCCCACGAGTTTATGAACAAGCTGCATGTGATCCTCGGCTTATTGCATATGAAAAGCTATGCGCAGCTGGAAGAATACATTCTGAAAACCGCCAATAACTACCAGACCGAGATTGGCTCGCTGGTGAAAAAAATCCAGTCGCCGGTGATTGCCGGCGTGCTGCTGAGTAAATTAAACCGCGCGGCGGACAGCGGCCACCAGCTGATCCTCAGCGAGGACAGCTTCCTGCCCGACAGCGGTAACGAACAGCAAACCTCGGTACTGGTCACCGTGCTCGGCAATCTGATTGAGAACGCCTTTGATGCGCTGGCGCAGCAGCCTGATGGCGAAGTCAGCGTGCTGCTACACTATCAGAACGGCTGGCTAAGCTGTGAAGTCAGCGATGACGGCCCCGGCATCCCGGCAGAACAGCTCGATGCGATCTTTGAGCACGGCTTTTCGTCGAAGGGTGAGCAACGCGGCGTAGGTTTATTCCTCTGCAAGCAGCAAATCCAGAGCCTTGGCGGCGAAATTATTGTAGAGTCCGACCCTGGGGTTTATACCCAATTCTTAGTACAACTGCCGTGGGATGGAGGAAACCGATCCGCATGCTAAATGTGTTAGTCGTCGATGATGATGCGATGGTGGCAGAGCTGAACCGCTGCTACATTGGCCAGATCCCGGGATTTGCCTGCTGCGGCGTGGCGTCAACGCTGAAACAGGCCAGAGAAATGGTGCTGCACAGCGAACTGTCGGTGGATTTGATCCTGCTGGATATCTACATGCAGCAGGAAAACGGGCTGGATTTACTGCCTGAACTGCGGGCGGCCAGGCGCAATATCGATGTCATCGTCATCTCTTCCGCCGCCGATGCCCAGACCATTCAGCAATCGCTGCATTACGGCGTGGTGGATTATCTGATCAAGCCGTTCCAGTTCTCACGCTTTGAGGAGGCGCTGACCGGCTGGCAACATAAGAAATCGCTTAAGGACCAGCATCCGTGGTATCAGCAGACCGATGTCGATGCCCTGCTGCACGGCAATCCGCCGGACGTCACCGAAGCGCACCGTCTGCCAAAAGGCTTAACGCCGCAAACGCTGCGCACGCTGTGCCTGTGGATTGACAGCCATCATGACAGCGAGTTTTCAACCGACGATCTGGCCGCCGCCGTGGCCATTTCCCGCGTGTCCTGCCGCAAATACCTGATCTGGCTGGCGCAGCGTAAAATCCTCTCCACCAACCTGCATTATGGTTTAACCGGCCGGCCGGTTTATCGCTACCGCCTGCAGGCGGAACATCGCGAGCTGTTAAAACAGTTTTGCCAGTAGCCTTAAACGGCGTGAAAATCCGCGTCCAGCAGCGTGAAGCTGAACTGCCGCTGGGAAGAGCAAATCACCTGGCGGTCGCGGGTCACAAAAACGGCTTCGATTTCGGGTGTGTTTGCCAGATAGTCGAGGCCTTTTTTAACGCCCATTCCGTACAGCAAGGTGGTGTAGATATCCCCGTCGATGGAGTCCTCAGAGATCACCGTCACGCTCAGTAATTCGTTATCCAGCGGATAGCCGCTGGCCGGGTCCAAAATGTGATGGTAGCGCTTGCCGGCCAGCTCGAAATATCGCTCGTATACGCCGGAGGTCACCACCGATTTGCCGCTGACGGTGATCACCCCAATCAGTTCTTCCGGCGCGCCAAACGGCTTCTTCAGGCCGATGCCCCAGCCCGGCGCCTCGCTATCCGGCGTTCCGCCCAGCGTCTGCACGTTGCCACCCAGATTGATCAGCGCATGTTCAACGCCCTGCTGACGTAAAAAATCCCGTACCCGATCGGCAATATAGCCTTTGGCGATGGCCCCCAAATCGATCTCCATCCCGCGCTGTGGTAGAAACACCGAACGGGCCGCTGGGTCGAGGATCACCTGCTGCGGATTGGTCAGCGGCAGCAGCGCCTGAAGTTCTTCCGCCGGCGGCACGCTGTCGCCGTGAAAACCGATCTTCCAGCGTTTAACCAGCGGGCCGATGGTGACGTTAAACAGGCTTTCCGGTAATACGCTGACCGCTCTGGCGCGGGCGATCAGGTCAAACACCGGCTGGCTGACCACCACCGGTTCGACGCCGGCGGCATGGTTGACCGACATCACTTCCGACTGCGGCCGGTTGACCGTCAGCAAAATCTCCTGCTGCTTAATCACTCTGAACACCGCGCCGGCCAGCGCTTCATTATGATCAAACAGTTTGAGAAGGATCGGCGACCCCATCAGCACTGCGGAGTAGGAATAGACGTGGGTGTCAGATGACATGCTGCGCTCCTGCTTTCTGCCCAGATAGGGCTGACATTGTGCCACGGCGCATCATTTTCTGCTGGTTTTTGCCATCCGCATCGCTGGGCGATCGATAGCCGGTGAGGCTTAAGATTGTTTTATCAGGGTTAACATCTGCTTATTCACCGCTACGCCTTCACGCCAGCAGTAAGTAAAGAATAAAATAACTCAGCAGATAGCCGGCAAGTATTATGCACAGTACTTCCCCTTCGCCTGATTCTTTTTCAGTCGACCGCAATTCTGTGGAATGATTCCGCGACCGGTAAGGTTCCGGATACTCCGCTGAGCGTTTTGTCATATATTTCACCACGCGTAAAGGTTAATAACCTAATAAACCAGACTTAAGGTAAATCAGAAGCTGTAAGTAATGGCGGCGATGGCGGTAAATTCATTCCGGCGATAAACAATCGGGCTGTCATCCGCCTTATCACCCAGCCAGGTATAATTACCGATCAGCATGCTGCCCCACTGCGCGCTGTACTGATGATTCCAGGTCAGGCTCGACTGCATGCCGTAGAAGCCACCGCCGGTGTGATAAGTTGCATAGCCGCTGCGCTCGCTCTGCTGTGGGTTAACGCCATAAAAGGTATTGTTGTAGCGGGCATCGCCAAACAGCGCCGCCGTCTGTAACGCCACCGTGTCGGTGCTGGTCTGCCAGGGCAGCAGCGTGACGGAGCCCTGATACTGCACGCCCTGCGAATCCGTCAGCGGTAAGGTGGCCTTACCTTCAACGGAAAACCACGGCGTGGCCTGCCAGCCAACGGCGATCGCCGTATTGGCCACCGCGCTGATGTTGCCCATGCCCTTCAGCTTATCGGAGCCATCCCGCCAGAGATTGTTGTCGTCTGACCGCCCAAGGTTGTAGCCCAGCGTGTGTTCCAGATAGAGGCCATTATCCGCCTGCAGGTCGTAGCCCAGACCTTTTTGCGAATCGAAGAAAAACGCGCCGTCGCGCGCCTGCACCAGCGGAACAACCTGCCACTGACGCTGGTCGGAACCGCTGTAACGCGGCGTATTCACCGCGCCGATGCCCACCATCAGGCTGGGATCGGCCGGTGCAGCCTGATCGGCTCGTACTGACGCGCTCTGGGCAATTAACAGCAGGGAGGCTAAAGGCCACAGTCTATTTATCGGCTTCATCACAATTACTCATGTCGGATTTTCTTACCCTGACTCAGGGTCCCTGGAATGAGCGGATGATGAGCGCACGTTATCAACATACGGTCGGTTATTTATTAAGAACGTGTCAAGACCGACTTATTTCACAGAAAAATAGTGCTATTGATGGCGATTGTTTTGTTGTACTCTGCTTTTAATTTCAGGAAATAGTTTTACCAGCAGCCGCTTAATACAAATTAAATGACCATTACATTTTATTTAATGCGTGACGTGTTGATAAGTAAATTATAAATACGCCAATATTATATTGGCAGATGATTATCAAGAAAGAGTCAAGGTGCAGCGATGCAGTCAAAAAGAATTCTGATCGTTGAAGATGATGCGGATGCCGCCAGCGTGCTGGAGGCCTATCTGAAAAGGGACCATTTTGAGGTCGCCATTGTCGGCGATGGGCTGCGCGCGCTCGATGTTGTCGCCCAGTGGAAACCGAATCTGATCCTGCTGGACGTGATGTTGCCCGGCCTGAATGGCACCGAGGTGCTGGCTGCGCTGCGGCGAAAAAGCCACGTACCGGTGATTATGGTCACCGCGATGGGCGAAGCGCATGACAAGATTGGCGCGCTGCGTTACGGCGCCGATGACTACGTGGTCAAGCCCTACAATCCCGGAGAAGTGGTCGCCCGCGTCCACGCCGTGCTGCGGCGCGGCGTCCCGGCGGCGCTGGCGGATGAGCGGCTGCGCTGGAACGGGCTGGAAGTCGACAGCGAATCGATGACCGCCACGGTGGGCAGCGAAGCGGGCCGCGCCCTGCTGGACCTGACGCCGACCGAATTCTGTCTGCTTACCACCTTAATGCAATCCCCTACCCGTGCTTTTTCACGCCTGCAACTGCTGGAAAAATGCCTGCCGGACAGCGAAGCGCTGGAACGGGTGGTTGATACCCACGTTTATAATCTGCGCAAAAAGCTGGAGCTGGCGGGCATCAGCGAAGTGTTGATCAATGTGCGTAGCGTCGGCTACCGGTTCAGACAGCCATGAGTAAAATTTCCCATCAGTTTCTATGGCGCTGGATCTGTATGCGCATCCTGGCGCTGGCGATTGGCACCATCGTCATTATCGCGGCGTTAATGTGGCTGCGGTTTGCGCTGGAAAATATGTGGATCATGCAGCGGATGTCACCGGCACTGAAGCAGGAGTTTCAGATCCTCCTTCACAACCCGACCCTCAATCCTGCCCGCTTCCATCAGATTATGGACGATCGCTGGGGGCTGCAGTATTCGGTGCCCTCTATCGCCTCGCCCGACTGGATTGCGCTGGGGGTGATGATCGTCATTATGATCCCGGTGATCACCCTGGTCGGTTTGCGTATCGCCCGGCCGTTATCTGCACAGTTTGGCAGCCTGGTGCTGGCCGCCGGCGCGGTGGCACGCGGCGAATTTGCCACCCGCGCGGCACAGATAAAAAATGCCCCGACCGAGCTGGTACGGTTTACCGCCGACTTTAACGCCATGACCGCCCAGCTGGAGAGGTACGATCGTGAGCTGCAGGCGTCGCACGTGGCGATGGCCCATGAACTGCGCTCGCCATTAACCGCCGCCATCGGCCGGATGCAGGGCATGCTGGATGGGGTTTTCCAGCCGGAGCCTGAGCAATTGCAGATGGTGATGAAGCAGTTACAGCATCTCAGCCGCTTAACCGATGAGCTGCACCTGCTCTCACTGGCGGATGCCGGGCAGCTGGTGTTGCATCATGAGAGCCTGGATATCACCGAGCTGCTGCACGAGCGGGCGAACTGGCTGACGCCGCAGGCGGAAGCGCTGGGCATGGCGATCGTCATCAGAGAACAGGCCCCCTGCATGATCACCGGAGACGCCTTCCGTCTGGCGCAGGTGTTCACTATCGTGATGGAGAATGCCCTGCGCTATGCCGCCGAGGGCCGTTGCCTCAGCGTGTGGCTGGAAAGCCAAGGCGACCGGCAATCGATCTGTTTTAAAGATCGTGGCCCGGGAGTGGCAGAAGACTTTCTGCCTTCGCTGTTCGACCGCTTCACCCGGGCCGATTCCTCACGGGCGCGGCATTCGGGCGGCAGCGGTCTGGGTCTGTCGATTGCCCGCGCCATCTGTCTGGCGCACGGTGGCGAGGTAGTTGCAACGCTGCCGGACGACGGCGGCCTGCTGATAACGGTTATGCTTCCCATCGACCGGGATAAAAGTGCGCAATAAAGTCAGAAATTGACCCCATCTTGATAAAACATACGGCGATTCTGGACAGGTGGTCCTGAAACTGACGCGATTCAGTTTCAGGACGATGACCATGACCGCGTTGATTATCCCTTTCGTCAGACAAACACTGCATGCCCTGGCCGTGAGCCTAAAAAACACCCTGCTGGTTATCCTGCCGGTGACCTGTTCACTCTGCGGCTGCGGCGAAAAATCCCCGCTGCCGGTCGCGCCTCCGCGCCCCGTTCGCTTCATCCTGGCCCCCGCTCCCGAGTCGGGTGTGTCACTGAGCCAGACCGGCGAAATACGTGCCCATGATGAAATCACGCTGGGCTTTCGCCTTGATGGCAGGATCACCGCCAGAGCGGTGGACGTTGGCGACCGGGTGCACGCCGGACAGTCGCTGGCGACCATCGAAAGTGAGAGCAGCCATAATCAGCTGCTCAGCGCCCAGGCAGACGTTGAAAGTGCCGCGGCTGCCGAACATCTGGCCGCCCTCAGCCTGAAGCGAATGACGCTGCTGATGCCGCAGGGCGCGATTGCCCGCGTCCAGCTGGATACCGCGAAATCAGACTGGCAGTCCGCCGCCGCCCGACTGAAAAGCAGTCAGGCAGCCCTCAGCAATGCCAGAGAAACCCTGTCATGGACCACGCTGAACGCGCCGGAAGACGGCATTATCACCGGCGTCAGCGCCTCTGCCGGACAGGTGGTCAGCGAAGGCCAGACCGTGGTGACGCTCGCCACCTCAGGCAGCCGCGATGCCGTCTTTGATGTCGCCGACCCTCACCTGTTCAGCGCAAACGCCAGCACACCGTTGCTGATCACCCTGCTTGCCGATCCGGCGGTTCAGGTCAGCGGATCGCTGCGTGACGTCAGCCCGCAGGCCGATGCGCAAACCCGCACCTGGCGCATCCGCGTCACCCTGAACAATCCGCCGGACGCGATAGCGTTGGGAGCCAGCGTACTCGGCCAGATAACCCTGCCGGGACAGTCTGCCATCCGCCTTCCGGCGTCGGCGCTGACCCGTTCTCAACACGCCGCCGCGCTATTCGTGGTCGATCGCCACACCCAGACCGTGCACCTGCGTCCGGTGGTGGTCGACCGCTTCACCGTGGACGCGGTATGGGTGAAATCCGGCATCGCACCCGGTGAGGCGGTAGTGACCGCCGGCGTCAGTCATCTGCGCGATGGCGAGAAAGTCAGTGCTGGGGAGCCGAATCCATGAATACCAAATTCAATCTTTCACGCTGGGCGCTGAGCCACCAGCAGCTGATGGTGTTTTTTATGCTGTTAATCATGGCTGCGGGCATTATGAGCTTTGAGCAGCTGCCGAGAAACGAAGATCCTGCTTTCACCATCAAAACGGCGGTGATCGGTGCGCAGTGGCCTGGGGCGACGGTCACGGACATGGTCAATCTGGTGACCGATCCGCTGGAACAAACGCTGCAGGAGATCCCGCATCTGGACTATGTCGAAAGCGAAACGCGTGCCGGTCAAACCACCCTGTTCGTCAACCTGCGCGATGACACGCCGCCCAAAGCGGTGGCGGATATCTGGTATCAGGTCAGAAAGAAGGTGCAGGACCTGACGCCTTCCCTGCCTGATGGCGTCAGTACCCCGGCGGTCAACGATGAGTTCGATGACACCTGGGGCACTATTTACGGCTTTACCGCCGAGGGGTTTAGCCCGCAGGAGTTGCGCGACCGGGTTGAAACGGTTCGCCGCAGCCTGGCCAGCCTGACGGACGTGGGCAAAATCCGGCTGATCGGCGTTCAGGAACAACAGATCACCGTGGCCTTCTCGTTGCATAAGCTGGCGGGAATGGGGATCACTGCCGATCGGGTGGCGGACGCGCTGAAACAGCAGAATGCCGTGGTTTCAGCGGGCACCTTAAGGACGCCCAGTGAAAATATCGCGCTGAGGGTCAGCGGAGCTTTTACCTCAGAACAGAGTCTGCGCCAGGTGACCTTGAATATCGCCGGTCGCTATATCCCGCTGGCGGATATTGCCAGCGTCACCCGTGATATCGCTGACCCGCCTGCGCCGGCATTTCGCGTAAACGGTGAGCCGGCGATAGGGCTGGCCATTTCCATGGCCGCTGGCGGCAATATGCCGGCATTCGGCAAGGCGCTGAATCAGCGGATGGCGGCGATCCAGCAGCAGCTGCCGCACGGCATTGAGGTGGTGCGGGTTGCCGATCAAAGCCAGGTGGTGGTTCAGGCAATTGGCAGCTTTGTCCGGGTGCTGCTGGAAGCGATCGCCATCGTGCTGGCGGTGTCTTTCCTCTCGCTGGGAATGCGGGCAGGCCTGGTGGTGGCGGCCGCCATCCCGCTGGTGCTGGCCCTGACCTTTATCGGTATGCAGCTGGCGGGGATCGGGCTGCAGCGCATTTCACTGGGTGCGCTGATCATTGCCCTCGGCCTGATGGTCGATGACGCGATGATCGCCGTGGAAACCATGGTCACCCGTCTGGAAGCGGGCGACAGCCGCTGGCGGGCGGCGACGGTAGCGTTTGAAACCACGGCGTTTCCGATGCTGACCGGCACGCTGGTGATGATCAGCGGCTTTATCCCGGTCGGTTTTGCCGCCTCTGCCGCCGGGGAATACTGTTATTCCCTGTTCGCAGTGGTGCTGATTTCGCTGCTGTGCTCCTGGGGCGTGGCGATACTGTTTTCACCCTTGATCGGCAGTTGGATGTTGGCCGAATCCCTGCACGGGCACGTCAGAAAAGAAGGCAAACTCATCGGCTGGTATCGCGGAATTCTCCAGCGCGTGTTGCGCCACCGCCTGCTGACCATTGGCATCACGCTGTGCCTGCTGGGCCTTTCAGCGTGGGGAACCACCTTTATGCAGGGCGAGTTCTTCCCGGCCTCCGATCGTCCCGAGCTGCTGGTCAGCCTGAACCTGCCCGCTAATGCCTCTCAGGCGGAGACCGCCCGCAGAACCCGCGATCTGGAAGCCCGGCTGAAGGGCAATCACAACGTCGATCGATTCAGCAGCTATATTGGCGGCGGCGCGATCCGCTTCTATCTGCCGATGGACGTGCTCAACGACAATGAAAATACCGCGCAGCTGGTGGTGGTGGCGAAAGACCTCGCCGCCCGCGATCGCCTGCGCAGCCAGCTACAGGCGATGCTGAGTCAGCACTTCAGCGATATCACCACCCGCGTGTCGCCGCTGGAGCTGGGGCCGCCGGTGGGCTGGCCGGTTAAATACCGGGTGACGGGACCGGATAACGACACCGTCGGCATCTTTGCCCGTCAGCTGGCGGAAGTGATTGGCAAAAATGCCCTGACCCGCGACGTGAATCTGACGGCAGGTGAGCCCGAGCGGGTAACCAACCTGCTGGTTAACCAGACTGCGGCGCGGGCGGCGGGTCTGTCTTCGGAAAGTCTCGCCGACGGGCTGAACACTTACTGGTCAGGTAAGCAGGTCACCACCTTGCGTGAGGGTAACCGTCAGCTTGGCGTGGTGCTCCGCGGCAGCGACAGCGATCGGCAGGACCTGGCGGCGCTTTCCGGGATGCTGTTTACCAACAGTCGGGGAGAGAAGATCCCGCTGGCCCAGGTGGCAACGCCACAATGGCTGGTTGACGATCCGGTTATCTGGCGACACCAGCGGCTGCCGTTTATTACCGTGCAGACCGATGTGGCACCCGGCGTCCGGGCTGAAGCCCTGTCGGACAGCCTCGCACCGGCTATTGACCGATTCCGCACCTCGTTGCCCTCGGGCTATAGCATCGAAGAGCTGGGCACGGTGGCCGAATCAAACAAAGGCAACGGCTCGATCTTTGCCGTGCTGCCGGTGACGCTGGGCATCATGCTGGTGCTGCTGATGGTGCAGCTGCAGCGCTTTTCACGGCTTTTCCTGGCGCTGCTGATGGCACCCTTTGGCCTGATTGGCATCGTGATGGCGATGCTGCCGTCGGGCACGCCGATGGGGTTTGTCGCCCTGCTGGGGGTGATCGCGCTGACCGGGATGATCATCCGCAATGCGGTGATCCTGATCAGCGAGGTGGATAACAATACCCGCGCCGGCATGGCGCATGATGCCGCGATCATTGCGGCGGCGCTGAACCGTTCACGTCCGATTATGCTCACCGCCTGCGCGGCGATCCTCGGGATGATCCCGATCTCCCATCAGGTTTTTTGGGGTCCGATGGCCTGGGCAATCACCGGCGGACTGTTAGTGGCGACGGTGGTGACGCTGACCGTGCTGCCGGCTTCGATGAGCCTGGTGATGCAGACTGAGGTTGATTAACCGCGCAGAGTAGGTAGACTGGTCTACCTACTTTTATTCACGAGGTGACTTATGGCTGGCCTGCCTGTGGGTTCTGAATCCGCCTATGAAAAGCTGCTCAACGCGGCACGCGTCCTGTTTTATAACCATGGCGTCAACGGCACCGGCATTGATGCCATCATCAAGCGGGCTGGGGTGGCCAAAAAGAGCCTGTACAACAACTTCGCCTCAAAAGATGAGCTGGTGGCCACCTACCTCCGGGTGCGTCATGACGAGTGGCTTTCGCTGTACAAAAACCGGGTGGCCAGCGCCATCACCCCGCGCGACCGGGTGCTGGCGGTGTTTGCTGCCTATGAGGATCACGCCGAATTTGCCTATGAAAATGGCTTTCGCGGCTGCGGGCTGCTGAACGCGGCGGCCGAGCTGCCGGCCGGATCGCCGGGACGTCAGGCGGTGCGTGAACACAAGGAAGAGGTCGAGGCCATTCTGACCGCGCATCTGAGCGATTTGCTCGGCGGAGACGCCGGTGCTGCCGGTGAAATGGCCCGGCATTTTGCCTTTCTGCTGGAAGGCAGTATCTCACGCGCCGGGCTGGAAGGCCGCAGTGACTGCGTTACCCAGGCCGCCGCCATGGCGGGCAAAATGATGGAGGCCTGTTAATGCTGTCATCCGGACAACGACTGGGCGGTACGGCGGGCGTGCTGATTGCGGCGATCCTGTGGGGCACCACCGGCACCGCCGCCACCTATGCGCCCGGGCTGAGCCCGCTGGCGGTGGGCGCGGTAGCAATGGGGATTGGCGGACTGCTGCAGGCGCTGATTGCTGCGACCACGATTATTCGTCAGCGCCGCCTGATAGCCCGACACTGGCCTTTTCTGTTGACCGGTGCCCTCGCGGTCGCGGTCTATCCCCTCGCCTTCTATACCTCAATGCGCTATGCCGGGGTGACGGTCGGCACGGTGATCTCCATCGGATCTGCACCCCTGCTCTCCGCGCTGATCGAAACCCGTCTTGACGGACTGCGCCTGACAAAGCAGTGGGCGATCGGCGCCTTGGTTGGCGTGGCCGGCATGGCCTTGCTGTGCATGGCGGAAAGCGGCGGGCACGGTGCCGGCAACGGCTACGCCATGGCGGGCATCGCTTTGGGACTGCTGGCCGGCTTTACCTATGCCCTGTATTCGTGGTCAGCGCGGCGGTTAATGCAGCGCGGCGTGCTGCCCCGCGCGGCGATGGGTGCCACATTTGGTGCCGGGGGTCTGCTGCTGATGCCGGTATTGCTGCTGACCGGCGCGCCGCTGCTGGCCGCCTGGAATAATGCTGCGGTTGGGATATATATGGCGCTGGTGCCGATGTTTATTGGTTACGTCTGCTATGGCTACGGGCTGGCACGCATTCCCGCCAGCATGGCCACCACCATCACCCTGCTGGAACCGGTGGTTGCCGCGCTGCTGGCGGTGGTGCTGGTCGGAGAAAGGCTGCCGTTTTATGGATGGGCTGGCGTCACATTAATCGTCGCCAGCCTCGCGGTGATCACCATGCCGTTAAGCGTGCTACGCTTCCCTGCGGGCAGACGCCGATCGGAAAGGGTCTGAGGCGATAACAGGCAGCTAAGGGTAACTGAATGGCACAATTGCGTATTGCGCGCTATGCACCGGGTGATGAGCGCGGGTTAATCCCAATGATTTTGCATATCCAACGTGAGGAGTTCGGCATCGACATCTCGGCTGAGGATCAACCCGATTTGATGCAAATCCCGTCATTTTACCAGTGTGGCAGCGGTGACTTCTGGGTAGCACGGATGGCGGACGCGGTGATTGGCACCATTGGTCTGAAAGACATCGGTAACAATATGGCGGCCTTACGCAAGATGTTCGTGGCCGCCGCCTGGCGAGGACGTGAACTGGGGATTGCCCGCCAGATGCTGGCGCTGCTGATTGAAACCGCTAAACAGCGCGGGATCAAAACGATTTATCTCGGTACCACCGACAGGTTTCTGGCGGCGCATGCCTTTTATGAAAAGCACGGTTTCAGCCTGGTCAGCCAGCATGATTTGCCCTCAACATTCCCTTTAATGGCGGTCGATACGCGGTTTTATGCCCTGCACCTGTGAACGGCATAAATTTATTGATGAGTGGGATACCTGCCAACGAGGTTGGCAGGCTTAATTTCGCTCAGGAGAAATTCTCCAGCACCGAGATAAAGGAGTGCCGATCGCCCTGCCCTTCGGTCAGGTGGACCCGGCCTTCAATATCGGCAAGATGATGGTCCATCAGCTGCTGAGCCTTGGCCAGATCTTTCGCTTTCAGCGCTTTGACAATCATCCGGTGATGATCGGCACCGCAGTCGTCGGTGTGCTTCTCTTCATACAGCGCCATCACCAGCGACAGCCGCGCCACGATTTTAGACAGCATTTCGGTTAACACCGAATTGCCGGCCATTTCCGCCAGTACCAGATGGAATTTCCCGGACAGCACGGTTTTGGATTTTTCATCGCCATGTTGATGGATATGCTCTTCCTCATCGGTGAGCTTTTCCAGATAGTCCAGCTGGTCCCTGGTAGCCCGCTGCGTCACCAGCTCCAGTAAAATGCCTTCCAGCTTGCGGCGCGCTTCAAACAGGCTTTGCGCTTCCTGGATCCCAGGCTCGGCAACAAAGGTCCCGCGATTGCGCTTTCTTTCCAGCAGGTGATCGCTTTCCAGAACACCCAGCGCGCCGCGCACCACGGTGCGGCTGACGCCGAAATGCTCGGCAATCGCTTCTTCCAGGATCTTGCTGCCCGGTTTCAGCGCGCCCTCGCCGATGGCGCTGGCCAGCGTAATGCGAATGCGCTCGGACACATCATCAGTCACGTCGCCCGTCGCGGCCTCTTTTCCGGTTGCCGCTGCCCCCCGGCTGCGCGTAGTTTTCATGCTTTTCTCCCTAATCTTGCGATGAGCACACCCACCGCATTTGGTCTTCAGACCCACCGCCGCCTACTATCTCCGTAATACAATCCCTGCGCAACGTCTCAATTTAAGATGATGCCCTGTTCCGCACAGAGAGACCGGATATGGTCGGCAGAGCTGCGGATCGCGCTGACGGCCTGGCGGTAACCGTAAGGCTGATGCTGATAGGTGGGATAACCGTAGTTGGCCGACTCATAGCCTTCCCAGTCGGCCACTTCGCCGGCCTGCACGCGCAGCTCGTAAGCGTCCAGCATCGCCATATAGGCGTCCAGCTCTTCCGGCGTTAAATCAGGATGGCCGGCGCGCCACAGCGGATCGTTAATCTGGATGCACTGGCGCGGATTGGCCTTGCGCGGCTTATCATCCGATGACTGCGCAATTTCCAGCGACAGGTTAACCTGCGGATTAGCCTGCGCCAGCAGCGCCAGAATGGCGGAAAAGTCGACGATGCCGGTACCGCACGGACGCGGCTGGAAGTCCAGGCCGCCGGGTGCCCGGCCAATATAGGCATCTTTAATATGCGTCTGTCTTACCCACGGCGCCAGTCGGCGCGCGGCCCAGACCGGATGTTCCGCACGCTGCAGCATGTTGGCGGTATCCAGCACCACGCCGACGCAATCCTCACCCACCGCCTCAATTAAGCGCAGGATCTCAAACGAGGTGATCTCGTCATGGGTTTCGATATTCATATGCACGCCGTTGGCGCGAGCCGCCGGCGCCAGCTTGCGCAGCACCTTTTCCATCGCCAGCAGCTGATCGTCCCAGCTTACGTCGGTGCGAAAACGATCGACCGCCAGTCGGCCAGGGTAAGCCGGTTTGAAGTTGCCCGGCGACACCCACAGCTCTTGGCAGCCAATGGCCGCACCGGCCTCAATCATCCGGGTTAGGCCAGCGATGATGTCACCGTTACCGATATCGCGCAGCTCCGGGGACTCGGCGCTGCAATAAGGATTGATTTTGCCGAGGCCACTTTCGAGATACAGGCCGAGGCTGTCGGCCTTGTCGCGGATCGCCCGCAGCTCGCCGGCATCCAGCGTGGGACTCATATCCAGCAGGGTGCTGAAGAAAACGCCGTCCAGGCCCAGCTCGACAACGTGGTCGAGACTCGCCAGCGGGCCGCGCTTTTTAACTTCCGGTAGCTTTAAACCATCAATGCCTAATCTCATCAGGGGAATTCCTTTATTGGGGACTGTCTGATTTGCTGTGCAAGCGGTATGCCAGGCATAAACGCATCGGGAGTAACTCACTGATTAACAGTAATAAAAATTTAATAATAAAGTTTCGAATCTACATTATACAAAAATAAAAATTAATCACCAAACAAACGGATCTCAACAGGCCATGCGCCGTCACTCCTTGCTGCACAAGGCCTGATAGCCGATACGCGCCCTGAATCCCCCTGCTTACCCTCAACTTTGCTTCTGCCTTTGTGCCGTTTCCTGGGCGAATCTGCACCATTTTGATGAAACTTCCGCACCAAAAAAGTGACCTTTCATTGTCAAAAACTGTAGAATATTTCGTATTACATAGTTTCGCATATATTTACGAACGTAATTTCGAAAATAATAATCATTTAAATCATAAGATTAGGATTTATTCCGCCGCGTAACGCGTGGTTGGCATGTCGCTTGCAATTTTCCTGTCATCTCGGTTCTTTATTTAGCGTCTCAGCACCAGGGAAGCACTATGTCAACTATGCCTAAAACATCAGAACGCAAGCGGCTCAGCGTTCAGGGTCTTACCCATAGCTACGGCGGCAATAATGCGATCAGCGACATTGCCTTCACCATTGAACCCGGCGAAATCGTGGCGTTACTCGGCCCGAGCGGCTGCGGGAAATCCACCGTGTTGCGCGCCATTGCCGGACTGATTCAGCCCAAAGCCGGAAAGATTGAGCTGGGAAATCAGAACCTCGCGGCCGTGTCGGCCAGGGCGCGCGGCATTGGCATGGTTTTCCAGAACTATGCGCTGTTCCCGCATCTGACGGTGGCCGAGAACATTGCCTATCCGCTGGCGTGCCAACAGGTGCCCCGCGCTGAACGCAAGGCGCGCGTGACGGAGATGCTGGAGCTGGTGCGGCTCGGTGAGTACGCCAACCGCCTGCCGCGTGAACTGTCGGGTGGCCAGCAGCAGCGCGTTGCGGTTGCCCGTGCCATTGCCGGCCGTCCATCCCTGTTGCTGCTGGACGAGCCTTTCGGTGCGCTTGACCGCGCGCTGCGCTTCGATCTTCAGGTTGAGCTGCTGCATCTGCAAAAGAGCCTGGGCATCACCACGCTGATCGTGACCCACGATCAGGAGGAAGCGCAAAGCCTGGCGAACCGTCTGGTGCTGATGAATAAGGGCAACGTTGAACAGATTGATACGCCGATGGCGGTTTACGATCGCCCGAAATCGCTGTTTGTGAATACCTTTATCGGCCAGACCAACCAGCTGCCGGGCGAAGTGCTGCGTTTTGAGGGTGACACCACGGTGATTGGCCTGGCGGATAACAAATTTCTGCGTCTGCCGCGCCGGCTCAATTTTACCCTCGGTTCCAGGGTGGTGATTACCTTCCGTCCTGAAGAGGTGCAACTGACCGAACACCCCGGCGACAACCGCCATCCGGTGACCTTAACCGTGTCGGTGCCATTGGGCCCGGTGCTGGTTCACGACCTGTCGCTGGACTGCGGTACCGGTTTGCGTGCCTCGCAGGTGCGTGGCCCCGGTACGGCTATACCGCTTCCCGGTTCTCAGCTGTTTGCTGAAATCGATACCACTCGCTGTCACGCCTTCCCGGCTGAACCGCAACCCGTTAGTTAACACCAGGAGTGAACAACATGAAAGACTTTGAAATCAGTCGTCGTCGGTTCGGTCAGCTTATCGCGGGCGCAGCGGCCACTTCCCTGCTGCCGCTGTCATTTCGGGCGTTGGCTGCGGGCCAGCAGACTGCGGTTGCCGCCACCTTTCCCGGCAACTGGGAAGATGCCTATCGCAACGTGCTGACCCCGATCATGAGCAAATCGGGTTTTGGCCTGACCATTGCCCCGGCGATGGCGCAGGATCAGCTGGCAAAAGTGATGGCCAGCCCCGGCAATCCGCCGTATGACGCGCTGCTGATGTCGCCAGGCCAGATGGATATTGCGGTTAAAAACGATTTGATCCAGAAGATCGATCCGTCACGGCTGAAGAACTGGAACCTGCTGGACAAAAGTTTCCAGGGCGAATATGGCCCAACCGTCACCGTGGAAGTGAACGGTATCGCGTATAACCCGGAGATGGTTCCGCGTCCCGCCGGTTATGCCGACCTGTTTACCGATCCAAAATATAAGGGGCTGGTCTCCTGGACCGGTTTCGCCTCTAACACGGCGGTCATGGCCTACACCGAAATTGCCAAAATTTACGGCACCGGCCCGAATGATATGGCGGCGGTGTTCAAGCTGTTTAAGGAACATCCTGAGCAGTTTGCCAGCATTGTCGACAGCACCAACCATCAGATGACCCTGTTCCAGCAGCAGGAAATCGCGGTGTTTATGTGCAGCACCAGCAACGTTGCCCGCCTGAAAAGCCTGGGTATGAAGGCCGAATTTGTCCACCCCGTCACCGGCTCACCGGCGGCACCGGTCAATATCCATATGACCAAAGGCACTAAAAATGCCGACGCCGTGTATGCCTATATGGATGCCGCCATTTCAAAAGCCGCACAGGATCAGTTCAAGATGCCGCCGGCGGAAATGTTCCCAACCAACAAAGAGGTTGAGCTGACGCCCTCCATTTCGGCCTACGTCACCCGCGCCGAGCTGCCGAAGCTGGTCTACCCGGACTGGGCGGCAATTAATCAGAATCGCGATGCGTGGATCCGCGAGTTCGACACCCTCGTAGCGGGATAAGGTGAGGTTATGAAACAGAGCGGCTTTCCGTATGTCCTGCCCATGCTACTGCTTTCCGTGGCGTTCTTCGCAACGCCGCTCGCTGTTTTAGTCGGGTTTAGTTTTTTCTCAAAAAGTGGCATTACGCTGGATCACTATTTCCGCTTTTTTGGTGACGCCTTCAACTTCCACGTGCTGATCAACACGGCGCGACTGGGGATTGAAACAGTGATCGGCACCACCCTGCTGGGCATTCCCATTGCGCTGCTGTACTGGCACAGCGGGAGAACCGTGCGGCAGATGGTCATTTTCCTGACGCTTGTCCCGATGCTCACCAGCAACGTGGTCAGAACCTTTGCGTGGATTGTTATTCTTGGTCGCCAGGGGCCGATCAGCGATGCGCTGATGGCGCTGGGCATCACCGGCATGCCCACCAGCCTGATGTTCACCGAAACCGGGCTGGTGATGGCGATGTGCCAGATCGATCTGCCGCTGATTATTCTGCCGCTGATTGCCATTCTGACCCGTACCCCTTACTCACTGACCGAGGCCGGACAGGTGTCGGGCGCCGGACCCTGGCGCATTCTGTTTACCGTGCTGCTGCCGCTGATGCTGCCGGGGCTGCTGGCCGGCTGGATCCTGGTGTTTGCCAGCACCAGCAGCTCGTTTGTCACTCAGTCCGTGATTGGCGGCGCGCGTAATGTCTATGTGCCACAGCTGATTTATCGCGAAGTCGGCACGCTGTTTGACTGGCCACTGGCGTCCGCTATCGCGGTGGTACTGCTGGTGTCGACCGGCTGTCTGCTGGTGGCACTGACCATGATTTCACGTCACAGGAGGCTGAGCGGCCATGTCTGATCACCGAGAAAACCCAATCCCTGGCTGGCTTTACACGCTGTTCGTCTATGGCTTCGGCACCCTGTGTCTGATCTATCTGGTCGCGCCGATCGTCATCGCCATCATGATGTCGTTTACCGCCGGGCAGACGCTGAAGTACCCGCCGGAAGGCTTCTCCCTGCGCTGGTATGAAGCGCTGCTGGATCCGGTGCGCTCCGGGACTGAGCATATCGCCGCCTGGAACTCGCTGAAAATTGCCGGATGGGCGGTGCTGGGATCGCTGCTGTTTGCGGTGCCCGCCACCATCGGCATGACGCGGATGAAGCGTAAAAGCGTCAATGCCATTGAGCCGCTGCTGCTGGCGCCGCTGGTGTTGCCAAGCCTGGTGTATGGGCTGGCGGCGCTGATTGTCGCCAACTTCTTTGGCTTCGCGCCGTCGCTGTGGCTGACGGTGCTGGGACACGTGGTGGTGTTTGGTCCGTTGATGTACCGCGCCGCGTCGGTGGTGGCGCAGGGGCTGAATCCGTCGCTGGCCGAAGCCTCCACCACCATGGGTGCCAGCTGGTTTATGACCTTGCGGCGGGTGATCCTGCCGCTGCTGATGCCGGGCATCCTCGCCGGCGCGTTTCTGGTGTTTATCCAGTCGCTGGATAACGTCACCGTCACGCTGTTCCTGGCCGATGCCAGTACCACGGTTCTGCCGCTGCGTATGTTTGCGCTGATTGAAGAGTCGCTGGATGTGCGCGTTGCCGCCATCTCCGGGATCCTGATCGCCATTACGCTGCTGGGCCTGCTGGTGGCCCGCCGCGTGCTGGCCCCGCGCCCGCAGAACCCTTAATTTACTGAACAAAAAGGAATGATTATGACCACGCAAGGCAACCCGGCCGCCGGCTATCGTATTGGCGCGCTGCTGGCTGATTTTCAGCCCGATTTTGAATTCTCAGCGCCGCTGCCGCTGCCGCTGGACGAGTTTGAGGAACGTTTACGCCGCGTCCGCCGTGCCGCGGTGGAAGCCGGACACGATGCGCTGGTGGTACATGCCGGCAGCGTCGGCTGGTTCCATGCCTCTAACCACTATTTGCGCTACCTGTGTGACTGGATGCGTGAAGGGGTATTAATTATCCCCACCGACGCCGACAAACCGCTAACGCTGCTGTCATTCTTTACTCAGTCGGTGCTGCTGCCGCCTGCGGGTGAGCCTTTGCTGGTCAACGATATCTGGCAAATTGGGCCGATTGGCCGCGAATATTCGGATCGGCCGGGTGATTCGGTGGTGAAAACCGCCGAGAAATGTGCCGAGATCCTCACCGGTCTGGGTCTGAAGAAAGCGCAGATCGGCCTCCTCGGCGATCGCACCGCCCTGACCTTCTGGGCCGGACTGGAATCGATGCTGCCGGGCGCTAAATTTGTTGCCGACAACCCGATCCTCGACCGCCTGCAGAAGGTGCGTTCCCCGCGTGAAATCGAGATGTTCCGCGCCGCAGCACAGCTGATCAGCATCGGTACCCAGGCGGCCTACCATGTCGCCAGGCCCGGCGTGACCGACCACGAAATCTTCGCCGCCTTCACCGCCGCGCAGATGGCCTTTGGCGGCGAGACCGGCGACGGCTATCAGATTGGCATCAATGAATTCGGCACCCACTGCGGCAAGCCGTACGGTCACGTGGTGCGTCCGGGGGATTTGATCAATCTGTATATCTCCAACGTCACCTGGCGCGGCTACACCGCGCAAACCGCGCGGATGATCGCGGTAGGCGAGATCACCGAACGTCAGGAAAAAGTGCTGGCAGCCTGCACCGACGGCGTAAAGCGCGCAGAGCGGCTGATCAAGCCCGGTGCGCTGATGCGCGATATCAACAACGCCGCCTTTGAGTCGATGATCGAACAGGGCCTGCTCACCTCGCCGGAAGCGCGCACCATGCCGTACAACTGGTCGCCGATGCCGGATGGCGGCGCACGACTGATCCCGCAGCAGTACGTCAAGGATATCGACTGGGAGGCTCAGGGCCGCAAGCTGATGCATGTTTATCCGGCCACGCACGGTCCGCATAACCCCAATCTCGGCCATTCGGTCGGCATGGCCGGCGGTCAGAACAGCTTCAATATTTCATCGCACAACTACGACCGGCTGGAAGAAGGCATGGTGTTTGTGCTGCACACCCAGTGGCTGGAACCGCTCTCTGCCGGCTGCAACATTGGCGACTGCTACGTCGTGACCCGTGACGGCTTTGAGAACCTCAGCCGCCATACGCCGTTAGAAACTCACCGCATTCGCTCTGGAGCCTGAAATGAATCCCGCCGTCCCGCACACCTTTTTTGATTTCGCCGACTTAACCGAGCGCGAACGCTACAAGATCTTGATTGGCACCGTGATCCCGCGCCCGATCGCGCTGGTCACCACGCTCAGCAAGGATGGCGTGCCAAACGCCGGTCCGTTCAGCTTTTTTAACGTACTGACCCACGATCCGGCGATTGTGGCGATTGGCGTCGAGAACTATGACGATATGCGCTTCAAGGACACCGCGCGCAACATTCGTGAAACCGGCGAATTCACCGTGCATATCGTTGACGATGCGCTGGTCAGTCAGATGGAGATCTGCGCCATTAAGTTCGGCCCCGAGGTGGATGAGCTGGAGACCGCCGGGCTGAATACCACGCCCGGAAAAATGGTGCGCAGCCCGCGCATTCTGTCCGCACCGGCCGCGCTGGAGTGCCGCCGTCATACCACGCTGCAGGTTGGCGCCGCGCGCGAGATCATTTTAGGCGAAGTGGTTGGCGTGTATATCCGCAGCGATGCGGTCAATCCTGAGAATATGCATATCGATCAGCAGCTGATGGATGCCGTGGGTCGCATGGGTGGTAATACCTACTGCCGCACCCGCGATCAGTTTGACGTAAAAACATTAACCAAAGAACAATGGGAGGAACGCCAGCTCACTAAATAAGTTCAGCGTAATCACAGACAGGGATTCTATTATCAGTAAATACCCCCCTTAAGGGGGGAAATAAAAACAACATTAAACAGGGTTTATAAAATGATGAAGCGTTCTCTTGCAATGGCAGCCATGCCACTGTTGGCTTTCCTGTGCCCGGCACACGGAGCTGAGATCTATAATAAAGACGGAAACAGACTTGATTTGACCGGACGTATTAAAACCTCGCATGTTATTTCCAACGATGCGAATAACGATGGCGACGCTTCATCAAATCTGCAGGGTGGGTTTTACGGCGAAACGCAAATATCCAGCCAGCTCACCGGCTATGGCACCTGGTCGTATCAGTACAGCCTGCATAATTCCGAAGGCAGCGATGCGCAAAACGGCAACGCCACCCGCCTGGGCTACGCCGGATTAAAGTATGGCCAGTGGGGCTCGATTGACTATGGCCGCAACTTTGGCCTGGTGTATGACGTGATGAGCTATACGGATATGCTGCCGTATTTCGGCAGCGACTCCGACTATAACGACGTGTTCCTGGTGGGACGTTCCGCCGGATTACTCACCTGGCGTAACAACGGCTTCTTCGGCCTGGTCAGCGGGCTTAACGTTGCCGCGCAGTATCAGGGCAAAAACGAACGCGCCGGCGACAGTGATGCCATCACCCGCTCCAACGGCGACGGCTTTGCGCTGTCGGCCACCTATGATTTTGGCTCGGGCGTCAGCCTGGTGGGATCCTTCGCCAGCCTCGATCGCACCGAGGAACAGAACACCATGAGCCGCGGCAACGGCGAGAAAGCACAGCACTGGGCCGCCGGGGTAAAATACGACGCCAACAGTATCTATCTTGCCGCTGACTATGATGAAACGCTGAACGCCACGCCGATTAGCGGCGGGTTTGCCAATAAAGCACAAAATATTGAGGCGGTGGCACAATATCAGTTCACCAATGGCTTCCGCCCGTCTCTGGCCTGGATATTCTCCCGGGCTGAAGATATTGAGGGGATTGGTGACACGGATATTATTAACTATATCGCACCGGGCGCGTATTATTACTTCAATAAGAATATGGTGGTGTTTGCAGAATATAAAATAAACCTGCTGAAAAATGACAATCCGCTGGGGTTAGCCACGGATGATGTGATGGCACTGGGAATTGCGTATCAATTCTAAGCTGCGGCAAGGGTTTAATTCAGCGTTCTGATAAGCGTATTCGCGCAATAAGAGGGGGTCACGTCCCGTGCCTGAAAATGGCCGGAGAGCGTGACCCCATTGTTGCTTTAGCGTCGTGCCAGCGCCGCCGCGTTTTTACCGGCCAGGATACCGAAGATAATGATATCGGCCACGGCGTTACCGCCGATACGGTTTGCACCGTGGATACCGCCAACCACTTCACCTGCCGCCCAGGCACCTTCAATCACCTGTTTCTGCGCATCCAGCACCGCGGTGTCCGGATTGATGGTCACGCCACCCATGGTGTGGTGAACCCCTGGGGCAATGCGAATGGCGTAGAACGGTCCCTGATTCAGTGGATGACGCAGCGCGGTTTTACGGCCAAAGTCTTCATCATCCTGTTTTTCAACAAACAGGTTGTAGCGTTCCAGCGTCGCCAGCAGCGCATGGAGATCCATGTTCAGCTTAATCGCCAGTTCCTGCGGTGACGGTGCGCTGATCACAAAGCCCTTGGCGATATACTCGTCGGCCGCTTTGTTATTCAGGCGAACCTGCTCATCAAAGATCACCCAGGCACTTTTCTCCGGCAAGGCGATGATTTCGGCGGAGACTTTGTCGCGGGTTTCCATCTCATTAAAGAAGCGTTTGCCCGCCTGGCTCACCAGAATCGCCCCACCACCACGAATGGCTTCGGAAATCAGGTAGGAGGTGGTCTGCTCCACGGTTGGGTGGATTTGGATCTCGCCCATATCCACGGTATCGGCACCGATTTTCTGCAGCATGGCGATGCCGCTGCCGGTGGCGCCGGCATGGTTGGTAGTGACGAAGCCATCCAGTTCAGGACGGTATTTCACCACCATCTCGCGGTTGGCGCTGAAGCCGCCGGTCGAGACAATCACGCTTTTGGCATTCAGGATGCGGGTGTCGTTGTATTCATCGACCACCTTCACGCCTTTAACCACACCGTTCTCAACCAGAATGTCCGCCACGGAGGTTTCCAGCAGCACTTCGATATCGCGCTTGTTGATGTTTTTCACCAGGCCGCTGATCAGGAAGCCGCCAACCGCAGACCGGTCAGCCGGACGGTGCGTACGGTCAATGCTCATGCCGCCGGTGATGGTGATATCGCACAGCTCAATTTCCTTGGCCGCCAGCCATTCAATCGCTTCCGGCGCCAGCTCAACGAACTCTCTCAGCAGCACCGGATTGTTTTTGAATTTGCCGCCCTTCAACGTTTCGTCATAGAACAGGTCTTTGCTGTCCTCGATGCCTTTCAGTTTCTGGAAGCGGGTTTCTGCCGCGTTCATCCCGACCGACGCCTTGATGGTGTTGCCGCCGATGGTGGGCATCTTCTCGATGATCACCACGTGAGCGCCGTCGTCGCTGGCCTGAATGGCGGCGGCCAGGCCTGCGCCACCGCTGCCGATCACCACCACATCGTAATTCACCGGTGCCGCCGGGTTGCCGCCTTCCTCAATCACGTGCTCTTTACTGGAAGTGGCCAGCGCGCGGGAAACGGCTTTTTTCAGCGCTTCACTCTGGGTGGTCGCGCCGGTGATGGCGTCCACGTGCGGGCTGTTGGCGACCAGGATGCGGCTGCGCAGGCTTTCGAAGGTGGTGGTGAAGTCCACGTCCAGTGTGTCATCCGGCACCAGAATAATGTCGGTGATACGGTCGGTATCCAGCGTGACGTTGATTTTCAGCTTCAGCGCTTCGGCTTCCACTTTTTCCTGATAGACGCCAGCTTTGTATTTGCGGCCGGTGGTGCTGGTATCGCGGATCATCGCGTCGACCAGCGAGAAGCGCCACAGCGGCTCAGGAATGTTCAGCGCCTCGCGCTTGTTGCTGTCGATATAGAGTTCAAGGTGTTCGTTGTTGGTAATGCGATCGGCCCAGTCGGGATAGGCGATGCAGGCCTTACCGATCGCCACCAGGTCAAAGCCATGTTCCAGCGCGCTTTCGGCATCTTCTTTATTCACCACGCCACCGACGCCAATCACCGGCACTTTGGCGAGGGTTTCAGAGCGCATGGCGATAAATTTGCTGATCAGCGGCGTCGGATCTTCACGGTCGACGATGGAAGAACGCAGCAGCTGGCCGACGGAGAAGTGCACGTAATCCAGGCCACGCGCGGCGAGCTTCTCCAGCAGGTACATGGTGTCATCGAAGCGAATGCCGGGAACTTCCAGCTCTTCTGGCGAGAAGCGATAGCCGATAATAAAAGAATTATCCGCGAAGCGTTCGGCCATTTTATGGGTGATTTCCAACACTTCCAGCGGGAAACGGGCGCGGTTATCGCGGCTGCCGCCCCACTTGTCGTCACGCTGGTTGGAGTTCGGGGAGTAGAACTGTTGGATCAGATAGGTGTTCGCGCCGTGGATTTCCACGCCGTCGAAGCCGGCTTTGATTGCGCGGTTAACGGCATCACCAAATTTGGTGATCATCACCTCCACGTCTTCCGCGGTCAGCGCCTGCGGCGTGGTGGCACCTTCACGGGGTGCGGCGATGGCACTCGGCGCAACCGGCGTTCTGCCGCCAATCAGCTCAGGCTCAACCATTCGGCCGCCGTGGTAAATCTGCAGAATCGCTTTCGAGCCTTTGGACTTGATGGCATGGGCAATTTTGCTCAGGCCGGAAATTTTGTTGTCGCTGTCGATAGCGATGGCGCCGGGGAAAGCCGGGCCTTTAGGATCGATAAAACAGCATTCCACGATCACCGTACCAATGCTGCCTGCACGGTCACGGTAGTACTCCACCAGCTCGCTGGTCACGGTGCCATCATAAAATCCGGTACAGGTGGTCATCGGTGCCATCAGCAGGCGGTTTTTCAGCACCGCGCCATTGGGCAGAGTCAGGGGATTCAGGATCGGGGTGAGAGTATGCATTATGATCAACTCCAAAATTTAAAAGTTTTGAATTCTGTCGCGGACGCGTTACTTTCCATTTAATTAAGTGGTCCGATGTGATGCAGTTAATATAACAATTTCTTTTCTTATATAACCGTTAATTTTAGTTATAAAACTTTTAAACGAACTGAAGTCGGTTAATTGATGGCCATACTTCAAATACCCACTTTAATTGTTAATCATTAGTAGTAAAAAATCAACCCTTCATTAACATACCAAATAAACCCATACAAATCATACACATAAAATCGTAGTGGATTTTTTAAGAAATTGAATCTACTGTCTTTAAGTTCAAGGCGATAGCGAAGATATGGTCGACTTTATACCGAAAACAGGGTTTTATTAAATGAATTAAATTTTTATATTAATTTAAGGGTGGCGAGAATATTTTATTGATCCAGATCAAAATTAGCGTCACGGGTAAATCGCATTATATTCGCACGTTGTCATTAATATAAATATGAAGACGGAAGATAAGGAAGGGAAATTAACTCAAATGTCACGGTAAAATAGCTAAAGTAACGATTAAGAAACTAAAAAAAGTGGCTGTAGACAAACCGGGGCGTTAAATCGCATTCTCCACAACTTGCAGACAAATACTATGAAAACGACATCAACTTTGAGTGAACCCGTCGCGGCACCTCCTGCCCCAGCGGGACAAAAAAAACGGCTGATTATGATGTTCCTGCCGGTGCTGGTCGCCGTGCTGCTGCTCCTGACCCCAGTGCCTGCCGGGTTGGAACCCTATGCCTGGCACTTCTTTGCTATCTTCGTCGGTGTCATCGTCGGGTTGATCTTTGAGCCTCTGCCGGGTGCGGTAATCGGCCTGACCGGGGTGGTGGTAATCGCCCTGTTTAGCCAGTGGCTATTATTCAGCCCGGCCGAACTGGCCAACCCGAAATTTAAAATGGCCACCGAGTCATTTAAATGGGCGGTGAGCGGCTTCGGTAATTCCACCGTCTGGCTGATCTTCGGTGCCTTTATGTTTGCCGCCGGTTATGACAAGACCCAGTTTGGTCGTCGTCTGGCGTTGATTCTGGTGAAATACCTCGGTCGTCGCAGCCTGACGCTGGGTTACGCCATTACCTTCGCGGATTTACTGCTGGCGCCCTTCACCCCGTCCAACACCGCGCGCAGCGGCGGCACCATCTACCCGATTATTGCCAACCTGCCGCCGCTGTACGGTTCTAAACCGAACGATCCGAGCGCCCGCAAAATCGGTTCTTACCTGATGTGGGTAGCGATCACCGCCGCCTGTATCACCAGTTCGATGTTCCTGTCGGCCCTGGCTCCGAACCTGCTGGCGCTGGCGCTGGTGAAAAGCATCATCGGTTTTGAAATCTCCTGGGGCACCTGGTTCCTCGCCTTCCTGCCGCTGGGCGTGCTGCTGATTCTGACCATGCCGCTGCTGGCGTACTGGTTCTACCCGCCGGAAGTCAAAATCAACGACGAAGTGCCAAAATGGGCAAAAGGCGAGCTGGAAAAACTCGGCAAACTGTCACGCAACGAAATTCTGCTGCTGGTGTTTGTCTGTAGCGCCCTGCTGATGTGGATTTTTGCCACCGCCTGGATTGAACCGGCCATGGCCGCGCTGCTGGTGGTGGTGCTGATGCTGTGGACCGGCGTACTGAACTGGAACGACATTACCAGCAACAAACCGGCCTGGAACACCTTCGCCTGGTTTGCCACCCTGGTGGCGCTGGCGGATGGTCTGGCACGCGTCGGCTTTATTGCCTGGTTAGGTAAAGAAGGTGGTCAGCTGCTGACCGGCATCGACCCACAGGTGGCGGCGGTGATGCTGCTGGTGGCCTTCTTCCTGCTGCACTACCTGTTCGCCAGTACCACCGCGCATACCACCGCGCTGCTGCCGGCCATGCTGACCATCGCCGCTGCCATACCGGGCATCAATATGCCGGTCTACTGCCTGATGATGGTGACATCACTGGGTGTGATGGGGATTATCACCCCGTACGGTACTGGCCCAAGCCCGATTTACTACGGCAGTGGTTACCTGCCAACCAAAGACTACTGGCGCCTTGGCACCATCTTCGGGGCCATCTTCCTGGCGGGCCTGATGCTGATTGGTTATCCGTGGATGGTCATGATGTTCTGACCCGCTGCGGCCCCGGCCGCAGAAGCATGCAGATGTTGAATAATTGTTATATCATCTCTTCCCTTGCCGGTCTTAGCGGGCCGGCAAGCCTAAAACCAATAAGATGCTGTCGCCAATGATATTGCCTGTTGCTCACGCAGCAACGCGTCATTAAGTGAGAAAAAAATGTCGAATAAACCTTTCTACTATCAAAATCCCTTCCCGCTCGCCGCTGACGATACCGAATACTACCTGCTGACGGCGGATCACGTTTCCGTTGCCGAGTTCGATGGTCAGGAAGTGTTGAAGGTTGACCCGAAAGCGCTGACCGTGATGGCGCAGCAGGCTTTCCATGACGCCTCCTTTATGCTGCGTCCTGCCCACCAGCAGCAGGTTGCTGCGGTGCTGGCCGACCCGGAAGCCAGTCAAAACGACCGCTATGTGGCGTTACAGTTTCTGAGAAACTCGGAGATCGCCGCGAAAGGCGTTCTGCCAACCTGCCAGGATACCGGCACCGCGATCATCAGCGGCAAGAAAGGCCAGCGTGTCTGGACCGGCGGCGGTGACGAAGCGGCGTTATCTCAGGGCGTCTACAACACCTATATTGAAGACAACCTGCGCTACTCCCAGACCGTGGCGCTGGATATGTATAAAGAAATCAATACCGGCACCAACCTGCCGGCGCAGATCGACCTCTATAGCGTTGATGGCGATGAATACAAGTTCCTCTGCATCGCCAAAGGCGGCGGTTCAGCCAACAAGACCTATCTCTATCAGGAAACCAAAGCCCTGCTGAGTCCGGCGAAGCTGAAAGATTACCTGATCGGTAAAATGCTGACCCTCGGCACCGCTGCCTGCCCGCCGTACCATATCGCCTTTGTCATTGGCGGTACCTCGGCAGAAAGCACCCTGAAGACGGTCAAACTGGCATCCACCCACTATTACGACGGGCTGCCAACCGAAGGCAACGAGCACGGTCAGGCCTTCCGCGATGTGCAGTTGGAAGAAGAGTTACTGGTTGCCGCGCAGCAGCTGGGGCTTGGCGCGCAGTTTGGTGGCAAGTACTTTGCGCACGATATCCGTGTGGTGCGTCTGCCGCGTCACGGCGCGTCCTGCCCGGTGGGCATGGGCGTCTCCTGCTCCGCAGACCGTAATATCAAAGCCAAGATCAACCGTAAAGGCATCTGGATTGAGAAGCTGGAAGATAACCCAGGCAAATATATCCCTGAGGAACTGCGCGAGCAGGGCGAAGGCGACGTACTGCATATCGACCTGAACCGTCCGATGAAAGAGATCCTCGATCAGCTTTCTCAGCATCCGGTCTCAACCCGCCTGTCGTTAAGCGGCACCATTATCGTGGCGCGTGATATTGCCCACGCCAAGCTGAAAGAGCGTCTGGATAAAGGCGAAGGTTTGCCGCAGTACATTAAAGATCACCCGGTGTATTACGCCGGTCCGGCCAAAACGCCTGAAGGTCATGCTTCCGGTTCATTGGGCCCGACCACCGCAGGCCGTATGGATTCGTATGTCGATCAGCTGCAGGAAGCGGGCGGCAGCCTGATTATGCTGGCGAAAGGCAACCGCAGCCAGCAGGTGACCGATGCCTGTCAGAAACACGGCGGCTTCTACCTGGGCAGCATCGGCGGCCCGGCAGCGGTGCTGGCGCAGCAGAGTATTAAGAGCCTGGAGTGTGTGGAGTACCCGGAACTGGGTATGGAAGCCATCTGGAAAATCGAAGTGGAAAACTTCCCGGCCTTTATTCTTGTCGATGACAAGGGCAACGATTTCTTCCAGCAGATCCATCAGGAACAGTGCGCGAAATGCGTTAAGTAAACTGACCTGACCGGTGCCCTTCTCTTTCCAGAGCAAGGGCACTTTTTTTTGCCTGAACTAACTCAAATCCGCACCGTTACTGGCAATCACTTTCTGATACCAGTAGAAGGATTTCTTGCGGGTTCGCGCTAACGTTCCCTGCCCCTGGTCGTCACGATCGACATAGACAAAGCCATAGCGCTTGCTCATTTCGCCGGTGGACGCCGACACCAAATCGATGCAGCCCCATGAGGTATAGCCGATCACCGGAATGCCATCGGCAATGGCTTCGCCCATCGCTTTAATGTGCTCGCGCAGATAGCTGATGCGGTAGTCATCGACGATCTCGCCCTCAGGGGTAATCTCATCTTTGGCCCCGAGGCCGTTTTCCACCAGGAACAGCGGTTTCTGGTAACGGTCATACATCATATTCATGGTGATACGCAGTCCGAGCGGATCGATGCCCCAGCCCCAGTCGCTGACCTGAATATGCGGGTTTTTCAGCGATTTCACCACGTTGGCGGCACTGCTGTTGTTCTCGTTCATATCGGCCGAGGCACAGCGTGAGGCGTAATAGCTAAAGGAAACGAAGTCGACGGTATTTTTCAGTAGCTCGCCGTCACCCTCTTCCATCTTCACGCTAATGCCTTTCTCGGCGAACAGACGACGGGTATAGGACGGATACGCGCCGCGCGCCTGCACATCAATAAAGAACAGGTTTTCGCGGTCTTTCTCCAGCGCGGCCCAGACGTCCTCGGGCTTGCAGGTCCGTGGGTAGAAGTTTCCGCCGGCCAGCATGCAGCCCACCTGGTTCTCCGCATTGACTTCATGGGCGATTTTGGTCGCCAGCGCGCTGGCCACCAGCTCGTGGTGCGCGGCCTGATATTTGACCTGCGCCGGGTCTTCACCTTCTTCAAACACCAGTCCGGCACCGGAGAACGGGCTGGCCAGCAGGATGTTGATCTCGTTGAAGGTCAGCCAGTATTTCACCAGCCCGTCAAAAGCTTCAAAACAGGTGCGGGCATAACGGGCGAAGAACGCCACCATTTTGCGGTTACGCCATGAGCCGTATTCAGTGACCAGATGCATCGGTACGTCAAAATGGCACAGCGTCACCAGCGGTTCGATGTTGTGTTTTTTGCACTCATTAAATAGATCGCGATAGAAGGCGATGCCGGCTTCATTGGGCTCCAGCTCGTCACCGTTTGGATAGATGCGGCTCCAGGCGATGGAGGTTCTGAACACGGTGAAGCCCATCTCGGCCATCAGTGCGATATCATCTTTGTAACGATGGTAAAAATCGATCGCCTGATGGCTGGGATAGAACTCATCCTCACGCAGCGCAACGCGCTTTTCTAATCCGACTTTGACCGCCAGACGATGCGTGCCATGCGGGATGACGTCCACCGTCGTCAGCCCTTTTCCACCTTCAAAACTTGCGCCTTCGGCCTGGTTAGCGGCTAATGCGCCGCCCCATAAGAAACCGTCGGGAAACTGTGTTGCTGACATGACTTTCCTCTCTATCAGGGTGTTTTTACGGCAAGGGACGCCGGTGGTACGGCATCACTCTGCTTACTCTGTGCGGTGCGCGGCGCGTCGACCGGAATATCCTCAAAGCCGAGCAGTAAGGTGGTAACAAATGAGACCACCACCGCCAGCACCATCACGCCGACCACCCAGACAATGCTCATCGGATTGGCCGGATCAAAGAACTGCACGCTGGTGAACAGGCCTGGCGAGGCCATCGAGTGACTGGCCAGACCGCCAATTCCGGCTACGGCGCCGCAGATAAAGCCACTGATCAGGCAGGCAATCAGCGGGCGCTTAAGGCGCAGGGCCACGCCGTACAGCGCGGGCTCGGAAATGCCGGCCACAATGGCGGACGCCGCCGCAGCCAGCGCCGTCTGGCGCAGCTCCGGGTTTTTGGTGCGCCACGCGACGGCCAGTGAGGAACCGCCCAGCGACAGGTTGGCCCCGATTTCCGACGGCATTACCATGCCCTCTTTGCCGGTTTCGGCAATGGTCTGAATAATGGTGGGGGTAAACACGCGGTGCATACCGGTCATCACCAGCAGCGGCCAGGCGGCGCCCATGATCGCCACCGACAGCCAGCCAAGGTAGCTGTGCACGGTATAAACCACGGCAGAGATCCCGGTACCTATCCAGATGCCCAACGGGCCAATCAGCACGATGGCGATGGGTGCGGCGATCAGCATAATCAGCATCGGCTTAAGGAAGTTTTTGGTGACCACCGGCGTGATGCGATCCACCCAGCGTTCGATATAGGACAGCAGCCAGGTCATGCACAGTGCGGGGATCACCGTGTAGGTGTATTTCACCGCCGTCACCGACAGGCCAATAAACTCCACTTTTTGTCCCTGGGCAGCCTTGGCCATCAAATCGATAAAGGCCGGATGCACCA
Source organism: Erwinia sp. AC075 (assembly GCF_979253995.1). Lineage (NCBI taxonomy): Bacteria > Pseudomonadati > Pseudomonadota > Gammaproteobacteria > Enterobacterales > Erwiniaceae > Erwinia > Erwinia sp. AC075. The sequence goes on from NZ_CEEDEU010000001.1 coordinate 1,808,093, forward strand.
GCACCCCGGCGATGGCAATGGCCAGCGACAGATTGGTTTTGAATTTAACCGCCGCCGAGGCGGCGACCATCACCGGCAGGAAGAAGAAGGCGCCATCGCCGATGACGTTAAGGATCACCAGGGTCGGATCGGCTTTGGTAAAGACGCCGGACATTTCCAGAATCATCGCCAGCAGCTTGACCATCGAGCCGCCGATAATCGCCGGGATTAACGGTGACATGGTGCCGATCAGCGCATCGAGAATGCCCGCGCCAATGCGCTTAAAGGAGAATTTCGTGTGGCTTGGGCTGGTCTCTTTTGCCGCGACGTCGGCGGGCAGCAGTTTCTGCACTTCGGCATAGGCCTGAGAGACGTTATTGCCAATGATCACCTGGCACTGGGTGTCGTTGCTTACCACGCCCATCACGCCGGTCAGTGACTTCAACACCGCCGTATCCACCTGGGCAGCGTTAACAACCACGAAGCGTAAACGGGTCATGCAATGGGTCACGGCGGCGATATTGTCCACGCCGCCCAGCGCAGCGACTATCGACTGCGCCAGAGGTGCAAAGTTCTTGGCCATCAGGGACTATTCTCCAGAATTCATAGGGTTAGGCGTTCAGGCTGCAGGAGCACGGTCTCTTGTTGGCCGTTAATCTGCACCGCTGAGAAAAATAGGTAACCGGTTTCACACGAGAATGTTCAACTCAGGGCTAAACTTCAATCAATTTGGTAAATGGCGGTCTGAATTTGTGACAGCGATCGTTATTAGCGGGTATTTCATCGCGTGGTCTGCAGAATGTGTAGAATGACGCTTCATTTTGACTCTTCCAGGAGGGGCCTGTGTCAACAATGCAGGAAGTGGCAGCCAAAGCAGGCGTCTCAAAGGCCACGGTTTCGCGTGTGCTTTCCGGTAAAGGCTACGTCAGCCAGCAGACCAAAGATCAGGTCTACAAGGCCATTGAAGAAGCCGGTTACCGGCCTAATTTGCTGGCACGCAATCTGGCCACCAGCAAATCAATGTGTATTGGTCTGGTGGTCACCAACACCCTGTATAACGGCCCTTACTTTAATGAACTGATCTCGCAGGCGGCCAAAAAGCTCGATGCCAACGGCCGCCAGCTGTTGCTGGTGGATGGCAAAAACAGCGCGCAGGAAGAGCTGGAGGCGATTGATTTCCTGCACGATCTGCGCTGTGACGCGATCATCATCTATCCGCGTTTTTTATCGGTGGATGCGCTGGACCGGCTGATCGATAAAGACAATAAGCCGCTGATGGTGGTGAACCGTAAACTGCGCCAGCACCAGAGTCACTGCATCTGCTGCGACCATAAAGGCGCCAGTTTTAATGCCACCCGTTATCTGATTGAACGCGGTCACCGGCAGATTGCCTTTATCACCGGTTCGCTGGACTCCCCTACCGCGCTGGAACGCCTGTCCGGTTATAAGCAGGCGTTGGCGGATCATGCCCTGCCGGTTAGCGACGAGCTGATCGTGAGCGGGAAATGGTCGCCCGCCAGCGGCGCGGCCGCGGTGGAAACCTTGCTGAAAAACGAAACCGCCTTTAGCGCCCTGCTGGCCAGTAACGATGAAATGGCGATCGGGGCGATGAAAAAACTCAATCAGGCCGGCCTGGCGGTACCTGCCCAGGTGTCGGTAATGGGGTTCGATGACATCCCCACCGCCGCCTATTTGATCCCGGCCCTGTCGAGCGTTAAAGATCCGGTCAAACAGATGGTCAACGAAGTGATCGGCCAGATCATTTCGATGCTCGATGGCGGCTATTTAGCCAAGCAAAACACCTTTGTCTCCGAGATGATCGTCCGGGATTCGGTCGCTGACGGACCTTTTCTGTAATACACACTGACTCTCCACTCTGCGGCATCATAGTCTGATGCCGCTTCTGATTTGATACCTGCAAAACCCTGACCAGTTCACATTTCCCGGCATAGCCGAGGTAGGACCAAAGAAAGTCGTCTAAAGTTTGTTTCAGGGTCAATAACTTACAGACAGCCATCGTCTGGACATGGAGAACTACCTATGCAGAGAGTTGAGAAGCGTCAATGGAAAGCGGTTCTGGTGCTGCCGTTAATGGTCGCAGCGCTGACACAAACGGGCTATGCGGCAGAGAATGATGCCGGGCAACATCTGCTGAGTAGTGCACCTCAGCCACCCGATATCCGGCTGGGGCCGTTGTTCCATGCGGTTCAGGCGGCGAAACTCTACCCGGATCAAAAAACCTTTGCCGATGCCGTGCCTAAAAGCAATCCAACGTCGATTCTGGCCGACTGGCAGATGCAGAAAAAACAGAGCAACTTTGATTTACGCCATTTTGTTGAGGCTAATTTCACCCTGCCGGCTGCCGGTGAAAAGTATGTTCCGCCGTCCGGACAGAGCCTGCGCGAACACATTAATGGCCTCTGGCCGGTGCTGACCCGCTCGACGCAGCAGGCCAGCCAGTGGGATTCGTTGCTGCCGTTGCCGAAACCGTACGTGGTGCCTGGCGGCCGCTTCCGCGAGGTCTATTACTGGGACAGCTACTTCACCATGCTCGGCCTCGCCGAGAGCGGCCACTGGGATCGCGTGCAGGATATGGTGGAAAACTTTGCCCACGAGCTGGATACCTACGGCCATATTCCTAACGGTAACCGCAGCTATTACCTCAGCCGCTCGCAGCCGCCGTTCTTCAGCATGATGGTCGATTTGCTGGCTCAGCATCAGGGCGACAGCGCCTACAGCAAATACCTGCCTGAGCTGCAGAAAGAGTACGACTACTGGATGGCGGACGCCGACAGCGTTAAGCCGGGCCAGGCCAGCAAGCGGGTGGTGAAGCTGAAGGATGGCACGCTGCTGAACCGCTACTGGGACGCCCGCGACGTACCGCGTACCGAATCCTATATGGATGACATCGCCACCGCGCAGAAGGCCAACAACCGCAATAAAGCTGAGCTGTACCGCGATCTGCGTGCCGGCGCCGCCTCCGGTTGGGACTTCAGCTCGCGCTGGTTTGATAAGCCGGGCGATCTCTCCACCATCCACACCACGCGGATTGTTCCGGTCGATTTGAATGCGCTGATGTTCCATCTGGAGCAAACGCTGGCGCGCGCCAATAAAGTGGCGAAAAACGACGATGCGGTGAAGAAATTTGACGCGCTGGCGAAGAAACGTCAGGCGGCGATCAACCGCTACCTTTGGGACAATAAGCAGGGCTTCTATGCCGATTATGACTGGCAGAAAGCCACCATCCGTCCTCAGCTGACGGCGGCTACCCTGTTCCCACTGTATCTGCAGGCGGCAACGGAAGAGCACGCCACCCGCACTGCTGACGCGGTGAAGTCCCAGCTGCTGAAAGAAGGTGGACTGGCGACGACCAACGTCAACAACGGTCAGCAGTGGGATGCGCCAAACGGCTGGGCACCGCTGCAATGGGCGGCGGTTCAGGGACTGAATAATTATGGTAAGCAGGCGCTGGCGAAGGATGTCGGCATGCGCTTCCTGCAGAACGTGCAGGCCACCTATGACAAGGAACACAAGCTGGTCGAAAAATATGTGGTTGAAGGTAAAGGGCTCGGTGGCGGTGGCGGCGGTGAATATCCGTTGCAGGATGGTTTCGGCTGGACCAACGGCGTGACGCTGAAGCTGATGGACCTCTACTGCCCGAAAAACAGCACCTGTAATAACGTGAGTGATATAACGAAAACGCAGTAAGCGTTGCAAACCTCGCGGCTGCCGGTCGGCAGCCGCGGCGATAACCCTATCCTATTGTTCTTCCGTGACTATAAAAGGCACTCTGCGTTAACCCCCTCACCAGGACCTCCCTTTATGCAGACCACTGACTCTCGCTTCCCTGAGAAAAAAATGTTAATTGCCGGATCGGTTGGCAACTTTATTGAATGGTATGAATTCGCGGTGTATGGCTTTCTGGCGACCGTTATCGCCGGAAACTTTTTCCATCTGGAAGGTGAGAGCGATCTGACCAGCCTGATCCTCACCTACGCCGCCTTTGCGCTGGCCTTCTTTTGTCGGCCGATTGGCGCGATGATTTTTGGTCGCATCGGCGACCGCATCGGCCGCAAGCCGACGCTGATAGCGGTGCTGCTGCTGATGACGCTGGCGACCTTTCTGATTGGACTGATGCCCACTTATGCCACCGTCGGCGTGGCGGCACCGCTGCTTCTGACCCTGCTGCGGATGCTGCAAGGGCTGTTCGCCGGCGGGGAATTTGGTGGTGCGGTGGCGCTGATGACCGAATTCGCCCCGGCGGGAAAACGCGGACGCTACGGCGCGTGGCAATCCTTCACCGTCGCGCTGGGGTTACTGGCGGGTGCCGGTCTGGTGGCATTGCTGTCGGCGCTGCTCACGCCTGAACAGCTGAAAGGCTGGGGATGGCGAATCCCCTTCCTGCTGGCGTTACCGATGGGGCTGGTGGCGCTGTGGCTGCGGTCACAGCTGGAAGAGCCGCCCACCTTTGCAAAAGCGCAGAAGCTTGAACCCGCACCGCTGTCTTCAGTTGTGAAAGCCATCGTACTGGGCATCGGCAGAATGATGGGCTGGTCGGCCGCGGGCTACACCTTCCTGGTGGTGATGCCCTCGTGGCTACAGACCGCGCTGCATGCCAGTTTTCAGCAGGCGTTGCTGGCAACGGTATTGGGCAACGTCGGTTTTGCGTTAACCATTTTACCGGCGGGAAGACTCAGCGATCGCTATGGAAGGCGCAGTATTATGCTGCTGGCGATGCTGGTAGTGGTGCTGTTTAGCTACCCTCTGCTGGCCCTGTTGCAGCAACCGGACGCCGCGCTCTGGCTGAAAGGATTAGCCGTTCTGATTGCTGGTGCGGTGGTGGGGATGATCGCCGGTCCCGGTCCGGCGATGCTGGCCGAGATGTTTCCTACCCGCATTCGCTATACCGGCCTGGGCCTGGCCTATTCACTTTCTAACGCCGTTTTCTCCGGCTGTGCCGGGCTGATTATCACCGGACTGATCAAACAAACCGGAAATATCTATATTCCAGCGTGGTATGTGATGATCACCGGGGCGATCAGTGCGCTGGCGCTGCTGACGCTAAACCGCGACGATCATCTGCACGACCTCAAGCCTTAGACTCACCTCAAGCCAGCGGCGCGCTCCGCTGGCCTCTCCTGCCGGCGATATAATTCCCTTATTTTCGCAAGTGAATAGATAAGCAAATTCAATGCTTGAAAGTATGTTACGGAAAGATAATAATTCTCATTGAGATTATCATATATCTTTACATTACCGTCACGACGCGTCTTTCACTGTAACAGCGTCGGCGGACCTTTCTTCGCATTTTGTAAGGGAATTGACAATGAGAATGGCTTTTTCTTTAAAGCGTTCTGCTTTGCTTTGCTCCATCGCTCTGGCTACACCTGCTTTCACCTTTGCGGCCGAGACGCTGGTCGTTACCGCGCAACCCGCAGAAACGGCGACCACGCCAACAGAGGGTTACACGGCTAAAACCAGCAAAGGCGCAACCAAAACCGATCGTCCGCTGATCACCACCGCCCAGTCCGTTTCCGTGGTTACCCGTCAGCAGATGGAAGACCAGGGCGCGATGGACGTTAACCAGGCGCTGAACTATACCGCCGGTGCCTTTACTAACTTCGCCGGTGCCGCAACCCGTTATGACACCGTTTCTCTGCGCGGCTTCCACGGTGGGGATGTTGATAACATCTTCCTCGATGGCCTGCGTCTGATGAGCGATCCGGGCAGCTATAACGTCCTGCAAGTCGATCCCTGGTTCCTGGACCGTATCGATGTGATCAAAGGCCCGTCTTCTGCCCTGTATGGTCAGACCGTGCCGGGTGGACTGGTGATGGAAACCTCTAAGCGTCCACAGTTCACGCCTGAAGGCCACTTCCGTGCCTCTACCGGCACCAATTCCACCAACAGCGCCGCCTTTGATTACACCAATGCGATCAACGATCAGTGGGCGTTTCGTCTGACCGGTATCACCCGCAACAGCGACACCCAGTACGATCACACCCGTGAAGAAAAATACGCCATCTCCCCTTCCGTGCTGTGGCAGCCGGATGAAGATACCTCGCTGTTGCTGCGTGCCTATCTGCAGAAAGACCCGTCAGGCGGCTATCACGGTGCCGTGCCGGGCGATGGCAGCATTACCGAACATAACGGCCGCAAGCTGAGCAACGGTTTCTACGACGGCGACAGCTCGCTGGATCAGTTCAAGCGTAACGAGCAGATTTACAGCTACGAATTCGCTCACCGCTTTAATGACACCTGGGCGTTCCGTTCTAACGCCAGCTATTCCCACTCCAACGTCGACCTCGATCAGGTTTATCAGATTGGCTGGGACGCCGATAACCCGAATCTGCTGAACCGCTACTACTCCGGTTCACGCTCCTCGCTGGATGCGTACGCCATTGATAACCAGCTGGAAGCCGATTTCGCCACTGGCGAAGTGGATCACAAAGTGGTGCTCGGCGGGGAATATCACCAGTACAAGAACGATCTGAGCGATGCCAGCGGCTATGCAAATCAGCTGAACGCGCTAACCGGCCAGGCCGTCGGCGATCGTCTGAGCTATGACTTTACCGATTCGCAGCGTCGTTATTACCAGACCGGCGTCTATCTGCAGGATGAAATGACCTGGCAGAAATGGCACCTCGACCTCTCTGGCCGTTATGACCGCATCGTGTCGGAAACGGATGATTACTCCACCAGCACCAAAAACCGTCGTCAGGACGATCATGTCAGTGGCCGTGCCGCCCTGTTGTATGCGTTCGACAATGGCATTTCGCCGTACGCCAGCTACAGCCAGGCCATTACGCCGCAGTCACTGTCCGGTGAAGATGGCAATCTGCTGAAGCCAACCACCTCCGAGCAGTATGAAGCCGGGGTGAAATACCAGCCGAACGGCACGTCCGATCTCTACTCGGTTGCGGTGTACGATCTGACGCAGAAAGACGTGGGTAACCGCGTTGTGGTCGGTTCCTATTATGAGCCTGCCGGTAAGGTGCATTCACAAGGGTTTGAACTGGAAGCACATAACCAGATCACGCCTCGTCTGAGCACCATTGCTAACTACACCATGAACCACGTGCGCTTTAAGGATTCTGTGGATGGCAACGACGGCCACACGCCGTACGTTACGCCAAACTCCATGGCCTCGGCCTGGGCAAAATACCAGCTGGATTGGGGTATCAGCGTCGGTGCCGGTGTGCGTTACATCGGCAAGCAGTGGGCGGATAACGAAAACACCACCCGTCTGCCCTCCACCACGCTGTTTGATGCTTCTGTGCGTGCCGATCTTGGCGCCTGGAACAGCAGCCTGAAAGGCGCGTTTGTGCAGGTTAATGCCAATAACGTGACTGACCGTGATTATGTCTCGGCCTGTTACGGTACCGGTTACTGCTACTGGGGCGCAGAGCGCACCGTGGTGGCGACCGTCGGCTACGATTTCTAATCCGCCATCCATAAAAAAAGGGAGACGATATCGTCTCCCTTTCCTTTACTGCCCATCGCTGGTCAGCTTTTCACTTTACGGTAAATCCACAGCACCACAATCGCGCCGATCACCGCGACAACAAAGCTGCCGAAGTTAAACCCGTCTACCCTGCCGAAGCCGAACAGCGTACTGATCCAGCCGCCGACCACAGCACCGATGATGCCGAGAACCACGGTGATGATAAATCCGCCGCCGTCTTTACCTGGCATAATCCACTTAGCGATAATCCCTGCGATCAGACCAAAGATGATCCAAGATAAAATTCCCATTTACAGCTCCTTGTTACTTACTGATTAGACGGGAATAGTATAGGACAGGATTCTAACTCTGTGATTTAAATCTAAACTTTTTGTCAGTTTTTTTTGTTTCAGCCCTAAAGCGTCACGCTGAGATGCCGATACTTCGACGTATCACCGCTCAAAGCGTGTTTTCTGGCAGTCAACCGGAGTGGAATGTGAAAGAAAACGATAATGAACAGTACCTGAAACGCGGCCCGTTGGCGGTGTTGGCGGTATTGAAGAATCTGATGAAAAATCAGACGCCAATCCTGGTCTCTCACGCGCGTGGCCAGTTTATTACCAAATTGCTGGATGCCGACAAGGATCGGATGGTGCTCGATCTGGGCAGTAACGATCATGAAAACCAGCTGGCGATGGACGCCGAAGACCTGCATCTGACGGCGGAAACGCACGGGGCGAAGGTCGAATTCGCTCTCGGCACGCTGACTGACGATAAGTTTGATGGCCTGCCCGCCTTCGGTGCCGACCTGCCAGATATTCTGTGGATGATCCAACGGCGGGAATTTTTCCGCGTGAATGCCCCGCTTGACCCGATATTTTATTGCTACGTGCAGTGGCCCGACGGCAGCGGCGAAGGCCGGATGCGTCTGCAGGATTTGTCACTCGGCGGCATTGGCGTGCTGGGCGATTCGCCGATCCCGGAAGGGCTGCACGGTGGCGAGCAGTTTAAGAAGCTGCGCGTTGAGCTGGGGGAATATGGCCGTTTTGAAGTGGATGCGCATCTGATTAATGTTGGTAAGCGCAGCATTGTTGGCAATAAAAATGAAACCGTGGTCACCCCACGTCTGAGCTTCCGCTTCAGTTCATTAAATGCGGGCGAAGAACGTTCGCTTCAGCAGGTGATTTTCTCTCTTGAGCGCCTGGCGCGCGATAAAGCCACTCGCTTCCAGTAAATTGCCGACCTGAAGAACAGCCGGCGCGCTGAGCATTCAGCACGCCGGACGGTTTAGATGGTGCGATAAGCGGTGGTCACTTTCCACAGATAACGCGGTGCCTGAGCGGCAGGATGCTTATTCTGCACGTGCTGGTAAAACTCTTCCGGCGACATTGAATTGATCATTGCAATCGCCTGATCCCGATCGCGTGAGAAGGTTCTCAGCAACGCACCTGCACCGTTGGCATACGACACGATGGTGGCGTAACGCAGCGTTTTCGGATCGCGGATGCCAGCCAGTGACTGATCCTGCAGGATCTTCAGATAGGCCGTACCAATATCAATGTTCCTCACCGGATCGCGCAGCTCTTTACTGCTTGGCTGCCCTCTTCTTCCCTGAACCCGGTAAACTTCACGGCCTGCTGTTGAGGCTTTAATCTGCATCAATCCAATGGCATTCGACTTACTGACTACCGTTGGATTGCCGCCCGACTCGACTGAAATAATGGCATCTACCAGCTTTGGATCGACCCCGTAGTTATTTGCTGCGCTCTCCGTGAACATCGACCAGGCCTGAGCCACCTTTTCTGGCGGCGCCTGGGTTAACGGCGTTTGCTGCTGAGTTATTGTTTGTTTATGCGGTTCACTGGCACATCCCGCCAGCAGTAACACGCCCAGTATCGCAACCGTTTTCACTTTTCTCACGCTGTTTTCATCCTCTGAGCCTTAGCCTCGCGCCTTACAATAGCGTGCGCCGGACAAAAGAAAATTACCGAAACTCTGAATTTGACGTGCTTGCGGGTGACTTCACCTGCGCTTTTCGTCATCATCAGTGGTATTGGACCGTCAGTGGCGTAAAAAAATTCCTTTCGAAGTGGATAAAAATCACACAGATTGTGATTGAAGGCGACTTTTTTTTTCGCACTGCCTGCAAAATGCCGTTGAAATACGGCCGATCTTTCGCCGCACCGAGGATTAAAGTGAACATTATGTCCGTTACTCCGCGCACTTTTCATCTGATTGCTCCTTCTGGCTATTGCCATAATCAGCCGGCCGCGCAGCTGGCGGTAAAACGGCTGCAGGATCAAGGGCATCACGTGGTGAATACCGAGGTGATTGCCCGCCGTGACCAGCGCTTTGCGGGGGATGATGCCGAACGTTTGCAGGATATAAACGGTCTCGCGCAGATGGAGGATCTGCCGGATATCCTGCTGGCGGTGCGTGGCGGTTATGGCGCGACCCGGCTGCTGCCGCAGATTGATTTTGCCGCCGTCGCTGCCCGCCTGAAGGACCAGCCGGTGGCGCTGTGTGGCCACAGCGACTTCACCGCTATCCAGCTTCCGCTGCTGAAACAGGGTGCCATTTCCTTCAGTGGCCCGATGCTGACCGGCAATTTTGGCGCTGAGGTTTTATCTGATTTCACCGTTGACCACTTTTGGCGCGCGCTGACTTCGCCTAAATTAACCCTTAGCTGGGAAACGCAGCCGCAGGATATCGACGTACAGGGCACCGTCTGGGGCGGTAATCTGGCGATGATTGCCTCGATGATGGGCACACCCTGGCTGCCGGAGATTGAAGACGGCATTCTGGTGATTGAGGATGTGAATGAGCACCCTTTCCGCGTGGAGAGAATGCTTCTTCAGTTGGCACAGAGCGGCATCCTGGCACGACAGAAGGCAATTGTGACCGGCAGCTTTACCGGCGCGACACTCACCGATTATGACAATGGCTATGACTTCGACAGCGTCTGGACGCTGATTCGTCAGGTAACGGGCGTACCGCTGGTTACCGGTCTTGAATTTGGCCATCACTGGAATACCGTGACGCTTCCGTTAGGCGCGCAGGGACATTTACAGGTCAAGGGTTCAAGCAGCACGCTGACGCTATCAGGGCACCCTACGCTTCGTTAACCATCCGGAGCGCCCATGAAGCAGTTGTACGAGGATCTCTGGGTTTCAACCCCGGAGTTTCCGGCCAGTGAGCATGAGCCGGAACTGATGATGCATGGATTTTTGCTGCAGCATACGCGGGGAAACTTACTGATTTCCCGCGTGGAGAATCTGAACGACCATCAGGCGATTGAAGATTTGGGCGGGATTATCCGCCATTATCTGACCCACTCCCATGAAGCCGGGCCGGGTGCCCGTTTACTGCAAACGCGCTTTAACGCGGCGTTGTATTGTCATAACAAGGCGCTGGGCGCGATCAGCCCGTATGTCGAAGCTGACGACACTTTCAATCAGGCTGAGCTGCACTGTGGCAGCTTTCACGTGGTTCCCACGCCGGGCCATACGCCGGGCAGCACCAGCTATCTGTATGCCTCACCCTTTGGCAAAACCTATCTGTTTGTTGGCGACACCATCACCATGTCACACGATCGCTGGGTGACGGTGTTGGTGCCGGAAAGCAACGAAGCGGATTTGAAAAAGTCGATTGAGTTCTATCGGGCGCTGAGGCCCGACGTGGTGTTGATGGGCACCACCGCCGGACATCTGTCCTGGCAGGAAGTGACGATGCGCGAATGGCTGGCATTGCTGGATGAGGCGGAGAGTTCGCCGCTGGATCTGCGCCAGCGGCTGCCTGACTAGCCGGCGATCAGGAGGCGACGTTGCCGGACGAATCGGTACGTTGCAGATCGACCGCGCTGTTTTCACGCTCGCTACTGCGGCTACAGGGCACCAGTTTTTGTACGCCGCTGTAGGAGAAGAAAGTGTCATCGTCCGAGGTGTTCACCACCATCTGATCGCCATTGCGGAACAGCACGATCGACACCTTTACCCCGTTATCCGTTTTGGAACGCTGATTACCCGCCGCAATCTGGAAATTATCGCCCGGCCACATAAGGGTGGTCAGGCCATATTGCGCCTGGGTGACGGTCATCGTGGGGCGGCCTGGGCAGGTAATCTGAAATTCGGTATTGAGTGGCGGCGTGTCGTTGTTAGCCTGTGCAGCAAAGGTGGCACAGACGAGCAAACATCCAGTGGCGATAGTGCGGAACATGGGCAGCGGTCTCCGGGCGATTCTCTCTGATTTCATTGACTATATGTCAGAAAGCCTACCACAGGACGCTACCCACGTTTGCCTTAAGTGTTACTAAATCCCCGGCAGAGATTAATTATTCAGCGAGTTCATCTCTTTGATTTGATCCTGATTCACCGCCTGCTGCTTACCATTTTCATCGGTATACATCACCATGCCGGTGGCTTTATCGACTTCAGGTTTCCCCTGGACCACCACGGTGCTGCCATCCTTCATCTGCAGAACATGGTCGCTGGAACAGCCTGCCAGCAGCAATCCGCCAGCGAGTAAGGTCAGTGCACAAGCTAATTTTTTCATTTTAGGTTTCCTTCATTGGATTCAACACTGTGCAGTGTAGCCTGGTGATTTTCGTTAATTTGATGAATGTTGCGGAGAATTCCGTTTGCTTCACAGATTGGCGGCGCGAGGCCATTTTTCAGTTTATTCCTGGAGGGCAAATTTTCATTGAAGGTTGCGGACATTAACTGTATTTTTATCCAGCATTTATAACCAGGATAACCCCATGTTTGTAGAACTGACTTACGATAAGCGCAACGTTGCCGGATTGCCCAATGCGCAGGAACTGATTCTGAACGAGCTGGAGAAGCGTATTCAACGCGTTTTCCCGGCTGCCGAAGTGAAGGTAAAACCGATGCAGGCTAATGGCGTGAAAACCGATGCCAGTAAGAGTGACAAGTCGGTGATGCTGCGGATCATTGAAGAGATGTTCGATGAAGCCGATCAGTGGCTGGTGTCAGAAGAATTTTAAACGACGGTGGGCATTTTTCACACTGTGCGCGTCCATCGCTAAAGTTTTCACCCGCTGAGCCGAAGATGTTCCCAGGGCATAACGATTGGGAATGCGATGATGGCAGTACTTTATATTCCGTCACTGGTCAGTTTACTGGTGAACGCTGAAAAGCAAAAAGGCAGTGGGTTGACGCAGCAGGAAGTGGAACAAATTCGTGATAATGCCACCTGCATTTCCGTGCCGGACAACCTTGTCCGGGGGATGGATCCGTCACGAGGATACCGTGATATCGATCCTGCAAGATGCTGGGAGGCGTGGCGTGACTCTCGCTCTCCGGGTCTGGCACAGACGGCATAATACGCAGTCGCCGGACTATTTCGCCCGTTGAGCAATTTCCGCATACAACAATTCGTAAACTTTCGCGGCATGGGCCGCACTGTCGCGCAGCATTTGAATGGCATCTTCCAGCGTCTGCGGTTCGATATTGCCAACAATACGCCAGCCCAAAGCGATGTTTTTCGCTTCTTCCAGTCGGTTGGGGTTATCTTCGATTGAAGCAGCTTCTGACACAGAATTCTCCTGATTTGCGTTTTGGCCCTATTTTACGGATCAACACTCCGCCATCTCAACCCCCGATTTCTGCCGGAGTGTAAAAACGTCCGTTTTTTACGCTTTTTTGACCAAAAAGGCGTTTTATACGCCCAAATCAGAAAAAATCACGGCAAAAAACAGATTAATCCTGGTGATGAATCAGCACTATTTCACCCTTTGCCACTGACTACCAGCCCTTTCGCTGTAAAAGTTCGCTTAAAATCCTCAGACGAAAAAAAACCGCCCTTAGCAGGCGGTTTTCGTTAGCAAGCTACTATTCAGCTGAAGTAAGGGAATTTACGATCTATCCCGTTAACGTTAAGGGTGATATACCCCACCGGGGCCGCGCTGACCGGGGATGCCGCCTCCGTTGTCGCTAAGGTCACGACCCCATTTTCATTGGCGCCGATGCCCGCCAGGCCGTTGTGGAAACTTAAGCGCGCGTTGGGCGTGACGGTGCCGACGGTGGTCAGATCGGTAACCTCCGACAGATCCGGTGTAAATAAGGAACACTCCCCGGCTTCAAACCGCGTTGGCCCGGTCGATCGCACGTTAAACATGGTGTCGCCACTGCCCGCTTTCAGCTTCACCCAAACCTCGACGATATTCTGATAGCTGCGCGCATACTTGACGTCAACCACCGCCGTGGTGCCGCGATGGAACATATCGGCCCACACCGAGCTGACGCAGCGCTGCAGATTCAGGTAGGTGACGCCCGAGGAGATGGTTTGCAGCGGGCTGGCCGCGGTGCCGGAAGGATTGGCCGTCGACTGTTTGCTGACCATCTCCAGCGTCCACTGCTGATTGGCTTTCGGGAAGACAAATTTGCCGATGCGATACCATTTATCGGTGTCCGAGGTGTTACTGAGCTTATAGCCGCTGTACCAGCCGGCTTTCATCGATCCGGTCATGGTGGTGCCAAAGTTTTCATCACGACGCCAGCCGCTCTCATAGCCTGACAGCCAGCGATCGGAGGTATTGTCCAGATTGACCGTCGCACCGGCCTGCAGGCTGAGCTGACGCAGCAGCACCCGGCTGTTATTCAACAGCAGCGGATTGGCGCAATCCTCCAGGCTCAGGGCATCGATAATCCACTGGCCGTTGCTTAAATCACCGGGGAAGCGGGTATGTTCAACCCAGACGTTGCGGATCAGCCCCTGGGTTAATCGCGGCATCTTCAGCGTGGCATCGCCATAACCGTACTGGAAGTTGGCATTCGACAGCTCAATGGCGGTCGAGTGATCCCAGACGCCGTTTGGCGAGTTAGACCAGCTGACGTCAAAGACCCGGGCATAGGTATTTTGCGAATAGATTTGATCGAATCGCGTGTCGAGGGTATCCAGCAGTTTCACCGCCGTGCCGCCGTTATACTGCACGCGGAAGCAGCGGATATTAACGAACTCCCCTTCAATGGTGGTGTTCTCAAAGAACGGCTGCACGTTGGACAGCATGTCCGCGGTGATCGCCCCGGTATTGCTGGCCGTATCCGCCGTGGCCTGGCCGTTCCAGCTGATGCCGCGAATGATGGTCCGGCGGGCATTCACCTTGAACACCGTGTTGATCGATTTGTCAGAGATAATCACCGTTCTGGGCGTGACGCCATACGGCGCGTCGTCACCGTACAAAGCGAAACACGGGATTTCGCTGGCGCTGAGGTCGACAGGCGAGATTAAAAACTTGCCTGCCGGGAAACGCACGCCAATATCTTTTGCATTAACATCATAGCCTTGCGACCAGCTAAACATCCGCTTAAAGGCGTCGGTATCGTCGGTGACGCCGTCACCTTTCGCGCCAAAATGGTACAAATTCACCTGTTCGGTGTCATTAATGATGCGCTTCCAGTAGAAGGTGCTGCCCTTCGCCATCGAGCCGCCGTCATCGCTCAGCGTGGTGGTGCCGAGGAAGCCGACAAAGTCGCCGCCGCCATGAAAACTGGAATCCTTGTCGTAGTAGCGTTTGAGTGCCGCAATATCACCGGCTTTCGTTGGCGCAGTGGTTCGCAAATCAGCAAAGCAGTTTACTTCGATCATAAAGACCTCCGGATGGATGGTTACGTACAGTGAGATGCCCGTGACGGGCAGGATGGAGATTGAGATGGAGATTGAGATGGAGATGGGACGTTACGTTGCAGGGTATTAGAATGATTTCGGCCAGGCCGCCTGGAGATAAAAGGGATTCAGTGCCGGTAACGCTATTTTGTTACCAGCTTCTTGGCCAGCGCGACGATTTCGGCGTACTCATCGATGTTGTGCCCGACCGAGCTCAGCAACTCGCCGACTTTTTCCAGCACCACGTCATTGGTGATTACCGTGACCTGGCGAGTTTGGGTATTGCTGCTTAACGGGCCGTTGCTCTCTTCGGGGATCGTGGTGGTATCAGTCATGATAATGTCCTCATTTTGCTTCGGGGTGCGGAGGCCGGACAGCAAACGCCATCCCGCCCCCAGTAGTTGCAGACGATTCATGTGTGTTCTCCGCAATCGAGTTTCTCTCGTTCAGTCGCTAACGGCCGCTGGCGGACAAACTGCGCCATCACCGCCATCGCCACCATAAATGCCCCAATCATGCCGAGGTAGTTGGGGGGAATAACGCTTTTGGCATCGGGCGGTAACAGCTGCCAGGCGCGCATCGCGGAATCAGGAAAGGATTGCACCCAGGCGCTGATCACCGATCCGGCTGAAGCCAGCCACACCGACCAGGTTTTGAACAGCAGCCTGGCATGATGCACAAACTCAACCGAGCTGTACTTGCGGATCGTTAACAGCAGCAGAATGGTCATCAGGATGGCGCAGAGATAGAGGGCGAATTTCATAGCAACCCCCGATAGCAGTCGTAGGTGCCGCTGCGCATCACCGCAGCATGACGTTTCGCCCGGGCCGGCGTCTGCCTGGCCCAGAGGCTGTTCAGCATGCCGTCCGCCGCAGAGGAAAAGTCGCCGCGTGACATCGCTTTCAGGCTCTCTTTGAATCCCGACAGCCCTTCCACCCCCATTTGATAGGCCATGCTGTAAAGGATGTCGGCCCGCGCCTCATTGCACTGGCGAAGCGCATCGGCAAGCAGTGGGCGCTGCTTTAGCTCAAAAATTTTGCTCTCGACCAACATCTGCATCCACAGCTCACCGACCGGCGCCGGCACTTTGAAGATATAGCTGGTCAGGGCCGCGCCTTTTGGACCGATTTTGATCCCTGCGGCCACGGTGGGATAGCCCAGGGTGTCTATAAAGGGAACGTCGCGATACCCTTCTTCATACTTTAGGATGGAAACTATCTGACTCATGGTAAATACTCCTCTTGACGCAAAAAATGAGTATCAGACAGCAAGGCTGGCTGAAAAATGCGTAGGAATCATTTTTCACCTGTGGAAAAATGTTCGACAGGCAGGTTAAATGCGAGGTTTACAGGCACCTGTATCGGCGCGGCCAGATTGTGTAAAGAGCGTAACGGCTTCAGATGTTGCGTGGAGACGTTATTTAATGCGTTATACGCATATTAGTAGGCAGTATTTTATTGCGCAAGGCGATTTGTGTAAAACGCATAAAAAAGGTGTGAACGCTTAATGAAACCCGGAGAAAGAATCAGACAGCTTCGCAAAGCGAAGAAGATGACGCTAAACGCGTTAGCAATGCAGGTAGGAAGTGATGTCGGGAACCTGTCCAGACTGGAACGCGGGGTGCAGGGATACAGCGATGCGTTGCTACAAAAATTGGCGGATGCACTCGCAGTGCCGATTTCTGCGCTATTCTCATCAGAAGAGCTGAAGAATACTGGTGATTTATACAGTATATCTTCGTTAACCGAAATGGGGAGAGATGATGTGTATCGTGTTGACGTCCTTGATGTTTCTGCCAGTGCGGGTGAAGGTTCACCGGCCAGAGAAGTGGTTCAGGTCATTAGATCTATTGAATATGTGCGGAAGGAAGCCAGCGTTATTTTTGGCAATAAACCTGAGGCCATTGTTAAATTGATAAACGTCCGGGGCGACAGCATGGAAGGAACCATTGAACCTGGCGATCTGATTTTTGTCGACGTCAGCGTCCCCTTCTTCGATGGTGATGGGATTTACGTTTTTGATTTCAATGGCGATATGTTCGTAAAACGCCTGCAAAAAGTGAAGTCAGAACTGTATGTCATTTCCGATAACCCCCGCTATAAAGAGTGGACGATTTCCGCTGAGGAGATGGCGATGCTGCATGTGGCCGGCCGGGTAATGCTCAGCCAGTCGCAACAGTTCCGCCGCCATGGCTAAGTCTCTGTGCAACCCGCTTCCGGCGGGTTTTGTTTCCTTCCCCGCTATTTAATGCGTTTGACGCATATAAAAACCCCTTCTAAGGTTAGTTTACCGATACTCTCCTTAACGAGGTGCACTGATGAACTCACGACAACGCCGGGCCCTACGCTATCGCGAGGCCTGCAAAAAACTGGATCGCCAGCTCACTCAAGCCCTGACCGGCAGTAACCGCCGGATTGATAAAGCCCTGGCGTTGCCGCCAGGGGTGAAAGAGTGACGGTTAACCTATTTCTGTGGTCGCAGCACGGCAAAAATCAGCGCCACATTGCCTTTCGCCCGAAAGACGGCTGCGGCAAAAATCAGGTTAACCATCACCGACGCCCAGCTGGCATGGGCGTAAGCATCAAAGAAATAGCGGAAAGGAATCGAGGCGTAGGACAGCACAATTAAGTAAGCCAGCCACGATGCCCACCATTGGTGGTGGGCGCCCGGTTTGCGAAACATCATGAGCCGCAGCGCAATGGCGGTGGCGGTGACGACGTTGGTGAGTACCAGAGGATCATTTGTTACCATGGAAACCTCCTTTAAGGCGTGCCAGCCAGCTGACCGGATCATGCTCACTGAATAAGGTTAAGGTTTTGATTGCCACGGCGGAAAGTAATATGGCTCCCAGCCCATCCAGCGGACGGTCGGTATAGCCCGATAACTGTTCCAGCTTGGCACCTGCCAGCCCTGAGCCAAACACCCCCACAATCCACGAGACAAGGAAATAGGCTGCACGCACAATCAGTCTGAGATCGACGGCGCTGGCAACATAGTAAACAGCCCCCGCAAAGGCACCGAATAACACCCCATAATTGATGCCGGCCATCGGACCGGACAACAATGAACCTGCTGAAGATGCCGCGCCTGCGCTAACGGCGAGTAAGTTCCCGACCATAATGCCCCCTTTTGCTACAGCGTCTTCTCAAGGATTTGAGCAACAAAAAACCCCGGCCGGGGCCAGGGTTCCAAAAATTCGTTTGTCTGCGCTGTTGCTGCTGATAGTAATACCTTAGATCGCTTAATGCGTACGCGTGAGCACTTTAATTCATTATTTTTTGGCGCTGATTATGCCGTTGTTTTCCCTCAACTCCGGCGAATTCACCGCACGCGATGCGACAACTTCAAGGCTATGAACTAGCCTTTAACAGCCCGACCTGCCACAGGTAATGTTATTCCCAATCAATCAGTTAATTGTATGAGGAGTGAAATAATGTCATCAGGTAGCTATCTAAAACTCAAAGATGGGACAAGCCTTTACTATAAAGACTGGGGCAAAGGCCAGCCGATAGTGTTCAGCCACGGCTGGCCTTTGTCCGGGGATGCGTTTGAAGATCAGATGTTTTTCCTGGCCTCGCACGGTTATCGGGTGATCGCCCATGACCGTCGGGGACACGGCTGCTCTTCCCAACCCTGGGACGGCAACAATATGGACCAATACGCTGACGATTTGGCTGAACTGACCGCCGCGCTGGATTTACAGGATGCGGTGCATATCGGCCACTCTACCGGCGGCGGCGAAGTGGCCCGCTATATTGGCCGTCACGGCATCTCACGCGTGGCAAAAGCGGCACTGATTGGTGCGGTGCCGCCGATTATGGTTAAGACCGATTTTAACCCGGACGGTTTACCCAAAACGGTGTTCGACGGGATCCGCGAGGGCTTGCTGAAGGATCGATCCTCACTGTTTAAGGACTTCCCCACTGCCTTTTATGGTTTTAACCGCGACTCTGCGCAGTCCTCACAGGGATTGCGCGACAGCTTCTGGCTGCAGGGAATGCAGGGATCGCTTAAATCGTTATATGACTGTGTGGCGGCCTTCTCCGAAACGGATCAACGGGAAGACCTGAAGAAGATGACCATCCCAACGCTGGTGCTATACGGCGACGACGATCAGATTGTGCCGCCGAAGTCGTCCAGTGAAGCGGCCATCAAGCTTTTGCCAAACCCAACGGTAAAAGTCTATCCGGGTGCGCCGCACGGATTGTGCAGTACCCATAAAGATCAGGTGAATGAGGATTTGCTCAACTTTATTAAAAGCTGATCGCGCCTGCGGGGCGGGATGCCCCCTTTTTGCTGTGCAGATCGCGGCGATAGACTTCACCCCCTGCCTTCTGCTAGTTTTTAAACCATGCACCCTGATTCCTCTACCACCCAGATGATGATTATTACACCCGTAATTCCGGTGGGATAACGTTCGTCTTTCAGTCGACACCCGCCAGATAAGGCGGGCGCCTTGTCTGGTTACTTACAGCGAGGTTAAAAATGTCTACCGGTTCCCTTCCAAACGCTTCCTCCCCCACCCTGCATTTGCTGTGCGGGAAAATTGCTTCCGGCAAATCGACTCTGGCCCATCAGCTGGCTGAGGCGCCCGCTACGCTACTCATTTCTGAAGATCGTTGGCTGGCGGCGTTGTACCGCGATGAAATGAACAGCGTGGCAGATTATGTCCGCTGTTCGGCGAAGCTGCGTACCGCAATGACCCCCCATCTGATCGCGCTGCTGGAATCGGGCCTTTCCGTGGTGCTGGATTTCCCGGCCAACACGCTGTCGCTACGCAAATGGATGCGGGAAATTGCCGAATCCGCCTCTGTACTACCGCAACTGCATTACCTCGATGTCGCTGACAGCCGCTGTAAGGCCCGTCTGCAGGCCAGAAACGCCGGCGGAAACCATGACTTTGCCGCAACCGACGCGCAGTTCGAGCTGATTAGCCGCTACTTTGAAGCGCCGCAGGCTGAAGAAGGGTTTGAGGTGATAGTGCATTCGTCTGAAGATGAAGGAGAAGAGTAATGGCCGTCAGACTCGCTGCTGTTGAAGAGGTTGAACAGTTGTGGAATATACGTAATCAAGCACTGCGCGCCGGATGTAAGGGTGTCTATTCTGCCGAAGCATTACGGGCTTGGACACCAGAACAGATGCCAGAAGGATATCGTCAGGCGGTGCTCAACAACCCCTTCTTTGTCATTGATGATCCTACGAAGAGCTTCCCCGTGGCGACCGGCTTTCTGGACCTGGCAGAAAACAGCATCGAAGCCATCTTCACCCTGCCGGCGTATTGGGGAAAAGGTTATGCAGCGGAGATCGTCACCGCCTTAAAGCAGGAGGCAATAAAGCGTGGCATCAGGAAATTGACGCTCTCTTCCACACCAAACGCCCTGAGCTTCTATCAAAAACAGGGATTCACATTAGTTAAAGAAACCGTCTATCACTCGGCCAGCGCGGGCGCTCTGCCCTGCATTGATATGGTGATCAACATATGATGCCTTTAGGGAAATATCGTCAGTTTGACCTTAATGAACCCTTTGTGGCGACGCTGGGAGGATTTACCCCGCTCCTTTCTGTGGACGAAAAAAAAGGAGCCCTAAGGCTCCTCTTATCGCAGCAAACACACTTACATGTGTTTGATCATTGCGTCACCAAACTCTGAAGATTTCAGCAGCTTAGCGCCATCCATCAGACGCTCAAAGTCATAGGTCACGGTTTTGGCAGCGATTGCGCCTTCCATGCCTTTAACGATCAGGTCTGCGGCTTCGAACCATTCCATGTGACGCAGCATCATTTCTGCGGACAGGATCACTGAACCTGGGTTCACTTTATCCTGACCAGCGTACTTAGGTGCGGTGCCGTGGGTCGCTTCGAACAGTGCACACTCGTCACCGATGTTTGCACCAGGCGCAATACCGATACCGCCAACCTGCGCCGCCAGGGCGTCGGAGATGTAGTCACCGTTCAGGTTCATACAGGCAATAACGTCATACTCAGCCGGACGCAGCAGGATCTGCTGCAGGAACGCATCGGCGATCACGTCTTTTACAACGATCTCTTTACCAGTGTTCGGGTTCTTGATCTTCATCCACGGGCCGCCGTCGATCAGCTCACCGCCAAACTCTTCCTTCACCAGCTGATAGCCCCAATCCTTGAAGGCACCTTCGGTGAACTTCATGATGTTGCCTTTGTGAACCAGCGTCAGCGAGTCACGATCGTTGGTGATTGCGTATTCGATGGCAGCGCGAACAAGGCGTTTGGTGCCTTCTTCTGAACACGGCTTAACGCCGATACCGCACTGCTCTGGGAAGCGAATTTTCTTCACGCCCATTTCATCACGCAGGAACTTGATCACTTTATCCGCTTCTGCAGAACCGGCTTTCCACTCGATACCCGCATAGATATCTTCGGAGTTCTCACGGAAGATGACCATATCGGTCTCTTCTGGACGCTTAACCGGACTTGGTGTGCCGGTGTAATAACGCACCGGACGCAGGCAGATGTAGAGATCAAGCTGCTGGCGCAGAGCCACGTTCAGGGAACGAATACCGCCGCCGACTGGGGTGGTCAGTGGGCCTTTGATCGCCACGCGGTACTCTTTGATCAGGTCCAGCGTCTCTTCTGGCAACCAAACGTCCGGGCCGTAGAGCTCTACCGATTTTTCACCGGTGTAAATTTCCATCCAGGAAATTTTACGCTCACCGTTATAAGCTTTCTGCACAGCGGCATCGACAACTTTGATCATCACTGGAGAAACGTCCACACCAATACCGTCACCTTCAATGAAAGGGATGATAGGGTTGTTAGGTACGTTCAGTTTTCCATTCGCCAGGGTGATTTTCTGACCTTCCGCCGGAACAACTACTTTGCTTTCCATTAACCTCTCCTTCGAGCGCTTTTTTTGTTAATGATTTGTAAGATGCGCGTCAATACTACTTGAATATTCACGTCGCGCCAATCATCTCCGGATTGCGGTATAATGCGCTCATGGTTTTAAAGTGCAAAGCATATGCGAAAATCTTCCGTTAAGAATCACCGCGTTAAACGATTCAGCCCGTCCTCTAGCGCCCGTCAGGTCGATAAAGGTCCACGCCGTGTCATTATTTTTAACAAACCTTTTGATGTGCTGCCCCAGTTCAGCGATGAAGCGGGACGAAGTACGTTGAAGGATTTCATCCCGGTGGCCGGTGTTTACGCCGCAGGACGCCTGGACCGCGACAGCGAAGGGCTGATGGTGCTGACCAACGACGGCGCGCTGCAGGCCACGCTGACTCAGCCCGGAAAACGCACCGGGAAAATTTATTATGTTCAGGTGGAAGGCATCCCCGATATCAGCCATATTCAGGCGCTGCGGGATGGCGTTAATCTGAAAGATGGCCCGACCCTGCCCGCCGGCGCAGAGTTAGTGGCCGAACCGGAGTGGTTATGGCCGCGTAATCCACCGATCCGCGAGCGAAAAGCCATTCCCACCAGTTGGTTAAAGATCACCTTATACGAAGGGCGTAATCGCCAGGTCAGAAGGATGACCGCGCAGATTGGCTTCCCTACCCTGCGCTTGATTCGTTTTGCGATGGGCACGCAGCTGCTGCAGGATTTACCGCCGGGCGAATGGCGAGACGTCACCGCCGAATTTCCTCTTTGAGCCACTTAAGCCATTACCAGCAAGGAGTCAGCCATGTTCAAACCCCACGTCACCGTGGCCACCGTTGTGCAAGCCGAAGGGCAATTTTTAGTGGTGGAAGAGATGGTAAGAGGACGCGCGACCTGGAATCAGCCTGCCGGTCATCTGGAAGCTAACGAAACCCTGCTGCAGGCCGCGGTGCGCGAGCTGTATGAAGAGACGGGGCTGGAAGGCGTTCCGCAGGCGTTTTTACGCCTGCATCAATGGATCGCGCCGGATAATACGCCGTTTTTACGCTTTCTGTTCTCGCTGGATTTACCGAACGTGCTGCCGACTTACCCGCAGGATCGCGATATCGATCGCTGCTGGTGGCTGCCACCGGACGAGATCCTCAACGCGAAAAAGCTCCGTTCTCCGCTGGTTGCGGAAAGTATCCGGATTTATCAGCAAGGGCCGCGCTATCCACTGGAGGTGCTAAGCGCGTTTCAGTGGCCATTTAGCGAGGATGCGCCCGCGGCAGACGCGTGGTAGAATATGCCGCAATTTTACAGGGCAGCCTTTAACTGCCACTAAAGTCGGGTATTTCTCATGTCTCTAAGCCAGAAAAAAGTGATCGTCGGTATGTCCGGCGGTGTTGACTCCTCGGTTTCCGCCTGGTTACTGCAACAGCAGGGCTATCAGGTTGAAGGCCTGTTTATGAAAAACTGGGAAGAGGACGACGGTGAGGAATACTGTACCGCCGCGGAAGATTTGGCCGATGCGCAGGCGGTCTGCGACAAATTAGGTATCTACCTGCATACGGTAAACTTTGCTGCCGAATACTGGGATAACGTCTTTGAGCACTTCCTGGAAGAGTACAAAGCCGGACGCACGCCTAACCCGGATATTCTTTGCAACAAAGAGATCAAATTCAAAGCCTTCCTCGAGTTTGCCGCCGAAGATTTGGGCGCCGACTTTATCGCCACCGGTCACTATGTTCGTCGCCAGGATGTCGATGGCAAAAGCCGTCTGCTGCGCGGCCTGGACGACAACAAAGACCAGAGCTACTTCCTCTACACCCTTGGCCACGAGCAGATCGCGCAGAGCCTGTTCCCGGTGGGCGAACTGGCTAAACCGGAAGTGCGCCGCCTTGCCGAAGAACTTGAGCTGATCACCGCGAAGAAAAAAGATTCGACCGGCATCTGCTTTATCGGCGAGCGCAAATTCCGTGACTTCCTGGGCCGCTACTTACCGGCTCAGCCAGGTCCGATTTTAAATGCCGAAGGAGAAGTGGTCGGTGAACATCAGGGCCTGATGTACCATACGTTGGGACAGCGTAAAGGTTTGGGTATTGGCGGCACCAAAGCCGGCAGCGAAGAACCCTGGTACGTGGTCGATAAAGATGTCGCCAATAACATCCTGGTGGTGGCACAGGGCCATGAACATCCGCGCCTGATGTCTGTTGGCCTGGTGGCACAACAGCTGCACTGGGTGGACCGCGAAATCCTCACGGCGCCGTTGCGTTGCACGGTCAAAACCCGTTACCGCCAGGCCGATATTCCTTGCACCGTGACGCCATTAGGCGAAGATCGGATTGAAGTCCGCTTCGACGAGCCTGTTGCCGCTGTCACACCGGGCCAGTCTGCGGTGTTTTACCTTGATGAAATCTGCCTGGGTGGTGGGATTATCGAAGCACGCATGCCGCTGCTTTAAGCGCACGCTGCCCCTGAGAATGATATCAGCATACTGGCGTAACCCCTGAACAAGGGGATTTACAGGAGTTACCGTGGCGAAGAATTATTACGATATTACGCTGGCCCTCGCGGGCATCTGCCAGTCTGCTCATCTGGTCCAGCAACTGGCGCATCAGGGCCATTGTCCGGCAGAGCCGCTGAAAACCTCGCTGCAAAGCGTGGTCGATCTTAACCCGGCATCCACGCTGGCGATTTATGGCAATGATGAAGCGAATCTGCGCTTCGGTCTTGAGTCGCTGCTGGCGGTGTTAAACAGCAGCAGCCGCCACGGTGCCGGTGCCGAACTGACCCGCTATACGCTGAGTATGATGGTGCTTGAGCGTAAGCTCAGCGCCAATAAAACCGCGCTGAACGACCTTTCTCAGCGCGTCAGCCAGTTAGATCGCCAGTTGGCGCACTATGATTTAGATTCCGACACGCTGCTGAGCGCCATGGCGGCCATTTATGTCGATGTGATTAGCCCGCTCGGTCCACGCATTCAGGTTACCGGCTCGCCCGCCGTGTTGCAGAATGCGCAGATCCAGAGCAAAGTCCGCGCCACCCTGCTTGCCGGCATCCGTTCTGCGGTACTCTGGCACCAGGTCGGCGGCGGTCGCCTGCAGTTAATGTTTTCACGTAATCGCCTCGCCGCTGAGGCGAAGCAAATGCTGTCCCGTATGCCCGAGTCTTCACTCTAATTTGTTAACCGATCCAGGAGTTGCACTGATGGAATTATCCTCTCTGACTGCCGTCTCACCCGTTGATGGCCGTTATGGCGACAAAATCACCCCGTTACGTGGCATTTTCAGCGAATTTGGCCTGCTGAAATTCCGCGTGGAAGTGGAAGTTCGCTGGTTACAGAAACTGGCCGCCTGCGCAGAGATCAAGGAAGTTCCTGCATTTGATGCCGACGCAAACGCTTTCCTCGATGCGATTGTCAGCAATTTTAGCGTGGAAGATGCAGCGCGCATCAAAACCATCGAACGCACCACCAACCATGATGTGAAAGCGGTTGAGTACTTCCTGAAAGAGAAGGTGGAGCCAAACGCCGCGCTGCATGCGGTTTCTGAGTTCATCCACTTCGCCTGTACCTCTGAAGACATCAACAACCTGTCTCACGCACTGATGCTGGAAACCGCACGCCGCGAAGTGATTGTGCCCTACTGGACCCAGATCATCACCGCCGTGAAAGACCTGGCCGTACAGTACCGCGATATTCCTCTGCTTTCCCGTACCCACGGTCAGCCGGCCACGCCGTCTACGCTGGGTAAAGAGATGGCGAACGTGGCCTACCGTTTCGAGCGTCAGCTTCGTCAGCTGGAACGCATTGAAATGCTGGGTAAAATCAACGGCGCTGTCGGTAACTACAACGCGCACATTGTCGCTTACCCGGAAGTGGACTGGCATGAACTGAGCGAAAGCTTTGTCACCGGCCTGGGCATCACCTGGAATCCGTACACCACGCAGATCGAGCCGCACGACTATATTGCCGAGCTGTTTGACTGCATGGCGCGCTTCAACACCATCCTGATCGACTTCGATCGTGATGTCTGGGGTTATATCGCCCTGAACCATTTCAAGCAGAAAACCATCGCTGGCGAAATCGGTTCTTCCACCATGCCGCATAAAGTTAACCCGATTGACTTCGAAAACTCAGAAGGCAACCTGGGTCTGGCCAATGCCATGATGCAGCACCTGGCAAGCAAACTGCCGGTTTCACGCTGGCAGCGCGACCTGACTGACTCCACCGTGCTGCGTAACCTCGGCGTGGGTGTCGGCTATGCGGTGATCGCTTATCAGTCGACGCTGAAAGGCATCTCTAAGCTGGAAGTGAATCGTGACCGTCTGCTGGACGAGCTGGATCACAACTGGGAAGTGCTGGCCGAGCCAATTCAGACCGTGATGCGCCGCTATGGCATTGAAAAGCCGTATGAAAAGCTGAAAGAGCTGACCCGTGGCAAGCGTGTGGATGCCGCCGGAATGAAAGCGTTTATTGACAGCCTGGCGCTGCCGGAAGAAGAGAAAACCCGCCTGAAACTGATGACCCCGGCTAACTACATTGGCCGTGCGATTCAGATGGTCGACGACCTGAAGTAATACTGCCTCGCGGGCCGGCGCTAGTCGGCCCGCGTTAACCTGCTGTTTATCTGCTTTCACCTATACTCTGCAAAGACTTATAACAAGGCTCTGGGGCCGTAACACTGTCAGACAGAAAGGATAAATTATGCGCGTACTGGTTGTGGAAGATAATCAACTGCTTCGTCACCATCTCGCCGTACAGTTGCGGGATATGGGCCATCAGGTTGATGCCGCTGAAGATGCGAAAGAAGCCGACTATTTCCTCAACGAACACACGCCTGATATCACTCTGGTTGACTTAGGCCTGCCCGATGAAGATGGCATGGCGCTGATCCGCCGCTGGCGCAGCGAAGATGTTAAGCAACCGATTCTGGTGCTGACCGCGCGTGAAGGCTGGCAGGCAAAGGTAGAAGCGCTGGAAGCCGGTGCCGATGATTACGTCACCAAACCTTTCCATATTGAAGAAGTGGTTGCCCGCATGCAGGCGCTGATGCGCCGTAACAGCGGTCTGGCCTCACAAATTATTTCGTTAGCGCCTTTCCAGGTCGACCTCTCACGCCGTGAGCTGACCATTAACGACACCCAAATTAAGCTGACCGCGTTTGAATACACCATCATCGAAACGCTGATCCGCAATGCAGGCAAAGTGGTCAGCAAAGATTCGCTGATGCTGCAGCTCTATCCGGATGCTGAACTGCGTGAAAGCCATACCATCGATGTCCTGATGGGCCGTCTGCGCAAGAAAATGCAGGCTGAACATCCGCTGGATGTGATCACCACCGTGCGCGGTCAGGGCTACAGGTTCGATTTGTAAACAGATGCCAGATTTCCGCCCAAAAACGCCCTTCTCGCTCCGCGCCCGCTTCCTGGTGGCTACTGCTGCCGTGGTGCTGATCCTGTCACTTTCCTACGGGATGGTGGCGGTGGTCGGCTACGTAATGAGCTTCGATAAGAACACCTACCGGGTGATGCGCGGTGAAAGTAACCTGTTCTTCACCCTTGCGCAGTGGCAGGACGGTAAATTAACCATCGCCCAGCCAGAGCGGGTTTCGTTGAATTTCCCGACGCTGGTGTATATCTATAACGAGAAAGGCAAGCTGCTGTGGCAACTGCGCGACGTGCCGGAAATCCGCAATAAGATTAAGCGCGAATGGCTGAAAAGTTCGGATTTCTACGAGATCGATACCGACAACAGCACCAGTCGGGAAGCGTTGGGAAATAATACCGAAGCGCAGAATAAACTGACCGCTTACGACGATGATAATAACGACACCTTCACCCACTCGGTGGCGGTTAACCGTTATGATGCGACGCCGAACCTGCCTGCGCTGACCATTGTGGTGGTCGATACCATTCCGCAGGAGTTGCAGCATTCAGACGTGGTCTGGTCATGGTTCAGTTATGTGCTGTTGGTGAACCTGCTGCTGGTGATCCCCCTGTTATGGCTGGCCGCGCACTGGAGTCTGCGCCCGATCGGCACGCTGGCGGCGCAGGTTCGCGAGCTGGAAGGTGGCACGCGCGACACGCTGGATCCCCGCCCGCCTCAGGAATTGAAAAGCCTGGTGCGCAACCTCAACCTGCTGTTGGATAACGAGCGTCAGCGTTACACCCGCTATCGCACCACGCTCAGTGATTTAACTCACAGTCTGAAAACCCCGTTGGCGGTGCTGCAAACCACCCTGCGCTCGCTGCGTGGCGGTCAGAATCTGTCGATTGAGCAGGCCGAGCCGATTATGCTTGAGCAGATCAGTCGTATTTCACAACAGATTGGTTATTACCTGCACCGCGCCAGTATGCAGGCCGATCACAACGTGCTGAAGCGCGAACTGCATTCGGTTCCGGCGCTGCTGGACAGCCTGTGCTCGGCGCTGAATAAGGTTTATCAGCGTAAAGGCGTAGTGCTTACCTTGGATATCTCCCCTGAACTGACCTTTGTTGGCGAACATAACGATTTGATGGAAGTGATGGGCAACGTGCTGGATAACGCCTGCAAATATTGCCTGGAATTTGTCGAAATCAGCGTGCGTCAGACCGACGAAGAGCTGCATCTTATCGTTGAGGATGACGGTCCAGGCATCCCTGAAAGCAAACGGGACATGATCTTTATCCGCGGACAGCGAGCCGACACCCTGCGTCCAGGCCAGGGTCTGGGTTTAGCGGTAGCGAGAGATATTCTTGAGCAGTATGCCGGTGACATTGTCGCCTCCACCAGCGAGTTGGGTGGCGCGCGGATGGAAGTGATATTCCGGCGTCAGGAAGTCTTACACACCGACGAATAGTGACGACCGCCGCTTCCCTGAGCAGTGCCGAGCAAATGGGTTACCCCGACCCCGCCCGGCACTGTTATAATCGATTAAATTCAGCGTTTCAGGAACTCCCTTCATGGATTATCAACTCGATCTCAACTGCGCAGATTTTATTCAGCGTTACTGGCAGAAACGTCCGGTAGTGCTTAAGCGTGGCTTTAAAAATTTCGTTGACCCAATCTCCCCGGACGAACTGGCCGGGCTGGCGATGGAAAACGAAGTCGACAGCCGTCTGGTCAGCCATCAGGACGGAAAATGGCAGGTCAGCCACGGCCCGTTTGAGAGTTTTGATCACCTTGGTGAGAACAACTGGTCGCTGCTGGTACAGGCTGTCGATCACTGGCACGAGCCGTCTGCCGCGCTGATGCGCCCGTTCAGTTTCCTGCCTGACTGGCGTACCGACGATCTGATGATCTCCTTCTCGGTCCCTGGCGGCGGTGTGGGTCCCCACTTCGATCAGTACGACGTGTTTATTATTCAGGGCACCGGCCGCCGTCGCTGGCGCGTGGGCGATAAGGTGCCGTTAAAACAGCATTGCCCGCACCCTGACCTGCTGCAGGTTGAGCCGTTCGACGCGATCATTGATGAAGAAATGGAGCCCGGCGACATTCTGTATATTCCGCCAGGATTCCCGCATGAAGGCTACTCGCTGGAAAACGCCATCAACTACTCTGTTGGCTTCCGTGCGCCGAGCGGACGTGAACTGATCAGCGGCTTCGCTGACTATGCTATCGCCCGTGAGTTGGGCAGCCACCGCTTCAGCGATCCGGATGTGCCGGCACGTGAACACAAAGCTGAGATCCTGCCCGAAGAACTGGAAGGCATCCGCGCGATGATGATCGACGTGATCAACCAGCCGGAGCAATTCAACCAGTGGTTCGGTGAGTTTATTTCGCAATCGCGCCATGAGCTGGATGTGGCCCCGCCAGAACCGCCGTATCAGCCAGATGAGATTTACGATGCGCTGCAACAGGGTGATAAGTTATCGCGCCTTGGCGGTCTGCGCGTGCTGACCATCGGCTCTGCGGTGTTTGTGAACGGTGAGCAGATGGAATCTCCTCATCATGCAGCCCTGACCGCCATTGCTAACCTGCATCAGCTTGGCGCAGAGGACCTGGCCGAAGCGCTGGACGATCCGTCGTTCCTCGCCCAGCTGGCGGCGCTGGTCAACAGCGGTTACTGGTATTTCAGCGACGAAGAATAGTAGACAGCCCAGAATCTCAGGGCGTCTCAAAGACAAAAAGGCCGATCTCGCATCGGCCTTATTTATTATTTATTTCGCTTTTTCTGCCGTTAGCGCCGCGATGCGCATAATGACCGTCACCGCTTTTTCCATATTATCCAGCGAGGCAAACTCGTGCTTGCCGTGATAGTTATAACCGCCGGTAAACAGGTTCGGGCACGGTAATCCCATAAAGGATAACGCCGCGCCATCGGTGCCGCCGCGGATCGGCTTCACGTCCGGTTCGATATCGCACTCGCGCATCGCCTGCAGCGCCAGTTCGACAATATGTGGATGGGCCTCAACCTTCTCGCGCATATTGAAGTAGCTATCATCAATTTGAACGTCTATGCAGCAACCCGCCTGCAGATTTTTGCTTTGCGTTGCCGCAAGATCCCTTATCAACTGCTTACGTGCGGTGAAGCTTTCAAAATCAAAATCACGGATGATGTAGTGCAGCTCGGCTTTATCCACGCTGCCCTTGATGTTGTGCAGATGGTAAAAACCTTCATAGCCCGACGTGTGTTCCGGCACTTCTTTTTCCGGCATCGCCGCATGGAAGCGCATCGCCAAATCCAGCGCATTCACCATCACGTTTTTAGCGGTGCCGGGATGAACGTTATTGCCGGTAATTTTTACCGTGGCGGAAGCCGCGTTAAAGTTCTCAAATTCGAACTCGCCCATTCCGCCGCCATCCACGGTGTAACCCCATTCCGCGCCAAAGGCCGCTACATCAAAACAGCTGGTGCCTTTACCGATCTCTTCGTCTGGCGTAAAGGCCACGCGGATTTTACCGTGCGGAATATTCCCGGCTTTCAGCCGCGCCAGCGCCGTCATAATTTCGGCAACGCCGGCTTTGTCATCAGCGCCTAACAGGGTTTTACCGTCGGTGGTGATCAGCGTATGGCCAATCAGGCTGTGCAATACCGGGAACATCACGGGCGACAGAATTTCATCGCCGATGCCGAGGGCAATATCGCCGCCGCGATAATTTTCGACGATTTGCGGATTAACGTGTTTCGCGGTGAAGTCCGGCGAGGTGTCCATATGCGAAATAAAGCCAATCGTCGGCACGTCCCAGTCGACATTCGCGGGGAGCGTCGCCATCACAATGCCGTGATCGCTGAGCGTAATGTCGCTGAGCCCCAGGCTTGTCAGCTCCGCCTGCAGCACACGCGCCAGCTGCCACTGTCCTTCGGTGCTCGGCACCTGACGTGCGGCGCCTTTCGATTGCGTGTCATAAGAAACATAGTTTAAGAAGCGATCGAGTAAGTTATTCATCTGCCGTCCCTCTGAATGCGAATGCGTAGTATGTGAAACCTCACCCATCAGAATATTGCTCCAGGTCACTACTGCAGCAAGTTACCCGGCTGTTGTTGCCTTCTGACGGTATTTTAGTGGGTTTTGGGATAGTGGATCAGGCTTTGGAAGTGAACCACCCGATCGGTTTCATTGCGATAGCTGTGCGGACAGTCGGCCTGGAAGCGTAACCCTTCCCCGGTCTGCAAACTGTGCCAGCGATCGTTAACCTGCAGCGCTAGCCTGCCGCTGAGCACGATCACATGTTCAATCACCCCGTGGTCATGGGCCGAAGAGTCGCTGGACGCGCCCGCCGCCAGCTCGACGGCCAACATATCAAATCCCAACTGCGGATCGAAAGGAAACACCGGTGTGACCTGCATATTGCCGCTGTGTTGCTGCCAGCTGGCAATGGAGCCACTGCGTTGCACCTCTGCTGAAGATGGCGGCGTGGTGGCGGTCATAAAAAGTGAAAAAGGGACGTTAAAGCCGGTGGCGATTTTCCACAGCGTGGCCACTGTCGGGCTGGATTCGCCGCGCTCTATCTGCCCGAGCATGGCTTTACTGACGCCAGTCTGCTCCGCCGCCATCGTCAGGCTCCATTCGCGCGACGTTCGCAGTGATTTCAACGTGTGTCCAAGGTCGGGTTCCATCATTCCTCCAGTCAGTCCGGGGCTCAGTATAGCGCTTGTACGTTATAACGCACAGTGGTAGCGTGTGCGTTATAACGTACAAACAGGAACCTGCCATGCGCCCGCCGTTTTCCTTTCAGCATCTGACCTTCCCGGCCGTCGTGGCCGGTTTTGTTGCCGTTCTGGTGGGCTATACCAGTTCAGCGGCGATCATTTTTCAGGCCGCCGGTGCCGCCGGTGCCTCTGAGCTGCAAATCGGTGGCTGGCTAAGTATGCTCGGCCTGGCGATGGGCGTGACGTCACTGGGACTGTCGCTTTACTACCGCGCGCCGATTCTGACCGCCTGGTCAACGCCCGGCGCGGCGTTGCTGGTGACCAGTCTGCCAGGCACGCCGATTGCGCAAGCGATTGGCATCTTCATATTCGCTTCAGGGCTGATTTTCCTGTGCGGCGTGACGGGCCTGTTTGCGCGGCTGATGAACTATATCCCGCAGGCGATTTCTGCCGCGATGCTCGCCGGGATCCTGCTGCGGTTTGGTCTGGATGCCTTTGGCGCGCTGAAGCTTAACTTTCCGCTGACCGCCAGCATGTGTCTGGCGTACCTGCTGGCAAAGCGCTATCTGCCCCGCTATGCCATCGTGCTGACGCTGGTCGCCGGCCTGCTGATCGCCGGGTTCAGCGGTGAGATCCACTTCTCCCATCAGCCGTTGCGCTTTGCCCTGCCGCAATTTATTGCCCCAGAGTTTAGCCTCTCAACGCTGCTCGGCATTGGCATCCCGTTTTTTGTGGTGACCATGGCGTCACAGAATGCGCCGGGCATTGCCACCCTCAAAGCCGCCGGTTACCAGGTACCCATTTCCCCGTTGATGAGTTGGACCGGCCTGGCCTCGCTGCTTCTGGCACCTTTTGGCGGATTCTCGGTGTGTATTGCCGCGATCACCGCCGCGATTTGTATGGGGCCTGATGTGCATCCCGATCCTCAGCGGCGATACTGGGGTGCGGCCTGCGCCGGCTTTTTCTACCTGATGGCAGGATTATTTGGCGCCGCGATTGGACAGTTATTCAGCGCCCTGCCGCCGGCATTGATCCACACCATCGCCGGACTGGCGCTGCTGGGGACCATCGCTGGCAGTTTGCAACGCGCCCTTGCCGACGAGAAACAGCGGGAAGCGGCGGTGATCGCTTTCCTGATCACCGCGTCCGGGCTGAGTTTGCTTGGTGTCGGAGCCGCGTTCTGGGGCCTGGTGGGTGGCGTGATCACCCATCTGATCCTTTCTCTGCCGAAGAAAAAGCCCGTTGAGGTATAGTAGTTATCCCCGAGCGAGTGGTGGCAGCACGATGAAAAAGAAAGACTTTGTGACTCAGGATTTGCTGAGCAAAATCTATCAGCAACACGATCCGGCGCAGCGTAAGCTGCCGCCAGAGCGACAGCTGGCGGAAGAGTATGGCGTGTCGCGCTTTACCATCCGCCAGGCGCTGGAGAAGCTGGTGAGCATTGGCGTGGTCAATGTGGTGCAGGGATCGGGCATCTATATCAGCGAGCGCGCCCGCACCGATCCCCTGGTCTATAACTCGATCACCGAAAAGCGTTTCGACCAGATTGGCTTTAAGCTGATCAGCCTGCATAAAAAACTGCCGGATAAAGACGAACGTCAGGTGTTTGGCCTGGCGGCAGACGCGTGGATTTGGCAGTTTTGCCGGGTACGTTACGTGGATAATGTGCGCACGCAGATTGAGGTTTCGAAACTGCCGGTGGCGGATTTTCCGGATCTCAACCAGCACATTATTGAGAGTTCACTGCAGAAATACGTTTTGAGTCGCGGGTTCCGCATTTCGCATCTGCTGACCAGTTATCAGGCGATTGTGGTCAGTAAAGAGCAGGCAGCGTTGCTCACCTGCAAAAAAGGCATTCCGGCGATGCAGATCAACAGCCGGGGAATTCTGGAAGGCGGCCGCGTATTTGAGATCAGCGAGGTGGTGGATATCCATTACCACTGCACCTACGTCATCCCGTTCAATCACGACAGCCTGACCTTCCGCCAGTCTTCGGGTTAAGGCGTATGCATGGCGCCATTGGGTAAGCGGCTCTGCGTCCATTCATGCGCGCGATACGCTACCGGAAACGCTTCTGCGGCCTGTTGTTCAAAGCCCACCCCAATGCCCGGCCGGTCAATCGGATAGAGATAGCCCTGCTCCGCCTGTGCTGCCTGTGGGAAGACTTTCAGCGTATTGGCACCATACGGATTGAATTCCTGAATCGCGGCGTTATGCAGGTGGATATTCAGATGGGTATTCACCGCCGCGCCAATTGGCGTCATATCCGGCGGCCCATGCCAGGCCAGTCGTACGCCAAATGCCTGACAGAGCACCGCCAGTTTCAGCGCCGGGGTGATTCCGCCCAGTTGAGAGACGTGGCAGCGGATAAAATCAATGCGACGGTTAACCACTAAGTCGTGCCATTCGGCCGGATTGTTAAACAATTCACCCAGCGCCAGCGGCACGCAGGAATGGGCACGCACCTGCTCCAGCCAGCCGGATTGCTGAGGCGAGACAATATCTTCGATAAAGTACGGCTGATAAGGTTCAACGGCTTTAGCAAACTGGATCGCCTGCTGTGGGAACAGGCGTTCGTGGACGTCGTGCAGAATATGGAAGCGATTGCCGTACTTTTCCCGCAGCGCCTTAAACATCGCCACGGTGTTGGCCATATATTCATCCTGATCGTAGTAAGCGCCTGGCGTGGGCTGTCGGGTGCTGTGCATCCCTTCCGGCGTGCCGCCGTAAAAGCCAAGCTGGCAGCGAATATGACGATGACCGTCGGCGAGTAATGTATCGATCTGGGGATAGAGGCCTTCCAGCGTTTCCGCCGACGCGTGGCTGTAAACAGCGATGGCATCTTTCGATTTCCCGCCGAAGAGCTGATAAAGCGGCATACCGGCCAGCTGCCCTTTGATATCCCACAGCGCCATATCCACGCCAGAGACCGCATTGTTGATCACCGGACCATTCCGCCAGTAGGCATTCACCATCATCATCTGCCACAAATCTTCAATGGCATTGGCATCGCGGCCAATCAGCAATGGCTTAAGATAGTCATCCACCATGGTTTTCACCGCCAGTGGGCGTTGCTGGAAGGTTGCGCAGCCATAACCAATGATATTTTTATCGGTGGTCACACGGACCACAATCAAATTATGGCGGTCAGGTTTAGTGATAAAACATTCAATATTTTTAATCAGCGTGGGTGACATTAAAATAGGCTCCGGTCTGGATCAGGTGGTCACTGAAGAGGTTTACCCCGGTTAATGTGCAGTACTATGAAGCTATTTATCGGCTGGCGTAAACCCTTTTTTTCGTCTGTTTTTTTTGGTCTGAAAAGCGTCAATATTATCGCCAAAAACCAGACCAATTATTGATTAGCCTGACTTTTAACGCCTGCTGATGGCGAACTGTGAGCTGAATCAACATTTATTGGTTTGTTTTAGGTTGAGGGTTTCTCTACTATTTCGCCTGGAATATCAGATCGTTTCAGGAGCAGGCTTCATGGGAATTACCGCGACAAGTCAAAAGATAATAGAGCTGGTAGGGGGTGCCGGAAATATAAATAAAGTCTGGCACTGCATGACCCGTCTGCGTTTTGATCTGGTTGATAAGAGCAAAATACGCCAGGCCGATATTAAGGCGTTACCGGGAGTATTAGGCGCACAGATTCAGAGCGATCAGTTTCAGATCATTATCGGGCCGAAGGTCAATGAGTGGTATCAGGCGATTTTGCCTCAGGTGTCGCCGGATGCCGATCGACCAGCCGCCGCGGGAAAAGCCAGAAAAGGGCTGATTTCGCTATTTATGGATACGGTTTCGGGGGTATTTGGTCCGATTGTACCGGCCATCGCGGGTGCCGGGATGATCAAAGGTTTGCTGGCAGGATTGATTGCCCTGAAGGTGATTTCAGCCAGCAGCGATACGGTGGTGGTCATTGATTTGATTGCCAGCGGCGTGTTCTATTTTCTGCCGTTTTTCCTGGCGATTTCAGCCGCGAAGATGTTCAAAACCAACGAGTATCTGGCTGCGGCGGTTGCGGCCTGTCTGATGTATCCCTCGCTGATTGACGCAGCGAAAGCGTTGGCCAGCCATGCACCCGGCGCGGTGGACACCATTTACTTCCTCAACGTGGTGCCGGTATCGGTGTTTAATTACGCCTCCAGCGTGATCCCGATTATTTTCTCTGTGCTGGCGCTCAGTTATATCCATCGTTGGGTCGACCGGTTTATGCCGGACGTACTAAAAACGGTTTTCACCCCGACATTGACGCTGTTTATTGCTGCATTAGTCGCGCTGGTGGTGATTGGACCAATGGGCATCTGGCTGGGCAAGCTGTTGGCCTGGTTTATCGAAGGGTTATTTGGCATTTCGGCAAGCTTCGCGGGTCTGGTGGTCGGTGCCATTCGCCCGGTAGCGATTCTGACGGGAATGCATCACGCCATGACGCCGATTGCGTTGCAGAACTTTACCGATCGCGGCTATGACATGTTGATGCCAATGATGTTTATGGCAAACATGGCGATAGCCGGCGCGACATTCGCTATCTGGCTGCATTGCAAGACGCGTCAGGAGAAGTCCGTGGTGCTTTCTGCAGCGATATCAGCGTTATTGGGGATTACCGAGCCGGCGCTGTTTGGGGTGTTAACGCGTTATAAGAAAGCCTTTATCGCTGCCACCATTGCCAGTTCATTAGCCTCGGCCTTTATCGCCTTCTTCGGCGTGCGGTTATACGGTTATATCCTGTCGAGCATCTTCAGTTTGCCCGCCTACATCGGTCCCTATTTCGTTTTCGCCTTGATGGGCGTGGCGATAGCGTTGGTGTTGTCGTTTACGCTGACGATGTTGTTGGTCAGGAATAAACCATCGGAGAGTGCTGAGCAGGTGGTTGAGAGCGAGGCGTGATGGGGTTTTGGAGTTGAGGTTATGGGTGAGTGCGGTGGCACGGTGTCAGCACAGGTCAAAACCGGTTCCGGGGGTAAGGCGTCAGCATAGAGTGCCTTATCCGAGGCGCCGTAAATACATCCCTGTAGGCTTGGCTGCGGCATCCCTGCCGCAGACACTCGGCTAAGGCACTCTATGCCGCCACCCAATAGCATTGGTGTCGGTGGCTGTATTCGTGGACGCACAGATCAAGACCAGCTCGGTGGCACGGCATTGCTGCAGTGTTTCCCAGACGCACAATTCCAAAGTATGCCGCTGTAAACGGTTTTGACGTGTGCATCCCCATTTAAACAGGTGACACTGAAGCGTCGAGGAAGGGAGAGAAGGTTGATAGCGAGTCTTCGGCGACAGGGATGTCGCCGCTGAGCCCCCAGGGATGGGTTTACGGCGTCTTTGCGTTCAACCTTCTCTCCCTGACCGGGATACCGGGCCGCAAAGACGACTTACCATCCCCCAGCGACAAGCTCAACTGAACCTGCCGCCCGAACACCCAGACGACTTACTCACCCGCCTTCCCCACAGCCCCGGCTAATTACCGCGCGATTTTCGCCAGCAGATTGTGCACAAACTTCGGCACGACTTCACTCGCTAAACCGTAGTCTTTTTCTTCGAACTCACTGCCGACCTGGCTGGGCTCGAGGTTCAGCTCGACGGTATGCGCGCCCTGCAATTTGGCTTCGTGAACGAAACCTGCGGCGGGGTAAACGTGGCCTGATGTTCCGATGGCGACGAAATAGTCGGCCTCGCTCAATGCCGCGTAAATCTCGACCATCTGTAATGGCATCTCGCCAAACCAGACGACGTGGGGACGCAATACTGACGGGAACTGGCAACAATGACAGCGATCTTCTGGCTTAACGTCATCACCCCAATGCAGGATCTGCCCGCTGGTGGCACAACGCACTTTCAGCAACTCACCGTGCATGTGGATCACGTGACTGTTCCCTGCACGCTCATGCAGGTTGTCGATATTCTGCGTCACCAACAGGAAATGATCGCCCAACGCGGCTTCCAGTTCCGCCAGCGCTTCGTGGGCGGCGTTCGGCTGGATCTCCGGCTGTTGCAACTGACGACGGCGGGCATTGTAGAAGTCTTGCACTTTTTGCGGATCGCGCGCAAAACCTTCCGGCGTGGCCACATCTTCGACTTTATGATCTTCCCATAAGCCATCGGCCGCGCGGAAAGTCCGGATACCCGACTCGGCAGAAATACCTGCGCCGGTCAACACCACCACGCGTGGCAATGGATGTTGGGCTATCTCAATATTGCGATCGCGCTCAAAAATACGCTGACGAAAACGCTGGTGCACCTGGCGTCGGGTCTTCTTGTATCGCGCCAGACGCAGTCGGCGACGGGGAGTTCGCATCATAATTTCTCTATTCCTTAACGTGCAGGAATGCGGCACCGCGCATTCCACCTGCGTCTCCGTGACGCGCCTTTTCAAACCTCGGTGGTTTGGCAACCGGCAGCAGATGAGGGCTTACCTTCTCTGCCAGGCCGTCATACAGCGCGTCGAAATTGGACAATCCCCCCCCCAGTACCACCAGATGCGGGTCTACCAGCGTCAGCAGGTTACCCAGACAAACGGCCAGCAACTCCCGGTATCGGTCGGTATGGGCGATGGCTTGCGGATCTCCCTGATAATAGCGGGAGATAATCTCGGGTGCACTGAGAGCCTGCTGATTATGCAGCTGCCAGAGGCGGGAAAATCCCGAGCCCGACAGCCAGGAGTCAATGCACCCCGTCTTGCCACAGCCACATCGCGGCTGCACTACGTTTTGTCCCAGCACGTCCAGCGCATCAATCGGCAAACGCGTGTGGCCAAACTCGCCCACCACGTAATTGCGCCCGGTTAACGGCTTGCCGTCAACAATCAGTCCGCCGCCAACGCCAGTGCCAAGGATCAGCCCCATCACCACCGGATAGGCCTGAAACTCTTCATCCCAGGCTTCCGAGAGGGCAAAACAGTTGGCATCGTTATCGATGCGCACATCGCGACCCAGCCGTTGCGAGAGATCGGCCTGCAAGGTTCTGCCCGTCGCGGCGGGCACGTTGGCGGTAAACAGCGTGCCATCGTCCGGCACCGGGATCCCCGGCACGCCAATGCCCACGCTGCCCCGTTGACCACAAAAGGCATCGGCTTCTTCCGTTAGCGCAACCAGCAGATCCACCAGCGCCTGATAGTCGTCTTTTGGCGTGACGACCCGCTTAGTCCAGACCTGCTGAAGCTGAAGGTTATACACCCCCAGCGCAATCTTGCTGCCGCCAACGTCAAAACCGTAATACATGCTGTTATTGTCCGCTCAGTACACGCGCCGGGTCGATTTTGCTCGCCCGCCGTGCGGGATACCAACTGGCAATCAGACTCAGCACCAGCGAGGTGACCAACACGATAGCCACATCTGACCAGTGCACTTCTGATGGCAGGAAGTCGATAAAGTAGATATCGCCGGACAGGAAATGATAGCCGGTTAAGGTTTCAATTCCGCGAATCAGCGGCGTGAGGTTGAATGCCGCCAGCACGCCAACCACCACGCCACTGACGCTGCCGACCAGCCCGGCCATCAGGCCATACCAGACAAATATAGCGCGGATCAGGCCATCCTTCGCCCCGAGCGTGCGCAATACCGCAATGTCGCCACTCTTATCCTTCACCGCCATCACCAGCGTTGAAACGATGTTGAAACAGGCCACGCCAATCACCAGCACCATCGCCAGATACATAATGGCGCGGATCATCTGGATATCGCGATACATGTAGCCATAGGTGCCAATCCAGCTGCGGATATAGACGTAAGAATGCGTCACTTCACCGGCATCACGCACCAGCTTTTGCGCGGCAAACGGGTCGCTCATCTTCAGCGCAATGCCCGTGACGTTGTCACCCATGCCTAAATATTGCTGCGCATCGCCCAGTGGAACCAATGCCAGGCTGTGATCCAACATGCCGCTGAGCGCTAAAATGCCGCTCACCTGCAAACGTACGCGCTTCGGTTGCAGCAGCTTATGCTCGGGATCGCTGTTGGGGATCATGATGGTCAACCAGTCGCCCTGCTTAACCTTCAGGCTGGTCGCCACGCCCTGACCAAGAATGATTTGCTGTTTGCCGGCGCTGAAACTCTGCCAGGCATTGTTCTGCACATACTTCGGCAACGCGCTCAGGTTGTTTTCCTGCTGAGGATCGACGCCCTTCACCTGAACCGCCTGCAGCTTCGCGCCGCTTTCAATCAGCCCGGTGAAGTTGATGTACGGTGCAGCCGCAGCGATGCCTTTCACCTGCTCCACCTTCGGCAGCAGTTGCTGCCAGCCGGTAAAGGGCTGATTGACCGGCTCGATTTCGCCATGCGGCACTACCGCCAGGATACGGTTATTCAGCTCGCGCTCGAAACCGTTCATCGCACTCAGACCCACGATCAGTACCGCCACGCCCAGCGCAATACCGACGGTGGAAATCACCGAGATCAACGACACCATGCCGCTACGGCGACGCCCACGGCTGAACCGCAGGCCAAGAAGAAGAGAAAGATTGCCCGCCATTACGCCTTCCCTGCCAGTAACACGTCTCCGCTTAGCTGGCCGTCACGCATCTCCATCTGGCGGTTAAGCCGCTTCGCAAGATGTAAATCGTGGGTTACCACCAGGAAAGCCGTGCCCTGACGCACGTTCAGTTCGCCCAGCAGATCGAAAATGGCATCCGCGTTGCGGGCATCCAGATTACCGGTGGGCTCATCCGCCAGCACCAGGCGCGGATTGTTCACCAGCGCACGGGCGATGGCCACACGCTGACGCTCGCCGCCGGAAAGCTCGGACGGACGGTGTTTCGCACGCTTATCCAGACCCACGGCCGTCAGCATCTCCATCGCTTTGGCTTCGGCCTCGGCTTTGCCCACTTTGCCAATCAGCAGCGGCATCGCCACGTTTTCCATCGCCGTAAAGTCCGGCAACAGATGGTGGAACTGGTAAATAAAGCCCAGCTCGCGGTTACGCAGTTCAGCCTTCGCCGAGGAGCTCATGCCGTTAAGGGATTTGCCGTTAAACACCACATCGCCAGAGGTGGGCGTATCCAGCCCGCCCAGCAGATGCATCAGGGTGCTTTTACCGGAGCCGGAGCTGCCGACAATCGCCATCATCTCGCCAGGGGCCACGCTGAAGGAGACATTGCGCAGCACATCCGTCTGGACGCTGCCTTCCTGATAGCGTTTGCACAGGTCATTGCACTGCAACAGAATCGGGTTACTCATAACGTAAAGCCTCAGCGGGTTGTACGGCGGCGGCGCGCCATGAAGGATACAGCGTGGAAAGCAGCGCCACGACCATCGCCGTTACCACAATGGTGATCACTTGCGGAATGGAAATTTCTACCGGCAGCGCCGCGCCATCAAGGAACGCGCCAATCAACGGCATCAGGTTATTCAGCTGGCTGGCTAACAGCACGCCGAGCAGCGCGCCCAGCACCGAGCCGACAATGCCTGCGGTGGCACCCTGCACCATAAACACCATCACAATTTGCCGGCGGGTTAAGCCCTGGGTTTGCAGGATCGCCACTTCGCCCTGCTTCTCCATGATCAGCAGTCCCAGCGAGGTGATGATGTTAAAGGCTGCCACGGCGACGATCAGGCTCAGCAGCAGGCCCATCATGTTTTTCTCCATGCGCACCGCCTGGAACAGCTCGCCTTTACGCTCGCGCCAGTCTTTCCATACCAACCCTTCCGGCAGCTTTTGCTGGCTGAGGCTGTCAACCTGCAGCGGCTTATCCAGCCACAGACGCCAGCCGGTGATGTTGCCCGCCGGATAACGCATCAGTCTTGAGGCATCCTGCTGATTTACCAGAATCTGATAACCGTCCACCTCACTGTTGGCGGCGAAGGTGCCCACCACGGTAAACAGACGCTGGCTCGGCAAGCGGCCCATCGGCGTGAACTGGCTGGCAGAAGGCACCATCAGACGCAGCTCTTCACCGCGCTTCACGCCCAGCTGGGTCGCCAGCTGTTCACCAATGATCACGTTATATTTGCCGGGTTGCAGATCGGTCTGCTTGACGTTCACCAGATAAGGCGAAAGGGGATCCGGTTCATCCGGGTTGATGCCCAGCATCACGCCTACACCGACGCTGCGGGCGCTTTGCAGCACCACATCCCCGGTGGTCAGCGGCGTAATTTTCTTCGTTCCTTGCAGCTTGAGGCTGTCAGCCGGCAGCTGTTGCGGATTGATCGAGCCTTTGTCGCTGGTAATCAGCGCCTGAGGCATCAAATTGAGGGTGCTCTTCTCGAGCTCATGCTCAAAACCGTTCATCACCGATAACACGGTGACCAGCGCCAGCACGCCAAGCGTGATGCCGATGGCGGAGAGCCAGGAAACAAACCGGCCGAAGCGGTCTGAAGCTCGTCCACGCATATAGCGCAGACCGATAAATAACGCGACAGGTTGATACATGTAATCCGTCTTCTGGCAAAGCGTTGGCAAAAAGTGATCGAAGATAATAAAGGTTAGCCCGGCGTTATGGAACCTCTAAGCCGCTGACTGTGCAGCTTTGTTTTGTCAGCAACGGCAACAATGGCCCTCATCACCGCGATATCGCACAAAAAACAGCCGCTAATTGCTCAATTGTCAGACGTGAATCGGCTTACACTACTATTAACCCCTCTCAAAAAGAGGTAATACGTTAAGTGCAATATCGCCGTAGAGTCAGCCCAGGAGTGGTAAAAATGTCTAAATATCCTAAAGGCAGCATTGTCAGGCACAAAACCGGCGACATTAAAGGCATGGTAGTGAACGTGTTCGAACAGGGCGATTCACCCGCGGGTTACTACGTAAAGTGGGATGACGGCAACCACAGCTATCACGGTGAAAAAGAGCTGATCTGGGCAAACATTGACCGACCTAAGATGCACTACACCCAACAATCGCCGAAATAGAGGTATACTCCGGTTAGCTGAAGGGGAACACGGTTCCCTGCTCTCCATTTTGCGAAGAGACCGTCTGACTGATTATGCCTGAACACATTCGTTACACCCTGCCCGTAAAA
Source organism: Erwinia sp. AC075 (assembly GCF_979253995.1). NCBI lineage: Bacteria > Pseudomonadati > Pseudomonadota > Gammaproteobacteria > Enterobacterales > Erwiniaceae > Erwinia > Erwinia sp. AC075. The sequence continues at coordinate 1,851,006 of NZ_CEEDEU010000001.1, forward strand.
GCAGGTGACCAGCGCCAGTTAGGTCAACTGACCGGTGCCGCCTGTGCGGTGGAATGCGCTGAAATCATCGAACGCCATCCTGGCCCGGTGATATTAATCGCCCCCGACATGCAAAATGCCCTCCGCCTGTATGATGAGATCAAACAGTTTACCGACGAGCCGGTGATGAGCCTGGCCGACTGGGAAACGCTGCCTTTTGACAGTTTCTCACCGCATCAGGACATTATTTCCTCACGCCTTTCCACGCTCTACCAGTTGCCGATGATGGAACGCGGTGTGCTGATCCTGCCGGTGAATACGCTGTTGCAGCGGGTTTGTCCGCACAGCTTCCTGCACGGGCACGCGCTGGTGATGAAGAAAGGCCAGCGGCTGTCGCGCGATACCTTGCGCAGCCAGCTTGAACAGGCCGGTTACCGTCACGTCGATCAGGTGATGGAACATGGCGAATACGCCACCCGTGGCGCGCTGCTGGATCTCTATCCGATGGGCAGCGATCAGCCCTACCGCATCGACTTCTTTGATGACGAGATCGACAGCCTGCGCTTGTTCGACGTCGACAGCCAGCGCACGCTGGAAGAGGTTCCGGCGGTCAACCTGCTGCCGGCGCATGAATTCCCGACCGACAAAGCGGCGATTGAGCTGTTCCGCACCCAGTGGCGCGAACATTTCGAGGTGCGCCGCGAGTCCGAACACATCTATCAGCAGGTGAGCAAAGGCACGCTGCCGACCGGCATTGAGTACTGGCAGCCGCTGTTCTTCGATCAGCCGTTACCGGCGCTGTTCAGCTATCTGCCGGAAAACACCCTGCTGGTGAACACCGGCGATCTGGAAGTCAGCGCCGACCGTTTCCTGCTGGATGTCACCTCCCGCTTTGAAAGCCGCCGCGTGGACCCTATGCGCCCGCTGTTGCCGCCAGAAAAGCTCTGGCTGCGCACCGATGAGCTGTTTAGCGAGCTGAAAAACTGGCCGCGCGTGCAGTTGAAAAGCGAAGAGCTGCCGAAGAAAGCCGCTAATACCAACTTGCAGTATCACCCGCTGCCGGATCTGGCGGTGCAGGCGCAGGCCAAAGTGCCGCTGGATACCTTGCGTCGCTTCCTGGAAGCATTCAGCGGCCCGGTAATCTTCTCGGTTGAGAGTGAAGGCCGCCGTGAAGCGCTGCAAGAGTTGCTGGCGCGGATCAAAATTTTGCCTCAGGGCGTGCACACCTTTGCCGAAGCCGAAGCGGCCGGTCACTATCTGATGATTGGTGCCAGCGAAAAAGGCTTCGTCGACGGTTTGCGCCAGCGGGCATTTATCTGCGAAGGCGATCTGCTGGGCGAACGCGTCAGCCGTCGTCGTCAGGACAGCCGCCGCACCATTAACCCTGATGTATTAATCCGTAACCTCGCCGAACTGCGTTCCGGGCAGCCGGTGGTGCACCTCGAGCATGGCGTGGGTCGCTATATCGGGCTGACCACGCTGGAAACCGGCGGTATCACCGCCGAGTACCTGATGCTGACCTACGCCGGTGACGCCAAGCTGTATGTGCCGGTGTCGTCGCTGCACTTGATCAGCCGCTATGCCGGCGGTGCGGATGAGAACGCGCCGCTGCATAAGCTGGGTAGCGATGCCTGGTCACGGGCGCGGCAGAAAGCCGCCGAGAAAGTGCGTGATGTGGCCGCGGAGCTGCTGGACATTTACGCCCAGCGTGAAGCCAAAAGCGGTTTTGCCTTTAAGCACGATCGTGAGCAATATCAGCTTTTCTGTGAGAGTTTCCCGTTCGAAACCACCCCCGACCAGGCGCAGGCAATCAATGCCGTCCTCAGCGATATGTGCCAGCCGCTGGCGATGGATCGTCTGGTGTGCGGCGACGTCGGCTTCGGTAAAACCGAAGTGGCGATGCGAGCTGCCTTCCTCGCGGTGGAAAACCACAAACAGGTTGCGGTGCTGGTGCCGACCACCCTGCTTGCTCAGCAGCATTACGATAACTTCCGCGACCGTTTCGCCAACTGGCCGGTGCGCATTGAGATGCTTTCCCGCTTCCGAACCGCCAAAGAACAAACGGCGATCCTTGAGCAGGCCAGAGAAGGCAAAATCGATATTCTGATTGGCACGCATAAACTGCTGGCCAATGAGATCAAGTGGCGCGATTTGGGGCTGCTGATCGTCGATGAAGAGCACCGCTTCGGCGTGCGTCATAAGGAACGCATTAAAGCGATGCGCGCCGACGTGGATATCCTGACGCTGACCGCCACGCCGATCCCGCGCACGCTGAATATGGCGATGAGCGGCATGCGCGACCTGTCGATTATTGCCACGCCACCGGCACGTCGCCTGGCGGTAAAAACCTTTGTGCGTGAGTTCGACGATCTGGTGGTGCGCGAAGCTATCCTGCGTGAAGTGCTGCGTGGTGGCCAGGTTTACTATCTGTACAACGACGTCGAAAACATCGAGAAAGCGGCTAATCGCCTGTCTGAACTGGTTCCGGAGGCCCGTGTGGCCATCGGCCACGGTCAGATGCGTGAGCGCGAGCTGGAACGGGTGATGAATGATTTCCACCATCAGCGCTTCAACGTGCTGGTGTGTACCACCATCATCGAAACCGGTATCGATATTCCGACCGCCAACACCATCATCATCGAGCGCGCGGACCATTTCGGTCTGGCACAGTTACACCAGTTGCGCGGCCGCGTGGGACGTTCACACCACCAGGCGTATGCCTGGCTGATGACGCCGCATCCGAAAGCGATGACGTCCGATGCGCATAAGCGTCTGGAAGCACTCGCCTCTCTGGAAGATTTGGGCGCCGGGTTTGCGCTGGCGACCCACGATCTGGAAATTCGTGGCGCGGGTGAGCTGTTGGGTGAAGGACAAAGCGGACAGATGGAAACCATTGGCTTCTCGTTGTATATGGAGCTGCTGGAAAATGCCGTTGAGGCGCTGAAAGAAGGCCGCGAACCGTCGCTGGAAGATCTGACCAACAGTCAGACTGACATTGAGTTGCGGATGCCTTCCCTGTTGCCAGATGAGTACATTCCGGATGTGAACACCCGTCTGTCGTTCTACAAACGCATCGCCAGCGCGCAGGAAGAAGGCGAGTTGCAGGATCTGAAAGTCGAACTGATCGACCGCTTTGGCCTGTTGCCGGATGCCGCACGTAATCTGCTGGATACTGCTTCGCTGCGCCTGATGGCGAAGAAAATCGGCATTCGTCGGGTGGAAGCCAGCGACAAAGGCGGCTTTATTGAGTTCGCCGAGAAGAATCTGGCTAATCCAGGCTGGTTGATTGGGTTGTTGCAGAAGGAACCGCAGCACTGGCGACTTGATGGCCCGACCAAAATCAAGTTTATCCGCGACCTGGCTGACCGCAAGTTAAGGATGAAATGGGTCGGTGACTTTATGGCTCAGGTACTGGCGAACGCCGCCTGAGCCTGACTCAGCAATAAAAAAAGCGGCTAATCAGCCGCTTTTTTTCTGTCCGCGAGATGCCCACAACGGTAAGCATCTTATCAGGCAGCTACGCGCGTCGCGTCAACTGTCGGATTTTACGCCTTGTCGTTCAGCACCAGCTGACCGTTACTGTCCAGCGGGATACGGGTGCCTGGGTCGTTATCCATACGGATTTTGCCCTGGTCGTTACCGATTTTATAGGTAACGTCATAACCCATCATTTTTTCCTGCTTGTCGTAAACGGTTTTGCAGCGCTGCTCGGTGGTAGTGTAGGTATCCCGATCCTGCAGTGCGCCCTGCACCTGATTACCACCGTAGCCACCGGCCACTGCACCGGCAACGGTTGCCACGTCGCGACCGCGACCGCCGCCAAACTGATGGCCCAACACGCCACCCGCTACCGCGCCCAGTACTGAACCGGCAATACGGTGCTCATCCTGCACGGCGCGACGGTGTGTCAGCGTCACGTTACGGCATTCCTGACGTGGGTTTTTGGTCGTTTCTTTGATTGGTGTTGCGGAAAGCACCTGCGCATACTGCGGGCTGCGATCAAAAACGTTCATGCCTGCAACAGCAGCGACGCCCAGGGCCGCTGCCACACCAATTCCGATACCTGCCAACATTGATTTATTCACAGGACGTTCTCCTGAAATTGTTACCGCGCAATTTAGCCTGCAGCCCATTCCGTGGCAGAGACCATTACCTGGCGTGCGCGACGCGCCATGTGGTGTTGGGGTAATTTTGCGCATCAGGACCAATTGTGACAATAAGAATACCGGACGAAATCACGTCCAGTTACCATAAGAGAAAGCTTTTAAGAGTGTTCCGATCGACGGCTTTGCGGGGCGGTAAAAGAAGAAAGGCTTATAGTAAACGCGTCACTATAAGCCTTGATGCTTGCAAATACTGTGGTACTACAACGACTAAATTGCGATCAATGCATTTTCAGGCGCGGACGGATCACCCGGTTAATGCTGCCAACCAGCATCATCAGGCCGGTTTTGAAGTAGCCATGCAGCGCCACCTGGTGCATACGGTACAGCGAGATGTAAACGAAACGCGCAATGCGCCCTTCCACCATCATCGAACCGCGCATCAGGTTACCCATCAGGCTTCCCACCGTACTGAAGCGAGAGAGCGACACCAGCGAACCGTGATCCTTATAGACATAGGATTTCAGGCTCTGGCCTTTAATCTGCGCCAGGATGTTACCCAGCACAAGCGAAGCCATCTGGTGAGCAGACTGCGCGCGCGGCGGCACAAATCCACCGGATGGCAGTGCACAGGATGCACAGTCACCAATGGCGAAGATGCTGTCATCCAGTGTGGTTTGCAGCGTAGGCTTCACCACCAGCTGATTGATGCGGTTAGTTTCCAGACCGCCAATCTCTTTCATAAAGTCAGGCGCTTTGATCCCCGCTGCCCACACCATCAGATCGGCATCGATAAACTCGCCCGATTTGGTGTTCAGTCCTTTTTTATCGGCGCTGGTCACCATGGTCTGCGTTAATACCCGCACGCCCAGCTTGGTCAGTTCCTGATGCGCCGCGGTGGAGATACGTGGCGGCAGCGCTGGCAGAATACGCTCACCGGCTTCCACCAGCGTGACGTTCAGCGCGCTGTTATCCAGCCCCTTGTAACCGTAGCTGTGCAGCTGTTTGACCGCATTATGCAGCTCGGCCGACAGCTCGACGCCGGTGGCGCCTGCACCAACAATGGCGATGTTCACTGTGTCCTGCGGCCCTTCGCTGGAAGAGAATTTCAGGAACAGGTTGAGCATTTCATTGTGGAAACGACGCGCCTGGTGCGGGTTATCAAGGAAGATGCAGTGGTCTTTTACACCCGGCGTACCAAAGTCGTTAGAGGTACTGCCCAGCGCCATCACCAGGGTGTCATAGGCCAGTTCACGTTCAGGGACCAACAGCTCACCCTGCGCATCGCGGATCTCAGACAGCTGCAGGCGTTTGCCTTCGCGGTCGATATCGGTCAGCGTGCCCAGCTGGAACTGGAAACCGTGATTGCGGGCATGCGCCAGGTAGCTCAGTCCATCAATCCCTTCATCCAGCGATCCGGTGGCCACTTCATGCAGCAGCGGTTTCCACAGGTGGCTGGTGTTACGATCGACCAGAGTGATTTCAGCCTTTTTCTTACGCCCCAACTTGTGACCCAGCTGAGTAGCAAGTTCAAGTCCACCTGCCCCTCCGCCAATAATGACAATTTTCTTCAGTGGTGTAGTCAATTGACCCCCTTAAATTGTGAACCGATCGTTAACTAAAGGTTAAATTAATATCCTTAGTAAACATAGGGTTGGCGAGTTTAATTCGCTATCTGCTGGCAGAATAGCACGGGGATGAAGCAGAGATCTCTTAAAATTGATGCAGGTCAATTTTTACCAACGATCTCAGAATAGTACGAAGAAATAAGGGGCAGGACGCAGCCGGATGACTGCGCCCTTAAGCGTTAACCGAGGGTTTTAAAGGCCTTGATGCGTTGCAGATGTTGCGCGATATTTTTGAATTTATGGCCCTGCACGTCGTCCCAGATAATCTCATAGGTGCTTTGCAACGCCTCTGCCGAACGCTGACTGTCCAGCGCGTCATCGTTGCGTGAGAGAATGGCCAGGCAGCGGTCACGGTTCTTCTCGCGGAAATTGCTGACGCATTTCGTCGCCAGATCGACATACTCTTCCGGGCGATTAATTTTCCCCACCATGTTCTCTTCAGGCCAGAGGTTCGGATTGAAGATGACCTGGCGGATATCGCTGAGAAAACCAATGCGCTCGGCCCAAAAGCCACCTAAGCCCACGCCGCAAATCAACGGCCTTTCATCGTCAGTGCTGCGCAGCAGTTTATCGGTCTCATTCAGCAGATACTGCATATCATGCTTGGGATGCAGCGTGCTGTAGCTCAGCAAGCGCACATCGGGGTCAATAAACTGCAGCTGGAGAACCTTTTCATGGTTCCCCGGACTGGTTGAATCAAAACCGTGCAGATAAATGATCATCGCCATCCTCGTTGAGAATTGCCGTCAGCTGCCTTTTTGCTCCAGCCAGCGCGATTGCAGCGCGGTCAGGGCCTTGTTCGCTTCTTTCCAGCGAGGCGAATCCAGCAGCTGCTGGCGGGTAAATGTTCCCCGATGATACAACCGGCTGACGCGTTCGGCGTTGATCGGCGACAGATTATCCAACACGCTGACCGCACCTTGACGGTTATTGCAGACCAGGATCATATCGCAGCCGGCATCCAGCGATGCCTGGCCACGCTCTGCGTAGCTGCCCATAATCGCCGCACCTTCCATCGACAGATCGTCCGAGAAAATCACGCCGTCATACCCTAACTCGCCGCGAAGCACGGTCTGTAACCAGTGGGACGATCCGCTTGCCGGACGGGGATCGATCTGAGTATAGATAACATGCGCCGGCATGATCGCATCCAATGCCTGCTCTTCAATCAGCTGTTTGAAAATCTGCATGTCGTGCTGGCGAATTTCCTGCTCGCTGCGGTCATCACGCGGCGTCTCTTTGTGCGAATCGGCACTGACCGCACCATGGCCGGGGAAATGTTTGCCGGTGGTTTTCATACCCGCGTCGTGCATCCCGCGGATAAACTGACGCGCCATGCGTAAAGCGATGGCCGGATCTTCATGGAAGCTGCGCTCACCAATGGCCGCGCTGCCGTGGCCGATATCCAGCACCGGCGCAAAGCTGATGTCGATATCCATGGCGATCATTTCTGAGGCCATTAACCAGCCAGCCTGCTGGGCCAGCTCGGCGGCTTTCACTTCGTCATTTAACGCGTAGAAAGACTGCATGGCGGGCAGGCGGGTAAAGCCCTCACGGAAGCGCTGAACGCGTCCGCCTTCCTGATCGACGGCAACCACCAGCCGGTTGCGCGATGCCGCGCGAATTTGCCTGACCAGTTCGGCCAGCTGCGCAGGATCGTGATAATTACGGCTAAACAGGATCAACCCGCCGACCAGCGGGTGCTGTAAAATCTCACGCTCTTCTGCATCCAGCTCGTAGCCGAGCACGTCTAACATTACCGGTCCCACACTTCACCTCTTAATCTGATAACACCCGCTGCCAGGCTTCTGCTGCCAGCGTGTAAAACATCGGTTGTTGAGTCTGCTGCCAGCGCAGCTCATACCAGCTGGCCATCAGCAGTCGCAGCCACGGCTGCCAGCGCTGCATCTGCTGCGTCAGCGCCTGCTGGTCAATATTCTGTTGCGCGGCATAGCAAGCCGTCAGCTGCTGTTGTTGTTGCTGGTTGAGGCCGTTGCCCGCCACTATCGCCGCCAGCTCCAGCGCCACATCGCCATCACTGGCGTATTCCCAGTCGATAAGCTGCAAGCTGTCCCGATGACGGATGACGTTGCCGCCATGGATATCCATATGCAGTAACGCCAGCCGCAGCGGCCTGGGCTCGCCCTGCTGTTGACACTTTTTAAGCGCCCGCAGCCAGCCATGATGGCGACGCGTCGGGCAACTTAACAGCCAGTACTGCTGTAACAGCGCCAGCAGAGAAAGCCGGTAGCCGCTCAGTGGCTGCGCGTGCAAGGTGGCCACCTTTAAGGCTATAGCCTCAAGGTGCTGAATAAACCCCTGCCGATCCAGCGCTTCGCCAGGCTGCCAGCCCAGCAGCAACCACTCTGCGTTAAAACCCTGCACCGCTGGCGCAAGACCACTGCCTGAGAGTTTGCGCAGAATATGGTACTCGCGACGGCGATCGACGCCGGGAACAGGCTCGGCTTTTCGCTGATGGCGAGCCAGCAAGGTCAGGTCGCCCACCACGACTTTTCCGGTCTGGCCGGTGAGTCCGGTCAGCGGAAAAAAAGAACCGGCGGATTGCGCCGCCGGAAACTGTTGGGTGATCAGCCTGCCAAGCGCCGGATCAATGCTGGACGACACCGTTGCCTGACCAGATGATTTCACCTGTCTGCACCAGCATCAGCTGCATTTGCAGCGAAGGCGTTTTCACATCGCCCTGCACGTTGCTGTACAACACATACTGCGCGCCAACAATACGCGCCAGACCCACTGCTTTACTGCGTGAGCCCAGGCTGTCTTCTGCCGACAGGCCCAGCGTCTGCTTGGCGGTCGCTAGCTGCTGCGGCGTGACCAGCGTGAACTGGGTATTATTATCCAGTGCCGTGTGCAGCGCAGCGGTAGCTTTAGAGATTTGCAGGCTGCCGTTGGTGCTGTTTTTCACCCCATCCACCAGCAGAACGCTGCCGGCGGTGACGCCATCGGCTTTCAGCATCTGCGCAATCAATGGCGAGACGCTGGCATCCCAGTTAATGGACTGGAACTTCGGCGGCTGTGGTACGGTTTCCGCTGGCGGTGGCTCAACAGGCGGTTGGACTGGCTGAGTCGGCTGTACCGGCTCGACCGGCGCAGGCTTCTGCGGTTGCTGCTGTTCATTCACACAGCCCGCCAGGATCAGCGCCAGTAACACGACACCCGAGAGTTTGATTAACTTCCTTTCCACGCAATAACTCCTAAAGATACAAATAGAGCCTGACTTTGCTCGCCGTCAGGTTACCGGTTTGCGATGATATTTCAATATTGCCATTGGCGGCCACGGTGGTGGTGCGCGGGGCTTCAAACGGGGTGATTTCCAGACCTTTGTCATCATACCAGTAGAAACGGTAGTGAACGGTCACCGGCTTCACCTGCTGGTTATAAAGCACCGAGGAGGCCCGCTGCTGCCCTTCATTTTCGGACATCACTGGCTGATCGGTGGTGATCCCGGCTGACAGGACCGATGACTCCATCACCAACGACTGCGAGGTATTGATGGTGGTGGGAGGGCTGCTGCATCCGCTGAGCAGCGCCAGTAACGTTATGCCTGTGGCAATCGCCCGCATAGTGAGGTGTGTCCGTATCAGAGGGCTAGTTAGCCAGCATTGGGCCTAAAGGACGACCACCGACGAGATGGAAGTGGATATGATAAACCTCCTGCCCGCCGTGTTTATTGCAGTTCATGATCAGACGGTAGCCATCTTCGGCAATGCCCTGATCTTTGGCAATTTTAGCCGCAACGGTGATCATCCTGCCCAGCGCCGCTTCATGGCCTGGCACCGCATCGTTGGCGGTTGGGATCACAATATTGGGGATGATCAGAATATGAGTGGGCGCTTTTGGCGAGATATCACGGAAGGCGGTCACCAGCTCATCCTGATAGACGATGTCAGCCGGGATTTCACGGCGGATAATTTTACTGAAAATCGTTTCTTCAGCCATCAGTCACTTCCTTAACGAAAAGTAGAGTTCAGGCAGTATGAGTGAGTTAGCCGTTTTCTTTCAACCTTCCCGTGACATTTCTTACGCTAATCGCCTGGCATGTCAGCATTCGGCTTGTACGGGCATGAAAAAGGGGAGCCTAAGCTCCCCTTTCGTCACGGAATAAACCCTTAACTGTTACGGATATAATCATCCATATCGGTTTTCAGGTTATCGGATTTAGTGCCAAAAATGGCCTGAACACCGGACCCGGCAATCACCACGCCCGCCGCGCCTAATTTTTTCAGGCCAGGCTGGTCGACTTTGGTCACGTCCGCCACGCTGACACGCAGGCGGGTGATACAGGCGTCCAGATTGGTGATGTTCTCTTTGCCGCCAAAGGCTGCGACCAGATTACCGGCCATCTCACTGGCGTTACCCACCGTTTGCTCCGCAGTTGTCTCTTCACGACCTGGCGTTTTCAGGTTGAATTTGGTGATCACAAAGCGGAATACGGTGTAATAAATCAGGCCATAAATGACGCCTACCACCGGGAACAGCCAGATTTTGCTGCTGTTGCCACTGAGCACCACAAAATCGATCAGGCCGTGAGAGAAGCTGGTGCCATCACGCATTCCTAACAGGATACAGATTGGGAACGCCAGACCGGCCAGCAGAATGTGGATGGCGTAGAGCACCGGGGCCACGAACATGAATGAGAACTCAATCGGTTCGGTGATGCCGGTCAGGAACGAGGTCAGTGCAGCGGAGATCATAATGCCGCCCACTTTGGCGCGGTTCTCTGGTTTCGCTGAATGCCAGATAGCGATAGCCGCCGCTGGCAGACCGTACATTTTAAACAGGAAGCCGCCGGAAAGTTTGCCCGCCGTTGGGTCACCCGCCATATAGCGTGGGATATCACCGTGGAATACCTGACCCGCCGCATTGGTAAACTCACCAATTTGCATCTGGAAAGGAACGTTCCAGATATGGTGCAGGCCAAACGGCACCAGCGTACGCTCAATCAGACCATACAGGCCGAAGGCAACAACCGGGTTCTGGTAAGCCGCCCACTGTGAGAAGTCCTGAATCGCCGTACCAATCGGTGGCCAGACAAAGGAGAGCGCCACACCGAGGAAGATCGCCGTGAAGCCAGAGATAATCGGCACAAAGCGTTTACCGGCAAAGAAGCCCAGATATTCCGGCAACTTGATACGGTAGAAGCGGTTAAACATGTATGCCGCAATCGAACCGGCAATGATGCCACCGAGTACGCCGGTATCCGCCAGATGTTTGGCTTCGATTTCCGCCGGCGGTAAATGCAGCACCAGCGGCGCGACCACCGCCATGGTTTTCACCATGATGCCATAGGCAACGACGGCGGCCAGTGCCGAAACGCCGTCATTGTTGGTGAAGCCCAGCGCCACGCCAATCGCGAAGATTAACGGCATATTGGCAAAGACTGAACCACCGGCTTCCGCCATGACGTGAGAAACCACGGCAGGCAACCAGCTGAAGTTGGCAGAACCAACGCCCAGCAGAATACCGGCTATCGGCAAAACCGACACCGGCAGCATCAGCGATTTGCCGACCTTTTGCAGGTTGGCAAAGGCATTTTTAAACATAGTGTGAAGCTCCTGAGTATGATTGCTGTTTTACGCGCGTTACGCGTGATAACGGAGGGGAGATCCCCGCTATTTTCGGAACGTCTTAGCGTTCTCGGTATTTATTACGAAGAGTAAAATAAATCGCTAAAATTTAGTTTGATGAGCATCACGTTTCATCGAAGCTTTGCACATCGTCTAGTTCAAATGGCCAGAAAATGCCAGGTTTTGCACAATAAAAAACCGCATCACCCAAAAGAGCGATGCGGAATTGCATCAACAGCCGCTGCCGGCTGACGTGAACGCCGTCGTTATGCGTCGGTTAACCGGGAGAGCGGCACGTGGAACAGATCGGAAAAGTTCTTTGTGGTGGCTTCAGCCAGTTGCTCAATGCTGACGCCTTTGACCACCGCCATATATTCGGCAACATCACGCGTGTAAGCGGGCTGATTTTCTTTGCCGCGGAACGGCACCGGCGCCAGATACGGTGAATCCGTCTCGACCAGCATACGATCGAGTGGCACGTAGCGTGCCGCTTCGCGGATGCTCTCCGCATTGCGGAAGGTGGCGATGCCCGAGAACGAGATATAGAACCCCATATCCAACAGTTTACCGGCCGTTTCACGATCTTCGGTGAAGCAGTGCAGCACGCCGCCACAGCCTTCCACCTTCTCTTCTTTCAGGATCGCCAGCGTGTCTTCACGCGCGTCACGCGTATGGACGATCACCGGTTTGTTCAGATCGCGTCCGATGCGGATATGCTCGCGGAAAGATGCCTGCTGCTGCTCCTTAGTCTCTTTCTGATAAAAGTAATCGAGACCCGTTTCACCCATGGCGACCACCCGCTGGTCTGCAGCCAGCTGGCGCAGTTCGGCAAAGTCATAGGGCTGTTCCTGATTCAGCGGATGAACGCCGCAGGAGTAGGCGACGTTCGGGCGATCGCCAATCAGCTCAACCATCGCTTTATAACCCGGCAGCGTGGTGGCAACCGCCAGCATAAATTTCACATCGCGCGCGGCGGCTTTCGCCAGCACGTCGCTGACATCGTTGTGCAAGGTGTCATAATCCAGTCCATCGAGATGGCAGTGCGAATCAACTAAAAACATAATTCTTCTCTATTCAGTCTGACCAGACGGCGCCGGGTTAAGCATTTGCTCCCATCCCAGCAGCTGGTCGGTCAGTAATAATTCACGGTTTACGGCAACCACGTTAAGCAGACGATCGCGACAGACCATCCACTGGCGCACGCTTTCATGCAGTGCGCTGGTCGGCAGTTGCAGGGCCATATCGGCAATCAGCGCTTGCCGATCGACATTGGCAATATACTGGCCGCCACCCTGCTGCCATTTCAATGCATCGACCAGTAAGGCACACAGCCAGCCGGTGCGCTGCGCGGCATCATCGGTGTTCAGCGCGGGCAGCAAGCTTAGCATATCCTCGCGCAATGCCGTCGGTAGCGCGTTACACAGCGACTGGCGGGCCGCCCAGCGCTTTTCCTCTAACAGACTGAGTGCAGCCGCCGGCGCACCGCCACTGAGACGTAAAGCGGTTATGCCATCCTGTTCCGTGGTGGAGACCTGCTTCAGCAGCCAGTTAAGGCTTTGCGCCTCATCCGGTGGAGAAAGGTGAAAGTTAAGGCAGCGACTGCGCAGCGTCGCCAGCAGTTGCGCAGGCTGCTGGCTGCAGAGCAGGAACCAGGTGTTTTTTGGCGGCTCTTCCAGCGTTTTCAGCAGCGCATTCGCCGCCGCTTCGGTCAGCTGAGCCGCATCCGGGATCCACACCACCTTCGCGCCACCCTGCTGAGCATGGTGGTAAAGCTTTTCGGTGATGCTACGCACCGCATCGATGCCAATCGAACTCTTGCCCTTTTCCGCTTCCAGGCTGTACCAGTCCGGATGGGTGTGCGCCTGCATCAGCTGGCAGGCATGGCATTCACCGCAGCTTTTCAACCCGTCACGGCGCTGGCACATCAGCCAGCGGCTGATGCCCCACACCAGCGAGGCATCGCCCATCCCCGGCAGCGCCTGCAGCAGCAATGCGTGATGACCACGCCCTGCCTGGTGCTGGCTGAGGATCTGACGATAGGGCTGATTCAGCCACGGATACCAGATCATCGCTGTTCCTTCAGCCATGCGACCAGCACCTGACGGATCGAGGCGCTGACCTGCTCAATGGACTGCGTGGCATCGACCGTTTGGATCCTGCTGTCGCTGGCGGCCAGCTCCAGGTAACGTTGACGGGTGCGGATAAAGAAGTTCAGCGACTCCTGCTCGATGCGATCCAGTTCACCACGGGCTCTGGCGCGCTGCAGGCCAATTTCTGGCGTCACGTCGAGATAGATGGTCATATCTGGCGCAAACTCGCCGAGCACGCTGTGTTTCAGCTGGCTCATCAGGGCAATGTCCATGCCGCGTCCGCCGCCCTGATACGCCTGGGAAGAGAGATCGTGACGATCGCCCACGACCCAGGCACCGCTGGCCAGCGCAGGTTTGATTACGTTTTCAACCAGCTGAACGCGCGCGGCATACAGCATCAGCAGTTCAGCCTGATCCGTCACCCGCTCACCGTCAATGCCCTGCTTGATCAGGTCACGGAGCTTTTCCGCCAGCGGCGTGCCGCCCGGCTCGCGCGTGAACACGATGTCACTGATACCCTGCTCACGCAGCGTGGCGACCACCACATCCCGGGCAGTGGTTTTACCCGCCCCTTCCAGCCCTTCGATGACGATAAATTTACTGTCCATTTTTTTCCTTCACCGCAAGACGCCACGCCTGAACCGCACGATTATGGCTGGCCAGATTAGTGGTAAACGTGTGTCCACCTTTGCCGTCTGCGACAAAATAGAGGAAGTCCGTTTTCACCGGATGTGCAGCCGCTTCCAGCGAGGCTTTGCTCGGCATGGCAATCGGCCCTGGCGGCATACCGGCAATGACGTAGGTATTATAAGGGGTTGGCGTGTCCAGGTCTTTACGCGTCAGGGTGCCTTTGTAGCTGTCGCCCATGCCGTAAATCACCGTGGGATCGGTCTGCAAACGCATACCGACGCGCAGACGATTGATAAACACCGAGGCAACCTTACTGCGTTCGTCGCTTAAGGCCGTCTCTTTTTCGACGATCGATGCCATGGTCACCAGATCGTTTTTGTCTTTATACGGCAGGCCGTCCATTTTGCCCTGCCACTGGTTATCCACCAGTTTCACCATCCGCTCGTTAGCCCGCTTCAGCAGCGCCACGTCGGTGGTATTGGCGGTATAGGCATAGGTGTCCGGGAAGAGCCAGCCTTCCACATCCTGTTCGGGTAATGACAGTGCAGCGGCAACGGTCGCCAGCTTATCGTCAGACAGCGTGTGCTTGATATAAGGCGCTGCACGCAGCTGTGCCAGCCACTCCTGCAAACGCTGCCCTTCAACCAAACGTAACGGGAACTGAGCTTCTTTCCCGCTGGCCAGCAGATCGAGCATCTGCCTGACGGTCATGCCCTGGGTGAAGCGATAGGTCCCGGCCTTAAACTTCGCCAGTTCCGGCTCCAGCTTTAACAGCCAGCCAAACCAGACCGTTTGCGGCACGATATGCTGGCGGTTAAGTTCGGCTTCCAGCACCACACGTCCGGAACCCGCCGGCAGCGTAAAGATCGTTTCTTTGTTGATGGTCAGCGCCGAGTCGGCAAACTGGCGTATCTGCCAGTAGCTGAAGGCGATGGCCGCCACGACGATGACGACAATCCCGGTGAAGAGTTTTCTTTTTACTGTCATGAAATATCCATGTTAATCGTCTTGAGGGTGTAACAGAGTAAACAGCTGCCGTGAGGAATAGTGCCAGTTCCCTATCTGCCGCACCGGCAGGATCGGCATCAGCGCATTGGTAATGATCGCTTCGTCCGCGTCGGCCAGTGTTTCAAGCGGCTGGCTGACTTCCTGCACGGCGGTCCCCAGCTCGCGCAGTCGCTGGATCACCCGCTGGCGTTGAATACCGTTCACCCCTGAATGGCTAAGATCGGGCGTAAACACCTGCTCTCCCTTACGCCAGAACAAATTTGCCGCACAGCATTCCACCAGGCTACCGTCAGTGTCAAGCACCAGCGCCTCGTCTGCGCCAGTCTGGTCAAGCTCTGTACGGATCAGCACCTGCTCAAGCCGGTTAAGGTGTTTGATACCGGCCAGCAGCGGGTTTCTGCCGAGGCGGATCGAGCTTAACGCCAGCGTCACGCCGGTGTGGCGCAACGGATGATAATGCGCGGGGTAGTCAGAGAGGAAGATCATCCGTGAGGGCTGTTGGCATCCGGCGGCACTGTAGCCCCGACCGCCCACTCCGCGCGAAAGGATCACTTTCAGCACGCCATCAGTACGGGTCGCTGCCGCAAAACGCATTTCATCCTGCAGCGCTGACCAGTCGACGTTGGCGATCATCAGGCGCTCGCAGCCGAGTTTAAGGCGCTGCACATGGGCCTCGGGCATCACGATTTCACCCTGCAAAATGCGGGCGGTGGTGAAACAGCCGTCACCGAACTGCACGGCACGATCGCGCGCCTGCAGGCTGTCCTGCCGCTCGCCATTAATCCAGACCATTGCTCCCCCTGAGTGAACATCGCACAGCGGTAAAGATACCCTTTATGCCGCTGCAGATTCATCCGATTGTCTGTGCATAATTGTATAGAGAGATAAAAAGCCCGACCCGCTGCGCGCTTAGCAACAAAAAAGGCCCGCAGAGCGGGCCTTCTTCAAGGTAAGGCAACAATCAAATTTTACGGAAAATCAACGAACCGTTGGTTCCGCCAAATCCGAAGGAGTTACACAAGGTGTACTCCAGACCTTTTACCTGACGGGCTGTGTGCGGGACAAAATCCAGATCGCAACCAACATCCGGGTTATCCAGATTGATGGTTGGCGGGATAACCTGGTCGCGCAGGGCAAGAATAGAGAAAATCGACTCTACGGCGCCTGCAGCCCCTAAAAGGTGACCGGTCATGGATTTAGTGGAGCTCACCATCACGCTGCCTGCACTGGCACCGAAGACCGTTTTCACTGCCTGGGCTTCAGCTTTATCACCGGCTGGCGTGGAGGTGCCGTGCGCATTGATATAGCCAATCTGCTCGGGTGACAACTGCGCATCTCTCAGCGCATTTTTCATTGCCAGAGCGGCGCCTGCACCATCTTCCGGTGGTGAAGTCATATGGTAAGCATCGCTGCTCATGCCGAAACCAACCAGTTCCGCATAAATTTTCGCGCCACGCTTTTTCGCGTGTTCGTACTCTTCAAGCACCACCAGACCAGCACCATCGCCCAGCACGAAGCCATCGCGATCGCGATCCCATGGACGGCTTGCCGCCTCAGGATTGTCATTGCGGGTTGAAAGCGCACGTGCGGCGCCAAAACCACCCATACCCAAAGGCGTACTGCCCTTCTCGGCACCACCTGCCAGCATCACGTCGGCATCATTGTAAGCAATGATACGTGCAGCCTGGCCAATGTTATGCACACCGGAAGTACAGGCCGTGGAAATGGCGATGCTTGGACCTTTCATGCCGAACATAATAGTCAGGTGACCCGCTATCATGTTTACAATCGTGGAGGGAACGAAGAAAGGACTGATTTTACGCGGGCCGCCGTGGATCAGCGAATCGTGGTTTTCTTCAATCAGACCGAGACCACCGATACCGGAGCCAATAGCGGCACCAATACGATCGGCGTTCTCATCAGTAATGACCAGACCGGAATCCTGCATGGCTTGAATGCCAGCGACAACGCCGTACTGAATGAAGGCATCCATCTTGCGCTGATCTTTGCGCGAGATAAATTCTTCACAGTTAAAATCTTTTACTAAGCCAGCAAAACGCGTTGCGTAGGCACTAGTATCAAAATGGTCGATCAGGCTGATGCCACTCTGACCGGCAACAAGAGCATTCCAGGTGGACTCTACGGTATTGCCGACAGGAGACAACATGCCAAGACCGGTCACAACTACACGACGCTTAGACACGTTCGTCCTCCAGGGAGGGAAAAAATGACAATGGAACAGTATGGGGTGTAAAGAAAAAACTCAGGCGGTCGAATGACCGCCTGGAGATGCTCACTTATGCCTGGTGATTATTGATGTAATCAATAGCAGCCTGAACAGTAGTGATTTTCTCAGCTTCTTCGTCCGGAATCTCGGTATCAAACTCTTCTTCCAGAGCCATTACCAGCTCAACGGTATCAAGAGAATCAGCGCCCAGATCTTCTACAAAAGAGGCAGTGTTAACGACTTCTTCCTGCTTAACGCCAAGCTGCTCGCCAATGATTTTCTTAACGCGTTCTTCGATAGTGCTCATACTATTAAATTTCCTATCAAAACTCGCTTTCGCGATGGTTTTCGTAGTGTATAAAATGGTGAAAAAGATGCAACTAAATCCCGGCTGGTCAAACCACGAATTTACGCTATTTTGCGGGTATAACCGCAAATAACGCAAATATATTTCGTGATTATCAGACCATATACATTCCGCCGTTGACGTGCAGCGTCTCACCAGTGATGTACGCAGCCTCGTCGGAGGCTAAAAATGCTACGGCATTCGCGATTTCCTGCGCGCCGCCGAGGCGACCCGCTGGCACTTCCGCTAGAATGCCCGCACGCTGATCTTCAGTCAGCGCGCGCGTCATGTCGGTTTCAATGAAACCTGGCGCCACGACGTTAACGGTAATACCACGTGACGCGATTTCACGCGCCAGTGACTTGCTGAAGCCGATCAAACCCGCTTTTGCTGCTGCGTAGTTTGCCTGGCCCGCATTACCCATCGTTCCGACTACAGAACCAATGGTAATGATTCGGCCTACGCGTTTCTTCATCATAGCGCGCATTACCGCTTTTGACAGGCGGAATACGGAAGTCAGGTTTGTGTCCAGGATATCCTGCCACTCATCATCCTTCATACGCATCAGTAGATTATCACGCGTAATGCCAGCATTATTGACTAAAATGTCCACTTCGCCAAATTCAGCACGAATATTTTCTAACACCGCATCAATTGACGCACTGTCAGTCACATTCAGCAGCAGGCCTTTGCCATTAGTGCCCAGATAAGCACTGATGGCGTCCGCACCACTTTGGCTGGTCGCTGTACCGACAACTTTCGCGCCGCGTGCTACCAGCGTTTCGGCGATAGCACGGCCTATGCCGCGACTTGCACCGGTAACCAGTGCGATTTTTCCTTCAAAGCTCATGTTCATCCTCGTCTACTGTTAAAGCGCCGCTGACAGGCTGGCCGGATCGTTTACCGGAGCCGCAGTCAGGGTGTCAACAATACGCTTCGTCAGGCCTGTCAGCACCTTACCAGGGCCAACTTCCAGCAGTGACGTCACGCCTTCCTGCGCCATAAACTCCACACACTCAGTCCAACGGACCGGGTTGTACAGCTGACGAACCAGCGCGCTACGAATGGCCTCTGCTGAGGTTTCGCACTGCACATCAACGTTGTTAACCACCGGGAATGTCGGGGCGTTGAAGGTCAGTTTTTCCAGCGCAACAGCCAGTTTATCGGCTGCGGGTTTCATCAGTGCACAGTGAGAAGGTACGCTCACAGGCAACGGCAGAGCACGTTTGGCACCGGCAGCCTTACAGGCTGCGCCAGCGCGTTCTACCGCTTCTTTATTTCCTGCAATCACAACCTGACCAGGCGAATTGAAGTTAACCGGGGAGACAACCTGTCCCTGAGCCGACTCTTCACACGCTTTCGCGATTGACGCATCATCCAGACCAATAATGGCCTGCATAGCGCCCGTGCCTTCTGGCACCGCTTCCTGCATCAGTTTGCCACGCAATTCAACCAGTTTGATCGCTTCATCGAAGGCGATCACACCTGCACAAACCAGCGCACTATACTCGCCCAGGCTGTGTCCCGCCAGCATTGCAGGCATCTTACCGCCTTTTTCCTGCCAAACGCGGAAAATAGCAACAGATGCGGCCAGCAAAGCCGGTTGGGTCTGCCAGGTTTTGTTCAGTTCTTCTACAGGTCCCTGCTGCACCAGTGCCCACAGGTCGTAACCCAGCGCAGCCGAGGCTTCGGCGAAGGTTTTCTCAACCAGCGGATTCTCTGCAGCCAGCTCAGCCAGCATGCCTACCGTCTGGGAGCCCTGTCCCGGAAAAACCATAGCAAATTGCGTCATTGTGAAATCCTTAATCAAAAACGAACCAGCGCCGAGCCCCAGGTGAATCCACCGCCGAAGGCTTCCAGCAGAATAAGCTGACCACGTTGAATGCGACCATCACGCACGGCTTCATCCAGTGCGGTAGGCACGGAAGCGGCGGAGGTATTGCCGTGACGATCGAGCGTAACCACGACTTTCTCCATGCCCATACCCAGCTTGCGGGCGGTGGCACTGATAATACGCAGGTTGGCCTGATGCGGAACCAACCAGTCAATGGCTTCACGATCGAGGTTATTGGCTTGCAGCGTCTCTTCAACGATATGTGCAAGCTCGGTAACAGCCACTTTAAACACTTCGTTACCGGCCATGGTCACGTAGGAAGGCTGCTGCTGGTTCTGACGATCCTGATTGGACAGGGTCAGCAACTGGCCGTAACGGCCATCAGCGTGGAGATGGGTCGAGATGATGCCTTGTTCTTCGCTGGCGCCTAACACCACCGCGCCTGCGCCATCACCAAACAGGATGATGGTGCCACGATCTTCAGGATCGAGCATGCGTGCCAACACGTCAGCACCAATCACCAGCGCATTTTTTACCGCGCCGTTCTTGATGTACTGGTCAGCCACGCTCAGGGCATAGGTGAAGCCTGCACAGGCAGCCGCAAGGTCAAAAGACGCGGCATCTTCAATCTCCAGCAGTTGCTGGATCATGCAGGCTGAGCTTGGGAAGGCGTGGCTGGAGGAGGTCGTCGCCACCACAATCAGTCCGATATCATTTTTATCAATGCCGGCCATTTCCAGCGCGCGTTCTGCGGCGTGGAAACCCATTGAGGCAACGGTTTCATCCGGCCCGGCAATGCGACGTTCACGGATACCGGTGCGGGTGACAATCCACTCGTCCGATGTATCCACCATTTTTTCCAGATCGGCGTTAGTCCGCACCTGTTCAGGCAAATAGCTGCCTGTACCGATAATCTTCGTATACATGTACGTCATTCACTCTTAGGTAATACAGCTTGAAGGCGGGCAGCAATCCGCTCTGGGACTTGCCGCGCCACCGCCTGCTCTGCCTGTTCGATCGCCGCAGCGAATGCGCGTTGATTGGCCGCACCGTGACTCTTAATCACCGTGCCGCGCAATCCTAACAGACAGGCGCCATTGTACTGGTCGGGGTTGAGGTGGCCGAAGCGCTTTTCCAGACGTTTTTTTATCAAACGTGCCAGCAGCGTCATCCACCAGGCCCTTTTTTTACCTTCGCCCTGTGATTTCAACAGCGAAAGAAACATTCTTACCACGCCTTCCATGGTTTTCAGGGTGACGTTGCCCACAAAACCATCGCAGACCATCACGTCCGTTTTCCCGGTAAGAAGATCGTTGCCTTCGAGGTATCCAATATAGTTAATTTCTGGCGATGCACGCAGGATAACTGCGGCATCGCGAATACTGCTTAACCCTTTGGTCTCTTCCTGACCAATATTCAGCAACGCCACGCGGGGAGAGTGTATCGACAGAACTTCTTCCGCCATCACCGCGCCCATCACTGCAAATTGTACCAGCATCGCGCTGTCGGACTCGACGTTTGCGCCCAGATCCAACACCACGGTTTTACCCTTGAGCTGATTCGGTAATACCGTCATCAGCGCCGGGCGCTCAATGCCGTCCAGCGGCTTGAGCATCATTTTTGCCAGGCCCATCAGCGCACCGGTATTTCCGGCGCTGATACAGGCCTGCGCCCGCCCTTCTTTCACCAACTCAAGCGCCACACGCATGGACGTGCCACGGCTGTGGCGAATGGCCTGTGAGGGTTTGGCATCACTGGCAATAACCGACTCAGCAGGGATCACCTGCAGACGTGCCAATAAGGCAGAATCAGCTTTTGCGAGAAATGACGAGATGTTGTCGGGATCGCCGACCAGAAGAAGATGCAGCTGTGTGTTAGAGGCCAGTGCCTGCATTGCAGCAGGCACTGTCACGCAGGGACCGAAGTCCCCGCCCATGGCATCTATCGCCAGGGTCAGACGTGGCAAAGTATCGCCTTGCGTATCCGCAAGAACTACTTAACGATGACCTTGCGACCGCGGTAGTAACCATCCGCAGTGATGTGGTGACGCAGATGCGTTTCGCCAGAAACTTTATCTACGGAAAGAGATGCTGTGGTCAGGGCATCGTGTGAACGACGCATGCCACGCTTGGAACGGGTTGGTTTATTCTGTTGTACGGCCATGGACCTTACTCCTATTACTTACGCTTTAAACTGGCTAATACGGCAAATGGGTTTGGTTTTTCTGCCTCTGCAGGCAGCTTGCCAAAGACCATGTCCGCCTCGGACACTTCACAGTGTTCAGAATCATGCACCGGAACGACAGGCAGGGCGAGGATAATTTCATCTTCAACCACCGCCAGCAGATCGATTTCACCAAACTCGTTGACCTCGACCGGCTCGTACGCTTCCGGCAGTGCCTCAGCCTGCTCGTCAGTAACGATCGGGCTGAAACAATACGTCACGTGGACCTGATGCGGAAATATCTTGTTGCAGCGTTGACAACACAGGGTTACGGAGACCGCCGCAGTACCGTTAAATACTGCTAACCGCTGATTGTCGATGGCGAACGACATCGAGCACTCTACATCACTGTCCACACTCACTACCGATTCGGTAATACGCTCCACCTGTTCAGGGGTGTAAACACCCTGATAATCAAGGCGCTTTTGAGCGGTACGAACCGGATCGAGAGTCAGGGGTAATTTTACTTTTTGCATAGGGCGCGCATATTAACTTTCAAACGAGATAGAGTCAAAGAAAAAGGCCGGTTTACAGCATCTTTCACCCAATATTCGCATCCAATGCGGCGCACAGTTTAAAATGCCTTGAACTGATTCGCTATCTATTCTGGAAAAAAATATGACACGACTGGTGCTTGCTTCAACCTCCCCTTTCAGAAAGTCCCTGCTGGAAAAGTTGGGGGTCCCGTTTATCACTGCCGCACCCGAGGTGGACGAAAGCGCGCAACTTGATGAATCCGCTACCGATCTTGTGATGCGACTCGCCGCTTCCAAGGCGCAGGCGCTGGCGGAAACCTACCCGGATCATCTGATTATCGGCTCCGATCAGGTCTGCGTGATTGACGGAAGAATAACCGGCAAGCCGCATACTGCTGACAATGCGCATCAGCAATTACGCCAGGCCAGCGGCCACAGCGTGATTTTTTATACCGGTCTGGCGGTGTACGACAGTGGTTCTCAGCAGTTACAGGTGATTTGCGAGCCGTTTAACGTCGATTTTCGTCCCTTGACCGAAGAGGAGATCGTGAGTTATGTGGCGAAAGAGCAGCCACTGAACTGCGCGGGGAGTTTTAAAAGCGAAGGGTTGGGGATCACGCTGTTCGACCGCCTTTCAGGCCGCGATCCCAATACCCTGGTCGGGCTGCCACTGATTGCGCTTTGCGAGATGCTACGTGCGGCCGGGATCGATCCGCTAAGGAATTGAAAAAGCGTCAGTGTTGCCCGTTGAATCGGGCAACACAGTGCAAAAGCGACGCTAAGTACTTTTGCACTGTCTATCCGCCACCTAATCCAAGGTTATTTCGCCGGTGCGGTTTTGCGCAGGACTTCCAGGCAGTGCTTCAGCTCATTGTCGAGCGGCGCTTCGACACGCATCACTTCACCGGTATTCGGATGGGTGAACTTCAACGCAGCCGCATGCAGGAACAACCTTTTCAGACCGGTACCGACAAGCTGTGCATCAAAATCGCGCTCGCCATAGCGATCGTCAAAAGCAATCGGATGGCCCGCGTGCAGCGTATGAACGCGGATCTGGTGGGTTCGCCCGGTGATCGGGCTGGCTTTAACCAACGTGGCATGCGCATAGCGCTCTTCAACCTTGAAACGCGTTTCAGACGGCTTGCCTTCGCTATTCACGCGCACAATACGCTCACCACTTTGCAGAATATTCTTCAGCAGCGGTGCCTGTACGGCTTTGATATGCGATGGCCAAGAACCCCGAACCAGCGCCAGATAATCCTTCTGCATCCCCTTCTCTCTCAACTGCTCATGCAGCGAGCGCAGTGCAGAACGCTTTTTCGCGACCAGCAGGATGCCCGAGGTATCACGGTCAAGGCGATGTACCAGTTCAAGGAAACGGGCTTCGGGTCTGAGGGCGCGTAATCCTTCGATTACCCCGAAGCTCAGGCCGCTGCCACCGTGCACGGCGGTGCCGGACGGTTTGTTCATCACCAGGATGTAATCATCTTCATAGACGATGGCGTGGGCTAAGGCCGCCACTTTATCCAGCTTCGGCGAAATCGCCTCTTCCTCACGTTCTGCCACGCGAACCGGCGGAATGCGGATCTCATCGCCGGCAACAAGCTTATATTCTGGCTTGATGCGACCTTTATTCACGCGCACTTCGCCCTTACGCAAAATGCGATAAATCATGCTTTTCGGCACGCCTTTGAGCTGCGTGCGTAAAAAGTTATCGATGCGCTGTCCTGCCTCATCGGCAGAAATCGTCACCATTCGTACTGCGGGAGTATTGGTTTTCATGGTCGGCGATTCTAAATAGAGCGCCAGGATAGCGCCACCTCTTTTTCTGTGCTTAACTGACGGTGACCCTTGTGGCTGATGATTTATGACCAGTTTTTGGGCAATTTGTGGAATTGAGATGCAAATCGCCATAAAAGCCGGAATAAACTTCACAGAGCCACTAAAGTCACCTTGCTATCACAAGGTTAGCAATGGAATAATGCTACTGTTTTTCCTCGCTAAACCTTGTGAAACAAGAAAAAAGCGTAATAAGAAAGTTTGCCGGATAGCCCATACACGCAGCAATGGCGTAAGACGTATTGTGCAATCAGGCATTTAGCGGGCTGCGGGTTGCAGCCTGGACGACAAGACGGGATTGGTTCACTCTGGTTACTCACTGGCGGTTCCCCCCTTTTTAAAAGCGCTGTTTTTCCATATGAAAAACAGGCTGCCGAGATTTTGCGCCCCTTAGCAGACCACAACCGTGAGGTTGACGTTTTTGCGATGAGACTCGGGGCCATCGGTTACTCGCGTCCAGCGTTACTATTGCCCGTAGCTTTGTCACTAATGTAAGAATAATGAGTAAGTTACGATGAAAAGAATGTTGATAAACGCAACTCAGCAGGAGGAGTTGCGTGTCGCCCTGGTGGATGGACAGCGCCTGTACGACCTGGATATTGAAAGCCCAGGACACGAACAGAAAAAAGCCAACATCTATAAAGGCAAGATCACCCGCATTGAACCAAGTCTTGAAGCAGCATTTGTCGATTACGGTGCTGAAAGACACGGTTTTCTCCCTCTGAAAGAAATCTCCCGCGAATACTTCCCAAGTAATTACAATTCCCATGGTCGCCCTAATATCAAGGACGTACTGCGTGAAGGTCAGGAAGTTATTGTTCAGATCGATAAAGAAGAACGTGGAAATAAAGGCGCCGCCTTAACCACCTTTATCAGTCTGGCCGGCAGCTATCTGGTGCTGATGCCGAATAACCCACGTGCTGGCGGTATTTCCCGTCGCATCGAAGGTGATGACCGTACTGAACTGAAAGAGGCGCTCTCTGCACTTGAGCTGCCAGAAGGGATGGGTCTGATCGTTCGTACCGCAGGCGTTGGCAAATCTGCCGAAGCGCTGCAGTGGGACTTAAGCTTCCGGATGAAGCACTGGGACGCGATTAAAAAAGCCGCTGACAGCCGCCCTGCTCCGTTCCTGATCCATCAGGAAAGCAACGTTATTGTCCGCGCCTTCCGCGATTATCTGCGTCAGGATATCGGTGAAATCCTTATCGATAACCCGAAAGTTCTGGAGCTTGCTCGTCAGCATATCGCTGCCCTGGGCCGCCCGGACTTCAGCAGCAAAATTAAGCTCTACACCGGTGAAATTCCGTTGTTCAGCCACTATCAAATCGAATCGCAAATCGAATCTGCCTTCCAGCGTGAAGTGCGCCTGCCTTCTGGCGGCTCGATTGTCATCGACACCACTGAAGCGCTGACCGCCATTGATATCAACTCCGCTCGCGCAACGCGCGGTGGCGATATCGAAGAAACGGCCTTCAACACCAACCTGGAAGCGGCAGACGAAATTGCCCGTCAGCTGCGCCTGCGTGACCTTGGCGGCCTGATCGTTATCGATTACATCGATATGACCCCGGTTCGTCACCAGCGTGCGGTTGAAAACCGTCTGCGTGAAGCCGTTCGTCAGGACCGCGCCCGCATTCAGATCAGCCACATTTCGCGTTTCGGCCTGCTGGAGATGTCCCGTCAGCGCCTCAGCCCATCACTGGGTGAGTCAAGCCATCACGTCTGCCCACGCTGTAGCGGCACCGGCACCATCCGTGATAACGAATCGCTGTCACTCTCTATTCTGCGTCTGATTGAAGAAGAAGCGCTGAAAGAGAACACCAAAGAAGTTCACGCAATCGTTCCAGTGCAGATTGCCTCTTACCTGCTGAACGAAAAACGCGAAGCGGTAAGCGCGATTGAAAAACGCCAGGGCGGCGTGCGGGCCATCATCGTGCCAAACGATCAGATGCAAACCCCACACTACTCCGTTCTGCGTGTGCGCACCGGTGAAGAGACACAAACCCTCAGCTACCACTTGCCGAAGCTGCATGAAGCCGAAATGGCGCTGCCTTCTGAAGAAGAGCACGCCGAGCGCAAACGTCCTGAGCAACCGGCTCTGGCCGCGTTTGTGATGCCTGATGCGCCACCAGCACCACAGGAAGCGGTTGTTGCTGAAGCGCCACCGGTGGCAGCAGTAGCAGCAGAGCCAGCCCCTGCGGCGGCGGCTAAAGCCCCTGCCGAAGCGGGAACCGGCCTGATGAGTCGCTTCTTCCGCGGCCTGAAGAAAATGTTTGCCGGTGAAGAGAAGCCAGTAGAACAACAGCCTCAGCCAGCCGTTGTGGTGGAAGAGAAAGCTCCTGAAGCGGCAGCGCCACGGGGTGAACGTCGTAATAACCGCCGTCAGAATAACCGTCGTGACCGCAATAACAGCGGCGAACGCGGTGAGCGCTATGGCGACCGTAACGAACGCAATGCCGATCGTAATGGTTCTGAGCGTAACGAACGCACCGAGCGTAATGGCAATGACCGCAACGAGCGTAATGACCGTAACGGTTCTGACCGTAACGAGCGTAACGCCGATCGCAATACTGACCGCAATGCGGATCGCAACGAGCGGACTTCTGACCGTCCGGAACGTAATGAGCGTAACGATCGCAGCGAGCGCACCCCGCGTAACGACCGTAACTCTAACCGCAATGAGCGCATGACTCGCGACCGCGATCCTGCTGCTGAAAGCCGTGAAGAGAACCGTCGTAACAAGCGTAATGCGCCGGCCGTTGAGTCTCCGGAAGATCTGCTGATGCAGGCTGTCGCCGAAGATGCACAACAGCAACAGCCGCGTCGTGAGCGTCAGCCACGTCGTCGTCAGGACGAAAAACGCGCGCCAGTGCAGGAAGAAAAAGCAGTTGAAATCGCTGAGATTCCTGAAACCGTTGTTGATGCTTCCGTTGATGTTGACAGTGATGAGCATGTTCAGGTTATGCCGCGCCGTAAGCCGCGTCAGTTGGATCAGAAAGTGCGGATCGAAACGGCTGAGCAAACTGCGGCTCGCTCTTTTGCGCCGACAGAAGACGAGGTTGCACCGGTACTGGAGCAGACTGCTGACTTCCCTGCGGCAGAACACGCCAGTGAAGCGGAAGAAGGCGAAGATCGTGACAGCAACAGCATGCCACGTCGTTCACGTCGCTCTCCTCGTCATCTGCGCGTCAGCGGTCAACGTCGCCGTCGCTACCGTGATGAGCGCTACCCGAACCAGTCGCCAATGCCACTGACCTTCGCGGCTGCGTCGCCAGAAATGGCTTCCGGTAAAGTGTGGATCACCTATCCTGTTGCTCAGGCAACGGATGAGCATGAACACGAGCAGTCTGTGGTGCCAGAGTACGGTCATCAGGATACGGCTGATGCGATTGCCGTGGCTGCAACAGCAGACGCTGCACAGCCTGCAGTGATTGCTGAAGCTCAGCCGGTGCATTTCTCTGAGCCACAGCCGGAAAATACCCCGGCAGTGACGCTGGTGAACACTGACGAAACGACTGCTATCGAAACAGCCGTTAATGAAGAGCCGTCTGTGGTGTCTGCCGCTGACGAAGTTATCGCTGATGCTGTGACTCAACAGGCTGTGCCAGCTGAAGAGGCTCCGGCAGTTCAGGCTGTCGACGCGGTAGAAGAGATTGTGGTTGAAGCGAAGCAGGCTGAAGAGCAGCGTGTGGCAGAAGAAGCCAGCCATCAGGCTGAAGAAGCCGCCTCTGACGTCAGCCCGGCGCTGGAACAGCAGGTAGAAGAAGTGTTGGCAGCACCGGAAGCCGTGGCCGATGTCACTGCAACCGAGCCGCATGCACCTGTTCCTGCCCGTGACGAGCCGGTTGAAGCCCCAGTTGCTCTGACTCCTGTTGCTGCACCGGTTGAAGCACCGGTTGCTCAGGCTCCTGTTGCTACGCCGGTTGAAGCACCGGTTGCTCAGGCTCCTGTTGCTGCACCAGTAGAAGCACCAGCGGCTCAGGCACCTGTTGCTGCGCCGGTTGAAGCCCCAGTTGCTCAGACCCCTGTGGCTGCACCAGTAGAAGCACCAGTTGCTCAGGCACCTGTTGCTGCGCCGGTTGAAGCACCAGCGGCTCAGGCTCCTGTTGCTGCGCCAGTTGAAGCACCAGCGGCTCAGGCACCTGCTGCTGCAGCGGTTACCGCTCAGCCCGCTTACAAGCACCACGCAACGGCGCCAATGACTAAAGCGCCTGCACCTGAGTATCAGGCTGAACCTGCGCGTGCAAGTGACTGGGTACGCCCTGACTATCAGTTCGATGGTCAGGGTTCTGCAGGCGGTCATGCTGCAACCCATCAGGCAACGGCTCCGGCAACTCGCCCAGAGTAACTGTCGCCTGACTGAAAAAGCCCTGGTCTTATGACCGGGGCTTTTTTTTTACCTCAATATATTCAGGGCAAAAAAAACCCGCTATCAGAAGGTTAACGCTGATAGCGGGAGAAACTGAACGTACCCGGTTTAAGCACGCTCAAAATTGGTGAAGCTTTAATTACATTTTGAACAGTGACATGCTGGACATGTCGGTAAAGACTTTATAAGAGGCCTGCAATGCCGTCTGCTGCATTGTGTAGGACGAGATGGCACTGGTGTAGTCAACATCGACCAGATTGCTCATCTGCGTAGCCTGATTCACCTTGGTGTCATCGCCTTTCGAGTCCAGGTTGTCCAGCTCGGTCAACTGCGTACCGAGTACGGAACGCACAGCAAGCACGTTGTTCAGCGAGTTCTTCAAGCCACGGTTGGTCTTATCCAGTGCCGCAGAAGCGGCATCTGACGTCGCCTGGTCCGCGCTTTCCAGCGGGGTGTTCAGCGCTTTAATCGCGGTATTCAGCGTGGTAAAGATATTGCTCTCACTGGCGCTGCCATCCGGCTCAGCCGTTGGGTTGCTGGTCAGTGACGTAAAGACCTGGCTACCGGTATGGTTGGTGACCATGGTGCGGTTAGAGTCGACTTTCTGGCTGATTGGCGTATCGCCACCGACATAGGTCACATCCCCGTTAGCATCCTGAGTGAACGGGGCTTTATCGGTCTGATAACCGGCAAACATGTAACGGCCGTTGCCGTCAGTGGTGTTCGCCAGGTTCAGCAACTGGTCACGGATCCCGGTCAACTGCTGCGCATAAGACGCGCGGTCATCATCAGACAGGGTGCCGTTTGCGGCTGCAACCACGATGGTTTGCGCCTGCTGAACAACGCTGGTCACCTGCTGCAGGTTGGTTTCTTCCTGCGAGATGTTGTTGGTAGCAAAACCCCTGGCCGTAGAATACTGGCTGGTTTGTGCCTGAGCCTGTGACAGCACCACCGCTTGCGCGGCAGCGACAGGATCATCAGACGGATTCACAACCCGCTTACCTGAAGAGAGTTGCTCGCCCACTTTCAACCAGCTGGCCTGAGAACTTGAGATCCCACGCATCTGTTGATCATAGATTTGGGCAGTACTGAGTCGCATCATGAACTCCTTATTCGGTCATCAGCTAACGGCGCTGATCAGCGCGTCAAAAATGGTGCTGGCGGTTTGAATGACCTGGGCATTGGCAGTGTAATACTGCTGATAACGCGTCAGGTTGCCGTATTCTTCATCCAGGTTTACGCCGGAGATTGACTGCTGCTGATTGGTCAGCTGCGTCACGACGTTGGTCTGGGTGGTGCTGGTGGTTTCCAGGTTACTGGTTTTGTTACCGATATCCGCGACCATACTGGCGTAGCTTTGCGTCAGCGTTTTTGATCCGGTAATGACGTTTTTGGTTTGCAGATCCAGCAACGACTGGGCGTTGGTATTATCACTGACACCATCATCGGCACCGGCTGCGGCAACTTTAGACTCATCGGTAATATTGACGCCCATGTTTACCACGACATCAGCAACCGGTTTCACCAGGAAGC
The DNA here is from genome assembly GCF_979253995.1 of Erwinia sp. AC075. Taxonomy (NCBI): domain Bacteria; kingdom Pseudomonadati; phylum Pseudomonadota; class Gammaproteobacteria; order Enterobacterales; family Erwiniaceae; genus Erwinia; species Erwinia sp. AC075. Next base: position 1,880,879 of record NZ_CEEDEU010000001.1, read on the forward strand.
TGTCATTTTTGGCCGGCGAACCACTGACCGTCAGCTGCAAGCCATCGAAGCTCAGGGTGGAGTTGCCGTTAGTGTCGGTGCCCATGGTCGGCGTGATGCTGGCGTTATCTGAATTGCGGGTCACGCTCCAGTTGGTGCCGTCGTAGCTGACCTTGTAGTTTGAGGCCTGAACCTTGCTGGTATCGGTCCATTGCGCACTCACTGAGGCGGTGGTGGTGTTCTTGGTGTTGGAGATAACCGCCGGGCTGCCCAGATTAAAGAAGGCTTCACCGGCATCACCGTTGCTGTCATAACCGGCTTCATGCTGGGTGTTAAAGCTGGAGCCCAGCGCCATCGCCAGCTGACCTAACTGATTACGGGTATTATCCAGGTCGCTGCGGAAAGCCAGTAAGCCGCCGAGTGAACCGGTGGTTACCAGCTTTTCAGGAATCTCACTGGTTGCGCCAGTGGTTGGATTCACCGACGCAATGGTCAACCGGCTTGGATCGCTGCTGGATGGGACGGCTGCCAGCGTGTTGTAGCTGTCGCCGGTGACCAGCGAGATGCCGTTGCCGATGCTGATGTTATAGCTGCCGCCGTCCTGCTGGCTGACGGTAACGCCCACCAGGTTATTCAGGTTGCTGACCAGCTGATCGCGCTGATCCAGCAAATCGTTCGGTGGGTTGCCGTCGCCAGAGCCTTTCAGCTTGGCGATCTGCTGGTTGACGTTGGCGATCTGTTTGGCGTAGCCATTGACCTGATCGACCGTGGACGTCACGGAGGTATTCAGGCTGCTGTCGAGATTGCGCAGATAGGTATCGGACACCTGCAGCTGGTTTACCAGGCCGCTGGCCTTGCCCAATACCGCCTGACGCGCAGACGCATCATCAGCATTGCTGACCAGCGTCTGAATCGAGGAGAAGAAATCCTGGATGTTAGTCGACAGCGTATTGGTGGTGCTGGAGAACATATCGTCAATGTTCGACAGCTGATTATATTGCGTGGTCAGTGCACTGGACTGCGTGCTGGCCGCGCGCAGCTGATTGGTGATGAACGCATCATATTCACGGTTGACGCTGGCAACGGAAACACCGTTACCGTAGTAGTTTGTCCCGCTTAGCGTGCTGCTGGCCTGAGCAAGGACGGTCGTCTGACGTGAATAGCCCGCAACGCTGTAATTACTGATGTTGTTACTGGTGGTATTCAACGCTGCCGAAGCCGCGTTTATCCCGCTTAATGCGGTATTAATTAAGTTAGACATGTCGGTTCCTTGTTTACCCTGACACAGCACGGGCCGGCATTAAAAGTCGCCGGGGTGCTTTAACACAAATCCGGCCTGAAAAGGTTATCGGTAAAACCGGGACAAACTTGAGTAAAAATCAGAACAAATCACCAATATCCTGGCTGTAAGCCTTGACGACTTTTTCGCCCATATTTTTAAACTGCTGGATCATGCCGACCAGCTTTTGGGCATACTTCGGATCGGTGGCGTAACCCGCTTCCTGCAAGGCTTTAGCGCCCTGCTCCGGCGTGGCGGCAGTGGTTACGGCGCTGTATCGCGGGTTATTCGCGATCAGCTTGACGTAGTCATTTAACGCATCGAAATAGGAGTCATACACGCGGAATTTGGCCTTCACCTTTTTCGCTTCGCCATTCTCATATTCGGTGGTAGTAATTTCGGTGGTTTTTCCCTGCCAGTTCGCCGAGGCTTTAATACCAAACACGTTATAGCTTGGCTTGCCTTCAGCGGTGCGGATCTGACGCTGTCCCCAACCGGATTCCAGCGCCGCCTGGGCGAGGATCAGGTGATGAGGGATGCCACTTTCCGCACTGGCCATCTTAGCGGGCTGGGAAAGCTGGGAAATAAAGTCGCTGCTGTCACCGCTCATGGTGGCATCAGACGCCGGCAGGCGCGGAACGGCCTTGCGCACCAGCTGCTCCATCGCCAGCGGCGGCAGCGTGTTGATAAAGCCTTTATCCAGCAACATCGGCACGGTACCGGCTTTCTCATCCAGCGGCGCCGCCTGCTCCATCTGCTTGACCATCATGTCGGCGAGGCCCAGCCCTTTAGATGCAATCTGTTGCCCAATCTGCTGATCGTACATCGAGGTATAAAGACGCGTTTGCTCGGTGCTCAGCAGGCCATCCTGCGGCAGCGCCTGACGCATACTTTTCAGCATCATTTGTACGAACATCCCTTCGACCTGCTTGGCGACTTCCTTTGCATGTGCTTTAGGATCGCCGCTGGCCTGGCGCTTCAGGTTGTTCAGTGAGCGGCTGTCATACGCCGCTCCCATCAGAGATTGGGAATCGCTCATCAGATAATTTCCAGTTTTGCGTGCAGGCAACCGGCACTCTGCATGGATTGCAGGATAGACATCAGATCGATTGGCGTGGCACCCAGCGCATTCAGGGCACGCACTACGCTGTTGAGGTTGGCGCTGGCATTGACGCTTTGCAGCGCTCCGCCACTCTGGCGCAGATCGATCTGCGTCTGCGGCGTCACCACGGTCTGACCACCACCAAACGGCGTATTCGGCTGACTGACGTTCTGCGACTGGTTGACGGTGACCGACAGGTTACCCTGCGCAATGGCACAGCTGCTCAGCTGCACTTCGCGGTTCATCACCACCGAGCCGGTACGCGAGTTGATGATCACTTTAGCGTCCATGATCGGTACGGAAACATCGATGTTCTGAATATCGGCCAGCAGGCGCACCTGCGAGGTGCCGTTAGCGGAAACCTGCACCTGTACGGTACGACCGTCCAGCGCCTGAGCCGAGCCATAACCACTGCGGGCGTTAATGGCATCGGTGATCCGCTGCGCCATGCTGAAGTCTTCTTCATTCAGGAACAGGTTGATCACGCTGGAAGTGCCGAAGTTGTTCGGCAGCTCGCGTTCAATGGTCGCTCCACCGGTGATACGACCGCCGTTTACCTGGTTGACGGTGACGCTGCTGCCGCCCGCGGACGCACCTGCCCCGCCCACCAGAATATTACCCTGCGCCAGCGCATAAACCTGGTTGTCGACGCCCTTCAACGGGGTCATCAACAGGGTGCCGCCGCGCAGGCTTTTGGCGTTACCCATTGAGGAAACCACCACGTCGATGTTTTGTCCCTGGCGACCGAAAGCCGGCAGCTTGCCGGTGACCATCACCGCCGCCACGTTTTTCAACTGCATGTTGGTGCCAGCCGGCACGGTAATGCCTAACTGGGACAACATGTTGTTCAGACTCTGGGTGGTGAACGGGGTCTGGGTGGTCTGGTCACCCGAACCATCCAGCCCGACAACCAGGCCATAACCGATCAGCTGGTTTTCACGGACGCCGCCGACGGTGGTCAGATCGCGGATGCGATCGGCGTTGGCGAAAGCACTGAAGCCAGCCAGCAGCAGCAGGGTGAAACGAAAAATCATCTTACGCATGGTGGAACCTCTTAATACGGTGACAGGTTCAGGAAGAACCTTTGTAGCCAACCCATCGTCTGCGCTTCATTGATGTAGCCGTTACCGACGTATTCAATGCGGGCATCCGCAACCTGAGTCGACACCACGGCGTTGCTGCCGCTGATGGTGCGAGGGTTAACCACGCCCGAGAAGCGGATAAATTCCGTTCCCTGGTTAATTTCAATCTGCTTTTCACCGACCACTTTCAGGTTGCCGTTCGGCAGCACCTGATTGACGGTAACGGTGATGGTGCCGGTAAAGGTGTTGTTGGCCGTGGCGCCACCTTTGCCTGCAAAGTCATTTTTGCCGGAGGCATCGATATTGGTTTTATCACCGCCCAACAGGCCGGTCAGCGAACTTGGCACGGTCAGACCGAGCGTGGTGCTGCCGTCGCGTCCTGCACTTGCCGTGGAGCTTTTGCTCGCACTGACGTTCTCTTGCAGGGTAATGGTCAGCGTGTCGCCAATGTTACGTGGGCGACGGTCTTCAAACAGCGGTTGATAGCCGTAGTTCATCGGCATCAACCCCTGGAAAATAGAGCCGTTAACAACCGGCGGCGAAGCAGGCAGCGGCTGGGCCGTTGTCGAACCTTCGACCAGTGGCGTACGGGGTACAAGAGCACAACCGTTAAGTGTCAGCAGCAACGAGGCTACCAACAAACGTCCAGGCATTGGGATTTGCTTCGCCATGGAATCACTACCTTTAATAATGAGAGTTCTTTTATTCAGGGTCGGGCGAACCCGACCACATTGGCATTACAACTGCGTCAGTTTGGCCAGCATCTGATCGGACGTGCTGATTGCTTTACTGTTGATCTCGTAAGCGCGCTGAGTCTGGATCATGCTGACCAGCTCTTCGGCGACGTTAACGTTGGAGGTTTCCACATAGCCCTGATACAGCAGACCGGCGCCGTTGTTGCCTGGCGTACTGTCGGTCGGTCCACCGGAAGCCTGCGTTTCCTGATAAAGGTTCTCACCCTTACTTTCCAGGCCCGCATCGTTAATAAAGGTACTGAGGGTTAACTGTCCAACCTGCACCGGCTGCGTCTGCCCCTGCTGCGTTACGCTGACCACGCCGTCACGGCCGATAGTCATGCTTAAGGCATTCGCCGGAACGGTGATCGCCGGCTGAACCGGGAAGCCGCCGTTGGTCACCAGCTGGCCGTTCTGGTCAGTCTGGAAAGAGCCGTCACGGGTATAGGCCAGGGTGCCGTCTGGCATCTGCACCTGGAAATAACCCTGACCGCTGATCGCCACGTCTTTCGACGAGTCGGTTTTGTTCAGGTTACCCTGAGTATGCAAACGCTCGGTGGCGACCGGACGAACACCGGTACCCAGCTGCATACCTGACGGTAAGGTAGTCTGCTCAGACGACTGGGCGCCTGGCTGACGAATTGTCTGGTACATCAGGTCTTCGAACACGGCGCGCTGGCGTTTAAAGCCGTTGGTGCTTACGTTTGCCAGGTTGTTCGAGATGACGTCCATGTTGGTTTGCTGAGCGTCAAGACCGGTTTTGGCAATCCATAGGGAACGGATCATAGTGATTTCCTCTGCGCTTAGCTCATTGACAGCAGCTGGTTAGCGCGTTGTTCATTCTCATCGACGCTTGAGATCACTTTCATTTGCATCTCGAAGCGGCGTGCGTTGGCGATCATATCGACCATGGTTTCAACCGGTTTGACGTTGCTGCCTTCCAGCACACCGGGCATCACCTGAATGGTGGGATCGGTTTGCAGGACGGCACCACGCTGTGCCTGAGCGGTCGCGGTGAGACGGAATAAACCGTCATCGCCGCGCGTCACTTCTGAACCGACAGCCTTCACCAGTTTCAGACGGCCCAACTGGACGGTGGCATTCGGTGGATCGCCCGGGTTCAGCGCGGTAATAGAGCCGTCAGCAGCAATGGTCACTTCCGAACCCTGCGGCACGGCAATCGGTCCACCATCGCCCATCACCAGGTTGCCCTGAATGGTCAGCTGACCGGCCGGGTTCAGTTCCATATTACCGTTGCGGGTATAGGCTTCCGTCCCATCCGGGGCGCGGACTGACAGCCAACCGTCTTCACGGACGGCCACGTCCAGTGGACGCTCGGTGTAGTCGAGAGTTCCCTGGGAGGTGTCTGCCCCAGGGGTAGAAGCCGTCACCAGCGTACGGGTTGGCAGCGACAGACCTTCCACCGGCACGGCGCGCAGCGCGTTCAGCTGCGCACGAAAGCCCGGTGTGGAGGCGTTGGCGAGGTTGCTCGCCGTCACTGCCTGCTGCTCGAGGGTCTGACTGGCAGCCCCCATTGCGGTATATATCGCGTGATCCATAAGACGATCCTGTTAGCCGGATTAACGCAAGTTGACCAGGGTGTTGAGGATCTGGTCCTGAGTTTTGATGGTCTGGGCGTTAGACTGATAGTTACGCTGTGCCACGATCATGTTCACCAGCTCTTTACTCAGATCGACGTTGGAAGACTCCAGCGCGCCTGCGGTCAGGGTGCCGAGGTTACCGGTACCGGCAAGCCCCACCAGCGCCTGGCCAGAAGAGTTAGTGGCAGACCAGACGTTGTTACCTTCAGACTTCAGGCCTTCCGGGTTAGCGAAGTTAGCCAGAGCGATCTGACCCAGCGTCTGCGTCTGCTCATTCGAGTAGGTGCCGACGACGGTGCCGTCGTTGTTGATCTGGTAGCTGGTCAGGTCACCTGGCTTGTAGCCATCCTGCGTTGGGTTACCGAAGGTGCTGGTGCCGGTGTTCTGCTGCTGGCTGCCGGCCAGGTTCAGGTTGAAGGTGCCTGCTGCCGAACCATTCAGCGTCGCGGTGGCGAGCTGTACTGTGGCGGTCGGGCTGGTCATCTGGCCGCTCGAGTTGAAGGTCACATTGTAGCTACCATCGGCGTTGGCACCGGCTCCTGCTGCGCTCTGGCCCGTGGTGCCATCAACCGGATACATTTTCCAGCTGTTATCACCGGTTTTAACGTAGTACAGGTTGATGTTGTGTTCGTTACCCAGCGAGTCATAGGTGGTCATCGTCGCTTTGCTGTTATAGGTATCAACGTCAATACTGGACAGGTCGGTATTGGTGGTTGCCCAGTCTTTGGTTGGCGTGCTGTCAGTGGAGTTCAGGTTAGCAACCAGCGCCGCAGCGGAAGTGGCTTTTGCTGACATCGCGGTGGTTGGCACGTTCAGCGCCACCGGGTTAGCACCGGTCTGCACGGTTGGCGGCGTACCGGTTGCCGGGTAGCCAGTCAACTGCAGGCCGTCGGCGTTAACGATATTGCGGTTAGCGTCCAGGGTGAACTGGCCGTTACGGCTGTAGTACACCGCGCCGCTGGTATCGGTCATACGGAAGAAGCCAGACTGGCTGATCGCCACGTCGAGGCCACGGCTGGTCGAAGTGGTGGTACCGTCGTTAAAGTCCTGAGTTACCGCAGCCACCTTAACGCCCAGGCCCACTTTAGAGTCAGCAAACATGTCGGCAAAAGAAACGGTAGCGGATTTAAAGCCGACCGTTGCGGAGTTGGCGATGTTGTTGCCGATTACATCAAGGTTACTGGACGCGGCGTTTAAGCCACTGACTGCCTGTGAAAATGCCATGTGTTCACTCCTGAAAGAGGGTTAAGTTGTTAAATAATCTGACGAACATTCGCGACGGTAGTGGTACCCATCGTGCCGAGGTCTAAAACGGCACCGCTTGTGTCGTTAGTCACCCCATTAACCAGCGCATAGTTCAGCGGCTGCGTAACCAGTTGCCCGGATGCGTTGCTGGCGCTCAGTGAAACGCTGTATTTACCGTCTGCCGCGGTGGTGCCATCGGCGGTGCTGCCATCCCATGAGAAGGTATGCACGCCGGCGCTCAGGCCGCCCAGATTGATGGTTTGCACCACCTTGCCGGATGAATCAGTAATGGTTGCGGTGGTCGCAGTAGACGCCTGCTCCAGGCTCACGCCAAACGGCGTGGTCTGCCCGCTGCCGACCAGCACCTGAGTACCATCGACCATCACACCGTGACCAATCAGCGTGGTCGCCTGCAAAGACTGTCCGCTGTTGATCTGGCCGGAAATCGATCCCAGCGTGGTGTTCAGTTTTTCAATGCCGCTCAGGGTATTGATCTGCGCCAGCTGGGTGGTCAGCTGACTGTTATCCATCGGATTGGTGGGATCCTGGTTCTGTAACTGGGTGACCAACAGCGTCAGGAAGTTACTTTGCAGGTCCGCTGCCGACGTGTCGGTAGTCGACGCGGCGGTAGTGATGGAGGAATTATCAAGTTTCTCATTGACGCCAACTGCAATGCCCATCAGCCTGCTCCTTATTGACCCATCGTCAGGGTTTTCATCATCATTTGTTTGACGGTATTCAACACTTCCACGTTGGCCTGATAGCTGCGTGACGCGGACATGGTGTTGACCGTTTCCCCGACTACATCGACGTTAGGCATTTTCACGTAGCCCTTGGCATCCGCCATTGGGTTGCCCGGTTCGTACACCAGCTTGGCTGGCGACGGATCGTCAACAACCTGAGCCACGCGTACCCCACCGGTCGGTGAGCCTGGAACCGCATCCGTCTGGAAAACGACCTGCTTGGCGACATAAGGCTGACCATCCGGCCCGGTCACACTGTCGGCGTTGGCCAGGTTACTGGCGCTGACGTTCAGACGTTGTGACTGGGCGTTCATGGCGGACCCGGCGATATCAAAAATATTCAGTAAAGCCATAAATTATTGCCCCTGTAGCACGGCCATCATGCTTTTGATCTGACCGCTGATCACGGTCAGGTCGGTTTGGTATTTCAGGCTGTTGTCCGCGAACTGAGTACGTTCGCGATCCATATCAACCGTGTTGCCATCCATCGCAGGCTGGTCCGGAACCCGGTACATCAGATCGATAGAGGCGGGCTGCAGCGTTTCCGCGGGAATATGGCGTGCTGACGTCACCGCCAGCGACAGTCCCGATCCTTCCGCACGCCCCTGCTCCATCACCTTATTCATCTGACTGGCGAAATCGATATCGCGAGCCTGATAGCCTGGCGTATCAGCATTGGCGATGTTGGATGCCAGGATCTCCTGCCGCTGGGCACGCAGGTTTAAAGCTTCGGTGTTAAACCGTAGTGCCGCGTCCAGTTTGTCGAGCATGCTTCCTCCGCAAAATGAAAATTCAGAGCTGACAGAATAAACAAGGCACGCAATAGTCATCGTCTGAATAGCGCTAAATTATGTTGCTATTTTGCGCCTTGACCTGAACGGGCCAGGAGTAGAATCAGTGCCAGTTTGATTTATGGGAGAAGCGAGAATGCGGGGAATGACAGCCTTGTGGGTGAGTTTGCTGGGACTGGTGACCCTGTCGGCCAGTGCGGGCGACTTAACGGCTCAGCTCAATCAATTTTTTAAATCCCGCTATGGGGAAACCGGCCAGAATGCCGATACTCTCTCCGTGGTGGTTAAAACGCCGCAGTCGCAGTGGCCGGACTGTGCCGAGCCGCAATTCTCCCTGCCAGGCAACAGCCGGATGTGGGGCAATATGAGCGTGGCCGCCAACTGCGATCAGAACCGTCGTTATATTCAGGTTCAGGTGCAGGTGACCGGCGACTATCTGGTCGCGGCCCGCCAGGTGATCCGCGGTGGCACCCTGACCGCCGACGATGTGAAAATTCAGCGCGGCAGATTAGATACCCTGCCCGCCAGAACGGTGATGTCGGCAGAGGAAGTGACCGACGCCGTGGCGCTGCGGGATATCATTCCTGGCCAGCCGCTGACGCTGATGATGGTCCGGCAGCCATGGCGGGTTAAAGCCGGTCAGAACGTGACGGTGACGGCCAACGGCGGCGGTTTTAGTATCAGCAGTGAGGGGCGCGCAATGAACAACGCCACCACCGCGCAGCTGGTTCGGGTGAGGATGAGTTCAGGTCAGATAGTCAGTGGAAAAGTCGGGGCGGATGGGATTATTCTTATAACGCTATAAAGCACTAAAGAAGGGTTCAGTTCTGCCGATAGTGTTAATAACAGACATAGTACACTTAGCTATCAGGTCGATACACCGCCTGATTATACAGGAGTCAAATAATGAGCATTGACAGAACTCAACCTCTGAAACCGGCAGCAACCGTGCAACCTCGCGATACCAGCGAAACAGCGGCACCCAAAGCGCGTCCGGCAGAAAGCAGCAAAACCACTGAAGCCGGCACTCAGGTTGTTCTGAGCGGCGCACAGTCTCAGCTGACCAAGGCCAGTTCACAAGACATCAACACCGCCCGTGTTGAAGAGTTAAAAACAGCTATTCGCAATGGCGAATTGAAGATGGATACCGGCAAAATTGCCGATGCCCTGATTCAGCAGGCAAAAGATTCTTTAGAAGGTAACTAAGTAAATGCAGAAGCTGCTGACCGCGCTTGATAAAATGCTGGAAGTGTTGAAAAGTCTGGCCGACGTAATGACAGCCGAGCAACAACAGCTCTCGGGCGGTCAGATCAACAGCAGCTTATTGCAACGCATTACCGAAGACAAAAACTCCCTGCTGGCGACGCTTAATTTTATTGAGCAAATGCGCCGTGATGCGGAAAAAGAGGCTGGGCTGCATGCCCCTTACAGCCTCAATCCTGATATGGGCCGCCGTTGGGCAGACATTCAGGAGCAGACCGTGAAGCTGCGCGATACCAATCTGCATAATGGATTGCTGCTGAATCACCAGATTGTCTTTACCGAGCAGGCGCTGGAAGTGTTAAAGCCGCACCAGACTCAGAAGTTTTACGGCCCGGATGGCCAGGCGACCACCAGCAGTTTTATCAGCCGTAAAGTGTAGGCTGGGTTTTCAAAAGTCAGGAAAACCCAGCCAGTCAACGGCCTGCATCAGCGATCTGACATTTGCACTTTATGGCCGGGTATTTTTATAGAGCACTATTGCCAGGCCTACCTTAAGGCCAGGAATACCCGGCTTGATTGCGTTTGACGAATGTTTATTCCTCGTACCCATGTAGCCGCCAGAAAGCAGTTCCCCCCTTCCCGCGCCTAAACGCCAGCCCGTAACACTTTCACCACAATCCAATCAGTCAGGCCAGATGAAACGAACTGCGCCAGCAAAGGAACTTGCTCTTTGTAATGTGGGCGTATAAAATTTTATACATAAACACGGTGTAAAGGGACGCTCAAGGATGGGTGAAAAAGCAATTGACTGGCGAGGTTCATCGTACAACGACCTCTTAGCGTTTCCCGATGATGCCAAAAGGATCGCCGGTTTTGAACTGGGAAGAGTACAACATGGTGAAGACCCTCGTGATTTCAAAAGAATAAACGACTGGGGTGCCGGTGTTATTGAAATACGGCTTGAGGATAATGTAAATCAGTATCGCGTTGTTTATGTTGCAAAATTTGCAGAGGCAGTCTACGTGCTACACAGTTTTTAAAAAAAAACGCAGAAGACGAGTCCATCTGACGTAGCAATAATTAAAGCACGCTATAGGGCCGTAGTTGCTGAGCGGAGAGAATTATGACTGATAAAATTGATACCACGTCACGCCACATCACTAAAGCTGGCGGTAATATTTTTGCGGAACTGGGTTTTGAACCTTCTGAAGCAGAAATGCTACTGGCCAAATCCAAAGACGATATTGCTCAAACCAAGGCCATGAAAAGGCAATTAATGAGCGTGATCTCAGATTGGATGGAAGATAAGGGGCATAAACAGAGTGAAGCAGCAAAATTGCTCCATATATCACGGCCTCGTGTATCAGATGTGGTTAATCAGAAGACAGAAAAATTTACGTTGGACTCTTTAGTGACGATGGTTGCCAATACAGGCAAACACGTCAAGATGACTATCGAGTAAAAAATAAACCCCGCCTGAGCGGGGTTTTGCGTTTTATCAGACCTGAGTTTGACGGGCAAAGTCCTTAACGCGGAAGCCGAGTATTGCCAGCACCGCAAAGAACACCGCGCCGCCAACGGCACAGACGCCGGCCAGACGTAACAGCCGCGACAGCATATTACCCGTCGCCCAGTCAGGCATCACATGCAACATGCCCAGCAGTGCCGCCGCCATTACCGCCACACCGATAAACAAACGCAGCAGGAAACCGCTCCAGCCAGGCTGAGGATGGAAGATCTTCTGCTTACGCAACTGCCAGTAAAGCAACGCCGCATTCAGGCAGGCACCGAGACCAATCGACAGCGACAGACCGGCATGTTTCAGCGGGCCAATAAACGCCAGGTTCATCAGCTGCGTCATAATTAAGGTGGCGATGGCAATCCTGACCGGCGTTTTGATGTTCTGACGCGAATAGAAGCCCGGTGCCAACACCTTCACCACAATAATGCCCATCAGACCGACCGAATACGCCACCAGCGCGCGCTGGGTCATGGAGGCATCGAACGCGCTGAATTTGCCGTACTGGAATAAGGCAACGGTTAACGGTTTCGCCAAGATACCCAGCGCCACCGCACAGGGTAACGCCAGCACAAAACAGAGCCGTAATCCCCAGTCCATCAGGCGCGAATATTCATCGTGATTGCCGCTGGAGAAACTTTTTGCCAGCGAAGGCAGCAGAATGGTGCCCAGCGCCACGCCCAGCACGCCGGACGGGAACTCCATCAGACGGTCTGCGTAGTACATCCAGGAGACGGAACCCGACACCAGGAAAGAGGCAAAAATGGTGTTGATAATCAGCGAGATCTGGCTGACTGACACCCCGAGGATCGCCGGGCCCATCTGGCGCATCACTCGCCAGACGCCAGCATCTTTCAGGTTCAGACGCGGCAGCACCAGCATGCCAATCTTCTTCAGGTGCGGCAGCTGATAGCCTAACTGCAGCACGCCGCCCGCAACGACCGCCCACGCCAACGCCATCACCGGCGGATGGAAATGCGGTGCGGCAAACAGGGCAAAACCGATCATGCTGACGTTGAGCAAGGTGGGTGCGAACGCCGGAACGGAGAAGCGGTTCCAGGTATTCAGAATGGCCCCGGCCAGCGAGGCAAGAGAAATCAGGAAGATATAGGGGAAAGTCACGCGCAGCAGCGCGGAAGTTAAGGCAAATTTATCCGCCGTATCGGCAAAGCCTGGCGCGGTCACCAGAATCACCCAGGGAGCCGCCAGCATCCCGGCGATGGTGATAATCGCCAGCGCCAGCGTCAGTAACCCGGAAACGTAGGCCACGAAAACTTTGGTCGCTTCTTCGCCCTGCTTGCTTTTGTATTCGGCGAGGATCGGCACGAAGGCCTGGGAGAACGCGCCTTCAGCAAAAATACGCCGCAGCAGGTTAGGCAGTTTGAACGCCACAAAGAAGGCGTCCGTCGCCATTCCCGCCCCAAAAACTCTTGCCACAATGGCATCGCGGGCAAATCCCAGCACGCGCGAAAACAGGGTCATGGAGCTGACCGCTGCCAACGATTTCAACAGGTTCATGTTCTTCCGGTTTTTTGGCTTGAAATATCTCGGGCACAGTTTACTGATGTTGCGGCAAATCACCACACTGCTTTGTTACAGCGGATTATTCCCGGTCAATCTCTCGCCAGAGCTTTTCCACCACCCGCTGCGCCATCAGCGCCTGCTCTCCGGAGGTTTGCGGCATTGTCTGATTTTGTGCGCAGGCGATAAAGTGCTGCGCCGCGCCGGCAAAGCCTCGCTGCTCAAGGGTGGTTTGCCAGCCGGGTATCGGATCGATCACCAGCTTACCGGCCGTTTCCTGATGGAAATCGCGCATCTCATCGACCAGCAACAGGCTGCCATCGGTCACGGCACGCACCGATTCACGCTGGCTGCCGGCACGGCGATGCATGCTGGTGGTGATGTGAATGTCATCCTGGGAAAAATGGTGTTCGGCATACAGCATTTCGCCGGCATCGGTGGTCTGCAGGCTGCCGCTCTGCAGTTTCCCTCTGCCGCCGCTCAGCCACAATGCGGTGTCGACCACATGCAGGTAGTCGTCCAGCAGCGTGAAAAACAGATCGTGTGGCCCCACGCTGTCACTGCGGTGCTTATCCATGCGCAGCGACGCCAGGCTGCCAAGATGATCCTTCAGCTGCAGATAACGCGGCGCAAAGCGACGGTTAAAGGCCACCATCAGCTTGCGTCCCCGTCGGTGAGCCAGTTCGACCAACTGTTCCGCCTCGCTGAGTTTCGCTGCCAGCGGTTTATCGACGCAGACATCCACATCCGCCATCAGCAGTTCTTTAACAATGCTGAAGTGGCTGGCGGTTGAGGTATGCACAAAGACCGCATCGCTGGCTGCCGCCACCTCAGCCACGCTGCCCATCAGAGGAATGCGATAGCTGTCGCAAATCACCCGTGCTTTTTGCTGATTGGGTGAGAACGCGCCGGCAATCTCCCAGCCGGCGGTTTGCGTGACCACCGGCAACCACGCCTTTTGCGCGATGCCACCGAGACCAATAATGCCCACTTTCAATGCCGTCATCTCAGTCTTCCCCGGTTAGTCGTGCCAGAACCTGCTTAATCTCAGCCATTTCTCTTTCCAGCTCGGCGACACGTTCACGCAGGTCGTCATTTTCCTGTGAGACGTCGTTTGACGCTAAGGCGGCCTCATCGACTTCGCCACTGAACAGATGCATAAAGCGGCTTTCACGCTTGCCGGGCTCACGCGCTAATCTGACCACAAACGGGCCGTCTTCACGCGAAGCCAGCGCCTGCAGCGCCTGTTCCACTTCGGCCATATCGGCAAACTCATGCAGGCGCGTGCTGCGGATGCGCAACTCGCCAGGCGTTTGCGCGCCGCGCAGCAATAAGGTGGCGATCAGCGCCAGTTCACCCGCCGTAAATTTCAGCTGACCAAACTCGGAATTACAAAAACGGTGTTCGTATTTCACTACCCGCTGACCAGAACCGCTTTGCGGGGTGGCCAGATGCTTTTTCACCAGCATATCCAGCGTGTCCTGCACGCTAACTTCACTCAGCGACAGCACCGGCTCACGGTTGGATTTTTGATTACAGGCCGTCACTACGCCATTCAGTGACATCGGATATTGATCGGGCGTGGTGACCTGCTTTTCCAGCAGGCAGCCAATAATGCGGGCCTCTACGGCCGAAAGGTGAATTTTCATTAAGTTATCCGCGACGTTCAGGTGTCCATTCTTTGGCGGTCAGCGCAGTCAGCACGTGATCCTGCCAGCGTCCATCAATCAGTAAATACGCTTTGGCATAGCCTTCTTTTTCAAAACCCAGCCGGGCCAGCAAATCGCCGCTGCGTTGGTTATGCGGCATATAGTTGGCCATAATGCGGTGCATGCGCTGCTGGCGCTGCATATAGCGGATCGCAGACTGCAGGGCTTCAAACATCATCCCCTGCCCTTGCCATTTCTCGCCCAGCGAATAGCCCAGATAACAGGCATGAAATGAGCCGCGCACCACGTTGCTGAAATTTGCCACGCCACGCACTTCATTCTCTTCAGGATCCATCACCACAAAATAGAACGCATTGCCCTGTTTATGCATTTCGGCAATCAGGCCCAGACGCGCCTGCCAGCCAGACGGATAACAGTGGCTTTCATCACGGATCGGTTCCCAGGGTTTCAGGAAAGCCCGGTTTTCAGCATAGTAATCCGCCAGACGCCAGGCATCGCGTTCATGAACAAGACGAACCACCAGCCTGTCTGTAGTCAGGCGGACTTTCGGGGCAGCGGAACGATAGCCAAACATCTTCTCTCCTGATCCGGCCGATAAAGGATTTAAGCGGGTCAACCCGCACAGCAGAACTGCATAGCCTGGGCCAGATGGCCGACATTTTCTGCGCTTACAAACCACTATAACCGCCAGGGCAGTGACCGGTAAAATAATGCGCATAAAATTTCCGAAAATCTCTTTTGCACAAGTAATGTCCGGTCGCAGTTTGCCCTGTGCTGGGATCTCTTCCATACTTCCCTAATGCATTCAAATGATTGATGGCGGCCCGCCCGCCGTCACCGCTGTAAGGAGGCGTTCTTGAAACTTTATATCTACGATCACTGCCCGTTCTGTGTAAAAGCCCGCATGATTTTCGGCCTGAAAAATCTGCCAGTCGAACTGGTGGTGATGCTGAGCGACGATGAAGCCTTGCCGAAGAAGCTGATTGGGCAAAAGATGGCGCCTATCCTGATGAAAGAAGATGGCAGCTGCATGCCGGAAAGCCTGGATATCGTGCATTACATTGATAATAAGGATCGCGAGCCGCTGGTGACCGGTAAAACCAATCCGGCGATTTCTGACTGGCTGCGCCACATCAACAGCTATCTGAATAAGCTGTTGCTGCCACGCATTGCTGAGGCACCGTTTGCTGAATTCGCTACGCCGGAAGCCCGCCGCTATTTCAAAGAGAAGAAAGAAGCGAATCTGGGCAGTTTCGCCGAGCTCAAGCTGCATGCCGAAGGCTACATCAAGAACGTGAACGACGACTTACGTAAGCTGGATAAGCTGATTGTGAAAGCCAATGCGGTCAACGGTGAGCTGTCGATGGATGATATTCATCTGTTCCCGGTGCTGCGTTCGCTGTCGCTGATCGCAGGCGTGGAGTACCCAAGCCGCGTGGCGGACTACCGTGACAATATGGCCAAACAGACGCAGGTCACGCTGTTGTCCTCGATCGCGTCCTGATTTTCCAAGGGCCACATTCGTGGCCCTGCTGCATTTCCTCACACTTTTTTTCCTTTCCGTTTACCCTTTGTCCTGGTGACTCCATTGCCATTGTCGGGCACTCTATTGCCTCACGTCAGAAGGGTTGCTGACGATTTGTAGACAGAGGATAACCATGAACAAAGCATTTTTCGGGCTATGCGCCCTGCTGCTGGTGGGTTTACTGACCGGCTGTAATCAACTGACGCAGTACAGCATCAGTGAACAGGAAGTGAACCAGGCGCTGGCAAAACACAATAACTACGAGAAGCAGATTGGCGTGGCCGGTCTGGTCGATGCCCACATTGTGCTGACCGATCTCAGCAGCCAGATTGGCCGCGCAGAGCCGAATAAGGTGACTCTTTCAGGCAACGCGAAGGTCAACATCAGTTCGCTGTTCGGCCCACAGCAGGCGAACATGACCTTGACGATGAAAGCGCAGCCATTCTTTGATAAAGAGCAAGGCGCCATCTTCCTGAAGGATATGGAACTGGTCGACGTTCAGGTCCAGCCTGAAAAGATGCAGGGCATTCTGAAAACCCTGACGCCTTACCTGAACCAATCGCTGAAAGATTACTTTAATCAGAAACCGGCTTATGTGCTGAGCACCGATCGCAGCAAGGCCGAGTCGCTGGCCAAACGCTTCGCCAAAGGGCTGGAAGTGAAGCCAGGCGAGCTGATTATCCCTTTCGTTAGCCAGTAATCCTGCCGTTTCAGCACGCGCTGTGCCCTTTGTCGGCTCAGCGCAGGCTGAAACGCTAATTTCCTCCCGCTGCACACAAAGCAGGTGCATTCGCCTGCCTTTATCCCTATGCTTAGTACCCGGCTAAATCGCCAACCCGATTTCACTTCTGCCGGAGCAGCAAAATGACCGCACAACCTCAGCAACTTATCATTCGCCGTCCTGACGACTGGCATATTCATCTGCGTGACGATGAGATGCTGAAAACCGTGCTGCCCTTTACCAGCGAGGTCAATGGCCGGGCGATTGTGATGCCGAACCTGGTGCCACCGGTCACCAGCGTTGCTGCCGCCATTGCTTACCGCAATCGTATTCTGGATGCCATCCCTGACGGGCATCACTTCACCCCACTGATGACCTGCTATCTGACCGATTCACTGGATGCGGATGAAGTGGAAAAAGGCTTCACCGAAGGCGTGTTTACCGCCGCCAAGCTGTATCCGGCACATGCGACCACGAACTCCAGCCACGGCGTGACCAATATCGCCAGCATCGCCACCGTGCTGGAGCGTATGCAAAAGATCGGTATGCCGTTGTTGATCCACGGTGAAGTGACCGCCGCCACGATCGATATCTTCGATCGTGAAGCGCGCTTTATTGAAACGGTGATGGAGCCGCTGCGTAAGCAGTACCCGGAGCTGAAAGTGGTGTTTGAGCATATCACCACCAAAGAAGCGGCTGCCTATGTCGAGGAAGGCAATCGTTTCCTCGCCGCGACCATTACCCCACAGCATCTGATGTTTAACCGTAACCATATGCTGGTTGGCGGCGTTCGCCCGCATCTGTATTGCCTGCCGATCCTCAAAAGGAATGTGCATCAGGAAGCGTTACGTAAGGTGGTGGCAACCGGAAACGATCGCTTCTTCCTGGGAACCGACACCGCGCCACACCTGCGGCATCTGAAAGAAGCCAGCTGTGGCTGTGCCGGTGTGTTCAACGCCCCGTCTTCTCTGCCGGCTTATGCCACGGTGTTTGAAGAGATGAATGCGCTGCAACATTTCGAAGCCTTCTGCTCTGAAAACGGCCCACGTTTCTATGGCCTGCCGCTGAACGAAGGCACCATTACGCTGGTTCGCAAGCCGTGGAAAGTCGCTGACAGTATTGCCCTTGGCGAGCACACGCTGGTGCCTTTCCTTGCCGGTGAAACCCTGAACTGGACCGTCGAGCTGTAATCCAATCGAACGCCCTGCATTAAATGATTGCCTCCCGTGAGATTACTGTATATATTTACAGTATCTTATTCGGAGGCTTTTATGCGTATTGAAGTCACTGTAGCAAAAACCACTTCTCTTCCTGCTGGCGCAATTGATGCGCTCTCTTCTGAGTTGGTTAAACGTATCGACAAACAGTTCCCTGAATCCAGCAACAGCGTTTCGGTTCGCTATGCGGGAGGAAATAATCTGACGGTGATGGGCGGTGGCAAAGAGGCCAAAGATCGCATCACTGAAATTCTGCAGGAAACCTGGGAAAGTGCCGACGACTGGTTTATTACCGACTAGCGCTTTTCTCTCCTTTTTTGCCGTTGTTTGCCGGGTTTCGCCATCCGGCTTTTTTATCTTTTTTGCGCATTATTTGTTCATTGCACCCGCTTATATAAAATCTTTAATCAAACTCTCTTCTCCTTTCGCCATAAATTTTCCGCCTGCGAGAATTAAAATCCCTGTTATAATTACTTTGCTCTATGAAAAAAAGCCGCATTGAACCTCGATAAATCACTTCGTTGTCATCATTAACACGAGTAATAAGGGGGTTATAATGGACAGAAACAAAGACGTAATCCAGACACATCCCCTCATTGGGTGGGATATCAGTACTGTAGATTCTTACGATGCCATGATGATCCGTCTTCATTCACTAACGTCAAACGAGCAGCAGAATGAAGACGCGGAAGTAGGTCAGACTTACTGGTTAACCACTGATGTTGCCAGGCAATTTATCTCCATTCTCGAAGCTGGCATAGCGAAGATTGAAGCAACAGACTACGTAGATCGCGATTATAAAAAGCATTAAATCCTGTTGGTTTACTCTCTAAGGCACCCTAAGGGTGCCTTTTTCATTCCTGCTACATTTTGCTATCCTGCACGGATTGCCTGATCAACAAAGGAACCGGTGCAGATGGTTTACGATTTAATTGTGGTGGGAAGTGGATCGGTAGGTGCCGCCGCCGGCTGGTATGCAACGCAGGCCGGCCTGAAAGTGCTGATGATTGACCGCGCGCATCCGCCGCACAGCGAGGGTAGCCACCACGGTGAGTCTCGCCTGATCCGCCATGCTTATGGTGAGGGTGCCCGCTACGTCCCAATGGTTTTACGCGCGCAACAGCTGTGGGATGAGCTGGAAACCGCCTGTGGTGAACGCATTATGCACCGCAGCGGTATCATCAATCTGGCCCCGGAAACCTCTGAATTTATTCGTAACGTCAGCCAGAGCGCGCAAGCCTTCTCCCTGAACGTTGAAACCCTGAGCGGTGAGCAGGTGATGGCTCGCTGGCCGCAGATAACGGTTCCCGATGGCTATACCGGCATTTTTGAACCGCAGTCCGGTTACCTGAAATCTGAAGTGGCGGTCCGCCAGCTGATCCGCCTGGCGCGCGAAGCGGGTTGTGCCCAGCTGTTCAACTGCGGCGTCGACGCGCTGGAAGAGCGTGATGGATTGCAGCATGTGCATACGGCAGATGGCACCTACAGTGGCCGTAAGCTTCTGCTGAGCGCCGGCACCTGGGTAAAAACCTTGCTACCCGAGTTGCCCATCGCGCCAGTAAGAAAGGTGTTCGCCTGGCATCAGGCCGATGGCCGCTACAGTGAAAATAATAAATTCCCGGCTTTTACCTGCGAAATGCCGGACGGCAGTCATTTTTACGGTTTCCCGGCGGATAATAACGCACTTAAAATTGGCCGTCATGACGGCGGGCAGCTGATTAGCGCACCTGAAGAACGTAAACCCTTTGGATCGGTAAAAGAAGATGGCAGCGAACTGTTTTCTTTCATTCGCCATTTCCTGCCGGGTGTTGGCGTTTGTCTGCGCGGCGAAGCCTGTACCTATGATAATACGGTGGATGAAGACTTTATTATCGACACGCTTCCCGGCTCGCCCGATCGGCTTATTATTAGCGGGTTAAGCGGCCACGGATTTAAATTTGCCAGCGTATTAGGTGAGATTGCCGCTGGGTTTGCGCAAGGGAAAAATACCGAATTTGATTTATCGCCCTTCTCGCTTTCGCGCTTTAAATAATTTTTTCAGGCAATAAAAAAACCGGGTCAGGCCCGGTTTTTTATTGTCTGGCTTATCGCTTAACGCGTCGCGTCAGCCTCTTTCTTCTGCTGACGAAGACGTAGCTTCTTCACCAGCGAGTGTGCCTCGGCTTCGGTGGCCACCGCAGGCGCAGATCCTGACAGCGGTTTACGGGCGGTTTCACGCAGCGTAAACACCGTCAGCACCCCAATCACACCAGCACCCATCAGATAGTAGGCCGGCATCATCAGATTATGCGTTTTCTCCACCAGCCAGGTGGTGATCAGCGGTGTGGTGCCGCCAAACAGTGAAACGGACAGGTTGAAGCCGATGGCCAGCGCGCTGTAGCGGATATCGGTAGCGAACAGCGCCGGTAAGGTCGCCGGCATCGAGCCGCTGAAACAGGTATGGATCACCCCAAGGATAATCAGACCGAGGAACACCAGGTAAAGATTGCCGGTGCCAATCATCATCATGCAGGGGATCGCCATCACAATCAGCCCGATTGCGCCAGCCCAGATCACCGGACGACGGCCCAGACGGTCATTCCAGTGTCCCCAGAACAGCGTCAGCGGCATCATCACAAACATCACCACCAGGATCAGCAACAGGCTGCTGATTTCGCTCAGGCCGAGGATACCGGTCAGGTAGCTTGGCATATAGGAGGTCAGCATGTAGTTCGACACGTTGAACAGCAGCACCAGGCCGATACATTTCAGCATCTGCTTACGATACTTGCTCAGCATCTGCCACAGGGTCAGACGGGGTTTGCTCTGCTCAAGGGCTTCCTGCTTCTCCATATGCTTCTGGAACGCCGGCGTTTCTTCCAGCTTCAGGCGGATATACAGACCAAACAGGCCTAACGGCGCGGCGATAAAGAACGGGATACGCCAGCCCCAGTCCAGCAAGGTCTGTTGCGGCATAGCAACGGTCAGGATGGTGACCAGTCCGGCGCCCAGCAGATAGCCGCCCAGGGTACCAAATTCGAGAAAACTGCCCATAAACCCGCGACGGTTATCGGTGGAGTATTCGGCAATAAAGGTCGCCGCACCGCCGTATTCGCCACCGGTTGAGAAGCCCTGCAGCAGACGAGCGGCCAGCAGCAGGATTGGCGCGAGAATGCCTATCGAGGCATAGGACGGAATGATGCCGATACAAAAGGTACCGATAGACATCATGATCATGGTGATCGCCAGCACTTTCTGACGGCCGATTTTGTCACCCAGCGGGCCAAACACCAGTCCACCAATCGGACGAACCAGGAAGGCTGCCGCAAAGGCACCAAAGGTTGCCAGCAGCTGCGCCGAAGCGTCACCGCCCGGGAAGAAGACTTTCCCCAGGGTGACTGCCAGGTAGCTGTAGACACCGAAATCGAACCATTCCATGGCATTACCCAGGGCTGCGGCGCCCACCGCGCGTTTAAGCATGTCGCCATCAACAATGGTGATGTCGTCTACGGTCAGCTCTTTCGGCTTCTTATGCCGTGAGAAAAGCTTCTTAAGCTTGTTATTTGAATCTGATGCAGTGCTCATACGGTCTCCGGAGTGACTGAATGTAGAGAGCAGCGTCATAGCTTTCGTTGCCGGGATGGAAGTAATGAAGGGAAAGAAAGCTATAAAGCAGCGGGATAAGACGATGATTTACACATAAACAACATCTCTTTACGGTAACTGACTCTATACGACAGACCGGATTTTTTCAAGTTTGTGACCGTTATCGCTGAATTTATCCTCAAAAACCATACAGACCTCCAGAGAAATGCCGATTCTCAGACATCTGCGCCAGAGTCCGCAGGCAGGATGCTGGCATTCTCTATTCATTTACATTACGCCTTAAGCAGACACATCAAAAATTATTACCTATTTTAGGGCGTAATATTGACGAAAAGTGACAAAACACTGACGAATACTTAATTTACCATCAAATAAACAGACATTAAAAACTTCACTTCGCCCCACAACCAATCCCACATAAATAAGCCACATAACGCTAAACCAACCTTCTTAAAACCAAATTTAATGATAATAATCCGATTTAAAATTCAATATTTTTGAATGATAATCACTATTTGTTTACTACGGGTAATTAGTTGTTGATTTTATGTTTCGGATTATCCAGTCTTGGCAAAAATTGATTGCAGGATGTAAGCATGCGCTGGAAAAACACCCCCACCCGCTTTGGCACCGTCAGCGTAATGCTGCACTGGCTGGTGGCCATTGCCCTCTACGGCATGTTTGCGCTCGGCCTGTGGATGGTCACTCTCGGCTATTACGACAGCTGGTATCACCCTGCCCCGGAATTGCACAAAAGCATTGGCATCACCCTGTTTGCCGTCATGGTGTTGCGGGTCATCTGGCGATTCATCTCCCCGCCGCCAAAGCCGTTAAGCAGTTACTCCGCACTGACCCGTGTGAGCGCCGTTGCGGTGCATCTGCTGCTGTACGGCATCCTGTTCGCCATTTTTATCAGCGGCTATTTGATTTCAACCGCCGATGGCAAACCGATTGAGGTCTTTGGCGTGCTCTCCGTACCGGCCACGCTGGAAGGCTTTGGCGAGCAGGCCGACCTGGCCGGCGATATTCACCTGTGGCTGGCCTGGAGCGTGGTGATCCTCTCCGCTCTGCATGGTCTGGCCGCCCTGAAACACCATTTTGTCGATCGCGACAGTACATTGAAGCGGATGCTGGGTAGCCGCGTTGATTAACCTCTGAAAGGAACAGAACTATGTTGAAGAAAAGCCTGTTAGCACTGACCACTGCCGCACTGCTGGCGAGTGCGGCAAACGCCTCAGCCGCTGACTATAAAATTGATAAACAGGGGCAACATGCCTTTGTGCAGTTCCGCATTCAGCACCTTGGCTATAGCTGGCTGTACGGCACGTTCAGAGACTTTGACGGCAGCTTCACGTTTGATGAAGCCGATCCGTCGAAAGATAAGGTCAATGTGACCATCAATACCAACAGTGTCGACACTAACCATGCGGAACGCGATAAGCATCTGCGCAGCGCGGAATTCCTTAACGTGGCGAAATTCGCTCAGGCGACCTTTGTCTCAACGGGTGTGAAAAAGGATGGCGACGAGCTGGATATTACCGGCAACCTGACGCTGAACGGGGTGACTAAACCGGTGACGCTGGAAGCGAAAAAGCTGGGTGAAGGCAAGGATCCGTGGGGAGGTTATCGTGCGGGCTTTGAAGCCGAAACCAAAATTGCGTTGAAAGATTTCAACATTAAAACCGATCTGGGGCCAGCCTCACAGGACGTGCAGCTGATGATCTCGGTAGAAGGGATCCGTCAGTAACTGACGTATAACCACCCGGCCGGATGTCTGACACCCGGCCGGAGGGTATTACTCTGCTGAGGGGATTTTCAGCGTCATCGTGAGCTTGCCACGTGACTTATTGAACACCTTATTGCCATTTTCACGGCCAGCACGGCGGGCGCGCTGCTCTTCAGGCGTTAATGCCAACTCTTCCATGCAGATTGGGCTACAGCATTCTTTATACTGCTCGGCACAGCTGGCGCACTGGATAAACAGCAAATGGCAGCCATCGTTTTTGCAATTGACGTGAGTGTCACAGGCGGCACCGCACTGGTGACAGTGAGCAATCACATCGTCAGAAATGCGTTCACCCATCCGCTCATCAAAGACAAAGTTCTTGCCCTTAAAGCGTACCGGCAAGCCCTGCTCACGCGCACGACGGGCATATTCAATAATGCCGCCTTCAACGTGATAGACGTTTTCAAAGCCGTTATGACGCATCCACGCACTGGCTTTCTCACAACGGATCCCGCCGGTGCAATACATGACGATTTTTTTCTCTTTATCGTCTTTCAGCATCTCAACCGCCATCGGCAGCTGATCGCGGAAGGTATCGGCCGGGATTTCCATCGCGTTGTCAAAATGCCCCACTTCGTATTCGTAGTGGTTACGCATATCAACAAACACCGCATCCGGATCGTCGAGCATCGCGTTAACTTCGTTGGCCTTCAAATAGCCGCCAATATCGCTGGCATCGAAGGTATCATCGGTAATGCCGTCGGCGACAATGCGCTCGCGCACTTTCAGGCGTAATACCCAAAACGATTTTCCGTCGTCATCCAGCGCGATATTCATGCGCAGATTATCCAGCGCCGGATGGAAAGCATACAGCATCGCTTTCATCGTCTCGTACTGGCTGGCAGGCACGCTGATCTGGGCGTTAATCCCTTCACTGGCAACGTAAACGCGCCCAAAAACTTTCAGCTTAGTCAGCGCAACATACAGCGCATCGCGGAAGGCTTTGGCATCGTCGAGGGTAAAATATTTATAGAAAGAGACTGTGGTACGCGGTTCGCTTTCAGCCAACATCCGCGCGCGCAGCTCTTCATTGGAAACAAGGTTATGTAACACTGGCATGGTGTACGTTCCTGCGTTCAAGAGAGAAATTTTGCGGGCGCTATCATACCTGAATAGCAGAAAAATCAAACCGGAAACCGGTAAAAGCGGTGAAAAGGTCCGATGCCGATGTCTTGACGGCTTCAGGTAAAAGCATGGCCTGCTCAACGCCATAATAAAATTTGCCTATAGTTAGCCTTTGTCACTGACATTGTTAACCCACCGGAGAACCTGCATGAGCCAGCTTTTCAGTCCGATATCCCTCGGTAAGCTAACCCTCGAGAACCGCATCGCCATCGCACCAATGTGCCAGTATTCCGCCGACCACGGCAACGCAACCGCCTGGCACCGCATCCATCTTGGCCATCTGGCGCTTTCTGGTGCGGGCCTGTTGATCATTGAAGCCGCCGCGATTGAAGCCGCGGGCCGCATCACGCCGCAGGACTTAGGGTTGTGGAATGATGAAACTGAACAGGCGTTGGGTTCGGTGTTAAAAGACGTGCGTCAGCACTCCTCCATGCCGATTGGTATCCAGCTTGCCCACGCCGGACGTAAAGCCTCTACCGATGTGCCATGGCGTGGCGGCGGTTTCCTGCAGCCTGAAGCAGGCGGCTGGCAAACCTCTGCGCCTTCTGGCGTACCGTTTAATCAGACCGACGGCACGCCCGTGGCGTTGACCAAAGCGCGCATCGAAGAGATCAAACAGTCCTTTGTTGACAGTGCCATTCGCGCCGATCGGCTTGGCCTGGATTTGATTGAAGTCCACGCCGCACATGGCTATCTGTTGCATCAGTTCCTGTCGCCACTGTCGAACCAGCGTGATGATGTCTACGGTGGCTCGCTGGAAAACAGAATGCGCCTGACGCTTGAAATTTTCCGCGAAGTCCGCCGCGTCTTCCCGGCAAACAAACCGGTTGGGGTACGTATCTCCGCTACCGACTGGGTGGAAGGCGGTTGGGATGTGGAACAATCCATTGCGTTAAGTCAGGCGCTGGAGGCCGAAGGCTGCGCGTACATCCACGTGTCAAGCGGCGGCCTGTCACCGGCGCAGCAAATTAAAGTCGGGCCGAATTATCAGGTGCCTTTTGCCGCGGCGATCAAAAAAGCCGTCACGATCCCGGTTATTGCGGTGGGTATGATCACCGAGCCGGAACAGGCCGAAGCGGTGCTGGTTGAACAGCAGGCCGATATGGTCGCGCTGGCGCGCGGTATGCTCTACGATCCTCGCTGGCCATGGCACGCGGCGGCGAAACTCGGTGCGAAGGTGCATGCACCAGAGCAATACTGGCGCTGCGAGCCTCATGAAGTCAAAGGGCTGTTTAAGCAGTAAGCCTTATCGGGGTCGCTACAGCCTGTTTATGCTGCTGGCGACCCAAATCAACGTTACCACAGCGGGTTATTTCAATCTGTCCTTAAGAAATGGCACAATAGGCCATAATTAAAAGTTCTTGGGCAGCATAATACTGCCCTTTTTATGCGATCTGGACTCTCATGACTCAACTGCCTCAATTTACGCGCGCGTTGTTGCATCCTCGTTATTGGCATACCTGGTTGGGTATTGGCTTTCTGTACCTGCTGGTCCTGCTGCCTTACCCGGTCCTCTATTATATTGGCTGCGGCCTGGGACGCCTTTCAATGCGTTTCCTGCGTAAGCGCGTGAATATCGCTCACCGTAATCTGGAGCTGTGCTTTCCAACCATGCCGGAAGCAGAACGTGAAGCGATGGTGGTACGTAATTTTGAATCCGTTGGTATGGGACTGATTGAAACCGGCATGGCCTGGTTCTGGCCGAACTGGCGCATTAATAAGTGGTTCCACGTTAGCGGACTTGAACACATCGATAAGGCACACGAAGACGGCAAAGGCATTTTGCTGATTGGTATGCACTTCTTGACGCTGGAGCTGGGCGCCCGTATTTTCGGCATCCATAATCCCGGCATCGGCGTGTATCGTCCCAATGACAATGCGCTGCTGGACTGGTTACAGACCTGGGGCCGCATGCGTTCCAATAAAAGTATGCTGGATCGTAAAGACCTGAAAGGCATGATCCGCGCGCTAAAAAGCGGCGACATCATCTGGTACGCGCCGGATCACGATTACGGCCCGAAGAGCAGCGTGTTTGTGCCGTTCTTTGGCGTCGATAAGGCCGCTTCAACCAAAGGCAGCTATGTGCTTATCCGCAGCGGTCATCCAGCGGTAATTCCGTTTGTGCCACGCCGTTTGCCGCATGGCAAAGGCTATGAAATGGTGATCCTGCCGGAAGAGAAAGACATGCCGCTGGATGATGAAGCCGCCACGGCGGCCAGGATGAATCAGGTGATTGAACGCGGCGTGCTGATGGCACCGGAGCAATATATGTGGCTGCATCGCCGCTTTAAAACCCGTCCCGCCGGTGAATCCTCCCTTTATTAAATCTGGTGGGTCGCAGGGTTTTCCTCGCCTGCTACCCAACTGAAACCCTTTTTCAACGCTGTTTCTTTTCCTTATGCACCCCCTGTTAATGCAGATTTTTTGCGCGCATAATTAGCCTGCTAATAATAAAATCTACCCTACAGGTCTTACACTGAACTATGGCTACTGCTGACGTTCCGCTCTCCTCGATCAACTGGCAAAAAAATCTGTTTGTCGCCTGGTGCGGCTGCTTTCTTACCGGTATCGCCTTCAGCCTGGTGATGCCGTTCCTTCCGCTGTATGTCGAATTGCTGGGCGTTACCGATCCTCATTCACTGAATATGTGGTCGGGACTGGTGTTCAGCATCACCTTTCTGTTTTCAGCCATTGCCTCCCCTTTCTGGGGTGGTCTGGCTGACCGTAAGGGCCGTAAGATCATGCTGTTGCGCTCGGCGTTGGGCATGTCTGTCGTGATGGTGTTGATGGGCCTGGCGACGTCAATCTGGCAGTTCCTGGCGCTGCGTGCGGTGCTGGGCTTGTTGGGAGGATTTGTGCCCAATGCCAATGCGCTGATAGCGACGCAGGTTCCCCGCAACAAAAGCGGCTGGGCGCTCGGCTGGCTCTCCACCGGTGCCGTCAGCGGCGCGTTGATTGGCCCGCTGATCGGCGGATTACTGGCGGACAGTTTTGGTTTGCGTCCGGTGTTCTTTATCACCGCTTCGGTTCTCTTCGTCTGCTTTATCATGACGCTGTTTGCCGTGCGCGAAGAGTTTGTGCCGGTGCAAAAAAAGGACATGCTGCACGCCCATCAGGTGTTTACCACCCTGAAAAACCCCAGGCTGGTGCTGACGCTGTTTGTTACCACGATGATTATTCAGGTGGCGACCGGCTCAATAGCGCCAATTCTGACGCTGTACGTGCGGGATCTGGCCGGAGATTTTCAGAACCTGGCGTTCGTCAGCGGGCTGATCGCCTCAGTGCCCGGCGTTGCTGCGCTGATCAGCGCGCCACGGCTGGGGAAATTGGGCGACCGGATTGGACCGGAACGTATCCTGGTGGCGATGCTGCTGGTGTCGGTGCTGTTGTTAATCCCGATGTCGATGGTGCAGAATCCGCTGCAGTTGGGTATTTTGCGGTTCCTGCTCGGCGCCGCAGATGGTGCGCTCCTTCCTGCGGTGCAGACGCTGCTGATTTATAACGCCAGCAATCAGGTGGCGGGACGAATATTCAGTTATAACCAGTCCTTCAGGGATATTGGCAACGTCACCGGGCCACTAATGGGCGCTGCCGTGTCGGCCCACTGGGGATTCCGCGCCGTGTTCGTGGTGACCGCCTGCGTGGTGCTGTTTAACGCCATCTACTCGTGGATCACCCTGCGCCGCCGCGTGGATCGCAGTTCGATGCTGGATGAGTGAATTTGCTGGCAGGATCGCGCCGAGTTTGTGCTCAATCCCGCCCAGTCCTTTCATTAACCTGCTGAAACGCCTGCACAAAATTCCTTTCATCTTTTTTTATCCTCAGATGTTTCCCCTCAGCAATCTTCGACTATCCTTTCTAAAACCTGAATCAGTTGTTATGGAGAAAAACCCACATGAGCATGTTCGCAACGCTTGAAGAAGCCATTGATGCCGCACGTGAAGAGTTTCTGGCTGCAAACCCGGAAATGGAAGAAGAGGACGCCTCAGTGGGCCAGTTCAACCTGCAGAAATATGTGATGCAGGATGGCGATATCATGTGGCAGGCCGAGTTCTTCGCTAACGAAGGCGATGAAGGGGAATGCTTATCCCTGCGTGGCGGCGAGGCTGCCCAGGCGATTTTTGATGACGATTTCGATGAGATTGAAATCCGTCAGGAATGGCTGCCTGAAAATACGCTGCACGAGTGGGATGAAGGTGAGTTCCAGCTTGAGCCGCCTACGGATACTGAAGAAGGCAAAGCGGCAGCGGATGAGTGGGAAGATGACAACAGCGAGTCTGAACGCTACCAATAGTCCCTGCTCCGGCCCTGTGTGCCGATCTAAGCGCTGAAGTAGGCCCGGCTGAACTGCCGGGCTTTTTATTCGTAAGGACCGTGGTGCGCGTCGACAGGCAGCAACAGCGTATCCACCACCAGTGACAGCGGCAGGTCGATAATGGTCAGAAAGCGCCATGGCGTGTCACGCACATCCCACTGCACCCCAGGATAATACTGGTTGCCGTGTCCCTGTCCCGGAAACGTCCGGCTGATAATACTGCCGCAGCCCGTCAACAGCACCACGATCGCTCCCGTCAGAATGCCGCGGTAAATAAGCTTAATCATAAACACCTTTAACTGAAGAAAAACGCGCCATTGTAGAGTAACTGCGCGAACGCTATCTGGCAAAAAACGCAAAATTTCCGTAAGCGTTGCGTAAAGCGCCACCGGCGTTGGGCATAAAAAAGGCCGGGAAACAATTCCCGGCCTTTATGCTTTTTAGCGTTTACACCGTTTCAGGCTTGGTGTTCTTCAGCGCCTGCGGATTCATTTTCAACGACTTGTAGTAATCGAACCAGTCGTGATACTTGTCAGCATGCGCCCACAAGCGGTAATGCATCCTCGACAGCGTCACCGGGTCGCTGATCAACGCCAGACGGCGATCGCGATCCAGCTTGGCCGGCGATTCACTGAGTGCCTGATCAACCTGACGGTCGCGGGCGAATTCCAGCACATCACTTTTCAGGTGGCGGGAGGTCGCTAACGCACTGGCCAGGGCGTTGAACGATGGGTCAAACACGGCGTGCATAAAGCCATCTTTCAGCGCGCGCTCACGGTTCACTTCCACGTAGCGATCGGTATCCACCAGCTCTTTCGGCGGATCGTACTCTTCCGGGATAAGGAACAGTTTGGCGCGTTTCGACGCGGCACCGGTCGTTGAACGGCTGGAGAACACCGACACGAATGGCGACAGGATCAGCGAGAAGACGATTGGCGCCAGCCACCACAGGAAGTTCAGGTCAAGCCAGCCCATTCCTGCAGCCCAGACAATACCGAGAGCCATCTGCGAACCGTGACGTTTGAAGGCTTCGCTCCATGGCGTTGCATCATCATCACGCTGCGGAGAGTTCCACACCACTTCCCAACCGAGGAATGCGCTTACCACGAACACCGTATGGAACAGCATACGTACCGGTGCCAGCAGTACCGAGAACAGCATTTCCAGGAACAGAGATACCGTTACGCGGACCACGCCACCGTAAGGCTTCGCCCCTTTGAACCACACCAGCATGATGCTGAGCAGCTTCGGCAGGAACAGCAATACCATGGTGGTGGAGAACAGCGCTATCGCCAGTTCCGGACGCCACTGCGGCCAGACAGGGAACAGCTGCCGGGGCTGCAGGAAGTACTGCGGCTCCATCAGCGTATGCACCACCTGCAACGCGGTTGACAGTGCCAGGAACATAAACCACAGCGGCGCCGACAGATAGGACATCACACCCGTCAGGAACACCGCACGGTGAACCGGGTGCATCCCTTTCACCAGGAACAGACGGAAGTTCATCAGGTTACCGTGACACCAGCGGCGGTCACGCTTCAGCTCATCCAGCAGGTTAGGCGGCAGCTCTTCATAAGAACCCGGCAGATCGTAAGCAATCCACACGCCCCAACCGGCACGACGCATCAGCGCGGCTTCCACGAAGTCATGGGACATGATCGAACCGGCGAATGACCCTTCACCCGGCAACGGTGCCAGCGCACAGTGCTCGATAAACGGCGCAATACGGATGATGGCGTTGTGCCCCCAGTAGTGGGACTCACCCAACTGCCAGAAGTGCAGGCCAGCGGTAAACAGCGGACCGTAGACGCGGGTCGCAAACTGCTGACAACGGGCATACAGCGTATCCATGCCTGACGCTTTTGGCGACGACTGGATAATACCGGCGTTCGGGTTGGCTTCCATCATGCGCACCAGACCGGTAAGACACTCACCGCTCATCACGCTGTCCGCATCCAGCACCACCATGTAGCTGTACTGGCTGCCCCAACGACGACAGAAGTCATCGATGTTGCCGCTTTTACGCTTCACACGGCGACGGCGACGGCGATAGAAAATGCGCCCTTCCCCGCCAACATCACGCACCAGATCCATCCAGGCTTTCTGTTCCGCTATGGCGATATCCGGGTTGTAACTGTCGCTGAGAATATAGACGTCAAAATTCTTCTCTTCGCCGGTTCTGGCCACCGATTCCCAGGTAGCACGCACACCGGCAAAAACACGTCCGACATCTTCGTTACAGATCGGCACGATCAGCGCAGTACGGTGCTCCGGATTGATGGGCTCATCGCCATTCAGCCCGTAGGAAATACTGTACTTATCCTTGCCGATCATCAGCTGCAGGAAGCCCATCAGCGCGGTCCAGAAGCCAGCGGAGACCCAACAGAACAGTACCGCGAACAGGAACAGGATCCCCGTTTGCAGTACGTAAGGCAGGATCTGCAGCACCGACTGCTGCCAGTTCTGGTTGATCATCTCCAGCGGATCGATCATCGCCCAGCCCTGGTAAGGCAGAATGGTTTTCATGTACCAGGTCGCGACAACGGTCTGTGCGATGGTCAGCAACAGCAAGATGTAGCGACGGATCGAACCAACATGACGCCACTTATCTTCCTGCCGCTGTTCTTCAGGATCGGCATAACGATGAGTGGTTTTGCGGCCACGAACGGAATCCCAGGCGCGCGCAACCGGGTTGGTGCGCCAGGCTTCCGGGTACATGGAAGAGCGAGTATGGCGAGGCATGGCCTTCAGCGTGGTGCGGTCAAGTTCATCAGTATCGAACTGTTTCCCTTCCCCGACGGACTCCGGCCAGCTCATTTCGATACGCGACTTAACCGACTCCAGTGGCGCATCGTCAGGACGACACTCTACCGGGCCGCCATCCGCAAGCGACTGGTGCAGCTGGCTGAACGCCTCTTCAGGTTGTTCAGGCAGCGATTCACGCAGCGCCCCCTTCCGCTCGGCGGAAAGGGGCAGCGCATCGATATAGTCAGTGGGTAAAACTGTAGGCTTATTCATTGGCAGGCAACTGATAGCTCCAGGTTTCTGTCAGCGTCTTATCACCGCTCATCAGCGCAGCACGCATCTCGGTCGCTTGCTTGTTGTCTTTGACGCGTAAACGCATCATCAGACGCCAGCCTTTCGTTACCGGATTATAGCGTACGCTGTTTTCCACCAGCTCACCGTTGTTACCGATGCTGACCTGAGGCGTTACCTGGGTATTCTCCGGCAACTTGCTCATGTCCTGACCGGTGAAGTCCACCACGAAGGCGACCGTGCCATCCGGCTGGCGAACCAGGTTAGACTGCTTCACATCGCCCGTTGAGCGCAGCGTACTTTTCACAAACGCCACATCTGGCGAATGCAGCTGGCTCTCGTCGCGAGTGAAGTGCAGACGGTATTTAAAGTTCATCTCTTTGCCCGGATCCGGCAGGTTTTCCGGCGTCCAGAAAGCAACGATGTTGTCGTTGGTTTCATCAGCCGTTGGGATCTCGACCAGCTCTACGCGGCCTTTACCCCAGTCACCCTGTGGTTCGATCCAGCCACTTGGACGCAGATCGTAACGATCGTCCAGGTCCTGATACTGATCGAAATCACGTCCGCGCTGCAACAGTCCGAAGCCTTTCGGGTTCTCAACGGTAAAGGTGCTCACCGCCAGATGTTTCGGGTTGTTCAGCGGACGCCAGATCCACTCACCGTTGCCGGCGTGGATAGAAAGACCGTTGGAATCATGTAACTGCGGACGGTAGTTGGTGTTTGGCGAAGGTTGGTTCGGCCCAAACAAGAACATACTGGTCAGCGGAGCCACGCCCAGCTTGCCCACTTTGTCGCGCAGATAGACTTTAGACTGCACGTCAACCGTGCTTTCTTTGCCTGGGGTGATCAGGAAGCGATAGGCTCCCGTCGCCCGTGGCGAGTCCAGCAGCGCATAGATCACCAGATGCTTATCAGACGGTTTTGGACGTTCGATCCAGAACTCTTTAAAGCGTGGGAACTCTTCGCCAGATGGCAATGCAGTATCAATAGCCAGACCACGAGAAGAAAGACCATAAACCTGGCCGGCGCCAATCACGCGGAAGTAGCTCGCGCCCAGGAAGCTGGTGATCTCGTCATCTTTCTTGTTTTTACTGTTTAGCGGGTACAGCACTTTAAACCCGGCAAAACCGAGGTTTTTAACCGTTTCCGGATCGTGCTTTACGTTGCCAAAGTTAAAGTAATCTGGTGAATATTTAATCTGTCGAACCGTCGAAGCGGTGACTTCATTAATCTGCACCGGTGTATCGAAGTACATTCCTTGATGATAGAACTCAAGCTTGAATGGGGTCTTCAGCTTACTCCAATAGGCTTTATCGCGATTGAACTGAATCTGCTGATAATCCGCATATTTCATGTCCCGCAACTGGGAAGGCAAATTGCTTTTCGGCGCTTCGTACCCTTTCCCTGCCAAATCTTTAGCCTGCTTTGCTACGTCATCAATGTTGAAAGCCCAGCTGGAGCTGGCATACATCGACAGCAAAACTGTTACGCCTAACCAGCGCAATTTCATCAGTTTTGGCTTATTTTTCATTTTAATCAGCACATCCCCCCCTTTCGTGTGCTTAAATCAATCCTATCCATCTTAATGGATTATTCAGCATTCCGACAGCTCGGCAATCATTTAGTTCCTCGTGTTACCTGCGCTAATCGCCTTATTCTCAAGTGTTTAACGGATCCAGATTAGCCTGATAGTATACCCGCGATTTCTACCCTAAAGTGAGCGTAAGGCTTTAGCGTGGCTCAGGGCGAGCCAACGCGTTAACGTGTTGAATATTGGATATATATGACTAAAAACACACAGGAAAGAGAATACTTTTTCGACTCGATCAGGGCCTATTTGATGCTGTTGGGCGTGCCATTTCACGTCTCCCTGATTTATTCCACCCAGATCTGGACGGTGAACAGCCCGGCCCCATCTGAGTGGCTGACCCTGTTAAATGACTTTATTCATGCTTTCCGTATGCAGGTATTTTTTGTCATTTCCGGGTATTTTTCCTACATGCTTTATTTGCGATACAGTTCGAAGCACTGGCTGAAAGTCCGGCTTGAACGTGTCGGCATCCCAATGCTGGCGGCGGTTCCGCTGCTTACGCTGCCGCAGTTCTACCTGATAAAAGACTGGACCAGCAAGATTGGCGACTGGCATGACTTCAGTTTTTACCAACGGTTTAATGCGCTGGCGTGGAATTTAATTTCCCATCTTTGGTTCCTGTTGGTGCTGGTGGTATTGACCGTTGTCGGAATTTGGGCCTTTAAATGGCTGCGCGATGGCAAAGGCTCAAAAACAGACTATTCCGACAC
Organism: Erwinia sp. AC075; assembly: GCF_979253995.1. Taxonomy (NCBI): domain Bacteria; kingdom Pseudomonadati; phylum Pseudomonadota; class Gammaproteobacteria; order Enterobacterales; family Erwiniaceae; genus Erwinia; species Erwinia sp. AC075. The sequence goes on from NZ_CEEDEU010000001.1 coordinate 1,914,959, forward strand.
AACCTGGAGCAAATTATCCCTCGCCATCCTGCTTTGTAGCCTGGCCTGGGGAGCCATTCGTCGTCTGCTGTTTATTTTTGCCCCCGATTTGCTGGGCGATGGCCTGTTTAATTATGCGGTAATGCAGTCGCTGTTCTTCCTGCCTTTCTTTATGTTGGGCGCCATGTCGTGGAAGTATCCGGCGATTAAAGCCCTGTTCATCAAACCGGTGCCCTGGACTTTTGTCGGTTCAGCGCTGGCGTTTGTGGCTTACGTGGCTAACCAGACTTACAACAAAGGCGAAGGCTGGCTGTACGAGATTGATGCGGTGGTGTCGATGATGATGGGGCTGTGGATGGTGAACGTGGTGTTCTCGCTGGGACATCGCTTCCTGAACTCGCATTCCCCACGCGTAACCTACCTGGTGAATGCCTCACTGTTTATCTACCTGGTGCACCATCCGTTGACCATTATCTACGGCATCCTGTTCGTACCCGAGATCGGCAGTAACACCCTTGGCTTCTTTGCCGGGTTGGTCTTTGTGTTTGGTATCGCGTTTATGCTGTACGAAATCCATCTGCGCGTGCCGTTACTGCGCTTCCTGTTCTCAGGAAAACCCCAGCGCAAAAAGACTGCCGCTGAAAAAGTCAGTTAAAAAAAACGCCCGTTCATCTGCTGAACGGGCGTGTTATCACCTCAAAGTAGCCATTCAATCGGCAGCCGCCAGACCAGACGAACCAGCAACCGCTGCATAAAGCGCGTTCGGGGTTCATGCTTATGCACAATCTCTTTCTCTCCTTCTCCCGGATACTCCACCCAGTTTACCCGACCCCACTTGTCCAGACGTAAGGTCCAGGCCCGGTCGCGCATCCGGGTGATAAAACGCTGGTGAATACTGGAAGCCAGATATTCGCTCTCAATCACGAAGCCCATTTCGGTGTTGAGCATGGCGGAACGCGGGTCAAAGTTGAACGAGCCGATAAACACCTTTTCGTTGTCGACGCTAAAGGTTTTCGCATGCAGGCTGGAACCAGAATTACCGGTTAGTCCCCGGTCATGCGGCTTATCGCGGTTATCGGTATGCGGTTTCAGCTCATATAAGGTGATGCCGTGGCGCAGCAACTTCTTGCGCCATTTGGCGTAGCCGGCATGCACCACCGAGACGTCATTGGCCGCGAGAGAGTTGGTCAGAATGGCTATCTTCACCCCCTTGCGCACCAGCGACAGCAGCTGCGCCACGCCGGCTCGCGTCGGGACAAAGTAGGCCGAGATAATATCGAATTGCGTTTGGGGTTTGCCAATCACCTCCAGCATGCGTTGAGGCAACAGGCTCCCGGCTTTCGCCCGGCCTAATCCTTTACGCGGATCGTCACTCAGCAAGCGGGTGTTGGCCCAGATTAGCCGCAGGTCGCCACTTTCCAGCTGTGCGACGAATGGCGAAGCGTGAATCCGTTCCAGATAGCGCTCAACCTGCGGGTCGCTGTGCCAGGCTTCTGGTAATGACACCGCACTGTTGGCCGCCGCGTCATCGAGATCAACCACTTTGCTGAAGGGTTCAACCGCGCGGCTTTTCCAGTAACGCTCAAAGTCCTTCGTCACCTCGGCCACCACCGGGCCAATCGCCAGCACATCGAGATCGGAAAACAGCGGCTCTTCTCCCGCGCCAAAATACTCATCGCCCACATTTCGTCCGCCAACAATGGTGGCTTCTCCGTCTACGGTGAAACTTTTGTTGTGCATACGGCGATTGAGCCGGGCAAAGTCGGTGAGATAGCCCAGCGCTCTGAGCGTGCGGAACGAAAAGGGATTGAACAGCCGGATCTCGATATTCGGGTGCTTGCTGAGCTGGCTGAGGGTTTCATCCAGCCCCATGGTGTTGTTGTCATCCAGCAGCAGCCGGACCTTAACGCCACGTTCCGCGGCTTCCAGTACCGCGCTAAACAACAGTCGCCCGGACATGTCGTTCTGCCAGATGTAGTACTGAATATCCAGCGTGTGCTCGGCCATGGTCATCAGCAGATAGCGGGCCGCAAACGCGTCCAGGCCATCTTCAAGCGGGTGAATGCCGCTGTGGTCGGGATGATTGTCCACCAGCGGAGAGACGGCACGGGTCAGACGCGTCTGCTCAAAATCAGGCTCGTCAGGTTCGGGGGTATAGGCTTCGGCCATCAATGGTCCTTAGTTCGAAGGAAAGGTCCTGCTGGTTCTATTATCAATGCTGTTTGCCTGTATTGTCATGCGACTGTTCTGATTGCGGCCTGCAATGGCATTTAGTCTAGACTTAGCCCAGTGCGTTGCGATAGCCCTTGTGATGAGGAAATGCCATGAATAGCGAAACGCGTCAAGACTCTCCCCTGCGCCACAGGCCACAGCTGTTTAAAAGTTTCTTTCAGGGCAGCTTCGCCTGCTCAACCGCCTGCCGCAGCGAAGGCAAACGCCTGGACCTGGTGATCAACAGCGGCCATGACACCCTGTTAGAGAAGGATTACGCCCATCTGGCGGCTGAACATCTTTATACCGCGCGCGATGGCGCACGCTGGTATTTAATCGAGAAAACCGCCGGAGAATATGACTGGTCAACATTTTTACCGATGTTACAGGCCGCCAAACAGCACGAAATTGAGATGATTTGGGAGCTGGCCCATTTTGGCTGGCCCGACGGACTGGATATCTGGCAACCGCAGTTTATCGATCGTTTTGCGGCGTTCTCACGCGCTGCCGCCCGTCTGATGCGCGATGAAGGGTTTACCGCCCCTTTCTTTACGCCAATGAATCAAATCTCTTTTTGGTCATGGGCCGGTGCCGATGTCGCCTGGTTTAACCCCAATGTGACCGGTCGCGGCCGCGAGTTAAAACAGCAGCTGGTACGGGCGTCTGTCGCCGCCATGCACGCCATCAAAGAAGAGCTTCCGGCGGCGCGATTTGTGCTGACCGATCCGCTGGTGAACGTCGCCGCGCTGGAGAGCAGCGAGGCCAGTCGTCAGGATGCCAGCCGCCAGCACGAGGCGCAGTATGAGGCCTGGGATATGCTCAGCGGTCGGCTGAATCCGGAACTGGGAGGCGATCCGGCGCTGATGGATATTATCGGCCTGACCTGGTATCCCGATAATCAGTGGTTTGTTAATGGCGATCCGCTGGAGGCCCACCATCCCGATTACCGCCCGCTTTCATCGCTGTTGAGCGAGGTATGGCAACGTTATCAACGCCCATTGCTGATTGCGGAAACCGGTGCGGAAGGCGACGCCAGGGTGCCGTGGCTAAAAAGGGTGATTGAGCAGGTCGGGATGGCGATGGATCGGGGATGCGAAATCGAGGGGATCTCACTGTTTCCGGCGGTGGACTACCCTTCCTGGGCGGACGACCGGCGTTCGCCTGGCGGCCTGTTCGGCCTGCCAGATGCCAACGGCAACCGAACCATTTATGAGCCGTATGCGCTGGAGATCCGCAGCCAGCAGATTAAATTTAAGCAGAGAGAGTAATCAGGTCATGCACAGGGTGATCACCAGCACAAACATGATCAGCGTGAAGGAGGTCAGGGCCAGAACCACAATGGCAAACTGCGCATCATCAAGCGGAAAGCGGGGCTCTTTAGGGTAATCGTTTTCAGGACGTTCGCTCATTTTTCTTCATCATTTGCTGGCCAAACGTCCTGTGTTTAACGCCAGTATTTTCTTATGGACTGTACTATAGCACAGTCGCCCGCTGATAAAATGAATAGTCCCGGCGGTTCAGGCAAATAGCGTAAGAATTCTGTAAAGAAAAAAGGCCGCTTTCGCGGCCTGTGATTTAAAAATCGTAGGAGAGGGAAAGTTTCAGCTCTCGCGGGTCGCCCTGATAAATGTAGGTCCCGTAGCTTTCCACTCCGGACCAGTATTTCTCGTTGGTGACGTTTTCCACGCCCAGCCGCCAGGTCAGATCGTTCTGCTGCACCTTCATTCGGTAGCGCATACCCAGATCCAGCGTGGTATAGCTGTCCAGTTTCTTGGTATTGGCTTCGTCAGCATACTGCGAACCAGAATGCGTGACGCGGGCCAGAGCGGTCAGACCTTCGATCGGTTTGATGTCGTATTCCGCACTCAGCACGGTATAGAAGTTGGCCACGCCGATGGCATTTTTGCCGTCCCAGGTGCCATCTTCCGTTTTACTCATTTTCGGATCCAACCAGGTGGCGCTGCCGTTCAGACGCACACCGTAGATCGGCTCACCAAATACGTTCAGCTCCACGCCGCGGTTACGCTGTTCGCCGTACAGGCCAAACACGTTGGTTTGCGGGTTGATGATACCGGTTGGTTTTTTGATTTCAAACAGCGCCAGCGTGCCGCCTATGTTGCCGTAATCTACCTTCATCCCCACTTCATTCTGCTTCGACAGGGAAATGCCGGTTACCTGACCGACGTTGACCGCCCCGCTGCTGGCGGTGTCACCCGGCTGCAGCGCTTCAATGTGGTTAGCATAGAACGAGACGGTCTCCCATGGCTTAACCACCAGACCGTAGCCCGGCGTCCAGCGGGATTTGGTGAAGCGCGCATCGGTATCTTCCTCTGCGGTGCCGTAGGCATAGTTACGCACCACCACTTTCTGATGACGGGCACCGACGGTGAGCAGGATTTTGTCGTCAACAAAGCCCAGCGTATCCGACAGCAGCAGCCCTTCCGTCCGCACGCGGCTGGTTGGACGCGGGTCATCAAGATCGCCACCAAAGTAGGTGTTAGTTGGCGCGGCCACCGGCGAGGTGTCATAAATATTGGTGGCTTGCGGGGTCAGCGCCATGCCGTAAGAGGTCTTTTCACGCTTGGTCAGCGCGGAGTAGCCGACGTTAACGCTGTGGCTGACAAAGCCGGTATCGAACTTACCGCGAACGCCGGCCATACCGCTGAAGGCATCAACGATTTTGTTGGTGTCCATGCGGCCGATAGTGGCCGTGCCGTCTTCATCCTTCAGTGATGGTGAAGCATACGCGCCGGTTTCGTGCGAGTGCTGGCCACCCATTGCGCCGTAAAGCGTCCAGTCTGGTGCAATATCATATTCCGCACGCGCCATACCAAATTCGCTTTCCAGGTTGCTGTAAACCCAGTCCTGGCTGTAGTTGCTGGTCGCACGCGGGACTTCAGGGATAAAATCCACGCCGCTGACGTTCACGCCAAGGCGGCCACCGTGGTATTCCTGCTTCTGATAACCCATGTCCAGCGAGGTGCGCAGCTTATCACCACGATAGTCCAGCCCAACTGACGCCACGGTGGCGCGGCGTTTCTCATTGTCGATCGCCGTTTCGCCTTCACGGTGCAGGACGTTTACCCGCACGCCCCACTGGTTATCGTCACCAAAACGCCGGCCCGCATCCAGCGTGGTACCAATCTGTGAAGAGGAGGTGTAGTCAACGCCAATGCGGGTCAGCGGCGTGTCTTCCGCATGCTTTGGCTCAAGGTTGATCATCCCACCCACGCCAGACGAGGCAGAGCCGTTGATCAGCGCGTTGGATCCTTTAAACACTTCAACGCGATCAATCATCTGCGTAGAGACAACCTGACGCGGCATCACGCCCGCCAGACCGCCGAAAGTCATGTCGTCGCCGTCCAGATCAAAACCACGGATGCGGTAGGTTTCGGCAAAGTTGCCGTAGCCCTGCACGTTCTGCACCGAAGCGTCGTTGGCGACAACGTCTTTCAGCGTGGTCGCCTGCTGATCCTGGATCATTTTGTTGGTATAGCCGATAACGTTAAACGGCACGTTTTTGGCGTCCTGCTCGCCCAGCATGCCCACACGGCCGCCGTTGGCGATCTGGCCATCAAGATAGGCGGGTAACAGCTGGTCGCCGCCCGCTTTGAAATTGTCATCGGGTTTCGCCACCACCGTCAGGGTTTCTTCGGGGGTTGCCGATTTTTTACCGGCGGTACTGTCGGTGGTTGCTGCCAGAGCGGGCGCAGTCGCTGTGCTAATCAACGCTGCCAGCAGCGATAACCGGAAGCGATTCTGAGTGGAAGAAGAGGCCATTACATTTCCCTGATAATTAATACAATTGATAATAATTATTATTCGGATTGCGATTATCCTCAGGGAAGTCCGAAATGCAAGCTGAAAATGTCAGCAGGACACGCATCGCGGCAAATCGTTCAACTGATTTATTTTCAGCCAGTTAGCGTTTAGAAGATGAACTATTAAGGCGTGATGAAGTATTGAACGGATGGTTGAGAGGGTTAAAAGCGCGAGTCTGACTGGGGTTGAAGGGGTAAGGCCACCGCGCTCCGCCGGGAAGCTGGCGGATATGAGGTGGCCGTGTTATCGCGATGCTATTCGGTCCAGCGACGGAAAATCAGCGAGGTGTTAATGCCACCGAAGGCGAAATTGTTCGACTGAACGTAGTCGGTTTGGATTTCGCGCGGCTGGTGCATGATGTAGTCCAGCTTACCGCAATCCTCTGACGGCTCGGTCAGGTTCAGCGTCTGAGCAAACCACCCTGCCCGCATCATTTCAATGCTCAGCCACGCTTCCAGCGCACCGCAGGCACCCAGCGTGTGGCCGAAATAGCTTTTGAACGAGGAAATCGGTGTCCGGTCGCCAAATATCGCGGCGGTTGCCTGACTCTCGGCAATATCACCGCGCTCGGTGGCGGTGCCATGGGCATTGATATAGCCGATGTCTTCCGCTTTCAGTCCGGCCATCCGCAGCGCCCCTTCGATGCAAATCTTCATCGTTTCCCGCTGTGGCTGGGTGATATGTGCCGCATCGCAATTGGTATAGAAACCCACGATCTCCGCAAAGATGGTTGCGCCACGCGCCTGGGCATGTTCCAGCTCTTCCAGCACCAGCGTTCCGGCACCCTCGCCGATCACTAAGCCATCGCGCTGCTTATCAAACGGCGACGGCGTGGTCTCTGGCGCATCATTGCGCTGGCTGGTGGCGAACAGGGTATCAAACACCGCCGCTTCTGACGGACAGAGCTCTTCGGCTCCACCGGCGACCATCACCGTCTGATAACCGTGACGGATCGCTTCCCACGCATAACCGATCGCCTGGCTGCCCGAGGTACAGGCGCTGGACGTCGGGATGACCCGTCCGCGCAGACCAAAGAACAATCCGGCATTGACCGCTGCGGTGTGCGGCATCATTTGCACATAGGTGGTGCCGGTAATGTTATTGGTGTGCTTCTCGGTCAGCATGGTGGCGAATTCACTGACCGGCCCGGTGCTGCCGGTCGATGAACCGTAGGCAATGCCGGTTTCGCCATTGGTCAGCACGGCATTGCCCAACAAACCGGCCTGCTCCAGCGCCAGCTCACTGGCCCGGGTTGCCATCAACGACACCCGGCCCATCGAGCGAATGCGCTTACGCGTATAGTGTTCCGGCAGGGTGAAATCATCCACCGGCGCGCCCAACAGCGTATTCAGACCGTCATAAATCTGCCACTCGGGCATTTGTCGGACCGCATTGCGACCAGCCCGCATCCTGTCGGCAATCTCTGGCCAGCTGTTACCAAAGGCGGTGACGCCGCCCATCCCTGTAATCACCACCCTGCGGTTCACAGCATACCTCCATTGATTGAAATCACCTGACGCGTGACGTATGCGGCGATATCGGACATCAGATAGCTTGCCAGCCCGGCCACTTCATCAGCCTGACCCATGCGCTTCATCGGGATCATCTTCATCGCCTCTTCAACCGCCACCGGCTCCATCTGGATCATCCCGGTATCAATCAGGCCGGGTGCGATGCAGTTAACGGTGATTTTGCGCTTCGCCAACTCAATCGCCAGCGCTTTCGTGGCGCCAATAATGCCCGCTTTGGCCGCGCTGTAGTTCACCTGGCCGCGATTGCCCATCAGGCCCGAAACCGACGAAAGCGTAACGATCCGGCCGCCTTTGCGCAGACCAATCATCGGCATAATGCACGGATGGATCACGTTATAAAAACTGTCCAGATTGGTATGGATCACGCTGTCCCAGTCATCTTCGCTCAGGGCGGGGAACGCGCCATCGCGGGTGATCCCGGCATTGCTGACCACACCATAAAAGGCACCATGTTGTTCAATATCCTCTTCAATCAGGGTGCGGCACTGTTCGCGGTTGGCAATATCAAATCCGATACAGCGCCCCTGACCGCCAGCCTGCTGTATCAGGCGCAGCGTCTCTTCCGCGCCCGCGCGATCGCTGTGGTAGTGGACCACCACCGTGAAACCATCGGCAGCCAGGCGGCAGGCAATCGCCCGTCCAATCCCCTTGCTGCCACCCGTGACCAATACTGAACGCGTCATCCGTTATTACCCTGTTGCAAAAGTTGGTGGAGTTCTTCCCGGTCAGGTTGATAAGTGTTCAACCTGCCGCTAGCGTAACGTTCGCCATCAATCGTAATCACGCCGTCGAAACTGCCGATTTTCTCGTCGCGCATCAGTAGCGTGACGGTGATTTCCAGCGTGGCGCCGGCCGGAAATACCGCAGCCTGACAGCGATAACCGCGTCCGCCTAATAACATGCCCGGCGACGGCTTGCTGTCGTGGCGCTGGCGGCCATGCCAGCCGGACCAGACGCCGATGGTTTGCGCGATAATTTCGATGCCAAACCAGGCGGGCAGATCGCCATCCGGCGTCAGAAACGGTGCCAGCACGCCGTCGCCGACCGTCACCTGACAGCTGGCCTGCTCTTCACCAACGGAGAGCACCTTTTCAATCAGCACCATCGGCGCATCGTGGGGCAAATACTCTGCCGCGCCTTTATATTCAACCATCACTCTTTCCTAAAATCAGGCAGGTATTATTGCCGCCAAAGGCAAAAGAATTACTCATCACTGCCGTTCCCTGCAACGGACGCCCCTGCAGTAACACACCACAGGCAGGCAGCGTATCATCCTGCTCGTTGTCGGTGAAATCCTGCGCCGGCAGCGGAACGGATTGCGTCAGGATCAGCCAGCTTATCGCCGCTTCACAGATCCCGGCCGCGCCCAGCGTGTGGCCGGTCAGATGCTTGGTAGAGCTGCAGGGGATTGCTGTACCAAACAGTTTGCTGACCACCCCGGCTTCAATCTGATCGTTAAGCCGCGTCGCGGTGCCGTGCAAATTGATGTAGCCCAACGCACCCGGCGCCAGCTGCGCCTGCTTAAGCGCCATCTCAATGGCACGGATCGCGCCTTCGCCTTCAGGATGGGGAGCCGACATATGATAAGCATCTGACGACTCGCCTGTGCCTAATACGGCAACTTTCTGCGGAACGTTAGTCAGCAACATTAATGCGGCACCTTCGCCGATAGTGATGCCGTTACGCTGCTTGCTGAACGGCGCACACCGATCCGCCGACAGGGACTCGAGACTGTCAAAACCGTTCATCGGCATGCGGCTTAAGGTATCCGCGCCACCCACGATTGCCACATCCGCCATCCCTGACGCAATCAGCCGCTGACCGCTGATGATCGCCCGGGCGCTGGAAGAACAGGCGGTCGAGAGCGTATATGCCGGGCCGGTTAACTGCAGATGCTGGGCCAGAAACCGCGACGGATCGCCCAGCTCCTGCTGATAGTAGTGGTAGCCCTCGGCGTTTTCGGCCACCTGAAGGTCGGCCTCATGCAATCCCGAGGTGCTGGTGCCGAGCACCACTGCCACCCGGTCGGCACCAAAGGTGCTGATGGCGTCATCAACCTGCGGCTGAATTTGCCGTAACGCGGCAAGCAACAGCTGATTATTGCGGCTGCGGTGCGCAGCCAGCGCCTCCGGGATCGGCGGCAAGGCCGCGTCAATCCGTCCACTCCAACAGGGTTTGCCCTGCAACAGCCAGCCGCTGTCGGGGCGCATGCCTGGCGCATGATTCTTCGCCAGATTTTCCGCCGTGGCGGTCATGTCGTTACCCAGTGCGCTAAGCATGCCGACTGCCGAAATGTAGATCATCAGGCGTCCAGATGTTGAATAAGAATTTGATAGCCAAACGCAAACTGCTGAATGCTGATCGGCTCACGTTGCGTCCCGCGTTGCAGGTAGCGGATCTCAGTAATCAGCTTGCCGTGATTGTCACGCAGCTGGCGGCGATCGCCGCTGTCTTTAAGGGTCCAGCCCTCAGGCAAGTGCCGCTGCCAGGCGGCGATCGGCCAGTGGCTCAACATAATATCGGCCAGCACCTGGCTGGCTGGCGGCATCTCAGGCAGCACCATGGATTGCTCGGTGTGGATGCCGGTGCCATCGTAAGTGACCCTGAACAAGCGGATCCCCAGCGAGGAGAGCCCGGCCAGCGTCAACTGCTGTCGATCGGCGCTCAGTAATACCAACAGCGACTGCTGTTTGCCTTTAAAGGTGCCGGTCAGCAGCTGCTGCTGATTGAATGCCGGATCGATCCCCGGTGCCGGCAGCGTCACTTTTACCCCTGGCTTGAGCCAGGCTTCGGGCTGACTGCTATCGGGTTTACCGGCACATCCGGCCAGTAACATCACGGCCAGCGCGGCCGCCGCGATTACTTTCATCTTTTTTTCCTTTTTGGCGGCATCGCCAGCGGAGCCAGCAGGAAGGCGGTAAATATGCCGCTGCACAGCACAATGCCAAAACTGGCAATCGCCTGGGTGCTGCTGAAGACCAGCATGCCCAGCGTCAGTAAAGTGGTCGCCATCGCCAGCGTGACGGCCAGTAACGAGGTTATCGGCGTGCCGCGCGGATTACTGAAGAACAGGGTGTAATTAATGCCGATACCCAGTACCAGCACCAGCGCCAGCAGCGAAAACAGATTCAGTGAATGGCCGGACAAGGCTAAGGCAGCCAGGCCGCCGCCCAGTGAGAGGATCGACGGCAGAACGCTGATTGCGCCCTGACGCAGGCCGAGGCGCAGCATATAGCTTAGCGCGATCGCCACCAGTGCCGCGACCAGCAGCCAGCCCAGCAGCGTGCGATAGAAGGCGAACAGCCGATCAAAGCTGGCCTTGCGATCGATCCAGCTCACCCCAGGCAAGCTTTTTGCCAGTCCGGCCAGCGCGGCGCTATTTTTCACGCTTTCGATCGGCACCAGCACCCCGCTACGTCCGGCGGGGACGGTCAGCCACAACAGACGCCAGCCTTCGCTGTTCGGGCTGGAAAGCCATTGCTGCAGCGTAAGATGGGTTGCTGACAGATCCGGGTTGGCGACCTCTACCCCAGCCTGACGCAGTTGCGCCATCACGCCCGGTGCCGCACGTTGCAGCAGCTGATGATCTTTCTGCTGCATCGCCAGTGACGACAGCGGCAACAGGCGATAATTGCCCAGCCACTGCTGACTTTTGGCCTTTGCCAGTTGTGGCGCCAGCGCTTCAAGACGTTGCAGGGTCTGTTCCGCGCTGTCGCCATAGACCACCATCCAGGTTTGGTCGGCGCTCTGACCGGTTAACTGGGTGATCTGCTTTTCCTGTGCCATCAATGCCGGCGGCAGCGTCTGCAGTTGGGAAATATCATCATCGATATGCAGTCTGCATAGCCCTGCCAGCGAAATCGCGGCGACCAGCAGCGGCAGCCCGACGCGAACGGTGCGATTGCGCCGCCAGCTGCCCAGCCAGCGTCCCATCAGGGAAATGGCAGGCACCGGCCGCACCGGCAGCCCTTTCACCAACAGCGGATACCAGCAGATCACCGTCAGGCACGACGCGGTCAGCCCGACCGCAGCAAAGACGGCCAGCTGTTGGATGCCCGGGAACGGCGCAAATACCATGATCAGCCAGGCAATGGCGGTGGTGCCCAGCGCCAGCAACAAGGCGCGGATTACCTTATTCAGGCTTTCGGCTGGCGTGGCGTCTGCGCCATGCACCATCCGTTCGGTCAGATAGTACAGCGTGTAGTCGGCCGAGATGCCTACGATGCTCAGGCTCATCACCAGTGTCATCAGATGCAGCTCACCAAACACCAGCAGCGTCACGGTAATGCCCGCCAGCGCACCGATGCCCACCGAGAGAGCACACAAAATCAGTGGACGCGGAGAACGGAACACCGAGAACACCAGCAGCAGCACGCCAATAATCGTCGCTACACCGAGGGTAGAAACATCATGCTTCGCCTGCTGGCTGGCAAAATCACTGAAATACACCGTGCCGCGTGATAGCAGCTGTGCATCAGGATATTTCGCCTGCAGACGGGCTTTGAACGCCGTAAGCTGCGCCACCAGCGCATGGCTTTGCTGCATATCAAAGGAGCTACCTTTCAGTTCCGCGTGCAGGAAATACCAGACCCTCCCCTGCTTATCGGTGGTGGTCAGCCAGCCCTGGCTCAGCCCAAGCTGACCGCTGTTTTGCTGCATCGCCAGTTGCGCGCCGCGCACCAGCAGCAGCGGATCGTGAGTCAACTCCTTGCCGCTGACGCCGGCAAAGGCCGAATAGAGCTGGCCGAGCACCCAGTCGCCTTGCGCGGCACCCGCCTGTTGCAGCCTGGCGCGGGTGGCCGGATCGATCAGCGCATTGCGGTTCTGCCAGGCAAATTTGCCCCAGGCTTGCTGTCGTTCATCGGTCATTGGCCCCTGAACGTTCTCCAGTACCGGCAGACTCTGCAACTGCTGAAGCATCCAGTTGGCGACCTGAGGATCGTTTTTGTCACCGGCACTCACCAGCCACACCAGTTGACGATCCAGGCGTTGCATAAAACCCTGTTGCAGATCGCTGGGAATGTCGCCCATGGTTTGCTCGGGCAGCAAAGCCAGCACGCTGCTGTTGATGGTCGCTCTGGGCAGTAGCATCACCAGCACCGCCGCAAGCAGCAGGCAAATCGCCAGCCAGGCGAGAGCCAGTATGCGCGGTGACTTAGAAATCAAAACGCTTCTGCTCTTCATCGGTCAGGCTGGCAGGCGTCAGGCGCTGGTGACTCAGCGTGATGTCGGTGTTGTCACCCTGACGATCGTTCAGCTTAATCACATCCAGATACTCCGCGCCCTGCAGGGTGATGGTGTTGAACAGTTTATCCAGCGGCGAGGTTTTCGGCGTCAGCACCAGCTGCCATTTCTGCTGGCCGAGATCGCTGAAGTCCAGCGAAAAATTCTGCTCCAGTACCTGGCGATCGGCCTGGAATAGCGCCCGCATCAGATGGTTAAACTGGAACATCTGCGGATTGCTGTCGGCGGTGATAATCTGCGGCGCCTGGCCGTTCATCACCTGCACCATGCGCTTGTCATCCAGCACCAGCGTCAGCGGGAACGGTTTGGCCTGATGCCACCACAGCCCTTTATCCTGCGCGATCAGCAGTTCACCGCTGGATTTCAGCGGTTGCGCCATCCCTTTGATTTCACGCAGCTGGCTGAAGTCCGCCCGCACCACCGGCTGGCTGGCGAAACGCTGCTGTAAATCGTCCAGCGTGACGGCCTGAGCGGCGGCGCTGAGTAACAGCAGTCCCGCAAGCAGAGACTTCATCATGGCTGCACTCCCAGGCGCTCAAACAAAATCGGCGGCGAGACAAAGCTCAGCTCATGGCTGCCCTCTTCCACCGCCACCTGAATGGTGTAGCCGGTGGTGGTCCGCTGGCCGCTGTGGGCATCGAAAATCTGGTAGTTAATCCGCAGGCGGTTTTCAATCTCGTCCAGCGTGGCGCGCACGCGGATGGTCTGCTCAAAGGTCAGCGCCGCGCGGTATTTCACCCGGGTATCCACCACCGGCCACAGATAGCCGGAGGCTTTCATTTCGCGGTAGCCGTAGTTGAACGTGCCGAGCAGTTTTTCGCGGGCAATCTCAAAATAACGGAAATAGTTGCCGTGCCAGACCACGCCCATCGCATCCACATCATGGAAAGGAATGGTCAGCTCAACATCAACAGTAAAACGCGGGTCGTTAAACACTGTTACTCCTCTTTATCTTGCGGTTGATCCGGCAGCTGCCAGAAATCAAAAAAATTAAACCAGTCCAGCGGCGCGATCAGCGCATGATGCTCCAGCCTGGCGGCATAACGATCGACCGCGTCCTGCAATGCCTGTTGCCGGGTGGCCCGGGGCAACAGCAGCGGATCGGCAAAGGGTTCACAATGCAGCTTCAGTTGCCCCTGCTCGCGCAGGGCAAACATCAGCAGCACCGGACAACGCAGTGCGGCAGCCAGCACAAAGGGCCCCTGCGGAAACGGGGCCGGCTTGCCAAGGAAGTTGCTCCAGATCACCCGTCTTACGCCGCCGCGCTGACGGTTCACCGCCGTGCGGTCGCCAACGATAGCCACCCATTCGCCCGCGTCCAGCTTCTGCTGTAGCAGGATAGCGGTCTCAGGGCCAATGTTGCTGACCGGGATCACATGCTTGCTGGCTTCTGGCGCAATCTCATCCATTACCTGACGGAAACGCTCGGCGTTATCGGTAAACACCAGCGCATTGATCACCAGCCCGCTGACCTGTTGCGCCAGCGCGCGGCAGGCTTCGATATCACCGAGATGCGACGCGAGGATCAGTCTGCCGCCAGTCTGGCCCGCAGCCAGCGCCTGCTCTGCACCCGCAGCAAAATCGATCTCTTTGCCCCAGCGCAGATCGCCGCGCCAGCTGGCGATCTTCTGCAGCATCGCCTCGCCGAAGCGCAGGAAATGATGAAAGCTGGTCATGCGCGCGGGCAATGGCTGGTTTTTTTGCGCCGCAACCGTTTTCACCGTCTGCAACCACTGGCGTGAAGCCTCGCGCTGCGGGCCGCCGCTTAACCAGTAGAAGCCAATCACCGGCCAGAGAAACAGCGTAAAGATGCCGCGACCAAAAATGCGGTAGATCCACAGCATAAACTTGAGGCCCGCCAGCCCTTTTCGCTCCTTCGTCTGCGCCCAATGCTCGCCACACGGGCGCCTGAGCAGCGACGGGATGCGCGGCAACATGCCGAAGAACAACCGGGTATGCATCCACGAGATACGCACATTATCGTGCAGGGCATCAAAGTGTGACACCCCGTCCTGCGGATAGGTCACGCGGGTGGCGATAAAGCGGCTTGGGGTTCCGGCCCAGTACAGGCGCACCATGATTTCGGTATCGAAATCCATCCGCTGACCGATGGGATGACGGGTGGCCAGTGCCAGCGTGGGGGCCAGCGGATACACGCGGAATCCGCACATGCTGTCCCTGATTGAGAACGACAACGTTTCGACCCAGACCCAGAAATGGGTGATATAGCGGCCGTACAGGCGGGATTTTGGTATTGAATCGTCGTACACCGGCTGGCCCGAAATCAGGCATTGCGGATGCTGCCGGGCTTCAGCCAGCATCTGCGGGCAGTCTTCAATCTGGTGCTGACCATCGGCATCTACCTGCAGCGCATGGCTGAATCCCGCCTCCGCAGCCACCTGCAGCCCACGCATCACCGCCGCGCCCTTGCCCTGGTTTTCAGCCAGACGGATCAACGTCACCTGCGCGTTGCGTAATGGCTCAAGCTGGAGGCGTGTCGCTTCATCACTGCCGTCATCAACGATAAATACCGCAAGATTAAACGGCGCCAGCCTGGCCAGCACCGAGGCCATCATCGCACCGTGGTTGTAGCAAGGGATCACCACGCAGGGCGAGAAGTTTGCCGTTAGCACAGCGCGATTTTCCCGCTACTGGCACGCAAAGGCTGTTCACCGTCGAGGATGTGGTAGTCGAAAAGCAGCCAGTTTTTCGCTTCCTGCCAGCTGAGCGTCAGCCTGAGGGTTTTCCCCGGCAGGATCGGCTGCTGAAATTTGATATTTTCGATGGCGGAGAACTGTTTGCCCGGCGCCAGCAAAGCGATGCCGTAATGCATCACCCAATCCAGCTGGGCAACGCCGGGCAGGATCGGTTGCGCGGGAAAATGTCCCTGAAACCAGAACAGATCGGCATCAACGAGCAATACCAGTTCCGCCTGATCAGCCTGTTGCTGGCAGGAGAGTTCAACGGGCAGCATAAAATAACTCCTGTATTTGCGGCCAGGCACGCTTGCTCTGACTGTTGTGCGGGATCGTCTCTACGATCCGCCAGTAACGCGGCATGGCCACGGGCTCCAGCCAGCGATGCAGCTCATGACGCCAGTCGCGCTTGAGCTGGATCAGCTGCTGCTCACTGTAGGCGGCATTCAGCACCAGTACCACGCCAATGCCACTGCGCTCAGGGCGGCTGACCGAAAGTGCGACGGCATCAACCACCTGCGGCAGCGCCAGCAATCGTCGTTCAATCTCACTGAGCGAGACGCGCTTGTCTTCAATTTTCACAATGCGATCGTAGCGGCCACACAGCTGAAAGCCCACGGCGGTAAACTGCAGTTTATCGTCCAGCTGCAGCCCTTCTGGCTCCGATATCAGCGGAGACGTGGCCCACCAGCGCTGCTGATGATCCTGCCTGAACTGCACGCCGCTGAACGGCTGCCAAAGTTCGTCTTCTGCTGCGCGGCTGCGGGTCGCCAGCACGCCGGTTTCGGTACTGCCATAAATCTCATCCACCGGCAGCTTAAGCCAGCTGTTCACCTCCTGCGCGCTGGTCCACGGCAGTACGCCGCCCGCCGAAACGATCAGTCGGCAATCCGGTGCGGCAAGGGTGCGATCCAGACGGCGCAAAAAGGCCGGACTGCTGATTAATGCGAATTTCAGGTGCGGATCCTGCGCGGACAGCTGCTCGCTGTAAAAGACCTGGCGGCAGTCAAATACCAGACCGAGCGCTAACGGCAAAATGAGTCGGAACGTCAGACCATACAGATGTTGATGGCTGACCGTGGCGATCACGGTGCATCCCTCAAGACGCTCGCCCCAGCGATCCGCCAGCCAGCGGGCTTCTTCATCCAGGCAGCTCACGGGTTTAACGATTTGTCGCGGCGTTCCGGTCGACCCGGAGGTGAATAAGACGATACAGGCTTGCGGGTCAATCGGCGGCAACGCGGGCAGAGGCTCATTACCGGCCGCAGATTCAGTCAGGTTGACCACCGGGCAGCTGAGCGCCAGCGGCATGTCGGTTAACACCGCGTCAAACTCGCTGCTCTGTTCCTGCAACAAAGATTCGCGGCAATGACCGGGGACCACCGGGACTTTGCCGGCATGCAGCGCGGCCAGCAGCGCGATGCTGAACAGGTAGCTGTCCTCAAAGCACAGCGCCCACTTCTGTTGCGGCCGGGCCAGCAACGCGTGGCCCAGGATCAGCACCTCACGCTGCCAGTGCTGGCGCGTGAACAGTTGAGATCCCCGGCGGGCGATTGGCCCTTCAGCGGAGTACGTCAGCCATTGTGCGACAGGCAGCGCCTGGCTCATGCCTGCTTTCTCATTCGCTGACGCAGCAGCCATTCGCTCGCCATCAACAGTCCCATCAACAGATAACTGACCAGCCCGTTCCACCACGTCCACCAAAGAAGATTGTTAATCAGGCAGGTCACCAGCGCGACGCTGCCATTAAAAATGAAGAACAGACACCAGATTTGCGTCACGCGCCGGGTCCATCGGATCGCGCGCGGCGGCAGATCGGGTTCACGCAGCCGCGCCAGCCGTTCAACCAGCGGCATCCGGCTGAATAACGAACTGCCAAACAGCAGCAGCATCAGCCCATTGACCATCACCGGATACCACAACAACAGATGATGATCGCGAAGGAACAGGCTGCTGAGGCTCAACCCTGCCCCGGCCAGCGCCAGCCATTTCCCCACCAGCGAAAGCGCGCCATGTTGCCCGCGTAATGCCAGCCAGCGCAGTAAAAACAGGACCGCGGCCAAAGGCAACAGCCAGCGCCAGGCCGGATGCGTCAGAGAGAGCCAGACCAGAAACGGCCAGGCAATCATCATCACCGCGCTGACAGCCTGCAACAGCCGCTGCATGTAAGCCGGATTACCCTTCGCGGATCAGTTGGTCAACCGCGTCGACCACATCCTGCACCGTGCGCACGGCTTTAAACATCTCAGGCTTGATTTTGCGCCCGATGCGTTTCTGCAAATGCACGACCATGTCCACCGCATCAATGCTGTCCAGTTCCAGGTCTTCATACAGCCGCGACTCAGGCTTAATGTCATCCGCATCTAATTCAAAAAGTTTTACCAGCAGCCCGGTAACTTCCTGATAAATTTCATTCTTATCCATAAATAACTCGCGATGTTAAGGATCAGGCACCCAGCTTGCGCTGGCTGAGGATAAAGGCCGCCAGCGTGAAGACGGAATAAAAATGCTGACGCATCTCCTCGCTCTCGGCGGAGAGCACCACGCCGTAGCGATTTTTCACCGCCAGGCCAAGTTCCAGCGCATCGATTGAGTCCAGCCCCAGTCCGTCGCCGAATAACGGGGCTTCGCTGTCGATCTCTTCCGCGGCAATCTCTTCCAGATTGAGGGTGTCGATGATCATCTGTTTTATTTCAAGCGCTAGCTCTTCCATACCTGTTTCCGAATAATTATTGATGTTCTGGGGTTAATGCCTGTTGCAAATAGTGGGTCAGATGGCGGGCGGCCAGCGCCTGTGCATCTTCATCCCCTGCCATAAATTGCTGACTGTCGATGCGCTGCCCCACCGTGACGGTGAACAGCGGCTTTTCCGGCGGGACCTCGTACCAGCGGCTCTGTTTGTCCAGCATTCGCTGGCTGCATCGGATGTGCACAATACGCAAATCGCACTGGCAGCGCACGGCAATATTTGCCGCACCGCGCTGGAGTTTCAGCGGCTCACCATAACGTGTGCGGGTTCCCTCCGGGAAGATCATGATTGCTTCGCCCTTCGCCAGACGCTGCTGACAATCGGGCAGCAGGGTTTCGGCCTGGCTGTTAACCAGGTAGTTAGCTGAGCGCACCACGCCACGCAGAAAAACGTTGCGCTGCAAATCGGCCTTCACCAGGCAATCCACGTCCGGCATCACCGATGCCAGCATCACGTAGTCGATTAACGAGGGATGGTTAGCCACCACCAGGCAGCGGCGATCGCTGCGCAGGATTTCAGCCCCTTCAATGCGGTAATCCAGCACGCCCAGAAAGGTCATGGTGCGCATAAAGAAGCGAAAGCTGCAGGAAATACTGCGGCGGGCCCACTGGCGTCGGCGTTCAGGGTTGCGCTGCACCAGCAGCAGCAAATTGAACCACACCAGCGACAGCATCAGACCACCGAGGCCAAACAGGGTGAAACAGATCCCCGTCATCGCAATGCGCCAGGCGCGGTTAAAGGTCGACGTACCTGACCGGCGGCTAAAGGTTGAGTCAGTCATAGCGACACTCCCAGGCCCAGTT
The DNA here is from genome assembly GCF_979253995.1 of Erwinia sp. AC075. Lineage (NCBI taxonomy): Bacteria > Pseudomonadati > Pseudomonadota > Gammaproteobacteria > Enterobacterales > Erwiniaceae > Erwinia > Erwinia sp. AC075. The sequence continues at coordinate 1,933,995 of NZ_CEEDEU010000001.1, forward strand.
GAGCCGATCGCCTTTCAGAGTAAAAGCACAGGTTCGGGCCAGCCAGGCATGGATAAACAGCAGGCTTTGCGGCAAACCGCCCGCTTCCTGATTGTCGGCCGGGCTGGACTGGCAGCAACAGGCGTCACCCGCCGCCAGTAATAAGGCGACGGCATAAGGACTGTGCATCGCGCCCTCAGCGACATGAGGGTGATAAAATTCGGGGATCGCGCCGTCAAAATCCACCAGCAATACCTGCTGGTAACCGGCGGAATGCAGCGCGCTGACTTCGACCAGCCCCTGCTGAAAAGAGTCCACGCCCGCGGCCAGTGAGGTACTGACCAGCGGCGCGGCGGCGGCAATCGTCAGGCTGCCGACGGCGGCATTGTGTACCGACATAGCGAAATCAGTGGGTGAAAGGCTTTCTTCCTTCGCCAGAGAGGTAAGGATCCGCAGATTTCGCTCCAGTTCGCCGTGGCGGCTGGTAAACACAATGGCATCGACCCGCTGGCGCGCCATCAGGGCCAGACCACTTTCTACGGCTGCGCGGCTTCCGCCCATCAGTCGTCGGGCCGTCATCATCGGCAGAAAGCGTGTTTTGGCCATCGGCCGGGAGGCATCAATCTCGGGAGTCTGGCAGGCCCACTGTTGCCAGTCGGCCTGCTCGTTCAGTCCCGGTGCGCTGGCCTGCCAGTCGAGGGGTGTAAAAGCTAATTTCATACGTCCAATCTTCTCAAGGCGTTCCGCTAACTGCAGGGCAGAACATTCCGCTAAGCATAGCGCCAGCCTGGTCCGAAAAGCACTCGGATTTACCCGCAATTGCGGGGAGTCTCTGGTTTATCCCAACGGGCTGTCTGAAAGGATTGTCGGCAGACAATCCTTATTCTTTAACACTACTGATGCATTTTTTGAGGATAAACAGATCGTTTGCTTATTTAGCAGCCTGAGACGCGAGGCGCAGCTTAATATCCTGGTCGAGGTTGCTGATCCAGTGATTATAATTTTTGTGGATTTGACCGCGTCTCGCTTTCAAATTACTGCTGCTGACATAATTGATGCTGTAGCTGCCGGAAGAATAGGTCACCCGAATATCCGCCGTGTGTCCACGCTGTGACAGATGGCCGTTGATAACCCCCGGTGCGGCTGGCGTCATCACCCATTGACGGGACAGGCCGGCCTGAATGATGGCGTCTTTCAGCTGTTCATTGCTGTACTGTAAGGAAACAGTTTCATTGATGTTATGAACAGGTTCGGTGCGGGCACAACCCGCCAGCGCAAATACGATAGCCAGCGCAGGAATAACACGATTCTTATACATAGATAACCCTAAAATTTGTTTAAAAATAGGCAGTGTGTTGTTAAAAACGTCGCAACACCAAAATCAATTAACGGCCATTAGTGGCGTTTATTTAATATAATGGCGCGCATAATAGCACCCGTTGCTAAAGAATGCGAAGCGCAAAAGTCCACAAATAGTACAGGCCTACTTTAATCAGCATGAATAACTGTTACGGAGGATTCTGGGTGGATTTTTCGCCACCACAGATCGGAAAGGCAGTATTTAAAGAGGAAAATCAGCGGACGCTGTCCCTGTCCGCCTGCGAAATGGTTATTGCGGATTCCAGCCGCCACCTAACGCGCGGTAGAGATCAATCTGTGCCAGCAGTAAATTGTTTTTCACCTGTACCACGTTCAGCTGAGTGGTGAACAGGGTGCGCTGCGCATCCAGCTCATCAAGATACGACGCATAACCATTCTGATAGCGATTACGGGAAATACGCAGTGCTTCGCTGACGACCTGTTGCTGCTGTTGCAGCTCTGCCAGCTGCTGCTTATAGCGATCTATCGCATCCAGATCGTTATTCACTTCACTGAAGGCGTTGCGGACCACCTTTTCATAGCTGTACAGCGCCTGATTCCGTGAGGCCATCGATACATCCACCTGAGCGGTTAACGCTTCCCGGTTCAGCAACGGCGCAAGCACGCTGCCACCAATGCTCCACAGGCGGAAAGGATCGTCGATCAGCTGATGCAGCACGGAACTTTGCATTGTGCCGGTGGCGGTCAGATTCAGCGACGGCAGTAATTTGGCCCGGGAGGATCCCAGCGAGCTGTCGGCCGCCAGCAGCAGACGTTCAGCCTGAACAATGTCCGGCCGGCGCTGCAGCAGTTCGGAAGGCAACACTGATGGCAGCGTTTGCGGCGCAACGTGATGACCTTGTCGCGCAATCGCTCTTGGGTTCATCCCCACCAGAATGCTTAACGCGTTTTCTTGCTGTGCGATCTGATGCTGCAACACCGGGACCTGGGCTTTCGCCGTTTGCAGTTCGGATTCTGCCTGCACCCACTCGAGTTTCGAGGTATAGCCGGTTTCATACTGGCGCTGGGCCAGTTTGGAGGAATCTTCCCGCGAGGCAAGCGTCGCCTGCGTAACCTGCAGCTGTTCATCCAGCGAGACCAGCGTCATGTAACCGGAAGCCACCGAACTGGCGACGGTTAACTCAGCGGCAGAGGCGGCAGCCTGTTGGGCGGCCAGCGTGGCTTTTGCGGCATCAATACTGCTGCTCCGCGCGCCCCACAAATCCACCTCATAATTCGCCTGCAGCAGCCCCTGGAACACCGCGTATTCGTAAGGTTGGCCGGTCACCGATGAGAGCGCCCGCGCATGGGAGGCCGCAACGCCGGCATCTAAGGTGGGAAAGTTGTCCCCCTGCGCCCCACGCAATTCCGCGCGATACTGATCGACCCGCGAACGGGCAGTAAGAATATCGAGGTTATTGCGCAACGCCTGCTCAACCAGACGGTTCAGATCCGCATCACCAAAGGCGCGCCACCAGTTGGCTTCCACCGCAGAGGATGGCCCGACCTGATTTCGCCATTGCTGAGGGATCGGCAGCGATCCCGGCGCTTTGTCGACTTCCGTTGCACAGCCTGCCAACAGCGCGGTCAACAATGCCGCCAGCAGTGAGGTTGACCAGCGCATTACTTCGCCTCCTGCGCGTCATGCTCGCCTGACGTATCAATATTCACTTCGACGGACATGCCCGGACGCAGGTGTGCAGCATTATCGCTGGTGATTTTGATGCGCACCGGAATACGCTGAGCAATCTTTACAAAGTTCCCGGTGGCGTTATCCGGCGAGATGGCGCTGAATTCAGACCCGGCGGCAGGCGAGATATATTCAACCTCACCCTCAAAGCGCTCTTCGTTCAGCGCATCGACCGTAAAGTTCACCGGCAGGCCTGGCCTGATGCGCGCCATCTGGGTTTCTTTCATATTGGCGACCACCCACAGCTGTTTTGGCACTACCGAGGTCAGCCGCGTGCCCGCCGTGACATATGCGCCCTGGCGCACAGAAATCTGTCCCAGCTGGCCGTCGCGTGGGGCGATGATTTTGGTGTTAGCCAGATCGATCTGCGCCAGCTCGAGCGCCGCCTCCGCACTGGCGACATCGGCTTCTAGCGAAGCACGATTGACGATCACCGTTTGCAGATCCTGACGCGAAACGTCCAGCGTCGCTTTCGCCTGCTGTACATCGGCCATGGTCTGGCTGTTGCTGGCGCGGGAGGCATCGCCCTCACGGATCGATAACGAGCCGTCAGAAACCAGATTTTCGACGCGCTTCAAATCCAGTCCGCTTTTGACCGCCTGCGCTTTGGCATTTTGCAGCGCGGCCTGATTCCGTTCGATCACCGCCTGGGCGCTGCGGCGCTGCTGAATATTGTTGGCCAGCGCCGCTTTTTTCATCGCCACCTGCGCTTCCGCCTGGTGCACCTTCTGGTTATAGATGCGGTCATCAATGGTCATCAGCAGATCGCCCTGTCGGACGGGCTGATAATCCAGCACGTCAACCGACGTCAGGTAACCGTTCACCTGCGGGCTGATAAAGGTGACCTGACCCCGGACATAGGCGTTTTCGGTCGACTGGATCTGGCTGGTAAACGGGGGAAGTTGCCAGGCATAAAGGATCACCAGTACGCCGACTAAGGCAATGCCTGCGCCAAGGGCGATCGAGATAATACGCAGTCTGTTGGTTCTTTCACGCTCAGAGATTTGGCTCTGTTCCTGCTGACTCATTATTGCCCCGTGCTAATCGAAGATGTGGATTGTTGCATTGCGCGCAGTTCGGCTGCTGCTTCACGTTTTGACTGCTGCCAGTTGAGATAGCGCAGCCGTGACAAACGCCACAGCACCCAGATCAGGGTGATAAACGCCATGCCCGCCGTCAGCAGATAGGTATCGTTATAAGCCAGCACATTGGCCTGCAGCGTGGCGACGGTTTGCAGCTGCACCGCGCCCTCCGCACTGCGCAACGCGTTGTCGCCAATAAAGCTGTTAAACAGATTGGTGTACTGGGTCAGCCTGTCGGTGACATTCGGATTGAGATACGACAGCTGATCGGCCAGCAGGCTGGAGTGATATTTTTCCCGCCAGGTCTGGAACGTTCCCAACAGGGCCGAGCCCATCAGGCCGCCAATGTTCTGGCTCATGCCAAACAGCACCACCAGACTGACCAGGTTTTTGGGTTGCGTCACCACGCTGCCAATATTCAGCAACAGCGCCGGGGCAATAAAGAAGGTGCTGCTAAAGCCCAGCAGGAACTGGCTGAAATACATGTTGTTTGCACGCGTCAGCGGGCTGGACTGTGAATCCATCAATGAGGCCACGATGATCAACAGCAGCGACATGACAATCGGCCAGCTCAGGTGCTTAACGTTGATGGTCAGGGCGCTGACCACAATCCCCGTCACCACGCCCGCCAGGATCGCCATCGCAAGGTGCTGCATCTGATCGTTCAGCAGGCCGACCTGCTGCAGATAGCCAATTGCGCCAGTATTCTGCTCCGCCAGCGTGACGCGCAGCATGATCATCACGATGCCCAGCCGGAAAATCGCCCCGGTTCGCAGCCATCGGGTATTGATCAGCGGGTTACTGCGGTTATGTTCAAGCACCACGGCGGCAATCACCAGCACCAGCCCCAGTGCCAGGCAGATGCCCAGCCACGGCGTGCTGGTCCACCATTCAATGCGGCCCAGCGACAGCACGCCGCAGAACAGCGCCATGCCGGGCGCCATCAGCATAAAGGTCAGGAAGTCTTTTTTCTCAAAGACCTTGATGCGATCGCCGGGTGGCAGTTTTAAGACCAGCACCGCGCCCAGGCAAATCATCGCCAGGCCCAGCTCAAACAGATACAGACCGCGCCACTCATCCAGCTGCAAAAGCTCTGTCGAGAACAGACGTGCCAGCGGGATCGCCAGTTGCGATGCGCCTAAGCCAATAGTCAGGGCTTTCAGGCGGTGTTTCGCCGGCCAGGCCTGCACCTGGTAATAAATGCCCAGCGAGCTGAGCGCCGCGCCGACCATGCCGTGGGCGGTGCGAACAATAATGGCCGAGCTGAGGTCATTGACCAGCAGATGGAAAAACGACACCAGCACATACAGTACCAGGAAGGCTTCGGTGAAGGCGCGGAGGCCAAATTGCTGGCGGAATTTGACCAACAACAAGTTGATGGAGATGTTCCCCATCACATACACCGCGGGCAGCCAGGCAATTTCGTTGCTGTAGGCACCGAACACGCCCTGCAGATTAGTAAGATTCGCCGTCACCAGCGCATTACTTAGCGCGCCTGTAATAGAAATTAACAGGCCGATGATGCCAAAGGCGATGCGTTTATGGGTGGGATGCAGCGGTGTGGAAGGCGATCCCGGCAGCATCGGTTTTTCGCCTGGTGCCCACTCGCGCGGCGCGAAAGGATCGGGTCGGGTACCGCGCATGTTATTTCGCCTCGGTGGCTTTCAGCAGACGCTGTAGCACGCGTTGGGTAATGGCCAGTTCATCGCTGTTGATGTCGGCCAGCAGTTCATTGCGCAGGCTATCCGCTTCGACCTTCAGCTTTTGATACAGCGCGTTACCTTGCGGCGTGACGTGCAGCAGACGCTTGCGCCGATCCTCTTCCGGCTGAAAGCGTTGGACCAGCTGTTGCTTAACCAGGCGATCGATCAGGGGAACCACGCTGGCATCTTCCAGCCCCAGCGCCTGAGCCAGCTCTTTCTGGGTGATTGGCGTTTCCTGAATGGCAATGGTGGCCACCGCCATCCAGCTGCTCATGCTCAGTCCGTTGTCTTTCATTCGGCGATCGATCGCCTGACGCCAGGCATGGGCCGTCAAATGGAGTAAGCGGGAAAAGTTGACTTCCTGAGCGTTCAAAATATAGAGGCCTGATAATTAGAGGTCTAACTAAATAATGGCGGTAATTATATGCAAGGATCATAGTCGTTAGAAAGCGAAAGGTGTGACAAAAACGTAAATAAATGGAGAAATAGTTACGTTTTTAGACCCGCGTTTTCGCTATGAGGTCATCAACAAACGGTTGCCAGGGTTTACTGCAGAATTTACCCTGCTCAGGACAACGCCACGGGAGCCAGAGTGATGAATACGCCAGGTTGGGTGCAGCTTTCCAGAGATAATGAGATGCCGGTGGAAGCGATCCGTGCCCATTTCACTGGTCATGCCTATGATCCGCACTGGCACGATACCTACCTGGTTGGCGTGACCGAACAGGGAGTGCAACAGTTTCACTCCCGCCGAAAGAAACATCAGAGTCGGCCCGGTACGGTTTTTCTGCTTGAGCCGGGTGAGCTGCACGATGGTGATGCCATTGATGACATCGGCTTTACCTACCGGATGCTGTATATCGATGCCGACTTTATGCGCCAGCAGCTGGCAGCCGTGTTTGGCAATGTTCCGGACAGCTTTGAACTGAATTTTGCCCGCACGCTTTCCGGCGATCGCCGACTGGCCCACGCAACGTTCCATGCCTTTCAGTGCCTGTATGACCGCGAGTTAAAGATTGTGAAGGAGGCGGCAATGCAGCAGCTGTTTGCCGCACTGACCCAGCATCAGCACTGGCGACAGTCGATGGTTACCCCGAAGGTTGAAACGTCGCTGGCGCTGAAGGCCAGAGACTGGTTGAGCGATCATCTGCACGACAATATTGGTCTGAGTGATATGGCGCAGGCATTAGAAGTCGATCGCTTTCGTCTGTCTCGTGAGTTTCAGGCCCAGTTTGGCCTGCCGCCCCATGCCTGGCTGATCCAGCTGCGCCTCACCCATGCACGCCGGTTACTGGCTGAGGGCGTTTCACCGGCGAACGTGGCTGCCCAGCTGGGCTTTGCAGACCAAAGCCATCTCGGTCGCTGGTTCCGTCGCGCCTATCAGTTAACTCCGGCTCGCTATCAGCAAGGCTGTACGCCGCTTTAAATTCAACTTGCCTCTCTGCACAAATCTTCCAGACGGCGCTTGAGCAATCCCCTACCCTGCTGTTTTTACCTGCCTAAAGAAGAGCCCAATGAACGATTTACGCTGTGTAGTTATCCTGAATGCCGACCTGCCCGCCGGCAAAGCCGCTAATGCGGCGGCGGTGATTTCCCTTACTCTCGGGCAGCGCCATCCCCAATTTGTCGGGACAGAGCTGGTTGATGGCGATGAAAAAGCCTGGCCAGGACTGATCCCGGTGGGTATTCCGGTGCTGTCGGCCAGTGATGAACAGCTGGCATCATTGGTCGGTCAGTGTGCCGAACAGGGTTTCGATACCATTTTGTTCCCGGTTGAAGGACAGATGACCGTCGACTACGCCGCATTTTCAGCAGCCGTCAGACAGATCCCGACTGACCAACTTCAGCATTTAGGCCTGGGCATCGTTGGCGAGAAAAAAGCGCTGCGTAAACTCACCGGAAAGCTAAAGCTATTTGGTTAAACCCTTGTGACTTGCTGATTTCATTTTTTGCCGTCGAGCGCTTATCCCGCCCTGATAATAATGATTATCAGGGCCTGCATTTAATGCTTTATGCGTAATATATAATTATTATCATCGCGCGCTGCGGATTTTTATTTATGACGACAACACACCTCCGCAAAGGCTTATTTATCCTCCCGTAATTCGTTTGGCAATGTCATAAATACAGGTTGAATATCAGCACATTAGCTGTCACACCCACGCCCACAGGCAATCTTCCTACCGCAGACTCAGGAAAGTCTGCAGATGCGAAAAATTTGCAGGGGAATGCGCTTTGGCTATAATAGTCGCCCTGACTTTAATAGTGTTGAGAAGTTTTATTAAAGTATGTGATTTCGCATCATGGTTGAAGACGGCGTACAGGCCCTTCAACCAAACCGGTAAAGTTTCACAGGAGGAGAAGCAATGGACGATGTAGATTTAGCGCAAGAACGTGAGGAAGCCCTTATCACGGCAGCCATGTCAGCCCGGCAGCCGGTGATCACCAGTCCTGACGGCAAATGCATCTGGTGTGAAGATGAATCGGTAGTGCCCAACAGCGCGTTCTGCTCCGCTGACTGTGGCGAAGACTACTCCAAGCACCAGCGTGAGATGAAACAACGTATCCACGGCGAATGACGCTGACATTCATGATTTGCGGGCAGCTGCCGATAATACCTCACCGGATGCTGCAAGCTGACGGATAAAAACAAAGATAACACACAGCTTAAACCGGTCTCTATGGCCGGTTTTTTTTATGGCTGCTCACTTTTAATTGATTTCAACTGGCTTCGTGGCGGGACGTCAATCCTCGTCAGGGCTGTTTTTCTGCGTGCTTTCCTGCTCGTCATCGTGGCGTTCACGAAGTGAAGTAAAGAAACGGTAATAGCAGTTATCACAGAGTTCGTCATCAAGCCCCGCCAGTCGTTCGATCCATCCCCGCCGTTTCCCGCACCCCTTGCAATGCTTTTTAGCCCACATTCCCTGTCCCGTTTTAGGTCCATTGATTACCTGACATTACTTTATGCCTTGGAGAATTTGAGTCCAATTGCTTTAGCTGATCAATACAGCCGCATTGATCGTTGTAATCGATCGTCAGGCTTTGTCGGTGCAACCTTTGCCCGGCAAAATTTGGCCTTTTACTCTTTACACCCTTTCCTCAAAACGACAAAGTATCCCCGGGTCACTGACGCCATCTGCCAGTTTACATCCCTGATCCCTGCGCAGGCCAGTTAGCCCATCACTCATAAAGCTTAAGGAACAAGCTATGGATTCAGTCGAAGAGTTAAACGGGACATATTTTTATAAAGGTATTGCTAACATTTCAGCCAGTGAACTTTTTTTCTGGATACTCCTGGATGAGATTGCAGAACAAATGGGAGGTTTCGATGATCTGGGCGCTGTCGCACTAATTTTGTTAGGGCAACCGACTCAGACCACCCGGCAAAAAATGCGCACTGCTACCGTTGGCACTTCCATTGCCTCAATATATGCGCGGCGGTATTTGGACGTTGAGCTTCCCTTCCGTCTGCCAACCTTCACAAATAAAAGCATCACTTACATGAAGCCCATGATGGTTAATAACCTGGGTAAATTTGTCGGCCGTACGGTTCCCGTCGCGGGCTGGGTGCTACTGACCAATGATTTCGTTACGATAACCTTTAAGGCAACTTCTCATTACAACAGGATAGCGAGGGGGAGTGATAAAATATGGTGACTGACGAGGAGGTGCTGGCTTTTTTCAGAAAGAAACTGCCAGAACAGGCTACTTTGCTGTTCAGACCTGTACCTTTGCAAATGGACGACGTATTACAAGCCTATTGCGATGCCGATGATGTCATTTATGCTATCAATGACGCACTTGAGAGATTCAATATTGACGCCGCTGATTTGAATCTTGATGATTATTATCCCTGGCGTGCAGAGTGGTTTTTTAGAAAATGGTTCACCAAAAAACCTATTAGCCAGCTAAGTAAGCCACTGAGTGTAAGGATGTTCGCCGAATCAGCAAAAGCTGGTCGATGGCTTTACGGTTAAGGGGCAAAGCCCCTTTCATTCAAGCGCCACTTCGCTCATTCCATGCATCAGTGAACTGAATGTTGCCGTCGCAGTACTTCCAGGTAATTTTCTCATAACGTAACTGGACAGACTCAAGGTGCCCAGTACCAATGAAACTGGTTATATCCTGCATTACCGGTGTTACTGATACAATTTTCACACCTTCAATAAGCATATTAAAATACTCCGCTTCCTGCCCAGCATCATTGATTTTGTACCATTTCAACTCAGCCGTTTTCAACGTCTGTCCTGATGCCACAGCCTTATACAGATAGGGACTGGAAGAATCAAATTCCTTCTCAATCAGCATTGCTGCATGTTTACGAGTGCCGGTTAACTTTCCTGTATTATCATCAGTTGGAATGCTGAGGTTATGGGTAAAACCACGTACCTCGATACTTCCCTCACGATCCCTGACATCAACAGATCCTTTTATGGATGCACCGCCATCATCTTTGAGCCACAAATATGCGGGGATAGCCATTTAAAACTCCTTTTAGTCTGTTTCATCATTGCATGCATAATCCTTTTAGCAGCATTCTTTCGACACAATCCTGACCACAGTCAAAGACACTAACGTTCAATAGACTTAAGAGAAATGGGCGTAGCTTGGAGATGTTCCAGTTTGAGGATAATGAATGGCGAAAGCATATGGCGAAAGTAAGATGAAAGGAAATTCAGGCACAAAAAAACCGCCCTTGGGCGGTTACGACATCACTGCTTATTGCTTTGATTTTATTCGATTTTAATCGGTACTAAATATGGTGCCCGGGGCGGGACTTGAACCCGCACAGCCATAAGCCGAGGGATTTTAAATCCCTTGTGTCTACCGATTTCACCACCCGGGCATGGGTGTAAAGTGGAGGCGCGTCCCGGAGTCGAACCGAGGTTAACGGATTTGCAATCCGCTGCATGGCCACTCTGCCAACGCGCCTTAATCTTGCTGTATCACCAGACTTTCTGATGATTAAAATTTGGAGCGGGAAACGAGACTCGAACTCGCGACCCCGACCTTGGCAAGGTCGTGCTCTACCAACTGAGCTATTCCCGCATTCAACAGCTGCGATAATCGCAGAACTTGCTGATTTACTTTATCTTCTGACAGACCAGCTGCCTTTCGATGCGTTGCATTCTACTGACCTGGAGAAATGAGTCAACACAATTATCCTCACTTTCCGTCCGTTTGCTGCTTTTTGAATCGCATCGATCACTGTTCAAACAAATCCCCGCGTGACGCGTTGAGATACTGGAACATTGACCAGAAAGTCAGTACGGCAGCAATGTACAACGCCACCACGCCAATTCCCACTACGGTACTGTCCGGACGCCATAACAAGGCAAACAGCGACAGCATCTGCGCGGTGGTTTTGACTTTACCGATCCACGAAACGGCCACGCTGCTGCGTTTGCCAATTTCCGCCATCCATTCGCGCAGCGCCGAGATAATAATCTCACGGGCAATCATCGTGGCCGCCGGCAAGGTGATCCACCAGGAGTGGAAGTACTCAGCCACCAGCACCAGCGCCATGGCGACCATCACTTTGTCCGCCACCGGGTCGAGAAACGCACCAAATCGGGTGGTTTGCTTCCAGCGACGGGCAAGATAGCCGTCGAACCAGTCGGTGATCGCCGCAAAAATGAAGATCAACGCACATACAAGAGGAGCCCATTCAAATGGCAGGTAAAAAGCCAGTACAAAGAATGGGATCAAAACGACACGAAACAGGGTGAGTAAGGTCGGAATGTTAAAATGCATAGGTACGCTAACTGTTTGGGCAGAGTAGAATTTGTCCCTATGTTCCTACATTGCTCCAGGGGTTGCAATGCTTAGTGTTTCAGCGAATAAAAGATTTTCTCCGCCAGTAGCTGTGAAATCCCAGGCACTTTCGCTATTTCATCCACCGAAGCATTCATCAACGGTTGCAGGCCGCCCATGTATTTCAGCAGCATCTGACGCCGTTTAGGCCCAATTCCGTCAATTGTTTCCAGCGCACTGGTGTTCTTCACCTTCGCCCGCTTATTACGGTGGCCCGTAATTGCATGATTGTGAGAGTCATCACGAATATGCTGTAGAACATGCAACGCCGGAGAGTCCGGTGGCAGGTTAAAGCCCTCACCTTCCGGTTCAAAGAACAGCGTCTCCAGTCCGGCTTTACGATCGGTGCCTTTGGCAATACCCAACAAAATAGGCCGATCTTTATCCCAGGCGACATCCAGTTCAGCGAAGACATTCTTTGCCTGCCCTAACTGGCCTTTACCACCGTCAATCAGGATCACATCCGGGATCTTGCTCTCTTCCAGATCTTTACCATAACGACGGCGTAAAACCTGGTTCATCGCAGCGTAATCATCCCCCGGCGTGATGCCGGTAATGTTATAGCGGCGATACTCCGCCCGCAGCGGGCCATTGCGGTCAAACACCACGCAGGACGCCACGGTCTGCTCACCCATGGTGTGACTGATATCAAAACACTCCATGCGCGTGATCTCAGGCAGATCGAGGATCTCAGCCAGCGCCTTCAGGCGTTGATGAATGGTCGACTGCTGGGAAAGCTTACTGACCAGCGCGGTACTGGCATTGGTTCGCGCCAGCTTAAGATAGCGTGCACGGTCACCGCGTGGCTTGCTTTGAATCGAAACCTTGCGGCCAGCCAGCCCCGTCAGCGAGTCGGACAGCAGATCTTTTTCCGGCAAGGTAAAGTCCAGCAGGATATCGGTTGGCAAGGTGCGCGCCTGACTGCCCTGCAGGTAGAACTGCCCGACAAAGGTCTGCACCACTTCCGCCAGCTCGGTGCCGTTCGGCACTTTCGGGAAGTAGCTGCGGCTTCCCAGCACTTTTCCCTGACGGATAAACAGCACGTGCAGACAGGCCATGCCGTTATCAAACGCCACGCCAATCACATCCAGATCGTCACCATTATTGGAAACAAACTGGCGTTCAGTCACCCGACGTACCGCCTGAATTTGATCGCGCAAACGGGCCGCTTCCTCAAATTTCAGACTGATGCTGGCGCTTTCCATGCGGGCAACCAGCTGATTGAGCACCTGATCGTCCTTGCCGGAGAGAAACAGCCGCACATACTCAATCTGCTGCGCGTATTCCTCTTCACTGACCAGCCCGGTAACGCAGGGTCCCAGGCAACGACCAATCTGGTATTGCAGGCACGGACGTGAGCGATTGCGGTAGACGCTGTTTTCACACTGGCGAACCGGGAAAATCTTCTGCAGCAACGACAAGGTTTCCCGCACGGCATAGCCGTTAGGGAACGGACCGAAGTACTCGCCCTTGGCGTGTTTCGCCCCGCGATGGCTTGCCAGGCGCGGATGCGCATCGGCACTGAGAAAAATGTACGGATAGGATTTATCATCACGCAACAGCACGTTATAGCGTGGCTGATAGAGTTTGATGTAGTTGTGTTCCAGCAACAGCGCTTCAGTTTCGGTATGGGTGACCGTTACATCTATCTGGCGAATGGCCTCAACCAGCGCTTCCGTCTTACGGCTGGCTAAATTGCCGCGGAAGTAACTGGTGAGCCGTTTTTTCAGATCTTTGGCTTTGCCGACATAGATAACCGTGCCACCCGCATCATACATGCGATAAACGCCTGGCTGGCTGGTAACCGATTTCAGGAAGGATTTAGCATCAAACTGTTCATTCACTACTGATTAACGACTCCGCATTGAACAGGCCATGTCGAATGGCCAGGTGCGTTAACTCAACGTCACCGCTTATGTTGAGCTTGCTGAACATGCGGTAACGATAGCTGTTAACGGTTTTAGGGCTCAGATTCAGCTGCTCGGAAATATCGGCAACTTTCTGGCCCTTGGTGATCATCAGCATAATCTGCAATTCGCGTTCCGACAAACTGTCGAACGGTGAATCGGATGTTTGCGGTTCAATCTGGCTGAGCGCCATCTGCTGAGCAATATCCGACGCGATATAACGCTGTCCGGCGTTGACCTGACGGATGGCATTAACCACTTCCTGCGGCGCTGCCCCTTTGCTGAGGTAGCCCGACGCACCGGCCTGCATCACTTTGGCGGGCAGCGGATTCTCCGTGTGGATGGTCAGCATAATGACTTTGATGTCCGGGCTGTAGCGCACGATTTTGCGCGTCGCCTCCAGCCCACCAATGCCCGGCATGTTCATGTCCATCAGCACAACGTTGACGCTATTGGCACGGCACCACTTCACTGCATCTTCGCCGCAGCTTGCCTCTCCGGTAACCTGGAAACCTTTTATATCTTCAAGTATCCGACGGATACCCGCGCGGACCAGTTCATGGTCATCAACAAGAAAAACGCTAATCAAAAAGGTCTCTCCAAGTGGGCACTACCAGCGTGGTTCAGGATGCGTTAAGAGGCCGGATCTTACCTCTTTTTAGCGGGTGTTAGAACTGAAATAATGGACTTTGTCAGGTGAAAGCATTTCAGGTAAGCCACTGTCGCTGTGGCTTCTCTCACAGGGTTATGTGATATACTTGTTATTGATTTACATTTTCAACGCCGTGCGTATACCGCGTTGAATTGATGATGACAACAAGGAGAAATCATGAGTAATACTGACTTTTCAACCAGTGAAGAAACCAAAACCCTGTCAGAGGAAATGGCCTGCATGAAAGCCCTCGTTACCTTTATGTTAAAGGGAATGGGTCAGGCCGATGCCGGCAAAGTCATCATTAATATGGAAAAGTACATTGATCAACTGACCGATCAGCAGCAGGCTGACGTCTTCAGCAGCACCATCAAGCAGATCAAACAGGCTTATCGCCAATAATTCTCTCTGCCACGCCTTAGCCCATTGCTTTTCCTTCAGCGTTGTAACATGGTTACATTTTCCCTCAAGCTGAATGGAACAATGGGCTTACTTATCAAAGCGGTACTCGGTGCACTGGTCGTTGTGCTGATCGGCATGTTATCGAAGACCCGCAACTATTACATCGCCGGCCTTCTGCCTCTGTTTCCCACCTTTGCGCTGATAGCCCACTATATTGTGGCCAGCGACCGTGGCATTGAAGCGCTGCGTACCACAATCATTTTTGGTATGTGGGCGATCATTCCCTATTTTATCTATCTACTGTCACTCTGGTATTTCGTCAGCATGATGCGGTTGCCCTATGCCCTCGGCAGCGCAGTCGCCTGTTGGTGCCTGGCCGCCTGGCTGCTGATAACGCTGTGGAGCAAGTGGCACGCTTAGCGGCCTCTGGCACTCCAGCTGACGGAAACACCCAGCGTGGGTAACACTTCTTCCGGACTGAAACGACGCGCACCGTGGAACTTTTCCGCCAGCTCGGGTTGATTCACCGGGATCCTGACCGCGAACAGGTTATCCTCCGACTGGATCACGCCAGCATTCAGCGGCTCATAAACCACCCGGTGCTGCTCGAACATCTGCTCAAGCATCGGCGTAGCGGCGCTGTAGAGATACTCAATTCCCGACTGCTCGGCTAGTTGCACGCTGTGCCATAAGATGCTTAACGGCAGCTCGGCATCAATATCCAGCTTGGCCGAGAAACGCGACATTTCCCAGACCGGCACCGGCGCCTGGCTTTTTTTCTCGTTAATATCGGCAGCCGAGCCGGCTTCCGGATCCTGCCACTGCATCAACCTGGCACAGCCGCAGATGCCATGTTGAGCCTTCCAGGCAATCAGCCAGACCACGTCAGAGCGATCGAAACGATCGTACTCCTGGCCCGGGGTACTCAGGCGGGAAGGAATTGACCACCCTTCCCCGCGGGCAAAGACGTTGTAACGGTAACTTCCCAGTTCTGCCAGCAAAGAGGACGGCATATCCCTGAGCTTCGTTTGGATAATTTTCATCATTGATCCCCTATCGCATTCCCTCGTGAACGCCGCTCCTCACGGCTAGATCAGGGTTGTTACCCTGCGCGCAGGGTAGACAACCGATTAATATTGCGAAACTACCAAATCTGGTAGTTGCATCTCCCTCAAAGTAGACCGATTGCGGCTGCGTAAGAGGCCACCTGTGTTTTGTTGGGTGCATTGAACCTCTTTTGCATTTTTTTCTGATGGAAATTGACCGTATTCTCCGAAATGGACAGGATCAGAGATATTTCTGCTGAAGTTTTACCCTCGGCCGTCCATTTAAGGATTTCCAGCTCACGCTGGCTTAATTCCATGTTCATCACAGACATGGAAATATCTTTTACCTGTTGTAACGCCTCCATTATCAGTACCGATAAATACTGAAGCTTAAGTTGCTTTTCAGGCGTTAACATAATCTTTTCAAAAGTCTTACCCGATGCCATTGATAATATACCAATGGATCTATTTTTAGCCATTGCGCAGGCGGAAAATCCACTGTGAATGCCATACTCTTTCGCCGCATCAAACACTTTCTGCCCACGACGACTGAGAGGTTCATCCCATAACACTATTTTTCCCGGGACCTGGCAATTTTCGATCACCGGGTCTATGGCGGCAAAATTCCCTTTCTGGTAGGCGCTGACCCACTTTTTAGGATAGCTGGAGTAAATAAAGATTTTAGGCCGGGTAAAGGGCACTGGATGGCGAATATACAGCGCATAAAAGTCAAATCCCAACGCCAGCGTCTGCTGCTCAATGAGCGCAGTGATCTCTGAAATGTCGGAGACATTCAGGAATGCAAGCTGTATTTTTTCACGCCAACTGAAATAATTCTCAGATGTCATTTATTCCTCATCAAGGGTGAGAAAATCGCCCCAAATTTTGCTTATAATTTTTAGTGATGTGGGAAAAAAATGAATTAAATCGAGAAAAAAAATTAATGTATAAAATTAATTTTCCCTTTAGGTGATAATAACCGCAATTACGGATTGTTGCATCCGACGAATGATGCGTTAAACCCGCATTCATTAAAAGTCCAGTCAATTAAATTTATAAAGAACGGGAAAAGAGCCTTTACTTTCCCTATGCAGCGCGAAAAACAGGCCTCATCCCGCGAACTCATTAACCTAATTAGAATAGGATTTTTCCTGGAAATATTCAATAATTTTGACCCTGCTAAGATTAATAATTCCTGCTAACATTTTACTGATTAGACGATTTAAATCACCTAAACCGCCCTTTACCACCCATAGTAAAAACAAATAACACAATGAAATAAAACAAATTTATATTTTTTAGGGTGAATATTTGCCTTTCCGCTTAATGTTAAAGATTGCTGTAGTAAACGAATGATAACCTTAATGCGCCAAAGGGTTTATCAGCGTAATCTGTTTTACCCGTCTGTCGGCGGGATTGACTGCGTTAAAATGAGTCTTTACCTCTCGTTGGCTTTTGCCAGGTGCAGAGCCATAATCTAACTGGCTGAATGGATGTAATAGAACCAACCTCCCTCGACGCATTATACCGGTAAGGAAATAGTGATGTTAGACAGACTGGCGATGGTGTTTATCCTGTTAGGCATTTGTACTTCCCTGATGATTATCAAAGACATCCTACGCCGTCCGCACCCGGTGCGGATTATGAATCTGGTGTGGCCGATCACCGGACTTTATATGCCGTTTTTTGGCTGGCTGGCCTGGTGGTTTTTTGCGCGGAAAAGTCGTTCGGTCTCCTTACTCCGCATCTCCCGAGGCAAGCAGCAACCCGAGTTAAAGCAAATTTTTTCCACTACCAGCCACTGTGCCGCCGGCTGTGTATTAGGTGATATCGTTGCGATTCCGATAATTTCAATGCTGAACTACATCCCTTTTCACTCTTTGTTGATCGCCCACGCTATTCTGTCGCTGATCCTGTCGCTGATTTTTGGGGTCGCGCTGCAATTTTTCGCCCTGAGACAAATAGAAGGCTTCTCTCTATTTCGCGCGCTATGGCGGGCAATTAAAACTGATGTGTTTTCGCTGATGGTTTATCAGGCGGGGATGTTTCTCTGCCTTGAACTGGCGTTTCGCTTTATTTTGCATGGCCAGATTGAACCGCGCCTGCTGAGCTTCTGGTTTATGCTGCAAATTGCCTTAATGATCGGTTTTGTCTTTGCATGGCCGGCGAATAAGTTCCTGCTACAACGTGGGATTAAGCCCGTTATCTAGCGACAAAAACCCCTTCCGCGCATCCCAAGGTGGAAATGATTTGCGTGCGCCGCGTTGTAGTCAGGACCAATCGAATTGCCATAATATCGGCAGCTCTGTTGAAAAATCTGGTGCAACCACTGCGCGTCATTTCCCTGGCGGGGCCATGTTTTTAAGACGCCAATCTGCTGACCGTTCGCCAGCCTGAAGCCAGACATATCAAGGGCATCGGCCGTGGCATGCTCGCTTAACCTTCCCTCTGCCCGATGATAGATATTCCGACAGGCATAGCTGCCAAGATGGTCGATACGCACCAGTGGCGACCCCAACTCTGCCGCAGCGAGCGGTTTGACGGTCTGCGTGACAAACATCGTGCTGCTGACCGCCAAAGAACAACTGGCCAGAAAACTGGCGCTCAGGCGTACGTCGCCAAAACGTTGCACTCTGATCGGCGCAGGTAACGGACAGCTGCCCGAAGTGGGCGCGGGTTGACTGAAGCTGAGATAGCCCTGTTGTTGGGCCTGTTCTAACACGGCGAGGCACGCCTGCGGATCGCCCGCGAGGCGTTGCAGCTTATAGCGGGTGATAAATGTGGGTGAGTCCGTCACTTGCAGCGGCGTGAAGGGATTCCAGGCTGAAGGCAGATTTTTGGCAAACCAGGGCGTAATCGCCACCAGGAGCAGTAAAATGCCGCCAACAATCAACAATCCTTTCATTTTATCGGTTTTCCCCCTGCCCTAAGCTCCAGATCCGTCAGGCTTTGATCAGCCGGAAATCAGAATTAAACAGTGTAGCGGCGTTTTTGTGCAATCGGTCGGGTTATACCGAACTTTACCTGCCATTCCGGGGCTTTTACGTTAAGCTTTGCGCCGTAAAAGCCTTCAGAGCTTACATAACATCACGTAAAGGACAGGAAAACGTTA
The DNA here is from genome assembly GCF_979253995.1 of Erwinia sp. AC075. NCBI lineage: Bacteria > Pseudomonadati > Pseudomonadota > Gammaproteobacteria > Enterobacterales > Erwiniaceae > Erwinia > Erwinia sp. AC075. The sequence continues at coordinate 1,952,741 of NZ_CEEDEU010000001.1, forward strand.
TGGTTGACCAACCAAAAGAGACGCTTCTCGATGAAGAAGCCCCGGGCGAGCTCCGGCGCACCCTGCACAATCGTCATATCCAACTCATCGCTATCGGTGGTGCCATCGGCACCGGCCTGTTTATGGGCTCCGGTAAAACCATCAGTCTGGCCGGTCCGTCGATCATTTTTGTGTATATGATCATCGGCTTTATGCTGTTTTTCGTCATGCGCGCCATGGGCGAGCTGCTGCTGTCAAACCTTGAGTATAAGTCGTTCAGTGATTTCGCCGCCGATCTGCTCGGTCCCTGGGCCGGCTATTTCACCGGCTGGACCTACTGGTTCTGTTGGGTGGTGACCGGCATCGCCGACGTGGTGGCCATCAGCTCCTACTTCCAGCTCTGGTTCCCCGATTTCTCTATATGGATGAGCGCCCTGCTTTGTATCGCGGTGTTCCTGTCGCTGAATATCGCGACGGTGAAACTGTTCGGCGAGATGGAGTTTTGGTTTGCCATCATCAAGATTGTTGCCATCGTTGCGCTGATTGCCACCGGGATTGTGCTGGTGGCAATGCATTACCCTTCACCGGGCGGCGGCAAAGCAGCCATCAGCAATATCTGGGATCATGGCGGCATGTTCCCGAAAGGCTTAAGCGGCTTCTTTGCGGGCTTCCAGATCGCCGTCTTCGCCTTTGTGGGTATCGAGCTGGTCGGAACGGCGGCGGCTGAAACCCACGATCCGAAGAAGGTTCTGCCGCGGGCAATAAACGCCATTCCGCTGCGCATCATTATGTTTTACGTGCTGGCGCTACTGGTGATCATGGCGGTGACGCCATGGAACAGCGTGGTTGCTGACCGCAGCCCGTTCGTTGAGATGTTTATGCTGATTGGCTTACCCGCTGCGGCCAGCATCGTTAACTTTGTGGTGCTGACCTCGGCGGCGTCGTCCGCTAACAGCGGCATCTTCTCCACCAGCCGTATGCTGTATGGCCTGGCGCAACAGGGTGTGGCACACCGTCGCTTTGGCATGCTTTCCCGCCGGGCGGTGCCGACCACCGGCCTGTTCTTCTCGTGCCTGTGTCTGCTGGGCGGCGTTGCCTTGATTTACCTGATCCCGAACGTGATGCAGGTGTTCACGCTGGTCACCACCGTGTCAGCGATCCTGTTTATGTTTGTCTGGACGATTATTCTCTGTTCATACCTGGCCTACCGCAAAAAGCGCCCTGAACTGCATGCGGAGTCCAGCTATAAAATGCCGATGGGTAAGTTTATGTGCTGGGTGTGCATCGCGTTCTTCGCGTTTGTGCTGGTGCTGCTGACGCTGCAGGAGGATACCCGTCAGGCGCTGATGGTGACGCCAATCTGGTTTATTCTACTGGGAATTGGCTGGTGGTTACGTCAGAGAAAACAGGCGTAATGTGATGCTGGTGGGCCGCTCAGGCCCACCATTTTTTAGCGAACCCGAATCCCTTCGATCACCATCCGCTGCACGTTTTCTACCGTCTGATTGAAAAAGCCTTCATCATTTAACGTCTGCCCGGTCACCGCTTCGATCTGAGTTGAAAAATCGGCGTAGTGTTGGGTCGTGGCCCACAGCATAAAGATCAGATGATGCGGTTCAACAGCCGCCAGTTTTCCCTGATTTATCCAGCCTTCAATCACCGCCGATTTCTCATCCACCAGCCCTTTCAGATCGCCTTCCAGCTCCCCTTTCAGCAACGGTGCGCCCTGAAGCATTTCCATGCAGAACAGGCGTGATGCCTGCGGATGATCGCGCGACACCTCAAGCTTAAGCCGGATGTAGTCCTTGATCGCCACTAAGGGTTGCTGGTCTTCCCGCAACGCACGCAGTGGCGCCAGCCAGACATCAAGAATGTCCTTCAGCACCGCAATATAGAGGGCTTCTTTTGACGGGAAGTAGTACAGCAGGTTGGTTTTAGAAACGTCAGCCCCTTCGGCCACTTTATCCAGGCTGGTGCCATGCACGCCAAATTGTGAAAACAGCGCCAGTGCCGCAGTGAGGATCGCCGTGCGTTTCGCTGCTACCGCACGTGAGCGACGCGTGGGCGCCTTCACCGATGTCTTATCTGTAGAATTCACTGAGACCTCATACTCCATGTGGGGTGCCGGGATGATAGCAAAACCCCTCGCCCGGACCTAATGCACTTAAATTGACCACGATGCCTGCTTTCTGTGCACCTGATTTTGACCAAATGGTCTGTTTTAGACCATTTACTCCAGAAAAATTTAACACAAATATTTCAACACACTGATTACTAGCACCTTTTATAAACTGGCACAGCGTTTGCAATTATCTCAACAAGCGCCGCTTCAGGGAGAGTGCAGGATGCATTGCAGCGCACAACTTTACCCTAACGCACACCCAGAGGTATCCCAATGAAAATCGGTGTCTTTATCCCAATTGGCAACAACGGCTGGCTGATCTCCACCAACGCGCCGCAATACATGCCGACCTTTGAACTGAATAAAGCGATTGTGCAGAAAGCCGAGCATTATCACTTCGACTTTGCGCTGTCGATGATCAAACTGCGTGGCTTTGGCGGCAAGACCGAGTTCTGGGATCATAACCTTGAATCCTTCACCCTGATGGCTGGCCTCGCTGCCGTCACTTCGCGCATCGAAATCTATGCCACGGCGGCCACGCTGACGCTGCCGCCGGCCATTGTGGCGCGCATGGCTTCCACGGTTGATTCCATTTCTAACGGCCGCTTCGGGGTGAACCTGGTGACTGGCTGGCAGAAACCGGAATACGATCAGATGGGTATCTGGCCTGGGGATGAATACTTCGCCCGTCGCTATGACTATCTGACCGAATACGTCTCGGTGTTGAAAGATCTGTGGGGCACCGGCAAATCCGATCTGAAAGGTGAGTTCTTCACCATGAACGATTGTCGCCTCAGCCCGCAACCGCAGAAGCCGGTCAAGGTGATCTGTGCCGGCCAAAGCGATGCCGGTATGGCGTTCTCAGCGAAACATGCTGACTACAACTTCTGCTTTGGCAAGGGCGTGAATACCCCAACCGCCTTCGCCCCAACCGCCACCCGTATGAAAAAAGCCGCCGATGAAGTGGGCCGTGATGTCGGATCTTTCGTTTTGTTTATGATCATTGCCGATGAAACCGACGAAGCCGCCCGGGCGAAGTGGGAACACTATAAAGCCGGCGCAGACGAAGACGCGCTTTCGTGGCTGACCACACAAAGCCAACAGGATAAAACGTCGGGCAGCGACACCAACGTACGCCAGATGGCCGACCCGACATCCGCCGTCAATATCAATATGGGTACGCTGGTCGGCTCTTATGCCAACGTGGCACGCATGCTTGATGAAGTCGCGACCGTTGAAGGAACCCAAGGCGTGTTGCTGACGTTTGATGATTTTTTACAAGGCATTGAGAAATTTGGCCAACGCATCCAACCGCTGATGCAGTGCCGTACCGATATCATTGAAGCCGCGAAGGAGGTTGCGTAATGAGCAGTAAAGAGCCGGTAGTGTGCACAACAGCGTCGACTAAAAACTGCATTACCCTGCCCGCGCGGCCGGAGCCGATTGCCTTTCCGCCGGAGCAGACCGCTTTGATCGTGGTGGATATGCAGAATGCTTACGCCACCACCGGCGGCTATCTGGATCTGGCGGGATTTGATGTGTCCGCTACCCGCCCGGTGATCGATAACATCAACGTGGCGGTGAAAGCCGCCCGTGAAGCCGGCATTCTAATTATCTGGTTCCAGAACGGTTGGGACGATCGGTATGTTGAAGCCGGTGGCCCAGGCTCGCCTAACTGGCACAAATCCAACGCGCTGAAAACCATGCGCCAGAATCCTGAACTGGAAGGCAAGCTGCTGGCGAAAGGCGGCTGGGATTATGATCTGGTCGATCAGCTTGTCCCGCAACCCGGCGATATCGTGCTGCCGAAGCCACGCTACAGCGGCTTCTTCAATACCGCGTTAGACAGCATGTTGCGCAGCCGTGGCATTCGCCATCTGGTATTTACCGGCATCGCCACTAACGTCTGCGTTGAATCAACGTTGCGCGACGGTTTCTTCCTGGAGTATTTCGGCATTGTACTGGAAGACGCCACCTATCAGGCCGGTCCGCTCTTCGCCCAGCAGGCCGCCATCTTCAATATTGAGACGTTTTTCGGCTGGGTGTCTGATGTTTCGACCTTTTGCTCCGCCCTGCAAACCGAAGCCGTGCCGCAACAACAAACGGCCTGAAACCTGACCTGACTGGAGAGTGCGCAATGCCGAAAACCATTATTACCCCACCGGGAACCAGCGTGCCGATAGCGCCGTTCGTCCCCGGCACGCTGGCCGATGGCGTGGTGTATGTCTCGGGCACATTGCCCTTTGATAAAGATAATAACGTGGTGCACGTCGGCGATGCCGCCGCGCAAACCCGCCATGTGCTGGAAACCATTAAAAGCGTGATTGAAACCGCGGGCGGCACCCTGGACGACGTGACCTTTAACTCGATTTTCATCACCGACTGGAGCAACTACGCGGCGGTGAACAGCGTGTATGCCGAGTATTTCCCTGGCGAAAAACCGGCGCGTTTCTGCATTCAGTGTGGTCTGGTGAAACCCGATGCACTGATCGAGATCGCCAGCGTTGCCCATATCGGTAAGTAGCGGAGGAAGACATGCATATTGAGCTCTCAGGATCGACCGATCCTCAGGCCAGAACGCTGGTGCTTTCTGCCGGGTTAGGCGGCCTGGCTAACTTCTGGTTGCCGCAGCTAAACGCACTGCGTGAACACTATCGGGTGGTGGTGTATGACCAGCGTGGCACCGGGCGCAGTCCCGACACGCTGCCGGCAGGCTACAGCATGGGCGATATGGCGGCTGAACTGGCTCACGAGCTGGCGGCTTTGGGGATCGAAAGCTATGACGTCATTGGCCATGCGCTGGGCGGTATGGTGGCGATGCAGCTGGCGGTGGACTTTCCACAACGCGTCGGAAGGCTGGTGATTGTTAATGGCTGGCTCAGGCTGAATGCGCATACCCGCCGCTGCTTCACCGTTCGACAGGAGTTGCTGCTCAATGTCGGCGTTGAATCCTATGTTCGCGCACAGCCCCTGTTTCTCTATCCTGCCGACTGGCTGGCAGATAATCAGGCACGTATCGAAGCTGAAGATGCGCTGCACGCCGCACATTTTCAGGGGACAGAAAACTTGCTGCGCCGTCTGACCGCATTGATGGCCTGCGATTTCACCGAACTTGCCGGCCAGATCGCCCAGCCGGTGCTGTTGATCTGTTCACAGGACGATCTGTTGGTGCCCTGGACCTGCTCGCAAACCCTGCTGGAGGCGTTGCCAAACGCCACGCTGGAAAAAATGGCCTGGGGCGGTCATGCGATGAGCGTCACCGACAGCAGCACCTTTAATCCACTGTTACTGAACTGGCTGAGCGATACCCCGGCCTCATCCCCTGCTGAACTGGAGCTGATATGGCAGAAGCCCTGAATTCCCTCGCGTTAGAGACGTTGTTTACCGCGGCACGGACGCACAATGGCTGGCAGGATCGTCCGGTTACCGACGCGCAAATCCACCAGCTGTATGACTTGTTAAAGATGGGCCCAACCTCGGCGAACTGCAGCCCTGCGCGCTTCTGTTTTATCCGCAGTGAGGAAGGCAAAGCCAGGCTGAAGCCAACGCTCTCCAGCGGTAATCTGGAAAAAACCCTGAGCGCGCCGGTGACGGCGATCGTGGCCTGGGATCCGGCGTTCTTTGACCAGCTGCCACAGCTCTTCCCACATGCCGATGCAAAATCCTGGTTCACCAGCAGCCCGGCGCTGGCGGAAGAGACCGCATTTCGCAACAGCTCGCTGCAGGCGGCCTACCTGATCACCGCCTGTCGCGCGATGGGCTTAGACACCGGTCCGATGTCTGGCTTCGATCGTGCGGCGGTTGATGCGGCGTTCTTTGCGGAAAGCGGCTGGAAAAGCAATCTGCTTATCAACATCGGCTATGGCGATGCCAGCAAAGTGTATGCGCGCCTGCCACGTCTCTCATTTGCAGAAGCCTGCACCCTCGAGTAAGGAAATGATCATGTCTCTGGCGACCCTGTCGCCCGCGGTAACGTCGGGCGTAGAAAAACAAGATTTTCGCAATGCGATGGCGCGCCTGGGTGCGGCCGTCAATATTATCACCACCGACGGCCCCGCCGGTCGCGCAGGTTTTACCGCCTCTGCCGTGTGCAGTGTGACCGATACGCCGCCAACCCTGCTGGTGTGTCTGAATCGCTCGGCGTCCGTGTATGAGGTGTTCAAAACCAATCAGCAGCTCTGCGTTAATACGCTGGCTGCGGGACATGAATCGTTATCCAACCTGTTTGGCGGTAAAACGCCGATGGCCGAACGCTTTATCGCGGCTGAATGGTCGACGCTGGTGACCGGCTCGCCGATTCTGGCCGGCGCGGTGGCGTCGTTTGATTGCAAAATCACCCAGGTGATGAGTGTCGGTACCCATGATGTGCTGGTCTGCGAAGCCCAGGCATTAGTCTGTAACGATGAAACACACGGCCTGATCTATTTCGATCGCGGCTATCACCATTTACTGCGGCAGGAAGCCTGATCCCGCCGACGGCGGGCAATGCTTTATTCACTTCTCTGGAGAAGACGATGGCGAGTTCCTGGTTTCCTGTATGGCGTAAGCAGTCCGCATCAGCGCAAGGGTTAGTGGCACCGGATGAAACCCTGCCGCTGGGACAAACGGTAATTATGGGGCTTCAGCACGCGGTCGCGATGTTTGGTGCCACGGTTCTGATGCCATTGCTGATGGGATTAGATCCCAATCTGTCGATCCTGATGTCCGGCGTCGGCACGCTGCTGTTCTTCCTGATCACGGGCGGACGCGTGCCCAGTTATCTTGGGTCGAGCGCCGCGTTCGTGGGCGTGGTGATTGCGGTGACGGGGTTCAATGGTCAGGGCATCAACCCTAACCTTGGCGTGGCGCTGGGCGGCATTATTGCCTGCGGCCTGGTCTATACGCTGATTGGTTTTGTGGTGATGAAAGTGGGCACCCGCTGGATTGAGAAGCTGATGCCGCCGGTGGTGACCGGCGCCGTAGTGATGGCAATTGGGCTGAACCTCGCGCCGATTGCGGTACGCAGCGTCTCCTCATCGATGTTCGATAGCTGGATGGCAGTGATGACCGTGCTCTGTATCGGTATTGTGGCGGTATTTACCCGCGGCATGGTGCAACGGCTGCTGATCCTCGTCGGCCTGATTGTCGCCTGTGCCATCTATGCCGTGCTGACCAACGGGCTCGGGCTGGGTAAACCGATCGATTTTAGCCTGATGGCTGCCGTGCCGTGGCTGGGCTTCCCGACCACCACCTCACCCATTTTCGACAGTCATGCGATGTTCCTGATTGCGCCGGTGGCGGTGATCCTGGTGGCAGAAAACCTCGGGCATATCAAAGCGGTGGCGGGGATGACGGGCAAAAACCTCGATCCGTATATGGGCAGAGCCTTTGTCGGTGATGGCCTGGCCACCATGCTTTCCGGTGGCGTGGGCGGCAGCGGTGTCACCACCTATGCTGAGAATATTGGCGTGATGGCGGTAACCAAGGTGTATTCCACCCTGGTGTTTGTTGCGGCAGCGGTGATTGCCATCCTGTTAGGATTCTCGCCGAAGTTCGGCGCGTTAATTCACACCATCCCAGGCCCGGTGATCGGCGGTGCATCCATCGTGGTATTTGGTTTGATTGCCGTGGCGGGTGCGAGGATTTGGGTGCAGAACAACGTCGATCTTGGGCAGAACAACAACCTGATTATGGTGGCGGTCACGCTGGTACTGGGTGCCGGAGACTTTGCCCTGAAGATCGGTAACTTCACCATGGGCGGGATCGGGACGGCGACCTTTGGCGCGATTATCCTCAACGCTATCCTGACGCGTCGTAAAGCTGCCGTGCTTAACAGCAACGACGTCGTGCATCAGGACAATTAATTCACTTCCGCTTTATCAGGCGAAGGGTCAACCTTCGCCTTTTTTTTGCGCTTCAGCTTCAACTCACTGACCAGCACGCCGACGACGATCAGTGCGCCGCCAATCAGTGCCGCGCCAGGCAAACGCTCACCGGCAACCCGACCAACGATCCCCGCCCACACCGGCTCACCGGCATAAATCACCGTGGCACGCGTTGGCGACACGCTGCGCTGCGCCCAGTTCATCGTCACCTGTATTAACGCACTGGCCAGCCCCAGACCAATGGCGCTGAACAGCAGATAGGGCGAAAACGGCGGTGCCGATTCACCATTGGGGACCATCAGCGCGAACGCCAGCAGTGAAGCGCCCGCCAGCTGGATGATCGTGACGCGTTTGACATCCACTTTGCCGGCACTGGCGCTGATCAAAATGATTTCAGCGGCAATTGCCAGCGTGCTCATTAAGGTGGCAATTTCACCGGCGCCAAATGCCAGCGAATCTCCGTCCGGCCCCGCCAACAACATCAGACCGGTGAAAGCCAGCGCCACGCCGATCCACGACATCAGGCCGGGCAAGCGTCCCAGGAAAAGCCATTGCAGTAGCGGCACCAGCGGCACATACATTGCGGTAATAAAGGCGGATTTACTGCTACTGATGGTTTGCATGCCATAGGTCTGTAAGCCATACCCACAGCCAATGGCGATGCCGATTAATGTCCCGGCTTTGATTTCAGCCCAGGTGATGCCGCGCAACGAACGCCATGAAATCGCGCCCAGCACCAGCGCGGCAGTGGCAAATCGGGTGCCGACAAAGAAAAATGGCCCGCTTACGGTCATCGCATGATGGACTGCCAGAAAAGTTCCGCCCCAGATCATGGTAATCAGGACCAGCACAATCTCTTGTGGCGTAAACGACAGTTTATAGCGGGAAAGTAAGGCAGACATAGCAGGCTCGGTTGAGAATTTGGCGCTAGTGTGCCGGGAGGGAACGCAGTGGTCAACTCTGTGACGTAACCGCCGGGGAAAGACCCGACGGTTTCAGGCGAGGCTAAGCTTCGGAATCGGTTTTAGTCCGACTGCCACGGCTATTGCGTCCCCCCTTTTCGCCAGCCTGTGAAGCACGTTGAGGGTCATTTTTAAAATTCCCTCCGCTGACTTTGCCGCCTTTGCGACCTGCTTCTGATGCTCTTTTACGGTCTTCAGCGAAATTTCCAGATCCACCACGATGTTCTGCCATTTCTTACCTCCGAATAGTTAAGCCATCATACTGCTTTATCACGATTAGCCTTCAGGCCTTCCGTGACGGCAATCGGGGAGAGAACACTCCCGGCCGCGTTACTAAGCATAGATTATCAAGCCTGAAGTGGTGAAAAAAACGCCTGAGCACGGCTCACAAAACGGCAAATTCCTTTAAACAGCCTGAATTATTGCATTATTGACGCTAATCTTTATGTCCATCCCGCCACCCGCATTGCGCGCGTTTTAAGCAAAAGGACCGCTTCCTTCTGCATGACCCGTCAGGCTCTTCTATACTTTCCTGATTGCCTTCAGGGCCTGATTTTGACCCCAATCATCCAACAACCAGTCGACGAGGGAACAAATGGCAAAGATTCTGGTGCTCTATTACTCCATGTACGGACATATCGAAACCATGGCCAATGCGGTTGCAGAAGGCGCAGGTCGGGTTAGCGGAGCGGAAGTGACAATCAAGCGCGTACCTGAAACCATGGACGCAGAACGCTTCGCCCAGGTGGGCGGTAAAACGCAGCAGTCGGCAGCGGAAGCGACCCCGGAAGAACTGCCGCAATATGATGCCATATTGCTCGGCACCCCAACCCGCTTCGGTAATATGGCCGGTCAGATGCGTACCTTCCTTGACCGCACGGGTGGCCTTTGGGCATCAGGTGCGCTGTACGGCAAGCTGGCCAGCGTGTTTGCCTCAACGGGTACCGGTGGCGGACAGGAACAGACCATCACTTCGACCTGGACCACCCTCGCCCACCACGGCATGGTGATCGTGCCGATTGGTTATGGCACCAAAGAACTCTTTGATATATCGCAGGTGCGTGGCGGTACGCCTTATGGCGCCACAACCATTGCCGGCGGTGACGGTTCGCGACAACCCAGCGAAGAAGAGCTGAATATTGCCCGTTATCAGGGTGAATATGTCGCCGGCCTGGCAGTAAAACTGAACGGATAACCTCAATCAGGAGACTATTATGGCAACGCAACAATCGAAAGCTCATCATGTAGGCGAGTGGGCAAGCCTGCGCAGTACCTCTCCGGAAATTGCGGAGGCCATTTTTGAAGTGGCTAACTACGATGAGAAACTTGCCGAAGGCATCTGGGAGCAGCAAGGCAGTGACGAAGTGCTGCTCAGGGCCTTTGAGAAAACCGATCAGGACGTGCTGACCTGGGATAACAAAGTCGTCGAGCGAAAAAACGTTTAGCACCAAAATCGGTATTCGGGGCGGATTTATCCGCCCTTTTTATTGTTTTACGCCCTCAGAAACGTCCGAAACCACTAACTACTCACGTTGTGAAACCATCGTTTTTCTACCAGGCTTAATGCCATATTCATTAGCCTGTCCGCCAGGCCGATTACTCGAAAAGGAGTGCAGTATGTCTTACCAGACAATTAATCCCGCCAGTAATAAGCTTGTCAAAACCTGGAGCGATCACAACGACCAGCAGGTTGAACAGGCGTTAAAGACCGCGGATGATCTTTATCATTCAAGCTGGTCCAAAGGCGATATCCAACCGCGTCTGCAGGTGCTGAAAAAAATGGCTGACCTGATTGACGCTCGCGTTGAAGAACTGGCAAAAACGGCCAGTGTTGAGATGGGTAAACTGATCAATCAGAGTCGCGGCGAAGTGCAGCTTTGCGCGCAGATTGCCCGTTATTACGCAGAAAATGCTGAACGCTTCCTTGCCCCTACCCGTTATCCAAGCGAGCTGGGCGAAGCCTGGGTGGAAAATCACCCTATTGGGGTGCTGGTTGCCGTTGAGCCCTGGAACTTCCCGTTCTATCAGCTAATGCGCGTACTGGCGCCGAATCTGGCCGCCGGTAACCCGGTGCTGGCAAAACATGCCGCCAATGTCCCTCATTGCGCCACGCTGTTCGAAGAGCTGGTGACCGAGGCCGGTGCGCCAAAAGGTGCCTGGACTAACCTGTTTATCAGCAACGATCAGGTTGCCTCACTGATTGCTGACGATCGTGTGCAGGGTGCTGCGCTGACCGGCTCTGAACGTGCCGGGAGTGCCGTGGCACAACAAGCCGGTAAATACCTGAAAAAAACCACGCTGGAACTCGGCGGTAATGACGTCTTTGTGGTGCTGGATGACTGTGACCTTGATAAGGCCGTGAAGGCCGGCGTCGGTGCCCGTCTCAGCAACTGTGGTCAGGTGTGTACCGCAGCTAAACGCTTTATCGTGCATGAAAAAGTGGCAGATGCCTTCTTCGAAAAATTCACCCAGGCTTTCCGTGACGTGAAGATTGGCGATCCGCTGGATGAAAGCACCACGCTGGGCCCGCTATCTTCCTCCACGGCACGCGATACGCTGGTGAAACAAGTTGAGCAGGCGGTGTTTAAAGGCGCCAAACTGCATATCGGCGGTAAAGTGGTTGCCGGTGAAGGCTGCTTCTACGAGCCCACTATCCTCTCCGGTATCACCCGTGATAATCCGGCCTATTTTGAAGAGTTCTTTGGCCCGGTCGCGCAGGTTTACGTGGTGAAGGATGACGAGGAGGTGGTTAAACTCGCCAACGATTCTCACTATGGTCTGGGTGGTGCGGTATTTAGTAAAGATATTGCCCGTGCCAGGAAACTGGCTTCACGAATCGAAACCGGCATGGTGTATATCAATTCCGCCAGCGATACGTCGGCCGAGTTGCCATTTGGCGGCGTGAAACGTTCAGGCTATGGTCGTGAACTGTCTGATTTGGGTATCAAAGAGTTCGTTAACCAGAAACTGGTCGTGGTCAGCAGTGACTGATTGCTAACGGCATCTGCCCAAAAAGAAAAGGCCGACAGTGAATGTCGGCCTTTTTATTGCGTGCGAATCAGACTCAGGAAGACTTTTCAGTCTCTGGCTGCGCAGGAGTGGCAGGCTCATCGGCGTTAGCTTTTTCCGCCTTGGCTTTATCGGCTTTATCAGCCTTATCCTTCGCCGCTTTATCTTTCGCAGCCTGCTCAGCCGCGGCTTTGTCAGCAGCCGCCTTGTCTTTGGCTGCCTGCTCGGCTGCGGCTTTATCAGCTGCCGCCTTTTCTGCAGACGCTTTAGCCTGAGCGGCTTTATCTGCCGCAGCCTGATCGGCCGCTGCTTTAGCCGCAGCCACTTTATCAGCAGCCGGATCTTTCGCGGCCGTTGGTGCGGCTGGTGCTTCAGCTGCCGGAGCTGCTGGAGCTGCTGGTGCAGGTTGCGGCGCGCTTGCCGCCATCGGCGTTCCCTCAATGGCTTTATTCAGCACCTGAGTAAACTGATCCCATGGGCAGAAGCCATTGGCATCGGTCTGGCAACCGTTCATTTGCAGCGTGACACGCTTAGGAGGCGTATCCAGCGACAGCGGCGTTGCATTACGCAGCTGATCGGTAGACTGGTAAACGTACTCAACCTTCACCAACTCACGATTGTTTTTCTTGTCGTGCCAGCGCTGGAACTGAATCATCCCACCAATAGGCGTGCGCTCGTTTTGCTCTGGCAGCGTGTAAGCTTTGAAATCCAACGCCGTCAGCAGGGAGGCGATATTCGAATCATGGCCGACCATCAGCGTCACTTTCGGCGCGGAGGCTTTATCTTCATCCACTAACATACTGCGGATATAATCGACCAGTGGTGCTGCGACGTCACGCGCCACTTCTGGCGTAGTAAACAATGTGTCCTGATAGCCATTTTTGATGGCGGACAGCTCTTTCCACTGCTCAGGTGTCTTGATCTGGCCCCAGGCGACCTGATCCAGCGGCATCCCTTCGTAATATTGCAGGGTGAAGGCATCCACCAGCGAATTCCCGACTTTTAATGGACCCGAAACGTTCGGCTCTTTACCATTTTCAGCGGTGAATTTGTTCTGATTATCACTGGAGAGATCGCACTGCTTTTTGCCATCACAGGCAGCAGAGGATTTGTAATCGATGATTTTTTCCAGACGCTGGAAGGCCGGTTTGAGTGCCAGTTTTTCACCCGCGCTGTTCATGCCGGTCAACGCCTGCTTGTTGAAGCCTTCGCTGCTGTCGGTAATCACCGGGTTGAACACCGGATCCATCGCGCCCATTTCATCCTGATGAGACACCTGAATGTCACATCCCGGGAACGCACCGGTGATAAAGAACTGCGCGGTGGCGACGGTACGCTGCAGGCTGTTGGCGTAGGCGTAAACATCGTCAGAGGCTGGACATTCGCCGTCGGCGATCAGCCCTTGCTGCGCAAGCCACTCACGGGTGTAACGGCCCATGTAAACTTCAAGCACGCCGCCCTTGGTCGTCAACTGTCCACCTGGCACATCCCACTTAGGCCAGGCCTTTTTAGTGGACTGAGCCAGCACGCTGCCATTATCAGCCAGCGGCGCACGGAGGTTATGGCGGCTCATCATTAACACTTGCTCAAGCTGGTAATCGTCGTCAGCAGCATAAGCTGAAATGCCGGTGAGTGCCGAGCAGACTGCTAATGCGCAAAGACTAAACTTTTTAATCATGTGTTTTTCCATTGATTCAAGGTAAATCACCCGGCCGTAATATGGCGATGCGGTTGGTTAAAAATTCGCAACAACGCAAATGAGGCTCGCTCGGCGTTCCTGGAAATTCAGGCCAGGGGTGGGCATTCTTCATTGGTGTTGAGAATATAGCAGAGTATCGCCTTTGCCGTTGAGTCGCATCAGGAGATTGAAAAGAAACGGGATGTTTTTCGGAATGCTCTAATAAACGAACGTGTTAGCGAAGAAAAAAGCGGGGAAGGCAGAAAGCAAAACGGGCCAGCCTAAGCTAACCCGTTGAATTTGATGGTGGAGAGGCAGAGATTCGAACTCTGGAACGGTTTCCCGTCGCCGGTTTTCAAGACCGGTGCCTTCAGCCACTCGGCCACCCCTCCACACTAGTACCAGTCACCGTTTCAAAGAGTGGCTAAACTCCCTGAGCAACTGATGGGGCGCAGTATAGGGGATGCCGATCGCTTTGCCAAGCATAATTTTGGCTAGTTTGTTGAATTATTGCGCTTTTATGCAATTTTTTTTCATCTGTTCAACAAACGGTCAATTGGCGGTTTTATTGCGCCCATAGCAAAACGGGCCAGCTTTCGCTGACCCGTTAAATTAGATGGTGGAGAGGCAGAGATTCGAACTCTGGAACGGTTTCCCGTCGCCGGTTTTCAAGACCGGTGCCTTCAGCCACTCGGCCACCCCTCCACAATGAGGCGAACTATAAACACCCTCCCGGTCGATGTAAAGTGTGTTGCGGTTCAATCGCCTGAAAAACAGTCGATCGGCGTTTATTTGCTGGCAATATCGCCACTCTGCTTACTTAAACAGCCGACTATCGCGTAAAGAAGGGTAAAACGCCTTTCCCCGCTTCGCCCTGCTCCCTATTCTCACAGGTAAATTGGTGACCCAAAGAGGCTCTTTTATGGATCGCATTGTTTCGAGTACCCGTGGCAGCTCCTTAATTACCACCCACAAGGTGCTGCGCAATACCTATTTCCTGCTGGGGCTGACGCTGGCCTTTTCTGCCGTTACCGCTACCTTGAGCACCGTTTTCGCCCTGCCCGCGCCAGGCTTCATTCTGATGCTGGTCGGCTTTTACGGGCTGATGTTCCTGACTTACCGCCTGGCGGACAGCCCTACCGGCATTCTGGCGGCGTTCGCCTTTACCGGTTTCCTCGGCTACTGCCTGGGCCCAATCCTCAACTCATTGCTGTCTGCAGGGATGGGTGATGTGATTGGTCTGGCATTAGGCGGCACCGCACTGGTGTTCTTCAGCTGTTCTGCCTACGTGCTAACCACCCGTAAGGATATGTCCTTCCTGGGTGGCATGATGATGGCCGGGTTTGTGGTATTGCTGGTTGCCGTCGTGGCAAACATCTTCCTCAACATTCCGGCATTGCATATGGCAATCAGCGTGTTGTTTATCCTGTTCTCTTCAGGTGCCATCCTGTGGGAAACCAGTAACATCATTCACGGCGGCGAAACCAACTATATTCGCGCGACCGTTAGCCTGTACGTGTCGATCTATAACATCTTCGTCAGCCTGTTGAGCATTCTGGGCATGTCATCGCGCAGTAATTAATAGCCCGCAGTTGACGCAACAGTAAGAGCCCCGCCCTGCGGGGCTTTTTTTATGTGCCGGATTAAAGCTGCCAGTAAGAGGCAGACTACCCACAGCTGGCCGCAGTTTGCTAAACTGGGCGGCTTAGCAAATCAGACAGAGGCAAGACGGTGTTATTCCAGGGCAAAGAAATTGAACGTGACGCGCAGGGTTATCTGAAGTCCACGATGGACTGGAGTGAAGCGCTGGCTCCGTTACTGGCAGAAGAAGAGGCCATTGAGCTGACTGACGCACACTGGGAAGTGGTGCATTTCGTCCGTGCCTTCTATCTGGAGTTCAATACCTCCCCGGCGGTGAGAATGTTAGTTAAAGCCATGGCGCAAAAATACGGTGAAGAAAAAGGCAATAGCCGCTACTTATTCCGCCTGTTCCCAAAAGGCCCGGCAAAACAAGCAACTAAAATTGCCGGCTTGCCTAAACCGGCCAAATGCCTTTAAGTACTAACCGGTAGTGAAGCCGTTTGGCAAGTCGCGCGGTTGATGAGGTTCCTCGAGCACCCTTTCTACGCGGGCACTTCTGGGGCCGCCGTCTTTAAGCCAGGTAAGTAACGTCTGCACGTCACCCTCTTCACCACAGGCCAGCACTTCAACGCTGCCGTCATTCAGGTTCTTCGCATACCCCTTGAGCCCCAGCGCTTTGGCCTGATGTTGCGTGCTGTAGCGGAATCCCACGCCCTGAACCACACCGTGAACCCAGGCTTTTACGCAGACAGTAGTCATATTTCTTCTCCTTTCACGACGCAGATTGCATTTTAACGGTTGGCACCGGACAATAACCGCTGATTCTTTACTGTATAAGCATAGCAAATATGACTGTTCGTTTGATTCTTGCCAAAGGACGTGAAAAATCCTTACTTCGCCGCCATCCGTGGATCTTTTCTGGTGCTGTTGCTCGTCTTGAGGGAAAAGCCGAGTCGGGTGAAACTATTGACGTCTGTGACAGCCAGGGCAACTGGCTGGCTCATGCTGCCTGGTCACCCGTGTCGCAGATCTCTGCCCGTGTCTGGAGCTGGGAACAGGACGAAACGATTGATACCGACTTCTTTATCCGCCGTCTCAAGGCTGCGCAATCTCTGCGCGACTGGCTGGCAGCGCGCGATAACCTCGACAGCTATCGCCTGATTGCCGGTGAATCTGACGGTCTGCCTGGCGTGACCATTGACCGCTACGGCAAGTTCCTGGTCCTGCAATTGCTGTCGGCTGGCGCAGAATATCAACGTGCTGCGCTGATCTCCGCGCTGCAGAGCTGCTACCCGGACTGTGCGATTTACGATCGCTCGGACGTTGCAGTGCGTAAAAAAGAAGGTCTTGAACTGACTCAGGGCAACGTCCTGGGCGACACGCCGCCAGAGCAGTTACCGATTGTTGAGCATGGCATGAAGTTACTGGTCGATATCCAGGGCGGCCACAAGACCGGTTACTACCTCGATCAGCGTGACAGCCGTATGGCGACTCGCCGCTATGCGAAAGATCGCCGGGTATTGAACTGCTTCTCTTACACCGGTGGTTTTGCAGTTTCCGCGCTGATGGGCGACTGCAAACAGGTTATCAGCGTCGATACGTCACAAGGCGCGCTGGACATTGCCCGCCAGAATGTTGAGCTGAACGGGCTGGATCTGTCGAAAGCCGAGTTCCTGCGCGATGACGTGTTTAAGCTGCTGCGCCGCTACCGTGATAGCGGTGAGAAATTCGATCTGATCGTGATGGACCCGCCGAAATTTGTCGAAAACAAAAATCAGCTGGCCGGTGCTTGCCGTGGCTATAAAGATATCAATATGCTGGCGATGCAGCTGTTGAACCCGGACGGCATGCTGCTGACCTTCTCCTGCTCAGGGCTGATGCCAACCGATCTCTTCCAGAAAATCATTGCCGATGCCGCGCTCGATGCTCAACGTGATGTACAATTTATAGAGCAGTTCCGGCAGGCGGCCGATCATCCGGTGATCGCCAGCTATCCGGAAGGCATGTACCTGAAAGGATTTGCCTGCCGCGTCCTGTGACTTGAAAAAGCTGTCCCTGTCCCCATCTTGGTAGCAGGGCACTGTTTCTCAGGAGGTCACGATGATTGCCAGCAAATTTGGACTCGGACAACAGGTGCGGCATAAGCTGCACGGTTTCCTCGGTGTAGTGGTAGATGTGGATGCGGAATATTCACTGGACGATGATCCCGAAGAGGATGAGGTTGCCACCAGCGAATCGCTGCGTGAAGCGCCATGGTATCATGTCGTGATGGAGAATGAAGACGGCGAGACCGTTCATACTTATCTGGCAGAAGCCCAGCTTTCGTGGGAGCTGCCGGGCGACCATCCGGAACAACCTTCCATGGATGAACTGGCCGCGTCAATTCGCGAACAGTTGCAGGCGCCACGCCTCAGGAACTAATGCAAAATCCCCGCCTGGCGGGGTTTTTTTTAGCCTTTTTCCAGCCCTAAGCGCGGGATCTCGATTTTAGGGCAGCGATCCATCACCACCTTTAATCCCGCTTCTCCCGCCAGCACCGCAGCCTGCTCGTTAATCACCCCAAGCTGAAGCCACAAAGATTTCGCCCCCACCGCGATCGCTTCCTGGGCGACACCCCAGGCCGCTTCGGCATTACGGAACACATCCACCATGTCGATCGGTTCAGGAATGTCTTCCAGCTTTTCGTAAACTTTTTGTCCCTGCAGCGTCTGGCCTGCCAGCTTTGGGCTGACCGGCGTCACTTTGTATCCCTGCGACAGCAGATAAGCCATCACGCCATAACTGGCCCTGGCGGGTTTATCACTCGCTCCAACCAGCGCGATATGTTTAGTGGAGGTCAAAATGTCGGCAATTATTTTATCTTGCATGCAGCTCTCCTTATCAGACTGATTAACAGTTTATGCGCAGTGTGGCTGTTGGGAAAACAGCTCAGGCAGAAGATGCCAATTCCTGAATATATAGCACGAATAAATATGTTAAAATGTTAATATGCTGCCATACTGAAAGACTTTGATACACTCGACGTGTTTGCCTGCCCTCGCCTCTGGAGAATAAATGAAGCTGCGTTTGGTCATTACAGGCGTTTTAGCTTTGCTGGTTGCGACTACGGTCCATGCCACCACGCTCAAACTCGCCCCTGATATTGACCTGTTGGTGCTGGACGGCCGAAAAATTTCTGGTTCGTTATTAAAAGGTGCTGAAGGGCTCGAACTCGAGCAGGGACAGCATCAGGTATTGTTTCGCGTCGAGAAAAGCCTGAAAAAAGATGCTCAAATGGCCACGCCATGGGTTTCTACTCCATTGATCGTCACGTTCACCTCTCAGGCAAAATCAGTCACCATCACGTTGCCGCCGCTAACCACCACCGTGCAGGGCAAAATGTTTGATAAACATCCCACTTTCCAGCTGCTTAACGAGCATGGTGCGGTGGTTGAGAGTCAGCAAGACCATTTGCTGGTCAAAGCTGACAATAACTATGAGCAGGCCATGGTGGTGTATAACCTGAAAGGCAACGTCGCCTCAGTACCTCGCTTTGCCCAGGGACAAACCTCCACTACCCCAATCAGTAATGATTCCCAGGACTTTGCCAACGGCAATCATGCCGGCAGCCGGGTATTGCAGCTGTGGTATCAACAGGTTGATTCCGCCACCCGCCAACGCTTTGTGATGCTGATGCGCGCCCTGCGTACCAGTTGATGTCTGCACGCCTTCCGCCTACACTCGATACGCTTTATCAGGCAGTTCCCCTCATCTGATTGACGTGAAACCAGGAAGCCGGAATGGATCAGACCACCCGTAAAATTCAGGAAAAGAAACACATTGCGCTGGTTGCGCATGACCATTGCAAAACATCGTTGATGGAGTGGGTCGATATACACAAAGACGTGTTACAGGCTCATACCCTTTATGCGACAGGCACCACGGGCAACCTTGTCCAGCGTGCAACTGGCCTGCCGGTGACGGCAATGTTGAGTGGCCCGATGGGCGGCGACCAGCAGGTGGGTGCCTTGATTTCCGAAGGGAAAATTGATGTGCTGTTTTTTTTCTGGGATCCGCTAAACGCCGTGCCACACGATCCAGACGTTAAGGCGTTATTGCGCCTTGCAACAGTATGGAATATTCCAGTGGCGACCAACCGCGCAACCGCCGACTTTATTATCCGCTCACCGTTATTCGCGCAGGCCGTAGATATCATCATTCCAGATTATCAGCGCTATTTGCAGGAACGTCTGAAGTAAACTGATGAGCGTGCAACGGCACGCTCATCCTGCCAATTTAAGGTTTACGCAGCACCGGAACACCCAGCCGCTTAATCTCGTCGACAAATCCCGATGGGTTCTCTTTATTAAACAGCAGCCACACCTGCTGCTTCGCACGCGTTATGGCGACATACGCTAACCTGCGCTCTTCTGCATCGGGGAAGTCTTCCGGCTGGGGTAACAACGCCTGCTCCATGACGGACTCTCTGGCCGCTGCGGGGAAGCCATCCTTGCCGTTTTGCAAACCCAGCAATATCACATAATCCGCCTGCTGCCCTTTACTGGCATGGATGGTGGTGAAATCAATCCGCAATTTTGGCCAGCGGGTTTTGGCTTTTTCCAATACTGCCGGGCGGATATGGTGATAACGGGCAAGGATCAAAATCCGCTCATCCGCGGTGGCATAGCCGCTAATTTTATTCAGCAATGCCTCCAGCTGATCTTCCGGCAGGAGGGAAATCGACTTTTTATTGCCTTTGGTCAGGCTGTTCAGCGGTTTTTTCAATTGATGCGGGTTGCTCTGCACAAACTTATTGGCAATTTCACCAATTCGATCGTTAAAGCGGTAGGTGGTATCCAGCACGCAGCGGTCGCCCTCACCAAAGTGATGATGAAACGCGGTGGTCAGGGTCATCTCAGCCCCGCTGAAGCGATAGATCGCCTGCCAGTCATCGCCAACGGCAAACAGCGCCGTCTGCTTGTTCTGTCTTCTGAGGGCGGCGAGCAGCGCCGCACGCTGAGGCGAGATATCCTGGAATTCATCGACCAGGATATGCTTCCACGGGCTGATAAACCGGCCTTTATCAAGGATGTTGACCGCCTGATGGATCAAGCCGGAGAAATCTACCGCCCCTTCTTCTTTCAGGGCGCTTTTCCAGGCCTTCATCAAAGGCGCCATCAGCTTTACGCGTTTGGAAAAGAGATCGCGCACCTCTTCAGGAGCTGATTCAATCATTGCCGCCTGCGCGCCGCCATGCATTCGCATCAATCCAAGCCATCGCTCAAGCCTGCTGGCCAGACGTTTGGCAAGCCGCTCTTCTTTCCAGTAATCACCTTCGCCGATTTCCCACTCCAGCTCGTCCTGCAACCATTGCCGCCAGCCATTGGCATGGGCTTTCTTTTCCCCACACTGCTGGCGCCAGACGTCAATTAACAGCTTATGGCGCAGCGTCGTATCGGTTTCGAGCTTGCTGATGGAAGGGGATTTATTGCTGCCCTGCTGGATGATGTTCAAAGCCAGTGAGTGAAACGTGCGGGCCTGAATACCGTCGGTATTCAGCCGGGCTTTGATGCGCTCGTTCATCTCTTCAGCGGCCTGACGACCAAAGGCCAGCAGCAGGATCTGTTCTGCGCTGGCTTGTTTGCGCATCAGTAACCATCCTGCGCGGGCGACCAGCACGGATGTTTTGCCACTCCCCGCACCCGCCAGCACCAGCAGCGCATCCTCACCATTCACCACCGCTTTTGCCTGGGAACTGTTGAGAGGGGACGTCTCGACGGTATTGAAGAAATCGGCGTACTGCGCCAGCATTTTTTCTGACCACTGACCGTTGCGCTTCTGCCGTTGTGCATCGCTGTTATTCAGCCAGGCGAGGCAGAACTGATAGTTTTCGCGGCAGTTATCAAACTCATCCAGACGCTCTACCGGCAGTGGCAATGAGGAGAACGCCTCCTGAATGGCGGTACGCCAGCCGGCCATATCGCTGCGCTTCAACCATTTATCCTGCTGTTCACCCTCCTGTAAGCGGGTGACCAGTTGCTGTAGGACTTCAGAGGAGACCAGGCTCATCTCCTCACTCCATTGCTGCCAGGCCTGGTTGAGGTAATGATAGAAACGTTGGGTTTCCTGCCATTCGGTGCCATGCAGGCGCACGACTTTATCTTCAGGCAGGGCAAATTCGAGTTCGCCCCAAACCATCCCGCGTTTACATTTGATGGCTAACAGCTGGTTAAACGGAATAAGGTATTCATGTTTTTCACCACTCACCTCAACGCCTGCGGCCAACATTCGTACCCGATTGTAGGGATGCTGCGCCAGATGTTTGCCCAGCGACGTTGCTTTCAGTTCCATGACCTGCCTCTGGCTGTGGTTGCTTTTAATGGGCTGTAGTTTAGCTGGCAGGAGTGTACCGCTCCAGAGTTAAAACGCGCTACAATCAACGCATTGTATTTTTGAGCTCCGCGCTCTGTTAGGGAAACGACCAATGCGTACTGTTTTAAACATTCTGAATTTTATTCTGGGCGGTTTTCTGACCACGCTTTCGTGGCTGTTTGCGACCGTTGTCAGCATCATTTTTATTTTTACCTTACCGCTCACCCGTTCCTGCTGGGAAATCACCAAGCTTTCGTTACTGCCTTACGGTAACGAAGCCGTGCATGTAGATGAGCTGGAACCCGGCCGCAAAAATGCGCTGATGAATTCGGGCGGCACGCTGCTGAATATCATCTGGCTGGTCTTCTTTGGCTGGTGGTTGTGCGTGATGCATATCATGACCGGTATCGCCCAGTGCATCACTATCATCGGCATTCCGGTTGGGATTGCGAATTTCAAAATCGCCGCCATCGCATTGTGGCCGGTAGGCCGCCGCGTCGTCAGCGTCGAAGTGGCACAAGCCGCGCGTGAAGCTAACGCCCGCAGCCGGTTCAACTAGTTTCTGATGCGCTTATCGTTAAGCTCCAGGCTGCGGCGCTACGCCTATAACACTGCGCTGCTGTACAACCTGCGTATTTTTATCGCCCTTGTGGGTACCGCAGGTGTGCCCTGGTGGTTGAATCAAATCACCTGGACCATTCCGCTAACGTTAGGCGTGGTGGCTGCGGCGCTGGCAGACCTTGACGATCGCCTCAGCGGCCGGCTGCGCAATCTGGTCATCACCCTGGTTTGCTTTTGCATTGCGTCCGTCTCTGTTGAACTTCTTTCTCCGTATCCCTGGCTATTTATCCTCGGTCTTGCCGTGTCGACCTGGGGTTTCATTTTGCTTGGCGCGTTGGGGCAGCGCTATGCCACGATTGCCTTTGGCGCGCTGCTGATCGCTATCTATACCCTGCTCGGCCTAGGGCTGTTCCCTCAGTGGTATCTGCAACCTTCCCTGCTGCTGGTCGGCGCTATCTGGTACAACCTGCTGACGCTCACCGGACACGTTATTTTTCCCGTCCGTCCGTTACAGGAAAACATCGCCCGCAGCTTTGAAGGGCTGGCAGTGTATCTGGAGGCAAAAGCGGGGTTATTCGACCCGGATATCGAAGAGAATGAAAATGCGTCGTTGATCGACGTGGCCATGGCCAACAGTCAGTTGGTGGCGACACTCAACCAGGCAAAAATTTCGATTCAGTCCCGCTTACGTGGGGACCGGGGACAACGCAGCACGCGCAGAACGCTGCATTATTACTTTGTCGCTCAGGACATTCATGAGCGTGCCAGCTCTTCCCATGCGCAATACCACGCGCTGCGGCAGGAATACCGTTACAGCGATATTCTGTTTCGCTTTCAACGCCTGCTGACGCTGCAGGCAAAGGCCTGCCAGCAGTTGGCAAACTGCATTCTGCTGCGCGAAACCTATCAGCATAACAGCCGCTTTGAGCGAACCTTCATTCACCTCAACGCCGCGCTGGATCGTCTTGCTGCTGCCCGTCCAGGGAGCAGTGACGTCAAAGCCATGCACTATTTGTTAAATAACCTCAAAGCCATAGACGCCCAACTGGCGACAATTGAATCAGAGCAAATTCTGGAAAGCCATCATGAGAATCATGATCAAACGCTTTCCAGCGAAGGATTAACCGGATGGGCCGATATTCGTTTACGTATCAGCCGCCATTTATCGCCTGAATCCCCGCTTTTCCGCCATGCGGTGCGGATGTCGCTGCTGTTGTGTGCCGGCTATGGGTTTGTTCAGCTGACTGGCCTTGAGCACGGCTATTGGATCCTGCTGACCAGTCTGTTTGTCTGCCAGCCGAACTACAATGCCACCAAACGCAGATTAGCATTGCGTATTGTGGGAACCGTGGCGGGTATCGTACTTGGTTTGCCTTTACTGTGGCTGGTGCCTTCTGTCGAGGGGCAGCTGATATTGATCGTGGTCACCGGCGTGCTGTTCTTCGCCTTCCGTCAATCGCAATATGCTCATGCCACAATGTTTATCACCTTGCTGGTGCTGTTCTGTTTCAATCTGCTGGGTGAAGGGTTTGAGATTGCCCTGCCCCGCATCTTTGATACGTTGTTAGGCTGCGGCATTGCCTGGCTGGCGGTGGCTTTCCTCTGGCCAGACTGGCGTTTTCGTCGGCTGTCTTCGGTTGCAGAACGCACGCTGACCGCTAACTGTCGCTATCTGGATGCCATTCTGGTTCAGTATCATCAGGGAAAAGACAACCGGCTGGACTACCGTATTGCCCGCCGTGACGCCCACAACGGTGATGCTGAGCTGGCTTCAGTGGTGTCTAACATCTCTGCAGAAAAGAATGCTTCCGCCTCGTTGCGGGAAGCGGCGTTTCGTCTGCTGTGCCTCAACCACTCCTTCCTCAGCTATATCTCGGCGCTGGGCGCGCACCGGGAAAAGATCACCCGGCCAGCCATGCTGCAATTGATGGATGATGCCGTCTGCTACGTCGATGATGTGCTGCATATTGATCTTATCGATGAACAAAAAACCCAAAGATTGTTGTCGAGCCTCTCTGAGCGACTGGCAGCAACGGAAGCCGACCCGGAAACCAAAGAGCCGCTGGTGCTTCAGCAGGTGGGTCTGTTGATCGCATTACTGCCAGAAATCGCTCAGTTAAAAAAACAGGTCCTGGAAACTTAACGTCTTCTCAGTTCGCTCAGCGTCTGGTACAGCAAGGTTTCGCGGTGCCAGCCCCTGAGCTCCTCTTTGATCGCCACCGGCAGTGCTTCACAATGCAGCCCCTCGATCGCGCCTTGCAACGCAAAAAGAATATTCACCCCAAGACTTTTATTTTTCTCGTGCAATTTTAACCAACTGCGCTTTGCGCCCAGCTGCTTTAACATCTCTGCGTTAGCGATACCCACCCGCCTGAGCTGCACTTCCAGTTTCATACTGAGATTAGGCAAATCCTTCAGCCGCCCCGAGTTTTGATGCAGTTTTTTATCTTGCATCGCCCCTTTCAGACACAATTGACAGAGCGCAATCAACTGTTCAGGCTCGGCCCACAGCGGGTTGTCAACGCGGTAGTATTCCAGCGCGACAGGGATCCCCCTTTTGTTAAACATCAACGGTTTCATCTTACGTTCAATGATATACGGCCTCACTTCTTCACAGGCCCGAAGATAGAGATCGCCCTCACTGACAAGCGCAAAGACCACGCTTTCCACTGATAAACTGTAGCCACCAAACTGGCTACGGCTATTTATCTCGCCCAGCGAAGAAAGCTGACGTTTTGCCCTGATAATATTGCTTTTTGAGTCCTTCATATTCCGCATCCTTAACGTTGTAAGACATCCTGGTGTTTCTCCTTTCCTGCAGAAAAAAAATAGGCAATCGCCGTTACAAGTTCAATCAATGATTTGCTTTGCACCCTATCGATTTGTTTTTTTGCGAGGCGTTTTCAAAAAAATAAGGTTGATCTTTGGACACCCTCGCTATACTGTACATCCATACAGTAACCCTGCGAGCGAAGCCAATATGCAAACTCATTCCCTGAAATCTTCTTCTGTTAAAACTGGTGTGCGGACTGCTCCAGACTGTGCGAAAGCCCAGCCTGCAGCTGCGGCGGGCTTAATCAGTGAGCTGACTTACAGCGAGAATCAGCCTGCTATGACGCAAATGTTGCTGCTGCCCTTACTGCAACAGTTAGGGACTCAGTCACGCTGGCAGTTGTGGTTGACGCCTCATCAAAAATTGAGCCGTAGCTGGTTGATTGAGTCAGGGTTACCGCTGGATAAAGTGATGCAGATTCATCATTCCGGTGCTATTACTACCGTAGAAGCGATGATTAAAGCATTACAGACGGGAAATTACAGTGTGGTTTTAGGTTGGTTGACGGGCGAGATCACCTTAGAAGATCGTCAGCGGCTTCAAAAAGCGGCATTTGCTGGCAAGGCTTTGGGGCTGATTATGCGACCCGATCGGATCAATTCTGCCTCCTCCAGACCGTTTAATGGCTTAAAAATTCACTCTACTTTGTATCATTAAGTAAAAATAAGAAATTTCTCACGAGAAAATTCTGCAGCTGGCTCGTTAAGCCCCTGATTATGCTATGAGCCTGCGGGACAATGGTTTAGCGCCATTTTCCCCTCAGGTTTTACCTGTATAACCTGTCTGCAGATGTGTAAATTTGTGTACGAAAGCCTATTTTTTTGCTGACCGTCGTCACATCATACTTGTAAGTTTGCTGGTACGTTGTAGACTTTACGTCGCCAGGGTGCTCAATAATCTCCAGTTTTTGGATGAGTCACAATCGAGCTTTATAACCCGGCGAAGGATTAATCAAAGAGCTAATTAAAGCTCATTGCCTATTTGGATGATAACGAGGCGCAATAATGAAAAAGACAGCTATCGCAATTGCAGTGGCACTGGCTGGCTTCGCTACCGTAGCGCAGGCCGCTCCTAAAGATAACACCTGGTATACTGGTGCAAAACTGGGTTGGTCTCAGTACCATGACACTGGTTACTACGGTAACGGTTATGCAAACAATGACGGCCCAACTCACGAAAGCCAGCTTGGTGCAGGTGCTTTCGGTGGCTACCAGGCTAACCAATACCTGGGCTTCGAACTGGGTTATGACTGGCTGGGACGTATGCCTAACAAAGGCAACGTAACTAACGGCGCATTCAAAGCACAGGGCGTTCAGCTGGCTGCTAAACTGAGCTACCCAATCACTGACGATCTGGACGTGTACACGCGTCTGGGCGGCATGGTATGGCGTGCAGACTCTACTCAGCAGAACACCATTACTGGCAACCGCCAGAGCGACCACGACACCGGTGTTTCTCCACTGGCTGCCGTTGGTGTTGAATACGCACTGACTCAGAACTGGGCTACCCGTCTGGATTACCAGTGGGTTAACAACATCGGTGATGCACAGACCGTTGGTGCTCGTCCAGACAACGGCATGTTAGCACTGGGTGTTTCTTACCGTTTCGGTCAGGACGAAGCTGCTGCTCCAGCACCAGCTCCAGCGCCTGCTCCAGCGCCAGTTGTTGAAACCAAGCGTTTCACTCTGAAATCAGACGTTCTGTTCACCTTCAACAAAGCTTCCCTGAAGCCAGAAGGTCAGCAGGCTCTGGATCAGCTGTACACCCAGCTGAGCTCACTGGATCCTAAAGATGGTTCTGTTGTTGTTCTGGGCTATACCGACCGTATCGGTTCTGACCAGTACAACCAGAAACTGTCCGAGAAACGTGCTCAGTCAGTAGTTGACTACCTCGTTTCTAAAGGCATCCCTTCTAACAAGATCTCTGCACGCGGTATGGGTGAATCTAACCCAGTTACCGGCAACACCTGTGACAGCGTGAAAGGCCGTAATGCCCTGATCGATTGCCTGGCACCGGATCGTCGTGTAGAAATCGAAGTTAAAGGCATCAAAGATGTTGTAACTCAGCCACAGGGCTAAGTTCTCTTTGATGAAAAAACCCCGCTTCGGCGGGGTTTTTTTTGGTCTTTATTTTGTCTGCCGGAACCGGCGGAAGGCGCTTTACGGAAGAAATTAATCCGGCTTGCCGAGAATGGCCTGCAGATCTTGTTTCAAAGAAGACATCTGCGTGGCGTATTTTTCTTTACGTTCAGCATCTTCTATCAGCTGCACAATCGTTTCGGAAAGCGTGCTGTTACGACGTTGAGCCAGACCGGCCAGACGCTGCCAGACCAGATATTCCAGGTCGATAGATTTTTTGCGTGTGTGCTGATGTTCAGCATTAAAGTGACGCTTGCGACGGGCGCGAATAGTTTGTTTCATCCGGTTTTCGAGCGCCGGATTAATATGTTGAGCAATCCAGGTTAAGACATCAACCGGGCGATTCTCCATCGCCAGCAGTTCGTCCACTACCGCCTGAGCCGCACTGTATTCCAGATATCGGGTGATCGCTTCACCCTCCCGGTGTTTTTTCACCAGGTATTTCCATTTCCAACCGCTTTCAAGATTTTCCAGTTGCTGATATTTCATCGGAATCTCATGCTGATTTCGTGACGAGTTTAGAATAACAGCTTTTTTTAAGCATGCCGTAAAGAAAACGGGCTTGTTATCGCAATCTGCTGCTGAACATCGTTTGAAGTGTCACTCTACGGTGCTTAACAGGCTGAAATCTTGTATAATGCCGCTTTTACTCATTTCAGAAAAATACGATAACTTTGACCAACAACAGACTTGAATGGCGTGCCCTACAGCCCGATACAGAAAGCGTTCAGCCCCTCTTCCTGCAGGCGCCTGAAGACGACGCCAGCTGCTTTGATGCCGTGCAATCACGCCTGTTTAATGGCCTGAGTCTGCTGCTGCAAACGCCGGCAAAATTGCCGCTGATGCTGATTAAAACAGCTGAAAACGTCGAATATCAGGCTTTACTGCAAGATGTCCTTTCTGGCCTCAGCGAAGATGATGAGGCGACGTTACAGGGAGGCCATTACCAGATTGACGGTATGTCGGTCACCTGGCGTGCTGCGGAAACGGAGCAGGATAACTTTGCCAGCACCGGTGGCATTCATCGTGCTGACTGGATTGAGGCAGAACAGCTTCTGGGCTGTGTACGCTGGTATAACAACCAGCTGACGCTTGAACCGGGACTGGTTCACCGGGCCAACGGTGGCACACTTATTTTGTCTCTGCGGACGTTAATTGCACAGCCTCTGCTGTGGCTTCGCATTCGACAAATTCTCACCACACAGCGCTTTGACTGGCACTCTCCTGACGAGACGCGCCCCTTACCGGTCGCTATCCCCTCCATGCCTTTGCAGTTTCGCCTGGTCCTGACCGGCGACCGTGACGTGCTGGCAGATTTCCAGGAGATGGAACCGGAGATGGCGGCCCTCTGCCTCTATGCGGAATTCGAAGAGAATATCCAGATTGTAGATGGCGAAGAGTTCAGCCTGTGGGTGAAATGGGTGTTGAACGTTGCCACGACTGAAGGCTATGGCCCGATTGCGGAAGACTTCTGGCCGGTGCTGATTCGCGAAGCCGTCCGCTACACGGGCGATCAGGATACGTTGCCGTTGGATCCCTCGTGGATCGCCCGACAACTGCTGGAAGCGGCGATGTACAGCCCGGATCAATCGGTCAATGGCGAGCAGTTGCAAACCGCACTGGAAACGCGTTCGTGGCGTGAGGGCTTCCTTGCCGAACGCGTGCGCGATGAGATCCTGCTCGATCAAATCCTGATTGAAACCGAAGGCACGATGGTCGGTCAGATCAACGCCCTGTCAGTGATCGAGTTCCCTGGGCATCCCCGTGCTTTTGGCGAACCTTCACGCATCAGCTGTGTCGTGCATGTCGGTGACGGTGAATTCACCGACGTTGAACGTAAGGCTGAATTAGGCGGCAATATTCATGCGAAAGGCATGATGATTATGCAGGCCTGGCTGATCTCTGAGCTGGAGCTTGAGCAGCAGCTGCCTTTCTCTGCCTCGATCGTATTTGAACAATCCTATTCAGAAGTGGACGGCGATAGCGCCTCTCTGGCGGAGCTTTGCGCGCTGATCAGCGCCCTCTCCGGTCAGCCACTGACCCAACAAATTGCCGTGACCGGTTCGGTCGATCAATTCGGTCGGGTGCAGCCTGTCGGCGGACTGAACGAAAAAATCGAAGGGTTTTTCCACATCTGTAATCAACGTACGCTGAACGGCACTCAGGGGATTATTATGCCTCTGGCAAACGTTCGCCACCTGTCATTACAGCAGGAAGTTGTTGATGCGGTTCGGGAAGGCAAATTCCATATCTGGGCGGTCAGCAGTGTGGAAGAAGCGTTGCCGATTTTGACCGGCGCAGAGTGGGATAAAGAAGAAGGTCCCTGCCTGCTCAGGTTGATTCAGGAGCGTATTGCTCAGATCAATCATCAGGATGGACGTCATCGTCCGTGGCCGTTGCGCTGGTTAAACTGGTTCAACCACAGCTGATCGGACTTGTTCAGCTTACAGCTGTAAGCTAGACTTCGTGACTCATTAAAATAAGGCATATTGAGAACATGGTAGATAAACGCGACTCCTATACAAAAGAAGACCTGATTGCCTCTGGTCGTGGTGAGCTGTTCGGCGCTGAAGGCCCACCGTTACCGTCTGGCAATATGTTGATGATGGACCGCGTGGTCAAAATGACTGAGGATGGCGGTAACTACGGGAAAGGTTTCGTTGAAGCCGAGCTGGATATCAATCCGGACCTGTGGTTCTTTGGCTGTCACTTTATTGGCGACCCGGTAATGCCTGGTTGTCTCGGTCTGGATGCCATGTGGCAGCTGGTTGGTTTCTACCTCGGCTGGTTAGGCGCCGAAGGTAAAGGTCGTGCTCTGGGTGTGGGTGAAGTTAAATTCACTGGCCAGGTACTGCCAACCGCGAAAAAAGTTTCTTACCGCATTCACTTCAAGCGTGTGATCAATCGCAAGCTGGTGATGGGTGTGGCAGACGGTGAAGTGCTTGTCGACGGTAACGTGATTTACACCGCGACAGATTTGAAAGTTGGTCTGTTTAAAGACACGACTGCTTTTTAATCCAGAGTACTAAAACGGAAACCTCCGCTTCGGCGGAGGTTCTTTTCCTTACTACATTGAACAGTCAGATTACGCAGTAACCGTCCTGTCCTCCATGGCTTGTCGCCAACCTCCCAACCAGTGAGATTTCGCATCTATCAATTGATAGGGACACATCTCTTTCGAGCGTCCGGTAATACCGGCCTGATAACCTCGTGAATGTGCCCGTTCTAGCCGATCTCGTTTCTGTCTCTTCATCATGCCTGTAATCCCCTCTTCAGGTCAGGTGGAATCTGGTGGAAAGAAAACAGTGGTCGCTTTCTGCGTAACCACTCATAAGTTCTACCGCCAACTGGTCCAAAGATCAATGCGCAAATTTCACGCCAATGTCATCATTTTGAGACAAACCAGGGCCATTCCTGGCCCCGAATCAGCGCACGAATTGCTAATAAGCCGCTGTAATCCAAAAAAAAAGCCCCTGACTGCGGAAAATCTTAATTTTCGACAATCAAGGGCTTAGCTTTAAAGATTAAATTTTGTTAATTAATGCCACGGATCGCATTTGCGATTTCGCCCGCTTCCTGCTGCCATCCTTTAGCCAGCGTTCTTACTAACGCATCGTAACCATCTTCCGTTTGCGGCAGCGTCAGGGCAAATGAACGCTTAATGATCTGGCCCTGATGCTCAAGAACCCAGTCACCGCTAATCACCGCATGGCCATCGTAGCGGCCCTGGAAGCCCGTGACGTTGACGTTAAGCGTATCCTGCTGTTGCCCTAACTGGCTGGAAGAAACCAGCCAGCCTGGCAGTGCTTCGCCCAGATTAACCACCAGCGTCTGTTGCAGCTGTTGGTCCAGCGGACTGGCCCACAGATTGTTCGCGGCAATGACATATTTCACATCGCTGCTCTGATAGACCAGGCCGTTTCCGGCCAGATAATCTGGCACAGAAACATGCTGAACAAATACCGCCGGACGTGTGGCATCCGCTGGACGGGTTGTCGAGGTCGCTTTACCGCCCGCAGGCAGCTGATAGTAGGTGGTTTCTGGCGTGCTGCTACAGGCAGACAGCATCAGAGCCAGGGCTACGGGGATCCATTTCATCATTATTTCGCCCTCTTAGGCTGCGGGTCCTGGCCAGGTTTAGCTTCAAACACCAGGGCGTTACTCTTACTGTTCAAGGTCTTCAATACCGGTTGCAGCTCACGCATCACCTGATCCAGTCGCTGCATATCTCCCACCATGCGGGTATAAGCCGGCGATCCTGGCTGGAAGCCTTTCATGCTGGTGTTCAGTTCACGCAGCGTTTTCTGCATATCGGCCGGCAGATCCTTCATCGACTGGCTTGAGGTAATCTGGTTAATGTTATCCAGCGTCTTCTGCAGTTCCTGAATGGTTTTCTGACTCTGTTTCAGGGTACTGGTGGCCTGATTCAGCAGCGGATTCAGCGGCAGATTGTTAACCTTATCCAGCGCATCCATCAGTTTCTGCTGGATTTGCGCCAGTCCACCACTCACGGTTGGGATCAGCTCATAGCCAGACAGGGTGCGTGGACCGGTGAATGGCTTGGCATTCTTGTAGAAATCGAGGTCGATATACAGTGAACCCGTTAACAGGTTCGCCGATTTCAGCGAGGCGCGCAGTCCATTGTTGATACCGTCTTTCAGATGCTGTTCGATATTGAAGTCTTTACCCAACATACTCTGGAAACGGTCCGGCTCAATGCGGATCAGGACCGGGATGCGGTAATCGGTATCCAGCTGTTGTGCAAGCACCGTGGATTTAAATGGCACTTCTGCCACCGTACCCAGACGAATGCCACGGAACTCAATTGGCGCGCCAGGTTGCAGGCCACGGATCGAATCGGTGAAGAACATCAGGAAATCTTTGTGGGCGGTATACAGGGAATCCTGAATACTGCGCTGATCGTCGAACAGTTTATATTCCGACTGATTCTGTGCGACCTGTCCCAGTTCCCAGCCGTCCGGCACGTCGAAGCTGACACCCCCGCTAAACAGGGTAGTCAGTGACCCCATTTCCACACGCATACCCGATGCCGACATATCCACCGCTATGCCACTGTCTTTCCAGAAGCGCACGTTGGTGGTGATCAGACGGTCGTACGGCGCGGCGATAAACAGCTGATAGGTCATCATGCGTTTATCGGCATCAAAGTGGCTGGTTTCAACTGAGCCAACCCGGTAGCCACGGAATAGCACCGGATCGCCCGGATTAAGCTGCCCGGCTTTGGCACTGTCGAGGGTAATGCGAATGCCTTTGGCATCTGGCGGAGCAAGCGGCGGAGAATCCAGCAGGTCATAGCGCTCTTTTTTATCGCCCTTCACGCCCGGCTGTAATTCGATATAGGCCCCGGAAAGCAAGGTGCCCAGCCCGGTAACGCCCTCACGACCAATTGCCGGCTTAACCACCCAGAAAGCACTGTCGTTTTTTAACAGTTTTTCCATGCCGGAATTCAGACGGGCAGTAATTTCCACATGGTGAAGGTCGTCAGTTAAGACGGCACTCTCCACCACGCCGACATCCACGCTGCGACTTTTGATCGCCGTTTTGCCGCCTTCAATGCCCTCGGCATTGGTGGTGATCAGGGTGACCAGAGGGCCCTGGTGGCTGAAGTGATAGAACAGGATCCATGCACCAATTAATACGGTGACAATGGGAATGATCCATACCGGTGACCAGCGTTTGATTTGATCAACCGTCGCCACGCCGTGATTATTTTCCTTCAATGCTTGGCTCCTCAAGATTTTTTTCACGTACACGATCCCAGGTCAGGCGAGGGTCAAAGGTCATGGCTGCAAACATGGTCAGAATAACAACCATGGCAAACAGTAAGGCCCCCGTCGCGGGATAAATACTCATCAACTGCCCCATTCGCACCAGCGCTGAGAGAACAGCAATCACAAACACGTCAATCATCGACCAGCGTCCGACAAACTCAACCACTTCATAAATCTTGTGCATCCGCTCACTGTCATGGTGGGTTGCACCTTTACTGTTGGCATCCCAGCACAGCCAACCGATGGCGATCATTTTCAGCGAAGGCACCATGATGCTGGCAATAAAAATAACCAGCGCTACCGGGAACGACCCTTCGCTCCACAGCAACACCACACCGGCCATAATGGTCGAGGTGATTTTGGTGCCCAGCGCCTGGGTGATCATAATTGGCATCAAATTAGCCGGGATATAGAGCAACATTGAGGTCACCAGCAACGCCATTGTCCATTGCAGACTGTTCTTACGACGGGCGTGCCCGCCTGTCCCACAACGGGTGCAGGTATACTGATCGACCGGGAGAATAGCGGTGCAGCAACGGCAGGAACGTAGCCCCTGATGAATGCCGCTGATTGCAGGGATCGGTTTGGCGGGAATTTCTGGCATCGGCTCAATGCGGTTCCATAACCCGCGGCGATCGACACATTGAAACGCCCTGAGCTGTAACACACAAAACAGGCACCAGGGAATAAAACTGGCTCCGACGCCGATATTGCCATAGGCCATCAACTTAACGAAGCTGACCAATACGCCTGCCAGAAAAATCTCTGACATGCCCCAGGTCTTGATCTGAAACAGCATGCGAGACATGCCTTTCTTCAGCGGCAGCGACAAACGGACTGGGTTGACCAGCAGCAGAATAATCACCATACAAACGGCAGGGACCGCCTGTACAAATACCATAAACAGCGTGGCCAGGCTGTTGTAATCCTCAGATACCATCACCTGAGGAATACGCAACAGGGTTATTTCGCTGCTCAGTCCCGCTACGTGCATATTGACGAACGGGAACAGGTTAGCCAGAACCAGCATAAACAGTGCCGCCAGCGCATAACCGGTAGGCCGCTTTTGCGGCTCTACCCAGTTGGCCGTCAGCGTGGTTTCGCAACGCGGGCAGCTGGCTTTGCTACCCGGTTTCAGTTCCGGCAGTTGTGTCATCAGGTCACACTGCGGGCAGAGCATCCATTGATCAGCGTGGTGCGATGAACACATAAACGACCTCTTGCTTAAGCATCAGCCGTTTTTCAACGACTCCAGATATTCCCAACGTTCGAACGCCACTTCCAGTTCCTGTTCGGCTACGGCAAGCGCATCCAGCACGGGCTGAGTCACATCATGAGGCTGACTGAAGAAATCACCGTCGGCCACTTTGGCCTGCAATGTTTCCAGTTGGCTTTCAAGCGTTTCCATCTTTTGTGGCAGCTGTTCAAGTTCACGCTGCAAGTTATAGCTTAGCTTATTCGCAGCACGTTTTTCTGGCTCTGCTTTCGCATTTTCCTGGCGCGCAGCAGGCGCGGGTTTGCTCAACGAACGCGTCTGCTTATAGGCCGCACGCTGGCGCTGAGCATCATGATAGCCACCGACAAAGGCGCCAATCTCACCGTTACCTTCAAAGATCCAGCACTCGGTGACGGTATTATCGACAAACTGACGATCGTGGCTGACCAGCAATACGGTGCCCTGATACCCATCCACCAGCTCTTCCAACAGCTCCA
The DNA here is from genome assembly GCF_979253995.1 of Erwinia sp. AC075. NCBI lineage: Bacteria > Pseudomonadati > Pseudomonadota > Gammaproteobacteria > Enterobacterales > Erwiniaceae > Erwinia > Erwinia sp. AC075. The sequence goes on from NZ_CEEDEU010000001.1 coordinate 1,987,324, forward strand.
GCGTTTCCACATCGAGGTCGTTGGTCGGTTCATCGAGGATCAGCAGGTTGCTTGGCTTGAGGAACAGACGGGCCAGCAACAGACGGTTACGCTCACCGCCTGACAAGGCACGCACCGGCGTCATCGCACGCTTAGGGTGGAACAGGAACTCCTGCAGGTAACCGAGTACATGACGCGGCTTACCGTTCACCATCACTTCCTGCTTACCTTCCGCCAGGTTGTCCATTACCGTGCGGTCAGGATCGAGATCGGCACGGTGCTGGTCAAAATAGGCCACTTCTAATTTCGTCCCGATATGCACGCGACCACTGCTGGCTTTCAACTCATCCAGCATCAGTCGCAGCAGCGTGGTTTTACCACAACCGTTGGAGCCAATCAGGGCAATTTTATCGCCACGCTGAACCTGGGCGCTGAAGTCACGCACCAGCTGTTTGCCGTCAACGCTGTAGTGAAGATTTTCCATCTCGAAGACAATTTTGCCTGAGCGCGACGCTTCTTCCACCTGCATATTGGCTTTGCCCATCACTTCACGGCGTTCTGAACGCTCGTTACGCAACGCTTTTAATGCACGAACACGGCCTTCATTACGCGTACGGCGCGCTTTAATGCCCTGACGGATCCACACTTCTTCCTGAGCCAGTTTGCGGTCGAATTCAGCGTTCTGCATCTCTTCCACGCGCAGCGCTTCTTCTTTGCTGGTCAGATACAGGTCGTAATCGCCAGGCCAGGAAACTAACTTGCCGCGATCCAGATCGACAATGCGGGTGGCCATATTGCGGATAAAGGAACGGTCGTGGGAAATAAAGATAATGCTGCCCTGGAAGGTTTTCAGGAACCCTTCCAGCCAGTCAATGGTTTCGATATCCAGGTGGTTGGTGGGCTCATCGAGCATCAACACCCGTGGATTGCTGACCAGTGCACGTCCCAGCGCGGCTTTACGCAGCCAGCCGCCCGACAACGAGGACAGCGGCACATCAGCATCCAGGCCAATCTGCTTCAACACATCGTGAATACGGGTTTCCAGCTGCCACAGATTCTGGTGATCCAGAATAGTTTGCAGACGTCCCATTTCATTAAGGTTTTTATCGCTCGGATCGGTCATCACCAGATGAGAAATCGCGTGATACGCCTTCAGGTATTCCGCCTGCTCGTTGACGCCTTCAGCCACGAAGTCATAAACCGATCCTTCCACGTTACGCGGCGGATCCTGTTGCAGACGTGACACGACCAGGTCCTGTTCATAGATGATGCGACCATCATCCAGCGCCTGCTCGCGGTTAATAATCTTCATCAGTGTGGATTTACCCGCACCGTTACGACCTACCAGACAGACCCGCTCATTCTCTTCAATGTGCAGTTCGGTGTTATCCAACAACGGGGCATCACTGAAAGAGAGATACGCACCATGAATACTGATTAATGACATAAAAGCTTATTCCTTACCGGCGTGAGTGATCAGCCAGCAGTTATGTATTTGACGATTGCGGGCAAAATCCTGCGACTGGGTTTTGGCGGTGATATCCTGTGCAACCAGATTCAGCTCTGCCAGACCGTCGTGGTCCATTTTGAAACCGCGTTTATTGTTAGAGAACATAATGGTGCCGCCTTTGCGCAGCAGCCTTTTCAAATCTTTCATCAGCGTCAGATGATCGCGCTGGATCTCAAAGCTCTCTTCCATCCGCTTTGAGTTAGAGAACGTTGGCGGATCGATAAAGATCAGGTCGAACTGCTCGCTCGACTCGCTCAGCCAGCCCAGGCAGTCAGCCTGCATCAGACGGTGCTGGCGGCCGGTTAAGCCATTCAGTCGCAGGTTACGCTCTGCCCACTCTAGATAGGTACGCGACATATCTACGGTGGTGGTGCTGCGCGCGCCGCCCAGACCGGCATGCACACTGGCCGTACCGGTGTAGGCAAACAGGTTCAGGAAGTCTTTATCCTTACTCATTTTGCCGAGCATTTTGCGGGCAATACGGTGATCGAGGAACAGTCCGGTATCCAGATAGTCGGTCAGATTGACCCACATTTTGGCATTGAATTCGCTGACTTCGAAGAAATCGCCCTTCTCGTCCATCTTCTGGTACTGACTTTTGCCTTTCTGCCGCTCGCGGGTTTTCAGCACCAGCTTATCAGAAGGCAGTTCCAGTACGTGCAGCGTGGCCGAAATAACATCGAACAGACGCTGTCGGGCTTTGGCAGGCTCCACGGTTTTTGGTGCCGCATATTCCTGTACCACCACCCAGTCGCCGTAACGATCGACGGCCACGTTGTAATCCGGCAGATCGGCATCATAAATGCGGTAGCATTCAATCCCTTCCTGGCGTGCCCACTTCTCCAGCTTCTTAATGTTCTTGCGCAGACGGTTGGCATAATCCTCAGCAACCTGACCACCGGCCGCAGCGGAAGGGTTGACCGCCAGCTGATAGTTTTTCTGTACGCAGTCCAGTGGACCGTTTTTCGCTTTGAACTGACGGTCGGCACGCAGTTGCAGACAGCTCAGCAGTTCCGGAGAAGCGCTGAACAACGACAGATTCCAGCCGCCGAAGTGGCTTTTCATCAGGCGCCCCAACTGGCTGTGCAGGGCGATCAGCGCGGGTTCGCTATCCATACGCTCACCGTAAGGCGGGTTGCTCACCACGGTTCCGGTTGGCCCTTCAGGCAGCGGATTGGTCAGTTTCAACACTTCCTGCACGGTAAAGCTGATGATGTCAGCTATCCCTGCGCGACGGGCATTGGCAATCGCCCGTTCAACTACGCGAGAATCATTGTCATAGCCATAAAAACGCGAGGTGGTTTCCTGAACGCCACGTTTAGCACGAACCTGTGCCTCGGTGGTCACTTCCTGCCACAACGCATCATTGAATTTAGACCAGCCGCTGAAGCCCCAATGTGGACGATGCAGTCCCGGTGCGCGATCGCTGGCGATCATTGCCGCTTCAATCAACAGGGTTCCCGATCCACACATCGGATCGATCAGCGGTGTTCCCACCTCCCAGCCGGAGCGCAGCACAATCGCCGCGGCCAGGTTCTCTTTTAACGGAGCCTGACCGGTCTGCTGGCGATAGCCGCGCTGATGCAGGCCTTCACCACTCAGATCCAGCGCAATGCTGGCAGTATCTTTATTCAGCCAGACGTTAACGCGGATATCGGGCTGCTCGCGATCGACGTCCGGACGGGCAAACCCTTTACGGGTAAAGCTGTCGACAATCGCATCTTTAACTTTCAGCGCGCCATACTGGCTGTTACGGATAACCTCGTTCAGACCGCTGAAATGCACCGCAAAGGTTTTATCACTGCCGAACATCGCCGGCCAGTCGATAGCCTGCACACCCAGATAAAGGTCGAGGTCACTGTAAACGCCGCATTCGGTCAGCGGCAGCAGGATGCGCGACGCCAGACGGCTCCACATCAAACTTTGGTACATCAGACGATCGTCACCCTGATAATGTACGCCGCCCTGGACGATCTGGCAGGCCTCAGCCCCCATCGCTTCCAGTTCACTTTTTAATAGCTCTTCGAGCCCACGCGCCGTACTGGCAAACAGAGAATTCATAGTGTCACTTATCGTCGTCAGAAAATTGCTGCGCATTATAGCTAATCGCAGGCACATGTCATAAAGTTAGCTTCTTTTCCTCAGGTACCCCGCCGCTTTTCTTGCCTGAAGACGCTTTTTTCCGCTTTATTTGCCTGGAGGGCACCATGATTAGCCTGTCTCGTCTGTTCATTCATCCGGTGAAGTCGTTGCGAGGGACCCAGGTTTCTCATGCACAGGCACTGGAGAGTGGGCTGGCCTTTGACCGTGTATTTATGATCACGGACGAGGATGGCACCTTTATTACTGCCCGCCAGTATCCGGAGATGGTGCTTTTCACGCCCGCGTTGATCCCTGAAGGTCTCTTTCTTTCTGCGCCTGATGGTACCAGCGCGACGGTTCGGCTCGCTGACTTCTCCAGTGAACTTGCACCGACCGAAGTCTGGGGCAATGTTTTCACCTCCCTCACCGCGCCAGCCGACATTAACCAGTGGCTCAGCAGCTTCTTCCCCCGCCCGGTGCAATTACGCTGGGTGGGTCCGCAGATGTCCCGCCGGGTTAACCGCTTTGAGCAGGTGCCATTAGGCTTTGCCGACGGTTTTCCGTTCCTGCTAATAAATGAAGCGTCTTTGCAGGATTTGCGTCAGCGCTGTCCGGCAGGGATCAAACTGGAGCAGTTTCGACCAAACCTGGTGATCACCGGTGCCAGTGCCTGGGCAGAAGACAGCTGGTCAACGGTGCGGATTGGTGAGGTACTGTTCGATGTGCCGAAACCTTGCAGCCGCTGCGTACTGACCACGGTTAGCCCTGAGAAAGGCCGTAAACACCCCAGCGGTGAACCTTTAGCCACGCTGCAAAAATTCCGCACCGCCACCGACGGCAGTGGAGACATCGATTTTGGCCTTAACCTGATTGCCAGAAACAGCGGCATTATGCGGGTCGGTGACGAGCTTCAGGTCGTCGCCAGCAAGCCACCGCGACCTTACGGCGCAGGCCAGGTCGTGGAATCGCTGGAGGTGGTCAGTGGCAACGCCCAAAGCGTGACCATCAGCTGGCAGGGGGAAACCTTTCAGGGAAACAATCAGCAGGTGCTGCTGGAACAGTTGGAAATGCAGGGATTCCGCATTCCCTACTCGTGCCGGGCCGGGATTTGTGGCAGTTGCCATTTGAATCTGGTATCAGGAGAAGTCAGCCAGATGAAAAAAGGGGCCGTGCGTGATAACGGCAGGATCCTCAGCTGCAGCTGCATTCCCGCCAGCGACCTGGTCCTGACGCAATAATCTTAAACAGCCCTGGCGAAAGTAAGAGACTCAGACTGCCGGGGCTGAAGACGATCGTTCATCACCTTAATCGCATCACCCAATACCATTCCGCGCCCGGCCAGTGTCAGTTGCGGTTGAGCCAGCAGACAGAGTGCCGCATTTTCTCCGCTTTCTACCACCAGCAAATGTGCCTGTTCACCGTTTTCACACAGTTGAACGCTCACCAACTCACCTTCTTCTGGAACCCAGCCACTGTGGCGATGGGTCTCAAAGTGCCAGCTTTTCGGCATTAACGGCTTAAGGAAACGGCTGGCGACCAGCGCATTCAGCACCAGCTCTGCACGCTGGTCCACATTCAATTCGCAGCGGCGACAGTTCTCTTCAAAGCTGAAGAACAGCGCAGCATCATCGACACAAAACCCAGAAGTATCAAAAGCATCCGGCGTCAGCATCTTACGAGGGAAGCGCGAACGGAACAGCATTCCGTCAGCCAGATCCAGCATCATGCGATCGTGTTCTGCATCGAAAAACCAGCGCCAGCTGTCGTCAGGTTTAATTCTCATGATGGGTCCTGTAGTCATAAAATTGGCCGCTATTTACTGGACGAACGGTGGATTTGAAAAGATATGTCAATCCAGCCGCGAGCCAAAATAGTCTGAATAATGTTTAAACAGGATAAAATATAAACGAGCCAGCGGCGAAAATAAAGCCCCTGGCCGGTTTAGCTAAGAATTAGCTTAGATGTGGGTCACAATTTCTTTTATCAGCGGTGGGCCTTTGTAAATAAAGCCGGAATATATTTGGATCAGCGAAGCACCCGCCGCCATTTTTTCGCGCGCTGAAACCAGCGAATCAATCCCGCCCACGCCAATAATAGGCAGTTTGCCCTGCAGTTCCTGCGACAGCCGGCGAATAATTTCTGTACTGCGTAATTGCACCGGACGTCCGCTTAATCCACCCGCTTCCCCCGCGTGCTTCAGGCCAGCGACCAGTGAACGATCGAGGGTGGTATTCGTGGCAATCACGCCATCAATATTATGACGGATCAGACTGTCGGCAATTTGGATCAACTCTTCTTCAGAAAGATCCGGCGCGATCTTCACCGCCACAGGAACATATTTGTGATGAATCATTTCTAGATCTTTCTGTTTCTGTTTCACCGCGATCAAAAGATCGTCCAGCGCTTCACCGTATTGCAGCGTGCGTAATCCTGGGGTGTTTGGCGAGGAGATATTTACCGTGATGTAACCCGCATAAGGATAGATCTTATCCATGCAGATTAAATAATCGTCTTTGCCGTTCTCGACCGACGTATCTTTATTCTTACCAATATTGATCCCGAGCACGCCATCGAAATGCGACTTTTTGACGTTCTCCACCAGGTTATCCACGCCGTGATTATTGAAGCCCATGCGGTTGATAATCCCTTCGGCTTCCAATACGCGGAACATTCTTGGCTTGTCGTTGCCGTCCTGCGCTCTTGGCGTCACGGTGCCGATTTCGATCGATCCAAAGCCCAATGCACCAAAGGCATCGATACACTCACCGTTTTTATCCAGTCCTGCGGCAAGGCCCAAAGGATTCTTAAAGGTCAGCCCCATGCAGTTAACCGGCTTGAAAGGCAGCGACTGGCGAACCAGGTGCAGTAAAGGTGTTCCGGTGACCCGCTGCAGCTGTCGGAGTGTCAGTTCATGGGCACGCTCGGCATCAAGCTGGAAAAGGGCCTTGCGGACAAAGGGATAATACATGGTCGCTCCTGAATGCCCGAGACTCTCGAGCTGGATAGGACAAACAGTTGATATCGTCTGGCGATACTAACCCGAAATACTGCGTTTAACCGTCACGGTTGCGGCTTCTCTCCTTTTTATACTGTGGATCCGATGAGAGAGGTGATAACAGCCAGTGGGCGCAGTGACGCTGCAGGTGCGGGGCAAAATGGTAAGGTTCTTTGTCAGGAAAGTAAAACGATAGTGCCAGCTAAACCGCTCATTCCGCTTTTATATCCGCTAATCAACTTATCTATGCCAGATAAATCATTTAAGCCTCTCCTGCCCGTCTGTCAGGATAGTTCCATCGGTTCCAGAATAAGTCAGTTCAATAACTTTTAGTTATAAGGAGAGGTTATGCGCGTTATTACTCTGGCGGGAAGTCCTCGCTATCCATCTCGTTCCACCGCCCTGTTAACCGTTTGCCAGCGCCTGCTTGAACAGCGCGGCGTAGAGGTTATTCCGTGGAATTTGCATAACTTCGTGCCTGAAGACCTGCTTTATGCCCGCTTTGATTCACCCGCGCTGTTGGCCTTAAAGGAAGACCTGGAGCAGGCCGATGGGGTGATTGTTGCCACACCTGTTTATAAAGCGTCGTTTTCGGGTGCCCTGAAAACGCTGCTCGACCTGCTGCCTGAGCGCGCGCTTGAGCACAAAGTCGTGCTGCCGCTGGCCACTGGCGGCACCGTTGCGCATATGCTGGCGGTGGATTACGCCCTCAAGCCCGTGCTGAATGCGCTGAAAGCGCAGGAAGTGCTGCATGGCGTGTTCGCGGATGATTCGCAAATTACCCATTACGATCGTCAGCCGGAACTCTCGCCGGTGCTGCGCGACCGCATCAACGAATCCATCGACACCTTCTGGTCTGCGCTGGCTCGTCGCCACCGACCGCTGGCCGTCGCCGTTTAAGGAGCCGCTGATGACATTATTTGCAAGGATCCTCTCCGCACTGACCTTAACCAGCGTGCTGGCCAGTACTGCTTTCGCGGCAGAAACAGAGGCGCCGAAAACCTTTCGCATAGGCTATCAGAAAGGATCGGTGAGCATGGTGTTAGCCAAATCTCATCACCTGCTTGAAGAGCGTTTTCCCAACACCAAAATCAAATGGGTCGAGTTCCCGGCCGGTCCGCAAATGCTTGAAGCGTTAAACGTTAACAGCATTGATTTGGGCAGCACCGGCGATATCCCACCGATTTTTGCTCAGGCAGCCGGCGCAGACTTGCTGTATGTCGGCGCAGAACCGCCGAAACCGAAAGCAGAAGTGATTCTGGTGGCGAAAAACAGCCCCTATAAAACCGTTGCCGATCTGAAGAGCCATAAGGTCGCTTTCCAGAAAGGATCCAGCTCGCACAACCTGTTGCTGCGCGCACTGGAAAAAGCCGGATTGAAGTTCAGCGATATCCAGCCCGCTTATCTGACCCCAGCCGATGCCCGCGCGGCGTTCCAGCAGGGTGATGTGGATGCGTGGGCGATTTGGGACCCGTACTATTCTGCGGCCTTGCTGCAGGGCGGCGTCAGAGTGCTGACCGATGGCAGCCAACTGAATCAAACCGGGTCGTTCTATCTGGCAACGCGTCCCTTCACCCAGGCAAACGGGGCCTTTATTACCCAAGTGCTGGCGACCTTCAGCCAGGCCGATGCGCTGACCCTCAGCGATCGTGAGCAAAGCATCGATCTGCTGGCGCAGGCGATGGGTCTGCCTAAGCCGGTGATTGCCAGCTATCTGGATCACCGTCCGCCAACCTCTATCGGCCCGGTCAGTGACAAAACGGCCAACGCCCAGCAACAAACTGCCGACCTGTTCTATGCCAGCCATTTAATGCCGGTAAAAGTCGAGATTGCCGACCGTATCTGGCACGCGAGCAGCGCTAATTAATAAGGAATCCCAACATGAGCCTTTCCGTTTTCTGGTTTTTACCGACCCACGGTGATGGTCACTATTTAGGTACTTCAGAAGGTGCGCGCCCGGTTGATCATGGTTACCTGCAGCAGATCGCTCAGGCAGCGGATCGTCTGGGTTTCGGTGGTGTGCTGATCCCGACCGGTCGTTCCTGTGAGGATGCCTGGCTGGTTGCCGCATCCCTGATCCCGGTGACCCAGCGTTTACGCTTCCTGGTGGCGCTGCGTCCTGGGGTGATCTCCCCGACTCAGGCGGCCCGTCAGGCTGCGACCTTAGATCGGCTGTCAAATGGCCGCGCCCTGTTCAACCTGGTCACCGGTGGTGATGCTGAAGAGTTAGCCGGTGACGGTGTATTCCTCGACCATAAAGAACGCTACGAAGAATCCGCCGAATTCACCCGCGTCTGGCGCCGGGTGCTGGAGGGCGAAACCGTCGATTACGAAGGCAAGCACGTTCACGTCCGTGGCGCGCGTTTGATGTTTAAACCGGTACAGCAGCCGCGTCCGCCTTTATGGTTTGGCGGCTCCTCAGAGCCTGCACAGGATTTGGCGGCAGAACAGGTGGATGTCTATCTGACGTGGGGCGAACCGCCGGCGCAGGTCAAAGAGAAAATCGCTCAGGTGCAGGCGAAAGCCGCCGCACAGGGTCGCAAAGTGAAGTTTGGTATTCGTCTGCATGTGATTGTGCGTGAAACCAATGAAGAAGCCTGGCAGGCGGCCGATCGTCTGATCTCCCACCTCGATGACGCCACCATTGCAAAAGCGCAGGCGGCGCTGGCCAAAACCGATTCGGTCGGCCAGCAGCGGATGCGCGCGTTACACAGCGGCAGCCGCGATAAGCTGGAAATTAGCCCTAATCTCTGGGCTGGCGTCGGCCTGGTTCGTGGCGGTGCGGGGACAGCACTGGTTGGCGACGGCGAAACCGTGGCGGCCAGAATGCAGGAATATGCCGACCTGGGCATTGAAACCTTTATTCTTTCCGGCTATCCGCATCTTGAGGAAGCCTACCGCGTCGGCGAGTTGCTGTTCCCTCATCTGGATCTGGCGGTACCGGAAATCCCGAAACCGGCTGCAGTCGCGGCACACGGTGAAGCCGTTGCCCACGATTTTGCCCCACAGAAAGTGTCACAGAGCTAGAGGTGAAGATGAAAAAGCCGCTTTCGCGCATTGGAAATAGCCTGGTTCCCTGGGCCCTTCCCGCTCTGTTAATCGTTGTCTGGCAGATTGCTTCCCAGACCGGCTGGCTTTCAACCCGCATTCTGCCGTCGCCCGAAGCGATTGTCGTCACCTTCTGGAAGCTTTCGGTTAGCGGCGAACTGCTGCAAAACCTGGCGATCAGCAGCTGGCGTGCCGCTATCGGTTTTGGCATCGGCGGCTCGATTGGCCTGGTGCTGGGTCTGATCACCGGTATGTCTCGCCTTGGCGAAAGACTGCTGGATACTTCCGTACAGATGTTGCGTAACGTTCCGCATCTGGCGCTGATCCCGCTGGTGATCCTGTGGTTCGGTATTGATGAGTCGGCCAAAATCTTCCTGGTGGCGCTGGGCACCATGTTCCCGATTTACCTGAACACTTATCACGGCATCCGCAATATCGACCGTGGACTGGTCGAGATGGCCCGCAGTTATGGCCTGTCCGGCTGGAGTCTGTTTATTCAGGTGGTGTTGCCTGGCGCCCTGCCCTCAATCATGGTTGGGGTGCGTTTTGCGCTGGGCCTGATGTGGCTGACGCTGATTGTGGCCGAAACCATTTCCGCCAGTTCGGGCATCGGTTACCTGGCGATGAATGCCCGAGAGTTTTTACAAACCGATGTGGTCGTGGTAGCGATCATTCTTTATGCCCTGCTCGGTAAACTGGCCGATGTCAGCGCGCAGTTACTGGAACGCGTCTGGTTGCGCTGGCATCCGGCTTATCAACTGAAAGAGGATAACGCATGAGCGAATTAACCGCGTCTCCGGCTCGCCTGAATGCCGGTACACCGCTGGTCATCAACGGTGTCAGCAAGCAGTACAAAGGCCGGACGGTATTAAACAATATCGATCTGCATATCCCTTCCGGTCAGTTTGTCGCGGTGGTCGGACGCAGCGGTTGCGGTAAAAGTACGCTGCTGCGTCTGCTTGCCGGTCTGGAGAAAACCTCGTCAGGCGCGCTGCTGGCCGGTAATGCGCCGCTCAGTGAAGCCAGCGACGACACCCGTTTGATGTTTCAGGATGCTCGCCTGCTGCCGTGGAAAAGCGTGATTGATAATGTCGGATTGGGGCTGAAAGGGAAAAGCTGGAAAGCGGCCGCGCTGGAAGCGTTGGAAGCCGTAGGTCTGGCCGATCGGGCAAAAGAGTGGCCTGCTGCCCTCTCCGGAGGCCAGAAGCAGCGTGTCGCCCTGGCTCGCGCGCTGATCCATCGTCCGGGTTTACTGCTGCTGGATGAACCGTTGGGTGCGCTGGATGCGTTGACCCGCATCGAAATGCAGGATCTGATTGAATCACTGTGGCAGAAGCACAACTTTACCGTGCTGCTGGTCACGCATGACGTTAGCGAAGCCGTGGCGATGGCCGATCGGGTACTGCTGATAGAAGAGGGAAATATCGGACTGGATCTGCAGGTTGATTTGCCGCGCCCGAGACGTAAAGGCTCAGTGCGCCTGGCCGAGCTGGAAGCGGAAGTGCTGGATCGGGTGATGAAACGCACGCCGGTCGAAAGCGAAAAACGCTACGCACAACGTTAAAAAAAGGGGCGAAATTCGCCCCTTAGCTTTCTCTTTAGCCTGCTCAGGCGCTCAGGGCTTTACTGATTTTCTCGTAAAGGTCACCTGAAAGTTTATCCAGCCCTTTCAACTGCTCCAGCGCGTTACGCATCAACCCCTGACGACCGGCATCGTAACGCTTAAGGCGAATCAATGGCTCGATCATCCGCGCGGCAACCTGTGGGTTACGCGTGTTCAGATCGGTGAGGATTTCCGTCAGGAACTGATAGCCGCTGCCGTTTGCCGCGTGGAACGCCGATGGGTTTGCCGAGGCAAAGGCGCCAATCAACGAACGGATTCGGTTTGGATTGCTCAGGGTAAATGAGCGGTGGTTTAACAACGCACGCACGCGGTTTAACACATCCGGTGCCGGACTGGTGGCCTGCAAGGCAAACCATTTATCCATCACCAGACCATCCTGATGCCAGCGCTCGTCAAACGCCACCAGCAGCGCTTCGCGACACGGCAACTGAGCCGCCACCGAGGCCGCCATCGCCGCCAGCGAGTCGGTCATGTTATTGGCGTGGCTAAACTGTGCGTTAACCAGCTTGTCAGCCAGCTCGACGTCGCCAAAGGCCAGATACCCCAGGCAGACATTTTTCAGCGAGCGTTTGCCAATTTCGGCATGTTCAATGCGGTATTCGTCGCTTTGATTGGCGTTATAAACCGCCAGCCACTCATCTGCCAACTCGGTTGCCAGCAGGCGCACCAGCGATTCACGCACGTCAGAAATTGCCTGCGGGTCGATAGTTTCAAACAGCTCGGCAATTTCATTTTCACTCGGCAGCGTCAGGATCAACGCCATCAGCGCAGGATCGCTGTTTTCTTCCAGCAGCACCGCGCGGAAAGCATCAGCCACATGCAGCGGAAGAGAGAGCGGTTGCCCCTGCTGCTGACGTGCCACGTTTAGTTTGATGTAGGTCGCCATCAGGCTTTGAGCGGCATCCCAACGGGCAAAGTCATTGCGCGCATGGCGCATCAGGAAGGTTAACTGCGCATCGCTCCAGTTGTAGTCCAGTTTCACCGGGGCAGAGAATTCACGCAGCAGTGAAGGAACCGGCTGGAAATAGACGTTATCAAAGACGAAGCTCTGGAACTCTTCGACCACATTCAGCACGTTGTGCACCGGATGGCCGTTATGCTGCAGTGGGATCACCTTGCCTTCGCCATCATACAGTTCGATATCCAGCGGGATATGCAGCGGCAGCTTCTCTTTTTGATCGGCGGTTGCTGGCGTTCTCTGCGTGACGTGCAGCGTGTACTGTTCCAGTTCCGGGTTGTAGTCATCCCGAATTGAGAGGATCGGCGTACCCGACTGGCTGTACCAGCGGCGGAACTGCGATAAATCGACGTTGGACGCATCTTCCATCGCCTGCACAAAATCGTCGCAGGTTGCGGCGCTGCCATCGTGACGTTCGAAGTAGACCTGCATGCCTTTCTGGAAGTTTTCTTCACCCAGTAAGGTATGCATCATACGGATCACTTCTGACCCCTTCTCATACACCGTCAGCGTATAGAAGTTGTTCATTTCGATCACCTGCTCAGGGCGGATCGGATGCGCCATTGGGCTGGCATCTTCGGCAAACTGCGCACCACGCATGATGCGGACATTATCAATACGGTTAACGGCACGGGATCCGAGGTCGGAACTGAACTCCTGATCGCGGAACACGGTCAGCCCTTCTTTCAGGCTGAGCTGGAACCAGTCGCGACAAGTCACACGGTTACCGGTCCAGTTATGGAAATATTCGTGACCGATAACCGCTTCAATGCCGAGGTAATCTTTATCGGTGGCGGTTTCCGCCCTGGCCAGCACATATTTCGAGTTAAAGACGTTAAGGCCTTTATTCTCCATCGCGCCCATGTTGAAGAAGTCCACCGCGACAATCATAAAGATGTCCAGGTCGTACTCCAGACCGAAGCGCTCTTCATCCCACTTCATGCTGTTTTTCAGTGAGGTCATTGCCCAGTCAGCGCGATCGAGGTTGCCACGATCGACAAAGATTTCCAGCGCCACATCGCGCCCGGAACGGGTTCTGAAGCTGTCACGTAGCACATCGAAGTCACCGGCGACCACGGCAAACAGGTAGCAAGGTTTTGGGAACGGATCTTCCCATTTCATCCAGTGGCGGCCATCTTCCATCTGTCCGGCATCAACACGGTTGCCGTTTGACAGTAAATAAGGATAGAGGGCCTTATCTGCCACAATGGTGGTGGTAAAGCGCGCCAGCACGTCAGGACGGTCAAGATACCAGGTAATGTGGCGGAAGCCTTCCGCTTCACACTGGGTACAAAGCGCTTCACCGGATTTATACAGGCCTTCCAGCGCGGTGTTTTTATCCGGGTGGATTTCGTTGAAGATTTTCAGCGTAAAGGTTTCTGGCAGTTGCTCAAGGATCAGCGCGCCGTCTTCCAGACGGTAGTGCGTCCAGGCCTGGTCGTTAATGTCCAGAGAAACCAGCGTCAGGTCTTCACCGTCCAGACGCAGTTCTGCGCCTGCTGCCCCCAACCGTTTTACCTGGCTGATAGCGGTGACCTGGGTGGTGCTGGCATCGAGAATAAAAGTCAGGTCGATATCCGTGATGGTGTAATCCGGAGCACGATAATCATGGCGATTTTTGGCTTGTGGCAGTTGCGTCATAAGTCCTTCTCACGTCGATAATTAGTTAACCTTTTCAAGTCTATTCCTGTTAGCCCGATGTTGCCACGTTGAATCGCGATGCCACGGGGTCTTTGGCTTAAAAAGCTACATTTCATTAACAAGCGCACAGATTGCCCTCGACCTTATCCGCGGTAATGTGTTGTGATCCGCTTCACTAAACGAGTATTCAAGTTATACTCCAGCGTCTTTTCCACTTATTGAACCAGGGATAACGCTCTTCGCCAGAGGATGCTGAAACGCACCATGACTCGACATGCTACCCCGATCCTGACCACCTTGTTGGACACGGATGCCTATAAGCTGCATATGCAGCAAGCGGTGTTCCATCGTTACCGGAACGTTTCCGTGGTGGCTGAGTTTCGCTGCCGTGGTGACGATCTGCTGGGCATTTATGCAGATGAAATTGTCCGGCAGATAGCGACCATGCAGTCGCTGGCGCTGACTGACGAAGAAGCTGACTACCTTGCCGGCCTGCCCTTCTTTAAGGCGGACTATCTGGCCTGGCTGCGCGAATACCGTTATGACCCGTCGACGGTGGTGGTCCGCAATCACCAGGGCAAGCTGGATATTCGCATCAGCGGCTCATGGCTGGACGTCATCATGTGGGAAGTGCCGCTGCTGGCGTTGATCAGTGAAGTGGTTCATCGCCACCGCTCGCCGCTGGTCACCCCGGAAATGGCAGTCACCCATCTGCAAAGCAAGCTGGCCGGGTTTAAAGCGTTGACCGCTGACCTGGATATGTCCCGCTTTAAGCTGATGGATTTCGGTACGCGTCGCCGCTTCTCCCGCGATGTGCAGCTGGCTATCGTCGGTACGCTGCAGCAGGAATTTCCATGGTTGGTCGGTTCCAGCAATTATGACGTGGCGCGCCAGTTGAATATCGCACCGGTGGGCACTCAGGCCCATGAATGGTTCCAGGCGCATCAGCAGATCAGCCCGGTTCTGGCAAACAGCCAGCGTGCGGCATTGCAGGCATGGCTGGAGGAGTATCCGGACCGTTTGGGCATTGCCCTGACCGATTGTATTACCATGGATGCTTTCCTGCGCGACTTCGGTGAGAACTTTGCTACCCGTTATCAGGGCCTGCGTCACGACTCCGGCGATCCGTTTGAGTGGGGCGAAAAAGCCATTGCTCATTACGAGCACCTCGGCATCGATCCTCGCAGCAAAACGCTGGTGTTTTCTGACAACCTGGATCTGGAAAAAGCCGTGGCGCTTTACCGCCAGTTTGGCCAGCGCGTGGATGTGATTTTTGGCATTGGTACCAAGCTGACCTGCGATATTCCTCAGGTCACGCCGCTGAATATCGTCATCAAGCTGGTTGAATGTAACGGCAAACCGGTCGCTAAACTCTCGGACAGCCCAGGCAAAACGATTTGCCAGGATAAAGCCTTTGTTCGCGCCTTACGCAAAGCCTTCGATCTGCCACTGGTGAAAAAAGCCAGTTAGTGCCGCAATAAAAAGAGAAGAGCTTCAGCCTCTTCTCTTTTCCTTCCTGCAATTTCTCTGATAAATCTCCCGCAGAACAACGAATTCTTCTTGTGTCTCGCCAGTCGGCAAGTAACATAGCACTACCCCAAATCCGGGGTATTTTTTTTAATCCTGATTAATAGTGAGAGACTTTTATGAGCGTTGTGCCTGTAGCGGATGTACTGCAAGGCCGGGTCGCGGTTGACAGTGAAGTCACCGTACGTGGCTGGGTACGTACACGAAGAGATTCAAAAGCTGGTATTTCCTTCATCGCCGTATATGACGGCTCCTGCTTTAATCCCGTCCAGGCTGTCGTCAATAATTCTCTGAATAATTATCAGGACGAAGTACTGCGACTGACCACCGGTTGTTCGGTGATCATTACCGGCAAAGTGGTGGAATCACCGGGCGAAGGCCAGAGCTTTGAAATCCAGGCCACTGCAGTAGAAGTGGTCGGCTGGGTGGATGATCCTGATACCTATCCTATGGCTGCTAAACGTCACAGCATCGAATACCTGCGTGAAGTGGCTCACCTGCGCCCGCGTACTAACCTGATCGGTGCCGTGGCGCGTGTTCGTCATACGCTGGCGCAAGCGCTGCATCGTTTCTTTGATGAGCAGGGCTTCTTCTGGGTTTCTACTCCGCTGATCACCGCGTCGGATACCGAAGGGGCGGGAGAAATGTTCCGCGTTTCCACGCTGGATATGGAAAACCTGCCGCGCACGCCAGAAGGCAAAGTGAACTTTGACGAAGATTTCTTCGGC
Organism: Erwinia sp. AC075; assembly: GCF_979253995.1. Classification (NCBI taxonomy): domain Bacteria; kingdom Pseudomonadati; phylum Pseudomonadota; class Gammaproteobacteria; order Enterobacterales; family Erwiniaceae; genus Erwinia; species Erwinia sp. AC075. Next base: position 2,003,416 of record NZ_CEEDEU010000001.1, read on the forward strand.
AAAGAAGCCTTCCTGACGGTATCCGGCCAGCTGAATGGCGAGACCTACGCCAGCGCCATCTCCAAAATCTATACCTTTGGCCCAACCTTCCGTGCAGAAAACTCCAATACCAGCCGCCACCTGGCTGAATTCTGGATGCTGGAGCCGGAAATCGCCTTTGCTGACCTGGAAGACAACGCCGCACTGGCCGAAGCCATGCTGAAATACGTCTTCAAAGCGGTACTGGAAGAGCGTCGTGATGATATGGAGTTCTTTGCCGAGCGCGTAGACAAAGATGCCATCGCGCGCCTTGAGCGTTTTGTAACCACAGATTTTGCTCAGGTGGAATACACCGAAGCGGTAGAAATTCTGATCGCCTGTGGTGAGAAGTTTGAAAATGCCGTCTCCTGGGGTATCGATCTCTCCTCAGAACACGAGCGTTATCTGGCAGAAAAACACTTCAAAGCACCGGTAGTGGTTAAAAACTATCCGAAAGATATCAAAGCGTTCTATATGCGCCTGAACGACGACGGTAAAACCGTGGCGGCGATGGACGTTTTGGCCCCAGGTATCGGGGAAATCATCGGCGGTTCACAGCGTGAAGAGCGTCTGGATGTACTGGATGCACGTCTGGCTGAAATGGGTCTGAATAAAGAAGATTACTGGTGGTATCGTGACCTGCGCCGCTACGGCACCGTTCCTCATTCAGGTTTCGGATTAGGTTTCGAAAGATTAATCGCCTATGTCACCGGTGTGCAAAATGTAAGAGATGTTATCGCCTTCCCAAGGACGCCGCGTAACGCTACCTTCTGATTTTCAGCATTAAATATAAGAAATTCATATATATATTCAAGGTCAGCCTCGCTGGCCTTTTTTTATTTTTGTAAATTTAGATATAGTTCACAAAGTTCCGTGATTCTTACATTTTGTAATACATATTTTCCTCTTGTTACTAGAATAGGAGATTAGTAGCATTTTCGGGCTAGATAATCCGCTCAGCGAATGGAAAGATGCGTGCAGACACAGGAAGACACCAAACTCTCTTCGGGGTTCTGTAAAGAATTGTTGACGGCAGTGGCAGGTGTCCAAATAACTCCAATGAGGGTAATAAAAAATGATGAAGCGCAACATTCTGGCACTGGTTATCCCAGCCCTGTTAGCAGCTGGTGCAGCCAATGCAGCAGAAATCTATAACAAAGACGGCAACAAGCTGGACCTCTATGGTAAAGCTGTTGGTCTGCACTACTTCTCATCAGACGACGACAGCTACGGCGGTGATGGCGATAAGTCCTATGTCCGTTTTGGTTTCAAAGGTGAAACCCAGATCAACGACATGCTGACCGGTTACGGCCAGTGGGAATACAACATCCAGGCAAACAACTCTGAAGGTTCTGACGCGCAAGACGGCAACAAAACCCGTCTGGGCTTTGCTGGTCTGAAATTCGCTGAGTACGGTTCTGTAGATTACGGTCGTAACTACGGCATCGCTTATGACGCACTGGCCTGGACAGATATGCTGCCAGAATTCGGTGGCGACTTCGGCCAGTCTGATACCATGACCAGCCGTACCGGCGGCGTGGCGACTTACCGTAACACCAATTTCTTTGGTCTGGTTGATGGCTGGGACTTCGCAGCTCAGTACCAGGGCAAAAACGAACGTGATGACCTGCAGCGCTCTAACGGCGACGGCTACGGTGTGTCGACTTCTTACACCTCACCAATCGGTGTTGGCATCGTAGGTGCTTATAGCTCTCAGGACCGTGTTGACGGCCAGAACACTGACCTGGCTCTGGGTCGTGGTGACCGTGCAGAGTTCTGGGGCACTGCTCTGAAATATGATGCAAACAACGTTTACCTGGCCGCATCTTATGCTGAAGGCCGTAACGCTACCCGTATCTCTGGTAACATCATCGACGCCAATGGTGTGTCTAACGCTGTTGCTGGCTACGCTAACAAAACTCAGGACATCGAGTTAGTTGCACAGTACCAGTTCGACTTCGGTCTGCGTCCGTCCATTGCCTACGTTCAGACTAAAGGCAAAGATATCGAAGGCGTTGGCGATGTTGACCTGGTTAAATACTTCGAAGTGGGCGCGACTTACTACTTCAATAAAAACATGTCTACCTATGTTGACTACATCATCAACCAGATTGATGACGACAACAAACTGGGCATAGGTTCAGGCGATACCGTAGCATTGGGTCTGGTTTACCAGTTCTAATAAGCTGCACTGCCGGGGTGATTCGCGTCACCACCGCGCAACGTCAAAACGGGGCTTCGGCCCCGTTTTTGTTTCCTCCGCCCCGCTTTCTCCCTCTGATTAATTACCCTCACTCTGTTCCCTGTGATTTTTAACGCAAACGGTTGGCAATTTGTGCGCTGTGGCGTAACCTGAGTCCTCACTTCGCTTTAGATTAAGCTAACGGACTTCGACTATGTTTGAACGCATTGCAGCTGCACCCGCCGACCCTATTCTTGGTTTAGCCGATCTCTTCCGTGCCGACGATCGCCCAAATACGATCAATCTGGGCATTGGTGTCTATAAAGACGAAACCGGCAAAACACCGGTACTCACCAGCGTGAAGAAAGCTGAGCAGTATCTGTTAGAGAATGAAACCACCAAAAATTACCTCAGCATCGATGGACTGGCCGACTTCGGTAAGTGCACTCAGGAACTGTTGTTTGGGAAAGACAACGCCATTGTGAGCACCAAGCGTGCCCGCACAGCGCAGACCCCAGGTGGAACCGGTGCATTGCGCGTTGCGGCTGACTTTATTGCCACTCAGACCAGCGCGAAGCGCATCTGGGTAAGCAACCCAAGCTGGCCGAACCATAAAAATGTGTTTGAATCCGCGGGTCTTGAAGTCTGCGAGTACCAGTATTACGACGCGGCCAATCACTCCCTCGACTTTGACGGCATGGTTAACGCCCTGCGTGAGGTTGCAGCCGGTGACGTGGTGCTGTTCCATGGCTGCTGCCATAACCCGACCGGTATTGATCCGACGGCTGAACAGTGGGCACAACTTTCCGAGCTGTCACTGGCCGGTGGCTGGCTGCCGCTGTTCGACTTCGCCTATCAGGGCTTTGCCCGGGGTCTGGAAGAAGATGCTGAAGGCCTGCGTATTTTTGCGGCCAGCCATCAGGAACTGATCGTCGCCAGCTCTTACTCGAAAAACTTCGGTCTGTATAACGAACGCGTTGGCGCACTGACGCTGGTTGCCAGCGAAGCATCGGTAGCGGATACCGCATTCAGCCAGGTGAAAGCCACCATCCGTGCAAACTACTCTAACCCACCGGCGCACGGTGCGGCGGTAGTGGCCACCATCCTCGGTAACGCGGCTCTGCGTGCTATCTGGGAGCAGGAACTGGCAGACATGCGTCAACGCATCCACCGTATGCGTCAGCTGTTTGTGAACACCCTGCAGGAGAAAGGCGCTAAAGGGGATTTCAGCTTTATCATCAAGCAGAATGGCATGTTCTCATTCAGCGGTTTGACGAAAGACCAGGTGGTTCGCCTGCGCGAAGAGTTCGGCGTGTATGCGGTGAATTCAGGTCGCGTTAACGTGGCGGGCATGACGCCAGATAATATGGCTCCGCTGTGTGAAGCGATTGTCGCCGTGCTGTAAACCGGCGACTGAGCATAAAAAAAGCCTGCTTAATGCAGGCTTTTTTGTGTCTTTTTTCCCCGCGCGCGTTACTGCAGGAACGGGTTCGAAATTCTTTCACGGCCCAGTGTGGACATCGGCCCATGTCCCGGTAAAAAGGTCACGTCGTCACCCAGCGGTAAAAGCTTGGTCTTAATGGATGCGATCAGGTCCGCATGGCTGCCCTGAGGAAAATCAGAACGCCCTACGCCGCCGTTAAAGATCACGTCACCGGAGACCAGCAGGCGAGAAGCACGGTCAAAGAACACGATGTGACCGGGCGTATGGCCAGGGCATAACAGGATCTCGAGGGTGATGTTGCCGAGCTGCACGGTTTCCCCCTCTTCCAGCCAGCGATCTGGCGTCAGGGGCGCGCAATAGGGGAAGCCGAACATCTGGCTCTGAGCAGGTAAACCTTCCAGCCAGAAAGCATCCGCTTTATGTGGACCAACAACCGGCACGCCATAAAAAGCCGCCAGTTCGGCAGCGGCGCCAACATGATCAAGGTGTCCGTGGGTCAGCAGAATTTGCGTTACGGTAACGCCTTTTTCGGCCACATGCGCCTGAATGGTTTCGGCATCGCCGCCGGGGTCAACCACCGCTGCCTGCAGGGTTTCCGCGCACCAGATTAGCGAGCAATTCTGGGCGAATGCCGTCACCGGGATAATTTGATAGTCCATAACACTCCGTTACCGGCGAGCCATGGCCCTACCGGAATTTCATCTTACCAGTGCCGTGCCGGCCCGGTATCAATATGCACAAAGTTACTGCTTGGGTAGTATCCTACACCACCAGCGCCCATGGAAAGCGCCGCTTTGCGAACATTGCTCAATGCAATCCCGTCAATATGTAAATCCATCGCCTGACCCAGCGTGTGGTAACTGTGCTTTGCTACGCCTTTGGTGTGGGCCCGCAGGGAATTATTGGTCGCCAGCGAACGATACCCCGATATCAACGTCACCGGTTTGCGGGTATCGAGCAACGCCTGCAAACGATAAAGCTGATCGAACAGATGCGGATCGATGTTCTTGACCTTGTTGGCCCGATAATCACGGAAGAAATGATTCAAACGTGACAACTCATCCTTGTCGTAACTTTTCCCGTTAAAAAACTCAGTTTTGAGCGTTTCACCGGTATTCAGGTTATTCAATGTTAATACACGAGGACGCGAGGTGGAGAGCGAGGCGAAAGCCTGTCGGGGAAGCAATGCACAACCTAATGCAGCGCCTCCTAATGTCAGCCACTTACGGCGATGAGAGTCAAAATTATTCATTAATCTGTATTACCCGGCTAAATGTTCTGAAATGGTGCAAAATGGTCACCGTTTGGAACCATAACCGGGGAGAATAGCTGAGTCAACCGGGGAAATGTGACAGCTTCGGCAAATATCAACACCTGTCTGGAAGCCGAGGTGACCGGCCCAGTTTGCCCTGAGCCGGAACACCTGAAGAATCAACCATTAGAGCATTAATTGACCAGCAGCAGCCATACTCTGCACGCCAGAACGCGCCGTCTTATCATAATTGTAAATATCTGTACGATATTGCGCCTTACCATCATCCGCCACCCACGCCGTCAGGTAGTAAAGATTGACCGGAATGCGATGACGAATCGGCACGTAGCGGGTGTCACCTTCTTTCAGCGTGCTTGAAATGCGCGTGTCATTCCATCCCGCATCCTGTAACAGCAGGTTGGCCAAATCAGACGCTTTATTCACACGGACACAGCCAGAACTCAGCGCCCTGATGTCTTTCTGGAACAGGTTATGGTTCGGCGTATCGTGCAGATAGATGGCGTCTGAGCTAGGCATATTGAACTTATACCTTCCCAGCGAATTCGTCGCACCCGGCGCCTGACGTATGCGGTAAGGGAACGACGCCGCTGAAACCATCCGCCAGTCGATCATCGACGGATCGATGACTTCCGCATCATTGCTCCAGCCAGAGAGCAAGGTGTAGTTATGTTTATAGAGATAAGCCGGGTCCTGCTTCACTTTCGGCACAATATCCTGACGGACCAGCGTAGTCGGCACATTCCATGGCGGGTTAAGCACCACGTTATTCAGTGCGCTGCGCATCAGAGGCGTTTTGCGGTCTGGTCGGCCCACAATAACCCTCGACGCCAGGATCTGACTGCCGTTGAGATAATAGATCAGCGAGTAGTTCGGGATATTTACCATAATCCCGTTATGCATATCATCAGGCAACAGACGCAAACGCTGAATATTCAGCGCAAGCAGAGAAGCACGAAGCTGCGGCGAAACGTTCAGCCATTCACGGGTCCGTGGGCCAATCGCACCATCCGGCTCAAGCCCCTGCCAGCGTTGGAAGCGTTTTACTGCTTCGACCAGCTCAGCAGAATAGATATGTGTTGGGTCGGCGGGCACGGCATTTCCCTGCACCTGACCGGCCAGCTCAGGCGTGTTGGCAGCATTGGGATTTTCCGGCAGCGGCGTGGCGGAAGGACTGACGGTCGCCTGCTCATCAACCGGCTTAGGCGCTGGTGTCGAGGCTATCTCTTCATCCACGAAAGACGCCGGTACGCTGGTGGTCGGGACGGGTTCATCGGTCGGCTTCGGTCCTTCGGCGCTGGCGGTCATCATTCCGGTGCGCGCAAGAATTGCCCTCAGTGCAGGAACATCATCACTCAGTTGTCCCGGCTTCAGGGTCTGTTTCGCGGCCAGCTGCGGCCAGGGATGATTATCTGCCAGCAGGGTTTTCAGCGCCTGATGCATCAGAACATATTGCGGGTGCTGCGGCGCAAGCGAGGTGACAAAGGCATTGGTTCCACCGTGTTCAACCGCTCTCTGCCACTGATTAATCACCGACAGGGTGGGCACTTCCAGCTTATAGGGCACGTTGCTGTACAGCCAGGTTTCCCCTTTGGCGGGCACCGTGGAGACAAACTGCAGATAGCCCAGCATCGCATCGGACAGCACGACATCACGCGCCATTCCGGTTATCGAAGGATCGGTCAGCAGTTTAACCCACAGATTAAACTGCGGCTGCACGCCAGAAATGGCCACCTCAGCCAGTTGCTGTTGGAACTGCTGCACAGCCTGCCGATCCTGCCACAGTGGCTGCATGCCCTGGGTCGCATACAGCGAAGCCAGGGTCGTCAGATAAAACGGTTTATAACCAGCAGGAAGCGTGGCCAGCAGATGTCGCTGGGCCTGCGATGGGGTATAGGTTGCCGTTACAGGCGCGGATACAGGCGGAATACCTGCCAATGCGGGTTGCATCTGACCGGCAAGCACCAGGCAAGCACTAAACAGTGCCAACCTTGCAGAATTCGTTTTCATCAGCAACATCCCTTGCTCCCTGGTTAAGTGCCAAAACAGATGGCGATCACCTGTTTATTAGTCATTGTTATCAGTATAGAAAAAGAAAACGGCATTCGCTGTAAATACAGCCAATGCCGTTGGGTAGAATAAACCGCTGTCCGACTTTTTACTATATCTGCCGGTTGAGATTTTCTTATGAAGAAGCCTGTTGATCTTCCTCAGGTGTGGAGGAATTTGCGGCGGTTGGCTCGGCGGCAAAGCCGCGCAGGCCGACGACGTGAACGTGTTCAATGTTATTGACCACTTTACGCACCAGTTTATAGGTCGTGCCCTTCTCAGGGCTGATATTCTCTGGCGCGGCGATAATCAGCTGCATTTCCAGACGATCGCACAGCTCAAACAGCGTGGCGATCGACTTGGCATCCAGTCGCGCGGCTTCATCGAGGAACAGTAGGCGGCACGGTGAGATATCTTTTCCGCGCAGGCGACGAGACTCTTCTTCCCAGCTCTGCACGACCATCACCAGAATCGACATCCCGGTCCCGATCGCTTCACCGGTTGACAACGCACCACTTTCCGCACGCAACCAGCCATCAGATCCCCGGTTTACCTCAACCTCCATTTCCAGGTAGTTACGGTAATCCAGCAGCTCTTCACCAATGGTTTGCGGCGTACGCTGGCCCATATCAATCTGTGGATTCAGGCGCTGATACAGCTTAGCCAGCGCTTCTGAGAAGGTCAGGCGATTGCTGTTAAACAGATCCTGATGCGCTTCATGCTGTTCAGACAATACGTCCAGCAGCGTGGAATGCGCCTCGCGGACGTTAACGTTCAGACGGACGCTCTTCACCTGGCCGAAGCTCACAGCCTGCAGGCCCTGGTTCAGCTGGCGAATACGGTTTTGCTCACGCTGAATGGTCTTACGAATAATGTTAGACACGCTGCGGGAGCTGATAGCCAGCATCTGTTCGCGCGCGGTTAACTCTTCGGTCAGACGGCCAAGTTCAATCTCCATCTGCTCAATCGCTTCGACCGGATCGTCGGTACGGATGATGTCCTGACGAATGCGTTCACGCAGATGCTGATAAACAGCGATGAAGAACTGAATCTTACGCTCTGGCCGTTTTGGATCTTCGGACAGACGCAGCACGTCGCGCAGATGTTCGTTGTCGGCCACCGCCAGACGCAGCGCACCTAACGCCTTATCCGACATTGAACGCAGCTCATCACCGCCGAGGTAAGAGAGTTCACGACGATGGAGACGGCGCTCAACGCCATTGTCTTTCACCAGGCGTAACACCGCGACCCAACCCGCCTTGGCATGAACAACCTGCTCGCGGCCCTGATGGTAATCGCGCTCGACACGCTTCAGTTTTTTCTGCAGCGCGTCCATTTCGGCTTCGCAGAAGGTGATCTGCTTTTCCAGCTGATTGCGACGGGCGCGGTTATTGCTTAGCGCAGCGTAGAGTTCATCACGGCGCAGACGCGCGCGCTCTTCCGCGCTGGCATCTGCCTGCACACCGATATCCTGCATTTCCTGCTGAAGTTCTTTCAGCATGTCGCGCTTGGCATCGTAAGAACTTTTCAGTGACGCCAGCACCTGTGAATATTGGGTAAACTGCGCCTGATGACCGCGCAGCTGCTCGCGGGCACGGGTACGATCGGATTCGGCCTGCTCAAGACGCTTACGCAGCTTCTCATTCAGGTCGCTGTTACCGTCGAGCATGCCGGCGGAATCGACATAGCCAAAGTGGGCGCGACGCTGCACCACTTCGGTCATGGCAAAGGCTTGCTGGCGGGCATCGCGCTGAACCTGCTGCGCCTGCTGATAATCCAGCTTCAACTGTTCGTGCTGTTCCGGATCGCTCTGCAGCACTGAGATCAGCGGTTCCAGTTTCGCCAGTTGCGCACCATGCTGCTGCAGGAAACGCGCGGCTTCCTGTGCTTCATCCAGACGCTCAAGCAGTTCGTCATAACGATCCTGCAGGGTTTCATCCTGCAGCAGGCTGACGCGTGGCATCAGGCGGTTAAGCTGGGCGACGCCCTCTTTCGCCTGATCAAACTGCTGACGCTGCTGCTGGTTTTCCGTTTCATGCGCGGCCTGGCCACGTTCGAGTTCACCGCGACGCAGGTTCAGTAAACGCAGCTCGGCTTCCGGATCCGACTCAAAGGCGACGGCTAAATGGCTACCGATAAAACGGCTGAACGACTGGTGCAGACGCTGCGTTTTCTGCACGTCAAACGACAGCGTGGCATAGCGTTCTGCCAGCGTTTCGCGTTCGGCATGTAACAGATCCAGCTGATTTTCACGGGCAGCACGACCAAACAACGGCACTTTAGGGAAGCGCGAGTAACGCCACTGGCGATCGCCTGACTTCACCACTACCGCTTTTTGCAGCTCTTCAACGTTAAATACGCTGTCATCGAACGACTGCGGGTCCCCTTCGATCAGATAAAGGTCTTCCGGGCAGTCTTCCAGACCGTCCAGCAGATCCTGCACCAGTGACAGATCGGGCACCACAATACCGTGACGGGCCGGGCCATACAGCGCGGAGAAGTACGGCGCATCGTCGATGGTGACGTCGTCATAAATTTCTGACAGCAGCACGCCGCCAAAACGCTCGGCCAGATGGGTCATACGGCCATCTTCAGCGCCGCCAGGCTGGCTCAGACGCTCGACCTGTTTTTCAACTTCGCGTTTACGGGCCGAAACTTCGTCGCGTTCAACGGTGGTTTCGCGCTCGCGCTCCAGCAGCTGCTGCATGTACTCGGTCACCTGCTGACCGCTCTCCAGCTCCTGACCGGTTTGCTCGTTCAGCTGGCTAAGAATATCCTGCGCGGCATGCCACTGAGGAGCCTGTTTGGTCAGACGGGCAATGCGTTCACGCACCTGTTCAAGCTCCTGACGCATTTCCATGCGACGTTCGCCCGCTTCAGACACGCTTTCGGACAGCTGTTCAATACGGGCTTCAAGCTCGTACTGATAGCCTTCCAGATCCTGCGGCTCAAACTGTTGCCCGTGACGCTTACAGAACTCATTCAGTAACCGTTCTGCATCCTGCTGTTCACGCAGTCGCTGTTCCATCTCGGCCACGCGGGAACGTAAGGACTGCAACTGCTCGGCGTGATAACGCTGATTGCTGGCATCGCGAAGCAATTCGCGGCCGGTGTGATACGCGTCGGAACGACTGACCGGTCCGGCAATGCGGCCCACCAGCTCAAAAGCCTGCTCGAACTGACTGTGAGCAGCCTGCGCCACGCTCATTTTCTGTTCAAGCTGCAATAACTTGTCGGTCGCTTCCTGCTCTTTCGCACGGAAGGTTTCCTGCCACTCTTCGGCATTGTCGACGGTCAGTTCGGCAACCCGGCAGATTTCCTGCGCGCGCTGCAGCGCCTGCAACGCTTGCTGATACTGGATAGCGCGGGTTTGCTGCACGTCCAGCGCCTGCTGGTAATCGGCCAGCTGACTTTTCAGCTCATCGACTTCCAGTTCAGCGGCTTCGCTGCGGGCTTCATTCTCTTCCTGCACTTCACGGGCTTCAGCGACAACTTCATTCTGCTCTTCAAGACGGTAGGTCAGCTCATCGATATCGCCTTCATAGCGCTCGATTTTTTCCTGCTGACGCATTGCCGTCTGCACCAGGTTAAGGTGGTCGCTGGCGCTCTGGTAATCGGTTTCGAGATCGCTTTCTGCTCCGTTGTGCTCAGCCAGTTCGCGAGCCATTTCAACATGGCGATACTGCTCCGCTTTTAACTGCTTGCGGCTGGTGAACAGCTCATTACGGTTCAATAACGCGCCGTCAAGGTGGATGCGGCGTTCGTTAGCATGACGCATATAGTCCGCAGCAACATAGCTGGTTGCTTCGGAGATCAGGTGCTTAAACAGATCGCGGTCGGACTGGGTGACGCGAATCGCTTCCAGCGTCATGCGGTTCTCGCGCAGCGCGGCTTCCATATCCTGGAAGGCCTTACGCACGCCGCTGTTTTCCGGCAGCAGGTAATCACGCAGCGATCGGGTAATGGCGCTGGAGATACCGCCATACAGCGAGGCTTCGATCAGGCGATAGTATTTGCTGCGATCGGCGGCTGAGCGCAGACGACGCGCCACAATGCCCAGATCGAACATCAGCGAGTGGTAATCAGTGATCGAGTTAAACTGCTTAAACTGCACGCTTTCCATCGCTTCGAACTTGTCTTTCAGTTCGCTCAGCGGCAGAACGCGGGCCTGACGGGCATTGACCGTTTCCGTCAGGATTTCCGTCGGGTTGATCGACATCGGCAGGCCGTGAATGCTGAAAGGCTTGATATCGACTTTACGATCGCGACCGGCAACCTGCTGCAGACGCACACCGACAATCACGCGCTGATGCAGGGAATTCACCACGTCCAGCGCGGCGTAACAGACGCCAGGACGCAGCTTTCCGTGTAAACCTTTGTCACGCGAGCCGGAGGTGGCTCCCGCTTCGGTGGTGTTACGGAAGTGCAGCAGGGTCAGATCGGGGATCAGCGCCGTGATAAAGGCCGCCATGGTGGTAGACTTACCGGCGCCGTTACCGCCGGAAAGCGTGGTAACCAGCTCATCCAGGTCAAAGGTGCGGGCAAAAAAACCGTTCCAGTTAACCAGGGTCAGCGAGCGAAATTTTCCGCGTTCAATCATTTACTCGTTCTCCGCGTTGTCCGACGACGGGCTCTGCGCCTCATCATCCTCTTCGCTTTCATCATTCAGCGCCAGGCCACCTTCAATCGGCATCGCTTCGCCATCCCGGATCATTCTCAGCTGCGCTTCGCGGGCATCGTCGCCGCTCCGCACATCCGCACCAAAGCGGAATACCGACTCAATAATGCGGAATTTGCTGCTGTCATTACCCATAAACCACACCATGCCAAGGCGGCGCAGACGGTTAAGGGAAGCGCGCATTTTTTCCTGCAACTTTTGCCGATCGAGATCGGAACCGGTTGAGCGCTGGTTAACGAACTTCATCAGCTTGCTTTCATCAGCCAGCGACAGCAGCTCATCATAAAGCTCCTGCTGGGTGAAGATGCCTTCATTCGCCAGACGTTCCGGGCTCAGGTAGAGATAACACAGAATTTTGCCCACCATCATATCCAGCTCGGAAAGGACCGAACGCGGGATCAGCGTGGTGGAGCGGGGACGCAGATAGAAGAAGCCTTCCGGGGCACGGATCAACTCAACGTTGTAACGCGCGTAAAACTCTTCCAGATACTCCTGATAATCCATCAGGAAAGCATGTTGATCCAGCTCTTCAATGCCAATATGGCGACCGGAACGTAACTGGCTGTCCAGCGCCGGGAAAAGAGAATTGGCCAGCGCTTGTGCCAGTTTAACCGGCATCACTTGTTCAATATTTGTCGATGACATGCGCCTGCACCTTGGCTCCGTAATCATTAATGACCTGCCATTCTGCTGACAAGCCGGAGAAATCTCCTTCGGCCACGCCTAAGCGGACGGCCTGATCGACGACAATACGCGCCACGTCGAAGTGTCGTGCCCGGGGGTACTGCACCAGGTAATCACGCATCACTGTGCCCAGATTGAGCGGTTTCTGTTGGGCTTTATAGATGGCCAGCGCTTCTTCAATCATCGCGGCCAGCTGTTCACGAATTTCGTTAAACTCTTCGTATTCCAGCTCGGAAGGCAGTTCACCAGTCACTTCCTCACTGCGCAACGCCAGTTCTTCATCACGCATGTCATACAGGCGTTCAGCATTGGCATAGGTCAATGCCCAGGGATGATCGAAATAGGTTTGCACAGACTTGCGCAGGCGTTGAGCGAAGACGCGGTTTTTATCCATATCGATGGCGGTACGGATGAATTTGTGCACGTGGCGGTCATAGCCGATCCACAGGTCAATCGCCTGCTGTCCCCAGCTGATAATGCGGTCCAGCTTGTTTTGCAGGTCGTACACCAACTTATCGATAAAACCGAGGTCCGGGCTGCTCAGCGTGGCATCCTGAATGCGTAACAGATTGGCCTGCAGCTTATCGCCTGCCGCTTCCAGCGTGTCCTGCAATTCGCGCAGCGTGCCGGAGGTTTCATTCAGCAGCATTTCACAGCTGGAAATGGCCGCGCGCCAGTCTTTGTTCAACAGCTGGGCGATATCGTCTTTCACCGCCTGCTGCTGTTCATCCATGGTTCGCTGGGTAATATCGATGCTGTCGAAGATTTCTGCCACCGAGTATTTCAGCGGGGCGAAAACATTGCGATGCCAGTGGAATTCGTCACCGTCTTCATCGGCCGCATCGGCAGCGCGCTTCAGCTCGCCGGCAACAATCGACAGCTGCATCGACAGCCGCAGCGTTGAGAACTCACGCTGGCGGATGTAGTAATCCGTAATGCCGATGGCCAGCGGCGTCAGGCGATAGATGGCGTTGCCATCGGCCTGTTCACTGACAAATCGGTTAAGCAGGCGCTGACGCACCATATCGTTGATGGCGTTATTGGCTCGCACACCAACGGTTTCGCTGGTCTGTTCAAACCCTTCACTGACGTGACGGAAGGCATCGGTCAATTCGCCTTCGCTCATTTCGCCATCCATGCGCTCCCCGTTCAGGGTGGCAATCGCCAGCAAAAACGTCAGACGTTCGGTAGGCAACGTGACGGAAAAGTCATTTTTTCGCGCCCAGGCGACCAGTTCCGGTACAGTCTGGGAAAATTCACTCATGGTTCGTCCTGTTTATGGGTTTCCGCGCGGTCACGTGGATATAACGGCCCAAACTTAAAAATGGCTCCTGGCGGCAGAAGCGTAATTCCTGCTGCAGAACTTCCTCAAAACGTTCAGATTGCTTGTTCTTGTCACGCATATAGTCATGAAAAACGCGGATCCCGGTCTTGGTTTCCACTGTAAAGCCTGCTGCTTCTAACCAGCGATAAACCTGCTCAGGTTCTCGTGGGAAGTCAGGCGACAGCGTTTTTCGTTTGCGTTTCTTCAGGTCAGCCTGCATATAACCGAAGTTGCCCAGCACCAGCGTCTGCATTATCAGGCCATTGACGTTATAAAACATCAGCGACAGCACGCCGCCCGGGGCCAGCACATCATACAGTGCTTTTAAGATAGCTTCAGGCTCGGCGACCCATTCAAGCACCGCGTGAAACAATACCAGATCGGCCGGCTTATCCAAATGTTGACCGACCTGTTGCGCGCTAATTTGTTTGAATTGCATGTTCCGGCTCACACCTTTTTCTTCGGCATGAGCCTCTGCGCGTTGCAACATCTCAGCGGAGAGATCGCAGAGTAAGACCTGATGACCTCGGGCTGCCAGGCCACAGCTCATCTGCCCTTCTCCACCGCCGGCATCCAGCACGTTGAGTGGCCCTTCCGGCAGGCTGGCGAGGATCTCTTCCAGCGCCTGCCAGACAATCGCCTGGCGGATCCGCCCTTTGGTGGTACCGTAGATATTCTTCGAAAATTTTTCGGCTATATCATCAAAGTTGCGATCCTGCATTCGGGTTCCCGGCGGCTGAGTGGGTGAAACTGGCGGCTATTTTGACATACACTGACCAGGAATGAACCTTTCAGTCATCGCCAGGCCCTCGGGTGGTGTTTTTTCGGACAAAAGGAGTCCGTTTTCATGCTTTTTGCGTTAAAAAAACTCGTCGGTGGGCTGTTGCTGCCCTTGCCTTTGCTGATTGTGTTGATGGCAATTGCGCTTTTGTTGCTCTGGTTCAGCCGCTGGCAGAAAACCGGCAAAATTATCCTCTCTGCTGCCTGCCTGCTGTTAGCGCTGTTAAGCCTGCAACCGGTGGCGGACAGCCTGCTTGCGCCGACCGAAAACCGCTATCCCACCTGGCAGAATCAGCAAAAAGTCGGCTATGTGGTGGTACTGGGCGGTGGATACACCTGGAATCCAGACTGGGCGCCTGGCTCCAATATGATCAACAACAGTTTGCCGCGGCTGGTTGAAGGGATCCGCTTATGGCGGGAAAATCCGGGAGCCAAATTGATCTTTACCGGTGCGGCGGCGCAGAACAATCCGGTCAGCTCTGCCGAAGTCACGTCCCGCGTCGCCCAGTCATTAGGCGTGCCATTGAGTGCGATCGTGACGCTTGATAAACCGAGGGATACCCGACAGGAAGCGGCTGAAGTGGCTAAGGTGGTGGGAAAAACACCCTTCCTGCTGGTGACATCCGCCTCACACCTGCCGCGAGCGATGATCTTTTTCCAACAGCAGGGACTGGATCCTCTACCGGCGCCAGCCAATCAGCTGGCTATTGACTCACCGTTGAATGTCTGGGAACGCGCAATTCCGTCGCCATTGTGGCTGGGTCACAGCGATCGGGCGATTTATGAGTGGTTGGGAAGAGGCTGGCAACGGCTGACCTCCGGGGATGGGGCCTCAACTGAGCCAGGGGAGCAGTGAGTCCGCCGCGCGTTGAAAACGGCGTGCATCGAACTGGCCGGTATGAATCAGCCGGTCAGTCTCGTCCCACAGCGTGTACAGCCAGCGCCGGGCAACAAACCCTTCCGCCACCGGAGCCTGCTTCAGGTAATGGAACAGCAGCGATTCTGCCAGCCCCTCTTCGCACAGCCGGAACAACTCATATTCCCGTGGTGCCCACAGCATCATCCCGGGATTGATCATCGACAATAACTGGTCGCTCCACGCCTCTTTCAACATACTGCTCAGTGACAGATTGCCGTGAACCAGCACGCAAGGATCGTTGAAATCCGCCAGCAGATTGCCGAGGTTTTCCCGGCTGCGGTAGAGCACGCGCCGGTGTTCCATCGACAGCGCGTCAGGCCGCATAAACCCGAGCGTGGACCAGATCACCTCAACGCGCTGGGCATACCAGGAAACCCAGTTATTTTCCTGCGTGCTGTCGACGCTGCCGACCAGACCGTGGCTGTCGAGCCGATGCCATGCCAATAAGGCGGCAACAATCTGATCCTGCAACTGCAGCCAGCGGACCGGCGTGCGCGTTGGCGCTTCAACCGACACGCCGCCCATGCGCTCGATCAGCAAGACATCATGCTGTGGCGGTTGCTGGCTGACGATCAGGCCGTAGACCGTCGGCAAACGGATGGTGCTGTCCTTGGCCAGCATCGAAAGCTTATAGGCTTCCTGTGCCGCAATGCCTTTGACATTGAAGTATTTTGCCACCATTGGCAGCGAGTGGCCTTGCTGGTCATAGAGCGAATACAGGCTGGACCAGGGTTGTTCACTGATACATTCCAGGCGGCTGAGGGTTTCGCCCAATACCAGAGAAAGCTCCGAGCGGAGTTGTTCCATTTCCTCCTCCTTTAAAAAAAGTGGAGAAGGGGCCAGCGAAGGCCCCAACAGGATTACTGCATAGCCGCGCGCACGCGAGCCAAATCTTCCGGTGTATCGACACCAACGCTTGGGATCGCTTTGGCGACGGCAACGTGGATTTTTTCGCCATACCAGAGCACGCGTAGCTGCTCAAGCAGCTCAATGTGCTCCAGCGGACTCGGCTCCCAGCTCACATAGCGGCGAATAAAGCCCGCACGGTAGCCGTAGATGCCAATGTGACGCAGGAAGGTATCGCCGATTTCTTCGCGGGAGGCGGCAAAACGCTCACGATCCCAGGGAATGGTAGCCCGGGAAAAATAGAGCGCGTAACCTTTCGCATCCATCACGACTTTGACCGCATTCGGATTGAAGGCTTCCTCTGCGGTCTCAATCGGCACGGCTAACGTCGCCATGCCGGCTTCGCTTTTGGCCAGGTTTTCTGCCACCTGACGGATGATAACCGGTGGGATCATCGGCTCATCGCCCTGCACGTTCACGATGATGGTGTCATCGGCAAACTGATAGCGATCGATCACTTCAGCTAACCGTTCCGTGCCGGAGTGGTGATCGGCGCGGGTCATACACACCTCACCGCCGGCCGCTTCAACAGCACGCGCCACCTGTTCATTATCGGTAGCGACAATGACCCGATCGGCACCTGATTCCAGCGCTCGCTCCATCACATGCACTACCATCGGTTTACCCTGGATATCGACCAGCGGTTTACCCGGCAGGCGCGTTGAAGCAAAACGCGCCGGGATAATAGCGACAAAACTCATGGGTGGATCTCTTCCATGGTGAGTGAACGCGCTTCTGTCTCCAGCAGGACTGGAATGCCGTCGCGCACAGGATAAGCGAGGCCATCAGGTTTGCAGATAAGCTCCTGCTGGTCTTTGATGTAATACAGTTTGCCGTGGCAAACAGGACAAGCAACGATTTCGAGTAAACGGTGATCCATGGTTTCTCCCTGGTGATCCCGGTCAGACAGGTCCTTAGAATATCATAGCTGGCGCGGCATCGGTTACTTCCCCGCGTGCAGGATGTTACAGCGCCCACCCTTTTTGCCAGGCAACTGCCAGCGTTTCGGGCAGCTTATCTAGCACCACCGCCTCGGCCCCTTGCCAGCGCGCAAAGCGTGAGATGGCCTGATGCAGATCGTTGATCGTGCCCTGACTGATTTTGACGCCCTGCTCCAGCCACAGCTGTTTGATCTGCAATACTTTTTCCTTACGCTGCATTTTCGCATCCAGCCGCCCTTTCAGTTCTCCCCGGTGCAGAATTGGCAGAACAAAATAGCCATATTGCCGCTTCGCTTCTGGCGTATAACATTCCAGTCGGTAATCGAAGTTAAACAACTCCAGCGCCCGTTTGCGGTCCCAGACCACCGGATCAAAAGGAGACAGCAAGGTGGTGTAGGTTGCCCGGGTTCCCTGTTCGAGAAGGGGCAACAAAGCGGCATCCAGGTAACAGGCGCCCAGCGATTCCACTTCCACCGGTATCACGTCTCCCTGCGCCAGCCAGTCAGCCAAAACCGCCTTTACTGGCGCGCGCTTCAGACGGTAATAATCGGGTAGCCAGGCGGCACGAAACAGCCCCAAACTTCTGGCACTGTTACGCAACATCTGGCGGACCGCCTCTGACTCTTCAATCCCATGCAGCTGGTCATCCCAGTCCGGCATCACGCGCTGCCGCAGATCGTAGACGCGCTGAAAATTGCGTCGCTCGATCACCATCAGATCGCCGGCCGTGAACAGATTTTCAAGATGGCGTTTATGCGGTTTCCACGACCACCAGCCAGGCTTCTGACCGGGAGGTGCGGCAAAATCGGCCGATCTGACCGGCCCATTTTGTTCAATATGCGTTAACAGATCGCCGACTTCCTGCTGCCAGTTCTCCATCCACTCGCTGTTATATTTCCATCCCATATGCTGAGGATTCAGCATGCGATGGCGCAGCAGGCGATAGTCTTCGATTGGGATAAAGCAGGCTTCATGCGCCCAGTATTCATAGAGGTTACCGCGGCTTAGCGCCTCACCGAGCCAGCTTTCGGGATAGTCGCCTAGACGGCTGAATAGCACCAGATAAGGGCTGCGGGCAACGACGTGGATGGTATCAATCTGCAGTAATGACATCTGGCGGATGGCGCTGAGGATATCTTCAGCCCTGGCTTTACGTCCCGGTGGGCGAAGCAGCCCCTGAGCGGCGAGGTGTAACTGGCGGGCCTGAGAAAGCGAAAGTTGGAGAGCGGACATGATGCACCTTCGTGACAAAGATGCAGTGAGTTTAGTTCTTTTCCGGAGATTCCGGCACGGAGATTGTGCGCTTATTCAGCTTGTTAGCGTTTGGCGGTCAGTGCGCAAAGCCTGTCCAGTAAGGCACCGGAAGCCGCCTGTGGCAGCTCGGCATCCACCGGCAGGTACCACCAGTTGTCTTCAGCGAAAGACCGGACTTTCACCGCGTCTTTTTCCGTCATCAACAGCGTTTCGCCTGGCGCAAGCAATGCTGCTAACTGGGCCGGTTGATAAGACTGATGATCGGCAAAAGGCACTTCCTTAACTGGCATAACACCCTGCTGATGAAGAGTGGCAAAAAAGCGAGGAGGATGACCAATGCCGGCCATCGCCACCACGTTTGTCAGCATCATGGCCGGGCAGGTTTCACCACTGCGGATGTTAACGGCATCACCGGGGTTCAGCTGCATCGCCAGCTCGCCAGCCTGCGCCTCACCGCCATTGGTAACGATCGCATCAACGGTTCTCAAACGGGAAGCACGCTCACGCATCGGGCCGGCGGGAAGCCACCAGCCATTGCCAAAACGACGCTTGCCGTCGATGACCACAATCTCGAAGTCTCTCGCTAAGGCGTAATGTTGCAGGCCATCGTCGGTAATGATGATGTCGATGTTCGCCTGCTCAGTGAGCGCCTGAACGGCCTCTTTTCTGACAGGCGAGACCGCTACCGCAGCCCCTGTGCGCTGATAAATAAGCACAGGCTCATCACCCGCTTGCACGGTTGTGGTGCGGTTATCCAGCACCAGCGGATAGCGATCGGCCTTACCGCCGTAGCCTCTTGAAACGACGCCGACACGCAGACCACGCTGCTGCAAAGCCTGTACCAGCCAGATGACAACCGGCGTTTTGCCGTTGCCTCCGGCTGTCAGGTTGCCCACCACCACCACCGGAACGGTAGCGCGCCACGCTTTGCGCAGGCCCCAGACATAGCTGAGGCGGATCAGGTTGCTAATCAGGCCATACAGCCAGCTTAACGGAACCAGCGGCAGATAAAGCGCGGAGCGTCCGCTCCAGATGCGTTCAATCATTGACCAAACTGCATCTTATGGAGCTGGGCATACACGCCACGATGTTCCAACAGATCGGCATGGCTTCCGCGCTCAACAATGTAGCCGTCTTCCACCACCACAATCTCATCGGCCTTTTCAATAGTGGAAAGACGGTGAGCGATAACCAGTGAAGTACGGTTTTTCTGCAGTTCATCCAGCGCAGACTGAATGGCGCGTTCAGATTCGGTATCCAGTGCCGACGTCGCTTCATCCAGGATCAGGATTGGGCTGTCACGCAGCAATGCGCGGGCAATGGCAATACGCTGGCGCTGTCCACCGGAAAGCAGCACGCCGTTTTCACCGATGATAGTATCAAGCCCTTTATCCATCTTGTTGATGAAGTCCATGGCATGAGCCATGGTGGCGGCCTTCTCAATATCTTCGCGGCTGTACTTCTCGGTACGGGCATAGGCAATGTTATTTGCCACCGTATCGTTAAACAGATGCACATTCTGTGAAACCAGCGCGACCTGATTACGCAGTGAGCTAAGGGTGTACTCACGCAAATCGTGGCCATCCATCAGGATTTCGCCCTGCTGAATATCGTAGAAACGTGTCATCAGGCTGGCAATGGTGGATTTACCCGATCCTGAACGCCCAACCAGGGCAACAGTTTTCCCCGCGGGGATCGCCAGGTTGATATTGTGCAGCGCAGGCGTTTCACGTCCCGGATAGGTGAAGGTGACGTTGCGGAATTCAACGTCACCTTTAGCGCGTTCAATTACACGCTTACCGGTGTCCTCTTCCTGCTCGGTATCAAGGATTGAGAACAGCGTCTGGCAGGCAGCCATTCCCCGCTGGAACTGCGCATTGACGTTAGTCAGCGACTTCAGCGGACGCATCAGGGCAATCATCGAAGAGAAGACTACGGTGATTGTACCGGCGGTCAAAGTTGCCATCACGCTTGGGAAGCTTGCCGCGTACAGTACGAAAGCCAGCGCCAGAGAAGCAATCAGCTGAATAATTGGATCGGAGATAGAAGAGGCAGAAACCAGTTTCATCCCCTGCTGGCGCATATGGTTACTGACGCGTGCGAAGCGTTGGCTTTCCACTTCCTGGCCGCCAAAAATCAGCACTTCTTTATGCCCTTTCAGCATCTGCTCAGCACTGGTGGTCACATGCCCCATAGTGTTCTGCATGGTTTTGCTGATGTTTCTGAAGCGTTTTGAAACGGTACGAATAGCAAAAGAAACGATAGGTGCCAGTAAAATCAGGATCAGCGACAGCTGCCAGCTGTAGTAGAACATCATGATGAACAGGCCAATAATCGAGGCCCCTTCACGCACGACGGTGACCAGCGCACTGGAAGATGAGGAAGCAACCTGCTCGGAGTCGTAGGTGATGCGCGAGAGCAGCGTCCCGGTGGACTGCTGATCGAAGAAGGCTACCGGCATTCCCATCATGTGGCTGAACAGGCGACGGCGCATACTCATCACAACGTTGCCGGAGACCCAGGAGATGCAGTAACTCGAGATATAACTGGTGACGCCGCGGATTAACATTAAGCCAATCACCGCCAGAGGCATCCAAATCAGGACGGAAGAGTCAGCCTTACCAAAACCGTCATCCAGTAATGGTTTCAGCAGTGACAGCATTAATGTATCTCCCGCTGCGTTCAGTACCAGTGCTACCGCAGCCACAATCAATCCGGGTTTAAACGGTTTGATCATCGGCCAGAGGCGACGGAATGTCTGCCAGGTGGAGAGATCTTTTTCCTGATGCATTATTTAACCAGCTTTTATTGAAAATAGCCGCTCATTCTACCTGGAATAACGTGGTACGCCAAACCACTGATGATACCAACGGCTCATTATTTGCGCTCTCAGACTGCTAAGGTGCCAGTTTTTATCAAAAAAATGCACGCTAAGCTGCCCCTCAAGCGCCGTGTCATGCCAGATGTAGTGATAGTTTTGGTAGCGTTTAATTACTTTTTCCGCCGGCAATTTCCATGCGCTGTAGCGCGCCGCAGAGGCCAGAGCGACCTTTCCGCCCACGGCTCTGAGAAAAGGAGGTACTGAGGACGTACTGCTACCGTGGTGAGGCACCTGTAAAATATCGGCACCAATTGACGCCCGATGATATCGAACTAAATCATACTCAGCCTGCGCCTCGATATCCCCCGTTAACAGCACGCGCCATTTTCCATCACTTACCCTGATTACGCAGGATTGATTATTTCCGGCCTCAGTTTGTCCTGTCGGTGGCCAAATTGCCTGAAAAGACAGGTTTTGCCAGCCCCAGCTCACGCCCTGCTCACACGGTAAATGTCCGGGTGTTCCCAGCCCGCTGTGTATTACCGCTTCAGGAAAAGCCGTTTGCAGACTTCCCAGTCCACCGATGTGGTCCAGATGACCGTGGCTCAACACAATGTGTTTAACCTTAAGCCCCTGCCATCCTAACCAGGGAATGATCTGGGATTTGGCTGCATCGCCACCCGGCCAGCTATTGCCAGTATCGTAGACTAACGCCTCGCCGTTGGCTGAAATCACTACGGCAAGACCATGCCCGATATCCAACATATCCAGCCGCCACTTGGGTTCCTCGTTATTCAGTCGCCAGCAGGCTAATGCCAAACCTAAGCTCAGAACCGTCATCGGTGAGGAGCGCCACCAGCAGAAACGACAGGCAATCACCGTCAGCCAAATCGCTGCACTTATCGGCAGCGCCTGTCTGTTCATATCGAGCCAACCCGACGGCAACAAAGCCAGAGGAACGAAGACCGCTTCCAGCGAGCGATCGGCAAACCACCAGAAAGCCTGACTAAGTGGCGCTAAAGGTAGAAATGCTAAAGCCGCAAGGATCAGCGGCACGGAGATGAAGGTGACAACCGGCACTGCCCAGATATTCGCCAGCAAGGCGCTGATACTGATACCGTGAAAAATCAGCAGTTGTATCGGCATCATAATAAAAAATATGCCCAGTTGAAGGTGGAGTAACTGCAAAGGTAACCAGCGTTTCTTGCCGGCGTATTTCGATGGTAATGGGAACCAGTGAAACCAGAACAACAACCCCGCTACGGCCACCGCCGACAGCCATAAGCTGTCAGAGAGCAGACTCAAGGGGTCAAAGAAAATAATGGTCGCGATGCAGATGCCCCAGACCTGCCAGTTACTGCAGCGGACACCTGATAGCCGTAAAGCCCCCCACAAACTGACCGCTAATACGGCTCTGAGTGATGGTGGGTTGGCACCCGCAAGCCAGCAATAGACTGCTGCGACAAGCAGCCCACACATCAAGGGGAAACGATAGCCAATCCACGCTGCGCTGAAAGCCAACTGTAAGCCCCTGGCAAATAACCAGCCTACACTGGCCGCCAGACTGATATGCATACCTGAAATGGCCATCAGATGTGCCGTTCCCGTCTCTCTTAGCAGCTGTGTCATCTGCTGGCTGACGTCTCCCCGTTCGCCAAACGCCAGCGCAGAGAGAATCGCCTGCCAGGGAAACTCAGCATAGTAACTGCGGCTGCGTTGGATAATTCGTTCACGCCAGCTGCAGGTGCTATCGATTGGCGTCAGCAACATTATTCTTCCGCTTAGCGGCGTACTGTTGGCCAGTGCAAATCGTTGTGCATCAAAACCCCCTTCATTCAATCGGGCATGAACTGGCCGCAGTTTCAGCGTCATTTGCCAACGCTGACCGCTACAAAATGACTGGTCAATCTCCTTGCTGCTGACCAGGGTAGACACCGGTGGAAAAATTCTTCGCCCATCAACGCTGACAATCCGCATTTTTAGCCGCTCAGAATTAACCAGTACGGCTTCTATCTGCGTCGTGGCCGTTATCGTCCTTGCGGACAACAATTCAATTTGTTCGGACATCGTTCTTGCCGACATAACCAGCCACAGAAAGAGCAATACGCATAACGCGATATCTTTCAGCCAACGTTGGCGCTGCATCAGCAAGTACAGGGAGGGAAGGATCAGCCACAGGTCATAACGGGCGGCAGGCAGTCGTGGAAGGAACGTCAGAGGTAACATCGCGATAAGGACCCACATAGCAAGGCGGCTGAGGCTGTAAGGCATGACGGTTCTCCATTATTCCGTCAGCAGACTTTATCCTCCGCGAAGAGAGGATGCAGCCGCAGTGACGCTCCGCTGAAATGCGGCGCGCAATCTTTCGGTGGGTCTTGCAGGGTCCTGATTTTTATTGCGGCACTGCACGCAACGCTGTGCCAAATTTCAGGCAAAAAAAAACGACACCGAAGTGTCGTTTTATCGCGTAGTGCTAAGCGTTAGCCGTAGATATTTGCACGGTCGCGCAACTCTTTACCTGGCTTGAAGTGTGGAACGTATTTACCTTCCAACTCCACTTTGTCACCCGTTTTCGGGTTACGGCCGGTACGAGGCGCGCGGTAATGCAAAGAAAAACTGCCGAAACCCCGGATTTCAATGCGTTCGCCCTGCGCCAAAGTGGTCGCCATGTGCTCAAGCATCTCTTTTACCGCATCCTCAACGACTTTCGCCGGAATATGAGAGTGCTGGCCAGCAAGTCTTTCAATAAGTTCTGACTTGGTCATAAATCCTCCGGTAAATTCCTGTTGGAAAAGCTCTGACAGTAACGGCTATTTCAGGGCGACTTACGCCGCCCTGTTGCAAAAGCAATTACTCGCCTTTAGCTGCTTTGAAAGCTTCAGCCATAGCGTTAGAGAAGTTGCCTTCTTCCTGTTTGGTGTTAACAGTCGCAATGGCTTCTTTCTCGTCAGCCTGGTCTTTCGCACGAACAGACAGGCTAACAACGCGGTTTTTACGGTCAACACCGGTGAATTTGGCTTCAACATCGTCGCCAACATTCAGAACCAGAGTTGCGTCTTCTACGCGGTCAACTGAAGCTTCAGAAGCGCGCAGGTAACCTTCAACGCCGTCTGCCAGTTCAACTGTAGCACCTTTAGCATCAACAGCAGTCACTTTACCGTTAACAATTGCACCTTTCTTATTCAGAGAGATGTAGTTGTTGAACGGATCTTCTGCCAGCTGCTTAACGCCCAGGGAGATGCGCTCGCGCTCTGCGTCAACTTGCAGTACAACAGCAGCGATTTCGTCGCCTTTCTTGTATTCACGAACTGCTTCTTCTCCGGTAGCGTTCCAGGAGATGTCAGACAGGTGAACCAGGCCGTCGATGCCGCCGTCCAGGCCGATGAAGATCCCGAAGTCAGTGATTGACTTGATTTTACCTTCAACACGGTCGCCCTTGTTGTGGGTTTCTGCAAACTGCTGCCATGGGTTGTTTTTACACTGCTTCAGACCCAGGGAGATACGACGACGTTCTTCGTCGATATCCAGAACCATAACTTCAACAACATCGCCAACGTTAACAACTTTGGACGGATGAATGTTTTTGTTGGTCCAATCCATTTCTGAAACGTGTACCAGGCCTTCAACGCCTTCTTCGATTTCAACGAAGCAGCCATAGTCGGTCAGGTTAGTTACACGGCCAGTCAGACGAGTCCCTTCTGGGTAACGCTTAGCGATAGCGACCCAAGGATCTTCGCCCAGCTGTTTCAGACCCAGAGACACACGGGTACGCTCGCGGTCGAACTTCAGCACTTTAACAGTGATTTCGTCGCCCACGTTGACAATTTCGCTTGGATGCTTAACGCGTTTCCATGCCATGTCAGTGATGTGCAACAGGCCATCAACGCCGCCCAGATCAACGAATGCACCGTAGTCAGTCAGGTTCTTAACGATACCTTTAACTTCCATGCCTTCCTGCAGGTTTTCCAGCAGCTGATCGCGCTCTGCGCTGTTTTCGGATTCGATAACCGCACGACGTGAAACAACCACGTTGTTACGTTTCTGATCCAGCTTGATTACTTTGAATTCAAGCTCTTTGCCTTCCAGGTGCAGAGTATCACGCACTGGACGCACATCAACCAGGGAACCTGGCAGGAACGCACGAATGCCGTTCAGCTCAACAGTGAAGCCGCCCTTGACCTTGCCGTTGATAACACCGGTAACGGTTTCAGCTTCTTCGTATGCTTTTTCCAGCGTGATCCAGGCTTCGTGACGCTTAGCTTTCTCACGGGACAGCAGAGTTTCACCGAAGCCGTCTTCTACAGCGTCCAGAGCTACGTCAACTTCGTCGCCAACCTGGATTTCCAGTTCGCCGGCTGCGTTCTTAAACTGTTCTACAGGAATTGCAGATTCAGATTTCAGGCCCGCATCAACCAGGACGATGTCTTTGTCGATAGAGACAACAACACCACGAACGATGGAACCCGGACGGGTTTCGATTTCTTTCAGGGACTCTTCAAAGAGTTGAGCAAAAGATTCAGTCATATTGATAATCTTATGGATTCTTCAATTTAACGTCCACCTGACATCCTGACGGGTGGGGTTGTTTCACATGCCCCATGACGTCCATATCACAGGGTTAGGGGATTCTTACGGGCAGTTTGGCCCGTGATTCACTGCGGCAAGGACAACTTTTCACGCGCATAATTGAGTGCAGTTTCAATAACTTGCTCAATCGACATGCTGGTTGAATCCAGCACCAGCGCATCGTCTGCCGGTATCAGTGGTGCAATGGCGCGATTACGATCGCGGTCATCACGTTCTTTTATCTCGGATAAAAGGCGCTCAAAGTTAACACTAAAGCCTTTATCCTGCAACTGTAGCATACGACGGTGCGCACGCTCTTCCGAGCTGGCATCCAGGAAGATTTTCACCGGTGCATCAGGGAAAACCACGGTGCCCATATCGCGACCATCAGCAATCAAACCTGGCAAATCCCTGAATCCGCGCTGACGACGCAGCAATGCTTCACGCACGCGAGGGAATGCAGCCACTTTTGACGCGGTGTTGCTGACATCCTGAGTGCGGATTTCGCCAGAAACATCTTCCCCTTCCAGGATCACTTCCATCTCACCGTTGGTCGAGACAAAACGCACGTCGAGATGGGCTGCAATCGGCACCAGTGCTTCTTCAGAAGTAATATCCACCTGATGATGCAAAGCAGCCAGTGCCAGGACGCGGTAGATTGCGCCCGAATCCAGCAGATGCCATTGCAAGGCTTCAGCCATCGCTTTACACAGGGTCCCTTTACCAGCACCGCTTGGGCCATCAATCGTGATCACCGGGGCTATAGCCGTCATCTCATTCTCCTGTCGGTGGAATGCCTGTTAGCTGCCCAGGCAAATATCGACGGGCATTATACGCAGCTTACGCAAGGATCGTTACCCCTAAGCCTGGTCGAGATTAAATTATTTGTCAGATTAATGCTGATGATGAGGGGAACAACCTTGCAGGACGTGAGTTGGCTCGCAATCCGCTGCACCTGAATGCAGCGGATTTGCAGAATTATGCCAACTGACTGATACGCGCCAACTGCTCAAAATAGTCGGGGAAGGTTTTCGCGGTACAGCCTGGATCAAGAATAGTGACCGGCGTTGAGGATAACGCCACCAGCGAGAAACACATCGCCATACGGTGATCATTATACGTGCCAATCTCGGCAAACTTCAGCGTTTGTGGTGGCGTCACGCGAATGTAATCGTGGCCCTCTTCCACTTCAGCGCCGACTTTACGCAATTCTGTTGCCATTGCAGCCAGACGATCGGTTTCCTTAACGCGCCAGTTGTAGATGTTACGCATCACCGTGGTGCCTTTGGCAAACAGCGCCGCAGTTGCGATTGTCATCGCCGCATCAGGAATGTGGTTCATATCCAGATCGATAGCGTTAAGATCGCCACGGGTACAGGAAATATAGTCATCTCCCCACTCAATCACCGCGCCCATTTGCTCCAGCACATCGGCAAAGCGGATATCGCCCTGCATGCTGTTACGGCCAATACCGGTCACCTTAACGGTTCCGCCTTTAATGGCCGCAGCGGCCAGGAAATAGGAAGCCGAAGAAGCATCACCTTCTACCAGGTATTCGCCAGGTGAAACATACTGCTGATTTCCGGCAATGTGGAATTCACGGTAGTTATCATTCTTCACTTCTACGCCGAACGTACGCATCAGGTTCAGAGTGATGTCGATATAAGGCTTAGAAACCAGATCGCCTTTGATCACAATTTTAGTGTCGTTCGGTGCCAGCGGTGCCGTCATTAACAGAGCGGTAAGAAACTGGCTTGAAACGCTACCATCCACCGACACTTCGCCACCGCTAAAGCCGCCTTTCAGGTGCAGCGGCGGATAATCTGTTTGCTCCAGGTAGCTGACTTCAGCCCCACCCTGACGCAACGCATCCACCAGGTGCCCAATCGGACGCTCTTTCATCCGTGGCTCACCGGTTAAGACAATGTCATTACTTCCCAGGCAGAGTGCTGCAGCCAGCGGGCGCATTGCGGTGCCGGCGTTACCTAAAAAGAGTTCTACCGGGCCTTCCGCATGCAGTGGACCACCCTGACCAGTGACTTCACAGACAGTACGATCGTCGGAAAGCGAATAACTGACGTTCAGCGCTTTCAATGCCGTCAGCATATGGCGCACATCATCACTGTCCAGCAAGTTGGTCAGACGAGTGGTGCCTTTAGCCAGCGCCGCCAGCAACAATGCGCGGTTTGATACGCTTTTGGAGCCAGGTAAGTTTACGGTGCCATCGACCAGCGCGACAGGTTGTAGGGTCAGGGATTCCAACATGCGAAACATATTCTCCAAATTAAAAACAATAAAACCCCGCAGCCTTGCGGGGTTCCAACTGGCTACGAGCAATCAGGCTGACTTAGCCGTGACGACGCTCGAAATCGATCATGAAATCAGTCAGTGCTTTCACACCTTCTAACGGCATCGCATTGTAAATTGAGGCACGCATGCCGCCAACTACGCGGTGGCCTTTTAGCGCATGCAGGCCAGCTGCGACAGATTTATCGAGGAACAGGTTATCCAGCGAAGAGTCGGCCAGCAGGAAAGGCACGTTCATGCGAGAACGGTTGGCGGTCGCCACTTCGTTACGGTAGAAACCACTGTTATCAATGGTGCTGTACAACAGGTCGGCTTTAGCCTGATTGCGCTTATCGAGTTCGGCCACGCCGCCCTGCTCTTTCAGCCATTTGAATACCAGGCCAGAAAGGTACCAGGCAAAGGTTGGTGGCGTATTGAACATCGATTCGTTTTCGCTGAGCACCTTGTAATCCAGAATCGAAGGCAGCTCTTTCTTGGCTTTGCCTAACAGGTCTTCACGAACGATGACCAGGGTTAAGCCAGCCGGTCCAATGTTCTTCTGCGCGCCAGCATAGATAACGCCGTAACGATTGATATCCAGTGGGGACGAAAGGATGGTTGAGGAGAGATCGGCCACCACCACTTTATCACCAAAATCTGGCTCTTCATTAATAGCAACGCCATCAATGGTTTCATTCGGGCAGTAGTGAACGTAAGCAGCGTCATCAGACAATGCCCAACTGCTCATCGGAGTGATTGCCCGCAGGCCATCTACCTTGGTTTGCGCGTCGATGACGTTAGGTGTGCAGTATTTCAGCGCTTCTTTGATTGCGCTGTGTGCCCAATAGCCACCATCAACATAATCGGCAGTAGTCTTATTGCCTAACAGGTTCATTGGGATCGCCGCAAACTGTGCACGCGCCCCACCGTGACAGAACAAGACTTTGTAGTTTGAAGGGATCTTTAACAGGTCACGAAAATCTTTCTCAGCCTCTTCGGCAACCTGAATAAATTCTTTACTGCGATGGCTAATTTCCATCACGGACGTCCCTAATCCCTGCCAGTTACGCAGTTCTTGTTCGGCACGACGCAGAACTTCCGCCGGCAGCATCGCTGGGCCGGAGCTAAAATTGAAAACCTGACTCATTTCCCCTCACCACTTTCAGATCAATCGATTGCTATTCTGCTATCGGTTTTATCATTGCCCATCCGCCGCTGCAATGATTAATCGGGTCAGCCGACCAGTTCCGGAATGATGCCGGCCGGTGGCTACAGTAATTTCCCCCCTCGCGTAGCGGATCGGACAGAAACCCCGTATCATTGCGCACTTTCGGCACAACCCAAAACGAGTGGGCACTATGACGCAAACGTATATTCCAGGCAAAGACGCCGCGCTGGAAGATTCCATCGCACGCTTTCAGCAAAAATTGCAGGATCTGGGCTTCAATATTGAAGAAGCTTCCTGGCTGAACCCGGTTCCCCACGTCTGGTCCGTTCATATCAGAGACCGCGACTGCCCGCTGTGTTTTACCAACGGTAAAGGCGCCAGCAAGAAAGCTGCCCTGGCCTCCGCGCTGGGCGAATACTTCGAACGTCTGTCGACTAACTACTTTTTCGCCGACTTCTGGTTGGGCAACAAGGTGGCCAACGGTGACTTCGTTCATTACCCAAATGAAAAATGGTTCCCGCTCCCAGAAGACGACAGCCTGCCAGCCGGTATTCTGGACGAACGTCTGACCGCCTTTTATGATCCAGAGCAGGAAGTCAGCGCCAGCGATCTGATTGATCTGCAGTCAGGCAATAGCGATCGTGGCATTTGCGCCCTGCCATTTACGCGCCAATCCGATCAGCAGACGGTTTATATCCCGATGAACATCATCGGTAACCTGTATGTCTCCAACGGCATGTCTGCCGGCAACACGCCGAATGAAGCGCGTGTACAGGGCCTGTCTGAAGTGTTCGAACGCTACATCAAAAATCGTATTATTGCCGAATCCATCAGCCTGCCGTTGATCCCACAAGCCGTGCTGGATCGTTATCCGGGCGTGGTGGAGTCGATCAATAAGCTGGAAGCCGAAGGGTTCCCGATTTTCTCTTACGATGCTTCGCTCGGTGGCAAGTACCCGGTTATCTGCGTGGTCCTTTTCAACCCAGAAAATGGCACCTGTTTCGCTTCCTTTGGCGCGCATCCTGACTTTGGCGTGGCGCTGGAACGTACCGTTACCGAACTGCTGCAGGGCCGTAGCCTGAAAGATTTGGAT
The DNA here is from genome assembly GCF_979253995.1 of Erwinia sp. AC075. Classification (NCBI taxonomy): domain Bacteria; kingdom Pseudomonadati; phylum Pseudomonadota; class Gammaproteobacteria; order Enterobacterales; family Erwiniaceae; genus Erwinia; species Erwinia sp. AC075. The sequence continues at coordinate 2,033,799 of NZ_CEEDEU010000001.1, forward strand.
GTGTTCACGCCGCCAACCTTCGATGATGAAGAAGTCGCTGAACATGCCAACCTCGAGACGCACTTCATTGATTCAAGCGGCCTGATCTCCTGGGACATGTTCAAAGACGATGCCGATTATCCGTTTGTTGACTGGCGTTTCGACGGGTCAACGGAAGAAGAGTTCGCGACGCTGATGGCAATCTTCAAAGCTGAAGATCAGGAAGTCTACATCGCTGATTACCAGCATCTGGACGTCTACGCTTGTCGTATCATCGTCCCGGGGATGTCTGATATTTATCCTGCGGAAGATCTGCTGTTGGCCAACAACAGCATGGGCGCGTATCTGCGCGAAACGCTGCTGTCGTTGCCAGAAACTCAGTGGGAAAAAGAGGACTATCTGTCACTGATTGAGCGTCTGGATGAAGATGGTCACGATGACTTCACCCGTGTGCGCGAGTTGCTTGGCCTGGCAACGGGTAAAGACAATGGTTGGTACACGCTGCGTATTGGTGAGCTGAAAGCGATGCTGGCGCTGGCCGGTGGCGATCTGGATCAGGCGCTGATCTGGACGGAATGGACCATGGAGTTCAACAACTCTATCTTCACTCCAGCGCGCGCTAACTACTATCGTTGCCTGCAAACGCTGCTGCTGTTGAGCCAGGAAGAAGGACGCGATCCGGTGCAGTATCATACTGCATTTGTGCGGATGTACGGACTGGATGCGGTTGAAGCCGCTTCGGCTGCAATCAGTGGCGAAGCCCCTTTCTATGGTCTGCAGTCAGTTGATGAAGACCTGATGGCCTTCCCGGCTCATCAGTCCTTGCTTGCCGCTTACGAGAAGCTGCAACAGGCAAAACGCCTGAACTGGAAATAAGACTTCAGGGCAATCGGGACCGGTCTCGATTGCCCTTTCCACACTCTCTTAATCTTCTAATGTTATTTTAAAGTAACGTCTAATTGTCATAAAACGAATACTTTAACCTTCCAGCTACATTTCATTGAATAACCTCGTTTAAACAAAGCGCAATTCGTGCTTAATTCAACTTTTTTTTAGAAAATTAAAAAGTATTTAATTCATACTTTTCAATTAATTAAATCATTAACCCTACTTAAAAAAGGCCATTAAGCGCAGGTACTCCAGGCCAACATGATCCACATCAATTTCTAACCTATACTCCTTTGTTAGTATTTCGTCGTTGACTAATTTAGGGAGTAGTTAGTGTGAAAGCTGGCAACCCGTTCGACTTACTCTTACCGTCTGAAATGGCCAAAGTGGCCGAAGAAGCCGGCGTTTATAAAGCGACAAAAAAACCCTTCACCACATTTTTTCTGGCGATCACCGCCGGTGTCTTCATCTCCATCGCGTTTGTCTTCTATATCACTGCCACTACGGGTTCTGGTACGTCCCCCTGGGGCATGAGCAAACTGGTGGGGGGTCTGTGCTTCTCTCTCGGTCTGATGCTGGTCGTCGTCTGTGGGGCTGACCTGTTCACCTCAACCGTACTGACCATCGTCGCGAAAGCCAGCGGACGCATCAGTTGGTTACAGCTGGCCCGCAACTGGATCATCGTGTACGTCGGCAACTTCTTCGGTGCGATGTTCTTCGTGGCTCTGATTTGGTTCGCTGGACAGGCAATGGCGGCCAACGGTGCCTGGGGGCTCAATGTCCTGCAAACCGCTGACCATAAAATGCACCATACTTTCCTTGAAGCGGTCTGCCTGGGGATCCTGGCGAATCTGATGGTCTGTATGGCGGTATGGATGAGCTATTCCGGCCGGACCCTGACAGACAAAATGTTAGCGATGCTGCTTCCGGTCGCGATGTTCGTGGCCAGCGGCTTTGAGCACAGCATTGCCAATATGTTTCTTGTCCCACTGGCCATCGTTATCCGGGACTTCTCTGGCCCCGAATTTTGGCAGGCAACAGGGACAACCGCTGCCCAGTTCTCACACCTGACCGTCAGCGACTTTATTACCGATAATCTGATCCCGGTGACGATAGGCAACATTATCGGCGGCGGTTTCCTGGTTGGATTGACTTATTGGGTGATTTATCTGCGCGACAGCGGTCATGACTGATTGCGCCACAAACTGATTTAGCGCCTGTTGCTGACGGCTGGCAGCAGGAACACCAGAACTCCACGTAATTAAGGTAGGTATCAAATGAGCGAGCACAACGAAAAACAGGTCGCGGCCTGGGAAAGCTTTGCACAAGGCGAATGGCAGAACAGCATTGACGTGCGTGACTTCATTCAGAAAAACTATACCCCGTATGAAGGTGATGAATCCTTCCTGAGCGGTGCCACCGCAGCCACCACGTCCCTGTGGGACAAGGTGATGGAAGGCATCAAACAGGAAAACCGTACCCATGCGCCAGTAGATTTTGATACCGACCTGGCTTCGACCATCACCTCTCATGATGCGGGCTACATCAATAAAAAACTGGAAACCATCGTGGGTTTGCAGACTGAAGCGCCATTAAAACGCGGCCTGATCCCTTACGGCGGCATCAAAATGGTGGAAGGCTCCTGTAAAGTTTACGGTCGTGAACTGGATCCAGGCCTGAAAAAAATCTTCAGCGAATACCGTAAAACCCATAACCAGGGCGTGTTCGACGTCTACACACCGGACATCCTGCGCTGCCGTAAATCTGGCGTGCTGACCGGTTTGCCAGATGCGTATGGTCGCGGTCGCATCATCGGTGACTACCGTCGTGTTGCCCTGTACGGCATCGACATGCTGATGAAAGACAAATTTGCGCAGTTCACCTCGCTGCAGGCAGATATGGAAAATGGCGTAAACCTTGAAGCCACTATTCGTCTGCGTGAAGAGATTGCCGATCAGCATCATGCGCTGCAGCAGATCAAAGAGATGGCAGCAAAATACGGTTGTGACATTTCTGGCCCGGCGAAAACGGCGCAGGAAGCGGTTCAGTGGACTTACTTCGGTTATCTGGCCGCAGTGAAATCTCAGAACGGTGCAGCAATGTCGTTCGGCCGTGTTTCTACCTTCCTGGATATCTATATCGAACGGGATCTGCAGGCAGGTAAAATTACTGAGACCGACGCTCAGGAACTGATTGACCACTTGGTGATGAAACTGCGTATGGTTCGCTTCCTGCGTACGCCGGAATACGATGAACTGTTCTCGGGTGACCCAATCTGGGCAACAGAATCCCTGGCGGGTATGGGCGTTGATGGCCGTACGCTGGTGAGCAAAAGCAGCTTCCGTTTCCTGAATACCCTTTACACTATGGGGCCTTCACCGGAACCGAACATGACCATTCTGTGGTCTGAAAAGCTGCCGCTGAACTTTAAGAAATTTGCGGCGAAAGTCTCGATCGATACCTCTTCTGTCCAGTATGAAAACGACGATTTGATGCGTCCTGACTTCAACAACGATGACTATGCCATCGCCTGTTGTGTAAGCCCGATGATTGTCGGCAAACAAATGCAGTTCTTCGGTGCGCGTGCCAACCTTGCTAAAACCATGCTGTATGCCATCAACGGCGGCGTGGATGAAAAAATGAAAATGCAGGTGGGCCCGAAAGAAGCGCCAATGATGGACGACGTGCTGGAATACAATAAAGTGATGGATCGTATGGATCACTTTATGGACTGGCTGGCCAAACAGTATGTGACTGCGCTGAACGTCATTCACTATATGCATGACAAATACAGCTATGAAGCCTCACTGATGGCGCTGCATGACCGTGATGTTTATCGCACTATGGCGTGTGGTATCGCTGGTCTGTCCGTTGCGGCTGACTCCCTGTCGGCTATCAAATACGCGAAAGTCTCCACCATTCGTGATGAAGATGGTCTGGCTGTTGACTTCAAAATTGAAGGCGAATATCCACAGTTTGGTAACAACGACTCCCGTGTAGATGACATTGCCTGCGACCTGGTTGAACGTTTCATGAAGAAAATTCAGAAACTGCAAACTTACCGTAACGCCGTTCCTACTCAGTCTGTCCTCACCATCACCTCTAACGTGGTGTATGGTAAGAAAACCGGTAACACACCTGATGGCCGTCGCGCTGGCGCACCATTTGGACCAGGTGCTAACCCAATGCACGGTCGCGATCAGAAAGGTGCAGTCGCTTCACTGACATCGGTCGCTAAACTGCCGTTTGCCTACGCGAAAGACGGGATCTCTTACACCTTCTCCATCGTGCCGAATGCGTTAGGCAAAGATGATGATGTGCGTAAAGCGAACCTGGCTGGTCTGATGGATGGTTACTTCCACCATGAAGCCAATATCGAAGGCGGTCAGCACCTCAACGTCAACGTGATGAACCGCGAGATGCTGTTAGAAGCGATGGAAGATCCGGAAAAATATCCGCAGCTGACCATTCGCGTTTCGGGTTATGCCGTTCGCTTTAACTCATTAACTAAAGAGCAGCAGCAGGATGTGATCACCCGTACCTTCACTAAGAGTATGTAATTAGCGAAGCAGTAAGGCTCCACTTCGGTGGAGCCTTTTCAAAAGCCTTGTTTGCCAGCAGCCTGACCGTCCAACCAGACCGCTGGCAAAACAGACTTAACGCAGCTAAAGACTGCGTACCTGCTAAAGGCAGGTCTACCGTGGAGAACTCATCGCAATGTCAGTCACCGGCCGTATCCACTCATTCGAATCTTGCGGGACTGTAGACGGTCCCGGCATCCGCTTTATCACCTTCTTCCAGGGCTGCCTGATGCGCTGCCTCTACTGCCACAACCGTGATACCTGGGATACCCATGGCGGTAAAGAGATTACCGTTGAGGAATTGATGAAGGACGTGGTGTCTTATCGTCACTTTATGAATGCGTCCGGCGGCGGCGTGACGGCTTCAGGCGGAGAAGCAATTTTACAGGCGGAGTTTGTGCGGGACTGGTTCCGAGCCTGCCACGCTGAAGGCATCAATACCTGCCTCGATACCAACGGTTTTGTCCGTCGCTATGACCCGGTCATTGATGAACTGCTGGAAGTAACCGATCTGGTGATGCTGGATCTGAAGCAGATCAATGATGATGTTCACCAGGTCCTGGTGGGGGTTTCTAACCACCGCACGCTGGATTTCGCCCGCTACCTGGCTAAGAAGAAAATCCGCACCTGGATCCGTTATGTTGTGGTGCCTGGTTATTCTGATGATGATGATTCCGCACACCGTCTGGGTGAATTCACCCGTGATATGGGCAACGTGGAAAAAATCGAGCTGCTGCCTTATCACGAATTAGGCAAGCATAAATGGGTCGCGATGGGTGAGGAGTACAAACTGGACGGCGTGCATCCACCGAAGGCGGAAACGATGGACCGGGTTAAATCCATTCTTGAAGGTTACGGTCACAAGGTGATGTACTGATCCTCTCAAACAGCACAAACAAAAATGGCGCCCAATGGCGCCATTTTTATTGCGTACGCAGTATCAGGCTTGCGCGAATGGCGTGGCTTGCTTATCAGATTTACGCAGCAGCATCACCAAATAGACAAAGGCCACAGCGGCAATCATCATAAACAGCACAGGGTCAGAATAGTTCTGCATCAGCATTGAGGTCATCGCCGGGCCAAGCAGACTGCCAACGGTATAGCTCAGTAACAGAGCCTGATTCATTGCGACCAGCTCATGATGAACGACCGTTTCACAGGCCCAGGACATGGCAACCGGATACAACGTAAAGCCGGCACAACCCAACACAAACAGCGCAGGTGCCATTGCCGCATTACCCAACATTGCAAAGGCGCCGAGGATAACCACAAACACCTGTACGCGCAGCACCAGCAGGCGGCCATAGCGATCGGCCAGGCGACCCACAGGCCATTGCCCGACAATTCCGGCGCTGACCATCAAAGCCATCCAGTATCCCACCGTGGCATCATTCATTCCCTGATGGGAGAGATACAGCGGCATCAGACCATATAACGAACCAAGAAGGATGCCGGAGATGATGCAGCCGTTGATACCCAAACGCGCGCTACGACGGCGCAGCATTGGCCACATACGTCCTGGTGCGGCTTCCGTGTCGTCCCCTTTGGCCGTCACTTTGGTGAAGACCAGCGGCAGGATAGCCGCCACGATTATACCGGTTACCCACGGCAGAACATGCAGCAGTTCTGTGGAAACCTTGCTCACCAACAGCTGACCGGCAACGGTACCGATATAGTAGACAATCATATAGGCAGCCAGCAGCTGACCACGATTACGTAGCGTTCCACTGCACAGCAAGGCGCTTTCAACGATAACCCAAATCAGTGCGCAGCCAATTCCGGCAACAAAACGCCACATAGCCCAAACCCAGAAACCGCTTTCCAGCCCTAACGCGGCGGTAGCCAGCGCAAAGAGCACTGAAGCGATGTAATAGCTGCGGTTAAAGCCCAGTCGTTTGATTGCCCAACCTGCAACCAGAGTGCCTGCCAGATTACCGGTGTAGTAAGAAGAACTGACCACCCCAACCTGCCACGTTGGCAGGAAATCGTGCGTGAGCCAAAGCGGCACCAGCGTATTCAGCACGGCGATCGAAATCGTCAGCAGCAGAAGGCCGCAAAGCAGCACAATAACAGGGCGAGACCAGGTGGACATAGTGGCGGAACTACCAAAAGAAGAGATGATTTTGCGCGCATAATGCCACTGCCGGAATAAAAGTCAATCTGGCAAAAAAAGGCTGAAGCCCAAAGGGATTAGCGATGATTTAAATTACTTATCATGCCAGAGAAGGCAGAAACAGACTGATTTAAGGGGCGCGATTAACCGATTGAAATTAGGACGCTTTTATTTACATCCGAGTCTCATAATCAGATAATTTTCCTGTCCCATTGATTACTTTGATTAAAAAATATTGCCGTAGCGATGCAGACGATTTTTGCTATACGCCGGGCCTTAAACAAAAAAAAGCCTGCGGGCGTAACCAGCAGGCTTTTTAGCAGGAGCAAGTCAGAAATTAACCGACGAACTCAAGACCTTTCATATACGGCTTCAGAACCTCAGGCACCGCGATGCGACCGTCAGCCTGCTGGTAGTTTTCCAGCACCGCCACCAGCGTACGACCCACTGCCAGACCAGACCCGTTAAGGGTATGAACGAGGCGGGTTTTCTTCTCGGTTTTCGGTCTGCAACGAGCCTGCATGCGACGCGCCTGGAAATCGCCCATATTCGAACAGGAAGAGATTTCGCGGTAGGTGTCCTGCGCTGGCAGCCACACCTCCAGATCGTAAGTTTTGCATGAGCCAAAGCCCATATCACCGGTGCAAAGCAACACTTTACGGTATGGCAGTTCCAGCAGCTGAAGCACCTTCTCCGCGTGTCCGACCAGTTCTTCCAGCGCATCCATGGAATCTTCCGGACGGGTAATGTGCACCATTTCAACTTTATCGAACTGGTGCATACGGATCAGGCCACGGGTATCACGACCATAGGCACCGGCTTCTGAACGGAAGCAAGGTGTATGCGCGGTGAACTTCAGCGGCAGAGACTCTTCTTCCAGAATTTCATCGCGAACCATATTGGTCAGCGGTACTTCTGAAGTCGGGATAAGCGCATAATCGCTGCTGGACGCTTCTTCTTCCAGCGGACGAGTGTGGAACAGGTCTTCACCGAACTTAGGCAGCTGGCCGGTGCCGTGCAAAGACGCATGGTTCACCAGGTAAGGAACGTAAGTTTCCAGATAGCCGTGCTGCTCGGTGTGCAGATCCAGCATAAACTGGCTCAGCGCACGGTGCATCAGCGCAATTTGACCCTGCATCACCACAAAGCGTGAACCTGTCAGTTTGGCGCCCATGGCGAAATCCAGACCGGAAGCCATTTCACCCAGTTCGACGTGATCGCGAACGGCGAAATCAAATTCACGCGGGGTTCCCCAGCGGCTGACTTCGAGGTTTTCACTGTCGTCTTTACCCAGTGGTACTTCATCAACCGGGATATTCGGGATAGCAGAAGCCATTTCACGAATGGCGTTCAGCAGTTCGTCCAGTTCCGCTTTGGCCGCATCCAGGCTTTCGCCCAGCGCGTTCACTTCCTGACGTAATGGCTCGATGTCTTCCCCACGCGCCTTGGCCTGCCCGATAGATTTGGATCGGGAGTTACGTTCTGCCTGCAGTGTTTCGGTTTCGACCTGCAGAACTTTACGGCGCTCTTCCTGCGAACGCAGCGTGTCAACGTCAAGCTTATAGCCCCGGCGTGCCAGTTTTTCAGCGACTGCGTCTGGCTCATTACGCAGCAGATTGGGATCGAGCATGCTTGTCCTGTGATTATTCGAGTGAGTAAATGAGGGGCGCATCCGGCGTGCGGATGCGTTGAATTCCTTGCTAACCTTACCGCAACGTCAGTGTCAACGGTAGCGTTTTGTCGGGCTATTTTGATCCTGCTCAGCCAGCCAGGCTAGCTTTTCACCGATCTTCCCTTCAAGACCTCTGGAAGTCGGTCGGTAGTACCGCGTTTGTGCCATTTCAGAGGGGAAGTAGTCCTCACCAGCCGCATAGGCGTTCGGCTCGTCGTGGGCATATCGGTATTCCGCACCCAGCCCCATTTCTTTCATCAGCTTGGTCGGCGCGTTTCGCAGATGTTCAGGCACATCGAAATCTGGATTATCTTTTGCGTCGCGCATCGCGGCTTTAAACGCGGTATAAACCGCGTTGCTCTTCGGTGCACAAGCCAGATATACGATAGCCTGGGCAATCGCGCGTTCCCCTTCCGCTGGCCCAACACGAGTGAAACAGTCCCAGGCGGAAATAGCGACCTGCATTCCCCGGGGATCGGCATTCCCCACATCCTCCGAGGCGATTGCCAGCAAGCGACGGGCAACGTACAGCGGATCGCCACCCGCGGTAATAATACGGGCATACCAGTAGAGGGCGGCATCAGGTGCTGAGCCACGTACCGATTTGTGCAGTGCCGAAATCAGATCGTAAAAGCGATCGCCTTTATTATCGAACCTGGCGCTGCGTTCGCCTGACACTTCGTTCAGCAGTTGAGCCGTCAGCTCCCGCTTGCCTTTGCTGTTGACCTCGGCCATATCGGCCATCATCTCCAACGTGTTTAGCGCACGGCGAGCATCGCCGTTAACCAGTTCGGCAATCATCCTGCGCGTACCCTCAGGCAGAACGATATTCTCTTTGCCATAACCGCGATCGCTGTCTTTCATGGCCTGATCGAGCACGATTTCGATGTCTTCACTGGTTAGCGATTTCAGCAGATAGACGCGGGCACGGGAAAGCAGTGCTGAATTGAGCTCAAACGACGGGTTTTCCGTTGTGGCACCGATAAAGGTGATGGTGCCATCTTCAATATGTGGCAGAAACGCATCCTGCTGACTTTTGTTAAAACGGTGAACTTCATCGACAAACAGGATGGTGCGACGCCCGGCATCGCGGTTTTGCCTCGCGCGCTCGATGGCTTCGCGGATCTCTTTTACGCCCGACGTCACTGCGGAGATGCGTTCCACATCAGCCTGGCCGTAACGGCCGATAATTTCGGCCAGCGTGGTTTTTCCTGTCCCTGGCGGCCCCCACAGGATCATCGAATGCAGATGCCCAGCCTCGATGGCGCGTGGCAGAGGCTTACCGGCAGCCAGCAGGTGCTGCTGCCCAATATATTCTGCCAGCGTTGCTGGCCGCATACGGGCGGCCAGAGGCTGAAATTCATTGTGGGAGAAATCCAGAGACAGAGTATTCACGCTAACCTCACTGACGCTGATCGTCCAGCGTCACGCCTTTTGGCGGTGTGAACTGGAACTTACTGGCTTCAACAGCCCCATTTTGCTGGCTCTTCAGTGCATAGCTGCTGCGCTGTCCATCCTGCTCCACGGCGCTGAACTGGTTTATTGTGCCGTTAGTGGAAACATTGATGGTGAACTGCTTCAGGTTGCCATCGGTAGATTTAGGGGTCAGGTCGAAGTTGTCGCCCTGCTGCTTAATGTTGTACTGCTTCCAGTCGCTGCCCTGATTACGCGCGATCAGCATAAACGGCGTGTTACTGGTGGCATCTTTCAGCCAGGTTGCACTGACCTGCTCAACAAACGGGTTATAGAACCACAGCGTTTTACCATCAGAAATCAGCACGCTTTCGTCCGGTGCGGTCATATGCCAGTTGAACAGGTTCGGGCGTTTAACCCACAGCTCACCTTCCCCATCCTGAACGGACTGTCCGCTACCGTCAGTGACTTTCTGCGTGAAGCTGGCGTGGAAGCTCTTCACTTTGTCCAGACGCTGCTGCAGGTCTGAAGACGCATCGGCCAGTACACTTGCAGAGGCAAAGGCGGTCAGCAGACAGCAGGAGATCAATAATTTTTTCATTAGGGCATCCTTATTAAAACTTTTTATCCCGATAAGCGGGGAAGCCTGGGAGGATAACTGTAGCCAGGCACTAGCGAAATCAACAGGGGATCCCCTGAATGAAACTGGCAATACTGTCTGATATGGGGATAAGCCCCGGAAACTCAACGGGCCGGGTCTCCCCGGCCCGTATTTTAAGGCAAAACTGACCTGACAGCCGACTTACATCTCATGTGGCGGAGGGGAAAGCACTTCACGGTTACCGTTATGGCCCGGTGAAGAGACAATCCCCTGTGCTTCCATCTGTTCGATAATACGCGCCGCACGGTTGTAGCCGATGCGGAATTGACGCTGCACACCAGAAATAGACGCACGACGTTTCTCCACCACAAAGCCAACGGCCTGATCGAACAGCGGATCCAGCTCTTCATCACCATCCAGCGTCAGACCACCTTCGCTCTCTTCGCCAGCGGTGATGCTCTCGATGTATTGCGGACGACCGCGCGCCTTCCAGTCCTGCACAACGGCGTGAACTTCCTCATCGCGCACGAAGGCACCATGAACACGCACAGGCATCGAGGAGTTTGGTGGCATATAAAGCATGTCACCCATTCCCAGCAGCGATTCAGCGCCTGCCTGATCGAGAATTGTACGGGAGTCGATCTTGCTTGAAACGGTGAACGCAATACGCGTTGGAATGTTAGCCTTGATCAGACCGGTAATCACATCGACCGACGGACGCTGTGTCGCCAGAACCAGGTGGATCCCTGCGGCACGCGCTTTCTGTGCCAGGCGGGCAATCAGCTCTTCAACTTTCTTGCCCACCGCCATCATCAGGTCGGCGAACTCATCGACCAGCACCACGATATACGGCAGTTTTTCCAGCACCGGCGGCGTGGCATCCATGCTGTCGCCCGGTTTCCAGAATGGATCCGGAATTGGACGCCCCATCGCTTCAGCCTGAGCCACCTTCTCGTTGTAGCCTGCCAGATTACGCACACCCAGCGCCGACATCAGCTTATAACGACGCTCCATCTCACCGACACTCCAGCGCAGCGCATTGGCGGCGTCTTTCATGTCGGTAACGACTTCGGTCAGCAGATGAGGAATGCCTTCATAGACCGACAGTTCCAGCATTTTCGGGTCGATCATGATAAAGCGCACGTCTTCCGGCGAGGCTTTATAAAGCATGCTGATAATCATGGCGTTAACGCCGACCGACTTACCAGAACCGGTGGTACCGGCCACCAGCAGGTGAGGCATCTTGGCCAAATCCGCGATCACCGGCTGCCCCGAAATATCTTTGCCCAATACCACGGCAAGCGGTGAGGGGTTATCGCGGAATTTAGCGCACTCCAACACTTCACGCATATAGACCGTCTGGCGATGCTTATTAGGCAGCTCCAGACCAACATACGGCTTGCCAGGGATCACTTCCACCACGCGAACAGCAACGGCTGAAAGCGAGCGGGCAAGGTCACGAGACAGGTTAGAAATACGGGCTGCTTTCACGCCCGGTGCTAAATCCAGTTCGAAACGCGTAATGACCGGACCTGGTGAGATGCCAACCACTTCGGCTTTCACGCGGTAATCAGCCAGACGGGCCTCAACCAGTCGGGCCATTTGCTCCAGGGCAAACATATCGACTGGTTCAGCTTCAATCGGCGGTTCGGTCAACAAATCCAGCGAAGGCAACGGGGTGGTTGGGCGTTCCAGACGTTGCTCATGACGCACGAGGAACGGGTGGAACAAGCTATCTTCAGCCGGTTTCGCCGGTTCTGGCTCAGGCGCTGCTTCCTGAGGAGCCTGCCATGATGGGGCAACCGGTGCCTGTGGCTGCCGTGCTACCGGTTGAGCCGGAGGAGCCTGCCATGATGGGGCAACCGGAGCCTGTGGCTGCTGTGCTACCGGTTGAGCCGGAGGCGTCTGCCATGACGGAGTAACCGGAGCCGGTGGCTGCTGCGCGACCGGCTGAGCCGGAGGCGTCTGCCATGATGGCGTGACGGGTTGCTGTGCTGGCGCATGTTCAGGCGTAGAACTGTGCTGTTGCCACTGCTCTGCGGCCTTATCGGTCTCTGCTGGCAAGGTAAACAGCGGCTCGCTTGGGCCGTCATCCACCAAATCATCCATTGGAGAGAAATCGAACGCTCCAGCGGTATCCAGTTTGAAGGACGGAGCCTGCTGCTGCTCCTCCTCGCCATACCGTTGCTGCTGTTGTTCAGCAAACTGACGAGCCAATGCAGCCTGTTGCAGAGCGGCTTCATCATCTTCAGCGAACTCTTCGCCATAGCGCGTCTGCTGCTGAGCCATAAAGGCCTCGCGCAGATGGGCCTCTTCCAGCTCCATCGCATCTTCATCCGCAGCGGGCAGAGTGGCGGAGGTGGATCCCATCAGTTCCTGCTCTTCTTTCGCCTTCTCTTCAGCCATACGCTGAGAAGGCAATTTGATGCCATAAGAAGCCAGTTCACGACGCGTTGGCAATTTAACCGGGTTAGGACGCGGCAATGCCGGGCCGATGCCTTGCTTAACCTGAGGGTTAACCGGCGCCTCACTGGTCGCACTGAATCCCGGCATAAACGGCGCGGACGCTGCCGCGACTTTAGCCGCAGCCACGACACCCTGAGTGCCAGCAGCCATATCGGTTGGCTGAGTGGACTGCGGAGCAGAGAAGTCGAATGGCGAAGAACTGTCTCGCCAGTTCCCCATCCGTGGCCCTTCATCTTCGTCATCCACCTGCACTGAAGGTGCAGGTGTGGTCTCAGCCGGCATTTCAAAGCGGTAAAGTTCAGGCGTTTGTGCTACTGGCGCAGCCGCAACAGGCTGGGCAGTCACGGGAGTCGCCGCCTGAGCGGGAGCATAAGCAGGCTCAGCGGGAACATGCGCAGGCTGAACGCTGGCGACCGGAGAAACCGGGGCAGCAGGAGCCTCTTCAGCTTGCGGAGCCGCAGCCAATGGTGCAGCAGTTGCAGCCACAGCCGATTTGCTCAGAAGCGGATCGTTGTCCTCTGCTTCATGCTCATCGTCCTGCAGTATTTTCTTCGGCGCAGACAGCAGCACATCATCTTCTTCGCTGCGGGCGCTTTGCTTCAGAACAGGTGCGGCCGGAGCCGCTTCGCCCTGCTCGTCTTCATACTCATCATCATGCCAGCGCTCATCGTTACGCGAACGATTACTGGCAAAAGTCAGCACGCCCATCACGACACCACCGATTTTCTCAGCGATAGTGAGCCATGACCAGCCGGTATAGAGCGTTAATCCCGCAGCCCAGATGCACAGCAGCGTCAAGGTGCCACCGGCGCTGCTGAACCATGGCGCCATGGCATTACTCAGCAGGCTGCCAATCACGCCACCCGAAGCGAAGTACCAAATATCATCGGCATTCAGCGCCGCAAGGCCGCATGAAGTGATCACCAGAGCCAGCACGCCAATCAGGCGCAGGGCGACTGCGAAGTAATCAATGAATTCCTGAGAGTGGCGCTGACGGAAAGTGATCCAGCAAAGGCCTAAAATGACCGGAGGAATGGCATAGGCCATCACACCAAAAATGAAGAACAGGGTATCCGCAAGCCAGGCGCCAATGCCGCCGCCCACATTGTGGATAGGTTCATGCCAGGCGGTCTGGGACCAGCTGGGATCGGAAGGATTGAAGCTCACCAACGCTGCCATCAGATAAACGGCAAAAAGAGCCACAACAATCAACAACGCTTCGAGCAGACGACGCCCACTGCTAAGCGGTTGTAAGGATACTTCTTTATCTTCTGTGTATTCCTGGCTCAAGAGTACTCTCCAGGGGCCTGTAAACTATGGAGGCAACAGCGCCGGGCGAGCCCGACGCTGAACCTGTATGAATTCACAGGAGTGTACCGAAAACTATCAGGTTTTGCACCTGCCCTGTGTTACCGCGTTTTAATGACTAAGCGGTTACTTTGTTTCACTTCTTCCATGACGACATAGGTCCGCGTATCGTTCACGCCCGGCAGACGTAGCAGGGTCTCGCCCAGTAATTTACGGTAAGCCGACATATCAGGAACACGGGTTTTCAGCAGATAGTCAAAATCGCCTGAAACAAGATGACACTCTTGAGTTTCCTCAAGTTTTTGTACGGCGGCGTTAAATTGCTCAAACACATCCGGTGCACCACGATTCAGAGTAATCTCAACGAATACCAGCAGTGACGCGTCCAGATAGTGTGGATTCAGCTGCGCGGTATAACCCAGGATGAATCCCTGGCGCTCGAGGCGACGGACACGTTCAAGGCAGGGTGTAGGAGATAAACCCACACTCTTGGAAAGATCGACGTTAGAAATTCGACCATTCTTTTGCAGTTCGTTAAGGATGTTGCGGTCGATCCTGTCGAGATCTTTACCAGGTCGTTTTTTATTGTCTACCATTATTATTGTCTCTCTTAATGCCTTCCCTTTACTTGCCATACCCTGGCGCATTCGATGTGCAGGGTTGTTCTAAGTGAAGTCAGGAGCCTGCTGCGCTTCTTGCAAAACGCCCATCCGTATGACGCATGTTGTCTGTCCACACCATGCGTCATGACCAATGACAGACTGAGTTTATTCGGCTAGCGTGCCAAAACATGGAATGAAAATCTGTTTTGCCAACCTAAATCCCCTCTGCTTCCTACACTGTTTTCGCAAAAGCGCAGCCGATTGTCAAAGCAAAACAACTAAAACCAGTACAACATGCCAGAAGTATCGCTGCGTGACTGTTTTTAAATGGATATTTTCAGGGCATTGCACTGTCAGGTGTCAGCGTTTGCCCCAAAATAGCGCACAACTCTTCCGCAAGGTGAAAGGGTCCATTGGTCAAACCTTTCGCAGTCATCGTTAACAAAATTGCAGAATGCTTTTGTTGCCGCGTTAAATTCCCTACAATCGAAAAATGTTTGCCAGACAAATAATGAGGGTCTCATGAGCACGGCCAAACACAGTAAATTACTTATCCTGGGCTCAGGCCCGGCTGGTTATACCGCTGCCGTTTACGCAGCGCGCGCCAATTTGAATCCGGTTTTAATCACCGGCCTGGAAAAAGGCGGTCAGTTGACCACCACCACCGAAGTTGAAAACTGGCCGGGTGACCCGAACGATCTGACCGGTCCGGCGTTGATGGAACGTATGCAGGAGCATGCGGAGAAATTCAACACCGAGATCATTTTCGACCACATTCATACGGTCGATCTGCAGACGCGCCCGTTCAGATTAACCGGCGACAGCGCGGAATATACTGCTGATGCATTGATCATCGCTACCGGTGCTTCTGCCCGCTATCTGGGCCTGCCGTCTGAAGAAGCGTTCAAAGGACGCGGCGTTTCAGCCTGTGCAACCTGCGATGGTTTCTTCTACCGTAACCAGAAAGTTGCGGTGATCGGCGGGGGGAATACCGCCGTTGAAGAAGCGCTTTATCTGGCTAACATCGCCGCAGAAGTGCATTTGATTCACCGCCGCGACAGCTTCCGCGCGGAAAAAATCCTTATCGACCGTCTGATGGAAAAAGTGCGCAACGGCAATATCGTGCTGCATACTAACCAGACGCTGGATGAAGTGATCGGCGATCAAATGGGTGTCAGCTCGCTGCGCCTGCGCTCTGCGCTGGACGATCAGCAGACCGAAGAGCTGAATGTAGCCGGTCTGTTTGTCGCCATCGGGCATAGCCCGAACACCGGCATCTTCAAAGATCAGCTTGAGCTGGAAAATGGGTACATCAAAGTCCAGTCGGGTCTGCAGGGCAATGCGACTCAGACCAGCATTCCAGGCGTGTTCGCCGCGGGTGATGTGATGGATCATATCTACCGTCAGGCGATCACTTCAGCCGGTACCGGTTGTATGGCGGCGTTAGATGCAGAACGCTTCCTCGATGGATTAGTTAAAAACTCTCAGTGAGTTGTTAACACTCTGCATCAATCTTGCCAAAGGCGACCTCAACTGGTCGCCTTTTTGCATTCCGCATTGTAACATTGCCAGCCAATCCCCCTGTTTTTAGCAGGGATGTTTTCTCCTCTTTCGTCTAACGCTCAGCTGGAAAAGCATGAACAAAACACGGCAGCAACAGTTACTCCGTTGGTTAAAAAGCCAGACCGGGCTGGGTAAGCGCTGGTTACGGCTCTCTCTGATGCTTGGCATGTTAAGCGCCCTGCTGATTGTCTGTCAGGCGTGGCTGCTGGCCTCACTGCTGCAGGCGTTGATTGTTGATCACACGCCACGAGAAGCCTTAGTCACCCCGTTCGTGCTGCTGTTCGGCTGTTTCGTTCTGCGCGGTGTGTTAGCCTGGTTACGCGAAAAAGTGGGATTCGAATGCGGCAGAGCTATCCGAACCACGCTCCGACGTACGGTCCTCAATCAGCTCAGCGCATTGGGGCCGGCCTGGATTCAGGGTAAACCTGCGGGCAGTTGGGCCACGCTGCTGCTGGAACAAATCGAAGATATGCAGGATTACTATTCCCGCTATCTGCCGCAAATGCTGCTGTCCGTTTTTATCCCCTGCTTTATTCTGATTGCCCTGTTCCCTGTAAACTGGGCCGCTGCGCTCATTTTGCTGTGTACCGCGCCGCTGATACCGCTGTTTATGGCGCTGGTCGGTATGGGTGCGGCGGATGCCAATCGCCGTAACTTTCAAGCGCTGGCCAGGCTCAGTGGCCACTTCCTCGATCGTCTACGTGGGCTTGAAACCTTACGCCTGTTCCATCGTGCAGAAGCGGAAACCGAGAGCATTCGCCAGTCTTCGGAAGATTTCCGTCAACGAACCATGGAAGTCCTGCGCCTGGCTTTCCTCTCCTCCGCCGTGCTTGAGTTCTTCGCTTCACTGTCGATCGCCGTTGTGGCGGTCTATTTCGGCTTCTCTTACCTCGGCGAACTCAATTTTGGCCATTATGGCTCCGGCGTTACGCTGTTTGCCGGATTCCTTGCGTTGATCCTCGCGCCGGAGTTCTTCCAGCCACTCCGCGATCTCGGCGCGTTTTATCATGCCAAAGCGCAAGCCGTCGGCGGCGCTGATGCACTGGAAACCTTCCTGAATCAGAGCGAAACCCTGACCTCCTCACAAGGCGAAAAGGTGATTGATACGCAGGATGGCCTGACTTTCGAGGCACAGGAACTGCAGATCCTTTCCCCGGATGGCAAGGTACTGGCTGGACCGTTGAATTTCACCTTGCTTCCTGGCATGCGCGTGGCGCTGGTCGGGCAAAGCGGTGCGGGTAAGACCTCGCTGCTTAACGTGCTGCTGGGTTTTCTGCCCTACCAGGGCTCGCTGCGGGTCAATGGGACTGAACTGCGGGAAATCTCGCCTGAGTTCTGGCAAAAGCAACTTGCCTGGGTTGGACAGAACCCTCACCTCCCTGCTGCAACGTTGCGGCAGAATATTGTGCTGGCCGGCCGGGTTGACCCGATCAAGCTTGACAACGTTTGCCAGCAGGCCGGCGTAAAAGAGTTCCTTACACAGCTGCCGAATGGACTGGAAAGTGAAATCGGTGAGCAGGCCTCTTCCCTGTCAGTCGGTCAGGCGCAACGTGTTGCAGTGGCCAGGGCGCTGTATAAGTCCTGCCATTTCCTGTTACTTGATGAGCCCGGTTCTAGCCTCGACAGTCGCAGTGAACAGCGGGTTAATGAAGCCTTGCTGGCCGCCTCCTTCAGTCAGACCACCTTAATGATCACCCACCAGTTGGATCAACTGGGGCGCTGGGATGAAATCTGGCTGATGCGCAACGGCAAAATCCTGCAGCAAGGTGACCACGCTGAACTTATGCGCTCGCCCGGTGCTTTTGCCGAACTGGCTGCCAGACGTCAGGAGACCGTAGAATGAAAACGTTAATGCCGTTTCTGGCCCTTTATCGCCGTCATATCTGGCGCCTGTCCTTGGGAATTGTGCTGGCCATTATTACCCTGCTGGCCAGCATCGGTCTGTTAACGCTTTCCGGCTGGTTTCTGGCCGCTTCCTCAGTGGCCGGCTTTGCCGGCTTATACAGCTTCAACTACATGCTGCCAGCGGCTGGCGTCAGGGGTGCAGCTATCACCCGCACTGCAGCACGCTATTTCGAGCGACTGGTCAGCCACGATGGCACATTCAGAGTCCTTCAGCATCTGCGGGTGTTTACCTTTAGCAAACTGCTACCGCTCTCCCCTGCGGGATTAAGTGGCTATCGTAAAGGCGACTTGCTGAACAGACTGGTTGCTGATGTTGATACGCTTGACCATCTTTATCTGCGCGTCATCTCGCCATTGTTTGGCGCTTTAGTGGTGATTCTTACTGTAACCGTTGGCTTGAGCTGGCTGGACTGGCATCTGGCGGTGATATTGGGCGGCCTGATGTTACTGACGCTGCTACTGCTTCCTCCGCTGTTTTATCGCGCTGGCCGGCCGGCAGGTATCGCTCTGACCGCATTACGCGGTCAATACCGCAGTCAGCTGACCGACTGGCTACAGGCTCAGGCAGAGCTGGCACTTTACGGAGCGGCTAAACTCTTCCGCCAGAATCTTGACGAGACTGAAGCACGCTGGATGGCTGCGCAGCAACGTCAGGCCAGCCTGATGGGACTCTCTCAGGGGGTACTGACGTTGATTACCGGCTTTACCGTGGTGCTGATTTTATGGCTAAGCGCGGGCGGCATCGGTCATCTGAAGGAGCCTGGCGCCTTTATTGCCCTGTTTGTGTTTTGTGCTCTGGCGGCCTTTGAAGCGCTGGCGCCGGTTGGGGGCGCGTTTCTGCACCTGGGTCAGGTGATGGCGTCAGCGACGAGGGTTTCTGAAGTAATTAACCAGCAACCTGCGGTGCATTTTGCCCACACTCCCCTTCCAGCACGCGAAGGCGTTTCCCTGAGTATCAAGGATCTGAGCTTCAGCTATGGCGATCATCATCCTGCGCTGGACTGCCTCTCACTGGACGTTGCCCAAGGGGAACATGTCGCGCTGTTGGGCAGAACGGGCTGCGGGAAATCGACACTCCTCCAGCTTCTTACTCGCGCCTGGGATCCACAGCATGGCAGCCTGCTCCTCAACGGGCAGCCACTGCAGCAGTGGGATGAAGCTTCTCTGCGTGCGACCACCAGCGTGGTCACACAACGTGTTCACCTTTTCAGTAACACGCTGCGGGAAAATTTGCTGCTGGCCTCAGCGCAAAGCAGCGACGCCCAACTGGTTGAAGTCCTTAATCAGGTGGGCCTTGGCGGGTTGCTGGAGGATGATTTGGGGCTGAATGCCTGGCTGGGAGAAGGTGGACGTCAGCTCTCCGGTGGCGAGTTAAGAAGGCTGGGTCTTGCGCGTGCACTACTGCATAACGGTGATTTATTGCTGCTGGATGAACCGACCGAAGGCCTTGATGCTGAAACAGAGCAGCAAATTCTGGCGTTACTTCACGAGGTCGCCAAAGACAAAACGATGATTATGGTGACTCACCGCCTGCAAGGCCTGCAGCAGTTCGACAAAATTTGCATTATGGACAGCGGCAGGATCATTGAGCAGGGAAATCATGTCGAATTAATCTCAAAACGCGGTCGCTACTGGTATTTCCACCAGCGGTTTGCGCTATAGTCATAGCCTCTCGTGCCGCAGAGGCTGTTAACATGCGCCTGATCCAACTCTCAAGGGAGTCACTCAACTTTCCGCCGCCGGAAATGGCGCTGCGTGAACCTAATGGCCTGTTGGCGATGGGGGGCGATCTCAGCCCTGCCCGCCTGCTGAGCGCCTATCACCGTGGCATTTTCCCCTGGTTCTCACCGGGGGATCCAATTCTGTGGTGGTCGCCCGATCCGCGCGCGGTGCTTTATCCAGAAAGCTTCCACCTCAGCCGCAGCATGAAGCGCTTTCATCAGCAGTCACCTTACCGCGTGACGCTTAATCAGAGCTTTTATGATGTTATCGAAGGCTGTGCCAGCAATCGTGAAGAAGGGACATGGATAACCAATGAAGTTCGCCGCGCCTGGCTGAAGCTGTTTGAGGCAGGACATGCGCAGTCGATTGAGGTCTGGCATGAGAATGAACTGGTCGGCGGGATATACGGTCTGGCGCTGGGACAGATTTTTTGTGGCGAATCGATGTTCAGCCGGCGAGAAAATGCCTCAAAAACCGCATTGTTGGTATTCAGCCGCTATTTTCAGCAGCAAGGCGGAAAAGTGATCGACTGCCAGGTGCTGAACCCGCATACCGCTTCGCTTGGCGCTGAGGAGATAGGCCGTGCGGATTACCTGCATCAGGTCAACTCGCTGGCAGATCAGCCGCTTTCAGCGAACTGTTGGCAGCCGCAGACCCTTTTTTAGTGGGATTAAACGATGTTTTCCACGCAAGAGTGGATAACAGTGATATAATATGCGCGTTTGGTATGTCGTCCGCCCATCGCCTCCTGTCACTGGCGAGCCGGGATTGGCCTGGCTGGGAATATTAACGCACTTTGTCTTTCGGTTTGCATTGCGCACAGGAGCGAATGCGAGACCCATTTTTAGCCCGCATTTCCCCCACGCTGACGTCGTACACTGCACATTTTTAATCGTGAGCTCCTCTGCGCGAAACGCGTAACAGAGGGGTTGATGCTGGTGAAATCACCAACAATTCTTTACATAATACTTGAAATTCGGCATTATCTTGCCGGTTCAAAACTAAGGTTGTAACACCTAGAGGATTCGATGGCCAAAGAAGACAATATTGAAATGCAGGGTACCGTATTGGATACGTTACCTAACACCATGTTCCGCGTTGAGTTAGAAAATGGACACGTGGTTACCGCTCACATCTCCGGTAAAATGCGTAAAAACTATATCCGCATCCTGACGGGCGACAAAGTCACTGTTGAGCTGACCCCGTACGACCTGAGCAAAGGCCGCATTGTCTTCCGTAGTCGCTAATTAGCATTCAGCCGTGCTGCCGCCCGTAGCCGCAGCACCCATAAAAAAAGGCCGGATATCATATCCGGCCTTTTTTCTATCTATCGAACAGCTTAGTGTTCTGACCCAACCGTTTTACGCTTCTCAGCGCTAACAAAGTCATAGGTCAGCTGGTTTTTCTCTTTATCGAGAGCCACCGACACGGAGCCGCCATCCACCAGCGAACCAAACAGCAGTTCGTTTGCCAGCGGTTTCTTCAGGCATTCCTGCACGGTACGCGCCATTGGACGTGCGCCCATTGCTTTATCGTACCCTTTCGCTGCCAGCCAGTCCCGGGCATCATCGCTGACTTCCAGCGACACGCCTTTCGCATCCAGCTGCGCCTGCAGTTCGACAATAAACTTGTCGACAACCTGATGGATAACCTCGGTATCGAGGTGTTTGAACCAAATAATATTGTCCAGACGGTTACGGAATTCTGGCGTAAAGATCTTTTTGATCTCTTCCATCGCATCGGTGCTGTTATCCTGGTGGATCAGACCGATCGACTTACGTTCAGTTTCCCGCACGCCGGCGTTCGTGGTCATCACCACCACCACGTTACGGAAATCGGCTTTACGGCCGTTGTTATCGGTCAGCATACCGTTGTCCATTACCTGCAACAGCAGGTTAAAGACATCCGGGTGTGCCTTCTCGATTTCATCAAGCAGTACTACCGCGTGTGGATGCTTAATCACCGCATCCGTCAGCAGGCCGCCCTGATCGAAACCAACATAGCCTGGAGGCGCACCAATCAAACGGCTAACGGTGTGACGCTCCATGTATTCCGACATATCGAAACGCAGCAGCTCAATGCCCAGCGCTTTCGCCAGCTGAACGGTCACCTCAGTTTTACCGACGCCCGTAGGACCAGCAAACAGGAAGGAACCGACAGGTTTACGATCCTGACCCAATCCGGCGCGACTCATTTTGATCGCTTCGGTTAAGGCCTCAATCGCATCATCCTGGCCAAATACCAGCATTTTCAGACGATCGCTCAGGGTTTTCAGCGTGTCACGGTCGGTGGCAGAAACACTCTTCTCTGGAATACGCGCAATGCGGGCCACCACAGATTCGATATCCGACACGTTAACCGTTTTCTTACGCTTACTAACCGGCATCAGACGTGCGCGAGCGCCCGCCTCATCAATCACGTCAATCGCCTTATCAGGCAGATGACGGTCGTTGATGTATTTCACCGCCAGCTCCACGGCGGCTCTGACCGCTTTCGCGGTGTAGCGCACGTCGTGGTGAGCTTCGTATTTCGGCTTCAGACCATTGATGATTTGCACGGTTTCGTCGACAGAAGGTTCGGTAATGTCGATCTTCTGGAAACGGCGAGCCAGCGCACGGTCTTTTTCAAAGATGTTGCTGAATTCCTGATAGGTTGTGGAACCCATCACGCGAATTTTCCCGCTGGAGAGCAGCGGCTTGATCAGATTAGCGGCGTCAACCTGGCCACCTGATGCAGCACCGGCACCGATGATGGTGTGGATCTCATCGATAAACAGAATGCTGCTGGTATCCTGCTCAAGCTGTTTTAACAGCGCTTTGAAACGTTTTTCAAAATCACCACGGTATTTGGTGCCCGCCAACAGTGAACCGATATCCAGCGAATAAATCGTGGCATCTTTCATCACTTCCGGCACGTCACCCTGCACAATGCGCCAGGCCAGGCCTTCCGCAATGGCGGTTTTACCGACGCCAGACTCACCCACCAGTAACGGGTTATTTTTACGACGACGGCAAAGTACCTGAACAGTACGCTCCAGTTCTTTATCGCGCCCGATCAGTGGGTCAATCCCACCTACGCGAGCAAGCTGATTAAGATTGGTGGTGAAGTTTTCCATACGATCCTCCCCGCCTGCTTGCTCTTCGTTGACCGGATTTTCCGCACCTGACGCCGGACCCGGTTCATCTTTACGCGTCCCGTGGGAAATGAAGTTAACCACATCAAGACGGCTGACTTCATGCTTACGCAGCAGATAAGCGGCTTGCGACTCCTGCTCGCTGAAAATCGCGACCAGGACGTTAGCACCCGCAACTTCGCTACGACCGGATGACTGCACGTGGAATACGGCGCGTTGTAATACGCGTTGGAAACTGAGCGTCGGCTGAGTGTCGCGCTCTTCTTCGCTGACCGGCAAGACCGGGGTGGTTTGTTCGATGAAGGCTTCGAGCTCCTGCCGGAGAGCCACGATATCGACCGTGCAGGCTTCTAACGCCTCGCGGGCCGACGGGTTACTGAGCAATGCCAGTAACAAATGCTCGACAGTCATAAACTCATGACGGTGCTCGCGCGCTCTGGCGAAAGCCATATTTAAACTGAGTTCCAGTTCTTGATTGAGCATAGGCACCTCCCCCAATAGATCGCCTTATTCAGGCTTTTTCCAGCGTACACAGCAACGGATGCTCGTTCTCCCTGGCGTACTTATTTACATGAGCGACTTTGGTCTCTGCCACTTCAGCAGTATAGACACCGCAGATCGCCTTTCCCTGGTAATGGACCGCAAGCATCAGTTGCGTTGCACGTTCAGTATCATAAGAAAAGAACTTTTGCAGTACGTCAATAACAAATTCCATAGGTGTATAATCGTCATTGTTCAGAATAACTTTATACATCGAAGGTGGCTTAAGCCCTTCACGGAGCTTGTCATCTGCAAGGTGTTCAAAGTTAAGCCAATCGTTAGTGTTTGCCATACGTACCCAATCTCAACACGTTACTTACTCAGGTCAGACTAACATTATTAAGGGTATGTTTAACACGCCCAGAATGTTGGCCCACGCCGGTGATTTTTTTCTGCAAACTGCCGCTACGCGACCTCCATCACAAAATTCGCAATAGCGTTAACTGCTTCAAATTTTGATGATTTCGTCCCCGTTTGAACGCCCCATTTGCTTGACGCTCAATGCTAAATCTCTACAGTACAGGCATAAGCTGAATGCGTTTTAACCAGCTTAGAGGCTTTAAGCCTCGCCACCTCACTCATTCGAATGTCTTGCGAGGGAAGTAGAAGCATGGAGACGGGTACTGTTAAATGGTTCAATAATGCCAAAGGCTTCGGCTTTATCTGTCCAGTCAGTGGCGGCGAGGATATCTTCGCGCACTACTCGACCATCAAGATGGATGGATACAGAACGCTGAAAGCCGGGCAACAAGTCCAGTTTGATGTGCATGAGGGACCGAAGGGCAATCATGCCAGCCTCATTGTCCCTGTGGAAATGGCGATGGCAGTCAGTGCCTGACCTTTCCTTACCTCATTCTGAACAACCCTACAGTAAAATGCCAGCCATGCACGCTGGCATTTTTATGACTGACATCCGGCAATACCTTTAAGATTGGGCTGCTACGCCTCTTTTCAAGGGAGCAAATTCAGAATTCATCGTTACGCTGGCCGGCAACGGAGCAGTGTCATGATAACCCTCTGAAAATCCGAGCTTATGCAGGAAATGCTCCATATCCAGTACGGGTAACCCGACGAGGCCCGGTGAAGACGGGAACTTTGCTTTACTCCGCTAAGAATTTTCGCTAGCTTGACGCCACAAATTCTCCCCACGGACGACCTTCCCCATGTATTCAGGATTGCTGATCATTCTTATTCCTTTGATCCTCGGCTACATTCTGCCGACTACAAACCCCTCTTTGCTGCGACTGGTAAATAAGCTTCTCAGCTGGATGGTGTACGTTATCCTGTTTTTTATGGGCATCAGCCTGGCCTTTCTCGACGATCTGAGCAGCAATCTGCTGTCTATTTTCCATTACTGCGCGGTCAGTGCGGTCTGCATCTTGATCTGTAATTTGCTGGCGCTGCGGTTGTTGGAATCGCGCCGTCCGTGGACACATAAACACCGGCAGGAAGCCCTTCCTTCGCGGCTGCATATGGCGCTGGATTCATTAAAGCTATGCGGCGTGGTGGTGATTGGATTTGTGCTCGGCCTGAGCCACTGGGCGCCGCTGAAGTTTGCCTCGCTGGCCAGTGAGTACGCGCTGCTGTTTTTGCTGTTCCTGGTCGGATTACAGCTGCGCGGCAGTGGCATGACGCTGCGCCAAATTATCCTCAACCGTCGTGGCCTGATGGTGGCGATGGTGGTGTTCCTCAGCGCGATGGTCGGTGGCGTGCTGACCGCCTTATTGCTTGGCCTGCCGCTAAAAACCGGCATGGCGATGGCGTCTGGCTTCGGCTGGTATTCGCTGTCAGGCATTCTGATGACTGAATCCTTCGGGCCGGTGATTGGCAGCGCGGCGTTCTTTAATGACCTGATTCGCGAACTGCTGGCGATAATGCTGATCCCGGCGCTGATCTCACGTCACCGCTCAAGCGCGCTTGGGCTGTGTGGCGCAACCTCCATGGATTTCACCCTTCCCGTGCTGCAACGCAGCGGCGGAACGGAGATCGTACCGGCGGCCATTGTTCACGGCTTTGTGCTGAGCCTGTTTGCGCCCATTCTGATCGCGCTGTTCTCCTCCTGAGTCTCTGGCAGCCTGCGGGCTGCCGTAAACCGCACGTTTGACTACCGCACTCGCCCTGACAACGCCCCTCCTTCGTCTATGCTTTACTCTGACTAATTTGAGATAAGCCAAACGGAGAAAGGCATGAAACAGACCGTAGCCGCCCTTGTGGCGAAAACGTTAGAAAGCGCCGGGGTAAAACGCATTTGGGGAGTCACCGGAGATTCCCTGAACGGGCTGAGCGACAGCCTGAACAAAATGGGCACCATCGAATGGATGCCGACCCGCCATGAAGAAGTGGCCGCCTTTGCCGCCGGTGCCGAGGCACAAATCAGCGGCGAACTGGCAGTGTGTGCCGGTTCCTGTGGCCCCGGCAACCTGCACCTGATCAACGGCTTGTTTGACTGTCACCGCAACCGCGTTCCGGTACTGGCGATTGCCGCGCACATTCCTTCCAGCGAAATTGGCAGCGGCTATTTCCAGGAAACCCATCCGCAGGAACTGTTCCGCGAATGCAGCCATTACTGCGAGCTGGTCTCCAACCCGGAGCAGCTTCCGCAGGTACTGGGTATCGCCATGCGCAAAGCCATTCTTAATCGCGGTGTGTCCGTGGTGGTGCTGCCGGGTGATGTCGCCCTGAAGCTGGCGCCGGAAGGTGCGACGGCTAACTGGTATCCGCCTCAGTTGCCGGTGGTGCAACCGCAAGCCACTGAGATGGCTAAGCTGGCTGAACTGCTGAATGAGTCACATAACATCACCCTGATGTGCGGCAGCGGCTGTGCCGGCGCGCATGCGGAAGTCGTCAAGCTGGCCGAGACGCTGAAAGCGCCGATCGTTCACGCGCTGCGCGGCAAAGAGCATGTGGAATACGATAATCCTTATGACGTTGGCATGACCGGGCTGATCGGCTTCTCGTCTGGCTTCCATGCGATGATGAACGCGGACACCTTAGTGTTGCTGGGCACGCAGTTCCCTTATCGGGCGTTCTATCCTGCCGATGCGAAAATCATTCAGATCGATATCAATCCGGGCAGCATTGGATCGCACAGTCACGTCGATATGGCGTTAATTGGCGATATCAAAACCACGCTCGCCGCGCTGTTACCGCAGCTGGAGGTTAAACAGGATCGCGACTTCCTTGATAAAGCGCTTGAGCATTATGTCGATGCGCGTAAAGAGCTGGATAATCTGGCAACCGCCAATGATAAACAGGCGATTCATCCACAATACGTGGCCCAGCAGTTAAGTCGCTTTGCCGACGACGACGCCATATTTACCTGTGACGTGGGAACGCCGACCGTCTGGGCCGCACGCTATCTGAAGATGAACGGTAAACGCCGGCTGATTGGCTCCTTTAACCATGGCTCGATGGCTAACGCCATGCCGCAGGCGCTGGGGGCGCAGTCGCTGGACAAGCAGCGTCAGGTGATAGCGATGTGTGGCGATGGCGGTTTCAGTATGCTGATGGGCGATTTCCTCTCGGTTGCTCAGCTCAAACTGCCGGTAAAACTGGTGGTGTTCAACAACAGCGTCCTCGGCTTTGTGGCGATGGAGATGAAGGCCGGCGGTTATCTGACTGACGGTACCGACCTGGAAAATCCGAATTTTGCGGAGATTGCCACCGCCTGTGGGGTGAAAGGGATCCGCGTGGAGCGCGCGTCAGACCTTGATGCAGCCCTGCAGGAAGCGCTGAATCACGATGGTCCGGTGCTGGTTGATGTGGTGACCGCCAAAGATGAGCTGGCCATGCCGCCGCAAATCAAGCTGGAGCAGGCGAAAGGCTTTAGCCTGTATATGCTGCGGGCGGTGATCAATGGCCGTGGTGACGAAGTGGTTGAACTGGCAAAAACCAACTGGCTGCGGTAAAACATTTGCAGGTCTTTTTTTACGGACGCTACGGCGTCCGTTTTCATTAGAGGAGCTCAGGTGTGATTGATTTACGCAGTGATACGGTAACCCGCCCCAGCCAGGCGATGCTTTCCGCGATGATGGCCGCAGAAACCGGGGATGATGTTTACGGCGATGACCCAACGGTCAATGCACTTGAAGCCAGGGCCGCGCAGTTAACCGGCAAAGAAGCCGCCCTGTTTTTACCCACGGGCACCCAGGCTAACCTGATCGCGCTGCTGTGCCATTGTCAGCGTGGAGAGGAGTACATTGTCGGCCAGCTGGCGCATAACTATAAGTACGAGGCTGGCGGTGCCGCGGTGTTAGGCAGCATTCAGCCACAGCCGATTCTGGCGGCAGCTGACGGCACGCTTCCGCTGGATGTCGTGGCGCAGTTCATCAAGCCTGACGATTTCCACTTCGCGATGACCAAACTGCTCAGCCTTGAGAACACCCATAACGGTAAAGTCCTGCCGATTGCCTATCTGAAAGACGCCTGGGAATTCACCCGTCAGCACAAGCTGGCGCTGCATGTCGACGGTGCGCGTATTTTTAACGCCAGCGTGGCACTCGGAGTTGAGCTGGAAGCCCTGACGCGCTACTGCGACACCCTGACCATCTGTCTGTCAAAAGGGCTCGGCACGCCGGTAGGTTCACTGCTGTGTGGCAGCGCCGAATACATTCAGCGCGCCCGCCGCTGGCGTAAAATGACCGGCGGCGCGATGCGTCAGTCGGGCATTCTGGCGGCTGCAGGCCTGTATGCCCTGGAACACAACGTCGCCCGTCTGCAAGACGACCATGATAATGCCGCCTGGCTGGCGGAGCAGTTAAAAGCGATTGGCGTGGATGTGTCCCGTCAGGACACCAATATGGTGTTTGTAAGGTTGCCAGACGCGCAGATTGAACCGTTGAAAGCGTGGATGAAGCAGCAGAATATCCTGATCAGCACCGGTGCGGTCACGCGTCTGGTAACCCATCTGGATATCGACCGCCACGCGCTGGAAACGCTGGTGGCGCAGTGGAAGGCGTTCCTCGCCGCGTAACCCTGCACAGCCCACTCCCACCAGGGGAATGGGCTTTTTACTTTCCCGTCACCCTAACCTTCGCCGTACTTTTCCAGCAACGCTCTCACCGTCGCTTCCGTTTCCGCATCCGGCAGCCCTAAATAATTTGCGGGGCGGAAATGCATCTGGAAAGCAGCTATCACCTTACGCTGTTCGTCTGCCGTCATCTCCGGACTGGCCTGATAACCATAAAGTGAAAGCAGGGTCAGCAAATGGGCGTGATCGACCGGTTGCTCCGGCGGCCTGCCTGCCAGATAAAAACTGACCCGTCCGGCATCTGGCCAGGCGCCAATCCCCTGCTCTGCCAGCCATTGCCAGGGGAATAGCGGGCCAGGATCCTGCTTACGCTGCGGGGCGATATCGCTGTGCCCAACAACATCCTGCGGCAGGATGTTGTAACGCTGTACGATATCTCTGGCCAGCGGGGCCAGCGCCGCAATCTGTGACGGCGCAAACGGGTACCAGATTTGGCCAGCAGACGTTCGCCTGTAGCCCTGATTCTCCAGCTCGATGCCGATCGAGGTGTCATTTAACCGGGAGGCTCCCCGCCAGAAGCTGGGGCCCGCATGCCAGGCAAGCTGTGATTCCGGTACCAGACGAAACACCACCGGCTGATGTGCTTTCTCCACCGGTTTCGCCGGAATCAGGTAGTGTGCGCTTACGTCACGATCGGTGAGCGTAGCCAGCGAGCTGGGGAAATCTTCCGCGGTGTAGTGGATCACCAGCACCTTAATACGGGGACGGGCGCCATACGCGGGATGGCGGGTATCAACGGTGTAGCCGGAATGCGACTCGAAGCCTGATGAACCACAGGCGCTCAGCAGCAGCGAAAAAACTGCCAATATCAACAGACGCATCATTGAATGCTCTCCTTTTGTTGTTCTTTCCCAGTGTAGCCCTTCTGGTTAAGCAGAGCGGCTATACTCTATGCTAAAAACCGTCATCCAGAAACAATAAGGAAATCAAGATGAAATACCAAGCGATTGCTGCACTGGCTCCAATGGCGCTGCTTCTCAGTGCCTGTACCACGGTACAACCCGCGTATAAGGACATTGGTACGCG
The DNA here is from genome assembly GCF_979253995.1 of Erwinia sp. AC075. Lineage (NCBI taxonomy): Bacteria > Pseudomonadati > Pseudomonadota > Gammaproteobacteria > Enterobacterales > Erwiniaceae > Erwinia > Erwinia sp. AC075. The sequence goes on from NZ_CEEDEU010000001.1 coordinate 2,063,340, forward strand.
TATGGGGCCCTGCGTCGATGGCGGCCCGGATTCAGTCGCGCAGCAGTTCTATGATCTGCGCCTGAAAGAGCCGACTCAGGGAATGCCGACGGCGCAACAGCTGGCCAAATACCGCCCTTATCTCAGCGATAAACTGTATGCCACCTTGCTGAAAGCCAACAGCGACACCACTCGCGCGCCTGAGTTAAATCAGGGTGATATCTTCTCAAGTTTATCGGTTGGCCCAACCTCAGCCAGCGTGGCGGATGCGTCGACCATTCCGAATACCGATGCACGCAACATTCCGCTGCGCGTGACGCTCACTCGGGATGGCAGCAAGCCGGTAGAGTGGCAGGATGAAGTGCTGATGGTGCGCGAAGGCACCTGCTGGGCAGTTGACGACGTGCGCTACAACAGCCCGAATCCGCATCTTCAGGGCGGCTCGCTCAGCCAGTTGCTGCTGAAGTAGTGTCTCCCAGTGTCGTGCCATCGCCCGATGGCACGATCGCTCTCGCAGTTCTTGCATCTTCCCGGGCAAATCCGCTTAAAGCACGCGATCTTGTGCTAGCCTTTTAGTTTACAGCAGGCATAAAGGTATTTTCACGCACGATGATTGCATAAGTATGCCGTCAACGTTAAGATTCGCAGCATCAATTGCTATTCACTTTTTGCGCATGAGTATTCAACTAAACGGTATTAACTGCTTTTATGGTGCCCATCAGGCACTGTTCGACATTCAACTGGCGTGCCCTGAGGGCGAAACGCTGGTTCTGCTGGGTCCAAGCGGTGCCGGTAAGAGCTCTCTGCTGCGCGTTCTCAATTTGCTTGAGATGCCGCGTTCCGGCACGTTGAGCATTGCGGGACATCAAATCGACTTCAGTAAAACCCCGTCAGACGCGGCCATCCGCGAGCTGCGTCAAAACGTGGGTATGGTCTTCCAGCAATATAATCTCTGGCCGCACCTGACGGTGATGCAGAACCTGATCGAAGCGCCCTGCCGCGTGCTGGGGCTGAGCAAAGATCAGGCCCATGCCCGCGCCGGAAAACTACTGGATCGCCTGCGCCTGACCACATTCGCCGACCGCTACCCTTTGCACCTTTCCGGCGGCCAACAGCAACGCGTGGCGATAGCCAGAGCGTTAATGATGGAGCCGGCGGTGTTGCTGTTCGATGAGCCCACCGCCGCGCTTGATCCGGAAATTACGGCCCAGATCGTGTCGATCATTCAGGAACTGGCGCAGACCAACATCACCCAGGTCATCGTGACGCACGAAGTGGAAGTGGCGCGTAAAACCGCCAGCCGCGTGGTGTATATGGAGAACGGTTACGTGGTCGAACAGGGTGATGCCAGCCGCTTTACACAGCCGCAAACCGACGCGTTTGCCAATTATCTATCGCACTAATGCAGGGTATAATGATGAAAAAAGTCGTACTTGCCGCACTGTTAGCGGGTTTAAGCCTGAGCGCGAGCGCCGCGCAGACCATTCGTTTTGCTACCGAAGCCTCTTATCCTCCGTTTGAATTTGTCGATTCCGATAACAAAATTCAGGGCTTTGATGTCGATCTGGCTAACGCGCTGTGCCGTGAAATGAACGCAACCTGTACCTTCACTAACCAGGCGTTCGACAGCCTGATCCCAAGCCTGAAATTCCGTCGTTTTGACGCGGTAATGGCCGGCATGGACATCACGCCTGAGCGTGAGAAACAGGTTCTGTTCTCCAAAGCTTACTATGACAACTCTGCTCTGTTTATTGCGCAGAAAGGCAAAGTGGCTTCGGTTGATGCGTTGAAAGGCAAACGTGTTGGCGTACAGAACGGCACCACGCATCAGAAATACCTGACCGAAAAAATGACCGGCGTGAATGCCGTTCCTTACGACAGCTATCAGAATGCGATCCTCGACCTGAAAAATGGCCGTATCGATGTGGTATTCGGTGACACCGCGGTGGTGAACGAATGGCTGAAGCAGAACGCAAACCTGGCACCAGTGGGCGAGAAAGTGACGGATAAGGCTTACTTCGGCACCGGTTTGGGCATCGCGGTTCGTCAGGGTAACGCCGAGTTGCAGGGCCAGTTCAACACCGCACTGGACAAAGTGAAGGCTGACGGCACCTACAAAACCATCTACAGCAAATGGTTCCAGCAGTAATTTCTGAATGAATGAACTCACTCCTTTAGCAAGCGCCGCCGGCATGACCGTCGGCCTTGCCGTTTCTGCACTGGTCGTTGGGCTGATTCTGGCGATGATTTTCGCCGCCTGGGAATCGGCCCGCTGGCGTCCGGTCGCCTGGCTGGGAACCGGTCTGGTCACGCTATTCCGTGGCCTGCCGGAGATCCTGGTGGTGCTGTTCGTCTATTTTGGCGCCTCGCAACTGCTGCTGACCCTGTCCGATGGTTTCACCGTCAATCTGGGGCTGTTCAGCTTCCTGGTGCAGGTGAATATTCAGAACTTCGACGTCAGCCCGTTTCTTTGCGGGGTGATCGCCCTGTCGATCCTCTATTCCTCCTATGCTTCTCAGACCCTTCGCGGCGCGCTGAAAGCGGTCCCTGCGGGGCAGTGGGAATCGGGACAGGCGCTGGGCATGAAAACCCCGGCCATTTTCTTCCGCCTGATCCTGCCGCAGATGTGGCGTCATGCCCTGCCAGGCTTGGGTAATCAGTGGCTGGTGCTGCTGAAAGACACTGCGCTGGTCTCGCTGATCAGCGTGAACGATATTATGTTGCAAACCAAAAGCATCGCGGCCCGCACCCAGGAGCCGTTTACCTGGTATCTGATGGCCGCGGCCATCTATCTGGTGATCACCTTATTGAGCCAGCAGGTGCTGAAGCGAATTGATGCCCGTGCGACCCGTTTTGAGCAGGGGAATACCTGATGTTGAGCTATTTACCCGAACTGCTGAAAGGGCTGCATACCAGTCTGACGCTGACCGTGGCATCGCTGATCCTCGCGCTGGTGTTTGCGCTGATCTTCACGGTGATTTTATCGCTGAAAGTGCCGGTATTGCGGCTGGTAGTCCGGGGCTATATCACCCTGTTTACCGGGACACCGCTGCTGGTGCAAATCTTCCTGATCTATTATGGGCCAGGACAGTTTCCGTCGATTCAGGCCATTCCCTGGCTATGGCATTTACTCTCGCAGCCCTGGCTCTGCGCGCTGCTGGCATTGTCGCTAAACAGCGCCGCCTACACCACGCAGCTTTTCTATGGCGCGATGCGGGCGATCCCTGCCGGTCAGTGGGAATCCTGTGCCGCACTGGGTATGAACCGTAAAGAAACGCTGCGCATCCTGCTGCCCTATGCCTTTAAGCGCGCCCTCTCCTCTTACTCCAATGAGGTGGTGCTGGTGTTCAAAAGTACCTCGCTGGCCTACACCATCACGCTGATGGAGGTGATGGGGCACGGTCAATTGCTGTATGGCCGCACTTATGACGTCTCGGTGTTTGCGGCAGCGGGCCTGATTTACCTGTGCGTAAACGGCTTACTCACCTTAATGATGCGGATGATTGAACGTCGCGCGCTGGCCTTTGAACGCAGAAACTGATCGATGCCGGTGCAGGTCACCGGTATCCGTCAGAAACAGCCCTTCTTTAGCGGTTAATCCGCGGATAGCCCAGGCATCACCCGCGGCATAATGGTCAGGTAAAGTGACCGCAAGGACGGTACGTGATGCTTAAGTTTGTTTTTACCCTACTACTGACCTCGATATGTGCCTGTGCTCAGGCAGCGGAACCGCTGCGTTTTGCTTCTAACGCTAACAATCCTCCCTTTGAGTTTCTCACTGCTGAAAATCAGCTGGTCGGATTCGATATCGATCTGGCGAAAGCCCTGTGTGACCGGATGCAAAAGCAGTGTATTTTTACCAATAACACCTTCGAACGCCTGTTGCCGTCATTAAAGTTCCGCCGTTATGATGCGATCATTTCCGGTCTGGATATCACCGATGAGCGTAAGAAAACGGTCGAGTTTACCCAGCCTTATTTTATGAATTCGGGCACGCTGGTCGCCAGGGCGGGTCTGTACAGCAATATTGAACAGCTGAAAGGTAAGCGTATCGGTATCGGTGCGGAAACCACTCAGCAGGCCTATTTAATGACGGCCTGGCCTGAGATCATTACCGTCGCCTACGACAATTATCAGAATGCCTTACTGGATATTCGTAACGGCAGGCTGGATGGCATTTTTGGCGACACGCTGGCGGTGAAGGAATTACTGAAAACCAATCCACATCTGGCCAAAGTCGGCGATCCGATCACCGATAGCCGCTTCTTTGGTTCAGGATTGGGGATTGCCGTGCGCAAAGGCAACACCGAGCTGCGTGACAGCCTGAATCAAGCCCTGCAAAGCCTGAAAGACGATGGCACGCTGGAAAAGCTTCGCCAACGCTGGTTTGGCGCAGCGGCTTAGCTTAAAAAAGGTTTATTGCTCCCTCAGCCGACAGAAGGTCGGCGTCTGTCGTGCCGCCGTTCAGTGCTGCCTAAAAAATCGCCGGCTGCTTTCAGGCATAAACAGCAGCAGGATAATCAGCAGATCGGGCAACTTCTGCGAGATCAGCAGATGAATAATTTGCAGGTTGTTCTCGCCACTAACGCTGAACAGTTCAGGATAGATCCAGCCCATCGACGCGCAAAACATATAGATCAACACGGTGATTTGAGAAATCACAAAGCCCCAGCGTCCCCAGTTTTTCCCACGCATCATCGCAACCGCGCAACGCAGCTCAAAAAAGAAGATCAGCTGGCTGGCGATAAAAATCAACGTCGAGTTCCACGCCTGAGCACTGCGATAAACAAAGCTCATGACTTCTGCCAGACCTAAGTCATGCACCTGCAAGGCCACGCCGAGTACGCGCGTAGCGATCGCCGCAATGCCCGCCACCAGCACCGCCACAGGAATTGAAGACGGTGATTTCAGGACTGCTTTACCCTCTCTGAACACCTCTGACATGACACTCTCCTGACCAACCTGTTGCTCCGCCCCAAAACAGTGCACGTGCGCGATAGTGGGGGTCCACCGACCTGATGCCTGATTTTACGATAAATAAGGCTGGATAAATATTGAACGTCGGCATTACGCGATGTTTTTTTATTACGCCTTCATACGCAACGATGGCGGTAATAAGGGGTTATCGGCAGTTATTTTGTTTAATTCAGCCATACTGGCACGAACTCTGCAATTCATCCTTACCTGAAAGTTAACAGGTTATTTTTAGCGCAATTACCGAAAGAGTGCCACTCAGGGCCCCTTTTTTGCTGCGTTTTCTGCATTTTTCTATTTTTGGGAGGAGAAACGTTGATGAAGGAAGAGATAACGTGCTCGCCAGCCAGAACACCATCGGCATTGGGGTCTGCTGGAAATATTCACCCATTACGGTGCCATCCGCGCTGCGCATAAATTACTCACGCCGTTATTAAAACCTGTTTTAGGTTTGCGGGTCGATCCGGCCTGGCGCTAATTACCGATTTGCAAAGTACCGGTGCGGGATTAATCAATAACTATTTTGCTATTGGCTCAGCACTATTTGTTTCCCTGTCGATTCCGGTATTGATCCCGCGGATCGCCATTCATAATTTATTGCCGAATGTGGTGATGGCGTATGTGATTGCGGAGATGCTAAATTTACCCGGGATTATGGGCTTTATTGGTAAGGTGTTTGCACCGCACAGTGACAATACATGGGCCGTCTGCTGGGTGTGTCCGACGTGCCGAAGAAGTACTGGCCACTGCCGTTGGTGACCAGCATCCTGAATGCGGTCATCTCGATGTTGGTCATGCGAGTGGTTGCCTGATAACTGATAAATGGAGTGCTTAACGTGTTAAAAGTTTTAGAACATTACGCTTATCTGCATGAGATCCCTGAACTGGGATTCCAGGAATTTAAAACCTCGGCCTATATCAGCCAGCAGCTTAAAGCAGCAGGTTATGCGGTGCAGGACAACTTTAATGGCACCACGGGTATCGTCGCCGTACTGGACAGCGGCGTGCCGGGCCCTACCCTCGCTCTGCGGGCAGACATGGATGCGCTGGGCCATATCATTAATGGCGAAGCCTGTGCACGTCATACCTGTGGTCATGACGGCCATTCCTCGGTTGTGCTGACTGCGGCGCAGGAGTTGATTGCTGAAGGCGCGGTGAAAAAAGGCCGCCTGAAGCTGATCTTCCAGCCTGCAGAAGAGTTGGGCACCGGTGCGCTGGCGATGATTGCCGGCGGCGCCATCGACGATGTCGACATGATTCTGGGCTTCCACCTGCGTCCGGCAGAAGAGTGCGAAGTCGGCACAGCCATTCCGGCGGTCTATTATTCCGCCTGTGTCACCATTGAAGCGACCATCCGCGGCCAGACGGCACACGGCGCGCGCCCTCACCTTGGGATTAATGCGCTTGATGCCGGTGCCGCCGCGGTGCAGGCCGTTAATGGCGTGCATATGGCACCCGGTAAGAGCTGGAGTGCTAAAGCCACCCGCTTCCTGTGCGATGCCGGCGTGACCAACTCCATTCCCGATGAAGCCCGCGTGGTATTCGATCTTCGCGCAGCGGAAAATGAAGATATGGAGGTGTTGCAGGCGCGGGTAGAAAAAGCCGTTCAGCACAGCGTCGCCGCTTATGGCGCAACCGCGCATATCGTCGTTCTGAAATCGATGCCAGCGGCAGAGATTGATGATGAGATGACCGCGCTGATTTCGGCGTCAATCAAAGAGGTGCTGGGTGAAGAGGCGTTGATGCCGGTCCGTTCCACGCCGGGTAGCGAAGACTTCTTCCACTATGCGGTGCAGCGCCCTGAGGTCAAGTCCGGTTTCTGGGGATTAGGGACGGGATTAGTGCCGGGCCTGCATCATCCCGATATGCATTTCGATCTGAACTCGCTGCCTGTTGGCATCAAGGTGTTTAAAGCCTGCGTGCAGAAGGTCCTCGGATAGCCTCGCTCTGACAGTTTGCCGCCACCCAATACGACAATGGGTGGCGGCAAAAATCGCCTAACACAGCGCTAACGCGTCTTAACCGCCTCGCGCCTTCTGAATATCACGCAGCCGCTGCTTCTCTTCGTGCGCCATAAAGCGCCAGGCGATAAAGCCCACGATGCCCACCACAAAAAGGATTAACGACGCCAGCGCGTTGATTTCCGGGTTCACGCCACGGCGAACCGTTGCAAAGATCTGCATCGGCAAGGTGGTGGCACCTGGCCCGGTGACAAAGCTGGAAATTACCAGGTCATCCAGCGACAGCGTAAAGGCCAGCAGCCAGCCGGTGACAATCGCCGGGGCGATCATCGGAACGGTAATCACAAAGAACACCTTCAACGGTGTGGCACCCAAATCCATCGCCGCTTCTTCAATGGAGCGGTCAAGCTCGCGCAGACGCGAGTTGATCACCACCGCCACATAAGCGGTACAGAAGGTGACGTGCGCCAGCCAGATAGTCAGCATTCCGCGGTCGGCAGGCCAGCCAAAGGTATTGGCCATCGCAACAAACAGCAGCAGTAACGACAGGCCGGTGATCACATCGGGCATCACCAATGGTGCGGTCAGCATAAATGCAAATCCGGTTGAGCCTTTAAAGCGACCAAACCGCACGATAATCACCGCCGCAATGGTGCCCAGGACCGACGCCGCCGTTGCCGCCAGCGCGGCAATGCTCAGGCTCAGGGTCACCGCGCTGATCATCGCATCATCATGGAACAACACGTTATACCAGTGCAGGGAGAAACTCTCCCATGCCGCCAGTTGCGAGGAGTTAAACGAATAGATCACCAGCAACGCCATCGGCGCATACAGGAAGAAGAAGCACACCACGAGGATCGCCGTGCGCCATGGAGAACGAATGGTGGGTAAGGTAGTCATTTCGTTTCCCCCAGCTCTTTATTCTGATGCTTATGGAACCAGATAATCGGCAGGATCAAAATCAGCAGAATAATCACCGCCAGTGCCGACGCTACCGGCCAGTCACGGTTATTAAAGAACTCCTGCCAGAGCACGCGACCGATCATAATACTGTCAGGGCCGCCCAGCAGTTCGGGGATCACGTACTCACCCACCGCAGGGATAAACACCAGCATGGAACCGGCGATAATGCCGCCTTTGGTCAACGGCACAATCACGCTAAAAAAGGTTTTCATCGGACGCGCGCCAAGGTCCAGCGACGCTTCCACCAGCGAATAATCGATACGCGTTAACGCGGTATAAATCGGCAACACCATAAACGGTAAATAGCAGTACACGATGCCGATATAGACCGCCAGATTGGTATACAGAATGGCGATCGGATGATTGGTAATGCCGGTCCACATCAGGAAGCGGTTCAGAATACCGTTGTCATTCAGAATGCCCATCCAGGCATACACGCGCACCAGGAACGAGGTCCAGGAAGGCAAGATCACCAGTAACAGTAGAATATTACGCGTTGACGGAGAACTGTGCGCCACTGCCCACGCCAGCGGGTAGCCAATCAGCAGACAAACAACCGTCGAGATCGCGGCGACCTGCAACGAGTGCAGATACGCATCCACGTACAGCGGATCGTCTGTCAGCGTGATGTAGTTGCCCAGATTCATTACCATGGTCAGCTGACCATCGGCCCAGGTCACTAAATCGGTATACGGTGGGATCGCGCGCGCAATATCAGCGAAGCTGATTTTCAGCACGATCAAAAATGGCAGCAGGAACAGCAGTATCAGCCACAAATAAGGCAGTGCAATAACCAGCTTGCGGCCCTGTTTCATCTGCAACCGGCCGAGAAGCGCGCTAAAAGCACCCTGCTGTCGGGTTGGTGGCTCGGTCGTTCTCGAAGAATTCTCGCTCATCACTCCCCCACTACACCGTCAGAACCACGCAACTGTCCGCTTCCCAACAGAGACGCACTTCGTCCCCCCAGGTTGGCGCACCCTTGCGGAAGCGATGGGCGTTCTGTAACTGAGCACTGATCATCTGACCGCTGCGCAGGCGCACATGGTAAATCGACAGATCGCCCAGATAGGCAATGTGCACCACTTCACCGACCGCGAAGTTGCAACCGTCTGCCGGAACCTCTTCACACAGCATGACTTTCTCAGGACGCAGCGCGACGTGCACCGGCACGCCGTCCACCACGGAGGCATCAGAATCGACCTTTAGAGGATGGATCAGCCCTGGGCTTTCAATCACCAGACCATCGGCCTGACGCTCACGTAAAATCCCTTCGAACAGGTTTACCGATCCGATAAATTCCGCGCTGTAGCGGGTGGTCGGATGCTCATAAATCTCTTCCGGCTCGCCGATTTGCACGAACTTGCCACGGTTCATGATCGCAATACGGCCGGCCATGGTCATCGCTTCTTCCTGGTCGTGGGTCACCATTACGCAGGTTGCACCGACGCGCTCCAGAATATCGACCACTTCATGCTGCATACGGTCGCGCAGCTTCTTATCCAGCGCGCCCATTGGCTCATCCAGCAGTAGCAGCTTAGGACGTTTAGCCAGGCTGCGGGCCAACGCCACACGCTGGCGCTGTCCTCCAGAAAGTTGATGCGGTTTGCGTTTAGCAAACTCCTGCATATGCACCAGCGTCAGCATTTCTGCCACGCGGCTGGTGATCTCGTCTTTTGCCAGCCGGTCCTGCTTCAGGCCGAAGGCGATATTCTGCTCCACCGTCATGTGTGGGAACAGCGCGTAAGACTGGAACATCATATTAATTGGGCGCTGGTAAGGCGGCACGTGGGAGAGATCCTGGCCATCCAGCATAATCTGCCCGGAGGTTGGCGGCTCGAATCCTGCCAGCATACGTAGCAGCGTCGATTTGCCGCAGCCTGAGGCGCCAAGCAGTGCAAAAATCTCACCTTTGTAGATCGTCAGGTTGACATCATCAACCGCATGTTGACCGTCGAAAGACTTGGTCAGATTGCGGATCTCGAGCAGTGGCGTTAAGGCCTTGGCTGCTTTTTGTTGCGGACGGGCGATCGCGTCGTTCACTACCATTACTCTCCGGCGGCTTGAGAGAATACGGCATCTCAGCCGTATAAAAGACAAAACAGAGGCCAGTCACTGCGCCTCTGTTGCACGATCAAAAGTGAGTCAAATCCACTAATGTCTGTTACTTACCACTTTTAACTTTAGTCCATGCGCGCGTACGCACACGGTCAAGTTTCGGATCCTGTACTTTCAGCACGAACAGTTTCGCCATGGTTTCTGGCGTTGGGAAGATGCCAGGGTTGTTGCGGATATCTTCATTGATCAGCGGAACGGAAGCTTTGTTTCCGTTGGCATAGAACACCTTGTTAGAGACGTCAGCAATGACCTTCGGCTCCATCAGATAGTTGAGGAACTGGTAAGCTTCATCGACATTTTTGGCATCTTTAGGGATCGCCAGCATATCGAAGAACGCCAGCGCACCTTCTTTAGGAATGCTGTACGCCAGGTGAACGCCGTTTTTCGCTTCAATCGCGCGGTTTTTCGCCTGCAGAACGTCACCCGCCCAGCCAATCGCCACACAGGTGTTGCCATTTGCCAGGTCGTTAATGTACTGAGAAGAGTGGAAATAACGGATGCTTGGACGCAGCTTCAGCAGCAGGTCGGTGGCCGCACCAGAATAATCTTTAGGATCGGTGCTGTTCGGATCTTTGCCGAGGTAGTTCAGTACGGTGGCGAAGATCTCTTCCGGTGCATCGAGGAACGAGACGCCGCAGCTTTTCAGTTTTTCCAGGTTTTCCGGTTTCAGCACCAGATCCCAGCTGTCGACCGGGGCATCTTTGCCCAGCGCCGCTTTAACTTTATCGACGTTATAGCCGATACCGGTGGTCGCCCACAGGTAAGGGATGGCGTATTTGTTGCCCGGATCGTGCTGATCCAGCTTTTTCAAAATGTCCGGATCGAGGTTTTTGTAATTAGGCAGTTTGCTCTTATCCAGAGGCTGGAAGACGCCGGACTGCAGCTGACGCGCCAGGAAGCTGGAAGACGGCACCACCACGTCATAACCGGTGCTACCGGCCATCAGCTTGCCTTCGAGCACTTCGTTGGAGTCAAACACGTCATAGACCACTTTGATACCGGTTTGTTTTTCAAAGTTCGGTACGGTATCCGGGGAAATATAGTCTGACCAGTTATAGACATGCAGCGTCTTATCAGCAGCACCTGCGCCAGCGGAAGCCGCCATCAACACGCCAGCAACCACACCTGACAACCATTTCTTACGTTGGTTGAACATGTTTTCCATTCTCCTGAACAGGGATAATTACAAACAGAGGCACAGGCTCAGCCGGCCAGAACATGGCCCTATAATGAATGACTATTCATGGTGCTGTTAAATAGAAAAAACCTATACCTGAAGCGACGTTGCATGCGAAATGCAGCCTGGCAAGAATAGCCCCCCTGCTGCCCTCAGGCCAGCCCTCCGCGTAAAAAACGCCTTTTATCGATTTTTAATGCATGTTTCCTCTATGTGATACGCCAAAGGTGGCATAAACGGCGACAGATATCTGGCATTTTAGGCTATAAAGCAGAATAAAAAATGGTTGTTCAGGCGAATCAACTGGGGAAAATAGCAACAGTTAAAGGAGAGTGAATAAATAAACGGCAGGCAAAGCGGAGGACGGGTTAATCAGCGATCAACCCGACAGAGAAGAGAGGATGGAATTTAGTGCAGGATCGAATGGGAAGAGACGATTTCGGTACGGTCGTCTTCCTCGCCTGGGATCAACAGTTGGTTGGCAAACGCTTCCAGAACCACCATCGAGATTTGCTCTTCACTCTGCTTCATAAAGTGCGCAAATTGCCCGTAGGTGATGCCCGCAGCGACCGTCAATGACTGGCAAACGATCAGCTTAGGCAAGTTGTCATCCTGAATATCCAGGAAGGCCTTAATGGTCAGCGAGCTGGCGTTGATCTGCGAAAGATCGCCAACCAGCGGGATCAGCGCAGTAGGTTTAACCTCAGCCAGCGCTGAAAACAGAATGACGTTGTCGACCAAATCGAGCTTGGCATCAAACACCCCGTCGAAATTTTGCATATGCGGCAGGTGAAGCGCCTGACAAGAGTCGCACTCAAACCAGGTGATGCTTTGCTGATCCAGCCAACGTCGTATCACGTCAATATCTGGAACGACGAGTGAATCCATGTGCTTTCTCTCTTACCGCCTTAAAATTGCGGCCTAGCTTACGGAAAAACGCCGTTAAACACCACGATTGTGACAGAAATATGCGCTTATCCGCCGGTTTTCAGACAGAAGCCGGGGCGCGCCTGTTGCTCAATCCAGCCAATCATCATTGCGGCAATATCCAAACCGGTTGTCTTTTCAATTCCTTCCAGCCCGGGAGAGGCGTTCACTTCCATCACCAGCGGCCCACGTTTCGCCCGCAAAATATCCACGCCCGCCACGTCCAGTCCGAGCGTGGCCGCCGCGTTAATCGCCATTTCGCGCTCGCGTCCGGTAATTTCGATGCTGCGTGCGGTGCCGCCGCGATGAAGGTTAGAACGGAAATCACCTTCTTTCGCTGACCGCTCAATGGCCGCCACTACTTCACCGCCAATCACCAGGCAGCGAATATCCCGACCTTCAGCTTCTTTAATGAATTCCTGCACCAGAATATGCGCATTCAGTCCACGGAAAGCATCGATAACGCTTTCGGCTGCCTGACGCGTTTCCGCCAGCACCACACCAATTCCCTGAGTGCCCTCCACCAGCTTCACCACCAGCGGTGCGCCACCGACCATTTTAATCAAATCGCTGGTGTCATCAGGCGAATGGGCAAAGCCGGTAACCGGCATATCAATGCCCTGCCGCGCCAGCAACTGCAGCGACCGCAGCTTGTCCCGCGCGCGGGTGATGGCCACAGACTCATTCAACGGATAGCTGCCACAGACTTCAAACTGGCGTAGCACCGCCGTGCCATAAAAGGTGATCGCCGAACCAATGCGTGGGATCACCGCATCAAAATGGGCCAGCTGCTTGCCACGGTAATGAATGGCCGATGAACCGGGATTGATGTTCATATAGCAGGAGAGCGGATCGATCACTTCGACGCTGTGGCCACGCTTTCGCGCGGCCTCAAGCAGACGTTTGCAAGAGTAAAGCGAGCCATCTCGGGAAAGAATCGCTATTTTCACAGCTGCCTCCAGGGAACTTAACGCGTTGCCCAACCCTGCTTATGCAGGTAGTCCAGCATAAACGGACGGCTCTCTTTAACGATGGTTTTCTGGATGTGCTCACTCCAGCTTTCGCGGCGCGGATTGCTCTCGCGGGAAAGATAGTATTCTTCCTGCTCACCATCGTAGGCGGCAAGCACCTGCGCATCAATCGGCTGGTAATGGTTCTCGTGCACCAGCATCGCCAACGGCATACGCGGTTTCAACTGTGGCGTCTGCGCGGGCGTGCCAAGGCAAAGACCAAACAGCGGCAGCACAAATTTCGGCAGGCCCAGGAGTTCGGTCACTTCCGCGATGCTGTTACGGATACCACCAATAAAGACGCCACCCAGGCCGAGGGATTCTGCGGCGAGCATCGCATTTTGTCCCATCAATGCCGTGTCTACGCTGCCTAACAGCAGCTGTTCCGCCAGGCCTAACTGGGCGTCAGGGCAAATCTGCAGCAGGCGATTAAAATCGGCGCAGAACACCCAGAACTCCGCAGCCGTTCCGACATATTTTTGACCGCCGGTCAGGCCAACCAGTTTTTCACGCAGCGCCTTATCGGTAATGCGGATAATGGAAGAACATTGTAAAAAGCTTGAGCTTGAAGCTGACTGAGCGGCTGTCAGAATGGCCTCGCGTTGCGGGTCAGTCATCGGCTGGTCGGTAAACGATCGAATCGATCGGTGCGAGCGCTGTAGCTCAATGGTCGGGGTCATGCTTCTCTCCTGGTTTTACATCATCACGCTTAGCGTTAAAAAGTTCCGGCGCCATCGCTTTAGCCGTGCGCCACATCATCATCAGCGCCGCGGGTAGCATCATCGCAATCCCGACGAAAATCATCACGGTGGCGGCCAGCGGGCCGGAAAAAGGTGCCGGTAAGGGTAGCATCCGGTGCAGCGTGAAGTAAGAGAGCACCAGCAAAATACCCCCCAGCCCTTCCAGCAGTAAAATGGATTTGGGTAGCTGACTAAAAGCACGCATGGAGTATCTCCTCTGTAGGGGGTGCTCTATCCTTTATCAGGTTATTAAAGCCTATCCCGCAGCGTTGTGCATAGCCTGTACGAATCAGATCAACAGGTAATTCCTTCTTCCCTTCCCTGCGTGAAGAGGGCATCATATTCGGCATTAACTGATGAAGTGTGATGTACATCACATAAATTTTGACCTTTGAGGAGAAACCTATGTTTGCAGTGATTTTTGGACGCCCTGGCTGCCCTTACTGTGTCCGTGCGAAAGAGCTGGCTGAAAAGCTGACCGCCGAGCGCGAAGACTTCTCCTTTAGCTATGTGGACATCCACGCCGAAGGGATCACCAAAGCGGACCTGGAAAAAACCGTCGGCAAGCCAGTCGAAACTGTGCCGCAGATTTTCCTCGACGAGAAACACATTGGTGGTTGCACTGATTTCGAAGCTTACGCGAAAGAGAATCTGGGCCTGTTCCAGTAAGATTTCTCCGCTGGCTGTTTCATCAGCCTGCTGAAGGCGTAAAAAAGGTCGATATTTATCGACCTTTTTTATTGCCTGCAGTTTGTCACTTTAGCCTGCTCTTGCCACAGGCCGCGCGTTGGCTGTCAGTGCCTCGTATGATCTTCATCGCCCAGCAACGTGCGGGACAGCATCACCAACAGCGCACCGGATCCACACCAGAAAATCGCACTGGTGATAAAGGCCAGTTCCTGTAACACCGGGCTGGCTGCCGCCAGCGAAAAATGCAGAATAAGCCAGAAAACAGGCGTGGCCAGCAGGGCTCCCGCCAGCGCCACCGTCAGCGGCGCTTCTTTCGAGGTTAAGGCGGCAATTGCCCCAGGCAAGGCAAACATCAGCAGGCCCAGGCGGGGTTTTTCCTGAATAATGCTGTCGACACTCATTTCATATCTCACGGCGACAAAAACGAGGCAGTAAAGGACAAAACAAGCAATGACGCCTGTCCAGGACATCCCTTTAAATACCATAGGATCTTCTCCCGGCTATGTAATTCAGTTAACGAGTAAAAAACTACCGTAACTTACGTCGCGGCGATGACTGGCTGAAAAAGTGATACGAAAGTGTCAAAAACAGTTTTTGATTGCTGGCTGTTATTCAGGGTATCCCGGAATATTACCGCTACTCTGCTGGCAGCGACGCAATATAAGATAAATCCCGATTAACTTCAACAGGTTACTGGTAAACAGGACGTTACATGAGGCAGTAAAAGGTCGCAAAGTTGTTAAATCGAAATGACATGGTGTTTATGAGTGGTGCAGACTTAAGCCTAACCTGCGGTTTTATTGAGAAATTTCTTAAGCGCCAAATTCCCCTAATTTCCGGTTACCCCTTCTTCCTTATGCGAAAAAAAATATTTCTGTGCAGATCAGAACTTTTGCATTTTGCCGCAGTCCTAATTAGTGCCACTGCTTTTCTTTGAAATCCCCTAAATTGTGGAGCCCGTTA
Organism: Erwinia sp. AC075; assembly: GCF_979253995.1. Taxonomy (NCBI): domain Bacteria; kingdom Pseudomonadati; phylum Pseudomonadota; class Gammaproteobacteria; order Enterobacterales; family Erwiniaceae; genus Erwinia; species Erwinia sp. AC075. The sequence goes on from NZ_CEEDEU010000001.1 coordinate 2,078,839, forward strand.
ATCATATGATTGGCGGGTTTTTTTCTTTCTACTTCAGAGTAATCTTAGTTATTCCGCATGATGATCCCTTTTTTAACACCCCCGAATCTTTGCTCTCCCTTTCTCGGGCTGACAGTAAACTGTCATCAATTCTTAACAAAAGCACAACCAGACCGTCAAATAGGAGAGAGTCTATTTATCTTCTTGTGCGGTGCTTTTATCTTATCTGACTGATCCTGCAAGCCACTTGCCTTCGATGTCACGCAGGACAGCGTACTGGTATCGCCGTTAAGCACCGATGCCGAACGCCTTTTACCCCTTTGATCAACTGGCTGACAGGTTTGGCTGGAGTGTTGGACTTTAGGTGTGTCTTACACCTTTTTAAAACGAGGAATAAATAACGATGGAAGCGCTGAACCGCATGCTTTTTCTGTGGATAAACGCAACGCCGGCCTCACCGGACTGGCTGATTTCCCTGGCAACGTTTATCGCGCGCGACCTGATTGCCATTGTGCCTGTGTTGATAGTCGCCATGTGGCTGTGGGGACCAGAGCGCGAAGTGGGTTCACAGCGTAAGCTGGTGTTGAAAACGGGCATAGCGTTGGGTTATGCGCTGACTATCTCCTGGTGCGTCGGCAATTTATTCCCCCATGCGCGACCTTTTGTGGTGGGTCTGGGTCATCAGTTCCTGCCGCATGCGCCAGATGACTCTTACCCAAGTGACCACGGCACCGCCATTTTCACCTTCGCCATTGCCTTCTTCTGCTGGCATCGTCGCTGGTCAGGTGCCGTGTTATTGCTGATGGGTGCCGCCATTGCCTGGTCACGTATTTACCTTGGCGTCCACTGGCCAATGGATATGCTGGGAGGATTGCTGGTCGGTGCGCTCTCCTGTTTGTTTGCGCAGGTTGCCTGGTTTTTTTGTGGCCGCCGCCTGTTACAGAATATCTCCACGATATATCGACTGCTGTTCGCCTTCCCCATTCGTAAAGGCTGGGTGCGCAATTAGCGGTTGCGGATAAGTGCTTATTCGCTGCATGGTTAAAGAAGCGGCAGTTTTATTGCGCAACGCGATCTCATATTCGGTGAATTTAGCTCTCGTGTTGCGCAAGCCAGGATATTAGTTAACTTTTGCTCCCGCCTTAAAATCTATTGCATTGATTTACATCATATTTAATGTTGGTAAATCGTTAAAAAACGATCAGATGAACATTATTTAACCAACTCCAATCAGTAAAATCCCAGTCTAAAAAACCACAGCAGCAATATAAAACCAGCGTATTTGCCCACCTTAAAAATCCCCTCCAGCATTTATCACTAATAATATTATTGGTATTGTGATTCAGATCGCCAGAAATTCGTTTTCGCCCCCTTCCTTCTTCCATTTCAGATGGTAGAGTGTCGGCCTTTCAGGCAGAGCCTTAAATTAAATTGCGCTGGTTCGCCGCCGTTTTCGCTGTATAGCGCACTTTACTTTACTGTTTTCAAACTGGAGATCATCATGGATTCATCCAAAACGGCTTCACTGCCCCTCGCCAGCGCCGAAGAGGCAGCCAGCTGGCGCAAAAGCGACACCATGTGGATGTTGGGCCTGTACGGCACGGCGATTGGTGCCGGTGTGTTGTTCTTACCGATAAACGCCGGTATCGGCGGGTTGATCCCGCTGCTGATTATGGCGCTTCTGGCGTTCCCGATGACCTTCTTCGCCCATCGCGGTTTGTGTCGCTTTGTGCTGTCCGGACGTGAAGTGGGTGAAGACATCACCGGTGTGGTTGAAGAGCATTTCGGTCAGGGCGCCGGTAAATTGCTCACCCTGCTCTACTTCTTCGCGATCTACCCGATTCTGCTGGTCTACAGCGTGGCGATCACCAATACGGTTGAGAGCTTTATGACCCACCAGCTGCATATGCAGGCGCCGCCAAGGGCGCTGCTGGCCTTAATCCTGATTGTCGGTCTGATGTCGATTGTGCGTTTTGGCAAAGAGATGATCGTCAAAACCATGAGCGTGCTGGTTTATCCGTTTGTGATTGTGCTGATGGCACTGGCGCTGTTTTTGATTCCTCACTGGAACAGCTCCGTTTTCCAGCACGTCAGCTTAGCAGGCAGCGGCAGCAGCTTGTGGATGACATTGTGGTTAGCGATACCGGTGATGGTGTTCTCCTTTAACCATTCGCCGATCATCTCCGCGTTTGCGGTGGCCAAACGTCAGGAATATGGCGAGGAAGCCGAGAAGAAGTGCTCACGCATTCTGGCCCGCAGCCATCTGATGATGGTGGTAACGGTGATGTTCTTCGTATTCAGCTGCGTACTCAGCCTGTCTCCGGAGAATCTTGCCGAAGCCAAAGCGCAGAACATCTCGATCCTCTCCTATCTGGCGAACCACTTTGATACGCCGCTGATGGCCTGGCTGGCACCGATCATCGCCATGGTCGCCATTACCAAATCCTTCCTCGGTCACTATCTTGGTGCGCGTGAAGGCTTCAACGGCCTGATGGTTAAATCTCTCGGTGAGAAAGCGAAAAAGCTGCCGGAAGCGAAGCTGAACCGCATCACCGCCATCTTTATGCTGATCACCACCTGGCTGGTCGCTACCCTGAATCCAAGCATTTTGGGAATGATTGAAACCCTGGGTGGCCCGGTGATTGCCGTGCTGCTGTTCCTGATGCCGATGTATGCCATCAATAAAGTGCCGGCAATGCGTCAGTACAGCGGCAAAATCAGCAATATCTTTGTGGTGCTGGTGGGATTAATCGCGATTTCCGCTATCGCATACGATCTGGTCTGACAGAGATAAAAAAAGGGGCGAATCTCTTCGCCCCTTTCATTTCTTACCGCGCGTCAGGCAAACCATTTGCCGAACCAGCCGGTCATTTTCATCATCACGAAATCCCAGATGCGGCTAATAAATCCCCCCTCATTCACGTCTTCCATTACCACCAGCGGTCGCTGTTCAATCGTTTTGCCATCAAGCTGGAAATCGATATTGCCCACCACCTGATTTTTCTTCAACGGCGCAGTTAGCTGAGGCTGTGAGAGGGTAAAGCTGGCTTTAAGGTTCTTGAGCTGACCTTTCGGCACGGTCACTGAGGCATCGCTGGCGACGCCAAGATTGACCTCTTTCTTTTCGCCATACCACACCCGCTGGGTGGAAAACGGCTTGTCGGCTTTGATTGGCGTGACCGTATCATAGAAGCGGAATCCCCAGGTCAGCAGCTTTTCACTCTCGCGAAAACGCGTGGCATCGGTCGGGGAGCCTAACACCACTGAAATCAGGCGCTGGTCGCCACTGACCGCCGAAGCCACCAGATTATTTCCCGCGCCCGCGGTATGGCCGGTCTTGATGCCATCAACCTGCAGGTTGCTGCTCCACAACAGGCGGTTGCGGTTCTGCTGATGGATGCGGTTAAAGGTGAATTCTTTCTCTTTGTGCAGCGCATATTCTTGCGGAACGTCGCGGATTAACGCCTGGCCAATCAGCGCCATATCTCTGGCCGTGCTGTATTGCCCGTCAGAATCCAGTCCGTGCACGGTTTTGAAGTGGGTATTTTTCAGTCCGAGCGCCTGCACATAGTTATTCATCAGGCTGACAAAGGAGTCCTGACTGCCCGCAACATAATCGGCCAGTGCAATACTGGCGTCATTGCCAGACTGGATAATAATTCCCTTGTTCAGTTCTGAAACGGGAATGCGATCGCCCGGCTTCAGAAACATCAGCGAGGAACCTTGCAGAATGGGGTTACCCGTCGCCCAGGCATCCTTGCCGACGGTCACCATATCGTCGTTGGTAATTTTGCCGGCTTTGATGGCCTGCCCTACCACGTAGCTGGCCATCATTTTTGTCAGGCTGGCAGGGTCAAGACGGTCATCTGCATGGGATTCCGCCAGCACTTTACCGCTGTTGTAATCCATCAGGATCCAGGCTTTAGCATCGATTTGTGGCGCTGCGGGCGCCTCTTCTGCACGGGTTGAGAAGGTGAACAGCAACAGTGAAGTGGTGGCAGTCAGTGTCAAAGCACCGGCGGAAAGGCGTGATTTCTTCATGACGAGACCCAAGTATCCATTTGAAAGACAAGTGTTTTGCAGCGCGGCGGCGGAAACCCTGACACGCTAACGGTTTCTGGCCTTAAAAAGAACAGCATTACTGTAAAGTTATTCAGAGTTTATTAGATAAATCTGGGATATGCCGTTTCGCTGCGCTTTTTTTCGCCGTTTGCGGCCAACAGCACCAGGTGAAATTCCGATTTTTCGCAGAACAGTTAAGTCAGTCACATTTTTCCGCTAACCTGAATAAAGTTTGCCTCAGGAGTAATAACCATGGATTTAGCTTTGTTCGATCTTGATGAAACGTTGATCTGCGAAGACAGCACCGGCCTGTGGCTTCGTTATTTAGTCTCCCAGGGCTTTGCACCGGCCGCGCTGATTGAGCAGGAACGGGCGCTGATGGACCAGTATTATCAGGGTTCCCTGTCGATGGAAGAGTACATGTCCACCACCCTGTCGCCATTAACCGGCATGGGCACGCTTACGGTAACGGGCTGGGTCCGTCGCTTTATTCAGCGGGATATTCTGCCACGGGTTTATCCTTCCGCCCGCGAGAGAATGGCCTGGCATCAGGAACGCGGTGATAAGGTGATGGTGGTGTCTGCCAGCGGAGAACATCTGGTGGTGCCGATTGCCGAACAGCTGGGTGCCCATGGCGCGCTGGCGATTGGCGTGGAAATCGTCGATGACCGCTACAGCGGCCAGACCTACGGCACCATGACCTACAAAGAGGGCAAGGTCACCCGTCTTAATGACTGGCTGGCAGATCAGAGCGAAACCACCTTTGGGAAAACCTGGGCCTACAGTGACTCAATTAACGACCTGGCGTTACTTGAACATGCGGATCATGCCCATGTCATTAACCCCGGCGAACAGTTGCACAGTCTTGCCGAACAGCGTGGCTGGGAAGTGTGTCACTGGGTAAGATAAGCCTGACAAAAATCGGGAAGGCTGAATCAGCCCTCCCGATTTTGCTGACCATACCGTCAAGCCTGCCGTTATTTCGCTAATCCCACCTTAAGCAGCTTGCCGTCCGACTCGTCGGTCAGCACATAAAGATAGCCATCCGGGCCAGCCCGGACATCGCGGATACGCTCACCGCGATCCTTCAACAGGCGCTCTTTCTCTTCGACCTTATCGCCATTGACCGTCAGACGGATCAGACTTTTATCTTTCAGCGCCCCGATAAATAGCGAGTTTTTCCATTGCGGGAAGTGGCCGTTATAGAAGGCCATGCCGCTGATCGCCGGAGACACCTTCCACCAGAACACCGGCTGCACGGTGCCTGGCGCGGTTCCTCCTTTCGAGCCTGGCACTTTCTCACCGCTGTAATCAATTCCCCAGGTCGCCAGCGGCCAGCCGTAATTCTGGCCTTTTCGCGGAATATTCACCTCATCACCACCGCGTGGACCGTGTTCACTTTCCCACATCTCCTTGCTCCACGGATTAAAGGCAAGCCCTTGTGGATTGCGCATACCATAGCTCCAGATTTCAGGTCTGGCGCCCTTCTTACCGACAAAAGGATTATCTTTTGGAATACTGCCATCCGCATTGAGGCGAATAACCTTACCGGTTAAGGCGGTTAAATCCTGCGCTGACGCGGCCTGGAAGTTATCGCCAAAGGTGACGTACAAATAACCTGCCTGATCAAAGGCCAGTCGCGACCCTAAATTGGCCCCGCTGGAGAGTTTCGGTTGCTGGTGGAGTAAATCTTTAAAATCGGTCAGCTGCGTCAGATCTTTGCTGAGCAAGCCGGAGCCCACCACAGCACCGGCACGCCCGTTGTCATCGGCTTCGGTCCAGGTCAGATAGACGCGGCGGTTTTGCGCAAAGTCGGGGGACAGCACGACATCCAGCAGGCCGCCCTGACGTTGCGCCCAGACTTTCGGCACGCCGGTAATCGGTTGCGAGAGTCCTTTCCCCTGTTGCCAGTGCCGTAGCTGGCCCGATCGTTCGGTGATTAATATGCCTTGATTGTCGGGCAAAAAAGCCATCGCCCAGGGATGATCAAGCCCTTGTTGTAACTGCTCGACACTGACCTTTTCGGCCAGTACGGGATGGGAAAACAGGACGGCGCTGGCGAGTAAACAGAGGGGAAACAGACGAGACATACCTTCACTCCTTCAGGTCAATGTTCGTTAAATTTAGTGAAGAAGGCTGAAGACGGGGCTGTTTTTACAAAACATTAAGCGCCGCAAGGGTGCGACGCTTAATGGAAGGTGACGATTAAGGTTGATGCGGGAAGGTGGTGACGTCGTTAATCATGTCATCAGCGCCCTGCTTAAGGTCTTCCAGGGTGACAGGTGCCGAGTTGTTAGGTACGGTTTTGCCATAGGCTTTACGCACCGCTTCCACCACCGGCTTACCGGTTTTGGCATCAATCAGCTGCGCTTCAAGGTAAAGCACGCTATTTTGCGTCCGGTGGCCAGAGGCCGCCATGGTTCCGGCAATCACCGCGGCAACCGGCACCACTTCATAGAACTTCATGTCCTGATTTTCAGCACTGACGGTGGTGATCGCGGTTTTCATAATTAACGTATCTGGGCCCGGGGAACTGACCAGCGGCATTTGCTTAGCGACAGCCGCTTTCAGCCGGGTATCTACGTAGCTTCTCAGGCTATCCAACGTTTGCTGGCTAACGCGTTCGGTAGGTTTCGCCGCAGGGTAATAGACCACCGGGGTGAAATAGATCCCGCGATAATCAGAAGCTTTATAGTCTGGCGAAATCCAACGCAGCGTTGGATGCCCGCTCGGAGATTCGGTTGGTTTCAGTTTGGAATAATCTGAGAGAAACCCAGAATACTGATGGGATTCCGTGACTTTTGAAGAGCATCCGGCCAGAACCGCAATCGCAAGTCCGGCAACAAGACCAAGACGTAACACACGCATGGGGTGTTCCTTTTTCACAGAGGATTAGGCAAAAAAACGTAAGGACAACTGAAGCATAGCGCGTCTTCCGCGCATCACCAGAAAGCGTAAGAGTAAACGTTATGTCGCCATACTTTTACTCGTACCCTGCTCAATTCTTGCCTTTGCAATGGGGCTCACATTCCTGTGGGATTAACCTAAGCCGCGCGTTCTGCGCTAATTTAAGCTAGTCATACAACCATTTTCCGGCTTTTGCTGAATCGATCAACATTCCGACCGTGAAATCGGGAATATCCACCGGTTCGGATTTCTTAAAGGGATTCCAGGAAAAATGAACGTCAGGATAATAGGTTTCAATATGGAAGCTGGACATATCCACATTGAATTCTTCCGAGAAGTCATCGATCAATTCTTCAACATCATCCTGATCTAACTTCACGTCAAAATGAATGCTTGAGGACGCGGTGTAGGTGTCGTATTTCTTCTTCCTGAACATATACACGCCACTCCGGCGGGTCACGAATTCGATAACCCGCTGTTCAATGCTGTCTACCATAACTTGTCGTCACCTCGTGCTATGAAGTTATAATCGCGTAAAGAGCAGTAAGTGATCCTTGATACATCTGCAATCAGAATAACCTCACCGATGAGGGGTATGGTTCGCCCTACGAACGTGCTTACTTTTCTAACCATCTTTAGTTTCACAGTCCATGGCGTATAACCTCCTATCCATGTTGGCATTTTGATCCCAAATGGGAACATCGTATTTTTGAGAAGTCCTCTGACGCTTTTAGACACTCGTGAGGTACCGGGGACGGCGTTTATAGGTTTAGCTCGCGTTGTCTGATCATTAATACCGCTATATAAAGCAACTACAGCAGCGACATCTACTATCCCGAAGTGTTTCGCAGTATTCATCACGAATACCATAAAAAACAACTCAGAGGCGTTAACGTTAGATCGCCCTGCATAGAAATATGTTCCATTAAGTTCCTCAACTGTATCCATACTAATATCCCTTTTTTGCAGACTTAAGATTTGTTTTTTTACAATCAGGTTGGTAAATGACAGGCTTCCATATGATTCTTGGGGTCAAGTAAACCTTAATTGCCCTACAACAATGGCTTTTTAGACTCGCTACTCTCGGATGAAAAAGGGGCAATAGCCCCCTTTCCCTTTGTTTCAAGCCGTTGCCGTTGTACGCTCGTTCCAAGCGTCATGGGCTAACAGATTGCCGTCTTTGTACAGGTGAGTGATCTTCTCGTAGTTCAATGAAACTTCTTCCATGTGACCTGTTCCCGGGCAACCTCGCGTGTCGTGCATAGCAGGACTAACAGAAATCACTTTCACTTTTTCCAGTGTGATTACGTAATACACCACTTCCTGGCCGGCATAGTTGATGTGATAGAAACGAAATTCAGCCGATTTTAGTGTCTGCCCTGTTGCCGCAGCTTTGAAGAGGTAGGGAGAGGAGCTATCAAGCTCCTTGGTGAACTGGAAAGGTGAATGTTGGCGAGTCCCCGTAACCTTCCCTGTCATAGAGTCGGTTGGGAGGGTGATATTGTGATGCAAACTCCTCAGTTCCACACTTCCTTCACGGTGTTTCACCTCGGAAGAACCCCGGATTATAGCGCCGCCATCATCGGTCAAAAATAAGTGTACAGGTACGGCCATTTTGAGCTCCTTGCTTGTGGCTAGTCATACAACTATTTCCCGGCTTTTGCGGATTCAATCATCATCCCGACAGTGAAATCAGGGACGGGAAAAGTTGCACTCTTTTTAAAGACATTCCATGTAAAAGGCATATCAGGGAAATAGGTCTCAATCCTGAATTTTCCTCACTGAACATTAAACTTTTCGAAAAACTCATTCATCAAATCTTCAATTTCAAGCTCATCAATGCTCAGGTCGGTATCAAGGTCAGTCTCAGGCGATAATTTCACCTTCTTAAGATTGAACAGGTACGAGCCAGCATAGGGCCGCACATGCTCATAAACCCGCTGTTCAATGCTGTCTACCATAACTTGTCACTGTCCATTGATAACGCCAACAGCCTCAACAATACTGTTTGCAGCCACTGTTATACCGGTCAAAATCCCAGCAAATCAAACAAATGCCGCCCCTAATCCCGCTTGTTTTGATCTCCCTCAATCCGGCCGGGAATGCCCGTCGGTCAGAAGAATCCCCCTACACTTCATATTGCTGTATAAATTCTACGTAGAGATGGGTAGAATCCCGCGCAAAATTGCTGTGCAAAACAGGAAATGAGTAATGTCGCAAAATACAACTATGGCGCCGCGTGTCGGATTTGTTTCTCTCGGCTGTCCGAAAAATCTGGTCGACTCTGAACGCATCCTCACCGAGCTGCGCACCGAAGGCTATGAAGTGGTTCCACGTTATGACGATGCCGAAATCGTCATCGTCAACACCTGCGGATTCATCGACAGCGCTGTACAAGAATCGCTGGAAGCGATCGGCGAAGCGCTGAATGAAAACGGTAAGGTGATCGTCACCGGCTGCCTCGGTGCGAAAGAGAACCAGATCCGTGAAGTGCATCCAAAGGTGCTGGAAATCACCGGACCGCACAGCTATGAGCAGGTGCTGTCGCACGTCCACCGCTATGTGCCTAAGCCAGCGCATAACCCGTTCCTGAGCCTGGTGCCGGAACAGGGCGTGAAGCTGACGCCGCGCCATTACGCTTACCTGAAGATTTCAGAAGGCTGTAACCACCGCTGTACTTTCTGCATCATCCCTTCCATGCGTGGCGATCTGGACAGCCGTCCGATTGGCTCGGTGCTGGATGAAGCCAAGCGTCTGGCTGAAGCCGGCGTGAAGGAGCTGCTGGTGATCTCCCAGGATACTTCGGCTTACGGCGTGGACGTGAAACACCGTACCGGTTTCTGGAATGGATCGCCGGTAAAAACCAGCATGGTCAGCCTGTGCGAACAGCTGGCTAAACTGGGCGTGTGGGTGCGTCTGCACTACGTTTACCCGTACCCGCACGTGGACGATGTCATTCCACTGATGGCGGAAGGGAAACTGCTGCCTTACCTGGATATCCCGCTGCAGCACGCCAGCCCGCGCATCCTGAAGCTGATGAAGCGCCCGGGTGCCGTTGAACGTACGCTGGAGCGCATTAAGCGCTGGCGCGAAATTTGCCCGGACCTGACGCTGCGTTCGACCTTTATCGTCGGTTTCCCTGGCGAAACGGAAGAAGACTTCCAGATGCTGCTCGACTTCCTGAAGGAAGCGCGTCTGGATCGCGTCGGCTGCTTCAAATACAGCCCGGTTGAAGGCGCGACCGCCAATCAGCTGCCGGATCCGGTACCGGAGTCGGTGAAGGAAGAACGTTACGATCGCTTTATGCAGCTGCAGCAGGCGATCTCCGCCGAACGTTTGCAGGAAAAAGTCGGTCGTGAAATTCTGGTAATCATCGATGAAGTGGATGAAGAAGGGGCGATTGGCCGCAGTATGGCTGATGCACCAGAGATTGACGGTGCCGTCTATCTCAACGGCGAGAAATCCCTGAAGCCAGGCGATGTGGTGCGTGTGAAGGTGGATAACGCCGACGAATACGACCTGTGGGCGTCTAAGATTTAATACCTGCCAAAAGGGCCGGCCGGAATGTGCTGGCCCTTTTCACTTTCCGCGTTAGCCAAACTCTTTTTGATGCTGTTTTTTGCGCTGAAGATAGTCTTTATCGGCGCGAATCTGGTCCCAATACCCTTTGAAAATCGCCGCTGAGGCCGCTTTTTCCTCGTTCAGCTCGAAGGGCAACAGCTCGCGCTTCTCATCGTATTTCTTCCCGCCCTTATGGTTGGCATAGCGTCTGGCGCGGGTGTAGCCCATCTGAATAAATTTGCGGGCCATATCCATGCCGACAAACTCATCATTTTTCCGATACTGCTCAAAAAGCGCCATGATCGCCGTGGCTGACACCTGCGCAATATCCGGTGTCTTAAACCGCCAGTGCGGTAGGATCTCACTTTTATAGGGCTCAACCATTAACACGCCCTGTTCCCCGCGCCCCACCTGATACAACTCGGGATGCTTACGAAAGTCGATTGTTTTGAAATCCTGCTGATAGTCGAATTCTTTCATTGCCACCCCACTAAGAAAGAAGCAAGCATGGCACAGAAATCTGCAGCGCGCGCCGACAGGGCACGCACTCAGCGACATCAGGTCTTCAGTTTAGGATCCAGCGCATCGCGCAGGCCATCCCCCAGCAGATTGAACGCCAGCACCGTCAGGAAGATCGCCAGGCTGGGGAAAATCGCCACGTGCGGGGCCATCACCATATCGGCACGGGCTTCATTGAGCATCGCCCCCCATTCCGGCGTCGGCGGCTGTGCGCCCAATCCAAGGAACGACAGGCTGGCTGCGGTAATGATTGAGGTGCCAATACGCATGGTGAAATAGACCACGATCGATGAAATCGTTCCCGGCAGAATATGCCGCATGATGATGGTGAAATCGGAGGCACCAATACTGCGGGCCGACTCGATAAACGTCATATGCTTCAGCACCAGCGTGTTGCCGCGCACCAGACGGGCAAAGGCCGGGATACTGAAGATCGCCACCGCCACAATCACGTTGGACATCCCCGTGCCTAAAATCGCCACCACGGCCAGCGCCAGCAGGATCCCCGGAAAGGCGAACAGCACATCGCTGACGCGCATAATGATCCGATCCCACCAGCCTTCATAGTAGCCGGCCAGCAGCCCCAGCAAGGTGCCAATTGCCGCGCCGATCGCCACCGAGAAGAAGCCGGAAATTAGCGACAAGCGCGTGCCGGTCAGCACCCGGCTGAAGATATCGCGACCGAGCGAATCCACACCAAACCAGTGCATCATCGACGGGCCTTCGGTCAGCCGATCGTAGTCAAAATAGTTCTCTGCATCGAATGGCACAATCCACGGCGCAATCACCGCCACCACAATCAGCAGCAGCACAAACACCCCGGCCACCATCGCCACCGGCTGCTTTTTAAATCGCCGCCAGAATTCCCGCCAGGGTGTCCGCACGCGATGTTGGTTAATCGTTGGCATCGCGGACAGCGCCGCGCTACGTCGCCAGTTTTTCATCGCCGGTCCTTATTTGTAACGAATCGCGGGGTTGATGGCGGCGTAAAGCATGTCCACAACCAGGTTAATGAGAATAAATTCCAGCGAGAACAGCAGCACCTCGGCCTGCACCACCGGGTAATCACGCATCTCGACCGAATCCACCAGCAGACGCCCCAGTCCCGGCCAGTTGAATACTACTTCCACCACAATTGAGCCGCCAAGCAGGAAGCCAAACTGCAGGCCCATCATGGTGACCACCGGGATCATCGCATTGCGCAGGCCGTGCTTGACCACCACCAGCGTCTCACGCACGCCTTTGGCCCGCGCGGTGCGCATATAATCTTCCTGCATCACCTCAACAAACGAGGCGCGGGTAAAGCGCGCCATCACTGCCGCAACCGCGGCGCCCAGGGTGATGGACGGTAAAATATAGTGCTTCCAGCCGTCCGCCCCCACCGTGGGCAGCCAGCCTAATTCAACCGAGAACACCTGCATCAGCAGCATCCCCAGCGCAAATGCCGGGAACGAAATCCCGGAAACGGCCAGCGTCATGCCAAGCCGGTCTGGCCAGCGGTTGCGCCAGACAGCGGAGGTAATGCCGATGCCCATGCCAAAAATCACTGACCACACCATGCTGCTTAACGTCAGCCACAAAGTGGGTAAAAATCGCGCGGCAATTTCCGCCGAAACCGGCCGCTTTGATACCATCGACTGACCAAAATCGCCCTGCACTGCATTGCTGATAAAGTGCCAGAACTGCTGGATCATTGGCTGATCGAGGCCTAACTGCTGACGAACCAGTGCCACTACCGTTGCATCGGCTTCTGGACCGGCAATCAGCCTGGCGGGATCGCCCGGCAGCATATGTACAAACAGGAACACCAATACCGCCACAATCAGCAGTGTGGGGATCAGTCCCAGTAAGCGTCTGATAAAATAATTGAGCATGCGTCATCCTGCGCTTAAGACAACCACGCCTCCCATATCGGGAGGCGCGGTCACCGTGAGCGGGGTTTACTTCAGATCGGCGTCGTCAAAGCTGAACGAGGTGTCCGGCATCACGTAGAAGCCCGTCAGGTTTTTGGTGTTGGCTGAAACCAGTTTCTCCACCACCAGCGGTACCCAGGGCTGCTCTTTCCAGATAATGTCCTGAGCATCTTTGTACAGCGCGGCTTTCTTCTCGCCGTCGGTGGTTTTCAGTGCATCGGCCAGGTCGCTGTCAACCTTGGCATTACTGTAAAACGCGGTGTTGAAGATGGTTGGCGGCCAGGACTGGGTGGCAAACAGCGGCGTCAGTGCCCAGTTAGCCTCACCGGTGGACGCCGACCAGCCGGTGTAGAACATCCGCACACCGCTCTCTTTCTGCCCTTTGTCTTCCACTTCTGCCGCACGCTGTCCCGCATCCATCGCAGTCAGGGTGGCTTTAATGCCCACCTGAGCCAGCTGCTGCTGAGTGAACTGCAGCACTTTCTGCGCGGTGCTGTGGTTGTGGGATGACCATAAGGTGGTGGTGAAGCCGTTCGGGAAGCCCGCTTCCTTCAGCAGCTCACGCGCCTTAGCCGGGTTATATTCCGGGGCCGGATAGGTCTGGGCGAACTGGATCGCTGGCGGCACGATACCCGTTGCTGGCGTGGCATAACCGGCAAACGCCACTTTCACCAGCGCCTGACGGTTGATGGCGTAGTTGATCGCCTCACGCACCTTCGGATTATCGAACGGCTTTTGGGTGACGTTAAAGCTGATGTAACGCTGCATGATGGATGGCGAGGTCACCAGATCCAGCTTGCTGTTTTTCTCCAGCAGTTTTGCCTGCTCATAAGGGATTGGGAAGGCAAAGTTGGCTTCACCGGTTTGCAGCATCGCCGCACGGGTGTTGTTGTCCACCACCGGACGCCAGGTGATGGTATCCAGCTTCGGATAGCCTTTCTTCCAGTAGCCGGCAAATTTCTTCACCTTCACGAAATCGGTCTGGTTCCAGGTATCCAGCTCATACGGGCCGGTACCGACCGGGTGGAAGCCGATCTCCTTACCGTATTTCTTCAGCGCCGTTGGCGAAATCATCGCGGCAGCCGGACTGGCCAGCGTGTTGATAAAGGCCGAGAACGGCTGCTTCAGGGTGATTTTCACCGTCAGCGGATCGATAACCTCGGTGGTCGCAATGGATTTAAACAGGTTGTAGCGCTTCAGGTGATTATCAGGATTGCTGGCGCGATCGAGGTTGACCTTCACCGCTTCGGCATTGAAGTCGCTGCCATCCTGGAATTTGATGCCGCTACGCAGTTTGATGGTGTAGGTCAGGCCATCTTTGCTGGCATCGGAGCTTTCAGCCAGCACGTTGACCAGCTTCATGTCCTTATCAAAGCCAAACAGGCCCTGATAGAAGGATTTGGCCACCGCCTGCGACAAGGTATCGTTTGCGTCGTAGGGATCCAGTGTCGTGAAGTTGGAACCCACCGCGATCACCGCATCTTTCGCCGCCCAGGCAGGCACAGCGGCAAAGCTGCTCAATAAACCTGCGGTTAACAGTAACTTACGTTTGCTATGAATCATCATTGTGCGTTCATCTCCTGAAGTCCTTGTTGTTGTTGTGCAGCAATATCAGGCACCGCCAATCGCATGACGGGCAACATAGTGTCCGGCACTCACCTCAATCAGCGGTGCCACCACCGGTTCGTCCCCAAGGGCACGGATCGGGCTGGGAATTTCGTCCACCAGCAGCGCTCGTTCACGACGGCGATGTCGGGGATCGGCCACCGGCACCGCTGACATCAGCTTGCGCGTGTAGGGATGCTGGGGATTTTCAAATACGGACTGACGTGGGCCAATTTCAACAATCTGCCCGAGGTACATTACCGCCACGCGATGGCTGATGCGCTCGACGACCGCCATATCGTGGGAAATAAACAGGAACGCGATGCCGAATTCACGCTGCAAATCCAGCATCAGGTTGACGATTTGCGCCTGAATCGACACGTCCAGCGCGGAGACCGACTCATCGGCAATCACCACTTTAGGATTCAGCGCCAGCGCGCGGGCGATGCAAATTCGCTGACGCTGGCCGCCGGAGAACTCATGCGGATAACGCCGCGCATGTTCAGGTAACAGACCGACGCGCTCCAGCAGCCATGCCACCCGATCTTCTGCCGCCTGCCCTTTTGCCAGCTTGTGCACCAGCAGCGGTTCCATAATCGAAAAACCGACCGTCAGCCGGGGATCGAGCGATGCGTAGGGATCCTGAAAAATAAACTGAATATCCCGCCGCAGATGTGAAAGCGCCGAACCGGAGAGGGTGTCGATGCGCTGGCCATCAAAGGTAATGGTGCCGCCCTGGCTTTCCACCAGCCGCAACAATGAGCGACCGGTGGTGGATTTCCCACAGCCGGACTCGCCCACCAGCGCCAGTGTTTCACCGGGCCGCAGGTCGAAACTGACCTTCTCCACCGCATGAACCCGGCGGATGACGCGATTAAAAATGCCGCCACGGACATCGAAGCGCGTCACCAGGTCGCGAACCTGCAACACCGGCTCCGCGTCGGGTGAAACGGTATCCTGAGGCACCACGATTTCGTCGCGGCTCTCCAGTGAAATCAGTGGGAATTTGGCCGGATACGCCTGGCCAGTCATGGAGCCGAGTTTCGGCACGGCGGCCAGCAACGCCTTGGTGTAGGGCTGCTGTGGCGAGCTGAAAATCTCGTCCACGGTGCCGGTTTCCACCACATCGCCGCGGTACATCACCTGCACGCGATCGGCCATTTCGGCCACCACGCCCATGTCGTGAGTGATAAAAATCACCCCCATCTGCATCTCTTTCTGCAGCACGCGGATCAGCTGTAATATCTGCGCCTGAATGGTCACATCCAGCGCGGTGGTCGGCTCATCGGCAATCAGCAACGCCGGACGACAGGAGAGCGCCATCGCGATCATCACCCGCTGCCGCATCCCGCCGGAGAGTTGATGAGGAAAGCGGGTGAGGACGTTTTTCGCTTCCGGGATGCGCACCAGATCCAGCATTCTCTCGGCTTCCTGCAGCGCCTCGCGGTGGCTTTTCCCCTGATGCAGGCGAATCGACTCGGCAATTTGCTCGCCCACCGGGAACACCGGGTTTAGCGAGGTCATCGGCTCCTGGAAAATCATCGCCATATCCGCACCGCGAATGGTGCGCAGCTGGGATTGGCGCGCGCTGGCCAGATCGACGATGCGATCGTTGCGTCTGCGCAGCCACATTTCGCCGCTGTCGATGCTGCCACCGCCCTGCTCCACCAGCCGCATTAAGGCCAGCGAGGTGACCGATTTCCCGGAACCTGATTCGCCAACAATCGCCAGCGTCTCACCGCGCTGCACATCCAGCGACAGGTTTTTCACCGCCTGCACCACGCCCTCTTCCTGACGGAAGCTGACGCTGAGGTTTCTGACTGATAATACCTGCCCGGCAGGCAGGTCCGTGATCACCGGCATCCTGCTTCCTTATTCTTCGCGGTAAATACCGACATTAGGCGCATCACCCACATAGCCGTAGCCGCGATACATGCCTTCACTGTTGAATGGCAGGGCGACATTGCCCTCGCGGTCGACGGCGATCACGCCGCCGCTGCCACCCAGCACCCGGATTTTTTCCATCACCACGCGATCGCTGGCTTCTTTTAACGACAAGCCGCCGTACTCCATCAGCGCGGCGATATCGTAAGCCGCCAGCGTGCGCATAAAGACTTCGCCGGTGCCGGTACAGGAGACCGCAACGTTAGCGTTGTTGGCATAGCAACCCGCGCCAACAATCGGCGAGTCGCCCACGCGTCCGGCCTGTTTGTTGGTCATGCCGCCGGTCGAGGTGGCCGCGGCAAGATTACCGGATAAATCCAGCGCCACCGCGCCCACCGTGCCGAACTTGCGATCCGGATCGAGAGGATCGTCAGAGGTGTGCGCCGCGCCATCATGATCGAGCACGGCATGATCGGAATGCAGCGCGCGCTGAAGCTGTTCCCAGCGCTCAGGCGTGGAGAAGAAGTCAGGCGGAACCTGTTCCAGCCCGTGCTCAGCGGCAAATTTCTCTGCGCCTTCACCGATAAACATCACGTGCGGGCTGTTTTCCAGCACGGCACGGGCGGCCAGTACCGGATTACGCAAGGTATTCACCCCGGCAACCGCACCGGCGTCCAGCGAGCGGCCATCCATCACGCAGGCATCCAGCTCGTGGGTGCCCTGATGGGTGAAGACGGCGCCCTTACCGGCGTTAAACAGCGGGCACTCTTCCAGCAAGCGCACCGCTTCGGTTACGGCATCTAGCGCGCTGCCACCCGCCGCCAGCACCGCCTGTCCGCTGGCAACAATCCCCGACAGGGCCTGAATATAGTGCTGTTCTTTCTCTGCGCTCATGCTGGCGCGGGCAATTGCGCCCGCACCGCCGTGGATCGCGATGACTGCTCTGGCCATAATCCGATTACCCTGGGTGCTAAATCAGCATGAAAAACACTGAGTTAGAATGAAATTGTTAAGGTCTGCGTCGTTTTCGACTATAGGCAGGCTGTAAAGTGATGTAAAGCAGAATGTTCGCTGGCTGATAATAACGAAAGGTTCTATGTCATAACCGCCTTCGGTGCAGGCGTGACCAGACCGCGAATTCACGCCATAATAATGGCAACTGACTGGATGACGGCCCGACGCTTCGGGCACGCTGGAGACATTATGGAAGCCTTTACTGCGGGATTGATCTCGCTGGACGATGCGCTGGCGAAAATGCTGGCGGCGATTACCCCGCTGACAGAGACGGAAACCCTGCCGCTGTCCGCGGCCGTCGGACGCATCACCGCCTGTGCGGTGACCTCGCCGATTGACGTGCCGCCGTTTGCGAACTCGGCGATGGATGGGTACGCCTTAAGAATGGCAGACCTTGCCAGACAGCCGCTGAAAATTGCCGGTAAAGCCTTTGCCGGCGCCCCGTTCAAAGGTGAATGGCCCGCGGGCACCTGCCTGCGCATTATGACCGGCGCGCCGGTGCCACCCGGCACTGAAGCCGTAGTGATGCAGGAACAGACCGGCGAGGATGGCGATGCGATCCGCATTCTGGCCGACGTCACCGAAGGGCAAAATATCCGCCTGGCGGGCGATGACATCCTGCAAGGCGCAACGGTGCTGGAACAGGGTATCCGCTTAGGTGCCGCCGAACTGCCGCTGCTGGCGTCTCTCGGTGTGGCAGACGTGAAGGTGCTGCGCAAGCTGCGGGTCGCGGTGTTCTCCACCGGCGATGAGCTGCAACCTGTCGGCCAGCCGCTGGCGGAAGGACAGATTTATGACACCAATCGCTTTGCCGTGCGGTTGATGCTGGACAAGCTGGGTTGCGAAGTGATTGACCTCGGGATCATCCGTGACGATCGGCAGGCGCTGCGTGAGGCTTTCCGCCAGGCCGACAGTCAGGCCGATGTAGTGATCAGCAGCGGTGGCGTCTCGGTGGGCGAAGCGGATTACACCAAAAGCATGCTGGAAGAGTTAGGCGAAATCAGCTTCTGGAAGCTGGCGATTAAGCCGGGCAAACCGTTTGCCTTTGGCCGTCTGACCAACAGCTGGTTCTGCGGTCTGCCGGGCAATCCGGTTTCCGCCGTCCTCACCTTCTATCAGCTCGTTCAGCCACTGCTGGCAAAACTGACCGGGCAACAGGGACCGGCGCTGCCGCCTCGCCAGACGGTGAAAACGGCAACCGCGCTGAAAAAATCCCCTGGCCGCCTCGACTTCCAGCGCGGATTCGTGCAGCGCAACGAAGACGGCGAACTGGAGGTGCACTCCACCGGCCCGCAGGGTTCCCATGTGTTCAGTTCATTCAGCCAGGCCAACTGCTTTGTCGTGCTGGAGCGTGATCGTGGCAACGTTGAAGCAGGTGAATGGGTCGAGATCGAGCCGTTTAACAGCCTGCTGGAGGGCTGACATGCTGCCTGAACTCAGCGACGAAGAGAGCCTGCGCTACAATCGCCAGATTGTGCTGCGCGGCTTTGACTTTGACGGCCAGGAGAAGCTGAAAGCCGCTAAAGCGCTGATTGTCGGACTGGGCGGGCTGGGATGTGCCGCCGCGCCCTACCTCGCTTCCGCTGGCGTAGGGCAGCTTACGCTGCTCGATTTCGACACGGTTTCGCTCTCCAATCTGCAGCGGCAAATTTTGCATCGCGACAGTGCGATTGGCCAGGCGAAAGTCGATTCTGCCCGCCAGCAGTTAAGCCAGATTAACCCGCATATCCGCCTCGACGCCATCAACCAGCAGCTGGATGATGCGCAACTGGCTGAGCTGATTGGCCAGCAGGATGTGGTGCTGGACTGTACCGATAATGTGGCCACCCGTGAACAGCTAAACCGGCTGTGTTACGCCAGCAAAACGCCGCTGGTGTCGGGCGCGGCCATCCGTATGGAAGGGCAAATCGCCGTCTTTCGCTGGCAGCAGGATGAACCCTGCTATCGCTGCATCAGCCGCCTGTTTGGCGATGCCACGCTCAGCTGCGTCGAAGCAGGCGTGATGGCGCCGTTGGTCGGGGTGATTGGCTCGCTGCAGGCGATGGAAGCGATTCGCGTGCTGAGCGACTTTGGCAACCCGGTGCCGGGAAAACTGCTGATGTATGACGCGATGACGCTGCAATTCCGCGAAATGAAGGTGGCGAAAGATCCGGCCTGTGAGGTCTGCGGTCACTGATATTTTCCTCTGCTTGTTGGGCGTTTTTGCTACTAAGCGCCCACTTCTGCTCTTTTTCCACAGTTAAAACAACGCCCTTTACCCGCAGCCACTATAGTTAGGCGAGTTAATGCCGGTACTAAAGGAGCGTTTTGTTTATGACCGCGGAGCCCCGTCCACAGCCAGACGTCAACCTGCTCAACCTGAGAAAGATGCTGATTGTCTTTCTGCTGGTGATTGGTGGTGCAGTGGTGATGGTCACGGCCTGGGTGGTGTTCAACACCTGGGAACGGATGGTCGACGAGACGCAAAACGATGCGCGCAACCTGTCGCAATCCGTTTCCCGACAGGCGGAAGACTCCTTTTTGCAGGTCGAACTGACCTTACAGGATCTGCGCGATCGCATTACCCTGGTGGGTCTGGATAAAGAGCGGCAGGAATACCTGCGTTCGCTGATTACCGATCGCAAGGCGTCACTGCCACAGCTGCACGGGCTGTTTGTGTATGACAGTCAGGGCAACTGGGTGGTGACGTCAGAAGGCGCGCTAAAGCAGCACAGCAACAATCAGGATCGTGAATACTTTCGCTATCATCAGCAGCATAGCGATCCCGGCGTGCATATCAGTGAGGTGATCCGTAGCCGCACTACCGGCGCATTGATTATTCCGGTTTCCATGCGGCTGAATAATAGCGATGGCTCCTTCCGTGGCGTGCTGTTGGCGACCCTGCGCATCGACTATTTCCGGCAGATATTTGGCTATTACAATCTTGGCGAGCGAGGTTTAATTGCGCTGATCGTCAATAACGGCACTATCCTTTACGCCCGTCCCTTCCCTGACAGCACCATCAACCGCAATATTGCCAATAGCCCGTTATTTACCGATCTGCTTAAAACCTCGCCGAATGGGACCGCAACCTATAAGTCGGCATTAGACGGCGTGGAACGGGTGTTTGGCTATGCCAGCCTGAAGCGTTATCCGCTGGTGGTGACCGTCGGTTACGATCGTAAGCAGCTGGTTCATGCCTGGTTTACCGACCTGCTGATCTATCTGATCCTCTGCTGTCTGCTGCTGCTGGCGATTTTTGTGCTGGGCTATTTCCTGCTGCGCAATCTTAGCCAGAATATCCGCGATCAGGCCGAACTGGCTCAGGTGCGTGAACAACTCACCAGCATGAACCGCACGCTGCAAACGCTGGCACTGGTAGACAGCCTGACCGGGTTAGCGAATCGCAGACAGTTTGACCTCTATCTGGATCGGGCGATGGAACTCGCCAATAAGCTGCGAAAACCGCTGGCGCTGCTGATGATTGATGTCGACTCCTTTAAGAACTTCAACGACACCTATGGGCACCTGTCCGGCGATGACTGCCTGAAACGCGTCGGTGATGCGCTACTGCAGGTGTCACACCGGTCGGACGATATGATCGCCCGTTACGGCGGCGAAGAGTTTGCGGTGATCCTGCCAGACTGCGAGGGTGAAGGCGCTCTGCGCTTTGCCCGCTCAGCCCTTGAATCGGTGGCGGCCATGGCCATCCCCCATCAGAATAGCCAGCACGCGGCTAAAATAGTCACCATCAGCATTGGCGTCCACGTAATGAAGGGTGGCCTGCCGGAAAACTCACGCCATGCGTTGATTGGTCAGGCCGATAAGGCGCTGTACCAGGCGAAAATGTCCGGTAAAAACCGGGTTGAGATGGGATAACTGCGCGCAACCCAATAAAAAAGGGACCCGAAGGTCCCCTTATTGCGTTCTGTCAGTTCTGAGTCAAAATCAGTTGATGCCCTGACTGCGCAGATAGTCTTCGTAGTTACCGGTGAAGTCGTTGAATTTGCCCGGCGTCATTTCGATCACGCGGGTTGCCAGCGAGCTGACGAATTCACGGTCATGGGAAACGAACACCAGCGTGCCTTCATACATCTCCAGCGCCATGTTGATCGCTTCGATGGATTCCATATCCAGGTGGTTGGTCGGTTCATCCATGATCAGCACGTTTGGTTTTTCCATCATCAGCTTACCAAACAGCATGCGGCCTTTCTCACCACCGGACAGCACTTTAGCGGGCTTTTTAATGTCGTCCTGGCTGAACAGCAGACGACCGAGGATGCCACGCACAGCCTGCTCGTCATCGCTTTCCTGCTTCCACTGGCTCATCCAGTCGAACACGTTCAGATCGTTGGCGAAGTCGTGAGCATGATCCTGCGCGTAATAGCCGATACGGGCGTTCTCAGACCATTTCACTTCACCGTTATCCGGCTGCAATTCACCGACCAGCGTTTTCAGCAGCGTGGTTTTACCGATACCGTTCGGGCCCAGAATGGCCAGCTTCTCGCCGACTTCCAGCAGCAGGTTAACGTTCTTGAACAGCGGACCCTGATCGAATCCCTTGGTCAGTGACTCAAGCTGCAACGCATTACGGAACAGCTTCTTGTCCTGATCAAAACGAATGAACGGGTTCTGACGGCTGGAGGCTTTAACTTCATCCAGTTTGATCTTGTCGATCTGCTTGGCACGGGAGGTCGCCTGACGGGACTTCGAGGCGTTGGCGCTGAAGCGGCTGACGAAAGACTGCAGTTCGTTGATCTGCGCTTTCTTCTTGGCGTTCTCAGACAGCAGACGCTCACGTGACTGCGTTGCCGCGGTCATGTATTCATCATAGTTGCCCGGATAAACGCGCAGCTCGCCGTAATCCAGATCGGCCATATGGGTACAGACCATGTTCAGGAAGTGACGGTCGTGCGAAATGATGATCATGGTGCTGTTACGTTCGTTCAGCACCTGCTCCAGCCAGCGAATGGTATCGATGTCCAGGTTGTTCGTCGGTTCGTCGAGCAGCAGAATTTCCGGGTTGGAGAACAGGGCCTGCGCCAGCAATACACGCAGCTTCCAGCCGGGAGCCACTTCGCTCATTGGGCCGTAATGCTGCTCCAGCGGAATCCCCACGCCTAACAGCAGTTCGCCAGCGCGGGCTTCTGCGGTATAACCGTCCATTTCGCCATATTTGACTTCCAGATCGGCCACTTTATAACCGTCTTCTTCGGTCATCTCTGGCAACGCATAAATGCGGTCGCGCTCTTCTTTCACTGCCCACAGCTCGCCGTGGCCCATGATCACCGTATCCAGCACGGAAAACTCTTCGAAGGCGAACTGATCCTGGCGCAGCTTACCGATGCGTTCGTTAGGATCGAGCGATACGTTGCCGGCAGAAGGAACCAAATCCCCACCGAGGATTTTCATAAAGGTGGACTTGCCGCTACCGTTGGCACCGATCAGGCCATAGCGGTTGCCGCCGCCAAATTTGACAGAGATGTTTTCGAACAGCGGCTTACTGCCAAACTGCATGGTGACGTTGCTGGAAACTAGCACAGGATTGCCTTTCGTTTGCGATGTGAGTATGTGAACCAGCGCGCATTATGCCAAAAAAAAGGGGCGGCGAATACACCGCCACCCTTTCCACTGTCTTTAGTTCAGTTTAATGGCTTTCAGCTTGCCATGAACACGCCGGTAAAATTCAGCGTTCGGACATGAAGGTTAATTAATCGGCTTGTCGGCGCTCTCCGCCGGGCCGAATACCGAATAGTCTGGCATCTTCACGTTCTGATAAAGCTCCCAGCCGCCGCCGAGCGCCTTATACAACGCAACCAGATCCAGGCTGCTTTGCACGCGGGCCTGGGCGGCCTGCTGCTTGGCCTGTGCCAGCTGACGCTGCGCATCCAACGCGTCAATAAAGGTTGAAAGCCCCTGTTTGTAGCTGTCGCTGGCCAGGTCGAAGGCGTTCTGCATTGCCTCGACGGTTTGATCCAGCCCTTCCACCTGCTGCTGATCGGTACGGTAGCTGACCAGCGCATTCTCCACGTCCTGAAGTGCCGTCAGCACCGTCTGACGGTAACCTAACGCGGCACTGGCCTGATCCGCTCGGGCCAGCTTGACGCTGGAAATCAATCTGCCGCCCTGGAAAATCGGAATCGATACCGACGGCCCGAAGCTGTAGAAATTGCTGCTCCAGTTATCCAGATAGCTGATATCCGAGTTACGCATGCCAAACTGCCCGGTCAGTGACAAATCCGGGAACAGCTGCGCCACCGAGACGCCGATATTGGCGGTGGCGGCATGCAGCTTCGCTTCCGCCTGACGCACGTCAGGTCGCCTTCTGGCCAGCGTCGACGGCAAACCGACCGGCACCACTTTCGGCAGCGGCGGTAAAGGTTTACTGGCGATCAGCTCTGCGTCGAGGGCGCCCGGCGGCTTACCGATCAGCACCGCCAGACCGTTCAGGGCCTGATGGACCTGCGACTCGTATTGCGGCAGCTGGGCTCGCAGCGAATTCAACTGCGCGCGGGCATTTTCCACGTCCATTTGCGGCGCCAGGCCATTACGCTGCTGGCTTTGCGTCAGCTCAAACGTCTGCTGAGCAACATCGATCTGCGTTTGCAAGGTCTGGCTGACGGACTGCGCGCCACGCAGCTGCAAATAGGTTCTCGCCACTTCGGCTTCCAGCGACACCAGCGCATCGTTGCGGCTTTCGACCGACTCCTGCTGCTGAGCATCGGCCATTTCGACCTGACGCCGGACTTTGCCCCACAGATCCAGCTCCCAGGAGGCATCAAAACTGCCCTGGTAGAGCGCCACCGGCTTGGTCAGGCCGTTCAGCGCCGAGCTGACCTGCGGATCAACATTATCGGCCTGATCATAGACGCCATTGGACTCCAGCTCGCCCTTCAGGCCCAGCTGTTCGCGTTTCGCCGAGGCGTTGGCATTGACCGAGGGATACCACGCACCGCGCGCCTGATTCAGCTGCTGACGCGCACCGGCAATACGCAGTACCGCCTGCTGCAGGCTCAGATTGCCGGCAATGGCCCGGTCGATCAGGCTGTCAAGTTGCGGATCGTTAAACGATTTCCACCAGTTGGCGTTGGTGGCGCTGGCCTGGGGATTGGAGCCGCTGTCGTTTTTGATGCTGTTAAAGGCCGCAGGCGTTGACGGCTTCGGCGCCTGATAGTCAGGCCCGACCGAGCAGGCAGACAGGGCCAGCGTGGCCACCACCGCGCTAAGCCGCGAACGCAAAAAAGGAAGATAAACGTTCATGTCAGTGTGCTCCAGCACTGCCCTCGCTCTTAATCGGCGAAAGTAGTAAACAAAATGGAATAAGGATCAGGGCGACAAGGCTGAGGCCCATAAAGACGTCGACATAGGCCAGAATACGCGCCTGAGCAATCATCTCTTTATACAACTGTCCGGTGGCAATGGTGACCGGATCGCCCACCGCCGTGGTGAAATCCCGGACGCCCTGCGCCCAGCGCTCGACGGTCAGATTGAACGGCTCATTCAGCGGCGACATGTTATGCACCATATTGGCGCTGCGCACCTGCGCGCGTTCGGTGATCATCGCCGTTGACAGCGAAATGCCGATAGAGCCCGCGACGTTTCGACACATGGTAAACAACGCGGAGGCGTCCGCGTTAAGCCGTTGCGGGATCGTGACAAAGGCGATGGTGGTCAGCGGCACAAACAGGAATCCCAGCCCAATCGTCTGCGCACTGCGCATCAGCACCAGCGTGGTGAAATCGACGTTGGGCGTCAGCGTTGCCGAATAGACAAAGGAGACAAACAGGCAGGTAAAGCCAAAGGCAATGATCCACCGGGTTTGAATAATCGGCATCAGCTTCAACACTAGCGGGATCGACAGCACGATCAGCACCGCGCCGGGCGATAACACTAACCCCGACCAGGTGGCGGTGTAGCCTAAATCCTGCTGCGCCAGCTGCGGTATCACCACCGAGCTGCCGTACAGAATGGCCGCCATCCCGGCCATCAGCAGGCTGGCAACGGCAAAGTTCTTGTCCTTCAGGACATGCAGATCCACCACCGGTTTTTTGGCATACAGCAGCCAGTAAACGGCACCGACCAGCCCGATGGCGGTCAGCACGGCAAAGGTAATGATAAAGTTCGAGCTGAACCAGTCATCGTCTTCCCCGCGATCGAGCATCACCTGCAAACAGCCGAGGCCCAGCGTAATCAGCCCGATACCGATGTAATCGATACTGAGCTTACCTTTCGCCCATTTGCGTTCCCACGGCGGATCTTCCAGCAGCTGATAGATTGCCATCACGCTGAAAATCCCCACCGGGATGTTGATAAAGAATACCCAGCGCCAGCTGTAGTTATCGGTGATCCAGCCGCCGAGCGTCGGACCCAACACCGGAGCCACGATGATCGCAATCGACGAGAGGCCAAACGCTTTGCCGCGATCTTCCGGTTTGAAGTAATCCAACAGCACCGATTGCTGTACCGGCTGCAAACCACCGCCAAAAAAGCCCTGCAACACCCTGAACAGGATGATTTGCCACAGTTCGGTGGCAATGCCGCACAGGAAGGAGCAGATGGTGAACATCACGATGCAGATCAGGAAGAACTGCTTGCGGCCAAACATGCGGCTGAGGAAGGCCGAAATCGGCAACACGATGCCGTTGGCCACCAGGTAAGAGGTCAGAACCCAGGTGGATTCATCGTAACTGGAAGAGAGCGATCCGGCCACGTGCGGCAGCGCCACGTTGACGATGGTGGTGTCGAGGATTTCCATAAACACCGCCAGCGTCACCGTCATGGCGACCAGCCAGGGATTGCTGGCCGGCTTCCAGCTTTCGCTGTGACTCATTCCACCGTCACCTTCGGTTCAACCGACAGGCCCAGCGGCAGCGGCTTGTTCGGATCCAGACCTTTATCAATCACGATTTTGACCGGCACGCGCTGCACAATCTTCACGTAGTTGCCGGTGGCATTCTCCGATGGGAAGGTAGAGAAGCGCGAGCCCGATCCCATCTGGATGCTGTCGACGTGCCCTTCCAGCTTCATATCCGGCCAGGCATCCACGGTGATATCGACTTTGTCGCCCGGCTTCATGCGTTCCAGCTGCGACTCTTTGAAGTTAGCGGTGATCCACACGTCCGGTGACACCAGCGAGAACAGTGCGGTGCCCGCCTGAACCAGCGTCCCCACCTGCACATTACGTTTGGTGACGAAGCCATCATAAGGCGCACGCACTTCGGTATAGGAGAGATTGAGATTGGCGGTATTCAGCTGGGCCTGGGCCTGCTCGACCTGCTGCTGACGCGCCTCAACATTGGTTTCCTGTTGACGGATCTGCAGTTTAATCTGCGAAGCGACTTCGACCTGCGCTTTGGCGCTTTCGAGTTCAGCCGCCGCACTTCTTAACTGCGAATTGGCGGCATCGATATTACGCTGCGAGGTGGCACGGGGATCGACACCGCGCTGACGCCGGTAATCTTCCTGCGCGTTCATGTAATTGGCCTGCGCTTTCGCCTGCTGGGCCACGGCCTGATCTTTCTGCGCCGGATACTGCACCTTCGAAAGCTCCAGTGAAGCCTGCGCCTGGTGAAGCTGTGCGACAGCCAGCCCAAGTTGAGCCTGTGCCTGATCGCGTTGCGCTTTGTTGTCACGCGGATCGATTACCACCAGCAAATCGCCTTTTTTCACCCGCTGGTTATCTCTGACCCGCAGCTCGGTGACATACCCGGACGCCTTAGGCGCGATGGTGATCGCATCCGATTCCGTAAAGGCATCGTCTGTGGTTTCAATATTGCGCGTGGTGAACCAGAAGAACAGCGCCACAACGATCGCTATCACCACCACCACCGCCAGAATAATCAGCGGTTTTTTGCCGGGGCGTTTACGTTCGGGCGGCTCGTTATTGTCCTGTTGCGGGTTGTTGTCCTGCTGCTGGTTGTCATCCTGCTGACGCTGGTCGTCATCTGACCCATTATTCGATTGATTAGCCATAATTCTCATCAGTTAGCGAAGCCCATACCGGGCCTGAAGTCACTCAAGCTGTCTTAACAATAGAAGGAAAACTGACAAAATCAAACACAGCTTTACGACACTATACAGGATGAAAATCAGGGCAGGAAAGAGCGCCAGACAGCCCTAGTAGGCAACCTGACGCATTTAATGGCCGACCGGCCGGTGTGAACTCAGACTTTCCTCACATCAGACCGCATTTAATATCAAAAGCAGTCCCCAGCCTACCGCCATCGCCCAGGCCAGCATCGGCACCGAATAGAGATGGAAATGCCACCAGATGCTGCGGTCTTTTGCCATGCGCAGGGCAATCAGATTCGCCAGCGAGCCGGGTAACAGCCCAAAGCCACCGATGTTGACGGCCCAGGCCATCAGCGTGGTGGCAGGCAGGCTGCTCAGCAACAGGATCGTCGCCGGGACATTACTGATCGCCTGAGACAATCCGATGGCCAGAAGATACTGACCTCCTGCGGACAACTGGGTAATGTGGTGCAGTGAGCTTTGCAGCGCGGGCAATCGCGTCAGTAAAAACACATCAATAAACATCGCGATAAAGACCGCCAGCAGACTCCAGTCGATATTCAGTAGAATCCGCCGCGCCATCAGCATAAACACCGCAAATACCAACGCCAGACCCCAGATCGCCTGATCCAACTCCAGCGCGACGATAAACAGCCCATACAGGATCACACTGGCGATCATCAACGGGCGCTGCCACTGCGGACTGTCCTGCTCACCTGACAGCTCAATTTTCCTGGCGGAAAAACAGAGTGCGGTTAACAGCAGCAGGCTGGCGACCATCACGGCCGCCAGCGGCAGCATCTGCCAGACAAAACCGGCGAATCCGGCCTCACCGTGGCGCCACATCAGAATGTTCTGCGGATTGCCGATGGGGGTTAATAACGAGCCGGCATTAACGGCCAGCGCTTCGAAGATGATCAGCCTGGCGATGGGTAACGTAGAGTAGCGACGCAGCGACAGCGTCAATGGCACCAGAATAAACAGGGCGACATCGTTGGTCAGAAAGGTCGACAGCAAGGCGGCTGCGGCAATCAGGAACAATGCCAACGTGCGTTGGCGATGGAAGCGTTTGACCAGCCTGCGACCCAGCACATCGAAGTAACCACTCGCTTCGATGCCTTTGGTGAGCATCAGCAGGCCACACAGGGTGATGATGGTCGGCCAGTCAACCGCCCGGGGAAGCTGCTGCAGTGAGAATGGAGCAAAAAAGGCCAGTATCAGGCCCAACAGAACTAACAAATGCAAAAAGCGGTCTTGCAAAAAAGGTCTGAGCAGCGTTGCCATAAGGACTCACTGAGAAGGGATCGGGTTATTGACGGCTTTCGTAAAACTTCTGGAAAATAGCCAGGGTTTCATCACTGACATGATGCTCCAGCCCTTCCGCATCACGGCGTGCGGTGTCAGGACTGATCCCTAACGCCAGTAAAAAGGTTTCAACAATATAGTGCCGTTTGCGGCTCTCTTCCGCTAACGCCTCACCTTCCGGCGTCAGAAACACGCCACGATAAGGAATTTGCTCAACCAGCCCACCAATGGCCAGTCTTTTCAACATCTTAGCCACGGTCGGTTGTGACACACCCAGCCGGGCAGCCATATCCACCTGACGGGCTTCGCCATACTGGCGGATTAAATCGGAAATCAGCTCAACATAGTCATCAATCAGCTCGCGACGATGGGCTTCACGTACCTGGCGGAAGCCTTCGACATGCTCTTCGATATCTTTTAGTGGCGCGGGCGCTGCACTTTTGGCGCGACGACTCATTCAGCTTCCTCTTCTTATTCTCGGATACCCAGGTAGCGCATAACGGCAGCGGGTGCCACATTGTAAACTAAGCTCATAGAAGCACAAATATTCGCTTAAAAGCGTCAGTTACTGCAGACAGACAAAAAAAATCCGCCACTGAGGGCGGATTTTTTATAGCACCAGCTAGGCTGGGCTTGAGGGTGACAACTTAGAAGCTGTAACCTACGCCAGCAATCCAGGTGCCAACGTCAACGTTACGGATGCGGCTCTGCTCGTAACCAACGTCCAGGGCAACATCCTGAATGCCTGGGTTGAACTGCATGCCAGCACCGTAGGAGAAACCTACGTCGCTTGAATCAGATTTGTCACGGCTGGTAGTAGAGTTCTGCTGGAATTTACCGTAGCCGATACCTACAACACCATAGATGCTTGCCCAGTCGTTCAGACGGTAAGCAGGACCACCAGTGATACCGTAGTACTGGCCTTTGTTATAGATGCCAGCGTCAGTGTTATCTTTTTCGGTGTAGGTGAAAGAGCCGATCCAGCCCAGTGGATCGCTGCCGTTTTCGTAACGATATTTCAGGTTGAAGCCGTTTGCTTTGTTAGCAACGCCCTGGTAGTCGCTCTGAGCGTAGCCGCCAGAAACGGTGCTTTGTGCCATTGCTGAACCAGCTGAAACGGCCAGTACACAAGCCAGTGCGGAAAGACATGCAATTTTTTTCATAACCACCTCAAATGTGAAAATACTTATTCTCCTGACAACGCTGAAAATATAACAAAACTTAGCCAGAAACTCTGCCTAGATTTTGTTGTCCAACACAATGTTTGGTGTAACAGGACGTTAATGATGGTTCGTATGTCATTCTTTTCTCTTATGATTATCGAGTTCCCTTCACCTTGTCATCATAATGTAAAAAAATGTGCACTCAGATTATTCTTACTAAAATCTGACGTTTCTTTACTGAAACGGCCCTGTTTTTGACAGTTTCTGGACTTTTTTATCCGCCTTTAGATCCGTTTTTAGCCCCCTTCCAGTACACTCAACGGAACTTTTTCCCAAAATGATGGACGAATAAGGTTGGTTCACGGATGTCTTCTGCTGATAAATCTCCACTCTGGCTCCCTGTTGTTGTTCTGCTGATTGCCATGACCTCTATTCAGGGCGGCGCGGCGCTGGCGAAAACCCTTTTCCCTGTGGTTGGCGCGCCCGGCATTACCGCCTTGCGACTGGGGCTGGGCACCGTCATCCTCTGCATTATCTTCAAACCCTGGCGTTTACGCTTCAGTCGGCAGCAGTTTTTACCGCTGTTCCTGTATGGCCTGGCGCTGGGCGGCATGAACTACACCTTCTATTTAGCGCTGCGCACCGTGCCGTTGGGCATTGCGGTGGCGCTGGAGTTTACCGGTCCGCTGGCGTTAGCGCTGGCCGGCTCAAGAAAACCGCTGGATTTCGTCTGGGTGTTGCTGGCGTTACTTGGGTTGTATTTCCTGCTGCCGATTGGTCAGGACATTTCAAGCGTCGATCCGAAAGGGGCATTACTGGCGGTGGTGGCCGGCGCCTTCTGGGCCGTGTATATCCTGGCCGGTAAGCGCGCAGGGTCTGAACATGGTCCGGCGACCGTGGCGATGGGATCGCTGATCGCTTCGGTGATCTATGTGCCGGTTGGCCTGGCGTTTGCCAGCGCCGGGCTGTGGAGCCTGTCGCTAATCCCGGTCGCGTTATTGATTGCGGTGTTGTCCAGCGCACTGCCCTACTCGCTGGAGATGATGGCGTTAACGCGCTTACCTGCTAAAACCTTTGGCACCTTGATGAGTCTGGAGCCGGCGATGGCTGCGCTGTCAGGCATGCTGTTCCTCGGCGAAATCCTCAATTTCGTTCAGTGGCTGGGCCTGCTGGCGATCATTCTGGCCTCTGCGGGTTCAACGCTAACCATGCGTTCTTCAAAGCAGAAAATAGATCCCGTCAGTGAGATCCGCGAATAAAAATTCAGATAATTCTTGCCCCTACAGTGGGGTAAGGATTTTAATCATCGTGTAATACGACGGTTATTAAAAGCGGACCATCGTGTTGATTCAACGGGCAGAAATATCCTGCAAGGGTTATTCATTAAAAATAACGCGCGAGTTGACTGGGGTTTAATAACACCCTTAAAAGCCCTATAAATTAGCACCTTATAAAAACAACCTTGAGTGAGAATATTTATCACTCGCATTTTATTTGTCTGAATTCGTTTAATATCCAACCGCCTGGACGTGAAAGGCCTGCTCTATACAACTAATAGGCAGTAACTTTCCGGCAGAGTTAAAAACCGCTGCTATACTTAATCTCGTACTTAATTAGGACAACCACAATTAAGAGGATATTAATGATGAGTACCGCTAAACTGGTTAAAGCAAAATCTCCTGATCTGATTTACACCCGCAACAACGTGGCCGACGACGAGAAAAAAGCCACCATCGAGGTGCTTAATCGCATAGTTACGGAATTCATTGATTTGTCCCTGATCACCAAGCAGGCGCACTGGAATATGCGCGGCGCAAACTTTATCGGTGTGCATGAGATGCTCGACGGTTTCCGTACCGCGATTACCGACCATCAGGATACGATTGCAGAACGTGTTGTGCAGTTAGGTGGCGTGGCACTGGGCACCACCCAGATTGTTAACGACAGAACACCGCTGAAAAGTTACCCGCTCAATATCCACAGCGTGCAGGATCATCTTAAAGCGCTGGCAGAACGTTATGCCGTCGTTGCAAATGATACCCGCAAGGCAATCTCTGAAGTAGAAGATGAAGACACTGCAGATATCTTTACCGCGGCATCCCGCGATCTGGATAAATTCCTGTGGTTCATCGAATCCAATATCGAATAATGTCGGTCGCCGCGTTTAGCGCGGCTTGAAAGAGCGATTACAGAGCAGATGGCGTTTTCCATCTGCTCTTTTGCATCTGGAGGTCAGTATGGCAAGTGGATGGGCACGTGACGATGCCGTTCAGGAACAGATCGATTCCACCATTGATGATGCCGTATCGCGCGCGCGACGGGCTATCCATCACGGTGTCAGCGCGGAATATTGTGAACATTGCGGTGAGCCAATCCCCGAAGCCCGCCGACTGGCCCTGCCCGGCGTGCAATATTGCGTACAGTGTCAGCAGCAGCGCGACAACCAGCAGGCCGCATCGCTGTATAATCGCCGTGGCAGTAAAGACAGCCAGCTGCGCTAGTTCCCATGCTTTTCACAGCTAAACAAGACTTCGTTAACACTTATTCAATTTCCTCCTTCACTATCAGTTGTTTTTATCCCTCAGTTTGTTAAAAGAAACCCTGCACCATAATGGTTACGTTGCACCAAAGTAGCGCACCATAATGATGCATCGTGGATTTCCCTGCTTTCCAGCCCGGCTTAAATTGACTCAACGTGCTGTTTTCAATATATTTTGAAAAGTTGGCATAATATTTTCATATGGCTGCTGGCACTCAATCAGGCAAAGACCTTGCCTGACGGCAAAAAGGATAAAAAGATGAAGTCGATTGTTAAGTTTTCCCTGGCTGCGCTGACGTTGGCGTTTGCCGTCTCTTCTACCGCCGCAGAAAAGAAATTGGTTGTCGCAACTGACACCGCCTTCGTTCCTTTCGAATTTAAGCAGGGCAACGAATACGTTGGCTTTGATGTCGATCTGTGGGCCGCTATCGCCAAACAGCTGAACATCGAATACACCCTGAAGCCAATGGACTTCAGCGGCATTATCCCTGCGCTGCAGACCCGTAATATCGATCTGGCGCTGGCCGGTATCACCATTACCCCGGAACGCGAAAAGGCGATTGAATTCTCCGATGGCTACTACAAAAGCGGCCTGCTGGTGATGGTGAAAGCCAACAACGATAAGATCAAAAGCATTGCCGACCTCGACGGTAAAGTGGTGGCAGTGAAGAGCGGCACCGGTTCGGTGGATTACGCCAAAGAGCACATCAAATCCAAAGAACTGCACCAGTTCCCGAATATCGACAACGCCTACATGGAGCTGGGCACCAACCGTGCTGACGCCGTGTTGCACGACACGCCAAACATCCTGTACTTCATCAACACGGCCGGCAAAGGCCAGTTCAAAGCGGTAGGCGAGTCGATCTCCGCTCAGCAGTACGGCATCGCCTTCCCGAAAGGCAGCGACGAGCTACGTGAAAAAGTGAATGGGGCACTGAAAGTCCTGCGCGAGAACGGTACCTACAACACGCTGTATAAAAAATGGTTCGGCAGCGAGCCTAAATAATTCAATTTTTTGCAGTCTTTAACGCAGGCTCAGGCCTGCGTTTTTTCACCACCACCAGAATATGTTTTTTGATCCGGAGAAATAAAGCATGCAGTTTGACTGGAGCGCTATCTGGCCCTCGATTCCGGCCCTGCTTGAAGGCGCCCGACTGACGCTGTGGATTTCGGTCCTCGGTTTAGTCGGCGGTCTGATAATTGGCCTGGTAGCCGGCTTTGCCCGTGCTTATGGCGGCTGGATATCCCGCAATATCGCACTGGTATTTATTGAACTGATCCGCGGTACGCCAATTGTCGTGCAGGTGATGTTTATCTATTTTGCCCTGCCAATGGCCTTTACCGACCTGCGCATTGACCCGCTCAGTGCAGCTGTGGTCACCATCATGATCAACTCCGGCGCCTATATCGCTGAGATTACGCGCGGTGCGGTGCTGTCTATCCATAACGGTTTCCGTGAAGCGGGTCTGGCGCTGGGCCTGTCCCGTCGCGAAACGCTGCGCTACGTGATTATGCCGTTAGCGCTGCGCCGTATGTTACCGCCGCTGGGTAACCAGTGGATTGTCAGCATCAAAGACACCTCGCTGTTTATCGTGATTGGCGTGGCGGAACTGACCCGTCAGGGACAGGAAATTATTGCCGGAAACTTCCGTGCGCTGGAAATCTGGAGCGCCGTGGCCGTTATCTATCTGTTTATTACCCTGATGCTGAGCTTCATTCTGCGTCGCATTGAGAAAAGGATGAAAATCCTGTGATTGAATTTAAAAACGTCTCCAAGCATTTTGGCGAAACCCAGGTGCTGCACAACATCGACCTGACCATTCAGCAGGGCGAAGTGGTGGTGATTATCGGCCCGTCCGGATCCGGTAAATCTACTCTGCTGCGCTGCATCAACAAGCTGGAAGAGATCACCAGCGGCGAGCTGATTGTTGATGGTTTGAAGGTTAACGACCCGAAAGTCGACGAACGCCTGATCCGTCAGGAAGCCGGCATGGTGTTCCAGCAGTTCCACCTGTTCCCGCAGATGAACGCGCTGGATAACGTGGCGTTTGGCCCCATCCGCGTGCGCGGCACTAAAAAAGCCGAGGCGCATCGTCTGGCGAAAGAGCTGCTGGGCAAAGTTGGCCTGGCCGAACGTGCCCATCACTTCCCGTCTGAGTTGTCCGGTGGACAGCAGCAGCGCGTGGCGATTGCCCGTGCGCTGGCGGTGAAGCCAAAAATGATGCTGTTTGATGAGCCGACCTCGGCGCTGGACCCGGAATTGCGTCATGAAGTGTTGAAAGTGATGCAGGATCTGGCGGAAGAAGGCATGACCATGGTGATCGTCACGCACGAAGTGGGCTTTGCCAAGAAGGTCGCCTCGCGTCTGATCTTTATCGATAAAGGCCGTATTGCGGAAGATGGCAACCCGGATGAGTTGATCGACAACCCGCCGAGTGCCCGTCTGCGCGAATTCCTGCAGCACGTTTCCTGATCCCCCAGGGCGAACCCCGGTTCGCCCTGTTTTTCACCCACCTTATCTTAACGTGCCCTCTTTACCTTTTGCTGACGCTGAGCCGACTATACTTTGTGGCTGATGCTTTCTCGCGCCGCACTTGGAGAACACGATGTGGGTACCCTCTCCACCCTGGCGCTATGCCTTCAGGTGGCTTTTTTTTGCCGTAATACTGTTTACCGCACCGGCGCACGCCGTGTCACTTCCCGCCGCTGCCGTGGCGGCTTCGCAAACCCAGCAACACAGCGCGACCAGCCAGCAGGATCAACCTGACCCCGCTGAGCAAAAGGCCGCCTATGCCGCGTTAGCCAATATCCTGCAGAACGATCGGTCGCGTCAGGCGCTGATTGACCAGCTCAGAAGCGCCTCAGAGACGCCTGCCAGCGCGCCGGAACCGGTACTGACACCACCTGCAGTAGATGATGATAAAACGGTGCTGGAGAGCGTTACCGACGTCAGCCGCCACTTTGGCGGGGAGTTCCTGACCAAAGTCGAAACGCTGCAACGCAATATTGCCGATGCCCCGCACAAACCCTTTAATCAGCACACGTTCTTCACCGCCCTGAGCCACTTTTCGATGCTGGCCGTGGCGCTGTTCGCCTTTTACTGGCTGATCGGATGGGCAATGACGCCGGTTTACCGCCGGATGGGGCAATGGGGACGGGTGAAAAACAGCGACCGTACCAACTGGCTGCATCTGCCCGGCATGATCCTTGGCGCGTTTATTATCGATCTGCTGTTGTTGGGTATCGCGCTGTTTGTCGGGCAAATCCTCAGTGACGCGCTGAATGCCGGCAACCGCACCATCGCCTATCAGCAAGGGTTGTTCCTGAATGCCTTTGCGCTGATTGAATTCTTTAAGGCGATCCTGCGGCTGATGTTCTGTCCGCGCTATCCTCAGCTGCGTTTTTTCCATTTAGCTGATGACCGCGCCGCATACTGGAACACGCGTCTGAGCTGGCTGAGCGGACTGATTGGCTATGGTTTGCTGGTGGTGGTACCGATTGTTTCCAATCAGGTCAATGTCCAGGTGGCCGCGCTGGTTAACGTGATTGTGATGGGGCTGATTACCGTCTGGGCGTTGTATCTGATTTTCCACAACCGTCGCAATATTCAGCGCGAGTTGGTGAATCTTGCCGACCGTTCCCTGTCGTTCTTCTCGCTGTTTATCCGCGCGTTTGCGCTGGTCTGGCACTGGCTGGCCAGCGCCTATTTTATCGCCCTGTTCCTGTTTTCGATGTTCAATCCCGGCGACAGCCTGAAGTTTATGATGTCCGCAACGGTGCGTTCGCTGGCGATTATCGGCATCGGCGCACTGGTTTCGGGCATCCTGACCCGCTGGATTTCCAAAACCATCATTCTGTCGCCTGACTTACGGCGCAACTATCCCGAGTTGCAGCAGCGGGTGAACGGCTGGATTTCGGTGATGTTAAAGCTGGCGCGCACGCTGACGGTGTTCGCGGTGAGTTTGCTGTTGCTGAACGCGTGGAATCTGTTTGATCTCTGGCACTGGCTGACGGTCGGCGCGGGCGTGAAGCTGGTGGATGTGATTATCCGCATCGTGATGATCCTGTTCTTCTCCGCCGTCGGCTGGACGTTGCTGGCGAGTCTGATTGAGAGCCGTCTGGCGTCAGACTCCCACGGTCGCCCGATGCCCAGTGCCCGAACCCGCACCCTGTTGACCCTGTTCCGCAATGCGCTGGCGGTGGTGATCAGCACCATTACCATCATGATCCTGTTGTCAGAAATTGGTGTAAACATTGCGCCATTATTGGCGGGTGCCGGTGCGTTAGGTCTGGCGGTCTCCTTTGGTTCGCAAACGCTGGTGAAAGACATTATCACCGGGATTTTCATCCAGTTTGAGAACGGCATGAATACCGGGGATTTGGTGACTATCGGCGCGATCACCGGCACCGTAGAGCGGATGTCGATTCGTTCGGTCGGCGTGCGGCAGGATACCGGTGCGTATCACATCATTCCCTGGTCTTCGATCACCACCTTCGCCAACTTTGTGCGTGGCATTGGCTCGTTCGTGGCGAATTACGATGTCGATCGGCGGGAGGACAGCGAGCGAGTGAACAGCACGTTACAGGCGGCCGTTGAGGAGTTGATGCAGGATGCGGATATTCGGGGGATGGTGATTGGCGAGCCGTCCTTTGCCGGGCTGGTCGGGCTGACCAATCAGGGCTTTACGGTGCGGGTGTCCTTCACCACGCAGCCACTGAAGCAATGGACGGTTCGCTTCGCGCTGGACAACATGGTGAAGAAACATTTTGATGCGGCCGGTATCAGAGCGCCGCATCAGACCGTGCAGGTGATGCAGACCGGTAGCGAGATTGACGGTGCCGCCAGCGTCCAGTCGTTACCTGCGCCGGATTAAACGCGGCCCATCTGACGTTCACGCGCCGGTTTTTCCATAAAGGTCCAGGCGATGATGCGGCTCTGTTTTTGCCCCTGCGCCATTTCGATGGTGCGGTAGGCAACGACTTCGTGCTCTTCCAGTGCGCGCCAGATGTCCGGCAGGTTTTCTTTGCGGGATACCAGAGACGTGAACCAGACGCACTGGCGGGAGAAGTTAACGCTTTCGGCGATCATGCGGCTGATAAAGCCTTTTTCGCCGCCTTCACACCAGAGTTCATCCTGTTGGCCGCCGAAGTTGAGCGGAGAGTTTTTCGCCAGGCCGAGGTTACGCACTTTACGCTGGGTACCCTGTTGGGCATCGCCGGCAGAGGCGTGGAATGGCGGATTACACATCACCGCGTGGAAGAATTCGTTTTTGTGGATGATACCGCTGAACATCAGGCTGCTGTCTTTCTGACGACGCAGGCGAACGCCGCGGTTGAGGTCCGGGTTAGCGGCAATAATGGCGTTAGCGGCCTTCATCGCTTCTTCATTAACTTCGCTACCGGTGAAGCGCCAGCCGTATTCGCGGAATCCGATCAGCGGATAGATGCAGTTCGCGCCACAGCCGATATCCAGTACGGTGATGTCGCGCGGCACAGAACGCTTATTATCTTCCGCCAAAAGGTCGGCAAGATGGTGAACATAGTCAGCGCGGCCCGGCACCGGTGGGCAAAGGAAGCCTTCCGGGATGGTCCAGTTAGCGATCTGATAAAAGTGCTGCAGGAGCGCCTGATTCAGGGTACGCACCGCCGCCGGATCGGCAAAGTTCACCGATTCATCACCGTGTTGGTTAACGGCCACAAAGTCTGCCAGCGGAGGAAAGCTGGCGATCAGCGCGGGGAAGTCATAACGCGCGCGGTGACGGTTACGGGGATGAAGCTGTGTTTTTTCGGCGGTGTATTTCATGAGCGGCTCTCTTGTCTGAAGCCGCGTAAGATACCTGCTAAGGTAAAGATCGTAAACACTTCCCGACTTTTTTCCGCGAACAGTTGTTCTACACTGTGCGATTCCCGTAAAGATAAAGGTGTCCTGATGTCCCAATCCCGTTACTCGTATCAACCCCGTCTTGGTCATGGTTTACCGCACGATCCTTTAAACGCCATTATCGGTCCGCGGCCGATAGGGTGGATCAGTTCACAGAGTGCCAGCGGCGATCGCAATCTGGCGCCATACAGTTTTTTCAACTGTTTCAACTATAAGCCGCCGATCATTGGCTTTTCGAGTCAGGGTTGGAAAGACAGTGTGGCCAATATTGTTGAAACCGGCGAGTTTGTCTGGAATCTGGCAACGCGGGAGTTAGCGGAAGCGATGAACGAGAGTTCCGCCTCGGTTGCGCGAGATGAGGATGAGTTCGCGCTGGCCGGGTTAACCGCCTTGCCGGGCACGCAGGTGGCGGTGAGCATGGTCGCTGAAAGTCCGGTCAATTTTGAGTGCAAGTTGACGCAGGTGTTGCAGTTGGAAGGGGTCAACGGCGAGAAGTTGGAGCAGTGGATGGTGTTTGGCGAAGTGGTCGCGATCCACATTGATCCGGGGTTGTTGGAAGACGGCATTTACCAGACGGCGAAGGCCAATCCGATTCTCAGGGCCGGGGGTCCAAGTGCGTATTACGGCATCAGCGAGGAGTTGCGTTTCGATTTGATTCGGCCGGATGCGCGTCGGTAGGGTTTTTGAGAAATAAGGTTAAGGGCACAGGTCAAAACCTGTTCCGGGGTACGGCGTCAGCAAAGGTCAAAACCTGCTCCGTGGTTCGGCGTCAGCAAAGGTCAAAACCTGCTCCGTGGTTCGGTGTCGACATAGGGCACCTTATCCGGGACGCCGTAAATACATCCCTGTAGGCTTGGATGCAGCATCCCTGCTGCATACACCCGGCGAAGGTGCCCTATGCCGCCACCCTTAAGCTTCTGTGTTGTTGGGGAGCTGGGTGGCTGCACAGGTCAAAACCTGCTCCGTGGTTCGGCGTTGTTGTGGAGATTGTGGCTGGGTGGGAAAGTTTTAAGACCGACATGAGCGTTAATCTGTAGTCACTTTCAGACCGCAATATGCTGGGTGCGGATCAGATGCGCGGCTTTTTCGATCTCGGGTGCCAGCCAGCGATCTTCCCGCCAGGTTGCGACTGTCTGTCTCAGCAATCGCCAGGCACGTTGCGTGCCCTCGCCCCCGTGTTCAGCGTTATGGAAGTCCAGCGCCTGGGCGGCAAGCAGGTATTCGATAGCCAAAATCTGTACGGTGTTGTCGGTGAGTTTCAGCAGCTTTAATGCCGCGCTGGTGCCCATGCTCAGGTGGTCTTCCTGCAGGCCGGAGGTGACGTAGTTATCCAGTACCGCGGGCTGTGCCAGCTGGCGGTTCTCGCCGCACAGTGAGGCGGCAACGTATTGCGCAATCATCATGCCGGAGTTGACGCCCGGTTCAGCCACGAGGAAGGCGGGCAGGCCGCTGACCAGCGGGTTGATCAGGCGGTCGAGGCGGCGCTCCGCCACGCTGCCGGTTTCGGCCACCGCAATGGCTAACGCATCGGCGGCCAGCGCCACGGACTGGCCGTGCGGGTTGGCCTGTGACACTACGCGCCACTGCTCAGCCGTTCCCAGCACCAGCGGGTTGTCAGTGGCGGCATTCAGCTCTGTTTCAATCTGCCGGGCCGCGTAATCAAACTGATCGCGGCTGGCACCGTGGATTTGCGGCATCGATCTCAGGCTCAGAGCATCCTGAGTGCGGATGCCTTTGCTCTCGGCGATAATCTGGCTGCCCGCCAGCAGGCCACGCAGTCGTTCCCCCACAATCTGCACGTTGGCGCTGCCTTTGAGTGCCAGGATCTCGGCATCGAAGGCGTCGAGCTGGCCGCGCAAGGCTTCAAAACTCATCGCGCCGGTAACGTCTGCCCAGGCAAATAAGCGGCTTGCTTCTTCCAGCGCCAGGCAGGAGAGTCCGGTCATACAGGGCGTGCCGTTCACCAGGCTCAGGCCATCTTTCGCGCCTAACCGGCACAGCGGCAAATCTTCGGCCGCCAGTGCTTCCGTTGCCGGCACAATTTGCCCGCGATAACTGACGTGGCCGACGCCAATCAGCGCCAGCCCGACATGGGCCATATGCGTCAGGTAGCCAACCGATCCTTGCGTCGGCACCTGTGGGGTGATGCCGCGATTCAGTAACGACAGCAGCCCCTGCACAATTTCTGGCGAAACGCCGGATTTACCGTGGCTGTAGTTGCCAATGGCGGCGCAGATAATCGCCCTGACCTGCACATCCGGCAGTTTAGGCCCGACGCCGCAGGCATGGCTCAGCAGCGTATTGCGTGACAGCAGGCTGAGCTGATCGTCTTCCAGAGTGATATTGCACAGCGCGCCCAGCCCGGTGTTGATGCCATAGGCGATCTGCTTATCGCTGACGATGCGGCTGACAATGTCGCGCGCGGCATAGATGCGCTGCCAGGCGGCGGCACTCAGTTGCAGGCTGGCGGAGGATTTCGCCACCTGCACCACATCCTGCCAGTTCAGACGCGTATCGCCCCAGGTGACCTGCTCTGTTGTGCTCATGGTTAGCCCGCCCGATGACTGGAAATAAACTGTTGGAAACGCGGCGATCCCTGTTCGCCAAACATCTCTTCCGGCGTGCCCTGGCAGTCGATGGTGCCCTGATGCATAAACACCACGCGGTTCGACACGTTACGGGCAAACCCCATTTCATGGGTAACCACCAGCATGGTACGGCCCTCTTCGGCCAGGCTGCGCATCACTTTCAGCACATCGCCGACCAGCTCGGGATCCAGCGCGGACGTCGGCTCATCAAACAGCATCACTTCCGGCTCCATCGCCAGCGCACGGGCAATCGCCACGCGCTGTTGCTGACCGCCCGACAGCTGCGAAGGATAGAAATCTTTGCGGTTGAGCAATCCGACGCGGTCGAGAATTTTTTCCGCCTGCGCAATGCACTCTTTCTTGCTGCGCTTCAGCACATACAGCGGCCCTTCAATCACGTTTTGCAGCACGGTCATATGCGACCACAGATTGAAGCTCTGAAAGACCATTCCCAGCCGGGAACGCAGCGACTCCACCTGGCGATGGTTGGCCGCCAGCTGATGCCCGCGCGCATGGCGCTTCATCTCGATGGTTTCGCCCGCCACGCTGACCACGCCCGAATCCGGCGTTTCCAGCAGATTGATGCAGCGCAGAAAGGTACTTTTGCCGGAGCCGCTCGCGCCGAGGATCGAAATCACGTCGCCCTTCCTCGCCTCCAGCGAAATGCCTTTTAATACTTCAAGCGAGCCGAAAGACTTGCGGATGTCGTTCATCGACAGGGTAATTGGGGCGTAATCAGTCATGTTTCTCTCCGGCAATCACAGGGGGAACAGGCAGAGGCACATCGGCCTCCACCGGGCGCAGACGTGGCGACAGCCTGCGCTCAATCCAGGCATAGATTTGGACGATGATAAAATTGAGGATTAGGTAAATCAGCGCCGCACAGACGAACACTTCCATCGTGCGGTACGTGCGCTGAATAATCTGTTGCGCCACGCCGGTGACATCCCACACCGTCACCAGGCTGGCAAGCGCGGTGGACTTCACCAGCAGGATCGCTTCGGTAGAATAGGCCGGCAGCGCATAGCGCAGCATGATGGGCGCGATAATCCGGCGCAGCAGCAG
Source organism: Erwinia sp. AC075 (assembly GCF_979253995.1). Classification (NCBI taxonomy): domain Bacteria; kingdom Pseudomonadati; phylum Pseudomonadota; class Gammaproteobacteria; order Enterobacterales; family Erwiniaceae; genus Erwinia; species Erwinia sp. AC075. The sequence goes on from NZ_CEEDEU010000001.1 coordinate 2,120,814, forward strand.
CCAGCGGGACATGCCGCAGGCCATTCCGGCTTCAATCTGCCCGGAAGGGATCGCCAGCAGGCCACCACGGAAAATTTCGGCGGTGTAAGACGCGGTACAGAGTGCCAGCGCCACCACGGCGCAGAAGAACGGCTCACGCAGCACCGGCCAGACAAAGCTGTGGCGGATCACCTCGAACTGCCCCAGGCCGTAATAGATCAGGAACAGCTGGATCATCAGCGGTGAGCCGCGGAAAACCAGAATATACAGACGGGCGAAGCCGCTGAACAGCGGGTTGCGGCTCATACGCATCGCCAGGATCACCAGTGCCAGCAGACCGCCCAGCACAAATGACGCGAAAAACAGCCCCAGCGTCACCGGCAGCGCGGCCGCGAGTTTGAGGAAGGTATCGGTCAAAAAAGCAAAATCAATCATCGGGCCTCTCCTTTAGCTGTGGGCCGCAGTGCGGCTTTGATGTGCGCGCCCCAGCCGTTGTTCCGCCTTTTTGAAGGCGGTGTTCGAGAGCACCGTCAGCAGCAGATAACAGGTGCCGCCAATCAGATAAAAGGTGAAGTACTGCCGGGTGGAACCGGCCGCCACCTGGCTGGCACGCATCAACTCCACGATGCCGGTCACCGAGATCAGCGCCGAATCCTTCAGGCTCATCTGCCAGACATTGGACAGGCCCGGCAACGCGTAACGCACCACCTGCGGCAGAATAATGCGTTGCAGAATGCGCCACTTCGGCATGCCGATGGCCTGTGCCGCTTCGATCTCGCCGGAATTGAGCGCCAGTCGGCCCGCGCGAAAGACTTCCGCCTGGTACGAGGCGGAAATCAGGCCGATCGCCAGCGCGCCAATCAGGAACGGCGGCACCTCGATAAAGCCATCAGCACCAAACATCTGACCAATCTGGGTAATCAGCCCGGAGCCACCGAAATAGAACAGGTAGATAATCAGCAGTTCCGGAATGCCGCGGAAAATCACTGAATAGCCGTCACCCAGCCAGCGCACCGGACGTCTGGGAGAAAGTTTGGCTGCCGCCACGCCGCTGCCCACCACCGCACCGACCATCATCGCCACCAGCGAAAGCAGTAATGTGGTCAGCGTTGCACTCAGGATTAAGCCTCCCCAGCCATTTTCACCAAACCCAAGATTGGCCATTGTTGCTTCTCCCCGCCTACGGCGTTACGTCAGTTTTAAACCATTTTTGGCTGAGTTTTTTCACCGTGCCATCCGCCAGCGCCGCTTTGATCGCCTCATCCAGTTTGGCTTTCAGATCGTTGTCAGATTTACGGATGCCCAGCGCTTCGCCTTCACCCCAAATCGGACCGCCCAGCTGCGTACCGCCCAGCTGAAGATCTTTGTTCTCCGGCTTGCTGAGAATCGAAGTGGCAAAGGTCACATCGTCAAACACCGCGTCAATACGCTCGGCCTGCAAATCGAGGATCGCATCCGCCGATGCGTTGTACTCGCGCACGGTCGCCACATCCTTGAAGTACTTATCAATAAATGGCGTGTACACCGTGCCGGAGGCGATGCCGATGGTTTTGCCCTTCAGCGCCGCTTTCAGGCTGGCAATCGCCGGTTCGATTTCTTTCGCATCGTCATGCAACTTGATGATCCCGGCAGCGCCGGTGCCCGCTGGCAGCACGCCGCCGCTTTTGGTGGTGATAAAGCTCGCCGGGGTTGAGGCGTACGGCACGGTGAAGTCAATTACCTTGCGGCGGTCCGGGGTGATGACGATCGCATCCATGATCACGTCGTATTTCCCGGCCTGCATACCGGCAATCATCCCATCCCAGTTCTGCACCACCAGCTTGCAGCTGATTTTCATCCGCTGGCACAGGTCAGCCATTAGCTCTGGCTCAAAGCCGCTGAGCTTGCCGCCTGGCAACGTCATGTTCCAGGGTTCGTAGCTGCCTTCGGTGGCAATGGTGATCGATTTCCACTCTTTCGCCTGAACAGAGACGGCGCAAAGCAAGGCTGAAGTAACAAGGGAGGTAACCAGTACCCGACGGACTAACGGATGTTTCATCAAGCGCTCCTGGATAAAAGGGGTGGCACAACTGACGGCGCAACCCTGAGTTTGTCTCTGTTAAACCCGCACAGAGGTGAAGTAGCTATGTCATGTATATACAAGTAAAGCCGTGACTATTCCCGCGACCAAAGACAAAACTGTGACGCACTCTATGTTAATGACTTGTTGTCAGCAGTTGTTATGTCTTGTACATACAACCAGAGCAATTTTTATGCCATTTTCACCCTTACCGGCTCACCCCTGCTAAAACAAGACACGTCTGAGCCAAACAGCCATTTAGCCTGGTAACGACATCAATCTTTTGCACCAGAAGAAGGCAATACGCACCAAAAGTGCACGGTTAAGTGCGGCCAACGACGGCAAAAAATGTCTGTTGTACCGTCAGATACACTGTGTACACTTTCTCCTCAGCCCGCAAAAAGGTATCCGCAGTGTCAGACCACAAAGCGCTCTCCGAGATGATTACCCTGCTCAGCAATGAACCCGCCCCGCTCTATCAACAGGTCAAACAAGGCATCATCAACCTGATCCGCGCCGGACACTGGCAACCCCATCAGCGCGTTCCCTCGGAAAGTGAAATGGTGGTGGAACTGGGCGTCAGCAGAATGACCATCAACCGTGCGCTGCGGGAGCTGACCAGCGAAGGGTTTCTGATGCGCCTGCAGGGCGTCGGCACGTTTGTCGCCGAGTTAAAGGCGTTCACGCCGATGCTGGAGGTGCATAACATTGCCGATGAGATTGCCAGCCGGGGACATCGTCACGCCAGCGAGGTGCTGTTCCTGCGTGAGGAAAAGGCCGAGTTTGTCGCCGCCCAGGCGCTGGGCATCAGCGTGGGGTCAGCCCTGTTTCACTCGCGCATTATCCATTTTGATAACGAGATACCGGTGCAGTTAGAGGATCGTCAGGTTAATCCGCGGGTCGCCCCTGACTATCTTCAGCAGGATTTTACCCAGGGAACGCCCTTTGCTTATCTGACCGGGATTGCGCCGTTAACCGCCGGCGAGCATGTGGTGGAAGCGGTGAGCGCCACGGAAGAGGAGCGGCTGTTGCTGCAGATTGCGGTGGGTGAGCCCTGCCTTCAAATTCAGCGCCGCACCTGGCATCAGCAGGCGGTGGTGACCTGCGCACGCCTGCTGTATCCGGGCGCGCGCTATAAGATGTTCGGCCGTTTCCAGCCGCAGAATTAAGGGATTAAGCCAGCCTGCTGATTGAACAGGCTATTGAGGTTAGCGCTTTAGCATCCGGTCGATAAGTTGCTTCAGCAGCGGTTGCAGCGTGCTGGCCTTATCGCCGCGCCAGTTAAACGGCGGCGTCTCATCCATATAGTTGCACTGGGCCAGCTCCAGCTGCACCGCATGCTGATTTTCTTCCGGCTTACCGTAAGCGCGGGTGATATAGCCGCCCTTAAAGCGCCCGTTCATCACCCAGCTGAAGCTGGATTGCGCGGCACAAATCTCCGTCAACCCTTCGGCGATGGCCGGGCTACAGCTCAGGCCGCCATTGGTACCCAGATTCACATCCGGCAGCTGGCCGTCGAACAGACGCGGGATCACCGAGGCGATGGAGTGCGCATCAAACAGCAGTGCATAGCCAAACTTCTGCTTAATTCGCGCCAGCTCCTTTTGGATTTGCTGATGGTATGGCGTCCAGAGAGTCGCCAGATAGCCCAGCCGCTGCGCATCGCTCGGCGTCATGCCGGGCTTGAAGGTTGGCGTACCGTCAAACAGCGTTTCGGGATAGAGCCCGGTGGTGGCGGTGGTGTACAGCGCCTCGTTGTCCGGCGGTCGGTTCATGTCGATAACAAAACGGGAATAGTTGGCCACCAGCACGCTGGCACCCATCTCACGGACAAAATCATACAGCTGGGGGATATGCCAGTCGGTGTCCGGCAGGCCGCGGGCCGCGTCACTCAGACCCTGTTCGACTTCCGGTGTCAGCGCGGTGCCGGCATGCGGGATGCTGACCAGTAAGGGTAGCGAACCCTGGGTAAACTCAAATGGTTTCATCGAATTGCCTCTCCTCTGAAGATCACCTGACAAGGCAATTGCCCGCCAAGCCAGTAAACCAGTTCCGCCGGGCGCTTGAGCGGCCAGTGAACGAAATCAGCGTATTTGCCGGTCTCAAGCGATCCCTGCGTATCCGCCAGGCCCAGCGCCCTTGCGCCGTGCAGGGTGGCTCCCGCCAGCGCTTCTTCCGGCGTCATACCGAACAGCGTGCAGCCCATATTGAGCATCAGGCGTAATGACAGCGCGGGCGAGGTGCCCGGATTGGCATCGCTGGCCAGCGCCATCGGCACCTTGTACTGGCGGAACAGCGCCACCGGCGGCACCTGTTTTTCACGCAGCAGGTAGAAAGCGCCGGGCAGCAAGACGGCCACGGTGCCGCTTGCGGCCATCGCGGCCACATCCGCTTCGGTGGCATATTCCAGGTGGTCAGCAGAGAGCGCGTTAAACTTCGCCGCCAGCGAACTCCCACCGAGGGAAGAGAGCTGTTCGGCATGCAGTTTCACCGGCATCCCCAGCCGTTGTGCGGCCTCAAACACGCGGGTGACCTGGGCAGGCGAGAACGCCAGATGTTCGCAGAAGGCGTCCACCGCATCGGCGAGTTTTTCACGGGCGACCTGCGGCAGCAGCTGTTCGCAGATTAGCGTGATCCAGCCATCAGGATCGGATTTGAATTCAGGTGGAGTGGCGTGAGCGGCCAGGCAGGTTGAGCGAATCTGCACCGGATGGATCTTTGCCAGCTGACGGATCGCTTTCAGCATTCGCAGTTCACTCTCCTGGTCCAGCCCGTAACCGGATTTGATCTCAACGGTAGTGACGCCTTCCGCCAGCAGTCTTTCCAGTCGCCAGCTGGCACTGGCCACCAGTTCGTCGAGCGAGGCTTTGCGGGTGGCGGTGACCGTGGAGATGATCCCCCCGCCCTGCGCCGCAATTTCGCTGTAGCTGACGCCATTGAGACGTTGTTCGAACTCGTGGCTCCGGTCGCCGCCAAACACCAGATGGGTGTGGCAATCGACGAAACCTGGCGTGATGATGCCGCCTTCCAGTTTGTTATGGATATCGGCGCGAGTATGTTTTGCCTCTTTCCACGGGCCAATCCAGACGATCCTGTCCTGACGCACCGCGATAGCCCCGTTCGGGATGATGCTATACTTGCCCTCCTGCATCGTCACGATATCGGCACCGTACCACAGGCTGTCACAGCGAAGTTCACCGCTCATCTTCTCTCCCGGCTTTACTGTTGATTCATAAGTATGTATATGTATATACAACTACATTGCCTGGGAAGCAACCATGATGGCTCGCTATTTTGCGCCGCGCGTCCTGCTGGTGGACGGTTGGCATCACGATGTTTTGATTGAAGTCGACGACGCTGGATTTATTCAGAAGCTCACGCCCAATGCCGCTGAAGGCGACGCCGAACGCCTGAATGGCGCGGTGATCCCGGCGATGGCGAACCTGCATTCTCATGCCTTTCAGCGCGTGATGGCGGGGCTGGCCGAAGTGGCCGGCGACCCGCAGGACAGTTTCTGGACCTGGCGTGATTTAATGTATCGCATGGTGCAGCGCCTTTCGCCTGAGCAGGTTGGCGCCATCGCCGCCCATCTTTATGTCGACATGCTAAAAGGCGGCTATACCCAGGTCGCTGAATTCCATTATCTGCACCATCACACCGACGGCACGCCGTATCCGCAGGATCAGATGTTGCAGCAGCTGATTGCCGCAGCTGGCCGCGTCGGCATCGGTCAGACCATGTTGCCGGTTCTCTACAGCTATGCCGGTTTTGGTGCGCAGCCGCCGCAGCCGGGCCAGAAGCGCTTTATTCAGGATACCGCCGGTTATTTGCGTCAGCAGCAGCAGTTGACTGAGCTGCTCGCCGACAAGCCGCTGCATAATCAGGGGATTTGCTTTCACTCGCTGCGTGCGGTCAGCGAACCGCAAATGCGAGAGGTGCTGGCCGCCCTGCCGGCCAGTCTGCCGGTACATATTCACGTTGCCGAGCAGGAAAAAGAGGTGGCTGACAGTCTGGCGTGGAGCGGTGAACGCCCGGTCAGCTGGCTGCTCAATCGGTTTGCGGTGGATGCGCGCTGGTGTCTGATCCACGCCACTCATCTCGACGAGAGCGAGGTTTCGCGTCTCGCCGCCAGCAAGGCGGTCGCCGGTCTTTGCCCGACCACCGAAGCCAATCTCGGCGACGGCATTTTCCCGGCCACCGACTATATCGCCCTTGGCGGCCGTTGGGGCATTGGTTCCGACAGTCACGTTTCGCTGGATGTCGTTGAAGAGTTGCGTCTGCTCGAATACGGTCAACGGCTGCGCGATCGTCGTCGCAACCGCATAGTCACCCCAGAACAAACCTCGGTTGGCGATCTGCTTTACCGTCAGTCGCTGGAAGGCGGCGCGCAGGCCTGTGGCGTGAAGATGGGTCAGCTGGCGCAAGGATACCGGGCCGACTGGCTGGTGTTGGCCGATGATGCCTTATTGGGAAGCACGGCAGACGCTTCGCTGTTGAACCGTTGGCTGTTTGCCGGGCATCGTGGGCAGATTCAGGACGTCTTTGTTGCCGGTAAGCAGGTGATTGCGGACGGTAAGCACGCCGATCAGCCGAAAATCGATGCGGCGTTCCGGACTGTGGTTGAGGCGCTGAAATGATGCATTTCTTTGACATGCAAACCTTGCCGGTCAGCCGTTGGCGAAATGGTGGCGGCGAAACGCGGGAGATCATCAGTTTCCCGCCTTCTGCGGAGGCGTTTAGCTGGCGCATCAGCATTGCCACCATCGCTCAGGACGGGGATTTTTCCCTGTTTCCAGGCATCGATCGGGTGATCACGCTACTGGACGGCGACGGTGTGGAGCTGAATGCCCGTGGCAAGTATCAGCAGCTGTTATTGCGCAACCAGCCATTTGTGTTCGCGGGTGAAGATGAGATTTCGTCACGGTTAATCGGTGGTGTAAGCAGTGACTTTAACGTGATGACCCGGCGGGAAACGCATCAGGCAGCGGTGCGGGTGGTCAACGAAAGTATTTTCCCTGCCGCCGAAACCGCCGGCGTCGCCTATGTGTTAGCCGGAGAATGGGTCCTTGGCGACCGCCGTTTGCAACAGGGTCAGGGCGTCTGGTGGCCGCAAAACGGTGAGCCGCTGGCACCGGGATCGGCGGATGCCGAGTTGCTGTTTACGGAGATTAGGCAGAGATAGTTAGATAAGTCGGCTGGGGGTATTGGTGGCAAGGTCTGGGAGAGTTTGTTGCTGCTATTCTGTAAGTCGTTTGGGGGTCTTGGTGGCAAGGTTAGGGAGAGTTTGTGGCTGCTATTCTGTAAGTCGTCTGGGTGTCTTGGTGGCAAGGTCTGGGAGAGAGGGGTGAACACAAAGTCGCCGTGAACCCATCCCTGGGGGCTCAGCGGCGACATCCCTGTCGCCGATGCTTTGCTTATCACCCCTCTCTCCCTTCCCCTAAGCTTCAGCGTCGAATAGTTAATTCGGGACGCACAGGTCAAAACCAGATGGATTTTGACCTGTGCGTTCACCAAAGCATCCGAAAACGTTGAAGTTAGTGGGCGGTAGCACAGAGCGGGTTAGCCGAGTGTATGCCGCAGGGATGCGGCATCCAAGCCCCCAGGGATGGGTTCACGGCGTCTCGGATAACCCGCTCTGTGCGGACGCTATACACCGAACCCGGTCTTGACCTTGACTGAAGGCTAACACCAAAGCCGAATTTGACCTTGGCTGAAGACTTACACCCAACCCGGTTTTGACCTTGACTGAAGACTTACACCGAACCCGGTTTTGACCTGTGCATCCACAAAACCACCCAATAAACGTTGAAGTTACCGGGCGGTAGCACAGAGCGGGTTAGCCGAGTGTATGCCGCAGGGATGCGGCATCCAAGCCCCCAGGGATGGGTTCACGGCGTCTCGGATAACCCGCTCTGTGCGGACGCCATACACCGGACCCGGTTTTGACCTTAGTAAACTTAGCCGTGCCCCTTAAAACGCCCCAGCAACTTATATCGCGAGCCGGGATACAACAGCTTGGCGTAGGTCACGATCTTCGCGTCACTCCATGTCTGACGACGGATTAACAAACAGGGTTCATTGGCCTCTATCGCCAACGACGTACACTGCTGACGATTCGGCAATACCGCTTCGACAATGTGCTCACCCGCCGTTAATGGCGCGACGCGCATCAAATAGGTGTAGGGGGTTTGCGCGGTGAAATCCTGCTGCAAATAATCCGGCGCCACCAGCGGATTCACCAACCGGTCCTCCAACTGAACGGCCAGATCGTTCTCGAAATGCACAATCACCGAATGGAACACCGCATTACCGGTGCTCAAACCCAATACTGAAGCCTGCTCAGGATCGGCTTTGATTTCCCGTAATGCCACAATCTTGCAACTGTGGCGATGCCCGCGCTGAGCAATCTCCTCGGCAATATTGTGCACTTCCAACATCGCCGTGTAGCCTTTCGACTCGGCCACAAAGGTGCCGACGCCCTGCATGCGGATCAAATAGCCTTCGCTGGTCAGCTCACGCAACGCCCGATTTATGGTCATCCGGCTGACGCCAAGCTCATTCACCAACTCGCTCTCAGACGGCACCCGCTGATTCGACTTCCAAACGCCTTCCGTAATCTGGCTGACGATCGCCTGCTTCACCCGCTGATAAATCGGCGCAGGCTGATCGCTCATGGCGGCTGAGAGTTGAGAAATGGCAGTCTGCTCGACCATAAATTGCTTCCTTAATAAAAATACTTTCGCCAGTTTACTGTTAACCCACCCAAATGTATATACATCTGAGGGGCAACCACTGCACTGAAATGGAGCAGCCTGCTTCAGAATAGCGCACGACCCGCGCCTCGGTTAAAAACACCACCAACCCAGTCACCACGCGGATCCGGCCCTGAAGCCCGCCGCCACCGCGCTTGAGATGAATTTCACCACAGACAGAAAGTTTTGTGATCGAACTGGCACAAGCATTGCTAATTGTATAGACAAGACTATACACATCTGCTTCACTGCAGAAAGTGACCTGTTAAGCCCCCGCTGCCCAATGGCAACGGCATCCCTGAAAAAGGGTCGATACCCTACGAACTTGTCTATACAGGAGTATACCATGTCAGCCACCCCGCATCTCTGCCACCTGATCCCCGGTAAGGTTGAGTTGGCGATGCTGAAACGCATCTATCACGGTGAGGTTCACCTCTCGCTGGATGACAGCGCCCGCGCCAAAATCCTTGAGGCCCGCGCCACCGTCGAAGCCATCGTTAATTCTGGCAAGGTAACCTACGGCATCAACACCGGCTTCGGTAAACTGGCGCAAACCTCTATCCCGGCTGAACGCCTGGCGGAACTGCAACGCAATTTGGTGCTCTCGCACAGCGTCGGCCTGGGTGACCTGCTGCCCGATGATGTGGTGCGCGTGGTGATGGCGACCAAAATCATCAGCCTGGCGCGCGGCCATTCTGGCGTGCGCATCGAACTGATCGACGGCCTGCTGGCCCTGTTTAACGCCGGCGTGATGCCCTGTATTCCCGAGAAAGGATCGGTTGGCGCGTCCGGCGACCTCGCACCGCTGGCGCACCTTTCCCTGATGCTGCTGGGCGAAGGTGACGTGCGGGTTGAAGGCAAACTGATCCCGGCGACGGAAGGCCTGGCGCTGGCCGGCCTGCAACCGTTCGTGCTGGGACCAAAAGAAGGCCTGGCGCTGCTGAACGGCACCCAGGTGTCGACCGCACTGGCCCTGCGCGGCCTGTTCGAAGGCGAAAAAGCCTTTGCCGCCGGACTGGTTGCCGGCGCGCTGTCGCTGGAAGCCATCAAGGGATCGATTAAACCTTACGACAGCCGCATCCATGAAGCGCGCGGTCAAGTGGGGCAAATCGCCGTGGCCGCCGCCGTCACTGCGCTGCTGGAAGGCAGTGAAATCCTCCCTTCGCACGCCAACTGCGGCCGGGTGCAGGATCCCTACTCCATTCGCTGCGTGCCTCAGGTGATGGGCGCCTGCCTCGATAACCTGACCCACGCCGCCAAAATCCTGCAGATTGAAGCCAATGCGGCTTCGGATAACCCGCTGGTCTTCAGCGACACCGGCGATGTGATTTCCGGCGGTAACTTCCATGCCGAACCCGTTGCCTTCGCCGCCGATATTCTGGCGCTGGCGATTGCCGAAATTGGCGCCATCTCCGAACGCCGCATGGCGCTGTTGCTGGATACCGGCCTGTCCGGCCTGCCACCGTTCCTCGTCAACGACGGCGGCGTCAACTCCGGCTTTATGATTGCCCAGGTCACCGCGGCCGCGCTGGCCTCGGAAAACAAATCCCTGGCGCACCCTGGCAGCGTCGACAGCCTGCCTACCTCGGCAAACCAGGAAGACCACGTCTCAATGGCAACCTATGCCGCCCGACGCCTCGGCGCGATGTGCTTTAACACCTCGGCGGTGGTCGGCATTGAAGCGATGGCGGCTGCACAGGGCATCGACTTCCATCGCCCGCTGCAAAGCTCTCCGCTGATTGAGCAGGAACTCTCTGCCCTGCGCGAGCGCGTCGCCTTCCTCGACAAAGATCGCCTGATGGCGCCGGATATTGAACAAATGCGGTTATGGGCAAGCAGCGACCGCTGGCCGCAGCCAGTTGCCGCCCTTTTACCCAGTGCAGCACGTTAAGCAACCCCAAAATTAAGGACTGAAAAATGAGTGACAACGTAAGCAAAGCCGTGGCTCGCGAAGTGCGTGCCCCTCATGGTAGCGAACTTAACTGTGCCAACTGGCTGATTGAAGCGGCCTACCGCATGATCCAGAACAACCTCGATCCCGACGTGGCAGAGCGCCCGGAAGATCTGGTGGTGTACGGCGGCATCGGGAAAGCGGCCCGTAACTGGGAGTGCTTCGAGCAGATCCTGCGCTCGCTTAAAGCCCTGCAACCGGAAGAAACGCTGCTGGTGCAGTCCGGCAAACCGGTCGGCGTGTTCCGTACCCATGCCGATGCGCCGCGCGTGCTGATCGCCAACTCCAACCTGGTGCCGCACTGGGCCACCTGGGACCACTTCCACGAGCTGGATAAAGCCGGCCTGATGATGTACGGCCAGATGACCGCCGGTTCCTGGATCTACATCGGTGCCCAGGGCATCGTGCAGGGCACCTTTGAAACCTTCGTTGAGGCCGGCCGCCAGCATTACAACGGCGACCTGAGCGGTAAATGGATACTGACCGCAGGCTTAGGTGGCATGGGCGGCGCGCAAACGCTGGCTGGCGTACTGGCTGGCGCGTCGGTGCTGGCCGTTGAGTGCCAGGAATCGCGTATCGACTTCCGCCTGCGCACCCGCTATGTCGACTTCAAAGCCACCAGCCTCGATGAAGCGCTGGCGATGATCGACAGCGCCAACAAAGAAAAACGCGCAATCTCCGTCGGCCTGCTGGGCAACGCCGCTGAAATCCTGCCGGAACTGGTGAAACGCGCCAAAGCCGGCGGCATGAAGCCGGACATCGTTACCGATCAGACCTCGGCCCATGACCCAATCAACGGTTACCTGCCGGTGGGCTGGCGCGTTGAGCAGTGGGAAGAGACCCGCAAATCCGATCCTAAAGCGGTGGCGAAAGCCGCCCGTGCCTCGATGGCGGTGCATGTGCAGGCGATGCTCGACTTCTGCCATATGGGCATTCCCACCGTCGACTACGGCAACAATATTCGCCAGGTAGCGCTGGAAGAAGGGGTCAAAAATGCCTTCGATTTCCCAGGCTTTGTCCCGGCGTATATCCGTCCGCTGTTCTGTGAAGGCAAAGGTCCGTTCCGCTGGGTGGCGCTGTCTGGCGACCCGGAAGATATCTACAAGACCGATGCCAAACTGAAAGAGCTGTTCCCTGATCACAAAAACCTGCACCGCTGGCTGGATATGGCGCAGGAGCGTATTGCTTTCCAGGGCTTGCCAGCCCGTATCTGCTGGCTGGGACTGGGCGAGCGTCACCTTGCCGGTCTGGCCTTTAACGAAATGGTGCGCAATGGCGAACTGAAAGCGCCGGTGGTGATTGGTCGTGACCATCTGGACTGCGGCTCAGTCGCCTCGCCAAACCGGGAAACGGAAGCGATGAAAGACGGTTCTGATGCCGTTTCCGACTGGCCGCTGCTGAATGCGCTGCTGAATACTGCGGGCGGCGCGACCTGGGTCAGCCTGCACCACGGCGGTGGCGTCGGTATGGGCTTCTCACAACATGCGGGCGTGGTGATTGTTGCCGACGGTACCGCAGAGGCCGATAAGCGTCTGGGCCGCGTGCTGTGGAACGATCCGGCGACCGGCGTGATGCGTCATGCGGATGCGGGTTATGAACTGGCGCAGGAATGTGCCGCGAAGCACGAACTGAACCTGCCGATGATTCGCTAGACCTGATGGCCGGGCGCCCTGCCCGGCCTGTTTCATTTTTTCGCCATCCGCACAGCACGCCATTTCTGCCCGCCATTTTATGCTACCTTAAATCAGCCAGATATCAGGAATGACAGCCCGCAGAGGAGAGGACGTTATGGCAATCCCCGTTTCGCTGATTGAACAAGCCACCCGCTGGCGTAAAGAGCTGCATGCTCTGCCGGAACTGGGCTACCAGGAACATCAGACTTCCCGCAAAGTCGCTGAACTGCTGCGGGAATTTGGCTTGCAGGTGCATACCGGCCTGGCCGGCACTGGCGTGGTGGGCTCGCTGGAAAACGGCCCTGGGCCGACGATTGGTTTCCGTGCCGATATGGACGCCCTGCCGATCACCGAGCTGGGCAATGCCGAATGGCGTTCCACCCAGCCAGGCGTGATGCATGCCTGTGGACATGATGGCCATACCGCCATGCTGTTGGCCGCCGCAAAACATCTGAGTGAAACCCGCCAGTTTAGCGGTACGGTGCACTTTGTTTTTCAGCCGGCGGAAGAGAATCTCGGCGGCGCCCGCAAAATGGTTGCGGATGGCCTGTTTGAGCTGTTCCCGATGGATGCGATCTACGGCCTGCATAACTGGCCCGGCTTGCCGGTCGGTCATCTGGCGGTTAACAGCGGCGCGATGATGGCCTCGCTGGATGCCTTCGAAATTACCCTGCATGGCAGAAGTTGCCATGCGGCGATGCCTGAAAACGGCGCGGACCCGATTGTGGCTGCCGCCCAGCTGATCCTCGCACTGCAAACCATTCCAGCCCGTCGCCTGTCGCCGCTGGCGTCTGCGGTGGTCAGCATCACCCAGATTGCCGGTGGTGAAGCGATCAACGTTATCCCGGAGAATGTGGTGCTGCGCGGCACCCTGCGCTGTCTGCAAGGGGATGTCCGAAGCAAAGTGCGCAAGATGATTGATGAATTCGTTACTACCTTCACCGCACCAATGGGCATTGAAGGCAGCATTGAGTATCTGACGGATTATCCGGTGACGCGCAACAATGCGGCGGAAGCGGAGAAGGTGCGCGACTGTGCGCTGGCGCTGCTGCCGGCTGAACGGGTGCATTGGGAAGTCAGTCCGTCGATGGCGTCGGAAGACTTCGCCTGTATGCTGGACGTCTGTCCGGGTGCCTACTTCTGGATTGGCGCAGATGGCGAGACGCCCTCCAGGCCGTTACACAATGCCCATTACGATTTTAACGATCGGCTGATTAGCGAAGGCATTTCGCTGTGGACCGCGCTGGCCGAGCGTTTACTGCCTCTGCGTTAAACTGACGTCGGGCGGTAAACGCGCCGCCCGAATCTCTGTCACGCAACACTCCCCGCGACGTCGCGCTTAATAGCCGGCAGCGTCGATCTGCACTAACCCTTCGGCGATATCCGCCGCCCGACCGGTGGCGACATAACAGCAGGCGATCTGCTGGCGCAGCGCTTCCGGCACCGCAACCTCACGATTCAGGCAGCGGGTGATCCAGGCGGCGGTGGTGTCGGCATCTTTCGCTTCCGGCAGCGCATCACGGTCGGTAATCACCTCGTCCTGACGCGGCAGCATCAGTTGCGGTTCGCTGCCATTGATCAGGCTGATGGCCGGGAAACGCTGGGGATTGGCGTACACCTCGCCTTCGGTGCCGTTCAGCAACAGCGCACGACCGCCAATCGCCTGGAAAAACTTGCCGACGCGGGGAATGTACTCAGGATGGGACACGCTGGAGAGGCGCAGCGCCGCGTCTTCCGCAAACGGCGTCGCCAGCTTGGCCAGCGTGTGCGCGCTGTTACGCACGCCCATCTTCCAGCGCAGCGACAGCTGACGATCCAGCGGTTCACACAGCGTGGCGACGGTCATAAACACCAGTTCACCCTGCGCCAGTTTCGCCTGGGCCTGTTCGGCGTTGTGCACCGCAGGCACGTCTAACGCCGCAAAAATCGCTTCGCTGGTAATGCGGGTCGGATCGTCGCTCACGCCATGGACCACCACCGGAAAACCGAGCCTGCTTAACAACAGCGCCAGCAGCGGCGTCAGGTTTCCCTGTTTGCGCGCGCCGTTGTAGCTGGGGATCACCACCGGCATCGGCTGATTGGCCGGCGGCGTCAGCTGCATCACCCGTTCCTGCATCGCCTGATAAAAGCCGAGCATCTCTTCTTCGCCTTCGCCTTTGATGCGCAGGGCAATCAGAATGCCGCCGAGTTCCAGATCCGGCACCGCTCCCGTCAACATCTGGCGATAGAGATCGCGCGCGGTGGCAAAATCGATATCACGGGCATGGTTTTTACCGCGCCCGACTTCTTTGATGATCTTGTTATATTCCATGCTTCTACTCTGTTCGGTGGTTAGCGGCGACGACGGGCGGCAGGTTTCTTGCCGCTGAGGGCTGGACTGGCTTTCGGCAGCGGCCCTTCCGGCATGGCAGGTTGCTCGATCGGGAAGACCGGAAGTGCCCCCAGCAAACGGGCGCCGTAACTTTTGCTCAGTAAACGGCGGTCGTAAATCACGATTTCGCCAAAACATTCATGGCTGCGGATCAGTCTGCCCACCTGCTGAATCAGATTAAAGGAGGCGCTGGGCAGACTTTGTACTTCAAACGGATAGCGCTTCAGGCTTTTCAGCCATTCGCCCTCGGTCAAAATAACCGGACTGTCCACCGGGGGGAAAGCAATTTTATGAATATGCACCTGGGACAGCAAATCGCCCTTCAGATCCAGACCTTCGGCAAACGACTGCAGGCCAACCAGGATGCTGGTTTCACCCTGCTCAACGCGCTTACGGTGCAAGGCCACCAGCGCCGGACGCGGCTTATCGCCCTGCACCAGCATCATCAGCCGCAGCTCAGGAATATAAGCGAGAAACTGCTGCATGGCCCGGCCGCTGGCAAACAGCACGAGGATGCCTTTGTGCTTTGCCTGCTTAATTTGATCGCGGAAAAAGTGCGCCATTTCCGCCAGATGCTTCACCTCATTCGCCAGCATCGGCTCGAACTGCATCTGTGGGATCACCAGCTTTCCCTGGTCAATATGGTTAAACGGGGAATCCAGGGCGACAAAACGATCGCCGACCTTCTCCGTCAGGCCAGACATCTCCTGCAAACGCTGGAAGCTGCTGAGCGAGCGCAAGGTAGCGGAAGTCAGCACCACATGGGGAATTTTGCGCCACAGCAGTTTCTCCAGCTGATCGCTGACGCGGATCCCGGCGCAATGAAACATCAGATGTGCATTGCCTTCACGGATTTCCCGCGTGGCCCATTTCGACACCGGTGCGCCAGAGGCTTTCTCCATCGCCGCCAGCCGCCACAGTTTGCTGCTGGCTTCAAACCAGCCCAACGCTTTGTTCATCTGGATCAGCGTGCGGTGCAACCTGACCACATCAAACTGGCCGGATTTTTCGCTCAAATCGTTAAGCAAGGCTTCTGCCAGACCACGCAGCCCGTCGCTGAGCTTGAACAGGCGCGCACAGATCGTCAGCACCTCTTCCGGCAGCAGGCCCATTTCAAAGCGGTATTCGCCTTCCTGATTATTGGGCGGCAGCAGCTGGGCGAGGATATGCGACAGCTGCTGAAGCTGTTCACGCACCTCTTCGCAATGGGCTTTCAGCCGCTCAGGGTTACTGAGCCCCGGCGGCCTTTTTGGCTGGAACTGCGCCATACACTGCTCCACCAGACGGCAGAACAGATCGAGCTGTAAGGTGGTCCAGCCCGGGGTGATCTCGCCGCTCATTTCCAGCGCATCGCGGGCGACGTCCGGCAGATGATGGCCCTCATCCAGCACCAGCAGCAGGTTTTTCGCTGGCGGTAACACCGATTCGGTTTCCAGCGCGGCCATCACCAGCGCATGGTTGGCGACCACCACATCCGCATGTTCAATCTCACGGCGGGCAACATAGAACGGACATTCACGAAACCAGTGGCAGTTACTGGCCAGGCAGTTGGCTTTATCGGTGCTCAGGCGCTGCCACAGGGAGTCCTCAATGGTGTCTTCGCAGTGATCGCGCAGGCCGTCCCATTGATGGCGGTTGAGTTTTTTTTCTAACGTGGTGCACAGCGCGCGCTCATCCTTGCTGGCGGTCATCTGCTCATCAAGGAACAGCAGCAGATCGCCCTGCTTCTCTTCATCGGTGGCCAGCGCCGAGAGATTGCGCGGGCAGACATAGCGCCCACGGCCAAAGGCCGCCGTGAACTGCAGATCGGGAATGATTTTCTTCAGCAGCGGCAAATCCTTGCTGTAAATCTGATCCTGCAGCGCCACGTTAGCGGTACTGACCACCAGCGGCTTCTTCTCGTCACGGCTGACCGCGATGCCGGGGATCAGATAGGAGAGCGTTTTCCCCACGCCGGTCGGCGCTTCAATCGCCAGATGGCGACCATCATCGCCCGACAGCGTTTTCGCCACTTCGGCAATCATCTGCCGCTGCGGGGCGCGGGGAATAAAATCGGGAATTTGTTGCTGAAGGGCTTTGTACCATTCGGCAATTTGCGTTTTTAACGCGGCAGATAACGCCATGACAACCACTTTTTACTGAAACGGCCTGTATTTTTACACAGTATAAGGCTGACGTCAGCCTTCTTAGATTATTGTGTCGGCGCGGCACGCAATTTTACTAAATCGCGGAAAGCCCTGATCAGCGTCTCCCGGCTGCGCCCACGGCGGAAAATCAGTGAGAAAGAGGCCTGATAGCTGAACTGCTGCGGAGACAACCTTTTCAGCCGCCCTTTCTCCACCCAGGGCCGCGCACAGTGTTCCGGCAGATAGCCGATATAACGCCCGGAGAGGATCAGGATCAGCTGGGCTTCAATACTTTCCACCGAGGCGGCGCTGGCCTTGAATCCACGCCGCATCAGCTCGGCCTGATTCCAGTAACTGCGGGTGACAAAGCCATAATCATGCAGATCCAGCGCATCAAGATCCGGCTGGTCAAACAGCTGATGGCTGTCACTGCAGTACAGCCAGTGCTGCTCGTGATGCAGCGGCACCGTCACCAGGTTATTGACGTTAACCGGGAAATGACCGATAGCCAGATCGAGCCGGTTATCCAGCACCTTCTGCTGCAGCTCATTGGGATCGCGAACCGAAAGATTGAGGTACACCGCCGGGAATCGCTCGCTGAACTGATTGATGCTCTCCGCCAGCCCCAGCCGGGTGTCGGTAGAGACGGAATCCACCACCCCCAGCGAAAAAACGCCGCCCTGTTCGGTTTTCAGCCCCTCAACCTGGCGGTCAAAGTCGGACAGCGTGCCCAGCAGCTGCAGGCTGTATTGCAAAAACTGTTCACCGCGCGGGGTTAACGAAAATCCGCCGCGTCCGCGCTGGCACAGCACAAATCCCAACCGCTGTTCCAGTTCGCTCATATAACCGCTGATCGCCGGCATGGTCATATTCAGCTCCTGCTGCGCGCGGGAAAAGCCCTGGCAGCGGGCCACCGTGGCGAAAATAGTCAGAAGCTTGAGGTTGGGCAGACGGGTGGTACTCACGGCGGATCCTCAGGGTCGGCAATCAGTTATGAATTTTATGAACTGATTATTTGCTCTCAGGGATTTTTTCACAAGCCTGTACGACAGATGATGGCGGTTCATTTGCTGACTGCCCGGAGGCGCACCCGATGCAACCTGTTGATAACCCCGATTTCCCGCAGCCGCAAAGCGGTAACGATATGCCGCGTTTTGCCGGACGTGGCACCATGATGCGTTTGCCGGCAGTCGACACGCCGGCTGGACTGGATGCGGCCTTTGTCGGCATTCCGCTGGACATCGGCACGTCGCAGCGCGCAGGTACCCGTTATGGCCCGCGCGCGATTCGGGCGGACTCGGTGATGATCCGGCCGTATAACATGGCCACCGGCGCGGCCCCGTTTGATTCACTGCGGGTGGCTGACCTCGGCGATGTGCCGATCAACACCTATAATCTGCATAAATCCGTACAGATTATCGAAGACTATTACACCGGGCTGAACGCCTTCCCGCTGGTGCCGCTTACGCTCGGTGGCGATCACACCCTGACGCTGCCCATTCTGCGCGCGCTGGTAAAAAAGCACGGACCGGTAGGACTTATCCATGTCGATGCGCATACTGATACCAACGACGACATGTTTGGCGAGAAGATTGCGCATGGCACCACCTTCCGCCGGGCGGTCGAAGAGGGATTACTCGATCTCACACGCGTGATACAGATTGGTCAGCGGGCGCAGGGCTACGATGCCGGCGATTTTCAGTGGGGCGTCGATCGGGGTTTCCGTCTGGTACCCGCTGAAAAATGCTGGTATCAGTCCATGGCACCGCTGATGGCAGAGGTTCGCGCGCAGATGGGCAGCGGCCCGGTTTATCTTTCCTATGATATCGACAGCTTTGATCCCGCCTGGGCACCGGGCACCGGCACGCCGGAAGTGGGCGGCTTAACCTCGATTCAGGGGCTGGAAATTGTGCGCGGATGCCGTGGTCTGAACCTGATTGGCGCTGACCTGGTTGAGGTTTCGCCCCCTTATGATATCAGCGGCACCACCTCGCAGCTGGCAGCAAATATTCTCTACGAAATGCTCTGTGTGTTACCCGGAGTGAAATACAACTGAAGGCGCCCAGCGTCGGCACATTGATAAGGTCAGTCATGTCTGAACAAAATCTGGTTTTCCCGGCCCGTGTGTTGCGTGGCGCAGGGGTGATTCATCAGTTAGGAGAAATCTGTTGCGAGCTGGGGCAGCGCGCGTTGCTGATCGGCGGCCATCAGGCGCTGAAAGCGGTGGAGCCGCAGGTGCGAACGCAGTTGGCGGATGCAGAAGTGGCGCTGGTCGGCTGCGAATGGTTCGGCGGGGAAACCTCGCTCACGCAGATTGCCCGGCTGGGTGAGCTGGCAATGGCGTTAAGGGCGGATGTGATTATCGCCACCGGCGGCGGCAAGTCGCTGGATACCTGCAAGGCAGTAGGCGCTGAATGCAATATCCCGGTGATTACCCTGCCCACCATTGCCGCCACCTGTTCGGCGGTGACGCCGCTGAGTATTCGTTACGATGATAACGGCAATTTTCACGATATCTTCCCGTTGCATCAGGCGCCGGCTGCGGTGATTATCGACAGCGAACTGCTGGCGCTGGCACCGCTGCGCTGGCTGGCGGCTGGCCTCGGCGATACGCTGGCCAAGTGGTACGAATTCCGTGCGGTCAGCCAGCGCCACCCCGCGCTGGATGCCAATGCCCGTTCTTCGCTGGCGCACAGCCATATCTGTTATGAAATTATCGCCGCCCACGGGCCAAAAGCGGTCGAGGCGGTGCGCAAAAATCTGCCTGACCACCATCTGGATCAGGTGCTGGACGTGATCTTTACCTTTGCCGGCCTGACCTCATTAATGAGCAATGGCGCGCATGCTGCCGCCGCGCACGCGATTTATGAAGGCTTTACCTTCTGCGATAAAACCCGCGAATTCGGTCACGGCCTGCTGGTGGGCTACGGCAATCTATGCCTGCTGGCGCTGGAAAACCGCAGTGACGAAGAGTTGCTGCATGAGATGGCGTTGGCGCACAAATGCGGCGTGCCGCTAAGTCTGAAAGAGATTGCCGGGCTGACGGAGGAAGAGCTTGAGGTGATTGTCCGCGAGTCGGTGCACGCGCCGGATATGGAAAACATGGCCGAGCCGGTTACCGTCGAGGCGCTTTACCAGGCGATTGCCCGCGTGGAAGCGCTGGCCGCCCAGCGTTAGGCCTTGAGTGACGCGCACGGTAAGCGCGCCCGAACCAGCATAGTGCCGGATGTTACGTCCGGCGAAAAATGTCGGCGGCGGTTCGCCAATATCGCATCAAAACCTGGTTATAATCAGCCAGCTTATGAAACCGGTCAGCAAGATAACTGCTGACCGGCACTTCAAGTTAAGCCAGGTCACGGCTCATTGAGGGGCTCACCTACCAGGGTTGACGCCCGTGACTGCCAAAGAATCCCCCCGTTGGCCCCTCAGGCCCCAATAAGGCCATCTTTATCGCGGTTTCTGCCCCCTCTTCTGGCGTCAGAAATCCTGTATTACCATTCAGATCGGTGCGTACATGGCCCGGTTCCACGGCGTTGACTTTAATACCTTCAGATTCAAGCTCTTTTGCGAACGAAACGGTAATGGCATTCAGAGCGACCTTTGAAGAGGTATATTCCATAAGATTAACGCTTGAATAAAGTGAGGTTGGGTCGGTAATCAGCGTCAACGACCCCACTCCACTGCTCATCATAACGATCCGCGATCCTGTGGATGCTTTAAGCAAAGGCAGAAAGGCCTGCGTAACGCGAACCGGGCCGAAAAGATTCACCTCGTAGACGGCTTTCATCTCTTCAATATTGACCTGACTGGGAGGCGTATCGATGTCTTTAATAATGCCGGCATTGTTGACAAGCACATCGAGGGAATCAATATTCTCAGAAAGTTTTGCAACGGCATCCTGCACGCTTATTTGATTTGCGACATCCATTTCCAGCAACCGGACGTTAAGTCCTTCCTGACGTAAAAGCGCAACGGCCTGCTCACCCCGCCTGCGATCCCGCGCGCCCATCCAGACCGACATCCCCTTCTGGGCGAGTCCCCGGACGATGGCAAAACCGATCCCCTTATTGCCGCCAGTAACCAGCGCGTTGTTTTTGTTATTCATTACACCCCCTCCATCCGGGTCCTGTCGATTGGGGTACCAACGTGATAGTGAAGGTTGCCCATCAGGCGGGGAACGACATTGCGCGAGGTAAAGTGCCATTGACCAGTGTGTTTCTCAAAGCTGTCATAGTAGCGGCCCGCGCAGATTGGCTGTAACGGAAAGCCTTCCAGCTCCTGATGTACGGTGAAGTAACTTACGCAGGTTGCAGAATCGCCGGAAGAAGAGATATCGATCAGGGCATTAGAGACGTTATGCCATGTACGGGGAGTGCCGTCCTGATGGCGCTGAACGCCACGAATAAGAAACTGCTCAACTTCCTCACGCCCCTGAGCCGACTCTGTCAGGACAATAAATTTGGAATGCCTGAACAATTCGGCGTTTTCAGCAAATTTTCCATCATCCAGGTTGTGGACATAAGTGGCCAGCAACCGCTGTATTTTTAACTCATCGATAAAATGTTGTTCATTCACTGCATTCATTGAAGTTGTCATTATGGGACTCTTAATTTAAAGGGTTGAATATGTCCGCGGCGGATCGCCACGCGCCGGTCACAACGGTTAAATCTGAGATGCCCCTCCATCGGCAAAAATCTCTGCACCATTGATATAGCCGGCATCGTCACTGGCGAGGAAGGTAACCGCTTTGGCAATTTCTTCTGTACGGCCAATACGCCCGATTGGGCTGCGGTCGCGCAGAGACTGCAAAATGGCGTCAACCGGTTCGGGTAAGAAATCGCGTAAGGACTGTGTATCAACCGGACCGGGGCTGAGGATGTTTATGCGTATGCCGGAACCTTTGATATCCAAAATCCAGCTACGAACCATGGCGCGTAACGCCGCCTTAGTGCCGCCATAAACACTCATTCCCTCACCGGGATTTATGGAGGCTGTCGATCCGGTGATAACAATGCTGCTACCGGGCGGCATAAGCGCTAAGGCTTTCTGGACAGTAAAGGTGATCCCCCTGACGTTGGTGGTGAACTGACGGTCAAACTTTTCCGGGGTGATCTGCCCCAGTGGCTCAATTTCGCCCATGCCGGCATTGGCAATAAGGACATCGATCCGACCATAGCGTGAACGAATTTGCTCATAGAACGCATCCAGTTCGGAAAGGCGGGAGACATCCACCGAATATTGACTCGCATCAGGGCCTAAGGTACTGAGGGCTGAATTAAGTTTATGGTTATCTCGCCCGGTAATGATGACCGTCGCGCCCTGTGCTGCCAGTTCCTGGGCGATCCCGAGACCAATGCCGGATGAGCCGCCAGTCACAACAGCGATTTTTTTATTGAAAGCCTGAGTCATTGTGTTTCTCCTGATTACTGGGAATTATCTATGTAGTGATCACTACATGTATTTAGGGGCAATAACAACAGCTAATTTTTTAGTGTTTTTATTAATCAATATAATCAATAAGTTAAATTTACCTTTTGATGCTTTTACTTTTAGCGGTTACTATATAAAAAGTATTCAGGAGGAAAGATGAAATCAGAAAACAGACTGCGACGCCCGGCATTTGATCGTGAGGCAGGCGTAGCCATTGCGCAGGCTCTTTTTCATGAACATGGCTATGATGCCGTCAGTCTCGCTGACCTGACCGAGGCGCTGAACATTAAGCCGCCGAGTTTTTATGCAGCCTATGGCAGTAAGGTGGGATTGTATGAACGGAGCCTGGAACGGTATGCGCGCGAAAGCGCCCTTCCGCTGAACAAACTGTTATCAGCCGATAAATCTGTAGCACAGGGCGTGGAAGATTTGCTTGTTGCCGCAGCCAGGCAATATGGACGCCACGCGCATCAGCGGGGCTGCCTGGTCACCGAAGGCATGCGGGCGGATGATAAAGATGCCAGGGAGGTTGCCTGTACCATAGCGAAACCTGGCATTACGGCCATACATGATTGGTTGCTGACCGCTACCCCTCAATCAGCGGAATGCCTGACGGATTTTATGGTGGTGACGCTGAAAGGATTATCTTCCGCAGCTTGTCTGGGCATGTCCCAACGCCGACTGATAGAGACGGCGAAAATGGCTGCTCAGGTGGTCGCCAGCCATGTAAAACCCTGATTAGAAAGCATATGTATTTTTTACCTGAGCAGACATTTTATAAGGCGGCGTTGTTATATAAACCACCCGGCGTGAAACCGGGTGTCTCCAGCAGACGCTAGCTTCCGCTATCGGTTTCCAGACGGGCTTTGCCAATGCGGCCGATAAACGGCAGGCGCAGCGCGGGAGATTTCACATCCACGCCCATATTGAAGCCGAGGATATTGATCTCCAGCCCTTCTTCCCCACCCAGCGTTAATCCCAGCACGCCCAACAGCGAGGCCTGGAAACCGCGTCCTGACGGCGGCAAACCGACCGGATTGGTCAGCGGCCGGAAATCTTTGCCGATGGCGTTAGCGGGCAGATCGAGCTTCAGCGCGGGGACTTCGCGGCCAATGTGCGCCAGGAAGGTATTGCTGTTCGGGCCAGGCCAGACGCGGTAGGTGTGCGGCCACGGATAGCTTTTAATTGCCGCTTCAATCTGCGGGATCATCGCCTCTGCGCCAGCGCCCCGGTGATCGACGATCAGCTGCGGCTTACCGCCAAACCAGTAACCGTCCGGCAGGGTGAAATTCTCTCTGATGACGTTGTTACTTCCCCAGCTCACCACTTCATAGCGGCGGAACTGCGTCTCGCCAGCCTGCTTAAAGATGATCCACGGATGAACAGCCAGCAGCCCGCGCCAGCTAAAGGCAGGCGCAATATACACCTGCACAATGGCGGTCTGCCTGAAGGCCACCGGATCGGGGGCGATGCCGGCGGAATCCCGTTTCGCTGTGGACCAACTCTGACCGGTCATCGCCGTACCGTTCTGCGAGGCGTTAAGGTAACTCTGGCCGAAAGAGAGCAGCATGATGCAGATAAATCCAATACTTAACACTTTCAACGTGAGCATAGTTCCTTGATCCACCTGGGGGAAAAACGGGCATTAAAGGAAAGTAACCCCCGCAGCGCCTGAAGGTCAACTGCGGGGATTTTTTTAATGCACCGTCAGCAGATTCAGCAGTTCCTGCATATCGGTCTGCTGCTCCAGCGTCAGGCAGTAAGCTTCCAGCGCGGCGGTTTGCTGCGCCGGCAACACCCTTAGCGCCAGCTGTTGAAACTTCAGCAACAACGCCTCATCGCTCAATGGATTTTGCGGCGATCCCAGCGGAACGGTCACCTGCTGACGCCCGCGTTCGCCGTTAAGCGTTTCCAGTTCAACAATCGGCTCTTCGTTGCTGTTCTGGCTGGCGTCGACATACAGCACAATGCGCTCCAGCATGGCGGCCATCTCTGAGCTGCCGCGTTTTTCCTCGTCATACGCCGCGAGGCCAGCATGACCATACAGCACGCGGGCGGCCATCGCGTAAGGCAGGCTCATCTGTGCTGCCGCCAGGCTTTCAAGATCGCTGTTGCCGCACATCTCCAGCAGGAAGGGATTAAGGTAAACGTGCAGGCGGGCAATCTCTGCGGCGCTGCAATGATGGGCTGCCATCAACTCGCCGACGGCATCCACCGCCGAATGCGTGCCGCGGCAGGAGGCATAGGGCTTGATCGAACAGCGGTTGAGTTTCCATACCTGCCCCAGTTCGGCGGTCAGCGCTTGCGGTTGCCGGCTGGAAGGGGCCAGCGTCTTCAGAAAGCCGCCCCAGAGATCCTCAAAGGTCTGTGATGCCCCGGTGATCCCTTGCCGGGCCAGCATCGCCGCCAGCACCCCGCCCTCTGCGGCCCGTCCGGCGTGCAGCTTCTTGCTTTGCGAACCGTCGTGGATAAAGCCCCATAAGCCGCCGCTAAAGCTGGCCGCTATGCCCAACGCCTGCACCGTTTGGTTCTGATTAAGCTTAAGTAATGAGGCCACCGCCGCCGCCGCGCCAAATACGCCGCAGGTGGAGGTGGAATGCCAACCGGCTTCGTTGTGCGGTGCATAGCCACCGCAGGCTTCCAGCACCCGGCGGCCAATCTCATAGCCCAACACCACGGCGGTAATCAGCTCGCGGCCCGTCACATCAGCCGGGCACAGTGGCAGCACCGCCATTACCGCAGGCAGCACCACCGCGCCGGAGTGATCGCAACCGCCGGTATCGTCCAGCTCATACATATGCGCCGCAATACCGTTCAACCAGGCCGCATTACGCGGCGAGGTGGCCAGCGAACGTCCCCAGACGCGGGCAGCCGGCGCGCAGCCTTCAGCCAGCACCGTTTGCTGAACCGCCAGCGCGATCGGGCTGTTGCTGCCCGCAAGGGTCGCGCCGAAGGTATCCAGAATATGCCGTTTGGCGCGCTCAACCAGCGCCTCAGGCAGATCGCTGAAGGTGGTTTGCGCGACAAAGCGGGCCAGCTGATTGATGCTCTGGCTCATGCTTGCTGCTCCTGCTCCTGCTGCTGGCGCCGGAAGATCTCCGCAGGGTGTTCGCTGACGTTATCCGGCTGGGTCTGCCACCACGCCGCCACCTCTCCGGCGCTGGCCAGCCAGACCTTTTCATGGCTGCGGATAAAGTCCAGCAGTTCCCCGAGCAGGCCAATGCGCCCGGCCGTGCCGATGATTTCGGGATGCAGGCGTAAGACGTAGCACAGGCCAAAGCGGTGGAAGCCCCGAAAATCGAGCTTCATATTTTCCAGCGTCTGCTGATACGAGGCGATGCGCGACTGCCCCGGTGGCACCGCCGGACTGAGGTTGAAGGCGAAGTAAGGCTCGTCTTCCAGTTCATAATGCATTGGCAGTTCCACCAGTCGGGTGGCCGGATGAAAATAGGGCAAATCGTCACCGCGCCAGCTGGAAGACCAGCGGATGCCGCGATCGCTCAGCGCCTCTGCCAGCCCCGGTTTCCACTGCCCGGCTGGCGTGCGGAATCCCACCGGACGCTGGCCGCAGGCGGCTTGCAGCAGGTCGCAACCCGCAGTGACGCTGCTTACTTGCTCTGCCAGCGTCAGGCTATCGAAATTCTGATGGCGATCGCCGCTACCGGCAATTTCATGCCCCGCCGCGACAATCCGCGCGAACACCTCAGGATTCTCTTCCGCCACGATAGCGGTCAGACACCAGCTTGCGCGCACGTTTTTCTCTGCCAGCAGCTTCAGCAGGCGATCGACGCCGCGAAGCGTGCCGTAACGCCAGACCGAGAGGGTTTTATCGCGCCCGGCCACGGCGGGGGTGTCCGTCAGAATGCCGTGAATATCATTGAAATCGATGGTCAGCACCACGGCAGATTGCTGCCCGTCTGGCCAGCGTGTGGGTTCAGTCATGCTGCTGCTCCTTGAGATACCAGTGGGCGACATCGCGGCAGCGGGCGAACCACACGTTGCGCTGGCGCATATGCGCAATAAATTGCTCCAGCAGCAGAATGCGGCCCGGTTTACCGCTGATTTTCGGATGGAACAGAGTGGTCAGACACAGCCCTTCATCCATCGCGCCATCAAATTCACGGCACCAGTTATCCAGCGTTAAGGCATAACTGGCGGTGCGATCCAGCCCTTTCGGGAAGTCCGGCTCGCGGGTATAGGCCAACGACGCGTAATCATCCATCTCCCATTTGCCGGGGATTTCCACCAGCTTCTGCGTAAAGCCCGGCACGGCGATGGCGTAGGGCCGGTCGTCGCCGCGCATACTGCTGGAATAGGTCACCCCAGCGTCCAGCAATATGCCCGGCGTCTCGTGGTGCCAGTCGCCCGAGGGCGTGCGGAACCCCTCGGCACGGATGCCGAGGTGTTGCCAGAAAATTTCACGCGAGGTCGCCATCACCTGACGCTGCTGTTCGCCGCTCAGGGCATAGAAGGATTCGTGGCGGTAGCCGTGATACGCCACCTCATGCCCTTTTTCGACGATGGCGGCGCACTGCCGCGGCCACTGCTCCACCACCCACGCCGGAATAAAGAAGGTGGCCGGAACGTCAAACTGCTCCAGCAGATCGAGGATCCGCCCCAGCGCGCGGAACGGGCCGTAGCCGCCGAAGGTGAAATACTCGGGCTTCTGCCAGATCGTGCCGTTAAGCATCGCGTCGCCGGTGGGACCATCGAGATCGAAGGCCAGTGCCATACAGCCCTGCTTGCCTTCCGGCCAGCGCGGGCGAACGTCAGGTGAGGTCATCATCAGTTCCCGTTCACGGTCGCTGTTTTCACGGCGTTATCCGCCAGGCCCCATTTGCTGAGGATCTTCACATAGCTGCCATCGGCGATCATCTCATTGACCGCGCCCTGCACCGCCGCAATCAGCGCCGGATCGTTTTTGTCGATCGCCATGCCGGTGAACTGCGACGCAATCGCCTTATCCAACGGCTTGTAGGTGTTTTTCTCCAGATTCATCACGTAAGGCAGGGTTTCGCTGCCCTGCACCGCGCCATCCAGACGACGCTGACGCAGCTGGGTACGCGCATCTGCCGTGCCTTCCGCGCCGACCACCACGATAGCGGGCTTACCTTTGGCTTCGCAGTTGGCCTGGCTCCATTTGGCGATTTCCTGTGGAAAGGTGGTACGACGGCTGGTGCCGACTTTCTTGCCACACAAATCGGTCGCGCTGTTGATGTCCTTGCGCGCCGCTAAGGTGTAGAACTGCGGGCCGGTAGTGAAGTAGTCGATAAAGCTGACCACCTTCTGGCGTTCGGCGGTGTCGGTCATGCCGGACATCACCATATCGACACGCTTAGTTGATACGGCGTTGACCATCTGTTCAAAGGCAATTTCCTGCCAGTTGATTTTGACGCCCAGCTTCTCGCCAATCGCGTTACCCAGGTCGACATCGACGCCGGTTAAGGTATTGGTCGCCGGATCTTTGAATTCCATTGGTGGATAGTTCGGCATGATGGCCACGGTCAGTGCGCCTTTCGCTTTCAGGGCAGCAGGCAGCTCCGCAGCCCAGGCGGCGGAGTTAAGCAGAACAGCGGCAGCAACGGCAGTAAGCACGATCTTTTTCATCTGATTTACCCTGGTTATTAAAGAAGAATGGCGTTGATAAAATTCTGCATCCGCGGATTTTGCGGATTCAGCAGGATGTCTTCGGGCGCACCGCGTTCGATAATGCGACCTTCATCCATGAACACCACCTGGTTGGCCACCTCACGGGCAAAGCCCATTTCATGGGTGACCACCACCATCGTGGTTCCTTCTTTTGCCAGCGTCCGCATCACGGCCAGCACTTCGCCGACCATTTCCGGGTCAAGCGCCGAGGTTGGCTCGTCGAACAGCATCAGCTTGGGCTTCATCGCCAGCGCGCGGGCAATCGCCACACGCTGTTGTTGTCCGCCGGAAAGCGCCTGCGGATAGGCGTGCGCCTTACTGGATAGTCCCACCCGATCCAGCAGCGCCATCGCTTCTTCCGTCGCTTCCCGCTTTGGCCGCAACAGCACCCTGCACGGCCCTTCAATCACGTTTTCCAGCGCGGTTTTATGCGGGAACAGGTTAAAACGCTGGAAAACCATGCCGGTTTGCAGCCGCTGACGGGCAATCTGCTTGTCGCTGAGCGGATGCAGTTTGTTGCCGGCCATGCGGTAGCCGGCCAGTTCGTTGTCGATCCAAATCCCGCCCTGATCGACCCTTTCCAGCTGATTGATGCAGCGCAGGAAGGTGCTTTTCCCGGAGCCGGACGGCCCCAAAATGCACATCACCTCGCCGTAATTCACCTCCAGACTGACGTCCTTCAGGGCATGGAAATGGTCGAAGTACTTGTTCACCTCAACGGCTCTGACGATATTTCTCATCGCAGGAATTCCTTAGTTGCGGCGGCGCTGGCCGCGTGAGAAGTAGCGCTCAAGGCGGCTCTGCCCGAACGACAGCACGGTAACGATAATCAGATACCAGATGCCCGCCACGAACAGCAGCTCCATCACCCGCGCATTGGCGTAGTAGATGTTCTGCGTGTTGTAGAGCAGTTCGGAGTACTGGATCATGCTCGCCAGGCTGGTGGTTTTGATCATGCTGATAAATTCGTTGCCGACCGGCGGCAGGATCACCCGCATCGCCTGCGGCAGGATGATGCGTTGCAGCGCCTGCAGACGCGGCATGCCAATCGACTTCGCCGCCTCATACTGACCGGTATCAACAGATAACAGCCCGGCCCGCACCACTTCCGAGGTGTACGCGCCCTGGTTGATGCTCAACCCCAGCAGCGCCGCGACAAATGGCGTCATCACGTTGACGGTTTCGACGCTAAACACGCCGGGAATGGCGATCACCGGGAACACCAGCGCCAGGTTAAACCACAGCAGCAGCTGGAGGATCAGCGGCGTACCGCGAAAGACCCAGGCATAGCCGACCGAGAGGTAATGCAGCACCGGGTTGGGCGACATATACATAATCGCCGCCACCACGCCGAAGAAGATGCCCAGCGCCATCGCCAGAATCGACATCACCAGCGTATTCACCACCCCGTCCAGAATGGCGCGGGCGGTAAAGAACTGCCCGACATAGGACCACTCGATTTTGCCCTGCGAAAAGGCGTGCACCAGCGAGCCGAGCAACAGGATGATCACCACCGTGGCGGTGATGCGCCCGTAATAGCGCTTGGGGACCATCTGGTAGCGCTTGAGATCGTAAGCGGGGTCGGCTGCCCTGCCCGTCTCGTTAACGTTTTGCGAACTGTTCATTCCGGCTCCGGAGGTTGAAGGCTGAGAAGTTACAGACGAGGGCCCTGATAGACGCTCACCCACTCGGCCTGCTGCTGGATACGCGCTTTCAGGCGGCTAATCTGCTCGCTGACGCGCGCCGGTGCGGTGCCGCCGAAGCCGTCGCGGGAATGGATCGCCGCTTCCAGCGTCAGCGCACTGCGCACTTCTGGCGTCAGCCGGACATCGACCTCAGCCAGCTGGTCGTCGGTCAGATCGGACAGGCCCTGCTGATGGAATTCACACAGCTGAACCAGTTTGCCGGTGATCTCATGCGCTTCCTTAAACGGCACGCCGCGCATCGCCAGCCAGTCAGCCACTTCGGTGGCGAGGGTGAAGCCATCCGGGGCCTGAGCCAGCATCTCCCCGGTGTTGACCTTCATGGTTTCAATCATGCCGGCCATTGCAGGCAGCACTAACAGCAGGGTGTCGACCGAATCAATGGCGCTGCGTTTGTCTTCACTCAGGTCGCGGTTATAGGAGAGCGGCATCGCCTTCATGGTGGCCAGCATCGCCGTCAGGTTGCCGATCAGGCGGCCGCTGCGACCGCGCGTCAGCTCGGCAATATCCGGATTCTTTTTCTGCGGCATGATTGAGCTGCCGGTGGCATAGCTGTCGCTGATTTCTACCCAGCGGAACTGGCGGGAGGTCCACAGGCAAATCTCTTCGCTGATGCGCGACAGGTTGACGCCGATCATGCTGGTGATAAACAGGAATTCAGCAACGTAGTCGCGGCTGGCTACGGCATCAATCGAGTTCTCGCACGGGGCGCGATAGCCCAGCTCTTTCGCCGCCAGTTCCGGGCGACGCGCAATGGCGGAACCGGCCATCGCTGCTGCACCGAGTGGCGAGAAGGCGCTGCGGTGATCCCAGTCCTGAATGCGTTCAATATCCCGTGAGAACGACTGCGCATGGGCCAGTAGCTGATGAGCAAACACAATCGGCTGAGCCTGCTGAAGATGGGTGAAACCGGGCGCGAGGGTGTGGGTGTGCTGGTCGGCCTGGAAAATCAATGCCTTCTGCAGGGCCAGCAATGCGGTGGTGATATTGCGGACGTTATCGCGCAGATACAGTCGCAGATCGTTGACGGTCTGATCGTTACGAGAACGGCCCGCGCGCAGCTTGCCGCCCAGCGCGCCAAGCCGCTCGGTCAGGACGCGCTCGATAAAGGTATGAACATCTTCATCAGCCGCGATCGGATCGACCTTTCCTGCCCGGTAATCCAGGTCGAGCTGGTCGATAGCGGCGGTCATGTGCCGGGTTTCTTCTGCGGTAAGCAGGCCCGCGCGCTGAAGTTCGTGCGCATGGGCCCGGCAGCCGGCGAGGTCATAAGGTGCCAGTGCAAAATAGTATTCAGGGCTGCGCGACAGCGCGGTTAAGGCGGCGGCTGGTGGCGTTTTAAAACGGGCACCCCATAAACGATCGGCACTGTCTGACATAATTTCTCTCTTATGGCGAGGTTAACGCCGGATCCGCAGGAGAATAAGGAAATCCTCTGGAAACAGCCTTAACGATAAATAAAGGTTATATTTGCGTACTATCTGGTATTTCGTGTCTGATTCAGGTTCACTCTTACTTTCACTGTATTTAATCCGGGGTTGAATAGTTATTATGGAAAGTAAGGTTTCCAATACGGGAAACATGAATTATCCGCGCAGCGATAATTCATCGATAACCATTAACAATGTCGACCTGAAGTTATTGCGTGTATTTAAATGTGTCGTGGAAGCCGGCGGGCTGACCTCTGCCAGTCATGAACTGAATATTGGTCTGGCGGCAATCAGTAAACAGGTGTCGGATTTGGAGATCCGTTTAGGGATGACCCTGTGCAGCCGTGGGCGGGAAGGCTTTGAGCTGACGGAGTACGGCATTACCGTTTATCAGGCCACGCTGGAGTTGTTTTCGTCGCTGAATACCTTCCGCGACAGGCTGCATAACAGCCGCAATGAACTGCTGGGCGACCTGAGTATTACCGTGGTCGATAACACCATTTCTGACCCGCATTCGCCGGTCACCAAAGCCGTGCAGCGACTGCATATTGCTGCACCAAAAGTAAACATCCGGCTGCAAACCGCGCATCTGGATGATATTGAAAAAGGATTAAATGAGGGCCGTTTTAATTGTGCTATTGCGCCGGTTTATGATGAGAAGAGTGACTTCGATTATTATTCTGCCTACAGCGAAACCTCGGCATTATATTGCAGCAGCGAGCATGCGTTATTTTCAATGGCGGATGCTGACATTACCCTTGAATTATTAAAACAACAAAAGATCATTAATCATACCTATGTCACACATCGCCACGGCAATAAGCTGTTCGCCTTTAATGAGAGCAACATTCAGGCGGTACAGGTTGAAGCGGTGGCGATGCTGATCCTCACCGGGCATTTTATTGGTTATTTACCGACGCATTACGCCACGCGATATGTGCAGGAGAATAGCATCCGCGCCGTCGGCCCGGATGCGTTGCAGGTGCATACGCCCTTCTGTCTGATAATAAAAAAGGGCCGCAAGATAAATCAGATTATTAAACTGTTTATGGATTCGCTGGGAATAGCCTGAGCGCCTGCACCATCATGATGCGCACCCTTGGCTTTTTTTTCAGCCTACCCGCTTAAACATCACCGTGGTGGCATCAAACACCCCTTCGGTGGAGAGTGCGTAATGCGGGATCTGACCGCTTATCTGCCAGCCCTGCGCCAGATACAGTTGCTCTGCCACATCGCCGCTGCGGGTATCCAGCACCAGCAAGGTTCTTCCCTCCTGCTCAGCCCGTTTCTCCGCCTGATGCAGTAATGCGCGGGCGATGCCCTGCCGTCTGGCTTTGGGATGGACCAGCAGCTTGGCGATTTCCGCGCGA
Organism: Erwinia sp. AC075; assembly: GCF_979253995.1. Taxonomy (NCBI): domain Bacteria; kingdom Pseudomonadati; phylum Pseudomonadota; class Gammaproteobacteria; order Enterobacterales; family Erwiniaceae; genus Erwinia; species Erwinia sp. AC075. The sequence continues at coordinate 2,153,307 of NZ_CEEDEU010000001.1, forward strand.
TGCTGACCGTTAGGCATCATGCCCAACACCACCATCACCGTCGCCACGATCTCGCCCTGCTGGCGGGCCACGATTAACCGTTTATCGCCACTGGCCAGGCTGGTCACCACGCCCTGCCAGAAAGTGAGCATGGGCTGCGGATCCAGCGAGATAAAACCAATGCTGGCGCCTTCTGCCACACAGCCGTGCAGAACGTTGTACAACGCGTCCTGTTCACTGGCTGCCTGTTCTGCACTGAGAAGCTGATACTGAATTTCATTCATGGACGACACACCACCAACGCGTAATGCGCACCTTCGGCCTCCGGCGCGTGGAAGGAGGAGCGGCCAAACAGGTGAAAGCGCAGGCAATCACCGGCTTCCAGCCGCCACTGCTCGTCGTTCATGCTGAACTCCAGCACGCCGGCGAGCATCCAGATATGTTGTTCAATGCCTTCTACGGGCGGCGCGTCATATTCAATCAGCGCCCCGCTCTGCAAACGCCCTTCCACCAGCTCAGCGTGAAAAGGGGTGGCCGGCGGTGAAACGCTACGCCGGTGATAGCCATTTTCGCGGTCCTGCCAGACGGTCTGCGCGGCCGCGCGCAGAAGCTGCGGTCCCTGCTCTTCAACCTCGCTCAGCAGACGCGACATAGTCAGCTCGTAGGCAATGCACAGGCGGTTCATCAGGGCGGCGGTTGGGCTGGTTTCGCCCCGCTCAATGCGCGACAAAGAGGCCCGGCTGATGCCGGTCAGCTCAGCCAGGGTTTCCAGCGACCAGCCTTTTTCCAGACGTAAATCCGCCAGCCGCTGGGCCAGACGTCGGTCGGTATTGGCAAGAGGTTCCATAAAAATCTCATAAAAGGGAAAGTTTCTCTAAATTGAGATCTACAGGGATTTAGTGTGAACTTCAACTTGTACAGAAAAATAATAGTTGTACAGCAATGGAGAGTTCGCTACGGTTAGGTGGAGTGGGCAGATCCTGAGGAAATGAATGGCATTGTACAGTATTGGTGACGTCGCAGTCCGCTGCGGTATCAATCCCGTCACGCTACGGGCATGGCAGCGTCGCTACGGCTTATTAAAACCCCAGCGGACCGAAGGCGGTCACCGCCAGTTTGATGACGAAGATATTCTTCGCATCGAAGAGATTAAACGCTGGGTGCAAAGTGGCGTCCCTGTCGGCAAGGTCAAGGCGCTGTTAGAAGGCGAAAACGTTAACGTCCATGATGGATGGGTCACACTGCAGGAAGAAATGATGGCGGTCCTCCGTCATGTCAGGCCGGCAAAACTTCGCGCTAAAATTGCGGCAACCGGTCGTGAAAATCCGGCAGATGTGTTGATTGACCACGTTTTCATCCCAATCAGACAGCGGCTGGGGCTGGATCAAAATACCGCCAGGACCATGTGCAGTTTGCTGGATGGTGCTTTAATTGATTATGTCGCCTTCTGTTTAACCGGTTCGCGTAAGAAACCTGGCAAGGACGCGTTGCTGATGGGTTGGGCCAATGAAGACCGCACCCGACTCTGGTTAGAAGCATGGCGGCTGTCGCAGCAGGGTTGGCGAATCGATGTGCTGGCTGAACCCCTTGAGATGCCGCGCCCTGAACTGTTTCCGGGCCAAAAAATCTTTGTGTTCACCGGTAAACCCCTCACCCGCCGACAGCAGGAACAGCTGACGCACTGGCACGAACAGGGGTTCTTAATCACCTATATCAACAGCTGAGGCTGAGGAGTGGCATATGACACAGCAGGAAACGCTGGCCAGACTGGTGGCGTTTTACCAGACGCTGGAGGCCAGCAAGCTCAACCAACTGGCCGACATTTACCACTCTGATATCTGCCTGGCAGACCCGGTCGGTGAACATCGCGGGCTGCCGGTGGTCTCGGACTACTTTTCTTCACTGCTGAAAAACCTGCGCTACTGCCGGTTTGACGTCTCGCAGACTCACCATTTTGACAATAACGCCCTGCTTATCTGGCGAATGTTCTATGCGCACCCTTCGCTGCAAGGCGGCGCGGAGCAGACGCTGGAGGGCAGCAGCTACATCCAGTTCCGCGACGATAAGATCAGTTTTCAGCGCGATTACTACGACATGGGCGCCATGCTGTACGAAAAGATCCCCGTGCTGGGATCGGTAATCAGGCAGCTTAAAAAGAGGTTACAACCATGAAACGGGTGTTAATTACCGGCGCAAGCTCCGGAATTGGTTACCAACTGGCGCTCGATTATGCCGCCGACGGCTGGCACGTTACCGCGTGCGGCAGAAATCGCGCCAAGCTGGAAACGCTGCGGGAACACCACAGCGACATCGTGCTGTGCGTGTTTGATATCACCGATCTGAATGAGACCCGCCAGGCGCTGCTGGGTAAAAGTGCCAGCCTGGTGATCCTCTGTGCCGGCACCTGTGAATACCTTAATCACGGCGTGGTGGAAGCGGAGAAAGTCCATCGGGTGATGAGCACCAATTTCAACGGTCCGGTGAACTGTCTGGACGTGCTGCTGCCGCAGCTGGCCCCCGGCAGCCGGGTGGCGCTGGTCGGGTCGACCGCCAGCCTGGTGCCGATGCCTCGGGCCGAAGCCTATGGCGCCTCCAAAGCCGCGCTGGCCTACTTCGCCCGCAGCCTGGCCCAGGATCTGAAGCGTCAGCAAATCGCCATCAGCCTGGTGCAGCCCGGTTTTGTCGATACTCCCCTGACCGAGCGAAACGATTTTCCGATGCCGATGATTATCAACGTCAATCAGGCTTCGCGCTGCATTCGTGAAGGCCTGGCGAAAGGCAAAGCGGAGATCTCCTTCCCGCGCCTGCTCTCCTTCATTCTGCGCATGACCTCCCGTCTGCCGGTATCGCTACAGCGTCTGCTTACCCAACAGATAGCGAGGTAATCTTTGAGAATTGCGATTGTAGGCAGTGGGATTTCCGGGCTCAGCTGTGCATGGAAGCTGGCAAACAAAGCAGAAGTGCATCTTTATGAGGCCGGCGACACGCTGGGCGGACATACCGCGACGGTTGACGTGGAACTGGCGGGCAAACGCTGGGCGATTGATACCGGTTTTATCGTTTACAACGATCGGACCTATCCGCGTTTTCTGTCGCTGATTGCCGAGCTGGGGCTGGAAAGCAAGCCGACCGAAATGAGCTTCTCGGTGCGCAACAATCGCAGCGGCCTGGAGTACAACGGCCATACGCTGAGCACGCTGTTTGCTCAACGCAGCAACCTGTTTAAGCCGAGCTTCTGGCGTTTCCTGATGGAAATCGTGCGTTTCAATAAACGCGGCAAGGCCTGGCTGGAACATCAGTCGGAGCAGGGAACGCTGGATGATTTTTTGCAGCAAGAGGGCTTCAGCCAGTTCTTCGCCCAGCACTATATTCTGCCCATGGGCGCGGCGATTTGGTCGACGTCACTGGCCGAGATCCGCCAGATGCCGCTGTCGCTGTTTTTGCACTTCTTTAACCATCACGGCCTGCTGGATTTGAGCCAGCGCCCGCAGTGGTATGTGGTGCCCGGTGGGTCCAGAGAATATATCCGCCGGCTGATCGCGCTGGTGGGCGACAAGCTCACCGTACATCTTGCCACACCGGTGCTGAAAGCGGTGCGTCATCCACAGGGTGTGACTCTGTACAGCGCGCGCGGTGAGGAGAGCTATGACCAGGTGATTTTCGCCTGCCACAGTGACCAGACGCTGAACCTGCTGGCCGATGCCACCGCAGAAGAACGCGAGATGCTGCTGGGCGTGCCTTACAGCGCCAACGAAGTGATCCTGCATACCGATACGTCGCTGCTGCCGGAAAACCGCCGCGCCTGGGCCAGCTGGAACTACCGTCTGGATGATACGCAGGCCGGCGACGAGCTGTTGGGCGCCAGCGTCACCTACAACATGAACATTTTGCAGGGCATCAAGTCATCCGAGACCTTTTGTGTCTCGCTGAATGCCACACAACCGATCGATCCGGCCAAAGTGCTGGGTCGCTATAGCTACCATCATCCGCAGTTCAGCCTGCAAAGCCTGATCACCCAGACCGAACGGCTGCGGCTGAATGGCTGTAACCGCAGCTGGTTCTGCGGCGCATGGAGCTATAACGGTTTCCATGAAGACGGCATTCGCAGCGGGCTGGATGTGGTGGCCGGCATGGAACAGGCGGGATTGCTATGAACAGCGCCCTGTACAGCGGCCACGTGCGTCACCGGCGTTTCACCCCGGTGGATCATCAGTTCAGCTACCGCATTTTTATGCCGCTGATTGACCTTGATGAGCTGCCACTGCTGCGCAGCGTCGGCATCCGGCCCGGCAAGTTTTCCTGGGCCTCTTTTTGCCAGGATGATTATCTTGGCGGCGGCGACATTAAGCAGCGGGCGCAAACGCGGATTGCCGAACTGACCGGCGAGCAGCTCAACGGCCGGGTGATGTTACTGACCCAGTTGCGCTATCTCGGCAGCTCGTTTAATCCGGTGAATTTTTACTACCTCTACGATGACGCCGACAGCCTGCGCTGGATGCTGGCCGAAGTGCGCAATACGCCGTGGAACGAACGCCATACCTATGCGGTGAAGCCAGACGGCAGCGAAACCACGCAGAAAGCGTTTCACGTTTCGCCGTTTAACCCGATGGATATGGTCTATCACTGGCGGCTTTCCGCGCCCGGCAAATCGTTGTCGGTGCACATTGAGAATCACCGGGCCGGTCGCGAATTTGATGCCACGCTGCACCTGCGTCATCAGCCGCTGACCCGCAAGACCTTGCGCCACCATCTGTGGCGGTTTCCGCTGATCACCCTGAGAACCGGACTGGCCATTTACTGGCAGGCCTGGAAGTTGTGGCGCAAAGGCGCGCCGATCTATGACCACCCCAAGTCGGAGAAATAGCGGATGTGTATACCGGAACTGACCCTGACCCGTCGCGGTAAAGCGGGCAAACGTTTGTCCACCTCACGACGGCTGATTTTTTCTCTGTTGCAACATCTGCAAGGGGCGGGTCTGCGTCTGCACGATCCGCACCTCGGCACCCATTTCTTTGGCGACAGCCAGGCGGCGATCCAGGCCGAAGTGGTGGTCCATCACTCCAGCGCTTACCGTCGGGTGTTGTTCGGTGGCAGCATTGCCGCAGCAGAAACCTATATGGACGGTGACTGGGATACGCCGGATTTAACGGCGGTGATCCTGACGCTGGCCACCAATATGCCGGTGCTGGATAAGCTGGAGTCGCGGCTGAGCTGGATGTCGTCGCCGCTGAACAGGATGCGCCATGCGTTTCGCCGCAACAGCGTGAAACAGGCGAAGCGCAATATCGCCGCCCATTATGACCTGGGCAACGATTTCTACACCGCGTTTCTCGACCGGGCGATGCTCTATTCGAGTGCCTGCTACAAGCAGCCGGAGATGACGCTGGAACAGGCGCAGCAGGAAAAAATGCGCCGTCTGTGCGTCAAGCTGGGGCTGGGTCCCAACGATCACCTGCTGGAAATCGGCACCGGTTGGGGCGCGATGGCCGAGTTCGCGGCACGCGAGTATGGCTGCCGGGTGACCACCACCACCATTTCGCAGGAGCAGTACGACTACAGCTGCCAGCGCATTCAGGCGGCGGGGCTGAGCGATCGGGTCACGGTGCTGAAAGAGGATTACCGCAATCTGACCGGTCAGTACGACAAGCTGGTGTCGATCGAAATGATTGAGGCGGTGGGCAAAAACTATATCCCGCTGTTTTTCGAACGCTGTCAGCAGCTGGTAAAACCCGGCGGCCGCATGGCCTTGCAGGCAATCACCATCAGCGAAGAACGCTTCGACAGCTATGCGCGGGGCGTTGATTTCATCCAGCGCTATATTTTCCCCGGCGGTTTTTTACCGTCGGTCAACCTGCTGCAAAAGACCATGAACGAGCTGACGGATTTCGTCAGCCTGGATCTGTTTGAGATGGGGCTGGATTACGCGCGCACGTTGCAGGAGTGGCGTCACCGTTTCGATCACGCCTGGCCGCAGCTGGAAAAAGGCCGTTTTGACGAACACTTCCGCCGCATGTGGCTGTTCTATCTATGCTATTGCGAAGCAGGCTTCCGCGCGAAAACCATCGGCACCGTTCAGCTCACCGCGGAGCGGGCATGAGCACCCTGCGCTTCTGGCTGCTGACGCTCGGGTTTGACCTCTACTGGGCGCTGGCTGTCGGGATGCGCGAGCGCGCGGTTTACGCGTTAGTGGTCATTGCGCTGCTGGCCTGGTGGGCCAGCGATGCCGCCATCCGGCTGCGGGTATTAGCGGTGGCGCTGGTGGGGTTAGCCATGGACAGCCTGTGGCTGTGGCTGGATCTGTTCCATTTCGCCGACGCACACTGGGTGCCGCTGTGGATGCTGTCGTTATGGCTGGCCTATGCCTGCTGGTGGCCGCTGTGCCTGCACCGCTACGCCTTAAGCGGACCGTTGCTGGCGGTGCTGGGCGCCGTTGTTGGTCCGTTCACCTATTATCTCGGTGAACGGCTGGGCGGGATGGAACTGACCGCGTCGCCATTAAAAGTCTTTGGCCTGATGGCCATCGGCTGGGCGATTTATCTGCCGCTTACCCGCAGGCTGCTGCAAAGGAGTGAGAGATGAGATCGCTGTTGCTGATGATGCTGGTACTCTCGCCGCTGGCGCAGGCCACCGACTGGCAGCGCTGGCAGCCGGTGGGGAAAGCCACGCTGACCTGGGGACCGTTTACGGTTTACGATTCGCAGCTGTTTACACCGGCGGGCACGTTTACGCCGCAGCAGTGGCCGTTAGCGCTGGTGATCACCTACCGCCGCGACATCAGCCATCAGGATCTGACTCAGGCCACCGAAGAGCAGTGGCAGGCGCAAAACATTGGCACCCTTAGCCAGCGTCAGGCGTGGATCGCCGCATTAAACCGACTGTGGCCCGACGTCACGGACGGCACCCGACTGGCTTTTCAGGCCAGCCAACAGGGTGGACAGTTTTACTGGCAGGCGCCGGGGATCGCTTCCCCAATCAAACCGCTGGGGCAGCCTTTTGACCCGGCTTTCCGCGACGCCTTCCTGGCCATCTGGCTTTCAGAAAAAACCACCTATCCCGACATTCGTCGGGCACTCACCGGAGGTAGCTGATGTGGAAATCCCTGATGTTAATTGGTGCGCTGCTGCTGACAGGTTGCGGCGCGAAAATAGAAGATTATCAGCAGGCCCAGCCGAAGATAGATATTTTCCAGTGGTTTAACGGCCAGTCCCGCGCCTGGGGCATGGTGCAGGATTACAGCGGTAAGCAGATCCGCCGCTTTGAAGTGACCATCAAGGGCACGGTGGTCGGGCCAACGCTGACCCTCAACGAGCAGTTTGTTTACGATGATGGTGAAAAACAGAGCCGCGTCTGGCATATCCGCAAGCTGGAGGATGGTAGCTATGTCGGCACGGCGGGCGATATCATTGGCACCGCCAAGGGTCATGCGGCGGGCAACGCCTTCAACTGGCAATATGCGATGACGGTCAAAACCGACAGCAGCAGCTACAAGTTGAACTTTGATGACTGGATTTATCAGCAGGATGCCACGCATCTGATGAACGTAACGTCGATGAAAAAGCTGGGCGTTGAAGTGGCGCGCGTCACCATTTTCTTCAACAAAGAGCAGCCGGCCGGGCAATAAAATGACAGCAAAGGCTTAACCCGCGAGGGCGAATGGCGTTATACTTCGCCCTCTTTCAGCGGCAGACCACCATGGACACACCGGCATGAACTTGCAAAAAATTGGCGTCATCTTCATCTTCCTGTTAATGGCGCTCGGCGGCATTGGCGGCGTGATGCTGACCGGTTATACCCTGATTATCCGTTCCTGAAGCGTTTTTGCAGGCGCTCAAACAGGCGATCGGTGACGATAGCCAGCAGCGCCACCAGGCAGGCACCCTGAATCACATAGGCGGTATTAAACCCGCTGAGTCCAATGATCACCGGCGATCCTAATGTTTTGGCGCCGACGGTTGAGGCAATCGCCGCCGTGCCAATATTGATAATCACCGAGGTGCGGATCCCCGCCACGATCACGCTGGCTGCCAGCGGCAATTCGACCTTACGCAAAATCTGCCATGAACTCATGCCCACGCCTTCCGCAATTTCGCGGGCACTGGCCGGCACCGCGCCAATGCCCGCCAGCGTGCCTTGCAGGATCGGCAACAGGCCATAAAGAAACAGCGCGATTATCGCCGGCTTCTCGCCAAACCCCATGATCGGCACCGCAATCGCCAGCACCGCCACCGGCGGAAAGGTTTGCCCTGCGGCCACCAACGTTTCAATCAGCGAACGAAACTCTTTTCCCGCCGGACGGGTGACAAAAATCCCGGCCCCCATGCCGACGATCACCGCAAACAGGCTGGAAACCGCCACCAGTTCGATATGCGCCAGCGCCAGCTGCAGGAAACTGTCCTGCCGGTACATCGGCCGGTCGAGTTCTGGAAACCAGCTGGCGAACAGCGGCTGGCTGTAAGGCAGCAACACCAACAGCGCGATAAACACCGCGATCAGCCACAGCAACGGATCCCGAGTCCAGCGCATATTATTCCCTCCTCTGCCGCAGCAAATCGGCGAAGTGCAGCACGCCCAGCGGTTTCTGCTGGCGGTCGATCACCGGCAGGCGGTCGGTCTGGCGCGCGATAAACTGCGACAATGCCTCACGCAGGGTCATCTCTTCCGGGATGGCGTCCTCTTCCAGCCATTCACCGCGCCGCGCCGCCGCGCCCACGTTGCCCAGCGACAGCAGGCGGATGCCCAGCTCGCTACGTCCGAAGAAATCCCGCACAAAGTCGTTGGCGGGTTGGGTCAGCAATTCGACCGGCGTGCCCTGTTGGATCACCTTGCCGCCGTCCATCAACACCAGTCGGTCGGCCAGCGCCAGCGCTTCGTCAATATCGTGGGTCACCAGCACAATGGTGCGGCCAGAAATCTGGTGAATACGGGCGATTTCCTGCTGTAACGCGCCGCGCGTAACCGGATCCAGCGCGCCAAACGGCTCATCCATCAGCAGCACTTCGGGATCGGCCGCCAGCGCGCGGGCCACGCCAACGCGTTGCTGCTGGCCGCCGGAAAGCTGGTGCGGAAAACGGTGGCGAAACTGCTCGTCGAGATTGAGCAGCGCCAGCAATTCGGTGACGCGCTCGGCAATCCGCTGCTTTGACCAGTTCAGCAGCGCCGGCACGGTGGCGATATTCTTTTCCACCGTCCAGTGCGGGAACAGGCCAATGGACTGGATGGCATAGCCCATCCGGCGGCGCAGGATCTGCGGATTGAAGCTGCGGATCTCCTCACCGGCAAATTCAATGGTGCCCCGATCGTGTTCAATCAGCCGGTTGATCATCTTTAGCGTGGTGGACTTGCCGGAGCCGGACGTGCCGATCAGCACGGTAAATTCGCCTTTGGCGATATTCAGGGTTAACTCGCTGACCGCCGCTTTTCCGGCAAAGTATTTGCTGACCTGGTTAAAGTGGATCATTGGCGCTTCGCCTCAATAACGGAAAGAACAAATTTGAACAGGGCATCGATAACCACGGCCATAGCGATCACCGGGATCACCCCCAGCAGCACCAGTTCCAGCGCGCTACTGAGCAGGCCCTGGAAAATGATCGCCCCGAATCCGCCGGCGCCAATCAGTGCGGCGATCACCGCCATACCCACGGTCTGTACCGCAATCACCCGCAGGCCGGTCAGCAGCACCGGCAGCGCCAGCGGCACTTCCGCCTGCCAGAAAATCTGACTGCGGGTCATGCCCATCCCTTCTGCGGTTTCGATCACCTCTTTCGGCACCTGCTGCAACCCGGCGACCACGCTGCGCACCAGCGGTAACAGTGCATACAGCACCAGGGCGATCAGCGCGGGCGCCATGCCAATCCCGCTGATCCCCAGTTCGGATAACCAGGGAAAGGCGCGGGCCAGTCCGGCTAACGGCGCAATCAGCAGGCCGAACAACGCCACGGAAGGCACGGTCTGGATCACATTCAGCACGGCGAACACCGGTGACTGCACCGCCGCTTTTTTGGCGCACCACCAGCCGAGCGGAATGCCGATGGCCAGCGTCGGGATCAGGGTGCCGACCAGCAGCAGCAGATGGCGCGAGAATGCCTGATCGAACACTTCCCGACGGTTGGCGTACTCCTTCAACAGCGCCATCTGATCCAGCTGACCGTTCAGTAAAAAAACGATGACCGGTAGCCAGATTTGACCATTCAACAGCAGCCGCCAGAAGACCTGCGGCGTCAGGCGGGAAATCGTATCCGCCGCAATAAGCAGACAGAGCCCGCCGCTCAGCCAGAAGCCGCTGCCCCACGAGGTTCTAGCCAGTGGACTGCCCTGCTGGGAAAGGGAAGTCGCCTGATGGCCGCTAAAGGCGATCAGGGCGATAAACAGCCCTTCGCTCAACAGCAGCGTCAGCACCAGATGTCGACGGGAAACCGGCAGGAAAGCCAGCAGCAGCAACAGAATGACCGGCACAGGCAGCAGCCATTGCACGCCCTGCAACAGCTGATGCAGCGGCAATGGCTGGCCGGATACCAGCCGGTTAGGGGCGTAATTCAGAAAGGGCAAGCTGGCTGCGGCAACGGCCAGCAGCACAGCCAGCGTCAACAAAACCCGATTATGAAGTTGGAGGCGCAAAATTTTCCCACTACCTTGCGGGCCGGTGCGTCCGGCCCGGGCTCACCCTACAACAGTTTTTTCTGCTGCAAATAGTCCGCCGCCACCGTTTTCGCATCCTGCCCTTCTACGGCAATTTTTGCGTTCAGTTCCTGCAGCGTTTTCTCGTCCAGCGAGGCAAAGACCGGTTTCAGCCAGTCGCCAATCTGCGGATAGGCTTTCAGCACCGCATCGCGGATCACCGGCGTTGGCGCATAGATTGGCTGCACCCCTTTTGGATCGCTCAGGGTTTGCAGTCCCAGCGCCGCGACCGGACCGTCGGTGCCATAAGCCATCGCCGCATTCACGCCGGAGGTCTGCTGCGCTGCCGCCTTGATGGTCACCGCAGTATCACCGCCGGCCAGAGACAGCAGCTGATCCTGTTTCAGGGTGAAGCCATAGGCTTTCTGGAACGCCGGTAACGCATCGGCGCGTTCGATAAACTCGGCCGACGCCGCCAGTTTGAACTCACCGCCCTTCTTCAGGTAGGCGCTGAGATCGTCGAGGGATTTCAGCTTATTCTTGTCGGCCAGATCGCTGCGTACTGCAATCGTCCAGGTGTTATTTGCCGGGGCCGGCGTCAGCCAGGTCAGTTTGTTTTTCTCTTGATCCAGCTTCTTCACCTTCTCGTAGCCTGCTTTGGCATTTTTCCATGCAGGATCCTTTTCATCATTGAAGAAGAAGGCACCGTTGCCGGTGTACTCAGGATAGATGTCCAGTTCGCCGGCGGTGATCGCGCCCCTGACCACCTGGGTGGTGCCAAGCTGCACCTTATTGACCGTTTTCACCCCGTGCTTATCCAGCACCTGCAGGATGATATTGCCCAGTAACGATCCTTCGGTATCAATTTTCGAACCGACTTTGACCGGGTCTGCCGCCTGCGCGGTTGCGGTCAGAGCCAGTAATCCGGCCAGTGCCAGTAAGGCTGTACGCCCTGTTCTTTGCGACATTTTCTGTTCCTTTCCTTAAGGTTAGTAACAAGCGTAGCCTAATAAATCAGCAGAGAAAGCCAGACGGCTAAAAACCCCGAGCCGCCTCTCAGAGAGAGAACCCTTTCGCTCACCCTTTTTCAACGGGCATTTTGTTGTAACTTATAACCAGCAGGAATTTATCTCTGTCATCCCCGGGAGTATTCTCTGGGCTTATTCTTAAAATAAAAGACCTTAACATCATGACTGACTTAGCATCTTCGGCGCATGTCGCCATTGCAGGGAGTGCGCCGACGGGGGAAGCCTTCACTATCCGCCGCGCCGCTGACGTATCACATCTGGTCAACACCAGTACCCAGGCCCGCAGTAACGCCCGTATCGTGATCGGCATTGCGCTGGGCGGGGTGTTTCTCGACGCTTACGACCTCGGCGCACTGGCCTTTGGCATGAAGGATGTCACCAAAGAGTTTGGTCTGTCGCCAACCGGCGCGGGCATGGTGGCGTCGGCGATTGCATTTGGGGCCATTGTCGGCGCGCTGCTCGGCGGCTATCTGACCGATAAAATTGGCCGCTATCGGGTGTTTATGGCCGATATGTTTTTCTTCGTGTTTGCCGCGCTGGCCTGTGCCTTCGCACCGAATGAGTATGTACTCACCGCCGCACGTTTTGTGATGGGGTTAGGGGTCGGGATTGATTTGCCGGTGGCGATGGCGTTCCTCGCCGAGTTTTCCAAGCTGAAGGGGCGCGGCAACAAAGCCGCCAGTATCGCGATGTGGTGCCCCACCTGGTACGCGGCGATTTCGATTTCCTATCTGCTGGTGCTGTTCTTCTATTCCGTGCTGCCAGAAGCCCATTCCGGCTTGCTGTGGCGCATCATTCTGGGCTTCGGCGCGGTACCGGCGATTCTGATTATCTGCATCCGCAGCCGCTATATGAGCGAATCACCGGTGTGGGCAGCCAATCAGGGGGATTTAAAAGGTGCGGCGGCGATCCTGCGCAGCTCTTACGGCATCAATGCCCATGTGGCGGAAGACGCGGACCTGACGCCGGCCAAAGCCACCCGCAAGGCCAGCTGGCGCAACTATGGTGAACTGCTGAAAGGGGTTTACCTGCGTCGTACCATTCTGGCGACCGTGACGGCGATTGCCTCCGCCTTTGCTTATAACGCCGTGGCCTTTGGCCTGCCGGTGATCCTTTCCAGCTTCCTTGCCCAGTCAATGCTGACCACCATTCTGGTGTCGCTGGCGTTAAATCTGCTGTTTGCCTTTGTCGGCGGCATCCTGGCGGTGCGGCTGGTGCCCAGATTTGGCGCGTGGAAGATGACCACCCTTGGCTACAGTTTCCAGTTTGCCGCATTGATTGGCCTGGCACTGGTTGGCCGTCCCGCCGACGGTGCGGAAGCGGCGGTGTCGATCGGCATGCTGGCGCTGTTCCTGTTGGGTCAGGGATTTGGTCCGGGTTCCCATACCATGACCTTTGCCTCGCTCAGCTATCCCACCTCGTTACGCGGCGTGGGCGTCGGCTTCAATCAGACCCTGATGCGCGCCAGCTCTACCGCCTCGCTGTTCCTGTTCCCACTGCTGTCGGCGGCATTCAGTACCAATGTGTTCTGGATTATTGCGCTGGCGCCGTTGGCCGGGCTGATCGCCCTGCTGGCGATTCGCTGGGAACCGTCAGGTTACGATGTGGATGCGGAGGATTTTGCTCAGTAAGCGCGAGGATAACTGCCGATGCGGGCTGAGGTTCAGCCCGCAAGCTGTTGCGCGGTGAACTGCTTAAACGCCGGGGGAATGCGGGCAAAGGTGTGCAGGAACCACGGCGTAAAGCGTTCCGGGTAACGTTGCATCTCCTGCTCGATTTCATTCAGTGAAGCATAGCGCCAGCCTCCCGCTTCTTCCGGGTTGGGCTGCGGCGGCTCATCGCTAAAGGCAAAAAAGACGTGGCCGTATTCGTGTTCGGTTAAGCCGTTGCCCATCGGCAGGTTGTAGCTTAGCTCGAACGCCGGATCCAGCGACAGACGCATACCCATCTCTTCACGCAGACGGCGCTCTGCGGCATGTTGCGTTGATTCCTGGGGGAACGGGTGACCGCAGGTGGTGTTACTCCACAAGCCACCGCAATGATATTTACCCGTGGCGCGCTGCTGCAGCAACAGTTGGTGGCGGGAGTTGAACACGTAAACGGTTACCGCGCGATGCAGTAAACCTTTCTGATGAACCTCCAGCTTTTCCATCCTGCCGATGGGACGATCGTGACGATCAACCAAGATAACTTCGATTGCAGACATGCGCCCTCCTTAGGACTAATCTCACACATTGTGGCACAGCTTAGGGCGTTTCGGCTGCATGAAATCGTGCGAAATTATGACAGGGCAGCATAAAGCTGCCCTGTTGGCGGCGGGACGGAGGATTATAACTTGAAGCTGCTGACCACTAATTCCAGCTGAACGCTTTGCTCTTCCATCGCCTGGGCGGCGGCGGAAACCTGCTCAACCAGCGAGGCGTTCTGCTGGGTAGTGCTGTCCAGTTGGGTGATGGCGGTGTTCACCTGGTCAATACCCATACTCTGCTCGCGGCTGGCAGACATGATTTCTGACATTAAGGTGGTGACGCTGCTGACACCGTTCATCAGCTCATCCATGGTGCTGCCGGCTTCCTGCACCAGCTGACTTCCCTGATCGATATTCGCCACCGATTCTTCAATCAGTTTCTTAATCTCACGGGCAGAGTTCGCTGAACGCTGGGCCAGATTACGCACTTCGGAGGCGACCACCGCAAATCCACGGCCCTGCTCACCGGCACGCGCCGCTTCGACCGCCGCGTTCAGTGCCAGAATGTTGGTCTGGAAAGCGATGCTGTCGATCACGCTGATGATATCGACCACCTTACGGGAAGAGGTGTTGATCTCGCCCATGGTGACCACCACCTGTTTCACCACGTTGGAACCGCGCGCGGCAACGCGAGACGCATCGCCCGCCAGCTGGTTAGCATGGGTGGCGTTATCGGCGTTCTGACGCACGGTGCCGGTTAACTCTTCCATCGAAGCCGCCGTCTGGACGATGGAGCTGGACTGCTCTTCGGTCCTGGCGGACAGATCGAGGTTGCCGCTGGCAATCTCTTTCGACGCCGAGGTGATCGCCATCGCGCTCTCACCCACCTGCCGGATCAGCCCCTGCAGGTATTCAATAAAGTTGTTGAAGCTCTGGGCAACCGCATTGAATTCCGGGCTACTGCTGTTTGGCAGACGCTGCGTCAAATCCGCACCGCCGGTCGACAGCGCCAGAATGTTGTCATTCAGGCCGGACAGACGTTTCATCATGGTACGGATAAAGCCCAGCAGCACCAGCAACAGCAGGATCGCTAACGGGATTTGCACCAGGCCCAGACGGGTCAGGATCGAGTTGGTCTGTTTGGACAGTAACGCCGTCGGGACGTCGCTGGCGATAAACCACGGGCTGCCGCTGATCTGCTGCACAAACAGCGTATGGTTGCCGTCTTCACCGTCATAGGTGCTCTGCGACGCTTCGCTGCCGGCCGATGTCAGCGCGGTGCGCAGGGAGGCCGCCATTGGCGTGGTCAGCTCACTGAGGTTACGCAGTTTTGGCGTGCTGTCGATCAGGCTGGCATCGCCAACGACCTTGCCGTCAGCTTCGACAATCAGCACCTGGCCCTGCACCGCATCGCCCATCTCTTTCGCCAGATGGTTGAAGAAGCCCAGCGTCACGTCGATGGTGGCAACGCCCCAGGCTGCGCCGTTGCGATAGATGCCCATCGCGCAGTTGGTACGGGGTTGAGGGCTGGCCGCATCCTGATAGGCTTTCGCCCAGGCACACTGGCCTTTGGCCGCCGCCAGGCCGTCTTTATACCAGGACTGCTCATAGTAATTTGGCGCTTCGGCGGAGTTCCAGAAGGTGTTGACCTGCAGGGTGTTGCTGCTGTCACGGGCAAAAAACGTACTGAACTTATCTTTCGCCGCATCACGCATTTTTGGCAGTGGCCAGATGCCGCCGCCAAACACGTTAACGTCCTGATACTGGTTCACTAACGCCGGTAACACGGAGTCGATAGCCGCGCTGTCGAGCACCGCAGCGGATTCCGTGATGCTGCGCTGTTGCGCCTGGATACGGTTCATCATCTCAGTAATGCGTGCACCGATCGTTTCCACTTCATAACGCACCAGACGACTCTCATTGGTCGTGAGCTGGGGCGCAACAAACATTTTAATCACCACTACCGTGATCAACAGCAGTAACGCAAAAAAGCCGACGATCAGGAGGGTAAATCTGGCCTGGGTTGTTTTCAACATGACGAGCCCCACTCAACTCAATCAGGCACAATTGCCTGATCGGGTTAACGGCCGCTGACAGGGAAACTTGATGTGACATCCGTCTCATTTCAGACAAATGTTTTGCTGAAGCGCTCCGGTTGGATCGCCTGGCAGAATTTAATTCTGTGAATCAACCACCTGCGGGCGGGGGCGGAAAACGTGGTTACAGCCTTCCTGACGCAATCTTTCCACCAGCTGGTTGCCGCCGCTCTCTTCCGCTTCGGCCAGTTCACGTTCAGCGGTGGTGACCGGCGTGGTCCACAGCAGGTTGACCTTCTCGCCGTCGCGTTTCGGCAATTTGAACTGCCCTGCTTCGCCGCTCAGTTCACCTGAGATCAGGAAGCCTTCAAAGCCGACCGGTGCCACCGACGATTCCAGCGTATGGCCTTCGCCCAACCAGCTGAGACGCGCCCAGGGGAAATGCGCGAAGCTGGCCAGTGCGCTGGCCATCTGTACCGCGTTTTCTTCGGTCATGACCTCAGCATCGATGGCCATCGCCAGCTCAACGCGGCGGTGTTGCCCGGCCAGATCCTCAAACAGAAAATCAACCCACGGCATCGGGCGGATGCTCATCCCCAGGGTCAGGAAATACCAACTGCCCTGATGATAATGTTGTGAGATCGCCATCGGCGGCCAGTTTCCCTGGTCGATGGAGTAGTACTTGAGGGATTCCCCGTACTGCGCTTCGTAGCAGGCGATCATTTCGCGCTGCATCGGGTCCCACAGATGACCGTCATGCCAGTCACGCCAGAAATGGCGGTGCTTTTCAGCCTGAGCATAGTAGTCATTGGTGGATGCCGAGCCTAACGGCGCGGTCAGCCGGTTCTCTTTAATGCAGCCGGCAGAGAAGCTAACCTGCTTGTTTTGATAGAGGCTCCAGCCAGGGATCACCGCCAGTAATTGCCCCTGATACCACAGCGCCGCGCCGTCATCGGCCGGTTCCCAGATAATCTGTAACCCGGCAGGATCGAGCATCGGTTCGGCCTGCAAGGTGCGGCAGTATTCAGCGCTAAGTAACGGCGGGATCCCCTGCTCCATCGACGCGAGGTCTTCGCTGGCAGGGGCAGGCAACAGGTTGCGCAACCAGCAGCCGCGCACCGCAAACTGGCTGCGGAACCCTTCGGCAGGCCACAGATAGAAATAGGCAGTACGCTCATCCTGTTCAACCCTGGCGATCAGCGTTTGTTGCTGATTGTGGACTTCAGCAATCCGGTACGACTGTGTCATAAAGCCTCGACAATGGATGTAGGGGGATCCTTTTCCCGGAGAATAGGGCAGGATGTCCCGATGTGCCACGTCGGAGCAAGGGTAAAAGTCTCAAAAATGCGCGTCAGGCGGGTTTTCTGGCGCTAAACCTCCCTGCCCATCCGCTGCATCGCGCGTTGATAGGCACCCCGACGGATGGACCAGCGCAGGGCTTTTGCCAGCAGGTTGATGCGCAGGCGGATCAGGCGGCGGCGCAGCGGGGAAAAGCGAAAGCCGAACTGCTGCTGCGCCCATTCTGGCAGCAGCTCAATGCCGGCCATCAGCATTGCCTTCATCGCCGGACGTGCCTGCCAGCTCGGTGCCGGCGCATTCATCAGTATCGACAATACTTCGCGGGTGCGTTCGTCGCAGCGCAGCTGGGGCTGCATCGCCAGCAGATAGGCCTCCACGTCCTCAACCGATTTCGGCACCTGCTCAGCGCCCAGCGCTTCGGCGACCACGGCGGCTTCGGCGTAATAGCGGTCCTGCTCGGCCAGACTGAGCTGCGGGTTTTTATAACGTACGTGCGAGGCCAGGAAACGGCTGGTTTCGGCCACATGCACCCAGGTCAGTAAACGGGGATCGCTGGCGGCGTACTCAACACCCTGCGCATCGACGCCGGTAACCTGCAAATGGATGCGCCTGACCCGCTCAATCAGCGTCTGGGCATCCACCGTGTTACCAAAGGTGGTGACGGCGATAAACTGGCTGGTCCGCCGCAGTCTTCCCATCATATCCGAACGGAAAGTCGAGTGATCCCACACGCCGGCCAGCGCCAGCGGATGCAGCATCTGCATCAGCAACGCTGATATGCCGCCGCACAGCATGGAGGAAAAATCACCGTGTACCCGCCAGATCACGCTGTCAGGGCCATATAAGCCCGGATCGCCCGCAGGCTTTGAGAGGTCGAATTCGTTCATTGCCAGCCCATTTAATCGAAAGACCTGTTGCTGAATTCTGTCGCGAAACGAAGGCATAATGGTGCTAAATTCCTGTTAAATAAACAAAGGGACGAATAAATTCGTCCCTCAGAGTGTGGTATTAACCGGCGTAACGTTTTATCCGGTTTATGCGCTTAGGATGTCCAAACCGTTACAGGTAGGTGAATTCCGCATCGGTGGTGCGGGCAGAATCCAGCCCGATCATCACATTGAATTTACCCGGTTCAGCCACCTGCTGCATCTTCGCGTTCCAGAACTTCAGCGCGTTGACATCAATCGGGAAGGTCACCGTCTGCGACTCACCCGCTTTCAGCATAATGCGCTTAAAGCCCTTCAGCTCTTTCACCGGGCGGCTGATGCTCGCCATCTCGTCATGCAGGTACATCTGCACCACGGTGGCACCATCACGATCGCCGGTATTGGTCACCGTCACGCTGGCATTCACCGTGCCGTTACGTGGCATGGTGGCAGAGGACATTTTCACTGGCGACAGCGTAAAGGTGGTGTAGCTCAGGCCATAACCAAACGGGAACAGTGGACCGTTAGCCGCATCGTAATAATGCGAGGTGTACTTGTTCGGTCTGGTGAAGTCATACGGACGACCGGTGTTCAGGTGATTGTAGTAAATCGGGATCTGACCAACCGAGCGCGGGAAGGACATCGGCAGTTTGCCCGACGGGTTGTAATCACCAAACAGCACATCGGCAATGGCGTTACCGCCTTCGGTGCCGCTGAACCAGCTTTCCAGCAGCGCATCCGCCTGCATATTCTCTTTTACCATCGCCAGCGGACGACCATTCATCATCACCAGCACCAGCGGTTTGCCGGTAGCTTTTAACGCATCAATCAGCGTCAGCTGGCTTGGCGGGATGGTGATATCGCTGCGGCTGGATGCCTCATGCGCCATCCCCTGCGACTCGCCCACGACCGCCACGATCACGTCCGCTTTTTTCGCGGTGGCCACCGCTTCATCCAGCATCTGCTTCGGCGTGCGCGGATCGACGATCACCGAGCCTTTCTCATACTGGTTGAGGAAGTCCTGAATCGCTTTGTTGTCGGTAATATTGGCGCCTTTGGCATACAGCACCGTCGCCTTATCACCGAGGGCATTTTTCACCCCCTGCAATACGCTGACCGTCTGATTAGCCTTACCGGCGGCGGACCAGCTGCCCATAATGTCACGCTGGCTGTCGGCCAGTGGCCCAATCAGCGCCACGGTGCCGGATTTCTTCAGCGGCAAGGTTTCCAGACGGTTCTTCAACAGCACTATGCTTTTACGCGCCACATCGCGCGCGTCGGCACGGTGCAGGCGGCTTTCCGCATTGGTATCCACCGGGTCACTCTCTTTCGGGCCCAGGTGGCTGTACGGGTCGTTAAACAGCCCCATATCGTATTTTACGTTCAGCACGTGGCGCGCGGCATCGTCGATCTCTTTCTCGCTCACAGCGCCATTTTTTACCAGTCCCGGCAAATACTTACTGTAGTACTCGTCGCTCATACTCATGTTCACGCCTGACTGAATGGCAATGCGCACCGCGTCCTGCGGATCGCTGGCCACGCCGTGCTTCATCAACTCTTTAATCGCGCCGTGATCGCTGATGGTAATGCCTTTAAAGTGCCACTGATCGCGCAGCAGATCTTTCAGCAACCAGCTGTCCGCCGTTGCCGGCACGCCGTTCAGCGAGTTCAGCGCCACCATCACGCCGCCACTGCCGGCATCCAGCGCCGCTTTATAAGGCGGCAGATAATCCTGCGCCAGACGCTGTGGGCTCATATCCACGGTGTTGTAATCACGTCCGCCTTCCACGGCGCCATAGCCCGCAAAATGCTTCACGCTGGTCATCACCGAGTAGCGATCCGCCGGGCTTTTACCCTGCATGGATTCCACCAGCGTGCGGCCCATCGCCGACGTCAGGTAGGTGTCCTCGCCAAAGCCTTCGGATACCCGGCCCCAACGCGGTTCGCGGGTGACGTCCACCATCGGTGCCCAGGTCATATTCAGACCATCATCTGCCGCTTCATAGGCTGAAACGCGGCCGACGTTTGCCACCGCATCCAGATCCCAGGTGGCCGCAAGCCCTAACGGGATCGGGAAAACGGTACGCTGACCGTGCACCACGTCATAGGCGAAAAACAGTGGGATTTTCAGGCGGCTAAGCTGCATCACCTGATCCTGCATCGCGCGGATATTGTCACGGGTGACGGTATTAAAGATCGCCCCAACCTGCTCATGTTTGATCATCTCGCGGATGGCTTCTTTCGGGTTGTCCGGCCCGACGCTGATCAATCTCAGCTGCCCTATTTTTTCATCCAGGGTCATTTTCTTCAGCAAATTCGTCACGAACGCATCACGGGCTTCAGGGGTGAGCGGATGTGGGCCAAACAGGTCTTCAGCAAAAGCCGGCTGCAAGGTTAAGGCGGCAGCGAGGCTGACAGAGCAAATCCATTTCATCAGGTTGGTTTCTCTCAAATAACTGCGGAGCAAAAAGAGTCTGGGTGACAAAGTCGTAAGATGGGCAGTGTGCCATAACTTCAGGATAGCAGGTAGTTTTCAACGTACTGGCGCGATCCGCGTCTGATTTTTGCTGCCGCCGACCGCAGCGGGAGCTGCTAAAGTTAGGGCGTGTCAAATAAAAGGACAAAGGATATGCACAACACTTCCCCGACAGGCAGCCAGAAACTGGTGGCCGACTTGCGCCGCATCGTGGGCCGCAATCATCTTCTTACCGATCCGCAACAAACCGCGCGCTATCGCACCGGCTTTCGCTCTGGTCAGGGTGACGCGCTGGCGGTGATTTTCCCCGGCTCCCTGCTGGAACAATGGCGCATTCTGCAGGCCTGCGTCGCCGCCGATGTCATCGTGCTGATGCAGGCGGCGAATACCGGCCTGACCGAAGGCTCAACGCCGAACGGCAACGATTACGATCGCGATATCGTGATTATCAGCACCCTGCGGATGGATAAAATTCAGCTGCTGGATAAGGGCAAACAGGTGCTGGCTTTTCCGGGCAGCACGCTGTATCAGCTGGAAAAGGTGCTGAAACCGCTGGGACGCGAGCCGCACTCGGTGATCGGTTCGTCCTGCATCGGCGCGTCCGTGCTCGGTGGCGTGTGCAATAACTCCGGCGGTTCGCTGATTAAACGCGGGCCCGCCTACAGCGAAATGGCGCTGTATGCGCAGGTGGATGCGCAGGGCAAACTGACGCTGGTCAACCATTTAGGGATGGATTTGGGCACCACGCCGGAACAGATCCTCAGCCGACTGGACGACGAAACCTGGCAGCCCGAGGCGGTGAAATACGATCAGCGGCTGGCATCCGACAACGATTATGCCGACCGCGTGCGCGACGTCGAGGCGGACACCCCTTCACGTTTTAATGCCGACGCCCGCCGATTATTTGAAGCGTCCGGCTGTGCGGGCAAGCTGGCAGTGTTTGCCGTGCGGCTGGATACCTTTATCAGCGAGAAGCAACAGCAGGTGTTTTATCTCGGCACCAACGATCCCGACGTGCTGGACGAACTGCGTCGCCATATGCTGCAAAACTTCAGCCATCTTCCGGTGGCGGCTGAGTATATGCACCGCGATATTTTCGATATCGCCGAGGTCTACGGCAAAGATACCTTCGTGATGATCGATAAGCTCGGCACCGATAAGATGCCGCTGTTCTTTACCCTGAAAGGCCGTACCGATGCCTTGTTAAAGCCTGTTTCGTTCCTGAAACCGAACTTCAGCGATCGGCTGCTGCAAAAAATCAGCAAGGCGTTACCCTCACATCTGCCGAAACGGATGAAAGCCTACCGCGATCGTTTTGAACACCATCTGATGATCAAAATGTCCGGCGACGGGA
The DNA here is from genome assembly GCF_979253995.1 of Erwinia sp. AC075. NCBI lineage: Bacteria > Pseudomonadati > Pseudomonadota > Gammaproteobacteria > Enterobacterales > Erwiniaceae > Erwinia > Erwinia sp. AC075. The sequence continues at coordinate 2,175,207 of NZ_CEEDEU010000001.1, forward strand.
TTGCCGAAGCGCGGGACTATCTGACGACCTATTTCGCCCAGGCTGACGGCGAGTTCTTTGAATGTACACCGGAAGAAGGCAGCAAAGCCTTCCTGCATCGCTTTGCCGCAGCGGGTGCGGCCGTGCGCTATCACGCGGTGCATCATGATGAAGTGGAGGATATTCTGGCGCTGGATATTGCGCTGCGCCGTAACGATCGCGACTGGTTTGAACGCTTACCGGCAGAATTCGATGATGCGCTGGTACACCGCCTCTACTACGGCCACTTCTTCTGCCATGTTTTCCATCAGGATTACATTGTCAAAAAAGGGGTCGATGTCCATGCGCTGAAAGAGAAGATGTTGGCGATGCTGGCCGATCGCGGCGCAGAATACCCGGCTGAACATAACGTCGGGCATTTGTATGCCGCCAAACCGCAGCTGAAGGCGTTCTATCAGCAGTTGGATCCGACCAACAGCTTTAACCCAGGAATTGGGAAAACCACTAAAGCGAAATACTGGGGAGAATGTGGATGCGGTGCGCCGTCGGCTGTTCACAGCGGCGCACCGGACGAGGTTACTCCTCAGGATCCTTAACCACCATCGTGCCGTTACGTTGCTCGACAATCATGGTTTGCGGCGTGGATAACACCACGCCCTCTTTGCGCAGTCGGGTCAGGATATCGAACAGCAGATCGCTTTTCGCACCGGACACCTGACGCGGGCTGGCGACATTACCGGTGACTGACAGCACGATGCCCGCCGACGTCAGATCCTTGAACGAGACGGACGGTTCCGGATTTTCCAGAATACGTTCGTTTTCGTTATAGACTTCCAGCAACAGATCGCGCACCTGCTCAGGATTGATATCCAGCGGGAAGGTCAGCGTAATGGTCGCCACCCCCTGCGCATTGCCCATGGTGGCGTTACGCACGTTCTGCGAGATCAGCTGCGAGTTCGGCACAATCACCGTCGATTTATCGCTCAGCTGGATTTCAGTGGCACGCACGTTAATACGGCGAATATCCCCTTCAATGCCGCTGATGCTGACCAGATCGCCGACCTTCACCGGACGTTCGGTCAACAGGATCAGACCGGAGATAAAGTTCTTCACAATCTCCTGCAAGCCAAAACCGATACCGACCGACAAGGCGCTGACGATCCACGCCAGCTTGTTCCATTGCAGCCCCATAATCGACAGGGCCAGCAGGAACACCATCACGTAACCGAGGTTGCTGAACAGCGTAATCAGCGAGACGCGCATGCCCGCGTCCATGGTGGTTTTCGGCAGGAAATCGGTATCCAGCCAGCGCTTAACCGACCGCAGCACGTAAATGCCGACCACCAGGGTGATCAACGCATTCAGCACGTGTGCCGGGACGATGTTCAGCGTTTCCAGGCCTTTGCCACCCCAGAATTCGATTGCCTTCTGCACCAGTTCAATCGGCGTTGAGCTACCGAACGTGCCGTTCAACACCGCCATGGCAGCGGCCAGCACCAGCACCGTTTTACCGAGTCCAGCCAGCAGCGCAGCAACCTGCGCCAGATGACGTTCATCGATATTCAGCGAGCGCTGGATACTTTTGCCGGAAGCGTTGTTGGTGGAGAACAGGCTTTCGCAGCCGTCGGCCATCAGCTGGCTGAGAATATAGAACGAGCCGAAGACGATGCCCATCCAGATCAGTTCATAGCTCAGGAAGCGTGCCAGGGTGACGTAACCAATCACCAGCGTCACCATGATCGAAATACCGAACAGGGTGATCGCCATCTGGATCAGCCCGACCAGCGTTGACTTGGCTTCCGGCTGCTGGCCGGCCAGCAACATTTTGCGGCGAACGCGGTTGGTGCGGAAGCTAATCGATAAGGCGGTAAAGCCGATCAGCAGCGCGGTTAAGCCGTTGGCGAAAATGGTGGTGCCGACGCTGGTGTTGGCGCTGCTGTTGAGGATCTCAACCGTCTGGAAAACAAACACCAGACCGGCGGTCAGCGGCGGGAACGGTTTTAACGCGGTGGCCACTTCATTCGAGATATTCGGCAGTCGCCACGACGGACGGCGCGTGGAGAGGAACGCCCTGCCCAGCCCGGCAATCAGGCCGCACAGAATACTCAGGCCAACCAGCTTGTCGGCAAAATCACGCACGTCATCCACCACGTTATCGTGACGGGTAAAGGCGAGATCGAGGAAATTAAACGCCAGCACCACTGCGGCGAGCGTAGTTAACGCGGTTGCTGCCGCGAGGAAGCTGCGACGCAGGCGGCCTTCCGGCAGCAAATGAATGCCAACCCAGGCCAGAAACTCTTCCAGATAGCGACGGCCTAAGGTGGCCACCAGCACTGACATCACCACCCACAATACGGTGCCGACACGCCAGCCGGGTTCCCAGGAAAGCACGGCGGTATCTTTTAGTTCATCGACAAAGTCACTGACCTTATTGCCGTCATCGCTCTGGGTATTGAATAACGGAGACCAGAAACGCGGGCCAAAAATACTGCCGGCGTTCAGTGCCAGCTGGGTTTTCAGCGCATCGCGGCGCAGGTTAACGATTTGCGCAGAGAGGTTAATGGCACCGCTTTTGATCGCTTCGGCCTGCTTAACCTGGTCATCCATCTTGCTTTTCTGGCTTTCAAGATTTTTGCGTTTGCTGGTGACTTCCGTGGTTTCTTTTACCCCACTTTCCGGCTTGGGTGCCGGGCCCAGTACGCCTAACTGCGCCTGCAGCTGGGCGCGCTGAGGAATAATGCCCTGCATCAGGGTATCGGCGTCGCCGGAGAGTTCCAGCGCCATATCGTTCAGCGCACTGAGTTTGCTGTCGTTGCTCTCGCCAGAAACCTGCTGCTTAATTTTATCCAGCACCTTCTGCATTTTTGGCAGCTCAACCGCGGCGTTGACCTTTACAGGCGCATCGCTGGTTTGTTGAGTGGTGTCATCGGCAGCCTGTGCCATCACCGGGGAGAGGGTGACCAGACTTAAAAGGAGGATGCGAAAATAGATTAACAACGTAGACATGAAAATTTCCAGGTATCAGATATGGCCGGGCAATCCAGCAGCCTGCGTGCAAGTCTATGCTTTTGCCCGGCCCGACACTATAGGATTCACTAACGAAAACGCTACTCGACGATCTCGGTATTGCTGCCGGTACTGGCCATCTCCGCCGCCTTCTGCTTTTTATAGCTCAGCGCGGACGCGGGCACCGGTGAAATCTTGCCGGTTTCAATCCAGTCACGCAGACGGTTAGCGTCAGCAAAATGGGTATATTTGCCAAAGGCATCCATCACCACCAGCGCCACCGGACGTTGATTGATCACCGTACGCATCACCAGGCAATGCCCCGCTTCATTGGTGAAGCCGGTTTTGGTCAGCTGGATATTCCAGTCCTGACGGTACACCAGGTGGTTGGTGTTGCGGAACGGCAAGGTGTAGTTCGGGCTCTTAAACACCGCCATGTCTTCATGGGTGGTGCTGAGCTGGCCAATCAGCGGGTAGCGTTTGGTGGCGATCAGCAGTTTGGTCAGATCGCGCGCCGTCGAGACGTTTTCAATCGACAGGCCGGTGGGCTCCACGTAATGCGTATGGGTCATGCCCAGCGACTGTGCCTTGGCGTTCATCGCCCGGATAAAGGCGTCGTAGCCGCCAGGATAATGGTGGGCCAGGCTGGCTGCGGCACGGTTTTCAGAGGACATCAGCGCCAGCAGCATCATGTTTTTGCGGCTGATTTCACTGTTCAGGCGCACGCGGGAATAGACGCCGCGCATCTCTGGCGTATGGCTGATATCCACGTTCAGCATCTCATCCATCGGCAGATGGGCATCCAGCGTTACCATAACCGTCATCAGCTTGGTGATAGAGGCCATGGGGCGCACCAGATCGGGATGGCTGGCGAAGATCACTTTGTTGGTATTGAGATCGACAATCATCGCACTGCCAGACGCAATCTGCGGCTGTACGATCGGGGCAACATCAGCCAGTTTACTGCTGGCGACGGCCTGGCCCAGCGGGAGCTGAGCGGAGAAAACTAAAGCCAAACTCAGAAGAGACAAGCGAATTTTTGCAGGCATCTTATAAAAACTTAACCGGGAAGTGATTCAGGTGCGGAAAAACCGCACGCCGCCGCCGCGAAAAGCAGGCCACACGGGGGCTGGCAAGCGCATCATACGCTGGCCGCTAAGTATTTTCCTAGTGGATATTCGTTTCTGATGATGAATGAGACGCCGCCGGGATCCCGGCGGCGAAAAGCGTTAGAAAAGCTGATATCCATAGCCCCAAAGCACCACGGTCAGGGCCAGTAAAACCTCAAGAACCAACACCCCAATTGCCAGCGTCGATCCGGAAAAACGCATGCTCTCTTCTTTGTCGATGTTCAGGAACAGCGGAATGCCGATGTACAGCAGATAACCGGTGTACACCAGCGCCAGCGTACCGACAAACAGGCACAGCCAGACCAGCGGATAAAGCGCCACTAACCCACTGATAAACAGCGGTGTGGCCACATAGCCGGCAAACACCGTACAGCGCTGTAGGCTGGGACGCTGCGGATAATCCCGCGCCATCCAGTGAATCACCCGGCCCATCACCGCCACGCCGCCGAGGATCACCGCATAAAACAGGATCGCCAGGCCGAAGGCGGTCACCATCGATAAGGCGATGGTCTGTCGTGCGCCGAGATCCCAGCCAAGTTGAGTGGTGCCGATAAACGCGCAGATCACCGGGATCAGCGCCAGTAACAGGACGTGGTGAGTGTAATGGTGAGAGACGGTTTCGTTCTCTTGTTTGATGTCACGCATCTCACGGTCGGGATGCGCAAGAAGTCCCCATACATGGTTCATATCTTCACTCCTCTACTCGGAAAGGCCGCAATCAGCGCGGATTGTCTTCAAGTATAAGTGGCCGTGAACTGTTTGTTTTTTCTACAGGGAAACTTTGTGCTAATCACTTCAATTTGCAGTGAAAATAAACCGCTTTCGCAACATCTTTCATCACGGTTTAAGCCAAAGCAGTTAGACTTAGGGGTTTGTTGCGCATCGACCGGAGGAGATCATGCATATGGACGTCAACAGTCTGATATCACAATACGGTTACTGGGCGCTGTTTATCGGCTGTATAGCCGAAGGGGAAACCTTCACCTTGCTCGGCGGTATTGCCGCGCATGAAGGGTTATTACATTACGGCTGGGTGGTGCTGGTGGCGATGGCCGGTGGCATTCTCGGTGACACCGCGCTGTTCTTTATCGGGCGTCACTACGGCGACAGCCTGCTAAAACGCTTTAAGAAACACCAGAAGCAGATCAATAAAGCCAACAAGCTGATCCGTAAACGACCGGTGCTGTTTGTGATTGGCGTGCGCTTTATGTACGGCCTGCGCATTGTCGGCCCGATCATCATCGGGGCCAGCAAGCTGAAGCCGCAAAAGTTCCTGCTACTGAACGTGATTGGCGCGGTGCTGTGGGCGGTGATCTTTGTTTCTCTCGGCTATCTCGGTGGCCAGGTGATTGCGCCATGGCTGCATACCATCGATCGCCATCTGAAGCAGATTTTCTGGGTGGTATTGAGCCTGGCGCTGGTGTGGGGCGTGCGTCTCTATCTGAAGCGGCGCTCAAACAATGAGAAAGACGACGAGGACGAGAATCAGGGTTCTCAGGATGAAAGCAGCAACCGACCGCAACACTAGCGCAGCCGGTTGCCCGGCATTCAGTCTGAATTCTGCATAAAGAATTGCGGGTTCGCCAGCATGAACCCGCCATCAATCACAAAGGATTGCCCGGTGGTGTAGCTTGACCATTGCGAGCAAAGCCAGGCGACCATACTGGCGATTTCGCGGGTGTCACCCGGACGGCCTGCCGGGATTTCCGGAATGGATACGGTGCGGGCATCGTCATTGGTCATTTGATTCATGGCGGTGGCAATCGCGCCGGGTGCTACCGAGTTCACCAGAATATTGTGTTTGATCAGGCTGAGCGCCATCGATTTGGTTAACCCGCCCAGCGCGTGCTTGGCAGCGGTGTAGGAAATGGATCCGGGCAACGGCGTGTGTTCATGCACCGAGGTGATGTTGATAATCCTCCCGCCTTCGCCCTGGGTGACCATATGCCGTGCGGCAATCTGCCCGCAGACAAACGCGCCGTCGACGTCGACGGAAAAGACTTTCCGCCACTCTTCAAAGCTGGTGTCGAGAAAGTCAGATTTGAAATTGGCACCGGCATTGTTCACCAGCACGTCAATCCTGCCCAGTCGGGCAATCAGCGCCTGTAAAGATTTACCCCCTTCCTCGGGATCGCCCAAATCCAGCCGTTCAATTTCGGCTTTTTTGCCGCGCTCGCGCACCTGCTTTGCGGTTTCCTGCGCGCCTTTCTCATCGGAACGCCAGGTAATGCCAATATCGAAGCCTTGTTCCGCCAGCATGATGGCGCTGGCCTGGCCAATACCGGAACTTGATGCGGTGACAATAGCGACCTTATTTTGCGGTGTACTCATGGTTCTCTCCTGTAACGGGTTGAAGCCTCAGGCAAGTATAGAAGACGAAATGTCAGCCCGGTTTACATCTGGTTGCGGATGCGCGCCGCCACGGCCCGGGTTCCATGACTATAGTTAACCCTTCTGAAGGACGTTCTTAACGCCGGGGAGCAACATGAGTGACATTAAACGGAAAATTGAAGACCACGGCGTGATCGGTGATCTGCGCACCTGCGCATTAATCGCCAACGACGGCACGCTGGATTATTTTTGCTGGCCGGATCTGGACAGCCCGTCGGTCTTTACCGCCCTGCTGGATGGCGATGAAGCCGGCGTTTTCAGCATCGAACCTGACTGGCAGGATGTGCGCCGCCAGCAGCTTTACCTGCCGGATACCAACATTCTGCAAACCCGCTGGCTGGCCAAACAGGGCGTGGCGGAAATCACCGACTACATGCCAATTTGTCATCAGGATGAGGATCAGCCGCGCATTGTCCGCCGGATAAAAATGGTTCACGGGCACGCCACCCTTTCCCTGCGCTGCTCGCCGGTCCATGACTATGCCCGCGCTGACACCCGCGCCAGCCTGAAAGACGGCAGCGTGGAGTTCAGCGCTGTAGGCCAGCCCACCCTGCGCCTGTGCGGCAACGTCACCTTTAGCCTGAATGGCGCGGCGGCGGAGTCCCGCTTTACCCTGCAAGCCGGGGAATCGCGCGAATTTATCCTCGGCAGCGCCGACGACCGGCATCTCGATGAAGAGAGCAGCGAACAGTGCTTCCAGCAGACCCTGCACTACTGGCGCCACTGGAGTTCGAAAAGCACCTATAAAGGGCGCTGGCAGGAGATGGTCAACCGTTCGGCGCTGGCCCTGAAGCTGCTGACGTCCCGCAAGCATGGCTCGATCGCCGCGGCCGCCACCTTTGGTCTGCCGGAGGAGTTAGGCGGTGGACGTAACTGGGATTATCGCGCCTCCTGGCTGCGTGACGCGTCGTTCAGCATGTATGCGCTGATGCGGCTCGGTTATATCGATGAAGCCAAGCACTTCACCCATTGGGTTGGGCGCTGCGTGGAAAACAGCCATCACGATATTGAAAAACTGCAGGTGATGTATCGCCTCGACAGCGGCACGGAACTGCAGGAGAGCGAACTGCTCAATCTGTCGGGGTATGCCAACTCCACGCCGGTCAGAATTGGCAACGATGCCTGGCGGCAGACCCAGCTGGATATCTATGGCGAGCTGATGGACGCGATCTATTTAGCCAATAAATACGGCGAAGCGATTTCGCATCGTGGCTGGACCCATGTCAGCAAGATGATTGATTACGTCAGCGAAAACTGGGAGCAGGCTGACGCCGGGATTTGGGAGATGCGCGGCGAGCCGCAGCATTTCCTGCACTCGCGGCTGATGTGTTGGGTGGCGCTGGATCGTGCGGTGCGCCTCGGCGAGAAACGCTCGCTCTCCTTCCCGTACGACCGCTGGTGCAGGGCACGGGATGCGATCCGCGAGGATATCTGGACCAATTTCTGGAACGAAGATCGCGGCCATTTTGTCGCCACCCGCCACGGTAACTTTGTTGATGCGTCGATGCTGCTGATGCCGCTGGTGCGCTTTGTCGGCGCCACCGATCCGGACTGGATTTCCACATTGGATACCATCAAAGAGAAGCTGGTGAGTGACGGGCTGGTACGGCGTTACAACCTGGAAGAGACCCCGGCCGACGGGCTGGAAGGCGATGAAGGCTCTTTTACCGCCTGTTCATTCTGGTACGTGGAGTGCCTGGCGCGGGCCGGCCGGGTGCAGGAAGCGCACTTTGAGTTTGAAAAGCTGTTGAGCTATGCCAATCCGCTGGGGCTGTATGCCGAAGAGTTTGACCATCAGGGACGCGCGCTGGGCAATACGCCGCAGGCCTTGAGTCACCTGGCCCTGATCAGTGCCGCCTTTTTCCTCAACCGAAAACTGAGTGGCGACGATCCGCTGTGGCAACCGTGACGGCAAATCGTGCGGTTTGCCCGGCGTCAGCCGTTTTCCCTGACCATTTTGCGTAAAGTTAGTTCAACTGTTACAAATCCTGGTTTCTTCCTAATGGGTTATGACCATATAATGTGCAGCCGGTTGAACCTGACCGGCCACAGGCTCATTTATCCACTGTTACAGGCGCTTCATTTTAAAGAATATGAAAAAAAGCATTCGCGCGTTAGCCACCTTAGTGCTGGCCTTTACGGCATACAGCCAGTCAGCCTCTGCGGTTGTTTATTCCCTGCCTGCGGCCAACAGCCGTGTGATCGGCGAGAACCTGCAGATCACCGTGCCTCAGGACAGTAAACTCCCGCTGGAAGCTTTTGCTGCACAGTACCAGATGGGCCTGAGCAATATCCTCGAAGCCAACCCAGGTGTTGATGTTTACCTGCCAAAAGCCGGAACCAAGCTGATCATTCCTCAGCAGCTGATCCTGCCAGACGCACCGCGCGAAGGCATTGTGATCAACAGCGCCGAAATGCGTCTGTACTACTACCCGAAAGGCACCAAAACTGTGGTTGTCCTGCCGGTCGGTGTGGGCGAGTTGGGCAAAGATACCCCAATCAACTGGACCACCACCGTTCAGCGTAAGAAAGACGGTCCAACCTGGACGCCAACCAAAAAAATGCATGAAGATTCTGTGGCTGCGGGCTCCCCTCTGCCAACCATCTTCCCTGCTGGCCCGGATAACCCGATGGGCCTGTACGCGCTGTATATCGGCCGCCTGTATGCCATCCACGGCACCAACGCCAACTTCGGTATTGGTCTGCGTGTGAGCCACGGCTGTGTGCGTCTGCGTGCTGACGACATCAAATGGCTGTTCGACAACGTGCCGGTCGGCACCCGCGTTCAGTTTATCGACCAGCCAATCAAAGCGACCGTTGAGCCAGACGGCTCTCGCCTGGTGGAAGTGCATAACCCACTTTCCCAGACCGAAGAGCAGTTCAACTCTCGTGAGCCGGTGCCATTGTCTATCACCCCGGTGGTAAACAAAGTGATCAGCGATGCCAGCGTCGATACTGCGGCGATGGAAAACGCACTGAAAGCCCGTACCGGTATGCCAACCAAAGTGAACGGTGCGGCGGATAATCAGCCTTCAGCGCCACTGGTGGTGCAGGAGCAGGAAGGTGCGTTGCCACATGAAGAGCCAATGACGCCAGTGACCCCACAGGGCGCGAACGTGATGGATCCGAATGCTGCGCCGGCCGATGCCCAGCCTGCAGCCCCAGCGGACACCACTGCACCGGCTGCTCCGGCTGCACCGGTCAATCCAGAGAACGGCGATCCGGCACAGCAGGCGCCGCAGAATGCGCAGCCAGCCGCGCCAGCAGCCCCTGCACAGCCAAACGACAGCACCTTTGTGGTGCCAAAGCAGCCTGGTCCGATTTACGAATCTAAACCGGCTTCCGTACCGGCTAAAGCCACCGCACCTGTTGCGGTTGCACCGGCAGCAAACACCCAGTCTTAAGCGACTGGGTGATAAAAAAACGGGCCTGATGGCCCGTTTTTTTTTGCTCTACCACTTCACGCCCAGCCCGGTGGTGAAATCCCGCTCGTTAAGGGTATCCCGGGTACCGCTGACCAGATTATGGCGGTAAGTGATATTCAGCGACGACCAGTTGTTAAGCTGGTAGCGTAAGCCCACTTCCGCATCCAGACTGACCACCCCATCGTCGTCCAGCGAGTGGCCAAGCTCACCGTCGGTGAACAGGGTCAGCTCTTTACCGCGCAGGAAGCGTTGATAATCCCAATGCACCGACGCGCCATAGTGACGGTCGGAACTGCCATCGCTGTAGGCATAGCCAAAGGCGCCGCCGAGAAGCGACAGTGAAAACGATCCCAGCTCATCATCCCAGAACTGATAGCCGGGCCCGGTGCCAATCAACGCCTGGCGGGAAAGATCTTCCACCCAGTCACGTTTATAGGTTGCCCGCCCCTGCCAGAAATACTGGTCGCGAAACATATAGTCCAGCGAGTATCGCAGACTGTAGTTATCGGTATTCAGGCTGTCGTCTTCTTTCTCGCGATCGTAAGTGCCGCCGAGGTCGTTGCGCCACTTGCCCACGTTGATCTTGTTGCTGAACGCCAGGTTGTAATCCTGGGTGTGCGTGGAGGCTTTTTTCAGGCTGACGCCGGCATCGACCTTCCCTTGCCAGTCCAGCTTATCGGACGGCTCTTTCGGCTTCATAAACTGTTCGAACTTGTCGACCGCCACCCGCTGCTGGTCATTGCCCCGACGCACGACGATATAGCCTGCATCGGCCGCTTCCAGCCGGGCCTGAATCTGTGGCGTATTTTTACCGGTGCTGACATCCAGCTTGTCGCTGGACAGCGTGCTGACCGCGCTCCAGTTGAGGGAAACCGTGCCGCCATAAGGCGTGTCGATCAGCAGCTTACCGTCGCTCAGTGAACGCACCTTGCCGCTCAGACGATCGCCGTTTTTCATCCAGACGGTATCGGCCTGCGCCAGGCCGGGCAGCAGCAGACAACCGGCCAGCAGGTGAATGGGCTTAGGGACAAACATAACCGGTAATTTTACCTTCAGCTGACGAGACGAAAGACCTCCCTCTTTATACACCAGTGGATCGCCGGCGCGGTAATCTGAGGGAAATTTTCCGATAAATCAGATGGGGTTAGAGTTTATCCCGCCGCCGCAGCGTCAGCCAGGCGGCGATACAGGTAAACAGCGTCACCAGTAACACCAGCAAAATAAAACCGTGCGGATTGTTGGCCAGCGGAACGCCGCCAACGTTCATGCCAAAAAAACCGGCGATAATGTTGATCGGCAACGCCAGCACGGTGATCACCGTCAGGGTAAACAGCGTGCGGTTGCTCTGCTCCATCTGCCGGGAAGCGATCTCTTCCTGCAGCAGGCGGATGCGCTCCGTCAGGCCAATCAGATCGTTCAGCACCACGGTGAACTCCTCGGTGAACTGGCGTAAATCCTGCACCACCTGGCGGTCCAGCCAGCCCGGCGGGCGGTTGATCAGCCGGAACAACGCTGCCGGTTCCGGTGCCAGTAAGCGCTGAAAACGTAACAGCATCCGCCGCAACCGACCCAGCTCGCTGCGGTTGCTTTTGATATGGTGGCTGAGCAGCCGCTCTTCGATCTGATCGACCACCTGATTGGCCTGACGCACGATCTGCTCCAGCACCGTTTCCTGCTCTACCAGTAAATGGGTCAGCAGCTCGGTCGAGGAGTGCAGCACCAGCTCATCAAGCTTGTCGTTTAACCGTTCAATCAACCGCACCGGCTTAAAGCGGGCGCTAACCACCAGCCCGGCGCGGCACCAGATCCACAGCGTGGCGTTCTGTTCGCTGTTTTCCCGCGCATCGAAAATCACGTCGTTCAGCACCGCCATCAGCGCATCGTTCTGCCGCTCGATGCGGGTACTGTGCGAACCGTGTTGGATCTCATCGAAGAAGTCTTCATCCACCGCAAAATTGTTCTTCAGCCAGCGCGCAGAGGCGGCATGACTGAGGTTGACGTGCAGCCAGATAAATCCTTCGCCCTGCTGCTGTTGCCAGGCCTGGCAGGCCTGCTGAGCCGTCAGCGGCCGCGGCTCCGCGCCGCTGTGGAAGCAATAGCCGTAAATCAATCCGGCGACATCATCGGTAAAGTCGGGTTTCTGAATGGTCAGTGGCTGGCGATGGGTCATAGTCAGGCGGGCCGTCAGTAAAGTGTCACCGAACGGTAACGCAACTCTATTACAGAGAGTTGACTGCCAGCGGCACAGCACCGTTAAATTTTCGATCCAGCCGCTTCTGGAGGCGACGATCAACTTCATCTCTTTGTCACAAAACCTGCGTACACCGACTGTGAGACGTCATTCTCACCAAGGCGTCAGGTCAGTTTTCCTTAGCCAACCCGTTCACGAGGTTTTATGAGCCATAACAGTGCGATTCAGCAGGGCCAGGCCAGCGCCGGGCGCCCGCCTATTTATGGGAAAAATAGCCGCTTCTCGGTGATGTTGTTTATTCTGCTGGTGATCCTGGGGATTGCCTTCGCCGGCGTTAACCTGTTCAACGATGTCAGCGATGCCGGCGGCGTGGTCACCAGCTATGTTCCCTTCCTGCTGTTGGGAATGGCGCTGCTGATTGCCCTCGGCTTCGAGTTTGTTAACGGCTTTCATGACACCGCCAATGCGGTTGCGACCGTCATCTACACCCACTCAATGACGCCGAATATCGCGGTGATGTGGTCCGGCTTCTTCAACTTCCTTGGGGTGTTGATGTCCAGCGGCGTGGTCGCCTTCGGCATCATCTCGCTGCTGCCGGTCGAGCTGATCCTGCAAGCGGGAACCGGCACCGGCTTCGCCATGGTGTATGCCCTGCTGTTCTCGGCCATTATCTGGAACCTCGGCACCTGGTGGTTCGGCTTGCCGGCCTCGTCGTCCCATACGCTGATTGGCTCGATTATCGGCGTGGGTGTGGCGAATGCCTTGATCCATGGCCGCACCGGCACCAGCGGCGTGGACTGGGGACAGGCGCTGAAAGTAGGGTATGCCCTGCTGTTCTCGCCGATTATCGGCTTTGTGTTCTCCGCCGCGCTGCTGCTGATTATGAAACGGCTGGTCAAAAAGCCCGAACTGTACACCGCGCCCAAGAGCAACGAGAAGCCGCCGACCTGGATCCGCGGCTTGCTGATCCTCACCTGTACCGGCGTTTCCTTTGCCCACGGATCGAATGATGGTCAGAAAGGGATGGGCCTGATCATGCTGATCCTGGTCGGCACCATGCCTATCGCCTATGCGCTGAACCGCTCAATTCCGGCGGAACAAAGCCCGCGCGTTGCCGCGCTGGCGACCGTGACCCAGCAGCAGCTGCTGCAACTGTCGCCGGGCGTCACGCCGCCCGCCGCGCCGCATACCGTGCTGACCGACTATGTGCGGACCGGCACCATGAATGCCAACGTGATACCAGCGCTGGCGGCGCTAACGGGCGCGATCGGTAATCAGATCCGCCAGTACGGTACGGTCGAAAAGATCCCCGCTCAGGCGGTGTCGAATACCCGAAACGATATGTATCTGGCCTCCGAAACCATCAAGCATATGAAAAGCGATGAGCAGCTAAAAATCCCGGCGCAGACCCAGCATGACCTTGATGCGCTGAAGGTCGAGCTGGATAACGCCACCCGCTTTATCCCGTGGTGGGTGAAGGTGGTGGTGGCCATCGCGCTGGGCCTCGGCACCATGGTCGGCTGGCGTCGTATCGTGGTCACCGTGGGCGAAAAAATCGGTAAAACGCACCTGAATTATGCGCAGGGTGCCAGTGCAGAACTGGTGGCGATGGCCACCATCGGCGCGGCGGACGTTTTCGGCCTGCCGGTTTCCACCACCCACGTGCTCTCTTCTGGCGTCGCCGGCACCATGGCCGCCAACCGCTCCGGCCTGCAAATGTCGACCCTGCGCAATCTGCTGATGGCGTGGGTGCTGACGCTGCCGGTCTCCATTTTGCTTTCGGCCACCCTTTACTGGCTGTTTACTCACTTCTAATCGGGAGAAAACTATGGCTATGCAAGGTAATGATTTTAGCAACGAGCATTTCCACCAGCGTCTGCTGCAGGAGTTCTATGACAGCTACGACGAAGAGCTGGAAATGGAACTGGATGATATCCGCTTCGGCGAGCAGCAGCAGGCCCCTGAACCGGGTGAAAAGGCCTGGCGTAAATACTACTTCCGCGAGCTGCTGCGTCTGCAGGGCGAGCTGGTGAAGTTGCAGGACTGGGTAACGCGCACCGGCCACCGGATGGTGATCATTTTTGAGGGGCGGGATGCCGCCGGCAAAGGCGGCGTGATCAAGCGCATTACCCAGCGCCTGAACCCAAGAACCTGCCGGGTGGCGGCCCTGCCTGCGCCCAACGATCGCGAGCGCACACAGTGGTATTTCCAGCGCTACATTGCCCATCTGCCTGCCGCGGGCGAAATCGTGCTGTTCGACCGCAGTTGGTATAACCGTGCCGGGGTGGAACGGGTGATGGGCTTTTGTAACGATGCCGAAGTGGAAGAGTTTTTCCGCAGCGTGCCTGAGTTTGAAAAGATGCTGACCCGCAGCGGCGTGCAGATTGTGAAGTACTGGTTCTCGATTACCGATGAAGAGCAGGAACTGCGCTTCTTAAGCCGCATTCACGATCCGCTTAAGCAGTGGAAGCTCAGCCCGATGGATCTGGAAAGCCGCCGCCTGTGGGAGGATTACACCGAAGCGAAAGAGATTATGCTGGCGCGCACCCATATCGACGAAGCGCCATGGTGGGTGGTTCAGGGCGTCGATAAGAAGAAGGCGCGACTGAATTGCATCAGCCATCTGCTGCGTCAGGTGCCTTACGAAGATACGGAAGAGAAGAAAATCGCCCTGCCGCCGCGTGAGCGTAACGAGGATTACCGCCGCTCGCCGGTGCCGGACAATATGATCGTGCCGGAAATCTACTAAACAAAACGGGCGGAGAGCCAGCCGACGTGCCAGGGTCTGGTCGTCGTTGTCTCTCCGCCCGTCTATTGATGCGGCCGGGATTATCGCCAGGTGGTCACCGTTTCTCGTTGGGCGATCAGCTGCAGCCGGAGCGTCAGCGCAAAGGCAAACAGCACCACCACCGCCGCACCAAGATAGATCGAATCCACGCCCCAGTGCCCAATCAGCAAACCGGCAATCGGCCCGGTGATCCCCAGACCAAAATCGAGGAAGGCAGAATACAGCCCCAGTGCCGAGCCCTGATTTTGCGGTGCCACCTGACGGATGGCTTCCACGCCCAGCGCCGGGAATATCAGCGAGAAGCCCGAACCGGTCAGGAAGGCCCCGGCATCGACCATCAGCACCGAACCGCCCTTCCAGATCATCACCAGCCCGATACATTCAATCGCAAAGGAGACCAGCGAAACGCGAATGCCGCCAAAGCGGCCAATATAGCTGCTGAACACCAGGCGCATGGCGATAAAACCGAGGCTGAACAGCGTCAGTGAGAAAGCGGCACCGCGCCAGTCATGGCTGGCGAAATACAGGGTAATAAAGGTGGCGATGGTGCCGAAACCGACGGTGCCCAACCCCAGGCACAAGCCATACACCCAGATGCGGGAAAAGACCTGATTGAACGGGATGCGCTGCCCAACGGCCACCACCACCGCAGGACGTCTGGTCGCCAGCCAGAAGCCGAAGATCGCCATCAGCATGATCAATACCGCAAAGCCGGGGATGCCGAACATCGAATTGAGGATCACCCCCAGCGGCGCACCCACTGCCATCGCCAGATAGGTTGCCACGCCGTTCCACGAGATCACCCTCGCGCTCTGCACCGTGCCGACAATATTGATGCCCCAGAGTATCGAGCCGGTGGCGGTCAGGCTTTCGCCTAAACCGAGGAAGATACGGCCGATGGCCAACAGAATCAGGCTGGTTAACGGTGTGGCTTGGTACATCACCGCCAGCAGGGTGAACAGCCCGCTGGTGCCGCACAGCAGCAGCCCCACCAGCACCACTTTTTTCGGTCCCAGCAGATCGGCATAGCGCCCCGACTGCGGACGGCTAATCAGCGTAGCGAAATATTGCAGGCTGATAATCAGGCCAGCCATAAACGAGCTGTAGCCGAGCTGGTTATGCACATAACCCGGCAACACCGCCAGCGGCAGACCGATCGACAGGTAACAGAAGAAGGTGAAAACCACCACAGAGATGATGCGTTTATTGAGCTGTGCATTGGATAATGCGGGGGTCGAAGACATACCGGCGCCAGGAATTAGTGTGTGATGTAGCTCACATCATACCCTTAGCACGCTAAGATATCCCCTTAAGAATTGTGATAAATGTGACTGGCAGGTTGCCAGGCAGTGATGAACCGTTGGATCTCGTTCGAGGTTTTTAGCGCACGAATGTGACTGAACAAGTCGCTGGCTTCGTCATACTCTTTGCGCAGATAGCTCAGCCACTGTTTGATGCGGGCAACGTGATACAACCCGGTGTCGCCTTCCTTCTCCAGCAGCACGTACTTTTTCAGCAGCATCACCACCTCGGGCCACGGCATACGCGGCTCGTTGTATTTGATCACCCGGCTCAGGTTCGGCACATTGAGCGCCCCACGGCCAATCATTACCGCATCACAGCCGGTCACCTGCATACAGTCCTGTGCGCTCTGCCAGTCCCAGATTTCGCCGTTGGCGATCACCGGAATGGTCAGCCGCTGACGGATCTCGCCAATCGCCTGCCAGTTAATGCGCTCGGGTTTGTAGCCGTCTTCCTTGGTGCGGCCGTGTACCGCCAGCTCCGTCGCGCCAGCCTGTTGCACCGCATCGGCAATTTCAAACTGCCGGTCACCGGATTCCCAGCCCAGCCTGACCTTCACCGTCACCGGCAGATGCGCCGGCACCGCGTCACGCATCGCTTTCGCTCCGCGATAAATCAGCTCGGGATCTTTCAGTAAGGTCGCCCCACCGCCGCTGCCGTTGACCGTTTTGGACGGGCAACCACAGTTGAGATCCGCGCCCCACGAACCCAGTTCCACCGCGCGCGCAGCATTTTCTGCCAGCCATTGCGGGTATTGACCCAACAGCTGGATGCGCACAAGCGTGCCAGAAGAGGTGCGGCTGGCATGGTGAAGTTCAGGGCAAAGGCGTTGGAAGGATTTAACCGGCAATAGCTGGTCGACAACCCGGAGAAATTCGGTGATGCAGAGATCGTACTCGTTGACGTCGGTGAGCAGTTCGCGCACCAGAGAGTCCAGCACGCCCTCCATCGGGGCAAGTAAAACGCGCATGTCACAACCTGTTCGTAGCGTTGAGAAGGGGGATCTGGCGATCCCCCCCGGAAGAAGTGCTTAGGCTGGGTTAGAGCGGCGCTGACGGGTTTTGTTGGTACGTGGTGCCCCGTTGCTGCTGCCTTCAGTGCGGGCAGAACCCGAACCTGCCGCCGCCGGACGACGCTGACCGTTACCCTGGCTACGTTCGCCAGTGGCAGACTGGCTGCGCTCGCCGCCGTTGCCGCCGCCGTTACCCCGACCGCCCTGACCGCTGCGATTTCCGCCGCCGCCTGGCGCACCGCGACCACGACCACCGCCGCCGCCGCCGCCACCTGCACCGCCACGCTGCTGCTGACGACCGTTAAGGATCGGCTCAGCTTTGATCGACGGATCCGGCTCGTAGCCTTCAATCGCCATACGTGGGATTTCACGCTTCAGCACGCGCTCGATATCACGCAGCAGTTTCAGCTCATCGACACAGACCAGAGACAACGCTTCACCAGTGGCTGCCGCACGGCCGGTACGGCCAATACGGTGCACGTAGTCTTCCGGTACGTTTGGCAGCTCAAAGTTCACCACGTGTGGCAACTCGGAGATATCGATGCCGCGAGCGGCGATATCGGTCGCCACCAGCACACGGATTTTGCCTTCTTTAAAGTCGCTCAGCGCGCGCGTACGGGCGCCCTGGCTCTTGTTGCCGTGGATGGCCGCAGACGTAATGCCATCTTTGTTCAGCTGCTCAGCAAGGTGGTTAGCACCGTGCTTGGTACGGGTGAAGACCAGCACCTGCTGCCAGTTATCACGGCCAATCAGGAACGACAGCAGTTCACGCTTACGCTTCTTATCAACCATGTGAACGTGCTGAGTGATCTGCTCGGAAGCAGTGTTGCGGCGCGCCACAGACACTTCTTCTGGATTGTGCAGCAGCTTCTCGGCCAGGCCTTTGATCTCGTCAGAGAAGGTGGCGGAGAACAGCAGGTTCTGACGCTTGGCAGGCAGTTTGGCCAGCACGCGACGGATATCGTGAATGAAGCCCATATCCAGCATACGGTCGGCTTCATCCAGCACCAGGATCTCAACTTTAGAGAGGTCCAGTGCGTTCTGATGTTCCAGGTCCAGCAGACGGCCAGGTGTCGCCACCAGCACGTCAACGCCGCTGCGCAGTTTCATCATCTGCGGGTTGATGCTCACGCCGCCGAAGACCACCAGCGAACGCAGATCCAGGTACTTAGAGTAATCCTGGACGTTTTCCCCGATCTGAGCCGCAAGCTCACGGGTTGGGGTTAAGATCAGCGCACGAACCGGGCGACGACCTTTTGGATGCGGGTTGTGGCTGCTCAGCAGCTGTAAAACCGGCAGCGTAAAGCCCGCGGTTTTACCGGTACCGGTCTGGGCGCTGGCCATCAGGTCGCGACCTGCCAACACTACCGGGATTGCCTGACGCTGGATCGGCGTAGGCTCGTCGTAACCCTGTTCTGCAACAGCACGCAAAATATCGGCATTCAGGCCGAGAGAATCAAATGACATAAAATTGACTGACTCCGGATCCGCCCTGATCGCGGTAAGCGATGTAGTTTCCAGGGGGAGAATATGACGCCAGGCTTCGCCTGACGTTTGAAAGGGAGCACAAACCACGGTGCGTAAGCGCCGGATTATAACAGATGTTATGCCCACACAGAGAGAGTTTCTTTGTGTGGGTCAATTCTGACCATTTCCCCGGCCTTTATGCGGGCCGTTTCAGACCGCCGCCGACAGGCTGCTGGCGACCCTTCGCAGCTCTGACACGGGCTTGTGGCCTATCAGCATAAAGCTGTGCTGTTGCTGCTGCCAGTACACCACGTTCATGCCACGGCGTTGCTCTTCGGCAAATCCGCGATCCGTCGGGTGAACCGCACCGGTAATGCACAGCGCCAACGGCCCGCTGTTTGGGTCATCCCAGACAATCTGCGCAATGGCCTTGTCATCGTAATTCAGCATTCTTGCGCCCTTAAACGCGCTGCCGGGAAGCGTTAACGCGCTGGCGGAGAGCGACAGGCCCAGGTGACCGCTGACGCTGGCTATCTGCTGCTGCATGGCGCTGTCAGAAGGTGAAACCCCTTCAAAGGTCTGATGGGTGTACAGCGCCATATATTGCGCCACGGTATCCCGCCAGCCATCATCATTATCAAACAACCGTCTGCCTTTCATGCCGCCGACCACGCCCAGCGCCAGCGCAGATACCGTCGCGGCAATCAGGGTTCTGCGGCTGATGCCTGCAGATGGCGGCTTCTGCGGCTGCGCCAGTGCGGCGCTGAGCTTTTGCTGCAGGCGATCCTTCGGCGCTTCCTGCAGTAAAGGCGCAAAGGCAGCCGAAAAATCCACGCTGGCGCGATCGAGCTCGGCCAGTCGCTCGGCCAGCTCCGGGTCATCACTGAGCATTTTTTCCACCTGCTGATGCTGTTGAACCGTGAGTTGCTTATCAAGCCAGGCCACCAGCACCTCGTCGGAAATGGGCGCGCCGTTCTGCCACTGGGTCATACTTCCCCCCTTTTGTTACGTCTGACGCCCACCACCACGCCTTTGGCCAGCGTCTGTCTGGCGTTTGCCAGTCGGCTCATGATGGTGCCAATCGGCACCGCCAGCGTGTCGGCGGCTTCCTGATAGGTAAAGCCCTCAACGTAGACCAGGAATACGGCATTGCGCTGGGCTTCCGGCAGGCGGTTGATCCGTTCACGCACCTGCTGCGCCCAGAGGTGATCGGCTTCGCCTTCGCTTAGCTGGAACGCCTGCTCATCCACGTCATCAATATTTTGCTGTTGCGTCAGATGGGTGGCCCGAACCTGATTGATCCACACCGAATGCAGAATGGTAAACAGCCAGCGGTCCAGGCGGGTGCCGGGAACATACTGGCTGCTTTTTTCCAGCGCGCGCAGGCAGGTCGCCTGCACCAGATCTTCGGCCACATCCCGTTTGCGGGACAGCACCAGCCCGTAACGCCATAAACGCGCCAGATAAAGCGGCAGTTCAGCGCGAATATCGTGGTGATTCACCGGTGCTCCTTGGGCTGCCGTGGATTAACTTTCCGGGTGGCCATCGATGGCGGCAGAGAGATCGCGGTACTCTTCGCAACCGGTGCCACAGATGCCTTTGATAATATTCAGCTGCTCACGCGCCATCGCCGGCTGCTGCTTGACCATATAAGCCTCACCGAGGTATTCCCGGACTTTGGCGTAATGCGGATCGAGGGCGATAGATTTCTGATAATAGCCAATCCCTTCGTCGGTGCGTCCCAGCTTGCGGGTGGCATAACCGCGATAATTCCAGGCTTTGGCGGTATTGGGTTCTTTCAGCTTATTCAGCGTTTGCAGCGCCTCATCATAGCGGCCGGCTTTCGCCAGCGCGTAGGCATAGGCGGTGCGATCATTATCATTGATCATACTGGTTTTATCGGCCACACAGCTTTTGGCTTTTTTATCGTAGATCTGCCCTTTCGGACAGGTTGGCGGCTTGTCATCATCATCGCCCATGGCGTGAACCATTCCGCTCACCAGCACGCCCGATAAGGCGGCCAGACATAACACACGACTGATTTTGCTCTTCATTTTTGTGACTCCTGTAGAGTACAGCAGAGGGTTACTTCAGTTTTGGGATCATGCGTTTTAACGTGCCGTCGCGCAGCGCGTAATGGTGCAATAGCGCCACCACGGCGTGGCCGCCGGCCAGAACAATAATCAGCCAGGCGTTGTAGTAATGAAGCGATCCCAACAGCTTACGCAATGAACTTTCGATATAAACCAGATCGGACAGATCGCCGAAGCCGAAGAAGGCGAACGGTTCGCCCTGCGCCCAGCGAAACAGGAAACCTAACACCACCTGGGCGATCAGCAATAAATAGAGCAGGCCGTGGACGGATTTCGCGCCGACATGCGCCGCGCGGGAAGGGCTGGCCGGCGGCAGACGGCGGCCTTTACTGATGCGCCAGACAATGCGCACCACCATCAACAGCGCCAGCAGCAGGCCAAAAGAGATATGCAGTGATTGCAGGTCATGGCGCAGCGGCGTGCCTTTTTCCAGTCGTGACCACACCTGATAGCTGGCAAACATAAAAATGACGTCAAGCGCCGTCAGCCAGTGCAGGGCAATAGTAAGCCGGTCGTAATGAACAGGAGCGGAAGTCTGGTGCATGATGATGTTCCCCGTGAGTAATTACAGGGTTAACAGTTCAGGGCAGGATTTTATTCAGGTCGTTTTGTTCTAAGGAAGGCGTTTCTTATAAAGAACAGGCCACTTTCGTGGCCTGTTGTGCTTAGCGGTGACGCTGGCGAGCGCGAACAGGCTCTTTAGCCAGCAGAGAGACCACACAGGGTCCGGTCAGCATTAGCACACCAACACAACCCAGCAGCAGGTTGTTGTGGATCACGCGGGAGAGCATATAAAGCACCAACATCGCTGCGCCAAAATAGTAGGTGGTGGTGACGTCTTCTAAGAAGTCGCCCACCCGGCGCAGACGTGGCAGTCGCTGAGTCAACAACATGGCGGTAAACACGCTGGCATACATCGCCAGAAATACCGTGCTGACCTGCAGCAATGCCTGGTGCTTCCAACCCCACACCAACCCTGCAATCAGCAGAAGGTGGAGCGCGATATGTACACAGGTTTGTCCGGTGACAATCTGAATACGGTTAGACCATTTCATTTTCTTCTCCTGGCAGACCCAACAGAGGTCGCCCAGCCTTGTTAACACAGTAAGTGATAACGAATTTCCTCAGACTAACGTAGTTTTCGGATAATGCCGCAAAGAACGCCGTTTCAGGGCACTCTTTTGTGACAAAGACTACACTTTACCTTTCGTACATTGAAAAGGAGAGCGCGCACAGTATGGCACAAAATGCTCAAGGATTTTCATTAAAAGTCCTGACGATCAATACACACAAAGGTTTTGCCGCTTTTAATCGCCGCTTTATCCTGCCTGAACTGCGTGATGCAGTACGTGCAACCGCGGCGGATATTGTCTTCTTACAAGAGGTAATGGGAGCGCCTGCCATCAACCAATTGAAGGTTGAGAACTGGCCAGACACACCTCATTACGAATTTTTGGCCGACACCATGTGGAACGACTATGCCTATGGCCGCAATGCGGTTTATCCCGAAGGACATCATGGTAACGCCATCCTGTCCCGCTACCCGATCCTGAAGTTTGAAAACCGCGATATTTCGGTGGAAGGCACCGAAAAACGCGGGCTGCTGCATTGCCAGGTTGCCATTCCCAGCCACGAGCAGCCGCTGCATGCCATCTGCGTGCACCTGGGTCTGAAGGATGCCCACCGCCATGCGCAGCTGAAACTGCTGTGCGAACTGGTCAACAGCCTGCCGGCCGATGCGCCGGTGGTGGTCGCGGGCGATTTCAACGACTGGCAGCAAAAAGCTAACGCGGTGCTGAAAAAAGGGGCGGCGCTGGAAGAAGTGTTCAGCCGCAAGTTTGGCCGTCCGGCCCGCACCTTCCCTGCCCGCTTCCCGCTGCTGCGCCTTGACCGGATCTATGTCCGTAATGCCGGGATCAGCCACCCGCAGACTATCCCGCTGCGGCCCTGGTCCCATCTGTCCGATCATGCCCCGCTGGCTGTGGAGATCCACCTATGAAAATGGAATGGCGTGACGGTAACCGCCTGCGCCTGCTGGAAAATGGCGAACAGTATTTTCCGCGAGTCTTTGAAGCCATTCGGCGGGCAAAGGAAACCGTGCTGTTGGAAACCTTTATCCTGTTTGAGGACGAGGTGGGAAATGCGCTCCATGAGGTGCTGCTGGACGCGGCAAATCGCGGCGTCAAAGTGGAGATGATGGTGGATGGCTACGGCTCCAACGATCTCTCAACCGAATTTACCCAAAGCCTGACGGCGGCCGGTGTACGTTTCCTTTATTACGATCCGCGCCCGCTGATCTTTGGTATGCGTACCAATATCTTCCGTCGCCTGCACCGTAAAATTGTGGTCTGCGACGGGGAGATTGCCTTTGTCGGCGGCATCAACTTTTCTGCTGAGCACAATTCCAGCTATGGCGCAGAAGCCAAGCAGGATTATGCGGTGGAAGTGAAAGGCCCAATCGTCGATGACATCACGCTGTATGTGCAGCAGGCCATCAACAGCGAACAGGTGACTCGCCGCTGGTGGGGCGCCCGCTCCCATCGCCCGGCGAAAAATGTGACGCCTGGTGATGCGCAGATCCTGTTTGTCTGGCGAGACAATGATCAGCACCGTGATGACATTGAGCAGCACTATATCGACATGCTGCGTAGCGCAAAGCAGGAAGTGATCATCGCCAACGCCTACTTCTTCCCCGGCTATAAGCTGCTGCGGGAGATGCGCAGTGCCGCACAGCGCGGTGTGTCGGTGAAGCTGATTGTACAGGGCGAACCGGATATGCCGATTGTTAAGGTGGGCGCCGAGCTGCTCTATAACTACCTGGTGGGCGGCGGTGTGGAAGTGTATGAATATATTCGCCGTCCGCTGCATGCCAAAATTGCCGTACAGGATAACCACTGGTCAACGGTGGGTTCCAGCAATCTCGATCCGCTGAGCCTGTCGCTAAACCTTGAGGCTAACCTGATGATCCACGACCGCACCTTTAACGAAGTGATGCGTGGCAATCTCAACCGCCTGCTGACAGAAGATTGCCAGCGGGTGGAGGAGAGCCAGTTACCCAAACAGAACTGGCGCCAGCTGGCAAAAAGCATCGTGGTGTTCCATTTCCTGCGTCATTTCCCGGCCATTGCTGGCTGGCTGCCCGCGCACACGCCGAAGCTGGCGCAGATTGCGCCGCCGGTACAGCCAGAGCTGGAAACCCAGGACCGTGTTGAATCCGACAATGAGCGAGTAAAACCCTGATGTCTGCTGCGCATTCCCGCTGGAAGTGGGTGAAGAAAATTCTCACCTGGCTGTTCTTTATCGCCGTTATCGTGCTGCTGGTTATTTACGCGCGCAAGGTCAACTGGCACGACGTGGTTGAGGTGATCAGCAACTATAACCGCTTCGCTATTTTCGCCTCGATCGCGCTGGTGGTGGTCAGCTACCTCACCTATGGCGTGTACGATCTGATTGGCCAGGCCTATTGCGGTCACAAGCTGCAAAAACGCCAGGTGATGCTGGTATCGTTTATTTGTTATGCCTTTAACCTGACGCTCAGCACCTGGGTTGGCGGCGTGGCGATGCGCTACCGGCTCTATTCCCGGTTAGGGCTGGATGGCAGCACCATCACCCGTATTTTCTCGCTCAGTATTGCCACTAACTGGTTGGGCTACGTGCTGGTGGCCGGCGTGGTGTTCACCTCCGGCTGGGTGCCGATCCCGTCAGGCTGGTTTATTGGCGAAGGCACGCTGAGAACCATCGGTGCCGCACTGCTGGTGTTTGTGGTGGTCTATCTGGCGCTGTGCGCCTTCTCTAAACGCCGTCGCTGGACCGTCAAGGGCCATAAGCTGGCGCTGCCCTCTTTCCGCATGGCGATGTTGCAGTTTGCGGTATCCAGCGCCAACTGGCTGGTGATGGGCGCGATTATCTGGCTACTGCTGGCGCAGAAGGTCGACTATCCGCAGGTGCTGGGCGTGTTGCTGATCAGCAGTATTGCGGGCGTGATTATCCATATTCCGGCGGGGATTGGCGTGCTGGAAGCGGTGTTCCTGGCGTTGCTGGGCGGCGAGCATCTGTCGCACGGTTCGATCATTGCCGCGCTGCTGGCGTATCGTGTGATTTACTTTATTGCCCCGCTGCTGCTGGCGCTGGTGCTCTATTTGTGGCTGGAGAGTCGGGCGAAGTCATTGCGGGCGATGAACGAGCGGGAGAGAGAGAAACAGGCGTAAAACAAAGGGGGCGACGGGAATCGCCCCCTCTTTCTTAGCGGCGGTTACCGAAAATACGCAGCAGCATCAGGAACAGGTTAATAAAGTCCAGATACAGCGTTAATGCGCCCATAATGGAATAACGACGCAGGTTCTCTTTGTCTTCAACATTGATCCCCTCACCGATATTTTTCAGTTTCTGCGTGTCATACGCCGTCAGCCCGACAAACACCAGCACGCCGATATAGGTCACGGCCCACATCAGCGCGGTGCTTTTCAGCCAGATGTTCACCACGGACGCCAGCACGATCCCGATCAGCGCCATAAACAGCATGCTGCCCATGCCGCTCAGGTCGCGCTTGGTGGTGTAACCCCAGAAGCTCATCACACCAAACATGCCGCCCGCCACCAGGAAGGTCCCGGCGATGGAGGAGTAGGTGTAGACGAGGAAAATGCTCGCCATGGTTAAACCGGTCAGCGCGGAGTACAGCATAAACAGGCCGGTGGCGACCGCCCCGCTCAGCTTATGCACCATACCGGACAGCACGAACACCAGACCGAGCTGCACAATAATCAGGCCATAGAAGGTGATGCGGTTAGCGAAAACCATCTCCATCACCGCAGGCGTGTTGGCGGCAAACCACGAGACAAACGCGGTCAGCAACAGACCGCAAGTCATCCAGCCATACACCTGTGCCATATAGGTCTGCAGGCCGGTATTGGCCTGCGAAACCATAGAACTGTCGGAACGTGGATATCGATCCATGATGCTCTCCTGATGCTTAAATTAACGATGTGAACACAGGGAAAGGGCGCAACGCGCCCCGCCCCGGTCGTGGTTAAGTCTGGCACACTCAGGGGAAGATAAGCCAGTCCTGCCCCGGGCTTTTTACGTAAGCGTTTATCCGGCATGGACGTTATCGGCGGAAACCGCTCTCGTCCGCATAAAGATTGTCCATATTTTGCCGATAGAGTGAACAGATGGAGAACAGCTAACAGGAAGTTAATACGCGTCATCTCTTACATCGGGGAAGCCAGAATGCAGACCACGCCGTCACCTAAGCGGAAAATGAGCACGCGCACGCTTATGCTCCTGACCGGAGCCATGACCATCACGCTGGGCTTCACTATCACCATTGGTTTTCTCAGCTGGGAGTCCAGCCAGCAGCAGCGCAAGCTGGCAGAGAATTATCTCGGCCAGATTGCCGAGAGCAAGGCGCTAAGCGTACAGAAGGACCTGGATTATGCCCGCACGGTCGCACGCAATCTTGGCCAGAGTTTGATTGCCCTGCCCCCGGCCGGGATCACCGACCGTAAGATCGGCGAAGAGCTGATGAAGTACTCCCTGAAACAAAACCCTGACTATCTGTCGATGTCGGTAATTTTCGAAGAGAACGCCTTTGATGGCCGCGATGCCGAGTTCGCGCAGCAGCCTGACGCGGCGCCTAAAGGCCGTTTTGCTCGCTTTGTCGATCGCGACAGCAGCGGCAATTTTGCCCTGCATAACCTCGACTCAATCTTCAAGCCCGGCCAGGGCGACTACTATCTGGTCCCACAGAAACTGCAGCAGGATATGTTGATTGAGCCTTACAGCTACGCCTATAACGGCGTGCCGACCCTGCTGACTTCGGTCGCGGCGGTGGTGATGGACGATAACAAGCTGAAAGCGGTGATCACGTCCGATATCTCGCTGGCGTCGCTGCAGAAAACCGTCGGGGCCATCAAGCCGTGGGAAGGCGTGGGTTACGCTCTGCTGCTGTCCAACAAGGGACTGGTGGTCTCCAGCCCGGACAAAGCCATGTCCGGCAAGCCGTATAAAGGGGAAACCGACAAATTTACCCAGCAGGTCGTGGAGCATTTTGACGACTCGCTCGGCGAAAAGGTGCTGGAAACCTGGCGACCGGTCACCGTCGGCAACAGCCAGTTCCCGTGGTATCTGGGCATCGTCACTCCGGTCAGCGCGGTGATGGCTGAAGCTAACCGTCAGCTGATGAACGCGCTGATTATGATGATTCTCAGCATTGTCATCGTGTGCTCGGTGCTGGGTCTGCTGTTCAGCCGTAAGATTTCTAAACCGATCGGCGGCGAACCTTCACAGGCCGCAGCGATTGCGCTGGGCGTCTCCGAAGGCAATCTGACTGCCGACATCCCGGTGGGCGATCGTGACCGCCAGAGCATTTTCTTTGCCATGCAGACCATGCAGCAGCAGTTGAGAACCATGGTCGGCGAAATAATCTCCGCCAGTGATTCGGTCCGTCAGGGTGCCGAAGAGATTGCTTCCGGCAATCTGGATTTGGCCTCACGCACTGAACAACAGGCGGCAGCGCTGGAAGAGACGGCGGCCAGCATGGAGCAGTTAACCGCCACGGTGAAGCACAATGCCGATAACGCCCATCAGGCCACCTCGTTAACCGAAAACGCCACCGATATCGCGCAACGCGGCGAGTCGCTGGTGCAGCAGGTGGTGCAGATCATGCAGCAGATTGACGAGAGTTCCCGCAAGATTGGCGCGATCACCAGCATCATCAACGGCATTGCCTTCCAGACCAATATTCTGGCGCTGAACGCGGCGGTAGAAGCAGCGCGCGCAGGGGAACAGGGTCGCGGATTTGCGGTGGTGGCGGCAGAAGTTCGCAGCCTGGCGCAGCGCAGTGCCAACGCGGTTAAAGACATTTCCGCGCTGATTGGCGAATCCACCCTACGCGTTAATCAAGGGGTGTCGCTGGTGCAGGATGCAGGCAAGACCATGCAGGAGATGACCACCGCGGTGAACTCGGTGAAAACCATTATTGGCGAGATTGTGCATGCGTCCGACGAGCAGTCGCAGGGGATTGGTCAGGTGACGGTGGCGGTCAATCAGATGGATGGCGCCACTCAGCAGAACTCGGCGCTGGTTCAGCAGATGTCTGCTGCCGCCGCTTCGCTGGAGGACCAGGCGAAGCAGCTGGCGCAAACCGTGCAGATTTTCCGGCTGGATGCCGCTTAAGGCGTCGGTTACTTCCCGCGCGCCAGGCAACTCTGGTAACGACCGTCGACGCGCTGGGCAAACCAGGCGGTGGTCAGATTGCGGGTGATTTTTGGGCTTTCCAGCTTAATGCCTGGCAGCATCTCACGCGGTTGAGGTCTGCCAGCATTTTTATCCGCCATCGCAAACACCTGCTTCCACAAATCGGTTTTAACAAAGTCTTCGCTGTCGCCCTTCTCCAGCGCGCTGCGGATGCTGCGGTTGCTCATATCCAGACGCGTGCTCAGCGTCCTGACCGCCAGCTCCGTCGATCCCGCCGCATCTGAACCGTACTGAATCAAATCACCGTCCAGCGCCAGTTTAATGCCGCTTAACCGCGAAACGGCGGCCTGGAAGGCGGCGTTGCGGCTGGCATACCATCCGGCATTGAAGTCAGCAAAACGGTAGATCTGGCGAGTGTAATCCGCCGGATAGCCCAGCAGGTGCATGGTGCCGAACCACACGCCGCCACGCCGGCTGAACACTTCACGGCGGATCGAGCCATCAACCGGATACGGATAGCCTTTGGCATGGGCTTCGGCAAACTCAATGCTGACCTGCATCGGGCCGCCGGTATGGATCGGATTCAGATTGCCAAACAGCTTTTGCCCCATCGGCACCATATCGATAAAGTCATCAAAAATGGCGCTCAGCTCTTTTTCGCTGCGCACGTTGTCCAGGCGATCGGTGTAGCTTTTGCCATTCGGCGATTTAATCATCAGCGCGGTACGCACCACGAACGACGGGATATGCAGCTTGCCAGCGCGGCGATCGATTTCGCCCCAGGCAATTTTCGGCAGCCCAGGCACATTGGCATCGGCATTAAAGGTGGATTCCTGATCGGTGACCGCAATCACCGAACAGAGATTGCTGACCGACGGCTCAAGCCCCTGGCCATTAAAAGCGGCGAAGATATCGTTGCTCCAGCCCTGACGATCGCTCACCTTGGCCGGTAACAGGCGGGAAATTTGCGCCTTCACGTCCACCGGACGCTGCTCGGGGAGGGACTTTTTAGGCTGGCTGCTACACCCTGCCAGCACCATCAGTGCCAGCAGAGATAGGCGTTTGGAGAGAGAACCGATCATGACTTTCCTTGTTCTGTAATAACGACCGCCCCGACGTTACACAGCGCAGCGGCAATAATCCATCGGAGGCGGCTGAATGCGGGCTATTACTTCCAGCGCGCGGCGGACTGACGATCGCTGTCACGCGATTCAACCCAGCGATCGCCTTCCGGCGTGGCTTCACGCTTCCAGAACGGGGCTTTGGTTTTCAGGTAATCCATAATGAATTCGGCGGCGGCAAAGGCCCCGGCACGGTGCGCGCCGCTGACGCCGACCATCACAATCTCATCGCCGGGAAACAGTTCGCCAATGCGGTGGATCACCGTGACGCGCTGCATCGGCCAGCGTTCACGCGCCTCAGCCACGATCCCGGCCAGCGCTTTTTCGGTCATTCCCGGATAGTGCTCCAGCGTCAGCGCCGACACGTTGTCACCCAGGTTGTGATTGCGCACTTTGCCGGTAAAGGTCACGACCGCGCCGTCTTCATCACAGGCCGCCAGCCAGCGATACTCTTCGCCCATATCAAAAGGCGCCTGCCCGACTCTGATCCGCGTTTCCATCTTACCCTCCGGTAACCGGCGGGAAGAATGCCACTTCATCCCCCGCTTTCAGCGCATGCTGCGGCGACACCAGCGTCTGGTTAACCGCCGACAGCACTTTGCCGGACTCCAGCGCCAGCGACCAGCGGTCGCCCTTCGCCGCAAGCACCGCACGCAGCTCGTCTACCGTGGCGTAATCCCGGGTGACGGTGATGCTGCCGGTACCGACCAGCTCACGCGTCTGGGCAAAAAACAGCACGTTAATCATCAGACACCGCCTTAAAATCACCGGATTTGCCGCCGCTTTTGCTCAGCAAACGGCACATCTCAATGCTGATATCTTTCTGCACCGCTTTGCACATATCGTAAATGGTCAACGCGGCCACGGAGGCGGCGGTCAACGCTTCCATCTCGACCCCGGTTTTCCCGGTGAGACGGCACAGCGACTCAATGCGGACCTGACTGTTTTCCACATCCGCCGTCAGTGTCACTTCCACTTTGCTGAGCAACAGCGGATGGCACAGCGGGATCAGCTCCCAGGTGCGCTTGGCGGCCTGGATGCCGGCGATGCGCGCGGTAGCGAACACGTCGCCTTTATGATGGCTGCCGTCGACAATCATCTTCAGCGTCTCGGGACGCATCTTCACAAAGGCTTCGGCACGGGCTTCGCGCACCGTTTCGGCCTTGGCGGAGACGTCCACCATGTGCGCCTCGCCAGAGGCATTAATATGGGTCAGTTGCGACATAAGTTCAGGGCTTCTTCACATGCGAAACAAAATTACAGGGACGGGTGCGGGCATCCAGCTGGTCCTGAATGATCCTTTCCCACGCGCTCTGGCAGGCATTGGTTGATCCCGGCACGGCAAAAATCACCGTGCCGTTGGCCACACCGGCCACGGCGCGTGACTGCAGGGTTGAGGTGCCGATATCTTCATACGAGATCATGCGGAACAGTTCGCCGAACCCTTCAATCTCGCGGTCAAACAGCGGCAGCAGGGCTTCTGGCGTGCAGTTTTTAGTGTTAAAGCCGGTGCCGCCGTTAATCAACACCACCTGAACATCACTGCTGGCAATCCAGCTGGAGACCACCGCGCGGATGCGATAACGGTCATCTTTCACCAGCGCATGATCCAGCACCTGGTGGCCCGCTTCGGCCAGCGCTTCACGCAGATAGTCGCCAGAGCTGTCACTGGTCGCATCGCGGCTGTCGGAAACGGTGAGTACTGCTACGTTGAGCGGCATAAATTCAGCCGAAGGTTTGCCCATTTTAACGTCCTTAGTGTTAACCGCCGATATAAGAGAGATTCTGCGTAATGCCGGTATTGCCCTGATGCAGGAAATGCGTCTGCTTTTTGGTACGCAGGCTGGCGGCAATCCGCTCCTGTAACGCATCCTGCTGATCGTCATTTTGCAGCAGGTCACGCAGCGACACGCCGCCATCGCCAAACAGGCACAGATGCAGCTTGCCGGTGGCGGAAACCCGCAGACGGTTACAGGTGGCACAGAAATCTTTTTCGTAAGGCATGATCAGGCCAATCTCGCCCTGATAATCCGGATGACGGAACACCTGCGCCGGTCCGGCACTGCGTTCACTGACCTGCCGCTCCCATCCCTGTAGCAACAGGCTGGCGCGGATCACCTCACCGGAAATATGGTGTTTGCGGAACAGGTCGCCGCCGTCGCCGGTTTCCATCAGCTCGATAAAGCGTAGCTGAATGGGACGGGTGCGGATCCAGTCAAGGAAGGTTTGCAGACTGTTATGATTGACGTCGCGCATCAGCACGGTATTGACTTTCACCTTGCTGAAACCGGCCTCAAACGCCGCATCGATGCCGTTCATTACCTGCTGGAATTTATCCTGACCGGTAATGGCATGAAACTGACGGGCATCCAGACTGTCTATGCTGACGTTGAGTGCCGTCAGACCGGCGTCGCGCCATTGGGCAACGTCACGCGCCAGGCGATAGCCATTGGTGGTG
This sequence comes from Erwinia sp. AC075, assembly GCF_979253995.1. Lineage (NCBI taxonomy): Bacteria > Pseudomonadati > Pseudomonadota > Gammaproteobacteria > Enterobacterales > Erwiniaceae > Erwinia > Erwinia sp. AC075. The sequence goes on from NZ_CEEDEU010000001.1 coordinate 2,206,764, forward strand.
ACCGCCAGTTGGCGGATTGCGCTGTTTTCACGCACCGCCGCGATAATCTCGGTGAAGTCGCGGCGCAACGAGGGTTCGCCGCCGGTCAGACGCACTTTTTCCGTCCCCGCGGCCGCGAAGGCACGGGTAACACGCCGGATTTCATCCAGCGACAGGAAGCTTTTATTGCTGTTGCCCTGCGGCTTGTAACCGTCAGGCAGGCAATAGTTGCAACGGAAATTGCAGACGTCAGTGATCGACAGACGCAGGTAGTAAAACTTGCGATCGAAGCTATCTTGAAATTGTGACACCAGAACACCTTCCAAATCGGGAGATGCAGGCATTTCTTTCTGCACCCTGGCAACGCGAGGTTGCGGCCAGGACACCGTATCAGGAGACTTAGGTGTCAGGGCTAAGTGTGATTTACCGAACACCGGTAAATCATGGTGGTAAAATTCTACCGCTAACCGGAAAGTCTTACCACCACAGACTTTCGCTATGTATTTTGATATATAACGTTTTTTGTCGGCAGATCACCGTTACTTTCGCTAAAATTGCCGTACTGCCAGTAGCTTGGCTGATTCATCAATAAAGCATCAACATAATGAAGGATTTTTATGCGTAATCGCACATTAGCCGATCTCGACAGAGTGGTGGCTTTAGGTGGCGGACATGGCCTTGGCCGTGTGATGTCTGCCCTTTCCCCTTTGGGTTCGCGCCTTACCGGCATTGTTACCACAACCGACAACGGCGGCTCCACCGGACGCATCCGCCGTTCAGAAGGCGGCATCGCCTGGGGCGACATGCGCAACTGCCTGAATCAGCTGATCGCCGAACCCAGCGTCGCCTCGGCGATGTTCGAATATCGCTTTAGCGGTAACGGTGAGCTGGCCGGTCACAATCTCGGCAACCTGATGCTGAAAGCGCTGGATCACCTTAGCGTACGGCCGTTTGAAGCCATCAACCTGATCCGCAATCTGCTGAAGGTCGACGCCTTTCTGATCCCGATGTCCGAGCAGCCGGTCGATCTGGTGGCGGTCGACAGCGAAGGCAACCAGATCTACGGCGAAACCGAGATTGACCAGATGCAGCTTCCGCCGCAGGAACTGCTGCTTTCCCCCAACGTCAGCGCCACCCGCGAAGCGATTGAAGCGGTGGGCGAAGCGGATCTGATCCTGATTGGCCCCGGCAGCTTCTACACCAGCCTGATGCCGCTGCTACTGATGCCGGATATGGCACAGGCACTACGCCGCACGCCCGCCACCATGGTCTTTATCGGCAACCTCGGGAAAGAATTAAGCCCAGCGGCCGCGCAGCTGACGCTGGCGGGCAAGCTGGAGATGATGGAAAAATATATTGGCAAGAAAGTGATTGATGCGGTGGTGGTTGGCCCGGCGGTGGACATCAGCAATGTCAGCGGCCGGCTGATTATTCAGGAACCGCTGGAAGCGGCGGATATCAAATACCGCCACGATCGTCAGTTGCTGCATATCGCGCTGGAACACGCAATTCAGGCCATTCAGTAAGGCTCTAAGTAAGGCCAGTGCGGGGAAAGCCGTCCGGCGTTTCCCCGCTCCTCTGCCCGCTGACCCGCCGCCACGGCTGACCGATCAGGACGCGGCGATAAACAGCTCCCGCACCTTATGCAGCTGGTCACGGATATTGGCGGCCTCTTCAAACTCCAGATTCTGCGCATGCTCCTGCATTTGCGCTTCCAGCTGGTGAATTTTCTTCTGCAGTCCTTTCGGAGACAGATCCAGGTACGGTGCATCATCTTCCACAATACGTCCGGCCTTGGCGCGTCCCCGGGATTTGTTTTTCGCCAGCCCCTGGCCCAGTTCAAGAATATCGGCAATCTTCTTGTTCAGTCCCTGCGGCACAATGCCGTTCTCAGCGTTGTAGATTTCCTGTTTGGCGCGGCGGCGCTCGGTTTCGCCGATGGCGCGCTCCATTGACGGCGTGATTTTATCGCCGTAGAGAATGGCCTTACCGTTCAGGTTACGCGCGGCGCGACCAATGGTCTGGATCAGCGAGCGATCGGAACGCAGGAAGCCCTCTTTATCGGCATCCAGAATCGCCACCAGCGACACTTCCGGCATATCCAGACCTTCTCGCAGTAAGTTGATGCCGACCAGCACATCAAACTCGCCCAGACGCAGGTCACGGATGATCTCCACGCGCTCGACGGTGTCGATATCCGAGTGCAGGTAACGCACCCGCTCACCGTGCTCTTCCAGATACTCGGTGAGGTCCTCGGCCATGCGTTTGGTTAACACCGTTACCAGCACGCGCTCATTGATTGCCACGCGTTTACGAATCTCAGACAGCAGGTCATCGACCTGGGTGCTGACCGGACGCACTTCGATTAGCGGATCCAGCAGGCCGGTTGGGCGCACCACCTGATCGATCACTTCGCCACCGGATTTCTCAAGCTCATATTTACCCGGCGTGGCCGAGACATAAATGGTCTGCGGCGCCAGCGCCTCAAACTCTTCAAATTTCATTGGGCGGTTATCCAGCGCCGAAGGCAGACGGAAACCGTACTCCACCAGCGTCTCTTTACGCGCACGGTCACCTTTGTACATCCCGCCGATTTGCGGAATGGTGACGTGGGATTCGTCGACCACCAGCAGGCCGTCCGCCGGTAAGTAGTCAAACAGGGTTGGCGGCGCTTCGCCCGGCCCGCGCGCGGAGAGATAGCGCGAGTAGTTCTCGATACCGGAGCAGTAGCCCAGCTCGTTCATCATCTCCAGATCGAACTGGGTACGCTGAGAGATGCGCTGCTCTTCCAGCAGCTTGTTGTTGTTCAGCAGCACCTTGCGCCGGTCGGCCAGCTCCACTTTGATCTCTTCCATCGCTTGCAGGATGCGCTCGCGCGGGGTCACATAGTGGGTTTTCGGGTAGATGGTGTAGCGCGGGACCACGGAAGTGACCTGCCCGGTGAGCGGGTCGAAGATCGACAGGCGCTCGACCTCTTCATCAAACAGTTCGACGCGCAGCGCATAATCGTCCGATTCCGCCGGGAAGATATCAATCACTTCGCCGCGCACGCGGAAGGTGCCTCGCTGGAACGCCTGATCGTTGCGGGAATACTGCAATTCCGACAGGCGGCGCAGGATAGAGCGCTGATCGATCACCATGCCACGGGTCAGGTGCAGCATCATCTTCAGATACAGGTCAGGATCGCCCAGACCGTAGATGGCCGACACCGAGGCGACCACGATCACATCCCGTCGCTCCAGCAGCGCTTTGGTCGCTGACAGACGCATCTGCTCGATATGTTCGTTTACCGAGGCATCCTTTTCGATAAAGGTGTCGGAGCTGGGCACATACGCTTCCGGCTGATAGTAGTCGTAGTAAGAGACGAAGTACTCCACCGCGTTATCCGGGAAGAACTCTTTCATTTCGCCGTACAGCTGCGCCGCCAGCGTTTTATTCGGTGCCAGCACCATGGTTGGCCGGTTTAAGTCGGCAATCACGTTGGCCACGGTGAAGGTTTTACCTGAGCCGGTTACCCCGAGCAGCGTCTGGTGCGCCAGCCCGTCTTCCAGCCCCTCTTCCAGACGACGGATCGCCTCGGGCTGGTCACCAGCGGGTTTGAATTCGGAGTTGAGTTTAAAGACTTTGCTCATTGAGTGGCTACCTGGTAATGAATGACGCGAACAGGATCCTAATTTTACTCTGCTACTGCGAATTTACCAGAAAAAAAGACTGGATATAATTACAGTAATTTTGCAAGATATTGCTCATGCGTTCAGCGTTGCCCTTTCCCGGCCCAGTGGGCAATCAGCAATGCGGCTGGTCGGACAGGTTATCCCCAAAAGAGGAAGCGCTTTAACATTTGTCAAGCAGCACTGACAAAATGCGGTGAGCCAGGCAACTGAGATTTTTCGGGTGCTTGATTTTAACTAACATATTGATAAATCACCCTTTGCGCTCAAAGATGAGTTTCGCGTCAACTCGTGCTCAACCCGCGTCCGCTCTCGCCTGCCGTAAGTTTTCAGACGCTCATGCACATGGTTATCCACAGGAATGGTGGATAACTGATTTGAGCGCCCGAGCCGTCTGATGTGTATAAAACCGCATTGCCCTGCGATCGGGGCCGCAAATATTTTTTTTTGCATTATTTTCGCCTGACGCTTGAGGATTAATGGTCCTGAAAGGCATATTTCCCCCGTTGCCGCTAGCCTTATTTCGACGTTTTTTTCAGTTTGATGACAGTCGCGGGTTGCCACTGAGACAGGCAACTGCACCAGAAATGATTCGTCCATAGCACTGACAAAGTGCAGCGGAATATTACCCCGGGCAATTGTTTAAGTTTTATTACTAATTACTGGTGCTAATCATCAGGCGGGCGGGCGTTTTCTGAGACTTTTGCCAGGTTGGCCTGCCAATTGCAAGACTCTGTCTAACCGCCTCACGCTTTCATAACACCAGAGCGAGGAGCACAAAGCCGCAGGCGTCTCGCATGAGACGTTGACGACTGTTTGCCACACGACGTAGAGCGGATGCAACCAGGTGCGATCGAAAACTGTCTGGAGGAGAGTGTCAGATGCTCAGCTTACGTTCAATCAACCAATTTTATGGACAAAATCACATCCTGTGGGATGTTGATCTGGATCTCGCCCCAGGCACCTGTACCGGCGTACTGGGACGTCCCGGCATGGGAAAAACCACGCTGGTCAACTGCATCATGGGCCATCTGCCGATTAACAGCGGCTCGATGACCTGGCAGGAAGCCAACCGCCCGCCGCAGGATCTGCTGCTGCAGCCGATGGAGCAACGGGCTGCGCTGGGCATTGGCTATGTGCCGCAAGGGCGACAGCTTTTCTCCCAGCTTAGCGTGGAAGATAACCTGCAGATTGCGCTGCTGGCCGGCGCGGGCCTGGAACGCCATCGGGCCATTCCGCAGATGGTCTATGACCTGTTCCCTGCCCTCTACTCCTTGCGCCATCAGCGCAGCGGTGATTTACAGATTGAGCAGCAGCAGCAACTGGCGCTGGCCAGAGCGCTGGTGTTGCAGCCGAAGCTGTTGATCCTGGATGAGCCAACCGAAGGCATGTCGCCGTGGCTGGAAGAGGAGATGGGCAACCTGATCCATCGTCTGAATCACGATTTCGGCCTGACGATCCTGCTGCTGGAGCAACGCATTTCGTTTATCCGTAAGGTGGCGGATTACTTCCTGCTGCTGCATCGGGGCCGCAACGTGGCGCACGGCAAAGTCGCCCAGCTGGACGAAAGCATGCTCAATACCTGGATGACGGTGTCTTGACGGTAAGGTGGGCGGAGGAAACTCCGCCCGAAGGGTTAACCGTTATAACGGCAGCTGCACGTACTGTGCCAGCTGGTCGAACTGTTCTGGCTGCGTCAGATAGGGGATCTCTCCCAGCATTGGCGCCGGCAGCCGCTGTTTAAGCGCCGCCAGATACTCGGTGTGGCGTTTTCCCGGCGGTTGAATGTCATTGGCTATCCAACCCGCCAGACGCAGTCCGCTGGCCTGAATTGCCTGTGCGGTCAGCACCGCATGATTGATACAGCCTAACTTCACGCCTACCACCAAAATCACCGGCAGCTGTTCCGCCACCGCCCAGTCGGCAAAGGTGGTCTGCTCAGAGAGCGGCGTAAACCAGCCACCGGCCCCTTCCGTCAGCACCCAGTCAGACTGCGCGGTTAACGCGGCCAGCCCGGCAGAAAGCTGCTCAAAGGTAATCGGCCGGCCTTCTTCGGCACTGACGATATGCGGCGAGGTCGGCTCTGCGAAAGCCAGAGGGTTGATGCTGTCATAAGGCAGTTGCAGCACGCTGTACTTTTGTAGCGCCAGCGCATCCTCATTTCTCAACCCGTCTGCCGTCATCTCGCAGCCTGAAGCGACCGGCTTGTAACCCACGCTGCGAAATCCCGCCGCGTTGGCGGCCTGAAGCAGGGCTGAACTGGCAACCGTTTTGCCCACTTCCGTATCCGTTCCGGTGATAAACCAGCGTTCACTCACGATGCATAACTCCATAAACCAGATGATAACTCAGTAAATATCCCCGCCGATCGCGCGGCCAGTGCTGCTCCAGCTGTTGCAGATGCCGGCGGCTAAGCAGTCCACCGTGACGGCCCTGATGCAAATGCGTGGCACCAATGCCTTTCAGTGAACGCAGCGCACTCAGCACGTCCGGGAATCCAACGGTCAGCGTTTGTTGCTTCAGTTTCAGCGGCAGATGCTGGCCCGCGTGGGCGATGGCGTCGAAAGGCAAAAAGCGGTTAACCGGGGCGGGTAAATCCAGCGGTTGCCAGGCGGCGGACAGCTCATGTAATGAATCGGCAGACAGCGTCGAGAACAGCACCTGGCCGCCTGGCGAGGTCACCCTGTAAAGTTCTGTCAGTGCCAGCGATAAGTCACTGCACCATTGCACCGCAAGGTTGCTCCAGCACAGATCAAAGCTCGCATCACTGAACGGCAGCGCTTCGATATCGCCCGGCTGATAGCAATCTGCGGTGTGTAACGCCTGCGCCTGAAACAGCATTTCTGCAGACAAATCAAGCGCGGTCACATGGTTACCGGCGGCGCGCCAGTGCTGGCTGAACCAGCCCGGACCGCAGCCCGCATCCAACACTTTCTGCCCCTGCTGTCGGTTGGCATAGCCGGCCAGCGCTTCGCCACAGAGGCGTTGCAAGCCGGCATGTTGATTGTAGCTCTGCGCCGCCCGGCCAAACGCCTGTGCAATCGCCTGTTTATTAACGGTTTGCATGTTGCAGTCCCTCCAGCAGGCGATGAATATCTTCCGGCCGATGCGCCGCACTTAAGGTGATCCGTAAACGGGCGGTGCCGGGCGGAACCGTCGGTGGCCGGATAGCCGTCACCCAGCATCCCTGCTGTTGCAGCCTGTCGGCCAGGGCCAGCGCCTGCTGCTCTTCGCCGACGATCAACGGCTGGATCGCCGTGGCCGACGGCAGTAAAGCCAGCCCCAGCGCCTGCGCGCCCTGACGGAACAGCGCAATATTTTGCTGCAGCCGCTGACGCAGTTCGTCACCCTGCTGAATGCAGGCCAGCGCGGTCTGCAATGCCCAGGCCTGCGCCGGTGGCATCGCCGTGCTGTAGATCAGGTGGCGGGCAAACTGCAGCAGATAATCAGCGGTGTCATCATCACACAACACCGCCGCCCCGCTCAGGCCAAAGGCTTTACCAAAGGTGACCACCAGCAGTTCCGGTTTAACCTGCTGCTGCCAGCAGCTGCCGCGTCCCTGCTCGCCGGTGGTGCCAATGCCATGCGCATCGTCCACCATCAGCCAGCTTCCCTGACGCTGAGATAAGCGGTGAAGCTCCGCCAGCGGCGCGCTGTCGCCATCCATGCTGAAAACGCCTTCGGTGACCACCAGCGTCTCGCCCCCGGCCGGATGTTGCAGCAGTTTTTCAAGCGCAGCCGGTTGATTGTGTGCGAAGCGACGCAGGGTAGCGGGACTGTGAGCCGCCGCTTCGAGCAACGAGGCGTGCGCCAGCTTATCGGCGAAGATGCGGTCATTTTTCGCCAGCATCGCCGCAATCACCGCCTGATTGGCGGCAAAGCCGGAAATAAATACCAGGGCGCGTGGATAACCCAGCCAGTCGGCAAGCTGCTGCTCAAATTCCGCCTGTGGCGCATGATAACCGGTGACGTGCGCCGATCCGCCGGCCCCGACGCCATAACGTTCCGCACCCTGTTGCCAGGCCTGAACCAGCCTCGGGTCATGGCTCAACCCAAGATAGTCATTGGCGGCAAAGTTCAGATAGCACGTGCCGTCAATCTGCAAGGTCCGCGCATCGCTGTGCTGGTTAACCCGACGGGTGCGCATCTGCCCTTTTTGCTGGCGCCCGGTCAGCGCCAGGGAAATTCGATGCTGCCAGCTCACTTACACCGCCGCGTTGTAAAACTGGTCGGTATCAGCGGTCATCAGCTGTCCTGCCAACGCCTGCTGCTGCTCGTTGTCACCCGCTTCGGTGGTGGTGTGGCGCGGATTCAGGCCCAGCTTGTGGAACAGTTGCAGGTCTTTGTCTTCTTCCGGGTTCGGCGTGGTCAGCAGTTTGCAGCCGTAGAAGATGGAGTTTGCCCCGGCCATAAAGCACATGGCCTGCGTTTGCTCGCTCATCTGCTCACGTCCGGCAGACAGGCGCACGTGCGAGGTGGGCATCATGATGCGGGCAACCGCGATGGCGCGGATAAAATCAAACGGATCGACATCGTCGTTATCGGCCAGCGGCGTGCCTTTGACTTTTACCAGCATATTGATCGGCACGCTTTCCGGCGGCGTCGGCAGATTCGCCAGCTGCACCAGCAGGCCCGCACGATCGTTGACGGTTTCGCCAAGGCCGAGGATGCCGCCTGAACAGACTTTGATCCCGGCATCACGCACTTTGCCCAGCGTATCCAGGCGTTCCTGATAGCTTCGGGTGGTGATGATGCTGCCGTAGAATTCCGGCGAGGTATCGAGGTTGTGGTTGTAGTAATCCAGTCCGGCGTGCGCCAGACGCTGCGCCTGCTCTTCGCTCAGCGTGCCCAGCGTCATACAGGTTTCCAGCCCCATTTCCCGAACGCCTTTCACCATCTGCTCAAGGTAAGGCATGTCACGTTCGTGCGGGTTTTTCCAGGCTGCGCCCATACAGAAGCGATCCGAACCGGCCGCTTTTGCTTTGCGGGCCGAGGTCAGCACGTCTTCCACTTCCATCAGCCGCTCGGTGGCGAGGCCGGTTTTATAGCGTGAGCTTTGCGGACAGTATTTACAGTCTTCCGGGCAGGCGCCCGTTTTGATCGACAGCAAGGTGCTGACCTGCACCTGGCGGGGATCGAAGTGCTGGCGATGCACCTGCTGAGCTTCAAACATCAGTTCCAAAAAGGGTTTATCAAACAGGGCCTGAGCCTGTGGGATCGTCCAACGAGTTGCCATTGCGTGCTCCAAAAAAAATCTGTCGTTAATCATCTTTGCGTGGTTATACTTGTAAACTAATTTTTTTGAATTTGGTTTACAAGTAATTTATGACGCCTGCTGACCTCGCTTTTGATCGTGACCATATCTGGCACCCTTACACCTCCATGAGCCAACCGTTGCCGGTCTATCCGGTGGTCGCCGCGCAGGAGACGTCCCTGAAACTGGCCGACGGTCGTAAGCTGGTTGATGGCATGTCTTCATGGTGGGCAGCGATCCATGGCTACAACCATCCACGCCTGAACCGGGCGATGACCGCGCAAATTGAACAGATGTCACACGTGATGTTTGGCGGCATCACCCACCCTTCCGCCGTTGCGCTGTGCCGCAAGCTGGTTGAGATGACGCCGCAAGGGCTGGAGTGCGTGTTCCTGGCCGATTCGGGATCGGTGGCGGTTGAAGTGTCGATGAAGATGGCGCTGCAATACTGGCAGGCCCGTGGCGAGCGCCGTCAGCGCTTCCTGACGCTGCGAAACGGCTACCACGGCGATACCTTCGCCGCGATGTCGGTGTGCGATCCGCAGAATTCAATGCACAGCCTGTATCAGGGCTATCTGCCTTCGCACCTGTTTGCTGCCGCACCCGCCTGTGGCTTTGACGATGAATGGCAGGCGCTTGATGTTGACGACTTCGAGCGACTGATCCGCCTGCATGCCGGTGAGCTGGCGGCAGTGATCCTTGAGCCGATTGTTCAGGGCGCGGGCGGCATGCGCTTCTATCATCCGCGTTATCTGGAAAAGGTCCGCGAGCTGTGCGATCGCCATAACGTTCTGCTGATCGCCGATGAGATTGCCACCGGATTTGGCCGCACCGGCAAGCTGTTCGCCTGCGAACATGCCGGGATTTCCCCGGACATACTGTGCGTTGGCAAAGCGCTGACCGGCGGCACCATGACCCTGTCCGCTACCCTGACCACCCGCGAGGTTGCCAACACCATCAGCAACGGTGAGGCCGGCTGCTTTATGCACGGCCCGACCTTTATGGGTAATCCGCTGGCCTGCGCGGTCGCCACTGAAAGCCTGGCGATGTTGCAGGAAGGTCACTGGCAACAGCAGGTCGCGACCATCGAAGCGCAGCTGAAAGCCGCCCTGCTGCCGCTGCAGGAAATGCCTGAAGTGGCCCACGCCCGCGTGCTGGGGACCATTGGGGTGATCGAAACCCACCGGCCGGTGAATATGGCCGCGTTGCAGGCGTTCTTTGTTGAGCGCGGCGTATGGATCCGGCCGTTTGGCAAACTGATTTACCTGATGCCGCCGTACATTATTCAAGCCGACGCCTTAGCCCAGCTCACCGGGGCAATTGCCGCCGCGCTGGTGCGTCCCGAGCTGTTTCTCAGCGCCTGACGCTGACTTATGCGCGTCACAGCAAAGCAGCGAGGCCGCTGATGCACTACGCTTTTACGGGGCAACATCCCGTAAAGGAGCAAATTTATGCCACAAGATAAACAGACTAACCGCCGTATCGTGCTGGCTTCCCGCCCGCACGGTGCGCCAACGGAAGCCAATTTCCGTCTTGAATCGCAGCACGTTCCTACCCCAGGCCAGGGAGAAGTGTTACTTCGTACCGTCTGGCTGTCGTTAGATCCCTATATGCGTGGCCGGATGAGCGACGCGCCTTCCTACGTTCCGCCGATTGGCATCAATGAAGTGATGGGCGCCGGCACCGTCGCCATCGTCGAACAGTCCAATAATGAAAATTATGCCCCGGGCGACTGGGTGGTCAGCCAGAGCGGCTGGCAGGATTTCGCCGTCTCGAACGGTAAGGATCTGTTCAAGCTTTCCGGTCCGGTCCTGAAGCACCCTTCCTGGGCGTTAGGCCTGCTGGGGATGACCGGCTTCACCGCCTATATGGGCTTGCTGGATATCGGTAACCCGCAGCCTGGCGAAACCGTGGTGGTCGCAGCCGCGACCGGTGCGGTGGGCTCGATGGTCGGTCAGATTGCCAAGCTGAAAGGCTGCTACGTGGTCGGCATTGCCGGCGGCGAAGAGAAATGCCGTTACGCCGAAGAGGTTCTGGGCTTTGACCGCTGCCTCGATCACCGCGCAGCCGATCTGGCGGAAGCGCTGAAACGCTACTGCCGCGACGGTATTGACGTCTATTTCGAAAGCGTGGGCGGCAAGGTCTTTAACGCGGTTCTGCCGCTGATGAATACCAAAGGTCGCATTCCCGTCTGTGGTCTGATTGCCGACTACAACAGTACCGAAGCCGCCAAAGGCCCGGATCTTCTGCCGCAGTTCCAGAGCGCGATCCTGCGTAAACGTCTGCGGGTCGAAGGCTTTATCATCACCCAGGATTATGGTCACCGCTTCGGTGAATTCTTCAGCCAGATGAGCCAGTGGGTGGAGCAGGAACGCTTCGTCTTCCGGGAAGACTGCGTCGACGGGCTGGATAACGCGCCAGAAACCTTTATCGGCATGCTTGAAGGTAACAACTTCGGCAAAGTGCTGATCCGGGTGGCGGGCGACAAACCTTCAGGAGCAGTGAAATGAAACTCTTAATGGTGCTTACCTCACACGATCGGCTGGGTGAAACGGGGAAGAAAACCGGTTTCTGGCTCGAAGAGTTTGCCGCACCTTATTACGTGTTCCGCGATGCCGGGGTAAACGTGGTGCTGGCTTCACCGGCCGGCGGGCAACCTCCGCTGGATCCGGTCAGCGATGAACCCGATGCGCAGACCACCGACACCGACCGCTTCCGTGGCGATCTCCCGGCCCAGCAGGCGCTGGCGCATACGCAGAAACTGGAAACCATCGACAGCACCCAGTTTGATGCGGTGTTTTATCCCGGCGGTCACGGTCCGCTGTGGGACCTGGCCGAAGATCGGGTCAGCATCGATCTGATCGAAAACTTCTTTGCCAACGGCAAGCCGGTCGGTGCGGTCTGCCACGCGCCTGGCGTACTGCGCCATGTGAAAAAACCGGACGGCACGCCGCTGGTTGCCGGTAAGCGGGTCACCGGTTTCAGCAACACGGAAGAGGAAGCCGTGGGGCTGACAGATGTGGTACCTTTCCTGGTTGAGGATGTGCTTAAGTCATTGGGCGCAGAGTATGAAAAAACCGATAACTGGGGTGTTTATACACTGACCGATGGCCATCTGGTCACCGGGCAGAACCCGGCATCCTCCGCAGCAGCAGCCGAAGAGCTGCTTAAATTACTTCATCGTTAACCGCAGGAGAGGGAATGAAACTGATTAGCCAGGATTTTAACGACGGCGATAAGCTGCCTGAGCGCCAGGTCTTTAACGGCATGGGGTATGAAGGGGACAATTTGTCACCGCACCTCGCCTGGGATGACGTGCCGGCGGGCACCAAAAGCTTTGTCGTCACCTGCTACGATCCTGATGCGCCGACCGGATCAGGCTGGTGGCACTGGGGCGTGGCCAATCTGCCGGCCGACACCCGTTCTCTGCCACAGGGTGCAGGTTCCGGCGCGGCCGAACTGCCTTCTGGATCAGTTCAGACACGCACCGACTTTGGTAAAAGCGGCTACGGCGGCGCGGCACCGCCGAAGGGCGAAAGCCACCGCTACATCTTCACCGTTTACGCCATTGATGTAGAAAAACTGGAGGTCGATGAGCAGGCCAGCGGCGCTTATCTGGGCTTCAACGTCCATTTCCATCAGCTGGGCAGCGCGTCAATTACCGCGATGTACAGCTAACGCGAAAGAGCGGCTTTTCAGCGCATAAAAAAAGGGGGCGAGAAATCGCCCCCTTTTGCTGTCTGAACCAGCCTTACAGCGCGGCGATCGCCACCCACATTGGGCCCTGACCGACCGCGTAGCGCGCCAGCGGTTGCAGTAACCCCTGCTCGCCAGCAATTTTATACACTTCGATATGGTGCGATTTCTGCCCCGCCGCCACCAGATACTGTCCGGTGTTATCGATATTGAAGCCGCGTGGCTGCGTTTCGGTAGGCTGATGCCCTTCAACGGTCAGCACCGCGCCATCTTCGCTGACGCTAAAGATGGTCAGCAGGCTGGCGGTACGATCGCAGCTATACAGATGGCGGCCATCTGACGTCAGGTGAATATCGGCTGCCCAGCGGGTTTCGCTGAAGCCAGCTGGCATGGTATCCAGGCTCTGCACCCGCTCAACCACACCCTGCGCATTGTTCAATTTCCAGACGTCAACCGTGCTGTCCAGCTCGTTGATGCAGTAGGCGTACTGCTGGTTCGGATGGAACACCATATGACGCGGGCCCGCACCTTCAACGGTGGTCACCTGCGGCTGCTTATGCGGCTGCAACTGGCCGTTTTCCTGCAAATCAAACAGGCAGATACGATCCTGTTTTAATGCCGGCACAAACAGGGTTTTGTTATCAAGCGTGATATTGGCGGAGTGACAGCCGTCCATACCGTCGATTACCTGCACCGGCTCGCCCGGCAGGCCATCGGCGCCAATCGGCGTCACGCTGACGCAGGCATCGTTATACGAGCCGACGAAGACAAAGCGGCCCTGACGATCGGTAGAAATATGGGTTGGGCTGCCTGGCAATGACGCGTGCCCGGCTTCCTTCAGTTTGCCTTCCGCATCAATCTGATAGGCGACGACACGGAAATCAGGGCGCACGCCCACATAGAGAAAACGTTTGTCGGGGCTGACGACCATCGGCTGAACCTGGCCTGGCGCATCAATCACCTGCAGCAGGGTTAGCGCGCCATCATCGGCTAACTGCCAGGCATGGATCTGCTGGCTCTCCGGGCTGGCGGTATATACGACTTGTTTCATGAATTCTCCTTTTTCTGAGTAAGCTGACCTGTGGCAAAGCGTAGCGTGTTTTTCCTTCCCGCGTGGGGGGATTTGTGGCGTGTCATTTTGTTAACCCCGTCACAAGGTGTACACTCTCTGGCTCTTGTTTAGCCACTTCCGGAACTGTTTATGAGTTATCGCATCATTGCTTTGGACCTGGACGGCACCCTGTTAACGCCGCGCAAAACCATCCTTCCCGAATCGCTGGAAGCCCTGAAAAAAGCACAACAGGCTGGGGTAAAGGTGGCCATCGTCACCGGTCGTCATCATGTCGCTATCCATCCTTTTTATCAGGCACTGGCATTAGATACACCTGCAATCTGCTGTAACGGCACCTATTTGTATGATTATCATGCAAAAAAGGTCCTGCAAGCCGATCCGCTGCCAAAAGAGCAGGCGTTGCGGGTGATTGAGATGCTCGACGAAGCCGGGATCCACGGTCTGCTGTACGTCGACGATGCCATGCTCTATCAGACTGAAACTGGCCACGTGACGCGCACCATCGACTGGGGGTTATCCCTGCCAGAACATCAGCGTCCGGTGTTCAACAAGGTCGACAGCCTGGCGCAGGCAGCCAAAGACGCGGGCTCAATCTGGAAGTTCGCCCTTTCCCATCCTGACACCGTCGCATTACAGCACTTCGCCGAACGGGTCGAAAAAGAGATGGGGCTGGCCTGCGAGTGGTCATGGCACGATCAGGTGGACATCGCCAAAGCCGGCAACAGCAAAGGCAAGCGCCTGGCACAGTGGGTGGAATCCGAGGGTTATCAGATGAGTGACGTGCTGGCCTTTGGCGATAACTACAATGACCTGAGCATGCTGGAAACGGTGGGGCTGGGTGTGGCGATGGGCAATGCCGACGAGGCGATTAAAGCCCGTGCCGGCCGGGTAATCGGCACCAACCTTGAGCCAGGTATTGCGGAAACCATCTACCGCGAAGTGCTGTGAGTTGGCGCGATAATCGACACGCTTTTAATCTGGGCATATAACCACATGCCCGGTTTGATCATCAGTTCATCGCGAGCCCAGGGCGTGATGCGCGCCCACAGCTCGCTTTGTCCCACCATCAGCTTCACTTCAATCTGATCGTCAATCTCCAGCAACTCCGCCACATGGGCCGGGATCACGTTGCGAATGCTGCTGTTGACCGGCGGCTGCAGGCTTAATGACACGTCGGCGGACTGAATACGCAAACGCAGCGGCGTCTTTGCCGGGGCATCGACACGGCTGACCCAGATATGCTGATCGCCCAGCGACAACGCGGTCATCGCATAGTGCGGATGCTGCTCCAGCACCTGCACCCGCAGCACGCTACTCAGTTCGGATCGCGGTAACCACGGCCGCATCGCGCTGCTGGCCCAGACTTTTTCCACGCTGCCCATCGCCTTAACCTGGCCGTTATCCAGCACCAGCACGTTATCGGCCAGCTGCAGGATTTCATCCAGGCTGTGGCTGACATACAGGATCGGGATATCCACCGTTTTCGCCAGCTTGTGCAGGTAAGGCAGCAATTCACGCTTACGCGGCAAATCCAGCGAGGCCAGCGGTTCGTCCATCAACAGAATTTCGGGCGCGGTCAGCAATGCCCGGCCGATGGCGACACGCTGCTTTTCACCGCCCGACAGCGACGCCGGAAAGCGCGTCAGCAGATCTTCAATACCCAGCAGCCTGACCAGCTGATCGAACTCCGGCCGCAGGCTTTTGGCCATGCCGTACTCGAGGTTGCCCCGCACGCGATAGTGCGGGAACAGCCGGGCATCTTGAAACACGTAGCCAATCCGCCGTTTTTCTGGCGGCAGATGAAGTTTGCTCCCGGCGTCGCTTAACACCCGGCCATTCAGCACGATGCGGCCCTGCTGTGGCGTGGTCAGGCCACCGATAGCATTGATCAGGGAGGTTTTCCCGGCACCCGATACGCCGAAAATCGCGGTGATGCCCCTGGCGGGCAGCTGTGTATCGAGGGTCAGGGTATGATCGCCCAAGCGCTGAGTGAAATTGAGTTCCAGCATTACAATCCCAACCTTTTGCGGCCCCAGCGTGCCAGCCATTCAGAAATCAGCAGTGAAGCCAGCGCCAGTAAAATCGCAATGACGCAGAGCCGCGCGGCGGCATTTTCAGCACCGGGTGTTTCAATCAGCGTGTACATCGCAGAGGGAAGCGTGCGGGTTTCCCCCGGAATATTTGAGACGAAGGTAATGGTGGCACCAAACTCGCCCAGCGAGCGGGCAAAGGCCAGCACGGTGCCGGCAATAATGCCCGGCAGGGTCAGCGGTAAGGTGATGGTGAAAAAGACGCGCCAGCGCCCGGCACCCAGCGTGCGGGCGGCCAGCTCCAGCTTGCTGTCGACGCCTTCCAGCGCCAGGCGGATGGCCCTGACCATCAGCGGGAAAGCAATCACCGCCGAGGCCAGCGCTGCGCCGCGCCAGCTGAAGGCGAAGATGAAGCCAAACCAGTCATACAGGTATTCGCCGATAAATCCGCGACGGCCAAAACCGATCAGCAGTAAATAGCCCACCACCACCGGCGGCAGCACCAACGGCAGATGAACCAGACTGTCTAACAGGGTTTTGCCGGGGAAACGGCAGCGGACGAGGACCCACGCCATCAGGATCCCGAAGGGCAGGCTAAAAATTACCGCCACTGAAGCAACTTTCAGGCTCAGGGCAACGGCCTGCCATTCGGGCTCACTCAGGATCATTTTTCAGGCGTAAATCCGTAACGTTTGAACACGGCCGCAGCGTCAGGCCCTTTCAAATAATTGTAGAAAGCGGTTACGGCGGCAGAGTTATGATCTTTCACCATAGCCATCGGGTATTCGACCGGTTTGTGGCTGTCTTCCGGGAAGATGCCAACCACCTTCACTTTTTTACTGGCAACCGCATCAGAGCCATAGACGATGCCGTAAGGCGCTTCGTTGCGCTCAACCAGTGCCAGCGCGACGCGTACGCTGTTGCCCGGCGCCAGTTGGCCTGACAGGGTTTCCCACGCACCTAAATTCTGCAACGCTTCTTTGGCATAAATACCGGCCGGGACATGATCGGGATCGCCCACTGACAAACGCTGTCCTTTTAACAGGCTTTTCCAGTTGGTATTTTTGGAAATCGTCACTTGCTCAGGGTGAGTCTCGGCGGGCGCCACCAGCACCAGCTCGTTACCCAGCAGCGTAAAACGGCTGGCGTCATCGATGGTTTTCTTCTGCACCGCGTAGTCCATCCACTGCTGATCGGCTGAGATAAACAGATCCGCAGGCGCGCCCTGCTCAATCTGCCGCGCCAGCGTGGACGACGAGGCGAAGGAAGAAACCACCTGCACGTTTTTGCCTTTCTGATAGCTGTCGCCAATTTCCTGCAGTGAATTGGTCAACGAGGCCGCGGCAAACACGGTGATCTTATCGGCGGCAACCGCGTGGCCGGCAAAGCTGGCGCTGAGCACGGCACCAACGAAGAAATGGCGTAATTTTACAGGCATGGTGATCTCCAGAGGGTTCGTTATGTAGTTCGTAATATAACGATTTTATCTACCCTGTCATGGAGTTTATCGGTTGGAAGGGGGAAAAGCTTAAGGGGGATCAACAAAAAACGAACGCCCGGCAGGTGCCGGGCGTTTCAGGAAAGCTTAATGACGGGATTGTTCCGTCTGGTCCTTTTTATGACCGATTGTTGAGATAACGTTAAATACTTCACCCAGTCCCCAAATCAGACCGAGGATAATCGCCATCACAACAGGCACCATCAGGATTGCTTCGCCAAGACCTATCAGTAATTCAAGCATGGTCGCCTCCATTGCAGCGTAAAAAAGCCATTGTATCTACAGCCAAAAAAAGTGCACTGCCCTTTTGTGCCTTTTACCTGTTTTTACGCCCGGCCAGCCAAAGGTGTACACTGCACCCCACCCTTATTTTATCCCGAAGCGAGAGCCATTATGCAGGCAGAACTTTCCCTGATCCTGAAACTACAGCAGCGGCTGTTTGCCGACCCACGGCGTATTGAGTTGCTGAAGCAGGTTCAACAAACGGGCTCGATCAGCCAGGGCGCGAAACTCGCTGGCATCAGCTACAAAAGCGCCTGGGATGCCATTAATGAAATGAATACCCTCGCCGACCGCACGCTGGTGGACCGCGCCACCGGCGGCAAAGGCGGTGGCGGCGCCAAAGTCACCCCTTACGGCGAGCGGCTGATCCAGCTGTTTGCGCTGATGGAACAGATCCAGCAGAAGGCATTTGATGTGCTGCAGGACGATGTGCCGTTAGGCAGCCTGCTGGGCGCCATCGCCCGCTTCTCGCTGCAAACCAGCGCGCGTAACCAGCTGTTTGGCACGATTACCGACCGCGACGATCGGGCAGTGGTGCAGCATGTTGAAGTGCTGCTGGCCGATGGCAGTACAAAAATCTCGGTGGCGTTAACCGAGCAGAGCGCCAACCGGCTGGCGTTGACCAGCGGCAAAGAGGTGCTGGTGTTAATTAAAGCGCCGTGGATTGACGTGACCACCGGCGCGTCAGACGCGGATAATCAGCTGAGTGGCACCATCAGCAAGATTGAACAGGGAGAAAGTCAGAGTGAGGTGTTAATCGCCTTACCGGGCGGTGAAACGCTGTGCGCGACCCTTGCCAACGAACGCGTGGCAGAGCAAAACCTGCAACAGGATCTGCCGGTCACAGCACATTTTAATGCCGACAAGGTGATCATCGCCACACTGCTCTGAAACCGGGCAGGAGATTTGACAGCAAGGGCATTGCGGATCCATAGTTTGCTTACAATGCATAAAATGGAATGAACAATGTCGACGTTGCAAATTTTGCAAGGCACGTTTCACCTTAGTGAGACTAAAAACCTGACCCTGGATGCGCTGACCCTGCAGGCCGGTGAAAGTTGGGCCTTTGTTGGCGCCAACGGCAGCGGTAAATCTTCGCTGGCTCGCGTGCTGGCAGGTGAACTGAATGCGGCTAAAGGCCAGCTGACCAACAGCTTTGTCCGCCCCGTCCGCCTCTCCCTGGAGCAGTTGCAGAAACTGGTGGCGGAAGAGTGGGAGCGAAATAACACCGATTTGCTCAGTCCCGGTGAAGACGATACCGGCCGCACCACCGCAGAAATCATCCAGGAAAATACCAAAGATCCGCAACGCTGCCAGCAGCTGGCCGCGTTATTTGGCATCACGCGGCTGTTGGATCGCCGCTTCAAATACCTGTCCACCGGCGAAACGCGTAAAACCCTGCTGTGCCAGACGTTGATGTCGCAACCGGACCTGCTGGTGCTGGATGAGCCGTTTGACGGTCTGGACGTTGATTCTCGCGCCAATCTGGCACAGGTGCTGGCCGGGCTGCATCAACAAAACTGCACGCTGGTGCTGGTGCTGAACCGCTTTGATGATATCCCTGATTTCATCGATAACGTGGGCGTGCTGGCTGAATGCACGCTGACCCACGTGGGTCCCCGCCGTGAAATCCTCGCCGAAGCCTTAGTCGCCCAGCTCGCTCACAGCGAACAGCTGGCGGGGATGGCCCTGCCCGAAGCCGATGACGCCGGAAGTAAGCCTGCGCTTGTCGCCGGCGATCCGCTGATTGTGCTGCGCGATGGCGTCGTCTCCTATAACGATAAGCCGATCCTCAATCATCTCAGCTGGGAAGTGAAACCCGGCGAACACTGGCAGATCGTCGGGCCGAACGGCGCAGGAAAATCCACGCTGCTGAGCCTGGTGACCGGCGATCATCCGCAGGGCTACAGCAACGATCTGACGCTGTTTGGCCGCCGCCGCGGCAGTGGTGAAACCATCTGGGATATCAAGCAGCATATTGGTTACGTCAGCAGCAGCCTGCACCTGGATTACCGGGTCAGCAGCAGCGTGCGCAACGTGATCCTCTCCGGCTATTTTGACTCCATTGGCATTTATCAGGCGGTGTCCGATCGCCAGCAATCGCTGGCTAAGCAGTGGCTGCATTTGCTGGGGATGGAAAAGCTCGGCGATGCGCCGTTCCACGGCCTGTCCTGGGGACAGCAGCGGCTGGTCCTGATCGCCCGCGCGTTGGTGAAACATCCGGCGCTGCTGATCCTTGATGAGCCGTTGCAGGGTCTGGATCCGATCAACCGTCAGCTGGTTCGCCGTTTCGTCGATGTGCTGATTGGCGAAGGCGAAACGCAGCTGCTGTTCGTCTCCCACCATGCTGAAGATGCGCCGCACTGTATTACCGATCGCCTGACCTTTGTCGCCGAAGGCGAGCACTATCGCTATCAGCGGGATAAAATCATGTAACCGCTACCACTAATTATTGCTTACCACCATCGACGCATGGATTATTTTGCCGTTTTTACTGACAGTTCGGATTATTCAACTTGTGTAAACGATTCCATTTATACAGACTTGATCACGCTTTATTCCTCCGCGCTGTGCTATTTTTCTTTAAGGCTATCGACGCATAAAGAAGGTTATCAGGACTCAACATGCAAAAATTTAATCCGGTCGATCATCCGCATCGCCGTTATAACCCACTGTCAGATCAGTGGATTTTGGTTTCTCCTCACCGCGCCAAACGCCCATGGCAAGGCGCGCAGGAAACCGCTTCCCAGGAAAAACTGCCTGCCCACGATCCGGACTGCTTCCTGTGTCCTGGAAACACCCGTGTAACAGGCGATAAAAACCCCGATTACAGCAGCACCTATGTCTTCACCAACGATTTTGCGGCGCTGATGACCGACACGCCAGACGCGCCGGAAAGCGAAGACATGCTGATGCGTTGCGAGAGCGCGCGCGGCACCAGCCGGGTGATCTGCTTCTCGCCGGATCACAGCAAAACCCTGCCTGAACTGACCGTTGCCGGTATCGAGCAGGTGGTCAGAACCTGGCAGGAACAGACCGCCGATCTGGGCCAACACTATCCATGGGTGCAGGTTTTTGAGAACAAAGGTGCGGCCATGGGCTGCTCTAACCCGCATCCGCACGGCCAGGTGTGGGCCAACAGCTTCCTGCCAAATGAAGTGAAACGCGAAGATGATTTGCAACGTGCTTACTTCGAGCAGCACGGGTCACCAATGCTGGTCGATTACAGTGCGCGCGAGCTGAAAGACGGCAGCCGCACGGTGGTTGAAACCGAACACTGGCTGGCAGTGGTGCCCTGGTGGGCTGCATGGCCGTTCGAAACCCTGCTGTTGCCTAAAGCCCATATCAAACGCCTGGTCGATCTGACCGATGCACAGCGTACCGATCTGGCGTTGGCGCTGAAAAAACTGACCAGCCGCTATGACAACCTGTTCCAGTGCTCCTTCCCATATTCGATGGGCTGGCACGCCGCGCCTTTCAACGGCGAAGCCAACGATCACTGGCAGTTACACGCCCACTTCTACCCGCCGCTGCTGCGTTCCGCTACGGTACGTAAATTTATGGTTGGCTATGAAATGCTGGCCGAAACACAACGTGATTTAACAGCGGAACAGGCAGCAGAACGTCTGCGTTCCGTCAGTGATATTCATTTCCGCGAGACGGGAGCATAACCATGACCTTACAGACCTCTACCCACAACATTTTCCAGGAAAAGTTTGGTTACGCCGCTGACCATACTATCCAGGCGCCAGGCCGCGTGAATCTGATTGGCGAACATACCGATTACAACGACGGCTTCGTGCTGCCGTGCGCCATCGACTATCAGACGGTGATTGCCTGCGCGAAACGCGACGATCGTCAGGTGCGCGTCATTGCGGCGGATTACGACAACGAGCAGGATATCTTCTCGCTGGATGAGCCGATCGCGCCGCTCAACGACAAAATGTGGGCGAACTATGTCCGTGGCGTGGTGAAGCATCTGCAGAAGCGCAACAGCGATTTTTCTGGCGTGGATATGGTGATTGCCGGTGATGTGCCTCAGGGTGCAGGTCTGAGCTCTTCTGCCTCGCTGGAAGTGGCGGTCGGCACCGTGTTCCAGCAGCTGTACGATCTGCCTTTAGACGGTGCGGAGATTGCGGTGAACGGCCAGGAAGCAGAGAACCAGTTTGTTGGCTGTAACTGCGGCATCATGGACCAGCTGATTTCGGCGCTGGGTAAAAAAGATCACGCCATGCTGCTCGATTGCCGCACGCTGGGTACGCGCCCGGTGCCTATGCCGGAAGACATTGCGGTGGTGATTATCAACACCAACTTCCGTCGTAGCCTGGTCGGCAGCGAATATAACGTGCGTCGTGAACAGTGTGAGGCGGGTGCGGCGTTCTTTGGTCAGACCTCACTGCGTGACGTCGAACTGGAGCAGTTTAGAGCGGCGGAAGACAAACTCGACCCGGTCGTCGCGAAGCGCGTGCGTCATGTGCTGACCGAAAATGCCCGTACGCTGGAAGCCGCTGACGTGCTGGCACGCGGCGATTTGGCGCGTCTGGCGGTGCTGATGGCCGAATCTCATGCCTCAATGCGTGATGACTTTGAAATCACCGTGCCACCGGTCGATATGCTGGTTGAGATCGTTAAGGCCTCGCTGGGCGATCGTGGCGGCGTGCGCATGACCGGCGGCGGTTTCGGCGGCTGCGTTGTCGCGCTGATGCCGCTGGAGATGGTGGAGTCGGTGAAAGCTGCCGTGGAGCAGCAATACGAAGCCAAATCGGGCATCAAAGAAACCTTCTACGTCTGCAAAGCCTCTGAAGGAGCGGGTCAATGCTAACCGAACCCACTTCCCGTGCGCCGGATGGTCAGCCATGGCATATCACCACGCTGCGCAATGCGGGCGGCATGGTTGCCACCTTTATGAGCTGGGGCGCCACCTGGCTCTCCGCCCGTGTGCCCATGAAAGATGGCACCGTGCGTGAAGCCCTGCTCGGCTGCGCCACACCGGCGGATTATCTGCATCAGACGGCTTACCTTGGTGCCACCGTCGGTCGCTATGCCAACCGTATTGCCCATTCCACGTTCAGCGGTGAAGGCAAAACCTGGCAGGTTGCGGCCAATCAGGGACCTCATCAGCTCCACGGCGGCCCGGAAGGGTTCAGCAGCCGTCGCTGGCAGATCGTCCGCCAGGCAGAGCATGAAGTGGAATATCAGCTGGATTCGCCCGATGGCGATCAGGGCTATCCAGGCAATCTGCTGGTGACCCTGCTGTACCGTCTGGAAGATGACAACACGCTGACCATCCAGTATCACGCCACCACGGATAAAGCCTGCCCGGTGAACCTGACCAACCATGCCTACTTCAATCTGGATGCCCGGCATGGCGATGCCCGCGATCATAAGTTGCAGCTGAATGCTGAACGGTATCTGCCGGTTGACAGTGAAGGCATCCCGAATGCCGATCTGAAAGCCGTTGCCGGCACCAGTTTTGACTTCCGCCAGCCAAAAACGGTCGCCGCCGAGTTCCTGCAGGATGACGATCAGCGCGCGGTGAAAGGTTACGACCACGCCTTCCTGCTGAACACCGAGGATGAAAGCCAGCCCGCGGCCGAACTCTGGTCGGCAGATGGTCAGCTGCAGCTGAGCGTATTTACCTCGGCCCCGGCGCTGCAATTTTACTCAGGCAATTATCTGCAAGGCACCCCTGCTCGTGAGCAGGGCGTCTATAATGCCTTTCAGGGTATCGCACTGGAGAGCGAGTTTTTACCCGACTCGCCGAATCATCCCGAGTGGCCGCAGCCTGACTGCTGGCTTAAACCGGGTGAATCGTATCAGTCGATTACGCGCTACCGCCTGACAGCGGTTTGATTCAGCGCATGAAAAACGCGCATCGGAGAGGCGACAGGCTTACGCGGTGCGCAGATTTCCGTTATGGTAATGGCCTATAAAATTGCCGCCAGGGTGCTACCGGCAATTTACGGTTTACCATTATCATAGAAACGTCAGATTATTAAGGAGTTAAGCTATGGCTGTAACTAAGCTGGTTCTGGTACGTCACGGCGAAAGCCAGTGGAATAATGAAAACCGCTTTACCGGTTGGTACGATGTTGACCTGTCCGATAAAGGCCGTACCGAAGCGAAAGCCGCAGGTCAGCTGCTGAAAAAAGAAGGCTTCACCTTCGATTTCGCTTACACCTCCGTGCTGAAACGTGCCATCCACACGCTGTGGAACATCCTGGACGAAGTTGACCAGGTCTGGCTGCCAGTGGAGAAATCCTGGCGTCTGAACGAGCGTCACTACGGTGCGCTGCAGGGTCTGGATAAAGCCGAAACCGCACAGAAGTACGGTGACGAGCAGGTTAAGCAATGGCGTCGCGGGTTCGCGGTAACGCCGCCAGAGCTGGATCGTGCCGATGAGCGTTTCCCTGGCCATGACCCACGTTACGCTGCACTGACGGCTGAGCAGTTGCCAACCACAGAAAGCCTGGCGCTGACCATCGATCGCGTGTTGCCATACTGGAACGAATCCATTCTGCCACGCATGAAAAGCGGCGAGAAAGTGATCATCGCGGCCCACGGTAACTCCCTGCGTGCGCTGGTGAAATACCTGGACAACATGAGTGAAGAAGCCATCCTTGAACTGAATATCCCAACTGGCGTGCCACTGGTGTATGAGTTTGATGAAAACTTCAAACCAATCAAACATTACTATCTGGGCGATGCTGACGAAATTGCTGCGAAAGCGGCGGCAGTAGCCAACCAGGGTAAAGCGAAGTAATTCCCTCCTCTTTCCTGCGGGAAAAGAGAGAATGCTGAGCACAAAAAATCCGCCGAAAGGCGGATTTTTTTTATGGCTGATGCGCTGAGAAAACGCTGCCCGACCTGTACTCGGGTAGAAGTAGCCTCAATGCCGAGGCTTAGTGGGCGCGACGCGCCTTCACGGCATCTGCCAGCTGGCGAAGCACTTTTTCAGTGTCTTCCCAACCAATACAGGCATCGGTCACGCTCTTACCGTAAACCAGCGGCTCACCGCTTTCGAGGCTCTGATTACCTTCCACCAGATGGCTCTCGATCATCACGCCAATAATCGCCTTGTCTCCGCCCGCAATCTGCTGCGACACGTCATCCGACACCACCAGCTGCTTCTGGAACTGCTTGCTGCTGTTGGCATGGCTGAAGTCAATCATCACCTGCGAATCCAGACCGGCCTTCTCCAGACCGGTTTTAACGGCGCTGACATGGTGGGCGCTGTAGTTCGGCTCTTTGCCGCCGCGCAGGATGATATGGCAGTCGCCGTTGCCGCTGGTTTCAACAATGGCCGAGTGACCGTACTTGGTTACTGACAGGAAGCAATGCGGCGCGCTGGCGGCATTAATAGCATCGATAGCCACTTTAATCGTCCCGTCGGTGCCGTTCTTGAAGCCAACCGGGCAGGAAAGGCCCGAAGAGAGTTCACGGTGAACCTGCGATTCGGTGGTGCGCGCGCCAATTGCTCCCCAGCTCATCAGGTCAGCCATATATTGTGGCGTGATCATATCGAGGAACTCACCGGCGGCAGGCAGGCCGGAATCATTGATGTCCAGCAGCAGCTTGCGGGCAATGCGCAGGCCGTCATTGATCTGGTAGCTGTTGTCCATATGCGGATCGTTAATCAGCCCTTTCCAGCCAACGGTAGTCCGCGGTTTTTCAAAATACACGCGCATCACCACTTCCAAAGAGTCACTTAACTCTTCACGCAGCGTCAGTAAACGCGCAGCATATTCTTTTGCGGCCTGGGTGTCATGAATGGAGCAAGGTCCAATCACCACCAATAAACGATCGTCGGTCTTTTTAAGAATATTATGAATAGCCTGGCGGGAGTCAGAAACGGTTTTCGCCGCCATGTCCGTGGCAGGATACTTTTCAAGCAGGGCTACAGGGGGAAGAAGTTCTTTTATCTCTTTGATTCTTAAGTCATCATTCTGATAATTCATAATATTTCCAGTATTTTAAAGGCCGTTCTGCACATCAGGCGCATCACGTCCAATTTATCGCGTGCTTACAGTGCTGTAAATCCGCTTTGGTCAACTTCTTGCCATTTAAAGTTGCTGTTTCCGGTTCCTGAACTACACTTTTACTTGTTAATACCTAAAAAAAACGCATAAAGATCACTAACTTTAGAGGAGTTGATCTTGTGCTGATTGTATTCCGAACTCTTCGAATTATTTATTCAAACCGCATTTTAACGGGTTTGGTTCGGCAATATTCACACCTTAACGGAGCATAATGATGAATAAGTTTGCAATCGTATT
The DNA here is from genome assembly GCF_979253995.1 of Erwinia sp. AC075. Classification (NCBI taxonomy): domain Bacteria; kingdom Pseudomonadati; phylum Pseudomonadota; class Gammaproteobacteria; order Enterobacterales; family Erwiniaceae; genus Erwinia; species Erwinia sp. AC075. The sequence continues at coordinate 2,232,522 of NZ_CEEDEU010000001.1, forward strand.
CCTGACCGCAGCAATGACCTTGGGCAGCGGTGCGGCAATGGCTGAATCTGGCAACAACGGTACGGCTAACCAGGCAGCAGATGCCGGTGCAGCGGCCGGTGGTGCAGCCCAGAAAATCGCCCCTAATGGCGTGGATAACAGCAAAATCAACAATACCGGTGATGCCACCAGTGGGACGACCCATAAAACCATGAAGCATCACAAAAAAATGAGCGCTGAGCAGATCCACAAAAACAGTGAGTGTAAAGACGGTAAATGTCCGAACATCAACAAAAAAGTCGGACCTGACGCGAATACTAAAACGGATGGCACTACCCAGTAAGTCGCCTGATAACCGTTTTGACGCGTGATTAAAAGGAGAGCTCAGGCTCTCCTTTTTCATGTCTGTTTGCTTACCTGAACCTTTACGCTATTCTTGAAAGCCCTGATTTCCCCCGGATAAATTCATGGTTACGCTGCTGCTGATTGACGACCACCCGCTGGTGCATGTTGCGCTTGAAGCGGCGCTGGCGCGTGCGCCTTTTCCCTTTACCCTGCTGGCAGCCGAAGATGAAAACCGCGCCCATGCGCTGCTGGCCGCACAGCCGGTGGATATCGTGGTGCTGGATATCGGGCTGCCGGACAGTGATGGCCTGCAGTTGCTGAAATTTATCCGCCGCCACTTCCCTGCCCTGCCGGTGATCATCTATTCCGCGCAGGAGGAACGTCTCTATCAACGGCTGGCCGAAGCCGCCGGTGCAGCGGGCTATGTTGCGAAACGTCAGCCGATGCCACAGCTGCTCTCTGCCATTCTGGCGGTACTGGGCGGTCAGCAGGCGTTCCCTGTCAGCAGCGAGAGTGAAACCACCACGCACATGCTGACCAGCAAAGAGCAGCAGATTTTAGCGCTGCTGGCGCGCGGGCTGTCTAATTTACAGATTGCTGAACAGCTCAATATCAGCAATAAAACCGTCAGCACCCATAAAAAGAACATCATGGATAAAACCGGGGCCAGCTCGGTGGTTGAACTGGCCGGATTCTGGAAGGCTCAGCAGTGACGCGTCGCCTGTTGCTGGCTGTTATGCTGTTGCTGTGCCTGCCGGTTGCCGCCGCGTTGCGGCCGATCAGCAGCGTGCTGATGCCACAGGAGATGATGCCGCTGGATCAGTCGTCGCCGTGGCAGGATAAGCCATTACGCGTGGGCATCCTGCGCGACAACAGCACGCCGTGGAATATGGTGGTCGGCCAGGATCTCTACGGCATCAATGCTGACTATCTGGTGGCGCTGACCCAAACCACCGGTCTGAAGTTTCAGGTTGCGGATTACCCGGACTGGCAGGCCTTGCAGCAGGCTCTGCTAGAAGGCAAGCTGGATATCGCTTTTGGCGTGCCCCAGCAAACGCTGGAAAAGGGAATGAGCGCCACCCAGCCCTGGTTTACCAGCCCCATGCGCATTTACCGCAGCCGCGAAAATCTGCGGCCGGTGATGTTCAACTCCACCGATGCCCAAATCACCATCAGCAAATCGGCCCTTGCGCTGATCGATCCGGCATTTGCCCGCCAGCATCACTGGCAGGTGGTGGATAACGATCTGCAGGCGCTGTATGCCTTGCTGAATAATAAAAGTGATTATGTGGTCGCCGATGAGACCAGCGCCGGGTTTTTGCTCAATCAGCTGCAACAGGGGCAAATTTATCAACTGGCCTCGCCACTCGACCCGGGTGAACTGCGTCTGCAGGCCATTACCACCCAGCCGGCGTTAACCGAACGGCTGGACATGGCCATCCGCCAGCTCCCGATGGAGGTGATTAACGGCATTCAGGGCCGCTGGAGCAGCCAGTTACCGCGTTATCAGGACACCAATACTGCCCACTTAACCCCGATGGAGCGCAGCTGGATCACGCAACATCCGGTTGTGACCTATGCGGCGATCGGCGATGACTATCCCTGGAGTTACCGGGCGGCCAACGGTCAACCGAGTGGCTACAGCGTCGAGCTGCTGAATATTATCGGTCAGAACACCGGGCTGCGTTTTCAGCCCTGGTGGGTGAGCAATGCGCAACAGGCGCAGGCGCTGGTCGATCAGGGACGGGCGATGATTCAGTTGACGCTGCCCCTGACCGGCGACGATGCGATGCGCAGCAATACGCTGCCAATCTGGCGTGCGCTTTGGGGCGTCTACGTTGGGCAGATGTCGCGACCGGCGACCGGCTGGCAGCAGCTTCAGGGCCTGAAAGTCGGCATCCGTCGCGGTGATATCGCGCGCGGGCTGATACCCGCAGGCATCACTGTGGTGCCGTTTGAAGACAGCAAAACGCTGTATGACGCGCTGGCTAACGGACAGATCGATGCGCTGGTAGACAATGTCATTTCGGCCCGCTGGCTGATTCAGTCCCGCTATAGCGACGCGTTACGCCTGGCCTTTGCCGCCAGCGACACCGCCTGGCCCATCACATTGGGCGTCAGCCCGGCGTTCCCGCTGTTAAGAACCCTGCTCAACACCAGCCTGCAGCAAATCCCCGCCGATACGCAGCAACGGATGAGAGAGACCTGGAGCAACAACAGCTCGGTGCTTTCAGAAGGCGCTGAAAACAGTATGCGGCCGATCTCGTTATTTGTGCTGATCGCCGCGTTATTTGCCATTGTCTTTTTACTGGTGCTGTTGATTCGACGTTATCTGGAACAGCGCCGCGAACGGCTGCAGCGCCGCCAGCTGGAGCTGGAGCGCGAAGAGGCCGAGCGGGCCAATCAGATGAAAAGCCAGTTTCTGGCCACCGTCAGCCACGAGCTGCGCACGCCGATGCAGGCGATTCTGGGCCTGCTGGAAGTGGAAGTGTCCCGCACGCCTGCCAGCAAAAACCTCAACGTGATCCACAGCAGCGCCTCCACGCTACTAACCTTGCTGAACGATCTGCAGGATCACGCCAAGCTGGAGAGCAACAGTTTTACCCTGGTGCCGCAGCCGCTCGATCCGGCCAAGTGGCTCAGCCGGCTGGCAGATTTTTATCACCCGTTGATGCGAAATAACGGGCCGCTGTTCCGCGTCGAAACCCTCCCGCCGTTACCTGCGCTGATCATGATTGATGGGCAACGGCTGCAGCAGATTGCCAATAACCTGATCAGCAATGCGATCAAATTTACCCGCCAGGGTGAGATTCGCGTCACCCTGGCGACGGAAAACGATCGCCTGCGTTTACAGGTGATCGACAGCGGCAGCGGCATTCCGCCAGAGGAGCAGATCAGGCTCTTCGAGCCCTGGTATCAGACGCCATCGGGCCGCCAGCTTTCCGTGCAGGGTAGCGGTCTTGGCCTGTCGATTTGCAAAGAGATCGTCGCCAGGATGGGCGGAGAGATCCTGCTGGCATCCACGCCGCATCAAGGGACCACGCTGACGGTGTTTCTGCCTTTGCAGATCGTCACCAGCGATGCTGCCATGAATGAACCGGCACCCGTGCGCTCGCCGGGTGGAACGCCAAACGTGCAGCGCGTTGCGGTGGTCGACGATCATCCCACCAATCTGCTGGTGATGCAGCAGCAGCTGGCCTGGTTTGGCATTGAAGCCGACTGCTATCCTGATGGCCGGGCTTTTCTCGCTGCGGGCGGCGTATATGACCTGCTGTTTATTGACTACAGCATGCCGCATCCGGATGGCGTGACGCTGGCGAAAATCATCCGTCGTGCTGAGCGTCACACCGCCCGGCGCTGCCGCATTGTGATGTGTTCGGCCGATGCCGATATCCTGGCCAGCCCACAGGTGGCGGCGCTGACCGATAAGGTGTTGCTGAAACCTGTAACCCTGAACGAAATTGAGCCGCTGCTGACCGCGGGCACCGAGGTCGTTTTTGCCGATCTGCACCAGCGACTGTGGGATCTGGCCGGTCATGACCACGCCTTTTTCAGCAAATTGCAGAAAACGCTGCAGCAGACCCTACGAGAAGACAGCACCAGGCTGGTCACCGCGCTGAAGGAACAAGATTGGGAAAAGGCCGAAAAAGCCGCCCATCGTCTGAAGGGAAGCTGGCAAATGCTAGGCTATGCCGAGGGTGAAAATCGCTGCCAGCACATTATCGGGCAGTGCCGGGCACAGCAACAGCCTGCTACCGAACTGAATTTATTGATATCATTAACAGAAAGTTTACTCACTGAACTGGAATCTTATGGCGCACACCCATTCTGAAGGCACGGGAAACCGTACCCGCCTGCTGGCAGCCTTTCTCGTTACCGCCGTCTTTATGGTGGCTGAAGTGGCCGGCGGCATACTCTCTGGCTCGCTGGCGCTGTTGGCGGATGCCGGGCATATGCTTACCGATGCGGCCGCTCTGCTGATGGCCCTGCTCGCGGTACAGTTTGCCCAACGCAAACCCAATGCTCGCCACACCTTTGGCCTGCTTCGTCTGACCACCCTGGCGGCTTTCGTCAACGCCATCGCGTTAGTGGTGATCACCGCGTTGATTGTCTGGGAAGCGATCGTTCGTTTCCGTCATCCGGAACCTGTGGCGGGCGGTTTTATGCTGACCGTTGCCGTGGCGGGACTGCTGGCGAATCTGATCTCTTTCTGGCTGTTGCATCGTGGCAGTGAGGAAAAGAACCTCAACGTGCGCGCCGCGGCGCTGCATGTGTTGGGGGATTTGCTGGGTTCCGTCGGCGCCATCGCCGCAGCATTAATCATCATTTATACCGGCTGGACGCCGATTGACCCGATCCTGTCGATTCTGGTTTCGGTGCTGGTGTTACGCAGTGCCTGGGCGCTGATGAAAGAGAGTATTCATGAGTTGCTGGAAGGCGCGCCTCCTTCACTGGATGTCGACAAATTGAAGCGGGCGCTGACGCAAGGCATCCCGGAGATCCGCAATGTGCATCATATTCATTTGTGGCAGGTAGGTGAGAAGCCGGTGATGACGCTGCACGTTCACGTCATTCCGCCTTATGACCACGATGCGTTACTGCACCGCATCCACGACTGGCTGCATGACCATTATCAGATTGAACATGCGACGGTGCAGATGGAATATCAGAGTTGTGATGATGGTGACTGTGAACTGAGTTGGGGAAATGGTGGGCATGAGCATGCCCACCATCATCACTAAGACGAAAGCGCGCGTGAACCCTGTTCGCGGGCGCTTTTAATCCACAGCCAGCAACCGTTCAGGGCAATCAGCGTCAGGATGGCATATTCCAGCGACATGGCGTAGACGCCCTGGCGCGCGAAGATCATCACGCTAATCACGTTAATAATCACCCACAGCAGCCAGTTCTCGACGTATTTCCGCGTCATCAGGATCATCGCCACAATCGACAACACCATCAGGCAGGAGTCCCAGAACGGGAACGCATCGGGCTGCAATTCCGGCATGGCGACCGACAGGCCCACGCCCTGCATTACCGTCACCGCAATTTTCGTCAGCCAGGCAAAGACCGGGTTGATGTACAGCGTCATCAGGCCAATCGCTACCACGCACACCAGCAGCCAGCCAATGGCTTTCGGCAAGGTCATCCAGCGGATTTGCAGCGCCTGCTGGTTATCCGTGGTTTGCCTGCTCCAGGCATACCAACCGTAGATGTTGGCGACGAAGAAGAACAGCTGCAACAGCAGGCTGGCGTAGAGTTGGATCTGGAAGAAAATGACCGCAAACAGCGTGACGTTAATCAGGCCAAAGGCGTAGTTACTGATTTTCTCAAGACTGGCGAGCCAGATACAAAGCAGGCCCGCCACGGTACCAATGGCTTCAATCCACGAAAGATCGTAACCACCGGTCCCAAGGGGGATGTGAACCAGAATATTATGCGTGCTAAAAAAATCCATATTGGCACCTGTGTCCTCAGCAGAAAAGCAACGATTAGCCTTTTAAACTTGCTGCAAAGGTTAGCATACGGTTCAACGAGATCAACGCGCCTTCACGTAGCGCCGCATCGACATGAATTTCATGCTGGCTGCCGCCATGCTCCAGGCCATCGGCAATCGCCTTCAGGCCATTCATCGCCATCCACGGACAGTGTGCACAGGTGCGGCAGGTTGCGCCCTCGCCCGCTGTGGGCGCTTCCAGCAGCTCTTTGTCCGGGCAAGCCTGCTGCATTTTATAAAAGATGCCGCGATCGGTCGCCACAATCATCTGTGGGTTAGGCAGGGTTTTGGCTGCCTGGATCAGCTGGCTGGTCGAGCCGACCGCATCCGCCAGATCCACAATCGCCTGCGGAGATTCCGGGTGAACCAGCACCGCCGCATCCGGATAAAGTGCCTTCATGCGTTGCAACGCCTGAGTTTTAAACTCGTCATGGACAATACATGCGCCCTGCCAGCACAGGATATCGGCCCCGGTTTGGCGGGTAACGTACTGGCCAAGGTGACGATCCGGTGCCCAGATGATTTTCTCACCCAGGCTATCTAGATGTTCAATCAGTTCAACGGCAATGCTTGAGGTGACCACCCAGTCAGCGCGAGCCTTGACTGCTGCGGAGGTGTTGGCATACACCACCACGGTACGGTCGGGATGCTGGTCACAGAAACGGTTGAATTCGTCGATGGGGCAGCCGAGATCGAGGGAACATTCCGCCTGAAGGGTTGGCATCAGGATGGTTTTTTCCGGGCTGAGGATCTTGGCCGTCTCGCCCATAAACCGTACGCCAGCCACCAGCAAGGTGCTGGCGGAGTGCTGGCTGCCAAAGCGGGCCATTTCCAGCGAATCGGCGACGCAACCGCCGGTCTCTTCTGCCAGCGCCTGAATTTCCGGATCGGTATAGTAATGGGCAACCATCACGGCGTTGCGTTCTTTAAGTAACCGTTTGATTTTCTCCCGGTAAATCTGCTTTTCATCCTGGGTAAGGCGGGCAGGTTTCGGCGGGAAGGGATATACAGCGGTTTCAGGATCGAACATCAGGCTCATATCGCGGCTCTCGTTTCTTTAACTTAACCAAATTAGCGGAAATTGGCCTTTCCGCGCCGACCTGCGGTCGGTTTGTTTTATATGCTAAACACGATAGCCGAAATAGTCGCCGGTGTCGCTCAGTTTTTCGCTGAGATCTCAGGATGTGAGCCCGATCACTTCAGGATGAATTCTGCCTCGTCCTGCTTCACCGTTTCAATCTTCAGCAGGAAGGCTTTGACCTCCAGACCGCCGGCAAATCCGGTCAGTTTGCCATTCGATCCAATCACCCGATGACAGGGAGCAATAATCGAGATTGGATTTTTACCGTTGGCCGCGCCGACCGCTCTGACCGCCTTCGGGTTGCCAATTTCGCGGGCGATATCGGCATAGCTGCGCGTTTCCCCAAACGGAATGGCCACCAGCGCCTGCCAGACTTTTTTCTGAAATTCGGTACCGACAAAATCCAGCGTCATGGTGAAGGTGGTGCGCGTCCCGGCAAAATACTCATTCAGCTGACGCTCGGTTTCCACCAGCACCGGATGCGCCGGATTTTCCTGCATATCCGGTAAGCGCACGCGATTTGGGTTGTCATCCTGCCAGAGGATCGCCGTCAGGCCGAGATCGCTGGCAATCAGCGTCAGGGCGCCCACGGGTGAAGGCATTACTTTGCAGAAATAGCTCATCAGTCTTCTTCCTGTATCACGATGTTTTGCTGAGATTACGTCTATTATCCGTGAGAAGAAACGCTACGCTAGCCGTTTTCGGACATCAGGTTGAAATACGTTAGCTGTCCGAAAACGGCTAGCGAGGGCAACAAATTGCCCTTAACCTGGCATAAAAGCCAGCGAGTCGGGAATGATGATGATTGATAAACAGGTTGCTTACCGGGCACTGACCTCCCGGGATGTGCGTTTTGATGGGGTGTTTTATGTCGGCGTGACGTCTACCGGCATTTATTGCCGGCCTGTCTGTCCGGTTAAGCCGCCGCATGAGGTGAATTGTCTGTTTTTTGACAGTGCTGAAGCGGCAGAAAAGGCCGCCTTTCGCCCTTGCCTGCGCTGTCGTCCGGAACTGGCGCCGGGGAATGCGCCGGTAGACAGCAGTCACCGGATTGCCGATTTGCTGATCCAGCGGATTGAAGAAGGATTGGTTGAGGATATCGACAGTCTGGAAGAGATTGCGGCGCAGTTTTCGCTCAGTTCACGTCAGTTGCGGCGCATTGTGCAAAAAGAGTTGGGCGTTTCGCCGCTCGAGCTCAGGCAGACCCGTCGTTTGCTGCTGGCAAAGCAGCTATTGACCGAAACCACGCTGCCAGTCACTGAGGTGGCATATGCCAGTGGATTTGCCAGTTTGCGTCGCTTCAACGAGGTGTTCAGCCGTCAGTATCGAATGCCGCCGAGCCGGTTACGCAAAGAAGCCAGCGAAACGGGGCATTTTATCAGCAGTGAGACCTCGACGCTGTTGTTGAGCTATCGTCCGCCATTCAACTGGACCGCCCTGTTAGCCTTTCTGCGGCTTCGTGCCATTAAAGGCGTGGAGAGTGTGGATAATCACAGTTATGCGCGTACCGTGCGTCTGGGCGAGCATACCGGATGGGTTCGTGTCACACAGTCTGACAAGAAGCACGGATTACAGGTCGAGTTTACCCATTCGCTGACGCCGGTGTTACCTGCGCTGTTGCGTCGGTTGAAGAATCTCTTTGATCTCGATGCCCACCCCGATCTGATTGCCGCCCATCTTGAGCAGGATCCGCTGTTGCGGGACAGTCTGACGAAAGATGCGGGATTGCGGGTACCTGGCGCATTTGATGGTTTTGAAATAGTGGTCAGGGCCATTCTCGGTCAGCAGATCACCGTGAAAGCTGCTACCACGATTGGTGGTCGTTTTGCAGAGGCCTTTGGCGAGGCGATCAAGACGCCCTTCCCTGAGCTCACTCAGCTGACACCACAGGCCGCGAGGATAGCAGTGGCGACGTTGGATGAGGTGGCGAGCCTTGGCATCGTCAGCGCGCGTTCACGGACGCTGATAGCCATTGCACAAGCCTACGATCGGGGTGAGCTGAGGTTGGATGCAGGCACCGATCCAGATCGCGCAATCGCATCATTGGTGGCTCAGCCGGGCATAGGAGAGTGGACCGCGCATTATATTGCGATGCGGGCACTGCGTTGGCCGGACGCATTCCCTGCCGGAGATGTGGTGGTCAGAAAGAATCTGGGTAGCGTAACGGCGAAGGAAGCCGAGCGATTATCTCAAGCCTGGCGCCCGTGGCGAAGTTATGCCGTGATGCATATCTGGAAGAATCTTGCGCCGGGGAAGGCTAAAGGGATTGAGGGATTGAGGTCAAAACCGGGTTCGGGGGTAAGGCGTCAGCATAGAGCGCCCCAATAACATTTTCGTCGTTGATTGGGCTTGGTGGACGCACAGGTCAAGGGCGAGCGCGGTGGTATGGCGTCAGCATAGAGCGCCTTATCCGAGACGCCGTGAATACATCCCTGGAGGCTTGGCTGCGGCATCCCTGCCGCAGACACTCGGCTAAGGCACTCTATGCCGCCACCTCATAGAATTGGTGTCGATGGGTAGGTTGGTGGATACACAGGTCAAAGGCTGAGTGAAGTGCGATCGCGTTGATGAGGCTCGGTGGAAGCTCGTTTGAAAGGCAAGCATCGAATAGGGCTTTGACCTGTGTGTCCACAATTAACCATTCGATACTGAAGCTTAGGGGAAGGGAGAGAAGGTTGATAAGCAAAGCATCGGCGACAGGGATGTCGCCGCTGAGCCCCCAGGGATGGGTTCACGGCGACTTTGCGTTCAACCTTCTCTCCCTGACCGGGATACCGGGCCACGCAGGCAACCAGCCCTTCAACCAACATTTTATAAATCGCAGAAAGCAAAAAGGCGCCTTTAGGGCGCCTTCTTAACATTGGTGAGTCATGCAGGATGCAGGTTCAAATCCTACACGAATCGCAGATAGCAAAAAGGCGCCTTTAGGGCGCCTTCTTAACACTGGTGGGTCGTGCAGGATTCGAACCTGCGACCAATTGATTAAAAGTCAACTGCTCTACCAACTGAGCTAACGACCCGCTTTCGCGGTAACACTTCACTTCGATGCCTGCTTAAACACTTGCGCTATTAAGGCTTAATGGTGGGTCGTGCAGGATTCGAACCTGCGACCAATTGATTAAAAGTCAACTGCTCTACCAACTGAGCTAACGACCCGCATCGAGCGGTTACTGCTTTGTACTGCATACTGCTTTAAAGTGGTGGGTCGTGCAGGATAACTCGGCTACGCCTCGGCCTCTCGGCCCGTTGCTTATTGCAACGTTGTTTCGCTTCGCTCAACTCGAACCTGCTGCAGGTTCAAATCCTTCACGCTTAACACTTGGTACTACTTTGAAAGTGGTGGGTCGTGCAGGATTCGAACCTGCGACCAATTGATTAAAAGTCAACTGCTCTACCAACTGAGCTAACGACCCACTTTTGCGCTGCCAGAACGTTTTCACATATGTCCCTGCAACGGCGGCATATATTACTGATTTACCGATTCAGCGCAACCACTATTTTCAGATAACTTGTTCAACTGACTACCTTTCGTCCGCAAAGACCAGAAATACGGCAATATCCGGTCAAAGCTGGTCACTTAGAGCGCAGCTGCCCGTTTTGCGGCATTTTTCGCTGCATCACTGTTTGGATAAAGTTTGGACACTTGCTGGTAAACGGCTTTGGCTTTCGCCGTGTCGCCCTTCTCCTGCATGATCACCCCAACCTTATACAACGCATCAGGACTCTTTGGTGATTTCGGGTAGTTTTTGACCACAGTAGCGAAATAATACGCCGCGTCGTCTTTCTTGCCTTTGTTGTAATTCAACTGTCCCAACCAGTAATTGGCATTGGGCTGATAAGTGGAATCCGGATATTTCTTCACAAAAGCCTGAAATGCACTGATTGCCTGTTCGTTCTGTTTCTTTTCAAGAACCAGCGCGACCGCAGCGTTGTAATCAGTGTTGGCATCCCCGCTTTGTACAGGTGCCGCAGAGGCCCCTGACGCTGCGCTGTTGCCGTTTGCGGCATTATCGGCTGCAGCACCACCGGCAGCAGCGGCGGCATCACCAGAAGCACCCTGAGCCTGTGCGTTGGCATTACCACCGCCATTGCTTAGCGTATCAATCTGCTGGTACATGCTTTTCTGACGCTCAGTCATCTGATTCATTTGGTACTGATTTTCTTGAATCTGACCACGGAGTGAGTCGACATCGCGCTGTGAGTCGGAGAGCTGTTGCTGAAGTTGCTGAAGAAGTTGCGCCTGAGCATTGGAGATACGCTCAAGAGTTGTGACACGGTCTTCGACCGAGCCTGAGCCAACGTTACTGATTGACGCCTGGGCATTAGCGGCCCAGGGGGCCGCTACGCCAACCAGTAACGACAGACCCAACACGTGAAGTCTGAAGTTACTAATCATGTGATTCTCTTAGTATACCAGTACGGCACGACGGTTTTTAGCATACGCTGATTCGTCATGACCCAGTACAGCTGGCTTCTCTTTACCGTAAGAAACGATAGAGATCTGGTCAGCAGAAACACCTTTACCCTGCAGGTACATTTTAACAGCAGTAGCACGACGTTCGCCCAGGGCGATGTTGTACTCTGGTGTACCGCGCTCATCCGCATGACCTTCAACAGTCACTTTGTAAGATGGGTTGCTACGCAGGAAGTTAGCGTGAGCATCCAGCATCTGTGCGAACTCAGACTGGATGTCATACTTGTCCAGGCCGAAGTAAACGATGTTGTTTTTCTGCAGTTCCTGCATCTGCAGGCGAGCCTGCTCATCAGATGACATGTTGCCGCTGTTCATGCCGCTATTAGCGTTAGCGCCATCGCCCATACCATTGGTCTGGTCGTTGTTATTGTTTTTGTGTGAGCTACAAGCAGCCACTGCGATTACTGGCAGTGCCAGCATTAAGCCTTTCAGCACTTTGTTCAGTTGCATTTCTACAATCCTATTATTGTTAGCCATACATATTTACATATGCATCACAGATACGGCGACCAGGCAGGGAATTTTACCTGTCCATCAGTTGCCGGAAGACGCGCTTTGAAACGCCCATCAGTCGAAACCAACTGCAATACGGATCCCATACCCTGAGTAGAGCTGTAGATTACCATGGTGCCATTTGGTGCGAGGCTTGGCGTTTCATCCAGGAACGTGTCCGTTAATTGTTGAACGGCTCCCGTTTCCAGATCTTGTCTGGCGACGTGTTGAGCACCGCCGTTGGTGCTAATCATCACCAGTGATTTACCATCAGAGCTCACGTCCGCATCCTGATTCTGTCCGCCTTCCCAGGTCAGACGCTGTGCGGTACCGCCACTTGCACTGATTTTATAAATTTGTGGACGACCTGCCTGATCCGAAGTGTAAGCCAGGCTCTGGCTGTCCGGGAACCAGGTGGGTTCAGTACTGTTATAACGACCGTCTGTCAGCTGATTGATCTGGCCTGACGCCAGGTCCATCACGTACAGATTCAGGCTACCGGTCTTGGACAGCGCAAAGGCTAACTTCGTCCCGTCTGGGGAGAAGGCCGGTGCACCGTTGTGACGCGGGAAGGAAGCAACCTGTTTGATCGCGCCGTTCGCCAGAGTCTGCACGACCAGGGCTGATTTACCGCTTTCGAAGGTCACGTAAGCCAGCTTGCTGCCGTCTTTAGACCAGGCCGGAGACATCAGCGGCTGTGGTGAACGGTGCACGGTGTTCTGGTTGTAACCGTCGTAGTCAGAGACGCGCAGTTCATACGGGAACTGACCGCCGTTGGTCTGCACGACATACGCAATACGGGTGCGGAAAGCCCCTTTAATGCCGGTCAGCTTCTCAAAGGCTTCATCACTGGCAGTATGCGCCGCATAACGTAACCACTGTTTGGTCACCTTATACTGGTTCTGAGCCAGAATGGCACCCGGATTACCCGAGGTATCCACCAGCTGGTAAGAAACCAGGTAGCTGCCGTCGGCGCCAGGCTGAACCTGACCGACAACCACGGCATCGATACCCAGCGCGGTCCAGGCAGCAGGCTGAACTTCAGCTGCTGTGGTTGGCTGCTGAGGCAGACGTGAACGATCTAACGGGTTGAATTTACCACTGTTGCGTAAATCAGCGGCAACGATGCCACCGATATCTTCAGGTGCGCCACCCGGGCCGGCCCATTTGAATGGGACCACGCCAATTGGACGCGCGGTGTTCACACCCTGGGTAATTTCAATGCGAACTTCTGCATGCGCTACAGCGACAAACAGCAGTAAAAAACTCATTGCTACACGAAATGCCTGCTTCATCTTTTCTCCCTTACCTGAACGCAACGTCCACGATAATTAGCAGTGTTCAAACGAACCAATAATGCATCTATAGAGTACGGCAAGTTGACCATAGTTCAACTTGCCGGATGTTACCGAATTCTTATGGCTTGAATTCTAACGTTGCATCTTTAACTGCCTGATAAACTTCCGCACTCGGCGGTTTAGGCATTCTTGCCATGCGGGCAGCATTAATTGCCGCCTGACACAGTGCAGCATCGCCTCCAGCCGCAGTGGCGGAAACTAAGGTGCCATCGGACATGATCTTGATGTGAATATCACACGTCCTGCCTTTGAACGTGTCCGAATCATAGAACTTACTCTGGATAGCCGCCTGAACCTGGCCTATATAACTATCAATTGCAGCCCCTGATGCGCCCGCTTTTTTCTGATTACCCTGCCCTGCGGCAGCGCCACCGGATTTACCCTGCTTCGGCGCGTTCTTGCCAGAGCTGAGTCCTCCCAGTAAATCGTCCACATCGCTGGTGTCTTTTGCGGCATCAGCGGCGGCTTTTTTCTTGGCGTCGGCAGCGGCTTTGGCTTTCGCCGCGGCGTCTGCTTTCGCTTTTGCAGAAGCCTCTGCTTTGGCTTTCGCCTCTTCAGCGGCTTTCTCTTTCGCTTCTGCGGCTTCTTTCGCGGCAGCAGCTTTCGCTTCTTTAGCCTCTTCCGCCGCTTTGGCTTTCGCGTCTGCGGTGGCTTTCGCCTTCGCATCGGCGGCCGCTTTTACCTTGGCGGCTTCAGCGGCAGCTTCTTTGGCCTCAGCGTCAGCCTGCTTTTTAGCTTCGGCTGCCACTTTTTTGGCTTCGGCTTCGGCTTTTTTCTGTGCATCGGCAGCTGCCTGTTTGGCCTCTGCTTCCGCTTTTTTCTGTGCTTCAGCGGCCGATTTAGCCTGAGCATCAGCCTGCGCTTTGGCATCGGACTTCGCTTTAGCGGCGGCCATTTCAGCCTGCTTTTGCTCTTCCTGTGCCTGCTTCGCCGCGTCCTGAGCCTGCTTCTGCTCGGCAGCCTGCGCAGCCGCTTGCTGCTTCGCATCCTGCTGGGCTTGCAGACGCTCTTTTTCCAGCTCTTTCAAACGCTGTTGCTCAGCGGCCTGCTTCTGTTGCAGCTCTTCAGCCTGCTGTTGCGCCTGCTTCTTACGCTGATTGTCAGCCCGCTTACTGTCGCTTTGCTGATTCTGCTGCCGATTATACTGATCAACGATCGCACCAGGATCGACCATGACGGCATCGATATCACCACCGCCACCGCCGCTGCTCGCGTCGATGTGTTCGTCAAAAGAGCTCCAGATCAGTACCGCAATGACAAGCACATGCAGGATGACTGAAAAGATAATCGCTCGTTTTAACTTATCGTTTTGCTCGGTTGCCTTCGACACTCTCGATTCCCAAAAACGGTTCGAATGAATTAAATCGGCTGCGTCATTAATCCGACAGACTTAACGCCTGCCTGATGCAGCAAGTTGAGCGCCTTAATGATCTCGTCGTAAGGCACATCTTTTGCCCCACCGATCAGGAATACCGTCTTCGGATTCGCCTCAATACGGCGCTGAGCTTCAGCGACTACCTGCTCAGGTGGCAGCTGCTCCATCCGATCGTGATCGACCACCAGGCTGTACTGTCCCACGCCCGCCACTTCTACGATCACTGGCGGATTATCGTCACTGGAAACAGTTTTTGAATCTGTCGCATCCGGCAGATCCACTTCCACGCTCTGGGTAATGATCGGTGCGGTTGCCATGAAAATCAGCAGCAGCACCAGCAAAACGTCCAGCAGTGGAACAATGTTGATCTCGGACTTCATCTCACGGCGACCGCCGCGACCACGAGTTCTGGCCATGCTAACCTCAGCTCTTACTTGGTGTTCTCGCTGGAGAACGCCTGACGATGCAGAATAGCCGTGAACTCTTCCATAAAGTTATCGTAATTCTGTTCCAGCTTATTCACGCGCTGATTAAGGCGGTTGTAAGCCATAACGGCGGGGATCGCCGCAAACAGACCGATAGCCGTGGCGATCAGCGCTTCTGCAATACCCGGCGCAACCATCTGCAAGGTGGCCTGCTTCACCGCGCCCAGCGCGATAAAGGCATGCATGATGCCCCAGACGGTACCGAACAGACCGATATAAGGACTGATGGAGCCCACGGTTCCCAGGAAGGGAATGTGGTTTTCCAGCGCTTCCATTTCACGGTTCAGCGAGATGCGCATCGCACGCGTTGCGCCTTCAACCACCGCTTCTGGCGCATGGTTATTGGCACGGTGCAGTCGGGCAAACTCTTTAAAGCCCGAATAGAAAATTTGTTCAGAGCCCCCGAGCTCGTCACGACGGGCCTGGCTTTCCTGATACAGGCGAGACAGTTCGATCCCCGACCAGAACTTGTCTTCGAATGCATCAGCATCACGCCCGGCGGCATTCAGGATGCGCGTGCGTTGAATAATGATTGCCCATGAGGCGATAGAAAAACCAATCAAAATCAACATGATAAGTTTGACCAGAAGGCTCGCCTTCAGGAACAAATCAAGAATGTTCATGTCAGTCACTGCTTGAACTCCGCGACAATAGACTTGGGAAGCGCAATGGGCTTCATTAGATGTGGATTGATGCAGGCGATCAGCACTTCCGCTTCGTTCAGCGTCCGTCCTTCTGCATTCACAATACGTTGTGCGAAAGTCATGGTCGTTCTGGTCATGCTTACCACTTCACACTGCACCTCGAGAAGATCGTCAAGGCGGGCAGCCGCAAGGTAATCGACCGTAATCCGACGCACGACAAACGCGACCTGCTGTTCCAGCAAAGCCTGTTGGTTGAAATGGTGCTGGCGCAACATCTCAGTTCGTGCCCGTTCATAAAACGCGACATAGCTGGCATGGTAAACCACACCACCGGCATCGGTGTCTTCGTAGTAGACACGAACCGGCCATCGAAACAGCGTTGTACTCACTCTACATCCCGGTAATGCTTTAAACGCTGCTACTATACGCAAGAGCATACGCCTTTGGAATGGGTTGCCAGAGGGGAAAGAAAATAATTATTGTTTGGAAACAAGCCGGAGGAAATACGGACAAATCCTGGACGTTTCTTGACGTAATCTGAGGAAAAAGGCGGTTTTGGCGG
This sequence comes from Erwinia sp. AC075, assembly GCF_979253995.1. Lineage (NCBI taxonomy): Bacteria > Pseudomonadati > Pseudomonadota > Gammaproteobacteria > Enterobacterales > Erwiniaceae > Erwinia > Erwinia sp. AC075. The sequence goes on from NZ_CEEDEU010000001.1 coordinate 2,248,814, forward strand.
TCGGGGAAGGCAGGCGAAGTGAGACTTCGCCTGAGTAAGCTTAGGAAAAGAAGAAGGCCAGGCCAAAAATAAGGACGATCCAGGCAGGAAGAGGCGAGAAAAATGCCTGCCAGCGCAGTCGACGAGGCCGGAAACCAACCCCATGGATCACCCCGGTGCACACCGCCCACATCATTAATAATCCCTGCCAGATTTCCAGTGAGCTGCTGTTCGCCGCGAACCGTTTGGGATCCCAGAACATACAGCCTGCCAGCAGCAAGGCCATCAGCAATGAAAGAGCCCGTAACGGGCTCTTATCCATCCACTGATAGAGGCGTGTTATCCCCTGCCCCATCAGCGTTTCTCTTTCACTTCACTGTCTTCGATATGCTCAATTGCCAGCGCTGTAATAATGCCGAACGCGCAGGCCAGCAAGGTGCCGAGGATCCAGGCAAAATACCACATTGTTCAGCTCCTCAATTAATAGAGAGAATGGGTGTTGTTTTCAATCTGCTCTTTGGTCAGACGACCGAACATTTTGTAGTAACACCAGGTTGTGTAGGCCAGGATAATTGGCACGAAGATAATGGCGGCAACGGTCATGATTTTCAGCGTCAACAGGCTGGAGGTGCTGTCCCACATGGTCAGGCTCATATTCGGCATCGTGCTGGACGGCATGATGAACGGGAACATGGCAACACCCGCAGTGAGGATCACACAGGCCAGCGTTAAGGAAGAGAAGACAAACGCCCAGGCCCCTTTCTCCAGTCGCGAACAGAGAATGGTCAACAGCGGCAGCACCACGCCCAGCGCGGGAATAATCCACAGCAGCGGTGTCTTGTTAAAGTTGACCATCCAGGCACCCGCTTCACGCACCACTTCTTTGCCCAATGGGTTTGAAGCCGCGTTGTGATCCAGCACGCTGGTGACGGCATAGCCGTCGATACCATACATCACCCAGACGCCGGCCAGTACGAAGCACACCACCATCACCAATGCCGAGATCTGCGCAGCAAGGCGTGAACGCACATGCAGCTCGCCGACGGTACGCATCTGCAGATAGGTCGCACCCTGCGTGAGGATCATGGTCAGGCTGACAATCCCGGCCAGCAGCGCAAACGGATTCAGCAGCTGGAAGAAGTTGCCGGTATAGAACAGGCGCAGATACTCATCCATATGGAACGGCACGCCCTGCAGCAGATTGCCGAAGGCCACGCCAATCACTAACGGTGGCACAAAGCTGCCGATAAAGATCGCCCAGTCCCACATGCCACGCCAGCGGTTATCTTCCAGTTTGGAACGGTAGTCAAAGCCGATTGGCCGGAAGAACAGCGAAGCGAGCACCAGAATCATCGCCACGTAGAAGCCGGAGAACGCAGCGGCATACACCGTTGGCCAGGCGGCAAACAGCGCCCCACCGGCGGTGATCAGCCAGACCTGGTTACCGTCCCAGTGTGGCGCGATGCTGTTGATCATAATGCGACGTTCAGTATCGGTGCGCCCAAGAATGCGGGTCAGCATGCCCACGCCCATATCGAATCCGTCGGCAACGGCGAAGCCAATCAGCAACACGCCAATCAGTGCCCACCAGACGAAACGCAGCAGTTCATAAGTGATCATTGCAGGACTCCTGTCTGAGCATCACGCGCAGCAATACTGGACTGTTCGAAGTGATAGCGTCCGGTCTTCAGGCTGCTTGGCCCCAGGCGCGCAAACTTGAACATCAGATACATTTCAGCCACGAGGAACAGCGTATACAGACCGCAGATCAGGATCATCGAGAACAGCAGATCGCCCACGGTCAGCGAGGAGTTGGCGACCGCAGTTGGCAGCACTTCACCGATGGCCCACGGCTGACGACCATATTCAGCGACAAACCAGCCCGATTCGATGGCAATCCACGGCAGCGGAATGCCGTACAACGCACATTTCAACAGGAAGGTACTCTTACCAATGCGGTTACGGATCACTGTCCAGAAGGATCCACCGATAATCAGCAGCATCAGCACGCCCGCGCCGACCATGATACGGAAGGAGAAGTACAGCGGAGCCACGCGTGGAATTGAGTCTTTGGTTGCCTGTTGGATTTGCGCTTCGCTGGCATCCGCCACGTTTGGCGTGTAGCGCTTCAGCAGCAGCCCGTAACCCAGATCTTTCTTCACATCGTTGAATTCGGTGCGCACAGCAGGATCTTTATTCCCGGAACGCAGTTGCTCCAGCAGGCTGTAGGCCTTCATCCCGTTGCGGATACGCACTTCATGCTGACCCATTAACTCTTTCAGGCCGGTGACTTGCTTGTCCACCGAGCGGGTAGCAATCAGCCCCAGTGCCCACGGAATTTGAATGGCGTATTTATTTTCCTGCGCTTCCTGATCGGGAATACCAAACAGCGTGAACGCGGCTGGTGCCGGCTGCGTTTCCCATTCGGCTTCAATCGCGGCGAGTTTGGTTTTCTGCACGTCACCGATTTCATAACCGGATTCATCACCCAGCACGATCACCGAGAGAATGGCGGCCATACCAAAACTGGCGGCAATGGCAAAGGAGCGTTTCGCAAAGGCGATGTCGCGTCCGCGCAGCAGATAGTAGGCGCTGATACCGAGGATGAACATCGCGCCACAGGTATAGCCGGCAGCCACGGTGTGCACGAACTTCACCTGCGCGACAGGGTTTAAGATCAGCTCGGAGAAGCTGACCATTTCCATACGCATGGTTTCGAAGTTGAATTCGGAGGCGACCGGATTCTGCATCCAGCCATTCGCCACCAGGATCCACAGTGCGGAGAGGTTTGAACCCAACGCCACCAGCCAGGTCACCGCCATATGCTGAACTTTGCCCAGGCGATCCCAGCCAAAGAAGAACAGCCCGACGAAGGTGGATTCGAGGAAGAATGCCATCAGGCCTTCAATGGCCAACGGTGCGCCAAAGATATCCCCGACATAGTGAGAGTAATAAGACCAGTTGGTTCCGAACTGGAACTCCATGGTCAGCCCGGTTGCCACGCCCAGCGCAAAGTTAATGCCAAATAACTTGCCCCAGAACTTGGTCATATCTTTATAGATTTGCTTGCCCGAAAGCACATAGACCGTTTCCATGATCGCCAACAAAAACGCCATACCGAGCGTTAATGGGACGAACAGGAAATGGTACATGGCTGTCAGAGCAAACTGTAAGCGCGATAGTTCGACAATATCAAACATCTTGACTCCTTGCTCCACACACGTGGGTGATGACGCGGTAAGCACGGCTGAGTATCCGTGATACCGGTCAGTACCAGTATTTTAATCCAATTAAACACACAGGTTTCCGCATCATCATGGCGATAAGCCTTGCGGTTTTACCTTGCTGAAAGTAAAGAATTTGTGATGCCAGATTTATTTTATTTAACCAGATACAGGTTTTTCTAATATTGCCTGAGACGCCCGTATTGATGCAGAGCAATTTAATCGAAAAACCTTTTTCTTAGCCAGCTTTAAGAATTGATATAGATCGCACTTATTTGATCTTAATTAAAGTTTAGTGACCTGTTGGTGTGGTAGAGGTGTGAGGTTGTTAATTTATTGTTTTAACTGAACTCTAATTTGAAATAATTAAGTAATAGTTTCCGATAAAATTTAACGCCGCCAGCTTCCCTAATCTTAGTCAGGTTTCTCAGCTTTGCCTGCGTTGCACCCGCTTTGGCATCACTTTTTTTTGAACGCATTAAAAAGGCCACCCGAAGGTGGCCTTTGAAGGTATTCCAGAAAGCGTCAGTTATTTCGGCAGAACCGCTTTAACCGCGTCGCCGATATCGGCCAGGCTACGCACGGTTTTCACGCCTGCAGCTTCCAGCGCGGCAAACTTCTCGTCTGCTGTGCCTTTACCGCCCGCGATGATGGCGCCAGCATGGCCCATACGCTTGCCTTTCGGCGCAGTCACGCCCGCGATGTAACCGACAACCGGCTTGGTGACGTGCTCTTTGATAAAGGCTGCCGCTTCTTCTTCCGCGCTGCCGCCGATTTCACCGATCATCACAATCGCTTCGGTCTGTGGATCTTCCTGGAACAGTTTCAGGATATCAATGAAGTTTGAACCTGGGATCGGGTCACCACCGATACCGACGCAGGTAGACTGGCCGTAGCCGATGTCTGTGGTCTGCTTAACGGCTTCATACGTCAGGGTACCGGAACGTGAAACGATGCCGATACGGCCTGGTTGGTGAATGTGACCCGGCATGATGCCGATTTTGCAGGCGCCAGGGGTGATCACACCTGGGCAGTTCGGGCCAATCATACGCACGCCAGCTTCATCCAGCTTCACTTTCACCGTCAGCATATCCAGGGTAGGAATGCCTTCCGTGATGGTGATGATCAGCTTGATGCCCGCTTCGATCGCTTCCAGGATACCGTCTTTACAGAACGGGGCTGGAACGTAGATGACCGAGGCGGTTGCGCCCGTCGCTTCTACCGCTTCACGCACGGTGTTGAACACCGGCAGACCCAGATGCTCGGTGCCGCCTTTACCTGGCGTTACGCCGCCAACCAGCTGCGTGCCATAGGCCAGCGCCTGCTCGGAGTGGAAAGTTCCCTGGCCACCGGTGAAGCCCTGGCAGATTACTTTGGTGTTCTTATCGATCAAAATGGACATTATTTACCCTCCGCTGCGGCAACAACGCGCTGCGCCGCGTCACTCAGGCTGGTTGCTGCAATGATGTTCAGACCGCTGTCTGCCAGTTTTTTGGCACCCAGCTCGGCATTGTTACCTTCCAGACGCACCACCACTGGCACGTTAACACCGACTTCTTCAACCGCGCCGATGATGCCATCAGCAATCAGGTCGCAGCGTACGATGCCGCCGAAAATGTTCACAAATACCGCTTTCACCGCGTCGTCAGACAGGATGATTTTGAATGCTTCGGTTACACGCTCTTTGGTTGCGCCGCCGCCAACGTCAAGGAAGTTAGCAGGCTGGCCGCCGCTCAGCTTAACGATGTCCATGGTACCCATCGCCAGGCCTGCGCCGTTAACCATACAACCAATGTTGCCTTCCAGTGCCACATAGTTCAGTTCCCACTGTGCAGCCTGCGCTTCACGGGCATCTTCCTGGCTTGGATCGCGCATTTCACGCAGTTCCGGCTGACGGAACAGAGCATTGCCATCCGCAGTCAGTTTGCCGTCGAGGCAGATCAGATCGCCCTGCTTGGTGATCACCAGCGGGTTGATCTCAACCAGTGCCAGATCGCGCTCCAGGAACAGCGTGGCCAGACCCATAAAGATCTTGGTGAACTGGCCAACCTGCTTACCGGTCAGACCCAGTTTGAAGGCCAGCTCGCGGCCCTGATAAGGCTGAGGACCGGTCAATGGATCCAGCGCCATCTGGTGGATCAGGTGCGGGGTTTCTTCCGCCACTTTCTCAATTTCCACGCCGCCTTCAGTCGAGGCCATAAACACCACGCGACGGGTTGCACGGTCAACCACGGCACCCAGGTAAAGTTCCTGGTCGATATCCGTTGCCGCTTCAACCAGGATCTGGTTTACCGGCTGGCCATTGGCGTCAGTCTGATAGGTGGTCAGGCGTTTGCCCAGCCAGTGTTCAGCGAAAGCACGGATCTCTTCCTTGCTCTTCACTACCTTCACACCGCCCGCTTTACCGCGGCCTCCGGCATGAACCTGACATTTCACTACCCACGGACCGGCGCCAATCTTTGAGGCGGCTTCTTCAGCTTCACGTGGAGTGGTGCAGGCATAGCCGGTTGGTGCCGGTAAACCATACCGTGCAAACAACTGTTTTGCCTGATATTCGTGTAAGTTCATGATGTTCTATCCATTCAGGTCGGAAAAAACTTGGCCGAATCTGGCGGTTGCCAGAGTGTCGGCCACACATAGGGTTGGGTGCAGCACCAGGCCGCACCCGACAGGGATTAAACGTCCAGCAGCAGCCTTGACGGATCTTCCAGCAGCTCTTTGATCGCCACCAGGTAGCTGACGGATTCTTTACCGTCGATCAGGCGGTGATCGTAAGAGAGGGCCAGATACATCATTGGCAGGATCACAACCTGACCATTAACCGCCATAGGACGATCTTTGATCGCATGCATGCCGAGGATGGCACTCTGCGGTGGGTTGATGATCGGCGTGGACATCAGGGAACCGAACACGCCGCCGTTGGTGATGGTGAAGTTACCGCCAGTCAGTTCGTCAACGGTCAGTTTCCCGTCACGGCCTTTCACTGCCAGCTCTTTGATTTTCTTCTCGATATCGGCCATACCCAGCGCATCGATATCTTTCAGCACTGGCGTGACCAGCCCACGCGGGGTGGAAACAGCGATGCTGACGTCAAAGTAGTTGTGGTAAACAACGTCTTCGCCGTCGATAGACGCATTGACTTCCGGGAAGCGTTTCAGCGCTTCAACAACCGCTTTCAGGTAGAAGGACATGAAGCCCAGACGTACGCCGTGACGTTTTTCAAACGCTTCGCCGTACTGCTTACGCAGGTTCATGATTGGCTGCATGTTGACTTCGTTAAAGGTGGTCAACATCGCGGTGCTGTTTTTCGCTTCCAACAGACGCTCGGCAATGCGCTTACGCAGACGGGTCATTGGAACGCGCTTCTCGCTGCGGCCTGGCAGAGCGGCGGCTGGTGCAGAAGGCGCAGCTGCAGCAGGCGCTTTCGCGGCGGCTTCAGGTTTTTTCGCGAGGTGTTTTTCTACGTCTTCACGCGTCAAACGTCCACCGACGCCGGTGCCTTTGATGGCGGCCGCGTCGAGGTTGTGTTCAGCAATCAGGCGGCGGATAGCCGGGCTGAGCGCGTCGTTGCTCTCTTCTTCCAGAGAAGCGCTCTGACGCTGTGCCGGGGTAGAATCCTGCTCTTCAACTTTGGCAGAGCTTGCTTTGCCGCCGCTGTTCCCTTCTTTCAGACGACCCAGCGCCTGACGAGAGATAACTGTTGCGCCTTCATCTTCCAGAATCGCTTCCAGCACGCCATCGGCGGTGGCCGGAACTTCCAGAATCACTTTGTCGGTTTCGATCTCTACCAGCACTTCGTCGCGCTGGACAGAATCGCCTGGTTTTTTGTGCCAGGTTGCCACGGTGGCATCGGCAACGGATTCAGGCAGGTCGGGAACGATGATCTCTACGCTACTCATTATTTTTCCTTGAATTAATTAACGTTCAGCGCGTCATTTACCAGATCTTGCTGCTGCTGCTGGTGAACGGACATATAGCCAACTGCCGGCGAGGCGGAGGCGGGGCGGCCGGCGTAACGTAATGAAGCCCCAAAAGGAACCACTTCACGGAAGTGGTGCTGGCTGCAGAACCATGCGCCCTGATTAAGCGGCTCTTCCTGGCACCACACGAAATCATGCACATGCGAATATTGCTGCAGCACATCCTGAACCGCTTTGTGCGGGAACGGATACAGCTGTTCGATACGCACGATAGCGACATCGGTTTGCTCGTTTTTGCGACGCTTGTCCAGCAGATCGTAATAGACCTTACCGGAGCAGAGCACCACACGCTTCACGCCTTTCGGGTCAAGCGCGTCGATCTCGCCAATTGCCGGCTGGAAGCCGCCCGTGGCCAGCTCTTCCAGAGAAGAGACCGCCAGCGGATGACGCAGCAGAGATTTCGGTGACATGACGATCAACGGACGGCGCATACCGCGCAGCGCCTGACGACGCAGCATATGGTAAACCTGAGCCGGCGTTGACGGCACGCAAACCTGCATGTTCTGCTCAGCGCAAAGCTGCAGATAACGTTCCAGACGGGCAGATGAGTGCTCCGGGCCCTGCCCTTCGTAACCGTGCGGCAGCAGCATTACCAGACCGCACATACGGCCCCATTTCTGCTCGCCGGAGCTGATGAACTGGTCGATAACCACCTGAGCACCGTTGGCAAAGTCACCAAACTGCGCTTCCCAGATGGTCAGCGTGCGTGGTTCTGCCGTGGCATAACCGTATTCGAACGCCAGCACCGCTTCTTCAGACAGGACGGAGTCCCAGACTTTGAAGGTGCCCTGACCGTTATGCACGTGCATCAGCGGGGTATAGGTTGAGCCGTTAGACTGGTTGTGGATCACCGCATGGCGGTGGAAGAAGGTGCCACGTCCCATGTCTTCACCGGAAAGACGGCACGGAATGCCTTCATCAACCAGCGTGGCATAGGCCAGGTTCTCGGCAGCGCCCCAGTCGAACGGTTTGTTGCCTGCGGCCATCTCAGCGCGATCGTTATAGATCTTCGCCACGCGGGACTGCATTTCAATGGCTTCCGGCACGCTACTGATGCGTTTAGCCAGCTCTTGCAGGCGCTTCAGGTCTAAGGTTTCCTGATAGCTTTCATCCCAGTCATGGTTCAGATACGGCGACCAGGTGAAGGAGTGCAGGCTCATCGGACGCCATTCAGGCACCACGCATTCGCCGGCATCCAGCGCGTCGCGGTACAGGTTGACCATTTCCGTGGCATCTTCCAGGCTGGCAATCTTCTCGCTTTCGAGACGATCAGCATAGAGTTTGCGCGGGGTCGGATGCTTTTTGATCTTCTGATACATCACCGGCTGAGTCGCACTTGGCTCATCCGCTTCGTTATGGCCGTGACGGCGATAACAGACCAGATCGATGAAGACATCACGCTTGAAGGTGTTACGGAAATCCAACGCCAGGCGGGTCACAAAGGCCACCGCTTCCGGGTCATCGGCATTCACGTGGAAGATTGGCGCCAGCACCATTTTACCGATATCGGTACAGTACTGGGTTGAACGGGCATCTTTCGGATTGGAGGTGGTGAAACCAATCTGGTTGTTGATCACGATGCGCACGGTGCCGCCGACTTCATAGCCGCGAGCCTGAGACATGTTCAGCGTTTCCTGAACCACACCCTGACCAATGATCGCCGCATCACCGTGGATGGTGATTGGCAGAACTTTGTTGCTGCCCGGCTCGTCGAGACGATCCAGACGCGCACGCACAGATCCCATCACTACCGGGCTGACGATCTCAAGGTGCGACGGGTTAAACGCCAGCGCCAAGTGAACCATGCCGCCTTCGGTTTCGACGTCGGAAGAGAAGCCCATATGGTACTTCACGTCACCGGTACCGAGATGCTCTTTGTGCTTGCCAGCGAACTCGTCAAACAGGTCCTGCGGCTTTTTACCCAGCACGTTGATCAGCACGTTCAGACGACCACGGTGGGCCATGCCCAGCACCACTTCACGCGTGCCGCTTTTGCCTGAATGGTGGATCATCTCGTTCAGCATTGGCACCAGTGCATCGCCGCCTTCCAGCGAGAAGCGCTTGGCGCCCGGGAATTTCGCACCGAGGTAACGCTCAAGGCCTTCGGCTGCGGTCAGCTGTTTCAGGAAACCTTTCTTCTCCGCGGTGGAGAACGATGCCTGTCCGGCCACCGATTCGATGCGCTGTTGGATCCAGCGTTTCTCTTCGGTGTTGGTGATGTGCATATACTCAGCACCGATCGAGCCGCAGTAGGTCTGCTTCAGCAAGGCGTAAAGATCCGCCAGCTTCATGGTGTCTTTGCCGAAAGCAAATGAACCGACGTTGAAGGTTTCCTGGAAATCCGCTTCGCTCAGATCGTGGAATTTAGGATCCAGATCCGGCACGGATTCATTCTGCCACAGGCCTAACGGATCGAGGTTTGCCAGCTGATGTCCGCGGAAACGAAAGGCGTTGATCAGCTGGAGAACCTTAACCTGCTTGGCATTGGTATCAGGATCGCTTACGGAAGAGGTGTAACGCGTGGCATCTTTCGCCAGACGGCGGAAGTACTCGCGTGTGCTCGAGTGAAATTGTTCCGGTCTGACCCCTTGACCTGGAAGCTGCTGAAAGAGCTCTTTCCAGGCAACATCAACAGAGTCAGGATCAGTTAGATAGTCCTCATAGAGCTGCTCTATGTAGGTCTGGTTCGCGCCGGCCAGCCAGGAGGAGTCCAGCCAGGGTTTCATCGCGCTGTTCTGCATTGTGATCCCTTAAGCATTTTGTGCTTTAGTTCGCCGTGATTATTTAACAGGGCCTTTGCAGGCCCCACGCCGCATAAGCGGCTTGCCCTCGGCTGTGTTCCGCTAACAACGCGGGACGCAGCCTGAAAGTTCATCGATACGAGCGCTGTGCGCGACTGCTGGCGCCCGGGCCCGTAAGGGAACCTTGCAAAGCCAACCCGAAGATAAGCTTGGCAGGGTTTCCTGGTAAAACAACCGGGAACCTGGCGGTTCCCGGATGAGGTGCGCTTATGCGCCTCTTTGCAGCAGCATCGACTTAATGTGGCCGATGGCGCGCGTAGGGTTAAGTCCTTTAGGACATACGCTCACACAGTTCATGATGCTGTGACACCGGAATACGCTGAAAGCATCGTTCAGATTATCCAGGCGCGCATCCGTTTCGGTATCACGGTCGTCGATCAAGAAACGGTAGGCTGCCAGCAACCCAGCCGGACCGATAAATTTGTCCGGGTTCCACCAGAAAGATGGGCAGGACGTTGAGCAGCATGCACACAGGATACATTCGTACAGGCCATCCAGTTTTTCACGCTGTTCCGGCTCCTGCAGATGCTCACGCGCCGGTGGATTTTCCCCATTATTCAACAGGTAAGGCTTAATCTTCTCATACTGAGTGTAGAATTGCCCCATGTCCACCACCAAATCACGGATCACCGGTAAACCCGGTAAAGGACGGATCACAATTTTTTTACTGCCGCCGCCAAGGGCGGAAACAGGTGTGATACAGGCCAGACCGTTTTTACCGTTCATGTTGATGCCATCGGAACCGCAAACGCCCTCGCGGCAGGAGCGACGGAAAGCCAGCGTCGGGTCCTTTTCCTTCAGACGCATCAGCGCGTCCAGCAGCATCATGTCGCGCCCTTCTTCGGACTCCAGGCTGTACTCCTGCATGTGCGGAGCATCGTCAACTTCCGGGTTGTAACGATAAATAGAAAATTCGAGTCTCATCGCTTATCTCCGCAAACTAGTAAGTACGTGCTTTCGGCGGGAACGCCGCGCGCAGTTTCGGCGCCATGTTCACCTCACGGCGAGTCATGCTTTCGCTCTGCGGCAGATACACGCTGTGGCATAACCAGTTTGCATCGTCACGTTCTGGGTAGTCGAAGCGGCTGTGCGCGCCACGGCTTTCGGTGCGGTAGTTCGCCGCGACGGCCGTTGCATAGGCCGTTTCCATCAGGTTATCCAGCTCAAGGCACTCAATACGCTGGGTATTGAAGTCGCTTGAACGGTCATCCAGACGGGCGCCTTTCAGGCGTTCACGCAGAACTTTCAGCTCTTCCAGACCTTTTGCCATCGCATCGCCTTCACGGAACACCGAGAAGTTGTTCTGCATACAGGTTTGCAGGGCTTTGCGCAGCTCGGCAGGATCCTCGCCGGTGGTGTTGTTGTTCCAGCGGTTCATGCGGGCCAGAGACGCTTCGATCTCTTCTTCGGTTGCGTCTTTCAGCTCGCCCTGCTCTTGAATGGATTCCAGCAGGTGCAGACCCGCCGCACGACCAAACACCACCAGATCCAGCAGCGAGTTGCCGCCCAGACGGTTAGAACCATGAACCGATACGCAGGCAATCTCACCCACCGCAAAGAGTCCTGGCACCAGAGTATCTTCGCCCTTCTCATTTACCGTCAGCGCCTGACCGGTTACGCGGGTCGGAATACCGCCCATCATATAGTGGCAGGTAGGGATAACCGGGATCGGTTCTTTAACCGGATCGACGTGAGCAAAGGTGCGGGACAGTTCCAGAATACCTGGCAGACGCGCTTCCAGCACTTCGTGACCGAGGTGATCCAGTTTCAGTTTGATGTGCGGGCCCCACGGACCTTCGCAACCACGACCTTCACGGATTTCGATCATCATTGAACGGGCAACCACGTCACGACCGGCAAGGTCTTTGGCGTTTGGCGCATAACGCTCCATAAAGCGCTCACCGTGTTTGTTCAACAGGTAACCACCTTCACCACGACAGCCTTCGGTCACCAGCACACCCGCGCCGGCAATACCGGTTGGGTGGAACTGCCACATTTCCATGTCCTGTACCGGCACGCCGGCACGCAGTGCCATACCCACGCCGTCACCGGTATTGATGTGGGCATTGGTGGTGGACTGGTAAATACGTCCTGCACCGCCGGTCGCCAGAACCGTTGCGCGCGCTTTAAAGTAGACGACTTCGCCATCTTCAATATTCAGTGCGGTACAGCCGACAATGGCGCCGTCGGCATTTTTCACTAGATCCAACGCATACCACTCGGAGAAGATAGTGGTCTTGTTTTTCAGGTTCTGCTGATAAAGGGTATGCAATAACGCATGGCCGGTACGGTCAGCCGCCGCCGCGGTACGCGCCGCCTGCTCACCGCCGAAGTTCTTCGACTGGCCACCAAACGGACGCTGATAAATGCGGCCATCGTCCAGACGGGAGAAAGGCAGGCCCATGTGTTCCAGTTCCAGAATCGCTTCCGGTCCGGTTTTACACATATATTCAATGGCGTCCTGGTCACCGATGTAATCGGAGCCTTTCACCGTGTCGTACATATGCCATTCCCAGTTATCTTCATGGGTGTTACCCAGCGCAACGGTGATACCGCCCTGCGCAGAAACGGTATGGGAACGGGTCGGGAAAACTTTGGACAACAGAGCACAGCTCTGGCCCGATTGGGAAATCTGCAGCGCGGCACGCATGCCTGCACCACCGGCGCCGATTACCACGGCGTCAAACTCTCTTACTGGCAAACTCATTACGCACCCCACACAACAACAGTTCCATAAATGGCATAAACCAACAGCGCAACCACCACCACCAGTTGCAGCATCAAGCGGATAGCAACCGGCTTGATGTAATCCGTCAGTACCTGCCACATCCCAATCCAGCCATGCACCAGAATGGAGAACAGCGTCAGAAGGGTGAAGACTTTGGTAAAGTTGGAGGCAAAGAAGCCACGCCAGATGTCGTACGTCAGGGTTCCTGACATCACCACGAAACCGAGGATGTAGATCACGTATAACGTCATGATCATCGCAGCAGCACGCAGCAGCAGCCAGTCATGAACGCCGTTGCGACCCAATGCAGAAGCGTTGCTTACCATACGAGGACTCCAGCCAGAATTGAAAGCACGACAGTGATACCAAAAGAGATTTGCGCGGAGCGCGTCCCAATTTGCAGCGTTTCACCCAGATACCCGAAGTCCATCAGCATGTGACGAATCCCACCGACGATGTGATACGCCAGTGCGGTTAAAATGCCCCACATGATGAATTTGACAAAGAAGCTGCCCATGACGGCAGAAGCTTGCAGGAAGCCTTCGGGAGATGAGAGTGACAGGCCCAGTAACCAGAGCAGTATACCAACAGCCACAAACGTAATGACGCCAGATACGCGATGGAGAATAGACGCTATTGCAGTAACGGGAAACCGGATCGTGGAGAGATCCAAGTTGACAGGTCTTTGTTTTTTCACGGTTTTGCCCACACAGCCTTTCTTATTTTGCTTCCTCCGGTCCTGAGGGCGGGTCAGACAGCGTTACGGAGATACTGCGCCAGGCACTAAAACAACAACATCCAGTGTCAAAACGACGCGTACGCAACGCTGGGTGGCTCCTACTGCAGGGTATTCCGGAGACCTGGCGGAAGTATAGGGGGTTCACAAACTCATTACAATTCCCCTACAAACTTCTTGGGCATATTTAGGTGGAACAGTGATCCGACTCACATTTTTCACAATTTATACAAATTTAATTATCTGATTTGACAAAACTTCAACATTCCTGTTACAAACGGACGATCAAAAGTTCTATGATGCACAAAAGTTATGGGGATACACTTTCCCCTAAGCACAAGTTATGTAACATTGATGATATATACGTACAAAGTATCAGGTATCGGTTACCAACAAGTTACGACCAGACCGGATCTTTAACAACCGCGAAACGCAGTACTGTTGTGCCCACCCGGCCTGCGCACGCCCCGTCTCTCTGTACCCTGCACGATACAAGATGCCACAGAGACGACACTGCGCTTTTTTATGCAGGCGCGGACACAATGAGCATTTCGAGTGTCGAAGATCTATAGATAAGGCGCAAAGGAGACAATAAATGGCTGATAAAAAAGCAACGCTAACCCTACCAGGCGAAGCTCCTATTGAACTTGATGTGTTGCAAGGCACGTTAGGCCAGGACGAGATAGATGTACGTACCCTCGGATCCAAAGGGTATTTCACCTTTGACCCAGGCTTCACCTCTACTGCGTCCTGCGAATCTAAAATCACCTACATCGACGGTGATGAAGGTATCCTGCTCCACCGTGGTTTCCCGATCGATCAACTCGCTGTGCACTCCAACTATCTGGAAGTGTGCTACATCCTGCTGAATGGCGAAGCGCCAACCAAAGAGCAGTTTGAAGAATTCAAAACCATCGTAACCCGCCATACCATGATCCATGAGCAGATCCATCATCTGTTCCGTGGCTTCCGTCGTGACTCTCATCCGATGGCGGTAATGTGTGGTGTTACCGGTGCATTGGCCGCGTTTTATCATGATGCGATGGACGTTAACATTGAGCGTCACCGCGAAATTGCGGCATTCCGCCTGCTGTCCAAAATGCCGACCGTTGCGGCGATGTGTTACAAATATTCGATCGGCCAGCCTTTCGTTTACCCACGCAACGACCTGTCTTACGCCGGAAACTTCCTGCATATGATGTTCTCCACGCCGTGCGAAGAGTACGTGGTGAACCCAATTCTGGAACGCGCCATGGATCGTATCCTGATCCTGCATGCCGACCATGAGCAGAACGCCTCCACCTCTACCGTGCGTACCGCCGGTTCTTCTGGCGCTAACCCGTTTGCCTGTATCGCCGCGGGGATCGCTTCCCTGTGGGGACCTGCCCACGGTGGCGCAAACGAAGCGACCCTGCGTATGCTGGAAGAGATCAGCACCGTTGATCACATCCCTGAGTTCGTGAAGCGTGCAAAAGACAAGAACGATTCGTTCCGTCTGATGGGCTTCGGCCACCGCGTGTATAAGAACCACGATCCGCGTGCAACCGTGATGCGTGAGACCTGTCATGAAGTGCTGAACGAACTGGGTATGAAGGACGATCTGTTGGAAGTGGCGATGAAGCTGGAAGATATCGCGCTGAACGACCCGTACTTTATCGAGCGTAAACTTTATCCAAACGTCGACTTCTACTCAGGCATTATTCTGAAAGCGATGGGCATTCCGTCTTCCATGTTTACCGTGATCTTCGCGATGGCGCGTACCGTGGGCTGGATTGCACACTGGAAAGAAATGCACGACGACGGCATCAAAATTGCCCGTCCGCGTCAGCTGTATACCGGCTATGACAAGCGTGACTTCAAGTCTGGCACCAAGTAATCCGCCAGACCGCATAAAAAACGCCGCGATTGCGGCGTTTTTTTTTAGTTAGTGCTGGCAACCCGGACACCAGTAAAACGGGCGCGACGAAAGCACCGTTTTCTCAATGATGCCACCGCACCGCTCGCACGGCTGCCCTGCCCGATGAAACACCTTAAAGCTGAACAGCGCGCCGTGATGTTTATTCTCTTTACTGACTCCCCGCGTGAGGTACGAAAGCCGCGGAATGGCCAGTAACGCGTCAGCCAATAGCGCCAACTGCTCTTCGGTCAGGTCCTGCGCTTTATGCTGCGGCGCCAGGCCTGCCAGCCAGAGTATTTCTACCCGCAGATAGTTGCCTAATCCCGCCAGAAAAGCCTGATCCAACAGTAACGCGCTGAACTGACGCCGTCTGAAACGGGATGAAAGCAACCGCGCTTTAACCTGCTCAGAGGTTAACGTCATATCCAGCACGTCCGGACCTACGCGCTGCAGAAAAGGATGTGCCATCAACGTATCCGCATTCAGCAATTCAATCTCTGACGCGCTGTAGAGCAGAATGGCCTTATCTTCCGCCGCCAGACGAACGCGCAGAATGCGGTTAGTGGCAGGATCAACGCCGCTTTTCGCCACCCGCCAGACGCCATACAGCTGGTTATGGCTGTAAAGCGTCAGGCCATTAGAAAAGTGGGTCAGCATCGCTTTGCCCCGCGTTTCAATCGCCTCAACCCGTTCGCCAAGCAATGCCGGTTCGTAGGTTTTTAGCTGAGGAAAAGCAAACCAGACGTCAGTCAGCGTTTTCCCCTTGATCGCTTTCTCCAGCTTATCCGCCGCGCGGCGGATTTCAGGTCCTTCTGGCATGATTCACCCGTTCAGTCTCAGTGTGTGGCGCCGCCTTCCAGACGAATATCATTCTCAACGGTCAGCGCAATGCTCAGCGCCATTTCCAGCGCGAGGATCACCGTCGCCGCCGGCATGCTCGCCACACCAGGATGTTTAACCGCCTGTTCAGGCAGGTAAGGAATATGGATAAACCCACCGCGGATTTTGGTCTTGTTCTTTGCCAGGCTGTTGTATTTTTCCAGATAATGCATCAGCCCGTACATCACATGATTGCAGACATAGGTGCCCGCCGTCTGAGAGACGGACGCCGGGATCCCCGCTTCGCGGATCCCTTCGACAATCGCCTTAATCGGCAGCGTGGAGAAGTAGGCCACCGGCCCATCCTCGACAATCTCTTCGTCAATCGGCTGATTCCCCAGGTTATCAGGAATGCGGGCATCATCGACATTGATGCCGACGCGCTCGATGGTCACATCGGTACGCCCCCCCGCCTGCCCTACGGCAATCACCAGATCCGGTTTCAACTCTTCAATGGCGGCATACAACGCGGTCAGCGAGTCGCCAAAAGCACAGGGCAGCTGTTTAGCCATTACTTTTGCTCCGCACACCATGCGCTCATGCAGATGGCTGACGGCTTCCCACGACGGGTTCACCAGCTCGCCTCCGAACGGCTCGAAAGCGGTAATCAAAACGGTCTTCATTGTGGCCTCACAGGAACATCATGAAATACAGAAGGAAGATATTGGCTATTAACAATAGCACGCCGGTGGGCACCTGAGCCTTGATCACCGCATTGCGGTCAGGCAGTTCGAGCAGCGCCGCCGGGACAATATTGAAGTTGGCCGCCATGGGCGTCATCAGCGTGCCGCAATAGCCGGAGAACATGCCAATCGCCGCCATGACCGCCGGATTGCCATGGTGTTGCAGCACCAGGATCGGAATACCGATGCCGGCGGTAACAATCGGGAATGCGGCAAAGGCATTGCCCATCACCATGGTCAGCAGCGCCATGCCGATGGCATAGGTAGCAACGGCAATAAAGCGGTTATCAACCGCCAGGTAGGTTTCGGTCAGGTGTGAAATCGCCGTGCCAACGCCGGCGCTGGTGAACAGCAGACCTAAGGTGGCAAGGATTTGCGGCAGAATAAATGCCCAACCGATGGCATCCAGCAGGCGACGCGCTTCCTGCACCGACTGCGCCGGGCCTTCATGGGTGAGTTTCAGGGCGATCAGCCAGCCGATCACGCAGCCGACCATCATTGAGAATAACGTCACCAGCGTGGAGTGATTCCCCGGACCAAACAGCCCTTCCTGCAACCCCGGAATATTATTGAAGGCCAGCACGCCAATCACCGTCACCACCGGAATGGCTAACGCCGGAAGGAACAGTTTGTTGCGTAAGCGCTGAGCGCTTTGCTCTTTCTGCTCTTCGCTGCGCTGATGGTATGAGCCCAGCTTCACGCCGCCCAGACCGGCAATCAACGCCATCACCACCACCATCACGCCTATCACAATGTGCAGTGAACGTGCGCCAAGCAGCTCAACCGCCCAGTCACCGACGAAAAACACCAGCCCGTACAGTGCCCAGAACAGCCCGGTGGTTAAGCGGCGTGGGTTTCCTTTGTCGCGCCAGGACATCACGGCGACCACCAGCAGGATAATTCCCGCCAGCCAGAACAGATATTGTTGCTGGAACATTAGCGGCCTCCCTTCGCTTTCAACGCGGTGTTATTCAGTGCAGACAGTTCTTTGGCAATGGTTTTATCCAGGCGGCGTAAGCGCACGGCGTGGATCAGAAACGCGCAGACAGCGGTCGGAATGCCCCAAAGCGCAATATGCAGCGGCTCGGTCTGAATACCGGCGGATTCCTGCATAAAGTTATGCATAAAGATGATCGCGCCAAAGGCGACAAAGATATCTTCGCCAAAGAACAGGCCGACGTTATCGGTTGCGGCCGACATCGCGCGCAGGCGATGGCGAACGCTGTCAGGCAACTCGCCATAGCGGTTTTCGGTGGCCCCTTCGGCCATCGGTGCCAGCAGCGGACGCACCATTTGCGGATGCCCACCCAGACTGGTCAGGCCCATCGCGGCGGTGATTTCACGCACGAACAGATACACAATCAGCAGGCGTCCGGCTGTGGCGGTTTTAATCTGAGCGATCCACGCCTGGGCCCGCTGCTTCAGACCGTGACGCTCCAGCAGGCCGATAACGGCCAGCGGCAACAACAGGATCAGCGGCAGGTTACGGGTGTTCAGAAATCCTGAGCCCAGCTTTTCCAGAATATCGCCCAGCGGCATATGCGCGGCCAGCCCGGTAATCAGTCCGGAGACGATCACCACCAGCACCGGGTTAAACCGGAGTAAAAAACCGATGACGATGGCCACAATCCCTGCCAGTGGCCACAAATTCACTGCACTTTCCATATACATCCTCCCGGTATTGATAAAAAAAATTCCCCAACCGAGTTGAGGAATCTGCCGCGTTTCAACGCGTTATTGCCTTAAAGGCTGGTGACCTGAATCTGTTGTTGCTTAAAGGCCTGACGGAGCTGGGCGGCAAAGGCCATTGCGTGTGCGCCATCGCCGTGCAGGCAAACGGTGTCAGCATTGACGTTCACCCATTCACCGCTGAGGCTCTTCACCTTGCCCTGCTGGATCATGCTCAGGGTCTGCTCGATGGCCTGTTGATCGCTGTCAATCAGCGCGCCTGGCTGGCTGCGCGGAACCAGCGATCCGTCGGCCTGATAGCCACGATCGGCGAAAACCTCTTCGCGCGTGGTCAGACCCAACGCCTTGCCGGCCCGAATGGATTCACTGTTGGCAAGCCCCACCAGCACCAAAGCCGGATCGACGGCTTTCACCGCCCGCGCGATCGCGTTCGCCAGCTCGGGCTCCTGAGCGGCCTGGTTATAGAGCATTCCGTGGGGCTTCACATGCACCAGCTTGCCGCCTTCGCTGCGGGCGATCGCCTGCAGTGCGCCAATCTGGTAAATCATCTGGGCATACACGGTTTCGGCAGGGAGCTGCATCCGCGTGCGGCCAAAATTTTCCCGATCGGGAAAGCTCGGATGTGCGCCGATAGCCACGCCGAATTCCAGCGCCCATAACACGCTTTGACGCATGGTTTGCGCATCGCCGGCATGGAATCCACAGGCGATATTGGCCGATGACACCAGCTGCAATAAGTCACGATCGTTGGCGCAGCCTTCGCCCAGATCGGCATTAAGATCAACTTTCATGTTCCACTCCCCAGGCCATTTGCTCCAGCGCCAGTTGCTGGTCGCGTTTGGCTTTCAGCGCTTCTTCAAGCGTGCAGTAAACAAAATGCATCGGCTCGCCCAGACGGATCTGCGCCAGATGGTAAAGATCGGCTTCGATCACGCAGCCAATGCGCGGATAGCCGCCGGTGGTCTGCGCATCCGCCATCAGCACAATCGGCTGACCGTTTGGCGGCACCTGAATCACGCCGGGGATCAGGCCGTGCGACAGCATTTCACGCTTTTCGCTGCGTTGCAGCGGCCGGCCCTGCAGGCGGTAGCCCATACGGTTACTTTGCGGATTAAGTTTCCAGGCGGTCCGCCAGAACGCTTCACGACTCTCATGGGTAAACTCATGATATTCCGGCCCCATCATCACCCGGATGCGGTTACCGAACAGCAGTTGGCGCACGCCGACCGGCTTCAGGAAGTGCCGTTGCGGCTCGCGCTGAGGCAGCAAATCGCCATCTTTAATCGGGCCGCCGTTAAAGCCACCAAAGCCGGCTTTGGCATCCGTGCTGCAAGAACCTAACATTGGCTCGACGGCAAACCCGCCATCCAGCGCCAGATAGCTGCGCATGCCCCGGTGCGGCATGCTTAACGTCAGCCGCTGTCCCTTTTTCACCGCCGTTCGCCAGCCGGTCCACACCGGCTGACTGTCCAGCTCGGCACTGCATCCCGCGCCGGTCAGCGCTATCCAGCCGTCGCGGGTGAATTCAGCACTGAATTGCCCCAGCGTAATCTCCAGTACCGCGCTGTTTTTATCATTGCCCACCAGCAGATTGGCGGTTTCCATGGCGGGACGATCGAGAACCCCGCTCAGACCGACGCCGTACTGCCGCCAACCGGTGCGGCCGGCGTCCTGCAACGTGGTCGCCATTCCTGCGCGAATTATCTTCAGCATAAGCCTCCCTTCTGCGGTACAAACCGCACGCTGTCGCCCGGCCTTAAGAAAGTGGGTGGCTGGTTTACTGGATTGAACAACGTGATGTCCGTCTGACCAATCAACTGCCAGCCGCCAGGGGCGGAAAACGGATAGACGCCGGTCTGGCTGCCGCCGATGCCTACCGATCCGGCGGGCACCGCCACTCTTGGCTCGGCACGCCGTGGCGTATGCAGGCGATCGTCCAGCCCAGCCATATACGGGAATCCAGGCTGGAAGCCGATAAAGTAAACCACGTATTTTCCGCTGGCATGGGCTTCGACAACCTGTTGCGGCGTTAAGCCACTGTGGCGGGCAACCTCATCCAAATCCGGCCCGGCGGAACCGCCATAAACCACCGGAATCTCAACCTCGCGTGAGGTCATTTCCAACTGTTCGCTTTTTTCCCACCAGGACTGTAACCACTCAATGGCATCCAGCGCCGTCTGCTGCGGATCGCTCAGCAGCACGGTGATGTTATTCATCCCCGGGACCACTTCAATGACTTCAGGTCTTGCCATTAATCGCGACGACAGGCCCCAAATCCGTTGCTGAGTGGCCAGCGTAACCGGCGGCTCAAGTTCAAGTACGACTGCACGTTCGCCTAACAGGTAACAACGAGCTCGTTGCAAAACGCTCCTCCTGACCTGGTATTAAGGCCATCTGAAATCGATATAAGGCAAATAGTTATGCGGAAATGTCGGGGATGTGTCAACTGTGTTGCAGGCGGCCGGGGTAGCCGCCTGGCAGAAATCAGGCAGGATTAGGGATATCGATGAAGGTGACGTCCAGATTATGGTTCTCTGCCAGCCACTCGCCGAGCGCCTGAATGCCACAACGCTCGGTGGCATGATGCCCGGCAGCGAAGAAGTGCAGGCCCTGTTCGCGCGCGCTGTGGATGGTCTGCTCAGAGACTTCGCCACTGAAAAACGCATCGACGCCGAAGGCTGCCGCCGCATCAATAAAGCCCTGACCGCCACCGGAGCACCAGGCAATACGGCGGATCGACTCAGGGGCATTATCGCCACAGTGCAGCGGTTCACGTCCCAGCACCTGACTGATACGCTGGGCAAACTGATTGCCGGTCAACGGCTCTTTCAGCTCTCCCCATGGCAGCAGTTCTTCAATTTCACCTTTGATGTCAATGCCCAGCAGGCTGGCGAGCCGGGCGTTATTTCCCAACTGAGGATGCGCGTCCAGCGGCAGATGCCAGCCGTACATATTGATGTCATTGGCCAGCAGGGTTTTCAGCCGGTTACGCTTCATCCCTTTGATCACCGAGGCTTCGTTCTTCCAGAAATAACCGTGATGGACCAGCACCGCATCAGCATTCAGCCGCACCGCCTCATCCAGCAGCGCCTGGCACGCGGTAACGCCGGTAACAATTTTCTTCACCTCACTCCGCCCTTCCACCTGCAAGCCGTTCGGGCCGTAGTCTTTGAAGGCAGCGGTGTTCAGCAGTTGGTTAACAATCTGTTCAAGCTCTGTATTACGCATATCAATTCCTGAAGTGCGCGTTACCCGGAAAACAATTACCGCGTAACGCTGCGTGTGGGATTACCGTCACAATAACAAAGGGTGGGGACTATCAGCAGCATTTTTTTATCTGCCGACAGCTGCTGATAAAACAGACAATTAACGCATCAACAGCGGTGTACGTTATTTATTTCGCCCGGGTTGTTCATCGGGTTAATGCACTGGATCGCCCGGACGATTGTTCCGATAAAAGGACTTTTTCCGGCTTAATGTGTGACAAACCTCACATCTGTGCCAGGCTTTAACAACACGTAAATATGCACAAGGTGAAAAATATGTCACATCAAAATAACAAAAGCATCCTGACCGTTGATTATCCTGCGCCACCCTTTGCAGAACAGCCTCAGCCTGTGCCAGGCCTTGCCAGCAAAATGATCCCGGTGCCGGATCACGGTGAGAAATCCTATAAAGGGTCAGGCCGGCTGGCCGGACGTAAAGCGCTGATCACCGGTGGCGACTCCGGCATCGGCCGCGCAGTGGCCATTGCCTATGCTCGTGAAGGGGCCGACGTGGCAATCAATTATCTGCCGGAAGAAGAGTCAGATGCGGCTGAAGTTATTCAGCTTATCGAAGCCGAAGGGCGCAAAGCCATCGCGATCCCGGGTGATATTCGCACTGAAGCTTTCTGTCAGCAATTAGTTAAAGAGGCAGCCAGCAAACTTGGCGGTCTGGATATTCTGGTGAACAATGCCGGGCGTCAGCAATTTAATGAATCTATTCGGACATTAAGTACCGAAGATTTCGATGCCACATTTAAAACCAACGTTTATGCCATGTTCTGGATAACTAAAGCGGCGGTGGATTATCTTCCGCGTGGCGCGTCGATTATTAATACCAGTTCGGTTCAGGCCTTTAAACCCAGCGAAATCCTGCTGGATTATGCCCAGACCAAAGCCAGCATTGTCGCCTTTACCAAATCACTGGCTAAGCAGCTGGGGAAAGAAGGCATTCGCGTCAATGCCGTCGCCCCGGGACCTTACTGGACGCCACTGCAGTCAAGTGGCGGACAGCCGCAGGAAAAAGTGCAGCAGTTTGGTCAGGATTCCCCACTGGGTCGCCCGGGACAGCCAGCTGAAATTGCTCCGCTGTATGTCACCCTCGCCTCGACCGAAAGCAGCTATACCTCTGGTCAGGTCTGGTGCTCGGATGGTGGTACCGGCACGCTGTAACTCCCGTTCCTGCTAAGAAATAAAAAAGAGATCGCCTGGCGATCTCTTTTTTTTGCTGGCAATTACGTAAAGCGTCCAGTGAAAAATTCTGTCGCCTTAAGGATTAACTCTGTTTACGCGCCACTTCAAACGCCTCAAGCGTGCGCTTCCGCGCTTCCTTGTGATCGACAACCGGCTGAGGGTAATCCAGCGCAACGCCCATATTGTCGGCCCAGATATGCGGTTGATGAATATGCTTAACCGGCACGTCCTTTAACTCCGGCAGCCACTTGCGGATAAACTCACCGTCTTTATCAAAGCGCTCGCCCTGAGTGGTGGGATTGAAGATGCGGAAATAGGGTGCGGCATCGTTGCCACTGGACGCCGCCCACTGCCAGCCGCCATTGTTGGCCGCCAGATCGCCATCAATCAGCTGTGACATAAAGTAGCGCTCCCCTTCCCGCCAGTCGATCAGCAGGTCTTTGACCAGAAAGCTGGCGACGATCATCCGCAGACGGTTGTGCATCCAGCCCAACTGATTCATCTGTCGCATCGCCGCATCAACAATCGGGTAGCCGGTTTTACCCTGCTGCCACGCTTCCAGCTGCTTATCGGCCGGCTGCCACTTCACGTTGTCGGTCCAAGCGATAAACGGTTTATACCGACAGAGCTTCGGCCAGGCCACCAGCAGATGACGGTAAAACTCACGCCAGATCAGCTCATTCAGCCAGACAAAAACGTTTCCGTCGTCCAGACCGCGGGGATGCTCGGCCAGCAGCCGGTGCAGACACTGACGTGGCGAAAGCACGCCGGTGGCCAGATAGACAGAAAGCCGGCTGGTGCCATCAACCGCCGGAATATTGCGGGTGTCGGGGTAATCAGTGACCGGCTGCTGGCAGAAATGCCGTAACTGATGCAAGGCGGCTTTCTCTCCGGCGGCAAACAGCTCGCTGTCGAACGCTTCAGTCGGATAATCGAAGGGCTTTATCTCTGGCGTTTTGCTTAACGGCGCGCCCTGACGCGGTTTGGGTGCCGGCACGCACTCGGGCAATCCTTCGTGCAGGCGTTTAACAAACGCCCGGCTGAACGGCGTAAAGACTTTATACATCTCACGGTTACCGGTCAGTACGCTGCCCGGTGGCAGCAACAGGCTGTCGTCGAATCCCTGAGAAATGATATCGAGATCAAACAGCCTGCGCTCCGCCGCCGCATCGCGCTCGCGTTCGTTAACTTCATACTGATAGTTGTAGAACAGCCGGTCGACGTGATGCTGCTGGCAGAAATCACTTAACGCCTCGACGGAAGCGGCAAAATCATCACACTGCAATGTGTGCAATGCGATGCCCTTCTCAGCCAGCGAGTGTTGAACATCCAGCAGGTTCTGGTAGATAAAGGCCGCCTGTTTCGGCGCCATCGAATGACTTTTCCACTGCGCTGGCGTGGCTATAAACAGTGCCAGCACGGTGGCATCGGCATCGCGGCAGGCTGCATGCAAAGCGTAATTATCATGGACGCGCAGATCGTTGCGCAGCCAGATCAAATGGGTTGCCATAATACTCCCTGAGAAAAACTAATGTCCATAGCGCAGGCGTAGCGCTTCCGGATAGGGTTCAAAATAGCGCTGCTGCGCCAGATACGCATCGGGGTACTCCGCCATGTAATGCTTTAACAGGGTGATCGGTGCCAGCAACGGCTGCATCCCCTGACGATAGTGTTCAATCAGCGAGGTCAGCTCCTGGCGCTGTTTTGAGGTCAGCTGAGGACGGAAATAACCCTGAACGTGCATCAGCACGTTGGTGTGATTTCCCCGGGTGGCCTGATTCTTCAGCAAGTCCATCAGACGCTGGCGATACTCAAAGGCATACTCTTCCAGTGACGACCAGTTGGCCATCGCCGCAACAAAACGCCCCATTTCGCGGTATTCCGGCTGGGAATGCGCCAGCAAAGAGAGCTTATAACGGCTGTGAAAGGCCATTAATTTGCCGCGCGTCAGCCCGCTGCGCCACAGCTCATTAAATTCATGCAGCGTATACACGCGTTCAACAAAGTTTTCCCGCAGTACGGGATCGTGCAGGCGACCATCTTCTTCAACCGGCAGCCACGGCATTTGCGCCATCAGCTCGCGAGTAAAGACCCCTACCCCTTCTTTGCGGTTATTGTTGTTATCGGCCTGATAGACCCGCACGCGTTCCATGCCGCAGCTGGGCGATTTAGCACAGACAATGTAGCCACACAGATGATGCAGGGCTGAAACGCGTTTTTCTGCGTAAGACTGCATGGCCTCGGTGACCGGATCGCCTTTGCCATTACTGAAGCAGAGCGCGGGCAGATCGTCACCATTTTCGGTTAAACGCAGCGCAGGTCGTGGCGTCGGCAATCCGATCGCCATTTCCGGGCAGGCCGGTTCATAACGGATAAACGGGGCGAGATCTTCGGTGGCGAAAGCGCAGCGCTTATGACCGCCATCAAAACGGACGTTGTCACCGAGCAAACAGGCGCTGATGCCGACGGGAATTTTTTCGCTCATAGTTGTACAACCTCCAGAATCTTGTAGAGGTTTAAGTGTAGCTGAAAGCCGCGCAATGATCGCGTGAAGGTTGAATAACGGGCAAAAAAAATCCCGCCGGAGCGGGAGAGATCAGTAGAAGTCGCAACCTGCGGCTTCAGACTGGGCCAGCCAGACCGGCTGGCTGCTGGTCTTGGACCAGACGCGGTGCAGATAACTGTAAAACCTGGCACGATCCTGGCGGAAAAGCATAACCGGTAAAGCCAAAGTGCCTGCGACGATCACCGCAATGCGACGCAGGACAATGCGGTGTAAAGAGTAGTGCTGATAAAGACCCATATGTCCTCCCGTTAGCCCAATGAAACGAATGTAATCTGCGCAAAATAATAGCGCCTTCTGTGTAATTTTACTACTCATCCGACCACTAAAAGCGAAAAAAACCGCTGATATTTTCACCGAACCGTAATCAAGTTACATAAATGTTAACTTTACCGTTATTAATTAACAATCGAATGACATCCACTGCCAGATTATCCCTTACCGTCTTCGGTCGCCTGTTGCACGGCCGAGAAGGTTTGCAGCAAAGCGGAAGGATATTTGATAAATTGGGCCGCCCTAATGCGGCGCCGCTGCCCGATAACAGGAAGGAAACCCGGTGACAACCGTTCTGATCGTTGAAGATGAAAAAGAGATCCGCCGTTTTCTGCGTATTGCGCTGGAGGGTGAATCCCTGCGGGTGTACGACGCCGACACCCTGCAACGCGGGCTGATTGAAGCGGCAACCCGTAAACCCGATTTAGTGATCCTCGATCTGGGTTTGCCTGACGGCGATGGTAATCAGTTTATCCGCGAAGTCCGCCAGTGGAGTGCAGTGCCGGTCATCGTGCTCTCTGCACGCAGTGACGAACAGGATAAGATTGCGGCGCTGGATGCCGGCGCCGATGACTTTCTCACCAAGCCTTTTGGTATTGGGGAGTTACTGGCAAGAGTGCGTGTTGCGCTTCGGCACCGGGATAAATCCGGCAACGGGACGCAAGCCAGTGAAATCACCTTTAGCGACGTCTGCGTGGATATTGCCGGGCGACGCGTCACCAAAGGCGGTGCGGATCTGCATCTGACGCCCATTGAGTTTCGTCTGCTGGTCAGCCTGTTGAATCACGCCGGAAAAGTCATGACGCAACGTCAACTGCTTAACCAGGTTTGGGGACCCAATGCCGTCGAGCACAGCCATTATCTGCGCATCTATATGGGACATCTGCGGCAGAAGCTGGAAAACGATCCGGCGCAACCTCGCCATTTGATCACCGAAACCGGTGTCGGCTACCGCTTTATGCCGTGAATGGCTGCGGCGCAGGCAATAAAAAAGGCGCTATATCAGCGCCTTTTGGTTTTTCTGAAGCTTCGCGATTAGGCGTTTTTCAGCACTTCGCTAACAATCTCAACCGCTTCTTTCTCGATCTGCTCACGGTGCTCAGCACCGAGGAAGCTCTCGCAGTAGATTTTGTATGCATCTTCAGTGCCCGAAGGACGCGCTGCAAACCAGCCGTTCTCGGTCATCACTTTCAGACCGCCGATAGAAGCACCGTTACCCGGCGCTGCCGTCAGGCGTGCAGTGATCGGATCGCCCGCCAGCGTATCGGCACTGACCATTTCTGGTGACAGTTTAGACAGCGCCGCTTTTTGTGCAGAAGTCGCAGAAGCCTGCAGACGGTTGTAGCTCGGGGCGCCGAAGCGCGCGGCCAGTTCGTCATAATGCTGCTGTGGATTCTTGCCGGTTACCGCAGTGATTTCTGCCGCCAGCAGGCACATGATGATGCCGTCTTTGTCGGTAGACCACGGCGTGCCGTCAAAGCGCAGGAAGGAAGCACCCGCACTCTCTTCGCCGCCGAAACCAAAGCTGCCATCGTACAGGCCGTCAACAAACCATTTAAAGCCAACCGGCACTTCCACCAGCTTGCGACCAATGTCGTTAACCACGCGGTCGATCATCGCGCTGGAAACCAGCGTTTTGCCGACGGCGACATCTTTGCCCCACTGCGGACGGTTCTGGAACAGGTAGTTGATTGCAACGGCCAGGTAGTGGTTCGGGTTCATCAGGCCAGCAGGCGTGACGATACCGTGGCGGTCATAATCCGGATCGTTGGCAAAGGCCAGATCGAATTTATCACGCAGCGCCAGCAGACCCGCCATCGCGCTCTCAGACGAGCAATCCATGCGGATCACGCCATCTTTATCGAGGTGCATAAAGCGGAAGGTCTGATCGACCGAATCGTTCACGATGGTCAGATCAAGGTTGTAGAACTCGGCAATACGCTGCCAGTAAGCAATCCCTGAACCGCCTAACGGATCGACACCAATTTTCAGGCCCGCTTTCTGAATAGCAGGAATGTTAACGATCTGCGCCAGGCCTTCAATGTAAGGCTGGATCAGGTCTTTTTCCTGAAGATGGCCGCTTTCCCAGGCTTTGTCCAGCGCGATGCGCTTAACGCCTTTCAGGCCATCTTTAATCAGAGCATTGGCACGGTCTTCAACCACTTTGGTGACGTTAGTGTCAGCCGGGCCACCGTTTGGCGGGTTGTATTTAATGCCGCCATCTTCCGGTGGGTTGTGCGAAGGCGTGATCACAATGCCATCGGCCTGAAGGCCACCGGCTTTGTTGTGCTCCAGAATAGCATTGGAGATCGCAGGCGTTGGCGTATAGCCATTGTCCAGCTGCACAATCACATCGACACCGTTCGCGGCCAGCACTTCCAGTACGGAAATGATCGCAGGTTCGGAGAGCGCATGGGTATCTTTGCCGACGAAGCAAGGACCGGTAATGCCGTTCTTTTTGCGTTCTTCTGCAATCGCCTGAGCAATAGCCAGAATGTGCGTCTCGTTAAAGCTCTGACGCCCTGCACTGCCGCGATGGCCAGAAGTCCCGAATTTAACCGCATGTTCCGGGTTGCTCAGATCGGGCTGCAGGACATAATACTGTGACGTTAATTGTGCAACGTTAATCAAATCACTCTGCTGGGCGGGTTGCCCTGCACGGGGGTGATTGGCCATTGGCGATTCTCCCTGACGCTTCTTTATCAGTTAGAGGGTGCCGCAAACCTTGTCAGCGAGTTCCGCAGGGAACTGCATTGACTGCATGATGTGTTCCACCATGCTGCGTTTGCGACCTGTGTTGGTGTTGGTGATCACCCAATACGGCGTGCCGGGAATATGTTGCGGCTTGGTATGGGTGCCATTCTGTACCAGGGTCTGCTGATTGCCTGCAAAGTAAACGCGCGTGCGGCCAAGCAGTGACTCGGTCGCGGCGGCAAAAGCTTTGGGATCCTGATTATATAAAGTCGACAAGATGAGCATAAAACGGTTAACCGCTTTCTTCTGCTCAGCATATTCGTCAGACAGCAGCAGCTCACGCACCGCGCGAACGCGGTCCTGAGGGCGGGATTCCACCTTCACTGGCGCCGCGTCTTTGGCGACGCTCACGGCAGTAGATGCCGTTACCGCTGCGGTAGCAGGCGCTTTTTGCCCGGCCGTAAATTTAAGCATACGACGCAAAATGTCAGAGGCGCTTTCACCAATATGCTGAGTGTGACTGGCGATATAACGGTAGAGCTCTTCGTCGACTTCAATAGTTTTCATCTTGATCCAGTACAATTTATTGCTGATAAGAGCCGGTCTGTACGCTGCCTGAACAAGCCGCACAGGATCGTTCCAGCTCTAACACGAGGATTATAAAGTTAAATCCTGCCGGGGTGTAGCGCCAGCCCCTGATACCAGTAAAAGTCAGAATATGCCGCAAAAAGATTGGCGGGCGCTTTCTGGCCGTCACGGCAGGAAAAAGTGAATCTATGATACCCTAACCCCTCGTTTCAACAGTAAGAACTTTGTTATGGAATTGAATACCCGCTTGCTATCTGAACAATCCGCCCGCCCTGAGGTTCCCGTGGTGTTAATCCACGGCCTTTTTGGCAGCCTTGATAATTTGTCCGTGTTGGCGCGAGGGTTAAAGGACGATCGCCAGCTGGTGCAGATCGACCTGAGAAACCACGGTTTATCGCCTCGCGATGACCAGATGGATTATCAGGCGATGGCCCGCGATGTACTGGAAACGCTAGATGACGAAGGGATTGACCGGTTCGCGGTCATCGGACATTCGATGGGCGGAAAAGTGGCGATGGCGTTAACCGCGCTGGCGCCAGAACGCATCGAGCAGCTGGTGGTTATCGATATGGCACCGGTCGCTTATCCGACTCGCCATCACGATACGATTTTTGCGGCGCTGAAGGCGGTCACCGCAGCGGGCATTACGCAACGCAGCGATGCCGCAGCGCTGATGCGTGAAACGATAGAAGAAGAAGGCGTGATTCAGTTTCTGCTGAAATCCTTCCAGCAAGGGGAATGGCGGTTTAACGTGCCGGTGCTGTGGCAGTGCTACGATCGGATTATTGGCTGGCAGCCGGTTCCGGCCTGGGAGCATCCCGCGCTGTTTATTCGCGGCGAACGTTCGCCCTACCTGGCCGATGAATATCGTGACGCCCTGCTGGCGCAGTTCCCCAAAGCCCGTGCGCATGTGGTCAACGGTGCCGGTCACTGGGTCCATGCCGAGAAACCTGATGCTGTTTTGCGCGCAATACGCCGTTTTTTTGCGCTGTAAAAACAATTATATCCTGAGATGGCTAAATCATTGTCGTCATGACTTTCGCTGGGGTATGATGGCGCGCTAAAAATTTGTCGCTGCACGAATTTCAGCCGACATCAGGCCTGAACCATCAGAACTCCAGCCTTTCAGTATCACGATTCTATGGCAAAAGAAAACACGGACCGCACCACGATCGATCTGTTCGCAGATGACCGTCGCCCGGGACGACCAAAAACCAATCCGCTGACGCGTGATGAGCAGCTGCGTATCAACAAACGCAACCAGCTTAAGCGCGATAAAGTGCGCGGGCTGAAGCGCGTTGAACTGAAAATGAACAGTGACGCGGTTGATGCTCTGAACCAGCTTGCCGAGCAGCGTAATATGAGCCGCAGCGAGCTGATTGAAGAAATGGTCATGGCGCAGTTGGCCGATCAGGACCGCTGAACAGGCGCTTTCAGCACCCCCCGGTGAAGCACAAAGCGACAAAAGCAGGCGGATTACTCATTTATCCCCCTGTAGCTGTCTGCTATCATTGCCGGTATCTGTAATAAGCAGCCTTTACCCTATCAATACGTTTCAAGAGGTTAGTAAGTCATGGCAATCGTAGGCATTTTCTTTGGCAGCGATACGGGCAATACAGAAAACATTGCAAAAGTGATCCAGAAGCAGCTCGGTAAAGAGGTGGCTGAAGTTCATGATATCGCTAAAAGCAGCAAAGAAGACCTTGAAGCCTTTGATATTCTGCTGCTCGGTATCCCAACCTGGTACTACGGCGAAGCGCAGTGCGACTGGGATGATTTCTTCCCGACGTTGGAAGAAATTGATTTCAACGGCAAGCTCGTTGCGCTGTTCGGTTGTGGCGATCAGGAAGATTACGCTGAGTACTTCTGTGACGCGATGGGCACCATCCGCGACATTATCGAGCCTAAAGGCGCGGTGATCGTCGGTCACTGGCCAACTGAAGGCTACCATTTTGAAGCCTCGAAAGGGCTGGCGGATGATAAGCACTTCCTCGGTCTGGCTATTGACGAAGATCGTCAGCCAGAACTCACCAGTGAGCGCACCGAGCAGTGGGTCAAACAGATTTATGACGAGCTCCAGCTGAAAGAAATCCTGGAAGCGTAATCAGACCGGCCTGATTGGGAGGTATCTCACATCAGGCCAGTGGTTTTTCCTATAGAAGTAATAGACACATTTTTGTAACTTTCATCTGCAAATCTGTAAAATATCGCCATCGGTCACCCGCTTTCTCAGCGCCTTTCGCTCTAATAGCGACTATGATGAGGCAGAGCGAAATGTCAGCCCAACCGCTTGCTCTCACGGACGTAACGACTCTTCTCCTTACCTCCCTTGATTGAGATGCATCGCCAGTGGTGTTCATTTCGAAATATCAGTTCTATAATGAGACGTTTGGCTTTTCGCGACGACCGATGTTCAGGGCTTTTCAGCCACAAAGTGACTAGCAAAGTAACAGGACAATATCCGCATGACTGACAATAACACCGCATTAAAGAAGGCCGGCCTGAAAGTCACGCTTCCACGACTTAAAATTCTGGAAGTACTTCAGGAACCTGAGGGCCATCACGTCAGTGCGGAAGACTTGTACAAGCGTCTGATTGACATGGGCGAAGAGATTGGTCTGGCGACGGTTTACCGCGTTCTTAACCAATTTGATGATGCCGGGATCGTTACCCGTCATAATTTCGAAGGTGGTAAATCCGTTTTCGAACTGACTCAGCAGCATCACCACGATCATCTGATTTGCCTGGATTGTGGCAAGGTGATCGAGTTCCGTGATGAAAACATCGAAGCTCGCCAGCGTGATATCGCCACGCGCCACGGCATCAAACTCAGTAACCACAGCCTGTACCTTTACGGTCACTGCTCAACCGGTGACTGCCGTGAAGATGAGACGCTGCACGACAAGTAATCTACACTAACAGCAAAAAACCGGTGATCCTTCACCGGTTTTTTTTTGCCTGTCGCCCCGTTACAGCGCTTCCGTCCGGCTGACGCGCAGACCATCAGGACTGCGCGTACGCAGCAATACCTTACCGGCCACCGCCGGCGGTTGATCCGCCTGCCACTGCTGCCAGGTTGTCCCCTCGTCCAGGCTGTACTCAACGGTTAAGCCCGGTAGCTCGGTATTGACCACCAGCTTACCGTCCTGCACCACCCCACCGGGCACCGGCAAGCGATAAGCAATGCCGGCTTTATCCAGTTTTGCCAATTCACGTTGCCCCAGAAGGTTGGCAAACCGCTGCCAGTCCTTCAGCTGAGCCTGCTGGTCTACCAGGCGGGTTTTGCCGCCGGTATACTCTTTGCCGGCTTTATAATCCTGCTCCCAGGCTGCGCGGTGCCAGGCGCGTTCCGCCACGGACAAAATGCGCGGGAAAAGCTTGTACTCCACCTGCGCGTCGGTACGGGTGGTTTCACTCCACAGTTGAGCGGAGATGCCGTGAGCGCCAGGCCAGGGCTTGTCAGATTTAGCCGTGAAAGGTTTGCCGTCGCGATCGACGGAAGTCTCGGCGTTTTGTGGCAAGTTATCCGGCGCGAAGTGGAAAATTTTCCGTTCATCGGTAAAGCGCGTTCCCCAGTAGTATCCCCGCTCCAGCGGATTCACCTCGGCAGGAAAATCGAGATACAGGTAATCCGGATTGGAGACGATCACTTCATAACCTTTGCCTGCCCAGTCATTGGCAGAATCAAAACCGCCCCAAAACAGCGTATCCCAGAAGTTGACCGCAACCCTGTCCGTTGCGAAGGCTTTGGCATTTTTAGCGTCTTTAATACCATCCTGCCAGGCCTGCATTTTGCCGATACCGTGTGCCTTAACCTGCTTGCTGACGTTAAGGGCAAAGTCGCTCGGCAGATGATCCAGGTCTTCAATCTTTCCTTCTTCAATCATCGTCTGGCAGACCTGGGATTTTGCCCACGGCTTATCTTGCTGGCTTAAGTCCAGTAAACCGGTGCCTTCAACGGGTGTGTTCTTATCCGAATAGCCGGATCCTAAGCGAATGTTTTTGGCTTCATCTCCGCCGAAATGCCAGGTCTTCAGCGGCTGTCCGGCAGCTTTATGCATCGCCTGGATTTCACCTATCACCTTGTCGGTAAAGCGTAACGAGGAGCTCAGGCACGGATTGAGATAGCTGGTGCGATCGTAAAGCTGCACGGAGGTGGTGTTGGAATTGTCGCTGGGATCGAGCAGGCGGAATTCATTGGCTTCTTTTTCCTTACCGGCATTGAACAAGCGATCGTAACGCGCTTCCATCGAGATTACCGCTGCCCGGGCGTGGGCCGGCATATCGATTTCCGGGATGACCTGAATACCGCGCGCATCAGCATACTTCACAATATCGATATACTGCTGACGGCTGAAATGACCGCTGCCACTGTTATCACTGTTTGGTCCCGATCCTAACTGTGGCAGCAAACAGCGCTTCTCTTCGGGATCGTGACAACGCTTGCTGCCAATCTCCGTTAACTCCGGCAGGCCTGGAATTTCAATACGCCAGCCTTCATCGTCGGTCAGATGGAAATGGAAAACGTTGAGTTTCCACGCCGCCATCTGGTCCAGCAAGCGCAGTACCACCTCTTTGCTGTGGAAGTTGCGCGCCACATCAAGGAACACCGCACGGTATTGGAAACGCGGCGCATCGCTGGCCTTTAACGTCGCCACGTTCAGGCTGCCATCGGCCGGGATCAGCGACAGGATCGACTGTAAACCATAGAACACGCCGCTCTGGTCATAACCCACCACTTCAGCCTTGTCCTTGCCAATATTCAGCGTGTATCCCCCCGGAACGGCCAGCTTTTTATCGAACGCTTTTTGGCTCACCCGGGTGGTAATCGGGTATCCATTGGGCTGCGCTTTGATTCCCATCAGCGCAAAACGCTGCTGTATGGCTTCGGCTTTCTCTGCCGACAGGCTTGCCAGTTCCAGCGTCACCCCAGTAGAGAGATCCGCGTCATCAGAGAACACCGAAACCTTCAACGGGGTGGGAAGGATTTGCCCACGTAAAGTGGACGCGGCCATCGGGGCGACATCGCTGTTTTTAGTAAAGCGGCCCTGGGCATCCATCAACAGGTTCTTATCATCTGCGATGCGCTTCCACTGAGCGCCAAAAGGCTCCACAAAATCGGTCAGTTCCTCGGTATCCGTGCTGACGAGGATTTTCGGCGTGGCATCGCCAGAGGTCGCATACCAACGCGGCATCACATCGGTAATAAACAGCTGCCAGTATTCATTCACGATCGGGATCTCGATGGTTTCGCCCGCCGCAATGCCTTTGAATTTGTCTGTCGGCTCCAGGCGGGTTAAATCCCCGACAATATGCACCATGCGAAACTGATCGCTTTCGACCTTCAACGTTTCATGCACGTTAGACATATAAATTGCCCAGTCGTTGCTGTCGATGGCGGGGCCCGGATTGGTGAAGCTGATGGTTGCGCGGTTACAGGAGGCCCAGTCAGCGCCCAGTCCGGCGCAATCCACGCCATGCTGGGCGGCAAGATTGTCCGTCACTTTGTACTTCACGCCAAACTGGCTGATTTGATCGACTAACTGCTGGTTGGCGGCTGCTCCACCACTGGCTAACGCAGATATCAGCGCAACCGATATCAGACTGGCTCTGAACTTTTTCATCCTTTATTCCTTGTCCGTAGGTAAGTCGTTTTTCTTCATTTCGTTGCAAGACACACGTCATAAAATTGTGAAGGGTGCAGTGACGATAAACTTCAGATCCTTCTCATCCTGGAAGATATTGCCGTAGCCGCCGCCCCAGCTGGGAAGGGTGGAATGGTTATTGAATCGGGTGAAGTGCAGCTTGAATAAGGTGTCTTTCGCCCAGCCCTCCTGCACTTTGTAAAGCAGGTCTAGATTCCAGGCAGATTCTTTCAGACGGGTATTTTGGTTATAGATCGGTTTGCTGTTGGGTTTGGCATCCCAGCCGTAAGCATAGGAGGTGCCGACCGATAGGCCCGGCAGGCCCCAGCCTTTCAGCTCATACAACACGCCGGCAAACAGGGCTTTCTCGCCGTTGGCGTTAAAGTCGGAACGGGAATCCCACCAGACATCCAGCCGACCGTTTGAGGTGGCATAACCCGGCGTCATGCGTTGCAGGAAGAAGCCCTGATTTCCCTCGGCCTTGACCCAGGTGCCTTCAAGACGCAGATCGAAAGGCCCCGCGCGATAACCGAAGGTCAGCGCCTGCAGCCAGGCCAGGCCGTCATAGACATCATTACTGTTGGCTGCGCCACCGCGCTCTTTGTCCCGGGCACCATAGAATTGCCAGCTGGTGGTAAGCGGATTTTCAGCCAGCGCAAAGGTGTAAGAGAGTTTGGTGAAGTACTGGTCCATATAACCGGCCGCCTGACCGAAAGCGCCTTCCAACAGCAGGTCATTTTTGAAGTCGTATTTTGCCCCTATCGAATGCAGATACGGGATGCCCGTTTTGCCATCAGCCTTGCGGAAGTGATAGGTGTTGCGATACCAGGGTGCCTTATACTCATCGCTCCACATATAGGAAAGTGATAGCGCCCCTGCATCAGCAAAATCAACCTGGCTGCCAAGCTCGGCTCCGCGATAGGTGCCCGGTAAAAAACTCCAGTTTGGCGCCAGCAGCGTCTGTCCCTGCGGCTGCAAATAACCGGCCCGCAGCCAGTAATCGTTAAGCTTTAGTTTTAATGCCGCCTTATAAAGGCTGGCGCCATTTTTATCCCCGCTCCATTTTTCATCCCAGCGCGTATTGGCATCGCTGAAGCCAATTTCATTTGGCGCTGCCGGGCCTTTATCTGACATTTCCAGCGCGCCAAATACCGCTAAATCCAGTCCAATAATGTCGGCAACATAACCCGATGAAAAATCCAGATTACTGTTAAAAGTAGAATGGTGGAGATTTTGCTGATACTGGCCAAACTTATCGCTATCAGGATTGAGATCCTTTCTTTCCCGGTGGCGTTGCCAGTAATAAACGCCGCCCGTTAATGAGGCATCATCAATAAATCCGGCGGCAGTAGCATCAGGAATAAAAAGCGGAACCGATAACAGCGTACAGCAGGCGACTGCGCCCGCCATCACGGGACGTGATGAGATAAAAGCAGACATAGATAACCCCTCTTCCATAAGAGTAAGGCCCATTCTGAGCCATGATATCAATTGGTTATAAGCATCCTCTAACCGACGAAACTCAAAGTCGATGATATTTTTCGCGACGCGAATTATCAATAACTATTTAAAAGTGAAAGAAGAAAGTATGAGCGGCGGCACAAAACGGCCGTTATTAATGAAAGAATATAAATAGCCCGCTAATTTAATTCGCGCTTACTCAATTAATATTAATCTTAAATATCATCTCGCGGATATATTCTAATTACAGAAAGACAACATCTCCTTAGCGTATTAAGGACTGGCTGGCGGTCTTGTTTAATAAAATTCTTAGATATTGAATGGCGCCCGGTGTCGTTCATAAAAAAAAACGCAGCCCGAAGGCTGCGTTTCAGTCTGGCAATCAGAGAGCGTTACTCGCCCGCTTTTGCCCAGGTATCGCGCAGGCCAACGGTGCGGTTGAACACCAGATTGTTGGCACTGGAATAACGGCTGTCAGCACAGAAGTAGCCTTCACGTTCGAACTGATACGGGCTGTTGGCTTCTGCCTTCTGCAATCCAGGTTCGACAAATCCCTGACGGATCAGCAAAGACTCTGGGTTGATCGTGGTCATAAAGTCTTCTGCCGCGCCCGGATTTGGCACGCTGAACAGACGGTCATACAGACGGAATTCCGCAGGCAGTGCATGTTCTGCAGATACCCAATGGATCACGCCTTTCACTTTACGGCCATCAGCCGGATCTTTGCTTAAGGTCTCGGTATCGCAGGTACAGAACAGGCAGGTAATATTGCCCTCTTCATCCTTCGCGATGCGTTCAGCTTTGATCACGTAGGCGTTGCGCAGGCGAACTTCTTTGCCCAGCACCAGACGCTTATACTGCTTGTTCGCTTCTTCACGGAAGTCAGCACGATCGATATAGATCTCGCGGCTGAACGGAACGTCACGCGTACCCATCTCCGGTTTATTCGGATGATTAGGCATGGTGATGATCTCTTCGTGATTCGCCGGCAGGTTTTCAATCACCAGCTTAACCGGATCCAGCACCGCCATCGCACGCGGCGCGTTCTCGTTAAGATCGTCCCGGATACAGGATTCCAGCGAAGCCATTTCCACGATGTTGTCCTGTTTGGTCACGCCGATACGGCGGCAGAACTCGCGGATTGAACCGGCGGTATATCCACGGCGGCGCAGACCGGAAACGGTCAGCATGCGCGGGTCATCCCAGCCTTCTACAATCTTGTCAGTCACCAGACGATTCAGATTACGCTTGGACATAATGGCGTATTCCAGATTCAGGCGAGAGAACTCGTACTGGCGTGGATGCATTGGGATAGTGATGTTATCCAGCACCCAGTCATACAGGCGGCGGTTATCCTGGAACTCCAGCGTGCAGAGTGAATGTGTGATCCCTTCCAGCGCATCGGAAATGCAGTGGGTGAAGTCATACATGGGATAGATGCACCACTTGTTACCGGTCTGATGATGCTCGGCAAACTTAATGCGGTACAGCACCGGATCGCGCATCACGATAAAGCTGGAAGCCATATCGATTTTTGCACGCAGGCAGGCAGTCCCTTCGGCAAACTCACCGTTGCGCATTTTTGCAAACAGCGCCAGGTTCTCTTCAACCGTGCGATCGCGGTACGGGCTATTTTTGCCAGGCGCGGTCAGGGTTCCGCGATATTCACGGATCTGTTCCGGGCTCAGTTCGTCAACATAGGCCAGGCCTTTGTTGATCAACTCAACGGCGTAGTTATGCAGCTGGTCGAAATAGTCAGAGGAGTAGCGAACGTTGCCCGTCCACTCGAAGCCCAACCACTGCACGTCTTGTTTGATCGACTCAACAAATTCCAGGTCTTCTTTGACCGGGTTGGTGTCATCAAAACGCAGGTTGCACTGGCCTTGATAATCTTGCGCAATACCAAAGTTAAGGCAGATAGACTTGGCATGGCCAATGTGCAGATAACCATTCGGTTCCGGCGGGAAGCGGGTATGCACGCTGGCATGCTTACCGGTCGCCAGATCTTCGTCGATGATCTGACGAATAAAGTTAGTTGGGCGGGCTTCAGCCTCACTCATCTTAATTTCCTCAGTAATGCTTAGCATAAGAAGTGCGTGAAATAACGGAGTATGATCCACAAAGCCGGGAAGGGAAACAACCGTTTGTTGCGGGATAACGATAAAAAAAGGGCGGGAATTGCTTCCCGCCCGTTCATTGTAACGCAATCAGCGTTTAGCCGTTAATGTCGAACAGGCGACTTTCACCTGCCACGACGGTTTGACCGGCTACCAGCGTGATGCCGCTGTAGTCATCGATATTGCTGACCACCACCGGGCTGATCATCGAGCGGGCATTGGCATTAAGGAAGGCCAGATCCATCTCGAGTACCGGCTGACCTGCAGTCACCTGAGCACCTTCTTCCACCAGACGGGTAAAGCCTTTGCCTTCCAGTCCCACGGTATCCAGCCCCATATGCACCACAATCTCAGCGCCGTTCTCTGTTTCCAGACAGAAGGCATGGTTGGTGTTGAAGATTTTCACCACGGTACCGGCAGCAGGAGACAACACCGTGCTGCTGGTTGGCCTGATCGCCAGGCCATCACCGACCGCTTTGCTGGCGAAGGCTTCATCCGGAACCTGTTCCAACGCCACAACCTCACCGCTTACCGGCGCAACCAGCGTAGCAATGATGCCTTTAGGGGCGTTAGGTACTGCCTGAGGCGCCACTTTCACCGCCTGAGGTGCAGGTGCAGTGGTGGAAGACCAGGCCGCAATCGGGCCTTTAGCAATCAGTTTCTTCATCACTTCCGCGATGGATTCAGCTTTCGCACCAACAATAACCTGAACGGTTTGTTTGTTCAGCTTAACAATACCGGAAGCCCCCAGGCGCTTACAGGCGGCATCGTTGACCAGGCCAGCATCTTTCACCGACAGACGCAGACGGGTAATACAGGCATCAATGATTTGCAGGTTATCGGAACCGCCAATCGCGGCAATATACTGCTGGGAAAGCTGGTTCAGCCCTTCTTCGGTATTGCTGTTGGCTTCACTGTCGACCACGTCCGCGCTGGCATCTTCACGACCCGGGGTTTTCAGGTTGAACATGCGGATCACCGCGGTGAACAGCACAAAGTAGATACCAAATGCCACCACGCCCATCACCAACAGCATCCAGACGTTTTTGCTGGCCGCCGGCAGGTTGTACATTAACGCGTAGTCAATCGCACCCGCTGAGAAGGAGAAGCCGGCATGGATACCCAGTGCGGTCGCAATATACAGGCTGATACCGGTTAACAGCGCATGGATCAGATACAGCATCGGCGCCAGGAACATGAACAGGAATTCCAGCGGCTCGGTCACACCGGTCAGGAAGGCGGTAATCGCCACCGACAGCAGCATGCCACCCACCATTGGACGACGCTCTTTCGGTGCAGCCAGGTACATCGCTAACGCGGCGCCAGGCAGACCAAACATCATGATTGGGAAGAAGCCAGACATAAACATGCCAGCGGTGCCATCACCGGCGTAGAAGCGGTTGATATCACCGTGGAATACCGCGCCTGCTGCATTATGGAACTCACCAATCTGGAACCAGGCGATGGTATTCAGCACCTGATGCAGGCCGGTTGGGATCAGCAGACGGTTAACGAAGCCGAATACGCCAGCACCAAACGCCCCTTCAGACACAATCCATTCACCACCGGCGTGGATTGCGGCCTGAACCGGTGGCCAGATGTAGCCAAACACTGCGGCCAGAATCAGACAGAAGAAGCCGGTCGCGATCGGGACAAAGCGTCGGCCACCGAAGAAACTCAGGAAGTCAGGCAGTTTGATATCGGACCAACGGTTGTAGGTTGCACCGGCAACCAGCCCGGTGATGATACCGGCCAACACGCCCATATTGATCGCTGGGTTGATGGTGACCATTGATTTGGTCAGGATAAAGTAACCTACCGCACCCGCCAGAGCCGCAGCACCGGCATTGTCTTTCGACCAGGTTGACGCAACACCGATGGCGAAGATCAGTGCGAGGT
The DNA here is from genome assembly GCF_979253995.1 of Erwinia sp. AC075. Classification (NCBI taxonomy): domain Bacteria; kingdom Pseudomonadati; phylum Pseudomonadota; class Gammaproteobacteria; order Enterobacterales; family Erwiniaceae; genus Erwinia; species Erwinia sp. AC075. Next base: position 2,289,107 of record NZ_CEEDEU010000001.1, read on the forward strand.
TGTCAAATATCGCGCCGCCACCTTGAGCGATGAACGGCATATTGAGTAAATCTGGCTGACCGAAGCGTAGCATCAACGCTGCGACCGGCAGTACAGCGATTGGCAGCTGTAACGACCGCCCTAACCTTTGAAAGAACCCGAGTATATTCACATTTCCCCCTTTGAGATCCGCTAAGCGCAAATAGCCGTTTTCTGTTTTTATCACGGCTAGTTGGTTCTGTAAGACAGTTTAACCACGGTACGGAGTGTAAAAAGAAATTAATTCGCTTCGCAAATTAATTCGCTCTGTTTGTGACTTTTATCACCTAATCACAGACAAAAATAGCTGTCAGGCTGGCTATCACCTCAAACTTATTTTATGATCCGAATTATCAAGACGGATTTATTCCTCGCCGATACCGGACAGGGCGCGTTACGCTTAAGCCTAACTGATCCCCGGACACCGTCTGACTCCCTTAAAACTGCTTGTTACTATGAGGTGAAACATGAGACTGATTCCTTTAGCTACCCCGACCCAGGTTGGAAAATGGGCCGCGCGCCATATCGTCAATCGCATTAACGCTTTCAACCCGACCGCGGACCGTCCTTTCGTCCTCGGTCTGCCAACCGGTGGGACCCCACTGGAAGCGTACAAGCATTTAATCGATATGCATAAAGCAGGCCAGGTTAGCTTTAAAAATGTGGTGACCTTTAACATGGACGAATATGTCGGCCTGCCAAAAGAGCACCCGGAAAGCTATCACAGCTTCATGTACCGCAACTTTTTCGATCACGTTGATATTAAACCGGAAAACATCAACCTTCTGAATGGCAATGCACCAGATATTGACGCAGAATGTCGCCAGTATGAAGAGAAGATCCGTTCCTACGGTAAAATTAATTTGTTTATGGGCGGTGTCGGCAACGACGGTCACATTGCTTTTAACGAACCTGCTTCATCTCTGGCTTCACGTACCCGCATCAAAACCCTGACGCATGACACGCGCGTGGCCAACTCACGCTTCTTCGATGGCGATGTCGATCAGGTGCCGAAATATGCGCTGACTGTCGGCGTGGGTACGCTGTTAGATGCCGAAGAAGTGATGATTCTGGTGATTGGCCATGTTAAAGCGCAGGCGCTGCAGGCCGCGGTTGAAGGCAATGTGAACCATATGTGGACCATCAGCTGCCTGCAGCTGCACGCCAAATCTGTGGTGGTCTGTGATGAGCCAGCGACCATGGAACTGAAAGTCAAAACTGTTAAATATTTCCGCGAGATGGAAGCAGAAAACGTCAAAAATCTGTAAACCACGTTGGAATTAGCCGGGAGAAAATTATGTACGCATTAACCCATGGCCGAATCTATACCGGCCACGAAATACTGGATAATCATGCTGTTATCATTGCAGATGGCGTGATTGAGCGCGTTTGCGCCCTGAGTGATATTCCTGCTGGCGTTACAACGCGTGACGTGGGTGGTGCGATAATTGCTCCCGGCTTTATCGATCTGCAGCTTAACGGCTGTGGTGGCGTTCAGTTTAATGATGATATCAACGCGCTGAGCGTCGAAACGCTGACCACCATGCAGCAGGCAAATGAACGCTCTGGCTGCACCAGCTATCTGCCGACCTTGATTACCAGCACCGATGAGATGATGAAGCGCGCGGTGGAAGTGATGCGTGCTTATCTGGCGCAAAATGCCAATAAAGCGCTGGGTTTACATCTTGAAGGCCCATGGTTAAGCCCAAGAAAACCGGGCACCCATGACCCTAAATTGATCCGCACGCCCGAGCCGGCGCTGGTGGAGTTTCTCTGCGCTAATGCGGATGTGATCGGTAAAATCACCCTGGCGCCTGAGCAGGTTGACAGTGCGGTGATCCGTCAGCTCAGCGAAGCCGGTATCGTTATCTCCGCCGGGCACTCGCATGCGACCCATGATGAAGCGCGCATCGGCATCAGCGCCGGCGTCAGCTTCGCGACCCATTTATATAACGCCATGCCAACCATTACCGGCCGTGAGCCGGGCCTGATTGGGGCGCTGTTTGATTCGCCAAATGTCTACTGCGGTATCATTGCTGACGGTTTACATGTTCACTACGCTAACATCCGTAATGCCAAACGCATCAAAGGCGACAAACTGATCCTGGTGACCGATGCCACCGCACCGGCGGGTGCATCCATTGACCAGTTCATTTTTGCAGGAAAAACAATATACTATCGCGATGGACTCTGCGTTGACGAGAACGGAACGCTCAGTGGTTCGGCGCTGACTATGATTGAAGCTGTCGCGAACAGCGTTGAACATGTTGGTATCTCACTGGACGAAACGCTGCGAATGGCAACGTTGTACCCTGCACGGGCTATGGGTGTTGAGAAAAAGTTAGGATCGATCGAAGCCGGAAAAGTGGCTAATCTGACTGTTTTCACCCGTGACTACAAAATAATCCAGACTATCGTTAATGGTGACGAAGTCTTAAGCGAGTAGATACTGTATGACCACTGGCGGCCAGGCTCAAATAGGAAATGTCGATCTTGTTAAGCAACTCAACAGCGCGGCCGTTTACCGGCTTATCGACCAGCAAGGGCCGATTTCGCGCATCCAGATTGCTGAGCATAGCCAGTTAGCCCCCGCCAGCGTCACCAAAATCACCCGCCAGCTGATTGAACGTGGGCTGATCAAAGAAGTCGATCAGCAGGCCTCTACCGGAGGCCGCCGCGCAATTTCCATCATTACTGAAACCCGCGGCTTCCACACCATCGGTGTGCGTCTTGGCCGCAGCGATGCCACCCTGACCTTATTCGACCTGAGCGGAAAATCGCTGGCGCAGGAAGACTACGCGCTGCCGGAACGCACCCAGGAAACGCTGGAAAACGCCCTCTTCAATGCCATCGCCAGCTTCAGCGAGCAGCACCAGCGCAAGGTGCGTGAACTGATCGCCATCTCGGTCATTCTTCCCGGCCTGGTTGACCCGAATAACGGCGTGATTAAATACATGCCGCATATCCATGTTCATCACTGGCCGTTAGTGGCGAATCTGCAAAAGCGCTTTAACGTCACCAGCTTTGTCGGTCACGATATCCGCAGTCTCGCCCTCGCCGAGCACTACTTTGGTGCATCACGCGATTGTGCCGACTCCATTTTGGTGCGCGTTCACCGGGGAACCGGCGCCGGCATCATCGCCAATGGCCATATTTTCCTCGGCAGCAACGGCAACGTTGGCGAGTTGGGGCATATTCAGGTCGATGCGCTGGGTGAACGCTGCCACTGCGGTAACTTTGGCTGTCTGGAAACCATCGCCGCCAATGGCGCAATTGAAAACCGGGTGCGCCATCTGCTCACACAGGGCTATCCCAGCTCGCTGACGCTGGATGATTGCCAGATGCCGAAGATTTGCAAAGCCGCCAACCGGGGCGATGCGTTGGCAGTGGAAGTTATCGATTACGTTGGGCGACACCTCGGCAAGGCGATTGCGATTGCCATCAACCTGTTTAATCCGCAGAAAGTGGTGATTGCCGGTGAAATTACCGAAGCCGATAAAGTGCTGTTGGCGGCCATAGAGGGCTGTATCAATACTCAGGTTCTGAAAGCTTTCCGCAAGAATCTGCCGGTGGTACGCTCAGAGATTGATCATCGTTCTGCCATTGGCGCGTTTGCGCTGGCGAAACGGGCCATGCTTAACGGCATCTTATTACAACATTTACTGGAAGGTTAATGAGCGCTTTGACCCTGTCGGACAGTGAAACTGCCACAATAAAAAATGTCATCTGCGATATCGATGGCGTACTGATGCATGACAACACCGCCGTGCCTGGCGCCAATGAATTCCTGCAGCGGATCATGGAAAAAGGCATGCCGCTGGTGGTGCTGACCAACTACCCTTCCCAGACTTCAATGGATCTCGCGAACCGTTTTGCGTCTGCCGGGATCGATCTGCCGGATAGCGTCTTTTATACCTCCGCAATGGCAACCGCCGATTTCCTGCGCCGCCAGGAAGGGAAGAAAGCCTATGTCATTGGTGAAGGCGCGCTGATCCATGAGCTGTATAAAGCCGGTTTTACCATTACTGACGTCAACCCGGATTTTGTTATCGTGGGCGAAACGCGCTCCTTTAACTGGGATATGATGCATAAGGCCGCCTTCCATGTTGCCAATGGCGCGCGCTTTATTGCCACCAATCCCGACACCCATGCACGCGGCTTTGTCCCTGCCTGTGGCGCGCTTTGCGCCGGGATTGAGAAGATCTCCGGCCGCCAGCCATTCTACGTCGGCAAGCCCAGCCCGTGGATTATCCGCGCGGCCTTAAACAAGATGCAGGCCCATTCGGAAGAAACGGTGATCGTCGGAGACAACCTGCGCACGGATATTCTGGCCGGCTTCCAGGCGGGTCTGGAAACCATCCTGGTGCTGTCAGGGGTTTCCACCCTCAGTGACGTGGATGCCATGCCGTTCCGACCGAGCTGGATTTATCCCTCGGTTGCCGATATCGACATTATCTGAACATCAGCCCGGCCAGCGCGTCGGGCTTTTTATTGCCCCGCCCCTGCTCAAAATTCAGCCACCCCCGGCAAATAATTATCGATTCAACAATAAATAAGGCGATTCCTTGTGGATCCATCAACATTTATCGCAGGTCAACAGACTATTTTTCAGAGAAAAGCTAAAACGCTTGCTCACATCGATGATATAGAGCATTTTCTTATACATCGGCGATAACTGTCGCTCTGGTTTATTCACGAATCATCATCATCACCGTTCAGGGATGTCGTTAGGGAGTTAGCTATGTGTTCTATTTTTGGTGTATTGGATCTCAAAAGCGATCCTGTTGAACTGCGTAAGAAAGCCCTCGAGCTTTCCCGTCTGATGCGTCACCGTGGCCCGGACTGGTCCGGCGTCTATGCCAACGATAACGCGATTCTGGCGCACGAGCGTCTGTCGATTGTTGACGTCAACAACGGTGCTCAGCCACTTTATAACGCAGCCCATACCCATGTTCTGGCAGTGAACGGTGAGATCTATAACCATCAGGCGCTGCGTGCAGAGCTGAGCGATCGCTACGAATTCCAGACAGAATCAGACTGTGAAGTGATTCTGGCGCTGTATCAGGAAAAGGGCGTTGATTTCCTCGACGATCTGCAAGGCATGTTCGCGTTCATCCTGTATGACAGCGTGAAAAACACCTACCTGATTGGTCGTGACCATATTGGTATTATCCCGCTGTATATGGGTAACGATGAGCACGGCAACCTGTTCGTTGCTTCAGAAATGAAAGCGCTGGTGCCGGTGTGCAAATCAATCAAAGAGTTCCCTCCAGGAAGCTACATGTCCAGCACCGACGGGGAAATCCGCCGTTACTGGCAGCGTGACTGGTTCAGCTATGAAGCCGTTGAACATAACAAAACCGACGCCGTTGAGCTGAAAGATGCGCTGGAAGAAGCGGTTAAAAGCCACCTGATGTCAGACGTGCCTTACGGCGTGCTGCTGTCTGGCGGTCTGGACTCATCCATCATCTCTGCTGTGACCAAAAAATACGCCGCCAAGCGTGTTGAGGATCAGGATAAGAGCGAGGCCTGGTGGCCGCAGCTGCACTCCTTTGCCGTCGGTCTGGAAGGTTCGCCGGATTTGAAAGCGGCTAAATCTGTTGCTGAACATCTGGGTACCGTGCACCACGAGATCCATTTCACCGTGCAGGAAGGTCTGGATGCGATCCGCGATGTGATCTATCACATCGAAACCTATGACGTGACCACCATCCGTGCTTCCACGCCGATGTACCTGATGTCGCGTAAGATCAAAGCGATGGGCATCAAGATGGTGTTGTCTGGCGAAGGGGCTGATGAAGTGTTTGGCGGCTACCTGTACTTCCATAAGGCGCCGAACGCCAAAGAATTCCATGAAGAAAACGTCCGTAAACTGCTGGCGCTGCATATGTTTGACTGTGCGCGTGCTAACAAAGCGATGTCGGCCTGGGGCGTGGAAGCGCGCGTTCCTTTCCTGGATAAAAAATTCCTCGACGTGGCGATGCGCATCAACCCTGCGGACAAGCTGTGCGGCACCAACGGCAAGATGGAAAAACACATCCTGCGCGAATGCTTCTCTTCTTATCTGCCGGAAAGCGTTGCCTGGCGCCAGAAAGAGCAGTTCTCTGACGGCGTTGGCTACAGCTGGATTGATACGCTGAAAGAAGTCGCGGCGAAGCAGGTCACGGATCAACAGTTGCAGACGGCTCACTTCCGTTTCCCTTACAACACGCCGACCTCAAAAGAAGGCTATTTGTACCGTGAAATCTTTGAAGAGCAGTTCCCTCTGGCAAGCGCTGCAGAATGCGTGCCTGGCGGCCCGTCAGTTGCCTGTTCGTCAGCAAAAGCCATTGAGTGGGACGAAGCGTTCAAAACCATGGACGATCCGTCTGGGCGCGCGGTAGGCGTTCACCAGTCAGCTTACAAATAAGCGACTGCTTTGCGTGAGAAAACGGGCCGCCAGCGGCCCGTTATTTTTGAGAAATTCGCTGATTACCTTCATATTTTGCTGATTTATTCGCCAGGCTGGTTATAAGCCAGACAAACGACAGGTTTCTGGGAAAAAACGCTAAAAAAATTGTTGACGCTAACAGGTCAACTCCGCATAATGCGCCCCGCAACGCCGATGAAGGTAACGCGAAAAAAAGATGGCTACGTAGCTCAGCTGGTTAGAGCACAGCACTCATAATGCTGGGGTCACAGGTTCGATTCCCGTCGTAGCCACCATCTTTTTTGCGGGAGTGGCGAAATTGGTAGACGCACCAGATTTAGGTTCTGGCGCCGCAAGGTGTGCGAGTTCAAGTCTCGCCTCCCGCACCATTTCCAAAACGGTTTTGCACGGATGGGGTATCGCCAAGCGGTAAGGCACCGGTTTTTGATACCGGCATTCCCTGGTTCGAATCCAGGTACCCCAGCCAGTTTTTTCTGATGGTTTTTGTGCTTTGAAACGGACATTGGGATATCGCCAAGCGGTAAGGCACCGGTTTTTGATACCGGCATTCCCTGGTTCGAATCCAGGTATCCCAGCCAGACTGAAAGAACAAGATGTACAGTTAGACGCAGTAAAATTAGGCTACTTAGCTCAGCTGGTTAGAGCACAGCACTCATAATGCTGGGGTCACAGGTTCGATTCCCGTAGTAGCCACCAATTTTATTGGGGTGTCGCCAAGCGGTAAGGCACTGGTTTCTGATACCAGCATTCCGGGGTTCGAATCCCTGCACCCCAGCCATAAAAAAGACGATTTGCAGCGCAGATCGCAACACCTAATTGGGGTGTCGCCAAGCGGTAAGGCACTGGTTTCTGATACCAGCATTCCGGGGTTCGAATCCCTGCACCCCAGCCAGTAAGTGAAGAAGCCCGCTAACGCGGGCTTTTTTACGTCTGACGTGTGTATCTTCTCAATGACGTTACCGGCACGGTGTGGTGACAACCTGCCACCACACCCGATGAATCCCGCCCGAGAGTTACAATCCCAGCGCGTACTTCAATGCCTGACGTTTCAATACGCCCGAACGTTCTGCCACCATCAGCCCCAGGTTACGCACAATCCGTAAAGGTGCAACCGGCGTGCTGAATGCGAAATAGAACAGGTCCATGCCACTTTGCATCAGCAGATTATCTTTCTGACGCTTACGTTGATAACGTTTGAGCACCCCTTCCGATGCCCAGTCTTCCGCGCGGTCGCGTGATGCCACCAGCGTATCAATCAGCGCATCCACGTCGCGATAGCCCAGATTAACGCCCTGCCCGGCCAGCGGGTTGATGGTATGCGCGGCATCACCGACCAGCGCCAGTCCCGGCAGCACATAGCGCGTGGCGTGGCGGCGAACCAGGGGGAAAGAGCCTGCCGAAACCGGCGTGACCTTTCCCAGACGCGCCGGGAAATGGGTGGCGATCTGCTGGCCAAGCTGCGCCATATTCATCGCCTGAAGCTGGCGTATTCTGGCCGGGTTGTCGTACCAGACCAGCGATGCCCAGCGATCGAACAACGGAAGAAATGCCCGTGGGCCATCCGGCGTGAACTGCTGCCAGGTGCAGTCGCCCGCATCCTGTTCACAGCGCACGCTGATCAACATACAGGACTGTGCGTAATTCCAGCCACGGATCCCCATTCCCGCCAGTTGGCGAACCTGCGAGTTGGCCCCGTCCGCGCCCACCACCAACTTCGTCAACAGCCTGTCGCCATTCTCTAAGGTTAACTGCCATCCGCCGTTACCAGGCTGCATCGCCTGCAATCTGGCCGGAGAAATCAACTCCACGCCCTGCTGCTGCAAACGTTGCCACAACGCCCGCTGCAATACGCTGTTCTCAACCATATAGCCCAGCTCGGGCAACCCCAGTGACTGCGCATCAAAGCTTACCTGCGCCGTATGCCACTCCCAGGTTTCGAGTTTGCGATAAGGGGTGCAGCGCATTCTTTGTATCAACGGCCAGACGTCCAGCTGTTTCAGCAACGCGACAGACGCGGCACCAATCGCCGAGATCCGCACATCCGGATTGCTGCTGGCATCAAACTCTGCGGGTTCCTGTTGCTCCAGCACCGCGACCTTAAATCCCTGCGCGGCCAGCCCACTGGCTAAAGCTGCACCCACCATTCCGCCACCGACCACGGTGACATCCCATTTTTGCGTTATTTCGCTCATATAATTCCTGTCCTTGAGGCCATCCGTACGCCCTTCACCTGGCCTTGCCAGGGCTAATTCTGTTACCCTTAGTGTACCGGATTTTTCCAGGCCTATTAGCGGTTACGAGCAGATGACAAAAAAACTTCTTATTAAAACCTGGGGCTGCCAGATGAATGAATATGATTCATCAAAAATGGCGGACCTGTTAAACAGCACGCATGGCTACACCCTGACAGAGGTTGCTGAAGAGGCCGATGTCCTGCTGCTCAATACCTGTTCTATTCGTGAAAAGGCGCAGGAAAAAGTGTTCCATCAGCTTGGGCGCTGGAAACTGCTGAAAGAGAAAAATCCTGACCTGGTGATCGGCGTCGGTGGCTGCGTGGCGTCACAGGAAGGCGATCTGATTCGCCAGCGTGCGCCCTGTGTCGACATCGTGTTTGGCCCGCAGACGCTGCACCGCCTGCCTGAAATGATCAACACCGTGAAAGGCACCAAAAGCCCGGTCGTTGATATCAGCTTCCCGGAAATTGAGAAGTTTGACCGTCTGCCAGAGCCGCGCGCCGATGGCCCGTCGGCTTTTGTGTCGATCATGGAAGGCTGCAACAAATACTGTACCTTCTGCGTGGTGCCGTACACGCGTGGCGAAGAGGTCAGCCGTCCAAGCGACGACATTCTGTTTGAAATCGCTCAGCTGGCGTCTCAGGGCGTCCGTGAGGTCAACCTGCTTGGCCAGAACGTGAATGCCTATCGTGGCGAAACGTTCGACGGCGACATCTGCTCGTTCGCCGATCTGCTGCGTCTGGTTGCCGCGATTGATGGCATTGACCGCATTCGTTTCACCACCAGCCACCCGATTGAATTCACCGACGACATTATTGATGTCTATCGTGATACGCCAGAGCTGGTGAGCTTCCTGCATCTGCCGGTGCAAAGTGGTTCGGACCGCATTCTGACGTTGATGAAGCGCTCCCATACTGCGCTGGAGTACAAGTCCACCATCCGTAAGCTGCTGGCTGCGCGCCCGGCGATGCAGATGAGTTCGGACTTTATTATCGGCTTCCCTGGTGAAACCCAGCAGGACTTCGAGCAAACCATGAAGCTGATTGGCGAAATCAACTTCGATACCAGCTTCAGCTTTATCTACTCTGCCCGTCCAGGCACCCCGGCTGCCGATTTGCCGGACGACGTCAGTGATGAAGAGAAAAAAGAGCGCCTGTGGCTGCTGCAGCAGCGCATTAACCAGCAGGTGATGAACTGGAGCCGCAGTAAGTTGGGCACCGTTCAGCGTATCCTGGTGGAAAGACTGTCGCGCAGAAACGTGATGGAGCTGGCCGGACGCACCGAATGTAACCGTGTGGTGAACTTCGAAGGAACGCCAGAGATGATTGGTAAGTTCGTCGATGTTGAAATCGTCGAGGTTCATACCAACTCAATGCGCGGCGTGGTGGTGCTGAAAGAAGAACAGATGACCCTGCGTTCGGTTGAGACCCCGTCAGCCGTGATTGCCCGCACACGCAAAGAAAATGAGCTTGGCGTCGGGACTTTCCAGCCTTGAACCCGCAAATAATTGCGGCGGGCCTCGCAGGTTCGCCGCAACAAATCATCGGCTTACCCTTGCTTTCCGCAAGCGGAGCCCAAATATCTCCTTCAGTGCTTGCGCCTTTCGGTTGCGCCATAAATACTTTCGTTATGGCCCGGCACCCGAAGGCGTTGATAGCCTCTGATTATTCTCCTCAACTGGCCCTGAGCGACCCAAAGGATTAGTTTGAATATTGAAACACGCGAAATTACGTTAGAGCCAACAGACAACACCCGCCTGCTGAGCCTGTGTGGTCCCTTTGATGACAACATCAAACAGCTTGAGCGCCGTCTGGGGATTGAGATCAACCGCCGTGACAACGCCTTTAAGCTGGTGGGTAAAGCGCTGATTGTTGACGCCGCGGCGCGGATCCTGCGCGACCTGTATGTGGACACCGCGCCGGTGCGTGGCCATATCCCGGATATCGACCCTGAGCAAATTCACCTGGCGATTAAAGAGAGCCGCGTGCTGGAGCAAAGTGCCGAGAGCATTCCGGAGTTCGGCAAGTCGGTCAATATCAAGACCAAGCGTGGCGTGATCAAGCCCCGCACGCAAAACCAGGCGCAATATGTCGCCAACGTGCTCGACCACGATATCACCTTCGGCATCGGCCCGGCGGGAACAGGGAAAACCTATCTGGCCGTGGCGGCAGCGGTCGATGCGCTGGAGCGCCAGGAAGTGCGCCGCATCATGCTGACGCGTCCGGCAGTGGAAGCGGGCGAAAAGCTCGGATTCCTGCCGGGCGATTTAAGCCAGAAGGTCGATCCCTATCTGCGCCCGCTTTATGATGCACTGTTTGAAATGCTGGGCTTCGAGCGCGTCGAGAAACTGATCGAACGTAACGTGATTGAGGTCGCCCCGCTGGCCTATATGCGTGGTCGTACCCTGAACGATGCTTTTATCATTCTCGATGAGAGCCAGAACACCACCATCGAACAGATGAAGATGTTCCTGACCCGTATTGGCTTCAACTCCAAAGCGGTGATTACCGGCGACGTCACGCAAATTGACCTGCCGCGTAACCTTAAGTCTGGCCTGCGTCATGCGATTGAAGTGCTTTCCGGTGTAGAAGAGATCAGCTTTAACTTCTTCCACAGTGAAGATGTGGTCCGTCACCCGGTGGTGGCGAGAGTGGTTGTAGCTTATGAAGCCTGGGAAGCCGCCGATCAAAAACGGCGTGATGCGCAGGCAGAAGAGCGCAAACGTGACGCGCTGGCCCTGCAACAGGCTGCGCAGGAGCAGAAATGAGCACCGTAATTCTCGATTTACAACTTGCCTGCGAAAAACCCGCCGGCTTACCGGCAGAATCTGATTTTCGTCGCTGGCTGGAAGCGGTTTTGCCGCAGTTCCAGGAAGAGAGCGAAGTCACGGTGCGCGTGGTGGATGAAGCTGAAAGCCATGAGCTGAATCACACCTATCGCGGCAAAGATAAACCGACCAATGTGCTCTCTTTTCCGTTCGAAGCCCCGCCGGGGATTGAGCTTCCGCTGCTGGGCGACCTGATTATTTGTCGCCAGGTGGTGGAGAAAGAAGCGGCCGAGCAGGAGAAGCCGGTACTGGCACACTGGGCCCATATGGTGGTGCATGGCAGTCTGCATTTACTGGGCTATGACCATATTGAAGACGACGAAGCTGACGAGATGGAATCGATCGAGACCGAGATAATGCTTGCTCTTGGTTATGACGATCCGTACATTTCGGAGAAAGAGTTACCCTAAGCAGGCCGCTGGCCTGATATGTCCCTGGCCTGTGCAACCGGCAGGCAGGGATACCCCAACACATGACAAGAGTGACCAAACCAAAACGCCATGAGCGATGACCATTCACAGAACAACGACAGTCCCAGTACCAAAAAGGGATTTTTCACCCTTATCCTCAATCAGCTGTTCCACGGTGAGCCAAAAAACCGCGACGAACTGCTGGAGCTGATCCGCGATTCCGAACAGAACGATCTGATCGATCCGGACACGCGCGACATGCTTGAAGGCGTGATGGATATTGCCGAGCAGCGCGTGCGCGACATCATGATCCCCCGCTCGCAGATGGTAACCCTGAAGCGCAATCAGTCACTGGAAGAGTGCCTGGACGTGATCATTGAATCCGCCCATTCCCGTTACCCGGTGATCAGCGAAGACAAAGATCATGTTGAAGGCATTCTGATGGCTAAAGATTTGCTGCCGTTTATGAGCAGCGGATCGTCCCCGTTCAGCGTCGAAAAAGTGCTGCGTCAGGCGGTCGTGGTGCCTGAGAGCAAGCGCGTTGACCGCATGCTGAAAGAGTTCCGTTCCCAACGCTACCATATGGCGATTGTGATCGATGAATTCGGCGGCGTCTCAGGACTGGTCACCATTGAGGATATTCTGGAGCTGATCGTTGGCGAAATCGAAGATGAGTATGACGATGAAGAAGATCGTGATATCCGCCAGCTGAGTCGTCATACCTACACCATTCGTGCGCTCACGCCGATTGAAGACTTCAATGACGTGTTTGAAACCAGCTTCAGCGATGAAGAGGTCGACACTATCGGCGGTCTGGTGATGCAGGCCTTTGGTCATTTGCCTGCCCGCGGGGAGAGCATTGAGATCGATGGCTATCAGTTCAAGGTCGCTATGGCCGACAGCCGCCGCATCATTCAGGTCCACGTCAGAATTCCGGAAAACGCGCCGCAACCGATACTGGAAGAATAATTTTCTTATGGCTATTGCCTCACTGTACCAGCGCCAGCGGGTTCGCCTGCTTTTAGCGCTGATAACGGGTGCCCTTGGCACCCTGTCGTTCTCACCTTATGATTTTTGGCCTGCTGCACTGCTGTCATTGGCCGGTTTGCTGGCGCTGACCCTCAACCGCTCTACCCGTCAGGCGACGGCGATTGGTTTTGTCTGGGGCATGGGGCTATTTGGTAGCGGCATAAACTGGGTCTATGTCAGTATCGCCACCTTTGGTGGCATGCCGGGGCCGGTCAACGTGTTCCTGGTGGTGCTGCTGGCGGCGTATCTGTCGCTGTTCACCCTGCTGTTTGCCGCCCTGCTTAACCGCTTATTCCCAAAAACCTCGCTGGTTCGGCTGGTGGTTGCTGCGCCGGTTTTATGGCAGATCACCGAGTTCCTGCGCGGGTGGATCCTGACCGGTTTCCCATGGCTACAGTTTGGTTACAGCCAGATTGATGGACCGCTGAAAGGTCTGGGACCGCTATTTGGTGTTGAAGGCATTACCTTCGCGTTGATGGTTATCTCCGGGCTGGCGGTATTTGCGGCGGTAAAACGGCACTGGGTCGCCGGTGTTATCGCGCTGGCGCTGCTGGTGCTTCCATGGCCGCTGCGTCAGATTAGCTGGTATCAGCCCATGCCCGAGCGTGAAGTGAATATTGCGCTGGTTCAGGGCAACATTCCGCAGTCGATGAAGTGGGATCCGAATCAGCTGATCAACTCGCTGAAAACCTATACCTCACTCAGTCGGCCTTACGTAGGCAAAGCGCCGATTATTATCTGGCCTGAATCCGCTATTCCCGATCTGGAATCTAACCAGCAGCCGTTCCTGAAATCTCTGGATGAAGAACTGCGGGCACACGGCAGTAGCCTGATCACCGGGATTGTGGATTCGCGTCTGGAACAGAATCGTTACCACGATTACAACTCGATTATTGTGCTCGGCGGCGATGAGCCTTACGACTACTTCAGCCCGAATCGTTACCAGAAAAACCATCTGGTGCCATTTGGCGAGTTTGTTCCAATGGAAGCGTTGCTGCGTCCTCTGGCACCCTTATTCGATTTACCGATGTCCTCCTTCAGCCGTGGCGCCTATATTCAGCCTCAGTTAAAGGTGGCCGGCTACAATCTGACCGCGGCTATCTGTTATGAGATCGTGTTGGGTCAGCAGGTCCGGGATAATTTCCGACCGGATACTGACTTCCTGCTGACCATCTCCAACGATGCGTGGTTCGGCCACTCTATCGGCCCATGGCAGCATTTCCAGATGGCGCGGATGCGTGCCCTGGAATTAGGCAGGCCACTGCTGCGTGACACCAACAACGGCGTCACGGCGGTGATCAATGCTGATGGCGATGCCGAAGAGATGATCCCGCAATTCCAGGCGACGGTGCTTTCCACCAAGATCACGCCGACTCAGGGCCTGACGCCCTATGCGCGTTTTGGTAACTGGCCTGTGTGGATCATCACCCTGCTGTTCGCAGTGGGTGCGGTGATTACCGGCTTCAGACGTCGCGGTTAAGCGTCAAAGCACGACACTAAAACGCTGAACCTTTGGGTTCGGCGTTTTTTTTTGCCCTTCTCCTGCATCTACAAGCAGATCCTGCTGCTAACTGTTTCACAAAAAACATTTTGGCACGACGATTGCAAAACATTACCAGCGAACTCGCTGATTAGTCTGCATAAAGCCTTGCATAAGCGTTTCCGCACCATTGTGGCTCAATCATTGCCCCAGGGCGGAGCATTGTTTTTAACAATGCCTTTATTTGGTGCGGCACGCTTCGCAAAAAAGAAACTTTCTTGTTTCATCGTTTTAACATTCGGCTATGTTATGACTATTCAGGGGGCGATTACGTCCTGGGATAAAAAGAAAAGCAGCAGTTAATAAACATAACATCACAATCGGCGCAATTTTATGACGCCATTAAACGAAGGAGTTGGAGATGAAATTACGGAAATTAGGCTTGTGCCTGGCACTGGCTGGCCTTGCATCCGGTATCGCCCATGCAGAAGATGCATCACAATCTCCCACGTTAGACAAAATCGCTAAAAATGGCGTCATTGTCGTGGGACACCGTGAGTCTTCTGTTCCTTTCTCTTACTACGATAATCAGCAAAAAGTGGTCGGCTACTCGCAGGATTATTCCAACGCCATCGTGGCCGCGATCAAAGCCAAACTGAACAAACCCGATCTGCAGGTGAAAATGCTGCCGGTCACCTCACAGAACCGTATTCCACTGTTGCAAAACGGCACCTACGATTTTGAGTGTGGTTCAACCACCAACAACCTTGAGCGCCAGAAACAGGCCGCTTTCTCGGACACTATCTTTGTTATCGGCACCCGTTTGCTGGTGAAGAAAGGCAGCCCGATTAAAGACTTCCCGGATCTGAAAGGCAAAACGGTTGTCGTCACTTCAGGTACCACTTCCGAAATTCTGCTGAACAAGCTGAATGATGAGAAGAAAATGGACATGCGCATCATCAGCGCCAAAGACCATGGCGACTCCTTCCGTACGCTGGAAAGTGGTCGTGCCGTTGCCTTTATGATGGATGATGCCCTGCTGGCTGGCGAACGTGCTAAAGCTAAAAAGCCTGATAACTGGGTGATCGTGGGTACGCCGCAGTCGAAAGAAGCTTACGGCTGTATGCTGCGTAAAGACGACGCCGGCTTCAAACAGCTGATGGATGACACCATTGCGAAAGCGCAGACTTCAGGTGAAGCGTCGAAGTGGTTTGATAAGTGGTTCAGCAACCCGATCCCACCAAAAAACCTCAACATGAACTTCGCCCTGTCTGACGACATGAAAGCGACATTCAAAACGCCAAATGACAAGGCACTGAACTAATAATGAAAATAAGGGTGACCGTTGGTTGCCCTATGATTGTTGAAAACAGGCTCGGACAGACAACAGCCTGAATCATCCGGAACACACATCCGGATAGTCAGGCAAAGGTACGAAGTGGTCGTTCCCCATAACGTGCAAATGAGCCTCTCATCAATCTTCAGGGTAGCTTCGCTACCCTTTTTTTCTTCCGGAGTTATTTATGTCAATCGATTGGAACTGGGGTATTTTCCTGCAACAGGCCCCCTTCGGTAATACCACCTATCTGGGGTGGCTGTGGTCCGGCTTTCAGGTCACCATTGCTGTGTCCGTCTGCGCGTGGATTATCGCCCTTTTGGTCGGTTCGCTGTTTGGTATTCTGCGCACCGTGCCCAACCGTCTGCTCTCCACTCTCGGCACCTGTTACGTTGAGCTATTCCGTAATATCCCGCTGATAGTGCAATTCTTTATCTGGTATCTGGTGATCCCTGAACTGCTGCCTGAAAGCATTAGCACCTGGTTCAAATCCGAGCTGGATCCCAATATTCAGTTCTTTACTTGCTCGGTGCTGTGCCTCGGCCTGTTTACCGCCGCCCGCGTGTGTGAACAGGTTCGCGCGGCGATCCAGTCGCTGCCATCAGGCCAGAAGAATGCCGGTCTGGCGATGGGCCTGACGCTGCCACAAACCTACCGCTATGTGCTGTTACCCAACGCCTATCGCGTGATTGTGCCGCCAATGACCTCAGAGATGCTGAACCTGGTGAAGAACTCCGCCATCGCCTCGACCATTGGTCTGGTCGATATGGCCGCACAAGCAGGCAAGCTGCTGGATTACTCGGCGCACGCCTATGAATCCTTCACCGCGATTACGCTGGCCTACGTTGGCATCAATATTGTGATTATGCTGCTGATGAGCCTGGTCGAACGTAAGGTTCGCCTGCCTGGCGGCATGGGAGGCAAATAATGTACGAATTTGACTGGAGCACCATTGTTCCTAACCTGCCGTATCTGATGAACGGCATGGTGATCACCCTCAAAATTACCGTGACGGCCATCATTTTTGGCATCGTCTGGGGAACGCTGCTGGCGGTGATGCGTCTGTCGAGCTTCAAACCTGTCAGCTGGTTTGCCCGCCTTTACGTTAACCTGTTCCGCTCGGTGCCGTTGGTGATGGTGCTGTTGTGGTTCTATCTGGTGGTACCCAGCTTCCTGCAGAACGTGCTTGGTCTGTCGCCGAAAACCGATATCCGCCTGATCTCGGCGATGGTTGCCTTCTCGCTGTTCGAAGCCGCTTACTACTCTGAAATCATTCGTGCCGGTATTGTCAGTATCGCCCGAGGCCAGGGAAGCGCCGCGCTGGCGCTGGGGATGACGCGCTGGCAGTCGATGCAGCTGATTATCCTGCCTCAGGCGTTTCGCGCCATGGTGCCGCTGCTGCTGACTCAGGGCATCGTGCTGTTCCAGGATACCTCTCTGGTTTACGTGCTCAGCCTTGCCGACTTCTTCAGGACGGCCGACACCATCGGCATCAACAACGGCACCGAAATTGAAATGGTGCTGTTTGCCGGTGCGGTCTACTTCGTTATCAGCCTTAGCGCTTCGCTGTTGGTCAGCTATTTAAAGAAAAAAAGGACGGTTTAAATGATTACCCTGAAAAATGTTTCTAAGTGGTATGGTCACTTTCAGGTACTGACCGACTGCTCAACCGAAGTGAAAAAAGGCGAAGTGGTGGTGGTGTGCGGCCCGTCGGGTTCCGGTAAATCCACGCTGATCAAAACGGTCAATGGCTTAGAGCCGATTCAGGAAGGTAAGATTGAAGTCAACGGCACCGCCGTCAACGACAAAAAGACTAATCTGGCGCAGCTGCGTTCCAAAGTCGGCATGGTCTTTCAGCATTTTGAGCTGTTCCCGCATCTGACCATCGTTGAGAACCTGACGCTGGCGCAGGTAAAAGTGCTGAAGCGTAACAAAGAGGAAGCCCGTCAGAAGGGGCTGAAACTGTTGGAGCGCGTGGGCCTGTCAGCCCATGCTAACAAGCACCCAGGGCAGCTTTCCGGTGGTCAGCAGCAGCGTGTGGCTATCGCCCGAGCGCTGTGCATGGATCCGATCGCCATGCTGTTCGATGAGCCCACCTCCGCACTGGACCCCGAAATGATCAACGAAGTGCTGGATGTCATGGTGGAACTGGCGAATGAAGGGATGACCATGATGGTGGTGACCCACGAAATGGGCTTCGCCCGTAAGGTGGCAAACCGGGTGATCTTTATGGATGAGGGGAAAATCGTGGAGGATTCGCCGAAAGACGACTTCTTTAACAATCCGCAGTCCGATCGTGCGAAAGACTTCCTCGCCAAAATCCTGCATTAATCATCTTAGCGGGGCGGAACCTTCCGCCCCGATTTCTACGGTTCAAAAGGTTGTCGCTGGAACTGATCGTTACCACATTCAGGACAGCGTGTCAGCGTTTCAGGGGTGTAAATCGCCCGGGTAAACTGACATTTCTCACAAACTAAATTCCCCAGTCCCACCACCTCACCGCTTTGATAAACGCCATGATGATTCAGGTCCTGAAAAACTTCGCGCCACTCTAACTGACTTTTATCGGTGATATCGGCCAGCTCTTTCCAGACGCTTTCGCGAATAATGCGCATAAATACGCTATCCCCTGCATCATCCTGATTCTCGGTATAGCTGCGGGCAAACTCTTCTAAATCCCTGCGCACCGCTCGGGTGACATCCTCGATCTGGCTGCGGGTCAATTCGCCGCGATTGTTCATCCGTTGTCGGGCACTCTCCACCAGAGCATCAATATCATGCTCTCCCCGGTTGATCCTTTCGGTCAGAGAAGAGACCAGTTCCCGATAGTACTGAGCAACCTTGTTCATTTTTTCTCCTAAACGTTCCAATACGTTATGAAGTAATTCTAGCGTCGATCAAAAAAATGCACCCAACCCGCTGTCAAAAATGCCTGCTCTCTTCCAGCTTGTAGAGAAATGCCGTTTGTCAGGGCGGTTACTGTTGTTGCTGCGGGGGCGGATCAGCTATGCTATGCGGATCTGAACGAACTCATAAAGTTTACAAAGGACCACTGGCTGCCATGCAAGAGCAATACCGCCCGGAAGAGATAGAATCCCACGTCCAACAGCACTGGGATGAGAAGCAAACGTTCAAAGTGACCGAAGAGGAAGGTAAAGAGAAGTACTACTGCCTCTCCATGCTGCCCTATCCTTCTGGCCGCCTACATATGGGCCACGTTCGTAACTACACCATCGGTGATGTGATCTCCCGCTACCAGCGTATGCTGGGCAAAAACGTCCTGCAGCCGATCGGCTGGGATGCCTTTGGCCTGCCTGCAGAAGGCGCAGCGGTAAAAAACAACACCGCGCCGGCGCCATGGACCTACGACAACATTGCCTACATGAAGAACCAGCTGAAATTGCTGGGCTTCGGCTATGACTGGAACCGTGAACTGGCCACCTGTCAGCCTGAGTACTATCGCTGGGAACAGTGGTTCTTCACCAAGCTGTACGAAAAAGGCCTGGTCTATAAGAAAACCTCGGCAGTTAACTGGTGCCCGACCGACCAGACCGTGCTGGCTAACGAACAGGTTATTGACGGTTGCTGCTGGCGCTGCGATACCAAAGTTGAACGCAAAGAGATCCCACAGTGGTTTGTTAAAATCACCGATTACGCTGATGAACTGTTAAATGACCTGGACACGCTGGAAAGCTGGCCTGAGCAGGTTAAAACCATGCAGCGTAACTGGATCGGCCGTTCTGAAGGGGTGGAAATCACCTTTGACGTGGCAGAAAGCACCGAAAAACTGAGCGTTTATACCACCCGTCCAGACACCTTTATGGGTGTGACCTATCTGGCCGTGGCTGCGGGCCATCCGCTGGCTGCGCAGGCTGCCGCGTCGAATCCTGCGCTGGCCGACTTTATTGCCGAATGCCGTAATACCAAGGTTGCCGAAGCTGAAATGGCGACCATGGAGAAAAAAGGCATGGCCACCGGCAAGTTTGCCGTGCACCCACTGTCTGGCGAGAAAGTGCCGGTCTGGGTCGCCAATTTTGTGCTGATGGAATACGGCACCGGTGCGGTGATGGCCGTTCCTGGCCACGACCAGCGTGACTGGGAGTTCGCCACCAAGTACAACCTCACTATCAAGCCAGTGATCCTTAATGCTGACGGAAGCGAGCCGGATCTGACCGACGCGGCCATGACCGATAAAGGGACGCTGTTTAACTCAGGCGAGTTTGACGGTCTGTCGTACGAAGCAGGCTTTAACGCCATTGCTGAGAAGCTGGCGGCCAAAGGCGTTGGCGAGCGTAAAGTTAACTTCCGTCTGCGCGACTGGGGTGTTTCACGCCAGCGTTACTGGGGCGCACCAATTCCAATGGTGACCCTGGAAGACGGCACCGTGATGCCGACGCCAGAAGATCAGCTGCCGGTTATCCTGCCGGAAGACGTGGTAATGGACGGGATCACCAGCCCAATCAAGGCCGATCCTGAGTGGGCAAAAACCACCGTCAACGGTCAGCCTGCGCTGCGCGAAACCGACACCTTTGACACCTTTATGGAGTCTTCCTGGTATTACGCGCGCTATACCTGCCCGGACTATGACAAAGGCATGCTGGACCCGGCTGCAGCTAACTATTGGCTGCCGGTCGATCAGTATGTCGGCGGTATCGAACACGCCATCATGCACCTGCTCTACTTCCGCTTCTTCCATAAGTTGCTGCGTGATGCTGGCCTGGTGACCTCCAATGAGCCGGCCAAACGCCTGCTTTGCCAGGGCATGGTTCTGGCTGATGCCTTCTACTATCTTGGCGCCAGCGGTGAGCGTAACTGGGTTTCCCCGGTTGATGTCACCCTTGAGCGTGATGAGAAAGGCCGCGTGACCAAAGCCACCGATGCAACCGGCCGCGAGCTGGTTTACGCCGGTATGAGCAAAATGTCGAAGTCGAAAAACAACGGCATTGACCCACAGGTGATGGTTGAGCGCTACGGTGCCGATACCGTGCGTCTGTTTATGATGTTCGCTTCGCCGGCAGAAATGACTCTCGAATGGCAGGAATCCGGTGTGGAAGGTGCTAACCGCTTCCTGAAACGCGTCTGGCGACTGGCCTTCGAACACAGCGAAAAAGGACCGACCGTTGCACTGGATATCGCCAGCCTCAACGACGATCAGAAATCGCTGCGCCGCGAGCTGCATAAAACCATCGCCAAAGTGTCCGATGACATCGGCCGTCGTCAGACCTTCAACACCGCCATTGCGGCGATTATGGAGCTGATGAACAAGCTGGCCCGTGCCCCACAGGAAAGCGAGCAGGATCGTGCACTGATGCAGGAAGCGCTGCAATCCGTGGTGCGTCTGCTGTATCCGTTTACCCCGCATGCCTGCTTCTCATTGTGGCAGGCGCTGGGTGGCGAAGGCGACGTCGACAACGCGCCATGGCCGCAGGCAGATGAAGAGGCGATGGTGGAAGATTCTCTGCTGGTGGTCGTGCAGGTTAATGGTAAAGTGCGTGGCAAAATTACCGTTCCGGCTGATGCCACTGCGGAACAGGTTAAGGCTCGTGCGTTGCAGGAGCATCTGGTTGCCAAGTACGTCGATGGCACCACCATTCGTAAAGAGATTTACGTACCGGGCAAATTGCTTAACCTGGTCGTGGGTTGATGTCAGGAGGAATTGTGCGACATCCGATTTTATCTGTGATGCTGGGTCTTGCGGTGTTAATCACCGCAGGTTGTGGCTTTCATCTTCGCGGGACCACTTCGGTCCCGAAAGAAATGAAAACGATGATCCTGGACACCTCCGATCCTTATGGTCCGCTGACGCGTACCGTACGTGAAGAGCTGCGCCTGAATAACGTGACGGTGCTGGATGACAGCAACACCACGGCGATGAGCAAAGGGACGCTGCATAAAACCGTGCCTTCCCTGCGTCTGATGGGTGAGGTTCAGGGTCGTGACACAGCCTCCATCTTCCAGGACGGTAAAACGGCCGAGTACTCGATGTACATGACCGTTAATGCGCAGGTGCTGGTGCCAAATAAAGGCATCTATCCCATCAGCGCGACCGTGTATCGTTCATTCTTTGATAACCCGCTGGCGGCACTGGCGAAGGACTCCGAGCAGAACATTATCATGAGTGAAATGCGTACCCAGGCGGCTCAACAGCTGGTGCGTAAATTACTGACGGTACATGCGGCAGAGGACGATCCTTCCATCAATACGCTGGACAGCACGCCTGAAGCCATCGATCAGACCAATCCTGCATCCGGCCTGACAGACAGCTCTCTGGCAAGATGATCAGGATTTACCCTGAGCAACTCAGCGCGCAGCTCCACGAGGGGCTGCGCGCTTGTTACATTCTGGCCGGTAACGAACCGCTTCTGTTGCAGGAATCTCAGGATGCGGTGCGGGCTGCTGCGCAAAAGCAGGAATTCACCGAGCACTTCAGCGTGGTCATTGATGCCCATACTGACTGGGATGCAATCTTCTCTACCTGCCAGGCTCTAAGCCTGTTTGCCAGCCGGCAAACGCTGCTGCTAACGCTACCTGAAAATGGTCCCAACGCGGCGATGGCGGAACAGCTTGTTACCCTCTCCTCACTGCTCCATGCCGATATTCTGCTGATATTGCGGGCGTCGAAACTGACTAAAGCGCAGGAAAACAGTGCCTGGTTTAAAGCGCTGAGCGCCAATGCGGTGATCGTGCCCTGCCAGACACCCGAGCAGGCGCAGTTGCCTCGCTGGGTAATTGCCCGTGCGAAAAGCCTCAAGCTGAGCGTGGACGATGCGGCTGTTCAGCTGCTTTGCTACTGTTATGAAGGGAATCTGCTGGCGCTGGCCCAGGCGCTGGAACGGCTGTCGCTGCTCTGGCCAGACGGAAAGCTGACGCTGCCAAGAGTGGAGCAGGCCGTTAACGATGCGGCGCACTTTACGCCGTTCCACTGGGTGGATGCTTTGTTGGCTGGGAAAAGTAAACGTGCCCAGCATATTTTGCGCCAGATGCAGGCGGAAGAGAGCGAGCCGGTGATCTTATTGCGCACCGTGCAAAGAGAGCTGATGATGCTGCTGACCTTACAGCGCCAGATGGTGAAAACACCGATCAGAACGCTGTTTGATCAGCACCGCGTCTGGCAAAACCGCCGTCCACTGTTCAGCGAAGCGCTGCAACGTCTTTCTGCACGGCAGCTGAGTCAGGCGATCCATCTGCTGACGCGCATTGAGCTGACGCTGAAGCAGGATTATGGTCAGTCGGTCTGGTCCGATCTTGAAACGCTGTCGTTGCTGATTTGTCAGCGCGGTTTCCCTGAGCATTTCTGCGATGTCTGAATCTCACACGCTGGAAGCGCTGTTCGGCGGCACCTTTGATCCGATCCATTTTGGCCATCTGAAGCCAGTTGAGGTTTTAGCCGCGCAGGTCGGGCTGAAAAAGGTGACGTTATTGCCGAATAACGTGCCGCCTCATCGCCCACAGCCTGAAGCCAGCCCGTCACAGCGGGTGGAAATGGTGAGGCTGGCGATTGCCGACCTGCCGTTGTTCGACCTGGATCTGCGTGAAATGCAGCGCGACACGCCCTCTTTCACCCTCGAGACGCTTACGGAGCTTCGTGCAGAACGGGGCGACGACCAGCCGCTGGCGTTTATCATTGGCCAGGATTCTTTGCTAACCTTACACAAGTGGCATCGCTGGGAAGAACTGCTTAGCCTGTGCCATTTACTGGTCTGTAAACGTCCGGGTTATGACAGCACGATGGAAACCCCGGCGTTACAGCGCTGGCTGGAACAGCATCAAACCCGCCAGGCAGAAATATTGCATCAGCATCCCTGCGGCAGGATTTTTCTGGCAGACACGCCGCTGGTGTCCATCTCTGCGACTGAAATACGCGATCGATTGCACAGCGGGCAATCGTGTGACGATTTGATCCCTCCGGCAGTTTCGGCCTACATCCTTGCTGCAGGTTTATATCGCAAGCCCTGAGCACGTGGTATACTTCGCCGCTAAATTTTCTGGAGCAATCCGGAAACATCTTTTTTCGGTTAGCCACGCCACAGGCGCAGGACAACCGCTCCGACTCAAAACCCAAGGGGAACCTTTTGCAAGGTAAAGCACTCCAAGACTTCGTCATTGATAAATTAGACGATTTAAAAGGCCAGGACATTGTTGCTGTAGATGTCCAGGGCAAATCAAGTATCACCGATTGCATGATTATCTGCACCGGCACCTCAACGCGTCATGTGGCGTCGATTGCTGACCACGTGGTTCAGGAATCTCGTGCTGCTGGCGTGGAAACCTTTGCTGTTGCAGGTAAAGCTGCCGCTGACTGGGTTGTTGTCGATCTGGGTGAAGTGATTGTTCACGTCATGCAGGAAGAGAGCCGCCAGCTTTACGAACTCGAAAAGCTCTGGAACTAAGCTGTGAAGCTGCAGTTGGTTGCCGTCGGCACTAAAATGCCGGATTGGGTGCAAACCGGGTTTCTGGAGTATTTGCGTCGTTTTCCTAAAGATATGCCGCTGGAACTGACTGAAGTTCAGGCTGGCAAGCGCGGTAAAAATGCCGACATCAAACGCATTCTTGAAAAAGAGGGCGAAATGATGCTGGCTGCGACTGGCAAAGGGAACCGCATTGTTACCCTGGATATTCCAGGGCAGCCGTGGGAAACGCCCCATTTAGCCACTCAGCTTGAACGTTGGAAGCTGGATGGCCGTGATGTCAGCCTGCTGATTGGTGGACCGGAAGGTCTGTCGCCAGCCTGCAAAGCTGCCGCTGAGCAAAGCTGGTCTCTTTCCGCGCTGACCCTGCCCCATCCGCTGGTACGGGTGCTGGTTGCGGAGAGTTTGTATCGTGCATGGAGCATCACAGCAAATCACCCTTACCATCGGGAATAGGCCATAGGATCAACCGGATACACTGAAACAGCGGATGAAATTACAACGTAACTCTTTTCGTGACTACACTGCCGAACAGTCTCTCTTTGTTCGTCGGGCGCTGATCGCCTTTATCGGCATTATCGTGCTTTCCGGTATCCTGGTGGTCAATCTGTACCACCTGCAAATTATCCGCTACACCGATTACAGTACCCGCTCAAACGAAAACCGCATCAAACTGGTGCCCGTCGCGCCCAGCCGCGGCATTATTTTTGATCGTAACGGCCTGCCCCTTGCGCTCAACCGCACGATTTATCAGATTGAGCTGGTGCCCGAAAAGGTCGATGACCTTGAAAAAACCCTGCTTGCTCTGCGCCCCATTGTCGACTTAAGTGACGAAGACCTTGTCGCCTTTGAAAAAGAGCGTAAGCGCTCACGCCGCTTTACCTCTATCGCGGTTAAAACCGGCCTGAACGATGTGCAGGTCGCCCGCTTCGCCGTTAATCAATATGCTTTCCCCGGCGTGGAAGTGAAAGGCTATCAACGCCGCTACTACCCTTACAACTCTGCGCTGACTCACGTGTTGGGCTATGTGTCCAAAATTAACGATCGTGATGTCGAACGGCTGGATAATGAAGGTAAGTGGCCCAACTACGCCGCCACGCATGATATCGGCAAGCTGGGTATCGAACGTTATTACGAAGAGATGCTGCACGGCAAAACCGGCTACGAAGAAGTCGAAGTCAACAACCGTGGCCGGGTGATCCGTCAGCTTCACGAACAGTCCCCTCAGGCCGGCCAGGATATCTACCTGACCATCGACCTGAAGCTGCAGCAATATATTGAGACGCTGCTGGCGGGCAGCCGTGCCGCAGTGGTGGTGACCGATCCGCGCAACGGTGACATTCTGGCGATGGTGTCGATGCCCAGCTACGATCCCAATCTGTTCGTTGATGGCATCAGCAGCACCGATTACAACATGCTGTTGAATGACCCCAACCGGCCGCTGATTAACCGTGCGACGCAGGGCGCCTATCCGCCGGCATCAACGGTGAAACCCTATATTGCCGTCTCAGCGCTGACCGCTGGCGTGATCAACAAAAACACCAGCCTGTTTGACCCGGGTTGGTGGCAGCTGCCGGGCTCCGAAAAGCGCTTCCGTGACTGGAAGCATTGGGGCCACGGCCGCCTGAACGTCACCAAATCGCTGGAAGAGTCTGCGGATACCTTTTTCTATCAGGTGGCTTACGATATGGGCATCGATCGCCTCGGCGAATGGATGAACAAGTTTGGCTACGGGCACCTGACCGGCATTGACCTGGTGGAAGAAACGCCGGGTAATATGCCAACCCGTGAATGGAAGCAGAAACGCTTTAAAAAGCCGTGGTATCAGGGTGATACCATTCCGGTGGGGATCGGTCAGGGTTACTGGACCGCCACGCCGGTGCAAATGAACAAAGCGATGATGACCCTGATTAACGACGGAATCGTGAAAACACCGCACCTGATGCAGTCCAACGTGGTGAATAATGTGCAGGTGCCTTATCGTCAGCCCGACTCACCCCCGATTGCGGATATTCACTCAGGCTACTGGGAAATCGCCAAAGACGGTATGTACGGTGTTGCAAACCGACCTAACGGCACCGCCAGAAAAAGCTTCTCTGACGCACCTTACAAGATTGCCGCCAAATCCGGTACGGCTCAGGTCTATGGCCTGAAAGCCAACGAAACTTACAATGCGCATAAAATCGCTGAACACCTGCGAGACCACAAGCTGATGACCGCCTTTGCTCCGTATGACAAGCCGCGTGTGGCCGTCACCATGATTCTGGAGAATGGCGGCGCAGGCCCGGCCGTAGGGACTATCATGCGCCAGATTTTGGACCATATTATGCTTGGTGATAACAATACCAACCTGCCGGACGCTGCCCCCGTGCCGCCCGGTTATGAGGGTGAATAGACATGAACGATCGTCACCATAAACGCACCATCTGGACCCGAATTCATGTCGATCCGACATTCTTTATTCTGATTTTTGCCCTGCTGGTTTACAGCGCCTTAGTGATCTGGAGCGCCAGTGGCCAGGATCCAGGCATGATGGAGCGTAAAATCGGCCAGATCGCCATGGGTGTGGTGATCATGCTGGTGATGGCGCAAATCCCGCCGCGGGTTTATGAAGGTTGGGCGCCCTATCTGTATATCATCACGGTGATCCTGCTGGTCGCCGTGGATGCGTTTGGCCATATCAGTAAAGGTGCACAGCGTTGGCTGGATCTGGGCTTTGTGCGCTTCCAGCCCTCAGAGATTGCCAAAATCGCCGTGCCGCTGATGGTGGCGCGCTTTATTAACCGCGATGTCTGTCCGCCGACGCTGAAAAACACCGCCATCGCGCTGGTGCTGATCTTTATGCCCACGCTGCTGGTCGCCGCGCAGCCGGACCTGGGAACCTCAATTCTGATTGCCGCCTCCGGCCTGTTTGTTCTGTTCCTTTCCGGGATGAGCTGGAAACTGATTGCGGTGGCGGTACTGATGGTGGCGGCCTTCGTGCCGGTGCTGTGGTTCTTCCTGATGCATGATTATCAGCGCGACCGCGTTATGATGCTTCTGGATCCGGAGAGCGACCCGCTTGGCGCGGGTTACCACATCATTCAATCCAAGATTGCCATTGGGTCAGGCGGGCTACGCGGCAAAGGCTGGTTGCATGGCACCCAGTCACAGCTGGAATTTTTACCCGAACGCCACACCGACTTTATTTTTGCGGTTCTGGCCGAAGAATTAGGCCTGGTCGGCGTCCTGGTGCTGCTGGTACTCTACATTCTGGTGATTATGCGTGGCCTGATGATGGCGGCGCGGGCGCAAACCACCTTTGGTCGGGTAATGGCCGGTGGCTTAATGCTGATCTTCTTTGTGTATGTTTTCGTTAATATTGGTATGGTTAGCGGCATTCTCCCGGTGGTTGGAGTTCCATTGCCGTTGGTCAGCTATGGCGGTTCGGCCCTGATCGTACTGATGGCCGGGTTTGGCATTATTATGTCGATTCACACCCACCGAAAACTGTTGTCTAAGAGCGTTTAAGAGGCGTAAACATGCGTAAGGATTGGCTTTGGATTGGTCTGGCTTCAGTATTGCTGGCAGCCTGTGCTACCGATGAACAGCAGCAGGCACCCGCACCACAGCAACCGGCCTACAATGGCCCGGTGGTGGAAATTGGCGGTGCCGAACCCCGTTATGAACCGCAGAACCCAGGCACCAGCCAGGACTACACGGTGAATGGCAAGACTTACAAAATCGTCAAAGATCCGTCTAATTTCAGCGAAACCGGCCTGGCCGCCTGGTATGGCGATGAGGCCGGCAGCAACCGCACCGCAACCGGCGAGCAGTTCGATCCTGATGCGCTTACTGCGGCTCACCCGACGTTACCGCTGCCAAGTTACGTGCGCGTCACTAACCTGGCCAATGGTCGCCAGCTGGTGGTGCGCGTGAACGATCGCGGTCCTTACACCCCAGGCCGGGTTATCGATCTGTCCCGAGCCGCGGGCGATCGCCTGAATATCTCGAATAACACCAAAGTGAAAATCGATTACATCAAGGTCGCGCCGGATGGCACGCTCTCGGGTCCTGGCACCATTGGCACCACCGTCGCCAAACAGAGCTATGCCCTGCCCGCCCGTCCTGATATCGCGGGTGGGATGACCACCCTGGGCGGCGGGATGACCACGATGGGTGGCGATGCCGCCGCCAGTGCCGCGTCACAACCGGAGGCCAGTCAGCAGCAGGCGCCGGAGTCGCGTCCAATTGATAACGCCAACGTCAACAGTGATGACAGCCTGGGCGCACCGGTACGCAGCAATGGATTTTTAGGTGCCGCGCAGCCGTTACGTTCTGGCGTGCTGGAAGGCAGTGAGCCGGTCGCCGCGCCGGTTGCTGCGCCAGCCGCTGCCGCCGTCGTCGCAGCACCCGCAGCGGTCGCTGCCAGCCGCCCTGCCGCTTCCGGCACCACCTATGTGGTGCAGGTCGGCGCCGTTGGCGATGCAGCCAAAGCCAAAACCTGGATGAATTCCCTGAGCAAACAGTTTGGTGTGCCGGGCGCGGTTGACAGCCACGGCAATGTTTACCGGGTTCAGCTGGGCCGCTTCACCTCTCGCCAGCAGGCCAGCGCCTTGCAGCAGCGGTTATCGAGCGAAGCGAAGCTCACCTCATTTATTACCGTCGCACCCTAACGAAATGTCATACTGACCGGCATTCAGTGCGGGCTAACAGGCTGAAAGTGCTGTTAACCTGCATGGTAAAGACGAGTGCCGGGCAGGACTGCTTTTGCTATAGTGAGTCACTTTTTTTAACTTAGCCGATGGATGTTGTAGTCCTAAACATGAACAATCTGACCTCCTACAAACTGATCAAACGCCTGACGGCGGGATCGCTGATTGCCCTCAGCCTGACTTCCTTCGCCCACGCCGACGACGTGAACATTAAAACAATGATCCCAGGCGTGCCGGATATCGATGCGGAAGCCTATGTGCTGATCGACTACAACTCAGGCAAAGTGCTGGCAGAGAAAAATGCCGACGCTCGCCGTGACCCAGCCAGCCTGACCAAAATGATGACCAGCTACGTGATTGGTCAGGCGGTCAAAGCCGGTAAAATCAAGCAGGATGACATGGTTACCGTGGGCAAAGATGCCTGGGCAACCGGTAATCCGGTGTTCAAAGGCTCTTCCCTGATGTTCCTGAAGCCAGGCGATCGCGTTGCGGTTTCCGAGCTGACGCGCGGCATCGTGCTGCAATCCGGTAATGATGCCTGTGTGGCAATGGCCGACTATGTTGCTGGCAGCCAGGATACGTTTGTTGGTCTGATGAACAACTACGTTAAAGCATTGGGCCTGCAGAACACCCACTTCCAGACCGTTCATGGCCTGGATGCGGATGGCCAGTACAGTTCAGCGCGTGATATGGCGCTGATTGGCCGTGCACTGATCCGTGACGTGCCGGACGAGTACGCGGTGTATAAAGAGAAAGAATTCACCTTCAACAATATCCGCCAGATGAACCGTAACGGTCTGCTGTGGGATACCAGCCTGCAGGTTGACGGCATCAAAACCGGTCACACTGAAGCCGCGGGCTACAACCTGGTTGCCTCCGCGACCGAAGGCCAGATGCGTCTGATCTCTGCCGTGATGGGTGGTCACACCTATAAAGGCCGCGAGACCGAAAGCAAAAAACTGCTGACCTGGGGCTTCCGTTTCTTTGAAACCGTGGCACCGCTGAAAGCAGGCAAAGAGTTTGCTTCTGAGCCAGTGTGGTTCGGCACCAGCGACCGCGTGCAGCTGGGTGTGGAAAAAGATGTCTTCCTGACCATCCCTCGTGGCCGCATGAAAGATCTGAAAGCCAGCTACACGCTGAGCAATACCGAACTGCATGCGCCGCTGGCGAAAAACCAGGTTGTCGGCACCATCAACTTCCAGCTGGATGGCAAAACCATTGAACAGCATCCGCTGGTGGTGTTGAACGATATGCAGGAAGGTGGCTTCATCGGTCGCATCGTCGATTACATTAAGCTGATGTTCCATCACTGGTTTGGCTAAGACCGCCATGCCGGCACGCATTTGGGCAGCAATGCCCCCTTGATTTCGGCGTGAATGCACCCCATATTTGAGTTATCTGTAGACTCCCGCTACGCACAGCGGGAGTCTTTGTTTTGGCGTTACCGGAGCCCCTATGAAAACCAATCTTAAAGAACTGCTCGAATTCCCAACTCCTTTTACTTACAAAGTAATGGGACTGGCGCAGCCGGAACTGGTTGATCAAGTAGTTGAAGTTGTTCAGCGCCATGCGCCGGGTGACTACTCTCCGGACGTGAAGCCAAGCAGCAAAGGCAACTACCACTCCGTCTCGATCACCATTACTGCCACCCACATTGAGCAAGTGGAAACGCTGTATGACGAGCTGGGCAAAATCGAAATTGTCCGCATGGTGCTGTAAAAACTCTCGCTGACAGCGGGCATGGATCTGCTCTCTGTCAGCGTTATACTGCCCTTCTGTTCTCAACAGGACTGACGTTTTGCCTCACGATACCCTACTCATCCGCCAGCTGGGCTTACAGCCCTGGGCACCCATCTCTCAAGCCATGCATGATTTTACTGACCAGCGCGGTGAGCACTCTGCCGACGAAATCTGGCTGGTCGATCATCTTCCGGTCTTCACTCAGGGTCAGGCAGGCAAAGCCGAACATCTGCTGGGTCCGGGCGATATTCCGGTGATGCAAAGCGATCGCGGTGGCCAGGTGACGTATCACGGACCCGGACAGCAAATCATGTACGTGATGATCAATCTGAAGCGCCGGAAAATTGGCGTCAGGCAGCTGGTGACCGCCCTCGAAGATACGGTGATTGCCACCCTCGCCCATTTTGGCGTGGAAGCGGCGGCCAGAGCCGATGCACCCGGTGTGTATGTGCAGGGTAAAAAGATCTGTTCATTGGGCTTACGCATTCGTAACGGCTGCTCGTTCCATGGCCTGGCGCTGAATGTCGATATGGATTTGTCGCCTTTTCTGCGCATCAATCCCTGCGGCTATGCCGGGCTGGAGATGACGCAGCTTAGCGCGTTGAAAGCTGGCGTGACGCTGGCCGATGTGCAGCCGCTGTTAATCACGCATTTTGCCAGACTGTTGAACATCACTGACGTTCGCTGGCAGGCCGCCGATAACCTTATTGAAAAGTAACCGTCCGTGCGGATTTACAATTACGTCACATTTAATCGGTCTGGCTGGCTGAAACTGCCGCGCCGAGATGATATAATTTTTGCGCTTTATCAAAAAAAGTTGAACACAAGATCACTTATTTGAGTTTTATGCGGATCGCGCATGCCAACCTGGAACTTGCAAGATTATGAGTAAACCCATTCAGATGGAACGTGGTGTTAAATACCGCGACGCAGACAAAATGGCGCTTATCCCGGTTAAAACCGTGATCACCGAGCGCACGGAGATTTTACGCAAGCCGGAGTGGATGAAAATCAAGCTCCCCGCGGACTCCAGCCGCATCCAGGGCATCAAAGCTGCGATGCGTAAAAATGGCCTGCACTCCGTCTGTGAAGAGGCTTCCTGCCCTAACCTTGCAGAATGTTTCAACCACGGCACAGCCACCTTTATGATCCTCGGCGCGATCTGTACCCGCCGCTGCCCGTTCTGCGACGTGGCCCACGGACGTCCGGTTGCCCCGGATCAGAATGAGCCGCTGAAGCTGGCGCAGACCATTGCCGATATGGGATTGCGCTACGTGGTGATCACCTCCGTTGACCGTGATGACCTGCGTGACGGTGGTGCTCAGCACTTTGCCGACTGCATTACCGCCATCCGCGCCAAGAACCCGACCATCAAGATTGAAACGCTGGTACCGGACTTCCGTGGCCGTATGGATCGCGCGCTGGAAATCCTCACCGCTACGCCGCCAGACGTGTTTAATCACAACATGGAAAACGTGCCGCGTGTTTACCGTCAGGTGCGCCCTGGCGCTAACTACGACTGGTCACTGAAGCTGCTGGAACGCTTTAAAGAAGCGCACCCAGACGTGCCGACTAAATCCGGTCTGATGGTTGGCCTTGGTGAAACGAACGCGGAAATCGTGGAAGTGATGCGCGATCTGCGTCGCCACGGCGTGACCATGCTGACCTTAGGTCAGTACCTGCAGCCAAGCCGTCACCATCTGCCAGTTCAGCGTTATGTCAGCCCTGCGGAGTTTGATGAGATGAAAGATGCGGCGATGGAGATGGGCTTTACCCACGCTGCCTGCGGACCGTTCGTCCGTTCTTCTTATCATGCGGATATGCAGGCGAAAGGTCTGGAAGTGAAATAAATTGACGGGGTGAGGTGACTTGCCCTGCGTTACAATAATTTACATTATTGCAACACAAACAAAAAACGGATGACCCTGTCATCCGTTTTTTTATGCCTGAGCGGGCGATTAATCTTTGTGAACAACCTGCTCTGCTGGCTTTTCGTCAACAACCGGCGCTTTTTTAGCGGAAGTGTCGTCGTCGCTCATCGCCTTTTTAAAGCCTTTGATCGCTGACCCCAGATCGCCACCGAGAGAACGTAACTTATTGGTTCCGAACAGCAAGACGATCAGAGCACCGATAATCAGCAGTTTTGCAATACTGATACCTTCCATACACACCTTCTTTTTTAACCTGACCAATAACAAGGCCAATAACGATAAAGTGTATTAACGCGCAGATCGCCGGTCAATACAACCGCAATCTGTAACAGAGTTCTCTGTACAGAATACTCTCGCGATAATATCAGATAAACCGGCTGAGGAAAGCCTGGAATCGGGGATGCTCAGGATTCACCAATACCTTCTCAGGCGGCCCCTGTTCAACCACCACGCCCCCATCCATAAACACCACCCGATCGGCAGCCTCGCGGGCAAAACCGATCTCATGGGTCACCACCACCATGGTTAACCCCCGATCGGCCAGGGTGCGCATGGTGGCCAGCACCTCGCCAACCAGTTCCGGATCCAATGCCGACGTTGGCTCATCAAACAGCATCAGCTTAGGACGAATGGCCAGCGCGCGGGCAATCGCCACGCGCTGCTGTTGCCCGCCGGAAAGATGACGCGGCCAGGCATCGGCTTTATCGCTCAAACCCACCGTTGCCAGCAGTTCCCGAGCGTGACGCGTCGCGGCTTCACGTGACTCTTTGTGCACGCCAATCGGCGCTTCAATAATGTTCTGCAGCACGGTCATATGCGGATAGAGATTAAACTGCTGAAACACCATGCCGATCTCCTGGCGCTGGCGGTCAATTTTACGGGCCGACAGGCGCTGTAAAATCCCCTGTTTCAGCTCATAGCCAATCTGCTGCCCGCCCACCATAATCGAGCCGGCATTCATATCTTCAAGATGATTGATGCAGCGCAGGAAGGTCGATTTACCGGAGCCGGAAGGCCCGAGGATCACCACCACTTCGCCCGGCATCACATCCAGATCGATGCCTTTCAGCACTTCATTATCACCGTAACTTTTCTGTACGTTACGTGCCCGAACCAGCGGCTGCATTTCACTCATACATCCTCCTTACGGACTAATGGGCGGTTAACCATCGGCGTTGTTTTACTGTCCGCTGGCGGCTGGCGACGTTTAGTCGCTGAGACCGAGCGACGCACGCCGCGCGAATAATATCGCTCAATGAAAGACTGCCCGACATTGAGAATCGAGGTGATAAACAGATACCAGATCACCGCCACCATCAGCATCGGGATCACTTCAAAGGTGCGGTTATACACCGACTGCACCGAATACAGCAGATCGCCCATCGCAATCACGCTGACCAGCGAGGTGGCTTTGATCATGCTGATCAGCTGATTGCCGGTCGGAGGAATGATCGAGCGCATCGCCTGAGGAATGATAATCCGGCGCAGCGCACGCGCGCGGCTCATGCCAAATGCCTGGGTGGTTTCAACCTGACCGTTGTCCACCGACTGCAGCCCGGCACGAATAATTTCGGCCATATAGGCCGCCTCATTCAATGCCAGCCCGGCGATCGCCGCGGTTAACGGGGTGATCAAATCGTTGGTGTTCCAGCTGGCGAAGATCGGGCCATCGAACGGAATACCCAGGGTGATCTTCGGGAACAAGGTCGACATGTTGTACCAAAAAATCAGCTGCACCAGCAGCGGCGTGCCGCGGAAGAACCAGATATACAGCCCGGAAAGGCCGCGCATCAGCCGGTTATCCGACAGCCGGGCGACCGCTAACAGCAGGCCCAACAGGGTGCCGAGAACCATCGACACCACCGTCAGTCCCAGCGTCACCTTTAATCCGCTCAGCACCGAGCCTTCGGTAAACCACTGCAACACCACGTGCCACTCGAAATTGGGGTTAGTGGCCACCAGCCAGCTAAAGTTGGCGGCAATCACCAGCACCACAATCCATGAGGCCAGGCGTCCGTAACGCGGTGCGCTGCGGGCAAAGGCCACGTCGCGCTGTTCCACGTCTGCCGTTTCCCTGGCTCGTGAATCCGTGGTGCTTTTTGTCATTTCGCCGCCCCTTTCGCCAGGTTAACCCCCGGTGCGCTGATCATGTTGCCATCCAGCTTCCACTTTTTCATGATCGCCGCATAGGTGCCGTTGGCGAACAGCGCTTTATAACCGTCGAGGACCACTTTCCCCAGTTCAGAATCCTTAGGAACCACGGTGCCCTGGAAGATATCGCCAAAACCATTTTTCTTGCCCTGGCCGGTTAACTCCAGCTGGCCGTGCGCCTGGTCAACGAAGTACACCAGCGGGGCCTGAGACGAGAAGAAGGCATCGGACCGTTTAGAACGCACCGCCAGAATCGACGAAGGCTGGTCGGTAAATGACTGGACGGTCACCGCCGGTTTACCCGCATCGGTACAGACCTGAGATTGTTTGCGGATCACCTGCTCAGCAGAGCCGGCCGCCATCACCGCAATCCGCTTACCGCAGGTATCGTCGAGGCCGTTGATTTGCGCTGGGTTGCCTTTCTGCACGGCAAACACCACAAACTCCTGCACGAAGTCGATAAAATCATTTTTAGCCTGGCGGTCCGGATAGTCGCCAATCGGGCCAATAGCTAACTGATAGCGACCTGACTTAATGCCAGCCAACACGCCCGACAGACCACTTACCGTGGCATGTTCGATTTTGATGCCCAGCAGTTGTGCCAGGGCTTCGGTTAAATCGGCAGACGCGCCGGTCATGGTGGTCGGGCCTTCAACAATCTCATAAGGCGGGAAGGAACCGTTATTTACCGAGATCATTTTGCCAGCGGTTTTAATATCCGCCGGTAAACGGTCGTGTAACGCCTGATCGACTTTCTGCGCCGGAATGGCGTCTGCGGCCTGGGCACAACCCGCACTTAATCCCAGAGCCAGTGCAATGGCGGTCGCTATCTTTTTCATTATAAATTTCCCCGGTGTCTTATTGTTTATTCAATTCAGGACGCGCGAAACGGCGGTTTTCCAACACCGGCAGCACGTGGCGCGCATGCGCAATACGGGCCGGATCTAAATCGGCAAAGACCAGCGCCGGGGCTTCAGCGGCTTTGGCAATCGCCACGCCGAGCGGATCCACCACCAGGCTGTTACCGATATTGCGCGGACCACATTCACCGACCGCCACCATATAACAGGTATTTTCCAGCGCGCGGGCGGTGACCAGCACTTCCCAGTGCATCTCTTTTAACGGGCCTTTAACCCAAGCGGCCGGCAGCACCAGCACATCCGCACCGTCCAGCACCAGGCGACGCGCCTGCTCCGGGAAACGCACGTCGTAACAGGTCATCAGGCCAACTTTCATGCCGGCAACTTCAACCAGCGGCGGAACCTCATTGCCTGCCGTGACGTTGCGGGATTCCTGCATCGCGAAGGCATCATAAAGATGCAGCTTGTCGTAGCGGGCGATGATTTCGCCGTTACGGATGGCGATCAGCACGTTCAGCGCACGACCATCGGGCGTGGGCACGTGGACGGTCATCATCGTGGTCAACGTGTTGCCACGGCTGGCGGCATAGACTTCCGTCAGGAACGGGCCATCGAGCGGCTGTGCGGCCTTCAGCACCAAATCAGGATCGGCAATATCACGCGCCAGCACGCCTTCCGGTAACACCAGCAAATCGGCACCACCGGCCAGCGCCTGGGCCATTAAACCGGTGCAGGTCACGGCATTTTCCTGCCACTCGCGGCTGACTGCGAACTGTCCTAATGCAACTTTCATCGTATTGATCCTTTGGTCACGGCCGGGAACAAATCCTCAGGCGTAAGGCATTGAGAAGTGATTCCCTGCTCAAAAAGCTCTGTGCCGAAATCGGCAATCATCTTCTTGTTAGCGTCAAAACCATTTGCGTTCCAGTCGGCAGGTAAATCCTGCGCGGTGCGTCGCAAATCGTCCAACAACCAGGGGGTGGTATCGGCATACTTTTCACGCTTGTCGTTCCACATTTTGGCCGATTGATCGATCAGCTCGCTGAGCTGCTGAGGAATGTCCGGATGGGCTTCGGCAAAGGAAGATTTAAAGGCCAGCAGGTGATGGCCAGGGATATAGCCAACCCGGTTGAAGTAATCTAGTTCTGCCTGACGGAAATCAGTCTGCAACTGGCGCAGGCCGGAGCCTTTCAGGAAGAAGCCCTGTGGCATAAACGGCGTAAAGACGGCATCCAGTTCACCGGCACGCAGCAGGTCGATCAGCGGGTGCTCGCCGGGTGCGGCTTCAATGCGGCCCGGACGGCCAAAACCGTTCAGACGGTCAACGACGGGATGGTCAGCCGTCAGGCGACCGGCAAACCAGTAAGCATCATCAATATCGACGCCGGCTTCACGCAGGACCGCACGGGTCCAGGTATTGCCGGAATCCTGCCAGCCGGTCACGCCAATTTTGGCCCCCTTCAACTGCTCAAGAGAGACGATCGGGTTGTCTTCGGTGGTGATGATGCAACGCTGGCGGAAGCCACGCATCAGGATGTGGGGCAAGGCGAGTAAGGCGCTGTCACCTTTTGCCCTGCCCTGAGCATAGCGGCTGAAGGAAATTTCTGCCGCGTCATACTCGCTGCTGGTCGCCAGGTCGCCGACCAGCGTACCCACGCGATGCACTTCCAGCGCAAACCCCTGCGGTTTGATATCGCCCAGCGCCAGCGGCGTGAAGTAATCCCAATCTCTAACTGCCAGTCTGATCGTGACCATCGTTATCTCTCTCTGCCCTGAAGAGCGCCGGAACGGGGCGCATAATTTGTGTGCAATTACTGCTTGAATTCGATACTAGATCGATAATAATAGCTGTACAATAATTTCTTTGTTACTGAACAAACGGATTTCTTATGACCTCAACGCTGGACCTGCGCTGGTTTGCTGAACGCCTTACCGATGCTTCTGTTAAAGGGATTGCCGGGGTGACGGCGGGCCTGATTCGCGAAGGGCAAATCCCGATAGGCACGCATTTGCCTTCGGTTCGCGATCTCGCAGAAGCGTTAGGCGTCAGTCCGGCGACGGTTTCCGCCGCCTGGGGACAGTTAAAGCGGCAGAAGGTGATTGCCGGGAAAGGCCGCAGCGGCGTGTGGGTCTGTGGCGATAACGTCACGCCGAGGCCGGTGCGTTTTGAGAAGATCGGCAATTATGGCGACAATATCCGCGCCGATCTGGCCATGGCGTCCCCCGATCCGACGTTAATGCCCGATCTGCAGGAGGCGATGCGCCAGGGCGTTCTTTGCCCACAGCTCAACAGCTACCAGCGCGATCCGATCTCGCAGCCGTTGCTGGAGGCGATCAAACCGGACTGGCCTTACCAGGCCGACGTCTGGCTGGCGACCGAGGGGGGCTTTGCGGCGATGAATACCCTCGTGCAGACGCTGTTTTCGCCAGGAGAAAAGGTGATCATTGAGGATCCCACCGCCACCAGGCTGCTGGATATTCTGGACAATATTGGCGCCGAAGTGATGCCGCTGGCTTGTGATGAGCACGGCCCGCTGCCTGGCGCGCTGGCGATGTTACTGAATAAAGGCGCAACCGCCTTTATCTATCAGCCGAGGACGCACTCCGCCACCGGCCATACGGTCAGTGAAGCACGCAGCGAAGCGCTGGCGAAAGTGTTAATGGGTACGCGGACGTTGATTGTGGAAGATGATGGCATCGGCGAATTGTCGGTGCATCCGGTCTGGAGCCTGGGCCGTTATTTCCCGGAACGCACCCTGCACGTCCGTTCTTACTCCAAGGCTTACGGACCCGATCTGCGTCTGGCGGTCCTTTCTGGCCCGTCTGAGCACCTTAAGCGTATTCAGTCATGGCGCAATTTTGGCGCCGGCTGGACCAGCCGCATTACTCAGCAGGCAGTGGCATGGATGATTAACGATCCCGCGACCCAGCAGCAGATACAGCAGGCGAAAGCGATTTACGCTAAGCGTCGTCGCGAGCTGCTCAGCGCGCTGGCAAAGCGAGGCCTGGAACTGCCGGACCGTGATGGTCTGAGTATTTTTATGCCGGTGCAATCGGAGCAGTTTGCGATGATCACGCTGGCGGCACGCGGTATTGCCGTCCTGCCAGGGGAACGCTGCCGCATTGGAGGGATTCAG
Source organism: Erwinia sp. AC075 (assembly GCF_979253995.1). Classification (NCBI taxonomy): domain Bacteria; kingdom Pseudomonadati; phylum Pseudomonadota; class Gammaproteobacteria; order Enterobacterales; family Erwiniaceae; genus Erwinia; species Erwinia sp. AC075. The sequence goes on from NZ_CEEDEU010000001.1 coordinate 2,327,792, forward strand.
TTTATCCGCGTCAGCATCTCAATGATCCAAAGTGACCGCATTGAGAGTATTGCCGACGCTCTGCTGCTGGCCAGTGGGCTGGACAGTAGCGCTATTCGTTGAGGTCTTTGATCAGATAACGGGGAGATTCGCTGTAACCTTCCCGGGCATAAAACGCGTTGGCTTTGATACGGTGCGCATTGCAATGGACTTCCATCCGGTCGCAACCCCGCTGCTTTGCCACCTGTTCCGCATGCTGCAGCAACTTTTGTCCTGCGCCTTTGCTGCGCTCACCTTCTGCCACGCAGAAGTAGCTAACGCGGGCAAAATCACCGGCCAGCGCCAGCTGGGGAATAAAGTGCAAAGACAGGAAACCCAGCACCGTGTTGCCATAAACGGCAACCAACAGCTCCTCGGTCTGGTCATCAATCAACTGTGCAAGACGCCGTTCAATAAACCCTTCGGTATTCTCATAGCCCAGTTCGGCTAACAGGGCACTCAGGGCAAAACTGTCATTGGCTTCCGCCAGACGGATTTTCATCACGCTTCCTCCAGTTATGAGCCTATGCAGGGCCCTCTCGCCTATGTTTATAGCTTGCCCGGCAGGATAAGCAAGTGTCAGAAACCGGGCGGTTGTTACAGACCCGCAGCCGCATTTCAGGCCAGCAGGCAAATCGGCGGGATCCCGTTGGCCAAAACGGGTTTATTAATGTTTCCTTAATAATGTTTCGCCACACTCTTTGATAAAACCAGCCAAAGAGTTGACCCAATGAATATCTTACCAAAATCCCTGACTGAAGCTGTTGCCGTCACCGTGAGCCTGTTGGCGGCTGCCCTCTGGCTTAGCCAGTATTTCGCCCGCTAACCGCCGACCCGACCGCCCCTTTTCACCTGCGGAAAGGGGTAAAAATAACGCAAAAAAAAACCCGCCAATCGGCGGGTTTTTAGAATTCTGTCTGGTAACTTAAATAGCGGCAACGTTAGCAGCAGATGGGCCTTTGGCACCGTTGGTGATTTCGAACTCTACGCGCTGACCTTCAGCCAGAGTTTTGAAACCATTGCTCTGGATGGCAGAGAAGTGTACGAACACGTCTTTGCTACCATCTTCAGGAGTAATGAAACCGAATCCTTTGGACTCATTAAACCACTTAACGCTACCTTTAATCTTAGACATCTATATTACCTTTACATGAAAAATGGACACTAAACTGTGTCGGTGGTTAGTACAGCAATTGCCGAGGCTTTTGTCCAGTCACCCACCGCGAAAAAGTGATAAATATCGCCTTTTTTGAAGATACGTCATACTTTCGCCACGCTTCCCGCAGCTAAAACTGCCAGCGGAACCAGGCAAAGTAAACGTTTCCGTTATTGTAAGTGCCTGGTATATAAGTCATCTGGAAAGTCGCCTTGCTGTAACCTATTGATGCTAAGGGCAGCACTAAGGGGATGGGAATGTACTTCCAGTTATCACGCGCCGTCACCCCTGCGGTGTAGCCTAAACCGAGGTGAAAATCCTGATCGTTCAACGGTCGCCAGGTCTTTTCCCAGCCGTAACCGCCGATCGGTTCCCATTTATTATAGGAGTCCTTAAACGCCATCAGATAGAGGCCGTTCCAGTTCCCTTTCTCATCGTAATGGGAAATCCCGCCACCAGCTCCCCAGGGACGTTCATTGTATCGGTCGGTTTTATCACTGTCGTAGGTCAGTCGGTTATGCCAGGTGACAGCGGGAAGATACACATCGTAGTTATCAGGGGTGTTCCAGGTTTCGCTGACGTTGTCAGTAAACGCCGTCCAGGTATTAGAGATACCGGTCGCCAGGGTGATCGCCCCGGCAAAAGGCGCAAAACACAGACTGGACAGAGCCAGCAAGAAAAGGGGGAGTTTTAGTGACTTCACTGAATGATCTACCGTTCACATGGTGTTGAAAAGACGCTGTTACTAACGGCAATCAGAAGCAATCCAAATGTCGTTCCGTCGTAAAAATAGCCATTATACCGATGCCGCTTAAACGCTTGCTGAATGTGCCTGCTTTATTTTTATGCAGCTAACGGGCATCTGGCTCAATTTTTTCTGAAGGCTATTTTAACAATGCCTTGCCACGCTTTCTCCAGGATGAATCCCAGGCAAGCGTAGTCATATGCTTACCGTCATGAACGAAACCCGCTCAGTTGCTCCTGCTAAGAATCCCCTGTAAGCAAAATTAAATCCCGCCCTAAGAAAAATCCTTAATCGTCAAACGTGAAATAATCACCTACATACTCTAAGGTCATCCTTATTAATCAATTTGTTACCGGTGAATATCACCTGAGTTTACTGATAAGTATAATTTATCAATGTGCGGATTTTTTTTGGTAGACTCAGAGGACGCTTAAAGCAAGGAGGTGAGAGCTGATGAGAATTCGCTGCAATAAATGTGGTGAGGTGAAGATAGTCTTTACCACCCGAGGAGATCGGTTCGGTCAACATCATGGCGCACGTTGTGCAACCTGTAAAAAGCCGATCAGCCTGAAGGATCTTTCTTTCAGAAGCGCCCTTTTACAAAGTGAAGAGGTGACAGCGCGCAGGACTCCACTGCCACCTGAGTCTTAGAACAGAATTTTGAACACGCCTGTGATGGTCAATAAACCAACAATAAAAATAATCGCAATAATCCAGAGTATTAGCTTCATTCCATTTTCCTCAGCCACAGTAAAAAGTCACTACGATGTAGTGGCTTGAGTATAGAAGAAGATTTTTTCCTTTGCGCAATCGGCGCCTCACGCCAGCGAATAAAGCCCGTTCAGACACTTAGCGTCCAGATACCAAATTAATGCTTTATTGTCATAACGTTAGCTAAATAATTAACGTTAAAATCCCCTACCCGATTTTTTTCGCGATGGCGGTCACGCTCTGCGTTTTCTTTACCTTTCTCACCAGGATGTCACTGCGCGGTGGGACTAAACTGATGAGTGTCATTTGCTATGGACTCACTTGCTATGACTTTTTCATGACGTTAACAAGGAGATCTTATGAGCACAATTAATAGCAGCATGGGCCGTTATAGCCTGAAGGCCAAACACAACGGCAATCATATTAAAGGATCGATTGCCATCAATGATGAAGGCGGGTCGCAGCTCACCCTCCAGGAGTTTAATGAACATTACCTGGACGACGTGGTGAATAACGTGATTTATCCCGTTACCGGCGGAAACCGGGTGATTGCCAATGCATTCAGAGATGAGATGGTAAAAGCAGGCTTTGTTCAGCCGCATTAGCGGTGGCGTGATTGATTAAGGGCCCTTATCTCAGGGCCCTTTTGTTTTGCGGACAATCGCGGCGTGCTGATTGTCTGCCCTTTCCTCAGGCCGTGCATTCACTCAGGTTACCCGCAAATCCTCATAGGAAACCATCACGTGCTCGACAAAAGCGGGCCGCAGCTGCAGGCGCTGATAATACGCCTCGACGGCCGGAAATGGCGTGCGGGCGAGTTCAATATCGAAATAACGGAACAGCAGATGGCCAAACTGAATATCGGCCAGCGTCAGTTCATTTCCCGCCAGATAGGCATGTTGGTTTAACTGCGCCTCGGCAATTGCCAGTTTGCTATTCAACACTGACAGCGCTGCCGCAATGGCCGGATAATCGCGATCTTTTTCCGCCGTTCTGACCACTCGCCAGAACAGGGGAGCAGTAAAGCTGTGGGCCACGTTGATCTTGGCCCACTCTGCCCACTTATCCACTGCCGCGCGTTGTGCAATATCCGCCGGCCAGAACGTCCTGTCAGCATAACGATTGGCGAGATAACGCAGGATAGCGCCGGTTTCCCATAGCGGTTCCCCTTCCCCGTCACGGATCACCGGTACGGTGCCATTCGGGTTCATGGCCAGAAATTCTGCCGTGTCGTTGCCACCGTACTTATGGCCAATATCCACCCGTTCACAGGGTAATCCCAACTCTGCAATGCACCACATCACCGCCTGCACGTTGGAAGAGGTTTTTCTGCCCCAGACTTTCAGCATGACGTTATCCTTATGCTGTTAATAACAGGTTTGATCCTCAGCCCGCGGGAGTTTGCGCCTCCGCCTTTTGCAGCGGCTCTTCCGCTGGCTCCTCATCCGATCCATCATTATCATAGTTTCTTCGTAAGCGCTTGCTCACCAGAAACACCGGCGTGGCAAGAAACAGCAACAGGCTTCCGGCCATGCCACAGACCAGCAGGCTGATACAGCCGGTAATCCCTTCACCCGCGGTAAGCCCTGCCACCACCAGCGCCAGGATAAAGAAGAACGACAGCGTCAGGCTGACCGGCCAGATATTGGTGATATCCATATCGCTGAGCGCCATTTTCACCGGTTTTTTGGCCGCTTTTTCCGCCAGTTTTTCCGCTTCAATCGCCTCTTTAACCGCATTCAGATCGACACAAGGCGCAATAAAGTCTTCCGCGGGCTGCGGATGATACAGCGCGTCGAAAATACGCTCGACCGGCGGAAATGTCACTGGCCAACTGCCGCTGTGCACCCCATAGGTGGTTAATGCTGGCAAGGTGATACGCGGCCATTGAACCGGTTGGAGATAACGGTCGTTATACACCACCCAACTCTGCCGCGTCTGGCCTTTGGTGACGTGATAAAGACGGAAACGGTCGGCCGGAGGGTAGTTCAGATTACTGACTCGTGCGGTGATAAAGGGGATATGCCGCAGACGACAATAGTTCACCCGGCTTTGCCCCTGCGCAGCCAGCAGCAGCCCAAGTGAAGGCAGGAAATACCATGAGGTACTCTCCGCCGCCATCGGACCGTCCAGGTGCTCAAGGAGTTTCGTTTCACTGGTGGCGCTCAAATGCTCTGGCCACCAGCGCCAGCTACGCCCAATCACCCGCTCCGTCGGCACGCGGAAAATGCCCAGCGGTTCGGTTTCCGCCGGCAGCCTGGCGAAGGGAAAAATTTTGCTAAAAAAGGTCAGGGCATCATCCGGCCCGTCCCATTCACCGCTGGCTTCAAGGCCGTGAAGGTTGGCCGTCAGTTCACCCCAGCCTGTTTTCCCGAGCATATCGATCTGATATTTGGTGTCCGCCAGGCGTTTTCCTAACCGCAGTATTTCCTGCGGGATCCCCTTAAGCGGCAGCTCGGGGAGCGTCGGCACCTGAATCTGTTCATTTTCCATACTGCATACATCCCCAAAGGCAATTGCCCACAGACCTGTTTAATAAAAAGGATAATTAACCGTGTAACGCAGAAGGCGTTTGAGAAAGGTGTTGGGTGGCCTGCGCCGAAAATGGGGCAAATTGACTTAAGGTCGTTTGTTATTTTTATTGCCGGTCGAAATTTGGCTTTAGTCAAAAAACTAAATACTATCAAGGTGATAGTATACTTAGCAAAGGTGTTTTTTGGCAACAGCCTTGGATGAGATTACCGGGTGCAGGGCGGGATTCGCGAATAAAAGGAGCCGATAAACGGCTCCAACTGATAACGATTTCAGCGAGCTAGCGATAAAACCTGGCCGCTGGTTAAGGCCATTGTATGGCTGAATGACGCAGCCAGATTGACATCCTCGGGCGTATACACCGCAATGCCCTGTTGCTCTGCAGCCAGCGCCACCGAGCCGTGGAAGTGATTTTCTCCCACCGCGTCTGGATGGGTGAAGACCGCCAGAACCTCAATCCCGGCCTCGATCAGCGCCTTCAGTCCGGCGCAGCCCATGTCATGATAAGCAAAGACGATCGCTTTCATCAACGCTCACTCCCTCAATCAGCGGCAGCTTGCAAGAATGTCATCAGACGGCACATATTCTTTGGTCTCGGTCCCCGTGAGCCCCAGCAGGGTGGAGAACAGATTATCCTGAGAATAGTTGTTGTTCGCCGCCTCTTTCTTCAGACAGGTCTCATTAATACCAAAGCGTTTTTTGTAATCTTCCGACAGCCAGATCAGCATCGGCACATGCTTTTGTTGAACCGGCGCAATGGCATACGGCATACCGTGCAGATAGACGCCACTTTCACCCAGCGACTCGCCGTGGTCGGACAGATAGACCAGGCTGGTAGTGAAATTCGCATCGTTCTGCTTCAACACCGTGATGGCTTTATCGACAATATAATCGATATACAGAATGGTGTTGTCATAGGTATTTACCAGCTGCTCGCTGCTGCAGGTCTGGATCTCGTTCGTATCACAGGTTGGCGTGAACTTACGGAAGCTGGCAGGATAACGATGATAGTAGGTCGGGCCATGGCTACCGATGGTGTGCAGCACAATGACGCCGTTGCCTTTCAGATTTTTAATATAATCCTCGAGCTTATTAAACAGGATCTCATCGTGGCACTCACCCTCAATGCACATGCCGGGTAAATCCAGGCTGGTGACATCTTCATGGGGAACACGATCGCAAGCCCCTTTGCAGCCGCCATCATTTTCTTTCCACAAGACGTTAATTCCCGCACGCTGAATCACATCCAACAGGCCTTCCTGATGACGGGCCAGTTCTTCATCGTAATGGGCTCTGGGCATATTCGAGAACATGCACGGCACGGAAACCGCGGTGGCGGTGCCACATGACGTCGTATGAGGGAAATAGAAGACGTTATCTTTCGCCAGCAACGGGTTGGTATCACGGCCGTAGCCAGATAACGAGAAATTATCGGCACGCGAGGTTTCACCGAGCACCAAAATGGTCAGGGTCTTCTTCGGGCCGGCCAGCATTTTTGGATTTTGTTTCGCATCTTCGCCTATTTTCACCAATGGCAGATTATCCAGCTTGTGGTGAGAGTAATAAGAATAGGACGCGACGATACTGTTGGAAGGCGATAGCGATTTCACCAGCTCTTTATCGTTGCGGAATAACGAGGCGTAATCTTTATAAAAGAAGGTGGCAACGAGAGCAATCAACGCCACCGAGACCACCAGGCTGGCCAGACGAAAAACCAAACTCTTCCACACCGGCTGCGTTTTTTTAATTTTTATCCAAAACGCCACAATCACCATCAACAGGCCAAGGACTAAGATGGCGAATAACAGTTGCGGGGTCACTAATGCCAGCGTCTCGGAAGGCGTGGTGTCCAGCATATTGGTTATCATTGAACGATCGATGATAATCCCGTAATTCATAATGAAATATTGGGCTGATGCTGAGACCAGAATAAAAATGGCAATAAGAATGCGGTCGAGCCATATAAAGGAGGCAATGGTTAGCAGGATATTAATCACGCTAAATGCCACCACCGGCATCGAAAAAAAGACCAACAGGTTATGGAATGAGGTCAGCGGCAAGTTGGCCAGCACCTGCCGGTAATAGGCAATATTGAGGAATACGGCGATATAAACGGAAAACAATATCAGGAAGGCAACCCGACTGAGCGTGGGCCGTTTCAGAATCGATGACAGTGACATAAACAAAGCAGGTCCGGTGAACGTCAGAAATTATTGCAGCAGTATGACATTTTTAAGATTAGGACAACCTTAAGCATTTTAATTTTCTGGACCTGAGACTCACGACAAAAACGTTATATGGTCTGGCGAATGGGGGCAAAGGCCTGCCCTTACAGGCAGGCCAGCAAGCTTACACCACGTTCTGCAACAGCAGGCAGCCGATTAAGCCGCACAGCGAAATCACCGTTTCCAGGCCGGACCACGCACGAATGGTTTCGCCGATAGTCAGGTTGAAATACTCTTTGAACAGCCAGAAGCCGGGATCGTTAACGTGCGAGAAGATCACGCTACCGGAACCAACCGCAATCACCATCAGCTCAGGGCTGACGCCGGTGGTGGCGATAATCGGGGCGACAATGCCACCGGCAGTAATCGCCGCAACGGTTGCAGAGCCCAGCGCAATACGCAGCGCGGCGGCAATCGACCAGGCCATCAGGATTGGCGAGATGGTACTGCCTTCCATCATGCCGGCGATGTATTTATCCACGCCACTGTCGACCAGCACCTGCTTGAAGGCCCCGCCACCGCCGATAATCAACAGCATCATGGCGATGATTTTGATTGAGTCGGTCAGCGTCTGCATCACTTCATCCATGGTGCGGCCGCGGTTCAGCCCAAAGGTGAAGATCGCAATTAACACCGCAATCAGCGTTGCCATGATTGGGTCACCAAAGAACTCGGCATAGGCCAGCAGCGGATGCCCTTTTGGCAACACCATCTCAGCAACTGCACGCAACGCCATCAGCACCACCGGGACTAACGCGGTCCAGACGCTGACGCCAAACCCTGGCATCTCGGCTTCGGTGAAGGTTTTCTTGTTATACAGACCTTCCGGGATTGGCTTATCAATGCTCTTCAGGAAACGGGTGTAGACGGGGCCCGCCAGGATTACCGTAGGGATCCCCAACAGCGTACCGAACAGCAGCGTTTTCCCCATATCCGCGTGGAACAACGTGGCGATAGCCGTTGGGCCCGGGTGCGGAGGCAGGAAGCCATGGGTGACGGACAGCGCCGCCGCCATCGGCACGCCAACGTAGAGTAAAGGTACGCGCGCAGAAGCCGCGATGGTCAGCACCAGCGGCAACAGCAGCACAAAGCCCACTTCATAGAACAGCGCGAAGCCGACGGTAAACCCGGTCAGCACCACCGCCCATTGAATGTGTTTGGTGCCAAATTTGGCAATCAGCGTGGTGGCAATGCGCTGCGCACCGCCACAGTCCGCCAGCAGTTTGCCGAGCATCGCGCCGAAGCCCATAATCAGTGCCAGGCTGCCCAGCGTGCCGCCGACGCCAGCTTTGATCGAACCAATCACTTTGTTAACAGGCATTCCCTGCATCACGCCGACCGCCAGTGCGACCAGGATCAGGGCAATGAATCCATTCAATTTCAAGCGGATCATCAGCAGCAGTAACAGCACTACGCCAATCGCAACGATGACTAATGGCATAAATATTCTCCGGTGTGTGGCCCGGATGCGTCATCAGGGTCACATTAATTTTTCCCGCCTTGCTCAGGGCGTGACGGGTATCAGTGTCAGGGTAATCAGGCATAACTCACGAGGTGTTACCGGGAACATGTTAACGGTAACATCCCAACGCTGATATGCTCCGGCAGCGGGAAATTTACATTTTGAGATGAAGATCAAACTTTTGACACATGGCGCTTCGAGGGGATTTTTCCACTTACTTTGCGCATAGTTACGCTATGCCGTTGCTGTTAATCTGTTTTTCCTCGTCGTATGCAAAGGATCGCCAGATATGAAACTTCATCACGCCACCCTCCCGGATGCAGAGCAACTCTCATCGGTTGGCACGCGTAGCTACTACCACCACTTCGCCAGTCTGTGGCATAACCCTGCGGAGATGGATGCGTTTGTCCAAAGCCAGTTCTCCATTGAATCGATCACCCGTAGCCTGCAAAAACCCGATACTGACTGGTTCTGGATAGAAGTGGCTGGGGAAGCAGTCGGCGTCTGTCTGGTGAACTGGGCCTTGCCGGTGGCAGAAAACCAGCCTGACGGCGCTTACCTCAATAAGATTTATATCTTGCCGGAACACACCGGGAAGGGTTATGGCGCAGGCGTTTTCGCGCACATTGAAGCGCTTTGTCGGCAAAAACAGAAAGCTTACTACTGGCTGGAAGTATTGAAGGAGAATCCCGGCGCCATGCAATTCTACCAACGCCAGGGATTTACCTTTTTAAGGGAAGAGCTGTTTACCAGCCCCAGTCAGCAAAGCGTGGTGTATATCATGATCAAGCGGTTGTCTTAGGCAGGGTCGGCCGTTTGTGGAGTCACACAACGGCTGACCACATTTTGACCCAAAACAAGAAAACGCGTTTTTCGTAAGGGATAAACGTAACAAAATGATTCTATGTGAATCAAAATAAGAAATTAAGGTTTAACATTTACACGGTTTTTCATAGCAAGTGATGACTCAGGGAAACCTGACCATTGTTGATAACATTCAGCGGGTGAATATTTAATTTCAAACACCCTTTAAAATAACAATAAAATAACATACCCCTTTTCGGAGTGATGTTTTTTCTGATTAATTTCCCATTTGTGCGCTTGTTCGAGGAATTGAATCTCTAAAAAGTTATAGCAACGCGCTCATACATAATTAAAAGTCGCGCGCTTTTTTACAATACGTCGCCCTTCCCTCTCCCCGACGGCGGCTGCAAAAAGCCCTTCCGGCCCGAAAGACACAGTATTCTTACATTGCGGCATCATTCGGCTACTCTTATTTAACAGCGCGTCAAAATATTTTAACCTGATGATGAAACAATTCATCGCAAAGATCCGCGCTGTTATAGGCAGATTTCCTATTACTGTAGCTACTCCTTCACCTGATTTGGTCTCAGGATCAATCCTTCGATGAAATACCCGTTTAGCGGCGGCTGAATGTAGCCCGCTTGTTAAATGTCGGTAAATAAAAAAGAAAGGCAGTTTTTTATTATGTTAGATCGAGGTAAGCAATGTTTGGATTAGATGCGTTCCACCTGGCAAGGATACAGTTCGGGTTTACCGTTTCCTTCCATATCCTCTTCCCGGCCATCACTATCGGCCTCGCCAGTTTCCTGGCGGTGTTGGAAGGGCTATGGTTGAAAACCAAAAACCCGGATTATCGCGACCTGTACCATTTCTGGTCAAAAATCTTCGCCGTTAACTTTGGTATGGGCGTGGTGTCCGGCCTGGTCATGGCGTATCAGTTCGGCACCAACTGGAGCGGCTTCTCGCAGTTTGCCGGCAGCGTGACCGGTCCGCTGCTGACTTACGAAGTGCTTACCGCGTTCTTCCTCGAAGCGGGCTTCCTGGGCGTGATGCTGTTCGGCTGGAACCGCGTGGGTCCGGGCCTGCACTTCTTCGCTACCTGTATGGTGGCGTTGGGCACCCTGATCTCGACCTTCTGGATCCTCGCCTCGAACAGCTGGATGCAGACCCCGCAGGGTTATGCCATTCAGAACGGCATTGTGGTCCCGGTTGACTGGTTCAAGATTGTCTTTAACCCGTCCTTCCCGTTCCGCTTGCTGCATATGTCCACCGCGGCGTTCCTCGCCAGCGCCTTCTTTGTTGGCGCTTCTGCGGCGTGGCACCTGCTGCGTAAAAACGACACGCCGGCAATCCGTAAAATGCTGTCGATGGCCATGTGGATGGCGCTGATCGTTTCGCCAATTCAGGCGATGCTGGGCGATGCCCACGGTCTGAACACCCTTGAGCATCAGCCGGCGAAGATTGCCGCGATTGAAGGTCACTGGGAAAACCCACCGGGTGAGCCAACGCCGTTGGTGCTGTTCGGTATTCCCGACATGGAACAGGAAAGAACCAAGTATGCGGTTGAAATTCCGTATCTTGGCAGCCTGATCCTGACCCACAGCCTGCACAAGCAAGTGCCTGCGCTGAAGTCATTCCCGAAAGAAGATCGTCCTAACTCGACCATCATCTTCTGGTCGTTCCGCGTGATGGCCGGTCTGGGCATGCTGATGGTGTTCCTTGGCTTCGCCAGCCTGTGGCTGCGTTTCCGTAACCGTCTTTACACCTCTCGTCCGTTCCTGTGGTTTGCACTGGCGATGGGTCCATCAGGTCTGATTGCACTGTTGGCGGGTTGGTTCACCACTGAAATCGGCCGTCAGCCGTGGGTGGTTTACGGTCTGCTGCGCACCAAAGATGCGGTATCTGCCCATGGCGATCTGCATATGAGCATCAGCCTGATTGCCTTTATCGTGGTCTATATGTCGGTGTTCGGCGTGGGTTATACCTACCTGTTCAACCTGATCAAGAAAGGCCCGCAACCGGGTGAAGGTGACCACACGCCAGACGGCGGTCCGGGTACCCATCACACCCCTTCACGTCCGCTGTCAGCCGTGCAGGAAAAATTAAATTCGCCGGAAGAGGGGAAATAACGTGGGTATCGATCTTCCTGTAATCTGGTTCACCATCATCGTCTTCTCGACCCTGATGTATATCGTGATGGATGGTTTCGACCTGGGTATCGGCATCCTGTTCCCGTTCAATAAGGACGCCACCGAGCGCGACATGATGGTTAACACCGTCGCTCCGGTGTGGGATGGTAACGAAACCTGGCTGGTGCTGGGCGGTGCAGCACTTTATGGTGCCTTCCCGCTGGCTTACGCGGTGATCATTGACGCGCTGTCCGTGCCGCTGACCGCCATGCTGATTGGTCTGATCTTCCGTGGCGTGGCGTTTGAATTCCGCTTCAAAGCCACTGAAGAGCACCGTCCGTTCTGGGATAAGTCGTTTATCGTCGGCTCTTATCTGGCCACCTTCAGTCAGGGTGTGGCGCTGGGCGCGATCATCAACGGTTTCAGCGTGACCAACCGTGCCTACAGCGGCCCGGAACTGGGTTGGCTGACGCCGTTCTCACTGTTCTGCGGTCTGGGTCTGGTTGTGGCGTATGCACTGCTGGGCAGCACCTGGCTGATCATGAAAACCGAGAACGAGCTGCACCGTAAGATGACGGCACTGGCTAAGCCGATGTTGCTGGCGCTGCTGGCGATCATCGCCGTGGTCAGCATCTGGACGCCGCTGGAGCATGCCAACATCATGCAGCGCTGGTTTACCCTGCCGAACCTGTTCTGGTTCCTGCCGGTCCCGGTGCTGGTGCTGCTGGCTTCGTGGGGACTGTTGCGTTCCCTGAAGCGCCATGCTCACTACTCGCCGTTCCTGCTGACGCTGGCGCTGGTGTTCCTGGGCTTTACCGGCCTCGGCATCAGCATCTGGCCGAACATTATTCCGCCGTCCATCACCATCTGGCAGGCGGCCTCACCGCCGCAGAGCCTTGGCTTTATGCTGGTCGGTGGCCTGCTGATCATCCCGGTGATCCTGGTTTACACCTTCTGGAGCTACTACGTGTTCCGTGGGAAAATCAAAGCAGACGAAGGCTACCATTGATTTAACGGCAATCTGATAACCACAACAGAGCCGGGTGCAGGCGGGCAGTTAAGCCACCGGCACCCGACATACTGCGGGATATTTTGGAGACACGATGATGATTGAAGCACAACACACACAGCAGGCGGTCAAACCGCGAGCGTGGAAACGCGTACTGTGGATGGTTGCCATTTACGCGGGCAGCGTAATGGCGCTTGGCGTGGTGGCGATGCTGTTCCGCGTGATGATGACCGCTGCTGGCATGAAGTCACATTGAACCTCTGATTGCCAGTTATTTGCGAAGGGCCGACATCTGTCGGCCCTTTTTCTTTACAGAAGTCATAAATAGTCACATAACCGAGGCGGCATAAGGCACAGGATGGTCTAAGCTTTTAACGTTCATGAGGAAATCATGCCATCAAGAAGGAGACAGTATGAGTTTATTAGATAAAGCATCAGACAAAGCTGACGAAGCGCTGGGTAAAGGTCAGGAGCAATTTGGTAAAGCTGTCGATTCTCCCGAGCATGAGTTCAAAGGCCGTGTGCGCCAGGGCGCAGCTAAAGCCTCTTATGCCGTTGACGACGCCCTGGATTGCGTAAAAACCAAGACGCAGGACGCCCCGTTTGTCTCGCTGGCGATTGCCGCTGGCGTGGGCTTCCTGGCCGCGAAGATTTTTGGTCGCCGCTAATCAGCCCGCAGCGTCGCCTGGCGACGCTCTGAAAATAAAAGGCCGACATTTTCGGCCTTTTTTTCTGCCCGCTATTCCGCTCCCTGCCCTGCTTCTCCCTTTCATTACGGCTGTCGCGATAGCTAAATTGTGATCCGATTAAAACTTCTATAACTCATTACTACCAGGCTAATAATTTCAGCACTAATTAGAACACCTTTCCCGCCAATTAATGCTTTCATTCCGTCTGTTAAGGCCGTCATTCCCGGCTTATGTCAGCACGTCCCCCCTGAACAGATCCCCTGAGCAGGAGAAAATGCTTAACAAAGCAGCGTGGCCGCGACGCACCCTGTCCAATAAATAACCTTTTGGACAGCGCTATCACTATAAGAAAGAAGGTGTTTCACATGAAAAGCAAGCAACCAAAAACCACGTTAAAAAGATCGGTGGCGTTCTGTGGTTTAGGACTGATGCTGGCGTCAGGATCTGCACTGGCAGATTTCGCGCCGCTCAGTATGGATTCTCCCTACGCATTTGGTGACTGGGAGGGTTCCCGCACCCAGCTGAAAAATGACGGTGTGGATTTCCAGGTGAATTACACCATGGAATCCGCCAGTAATTTCTCCGGCGGCTATAACCAGTCAACCAGCGCGCGTTATACCGACCAATGGGCGTTCGGGACCACCCTGGATCTGGAAAAACTGCTGAACTGGAATGACACCCAGTTCCAGACGACTATCACCAGCCGTAACGGTCAGGACTTAACGCAATATATTAACGATCCGCGTTCGGGTGGCCTTTCCTCAGTGCAGGAAGTGTGGGGACGAGGACAAACCTGGCGCCTGACGCAGTTCTGGTTGAATAAAGGCTTCTTTGATCATGCGGTAGAAGTGAAAGCGGGACGGGTCACGGTTGGTGAGGACTTCGACTCCTTTGACAGCAACTTCCAGAACCTGGCGTTTGGTAGCGGCCAGGCGGGTAACTGGCGTGGCGACCGCTGGTATAACTGGCCGGTCTCCCAGTGGGGCGGACGCGTGAAGTTTAACTTCACGCCAGAGCTGTTCTTCCAGGTGGGTTTCTATAATCAGACGCCGTCGAACTACGATACCGGTAACGGTTTCCGCCTCGATACCAGCCCAACGCTGGGGAATATGGTGCCGGTGGAATTGGGCTGGAAACCGGCGCTGGGCGCCGACAAATTGCCGGGTAATTACCGCGTCGGGATGTACTACTCCTCGGTACGCGGCGATAACTACAGCAGCTACAACGAGGGACAGTACGGCGAAGACAACCACTCTTACGGCGGCTACCTGCTGTTACAACAACAGCTGACCGCGATGGAAGGCGACAACACGCGCGGTTTAGGCGTGACGGTTCAGGCCGTAATGAACGACCAGAAAACCTCGAAAACCGACAACTATCAGTCCGTCTCCTTCGTCTGGAAAGGACCGTTTGATGCCCGTCCGAAAGATGAAATCGGGGTCGGTGCCGCGCGTATTCACGTCAACAATGATTACGGCAATATGCTGCGCAAAACCAACCAGGAAAACGGTGTTAACGATTACGACAACCCAACTTACCTGCCGATCCAGAGTGGATCCGAATATAACTATGAGATCTATTACAACGCTCAGGTCACAAACTGGCTGAAACTGCGTCCAAACCTGCAGTACGTGGCGTCCCCAGGTGCGGTCAGCGAAGTGAAAAACGCCTTCGTTGGCGGTATCAGCGCCAATATCAACTTCTGATCCTCGCGCGTCAGGCGGATCGTTCGATCCGCCTGCTCTTCTTCCCTGCATCAACATCGACATAACTCACCCGCAAACATCAGCCCTGACTAGCGTAGCTGTGCGCGTGCTGTGTAAAAGCGGCGGTAGGCGAGATAGCCCGCAATAATCGTGGAGATGCTGGCCGTCCCCAGCAGCATAAAGGTCACCATGATCTGGTATTTGATCGCTTTAACCGGATCG
Organism: Erwinia sp. AC075; assembly: GCF_979253995.1. Taxonomy (NCBI): domain Bacteria; kingdom Pseudomonadati; phylum Pseudomonadota; class Gammaproteobacteria; order Enterobacterales; family Erwiniaceae; genus Erwinia; species Erwinia sp. AC075. Next base: position 2,343,200 of record NZ_CEEDEU010000001.1, read on the forward strand.
ATACCGGCAAAAATCAGCCCGGACATCATGCCCGGCAAGCTGACCAGCCCCACGGTTTTAGCCGCATCAACCGTTGGGATCATCGCCGCACGAATGCTGTCGCGGATAAGCCTTCCCGACGCGGTTTTGATTGACGCGCCGAGGCTCAACATCTCCTGGATTTTCTGCCGGTTGTCGGTAAAGCGCTGGTTCAGATTGCTGTAACAGAGCCCCACCGCCACCATCGCATTACCGGCAATCATCCCTGAAATCGGGATCACCTGCATCGGCATAAATTCAATCGAGCCACTTAACACCAGGATCACCAGCGTCAGCGTGGTGCTGACGGTAATGGCGATAAAAGAGAGCAGAAAGGCATTGCCAATATTGCGGCTGCGTTTACGGGCGTTGAGGGCCGCATTGACGCAGATAAACAGCACCATCAGTACCGTCAGCCAGCGGTTGTTGAGGTCGAAAATATACTTGAGAACGTATCCGACAATAATCAGCTGAACGATCGCCCGGGCGATACTCCAGACAATGTCTTTCTCCAGCCCGAGCTTCTCTTTCTTACTGACCAGCAGCGCAATCAGCACCAGAATCAGCGCCAGGCCGAGGGATTCGTTGCTAATATTATGCTGATTCATCTGTGCCCTTCCTGACCGGTGGCTGAAGCGTCACCACGCGTTGCGCCTGATTGATCTCGGTGGTGTCATGGCTAATCCACATCACCGCCACGCCCTTATCTTTCACCAGCCCGGCAACAAGCTGATTAATCGCCTGCTTATTTTCCTCATCCAGTGCGCTGGTGATTTCATCCAGCAGCAGCACATCCGGCAGGAATTGCAGATTGCGCAGTAACGCGACCCGCTGCTTTTCGCCGCCGGAGAGCTGTTCGGTTTTTTTTGTCAGCATCTCCACCGGCAGATTGACCTTTTTCAGCCAGTCTTTCAGCTTTTCGCTGTCGACCTTTTTCTGGCGGATTTGCCACGGCAACGCAAGATTGTCATACACCGTGTCGCCAAACAGCGCCGGGGTCTGGAAGCAGTAAGAGACCTGCTGACGATAGCTTTCCGGCTTAAGTTCGTTAATGCTGCGGCCCTTAAACTGAATATCGCCGGTGGTGGGTTCGAGCAGGGAAGCGATGATTTTGAGTAGCGTGCTTTTGCCGCTGCCGGAGGGCCCGGTCAGCAGCACAAACTCACCTTGATTCAGCTGTAGCGAGACGGGGGCCAACAACGTGGTGCCATCCTGCACATAGCTAACGTCCTGCACGTCCAGCAGGAGAGAAGTTCGCGACATAATGAGTCAACCTGATGTGAAATTTAACCCCAGGATAATAACGTGATAAGGCGATAAATTTTCGCCTTTTTATCATTTACACCGCCCGCAAACGCACCGTTATGGCCCTGGCTGAACGCCATTATCGCTCAGGCGGGATCGGCCGAGGGTCGTCACCAGCGCCTTCAGGCATTTCCTGATACCTTCCATCCCACGCCCCGGACGTTCTTGATCGCTTTACTGCCGAATTTCTTACGCAACGCATGAATAAAAAATTCCACTGCGTTGCTCTCAATCTCTTCACCCCAGCCGTAAATCTTCTCCTCCAGTTCGCTGCGCGACAGCAACGTCCCCGGGCGGATCAACAGCGCCTGCAGCAAGGCAAATTCACGGTTCGACAGCCGGTAAACCTCGCCCTTTTCCACGTCGCAGGCCTCATGGCTGGCGGGATCGAGCCGGATAATGCCGTTACTCAGCACCGGGCCACAGTGGCCTTCTTTACGCCGCATGACCGCGCGTATTCTCGCCAGCCACGCTGTCATGTCGAACGGTGCGATCACGAAGTCATCCGCGCCCGCGTCAAGCCCGCGCAGCCGGTCTTCCAGCGCGTCGCGGGCGGTGATAATCAGCAGCGGCAGCGTATTGCCTTTATCACGCAAGCTACTGATTACGCTAAAGCCATCGTTGCCTGGCAGCCGCAAATCCAGCAGCACCAGGTCATAACGCGGGATCGCAAGCGTGGCGATAGCCTCGGTGCCGCTGCGCACCCAGTCCACCGCGTAGCGGGCTTCTTTTAGCGCTTCAACAACCGCTTCACCCATTATGGCGTCATCTTCTACCAGCAATATTCGCATGCTGTTCTTCCCGTCAGTGTGAATCGACTGCGTCCCCTGGCCAGCATATCAACAGTAACCCGCTAAAAATCAACGCCACACCTGCCAGTTTTCCCCACTGAAAGACTTCATTGAAGGCAGGCAAAATCAGCGCTGCCGCCCACACCAGCACGTAACTCAGGCTGAGCAGCGGGTAAGCTTTACTCAGGGCGATGCGTCGCAGCGCCAGCAGCCAGCACAGCATGGAGCAGGCATAGGCCGCCAGCCCGGCGAACAACGCGCAGGCGGCGAAGGGCCAGCTCAGTAAGGCGCTAAAAAAGGCTGATGGCTCGCCCACTGAAGGCAGAGACATCATTGACCAGCGCAATAACAGCTGCGCCCCGCTGACCAGCAGGACGCTGCACAGTGCCCATAAAATGCCCATCAGGTATAGGCTCCCATCACCGCCACACCCGCCACAATCAAGGCGATGCCCAGCCAGTGGCGGAAAGGAACGGGTTCTTTCCACAATCCGCGGGCGGCCAGCACCACAAAGATAAAGTTCAGGCTCAGCATCGGATACGCCACTCCGACCGGCACGCTTTGCAGCACCACCAGCCAGATCACCATCGCCACGCCCAGCAGCAGCACGCTTAACCCCAGCCAGATCAGCAGGTGGCCTTTCCCCTTTTGCAAACCATGATGCGCAGCCTGCTTCTGGCACAGTTGCCCGCCGCAACTCAGCAGGCTGGCCAGCAGGATCAGCAGCAGACTCATGGCGTCTGACCGTAACGGAACAGGGCTAACCGGCCCTGCCGGTAACTGAAATCGGCTTTGGGCAGCTCTTTGTCCGGATCCTGATTGCGGGACAGCGACAGCACCAGCGTCACATCGCCCGTGCGCCGATGCGCTGCCAGCCAGGCCGGGAAGTCGGCTCCACTGACAAACTTATCGTCCGCATCCGGGTAGCTCAGCCCGTACTGCACTTCGCCCGGCTGATCGTACAGAGTGATATCGCTGCGTTGCATCTCCCACGCCAGGCCGGAAGCAATGCCGGGGTTATTCGCCAGCAGATAACGGCTGCCGGCAATATCGCTTTTGATCGCCCGGATAAATTGCTGAGGCTGTTTGGCATCCATCACGCCTGACGGGATCGCCTGGCCGATCACCAGCGCCAGCATCAGTGGGCACAGCGCGGCCAGACCCCAGCGTGCCTGTGGCGCTTTCAGCGTTAACCCACCGCACAACGCCCAGAATGCGAAGGCCGCAGCGGCCAGCAGCACTTTGATCACTTCGTGATGACCGTAAACCGGATGCTTCGCCAGCCCCCACGGTGCCAGGAAACCGAGCACGGCGACCGTCAGCACCAGACCAAACGCCAGATTTATCCAGCCATTGATTTTTAACGCCTGGCCGTTGCCTGACATCATGCTCATCGCCTGACGCGCCATCAGGATCGCCAGCGGCGCAAAGCACGGCAGGATATAGGTTGGCAGCTTGCCTTTGGCGATGCTGAAGAACAGCAGCGGCATCACCACCCAGCTCAGCAAATACAGGCTGCCGCTGTTACTGTGCCGATCCTGCCAGCCTGAACGTAAGGCAGACGGCAACAGGGCCAGCCAGGGCACGCAGCCCATAACCAGTACCGGCAGGTAATACCAGAACGGCGCTTTATGCTGCGCGTTGGCTTCGGCAAAGCGCTGGATATGTTCCACCCAGAAGAAATAGTGCCAGAAGTCCGGTTCGCTTTTGGCGATAGCCATCGCCCAGGGCGCACTGATTAACGCCGCACCGACGATGGCCAGTGGACCAAAGCACAGCAACGCTTTGAAGCGACGCTGATGAATCGCCCAGGGCAGAATGGCAATCACCGGCACTGCCAGCGCCAGGAAGCCCTTGGTCATAAAGCCCATGCCGCAGGCAAACCCGAGCAGCAGCCAGCTCAGCACTTTTTTGCCGGTGGTCGTCGCTTCCGTTGCCAGCCAGTAGCTGCACATGGCGGCGACCAGCCACAAGGTGATCATCGGATCCAGCACCGCATAGGTGCCGATGCCGTACACCAACAGACAGGTAAGGAAAATGACGCCAGAGACCATCGCCGTAGCACGATCGCGCCACAGGCGGAACGCCAGCCAGGTGACCATCAGCGCGGTCAGGGTAATGGAGAAAACGGAACCAAAACGCACGGCAAAATTGTTATGACCAAAAATCAGCTGACTGAGGTTGTTGATCCAGTAACCGGCAATTGGCTTTTCGAAATAGCGTAAATCAAAGAAGTGCGGCACCACCCAGTTACCGCTGACCAACATTTCACGGCTGATCTCCGCATAGCGGGTCTCATCAGGCTGCCATAACGCCCGAAATTCCAGTGGGACCAGGTAATACACGGCAAATAACGCCAGAAGGAGAAAGCCCTTTCTCGTCATAGTCATAAAAAATTACTCGGTTAATTGCTGGCATCCCAGCCATCCTTCACGACCGGGGAGGCTACCCCGAACAATTTTTCCTGTTGGCAGGCTGTTAAGATCGTCAGGTAAGAGCTCACTCAGCGGGCAAAACTGAATCCCCTCCTGGGCGGCCAGCGTCAGCAGATCGCTGAACAGGGTGCTCATTACGATCCCCTCTACTTCCGCATGGATGGTATAAACGGGTGTGCCCTGATCCTGCTTAATCCGGTCGATAATGAACGCATTGAAGTCTTCTTTGCTCACCGTGGAGCCGACCACCTCATCCCAGGTGGGCAATGTCACCGGGATCTGCACCGTACCGGCAGTGCCATCACTTAACAGCGGACGAAACGGCGTGGTTCCCCGGCAGTCGCTGTTGTAATGAAACTGGAACGGCTCCTTCGCATTCACCACCCGTTGGTCAGCGCGCCATCCGGCGACCGCTGAACAGGTCACCGGCTGTTCGGTAATCACCGCCAGCGCATCCTTTCCCAGACGGATTTGCTGCGTGAGCTGTGCCGCAGGCCAGACGCCCGCCCAGGTTTGCCAGGCAAAGTGATCCCAGGCATGCAGGCCGACTTCGTGGTGATCGCTGGCGGCGCTGACGATCTCCGCCAGCCCGCGCCCAATCTGACGGCCCGGCCAGGCGGTGCCCGCCAGCAGAATATCCCAGCCATACAGCGAGGCGGCGTTCGATCTCAGCATCTTCCACAGAAATTTGGGCTTCAGCAGGCGCCACAGGTGGCGCCCCATGTTGTCGGGTCCAACGCTGAAGAAAAAAGTGGCCTGAGTGCGATGCAAACTGAGGATTTCCAGCAGCTTTGGCACGCCATCCCGCGTGCCCCGCCAGGTATCGACATCTATTCGAAGGCCGACTTTCCTCATTTTTTCTCTTCCGGCACGTCCAGTTCGACCGTTCTCAGGAAGAAGTCCAGCGTGGCATCGATGGTTTTATCCATGGTCACTTCCGGCGTCCAGCCCAGCAGGCGACGGGCGTTACGGATTGCCGGCTTGCGGTGCTCAACGTCCTGATAGCCTTTGCCGTAGTAGCTGCTGCTTTCCACGTCGCGGAAACCGGCAAACGGCGGGAAACGATCGCGCAGTGGATGGCGCTCAAAACTGGCCAGCAGCTGTTCCGCCAGCTCTTTGATGCTTGCTTCGTTATCCGGGTTACCAATGTTGATGATCTGTCCGTCGCAGTTATTGTCTTTGTTTTCAATAATGCGGAACAGCGCCTCAACGCCATCGCTGATATCGGTGAAGCAGCGCTTCTGCTTACCGCCGTCCATCAGTTTGATCGGCGATCCTTCCACCAGATTGAGGATCAGTTGGGTGATCGCCCTGGAACTGCCAATGCGCGCGGCGTTCAGGTTATCCAGGCGCGGGCCCATCCAGTTAAACGGACGGAACAGGGTGAAGCGCAGCCCTTCTTTGTCGCCATAGGCCCACAGCACGCGATCCAATAGCTGCTTGGAAACCGAATAGATCCAGCGCTGTTTGTTGATCGGTCCCACCACCAGATTCGAGGTGTCTTCATCGAAGTTCGGGTCATCACACATGCCGTACACTTCAGAGGTCGACGGGAAGATAATGCGTTTTTTGTACTTAACGCAGTCGCGGATGATCTTCAGGTTCTCTTCGAAATCGAGCTCAAAAACCCGTAACGGATTACGCGTGTACTCAATCGGCGTGGCGATGGCCACCAGCGGCAGGATCACGTCGCATTTTTTGATGTGGTATTCAATCCACTCCGAATGGATGCTGATATCCCCTTCGACGAACTGGAAGCGCGGATGGCCGATAAAGCGGCTGATGGCATCGGAGCCAATATCCAGGCCGAAAATATCGAAGTTATCGTCCTGCAACAGGCGCTCGGTCAGGTGGTTACCAATAAAGCCGTTAACGCCGAGGATCAGCACGCGCGTGCGCCGCTTCACCGCCGAAACCGGTTTGTTGGTCAACAGCGCCTGGTTTACCAGACCCAGGGTTTGTGCCAGCTGCGAGCCCTGCATGTAAACGCCGTTTTCGCTCTGTCCGGTCATCACTTCCAGCGCACCTTCACCACAGGCCACCACCAGCGGATTCACTGACAGTACGGTTCCGGCTTTGGCGGCAGGCAGATCGTGACGCACTTTGCCTTTCCAGATAATGAATTTTGCCGCGCCAACGTAGCCAAACGCACCCGGCCACGGATCGGTCACCGCACGCACCAGGTTGTTGACCACTTCTGCCGGTTGCGACCAGTCGATACGGCCATCGTCCGGCGTGCGGCGTCCCACCACGGTAGCCTGCGTATTGTCCTGAGCACGTTCGCTAATCTGACCATTTCTTAACGCTGGCAGGCAGTCAGCCAGCAAATGTTCAGCGGCGGCATTCAGTTTGCGGTGCAGTGTCAGCGCATTATCGTCGGCCGAAATGCTGACTTTATCCTGCGCAATAATCGCACCGGCATCGGCACGGGCCACCATGCGGTGCAGCGTCACGCCGGTTTCCGTTTCACCGTTGACCAGCGCCCAGTTCAGCGGCGCGCGGCCACGGTATTTTGGCAGCAGAGAACCGTGCAGGTTAAACGCGCCTTTGGTCGCGATGCTTAACAATTGATCGCTCAGCAGGTTACGGTAGTAGAAAGAGAAAATGACCTCGGGCGCCATGGTTCTGATGCGGTCAACCCACAGCGGATGGTTGACATCCTCGGGCGCATACACCGGGATCCCCTGCTCTGCGGCGGTACGGGCAACGGAGGCAAAAAAGTGGTTTTCGTTAGATGAATCGGCGTGGGTAAAAATCGCTTCAATTTCATAACCGGCATTCACCAGCGCATTGATCCCAATGCAACCCATATCGTGATAGGCAAAAACGACAGCTTTCATTATTGGTCTTCCTCAGAGCGGACAGGCGCGGAGGAGTTAACTACGCGCTGGATAAAATAGCGTGGGCGGGCACGGACATCGTTGTAGATACGTCCGATGTATTCCCCTAACAGCCCCATACCGACAAACTGCGCACCGATAAAAATAAACAGCACGGCAAACAGCATAAACACCCCGTCTCCGGACCACTCCGGGCCAAAGAAGAGACGTAAAACAATCAGTAACAGTGACAATGCAAAGCCGGCCAGCGCGATCAGGCTGCCAAACACGCTGAGCATCCGCAGCGGCGTAGTGGTCAGGCAGGTGACGAGGTCATACATCAGATTGATCAGCTTCATCAGGCTGTATTTGGAATCACCAAATTCACGCTCGGCGTGCAGCACCGGAATTTCAATCGCCCGACGGGCAAAGGTGTTGGCCAGAATGGGAATAAAGGTGCTGCGCTCGTGGCAGTTGAGCATCGCGTCAATGATGTGACGGCGGTAGGCGCGCAGCATGCAGCCGTAATCGCCCATCGCCTTACCGGTAGTGCGTTGAATAAGGTTGTTGATCAGCCGGGACGCGCGTTTACGGAACCAGCTGTCCTGGCGATTTTGCCGCACGGTGCCGACCACGTCGTAGCCTTCCTGCGCTTTCGCCACCAGCCGCGGGATCTCTTCCGGTGGGTTCTGCAGATCGGCGTCCAGGGTGATTATTAAATCCCCGCTGACGTGGTTGAAACCGGCCATGATCGCCGAATGCTGGCCGTAATTACGGTTAAGCAGCACCGCAACAACATGGCTGCCCGGTTCTTCCGCCGCGGCGGTCAGCATCTCCGGTGAACGGTCGCTACTGCCGTCGTCCACCAGCAGGATTTCCCACTCCATAGACAGCTGGGAGCAGGCTTCAGAGGTGCGGCGGATCAGCTCCGGCAGACTGTCCTGCTCGTTATACACCGGGATTACGACGGAGACTTTGTTAATGGGTTGATCAGCGGTCATGGTGTTTCTCAGCAATTTCATGCAGCGCGGCAATAACCCGGCTGACATCGTCATCGGTCATCGTTGGGAACAGCGGAATTGAACAAATGCGCTCGGAGTTCCATTCTGTTTCGGGCAGCGACAGTTCAGGAAAACGGTCCCGGTAATATTTCTGCGTATGCGCTGCGCGGAAATGCAGGCCGGTGCCAATCTGGCGATCCTTCAGTTCCTGCATCAGCTGGTCGCGGCTCAGGCCGCAACGGGCGGGATCGACGCGCAGAATAAACAGATGCCAGGCGTGCTGATGGTCGTAGTCAGGTTGTGCCAGCGGCAGGAAAGGCGTGTCGGCCAACTCCTTCAGATAGCGTTCAGCGATTGCCTGACGGCGGGCATTCAGCGTCGGCAGCTTGGCCAGCTGCACCAGCGCGATGGCGGCGTTGATATCGGCGAGGTTGTATTTGTAGCCAGGCGCGATAACTTCCGCCTGCGGCGCGCGGCCGTGGGTCTGGCGGTCAAAGGCGTCCACGCCAAGACCGTGGAATTTCAGGCTGCGAATACGGTTGGCGAGCGCTTCGTTATCGGTGACCACCAGGCCACCTTCGGCGCAGGTCATATTTTTAATGGCGTGGAAGGAGAAGATCGCCGTGCCGCTATCTCCAACATGGCGTCCTTTGTAAAAGGTGCCTGCCGCATGCGCCGCGTCATCAATCACCGGGATGCCGTAGCGTTTGCCCAGCGCATGGATGGCATCGATATCCGCCGGCGCACCGGCATAGTGAACCGGCACAATGGCTTTGGTACGGGGAGTTATCGCTGCTTCGATCAGCTCAGGAGTAATCATCAGGCTGTCGCGATCGATATCAATCATTACCGGCTCAGCGCCGAGCAGCGCAATCATATTCAGCGTGGATACCCAGGTCAGCGACGGGGTGATTACTTCATCGCCACTGCCAATGCCCAGCGCCATCAGGGTGACATGCATCCCGGCGGTTGCCGAGCTGACGGCTATCGCGTGTTGGTTGCCGGTCAGTTGGCAAAATGCCTGTTCCAGCTGCTGATTCTTAGGTCCAGTCGTAATCCAGCCAGAGTTCATGACTTCGCCAACCGCGGCCAGTTCGGCCTCGCCCATCGCCGGGCGAGAAAAAGGGAGAAATTCAGACATTGGTAAAATTCCTTTAACAATAACCCTAAAAAACTTTAGCAGAACGTGCGCCAACTGCGCCTAAACCAAACGCTAATACCTTGAAATTTAATCGTCGTTTAACCAGGCCACGCCTGTCTGTCTGCGGATAGCATTGGCAAGCCCGTTGTTATCAAACGCTCAGCAACAGTGGAAAATGACTGTATCAGAGTCAGAATGTCCATTAATCAACATTTGCTGAACGATATAGGAGATTCCTTAGCTAAAAATTAAGATTGTTCGAGGCGTGAGAATTTAGGCAGGAAATCAGTTACGGGGTTTAGGTTGGGTTTACTTTCGCGAGGCAATTGCGGGCAGCGGGGGAAATTCAGGCACTGGAAAAAAAAATGAAAACTTAAGGTTGCCTTCATCTTTTTGCCCTTTTTATTGCCAAAAAAAAGACGCCTGCATTGCGCAGACGTCCTTATTATTGGCCTTCCCTGATGAACGGGGAAGATTGGGCGAACCGGGGTTCGCCCTTATCAAGGATTACTTGGCATCATCCGGCAGCGCATAAGCAACGATATAGTCGCCCAGCTTGGTGCCGAAGGAACCATGACCACCCGCAGCGATCAGCACGTACTGCTTGCCGTTCACTTCGTAGGTCATAGGAGTTGCCTGGCCGCCCGCTGGCAGACGCGCTTCCCACAGGGATTTACCGTTAGTCACGTTGAACGCACGCAGATAGTTATCTGCCGTTGCGCCAATAAACATCACGTTACCCGCTGTAGAGATTGGTGCGCCCAGCATTGGCATACCCATTTTGAATGGCAGTGGAATTGGTGAGCTGTCACGAACGGTACCGATGCGTTTTTTCCACACGATATCGTTAGTTTTCAGGTCAACCGCAGACACATAGCCCCAGGCCGGTTGCTTACAAGGGAAGCCCAGTGGTGACAGGAACGGGTTCAGGGTCACGCCGTATGGCACGCCATACTGTGGCTGAACACCGGTTTCTGTACCGCTACCACCTTTGTCGTTGGCATCTGGCCACAGTGGGTTGTTTGGACCACGTGGGATCAGACGGGAAACAAACGGCAGCGCCATTGGGTTGGTCACGGCGATCTGGCGATCGGTATCAACAGAGATGCCGCCCCATTCGAACATGCCCAGGTTACCCGGGAACACCAGCGTACCCTGCTCTGAAGGCGGTGTGAACGGACCTTCATAACGCAGGCTGTGGAACATCACGCGGCAGATCAGTTGATCGTAAATCGTTGCGCCCCACATGTCCGCACCGGTCAGGTTTTTCTTCGGACGGTAGGTCAGCTCAGAATACGGCTGAGTAGGTGACAGACGGTCGCCTTTCGCCGGGCCTTGTGGCACTGGCGTTTCTGGTGCAGGAACCACTTCTTTACCGGTACGACGGTCCAGCACAAAGATGTTACCGGTTTTCGCCGGAACATAAATGACCGGCACTTTGTTGCCGTTTTTGTCGTTGATATCCGCCAGCGTCGGCTGAGCCGGTACGTCCATATCCCACAGATCGTGGTGCACGGTCTGGTAGAACCACGCCAGCTTACCGGTGGTCGCGTTCAGCGCCAGCAGGCCAGAAGCGTAACGCTCCATTTCCGGGGTACGGTTGCCGCCCCAGATATCCGGCGTCGCCACGCCGATTGGCAGATAAACCAGATCCAGCTTGGCATCATATGACGCCGGTGCCCATGAGTTCGGTGAGTTAGCCACATAGTGCTGATCTTCACCCGGCAGGACATTCGGATCTTTAGCGCCGGTATCGAAGGCCCACAGCAGCTTACCGCTGTTGACATCGAAACCACGGATCACGCCAGACGGCTCTTTGGTTGAGTAGTTATCGGTTACGGCACCGGCCACCACAATCACCTTGTCGGTGATGATTGGCGGAGAGGTTGGCTCGTAAGCACCGGCACGGGCGTTAGGCATGTTCTGCTGAAGGTTCAGCTTGCCGTTTTCGCCGAATTCCGGGCACAGCGCGCCGGTTTCCGCGTCCAGCGCGTACAGGTGACCATCGTTAACCGGCAGGATGATGCGACGTGCGCACATGGCAGGCTTGGTGCCTGCTGGCAGCGTTGCCACATCCGGCGTCTGGTAGTAAGACACACCGCGACAGGTCACGTGCTGGAAGGACGGATCGGTTTTCAGCTGTGGATCAAATTTCCACTTCTCTTTACCGGTTGCTGCGTCCAGCGCGAACAGGATCTGGTGCGGCGTACACAGGTACAGGGAATCACCAATTTTGATCGGCGTGACTTCATCAGTCAGTTCGCCTGGATCGGTTGGGCGCTTCATGTCACCGGTACGGAAGGTCCATGCTTCCTTCAACTGGCCAACGTTCTTGTCGTTGATCTGCGTCAGCGGCGAGTAACGCGTACCGCCCTGGGTACGGCCATAAGCTGGCCAGTCACCGGCAGCGATGCCGTCGCCAGACTTCTCAATGTTCGCCGCTTGCTCCGGGCTCAGGGAACCGTTGATTTCCTGCGGATCGTTGAACACCGAGTAAGCCAGCGCAATCACCGTCACCACCAGTACCAGGCTCAGTGCGCCACGGGCAAATTTGCCCTGGCTCAGACCACGGTAAACAAACGGCAGCACCAGCCACAGGCCGAGGAAGAAGGTGACGTCCAGACGTGGCGTCAGTGCCCAGAAATCGGACCCCACTTCCCACAACGACCAAATCAGCGTTGCGAGCAGGAATACCGCGTACAGCAATAGCGCTGATGAGCGGCGACGGAACAGCAACCAGGCAACAACCAGTTCAATCACACCAGCGATGATGTAATAGAACGAGCCGCCAAGCTTGGCCAGCCAGATACCGCCAACCAGCAGGTATAACCCGCTGAGGACGGCAAACACAGCCGTAAGGATCACGAGGATTCGTGATAACGGTGCTTTACTTTGCATAGTATGGACCTTACCAAAATTTAACGTCTTCGATTTAGATCGTATGCTAAATCGCAAAAAACACCCGGTTTAACCATCTTATCCATCCGGTGTTTTGTACCCGCCGTTTTGCGTTGGCAACACGGCAGGCTGTGCTGGATTCTGTATTACAGGAACGAATAGGAGAGCGACGCGCCCACACCGTAATTTCGTCCCGGCGCCGGCTCGTAGTAACGGCCGTTGCCTTCATTCACGATAACCGAGCCAACATAGGCTTTATCGAACAGGTTATCGACGCGGCTGAACAGGTCGAGAGACCACTTATCCCAGCCAAATTTGTAACCGGTGCTCAGGCCAACCACGGTGTAAGACGGCGCTTTAGCGTCGTTTTCATCGTCGGCCTGAATGCTGCCCATATAGCGCACGTCAGCGCCGGCGTGCCAGCCCTGTTCCGGTGCCCAGGCCAGAGAAGCGTAGCCCATATTTTTCGCCACGCCCGGCAGACGGTTGCCGGATGGCGTACAGCTGCCGCTGTCATCACAGGTCGAATTGCGGTAGGTGGCATCGAGATACGTCCACGCCATTTTCATCTGCCAGTTTTCAGCAAACTGCTGGTCGAAGGACATCTCAACGCCCTGACGGCGGGTTTTGCCGGCGTTCTTATACACTGAACGTCCGTTGCTGCTGTCTTCCACCACCAGTTCGTTATCGGTGTTGGTCTGGAACACGGCGGCGGTCAACAGGCCATAGCCGATGCGGGTTTTGCTGCCCAGTTCCACGGTGTCGCTGGTTGACGGCTTCAGGCCGAGGTTCAGCCCGGTCTGGCTGCCATCCACCGAGCGGTAGGAAAGCTCATTGATGGTTGGCGTTTCAAAGCCCCGTCCGGCGGACAGATAGACGTTCCAGGCATCGGTCACCGCGTAGTTCAGCGATCCCATCGGCAGGAGTTTGTGGTAGCGCTTGCTGCCACTGTCATCGCCGTTTCCGGTGGTGACGTAATAATCGGTAGAGTCAAAGCTGACGGTGCTGTAGCGCATCCCCGCATCCAGCGTCCATTTCGGGGTCAGATCCCAGCTGGTTTGCAGGTAGGGATCGAGATTCCACATGACGTTCTTCTCGTTCCGGCGCTGCTCGCCCTTCTCACCCAGCTCGGTGGTGCCGTTATCGATCACATAGTTCTGGAAGCCCTGACGACGTTCGGTCATGGTTTCGTAATCGAGGCCGCCAATAACGCTGAACGGCACTGAGCCAATCTGATCCTGATGCTTCCAGCGGGTATCAATACCGGAGTATTTACGTTCCAACACAATCACCCCGCCCGGATAGGCCGGATTTTTCTGCACGGCGACAGGTATAGACTGATACTGCGTGGTATGGCGCTCGCCATGCCAGGTGGTCAGCGTTAGCTGGTCGTTTTCGCTCATCTCGCGCTGGTAACGCATGCCCACCTGGGTCTGATCCAGACTCTTACGGGTGTTATAGGTATCACCGCGCGGAGACTGGCGGGGATTGTCTTTCCATTCGGCGCGCGTCAAGCCGCCGGGATCGTTGGCATCGACCGAGACGCTGTTCAACATCAGCGTTAAGGTGCTGACATCATCAATCCGTACGCCGAGCCTGGCATTGCCGAGATTCTTTTGCGTGCCGCTGTGGTCGCGGTAGCCGTTGGTGGTGAAGCGGGAGCCGGAAATGGTGTAATTCACATCGCCTGCATGGCTGCCGTCACCGGTCGATCCGCTGGCCTTAACGCTGTTGCGCCAGCTGCCGTAGCTGCCGAAGTAAGTGCCTGCTGTCAGTGTAGTTGGCTGGCTGCCGGTCTGCGTATCGATATTGACCACGCCGCCGGAGGCATTGCCGTACAGGGCCGAATAGGGGCCGCGCAGCACTTCGACCTTATCAATCGAGTTGATATCAATATTGGAGGTTTGCCCCTGCCCGTCGGGCATGGTGGCCGGAATGCCGTCAACATAGACGCGCACGCCACGAACGCCGTACATCGAGCGGCTACCAAAGCCACGGACGGACAGCTGAAGATCCTGTGCATAGTTCTGACGATTCTGGATCTGCAGGCCAGGCACGCTGCCGAGACTCTCGGACAGATTGACCTGCGCCGTGCTGTTGCGTAAATCATCACCGCTGACCACGCTGACCGCGGCCGGAGTATCCAGTTCGGATAAGCCACTGCGCTGCTTAATGACCATCAGCGAGCCTTCGGAGGGGCTGTCGGTGGAGCTCTGCGGAGCCGTTGACTGGGCATAGCTCAGCGCAGGCTGAAGTAGAAACAGCGGCGTTAAGAGAAAAGCAGACGTTTTGTTATTCACAGGATCGGTTCGTTATTTTTTTAAAGTTAGCCGTCAAAGCCTCACCGTCAGAATGGCCACGAAAAGCCGGACTTTTCGTAAGCACCGTTATGCGATAAGACGCGTGCATCATGCTGCAAAAGTATACAAGACGTTTTGAAACTTGCCCGTCAATGTCCCCTACGGAATGAGGGTGATAGCGCAATCAGTCGAGTAAAACGGCTGTTCAGATGCGGAAAACAGGGGGAAAGTGTCAAAATCGGGCGGAATTGTAGCACTCAATAATTGCTTTGCGAACTGTTGTTACGCATTTTGCTGAATTGATTCAGTCGAACCCCACAAATTGATAATACACCGGGCAGTTTGCGTTAAATCAGCGCTTTTACCCCTGATCTTTACCGGGTTTCAGGCCAGGCGATATTTAACACACTCCCCGCTATACTCAGAGGAACACCCGAAAAAAAGGACGCATTATGCGCTGGCAGGAGTCAAAAAGACCGTTGTGCGCGGGTCTCAACCCGGCAATTTTCGCTGTGCCGCTGCTTGCCGCGCTGGCGCTGTTAACCGGCTGTTCATCCGGCGAAAAAGGCATGGTCTGTGAAGGCCAGGCGCAAACGCTGGATGGCCGCGTGCTGGGCAATGTGCAGGGCAAAATAGTCGATCGCTTTACCTCTTTTAGCGTCACCGTGCCGGATCTCACCTTAAACAGTGGCCCATTACACTCCGCCGATCGCCAGAAATATGTGCCTGCGGCGGTCACGCCAGAAGGCTGGCTGGCGATGCGGCTTTCCGATACGCGTTTTATGGTGGTCAATGCGCCGCAGGATAAGGTGCTGACCTTTAACTGCCCTTCCCGCTCAATCTGATCTTTATCCCGTCCTGCGAGCTTGCTAGTTTGTAGGCTCTGATTCTGACCTTACTGGAAACCTCAATGACCACCAGCCAGATGATTGCCAACCGCCACACCTATTTTGGCCGTGGAAGCCTGCGCGAGCTGCTGCCGCTGCTGCAAAACGATCCGCAACCCACTTTGCTGTTCTGTGGCCGTTCATTTCTGCAAGGCGGCGCGTGGGACGCGCTGAAAGCCGAACTGGAACCTTTGCTGCTGGGCCATGAGATAGTCAGCCATGAGGCCTCTCCTGCGGAGATTGATGGCTGGGTGGGTCGCTGGCGCGGCAAGGTGCAACGCGTGGTGGCCATTGGCGGCGGCAGCGTACTGGATGCCGCGAAAGCCTTTGCGGCGCTGAGCCAGCACCCACTGAATACCCTGCGCTATCTTGAAAAAGTCGGTGATACGCCGATTACCGGCGCAACCCTGCCGCTGATCGCCATCCCGACAACTGCCGGCACCGGCAGCGAAGTGACGCAAAACGCAGTGGTAACCGACAAGGCCGACATCAAGGTCAAAGCCTCGCTGCGTCACGCCAATTTTGTACCTGATATTGCCATTCTCGACCCCGATTTGCTGCGCGGCGCGCCAGAGCATGTGCTGGCCTGCTGCGCAATTGACGCCTTCACCCATCTGTTTGAAGCCTACCTTTCCAGTAAAGGCAATCTGTTCAGCCGTCAGACCGCGCTGAGCGGCATGCGCGCCTTTATCAGCGCCTGGCCACATCTGAACCGCAAAGATGAACAGGGCGATCTGGCGCGTGAGCAGATGATGCTGGCGTCCTGGCAGGGCGGCTTAAGCCTGAGCATGGCCGGGCTGGGGGTGATCCACGGCATCGCCGGGGAATTAGGGGCGATTAAGGATTATCATCACGGGGAAGTGTGCGGGCGCTTACTGCTGCCTTTCCTGACGCTGCTGAACGACAGCGAAAATGAACAGCAACAGGAACTGATGGCGGATCTGGCGGCCACGCTGTTCCCTGGCTTTACCCTGCCGCCGGCCAGAATGCTGGTTCACTGGCTGAAAGATAATGCCATCACGCCTTTCTGGCACGATGCCCAGCCGCTGACGGCGGAAGAAATCAACTGGATACTGGCGCGTTCCAACAGCAAGAATTCAATCGTGAGTTACAGCGAAGAGCAGCAACGCTTTATGCTGGAGCAGGCGTACTCCGTCGCCTGATCGCCAACGGCGGGCGGGCCTTCCCTGGCCTGCCGTTAAGCGCTCATGCCATTCAGTTTTTCCAGCGCCTCCGCCGGTAAGTGCAGATCCTTCGCCGCCATATTTTCATGTAAATGCGCCACCGACGAGGTACCGGGGATCAGCAAGATATTTGGCGAACGCTGTAGCAACCATGCCAGCGCCACCTGCATCGGCGTGGCATTCAGGCTTTTCGCCACGTCGGTCAGCCCGGCAGACTGCAACGGGCTGAAGCCACCCAGCGGGAAGAACGGCACATACGCCACGCCCTGCGCGGCCAGGCTATCGACCAGCTCGTCGTCCTGACGGTTAGCCAGGTTATACAGGTTTTGCACGCAGACGATTTCGGTCATTGCCTGCGCATCGGCAACCTGTTTCGGCGTAACGTTACTGAGGCCAATATGACGGATCAGCCCCTGCTCCTTCAGTTTTATCAACGCCTGCAACGGCGCGTCCAGCGAGCCTTCCTGCGGCTGTTGAACGTTGAACATGCTGCGCAGATTCACCACATCCAGCACATCAACGCCCAGATTTTTCAGGTTGTCGTCCACCGCGCGCGCCAGCTCATCGGCACTAAACGCGGGCAGCCAACCGCCCTTCTCATCCCGGAAGCAACCGACTTTGGTGACAATGCACAGGCTTTCATGCCAGGGATGCAGCGCCTCTTTGATTAACTGATTGGTGATATGCGGGCCGTAAAAATCCGAGGTATCAATCATATTGACGCCGGCGTCGACCGCCGCACGCAGCACGTTGATGGCGGCCTGCCGATCGGCCGGTGGGCCAAACACGCCCGGACCGGCTAGCTGCATAGCGCCGTAGCCCATACGGTTAATCTGACGACCCGCGAGGGGAAAGGTAAGCGAAAGATCGGACATAACAAACCTCCAGAGTTGATGACCTGATGATTGTAGCCCTGCTGAGTCTGTGCAACTATCCAGCAGAATCACGACAGACTGTACGATAAGGCGGACAATGAAACTCGATATCTCCCTGCTTCATGCGGTGGTGGCGGTAGCCAAAGCCGGCGGCTTTCGCGAAGCGGCACGCGTTACCGGCAGCAATCCCTCGCGGCTGAGCGATGCGGTCAGACGGGCGGAACAGCAGCTGGGCATCCGGCTGTTTCACCGCACCACCCGTTCGGTCTCGTTGACCGACGCTGGTAGAGCGCTGATGGCGCGGCTGATGCCTGCTATGAACGAGATGGAGTCGGCGCTGGATGACATTAATCGCTATCGCGACACGCCTTCAGGCACCCTGCGTTTAAACGTGCCGATAAGCGTCTCAAGGCTGATCCTGCCGACGATCGTGCCGGCATTTCTGGCGCGCTACCCGGACATCCAGCTGGAGATAGTCGCCGAAAGCAACGTGCAGGATGTGTTCCGCGAGGGCTGTGATGCCGGCATACGCTACAACGAAAAGCTGGAGCAGGATGTGATTGCCGTTCCGATTGGCCCGCGCAAGCAACGGTTTGCGCTGGCCGCCTCAGCGGATTACCTCAATCAGGCCGGACGGCCAACCCATCCACACCATCTGATACAGCACCGCTGCCTGCGCGGTCGCTTCGCCAGCGGCGTGGAGCCGGAGTGGGAATTTGAGCGTGAGGGAGAAAACGTGCGGGTTAAGCCGCCCGCCGCGCTGTTGGTCAGCATTGGCGCCGGTGTCGACCTGGCGGTGGATACCGCCATCGCTGGCGGCGGCATCGTTTACCTGTTCGAAGAGTGGCTGAAACCTTATTTTGCCCGCGGCGAACTCGAACCCATTTTGCAGCCGTGGTGGCTGACCTTCCCCGGCCCGTGGCTCTATTATCCCGACCGCCGTCTGATCCCGGCACCGCTGCGGGCATTTATTGATTTTGTTGGGGAATGTGACTGAGAGCCGGGTTTGCAGTTTCGCTTGTCTACACTTATCTCTTTTGCGACCCAAAAGGAGATCGACATGAAGATTGAATTAACCGGCAAAACGGCGATTGTCACCGGCTCAACCAAGGGGATTGGTAAAGGGATTGCGGAAGGTCTGGCGGCTGCGGGCGCAACGGTGATTGTCACCGGCCGCAGCGAAGATCAGGTGAATTCGCTGGTGAAAAAACTCGGCAACAATGCGCGCGGTCATGTGGTGGATTTGGGGACGGAAGAGGGCTGTCAGGCGTTGATCAACGCCGAGCCCACCTGCGACGTGCTGGTCAATAACGTCGGGATTTTCCCGCAGGGGGATTTCTTTGAAACCACCGACGATACCTGGCAAAAGATCTGGGACGTCAACGTGATGTCCGCCGTGCGCCTGAGCCGTGCCTATATGCCGGCGATGAAGCAGGCAGGCTGGGGACGCGTGGTGTTCCTCTCTTCTGAATCTGCGGTGAATATCCCTCCCGATATGATCCATTATGGCGTCAGCAAAACCGCGCTGTTGGCTCTCTCTCGTGGACTGGCTAAAGCGGTTGCCGGATCCGGCGTCACGGTAAATGCCGTGCTGCCCGGCCCGACGCTGTCCGATGGCTTCAAAGAGATGTTTAAGAAAGAGCTGGATCAGGGTGCCGATCTGGAAGAGCTGGGCGCGAAATTTGTCAAAGCTAACCGCCCAACCTCGGTAATTCAGCGTGCCGCCAGCGTCGAAGAAGTTAGCAATATGGTGGTGTATGTCTGTTCACCGCTGTCCTCCGCCACGTCCGGTGCCGCCTTACGTGTCGACGGCGGTGTGGTCGAAACCCCATTCTGATCCACAATGCGCCACTGCGGTGGCGCGTGTTCGCCGTATTTACTGGCACTATTCACCCGCTTTCAGCGCCCGATTTCGCCCCTTTTGCCCCTCCTCCGTTAGCGTTGCGCTAAGCAAGTGTAAATTTACCGTTAAGATCATCATTCTTAGGAGTATTCAGGTTGTTCTTCCTTTCCCTGCCCCCCAAATTGTCTGCATCAACACGACTTTTGCTCCATACCCACAGGGAAAAAAAGATGAAAAAATCAGGAATTATTGCCCTTTCTGCGCTGCTGTTTGCTTCAACCAGCCTGAGCGTATTTGCCGAAGGCCCACAGCAGGGTCATGACGATCAGCACCAGCAGCAGCCAGTGAAACGTCCACCGCAGGGTGGCAATCAGCACGGCGGCCAGCCGCAGGGTAATCCGCACGGTGCACAGCCACAGCGTGCTTCCGAGCACCGCGAGCCGCAGCACAAACAGTCGCATCACAATGACTTCCATCAGGGTCGCCCACTGCCGCAGAAATACCGGGGTGAAGGTTACCAGGTCAACGACTGGCATCAGCGTGGCCTGAAGGCGCCACCGGCCGGTCACCGCTGGCAGAATGTTGATGGCAACTATGTCCTGATTGCCATCAGCACCGGTGTGATTGCTTCTATCATTGCCCATCAGTAAGCGCTGAGATCCCGCGCTAAGCGGGCAATAAAAAGCCCCGCCAGATCGCTCTGGCGGGGCTTTTTTATGGCTTTGACACGTCCTGAGCAAATCAGGCGGCGTCAGGCCGTGCTATCAGAACGAGCTCCAGTTATCGGTAGCCAGTTCAGGCTTAATCAGTTTTCCCGCCCTGGCCGGTGATTTCACCACGGCTGGCTGATGAACGGCGGCGACTGCGCTGCCGGCCTGCACCTTAAACGCACCCACCAGATTACTCAGGGTCAGTGCCTGTTCCTGCAACGACTGGGAAGCCGCTGACGCTTCTTCCACCAGCGCGGCGTTCTGCTGCGTCACCGAGTCCATCTGACCCACGGCCAGATGCACCTGCTCAATGCCCTGGCTCTGCTCAGAGGTTGCCGCCGCCATTTCACCAACGATATCGGCCACCTGACGGATCGAACCCTGCACTTTCGCCATATTATCGCCGACGTTCGCCACCTGCACTGCGCCACTTTCCACCAGCTGCGCCGAGGTGACGATCAGATCTTTGATCTCTTTCGCTGCCACCGATGAGCGCTGTGCCAGATTACGGACTTCGCTGGCGACCACGGCAAATCCACGACCCTGCTCACCCGCACGTGCCGCTTCTACCGCGGCGTTTAACGCCAGGATGTTGGTCTGGAAGGCAATGCCTTCGATTAACCCGGTGATGTCGGAGATTTTGCTGGAGCTGGCCTTAATGTTGTCCATGGTTTTCACCATTGAGGACACCGCATTCCCGCTCTGCTCGGCCATTTCGTTGGCGTTGCTGGCTAACAGGCTGGCCTGTTTGGCGTTTTCGGCGTTCTGCTTCACCGTGTCGTTCAGGGTACTCATGCTGGCAGAGGTCTGCTCCAGTGAGGCAGCCTGTTCTTCCGTACGGGCAGACAGGTCTTCGTTACCGGCGGCAATCTGCGTTGAAGCCGAGCTGACGGACTGCGCCGAGGCGGTGACGGCGGTCATCGCAGTTGCCACACGCGCCATCAGGGCGTTGAAGGCGAAGGCGGTTTTACCAATCTCGTCATGACGGCTGTCGTCCGCCAGACGGGTCAGATCCAGCGATTCGCTGGTCTCAACCATCACCTGCTGAATACTGTTCAGGCTGCGGCGCACGCCGAAGATGGTCTTACACGCCAGTGCGCCCATCAGCAGGATCACGACCGCAGAGAAGCTCAGTAATCCCCAGAACACGCGGCTGTAAGTCGCGCTGTTTTCTTTGCGTAGCCCTTCGCCGATTTGAATGTTCAGCTCAATCTGCGCTTTCAGTTCCCTGGTCAGTTTATTTACGGCCGCGCCAATTCCACTTTCGCCCTGCATCATCGGCAGGGTAACCGCATCGTTATGCGCCAGTGAAGCGGTGATAAAGGCCGGCAACACCGCTTTGATCGCCTCGATATTCGCCAGGGCATCGACGGTCATGGCTTTATCTTCATCGCTGGAGATATTGTTCGCCATATAGTAATCGGTCTGGGTTTTTAACAGGTCAATCTGTTCGTTAATCTTTTTCTCAAATTCATTCTGCTTGCTGTTGTTCGCTTCACTCTGATGCTCGTAAAGCGCCAGATTCAGCTTGCTGGCGGTGCTGATAGCCTTATCCAAATCTTTGATGCTGGGAATGGCGTTCAACTGAACGTATTCAAATCTGTTCTGGAACCCGGTGATGGCATAGAGAGAGAACCCGGCCAGCAGGCACAGGGCCACGGCGAGCAGGGAAAAAATAAAGAACAGTCTTTTTGTAATAGTCATGCTGAAACCTCAACGTGATTTCACTGGTGCCGTATAAATAGCTGACAGACATCGCCCTTACCCTTACAGGTGAAGCAGCCGTCGGATCTAAGCTGGAATTAAGGTCAGAGAACGGCCTTACAGGGGTTATCGGTAGTTGAGCGGCGAAACTTTACCCTGAAGGAAGGATATAAAATGCGGGGTTGTAGCGGGCTGAAAAGTAAGGGGAAACGCAAAACGGCTGGCGCAGAGGCCAGCCGTCAGAAGGACTAGTGGAAGGCGTTATTTAACAGGATTGAGGTAATAACCCCGGTTGCCGCCGCAATCAACACATAGTTGCCGTCGATGTAAGCCCAATTTTCACCCCGCGGGGGTTCACGCAGGCCACGTTCGTGCCAGTCATTGACGCGGTAATCATCGTAGCGATAGTGCGGTGGCAGGCGGTCGCCACGACGGAAGTCGTGTCCCTGCCACGCAAAGCGGTCGCGAGATTCGTAATGACGATCCGGGCCGCGATTGTCGTGACCGCGATTATCATGACCGCGATCGTCATGTCCGCGATCCGGACCACGACCTGGGCCGCCACCGTGGCCGTCAGGGCCGCCGTGTCCATCATGGCCGCCCTGCTGATGCCATGGCTGTCCCGGAGGGCCATCAGCCTGAGAAACAGTGGAGAACAGGGTGCTTGCCGTAAAGACGGTCATTAACAGTGCCAGAGTCGTTTTTTTCATTTTTGTATCCTCGATTTTCACCCGGCTTTCGTGCCGCCGTTGAGTGGTACTATCGGCTAAGCTCAGGCGGTTGAATATCTCCAAATGTCTTAAAACCCATGGACTTACGCTACTTTACCCCTTCTTATCACTTCCTTAACACTATGAACGAATTAAGGACCTTCCAGACGCGAATGATTTGTGTTAAGAGGGCAAAGCGGCATAAAAAAAAGAGAGGCCGAAGCCTCTCTCTGTATGTGGTGCCCGAAAATCCCTTACTTCTTCAGCGATTCTCTGACTTTCGCCACCTGGTCAGCGGTAACCGCCGACGCTTTGTTGCTCCAGCCCTGGCGTATAAAGGTCGCTAACTGCGCCACTTGATCATCGCTAAGACGGTTGGCAAAGCCTGGCATCGCCAGCGTGGAGGGCGCTTTCGCCGTTGAAGGCTGCTGCGCCCCGGCCAGAATGGTATGAATCAACCCACCCGGATCGCCGGCATTAACGATGGTCGCCTGGTCCAGCTGCGGGAACACGCCCGGTGCGCCTTTACCGGTGACAAAGTGACAGGCGCCACAGTTGTCCAGATACAGACGCTCACCCGCAGAGAGGTTTTTCGCCGCCGTCAGCTTCGCTTCCGTTGGGCTGATGGTGGTTTCCTGCGCGGCAGGTGCCGCCGGGTTGCCGCCAATAAACTTCAGGTAAGCGGCAATCGCTTTCAGGTCGGCATCGCTCATGTACGAGGTGCTGTGCTCAACCACAGAGGTCATCTCGCCGCCCACAGCCGCCTTGTCATTACGGCCGGTTGCCAGATAGTCGACGGTTTCCTGCCCGGTCCAGTGTGGCAGACCACGCAGGGAAGGCACTTCCCATCCGTTGAGGTTGCCCCCGGCGAGGAACTGGTCGTCACCGCTATCCAGCGCTTTCTCGTTCATCCCCAGACCGCGCGGCGTATGGCAGCTGCCACAGTGACCGAGGCTTTCCACCAGATAGGCACCGCGATTCACTTCCGCCGTGGCCCCACCGATAGGCTGGAACGGCTTGTCGGACACAAACGCCCAGTTCCAGAAGCGCATTCCCCAGCGCTGGCTGAACGGGAAGCTCAGATCCGTTTCCGGCGGCACGTCGGCACTTGGCTTCACGCCCTGCATAAAGTAAGCGTAAAGCGCGTGCATATCCCGATCGTTGATCTTCGCGTAGTCCGGATAAGGCATTGCCGGATACAGGCGCTTGCCGTCTGGCAGCACGCCCTTACGCACCGCATCAGAGAACTGCTGCTCGGAATAGTTGCCAATCCCGTGATCTTTATCCGGCGTGATATTGGTCGAATAAATCGTGCCGAGGTTCGACTCAATCGCCAGGCCGCCGGAGAATGCCGGTTTGCCCGGAATCGAGTGACAGGCACTGCAGTCGCCCAGACGGGAGATGTATTCCCCCTGCTTTACCAGCGCCGCATCGTCTGCCTGCGCCAGCTGACAAAATCCTGTGCCCAGCAGCAGCGTGTTGGCCAGAACCAAACTTTTTAATGTCATCTTCATATCGCTTACGCCTGTACCAGTGGGCCGGGATTTTTCAGATAGTGATCCTTGATCGCCTGAGCCGCCATTAGCGTGATTGCGCCAATGGTATCGGTCGGGTTCGCCTGGAAGTTCTGCGGGAACGCATTACCGCCTGGCACAAAGACGTTATGAACATCCCAGCTCTGCAGGTACTTATTCAGCGCAGAGGTCTTCGGATTATCGCCCATCACCGCGCCGCCGACGTTGTGGGTCGAGACGTATTTGGTCAGGTCAAAGTGCGCATCCATCGGCAGGAAGCTTTCGCTGTAGCTGTCCGGATTAAGCTCTTTGGTGATATTGCCGACGATCTGCTTCAGGTGCTGCTGCAGCTTAAGCTCGTTGAGTTTCCAGTCGAAAGTCATACGCAGCAGCGGATAGCCATACTCATCTTTGTAGTTCGGATCCAGATCGAGATAGATATCGCGGTAGGACTGGCAGGTGGTGGTGATGCTGATCTTCATCGAATGGCCGTACCACTCTTCCATCCCCTCTTTCCAGCCGGTTCCCCATGCCGGAGTGCCTTTCGGCAAGGCGGTGCTGATTGGCGTACCGGTCGCCTGCGAGCTGTGAATTTTCGCGCCGCCGATAAAGCCCAGAGAAGGACCGTCGAAGTTGCCCGGTGACAGATCGTTAAACATCTGGCCGGTGGCGCCTGCGGTAGCGAACGGGTTGAAGTTTTTGTCTTTGAAGAACAGCGTCGAGCCGCCGTTGCTCAGGAAGGCATAGTTACGACCGATCACCCCTTCTTCGGTGATTGGGTTGTAAGGCTGGCCAATGCCGGACAGCAGCATCAGGCGCACGTTACAGAACTGGAAGCTGCTCAGCACCACGATTTTCGCTGGCTGGAAGCATTCGTTGCCCTGCGCATCGATGTAGATCACGCCCTTGGCGGTTTTCTTATCATCATGCAGCACCACTTTCATCACGTTGGCATGCACTTCGTAGGAAAAGTTATCCATACGCTTCAACGCATCCATCACCGCGGTCTGTGGCGAGGCTTTGGAGTAGTTGAGGCACGGATATTTACTGCAGTAACCGCAGTAGTTGCACGGCGCGATCTGGTTGCCATACGGGTTGGTCCAGGCACGGGAAACGCAAGCAGATGGGTTCGGGAACGGGTGATACCCCATTTTTTTGGTCACTTCCGCAAACATGCTGCTGTTCAGCGTATCTTCCAGTGCGGGCAGTGGATACGGCTCTGAACGTGGCCCTTCGAACGGATCGCCACCTTCCATAATCTGGCCGCGCAGGTTACCGGTTTTACCGGACTGGCCGCAGATATGTTCAAACTTGGTGTAATACGGCTCGATTTCATCCCAGGTGAACGGGAAGTCCATGATGCGCATATCTTCCTGCAGAATGCCGGGCTTGTAGGCCTCGTCTGCATAGGTTTTCAGCTTAAGATCGGTTGGCGTGGGACGGATCAATACCGCCGTCCAGTGCAGGCCCGATCCGCCGACGCCGGTACCGGGTGCGAACGCGCCCCATTTACGGGTTGGCAGCGCGGTTTCGCTCATGTTGTAGCGTACGGTCACCGCGGCTTCCGCCGGCGTGGCCATCACTTTATTACGGACCGCGTAAGCGTACTCATCCGCCGGTTTTGGATATTTGAACTCTTCGTAGCCGCGATCGCCACCACGTTCCAGCGCACGGACTTTCAGCCCGGCCATCGCCAGCTCAATACTCATCAGTGAGCCAGCCCAGCCCAGGCCGACGACTACGACGTCGACTTCTTCTTTATTTACAGTTGCCATCTTAAATCCTGTCACTCATCAGAAAACGGAGTCAGCGCGATTAGCGCAATCAGCGTGATTAGCGCACTCAGGCCTGCATACCTAACAGGCTGACCGGGCCCAGCGGATACGGCACGTTGTGCTGCTTCACCCATTCGGTAAAGCTGGCGCGCGCGCCAGGGAAGCCGATGGCGATCCACGCCTTCATCCCCTTGTTTCCGCCATAGATAGGATCGGCCAGGTAACCGTGCTTGGTATCGGCCAGCAGCTCGCTAAAGAACTGCGATCCTTTCAGTGCCTCTTCGCCCAGATCGGCGAAGCTGATGGTGTTCTTCTGAACCTGAGTCAGCACGGCGTCTTTGTCCGCATCAGACAGTTCATGGAAGGATTTTTGATGGGTAGACTGGCACCAGCCCTCAATCAGCTTGATACCGGTTTTGTAAATCTGCTGAGGACGGAACGGGATTTGATAGCCCATCGTGGCAGGCGCGTGGGTGTTGAACGGCCCCTGCATATAGATTTCAGATCCCATATCGCCGTGCATTTGCTGATCGATAAAGATCGGCACGTTGGTTTCCAGTGCGCCAGGTGCTTTGCCTTTGCCGCCAGCCGGGATCAGGCGGTCGCACGCAGCCATGATGAATTGCCATTCATCGGCGCTAAAAAAGATCGGTTTATAATCGACCAGCTCGGGTGCGGCCATTTCCGCAGCCTGGGCTGCAGTAATACCTTTCAGGACCATATCGCCTAGCGGTAATGCCAACAGCGATCCTATTAAAAACTTACGACGGGTAGTTTCTTTTTGAAGGAGCATAACATCACGACTCTCACATGCTAATAAAATGTAATTTGAGTTAATAAGTATGGTTATCGACAGTGCTGAACGTAATGTTATGGATAGGAGGGTTACAAAATGTAAAATTTGAATTCAGTTTATTTATAGTTAAATGTTTATCACGTTGTTAAATTTAAGCATGAAAATGATAAAGGCCTGTTATGGTTAAAAAAACCGCATAACCCCTATTTTTATGCTGATTAGGGCCAGTTATCCCTTGTGATTATCCGGGAATAATTCAAAAGCGTGACTATACCCCCATTAAATAAATGGAAAAAATTCGTCTGACGCCTTTTTTATTATTTAACCAGAGAGGATCATGATATTAACAAATATAAAACAACTGAGCACTGAATTCCCGCTTATTCAGAAATTCAGCAGTAACGGGAATAAGCGGAAATCAGTGACGATCGAGGCGCGAATGCAGGGAATAGACATTATTGTGCGGCTCATCAGGGGAATCATCCTCTGGCGGTGCAAAGCGGGCGTTATAGCGCTGACGAAATGCCAGCATTTCCTGCGCGTCGGGTTCCAGCTCGCGCAGGAATGACATCGCCAGCCTGACGTGTTCATTGCTGAGTTCGGTCGGGAGATAGGCTTTACGCAGCACGCCGCGCCAGAACATCAGGCTTTCGTCGGACTCGTCGACGATAAACACCTGGTAGATCAACAGCACGCTGGCCCCGTTGGCGATATGGGCTTCATTATCCCGCGCCAGATACTGCACAAACTCTTCGCCCGCCTCGCGTCCCATGGTATTGATCAATGACTCCACATACACCGGTTCCAGATTCAACCGCTTAGTCAGCGCTTTGCTGGCCCGCCGGGTCTGCGAATTCAGCACACGAAAACCAATTATAAAGACCACAACCAGGGTCACGAGCATCAGCCAAATCATTAACTATCCTGTTCCAGACACGGGCCGCTCAAGGACGGCGATTCTGCGGGGCGTCAGAGTAACAGCAGCCTGTCAGCCTTTGCAACAATGAGAAAAGGCTGCCCGAAGGCAGCCTCTGAATTAACGCTTCTTCATGCAGCACAGTGGACATAAGCGGCTGCTACCATAACGTTTGTTTGCTGTAAGTAATGCATCTGCTGAGGTATAAAACGTGCCCAAAAACTCTCTTTGTCGTTTCAGAATGCTTAGCTTCAGGCAGCCTGAGCGGTGGACAACTTTGAGAGCATCCTGGCGCGCTTTCTGCTCCAGATAATAGTAATCGCCCATTGTTATCTCTTTGTCATAAATTACCCGACAAACAGACAGTACACCCGGTCGACTGTTAAAAATGTCTTTATATTCGCCTTTCCGTCAAATTCAGAAAGCTCCCCAGGATAAGCCTCAGGCTAGCCCCGCAGCGTGGACGGCGTGCAGCCATACACGCTTTTAAAGCGGTTGCTGAAATGGCTGGAAGAGTTAAACCCGCAGGCCAGCGCGATTTCGGTCAGTGGAAGCGGACTTCCGCGCACCAGCTGTTCCGCTTTGGCCATCCGCCGCTGCATCACGTACTGATGCGGTGCCCGCTGGGTGGACTGCTTAAACATCCGCGCAAAATGAAACTCGCTGAGTCCCGCCTGCACCGCCAGTTCGGCCAGCGTTAAGGGGCTGGCAAGGTGCTCTTCGATAAACGCCATAATGTTGCGTAACACCGCCGGGGCCAGCCCACCTCTTACCGCGGGCAACTTCCACAGCACCTCGCTGTAATGCTGCAACAGATGGGTCATCAACAGGGTTGAGGCGCTGCTGAGCATCAGATGGTTGGCATTCTGCTGCCAGTCGCTGCTCAGTAAAAAATGGCGATACAGCTGGGTAATGCGCACATCCTCACTGAACACCTTTTCATCCAGCGAAATGCTGGCCGGGCTTTTATCCCAGATTTGCTCGGCCAGATGGCGCAGATGACGATCGGTGCAGTAGAGATGCACGAAGGAGAATTCGGAACGGATATCCCAGACCGATTCGCTGTTTTCGGGCATCAGGCAAAAACGGTCCGGACCGCCGCCGTTCTGCCAGCCGGAACGGGTTTTATGCCAGGTGTTCACTCCGCCCTCTACGTACAGGCTCAGCGTGTGGTGATCGCTACGCTGCCGGACGCAGTCAAAGTCATTACGCCATGCCGCCAGTTGAATACCCGAGCCAAGCTGCACGCTGCCCTGCAGGCGCGCGCGATGCTGACGCAGATTTTCAAAAGCCTGATAGGGCTGGGGCATAACGATACCTGAAGGTGGAGGCAAAGCCGTATTTTAAGGAGCTGCCGGAGCAGATTCCAGCGCTTATCCCCGCAAGCCGAAAATAACCGCAAGAATATGCAAGTCTGCGCAGGCTGCTGAAAGCGACACGGCATGGCAACTGACACACTGGCGGCAATTAAACGCGGTTTTGAGGTGTCAGGATGAACGGAATTTTATACGCATTGGTGGTGGTGATTTGGGGGACGACATGGATAGCCATTGTGATGCAGCAAGGCGTGGTGTCGGTTACCGTCTCCATTTTCTGGCGCTTTCTGGTGGCGGCGCTGGCGATGGTCATCGTGCTGGGCCTGGCGGGCCGGCTGCGCAAAATCAGCCTGAAGGATCACCTTTACTGCCTGTTACAGGGCTGCTGCGTATTCGGCTTTAACTTTGTCTGCTTCTACCATGCGGCGTCTTATATCAGCAGCGGGTTGGAGTCGGTGATTTTCTCAATGGCGGTGCTGTATAACGCGGTGAACAGCATGCTGTTCTTCCGCCAGCGTCCGCATCCCAATCTGTTACCGGCCGCCGCGCTGGGCATCATCGGCATTATCGCCCTGTTCTGGCACGACCTGATGGCCACCCAGATGGCGCCGTCTTTGCTGATCGGCATCGGCCTCAGCGCGCTGGGGACCTTCGGCTTCTCGCTGGGCAATATGATCAGCACCCGCCACCAGCGTCGCGGGCTGGAAATCCTCTCGACCAACACCTATGCGATGTTTTACGGTGCGCTGGTAATGGCCGCCATCAGCCTGTTTAACGGCGATCGCTTTATGCCGGACCTGTCGGTGCGCTATCTGGGATCGCTGCTGTATCTGGCGATTTTCGGTTCGGTGATCGCCTTCGGCGCTTACTTCACGCTGGTTGGCCGCATTGGTGCCAGCCAGGCCGCCTACAGCACCCTGCTGTTCCCGCTGGTGGCGCTGACCCTGTCCACGCTGTACGAAGGCTACGTCTGGCATGCGAACGCGGTGATTGGCCTGGTCTTGATCCTGCTGGGGAATCTGGTGATGTTTGCTAAACCCGGTTTCTTCCGCGTTGGCCGCACTACGCCACTGCCGAAGTCTTCCTGAGAGAAAAAGCTCAAGGTGCCTCCTGAGCTCCGGGCGTGAAATGCTAGACTGTAAGGCATTCGCTGTCGCGATGCGTCGCGACAGTCTGCCCATAACGCCAGAGGAGGCACCATGAGCAAGCCACTGCAGATAGACTTCGTTTCCGATATTTCCTGTCCCTGGTGCATTATCGGCCTTCAGGGGCTGGAGCAAGCGCTGGCTGAACTCGGCCCCGACGTTCAGGCTAACATCACCTTCCAACCCTTCGAGTTAAACCCGTCAATGGCGGCTGAAGGTCAGGATCTGGTTGAGCATATCGCCGAGAAATACGGTTCGTCGCCGGAAGAATCTGCTGAGAATCGTCAGCGCATCCGCGAACGTGCTGAGGCGGTGGGCTTTGAGATGAATAACGCCGGGCCGGGACTGCGCATCTATAACACCTTCGATGCGCACCGCTTGCTGCACTGGGCGGAAGGCTTTGGCCTGCAGCAGCCGCTGAAGCACGCGCTGTTTACCGCCTACTTTACCGATGGCGAAAACCCGTCGAGTCACGTGGTGCTGGTTAACGTCGCCGAAGACGTTGGGCTGGATCCGGTTGAAGCGGCCGAGGTGCTGGCGACCAACCGCTATGCTGACGAGGTTCGCGCGCTGGAGCGTGAATGGGTGGATGCCGGTATCCAGTCCGTGCCGTCCATCGTGTTCGATCGCCAGTATCTGCTCTCCGGTGGACAGCCGCCGGAAGCCTTTAAATCGGCCATTGAGAACATTTTGCAACAGCGGGAAACAGCGGCAAGCTAAGGACGGAACATGACCTTTTTTATCTTTCTTTTTGCCTGCTGTGCAGCAGGCAGTACCGGGATGCTGTTTAAACCTGGCGAGTGGTATAAGTCGTTAAAAAAACCGGGCTTCACCCCGCCAAACTGGGCGTTTCCGGTGGCCTGGTCGATTATTTATCTGCTGCTTGCCTGGGCAGGCTACCGTCTGACCCTGCTGCCAGGCAGCGAGACGCTGCTGGCATTGTGGGCGGCACAGATTGCGCTGAACACGCTGTGGACGCCGGTGTTCTTCGGCTCGCACCGCATTCTTGCCGGGATGATAATCCTGACCCTGCTGTGGCTGGTGGTTGCGGCGATGGTGGTGATGGCCCTTCAGCTGGAAGCGCTGACTGGCCTGATCCTGCTGCCTTATCTGGCGTGGCTGTCGATCGCCGCCGCCCTCAACTTCTCAATCCTGTGCAATAACCGCAGATAATGCCTGATGGCTCCTCGCGTTAGCGGGGAGCTTCTTCCAGCACCTTGTGGATCACCGCCGACAGCTGGTTGATCTCAAACTTCGCCACGTAGCCATTCGCACCGACCTTACGCACATGATCTTCGTTGGCGCTGCCGGACAGCGACGAGTGGATCACCACCGGAATATCCCGCAGGTTAATGTCGGTTTTGATATTGCGCGTCAGGGTGAAGCCATCCATTTCCGGCATTTCCAGATCGGTCAGCACCATCGAGATCTTATCGCGGATCGGGATCCCTTCTTCCTTCGCCTGCTGCTGGATACTTCTGATGCGGTTCCAGGCTTCCAGACCGGTGTTGTGCATCTCTGCCGGAATGCCCATCGCTTTCAGGCCCTGTTCCAGCATCTGCCGGGCAACCTTCGAATCTTCTGCCACGATTGCCACCGAACCTGGACGGATATCAAACTCTTTCAGCTTGATGTCGCCTTCCTTCACTTCACGCACCGACGGGATCACGTCGTGCAGGATCTGCTCGACATCCAGCACCAACGCCATGGTGGTGTTGTTGTCTTTGTCAGTATTCAGACAGGCGATGCTGGTGATATTACGGCTGCTGACGCCGGCTTCCGCAGCGTGGACCTGGCTCCAGTCCAGACGCACGATATCCTCAACCGATTCGACGGCAAAGGCCTGGGTGCTGCGGGCATATTCCGTCACCAGGATCAGGTTAAGGCCGGTGGTTGGCGTGCAGCCGACGACCGCCGGCAGGTCGATCACCGGAATAAACTGACCGCGAATGTTGGCCATCCCCAGCAGCGGTGACTTCATGCCTGCCGCTTTGGTGATGGTGGTCATCGGGACGATTTCACGCAGCTTAAAGACGTTGATGCCGAACAGTTCAGACTTTTCTTCGTTGAGATCCGAGCCTAAACGAAACACCAGCAGTTCAAATTTATTGGATAAGGCGAGGTTGGCGCGCTCATCGATCTCTTTCTGAAAGTTATCCATTTTAATCCTCTAGTTTTCGTCGCTGCTCTCAACGAGGCGCATACGGGAAGTGTTACCCCTGCACGCCATTGCGCGCTGAAATCACTCTGAGAGGGTTATCGGCAGAAGAAGAAAAAAATACAGGGGACTTCTGTCCCCTGTTGCTGATTTTATTCGCAGGCTGACTATTGTTTCGCCGCCGCAACCAGCGAATCGCGGGTGATCTCAGCGATGCAACGGGCGCCGGTCAGGGTCATCGCCACGCGCATTTCTTTCTCAAACAGGTTGAGCAGGTTGGTCACGCCCGCCTCGCCGTCGGTGGCCAGCGCATAGAGGAACGCGCGGCCAATCAATGCGGTGTCCGCCCCCAACGCCAGCATCCGCAGCACGTCCAGCCCGCTGCGCACGCCGCCATCGGCCAGAATGGTCAGATCGCCTTTGACCGCATCGGCAATCGCCGGTAACGCCCGCGCCGACGAGAGCACGCCATCCAGCTGGCGACCGCCGTGATTGGAAACGACAATGCCATCGGCACCAAAGCGCACCGCATCGCGCGCATCGTCAGGATCCAGAATGCCTTTGATGATCATCGGCCCCTTCCAGAAGTCACGGATCCACTCCAGATCGCTCCACGAGATCGACGGATCGAAGTTATTCGCCAGCCAGCCGATGTAATCCTGCAGATTGGTCGGCTCGCCGCGATAGGCCGAGATATTGCCCAGATCGTGCGGGCGTCCATGCAAACCCACATCCCAGGCCCACTGCGGATGGGTCACCGACTGCAGATAGCGGCGCATCGCGGCATTGGGACCGCTCATCCCGGAGTGCGCATCACGGTAACGCGCGCCCGGCACCGGCATATCCACGGTAAACACCAGCGTGGTACAGCCCGCGGCCTGAGCACGCTCCAGCGCATTGCGCATAAATCCCCGGTCGCGCAGCACGTACAGCTGGAACCACATCGGCCGGTTCATCACCGGCGCGACTTCTTCTATCGGACACACGGAGACCGTCGACAGGGTAAACGGGATGCCCTTTTTATCCGCCGCGCGCGCGGCCTGCACTTCCCCGCGCCGGGCGTACATGCCACACAGGCCGACAGGCGCTAACGCCACCGGCATCGACAGCGTTTCGTTAAACAGTGTTGTTGTCAGGTCCAGCGAGGACATGTTGCGCAGAATGCGCTGACGCAGCGCGATATCGGCCAGGTCTTCACAGTTGCGTTGCAGCGTGTGTTCGTCGTAGGCCCCGCCATCCGCATAGTGAAACAGAAACGGCGGGATCTTGGCCTTTGCCGCGGCGCGGTAGTCTTTCGAGGAGGAGATAATCACAGGTGTGCCTCACTTAAGCTGCGGTTTAATGTCGGGAATACGCAGGCTGCGGGCGTGTCGCGCCGCCTGCTCGGTCAGGCCATGTAGAGTCTGGGCAACAAACTCCAGATGGTGAAGGGTGGCGTCGCGGGCAGCATCCGCCTCTCCGGCGACAATCGCCCGGTAGATGGCCTGATGCTGGGCGGAAAGCCGATCAAGGATCGCGGGCTGGGTAAACATCTTCTGGCGGCTTTGCATCACCGAGGATTGCAGCAGATCGAACAGGCCGCGCATCGCCTGCAGCAGCACCAGATTGTGCGAGGCTTCGGCAATCGCCAGGTGAAAGCGCACGTCAGCGTGTGCGGCAAGATCGGGATCGTCACGATCGGAGATGGTTTGCATCGCCTCGAAGCACATTTTCAGCCGCGCCCTATCCTCTTCGGTGGCGCGGCTGGCGGCGTGCCAGGCGGTGCTGGCTTCAATCGCCATGCGTGCTTCCAGCACGTCATAGCGATAGCCCGGGTCCTCGGCCAGCAGTGAGCTGAGCGGCATCACCAAACGCTCTTCGCTCCAGTCCACCGTCTCGGGTTGCAGGAAGGTTCCGCCGCCGCGACGGCTGAATAAGACGCCCTGGCTGGTGAGCGTTTGAATCGCTTCCCGCAGTGAGGATCGCGAGACGCCAAACTGCTGCGCCAGCTGACGTTCGGCAGGCAGACGTGCGCCCGGTTGAAGGTGATTTTGGTGGATAAAGTCCCGCAGACGATCCACCAGCAGTTCGTTGCTCATCGCTGATTGGTCCTACCAAAAAAGGCGTTTGACCGGGCGATTGTTCCTCTTTCGCTAACCTGAATGCAACGATTGCGTAACCTGATGCGTTCAGGGCCTAAGCGGGATCACAGAATGGGAGAATTGGTAGGACCAAAAAATGAAAAACGCCGGGGGATTTCTCCGTCCGGCGTCATTGCGGTGTGGCGGGAATGCTTATTTCAGATCGGCAACCATGCACACGGCACGGGCGGCTTCAGCGCCCTTCTTGATAAAGTGCTCACTGTAGAAACCGGTGAACTCTTCAGCGGGCTGGAAGTTGTGCGGCGTCAGGGAGACGGAGAACACCGGCACGTCGGTGGCCAGCTGCACATCCATCAGGCCAGTCACCACCGCCTGAGCAACAAAGTCATGACGGTAAATGCCGCCATCAACCACCAGCGCGGCGCAGACAATCGCATCAACGTCACCCCGTTTTGCCAGGCGCTGTGCCAGCAACGGCATCTCAAAGGCACCGGGTACGTCCAGCACGGTGATCTGGCAGTCAACGTCACGCGCGGCCATCTCTTTCTTGAACCCAACCAGCGTCTGGTTAACGATGTCGGCGTGCCAGTTGGCTTTAATAAATGCAACCTTCAGCGGGGAAACCATACATTACTCCTGTCAAATGGGCGACGATGACCACCCTAAAGTCAGATAGTTTAAGCCTCACCGCGGCAATGGGAAAGCCTGATTCGAAAACATTTCAAAAATGTTATATGCAAGTGACGGAAAAATAGCACTAAGCCGCTCCGTTGAGGCGGCTGCGGCAATAAAAAACCCAGCGCGGTGGCTGGGTTGTTTGAGCTTCAGCAACGAGGTTACTTCGCGGCGGGCTTACAGTCCGAATAGACGTAGCTTTCGCTTTTGTTGCGCAGCACATAGCTGTCTTTCAGCTTAACGAAGGTGACATCTTTCACCCTGGCAGCCAGCGCCGTTTCACCGTCATCGGTCTTTAGCGGCTGCAGCTCCGGGCTGGTGATGCGCTTCTGTCCATCGGTGGAGAAGGTGAAGCTGGTGCCTTCATCGGTCACCGCAGAATTTTTGCTGACCACCGAGACTTTAGGCTGCTGTCCCGGAGACGCTACGCTGTGCGTCAGGCTGCAGGTTAACGATTCGGCAGCGGAAGCCGACAGTGAAACTGCCGACAAAGCGATAATCAAAAGTGCATTTCTTGTGCGCATAGGCCTCCCTTATATGTCTTCCCATAGGGTAGCAGAGGTCAGCCCCGGTTTGGCGCTGGATAATTCCGAGAGCTACGCGCCCGGCATCCACGCGCCGCTGGCGATAAACCAGATCAGCAGAGTGACACCTGCGATACCCACCGCAGCCGGGAATAAATAACCAATTTTCATGATTTCCTCATTCATCATTAACGCCCGCGACGGGCAGCAGAAACACGCGCGGCGATGATAGCACAGGCTCCGGCCACGGCTGGTGCAAACTTCGCCGCCTTCCCTTCGCCAGATGCCAGAAACGAAAAAGCCCCCAACGCGGACTTTGGGGGCTTCAGGACACTCAGGCTTACAGCGCCATATCGTGCTGGCCAGTGACCACAGATTTATGGTCGGCAGGTTTGGTTACCGCATCTTTATCAACGTTGTTCATGTTGATCACCGGCGGCGTGGTCAGCTGCAGTGCTGCAGCCGTGTCATTCCACACTTTCTGCGTCAGTGCCACGTTGCCATTCAGCTCCTGGCCGTAGCTCGGTACGATGGTGCGGATTTTGCTCTGCCATTCTGGCGAGTTGAACTGCTCAGGGAACAGCTTTTTCATCACGTTGATCGAGATCGGTGCAGCGGTCGATGCGCCTGGTGAAGCACCCAGCAGCGCAGCCAGCGTTTTCTGCTGGTCGGTGACAATTTCGGTGCCCAGCTTCAGTACGCCGCCCTTGTCTGCATCTTTCTTGATGATCTGCACGCGCTGACCGGCCTGGATCAGTTTCCAGTCTTCTTTACGGGCGGAAGGATAGTACTCTTTCAGCGCCGCAAAACGGTCGTCATCGCTCAACATCACCTGACCAATCAGGTATTTCACCAGGTCGAAGTTATCCAGACCGACGTCGGTCATTGGAATCACGTTTTTGGTGGTGGTGGTGCTCAGCAGATCGAGGAATGAACCCTGCTTGAGGAACTTGGTGGAGAAGGTGGCGAACGGCCCAAACAACACCACACGCTTACCGTCAAGGAAACGCGCATCCAGGTGCGGAACGGACATTGGCGGCGCGCCAACGGACGCCTGACCGTAAACCTTCTCACCGTGCAGACGGGTGATGTCCGGGTTTTCAGTCACCAGGAATGAACCGCCCACCGGGAAGCCAGCATAGTTGTCTGCTTCCGGAATACCGGTTTTCTGCAGCAGCTTCAGCGCGCCGCCACCGGCACCGATAAAGACGTATTTCGCATCAACGGCGTGGGTGTTGCCGGTTTTCACATCGGTCACGGTCACGTGCCAGGAGTTATCGGCATTGCGTTTGAAGTCAGTCGCTTCGGTCGAGGTTTCCAGCTTGAAGTTGTCGTTCTTCTTCAGGCTGCCGACCAGCTGACGGGTAATTTCACCGTAGTTGACGTCGGTGCCGACTGGCGTCCAGGTCGCGGCCACTTTCTGCTGTGGATCGCGGCCTTCGATGATCAGCGGCGCCCACTTCTTAATCTGGTTCTGATCGGTAGAGAACTGCATTCCCTGGAACAGCGTGGTTTCCTGCAGCGCCTTGTAGCGTTTGGTCAGGAAGTCGACATTTTTGTCACCCCAGACAAAGCTCATATGCGGCGTGGAGTTGATAAAGGAGTGCGGATTGTTCAGCACGCCGCGCTGCACCTGAGTGGTCCAGAACTGGCGGGAGATCATAAAGGCTTCGTTGATTTCAAGCGCTTTGCTGTAATCAATGGAACCGTCCGGGCGCTCTGGCGTGTAGTTCAGCTCCATGTTGGCGGAGTGACCGGTACCGGCGTTGTTCCAGCCGTTAGAGGACTCGAGCGCAACACCATCCAGTTTTTCAACCATCAGCTGCTTCCAGTCAGGCTGGAGGTCGTGCAGCAAGGTGCCTAAAGAAGCACTCATAATGCCGCCGCCAATCAGCAGGACATCGGTCTTTTCCGTTTCTTCAGCGTGAACGCTGGAGCAGACAAGCAGGGCCAGAAGCGAGACAGCAGGAATAACTTTTTTTGTTTGCGACATATGAGTAACTTAGTTCAACAATTATTAAAAAATTAGGGGAATATTTTAATAATTTTGTTAACAAATCACAGATACCTTTAACTACAAATAAGCTTTCTTTACTTACTTTAATTAAAATTTGTTAAATATCAATGCATTGAACTTATTACGTAAGTTTACAAGATTAATTTGCGTTAATGCGGTAATTATCCTTAATTCGCCTGAGTGAATTATTCATCGATCGCCCTCTCAATATCCGTGAATAGCGTAGGGTTTTAGCCAGATTTGTGGCATTTATCGTCTATTCTTAATACTTCTGGAAAAGAAGGAGTTAAGCATGTCTGATAAAACGCATGAGCATGAAAAAAAGCCAAAAGACAACGAGAAAGGCCAGCATCCTGCCAAAGATAATCCCAATGAACATGGCGAGATCCCACGAACCCGTGATGACAGTGAAGATCACAAGAAAGATCCCTACCAGGATCGGTAAATAACGGCTTTAAAGGCAATAAATTTGTCTCGTCTGTGACAGAGTTGGCAATTAACGTCACAGACGGGGTGAACAGAGAGAGGCTGGTTATAATTACAGGACTTCTGCAAACCCATTGGTGACTTATGCTCTGGCTGGAACAAGGCTTGTATTTGAAGGTGAAGGAAATGGAAAACGGTCCTCGCCCTCTTCCGCTGCAAAGTGGATTCAACAGCGAAACGGCTTACCGGGCGTTGGGTTGCTACAATCCGTCCGAAACCTCCGACGCGTATTACATTCTCTCGAATGACCGGGATGAAATCTGGTTTATCTGTAACCGCCATTTACGCACGGTGTGTTTGTCCGGCGAGTCGGTTGATTTCAGGCGTCCGCTGGTGTCGGAACAGCAATTGCTGGGGAAAATGACCGACGCCGATATCAGGATCCAACACAGCTAATCCCGATACGGCGGTTTTTCTTAACGGCACTGCCCGGTTACGCTGTCGATGCCGTTCGGGCACACATCTGAGGAAGGAATCAGCGAAGCCATCCCTGCACCACACCCGGACAGCACCAGGCAGGCTAATATCACGATCACTGTCTTCATAAACTCCCCTCCAGGCAACATGCCTGCACATAAGATAACCCCAGATCCAGCATATCCCTATGCTCTGCGTCAGCTGGATGGTTTCAAAGTTTGTGCAACGCTGTTTTCTGGCGAAAAAACCGGCTCCTTTTAGGACGAATTGGGTCCAAAAGGAGCAAGCCGGGTCAGTTTAGTGTCAGCGAGGTATCCGGGCCTTTTGCCAGCGTCTCGCCTTCCTTCACGGTGAGAGTGATGTTCTTCCCTTCCCCGCTGACATACCTTGCCTGCACGCCATACTGCGCATCAATGCGGATGTTATTCAGCGTGACGTCTTCAACAGGTGATTCCGGCAGGCCACTGAAAATCATCGCATAGCTGGCCTTCGTCGCCATCAGGTCGGAAATATGTATCCCTTTCATTTTTGGTGTGGAGGCGGTGACCGCAGCCGTTTCAATCGGCTGGGTTAGCGTGTGGCCCTTTGCGCCTGCCTGGCCGCTGTAGCTGTTGGTCACCAGCACCGGCGTCACCACATTGGTCATGGTGAGATGACTGGCGATCAGCGGACCGATATTCTCGCCCCGATCTCTGGCTGATTTAATGCGTACACCATTTTCGGTATTCAGGAAGGTGACGTGATTAATCGTTACTTTTCCAATGCCGTTGGCAGTTTCACTGCCGACAGAAATACCGTGGCCATCACGCATCACCGAATCCTCGATAGTAATGTCCTTCGAGGCGGCAGCCGTGCCGTTAACCAGCCCGGACTTGATGGCAATATTGTCGTCACCGGTATGAATATCCATATTTGACACGGTGATATTGCGCGAGGAAACGATGTCCATGCCGTCGGTATTTGGCGAGCTGACGGGATCGGTAATCCTGACGTTATGCACAGTAATATCGGCGCTGTTGCGGATAACAATATTCCACATCGGCGAATTGGTCAGGTGCAGTTGTTCGATCTTACTGTGGGTGACGTTGTTGAATTCGATAAACCACGGACGCGGTGCGCCGTTGGCTAACGGAATGCCAGGGAAGCGATCGGTAAAGGCTTTAGGATTGCCTCCTCTCACCTCTGCGCGGATTTTCAATGCTTGCGGCCACCAGCTTTTTTCACCGTCGCCATCCAGCATGCCGCCGCCGGTTATCGCCACGTTGTTGACGTTGCTGGCATAAATAAAGGCTTCATTCACTCTGGCGGGATGGCCAATAAAGGCGTTAACAAATTTTCCTTCCTGATTACTGGCTTGCAGCGTGGCGCCTTGATCAATCTGAAGCGTGATATTGCTCTGCAATTGCAGCGGGCCGCTTAACCAGCGTCCTGGCGACAGCTGAACCGTTCCGCCGCCGCGCTGACTGCACTGGTCAATCGCCTGTTGGATGGCAGTGGTATTGAGCGTTTTTCCATCCGCCTTGCCGCCAAAATCTTCCGGCGTACAGTGTTCCGCATAGGTCACCGTCGTCACCCAGTTCGCATCACGGCCGGCTGGTGCTTCACCGACGCGCTTAAGCGCCCCGCTTTGCGGATCGATGGCATAACTGCCGGTAACCGTACTCTTCTCCCCGCTGGCAATCAGCCAGCGACCGTCGGAGGTAATCGCCATACCGCGCGGCTGTTTCTCAACCTGCCAGCTATCAATCAGCGTTAGCTTGCCGTCGGCCTTATTCACCCGATAACCGCTGATGGTGCTGCTGGTCCGCTCGCTAACATACAGAAAACGGCCATCCGGCGTCAGGCGGATATCGGCGGCCCAGATGCGCGGCGTGGGATCGCTGTAGTTTGCCGGGCGCTCTTTGCCATGTTCCAGATGGTGTTTTTCGGCCACCGCATTCGGCGTCTCCGCCACTTTTACCAGCTCGCCACTGGCTTCACGGCGGAACTGGGTGATGATTCCGCCCATCTCGCCGATGTTGTAGAGGTAGCGATTATCCGGCGACAGCACCGAATGGCGCGGGCCATTTTCAGCGGCCGTTTTGACATAGCCGTTGCCAAGGGCCGTCAGCTCGCCGGTAGCGCTTAACTTCAGCTGCAGCACCCGATCGGTGCCGAGATTGCCAACGTAGGCATTTTCCCCACGGGCATCGACAATCACCGAGTGGGCCGCGTGACCGGTCTTGAAGCTGCCAACCGGCGGCGCAATCACCTTGCCGTCACTGGCGAGCCGGTAGACGTGCACCACGTCGCCATCATAGGACGCGCCCAGCAGAAAACGCCCCTGCGGGTCGGTGCTGATATAGGGATAGCTGGCGGCGGCGTTAACCGAACTGGACGGGCTGAGATCGCCGGTTTTGCTGTCGATATGCCAGCTTTCCAGCTGCAGCGGTTTACTGCGGATGGCCGCATAGAGCTGGGTACGATCGGCACTCAGCGCCATCGGCATCACTTTGCCGGCGGTTTTGGTGCGTCCCAGCAGGTTAAGCGCACCGGTTTGCTCATTCAGCGCGTAGCGTGCGATGGTGCCATCATCGGCTTCCGAAACGTAGACAAAGGTTTGCGCCATCACTGGCGCGCTGGCGGCGATCGACGCTAACAGCGCCGCTGCACGTATTATTTTCTGCATGCTTATTCCTTAGCGTACCAGTGACGGTCGTTTGGCGTCATAGCGCCAGTTGTCGATCAAAAACTGCATTCCCAACGCATCGTTGCGATTCTTATCCGGCAGCGCGTTATACAACGCATGCGCCTGCTCAACGCGTTCCATATCCAACTCAATGCCCAGTCCGGGGCCCGGCGGTAATTCCAGGTAGCCATCGCGGATCTGCGGCGGCTGACGCGTCAGCTGCTGACCATCCTGCCAAATCCAGTGGGTATCAAAGGCGGTCTGACGATCGCCCGGTGCCGCTGCGCCAAGGTGTGCCACCATCGCCAGCGAGATATCAAAGTGATTATTGGAGTGGCAGCCGGTGGTCAGTCCCCATTCGTTGCACAGCTGCGCCACCACGTTGGCGTTGCGCATCGTCCAGAAGTGCGGGTCGGCGAGCGGAATGTCGATGGCATTCAGTTGCAGCGCATGATGCAGCTGTCGCCAGTCGTTGGCGATCATATTGGTGGCAACCGGCACCCCGGTGGCGCGACGGAATTCGGCCAGCGTTTCCCGACCGGAATAGCCCTGCTCTGCACCGCACGGATCTTCCAGATAGGGCACCTTACCGGCCAGCTGTTTACCAAAGCGAATCGCTTCCTCCAGCGACCAGCTGGCGTTGGGATCGACGGTCACCCGCGCCTCGGGGAAACGCGACAGCAGCGCTTCAACCGTTTCAACTTCCACTTCGCCCGCCTGCACGCCGCCTTTCAGTTTGAAGTCGCGAAAGCCGTACTGCTCAACCGCCGCTTCGGCCAGCCGCACCACGGCGGCGCTGTCCATCGCCGCTTCATGCCGCAGGCGGAACCAGCCATCCTGCTCATTATCGCCCGAGCGATAATGCATATTGGTCAGCTTGCGGTCGGCGATATAGAACAGATAGCCCAGCACCGGAATACGATCGCGCTGCTTGCCACTGGCCAGCAGATCCGCCACCGGCAGGTTAAACAGCTTGCCTTGCAGATCCAGCAACGCCGCTTCGATAGCGGCGGCGGCGTTATAAAACTTCTCCGGATTCATCTGCGGAATATGAATGTCGTTGGTATGCGAGGTTTGCTGCTGACGCGTGTCGCTGCTGAACAGCTGGCTTAGCGTCGCGTTCAGCCGCAGCAGCGAACTGCCCTCAATCAGCGGGCGAAACTGCGCCAGCAACTGCAGGGTTGAGGCATGACAGGGCGTTTCGCCAACGCCGGTGTGTCCGGCAGAATCGGTGAGGATCACGATAATGCGGGTAAAAACGCAGTTATGGGCACCGCCAATATTCAGCAACATGCTGTCGTAACCGGCAACCGGCACAATGCGCATCGATTTAATGACTGGACTGTCTGACATGGTTTGTCTCCGTATGACCAAATGCCGGGGGAACAGGTTTGCGACGCAGCAGCAGCCACAGGCCGGTCACGACGGAGACGCTGGTCAGCGCGTAGAGCCCGCCGGTGGTGCTGCCGGTATGCATTTCGAGGTAGCCGAACACCGTTGGCGCAAAGAATCCGCCAAGGTTGCCAATGGAGTTGATCAGCGCAATGCCGGGGGCAGCTATCGATGACGGCAATTCGCTTTGCGGCATCGGCCAGAAGAAGGCGGCGCTGACCTTGGAGCCAATACAGGCAACAATCATCGCCACAAAACCAAACCATGGCGTGCCCAGCGTGGCCATAAAGGTGCCGCAGGCGGCGATCAGCATGGCGATACCCAGCCCTTTATCGAGCATATGGCGATAGCGGTCGGTGGCTTTGCCCAGCAGAAACAGCGCCACAATGGCGAACAGCCACGGAACGGCGGTCAGCAGTCCGGTTTCAAAACT
Organism: Erwinia sp. AC075; assembly: GCF_979253995.1. Classification (NCBI taxonomy): domain Bacteria; kingdom Pseudomonadati; phylum Pseudomonadota; class Gammaproteobacteria; order Enterobacterales; family Erwiniaceae; genus Erwinia; species Erwinia sp. AC075. Next base: position 2,386,134 of record NZ_CEEDEU010000001.1, read on the forward strand.
GTTGAAGCCCTGAATGCGTTGAATAATTTGCGGTAGCCAGAACACCAGCGTGTAGCCGGTCATGGTCATGGTGAAGAAGATCAGGCAGTACGTTAACAGGCTGCGGTCGGTAATTAATCCCCAGCGGCCCTGGGTTACCGCATGCTCTTCACGAGCGGCATCTTCCAGCGCCAGCTGCTGTGCCAGCGCCTGTTTCTCCGCGCTGCTCAGCCATTTCGCCCCGTCCGGTTTCGACACCAGCACCATGGCCGCCAGCAAACCGATGACTATCGACGCGCCGCCTTCCAGAAACATCACCCATTTCCAGCCTGCGATGCCGCCAAAATCGTGCATCATCAGGATGGCACCGGTCAGCGGACCGGAGAACAGAAAGGCGCTGGCGGTCGCGCTGAGCACCATCGCCGTCGCGCGTCCTCGCCAGGCATTCGGCACCCATTGACGAAAATAGAACAGCACGCCCGGGAAGAAGCCCGCCTCGGCGACGCCGAGCAGGAAGCGCAGCAGATAGAAATGCAGCGGCGTGCTGACGAAGCCGGTCAGCACCACCACCAGACCCCAGGTGATCATGATGCGCGTCAGCCATACCCGTGCGCCGACTTTTTTCAGCATCATATTGCTTGGCACTTCAAACAGCGCATAGCCGATAAAGAACAGCCCAGCGCCCAGGCCAAAGGCGGCGGCGCTGATGCCGGCATCGGTTTGCAATTCGGCCTTAACAAAGCCAATGTTGGCGCGGTCAATCTGGTTAACGATAAGCATCACGGCCAGCATCGGGATGATGCGGCGGAAGAACTTGCCGATGGCGGACGCGATATGCGCATCGTGATCGGCTGATAATTCAGCGTGTTGTTGGGTCATGCGTCACCTGTAGGGTTAAGAGCACCGCTATAGGTATACCCAGCAGAGTTGACCCGCGCCTATGTGACATTGCCCGATAACAGTTAGGCAAATGCCCTGCACTTGTTACAAATCATGCTGTTATGTTAATTATTGTCGGAGACTTTAGTCCCGGTTTGTGCGCTGGCTCACTGGGGGAATACCGGCAACGTCCAGGCTAAAACGGCTAAACAATCGTGAGCGATAAGAGATCGAATACCTTGAACCTGTGTCTGGCTTGTCATCAGAGTTCATTACGGAGGATCTAACAAAAAAACGTGCTTAAACCAAACTCGGAAAGGCCTTACAACATCTTCAGTAATGGTTGATTCCTGGCCCTTAATCTTAGGGGTGTAATGACGGTACCTACTGTCACGGAGTCCTCGCCATGTTTACACTTGCCGTGCTCGACAGTGATGCCTTTTGCTGCAAAGGCATCGCTGATTATTTTGAGGCCAGGGATATCCGCACATTCTGCTGCCCGGACATGACAGAGCTTGAATTTACCCTCGAAATTCACTCAGTTCAGGTGGTGATCGCCGAACTGGCCACCAGCAAGGATACCTTCTTCCGCTGCGTAAAATTCCTGACGCAGCTTAACCTGCGCTGGCCACATATCCGGCTGATTATATTCACCCAAATCGCTGACCCGGTGCTGATAAAGTACGTTCTGCAACATGTTCCGCACTGCAATATGGTGATGAAAAATGACAGCGTCCAGCAGTTGGCTGCATGCATATTTGCCGGTGCCAGCGGGCATCCTTTTAACAGCTCTTCACAAGCGATGGTATGGAAATATAATCAGGACGAGCACAAAACGCTGACGCCATTAGAGTTCAGGCTGCTTGAACTGATGGCCCGCGGAAAAACCAACAAGCTAATAGCGCCGATTGTTTCGCGCAGCAATAAAACCATCAGCAGCCACAAACAAAACATCATGAAGAAGCTGGGCTGCCGCAACGTTGTTGAACTGCACAACAAACTATTCAAACTCGATATGTTGCAGAGAATAAAATAGAGACGGTCGGTTGTGAGCGGCGTTGGGAAGGGGTAAGAGCCTTTACGAAGGCATATCCCCCGGTTAAGGGGTGATATGAATAATTTTTCGGGTGGTGATCATGGCTGAGTCGAACGGGCCGGTATGTCGAACAATCTTGACCATGACGCTTGCGCCCAGCCAAAGCTGATAGAGGCTTTCTGCCACGGTGCGAGGCGGCTCGTCGATGGCAAGCGATCCCTCGGCGACACCCGTTTCTAACGCTTCCGACAGGCGTGAGATGATGCCAGACGTGCCCGCATCCAATGCTAAGCGCATGCTGTCCGACAGGTCGGCAACTTCAGCACCCAGCTTCACCGCCAGGCATTTACCCTGACAATCAGAAAATGACTGCGACGCCTGCCATTGCTGGAAGTAGTTCATCAGTCGCTGCGCCATCGTCAGACCCGGCTGGCCCAGCGTTCTGTCGATATCCGCCAGATAGTCATCAAAATAGTGGCTCAACATATCCACGCCAAACGCTTCCTTCGAACCAAAGTAATGGTAGAAAGAGCCTTTTGGCACACCGGCATCTTTGAGTATTTCATTCAATCCGACGGCAGAGAATCCTTTACCGGCCATAATGCGCTGGCCGGTAGCAAGGATGTGATCGCGGATTTCATGATTATGGAGTGAAGTTGTCGTATTCATCGGCATAATTTATCAGGGGCTAGACCAGTCGTCTATAGACAGGTTAGCGCTGTTAGCGCCTCGCAGGCTTACTCTTTGTTTACCGGGATAAACTCTCCGCCGCTTTTTCAATCACTGCCGCAATTTTTTCCGGCTGTGAGGCATAAATGGCGTGGTTGCCCTTCAGTTCCGTCACGGTGCTGTGAGCACGTTTCGCCATGAAGCGCTCTAATTCGGGATTAATCGCCCTGTCCTGGGTGGCAACAACCGCCCAGCTTGGCTTGGTTTTCCAGGCAGGAACGCCAGCGGCAGCCGTAAATGCGGCGACGGCAGGCATCACCTGGGAACGCGCCAATAAATCCGTCTCTTTAACGGGTAAATCTGCCGCAAAGTCAGCGTGGAAGTTTTCCGGTTTGATATAGAGGAAGTGATCCGCTGTTTCGGTAATTGACTGAGCGGCTGCCGGCATTTGTTTTGCCAGACTCAGCAAGGAATCGCCTTGCTCAGGCTGAAACGCAGCGATATAGACCAGCCCCGCGACAGAAGCCTCATTTCCCGCGTCACTGATGATCATCCCGCCGTAGCTATGGCCCACCAGCAACGATTTTCCCTGCTGTAGTGCCAGAACGCGCCGGGTGGCCGCAACATCATCCGCCAGTGAGGTTTGCGGCTCCTGAACTATCGACACCTTATAGCCCGCTTTATCCAGAATGCGCGCCACCGGGTTCCAGCCCGATCCATCAACAAAAGCCCCGTGAACCAAAACAATGTTTTTTACCGGCTCAGCCACAGACGACTGCGCATAGACAGACAAAGCCAGACTTAATGCCAGCGTGGTCAAAGATTTTTTAAACATGATGATTTTCCTTCAATGGTGACGTTGAGCCAGACGCTCTGAAAGACCGTCTGATAGCCCGATAAGTTGATGGACCGTGCTGGATAATCCTTTGCCGTGGGGCGCTGAACCGGCGCCCCTCCGGCATGATTACCCTTTATGCACCCAATTGCTTAATCAGCTGGGCTGCAGTTGCGGCCGAAGATCCTGGGTTTTGCCCGGTGATCAGCAGGCCATCGCTCACCACATATGAACCCCAGTCTTCCCCTTTGGAATAGATCCCGCCTTTGGCGATCAGCTCGTCTTCAACCAGGAAAGGCACAATCTGGGTCAGCCCTACCCCTTCTTCTTCACTGTTGGTAAATCCGGTGACCTTACGGCCCTCGACCAGTGGTTTTCCCGCTGCCGTTTTAACGTGACGCAGCACGCCTGGCGCATGACATACCAGTGCAACGTGCTTGTTCGCCGCGAGGAATGATTCGATCAGGCTGATGGAGTGTTTATCTTCAGCCAGGTCCCACAGCGGACCGTGTCCACCTGGATAGAAAACGGCGTCGTAATCTGCGGATGACACGCTGTCGAGACGAACCGTTGCAGCCAGTTGGGCCACAGCCGCGGCGTCAGCCTCAAAGCGGTGGGTCTGGTCAGTCTGGAAATCCGGTTCATTACTTTTCGGGTCTAACGGTGGGTTGCCGCCTTTCGGTGAAGCCAGCGTGACTTCGGCGCCGGCATCCTTAAACGCATAGTAAGGCGCGGCCAGCTCTTCCAGCCAGAAGCCGGTTTTACGTCCGGTATCACCCAGTTTGTCGTGTGAGGTTAAGACCATAAGAATTTTCATCGTTACTCTCCTGCAAGTTAGGTTAGTCGACCGAATTAGACCAGTCGTCTTGTAATGGGGTAATTGTCGACCGCATGTCGGTGCGATGGCGTTAAACTAACAACAATTAGACCAGTCGTCTATAGGTTTTTTTCAAAAAGGTTTCGAAGGGGTGTGACTGGCGCTTTTTGGAAGGGGCTGCGAGAGCTCTTGGGAAGGTGCAGTAAGAGCCTCTGGCAAAGAGGAAGCATCCGTTAAAAGCCATATCGCCGTTTTCAGGAAAATCAAAACCCTTTCGAAAGCGGCGTTGTTTATACCGGGCCCTACTCCGAAGAATGCACGTCCTCAGAGAGGATAAATTCAGGCTCACAGGTCACCGGGAAATTTACGGACCTGGCAATAAAGCACACTTTATGGATTTCATGGTGAATAGCCGTTGCAGCATCAATATTTGTACCGGCTACCACAGTAATTTTGGGTCTGAGGATTGCTGATATGAAGCGGCCTGCACCACTCTTTAAAACCTCACCCGTTGCTTGCGGTGAGTCCTCGTATTCCAGCACGGTGATGCCAGCATCCGACGCCAGATGCAAATACCACAGCATATGGCAGGCAGAAAGAGACGATATCAGCAGATCTTCCGGATTCATTTTACCGGGGTCGCCACCCAGTAGCGGATCGTTAGAGCAATGAATGATTTCCTTCCCAGCGGCTGAAATGTCCCATGTGCGGGCATAAGAACGGTAACCCGATGTCCCGGTCCCCAGATTTCCCGTCCAGGACAGGTGTGACGAATAGGTGTGTTGCATAAATTTCACGCTCCGGCGTTGAATGTGGCATAATGGTATACCATTTAGCGACCAGGTAAAGAAGGTTTTATGAGTACGGTTATCCTTTCAACTGCGGACATGCTTGCCCGTGAGCTTAAAATTTTAATTAACACCGGCGCGTTGCGGGATGGCGATCGCCTTGTTGAAAGAGACCTCGCCAGCCAGTTTTCTGTCAGCCGCATCCCGCTGAGAGAAGCGATCCAGAAACTTGAGCGGGAAGGTTTGGTAGACGTTTACCGAAACCGGGGAGCCGTTGTCAGAACCCTTACGGCCAGCGACGTTGACGAAATTTACCCACTTCGGGCATTGCTGGAAGGCGATGCAATCTTCCAGAGCGTGCAAAACATGGATGCCGAAACCCTTACGCGCGCAGAGCTTGTGCACAAGCTTCTGGGTAGCGCGACGGAATCAACGTTGCAGGGACAGTACAACCGGGAATTTCATGAACTGCTTTATCGACGCTGTAAAAATCAACGCCTGTTGAAGATGATTACTGAACTACGCGAGCAGGTAGAGAGATATGAGCATTTACAGCATCGATTACTGTCGGAAACGGCTAAGTTTCAGGATGAACATGCGCATATTTTACAGGCCTGTCTGGAAGACGATCCCGCTGCTGCGCGCGACCGTACCATTGAACATATACTTTCCGCCGGGCAGGTTCTGAAAAGCTATATTGCCAATCGGTAATCGAAAGAGGCTTTTGTGAGTTAAAAAATTATCGCAACAGAGGCTGAGCGATTTTTAACGTCTGGTTTGCTTATTTTATGATAGGTTTAATTTCCCCGACATCTTCCTGGCAGACATTAGCGTGAGCATTTCAGCAATACATGAATGGCGTGAAAATGACTATCTCGTTAGCACGGACAAAGAGAAGCTGGATGTATCGGCCGTGCATCAGTATTTGACGCGGTCAACGTGGGCTAAAGGCATTACTCCCGACATCGTCTCTGCTTCAATTGATAACAGCCTCAACTTTGGTATGTATCACCATCAATCGCAGATTGGTTTTGCGCGTCTGATTACGGACTACGCCACCTTCGCTTATCTGTGCGATGTCTACGTTCTGGACGAATATCAAGGGGATGGGCTGGGAAGATGGCTGATGGAATGCATTCATAACCACCCCGTTTTTGAGCAGCTTCGCAGGATTGTGTTATTCACAACCACGGCGCCATGGCTTTATGAGAAGTTAGGCTATGCACCCGTCAATAAAGAAAATTATGCGTGGACCATCACCCGTCCTGATATTTACCTTGATGGAAAAAAACAGCAGTCATAAAGCCGCTGCGATGCGCCAGCACTTAATTCGGATGATAATGTGAAGGTGCCTGCCCGGTAACGCGGCGGAACATCGTTGCGAAGGATGAGCCATTGTCATAACCCAGTAATAACGCCACTTCCTTGACCGACTTTCCGGTTATCAATAGTGCCAACGCGCTGACCACACAGGCTCGCTGACGCCATGCAGAAAATGACATGCCGAGCTGCTGCAGAAAATGGCGGCGAAAGGTGCTGGCGCTCATAAACAGCGCGCTGGCCCAGCGCTCGGCCGGATCGTGGATGGCTGGCGCGAGTAAAAAAGCCTGACAAAGCGCCAATAGTGCAGGCTGCTGCGGCAGGGGAATATCAAACTCGCGTACCGGCATTCCCGCCAGTTCCAGCAACATCAACCTAATCACCGCCCTGTCGCGTTCGCTGTCATACAGCGGCGGCAAATCCACCGCTTCCAGCAATAACTGCCGCAACAGTGGCGATACGCCGATCGCTTCGCAGCGGCTGTTTTTATTTAACGCGGCCGCGCAGGCAGGTTCGATATAGATACTGCGCGTGCTGACGCCGACAAACTTGACGGCATGTAGCGTTTCAGGCGGGATCCACACCGCATGCTGCGGCGGCACCACCCATTCCCCGTCAAGAGTGGATACGTGCATCAACCCGGTTGCGCCATACAACAGCTGCGCGCGGCGATGCTGATGGTGCGGCAGGATAAATCCCTGCGCATAGTCATTGCCGAGCGACACCACGTCACGATCCAGATGATCGTAATCGTCAATTTTTCCGTTGCGCACATCTGCCCCCTTCTGACCGATTTGCAAGGGTAATCGAGCGCTGCGCAAATGGGAAGTGACTCGCCAGCACGGTAAGCTGCTGCATTATTTCCCATCAGGACATTCCCTTGAACGATATTGTTATTATCGCACTGGCCGGTTTTACCACCGGCATCACTACCGTGCTGTTTGGCTTTGGCGGTGGCTTTGTGGTGGTGCCGTTTGTCTACCAGTTATTGCTGCGCCAGCCTGATGTTGCGGGTAATGCGTTGCATATCGCCGTGGCCACCTCGACGGCGGTGATGATTTTTAACGCGGGCTGGGTCAGCTATCGCAACTGGCGCGCGGGTAAGCTTTCATCACAAATTCTTTTTCCGCTGTTAGGGTTTATCGCCATCGGGGCGGTAGCCGGTTCATGGCTGGCAGGAACGATCGGCGAGGCGCTGATTCGCGCCTTGTTTATTGCCTATATGGTGGTGGCGATTGCTGATTGCCTGCTGCGCAAAGGATTCATTGGCGGCAGCGCCCCCCGACGTTTAGCGCCTGTAACCGTAACGGTCGGCGGCGTGCTGATTGGGATGATTGCCGCATTATTGGGCCTGGGCGGCAGCGTGATGACGGTGCCGTTGTTGCGCCGTCACGGCCACACGATGCGCGATTGCATCAGTGCCGCCAACCCGCTTTCACTGCCGGTGGCGCTTTGCGGTGCAACGACCTACGCGATAAGCGGCTGGCATCACATGCCGGCAAGCGGATATCTTGGCTTCATCAACCTGAAAATATTAGCTGTTTTGGTTTTAACCGGTTGGGCGGGTAGTGTATTTAGCCGCAGCAACATCCCCGCGGTACCGGATATCTGGCATGCGCGCGTTTATGTGCTGCTACTGTGCGTGGTCCTGCTGGCGATGCTGATCTAAAGTACGCCTGATGCAACATTCAGATCATCGTCCGCAAACTTAAAACAGAAGGGCATTACTGATGAATGTCACCATCGAGGATATTACCCCGGACTACAGCGGTTTCCTGGAGTTGAAAGCGGAAAGTATCGCCGCTGGATTTAACATGCTGCGCAGGCTGGAAGATAACTGGCTTAACGGGCAAAACCGCTTCGATAAACCCGGTGAAAAACTATCAGGCTTTTATGCAGACGGATTACTGGTTGGCGTATAAAAATCAGTTTAATACCCTCAAGACAACTTGCTGTATGCATCTATATCGCTATGCTAAAAATTCAGGTAATGACCCGACTCACCCGTTCAGGACGACGTTATGACAGCTCAGGATCAGATACAAAAAAGTATTCAACAAGCCAATCAGAAAGAACGTCACCAGTGGCGGCACGCCCGCTGGCTTATAAGAGGGATGCAAATCGCCATCTTCCTGTATTTGCTGTATCCGATTGTGGTGTGGGTACACCGTGCTTTGTGAGTATCAGAAAAGCAAATTCCATTGATCTATGCATCTCGCGTCTACCCAAAGTTTGCCACCCGTTAAACCGTGCTAAATTCAGCCCTCAACTCACGGTGATAAAAGGATTTTAAAATGAGTTTAATTGATGAGCTAAACGCGAAATATCCGGATGCTCAAGCATGGTCGTTCGGAGACAATCCTGAGATGGCAAACGAGCTTGCAAACTTAGTTGTTAAAGGGGTCAAAACCGCATCATGCGGCTCGCTTGCCTCATTCCAGGCAGACGAACCTTCACCAAAAATAGGCAGTTATAATATTGTCCTGGACGGACAAGGTACGCCGGTATGTGTTATCCGATTAGTTTCGCTTCGGCGAGTACGTTTCTCTGAAGTAACTGAAGAGTTTGCCAGGAAAGAGGGGGAAGGAGATTTAAGCCTCGAATACTGGAGAAGAGAGCATAAGGCTTTTTTCACAAGGGCTGGCTTTTTCTCTGACGATATGGAGCTTGTGGCAGAAGAGTTTGAGGTGAGTGAAATTCTGTAATCACGAAAACCTTGCCGTCACGCATCTTTACCACAACATCCACCAACCACACGCTGCCTGCCGCTCGCTTCCTTAAAGGAAATGGTGAAAGCATGTTAGTCCTCAACCTCATTGATTAAATAACTCTTGATGGTCGGGATGTGGTAATGCGAGCCCCCTCAATTCCTGACGACTGGAGATAAGATGCTATCTATCGAGCAGGCCAAAAACATGGCCGCAAAGCTAAAAGCTTCACTTGAGCTGCGCGATCAAAAGATTTCTTATGCCACCGCACTCGAAACAGTTTCACACCAGTTGGGCTATCGCGACTGGAACACCGCGGTGGCAACGCTGCCCTCCCAGACGGCAGAATCCCTGCATATCACTCCCTCAGAGATTAAATTCAATAAACCCATCCCTATTCTGCGCAGCTTTGATGAGCGAAAAGCCCGTGAGTTCTATCTTGAATTCCTGTCGTTCAGCGTCGAATTTGAACACCGGTTCGAGCCGAACTTACCCCTGTATATGGGCATTGTCCGCGAGGGTTTGCAGCTACACCTTTCTGAACATCATGGTGACGCCAGCCCCGGCGCAACGATATTTATCCCGATGCAGAATATTGCGTCGTTCAGAGATGAACTACACGGCAAACAATATGGGTACGGCCACCCGGAAATAGTGCAGCAAGATTGGGGCGATGTGATGGAAGTCTATGACCCGTTTGGCAACCGGCTGCGCTTCTGTCAAAGCTGATTCGTAGTGAGTAAATGTGGGGATCGCCACCTGCGCTTTCCCCTTATTAAACCAGGCATGAACTTAGCCCTGCCCGCTTTAGCTACAGGCGTTGTTGAACGACTCAATCAGGCTAAGGGGATATCTTCAATTCGGGTATAAATTGCCAGCCCGTGTTTCCGTGCTATTTCGATATCCATATCGGCACCTTTTGAAACGCCTGCAATACGGTACAGGGCATCACACTTGGTGATAAGCCGGTGCGCGACCGGATAGATCATCGCCTCACCTATTTCATCGTCGATAGATTCTGAACCTGCGGCTTTCGCCAGCGGTAACGCCAGCCATTCGCCGATGACCGGAATGTGTCCTCGCTGATAAACCTCCAGCGCGGCCTTTTCCAGACGGGCAAGATTAGCGTCAATCAGCGCTTGTTTTCCTTCGGTTCCGCTACGGTAGGGACCTGCGATAATAATCAGCTGCTTATTCATCGTAACCTCGTAAAATGACTTTTAATGCCACGTGATAAAGTAACATGATGGTTTTACCATCAACGATAAGGCCATTTTCGACTGCGGCAAGCGCGTCTTTCAGGGGCATTTCCAGCACTTCAATGTCTTCCCCTTCAGCCTCTATTCCACCGCCCGCGCTGGTCTTGTCACCTGCATCATATTCAGCAATGTAGAAGTAGAGTTTTTCGGTAACCGAACCCGGACTCATATAGGCTTCAAACACTTTCTGTACCGTAGAAATTTTGAAACCTGTTTCTTCTTCGGCTTCCGCTTTTATGCGTCTTTCAGGGTCCATGTTATCCAGCAGACCGGCCGCTGCTTCAATCAGATAACCCTCGTGACCATTCATAAACACTGGAAAACGAAACTGACGAGTCAGGATTACCGTTTCCCGCTCACGGTTATAGAGCAGTACGGTGGCGCCATTGCCCCGATCGTAGACCTCACGCGTTTGTTGCTGCCAGTCACCGTTTCGCCGTTGAATATCAAAGGTGTATTTCTTTAAAGAATACCAATCATCGGAAAGAATTTTTTCGTCGACGATCCGTACTTCTGCACGTTTTGGTTGCATACTTACTCCTCCATACGTAGGATTATCATCATAAGCAGCACACTCGTGCAAATTCAAGCAATATCGTGCAAACCAGGGATAATGACATGCTCACCAGCCAACGGAAACAACGCATCCTTGAACAGCTTCTGAAGGAAGGACAGGTGCTCTCGAAGGATCTGAGTGTTCGCTTTGAGGTCTCAGAAGACACCGTTCGGCGTGATTTACGCGAGCTTGCCGCGGAAGGCCGTTTGCAGCGTGTGCACGGAGGTGCGCTGCCTTCCTCTTCAGCCACCGCCACGTTTTCCGAGCGTAAGTCATTAAAAACTGATGCTAAAAGGAAGGTTGCGCAAAAAGGGGCAGAACTGATCTCTTCAGGCCAGGTGGTGATTATTGATGGCGGCACCACCACCTCAGAACTCATTGCCTGTCTCCCTGATGACCTGCGCATCACCGTGGTTACGCACAGCCCGAGCATTGCTCTTGGGCTCATTGAGCACCCTTCAATTGAGGTGATTTTGATTGGCGGACGGCTGTTCAAACACTCAGTTGTAACCGTTGGTGCAGCAACAATTGAAGGCATTGGCAAAATTCAGGCCGATATTTTCTTTATGGGTGTCACCGGCGTCCATGCCGAGGCGGGATTAACCACCGGTGATTACGAAGAAGCGTGCATCAAACGTGCATTTTCCGGCAGAGCGGCAGAAACGGTCGTGCTGGTCTCTCCTGAAAAGATCAACGCCGCGTCACCCTTTGTTATTGGTGACCTCGGGTTGATCGACACGATCGTGGTGGATAGCGCAGCCGATGAGAATTGGGTTCGCAGCATTGAAGAAAAAGGCGTCACGGTGATGAAAGCGTAATTGCACGACCTTGCAGGGTGTTCCGGCAATGAACGGCCTGGATTAGTTTTAGCGCAGAAAAATTCGCGCTAACTAACGCCATCATTCCCCACCAGCCTGGTTGTATGGCGATCGTCATTGCTCTTCAGACAGCATCCGCCCCTGACTGAAACTCCACTCCCCGGCGCTGTTGAACTGAATCATTACCATCACATCATCCGGATCAATATTCAGGCCACCGTGCAGCCTGTCGCACAATACGCGGCTCAGGTTTTGCTTTTGTGCAAATGAACGCGGCCTGCCCGCAAGGATATGAAACTGAATAAAATTATCGCTACGTCCGCCACTTTTATAATGGCGGTCAAACACGCGGAGTCTGGCAGGCAATTCTTCGAAAACCTGAAAGCGATCGCGGGGCGGCACGGCAAACTCCTGCTCAAGACTCTGTTGCAGGATGTCGGAGATCTGCATTATCTGCACGTGGCTGTATCCCTGGCGCAATATGATTCGCGTAAAAGGCATCTCTGTTATTCCTCTTCCAGACAGGTCAGGGCAGAAACTGCGGCTGGCCAGCCAGCGTAAAATGCCAGGTGCGTGAAGGCTTCGACGATCTGTTCACGCGTCAGGCCATTTTGTTGCGCGAAGTCGATATGCCAGGGCAACTGTTGCACGCGGCCCAGCGCTGTCAGCGCACCCAGCGTAAGCAGGCTGCGTTCGCGCGGCGTCAGCACTTCACGTTTCCAGATATCATTGAAAAGGATCTCCTGACTCAGTTCGGCCAGCTTCGGCGCCAGCTTTGCCAGGGTTTCCCGATTAAGGGATTTCGCCATCATCTTTCTCCTTATTGACAGTGAAGCGAGTCTGACGAAATACTTTCATCCTGAAAATCAAATTAAACGCGATCATAAGTCCCGTTTATCAGGATGATTATGGAAAAGTTAAGTCTGACCCTGGATCTCGATGCCCTGCGCAGCTTTGTGACCGGCATTGAGTGCGGCAGTTTTGCGCTGGCGGCAACCCGGCTTTGTCGTTCCACCTCCGCAGTCAGCGCGCAGCTGAAGAAACTGGAACATCAATGCGGCGCCGAACTGATGGTTAAGAACGGACGCCATCTGATGCTAACCCCTAACGGAGAAATCTTAATCGGTTATGCCCGTCGGCTGCTGGCGTTGAATGATGAGGCGCAGCGTGCAGTGAAAGGCGAGCTGTTACAGGGGGAAATCCGCATTGGGTTGCAGGAAGACTTTGGCGAGTCGCTGATGCCCGGCATCCTCGGCGAATTTACACGCCACCATCCGGGAATGCGGATTATTGCCCGCGTGGACCGCAACCAGGCGCTGCTTAATGCGCTTGATAATAACGCTCTGGATATGGCGCTGTTATGGCAGCCGGAGAACGCACAGCGTGAGGGAAAACTGATTAGCCACTTCCCGCTTGAGTGGATACAGCATGCAGAATTTGACGTCAGCACGCTGCTGGAGCATGGCGAACCCTTGCCGCTGGTGATGTTTGATAGCCCGTGCCTGATGCGCACACCTGCCCTCGCCTGCCTGGACCGGGCTGGCATTCCCTGGCGGGTGGTATTTGTCAGCCACAGCCTGAGCGGTATCTGGGCGGCGGTTCAGGCAGGACTGGGGATTACCGTCCGGACGCGCGTGGGGATGCCGGGTAATCTGCGCGTGACGGGCAGCATTTTGCCTTCGCCGGGGAATCTGGGGATTACGCTACAACAGGGACAACGGAATGAAGCGAATGCTGACGCGCGGACGGTACTGGGACACCTGATGGAGCAGGCTCTGCTCAGCGTGAAGTAAAGATTACTTTTACCCCTGACCTTCATCACGGCGGATTGTTTGCCATAATTCCATGCGGCTCAGACTTACAGACCGCCATGACCGAGCTAAACTCGTTTGGTATCAGCCCGATGATGAATTAACGAAACAAGGGATCCGGCACGATGACGGTAAAAACAATTCTGCTTACAGGTGCCAGCGGCCGTATTGGGCGCACCTATTTTAATAAGATGCGCGAGACCTATAACTTTATTCTTACTGACCGGAACGTACCGGACTATGAGATCGAGTCGCCTCACCGGTTTATTGCCGCGGATCTGTCGACGCCGGGTGTGGCCGCAAAACTGCTGTCCGCAGAACCCCCTGATGCGATCGTGCACCTGGCCGGCATTCCAGACGCCGATGCGGAATTCGAACAGCTCTTGCCGGCCAACATCCTCTCCATCACCTGGCTGCTGGAAGCGGCGGCTGCCACCACATGTCGTCGCTTTGTTTTTGCCAGCAGTGCCCAGACCATTGAAGGATATCCGGTTGACGTGCAAATCTCTCCGGGTATGGCCGTCGCGCCGGCCAATCTGTATGGCGTCACCAAATGCTACGGCGAGGCACTCTGTTCTTTTTATGCCACTCAACATGGCCTGTCATCTGTCGCGCTCAGGATCGGCGCCTTTGAAACCCGACATGCGGATGCACTCAACAATGCCCGCGACTACAGCGCCTGGCTCAGCCCGGAAGATGCCGTGAAGCTCATCACCTGCGCGATTGAAGCGAGGGATATAACCTTCTTTATCGGCTACGGCATTTCAGATAACCGCTTTAAGCGATTCGATCTGTCCGAGACCCGCAAGGTGCTGGGTTACCAGCCGGTCGATGATGCCTTCCGTGAGTTTTATCCCGGGCCGGAGCTTTTCCGCTAACCGGATCACGCCCGTAGCCTGATAAAGGTTTCATTAAAGGTTGTGGGCCGATTGGCCGATATACGCAGTCACAACCTTCTTTACCTGAACGCGTCATCGATAATTCCCGCTCAATTATGCAGGCAAAATGGCATCGTAGAAACCGCTGTCAGACAGGCCCGCGTCAGCAAACACCGGATCCAACCATCATGAACACTGTGATCAAACCTACCCTCTCCGCCGTTTGGTCCATGGACGCCCAAGGCTTATGCATCGCCAGTCAGGAAAGCCCCGCAGGCCTGATGCCTGCGCTGAAAGGCGTCACGCTTTGTGCCTGGCTAAGGCTGGCACAGGCAGATGATGATGCGAAGATCGCGCTGCAACTGGCTGCGGCGTTGGAATGTGTGACGCCTTTTAGTCTCGAAGTGCCTATCCAATGCCTGGACGGAACGACGCGGCGGGTGATTGTCTCCGGCCTGCCGGATCGCCAACCCGGTGTGCCTCGCCTGCGTTACAGCGGCTTTATTCTGGATATCACCGCACAGCGCAAAGCGCTGGAAGACGCGCTGCGCACCGCGGCGGAATATCGTCTGTTGATTGAAAACAGTACGGATTTAATCGCCCACTGTGACGCGGACGGCAGGTACGTTTCGATTTCGCCCTCTTACAGCAAAATGATCGGCTGGTCAGCCGATGAGATGACCGGCCAGCGGGTGGTGGACTTCCTGCATCCCGACGACCGCGCATCCGCCACAGAAGTATTGGAACACCTCTTCAACGGCGGCGAATTACCGGACGTGGTTGAGGTGCGCAAGCTACATCGCGATGGCCATTACATGACGCTGGGCACCAAGGCCTGCAGCGTTAGCGATCCTTCCTCAGGCAAAAACATCGGCGCCGTGCTGATTTCGCGCGACATTACGCGTGATAAGGAAAGGATGCGGAAACTCGAAAAGCTGGCGACTCACGATACGTTGACCGGATTGCCCAATCGGGCCTGGATCAACGAACAGGTTAGCTGCATGCTCTCGCAGGGCGAAGATCGGGCCTGGACAACGGTGCTGTTTATCGATTTGAATGGGTTCAAGGCGGTCAATGACTCGATGGGGCACGCGACGGGAGATGTCCTGCTGCAGCGGGTCAGCGAGCGGCTACAACACTGCATGCGACCGGGCGACTCGGTGGCACGTATGGGTGGAGACGAATTTGTGGTGGCAGCCAAGTGCAGCAATCGCGAGGTGGCGTCGACAATTGCCCAACGCCTGATCGACAGTTTGATAGAGCCCTTTTCTATCAATGGCATCAAGGTACAGGTCGGGGCGGCAATAGGCATCAGCCTCGCACAGTTTGGCACCGCATCGGCCAAAGTGTTATTTGATAATGCCGATAAAGCCATGTACCAGGCGAAGGCCCGGGGTGACGGGTCATATCAGTTTTTTGAGCCACCCGCAGAATAAAAAAAGCCGCCTTCGTGAACTGGACCCCGTTAAATAGTGAGATCCACGTCAGGAAGGCGGCAGATTTAACTGAAATAGCAACGATCAGTGCGGGCGTCGGTCGGGTTTGTTAACACTCTCCTGGACATACAAGGTGCCATCGCTGTGCAAGGTGCCGATACGGCCCGCCTCCAACAGCATTGCTTCTAACACCTCTTCCAGTGCATCTGTACCATGACGCGTTCGCAACAGAACAATTTGCTGACATATGGTTTCTTTACACGTGCCTCCGCGCAAGGCGGATGTGAGCATCAACGAGGCCCACCTTTTGACTTCCGGGTCTGTGAGCATAAGACCTCCTTCACCCATTATTGGGTAGCTAAAGTATAGCTCAGCTGGGCCTTAAGGATGGACGACGAACAGGGATTTACAGTGCGGGCAAAGTAGCGTTTGTTCACGGTTCACTTTGTCGAATGACTGTTGTGATGATTTACCGCAAACCGGGCATTTTGTTTGAGAGGTCCCTTTGGTCATTCTGCCCATGAGCTGATTTAAGAAGGACATTATCGTCGACCTTTTTGGTGAATGGGCCTAATCATACCACCGCTGATTATTTTTTATTCTGTTCGTTCTCGCATTCTGCATGAAAGCCCTGCTTTGCTAGTGCTGCCAGTTTGGCAACGCCCGTTGGTATCAATGTTGCATCAGCCCTGAACGTCATTACGGCAACATTTTGCTTTCAGGGGTTGGTATGAATTTAAATACTTATAAATATTTCAATGAGGTAGTGGCCAGCGGATCGATTCGTCGCGCCGCCGATCGCTTGCACGTCGCCCCGTCGGCCATCAGTCGCCAGATCGCATTACTCGAACACAGCCTCGGCGTTATGCTGCTGGAGCGCACCAACACCGGTATCCGGCTGACGCCCGCAGGCATGATGCTGGAACGCTTTACCCGAAAAATGGTACGGGATTTAGATCGTATCCATGAGTCGATTAAAAATTTAAAAGGCCTGCGCGAAGGGGAAGTCAAAATATGGGTGATTGAAGCGGTGGTTCAGGCGATATTACCGCGCATAGTGACTGAATTTAATGAAAATTACCCAGCCATTCAGTTCTCCATATATAGCGAATCCTCCGACCGGACAATTGAAGCGATCATGCGCGATGAGATTGATATTGGCATCGTTTTTAACATGGGTGAACGCCCCGGCATCGAGGTGATTAAACGCTGCGCTGCACCAATTCAGTGCCTGGTGTCACCGAAACACCCGCTAGCCGACCATGATTCTCTGACGCTGGAAGATATTTGCGCCTGGCCAATCGCCCTGCCCGTCTCCAGCTTCGGTCTGCGTCAGACCTTCGATAAAAATATTCGCAACCTGCATCTGAATCCGCAATCGATTGTGAACACCAATAATCTTGAGCTGACCAAAGCAATGGCGATGGCGGGCAGAACCTTAACCATCGGCCCAGAACAGATCGCCACCAAAGAGATCCAGCAAAATCTGCTGCGCGCCATTCCCATTGAAAACGAGGCGATGCAATCCGCCACCATCGAAATCTGCGTGCATCGCGATCGCTCTCTCTCCTTCGCTGCCCATCAGTTTCTGAAGCATATCTGCAAAGAGATTGGTTAATTCTGCCAAACCGGCGGGCGTTCTAAAACAGTCAACGCGGCGTGCTGCATTCGGTATTACATCACCGCCCGGCGGGCGTGATATTTATTTAGCCATCGAAGACTTCACGCACCTGACCTGGTCAGGCAAGACGCTAACGAGGGTAGAACCATGCCGAGCATCATGACTAACGGGATACTGACCCACTATGAAATTCAGGGCACGGGTCCGGCCATTGTCTTTGTCTCCGGATTGGGCGGAACGGCGGCCTACTGGCAGCCGCAGATTGCGGCTTTTGCCAAAGACTTCACCGTTCTGACCTACGATCAGCGCGGGTCTGGCACGACTGAACATCCCGCCGGACCATACAGCATTGAAACGCTGGTCGACGATCTGTTTTGTCTGCTTAGCGAACTGAAGCTGGAACGGCCGATCCTGATTGGCCATTCCACGGGTGGCGCCATCGGCCAGATCCTCGCCGCGCGTCATCCTGACCTGCTGGCCGGCATGGTGATGTACGCCAGCTGGGCGAAGTCGGACCGGCATTTCAACTGGTGTTTCCGTATGCGCCGCGCGCTGCTTGTGGGCAGCACGGTGGAAGAATATGTACATGGCAGCGCATTGTTCCTTTACCCACCGGATCATGTAAGAGCCAATGCCGAGGTGTTGTCCCCAGCGTTGTTGGCCTCGGCCGCCAAATTTCCGCAGCGCGAGGTGGTGCTCAGCCGCATTGACGCCATTATGGCGCACGATGCTATCGCCTGTTTGCCGCTGATCGCCATCCCGACGCTGGTGCTCTGCGCACAGGATGACGTGCTGACCCCACCTTACCAGTCGCGCCTGCTGGCTGCGGGCATCGCCGGATCGGAACTAAAAATCGTCCCGCAGGGCGGACACAGTCTGTCTGAAACGGAACCCGCATTGTTTAACCAGATTACGTTTGGGTTTGTGGCAGCCATCCACAGCCCGGCAAACGGAGGTGCTTATGAGCAACCACGAATCGCGTAACGTTGAGTTTGGCGTCTTTCTCCCGGTCGGTAACGGCGGCTGGATCACCTCTACCAACAGCCCTCAACTGCCGGCGACCTATGATTACAACCGCGACGTCACCGTGCTGGCGGAGCAATTAGGATTTGATTTTGCCTTGTCGATGGCGAAATGGCGCGGCTACGGCGGTCCGTCTAAACACTGGGACGTCACGCTGGAAAGCCTGACCACCATGGCGGGACTGGCGCAGGCCACCAGCCGAATTGGCGTGTGGGGAACGGTGCATACCATGGTTTTCCATCCGGCGGTAGTGGCCAAAATGACCGCTGTGCTCGATCAAATCTCTAAAGGGCGCTTTGCGCTGAATATCGTTTCGGGATCCAATCCCACCGATCAGGGGCAGATGGGGCTGTGGATGGATCTGGATCATGGCGAACGCTATGAGCTGGCGGCGGAATGGCTGGAGGTGCTTAAACGCCTGTGGACCGAAGATCGGGTCGATCATCAGGGTAAGCACTACCAACTGACCGACTGTATGTCGAACCCTAAACCGGTTTCCCCGCCACCGATCATCTGCGCCGGCGCCTCCGACCGGGGCTTCCTGTTCACCATCGAACATTGCACCGGCAGTTTTATGCTCGGCTCAGACCCCGACGATTTTATTAAAACCGGCCTGCGGGCCAAAGAGCTCGCGGCGCAGCAAGGTAAACCCGACTTCAAAACGTACGGGCTGTTTACCATCGTTCCGGGCGCAACCGATGCTGAAGCGCAGGAGCGGGTGGCCTTCTATGACGCCGGCGTCGATACCATCGCGCTGGATAACCAGACGAGTGAATATTCCGGCGATAAAAGCTTCAAGCAAAACACCATGGCTCAGCGTTTCGTTTCGCAGGGTGAGCAGCGTAATTCGATGACGCGCGCCGCACTGGTTGGCTCTCCGGAGACGATCGGCAACAAGCTGGCGGCGATTGTTAAAGGGGCACAGCTGGATGGCGTCACTGTGATTGTGCCGGACTTCATCGATGACCTGCGCACGGTCGGCACCGAGGTGCTGGAGGTATTGGAGCTGCATGGCGTCGATACCAACGCCCGTGCCTGGCAAAAATCTGTAAAGCGTTGATCGGTAGTCACCTTCAGGCTGGGCCTGTCTCAGCCTCTTATGAATCACCTTTGCCGCTTCGCGGCTCGCCAGGAGTTGAGCTATGAAAATGAAAATGATGTTGGCTTTTGCGGTCTCCTCAGCAATAAGTTACGGCCCGGTTGCGCACGCAGATGACAGCAAACCGCGCGTTGCCGCGTTGTTTACCCAAACCGTCAGCCAGGGCTCTTGGGATATGGCCGGCTATTCCGCATTCAAATCCATGGCGACCAAAGACGGTTTCGCCCCCAGCTATCTTGAAAACACCACCTATGAATCCGCGCCTGCGGTGCTGCGTCAGCTAGCGTCGGATGGCGTGAAGCTGGTTATAGCCCACTCATCCGGCTATTCCGCGGCGATCAAGGAAGTGGCCCCCGCCTTCCCCGGCACCCAGTTTGTACTCTATTCCTACGAGAGCACTACGGCGAACCTGCCGAACTACTCCGCCTGGTCGGTCGACTGGGATGAATATGGCTTTGTGCTCGGTGTGCTGGCCGCGTCTGCCAGTAAGAGCGGACATATCGCGGTGATTAGCGGTGAACCGATCCCGTCGGCTGAACGCACCGTGCAGTTCATCAAAAAAGGGGCGGCTTACGTCAACCCTAAAATCCAGGTCGACTCGGCCTATGTCGGCTCCTTCACTGACGTGGCCCGCGCAAAAGAAATTGCTACCGGCACCATCGCCCGTGGCGCCGACTTTATCATCCCAGCGGCAGATACCGCCGATGCCGGTATTCAGCAAGCGGCCGATGATGAAGGCGTACTGACTATCGGCTCCTATACCGATCAATCAAAATCCTTCCCGAACGCGATCATGACCTCCACGGTGATGAACTTTGACAAGTCGTATGCCGATATCGGTAAGCACTTTGCTGACCACCAGCTGGGCAACCGCATTATCACCGAGAATTTAGCCACCAATGGCTGGTCGCTGAAAACGCCGTTTGCCCATGTCGGCAAAGACGTTGAAACGAAAGTGTTTAAGGTGATTGACGATCTGAAGGCTGGCAAGATTAAGATTGAGGAATAGCCGCATGTCCAGCCCCGTCATCGAACTTGATCACGTCTCGAAGCGCTACCCAAACGGTTTCGTCGCGCTGAATAAGGTCTGCATGTCTTTTTATCCAGGCGAGATCCACGCGCTCCTAGGCGAGAACGGGGCCGGCAAGTCGACCTTGATGAATATTCTGTACGGCGTGCACGAACCGAGTGAAGGTGGCGTGCTTATGGCTGGACGCCAGGTGATCCACCGCCAGCCTGCCGATGCGATAGCCAATGGCATCGGCATGGTTCATCAGCACTTCAAGCTGGTCAGCCCGTTTACCGTTGCCGAGAATCTGGCACTGGTTGCCAGGGGCGAACGCCGTAAAGCGCTGCGGCGGGACGGGGACATTCGCGCCTTTATGCAGGGCTATGGCGTCGATCTCGATCCGCACGCCATCGTCGGCCAGCTACCGCTGGCATTGCAGCAGCGCGTCGAGATCCTGAAAGCGCTGGTGAATGACACCCGCGTGCTGTTGCTGGATGAGCCCTCCACTATCCTTACCCCGGCTGAAATTGTGGCGCTGTACGACACGGTGCGGCGTATCTGTAAAAAAGGCACGGCGGTGGCGGTGGTGACCCACAATGTCGACGAAGTGCTGGCTAACGCCGACCGTTACACCATTCTCCGGCGCGGCAAAACCAACGGCACGGGCATGACTAAAGACTGTCGTGCTGATGAGCTGGTCGAAAAGATAGTTGGCCGTGCGGTCGCCAGCGGCACGCGGCTGGGCAGCCAACGCCAGCCCGGCATTGAGCGGATGCACGTCAGCGGGGTCAATTTACGTCCTGCCAGTGGCTCGCCCGGACTGAGCAATATCAACCTGACGCTACGCCAGCAGGAAGTGATTGGCATCGCCGGGGTGGAAGGCAACGGGCAAACCGAACTGTTTGAACTGCTGGCGGGCCAACGAGTGCCAGAGAGTGGCGAGATCACCCGCTGCGGCGAGGAGGTGACGGTGGCGCTGGTGCCACAGGATCGCCATCACGAAGGGTTATCGCTGGATTTGCCGGTTAGCCATAATTTGCTCTATCCGAAAATTATGCAGGGCCAGTACCGCCGTCTGGGGCTGCTTAACCATGCGGCCATTGCTCAGCGCGCCGGCGAAATGATCGCCCAATCCGATATTCGAACCCACTCGCCGACTAGCCCTGCCCGCGCCCTTTCCGGGGGGAATCAGCAGAAGATCGTGGTAGCGCGGGCGATGGCGGAATCGGCGGCCATCATCGTGGTTTATCAGCCCACGCGCGGGCTGGATATGGCCGCCGCAGAAGCGGTGTTAATCCGCCTCACCGAAGCGGCAGATGCCAGCACTACCGTGGTGATTATCTCCTCCAATATTGAAGAATTACTGCGCATTTCCGATCGCATCGTGGTGATGAACGGCGGCCGTTTTACCGGCGAAGTCGCGGGAGATGAGATGACTATTGAGCGAATCGGCACGCTGATGACTCAGGGTCAGGGCGTGCCGTCGCAAGCAGCAAGGGGTGAACATGTCTGAATCAATCAATCCACTGACCGAATCCAGCGCATCTTTGCGTCGCGTTATCGCCAGGCTTAGCGCGGCCAGTTCCTTATGGGTCACCCTCAGCGCCTTTATCGGATCAGCGATCCTCGGGCTGGGGTTAATCGCCGCAATGGGCGTGCCGCTACATTCCGCCATCAGCGTGGTGTGGGATGGCGCGTTTGGCTCGGTGCGCGCGCTGTCCGATACGCTGGTGTTTATGACGCCGCGGCTGCTGGTGGCGCTGGGTGCGCTGGTGGCCATTCGCGGCGGCATGTTTAATCTGGGTGGCGAAGGACAGCTGCAAATGGGCGCCATCGGCGCGATGTTGCCGTTTCTCGCCTTCGGCGATATTGGCGCTGCCCTGCTGCCGCTGGCGATCCTCAGTGGTGCGCTTTGCGGTGCGTTGTGGGGATTGATCCCCGCCGTGCTGAAAGTCTGGCGTGGCATCGATGAAATCATCGTGACGCTGATGATGAATTTTATCGCTATTTATACCCTCAAGTATCTGGTGCAAGGGCCGATGCGTCCGGCGAATTCCAACTTCAATATGTCCGCGCAGTTACCGGCTGATGGCGTTTTTGAACAGGTGATTGCCGGCACACGTCTGCACTCTGGCGTGTTCTTGGCCCTGATGATTGCCCTCGCCGTCTGGGTAATGCTGAAACATACCGCATTTGGTTTAAAACTGCGGGCCAGCGGCCAGAGCCCGCGCTTTGTGCAGTTTCAGGGTCAGTCTGCGGCAAAAAATGTGATTTCCAGTATGGCGATTTCAGGTGCAATTAGTGGACTGGCCGGGGCATTTGAAGTACTGGGCGTGCAGTACCGTCTGATTGACGGCTTCTCTTCCGGCTTGGGGTTTGAAGGGCTGGCGGTCTCTTTCCTCGCCGGTCTTGAACCCTTCGGCGCCATCATCGTTTCGCTCTATTTTGGCGCGATCAACAGTGCCGCGCTGGCCCTGCAAAGTACCTTTTCGATCCCGGCGGCGTTAGCGGATGTGCTTGGTGGCATGCCGATTATTTTCCTCGCGACCATCAGTGGCGTGATGTTGGTGAAAGGGAGGCCGGTATGGAATTCGACGCTGTAACTCTGGCCCTGTTTTTTGCCGGTGGGCTGAGGCTCTGCGTGCCGGTGATGCTCGCCGCACTGGGCGAAACCGTTTCTGAACGGGCGGGCGTGTTCACCATCGGGCTGGAAGGTCTGATGCTGTTTGGCGCGTCTGCCTCGGCGCTGGGACTGGCAGTAACCGGCTCGCCGATGCTCGCTCTGCTGGCTGGCATGGCGGGCGGACTGCTGGCGGCAGCGGTGCTGGCATTCGCCACCGTTTTTGCCCGTGCCAACCAGATTGTGATGGGCATTGGCTTCAATTTGTTGGCCATCGGCGCGACATCACTGATTCGGCAACTATGGCTAAGCGGTGCGCCGGCAAGCGGCTCAATGCGGTCCGTCTCGATGTTAAAACTGCCCTGGCTGTCGGATATTCCGGTGGTGGGACGCGCCCTGTTCTCGCAAAGCCCGGTGTTCTATCTGGCGGTGCTGGTGGGCATCGCGCTGTGGGTATTGTTCCGCTTTACTCGCGCAGGACTGTTGCTGCGGGCGGTGGGCGAAAATGCATTATCCACCGATGCCGCCGGCCACCCGGTATTACGCCTGCGCTTTTTTGCCGCGTTGTTCACCGGCCTGATGGCGGGACTGGGTGGCGCCTATTTGTGCATCGTCGCCTCGGGCGGGATCTTCGTCGACGATATGACCGCCGGTCGCGGCTATCTGGCGATTGCCATCACCATCTTTGCCCGCTGGAAGCCGCTGCGGGTGCTGATCGTCGCTGTGGTGCTCGGCCTGCTCGAGGCCCTGCAGTTCCAGGGGCAATATCTGGGCATTGATATCGCGCCGTCGCTGTTAATGGCAATGCCGTTTGTGGTCGCGCTGTTTGCCTGGATCATGATGGGTCGGGCGGGCGCGGCACCGGCAGATTTAGGTCGCCCTTTCCTCCGCGGATCGGGGCGTTAATCACTTAACACCGTGGGCGGAAGCCCCAACAGGAGTCAGAGATGAATCAGGCAATAAATCCGGAAGGTTGGATCATTGGCAAAACTGCGACCGGCCTCAATCACCTTAACTGGGGCGTGAAGTCGGGCAACCATATTTCCGTCGCTGGCATGCTCTCGACCGATCCGATTGATGGCAGCATCGTTGGTGAAGGCGATATTGAAGTACAGACGCGCCGGGTACTGGACAGCATCAAAGTGGTGTTAGAGTCGGCCGGCAGCAGCATGGATCACGTGGTGATGAATCAGATCTTCCTGCGTAATCTGGACGACTACCATAAATTCAACGAACTGTACGTCACCTACTTCCCGGCTATTTTGCCGGCACGTTTTTGCGTCAAGCTGGAAATGGTCAGGCCTGAGTTTCTGGTTGAGATTGCTACCACCGCCATCATTCCAGCCTGACGACATGGGCCGTTCGCGGAGCGGCTAAGCTTACTGCTCCGCAAGTGCAACCAAGAGGATTTGCCAGATGCAATACCGTTATATGGGCCGCAGTGGGCTAAAAGTCTCAGAGATTTGCCTGGGCACCATGATGTTCGGCGGAGTGACCGACGAGGCCACCTCGCGGCAGATTATCGCCGCCGCACGCGACAGCGGAGTCAATTTTATCGATACTGCCGACGTCTATAACAAAGGCGAGTCAGAGCGCGTGGTGGGGCGGGCGATTGCCGCCGAACGCGATCGCTGGGTGCTGGCAACTAAAGCCGGTAACCCGATGGGCGAAGGTCCGAATCAGGGCGGCATGTCACGTAAGTGGATCCGCGAAGCGGCCCATGCGTCACTGACCCGCCTGGGCACCGATTACATCGATATCCTCTATATGCACAAAGCGGATTTCAATGCCCCGCTGGAAGAGATGGTGCTGGCCTTCGCCGATTTGATCCGAGAGGGCAAAATCGGTTATTTCGCCGTATCCAATTTCAAAGCCTGGCGGCTGGCAGAAACGGTACGTCTGGCCCATCAGGCCGGCATCGCTGGGCCGGTCGCTACGCAACCGCTTTACAACCTGGTCAATCGTGAAGCAGAAGTAGAAATTCTGCCTTCTGCTGCGTATTTTGGCACCGGCACAGTTTGCTACAGTCCGCTGGCGCGCGGCATTCTGACCGGCAAGTATCGCCCGGATCAGGCACCCGATGCGGGCAGCCGCGCCGGACGAGGCGACCCGCGCATGTTGCAAGCGGAATGGCGGCCCGAGTCGCTGCAGGCTGCGAGCGAGCTGGCGGCGTACGCCGAACAGACCGGACGTAAACCAGCGCATCTTGCCCAGACATGGGTGATGCGTAACAGCCTCGTGACCAGCACGCTACTGGGTCCGAGAACGTTTGAGCAGTGGCAGGACGGTATAGCCGCGATGGCGTGCGACTGGACGGCTGAAGATGAAGCCTTTTGCGACCGGCTGGTTTCGCCGGGTAAAAGCTCCAGCCTCGGTCCGGTGGACAGCCATCACCCGATTGAAGGTCGCGTCACTCGCAGGTGACAGGCATAACATTTTAACCCATTACCGATTGTTAAAGGTTCGTTCATGACAGAGTCCAGAAGTGCCCCTGGCAGCATAATCCCGCCAGTAACCGAAGCGGCAGGCAATGTTGCCGATGCGTATCGCGGCGGGATGCGCCTGCTGCCAGCCGGTGTATGCCTGATCACCACTCATCACGACGGTGTGCACAGCGGCATGATTGCCACCGCCGTAACCTCGGTCAGTGCCGAGCCGCCAACCTTGCTGGTGTGCGTTAACCGCAATGCGTCGATGTTTGCAATGATTCAGGAGGGAGGCCGTTTCTGCGTAAATGTGTTGTCGAAAGAGGCCGTTTCACTGGTGGATATTTTCAGCAACTCCAGCCGTCGGGCGGAGCGCTTTCAGACCGGTGACTGGAGCTTTTCAGCGCAGGGGGCGCCGATCTGTGCCGAAGCGCTGGTGTCGTTTGAATGCCGTCTGGCAAAGATTGTTGACTGGCACAGCCATGGTATTTTTCTTGGCGAAGTGACCGGTGTTACCCATCCTCGTGCCGATGCCGCGCCGCTGCTGTATATGGATCGCCGTTTCCATCATCTTAATGAGCTGGTGGTGACGGAAGTCTGATCTCGGCTGGTGACCGCCCTGACACACGGTCACCGGTTCAGAAACATGTTCGCCAGAGCGGAGGATGTTGCAGAAGACGTTGTTCAGAGCGGCAACATAATAACCAGATCGATTTCCAGCATCAGTTCCGGCTCAGCGAGTGCCGATACCTTGAACAGCGTGCTGGCGGGCAATTCCAGCCCGGCGAAGAAGCGCTCACGCACCGGATGAATTTCGGCCACCAGCGCCAGATTGGTCACATAGGTAGTGGTTCGGACAATGGTATCGCGACTGACGCCTAATCCTGCCAGTAACCTGTCGATATTGGCGTACACCTGCTCAACCTGTTGCCGCATATCGCCCACCCCAACGATTCTGCCGTCCTGATCCCAGGCGACCTGTCCGGTAGGAAACACCGGTGTGCCGGGCCGGATTTTGATGTGGTTGTAGTAACTTCTGGCCTTCAACCCGTCAGGATTTATGACAGTCATAACGATCCCCAATGCACAAAAGAACATCAACATTAGCAGATTGAAACCGGTTACCGTAGACGCATTTCGTCCACGCGGCGTTGCTGATAAGGCAACGCGCTGTAAAGGAAGATGATTGCTAATCTGACCTTGCCCAGACCTTGTCGGTGAAAAGCGGAGCTTTATAACGAGAAAAGGCCGCCGAAAGGCGACCTCTTTAAATACTGCTCCCCATCCGGCGCTTATCTCCGGCACTCGCATTGGCTTAGCTCTTGAAGGGGGCGAGAGAGATTATCCCGCAATCCTTAAGATGATTCTTAGCACTTCTTGCTCTGGTTACTATTAGCCTGCTTAGCAATTAATTATTGCCCTGCCCAGCCTAAAGCTGACTAAACTTTGATCAAGGCTGTCTATCTGATGAGATCACTGTATGGTAGTCGCCTCATTGCCCTATTAATGAACATGCTGGGTACTCCTACTATCCGGCAAGTGAGAAGAAGCCCACCTTCGAGTGGGCTTTTTTTCGTCCTGATAAAGGGTAAACGGCGCAGATAATCCCCCCGCTCGGGGCAGTCATCGCCTTAGTGGTGCAGCATTTCGTCAACCACCTGCTCGTCCGTCATCTGGAACGGATAGTAGGTCGGCCAGCTGTCCATTTCGGCCAACAGGGCCTGTTGGGAAGTATTGCCGGTAAAAATATGGAAGTGGGACGATTTACGCGGACCGATAATATGGTCGCTGAACTGCACGAACTTTGGTGCCTTGCTGCTGGCATCAGAGCAGGTGAACAGATAGCGGACACCCTTCTTACCAGAGACATAGTTCAGGATTTTGTAGCCAGCATAGTCATACTTACAGCTACTGACCTGCTCGCCAACGTGGAACTCCATGGTGCCATTCTCGATGCCAATGCTCTCAATATTGGTGGCATAACCTTTGCGGTAATAGGCTTTAATATCGTCGAAGGTTTTACTTTTATCCTTCTGCGCTTTTTTTTTGAATACCGGATCCAGTTCGCCTTTCAACAGCAGCGGATAAACGGATTGCCAGACGCCATCCCAATCCTCAAGCTTGCGGTCCTTAACGTTTTTGTCGTCAAACACCCCATCAGCCGCCTTTTGCTCGATCTCCGTCAACGGCGTACCGTGCGAATGATGACCATGCGACAGCGCCTGTCCGCTAACCAGAAGACTACCCAGAGCTAACGCAAATTTTCCAAAGTGACCCGCCAAAATTGAATCCTCAAAAAGTAACAGAGGATTTAATGTTATGATATAACATATCAAAACTCAACAAGATGTGTTGAAAATGCACCGGGCGGTGTGAAGCGGGGTTAATGCAGACGGATTCAGGACGAAAAAAAACCGCGCTGATGGCGTGGCCCCCGAAATCGGGTATGGCGCACGCCATTCTGGCGGTTTATCAGAGAATTCAGATGTCTTCTCGTGGATCTACGGGCTCATCATCATCTTCAACGGGATTTTCTACATCGTCCGTGCCTAATGGCAATCCGGCTTCATCTTCATCTTCCTCCTCAGGGAACTCTGCATCATCTGGGAGTGGTTCAAGGTCATCGGGACGTTCAGACATACTCACCTCCGTTAGCCCATATGGGTGTATTAACTATAGGAGGTGCTTTTACGCAATAGGTGCCTGACATCACACATCAGGGCGAAAGAAAAAATAAGCTCAGGCCGGTGATGTTGGCACATCACGGCCAGGATTGAAGCCGCTTCAGGCGGCCCTACTTCGGCTGGGGCAAGATCTCCAGTGAATCACCACCCGCTGCGGCCAGCGCTTCCTGATCGAGTTCGGCATCAGCCTGTTCGATAAGACGCGTCACTTCCAGCAGGTTACGGAATTCGTTCAGCAAAATATCCGCATCGGATCTCAGCACATCATCTTGCGAATCAAGTACCGAATTGATGGCTTTGTTAACGCTCTCCACCATTCGGGTCATACCGCCGTTTTTACCCACCGTCAGCGTCAATGCACCGATCAGTAAGGACTGCGCTTCCACCTGTGCGGTTAACTGCTTGGATTCCGCATCCATTTTTGAAATTTTAGCGAGCATGCTAAAGATAACGTTTTTCATTGAAGGTTCCCCCTGGAAACGAAGGATATCTTACCGCTGTAGAAACTTTACTCAAGATGGGCGAGAAGATTTAATACCGCGAATAAAGCAAGCAGCGGGTGAGCGCCCGCTTCAATCGATAACAGGTGCGGTATTGTGAGTCGGTTAGCGGCGCAACAGCGCATGGCGGAATGACAAAATATGCACTTCCGCCGCGTCGGCGGCGGCCTGCCCGTCCCGTGCGGCCAGCGCGCTGATAATCGCCCGATGTTCCTCAATCACTTCCTGCATATGCCCCTCTTTCGACAGCGAGCTGGCCCAGAAGCGCTGCGATTGCGCATGCAGCACGCTAAGAATATCCATCAACATCTTATTGCCGGAAATTCTGGCCAACAGCTGGTGAAACTGGTTATCCAGCAGCATCATCTCGTCACGATCGCGGCGCTCGCTGGCCGCTTCAATCTGCTGATTGATGGCGTCGAGTTCCGACAGCTCCTGAGCCGAAATACGCGAACTGGCCAGCCGCATGCACAGCATTTCATTCGCCAGCCGGACGTCAATCAGTTCTAACGCGTCATCCACCGACAGCGGTGAAACCATCACCCCTTTGCGCGGAATAATCTGCAACAGCCCTTCGTTGGCCAAACGGTGGATGGCCTGATTCACCGGCGTCCTGCCCATCGCCAGGTCGCTCATCACCTGCGCGGTATTCAGATATTCCCCTGGCTTGTAACCCAGGGTGACCAACGCCTGCCTGAAACGGCTATACGCCTGTTCGTTTAACGATAGCCCTGACTGTTCGCTCACCGGTCGTTCCTCCGTTTCTGTGACATCAGTCTTCATATCCAGCGCGTGCTGAGAAGATTTTTAGACATTCTACACAAAACATGGCACGGAAATCGCTTATTTGATAAATGAAGTTATAGTGAAATTTCACTGTGTTTTCTATTCAATCAGCAAAAGAGGCGTTTCCCGATGCAACTTACCTTCACACTGCCATCAGCTCATAGTGTTGATAATAATACAAAAAACCACCCAGAAAGCCTGACGGTCGACATCAACAAGTTGGTGATCGCCGGATGGGCAGGACGCGATCCTGACGCTATCGCGCACCATATTAGTGAACTGGAAGCCCTGGGCGTGCCCCGTCCGAGTGCAGTTCCCCTCTTCTATCGGGTTGCCGCTAACCAGTTGACACAAAGTCATTCGGTAGAAGTGATTGGCGCCGCCAGCTCTGGCGAAGCCGAAGTGTTTATCTTCACCCATCAGGGCGAGGTGTTTGTCTCACTGGCCTCCGATCACACCGATCGTGAGCTGGAATCGCACAGTGTGGCGCTCTCCAAACAACTGTGTGTGAAGCCCGTGGCAACGCAGGCCTGGAGAATGACCGAGGTCGCCGGGCACTGGGACCAGCTGATCCTGCGTGCATGGATAAAAGAAGACGGCGAATTCCGCCTGTATCAGGAAGGCACGCTCGCCAGCCTGCGCAAACCTGATGACCTGCTAAGCCGCTATTTGCCGGATGGTGAGGTGCCGGCTGAAGGACTGGGGATGACCTGCGGCACCGTCGCGGCAATAGGTGGCATTCGTCCTGCAACGGAATTCCGTATGGAGCTGGTTGATGAGCAGTTGGGCCGCCGCATTTGCCACGACTATCACAGCCTTGAATTACCGGTTATCGCCTGAGCCTGACCCCGATCGTCACCCTTTAAAACTGGGAGTATCGCCATGAATTCTTACCCCTCTTTAAGCCTGCAACAGGCCATCGAACAACTGGAGCTTGGTACGGTGACCTCCGTCCAGCTGACTGAACAGGCACTGGCGGCGATCGCTGCTCGCGAAGGTGAAGGCTCGCGGGCCTTTACCCAGGTGTATGCGCAGTGGGCACGCGAGCAGGCTGAAGCCTCGGCTCAGCGCCGGGCGGCCGGCAACGCGCTTTCGCCGCTGGATGGTGTGCCAGTGTCGATCAAGGACCTGTTTGACCTGCAGGGTGAAGCCACCACCGGCGGCTCGACCGTGCTGGCGGATGCGCCCGTCGCCGAATCCCATGCGACGATTGTCGACAAGCTGTTGCAAGCCGGTGCGGTGATCGTCGGTAAAACCAATATGACTGAATTTGCCTATTCCGGTCTCGGAATTAATCCGCACTACGGCACGCCGGCAAATCCCTGGGATCGCGCTGCACGCCGTATTCCTGGCGGCTCGTCTTCCGGTGCCGCCGTATCGATCAGCGATGGCATGTGTCTCGGGGCAATCGGCAGCGATACCGGCGGATCGGTGCGTATTCCGGCAGCGTTCTGCGGTCTGACCGGGTACAAACCCACCGCACGTCGAATTTCAATGGCCGGCGTACTGCCGCTTTCGGCGTCACTCGACTCTGTCGGCACCCTGGCTCACGACGTCTTAAGCTGCGTCGCACTCGATGCGGTGATAGCCAACCGGCCGTTATCGCTGACGGTAAAAAATCTTGCCGACGCCCATTTTGCAGTGCCCCAGACGGGGGTGCTGGAGGGGCTGGATACCCAGGTTGCCGCCGCGTTTGAGCGGGCGGTGATGGCGCTGAAACAGGCCGGAGCCAGGGTTTCTGCCATTCCGCTGAGGGAAATCGCCGAGCTTTCCGCCATTAATGCCAGCGGGGGATTTACCGCGCTGGAATCCTGGCAATGGCACCAGCCGCTGATAGCGCAACGCGCTGAAGGTTATGACCCGCGCGTGGTCTCGCGCATTCGTCGCGGTGAAGCCCTGGGTGAAGCCGATCGCCAGCGGTTGGTGGAACAACGCGCCGACTGGCAAACGCGCGTCAGCCAGATCGTTCAGCAGTACGACGCGCTGTTAATGCCCACCGTGCCGTTTATTGCCCCGCGCATTGCCGATCTTGAAGCCGATGAGGACGCCTATTTCCGCGTCAACGGCGCGGCACTGCGCAATCCGTCGGTGATCAACTTCCTTGATGGCTGCGCCGTCTCTTTGCCTTGTTCGGCAAAGGGTCTGGCACCGGTCGGCTTAATGGTCGCGGCATTACCCATGCAGGACGACGCGCTGATGAGCTGGGCGCTGGCGATTGAGACCGTGCTTAAAGCACAGCAATAACAGACAGATAACCGCAAACACCTCTTCTCACCATGACACTGAAAACGGCAGGACTAATGATGACTTCTCCAAAAAATCAGGGCATGCTTTTTGTCGCCACCGACGTCGCCGCACAGGATGAAGCGGATTTTAACCACTGGTACGATCGCGAACACGTTGAAGAACGCGTAAGAATTGAAGGTTTTCGCTCTGGTACGCGCTATCAGTCGCTGCAAGGCGGACGCAAATATCTTGGCCTGTATAAAACCGACTCGCTGGAAAGCTTCACTTCCCCGGCGTATCACGCGGCCTTCACGCAACAAACGGCCTGGTCGCAGGCCTGTCTGCAAAAAATGCAGTCACCGATGCGCCGGGTGTGCACCATCAGCGCCCAGGTTGGCCTGGGCTCTGGCAGCCATCTCGCCATTTTGACCCTGGCCGCGGGCATCGCGGAAAGCAACATTGCCCAACTGGGTGAAACGCTGTTCGCGCAGCCTGGCTTCATTCATTCCAGCCTGTTAACGCCGGACGCGACGCTCAGCACACCGCTGCCGAAAGAATCCCCTGACAACCGGCAGCTTCTGCCGATGATGCTGATTGAATCCAGCAGCGCTGAAGCCTCGCAAAGGCTGGCGTCCCAGGCCTGTGATACGCTGGCACTTCGCCACAATGACGTCATGCATTACGCGCTCGGCTGGCAGTTGACCGCGCAGGAGGTGAAATCATGAGTGTGTCATCTACTGATACCCTGCGGCCAAAAACTGCCAGCGCTGAACAGACGCCGCCCAAAACCGGTCGTCTGGCGGCGGCCAGTTCAATCGGCACCGCGCTGGAATGGTATGACTTTACCGTCTACAACATCATGGCCGCGCTGATTTTCAACCACGTCTTTTTCCCGTCGTTTGACCCGCTGGTGGGCACCATTCTGGCCTTCTCAACCTATGCGGTCGGCTATGTCTCGCGCCCGGTTGGCGGCATGATCTTCGGTCATTTGGGCGATGTGCTGGGGCGTAAGTTCGTGCTGGTGACCACGCTGGTGATCATGGGCGTCACCACCGCGCTGATGGGCCTGCTGCCGGGCTACGCCAGTTGGGGGATCTGGAGTCCGCTGCTGCTGGTCAGCCTGCGCTTTATTCAGGGCATCGCGCTGGGCGGCGAATGGGCGGGTGCGGTGTTGCTGTCGATGGAGCATGGCAAACCGGAACAGCGTGGCCGCAACGCGTCATTCGCTCAGGTTGGACCGTCCTGTGGCACGCTGATTGGCACCGGATTGATCACGCTGGTGACGGTGTTCCTGTCGCCAGAAGACTTCCAGCAATGGGGTTGGCGTATTCCGTTCGTACTCAGCCTGCTGCTGGTGATTTTTGGCTTATGGCTGCGCCGTGGCGTTGGTGAAACGCCCGCGTTCCTGGCGTTAGAAAAAGCGAAAAATACCACCCACACGCCGGTCAAAGAGGTGTTTACTCACCATCTGCGTCCGCTGCTGGTGGCGGGCGGTGCCCGCATCGGCTCAGATGTGCTGTATGCGTTGGTGGTGGTGTTTACGCTGACCTATGTTACGACCGTGCTGCACCTGCCGCGTCCGGTGGCGCTGATGGCGACCATGCTCGGGGCGCTGGGCAACGCCATCACCGTACCGATGTTTGGCGCGCTGTCCGATCGGTGGGGACGTCGCCCGGTGTACATCATGGGCGCGGTGCTGGCGATCGCCTGGTCCTTCGTGTTCTTTATGCTGCTCGACAGCGCCCATCCGGTGCTGATCTGCCTGGCGGTTATCGGTGGCCTGCAGGTTCACGCCATCATGTATGGCCCGCAGGCGGCGTTTGTTACCGAGCAATTCCCGACCCGCGTGCGCTACGCAGGCTCTTCGTTAGCCTATACGCTGTCGGGAATTGTTGGCGGCGGCTTCGCGCCGCTGATCATTACCACGCTGTTTACCGAGTTCAGCACCACGTTAGCGGTATCCTGTTATGTCTCGGTGGCGCTGATTGTCACCTTGCTGGCGGTGTTGGCGGCGAAAGAGACGGCCAAAAAACCGCTGTAACCCCGCGTTCTGCCCCTTGAAAACGGAACTTGCGCCAGGCTTGCGTCGGCGCAGGTTCCCCTCCGCCCGTTTTTATACATAAAACCGCGATTTATTTTTCCCTCCGCGAAACTTTCCGCAGCGTGACAGCGAACTGTTTATCAACGCACTTCCTGTAACCCTGTTGGAGCCCGACATGAACCGTACAAAAAAACTTCTCTGTTCTGTGACCGCCGCTGCTGTTATGAGCCTCGCGATGCCTGCCCTCAACGCTTACGCCGCACTGCCGGTCGGCGCGCAGGCCCCGGACTTTAAACTTCAGGGCGCACTGGCGGGCAAGCCGCTGACCTTCTCGCTGCAGCAGGCATTGGCAAAAGGCCCGGTCGTGCTTTACTTCTTCCCGGTGGCCTTCAGCAAAGGCTGTACCATTGAAGCTCATGACTTTGCCGAAGCGACCGATGGCTTTAAAAAGCTCGGTGCCAGCGTGGTTGGCGTGACCGCCGGCAATACCGAGCAGATTGGCGAATTCTCAAAACTGGAATGCCGCGATAAATTCACCGTAGCCGCCGACCCAGGCGCGAAAGTGGCCAGCGAATACCAGACCACCATGCAGATCAAAGGCAAAACCGTCTCTGACCGTACCTCATATGTCATCGCGCCAGACGGCAAGATCCTGCTGAGCTTCACCGACCGCAACCCGGATACCCATATTCAGAAAGCCATGGACGCGGTGAAACAATATTCTGCTTCGCATTCCTGATCTGAGTTTGCCGGTCACCCTTTAGCCTGCTGAGGCCCGTTATGTTAACTGCTATTTTGTCCGCCTTTTTAGGCGGCATTATCCTCAACTTTATGCCGTGCGTGTTTCCGGTGATCTCCCTGAAGGCGCTGGGTTTGCTGCGTCATCAGGGCAGTTCGTCGGCGGCACGCGCCGAGGGACTGGCCTTCCTGGCGGGCGTGGTCGTCACCATGATGGCGCTGGCGGGCATCCTGCTGGCGGCGCGGGCCACCGGTGATGCGGTGGGCTGGGGTTTTCAACTCCAGTCGCCGCTGGTGATTGCCATCCTGGCGCTGATTATTTTGGGTGCGGCGCTGAATCTTCTTGGCGTCTTTGAAGTCGGGCTTTCGTTGCAGCGCGCGGGCGAAATCGAAGTCGGTCGCAGTGCGTTAGTGCGTTCGGCGCTGACCGGTGTGCTGTCGATCGTGGTTGCCACGCCATGTTCCGCGCCGTTTATGGCCAGTGCGATTGGCTATGCGCTGGTGCAGCCGCCGGCCGTCTCGCTGGCGATATTTTTCTCGCTGGCGTTGGGGTTCGCCGCACCCTTTACGCTGGTGTCACTGTTCCCGCAGCTGGCAAAACGCCTGCCTCGTCCTGGCGCGTGGATGGATGTGCTTAAACACGGCCTCGCCTTCCCGATGTTCGGTGCTTACGCCTGGCTGGTGTGGGTGCTGGCGCAACAGGCCGGTACCGGCGCACTGGCGACGATCCTCGCCTGCTCGGTGCTGCTCGGTTTTGCCGGCTGGCTTTACGGCATCGCGCAGAAACGACGTTTTCGTGAAAAATCGCACAAGCTGCTGTATGCCGTTACCGCCGCATTGCTGGTGGCAGTGATAGCGCCGGTGACCGGCATTATCCAGCCTGGCGCCCCGCTGCCTGATGGACAAACCGCCGCAGCCGTTACCCAGGTGAAATGGTCGCCACAAACCGTTGCCGAGACGCGCGGGCACGGTAAAGCGATCATGGTGGACTTCACCGCATCCTGGTGTATTACTTGTCAGGTAAACCAGCGCACCACGCTTTCCACCACGGCGGTGAAAGAGGCGCTGCTGCGCACCGGTACGGTATATATGGTTGCCGACTCGACGAAATTTAACCCCGACATTGATGATGCGATGAACGAATTCGGCCAGGGCGGTCTGCCGCTGTACGTGGTGTATCCGGCTGATGGCAGTGCACCGAAGGTGTTGCCGCAGGTATTGACCCCGTCGATCGTGGTGAATGCCCTTAACCAGGCGAGCGGCAAAAAAGCGTGATCAAAGCAGGACGTGAAAGAAAGGCGGTGGATGGTTAAATCCGGTACGCAACGTGATGAATGGCCAGAATTGATGGCGCAAGCTCAGGCTGGAAAACAGCAGGCCTACACTCGCCTGCTGACCGAGCTGGTGCCGGTGATCCGCACCCTGGTGCATAAGCACGTTGACGATGCGGTGCTGGTTGAAGACGTGATTCAGGATGTTCTGCTGGCCATTCACCGCGTCCGCCATACCTACGATCCCGCCTGCCCGTTTTTGCCGTGGCTGATGGCCATTACCCAGGCGCGATCGGTGGATGCGCTTCGCCGACGCGGCCGCCAGCGTCACTGGGAAGTGGAGGAAGAAGACGCCGCCGCCACCTACCCGTCGACGTCTTTTGTCGAGCCTGAGCGGCCGGAAGCGCGGGAAGAGCTGAGCCTGTATCTGAATCAACTCTCATCCCGACAGCGGCAAATCGTTGAGCATGTCCATCTGCGGGAGATGACCCTGGCGGAAGCCGCCACGCAGAATAATTTGACGGTTCCGGCCGTAAAGTCACTTTTGCATCGCGCATTGACCAATCTTCGCCGTTTTGGAGCAAAGCATGACCGATCATAATGCCTTAATTGAAAAACTCAGCCGCAGCGCGGCGCCGGTAAAAAGGACGGCACCCACCGGGTGGCGCGTGGTCGCCGCGATAGTGATGGCCCTGCCCTGCGGCGCAGCGGCCAGTTTGCTGGTGCACCGCAGCCTGACCGACTGGTCTCAGCCTGGGATGGGATGGGCGATTTTTCAGCTGGTGCTGGCGTTTATCGCCGGAACCCTGGCGATCCGTAATGCCTTTCTGACCAGCATTGCCGGTCGCCGACCGTTGAGCTGGAAATGGTTTGTGCCGCTGGCGGTGTTGTGGCTCGGCAGTATTCTGTTCAATATGCGCAGCGTTTCCCCGATTCATGGCCAGGGTGAAGGCACCAATTGCTACCTGTTTATGCTGGTAGTCAGCGTGCCGATGGCGGCAATTATGATTGGCTATCTGCGTCAGACGCGGGCAATTTATCCGGTAAAAAGTCTGGCTGCAGCCGGCGCCGGTACGGCGTGCATGGCCTTAGTGATGCTGACACTGTGCCATCCAGTTCATCTGGTTATGCCGGATTTGATCCTGCATCTGCTGGCCTTCGCGACCATTGTACTGACCACGATTGTTGTCGGTCGCAGGCTGGTCGTTCTGTAAGAAAATCCGCGACCGCAACACTTCGAAATGGTTCAACACATTCTTTTGCATTGCCAATCAAAATGATTATACTTCTCATTCGTTTTTTGGTGCGTTCAGGAATTTTCTTGCTCTGCATTGTGCGAAGTAAAAATAATAAAATCATTTTGAGGGTAAATAATGTCCTTTGCTCCTTGCTCTTCCCAGGGAACTCGCGCCAGCGGATCCAGATTCACCCCCGTTTCCACGCCGTCTTTATCACTGCTTGCCGTGCTGATTGCCTCTGCGTTGCCGGTTTCCGCCGCAGAAACGGCGCAGAAAGAACAAAACCTGGTGGTCAATGCCGCCACGGATGACAGCAGCAACACCGCAGACACCGACTACAACGTCCCCGTCACCCGCGCGGCCACGAAACTGGCCCTGACCGCCCGTGATACGCCGCAGTCGATAAGCGTGATCACCAAACAGCGTATGGAAGATCAAAAGCTGGAAACGCTGAACGATGTGCTGAAAAACACCACCGGCATCTCTGAATTTAACTCCGGCGCGAACCGCAGCAATTTCTATTCGCGCGGATTTATGATCGATAACTATCAGGTTGATGGCGTTCCGGTGCTGGTCGATCCGCGCTGGAATATCGGTGATACCCTCTCTGATACCGCGATTTATGATCGGGTCGAAGTGGTTCGCGGCGCAACCGGTCTGATGACCGGTGCCGGCAGCCCGGCGGCCTCGGTCAACATGGTGCACAAGCATGCGGACAGCAAAGAATTTGTCGGCAACGTCTCGGCCAGCTACGGCACCTGGGACAATCAACGCTATGTCGCCGATTTATCTGCGCCGCTGACCGAGTCAGGTAACGTCCGCGGCCGCATTGTGGCCGGCTACCAGGACGGTGACAGCTGGCTGGATCGCTATCACAGCCAGAAGAAATTCCTCTACGGCATAGTGGATGCGGATCTGACCGACTCCACCACCCTTTCCGTCGGGTATGACTACCAGGAAAACCATATCTCGGGCAACACCTGGGGCGGTTTGCCAACTTACTATCTGGATGGCAGCAGAACCCATTACGATCGCAGCACCAATACCGCGCCAGACTGGGCGTATAACGACAGCGACTCGAAAAAGGTCTTCGCCAGCCTGAAGCAGAGCTTCAATAACGGTTGGGAATTTAACCTGAGCGGCAGCCACACCGAAGCGACGATGGACAGTAAAGCGCTGTATATCGACGGCTACTTTGATAAAAATACCGGTATCGGCGTCGGTCCTTATGCGGGTTACGACCTGTTAGGCGGCACCGGTTATAACAGCGCCAAACGGAAAGAAAATGCGCTTGATGCCTATGTCAGCGGACCTTACGAGCTGTTGGGTCGTCAACATGAGCTGATGGCCGGCGTGAGTTATATCCGCCAGAACGATCGTTATTTCAGCGCCTTCACCAACCTGACGTCAGCCGATGTCGGCGACTTCAACAACTGGGGCAATTATCCGGAACCGGACTGGGACGATCAGGCCCTGTCGGAAGACAACACCATTCATCAGAAGTCAGCCTATATGGCAACACGCATTTCGCTGGCCGATCCGCTGCACCTGATCCTCGGCGCGCGCTACACCAAATACAGCGCAGACACGCTGACCGAGAATACCGAGAAGAACAACATCACGCCGTATGCCGGCCTGGTGTATGACATCAACGATACCTGGTCTGCTTACGCCAGCTATACCTCGATCTTTAAGCCGCAGACCTACCGCAACGCCAGTGGCGCTTACCTTGCGCCGGTGACCGGGAAAAGCTACGAGACCGGGATTAAAGGCGACTGGATGAACAGCCGCGTAACGGCGTCGCTGGCGGTCTTCCGTATCGAGCAGGATCACCTTGGCACAACAGATTACGCGATTATCCCAGGCACCAGCGATTACGCTTACTACGAGCAGGATGGCACGGTCAGTAAAGGCGTCGAGTTCGAAATCAATGGTGCGGTGACCGACAATCTGCAAATGACCTTCGGTGCTACCCGTTATGTGGCGAAAGACGGCGAGGATCAGGCATTGAATCCGACCCAACCGCGCACCTCGCTGAAACTGTTCACCAGCTATCGCCTGCCGATGCTGCAGGATCTGACGGTAGGTGGCGGCATCAACTGGCAGACTCACACCTGGGATCATGTTGACGGTCCAGACGGTGCCAGCACGATTTACGCCGAGCAAGGCAGCTATGCGCTGGTGGATCTGTTCAGCCGCTACCGCGTGACTAAGCAACTGTCGGTGCAGGCGAACCTGAACAACCTGTTCGACAAGAGCTACAACATCGACGTCGGCAGAAACACCGTTTACGGCGAGCCACGTAACGTCTCGGTTACCGCCAACTACAGCTTCTAATCTGCTTTCTGCCTGCCTCAGCAATGGGGCAGGCTCTCCCCTTTTATGCCTGGCGCGGTATACTGGTGCCGACTTTACACCGCATTGCAGGGATCCAAGCCATGACGTATGACATCTTAATTTTGACCGGTACCGGGGGTGACTTAGTCAGCTTCCAGCAATATGAGGGCGGCCCAGGCTTCCCGGCAACCCTGACCTTCGACGATGAGCCTTATGACTTAACGTTGTTCAGCCTGGGGGAAAAGCGCTACCTGATCGCGCATAATCAGCCCATTGAGCATGACGTTGCCGAAGAGGTGATTGGTCAGTTCTCACCAAGACCGGTTTAATCCCGGTTCCAGCAACGACAAGCCATCCAGCGGATGGTTTTTTTTTGCCAAAATTTCAGGTCTCCGCTTCATTAACCCGGTAAGAAAACACCTACTTTTTCAATGGAATTTTTCTTCCAAAGTAATCACAAAATGAACATAAATTGCTTAAGAAATGTACTAATCATGCGTTCCAGAGTTGAGCGGGTTTGAGGGGAATTTGCAGACGTCATTATCATCAAACATAAATTCAATAAAAATCATAAAGTTGCGCATTTGATCTGAAATAGACAAATCGAACAGAAATACCAAAAACCGCCAGTAACGAAATCAATCAATCGCAGTGTGACGTAAGTAGAATTTTTATTTCAAACATAATGCTATCTTCTTTGACGATATCGCTCGGTGAGTACCTCACCGTTGGATAGCCAGAAACGGGTCCCCAGTCAGCCATTGGCACCCTTTGTTGTCATCAGATGAGAACAGAGATGAAGCCATCATGGGTTTTTAACCGTTCCGGCTTTAAACGGATAATCAAATAAAAGGTAGAAATATGTCTTTGGCGATGCACCTTAATCAACATCAGAGAAAACGATTACATCAGATTGCGCTGGTTGCTACGTTTGGCGGTTTGCTGTTTGGTTATGACACCGGCGTCATTAACGGGGCGTTCTCTTCACTGAAAGAGAATATGGCCCTGACGCCGACCACCGAAGGCCTGGTAATGAGCGTGCTGCTGATCGGTGCCGCCATCGGCAGCGTCTGTGGGGGAAAGCTCGCTGACTTCTTTGGGCGTCGAAAATATTTACTCTGGCTCTCCTTTATCTTCTTTATCGGGGCGATCTGCTCCGCCATGGCTCCTAACGTCACCACTCTTCTGCTGGCCAGATTCATCCTCGGTTATGCGGTAGGCGGCGCCTCGGTCACTGCCCCCACCTTTATTTCCGAAGTGGCCCCGACCGAAATGCGCGGCAAGCTGACCGGGCTGAATGAGGTGGCGATCGTGATTGGACAGCTGGCCGCCTTTGCCATCAATGCGGCCATTGGTTTCATGTGGGGACACCTGCCGGAAGTCTGGCGCTATATGTTAATGGTGCAGGCGATACCGTCAGTATTACTGCTGGTGGGGATGTGGCGTTCACCTGAGAGCCCGCGTTGGCTGATCAGTAAAGGCCGTCGCGAAGAAGCGCTGGTGATCCTGAAACAGATCCGTCCCGAAGCGCGTGCGGTAAAAGAGTACGAAGACATCATCACGCTGATGGAGATTGAAAAAGAAAAGAAGCTGCATACCCGTGGTGCCATGGAGATTATCTTTAAGACGCCATGGATCCTGAAACTGCTGCTGGTGGGCATTGCCTGGGCTGCGATTCAGCAAACCACCGGCGTTAACGTCATCATGTATTACGGCACGGAAATCCTTAAAACGGCCGGCTTCTCGGAAAGAACATCGTTAATCTGTAACGTGCTGAACGGGGTATTCTCAGTTGGCGGTATGCTGTTTGGCGTGCTGTATCTGGTGGATCGCTTTAAACGCAAAACGCTGATCGTGTCGGGTTTCGCCCTGATGGCAACGCTGCACCTGTTAATCGCTGCGGCGGACTATTATCTGACCGGCGATATGAAGGCAACCACTATCTGGCTGCTGGGCGCACTCTTTGTGGGCGTGATGCAAGGTACGATGGGCTTCCTGACCTGGGTGGTGCTGGCTGAACTCTTCCCGCTGAAAATCCGCGGCCTTTCGATGGGTATTTCGGTGTTCTTTATGTGGGTGATGAATGCCATCGTCAGCTACCTGTTCCCGGTGCTGGAGGCTAAACTTGGCCTTGGACCGGTGTTTCTGATTTTTGCCGTCATCAACTATCTGGCCATCGCCTTTGTGATAATCGCTTTGCCAGAAACATCCAATAAATCGTTGGAACAACTTGAAGAAGAGCTGTCTGCGGGTAATTGATACCTTCACACTTTGGAAAATGAAAGGAGACGGGCAATGATAGATACGATTACCGTAGAGAATCTTCATCTGGGATGTCAGGCAAAAAATAAGGCCGATGTTTTAGCGATGGTGGGGAAAGAGTTTAAGGCCAAGGGTTATGTCAGCCAGGACTGTATCGCTTTCCTGAATGAAAGGGAGCATCAGGTCTCTACCTTCCTTGGCAACGGAATTACCCTGCCCCACTTACCGAAATCGCAAACGGGCATCATCCTGAAAACCGGCGTGGAAATCTTTCAGTTCCCCGACGGGGTGATCTGGGACAGAAGCAACGTGATGTTTATCGCCATCGGCGTGATTGCTAAAGAGAAAGAACACATTGATGTGTTGAAAGACGTTGCGTCGATTTTCAGTGATGAAATCATTTCCAATGCGTTGTCGCTGATTTCCAATAAAAACGACTTCCTGCGCATTCTTAATCGCAAATAGCGCGTAGCCCCGCAGTGTTGTGTTGCGGGGCTAGGTTTATTCGTCACAGATAACCAACACGCTGACTTTATCGTCATGGTGCATATAGAGCACAATATAATCCGTCACCATTTCGGTGAGTTCATTGTTATTGTTAAAGGGGAAGAGTGTATGATGCGATTTCAATCTGGCATTACCCTAAATTAAACAACTTCCCATAGCGACGCCCAATCACATCAAAATAATTAACATCGGAAAATTTGTGATTCTCTCGGATCCCTGCCGTGTTATAACACTGAAGAAGGCTATTTATAAATAAACAGATTAAACTGAAAAAAATCAACTCAACACTAATCGTTACACCATCTCTGCGACAAATCGCCCATTTTCAAGCTCTATCTCCCCTTCTTCTTTCAGATCCTTCAATATACGGCATATCGTGCTTTTTGATAAATGTGAGCTGTTTGATAGCAGATATAAGACGGAGTATCTATTCTTCAAACGCATTGGGAGGTTTTTCCACATATTCAAAAGCGCGATGACCTGTTCACGGGCGTCAGCTCTGCTCACCATAAGATAGTTCATTAGATCGGTATAATGTCCTGCGATGATATTCATCACATCCGCATGCGAATTATTATAATTGATCACCCGCCAGAACTGATCGTAATCAATTGTTTTTATTATGCCGTAATCAATACGCTCAAGAAAAAGTGGTGTGGGTTCCAAGGCCGGCGTTGCGCCAATGACATAGGGAGCAGACACAATGCTGAGAATTTTATTCTCATTAATCGTACGTAAAAGGAAATCGCCTTCAGTGATAAAAAATACTCTCTGGCAATTCTCTTTATTCAAAAAATAGTGCCGTTTTCCTCTGACCACTTCATCAGGCGCTGCAACGGTGCTGTAGCATGATAAAGCAGTAATGATCCGGTTGTGGTTCCTGAGCAAGCACTGAGACATACTTCACCTTCATTAATTTCGGATAAATGAAAATCGAAATACCCCTGCGGCTAACCAGAAGTTATTTCGCTAACCAAAATATCTCGAAACCTTCAAAGATAGAATATAATGCAGAAATAAATACATACTCAGGATTTTGTATCGCCAATCATGCATAATTTATAAATTAGTATCGCCTGCGAATACGGCGGGCTGCTGTTGCTTAGTATGAAATCAAAAACCTGCCGCTCCCCTTGAGTCTTTACTCACATGAAAGCGTTGTGGTCATGATGCCTTCATAAAGGCCAGGGTATGTGGTATCAGGGACACTCTCCAACTGCAGATAATAGTCGTTGGTGAGTTCACCTTGCCACTGCCCATCAGCCGCATTCCACAGATTAGATGAGGAGGTATCCATAACGGAATACTTTAGCGTTCCCCCGCCAGTGTTTTTAATTAAGCCACTGTTGCTATCATGTTCGCCTGGCCTAAATGTCACCTTGCCATTTCCAGATGCATTTGAGCTGACCAGTATGTTTTTTTTCGCTTGCCCCGTTGTAAGATTGCCGAGATCGGCCGTCGTATTTACATCCAGGGCACAAACTGAAGCAGCGGGTAAGGTCGCGCCGCCAATACTGCTAAATCCCAACTGCGAATTCCCCCAATTATTCTCATCCGAAGCGACTATTTTAATATTTATCGACGTATCTTTTTGAGATATATTTTGTAATCTTCCTGTAAGTGATAATCCCGTAATCACCGGATTGGTTCCACCTTCCACTGCCTGCCCATCAAAGGTGGGTACATTCACCCAATAGGCGGAGTTATCCCAGCACTGCCACTGATCGGCATCCTGGCATAACGGTAGTTTTGCACTGAAAGAGCCTTGAGTGGTTGTGATCACGACATCACCGTAACCAATTATCCCTGGGTTACGTCCATTAGGTATTAGTATCAGACGCGTGAAGCCCACCTTTTTGTCAATAACTGGGTACTCCCCCTTGTTATAAAGTTTTAAGCCAGTTATTGGGATCTCAACAATACTTGATGCCTGTATAGTCATTGCTTCACAAGGTATAACTGCACTAAACGCAACGACGTACAACAGCCCTGACAGGCGTTTTGAGCACTGCCTGGCCTCACTGTGATTTCTGAAATTCATCATTTATTCTTCTTACTCTTTTGTAGTACGGAGGTATCCCATCCTCTGTATTTTCTACACTATTAATTCCTGGGAGCCACTTGTTATTGCTTCTACAGACTCCCGATGGGTTATTTATTTCTACAAATACTCAAAATTCATGTTCACCACGGTCATGAAACTCCCCGCAGCCACGGTATCTTTTGTACCTACATAAGATGCTTTGTAATTCAGGGTATTGTCCGCGGAGGGTGTCAGGTTGCTGGTTTCTGTCACACTGCCATCGGGGTTGTATTTAGTCGTTCCATTGGTCTGATAAAAATAGAGTGCGACGCCATCCGCACCGCCGTCACTTTTAGCAATAGCGTTGCCGAAAGCCTGGTTATCCTCGCTGTCAGCACTCCCCCAGGCGCTCACCTTCACGGCAGATGCGGCGGTGCCGCAATCTTTCAGCACGATACTGATATTTTTATCACCGCCGGTGACCCCTTTACCGCGAATGTCCCGGTCAGCAATATCATTAAGCGTGACTGTCTGTGTTGCAGAGCCACTGCTCATAGTGCAAGTGTTCGCAACCACTTTC
Organism: Erwinia sp. AC075; assembly: GCF_979253995.1. NCBI lineage: Bacteria > Pseudomonadati > Pseudomonadota > Gammaproteobacteria > Enterobacterales > Erwiniaceae > Erwinia > Erwinia sp. AC075. Next base: position 2,430,914 of record NZ_CEEDEU010000001.1, read on the forward strand.
CCGGTAATAGTGATAATCGCCGTATCTGTTGCCGCATAAGCATTTCCCATTCCAACCGCAATCAGAAGTAATGCCGAGTGAGAAAGTTGAGTAAGGACACCCTTTCCGCGAGTTTTCATGTTTTATCCTCTTATCTGGATTATTGATTGCGCTTTTTGCGCGATGGCTTGGCTACTGTCCTGATTTATCATTTGCAGTTACTGTTAATTCTGATCACCGGATCGCGCTGTTCCTTTGTTGCTGACGGCAGACGATAATCGCCAACGCACTGTTTATCGACTCCCCACTGTGCGATGACTGTTCCCTTATCCGGCATGCCTGACAGATAAACCTGCCCACCATCCCCAACTATCCCGCCACGCTCGCCAGCCTTGACGATAGTGCCGAACGGAAGCGGTTTGCCTGCGCTGGTCAGGGTCATCAGAACCCGGCTACCTGAATGGCCTTTAAATCCGGCCTTCACCACGGCACCACGGGTAGGCACCACGCGGGTTACCGTAGAATCCATATCGGTTTGATCATCCAGTGAGCCGGTATCGATGGCGATACGATTCTCACGATAAGCGGAGGCGTAAGGCCGCAGGGCATAACCCCGCCAGTCGGTTTTGACGCCGGTTTCATTTTCCACTTTGGCATTGGCTACCCCTGGCATGGCAACCAGCACGCTGGTTTCACCAAGTGATTGCCCCAGCGTCACGCCTTCATTGTGTAAAAGCACCCCTCCGCTGACGCCATAGCTGGTCTGCTTATAACTGTCACTGTAGCTATAGCCAAGATTGGTGCTGCCATACCCGCCACGATAGGAGGTGCTCAGGCTGCCGCTATTGCCTTCATTGCGCGTCATCCCCTGGCTGAGACTCCAGTTCAGGTTGTTATCTTTCAGTGCCGTGCCGCTCAGGCCGGCCTGATGGGAGATATCTCCCTGCTGGTTTCTGCCGGCGCTGTAGGTGGCATAAGCTGAGTGCGGGGCACTTTTGCCACCAAACAAGGTGCTAATCGGCAATGACATCGAGAAAAATAGTGAATTATCCGCATCGGCCTGACCTGTCTGTCGGCTGTAGCTATAGGTCACACCGTAGTTCACCTGCCCCATCGCCCCGTTAAACCCCATCTGTAGAGAGTCGTAATGGCCGTCAGTGTTCCAGTATGTCTGCCTTACGCCAGACAGGAATAAAGAGCCATGATCGCCCGCTCGCTGGGATACGCTGGCCTGGATTTTTGCCCGCTTGTTGTTATAGAGATTGTAATAATCGGTGTAAGGCTGCTTCACCAAGCTGCCGTCGGCCGCGACGGTGTCAGCCTCATATCGCCAGCCTTTCATGCCCTTTAGCGCCGTTTCATCCAGCGTATGGAAACCTTCGGTCGAATAGCGATAGCCGGTTAGCTGGAAACTGGTTCCCAAAGTATTAAGGGAGCGCGCATAGAGAAAGCGTAACGAACGTCCCTGATATTGATTACCATCGGCCAGCGTGCTGTTGGCCTGGGTAATATCCGCCGAGATCGCCCCCAGATAACCGAGGTTGAATCCCAGACCTAATAAGCCCGACAGATAATTTTCGGCGTACTGCATACCGCCGTAGCCAGTCATGTTATGCGGTAAGCCGCTGATAAGCGTGGCCTGCACAAACACTGGGCTGTTATAACTGTCGCTTGATGAACGGTACTGACCCGCCGTCAGGCTGTATTTCATCCGCCCTTCGCGCTGCAAAACGGGTACCGACGAATACGGCACGGTAAATACCCGAACGCTGCCATCGGCCTCAGTCACGGTGACTTCAAGATCGCCGCTGGAATAGACCGGGAAAAGGTCGTCAATGGCAAATGCACCAGGCGCAACAAACGTCTGATACACCGTATAGCCGTTCTGCCGGATATTAACGCGGGCGTTAGTATTGGCCATCCCTCTGATAACCGGCGCGAATCCCCGCATACTATCCGGATACATGCTGTCATCCGTGGCAATTTGCACACCTCTGAAGGCGAGAGAATCAAAGATATCGCCATCCGACGTGCCGTCCCCCAGCATCAGGTTGCTGCGCAAGGGAATGATGGCACGTTGGGCATAGGTATAGACGTGCTGCCACTTGCGGTAGTTATAGCGGTCACTGCTGTACTCATTCCACGTGCGGTAGTCGCGCAAACGCCATGGCCCCACGTTGATGCCGCCCTTAAGATTCAGATAGGTGTTGCGGCTGTCACCATAGCGCCCGCGGTTGTTACTGCCGCTGAAGCTGTAATTCATCATTGCCGCATTAATACCTTCGTCCCAGCGTTCCGGCGAAATATATCCTTGGGCGCGGGTACGCAACGCGGCTTGCGGTACGCTGATCTCCAGTCGCTGGCGCTGAAAATCGAAAGAGGTAAAGGCGCCGGGTATAAATTCTCCCGGAGAAATACAGGTGTCGCCAACGTCGGCCGGAATTTGCCGAACGTCTACGCCAAGCTCTTCCAGTTCACTGCGATTCAGACAAGCCATTAGCCCGGTGCTATCACGCACTTCTCTTTTGTTCCTGGCGTCTGGCGCATCAATAAACATCAGGCTGCGCTCGTTAACGCGGGTACCGTTAAGGTAAATATCCACTTCATAGGCGCCCGGAAGCTGATTACCTGCATTTTGCAAACGCGTCAGATCGGCCACCATCGCCGGATCGGAAGAGATCAGTTCAGGGGCAAAATAGAGCTCAGCATGCCCTGATGATGGAAACAAAGCGGCTCCCATCAGTAATGTCATGATGGACATCGGAAGACGAACTGGAGAATTCAGGGTGCTGACTGTTTTTTTATTATGTGATATTTGCATCTGAATACCTGTATTTCTGCCTGTAAACGCCTGTCGGAAAAAGAGCGCTATTTTATTTCTGCACGCATTTCTGGTGTGGCGGCACCGAAATCATTGATGGTTCTGAACGTAATACTTTTCCCAGCACTGGCCACGAGTGGCAGAGAGAGAGTGCCTTTAGGACTGACCATCGAATCGGGCAGTGTCTGATTGCCGACTTTCATTTTGGCCAGCGTGATGTGATACGGCGTGGGATTATCAATGCGCAGCTGTCCATTTATGCGTGAAAAGGTCAATGATTCAGGCGCCTTGGCCACATCTGGCTTCAGGCCTGCCGGACGAACAAAAAGCTTGATGCGCGTGATGGCGGCGAGCATCAGGATGTTTTTATTCTCAATCTCTTTTTTATCCATAGAGGGGATAGATTTGGTATTGAAGTAATAAAGACTTTCTTGATCCTGACGGATTGGTTTGCCGACATACATCAGACGCAAGGTGTTCTCATTACCCGGACCGCTGACGTAAATTGGCGGGGTAACGACAAAATCCTGGCTCTTCTGCCCGTCCGGTTGTTCAACCCATGACTGCACCATAAAGCTGGCCCGATCGGCGGTATTACGTACCGACATAGTGACTTGTTTCTGACCCGCCGGATAAATGACCCTCGTGCCGCCCAGCGTAATTCCGCCCGCACTGGCAAGAGAAGGAATCAAGCAAGAGGTAGACATAACAACAGCACACAAAATATTTCTTAAATGATAATTAAACATGGGATGCCCTGTAAAAAAGTCATTGAAAAAATGCCCGCGCAGTAGTTAAAAAACTACGCAGGCGGCATAAAATTAATTACTCGTAGCTAACCTGGAAATTAACCGTGGAGTTAGCGGAGCCTGCAACAACACCATCAGCGGTAGCAACGTAAACCGCACTGAATGGAATTTCGTTGGTGCCAGCCAGAATGCGCTGGACATCTGTGGCAGTACTGCCGTTCACATTCACCGCTTTGTTATTCTGTAATATCTGGATACCGACGTTTTGTGCCGCGGTCGTGGTATCGCCCGCGCCGTTGGAAGCAGGCTGGATAGCCAGTGTGGTAGCTTCCCCAGTGGTCGCACCGTTAAAGATGATGGACGCACTGGTATAACTGGCTGTCGTTTTCGGATCGCTCTTTTCGATACCGCTCAGGTCACAGCCGGTAAGTTTAATGGTGAAAGGAACAGCGGAGCTCGAGTCTCCTTTTGACGCAAGACGGTTGGTAGGAACCTGTCCAAGTTTCACCGTCTGACCGTCTGTGACGTTGTCCACTGCACAAGGTGCAGCAACCACAGAACCGGTAAAGTTGATCTTGCCGCCATCAACGGTTACCGGATCTACTGCGGCCAACGTTGAGAAGGAAAAAATTGCGAGTGCAGGAATCAATGATGCAATAATATTTTTTTTCATACTTACAAGTCCTTAATGATTTAATAAAGGAATGAAAATACTTAACCAAGATAAGTGATGTTTTTAGAACTCAACATTTAAATTAACGACAAAGGCAAAATAAACAATTAGTTCATCTTTTACTTCGTCCCCTATTTGGAGAGTGATTATTTCCAGAGGACGAATTTGAGAACTTATTTGACGAGAGTAATTCTGTCTAAAACTGCATTCTTCGTCAACCTGGCGATTAAAGGGTATTATTAATCAAAAAAGCACAAGGAAAGGCCCTTAAGCCCGATGTAAAGAAATGTGTAAAGCAATGTTTCCTCAGGGAATACATACCCACCATAAAAGCCGTTAAATGACGATAGCTAAGGCGTTCGATAAATAAAAAGCGCGTTTTTATCTTAAGCGGATGAAAATATCGATTCTCAGATGGGGATGAGATGGATGCTTTTGTTAATAGCCTGTAAGCGAGATGCTATGCGCAGCACTTTAGGCTATATTTATTTTTGGTTACTTTTGCAATGAGTTGATTAAATTTGAATGTTTTTAATGATAACCTGCAGCAAGCGATGCATCGCCAGGATGCGCATTCTCTGTGCCGCTAACAACATCTCCCACACCTGGTCGACTGCCATTGTCCATATCGTCAGCGTGCTGCTTGCCCAGCAATTATTTCACGCAACCGTAATATCCTTCCTGTGTATCAGCGGCAAAAAGTGAACCCGATACCATTACCATTGGCAATGTGAATAAAATTTCTTCCGTGTCTAAGTATCTCTGGTTGTGAATATAACAAAGGATGCGTCTTATTGGTTTGGCTTACTACTTTAACCCGGTAAACATTAAGTAACGCGGTTTACGCAAACTAATGGCATCAGCAGCTGGGGCACCAGGTATTTTTACCTGTGCCATCGGAGACAGGGGAATAAACCATGAAAAGCCTTGGTTATTAAGCTGATAACGGACCAGTAAGGGACGGCTTAACATTGAATAAAACGTTAGCACTGCAAGATATGCCCGCGCGTACTGAAATAATAAGGTTTAATATGGACATGTACGGTGAGGTGGACTGGTTGGCATTAGATCTTAAAGCAGGGATATTCTGAAAGTAAACCGACAGGGAGATACTAAAAGAAGAAACAGAAGAGAGTATGGTACGCGCTTCATGATGCCAAAGTATGCAAAGGCTTGGTAAAGGGTACAAACCCAATCTGGTCCCATCAGATTGTCGGCCGGCGCCCCTCGTAAACGCGTCGGGTGTGAAAGGTTACTTTGCCGATCACATTTAGCTCATCCAGCATTATTCCCTCTATGCCATTTAGATCCAGTCAATAATCAATTCCTAAACCATACCTACACCAGAAAACTCCGAACTTGGATGACATAGGAACATGCCTGGAGTCATTCCTGTTCATGCATAGTAGGCTAAAAATTCTACACATGCGGATTACTGCTTGTGTAGTGCAAGAGTAAAACTGTTCCAATTCCCGGCTCCACGGCCGGGTTTTTTATGGCTCAAATTTGAGCAAGGGCATGTTGAAATGATACTTATCGTCACGATAAAAACTGCTAGCTTTCTAAAGATTTTTAGCTGATATCTTTCGCATCCGTGATTATTTGTACGCGAATTTCTTTGTGATTCTGAACTTCAGGAGCCGACCATAGTGTCGGTTTTTTTTCGCCTGTGATTTACAGTTTAGCATGGCACTACTATGGTTATATCAACGATATTCATCGTTGAACTTATTAGATCCACCCCTGTGCTAAAATAAGTTGAGCCCGCCGCCATGCGGGCTTTTTTTTGTAATTTTTTAGCCGTTATATTATTGGCCGATTGTCTTCGTGGAAGGTCAGGCCATTCTATGAGCTGGCACGTCGTTCCGCATATCAGGATGAAGAGGACTTCTATTCATATGAATAGAAGCCATTGATTAAGTTGTAATTTGCCGCGCCTACTCCCTTCTCAGTTGCCACAATCACCGTCTGAAACTGGGATCTGGTTTCTGGCATTGCATCTCCTACAGAAATCCACTTCATTGCATTCCCCCGTGTTGTAGGAGGAGAAATCCTAATATGACCATGCTGCAAAAAAACGCATAAAGGCTGATCTTTTATCAGGATTCCTATTGTTAAACTTAAGAGTATATTAACTGTGGGGTTTTCCCAACTGGCAAAATTACTAACAGGAACACAATGAAAAAAGTTACAGCAATCCTTCTGGTATCAATCCTCGGCATCATGTCTGCGTCAGCTTTAGCATGCCCAAAAGGACAGCATCCACATGGTGGAACTGGCTCACATCATAAAGGTGGCTATTGTTCTTTTGATTAAAGACTGGTTGGGCAAGGATGCCCATAGATTAAAAAAGGCCCACCAGAGAGGGCTCGTAACAACAATCTAAGGAGAGATAATATGGGGGAAACACACAACAACCTGTTCATCATCATGTGAATAATCTCCTTCTTCCCATGCCAGAGAATGGTTAGGAAAGCAGACTTAGGATGGCCAATGGCTCTGGTTCTTTCAATTCCAGTGATCCACTACATCTCGCTCTACTTCTTTGCTTTCAGGAAGTGGCCTAGCTTACCTAAAGCTTGCTCCCAGAAAGCAAAAACCCGCCTGGTGGCGGGTTTAATATAAGGTATCTTTACTCATCACATTAACTATGTGATGGCAAGAGTCGGAACTGAATGCCCTTCCCTTAACTGCCCTATTATCTTGCCTGCCGCCCTTTCGCCTTAAAGCTCGAAACAGAGCATATCCCCTGACATTGGATTAGAGCCGGAGAGAGAATGGCCTCTTCTCTACCTCCTAAAATAATCGCCCGAAAAATAAACCGCTCATGTGAATCAATTCGTCAGATGGCTAAACGGATGGGCATCCGCTTCTTAACTGCTCGCGGTGTGGGTCTGCTAGCAAAATCCTAGCCAAGTTTATGACACAAACACTGTATTTATATACAGTATTTTGCTTTGAAAATGATTAGTTTTCGGTTACTATTTTTCCTGAGTCAATACGATAAACTACTAAACTGAAAAGGAATTAATCATGTCTGATACAGCTGAACAACTTGCTAGTCAAGCAATTGAAAAAGTCAACGAATTGAAAGAGCTCGCTATTAATGCGGACGTAGCGCTGAGCGATGCGCAGTCACAGATTGAAGGCTATTTCAATCAGGTCGGGGAATTAGAAAGCAAAGTTGACGATCTCGAAAACCGCTGTGAAGTGTATCGAAACGAGATTTTGACCGATAGCGAGATGATTGGTTTAGCCATTGAAATCATGGATAAGATTAAATCAAAGAATGATTCTGGTGTTTTCACTATGCCTATTGATGAGCAAAATCAGCTCAATGAGACATTGATGTACCTTAAGCAACGCAAAGAAAGCATTGAACAGTATCGTACTGCCACCGATCCCAAACCACGCACCTATGAACAATATCGTAATCCGTAATACATATTTTTGATTAATGTGACCGCCTTCGGGCGGTTTTTTGTTTTCTAAATTCAGGAGCCACCTCATGCATGCAGACATAACAGACCAGCCCGCTGAGCTTGAAGAACTGGAAAGGACTATCGCTTTGGCTAACAGGCAGTAGGCGGAACCGCCGTCACCCATTTGCCGCAATGGCAATTGTGGGGAGCCATCTCAGCCGGGCGCGAGCTACTGCTGCCCGGAGTGCAGGAAAGATGATGAGCTTAATCAGTGGGCAGGCAAACAACGGAGGGTGACATGACTGAAGCAGAGAAAACCTTTGAGCACTACATGGATGAGATTATCCAGTGGGCAGGCCAGACCGGAAAGCGCCGCTTAATCTGGACCATACCGCGCTGCACTCTGGCCCGTGAGGTGTGGATGGAATTGCACGACCAAAGAAAAGCTGAGCTATCGCGGATAGAGAAACTCGGTGATTTTCCCAGCGTGACTTTTGACGAAGCCTGCATGCGCTGGCTTGAAGAGAAAGCACACAAAAAGTCACTGGATGCCGATAAAGGCCGGATGGGATTCTGGCTGATTCACTTTGAGGGTGTTCTGTTGAAGGACATTACCGAAGCGAAGATTTACACCGCTGTAAGCAGGATGAATAACAGGAAGTCTGAGGAGCGCTGGAAACAGCGGGCTGCAGGGATGCAGAAGAAGGGAATCGATATGGGGGTTTATAAACCGGAGCCGGTTTCAACTTCAACGAAGGCGAAGCACCTGGCTTTAATGAAAGCATTGATGCGGGCGGCGGAGCGTGACTGGAAGTGGATCGAAAAAGGGCCGGTAATTAAGGTTCCTCAGGAAAGGAAAATGCGGGTTGATTCAAATACTGCATGGAGAGCCGCACTTGTTCGGGCGGGTATAGAGGACTTCCGTTTTCACGACTTGCGACATACGTGGGAGAGCTGGCTTATTCAGGCAGGAGTGCCACTGTCAGCATTGCAGGAAATGGGAGGTTGGGAAAGTATCGAGATGGTACAGCGTTATGCTCATCTGGCACCGAACCATTTGACCGAGCATGCACGTCATATTGATGCGATTTATAGTGCCTCTGTCCCAAATCTGTCCCACAAGGAAAATTTGAAGTCAGGGTGAGTCTTGCAACTCATTGAAATATAATGGTACGCCCTACAGGATTCGAACCTGTGACCTACGGCTTAGAAGGCCGGTGCTCTATCCAACTGAGCTAAGGGCGCATTGGGAACTGCGTCGAATTATACGGTGCGCACCTGCTGAGTCAACGATTTATCGGGCTGACGCGCTCTGTTGCTGCACTATTGAACAGTGTGCCTTGAAACTGTGCCTGACAGCAGCGTCCGCTTCTGACAAAATAGGCACCAATCCCCGTATTAACTCAACACAGATGGATCCCCTCTCTGATGGTAGCAAAGATTATTGACGGTAAAACGATTGCGCAGCAGGTGCGACAAGAGGTTGCGGTAAAAGTACAGCAGCGTCTGGCCGCTGGAAAACGCGTCCCAGGCCTGGCAGTCGTTCTGGTCGGTGAGAACCCGGCCTCGCAGATTTATGTCGGCAGCAAACGCCGTGCCTGTGAAGAAGTGGGGTTCCTCTCCCGCTCCTACGATCTGCCCGCCTCCACCAGCGAAGCCGAGCTGCTTGAACTGATCGACACGCTGAATCACGATGGCGAAATCGACGGGATCCTGGTTCAGCTGCCTTTGCCGGCCGGCATTGATAACGTGAAGGTGCTGGAAAGCATTTCGCCGTCGAAAGACGTGGATGGCTTCCACCCGTATAACGTTGGCCGCCTGTGTCAGCGTGCGCCTAAGCTGCGCCCTTGTACGCCTCGCGGCATCGTTACCCTGCTCGAACGCTACAACATCGATACCTTCGGTATGAATGCCGTGGTGGTGGGTGCGTCCAATATCGTTGGACGTCCAATGAGCATGGAGCTGCTGCTGGCCGGCTGCACCACCACCGTTACGCACCGCTTCACCAAAGATCTGCGCCACCATGTGGAGCATGCCGATCTGCTGGTGGTTGCGGTGGGCAAACCGGGCTTTATTCCGGGTGACTGGATCAAACCGGGCGCGGTAGTGATTGATGTGGGGATTAACCGCCTCGAAAGCGGCAAAGTGGTGGGAGATGTCGACTTCGACGCCGCCTCTGAGCGCGCTTCTTATATTACCCCAGTACCAGGCGGCGTAGGCCCGATGACCGTGGCAACGCTGATTCAGAATACGCTCTACGCCTGCGAAACTTTTGATGATGGAGCAGTAGAATAATGGCCACTTTCTCTTTAGGTAAACATCCGCACGTCGACCTGTGCGATCTGCTGAAGCTGGAAGGTTTAGTTGAAAGCGGCGCGCGCGCTAAAGCGCTGATTGCCGAGGGCAATGTCACCGTTGATGGCGTGGTGGAAACCCGTAAACGCTGCAAGATTGTCAGCGGTCAGACCGTGGTGTTTGAAGGTAACAGCATCGCAGTCGTCGAATAATGCCTGCTGCCCCACCGCACTGGTGGGGCTCTTGATCCTACAGCACCACCGTTTCCCCTTCCCTTTGCGCCAGCTGATAATGGCGAAGCTCACAATGCCTGCCAATTTGCTCCGCCAGTTGGGACGAGTGGCTGGTGACCCAGATCTGGCTGTATCGGCTTGCTTCAGCAATTAACAACGCCAGCGCGGGCAACAAATCCGGATGCAGACTGTTCTCCGGTTCATTGATTGCCATAAACGTCGGCGGCCTTGGGCTGAGCAGCGCGACCACCAGGCACAGAAAACGCAGCGTGCCATCGGACAGTTCTGCCGCATCAAGCGGACGCAGAATGCCTTCACGCTGCATCAGCATCTGAAAGCGGCCACCCTGCTCTTCCACAAAGAATTCACTGCCCGGAAAGGCTTCCGCCAGCACCGAATACAGCAACTCGGTATGCCCACGCTCGCGCAGCGTTTCAAACGCCGCGGCCAGATTATGGCCGTCATGCGCCAGCACCGGGGCGCGGATGCCGACCTGAGGCGCGCGAATCGGCGATCCCGGCCAGACGGCAAATTCATGATAGAAACGCCACTTGCGCATATTTTCGCGCACCTGCGAGACTTCCGGATAAAGATGGGGATCGGACAGTTGCGAAAAAACCGACTCTTCTTCATGTAATGAGGAAGGATAGGCTATCCGCTCGCCCTGAATATTATTCAGGAAGGCCGCCTGGTTTTTGCGTTCTAATAACAGCGAGGACGGTCGACGGCGTTGACCGGATAACCAGATGTGCTCGGCCTTGACCAAGGGATCAAGGTTAAAAAGGCTGATCAACGGCTCGGGAAAACCAATTTCCAGCTGATAGGCGTAATCTTCCATTTCCACGCCCAGCACCATCCGCTTGCCGTTGCGCTTGTTTTCGCCCCGTTTCGGCGCACCCGCCCACATCGTTTTCTGGATACCGCCCTCGTCTGCCAGCGCGGCCGATAATCGCCCGCTCGCCGCTTCGTGCAGCAGACGCACGGCTTTATACAGGTTCGATTTGCCACAGCCGTTCGGTCCGCTAATCACATTCAACTGCGAGAGCGGCAGTTCGACATCGCGAATGGAGCGGAATCCCGCCAGTGAGAGTTGCTTAATGGTCATAAACGCCTCCTGCAGATAGCAAAAAGGGGCTTTCGCCCCTTATGGTGTTGACTGCCGTATCACCCGATTACTTGCGACGCCAGCTGGTACCCTGCGGGCCGTCTTCCAGCACGATGCCCATCGCCACCAGTTTGTCGCGCGCCATGTCCGCCTGCGCCCAGTTCTTCTCGCGGCGCGCATCCAGACGCTGTCTGATCAACGCTTCAATTTCTGCCACTTCATCATCGTTGCTCTGCGCGCCGTTTTGCAGGAACAGCTCCGGATCCTGCTCCAGCAGGCCCAGCACGCCAGCCAACTGGCGAAGTTTAGCCGCCAGGCCGTTAGCCGCCGACATATCTTCTGCTTTCAGGCGGTTCACCTCACGCGCCATATCAAACAGCGCGGAATAGGCTTCCGGGGTGTTGAAATCGTCGTCCATCGCTTCGCGGAAGCGCGTTTCAAACACCTCGCCACCGGCAGGCTCAGCGCTGCGGTCGGTGTTGCGAATGGCGGTATAAAGACGCTCCAGCGCCGAACGCGCCTGCTTCAGGTTATCTTCGCCGTAGTTCAACTGGCTGCGATAGTGGCCTGACATCAGGAAACAACGCACGGTTTCTGCATCGAAGTGCTGCAACACATCACGCACGGTAAAGAAGTTATTCAATGACTTGGACATCTTCTCGCGGTCAATCATCACCATGCCGGAGTGCATCCAGTAGTTGACGTAAGGACCTTCGTGAGCACAGGTGGATTGCGCAATCTCGTTCTCATGGTGCGGGAACATCAGATCCGATCCGCCACCGTGGATATCAAAATGCTCGCCCAGCTGTTTGCAGTTCATCGCGGAACACTCGATGTGCCAGCCAGGACGGCCTTCGCCCCATGGAGAGGACCAGCTTGGCTCGTTGGCTTTCGACATTTTCCACAGCACGAAGTCCATCGGATTGCGCTTCACGTCCTGCTCAACTTCCACGCGCGCGCCTGCCTGCAGCTGCTCAAGATCCTGACGGGATAACTGGCCGTACTGCGGATCGCTTGGCACCGAGAACATCACATCGCCGTTGCTGGCCACGTACGCATGCTCGCGATCGATCAGCTTACTGACGATCTCAATGATCTCGCTGATATGGCGCGTGGCACGCGGTTCCTGATCCGGCGGCAGAATATTCAGCGCGGCAAAATCCTTGTGCATTTCGCCGATCATCCGGTTAGTCAGCACCTCAACGGTTTCGCCATTTTCATTGGCGCGCTTGATAATCTTGTCGTCAATATCGGTGATATTGCGGACATAATTGAGTGAATAGCCGAGATAACGCAGATAACGTGCTACCACGTCAAACGCCACAAACGTTCTGCCGTGGCCAATATGACACAGGTCGTAAACGGTAATGCCGCACACGTACATGCCGATCTTACCTGCATGAATAGGTTTGAATTCCTCTTTTTGACGACTCAGGGTATTAAAAATCTTTAGCATTGAGACATTCCGTTTTGACGTGTGCGGGTTAAAACCAGTAAAAGGCTTATTCTGACGTATTGTTAACGGAAGCGCCACGCAAAGCAAGGTTATGCCCCGTGCCGTTTATGCACTGGTGCTGACTCGTCATCACATTTTGTGATATAAAAGCCGTCTATTAATTGCGTACTGGCGCCCTCGTGCTGCCGGTGCTGCTCTACCATTCACACTTCCAACCTTTACAGGATGAGAACATGGTCACTTTCCAGACAAATCATGGCGATATCGTTATCAAAACCTTCGATGACAAAGCGCCAGCTACCGTAGCTAACTTCCTGGATTATTGCCGTGAAGGTTTCTACGACAACACGATTTTCCACCGTGTCATCAATGGCTTTATGGTTCAGGGCGGCGGCTTCGAGCCGGGCATGAAGCAGAAAGACACCAAAGAAGAAATCCAGAACGAAGCCAGCAACGGCCTGAAAAACACCAAGGGTACGCTGGCAATGGCCCGTACTCAGGCGCCTCACTCGGCAACTGCGCAGTTCTTCATTAACGTGGCAGACAACGACTTCCTGAACTTCCGTGACGAAAGCCTGCAGGGCTGGGGTTACTGTGTGTTTGCTGAAGTAGTTGAAGGCATGGACGTGGTAGAGAAAATCAAAGCGGTCGCCACTGGCCGTAGCGGTATGCACCAGGACGTTCCGAAAGAAGACGTTGTGATCCAGAAAGTCACCGTCAGCGAATAATGCCTCACACGCTGTTTATCGCAGATTTACATCTGTGCGCAGAAGAACCGGCAATTACTGCCGGTTTTCTTGCTTTTTTACGCCGTGATGCGTTGCATGCCGATGCGCTGTATATTCTCGGCGACCTGTTTGAAGCCTGGATTGGCGATGACGATCCTGAACCGCTTCATGCTGAGATCGCGGCCGCACTGCTGACCCTGAAGCAACAGGGGGTCCCCTGCTATTTTATTCACGGTAACCGCGACTTCCTGGTTGGCAAACGCTTTGCCCGCGCCAGCGGCATGACCTTATTGCCGGAAGAACAGGTGCCGGAACTTTACGGAAAGCGCATGTTGATCATGCATGGCGACACGCTCTGCACCGACGATCAGGGCTATCAACGCTTCCGCAAAAAAGTGCATCAGCCCTGGCTGCAATGGCTGTTCCTTGCCCTTCCTTTATTTGTCCGCCAGCGGATTGCGCTGAAGATGCGCGCAGGCAGTAAACAGGCGAACAGCAGCAAAGACGTGACCATCATGGACGTGAATGATGAAGCCGTAAAAGCCGCGATGACCCGTCATCAGGTGCAGTATCTGATCCACGGCCATACGCATCGCCCGGCAATTCATCCGCTTGAGGTGAATGACCAGCCTGCCGAAAGACTGGTGCTGGGTGCCTGGCATCACGAAGGTTCAATGATCCGCGTTAGCGAAGACGAAACCACCCTTATTTCCTTCCCATTCTGAGCCCTAAAAAAATCCCGCAAATGCCCGTTTCATGCCTGAGCAAACGTTTTCCTTGATGTCGAGTCATGCTATTCTCTTTGCCCTTCCCATCTGACCGCCTAAACGGCTTTCAGGTGACGTATGTACAATCACAGGAGTCAGACCCGCATGTCATCCAACGCCGCGCAGGCCCGCATCGCTATTGTTATGGGTTCCAAAAGTGACTGGGCAACCATGCAATTTGCCGCCGAGATCCTCACTACTCTGGCTGTGCCCTTCCAGTGTGAAGTCGTTTCGGCGCATCGCACCCCGGACAAGCTGTTCAGCTTCGCTGAGCAGGCTGCGGATAATGGCATTCAGGTAATCATTGCTGGCGCTGGCGGCGCGGCGCATCTTCCGGGCATGATTGCGGCGAAAACGCTGGTGCCGGTGCTGGGCGTGCCGGTGCAGAGCGCAGCGCTGAGCGGCGTCGACAGCCTTTACTCCATCGTGCAGATGCCACGCGGTATTCCGGTTGGCACCCTGGCGATTGGTAAAGCCGGTGCGGCCAATGCGGCGCTGCTGGCGGCGCAGATTCTGGCCACCCACGATGCGGAACTGCGTTCACGGCTGGCAGCGTGGCGTCAGGCACAGACCGATGAAGTGCTGAATAACCCGGATCCGCGGGAGGAAGCATGAAGCCGGTCTGCGTATTAGGAAATGGTCAGCTGGGCCGCATGTTACGTCAGGCTGGCGAGCCGCTGGGCATCGCCGTCTATCCGGTAGGATTAGATGCCGAGCCGGAAGCGCTGCCGATCCAACAAAGCGTGATCACTGCGGAAATCGAACGCTGGCCGGAAACCGCCCTGACGCGCGAACTGGCGAACCATAACGCCTTCGTGAACCGCGATATTTTCCCGCGTCTGGCCGATCGCCTGACGCAGAAACAGTTACTGGACCAGCTGGGTCTGGCCACCGCGCCCTGGCAGCTGCTGGCGGAGGCCGCAGAGTGGCCGCAGGTGTTCAACACCCTCGGTGAACTGGCCATCGTTAAGCGCCGCACCGGCGGTTATGACGGTCGTGGCCAGTGGCGTCTGCGCGCGACGGATACGGATTCATTGCCAGCCGATTGCTACGGTGAATGCATCGTTGAGCAGGGCATCAACTTCTCTGGCGAAGTGTCGCTGGTGGGCGCACGCGGCCATGATGGCAGCACCGTTTTCTATCCGTTGACCCATAACCTGCATGAGGACGGCATTCTGCGCACCAGCGTCGCCTTCCCGGATCCTGACGCAGCCCTGCAGAAGCAGGCCGAAACCATGCTGTCAGCCATTATGCATGAGCTGAAGTACGTCGGCGTGATGGCGATGGAGTGCTTTGTGGTGCCGGAAGGCCTGCTGATTAATGAACTGGCGCCACGCGTTCATAACAGCGGGCACTGGACGCAAAACGGCGCGTCCATCAGCCAGTTTGAACTGCATCTGCGGGCGATCCTCGATCTGCCTTTGCCGAAGCCGGTGGTCAGCACGCCGTCAGTGATGGTTAACCTGATTGGCACCGCCGTGAATCTGGACTGGCTGAATCAGCCGCTGGTGCACCTGCACTGGTACGAAAAAGAGGTTCGTCCCGGCCGCAAGGTGGGCCATCTGAACCTGTCGGACGTGAGCAAACCGGCGTTGCAGGCCGCTATTGAGGCGCTGGTGCCGCAGTTACCCGCTGAATATGCCAGCGGCATCGCCTGGGCGGTTGAGAAATTGCAGGGCTGATGGGAAAAATCTGGCAGGAACGTCGGACAAACGGACGATTTTCCTGCCCGAGCTGCAAAAGGACAGTCCTTAACTGTACTTAAGTATGGCTATCAATTGCCTGGCAAAAAACGTATTGTATTGGCGAACAAAAATATAAATATTCTTTATTATTAGTACATTAGATTTAATTTGCCAACACCAAGGGAACCAGTACCAAATTCGTTGTGTATAAAAAGGTAAATAATATTCACCTTTACGATACCCCTGATGCGATCTGGTTCACCCTTACCGCCCCGCCCTTCTCTGCCAGTCTGACATCAAAAACGCCTGATTTTTCCGCCGACTTCTCCGACTTTATCAAGCGGTGCTTTTCCCGCGATCCTTTGCGCGCCGGGGTTAGGCGAATGTTTGGAGTTATGATAAAATTCTGTATTAACTATGGAAGAAATATTTTCCCAGGGAGATAATGACATGGCTAAATTATTTTTTGATAATCAGGCTATTAATACGTCAGTCAAAGAGTATCTGGAAAGGAAGCTGGTCCAGTTCAATAACATTAAATACGCCTATGCCATTATGAGTAAAAGGAATCCGGCGGATTTCTCCATTATCTCTAACCGGCAGGAGTGGTTTAAGGTTTATATCGAGAACAATTTCCAGTTTATCGATCCGGTGTTGATTACCGCTCTTTACCGTATGACGCCTTTCTCCTGGGATGAAAACCTGATGCTGAATAAAGGCGTCAAGGTACCCAAGCTGTTTGATATGGCAAGAAACCACGACATTATTAACGGTTATACCTTTGTGCTGCATGACCATAATAATAATCTGGTGGTGCTGTCGATTATGCTGGATAAACACTGCGACGATAATATTGAAGAGCTGATCCAGCTTAACAAAGATAAATTGCAGATGTTATTGATCACCACGCATGAAAAGCTGACACAGCTCTATCAGGAGCAGTCCAGAAAAGCCGATTTCGAAGAGATGAACACCCGCGAACTGTTCACCAGCCGCGAAAACGAGATCATTTACTGGGCCAGCGTCGGCAAATCCTACCAGGAAATCGCCCTGATCCTTGGGATCAAACTCACCACGGTGAAATACCATATCGGCAATGCGGTGAAGAAGCTGGGCGTAACCAATGCTAAACACGCCATCCGTCTGGGGATAGAGCTGAACCTAATCCGTCCGGTGCTTCCTGACGGGGAATGACAGCGGCCAGCTATCCAGTTCGCAGCGTAATGCGGGAACCTTCGCTTTCACCAGCGCCATCAGCGTTGACTGGTTCCCGGCATCGACAGGCATAAAAATCAGATAGATATTCTCCTGCTTCTCTGACATTGCCTGTTCCACCACCGACACCTTCCAGCCTGACTTTTTAAATATCAGGTACATCGGATGGCTGACAATGGCGTAAATCCCTTCGTAACCATAATGTCGGGCATAATTGATCATCGAGAGAAAAAGTAACGCGCTGACCGGCTGCTGCTTAAGCTCTTTCGCCTGAACCTGATCCTTATCGATAAATAACCGGCTGGCTTCGACATAATTACCCTTCGGCAGATCAATATTTTTAAACCAGGATTTAAAGGTGCCGGTAATCATATTCGGGTATTTAATTTCGATAAAGCGCAGGCTGCAAATACAGGACTCTTTATAAATGCCGAAAATATAGGTGGTGCGCGGATTGTCGTATTGATCCGACTCCATATTATTTTCAGTATTGACCATCCAGTTAAGACGATCTTTGAAGACTTTTTTACGAAGAGAAAACAGCTCCTGAGATTTTAATTCAGACAGGAAATTATATTTCACATCAAGCAGGTGCAGCATACTTACTCCATCCTTAGCTAAATTTTGCGCTAATAATACCTGCAATATTAACCTGTCACAAAGCACTATCCGAGGAGGATGTGAGTCGCGAGGCGAAAAAGGATGAGGATGGCGGGGGAAGAAATGAAGCAGGCCGGAGCGATCCGGCCTGTTTTTTTAGTCTGCGTTATAGCTTCTGAACAGCGCTTTGCCTTTCAGCAACCGCACGCCAAGCCAGCCGCCGCACACCGACAGCAACACCGCGCCGGTCAGCGGCAGCGCGATCCACAGCACAAAGTCTGGCTCCCACGGGAAGTCGAACACCTTGCGCTGCAGTCCCCATAAGGCGGCCTCGGCACCCATGGCGGCAGCCAGACCGGAAACGCCACCTAACAACGCAAACTCACTCCACAGCGTCCCGCGCAGCAGTTTCTTACTGGCACCCAACGTGCGGTAGACCACTAACTCCTGTCTACGCTGGCGCATGCCAACCTGAACCTGCGCCAGCAGCAGTAATATGCCGCAGGCGGTTACCAGAATCACCATGATTTCCAGCGCCTGGCTGACCTGTGCCAGAACCTGGCTAATCTGGCGCAGGATGCTGCCGATATCCAGCAGGCTCAGGGTGGGGAATTCCCGGTTGAGCTGAGCCAGCAAGGCATTGTTGCCTTCCAGACGGAAGCTGGTCAGCCAGGTTTGCGGCTGATCGTCCAGTGCGCCAGGCGGGAAGATAAAGAAGAAGTTTGGCTTCAGGCTCTCCCAGTCAACTTTGCGCAGGCTGGTGATTTTGGCCGAGAACTCCTGCGTATCGCCGGTAAAGGTCAGCGTATCGCCGAGCTTCACGCCCAGTCGTCCGGCCAGCGCCTCTTCCATCGACACCTCGCCTTTTTTCGGCGGCCAGCTTCCTGCCGTCAGCGGATTATGATCCGGCAGCTGTTCCTGCCAGGTCAGATTCAGCTCGCGGTTTAAGGCATTATCCAACGCTGGATCGGCGGGCTTCTGGTTGATGCCAGTCAGCCGGACGCGGGCAACCGGATAGAAGGTTTGCGGCTCAACGTGATTCTTCTCCAGGAAGGTTTTCACCTGAGGCACCTGATCCTGGGTGAGATTAAGCAGGAAATAGTTTGGGCTGCCCGGCGGAAGCTGTTGCTGCCAGCGGTCCAGCAAATCCCCGCGCATCACCAGCAGCAAAGCCAGCAGCATAAAGGACAGCGAGAAAGCCGCCAGCTGGCTGAGCGTGGTCCAGGGCTGACGTAACAGCCGGTTGATTGCCAGCCTGAACGCCAGATTACGTACGCTAAGACGGCGGAGCAGCATTAATCCGCCCCAGCCAATCGCCCCCAGCAGTGCAGACAACAGGATAATCCCGCCGACCAGCGCCCACAGTAATTTGCTGCCGCCCACCAGCAACGCCAGCAGCGCAATCACCACCAACGCCATGGCCGGCAAATAGAACTTCAGCGGCCAGACATCGGCCACGACATCACGGCGCAGTACGCGCAACGGCTGAGTCGCCAGCAGCAGGCGATAAGGACGAAGGCCCACCAGCAGCGAGATGATAAACAGCGAGCCGATGGCCCACAGCCACGGCCAGACGCTGGCGGCAGGCAGTTCACCCGGCAGCACCGGCTTCAACATCCGCAGCAGCAGTACTTCAAAGCCCATGCCGATCGCCCCACCGCACACCGCGGCCAGCAGCAGCACCGCCAGCCATTGGCCGACAATCAGCTTTCTTAACGCGGCACGATTGGCGCCCAAAGTCTTCAGCACCGCAACCAGATCGTAACGGCTCTTACAGTAATGACTCATGGCCACGGCCACGGCGGCAATCGCCAGCATCAGCGTCAACAATGCCGACAGCAACAGGAACTGCTGGGCACGCACCATCGACTTGCCCAGCGCATCTTCCGAATTTTCCACGCTGATCCAACGCTGATCGGGTTTGATCTGCGCGCTGATATAGCTGTCGTAACGGCTGAGCTGCTCAGGGTTGCCTGCAAACTTATAACGCCAGGTGACGCGACTTCCCGGCTGGATCGCCCCGGTTTTACCGACGTCGGCCAGATTCATCAGCAGCCGTGGCGCAGTCTGGAATGGGTTAAAGCCCGCATCCGGCTCCTGCACCACCTCACCCGCCACGCGTAACGTGGTATCGCCGACATCCAGATTTGCGCCAGATTTCAGGTTGAGCAACGCCAGCAGACGCGGCGCGGCAAGCACGGTGCCGGCCGCAGGCTTCAGCCCCGCAGGTTCCGTGGCCAGCGTGCCAAACATCGGATAGAGATCGTCGACCGCTTTAACCGACGCCAGCTGCGGTGTATCAGCGGCAAAGGTCATGGTCATAAACGTCAGCTGGCGTCCGACCTGTAATCCCTCTTTCTTCGCTTCATCCAGCCAGGCCTGCGGCACTTCCCGCGAGCTTTGCAGCGTCCGGTCGCCGGCCATAAAATCACGGCTTTGCTGGGTCAGGCCTTTTTCCATGCGATCGCTGAGTGACCCCAACGCCAGCACGCAGGCCACGGCCAGCGTCAGGGCCAGCCAGACAATCAATAACGATGGCGATTTCCATTCACGCCAGAACCACCGCCAGATCATGCTTCCTCCCACAGCTTACCGTCGCGCACCCGTAAGCGCCGGTCGCAGCGGGCGGCGAGCTGTTCATCGTGGGTGACCAGAATCAGCGTGGTGGCAAGGTCGCGGTTAAGCGAAAACAGCAGGTCGGCAATGCGATCGCCGGTTTTACGATCCAGGTTGCCGGTGGGCTCATCGGCAAACAGCAGCGCCGGTTTGCCGTTGAAGGCGCGTGCCAGCGCCACGCGTTGCTGCTCGCCACCGGACAGCTGCGAAGGCAGATGCGTCAGGCGCTCTGACAGTCCAAGCTGAGCCAGTAACGCCTGCGCCTGTTCGCGACTTTGACGATCGCTCTCACCGCGCAGCAACGCCGGTAGCTGCACGTTTTCTAACGCGTTTAGCGTCGGCACCAACATGAACGACTGGAAAACAAAACCGACGCTTTTGGCCCGCAGTTCAGCGCGTTGCTCCTCATCCATTTTGTGCAGCGGCGAGCCCAGCAGAAAGACTTCACCTTCGGAACCGTCATCCAGCCCGGCCAGAATACCCAGCAGAGTCGACTTACCGGAACCCGACTCGCCAATCAACGCGATGGTCTCAGCCGGTTTGACAACCAGCTCAACTCCGGTAAGGATGGAAAGCTGATGCTCACCCTGACCGACGGACTTACTAAGACGATGAACTTCAAGAATGTTTTCCGCTGGCATTACCCTTTCCTGTTATTATTGGCCCTGATGTCGCTGCGCGCGACGGCGGCAGATACGCTGTTAGTGCTGGGCGATAGTTTAAGCGCCGGTTACCGGATGTCCGCCACCACGGCATGGCCCGCGTTACTCAATGATAAATGGCAGAAATCGCCCACTATCATTAACGGTAGCATAAGCGGCGACACTGCCACCCAGGGGCTTGCGCGCCTGCCCTCGCTGCTGAAGCAGCATCAACCGCGTTGGGTGCTGATAGAACTGGGAGGAAACGACGGTTTACGGGGCTTCCCACCGCAAAACATTGAGCAGGACTTGAGTAAAATTATTGCTCAGGTAAAAGCGGCAAACGCACAGCCGTTGCTGATGCAAATCCGTCTGCCGGCCAATTACGGCCGCCGCTATACCGCGTCGTTCAGTGACATTTATCCGAAGCTGGCAAAAGAAAATGCCATCCCGCTGGTGCCTTTCTTTATGGAACAGGTGTACCTGAAACCAGAATGGATGCAACAGGATGGGATCCACCCCAATCCCGATGCTCAGCCGTTTATTGCCGGGCTGATGGCCAAAGAACTGGCTCCACTAGTTAAGCATGAGTAACGGGGTTTGCAGACGGCTCACAGGTAAAGTTATGCAAAATAACAAGTTACTACTATTAATACACTTCTAAATCAATTATTTACATAACTAAATGATTTAATTGGCGACAAAATGGCGACAGCCATTTAGCGCCAATGCGATTAACTGAGTTATCAAACATAGCAAAGATGAGCGTTATCAATCCAATGTATTGACCATTCCTTACTCATTACCAAATGACAGACGTAAAAAAACCCGCTTCGTGCGGGTTTTAGTTTGATTTGCAGTTAGAGCCAAAGCGCGCCTTGCAGTGATCTATCCGGGTGAGGCGGGACTGGTTTTACCGTTCCGGGTTGCATGATGATCTTGGCTACGGTTTCTAAGGACTTGAACGTGCAACTGCAGTTGATGTTCTGACACTGGTTATATCTTTCTTTGGTATCTTTCGAGACTTGAAAACTACTGCGGGTATGCGCTGCGCCCCCACATAATGGACAGTTCATCATAGTTAAATACTCCGTTACTTGTACACAAGTGGGAACTTGTGGCGAGTATATAGATAAATTGGCCCCAATAGGAATCACTTTATTCCATTTCTATCCCATCAATTTTCACTTCAAGTTCCAGACTTGTTGTAAACCCACTGTCGCCCAGGTTATGGGTCAGCGTGGTGATGATCCATTCAGCCGCATCAATCTGCTGCTTAAACCCGCTCACCTTTACCGGCATTTCCGTATAAAGCTCCGCCCTGCCGCGCGCCAGCTCAATGGAAAACGTGGCCACGCCCCGCTGCAGCCGTTCCCACTGCATTTTGGCTGCCCGCTCAGCATTAGCCCGGCTGGCATATGTCCGGCTCAGCACCAGCACGTTTTCATCCGTGCCGATCAGATAATCACCCTGTTTGGCTTCCGGCTCTTTTTTCTTTGCCGTGGTTTTGCGCCTGCGCTTCACTTTCGTGACTTCTTTCTTTACAGGTTCCCGCGTGTGCAGCCAGCTGGCTATCACGCCCGTATAGGCATCCCGATCTGCCAGGCTGAACCGGTGGCTGTCGCCGTCCCTGCGCTGAAGGGTGATAACCGGCAACACCTTTCCGCTGGCCGTTTTCCCCTGCCCCTGACGGATAAACAGCAGGCTGCCATTTTTCACGCAGGCTAGCGCCCCGGACTGGCGCGCAAGGCGCATCAGAAAGCTGGCGTCTGACTCGTTCGTCTGGTCCAGATGGTCAATGGCAAGCTTTGCCACGTCATCACCCAGCGCCAGCTTCAGCTTGTGCCTGGCCGCAATATCGCGCGTGATGTCGCCCACCGTGACCTTATGCCATGACTTTTCACGCTTCGTGTTAAGCGTCTCGCGGAAGTCCGCACTTCGCGCGCGAAGCGTCAGCCGGTCAGGCGTTCCCGAGTGTTCAATTTCATCAACCGTGTAAGTGCCTTTGGGGATAAGCAGCTGCCCCTCCCACCCCAGCGCCAGCGTCAGCGCAACGCCACGGCGGGGAAGCTGCAGCAGGCCGTCCGCATCGTCCAGCTGAATATCCAGCTGGTCAGCCTCAAATCCACGGTTGTCCGTGAGCGTCAGGCTGATAAGCCGCTTCTCAATCTTCTGCGTGATGTCGGCACCTTCCATCGTCAGGCGGAACTGCGGCGCGCTGATGGCGCCGTTAGCCCAGGCGGAACTGTTCATTGCAGAAGCCCTCCCACCGCAGCGTTAAGCCTGCCCGCCGCGCCGCTTGCCACACTTTGCATTGCCGTTAACTGGTCGCTCAGGCTGCCAAACATCTCGCTCAGCGATTCATCCGTTCGCCGGAGCGTGAGGGTAAACTCGATACGTCTGCACGCGCCGTTACTGAAAAACTCAGTACTGGTCTTGTTCACGCTCTCGATAACAAACATGCCGTAAATGGCTCCACTTCCCTCAATCAGCGGCCACGCGCGGCCAAGCTCCGCAATCTGCTCCAGCGCGAACAGCGTCAGGCGGCCACCGGTCATTTCAGGCAACAGAACGCCAGTCAGCGTGATGGTGTCGTTATCCGGCCCCAGAAACTGCATTGACGGACGGACACCCACCCGGCTGTTAGTCGGAAACCGCCAGCTGCGCTGGTGTTGCAGCTGCTGATAGGGGGCAGTTTTCAGCATGAAAACAAACAGCCCCAGCGTCATCATCATGATTCAAACCCTCCCCTGTCACTGTAGGAACTGCGCGCGCGGGCCTGAGCCTGCCGCTCTTTTTCTTCAATCCGTCGCATCACCTCATCCACCACACTCTGATGGCTTTCGCCCGGCTGCTGCACGATGGTAAATGCAAAGCTGTTATGCACCGGGGCAGCCGCGCCGGCAGACATTACGCCGCCGGTGACACCCGCTGGTTGTGCTTTGGCGGGCAGGCTCATTGGGTGCAGTGGCCGTGCTGCGGCCGGTGTACCTGCAAGCCCCATCGCCAGCGCGGCGGACGCGGCCAGTGATGCGGTGCGCCTGCGGCTGGTGATACTGGCCGGACCGTTCACAAGCTCCGGCCCGTTCTCGCCCGCAATCCCGAACTTCCCGGCGGGAATAAAGCCGCCGCTGTCATACAGCCCGGCAAACCCCGTTGCCGATCCCGGACTCTTACCCGGCACGCCCGCCATCACCGGCGAGGCGTCACCCGGTTTCATCCAGTCAGGCAGGTAACTGGTCAGGGATGAAAGCTTGCTTTTCAGTCCCTCCCACTTCGCGCTTATGCCCGCCATCAGCCCGTCAATCATCTGCGAGCCGGCCTCCTGAAAACGGGCCGGCAGCGCCTGCACGTCAGCAACAATTTCACTCCACTTTGAACTGATGTACGTCCTGATGGCGTCCCATACGGCGCTGACCTTGGTGCTGATGCCATCCCATAAGGCGGCAAGCTTCGGCCCCAGCGTGTCCCAGTTCTGCCAGATAAGCAGCGCCCCGGCGGCTATCAGGCCAATAACCGCAAGAATCGGGTTCGCCAGCATTAGTCGGCCCAGCCATAAGATGCCGTTGCCCATCAGGCCAATCGCACCCCGGATTAGGGTGAACGCGCTGACGGTTTTAATACCCAGCACGCCGCAACTCAGGCGCAACAGGGCCAGCGGGCCAAGAATGGCGGCAGCGGCCAGCGACAGCACGCCCACGGCACTGGCCGCAATGGCAAACCCCGCGCCAAGCTTGAACAGCCCGGCGGTCAGCTGCGGATGCTGCTTCACGAAATTACCCAGCGAGGTGGCAAGGTCACCCAGCCAGTCAGACAGCCTCTTGAGGTCCGGCGCGACGGTTTCACCAATGGCGGCCATTGCGTTGGTAAACGAACCGGTGGCCGCCTCCCATTTGTTGCCCAGGGTGTTCAGTGACGCATTGACGCGCTCACGCAGGGACGCCTGATTTTCAAGCTTGGCGGCCGTTTCCCGGTAACCCTCCACGCCTTTGGAAATCATGATGTTCAGCACCTGCAGCGTCTCCGCATCATCGCCAAACATATCCTTCAGGGTGGTGAGTCGCTTTTGAGTGCTCAGGCTCTTAAGCTGCGCCAGCTGCTGATACATCTTATCGATTCCGCCGAACTCGCCCTTGCCGTTGGTGAAGTCAAACTTCACGCCGGTGCCTTTCAGGTCGCTGTTTACGCCCTTCATCTTGTCTGCGTCCATCATGCCCTGAAACACCTTACGGTAGGCGTTACCGGCAGACTCACCCGCCATGCTGGACTGATCGGCCATGACCAGCAGCGGCGCAAAGGTCTTTGAAGCCTCCAGCCCTTTCTGCTTGATGATGTCCATCGCGCTGCCGATTTTTGCATACCCCTGCAGCATATTTCCCGGATCGACACCGGCATAGAATCCCTTCTGGATGATGTCGGTCAGGGCCATCATGTCCTTTTCGCTGGTCTGCGTGGCGTCCTGCAGCTTGGCGGCAAATTCCGCCGCGTCAGTGGGCGCCATCTTCAGCTGAACGCCCAGATATGCCGTTGCCTCACCCAGCCCGCCCAGGATTGACTGCGCGCTCATACCCTGACGCCGCAGCATGGTCATCATGTTCTGAAAGTCCGCCGTGGTGCCGGGCAGCTTGTCGCCCAGCCCCACCGCCAGCTTGTTGATTTTCTCAAACTCCGGCAGCACTTTGGCCCCCGGCCCCATCATGGACGCGGCCAGCTGCGTGGAGGCATCCTCTGATTCTGCGTAAGCCCTGACCGGGGCCATCATCGTCATCCCGGTGGTCACGCCGGTGGCAACCATGCCCGCCCCGTTCCCGGCGAGGTTGTTACGCAGCTCCATCGATTTGTCATGCCGCGCCCGGATGGCGCTCAGCTTCTGCTGCCGTTCGCCCAGCTTTCGCAGCTGCGCCTGCTGGCGCTCAATTGCCGCGCTGGCACCGTTAGCATCCGTTCTGAGCCGGCGCTGCGCCGCGCTCAGCTGTTTGGTATCAATACCGGCAGTAATAAGCGCCTCGCGCTGGCGCTGAACTGACAGCCGCAGACCGTTATAAGCCTGCTGCAACTCGCTGGCGCGCCCCTTAGCCTGTGACAGCAGCTTTGCCTGCTGCGCCGTGGGTTTGTTGGTCGCCGCAAACTGGGTCGCCAGCTGCGCGGCCTCATGCCGGGCGGTTGCCAGATTCTTTTCCGTAATGGCCAGCTGGGAGCGCGTCTTGCGAAAGCCGTCAATGCGACCCGCCTGTTCGTTCAGGGATTTCAGGCCGTCTTTGCTGGCCCTGAGTGCGGCGGCCAGCTCCTTAGAGCCAGCCTGCGCATTTTTGAAAGGGCGGGTGATTTTATCCACCGCGTTAAGAACCACCTGCAGACGCAGGTTTGTATCACTCATCGTCACCGGCTCCGCTGCGTAAAACTGCCCTGTGCCGCCACTCCAGCACCTCTGTCAGTGGCATGTTCTCCGTTGCGGAGGGCGGCCAGTGAAATACGGTGGCGATGTCCGCCACCAGATCGTCAACCGTCAGGCCGTCTGGAAATCCGACGTCACCGACTTCGGCAACAAAAAAGTCACCACCTCAACCGACAGCAGCAGCAGATCGGCAGGGTCCATTTCGTTGATTTCGTGCGGCTGAAGCGCAGGCACGGAAATGCGCGGTAGCACAACCATCATCGCGTTTACGTCCATATCCATCAGCGCCTGCAGGCGGGTGCCGCGCAGCGAACCGGACTGGGGCTTACGCAGGGTGACCTGGGTGATGGTTTCTTTGCCGCGCTGGATAGGCGTATCCAGCACAACGATTTTTTGCAGCGGCAGGGTTACCGCCTGTTCAGCTTCTTTAGCCATGTTGTTCAGTTCCTGAATTCAGTGAGAATAAGCGGCAGGATTTCACCTGCCGGAGTTATCAGAGTCCCAGCGCGTTGCGGTGTGCTTCCAGCATGTCCACGCCGCCCACAATTTCGACCATGTTCACCAGGTCAACCTCGTAAAGCACTTCGCCGTTAATGGTCAGCTTGGCGTAGCTGTTGGTGCCGGACACTTTGGTGGTGCTGGACTCACCCGGTTTCCATTCTCCAGAGTCCACCTCCTTGTGGCGGCCACGAACGACCAGCTCAACGGCCTGCACTTCAGCGGTGTCATCGCGCTGGATGGAGCCGGTAAAACGCAGCTGGATACCGTCCACGGTGGTGGCTCCCAGCTGCTTGAACAGCAGCAGTTCGGTTCCGCCAATGCTAAATTCCGTATCCAGCGCGCCATCATCCAGCCCCATATCGATGTCCACAGCGCCGGGCATTCCGCCGCCACGGTATTTTTCAAACTTGCGGGTGAATTTTGGCAGCGTCACGGACTCCACGATGCCCATCCAGTTGTTTCCGGCGTTAAACAGGTTGAGGTGCTTAAGCTTGCGGGGTAAGGCCATGTTTCCGTCTCCTTATGCGCTGACGCGGCTGGCGAAGTTCACCAGATACTGGTCAGTGATACGCTGGCGCAGCAGCAGGTTTTCAAGCGGTGGCACCGGCGTGTAGTCGTAATCGATCAGCAGCTGGCCTGCTTTCAGCGTGTCTTTGGTATTCACGCTTTCGTCCAGCCAGCAGTCACCGCCAATGAGATAACCCTGGTTAACCAGCTGGCGCATTTGGGCGCGGATACCTTCAATGATGTCGCGGGCCAGTGACGGGTTAAGCGGGCCATCCACAGCCCACATGTGTGCTTCAGCCATCGTGTCGGCCAGAACCTGCGCGGTGCGCGTGTAGTTCTCAAAGGCAAACAGCGGATCGTCACTGAGGCAGCGGGAACCCCAGAAGCGAAAGCCATCCTTGCGGATAAGCGTGGTGATGTCGTTCTTGTTCAGCAGGCCCGCATCGGTGGCCGGATCCTGCAAATCCCAGAACACATCGGCGGAAATGCCGGTGACGCCGTTCACGCCCACGTTCGACAGGGTTTTGTGCCAGCCGGTCTGCTCGTCAATTTTGGCGCGCAGACCCAGCGCGCGGGCGGTGGCGTAGGCCGTTGCGTCCGCACTGGTCACGGTGTCAAAGTTGATGAAGTCCGGCCAGATTAGCATCCCTTCGCGCTGGCTGAAGTTGTCGCGATAGGCAATCGCCTCTTCAACGGTTTTACAGCCATATGCCGCCAGATAGGCAAAGCCGCGCAGGCTCTGCGCGACGGACAGCAGCTCGGTGGCCACCGCCTGCGTGTCATGCCCAGGTGCGCCAAGAATACGTGGCTTGACGCCCAGCTGCGCCTGCGCGGCCAGCAGCGCTTTCATGCCGGTGCGTTTGCCGTCAGTCGTCACGCCGCCGATGATATTGGTTGTGGTTTCTGCTTCGGTTTCGCCCTGCGCCACGCGCACAATCACGGTAACGGGTTTCGCCTGGTCGGCAATGGCATCCAGTGAACGGGCCAGCGTGCCGGATTCCCCGGCCTTGCCGCTGGCGGTCAGTACGTCAGTGACCAGCACGGGCTTGTTGAGCGGGAACATCGCCGCATCGGCATCATCGCCGGTGCAGACCATGCCCACGATTGCCGTGCTGACGGTGGTGATGGTTCGGGTGCCTTCGTTGATTTCCTCAACGCGCACGCCGTGGTGATAGTCTTGCGCCATGTAACGAATCTCCTGTTAAGGGGTTTCGCTATGGTGAGAGGTAAGGCGGGCTACTGCACTCGGTTGCCGTTGTGTGGGGAGTGGTACAAATAAAACAGGCCCGGATACGGGCCTGGTGGTTATGCTGGCATCTGCGGCCAGATGATATTGTAAGGGAAGTCGCTTGCTGCCGTGATGTCTCTCAGGAGCTGCCGGTACGCTTTGATTTTTTCTTTATAATCCGGCTCAACCGGGTAGTCATCCACCATGTAAACGTCAGTTTCTGCCAGCATGGCATCACGTTTAGCCCGCGCCATGGCTGAAAGTTGATCCGCGCCGAGTTCGGCAGGCTCCATCAAAATGACGCCCCCCTTTTTATCGACCTCCACGACCTTACCAAGCGAAATACCTTCCAGGAGTGAAGTCCACTTTTCATCGCTGATTTCAACTGAGTCGGCAGGAATGTCTTCTCCGTGAATATTTAGATCATAAAAACCAAATGTTGATGGGCTGTAGCGCTTAGTCATAACCGTTCCTCAGTAGCCGATGGCAATCCATTGTGAACCCGTAACACCCATTGTGAAGGATGTTCCATTTAGTGTTACCGCCCGGATGTTCAGGGTGGTGAGGGATGTTGCTGCAGGCCCAAATACAGTGAAGTTAGACGAACTCCACGAGCTGGAACTGATATCCCCACAGAAGCACCGGATCACCGCTTTGGGAAAAGCAACAGGGAACGTTGCCTGCCCCGCTCCGGCTGAAAGATTTAAATAACCCCACTGAATGATTAGCCCTCCCGGCACATCAGGAATACGGATGTAATCACTGCCCGCAAACGTGCGCTTCCCAAACAGGCCCATCACCGCCGCGATTGTTGGAAGAAGCTTATCGCTGTTCCCGGTCATGTCAGCAGCTGCGCCAACGTTGAGTTTTGCAGCATTCCCAAGGCCAAGATTCAGAAATACCTTCGCAAGTAAGTCACCCTCTTTAAATTCAGAAAGCGCATTTTGTCCCTGTAGGTACTGCTTGTGAGGATTGACCGCCGCGACATGGTCTTTCATAAGATTGTCTGCATAAGCTCCAACCTCAATAACCGCGGTATCAACATACTTACGCGTTGCCAGTACCACTGACGGATCAATTTTCAGGGTGATAGCATCCGTGCTGTTCACAATCAGGATCATGCGGACGGTCTGCGTGCGCCCGCTTCCCTCCTGCAGCGCTGGCTTGTAGGTTTCCGGCGTATTGCACACGGCAATCAGCGTGCCGTCCTCGGAAAACAGCCCCATCTCACGGATCCAGAATCCCCCGTCCGTTTCGGGAATAATCTGCTCTGCGACAATCTGGCTGGTGTTCGCCGGATCAATGCTCAGCGCATTGATAGCTGCCCGTCGGTTCTCATGCACCAGCGCCGTTTGTGTTGCGGTGGGCGTTGGCAGCACGCCGTTCCCGTCACCCACGGCCATCTGGGTAATGTTCAGTTTGGTGCCCAGCGCGGTGGCATTCGCAATCTTCGCCGCGCCGAGGTTAGTCACGATGGCATAATATTTTTGTGTCATGGTCCCACTTCCAGCAGATCGATAACGTGAACCGCCGCGCCGCCGTAAAGGGTGCCGCTGACGGAGATAATTTCCGGGGTGTAGGGATAAACGGTCATGTCGTCACCGTCATAGCTGGCGGCCGTCACTCGCATCTGGCCGTCAACCTGCAGATTAATGGACATCCCCAGCATATGGCGGCTACATGGCTTGGCATCGCCGATCAGCCGCTCCAGCTCCTGATAGGTTTCTTCAGTAATGCCCTGGTCCTGCACGCCGATATCCAGGCGGAACGTGCCGGGTGCTTCACCGGACTGCCACCACTCAATAATGCGAATGAGAAAGCCGAACGGCTCCACCACGCGGCGGATGGCGCTGGTTGTGCCTTTATGCTGATGGATATAAAACGCATCCAGCACCACCCGGCGCTTGACGCTTTCCGCCCAAGCTTCGTCCCAGCGGTCTACCGAAAACGCCCAGGCAAGATACGGCAGGAACAGCACCGGGCAGGTGGCCGGATTCCACAGGTCACGCAGCGGCACCTCAAGACCTGTAATCCCGCTGCACACCTCCGCCATTCGTCGCTCAAGCGTGGACGATCCCGGCGGCATTAGGCTGTTATTCAGGCTCATACCGCCTCTTCCTGATCCGCAATGGTTACAGCCGTTCCTGTGCAATAACCGGTCTGCGTGCGGTCCATAATGATGTCCGCTGCAGGTTCGATTACTTCCACCCAGTCAACACCGGCCACGCGCATCACCGCGCCATAAGACTCCCTCCGCACGCTGCGCCCCAGCCTGCCCTGCTCAGTCAGATAGGCAGCCAGCGCAGTCTTCGCAGCTGCCAGACATGGCCCGGCCGTCACGCCGTCAAAAAGATGCAGCCTGGCATCCACGCTATAACTGAAAATCTCTGCCCCCTGAGTCGTCACTCTGTCCGCCACCGGCCTGACGGTTTCGGCATTCAACGCCTTATCGACAATGGTCAGCAGATCAGCTGATGCCGTGCCGTCACCCTCACGGCTCAGCACGGTAATCAGCACCTCCGCCGGTGACGGACTGGTGGCCGACACATCCGCCACGCGCCCGTCCGCGCTCTTGGCGTAAAACTCGTAGGCCGCAGTTGGCCCGGCGACGGATAAGCCTTCAAAAGCGTTTGGCACCCTGAGACGCAAATCGTCATCAGACTCCATTACGGCATCCACCGGCGGCACGGCATCGGTATCAGCAGGCGAAATGGTCAGGCGGGATACGTTGTAGTTGGCTGCCAGTTGGTCCAGATCGCTGCTCAGAGCATAGGCAACCATCACCGCCTGCGCCGCCTCATTAATCCGCTGTAGGAGCAGGATTTCCCGATAGACGTTTTCCTGCAGGGTTTTTACCTGCGGATCGGATTCCAGCGCTAATACCCGGCGCACCGCCTCCTGTTTATCCGCCGGATAAAGTGCGATCAGCGCCTCTTTACGCTCAGCCAGCAACACCTCAAAGTCCGGCACCTGGACAACCTGTGGCGCGGGTAGTTGGGATAAATCAATTACTGCCACTGTTCACCCCCGTTGATACCGCCATGGAAACCGGTGAGCCGTCATCGCGCTGCCCGGTGATCTCAACCTGCATTGAGCCGTCAAAATCAGTCGTCAGGTTCACCGTATCCAGCCGGATACGAGGCTCCCAGCGACTGAGGGCCGAATAGGTGGCCGCCATAACCTGCAGGCGCACCACATCGTTTTGCGGCTGGTCAATCAGCACCGATAAAAGTGAACCGTATTCGCGCCGTGCCACCCTGCTACCCTCGGGCGTAACCAGAATGTCACGCACCGACTGGCGGATATGGTCAATATCGGTAATGGCTTCGCCGGTATCCCGGTTCATCCCCAGATACATCATCAGTGTGGCCCTCCGGTATTTGCGCTGCCTTTTGCCACGCCATCATGGGTATGGCCATCCGCCACCACACCATTAGAAGTCATCGCCCCGCCGCCCTGCGTCACGCCGCCGTTGATGACTACCTCGCTGTTAATTTGCGTCTGGTCTGCGGTGACAATGAATGTGCCTGTTCTCAGCTCTATGTTGTCCGACGCTTCGATCAGCACGCTCTTTATGCCCTTTATGAGCCAGCGCCCCGTGGCGGGTTCATATTCAAACCAGCCGCCGTCCGGGTACTCCGTCACGCTGCCGTCTTCAGAATTTGAGGGCGGCGGAAAAGAATCGGAATACACGGCGGGCAGCGCAAAGGCGGTTTCCAGATTGCCGCCCAGACTCAGCAGTACCACCTGCTCACCCACGGACGGTTTCCACCAGGTGCGTGAAGTCCCTGAGCGTAATGTCAGCCAGTTAATCCAGTTGGTTTCAAGGTCGCCCGTTTTCACCCGGCAAAGCCATTTATCCTTATCCACTTCCGAGACGGTCCCGGTACGGATAAGGTTGGTGATAAGGCGCATGATTTCGGTCAGTTGTGCGTTCATACCTAGAGGTTGCCATTAACAAAAAATCATTGGCAGCAATGAGTATTGTGAGATGAGCGATACAAATGTTTAGCTCTGCTGATCCATCACAAAACTGAACCAGCCGGCCGACTTGGATTTGATATTAAAAATTAGGTGAGAAATTTTTTGGGACTCTCTCACGTATTTCATAAAAAAAAAGATCAACGTTTACTAGACAATAAATTTCAGATAATTTTAGTTTAATCACATTTCCATTAGTACTTTGAGCTGAATGAGGAGCCTTGACATATAAATGGAATTTAGAGCGATTCAAATAGCGCCACCTAAGAGCTGGGAACGATTTGAAGATCTCTGCCATGCTTTGTTCAAACAGGTGTGGTCAGATCCGCTTACGCAAAAAGAGGGTAGACGAGGGCAGCCACAGCATGGTGTAGACATTGTTGGGTCTCCGATGTCAAAAAGAGATCAATTTTATGCCGTGCAGTGTAAAGGAAAAGAAGCAAATTACGGTTCATCCGTAAAGTGGCATGAAGTGCTTGCGGAAGTTGAAAAGGCTGATCATTTCGAGCCGGGAATTGAGCATTGGATCTACGCAACTACAGCGCCAGTGGATGGCAAGCTACAAGAAGAAGCCAGAAAACTCTCAGTAAAACGTTCTGAGACCGGCCGGTTTACGGTAAGCGTTTTAGGCTGGGAAGAAATTCAGTCTTTAATGGCAGAACATATTTCCGTAGTTGAGGAATTCTATCCGGAAGCAGCCTATCGATTACCCTTAATTCTTAAGGCACTTCAAGATATTTCTGACCAAAACGCAAAACCAAATACCATTAGAGAACATCTAGCCTTGGAGCCACAAAACCACACTGGATTTCACGCTACTGTCTGGCATGACATATCATTCGATGGTTCACGAGATTTGGGTCCTGCTCTTTTGGGGAGGCCTCTAGGCCCAGCAGATACAGCCGCTTGTCCGCAACTGATTGAAGTAACTCATATAGTCAACATACTTAGAACTGCGTATAGCATTCAACTATTCGGTATTCCTGGAGCTGGTAAATCTATTTGTGCTTATCAAGCAGCCATGCGGTTTTCTCAAGAAGGTTTCATAGTGAAGCGCTTGGCTAACTCAGAAGTTCAAAATATTGTTCTGCATAGAGGTGTGTTATCAGATAAAACTCTTTATCTGGTTGATGACGCACACCTTATGTCTCCCGACACACTTAGGCTCTTACAGGATGCTACCGATACCAATACTTTATTATTGTCTATTCATAATGCAGTTGAGAATCAGTCAATTCCTAGAGGCGCTTTATTTCTCGATCACAAGCGCGCTGTTAAAACGATAGCTGCAGGTTTACTTTCTAACAGAAAAACCACCTTGGAAGTTGTGCGTCGAGCCGATAACGAAATAGGCGATAGAATGATGGATACTAGCCTTGAGGATCGGATTCATACCGCTGAAGCTGGAGCAACAATGCCTTGGCAATTCTGCTTTATTCTCGGTGGAGGGTGGCGTCGCGCAAAGCAGGTTGCTGAGGCGGCCAAGGGTGTCAACGCCGATTTTGTACTGGCCATTATTGCTGCAAGGCAAATAGCTTCACGTGACGAAATTGTAAATTACGAAGACATTATAAATTTGTGTGAAGTTCATGATAATAGTTCAGAGCTGTTGAGAACGGCTCTCAACTGGCTTGTTAGTGAGCGGCTCATTTTATCACTTCATGACTGTAGAACACCGCATCAAAGGTTTGC
Source organism: Erwinia sp. AC075 (assembly GCF_979253995.1). Taxonomy (NCBI): domain Bacteria; kingdom Pseudomonadati; phylum Pseudomonadota; class Gammaproteobacteria; order Enterobacterales; family Erwiniaceae; genus Erwinia; species Erwinia sp. AC075. The sequence continues at coordinate 2,465,203 of NZ_CEEDEU010000001.1, forward strand.
TGCAGTAGTATTTCATCAAATACTAATAAATAGAGATAATGATGGTCGCATTGAAATATTCAATCACTTAGATAAGATTCTAAACAACTCTAAGTACCCACTGGCTGGCATCCGTAGTCTTTTACATGAAATAAAATTCGGCTATGGTGATTATCGATGGATTTGGATGGAACCACTGAAAAAAAACACCATTCACAAGATAGCTGACCGATGCTGGCATAACACAGAAAGTGAAGACCGAAACGCTTCTTGTTTAACACTGAACGAACTTGATGGATTTGAAAAAAATTGGGCAACTGCAATTATCGAGCCTAACATACCACTATTATCCGATTGGATAAGCACCCCCGGCACTGCAGGTGGTGGATTAAGTTGGTTACTCAATCACATTCGAAACACCAATCAAAATTTATTCACAAGAATTATTGCCCGAGTATCGCCAGAAAAGCTGGGGGAAATCACATCTGAGATAACTCCTGAGACTGCTTATGGAATATCAGCTCTTTTAAACTCCACATATAATCACCTAGACCTAAGATGGACAACTCGTTTAGCAAACTCCATAGATAGAAACAAACTTGAAATGTTAGCATTAGAATGGAAAAGTGAAGATTTAGCATTTTCATTCGCAAACACATGTTTTACGATAAGCCATTACGATGAGACACTTGCGTTTAATATGCTTAAGAAATACATCCCTACTGCACAAAAAATCATTTCCAAAGACCCTGTCGGTGGGATTCAAGATTTACATGACATTGTCATGGGGATGTTGCGAGTTCTAGATCCATTAGGTGTATTTACCGGCAAACATAAACCTGATGCCATTCGCTGGAAAATTGCGCGAGAAATCTGCTCCAAAATTGACACTCAACAAGTTGCAATCAAGTTATCAACGACACCAAAACGCGATTTTCAACAAGCAGCATTTTTTCTCAATTTTTTATATAAATGCGCCCCTAAGAAACTCAATCTAATTATTAACATTCTAGACTGGGAAAAAATATCTGACACTATAAGTACTGACTGGGCGAATCCTCCCCATGAGGTAGAAGTTTTCTTAGGAACATTACATGTTGAAAAATCGAAGACTCCAAAAGTATCAAAATTCATTTCAGATAACGCCGAAAAAATAATTAAATTCCCACCAAGGTTTGTATTAATGGCACATGAATCAGCATTTCGGCATATTGAAAACGGTAGAGATATCCGACTTTCCCAACATGACCATGTCGATTGGACCTTTGGCGCTTACGTAATTGAGGTCTTTGCAGATATTCGGCCAGATTTGCTTTCTTCTGTATTGAACCCCTTCATTAAAGATATTTCAAAGTCTCTCTCGAGGAGTAATCATAGTTGGTTTAATCAGGCTTACTCTTTCCTTGAATCATTACGAACCAATGCCCCAGAAATTCTTGATAAAATAATATCTGAAATAGATACTACAACCGCATATAATGGTTGGAGTGATAGCCTTTCAAAGAATAATGGGGCAAGAGCATCAGTAGCAATTCTAGTAGAACACGCCATTAACACTGAAGGAAGCATTGGCACAATGGCAAGAGATTTAAGGAAAAGATTCCCTTCAGCATCAGTACCTAAACGAAAAAATAATTTTATAAACAGTGGAGAAACCCGCAAAAAAGCTAATTAGGCTTTAAAGGAAAAATAAGATTAGAAATTTATTATCGGCTATCAAAACTAAGTATCGAGTTAATTACCCCTTTACATTACAGCTGAACATTAGATTTAATTTTTCATAATTTAGTTAATTTGTAATGATAAATTCATTCTTCAAGCCAGCGTTTTAAAGTGCCCCTCACCGCTTCTTCAACAACTCCATTCACCCCTATTAATGGGCGTTCTGCATACTTCACTTCAGTACCGCGCTGGTTCACCTTGTCCCGCAGTCCATAATGATGAACGCGGGCCAGCCTCTGAACCTGTCCGGTAAAAAAAACCTCAGCCTGATTAGCATTGGCCTGCGCTTTTAGGTACTTCGCCGTTTTAAGCTTCGTAAACATTTTACGCCGAATACGGCCTTTCTTCGTTCTGGCCGTCACGCGCTTAGGCTCCCATGACGTTCCGTCCGGCGCACGTTGTGCGGTAATGTTCGCCTGCTGAATTATGCGCACGTTCCGCGCCACCTCGCGCAGCATCCGTGAACGTTTGGCGGGTTCCAGCTGATTCAGCAGCGCGGCCAGCCAGGCATCAACCTGCTGCAAATTATCCATGTTGATGTAATGCCCAGAATTCGTCCGGCTGCTCAGGCTCCGGCACGGCCTCCACCTGCATCACGCCATCCACCTCGCGGGCGATCACCCGTTCGGTCAGCTTAAGATTCAGGCTCAGATCGCAGCGGTCATTACCAAGAATATCCACCTCAAACGTAAACAGCTTTTCCCTCTCTGCCGTATTCTGCAGCGCGTCAGGCTGGTTATCGCGAAGCCAGAACTGGACGGGTGCCATCAGCAGATTCTGATCGCCGGTGAAGTCCGTAATGACGATGTTCAGCGTGTAACGATACTCCCACGAAACGGAAGTTGCTGACGTGGCAACCAGCGAACCGTTATCCACAAACAGATGGAGCCGGTCAGGATTTTCGCGCACGTATGGCACTGCATCATTCAGGGCTTTTCGTAAGGATTGCGGCTTGTTCATCGTCTTTTTCCTGACAGGTCACTATGGTGTCCACCTTATCGGCGCAGTTCGCCCAGGCGGCTTCAGCGTCATCCAGTGCGGCCAGCAGCTCGCCATTACTTCGGGGTGCTGACGGCCCCAGGTGGCACCGGGTGATTTTGGGACAGCCACTCACGGTAAGATTCACCTCCGGCGATGGCCGGTCTTGCGCGCAGCCGGACAACAGCATCAGGCAGAAGGGAATCAGCCCATATATGAAGTTCTTCATTTTCACGCTTCAGTTCCTCAATCCGCCGCTGCCTGTCACGCAGCAGCGTATTATTTTTTTCAGCCGCGGCATAAAGCTGCGTCTGCGCCTGGCTGCTGGTCTGCGTCAGGATATTCAGGGCAATCAGCTGGCTGTTCTTCTGCGTCAGCGCCTGCTTTTTACTGTTCAGTTCTTTGCCCTGGCTTTCAATCGTGTGGCTGGCGTTATTCAGCCGCCAAGACTGCCAGCCCAGCGCCGCAATCAGCAGAGCCATAATCATGACCACCAGGCGCATCATGTACCGACACCCTTTAAGCACCAGGCCAGTTCACGCGCGCGGCGGTTATCCAGCCCCTGATTGAACACGCCTCTGACGTACACCCAGCGCGGCAGCTGATTGCAGGCATCGCGCCAGCGCTCAGCTTTCAACAGCTTCACCATCGTGGAAGTGCAGGCGTTGCCGGTGCCGACGTTGAACGCAAAAGACACCACCGCGTCATACACCTTTTGCGGCATCACCACCCCGGCACAGCGCGCCAGCGCGCTTTCGACCCGCAACACGTTGGTGATGAAATTCCCCGCCGCCTGCCGCTCCGTGATTGTCCTTCCCAACACCACGCCGTGGGTGTTTCCGATCCCGTCTGTCCAGACGCCCGCGCTGCACTGATAGGGACTGAGGCGGCAGCCTTCATAGTCCGCAATCAGCCGCATCCCCTCAACCGAGGTGTGCAGCTGCTGGAAGCCGGGCAGCGTGGCGGCAATTGTCAGCACCACACCCACGGCGCAACGCTTAACGAGTTGCAGATTCATAGTCCTCCCGACTGATACGCCCGCTGGCCAGCAGCTGGTAGGTCTTGCGTTTGTAGTACCAGCTGATGAACGCCATCAGGATCCCGACCAGCAATCCGGCCACCGTTGAAATATCCTTGAGCGACAGATCGCCCAGCCACGCCATCAGAATTGCAATGCACCAGGTGATAACGGTGCTGATTTTCTCCGCCATGATTCAGTCCCAAAGCTGAACGGTCTGAGAGGTGGCAGCAGGCGCAGAGTCCGGCAGCTCAACCTCAAGGCCGTGAGGTAAAATCGGGCCATGTTCGGCCAGTCCCGGATTCGCCTGCAGCACCTGCTCCGTCACGCCCTGCGTGCGCCCGTAGTGACGCCAGCAAAGTGCGTCCACCGTGTCATACTGCAGCGCACGCACTTTCATCAGATCAGTTCCACAATGTTGTGCGGCATATCCTGCACCCGGCTGATCGCCCAGCGCGCATCGCGCCACAGGTCACCACTGGCATCGTCCAGCACCTCCCCCCGTTTTGCGGCGGCTGCCGTGGCGTCAAAGTCCTGATAACGCTCGTTCAGCACCGCCCGCGCCCAGCACCAGACCGCATTTCGGTAGTGATGCAGGCGCTGGCTTTCCCCGGCCAGCTTTTCTGACGGCACGTCCGCAAGGCTGTTGAAACCCCTGATTTCCTGCCGTTCGCGGTAGCCATAAAGCTCCGCATTCACCTCTGACATCGCAGTCAGAACGACCTGACGCAGGCGGGCCGGGGTAACCGTGCCGTCGACGCGCATCGCCGCGCGAAAGCCCGCCAGATCGATATCCGGCCAGAAAGAGTTGTTGAGGATAATTTCCGGCGTATCCGACGCCTTTTCTGGCGCAACAAACTGCATTGTCATTGCCGTGGTACTCCTGAATTAGTCGGGCGGTGGACGGGGTTTTGATGCGGCAATGCCTGTCGCCACCCCGTGCCGCCCCGCGCGTTGGCACGTCCGGTTATCAGCTGGCGTTGCGGAGTTTCCGCTCCAACTGCTCTGTGTCTTTTTTCACGCCGCATTTGTCGTCAAGCTGCATGGCGCGTTTCAGGTGATTCAGGGCCGAAACGGGCTGGCTTTCGCGCAGCACGTAGCCAAGCGACTTGTGCAGGCGGGCGCGTGACTGGTCAGGCATATCCAGGCCATCGATCATGTCCAGCGTCTGCATCAGCAGCTCAGCATCAAACGGGATTTCGGCCAGAAGGGCGGCTTTGGCGGCATCGGCCATTTCTTCCGTCAGCAGCGTCTGCACGTTCCGGTTAAAGCCGGTAGGCATAACCCAGCCGTGTTTCAGTGCGTGGCGGCCAATAGCAAGCGCACCGGCATATTCCCCGGCATCGATACGCCACAGCATCACGTACATCAGCACGTCATCCTGACGCGTACCGTCAGCGGCCAGCACGCCCTCCGCCCAGGCGGCATATTTGGGAAGTACTTCCAGCTTGATTTCCGCTTTCTTAACCGTGGACTGGATGCCCTTCAGGCGGCGGCGGTCTTCACCCAGCTGCATCAGCATCAGGTCATAGCCTTTTTCATGGCGAACGCTGCCGCCCTGACGGGCGGCCTGTTCGGCCTGAATGCGCTGGCGGTGTTGCCGTGCGGGACTCAGGCTCATGGGTTACTCCCCTGCTTCCGGTGCCACGGCTGAGAAGTCCCCGATGGTGATGTTTTCTACCAGCGCGGCGCAGCGGTAATCCTCAACAACGTAGGCTTCGTTGACCGACTCAAAGTTTTCGATGCGGTCACGTTTCGGATTGTCGATAACCGAACGGCGGCGGGTGTCTTCCTGCCAGTAGATGGACAGGTTATCCAGGCGGGTGATCAGCACCGCATTGGCCGGGAAGTACGGCGCGCGGACTGCCTGAAGGCCACCCATGCGTTTCTGGCTGATAATCAGGTCAGCAGCCAGCTTTTCCGTATTGGCCTGATCGCTGTTGACCAGCGGGAAGTACTTGTCAGACAGCAGCTCACGGCCACAGATAACAACCAGCTCGTCATCGTCCTGGAAAATCGGATCGATAAGCTCATTGACCGCATCCATCACCAGCGCGTCCAGGTTGGCGTAAGCGCCACCTTTGCCCACCTTCACCGGTGCGGCAGTAGTAGTGCCGTCTTCTGCCGTGGTGCTGCCCAGCACGTTATCCGGCGCATCCTCACGCACCTTCTGCAGCCAGCCCTTGTTCACGTCCTGCAGCAGCTGATTCTCTGCGCGGTTGGAGGTTTTGACGCGCTTCACGCCGTTAAAGCCGATCATGATGCGGTCCAGCGACTGACGCTTGATGATCGCGTCACGGATACGCACCTGGAAGTCCTGGAACTTGGCCCACATGTCCAGCTTCGCGTAGGTCAGCGCCGTATCGAAATTGGTCTGCTCACACTTGTACTCGACGCCCGCCATTACCGTTGGATCGGTTGGCTCACGGTCTTTCGCGGTGGTGTCGGTGGTACCAGCAATGGTGCTGCCCACGCCAAGCCCCAGCAGCTCGCCGGACTGCTCGGCCACGCCGATCACGTTGATGTTGGTGAGAAATGCGGCCGACTGCTGGATCTGGTCTTCCAGCGTCTGCGCCACAGACGCCTCCACGTTGAATTTGCTCGACAGGTCAACGACCTCCACGCCGTTCAGGCGGGCCAGCTGCATCAGGTAGGCGTTAAAGGCAAAGCGGGTTTTCTGTTTCATCGGGTTTGTTGCTCCATCAGCAATTGGTCAGGCCGCCAGCCGGTACGTCACCGCCCGGCGCGCGCTGGCGATAATCGGTGCGGCTGTCCTGACGGCTCAGCTGCGCCTGAAGTTCGTTAAATGCGGCCACCTGCTCAGAGAAAGCGGTCTGCTGCGTTTGCAGCTCCGTTTCCAGCTGGCTCAGCCGTCCGGCCTGCCCGCTCAGCGCTTCATCCGTGCGACTGCTCAGGCTCTGCTGCTCGGTGGCAACCAGCTCCACCGCCTTATGCACGTCAGAAAAGCGCGCATCGTCGGACTGCTCTTTCTTGCTGAACAGCGCGGTAACGCGGGTGAACAGGGACGGCTTGTCGTCCTGGGCTTCCGTCAGTTCGATAACCGCTTCTTCGGCGGCGGAAAACAGGTTTTCAGGTGACTGCTTGCGGTTTGCCAGCGGATTACGCGTGGCCGTTGCGCTGAACGACAGGATTTCCGTTCCCAGGCTGGCCGGATCGTCAGTGGCTGCCAGGCCAATCAGATACGCCTTGCCGGTGTCGGCAAATTTCGGGCTGATTTCCATTGAGGTGAACAGCTTCTGGCCAAGCTTAACCAGCGCCACCAGACCGTCAGTCGGTTCGATATCCGCATACAGCGCCATCTTTCCGACCAGCGGCCCATCCTTGATTTCTTCAGCCGCCAGCGCCGTCACTTTGCCGTAGCGGTTAAACGTGCTGTCCGGGGAGTAAGACTTGATGTGCTCAAGGTTGATAGTGGCCGTGTACAACTCCGGGTTATACGCGGCGGCCATCTGTACCAGCCATTCGCGCGTGATTTCGCGTCCGTCCGTGGTGGCACCTTCCACCCCGATACGAAAACGTTTTGCTTTTACCGTCATGAGCCAGGCTCCGTTGAGAAATAACTCTGTGAGGCCTTATGTTTGCGGTGATGGGGGGTCTGAAACAACGGGCTGGCATTGTGGGGGGAACCACACAATCAGATGCGGCAGAAAAGGCGGCGTCAGGGCCGTATTTTGGGGCAATGAATACGACACTGACGCCCGCAGACCTCGATCCCCGCAGACAGGCTCTTATCCTGTACTTTCAGGGATACCGCATCGCCCGCATTGCTGAAATGCTGGGAGAGAAACCCGCAACCGTTCACAGCTGGAAGAAGCGCGACAAGTGGGGCGACTACGGCCCGCTTGATCAGATGCAGCTGACCACCGCAGCACGTTACTGCCAGCTGATTATGAAGGAGCAGAAAGAAGGGAAGGATTTCAAGGAGATTGACCTGCTGGCGCGCCAGTCCGAGCGCCACGCCCGCATCGATAAGTTCAGCAACGGCGGGAATGAGTCGGATCTGAACCCGAAGGTGGCCAACCGTAACAGCGGCCCGCGTAAGCCGCCTGAGAAAAACGTCTTCAGCGACGAACAGATTGAAAAGCTGCAGGAGGTTTTCCACGGTTCGATGTTCGGTTATCAGCGCAACTGGTGGGAAGCGGGCAACAGGCACCGTATCCGCAACGTTCTGAAGTCCCGTCAGATTGGCGCAACCTTCTACTTTGCCCGTGAAGCGCTGATTGATGCGCTAACCACCGGCCGTAACCAGATTTTCCTGTCAGCCAGTAAGGCGCAGGCGCACGTTTTTAAGCAGTACATCATTGAGTTTGCCCGTGAGGTGGACGTGGATCTGAAGGGCGACCCGATGACGCTCAGTAACGGCGCGTGCCTGTACTTCCTTGGCACCAACGCCCGTACCGCGCAGAGCTATCACGGAAACCTCTATCTGGATGAATACTTCTGGATCCCGAGATTCCAGGAGCTGCGCAAGGTGGCATCCGGTATGGCGCTGCACAAAAAGTGGCGGCAGACCTATTTCTCCACCCCGTCCAGCCTGACGCACAGCGCTTACCCGTTCTGGTCCGGTGCCCTGTTCAACCGGGGCCGCGCCAAAACGGATCGCGTGGACATCGACCTGACGCACGGCTTTCTTTCGCCGGGTAAGTTCTGCGATGACGGCCAGTTCCGCCAGATTGTCACCGTTGAGGATGCGGTGCGCGGCGGCTGTAACCTGTTTGATATCGACCAGCTGCGCCTGGAGTACAGCCCGCCGGAATATCAGAACCTGCTGATGTGTGAGTTTATCGACGACCTCGCGTCCGTGTTCCCGCTGGCCGATTTGCAGGCTTGCATGGTGGACAGCTGGGAAGTCTGGCAGGACTTTGAGGCGCTGGCGCTGCGTCCGTTCGGCTGGCGTGAAGTCTGGATCGGATACGACCCGGCCAAAGGTACGCAGCACGGCGACAGCGCCGGGTGCGTGGTGATTGCGCCCCCTTCCGTTCCGGGCGGCAAGTTCCGCATTCTGGAGCGCCACCAGTGGCGCGGCATGGACTTTCGCGCGCAGGCCGATGCCATCAAAGAGCTTACCCGCCAGTACAACGTGACCTATATCGGCATTGATTCCACCGGCGTGGGGCATGGCGTCTATGAGAACGTGAAGATGTTCTTCCCGGCGGTAAAAGAGTTTGTGTATAACCCGAACGTGAAAAACGCCCTGGTGCTTAAGGCATACGACATCATCAGCCACCGCCGCTTGGAGTTCGACGCGGGCCACACCGACATCGCGCAGTCATTCATGGCTATTCGCCGGGCCACTACCGCCAGCGGCAACCGTCCGACCTATGAAGCCAGCCGCAGCGAAGAAGCCAGCCACGCCGATTTAGCCTGGGCAACCATGCACGCCCTTTCCAATGAGCCGCTTCAGGGTGAAGCCGCACACACCAGCAACATCGTGGAGATTTTTTAATGAGCAAACGCAGGAACCGCAGCGGCCAGCAGGCCATTACCCGAACCGTTCAGGCCAGCGCACCGCAACAGCCGCACGCGGAGGCGTTCACCTTTGGCGATCCGGTGCCGGTGCTGGACCGGCGGGAACTGCTGGATTACGTCGAATGCGTAGTGATGGATAAGTGGTATGAGCCGCCAGTGAGCTTTGACGGGCTGGCGCGTACGTTTCGCGCGGCCGTTCACCACAGCTCGCCGATTTCAGTTAAGCGCAACATCCTGACCAGTACCTTTATCCCGCACCCGCTCCTGAGCCAGCAGGCGTTCAGCCGCTTTGTTCAGGACTATCTGGTGTTTGGTAATGCCTATCTGGAAAAGCGCACTAACCGTTTGGGCGGCGTGCTGTCGCTGGAGCCTGCACTGGCAAAGTTCACCCGGCGAGGCACCGACTTAGACACCTACTGGTTTGTGCAGTACGGCCTGACATCGCAGCCGTATGAATTCACCAAAGGCAGCATTTTTCACCTGATGGAACCGGATCTGAACCAGGAGGTTTATGGTCTGCCGGAGTACCTGTCAGCCATTCCGTCCACGCTCCTGAATGAGTCGGCCACCCTGTTCCGCCGCAAGTACTACATGAATGGCAGCCACGCGGGCTTTATCATGTATATGACAGACCCGGCGCAGAGCCAGGAGGACGTGAACAATATCCGCACCGCAATGAAAGGAGCCAAGGGGCCGGGCAACTTCCGTAACCTGTTTATGTATTCGCCGAACGGTAAGAAGGACGGCATTCAGATCATCCCGCTGTCAGAGGTGGCGGCAAAGGATGAATTCCTTAGCATCAAGAACGTTAGCCGCGATGACATGATGGCCGCGCACCGAGTACCGCCTCAGATGATGGGAATCATGCCAAGTAATGTTGGGGGATTTGGTGATGTTGAGAAGGCTAGTCGGGTGTTTGTAAGGAACGAACTAATTCCCATACAGAAACGGTTAGAAGAACTTAATCATTGGATTGGTGATGACGTAATCAATTTTACACTGTACTCATTAGAGTAAATGATATTTAGACTATGAAAAAGGAACCCCATTTCAATGGAGTTCCTTTACTCATTCAAAATCCAAACAGTGAATTACTTCTAATTGCTGGAACTTCTGCGGAATTTCTTTTTGCAGCAGGAACCATAGCTTTTCTTTTGTCGAATGCCTGATCTATAAAATATTCAGGATTAACTACAAATTGTGAAAACCTCACCAAAGAGCAAAAGACATCACTATCATTATAATGTGGCACTGTTTTTTCATAAACATGATTTTTCTTAACAAGGTATGGAAGATATAAATCATAACCGACACCTGGAGTTCTCAGACCCATTGAGCACCCACAACTCGTATCAGAGCATGTGGCAGGAGAAAAGATGCTATCGTAAAGATCATCTCGAATGACTCCCACTAGCCCATTATAACCATCACCCCATAAGGAAGCTTGTATTTCTGAGTTAACAAATTTTCTTTGCTTTGTTTCCCTACCAATCAAAACCACAGTAACAGTAGAATCTTCAAGGTATTCCTCACGGATTTTTCTCATGATACTTTCTTCACTGATAGTTGTACTTATATCCCCATCACTAACAGATTTATCTATAAATGACTCCCCCCCAAATTTCTCAATAAGATCATCTTTGAGGTCTTGCTCATTCGCATGATGATAACTTAGAAAAGTCTTGTGCATCACTACTCCCATTTTTCAATTTCTATTTCAAATTTAATAGCAAAAGATTTTTTGAAAAAATCATTCACATCCATAAAACCCTCAACAATCTTAGCAAAATGGTAATAATGTGTTTGAATTGTGCCGATAGGGGTCAAATGGTAGGATAAGGAGATAATCTTACCTTCTGAATCTTGATCTTGCGTTTGCACACAATCCTTTTCAGATATAAATTTATGCCACCGCCTGTAATTATTTTGATGTTGTGTCAAAAAATCATTGAGCGTTTTAAGGGCTTCATTGGAAATCAAGTAAAGATCTTTATCTCTTTTTCTCTTGATATTAAGTATTTTCATTTCACTTCTAATGAAGTTATAACATTCGAAATAAGAGTTCAACACTTCATCAAAGGCATCATAATTTGGATTAATTTTAAAAACGGTGCGCTTCGTATCAAAATAATTCTTTATTGATTTCTTGAACAAAATGTCGGAATTATCAAATAGAACATTAATACCACCAAAGCTTAACTGTTCAACTTTGAAAGAATAACGCTTGTGCGCGGCTCCTACTAGAAGTAGGTATGCCACAAGACACAAAATAAACACTGATAATAATGCTTTGATGATGCCAACATTTGACATGAAATTGGCAGTAAACCACCATTTCTCCATAGGAGAAAATGGAACTGAACCAATGATAGTCATGAGCAATACAAACAAGCACCCCCATGAAACCCAATACTTTAACATCGGATTATCCTTAATTTTTCTTTAATAATACTCTACATTTTGGGTGTATGGAAGTCACTGCGCGCGCTCGTACCCCCGCCACGCCTGCCCGCTTTATGAAGTGGTTTTCATGCACTGCATGACCTACGCAAAAGCCCGCCATTGCTGGCGGGCTTCAGGTAAAACGATCCTCGCGGGATCATGCGATCTCATGCAGCATAGGCATGCACTGCCCAAGCATCAGCTATAACAAGGAAAAGTCATCGTCAGCTGGCAGATTTTCCGTCACGTCTGAAGATAGCTGTTGAAGATATAAAAGACCTCGTGAAAGTGAAACAGGCTCTGGTAACTCGAACATGAAAGCGCCATCAATAGTCTTACCTAACCAGTAACCTCCCCCGTTCTTCTTTGGGCGTTGGAAGAAAACCCATCCGCCAGGAACGTATTTTGTGAGTGAGTCACCGCGATAGATTATCTGATAATTGTCGTCGCGCTTGGCCATACGTCACCATCTTTTTCAAAGCTGCCGTTACGGTTTAACATCTGAATTCTAGCCCTCTCCTACCTTCTTTCTTACGCCGTTCTTCTGGTCTCGAATCTCATCCACAATCCCAGTGAACATCTCAGCTACCCAGACCATAGCAATTTCTTTGTCGTCATCATTGTAGAGATCGTTGACCAATGAACGTGTAATCAAATCAATGCGCTGCAGCCGAATAGACTCCATGTAAAAATCTTTCATTCTCCCTCCCCAAAGCAAATACTGTATGCATGTACAGTATATAAAGTCTCATCAAATGTGAAACGATTTTTACCCTTTACTAGGATTAACCTGAGCCTTTTTGATTACATAGGTTTACCTCTCTGCTTCTCCGCAAGTAGATGAAATCTGGTAAGTAACTCTTTTGCCCTAGTTCTCTTGCGGGGCCGTAACAGCTCACCTTGTGCAGTACTGCTGAACCACATCCCGCCAATACGCGTTTCAGTTCCATCAACCAAACGTGATGCAAGTCCGCGGCTGATAACTTCGCCACTGAGATCACGCACTTGTTCAATCACACGAATGCAGGCGGACTCTTTCTTATCCGATCGCTTGAACACTTTGGCTGACTTTTGAGGCTGTTCGGAACGTATTCTGGTCAACTGCTTGCGCCGTTCCTTTCTGCTCATACTTCCAAAGTCCAAATCAGGCATAATTTCCGGTTTCGTCAGATCCTCAGATCCCGATCTCCCCGTACAGTTATTGACAGAACTCCGAGAGGGCGCATTCGCACCCTTAAGGTCAACCCCCAAATCAACGGCGATTTTTGAAACAATTTTCCACTTGGTAAGGCGGGTTAAAATAGGCGTGTCGTCGCCGACTGAAGGAGCATAGACCCCTTGAATGCGCGTGATTTCTTCTCCGTACTCGTTAGTGTCCTGGCTTGTTTGATACCAGTTACGCGCCACCAAATCTTCACGCTTAACAAACGGGCCACCCTGAGCATTTACATACTCTGCCCATTTTCCGCCGTCAGCCGCATCATGGACCGTACCAAACTCAACACTCAACCCGTGTGCAGTTTCGCTATCTGCCATTTTGCGAAGCTCACGAAACACCGTCACTGGCGCGCCACCAATAAACTGAAACTGGCGGATATGCCAACGTGCAGCCCAGGCCGAAACGGCAGGCGCAGTATCTTTAAGCTCTTTACCGCTTTCGTCATCCAGTTCGCCATCAAGAGCGTAACCGTCGATATTCTTGGAAATATACTTAGCTATATAACCGGTAGCGCTGCCTTTATCCGGATCGATGGCCTCAGCATGGAATCGTGCCTTTCTGGCTTTGTCAGTGGCAAGCTCGCTGCTGTCTTCCTGATAAGCGTAATCACGCAGAATCTGGCCGACCCTTTCAACATTCTCAGGAAGCATGAACATCAGCATGTGCCAGTGCGGCGTTGCGTCATGGTGAGGCTCAGCAACACGGATGCCAAAAATGCGAATGTCTTCACGATGAAGTTTCGCGCGTACTTTCTGCCAGACGTTACAGAGATACCGTTGCGTATCAGCGGGGCTGGCTCCGTTCCATTTGCGGTTACGGTGACCGGTTTTGATTGTTGCGTGATAGCGGGATGGGGCGGTCACAGTATAAAACTCGCCTACGTAACCCATCTCATTACAGATTTTTTCAAAGCCGCTAATGCGGTTCATCAGCTCACCACGGCGAATAGACGGATTTGCCACGCTGCCGTCGAATTTTTCGATCAGGCTTATGCGCTCCCCGGTTTCCTCGTTTTCCAAATCCAGTCCCTTTAAAAATTCGCGGGTGCGACGCTTCTGCTCACGCCATTCGATAACCGTCATGCTGCTGGCGTAAGGGGTGTGTTTTTTGCTGACGTTAGCAAGGGCGATCTGAAGATGTTCGCGCCATGAAGCAGCTATACGGCGCAAGCGGCCTTTCCACCATTTTTCCGTCTGCATACGCATAATGGCCGGCGTCACTTCTTCGGGATCAAACAGGCGAGAGGTTACTTTCTCCCAAAGCGGCGGGGTCTGCTTCAGCTCCCGCGTAATGGTGGCCGCTATCATGTAGATGCGGTGAGTGTACTTATAATCTGATTCGTCGCTGCCCTGGCCATGTGCCTGCACCAGTTCAGCGAGAAGAAAACTGGCAACATCGCCAGCCAGCAGATCAACATCCGTACGGGCCATTTCCGGCAAGCGGTTAAACCTTCTCATCAGTTCCCATAATGTGCCGGCAGCAGTAGCAGCCCGGCTGTTATCTCCAGCATTCTCAGTGAGCGCCGTAAATGTGCCCTGGTTCATTTCACCCAGGCGATACTGCGCGTTTACCAGTTCAAGGCGTGGCAATGTCCGCTCTACGAAGGTTTTCGTTAAGTAGGCATTGGCCCGCAGAACACCATGCTCTTTCTCCAGTTCGGACAAACGGCGGTTAACATCAATACGGACAAGGGCGGGCTGGGCTTCCAGTAACTCCCGCGCATGCGAAACAGCCGCGATCAGCTGATCACGGCGTTGGATTTCCTCATAGGTAAGATAGGGACTGGCTATAGCTTCCCGTGGCGCGTTCCACGGGTAAGCGTAATTCTCATTCATGATTGTGTTCACCACAGGCCGCAGTAAAAGCCTTAATAAACTCTGCAGCAGCCTGCGGTACTATCGCGTTTCCATAACCGCGCAGGCGTCCCACTCTGGCGGGAACCCCATAAGCCAGCGGGAATGAGCCGGATTCAACTGGCCGGAATTTTCCATCCCGGCAGCCGAGCCAGTCAGCACCTGACCAGAAGCTGTTATGCGGACTGGCCGGGGTAGATGCTTTGCCTGCCCGGCTAATGATCTTATCCCGCGTTCCGTGTCCGGCTGCGCATAACGATTTGTCGTTGGTGTATTCCAGGATGCCATCCACACAGCCCGCCCCAGCAAGCTGTTGATCGGCACGTTCAGGCATTCTTTCCCGTCCTTGTAGTCGCGTGTTGTCGGTGTCGGCCACGCTGCAATTTTCACCTGCTGCGGCAGGCTGCTTCCCGTCATCCCCGGAGTTATCCCAGTACCTCCCCGCTTGCCGTCCGAATGGCTGGCCGTCGTCCAACTCGCCAGCTGCGCCAGGTCCTGCAAATTCTGCTGACTTCCCTTTTCCTTGCGGCTCTTTATTTTCTCCGGGTCGCGGATCGCTGCTTTCACGTTGCTGTGTGTCGGAGTGGGCCAAGATGCGGACAGCGCCAAAGAACAGTCGATCTCTTTTGTGCGGGGCACCGACGCTTGCCGCTGGCAGTACGGACGCCCCGCAGGCGTAACCTTGTCTTTCCAGCTCAGCGAATAAATCATCGAGCCAGTGTTTTCCAATCGCTGCCGCAACCTGCTCGCCAAAGAGGATTGCAGGCTGGCACTGGTCAACGAGCTGCATAAAAGTTGGCGCGAGGTGTCTGTCATCGAGCTGTCCGAGTTGCTTTCCAGCAACGCTGAACGGCTGGCATGGGGGGGAACCTGTCCACAATGGGTAAGTGTCCGGCACACCGGCGAGGCGCAGTGCGAGACTCCAGCCACCGATCCCGGCAAAGAAGTGACACTGCGTGAATCCGTTAAGGTCTGCTGCTGTGACATCATTAATACTCCTGTCATCTACAATGCCGGGCGCAATCAGGCCCGCTTCAATGAGGTTACGCAGCCACTGCGCTGCAAAAGGGTCAAATTCGTTGTAATAGGCGGTCATGCTAAAGCACCTTTTTCCATGCCGGGGAATACAGCCGGGTTGGCATGTTTAACCTGCGTCCCTATCGGACGGCTGACACAGATAAGTTCTTCAGCGCTCTTACCTTTACCAGCGGCTACGCCAATGCTGCGCGGGGCGGTAATCTGATGAAGGTCAAACTGGCGATAGAGGCTTTTAACCAGGCGGGTGTGGCTGTTGGAAGCGATGACCGGATGGCGGGTAGCCACATCACTCAGGACAGATGCCAGCTCATACTGTTTATCTTTTCCAAAGCCTCCGCTGTGATAATCCCCAAAAGTGTCATCGTAAGGAGGATCGCAATAAACCACATCGCCAGCTTTAAGCATGTTCAGCGTTTCAGTAAAATCAGCACAAATGAACGTTGCCCGTTTTGCTTTTTCTGCAAAGGCTTTGATTTCTTCCAGCGGAAAATACGGCTCTGTGTAATTACCAAAGGGGATATTGAAATTGCCCTTCTGGTTATAGCGACACATGCCGCGATAGCCATTGCGGTTCAGATAAAGGAAATAGGCCGCGCGTTCCAGCAATGGCAACCCAAGATGATGATTAAATGCTTCGCGGATTGAGTAATAACTTTCCTGCGTGCGATTTTCCGCAAATGCCCGGAATGCCAAAATAATGAACTGCTGAGAGTTATCTTTAATCTGACGATAAAGGTTAGTCAGGTCTGGATTAACGTCCGCCACCAGATACGCCGAATAATCAGTGTTCATCATCACAGCACATGAACCCGCGAAAGGTTCAACGAGGCGATCACCCGCCGGCAAGTGTTTATTAATCTCAGCCATGATGCGTGACTTACTGCCAGCCCACTTCAACACGGTGTTCATACAGACGCCCCTCTGAAATGAGAAGCGTGTAGCTCCTCAACTTGTTTACAGGTCACACACAGCGTCACGCCAGTTAGTGCCTTGCGGCGTTCTTCGGGGATCGGTGCTTCGCATTCTTCACAGAAGAACGCGCTAATCTTCACAGGGCGATTGATCACGTTTGCCAGACTGCGGGCCAGATTCTCAGCCTCGCGCTGCTGCGCTAAATCCATTGAATCAGCCATTAGTGCAGCTCCTGCGCCTGTTTCTGAATCTCTTCAGCTTCTTCGCGAATCAGTTCAGCGGCTTCAATAGAATTCGCCGCACCACTGGCAATTTTTTCCGCAAGGAAATTAAGGCGGGATGAAAAGACGGCGGCACGATTGCGGCGCTCATCCATACGTGCAGCATTCAGCAATGACTCGATCGCTTCAGGGGTGGTTTTCATTACTTTCGTTTCAATGTTTCTCATTAACTCTCTCCAGATTTAAGGCAAAAGAATGCCCGGCGGGTTTACGCCTTTAATTTCGGTTGGTTACTTAATTAGGTAGTGAAAGCTTCTTAGGAAATAAACTCACGACTGCACGAAAATGGTTCATTGCACCTATCAGCGCGTACTTTTCATCACTCGTCAGCTCATCAAAGTCACATTCATGACGCTCTGACTTAAGGTTTGCCAGAAAGAATATTGCGGCCAGCGCACGCTTATTCTTTTCAAAATACACATCGCGCTTATCGCGCATATCAAACATGAACCGCTTAAGCTCGTCACCGCAGCTTTCACCGAAAACTTTTGTACGAAGATTTGCAATGTGGCTCAGGCCTTTGACGCGTTCCCCGGCCGTCATTGGGACAATAGCTTGTTCAGCATTGATAGCCATTTGCTCTTACTCCCTGTGGTAGTTAAACCTGCCAGTAATTCCGCCTGTGAAATTGACGGATGCCAGCGCCTGCCCTTCTCACCCATGATCCAGCCATTTCCGTAAGATGGAGAGGGATTCTGACGCTTCAAAAGAGGTGCTACAGAAAAAGCCATAGTTCCCTCAACTCAGACCGATAGAAGCAGTGATACCACTTACCGCGTCTACGGTGGATGACAACGTGGGGTTACTGTGAATACGCGCTTGCACTGCAAGAGCTGCCAATGATAGATAACGGACGCCGGCATTAATGCTGGTCACAAGCGCACTTCTACCTCCAGCTGTCATTCGACCACCTGACACTGCATATGCTGCTAGCTGGCCAACCTCCGCCGTGGCTTTCAGTGCGTAGATATCCAGCTTGTCTGCCGTCATTTCATTAACCGGGACAGATGGCAGACAGTGCATCTGAGCCAATAGCGCATCAAGCAGGCTTGCATCCTCAGTAACATCTGTCAGCCGCATAAGATCCGCACAGGTCAGTTGGTGCTTTTGATCGGGGTTGAGTTTGTTACGCAACATCTGCACGTTCATGGTGGCTTCAACCGCTACATCTGCCAGGTTATGACGCTGCGCGAACGCCCGGCACGCATCGTCAAAATGCGGGTGTTTGGAAACCTGAAAATCAAACATTTCAAAAGTTCCCTATTGGGTACAGGATGGTTCACGGCCCACGATGATCTGGAAACGATTATGTCCCAGTGCCTGACGGGTTTGGCGCTCAATGTATTTGAGGTAATGGATAGTGTTTCTGCTGTTCTTATGGGACTTCTTGTCCTGAGAAAGGATCCCCTTCTCACACCAAGAGCGAACGGTACGAGGCTTCATACCGTGCAGTTCTGCGAACTCTTTGGTGGTAAGTTTCGCTTTTGGGATATAAATTGAAATCAAGGTCGCCATCGGGCATATTCTCCTGTTAGGTCGCATGTAGTTAACATCGCGTATCACCCAGTTCGCACCTGGGATACGAAAGACAATAGGATCACATTAATCAAATGTCAATAAAAACGTTCGCAGATGGGATACAGCTGACGCCAACAGAAGGTGGTAAAGAGGCAATTGAGAGGATTTGCGAGGCTTATGGGTTCGGTAAAAGACAACAGCTAGCCGATCACATGGGGGTCTCAAAGGGAGGCATGGGAAACCGTTGGATGAGGGATACATTTCCATACGACTGGATTATCGTGTGCGCCGCTGAAACTAAAGCCTCCTTATCCTGGTTAATGACTGGTAAAGGACCGATGTTCACCCCTCAAGAATCAGATCTAATTAGTGTCAATAATATCAAAATAGTAAATGGGCTTATTGAAGATGCAAAATTTTCATTGTTCGATACGTCATTCTTAAGAAGTGATATCAAAGAACCGGTTCAACTTATCGAACATCAGGCAAGATACATTTTAGAGAGTAAATTCAACGATATTACTGATGGCCTTTGGCTGGTTGAAATCGAAGGTACAAACAGCCTGAGAAAACTCTCACGCTTGCCTAATAAAAAATTAAGAGTTAGTGACGATGAAATTTCCTTTGAGTGCAACATCGATGATATCAAACCGATTGGTAAGGTTATCATGACTACCCTTTATTCTTAGGTTATCAAGTGTCTGTTAGAAAGCTTGATAGCGGTAAGTGGCTGTGTGAATGCTACCCTGCCGGACGTTCTGGACGCAGGGTTAGAAAGCAGTTCTCAACGAAAGGCGAGGCTGTTGCGTTCGAAAAGCACACTATGTCTGAGACTGACGCTAAGCCCTGGCTTGGCGAGAAAGATGATACCCGCCTCTTAAGTGAACTGATCCAACTGTGGTGGGAACTGCATGGCGTCACACTAGCTGACGGCAAAAACAAGAAATTACGCTTTCAAAATTTAAACAGAACTTGTGAAGCTCTTGGCGATCCCATCGCTGCTGACCTTACCCCTTTCGACATATCAGAATATCGAAGAAAGAGAATTAGCGGTGAGGTCTTTAGCAAAAAACGTAACCGGTTTAGATTACCGGCCGCGCTATCTACAATAAATATCGAATGCACATACCTCACTTCCGTATACAACACGTTAAAAAAACTTGGCCATATTAAATACCCCAATCCTATCGAGAACGTTCCGCCATTCAGGATTAAAGAAAAAGAGCTATCATTCCTGAACATTGCCGAGGTGAACGCGCTGCTCAAGGCTTGTGAGGCATATGACAATGCCGATTTGACGACTATCGTGAAGATTTGTCTGAGCACTGGCTGCAGATGGGGTGAAGCTTTGAACCTAAGAGGTTCTCAGGTCATCCCCTACAAAATCAATTTCGCTTATACCAAAAGCGGTAAGAATCGATCCGTACCAATCACTAAAGAGCTGTTTGGCGAGATCAATAAAAAGCAGGGAGCGCTTTTTAAAGATGTGACCAAGCGGTTCAATACCGTCCTTAAGATGGCTAATATTGAACTGCCTCATGGTCAGAAAACGCATGTTTTGCGTCATACGTTTGCTAGCCACTTCATGATGAACAGCGGAAATATTCTGGTGCTGAGACAAATTCTTGGCCACACAGACATCAAAATGACGATGATTTACGCTCACTTTTCGCCCGATCACTTAGAAGACGCAACGACGAAAAATCCGCTGGCCATGATTGATGTTACTGCGGATTAAATGGCGACAAAATGGCGGCAGAGAGTGTCAACTCATAGATACTGAAGGCATACATAAATTGGTTAAATCATTAATTAGTAATAATTTTTCATATTAATCAAGGATGTATTAAGTTATGCAAAAAATCATAGTAATAACCGGCTGTTCCAGCGGGATTGGCCTGGTCGCCGCCAACGATTTACTGCGTCGTGGCTATCACATTTATGCGGCCTGTCGTAAGCCGGCAGACGTGGCGCGGATGAATGAACTGGGGTTTACCGGCATTCAACTCGATCTGAACGACAGCGAGAGCGTTGAGCGCGCCGCCGCAGAAATCCTCACCCTCAGCGAAGGGCGCGTGTTCGGCCTGTTTAATAACGGCGGCTACGGCGTGTATGGCCCGCTGGAGTCGATTTCCCGTCAGCAGATGGAACAGCAGTTCGCCACCAATCTGTTTGGCACCCACCAGCTGACCACCCTACTTTTGCCGGCATTGCGCGCCAGTGGCCAGGCGCGGATTGTGAATACCAGTTCGGTTTTAGGGCTGATTTCCACACCCGGTCGCGGCACCTATGCCGCCAGTAAATATGCGCTGGAAGCCTGGTCCGATGCGCTGCGGATGGAGCTGCACGGCAGCGGCATTCGCGTCAGTCTGATTGAACCGGGTCCGATTAAAACCCGCTTTACCGATAATGTCAGCCAGGGGCAGTCAGACAAACCGGTGAGGAACCCTGGGATTGCTGCCCGTTTCACGCTGCCACCCGAAGCAATTTTGCCGAAGTTGCGCCATGCTTTAGAGAGTAAGCATCCGCGCCTGCGCTACCCGGTGACGGTTGTCGCCCATGGCATGAGCCTGTTGCGCCGTTTACTGCCCGGCTGGATGCTGGATCGCATTTTGCGCGGGAAATAGCCGGATCGCGACGATAAGCCTTGAAGCACCGCGCTGCGCCCCAATAAAGTAAGAAACCCGGATAAAGAGACAAATTCATGTCACAACAAGCTGCAATTGTTACGATTAACGAAACCAACCTGCAACAGACGCTAGAGCAGTCGATGCAGGTGCCGGTACTGTTTTACTTCTGGTCTGCCCGCAGCCAGCATTGCCAGGAGCTGTCACCGGTGCTGGAGCGCCTTGCGCAGGAGTATGCCGGTCAGTTTATCCTCGCCGAGCTGGATTGCGACGCCGAACCGGCAGTCGCGCAACAGTTTGGTCTGCGCTCTATTCCGACCGTTTATCTGTTCCAGAATGGCCAGCCGGTTGATGGCTTCCAGGGACCGCAGCCGGAAGAAGCGATCCGCGCGCTGTTGGAAAAAGTGCTGCCAAAGCCGGAAGAACTGAAGGCGCAGGAAGGCATGCAGTTAATGGATGAAGGCAAAGTGCTGGATGCCCTGCCGCTGCTGAAAGACGCCTGGCAGCTGAGTAATCAGAACAGTGAAATGGGCTTCTTGCTGGCAGAAGCGCTGATTGCCTTAAACCGCAGCGAAGAAGCTGAGCAGGTGCTGAGCGTCGTGCCGTTGCAGGACAAAGATACCCGTTATCAGGGATTGATGGCGCAGATCGACCTGCTGAAGCAGGCGGCCGATACGCCGGAGATCCAACAGCTGCAACAACAGCTGGAAGCGGAACCTGAAAATGCTGAGCTGGCGACCAAACTGGCGCTGCAACTGCATCAGGTGGGACGAAATGAAGAAGCGCTTGAGCTGCTGTTTACCCACCTGAAGAAAGATTTGGGCGCGGCCAATGGTCAGGCGCGCAAAATGCTGCAAGAGATCCTGGCCGCGCTGGGAACGGGCGATGCACTGGCGGCGAAATACCGCAGACAGCTCTACTCTTTGCTGTACTGATCCTCCCGGAACCGTTCAGCCTGCGGCACAGGCAGGCTGAATGATGACGGGGTTGGGCCGAATGAGTCGGCCCAGGTAACAACAATCCGGAGGTTATATGCTTACAGTCATTCCTGTCATTATTGTTCTGGCCCTCATTATTGTCTGGTCAGGCATTAAAATTGTCCCGCAGGGCTATCAGTGGACGGTGGAGCGCTTTGGCCGCTATACCAAAACCCTGCAGCCTGGCCTGAATCTTCTGGTGCCGTTTATGGATCGTGTCGGTCGCAAGATCAGCATGATGGAACAGGTGCTGGATATCCCCTCGCAGGAAATCATCTCTAAAGATAACGCCAGCGTCACCATTGATGCGGTCTGTTTTACCCAGGTGGTGGATGCGCCGCGTGCTGCCTATGAAGTGCGTAATCTTGAACTGGCGATCGTCAATCTGACCATGACCAATATGCGTACGGTACTGGGGTCAATGGATCTGGATGAGATGCTGTCGCAGCGCGATAACATTAATACCCGCCTGCTGCGCATTGTCGATGAAGCGACCAATCCGTGGGGCGTTAAAATCACCCGTATTGAAATCCGTGACGTGCGGCCGCCGGTTGAACTGATCGCCTCAATGAATGCGCAGATGAAAGCCGAACGTACCAAGCGCGCCGGTATTCTTGAAGCCGAAGGGGTGCGTCAGGCCGCGATCCTGCGGGCTGAAGGTGAGAAGCAATCACAAATTCTGAAAGCCGAAGGTGAACGCCAGTCGGCCTTCCTGCAGGCTGAAGCCCGCGAACGTAGCGCGGAAGCGGAAGCGATTGCCACCAAAATGGTTTCTGAAGCGATTGCCGCCGGCGACATTCAGGCCATCAACTACTTCGTTGCGCAGAAGTACACCGATGCGTTGCAAAAAATTGGTTCGTCCAACAGCAGCAAAATCGTGATGATGCCGCTGGAAGCCAGCAGCCTGATGGGTTCCATTGCGGGGATTGCCGAGTTGATGGGCGAGAGCAAAAAGGAACGGGGTGTGAAATGATCACCGAGCTGTTAGCGAACCCCTGGTGGCTGTGGCTGTCGGTCGGTGGCGTGCTGCTGGCGGCGGAAATGCTCGGTGCCAGCGGCTACCTGCTGTGGAGC
The DNA here is from genome assembly GCF_979253995.1 of Erwinia sp. AC075. Taxonomy (NCBI): domain Bacteria; kingdom Pseudomonadati; phylum Pseudomonadota; class Gammaproteobacteria; order Enterobacterales; family Erwiniaceae; genus Erwinia; species Erwinia sp. AC075. The sequence goes on from NZ_CEEDEU010000001.1 coordinate 2,488,331, forward strand.
GGTGTCGCAGCCCTGCTGGTCAGCCTGCTGGTGTGGCTGGTGCCGCTGCCATGGGAATGGCAGGGCGTCAGCTTTGCGCTGTTAACGGTGCTTTCGGCGCTGTGGTGGTATCGCTGGCTGAAAGGCAAAGATCGCCAGCAGCCGCCCTCTTCGCTTAATCAGCGCGGCATTCAGCTGATTGGCCGCGAACTGACGCTGGACGAAACGCTGGTCGATGGCTTTGGCCATGTGCGCATTGGCGATAGCGGCTGGCGTGTGCAGGCGGCTGAAAACTTCCCGGCGGGCACCCCGGTCACGGTGGTTGCCGTGGAAGGGGTCACGCTGAAAATCATCAGGCGCGCAGGAAGTCCTGCCAGCGTCTGACCAGATAGTTATGTTCATCCATCACTGAGTTCCAGACGCCAATATGGCTCATCCGCTGTTCGTAGCTGCCGCCATCGCGAACTTCGCCTTTGGCGATCAGCGGTTGGCCTGAGGCATCAGGCAACACGTCACTGGCCGGTTTTCCGCCATACCAGAAATCCCATTCCGCTTCCGACAAATGCTCGCGCGTACGTTGCGGATTGGAGATGTAATAGCCCTGACGGGCCATAATGGCGCCAGGCCAGCCCGACTGCCACCAGTTAAGGTAGGCGTAGGCCGCATCCTTGATTTTCCCCGTCGCGCAACGCGACAGAGACATGCCGCCGTACCAGGCGCGGTAACCTTCTTTTGGCGTCGCCAGTTTATAGCCGCTCTGACGGAAATGGTGCCGGAAATAGGTCGGAGCCCACAGGCTTTGCACGCCGACCTGCTGATTCTCAATCAGCGCACAGGCCTCATCCTGAGTAGACCAGAAGGCGGCGAAATGTCCCTGGCGCTGCAATCCCGCCAGCACGCCGGTCAGGCTATCAATCTCTTCCAGCGTCAGATTGCCGACGTTGCTGAATTCGCCCAGCCCGGCGCCCTGCACGGCCAGCACCGCATCCAGCGCGCCCATGGCCGCATCATCCTGCAATGCGGCCTGGCCCGAAAACGCCGGATGGAGTAACCAGCCCCAGCTCTCCTCTTCGCGGCTTAACGCGGCGGGTAGCCGGTCGGCATGGTACGCAAAACTGTCGGCATTGTGCGTCAACGGCAGCATGCTGATCAGCTCTGTCGGCTGGCCGCCAAGGCTGCCATCGTGCTGCACATACAGACGGTTGACCGGGACGCTGCCGTCGCCCAGCTTGCCGCCGGGGATCAAGGTGCCCTGCTTCGGCAGCGCGTTGATCTCATCCCAGTATTTCAGTCGGCTGATTTCCAGCGGCTGAATGGCGCGGGCTGGCCAGACAAAATCGATATTGTGGAACCACTGATCGTAAAGATCGTAGCTTTCAGGCTCCATTACCGCGATGCGCTGAGCATCTTCCACGCTGCGTAACAGGTAGACAATTTTGATGCCTAAATCCTGTTCGGCGCGCAGGCGAAGGCGCTCAAGCAGGGTGACCGATGTACCCAGTACGCGCAGAGTGATTTGATTGGTCGCCACGGCCGCGGAATTCATTACTTATCACCGATTAAAAAGGGCTGCTGAAAACGCAGAAAGGCGCTCTGCAACCGCGAGGCGCTAAGGCCCCGGAGAATAAATACCAGCTGGGAGCTTTCCAGCTCGCCCGGCCAGTCTGTCAGATGAACCGGCGGATGCAGGCTGTGCTGAACGCCGTGGATCACCACCGGCGTGCTGCTCTCCAGGACCCGTAAAATGCCTTTCATCCGCAGTATCGCACTGCCATGACAGTGTAATAGCATCGACAGCCAGACCGCAAAGGCCGCCCAGTTAAACTTCTCCGTCAGGGTGATAACGCAGGTTTCCGTTTGCGGATGATGGCTACCGAGGTGGGCGACAGCGGTAGCGTCGGCCTTGAGAGCGGCCGTTGCCGGGGCCGGATCGCTGCTGATAACGCCGATCTTTTCCGCCGCCAGATTGCCCAGCCAGCGAAAACGCTGCTGAGCGCTGCCCTCACTGATAGCGGCTTCGAACAGCGTATCAGCCTGATGCAGAAAGGTGGTGGTTTCAGCAATTTCGGCCAGCGGGTTGAGCTGCTGAAGATAGGCTTCCAGCTGATGCCGTTGCGCCGTGCTCACCCGATCGCCTTTACTCACCGCCAGCTTATCTGCCGCCGTAACCTGCGCCAGCCATTCCGGCTGGTTTTTTGCCTGCTGCCAGCCGTGCTCAGCATCGACCAGCGTCACCAGCACGCCCTGCGCAAAGTGATACTGCAGCTGACGATCGTGCAGCAAGGTAGAGAGGATTGGCGAGGGATCGGCCAGCCCGGTGGTTTCAAGGATCACCTTTTTAAACGGCGGCAGCTGTCCGCGCTCACGCCGTTCGCTCAGATCCAGCAGCGCCTGCTTCAGTTCTCCCCGCACCTGGCAGCAGACGCATCCGCTGGGCAGTAACACCGTATCCGGCGCAACTTCGCCCAACAGCAGATGATCGATGCCCACCTCACCAAACTCGTTAACCAGCAGCGCAACGTCTGCCAGCGCCTGTCCGCCCAGCCAGCTTTTGAGCAGCGTGGTTTTACCGCTGCCCAGGAAGCCACTCAGCACGTGAACCGGGATCTTCTGCCCATCCTGCATCTGCTACCTCGTCTGTTCCAGTGCATCCAGCCAGTCATCATCCAGCGGATCCAGCGGACGCTTTAACAGCGCTTCCGCTTCCTGCCAGATTTGCTCCAGGCTGTTAACTATCACCTGCTGCCCGGTCGGGCTGGCCAGCACCCAGCTAGTGTGAAAATCCGTCAGCTTCAGGCGGAAAGGGGCCAGCGCATGGTTTAACATCGCCATTTGCTGCAGCCGCAGCTGTCGGCGGGGCAAGGTATTTTGCAGCGGATCGCTCCACTGCGGACCGCTATCCAATAAACCACATACGCCACACATGTTGCGCTCCTTGTTTCAGGGCATCACGTCGCCGGAGTTCGGCCCAAGGGTCTGCCCGACAAACAGGTTGCCGCCGGGTTCACTTGCCAGCAGCAGCGCCACCGGTGCAATCTCCTCTGCCCGGCCAAAACGGCCTAAAGGCAGTTCGGCGGCTTTGGCTTTCTTCCACTCGCTGTTCAGACCCTCAATCAGCGGCGTTTCGATCGGGCCTGGCGCAATGGCATTCACCAGCACATTCTGCGCGGAAACTTCCAGCGCCAGCGATTTGGTAAAGCCAATCACACCCGCTTTGGCGGCAGCATAGTGGCAAAGCTCTGCTCCACCCTTGATGCCGAGCTGTGACGCCACGTTGATAATGCGACCCCATTTCTGCGCCAGCATCCATGGCAGCGCGCGTTGTGAAGCGAGAAATACGCTGCGAAGATCGACCGCCATCATCTCGTCCCACATCGCGAGGCTGATATCAGTGCAGCGCGCCTGGCTGAGCATCCCGGCGTTGTTGACCAAAATATCGATGCCGCCGAACTGTTCGACACAGGCATCAACCCCCGACTGCGCGCCCGCCACCTGGCCGACGTCCGCCACCACGCCGATGCAGTCAGCTCCCCGTTCACGGCAGGCCGCAACCGCGTTTTGCAGGTTATCCGCATGACGATCGGCCAGCACCAGTCGGGCGCCCTCGCGGGCGAACAGGCTGGCGATGGCCAGGCCAATTCCGCTGGCAGCACCGGTGATGACCGCTCTTTTCTGTTCCAGTTGCATCATTGCCTCCTTCATTCTGGCCAGCGAACCGTCAGACCGCCGTCAATAATCAGGCTTTGTCCGGTGAGATAGCTACTGGCATCGCTGGTCAGAAAACTGATCAGGTTAGCCACCTCATCAGCGCGGCCGGGACGCCCTAACGGGATCACCCGTGAGGCTTTTGCCAGCCCTTCTGGCCCCAGCGAGTTCTCTTTATCCAGCGACTGCGGTGTTTCAATAAGTCCTGGGATCACCGCGTTACAGCGCACGCCTTTTGGCGCAAGTTCCACTGCCATCGAGCGACAAATGCCGGGAATGCCGGCTTTAGCCGCCGCGTAATGGGCATGATCCTGCCAGCCATAGACGCCGCCGGCGATGGAGGACACCGCCACCAGACTGGCACCCTCACCAAGGTGCGGCGCCGTCGCGCGGAAGCAACGCATCACGCCGGTCAAATCGACATTCAGCATCTCATTCCAGCGATCGTCGCTCATCTCTGCAATCGGCGCGCGGCGCAGCACGCCCGCGTTGGCAACGACATAATCAATGCGGCCAAAATGGGCGATGGCTGCGGCGACAAACGCATTAACCGATTCCGTTTCCGCCACATCCAGCGGCAGCCAAAGCGCGTCGCCTCCCAGCGCCTCCACTTCTGCGGCGGCGCGTTTCGGGTCGTGTGGATCGGCGGGATAAAACCCGCCCACCACCTTCACGCCACGCTGGGCATAGTTTTTTGCCAGTGCCAGCCCGATGCCACTCGCTGCGCCGCTGATCAGCGCTACCGGGGTTGTTTGCGTTGTAGTCACAGTTCACTCCTGAATCTGAATAGTGCCGTTATGCGATGCGTTCTGCGCTGCAGCCGCTTTTTCCGGAACGTGGCGTGCCAGTAAAATGATCATTCCTGAGATAAAGCACGGCAGCGCGCCAAACCATAAGGCCGCTTCTTGCCAGTGGCCGCCGTTGCTGAGGATTGAGGTGGTGCCGACGCCAGCGATAATGGCGCCAACCGGCCCCATCGCACCAATCAGCGCACCTGCGGTGGCGCGAATAGCGGTGGGGAAGCTTTCACTGATAAAGAACAGCGCGGCAGCGTAAGGGCCAATCAGGAAGAACAGGCCAACGCTGTACAGCGCCACGATGATGGCAAAGTTATCCGGGCAGAACAGCATGCCGGCGAAGGCCACGCCGCCCAACATCCAGCCTACGGCGATGGTGTTGCGACGACCAAACCTATCGCCTAACCAGCCGTGCGCCAGATAGCCGCAGTAACCCACCAGGTTGGACATAATCAGGATCAGCAGCGAGTTATCGAAGGACACGGCATGCGTTTTGGTGATCACCGTGGTGCCGAGCACGCTGAAGATCTGTATCGCGAACCAGTTCAGCAACACCGCGCCGCCTAGCACCAGCGTTGCCCGCAAGGACGTGCCGCGAAACGCCGCCGCGAGGCCGGACTTCTGCTGCTCTTCGTACGGCATGTCATAGTCCTGCGCAACCTGACGCGCATCGGTTTCATTGCCGGCGGCCCGCAGCTGTTTGATATGCTGATGAACCTGGAACTGCGGTGTCTCTTTCAGTTTTAACGCCATCACCGCAATCACCAGAGACGGAACGGCCGCAAAGATAAAGCTGCCCTGCCAGCCGATAACCGGCATCAAAATCGCGGTGAGCGCCGACGCCACCAGCGCACCAACCGGCCAGCCGCCCTGCACCAGGCTGTAGATAAAGCCTTTACGCTTGTTCAGTTTCGGATCGTCAATCGCCGCATACAGCTCGGAAAGATAGGTGGCGTTAACCGTCTGCTCGGCATAACCAAGGCCAGCCACTGAACGAATGGCGGTGAGCGCACCTTTGCCCCACGCCCCGCCGATGGCGGTCAGCAGCGAACAGAGCGCGGCGCCACCGACGGTAATCACGATGCCCATTCGACGTCCCAGTCGATCCACCAGCGGACCAATCGCCAGCGCAATCACTGCGCCGCCCACCGCCACCCAGGTGGCAATTTCAGCCTGCTCCACTTCACTCCAGCCGAAGTGGCCGCCAATCGCCGGCAGCAAGGTGCCGAATAAAATGAAGTCATAGACCGCGAACACCCAGGCAAAAAAGGCAATCCAGGTAGCAAACTTCACATCTTTGATGCTCAGCTGCTGTGGAAGCCAGCCGTTAACAGAGGGACGTTTAAACAGGCTCATAGTGCGCTCACTCATTAAAAGGTAATGGGCTTAACCCTTGCGCGGATTGCGCTTCAGGTGGTCATCAGCGATTTCGTCGAAGGTGACAAAACGCACGCCTTCATGGCTTTGAATGTATTTAATCAGGCGCTCAAGCATCAGCAGCACCTGTGGGCGACCTGACACGTCCGGGTGAATGGTCATGGTGAACACCGCGAAGTCGTTTTCGCGATAGACCCAGTCAAACTGGTCACGCCACATCTCTTCCAGATGGCGCGGGTTAACGAAGCCATGGCTGTTAGGGGATTTTTTGATAAACATCATCGGCGGCAGATCGTCGAGGTACCAGTTGGCCGGGATCTCCACCAAATCGGTTTCCACGCCGCGCTCCAGCGGTTTCATCCAGCTGTCAGGGTGTTTGCTGTAATCAATCTTGGTCCAGCTGTCACCGACGCGAACGTAATAGGGATGGAAGTCGTTATGCATCAGGCTGTGGTCATACTTGATGCCTTTCTTCAGCAGCAGCTCGTTGGTGACGTTGCTGAATTCCCACCATGGCGCCACATAGCCGGTCGGGCGCTTGCCGGCCAGTTTGCTGACCAGCTCGATGCTGCGATCGAGAATGGCTTCTTCCTGCGCCGGGGTCATGGCGATCGGGTTTTCATGGCTGTAGCCGTGAATACCAATTTCATGGCCCGCGTCAGCCACGGCCTGCATCTGCTCCGGGAAGGTTTCGATTGAGTGGCCGGGAATAAACCACGTGGTTTTTAACTGATGTTCGGCAAACATCTTCAGCAGACGCGGCGCGCCCACTTCACCGGCGAACATGCCGCGTGAGATATCGTCGGGAGAATCTTCACCGCCGTACGATCCCAACCAGCCGGCAACGGCATCCACATCGACACCAAACGCACACAGGATTTCTTTGGCCATCTTTCACTCTCCTCATCGGGTCGACTCACAAGCCAGGCCTGAAGCCGCTCACTTTGTCGCCTATAAAATGGATATTAAAAACAAATGTACATTTTTAAAGTAGCAAAGAGGATGCCAGGTTTTGGTGATGCGCCTCGCAAATCGCGGAAAGGTAAAATTAAGCAATTGATTAATATTATAAAATAGTTGGATTAATCGCGTATCAGGCGCACGGTAAGCCGTTAAGGCGTCTCGGCGAGGCAGCCGGTGAATAATGACTGGTGTGCTAAACGATCCATTATTGTGCAGCCTGCACCATGGCGATGCGCACGGCTTCGCTCCCCTGAAACTGAGGGGATATGGCATAATGGCGGTCTGTTCAGCGGGAGAGTGGGATTAAGGATGGTTAACGACAGTGACAGTTTGAAGGTGGAGGCCAGAGCGCCCGCGCGCTATGAAACCATTCGTCAGGTACTTGAAGATGCCATCGCTTCCCGCAAGGTTCCCCATGGCCTGGTACTGGTTGAAGGCCCGCTGGCCCAGCTGTTTGGCACCAGCCGCGTGCCGGTCCGCCAGGCACTGAGTTTGCTGCACGATCAGGGCTTGATCACCCGCTTTGAGGGCCGTGGCTTTATCGTTGCCCGGCAGAATGAAGAGGTTGAACCCCTGCGTATCGCCCTGACGCGCAGCGTGCTGGGACTGGATCAGCAGCGGGAACTGGTTGATACCCGCAGCACCGGCGAAAAACTGCTGCAAAGTTTGCAGGAAGCGCTCTCCACCTGCATGGTTTTCGGCCACTACCAGCTGAATGAAGCCCAGGCTGCCGAGTTCTATAACGTCAGCCGCAACAGCATCCGCGAAAGCCTGATGCGCCTGCGCGACAAAGGGCTGGTGGAAAAAGAGCCCTATTCCCAGTGGCTGGCAGGCCCGTTAACCGCCAGAGAGATCACCGATCATTATGAGATCCGCGCCAGCCTGGAATCTGCCGCGCTGCGTAAAGCCGCACCGCATCTGCCGCAGCAACAGATCCTCGACAATCTGCAACGGCTGGATCAGGTTGAAGGCAAACGGGTCAGCTCCGCCGAGCTGGAACTGGTCGAGGACGATCTGCATCTGTTTTGCCTGGAGCCTGCCGGCAACCGCACGATGATGGAGATCCTGCGGCAGAGCCAGTCACCGTTGATCGTCACGCGGATTTTTTATGAGATGCTGGCGATCCCGATTGATGACGCGATCGTCAAAGAACACCGTCTGGTGTATGAGATGCTGCTGAAGGGAAGCTGGGATTTGGCGGCGATGGGGCTGCGGGAGCATCTGGAACGTTCGCAGATCCGCACATTACAGAAGCTCAAGGTGCTCTCTGTGTTACCGGTGCCTGAACTGCCGCCCTACCTGCTGCGTTTAAGCTGAGATTCTGGCGGACAATCAGCCGGCCTTTTTGCTGTGGCAGCAGCCGGCAAGATCGTTAATGATCGGGCAATCGGCACTGTCGTCGCCAGGGCAGCTTGCCGCCAGCGCCAGCAAGCGTTCACGCATTCTGGTCAGTTCCTCAATATGCGACTCAATTTCCGCCACTTTGACCAGCGTTCTAGCCTTCACATCCGCGCTATGCCGCTGCGGATTATTGAACAGCGTCACCATCTCGCCGCACTCTTCCAGATTGAAACCCACCTGCCGGGCCTGGCGCAGTAGGGTCAGTTCTTCCAGGTGCTTCGCCGTGTAGCTGCGGTAGCCGTTTTCGCTGCGCAAGGGCGCGGTAACCAGACCTTTCTCTTCGTAAAATCGAATCGCTTTGCTGGTCAGCCCGGTTTTTTTCGCCACATCGCTGATATTCATCTTCTCTCCTTGACCTTCCCCTTGATGGAAGGTTTAACCTTCATTACTACTGTAAAACCCCATTGGGGTCAAACCGGATAACCAGGAGCTTACACCATGTCACAGACCACGTTATTGGCGCTGGATGGCTTAACCTGCGGCCACTGCGTAAAACGAGTCAAAGAGGCGCTGGAGCAACGTGCCGACGTTGAACAGGCCGACGTGTCGATCGCTGAAGCGCGTATCAGCGGCAGCGCTGACGCCAGCGAACTGATCGCCACCGTTGAACAGGCCGGGTATCACGCCAGCCTGGCGCAGGACGACAGCTTCCCAAAGGCTGAACCGCTGACAGCATCAGACACCCAGCCGGAAGCGCTGACAGCGGACTCCCACCAGCTTCCGGCGCCACAGGCCTCTTCAGCTGAAGCGGCTCCGCTCGCTCAGCCCATCGCCCACGCTGAGCCGCTGACGGCATCAACTCCACCTGCAGCGAGTTTTCACCTGCTGATTGATGGCATGAGCTGTGCCAGCTGCGTCAGTCGGGTGCAGAACGCGCTGCAACAGGTGAGCGGCGTCAGCCAGGCGCGGGTCAACCTTGCCGAGCGCAGTGCGCTGGTGATGGGTGATGCCGCCGCTGAGTCGCTGATCGATGCGGTGAAAAATGCCGGTTATACGGCAGAAATTATTGAAGATGACGTCGAACGGCGGGAAAAACAGCAGCAGACTGCCCGCCAGGCCGTTCGCCGTTTCCGCTGGCAGGCCGCGCTTGCCCTGACGCTGGGCATTCCGCTGATGCTGTGGGGAATGGTCGGCGACAATATGATGCTGACCGACAGTAACCGCAGTGGCTGGCTGGCCGTTGGCCTCGCCACCCTGCTGGTGATGGTGCTGGCAGGCGGCCATTTCTATCGCAGCGCCTGGCGCAGCCTGCTAAAAGGCACCGCGACCATGGATACGCTGGTCGCGTTGGGAACCGCAGCCGCCTGGCTCTATTCCATTACCGTGAACCTGTGGCCGGACTTTTTCCCGCCTCAGGCGCGCCATCTCTATTACGAAGCCAGCGCGATGATTATCGGCCTGATTAACCTCGGCCATATGCTGGAGCAACGTGCCCGGCAACGCTCCTCAAAAGCACTGGAGAAATTGCTCGATCTGACGCCGCCTACCGCGCGCGTGGTGACGGAAGACGGTGAAACAGTGCTGCCACTCAGTGACGTTCAGCCAGGCATGATGCTGCGTCTGACCACCGGCGATCGCGTCCCGGTTGATGGCACGCTCAGCCAGGGTGAAGCCTGGCTGGATGAAGCGATGCTGACCGGCGAAGCGATGCCGCAGCAGAAGGTGGCGGGTGACGAGATCCACGCGGGCACGCTGATGCAGGATGGCAGCGTGCTGTTCACCGCCAGCGCCGTCGGCAAAAACACCACCCTCGCAAGAATTATTCACAGCGTGCGCCAGGCACAAAGCAGCAAGCCGGAGATCGGTAAGCTGGCTGACCGCATTTCCGCGGTCTTTGTCCCGGCGGTGGTGGCTATAGCCCTGATCAGCGCCGCCATCTGGTACGTTGTTGGCCCGGCACCGCAGGTGGTGTACACGCTGGTGATTGCCACCACCGTGCTGATTATCGCCTGCCCTTGTGCGCTGGGTCTGGCCACGCCGATGTCGATCATTGCTGGCGTCGGGCGTGCCGCCGAATTTGGCGTGCTGGTGCGGGATGCCGATGCACTGCAACGCGCCAGCACCCTTTCCACTCTGGTGTTTGATAAAACCGGCACCCTGACCGAAGGGACACCGCGCGTGGTCGACATCATGCTGTTTAATGGTGCCGATGAGCAGCAGGCGATCGGCTGGGCCGCCGCACTGGAACAGGGTTCTTCCCATCCGCTGGCCCGCGCGTTGCAGGAAAAAGCCGACGGGCAAACGCTGCCGACCGTTGAGCACTTCCGCACCCATGCCGGTAAAGGCGTCAGCGGTAAGGTCAGCGGCATTGAACTGTGGCTGGGCAACCGTGCACTGATGGATCAGCAGCAGATCGACAGCGAAAGCCTGAACGATCGGATCGATCGGCAAGCCGCCAAAGGCATTACGCCCGTGCTGCTGGCCGCCGATGGCAGAATTGTCGCGTTATTCTCAGTGCGCGATCCGCTGCGCAAAGAGAGTGTATCGGCGTTGAAACGCCTGCGTGAGGGTGGCTATCAGCTGGTGATGCTGACCGGCGATAACGAAATTACTGCCCAGGCCATCGCCAGAGAAGCCGGTATGGACCGGGTGATCGCCGGGGTGTTGCCGGAAGGCAAAGCTGAGGCGATTCGCGCGCTGCAACAGCAGGGGCAGATTGTGGCGATGATTGGGGATGGCATCAACGATGCGCCCGCCCTGGCCCAGGCCGATGTCGGCATTGCGATGGGCAGCGGCAGCGATGTGGCGATTGAAACGGCCGGCATCACCCTGATGCGCCACGATCTGAATGCGGTAGTCGATGCGCTGGCCATCGCCAAAGCCACCTTACGCAATATGAAGCAGAATTTACTGGGCGCCTTTGTCTATAACGCCCTCGGTATCCCGATTGCCGCCGGCGTGCTTTATCCGTTGACCGGCACCCTGCTCAGCCCGGTGGTCGCGGGTGCCGCAATGGCGCTGTCTTCCATTACCGTGGTCAGCAACGCCAACCGACTGATCCGCTACCAGCCACCGGCGGAATAACGGATTTATCGCACGTCGGATCCGCCGTTTTTACCTGTTACTCAGCCAGTTAAAGCGTTAGCATGGCTGGCTAACTGACAAGGCGGAAAGTATGGGAAAACTATTGCGTAAGGCGGCATCTCTCTGGCGATTACTGTCGCCAGTGCGCTACGCCTACCCGGCACAGGATGTCACCACAGATCACAGTCAGCTGCATCTGGTCGGCAGTATTCATATGGGCACCCAGAATATGATGCCGCTGCCAGCGACCCTGCAGGCACAGCTTGAGCGGGCGGATGCGCTGATCGTTGAGGCGGATATCACCGGCAGCGCGTCCCCCTTTAGTGAAAGCGAAACCTGCCCACCGCTGGCAGAACGCCTGACGTCAGAGGAACTGACCCGGCTGCATCGCCTGTGTGACGAAGTGGCGATCAGCCCCGAAGCGATCGACACGCTGCCCGCCTGGCAGGTTGCGCTGATGCTTCAGGCGCAGCAGGCCCAGCGTCTGGGACTGCGGGCGGATTACGGTATCGACTTCCAGCTGCTGAAAGCGGCCCGCGCCTTACAAAAGCCGGTGATTGAACTGGAAGGCCCGGAAACGCAGCTGGCGCTGCTCAGAGCCCTGCCGGATAACGGCCTGACGCTGCTGCAGGACACACTGATCCACTGGCATACCAACGCGCGCCTGCTGCAAACCATGATTAGCTGGTGGCTGGAAAGCCCGCCGGGCCAGAAACAGACCGCGCTGCCGAGTACCTTTAACAGCGCGCTGAATGATGTGCTGATGCTGCAAAGGAATCAGCGCTGGGTACAAACGTTACGGGATTTGCCGCAAGGCAGGTATGTGGTGGCGGTGGGCGCACTGCACCTTTATGGCGAGGGCAATCTGCCCGATCTGCTGAAAAACAGATAAAAAAAAGGCCAATATTGCTATCGGCCCGTCAAAGAGGAATTTTTTTATGATTTTAGTTATCCGGTAGCAATCAGGTTGCCAGCGGGGGGCCGATTGTCGCTCAAAGCCTGAAATTTCGCCACTATTATTGTAGATATTGGGTCCAGCCAGACGCTTACAGAAGGACGTGAAGTATGACACCGGCAGTAAAACTTCTCGAAAAACAAAAGGTCAGCTTTCAGCTGCATGCCTACGAACATGACAGCAACGATACCCATTTTGGTGATGAGGCCGTACGTAAACTCAATCAAAATGCCGAACAGGTGTATAAAACCCTGCTGGTGTCGCTGAACGGCGATGGCAAAACGCTGGCGGTGGCCGTTACGCCGGTTGCCAGCCAGCTGGATTTGAAAAACGTGGCGAAAGCGCTGGGTGCGAAAAAGGTCGAGATGGCCGATCCACAGATTGCGCAGCGTACCACCGGTTATCTGCTGGGCGGGATCAGCCCGCTGGGGCAAAAGAAGCGGCTGCCAACGGTGATCGACAGCCTGGCGCAGCAGTTCCCGACCATTTTTGTTTCCGGCGGCAAGCGTGGGCTGGAAATTGAGCTCTCACCGCAGGATTTAGCCCAGCTGCTGAGCGCCACCTTCGCCGATATCGCCCGGCGCGACTGATCGCCGGTCAGTCCGCCGTCTGGGCCAGCAGCTGGTCAATCATCCATTGGCCTGCCGGTCCGGGCGGCGAACGCCGCGACCAGGCGACATCCACCGAAATTTTTTGCGGCCAGCCGGTGACCGGCAACTCGCTTAACACCTGATGACCAAACTGCTCCACCAGCCAGCGCGGCAAAATACTCCAGCCAAATCCCTGCTCAGCCATCTCCAGCAGCAACAGGTATGACGGTGCCGACCAAATCCCCTTCCCACCCTGATAACGCTCATTCTCCACCCAGGTATTCAGACAGAGTTGACGCAGGGTTTTCAGCTCGGCTTCGGTGACCTTCGCTTTACTGGCCAACGGATGATCCTGATGCAGATAGATCGCCATCTGCGCTTCAACCTGCAGCCGCGAGGTGGCGATCTCTTCCGGGTAATCGGGCTGAACGCGGATCACGCCAATATGCGCCCGACCGGCCTGCAGCAGATCGATCACGTCGGCATCTTCGGCAATCATGCACTCAAATTCGATGTCGGGATAACGCGCATCCAGCCGTTTCAGCAGCGACTCGTGATAATCCGCCTGCCAGAAGTCCGAGATCGCCAGACTGAGGCACGGTTCCACCTCGCCTGCCAGCCTCACCGCCAGCTCATCCAACTGCGCGCTGGCGTTAAGGATCTCCCTGACCTGCGCCAGCGCCCGTCGGCCATTTTCAGTCAGCACCGGCGAACGGGCATCACGGCTGAACAGGGAAAATCCCAGATCGGTTTCCAGATTAGCTACGCCAGTACTGATGGTGGACTGGCTTTTGCGCAGCGCCCTCGCGGCGGCAGAAAACGAACCGCTTTCGACGGTCTGCACAAAAGCTTGCAACGATTCCGGTGAATAACGCATTGAAGTATCGCTTTTCTAGATAGGTAGTCATTTTATCTTAGCAAAGAAAACGGGGAAAATAGCGTCCGGTAACAACTAAGGAGCATTTATGCGTACCAGAACACTGAAAGAACGTTTTTATCATGCCGCAGGCTTTGAGGTGCTGGCGATCCTGCTGGTGTCCCCTCTTGCCGCCTGGATCATGGAGAAGCCGCTGTTTCAGATGGGTGCGTTAGCCATCATGCTGTCTACCGTGGCGATGGGCTGGAACATCATTTATAACGCCGGTTTTGACCGACTGGTGCCGCCAACGGTGAAACGCGGGCTGCTGCTGCGCGTCCTTCATGCGTTAGGCTTTGAGGGTGGCTTTATCGGTATTGGTTTGCCGATTGCAGCCTGGATGTTGGGGATTGGTCTCTGGCAGGCGTTTCTGCTGGAAGTCTCCTTCTTCCTGTTCTTCCTGCCGTACACCGTGGCCTATAACTGGGTTTACGACACCCTGCGCGCCAGGTTGATCCAGCGCAGACAGTGCCAGGTTTAACCGGCAACGTAAAAAAACGGCACCGCCAGTTGGGGTGCCGTTTTTTTTCGTCTAGCGCTGGGCGGTCTGGATTTTAAATAATTTCCACACCTTCGGCAGCAGCGGCTCGTCCTGCTCCGCCGGATCTTTTTTCTCTACCGGCGCCTCTTTCTGGTAGACGATTTCGCCTTTTGGCGCGAACGCCTCCGCGTTCAGCGGCGAGTGATTCTGGATGTACTGCTTCAGCACTTCGGCATCGACAAATCCGGTATTCACATAGCCAGGCAGCTGATTGACCGGTGGATAACCATCGCCTCCGGTGGCGTTGAAGCTCAGCGTGGCCATGCGGTAGATTTTATCCGCCTGCAGCGGTTCGCCGTTGATTTTAATCTCGCTGACGCCGGTGCCATAAGCCACCAGGCTGACGTTGGCGAACTGCGCGTAGGCCCCGGAATCCACCTGCTTATTGGCCACCACCGCCAGATACTTCTCAACGTCGCTGCCTTTCATCTCCACATAGGTCAGCGTATTGCCAAATGGCTGCACCTTCAGCACGTCTTTATAGGTAATGGTGCCGGACTCGATTGAATCACGCACGCCACCGCCGCTCATCACCGCAAAGTCGGCTTTGGTGCGTTCCATCTGAGACGCCAGGATCAGGCGGGAAAGGTTGGTCTGCACAAATCGTACCTTGCTGCGGTCGCCTTCAAGATGGCCGTTAACGCTGCCGATTTTTACCCCCAGCTGCGCTTCGCCTTTTTTCTGGAACGGCGTCAGTAACTTCATCATCGCCGGGTTTTTCGCGATTTCCTGGGTGTAGTTAATCCAGCTGACGCTGCCGTCGGCGTTGGTCACCTTGTGGCGCAGGTTGATTGGCACCAGTTCGTAATTTTCTAAGGTCAGTTTGCCATTGAGGAAAGTGAAGTCGGCACGGCCAATGTATTTGCCCCACTCATGCGCCTGCACAATCCAGGTGCCGTTTTGCTGGTCCGGCGTGCACGGCGTTCCCGGCACGTAATCCTTCTGGCTGACGTTCTCTTTCGCCATGCAGACCGGATCCTGCGAGTGGCCGCCGACAATCATATTCAGATAGCCTGCCGGCAATTCACGCGCCATTTCCACATCGCCCGGCGCATTGGAACCGTGGTTACCGTTGTCGTAATGGCCCATATGCGTGGCGGCGATAATCACATCCGGCTTCTCTTTCTTCCTCAGCGCTTCCACCACTTCTTTCGCTTCAGTGACGGGCTTGCGGAATTCCATGTCGGTGAAGTATTCCGGGTTACCAATTTTCGCGGTGTCGTCGGTTGTCAGACCAATCACGGCAATTTTCAGGCCCATACGGTTAAATAACGCGTAAGGTTGAAACAGGCGTTTGCCGGTGCTTTTCTGATAGATATTGGCCGAGAGCAGCGGGAATTTGGCCCATTTCTGCTGCTGACGCAGCACCGACAGCGGATTATCGAATTCATGATTGCCAATCGCCATCGCGTCATAGCCCACCAGATTCATGCCGCGGAAATCCGGCTCCGCATCCTGCAGGTCGGATTCCGGCACGCCGGTATTGATATCGCCGCCAGAGAGGATCAGCACCTGGCCGCCGTGGGCCTGAACGTCATAACGAATTTCATCCATCATGGTTTTCTGCGCGGCCAGGCCATATTCATCGTGCTCGTTCTGCCAGAAGTGTCCATGGTGGTCGTTGGTGTGCAGCACGGTGAATTTATACACCCGATCCTTCACATAGGCCTGGGCCACCAGCGGCAGGCTTAGCATCAGTAACGTCAGGGCTGGCACCAGCCTTTTATTCAATGAAAGCACAACGAATCTCCTTGTTATGAATGGGTCGCGCGGTATCGCGTAAACTGGATGTCAAAAATTAACGGCGGTTTTGTCATTTATTTGTGACTATTTATCGATTATGCCGCAGGATAACTGAGCGGGATAATAATTAGCCTTCTTACTGCTCCTCCAACCCTTCGAACGAACAGGTTTTCTCATGGCCAGCGAACAAATACTGTCTTCTGCTTCTTCTGCCCCAGCCAGGACGTCATTTGGCATTCTTGGCGCCATCAGCGTGGCCCATCTGCTGAACGATATGATCCAGTCACTGATTCTGGCGATCTATCCGCTACTGCAAACGGAGTTTACCCTCAGCTTTGTGCAGGTGGGCCTGATCACCCTGACCTTTCAGGTCACCGCCTCGCTGCTGCAGCCGGTGATCGGTTACTACACCGATAAACATCCGCAGCCGTGGTCGCTGCCGATCGGCATGGGATTCACGCTGGGCGGCCTGATCCTGCTGGCGCTGGCAACGAACTTCCCCACCATTCTTCTGGCGGCGGCGCTGGTCGGTACCGGCTCTTCGGTGTTTCATCCCGAATCGTCCCGCGTGGCGCGTATGGCGTCCGGTGGGCGACATGGCCTGGCACAGTCCCTGTTCCAGGTGGGCGGAAACTTCGGCAGTTCCCTTGGCCCGCTGCTGGCTGCGCTGATCATCGCCCCCTACGGCCGCGGTAACGTCGCCTGGTTTACCCTCGCCGCGCTGCTGGCGATCGTCGTGCTGCTGCAAATCAGCCGCTGGTATCAGGCTCAGCATCGGGTGGCAAAAAGCAAGGCGATGCCGACAGAGGTGACAACCTTACCACGCAAAAAAGTGGCCTTCGCTATCTCAATACTGCTGGTGCTGATCTTCTCAAAATATTTCTATCTGACCAGCCTCAGCAGCTATTACACCTTCTACCTGATGCAGAAGTTTGGCCTGACGGTTCAGAGTGCCCAGTTCCACCTGTTTGCCTTTTTATTCGCGGTCGCCGCCGGGACGGTGATCGGCGGGCCCATCGGTGACAAGGTGGGCCGTAAGCGGGTGATCTGGGTATCGATCCTCGGCGTGGCCCCGTTTACCCTGCTGCTGCCGCATGTGTCGTTGTGGTGGACCGGCGTGCTGTCGGCCATTATCGGCTTTGTGCTCGCCTCCGCCTTCTCGGCCATTCTGGTCTACGCCCAGGAACTGATGCCGGGCCGGATTGGCATGGTTTCCGGCCTGTTCTTCGGCTTCGCTTTCGGCATGGGCGGCCTGGGCGCGGCGGTGCTGGGCGTGGTTGCCGATCACAGCAGCATTAATACTGTCTATCAAATCTGTGCTTACCTGCCACTTCTCGGTATTCTGACCATATTCCTGCCTGATAACCGGGCTAAATAACCCTTCCCGGCGCAGATAATTGCGATCTGCGCCGCTTAATTTCTGCCAAAAATCAAGCTTCCACCCCGATAACTCACAGAAATCACACTTCTGTGCGATTCCGGCTAAGGAATTGCAGTTTATTGCCGTTATAACCCTTTATATCAAGCAGTGTGATCAATTATGTTATACGCTTAATATTACAACCGGACACATTTTCACACAGGAGAGAGGCATGCACCACACCACACCGCTTATCACCACCATTGTGGGAGGCCTCGTTCTCGCCTTCCTCTTTGGTATGCTGGCAAATCGCCTGCGAATTTCTCCTCTGGTTGGCTATCTGTTAGCGGGTGTGCTGGCCGGTCCTTTCACCCCTGGCTTTGTTGCCGATACCAACCTGGCACCGGAACTGGCGGAACTGGGTGTGATCCTGCTGATGTTCGGCGTCGGCCTGCATTTCTCGATGAAGGATTTGATGGCGGTAAAGGCCATCGCCATTCCCGGCGCAATCGCGCAGATTGCCGTGGCGACACTGCTGGGAATGGGGCTTTCATGGGCGATGGGCTGGCCGTGGTTAACCGGCCTGGTGTTCGGTCTGTGTCTTTCAACGGCCAGTACCGTGGTATTGCTGCGTGCGTTGGAAGAGCGTCAGTTAATTGACAGCCAGCGGGGGCAAATCGCTATCGGCTGGTTGATTGTGGAAGATTTAGTGATGGTGCTGGCGCTGGTGCTGCTGCCCGCCATTGCCGGTATGTTCGAAGAAGGCAACGCCAGCATCAGCATGGTGTTGTATGACCTGCTGATCACCATCGGCAAAGTCGTGGCCTTTATGGTGCTGATGATGGTGGTGGGTCGCCGCGTGGTGCCGTGGATCCTCGCCCGCAGCGCGGCAACCGGTTCCCGCGAACTGTTTACCCTCGCCGTCCTCGCCCTGGCGCTGGGCATTGCCCTCGGTGCGGTGGAATTTTTCGATGTCTCCTTTGCCCTTGGCGCCTTCTTCGCAGGCATGGTGCTGAACGAGTCGGAACTCAGCCACCGTGCGGCCCATGATACCCTGCCATTACGTGATGCCTTTGCGGTGCTGTTCTTTGTCTCTGTCGGCATGCTTTTCGACCCGATGATCCTGCTGAAAGAGCCGCTGGCGGTGATTGGCGTGTTGGCGATTATCGTGCTCGGTAAATCGCTGGCGGCGTTGGTGCTGGTCAGGATGTTTGGCCACTCACGCCGCACGGCCTTAACCATTTCCGTCAGCCTTGCGCAGATTGGTGAGTTCGCCTTTATCCTTGCCGGACTCGGGATCTCCCTTAACCTGTTAACCGGCGAAGGACGCAATCTGGTGCTGGCAGGGGCGATCCTGTCGATTATGCTCAACCCGATCCTGTTTACCCTGTTGCAGAGTTACCTGAATAAAACCGAGACGCTGGACGATCAGGTGATCGAAGAAGCCATTGAGGAAGAGAAGCAGATCCCGGTCGATCTCTGTAATCACGCCATTGTGGTAGGTTTTGGTCGCGTCGGCAGTCTGTTGGGGAAAAAGCTGATCGAGGAAGGCGTGCCGATCGTGGTGGTCGAGAACAGCCGTCCGCGCGTTGAGGCTTTGAGAGAACAAGGGATCAGCGCGGTGTTGGGCAATGCGGCCCGCGTCGACACCATGGAATTAGCGCGGCTGGACTGCGCACGCTGGCTGCTACTGACCATTCCCAATGGCTATGAAGCGGGCGAGATTGTCACCGCCGCACGCGAGAAACGGCCTAATATCGAGATTATTGCCCGCGCCCATCATGATGATGAAGTGAGCTATATCATTGAGCGTGGTGCCGATCAGGTGGTGATGGGAGAGCGCGAGATTGCCAGCAGTATGCATACGCTGATGCACACCAGTCTGAGTGAATTGCCACGAGAGTGTCCGATCTGACTGGCCTTCCCCGCCGGCCAGATAGCCGGCGGGGAAAACCGTTAGCGTTCCCAGTAGGACTCTTCCAGGCTGTCCTCACGCTCCGGCAAGCCACGTGAAAGCCGGGGAGAATGCTGATTAAGCACCTGATAGCTGACGCGGTTGGCGTATTTACACACCTGGGCCAGTGACGAATAGGTCAGATAGTTGCGGCCATGCTTGCTGGAGTTGGGCACATTCAGACGGTGATAATTATTGGCGGTGATATCGTGCAGCATCGCCGCCAGCGCACCGTCTCCCGCACCGTTGGTGTTCATGATTTTCTCCGGGCCGCCCATATAAGGCGCAATGTGCGAGAAAATCTTCAACGGCTGCTCACAGTCCTGATGGCGCATCGCGCGGCTGAATTCGTACTGGTTGAATTCGGGGATCGCACCAGGCAGCAAAGGATGCTGGGTGACGCGTTTGCCCTCTTCTTCGGTATATCCCGCCATAAACAGGCCGTTTGGTCCGGCGGTACACAACACCAAATCCACCCAGTCCAGCGCCATATTCGACGCCATCAGCGGATCGCTGAGCCCGGTCAGCGCTTCCGCTTCCTCTTCATTCATCGCCAGAATCGAAACGTGTTCACGCAGGAACGCCTGCCAGAACTCGGGCTTATCGCCAATGACATATTTGGTGCCCAGCGTTAACACCACCGGCACGTTATGCTTTTTGGCAAAGCCGATCGCTTCCATCGTGGCTTCCGGCATCGGCTCGCCCGGCGCGCAGCGCACCAGATACGAGGTTAAAACCAGCGCGGAGGCACCGGCAATCACCTCTTCCGGGATGCTTTCTTTTTTCAGCTGATTCATCAGGCCGGGGCTGATGGCGAAGGTACGTTCGCCGTTTTCCCCAATCAGGGTAAAGCAGCGACCGATGGCCCCGTCGACGCCCTGCAGGTAGTTCAGGTCAGTGCGGCTGGAGGTGTTGCACAGATAGCGATAGGCATAGCTGCCAATCTGCACGTTGCGGCACATCACGCCCAGCAGCACCGAACGGTCATCCGCCAGCACCGAATAGTTGTGCAGCGTATTGCCGATGGTGCCACCCGCAAACTGATGGGTGATCAGGTTTTCCCGGGTTAACTCTGCATAGAGCGCTTCCGCCACGTCATCGGCGATGACCAGCGAGTGACCGCTGCTCAGGCCATAACGCGCCACAAAGTCATCATCGACGTTGGCTTCAATGTCCACCAGCGTCTGATCGATGCCGACGATCCAGCTGCCGGAGACCTCCTGTTCAGGCTGCGCGATTTGCAGCAGAGGATCGCGCGCGCTGACCGGGAAGTAGTGTTTAGATTTACGCTTGCCGGGAAATTTCATTCGGCTATCTCCGCCCGTTGACCAACTCAACCATCATATCGATATGCAATTCATCATCGTTCAGGGCTGGAATGTATTCAAATTTAGTGCCGCCCGCGTGGATAAAGAACTCCTTGTTCTCCTCACTGATCTCTTCCAGCGTCTCAAGGCAGTCTGAAGAGAAGCCCGGGCTCATGATCTGTACATGCTTAATGCCTTTTGCCGGCAGCGACTTCATCGTCTCATCGGTGTAAGGCATCAGCCAGGGTTCACGACCAAAGCGGGACTGGAAGGTGAGCATCGCATTCTGATCGGTCAGACCCAGCGAGGCGGTCAGCGCATCATAGGTGTCATGGCAACGTTTAGGGTAGTCATCGCCTTCATCGGCAAAGCGCTGCGGAATACCATGGAAAGACATCACCAGCAGATCGGGTTTGCCGTGGGTGGCAAAAGAGCGCTCAACGGAGGCTTTCAGCGCCGCAATATAGGCCGGATGTTCGGCATAATCGCGAATAAAGTCCACGGATGGCAAGCTGCGATAACCAGCGAAGACGCTGGTAATGCCATCCCAAACCGCGGCAACGGTTGAACAGGAGAACTGTGGATAGAGCGGCAGGACGATCAGGCGGTTAATGCCCTGCGCCATCAGGCTGTCCAGCGCGCTTTTCAGGCTGGGGTTGCCGTAACTCATGCCCAGTTCAACCGGCATATCCAGTCGGGCTGCCAGCGCAGCACGCTGCCGCTTGCTGTAAACCATCAGTGGGGAGCCTTCGTCCATCCATACCGAGGCATACAGTTTGGAGACGCGCGGAGAGCGGATCGGCAGGATCGCACCGTTAAGGATCGGCCACCACAACCAACGCGGCGTATCGACCACGCGCGGATCGCTGAGGAATTGTTTCAGGTAGCGCTTTACAGCAGGCGTGGTGGGTGCATCAGGTGTGCCTAAGTTCACCAACAGCACGCCGGGTTTATCTTGCCGCATTATTATTCCTTATCTGGGCATCTTGGGTGATGTAAACGAGACTTATTCTAGCGGAAAATGGCGGGGGGAAAACCAATTGCTGTAGTAGGAGCCAGACAAGGCCTGGCCCCTGAGAAATTAACCGAGGATTTTAGCCAGCTCTGCGCTGACTTCAGACACTTTACGGGTGCCGTCGATTTTGTGATACGCGGTGTGGCCTTCTGCGGCTTCTTTGCTGTAATAAGCAATCAGCGGAGCGGTCATCTGATGGTATTCAACCAGACGCTTACGCACGGTCTCTTCCTGATCGTCTTTACGCGTGGTCAGCTCTTCGCCGGTCACGTCATCTTTGCCTTCCACTTTTGGTGGATTGAAGTTGACGTGATAGACGCGGCCAGAAGGCGCATGAACGCGACGCCCCACAATGCGTTCAACAATCAGTTCGTCTGGTACAGCAAATTCCAGCACGTTGTCGACTTTGATACCCGCGTCCTTCATGGCATCAGCCTGAGGAATGGTGCGAGGGAAGCCGTCTAACAGGAAACCGTTGCGGCAGTCTTCCTGAGCGATACGCTCTTTGACCAGCGCAATAACCAGTTCGTCGGTGACCAGTTTACCGGCGTCCATGATCTCTTTGGCTTGTTTACCCAGTTCGCTGCCTGCTTTCACTGCTGCACGCAACATGTCACCCGTGGAGATTTGCGGAATACCGTATTTCTCCATAATGAACTGAGCCTGAGTCCCCTTACCTGCACCCGGTGCACCGAGCAGAATAATACGCATTGCGTAAATCCCCTTGCGAATCGCTTAAATGATCTATTTATCCAAGCCTAGAACCATACCATTATGGCCCTTTATCCACAAGGAACGCAGCGTCTAACCTGCGTCCGCGTAACGGGCATCCGCAACATGACGACGCGCCCAGATAGTTTGCGAAATCACCGCCGTCACGATCACGGCGCCACCAACAACTGCCTGAATTGTCGGCATTTCCCCGAGGAATACCGCCATCCATAACGGCGCCAGCGCCGTTTCCAGCAGCAGGAACAGTCCGGCATTTGCCGGGGAAACATATCGGGTGGATAAGGTGATCAAACCCATAGCCAACGGCATGATCAGCGCGCCTTCGGCCAGCGACCAGCCATATTGCGCAAAAGTCAGCGTTTTCAGACTAGCACTCAGTTCCGGGCCCATCCAAAGTGCAATCAGCAATGACGCCAGTAAGCCACCGAGAGACGGCAGTCCCACCGTGCCGCCTTTCACCCGCGACGTGAAGATAAAGGCCAGCGCCATCGACACCGCCGTAGCCAGCGCGTAGACGTTGGCGATCGCGTGATCGCCTGCCGCACGGCCAGACATCACGATGATCACCCCGACAATGCCCGCCAGCGCGGCGATCATTACGCTGCGATCGCTTTTGATCTTAAAGAACAGCCGACAGATCAACGCGGAAATAAACGGCGTCGAGGAAATAATCACCAGCACCGTCGCCACATTTCCCCGGTTCAGCGCATTAACGAAGCAGGCTGACGAGATACAGAAAAACAGCGTTGATAAGACGTTATCTTTGGTTAACCAGGGCTGGCCAAGCGTGCTGCGACTTTTCCCCCACAGCGACCACACCAGCAGACAGATCCCCCACATAAAAACGCCACGCAGCGCGACAATCGTCCATGAGTCTTCGATATTCATCAGGCGGATAAACACCGAGTCGGTGCTGAGGATAATCCCGCCCAGGATGCCGATCATATTGCCGTTCAGCGGCAGAGTCTGTTTCATTCAGGGTTGCTCCCAAAGCTGAGTCAGATCCCGTTCGACCTGGCGGCTCATATCGACGGCCTTTTTGCCGTCTCCCCTTTCCCAGCAAGAAAGCCGCAGGGTTTTCGAGTGGGCAAAGTAACTGGCACCGGCGGCTTTCACCTGCTTTTGCAGCGCGTCGCTTAACGGTGGCACGTTAAAGCAGGCAAACGGCAACGCCGGATGGCTAATCGAGGTGAAATCCATCCCGGCGATGTCTTTCAGCGCTATCTTCATCACTTTCGCCACGTTATACGGCTGCCAGCTGGCGCTGCGAATATTGCCGATCGCTTCTTCCAGCGGTTTTGCTGAGGCGGTAGATTCTTCAAACAGACGCAGTTCGCTGCGCATCAGCGTACTGAAATGCTCCGGGCGCAGGGCAATGATCGCCAAACCAACGGTCAGCGAAGCATGCTTGTGCATCGGCGCGACAAAAATCGAACTCTTTTCAATCAGCTCGCTGTGCAGGTTAGTGGCGAAACTGTGGGAGGCATCCACCACGCCTTTGCCTTTACTGTCGTCGAGGCTGTTTACCGCGCCGGTGTAAGGATTGACGTGCGTGATAATCGGCACGTTGCCCGGCCCGGTAAATTGCGACGCCGGATGATGGAACAGTTCGCTCACCGGCTGGTAATGCGCATGCTTTGCCAGGCACAGCGTGGTCTCCTGCTTATGGAACAGGTGCGACAGGATCACCAGCCCAACCCGCACGGACTGGACGAAGAAAATATCGTACTCCTGCAGCTTATACAGGCGGGAAAGCTCTTCTCTTAATTCATCTCGTTGCATACGCGCTCGCTTAAAAAATTGCTCGCCGTGAACCGTCTGTAAATGGGGTGATAAGGAGGATGCATCCATTAGTTAATCAACTCTTGCTGATAAAGCAGTGGCATAACGTTATCGCGGAAGATCGAACCCACCGCGATTTCACAAGGTGGCCTGCGGTAGTTAACCCAGGCAATTTCTTCAATTTCCGATCCGGCGCGCGGCTGGCCGGCGATCTCCACGTGATAAACGTGGTTCTCAATGGCCGTGGCCTCAAACTCCGCCAGGCCGTGAAACAGGCCAAAAGGCCGGAACGCTTTCACCTGCACACCCAGCTCTTCCTGCAGTTCGCGCTTCAGGCAGGCCAGATGATCTTCCCCGGCCAGCGGCTTGCCGCCAGGCGAGATAAAGGTGCTGGTCCCCCGCTTGCGGGTCAGCAACAAGGAACGCTGCCAGATGATAATGGCCGCACATTTCACGATAATTTTCATATCAGGCTCCGAAAAAGGACGTAACCCGAAGGTTACGTCGCATAAAGAGACCGTATCAGGCAGCGGCACTGGTCGTTTTACCCAGCAGCTGGGTGGTCAGGGTTTCGCCTGACAGGAAACGCACAATGTTGAGGGCCAGCGGGGTTTTGTCTTTCAGATATGCGAGGATCACTTCATCGCTTGGGGTGGAGAAGCTGTCAGCAAAGATGCTGATGCCTTCCAGCGATTTGGTGGAAATCCCGAGCTGCAGCAGGCGATATTTCACGTCATCCGCTGACTGTGCGAATTCATAGATCGGCGACTGATAGTTGATATCAAACTGCGCCATCATCTCCATCAGGAACGATTTCGCCACCTGCCGCTGCTCCGGGAACTCCATCTGATAATGGGTGATGCCATCGTTAATGGTGTTGATGTCGTTACGTCGACAGAAATCCACCAGATGGGCATGGATTGCCAGTTTCTCGCCCAATAACACCAGGTTTTTCCGGTATTTGAGGATATCGTCTTCCAGGTGTTCAATGGCGATGGAGCGGAATGCCCCGCTGATATCCGCCACCGTATGGTCAACCACCAAATCGCCAAAGCGGTTTTTCAGCTCATCAACCCGGTGCGATAAAATGCCACGATGCAGTGAACATCCACTGTTTCCTGACCAAAGATGCACAGGGATACCCTGTAACATCAGATAACACGCTGCCAGTGTGCTATCACGTCCACCGGTAAACATTACAAGCTGTGTTTTTACGGAATGCTGTGTTGTCATTTTCCTTTCCTTCACGTCGCTGTTGTATGTAATCGTGGGTTAATCCGGGGAGAGATGGCCGCCTCATGCGCTGCAGTTAAGAGCCTGCAGCTTTGTTTTCGGGCAGACCTCCCTGTCTGCGAAATCAGATTAGGTAAAACCGACTGGACTTTAAAATGATATAAACAGACACTTGCTGTTAGTTTTTCTCACAGAGCACTCTTATGTCAGGACTCCCCTCACTGCGCGCCCTGCGCTATTTTCATCAGGCCGCACTGCATCAGAATTTCAGTCTGGCGGCGCAGTCGCTGAGCGTGACCCACAGTGCGGTCAGCCATCAGATAAAACTGCTGGAAGAGTGGTTAGGGAAGCCGTTGTTTTTGCGGGCGAATGGTCGGGTACAGCTGACCTCTGACGGCGAGCGGCTGAAAGTTTGCTGTATGCACACCTTCCGTGAGATCGAAACCACCTGTGAGAAGATCCGCGCCAGAAACCTGAACAGCCTTACCGTCTCCTGCGCACCCAGCTTCCTCGCGCAGTGGCTGATCCCGAGGATTAGCCGGTTTACCGAGCGTCACAAAGATATTGCGCTGACGTTCCAGACCCATGTGGATATTGAGCGGGTGCGCAACGAGCAGTCCGACCTGCTGATCCTCAGCCATGAACAGCTGGTGCAGGACGATATTGCCGCCACGCTTATCACCGTCGATTATATCGGCCCGGTCTGCGCGCCCTCGTTCAGCAACCGCTTTACCTATGAAACGGACTTCTCTACCCTGCCGCTGCTGCACGCGGATACCAAGCTGCACGCCTGGGCTGAATGGGCGAAGAAAACCGGCGCACGGGGCGATTTCTGGGCAGGAAAGCACTTTGATAATCTGACGCTGGCGATCCAGGCAGCCCGCAACGGGTTGGGGATTATTATGACGCCGCAGATCTTGGTGAAAAAAGAGATCCGTGAGGGATCGCTGATCGCGCCGCTGGGCTTTGCCGAGGTCGACAGGGCAACCTGGATGATGGTTAAGGCGTCACGCAAGGAAGAGCGGGAGATCGAACTGTTTCGCCGCTGGCTGTTAGAAGAAGCGGCCATGGTGGGATAGAACGGCAGAAAAGAAAAAGGGGCGAATCGCTTCGCCCCCTGGTGATGACAGTGCCAGTAGGATGCCTTACGCCAGCAGCAGCTGGTTCATGCGGCGGATAAACTGGTTGGGATCTTCCAGCGTGCCGCGTTCAGCCAGCATCGCCTGATCGAGCAGCAGCTCAACCCACTCCGCAAAGTGCGTATCGTCCTGCGTCTCCGCCGTGCGTTTCACCAGCGCATGGTCCGGGTTCAGCTCAAACAGATACTTCACTTCCGGCACGGCCTGGCCCGCAGCGGCAAACAGCTTCGCCATCTGGGTGCTCATGTCGTTGGCTTCAGTGGTAACGATAGCCGGCGTGTCGGTCAGACGGTGCGTCAGACGCACTTCCTTCACGCGATCGCCCAGCAGCGTTTTCACGCGCTCAACAAACGGCTCTAGCGCCTTTTCGGCTTCTTTCTGCTCTTCGCTCTCTTCGTCGGCCAGCTTGCTCAGATCCTGATCGTCTTTGCTGACGGACTGGAACTGTTTGCCATCGAACTCGGTGAGGTAGCTCATCATCCACTCATCGATACGATCGGAGAGCAACAGCACTTCGATACCTTTTTTGCGGAACAGCTCCAGGTGCGGGCTGCTCTTCGCGGCGGCATAGCTGTCGGCCGTGATGTAGTAAATCTTGTCCTGACCTTCGACCATGCGGCTGACGTAATCTTCCAGCGACACCTTCTGCGCAGAACCTTCGCTGCTGGTGCTGGCGAAACGCAGCAGTTTAGCGATGGTTTCGCCATTGGCGCTGTCTTCAGCCGGGCCTTCTTTCAACACCAGACCGAATTGCTGCCAGAACTGCTGATATTTCTCTTCGTCGTCCTTCGCCACTTTCTCCAGCATCTGCAGCGCACGCTTGCTCAGCGCGTTGCGCAGGTTTTGGGTAATGCGGCTGTCCTGCAGGATCTCACGGGAGACGTTCAGCGGCAGATCGCTGGAATCTATCAGGCCGCGCACAAAGCGCAGATAGTTCGGCATAAACTGCTCGGCGTCATCCATGATGAATACGCGCTGCACGTACAGTTTCAGGCCGTGCTTGTGGTCGCGATTCCACATATCAAACGGCGCCTGGGTTGGGATATACAGCAGGCTGGTATATTCCTGCTTCCCTTCCACGCGGTTGTGGCTCCAGGTCAGGGGATCGGCGTAGTCATGAGAAACGTGCTTGTAAAACTCTTTGTATTCGTCTTCGCTGACTTCCGACTTGTTACGCGTCCACAGCGCCTGGGCTTTGTTGATCTTTTCCCAGCTGGTGGTGTCGTCTTCTTCGTTGTGGCTTTCGATTTCTACCGGCAACGCGATGTGGTCAGAATATTTGCTGATGATGCTGCGCACACGCCAGGCATCAAGGAACTCGTCTTCACCTTCACGCAGATGCAGGGTGATTTCCGTGCCACGGTCTTCTTTAGTGATATCGGCCAGGGTGTATTCGCCCTCACCGGCCGATTCCCAGAACACGCCCTCGTCAGCGGTTGCACCAGCCGCACGCGTGCGCACGGTGACCTTGTCCGCCACGATAAATGCCGAGTAGAAACCAACACCGAACTGACCGATCAGCTGGCTGTCTTTCGCCTGGTCGGAACCCATCGATTCAAGGAAAGATTTGGTGCCTGATTTGGCAATGGTGCCCAGGTTTTCAATGACTTCGTCACGCGTCATACCGATGCCGTTATCGCTCAGCGTCAGCGTGCGGTTGTCCTTATCAACGGAAACCCGTACGCGCAAGTCGCCATCGCCCTGATAGAGATCCGGCGTGGATAGCGCGCGGAAACGCAGCTTGTCAGCGGCATCAGATGCGTTGGAGATCAGCTCGCGCAGGAAGATTTCTTTGTTTGAATAGAGGGAATGGATCATCAGGTGCAGAAGCTGTTTTACCTCTGACTGGAAGCCACGCGTCTCTTGTCCTTTCATGGTCATTGCTACCTCAACTAATACGGATGGATATACGTTGAGAAGTAGAGTGGGGGCAAACAACAGGATTTCAAGCAGGCACGACGGATCGTGCCGTTGAATGGTTAGAATCTAATCTTGTGGCGTCCGGCCAGAGAGTGCGACAGCGTGGTGCCATCGACCATTTCCAGCTCACCACCGACCGGCACGCCGTGGGCGATGCGGCTGGCGTCAACGCCATACTGCCCGCACATTTCAGCGATGTAGTTGGCGGTTGCCTCCCCTTCCACAGTGGGGTTGGTGGCGAGGATAACTTCCTGAATAGACTCTTTTTCCAGCCGTTGCTCCAGCCGATCCAGACCAATGTCATTGGGACCAATGCCATCGAGCGGTGAAAGGTGGCCCATCAGCACAAAGTAGCGGCCGGCAAATTGCCCGGTCTGCTCAATGGCATGAATATCGGCCGGGCTTTCCACGATGCAAATCAGACCATTTTGCTGACGACGTGGATTAGCGCAGATGGTGCAGATTTCCTGCTCGGTAAAGGTCCGGCAGTCGGAACAATGACCAATTTCAGACATCGCACGCGTCAACGCCTGAGCCAGACGCATACCGCCACTGCGATCGCGCTGCAAAAGCTGAAAAGCCATACGCTGGGCCGATTTCGGCCCAACGCCTGGCAGGCAGCGCAGCGACTCCATCAAACTTTCAAGGAGCGGGCTGGTCTGCATCAGAACGGCATCTTGAAGCCAGGTGGCAACTGCATACCGTTAGACACACCGGCCATTTTCTCTTTCTGCACTTCCGCAATGCGACGTGCCGCATCGTTGAAGGCTGCAGCAACCAGATCTTCCAGCATGTCTTTGTCATCGTCGAACAGGCTTGGATCGACTTCAACACGACGGCAGTTATGTGCACCGTTGATGGTGACTTTCACCAGGCCTGCGCCTGATTCACCGGTGACTTCCATTGCCGCGATCTCTTCCTGAACCTGGCCCATCTTGTCTTGCATTTGCTGGGCCTGTTTCATCAGGTTACCCAGTCCGCCTTTTCCAAACATAGTTTTTCTCTCTCAGATCGGGCCGCATACCGCCAAAGCGATAATGCAGCGTTTCAAAGGGGGCGAATGCTCTCTTCATCCACGTCTGCATCGAAGAACCGACGCAGCGTCTGAATATGATTATCCGCAATAATCGACTGACGCGCCTGCGCCAGTTTCTCTTCGTAAATCGCCTGACGCCATTCCAGCGGCGTTAACACCGCGGGATTATCATCTTCTACCAGTGTCAGTTCAACCGGCTGACCGGAGACGGCACTTAATGCTTCCGTCAGCACCTTCTGCGCTGAGGGGGAATTCAGGTGGCGCTGGCTGGAGCGAAGGTGCAGGCAAATGCCGCTCTCCGTCTGCTCTTTCCAGGCGTTCAGCGCCATTTGCTGCACCAGCTTCGGTAACGTCAACTGCGCAATCTCTGCCGCCCAGGCGTCCCGCAACAGCGATTCTGCGGCCAGTTTGGCCATCAGCTCCGGGGTTTTCTCATGCTCCAGTGCGGTGCGCAACGCTTTTGGCGTGGCAACCGGCTCGGGGATCGCGTCTTCCTGCGTCTGCGCCTTCCAGCGATACGCCTCTTCTTTTACCGGCGCGGCGGGTTCAGCGGCAAGCTGCCGCTTCTGGCCGCGCTCGGTAACTGAAGCCAACCGCTCCAGTGCCGAACTTGCCGGCCGCGCACGTTGCGCTGCCGGCTCATCCTTTTTTGGTTTGGTCGCTCCCTGTTGGCGCATCAACTGTGTTCGCGCCAGCAGCAGCTGGTTGGTCGTATCGGGCATGTTCCCCGGCGCTTCCGCGTCCTGCACGGTATGGGCAGGCGTGGTGGCCGCCGGTGGCGTTGGCGTTGCCGCCTGTGGTGCCACAGGTTGGGCCTGCGGCATCATGGACGGACGCGCGACCGGCTCCGCAATCACCTGTTTAGGGTGAAAAGCCAGCGCACGCAGCAGCGTCATTTCCACGCCCATGCGGCGATCCGGGGCCAGCGGCAGCTCTTTGCGGCCCACCAGCAGCGTCTGATAATAGAGCTGCACATCGGGCGGTGGCAGCACGCGGGCCAGTTCACGCAGGCGCTGTTCAACGGCGGCGTAATCATCACCCAGCGCCGAAGGCAGCAGCTGGATCATCGCCACGCGGTGCAGCAAGGTCAGCATTTCAACCAGCAGCGCTTCCCACTCCACGCCACGGGAAGCCGCCTGATTCAGCAGCGACATCACCTGCTCGCCTTCCGCATTGACCAGCGCTTCGATCAGCGCCAGCGGCTGTTCATCATCCAGCGTGCCGAGCATGGCGTTGACCGTCACGGTGGTGACCTGTCCCTGCCCCATGGCAATCGCCTGATCGGCCAGGCTCAGCGCATCACGCATGCTGCCATCAGCCGCACGGGCTAATAGCTGGAGCGAACGCGGCTCAGCCTCAATTTTTTCTTCCTGCAGCACATGCTGAAGCTGACCGCGGATCTGTTCGACATCCAGTGCTTTCAGATGGAACTGCAGGCAGCGCGACAGAATCGTCACCGGCAGCTTTTGCGGATCGGTGGTCGCCAGCAGGAATTTGACGTGCTCAGGCGGCTCTTCCAGCGTCTTTAACAGCGCATTGAAGCTGTGACGGGAAAGCATGTGCACTTCATCAATCAGGTAAACTTTGAAGCGGCCACGCGCAGGGGCGTACTGGACGTTATCCAGCAGGTCTCGCGTGTCTTCAACTTTGGTACGTGAGGCGGCATCAATCTCAATCAGATCAACGAAACGCCCCTGTTCGATTTCACGACAGTTATCACACTGACCACACGGGGTCGCCGTAATGCCGGTTTCGCAATTCAGTCCTTTCGCCAACAGGCGGGCAATAGTGGTCTTTCCCACACCTCGGGTGCCGGAAAACAGATAAGCGTGATGGATGCGGCCGAGCGACAGGCCATTAGCCAGCGCTGTCAGGACATGCTCCTGACCGACGACATCAGTAAACGCTTGTGGACGCCACTTGCGGGCCAGTACCTGATAGCTCATTAATTCGCGGGATGTGTTGAGTGAACCGGAGGGTAATGCTAACACAGCCCCACCTTTACGGCGAGGCTGAAGGTTGCGGGATCAGTGCCCGGGGAAGTTAACGAGGCTGAAGGAGTCGATCCCCATCGCCTTCAGGCGGGCTTCACCGCTCAGGTCGAACAGATTGATAATGAAAGCGGCATCTTTCACTTCGCCACCGGCACGGCGGATCAGTTTCACCGTTGCTTCGATGGTGCCACCGGTCGCCAGCAAATCGTCGACCATCAGCACGGTATCGCCAGGGCCGATGGCATCGCAATGCAGTTCCAGCTGGTCGGTGCCGTATTCCAGCTCATAGCTTTCGGCGAAAGTTTTACGGGGCAGTTTGCCCGGCTTACGCACGGGAACAAAGCCCACACCCAGACCTAACGCCACCGGCGCGCCGAACAGGAAGCCACGGGCTTCAGTGCCGACCACTTTGGTGATCCCCTTGTCACGATAGCGTTCAACCAACAGTTCAATACTGAGTGCAAACGCGGTGGGATCTTCCAGCAGGCTGGTCACGTCACGAAACAGAATGCCCGGCTTAGGGTAATCCGGGATGCTTTTGATACTGTTTTTAAGGAATTCAAGCTGCTGAGCAGTCGCGGTCATAGTGTTATGCCTGGTAAATACAAATCTGACTCGCGCAGCTTCATCTGCACTGACACTCTGTCACAGGGCAAAAAGAGAACGTCAGGGGAAGCTACGCACGAAAACGACCAAATCTATGCAAACCGTCGGGCAATTGCAACCATACACCGCAAAATCACGGCTTTTCTTGCGGATCCTCAACAACCGGGAGCCTGAGCATAAAGAGGATCAGGATGCAGAGCAGACAGACTAACAATAGCCGCACCCAGAGAATGTTGACCAGCCACAGAGAAACCGCAAAGGTGATGACGGTAAACACCACCATGCGCCCTTTCGCTTTGGGCGGCAGCGCCCGGTGCTTCTGCCAGTGGCGTAAGTAAGGGCCAAACAGCGAACGGTGCAGCAACCAGTGGTGGAAGCGTGGAGAGGATCGGGCAAAGCACCAGGCCGCCAGTAACAGAAAGGGCGTAGTCGGTAATAACGGTAAAATTACGCCAAGTGTCGCCAGCGCCATCGCTAACCAGCCAATAATCAGTAGAATGATCCGCTTCATTGCTCTACATCCCTCCCTCACACGAGGTGAGACTAGCATAATCAGGGCAATGCCTGGAGATCGAAGATGAAAAGTGCCCTTATGCTGGAGCAGTTAGCCTCCCGGCTGGAGCAGCTGGCTGAAGCCGTCGAGCCTCACCGCAATAAACGGACGCCCAAAGCGCGTTTTGATGCCCAGTTATTTCATTCTCACAGCACCCGGTTGGGAGATTATTTGCTGGAGATCAGGGAGAGCCTGAAAATGCTCAACCAGAGCGTTGCCGACCAGCGCACCGAGCGTGTGGCCTGGCTGGCCGAGCGCGTGGTGCTGCAAATCAGCGCCTTGCAACGGGAGCTGGCCACGCAGACCTTGCGTAAAGGCGAAGCCGTTGCTGAACCGGTCAGTGAGAACCTCTACGAAAAGTTGGCGAAACATCAGGATTACGAACGGCGGCTGCGGGATATGATTACCGATCGCGAAAGTCAGCTGGCGAAATGCGAAACGCTGGTCCAACAGCAAAACCTGCAGCGGGAAATTGCGGCGCAGGAAGGACGTCTGCAACGTTGCCTGCAAGCCACTAAGCGTATCGAGCGCGCCATTGAAAAGCGTGAACACTAGCTATACTTGGATAAAATTTCATTCTGGGTAGAAAAGATGGGACTTCTTTCGTGGATTATCATCGGCTTGCTGGTCGGTTTTTTAACCCGGCGCTTTTTCCCCGGCCGGCCAGGCGGGCTGATCCCAACGCTGGTGCTGGCGGTGGTTGGTGCGCTGATCGGCGGCTACGTCGGGGTGTTCTTTAACTACGGCACGCTGTCAGAAATCGAGCCACGCGCGCTGCTGATCGCCATCGCTGGCGCGCTGTTGATGGTTCTGTTGGTAAAAAAACTGCGTATTTAATGCCTTATTCGGCTATCAGA
The DNA here is from genome assembly GCF_979253995.1 of Erwinia sp. AC075. Classification (NCBI taxonomy): domain Bacteria; kingdom Pseudomonadati; phylum Pseudomonadota; class Gammaproteobacteria; order Enterobacterales; family Erwiniaceae; genus Erwinia; species Erwinia sp. AC075. The sequence goes on from NZ_CEEDEU010000001.1 coordinate 2,521,810, forward strand.
GGAAATTGCTATGTCACTGGAAAATGCGCCTGCAGAAGTTAAGCTGGCGGTGGATCTGATCATGCTGCTGGAAGAGAATGCTATCGCGCCGCAAACGGTATTGGCCGCGCTGGCGATGGTGCAGAAAGATTTTGAAGCCAAATTAGCGACTGAACAGCCGGCTGAAAAAGGTTAATGCGCCCGGGTCCGCAGCGCTGGACTGTGCAGAAGCATGTCGATCAATACCTCCACCAGCTGTGGCGCATCGGCTGCTAAATCAAAGCTTTCCGGCATAAATAGCCAGTTTTCCATAATCCCGGTGATGTAAGCTCGCATCACGACCGCGGTGCGTCGGGTGTCGAGTTCAACAGGAAGTTGCCCAGCTTCAATGCACTGACGGAGGACCTCTTCAATCTTCTCGTAACACTCAAGATACAGAGTTTGTTGCATCATCTGTAAAGTGGTCATTTCACCCACAAACTCACATTTATGAAAAATAATTTCCAGAAGTGAGCGTCTGCGCTGGTCCCTTGCCGTGGCTTCAAGGACATAGGTAATCATTGCACGCATAACGGAGAGTGGATCGGAAGGGTATTTTAATTGATACTCAAGCTCTAAGTCTTCCAGTCCTGATTCGGACTGTGCCCAGATTTCATTTAGCAAGTCAGCTTTGTTTTTGAAATGCCAGTAAATTGCACCACGCGTCACGCCAGCCGCAGTCGCGATATCGGCCAGTGATGTTTTGGATACGCCATGCTCGGAAAATCTGCCAATTGCCGCATCAATGATGTGATTTCGCGTTTCTAACGCCTGTTGTTTGGTTTTTCGTGCCATAGGGTGACTTTTACAAAAGGGTGCACTTACATACATTTGCGAATGTATGTAACATACCACGACCATAATTTAAACGCAGCAATGGGTTTATGGGTTTGTGATCCATTGAACAATCGAAATCGGATACTCGAGGTTTATTTATGAACAAAAACAGAGGGTTAACGCCTCTGGCGGCCGTTCTGATGCTTTCAGGCAGCATTATGCTGACAGGATGTGATAACAAAGAAGCGCAGCAGGCCGGACAGCAAAAACCACCCGAAGTGGGTGTTGTAACGCTTAAAAACGCGCCATTGCAGATCACCACCGACCTTCCAGGTCGCACCTCATCATTCCGTATTGCAGAAGTTCGCCCACAGGTTTCGGGCATTATTTTGAAACGTAATTTCGTGGAAGGGAGCGACATTAAGGCAGGACAATCTCTTTACCAGATCGATCCCGCAACCTATCAGGCGGCGTATGACAGTGCCAAAGGCGATTTAGCGCAGGCTGTGGCCAACGCGCAAATTGCTGCGGTGACCGTTAAACGTTATCAGCCGCTGCTGGGTACCAAGTACATCAGTCAGCAGGATTACGACACGGCGAAAGCCACCGAAAGTCAGACGGCAGCTGCCGTTCAGGCTGCGAAAGCCAACGTTGAAACCGCGCGTATTAATCTGGCCTACACCAAAGTGACCTCCCCTATCAGTGGTCGCATTGGGAAATCTTCCGTCACGGAAGGTGCACTGGTTCAGAGCGCGCAAACCACCGCACTGGCTACCGTGCAACAGCTTGATCCTATCTATGTAGACGTCACACAGTCGAGTGAAGACTTTATGCGCCTGCGTGATGAACTGAACTCCGGCAAGCTGCAGCAGGCTAACGGCAAGGCTCAGGTCAAACTTCTTCTGCAAAATGGTAGCGAATACGCTCAGGGCGGAACATTAGAATTCTCTGATGTCACCGTTGATGAGACAACGGGCTCCATCACGCTGCGTGCCGTGTTCCCTAACCCGGACCACTCACTGCTGCCAGGAATGTTTGTTCGTGCCCGTCTGGAAGAGGGAACCAACCCAAGCGCGCTGTTAGTGCCTCAGCAGGCGGTTACTCGTACGCCAACGGGCCAGGCATCGGCGATGGTGATTGGTGCAGATAATAAAGTAGAAGTCCGCACTCTGACGGCTGAGCAGGCTATCGGCGATAAATGGCTGGTGACCAGTGGTCTGAAAGAAGGCGATAAGGTGATTACCGTTGGATTGCAGAGAGCCAAACCTGGCGCTCAGGTTACTCCACAGGAAGTCACTGCAGATGAAGCCAAACAGGCTGGATCTGAACAACCTAAGTCTTAAACAGGAGCCGCTGATACATGGCTAAGTTCTTTATCGATCGCCCCATTTTTGCGTGGGTAATCGCCATCATCATCATGCTGATGGGCGTGCTGTCGATTCTAAAACTGCCGATTGAGCAATATCCTAATGTTGCTCCGCCGGCCGTTCAGATTCGCGCTGTTTACCCTGGTGCCGATGCGAAAACACTGCAGGACTCCGTCACGCAGGTTATTGAACAAAACATGAATGGTATCGATGGCCTGATGTACATGTCATCGAACAGTGATTCTTCCGGTACGTTGCAGTTAACTCTGACCTTCCAGTCAGGGACCGACCCGGATATCGCGCAGGTTCAGGTGCAGAACAAACTGCAGCTGGCGACACCATTACTGCCACAAGAAGTGCAGCAGCAGGGGATCCAGGTTCAGAAATCCTCCAGCAGCTTCCTGATGGTGGCCGGTTTTGTGAGTAAAGATGGCAGCATGAATCAGAATGATATTTCTGACTATGTGGCCTCTAACATCAAGGATCCAATCAGTCGTACGCTGGGTGTCGGCGATACGCAGATCTTCGGTGCGCAGTATGCGATGCGTATCTGGATGGATCCGCACAAGCTGAATAACTATCAGCTGACCCCGGTAGATGTGATTAGCGCCATTGACTCACAGAACTCCCAGGTCGCTGCAGGTCAGCTCGGCGGCTCTCCACCGGTGCCAGGCCAGCAGCTGAACGCCTCGATCATTGCTCAGACCCGTCTGACCTCGACCGATGAGTTCGGCAAGATCCTGCTGAAAGTGAATGCGGATGGTTCGCGTGTTCTGCTGAAAGATGTGGCACGCATTGAGCTCGGCGGTGAAAACTACGAGATCATTGCGCGCTATAACGGCAAGCCTGCGTCCGGTATCGGTATCAAACTGGCGACCGGCGCTAACGCCCTGGACACCGCGGCAGCCGTTAAGGATGAGCTGAAAAAGCTGGAACCGTTCTTCCCGTCAGGGATGGAAACCGTCTATCCGTACGACACCACGCCGTTTGTTAAAATCTCCATCATTGAAGTGGTGAAAACCCTGATTGAGGCGATTGTGCTGGTGTTTATCGTGATGTATCTGTTCCTGCAGAACTTCCGTGCCACGCTGATCCCGACTATCGCCGTTCCGGTGGTTCTGTTGGGAACTTTCGCCATTATTAGTGCTTTCGGTTATTCGATAAACACCCTAACGATGTTCGGGATGGTGTTGGCGATAGGCCTGTTGGTAGATGATGCCATCGTCGTGGTCGAGAACGTCGAACGCGTGATGGTTGAAGAGGGCCTACCGCCGAAAGAAGCGACCAAGAAGTCAATGGAGCAGATCCAGGGTGCCCTGGTGGGTATCGCGCTGGTGCTGTCTGCGGTATTTATCCCGATGGCCTTCTTTGGCGGCTCGACCGGGGTTATCTACCGTCAGTTCTCGATCACTATCGTCTCGGCAATGGTGCTGTCGGTAATTGTTGCCCTGGTGCTGACGCCAGCACTGTGCGCAACGATGCTGAAGCCGGTTAAGAAAGGCGACCACGGTAAAACCACCGGATTCTTCGGCTGGTTCAACCGTATGTTCGATAAGAGCACCAACCACTATACCAACAGCGTGGGTCATATCATCCGTAGCACAGGTCGCTATCTGGTGATTTACCTGCTGATCGTGGTGGGCATGGCGTACCTGTTCATTCAGCTTCCGACCTCCTTCCTGCCGGAAGAAGACCAGGGCCTGCTGTTGGCACAGGCACAGTTACCTGCGGGCGCGACTCAGGAACGTACTGAGAAAGTTCTCGACCAGGTGACTGACTACTTCCTGACCAAGGAAAAAGACAACGTTAAATCCGTCTTTACCGTTAACGGCTTTGGTTTTGCGGGACGTGGTCAGAACACCGGTATCGCCTTCGTCAGCCTTAAACCGTGGGACGAGCGTTCAGGTGCAGCGAACAAAGTTGACGGGATTGCCGGACGTGCCATGAAGGCGTTCAGCGAAATCAAAGATGCCATGGTTATTCCGTTTAACCTGCCGGCGATTATCGAATTGGGTAACGCCACCGGCTTCGACTTTGAACTGATTGACCAGGGTAACCTGGGGCACGATGCGCTGACTCAGGCCCGTAATCAGCTGTTGGGCATGGTTGCCAAGCATCCTGATGTGTTGGTTGGCGTGCGCCCGAACGGACTGGAAGATACACCACAGTACAAGCTGATGATTGATCAGGAGAAAGCAGAAGCCCTCGGCGTCTCAATCTCTGACATCAACACCACGCTGGGTGCATCGTGGGGCGGATCTTACGTCAACGACTTCATCGACCGCGGTCGTGTGAAGAAAGTGTACGTAATGGGTGAAGCGGATTCCCGTATGTTACCGGACGACATCAACAAATGGTTCGTCCGTAACTCTAGTGGAACCATGGTGCCGTTCTCCGCCTTCGCATCTGCCAAATGGCAGTATGGTTCGCCACGACTGGAACGCTACAACGGTCTGCCTTCAATGGAGATCCTGGGGCAACCGGCACCGGGCAAGAGCTCGGGTGAAGCGATGGGCCTGATGGAGCAAATCGCTTCTCAGCTCCCTTCAGGGATCGGCTATGACTGGACGGGAATGTCGTATCAGGAACGTTTGTCTGGTAACCAGGCACCGGCTCTGTACGCCATCTCGTTAATTGTGGTCTTCCTCTGTCTGGCGGCCTTGTACGAGAGCTGGTCGATTCCATTCTCGGTGATGCTGGTGGTCCCGCTTGGGGTTATTGGGGCACTGATCTTTACCACCGTTCGCGGACTCAGTAATGACGTCTACTTCGTGGTAGGCCTGCTGACAACCATTGGGCTGTCGGCGAAGAATGCGATATTAATCGTAGAATTCGCCAAGGACCTTATGGAGAAGGAAGGCAAAGGTCTGGTCGAATCGACGCTTGAAGCCGTTCGTATGCGTCTGCGTCCAGATCCTGATGACCTCGCTGGCCTTTATCCTCGGCGTATTGCCACTGACGATCAGTACCGGTGCAGGTTCCGGTGCGCAGAATGCGGTGGGTACCGGGGTAATGGGCGGCATGGTGACCGCAACGCTGTTCGCTATCTTCTTCGTGCCGGTCTTCTTTGTGGTGGTTCGCCGCCGCTTCGGCAAGAACAAAGAAGAGCTGGAACAGGGTCATCCTGTAGAGCACAACCCGCACTAATCAGCATTTGATTGCTGTACTGAGAGGCCGCTAATGCGGCCTCTTTTTTTTGCCCTTCTCCCCTGCCTCTCTTTTCCAGTTGCAATTCGCTCAGCGCACGCGCATAATTATTGTTATGTTATAACATTACTTATTTGAGTGAGGATTTATGAAACAAGGTATTCATCCGGCTTACCGCACCGTGGCGTTCCACGATACCAGCGCAGACACCTACTTCGTGGTCGGTTCAACCATCAAAACCGATCGCACTATCGAGCTGGAGGGCAAAGTGCTGCCTTACGTCCCGCTGGACGTCTCTTCAGCGTCTCATGCTTATTACACCGGTAAGCAGAAAGACTTTGCCAAAGAAGGCAGCGCGCATCGCTTTAATCAGCGCTTTGGTCGCTTCTTTACTTCATCTTTAGATAAATAAGGCGTCATCATGCAGGTATTAAGCTCGCTGGCGTCGGCCAAGAAACGCCATAAAGACTGCAAAGTTGTCCGCCGTCATGGTCGTGTCTACGTTATCTGTAAAAGTAACCCGCGCTTTAAAGCGGTTCAGGGTGGCAAGAAAAAGCGCTGATCTGTTCAGCACTGAAAAAGCGGGCCGCAATCATTGTGGCCCGCTTTTTTTATCGCTGAAACGGACGGCCAGCATGCTGACCGTCAGCATCACTATTTCATACTGGCAACCATCGCGTTGACGTTATGCTTAAAGGCAGCGACATAGGTATCTGCCGCGCCACCTTTTTTAGTCAACGCTTCCGGGTAAAGTTCACCACCCGACTGCGCACCGGAGGCAGAAGCAATCTGCTTCACCAGGCGGGGATCGGTCTGGTTCTCGATAAAGTAGCTGCGAATATGCTCGGTTTTAAGCTGGGTGATCAGTTTTGCCACGTCTGATGCACTGGCTTCAGACTCGGTAGAGAAGCCCACCGGTGACAGGAAACTGACGCCATAACGCTGACCAAAATAGCCAAATGCATCATGGCTGGTCAGCACTTTGCGTTTAGCCTGCGGGATTGCCGCAAAGCTTTTCGCCGCCCAACTGTCCAGTTTGGTTAACTGGGCAATATAGGCCGATCCCTGCTGACGGAAATAGGCCGCATCCTCTGGATCGGCGGCTATCAACGCGTTCATCACATTGTTGGCGTACACCACGCCATTCTTCATGCTGTTCCAGGCATGCGGATCGGTAATGGTTTTACCGTCTTCTTCCATTGAGCGGGTCTCAATCCCCTCAGAGGAGACGATCACCTTACCTTTATATTCCGACGCGCTAATCAGGCGATCCATCCACCCTTCCAGCCCGAGGCCACTGACGAAAACCACATCTGCTTTTGCCAGCGCCTGGCTGTCCTGAGGCGTCGGTTCAAAGCTGTGCGGGTCGCCATCCGGCCCGACCAGACTTTTCACCTTAACGTGTTCGCCGCCCACTTCTTTCACGATGTCTGCCAGAACCGAGAAACTGGCAACGGTGTTGACCGTTTTAGCCATCACCATTGGGGTGAGTAAAATCCCCGCCACTGCCAGCGCTACAGGTAACTTCTTCATACTTTCTCCTTACCAACTGAAAACGGGCGCTGACGGAAAATTCCGCCGCACGGCCCCACTAAAATCGAGATAAAAAACAGGATCGCGGCACTTAACACCACCGCCGGACCGGCAGGCAGTGACAGGTAGAAGGAGGCAATGAGCCCGCTGAAGCTGGCTATCAGCGCGAGGATCATCGCTGACACCATCATGCCCGGCAGTCCTTTGCCCCAGAAACGGGCCGCGGCTGCCGGTAGCATCATCAGGCCGACGCACATCAGGGTGCCCAACACCTGGAAACCCGCCACCAGATTGGTGACGACCAGCATCAGAAACAGACTGTGGACCAGCGGCGCCGTCCAGCGGTTCTGCGCGCGCAGAAAACCAGGGTCAAAGGCGTCGATTACCAGCGGGCGGTAAATCAGCGCCAGCACTAATAAAGAAACAGCCGAAATGACGCAGACCAGCAGGATTGAGGGGTTATCTACCGCTAACAGCGATCCGAACAGCACATGCAACAGATCCACGCTGGAGCCGCGCAAGGAGACCAACGTCACCCCCAGCGCCAGCGAGCCAAGGTAAAAGCCGGCAAAGCTGGCATCTTCTTTTAGCGGCGTATAGCGGCTGACCGCGCCAGACAACAACGCAACAGAAAGCCCGGCAATCACGCCTCCGGTTCCCATCGCCACCAGAGACAAGCCCGATATCAGATAGCCAATCGCCGCGCCCGGTAAGACGGCGTGTGACAGTGCGTCACCCACCAGGCTCATTCTGCGCAGCAGCAAAAAGACGCCTAAGGGCGTGGCGCTGAGGGAAAGCGCAATGCAGGCCACCAGAGCACGGCGCATAAAGCCGAATTCAATAAAAGGATGGAACATCGCCAGCATCATGATGCTCCCAGGCTGCGGTTAAAATTCAGCTGGGTAACGGCTGAGCCGGAACCGGACCATTCAGCGTGGCTGCTTTTAAGCCGCAGCGTTTGCGGGAAGTATTTTTCAACGGTGGCCATATCGTGCAGCACGACAATCAGCGTACAGCCAGCCTGATGCCGTTCCTGAAGCAGCTGCAATAATAGCGCGGTAGTCTGGCTGTCGACGCCAGCGAAAGGCTCATCCAGCATCAGCAGGTCCGCATCCTGCACCAGCAGACGGGCAAACAGCACGCGCTGCAACTGCCCACCCGATAAGGTACCGGGTTGGGCGGTGGCAAACTGCAGCATTCCTACCCGGTCCAGCGCGGTCATCACCTGATTGCGCATCGTGCGATTAATCGCGCCGAACCAGCCACACTTTTGCCAGCAGCCCATCGCCACCAAATCAAATACGTGGAGTGGAAAGGTCTTCTCAATTTCTGATTGCTGTGGCATCCAGGCGAGACTTGTCCGCGGCGCTGGCAAGCTCAACGATCCGCTTACCGGACGCAACAGACCGGCCAGGGTTTTCAGCAGCGTGGATTTGCCAGAGCCATTGGCCCCCACCAGCGCGGTCATCGAACCGCGAGCAAACTCCCCTTGCAGAGCCGGCGTCACCGCGCGCCCCTGATAACCTACCGTCAGTTGATTAAGGGTAATCATCAGGCAACAGCCCAATAAGTTAACGCAGCCAGTAACACGACCACCGCAGCAGACAACAGCAGGCGCACCAGCGCTGAGTGGGTAAGTAAGGTGCCGTAGCGAAGAAAGACAGGAAGAGAGGACATCGATTGCGACCTTCATTATGTTATAACATAACAATATCATACAATCTCTGGCTCTGGCGGGTTCAGACAAAGTGTATCTAATTATTACTTAAATAATGCCTTCCATTACCCAGGGTTATATAAACTTTTTTCAACTTCTTTAGTTTTACTGTCGCGGGACATGACATTATCTACTAAGATAATTAATAGCCAAATCATTAAGATAGTTTAGAAGACACTAAAGGCACTTGCTTATTTTCACAGGCAGACCAATTATCTCTATAAGCGCTAATTAACACTGTGGGGGAAAAATGCGCAAAACTATTCCCTTTTCTTACTCAGGCAATGAAGACGATCTGTTAACGTTATCAGATAACCTTCAACGGATTATTCCCAAAATAGAAGTAGAGTTAACGGGTTCGCTGTTATGGTATTCACAGAATGCGCAATATGTTCCCGAAAGTATGAAAATTATTTCTATAGAATATTCAGGTGAATCGCGTTATAAGATGACTTACAGCTTCCGCTGGAACGTATTCAACGCCTGTCTCGATATAGATGCAGACCAGACCACAACTGAAACAGTCAATTTTGAATGGCAATCAGGCCTGCTGACCTTTGATTTCATCGATAATCAACAGACCAGTACCGCTGACGAATTGTAATATTGCGTAATAGCATTACAAATACAGCTTTATTACGTTATATTTATTAATAGATTTAGGTTAACGTTAATTATCGCTCCTGGCATACCAATCGCTGAAAGCCCGCGCTGACGGCATCTTTCACTCGCTATGGAGGGGAAAAAGATGGACGAATACTCACCAAAAAGGCATGATATCGCCCAGCTGAAATTTGTGTGTGAAAATTTGTACGATGAAAGCCTGGCGACGTTAGGCGATAGTCATCACGGCTGGGTTAACGATCCTACTGCTGCAGTCAATTTACAGCTCAATGATCTGATTGAGCATATTGCTGCCTTCACCATGAATTACAAAATTAAACATCTCGAAGATAGTGACCTGATTAGTCAGATTGATGAATATCTCGATGATACGTTTATGCTCTTTAGTAATTACGGCATTAATGTTCAGGATTTGCAGCGCTGGCAAAAATCAGCAAAACGCTTGTTTAACATTTTCGCCGAGGAATGCGCTCTCGTGCCCGTACAGACGAGCCATTCATTTTAGCAACCCATTATTTTTTCTACGGTTTAACAATGACAGATAAACTTCTTACTAAAACTGATTATCTGATGCGTTTAAGACGGTGTCGGTCAATCGACACCCTCGAGCGCGTAATCGAAAAAAACAAATACGAATTATCCGATAATGAACTGGCTGTGTTTTATTCTGCGGCTGATCATCGTCTGGCCGAACTGACGATGAATAAACTCTACGATAAAATCCCGGTAGCAGTTTGGAAGTTCGTTCGATAAGTTTGAGTTTGATTGCAGGATGGACTGGCTGGCATACGAGGGCAGAATTGGGTGGGGGCCCTGCCAGCTACATCCCGGCACACGCGTCATCTGCTACGGCTGCTTCCTTCCGGATCTGACCGAGTTCACAAATTAGCATTGCGGGAGAACCAACCGGGCCCCCATTGAGTGCTCCATCAGATGGAGCGAGGGCATTATCAATGAAGCCCCAGGCAATTGCAAGCCTGCTCCTGATGACCGTTGCTTTCTTGTTCAACTCCGTTAAAAAATTCCTATCTGATTGTTTTCAAAGCCGATACGGGTTAAGCCGTAGGCTCTCTTATAACATCATGAAATCGCTTCAGATGTTCCGCACTTTCGATTACTGTTGACGTCGACAGAGGGAGAACAGATGGAACACTTTGACAGCTTTCAACAACGCATCTACCAAATCCTTGCCGCTATTCCCTATGGCAAAGTCACCACCTACGGTGATATTGCACGGCTGGCAGGCTCGCCGCGTGCCGCGCGTCAGGTCGGCGGCGTATTAAAGCGCCTTCCCGAGGGCAGCAAACTTCCCTGGCATCGGGTGATTAACCGGTTGGGTGAAATCTCGCTGACTGGGGATGATCTGGATCGACAGCGTTATGCATTACTGGAAGAAGGGATTGAGGTCAGTGCGGAAGGAAAAATCGCGTTGAAGCAGTACCGTTGGGAAGGATAACCGCCCCAGAAGGGGCGGCTGTAACTACATTGAACTTGGGGCGGGAACGGACGACGAAGGATTGACCTGCGTCGGCGACGTTGATGGCACGGTAGTGGCAGCACCCGGTAGCGTTGGCATCGCCATTGATGGCACCGGCACTAATAACAACTCCTGCTTGTTGCCACCATTGTTGATCACCGGTTTGACACTGTCGGTGATGAACATCATTTTGCCGTCAACCGTAATGGCCGCACTCAACAGAATGCGCGCATTAGGCTGAATCTCTGAAGGGTTGTACGGCAGAATAAAGTTGAACGGTGCCTGTTTGCCATCGGTTCTCACCACGCGCTGGGAGATGACCTTAGAAGGTGCATCTGCCATGGAGGCATCCGATAACGTCACGGTCAGCACGGCGTCAGGCGGCAGCGCCACTTTCTGACGAATGTAGATAGAACCACTGACATTAGGCTGACGCAGCGTCGCCTGCTCGCCGGCGACCTGTGAAGCCAGCGTTGCCGTCGGCACATCTTTTCCTTTATCGGCACATCCTGAGAGTGCCACCGCCAGTGCGGCGCCAGTTAACATTGGCCAGACTTTCATTGATGTAATCTCCTTAAGATCAATGGTGAAATTGAGGTCTCAGTTAGCCTGTAAACAGTGAATCACTGTTCCGTTAGCTTTAATTCTGGCACAACTTACTGATTTCTGCCTGGAAGCGCACCCTTCTCTCTTCTTCTTAAAAGATAATTGCCCTGCCCCGTTGACGGTAACTGGTCGGATCTCGCAAACTATCCTCCAGTCGTTTACTGAGGATCCACGCTATGAGCCAGGCCCTGCAAAATCTGTTAAACCTGTTGGATTTGGAAAAGCTTGAAGAGGGCCTTTTTCGTGGCCAGAGTGAGGATCTGGGATTACGCCAGGTCTTTGGTGGCCAGGTTGTCGGCCAGGCGCTGTATGCCGCCAAACAGACCGTTCCGGCAGACCGCATCATTCACTCTTTCCACAGCTATTTTTTACGCCCGGGCGATAGCCAGAAGGCGATTATTTATGATGTGGAAACGCTGCGTGACGGGCAGAGTTTCAGCGCCAGAAGGGTGAAAGCCGTTCAGAACGGACAGCCTATTTTCTATATGACCGCCTCATTCCAGGGGCCAGAAAGCGGCTTTGAGCATCAAAAATCGATGCCTGAGGTGCCGGGTCCTGATAACCTGCCCAGCGAAGCCGACTATGCAAAGCAGCTTGCCAACTATATCCCCGAGAAAGCGCGTGACAAGTTTCTCTCCGAGAAGCCTTTTGAAATCCGGCCGGTTAAGTTTCATAACCCGCTTAAAGGCCACGTGGATGAACCGACCCGTCACGTCTGGCTGCGGGCAAACGGCGTGATGCCTGAAGACCGGCGCATCCATCAGTATCTGTTGGGGTATGCTTCCGACTTCAACTTCCTGCCGGTAGCACTGCAACCGCACGGTAAAGGATTCCTCGAACCGGGTATGCAGGTCGCTACCATCGATCACTCAATGTGGTTCCACCGTCCGTTCGATCTCAATCAATGGCTGCTGTACAGCGTGGAGAGCACCTCTGCGTCGAGTGCGCGTGGTTTTGTTCGTGGTGAGTTTTACACTCAGGACGGTACGCTGGTCGCGTCTACGGTTCAGGAAGGCGTGATGCGGGTGCGCGAAGTGAAATAACGTCACCTGAAGAGCGGAAAAACGAACGGCTCCCGAAGGAGCCGTTTTTTTATTCTACTTTTAGCGCACTGCTTTTCTTGATACGGGCTTACTGGTTGTAAGCATTCTCGCCATGGCTGTTGACGTCCAGACCTTCGCGTTCCTGATCTTCCGGAACACGCAGACCCACAATCATGTCAGCAATTTTGAAGGCCACGAAGGCGACCACACCGGTCCAGACGATGGTCACACCGACGCTGAAGATCTGGATCCAGACCTGATGGCCCATGGTCACGCCAGGTGCATAGCCTACGCCACCCAGTGAAGAAGAGGCGAAGACGCCGGTCAGGATACAGCCTACGATGCCGCAGACGCCGTGAACGCCGAACACGTCACATGGGTCATCCACACGCAGCCATTTCTTCAGGATGGTAACACCCCACAGACCTGCCAGACCGCCGACGATGCCGATAATCAGCGCACCACCCACACCAACATAACCACAGGCAGGAGTAATCGCGACCAGACCGGCAATCACACCAGAGCAGACGCCCAGCAGTGAAGGTTTGCCACGCAGAGCCCACTCACCGAAGGTCCAGCTCAGCATCGCGCCAGCTGTTGCCATAACGGTGTTCAGGAACGCCAGACCGGCAATTTCGTTAGCTGCACTGGCTGAGCCAGCGTTGAAGCCAAACCAGCCCACATACAGAATCGCCGAACCCATAAAGACCATTGGCAGATTGTGAGGCTTAAAGGCTTCTTTGCCGAAACCAGCACGTTTACCCACCAGGTAAGCACCCACCAGACCAGCAACTGCGGCGTTAATGTGCACAACGGTACCGCCTGCGAAGTCCAGCGCACCGTCCTGGGCCAGCAAACCGCCTGACCAGACCATGTGTGCAATAGGCAGATACGAGAAGGTCAGCCAGATAGCAACGAAGATCAGTACCGCTGAGAAGCGAACGCGCTCAGCAATCGATCCAACAATCAGGCCCACGGTGATACAGGCGAACGAAGCCTGGAAGGAGACGTGGATATATTGGTAGAAGGTGCCTACCAGTGAGGTCAGCTGGATGTTTTTCAACATCGCCATGCTGAAGCCACCGAAGAAGGCGTTACCTTCACTGAAGGCCAGTGAATAACCGTAAAGCATCCACAATACGCACACCATCGCGAAGGTCACAGAGACCTGAGTCATCATGGAAAGCACGTTTTTAGCGCGGAGCAGACCGCCGTAAAACAGGGCAATACCCGGCAACGTCATGAACAGCACCAGCGCGGTGCAGATCATCATAAAGGCGTTGTCAGCTTTATCAGCCACTGCCGGTGCTGCAGCCATCGCAAGCGACGGTAACAGAGCCAGACTGGCGAGGCCGAACAGAGCAATTTTTTTATTCATTTTATCCCATCCCATCAACATTCTTAGCCCCGAGATTACAGTGCTGCTTCGTCAGTTTCGCCAGTGCGAATACGGATAACTCGCTGCAGTTCCGCAACAAAAATCTTACCGTCACCGATTTTGCCGGTGTAGGCAGCCTTGCTGATCACATCAACCACTTCATCCAGCTGGTCGTCTGCAATCGCAATGTCTATTTTTACTTTTGGCAGGAAGTTCACGCTGTATTCTGCACCGCGATAAAGTTCTGCATGCCCTTTCTGGCGACCAAAGCCTTTCACTTCGGTCACGGTCAGCCCTTGAATACCGATAGAGGAAAGTGCTTCACGCACGTCTTCCAACTTAAACGGTTTAATTACCACGGTAACCAGCTTCATATGATCCCCCTCCAGATATTGAATACGGTTGTTTCGCCCAACACGGATTGATTAAAGCAAAGGCTGTGCCATAAATTAAAAATTGGCATTTTTCAGACGATTAGTCAGTCTGGCTCAGTGTTGCTGAGCAAAGCAGAGAAAAACAGAAGGAGGTGAAGCAGAATGTAGCCAACAAAAAACGCACCATTACGGTGCGTCGCGCGTTAATTATGTGCAAAAGCGGGAATTCGGCCGGTTATGCGCCTGTTCCTGGTGCAGCGAAGCGGCAGTCTTTACACCGCCTCGCCCGCTTCCAGTTCATCGCCGACCTGCTGCAATTGGTACATTTGCCAGTAACGGCCCTGTTTTTCCAGCAGCGTCTGATGATTCCCCTGTTCGACAGCACGACCACGGTGCAGAACCAGGATGGTATCGGCGTCGATAATCGTTGAAAGCCGGTGTGCAATGACCACCAGCGTGGTTTTTTCGCGCACGGCTTTCAGCGCCTTCTGGATGTCTTGTTCAGTGCCAGAATCGATATTGGCCGTTGCTTCATCGAGGATCAAAATCTGCGGCGAAGCCACCAGCACCCGAGCCATCGCCAGCAACTGCTTTTGCCCGACGGAAAGGTTATTCCCCTGCTCGCCAAGACGAGTATGGATGCCCTCAGACAGGCCGCGCGCCAGTTCAGCCAGCTGCACCGTCTCCAGCGCTTGCCACACCGCCTCTTCAGAGATATCGCGCCCAAGGGTCACGTTAGCAAAGAAGGTATCCGCCAGGACCACCGGATCCTGTTGAACCATCGCCACCGACTGACGTAAAACGCTGTGGCTGAGCGTACTTAACGGTCGACCATCCAGACAAATTTCACCGTGCTGAATCGGGTAGTAACCCATCATCAGATTGGCCAGCGTGCTTTTACCGCTGCCGGTATGGCCGACCAGCGCCACGAAGTTACGCGACGGGACGTCAAGGCAGATATCGCTCAGCACATTGCGATCGTCGCGGTAAGCGAAAGTCAGATCCCTGACCGAGATGGACCCCGAGGTCAGTGGCCGGGTATCCGTGCCGTAATCCTGGCGCGGGGCATCGATCAGTTCAAAGATGCGCTCTCCTGCCACCACCGCCTGCTGCAGCATAGACTGCTGCGTAGTGAGTTCGATCAGCGGTTCATTGAGCCTGCCGAGGTAGTTGATAAAGGCATACAGAACGCCGACCTCAATGCTGCCCGCAGACGAGAAGCCAAACAGCAGCATCAGTCCACAAAGGATCAGGGCAGAGAACAGGCTGAGCAGCGGACGCAGAAGGAAACCATCAAGCTTCAGCGTTTCCATACGCGCCAGATAATGCGAGCGGCTGGCTTCACCCATACGCTCACCAAAGCGCGCCTGCTGGCGGAACTGCTGGATCACGCTCATGCCGTTAATCACTTCATTGAAGCCATTATTGATATCAGCCAGATAGCTGCGCATGCGACGGACAATCGGCGTGCTGTAACGCTGATAAATCAGCATCACCGTCAGCACGGCCGGGAAGATGGTGATCGCCACCAGCGCCATGCGCCAGTCAAGACTGAACATCGCCACCAGCATCGCCCCAATCAGCGCGGCACTGCGTAAGACGGTGGCAACCACCGTGACGTACAGATCGCGCACCACTTCGGTGTCATTGGTAACGCGGGAAATGATTTGCCCTACCGGTTGGGTATCAAACGCACTCAGCGGCTGTCTTAAGGCCGCATCCATCACGTCCATACGCAGTTGCTGAACCACGCCCACTGCGGCCTGGTTAAACAGCAGCGCCTGCCAGTAATGCAGCGAGGCCGCGAGAATTTGCAGCAGGATAAAACTGGTCGCCAGCCCGGAGACTAACGCCAACGGCATATTATGTTTGGCGACCATATTATCAATAAAGTAGCTGATAAGGATGGGCCCCATCACCTCGGCGGCGGCGGCAATCCACAGCAGTAATACCGCCAGGCCGAGCGATTTACGCCACGGCGATCCGTATTTCAATAACCGCTTAAGGGTCGGCCAGAGGTGGGCAAGATTAGCCATGTGGCACTCCCTTTTCGGTCTCTTCTTCGTCCAGTGCCGCTTCCAGCTGCTGATAACGGTACATATCCTGATACCAGCCGGGTTCAGCGGCGAGTTGTTCGTGCTCTCCACGCTGGGTCACCGCGCCTTTCTGCATCACCAGAATTTCGCTGGCTTCGGTCAGGGCAGATAAGCGGTGCGCGCTGATAATCACCGTTCTTCCCTGCCCCCAGCGCCGGAGGTTGTGAAGGATCTGATGTTCAGTACGACCATCGACCGCCGAGAGTGCATCATCGAGGATCAGGATCTCAGCATCCAGCAACAGTGCCCGCGCGATTGAAATACGCTGTTTCTGTCCGCCGGACAGCATCACGCCACGCTCGCCCACTTCAGTGTCATAGCCTTTCGGCAGACGCAAAATGTCGTCGTGAACGTTCGCCAGCCTGGCCGCCTGCTCAATATCCGCCGGCTTGGCGGTTGGCCGTCCCAGCGCGATATTGTTGGCGATGGTATCGGAAAACAGGAAAGGAGTCTGACTGACCACGGCCAGACGCCCCCGCCAGCTATCAAGCCGCAGCTGCGGTAAGGGAATGCCGTGGAAACGAATGTCGCCCTGGGAAATATCAAAATGGCGCTGGATAAGGCTGAGCAAGGTGCTTTTCCCGGACCCCGTTGGCCCACACAGCCCGAGCATTTGTCCCGGTTTCAGGTGGACATTGACGTGCCGGAGCGAGGGATTTTGCGCGCCAGGGTAGCAGAATTCGCGAATGGCGATCTGCAGCGATCCGCGCTCTTCTGGCAGGGTTTTGCTGCCGTCTTCCACCGCAGGCGCTTCAGACAGCAACGAGCGGATGCGGCTCCAGGCAGCGCTGCCGCGCTCAACAATGTTAAACATCCAGGCCAGCGCCAGCATCGGCCAGATCATTAAGCCCAGGTACATGACAAAACTGGTCAGTTGCCCCAAGGTCATCTGATCGTGCCAGACCAGCCAGCTGCCACCGCCAATGGCCAGCAGGTTAGACATGCCAATCGCGATATAAATGGTCGGATCAAAGCGGGCATCGACGCGCGCTACCCGCAAATTCTTGCGGCCGGTGTCTTTGGCAATATCCGCGAACTGACCGGACTGATGATCTTCCAGACCAAATGCCTTGATCATGCGGATGCTGGTTAAGCTTTCCTGCGTCTGATCATTCAGCGAAGAGAACGCGGCCTGAGCCAGCTTAAAGCGGTTGTGCAACTGGTCGCCGTAGCGCTTGATCACTATCGCCATGATCGGCATCGGCAACAGCGCCAGCAGGGTCAACTGCCAGCTGATTTGGGTACTCATCACAAACAGTACCACCAGCCCCATCACCAGTGAGTCCACCAGCGTCAGCACCCCTTCGCCAGCGGCAAACACCACGCGATCGACATCATTAGTGGCCCGCGCGATCAGGTCGCCCGTGCGATGGCGCAGATAAAATTCGGGATGCTGGCGGCTCAGCTGGCGGTAGAAGTCCTGACGCAGTTCGACCGCCAGTTGGTAAGAGGCCCCGAACAACAATACGCGCCAGACATAGCGCAGCAGATAAACCACCACGGCGGTGATCAGCATCACGCCGATCCACATCATCAACTGAGAGGTGCTCATCTGCTGATGAGAAACGCCGTCGACAACCATGCCGACCACTTTTGGCGGCAACAATTGCAGAATGGCAATCACAATCAGTAACGCAACGGCCCCAAGGTAGCGGCGCCACTCACGAATAAAATACCAGCTTAATTGGCTAAACAGTCGCACAGAAAACGTCCTGGTTAAGATTGAGCAGGGTTAACGCCGGCGCCTGCTCATTTTAATGGCAGCGCGGTAGTGTATTTTATCTCTTCCATCGCAAAGCTCGAAGTCACATCCAGCAATCCTGGAACCCCGTTCACTAAACGTTTATAGAAGGCATCATAGGTTTTCATATCGGCCACCTGAATGCGCAGCAGATAATCGTATTCTCCGGCCATACGATAACAGCCCATCACCTCGGGCATCGCCTGCACCACCTCAACAAATTGCTGATACCAGCTGCTGCTGTGCTGCTGGGTTTTGATCAGCATAAAGGCGGTCAATGACAGATCGAGTTTATCGGCATCAAGCAACGCGACCCGGCCGCGAATATAGCCTTCATCTTCCAGCCTTTTCAACCGTTTCCAGCAGGGCGTGGTGGTCAAATGCACCGCATCAGCCAGCGCCTGCAGCGATAACGTGCAGTCCTGCTGCAGCAGCGCCAGCAGCTTAAGGTCAGTTTTATCTGTCATTGCCGATTTCCGGAGAATAATTTTCTCTTAAGGGGCCATTTTACAGGAAAGAGAGTAAACCTTTTTTCCGATTAATGCCGTACTCTTTAACAAATTTTGCCGGGGAAAGAACATGTCAGATTTATGGGTATCGCACGCTATTAAAGAGATCAATGCCGACATTCAACGTTCAGCCGATACGCATTTGATCCGCCTGCCGCTGGCAGCCTATCCAGGCATCTGGCTGTATCTGAAAGACGAGAGCACGCATCCCAGCGGCAGCCTTAAGCACCGCCTGGCGCGTTCGCTGTTTTTGTATGGCTTGTGCAACGGCTGGATAAAAGAAGGTACGCCAATTATCGAGGCTTCTTCGGGCAGCACTGCGGTTTCTGAAGCCTACTTCGCGCGGTTGTTGGGCCTGCCTTTTATTGCCGTTATGCCCGCCACCACGGCAAAACGTAAGGTTGAGCAGATTACCTTCTACGGCGGCCGTTGCCATTTCGTCAGCGATCCCTGCCAGATGTATGCTGAATCCGAGCAGCTGGCCCGTGAGCTGAACGGCCACTTTATGGATCAGTTTACCTATGCCGAACGGGCCACTGACTGGCGCGGTAATAACAATATTGCAGACAGCATTTTCCAGCAGATGCAGAACGAACCCTTCCCGGTGCCGGAAAGCATCGTGATGAGCGCTGGCACCGGCGGCACCTCGGCAACCATTGGCCGCTATTTGCGCTATCAGGGACACGCTACCCGGCTGACGGTGGTCGATCCTGAAAATTCGGTGTTTTACGATTACTGGCATCAGCGGGATAAAACCCTGCGCAACACCACCGGCGGGAAGATTGAGGGGATCGGTCGCCCGCGCGTCGAACCTTCATTTATTGCTGACGTGGTGGATGAGATGATCCGCGTGCCGGATGCCGCGAGTATTGCCACTATGCTCTGGCTGGAAAAACAGCTCGGCCGTAAGCCTGGCGCGTCAACCGGCACCAACGTGTGGGGAGCGTTGCAGATAGCCAGCAGAATGGCGGAAGAGCAGCGTACAGGCGCCATCGTCACGCTGTTGTGTGACAGCGGTGAACGCTATCTGGACAGCTATTACAATGCGGAGTGGGTCGCGGAAAACATCGGCGATATTACGCCATGGCAGAACATGCTTAACTAAAACGCCGGGCTTTCCCGCCCGGCAAACATCAGCGTTAAGCGCCGGACCACCCTGTCCGGCATAATGACCTCAATATTCGGGGGAATAAGCGAGGTTTGGGGTGGAAAGCCAGTGATTGAGGTAATGCGACACGCCCTGCGTTTCACAATGTCCGATAACCGGTAAATGCGGCAGTAAGGTTTTCAGCTGACTCATCGCGTTACCCATAATGAATCCGCGACCGACCGTTTCCAGCATCTCACGATCGTTCATGGCATCGCCAAACGCCATACAATCTGCCAGCGTAAAACCCAGCGAAGACGAGAGAGAATCCAACGCAGTACCTTTGTTGCAGCCTGGCGGCAGGACTTCAAGACAATCCCGCGCAGAGAAACAGATGTGAGCACGATCGCCCAGCGCATCTTCCAACTGTCCCTTGAGCTGACAAAGCTCGTCGTGATTGCCGATGAAACAGGTTTTCGTGATCATATGTGCCGGCAGGCGTTTCAGATCGGCAAGCTGATAGCGGAAACCGCTCATCTGATGCGCGTGGAGAATGTGCGGCACGTCGAACTCGGTTAACCAGCCATCATCATTAAAAACATGCAGGCTGGCGCTGGTGTCCCAGTGCGTATGAATGACCTCTTCCGCCACATCAGGCGACAGATCGCAGGCGGAAAGTAAGTTGCCGTTCTGATCGTGTACTCGCGTGCCATTGCCGGTGATCAGGTAGGCCTTCAATTTGAAATCCGCGATTAGCGGCTGCATTTCCAGCCAGTGGCGACCGGTAGCAAAGGTCAGTAATACGCCCTTTTTATCCAGCGCACGCAGCGCCGTCAGAGTTCGTTCTCCCAGCTGATGGTCAGGCATCAGCAAGGTACCATCCATATCAAACGCCGCCAGACGAGCCATTATTTCTCCAGTGCCTGTTTTTTCATCGAGTGCTGAGTATCACCTGGTATTTACGGAACTAATAGTGAATACTTCGGAAAAAGTGTTCCGGGTTTATTTCGATGCGCCAGTTAAACCGACTCAATCAATATCAACGCCTGTGGCAGGCCAGCCTGGGCGAGCCTCAGTTAACCAGCGTGGCGGAGATCGCCGGGCGCTGTATTTGCAGCGAGCGCCATGTGCGCACGCTCTTGGGCCAGTGGCAGTCGGCCGGCTGGTTGCGCTGGCAGGCTCAGTCCGGGCGCGGTAAACGCGGTCAGCTAGAATTTTTTCAGTCTCCGACTCAGCTCAGAACAATCCTTTTTCAGCAGCAGCTCGATCAGGGCTTGTCACATCAGGCACTGGGACTGGTGCAGATCGCACCGGAACAGCTTAATCAGTTGCTCAAACCCTTTATGGGCGGTCAGTGGCTGGACGATCGCCCCACGTTACGTATTCCTTATTACCGTCCGTTGGATCCCCTCAATCCACTGGATATGCCTGGGCGCGCTGAACAACATCTTGCCGGGCAGATTTTTTCCGGCCTGACGCGCTTTCAGGACGATCGCGTTGTCGCCGATCTGGCTCACCACTGGCAATGCAGTGAGGATGGCTTGAGCTGGTTCTTCTTTCTGCGTCCGCAGCTTTACTGGCACAGCGGCGAGCGAGTGACATCGCTGCAGATCATGCAGCACCTGCAAAGGGTCATCGACAGCCCGGCTGGGGCAAAGCAGTTAGCCAGCGTAAAATCTCTCTCTCTTCCTCAATCGATGTGCCTGCAAATCGATCTGCATCGCCCCGATTACTGGCTCACCTGGCGCCTGGCCACCGTGCTCTGCCTGCTGACGCATCCGGACGATCCTGCTATTGGATCCGGTCCGTGGAAATTGAGCCACTGGTCACCGGAGCTGGTCAGAATCGAAAATCACGAGCGTTATTATGGCAATCAGCCACTCATGCAGATGGTGGAGTACTGGATCACGCCGCAGCTTTTCGACAAAACCCTCGGGACCAGCTGCCGCCATCCGGTGCAGATAGCAATTGGTGAGCAACATGAACTGTCGCTTTTACGCCCGGTCAGCCGTCGGATTAGCCTGGGATTTTGTTACCTGGCGTTGAAGCAGAACGGCGCCCTTTCCCCCGCTCAGGCACAAAAAATACTGGCGCTGATCCGCAGTAAGAAGGTGATTGAAGAACTGCCTCTGGAGGAAGGTCTGATTACCCCGAGTCTGGAGATGCTGCCCGGCTGGCCGGTGCCAGAGATTAGCGCTCAGGAAGAAACGGAATTGCCCGCCACGCTGAAACTGCACTATCACCTGCCGGTGGAACTGCATGCGATGGCCGAAAAGCTGCAACAGGTGCTGGCGGAGGAGGGTTGCCAGTTAAGACTGCACTTTCATCCAGCGAAAAACTGGCAGGGGTATAGCGGTCTGGAAACGGCTGACATTATTATGGGCGATCGCCTGATTGGTGAAGCGCCGGCGTTCACCCTGGAGAGCTGGCTAAAACTGGATCCTCTCTGGCCGACGCTGCTGGGTGAGGTAACTCATCAGCAACTGCTGAACACGCTCGAACGGATCCAGTGCAATAACGTCGAAGCCGAGCGGCTGACCGGACTGCAACAGGCCTTTCATCAGCTGATGGCGCAGTCGGTAATTACGCCGCTGTTCAACTATCGTTATCAGGTGAGTGCCCCACCGGACGTGGAAGATATCGCCTTAAATGCCTGGGGATGGTTTGATTTTTCCCGCGCGTGGATCCCACCGCCGGTCGCCATTCCCTGAGCAAAACTACCCTTCTGCCGCCACAGGCAGTACCATACGGCCTAACAGATGACTAAGGTGATTAAAATGAGACGTGCAGTGGTGGTTTTCAGCGGTGGACAGGATTCAACAACCTGTCTGATTCAGGCTCTGCAACAGTATGATGAGGTGCATTGCATCACCTTCGATTACGGCCAGCGCCATCGTGCGGAAATCGATATTGCCCGCGAGCTTTCACTTTCTTTGGGCGCACGCGCGCACAAAGTCCTCGATGTAACCATGTTAAATGAATTGGCGGTCAGCAGCCTGACGCGTGAAAGCATCCCGGTACCGGCTTACGATCCCGATGCCAGCGGCTTGCCGAGCACCTTTGTGCCGGGCCGCAATATCCTGTTCCTGACCCTCGCCTCCATTTATGCTTATCAGGTTGAGGCGGAAGCAGTGATCACGGGCGTCTGTGAGACCGATTTCTCCGGCTACCCAGACTGCCGCGATGAGTTTGTTAAGGCGCTGAACCATGCGATTGAACTCGGCATGGCAAGGTCTGTGCGCTTTGAAACACCGCTGATGTGGCTGAACAAAGCTGAAACCTGGGCGCTGGCCGACTACTGGCAGCAACTGCCGCTGGTACGCAATGAGACGCTGACCTGCTACAACGGCGTGAAAGGTGACGGCTGTGGCGAATGCGCTGCGTGCCATCTTCGCGCGAAGGGTTTGAACGAGTATCAGGCCAACGGGCACGCGGTGATGGCCGAAATGAAACGCAAAACCGGCCTACGCTGACAGCATCTCTTCCATTCTTCTTTTCAGTTCTCCTTCCATCGGCTGCGCCTTTTGTGTGCGCAGATCGATGCAGACAAACGTCAGCGCGGCGTCGGCCACCACTTCACCCGCTGGGGCCAGCGTCACGGTCTGACCAATCACGCCACTTTTCCCGCCCAGCTGGAGCAACTTACTGTGGATGTCTAACACATCGCCCATCACCGCTGGCCGGCGATAATTAATGTTGATGTTGACCACCACAAACGCCAGTTGGTTCTCCTGCAGCCAGTTGAACGACTCCAGGCGTTCCAGCCACTCCCAACGGGCTTCCTCAAGGAACTCCAGATAGCGGGCATTATTGACGTGCTGGTAAACATCCAGATGATAGCCACGGACTTTGATGGTGGTGTGCATAGTTACGCTGCCCTTATAAAAAAGTAGAAGTCACCCAACTGGTATGACCTCTACAGGTTAGCAGCCGTTTACGGCCTTCAGCAGATAATGCGTTAAAGTCGCGAGTTATGTCACAATTTCAGCCGTGACAAATTTCTCTCCACCAGCGCATTGCCCATGCCGGGCACTTCTTTCAGTTGTTCAATATCGGTAAACGCGCCGTACTGCTCGCGGTAACTGATAATGGCTTCGGCTTTTTTGAGCCCGACGCCATTCAATGCCGCGGCCAGTTGCTGGGCGGTAGCCTGATTCAGGCTTACTTTGTCGCTTGCAGTGGCCGTACTTTCCGTGGCGACCTGAGCAGACGCCGTTGGTGTAGTTTCTGCCGCTTTTACCGGTATTGCAGTCAGGATGCCTGCGCTCATTGCGGTAAAAAAACATAACGCGATAAGTGGGTGTTTCATGCTGTATTCCTCCATGTGTGTGACAGCAACGCCACGGTACAGCGGAAGAATTCGGTAAACAAATGGCGGATTAGAGAAATGGAAAAGGCCGCGAAAGCGGCCTTTGGTATTGCATGTCGTTGCAGGAAATTTGCGAGGCTTATTGGGCCTGCGCGGCTGCACCGTATTTGATTTTGGCTTCTTTACGCAGGTTGCTCAGCATAGCTTCGAAGGTGATCTGCGCGTTGTTCTGCGTGATCCCCTGAACCATTGCCTTCTTCTGCGCGTCCGGCATTGAACCGCTACGCACCTGATCCAGCGCCACTAACAGCACGTTGCCTTCACCATCTTCACTGGTCGCGTAAGACGGTTTGTCCTTCGCTGGCAGACTCATGGTGAATGCGGCCTGGGTTACGGCATCCTGACCGTTGCGGGTCAGCGTTTTCTGGCTGCCGAAGCTCAGGTTAGCGGCTTTCATCGCCTCATCACCCTTGCCTGCTTTCAGATCGGCCAACAGTTTATCCGCCTGCGCTTTCGCCTGAGCCTGCGCCTTCTGCGTTTTCAGCGTATCGGTGATCTGGGCCGTGACCTGATCCAGTGGTTTCACCGCTTCAGGCTTGTGCTCGCTAACACGCAGCACGAACGCACGATCACCATCGACAGTGATGATGTCCGAGTTACTGCCAGGTGCGCCGTTCTCGCCGACTAAGCCGCCATTGAAGATGGCCTGCTCAACCTGCTTGAAGTTCAGCTCAGCAGGCGGATTATCATGGCTGAACCAGCCCGTTTCCACCGCCTTCACACCAGCAGCCTGCTCTGCACCCGCCAGTGACTCATTGTCATTGGTGGCCGCATCGCTCACTTTCTGCTGCAGTTTGTAATAAGCATCAATCGCTTTTTCCTGCTTCACTTTTGCAGCGATGTCGTCATGGACGGCAGCCAGCGCCTTGATCTGCTGTGGCTGAACATCCGTCAGACGGGCAACGATGAAGCCGACAGACGACTTGATCACCCCTGACAGCTGACCTTTCTCTTTCAGGCCGGCACTTTTCAGTTCATCCGGCGTGGTGTCTGGCTCAAGCCAGCCCATGTCGCCACCGTTACGGGCAGAAATTGGGTCAGCAGATTTTTCTTTAGCCAGCGCGGCAAAGTCACCGCCTTTTTTCAGTGCATCCAGAGCCGACTGCGCTTCCGCTTCGGTTTTGGTCTGGATAATGCTGTAACGGCTACGCTGCGGCTGAGTGTAATCAGCCTGATGCTGATCGTACCAACTCTGGATATCAGCCTCGCTGGCGGTTTCCTGCATCGAAGCCGCATCTAACTTGATGTAGCTAACGCGGAACTGCTCAGGAGACATGAAGTTGTTCTTGTTCTGCTCGTAATAGTTTTTGATCTCTTCCGCGCTGACGGTCTGTTTAGCGGCCAGTGCCGCCACATTGATCGTCGCCTCGCGAACCAGACGCTCCTGAGAAACCAGCGCAGCCAGTGCGTAAGTTTCACCGGTCAGCATGAAGTCGGTGTTGGTCACCGCAGCAATCAGCTGTTGGGTGGTCAACTGCTTACGCAGCGCTTCAGCGTATTGATCGGCGGTGAAGCCCATCTGATTGATCAGGCCCAGGTATTTTGTATTATCAAACTTGCCGTTGGTCTGGAAAGCCGACTGGTTGAAAATAGCCTGTTTGATTTGATCATCGCTGATGGCCAGGCCGAGATCTTTGGCATAGCCGGTCAGAAGCGATTCATCGACCAGCTGAGACAGCGCCTGCTGGCGGATCTGCTGAATGTAGGCAGGGTTTCCGGCGAGCTGGGAGAACTGTTCGCCCAACTGCTGCTGCTGACGTGAACGTTCATTTGAGAAGGCGTTCTCGAGCTGTGCACGGCTGATTTCCTGTCCGTTAACCTTGGCGGCGTAATCTCCGTTACCGCCGATCAGGTAGTTGCCCACCCCGGTCAAAACGAAAGACAGAATGATCAATGCCAATATAATTTTGAGCACGACATGGTTCGACGCCGCGCGTAAATTGTCCATCATGGTGTGACAACACTCCGCTGTAGTGTGAATGTAAACCCTTGCGCTTTCGTCCCGTCTTCCCGGGGACGCTCCACGCCGCTGCGTAGCAAACCGCACGCCACTATGACAACCGCAATTCGCAAATGTCATTGAAACATAAAAAAAGGCACATCAGTTTTTTTGATGTGCCCCGTATGGTACATGAGAACGCGAACACAATCCTCACTCTCCACCGAAGAAATTGCCTCAGTGGAAACATACCGCCATTAGTTAACGGCGTCTTTCAGCGCTTTACCGGCACGGAAGCCTGGTACTTTACCCGCTGGGATGGTGATTTCTTTACCGGTCTGTGGGTTACGGCCGGTACGCTCTGAGCGCTCACGCACGGAGAACGTGCCGAAGCCTACCAGTGCAACTTCATCGCCTTCTTTCAGTGAATCTGACACTGAGCCCATGAAAGCATCTAAAACACGTCCCGCTGCCGCTTTAGAAATGTCGGCGCTTGCAGCAATTTTGTCGATCAACTGTGACTTATTCACTCAATAATCCCCTCTTTTATTATTCACTTCGCAGTCGGGCTTCCCACCCGCGACGAACGCGCATCAATTATTTGGATTCAGTATTCCTGTCATGCCGAAAACGGCAACAGCCGTCATTGGCCTAGCAGCCCTCTAAATTAGCGGCACAAAAAAAAGCTGGCAAGTCCCAATTTGCTTGCCAGCCCGGCTTTTGGCCTGTTTTTGCCTTAAATCACTATTTTGCGGTCGCAACCTGCATGCCATAAGGGGCATTGACCAGCGCAAGTGTCAGGACTTCTTCGATGCGCTTCACCGGATGGATGTCCAGATCGGCGATAACGTTGTCCGGGATCTCTTCCAGATCGCGCTTGTTTTCATCCGGGATCAACACCGTTTTGATACCACCACGGTGTGCAGCCAGCAGTTTCTCTTTCAGTCCACCAATTGGCAGAACCTGACCACGCAGAGTGATCTCACCGGTCATCGCCACATTGGCACGCACCGGGTTACCGGTCAGACAGGACACCAGCGCGGTACACATTGCAATACCCGCACTTGGACCATCTTTCGGCGTCGCGCCTTCCGGGACGTGAACGTGAATATCACGCTTCTCGTAGAAGTCACCGTTGATACCCAGCTTCTCAGCGCGGGCACGCACCACGGTCAACGCCGCCTGGATAGATTCCTGCATCACTTCGCCCAGTGAACCGGTATAGGTCAATTTACCTTTACCCGGTACGCAAGCCGTTTCGATGGTGAGCAGATCGCCACCCACTTCCGTCCACGCCAGACCGGTTACCTGACCGACGCGGTTTTCGTTGTCCGCACGACCGTAGTCATAACGTTGAACGCCGAGGTAGTCTTTCAGGTTGTCAGCATTGATCAGAATATGCTTGATGGTTTTGTCCATCAGCAAGGTCTTCACCGCTTTACGGCACAGTTTGGACAGCTCGCGCTCAAGGCTACGCACACCCGCTTCACGCGTGTAGTAACGAATGATGCTGACGATGGCGCTGTCATCGACGGTGATTTCACTGTCTTTCAGGGCGTTACGCTCGATCTGCTTGGACAGCAAATGCTGCTTAGCAATATTCAGCTTCTCGTCTTCGGTGTAACCCGACAGACGAATAACTTCCATACGGTCCAGCAGCGGCGCAGGAATGTTCATCGAGTTGGACGTTGCCACGAACATCACGTCGGAGAGATCGTAATCCACTTCCAGGTAATGGTCGTTAAAGGCAATGTTCTGTTCCGGATCCAGCACTTCAAGCAGCGCTGAAGCCGGGTCGCCGCGCATGTCCGAGGACATTTTGTCGATTTCATCCAGCAGGAACAGCGGGTTTTTAACGCCCACTTTGGCCATTTTCTGGATTAATTTGCCCGGCATAGAACCAATATAGGTACGACGGTGACCGCGAATTTCCGCTTCATCACGCACGCCGCCCAGCGCCATACGAACATACTTACGGCCCGTCGCCTTGGCGATAGACTGGCCCAGTGAGGTTTTACCCACACCCGGAGGCCCAACCAGACAGAGGATTGGCCCTTTAATTTTGCTGACGCGGCTCTGTACTGCCAAATATTCCAGGATGCGATCTTTCACGCGTTCCAGACCGAAGTGGTCGGTATCCAGCGTTTCCTGCGCCTTCACCAGGTCTTTTTTGACCTTGCTACGGGCATTCCACGGCACCTGAACCATCCAGTCGATATAACCGCGTACCACGGTCGCTTCCGCTGACATCGGAGACATCATTTTCAGCTTCTGCAGTTCGGCTTCGGTTTTATCACGCGCTTCTTTCGGCATTTTTGCCGCGTCGATTTTGCGTTTCAGCGCTTCATTTTCGTCAGGCGCATCGTCCATTTCGCCCAGTTCTTTCTGAATAGCCTTCATCTGCTCGTTCAGATAGTACTCGCGCTGGCTTTTTTCCATCTGCTTTTTGACGCGATTGCGGATACGTTTTTCCACCTGGAGCAGATCGATTTCTGACTCCATCATCGCCATCAGATACTCCAGACGCTCATTGACGTCTGACATCTCAAGCACGGACTGTTTGTCGGCCAGTTTCAACGGCATATGTGCCGCAACGGTATCAGCCAGACGTGCAGCATCTTCAATGCTGTTCAACGAGGTCAGCACTTCAGGAGGGATTTTTTTATTCAGTTTGATATAGCCTTCAAACTGATTAATTGCGGTGCGCACCAGCACTTCCTGCTCGCGCTCATCGATTTCAGGGGACGCCAGGTATTCAGCCTGCGCGGTGAAATGGTCACCATTATCCGCAAGCGTTGTGATATGCGCACGCTGCAGGCCTTCTACCAGCACTTTAACCGTACCGTCTGGCAGCTTGAGCATTTGCAGAATAGAGGCGACGGTCCCTACAGAAAAGAGATCGTTAATGCCAGGTTCATCCGTTGAAGCTTCTTTCTGGGCGACCAGCATGATTTTTTTATCATGATCCATGGCGGCTTCAAGGCAGCGAATCGATTTCTCACGACCGACAAACAACGGAATTACCATGTGCGGATAAACCACTACGTCACGCAACGGCAACACAGGGATTTCAATGCGTTCAGAACGCTCAGGATTCATAGAGCTCTCTCTTAGTTTAATTTCCGCCAGGGTGATGGGAACCGCAACAGACCACTAAAGTGCAGTTTTACCCACAGGTAGTTGAGTATATGGGGATGAATGTAAGACATTCAATGTTATCCGCGAGAGAAAAGCAAAAGGGGGAATAAATTCCCCCTTTTTATGATAACTGACTGGAAAGATGTGGTTATTTATTCACCAGAAGCTTGTTGAGCTTCCTGTTTTCCGTAGATCAGCATTGGCTCAGACTGGCCATCGATCACTGAATCGTCAATCACCACTTTTTCAACATCGTCCATTGAAGGGAGGTCATACATGGTATTCAGCAGCGCGCCTTCCACAATGGAACGCAGGCCACGGGCACCGGTTTTGCGTGACATGGCTTTTTTGGCGATCGCCGTCAGCGCTTCTTCACGGAATTCCAGGTCCACACCTTCAAGATTAAACAACGCCTGATACTGCTTGGTCAGGGCATTTTTCGGCTCACGCAGGATCTGAATCAGCGCTTCTTCACTCAGCTCGCTCAGGGTTGCCACGACTGGCAGACGACCTATGAACTCTGGGATCAGACCGAATTTGATCAAATCTTCTGGCTCAACCTGCTCCAGCAGCTGACCTTCAGTGGCTTTCTCTGCCGTGCCCTTCACGGTGGCACCAAAGCCAATCCCCGTACCGGTGTCTACGCGCTGAGAAATCACCTTGTCCAGCCCGGCGAACGCACCGCCACAGATAAACAGGATCTTGGAGGTATCAACCTGCAGGAACTCTTGCTGTGGATGCTTGCGTCCGCCCTGAGGTGGCACCGCCGCCACAGTGCCTTCAATCAGCTTCAACAGCGCCTGCTGAACACCTTCGCCCGAAACATCACGGGTAATGGAAGGGTTGTCAGATTTACGGGAAATCTTATCAATTTCATCGATGTAAACAATGCCGCGCTGTGCTTTCTGCACGTCATAGTCACATTTCTGCAGCAGTTTCTGAATGATGTTTTCGACGTCTTCACCAACATAACCGGCTTCGGTCAGCGTGGTGGCATCCGCCATTGTGAAAGGCACATCCAGCAGGCGAGCCAGGGTTTCCGCCAGCAGCGTTTTACCGCTACCGGTAGGCCCGATCAGCAAAATGTTACTTTTGCCAAGCTCAATGCCATTACTGGTGTCACCGTTGCGCAGGCGTTTGTAGTGGTTATAGACCGCTACGGCCAGCACTTTTTTCGCCCGTTCCTGGCCGATAACGTAATCGTCGAGGTGATGGCGGATTTCATGCGGCGTCGGCAGTGCGCTACGTTCACGATGCGGCGCAACTTCTTTAATCTCTTCGCGAATGATGTCATTGCATAGATCGACACACTCATCGCAGACATACACTGACGGGCCGGCAATCAGCTTGCGCACTTCATGCTGGCTTTTGCCGCAGAAAGAGCAGTACAGCAGCTTTCCTGAACCGTCTTTGCGCTTCTCAGTCATCAGTTAACCTCTTCTGTTATCTTCGTCCGCACTGTGTTGCGGCGATGATGCCGCCTTGCGGCACCCTCATTCGTTGCTCTAGCCCATCCATAACTATAGACGACAGATGGGCATCAGGCTTACGTGCGATGCGTCAGAACGGAATCTACCAACCCATACTCTACAGCTTCGCTCGCTGACAGGAAACGGTCACGTTCCGTGTCTCTCTCGATTTCTTCAAGAGTTTTGCCCGTATGTTCTGCCATCAGCTCGTTCATACGCGCTTTCACTTTCAGAATTTCGCGCGCGTGGATTTCAATGTCAGTTGCCTGACCCTGATATCCGCCCAGCGGCTGGTGGATCATCACGCGAGAGTTAGGCAGCGCATAACGCTTGCCTTTGGTCCCTGCGGTCAGCAGGAACGCGCCCATTGAACAGGCCTGGCCCATACAAATGGTGCTGACGTCTGGCTTGATGAACTTCATGGTGTCGTAGATCGACATCCCTGCAGTGATCACACCGCCAGGAGAGTTGATATAAAGGTGGATGTCTTTTTCCGGGTTCTCAGCTTCCAGAAACAGCATCTGAGCGACGATCAGGTTCGCCATATGATCTTCAACCTGTCCGGTCAGGAAAATAATACGTTCCTTGAGCAGGCGGGAAAAGATGTCGTAAGAACGCTCTCCGCGAGAGGTTTGTTCGACCACCATCGGCACTAAAGCCATATGAGGTGCAGTTTGTTCACGTTCGCCACTGTATGACATTACCGTCTCCTGGATAAATTTCATTTGGCAACACTCCGTACCGATTCTACTTGAGAGCGATCCGGAACACTATGTTTCCATTACATTCCCCACACTGACCGGGGACAATCAAGACAGGACTCAGTACGCCATAATAGTCTATTTGGGGATGTTGCCCCGCTGATTCAAGCATAACAACGTTTTTATCAACTGCTAACCAGGAAAAACAGCTTAGTTGATATTTTGCCGGTTTAATGAGCGAATAAGCGCACTAAGGCACGTCCGGGCAACGGATAAAAGCAAAAAGCCCGCAGTCATCATAACTGCGGGCTTTTATTTAGCTTACAGAATCAGTGGATCAGGCTGGTTGCGCCTGGTTCATCAGTTCCTGGAAGTTAGTGGCCTTCTCGGTCACTTTGGCTTTCTCCAGCACAGCTTCCACTGCCTGTTCTTCCAACGCAACGTTACGCATGTTGTTCATCAGCTCGTTATTCTTGCTGTAGAACTCAACCACTTCTGATGGATCTTCGTAAGCAGAAGCCATCTCTTCGATCAGCTCTTTCACACGGTCTTCATCAGCTTTCAGCTCGTGGGTACGAATCACTTCGCCCAGCAGCAAGCCAACAACTACGCGGCGTTTAGCCTGCTCTTCAAACAGTTCACGAGGCAGCTCGAAAGCTTGCTTCTCGTTACCGCCAAAGCGCTGTGCAGCCTGGCGACGCAGCACGTCGATTTCGCCATCGATCAGTACAACTGGCACGTCGATGTCGTTCGCGCTGACCAGACCGTCGATAGCCTGAGTCTTCACACGGTTACGCACGGCGCCTTTCAGCTCGCGCTCCATGTTTTTACGCACTTCAGCACGCAGACCGTCTACTGAACCATCTTCAACGCCGAAACGTTTGATGAACTCAGCAGTGAATTCTGGCAGCTCACGCTCTTCCACTTTCTTCAGGACGATTTCAAACTTCGCTGCTTTCCCTTTCAGGTTTTCAGCGTGGTAATCTTCCGGGAAGTTTACGTCGATAGTGAAGGTTTCGCCCGCTTTGTGGCCAACAACGCCTTCTTCGAAGCCTGGGATCATGCGACCCTGGCCCATTGCCAGTACGAAGTCAGACGCTTTGCCGCCTTCGAACTCTTCGCCGTCTACTGAACCGCTGAAGTCTACAGTGGCACGGTCTTCAGCTTCTGCTGCGCGGTCAGTTTCTTTCCAGGTGGCCTGCTGCTTGCGCAGGGTGTCCAGCATGGTGTCAACGTCAGCGTCAGTCACTTCAACAACCGGTTTTTCAACTTCGATTGCGTCCAGACCTTTCAGCTCAACTTCCGGGTACACTTCAAACTCAACGGCGAAAGTGAAGTCTTCACCTTCTTTGTATTCGCCTGGCACGTATTTAGGTGCGCCAGCCGGATTGATCTTCTCTTTGATGATGGCGTCAACGAAGTTGCGCTGCATCAGTTCGCCCAGAACGTCCTGGCGAACAGAGGCACCGTAGCGCTGTGCTACGACAGTCATCGGCACTTTCCCTTTGCGGAAACCGTCGATACGTACCTTTTTAGATACGCTGACCAGCTCACTTTTCACCGCGTTTTCGATCACATCTTTAGCAACGGTAATCGTAACGCGACGGCCCAGGCCCTGAGTTGTTTCTACTGAAGCTTGCATCTTATTACCTCAAAAAATCACGTGCTCGGTCAACTTCAGACCCTCTCTGCTCCGCAAGAAACAGAGTGAGACTAAGAACCGGGATGGCCTCTGGTGTCAGAATCGTAGTCGCTGTACCAAAAGGGTCCCGAAGATATTCCGGAAAAAAATAGACGCAGCATTATAGCGACAACGTTTAAGCGAGTCGAGGCTGCTCAACCCTGACATTTCGCTAACTTCGTTGCTTTTCTCTCATAAATGGCAGAAAACGGGGGTGCGCTGGGGATTTAACGTCAGAAATGACAAAGCGGCCCGCAGGCCGCCTTGGTTGAAAAGTGCACTATCAGGCAAGCGTTCCCGCTCCGCGACAGTTGGGTGAGGATGGAACGGTGTCCTGTAACCCCTCCCACTCCTTAACGGTATAGGTATGTAGAGCCAGCGCGTGAACGCTTCCAGCCAGTTCTGCTGCCAGCGCACTATAAATAGTACGGTGACGCATTAAAAAGCGCTGGTTGATAAAATGGTCGCTTACAATAACCACTTTAAAATGACTCTCTGCACCCGCTGGGACGTTATGACGATAGCTTTCGTCATGAACTTCCAGATGAACAGGCGCTAACGCCGTTCTTAACTTTTCTTCTATTTCTTCGCGGATCATACCTGGACTCCTCTGAGACGGTGGCCCCATCTCTTTAAATATTAGCTGGTTTTTTACCAAACCCTGCTGGGTTCGCGAAAAATATCCGCCGTTTAATGCCCGCTACTGTGCATTTTCATCTTTGCTGCTGCAACCACTCCGTTATTAAACGGTCGAAGTTCCCGTGCCTGGCGTCAGCCTTAAAAGTGCAAGGCGATGAATTTACGCGCTATCGGGGCTTCCCCTTGTTACAGGCAATGCTATGATGACCGCAGTTTTGTCAGCACTACAACCTTCGTCATTGAGAAAATAAGCATGTTAAAAAAATTATTATTCCCTCTGCTGGCCGTGTTAATTCTGGCTGGCTGTGCAAGCAACAGCAACACACTCACCGTTTCGCCAAAAATTCAGCTGCCTCAGCAGGATCCCAGCCTGACCGGCATCACTGTTAGCATCAACGGCGCCGATCAGCGTAGCGATCAGGCACTGGCGAAAGTTAACCGCGACGGACAGCTGGTTACCCTGACGCCTTCACGCGATCTGCGCTTCCTGCTACAGGAAACGCTGGAGAAGCAGATGGGTGCTCGTGGTTACATGATCGGTCCTAATGGCGCCGTTGACCTGCAGATCATCGTGAATAACCTGTATGCCGACGTTACCGAAGGTAATGTGCGCTACAGCATCACCACGAAAGCCGATATTTCGATTGTTGCCACCGCGAAAAACGGCAACAAGCAAGTGAAGAACTACCGCCAGACCTACAGTGTTGAAGGCGCCTTCTCAGCCACCAACGCTAAAATCACTAACGCGGTTAACTCCACGCTGAGCGACGTGATTTCTGATATGGCTCAGGACACCAGCATCCACGAGTTTATCAAGCAAAACGCCCGTTAATTGGCCAGTGCCCGTCGGGATCCCGGCGGGCTTTGTTTTAAGGTTCGTATGCCCAGCCATTACCTCCAGATTTTTACCCAACGAAATGCCGCCCTTCTTCTGCTCCTTGGCTTTGCCTCCGGTCTGCCGCTCGCGCTGACATCGGGAACGCTGCAAGCCTGGATGGCCGTCGAAAACGTCGATATCAAAACGATAGGCTTCTTCTCTCTGGTCGGGCAGGCCTACGTGTTCAAATTCCTCTGGTCTCCGTTGATGGACCGCTACACGCCGCCGTTTTTAGGCCGTCGTCGTGGCTGGTTACTGGTGACGCAGATCCTGTTGATTGTCGGGATTGCCCTGATGGGATTTATGGATCCCTCACGCAATCTGACCCTGCTGGCGGCTCTCGCGGTGTTGGTTGCCTTCTGTTCCGCCTCGCAGGATATTGTCTTTGATGCCTGGAAGACCGATGTGCTGCCCGCCGAAGAACGCGGTAGCGGTGCGGCGATCAGCGTCCTTGGTTATCGTCTGGCGATGTTGGTGTCAGGCGGACTGGCGCTATGGCTTGCAGACCGATATCTCGGATGGCAGGCGATCTGGTGGCTGATGGCGGCGATGATGGTGCCTGGGGTAATCGCCACGCTGTTAGCGAAAGAGCCCAGCGATCCGGTTGCCCGCCCTCACAGCCTTGAAGAAGCGGTCATTGCCCCGCTGCGCGACTTTTTCAACCGCAACAATGCCTGGCTGATCCTCTCTCTGATTGTCCTTTATAAGCTGGGTGATGCGTTTGCTGCCAGCCTGACCACCATTTTCCTGATCCGTGGCGTTGGCTTTGATGCCGGCGACGTGGGGCTGGTGAATAAAACCCTTGGGTTGATTGCCACGATAATTGGCGCGCTTTACGGCGGCGTACTGATGCAGCGCCTGAGCCTGTTCCGGGCGCTGATGCTGTTTGGCATCCTGCAGGCGGTATCAAACCTGGCGTACTGGATTCTGGCCGTCACCGACAAACATCTTTACAGCATGGCAGCGGCCGTGTTTGTCGAGAATCTGTGTGGCGGTATGGGCACCGCCGCCTTTGTGGCGCTGCTGATGACGCTGTGCAATAAGTCATTCTCCGCCACGCAATTTGCCCTGCTCTCCGCGTTGTCCGCCGTTGGCCGGGTGTATGTTGGACCGGTGGCAGGATGGTTTGTTGAAAGCTGGGGCTGGCCGACGTTTTATGCCTTCTCTGTGGTGGCTGCCCTGCCCGGTTTGCTATTGCTGGCGGGATGCCGAACCACGCTGGAACATGCGCAAACCCATCAGACATTTTTACCGCGAACCCGCTTCGCTTCCGGATATAAATGGGCATTACGCGCCTTGAAGTTGGGTTCAGCGTTGGTAGTGGCAGGACTGATTTTGCTGGCATTACGCGCAACAAACCTGCTGGATGCGGGCTCAATCATTAGCGTTCTGTTTGAATCAGGGGCCATTCTGGCGCTGTTGGGCATCGTCACCGGCAGTTTGTTAGACTTCGTCGCTCAGCGCCCGGCAACACAGTAAAAGTAAAGTTATGTAGGCTCTGGCAAAAAAATAACGCCTCGGCCCGGCACAAACATTTAACAATACCGCCCTTTTTAGCGGGCGAAAAAACGGCGGTACCGTTCGAAAAGCCGCCTTTTTTTAACAATTAGTGCATTGTCACATTTTCCCGCCTTCCGTTATTTCCTAAAAGGTTTTCACCTTTACATTTCTCTGCCACAGACTATTAAAACCCGGTGCGTTATTATTATTGTATAAACTAAATCACACAAATGATGCGGGTATGTTAAATAATTGAGTGCCAATTTCGCTGTTTATAGCAGAGACCTGTTAAAAAACGCGGTTATCATTGGTTTTTGTTATATTAGAGGCAAACCCTTGCTGGCATTCATATTTTGTCACCTTCGGCAACATCTGTGACTGTGTTTGCAAAAGGTGTCAACACGGCGCTGACACAAGATGTTGCTGGTTTACAGTACTGAAACGTTCCCGTAAAATGCCGCCACACTTAAACGACAATAGAGCCCTTGTCATTGAGGTCGTTAAATGAGACTCAGGAAATACAATAAAAGTTTGGGGATTTTGTCATTAATTGCAGGCACTTTATTGTTAAGTGGCTGTGATAGTGCATTGTTGAATCCCAAAGGACAGGTTGCACTGGAGCAACGTTCGCTGATACTGACAGCCTTCGGCTTGATGATGATCGTCGTTATTCCCGCAGTCTTGATGGCAGTGGTGTTCGCCTGGAAATATCGGGCATCCAATACCAATGCAAAATACAGCCCTAACTGGTCACACTCTAATAAAGTGGAAGCCGTGGTGTGGACTGTTCCCATTTTGATCATTATCTTCCTTGCGATCCTGACGTGGAAATCTACCCACGCGCTTGATCCAAGCAAGCCTTTGGTTTCCGATGTGAAGCCGATTGAGATTGATGTGGTTGCATTGGACTGGAAATGGCTGTTCATTTACCCGGAACAGGGTATTGCAACAGTTAACCAAATCGCATTCCCTGCGAATACGCCGGTCAGCTTCAAGATCACGTCTAACTCCGTTATGAACTCCTTCTTTATTCCTACCCTCGGTAGCCAGATTTACGCTATGGCGGGCATGCAGACTAAACTGCATCTGATTGCGAATGAACCAGGCACGTTTGACGGTATCTCCTCCAACTTCAGTGGTCGCGGCTTCTCTGGTATGAAGTTCAAAGCGATTGCCACTCCTGATAATGCGTCATTCGATCAGTGGGTAGCAAAAGTGAAAGACTCATCCAATACGCTGACAACCATGGATGACTTCGAGAAACTGGCAGCGCCAAGCGAAAACCATCCGGTTGAGTTCTTCTCTACCGCAAATCCTGAATTGTTCAAGCAAGTGATTGGCAAATTCAAGATGAGCCACGGGAAAATGGACATGTCAGGACACGAAGGCATGGACATGAACGAAGCCCCTAAAGCGGGAGCCGAGGAATAATACGATGTTGGGAAAATTAACCCTTGATGCAGTACCGTATCACGAACCGATTATCGTGATTACGGTCGCCGCCATCATTCTTGGTGGTCTGGCAGTCGCTGGAGCAATCACTTATTTCGGTAAGT
Source organism: Erwinia sp. AC075 (assembly GCF_979253995.1). Lineage (NCBI taxonomy): Bacteria > Pseudomonadati > Pseudomonadota > Gammaproteobacteria > Enterobacterales > Erwiniaceae > Erwinia > Erwinia sp. AC075. Next base: position 2,559,173 of record NZ_CEEDEU010000001.1, read on the forward strand.
GGCAATACCTGTGGTCTGAGTGGCTGACGTCTGTCGACCATAAAAAACTCGGTATCATGTATATCATCGTGGCCTTCGTCATGCTGCTGCGCGGTTTTGCCGATGCGGTGATGATGCGTAGCCAGCAGGTACTGGCTTCGGCCGGCGAGGCAGGATTCTTACCGCCTCATCACTACGACCAGATCTTCACCGCTCACGGCGTGATCATGATCTTCTTCGTAGCGATGCCATTTGTTATCGGTCTGATGAACATTGCTGTTCCTCTGCAGATCGGTGCGCGCGATGTGGCCTTCCCGTTCCTGAACAACCTGAGCTTCTGGTTCACGGCTGTCGGTGTGGTGCTGGTTAACCTGTCACTGGGTGTGGGCGAGTTTGCTCAGACCGGTTGGCTGGCTTATCCACCGCTTTCCGGCGCTGAGTACAGTCCGGGGGTCGGGGTTGACTACTGGATATGGAGTCTTCAGCTGTCGGGGATCGGTACGACATTAACAGGTATTAACTTCTTCGTTACTATCCTGAAAATGCGTGCACCTGGCATGACCATGTTCAAGATGCCTGTCTTCACCTGGGCGTCGCTGTGTACTAACGTTCTGATTATCGCTTCCTTCCCGGTTCTGACCGTGACGCTGGCGTTGCTGACCCTGGATCGTTATCTGGGCTTCCATTTCTTCACCAATGAAATGGGCGGCAACATGATGATGTACGTAAACCTGATTTGGGTTTGGGGACATCCGGAAGTGTATATTCTGGTTCTGCCGGTCTTCGGTGTGTTCTCCGAAGTGGTAGCAACCTTCTCTAAAAAGCGCCTGTTTGGTTACACCTCACTGGTTTGGGCAACGATTGTAATTACCATCCTGTCCTTCATCGTGTGGCTGCACCACTTCTTCACCATGGGCGCGGGCGCGAACGTTAACGCCTTCTTCGGTATTATGACGATGATTATCGCCATTCCTACCGGCGTTAAAATCTTCAACTGGCTGTTCACCATGTACCAGGGCCGCATTCAGATGCACTCTGCGATGTTGTGGACCGTAGGCTTCCTGGTCACCTTCTCTGTCGGTGGTATGACCGGTGTTCTGCTGGCGTTGCCAGGTGCTGACTTCGTGCTGCACAACAGTCTGTTCCTGATTGCTCACTTCCATAACGTGATTATCGGTGGTGTGGTATTCGGTTGCTTCGCTGGTGTGACTTACTGGTTCCCTAAAGCGTTCGGCTTCTGCCTGAACGAAAAATGGGGCATCCGCGCCTTCTGGTTCTGGATCATTGGTTTCTTCGTTGCCTTTATGCCGCTGTACGTATTGGGCTTCATGGGGATGACCCGTCGCCTGAGCCAGGATATCGATCCACAGTTCCACCCACTGCTGGTTGTAGCAGCGTTTGGTGCTGCGCTGATCGCGTGTGGTGTGCTGTGCCAAATCACTCAGTTCTGGGTCTCGGTACGTGACCGTGAGCAGCTGCGTGATGTGACCGGCGATCCATGGGGCGGCCGTACGCTGGAGTGGGCAACCTCTTCACCACCACCGTTCTACAACTTTGCTGAAGTGCCTGTTATCCACGAGCGCGATGCGTTCTGGGAAATGAAGGAAAAAGGCGAAGCGTACAAACAGCCTGCGCACTACGAAGAGATCCACATGCCGAAGAACAGCGGCGCTGGTGTGGTGATCGGTGCATTCAGCCTGGTGTTTGGTTTCGCAGCTATCTGGCACATCTGGTGGCTGGTAGGTCTGTCGTTCCTCGGTATGATCTTAACCTGGATCATCAAGAGCTTTGACGAAGACGTTGATTATTACGTTCCCGTTGCCGAGATCGAAAAAATCGAGAATCAGCACTTTGACGAAATTAGCAAAGCAGGTCTGAAAAATGTCGACTGAAACTCTGACTAAGCACCACGACGCCCATGCGGAGCATGGGCATCACGATGCAGGAGCCAATAAAGTCTTTGGCTTCTGGATCTACCTGATGAGCGACTGCATCATCTTTGCCACCCTGTTTGCAACCTTTGGTGTGATGGTTAACAGCACCGCGGGTGGCCCGGCTGGTAAAGATATTTTCGAACTGCCGTTCGTTCTCGGTGAAACCGCCCTGCTTCTGTTGAGCTCCATTACCTATGGTTTTGCAGTTATCAGCATGAACAAAGGCAGCAAAGGCTCAGTGATTAGCTGGCTGATGCTGACTTTCCTGTTCGGTGCCGGTTTCATCGCGATGGAAATCTATGAATTCCATCACCTGATTATGGAAGGGTTTGGTCCGCAGCGCAGTGGCTTCCTGTCAGCGTTCTTCACGCTGGTTGGGACGCACGGTCTGCACGTAACCTCTGGCCTGATCTGGATGGCGGTACTGATGTACCAAGTCTCCAAACGTGGTCTGACGCCGACTAACCGTACCCGTATCCTGTGTCTGAGCCTGTTCTGGCACTTCCTGGATGTGGTATGGATTTGTGTATTCACCATTGTCTACCTGATGGGAGCCATGTAATGAGTCATTCTACGAACGAACATGGTGCCTCACACGGTAGCGTGAAGTCTTATATGATCGGCTTTATCCTGTCGATCATTCTGACGGCAATCCCTTTCTGGATGGTGATGGACGGCGGCGCTTCAAAAGCGACCATCCTGGGTGTGGTGATTGTGTGTGCGATTGTCCAGGTGCTGGTGCATCTGGTCTACTTCCTGCACTTAAACACTTCCTCTGAAGAAAGATGGAACCTGGTGGCAATTGTGTTCTCTGCAATTATCATCTTGATAGTAGTTGTTGGCTCGCTGTGGATCATGTGGAACCTCAACTACAACATGATGGCCAACTAACCGAGTTACCCGTGATGATTAAGCAATACCTGCAAGTAACGAAACCAGGAATTATTTTCGGAAATTTAATTTCTGTGATTGGGGGGTTCCTGCTGGCCTCGAAAGGCAGCATCGACTATCCCCTGTTTCTCTCCACCTTAGTCGGCGTTTCGCTGGTGGTCGCATCAGGTTGTGTTTATAACAACTTTATCGACCGTGACATCGACGTAAAAATGGAGAGGACCAGAAATCGAGTGCTGGTTAAAGGCCTCATTTCTCCGACAGTCTCTCTGGTTTATGCAACCGTTCTGGGTATTGCTGGATTCGCGTTGTTGTATTTCGGAGCAAACCCGCTGGCCATGTGGCTGGCGGTGATGGGCTTTGTGGTTTATGTCGGCGTTTACAGCCTGTACATGAAGCGCAATTCTGTGTACGGCACGTTGATTGGTAGTCTTTCTGGCGCTGCGCCGCCGGTAATTGGCTACTGTGCCGTCACCAGCCATTTCGATGCGGGTGCCTTGATCCTGCTGGCTATCTTTAGCCTGTGGCAGATGCCGCATTCTTATGCGATTGCGATCTTCCGCTTTAAAGATTACCAGGCAGCGAATATCCCGGTTCTGCCGGTGGTAAAAGGCATCTCCGTGGCAAAAAACCATATTACGATGTACATCATCGCCTTTATGGTTGCCACCCTGATGCTAACGCTGGGCGGTTATGCCGGCTACAAATATCTGGTGGTTGCTGCGGCAGTCAGCGTGTGGTGGTTGGGGATGGCGCTTTCAGGTTACAAAACGCAGAACGATCGCGTTTGGGCCCGTAAGCTGTTTGTCTTCTCTATCGTCGCCATTACCGCACTGAGCGTTATGATGTCGGTCGATTTCATGGCTCCGGCCTCGAAAGACCTGCTGACGATGGTCAGGTAACACAGACCTCATCATAAAGGGCGCGATTATCGCGCCCTTTCTTTTTGTTACCACTTCGCGACAAGTATTATTTTACCCACCCTCCCCCGCCGCCTAAAATACGTCGACCAGATAAACTGAGGTAGTAATGAACGATAATAAAATGACTCCAGTCGAGTTGCGTGCGACATGGGGTTTGGGGACGGTATTTTCCCTGCGTATGTTGGGAATGTTTATGGTATTGCCCGTCCTGACCACTTACGGCATGGCATTGCAGGGAGCAAGTGAAGCACTGATTGGACTCGCCATTGGCATCTACGGTTTAGCGCAAGCCGTTTTCCAAATCCCCTTCGGATTATTGTCGGACCGTATTGGCCGCAAACCGTTAATCGTCGGTGGACTCCTGATTTTCGTTCTCGGCAGCGTCATTGCCGCGAGCACCACTTCCATCTGGGGCGTGATCCTGGGCCGTGCGTTGCAGGGTTCCGGCGCGATTGCCGCCGCGGTGATGGCGTTGCTTTCCGATTTAACCCGTGAACAGAACCGTACCAAAGCGATGGCCTTTATTGGTATCAGCTTCGGCGTGACCTTTGCCATTGCGATGGTGCTGGGTCCGATCATTACCCATGCCCTTGGCCTGCATGCGCTGTTCTGGATGATTGCCTGTCTGGCGACCTTAGGCATTGCGATCACCCTGTGGGTGGTGCCGTCGACGCCGAACCATATTCTGAACCGCGAATCGGGCATGGTGAAAGGCACCTTCAAAGCCGTGCTGACCAATCCGCGCCTGGTGAAGCTGAACTTTGGCATCCTGTGCCTGCATATTCTGCTGATGTCGAGCTTCGTCGCCCTACCGGGTGAGTTTGAGCGCGCAGGTTTCCCTGCGGAGCAGCACTGGAAAGTCTATCTGGTCACCATGCTGGTCGCCTTCTGCGGCGTGATCCCGTTTATCATTTACGCGGAAGTGAAGCGTCGCATGAAGCGGGTATTTGTCAGCTGTGTTGCTCTGATGCTGATTGCAGAGATCGTGCTGTGGGGTGCGGGAAGTAATTTCTGGACGCTGGTGGTCGGTGTGCAGCTGTTCTTTATTGGCTTTAACCTGATGGAAGCCATTTTACCGTCGCTGATCAGTAAAGAGTCACCTCCGGGTTATAAAGGCACCGCAATGGGCCTCTATTCCACCAGCCAGTTTTTAGGCGTGGCCATTGGTGGCAGCATGGGCGGTTGGGTATTCGGTCATTTTGATGCGCAATCGGTGTTCGTGGTCGGCAGCCTGGTGGCGGCGATCTGGCTACTGGTGAGCTGTACAATGAAGGAACCGCCGTATGTCAGCAGCTTACGCATCATGTTGGATGACAGTACCTTAGACAAGAGCGTGCTGGAGCAGCGTCTTAAAGCGCAACCGGGCGTGGCCGCGGTGTTTATCGTGCCGGAAGAGAAAAGTGCTTACGTGAAGATCGACAGCAAGGTGACCAACCGCGCAGAGATCGAAAAGCTGGTCGCCGAAGCGGCCTGATCGATGCAGATAACCAGCCAGCGCGGCCCTGAAAAGCCCCGCTGTCTGGGATCGCTTAGTCGCGGAAGTTTTTAAACTGGAAAGGCTGTCCCAAATCACCACCACGCACCAGCGCCATTGCGCCCTGCAGGTCATCACGAGATTTCCCCGTCACGCGTAATTCTTCACCCTGAATCTGCGTCTGCACTTTGATTTTGCTGTCTTTGATCAGCTTAACCAGCTTTTTCGCCACATCCGCAGGAATGCCTTTTTTCATTTTGGCTTCCACGCTCCAGGTTTTACCGCTGTGCTCAATCTCTTCCGGGATCTCCAGCGCCGCGCCTTCAATGCCACGCTTCAGCAGCCTTTCGCGCAGAATATCAATCAGCTGTTTAACCTGAAAGTCAGACTCGCTTAACACCTTGATAGACTCGTTTTTCTCAATCAGCTCATAGCTGGCGGTCACGTTACGAAAATCGAAACGGCTTGAGATTTCGCGGTTGGCATTTTCCACCGCATTTCGGACTTCCTGCATGTCAATTTCTGAAACGATATCGAAAGATGGCATGATGTATTCTCCTGATCCTAAAGTGACATGCATAATACCGACTTAGCGCCGTTAAAAAAACCATCGGCGTTGAAAGCTATAATAAGGATAACAAACCTGCGCGGCGCCATGATGGGCTGACAGCAAGGTGGTACTAACGCAACCCGCACGCGGGGAGGACGTATGAAGATTACCGTACTGGGATGCGGTGCATTAGGGCAAATCTGGTTAGCTGCCCTCGACGCTCAGGGACATGATGTACAGGGCTGGCTGCGGGTGCCGCAGCCCTACTGCTCCGTCAACGTCATCGATCTGAATGGCACGACGATCAATAAGACATGCATAGCCAACGATCCAAAGTTCCTCGCGGAAAGCGACCTGCTGCTCGTCACCCTCAAAGCCTGGCAGGTTTCCGAGGCGGTGAAGAATTTGCAGTTTATCCTGCGCGATGACTGCCCGATCCTGCTGCTGCATAACGGCATGGGGACGCTGGATGAACTGAAAGCCCTGCATCAGCCGCTACTGCGAGGTATCACCACGCATGCGGCGAAACGCGACGGTACGGTGATCGTCCACGTTGCGGCCGGTATCACCCACATCGGCCCAACTTCTGCCGATGCAGCGGCACTCAGCGATCTGGCAGAGGTGTTGCAGCAGGCGCTGCCGGATGTCGCCTGGCACAATAATGTGGCCTCCGCCGCATGGCAGAAACTCGCCGTTAACTGCGTGATTAACCCGCTAACCGTGCAGTACGACTGCACCAATGGCGAACTGCTTCATCATCTGGATGAAGTCTCGGCGCTGTGCAATGAAGTGGCGATGGTGATGGAGCGCGAAGGCCAGCATACCTCGCGTGAAGGGCTGCTCGACTATGTGCTGGACGTGATCAACTCCACCACCGCCAATACCTCTTCCATGCTGCAGGACATCCGCGCCGAGCGCCGCACAGAAATAGATTACATTACCGGCTACGTCATCCGACGAGCGCGGGCACAAGGCCTGGCAACGCCTGAAAATAGCCGACTTTATGAATTGATTAAGCGAAAGGAACAAGATTATGAGCGAGAACGCATCGGTACTGGTTTGCCTGGCACCTGGCAGTGAAGAAACGGAAGCGGTCACCACTATCGACCTGCTGGTGCGCGCCGGGCTGAACGTGACCACTGCCAGCGTGACGGATGACGGCAGCAGAGAAATCCGCTGCTCGCGCGGCGTCAGGCTGATTGCCGATGCGCCGCTGGTGGAGGTGGCAGATAATGATTTTGCCGCCATCGTGCTGCCCGGCGGCCTGAAAGGCGCTGAAGCCTTCCGCGACAGCCCGCTACTGGTTGAAACGGTGCGCCAGTTCCATCTCTCAGGCCGTATTGTTGCCGCGATTTGTGCCGCTGCCGGCACGGTGCTGATCCCCCATAACCTGTTCCCGGTCGGCAATATGACCGGTTTTCCGGGTCTTAAAGAGACCATTCCTGATGAGAAGTGGATGGATAAACGGGTGGTGTGGGATCCGCGCGTCAATCTCCTGACCAGCCAGGCACCGGGCACCTCTATCGACTTCGCGCTGAAGTTAATCGACCTGATTTTAGGCCGGGATAAAGCCCATGAAGTGGCGAAACAGCTGGTGGTCGCTGCCGGAATTTATGATTACCGCGAGTGGATTGAATAGGATCGACGCAAAGAAACAGCGTGAGGTGCCGGCAGGCGGGGAAAGTGCCTGCTGGCAAGGGTGGAGCTGACGGGATAAGTCAGCTCCACTGCCCACTACGGACGATAGACCTTCACATTTTTGAAGCCCTGCTCGTGCAGGTAAAGGGCCTGCAGACGGCTCATTACGCCGCGATCGCAGTAAAGCAGCCAGGTTTTGCTTTGGTCCAGATTGCCGAACTGGGTACTGAGCTTATAAAACGGCAGGCCTTTCACTTCCACCCCTTCCAGCTCCAGCGGACGATCGTCCTGCTCATCGGCAGAACGGATATCCAGCACCATATCTTCCGGGCCGAATGACACCACCGTTTCGACTTCAACCACTTCCTGCTCGGTATCTTCCGCAATACGACGGATATCGACGTTGGTGGCTTCTGCGACCATCCGATCGAGAATAGCAAAATCGAAGTTCTGCTCTTCCGCTTCGATCTTCGCCTTGACCGCTTTGACGGTTGGGCTTTTGGAAATCACACCGCAGTATTCCGGCATGGTACGGGCAAAATCTTCCGTACCGATATGACGCGCCAGATTAATGATGTGCTCTTTATCATGGGAAATCAGCGGGCGCAGGATCAGCGTGTCGCTGGCGTTATCAATTAAGCGCAGGTTGGTCAGCGTCTGGCTGGACACCTGGCCAAGCGCTTCACCGGTTACCAGCGCCTGCACGTCATAACGCTCGGCGATTTGAGATGCGGCACGCACCATCATGCGCTTCAGCACTACGCCCATCTGACCGTCTTCCACTTTCTCGAGGATCTCACCGACCACCGGCTCGAAGTTGATCGCCACAAAACGCACCTTGTGCGAGCGACCAAAACGGTTCCACAGATAATGCGCCACCTGACGAACGCCGATTTCGTGCGCTGCGCCGCCAAGGTTGAAGAAGCAGTAATGCACGCGGCAACCGCGACGCATCAGCATATAGCTGGATACGCCGGAGTCGAAGCCGCCGGAAATCAGCGACAGGACATCTTCCTGAGTGCCGATCGGGAAGCCACCGATGCCTTCATGACGGCCGGTCACTAACAGCATACGATCGTCTTCAATTTCCAGATTCACCGTCACCTGCGGGTGATTCAGTTTCACCTGGGCGCTGGCCACGTGCTGATTGAGCCCGCCGCCAACGTAACGCTCCACATCCTGCGAGCTGAAATCATGCTTGCCCCGGCGCTTCACGCGGACAGCAAAGGTTTTCCCTTCAATACGATCGCGGTTCAGCTCCAGCGTCTGCTCAAAGATGTCGTGCATATCGGTATAAGCACGATCTTCCACGTCGAGGATATGGTGAATGCCGGGGATGCGCTGCAGCCCTTCAACCAGTACGGAACGCTTGCTATCGTCCTTTGAACGCACTTCGATATGGTCCCAGTGACGGACCACGGCCAGCGTTTCATCGCTGTCCTTCAGCACGTTACGGATATTCGTCGTCAGGATTTTAATAAAACGCAGGCGAACGGTCTGACTTTTGATGGTGATTTCGGGGAATAACTTAATGATAAACTTCATGGCGGCATGGGTTCGTTAAGCAATTAAGTGCTGAAATGGGACGCACTTAGCTGGTAAAATGAGGGTATTGCAAAGCAGCTTGTAGCCCTTTACATTCAATACTCGAGTGTATCACACCTGTCCGCTCACTGCTTCTTCATCCGTTAGCAGCATCATTATTTTGCTAATCATTTCGAGTCGGCTACCATGGGCGGCTTCACGCTAAAAAAACGACTGAGCAGAACGCCATTATGCCTAAAAAAGCCGAACAGCCAGCCAGCTTCGAAACCTCTCTGCAGCAGCTGGAGCAGATTGTATCCCGTCTTGAAAGCGGTGACCTGCCGCTGGAAGAAGCGCTGAATGAATTTGAACGCGGCGTGCAGCTCGCACGTGCGGGCCAGCAAAAACTGCAGGCCGCTGAACAGCGCGTGCAGATCCTGTTGAGCGACGATAAAGACGCTGACCTGCAGCCCTTCACGCCGGAAAATGAGTAATGGATTTTAACGATTTACTGACCGCGCACCACACGCGTGTGAATCAGGCTTTACAGCGTTTTATCGCGCCACTGCCGTTTCAGAATTCCCCGCTGGTTAATGCCATGGAATATGGGGCATTATTGGGGGGTAAACGCTTACGTCCTTTTCTGGTGTACGCCACCGGAGAAATGCTCGGCGCGGACGATGCCGCGCTGGATGCGCCCGCGGCAGCCGTTGAATGCATTCATGCCTATTCATTGATCCACGACGATCTGCCGGCGATGGATGATGACAGCTTGCGCCGTGGCCAACCGACCTGCCACATTAAGTATGGCGAGGATACGGCGATCCTGGCCGGCGATGCTCTGCAAACGCTGGCCTTTTCAATTCTGGCCGATACACCGATGCCAGGCGTGAGCGCAGAATACCGCGTGGCGATGCTTTCAGAACTGGCTCAGGCCAGTGGCGTGGCAGGGATGTGCGGCGGACAGGCGCTGGATCTGGCTGCCGAAGGCCAGCAGGTTGATCTGGCCGCACTGGAGCAAATTCACCGCCATAAAACCGGGGCGTTAATTCGCTCCGCCGTTCGTCTGGGCGCTTTAGCCGCCGGAGAACGTGGGCGCGCTGCCCTGCCCGCACTCGATCGTTATGCCAATGCGATTGGTCTGGCGTTCCAGGTGCAGGACGACATTTTAGATGTGGTGGGTGATACCGCCATTATCGGCAAACGGCAGGGAGCCGATCAGCATTTAGGCAAAAGTACCTACCCGGCCCTGATGGGACTCGACGGCGCACGGGCCAAAGCGTGGGACCTCTATCAGGAGTCACTCAGCGCATTAGAAACACTTGCCGCGCACTCTTTTACTACAACGTCATTACAAGCGCTGGCAAGTTACATAATTGAACGCAATAAATAACTTCCACAATGAGTCTCTGATGAGTTTTGATACTGCAAAATATCCGACGCTGGCGTTGGCCAGCACGGTACAAGAATTACGATCGCTCCCCAAAGAGAGCCTGCCAAGACTTTGTGATGAGCTACGTCAGTATTTACTCGACAGCGTAAGCCGCTCCAGCGGCCACTTTGCCTCTGGTCTTGGCGTGGTGGAACTGACCGTCGCGCTGCATTACGTTTACAACACGCCTTTTGATCATCTGGTGTGGGATGTCGGCCATCAGGCCTACCCGCATAAAATCCTCACCGGACGACGCGATCGTATTGGCACCATTCGCCAGAAAAATGGGCTGCACCCGTTCCCGTGGCGCGATGAAAGCGAGTTTGATGTGCTGAACGTTGGGCACTCCTCGACGTCGATCAGCGCCGGGTTGGGTATGGCTGTCGCGGCAGAGAAAGAAGGCAAAAACCGCCGCACGGCATGCGTGATTGGCGATGGTGCGCTGACGGCGGGGATGGCGTTTGAAGCCATGAACCATGCGGGCGACATCAAAACCGATATGCTGGTGGTGCTGAATGACAACGAAATGTCGATTTCAGAAAACGTCGGCGCGCTGAACAATCGTCTGGCGCAAATCCTGTCCGGCAAAACCTATTCACGCCTGCGTGAGGGGGGCAAAAAAGTGCTGGGCAGCCTGCCGCCAATCAAAGAGTTGGTGAAGCGTACGGAAGAGCACCTGAAAGGGATGGTCGTGCCGGGCACCCTGTTTGAAGAGCTGGGCTTTAACTACATCGGCCCGGTCGACGGTCACGACGTGCTGGCACTGGTGCAAACGCTGAAGAATATGCGCGAGCTGAAAGGCCCACAGTTCCTGCATATCATGACTAAAAAGGGCAAAGGCTACGCCCCGGCAGAAAAAGATCCGATCTCCTGGCATGCGGTGCCTAAGTTCGATCCTGCCAGCGGCCTGCTGCCAAAAGCGGCTGAAGGGCTGCCAAGCTACTCGAAAGTCTTCGGGCAGTGGCTGAGCGAAACCGCCGCCGATGACAGCAAGTTGATGGCGGTCACGCCAGCCATGCGTGAAGGGTCTGGCATGGTCAGCTTCTCACGCGATTATCCTGGCCAGTATTTCGATGTGGCCATCGCTGAGCAGCACGCGGTGACCTTTGCTGCCGGTCTGGCGATCGGGGGGTATAAGCCGGTGGTGGCGATTTACTCCACCTTCCTGCAACGCGCCTACGATCAGCTGATCCATGACGTGGCGATCCAGAAGCTGCCGGTGCTGTTCGCCATCGACCGTGGCGGTATTGTCGGTGCTGACGGACAGACCCATCAGGGCGCATTTGATATCTCGTTCCTGCGCTGCATCCCGAATATGGTGATCATGACGCCAAGCGATGAAAACGAATGCCGTCAGATGCTGTACACCGGCTACCACTATTCGCAGGGGCCAAGCGCGGTACGTTATCCACGCGGCACCGGAACCGGCGCAGAACTGAAGCCGCTTGCCTCGCTGCAACTGGGTAAAGGCCTGGTCAAACGCGAAGGCGAGAAGCTGGCGATCCTCAACTTCGGCACCCTGTTGCCAGAAGCGGCAGCGGTTGCTGAAAAGCTGAATGCCACGCTGGTCGATATGCGATTTGTGAAACCACTGGATGACGCGCTGATTATTGAGCTGGCTGCCAGCCATGAAGCGCTGATTACGCTGGAGGAAGGCGCGATCAAAGGTGGCGCAGGCAGTGGTGTAATTGAACTGCTGATGGCCAGGCGCCTGCTGGTCCCGGTTCTGACCGTCGGGCTGCCTGATGAGTTTATCCCGCAGGGCACCCAGGATGAGATCCGTCATGACTATCTGCTTGATGCAGAAGGCATTGAGCAGCAAATCACCGACTGGCTCGCGCAGTAATTCCGCACAATGCTCCCCGTCCGGGGAGCTTTTCTCCTGCTATGCTTATTCAGTTCTTTACCGGCTTAACGCCGCCAACCGACTGGCAGGAGCTCGCATGAAAACCACCACACTGGGCACAACCGATCTGACGGTTTCCCGCCTTTGCCTGGGCTGTATGACCTTCGGTCAACCCGATCGAGGCCGCCACGCCTGGACACTTCCTGAAGAGAGCAGTCGCCCGCTGATCAGGCAAGCGCTGGAATCAGGCATCAACTTCTTCGATACCGCTAACAGCTATTCCGATGGCAGTAGTGAAGAGATTGTTGGCCGCGCGCTGAAAGATTTTGCCCGCCGCGACGAGGTCGTGGTCGCCACCAAAGTCTACTTCCCGATGAGCAACCTTTCGGGCGGACTTTCCCGCGCGAATATCATGCAATCCATTGACGACAGCCTTGGCCGGCTTGGGATGGATCACGTCGACCTGCTGCAAATCCACCGCTGGGATTACAACACCCCGCTGGAGGAGACGCTGGAAGCGCTGCACGACGTGGTGAAATCGGGCAAGGCTCGCTACATCGGCGCATCCTCGATGTTCGCCTGGCAGTTCGCTAAAGCACTGTACACCGCAGATTTACATGGCTGGACACGCTTTGTCAGCATGCAGGACCAGTACAACCTGATCCAGCGTGAGGAAGAGCGGGAAATGCATCCGCTGTGTCAGGCCGAGAATATTGCCGTGCTGCCGTGGAGTCCGCTGGCGCGAGGCCGTTTGACGCGTCCATGGGGCGAAACCACCGCGCGTTCCGTCTCTGATGAGTTCGGCAGCACGCTGTATGACAAAACCGAAGAGAACGACGGCGCGATTGCCGCCCGGGTGGCCGAGATTGCGGAAGATAAGGGCATCAGCCGCGCGCAGGTCGCGCTGGCGTGGATGCTGGCTAAGCCGGCGGTCACTGCCCCGATCATCGGCGCATCAAGAACCGAACAGCTCGCCGACCTGGTACAGGCGGTTGACGTTGAGTTGACGCTGGAAGAGATTATCCAGCTTGAAAGTGCCTACCAGCCGCATAACGTGGTCGGCTTCGAGTAAAGAAAAAGGGCGACGGTTACGTCGCCCTTTCTTATCCTGCCGCTTCAGAACACGCGGTTCAGAACGTAAAATGCAGCCCGGTATAATAGAGAATGCCCGCGGAGAGAATGCCGGCGATGATATCGTCGACCATAATCCCCATGCCACCGTGCACGTTGCGATCGAACCACCGGATCGGCCACGGCTTCCACATATCCAGAATACGGAAGATCACAAACCCCGCCAGCACCCACTGCCAGCTGTTGACCGGGATCGCCATCAGCGTAATCCACATGCCAATAAACTCATCCCAGACAATGCTGCCGTGATCGTGAACGCCCATATCTTTCGCCGTACGGTGGCAAAGATAGACCCCGATACAGATACCGAACATCACCACCAGCGAGTAAATATCCTGCGGCAAAAAGGTCATCAGATACCAGAACGGGATCGAAGCCAGCGAGCCCATGGTGCCCGGGACATAGGGGCTGAGTCCGCTGCCAAAACCGGTGGCCAGCAGATGCCAGGGGTTGCTCATTTTCAGGCGGCTTTTCGCCACATCCTTATTCGCGGCCAAAATGGTCAAATCCTTTCAGGTCTTTTTCGACGGGCTTGCCGTCCTGTAACAGCACCAAGCCTTCGGATTGTGGGGCGATCTGACCCACACAGGTAAACGGCACGCCATAATGCCCCAGCGCCACGTCTAACGCGCCACGGTTAATCTCCGGCACGGTGAAGCACAGTTCGTAATCTTCGCCACCGCTTAACGCCCAGCGGATCGCCTGCTCTGGCTCGAAGTGCAGTTTCATCACTTCAGAAAGCGGCAAGGCTTCCAGATTCAGTCTGGCGCCGCAGTCGCTGGCTTTCAGGATATGACCCAGATCGGAAATCAGCCCATCGGACAGATCGATCGCCGAACTGGCCAGGTCGCGCAGCGCCTGTCCTTGCAAAATACGCGGCATCGGACGCAGATGGCGTTTGATCAGCATTTCATGCGCCACCGGATCGTTAATCTTCACGAGGTGTTGCAGCAGCGCTAAGCCTGCGGCACTGTCGCCCAGCGTGCCGGTGACGTAGATCCAGTCGCCGGGACGGGCACCTGAACGTTTCAGCGCCCTGCCCTGCGGCACCAGGCCATGAATGCCCAGCGTCAGGCTCAGCGGCCCACGCGTGGTGTCACCGCCAATCAGCTGCATATCGTAGTAGTCGAGCAGCTCAAACAGGCTGTCGCTGAAGTCCTTCAGCCAGGCTTCGTTGACGGATGGCAGGGTTAAGGCCAGCGTCAGCCAGGCCGGATCGGCGCCCATTGCAGCCAGATCGCTGAGGTTAACCGCCAGCGCTTTGTAGCCCAGATCGGCAGGATGGATATCACGCAGGAAGTGAACGCCTTCTACCAGCGTATCGGTGCTGATAGCGAGGGTCTGTTTTTCAGACAGCGTCAGTAATGCGCAGTCGTCGCCGATGCCCTTTTCCACATCGCGACGGGAGCTTGTCACACGATCGAAATAACGCGCGATAAGTTCGAATTCGCCACATGCCATACTATGCGTTCCGAGTTTGAAAAATGAAGAAGGCCGGTCAGACCGGCCTTGGAGGATTACTTCTTGTTGGGGCGGATGTAGGGAGCGGCTTTATCCAGCACGCCATTGACAAACTTATGGCTGTCTTCGGCGCCGAACACTTTCGCCAGCTCAATGCCCTCATTGATGGCCACCTTGTAGGGAACATCGGCACGCTTGCTCAGCTCAAACAGCGAGATACGCAGGATGGCTTTTTCTACCTGGCCCAGCTCTTCGAGCTGACGCGACAGGTACGGCTTCATCAGGCCATCCAGGTATGCGCTGTTGGTTGCAACGCCTACCAGCAACTCGCGGAAGTAGCTGATATCAACGTCTTTGACGTCTTGCTCCGCCAGAAACTGATATTCGACATCAGAGATGTCGTTTTTAGACAACTGCCAGGAGTAAAGCGCCTGGACAGCACATTCACGGGCGCGGCGACGAGCAGCAGGTTTCACGAAATTCCCCTTAAAATCAGGCTTTGATGGCTTTCAATACGTTAATCATTTCTAGTGCGGTCAGGGCAGCTTCTGCGCCTTTATTACCCGCTTTGGTTCCGGCACGTTCAATGGCCTGTTCGATGTTTTCAGTCGTCAGGACACCAAATGCGACCGGAATATCGCTGTTCATCGCGACGCTGGCCAGGCCAGAACTGGCTTCACCAGCGACATATTCGAAGTGGGCAGTCCCGCCACGAATAACGGTTCCGAGGGCGACAACAGCGTCGTACTTACCGGCTTTAGCCAGCGCACGTGCGGTCATTGGCATTTCATAGGCGCCTGGCACCCACACCACGGTGATGTTTTCATCTTTCACCTGGCCGATGCGCTTTAACGCATCAAGGGCACCGCTCAGCAGGCTGTCGTTGATAAAGTTGTTGAAACGCGCAATGACGATGGCAACGCGCGCGTCAGGAGTAGCAACAGCAGCTTCAATAACGTTCATAATCTTCCTTTCAGGGTTCAGTTATGGCCCCGCAGGGGGGCGGATTCTATCATACTCTTCACCGCTCTGCTCCGCTTTTAAAAGCTAAGAGTCAGGCGTCAGCGTCAGGCGAATGTCGGGCCCAACCTGGCGACTATCGCTGAAGGTGAAGGCGGGAGCGTCAGCAAGATGTGCTATGCCCGGTAAATGGCACAGACCGCGTGCATTATCTCCCAGTAATTTCGGTGCCATATAGACAATCAACTCGTCCACGACGCCCGCGGTAAGCAGTGCGCCGGCCAGTTTTGCGCCGGCTTCCACCCAGACCGTATTGATCTGTCGGCGACCCAGCAGCATCATCAGCGACACTAAATCGGTATGGTCATTATGGCGCGGAACGAGGAACTGCTCCACGTTCTCCGGCCAGTTCAGGTTATCTGCCTGCTGGCGTGCCAGCCAGGTCTCACCGGGCTGGGAAATCAATCGGTGCTCAGGCGTCACCTGATTTTGACTGTCAATCACCACCCGTACCGGCTGGCGCAGATCTGCTTCGGCATACGCGGCCTGGGTATCCGCGGCAAAATCCTGCCAGCGCACGGTTAACGACGGATTATCGGCCAAAACGGTGGCGCTGGTGCTGAGGATAGCCGAACTCTGGGCGCGCAGGCGCTGAACGTCGCGGCGGGCTTCTGCTGAGGTGATCCACTGGCTTTCGCCATTGGCCATCGCCGTGCGGCCATCGAGAGAGGCGCCGAGCTTCAACTGCACCCATGGGAAACCGGTTCGCATGCGCTTCAGGAACCCGCGATTAAGCGCTTCTGCTTCCTGCATCATCAGCCCATGGCTGACCTCAATGCCCGCCTGCTGCAGGCGATATAGCCCGCGACCGGCTACTTCCGGATTGGGATCCTGCATCGCTGCAATAACCCGGCTGACGCCCGCGGCAATCAGCGCATCACAGCAAGGTGGCGTCCGGCCGTGGTGGCTACAGGGTTCAAGGGTGACATACGCCGTTGCCCCTTTCGCCTTATCGCCAGCCATCCGCAGCGCGTGGACTTCAGCATGTGGTTCACCGGCGCGAAAATGGTAGCCTTCGCCGACCATCACACCATCGCGGACAATCACGCAGCCGACATTCGGATTGGGCGTGGTGGTGAACCGGCCACGGCGGGCGAGCTCAAGGGCGCGCGCCATCCAGATTTCATCGCTCATGGTTTAATCCTGTAAACGGGCAATCTCTTCGCCAAACTCGCGAATATCTTCGAAGCTGCGGTAGACGGAGGCAAAGCGGATATAGGCCACCTTATCCAGTTTTTTCAGCTCATCCATCACCAGGTTGCCGATCATTTTGCTCGGCACTTCACGCTCGCCGGTGGAACGCAGCTGGCTTTTGATATGACTGATGGCATTTTCCACATCGTCAGAGCTGACCGGACGCTTCTCCAGCGCCTTCATCAGGCCGCTGGCCAGCTTGTCTTCATTGAAGGGTTCGCGGATATCATTGCTTTTGACGACCCGAGGCATCACCAGTTCGGCCACCTCAAAGGTGGTAAAACGTTCATGGCACACCAGACACTGGCGACGACGGCGCACCGAAGTGCCTTCCCCAACCAAACGGGAGTCGATCACTTTGGTATCCACAGCAGAACAGAACGGGCAATGCATGATAATTCCTGATAATCCTGGAAATTGGCCCACAGTGTAGCGCGAAGTGGCTACTAACAAAATAACGTCATCGCCCTTTCCGTGCCTTTGGCGAATGTTGCCTCGCCGCTCAGAACCTGCGCGTGTCCTGACGTGGCTTAACGCTTTACCCGCTATAATAAGCAGGTTGTATAGCGTTATTTCTTCTCTAACCAAGGATAAACCGGAGGATATATGGGATTGTTTAACTTCGTAAAAGAAGCAGGTGAGAAATTGTGGGACTCCGTCACCGGAGGCGATGACCAGAACAAAAAGCTGCAGGAGCACATCACCAAGCTCAACCTGCCCGGCAGCGACAAGATTGACGTGAAGGTTGCCGACGGCAAAGCCAGCATCAGTGGCGATGCCATTTCACAGGAGTTGAAAGAGAAAGTGCTGATTGCTGTCGGTAACGTCGCCGGCATCACCGCAGTGGAAGACAACGTAAACGTGGAGCAACCCGCCACGGAAGCCCGTTTCTACACGGTGAAAAAAGGCGACACGCTGAGCGCCATTTCGAAAGAAGTCTATGGCGATGCTAATAAATACAATAAGATATTTGAAGCTAACAAGCCGATGCTGTCTGATGTGAATAAAATTTATCCCGGGCAGACATTGCGCATTCCAGAATAAATTGACGGCAAGGAGCTCTGAGCGGGTATGGCGAAAGACTTAAAGAAAAAACCTCTGCTGCTGGTTGCAGCATTGATGCTGGCGGGTTGTGCAGCACCCAAGCAGCAGCCAGAGCTGAATAAACTGCATAATCAGGTCGGTAAGCTCAATATTGAAATGCAGCAGCTCACTCAACAGGCTGCCAGCCTTGAACAGCAAAACATGCTGAACAGTACCTTAAACCAGGGAGCCTGGTTGCTGCCCGCCACTAAAACGGCAGTGGCATTGAAGAGCCAGGCTGGCGAAGTCCGCCTTTCCCTCAGCCAGATTGAAGGCGATGCTAACGGCACCCGTGCCATTCTGCATATCCGCTCGGCAGCGGATAACACCATACCGGCCTTTACCGCGCAGGTTGAATGGGGCGAAATGGACCCCACTACCGGTAAACCGCTGCAGGTAGACAGCCAGAGTCAGTCACTGACGGTGAAAGACTCGCTGCTGGCGCGCAGTGAAGTTACCGTGCCCTTACGCCTGAGCAATATCACCCCTGAGCAGTTGGGCTATATCAGGGTTCACGATATCGTGTTGCAAGATCCGCCAAAACCGGCCACCGCGCCATAAAAAAAGGGCCGCTTTCGCGGCCCTTTCTCATCGTAACGTCACAGCTTACGGCATAATTGAAGGTTGATCGGCACCCTCTTTTTCTACTTTGGTCTGCAGCATGTGCTCACGCTTCATGCCGAGTTTCAGCGCCAGCGCTGAAGCCACGTAGATAGAGGAAACGGTTCCGATAGACACCCCGATCAGCATCGTCAGCGAGAAGCCTTCCAGCAGCGCGCCGCCGAAGATAAACAGCATCAGCACCACCATCAGCGTGGTCGCCGAGGTCATGATGGTACGGCTTAACGTCTGCGTCAGCGAGACGTTAACGATATCGTAAGGCGTGCCGCGACGGATCTTGCGGAAGTTCTCACGAATACGGTCCGATACCACGATACTGTCGTTCAGCGAGTAACCGATAACCGACATCAGTGACGCCACGATGGTTAAATCAATCTCAATATGGAACAGAGAGAGGATACCCATGGTGATGATCACGTCATGCGCCAGTGCCAGCACCGCACCTAACGCCAGTCGCCACTCAAAGCGGAAACCGACGTAGATCAGGATGGCAATCAGCGCCACCAGCAGCGCCATGCCGCCAGCCTGCGCCAAATCGCTACCCACGCTTGGCCCAACAAATTCGATACGCTTAACCGTGGCGTTCTGCTCGCTGGCCTGGTTGATGATGCTCACCACCTTGTTACCCAGCTCCTGGCCCGCATTGCCCTCGTTAGGGGACATACGCACCAGCACGTCACGGCTGCTGCCGAAGTTCTGTACCTGAGGATCGACGAATCCTGACTTCTCCAGCGCACCGCGCAGGCTGTCAATATCCGCTGGTTTCTCCAGGGTGATTTCAATAACGGTTCCGCCGGTAAAATCCAGGCCCCAGTTAAACCCTTTCAGTCCCATGATCGCAAAGGACGCGATCAGCAGCAGAGCTGAAATGGTAAAGGCCACTTTATCCCAGCGCATAAAGTCATGAACTTTACGCCCGTAGTTCAGTTGTTCAACGGTATAGTCCTGTGCCACAACGCACTCCTCAGATAGACAGCTTGGTGATGCGTTTGCCGCCGTACAACAGGTTGACGAGGGCACGGGTACCGACAATGGCGGTAAACATCGAGGTCACGACGCCAATCGCGGTCGTAATTGCAAAGCCTTTGATTGACCCGGTGCCCACCGCATACAGAATAATTGCAGTGATCAGCGTGGTGACGTTGGCATCGACAATACTGGAGAACGCGCCTTTATAGCCTTCATGGATAGCTTGCTGAATGGAACGTCCATTCTTGATCTCTTCCTTGATACGCTCGTTAATCAGTACGTTCGCATCCACCGCAACCGCCAGCGTCAACACGATACCGGCAATACCCGGCATGGTCAGCGTTGCACCCGGCAGCAGCGACATGATACCAACAATCAGCACCAGGTTAGCCACCAGCGCCGAGGTGGCGATCACACCGAACTTACGGTAGTAAACCACCATAAATACGATAGAGGCGATCAGGCCCCACAGACAGGCTTCCAGACCCTGAGTGATGTTCTGCGCACCCATGGTTGGACCAATGGTACGTTCTTCAACAATCTGGATTGGCGCAATCAACGCACCGGCACGCAGCAGCAGTGACAGCTGGCGGGCTTCGTTCGGGTTGCTGATGCCGGTAATACGGAAGCTGTTACCCAGTCGGGACTGGATGTTCGCAACGTTAATCACCTCTTCCTGCTTCGCCAGGATCGCACGGCCGTTGGCATCTTTCTTACCGCTGTCTTTGTATTCCACAAACAGCGTTGCCATCGGCTTACCGATATTATCCTTGGTGAAGTTGGACATGATGTTACCGCCCGCGCTGTCCAGCGAGATGTTCACCTGTGCCTGGTTGTACTCATCCTGGCTCGACGTGGAGTCAGTAATGTGGTCACCGGTCAGGATCACGCGCTTGTACAGGGTCACTGGCTGACCGTCACGGGTGTTTTTCACTTCTGAATCACCCGGTACACGGCCGTTAGCCGCAGCGGTTGGATCAACAGTGGTGTTCACCAGACGGAATTCCAGCGTGGCGGTCGCGCCCAGAATTTCTTTCGCACGGGCCGTGTCCTGGATACCAGGCAGCTCAACCACAATACGATCGGAACCCTGACGCTGAACCAGCGGTTCGGCTACGCCAAGCTGGTTAACACGGTTACGCAGGATATTGATGTTCTGCTGAACCGCATATTCACGGGCTTCACGCAGACGATCGTCAGTCATCACCGCTCGCAGGGTATTACCGCTGGTTCCGCTGATCACCAGGTCACGATGGCGGTCCGACAGATAGCTGACGGCAGCATCACGCGACGCGGCATCACGGAAACGAATTTCCAGACCGTAATTGTCGGTTTTGCGAACGTTGGTATAAGGAATGTTTTTGTCACGCAGATCGCTTCTGAGGTTATCGATGTTCTGCTCCTGGAGTTTACCCAGAGCGGTATCCATATCGACTTCCATCAGGAAGTGTACGCCGCCGCGCAGATCGAGACCGAGTTTCATCGGCTCTGCGGCCAGCAAGGTCAGCCAGGTTGGCGTTGCGGGAGCAAGGTTAAGCGCGACAACGAAGTCTTCACCCAACACTTTGGTAATGGCATCACGGGCACGCAGCTGCACGTCACCGTTTGCGAAACGCGCCAGAATTGCGCCATTTTCCAGTGCAATGGATTTGCTCTGGATATTATCTTGCTTCAAGGCATCTTGGATCTGAACCAGCGTCTGCTCACTGGCGGCGCTTCCGCGCGCACCAGTGATCTGAACGGCCGGATCCTCACCATACAGGTTGGGAAGTGCGTACAGCAGGCCGCCGAGTAACACGACGATCAGCATGATGTACTTCCACAAAGGATAACGGTTTAACACGGCAGTTCCCTTAGGGAAAACAAAAAATTAAAGCGCCTTCATCGTACCTTTCGGCAGAACGGCAGCCACGAAGTCACGTTTAACTACCACTTCAGTAGTTTCGTTCAGCGCGATAGCAACATAACCGGTGTCAGCCACTTTGGTGACGCGGCCAACCAGGCCACCGGTGGTCAGCACTTCATCACCTTTAGAGATGGAGTCCATCAGCTTCTTGTGCTCTTTACCGCGTTTTTGCTGCGGGCGCAGGATCATGAAGTAGAAAATCAGACCAAAAACCACCAGCATAATAACCAGTGAATAAGGACTTCCCTGAGACGGCGCGCCAGCTGCTGCCACTGCGTCAGAAATGAACAAGCTCATTAAATTTCCCTCATTGTTTAATTATCAAACGGATAGTGGCGGAGCCGTGTTACCCGTCCGGTCGTAGAATTCAGTCACAAAGTGCTCTAACTTACCGTCTTCAATCGCCTGACGTAAACCAGCCATTAAACGCTGGTAATAGCGCAGGTTGTGAATGGTGTTCAGACGCGCACCCAGTATTTCGTTACAACGATCAAGATGATGCAAGTAGGCACGGCTGTAATTGCGACAGGTGTAGCAATCACACTCCGCATCCAGCGTTGCGGTGTCATCTTTATACTTCGCATTACGGATTTTTACGATGCCGTCGGTCACAAAAAGGTGGCCGTTGCGCGCGTTGCGGGTAGGCATCACGCAGTCGAACATATCGATTCCGCGACGTACGCCTTCCACCAGATCCTGAGGTTTACCGACGCCCATCAGGTAACGGGGTTTGTCTTCCGGGATCTGCGGGCAGACATGCTCCAGAATACGGTGCATATCTTCTTTTGGCTCACCGACCGCCAGGCCGCCCACAGCGTAACCATCAAAGCCAATCTCTACCAGCCCTTTTACCGAGACATCTCGTAAATCTTCGTAAACCCCACCCTGGATTATGCCGAAAAGCGCATTTTTATTCTCAAGAGAATCAAAGCGATCGCGACTACGCTGCGCCCAGCGCAGTGACATCTCCATCGAGCGCTTGGCGTAATCCCAGTCAGCAGGATAGGGGGTACATTCATCGAAGATCATCACGATGTCAGAACCGAGATCGTACTGGATCTCCATCGACTTTTCCGGGTCGAGGAAGATCGCATCGCCGTTGATCGGATTGCGGAAGTGCACGCCGGCTTCGGTGATTTTACGGATGTCGCCGAGGCTAAACACCTGGAAGCCGCCGGAATCGGTAAGGATCGGGCCTTTCCAGTTCATAAAGTCATGCAGATCGCCGTGCAGCTTCATCACTTCCTGGCCAGGACGCAGCCACAGGTGGAAAGTGTTGCCGAGGATGATCTGTGCACCGGTATCAATCACTTCTTCCGGCGTCATGCCTTTTACCGTGCCGTAGGTGCCCACGGGCATAAATGCCGGGGTTTCCACCACGCCGCGATCGAAGATCAGACGGCCACGGCGCGCGCGCCCGTCAGTTTTATCTAATTCGAACTTCACGTTGCCTCCACCAGAGATACAGTCTGATGTTAAGTGTTAACAGCCGCACAGGGTGCACGGCTGAGGATACTGCCGGTTGGATGTTATTCGCCAACCTGCTCGGTAACAGCCCCGGGATTGCGGGTGATAAACATCGCATCGCCGTAGCTGAAGAATCGGTACTGCTCTGCCACCGCCTGCTGGTAGGCGTGCATCGTATTGCGGTAACCCGCAAACGCCGAGACCAGCATAATCAGCGTGGACTCCGGCAGGTGGAAATTGGTCACCAGCGCATCAATCACCTGATACTGGTAGCCGGGGAAAATAAAGATTTTGGTATCGTCGAAGAACGGCGCGATCAGCGCATCCTGAGCCGCCTGCGCGGCGCTTTCCAGCGAACGCACGGAAGTGGTGCCTACGGCCACCACGCGGTTGCCACGGGCTTTACAGGCCAGCACCGCATCCACCACATCCTGCGGCACTTCGGCATACTCCGCGTGCATAATGTGGTCTTCAATGCTGTCCACCCGAACGGGCTGGAAGGTCCCTGCCCCAACGTGAAGGGTGACAAAGGCCGTTTCGATGCCCTTTTCACGCAGCGCGTCGAGCATGGGCTGATCGAAATGCAGGCCGGCCGTTGGCGCAGCGACAGCGCCCGGGCGCTGGCTGTAGACGGTCTGATACAGCTCACGGTCAGCGTCTTCATCAGGACGGTCAATATAAGGCGGCAGCGGCATATGCCCCACCGCATTGAGGATATCCAGTACCGCGCGCTCATCGTCAAACTGCAGTTCAAACAGCGCATCGTGGCGGGCAACCATTGTCGCTTTGACGCTTTCATCATCGCCGAGCAGTAACTCTGCACCCGGCTTTGGCGCTTTCGACGCCCGCACATGGGCCAGCACGCGATGGTCATCGAGCATGCGCTCAACCAGCACTTCAATTTTGCCGCCGCTGACTTTACGACCAAACACACGCGCAGGGATGACGCGGGTGTTGTTGAACACCAGCAGGTCGCCAGGGGTGAGCTTATCCAGCAAATCCGTAAAGATGCCATGAGACAACTCGCCATCCGGTCCGTTAAGGGAAAGGAGACGACATCCGCTGCGCTGGGCCTGCGGATAATGGGCAATCAAAGATTCGGGCAACTCAAACGAAAAATCGGCAACGCGCATGGTCATTCACTGTTGGGAAATCAGGGCGCACATTCTAGCTGAAATCCCGCCATTTCTAAACAATCTAATGCTGCACGCGCCGGGAACACCTCCGGAGTCCTGTCAGAGCCGCATTCATCCAGAGTTCCTGCACCGGCTAACGCAACTACACCACCAGCGGATTAGGCGATATACTCCCCGGATGAACTTTCTTGCGCATCTCCACCTGGCCTCGCTGGCCGAAAGCTCCCTGTTGGGCAATTTGATGGCCGATTTTGTGCGGGGTAATCCGCATAACGACTGGCCGACGCCGGTTGCCGAGGGCATTTTGCATCATCGTCGCATTGATGTGATGACCGACGCGCTGCCCGAAGTGCGCGCTGCGCGTGACTTTTTCCGTGCCGAAACCCGTCGCGTTTCCCCCATCACCCTCGACGTGATCTGGGATCATTTTCTGTCACGAAACTGGGATAAAATCGTTCCGGAAATTTCCTTGCCAGCTTTTTTGGCTCAGGCAAAATCTGTGATCGCGCCCGAATTAGCCTCGACACCCGAGCGATTCCAGAATCTTAACCGTTATTTATGGTCCGATCGCTGGATGGAGAAGTACGCCGATGCCGATTACCTGCAGCCGGTACTGCGGGGCATGGCCAGTCGTCGCCCACGCCTGGCCGCGCTGGAAGATTCGTTCGACGACTTTATTGATAATTATCAAATATTTGAAGATTTTTTTTGGCAGTTTTATCCGCGTATGATGGATAAAGCCGTGCATAAAGCGCTGTAAAAGCCGGGTGAGACGTTTGCCGCTTGCCCTTTTGGCGAAAACGGTTATTGTATGAGGCTGCTTTAAGCATTTTAATTTTTTGATAGGTTTTACCTATCTGAACAATCAGCGTTTTACGCTGGCACCTGTCCCGACATCGCTCTTATACTGCAGGCGATTCGTCTCATTAACCCACCTCTCTCTACAGGAGTGAACATGGTCCTGGTAACTCGTCAAGCCCCAGATTTTACTGCCGCAGCTGTGCTGGGCAACGGTGAAATCGTTGAGAACTTCAACTTTAAAAAACACACCGCTGGTAAAGCCACCGTTGTGTTCTTTTGGCCAATGGATTTCACCTTCGTTTGTCCTTCTGAACTGATTGCTTTCGACAAGCGTTACGAAGAATTCCAGAAGCGCGGCGTTGAAGTTGTCGGCGTGTCTTTCGATTCTGAGTTTGTGCACAACGCATGGCGCAAAACCCCAATCGAAAAAGGCGGCATCGGCGAAGTGAAATACGCCATGGTTGCTGACATCAAACGTGAAGTGCAGAAAGCGTACGGTATCGAACATCCGGACGCTGGCGTTGCACTGCGCGGTTCATTCCTGATCGACAAAGCCGGTGTGGTTCGCCACCAGGTTGTTAACGATCTGCCACTGGGCCGTAACGTTGACGAAATGCTGCGCATGGTTGACGCGCTGCAGTTCCACGAAGAGCACGGCGAAGTGTGCCCGGCTCAGTGGGAAAAAGGAAAAGAAGGTATGGGCGCGTCTCCAGACGGCGTTGCTAAATACCTGTCTGCGAACGCGGCTAAGCTGTAATAGCGTCCGCTGTCGAAAAGGCTCGCTTCGGCGGGCCTTTTTCATTTCTGCGCCCCACCATTTTTTTCACTTAATTGTTAGTTCCCCTCTGCTTAGCCGAAATTAACACCGGTCGTTTTAAGATAATTCCCTCAGGAATATCTATATTTGTTTCTCCGTATTGGAAATCCCCGCGTATTGCCATAGCCTGATATGAAAATTAGTCCAATTATTCATCGCGGCTTGCTTCACAGGTGGCCTGACAGAAGTCAGTAACGCGTGTGGGGTAATCAGTTGTTATTTTCGTTTTTTTATTAACGGCAATACTGCGTATTTTTGGGATCAGTGACCATGAAGAGTGTGCATCTATTTTCCTATCGTAAAGACATTGACGGGCTGCGGGCCCTTGCGATCCTGCTGGTGGTTCTGTTCCACTCTGGCGTTGGCGCGTTATCGGGCGGATTTATTGGCGTTGACGTATTTTTTGTTATTTCTGGATTTTTAATTGGCAGCATTATCTCCAGAGAAATAAGCAATAATACCTTCACCTTTTATCAATTTTACGTTCGACGCATCCGCCGTATTGCCCCCGCCCTGTTCTTTATGTTGTTTTGCATCACCGCATTAAGTTACAGCATTTTGTCACCGCTGGAATTCCGCGATCTGGCAAAGTATGTCACCGCCGTATTGCTGTTTGTTCCCAACGTCATGCTGTTGAAAGGCATTGATTACTTTAATCCCAACGCCGACCTCAATCCGATGCTGATGACCTGGTCGCTGGGCATTGAAGAGCAATTTTATTTTGTGCTGCCGGCGTTGATGATCATTGCCCACCGGTTACGATTTTCACTGAAGGCGGTCATTGTTACCCTCAGTCTGGCCTCGCTGGTCGCGGGCATTATCATCACCCCAATCAACGGCAACAGCGCGTTTTACCTGTTGCACACCCGGGCGTGGGAGCTTGGCGCAGGAGTGCTGTTGGCTCTGTGGCGCAACCAGCCGGTGACCGGCAGCAAAGGCGTGCCGTTGACGCTGGCGGGCCTGCTGTTAATCCTGCTGCCGGTATTTTTCCTCGATAAAGAGAGTGCTTTTCCCGGCTTCCTCGCGCTGATGCCGGTGGTCGGCGCGGTGCTGATTATTCTTACCCATAACCGCCTGCATCAGACTCTGCTGGAAAACCCGCTGATGGTATTTATCGGCAAGGTTTCCTACTCATGGTATTTGTGGCACTGGCCGTTACTGAGCCTGGCCCGTATCAGCGCGAACGATCCTTTAAGCGTGGTGCAGGGATTATCCATCAGCGCTGGCGCACTGCTGATTGCCACCTTTTCCTGGTACTTTGTCGAGAAGCCGTTCCGGCGTCCGGCTCAGCCGCAACAGCGTATTATAACGTCCTACGCCATATTATGCGTGGTCGGTATTCTGTCATTCGTTTCTATCTATATGACCGGCGGGCTGAAATATCGCGTTAACGATTTGGTGAACAACGGTGAGCTGTTTAAGGTCGAGGCGGAAACCAATCCCTGCCTGTTAACCTATGGTGCCAACCTGCCGTCAACCAACAGTCTGTGTATGCCGGCGATAGCGGTGCCGGCTGTGGCACTGGTGGGCGACAGCCATGCTGCGGCGCTGCGCTCGGCCGTCGCGCAATATGCCTTGAAAAATAAAAAGCCCTTATTCCAGATGACCAAATCCTCCTGTCCATTTTTGATTGGCAGCAGCCGCTATATGCTGGATCATCCTGAACAGGGCGACCAGTGCACCGCCTTTAATAAAGAAGTGATGAAAACGTTACTCAGTGACAAGGTCGACGAAGTGGTGATTACCGCATTCTGGTCATCCGGCTTTTCATTAATTCCCGGCTATGGCTATCGCTCAATCGATGGAAAACAACAGGATAATTATCTGGCGCTCGATCAGGGCCTGGGTAATGCGGTAAAACTATTACGCGCGGCGAATAAGAAAGTGACAATAGTGGAAGATGTGCCGAGTCTGGATATCGATCCGCTGCGTTACAGCATTACCCAGAATATCCCGCTGCGGGCGAAAATTAACGCGTGGCTGAGCAACGGCTCTGGCGTAAATACGGCTGCCGACCGCACGCTGCGTTTTCATCTGACGGAAGATAAAGTCAATAAAATCCTCGGCGCCTATGCGCAGCCGGGGGTGAAAGTGCTCAATTTGAAAGAGAATTTATGCTCGCAAAAAGGCTGTCTGATTGCCAGTAAAGGCTTGCCGCTTTACTACGACACCCACCATCTTACCGATCTGGGCAGCAGCATTGCACTGGGCAACAATTTGTAGCCTTGCCCGCAGCGTCACGGTTTCAATGGCCTGACGATTGCGTTACTGTCAGGGGCCTGGCACGCCCCTGACTCAACGCTAAGCAAAGGAAAACATGGACGCTAAACTCTCCCTTGTGACCACCCTGATGGTTTCTGTCCTGTACGGGGTCTTCAGCCCGTGCGTCGCGGCGAAAGCAGAAGACTACACGCTGGAAAAAGTGGTCGAAGTCAGCCGCCATGGCGTGCGGCCGCCCACCCCGGGCGATCGTCAGTCCATTGAAGCGGGCACACAGCGCAGTTGGCCGCGCTGGTTAACGGCCGACGGCAACCTGACCGGCCACGGTTACACCGCCGTCTGGTTGAAGGCCCGCTATGAAGCCGGGCGCTATCGCCAGCTGGGCGTGTTAAAAGCCGGTTGCCCATCCCCTGGCGACGTCTATATCCGTTCCAGTCCGTTGCAGCGCACCCAGGCCAGTGCAGAAGCCTGGTCTGCGGCCGCGTTCCCTGGCTGCGGCGTTCCGGTGCATGCGCTGGACAAAGACGATGCGCTGTTTGCCTTCCCCTCGGATAAAGTCAGTGAGTCGCAAAAGGCCCGCTATAAGCAGGAAGCGCTGGACGCACTGGGCGGCACCCCCGAACAGGCGCAGCAGCGTCTGCAACCGCAAATTGACGCCCTTAAACACGCCGTTTGCCAGCATCACCAGCCCTGCCCGGCATTCGATCGGCCCTGGACTCTGAACGTCTGGTCGAATGGCGGCATCGCTATCCAGGGGCTGGATACCCTGGCGGCAATGGCAGAAAGCATCCGCTTAGCCTGGAGTGAGAATCAGCCGTTGAGCAAGGTGGCGTTTGGCCAGGCGGATAGTGCGGCCAAGGTCAGCGCATTACTGCCTTTGCTGACGGCGAAATATGATTTCACCAACGATTTGCCTTCCGCCGCACGCCGGGGCGGCTCGGTGTTGCTGGATCAGATTGCCAAAGCGTTGCAAACCTCTCAGTCGCAGGATGCACCACCCGACGTGCGCTGGTTATTGTTCGTCGCCAGCGATATCAACCTCTCCTACCTGCGCACGCTGCTGCACTTCAGCTGGCAACAGGGCGATTATCCACGAGGCAATCTGCCGCCCGGCGGCAGCCTGGTGTTTGAACGCTGGCGCGATAATCTCGGTAAGCGTTTTCTCCGGGTCTACTTCCAGTCGCAAAGCCTGGATCAACTGCGCCAGCTAACGCCCATCAGCGCCAGCGATCCGTTGCTGACCACGGAATGGCACCCCGACGGCTGCAAACGCACCGAGGTGGGCACGCTGTGCCCTTATGACGCTGCCTTACAGCGTATCGGGCAGGCGACAGATCGCTCAAGTCAGGTGCCGGTCAGCTACCCTCAATCCGCATCGCAGCCATAAAAAAACCGCCCACGTTGGGGCGGTTCTTAAACGGTTAGCGCGGTTAAGCGTTGGCGTTCTTGTTCAGCGTTTTCTTCACAAACTGCCAGCTCACCAGCAGCACCACCAGCCAGGCGACACCGACATACAGCGAAATTCGCGTATCCGGGAAGTAGCCAATCAGGCCGATGATAAAGACGAGGAACAGGATGCCTACGATGGCGGTAAAGATGCCGCCTGGCACGGCAAACTTCAACGCTTTCGCCTGCTCTTTGGTCAGCGAGCGGCGGAAACCAATCTGGGCGAAGAGGATCATAATCCACACCCAAACGGTGGCAAAGGTCGCCAGTGAGGCGATCACCAGGAACACTTTTTCCGGCATCAGGTAGTTCAGATAGACCGCCACCAGCATCGCCGCCATCATCACCAGCACCGTCACCCACGGAATGCCGCGACGGGAAACCGTAGCGAACATTTTCGGCGCGTGGCCCTGCTCGGCCATACCGTGCAGCATACGTCCGACGCCAAACACATCGCTGTTAATCGCCGACAGTGAGGCGGTGATCACCACAAAGTTCAGGATTGCCGCCGCGGCCGCAATGCCCATATGCTGGAAGGTCAGCACGAACGGGCTGCCGTTGGTGCCGACCTGGTTCCACGGGAAAATCGACATAATCACGAACAGCGTGCCGACGTAGAACACCAGAATACGCAGCGGAACGGTATTGATCGCTTTCGGGATCGAGGTTTCAGGATCTTTCGCTTCACCTGCGGTGATGCCGATGATCTCAATGCCGCCATAGGCAAACATCACAATCTGCAGTGACAGCACCATGCCAATCACCCCGTGGGCGAAGAAGCCGCCGTTGGTCCACAGATTATGGATGCCGGTCGGCTGACCGCCGTTGCCGATACCCCAGAAGATGATGCCGATACCGGCGACAATCATAATAATGATGGTCGCGACCTTGAACAGCGACAGCCAGAACTCCACTTCCCCGAACACTTTCACCGTGGCCATGTTAATGGCGCCGATAATCAGCACCACGCTCAGCACCCAGATCCAGTGCGGAACGTCCGGGAACCAGACGCCCATATAGATACCAAAGGCGGTGACATCGGCGATGGCGACAATCAGGATTTCAAAACAGTAGGTCCAGCCGGTGATATACCCGGCCAGCGGGCCAAGGTAGTCCTGCGCATAGCGCGAAAAGGAGCTGGCCTGAGGATTGTTGACGGACATTTCGCCGAGCGCGCGCATGATGATATACGCAATCGCGCCGCCGATAATATACGCGAGAATCACGCTCGGACCGGCCATTTTCATCGCGTCTGCCGAGCCATAGAACAGCCCGGTGCCGATTGCCGATCCCAATGCCATAAAACGAATGTGGCGGGTACTCAGTCCCTTTTTGAGCGTATTTTTTGTCATGTTTCGGGTTCTGCTTTCACTCTGACTGCGTCTTCTGCCGCACGGGCAACAGAAGACGCGGGGGTTAAGACTATTTCTGCTGCGCGCTGACCTGCTCACGACTGCCGGAGACGCGGTCATACACGGCCACCAGTACCAGCATGGCCAGCGATGGCGGCAACCAGGCCAGACCTTGTTCTGCCAGCGGCAGATGCTGGGCGAACGCCGGCAGCAAATCTTTCCAGCCGGTGGTTTTGATCGCATCAACAATGCCGAACAGCAGGCTGACCAGCATGGTTGGCGCAATAATGCGGGTGTTTTTGTTCCACCAGCTCAGGGTAAAGCTCAGCAGCACCAGCACGATGCACGGCGGATAAATTGCGGTCAGCACCGGAATGGAGATGGCAATCAAATGGCTCAGGCCGAGGTTAGACACCACCATTGAGAACAGACCCAGCACAAACACCAGCTGGCGATAGCTCAGCGGCAGGTACTGCTCAAAGAACTCGGCACAGGCACAGGTCAGGCCAACTGCCGTCACCATGCAGGCCACAAAGATCAGCGCGGCGAGGAACACGCTGCCCATGCCACCGAAGGTCTGCTGAACATAGGCGTGCAGGATAGCTGCGCCGTTGGCACCCTGATCAACGATAGCTGAACTGTTGGAACCCAGCTTGAACAGCGCCAGATACACCAGCGTCAGGCCGACACCGGCAATCAAACCGGCCAGTACGGTATAACGCGTCAGCAATTTCGCGTCACTGACGCCACGCGAACGCGCTGCGTTGACAATCACGATGCCGAACACCATTGCCCCCAGCGTATCCATGGTCAGGTAACCATTGACGAAGCCGCTGGAGAACGCCGCATGTTGATACGCCTCGGTCGCCGGGGCCAGGCCGCCAGCAGGCCAGATCAACGCCGCGATGCCCAATATCGCCAGCGCCACAATTTTCAGCGGCGCCAGGAAGTGGCCAACGGTGTCCAGCAGTTTGCCGGGATAAAGGGAAATGCCGATCACCAGCGAGAAGTAAATCAGGCTGTAGATAAACAGCGGCAGCCAGCCGTCACCGGTCAGTGGCGCGATGCCGACTTCAAACGAGACGGTTGCGGTACGCGGCGTGGCGAACAGCGGGCCAACGGCAAGGTAGCAAACGGTGGCCAGCACCAGTCCGGCTGCTTTGCCGATAGGCGTACTCAGCGCATCCACGCCGCCGCCGACACGGGCCAACGCAATGACGGTGATCACCGGCAGACCTACGGCAGTGAGCAGGAAGCCGAGGGCCGCAATCCAGACATGTTCACCAGACTGGATGCCGACCATAGGCGGGAAAATAATGTTACCTGCACCCACAAACAGCGCAAAGGTCATAAACCCCAGTGCCAGGATGTCTTTGGAAGTTAAACGATTCGTCATAAGCAGAAAATTAGCCCGTACTGGTGTTAAGTGAAGTCGCGATGTCAGCTTCATCACCCTGCCTGCACTAAAAACGCCAGAATTTCAGACCGATACAGGGCGATTGTCTGTCCTGTGGTCACTCTGGTAGCGGATTTGCGCTGATTTTAATCTGTTTACAGGGGGATAACGTAAAAACGGCGCTAAGTAAACCGTTTATAGGGCAGAAAGGCAAGGCGGGATCGGAAAAGCAGAGCGATATGTTGCAAAAAAAGAACCAGCCAGTGTATCGCTTCAGGTTATCGGCTGGATGCCTTACATGATTTGTATTTTATTTGTGCAACGCGGGGTTAATTTCTGCAGGGAATGGCCGGATGATGCACAAAAGGCGCGGAATTCCGCGCCTTTTACACAGGTTGATGCAGGGTTACCAGACGTCTTTGGCGATATCGACCACCAGACGCAGCTTCGCCCACTGCTGCTCTTCGGTCAGGCTGTTGCCCTCTTCAGTGGAGGCAAAGCCACACTGCGGGCTCAGGCAGATTTGATCGAGGCTGACAAACTGCGCCGCTTCGGCAATCCGCGCTTTCACCGTTTGCGGATTTTCCAGCTCACCGTTTTTAGTGGTGATCAGGCCCAGCACCACCTGCTGCTTGCCGGGTTTGATAAAGCGCAGAGGCTCGAAGCCGCCGGAACGCTCGTTATCATACTCCAGGAAGAAGGCATCAATATTCACGGTGCCGAACAGAATTTCTGCCACCGGCTCATAGCCGCCTTCGGAGATCCAGGTTGAACGGAAGTTGCCGCGACAGACATGCAGACCAATGGTCAGATCGTCCGGCTTGCCTTCGATGGCTTTATTCAGCACCTGCGCATAAATGCGCGCCAGCTGTTCTGGATCGTCGCCGCGCTCGCGGATCTGGCTTTTCTGATCTTCAGAACAGAGGTAAGCCCAGACGGTGTCGTCGAGCTGCAGGTAACGGCAGCCGGCCGCATAAAATGCGCTAATCGCGTCACGGTAGACGGTGGCCAGATCGTCGAAGTAGTCGTTAAGATCCGGGTAAACGTTGGCGTCGATCGCCTTACGGCCACCGCGGAAGTGCATCACGCTTGGGCTAGGAATGGTCATTTTCGCCACCGCGTCGCCGCTGATACTTTTCAGGTAGCGGAAGTCTTCCAGCATCGGATGGTTACCGAAGGCGATCTTGCCGGTGACACGGATACCGTGGGCTTTGGTCTGCACGCCGTTGAACTGGATGCCCTGCTCAGACTCATAGCGCTCAACGCCTTCCAGGCCATCGAAGAAGTCAAAGTGCCACCACGCGCGGCGCAATTCACCGTCGGTGACCACCTTCAGTCCACAGGCGCGCTGATGAGTGACCACATCACGAATGGCTTCATCTTCAATACGACGCAGGGCAACGGCATCAATCTCACCCTTCTGGAACTGCTCGCGCGCCTGTTTGATGGCGGCGGGACGAAGGAAGCTGCCTACCACTTCGGCACGATACTGAGCTGAATCTCTTTGCATGTTGTGTCACTCCTGACCTGCGCACACGCGCATAATTTACCGGTGAAATTATCACGAATCGTTATTCTTAGACTTCTGGATGTCTATATGTCCAGACGCAAGAGTGTCATGAGAGCGACGCTGGCGCAAACGAGGATAATTCATCAGACATGAAAAAAATTCATCTTGGCCGGTGTTAACGATCCTCAATCAGCGCACGCGCCTGACTGACCTGCTCTGGCGATAACGGCAGATATCCCGCCTGGGTGACCAGCGCCTGGCCGTCAGCGGATAACACGTGATGAAGAAACGCGGCGGTAAGAGGTTCCAGCGGCTTGCCGGGTGGTTTATTGACGTACAGGTACAGCTTGCGGGCGTAAGGATAACGGCCGCTGCGAATATTGGCCGCATCCGGCGCCACCCAGTTCTGGCCATCGCGGGACACCGGTAATGTCTTCACACCGCTGAGATGAATGCCCATGCTGGCATAGCCAATGGCATTCAGCGTGCCCGCCACGGCCTGCACCACCGCCGCAGAGCCGGGATATTCCCCGACATCATTGCGGAAATCGCCATTGCACAACGCCTGCTGCTTGAAAAAGCCCCAGGTGCCGGAAGCGGAATTGCGGCCAAAACGCTGCAAAGGACGGGACACCCAGCTTGGTTGAGTTAACTGCACATCGCCCCAGCGATCCACCGCGGAGAGCGCGCCACAGCGCCGGGTAACGGAAAAGATCGCATCGAGCTGCTGCGTATTCAGACCCTTGATCGGGTTGTCCTGATTGACCACCACCACCAGCGCATCCATCGCCACCGGCACGGCCAGCGGTGGATAGCCATAGCGGTCCTCGAACAGCTGGCGCTCAACCGCCTGCATCGGGCGACTCATTGCGCCAATCTGCGCCGCGCCGGCCGCCAGCGAGGTGGGTGCGGTAGAGGAACCAGCGGCCTGCACCTGCACATTTACGCCCGGAAACTGCCGGTTGAAGCTATCGCCCCACAGCGTCATTAAGCTGCCGAGGGTATCCGAGCCAACGCTGGTCAGGTTACCGGCCAGCATCCCCTCTTGTGCCTGGGTGGTCAGGCTGAAACAGGCCAGCAGCATCAGAAACAGCTTTTTCATCACAGGGTTCCGCTACGATCATCGAACCGCATTCTGTGCCAACTCGCTGCTGACAATCAACCTTGGTGGTAAGGAGAAGCTGAAACAGGTCTCTTTGCCAGGCTGGCTGGTGATGTCCAGCCGGGTGTTGTGGTGGCTGAGCGCATGCTTGACGATCGCCAGGCCAAGCCCGCTGCCGCCGGTTTGCCGCGAACGGGCCTTATCGACGCGGTAAAAGCGCTCGGTCAGCCGGGGAATATGCTCTTGTGCAATGCCCGGACCGTTATCCTTCACCTTAAATTGCGCGCCCTGTGGAGTTCTCAGCCAGCTGATATCGATGCGCGTGCCGGCCGGCGTGTGGTTAACCGAGTTGTACACCAGGTTTGAGATGGCGCTGCGCAGCTGTTCATCATTGCCATACACCCGCAAATCCGCGTCCATCGTGAAGTGAATCTCGTGCCGGCCCTGGCTCAGGGTTTCCGCTTCACGCTGCAGCAGACGCAGCATCATCGGCACGTCGACTTTTTCCTGCAGATCCAGCGCCGGTGCGGCTTCAATCCGCGACAGGGTCAGCAACTGTTTCACCAGGCCGTCCATGCGGCGGGTCTGCTCCTGCATGGTGTGCAGGGCCTTGTCACGCAGCGGGCCTTCCATCACCGAATCGTTCATCATCTCCAGATAGCCCTGCAGCACCGTTAACGGCGTGCGTAGCTCATGGCTGACGTTAGCGAAGAAGTTGCGCCGGGCACCCTCAAGCTGATGCATCTGCGTCACATCACGGGCCACCAGCAGCCATTGCCCTTCCGAGTAGGGCATTACGCGGAATTCCAGCTGACGATTGCTGTTCAGCACCAGCGTCAGCGGTCGGGTAAAATCGCGCTGCCGCACATAGCGGGTAAACTCGGGATAGCGCAGCAGGTTAAGGATGTTCTGACCATTGTCTTCCGGCCAGCGCAGTCCCAGCATCTGTTGCGCCAGGCCGTTACACCAGAAAATGGTGCCCTCTTCTGTGGTCAATACCACCGCATCAGGTAAGGATTCGGCGCCACTGCGAAAGCGTTTGATCAGATGGCCCAGCTCACGCCGACGCCGGCGATTTCTCGCCTGCATCTGGTAAAGGCCATAAAAGAGAGGTTCCCAGCTGCCGCGCCCCGCCGGTGGCGTCATGCTGCGGTCAATCCACAGCCAGTGGGATAAACGAAGTAAATTAGCGAAATGCCAGCCCAAAACGGCTAACACCGATACCAGTAGCAGCCAGGGCAGGTAGCCCACCAGCAGCCCCAAAATCAGGGCCGGAAGGCAGGCGAGCACCACTTCCAGCAACAATCTCTTCCAGGAGAGGCGTTCCAACACGGTGAAGACTCCAGTGCGAACGATCAGTAACGTGCAGAGAAACGGTAACCTGTTCCGCGAACCGTCTGCACCATGCGATCGTGCCCGGTCAGTTCCAGCGCTTTACGTAAGCGGCGAATATGAACGTCAACGGTACGATCTTCGACGTACACGTTAGTGCCCCAGACATGATTAAGCAACTGCTCACGGCTGTAAACCCGCTCAGGATGGGTCATAAAGAAATGCAGCAGCTTGTATTCCGTCGGCCCCATTTCCAGCGGCTGGGTGTCTGACATCACGCGATGAGACGAAGGATCCAGGCTCAGTCCCTGCATCTCAATCACTTCTTCCACCGCCATTGGCGAGATCCTGCGCATCACCGCTTTAATCCGCGCCACCAACTCTTTCGGCGAAAACGGCTTGGTAATATAGTCGTCAGCCCCCACTTCCAGACCGCGAACGCGATCTTCTTCTTCACCGCGCGCCGTCAGCATCATCACCGGAATGTCGCGGGTCATCGCTTCACGCTTTAAATGCTTGATAAACTGAATGCCTGAACCACCCGGGAGCATCCAGTCCAACAGGATCAAATCAGGCCAGGGTTCGATAAGCAAATTGACCGCACTGTCATAATCTTCCGCTTCTATCGGTTGATAGTCATTTTGCTCCAGCACGAAACACAACATCTCACGGATTGGGGCTTCATCTTCGACTACCAGAATACGCTTAGCCATTATTGCTCCTGCTACTGTGACGGAATGTCACTGGATTTGCGGCGTCATTATGCGTCAGTTTTATGACAGTTTTATGAAAAAAGCACGGCCCGGGCCGCCGTTTAATAACACTTTTGTGAAGGTTACAGTCATTCAGACTGGGGTTTTACGCGTTGCTGTTTATAATCGTCGACTCTGCCTTGCGCCTTAAAGGGATCTCATGCGAATTATCCACACGTCAGACTGGCATCTGGGCCAATTTTTTTACACCAAAAGCCGCGCCCCGGAACATCAGGCTTTTACAGACTGGCTGCTGGCTCAGGCGGTGGAACATCAGGTAGATGCCATTATCATCGCGGGGGATATCTTCGACACCGGTTCGCCGCCCAGCTATGCGCGCGAGCTGTATAACCGTTTCGTGGTCAACCTCCAGCAAACCGGCTGTCAGCTGGTGGTGCTGGGTGGCAATCATGATTCCGTCGCCACGCTGAATGAATCGCGTGAGCTGCTGGCCTGTCTCAACACCCGGGTGATCGCCGCGGCCAGTGACGATATCGCCCAGCAGGTGGTGATCCTGAATAAGCGCAATGGCGAACCTGGCGCGGTCCTGTGCGCCATTCCCTTCCTTCGCCCGCGTGACATCACCGTCAGCCAGGCCGGTCAGTCTGGCCATGAGAAGCAGCAGACCCTGCTGGAGGCCATCACCCAGCATTACGATCGCTGCTGGCAGGCGGCGCAGGCCGAGCGGCAAAGGCTGGATTTACCGTTGCCGATTATTGCTACCGGCCATCTGACCACCGTCGGCGTGACCAAAAGTGATGCGGTACGCGATATCTATATCGGCACGCTGGATGCTTTTCCGGCCCAGGCATTTCCCCCGGCGGATTACATCGCGCTCGGCCATATCCACCGCGCGCAGCGCATCGCCAACACGGAGCATATTCGCTACAGCGGCTCCCCGATTCCGCTCAGTTTTGACGAGTTGGGCAAAGACAAAAGCGTGTTTCTGGTCGACTTTGCCGACGGCAAGCTGAGCCAGGTTGAAACGCTCTCCGTCCCGCTGTTTCAGCCGATGCAGATGATCAAAGGCTCGCTGGAGGAGATTGAGCAGCAGCTGGCCGCGATTGCGCCGCGTGAAGATGGCAAGCCGGTGTGGCTGGATATCGAGATTTCCACCCAGGCGTGGCTGAACGACCTTCAGCGGCGTATTCAGGAACTGACCCAGGAAATGCCGGTAGAGGTGGTGCTGTTGCGCCGCAGCCGCGAGCAACGGGAACAGGTTATCGACCGGCAAAACAATGAAACCCTCAGCGAACTCAGCGCGCAGGAGGTGTTTAGCCGCCGTCTGGCGCTGGAAGAAAATGAACAGCCTGAACGGCTGGCGCGGGCGACGGCGCTGTTCACCCTGACGCTGGCAGAAATTGATGATGAGGTGCAACCGTGAAAATCCTGACGCTGCGGTTCAAAAACCTCAACTCGCTTAAAGGCGAATGGAAGATAGATTTTACCGCCGAGCCCTTTGCCAGCAACGGTTTGTTTGCCATTACCGGCCCGACCGGCGCGGGAAAAACCACCCTGCTGGATGCCATCTGCCTGGCGCTGTACCACGAGACGTCGCGGCTGGGGAAACTCTCGCAGACGCAGAACGATTTGATGACCCGCGACACCTCAGAATGTCTGGCCGAGGTTGAATTTGAAGTGAAAGGCGTGGCCTGGCGGGCATTCTGGAGCCAGAACCGCGCACGCGGCGCGGTGGATGGCAATTTGCAGGCCCCGCGCGTCGAGCTGGCCCGCTGTGATGACAACAAAATCGTCGCCGATAAGGTGAAAGACAAGCTGGATATGCTGACGGCGCTGACCGGGCTGGATTTCGAGCGCTTTACCAAATCGATGATGCTGTCGCAAGGGCAGTTTGCCGCCTTTCTGAATGCCGATGCCAACAGCCGGGCAGAGCTGCTGGAAGAGCTGACCGGCACCGAAATCTACGGTCGCCTGTCCGCCAACGTCTTTGAACGGCATAAAAACGCCAAAGTGGCGCTGGATACGCTGCGTGCGCAGGCCAGCGGCATGGCGCTACTCGACGAAGAGCAACTGCAGCTGCTAACAACCCAGTTAGAGCAGTTGGTGTCGGATGAGCAGGTACTCACTTCGCAACATCAGCAGCACAGCCTTTTATGGCAATGGCAGCAGCAATATCACGCGGCCTTGCAGGCGCTGAAAGCGGCCGAAGACGATCATCAGCAGGCCGAAAGCGCCTGGCAACATGACAGCGGCGAGCTGGCGCGTCTGGTTCAGGCCGAACCGGCAGAAAAACTGCGCCCGCTCTGGCAACAACGCGAACAGTATCAGCAGGATGCGCATCAGCTCAGCATCCAGCTGCAGAACCTGTCCCAGCAAAAGGATCGGGCTCAGCAGCAGCTGACCGGCTTAACCCAGCAGCTGAAAGCGGCCGATGAGGCACGGCAACAGCATGAAGCGCATCGCCAGCAGCAGGAAACGGTGATTACCGACAGGGTGCTGCCGCTGGATAACCGCATCGCCACGCTGGACCAGCAAAACCAGCTGCTCGAAAAAGAGGTCAGTGAGTACCAACAATCTCTTAATCGTCGGCAGGATGCCCTGCAGCAGAACCAGAAATCCCAGGCTGAGAAGCAACTTCAGCAGCAGCAAACCCGCCAATGGCAGCAGGCACATCCGCACTTTTCCGGCTGGGGTGCCTCCCTTCCCCTGTGGCGCGTGCGCTTTGAGCAGCAGCATCAGAGCGAACTGGCGCTGACTGCACTGCAGGCACGCAGTGCACAACAGGCCGCTCAGGTGGTTCAGCAGGAACAGCATTACACCGCGCTCGATCGGCAGATACAGCCTCAGCAACAGCAGCTGGAACAGGCCAAAACCCGCTGTGATGAAGCTGAAAAATTGCATCACCAGCGTCAGCTGCAGCATCCGGAAGATCGGCTGCAGGCCTCGCTGGCCCAGCTCAGCCAGCAACGTCCACTCCGACAAACGCTGGCGCTGCTGATCCCGCAGTGGCAGCAGTTGCAGACCCGCATGCAGCGACAGCAAACCAGTCAGTCAGAGGGTCAGAAACAGCTGAAGCTGACCGAACAGCAACTCGAGGTGCTGCGCGCGAACTGGAAAGAGAAGCATCAGCACTGGCAGGATCTGGAGAAGCGCTGCGAGCTTGAGAGGCGCATTGCCGGGCTGGAGCAGCAGCGGGCCTTACTGGAAGCCGGTCAGCCTTGTCCGCTGTGTGGCGCGTGCGAGCATCCTGCAATTGCCGACTATCAGGC
Source organism: Erwinia sp. AC075 (assembly GCF_979253995.1). NCBI lineage: Bacteria > Pseudomonadati > Pseudomonadota > Gammaproteobacteria > Enterobacterales > Erwiniaceae > Erwinia > Erwinia sp. AC075. Next base: position 2,599,310 of record NZ_CEEDEU010000001.1, read on the forward strand.
CCTTGAGCCGTCAGAAAATCAGCAGCGGCTGGTCAAACTGAAAGCCGAGGTCGATAGCCTGAAAGATCAGGGCACGGCGACGCGGGAACAGTTGAAAAACCTGCAGCAGCAGGCGGAGAAAGAGCAGCAGCTGCGGGAAGAGAACGATCGTGAAGCCGCACAGTTACAAAGCCAGTGGCAGACCGCAGTCGATGGCCTGGCGTTAACCCTGACGCTGGCAGACCGGGAAGAAACGCAGCAATGGCTGGCCGCTCAGGATCAGTCAGAAGCTGAGGGTCAGGCTAACTTACTCAGCCTGCAGCAAAGCGCGCGAGAACTGCAACAGCAGAAAGATGCGCTGAACCAGCGGCAGAATGAGCTGGCAGCATTGCTGCAGCAGCAACAGCTGGCAGGTCAGCAACTGCTTACTACCCGACAGGCGCTGAGCGAGCTGGAGCAGCAGCATAAACAGCAGCAGGCCGCCGTGCAGCAGCAGCGCGACGACCTGCAGGCCTCGCTGGCCGAATCTGCGCTGACGCCACCCGAGCCGGGCAGCCATGAAAGCTGGCTGGCCAGCAGACAAGATAAGTGGCAGCAGTGGCTGAAAGCGGAGCAGGCGCTAACTGACCTGTTGCCACAGCTGACGACCCTTGCCACTCAGCAGCAGGCATTGAGCGATGAAATCGGCCGCGAAAAATCGCGCCTTGCGGAACTGGCACTGCGCCTTAACACCGAAGCTGAATCGCTGAGCGAATTGCGAGCCCAACGCCTGCAGCTGTTTGGCGAGCAGGCAACTTCAGCGGTACAACAGCAGCTGCGTCTGGATTCTCAGCGTCACGCCGAAAGCAGCCAAGCCTGCCTGCAGCAGTGGCAGACAGAGCAGAACCAGTTAAATACACTGACCGGACAGCATAACTCACTATCTGAGCAGTCGGTTACGCTGGCACGACGGCTTGAAGATGCTCAGCAAGCGTTGAATACCGCACTGGCCGCCAGTCACTTCAGTGATGAAGCGGCCTTCACTGCCGCATTGCTGGATGAAGAGCAGACGCTGAAACTGCGTGCATTGCAAAAGCAGCACGACCAGCGTCGCCAGCAAGCCAGCGTATTGCTGCAACAGGCGCAAAAAATCCGGGATCGGCATCTTGAGCAGAAACCCGCCGAACTCACGGAGCAGACTGAGGCGTTAAGTGAAGCGGTCAGCCGGCTGGCTAACCTGCTGAAAGAGAATAATCGCCAGCAAGGGGAAACCCGCCAGCAGCTGACCAGCGATGCCGCGCGTCGCCAGCAGCAGCAATCGTTACTGGAACAAATCCGGCAGAACGAACAGGAAGTGGAAGACTGGGGCTATCTCAACCAGCTGATCGGGTCCCGCGAAGGGGATAAATTCCGTAAGTTTGCCCAGGGACTGACCCTTGATCACCTGGTGTGGCTGGCGAACAACCAGCTGAACCGGCTGCACGGACGCTATCTGTTGCAGCGTAAATCGAAAGAGGCGCTGGAGTTGCAGGTGGTGGATACCTGGCAGGCAGATTCACTGCGCGATACCCGCACCCTGTCCGGCGGCGAAAGCTTCCTCGTCAGCCTTGCGCTGGCATTGGCGCTGTCGGACCTGGTCAGCCATAAAACCCGGATTGAATCCCTGTTCCTCGACGAAGGTTTTGGCACGCTGGATGCGGAAACGCTGGACAGTGCGTTGGACGCGCTGGATGCCCTGAATGCCAGTGGCAAAACGATTGGCGTGATCAGCCACGTGGAAGCGATGAAAGAACGCATCCCGGTGCAGATCAAGGTCAGAAAAGTCAACGGATTGGGTTACAGCAAGCTGGAAACGCCCTCGGCGTAAAGCGGGCGCCTGGAAGGCGCCCGATGATGACTTACAGGGTCGGTGATTTCGCGCGCGGCCCTTTTAAAATGCCGCCATTGTCATTGGCGCTCAGCAAACGGGCACTGGTGACAGAGGCCACGGTATGCGCCTCATCGCTGACGTTGTTGACGATCTGCTTCACCGCCGCCGCAACCAGCATCCCCACCAGTCCCTGGTTATTGTTGTTTTCGTTGTTCGCCGCGGTGGCCAGTCCACTCCAGATCTGCGTGCCGGTGCGCAAATCCACCAGTTTGGCAGTGGCCGTCACCTGGGTCACGCTGTCTACCACAATGTACTTGGTGCCGTACGAAGTGATATCGATGTACAGCGCCGCATCCGCATTGAAGATACTGCGCAACTTAGCCGCGCTGACGCCACGAATGTCGGTGGCATTGGTCAGGCCGTTCTGATTAAAGGTCTCTTCCACCACGGCGACCGGGAAGACGTAGTAGCCCGATTCCGCCAGCGGCTGTGTTACCAGCGAGGCAAAGCTGTGGGCGGCATTGATATCCGTGGTGCGATTTTCCGCAGGCAGCACCAGAATCGAGGCCGGCTTGCTGGCACGGAACGCGGTGTAATCATAAGGCGTTTTTTTGGCGCAGCCGGTCAGGGCCAGCACCGCCAGGACGGCGGAAATAACTACAATTTTCTTCATTAATTTGCTCCCTGCTTATTACGCATCAGAAAGTCCATATAGTGAGCGGATTCAGGAAACGCGGTTTTCTCGGCGTTAAATTGCTCGAATGCCAGATCCGGATGACCGGTATCGACATACAACAATCCCAATTGCGCGCGCAGGCCTGGCGCTACCGGTTTATTTTTGGCATGGGCTTGCTGAATAACTGCATTAAGCGTCTCAATTTCTTTTTCAGGTGCCGCACTTTTCTGGTAATAGCTGTAAAGCGAGGGCTGATAGTCACCCCAATAATAGATATTGCTACTTTTTTCGGCGCAGGCCGTCAATAACAGCGCGGTTGTCGCTATTAGCAGTGTCTTATTAATTCGCATTGTATTCCCTTCCCTGAGTTATTTAGCTGCGCGCCATGCGCCGGACTCCAGTCCGCTGACCAGATGATTTACCGCTTCACGCATCGCCAGATCGATCACCTTGCCATTCAACGTTGAGTCATAGCTGGCGGTGCCGCCAAAGCCAATCACTTCACGATTTGAAAGCTGATATTCGCCCGCGCCCTGCACGGAATAAACCACTTCAGAGGTGGCAACATCGACGATATTCAGGTTCACTTTCGCGTAAGCAACCTGCGTTTTCCCCCGGCCCAGAACGCCCCACAGCTGCTGATCGCCGACTTCCTTGCGTCCGAACTCGGTGATATCACCGGTCACCACATAATCCGCACCCTTGATGGTCTGCGCGCTGCGCTTGTAGCCCGCTTCAGCCTTCAGCTCATCCAGGTTGGCGCGATCCAGCACGTTAAAGCGGCCGGTTTGCTGCAGGTGGGTGATCAGAATCGTTTTGGACTGATTGCCCAGACGATCGACGCCATCCGAGAAGATGCCGTTCATATACGCGGAACGGTTATCGAACTTACCGACCGCGATGGGGCTTTTAGCGCCCTGCCAGGCCGGTTGCGTGGCAGCAGTCACCTGAGGCGCTTCAATGGCACGCGAGGATTCGGTCGCGCAACCGCTGAGCATGGCGCTACTTAATAAGGTCAATGCGAGGACGTTAATATAAGGTTTCATTTCTGTTCCATGAATTAAGGTAAAAACCCGTCTGACGGCTTCATTTACGGCAAACCTGTTGCTCTACTTCCCGAAGCACTTAATAAAAACAGGCATAATTTACGCTGGAAAAGGAGAATTGAAAAATAATTTATTTCCGTTATTAAGTAAATTCCCTGCCAGTTTGTTTTAATCTGAGAGAATATATTCGCTGAAGTAGAGATTTATCTGTAAAGAGTCTGACGGCGAAAAAAGAGTCAGCCAGCAAGAAGCTAACAGGATAAACTATCGGCTGGACGTCAGGATTCTTTAGAAATAGTGATGAATAAATGAAAATGAATCGGCACAAAATGGCATGGGCGTTGGCGGCAACGGTGATGACGACGCTGCTGGCCGGCTGTCAGTCAGCCAAAAATACTCAGCAAAATGCCCCGGCGACGGCGCAGGAAATGCAGGCGTTTGCTGACCAGCAGTGCACAGCCGCCACCGCAGAAATGTCTGAGGAAGACTGCCGCTACTACGCGAAAATGCAGTACGGTATTCAGCGCAATTTTTATGACCACGCGCGTTATGTCGGACGCGAATGCGTGCTGACCATTAGCTGGAAACAGAATGGGCGGTATAGCGTGTTGAGTACGTCGGGCGATGAGCAACTGTGTAAGAAAGCCTGGGGCGTGGTCAGCAGCGCGGAAAATCTGCCCGCGCCACCGAAAAAATTCCCCAGCGAAATTATTCTCGACTTTAAGCCGGCCGGTTAACCCGCCAACTCGTCCTGCCGCCACTGACGTGGGCTGATGCCAAACCAGCGGCGGAAGGCGCGGGAAAAGGCGCTGACTTCGGAATAGCCCAACAGCAGCGCCATCTCCGAAATTGGCAGCTGGCGCTGTTGCAGGTAGTGCTTGGCCATTTCGCAACGCACCTTGTCCACCAGCGCGGTGAAGCTCAGGTTTTCATCGCGTAGACGCCGTTGCAGCGACCAGCTCGACAGCCCCATTTTTTCAGCCACCTCTTCCAGCACCGGCTCACCTTTCAGCAACACCAGATGCACCTGCGCACGGGCCTGATCGACAATATTTTGTTGTGGCGTGGCGCTGTTCAGGCGGCGGATCGCATCCTGCATCACCATTAACAGCATCGGATCGCTGTCCGGCATCGATCGCGCCAGATCGCGTTTCGGGATCAGTAATGAGTTGAAGGGTTGATCAAAATAGACCGGCGCATCGAACACTTTGCAGTGCTCATGCCATTGTGAAGGCCGTGGATGCTCGAAATGGACCTCTCTGGGTGCCCAGTTTTTACCCGCCACATGGCGAATAAGGTTCATAAACATCCCCAGCGTCAGTTCAGCATCCTGACGGCGACAGAGGATCGCGCCGTGGCGCACCTGGTAATCCAGCCGCCAGCAATCCCCTTTATCAACCAGCCGGGTGAGCGTGTCGTGCTGATGATACGGAAAGGCATTCACCACGTTCTGCAATGCCTGTTCCAGCGTCGCCGAACACAGGCCAACATAACCAATCAGACCTAATGACTGCGGTTTAAACTGCTTGCCGTAGTGCAAACCGAAGTTATCAAAACCTGAATAACGCGCCGCTTCTTCCATCACGCGACAGTAGTTGATCAGCCCAAGGCTTAAGGTCGGGCTGGAAAGCAGTTCGGGATCGATGCCGCTGACGCCAAAAATGCGATCGACATCGCCGCCCTTCTCACTGATAAAACTGCTCAGGCCGCTGGCTGCCGCCGCCAGAACCCCACGATTACTGACGGCGCTGGCATTCAGCGCCGTTGCCATGTCAGGCTGTCTGATAAGACCGGTTTCCATCATCGTCGCCTCGGCGTAGAAAATATGCTGCTAATGCAGCAATATTCATACCAACCTCGTCGGTGACGTTTAAAAACAAGGTGTTATGACAGGACAATCACGGGCAGATGCGGCACCCGCCGCGTGCCTGCCCGTTCTGGGTGCAAATCAGGCGCCAACCGGAAGCTCGCGGGTCTCCAGATAGCGGTGGCACAGGCGCACAGAATGATCCGCCCACTCTGGGCCAAGACTGTGCGCCATCTCGGTTTCGGCATGGGATCCGGCCCACGCCATCAGCTGGATACGGCGCTGGATCAGCAGGGTTGGCAGCATCGCCATCTCTTCATCACTGATATGGGCAATCTGCTCGTAGCCTTTGATCCAGTGATCCACCCACTCTGCTGCACGAGGATGGTGCTCGACAAAACTGATCGCTGCCGCAAGATCGTGCAGATACCAGCCCATGCCGCAGTCATCGAAGTCGATCACCCGCGTCTCGCCTTTGTGCAGCAGCAGGTTGGTCAGCCGCAGATCCGCATGGATCAAGCCGTAACGCGAGGCGTCTTTACCGAAGATCGTCAGATCGCTACCGACCCGGGCAATCGCTTCTTCCACCACCGGACGATCCTGCAGACGCAGATTCGGCACATCGCGCCAGTCGCCCCAGTGACTCTGCGGGCTGACCATCGTCTGGTGATCCCAGATGATGCGCTGGAATCCCGCCGGCTTCTGCCAGCTTTTGCTGTGCTGATGCAGGCGGGCGGTGATATGGCCTAACTGCTGGAAGGCACGCGGATCGACCTCGGTGGTCGGCATCTCGCCTTCAATCCAGTCAAACAGCACCACATGGCGCTCGCTACCGTCTTCCAGTTGCAGCGTCTGCACGGTCTGACCCTCTTTATCCGGCACCGCCTGCGGCACCACGATGCCGGTTTCCCGCAGCGCATCGAGCCAGTGCAGTTCACTTTCGATATCCGCACGCTGATGATAATTGCCGCGATGCAGGCGCAGCGCGTAGCGTTTGCCACCGGCCTGCAGTAAAAACGTGGCGTTCTCTGAGCGGCAAAGCAGGCTCAGCGTTCCCTGCAAGGCTGCGGGATAACGGGTGAGCGTGCGCTGAGCAAGGTTTAGCAGCGCGGCTGTATCCAGGTTGTCATATTGCGTGGCAGTCATAGTCTGGCTCCGTAATGGTTGGCTGTCGGTTACCCGCCGTGTGATACCAGCATGGCGTCACCTGCCTCTGACCCGCTTGACCGCAGATGACCCTCTTTTGACTTTAGCGTGCATCTGGCGCTTTTTTTGCTTCTGAGTTGACAGCAGAGCACAAAATTCCTTACGCCAGCGTCAAGTTTTCCGGCGGGTCGCGACTGCATTATCGACTGACAATAAAACTCATCACGGGGAATGCGTTATGACAGGCAAACTGAAGCCCACTCTGGGCACAATACATCTGTGGGGCATTGCGGTAGGTCTGGTGATTTCCGGCGAATATTTTGGCTGGAGTTACGGCTGGGGTGTGGCGGGAACCTTAGGATTCCTGGTCACCACCGCGCTGATCGCCCTTATGTATACCTGTTTTATTTTTAGCTTTACCGAACTGACCACGGCGATCCCGCATGCCGGTGGCCCTTTTGCTTACAGCCGTCGCGCCTTTGGCGAAACCGGTGGCCTGATTGCCGGTATGGCAACCCTGATTGAGTTCGTCTTTGCCCCGCCGGCCATTGCGATGGCTATCGGCGCCTATCTCAACGTGCAGTTCCCCGATCTGAATCCGAAATATGCCGCAGTGGGCGCCTATATCATCTTTATGACGCTGAATATCCTCGGCGTTAAGCTGGCGGCGATGTTTGAGCTGGTGGTGACGGTGTTAGCGGTGCTTGAGCTGCTGGTATTTATGGGCGTAGTCGCGCCGGGCTTCAGTGTGGCCAACTTTGCCGCCAATGGCTGGTCGGGTGGCGAGCACTTCGGACTGCCTGCGCTTTCCGGGATTTTTGCCGCTATCCCGTTCGCTATCTGGTTCTTCCTCGCCATTGAAGGGGCCGCGATGGCCGCTGAAGAAGCCAAGGATCCGAAACGCACCATTCCGAAGGCTTATATCAGCGGTATTCTGACGCTGGTGATCCTGGCCATTGGCGTGATGCTGCTGGCCGGCGGTGCGGGTGACTGGCGTAAGCTGTCGGACATCAACGATCCGTTGCCGCAGGCGATGAAAATGGTGGTGGGCGAAAACTCCGGCTGGATGCATATGCTGGTGTGGATTGGGTTGTTTGGCCTGGTGGCGAGCTTCCACGGCATTATTCTGGGCTATTCCCGCCAGTTCTTCGCCCTGTCCCGCGCTGGCTATCTGCCTGCCGGACTGGCTAAGCTGTCCCGCTTCCAGACGCCACACCGCGCCATCATTGCCGGTGGTTTGATTGGCATTGCCGCGATCTTCAGCGACAGCTGGATTAACCTGCAGGGCATGACGCTGACCGCCGCGATGATCACCATGGCGGTGTTCGGTGCCATTGTGATGTACATCATGAGCATGCTGAGCCTGTTCCGACTGCGCCGCACTGCGCCAGAGCTGGAGCGCAGTTTCCGGGCGCCGGGCTACCCAATCGTTCCGGGCATTGCGCTGGTACTGGCCGTGGTCTGTCTGATTGCCATGCTGTGGTTCAATGCGCTGATTGGGGCGCTATTCGTGGCCTTTATGGTGGCAGGCTATATCTACTTCCTGATGACCAAAAACCAGCGAGCCAACGCGCCGCGCGATGCGATGCTGGCAGGCGAGTAAGCAAGAAAAAGGGCCGACCCTCGGCCCTGTTTTTTTTACTGCGGCCAGAGCCAGGCGGCGCCACGTACGCCACTTGAATCGCCGTGAACCGCTTTACGCAGCGGGGTTTCACACTCTCCGCCAAACACCCACTTCTTCATCAACTGCGGCACGGTCTGATACAGACGATCGTTATTGCTCATGCCGCCGCCCATCACAATCATTTCCGGATCGAAAATATTGACGATGTGCGCCAGCGATTTTGCCAGCCGCAGCTCATAACGGCTCATCGCCAGCTCCGCAACCGGATCCTGCTGCTCCAGCAGCGTGATAATCTCCGCGCCTTTCAGCTCCACGCCGCTCAGGCGGTGATAGTCCGTGGCGAAGCCGGTGCCGGAGATAAAGGTTTCAATGCAGCCCTGTTTACCGCAGTAGCACGGCACTTCTTCGCGGTAACGCAGCTCATCTTCATCCATCCACGGCAGCGGATTATGCCCCCACTCGCCCGCATTACCGTTGCCGCCAATGTGCGCCTGACCGTTCAGCGCCACACCCGCACCACAGCCGGTGCCGATAATCACCGCAAACACCGTCTGCTTCCCTGCCGCCGCGCCATCCACCGCTTCGGACACGGCCAGGCAGTTAGCGTCATTGGCGATCCGCACCTCACGGTTAAGCATTTTTTGCAGGTCTTTATCCAGCGGCTGCCCGTTGAGCCAGGTCGAGTTGGCGTTCTTCACCAGCCGCGTGTAGGGCGATAGCGTCCCCGGAATGCCGATGCCGACCGTGCCCTGCTCACCGGTTTTCTCTTCGGCCAGCCTGACGAGGCCGACAATGGCGTCCAGCGTCTGCTGATAATCATCACGCGGCGTGGGCACGCGGTGACGGAACAGCGTCTCGCCGGATTCAGCAAGTGCTATCACCTCAACTTTAGTTCCACCTAAATCTATCCCGATACGCACTTGTTATTCCTCATTATTTGACGGTCATCGTCTTACCTTAGAAGGCCGGAGGCGGAAAGGCAATGAAACCCCGCCGCCGATTCGCTATCATGCGCGCTGACTTTGAATTAGCGCGCCTGATGCGCGCCCGAGAGGGAAAGCATAATGCTGTGGTTTAAGAATTTAATGGTATATCGTCTGAATCGCGAGATCCCACTGGCGGTTGACGAGATGGAAAAACAGCTTGAGGCATTCTCTTTCGCTCCCTGTGGCAGCCAGGATATGGCAAAAACCGGTTGGGTTTCGCCAATGGGCCCGCGCCATGATGCATTTACCCACGTCAATAATGGCCAGATCCTGATTTGCGCGCGCAAAGAAGAGAAAATCCTGCCTTCTACAGTGATCAAACAGGCGCTGGAAGCCAAAATTGGCAAGCTTGAAGCCGAACAGCAGCGCAAACTGAAAAAGACCGAAAAAGATTCGCTGAAAGATGAAGTGCTGCACAGCCTGCTGCCACGCGCTTTTAGCCGTTTCAGCCAGACCTTCCTGTGGATTGATACCGTTAACAACCTGATCATGGTTGACTGTGCCAGTGCCAAAAAAGCCGAAGATACGCTGGCGCTGCTGCGCAAGAGCCTCGGTTCGCTGCCGGTGGTGCCACTGACGCTGGAAAGCCCGATTGAGCTGACCATGACCGAATGGGTGCGTTCAGGTGAAACGCCGGCCGGTTTCGCACTGATGGACGAAGCCGAGCTGAAAGCCTTGCTGGAAGATGGCGGCGTGATCCGCTGTAAGAAGCAGGATCTGGTGTGCGATGAGATTGCTAACCATATCGAAGCCGGCAAACTGGTGACCAAACTGGCACTGGACTGGCAGGAGCGCGTGCAGCTGATCCTCTCCGATGATGGCTCGCTGAAGCGTCTGAAGTTTTCAGACACCCTGCGTGAACAGAATGATGATATCGATCGGGATGATGTTCAGGCGCGATTTGATGCCGACTTTATTCTGATGACCAGCGAGCTGGCGGCGTTGGTGAGCAATACGATTGAAGCTTTGGGTGGCGAAGCGCAGCGTTAAGCGGATGCATTAAAGAAGCTCAGCGCGAGACGGCTGAGCTTCTTTTGGCGCCGAACGGCGTCGGCCCTTCAGGTTTAATCTTTCAGATAGCGGCACAGATAGGAAGAAGGCTCTGCCACCTGCAGATGAAACTCGCTGTGACCCGGGACGTTAAACACCTGGCCTGGCTCAAAGTGCTTCCACTCGGCTTCACCTGGTAACAACACCTTCAACGATCCGCTGACTACCGTCATCTCTTCCGCCTGGCCGGTGCCAAACGTATATTCGCCTTCCGCCATCACGCCCACACTGGCGCGCCCGGTACTGGCACTGTCGAAACCAATTGATTTCACTTTTCCGTCGAAGTACTCACTGACGTTGAGCATATAAACATCCTTAAAATCAGAGAAAAAGATAACAGTGTAAAAGTGCCGAGAAGTTCTCGTTTACACAAGCAGTTCTGCTGCCAGTTTGGCTATTAACACATTGGACAACAATACCGGAATGCCTAACAGTTTCTGCAGGAAATCCCGGTGCCGCTGGTGGTAGCCCAGACAATCCAGCACCACCACATCCGCGCCCTGCTCCTGTAGGTGCAGCGCAGCGTCAATCAGATCATCATCGCTGGTTTCCCACGGGCTGGCTACTGCAAAGTGGGGCTTCTGTCCCAGGCTCTGCCATTTGTACGCCTGCTCCGCGATATACTCTTCCCGCGCCACCACAATACCGACCTGATGCCCACCGGTGATCGCGTCCACCAGCGGCGGCAGGATACGGTAAGGTTCAAGCAGAATGGCGCTGTCAGTAAACAGGTTTTTGTACTGCCCGCTACACAGCATCAGGATAGTCTCAAAGCCCTGCTGTTCAAGTTCAAGGATCTTGTTTTGCAGCGCCGCTTCCACTTTCGCGGCCGAAAGCACCACGTGAGTGCCGTCTTCCAGGCGGGTCATCACCACCTTTTCATTGCCTGCCGTGGCGTATTTTTGCTGTATTTCGTCATGGGTCAGATCGTCAAGCAATCCAACGTGGGCGATTTGTTCTTCAGGGAGATTTTCCAGTAGCAGGGGATGAAGATCGCTACGGGCAGCCTGGCCTAGTGTAAGTGTTGCAAGTGAGTGTTTCATCGTTTTACTTTCCGCAAAGTTCGCCCTGTCAGCGAACGTAACCGCCAGATCCTCAGTGGTGTCAGCACCGGGAACCACAGATACAGAAAGCATAGCAGCTGCCTCTGAAACAGCGTGAGGGTCAGCAGGCGTGGCGGTGTTTTTCAGAAAATCTTTCAAGAGTCAGTCCAGCTCGGGCTAAGGGATGATCGGTTTTTATTTTAGGTAAATCAGGGTGCCACAGAAAAATACGGGGAGGGTCTGGCGGGGTCAAGTCATAATCTCGCGGGGAGATCGCTGGCATCCTTGCCGGCCGCCATCACTCTTTGTCTTTATCTTCGTAACGGATTTTGGCGTCCTGCGCCTCTTGCTCAGTTTCATGCTCACTGATCAGCGTGTCAGGCTTAGGATGATCGGCGCGCAGTTCATACCAGGTGACAGTTTTCTCGGTGGTGCCTTTTTTAACCGGGACAATTTTTGCTTCACGTGGATACGGGGGTTTACCAGCCATATAATTTCCCTCTTGTCAGAATAAAAACCTCTGTCGGCAATAAAGGCCCGACAATCGCGTATCTGACTAAGTATAGACAAAGACTGGTATTTTTCCGCAGTATTTAGCTGGCGCGGGCCAGAGAGAGCATCGTAATGATGTCCTCTACCACCTTGTCCGGGCACTGCATGGCATTAATCACGTAATGCGCGGTCTGCTGATACAGCGCATCACGGGCAGCCAGCACTTCCACCATTTCATCGGCTATCGGGCGGCCGGTTAACGTCGGACGCTGATCCTGCTCCGGGTAGGCTTCCAGCCGCGCGGCCAGCACGTTGGCGTCCGCTTTCAGGTAGATAACCCGGCCCTGTTCACGCATAAATTTGCCGTTCTCCGCCGCCAGAACCATACCGCCGCCCGTGGCGATGACCGTGGCCGGCGCCGTCACCGCTTTTAATGACAGCGTTTCACGCTGACGAAACCCTTCCCACCCTTCTGCGGACACAATATCAGCAACGGTACGCTGCGTGGTTTGCTGGAGGTAGCGATCGGTATCACTGAAGGCATAGCCTAAAGCGTTCGCCAGCGCCTGACCTACGGTAGTTTTTCCGCAGCCGCGCGCGCCGATCAGATAAAGGGGTAACGACATAACTGGCACTTCCTCAGCCTGCTCGTCAGGGTCAACGCCCACGCCGAAAGGCAGATAATGATGAACTTTGCGTCGCATCATACCGATAATTTCCCTGTGCGACCAGTAGTCACTTTTTCTTTACACCCGCCGTGTGACCGAGGTCGATTAACAGACTGAATTATAACAATTAACAGGCTGTAATTTTAACTTTACAGTCACACAATAACCGCGCGATAACAGCAACATTTCCTTACCCGATGCACGTTTACTTTCCCACGCGTAGCCCCAATATAGTCAGCATCACCCGTTACGGAGTTAGACTAATGCAGAGCGAAGAACAACAGTTAATAGAGAGCCTGTTTGGCCGTTTAAAACAGGCTGAAACTCAGTCCGGCCAGCGTGACGCCGAAGCGGAGAAATTAATCCAGCAGCAGGTTCAGCAACAGCCAGGTGCACCTTACTATATGGCGCAGTCGATTCTGATTCAGGAAGCGGCACTGAAGCAGCTCAACAACCGTGTCAGTGAGCTGGAAGCCAGGCTGGCTCAGGCGCAGCAGCAACAGCCCCAGCAGAGCAGCGGCGGTTTTCTGGCCGGCCTGTTTGGCGGCGGCAGTCAGCGCCAGCAGCAGCCGACACAGCCACAGGCCCAGCAGCAGAACCCGTGGAACAGCGCGCCGCCTCCGCAACAGCAGCAGCAGCCTGCTTATGCGCCTGCGCCCGCTCAGGCTGCGGCCCCTTCCGCGACGCGCGGCTTTTTAGGCGGCGCATTGCAGACGGCGGTCGGTGTTGCCGGTGGCGTGGTGATGGCAGATATGCTGACCAGCATGTTCCATCATTCGCAGCCAGAGGAAATTGTGAACATTATCAACGAGCCGGCGATGCCGCAGGAAAACTTTGATAATAATCTCGATACTTTTAACGGCACCGGCAATGACAATCAGTTCGCCAGCCAGGATTCGGGCTATCAGCAGGATAACAGCAATGATTTTGCTGATTTCGGTGGTGACGACTTCAGCGGCGATGATTTTGGCGACGACGACAGCTTTGTCTGATTAACTCAGCGGGTGGAGTTCTCCACCCGCTTCTTGATTATTTCTTTTTCTGGCTGAGCAGCCACTTATCCAGTTCATTGGCAAACTGCTGGCGATCGCGCTGGTTCAGTGTCGCCGGTCCGCCGGTCTGCACGCCACTGGCCCGCATCGTATCCATAAAATCACGTATGGTCAGCCGTTCGCGAATCGTGGCGTCGCTGTAGCGTTCACCCCGTGGATTCAGCGCAATCGCCCCCTTCTCCATCACTTCTGCCGCCAGCGGAATATCCGCGGTGATCACCAGATCGCCCGCTTCAGCCCGGCGCACAATTTCGTTATCGGCCACATCAAAACCCGCCGGCACGCGCAGCGTGGTAATAAAACGCGATGGCGGCACGCTCAGCGGCTGATTCGCCACCAACGTGACCTTCATCTGCTCGCGTTCGGCAGCCCGGTAAAGCACCTCTTTGATCACTTTCGGGCACGCATCGGCATCCACCCAGATTGGCATATGACCCCTTTCCTTTTTGTTATCACGGTAAACAGGGAGATCATGCCGTGCTTTTCAGGAATGGCAAATCTAATCTGCCGGTAACGGCTAAACGAAGCGGAAACTGGATAAAGGCCGGGAATGACGTAAGCTAGAGCCGTATCAAATACTGACTGAAACAGGGAGCACAACGGTGGATAAGAAAATTGGTTTTATTGGCTGCGGCAATATGTCGAAAGCCATTATCGGTGGTCTGGTTTCGTCGGGTCAGATCGCACCTGAGAACATCTGGGTATTTGACCGTAAACCGGCCACCAATGAAGCGATGCAGCAGCAATACGGCATTACGCCGGCGTCCAGCGCGGAAGAAGTGGCCAAACAGGCCGATATCCTGTTTGGTGCGGTGAAACCCAATGTCATTTTGAACGTGCTGAAAGAGATCGCCAACAGCCTGAATAAAGATACCGTGGTGGTGTCAATTGCGGCGGGCATCACGCTGGATTCACTGGCGAACGTACTGGGCCACGACCGTAAGCTGGTCCGCGTCATGCCGAACACGCCGGCACTGGTGAATGAAGGGATGACCTCAGTGACGCCAAACGTGCTGGTCACCAAAGAAGAAGCCGATGAGATTGTTGATATCTTTAAGGGTTTCGGTAAAGCCGCGCTGGTGCCGGAATACATGATCCATGCGGTGGTCGGCGTAAGCGGTTCTTCCCCGGCGTATGTGTTTATGTTTATCGAAGCGATGGCGGATGCAGCGGTGCTGGGCGGGATGCCACGCGCGCAGGCGTATCAGTTTGCCGCGCAGGCGGTTAAAGGCGCAGCGCAGATGGTGCTGGAAACCGGCAAACATCCTGCTGAACTGAAGGATATGGTGTGCTCGCCTGGCGGCACCACCATTGAAGCGGTGAAAGTATTGGAAGAGAAAGGCTTCCGCGCGGCGGTGATGGAAGCGATGCAGCAGTGCATGGCCAAATCCGAGCGGATGAGCAAGGCCTGACCTTAAGGGGCGAACGGCGTTCGCCCCTGTCGATCACTTCAGCGCTTCTTTGACCAGCGCAGCGGTTTCAGCCATCGTCATCGGCTCCTGCATCCGCAAGACCAACTCGGCGGTGAAGGTATACAGCCCGCAGGAGGCTACCGCCGCCAGCTGGCCTTTCTGCCCATAGAGCGCGACAAATTTCTTATCTGCCAGCGACCCAAACAGCTGATAGTCATCCCACTCTTCCGCATGACCCAGATATTCGTAGCGCGTCCCAAACTGCGCGGTCCAGAAGAACGGCACGCGATCGAACGCTTCGTTTTGCCCCAACATGTTCTTAGCGGCAACCCGACCCTGCTGTTGCGCGACCCGATAGTGCTCAATCCGCAGCGGGCCTGACGCCGCCGGGAAGGTGGCTATATCGCCTGCGCTCCACACCTGGCTGGCCACTTCTAACGTCTCACTGGTGGTCAGGCTGGCATCGTCATTGAGCGGAATGTCATGAATAAACGAGGTGCCCGGCGCGACGCCCGTAGCCAACAGAACGATATCAGCCGGCACGATTTTACCGCTTTTTAACGCAATCGCACTGACGTGACCGTTATCTTCCTTCAGCTCGGCCACCTCGCCGTCGATAAACTCCACGCCTTTATCTTCATGCAGCTTGCGGAAATAACCGGCAATCTCCTCACCGAAGGTGTTTTTAAACGGCAACGGTTCCGGTGCTACCACCTGTACCTTCACATCCTGCGCACGTAGCGCAGACGCCAGCTCCATGCCGATAAAACTGTTACCAATAATCACCAGCTGCTTGGTGGCATCGACCGCCTGCAGCAGCTTGTCAGCCTGCTCAAGGCTGCGCAGCACATGCACGCCCTGCAGCGCCTTACCTTCCAGATCTGGCCGCTGCGGAATGCCGCCGCTGGCAATCAGCAACTTGTCATACTGCAAGCTTGTGCCATCGGCGAAATGCAGGGTCTGATTACGGCTTTCAAGCCGTTCGACGTCCGCCAGCTTATGTTCGGCATAGGCGGAGAAATCCTCTTTTAACAGCGGAGGAACCTCATCAATCTTCATGTTGCCGGAAGGGACAAATTTGGTCAGCACGGTACGATCGTAGGGCGCCTCACTTTCACGATCGACCAGGATCAGCTTGCCGGTGAAGCCTTCCCTGCGCAGCGTCCATGCCGCAGCCGCTCCTGCCGCGCCGGTGCCCAGGATCACAAAGACCGGATCCTGGCGATCGGCCTGGAAAGTGGCCAGCGGCGGCAGCGGCTCGGGATCCACCTGCACCATGCCGTTTTCTACTCTGACCGGATAGCGCTTTAGATCGCTCAGCGCTAAGGGCTCGCACAGACTGCCGTCATTCAAGCTGAAGTTGGCTTTATGCCACGGGCAAACCAGCCTGTCGCCATAGATTGCGCCCTGCTCTAACGGCGCGCCAGAGTGGGGGCATTTGCTTTGGAAGGCTTTCACTTCCTGCTGCTCGCGGATCAGAATTATACCGGTTTCACCTACCGGTACTCTGACGGGTTTTCGCTCAGGGAGATCCTGTAAAACGATGGCATTTTGATAGCTCACGACAAGGCTCCTTTTTATTATCTGTTTTCAAATCAACAGTAATAAGCCTGGCATTTACAGGGGAAAGGATCGAAAAGGGGCAGGCGAAGCGAGGATAATTACGGTTAAGTCATTGTTTATTATCGATTATTAATATTTAAGGAAATATGAATGAACGGTGGGACGGAGGGAAGTGCAAAAAGAGGGGCCTGAGCAGGCCCACCTCAGGTTAACTTTTTTTCAGGCAGCTGCTCATATAGGTTTTACGTTCATCCCCTTTCAGCATTTTTTCACCGGCCTGGGTATTACAGGTTTTCATTTTCATCTGCTGTGGCGTCATCGAGTCCATTTTGCTGTCTTTCTTCAGGCAATTGCTCATAAAGGTTTTTCGTTCATCGCCTTTTAAGGTCTTTTCACCGGCCTGCTGATTACACACGGTCATTTTTTGTTGTTGGGCGGTCTTTTCTGCCGCGCTGGCATAACCACCGGCCATTAACGAAAGCATTGCCGCAACCATCAGATATTTCAGCTTCATGTTTTCCATCCCTATTTGATTAACGAACACTCAAAGTTTGGCAGAAATTCAGACGGGAGCGAGAAAGAAAAGCAGAAATAAACATAAGGGAATAATGAACGGGGTCAACTCGTCACCGCATACATGCGAGCGACGGGCTTGATAAAGCAGATTACTGGCGGGGATGAAGCAAAAGGCGCTGAATGTAACCTTCCAGCAATGACGAGTCTTCGGGATTGATGGTCTCCGAACGTGTCGCCGTGTCCATCGCGGTAGTGATGCTGTCTGAGATCTGCTGGAATTGATGACTGTCCAGCTTACGCAGTAATGCGGTCACCACGATTTCTAACGCCTCAACCTGAGCCACTAATTCCTTGGACTCTTCTTCCTTCTCCGCCAGCCTGACCAGTAGTTCTGCAATGAGGTTTTTCATGCGGACGTCTCAGCGAGTTAAAGCAAGACGTTAACACCAGCAAAAAAAAAAGAAAATAGATAATCGCTATATTTTTTCGTTACTTAAACACGGTATTGATTTCATTATTCACTTTTGCGAAGCGCAGCAAATTTTTATTGCGAGCGAAACGTTTTGCTGCCTGTTAATGTCACAAAATAATCGTCAGAAATAAAAATCAGAGGCAATTTGCCTCTGATTAAAGGTTTTATCAGCCTGGGCCCTGAGAGAAGCCACCGCGTGGGCCACCGCCGCCCCAACCGCCACCGTGACCGCCGCCGCCGCCACCACCTGGAGGTGGGAACAGGCAACCACTTAAGGCTGTTACCAGCGCAATCACACTTACTACTTTCATTAATCGGTTCATTGTACAGACCTCCACGGAACAGTGGCGCTGATAGTAAGCGTCCGTTACTGGCCCAGCAATGCAGAATAGTCCGGTTCAGGGCCATTTTTACCGTCAGTCACTACGCTTAACACTTTCCTGTCAGAACCCCGTAACAATGCTGGGTTAACCCGGTAAATTGCGGATTATCCGCAGGCTGTTTTACCTGCGATCGTGCTCGCAGGATCGCAGGGATCTGCTTTACAACGACGCCAAACCGGCGCAATGTGAGCGCATAACATTTATGAGGTATTGTTGATGAAACCCGCTCCTTCTCTCTCTTTGCAACAGCAACTGATCCGCCGTGATTGGGAAAATCCGGCCGTAACGCAAATGAATCGCCTGCCTGCGCATCCGCCTTTCTCCAGCTGGCGTTCGGTTGCTGCGGCCAGAGAAGACAGAACGAGCGAGCGTCGCCAGTCACTGAATGGCGTCTGGAACTTCAGCTATTTCAGCCAGCCAGAACTGGTTCCGGACAGTTGGTTAGCGCAGGATCTGCTGGAGGCGGATCCCCAGCCGGTGCCGTCAAACTGGCAACTGGCCGGTTATGACGCCCCGATTTACACCAACGTGCAGTACCCTATTCCGGTCACGCCACCTTTTGTGCCGAAGGAAAACCCGACCGGCTGTTATTCACTCACCTTCAGCTGCGATCCGGACTGGCTGACGTCCGGACAGACGCGGATCCAGTTCGACGGCGTGAACTCGGCCTTTTACTTATGGTGCAACGGCCAGTTTATTGGCTATTCGCAGGACAGCCGCCTGCCGGCAGAATTCGATCTCTCCCCGGTGCTGACCCACGGCGAGAACCGGTTGGCGGTACTGGTACTGCGCTGGAGTGACGGCAGCTATCTGGAAGACCAGGACATGTGGCGCATGAGCGGGATTTTCCGCGATGTCAGCCTGCTGCATAAACCCGCCGTGCAGCTGAGCGATATCCAGATTGAAACGCATCTCAGCCCTGAGTTTCACTCCGCCCAGCTGAAAATTCTGGCGGTCTGCTCACTGGAGCATGCCGGGCAGTATCAGGTTGAGGTTCAGCTGTGGCGGCATAACGCGCTGGTTGGCAGCGTTCACCAACCGTTTGGCAGCGCGATCGTGGATGAGCGAGGCCGCTACAGCGATCGCACCACGCTGACGCTGCGCGTCGAAAATCCTGCGTTATGGAGTGCGGAAACGCCGCATCTTTATCGGGCGACCGTGGCGCTGCGCGATCTGCAGGGGAACCTGCTGGAAGTGGAAGCCTATGATGTCGGTTTCCGCAAAATCGAAATCCATCAGGGCTTGCTGAAGCTGAATGGCAAACCGCTGCTGATTCGCGGCACCAATCGCCATGAACATCATCCGGAACATGGCCAGGTGATGGATGAAGCGACGATGATCCGCGACATCACGCTGATGAAGCAGCATAACTTCAATGCCGTGCGCTGCTCGCATTATCCCAATCATCCGCTGTGGTATCGCCTCTGCGACCGCTTCGGACTGTATGTGGTGGACGAAGCGAATATCGAAACGCACGGTATGCAGCCGATGAACCGTCTGTCGGACGATCCGGTGTGGTTCAATGCCTTTAGCGAACGCGTGACCCGAATGGTACAGCGCGATCGCAATCACGCCTGCATCATCATCTGGTCGCTGGGCAACGAATCGGGGCATGGCAGCACGCATGACGCGCTCTGGCGCTGGATCAAAAGTAACGATCCGACGCGGCCGGTGCAGTATGAAGGCGGCGGTGCCGATACCGCCGCCACCGATATCATCTGCCCGATGTATGCCCGCGTCGATCAGGATCAACCGTTCGACGCGGTGCCGAAATGGTCACTGAAGAAGTGGATCGGTCTGCCGGAAGAAACCCGTCCGCTGATCCTCTGTGAATACGCGCATGCAATGGGCAACAGCTTTGGCGGCTTTGCCAAATACTGGCAGGCCTTCAGAGCGTTTCCACGGTTGCAGGGCGGCTTTGTCTGGGACTGGGTCGATCAAAGTCTGACCCGTTACGATGCGCAGGGCAATGCCTGGCAGGCATACGGTGGCGACTTCGGTGACACGCCCAACGATCGTCAGTTCTGCATGAACGGTCTGGTTTTTGCCGACCGTACGCCGCATCCTTCCCTGTTTGAAGCGCAGCGTGCGCAGCAATTCTTCCAGTTTTCGCTGCTCAGCACCCGGCCGTTAATCCTGCGCATTGAGAGCGAATATCTTTTCCGCCACAGCGACAATGAAATCCTGCGCTGGTGCATTGAGCATAATGGCGTGGAGATAGCGGCAGGTGAACAACCGCTGGCCATCGCTGCGGAAGGTCGGGTGGATATCGAACTGCCACCGTTTACCGATCTTGATGATCAGCTGTGGCTGAACGTTGAGGTTATCCAGCCAGAGGCGACAGCGTGGTCGCCGGAAAATCATCGCGTGGCCTGGGATCAATGGCAACTGCCTTCTCGCCTGCCGATGCCTTCACCGCTTAAGTCGTTGTTTATCCCCGAAATGGTGGAGACCGAACAACTGATCGAAATCCGTCAGCAGAACCAGCGCTGGCAGTTCTCAAAGCACAGTGGCGAACTGGTGCAGTGGCTGATTGATGGGCAGCCTCAGCTACTGACGCCATTACGCGATAACTTCACCCGCGCGCCGCTGGATAATGATATCGGCATCAGCGAAGTGACTAAAGTCGATCCGAATGCCTGGGTTGAGCGCTGGCAGCGCGCCGGTTTCAATCATCTGGAAAGCGAGCTGACAGATTTCCAGGCCGATGCACTCAGCCGCAGCGTGCAGCTGACCACCACCCATGCCTGGTTGCATCAGGGCGAACGGCTGTTTATCAGCCGTAAAAGCTACCTGATTGATAGCGCGGGAGAATTACATATTCAGGTAGAGGTAGATGTGGCTGCCGGCTTACCGGCACCGGCCCGCATCGGTCTCAGCTGCCAGTTAAGTCAGCCGACAGAAAACGTCAGCTGGCTGGGCCTGGGCCCGCACGAAAACTACCCGGACCGCCTGCTGTCCGCGCAGTTCTCACGCTGGACGCAGCCACTCGACGCGCTCACTACGCCGTATGTGTTCCCCAGCGAAAACGGTCTGCGCTGCGGC
Organism: Erwinia sp. AC075; assembly: GCF_979253995.1. Lineage (NCBI taxonomy): Bacteria > Pseudomonadati > Pseudomonadota > Gammaproteobacteria > Enterobacterales > Erwiniaceae > Erwinia > Erwinia sp. AC075. The sequence continues at coordinate 2,620,119 of NZ_CEEDEU010000001.1, forward strand.
ACAAAATCGTTAAGCGTGGGCAGGATGAAGGTCGACGGGGAGTTTCATTTCTCGGTCAGTCGCTACAGCCAGCAACAGCTTCGCGAGGTGACCCACCGTCATCTGCTGCAGGAAGAGGAAGGCTGCTGGCTGGTGCTGGATGGTTATCATATGGGCGTCGGCGGCGATGACTCGTGGAGCCCCAGCGTCAGCCCTGAATTTCTGCTGTCAGCACCACGCTACCGTTATGCGCTGACGCTGAAAGCAGAGTAAATGCGTGTTCAGGCCTGACGGCAGCAGCGTCAGGCCTGAGCCGCAGTCACCACTTTGCGGTTACGCCAGGTGACGATCAGCTGAACCGTATTGGCCAGCACCACCACCGCCGTTGCCGCAAATACCCAGCGGAATCCGCCAATGGCCGACACGCCGGAACCAATCAGCGGCCCGACGACGTTGCCCAGGTACATAAATGACTGGTTGTAGCCAAAAATGCGTCCGGTAACCCGATCGCTGGAATAGCGCAGCAGCATGGTTTGCACCGCGGGCATCATCGCCCCTTCCGCAAACCCCAGCAGGAAACGCAGAGCACCCAGTTGGAAGGCACTTCCCGCCCATGACATGGTCACAAACAGCACGAAGGTCAGGATCAGCGCGGAAAACAGGATGCGCTGGGCGCCAATCCGATCGCCCAGTTTCCCCAACGTCGGCGCCGAAAACAGCGCAGACACGCCGGGAATGGCCGCTACCACCCCGCTGATAAAGGCAATATTCTGCACGTTCGGCTCAAGTTCCCGCACAAACAGCGTCAGAATGGGGCTGATCGAGCCATTACACAGCTGGATAGTCAGGGTGGTCAGAAACAGGCTGATAATCAGGCCGGGATTGCCGAGTGACCGGAAGACCATGGTGCCGGAGAGCTTGTCCTCTTTTTTCACCCTCGGCTGGCCGCCCTCTTTGATCAGGAACAGCGTGATCAGAAAACTGGTCAGCAGTAATCCTGAGGTAATCAGGAACACCGCGCGTAGCCCAACCCAGTCCGCCAGGAAACCGCCCATCATCGGCCCCATGATCACGCCGCAAATTTGGGCGGTGGTCACCATACTCATCGCCCAGCCGCTGCGCTCACGCGGCACCTGGGTTGCCACCAGCGCCATGGCATTGGGAATATAGCCGGACGTCAGCCCCATCAACGCACGCAGCAAAAACAGCTGCCAGACATCGGTGACAAATGCTTGCAGAAAAATCACTATCCCCATGCCCAGAGAAGCACGGAGCAGCATCAGCTTGCGGCCTTTACGATCGGCAAGGCTGCCCCACATCGGCGAGACGATGGCCGAGACCATAAAGGTTACGCTAAAGATAAGTCCGGACCAGAGGGTCAGCGAGCTGGGATCGGTAACGCCCAGTTGCTCAACGTAGAGCGGCAAAAAAGGGATGATTTGACTGATCGCGAGGCCGGTAAAGAGGCAGCCGAACCAGACTGAGATGAGGTTAACCTTCCAGGATTCCATCTTGCTGTGCTGAGGGCCTTATAGCAGAAGAGCGAGTTGGCAGTGTAACAAGGACATTTTAGCAATGAGTGGCAAATAACGGGATGGGGTTAACTTTGAAGTTTTACCCTGTTGGCATAGCGTCTCCAGCCGCAAAATGGCGCTGGCGCTGGCATTTCATGCCGGATGCGCAGTATTTCTGACTGGTGAAAACGTGGCGGGAAAGTCCAGCATGTCGCAGCCAGGATTTAAAAGCCCCAGACGCAAAAAACCCGCCGTTAAGCGGGTTTTCGTATTCTCGCCAGCTCTACACGGAGTAAACTCCGGTTCGCCTGCGAAAAGTTCTCTAATTACAGAGCAGTTACGTTAGCAGCTGCTGGGCCTTTCTGGCCGTTTTCGATAGAGAACTCAACTTTCTGACCTTCTTCCAGCGTCTTGAAGCCGCCGTTCTGGATTGCAGAGAAGTGTACGAATACGTCTTTGCTGCCGTCGGTTGGGGAGATGAAGCCGAAACCTTTCTCAGCGTTGAACCATTTTACTAAACCAGTCATTTTGTTAGACATTTGTCTTTCCTTCAATAAGTATTAAGCCGCAAAGGGCACGGGTTTTTCAACAGGGTGGACTTATGAGGCACTTAAGAAGGAAGTCAGGAAGAGATATCAGAGATAACCTTTAACTGAAAACTGCTTTAATAAATTTGCTCGCATACGTTGTCTGTTTCAAAACCGACGATGCATTTACTCATAACGCAGGATGCAGTTCAATACCTGATGATTAAAAAAAACCAAAACCACCATCAAGTCACTGTAAAATAACTAAAAATAGTTTAGTTTTTTTCGTTAAGCGCCGAAATCATCCACTTTACCTTCTCATTTACCGTGGCAAACCCCAGTCAAAACCGGCCTGTGGGTCCGCTCTCCTCTGCGCCAGGGTAAAAAGCATAATGAAAAATATTTCTGATTGTTACTGGCTTTCCTGCGGCTGCCATCTAGAGTAATTAAAATCTTCGCCTGATTATTCGCAGGCTCAGTATCGATTGACCGTCCTGGTGAATCGACGCGTATTTAAAAATGATAATCCTGATCTCATCGGTTCGCCGCTGGGCGATCGGTGGTGCCTTTCTGGAGGTTAATCATGAGACATTCAACGCCTGGCGCTGGCCGCGCAATAACGGAATATTTTAACAGTCCGGCTTTTCATGCGCCGAAAGAGAGTGAACTGCTGGCGGCAATCCTGACCGAACTGATGCGCCGGGGACGGCCTACCCACAGCAAAGTGATTATCGCCACGGTGATTGCCAAGCTGGAAGGGGAAGTCGATGAGGCGCTGCTGCAAGGGTATCGCAATTTACTGACGCAGCTATTGGAAGAGAAAGAAGAGTAATTTCCGGCCTGCCCTCCTGCTTAATGAAAGGTGCCCACCTGCGTGTCGCTGCCTTGATTTCGCCTGCCTGATGCAAAAAAAATCCCGCACGAGGCGGGAATAAGACGAGCATTGCATGTTTCGCAGTGACCAGCAGATCACCTTTGTTAGCCCGATACCCTACAGCGCCCAGATTGCAATTCTGTGACATGCTGAACTTCCTTTTCCTGATATTACGTATGTTTACACGCGACCAGATTGCTAACCCTGACCACCCCGTTATCATTGGCGCACTCTTTTCAAAGGATTCGGCATGAACGCTCAGCGACGGCGCGCAACGGGATTATTAAGTCTGGCCTGTCTGGTTATCCTGCTCTGTCTGGGTGTGCGGATGGTTGGCGCGCCTGCGCCTGCGCCCGCGGTAACCTCCGTTTCAACACTCAGTGACGCTGCTGACTCTGATCTGTCTCCTACCCCTTGTGAACTGGGCGTGAAGTCCCTGCTCTCTGCCTTGCCCGAAATTGCCGCGATGGCGTTGCTGGCATTAGCGGTGGTGATCCTGCTGTTTACGCCATTGCTGATGCGCCTGCCCGTCCGCTACCTGCGTCCGCCACTGGCCCCGCCTGAACGAAGGCTCCATCTCTGCCACTGCGTCTTCCGTGAATAAGTCACCGCCCGATCGGATTGGTGTCTTTTACTTATTTACGGAGAAACAATGCAATATCTTTTCAGGACCTTACTGGTTGTCCTGCTGAGCCTGTGGCTGCCTGCGTTGCAGGCAGCAGACAGCGGCTGGCTGACCACCCCTCAGAACGATCACGCACAGGTTCGCGTTCGTGCCGATAATGCCAGCGAAGGATCCACCCGCGTGCTGCTGGATATCAAACTGCAGGACGGCTGGAAGACCTACTGGCGATCGCCTGGCGAAGGCGGAATTGCGCCCGAAATCCGCTGGGACGGTTCGCCTCCAGCAGCCAGATGGTTCTGGCCGGTGCCGCAACGCTTTGACGTCGCGGGCCTGACCACCCAGGGTTATCACCACCAGGTCGCGCTGCCCATTACGATGGCGGGCAAGGTGCGCGATCGCCTGAGCGGTACGCTGACGCTTTCAACCTGTAGCAACGTCTGTATTCTGACCGATTACCCGTTCAGTCTGGCTATGCAGCGCCCCTCAGACAAACGCTTTGCCCATGATTTTGCCGAGGCGATGGGGCAGGTTCCGGTGGCCAACGTGCTGACCGATACGCTGCAGGCGGGCTATCAGTCCGGCAAACTGCAGATCACCGCGACGCGTGCCGGCGGCTGGCGCCAGCCGGACCTGTTTATTGACGATCGCAGTGACGCCAGCTTTGGCAAACCGGCGCTGACCATCAAGGGTGACACCCTGCAGGCAGTGGTGCCCGTTAGCGATCAATGGGGCGAAGGTGCGCCGGATTTGCAGGGCGAAACGGTCTCTCTGGTGCTTGCCGACGGCGGTCTGGCCCAGCAGAGCGAATTAAAAATTGGCCCGCCCGTGGCGTCAATCGGCGGCGGCATTGCGCTGTGGCAAGTGGTGTTAATGGCGCTGGCGGGCGGCTTTATCCTCAATCTGATGCCCTGCGTGCTGCCGGTGCTGGGCATGAAGTTAGGTTCGATCCTGCAGGTAGAACAGCGCAATAAACGCACGGTGAGGCTGCAATTTATCGCTTCCAGCGCCGGTATTATCGCGTCCTTTATGGCGCTGGCGCTGCTGATGACCGTCCTTCGTCTGAGCAACCACGCGTTAGGCTGGGGAATTCAGTTCCAGAATCCGTGGTTTATCGGCTTTATGGTGCTGATTACGCTGCTGTTCAGCGCCAATCTGTTCGGCCTGTTCTATTTCCGTCTGCCCTCTTCTCTCTCCACGCGTCTGGCCACGCACAACGGCGACGGCATCGCCGGGCATTTCTGGCAGGGCGCCTTTGCCACGTTGCTGGCAACGCCGTGCTCTGCGCCGTTCCTCGGTACGGCGGTGGCCTTTGCGCTGGCGGCTTCCCTGCCGATGTTATGGGGAATTTTCATCGCGCTGGGGATCGGTATGAGCCTGCCGTGGTTGTTAATCGCCCTGTTCCCCGCACTGGCGCTGAAGTTACCAAAAGCCGGTCGCTGGATGAACGGCGTGCGTATTGCCATGGGCGTGATGATGCTGGCTTCCTGCCTGTGGCTGGTCAGCCTGCTGTTCAGTCATCAGGGCGTCAGCTTCACGCTGATGGATGACCACATCAACTGGCAACCGCTGAGCGAGCAAGCCATTACTGATGCCCTCGCCACCGACAAACGGGTGTTCATCGATGTCACGGCCGACTGGTGCATTACCTGCAAGGCCAACAAATTCAACGTGCTGATGCGGCCAGACGTCCAGCAGGCCTTACAGTCCGAGGACGTGGTGGCACTTCGCGGCGACTGGAGCCGTCCCTCTGCGGCCATCAACACCTTTCTGAAACGTCGCGGCAGCGTGGCTGTCCCGTTCAATCAGGTTTATGGCCCAGGCAATCCACAGGGAACCGTGCTGTCACCGCTGCTTGATCGTCAACAATTATTAACCGCGTTATCTGACGCAAAAGGAAAGGCGAAATGAAAAAGTTACTGATAACTCTGCTGCTGGCCAGTTCTCCGGTACTGGCTGCGCCACCGTTTACGCCCGAGCAGGAAGTGCGTATCCGGGAACTGATCCGCGAAACGCTGGTTGAGAACCCTAAAATCCTGGCGGAAGCGGCAGATGCTTATGATAAGCAGGCGCAAAAAGAGCAAGGCGCGGTGATTGCTCAGGTGATTGAACAAAATAAAGCGGCGCTGTTCGAGGATGAGAGCAGCCCACGGCTGGGATCGAAACAGGCCAAAGTGACGCTGGTTAACTTTACCGATTACAACTGCGTTTACTGCAAACAGTTCGATCCCGAGCTGGAGAAATTAGTCAAAAATTACCCGGATGTTGCGGTGGTGATCAAACCGTTGCCGTACCGCTCGGAAACCTCCCTGACCGCCGCACGCCAGGCACTGATGTTCTGGCGTGAAAAGCCGACGCAGTTTTGGGCACTCCACCAGCGGCTGATGGCGAAAAAAGGCTATCACGATGAGGCCAGCATCAAAGCGGCGGAGAAAAAAGTGGGGCTGAGCTTCATCGAACCCGATCGGCGCAGCACGGAAACCATCAACAGCAACCTGCAACTGGCTCAGCATCTCGGCGTTTCCGGTACGCCCGCCACGCTGATTGGCGAGCAGATGGTTTCAGGCGCGATCCCTTATGAACAGCTGGAAGCGGTGGTTAAAGCGCAGCTAGAGCAGGTGAAATAATGGCTAAGGGGCGACGCATTCTTCGCGATCTGCTGCTGATGATGATGATGATGGCGGTGCTGTTTACGGTGATTGATTTCTTCCGTGCCCCGCAGGCGCCGACAGGTTTTGCAGACATCCCGCTTCACACCATTGATGGCCGGGACGTGACGCTGGCCGAGCTGAGCATGAAAAAACCGCTGCTGGTTTACTTCTGGGCGAGCTGGTGTGGCATCTGCCGTTACACCACGCCGGACGTGGTGAAACTCAGCGATAACGGCAGCAACGTGCTGACCGTGGCCATTCGCTCGGGTGACGACAGTCGCGTGGTGCGCTATTTGAATGGCAAACATCTGACGCTGCCGGTGGTCAACGATCCGCAGGGAAGCATGGCGGCTAACTGGGATGTCAGCGTAACGCCGACGCTGCTGGTCGTCTCGAAAGGTCAGGTGGTGCAAAGCACTACCGGCTGGACCAGCTACTGGGGAATGAAGTTGCGCCTCTGGTGGGCGCAAAAAAAACATTAATACTGAACGGGCCGGAAATTCGGCCCTTTTTTTTAGCCGCAATAAACCCGGCTGATGTTGCTTTTGGCATCGCCCATAAAGTTCAGACGATTGAGGTTGAAGTCCATTGTCACCGCAGAATTATACGGAATCGCGCGAACAGGATGTTCGAAACGCAATCCATCTATGGCTGACAAGGGTTTGCCCACGTACTGCTGATATTCAGAGGCACCACAACGATCCATTTCCGGATCGACCGCAGCGGAACTGTTCCCATTCTTCGTCGCCGTCTGGCAACCGGATAACGCCAGCAGCGCTGCGATAGCGGCAATTTTTCCATAAAACTTCATAACTTCTCTCCTGTGCTTTTATCTTCGGCAATCAACAGGAAGCCTACCAGACCCGACGCCGTGATGATAATCGCTTTTCGTAACGCTGTTTGTTTCTGTGATCCGGGATAACGCGGCACAAAATGCCTCAGCGAGATGCCGTAGCCAGCGCTATAATTTAAGAATTATCTGAGATAGGAGGTTCTTATGGAACTGGTTGTGTTTGTGCTGTTCGCCGTCATCATGACGTTTGTTGCGGTTCGTGTCCGCTAACGTAAAAAGCCCGCTTAAGCGGGCTTTTTTGTGTCGGCGATCGTCATGCTACCGGTGAAACCTCCGTGTCCAGCAGCAGGCGGAACCGGTCCAGCGGCATCGGCCGGCCAAGGTAATAACCCTGGCCTTCCTGACAGGCAATCGCCTGCAACTCCTGCAGCTGCTCGCGGGTTTCAATCCCTTCTGCCGTCACCGTCAGGGCAAATGCCCTGCCGAGGCCAATGATGCCTTCGACGATCGACAGCGCCTGTGGCGAGTTCGGGAAGTCATTCATATAGGAACGGTCCATCTTCATGCCATCGAACGGGAAGGTTTTCAAATACCCCAGCGAGGCATAGCCTGCGCCGAAGTCATCCACCGTTAACCGTACGCCAAGGGTCTTCAGCGCCTGCATCACTTCCAGCGCGCTTTGGGGATTCTCCAGCGTGATATTTTCGGTGATTTCCAGTTCAAGGCGCTCCGGCGGCAGCCCGCTGCTGTGCAGGGCATTCGCCACGCGCTTCGCCAGATGGCCGCTGCGGAACTCAACCGGGGAAATATTCACCGAGACGTACATCGGCGACGGCCAGCTCATCGCGTCGGTGCAGGCGCGGTGCAACACCCAGGTACTGATATCGATGATTAAACCGGTTTCTTCCGCCAGCGGGATAAAGCTGTCCGGCATGATCATCCCGCTGGCCGGATGCTGCCAGCGGATCAGCGCTTCCGCCCCTTCCAGCCGCTCTTTTTTCAGGTCATAGCGTGGCTGATAGTACAACCGCAGTTCATCACCGCCGATGGCTTTACGCAGGTTGCGCTCCATCTCACGGCGTTTGACCAACAGTTCGGCCATTTCTGGCGTGTACCAGGTCCAGCGATTGCGCCCTTCCTGCTTCGATTTATACAGGGCAATATCCGCCAGCCGCAGCAGTTCTTCGGCCTGCATCGCATCGCGCGGTGCCAGCGCAATCCCCAGGCTTGCCCCAAGGAAAACTTCATGCTGGCCGAGCATAAACGGACGACGGAGTTCATCGATCAGCGATTTACAGCAGGCGGCAATTTCCGCTTCATCGGCCAGATTAGAGACGATCAGCACAAACTCATCGCCGCCCTGCCGTGACACCAGATCGCCCGCCTTCAACACGCTGCGCAGTCGGTGAGAGACCTCATTCAGCACACAATCCCCGGCCGCATGTCCCCAAGTATCATTGATCGGTTTGAAGTTATCCAGATCCAGGCTGATCAGCACCAGCGGCCGCTCCAGCGTCGGTTGCGCCTGCAGGCGACCGAGCAGAAACTCGCTCATATAGACGCGATTTGGCAGGCCGGTCAGCGCATCGTGCTGAGATAAATAGTGGATGCGCGCCTGGGCTTCCACTTCCTGGGTGATATCCGACACCGTGCCGCGATAACCGGCGATCTGCCCATTCACCGTCACCGGATTGGCAATCAGGCTACAGATGCGCTTCGCGCCCAGCGCAGTCACCGAGTAGCAGCGCAACGCATGGCGCAGACCGTCGGCACGCTGCTGGATGATCCAGTCAGAGACCAGATGCTCGTCGTGCTGCAATACGTCATCCAGCGAACGTCCCAGCATCTTCGCCACGTCGTAGTGGGTGACGGCGGCAAAGCGTTTGGAGAGGTAGGTCAGCGCGCCCTGGGCATTGGTTTCCCAAATCCAGTCCGAGGCGGTTTCTGCCACGTCGCGAAAACGGGATTCACTGTCCGCCAGTTCGCGCTGGCTGTGCATCAGCTGGGTAAAGCGATCGTCAGACAGCACGGCGTTATGCATGGCGTGATTAATCACTCTGCGCGCCACCAGCGCCAGGATCAGCGCGGTAATCAGCAGCATCGGCAATACAATAAACAGCAGGGTGCCGCCGGGCGCTAACGAATCCCAACGGATCACAATCGGCGGTTCATCAGCAATCTCTTCATTGAGCAGCGGCGGGACAAAGCTGTCATGTGCGCTGTCAGGGACCCGGGCGTTGATGACGCCAATACTGTCGCCAAACGCTTTCAGTTTTTCCGGCGTGAAGCGATTCACAAACACCATCACCGACGGCGGGCCGGGCATCGTTTTCAGGCCAGGGACTTTGCCGGTGGTGATCGGCGCAGCGGCAACAATTGCCGGTGTGGTGCCAATCATCGCATTGATGGTCAGCGCATTATCCTCGGCGGCGAGCGCGCGGGCGCTTTTGATCAGCGGCGCAGCATGAATGCCCAGCCAGCTTTCCAGCTTCAGGTCGGACAGCTTGCCGTTGATCACCGCATAACTTGTCCGCCCGTTTCCGTCCACCACAAACACCCCTTCGTAGTGATATTCGGTGAAAAGCCCCGGACCAAAGTTCTGCTGATCGTAAGCCCAGACCGGATCCACGGTCAGATGCAGATGGTTCCAGGCTTCGCCCCAGAAGGCATAGTCACGGATATCGGTCAGAATGTTCTGGCGGTTTTCCTTCCAGGCGTTGTGCAGCAAGAACGTCTCTTGCTTTACCGCGTCGGCATTCTGTCGCCAGGCAATGCCGACCACCAACAGCATCGCCAGCAGCATCACGATACTGAGCAACAGGGACAGCGACATCAGTAAGCGCCGGGTGAAAAACGTCGTTTTATGACCCTCGGCGGTAAGGTGTAGATTCAGGGTCGGTGGAAATTTCATGTACTCGGACCTTTTCAAGCAGGCTGACTTACTTCGCCTGTCGTTTATTGCCTGCATGGCGTAGTGGAATCGCTGGTCCTCTCGTCCTCAAGACGCGATCGTTAATGCACTATCGGCCTGGCGGGCAAACTGTTTAGCGGGTTTTTCCAGAAATGCGGGCGCCTCGACAGCCCCCAAACCGCTTGCTACCATCCTTTCACCCCGGACCGAGAGACCTTGCAATGAACAATCATGCCGACAGAGTGACCTGTACGCTGCTGTGCATGGGGATGTGCCTGGTCTGGTATTCGATCACCGTGATGATCAGCGCCCTGCCGGCCTATCCGGCGTTAAGGGAAACGGGCCTGTTGATGCCGGTGCTCTGTGCACTGGAGTTTTCCGCGCTGGTGCCGCTTTATCGCTGGTATGCCAGGCACTACAGCAATATCCCGTTCGGTAAAATCACCGTCCGCCAGGGGCTGATATTCAGCGGACTGCTGCTGTGCCTGATCCTGTCTCAGTCGTTATATCTGCAGCAGGAGAGCTGGACCGGCGGGCAGTTTGGCGAAGGGAAAAGCAAAATCCTGCTGTTCTCGCTGGCGGTGGTGCTGCTGGCACCGGTGTTTGAAGAGATCCTGTTTCGGGGATTTGTGCTGCAAGGTTTGCTGCTGTGGGCTCCCCGGCAACGGCTGGCGTGCGCCCTGCTGACCTCGATCGGTTTTGCCGCCATGCACACGCAGTACACCCATCCGCAAACGATGATTGCGTTGATCGCCCTCTCGCTGCTGCTGTGCTATGCGCGCTTAATCTCGGGTGGTTTAAAACTGCCGATTTTTCTGCATATGCTCAACAACCTGATTGGCGTGTCGCCGTGGCTGTGGCTGGCTCTGGCGGGATAACCTGCAGACGGTTTATAACCAATTCCCGCGCGTTATAACAATTTCATCTATCGATAGCCGATAATCTACTATTTGTCTTACCGGCGGGTACCTTACACTCGCCAGCAACTCACAGGTAAGGAAACGTCATGAAATCGTTTTACCCGTCAATTATTGCCCTTGCACTGACCGCCTCCTGGGCTGCTCACGCTGCAACCCCGCCAGATACGCTGGTGATTGCTCAGTCCATTGATGATGCCAGCAGCTTCGATCCGGCCGAAGGATTTGAGCTGACGTCGGTCCAGGCGTTTACCAACCTGTATCAGCGCCTGGTGCAATCCGATCCGCAGAATCCGACCGATCTGAAACCGACGCTGGCCACATCCTGGCAGCCGGGTAGCGATAACCGCAGCCTGACCTTTGCCCTGCGCGATGGCGCGAAATTTGCCTCCGGCAATCCGGTGCGTCCGGAAGATGTGATCTTCTCGCTGGGTCGCGTGGTGAAGCTGAACCTCGATCCCTCTTTCATCCTGACCCAACTGGGCTGGACCAAAGACAATGTGGATGCGCAGCTGAAGAAGGTCGATGCAACGCATGTGCAGATTAGCTGGACCGCTGACGTCAGCCCGACTTACGTGCTGAGCCTGCTGGCCGCCCCGGTTTCATCCATCGTTGATGAAAAAACCGCGATGGCCAATGCCAAAAACAACGATTTCGGCAACAAGTGGCTGGCGGTGCATTCTGCCGGCAGCGGCCCGTTCCAGATCCGCAAATACATTCCGCATGAAGTGGTGCTGCTGTCCGCCAACCCAACCTCACCGGGTGGCGCGCCGAAGCTGAAAAACGTGCTGATCAAAAACGTCCCGGAACCGGCAACCCGCCGCCTGCTGCTTGAGCAGGGCGATGTGGATATTGCCCGTAATCTGGGCGCCGATCAGATGGCCGGGCTGAAGGGCAAACCGGGCGTGAAGCCAATGGCGATCCCGATGGCGTCGCTCTACTACATGCAGTTCAACATTGATGCCAATCCGGCGTTGAAAAACCCGGCGTTATGGGAAGCCTCGCGCTACCTGTTTGACTACAAAGGCATTGCCGACGATCTGCTGAAAGGCCAGTTCCAGGTGCATCAGTCGTTCCTGCCGGAAGGCTTCCTCGGCGCGCTGAACGACAATCCATTCAGCTACGATCCGGAGAAGGCGAAAGCCATCCTCAAGAAAGCCGGTCTGAACAACTTCAGCTTTAAGCTGAGCGTCAGCAACCAGCCGCCGTATCTGGACATTGCCCAGGCCTTGCAGGCCAGCTTTGCCAAAGGGGGCATTAGGGTGGAGCTGATCCCTGGCCTGAGCAGCGAGATCGCCACCTCGGTTAAAGCCCACAAATATGAAGCCACCCTGAACGCCTGGGGCGCGGATTACTTTGACCCGAACACCAACGCCGCCGCCTTCGCCTATAACCCGGAAGATGGCAGCAAAACGCTGGCCTGGCGTTCAAACTGGCATATCCCGGAGCTGAACAAGCAGACGCTGGCCGCCACCGCGGAAAGCGATAAGGCTAAGCGCGTCGAGCTGTACCAGAATATGCAGCGCGAAATCCAGAAGAACTCCCCGTACGTGGTGGGTCTGCAGGCGCGTAACCTGATCGCCCTGCGCGATAATCTTAAAGGCTACGTCCAGGGCATTAACCCGGATATGGTTTACTACAGCCAGGTCACCAAGTAATGACGGTCACTGTTGCACAAGCCGGGTCCTCCCGGCTTTTCTGGTTAAAGAGCGGACGCCTGCTGACCGGGTTAGCCTCACTGCTGGTGACGCTGCTCGGTCTGCTGGCCTTCACCTTTATGCTTTCTCATCTGTCGCCGGTCGATCCGGCGTTGCAGATTGCCGGCGATCACGCCAGTGAATCGACCTACGCCCAGGTTCGTCACGATTTAGGGCTGGATAAGCCGCTGCCGGTGCAGTTCTGGCACTATCTGACGCACCTCGCGCATGGCGATTTGGGCATTTCCAGCCTGACCAATCAGGCCGTATCCAGCGATCTCTTGCGCACCTTCCCGGCCACCATTGAACTCGCCACCTGCGCGATGATCTTTGGTGCGTTCTTCGGCATTGTGCTGGCACTGCTGGCCGCGTGGAAGCCCGGTAGCCTGCTCGATAACCTTGCGCGGATGATTTCCCTGCTTGGTTACTCGGTGCCGGTATTCTGGCTGGGCCTGCTGGGTCTGCTGCTGTTTTATGCGGTGCTGCACTGGTCGGCCGGTCCCGGACGACTGGACGATATCTGGATTTACACGCTGGAGCCAAAAACCGGGCTGGTGCTGGTTGATAGCTGGCTGTCCGGCGATCCCGAGATGTTCCGCAATGCTGTCGCGCATTTATGGTTACCGGTGGTGGTACTGGGCCTGCTGGCGATGGCCGGCATAACCCGCTTGCTGCGCGCGGCGCTGCTGGAAGAGAGCAGCAAAGAATACGTCACGCTGGCGCGGGCCAAAGGGGCCAGCCGTGGGCGGATTTTACTGCTGCACGTATTCCCTAACGTTCGTGGCACGCTGATTACCGTGCTGGCCCTCTCCTACGCCACGCTGCTGGAAGGATCGGTTCTGACCGAAACGGTGTTTGCCTGGCCCGGCGTGGGACGCTATATGACCACCGCGCTGTTCGCCTCCGATACCCCGGCGATTCTGGGCTCGACGCTGCTGATCGGCAGCTGCTTTATCATCCTCAATGCGCTGGCAGATGCGTTAACCTGGCTAACCGACCCGAGAACCCGATGACGCAAAATCTTACCGACCTCGACAACGTGGCACCATCGCGCCGTCGCCGTCCCCGCCTGACGTCGCTGGTGATTGGCGGCACGCTGGTGGCGATCCTGCTGCTGGCGGCGCTGTTTGCGCCGTTACTGGCGCCGTTCGACCCGAATGCGCAGGAGATGTCCGCGCGCCTGCTGCCGCCTTCCTCCCTGCACTGGCTGGGAACCGATGGCTTTGGCCGCGACCTGCTTTCACGGGTGATTTATGGCTCGCGCCCGACCCTGCTGCTGGTGTCGCTGATCCTGGTACTGACCATTCCGGTGGGCATGCTGATCGGCATCTGTGCCGGCTACCTCGGTGGCTGGACGGAGCGCGTGCTGATGCGCGTCACCGATATTTTCCTGTCCCTGCCGAATCTGGTGATCGCGCTGGCGCTGGTCGCCATGCTCGGCCCCGGCCTGATGAACGGTGCGCTGGCGCTGGCGCTGACCAGCTGGCCGCCGTTTGCCCGTCAGGCGCGTGCTGAAACCCTGGCGCTGCGTCGCAGTGATTATCTGGCGGCGGCGCGGATGCAGGGCATCAACGGCTTACGCCTGATGTTTGGCCATATTCTGCCGCTGTGTATGCCGAGTGCCGTGGTGCGTGCCGCGCTGAGCCTCGGCGGCATCATTCTGTCTGCGGCCGGCCTCGGTTTCCTCGGGATGGGCGTTCAACCGCCGACCGCGGAATGGGGATCGATGGTGGCCGAAGGCAGTAAAGTGATATTCGATCAGTGGTGGGTAGCCGCCGCACCAGGCGGGGCGATTTTGTTTGCCAGCCTGGCGTTTAACCTGACGGGCGATGGCCTGCGTGACCGACTGGATACCCGAAATGGCAATTGAAACCTCTGACCTGATCGTCGCGGATAAGCTGAAAATCGCCAGTCCGGACGGCACGCCGCTGGTGAAAGAAATCAGCTTTACCCTGGGCCGCGAACGTCTGGCGCTGGTGGGTGAATCCGGCTCCGGTAAGTCACTGACTGCCCGCAGCCTGATGGGCCTGCTGGCACCGGGTTTGCAGCTGCAGGCGAAAACGCTGCAGGTGGCCGGGGAAAACGCCCTGCCCCTTAGCGAGCGCCGCTGGAGCCAGCTGCGCGGCAGCAAGCTGGCAATGGTGATGCAGGATCCGAAATATGCCTTAAACCCGATGCGCACCATCGGCTGGCAGGTGGCGGAGCCGCTGAAGCTGCACAGCAAGCTGGGCCGGGCGGAAATCAACGAGAAAGTCTGTGAGATGCTGGATGCGGTCGGCTTGCCCGATCCTAAGCAGTTGATGCAGCGCTATCCGCATCAGCTTTCCGGCGGGATGGGCCAGCGTGTGATGCTGGCGATGGCGCTGATTGCCGATCCCCACTGCCTGATTGCTGATGAGCCAACGTCCGCACTGGATCACGCGATGCGCGATCAGGTGCTGGCATTAATCCGCCGTCTGGTGGAAGAACGTAATATGGGCCTGCTGCTGATCAGCCATGATTTACAGCAGGTTTCCGAGCATTGCGATCGGGTGATGGTGATGTATCAGGGAAACATTCTCGATACGCTGCCCGCCGCTGAACTGCCCAATGCCACCCATCCTTATACCCGCACGCTGTGGTCCTGTCGCCCGAGTAAAGCCACTCAGGGCCAGGCACTGCCGGTACTGGATCGTGCTGCGCTGGAGGCCTGGCGTGAACATGATTGAACTGAACAAATTAAGCGTTTCCCATCGACAGGGTTATGAGCAGCGCACCGTGGTGCATGATGTCAGCCTGCAGGTGAAGGCCGGTGAATGCTTCGGACTGGTCGGCCCGTCCGGCTGCGGTAAGTCGTCGCTGCTGTGGGTGCTGGCGGGACTGAATCCCAACTGGCAGGGCGAAATGTCGCTGGCACAGCATCAGGTGAAGCCCGGTAAATCCTTTACCGGCCAGCTGCGTCAGGATGTGCAGATGGTGTTCCAGGATCCTTATGCCTCGCTGCATCCGCGTCATCGTCTGCGCCGCACGCTGGCGGAGCCGTTGGCGTTGCTGAAGAAGAGTGACATCAACGATCGTATCGATCGCGGCTTCCGTCACGTGGGATTGGATCCGGCGATGGCCGATCGCTATCCGCACCAGCTTTCAGGCGGACAGCGCCAGCGCGTGGCGATCGTGCGTGCCCTGCTGCTGGAGCCGAAAATCCTGTTGCTGGATGAGCCGACCTCGGCGCTGGATATGTCGGTGCAGGCTGAAATCCTTAACCTGCTTAACAGTCTGAAGCGTCAGGACCATCTGACCATGGTGCTGGTCAGTCACGATCCGGACGTGATCGATCATATGTGCGATCGCGCGGTGCATATGGAACGTGGCTACATCGTCAGCTGAACCTCAGGGGCCGGCCTGCAGGTCGGCCCCAATCTGCCTTTCCGGCTATGCTGTTAATCAGATTACGCTTGCCGGAATTGGCATTTCTCCCTCCTGCGCTTTCCCTCTATAGTCCTGAAATCACTCATTTTACAGGACCTGTTGATGCGTAAATTGTTGCCCGTAGCCCTTGCCTGCGCGTTAAGTCTGACGGCTGCTGCCCATGCTGCCACCCCAGCCGATACGCTGATTGTCGCCATCCCGCTGGACGGTATCATCAGCTTTGATCCGGCCGAAAGCTTCGAAACCGTCAGTACCAGCAGCCTGCTGAACGTCTATCAAAAGCTGGTTGATTCGGACCGTACCGATCCGCGCAAGCTGGTGCCGCAGCTGGCATCAAGCTGGCAGCCGGGAAGTAGCGAACATAGCCTGCTGTTTACGCTGAAGTCGGGGGCGAAGTTTGCCAGCGGCAATCCGCTGACGGTAGACGATGTGATCTACTCGCTGACGCGCGGCGTGAAGCTCAACAAAACGCCGGCATTTATCCTCAATGAATTTGGCTGGTCGGCCGACAATATTGACGCGCAGTTCACCCGCCACGGCAACAACCAACTGGAGATCCGCTGGACCTCGGCCATCGGTCGGGATTTGGCCTTGCGGCTGTTGAGCGCGCCGGTGGCCTCGATCGTCGACAGCAAACTGGCGGAGCAGCACGCGGTCAATCATGACTTCGGCAACGGCTGGCTGAAAACCCATTCGGCAGGCAGCGCGGCTTACGCCATCAAAACCTATGTGCCGCAGCAGGCGCTGGTGCTTGAGCAAAACCCCAATGCCCAACCTCAGCCAAAACTGAAGCGGGTGATCCTGAAAGGGGTCTCCGATCCCGGTTCACGCCGTCTGCTGCTGGAGCAAGGTGATGCCGACGTCGCTTACGAGCTGGGCGCCGATCAGTTTGATGCGCTGAAGAAAGTCTCTTCGGTGCGGGTTGCCAGCTTCCCTTCCAGCCTGATTTATTACCTCGGCTTTAACACCCAGGATAAAGCGCAGCCGGCGTTAGGCAACCCGGCACTGTGGCAGGCCGCCCGCTGGCTGGTTGACTACCAGAGCATTTCGCATGAGCTGCTGAAGGATCAGTATCAGGTGCATCAGGCCTTTTTACCGCAGGGATTTGACGGCGCGCTGGAGAACCAGCCGTTTAAGTACGATCTGGCTAAGGCGAAGGAGATTTTAAGCAAAGGCGGCATCAAGCCGGGCACGCAATTCTCGCTGACCATCGTTAATCAACCGCCGTATACCGATGTGGCGCAGGCTTTACAGGCCAGCTTCGCCAAGGCCGATATTCAGATCGCCATCAAGCCGGTTGCCGAGGCGGAGCTGTGGGCCAAGATGCGCAGCAGAAACTTCCAGTCGATCTTTATTTACTGGGGCGCTGATTACGTCGATCCCAACACCAATGCCAGCACCTTTGCCTATAACGTGCCAAACGGGCCGAAAACCCTGGCGTGGCGCGTCGGTTGGTCGATTCCCAAACTGAGTGCCGAGACGAAGGCCGCCGCCGCAGAGAGCGACGTGAAGACGCGCAACGCGCTGTATCAGCAGTTGCAGACCGAGGTTCAGCAAAATTCGCCTTACGTGGTGACGTTGCAGGGACAAAAACTGGTGGGATTACGCAGTAATATTACCGGAGCCAATCAGGGTATTGGTAACAGCATGCTGTATTACGATCAGGTCAGCAAATAGGGTTAAAGGGCGGCCTCAGGCCGCCTTTTTGCTATCAGGAGATAGCCGAGTCCGTGGAGTGCTTGTGCTTATCCGCTTCAAAGTGATCTTTAAACTGCTCGTAGATGGAGATCATATTGGCGGCATCGCCCTGCATTGGGCTCAGCTTACCGGCACGCACCAGTTCAATAACCAGTTGTAACGCGGCCTGCTTTGGGCTGCTGGCAGGATGGGAGATTTCAGTAGTCATCTTGGCTTCCATGAAAAAGGACGAAAGAGTAATTTTAACAACTTTCCCGCGCTGTGGTGAATTTTTTCCCAAGCCGCCCGACCGCCACCGAACCGCCCTTTTTCCGCCTAAGCCAAATTATCCTGCGCGTTGAAAACTTGATAAAAGAACTGGCCCTGAATTATGGCGCGCCCTGATAACTGAAAAAATAAATCCCTTTTCACTCAATTATCTCCAAACGGACTGCTTAACCGTCGCCAGATCACAGCCGTGGAATATAGACCAGGTAAAATAAGAAAACTCTGCTGGCTTACCCCCAGGCTTCGTCCGATATTGCATGCCGACGCTTGCAGTCGGCCAGGCACTGATGCGAGGGTCATGTTTTCTGACACCCTTTGCGGAGGGATTGCCAGAGCGGAACCCTTCTTTTCACTTTTTCTGGCTGTCTGATATGAATGGAATAATGAAAGTCATCTCACTGGTGGTGACGCTGGGCGTTAGCACCTTGTGGTCCTGTTTTGTGCCCGCTGAGCAAGTGGTCCTGACGCTGTCCCAGGAACAGGATGGCGGTGACGCTGGCCGGGCCTGCATGTACATCCATCAGGGGAAAGCGGAATACCGCGTTGTTCAGCCTCAGCAGGCCTGTCCCGCCACGCTGACGGTAGACGCAACGCGCCATTCGAGCTGAAAGCGCCCGGCCTTTTTCTTAGCAGAAGCTACATCGGCAACAGCGAAATATGATACCTTTAGCCAGGTGGCGACAGTCTGTTCCTTTCCGGCAGAGTGTGCTTTATGACAAGGAACCTGGCATTGAAAACGATTAATATAAAGCTGCTCACACTTGTGGCAACGTTTTTAGTTATTTTGTTGCATACGGCTGCTATCCCTTTTAGCTATTTCCATCTGGCCTGGTCGGTCTCGGTAATGTATGAAGCGCTTGGGCGCATCGCATTTCCGCTGTTCCTGCTGGTCGCCGGTTATGTTTCCCTCAATAAAAATGAGTCGCTACTCAGTACGCTGAAAACCCGCGTGCTGGATTTAGTGATCCCGCTGATTGCCTGGTCGGTGATTTATATTGTCTACGGGCAACAGGTGAAAATGAACCACTCGTCGGTCAGCGTGCTGGAGCTGCTGAGTACCCCGGCGTGGCCGCATATGTGGTTTATCTACACCATGATCCTGCTGTATCTGGTGACGCCACTGCTGAATACCTTTATCACCTATGGCAGCCAGCAGCGGGTTAACTACACGCTGACCATCTGGTTTGTGCTGGCCTCGGTGTATATGTTATTTGATAACGTGAAGGCCAATTTACTGGAAAACCGTCCGCTGCCGGATCCGAGTAATATCGATATGGTGGTGTATTTGTCCGGGTTTTATATTCTCGGTGGGGTGGTTCGCCGCTTTAAAATAAATCCGAAGGTGATCATTGCGGGCGTTATTTTTATTCTGTCCGTGGTGTTAACGGCGGTCATGACTTACTCCCTGTCGATCAGTACCTTCAAGCCTAACCAAATCTTCCTGTTTTACGCCGCGCCAACCATGGTTGTGGTGTCCCTGTCGTTCTTCTTTATGCTGCTGAATGCCCCGTTACGCTTCGGCAAATCGGCTATTGGGGTGATCCGCGCGCTGTCCAATCTCAGCCTCGGCATCTTCTTTGTGCATGCAATGGTGCTGGAAGTGCTGCTGAACCTGCTGCAGCTTAATTTCGAAGGCTACTATTCGATTCTGACCATTCCGCTGGTGGCGATCGCCTGCTTTGCCATCTCTGCACTGATTGTCTGGCTGATCAGACTGATCCCCTTCGTGCGCCGCATTACCTGAGCGCAATAAAAACGGCCACTCTGTGAGGAGCGGCCGTCTTTCCGACAATGTGCCGGTATGCCACGCGAGATTAGAAGGCTGCAGCAGCAAACCTGTGTGGCTGGTTGATTGCCTTCCGGGCAATCCAGTACAGTAAAATGCGTTCTTCATCGCCATCCTGATCTGCCATCGCCAACAGCTTGTGTGCCAGCGTAGCCTTATTGACAGGTTGCCCGGTGATACTCAGGTCAACCACTGCTTTGCCAATGATAGTACAGACTTCTTCATCACTTGAGGTGGGTAGGTCACTTTCAATACTCATTATTTCCTCCTGTTGTGGGTAAAGGTTAAGCCTGGCAGACCATACGGAGATTGCCATCTCTAAGTCACATTCCCTTCATCAGGGTGTGCTAACTCCCGCATTCTCCTGCGGTAAATTATCCAGCGAATGGCAGCGATACACCCATGCTGGCGGCAGATTGCACAGCACGCGGCTGCGGTTCCACGCAAAGTATTCGGATAGCAGCGGCTCAGAGAGCGAGGTGTACTGGAACTGCACAAAGACGCCCTGCGGGCTCAGCAGCGACGCGGCGCGCTCCAGAATGCCGTGACGGACCTCTTTCGGCAGCGACAGCAACGGCAAGCCTGAGAAGATCGCGTCGTATTCACCGCTCAGGGTTTCAGCGGATGCGCCGGTGACCCGCAGGCGGGGATCGTCAATGGTGGCCAGCTTGGGATGGAAGCGGCTGTTGGTCTCGAAGGCCAGCAGCTCGGCATCGGGCCGCATGCGCGTCAGCAGATGGCGGGTGACCACGCCGTCACCGGCCCCCAGCTCAGCAATACGCTGACACTGGTTCCAGTCGACGGCATCAGACATGGTTTTGCACAGAGACAAAGAGGAAGGAGCGATAGTGCCTGTTTTCCGTGGATCGGAGATGAATTCCTGTAAATACCCGGTTTTATCTTTGATATAGGAAAACGCAGATAACAACATAGTTGAGCCCCTGGCAAAAATGATTACGCCCAGTAAGCCACAAGACACTTAACAATTTCTTAAAACCTTTCAGCCCTGGGTTAAAACCAGGATTAATCGCATAAATGCCGCCGTATTTCGGGGTAATCATTTATATTTCGCAACAGATATCAATATAGCCTCACACTCAATTCGCTCCCGAGAAATTTGCTTTAGGGAGAAAAATCGAAAAAAAGGCGCCGGTATTTATTCTTAAAACGCAGGGTAAACTACAGCGCAGATTGGCTCATATTTATGGCCAGCATGAGCAATTTGTCCTATGAGATAAATTCCCGACCGTTTTAAGGATAATCTGGCTTTAATCACCTCGCTCTCAATCCCGACAGCCCTTCCGCCAGTCAAGCAACCCTAATCGGTCATTTTTACTGTGGTAATTACTGGCGCTAAACCGGTAACACCTTAATCAGAATAACAATAATTCCCTCCCGGGCGGCCACTATTCAATCCTGAACTTTGAAATTATGCTCTCAAGCGTTGTCTGGTTACCCCTTCCTGAGGAACGATAAAAATGAAAAAAATAACGACGCTTGCTCTGATTTTGACTCTGGCTACCAGCGCCAGCGTCTATGCCGCACCGACTACCGGAGCAGCAGCAGGAAGTGAAGCCACTGCGATGTCTGACGGCAACTCAAATGCTGTGGGTATCGGTGCTGTCGCTGCGCTGTTAGGTGTTGCCCTGGCGACTATGGGCGGCGGCGGTGGTGGTAGCGATGGCTCCAACACCGGCACCACCACGACCACAACCGGCACCATGGCGCATTAATTCGCGTTATCAGCACTGACTGGCAGGATGCGTAATGCGGATTGCAGAGGCCTTTCCTCACGGGAAGGCCTTTTTCATTGGCTAGTCCAGTTGTAAATCCCGCAGCACCATTTCCACTTTTTTATAATCCTCAGGCCGCAGCGGCAGTAGCGGACGTGGCAATACCGGCTGACAAATCCCCAGAATTTCCGCCGCGCTGACCATCACGCGCAGGCTGGTGAGGGTCTTGAATAAGGTCCACATTGGCTGAAGTTCAGCGTTGAGCTGGGCCAGCTGTTCGCCATCCTTGCGTAATGCGGCCTCAGTCAGCGCCATCGCCTGTTTTGGCAGCAATCCGCCCAACACGCTGAACCAGACGTCGCCACCGGCGTACAGGGCTTCTGGCGCATGCCAGTCGACGCTAAAGCCAAGGGCAAAATCGTCCGCGAAGCGTCCACGCAGATCGGCCACCAGATCCTTATCGGTTTTGTCGGATGACGGCTGCTTCAGCGCTTTCACCGTCGGCAGCGTGCCCAGGCGAGCCAGCAGGGTCGGTGTAAAGGTGAAGTGCGTGGTGCCCGGATTGTTATAGATGCAGATCGGCAGCGATGTGCTCTGGGCCACCGCCGCGTAGTGCTGGAACACTTCCTCTTCCGTCAGCGGCGTATAGGACACCGGCGCCAGCAGGATCCCATCTGCGCCCGCCGCCTGTGCATCCTCAGCCAGCTGGATGGCGTCATCCGTGCGCAGCGCACCGGCGCTGACGATAATCGGGATCTCGCCTTGCAGGCAGTCAACGGCGGCTTCAATCGCGCGGCGCTTCTCTTCCCGCCGCAGAAACGCATACAGCCCGGTGCTGCCGAGCAGGCCAACGGAATTGACCTTCGCCTGCTTCAGGCGCAGCAGAACCTTTTCCAGTGCAACAACATCAACCACACCCTGTTCACTGGCGGGTGTGATGGGGAAAGCGGAAAGACCGGTGAATTGCATCAGAAATCTCCCTGAAAGGATTACGCATGGTTGCCCTTTTTTATATCACCTCAGCACACAGGGTGATACCACAGCCGTCTCGCTGCTGGACTATACTGAACATTGGGTCTGATTCATCAAAGGAGTGAGCTATGTTAATTGGCTTCGTTTTACTGGTCAGCGCCTGTGGCCATGATGCCTGTGATGCATTGCCGGTTTCTGAGCACATTTTCCCCACGCAGGTCGCCTGTGAACAGATGGCCGGCCGTATTCACCAGCGTCGGCCGGATGCGGTGTTGCTGTGTGGTGAGGTCCACCGCAATGAAGGGACGACGATTACCCGCGTCAACGGAGAAAAATGACCGTCGGGTTCGGCGGTCAAGCAGTCAGTCAGCGTGCCATCAGAAGGCCAGCCTGCGGGGGAAATGCCAGGCTGACAGTGTCAGGAAGGGAGTTAATTAGCGACCCAAATTGGCGTCAAAGGTGTTCCAGCAGTCCGTCAGATCGATAACCGTCCGCGACTTACGCGCCTCATCGATTTTTATCGCCGTCAGTCCCGCCTCCAGCGCATCAATCACCGACACCTTCAGCAGCGAACCGGTTTTAATGTGCTTCACAATCTCCGCAGCCATCAACGCATCCGCGCCGTAATGGCCATCGTAAGCATTGCCTTCATACTCTGTTGCAACGGTTTTCTCGCCGGTGCGCGCGTCATGGACGCGGAAGTAGTTGCGTACAAAGTCACCTTCGGCCATGCCATCGGTGCCCATCACGCAGAAACGGCGGAACTCATCCGGCACGTTGAGGTTGGCGTGAAATGCCATGGTGGCACCGCCGGCGTACTCCACAATCGCCGTCTGATAATCAACAATATCCGCATCACTTTCGAACACCGCTTCGGTGCTCGACCAGCCGCTGGGCTTGATATGGTACAGCTCGGAATCGGCGGTAATCGCGCCCTGCGGTGCATGTTCCGGGGTGAAGGATTTGCGGCCACCGAAGCTGGCAACCCGCACCGGTCGTTCTCCCATTAATCCCTGATAAAGATCGATGTCGTGGCAGCATTTTTCCAGAATGTAGGGACCGGCATAGCGCTCGTAGCGACGCCAGTCGCGCATAAAGAACGCCCCGTGATACGGCTTGATGTGCTCGGTGGCTTCGATAGAGGTAATTTCACCCAGCCGGTTTTCCGCCTTGGCCTGCAACAGATCGTGGTAAAGCGGTGAGTAGCGCAGCACCAGCCCAACCAGAATATTCTCCTGACCGTACTGGCTGATCAGTTTTGCCAGCGCCATGGTCTGCGCTTCGTTGATCACCACCGGTTTTTCCGTGAACACCCGCTTGCCGGCCTTCAGTCCGGCTTCAATATGCTCAAGGTGCAGATAGTTAGGTGAGCCGACCATCAGCAGATCAAACCCGCCTGCTGCCAGCATTTCGTCCAGCGTGGCAAACGCTTTTCCGGCAGGAATACCAAACTTCTCAAGGTTAGGTATGCCCGCAGGTGCCGGATCGACATACCCGACAATACTGAAATCCGGGTCAGCTTTGTTGAACTCATTTACTACGTTCGACAGCCGAAAGCCCAGTCCGATGATCGCTACTTTCATATTGACCCCTGCCCATCTTGGTCACGGAAAAAGAAAAGCGTCCCTGATGCGGTGTGATCGGCATCCGGAATCGCGCAATTGTTGGACACCAACTTAGTACGACAGAAAAACTAATGTCAACAATGAAAGCTCAAACAAAAAACGCATTTTTTATTAAACACTTGATTTAAATCATTATAATATTAACAAACCCATCCATATTTATTTGTTATTGCGATTTAAGTTTTTTTATTTTATCGTTTCGAGCAAAATAGCCAGTAGTTTTTCGCCACACTGTGGGTCAACGCCGGTCACGGGAGGATCATGCAATCAGAATTTTTGATCGGAGTAGATGGCGGCGGCACGCATTGCCGGACCAGACTCACGACGCCTGACGGCAGGATCCTCGCGGAGTGCACCGGCGGATCGGCCAACGTCTATTCTGATTTCACCGGCGCGCTGGACCGCGTCAACACGCTGATCGAACAGACCTTTATCGCCGCTGACCTGCCTTTATCGGCGCGTAAAAACACCCACGCGGTATGGGGACTGGCAGGGGCGAATGTGCCGTCGGTCGACCAGCGTTTGCAGCAACATCCGTCTTCTTTCGCCCGACTTTCGTTATTCTCTGACGTCGATATCGCCTGCGCGGGCGCCCATCAGGGGCAACCGGGCGCGGTGCTGATTGCCGGTACCGGCAGCCAGGGCGCGGCCTGGGACGGCACGCGTTTTCACCGGGTCGGCGGCTGGGGATTTGCGCTTGCCGATCACGGCTCTGGCGCATTGCTGGGCCAGCGCGCGCTGCGAAAAGCCTTACAGGCTCATGATGGCATTATTGCCGTCACTCCGCTGACTGAGGCCGTGATGCGCCATTTTTCGCACTCACCGGATGCGCTGCTCAGCTGGACCCGGCACGCCACGCCCGGCGACTGGGGACATTTCTCGCCCTGGGTGTTTGCCGCCGCTCAGCAGGGTGATGAACTTGCCGCTGCGCTGATCGCCGAAAGCGCCGCAGAAGTGACGGTGATGCTGGATGCGCTGGCGCATGCCAGCCACGGCCCGCTGGCGCTGATGGGCGGAATGGCCGCCCCGCTTCTCCCCTGGCTGGCTGAAGCCACGCGCAATAAGATTGTGCCTGCACAGGAAGATGCACTGTCAGGTGCTTTGCGTCTGGCCAGCCTCTGTTGAGCCGGTCAACCGCTGACAGCCAGCCACTTACTTTTTGAGACCCGCACCTTTTATGATCGCACCGAACGTTACCTCCCGCATTTTGCGGCTGATTGTTGAGAACTCCCCGATCAGCCAGTCCGATCTGAAAGTCCGCAGCGGGCTGAGCATGTCGACCGTGTCCCAGGCGGCAAACCGCCTGCTGAGCCGGGGGATCATCATTGAAAAAGGGCTGCGCCGCGTCTCGATGGGCAGACCCAAAACCCTGCTCGGCCTGAATCCGGATTACGCCACGGTGGTCGGCATCCAGCTCAATGCGGAACGTAACCTGATTGTGCTGACCGATCTGACCGGCAACCTGATTGGCGAGCAGCAGATGCCCTCAGGCGAGCTGACGCCCAAGCAGCTCAGTGATGCGCTGGCAAAGTTCCTCAAAACCGTTGAGGACAAGCGCGTGGCGGCGATTGGTCTGGCGCTGGCGGGGCTGGTCGATCCGGTCAGCGGCCACTGCATCCGTTCGACGGTGCTGGACTGGACTCACGTGGCGATTGCCTCATTGCTGGAAGAGCGCTTTGCCATTCCGGTGTATATCGAGAACGATGCCAATGCGCTGGCCCTCGCCACGCTGGTCTTTGGTCAGCTTGGCGCAGCGCAGACGGCGATTATCGCTACCTACGGTAAAGGGATTGGCGCCGGGATTATTCTGGATCGGGCGCTGTATCGCGGCCGCACCGGCACCGCAGGCGAGATTGGCAATGCACTGCTGAACGATGGCTCAAAGTGCACGCTGGAAGAGATCGCCTCGTCCAAAGCCATTCTGAAGACCCTGCAGCAGGCCGGTGAAGCGGTGCCGGCCAATCTTCTGGCCCTGGATAAACACCCGTCGCCGCTGGCGCTGCAAACGCTGGCGACGGCCGGACAGCATCTCGGCCTGTCGCTGGCAAACCTGGCCGTGGCCTACGATCCCGATGTGATCTATCTGGCGATGGAGCCACAAATGGCTTCGCGCATTTTACTCGATCAAATCAGCCAGAGTTTCCAGGAGTATCGCCTGAAGCTGACACCGCAGCTGACGCCGCTGCAGTTCCTCACCGAATCCAGCCGCATGTGGGCTCTGGGCGCAGCAGGATTCACCGTAAACCGGCTGATTGACGTGCTGTCGGCGCAGGCAGATGAAGAAGGGTAACGGGGTTCGGGCAGGTTCTGGCGGCGGGATTAACCGACGCCAGGCTGAAATCTAGCGGATGCGCATGCCCTGCTCATCGAACAGCAAACAGTGCTGCGGGTTAAGCGCCAGCTGCACCTCTTCTCCCAACTCAACCTCCTCCATTTTCCGCGCTTCAATCACCAGCAAACTCTCGCGGCCAATATCCAGGTAGAGATAGTTGGTGTGGCCAAGCCGCTCGGCAAATGACAGCGTACCGGGGAATGACCAGTCACGGTTATCCTGTTCGGCGCTGACGAAATGCTCAGGTCGGATGCCCAGCGTCACCTTCTGCCCTTCCTCCAGCGCCGCGTGCACCGGCAATTCAATCGACGTCAGCTTCAGCTCCGGTACCGCCAGCCGCACCTTACCCGCTTCGACAGACAGCACGCGGGCGCTGACGAAGTTCATTTTCGGGGAGCCGATAAATCCGGCGACAAACAGGTTGTCCGGGTCGTGGTAGAGATCCAGCGGCGCGCCAACCTGCTCAATTTTGCCCTGCCGCAGCACCACGATGCGATCCGCCAGCGTCATCGCCTCCAGCTGATCATGGGTGACATAAATCATGGTGTTACCCAGCGATTCATGCAGTTTGGCAATCTCGATACGCATCTGTAAGCGCAGCTCGGCATCAAGGTTGGAGAGCGGCTCATCAAACAGGAAAATTCGTGGCTGACGAATGATCGCCCGGCCAATCGCCACACGCTGGCGCTGGCCGCCTGAAAGCGCGCGCGGATGGCGATCCAGCAGTTCGGTCAGGTGCAGTTTTTCGGCGGTGATCGCAATCTGTTCGGCAATTTCCGCCTTCGGCCGCTTGGCGACTTCCAGCGGATAGGCCAGATTGCCTTTGACCGTCATATTGGGATAGAGCGCGTATGACTGGAAGACCATCGCAATGCCGCGTTCGGTAGCCGACTGGTGGGTCATATCCTGTTCATCGATAAACAGTTCGCCGCTGCTGATCTCTTCCAGTCCGGCGATCATCCGCAGCAGCGTGGACTTGCCGCAGCCGGATGGACCCACGAACACGATAAATTCC
The DNA here is from genome assembly GCF_979253995.1 of Erwinia sp. AC075. Lineage (NCBI taxonomy): Bacteria > Pseudomonadati > Pseudomonadota > Gammaproteobacteria > Enterobacterales > Erwiniaceae > Erwinia > Erwinia sp. AC075. The sequence continues at coordinate 2,647,440 of NZ_CEEDEU010000001.1, forward strand.
CCGTTATCGATTTTCAGATCGATGCCGTGGATCACATTGACGTGCTCGTAAGACTTTTTGACGTTTTTTAAGTGCAGAGTAGCCATAGCGTCCTCAGTTCAGATCCTGGCCCATATAAATGGCATTGCTGCGGAAGAGCGGCTGAAAACCGAGTTGCTGATAGAAACAGGCAACCGCTTCATTTTGCAGACTAATACCGAGATAAACGCCGCTGACACCTGCGGCTTTTAATGCGGCAAGTTCATGTTCAATCAGCCGTTTCCCCCAGCCGCCGCGCTGGCCTTCTGGCAAAATATTGATATGCAGATGCGCGGGATAGCGGCGGGTCAGCGTCTCAGAGGCGGTTTCAGGCTGGCGAACCGCGTCGAGGATTTTACTGTCCAGCGGTTTAACCGGCTGACGGTCGGCAAAGCGTTCCACCTGCAGTGGCCACCACTCTTTCAGCAACTGCTGCTCAAACGCCACGGTATCGGGCGTTGCCACCACATAGCCGATCACCTTGCCTGCTTTCTCCAGAACAAAGGCGAAATCAGGGGCAAACAGCGCATAGGGCACGGCAAAGCGGGTGCCCGGATAATGAGGATCGGCATACAGATCGCTGGCATCTTTGCCTGCATCCGCGGTTTTTAGGCAGATCTCATAAAGGGCGTCGGTATCATCGGCGGTTGCCGGGCGGATCTTTCCTTCAAGCAAAGTCATCGTCCACGCTCATACAGTCGGTGAAGAAGAGATCACCAACTTAAATAAAGCCGACTTTGTTTTCAAGAAAAAATAATACCCCTGTGCCGCACCTGAGCTGCTGAGATTATGCAGTCGATCACAGTCTTGAACTTTAGTCTGGCGTAAGAACCCCCGCAGACGGCAATCTGACGGCAAAATCGCGCCATAATGCAGGCGCGGTGCCCTTCCCTGATAATATAGCCCCTGACGACATACTATTTTCATATGACCATTCAGTGGATTAGCTCACCCCAACGCCCACCAGACAGAACACCTGATCGAACCAGGCAACCCGGCGTTTAAGCAGGAAAAGCGCGATTCTGCAGTTTTTCACCCTGAGAAATGAAAAATTATCAGTTTTTCTGCTCTGCATCACCTTTCAGCAATGCGGAGGTGGGGATGTTTGACTTTATTTAATCATTAAAGTAAGTATGAACTAAGGCTACGTGATCATCTATAAACGCCCTCATGCAACCAGCGGGAAAGTCGGTTGCCATCATGAAAGGATGCTCTCTTGATGTTGGAGAAACAGATCCATGTTCACTGCTTCCAGGGTTACCCGTTCTTCCCGCACTGTCACTGCCCGCCCGGCGCTGTCGTTGCTGGCGGTTGGCTTACTTACCGCACTGTTCCAGCTGCCCGCGCAGGCGGACACCAAGCTGTCCGAGTGGGATATCTATAACTATCCGTCTCAGACCTCGGCCATCGATGAAGCGATCAAAGAGTTTACCGCGCAGAATCCGGGCGTCAGCATTGACCGTTCCGTTCACTCCTTTGACGATACCCGCATCCCGCTGAAACTGTCGCTGAACTCCGGTGACGGCCCGCAGGTTGCCCAGGTGAATCAGGGCGGCGGTGATATGGGTGCGCTGGTGAAAGAGAAGCTGCTGATCCCGCTGGACGGCTACGCCAAACAGTATGGCTGGACCACACGCTTCCCGGATTCGATGCTGAAGCGCAACCGCTGGTCTGATAGCCAGCAGTTCGGTAGCGGAAGTCTGTATGGCGTTGCCAGCCTCGGTGAAATGGTCGGGCTCTATTACAACAAGCAGCTGCTGGATAAGGCCGGGATTGCCGTGCCGAAAACCATGGCTGAGTTTGAAGCCGCGATGGCGAAGCTGAAAGAACAGGGCACGGCGCCACTGATGTTAGGCATCCTCGACGGCTCTGCCGGCCAGCAGATGCTGACCACGCTGTGGCAGGATCAGATCAGCAGCAGCGATCGCAAAGCGATGGATGACCTGATTTACGACGTCGGTGGCACCTTTAAAGATGCGAAACTGCAGAAAGCTGCCGCACTGATGCAGGAGTGGAATAAGAAAGGCTACTTCTTCCCGGGCTTCCAGGGCATTGGTAAAGACGATGCGGCCACGCTGTTCCAGAGTGGGCAGGCCGCATTCTTTGTCAGCGGCACCTGGTACATGGGGCAGTTCAAAGATAATAAAGATATTCACTTCGCTGCCTTCCCGCAGTTTGACGGCGTCAGCAAACCGCTGATGGTCGGCGGAACCGATTTGCCGTTCTCCATCACCCTGACGGCGAAAACCAAAGAACAGCAGGATGCGGCGGCCAAATACATTGATTACATCGTTTCCGACAAGATGGCTGAAAAATGGCTGAAGGCCGGCTTCCTGCCCGCCAGCGCCAACAAGGATGCCAAACTTCCGGCGGACAACCCGTTGCTGGCCGATGTGTATAACGTCTGGACCACGGTTAACGGCCACGATGGCCTTGGCCACTACGTGGACTGGGCAACACCGACCATGGGCAATGCGCTGAATGAAAATGTGCAGCTGCTGCTGGCCGACAAGCTTACGCCGCAACAGATGACCGACAAACTGGATACCAATTACCAGCAGTACCTCTCCAGCCTGAAAAAGTAATCCCTCTGCCCGGCGCTGAGACAGGCCGGGCCGTTATTCAGTTTGACGCGCGAGAACACCGTTATGCTTAATAAGTCACGACTGCAAAATGCGCTGTATATTTTGCCCTCAATGCTTATCTATTCGCTATTTTTGCTGTTCCCTTTGCTGGTCTCGGTCGGCGTCAGCTTTACCTCGTGGGACGGTGCGACCCGGCCGATTTTTATCGGGCTGAATAACTTTATCCAGATGTTTAGCGATCCGGTGTTCTGGGTGGCAATCAAAAATAACGCCGTACTGATGCTGTTCTACACGCTGTTCCCGCTCTGTATTGGCCTGGTGTTGTGCAGCTTCCTCAACGATACCCGCAATAACAAAGAGCGCAGCCTGCTGCGTATTCTGTTCTTCCTGCCTTATATCATGCCGATGGCGGTGCTCGGCGTGGTCTGGCGCTGGTTATATAACCCGGCCTTTGGGCCGATCGATCACTTCTTCCGCGCGATTGGATTGCCGCAGCTGGCGCTGTCCTGGCTGGGGGATTTTGACTGGGCGTTACCGGCGGTCGGCTTTGTCGCCACCTGGTACTTCTTCGGCTTCTGTCTGGTGCTGTTTATGTCCGGCCTGCAACGTATGGATCCGTCATTGCTGGAAGCCGCCGATCTGGATGGCTCGTCGCGCCGGCAGAAGTTTATGCGCATTACCTTGCCTGGCCTGCGGCCTGAAATTCGCGTCGCGCTGCTGCTGACGGTGATCTCCAGCCTGAAAGCCTTTGACCTGGTGTACGTGATGACCCATGGCGGACCAGGCACCTCCACGCTGGTGACCAACCTGTATATGTATCAACAGGGCTTTGATTTACGCCACTACGGTTACGCTTCGGCGGTGGCCATCGTCGGGATGATCATTGTGTTTGCGATCAACAGTATTATTCATTTTGCCATCCGGGAGCGTCACTGATGCGCGCTACGCCTGTTGTTTCACGTGCGGTTATCTGGCTGATCGCCATTGTCACCATTTTGCCTTTCCTGATGGCGTTGATGACCTCGTTCAAAACGCAAAGCGAGCTGTTTGCCGGGGTATTTGCCCTGCCCTCGCACTTCAGTTTTGCTAACTACGTTTCCGCCTGGCGGGAAGGCCATTTCAGCACCTATTTCCTTAACTCAGTGCTGGTGGTGTTTCCGGTGGTGATTATCAGTATCCTGGTCGGCATTCTGTCCGGGTTTGGTTTCGCCTTCCTGCGTATTCCGGGTAAAACGGTGTTTGCGGCGCTGATGGCGTTAGGCATGGTGCTGCCCAGCGAAGCCTTTATTATCCCGCTGTATCACGAATTGCACTGGATGGGACTCACCAACACCTACCTGGCGCTGATCCTGCCGCAGGTGGCGCTGTCGCTGCCGTTTACCACGCTGATGATTGCCACCGCTTTCCAGCAGGTGCCGAAAGAGCTGGTGGAAGCAGCGGTAATGGATGGCTCGAAACGCACGCGCATATTGTGGGGGATCCTGGTGCCGGCGATCGTGCCGACGCTGACCACTCTGGCGCTGCTGCTGTTTATCTGGACGTGGAATGAATTCCTGATCCCGCTGATTCTGGTCAACAAGGATGAACTGAGGACGCTACCGATCGGCATGATGTTCTTCCAGAACAAAAACACCATCAACATTCCGGTGCTGATGGCCGGCGCGATGATCGTGATTTTACCGCTGGTGGCGGTATTCCTGGTGTTCCAGCGTAAGTTTATCAGCGGCGTGACGGAAGGGGCGGTGAAATAATCGTCGCGCGTATGCGGCCTGGGGGAATGCACCGGTGCATTGTCCCAGGCACAGGCGCTTAGCTTTGCTCTTCAGTATCGGATTTCTCGTCAACGTAGCGGGTAACGGCCAGCAGGCGGTTAACGTGGGTCAACAGCAAATCAACATCCGACTGCATAAAACCCTGACCTGAACTTGAGGCGGTGACAATCGCATTCTGGATGTTTTCAGAAATGTTATTGGCCCCTTCTTTACCTGCAGTCAGCAACAGAGCAGCAATCAGCAGAGATTGGGCTTCGACTTGCGCGGTCAGTTCCTTCGCGTCTACATCGATTTTTGCAATCTTCATTAAGATATCAATAACTAACTGTTTCATGGCCTGCTCCTGAAATAATATGCCCCCGAAATTACCACCACCTCTGGTCACGAGTAAACAGGATTTCGCTGACTCTTATTCAGAACTGTTGGGATATTTCTGGCGGCATTACCCGCTGTATCAAACGCTTGCCGCGCTGCGTCCCTGCTTCTGAATGCGTAATTTTCCTAAAATCTCTTCATGCGGTGGCGAACAGGCCGATTTCGACTAGATTTAAGCTGCCAACCGGCTATCCCGCCGGGTTTGGCGCATTCCCTCTACTAATTACACGAATAACCCTGTTATTCCGCCCTCTGTCCAGGGCGTTTTTTTGATTACACACACAGAGAAAAAACGGAGAGGTTAATCCGTCATGGATAAAAATCATTTTTATGAGCGACTGACGCGCTGGCAGCATCTGCGCTTTAATGACGTCACCCTGCGTGAACGTCCCGACACACAAGCCTGGAATAAAAAGTACGAGATTTATATTCAGGACAAGAGCAAAACATCCGCGCAGCTTTACATCCGCACCACCCAGCCGGGTGAGGATATTGCGCAGGTGTTGGGCGAATACCTGAAGTGGTTGCAGGAGTACAACGGCAGCGACATCGCCGTGGCGGCACCACAGGAAATGCCGGTTGTTGCGCGTGGCATCACCAAAGAAAGCTGTCGGCCACTGACCGGCAACCACCAGCCCAGGCTGCATACCACTACCCCCGCTTCAAGGCTGACACGAAGCCTTTCCTAGCAGGCATCAGGCTGCCGGCATTATCCCGGTAGCCTGTCTGTCACTTCCCGCCCCGCCTGATTACCTCGCAAAAAATTAAAAATCGTCATTTCGCTGGCAAATTCGCATATCTGTCTTAAATTTAAGGGTCGTGTGATCTGCATCACACTACTAAAAACAGAATAATAACGTTTTTCCAGGGAGTGACTTGTGACTGACTCATCAAACAGTGGGACGACGGCGGCAAAAGCACCGCAGCCGACCGAACCGCTGGTAAAAGTAATTGCGTTTATTGCCACGCTGGGCGGCCTGCTTTTTGGCTACGATACCGGCGTGATTGCCGGTGCTTTGCTGTTTATGAAGCACGACCTGCATCTGACCTCACTGACCACCGGGATGGTCACCAGCTTCCTGATCCTCGGATCGGCGATTGGGGCGATCTGTGCCGGCCGCGTGGCCGATCGGTTTGGCCGCAAAAAGGTCATTCTGGTGATGGCGGTGATCTTTATGTGCGGCTCGCTGGGCTGTGCGCTGGCACCGAACGTGGTGCTGATGATCCTGTTCCGCTTTATCCTCGGCCTGGCGGTCGGTGGCGCAGCGGCTATCGTGCCAATCTATATTGCGGAAATTGTCCCGGCTAACCGCCGCTGGCAGTTTGTCACCCTGCAGGAACTGATGATTGTTTCCGGTCAGCTGATTGCCTACACCAGCAACGCGGCAATCAATGAAGTCTGGGGCGGCGAAACCACCTGGCGCTGGATGCTCGGCGTGGCCTGCGTGCCGGCGGTGATCCTGTGGGTCGGCATGCTGTTCCTGCCGGATACGCCGCGTTGGTATGCGATGCATGGCCGCTACCGCGAAGCGCGTGACGTGCTGGAGCGCACCCGCCATTCTGGCAGAGTCGAAAAAGAGATGAGCGAAATCCGCAAATCGATGGATTCGAAAAGCCAGAAAAATGCCCGCCGTCAGAAAACCATCTCGGTATGGATGAAGCGGCTGGTGGCGCTGGGGATCGGTATTGCGATGCTGCAACAGCTATCCGGCGTTAACACCATCATGTTTTATGCGCCGACGATGCTGCAGGCGACCGGCCTCGGTACCAATGCCTCGCTGCTGGCAACCATCGCCAACGGCGTGATTTCGGTGATCATGACCTTTGTCGGCATCATGTTACTGAGCCGCTTTGGCCGCCGTCCGCTGCTGCTGGTGGGTCAGATCGGCTGCACCTGCTCACTGCTGGCGATCGGTCTGGTGACCTGGCTGATGCCGGAAACGGTGCACGGGCAGCCTGACGTGCTGCGCAGTTACCTGGTGCTGGGCGGCATGTTGATTTTCCTCAGCTTCCAGCAGGGCGCGCTCTCTCCGGTGACCTGGCTGCTGCTGTCGGAAATTTTCCCGATGCGCATCCGTGGTATGGCCAACGGCATCTCGGTATTTGCCATGCAGATGACCAACTTCTCCATCGCCTTTATGTTCCCAATCCTGCTGGAAGCCTTCGGTCTGACCACCTGCTTCTTTGCCTTTGCGGTGATTGGCGTCGCGGGCGGGATTTTCGCGCTGATTTTTGCGCCGGAAACCCAGGGCAAAACGCTGGAACAGATTGAAGTCCACTTCAAAAAACACCTGCAGGACGATCCGGCGCCGCAAACCGGTAGCTGATAATGCGTGCCAGGGACGGCACATCAGGTCTAATTGTTGCATTTCATACTAATCTTATGGAGAGACGTCGGTTTGCCGACCAGGCTTAGTGCTTATTCTTAAGAAAGGATCGTCATGTTCAGGTTTTTATGTTCCCTGTTTTCCAGCCCCGAATTGCTGCTGCAAGTCATGAGCCAGCAAGATATTGAAGAATCCATTGAAGAAGGTGAGCGCATCCTGATTGATGAGGATGGCAGCGCAACCGTGAATATCTTCAGCCCGGATGTGCGTGAGGATTTTGCCCGGCACGTCAACGCGCTGAAGAGGGCTTAACATGGGAACGGCAATATTTATGGTGCTGATGGTGTGCGGCTACTGGTACACCAGTCGCGACCTCTCCACCCGGTTTAAGGTAAAACGCTCTTTCGGCTGGGATGTTTACTTCCTGGTGGCCCTTTACGGCTGTATTTTCGTGCTGCAAGGGGTGATCGCTACCGGAATTATCTGGCTAATCCTGCTGATTGTTTCCGCCGGGCTCAACGCCTTACCGCAGCTGAATGAAGGCTTACACCATCACTGGCAGGTCGAGTTTATGACCTGGAGCTTCCTGGGTATTCAGGCACCGGTGGTGATCATGCTGGCCTTTGCCGTGGCGTTCTGTCTGTATCGCTCCAGCTGGTCTGGCAGTGCCAAACTGAACAGCTCGGGCCGTAAAAAACTCTATAAGAAACTGTCGCGTTCGAACGGTGTTGAAGGGCTAATGTTCCAGTGCATGGAAGAAGGTGAGCTGGCCTGGGTAACGCTGAAATCCCGCCGCATCTATATCGGCATGATCCACACCGCCACCTATGACAATGCCACCACCGCCAATATCGTGCTGATCCCGATGCTCAGCGGCTATCGCGATGGCAAAACCCTCAGCCTGTGCATCGAGCACAACTACAGCAAATGGTATGACGAGCATGGGATCACGCTGGATTCAGAACCTAAATCCGCGATGGCGTTCCGTAAAGTGATCATGCTTGATCAGATTGAAAGCCTGTCGTTGTTTGATGCCGCCAGCGCCAGCGCGTTGGCAATGAAAAGCGACGAAGAACCGGCCTGAGGATCGCGGGCAGCAGCAGCGCGTTGCCGCCCGGTCAGTAAGTTGCGGGTCAGAACAGCAGAGAAATCAGCCAGAAGCCGGCAAAGGTCATCAGCAATGAGCCAATGACGTGGGTGAAGACCGAAATCATCGCCCACAGATAATTGCCGGACTGCATCAATCCGACGATCTCCATCGAGAAGGTGGAGAACGTGGTTAACCCCCCGCAAAACCCGGTAATAATCAGCAATTTCCACGCCGGATCGAGTTCAGGATTACGCAAGAAGTAGGCCATTGCCCCGCCGATGATAAAACCGCCCACCAGATTGACCGTCAGCGTTCCCGGCGGAAGGGACGGAAAAATCGCGTTCAGACGCACCGACAGCAACCATCGCAGGATACTGCCTGCGGAACCGCCCACTGCAATTGCCACTAACGTCTTAAGCATAACTCTCTCATTGTTGACCCATCACCCGGAACGTTAGCCTACTGAGCAGGCTCATTTTTTGCAATAAGCAAAGGTCAGCGGCGCCGGTGATGATCTGCCGGCGGTGGGCTGCTAAGCTTCAACGTTTCGTTAACCTTATTGTCAGCCCAGAGAGCCCGAATCCCGATGCGTCTTTCCGCCGTTTTAAAACACGATATGCTGCTTGGCCTGTGCTGCCTGCCCGCCATTGGGGTAATTTTTCTGGTCGGCTTCCTGTTTCAGCAGGTGCCTGCAGCCAGCATCATGGCCAGCGGTGCGCTGACCTTAGCCTTCGGTGCCAACAAAACCTGGGAAGGATCGTCGTTTTCACTGTTGCTGACCACCAGCCTTGGCCTCGCCTTCTCTTCCTGGCTCGGCTGTCTGACCGGCAACGTGATGCCGCTGTATATCGCCGTGGCGATGCTGTATGCCGGTGTCTATGTCGCGATGGCGAATATCGACAGCAGCGCCTGGTGGATGCTGTTGCAGTGGTCGATTGCCTATCTGGTCTCCGGCTATTATGCCGGCAACATGGCATACGCCGCCGAGCGCGCGGCGTTAACCGGCGCAGGCGGCCTGTTGCAAATGGCCTTTCTCTATCTGGTGTTCCGCCGCTTTCCCTTCCATTTACAGGACATCAGTCCGCGCTCCTGGCTGATGTTCTTCCGCGTCACGCTGAGAAAATACAAACACAAAATCCATCTGCAATGGTCGGTGTTTTATGCCCTGCTCACCATGTGCCTGGCGCTGAGTACGGTGGAAATTTTCCAGATGAAGAACGGTTACTGGGCGGGCATGACGCTGCTGTTCTGCCTGCGGAATAACTACAAGGATACCTTTTCCCGCGTTCAGGCCAGGGTGTTGGGCACGCTGATGGCCAGCATTCTGGCCGCAACCCTGGTGCGCTATTGGCACAGCCCGTTGTTCCTGGTGTGCAGCTTTATCCTATGCGGCTATATCGCCTTCACCTTCTCCTATTCACTGATTTCCAAATCCTATTTCGTCTTTACCTTCTTTGTAACGCTGATGGTGATCTTTATGATTTCAAGCCTGGGCGTGACGCAGACCGATGCGGTTGCCACTCACCGGCTGGAAGCCACCGCCATGGGCGGCGCATTTGCGCTGTTTGCCATCCTGATGACCCGCCTGTTTACCCGCAGGCAGATCGTCAGAAAATCGTCAAAGCCGTAAGCGCTAACGGGAAAGCGGATCCCAACGGTCACAAAACGCGTTGATGTCGGTGGCTTTAAAATCGGCCAGATGCGCCATGATCTCGCTCATCGGCCAGTCCCACCAGGCAATCCGCGCCAGCCGTTCCGCCACCTCGGGCGAAAAGCGCGCTTTGATCACTCTGGCCGGCACGCCGCCGACAATGGTGTAGGGCGCGACATCTTTGGTCACCACCGCACCCGCGGCAAGCACCGCGCCAACCCCCACCGTCACCCCGGGCAATACCGTCACCGCATGGCCGATCCACACATCGTGGCCAATCACCACCTTGTCCGCCCGTCGGGCGGCGAAAAAGTCACGGTCACGCTCGGCGGTGGCGCTGTAATATTCCGCGCAGTAGGTAAAGCGATGCTGTGAAGGCCGATCGATCGGATGGTTGGGTGCCCCTAAGCGGACGTTAGAGGCGATGGCGGTGAATTTGCCGATCTCGCTGTCAGCCACCGTGCAATACGGGCCAAGATAGCTGTAATCGCCGAGGCTGGCATACTCCAGGTGGCTATGGGCGAGGATTTCACAGCTGCGCCCAATCTCCACTTCACGCAGCGTGACGCTCTCATCGATAAAGGTGTCGGCTAACTTAGGCTGATGCAATTCAATGACGGTCATAAAGCCTCATCTGGTCGGATATCTGGATGAGTGCAGCGCGCACAAAAAGCACAACTGCCCTGCATCGGGTTAACTTCAGCAGAGACTACTCTGGCACAGCCAGATGACAGATTGGTGGAGCGGAGATGACAGACAGCCCTAAGTTAACATTTTGCTGAAAATTCATTTTTCAGCGGCGGATCTTGCGTGATAACGTCTTGCAATCAATCCCTTACTTGCGAACGATTATGCACAGCAGCCCACGACTGACGCTTCGCCCGGTCACCTCCGCAGATGCCCAGGCCCTGTTTGCTATCTATGGCGATCCGGCGACCAACCTGTTCAATCCCGCCGGCCCGTTTTCCAGCCAACAGGTTGCCGATGAGGTGCTGGATAAGTGGCTGGCACACTGGCAGCAATTTGGCTTTGGTAACTGGGCGCTGACGCTGACAGGCAGTGACGAGGTGATTGGCTTTGGCGGCCTGACGGTGCGCCAGGTGAATCAGCAGGATTTCATTAATTTGGGCTATCGCTTCAGCACGGTGGCGTGGGGAAAAGGGCTGGCCACGGAGTTTGCCCGGTGGGCTGTCGATTTTGGCTTTCGGCAGCTCGGCATGACCGAGATTTCCGCCACCGTCAGGGAGAATCACCTGGCATCGCAAAAGGTGCTGATCAAAGCCGGGATGCGCTGCACCGGGATGATCCTCGACGTGGAGGGCTTTCAGCCCAGCTTATTTTTTACGGTTCGTCAGGAGGCTGGGTAGCCTCTGGCTCCTCCGGCACATCGTCCGGGAGGAGCGCCTGTAAAAAGGATTTTTGCTTGCGGGTTAACGCCCAGCCGGCTAACGGCCCATCTTCTTCAACTTCCCGGTTGTCATCGTCCTTCCCTGCAGTCATGCCGCCATTCCCCACAGCAGGAGGAGTGCCCAGAAGGCAATACACCCGATGATAATCACCAGCCAAACCTTTCCTCTGGTCGACATTAGGATCCCTTATACTTGGCAATCAGTTTTAGACTGGTAGCCAGTATAAACAATCAGCACTGGTGATCAACTTTCGGATTATCCTTAACGGAATAATCACATTTTTAAACCTTATCTGATTTCGCTTTCACTATTTTCTAACTCCCCTTCCTCTTCGCTATTATGCTCAACATCGGTTTCTTCGGTATCGAACATCGCGGTCTGGATGTCTTCTTCGGCGATTGTCGGGTTAAGTGCCACCGCCAGCGGTGAGCTGGTCAGGCTGGCAGGCAACACCACGTGTGGGATCGGCGCGTCGGTAATAATCTGACGCTGTCTGCTGGCCAGCCAGCTGATCACCGCAATCACACAGCCACACAGGCAGAAGAAGACGTAAAGCATATTGCCGCCCAACGGCTGCATAATCGCGCCGGTGACCAACGGCCCGATACAGGCACCGACGCCGTAAGCCATCAGCAGACAGGCGGTCAGCGAGACCCGGCGTTCAGGCGCAACGATATCGTTAGCCATCGCCACAATCAGCGGATAGAGCGAGAACTGCATCATACTGGTGACAAACGCCACCACCACGATGGCGAAGAAACTGAAGTGGAAAGGCATGGTCAACGGCAGCGCCGCGAGGATATAGAACAGTGCGGTAAACAGCAGCAGGCGGCTGCGGTCGATGCGGTCAGACAGCCAGCTTAGCGGGAACTGAGAAACCAGCCCGGCAAAGATGGTGATGGCCATAAACAGGCCGGTTTGCTGGGTGCTGAAGCCCAACTGGCTGGTGTACACCGGGGCCATCGCGTAGAACGCACCGATGGCCATGCCGGTCGCCAGCGTCACCAGCAGAATGCGGGGAATGGCGCGGAAAAAGTAGCCCAGTTCCATTGGCGCAGGCGTCATTGGGTGCGGATTGGTGCGGGTGGTCAGGGCCATCGGCACCAGGCAGAGCGCAAAGCACAACGCGACAATCAGCAGGCTTGAGGGCCCGGAGCCAATCTGCGTCATCAGGATGATCTGCCCGGCGGAGAGGCCAAGGTAGGTGGCGACCATATAGAAGCCAAAAATCAGCCCGCGCTGCCCGGTTTCCGCCCCATCATTCAGCCAACTCTCCAGCACCATGTACTGGCACATCATGCACAGACCGATTACCAGCCGCAGGAAGATCCACATCGGCAGATAATCGGTCAGCCCGTGCCCCAGCACCGAAGCGGTAATGATCCCCGCACAGGATACGTAGGCCCGAATATGGCCGACGCGGGCAATCAGGTTGTGGCCGACTTTGCCACCCAGCACCAGACCAAAGTAGTTGGCGGCGGTGATGGCACCGATCATGCTGCCGCTGACCGCTTCATGGGCCAGCCGCAGCGAGACATAGGTGGTTAACAGGCCGGAGCCCAACAGCATCAGTAACGTGGTGGTGTAAAGCGGTAAAAAAGTGCCGAGGACTTTTTTCATGACGGCTCCCTGTCTTAATCGTTCCGGGAAAAACCCAACCTGAGCCGTCAACAGTAGTCGCTATTCCGCCCGACAGGCAAGTTAGCTAGCGATCTTGCGGAGGATTCCCACCGCGAGAGGGGAAAAAGAGCGAAAAATGGGTTTCTCCCGACTGACTCTGCACCGCATAACGTCCCTGATGCAGTTGCATAATGCCGCGCACGATCGACAGCCCCAGGCCGCTGCCCGTTGACGAGTTATGACGTGACGCGTCAGCACGATAGAAACGATCGAACAGCCGCGCCTGTTGCGCCGTTGAAATGGTTGCGCCCTGGTTCTCCACCGCTATCGTCACGCCGCCCGGCTCGCTCCGATGGCTAATGGCGATGGTGCTCCCCACATCGGCATAGCGGATGGCGTTGGCCACCAGATTCGCCACCGCGCGGCGCAGTAAATCGGCGTCGGCGTAAACCGTCCCCTGTTGCGGAAACACCAGCTGGATCTCGCGCTCTTCCGCCGGACCTTCAAAATAGTCGGCCAGCGGCTGCAGCACCTCAGATAAAGGCTGCTCCACGCGGTGGATCGCCTGGCTGGCATCCTCTGCCCGCGCCAGAAACAGCATGTTGTCGATCATCCTTGCCAGCCGCTGCAACTCCTCAAAATTGGAGCCGAGCAGCCCAAGGTAATAGTCATTGCTGCGTTTTTGCGTCAGCGCGACTTCCGTCTGGCCGAGCAGATTGGCGATTGGGGTGCGCAGATCGTGCGCCATATCGGCCGACACCTGGCTCAGCTGCTGAAAGCTGGTTTCCAGCCGATCCAGCATCTGGTTAAAGGCCGCCACCAGCGATAGCAGTTCATGCGGCACGTTGGTCAGCGTGATGCGCCGCGACAGATGGCGAACATCGATGGCGGCGGTTTCCTGCGCCAGCCGGTGCAAGGGCCGCAGGCTGCGGCGCGTCAGGAACCAGACCATCAGCGCCGCAATCAGCGTCGCCAGCACAATCAGCACGCCAATTTGCTGGCGATAGTCGCTGAGCGTGGCGGTGCGCTCGGTCATCAGCCTGCCGGTAATAATCTCCAGCTGGCCGGGGCCGTCACGGGTTTGCGCCAGCGCCGCCGCCGAGATAAACGGCGTCCCGTCATGGGTTAGCTGGTGATGCACGCTGGCCAGGCCAAGCGACTGGCCCTGCGGCACCGGCGTCAGATCCGGGATAGCCGCATGGCCAGGGTTGACTTCGATTAACGGCGGCTGACCGGGAAAACGCAGCACCAGCAGCGACTCGGTATTGCCCAGCATATTGGCAAACAGTTTGGGCTTGTCGCGGATCAGTTGCAGCGCGTCTTCGTTACGTAACAGCGTGCGGATCTGCTCCATCCGCGACAGCAAGGCGCCATCATCGCGTACGCTGATTTGCCGGGCCAGCGAGTGATACAGCGCCATACCGACGAGGATCATCACCAGCAGCACCATGCCTGAAATCAGCAGCGACAGGCGCGTGGTCAGCGAGAGCGGTTTCATCAGCATCCGTCACCTTCACAGCGATAACCGACGCCGTGCACGGTGTGGATCAGCGGCGTGGCAAAGGGCTCATCCACCTTCTGCCGCAGCCGGCGAACGGCCACGTCGACCACGTTGGTATCACTGTCGAAATTCATATCCCACACCCGCGAGGCAATCAGCGTGCGGCTCATCACCTGGCCGGGGTTCAGCATAAACAGCTGCAGCAAATTGAACTCTTTGTTGGTCAGGTCGATGCGTAACCCGGCCCGTTCGACGCGGCGTTTCGCCCTGTCCAGCTGCAAATCACCGACCTGCAGCAGCTCATCACGCTTGACGTTAGCGCCGCGCCGCAGTGCCGTGCGGATCCGCGCCAGCAGCTCGGCAAACGAGAAAGGCTTGACCAGATAGTCGTCGGCACCCAGTTCCAGCCCTTTGATCCGGTCTTCGACGGTGCTTTTCGCGGTGAGGAAAATAACCGGGATATTCTGCGCATCCAGCGTTTTCATCACTTCCCAGCCATCCAGCTCCGGCATCATCACGTCCAGCAGGATCAGGTCGTAATGATATTCCTGCGCCATGAACAGCCCTTCGCGGCCGTTTTCAGCCACATCAACCACATAGCCAGATTCGGTTAAGCCGCTGCGCATGTATTCCCGGGCTTTGGGCTCATCATCAATCACCAGAATTTTCATCGTCTTCTCCAGGATAGCGGGCGCAGCGGACAGGATTACTTCAGCGCGTGTTGTGCAGCCTGCTCGATCAGTGCGGCAACCTCTTTCGGGTGCGACTCATAGACCGAATGGCTGGCCCCGGCCACTTCCACCGTGGTGCTGTGGGCGCGTTTGGCGTACATGCGTTCTAAATCAGGATTAATGATCCTGTCGGCTTTTGCCACCATGTACCAACTTGGTTTGGTTTTCCATGCCGGATCGGGAATATTTGCGGTAAACACCGAGGCTGAGGTCGGCATTTGCGCCTGAGCTTCAAAATCCGCCTGCTTTGCTGAAAGGTCGGCGGCAAAGTCACTGTGGAAGTTTTGTGGCGCAATCATCAGGAAGCCGTCCGGCGTTTTCATAAATGGATGGGCGGCATTAGGAAATTTCTTGCCGTTGATTGCTTCGGTTTCGCCATTATCCAGCGCATGGGCAGCGATATAAACCAGACCCGCCACGTGCGAATTATTGCCTGCCTCAGTAATGATCGCGCCGCCATAGCTGTGTCCCACCAGGATTGCCGGACCCGTTTGCCGATCGAGAATGCGTTTAGTGGCGGCCACATCCTCCGGGAAGGAAGTCAGCGGCTCCTGCACCAGCGTCACCTTGTAGCCATCATGCTTAAGGATGTCGTACACCGGACGCCAGCCCGAGCCGCCAACAAATGCGCCGTGGACCAGCACGATATTGTTAACCGGTTGCGCCATCGCGGCGCTGCTTGCGCCTGCCAGCAGAAAAGCACTGGCGATCGCGGCCGATTTTACGTTTTTTTTCAGTGATGCGTTCATGTTGCGTTCCTCAGGAGAATGTTGGGTTTACGCTGAGGAGTTTACGGCCCGGCAACTGACGACGGCATGAGCGAGTTATGACAAAAGAATGACATTGGGAGGCAAGGGGCTGAGGTAATGGGGGTTGGAGGAATTCGGGACGGTAATGAGCAAAAAACCAGCCTCCAAGGCTGGTTTTTTGTGGGGCTCAGGAAGGGTCTGAGGGCGGAGATTTTCTGGCTTTGCGTTCATCTATTTTTGCGAAAACCCATATCCTTGCCCCTGAGGCTATACCTATTATTAAACTCACAACGCATAGGTAGCTCAATGATTTTTCTGAAAAATCGACTACTCCTGAAGTAATTAACTCAATAATTACGTTATTAACCAAAAAAATAAATGTAAAAAAACAAATGCCATAGTAGATTGCGGTTGAAATAAAAAGACTAAATGTTGCTCGCCTCTGGACAGTTTTAATTATCATTAACTTTATCCTTAAATTTATTACTAATTACTTCCCCTCCAATGCCACCAAATAGATCATTCATTTCTCCAGGAAAAGGAGCTAACTCTCCAAAAAAACCTCCTGCCAAAGCCCCTAAAGCAGCACCACCTACAGCCCCTACATCAGGCCCATCTGTGAACACTGCCCCACCTGCCGCTATGCCTACGTTTTTCCAGACACCACGTCCCGGAGCCAGTGCGCCAGTTATACCTGCTGATGCACTTCCCCAGTAATCCCAACCTTTACTCTCATTGCCCGGCTGATTTAAGTCAAACCATTGGTAAGAACCATTAGCAATTTCCGCGATGATAGCACCGCCCACGGCTTTACCTATCGATGCAGCAGGTCCTAAGTAAGCTGCGCCCGCTATTAGCACGCCATCCTTATATCCGTTTATTATCACTTTGGGAATATTGGCACCTTCGGGTAGGTCACCAGTAGCCAGCTTATGCAGCCCCGCCTCTTTTTGTTCCAACGTCAGGCCATTCGCCTCTACGTATCGGTTCCAAGAGCCTGCAGCGTCAATGGAACTCATCATCCCACCCGGTAAGCTCAGGTCATTATTCTCAATCGCATTCTTACCCGCAACCTGCGCCGTGGCATTAGCCGCAACGGAATTCCCTTCAAGTCCGCCAAGGATCCCTGATGAAATCTGGCTCAGGGCACTGACGATATGCTTCTGTTCTTCCGTAAGATTTTGCGCCTCAACACCGGGATACAACGTGGCGACAATGCTTCTTGCGATCAGCTCTCCACCCGCCGATCCTACTGCGCCTGCCGTTGCGCTGTTGCCCGCCATTTGGGCAAGTACCGCCCCCTCCACCGCATGCGCCATCGCGTTGGCAATCACGTTATCACCGGTGGCCGCTTTTATCTGCCGGGCGATATAAGGTGCCATTGCGCCACTGGCCGCCGCGCCAAGGTTGCCGGCAGTGATCCCGCTGAAGGCAGCCGTCACCGCAGTAATCGCCATTGGGACGGTACCGCCCACTCCCCAGGTTTTTATCTGTTCGTGATAGGTGGCATCGTCTGCCAGCATTGATGCCCGCTCAGCTGGCTTTGCCTGGCGGTATTTATCGCTGGTCAGCATCAGGCGATTTTCAGCCTCAGCTTTAGCATCCTGCACTTTATTCCTGCTCAAAACACTGCTGAACTGCCCGACCGGTTTTGCTTACGGTCCTTGCGCTGCCTGGTCTGAAGCTGCTTTTTCACTGACCGACCGCCTCCCGACCTGACCCCGACCGGGGGGCCGGCTGAGGCTCTGCCATATCCGACCGGTAAGCCTCTGACCCCGACCGGTACGCGCCGCCTTCGTTATCCTCCACGTCCAGCAGCCCGCACAGATGCGCCTCTTCACCGCTGCCCCCGTCCCACAACTGCTGATATTCATACGTTAAGCCGCGCCGGAACAGTATCAGGTATTCCATTTCAACCAGCCGCGCCAGATGGATTTTCAGCTGCGTGTCTCCCCATCCCAGCGCTGCCCGCATATCGCGCCGCGTGAAGTGCAGCTCGTCCGGCTTCACCGCCTGCGCCTCTGCCCATGCCTTCACCTGGTCACCCAGCAGCACCAGTAACTTACGCGTCTGTGGCGGCATTTCATCCAGCGTGCGCCCTAACACCTCATGCGCCAGCTGGTTCGCCAGCGCGATATCGGACGGCTGCACCTCGATATACTCAATGACCTGCCCGCGATGCTCTGCCCGCTTCACCGCCCCCGGATACTGGTGCAGCAGCGCTACCGCCTGGATAAGGGTAAGGTACTTCATATGGTCGCGCCGGGTGCGCGTTTTGTCGCTCAGGAACGTCAGCTGTTCAGCATACGGATTGAGCACTTTCAGCGGGCGAAGCAGCCGCTGCACGTTCTGGTGCAGGCGGGTCAGATACTGCTTCTCACTGGAGGCCAGCAGTACGGCCACCGTCTGCGCCTTACGCTGCATCGCATGTATCGCCTCGGTTTGGTCACGTGACTCGTTCACCCTCAGCACAAGGCAGCGGTTCAGCAGCTCTTCGTCCAGGTCCGATGCGGTAGTGGTTAACATCAGCATCACCGGACCCTGGACGCTGTACTCACGGGTGACCAGGTCGCCGCTGGATTCGTCCTTGCCGGTTGACGCTATCTTCAGCTCACCGTCCGACTGCAACAGTTTCAGCGCATACGCCGCCTGGTGCACGTAAGTCAGGGACAGGTATATCCACAACAACAAGGGCTTATACTGTGGGATACGTCCGGGATTCACGGACATTTGAACCGGCACCGGCAGTCACGCTAAAGGGGCACTGGCTGGAAAAGGCAGGCTTTGAGACCGGGACGCCGCTGGAGGTCAGGGTAATGGACGGCTGTATGATACTGACCGTTAAGCCGCCCTCGCCAGAGCCGGAAGTCATACAGACCCTGCGCCAGCTCGGCCCGTAAACAGCGCGAACTATTGGGGATGATTGAGATGATGGCGAAGCCGAAAAAGCGCGGGATAAGTGACTGAGTAACAGACAAAAAATCCCAGCAGTTCAGGGCTGGGATTGACTGGAGTTACTCAGGATTGGATGGGGTCGATTTACGGGCTTTGCGTTCATCTATTTTGGCGAAGAGCCACGATCTAAATGCTGCAGCTATTCCTGCAATGGCACTGACCACTAAAACATGCTCAATATCTGACTGTTTAATATGCACTTCATGGCTAATAACAAGCTTCACAGTTACCAGAGCCAAGGAGAAAAATATTAAGCAGCAGAAAAACATATATGCAACGCTCAGGAACAGTAAACTTACAGTAACTTTATTTTTGCGTTCCATTTATTTCATCCTTAACTGCATTGCTGATAAATTCACCACCTATGGCACCAATAATATCACCAGCAGGAGCTGCCCCAGAACCTAAAACAGGACCAAATACAGGCGGTGCAACTACTCCCACTACGGTACCAAACGCCCAACCAGCTCCTGTACCAGTTAAAGCTCCTTTATCAGATCCATCAGTAAAGAGCGTTCCACCTGCCGCGATCCCTGCGTTCTGCCATATATTTCGGCCTGGTGCCAGTGCCCCAGTAATGCCTGCCGAGGCGCTTCCCCAATAATCCCAGCCTTTATTTTCGTTGCCTGGTTTGCTCAGGTCGAACCACTGATACGTGCCATTAGCGATTTCCGCTATTACTGCTCCGCCCACCACTTTACCCACCGATGCCGCTGGCCCTATATAAGCTGCTCCTGCGATCAACACGCCGTCCTTATACCCATTCACGATAACTTTGGTGATATTGGCACCCTCCGGTAATTCACCCGTCACCAGCTTGTCAGTGGCATACTTAATTTGCTCTGGTGTTGCCGGATTCAGTACTTTCCCATTTTCATCAGTGAGATTGGTATTATTTACCAGCGATCCCTGGGCCTGGACATTATTCTGGAAGCCGGTACCGAAGCCTTCCAGACCACTCAGCGCATTATTCTCAACCGCATTCTTACCCGCAACCTGTGCCGTGGCAATAGCCGCAACCGAACTACCTTCAAGTCCGCCAAGGATCCCTGATGAAATCTGGCTCAGGGCACTGACGATATGCTTCTGTTCTTCCGTGAGATTTTGCGCCTCAACACCCGGATACAACGTGGCGACAATGCTTCTTGCGATCAGCTCTCCACCCGCCGATCCTACTGCGCCAGCCGTTGCGCTGTTGCCCGCCATTTGGGCAAGTACCGCCCCTTCCACAGCATGCGCCATCGCGTTGGCAATCACGTTATCACCGGTGGCCGCTTTTATCTGCCGGGCGATATAAGGTGCCATTGCGCCGCTGGCCGCCGCGCCAAGGTTGCCGGCAGTGATCCCGCTGAAGGCTGCCGTCACCGCAGTAATCGCCATTGGGACGGTACCGCCCACTCCCCAGGTTTTTATCTGCTCGTGATAGGTGGCATCGTCTGCCAGCATTGATGCCCGCTCAGCTGGCGTTGCCTGGCGGTATTTATCGCTGGTCAGCATCAGGCGATTTTCAGCCTCAGCTTTAGCACCCTGGACTTTATTCCTGCTCAAATCACTGCTGAACTGCCCGGCCAGTTCCGTGATGCCTTTTGCCTGATATTGAGGTTAAGCTACCCATGCAAGAGCAGGAGGTGTTACGGGCCCTGCGCCATCTCTGCCCGAAGCTCTCCATCCGTAAGCAGCGTGGGCTGATGGACGTGATTTAGGTGATGGCGGAGCCGAAGAAGCGCGGCGGTAGCTGACCGTTAAAGTAAAAATCCCGGCTCGACGGCCGGGATGGGTGAGGTTACTCAGGTTAGAGTGCGTTTTTTATGGGCTTTGCGTTCTTCACTAATTATTCACCCTGATCTTATTTACAGCATCTAATAACTCTTCAAGTTCTTTTCCATAATCATTTGGTTCAAAACTTTCAGTAATACCATTTAACATAAATTCATTGGATATCAAGCTGCACAACACCTCGACCTCGTTTGATGTAAGTATTCCTACAATTGCTTTTTCAGCGAGTGATTGTGTAGAAGCATCACTATCATTACATAAACTGACGATCAAATTCTGCTGGGAAGGATTTAGTAGATTATTCATTTTGCTGTCCCCGATGACGATTTGGCCCAACCTGTAACTACTTTTCCATCCTGATTTATAACAATAACTGCATCTTTTCCAGTATATCTAAACGTTGGACCATATTTTGACGGTACATATTCTATTTTCAGCGGACTCGACCAGGCATTATCTATTGCACTTTTACTTACCCCTATACCTCCATCTCTCCCAGCTATTTGCTCTAATGCATGTTGAGAATAACTGGTTATTTTAGTTGGAGCTCTGGTTCCGGCAGCCTGTTCAGCAGCAAGTTGCATATTCAATCGAGCACCGCTAGCTACGCTTTCTGCACCATTCATAGTTTCAGTAGCTGCAGCTTTCACCGCCGTTGCTTCAGCAGCTGCCTTTTCTGCACCTACCGCACCACCTGTACCATTAACAATATCATCAATAACAGAGGCAGGTTTACTTGCACTATTCGCCCCCACTATTGGCGTTTTCTCTCCACTTTTCGCGGGTTGATCTAACGTCAAAGCGATAATTGTTGAAGCCAGCACTGCTTTGGTCAGGTTATCCTTATGAAGTTGGGTATTATTCGCTATTGGCTCAAGCTGCGATATTGAGTAATTTGCCAACTTCCGGCATTGATCTACGCAATCAGAAGAAGCAGCGAGCTGCTTCAGTTTCGCAAGCTCTGATTTCTGGTCATTAACAGAAATACCTGTCGCCAGCGCCTTTGCCTGCTGTGCTGCGTCCAGCTTTTTCAGGTCAGACCGTAACTGTTCTTTCTCAGCATCTGTCTTCGCCTTCTCGTACTTTTCGGTGAAAGTGATGATGTCCCTATCACTCAGATAGTTATTCTCAACCGCATTCTTACCCGCAACCTGCGCCGTGGCAATAGCCGCAACGGAATTCCCCTCAAGTCCGCCAAGGATCCCTGATGAAATCTGGCTCAGAGCACTGACGATATGCTTCTGTTCTTCCGTGAGATTTTGCGCCTCAACACCCGGGTACAACGTGGCGACAATGCTTCTTGCGATCAGCTCTCCACCCGCCGATCCTACTGCGCCTGCCGTTGCGCTGTTGCCCGCCATTTGGGCAAGTACCGCCCCTTCCACAGCATGCGCCATCGCGTTGGCAATCACGTTATCACCGGTGGCCGCTTTTATCTGCCGGGCGATATAAGGTGCCATTGCGCCGCTGGCCGCCGCGCCAAGGTTGCCGGCAGTGATCCCGCTGAAGGCTGCCGTCACCGCAGTAATCGCCATTGGGACGGTACCGCCCACTCCCCAGGTTTTTATCTGCCCGTGATAGGTGGCATCGTCTGCCAGCATTGATGCCCGCTCAGCTGGCGTTGCCTGACGGTATTTATCGCTGGTCAGCATCAGGCGATTTTCAGCCTCAGCTTTAGCATCCTGGACTTTATTCCTGCTCAAATCACTGCTGAACTGCCCGGCCAGTTCCGTGATGCCTTTTGCCAGTTCCATGTCACTGGCGACCTTATCCTTGTCGAAAATCTTGCCGATGCTGCCGTTGGCATTGTCAGTATCGCGGCTGAGTTCAGAAACGTTTTGCTGCTGGGCGTTGCCATTTCTTATGGTAATTGTTCCGGCTGAAACGGCCGAGTTGGTGGTGCCCGAAGCGCTCCCGGAAGAAGACATCGCGAATGGCATGGTTGGAGAAGCATCGGTATCTTTGAGGCTGTTACCGTTTTTATCTTTCTTAACGTTGCCCTGATCGTCCCTTTGTTCGGTAACGCTGAATCCCCCCCCGGCAGAATACGAACTCGCCTTATAACTGGCCGCGTTCTCGATAGCCGACCAACCCAGCGTGCCGGTGGATAACGCATTATTCGCCGCCCCGGCAGTGGAAGCGATTACGGCACCATTAAGTTGAGTGTGATTACCGACGTACACGTCATATCCTGCGTCACCGGCAAACAGCCCGCTCTGGTCTCCGACGCTGGCATATTCACTTTTCGTTTTTGACTTGCTGACACTCAGATTCGCAGAGCCCGTCATTGTGCCAAAGGTAAAGCTGAAACCACCGCTCACGCTGGTTTGTTTGCTCTGGTAATTATCAATATCCTGCAGACTGGTTAAGGTCAGATTATTGCCCACATCCGCCACAATACGATTTCCCAGCGCCTGTGCACCGGAAAGAACGGTGTCATTGCCGCTGCTTAAGGTCAGCGTGTCTTTTGCGTTTACGCGGGTATTGACGTATTCCGTCGTGTTGCCATTTTCCTTACCGTCCATCATGTAGCCATTAGCCTGGACGCCAATACCCGTTTCCTGACCTATGGCAATGTGAACACCGGCATTCCAGCCGCTGGCTTTATTACTGCTTTTTTGCTCGGCATCATTGCTGGCGGCAACCAGATTCAGGTTATTTTGTGCCGCAAGAGTGACATTGTTGCCGGTAATTCCACTGCCACTTACATTGATGTCACCACTCTGGCCATTCGCCCCTGTCGCAACCACAGCGATATTTCCGCCCGCGTTAAGCGTGCTGCCGCTGACGGTATTTTGGGAATATTGCGAGGTGGATTTACTTTTATTGGCTCCCACGCTCAGCTGAATCTGAATACCGGCGTCCAACACCGGGCTGTGTGGAGGGACATGTCAAGCCCAGTTTAACTAAGGGATTAAACTGGCTCAGATGCTTGAGGTCTCGATAAACTAACTGGTGTTTGGTGAACAAGGGCGGAATGAGTCTGTTTTTAGCATTAAAAACAATAGGTTAAAGGAATTCAGAAAACAGGCAGATTTGTTAAAGCCTGAAGACCAGGCAGTGAAATGTCGTCTTATGGATATGGCAATCAAGCAGGATAGATTAAAACAGATTATCAGCTAGCCGGCTGATTATTAGCGCGTAACTAAGGTGCTGACACACCCCAGCCCGCTGACCACAGACAATTAAAAGGTCTGGTTACTATGGCTGCGCAACATCATAAGTCAGAACACGTTTCAACCAAAGCCCGGCGTTATACCGTGGGCTATACACGGGATCAGCGGAAGTTTCAGCCGTCGCCGTCCATCACCCTGAAGGGGCACTGGATGGGGAATCTGGGGTTTAAGACGGGGCAGAAGGTTGAAGTGCTTTGGGAGCACGGCGAGTTGATCATCCGGCTGGCTGAGAAGTAATCGGCAGGTAAAAATATCCCGGCCCAATGGCCGGGATATTTATTTAAATTATGCCGAGAGATTCAGGTAGTTCTCTAACATATTCACTTTTATCTCCCGTATATTCTTTAGATATACTCCGAAAAGTATTAGCCAGATCATTTCTATCCTGTACATCCATGAGTTGAAGCTCAGAAGCCATTTGCTCTAAGGCTTCCACTGCCAGATCAGGATCAAGCAGATCTTCATTTGTGAACTCTAAAAACACAGCAAGATCTGCAATGACTTTAACGAGTTTAATATTGTTATTCATTGACGACTTTCACCTCAATATTTTTAATACCTAACTCATCGAACATTTTTTGTTCCCGATTGGCTTGGGCTTGGTTAGGAACTTCCCATCGGCCGGTCATCCCATTATTTTTAAGGGCTTCCGACTGGCGAACTGCTTGATCTTTAGCTTTCTGAGTAGTTACAACAGATACTTTCCGATCAATCATTACATTGCCATTAACCCCATCAAAGCGAACTGGTTTATTAACACCATTTGCGTCAACTCGATCAATACTTGGAGCCTGTCCTTTCTGAGTTTCAATATTGGAACGAGCACCTGAAGCAGAGTCATTGTAGTCTCTGGCTCGCTGACTCATGCTTGCATTTTCATCGACCCATTTAACCTTAATTTCATCGCTGGCTTTATTGATTAACTTGGATGCTTCTGCAATATCGCCTTTAGCGAGCGCTTTTTCAGCCAGTTTAAGCGTTTTGCCTGCCACAACCCCCAAAACTGGTACGAGGCCGATTGTTGCGGCAAGATAATCAAGCGCGGATTCTGCCTCAGCAAAACTTTTGACATCACCGTAAACAGGAATGAAGTCGCTGCCAAAATCCGCGCCCGTAGAAAGGATTTCCTTCAGCTGCTCACGCCGCTCTGTGTACATTTTCACCGAGCAGGCTTCTGCGCTCATGCCCGCACAGTTTTCCTGAATATATTTTTCGTTTTGTTCCTGGACGCGCTCTTCAGCAACCTTTTGGGGAGTCTTGTTTGCCGCTAATGCATCGGTTAAATCACTCAGCGAGTTATTCTCAACCGCATTCTTACCCGCAACCTGTGCCGTGGCAATAGCCGCAACGGAATTCCCCTCAAGCCCGCCAAGGATCCCTGATGAAATCTGGCTCAGGGCACTGACGATATGCTTCTGTTCTTCCGTAAGATTTTGCGCCTCAACACCCGGGTACAACGTGGCGACAATGCTTCTTGCGATCAGCTCTCCACCCGCCGATCCTACTGCGCCTGCCGTTGCGCTGTTGCCCGCCATTTGGGCAAGTACCGCCCCTTCCACAGCATGCGCCATCGCGTTGGCAATCACGTTATCACCGGTCGCCGCTTTTATCTGCCGGGCGATGTAAGGTGCAATTGCGCCGCTGGCCGCCGCGCCAAGGTTGCCGGCAGTGATCCCGCTGAAGGCTGCCGTCACCGCAGTAATCGCCATTGGGACGGTACCGCCCACTCCCCAGGTTTTTATCTGCTCGTGATAGGTGGCATCGTCTGCCAGCATTGATGCCCGCTCAGCTGGCGTTGCCTGACGGTATTTATCGCTGGTCAGCATCAGGCGATTTTCAGCCTCAGCTTTAGCATCCTGCACTTTATTCCTGCTCAAATCACTGCTATCAAGGAGTTGATTATGGCTGAGCACGATACTAAGCAAGCACGGTGGATTAGCGCAACAGACCTTTTCCGATGCTACAGGCATCCACGTACAGCAGATTAAGCGCTACGAGGAAGGTAGCTCTTTGCCTACTGATGACGCAGTCAAGAAGTTGGCGATTGTGCCGCGCGTCACCTCGGATTTTTTGCTGTTCGAACCCGGAGAACGTGAGCCGGGAGATGATATGAAGTTGCGTTTTGTAGCGCTGGCGACCATGTGGGCTAAAGATCACGAAGTGGCTAAAGCGGTTCTGGATGCGATGATTGTAAAGAGTCAGATCTCGCAGGCCGTGGAGGGGATCGGTAAAACGCCGGTTAAAAAGAAGGATTAACATGGGCGCGGGCGGAAGGAGATGGGGTTTGATACCGGGACGGCGCTGGAGGTAAAGGTTTTGCCAGGCTGTCTGATACTGGCCGCGCAGGAGGAGCCGCCGGAACCGCCCACCGAACCGGAGGTGGTGACTACGCTGAAGCGGGCCTGTAAGAAGCTCTCTGACCGCAAGCAGCGGGAGATAGCGGCATTTATTGAGCTGGTTGTCACGCCGCAGAGACGGCTGAGAAGTGGCGGTAACTGACTAGTTATAAAGTAAAATCCCAGCCGATAGGGCTGGGATTGGTAAGTTTATTCGGTTAGCTCTTTTTTATCTTTTCGGGCTTGTAGCCAGGCTTTTATCCAGAGTCCAACCCCAAGAATAATTCCACCGGGTATTGCCTTTCGCAGTGCATATACTGATTCTTTTAATAAATTAAAATAAAAATCATTATCATTTTTTAAGTTAAAAATAAGAGCAATACTTAAGCTTAATAAAAAAATTATTAAAAATATCGCAGTTACCCAATAAAAAATGAGAAAAATAAGCATTGGAAACCCAACTTTTTTAAATCTCATTATTTTTTTCCTTCACTATGATCCAGCTGATCTTTAACTTTGTTACCAGCAACTTCAGATGTAAGGGAACCAATAGCTGCTTCAGCTACGTCAGAAGTCGTTTCTTTGACCGCCGGCTTCATTATCTCTGATGCAATTTTTCCAGCAGCACCGCCAGCCACACTACCAAAACCAGCACCAATGGTAGAGTTCGTCGGATCTTCCCCTTTAATTCCGCTGCCAATTGCTGCGCCACCCATGTTGATCGCCGCTGATCCCACGATACCTTTTCCGGTTGTTGCCACTGAGGTTATCCCGGCCATAATTGCATCAACATAACTGAACGGATCATTTCCGCTAAGCTGCACACCGGTATTTACGCCCACGCCAACCGCCGCATTCAGGGCCATCCCTTCTTTTATCGTGGTGCCAAGCACACTGCCGCCAAACATCAGCGGCGCATCACCGATACTGGCGTTGGATTTATGATAACCCCAGGTATTCATAATGCTTTGAGCTTTGCTCATCGCCTCCGAATCAGGATTCCGTTTCACATAATCCTGACCCGACAGCAGCCCTTTCACCAGCTCCTGCGACACTGCCGGACCATATTCTTTCTCCATTTCACTGGCATAAACGCGCAGATAACCCGCCAGTTCAGCCCGTTCTGTGCTGTTCATCTGCGACGGGTCTTTGGTGAACTTGCTGACCAGCACATCACTGTGTTTGTTAGCATTTTCGAGTTTTATCAGCTCATTAGCCGCCGCCAGTGATTTATCTCCCTGTTTTATCTTCTCTATGACTTTATCCAGCTTGTCGGAGGAGGTCACGCCCAGAAGATTATTCTCAACCGCATTCTTACCCGCAACCTGCGCCGTGGCAATAGCCGCAACCGAATTCCCTTCAAGTCCGCCAAGGATCCCTGATGAAATCTGGCTCAGGGCACTGACGATATGCTTCTGTTCTTCCGTAAGATTTTGCGCCTCAACACCCGGATACAACGTGGCGACAATGCTTCTTGCGATCAGCTCTCCACCCGCCGCTCCTACTGCGCCTGCCGTTGCGCTGTTGCCCGCCATTTGGGCAAGTACCGCCCCTTCCACCGCATGCGCCATCGCGTTGGCAATCACGTTATCACCGGTGGCCGCTTTTATCTGCCGGGCGATATAAGGTGCCATGGCGCCACTGGCCGCCGCGCCAAGGTTGCCGGCAGTGATCCCGCTGAAGGCTGCCGTCACCGCAGTAATCGCCATTGGGACGGTACCGCCCACTCCCCAGGTTTTTATCTGCTCGTGATAGGTGGCATCGTCTGCCAGCATTGATGCCCGCTCAGCTGGCGTTGCCTGGCGGTATTGATCGCTAGACAACTTCAAATCGTCCTTGCTGCGTATCGAGAGCATAAAGGTTTCCGTCCTGTCCACGATACAGGTCGCGCCTACCATTATTTAATTAGTTGATTATCTTAACCATGCGGTTGTCTGCGGCTCTTTTCAGGGCTCTCTGCTTTATGATAGCCACACGTTCCCCAGGAGGGAGGTTTGCCAGGTTTTTCTCAAAGGCACCGACGGCTTGCCCTGTTGCGATCTTGATGGTCGGGTCAACGGCTTTCAGACCACCGGGTATTTTCTTACTTGGTAATATAATCCCGGCAAGCATCCCGCCCGTGGCTTCCAGCGCCACCTGATTACCCTCAGATGCCTGTTTTAGCGTATCAGCTACCGATGACCACGTTTCATTATTTCTCAGCGCCTTAACATGCCCGCGACCGCCTGATTTTTCCCAGAAAAATCACCCAGTGCCTTATCGCAGTAGCCGCCTCTCGTTGTACATGACGCCAGCGCCATTGCTGTATCGGCAATGTAGTCCACTTATCCTAGTGCCGCATCACCGGTATCAGCAAGAGCATTGATAATACCGTTCGCGATGGAAGATGTTGTAACGTTGCCCAGCTTATGCGCGACCTGATCTTTCCAGAGTTCAGCACTTTTCTTCACCGACTCACGGGCTTTGTCACCAGCCAGCGAGTTATTCTCAACGTATAGGAACCCCATCCAGTAAACCAAGGTTCTGATCTCAGTTCAAAATACCCGCGGACACATTGCCAGTATCATAAAACTCTTTGAATGCCCTAACGACAAGATTAAAATCATTTGTTAGTTGCTGTTCAGGCCAGTAATCCCCATAAATCTGGATTTTTTTATTCTTACCAGATTTTGATTTATCCCAATAGGAACGGACCGCTAAATCAGATTCCGAACACTCTAGTAACGTCAGGAGATAGAAACCATCATCAGTAGCCATATCTAGCTTCATTGGTCCAATATCAGGTTCAGGTATGATACGGAGACTTACACCACCTGAACCTCCCTTTAACTTCATTAGAAATTCTTCTACATCACTCCATTTTGGAGTAAGAACCCGCTTAAAAGAGTTTCTACCGTAGAGATAGAAATCAACTTCGAACTTATTATTCATAAATTTATTTCCTAGTGAATTTTTTCATCCCTTTTTCCCAATACAAGGTGTCGCCGCTTTTCTCTTCAAAAATAGTAAGCGATTTCAAGCCAGATTTCTCAGCCATGCTTTTTATATCACTGAGACAGTAACCGCAAACTGGCTTACCAGACACACTCATTTCCATGCTACGACCGGCAGTCATACCTTGCTCATAGGCTTGTTGAATAGTACCTACTTCAGCATGAGCTGTAGCCATATTCCCATTTGGAAAGTTTTTATCCGGTTGATTAATTATCTTTGCCTGTACAACATCATTAATAAGAGTTGGCTTGCTAGCATCTCCCAAGAAGAAATCAGGTCTGTTCCCCTGATTTGTATCCGTAAAGACTTTCCCAGTTGTAGGGTCTGTCAATTCAGCAGTAACTTTCGGGATAGAAGAATGTGCATTCTTATCAAGAGACTGAGAATTCTCTGTCCACCCAGCTCCTTTATTTGGAGAAACTATAGCTGTTTCAGTTTTCGTGATTACGCTATTTCCAGCCACACCACCAAAGATAGCTGCTGTACCCAAGCCGATATTAAGTGCGCCTTCCCCGTATTTACCATCAACGACCTGACCAATTCCTATCCCCGTCTGATAACCACCACCGACTGCCAGAGTAGAACGAGCAATAATCCCTGGAGCGCCTGGCAATGCCAGTAAAGCATCAGTTCCTAATGCGGCCTGTCCAGACTGCACGCTGTACCCTTTCAGATAACTCAGTGCCTCATTATATGCTTGAGTATTATTGGTGGATGCCACAAATGCTGTACCAGACAGAAGTCCTTTTATAGCCTCCTCAGCCTTCTGCGGGGTATACCCATACATTGTCTGTAACTCGTACCCATATTGATTGAGTAAATCTGCCAGCTTCTGTTTCTGATCATCACTGAGCTGCTGGCCTTGCTGGTATTTTTCCAGCAAAAGGTTACTGGCCCGATCTTCATTCGTCAGTCTTAGGATAGTCTGCGAGGCTTCAACCAAGTTCTTACCGGCTTTCTGGTCTTCGATTGCTTTATTCAGCGTTTCAGCTTTGTATGGGCTAAGTAAGTTATTTTCAACCGCATTCTTACCCGCAACCTGTGCCGTGGCAATAGCCGCAACGGAATTCCCCTCAAGCCCGCCAAGGATCCCTGATGAAATCTGGCTCAGGGCACTGACGATATGCTTCTGTTCTTCCGTGAGATTTTGCGCCTCAACACCCGGGTACAACGTGGCGACAATGCTTCTTGCGATCAGCTCTCCACCCGCCGATCCTACTGCGCCTGCCGTTGCGCTGTTGCCCGCCATTTGGGCAAGTACCGCCCCTTCCACAGCATGCGCCATCGCGTTGGCAATCACGTTATCACCGGTGGCCGCTTTTATCTGCCGGGCGATATAAGGTGCCATTGCGCCGCTGGCCGCCGCGCCAAGGTTGCCGGCAGTGATCCCGCTGAAGGCTGCCGTCACCGCAGTAATCGCCATTGGGACGGTACCGCCCACTCCCCAGGTTTTTATCTGCCCGTGATAGGTGGCATCGTCTGCCAGCATTGATGCCCGCTCAGCTGGCGTTGCCTGACGGTATTTATCGCTGGTCAGCATCAGGCGATTTTCAGCCTCAGCTTTAGCATCCTGGACTTTATTCCTGCTCAAATCACTGCTGAACTGCCCGGCCAGTTCCGTGATGCCTTTTGCCAGTTCCATGTCACTGGCGACCTTATCCTTGTCGAAAATCTTGCCGATGCTGCCGTTGGCATTGTCAGTATCGCGGCTGAGTTCAGAAACGTTTTGCTGCTGGGCGTTGCCATTTCTTACGGTAATTGTCCCGGCTGAAACGGCCGAGTTGGTGGTGCCCGAAGCGCTCCCGGAAGAAGACATCGCGAATGGCATGGTTGGAGAAGCATCGGTATCTTTGAGGCTGTTACCGTTTTTATCTTTCTTAACGTTGCCCTGATCGTCCTTTTGTTCGGTAACGCTGAATCCACCCCCGGCAGAATACGAACTCGCCTTATAACTGGCTGCGTTCTCGATAGCCGACCAACCCAGCGTGCCGGTGGATAACGCATTATTCGCCGCCCCGGCAGTGGAAGCGATTACGGCACCATTAAGTTGCGTGTGATTACCGACGTACACGTCATATCCCGCGTCACCGGCAAACAGCCCGCTCTGGTCTCCGACGCTGGCATATTCACTTTTCGTTTTTGACTTGCTGACACTCAGATTCGCAGAACCCGTCATTGTGCCAAAGGTAAAGCTGAAACCACCGCTCACGCTGGTTTGTTTGCTCTGGTAATTATCAATATCCTGCAGACTGGTTAAGGTCAGATTATTGCCCACATCCGCCACAATACGATTTCCCAGCGCCTGTGCGCCGGAAAGAACGGTGTCATTGCCGCTGCTTAAGGTCAGCGTGTCTTTTGCGTTTACGCGGGTATTGACGTATTCCGTCGTGTTGCCATTTTCCTTACCGTCCATCATGTAGCCATTAGCCTGGACGCCAATACCCGTTTCCTGACCTATGGAAATGTGAACACCGGCATTCCAGCCGCTGGCTTTATTACTGCTTTTTTGCTCGGCATCATTGCTGGCGGCAACCAGATTCAGGTTATTTTGTGCCGCCAGAGTGACATTGTTGCCGGTAATTCCACTGCCACTTACATTGATGTCACCACTCTGGGCATTCGCCCCTGTCGCAACCACAGCGATATTTCCGCCCGCGTTAAGCGTGCTGCCGCTGACGGTATTTTGGGAATATTGCGAGGTGGATTTACTTTTACTGGCTCCCACGCTCAGCTGAATCTGAATACCGGCGTCCTGTAGATCGCCTTTGGCAAGAGAACTAACCGCGCTTTGGGTGCCCGTAGAGGTTGCTGATGCCCAACCACTTTCAAGTGCCTTCACGGCATACAACGCCTTTAGCCGATCGTCACCCGCATCCGAAGATTGTTTTAAGGTATCACCCAGTGCCAGTAGCGCATCGGTTACCGGGCTGGTCAGCTGCAAGGTCAAACCGCTCTGTTTTTGCTCAATAATCTGTTTGCGCGTCAAAGCGTCATTGCCCGCATCAATCGTGACGGATCCTCCTACAACGTTCAGATCCTGGCTGGCAATAACATCAGAGCCGCCAATATGCGCGTTTCCACCCGCAATCAGATTAACGTTTCCACCCGTACTGCCCACCGCACTGGCACTCTGGCTTTGCGTCGTCCCATCCAGATTAAGCTGCTGCTTCATTGACTTGCTACCGAAGGTGACGCCGATACCGCCGCCACTAAACATGCCGCCAGTTTTCTTCTCGGTCAGTCGGTAACTGGACTGCTCTTCAGTTGCTGCAGCGATCGCAAGATCTTTCCCTGCCTTGAGGGTGACATCCCCTTCACCGACCACCCTTGAACCCGTAACGCCCAGGTTTTGGCCAGCCACCATCGTCACGTTATCGCCACTGAGCGAAGAGGCACTCTGCGTTGTGGCGTAATCCTCCTTGACGGTGTGAGTGGTGGTTTTTGAGAACATCCCTTTCTTAACTTTGGTCTTCTCATCAAAGCGGTAATCGCTTTCGGCGGCCGTGCCAATATTGATATCACGGTCGGCCTGCAGAGCCAGATCGCCGAGGGCATTCACCGTTGCTGCAGCGGTGTTGATATCACGACCGGCCTTGATAGAGGTGCTGCCAGCGCTTCCCAATTCGGTCCCCTGCTGACGTACGCTCTCGGTGATATTGTGGCTCTGGCGGCCTTTGCGTTCGGTATTGCTGTCTGATTCGGCGGCATTGAGGTTCACATCTCTGCCGGCGTTCAGCGCCAGCTCAGATTTTGATTCAATAGCGGTGCCCTCGCTGGTGAGATCGCGCCCTGCGCGGAGAGCCATATCGCCACCACTGCTTAGTTGACTGTTAGCAACAGTCGTCGTGCTTGAAGATGTGCTGTTTTTGCCATTTTTACTGCTGCTGGCGTTCAGATTTTGCTCAGCCTTGAGCGTTAAATCATTCCCTGCTACCAGCGACAGCGCTCCGCCAGAAGCAATGGTACTGGCCCCTACGGTCAGGTCATGACCGGCTGTGGCGTTCACTGCACCGCCTGCGCTAACCTCGCTTCCCTGCCAGTGAGTGGACTCGCTGCTGCTCGCTTTACCCGCGCGTTTCCCCAAGTCCATGCTGCTGCTTTCAGTCACTTTATTGGCAGAGATCACCACGTCATTTGCGGCCGTCAGATTAAGGTCTTGTGTCGCTTTCAGGGTGGCGCCCTGGTTCACAATATTATTTCCCGCGCTGATGCTGACCGTATTACCACTGATTTCCGCACGCTGGGAAAGCAGCGTTTTAGTAAAGGTCTGGTCGTTTTTCCCCCACCAGTCAGTCAGGAGTTTTCCACTGACCGAGGATTCCATGCTGTCAGTTTTGTTGATTATGCTGCCGTTAGCGCTGTTTAGGGCAACGGTATTGCCCTGGATCGTTGCGCTGGTATTAGTGATATCGCTGAGCGCGGTAAGATTCAGGCTGCCGTCTGATTTCAGCAAGCCGTTGCTCTGATTCGCAAGCGTACCCGCATTAATATCAAGTAACTCTACGGCCTTAATGGCTCCGCTGTTGGTCACTGCACCGCTGCTGCTAAGGTTGACGCTGTTGGCGACAATAGCGCTTCCCTGCAAATCGCCGCTGTCGGCTTTCGCCAAATAGATTTTAGGCGCCAACACGGTTTGACCATCGAGGGTGACGCTCTCCCACCAGACGATACTGTGGTCGAGTCCAGCAATCTGATCCGCGTTCAGGCTGACACCCAGCGTCAGATTGAGAGATTTCTGTGCCGAAGCGGCGTTATCCATCAAATACTGCATTTGATCCAGATCGGAACCGATACCTTTCAGGTAGCGCTGTCCGGTCTGGTTGAGTACCGCATTACTGATATATCGGGTATCAAATGCCGCATCGCCGAGGAATCGGTAATCACTGTCGGCATTGAGGTTCAACTTGTCTAACAGATAGCTGGAGCCAAGGAATTGATCCACGTTGGTGTACTGAGATCGGGTCTCTACGGTCGCATTGCTGGCGGGTTTGGCTCCGGTCATCGCCTGAAGCTGACTGAACAGGCTGTTGTCGATCTGTCCGAGGGAATCCAGCTGTGGGTTAGTGCGGATCAGATAGCGGCTGCTCTTATCGCCATCCAACACAAATAAACCACTGTTGCCGGTAGGTAAAGGGTAATCAGAGAGTTGGGCTGGGGTAAAATTGCCTTTACTGGTCGTGAAGTTCGCACTCAGCTGATCGCGCAGATTACCGACTGAAACAGGCTGCTGCTGAACCAACTCGCTGGCTTTGATCGCCGCAGGATTGGTGAAATCAGCGCTGTTAATAGTCTGGCGATCGCTAACGCCATTCTGCAGCATCGCCTCACCATTCCCGACTAACTGGCGCGTGTTCTGTACTTTTAATGTCCCGGCACCGTTCAGCGCAGAGATCGTCGGAGTATTAACCAGTTGGGTAGCATAACCGGCATTGGGGCGAACGCTGGTATTACTGATATCTGAGTTAAAAGCCGCATTAATCGATCCACCCGCCTGGATAACAGCAGAATAGACCGTACCGCCGACCGTTTCATATTCGGGTGCGCCAGAAACCACGTAGGTGATACTGTCGATTTTACCTTTTATATAAGTTGATGTCGTATTTGGTCGAGTAACATGTTGCCCTTCAGCGCCGTAGTGGAAAGTCTGATATTCAGTCGTTGTCCCTTCGGTGTACGACGTGTTTTTTAACGAATCCCCTCGTAACGCTATGTTTCCGTTCGCCAGAATCGAGGATGCATTATTTTCCAGGTCATAGGTAACCCCTGAGATATTCCTCCCGGATGAAATCCTTGAGGCATTGCCGCCAG
The DNA here is from genome assembly GCF_979253995.1 of Erwinia sp. AC075. Lineage (NCBI taxonomy): Bacteria > Pseudomonadati > Pseudomonadota > Gammaproteobacteria > Enterobacterales > Erwiniaceae > Erwinia > Erwinia sp. AC075. Next base: position 2,682,313 of record NZ_CEEDEU010000001.1, read on the forward strand.
GATTGATAATCATCGATGTGGATTTAATGGCGACCTTTTGTATATCAGCAGTTTCATAAGGCGCATATCTGTATTCAGTGCGATATAAGTCATCGCCGTGACCATGTCCTTGCTGAACCTGATATTTGTATAATCCATAATCATCAGGATTTAACCATGATACCGGTATGTTGACGTAAGAATACTTCAGATCTCCAAGCTCATAATTCGCCACCTCGTTCGCCCAAGATGGAGAATTGAGAACTGCATCCTGTTGCGTAACTGCAAAGCCGTCGCGATCGTTCAGCAGATGGGCGGTATTGAGCGTAATATCGCCGTTGCGGGTTTCGATATTTCCTGAGCGGTTGAGTATTTCGCTGTTGGTGTTCCCCTGCGCATCGCGCTGCATCCACAGGCTATTTCCAGCCAACACATCGCCATGAAGGTTAGTGATACGGTCCGCATAAATTCGTAGGTTGCTTCCTGCATATAACAGGCTGGTATTTTGGAGTAACGAGCCAGCCTGAAGAGTCAAATCACCCAGCGTGCCAACAAAGCCATTGTTGGTCAGTTCACCGCTGCTGGTCAGGTTGAAGCTGCCCCCGCCCTGCACAGATCCGCTATCAGCCAGCTGGATATTTGCCGCACGCAGAGAGGAAGCACCGTTGCCGCTGGTGATTTTCCCCTGATTAGTCAGCGTGCCGCCACTGGTAATGTTGACGCTGTTACCCTGTAAAGTGCCCTGCTGATTCATATCGCCATCGACATGTAACGTCAGGGAATTGCCTGCGGCAATGGCGGTGTTAACGGTAAATGGACCTTTCACCGTCCCGGTAAGATTGCCCATCGCCAGCAGTTGGCCATTCTGCTGCAAACTGTTGGTGGTGAAAGTCAGGTCATTACTGCCCCAGAGCTTACCGTTGGTGTTATTGACAATCTGATTAGCTTGCAGAGCCAGTGAGGCCAGCCCCAACAGCGTGCCATCATTGCTAAGCGTATCACCCGTCCAGCGGGCAATATTTCCCTGGGTGATGCCCTGGTTATTCAGACGCGTGGTGTTGATTACCAGCGCGCCAGTTGCCAGCAGGGTATTATTTTGATCAAGCTGATTGCCATTAATGGTCAGGTTGCCACTTTGCAGCCAGCCATCATTTCTCAGCGAACTGGCGTGGAGTACTGAACTCCCCGTCGAAAGAAGCTGACCGGAGGATTGGTTAACCAGGCTATTGCCCGCCTCGACATTGACGCCATCCTTCCCCTGAATAATCCCGCTGTTATTCAATGAGGATCCAGTCAGAGCAACGTTACCTCCGGTAATATTCCCCTGATTGGTAATATTGCCTGCGTTGAGGGTCAGACCTCCATCACCCTGAAGATTTCCCTGATTGGTGAAGTCCTGGCTCAAGGTCAGCGTTAATGGCCCTGTCGCCTGTACAGAACCTTGATTGATAAAGCTGCCGGTATTCAATGAAGCAGAACTGCCGCTGAGAAGTCGGGCAGCCGAACGATTGGTGATTTGTTGAGTAAGGCCTAACTCCAGCCCTTGCTGCCCAAGCAATGTGCCGTCGTTATCGAACCTGTCGCCTGTCAGCGTCACTTTTTTTGCCAACAGACTTCCCGTGTTAACGATCGTCGGCGCATTGAGCGAACTGTTTCCTTCACCTTGCAGTTTGCCGCTGTTATCAATTTTTTGCGTGGCGTTGACGGTGAGCGACCTCAGGCCGGTGGTTGTCCCGTTATTAGTAAAATTCTCACCGGCAAAAGCCACGTCACCTGCCTGTAAAATCCCGCTATTGATAAAGGAGGGTGAAGAAATCGTCCATTGGTTTTGTGCCAGAAGCTGTCCGCTGTTATTAAGCTGCTGGGTTAGATGACTGTCGGCTGAATCCTTTGCGGTTACGCGTGCACGGTTCTGCCAGTTTGTACCCTGCCAGTCGAGGGTGTTGGCGGTAATCTCGCCGTCAGTATCAGCATCAGGTGCCGTAACGCTTAATTGCTCACCCGCTAACAGACGACCATTTTGCTGCTGGTGAAGTGACTCTGCCACCGTGAGCGACAGGTCGTGATCGGCTTGCAGGGTGCCATTATTGTTTAAGGTATTCAGGCTGGCGCTGAGCCTGTCACTCAACACAGAGCCGGTGTTTGCCAGCGTGAGGCCAATCATCGTGAGTGCCTGTCCCTGAATCAGACCGCTGTTTGTCAGCTCCGGCCCCTGCAACTTCAGCGCATTTATCGCCTGAAGTTGCCCCTCATTTTCAATCTTTGCCTGCAATTCGGCTTGCATACTGTCCAGTGCCGCCACCTTGCCACTGTTCTTCCAGCTGTTTCCCTGCCAGCTAATCTGGTTGCCCTGAACTTCACCCGCGGTATCACTCTTTGCAGAGGTCACACTTAGCTGGTTTCCAGCTAAAAGCTGTCCGCCCTCATGCTGAATAAACGTCTTTCCGACGGCGAGATTCAGGCTGTCGCTACCCTGTAACAGACCGCTGTTCTGCAATTCTGACGCTGTAAGAGCAATATTATTTGCCAGCAGCGATCCGGTGTTGGCGATATCGCCTGCCAGAAGAGAAATCTCATCGCCCTGTAACGATCCACCGTTCGTTAATGAGCCGACAGAAACATCCCAACGATGGTTGGCCAGCAACTGACCACTGTTATCCAGCGCGCCGGACAGAGTGATATCAGAGGCATCCAATACACTGACGTCAGCGGCATTTCGCCAGTTGTTACCCTGCCAGTTGAGCGTATCTGCCTGTAATTCGCCTGCGCTGTCAGCTTCATCTGCGTTAACCGTCAGGCCGCCTCCTGCCTGCAGCTTACCGTCCTTAGACTGAGTGAACTGTTTGGCCTGTAACGCCAGGGTATTGCTAACCTCAACCACCCCACTGTTGCTGAACATCTGACCGGCAGAACTCAGATCGCCTGCCAGCAACGTGCCCCGATTGGTCATTTGCCTGACGTTAGTACGAATATTTTCGGCCTGTAGCGTTCCTGCACTGTCGAGGCTGTCACTGTCGACAAGCAGTTGGTTGCCCGCGAACAGGGAACCGTCGTTGAGGAATTGTCCGGCGACAGAGACCGATGCATCCCCCTTGAGCGAAGCTTTTGCACCGTTATGCCAGCTGTTTCCCTGCCACGTCAGTGCGTTGGCCTGCAGATTTCCGTCAGTGTCAGCCTTAGCAGCGTCTATGCGCAAAGCGTTGCCAGCCGTTAACGAGCCGGAGGCTGACTGATTCAAATCCTGGTTGAGCTTTAGCGCCAGGTCCTGCTGTGCCTGAATCAGTCCGCTGTTATCAAGCCGGTCACCGGTCAGGGAAAGCTGATCCCCCATCATCGACCCGCTGTTAACCGCGCTGGCGCCGCTGAGTGAAAGGGTGCCGTCGGCAAGCAGCGATCCGCTGTTATTCAGGGTAAGGCTGTTTATTGTTAAATCCTGGCCGGAAAGCAGCGTTCCACTATTTTCCAGCTGCTGCGCACTCACCTTCATCTGCCGATCGGCCAGCATTTTCCCTTGGTTGGTAAACGTAGTTGTATCCACCGCAAGCTGCTGAGCCGCCACCATCCCTCTTTGAGTTAACGTCCCTGCGTTCAGATCAATGCTCTGACCGGCGGTCAATGTCCCTCGGGTGTCAGCCTCGCTCGCCACATTTAATCGCAGCGCGTTGTCAGCTTGCAGCGTGGCACTCTCCTGAGTGGCGAGTTGTTGCGCGTTCAGCACTATATCTGCGGCACCTGAGGTCCCGGCCAGCGACAGCTGATTACCCTGAAGTGATATTTTATTGGTCGCCTTCAAGGTATTGCTTTGATCCTGAGACAGCTTTTTCGCAGCCGCCAACGCAAGGCTGTCCGCCGACAGACTGCCGCCTGTGATATCGATCGAATTTGCCTGTAGTTCTACCCCCTGATTAGCACGGAGGGCGGCATGGTCGATAGCAAGCGTGCCCGTCGACGACATTTTCATTGCGTTAGCCTGCTGATCCCCGGCTAATGTGATGGCAGCAGCGGTTGCCTGCAGACCCGCTTTGGCGGAAGTGTCTTTTAGCGACAGCTGGCCGTTAACATCAAGTGTGATATCCCCTTCTCGTGCAGCCAAATTGCCAAGGTTGACGCCGACGCCCTTGTCACTGGCCACCAGCGAGATGCGGTTAGCATACATGCCGCCCAGCGAGCCGGTATCAATGGCCACCGCGGGATTATTTCCTGCATCATTGAGGGCTGTTACGCTGCCATCTGCAGCCACATGGTTCGCCCCAACAATTACCTTAAGGTCTTTAGCATGAATGCCGGCATTCACCTGCGAGGTACGCGAAATCAGGCTGAAATAATCGGACTGCGAGGCATCCAGCCCCTGACCATCAACCAGGATGTCACCGGATCGAACGTCCAGGCCATTCATCCTCCCCTGGGCATCAAACTGGGGTTTACCCGTCGTCAATGTGGCATTGGGGGTGTTTAAAAATCCGCATCCGCTGCAGGTTATGCCATAGGGATTCGCGACCATGACATTGGCAGATTTACCCGCGACTTCCATATACCCTTGCAGCTGGCTTCGGTTGGGAGAAACAACCTCATTGATGATGCTACTGGCGGCATTGCCTTTAAGGTTGCTATTGTTCTGGATTAACCCGCCCAACTGAGTTTGCGTTAATTGGGCAGTGCTATTGTTGAGGATGAGTCCCTCTTTACCCACGTTAAACTGTTGATAAGTATTATGCGAAACCCCCGCTCCATTGGGCTGGGCGATGTTGACGACCGGCACACCGTTGCCCGCATTATCCAGCGAGGTGTTACTTCCGGCGACCTGTACACCCGCAGCCATAGCGCTGACGAAAGGCTGTACGGTGAGCGTCCAGACCAACGTCCAGGTCAGCGCACGTTGGGCAACAGTAGTGGGTTTCATCTTTTCTCTCCCTGAAAATTAAAAGTTCAAGCCAACACGGTAATAAAACACCAGATGATCCGGTGCCAGGCTATCGGGGTAAGCCAATGGCAGACCGATGGTGAACTGATTGCTGAGCCAGCGGTTAGCACTGGCTACACCAACACTGGTTCCCCATAACGTGCCGTTGCTGTAAGGCTGCCGTTTGTCATGGGGCAGCCAGCCACCGTCCAGTGCAAGAGTGAAGCTGACATTGCCCGGTACGGATGCCGAGAAAGCTTGCCAGCTGACTTCGTTACGCCAATAGCCACCCCGATTGCCGGAAAGATATTGCTCCTTGAATCCCCGTACCGAACTTTCGCCACCCAGCGTCATCTGCTCGCTGCCGTACAACACGTCCTCGCTATACTGCCCATAAAGGCTGGTGAGGTAGCTAACGCTGCTGGTGATCGGATGGTAGTAGCTTGACGCCAGACTCCATTTCACAAATTCAGCACGTGGCGCATCATCGCTTTTACCGCGATCGCTTTCCGCGCCAAACCAGGTGGTGCCACGTGTCCATGCTGGGTTGAAAGTGGCAAGGCCGCCTAATAATTTCTGGCTTTGGTTAATACCCAGCGTAAAGCTACTGACTTGACGGCTGCTGGCGTCAAGTCGCGTCTCATTGAGCTGATTTTCACCCTCCCGATGAGTTACTCCCATCAGTAGCGCCGTTTTCATCTGACCATTGCGAAATAACACCCGCTGTACGCCAAGCCGTTGAGTCACCGTGCTCCCGGTCGATCGCCACTGATAAGAGCGGTTCCAGAAATAATTGCGGTAGTCGTTGTAGCTGTAGTCGTAATTAATCGTCCAGTAGCCATAAGGCACCGATACACCCGCCATAAAACTATTGGCATCGTGACTGGTACCGTAATTGAGACTGTTAGTCCCTCCGATATACCACTGGTCGGCAATACGCAGGAGGTTATCTGCAGTGAGGTTGGCAAAGAGCTGATTTTCACCGGTGCTTTTTTGTCCGCTGTTATCAATGCCGACTGAAGCCAGTAATGGAAAGCGTTTTTGCCGTGTCAATTGCACGATTGAATAACCGGTTTGACTACCAGGTTGAATATCAATCTGAACCTGATATGCGGATAAACGATTAATCTGTTCCATTCCCTGCTCTATATCCCGCAGGTTCAGAATCTCTCCCTGAAGATGAGGAAAGACTGTTTTCAGCATCAATGGCTGCTGGTGATCTAACTCGATTTTTTCCAACTTTCCCTCAAGGATGTCCAGCACCAGGACGCCTTTGGATAAATCCTGCGGCTGAATAAATGCCCGGCTGGTAATAAATCCACGTGAGATATATTCGTTACTGACAGCATGAATAAGCTGATTGATATCGGCCAATGTCATACAGCGTCCTGACCAGGGTTCGGTCAATGACTGCTGGACAGAACGAGAAAGAACCGTCGTACCTCTTAGCGTAATTGTTCGAATAGTAAAACAAGGGCCACTGGTATCTGACGGCTTACTGGCAGAAGCTTTGGTATCAGGCGTGAGTCGACGAAGCGCATCGCGCTGCTGGTCTGATTGTTGTAATAATAAATTCTGCTGCTGTTGTATTTCATTCCTGTCAACCGGAGAGACTTCCGCTAAGGCAATTACGGGGAAACAAAATAAAACAGAACAGAGGATGCTGATACCAACACGCATTATCTATTCCATTGATAAGAAGGATTCACGCTAAGAATAATCTCATTAATAAATCATCACAATACTTACAATTAACAAACAAACTTAACACCATAAATTTGAGTTAGCACCCTAAAACCACTCATCTTAAGACAGGAAACGTCATTAAAGCCGTCAAAAATTGCGACGCGCATGATAACAACATGTGAATTTATTTACACAGATAGCACGCAAAGTGCTACTTTCTCGTCACATTCCCCGCGTGTTAAAGATAAATCCTCACGACCAGCGCAAGCATATTCCTAAAATACAATCGATTTAAAATCACATGGCAAACAGTTTTATTAAAGTTATTCATTGTCATGCCGATAACAGAAGGTTTCAATAGAAAAATCATTCACTTTTTATACCGATCACATATTTAAACGAAAAAAAGCCGTCACCTAAATACAGGTAACGGCTTTCTGTTAATACAGTCGCTTACAGCCCGTAAGCCGTTAAATTCGGCCCGGCAGGTACAATGCCATTGGGGTTTAATGCCTTAATCGAGTAATAGCCCTGTTTAATATGATCGATATTGACCGTTTCACGCACACCGGGAATATCCAGCATTCGTTTGGTGTAAGCATCCAGTCCGGCATATTCGTTGAGCTTGCGCTGATTGCATTTGAACAGGCCATGATAGGCCGCGTCAAAACGGATCAGCGTGACGAACAGGCGGATATCCGCTTCGGTAAGCTGGTTGCCGGTCAAAAATGCCCGGCCATCGCTCAACCGCTGTTCCAGCTTATCCAGCATGGCGAAGACGTCATCGCTGGCTTCCTGATAACTGATCTGCGTGGTTGCAAAACCGGCGCGATATACGCCGTTATTCAGGCGTGGGTAGATTTCCGCGTTTAATGCCTCAATCTCACTCTGCCAGTCCGCAGGATAGAGGTCGAAACTGTGACTCGCCAGCTCGCCAAAGCCGCTGTTAAACATGCGCACAATATCGGCTGACTCGTTATTGACGATGGTGCGGGTTTTCTTATCCCACAGCACCGGCACCGTTGCCCGACCGGTAAACGTGGCATCAGCCTGGGTGTAAAGCTGATGCACCCACTCGGCCTGATTCAGTTCGTCCTTATTTGCGCCAGGATAGTCACCAAAGTGCCAGCCTTCATCCAGCAACCATGGCTCGACTACCGACAGGCTGACCACTTTCTCCAGCCCTTTCAGCTTGCGGGCAATCAGCGTGCGGGATGCCCACGGACAAATCAGCGCCACATACAGGTGATAGCGATCCACTTCGGCCTTGAAGCCCGCTTCGCCGGTCGGTCCGGCGGCGCCGTCTGGGGTGACCCAGTGACGAAAGCTTGAGGTCTGACGGACGAAACCGCCCTTCTCATCGGTAGCCTGCACCGGGTGCCATTCGGCCGTCCATTTTCCATTAACCAGCATAAATCCTCCCTTATCCTTTCAGCGGTGTTGGCTTCAGGGCATAGGGTGCGCTACGGGTATCAGTCATGGTGGTGTCCTCTCAGTAGTTGATGAGAGGACTCTATCTTATTTCCGGAATGATGATTATCCAGCGGTTCTGAGGATGTTTTATTCCATTATGGAAACAATCACCAGCCCTGCTCCCAAACGGGCTCGCCGGCAAAGGCTTCAACCAGATAATCGATAAAGGTGCGGGATTTATGGGCCAGGTATTTGGCCGGTGGATAGAGGGCGAACAGCCCGAGCGGCACAATCTCGCTGGCGGCGAGCACCGGCACTACCTCTTTATTCTTCAGGGCTTCGCCAGCGACAAAAGAGGGCAAGCGGGCAATGCCCAGTCCGGCAATGGCGGCTTTTAAGCACACCTCGGCATTGGAGAACTTCAGGCGTCCGTTAACCGGCTGCCCCTGCAGCGCCAGCTTCTCGTCCTGAAACGGCCAGCGCCAGGGATCGCGGAAGTTGGTATCAATAATGCAGTCATGGCTGGCCAGGGCTTCCCAGTGCTCGGGCGTGCCACGCTCTGCCAGATAGCCCGGCGAGGCAACGGTGATAATGCGGATATCGCACAGCTTTCTCGCCATCAGGCTGCTGTCCGCCAGCTTGCCGATGCGCAACGCCAGATCAAAGCCTTCATCCACCACGTTCACCGCACGGTCGGCAAAGCTGACGTCCAGTTCGATACCGGGATAGCGCCGCGCGAAGTCGATCAGATGCGGAGTCAGCTGGGTGGTGCCGAAGGTCACGGGCGCAGAGATACGCACTTTTCCGGCCGGGGCATCCGATGAATTGCGCACCGAGTCATTCAGCGCATCGTAATCCGCCAGCAGCACCCGGATTTTTTCATAATAGGCGCGACCCACGTCGGTGGCGGCCAGCGCCCGGGTGCTGCGGCGAAACAGCTGCACGCCGAGATGCTGCTCAAGGCGGGAGATAAGTTTAGATGCCTGGCCGTGGCTGGTGCCCAGACGCTGAGCGGCGGCGGTAAAGCTGCCGGTTTCCATTACCGCGATAAACATCCGGTCGCAATCCAGTCTCTCCATCTCTCGTCTCCTGACGCGAACATCAACCCCTAAAATAGCGGCTTAGCCGACTATTCCCAACATTTACCTGAACATCCACGCGCGTTGCGGCGGCAGGGGGGAATTCCCTCTTTTTGCTAGCAAAAGTAATCCCGAATTTGGCCTAAAGTTTCTGCCGTAATTACCGATGTATTGAGTACTTAACCTAAACACCTGCCAACATCATGACCTACTTTAAACCTGTCGAACTTATTTTATTATCCGTAACAATAGCTTACTGCTTTACCATGTCGTCATGGTTCTGGTAGTTGCGGATCACCGCACGCCGACGTAACGCAGCAGCGCGGTAACCACCGCCGCCGCCAGAATCACGCCGATTAACGGCACTTTTCGCCAGGCCAGAATCACTGCCACCGCCACGCCCGCCACGCGCGCGGTTCCGGCAAAATGCACGCCTTCATAAAACGTATTCCCTAACGCCACGGCCAGCAACAGCGTGGTGGCGGCATCGGACAGTAATGCCCGCGTGCGCTCCGACAGCGCCATACGGTTGCCCAGCTTCACCCCGGCAAAACGCATCAGGTAAGTGCCGACAGACAGTAAGGCGATCCCGGCAATAATTAATTCATTCGACGGCATTATTTTTTCCTCGTCAGTAAGCCCAGCATCGAGATCAGCACCGGCATCCCCACGGCGACAAACGGCGTCACCGCTAATGACAGTAGCGCCCCGGACGACGCCCTGATCAGCGTGGTTTTCGATTTCAGTGACGGGATCACCAGCGCCAGCAGGATCGCCGGAAAGACCGCATCCAGGCCGATCGCATTGATATCCGGCAGCAGTTTACCCACCACGCTTCCCGCCATCGCCCCAACCGGCCAGACGATCGCCACGCCCAGCCCACAGAGCCAGTACGCGTCTTTACGCTGTTTCGGAGTGGATTGCGACAGACCAAACACCACGCTTTCGTCATTCATAATGTGGCATCCCAACAGTCCCTTAAGACGGGTGCCGGCCAGATCCCGCACCGCGATGCCGAAAGGAAAGTGCCGGGCGTTAACCAGTAATCCCGCCACCGCCGCCGCCAGCGGATTGCCGCCGCTGGCGATGATGGCAACAAACATAAATTCCGATGCCCCCGCCAGCACAAACAACGTGGAGAACAGCGGCACCCATAACGGGAAGCCGTAGGCCGTGGCCAGCGAACCGTAGGAAGCGCCCACCACGCCGACGGCAAGGCACACCAGATAAATGGCTTTTTTAGTCTGAGAGTTCAGGCTGGAAAATGCGTGCATAAGCATAAAGTTTTACCATATCGAACGAAATCGCCATTATAATGAACGCAACAAACAGCGAGATCAAGCGAACGATTCGTTCGATTAAATGAACAAAGAGGTACACCATGACCCAGCCGATCAGCGTCATTGCCGCAAGCCTGGCACGGGAACGCACGCGTGCCGGGTTGTCGCTGGCCGAGGTCGCCCGTCGGGCGGGGATCGCCAAATCCACGTTATCGCAACTGGAATCCGCTAACGGCAACCCGAGCATTGAAACGCTGTGGGCCTTATGCGGCGCGTTGAATATCCCATTTGCCAAATTACTTGAGCCGGTCAGCGCCAGCACTCAGGTGATCCGCCGTGGTGAAGGCAGCAAGGTGGTGGCTGAAAAGGCCGATTATCAGGCGATTTTGCTGGCAACCTGCCCGCCGGGCGCGCGTCGGGATATCTACCTGCTGATGGCGCAGCCGGGATCGGAGCGTCAGTCTCACCCCCATCCGTCGGGATCGGTGGAGCACATTATTGTGACTCAGGGCCGCGCGCTGTTGGGGCTGAAGGCCGCGCCAGAAGAGTTAGGCGTCGGGGATTACATCTGTTACCCCGGCGATCAGGAACATATTTTTGTCGCACTGGAACCCGATACGCTGGCGATCCTGGTGGCCGAACAGAGCTAAACCCCCTTCCAGTAACTGCCCTGCTCACCCGCAGGGCAGCCCGCAGGCGTCTTATTACCGACCCAACCCGGCGAAAGCGCCAAGCGGTCCGGCGAGTTTTGTGATCCAGATCGGACTGCGCTGACGGCAGCAGATTTCTTTATGTTGACGACAGTCAGCTACCGCTTCGGCTGATTGTTCTCCGCTAAGTTAGCAGCACACTTACAGAGACTGCATTGAGGCTGAAATGGATAAGATCTGGTTTGGTACGGCGTATTACCGCGAATATATGCCAGAGGAGCGGCTGGAAAAAGATATCGCCATGATGAAAGCCGCCGGTATCAACTATGTCCGCATTGCCGAAAGTACCTGGAGCACTTTTGAACCTCAGGAAGGGGAATTTGATTTCACTTCGGTGATCACCGTGCTCGATCAGATGCAGGCCAACGATATTCGCGTGATTATCGGTACGCCGACCTACGCTATTCCTGGCTGGCTGGCAAAGAAATATCCTGAGGTGATGGCCGTGACGCCGCAGGGGCTGAATAAATATGGTCCCCGGCAGAAGATGGATATTACCAGTCCAGTCTATCGCTATTATTCCGAGCGTATTATCCGCAAGCTGTTAACGGCCACCGCGTCCCATCCCGCCGTGATTGGTTTCCAGGTCGACAACGAAACCAAATATTATGAAACCAGTGGCCCGGCGGTGCAGATCGCCTTTGTTAAATATCTGCGGAAAAAATTCAACGACGATCTGCAGGCGTTAAATCAGGCGTTTGGTCTGGATTACTGGAGTAATCGCGTGGATGCCTGGGAAGATTTCCCGTCGGTCCAGGGCACCATTAATGCCAGCCTCGGCGCTGAGTTTCAGGCCTTTCAACGCCAGCTGGTGATCGATTTTCTGCGCTGGCAGGTCGATCTGGTCGGCGAATATAAATCGGCCGATCGCTTCGTCACCCATAACTTCGATTTTGACTGGCGAAACTGGTCGTTTGGTTTGCGAAGCGAGGTCGATCACTTCGCGGCGTCTGAGGTCGTCGATATCACCGGCGTGGACGTTTATCATCCCGGCCAGTCGCGGCTGACCGGCGCCGAAATTGCCTTCACCGGGGATATTGCCCGCACCACCAAGGATAAGAATTACTTTGTGCTGGAAACCCAGGCTCAGGCCTTTAAGGACTGGACGCCTTACCCTGGCCAGCTGCGTCTGCAGGCGTTTAGCCATATCGCCAACGGTGCCAGCCTGGTGGGCTACTGGCACTGGCATTCGATTCATAATTCGTGGGAAACCTACTGGAAAGGCCTGCTCAGCCACGACCTTCTGCCTAATCCGGTGTATGACGAGGCCTGCGACATTGGCAAAACGCTGCAGCGCTTAACGCCCGAACTGAGCGGCTTAAGCAAAAGTAACCGCGTGGCGATGCTGGTCAGTAACCGTGGGCTGACCGCCATTGACTGGCATCCGTGGCGCGGACATCAGTTCGGCGGCGACAAAAATCACCAGTACAACGATCTGTTCCGCAGTTGGTACGATGCCCTGTACCGACAAAATATCGAGATGGATATTCTTGATGCCGACGATCCGCGTATCGAACGTTATGACGTGCTGATCGTCCCCTTGCTCTATGCGGCATCCGATGCGCTGCTTCAGCGACTCAATGCCTTCGTCGGGCAAGGCGGCCATATCATTTACTCCTTTAAATCCGGCTTTGCCAATCAGGATCTGAAGGTGCGCACGGCTATCCAGCCGGGCATTATCAGCGAAGCCTGCGGCGTGACCTATCAGCTGTTCGTTGAGCCAGATGAGGTGCAGCTGTCCACTGAGACCTTTGCGCTGACGGAGGAAACAGGTCAGGTGACCGACTGGATGGAGCTGCTGGAACCGGTATCGTCACAGACCGAAATTTTGGCCCGCTATCAGCATCCGCAGTGGGGAAAATATGCCGCCATCACCCGCAATCAGTTTGGCAAAGGGACGGCGACCTATATTGGCTGCAACCTGTCATCCGCCGGAATGGAGCAGGTTTTCTCGACCCTGTTCAGCACGCCAGCATTGAGCGCATTAAGGTCGGAGGTGAGTTTCCCGCTGATAATTCGACGGGCGCAAAGTAAAGCGCAAAAGGACCTGTGCTTTATCTTTAACTACTCTCAGACGCCTCAGCAGCTGCGAAACCCGTTGGGGCAAGCCACTTCGCTGATTGATAACCGGCAGGTTGAACCGGGCGAAACGCTGGAAATAGCCGGTTGGGATTTTGTCATTTTATCTGGCGGAGAAGCGGTATGAAGAGTGATGGCGTGGCAACCCAGCCGATTGGGCTGAAAGAGCGTCTTTCTTTTGGCCTCGGCGATTACGGCACTAACCTCACCTACACCACGATGGTGACCTTTCTCGCCTATTACTATACCGACGTGGTGGGCGTGTCAGCATTACTGGTGGGCTCGTTAATGTTCCTTGCCAGGGTGCTCGATGGCCTGCTGTGCATCTGGGTGGGTGTGCGTATCGATATGACGCAAACCCGGATGGGGAAAGCCCGGCCGTGGGTTCTCTGGACCGCCATCCCGTTCGGACTTTCCACCTTTCTGCTGGCCTGCGTACCGGACAGCAGCTATGCGGTTAAAGTCACCCGGGTGTGCGTAACCTATTTGCTGGCTAACATTCTTTTTACCGCCAATAACATCGCTTATGGCTCGTTGCTGGCGTTGATTACCCGCGATACCGTAGAACGCGGCGTGTTAAGCGTATTCCGCAAAGGCCTGTCGACCTGCGGATCGCTGACGGTCGGCGTCATTACGCTGCCGTTGGTGGCGTGGTTTGGTAACAGCAGCGGTGCGTGGATGACCATCTTCGCCATTTATGGCTTTTTCACCGCGCTGTTTCTTACCCTTACCGCACTGGGCACCCGTGAACGTATTAAGCCGGTACGGCAAGACAACCGCGAAAATATTGAGCTTAAGAAAGTGCTGCCGGCAATACGGGCGAATAAATACTGGCTGATGATCTTTATGTATTTAATGATCACCTTTACCAGCCTGACCGCGCTCAGCACCGTCAGTGTTTATTACACCAAATACATTCTGAAAGACCTGTCGATGATGTCGTGGGTCAGCGTGGCGCAATATTTACCGGGATTACTGACGCTGACAGTGATCCCTTTTTTAATTAAACGACTGGGCAAACGTAAGCTGGCGCTGAGCGGATTACTGGTCTGCTGTATTGGCTATCTTCTGCCGCTGTTTGATCGTCAGGATGCCTTCTTTGTGATTGCGGCGACGGTGGTCAGAAGCATTGGCTTCTGCGGTATTGGTGCCACTATGTTCGCCTTCCTTGCCGACACCATCGATTACGGCGAGTGGGTCTCCGGCTTACGTATTGAAGGGATTTTATTCAGTGCGGGCACGCTGGGCCAGACGGTTGGTATGGGGTTAGGAACGGCAAGCGTCGGGTGGTTGTTAAGCCTGGCCGGATTTACCAGCGGAGGCGGCATGCAACCCGCCAGCGCCATTCAGATGATCCAGTTCCTGTTTATATTCTTCCCGGTGATCCTCGCGGTAGCCAATATCGTCCTGCTCTATTTCTACAAGCTGGATGCTATTTATCCTCAGGTTGCCGCAGACCTGGCAGAAGGAAAGTTTGCGCAGCCGGTTGATTCCGGGTTATCCGCCACCTCACTGCAAAATTAGGCTGTGCTGAGCGCAGGTTTTCTGAATGTTGAGAAGATGTGAGCCGCATCGCGGCAGGGTTAATTCTCTGCGCTATGCTGCTCAACTCTTTATTCTGTCGGCAGGAAGCGCAGCGATGGCGCATAGTGAAGATACCGAGATGCTGAATTTTTCACCTCTCTACAGGCGCTTTACCTTCACAGCATGGATGGTGGCAGGATTCACCCCAATATCCCGCGGAAGTAAGCTCGACTTTTATATTAACCGGGCTGCCGGCATGAAGGGCCACGTGTTAAATATCACCCTAAAAGGTGAAGGGAAAATTCATACGTCTCAGGGCAGCTTTATCTGCAAGCCGGGCGAAGTGCTGCATTTTCCGGCTGGCGTACCGCATCATTATGGCCGCAGCGAACACAGCGAGTGCTGGGACCATTTGTGGATCTATTTTATTCCGCGAACCTACTGGATTGACTGGCTGCAGTGGGACAATGTTCGCGATGGCATCGGCCGCCTGACCTTTGCCGCCGCAGAAGACACCAGTCAGATGCAGGCGCGATTTATGGAAGTGATCCAGCTGAGCGTCAGTCAGGAACCGTTATCCGAAGCGCTGGCAATGAATGCCGTTGAACGGGTGATTCTGGAGTGCTTCCGCGCGCAGCCCAATTTGCACCGCCACAAGTGCGATCCCCGCATTGAAGCACTTTGCCAGTATCTGAACGAACATATGGCTGAAGAAACCACCATCGAACAGCTGTCCCGCCGCGCCTGCCTTTCCCCGTCACGTCTGGCCCACTTATTTAAAGAAGAGACCGGCCAAACTGTCTTTGCCTGGCGTGAGAAACAGCGTATTGCCCGTGCCTGCCTGTTGCTAAGCAAAACCAGTTTTGCCATCACCCATATTGCGTTAACGGTCGGCTACACCGATCCGCTTTATTTCTCCCGCCTGTTTCGAAATCATATGGGAATCAGCCCACGGGAATTCCGTAAGAAATAAGGTCTTTGCCGGGAGCTGCCGAACATGACTATCGCCGGCGCGGCCTGTCACGCTGGCCGAAAACGGCGGGAAAGGATCATCAGCAACACAATTCCGCCGCTCATTAACATCCATGCCGTATTCAGTGACGCCGTGCTGTCCAGCACCATGCCAGCGATCAATGGCATGGTTGCGGCGATGATATAGCCTCCGCCCTGAACAAAAGAGAGGAGTTTACCTGCTTCTTCCGGCGTTTTGGCGTGGTCAAAGGTCACGATCAGCGAAAGAGGAAACAGTGCGCCAATTCCCAGCCCCAGCAGCAACGTCGACAGGATCGCGGCCTTTCCTCCGAAGAACACCAGACAGAGCAGCCCGACCAAAATCATCAGCAACACCAGCAGTAAAGGCGCGCGTCTGTCGGTGAAACGGTGGATCACTGCCGAAACGATAAAGCCAGAAACCACTTCGGTTAAGGTCAGCGCGGCGAGCAGAAAGCCGCTGTTACGTGCGCTCCAGCCGTGCTCAATATAAAACGGCGGCAGCCAGACCAGCACCAGCGTGTAAGCGCCGGTCCCGATGCCAAAAAAAGCCAGCAGCAGCCAGGCGCGCGAGGTCGAATACGTTGACTGAACCGGTTGAGTCGCCGCCTGCGGCTGATTCTTTTCGGCGGCGAACCAGATGATAAAGGCCAGCGCTGCTGGCAACGCCGCCAGGCCGAGGGCATAATTCAGCCCCAACGAGACCGACAGCGGTTCTGCTGTTGCCGCCGCCACCGCCGCGCCGCCCATAATCCCGGTTGAAAACAGCGCCATCAGCGTACCGGTATGTCGGGCGCTGCGTCGCTTGATCAGGGCAGGCATCGCCGCCTGCACCAGGCCAATGCCCATTCCGCCCGCCAGCGCAGTTGCCATTAACACCCCGCCAGACGTATAAAATCCTCTGAACACGCAGGCAAATGTAATAATGCCCAGGCCAGTGGCGATGCCCCGCACGTAACCGATTCGGCGCAACACCTTACCGCTGGCCAGCGCGATGATGCCCATCATCAGCACCGGCAGGGTCGTTAACAGGCTGATAGTGGTGCCCGTCAGCTGCTCCTGGCGTTGTAACAGGGGCAAAAGCGGCCCGACAGCGGCCATCAGTGGCCGCAGATTAAGGCCGACCAACAGAACAAGCAGGGCAAACAGCGTAATGGCTGAGAATGCAGATTTCATAACCGACTCCTTCGGATAAGGTGTTGCTCAGCAGAGGTGTGCTGGCAGTGTGAACTGATTTATCTTAACGTTAAGATAAATTTCGCCTTGCCGATAGTCGGTGCGCACTAATGAACATGTTAACCACAAAGAATTAAGGGAAATGATGCCAGATCATGTTGATTTCGTTATCGCTCAATGGGCTGACGCCATGCCGGATCTGGATGCGTCGTCGATGGCGGTGTTCGGCAGAATGTTGAGGATTATGAAGCAGCTGAGTAAAGCTCGTGCCAGCGCACTGGCGCCGTTTGGCTTTCGTGAAGGTGAGTTTGATGTGCTGGCCACGCTGCGCCGTGCCGGAGAACCCTTCCGCCTGACGCCCACCCAGCTTTTCACTTCGCTGCTGGTGACGTCCGGGGCGATGACCAACCGGTTAAGTCGGCTGGAAGCCAGTGGGCTGATTGCGCGGATCCCGGACCCGGCGGACAAGCGCAGCATGATGGTGGGCTTAACGCCAAAGGGATTATCGCTGATTGAGCAGGCGCTGGTAGTGCATACGCAAACCCAGGACAGGATGCTGCAAGGGCTCAGTCAGCCCCAGCAGATCGCGTTGCAGGATCTGCTGCGCCAGATGCTGGCGGAAGAAGAGAGTGCGTCGAGGATTTAACGAGGCGCCGATCGATGAGTTCGATCGGCCGCGACGCTATTTTCTGCCATCCATCACCATGCGCAGGGCCAGTCCGGTCAGCACCATGCCCATCAGCCAGCGCTGGATTTTTTGCCAGGTTGGGCGCTGAGCAAGGAAGTTAGCGATAGTGCCTGCGGCGAAAATAATCAGGCCATTGACCAGCATACTGGTGACGATCTGCGTGATGCCTAAGGTCAGAGACTGGGCCAGTACGTGCCCCTGTTCAGGCCGGATAAACTGCGGCAGCAGAGTCAGATAAATCACCGCGGTTTTAGGGTTAAGCAGGTTGGTCAGCAGCCCCATGGTGAACAGCTTACGCGAACTGTCGGGCGGCAAATCGCGGACCTGGAACGGCGATTTGCCGCCGAAAACAGCCTGCCATGCCATGTACAGCAGATACGCTGCACCGGCGATGCGCAGCGCATCGTAGGCCAGCGGCACGGCCATAATCAGCGCGGTAATCCCCAGCGCGGCACAGACCATATAAAACATAAAACCCAGCGCCACGCCGGCCAGCGAAATAACTCCCGCTTTTCGTCCCTGACAGAGCGAACGGGAAATCAGGTAAATCATATTTGGACCGGGCGTCAGCACCAGACCGAGCGCGATGGCAGCGAAGGGAAGAATTTGCGACAGGGTAACCATGCAGAATGTCCTTACGATGTTGAGCAGCAACAGGCGACAACTTCTCCCTGGATACGACCAGAGCCCCTTCCCTGTGGCTCTGCTTGCCCGATAAATTCAGGCTTCAACGTCGGACTTTTGCTTACGCACGCACCGTGTCATTGCCGAAGGCCACCCACTTATAGGTGGTCAGCGCTTCAAGGCCCATCGGGCCACGGGCATGCAGCTTCTGCGTGCTGACCGCGACTTCAGCGCCCAGACCAAACTGACCGCCATCGGTGAAGCGCGTGCTGGCATTAACATACACCGCCGAGGAGTCGACCTCATTCACAAAGCGATCGGCATTGTGAATGCTGCGGGTCAGGATCGCATCGGAATGCTGAGTGCCATACTCACGGATATGGGCGATGGCCTGGTCAAGATCGTCCACCAGCTTAACGTTCAGATCCAACGCTAACCACTCGTCACGGTACTGCTCTTCAGTGACCGCGCTGACTTCAGCCGGGCCTTGTTGCAGCAGCGGCAGCGAACGCGGATCGGCATGCAGCGTGATGCCCTCTTCCGCCATGCTGCGGCTCAGTTCCGGCAGGAAGCTGTCGGCGATAGCCGCATGCACCAGCAGCGTTTCCACCGAGTTACAGGCGCTCGGACGCTGTTTCTTGGCGTTGATAATCACCGTCATGGCCGCTTCCAGCTCGCTCTGCTGGTCGACAAAGATATGGCAAACGCCAATGCCGCCGGTGATCACCGGAATGGTCGACTGTTCGCGGCACAGCTTGTGCAGACCGGCGCCACCGCGAGGGATCAGCATGTCGACATAGCGATCCAGTTTCAGCAGCTGATTAACCAGCTCACGATCCGGGCTTTCAATCGCCTGCACCGCACCCGCAGGCAGGCCGTGTTCTTTTAACGCGCCCTGGATAACCCGCACGGTTGCGCCGTTGGTGCGGTAGGTTTCCTTGCCGCCGCGCAGGATCACCGCGTTGCCGGTTTTCAGGCACAGGCTGGCGACGTCTACCGTGACGTTCGGGCGGGCTTCATAAATCACCCCCACCACACCCAGCGGCACGCGGCGGCGTTCAATGCGCAGACCGTTGTCCAGCACGCCACCGTCGATCACCACGCCCACCGGATCCGCCAGACGGCAGACCTGACGCACATCATCGGCAATGCCTTTCAGCCTCGCCGGATTGAGCATCAGGCGATCCATCAGCGCGGCACTCATGCCGTTCTGCCGCGCATCGGCCAGATCCAACGCGTTAGCCGCGAGGATCTCCGCGCTTTGCGCTTCAAGGCGATCGGCAATGGTCATCAAGACCTGATTTTTCTGCACGGTGGACAGCACCGACAGCTGGTAAGACGCGGCTTTCGCGGCTTTGCCCATTTCTTCAAGCATGTCTTACTCCTTAACTGACGATCATATCGTCGCGGTGAACGGCAACCGGACCATATTCATAACCGAGAATGTCGCTGATCTGCTGGGAATGGTGCCCGGCAATCATCCGCATCGCATCGCTGTTGTAGCGGCAGACGCCGTGCGCCACATCGCGCCCTTGCAGGCTGCGAATGCGGATCACTTCGCCACGCGAGAAGTTGCCGCTCACCTCGCGAATGCCTTTCGGCAACAGCGAGCTGCCGCGTTCCAGAATGGCGGAAAGCGCACCGTCATCAACGGTAATTTCACCCGCAGGCGGCGCACCGAAGATCCAGCGTTTACGGTTTTCCAGCGGGGTTTCCAGCGCATGGAAACGCGTGCCGACCGGCTTGCTGTCGATCACGTCAGCAATCACGCCAGCGCGATTGCCGGCAGCAATAATGGTGTCGATGCCCGCGCGGCAGGCCACGTCGGCCGCCTGCAGCTTGGTCGCCATGCCGCCGGTGCCCAGTCCGGAAACGCTGTCGCCGGCTAATGCCCGCAGCGCATCGTCGATCAGATGCACATCACCAATCAGTTCCGCTTCGGGATTATTGCGCGGATCGGCGGTGAACAAACCCGGCTGATCGGTCAGCAGCAGCAGCTTATCTGCGCCAGCCAGGATCGCCGCCAGCGCCGACAGATTGTCGTTGTCGCCGACTTTGATTTCAGCGGTGGCGACCGCGTCGTTTTCATTAATTACCGGCACGATATGGTTATCCAACAACGCGCGCAGGGTGTCACGGGCGTTAAGGAAACGTTCACGATCTTCCAGATCCGCGCGGGTTAATAACATCTGGCCGATATGGATACCGTAAATCGAGAACAGCTGCTCCCACAGTTGAATCAACCGGCTCTGCCCCACCGCAGCGAGCAGCTGCTTTGAGGCGATGGTCGGCGGCAGTTCCGGGTAGCCAAGGTGCTCACGTCCGGCCGCCATGGCGCCCGAGGTGACAATCACAATCCGATGGCCTGCCGCATGTTGCTGCGCACACTGGCGCACCAACTCGACGATATGTGCCCGATTCAGCCGACGCGATCCGCCGGTTAATACGCTGGTCCCCAGTTTCACTACCAGGGTCTGGCTGCTGCTCATTATTTCCTGCCGTTACGTAAAAAAAAGCGTGAACTGACTTTTTAACAGGTGTGGTGCTGGAAGCCAACAGGCGGCGGGAGAAAAGCCGGAATTTAGCCTGACAATCAGCTAGTTCAAAAGTTCGCAAATAACAAGAAGTGAGTCGAAATGTAATAAAACTTTAATCTCCTCAGGGTAAAACGTTCCTGCCTTCAGAGAAGTCTTAAGGCCACTTGAAAACTTACTCATTCGGGATTGATAGCAAAATGAAGAAAAGCGCACTGGCAATCTTAACCGCCGCACTGGCTCTGTCCACCGCTGCACAAGCCGCAGAAATCTATAATAAAGACGGCAACAAGCTGGATCTGTACGGTAAAATTAAAGGCCTGCACTATTTCAGCGACAACGACGGCAGCAACGGCGATAAGTCCTACATGCGTATGGGCTTCAAAGGTCAGACCCAAATCAACGATCTGATGAGCGGTTACGGCCAGTGGGAATATCAGTTCAACACCAACAACTCTGAAGGCAGCGATGCCAATACCGGTAACAAAACCCGTCTGGGCTTTGCCGGTCTGAAATTTGGCGACTACGGCTCAATCGATTATGGCCGTAACTACGGCGTGCTGTATGACGTGGAAGCCTGGACGGATATGTTCCCGGAATTCGGCGGTGACGGTACGGCGCGTGGGGATAACTATATGACCCAGCGTACCACTGGCGTGGCGACCTACCGCAACTCAAACTTCTTCGGTCTGGTTGATGGCCTGAAGTTCTCCTTACAGTATCAGGGCAAGAACGATGCGGGTTCTTCTAACGCGCGTACTGACGTCAGCAAGCAGAATGGCGACGGCTACGGTCTGTCTGCGGTATATGCGCTGGGCGACAGCGGCGTGAGCCTGAGCGGTGCTTATACCTCTTCAGACCGCACCAACGCACAGCAAGCGCGTGTCTGGGGCCAGGGCGACAAAGCCGATTCCTGGGGCACCGGTCTGAAATATGATGCGAACAGCGTTTACCTGGCCGCCATCTACACCGAAACCCGCAACATGACGCCAATCAGCGGCACGGCCGTGATCAACGGTGCCACCACCGCGGTCGCGGGTGCAGCCAACAAAGCACAGAACATTGAATTGGTGGCACAGTACCAGTTCGATAACGGCCTGCGTCCATCCGTGGGCTACGTGCAGACCAAAGGCAAAGACATCGAAGGACTGGGTGATGTTGACCTGGTGAAATACATCGACGTGGGCGCGACGTACTACTTTAACAAGAACATGAACACCTACGTTGATTACAAAATCAACCAGCTGGACGACGACAACAAACTTGGTCTGAACAACGACGACGTGGTTGCTGTTGGCCTGACGTACCAGTTCTAATCCGTTTTTTTATTCCCCGTAACACGCCACTGCTACGGTTGTTCCACCCTCGTTATGTGTCTAAAACAAAGGCTGGCAATTGCCAGCCTTTTTTAATGCTCAGGTTATGACTTACGCCGGGATCAGGCGGTCAGTTTGACCGGCGCATCCGCAAAGTCTGCAGCGGGTTTCAGCCCCAGCTCCATCTCTTCCAGCAGCGCTTTCAGCCGCACGTGGAAGTTGCGTAAGGTCTCTTCCAGCCGTTCGTTATTCTCTTTCCCTTTCACGGTCGACGGCTTCCAGTTGCCTTCTTTATCGAACAGACCGAAGTGGTACTCGTAGGTGAAGTGATCGCTTTGCGCTTCCAGCTCCATCCACCAGCCCCAGAACTCACGCAGCTCAGGTGAGGGTTTCACATTGACGCAGACCGCCAGGCAGTCAAAGAAAAAACGGTCGTCTTCACATTTCGCTTCGCGAATATAAGGCCCCAGCGATCCAAAGCGCTTCATTAAGCGGCTTTTGGGATGCCCACTCGGTAACGTCATCAGTAAACCTCCATCGTTGAGCCTGTTAATTAATCCTCTATGGCGCTTAAACGCGGCAACACAGCGGTTTAAGGCTTAAAGGTTATAGCAAAGGATTGAATTTTAGCAACTCATCGCGTCAGCCGTTTCGCTAACCAGTCGACAATATCACGTAATGCTTTATCAAAGTTGAGCATTGCAGGCGAGAGCGGGATCGGCATCAACTTCCCGTCAGCGGACGAGTTGACGATAAGCCGGGATTCCTCTTCCGGGCTGAACGGGTCGTTTGGCCAGTAGCCGGACAGCATCGGCGTTGGGCATCGACGTCCCAGCAAGCCCTGCATCTTCAGCGAATAACGATTAAGCTCAACGCGCAGTGCAGAGTCAGACGCGGTGGCCATGCCCAACCGGCTGGCCAGCACATCCATATACATCTCGGGAACGCTGTCCTGCTTCGCCTGATCGCACAGCAGGCTGTGCACCACCGGCCCCAGGCAGGCCACGGCCCGCAGGCGCGGCGCTTCCAGATAGGCCAGCCTGACGGCGACGTTCGCACCAAAGCGGTAGCCAAACGCGCCGACGCGCTGATGATCGACCCAGGGCACGTTCTCCAGCTGACGCAGAACATGCTGATGCAGGAAGCTGGCATCCTGCGTCAGCTTCCATTTGGCCGAGAAGCCTACCGACGGCATATCGATGGTCAGCATGGCGATGCCGCGCGGCGCCAGGTAGTCGTGGAACAGGCGATAATGGTCGGTTTGCAGCGAGTCGAGGCTGCCGCACAGCAGCACGGTAGGATAAGGCGCGCTGACGCCGGGCGGCATATGCAGGAAGCCAAAGATCGGGCTGCCGCCGGGAATGGCAAATTCCAGCTCCTTCAGTTCACCGGACAGGCGCGGCGTGGCTTCTTCATACGCGCGGTTCGCCAGTACCTGCGCCTGCTCGGCCAGCTCATCGCCTTTCAGATGCGGATAACCGGCAATGCCATACAGATTGGCGGCATGCAGCCAGCACTGGCCAGCCTCCGCATCGGTTTCAGCCTCACCGGCTTTCTTCTGCCACAGCGCCGCCTGTTTCGACCACTCATAAATCCAGTTCCCGCCCCGATAACCGACCACGGTATCCAGCAGCTGGTCGTCGGTGTGCTCAACGCGACTGACGGCGATGCGGGCCAGCACTTCACTGATTTCCTGCGGGGTGATGCCGCGCCACGTCCACAGCAGGCGGTTGATCATCCGATACCAACCGGCATTACTATCCCCTTCCAACGCGGAGTGGATGGGCAGCGGTTTATGGTGATGGAGACGGCGAACTAACGATGACGTTTCAGGATGCTTGAAGCGAGGTTTGAACAGCTCTTCGCTCAGATTTTTAGGTGACATGACGTAACGATCCTCCAGCACGGGGCATGGGATGAGTCTATCCCAGCCTCAGCCCTGACGCTCGTAAAAACGACAACGCCCGGCATAACCGGGCGTTGCTTTGACGTGCGTCAATCAGCCTTTAACAATTGGCGGCAGATAGACCACGCCCATGTCCCACGGCTGCTCAATCCAGGTGTTCTGCGGGATATCGACCACATAGTCGTCCACCAGCGGGCGACCGGCTGGCTTAGCGAAAATGGTGACGAAGTGCGCTTTTGGATACATATCACGGATGGCCTGAGCGGTGCCGCCAGTATCTACCAGATCGTCAATGACGATAAAGCCTTCACCATCGCCTTCTGCACGCTTCAGCACGGTCATTTCGCGCTGGTTGTCGTGATCGTAGCTGGAGATGCACACGGTATCGACGTAGCGGATGCACAGCTCACGAGCCAGCAAAGAGGCGGGAACCAGACCACCGCGGCTGACCGCGATAATGCCTTTCCACTGTTCAACAGGAAGCAGGCGCTGGGCCAGTTTACGGGCATGAATTTGCAGCATGTCCCAGGTGACGACGTATTTTTCACTCATAAAGGAGTCCCGACCAATGGTGTTGGCTTAAAAATGTACAATGGGAGAGGTTGCGCGGAATTATAGTGATCTGAGCCGCTAAAAACCAGCGCCGTGACCCTTTTTTCCTTCCGCGAAGTAAGCACGGCTGCGGAAACGATGATATTCTTTGCCCATCGCGTCAGAGCATCTGACGGGAGTCATCCACTCGCTAAACATCCTCGCCATCCGCAGCCCAGCTGGCCGATGGTGATGACACAGGAGATTTGTCGTGTCTGAATTATCTCAACTTTCCCCCCAGCCGTTGTGGGATATTTTTGCCAAAATCTGCTCGATTCCGCACCCGTCTTATCACGAAGAAGCACTGGCAGAACACATTCTGTCGTGGGCGAAAGAGCAAGGTTTAACGACCGACCGCGATGCAGTGGGTAACATTCTGATCCGCAAGCCTGCCACTGCCGGTCTGGAAAATCTGAAGCCGGTTGCCCTGCAGGCGCACCTCGATATGGTGCCGCAGAAAAATAACGACACCGTGCATGACTTCACGAAAGATCCGATTCAGCCATGGATTGACGGCGAATGGGTAAAAGCGCGCGGCACCACGCTGGGCGCCGATAACGGCATTGGCATGGCGTCCGCGCTGGCGGTGCTGGCCGACCCGAGCGTTGAGCACGGTCCGCTGGAAGTGCTGCTGACCATGACCGAAGAGACCGGCATGGTCGGCGCCTTTGGTCTTCAGCCGAACTGGCTGCAGGCCGATATCCTGATCAACACCGACTCCGAAGAAGAAGGTGAGATCTATATGGGTTGCGCCGGTGGCATTGATTTCACCTCGACGCTGGCCATCAGCCGTGAAGCCGTTCCGGCTGGCTACGAGCCGCTGAAGCTGACCCTGAAAGGTCTGAAAGGCGGCCACTCTGGCTGTGATATTCACGTCGGTCTGGGTAACGCTAACAAACTGCTATCCCGCTTCCTGTTCGCGCACGCTAAGGCGCTGGATCTGCGTCTGGTGGACTTCACCGGCGGCACGCTGCGCAACGCCATCCCGCGTGAAGCGGTGGCCACGCTGGCGGTACCGTCAGACAACGTCGACGCGCTGAAAAGCCTGGCACTGAGCTATCTGGAAACGCTTAAGTCCGAGCTGAGCCTGAAAGAGAAGAACATCAACATCGTGGTTGAGAACGTGGCGGCTGGCGACCAGGCGCTGACGGCGGCAAGCCGCGATACCTTTATTGCCCTGATGAACAGCACGCCAAACGGCGTGATCCGTAATTCAGACGTGATGAAAGGCGTGGTCGAAACCTCGCTGAACCTTGGCGTGGTGTCGTTGAAAGAGGATGAAGCGAAGATCAACTGCCTGATCCGTTCGCTGATCGACAGCGGGAAAGACTACGTGGTGGAAATGCTGACCGCGTTAGGCGAGCTGGCGGGCGCGAAAACCGTGGCCAAAGGCAATTACCCTGGCTGGCAGCCGGACGCGTCCTCGCCGGTGATGGCGCTGGTTGGTGAGACCTATAAAAAACTGTTTGGCAAAACGCCGAACATTCAGGTGATCCACGCGGGTCTGGAATGTGGTCTGTTTAAGAAGCCGTATCCGGACATGGATATGGTGTCTATCGGACCGACCATTACCGGCCCACACTCACCGGATGAGCAAGTGCATATCGAAAGCGTTGGCCTGTACTGGAAACTGCTGACCGCGCTGCTGAAGGCGATCCCGGCCAAGTCATAAGCCGGCTGACGGGCGGATGAGATTCCGCCCGTTTTCTTTCATCCCCCGGCAACCTCTGTCGATCACAACTCCGCCGTCTTACAGCCCCAGCAATAACTGCCTTTCCAGCTGCGGATTCAGCAGCGTAACGTGCAATCCCACCAGCCTGACGCCTCTTCCACCGCGTCGCTCTTCCCAGGTTTTGCGCGCCACCTCGATCAAATCCGCCTTATTCAGCATCGGCCAGATGTGCTCCTGAGTGGTTTGCTGGAAATCGGAGAACTTCAGCTTCACGCCCTGACGCGCAATCTGCCGGTCAGGTTTGATTTTGATCAGCCGACGCTCCAGCTCGTCATACAGGAAATCGATGATCTCCAGGCAGGCTTCCCAGCTGTGAATATCTTCCGACAGCGTGCGTTCCACGCCGAGTGATTTGCGTAAGCGCTCGGTCACCACTTCCCGCTCGTCGATGCCGTTGCTGCGTTCCCAGATCACCCGGCCAAACTTGCCAAAGCGTTTTAACAGCGCGGAGAGATCGGTGCTCTGCACGTCAGCGCAGGTTTGCAGCCCCATTTCCTCCAGCTTTTTGGCGGTGACTTTACCGACGCCGGGAATTTTCGCCAGCGGCAGCGTCAGCAGAAACTGCGGTAGCGAGTCGGGCGTAATCACATACTGCCCGTCAGGCTTGTTTAAATCGGAGGCGATTTTGGCGGCGAACTTGATCGGCGCAATGCCGGCGGAAGCGGTGAGATTGAGTTCGCGGGCGATGGTCTGGCGGATGTCGCGCGCCATCAGCGTGGCAGAGCCGTGACAGTGCGGGCTGTCGGTGACGTCGAGATAGGCTTCGTCCAGCGACAGCGGTTCAATCAGCGAGGTGTAGCGCGAGAAGATTTCACGAATATGCTGGCTGGCTTCTTTATAGGCTTCGAAGCGGCCAGGGATCACTTTCAGATGCGGGCAGAGCTTCAGCGCCATCGCGGTGGACATGGCGCTGTGCACACCAAACTTCCGCGCGGGGTAGTTGGCCGTGCTGATAACCCCGCGCTTCAGATGGCTGCCGCCAATGGCGATCGGGATATCACGCAGGCTGGGATCGTCGCGCATTTCTACCGCCGCGAAAAAGCAGTCCATATCAACGTGAATGATCTTACGCATATCCCCCCCAGATGCACTGGATAAGTATACAGTTAATCAGCCGGGTTTCAACATGCCGTTCGCCCGGTAAAGCGCAGCGGCATAGGCTTCCGGCAATTTTTTCTTTCTCAATTTGTTCACTGGCGACTTGATAAAAAAATAGACAATGCTAATGTGACGCAGCGATAGCGGATTTCTCCGATATTGCAAGTGACACTGCCCTCGGGCATAGCATCCAACCCTCTTTTTCAAGGGAACCAGAATGGGCAAAATCGCACTGCTGTTTGCGATGATTTTTCTGCCAGCCGTCGTCTTCGCCAGCGTACCAACGTCCCCGGTACTTCCGCTCGCGCCGGTAAGCAAAGAGTTAAAGAAACAATTACTCGGCACCCCCGTGTATATCCAGATTTTCAAAGAAGAACGTACGCTGGAACTGTATGGCAAAATCGGTAACGACTACCGCTTGCTGGACAGCTACCGCATCTGTAACTTTTCGGGCGGTTTAGGCCCAAAACGTCGTCAGGGCGATTTTAAAAGTCCGGAAGGATTTTACAGCGTGGGACTTTCCCAGCTGAAGCCTGACAGCCGGTTCTACCGCGCCATTAACGTCGGCTTCCCCAACGAATACGATCGCCAGCAGGGTTATGAAGGGAAATACCTGATGATCCACGGCAGCTGCGTGTCGATTGGCTGCTATGCGATGACCGATGCCAACATTGCCGATATCTATCAGTTTGTTGATGCGGCGCTGCGTAACGGCCAGCCGCGAGTGGAAGTGAGCATTTACCCGTTCCGCATGACCGACAGCAATCTGCAGCGTCATCGCAATTCGGTGTATTACAGCTTCTGGAAACAGCTGCAGCCTGGCTATGCCCAATTTGTGCAAAACCGCCTGCCGCCGTCAGTGAGTGTTAATGAAGGTCATTACGTGCTGAACCAGCCAGGTTCCCTGATCAGCGCGCCGGTTTCCGGATCAGCGCTCGCGCTCACCGAGGCAAAATAACGCCCAGTCACCTGGTTCAATCTTGTTCCAGGTTTCATTCCCCGTCAGGGGCTGAGTGGCGATCACCGTGACCACGTCGTTCGGCGTGGTCTGCTTTTGAAAATCAATCTCGACATCCTGATCCAGCAACGTGGCTTTGCCAAACGGTGCCCGTCGGGTGATCCAGAAAAGATTGGTCGAACAGAACGCCATTAAATACCGCCCGTCCGACAGCAGCATATTAAACACGCCCTTCTCACGCAGCTCCGCCGCCAGTTCAGCAATATAACGGAATACCGCAGGCCAGTTCCCCGGCGTACGCGGATAACGGGTGGTCAGCTTATGCAGCAGCCAGCAAAATGCCTGCTCGCTGTCCGTTTCACCGATCGGCCTGAACGGCCCGGTATCCATCCCTTTATAGCCTTTCAGCTGCCCGTTGTGCGCATAGGTCCAGTTGCGGCCCCACAGTTCACGGGTGAACGGATGGGTATTTTCCAGCGACACTTCGCCCCGGTTGGCCTGGCGGATATGCGCCACCACCGAACGGGACTTGATCGGGTATTCCTGCACCAGCCGCGCGATAGGCGAATTAAAGCTGGGCTCGGGATCTTTAAAGGTGCGGCAGCCTTTTCCCTCGTAAAAGGTAATGCCCCAGCCATCTTTGTGCGGGCCCGTTCCCCCACCGCGCTGCACCAGCCCGGTAAAGCTAAAACAGATATCCGTCGGAACATTCGCGCTCATCCCGAGCAATTCGCACATAGAAAATCCTCACGTAGCGGCCAGCCGCAGCTGGCCAGAAAAACTACTCGGCCATCTCTTTTTCAATCAGCAGGATCAGGATGTGGATCACTTTGATGTGGATCTCCTGAATGCGGTCGGCGTAACCAAAGTGCGGTACACGGATTTCCACATCGGCCATGCCGTCCATCTTGCCGCCATCTTTGCCGGTCAGGGTGATCACCTTCATGCCCTGAGCGCGAGCGGCTTCAACCGCTTTGAACACGTTGGCGGAGTTGCCGGAGGTGGAGATTCCGAACAGCACATCACCGGCTTTACCGACCGCTTCAAGGTAACGCGAAAAGACGAAATCATAGCCAAAATCGTTGCTGACGCAGGACAGGTGGCTGACATCAGAGATAGCAATGGCCGGATAGCCTGGACGGTTCTCACGGTAGCGCCCGGTCAGCTCTTCGGCGAAGTGCATGGCGTCACAATGGGAGCCGCCGTTGCCGCAGGAAAGCACTTTGCCACCGGCTTTGAAGGCGTCTGCCAGCAGCACCGCAGCGCGCTGGATAGCGTGAATATTGGCATCGTCACTGAGGAATTTATTGAGCGTTTCCGCTGCTTCGTTGAGCTCGGCGCGAATGATGTCCTGATACATAGGGAAAGTCCTTTAGAGGTGAGGTCGCCACCAGTTTACCAAGTTGGGAGAGGGGCGAAAAGCGCCCTGCACCTCAAGCTTGGGCTTTGACTTTTGGTGCGGCCGGTTTGTGAGCCAGGTTGTAATTATTATGTAAACAGATTGCTAACGCGCAGCTTCTCCATTAAACCTGTATTCAACAGGTCAGACCTCTTACAACTTACGGAGCGTTAGTTATGATGGTTCTCAGTATCGTGGCCACGATCGTGTTGATCGGCGCACTCTTTTATCACCGCGTTAACCTGCTGCTGAGCAGTGCGATCATGCTCGCCTGGACAGCTGCGTGGTCATTCGCGCATCTCTGGACGCCGTGGCTGTTGATCCCGCTGGCGATTATTCTGCTGCCGTTCAACCTTTTGCCACTGCGTCGGGCGATGTTCTCTAAATCCATGCTGCGCACCTTCCAGAAGGTGATGCCACCGATGTCGCGCACCGAAAAAGAAGCGATCGAGGCCGGCACCACCTGGTGGGAAGGCGACCTTTTCCGCGGGACGCCGGACTGGCAGAAACTGCACAACTACCCGCAGCCCCGGCTGAGCGAAGAGGAACAGGCATTCCTCGAAGGCCCGGTTGAGGAAGCCTGCCGGATGGCCAATGATTTCCAGATCACCCACGAAATGGCCGATCTGCCGCCGGAGCTGTGGGCCTATCTGAAAGAGCACCGCTTCTTTGCGATGATCATTAAGAAAGAGTACGGCGGGCTGGCCTTCTCGGCTTACGCCCAGGCACGGGTGCTGCAGAAACTGGCTGGCGTCTCCGGGATCCTGGCGATCACCGTTGGCGTGCCGAACTCACTCGGCCCTGGCGAACTGTTGCAGCATTACGGCACCGATGAGCAAAAAGATCATTATCTGCCGCGCCTGGCGCGCGGTGACGAAATTCCGTGCTTTGCCCTGACCAGCCCGGAAGCGGGTTCGGATGCGGGTGCTATTCCGGATACGGGCGTGGTGTGCATGGGCAACTGGCAGGGTCAGCAGGTGCTGGGCATGCGCTTAACCTGGAATAAACGCTACATCACTCTCGCGCCGGTCGCTACCGTGCTGGGCCTGGCCTTTAAGCTGTCGGATCCTGAGCATCTGCTGGGTCAGACCGAAGAGCTGGGCATCACCTGCGCGCTGATCCCGACCGATACCGCCGGCGTGGAAATCGGTACCCGCCACTTCCCGCTTAACGTGCCGTTCCAGAACGGGCCGACGCGCGGAAACGATATCTTTGTGCCGATTGATTACATCATTGGCGGGCCGAAAATGGCCGGTCAGGGCTGGCGGATGCTGGTCGAATGTCTGTCCGTGGGACGCGGCATCACCCTGCCATCCAACTCTACCGGCAGCCTGAAAAGTATTGCGCTGGCGATTGGCGCCTATGCGCATATCCGTCGTCAGTTCCGCCTGCCGATTGGCAAGATGGAAGGGATTGAAGAGCCATTAGCGCGCATTGCCGGCAATGCCTATGTGATGGATGCCGCCGCCACGCTGATCACCTCCGGCATTATGCTCGGTGAAAAACCGGCGGTACTGTCCGCCATCGTCAAATATCACTGTACCCACCGTGGGCAGCGCGCCATTGTCGATGCGATGGATATCGCCGGCGGGAAGGGCATTATGTTAGGTAAAAGCAACTTCCTGGCGCGGGCTTATCAGGGCGCGCCGATTGCCATTACCGTTGAAGGGGCCAACATCCTTACCCGCAGCATGATCATCTTTGGTCAGGGCGCGATCCGGTGCCATCCTTATGTGCTGGAAGAGATGGCCGCCGCACAAAGCAACGACGTGGTGAAGTTTGATAAAGCCCTGTTCAGCCATGTTGGTCACGTGGGCAGCAACCAGATGCGCAGCCTGTGGCTGGGTCTGACCGGCGGACGCACCAGCGTCTCGCCAACCCGCGATGCCACGCGCCGTTACTATCAGCATCTGAATCGCCTGAGCGCCAATATGGCCCTGCTGTCGGACATTTCGATGTCGGTGCTGGGCGGCAGCCTGAAACGTCGCGAGCGCATTTCGGCCCGTCTGGGCGATGTGTTAAGCCAGCTGTACCTGGCCTCGGCGGCGTTGAAGCGTTATGAAGATGAAGGCCGTAACGAAGCCGATCTGCCGCTGGTGCATTGGGGCGTTCAGGATGCGTTGAATCAGGCGGAAATCGCCATTGACGATCTGCTGCGTAACTTCCCTAATCGTCTGGTGGCGGGTGTGTTACGCCTGACCGTGTTCCCGCTGGGCCGTCACTGCCGTGCGCCTTCAGACCGTCTGGATCATCAGCTGGCGCGTATTCTGCAAATTCCATCGGCCACCCGCACCCGTGTGGGCCGTGGCATGTACCTGAAGCCGACCGAGCATAACCCTGCCGGTCAGCTTGAAGAGGCGCTGGCCGATGTGATGGCCGCCGAAACCATCCACGATCGCCTGTGTAAACAGCAGAAGAAACACCTGCCGTTTACCCGTCTGGATGAGCTGGCGAAGCAAGGCTTGCAGGAGAAATGGCTGAGCGAGGAGGAAGCGAGCGTGCTGATCCGTGCGGAAGCCAGCCGTCTGCGCTCCATCAACGTTGATGAGTTTGAACCTGAAGCGTTGGCGACCCAGCCGGTAAAAAAGGCGCTGCCGGTGGTGCAGGCTGAGCCACAGCAACCGCGCAAAACCGAAGCGGCCTGACCGCTAACATAATAAAAAAGGCCGGAAACTTTCCGGCCTTTTTTGATCCTGTCATTCTGTGGATATCATGACGACAGGGGGAATCCTCTGGCTCAGCCGTTCTGACGCACGCGGGCAATCAGCGCATCGCTGTCGGCGATATGATCGGCCGCCAGGATCAGTGTCCGGCCCAGCGTGATGCACTGGCGAACGCACTCAACGCGCATGGTGTCGTCTTTGATGGTTTTAATGTCGGCGATCTGCGAAATGCCCACGGTACGGCGGATCATTTCCACGCCACAGAAGCCCAGCGTATCCCGCCAGATTTTCTGCAAAAACGCCGCCGCATAGCCCGGATAAGCCAGCGCGCGATCGGTGGTTTTTTCCGCCGCCAGCGCGAGGAATCCTTCGGCAAAACTTTTCCACGCGGCACTGACGTCACGCAGACGCTTTTCGCGCACGTCTGCCGCTTCACGCGGTGCCAGCAGCCCCGGCAAGGCGCAGTAGTTCAACAACAGGTTGCCGAGCGCGCTGCCGACATCAAAGCCAATCGGACCGTAATAACCAAACTCCGCATCAATGACTTTCAGGCTGCCTTCGGCGACAAAAATTGACCCGCTGTGCACGTCACCATGCAGCAAGGCTTCAGCGTTCGACAGGAAGCGATGCTTCAGTGCCGCCACTTTCAGACGCAGCTCGTCGTCGGTCCGCAAGGAGGCGACCAACGGCTCAAGTGCCGGGGCATAGGCGTTACGCTCGTGAATTTCGTAAGGCTCATCGAAGAACAGGTCTTCGGTCATCTGGCACAGTTCAGGGTTAGTGAAGCGGATGACATCGGCTTTTTTCTGATGAGGATGCTGATGGAAATCAGAGGTATGGAACAGGGTCTGCGCCAGATATTCCCCGAGCTGCGAGGCGGCCTGAGGATAGTCCACGCCTTTAACCTGCTCACCGCGCCAGATGGCATGGCTGGAGAGATCCTCCATCACCATCACCGCCAGCACCGGATCGTAATGCAGGATTTTTACCGTATGCGCCGGGCAGAATGTGCCGTGCACCTTCAGCACTTCGGCTTCAATACGCGCACGGTCTAAGGTCAGCGGCCAGGACTCGCCGACGCAACGCACATACGGCAACGCCTGCTTGACGATCACCCGGCTGACGCCTTCGCTGTCGAAGATTTTAAAGACGAGGTTCAGGTTACCATCACCGATTTCCTGTGACTCCACCAGACTCTCTGGATTTTCAACGCCGCCGAACTGGCGGGCATAGTCCACGGCATCCGCTGCAGTGAAGGTACGGTATTGCGACATTAACTCATCCTCATCAAAACGTTCCAGTCTGCCCATCGCTTTTCGTGCGAGCCTTTTTCGCGCAAATTTGTTGCGCAAGCCGTTCAGACGTCTATACATCCGTTCCGCATGTTGGCACAATATGCCCTGATTACGCAACCAGGATTTAACCTTCATGCAGACACTGAGCACAACCAGCTTACAAGTTCGTGATAACCAGCTTTGGATCCTCGATCAGCAGGCGCTACCGCAAAAAAAAATCTGGTGCCCAACGCCAGACGTCGCTGAACTGGTTGGTCACATTAAAGCCTTGAGAGTGCGCGGTGCGCCGCTGATTGGCCTCTCCGCCAGCCTGCTGCTGGCCCTGTTAGCTGAAAACGGGCTGAGCAAAACGGAACTGGCCGAGGCGCTGGAGGTGTTGCGCGCATCACGGCCAACCGCCGTCAACCTGATGAACAATCTGGATCGCATGAAGCAGGCGTTAGCGCAGGAGAATTTTGTGACCGCGCTGACCTTTGAAGCCCTGCGCCTGGTGGAAGAAGACAAAGCCTTGTGTGACAACATTGCCACGGCTGGCGCGAAGTTGATTACGCCGGGTAGCCGCCTGCTGACCCACTGTAATACCGGTGGTCTGGCAACCGCAGGCGTGGGCACCGCGCTGGGGGTGATTTCGCGCGGCTGGCAGGAAGGCAACGTGGCGAACGTCTGGGTGGATGAAACCCGTCCGTTGTTGCAGGGCGGACGCCTGACCGCCTGGGAGCTGGGTGAGCTGGGCGTGCCGTACCGCCTGATTTGCGACAGCATGGCGGCCAGCCTGATGGCGCAGAAACAGGTTGATGCGATTTGGGTGGGTGCAGACCGCATTGCCGCCAATGGCGATGTGGCGAATAAAATCGGCACTTACAGCCTGGCGGTACTGGCGAACTATCACGGCATCCCGTTCTATGTTGCCGCGCCACATACCACGCTGGATCCCGCCTGCCCGGATGGCAGCGCAATACCTATCGAGCAGCGCGCGGCCAGTGAAGTGACCGGCGTTGCGGGCAGTTTTGGTGACGTGCAGTGGGCACCGGAAGATGCGCAGGTTTACAACCCGGCATTCGATGTGACGCCTGCGGCGTTGATCAGCGGTTGGGTGCTGGATACGGGTGTGGTCACGCCTGCACAGGTTGAGGCGGGCATTTTCCAGCCTTCCCGCCCGACCGCGTAACATTGCCCCTTTGCCATCCGCTGCTGGCAAAGGGGATTTCTCTGCGTGGCGATTAGCCAAACACCCCCACCACCACGGCGGCCAACAGGCAGTAGCCGCCAAACAGGTGCCATCTGCCGTGTTCAAGCCAGCGTGAAAGCCAACGCAGCGCCAGCAAACCGGACAGGAAGCTGAACACCATCCCCACCAGCGACGGCACCAGGATCCCGCTCATCGCCCCATGACCACCGGCAGCAGCGGCCTGCCCACCGTGCTGATAGACCCTGACCACTTCCTTAATAATCACCGGCGGCGTTAACGCTACCGCCAGCGCAAAGCTGAACTCTTCCGCCCGTTTGCGGGACACGCCAGACGCCATCCCGGCCGAAATCGTCGCACCGGAACGCGAAAAACCGCGAAACGGCAGGCAGAGTCCCTGAACAATGCCGACGATCATCGCACTCTTTGGGCTCAGCTCGCCGTCTTTATTCTCTTTCTGTCTGGACGAATAGAGGATCAACAGCCCCGCCGCCGCCAGTCCTCCCGCAATCAGTTTGGTATTACTGAACAGCTGTTCGATTTCAAAGTCCGGCGCATTTTTGGCATACAGCGCGGTAATCACTTTTAATAACACCAGCCCGACAATGCCGGTACACAGGCTGGCTAAAAATATCAGCAGCATATTCTTTTTAAATGCCCGAACTGAGCTGAAATAGGTTTCTACCCAACTCTTCCAGAAATAAACAATCACCGCAAACATGGTTCCGGCGTGAAGCATCACCAGGAGCAGCGTCATATCCGGGGCGGAAGGATCCAGCCCCAATAACTTCTCGGTCATGATCACGTGAGCCGAGCTGGACACCGGCAGCAGTTCTGCCAGCCCCTGCACGACGGCCAGCAGCAGTACATGGAATAAGCTCAAGACATTCTCCCTCTGTGAAATAAAGATGACGTTTTCATGGCAGGCAAATGCCCACAAAAAATAAACAACGACCCTTAAATTATCACAGCGGTTTTTTTCTGCTCCTGAGCTAAATCTTATTCACCCGGCACGTTTAACTCCCGGCTAGGTTGGCGGCCCGAATTAAGAAACGACCTGGGCGAAGTCCCAATGGCATGGTGAAATGATAGTAAGAATAAAGCGGGCGAAAGCCGCTTTCGCCCCTTTTATTTACCGCGAGTTAAGGCAGACGCGGATAGGCATCCGCGATGGTGTCGCCGGTGAAATTGGCGATCCACCCTTCCTGATTATCGAAAATACGGATGGCGGTGAAATGCGGGGATGACCCCATATCAAACCAGTGCGGCGTGCCGGCGGGCACGGAAATCAGATCGTTCTTCTCACATAGGATCTGATAAATGTGGCCATCCAGATGCAGACAGAACAAGCCCGCGCCTTCAACAAAGAAACGCACTTCATCTTCGCCATGCGTATGCTCGGACAGAAACTTGCCGCGCAGAACCTCTTTCTGTGGATTGTCGGCACGCATGCTGATCACGTCCCAGCTCTGATAGCCCTTTTCAGCCACCAGCTTGTCGATGGCGTGTTGATAGGCGTTAATCACCGTTTCCGCTGCCGGGTTTTCGCCCAGATCGCGGTCGGCTTCCCAGCGCTCGAAACGCACGTCTTTAGCGTTCAGCCGCTGGCGGATCTCTTCAGCATCGGTGCTGTGCCACACGGGGGTGGTCGCTTCGCTGTCAGTAAAAATAGTCAGTGCACTCATGAGGAAAACAGCTCCAGGTTGATCTGATCAAAACGGTTTACCTGACGATGGCGGCTTTCGGCATCCGCTTCGCCGCGTAGTAACTGCACGGTGTTCCAGCCCGCGTCCTGTGCGGCATCCAGCTCCTGGTGTATATCGGACAAAAACAGCAGCTCATGCGCTGGCAGGCCAATCTCTGCCGCGATATTGCGGTAAGACTGCACGTCACGCTTGGCGCCAACATGGGTATCAAAATAGCCGCTGAATAAGCTAGTGATATCACCCTCATCGCTGTAGCCAAATAATAATTTCTGCGCGGCAACCGAGCCTGAGGAATAAATATAGAGATCAACGTCTTGCTGCTTCCATTTTTCCAGGGCGGGCAATACGTCCGGGTACAGGTGGCCAGTGAAGCTGCCGCTGACGTAGCCATCGTGCCAGACCATGCCCTGGAGGGCCTTCAACGCCGTGGACTTCCGGTCTTCATCCATAAAGCCAAACAGCGCGGCGATCAGTTCATCGACCGTGGCCTGCGGCTGAGCCAGTTCGGCACGCAGATCGGTTAAGGCTTGCGCCACGTCTTCGCGGTGCTGGAACGCGGTGATAAATGCCGGCAGATTCTCGCGGGCATAGGGGAACAAGACGTTATGAACAAAGCGAATATCGCTGGTCGTTCCTTCAATATCGGTGATAATCGCGCGGATCATTTGGCCTCCAGCACACGACGTTGTAATTCACACTGGAACAGGAATTCCAGACCTTCAAGATGGCGACGTGCTTCATTGACATCCTTTCCCCAGCAGGTCAGCCCGTGGCCACGCAGTAAAAAGCCGTAACGCAGCGGCGTCTGTTCGGCAAACTGCGCAATCCGCACCGCCAGAGCATCAATATCCTGATCGTTATCGAACAGCGCAATCGGCACGGCATCAAGGTGCGAGGTCTGCCCGGCGAGGGTTTTCTGCATTTCATAGCCCTGCAACACTAATGCGGTGCCCTTCTCAACCCGGGAAAGTACCGTGGCGTTGACGGTATGGGTATGCAGCACGGCGCCGGCCTCAGGAAACAGGCGATAGATTAAGGTATGAAGCCCGGTTTCCGCCGACGGTTTACGCCCTGATGGCACCTGATTGCTGGCGATATCCACCTGGATAAAGTCGTCACGCGTCAACGCGCCTTTATCTTTGCCCGATTCACTCAGCAGGCAGTATTCACGGTCCTGACGCACCGACATATTGCCGCCGGTTGCCGGTGCCCACCCTTTTGCACCGATCCAGTGGCAGGCTGCCACCAACTGATCCAACTGCGGGGTTATGCTCATACCTTTCCTTATAGAGCCGGTTATTTTCCGGCCTTTTAGTGGCATTTAGACGTCTAAGCGTCTCGATTGCCAAATAGTAGCATCGACGCTATAGTGGCAGCAACACAGGGTTAACACATCATAAAAACCGTTATTCAAGGGTTAACATTCATGAGCCAGACACCACGCGTTCCCGAGAGCAAACTGCCTGCTCTGGGCACCACCATCTTCACGCAAATGAGCGCCCTGGCGCAGCAGCATAACGCCATCAATCTGTCGCAGGGTTTCCCTGATTTCGACGGCCCGGACTATCTGAAAGCCCGCCTGGCGCACCATGTCAGCCAGGGTGCGAATCAGTATGCGCCGATGAGCGGCGTCCAGCCGCTGCGTGATGCCATTGCGGCCAAAACCGCCGAGCTGTATGGCTACCAGCCTGACAGCAACAGCGAAGTGACGGTGACCTCTGGCGCAACCGAAGCGCTGTATGCGGCGATCACCGCGCTGGTGCGTCCGGGTGATGAAGTGATCTGTTTCGACCCAAGTTATGACAGCTATGCCCCGGCGGTGACGCTGGCCGGTGGCGTGATGAAACGCATTGCGCTGCAGCCGCCGGCATTCCGCGTCGACTGGCAGGCGTTCTCTGCCCTGCTGTCACCGCGCACCCGACTGGTGATCCTGAATACGCCGCACAATCCTTCCGCCACCGTCTGGCAGAAAAGCGATTTTGAGTCGCTGTGGCAGGCGGTAAAAGCGCAGGAAATCTATGTGCTGAGTGACGAAGTGTATGAGCACATCTGCTTTGATCCTGAGGGTCATGCCAGCGTGCTGGCGCATGCCGAGCTGCGCGAGCGGGCGATTGCCGTGTCGTCATTCGGTAAGACCTTCCATATGACCGGCTGGAAAGTGGGTTACTGCGTGGCCCCGGCGGCGCTGACCGCGGAAGTGCGTAAGGTGCATCAGTATCTGACGTTCTCGGTAAACACCCCGGCGCAGCTGGCGATCGCCGATATGCTGACCGCAGAGCCTGAGCATTACCGCGAGCTGCCGGATTTCTATCGTGCCCGCCGCGATGTGTTCGTGCAGGCGCTGGCCAAAAGCCGCCTGGAAGTGCTGCCGTGTGAAGGCACCTATTTCTTACTGGCCGATTACAGTGCGGTCTCAGACCTCAACGACGTCGAATTCTGTCAGTGGCTGACCAAGGAAGTGGGCGTCGCCGCCATTCCGCTGTCGGTGTTCTGTGCGGATGCCTTCCCCCATAAACTGATCCGCCTGTGCTTCGCCAAACAGGAAGCCACGCTGATTGCTGCTGCGGAGCGCCTGTGTCAACTTTAAACCTGACGGTATTACAGCAACCGCTGGTGTGGATGGATGGCGAAGCGAACCTCGCCTTTTTCGACACCTTGTTAGCGGATCTGCATGGCAAGGATCTGATAATCCTGCCGGAAATGTTCACCACCGGCTTCGCGATGGAAGCGGCCAAAAGCTCGCTGCCACAGGCGCGGGTGATCGAATGGCTGCAGGCGAAGGCGAAAGCCACTAAGGCGATGGTCGGCGGCAGCGCGGCGATTCAGACCGAAAAAGGCGCGGTGAATCGCTTCCTGCTGGTTGAGCCGGAAGGCAAGGTTCACCACTACGATAAACGCCACCTGTTCCGCATGGCCGATGAACATCATCACTATCTGGCCGGCGATCGCCGTGAAATCATTGAATGGCGCGGCTGGCGTATTCTGCCGCAGGTTTGCTACGACCTGCGTTTCCCGGTATTTTCCCGCAACAGCAACGATTATGACCTGGCGCTGTACGTCGCCAACTGGCCTGCTCCGCGTGCCGCGCACTGGCAGGCGTTGCTGCTGGCGCGCGCAATTGAAAACCAGGCGTATATCGCCGGATGCAATCGCGTCGGCACCGATGGCAATAACCAGCAGTACAGCGGCGACAGCCGGATTATCAACCCGCAGGGTGAAATCCTGTCAGCCGGCGAAGCTCATCAGCCAGCCATTCTGAATGCCGAGCTGTCGCTGGAGAACCTGCGCGAATACCGCGAGAGATTCCCCGCGTGGCGCGATGCCGATGCCTTTAGCCTGTAAGCGGTACGCGGGAAAGGCGTGCTGAATCAGCTCCCGCGGTAAGTGGACCACGACCAGGGTGAAATCAGGAACGGCAGATGGTAATGCCCACCCTGTTCGGGCAATACGAAGTCAATTTGCGCGCTGGCATACAGCGTTTCGCGCCCGCTGGCGGCAAAGAAGCTGGCGAGGTCGGCCACCAGCCGATACTGACCCGCACCCAGACCTTGCGGGGTTAAATCCTTGATACGGCCGTCAGCATCGGTAATGCCTTTGCTGACCGGCTGCCAGCCGTTGCTGCCGTGCTGCTCCAGTGAAATCGACACGCCGGTGGCCGGTTTGCCTACTGCGGTGTCCAGCACATGCGTGGTAATGGTGTTCATGCAAAAGTCTCCTTCAAACGCAGCAGCGTAATTTCTCGCAGCTGCTGCAGGGCTTCCTGCTGCTCCTGCTGCGGATCGTTCGTCAGCCGCCGGACCAGCTCTGAAAGCATCTCTTCGCCGCTACGGCCTTTCGCGCGGATCAAAAACACCCGGCCAAAGTGTTCTTCATAGGCGGTATTGCCCGCCTGAAGGGCCTGTTTAAGCGCCAGATCGTCTGCGTTAACGCTCGACTGCTCGCCACGGGAAAGCGTGGCTTCTTTACCTGTTCCCTGCGCTTTTTCACCAATGCGGGGATGGGCTGACAGCGCCTGGTTGAGCGCCTGCGCGTCCCACTCTCCGGCCAGTGCGTTAGCGGTGGTCAGCAGCGATGCCAGTGACGCGAACGGTCTGGCGGCCACCAGTGCCTCAGACCAGTCGGCAATCGCCACGCAGTGCGCAATCTGCTGCTTCGCGTCCGCTGCCGGGGCCTGATTAAACTGTTCAAGGCTCATTTCACGCCTCCGGATGCCACGTCAAACACCACCCGGGTATACGCCTGGATCGCCTGCGCCACATCCTTTTCCATTACCGCCTCGGCAGGATGATGGCTGATGCCGCGATCGTTACGCACGAACAGCATGCCGACCGGCCAGCGTTCGGCAATGGCGATGGCGTCGTGTCCTGCACCGCTCGGCAATGAGACGCTGCGACCCTGCACGCCGGAAACGGCGCGGCTTAACGCCGCCTGCAGGCCGTCATCACAGCGCGTCGCCGGGATATGATAATACTCTTCGGCGCTGAAGGTCAGCCCACGGCGCAGCGCAATGGCTTCGGCCTGAGTCAGCAGATCGGACAGCAGTTCCGCCAGCGGCAGATCTTCCGGCCCACGCACATCCAGCGTCAGGGCAACGTCGCCCGGAATCACGTTTACCGCGCCAGGTGAACACTGAAGCGTGCCCACCGTCGCCACCAGCTGAGGACTGTGTTTCGGCGTGGTCTGCTCGATAAACACCATCCATTCGGCCGCCGCCGCCAGCGCGTCTTTGCGGTGCGACATCGGCACCGTGCCAGCATGACCGGCTTCGCCGACAAACTGGCAGTTCAGACGGCGGGCACCGTTGATCGCCGTCACCACGCCCAGCGCCAGGTCTTCCTGCTCCAGACAGGGTCCCTGTTCAATATGCAGTTCCAGATAGGCGACAATCTCGCTGACATCGCGGGCCGCCTGCTGGATTTTTTCACCGTCCAGCCCGATATCGGCCATCGCCTGGGCGACGGTAATGCTGTTGCCATCCGGATGGGTGACCCAGCTTTCCGGCCAGGTGCCGGTAATGCCACGGCTGCCGAGCAGGGTGATACCGAAACGGGTGCCTTCTTCATCGCCAAAGCCGACGATTTCAATCGCCAGCGGCAGGCGTTGCTGCTGTTGATGCAGCGCCTGCACGGTTTCGATGGCGGTCAGGACGCCCAGCATGCCGTCATAGCGGCCCGCATTGCGTACGGTATCGAGGTGCGATCCCAGCAGCAGCGCCTGCGCCCCGGTTTCCAGCCCTTCGTAGCGTCCGCAGATATTGCCGACGCTATCCTGCCAGACGCGCATCCCGGCTTCGCGCATCCACTCGCCCACCAGCGCATTGGCCTGCATATGCTCAGGTGACAGGTAAACGCGCGTCAGCATGCCGGGCGTTTCGCTGATCTCCGCCAGCCGATCGCAACGCGCCATCACCCGGGCGGCCGCCTGCGCCGCACTGGCGGCATTCATCAGGCCGTCGCT
Source organism: Erwinia sp. AC075 (assembly GCF_979253995.1). Lineage (NCBI taxonomy): Bacteria > Pseudomonadati > Pseudomonadota > Gammaproteobacteria > Enterobacterales > Erwiniaceae > Erwinia > Erwinia sp. AC075. The sequence continues at coordinate 2,724,282 of NZ_CEEDEU010000001.1, forward strand.
CATCAGTTGCTCCCGTTGGCGTAATGATCCCAGGCGGACTGCATCGCCGCGCCCTGCGGGGTTTTGTAGCCCAGATGGGTCAGCACCGATTCCAGCGCGCTGAGGGTTTGCATCACGCAGTCTTTACGCGCGTTGTAGCCCATGGTGCCAATGCGCCAGACTTTGCCGTGCAGCGGACCAAACGAGGTGCCGATCTCAATGCCGAAGTCTTCCAGCATCAGCTTACGCGCCTGGTCGCCGTTGATACCTTCCGGGATCACCACGCCCAGCACGTTGTTCATTTTGTGTTTCAGGTTGCCGAAGGTGGCGAGGCCCATCCCCTGAATGCCTTTCAGCATCGCATCGCCATGCAGCTTGTGGCGGGCGATGCCGTTATCGAGGCCTTCCTGCAGGATCAGACGCGCGCACTCACGCGCACCGAACAGCGCGCTGGTGGCTTCGGTGTGGTGGTTTAACCGCTCCGGTCCCCAGTAATCCATGATCATCCCGAGATCGAAATAGTTTGAGTAGATCATCTCGTCATCGCCGTCCTGATGGGCCGCGGTACGAATGCCTTCCTCAACGCATTTGCGCTTGCGGATCGCCGCTTCCATCTCCGCGCTTAAGGTCACTGGCGAGGTGCCCGAAGGGCCGCCAAGACACTTCTGCATGCCCGCAGAGACCGCATCCAGTCCCCAGGCATCGGTTTCCAGCGCGTTACCGGCAAACGACGCCGTGGCATCGGTGTAGAACAGCACGCCGTATTTTTTACAGATCGCGCCCAGCTCTTCCAGCGGTTGCAGCATGGTGGTCGAGGTATCGCCCTGCACGGTGAGCAGCAGGCGCGGTTTCACTTTTTTGATCGCGTCTTCGATCTGATCCGGCGTGAAGACTTCACCCCATGGCACTTCAATGGTGTGCACTTCTGCCCGGCAGCGACGGGCGATCTCACACAGCAGATGGCCAAAGCGGCCAAACACCGGCACCAGCACCTTATCGCCAGGGCGGATCGCCGACAGCAGGATCGCTTCGATCCCGGCGCGTGAGGTGCCGTCGATCAGCAGGGTCCATTTGTTTTCGGTACGAAATACGCCGCGATACAGTTCCATCACTTCATTCATGTAATGGGTCATCGCCGGATCGTACTGTCCCAGCAGCTGGCTGGACATCGCGCGCAGCACGCGCGGATCGGCATTGATCGGTCCCGGCCCCATCAACAGGCGTTGTGGCGGGTTAATCTGTGGGTATTTGGTGATATCCATCTGCTCTTTCCTTTTTGGTCTGAACCGGCGCGGTTAACTTAAGCCACGCACCGAGGAGATAAATTGTTTAAGTTCCTGCGTCTGCGGATTGGCGAACAGGCTTTTGCTGTCGCCCTGCTCCCAGACCCGCCCCTGATGCATAAACACCACGCGGTCGCCCACTTCACGGGCAAAGTTCATTTCGTGGGTCACCAGGATTAAGGTCATGCCTTCTTTGGCTAACTGCTCCAGTACCTTCAGCACTTCGCCCACCAGCTCCGGATCCAGCGCCGAGGTGATTTCATCACACAGCAGCACTTTCGGCGTCATGGCCAGCGCACGGGCAATCGCCACGCGCTGCTGCTGTCCGCCGGACAGGTTGGCCGGGAAGTAATCCATACGGTCGCCCAGGCCGACTTTTTCCAGCATCTGGGCGGCCAGCGCGCGGCATTCCGCTTCGCTCTTTTTCAATACGCGGCGCGGGGCCAGCATCACGTTTTCCAGCGCGGTCATATGCGGGAACAGGTTGAAGTTCTGGAACACCATGCCGATTGAACTGCTGATTTCACGCGCCTGTGAATCGCGGTTGGTGATGGTCATGCCACCCAGCTTGATGCTGCCTTCCTGATAGCCTTCCAGTCCGTTCATACAGCGCAGCAAGGTACTTTTGCCCGAGCCGCTGCGGCCGATAATGGAGATCACTTGCCCCATATCGATATCGAGATCCACGCCTTTCAGCACGTGGTTCTCGCCATAATATTTCTGCACCTGATTAATGGTGATGAGCGGCATTGAATTTCTTCTCCAGGTACTGGCTGTAACGGGACAGCGGATAACACATCAGGAAGTAGCCCAGCGCTACCAGCCCGAAAACTTTGAACGGTTGATAGGTGACGTTATTCAGGATGGTGCCGGCTTTGGTCAGCTCGATAAAACCGATAATCGAGGCCAGCGCGGTGCCTTTAATCACCTGAACGGCAAAGCCGACGGTGGGCGCAATGCCAATCCGCAACGCCTGCGGTAATACCACGCGAAATAAGGTCTGACCAAAGTTCAGGCCCAGACAGCGTGAGGCTTCCCATTGCCCTTTTGGCAGCGCCAGAATGCTGCCGTGCCAGATATCCACCAGAAACGCGCTGGTGTAAAAGGTTAACGCCAGCGAGGCCGCGGTCCATGGGGACACATCAATGCCAAATAACGCCACGCCAAAGAACGCCAGGAACAGCTGCATCAGCAGCGGCGTGCCCTGAAACAGTTCGATGTAGCCGCGGATCAGGCGGTTCGGCCAGCGGCGGCGGGTTAACCGCACCATCACCAGCGGCAACGCGACCACCGTGCCGCCAAAGAACGCGGTCAGCGACAGTAAAATCGTCCAGCGGGCAGCCAGCAGCAAATTGCGCAGAATGTCCCAATCGGTAAAGGTATTCATCCCTGGGCGCTCCCTAACCATTTACGGCCTGCGGCCAGCAACAGCTGACGCATCACAATCGACAACGCCAGATAGATCAGCGTGGTCACCAGATAGACTTCAAAACTTAAAAACGTGCGCGACTGGATCAGGTTGGCGGCAAAGGTCAGCTCTTCATAAGAGACCTGCGACACCACCGACGAGCCGAGCATCACGATAATGCACTGGCTGACCAGCGCCGGGTAAATGCGCTTCAGCGACGGCGGCAGCACCACCCGCATAAAGGTTTGCAGTCGGGTTAAGCCCAACACGCGGCCGGCTTCCCACTGCCCTTTCGGCGTTACCTGAATGCCGGCGCGGATAATCTCGGTGCTGTATGCGCCGAGGTTAATCAGCATCGCCAGCAGCGCCGCCTCGCCAGCGGTCAGCTTCAGCCCCAGATTTGGCAGGCCAAAGACGATAAAGAACAGCTGAACCACAAACGGAGTGTTGCGGATCAGCTCGACATAGACGCCCCACAGGCGACTCACCAGCGAGGGCTTGCCGCTACGCAGCGCGGCGCCGAGGATCCCCAGCGAGACGCCACCCACGGTAGCCAGTACGGTCAGCTGGATGGTGACCCACAGGCCGGAAAGCAGTTCCGGCCAGTAGGGCCAAAGAGCGGGAAAGTTCAGTTGCCCAATCATTGCCTGCCCTTACGCGCCCAGATCTGCAGGCAGTGGCGCTTTCAACCACTCTTCAGACAGACCGTTCAGCGTTTTGTCTTTGATCGCCTGCTCAATCAGCGCGTCGACTTTGGTTTTCAGTGCCGGCTCATCTTTACGCATGCCGATAAAGCACGGTGAATCTTTCAGCATAAATTTCGCCACCGGCGCTTTGTCGGCATTCTGGCGGGCAATCGCCGCCACCACCAGGTTGCCGGTCGCCACGTACTGCACCTGACCCGACAGGTAGGCAGACAGCGTGGTGTTGTTATCTTCATAACGCTTCAGCTGGGTGTCTTTCGGTGCCACATCGGTCAGCACCATGTCTTCCACCGCACCGCGCGTCACGCCAATGGTTTTGCCGCTCAACGCCGCGGCATCTTTCAGCTGCGCGTCTTTCGGTCCAAACACCCCGAGGAAGAACGGTGCATAGGCCCGGCTGAAGGCGATAACTTTCTCACGCTCCGGGTTTTTACCCATGCTGGAGATCACCAGATCCACCTTGTCGGTCTGCAGATAAGGCACGCGGTTGGCGCTGGTCACCGGCACCAGCTGCAACTTAAGTTTCATCTGCTTCGCCAGGTATTTCGCCATATCAATGTCGTAGCCCTGCGGCTGCAAATCGGTGCCGACTGAGCCAAATGGCGGGAAGTCCTGAGGAACGGCCACGCGCAGAACGCCACGTTTTTCAATGTCCTGCAGCTGATCGGCCATTGCCTGCGTCACCTGCGTCAACATCAGTGCCGCGCCAACCATTGCCAGTAATGCTTTCTTCATTAGGTGTTCCCCGAGTAATAAAACATGAAACGAAAGATTCTTGAAGAATTTATTTGCAACTAATGTGCCAGCGAGAATAAAAGGCGGAGAATTTTTTGCGGCGGCGAGCCGCGTGCGGGATCGCGGGGAAAATCGGGCGATAAAAACCGCGTTGAAACCGGAAGTTAAGGTTTTAGTGGCAGTAACTTGCCAGGCAATCGTTTGCTATTGCGCCAGAAGCCCGCGTGAATCGGGCGGGTATGATGAAAGGGTTTAGCGATCGGCCAGCGCCCTATAAACAGGCAAAGCACCAAAATGGTGCCCCATTAGCGCTGTTCCAGCTCGTCCAGATGGCTGTAAAGGTCGGCGATTTGATGAATGCGCTGGCGTCCTTCGGTTAAAAGTTCATGCAGCACGGCATTGGCCAGCAGGTTGATTAAGCTGTTGGCCGAGGCGTAGCTGTCAAAGGCGGAGACGCTGTCCAGCGGAGCACAAAGCTGCCAGCGGGCCAGCGCAATAATGGCCTGCGCCTGCGGTTCACAGATCACCAGCGTGGGGATGCCGTCATGCTGCAGCTGTTGCAGTAACGGCTTGATAATACGGGGACGGCGACGGAAGGCCAGCACCACCACCATATCCTCCTGCGTCACTTCCACCAGCTCTTCAGACAGCGTCTGGCCTGGCTGCGGCAGCACCTGAATGCCGCCCCGCGCCTGCAGTAACTGCTGGCGGAAGTGCAGCGCCACCGGATAGGCGTTACGCAGCCCGACGACAAATACGCGCTTGCTGTTGGCCAGATGCTGAACCACTTCACCAAACTGAGCGGTATCCACCTCGTTAACCCACTGGGTGAGATTGGCCATCTCCTGCTTGTAGTGGCGGGCCAGCAGCGTGTTGCCCTGCACGGCGTCACGGTTGTCGGTTAACGGCATCCCGCTTTGACGCAGCGTGCGCAGTTCGTCGCGCATATCCTTATATTTTTCATAGCCTAAGCGCTTGAACAGGCGGCTGACCGTCGCCTTGGATACGCCGCTCAGGCGGGCCAGCTCGGCGCTGTTATAGCTGATCAAATCATCAAAGTGATCGAAAACAAAATCCCCTACCCGTTGCTCCTGCGGCGAGAGCTGCGGATAGTGACTTCTGAGACGTTCATCGAGCTGCTTCATGGTATTGACCTTGTAACTTTTGTTTCAGAGAACCTAACATATACAAATAACGTGCCCATCCGGGGAAGTCATTCTGCCGTCAGACGAGAAATTTGTCTCTCTCTTCCGCGCCGGCCGGCAGTTTTCCACGCTTAAGCGCCCTGATCCTGAAAAACTGGAACATCTCTTGCTTCCTTGTTCCCCTGTAACCCTAAAAAAAGAGACTGGAATGATTCAGAGTAATATCGCCCCGCTGGGCATGGCCGTGGCACCGCACCATCTGGCAAGTGAAAGCGCGCTGGCCGTCTTACGCGAAGGCGGCAATGCCATTGAAGCGATGGTGGCCGCCGCCGCGACCATTGCCGTGGTCTACCCGCATATGAATGGATTGGGCGGAGACGGCTTCTGGTTGATCGTGCCGCCAAAGGGTGACCCGATTGCCATCGACGCCAGCGGCGCTGCCGGTTCGCTCGCCGATCGCGCCTTCTACGAGGGCCTCGCGTCGATTCCGCATCGTGGTCCTAAAGCGGCGCTGACCGTGGCCGGCACCGTCAGCGGTTGGGCTGAAGCGTTAACGATTTCAGCTGAGTTTGGCGGCACGCCCACCCCGGTTGCCCGGTTACTGGCCGATGCCATCCGGTATGCTGCCGATGGCATTCCCGTCACCCAGTCACAGTCTGCCGCCACCGAAAGCAAATACCATGAGCTGGCGAAGCAGCCTGGCTTCGCTCACACCTACCTGCCGGATGGCGAAGTGCCGAAAGCGGGCAGCCGCTTCACCCAGCCGGAGCTGGCGAATACCCTCAGTCTGCTGACGGAAGACGGGCTGGAGAGTTTTTATCGCGGTCCGCTGGCCAATAAGCTGGCCAGCGAGATGTCGCGCCTGGGGATGCCGGTCACGCTGGAAGATCTGAATAATCACCGCGCTAAGCGCCGGGTGCCGCTGCGTATTCAGCATGAGTATGGCGAGGTCTACAATATGACGCCGCCAACCCAGGGGCTGGTGTCTCTGGCGATCCTTGGCATTACCGACCGCTTAAATATGGCGGAAGCCGATGAAGCCCAGACCGTGCACCGCATTGTCGAAGCGACCAAACTCGCCTTCAGCCTGCGCGATCGCTACATCACCGACCCGCTGCATATGCGCGAAGAGATGCAGGCGCTGCTGGATTCCGACGTGCTGGCCACCCTGGCGAACCAGGTCGATGAGCAGAAAGCCACGCCCTGGGGAACGGGCAAAGGTCCGGGCGACACCGTGTGGATGGGCGTGATGGACAGCAGCGGCATGGCCGTGTCATTTATACAGAGCATTTATCACGAGTTTGGCAGCGGCGTGGTGCTGCCCGACACCGGCATTACCTGGCAGAACCGCGGCGCGGCATTCAGCCTCGATCCTGACCATCTGTTAACGCTGGTGCCCGGCAAACAGCCGTTCCATACGCTGAATCCTGCCGCCGCGCGCCTGAATGATGGCCGCACCATGGTGTATGGGTCGATGGGCGGAGATGGACAGCCGCAAACGCAGGCCGCCATTTTCACCCGTCACGTGGTTCAGGGGATGCCGCTTCAGCAGTGCATCAGCGCGCCGCGCTGGCTGCTCGGCCGCACCTGGGGCCAGGCCTCCGATTCACTGAAGCTGGAAAGCCGTTTTTCTGAACACACCTTTGCACAACTTCGCGCATTGGGTCACGACGTTGAAGCGCTGCCCGATTACAGCGAGGCCGTTGGTCACGCCGGCGCCATCGTCCGTCATACCAACGGCATGTTGGAAGGGGCATGTGACCCAAGAAGCAACGGCAGCGCTGCCGGTTTTTAACAGGAGAGGATCATGAAGCAAACTTCGCCCGACTGGGCAGCCTACGTGGCACAAATGGAACAGGTTCTAGGCGTGCCGCTGGACGAGCAGCGACGTGCCGAACTGTTAGTGCAGTTTACCCGCATCGCCGGAATGGCCGCCCCGTTGATGGCGTTCCCGCTGGATGACCGTCTGGAAGTGGCAGGAGTGTATAAAGCATGAATCCGGCCTCATTATCCATTACCGACATTCAGGGCGCGCTGGCGAAAGGCGAGCTCAGCGCCCGCGAAATCGCGCAGCAGACGCTGAGTCATATTGAAGCCGCCAACCCGGCGATCAACGCCTGGACGGAAGTGACGCAGGATCGCATGCTGAACGAAGCCGATCGCCTCGATCGTCTGCGTAAAGAAGGCCGTGCGCTGCCGCCGCTGGCCGCGGTGCCGTATGCGGTGAAAAATCTGTTTGATGTTGCCGGGCACGCCACCCTCGCCGGTGCCAGCCTGTTCAGCGATCGTCAGCCGGCAAAGCAGGATGGCTTTGCGGTGAATAAACTGAGCGAATCGGGCGCCCTGCTCTCCGGCATGCTGAATATGGATGCCTATGCCTACGGTTTCACCACCGAGAACACCCATTATGGCGCGACCAAAAATCCCCGCGATCTGCAGCGGATCGCAGGCGGATCGTCCGGTGGTTCCGCTGCCGCCGTTGCGGCAGGTCTGGTTAACTTTTCGCTGGGCACCGACACCAACGGTTCGATCCGCGTACCGGCTTCGCTGTGTGGCATTTTTGGCCTGAAACCGACCTTTGGTCGCCTGTCCCGCAGCGGCAGCCATCCGTTTGTCGCCAGTCTGGATCACATCGGTCCGTTTGCCCGCTCGGTGGAAGACCTGGCGGTCGTCTACGATGTGCTGCAGGGACGCGATGTGCAGGACAGCTTCCAGGCGGAGAAAGCCATTCATCCCGCCCATCGCCTGCTTGAGCATGGCCCTGAAGGCCTGCGCTGCGGCGTGCTGGGCGGCTATTTCCAGACCTGGTGCAGTGAAGACGCCCGCGCAGCGGTCGCAATTGCGGCTAACGCATTGAACGCGCAGGATGAAGTGCTGTTCCCGGAAGCGGAGCTGGCGCGCACTGCCGCGTTTATCATTACCGCCTCTGAGGGCGGCAACCACTATCTCCCGGCGCTGCGTACCCAGCCTGAACGCTTTGAACCGCTGTCGCGCGAGCGTTTACTGGCGGGTGCGATGATCCCGTCAGCCTGGTATGTGCAGGCACAGCGGTTCCGTCATCACTTTAAGCAGCAGATCCTGCCGCTGTTTGAGCAGTTCGACGTGCTGATCGCGCCCGCGACGCCGAGTACCGCAACGCTTATCGGCCAGGAAACTATGCACATCAATGGCACCGATCTGCCGATCCGCGCCAGCATGGGTATGCTGACGCAGCCGATCTCGTTCCTCGGCTTGCCGGTGACCACCGTGCCGCTGCAAACGCCGGGCGGTTTACCGATCGGTCTGCAGCTGATTGCGGCACCGTTCAAAGAAGAGGCCTGTCTGCGTGCCGCATGGGCACTGGAAAAAATGGGCATTGCGCAAGCAGCCCCCGTCAACGTGAGCGCAAACTAATGAAGAGTGAATATATCGATCGCCCGGCGATTCTGGCTGAAGTCACCACCGCGTTTTACCGCTATGAAGAAGCCCTGATCAGCAATGATACTGGGGTGCTGGATGAGCTGTTCTGGCATGACGATCGCACCGTGCGTTTGGGTGCCGGTGAGAATCTGTATGGCATTGAGGAGATCAGAGAATATCGCGCGTCACGCCCGTCAGCCGGCTTGAACCGCGATCTGCGCAATACGGTGATCACCACCTTTGGCGAAGATTATGCGGTGTGTAGCACCGAATTCACCCGCGAAGGAACGGATAAAATTGGCCGTCAGCAACAGACCTGGGTCAAGCTGCCGTGCGGCTGGCGCATCGTGGCCGCGCAGGTCAGTTTGATGGTATAAAGCAGGCGAATCCGGGCCGGATGTAACCATCTGGCCCGGATAGCCGATCCCGGTGGCCCGATTTCTCAGGCCACCCGCTTGCAGACTCACTCCGTCGGCGCGGGATGGGTTTTGACCCAATGCTCGGCGATTTGCTGACGCGTACAAATCCACACGTTTTCGTGCTGCTGAATATGATCCAGGAAGCGCAACAAGGCCTTGAAGCGACCCGGACGGCCCAACAGGCGGCAGTGCATGCCAATCGACAGCATCTTCGGTGCGGTTTCGCCCTCTTCATACAGCACATCAAAGCTGTCTTTCAGATAGGTATAAAACTGCTCTGCGGTGTTGAAGCCCTGCGGCGTGGCGAAGCGCATATCGTTGGTTTCAAGCGTGTATGGGATGATCAGATGCGGCTTCACCGTGCCATCCTGACAGGTGACCTGCGTCCAGAACGGCAGGTCGTCGCCATAATAGTCGCTGTCGTAAGTGAATCCGCCCTGCTCAACCACCAGCCTGCGGGTGTTCGGGCTGTCGCGTCCGGTGTACCAACCCGTCGGCGCTTTGCCAAACAGATCTTTTAAGGTATCCACCGCCTGCTGCATATGCTGACGTTCCGCTTTCGGATCCATCGACTGGTAGTGGATCCACCGCCAGCCATGGCTGACCACGTCGTAATCGGCAGCCTTAATAGCATCAACAATCTCGGGATGACGCGCCAGCGCCATCGCCACGCCGAACACCGTTAGCGGCAATCCGCGCTTTTGGAACTCATTATGGATGCGCCAGAAACCGGCACGAGAACCGTATTCATACAGCGAGTCCATCGACATATGACGCTCGGGATAGCTTGCCGCGCCGATAATATCGGACAGGAACTGTTCGGAACCCGCATCGCCATGCAGCACGTTGTTCTCTGCACCCTCTTCATAGTTCAGCACAAACTGCACGGCGATCCGCGCGTTGCCCGGCCAGGCCGCATGGGGTGGATTGCCGGCATAGCCACGCAGATCGCGTGGGTAGTTTTTGTTAAAGCTGTACTCTTTTTTCTCTACGGCATCATTCATGGTCAAAGTCCTTGTGTCGGGACGACTTAATCCAGTTTAAGAGAGGCAAACTGACCCGACAGGGTTTTTCTTACAGGATAGTCCAGGTCACCGTGTTTACTGGTCGATAACCCCAGCGCCACCAGCGACTCCACCATTTTTACTGCGGCTCCCACGCCATCAATGACCGGGATACCCAGTTCCAGCGTTAACTCACGCGCCAGCGTGGCCATGCCACCACAGCCGAGCACAATGGCACCGCTGCCGTCTCGCTTCATCGCTTGTATACAGCCTTCGCGCACTTTCTCCTGCGCCAGACCGGTGCCATCTTCCAGTGCCAGCACCGGCAAATCGATGGCATGCAACGCGGCGCAATGCTGTTCAAAGCCATACTGCTGTAGCAAATGCCGTGCAATGATTAAGGTACGCGGCAAGGTGGTGACGATAGAGAAGCGGGTCGCCACCATCGTCGCCATATGCATCGCCGCTTCGGCAATACCAATCACCGGTCCCTGAGCCAGTTCGCGGGCGGCTAGCAGCCCCGGATCGCCAAAGCAGGCAATCACGTGCCCACTGACGCCCAACTCACGGCCCGCCTTGATCTGTTCCAGCACGCCGATGGCGGCGATAGCCTCGTCAAAATGCCCTTCGATAGACGGCACGCCCTGCGACGGGCACACCGCGAGGATCTCGGTTCCCGGCGCGGCCACGGCGCGTGCTGCGGCTCCGATTGTCGCGGTCATCGCCTGGCTGGTGTTCGGGTTAATCACCTGAACGATCTGCTTCGCGCTCATGCTTTCGCTCCAAAGCCGGCAAACAGGCGGCCAAAGTCAGGCAGCTGCTCGCCGCTGCGTTCAAAGTGCAGACTGTCTACGATATGCGCGAAATGTTGCTGCATTGCGTCAGTTAGCGGTTGCAGCGCTTTTTGTCGCAACAGTTCAATCAGCCGATCGTGATCGTCACAGCGGCAGCCCTGCTGCCACGGCGCGCCATACGCCGCAATCACCAGCGACGATCGCTGCGTTAATCGCGTCACCATTTCGGTCAGTACCTGATTGCCTGAGATAGCCTGCAGCTGAATATGAAAAGCGGCGGAAAGGCGGATAGCGGCCGGGCCATCGTGCGCCTCGTGCGCCTGTTGTTCCTGGCGATTGAGTTTCTCCAGCGCCACCAGGTGCGTCGACTGGCAACGTGCGAGGATCGCCGGCAGATTGGCACATTCAAGTAAGGCTCGGGTGCGGAAAATATCCTGAGCCTCTTCCACTGAGGGTGTCGCTACCTGTGCACCACGTTTGGGCGTCAGGACGATCATTTGCACCGCGGCGAGGCGCTGAAGCACTTTGCGGATCCCGGTGCGGCTGATGCCAAACACCTCCGCCAGCGCTTCTTCCGGCAGCTTACTGCCCGGTGGCAGCTGGTGCTCCACAATGGCCGACATCAACGCCTGATAGATCGGCTCGTCCTTGTCGTTCAGGTCAGAGGCCGTTTTCAGGCCGGTTTCACTCTTCATTACCCACTCCGGTAAACATCAGTTCCGTAAAGAATCGTACACATGAATCTCAAGTTTTGTATACAAAAAAACGATTCTGGCCTGATTCCTGCAATGTCTTCCTAAACCGATTTGCGTTTAGTGACCTACACAGGAGCAGGTTTCATGCCAAATAGTCAGAATGTCAGCCAGGCGTCGGCGGTTGAAGCCCACGCAAACTACAGCCCACGGCTGTGTAACAAAGACCTGGCGCCGACTCGCGACCAGAACTGGAGCTGGTACAACATCTTTTCTTTCTGGATGTCGGATGTACACAGTATGGGTGGCTATGTGGTCGCCGCGAGCTTCTTTACGCTCGGGCTGGCAAGCTGGCAGGTGCTGCTTTGCCTGCTGGTGGGCATCTGCATCGTGCAGATTTGTGCCAACCTGGTCGCCAAACCGAGCCAGATGGCCGGCGTACCCTATGCGGTGATTTGTCGTCAGGCCTTTGGTGTGTTTGGTGCCAATATCCCGGCGGTGATCCGCGGGCTGATTGCGTTTGCCTGGTACGGTATCCAGACCTATCTCGCCGCCAATGCGCTCATGCTGGTGTCGCTGAAGTTCTGGCCGTCGCTGGCCGCCATGACCCACGCGTCCTGGCTGGGTCTGTCTCAGCTGGGCTGGATTTGCTTCGGCATTATGTGGCTGGCGCAGGCCATGGTGTTCTGGCACGGCATGAGCGCCATTAAGCGCTTTATCGATATCGCCGGTCCGGCGGTGTATGTGGTGATGGTGGCGCTGGCCGGTTGGATTGTGTACAAGACGGGCTTTGACGGTATTTCGCTGACGCTGGCCAGCAAGCAGCTCACCGGTGGCCAGCAGGTGTGGGAAATGATTACCGCGACCGCGCTGGTGGTCTCCTACTTCTCTGGCCCACTGCTGAACTTCGGTGACTTCTCGCGCTACGGTAAGAGCATGAATGAAATCCGTCGCGGCAACCGCTGGGGCTTACCGTTCAACTTCCTGCTGTTTTCCGTGGTAACGGTGGTGATTGTTTCCGGGACTCAGTCGCTGTTCGGCCATATGATCACCGATCCGATTGAAACGGTGAGCCGCGTCGGCAACGATCTGGCGGTCGCCATTGGTCTGCTGACGATGATCACCGCCACGATCGGCATCAATATCGTCGCGAACTTTGTTTCCCCGGCGTTCGACTTTTCCAACTGTTCGCCGCAGAAAATCAGCTTCCGCACCGGCGGCATGATCGCGGCGGTCGGTTCGGTGCTGTTAACGCCGTGGAACCTGTTCCAGTCCCCTGAGCTGATCCACTACACGCTGGACGTACTGGGTGCCTTTATTGGTCCGCTGTTCGGTATCCTGCTGTGCGACTTCTATCTGATTAAACGCAGCCAGATTTCCGTGAAGGATCTGTTTGATGATACGCCTCAGGGCCAGTACTGGTATCGCGGTGGATTCAACCCGAAAGCCATCGTCGCCCTCGTCCCGTCGGTGTTGATTGGGTTGGTGATCAGCTTTATTCCTTCGCTGCATGACGTGGCAAACTTTAGCTGGTTTATTGGCGTGGCGTTGGCTGGCGGGTTCTATCGCTGGATTGCGCGTGAAGATCGGGTGGTCAGCAGCCAGAGCTATGGCCGTAAGGTGGCGGTAGAGAAGCGTTAATAAAAGAGGGGACGGCGTTTTACCGTCTCCAAAAACGACAAAAGCCTGATTCATTGCTGAATCAGGCTTTCTGAATACTTGGCGGAACGGACGGGGCTCGAACCCGCGACCCCCTGCGTGACAGGCAGGTATTCTAACCAACTGAACTACCGCTCCACCGATGTTCCCCGTCGGGAACGGGGCGAATATTACGGCCAGCCCTTCCCCCCGTCAACGCTTTTTATCGGGGTTTTCAACCGACTGCCTGTTTTTTCGCCTTTTCGCTGATTTAATCCGTGATTTTCAGCACTTATGCGCGCCAGAGGCAGCTTCCGCCCTTCTTCATCACCAGATCCAGCCGCTCTTCGTGGGCCATATTTTCCGCCTCACTCGCCGATAACACCACCAGCCCCGAGGCCGGACGCGTAATGCGATGAATGGTGTCGCCGTTGCTTTGCTGCTGCTGATCGCCTTCCATCGAAAACTTCAGCAGCGTCTGGCCACCGGTCATCGCCAGGAACACTTCCGCCAGAATTTCGGAGTCCAGCAGTGCGCCGTGCAGGGTTCGCTTGGTGTTATCTATCTCGTAGCGTGAGCAGAGCGCATCAAGGCTGTTACGCTTGCCGGGAAACATTTTGCGCGCCATCGCCAGGCTGTCGGTAATGCGGCAGAAGGTTTCGGTCTTCGGAATATTGCGCCCAAGCTTGGCAAACTCGTAGTCCATAAAGCCGATATCAAACGACGCGTTATGGATCACCAGCTCAGCGCCATCGATGTATTCGAGGAACCCGTCGGCGATGTCGGCAAAGGTGGGTTTGTCGGCGAGGAATTCATCAGCAATACCGTGAACGCCAAAAGCTTCCGGATCCACCAGCCGATCGGGCTTCAGATAAACATGGTAGTTATTGCCGGTCAGACGGCGGTTTATGACCTCAACGGCACCGATTTCAATGATGCGATGCCCTTCATAGTGCACCCCAATCATATTCATACCGGTGGTTTCAGTATCGAGTACGATCTGACGCGTTGTATTTACTGTGCTCATAGGACCCGTTTATGTCAGACTTGGCGTTTTTCAGCAGGGAGTCTACCAGAGATGACTAAGCAGGTAGAAATTTTCACCGACGGTTCTTGCCTTGGCAACCCCGGACCGGGCGGTTATGGCGCTATCTTACGCTATGGTAAGCACGAAAAAACCTTCAGCGAAGGCTATTTTTTAACCACCAATAATCGCATGGAGTTGATGGCTGCTATCGTCGCGCTGGAAGCCTTAACGCAGAAGTGTGAAGTGGTGCTCAGCACCGACAGCCAGTATGTTCGCCAGGGCATCACCAGTTGGATCCATAACTGGAAAAAACGCGGCTGGAAAACCACCGATAAGAAACCGGTCAAGAATGTCGATCTGTGGAAGCGGCTGGACAGCGCCCTGAGCCACCATGAGATCAAATGGGAATGGGTTAAAGGTCATGCGGGACACGTCGAGAACGAACAGTGTGACGAGTTAGCCCGCGCGGCCGCAGGCAACCCGACTCAGCAAGATGTGGGCTACACGTCAGAATCCTGATGTCCCTGCCGCGAGCGAAACTGGCTGGTTGCGCCAACCGCCGAGGTGATCCTTCTTTTCGCCGCGGCCCGTTTGGCCGGATTCATGATCAGCGGGAAGGTGCGCTTACGCGCGACAATGATGCTCAGGCAGCCCAGCGCCGGAAAATGCGTGCTGATGACCTTGCCGCCCTGCCGGTTCCACGGCACGACCTGGAACCGCGTCCGCTGAACCACTTCGTAATTCAGCAGGCTCAGCCAATCCATTAACCTCATCTGCGTAAACATCCGACTGTTCCACGGCACGCGCTTGTGGATGCCCGGTATCAGTTTGCCGATCCCCAGCACGCTAAATGGGTTAAAGCCGCTGATAATGATCCAGCCATCGTCGATCAGTACCCGATCCACTTCCCGCAGAATGCGGTGCGGATCGCTGCTCCAGGCCAGACAATGTGCCAGCAGACAGGCATCAACGGATTTCGATTCAAACGGCAGGCTCATCGGATCCGCCTTGACCTGCAGCCCTTCGCCGCTTAATCCCACGTTAACCTGATGAGAGATGGCGCAGCTTTCGGTGTCGATTTCGGCGCTAAGATGGCCCACTTTTAACAGATGAAAACCGTAGAGTTTGGCGAGGCAAGGCTGGAGATGCTTGTTGAGGGCATCACGATAAAACTCTCCCCATGGGATCTCTGCCCACGAGTCTGGCACCTGACGAATTTGGCGTGTTTTAGCGGGCTTCATGCTTTACCATTCTCTTTCCATTTCAGCCAATAAAAGAGGCGATGATGAATCTTACCAGCATTCCGGCACTTCAGGACAACTACATCTGGACATTAAATAATGAACAGGGCCAGTGCCTGATCGTTGACCCAGGCGAAGCGGCGCCGGTGCTCTCCGTTCTGGCAAAAAACCAGTGGCAGCCCGTGGCGATCTTGCTTACTCATCATCATCACGATCATGTTGGCGGCGTGAAAGAATTGCTGGAGAAATATCCGGGAATGACGGTCTATGGGCCGAATGAAACCGCCGATAAAGGGGCGACATCGATCGTCAGTGAAGGGGATAGAGTTACCGTGCTGGATACCGAATTCAGCGTGATCTACACACCCGGTCACACTTTAGGACACATCTCATATTTCAGTCACCCTTACCTTTTCTGCGGCGATACGATGTTCTCTGGTGGTTGCGGTCGATTATTCGAAGGCACGCCGGAACAAATGTTTGAATCATTTCAGAAGCTTAACGAGCTACCCGCCGATACACTGATATGTTGCGCGCATGAGTATACTTTATCGAATTTAACCTTTGCGCATGCCGTTTTACCGCAGGATGCGAAGATAGAGAGCTATTACCGTGAAATTAAGGAGTTACGCGCGAAAAACGGCGTTTCCGTGCCGACAAAGCTGGAATTAGAGCGACAAATTAATGTTTTTTTAAGAACGCAAGAACCTGATTTACAAAGACTTATAGGGTATGAAACATCTCCACAACATGAGTGGCAAGTATTTGCAACTCTACGCGAGAAGAAAGACCGTTTTTGATTTTTCGGGTTGTGTTGCTATGGGCGAGCAAGTATAGTTGCTCGTCTTTTAAGCGAAGAATGACACACACATGAAGGCTAAAGCGATATTACTCGCCTCGGTCTTGCTGGTGGGTTGCCAGGCGTCAAAGCATGACACCAACATCCCGGAACAGCATGCACAGAGTTTGTCTTCGGCAGGTCAGAATGAAGCAGAGCAGGACACAGATCGGTTGTTATCCCCGCGTTGGCAGGATGATGGAACCCGCGTTACGCAGGATAAAGATTTGTGGAATCTCATCAGTACCGAGCTGAAGATGAAGGTTCCGGATAATGCCCGGATACGCGAACAAAAACAGAAATACTTAAGCAACAAGAGCTATCTCCACGATGTAACATTACGGGCAGAGCCGTATATGTACTGGATTGTCGAGCAGATTAAAGAACGTAAAATGCCGATGGAACTGGTACTACTACCCATAGTGGAGAGCGCTTTTGACCCCCATGCGACCTCAGCCGCCAATGCCGCAGGCATCTGGCAGATTGTACCGCAGACGGGGCGAAACTACGGTCTGAAGCAGAGCCAGTGGTATGACGGACGCCGCGATGTTGTGGCTTCCACCAAGGTTGCGCTGGACATGATGGAACGTCTGAACAAGATGTTTGACGGTGACTGGTTACTGACCATCGCCGCCTATAACAGCGGTGAAGGACGCGTCATGAAAGCGGTAAAAGCCAACAAAGCCCGAGGGAAACCGACGGACTTCTGGCATTTATCTCTGCCACGCGAAACCACGGTCTACGTGCCAAAAATGTTGGCTTTGGGAGATATCCTGAAGAACAACAAGCGTTACGGTTTACGTCTGCCGGCGCCTAACGAAACCCGTGCTCTGGCACGTGTCGATGTGGGCCAACAGATTGAACTGACGCAGGCGGCAGAAATGTCGGGCATGTCACTGAGCAAGCTGAAAAGTTTTAACGCGGGCTACAAACGCGGCACTACGGCACCGAAAGGTGGACCTCAGTACATTATGGTACCGAAGTCGAACGTAGCGCAGCTGCGTAACTCGCTGGCAACAGGCGATATTGCTGCCGTGCAGCCAACAGCGTTGGCGAATAACACGACAGCCGGTTCTTACAAGGTGCGCAATGGCGATACCCTGTCAGGAATTGCTAAACGTCTGAACGTCTCGGTGAAAGACCTGCAGCGCGCAAATAACCTGCGTGGCGCAAGTATCAAACCAGGGCAGACCCTGAGCACGGGCGGTAGCGGCAACGCCACCAAACTGGCCGATAATGGCAACAGCATCACCTATAAAGTTCGTAAAGGTGATTCTCTGGCCAGCATTGCTAAAGGGCACGGTGTTGAGATTAAAGATGTGATGCGCTGGAACACCAGTGGCTCACAGAACATCCAGCCAGGCGACAAGCTGACGCTGTTTGTAAGCAACACCAGTACGCCAGACAGTTAAGACTGAGACCGATAAAAAGCCAATCTGCGGATTGGCTTTTTTTATGCCCTGAATTTCCCCTTACTCCCCTTCGCTCCACGTTGTGATCGCCTCGCGGCTTCACGCATCCTTGCTGGTACAACTGTGATCAAGATCCAGTAACCGTCAATCAGCGCTTGTATGGTAGTAATCTCAGTGTCTATGTTATCAACTTGTTTATTTTTTGTTCTCCTATTTTCGGCATACATAACAAGAAACAGCGTAAAACAGGGCGCGGACCGTTTACTGACGGCCGCAGACAACGATGACATTGAAAGGCACGAGATATGACACTCCCTTCTTCTGAACTGGCTGAACATCAAACGACTCAGGATAGCGCTGCCGCTGGCGCGCAGGCACCCCGGCGTGGGCTTTTACGCTTCCTGCCGAGAGCCCACCCGCTTTCCTGGTGGATGCTGGTGATCACCACGCTGGCGATCCTGATGAACTCCATCGACAGGATTATTCTGCCGACCCTGCTACCGGCGATCATGAAATCCTTCAACCTGACCGAAGTGCAGGCTGGCTGGCTCAACTCGTTAAGTTTTGTCGGCACCTTAACCGGCGCCGTGCTTTTCGGGCTGTTCTCGGATTGGGTCGGCACCGGTCACAAGCGCTGTTACAGCTGGTGTGTCGCGGTGTTGGTTGAGATTGTCTCGGGTGTCGCTACGGCGTTCTGCAAGTCTCTCGGGGCGTTTCAGGCGCTGAGAGTGGCGATGGGGATGGGCACCGGCGGCTCAGAACCGATTAACGTCGCGCTGCTGGGCGAATGGTGGCAGAAAGAGAACCGTGGATTTGCTATCGGCGTGCACCATACCGGCTTCCCGCTGGGACAGTTTATCGGCCCAATCCTGATCGCTGCCATTCTGGCTTTTGCCACCTGGCGCGAAGCCTTTCTGTTTATCCCGCTGATTGGTCTGGTGATCCTGATTGCCCAGCTGATTATCGGCACCCGCAAAAATCATCAGAAAGTGAATGACTGGATTGTTGAAAACAAACTGACGCCGCCGGTCACCGAATCTCTGCAAAAAACGGTAGAGAACGCCTCTCTCTGGTCCAACGCGGTCTCCTGCCTGAAAAACCGCAACTGCCAGCTGGCAATCCTGCTGATTTTTGGCTTTACCTGGGCCGAGATGGGCATTGCTAACTTCCTGACGTTGCAACTGACCCGCGAAGTGGGACTGGACCTTTCCACCGCAGCGATTATTTCGGGTGCCTCTGGCTTAACCGGATGGATTGGCCAGATCCTGTGGGGCAGCTTCTCAGACGTTAAAGGACGCAAACGCTCGCTGACTTTTATTATTGCTGGCTGGATCCTGGCGGCGGCACTGTGCATGTTTATCCACTCTGCCGCGCTGGGTTGGGCGATCCTGATTTTCTGGGGGCTGTTCCGCAACTCTCCCTATCCCGTTGCCTACGCTTTACTGATTGACTCCTCGCCGCGTGCCGCCGCATCCAGCATGGGACTGATGATTGGCCTCGCCGTCGGCATTGCCGGCATTCTGGTTGCGCCCGTTAGCGGCTGGATCATTCACAGTTATGGCTTCACCGTTCACTATCTGGTGATTGTCGGCGTGCTGCTGCTCTCCTGCGCCCCACTGTGGTTTATCAAAGAAACCGTCAACCTGAATAAGGCCTGATATGACTCACGATCTGCTTAGCGTATTGCGTCAACACCGTTTCATCGAGCTGAACCACCAGTATGAGGAATTCATGCCCGTCTGGCCGACCCACGGCAAGTTTTTCTGTAGCCGCGCGGAGGATTACGCTGCCGGAGACGGCAACTATAACTGCCAGCTAAGCCTGGGAGATCACTGCGGTACGCACGTTGATGCGCCGGTGCATTTTATTGAGGGTGGCAAGACGATTGAACAGGTGGACGTGCAGCAACTGACGGGACGCGGACGCTGCCTGGATATGTCCCATCTGGCGGAAAACGCCGATATCACCCGCGAGATGATCGCCGCATGGGAGGCAGAGCATGGCGAGATTCTGGCTCAGGATATTGTGATTTTTCGCACCGGTTATGATGAGAAATGGCGTTGCCGACCGCATCAGGCGGCGTTTTTGCAGAACTGGCCAGGACTGTCAGGAGAAGGCGCGCAGTATCTGATAGATAAAGGCGTGACGGTGTTCGGAACGGATGCGATGTCGCTCGATCGCTACAGTAATGAAGCGCATCCCGCGCACCTTGCCGTGTTGGGTGCCGATTGCCTGATTATTGAGAATCTGGCCAATCTGCGAAGCCTGCCGACAGCCTTTATCTTTATGGCGTTGCCGCTACGAATTAAGGGCGCTTCCGCCTCGCCGATTCGGGCCGTGGCACTGGTTGAGTAACAGCCCCTTGCGGGGCCGTTTTGATTCAGGGCTTAAACGCTTCGATAAAGATCACGTCGGTACTGAAGCTGCCATCCGGCTGTTGAGCATAGTAGCGCTGCACTTCTTCAGAAGCAGACTGCTGATAAGCCCGGATGGCATCCGCCATCACCTTCGGCGTGCGCATGCGTTCAATCCAGCTGCTGAACTCCAAATCCAGGCGGTCATGACTGACGGCCGTGATTGCCAGTCCGGCTTCCGTGAACATCGTCAGCCACTCACCAGGATTGTAATCGCGGACGTGGGAGGTATCGCGCAGCGCCTCAACGGTCTGTAACCAGATATCCAGCACGGCATTGCCCGGCGCGTTCACATCCATAAAGATCACTTTACCGCCTGGCTTCAGGATGCGCTTCACTTCGCGCAGCGCCCGTCCGACATCGTGCCAGTGGTGGGCTGAATAACGGCTGATGACGATATCAAAGGATTCGTCGGCAAATGGCAGGTATTCCGCATAGCCCTGCACTGTCGACAGATGCTCATAGCCACGCTCTTTTGCCGCTTCAGCCACCACAGCCAGCATTTTCGCCGAGAGATCGTATGCCACCACGCGCTTAACATGCTGAGCCGCAATATAGCTGGCGTGCCCACCACCACACCCTAAATCGAGTAAATGCGCATCCTTTTCCGCAAACAGACGTTCACCCAGACGCACTAAGTCGCGGCCGCTGGCGTGCACGGCACTGCTCAGGTAGGCGCTTGCCTGGTCACCAAACTGTTTGTCGACGTTATCATGATGATGTGTAGCCATATCTCTGTGTTCCTTACTGATTTTTTTGGAGTTATGGGCAGAACGTGAGGTCGACCTGCCCGTGACGGCAGGCCGAACATTCCCTAGAGAAGCGCAGGCTTGCCGGGATGGAATTCAACGAGTAGGGGATTGTGATCGGAGGCGCGGGTGACCAGCACGGAGGCTTCAGCCACGCCCAGACCGCGGTAAAACACGAAATCTAAAGGACGACCAAAGGCTTTGCGCCGGTGATCGTCGGTAAAACTCACTTCTTCCAGCCCCATATCGCGGGCGAAGGTATATAACGCATTGATGCGCTGACGGCTCCAGGCGTTAAAGTCACCCGCCATAATCACCGGGCCGCGATGATGAATTATCTGCTCGCCAATCGGCCCCAGCTGTTTGCTGTAGACATCAATCCCCAGACTGAAGTTAACGGCATGGATGTTCACCACCATCAGCATCTGATCGTTTGGCAGGGCGTAAGCCGTCACCAGCGCCGATTTAGACAGCCTTAATAAAGGCTCGCGTTCGCGTAACGGGCAGCAATAGACGGGATGCGCAGAAGCCAGCGTCATCACCCCAGATGGATGTTGAGGCAAAGCAAAGGCCGGAACCTGATCGGCAGCCAGATAGTTGGAGGTAGCAAAGCGCACCAGCTCCGGCGTGGTTTGCGCTTCCTGTAACAGCACCAGGTGCGCATCCTTACCAAAATTCTGCAGGACGGAGAGCCAGTCAGCACGCTGCTGTTTGAAGATGTTCCACACCAGCACCCGCAGCGTGGACTCTGTCGTCAGCGGCGTTCCCGGCGGCAAGGCTTTGCCAACGTGCAGCATGGCACCGGGCGGAAAAATGCGTTCCGCTGGCTGTCCCGCTACATATCTCATGGCATACGTCTTTCTTCGCACTCTACCGCCTGGCCTTAGTTACTGCTGAATGAATCATTGTGTCATTCAGTTATAGGGGCTTTGGTAGTGAGTTTCAATCGGATCAGACTAATAACTGCTGTTAGTCGGTAAACAAATGATAACAAGGGCCGAGCGTTAACGGGCTTGCTTGCGGTAACGGTTTCCATAGCGCTCGGGATCGGCACATGATTAAATAACAAAATAATTCAAAGTCTCAACAGAATTTTGCTCAAGGAGCAATAATGAAGGCCAATTCAGAAGAACTGGCAATTTTTGTCGCAGTGGTCGAGAGCGGCAGTTTTAGCCGGGCAGCAGAGCAGCTGGAGATGGCTAACTCTGCCGTCAGTCGGGCTGTCAAAAAGCTGGAAACCAAGCTGGGTGTGGAGTTACTGACCCGAACCACAAGACAGGTCAATCTCACTCAGGAAGGCGACGTCTATTTTCGCCGGGTCCAGTCGGTGCTACAGGAGATGGCTGCGGCTGAAAACGAGCTGATGGAAAGCCGACAGATACCGCAAGGACTGTTGCGGATTGATGCGGCCACGCCGGTTGTGCTGCATCTGCTGATGCCGATGATCAAGCCTTATCGGGAGCGCTATCCGGAAGTTAAGCTTTCGCTGGTGTCTTCTGAGACCTTTATTAATTTGATTGAGCGGAAGGTAGATATCGCCATCCGGGCAGGTAACCTGACTGACTCCAGCCTGCGGGCTCGCCCTCTTTTTACCAGCTACCGTAAAATTGTTGCCAGTCCTGACTACCTGCAGCAGCACGGTATCCCGCACTCTTGTCAGGATCTCGCCGGGCATGTCTGCATGGGATTTGTCGAACCTCTGAGTCTGAACCGCTGGCCGATAGCAAAAGCCGACGGGCAGCTTTACGACATCACGGCGGATCCCACCTCTAATAGCGGCGAAACCATCAAGCAGCTCTGCTTAAGTGGTAACGGTATTGCCTGCCTGTCAGACTATATGATTGACCGTGAGATCAGAGAGGGAACCCTGGTGGAATTACTGGCTGATAAGATCCTGCCCATCGAAATGCCGTTTAACGCGGTGTACTACAGCGATCGAGCGGTGAGTACACGCATCCGCTCGTTTATCGATTTTCTCGATGAGTGGGTGAAAGCAGCGCTTCCAGGGACACGGGAAGCGCCTTAAAGCCAGAGTGAAAGATTAATCCCAGTCAGGTGCCAGACCTTCAGGGCTGACCAGACGTTCAGCACGATCCAGTTTGGCGATCTTCGCCCGATCCTCAGTATCCAGCTTCAGATCCCTTGCTGCCATGTTGCTTTGCAGATTCGCACGTTGAGTGGAGGAAGGGATCACCGCATACCCTTCCTGCATAGCCCATGCCAGCACTACCTGAGCGGCTGTCGCCTGATGCTTAGCGGCAATCTCAATAATCACCGGTTCCTGCAAGGCTTTACCATACGCCAGCGTCATATAGGAGGTGATGTGGATCCCCTTCTCACGGGCAAAATCCACCACCTTGCGGTTCTGCAGGAAAGGATGGAGTTCGATTTGGTTGGTAGCAATCTGCTCAACCCCGACCGCATCAATCGCCTGCTGCATCAGCTCTGTGGTGAAATTGGAGATACCAATCTGGCGGGTCAGACCGGCTTCTCTCGCCGCAACCAGCGCCTTCATGGTTTCCGCGACCCTTACCGCGGCACCTGGCGATGGCCAGTGAATCAAGGTCAGATCGACGTAATCCGTGCGTAACTTGCTCAGGCTCTCTTTCAGGCTGGGGATCAAGGCGTCGGCACTGAGGTTTTCTACCCAAATCTTGGTAGTGATAAACAGCTGGTCGCGCGCCACACCGCTTTCTGCGATCGCCTGCCCTACTGCAGCTTCATTACCATAAATCTGGGCGGTATCAATGACGCGATAGCCGAGATCCAGTGCGTTTTTCACTGATGCGATTACCACGTCATCTTGCAGGCGAAATGTGCCCAAACCGAATGCTGGAAGTGTCATAAATCCTCTGTTGTTACTGTTATTGGTTAAGTTGCGAGGAGTATGACAGAGGAATTATTGACGAAAAAGCCGCTAACAATCACAACACTTTTGCTTTGTGAGCAACAATAGCCAAATAACAGACACAAAAAAGCCCTGAGTCTTATGACTCAGGGCTTCATGTTTAAGTGGCGGAACGGACGGGGCTCGAACCCGCGACCCCCTGCGTGACAGGCAGGTATTCTAACCAACTGAACTACCGCTCCACCGATTCTGTACTGAATTCAGAATGTTGCTTCTGATATCAGGTGTTTCGCCCTTTCCGTGTCACTGGAAAGGTCATGACCATAAATGGTCTGAATTGATGCCTGGCAGTTCCCTACTCTCGCATGGGGAGACCCCACACTACCATCGGCGCTACGGCGTTTCACTTCTGAGTTCGGCATGGGGTCAGGTGGGACCACCGCGCTAAAGCCGCCAGGCAAATCTGTTACCGAGTTATCGGTTAATTACTGGTGCTGATACCCAGAGTCGAACTGGGGACCTCACCCTTACCAAGGGTGCGCTCTACCAACTGAGCCATATCAGCACGCTTATTTCTTGCAACAAGCGGGTTACTCACGCTTATTGGTCTAAATTGATGCCTGGCAGTTCCCTACTCTCGCATGGGGAGACCCCACACTACCATCGGCGCTACGGCGTTTCACTTCTGAGTTCGGCATGGGGTCAGGTGGGACCACCGCGCTAAAGCCGCCAGGCAAATTCTTGTGCTCTGTCCTGTGTATTTCGCTCCGTGGCCGCGTTGGCCGCGCTTGTAAACTCAGTCACATACTTCAGTATGCTCCTTCCTTCACGGCGCTTGCCGCCTTGCCACAAAGCAAAATCCCACGGACCGGGGTCCGCAGAACAGATAATTCTTTATCCGGTTCAAGCTGAAAATATCTGTTCGTGTCTCTCAGACACCCACCAGAACGCTTCTGGTGTTGTAAGGTTAAGCCTCACGGGTCATTAGTACCGGTTAGCTCAACGCATCGCTGCGCTTACACACCCGGCCTATCAACGTCGTAGTCTTCAACGTCCCTTCAGGGGCCTTAAAGGCCCAGGGAAGATTCATCTCGAGGCAAGTTTCGCGCTTAGATGCTTTCAGCGCTTATCTTTTCCGCACTTAGCTACCGGGCAATGCCATTGGCATGACAACCCGAACACCAGTGGTGCGTTCACTCCGGTCCTCTCGTACTAGGAGCAACCCCTCTCAATCTTCCAGCGCCCACGGCAGATAGGGACCGAACTGTCTCACGACGTTCTAAACCCAGCTCGCGTACCACTTTAAACGGCGAACAGCCGTACCCTTGGGACCTACTTCAGCCCCAGGATGTGATGAGCCGACATCGAGGTGCCAAACACCGCCGTCGATATGAACTCTTGGGCGGTATCAGCCTGTTATCCCCGGAGTACCTTTTATCCGTTGAGCGATGGCCCTTCCATTCAGAACCACCGGATCACTATGACCTGCTTTCGCACCTGCTCGAGCCGTCACTCTCGCAGTCAAGCTAGCTTATGCCATTGCACTAACCTCACGATGTCCGACCGTGATTAGCTAACCTTCGTGCTCCTCCGTTACTCTTTAGGAGGAGACCGCCCCAGTCAAACTACCCACCAGACACTGTCCCCACGCCGGATCACGGCGCCAGGTTAGAACATCAAACGTTAAAGGGTGGTATTTCAAGGTTGGCTCCACGCAGACTGGCGTCCACGCTTCAAAGCCTCCCACCTATCCTACACATCAAGGTTCAATATTCAGTGTCAAGCTATAGTAAAGGTTCACGGGGTCTTTCCGTCTTGCCGCGGGTACACTGCATCTTCACAGCGAGTTCAATTTCACTGAGTCTCGGGTGGAGACAGCCTGGCCATCATTACGCCATTCGTGCAGGTCGGAACTTACCCGACAAGGAATTTCGCTACCTTAGGACCGTTATAGTTACGGCCGCCGTTTACCGGGGCTTCGATCAAGAGCTTCTCCTTGCGGATAACCCCATCAATTAACCTTCCGGCACCGGGCAGGCGTCACACCGTATACGTCCACTTTCGTGTTTGCACAGTGCTGTGTTTTTAATAAACAGTTGCAGCCAGCTGGTATCTTCGACTGGCTTCAGCTCCGGGAGCAAGTCCCTTCACCTACGCGCCAGCGTGCCTTCTCCCGAAGTTACGGCACCATTTTGCCTAGTTCCTTCACCCGAGTTCTCTCAAGCGCCTTGGTATTCTCTACCTGACCACCTGTGTCGGTTTGGGGTACGATTCCGTGTTACCTGATGCTTAGAGGCTTTTCCTGGAAGCAGGGCATTTGTTACTTCAGCACCGTAGTGCCTCGTCATCACACCTCAGCGTTAAAAAGAGTCCGGATTTACCTAAACTCTCCGCCTACATGCTTAAACCGGGACAACCGTCGCCCGGCTAACATAGCCTTCTCCGTCCCCCCTTCGCAGTAACACCGAGTACAGGAATATTAACCTGTTTCCCATCGACTACGCCTTTCGGCCTCGCCTTAGGGGTCGACTCACCCTGCCCCGATTAACGTTGGACAGGAACCCTTGGTCTTCCGGCGAGCGGGCTTTTCACCCGCTTTATCGTTACTTATGTCAGCATTCGCACTTCTGATACCTCCAGCAGACCTCACAGTCCACCTTCGACGGCTTACAGAACGCTCCCCTACCCAACAACGCATAAGCGTCGCTGCCGCAGCTTCGGTGCATGGTTTAGCCCCGTTACATCTTCCGCGCAGGCCGACTCGACCAGTGAGCTATTACGCTTTCTTTAAATGATGGCTGCTTCTAAGCCAACATCCTGGCTGTCTGTGCCTTCCCACATCGTTTCCCACTTAACCATGACTTTGGGACCTTAGCTGGCGGTCTGGGTTGTTTCCCTCTTCACGACGGACGTTAGCACCCGCCGTGTGTCTCCCGTGATAACATTCTTCGGTATTCGCAGTTTGCATCGGGTTGGTAAGCCGGGATGGCCCCCTAGCCGAAACAGTGCTCTACCCCCGAAGATGAGTTCACGAGGCGCTACCTAAATAGCTTTCGGGGAGAACCAGCTATCTCCCGGTTTGATTGGCCTTTCACCCCCAGCCACAAGTCATCCGCTAATTTTTCAACATTAGTCGGTTCGGTCCTCCAGTTAGTGTTACCCAACCTTCAACCTGCCCATGGCTAGATCACCGGGTTTCGGGTCTATACCCTGCAACTTAACGCCCAGTTAAGACTCGGTTTCCCTTCGGCTCCCCTATACGGTTAACCTTGCTACAGAATATAAGTCGCTGACCCATTATACAAAAGGTACGCAGTCACACCACGAAGGTGCTCCCACTGCTTGTACGTACACGGTTTCAGGTTCTGTTTCACTCCCCTCGCCGGGGTTCTTTTCGCCTTTCCCTCACGGTACTGGTTCACTATCGGTCAGTCAGGAGTATTTAGCCTTGGAGGATGGTCCCCCCATATTCAGACAGGATGTCACGTGTCCCGCCCTACTCATCGAACTCACAGCAAGTGCATTTTTGTGTACGGGAGTATCACCCTGTACCCTGCGACTTTCCAGACGCTTCCACTAATGCACAAACTGATTCAGGTTCTGGGCTGTTCCCCGTTCGCTCGCCGCTACTGGGGGAATCTCGGTTGATTTCTTTTCCTCTGGGTACTTAGATGTTTCAGTTCCCCAGGTTCGCCTTGCAACACTATGTATTCATGTTGCAATGATGCACCAAAGTGCACCGGGTTTCCCCATTCGGGTATCGTCGGTTATTGCGGTTCATATCACCTTACCGACGCTTATCGCAGATTAGCACGCCCTTCATCGCCTCTGACTGCCTAGGCATCCACCGTGTACGCTTAGTCACTTAACCTCACAACCCACAAGCGTCCCGAAAGACACATTGCTGTTGTAAGCATTTGAGAGACTCGAACATATCGTTGATTTCATTCTTATTACGGAGAATGAAAACGACATGTCGTTTCAATTTTCAGCTTGTTCCGGATTGTTAAAGAGCATAATACTTCGCAGCACACCGTTGCCGGTACGCTCTGAAGTATTGTCAGAAAACTGCATGGTGGAGCTAAGCGGGATCGAACCGCTGACCTCCTGCGTGCAAGGCAGGCGCTCTCCCAGCTGAGCTATAGCCCCATACAGTTACTGCAGAGACCATCTACTACCACTTACGTTCTTTTCTTTCGAAGAGGACGTTGAGGACATAACTCTTTGGGAGAAATGTAATTTTTGCTCAGGCAAGGCATGCGGAAGGGAAGTTTACCTGAGGTAAACGACCGCGCGCATAACGCAGCATGAGTGAAAATTTGGTAGGCCTGAGTGGACTTGAACCACCGACCTCACCCTTATCAGGGGTGCGCTCTAACCACCTGAGCTACAAGCCTGTAGAGGTTTTTTCTGCTCGTTACTTTTCTATCAGACAATCTGTTGTGGACACTACGCGGGAGAGTATCTTCAGGTAAGGAGGTGATCCAACCGCAGGTTCCCCTACGGTTACCTTGTTACGACTTCACCCCAGTCATGAATCACAAAGTGGTAAGCGCCCTCCCGAAGGTTAAGCTACCTACTTCTTTTGCAACCCACTCCCATGGTGTGACGGGCGGTGTGTACAAGGCCCGGGAACGTATTCACCGTAGCATTCTGATCTACGATTACTAGCGATTCCGACTTCACGGAGTCGAGTTGCAGACTCCGATCCGGACTACGACGCACTTTGTGAGGTCCGCTTGCTCTCGCGAGTTCGCTTCTCTTTGTATGCGCCATTGTAGCACGTGTGTAGCCCTGGCCGTAAGGGCCATGATGACTTGACGTCATCCCCACCTTCCTCCGGTTTGTCACCGGCAGTCTCCTTTGAGTTCCCGACATTACTCGCTGGCAACAAAGGATAAGGGTTGCGCTCGTTGCGGGACTTAACCCAACATTTCACAACACGAGCTGACGACAGCCATGCAGCACCTGTCTCACGGTTCCCGAAGGCACTAAGGCATCTCTGCCGAATTCCGTGGATGTCAAGGCCAGGTAAGGTTCTTCGCGTTGCATCGAATTAAACCACATGCTCCACCGCTTGTGCGGGCCCCCGTCAATTCATTTGAGTTTTAACCTTGCGGCCGTACTCCCCAGGCGGTCGACTTAACGCGTTAGCTCCGGAAGCCACGCCTCAAGGGCACAACCTCCAAGTCGACATCGTTTACGGCGTGGACTACCAGGGTATCTAATCCTGTTTGCTCCCCACGCTTTCGCACCTGAGCGTCAGTCTTTGTCCAGGGGGCCGCCTTCGCCACCGGTATTCCTCCAGATCTCTACGCATTTCACCGCTACACCTGGAATTCTACCCCCCTCTACAAGACTCTAGCCTGCCAGTTTCAAATGCAGTTCCCAGGTTAAGCCCGGGGATTTCACATCTGACTTGACAGACCGCCTGCGTGCGCTTTACGCCCAGTAATTCCGATTAACGCTTGCACCCTCCGTATTACCGCGGCTGCTGGCACGGAGTTAGCCGGTGCTTCTTCTGCGGGTAACGTCAATCGATAAGGTTATTAACCTTACCGCCTTCCTCCCCGCTGAAAGTACTTTACAACCCGAAGGCCTTCTTCATACACGCGGCATGGCTGCATCAGGCTTGCGCCCATTGTGCAATATTCCCCACTGCTGCCTCCCGTAGGAGTCTGGACCGTGTCTCAGTTCCAGTGTGGCTGGTCATCCTCTCAGACCAGCTAGGGATCGTCGCCTAGGTGAGCCATTACCCCACCTACTAGCTAATCCCATCTGGGCACATCCGATGGTGTGAGGCCCGAAGGTCCCCCACTTTGGTCCGAAGACGTTATGCGGTATTAGCTACCGTTTCCAGTAGTTATCCCCCTCCATCAGGCAGTTTCCCAGACATTACTCACCCGTCCGCCACTCGTCACCCGAGAGCAAGCTCTCTGTGCTACCGTTCGACTTGCATGTGTTAGGCCTGCCGCCAGCGTTCAATCTGAGCCATGATCAAACTCTTCAATTAAAAGTTCGATTTGCTGAAACAAGTTCAGCGATGCTCAAGTGTAAAACGTCATAATGAATTTCATTATGTGTTCACTCTTAAGGCTTGATATTTTTTTGCGCCTTGCGGCGCTGATATCAATCCTGCGAGTGCCCACACAGATTGTCTGATAAATTGTTAAAGAGCGTTGCGGTAAGTGCCTTAGCGCCTTACTGCGAGGTGGCGTATATTACGCTTTCCTCTTTCAGAGTCAACCCCTTAAAACAGGATTTTTCTCTTCATCTTTCAGCACACTGAGCGTTTGCTCGTTGCCGTTCGATGGAGGCGCATTATAGGGATACGCCGCGGGAAGGCAAGCGTAAATCTGAACTTTTTTACCGTTCGATGAAACTTCACTCAGAACGCTGCTTTTTAGCCCTGTTTGATGCGTGCAGGCAGGTCTGCAAGGCTATTAATCACCCAGTCAGCTGCTTTTTCACCCTCTTCGGTAATCGGCTTGCCGCTACGAACTAATACCTTTATTCCTACACCGGCGGCTTTACCTGCCAGCATGTCATCAATTTTGTCGCCAACCATATAAGAAGCGGCCATATCGATGTTCAGTTCTTTCTGCGCGGATAACAGCATGCCGGGTTCTGGCTTACGGCAATCACACTGCTGGCGATACTCTTCTATTACACCTTCCGGATGATGCGGGCAGAAATAGATGCCATCCAGGTCAACGTCACGATCGGCGAGCGACCAGTCCATCCATTCAGTGAGCTGCATAAAGGTGTCTTCGGAAAAGATGCCGCGCGCAATACCGGACTGGTTCGTCACCATTACCAACGCGTAACCCATCTTCTTCAGTTCCTGCATGGCCTCAATGGCACCGTCTATAAACTGAAAGTTGTCGATCTCATGGACGTAGCCATGATCCTCATTCATCGTGCCATCACGATCGAGAAATATGGCGGGGACTTTGTCTGTCACGTAGAAACTCCTGCTACTAAAGTTGCCGTAGAGTATCGCATGATTGCGCTAACGGTGAGAATGGCAGATTGAATGACTTTGATTGATTTAGACGTCTGGATGCCTTAACATCCACTCGCATTTCGCCCAAGGGCGATGCACTCAATACACGCCACGGATAACTGCACTACGATAATAAAATGATAAAACTTAACTCTATCACCAAAGTGTTCCAGCAGGGCACACGCACCATTACAGCGCTGTCTGATGTCAGCCTGCACGTGCCGGCCGGACAAATTTATGGCGTTATTGGCGCATCGGGCGCAGGGAAAAGTACCCTGATCCGCTGCGTGAATCTGCTTGAACGCCCAACGTCCGGCACTGTGCTGGTCGACGGTCAGGACCTTACCGGCCTTTCTGAAACTCAGCTGACCCAGGCCCGTCGCCAGATTGGCATGATCTTCCAGCACTTCAACCTGATGAACTCCCGTACCGTTGCAGGGAACGTTGCCCTGCCGCTGGAGTTAGGCAAGCTTTCCCGCAGCGAAATCAACGCCCGCGTAAAAGAGCTGCTGGAGCTGGTTGGCCTGGCGGACAAACACGATTCCTGGCCGGCTAACCTGTCTGGCGGGCAGAAGCAGCGCGTGGCGATTGCCCGTGCGCTGGCCACCGATCCGAAGGTTCTGTTGTGTGATGAAGCCACCAGCGCACTGGACCCGGCAACCACGCGTTCAATCCTCGAATTGTTGAAGGACATTAACCGCCGTCTGGGGATCACCATTTTGCTGATCACCCATGAGATGGATGTCGTGAAGCGCATCTGCGATCAGGTTGCGGTGATCAGTAACGGTGAACTGATTGAGCAGGACACGGTAAGTGAAGTGTTCTCTCATCCGAAGACGCCGCTGGCACAGCAATTTATCCAGTCGACGCTGCATCTGGATATCCCGGAAGACTACAGCGCCCGTCTGTCCGCAGACAACACTCCTGAGAGCGTGCCTTTATTACGCCTGGAATTCACCGGTCAGTCTGTCGATGCGCCACTGCTTTCCGAGTCGGCCCGCCGCTTCAACGTGAATAACAATATTATCAGTGCCCAGATGGATTACGCCGGTGGTGTGAAGTTTGGCATCATGCTGACCGAAATGCATGGCACCGAAGCCGATACTCAGGCGGCTATTACGTTCCTGAAAGAGCATCATGTAAAGGTAGAGGTATTAGGTTATGTCTGAAGCGATGATTATGCTTCTTTGCCGGGGCGTCTGGGAGACGCTGGTCATGACGTTTGTCTCTGGCTTCTTCGGTTTTGTTATTGGCCTGCCGCTTGGCGTTCTTTTATATGTCACTCGCCCAGGTCAGATTATTGAAAGCCGTTCACTGTATCGCTCACTGTCAGCGCTGGTGAATATCTTCCGTGCGATACCCTTCATTATCCTGCTGGTTTGGATGATCCCGTTCACCCGAATGATTGTCGGCACCTCTATTGGCCTGCAGGCGGCGATTGTGCCACTGACGATTGGCGCGGCACCCTTTATTGCCCGTATGGTTGAGAACACGCTGCTGGAACTGCCTACCGGCTTGATCGAGGCTTCCCGCGCGATGGGCGCCACGCCGTTCCAGATCGTGAAGAAAGTTCTGCTACCTGAAGCACTGCCCGGCTTAATTAATGCCGCTACCATTACGCTGATTACTCTGGTTGGCTATTCCGCAATGGGCGGTGCCGTTGGCGCCGGCGGTCTGGGCCAGATTGGTATTCAGTACGGTTATATCGGCTATAACGCTACGGTGATGAACACGGTATTAGTGTTGTTAGTTGTTCTTGTGTATTTGATTCAGTTCTGTGGCGACCGCATTGCACGTGTAGTCACCCATAAATAACCAACTGTTCTTAGATTAAGGAAGGGA
Organism: Erwinia sp. AC075; assembly: GCF_979253995.1. NCBI lineage: Bacteria > Pseudomonadati > Pseudomonadota > Gammaproteobacteria > Enterobacterales > Erwiniaceae > Erwinia > Erwinia sp. AC075. The sequence goes on from NZ_CEEDEU010000001.1 coordinate 2,756,859, forward strand.
TATGTCTTTTAACTTTAAAACATTTGCCGCTGTGGGCGCGCTGATTGGTACATTGGCGCTGGTTGGTTGCGATCAGAAAGCGAAAGATCCAAACCACATTAAGGTCGGCGTGATTGTTGGCGCAGAACAGCAGGTTGCCGAAGTGGCCAAGCAGGTCGCGAAAGATAAATACGGCCTGGATGTTGAGCTGGTGACCTTTAACGATTACGTGCTGCCGAACGAAGCGCTGAGCAAAGGCGACATTGATGTTAACGCCTTCCAGCACAAACCTTACCTGGATCAGCAGATCAAGGATCGTGGTTACAAGCTGACGCCGGTTGGCAATACCTTCGTTTACCCAATCGCGGGCTACTCCAAGAAGATCAAATCTCTGGATGAGCTGCAGAACGGTGCGCAGGTTGCTATCCCTAACGATCCAACCAACCTGGGCCGTTCACTGCTGCTGCTGCAGAAAGTGGGCCTGATCAAACTAAAAGAAGGCACCGGCTTGCTGCCAACCTCTCTGGATGTGGTTGAGAATCCTAAGAACATCAAACTGGTTGAACTGGAAGCTCCACAGCTGCCACGTTCACTGGACGATCAGCAGATCGCGCTGGCGGTGATTAACACCACTTACGCCAGCCAGATCAACCTGACCCCGGAAAAAGACGGCATCTTCGTAGAAGATAAAGACTCTCCTTACGTGAACATGATTGTGGCGCGTGAAGATAATAAAGACGCAGAAAACGTGAAGAAATTCGTTCAGGCTTACCAGTCTGACGAAGTGAGCGCTGCGGCTAACAAGATTTTCAATGGTGGTGCAGTTAAAGGCTGGTAAGCCGGGCGGTGGCGGAGATCGCCGCCGATCCAGCGTGACTCAGTACAAAGCGGGCTTTTGCCCGCTTTTTGCCTTTTTAAGCGCTTGTTATTTCCCTGAAGGCTTGTTTCAATAACGCCACTTTTACCGAACCTGAGGATAATCCCATGCGTGTTTTACCGCTCTGTTTGTTAGCCCTTTCGCTGACAGGGTGTTCGTTGATGCATAAACCTTATAAGCCCGTCGAACCCTTTAAGCAGACTACGCAGACTCAGCCTGAACGCAGCAAACCGCAAACGCGGCCCGCGCCGGTAAAACTCTATACCAATGCCAGCGACCTGGTGAGTAAACCATTCCGCGATCTTGGTGAAGTTTATGGCGATGATTGTCAGGCAACGATGCAAAGCTCGCCACCGAACCTCAACACCGCGCGCAAAAGAATGCAGATCCGTGCTTCTGCGATGAAAGCCAATGCGGTGCTGGTCCATCAGTGTGAAATCGTCAGCAATGCACCAGGCTGCTACCGCCAGGCCGTTTGCCAGGGTTCAGCGTTGAAAGTCTCCAATCAATGAGTGCATTTTCCTTCCAGCAAATCGCAACGGTTCATTCCCCCTGGAAGGAGAAGTTTGCCGTTCCCCGCCAGCCCGGCCTGATTGAGGATGGCGGCGGAGAACTTCATCTGCACGCGCCTTATAATCAGCCCGAAGCCGTGCGCGGCCTGGAAGCCTTCAGCCATCTGTGGCTGCTGTTTGTCTTTCACCAGACGATGGAAGGCGGCTGGCGACCGACGGTTCGCCCTCCCCGGCTTGGCGGGAATGCGCGTATGGGAGTCTTTGCGACCCGTTCCACCTTCCGGCCCAATCCTATCGGCATGTCGCTGGTTGAGTTAAAAGGCATTCGTACCGATAAAGGCCAGGTGATTCTCGAACTGGGCAGTCTGGATCTGGTTGATGGCACGCCTGTCGTCGATATCAAGCCCTACCTTCCTTTTGCCGAGTCGATTCCTGATGCCCAGGCCGGATTTGCGCAAATGGCCCCTGAAGCCGCCATGCCAGTGACCTTTTCGCCGCTGGCGCAGCAACAGCTTGCTTTGCACCGCGCGCAGTATCCTCATCTGGAACGCTTTATTCAGCAGGTTCTGGCACAGGATCCGCGTCCGGCTTACCGTAAAGGTGAAGAGCCCGAACGTGAATACGCGGCCTGGCTGCTGGATTTCAACGTTCGCTGGTGCGTAAACGCAGCGGGAACCGTGGTGATTGCGCTCGATCCTCGTTAATTTATTCCCCTGCATCTTTTGAGTCATCGGCCACGCTGGTACACTAGCCGCCAGAATTTTTTTGGCTCTGCTTACTTCGAATAGCTTTCCGCTTAATGGAATCGTAACTCATGCGTACTACTCAATATCTGCTCTCCACCTTAAAGGAGACGCCAGCCGACGCCGAAGTGATCAGCCACCAGCTGATGCTGCGTGCCGGGATGATCCGCAAACTGGCCTCAGGTTTATACACCTGGCTGCCAACCGGTCTGCGCGTACTGAAAAAAGTTGAAAACATCGTGCGTGAAGAGATGAACAACGCCGGTGCGATTGAGATCTCCATGCCGGTCGTTCAGCCCGCTGATTTATGGCAGGAGAGTGGACGCTGGGAGCAATATGGTCCTGAGCTGCTGCGCTTTGTCGATCGTGGCGATCGTCCGTTCGTTCTCGGTCCAACGCATGAAGAAGTGGTCACCGATCTGATCCGTAACGAGCTGAGCTCTTACAAGCAGCTGCCGCTGAACGTGTTCCAGATCCAGACCAAATTCCGTGACGAAGTTCGCCCACGTTTTGGCGTGATGCGCTCCCGTGAGTTCATCATGAAAGATGCTTACTCTTTCCACGCGTCACAGGAATCGTTGCAGGCCACCTACGATGATATGTACCGCGCCTACAGCCAGAGCTTCAAGCGTATGGGTCTGGACTTCCGTGCCGTGCAGGCGGACACCGGTTCTATCGGCGGCAGCGCTTCGCATGAATTCCAGGTGCTGGCGCAGAGCGGTGAAGATGATGTGATCTTCTCGACCGAATCTGACTATGCGGCCAACATTGAGTTTGCCGAAGCCGTGGCGCCAGCGGGCGGGCGTGCTGATGCTAAACAGGCGATGCAGGAAATCGACACGCCAAACGCGAAAACCATCGCCGAGCTGGTTGAGCAGTTCAACCTGCCGGTCGAGAAAACCGTGAAAACGCTGATGGTGAAAGCGACCAAAGAGAGTGGCCATACGCTGGTTGCTCTGCTGGTTCGTGGCGACCACGCGCTGAACGAAATCAAAGCCGAGAAGCTGGATATCATTGACGCGCCGCTGACTTTCGCCACCGAAGAAGAGATCCGTGCGCTGGTTGGTGCCGGACCGGGTTCACTGGGTCCTGTTGGTCTGAACATGCCAATCATCATTGACCGCACGGTCGCGGCGATGAGTGACTTCTCTGCCGGTGCCAACGTTGATGGCAAGCACTTTACCGGCATCAACTGGCAGCGCGATCTGCCACTGCCACGGGTGGAAGACATCCGCAACGTGGTGGAAGGCGATGCCAGCCCGGACGGGAAAGGCACGCTGCAGATCAAACGCGGCATTGAAGTGGGCCATATCTTCCAGCTGGGAACCAAGTACTCCGAAGCGATGAAGGCATCCGTGCAGGGTGAAGATGGACGTAATCAGATCCTGACCATGGGCTGCTACGGTATTGGTATTACCCGTATTGTGGCGGCGTCCATTGAGCAGAACCACGATGAACGCGGCATTATCTGGCCTGCAGCGCTGGCACCTTTCCAGGTCGCCATCCTGCCAATGAACATGCACAAATCCTTCCGGGTGAAAGAGCTGGCAGAAGAGCTGTATGCTCAGTTACGCGCGAAAGGCATTGACGTGATTCTGGACGACCGTAAAGAGCGTCCTGGCGTGATGTTTGCGGATATGGAGCTGATTGGTGTGCCACATACGATCGTGATTGGCGACCGTAACCTCGATAGCGAAGAAGTTGAGTACAAATCCCGCCGTGAAGGCGAGAAGCGGATGATCAAAACCGGCGAAATCCTTGATTTCCTGGTCAGCGAGATCAACGGCTAGTAAGACCGCGGGCCGGATAATCCCTTATCCGGCCCGCAATGCGTTTCACCTTAATTCCTGCCACATCGTTGCCTTGTACAACGCGCGTTCAAAACCAGGCTTATTCTGCTCCACGCATTTTTCCACGCAGCGATTTGGTGGTCGCCTTACGCGACTTGCCTTCCAGCCGGCGTTTCTTCGATGCCAGCGTAGGCCGCGTCGCTCGCCGGGTCTTTTCGACCACCGTCAGCTCCTGAATCAAATTCTCCAGTCGCTTCAGCGCCGCTTCGCGGTTCATTTCCTGGCTGCGGTATTCCTGCGCCTTGATGATCACTACGCCTTCCGGGGTAATCAGATGGTGGCTGACCGCCATCAGTCGCTCCTTATAAAACTCAGGCAGGCTTGAGGCACGGATATCAAAACGCAGATGGATCGCCGTCGAACTCTTATTGACGTTTTGTCCGCCGTTTCCCTGAGCCCTGATCGCCGTTAGTTCCAGCTCACTGTCAGGGATGGTGACGTTGCGTGACAGAATAATCATGCGCGTTTGCCGTTAACCAACCAGTCAGTGAAGCGCAGCTCCAGGTGGTTTTGGTCGTCAGAAAGCCAGATCGTGCCGTCCTGAATCGTTGCCTGCAGCGTCATCGAGCGTGATGCCAGTTTGATCAACGCACTCAGCTGCTCATCGTCGATAAAACGAATGGTCAGATTATCCTGCTGTGCCAGTTTGCTCTGGTTTTGTTGCCACCAGATCTGTGCTGCACGTCCGTTATAGGTATACAACACCACGCTGGCAGAACGATTACAGGCTCTTTTCACCCTTCTCTCTTCCGGCAGGCCCAAATCAACCCACAGCTCAATGCCGTTGTGGTCGTTCATCAGCCAGATTTCTGGCTCATCTTCCGCGCTCAAGCCGCGGGTAAAGACCAGACGTTCGTGCGCGTTCACCAGCCAGGCAAGCAGCCGCAGCATCAAACGCTCTTCGGTTTCCGAAGGATGACGAGCCAGCGTGAGGTTGCTGTCGATAAAAACATTTCTGTCCATATCCGCAACGTTGACCGTTGCTTTATAAATGGTCGCTTTAAGTGCCATGGGGTTCCTTATCGTTATTGGCTGCTATTGTAACCCGTTGACACAGCAAATCACTCGCCGGTGGGCTGATTTCACGCAAAAGCCTGTGTTATAGTCGTGAAATAGCCAGAGAAAACTCTGAGTGAGGTGCAAATGCAAAAGTATTGTGAATTAGTTCGCCGCAAGTATGCCCAGATAGGCAGCGGCGATCTGGGATACGTGCCAGACGCATTAGGTTGCGTACTGAAAGCACTTGACGAGGTAGCGGCAAATACTGAGCTACACTCTTCCATCAGGGAACAGGCAGCTTTTGCTGCTGCAAACTTATTGGTGAGCGATTATGTTGACGAATGAAGCCTACAAACCGATAAACTGCGACGATTACGACAACCTTGAACTCGCCTGCCAGAACAGCTGGACGCTGGCGCTGGAAATGAAAGATGGTGAAAAGCTGAAGGCGAAAGCCACAGATATGGTGTCACGAAAGAATGTGGAATATCTGGCTATCGATCTTTCTGGTGAAGTCCGCGAGCTGAGACTGGATCACATTTCCAGCTTCAGTCATCCCGATTTGGGCACTGTAGTGGTCAGCGAATCTGATTAAACCGCCGGGCGGGGTTGCTCCCGCCCATGCTCCTCAGTATCACGTCTGTTTTATCCAGCTCACCTGCCCGTAAACGTCTTCATCAGGCTTACCTTCCCGCGTGACAAACACCCCAACCGCTGCAATCAGCGTCTCGCCATAAAACAGCAGTGGCGTGCGATCGCGTTGCCAGGGGGGAATGCCCTTTTCCTGCCAGATTTTTTTCAGCGCGCGGCTGCCGGCCCGATCGGTGAGATGGAATTTCCCCTGCGCCTGAAAACGTACGCTGACGATCTCCTCCGGCAAAGGTGGCCGAATCTTTATGCCGGCATCATCGCGCAGCAGGTGTCCCAGACCGTCGGGCAAGCGGAGGGATGCATCGCCTGCAGGCCAGCGGAGGATCACATCGGTGACCGGCTCGGTCAGCGCCAGCCAGTAAAGCCGATCGCGATATCGCCTGACGTCAAACCGACCCAGCCGCAAACGCGGTTCGGCATCTTCACGGCTACACGCCACTTCCTGCCACAGCCGCTGCAGCGACGCTTTCGACGGCATCAGTCCGCCCTGTGAGGCAATCCAGCGACGCAGCAGCGCCGCCCGCCTGACGTCGCTCATGGCCAGCAACGGTGCCCATGCCAGACCACCCGCCTCATCCACCAGCGTGCCCAATGATTCAGCCAGCAGCTCATCCAGCAGTTGCTCCTGCTCACCACAAAGCGTCGCGCTGCGGGCAACTGACTGAGCAAAATGGGGCCAGCGGGACGTCAGCTCGGGGATCACCTTCTGCCGCAGAAAGTTACGGTCAAAACGGGTGTCCTGATTGCTGTCATCCTCAATCCAGCTTAACGCATGCTCCGCTGCCCAGGCTTCGAGCTGCCCCCGGGTTTGTAAGAGCAGAGGACGAAGCAGGGTATGCGTGCCCAACAGCGACTGAACCGGCATGCCTGCCAGCCCGGCGGGTCCGCTGCCGCGCTTTAACGCCAACAGGAAGGTTTCGCACTGATCGTCCAGATGCTGGGCGGTGAGCAGGCATTCGGCAGGTCGAAGATGCTCAGCAAACGCCTGATAGCGCGCATCTCTGGCCGCCGCTTCCACCCCTTTTTCACGGCTATCCAGCGTGACGTACACCACCGCCAGCTCAACCTGCCATCGCTGGCACAGCTGCTGACAATGCTCCACCCAGTCATCGGCCAGCGGATTCAAACCATGATGAATATGGATAGCCCGCAGGTGCAGATCGTCCCGCTGTGCACGCAGGGTAACCAGCTGATGCAGCAGAACCGTTGAATCCAGCCCACCGCTGAAGCCCACCAGCAGATGCTGGTGTCCGGCGAGGTGCTGAGCAAGTGCATGCAGTGCCATGAGCATTCCGTTACGGGAAGTGGTAACCCGGCCAGAGCTGGCCGGGTTTGAATGGCGCTATATTACGCCTGATACAGCTCCAGCGGCAAACCATCCGGATCGTTGAAGAAGGTAAAGCGCTTATCGGTGATCGGATCGATACGGATGTCTTCGCAAATTACGCCCTTTGATTCCAGATGCGCTTTGGCGGCATCAATATCGTCAACGCTGAAGGCCAGATGGCGCAGGCCACAGGATTCAGGTTGAGTAGGCCGCGAAGGCGGGAAAGGGAAAGAGAACAGTTCAATGGTGTACTGACCGTTGAGCGCCAGATCCCCTTTCCAGGAGTCGCGTGCTTCGCGGTACACTTCGCCGATTAAGGTAAACCCCAGAATGTCGCAATAAAAGTCCTTACTGACCTGATACCGGCTGGCAATAATGGCGATATGGTGCACCTGCTTAATACCTAACATAATAACTCCTTAATAATGGCTTCTATCCCTTACTGTACGCAGGCCTTCAACGACCGACAATGGCACTAATCTGGAATTAATCGACCGGGTTTTTTAATACCCGCACCAGATACTGCCCTTCCTCCGTCAGCTTCGCGCCGTGAATGTCCGTTTCGAATCCCGGGTAATGTTTGCCGATGGTGCAGAGCATCAGCAGGAAGTCGAGCACCGCACGGCTTTGCTCGGTGATCATTTCACCCGGCATCACCACGGGAACGCCCGGCGGATAAGGCAGGATCATATTGGCCGAAACGCGCCCAACCATCTGCGAAATATCGACCGTCTCAACATTGCCCTTCACCTGCTGCTGGAACATCTGATGCGGCGTCATTTTCATTTCTGGCAAGGTGGCGAAGGCTTGCAGCATCAACCGTGGCAGATCGTGTTCGCGGATCAGCCGGTGGATCCCCTGCGCCAGATCCTGAATGCGCATATTGCGGTAGAAATCAGGATCCTCCGCGTAGAGATCCGGCAGCATGTTTTTGACCCGCAGATTCAGATCGTAAGCACGTTTAAACTCGGTCAGGCCACGTAGCACGCTCATCGCTTTGGTCTTGTCGATGCCAATACTGAACAGGAACAGCAGATTATAGGGCCCGGTTTTTTCGACCACTACGCCGCGCTCATCGAGGAATTTAGCCACCAGCGCCGCCGGGATCCCTTCCTCCGCCATCACGCCCAGTTCGCTCATCCCCGGCGTCAGGATGGTGACTTTGATCGGATCGAGGTACATATGATCCGCATCCGCCTCTTTGAAGCCGTGCCAGTCCTCTTCGCCTGGCTGGATTGGCCAGCATTCTGGTTCATCAACCCCTTCCGGCTGCCAGATATCGAAGAACCAGCCTTCTGACTCTTCGCGCAGTCGCTGGACTTCCCGGCGGAAGTGCAGCGCACGCTCAACAGAACGGTTAATCAGCCGTTTACCCGGATTGCCACGCAGCATTGCCGCCGCCGTCTCGATGGACGCGACGATCGAATAGTTTGGCGAGGTGGTGGTGTGCATCATATAGGCTTCATTAAAGGTTTCTTCGTCGTAATCGCCTTTAATGTGGATCAGTGAAGCCTGAGAAAACGCCGCCAGCAGCTTATGCGTCGACTGCGTCTCGTAGATCACTTTCCCCGGCGTACGATCGCCGCTCATCCCGCTCAGCCCTTGATAGATCGGATGGAAATTGGTGTAAGGCACCCAGGCAGAATCAAAGTGGATCGACGGCACGTCCAGCGTCTCTTTGATGTACTGGGTGTTATACAGCAGCCCGTCATAGGTTGAGTTGGTGATCACCGCATGCACCGGCCAGGTGGCGCGTTCAGTCTGCGCCACTTTCAGCGCAATACTCTCTTTGGTGAATTCGCGTTTGGGAATACCGCCCAGAATGCCGAGCGCATTTCGGGTTGGCTTCAGCCAGAGGGGAATGATATCGCTCATCATCAGCAGGTGAGTCAGCGATTTGTGGCAGTTACGGTCGATTAATACCGTGCTCCCTGCCGCGGCAGCATACATGCCGACGATCTTATTTGAGGTCGAGGTGCCATTGGTCACCATGTAGCTCTGTTCAGCACCAAAGGTGCGGGCGACATACTCTTCCGCTTCCAGATGCGGACCGGTGTGGTCCAGCAGCGATCCCAGCTCAGTCACCGAAATGGAGATATCGGCCTTCAGCGTGTTGGCACCAAAGAAATCATAAAACAGCGTACCGACCGGACTCTTCTGGAAGGCGGTGCCGGCCATATGCCCAGGCGTGCAGAAGGTGTATTTGCCCTCTTTCACATAGTTGAACAGCGCCTTGGTCAGCGGTGGCGTAATCGTATCGATGTATTCATTGGTGTACTGGCGGATACGCTGGGCAATCTCTTCGGAAACGCCGAGGCCGTATTCAAAGAACCACATCGCCATGCGCATCTCGTTGATGCTGACGTCCATGCTGGAGTGGGTGTTGATAAAGGCGTAAAGCGGAAGGTATTCGTTCAGCAGCTGGATTTCGCTGCACAGATCCTGGCTGTATTCATCCCAGTCAAAGATGACGCCGCAGATCCGGGGATTGTGTTCAATCAGCTTGAGCAGGTCGTTCGCATCTTTCGGGTAGATAGTCTGGAATCCCTGGGCGTTGAGCGCCCCGTCCAGCTCACGGATGGGTTCATCTTTATAGAATGCGTTATGCGGTCCCATGATCGCGATGATATTCAATGCGTACCTCCTGGTATTGTGCAGCAGGGGTAAGCATAGCGAAGATGGCGGGCAGAAGGGAAAAAATTGGGGAATGAACCACCCACAACATGACGTTGTGAGTGGATCATGAACTGTCAGGCGTAGCCGTAGTTCATCAAACGCTGGTAACGACGGTCCAGCAGTTCTTCAGTACTCAGCACGTCCAGATCGGCCAGGTCGGCCAGCAGCTGAGCTTTCAGTGTGGCACCAATCACCAGCGGCTCGCGATGCGCTCCGCCTAATGGCTCTGGGATCACCGTGTCGATCAGCTTCAGTTCTTTCAGACGCGAAGCAATAATGCCCATCGCTTCTGCGGCCAGCGGCGCTTTATCAGCGCTTTTCCACAGAATTGAGGCACAGCCTTCCGGTGAAATCACCGAATAGGTGCTGTACTGCAGCATGTTTACTTTGTCGCCAACGCCGATAGCCAGCGCGCCACCGGAACCACCCTCACCGATAACGGTACAGATGACCGGCACTTTCAGACCGGACATCTCACGCAGGTTGCGTGCGATGGCTTCGGACTGACCGCGCTCTTCTGCGCCAACACCCGGATACGCACCCGGGGTGTCGATAAAGGTGATGATCGGCATTTTGAAGCGCTCGGCCATCTCCATCAGACGCAGTGCTTTACGGTAGCCTTCTGGTGCCGGCATACCGAAGTTACGACGGATCTTCTCTTTGGTTTCGCGGCCTTTCTGATGACCAATGATCATCACCGGGCGACCATCCAGACGAGCGATGCCGCCAACAATGGCTTTATCATCCGCATAGGCGCGATCGCCTGCCAGCTCGTCAAAGTCAGTAAACACGTTGCGGACATAGTCCAGCGTGTAAGGACGCAAAGGGTGACGCGCTAATTTCGCGATCTGCCATGCGCCCAAATCGGAGAAGATCTTACGGGTCAGCTCTACGCTTTTCTCACGCAGACGCTGAACTTCTTCATCCAGATTAATATCCAGTTTTTCATCCTGACGGCCAACCGATTTGAGCGAATCAATCTTCGCTTCAAGTTCTGCGATTGGCTGTTCGAAATCCAGGTAATTAAGACTCATAATATTCCTGTTTTAGTCAAACTCCAGTTCCACCTGCTCCGACCCTATCAGCGACCGCAATTCGTTGAGTAAACGATCGCTGGGCGACACACGCCAGGCTGCGCCAAAGCGCAACTTCGCCCGTGCATCCTCTCTCTGATAGTAGAGATGTACCGGAATGGTCCCCGAACGATGGGGTTCCAGGGATTGACGGAGACGGTTCAAAAGCTGGTCATCAATTTGCCTGTCCGTCAGCGAGATAGCAAGCCCACGAGCATATTTTTCACGGGCTTCATCAATGTCCATCACATCGCGGGCGGTCATTTTAAGCCCCCCGCTGAAGTCATCGAAGCTGACCTGTCCGCTGACGATCAGGATACGGTCTTTTTCCAACAAATGCTGGAACTTCTCTAACGCATCTGTGAATAACATCACTTCCAGACGACCAGAACGGTCGTCCAGCGTGCAGATGCCAATCCGGTTACCGCGTTTTGTTACCATTACGCGGGCCGCCACCACCAGACCAACTGCCATGGTCATTTTGCCACGATCGGTCGGGTGCATGTCTTTCAGGCGCATTCCCCCCACATAGCGCTCGATCTCTTTCAGATACTGATTGATCGGGTGCCCGGTGAGGTAAAGCCCCAGGGTTTCTCTTTCGCCATCCAGCTGGACCTGTTCAGGCCAGCGCTTGATGTCCGCATAGGATTTTTCGATGTGTGCCGGCTCTTCCGCCAGCACGCCGAACATATCGGCCTGGCCGATCGCTTCCGCTTTCGCATGCTGATCGGCGGCTTTCAACGCTTCTGGCAGCGCGCTCATCAGGGCCGCACGGTGCGGCCCCAGACGGTCAAACGCGCCGGACATCACCAGCTTTTCCAGCACGCGGCGGTTAAGCTTTTTGGTGTCGGTACGGGCGCACAGGTCGAACAGCTCGCGGAAGTAGCCGCCTTCATTACGCGCTTCGATGATCGCTTCAATCGGGCCTTCGCCCACGCCTTTAATGGCGCCGATGCCGTAAACAATTTCGCCGTCATCGTTGACGTGGAACTGATACTGACCGGAGTTGATATCCGGTGGTAACACCTTCAGCCCCATGCGCCAGCATTCATCAACCAGACCGACCACCTTCTCGGTGTTATCCATATCGGCGGTCATTACCGCGGCCATAAATTCGGCCGGGTAGTGCGCTTTCAGCCACAGCGTCTGATAAGAGACCAGCGCATAGGCGGCGGAGTGGGATTTGTTAAAACCATAACCGGCAAATTTCTCTACCAGGTCAAAGATTTTAACCGCCAGCTCACCTTCAATACCCCGCGATTTGGCGCCATCTTCAAAGCCGCCGCGCTGTTTGGCCATCTCGACCGGGTTCTTTTTACCCATCGCACGACGCAGCATGTCCGCGCCGCCCAGGCTGTAACCTGCCAGCACCTGAGCAATCTGCATGACCTGTTCCTGGTACAGGATAATGCCGTAGGTTGGCTCCAGTACCGGCTTCAGGGATTCATGCTGCCACTGGATATCCGGGTAGGAGATCGCTTCACGGCCGTGCTTACGGTCGATAAAGTTATCTACCATGCCTGACTGCAGCGGACCCGGACGGAACAGCGCCACCAGGGCGATCATATCTTCAAAGCTGTCGGGCTTCAGACGTTTGATCAGATCTTTCATGCCGCGCGATTCAAGCTGGAACACCGCGGTGGTTTCAGATCGCTGCAGCATATCAAAGCTTTTTTTATCGTCCAGCGGGATCGCGGCGATATCGATTGGCGGTTCGCCCTGCTTCTTGCGCCGGGCGTTGATCATCGCCAGTGCCCAGTCGATGATGGTCAATGTGCGCAGACCGAGGAAGTCGAACTTCACCAGCCCGGCATATTCCACATCGTTCTTATCAAACTGGGTTACCGGGAAGTTGCCGTTTTCATCGCAATACAGCGGCGCAAAATCGGTGATTTGCGTCGGTGCGATCACCACACCACCGGCGTGCTTACCGGCGTTACGCGTGACGCCTTCCAGCTTGCGCGCCATATCGATCAGCGCTTTAACTTCTTCGTCAGCTTCGTAGATTTCTGGCAGCTGCGGCTCGGCCGCAAAGGCTTTTTCCAGCGTCATGCCGGGCTCTGGCGGGATCAGCTTGGAAATACGATCGACGAAGCCATACGGATGCCCCAGCACGCGCCCAACGTCACGCACCACGGCTTTCGCCGCCATGGTACCGAAGGTGATGATCTGAGATACCGCTTTACGGCCATACATCTCGGCCACGTGCTCAATCACCAGATCGCGTTTTTCCATGCAGAAGTCGACGTCGAAGTCGGGCATCGATACACGTTCCGGGTTCAGGAAACGTTCGAACAGCAGGTCAAACTCAAGCGGATCGAGGTCGGTAATTTTCAGCGCATAGGCCACCAGCGATCCGGCACCGGAACCACGACCTGGCCCTACCGGCACGTCGTTATCCTTCGACCACTGGATAAACTCCATCACGATCAGGAAGTAGCCCGGGAAGCCCATCTGGTTGATCACGTTCAGCTCGATTTCGAGGCGTTCGTCATATTCAGGCCGTTTTTCTGCCCGCACTGCGGCGTCCGGGAACAGGAATTCCAGACGCTCTTCCAGCCCTTCCCGGGATTTCATCACCAGGAAGTCTTCGGTGGTCATTTCGCCCGTCGGGAACTGTGGCAGGAAGTACTCACCCAGGCGGATGGTGACGTTACAACGCTTAGCAATTTCTACGCTGTTAGCCAGCGCTTCGGGGATGTCCGAGAACAGCTCGCACATCTCCTCTTCGGTTCGCAGATATTGCTGAGGGCTGTAGTTTTTCGGTCTTTTGGGATCGTCGAGGGTGAAACCATCGTGGATCGCTACGCGGATTTCATGCGCATCAAAATCGCCGGCTTCCAGGAAGCACACTTCATTGGTGGCGACCACGGGAATGCTGTTGGCAATGGCCAGCTCGACGGCAGCATGAACCCAGGTCTCTTCATCCTGGCGTCCGGTGCGGATCAGCTCAAGATAGTAGCGCTCAGGGAAGTATTGCTGATAGAACGCCAGGCACTCGGCAACCTGGGCATGGTTACCGCGCAGCAGCATCTGGCCAACATCGCCACGACGCCCGCCGGAAAGCAGGATCAGCCCTTCGCCCAGCTCGATCAGCCAGTCACGATCGATGATCGGACCGGCGGCACCATAACCACGCTGGTATGCTTTTGAGATCAACAGGGTGAGGTTCTGATAACCGGTGTTGTTCGCTGCGAGGATCGTCAGCTGACCCAGATCGTCGCCCATCGCGTCACTGCTGACCTTAAAGTCCGCACCGATGATCGGCTTAACGCCCTGACCGTGGGCACCGCCGTAGAATTTCACCAGGCCGCACAGGTTGAGGTAGTCGGTGATCCCAATGGCCGGCATGCCCAGAGAGGCAGCTTTTTTCACCAACGGGCCCGTCTTGGCTAATCCATCAACCATGGAATAGTCACTGTGAACGCGTAAATGAATAAAACGAGGTTCGGCCATCTTGGATCCCACTTAAGGCTGAGGGGTGAAAATTACAGGGTCTGTCCGGCTGAAGCCGCGACGTCGGCATCCAGTATCGCATTACGCACCGGTGCAAAACTGCGACGGTGATGCGGTGTTACGCCATGCTGCGCCAGTTTTTCCATATGCAGTGCGGTCGGGTAGCCTTTATGCTGAGCAAAACCATACTGCGGGAACAGCACATCCAGCTCGCTCATTTCCCGGTCACGCGTGACCTTGGCAATAATAGACGCCGCGCTGATTTCACGCACCAGGCTGTCGCCCTTTACCACCGCCAGAGAAGGCATCGCCAGCGCCGGGCAACGGTTTCCGTCAATCAATACAAAGTCTGGACAGATATGCAGTCCGGCAACAGCACGCTGCATCGCCAGCATGGTGGCATGCAGGATGTTCAGCCGATCGATCTCTTCCGGCTCAGCCCGACCTAAACTCCAGCTTAACGCCTTCTCGACTATCTCATCGTACAACGCCAGGCGGCGTTTTTCAGACAGCTTTTTGGAATCGGCCAGACCCACTATCGGACGGGCTGGATCGAGAATAACCGCCGCGGTCACCACAGCGCCGACTAACGGGCCACGCCCTACTTCGTCCACGCCGGCAATGCAGGTCGCGTCAGGATAGATAAAGTCGCTCATGGACAGAGTTCCAGTACGGCAGCCGCGGCCTGCTCATCGGCATTCCAGCGGATTTGATGATGAAGTTCGGTAAAGGTTGCCAGCAACTGATCGCGGGTGTCGCCTTCTGCCAGTAAAGGTTCCAGCGCAGCAGCCAGCAGATCGGGCTGACACTCTTCCTGCAGCAGCTCTTTCACCAGTTCACGACCCGCCAGCAGGTTAGGTAACGACACATAGTCCGTTTTCACCAGCCGCTTGGCCAGCCAGAAGGTGAAGGGCTTCATGCGGTAACCGACCACCATCGGGCATTTAGCCAGCATACACTCCAGTGCTGCGGTACCGGACGCCAGCAATGCCGCATCGCTGGCAACCATTGCCTGACGCCCTTTGCCATCCAGCAAATGCATTTTCAGGTCTGGCGCCACTTCGGCTTTAATTCGTTCGAACTGTTCACGGCGGCGCGGGTTAACCAGCGGCACCACGATTTCCAGCTCTGGCCATTTCTGGCGCAATAACACCGCCGTTCTCAGGAAGTCAGCGCTGAGCATCTCAACTTCCGCATTACGGCTGCCCGGCAGCAAGGCCAGGCACGGCGTTCCCTCTGCAATCCCCAGCTCCAGACGCGCAGCGCGTTTGTCTGGCTGGATCGGCATCGCATCAGCCATGGTATGGCCGATAAAGCGGCAGGGAACATTGAAACGATCGTAGAACGCTTTTTCAAACGGCAAAAAGGCCAATACCAGATCGGTAGAGCGGCCAATTTTGAACACGCGTTTCTGACGCCAGGCCCAGACAGACGGGCTGACGTAATGAATCGTGCGAATACCGTTCTGCTTAAGACGCCCTTCAAGCGTAATGTTGAAGTCAGGCGCATCAATACCGACGAAGACATCGGGCTGCAGTGCAGTGAAGCGTTTGGTCAGATCGCGACGGATTTTCAGCAGGCGAGGCAGACGTTCAAGCACCTCAACAATCCCCATCACCGCCAGCTCTTCCATTTCGTACCAGGCTTCACAACCCTCGGCCTGCATCAGCGGTCCGGCAACGCCGACAAAGCGGGTTTCCGGGTGCTTTTCTTTGAGTGCACGGATAAGACCGGCACCAAGAATATCGCCGGAGGTTTCTCCGGCGACAAGGGCAATCGTTAAAGGATGCTTTGGCATGAGTTAACGAATCAAACCCCGCGTAGAGCGAGCGAAGAAATCGTAGAACGGCTGCACTTCTGGATGCTTGCTGGCAATCTCAGCGATTTCTGGCTTCGCTTCTTCCAGCGTTTTGTTGCTGCGGTAAAGGATCTTGTACGCATTGCGGATCGCGTGTAAGGCCTCTTTACTGAAGCCACGACGCTGTAGCCCTACCAGATTGATACCAAACGGCGTGGCATGGTTACCCTGGGCAATGACGAATGGCGGAACATCCTGGACGACGCCAGAACAGCCGCCAATCATCACGTGCGCGCCGATAACGCAGAATTGATGAATCGCTGTCATCCCACCAATAATGGCAAAGTCATCCACAACCACATGGCCGCCCAGCGTTGCATTGTTGGCGAGGATACAACGATCGCCAATAATGCAGTCATGAGCGATGTGCGCGTTAACCATAAACAGGTTATCGCTGCCCACTTTGGTCAGGCCGTCAGCCTGAGAAGTGCCACGGTGAATAGTGACGCTCTCACGGATGCTGTTACGGTCGCCCACTTCCACTCGGGTTGGCTCGCCAGCGTACTTCAGATCCTGGTTAGCTTCACCGATGGTGGTGAACTGATAAATGGTATTGTCTTTGCCAATACGGGTGTGACCATTGACCACCACATGAGATTTGAGGACAGTGCCTTCACCAATCTCAACATTCGCCCCAATAAAACAGAATGGGCCGATATGGACGCGAGCGCCAATGACGGCGCCCTCTTCAATGACGGAACTTGGATGGATTACAGCAGTTTCATCAATCACGAATTATCCCTCCCGGCTGCGGGCACACATCATCGTTGCTTCACAGACAATTTTACCGTCTACGGTTGCCACGCCTTTAAAGCGCGTCAGACCACGGCGGGTTTTCTCGAAGGTGACTTCCATGATCATCTGATCGCCAGGCACGACAGGGCGCTTGAAGCGCGCGTCATCAATCCCTGCGAAGTAGTACAGCTCGCCAGGTTCCAGTTTGCCCACGCTTTTAAACGCCAGAATACCGGTTGCCTGAGCCATAGCTTCTAAAATCAGCACGCCTGGGAAAATCGGCTTACCAGGGAAATGGCCCTGGAAAAACGGTTCGTTGACCGAGACATTCTTCACTGCGCGCAGGAACTTGTGCTCTTCGAACTCAAGGACGCGGTCTACCAATAAAAACGGGTAGCGGTGAGGCAGCAGTTCAATAATCTCTTCAATCTTCAGAGTATGAGTTTCAGTAGTCAAAATACTCTTCCTGTCCTAAAAAATTCTGATGGCATCAATAACACGGCCTGCAAAGATCATCCGCAGGCCGCAAATCAGGTTCTGTGCGCCGGGCTTCCTTGCTTAGCATTCTAATTCTACCCTGTGGGGTAATGTCAGCTGGTCAAGGTGCTGGGAAGGCGTTTAGTCTTTGTCGACTTTACGCTCGATGGCTTTTAAGCGTTTGCTTATTTCATCGATATTCATCACCAGCGCTGCCGTTTTGCGCCAGGTTTTGTTGGGTTGCAGTGGAATCCCGGAGGAGTATACCCCAGGTTGGGTGATTGGTCGCATGACCATTCCCATTCCGGTGACCGTAACTTTGTCACAAATTTCCATGTGACCGTTAATTACGCTTGCACCACCAATCATGCAATAGCGGCCGATTTTCAGGCTGCCTGCCATGATGACGCCACCCGCAACCGCGGTATTGTCGCCAATCACAACGTTGTGTGCAATCTGGCACTGGTTATCAATGATAACACCATTCCCGATCTGAGTGTTATCCAACGCGCCGCGATCGATGGTGGTACAGGCACCAATCTCAACACGATCGCCGATAATCACCGTTCCGAGCTGCGGGATTTTCACCCAATTGCCACGATCGTTAGCGTAACCAAAACCATCCGCACCGATAACGGTGCCAGACTGGATCAGGCAACGCTCGCCGATCTGAATTTCATGATAAATAGAGACGTTGGCCCACAAACGGGTTCCGGCGCCAATGCGGGTATTTTTCCCGACGAAACAACCGGCACCAATAACCACGTTATCGCCCAGCTCAACGCCAGATTCGATAACGGCATTTGCGCCAATAGAGACATATTGACCCAGCTTAGCGCTGGCATCGATCACCGCGCTCGGCGCGATGTCTTTGGCAGGCTGCGGCGTGCTGTCCAGAATCTGAGCCATGCGGGCATAAGTCAGATAAGGATCTTTCACCACCAGAGCGGCGCCTTGAACGCAGTCCAGATCCGCTTCCGTCAGCACCACGGCGGAGGCCTTACAGGTGACGAGCTGCTCGCGGTAACGGCTGTTAGAGAGAAAAGTGATTTGACCGGATTGGGCGGATTGCATAGAAGCAATGCCGGAGATGACGAGTTCGCCATCTCCGTGCAAATCTGCATCCAACTGCTGGGCTAAATCAGCCAGTCGAATTGAAGACATCGATTATTTAACCTGTTTCAGAACATCAGCAGTGATGTCTTTAGATTTAGCTGCATACGCAACAGCGTTAGCATCAACAACGACGTCGTAACCTTCATCATCAGCAACTTTCTGCACAGCATCCTGAATACGGCTCAGGATTTTGTTACGTTCTTCTGCCTGGCGACGACGGTTATCCTGCTCGAAAGCCTGAGCTTTAGTTGAGAAGGCTTCACGCTGAGCCATAACGTCTTTTTCCATACGGCTGCGATCGCTAGCCTTCATGGTAGAGCCGTCACGCTGCAACTTCTGCATTTTAGTCTGCAGATCGCGTTCCATACCCTGCAGCTCAGTTGCACGGCCTTTGAACTCGTTTTCAAGCTGTTTCGCAACTGTCGCACGCGCCGGTAACTGTTGGAAAATGCTGGAAACGTTCACCACTGCAATTTTATCTGCAGCCTGGGCACCAGCGGAAACCGCCAGAGCGATAGAGAGGCCTGCGGCACACAACAACTTTTTCACTATAAACTCCTTACCATCAACGTTTGTGTCTTCGACACATGTGTTGCGCGTTAAGGCAACCACGCAGGTTGCCATTAAACGTCGCGATACTCACTTACACGCTTCCGTGCGAAACCGCCGTTACCAGGTTTTACCAATGTTAAACTGGAACTGCTCGGCCTTATCTCCATCATACTTTTTGAACGGCTGGGCGTAAGAGAACACCAGTGGACCCAGTGGAGACATCCACTGCAGTGCCAGACCCGCCGACATACGGATGTTGCCCGGATCGCTGTAATCAGGAATACCCGCGGCACGTGTTTCGGCCGTGTTTTCCCAATTGGTATCCCACACTGTACCGGCATCGACAAACAGCGATGTACGGACAGAGTTGGCATACTTCTCGCTCAGGAACGGTGTTGGGGTGATCAACTCCGCGCTGGCCGTAGCCAATGCGTTACCACCAACCGCATCGCTGGAATCACACAGCGTGCCCGTAGAACATGTATCCGAACCATTATTGTAGTAGGCCGCTTTAGGACCGATGGTATTAGAACGGAAACCACGCACGGTGCTGGAACCACCGGCATAGAAGTTCTCGTAGAACGGCAGTTCTTTGCCGCTCAGACCATCGCCGTAACCGACTTTACCGCGACCCAACAGAACCCAGGTACGATCCTGATTGAGCGGAACATACTGCTGAGTATCCAGCGTCGCTTTGTAGAAGGCGTTATCCGATCCCGGGATCGTCACTTTACCGTTCAGGTTGGTACGGTTACCGGACGTTGGGAAGAACCCACGGTCCAGGTTGTTGTATGTCCAACCATAGTTGAAGGTGAAGTCATCTGCGGCATAATCTGCATCTTCCGACAGGCTAGGATCCTGACCGACCGAACGCAGATAACGGAACATCGATACCTGAGGCTGCATGTTGGACAGGTCGTTGTGCACGTAACCCAGACCGACACGCAAGGTGTTGTTTTCGTTAACCGGGAAGCCCAGCGTACCGTCTAAACCATAGCTCTTGTTGGTATAGTCAGACAGGTCAGCATCATCCGCTTTGAAGTCGTTATAGAACACACGACCGCCCAGGCTGACACCGTCGACCGTGAAGTACGGGTCGGTCAGTGAGAATTCAGCATAGGTCTGATAATCGTTTTTGGTGCCGCTGATACCGACGGTATTACCCGTACCTAACCAGTTTTCCTGCGTCACGCCAACCTGGAAGCTGACGCCACTCTCGGTGCCGTAACCGACGCCGAAGTTGAAGGTACCGGTGTTACGTTCTTTCACCTTGTACACCACGTCAACCTGGTCTGGTGAGCCTGGCACGCGCTGCGTGTCGGTATCAACCGTCTCAAAGTAACCGGTACGGTTCAGACGCTCTTTCCCCTGCTCAACCAGGTCGCTGCCCAGCCATGCACCTTCCATCTGGCGCATTTCGCGACGCAGAACGGAATCTTTAGAGGTGTCGTTACCTTCAAAGCGCACTTTACGCACGGAGTAACGGTTGCCCGCATCAACGTTGACGTGCAGCTTCACGGTTTTATCCGCATCATTGATTTCTGGCTGCGTCGATACGCGTGGATACGCGTAACCATAACGGCCCAGCATCTTCTTGATGTCATCTTCCATTTTGGTCACTTTGGCGCCGTTATACAGCTCGCCTGGCTTGACCTTCGACAGCTGCTCAACTTCAGCTGAATGGCCGGCCATGCTGCCGTTAACCACTACGCCAGAAAGCTTGTACTGATCGCCTTCGGTGATGTTGATGGTGATGTAGATGCCTTTTTTGTCCGGCGTCAGGCTGACCTGAGTCGAATCAATGTTGAAACGGGCATAACCACGATCGAGGTAGAAGCTGCGCAGGGTTTCAAGGTCACCCGCCAGTTTCTGCTTCTGGTATTTGCGATCGCCAACGACGTTCCACCATGGCACTTCATCACGCAGTGAGAAGCGGGAGATCAGTTCATCAGACGAGAAGGCTTTGTTGCCGACCACGTTGATTTGCTGGATCTTGGCAGAAACACCTTCGGTAAAGACCAGTTTCAGATCGACACGGTTACGCGGCAGCGGTGTGACCACAGCTTTTACGCTGGCGCTGTACTTACCGACGCTGTAGTAGAAGTCTTCAAGCCCTTTCTCAATGGATGAGATGGTGGTGCGGTCAAGGGCTTCACCCACGCGCACGCCAGAGGCTTCAAGGTTCTGCTTCAGCATGTCATCTTTCACCGCTTTGTTACCGGAGAAGGTGATGCTGGCAATCGTTGGGCGTTCTTTCACCTGGACGATCAGCGTAGTGCCGTCGCGCAGGACCTGTACGTCTTCGAAGTTCCCGGTCGCGAAGAGAGCACGGATAGTATTACTGATATCATCATCGGAGACGGTGTCTCCCACGCGGACAGGCATACTCAGCAATGCCGCGCCGACGGCGACTCGCTGCAGGCCTTCGAAATGAATATCCTTCACTACGAAGCCGTCTGCCGCGTATACGGTAGCGCTGCTAAACAGCAGCGACGCTATGAGCAACTTTTTCATCGCCATCGTTGTTATGCATTCTTCCTAACTGGTTCTCACGGGTAGTTTGCCTGTTGGCAGACTAAAGACGTGAGAAATCATTGAATAGTGCAAGCCCCATTAACAGCACCAGCAAAATAGAGCCAATGCGATAACTGAAGTCCTGAACTCGCTCAGACACCGGCCCACCTTTGATCTTTTCGATCGCCAGGAACAGCAAATGTCCACCATCTAATACCGGCAACGGGAACAGATTGATAATCCCGAGGTTCACGCTGATCAAAGCCAGGAACATCAGGTAGTAGATCAAACCATATTCCGCCGACATCCCAGCACCCTGGGCGATAGAAATCGGCCCGCTGAGATTGTTCAACTTCACTTCGCCGACAATCAGTTTGCCCAGCATATTGACCGTCAGTTTCATCAGCTGCCAGGTTTTGGCGCTAGCCTCACCGATCGCTGCAAACGGACCATACTGGCGTACCGTTTTAAATTCATCCGGCAGAGGAACAATGCGCGGGATCACCCCGGCAAACCCTTCTGCTTTACTGCCTGGCTTCACGTCTGGCGTCAGTGTCACTGTGACTGGACTGCCCTGTCGCTCAATGTCTACCGCCAACGCTTTACCCGGATTATCGCGAACCAGAGTGACAAAACGCTGCCACTGGTCCACCGGCTGACCATCGACTTTAACGATCCTGTCGCCCGCTTGCAAACCCGCCTTACTTGCCGCCGAGTTCGCCTGGACTTCTGCCAGCACCGTTTCGATCTGTGGTCCACGCGGCTTAATGCCGAGTGAAACAACAGGATCCTGCTTATCCGGTTCGAACTGCCAGTTGCGCAGATCGAGCCGCTTGTCACTGACCTGAGAAGAGCCAAATGGCGCCACGCTTAACGTGGTTTGCTGGTCGCCAATTTTCGACACCAGCGCCATACGCACAGCATCCCAGTCAGGCGTTTCGATACCGTCAACGGCTTTAAGTTCCATCCCAGGCGTAATTTGAGCCTCAGCAGCCTGCGAACCGCTCACTATTTCGCCAACAACCGGGCGAACACCAGGCACACCGATGATAAACACCAGCCAGTAAGCGAAAATGGCAAAGATGAAATTGGCGATGGGACCGGCACTAATAATCGCCGCGCGTTGCAGCACGGTTTTATTATTAAACGCCTGGTTACGCAGCTCAGGCGGCACGCTTTCAACACGCTCATCGAGCATCTTGACGTAACCACCCAAGGGGATCAGAGCAATGACGTATTCCGTTCCCTGTTTATCGGTCCGGCGCCACAGCGCTTTACCGAAACCAACAGAGAAGCGTTCAACCTTGACACCACAACGACGGGCCACCCAGAAGTGGCCAAACTCGTGCACGGTGATCAATACGCCGAGGGCAACGATAAATGCCCCAAGGCTCCAGAGAATGCTTAGCATAGGGTCCCTTATAGCGTCCCGAAAACCAGCAACAACAGGCAGGCGAACACAGGTACGGCTGCAGTCAGGCTGTCGATACGGTCAAGGATGCCCCCATGTCCGGGGATCAAATTACCACTGTCTTTAATGCCGGCTTCGCGCTTGAACATGCTCTCGGTTAAATCCCCTAACACCGAGGCCAGTGCGGCGACCAGTGAACAAACCAACAGGGTAACAGGCGAGATAGTCAGCGGCGCCCAAAGGCCAAACAGCCAGGCAATCAGTGCAGACGTCAGCAGGCCACCAAAGAACCCTTCCCAGGTTTTTCCCGGTGAGACTTTAGGTGACAGCTTGTGTTTACCAAACAGGCGGCCAAACATGTAGGCACCAGAATCAGCGCCCCAAACCAGCAGCATCACGTACAGCAGCCACCAGGCACCGGCAAAATGGTCGGTATCGTAGTGATACTGGCGTAACGTCAGCATGCCCCAGAAGAACGGCACAATGGTCAGGACACCGAACAGCAGGCGAAGCGCTTTAGACGAGCGCCAAAACGAGGCCGAGCCGGGATAAGAGAGCACCAGCAGCAAGGCTACGATCCACCAACAAAGGGCGGCCCATAGCGAACCGGCAACCTGTGGCAGGTGTACCGAGTGCTGATAAGCAGGAAGAGTGAACATCATAAAGGCGAGCAGCAGTCCACACAGGACTGCCAGCCAGATGCGTTGCGAGCGGGTCGCGAAGCCCGCAAACTGTCCCCATTCCCAGGCGGCAAGCATGCATACCACCAGGGTCACAATGGCAAATCCAGGAGGCGGAAGCAGGAACAGCGCTGCAATCACAATCGGGATAAGTATAAACGCGGTAATCAGGCGAGACTTCAGCAAAGATTACCCCCAGTGCGCTTAAGCGCCGCCGGGTGCTGCACCGCCGAAGCGACGCTCTCGTTGTGCAAACGCATTCAGTGCACCTTCAAAGACTTGTTCATCAAAATCAGGCCAGAGAACATCGGTAAAAAAGAACTCTGCATAGGCAACCTGCCACAGCAAGAAGTTACTGATTCGATGCTCTCCCCCTGTCCTTATTACCAGATCCACGGGAGCCAGTTCATTGAGGCAGAGATACTGACCAAGGGTTTCTTCCTCGATCTGATCAGGACGGATAAGACCTTCCTGAACCTGCTCTGCTATTTTTCTGACGCCATGGATGATATCCCAACGTCCGCCATAATTCGCGGCAATGTTGAGGGTTAGTCCATTATTTTGTTGAGTAAGTTCCTCAGCGCGACGAATACGCTCCTGCAGACGGTCACTGAATCGGCCGATGTCGCCAATAATCCGCAGACGAACATTGTGCTTGTGCAGACTTTTCACTTCGCTGTCGAGTGCCCAGACGAACAGCTCCATCAAGGCCATGACTTCTTGCGGAGGACGGTTCCAGTTTTCGCTGCTGAATGCATAAAGCGTCAGCGCAGTGAGATTGTTGCTGACAGCAAAGCTCACCGCACGACGAACAGACTTCACTCCGGCTTTGTGGCCAGAGATACGCAATTTTCCACGGGTTTTGGCCCAACGGCCATTGCCATCCATGATGATGGCTACGTGACGGGGATTCTCCCCTTCTTGCAAGTCATCGGTTTTTAGTTGATTTTCGGACGACATAACGCGTAATTATTTCCTTTAATCAGAAATACAACGGCTTCTGAAATATCTTACCCGCTCGACGTAAGAAAACCGTGCTAAACACGGTTTGTATCCCCGCTACATCGCAACGAATTACTGAATTAGCGGCCGAAGACTATACCATCTCCGCCCTCGCCTCACAAATAGCGGCGCGCTAATTGGCTGAATTATCGGGCTTCAGAGAAGCGCGACAGCTGGGCCTGAGCAACCGCTCGTGCCTGTCTGTCAATCTCCAGCACCGCTTCAACGCTGTCCGGTTCTGCACAGGAAAGCGCCTCCAGCACGGCCAAATTGACCGCAGCAATATCGGTAAAGCGAATTTGCGAATCCAGAAACGCGGCAACCGCAATTTCATTGGCCGCATTCAGCGTGGTGGTCGCCGCCTGTCCGGCAGAACAGGCGTCTATTGCCAGCTTCAGGCAGGGATAGCGAGCATAATCCGGCTCGGCGAAAGTCATCGCCCCCATGCGGGTGAAATCCAGTGGCTTCGCCCCGGACGGCACGCGCTGTGGCCAGGCCATCACATGCGCAATCGGTGTGCGCATGTCCGGCGATCCCAGCTGAGCCAGCACGCTGCCATCACGGTAACGCACCATCGAGTGGATCACCGACTGCGGATGCAGGATGACCTCCATCTGGGCATCGGTCGCATTAAACAGCCAGCGGGCTTCGATATATTCCAAACCTTTGTTCATCATGGTGGCGGAATCAACGGAGATTTTGCGCCCCATTGACCAGTTCGGATGCGCGCAGGCCTGATCGGGAGTCATACTCTTGAGCAGGTCCAACGGCGTGTCACGAAAAGGGCCACCCGACCCCGTGAGGATAATGCTATCAATGCCATTATCTTCCAGAGAAGCGTATCCTAACTGTTGCTGGAGGGAAGCAGGCAAACTCTGAAAAATGGCGTTGTGCTCGCTGTCGACGGGTAACAGCTGCGCTTTTGAGGCGCTGACCGCCTCCAGAAAAAGCTGGCCGCAGGTAACGAGCGACTCTTTATTCGCCAGAAGAACCTGTTTTCCGGCACGAATTGCGGCTAACGTAGGCAATAATCCTGCCGCACCGACGATTGCCGCCATAACCTGATCGACATCATCCAGCGCGGCCAGATCGCAGGCAGCCTGTTCGCCACTGAACACCTCGGTCGCCACATTCAAACTTTTCAGACGAAGTCGCAGGGCCGCTGCCGAGTGTTCATCGGACATTGAGGCATAGGCCGGACGGAAGGCCAGACACTGTTCAGCCATCAGCTCAACATTGTGGCCTGCGACCAGCGCCTTAACGGCAAACAGCTCTGGATTAGCCTGAACGACTGCCAGCGTGCTGGTGCCAATAGAGCCCGTTGAACCGAGGATGGTCAATTGCTTCATGAGGTTGCTCTGTGTCAACTCCGCCGCCAGGGAAAGCCTTTCCCTGCACGCCAGATAAGAGAATAAATGCAAAACGCCGCAAGACTGACCACTCCAAAGAACGGCAATCTGTACGGCGTTTCATCGGAACCATGACAGACTTAGAAGTCCATCAGCTCCGCTTCTTTTTCTGCCAGCGCAGTATCAATTTTCTTGATAAAGACGTCGGTCATTTTCTGAATGTCATCCTGTGAACGATGTTCATCATCTTCACTGATTTCTTTGTCTTTCAGCAGCGCTTTCACTTTGTCGTTCGCATCACGGCGAACGTTACGCACGGACACACGGCCCTGCTCTGCTTCACCACGAACGACTTTGATCAGGTCTTTACGACGCTCTTCAGTCAGGGCTGGCAGAGGAACACGGATATCGCTGCCCGCTGAACTTGGGTTAAGCCCCAGGTCAGAAGTCATGATTGCCTTTTCAACAGCAGCACTGATAGAACGGTCAAACACGTTGATTTTCAGTGTGCGTGAATCTTCAACGGTCACGCTGGCCAGCTGGCGCAGAGGCGTTGAAGAACCGTAATAGTCGACCATAATGCCGTCAAGAATGCTCGGCGAGGCGCGGCCAGTACGGATTTTGCTGATGTGGTTTTTGAATGCTTCGACGCATTTTTCCATGCGCGTTTCAGCATCTTTTCTGATTTCGTTAATCACGTTGGAACCCTTGGATTCTGGTTACCAGGCAGGCTCTGAATACAGAGCCCGTTTCAAAATAATCTATGACGATCCTGAGTGTAGCGTGCAACACGCCACAAAGGCAGAATATACCTTATTTTACGCAGCGACTGATATTATTGCGTGATCAGGGTGCCTTCTTTTTCGCCCATCACTACGCGGCGCAGCGCACCAGGTTTGTTCATGTTGAACACACGGATCGGCAGTTTATGGTCACGGGCCAGCGTAAAGGCCGCAAGATCCATGACTTTCAGTTCTTTATCGAGCACGTCGGTGTAGCTGATCTGGTCGTACAGGGTCGCATCTGGATTCTTCACCGGATCGGCCGAGTAAACGCCATCCACTTTGGTGGCTTTCAGCACCACGTCAGCTTCAATTTCGATACCACGCAGGCAGGCTGCGGAGTCGGTGGTGAAGAACGGGTTACCGGTACCGGCGGAGAAGATCACCACGCGGTTGTTACGCAGCAGGCTGATGGCTTCTGCCCAGCTGTAATTATCGCACACGCCATTCAATGGGATTGCGGACATCAGGCGGGCATTCACATAGGCACGATGCAGAGCATCACGCATTGCCAGACCATTCATCACGGTCGCCAGCATGCCCATATGGTCGCCCACTACGCGGTTCATTCCAGCCTGCGCAAGACCCGCGCCACGGAACAGATTACCACCACCGATAACCACACCCACCTGAATGCCCAGTTCTACCAGTTCTTTCACTTCCTGAGCCATACGATCCAGCACGCTGGCATCAATGCCGAAGCCTTCGGCACCTTGCAGCGCTTCGCCACTCAGTTTAAGCAGAATACGTTGATATACAGGTTTTGCATTGGTCGCCATGGTGTATTTTCCCGAATGGTTTAATCGATGTGAGGAGTAAAATCTGGGCTATCATCCTCTTAGCATCGGAGAAATGCTATTGGGATGAGACTGAAAATGGGTGGAACGAAAGACAGATAAAAAAGAACCGCCGATTGGCGGTTCTTATCGTTCATTAAGACTGCTTGGACATCGCCGCAACTTCTGCTGCGAAATCTGTTTCAGCTTTCTCAATGCCTTCGCCCACTTCAAAGCGGATGAAGTTAACAACGTCTGCGTTTTTCTCTTTCAGCAACTGGCCCACAGTTTTAGATGGGTCAATAACGAAAGGCTGGCCAGTCAGAGAAACTTCGCCGGTGAATTTCTTCATGCGGCCTTCAACCATTTTCTCTGCGATTTCTTTCGGCTTGCCAGACTGCATGGCGATGTCCAGCTGAACCTGGAACTCTTTCTCAACCACTTCAGCAGACACATCTTCAGGCTTAACGAATTCTGGCTTGCTGGCAGCAACGTGCATTGCCAGCTGCTTAACCAGCTCTTCGTCAGCGCCGGTAGCGGCGATCAGAACACCGATGCGAGCACCGTGCAGGTAGCTACCCAGCACATCGCCTTCCAGGATGGAAACGCGACGGATGTTGATGTTTTCACCGATTTTAGCAACCAGTGCAACGCGCTCTTCTTCGAACTGGGCTTTCAGCACTTCAACGTCAGTGATTTTGCCCGCAGCAGCAGCGTCCAGCACTTTGTCAGCAAAGGCCTGGAAACCACCGTCTTTAGCAACGAAGTCAGTCTGGCAGTTTACTTCCAGAATCACGCCGAAGTTGCCTTCGATTTTGGTTTTGATCACGCCATCAGCAGCAACGTTGCCTGCTTTCTTAGCAGCTTTGATCGCGCCAGATTTACGCATGTTCTCGATCGCCAGCTCGATGTCGCCGTCAGCTTCAGTCAACGCTTTTTTGCAATCCATCATGCCAGCAGCAGTACGCTCGCGCAGTTCTTTTACCAGAGCAGCGGTAATAGCAGCCATTCTATAATCCTCGGTTAGCTTGCATCGGTCAGCGAGAGCCTGAGAGGTTCGCCACTGATGCCTGGTCTCGGGAGAAACATTCTGCCCCGCCGTAATCATAACCGGCAAAGCGAATTCGAATAAAATAAAGGGGCCAATGCAGGCCCCTTACAGATTAACATCTGACGTCTAAGGGCTCTCGGGAGAGCGATCCTTATTACTCAGCTTCGGCGAATTTTTCTTCAGCCTGCTGAGCCAGGTCCTGAGAGCGACCTTCACGTACAGTAGTCGCTACTGCAGTCAGGTACAGGCTCACAGCACGGATTGCATCGTCATTACCAGGAATGATGAAGTCAACGCCGTCTGGATCAGAGTTGGTATCAACGATAGCAAAGACTGGGATACCCAGGTTGTTTGCTTCTTTGATAGCGATGTGTTCGTGGTCAGCGTCAACAACGAACAGTGCGTCAGGCAGGCCGCCCATGTCTTTGATACCGCCCAGGCTATTTTCCAGCTTGGCCAGTTCGCGAGTACGCATCAGCGCTTCTTTCTTGGTCAGTTTATCGAAGGTACCGTCCTGAGACTGGATTTCCAGGTCTTTCAGACGTTTGATGGACTGACGAACGGTTTTCCAGTTAGTCAGCATGCCACCCAACCAGCGATGGTTTACGAAGAACTGATCGCAGCTCAACGCAGACTCTTTTACTGATTCGCTTGCAGCGCGCTTAGTACCAACGATCAGGATCTTACCTTTACGGGAAGCGATCTTGTTCAGTTCAGCCAGAGCTTCGTTGAACATTGGTACAGTTTTCTCAAGGTTGATGATGTGAACCTTGTTACGAGCACCGAAGATGAATGGCTTCATTTTCGGGTTCCAGTAACGGGTCTGGTGACCGAAGTGTACACCGGCCTTGAGCATGTCGCGCATGGAAACAGTTGCCATGATTACCTCTATAGAATGATTTGGGGTTAAGCCTCCATGTATCCCATACAACCGACCCGGCAGACTGCTTACGCAGGCGTTCAGGCACCCCGGAGTATGTGTCGATACATGTGTGTTATTTACACATAATGAGAGTTATGCGTTTCCCTGTAGAACTTCCCTACAGAGAATCGTCGGCGCGCTTTATACCACAAAGCGCCCTGTGAAGCCAAGTTTTGTTAGCAACAGCCCACCCTGACACAAACTGCAATTGGCAGAGCAAGGGTGGGCTGCTACCATTGCTGCACTTCCTTTATTATTGTCGAAAATAGCGACAACTGCGGACAAAATTGATGGCAATTACAATTAAAACCCCTGAAGAAATCGAAAAAATGCGCGTGGCGGGCCGCCTGGCTGCTGAAGTGCTGGAAATGATTGAAGAACACGTGAAGCCGGGCATCAGCACCGGTGAACTGGATCGCATTTGTAACGATTACATCGTCAATACGCAGAAAGCGGTCTCAGCCAGCCTGGGCTATCACGGCTTCCCAAAATCTGTCTGTATCTCGATTAATGAAGTGGTTTGCCACGGCATCCCTAGCGACGAGCGCATTCTGAAAGATGGCGATATCGTCAATATCGACGTCACGGTGATCAAAGATGAGTATCACGGCGACACCTCAAAGATGTTTATCGCCGGCAAGCCAACCATCCAGGGTGAGCGCCTGTGCCGCATCACTCAGGAGAGCCTGTATCTGGCGCTGCGGATGGTAAAACCGGGCATTCGCCTGCGGACCATTGGCCGTGAAATCCAGAAGTTTGTCGAAGCTCAGGACTTCTCCGTGGTGCGCGAATATTGCGGTCACGGCATCGGTAAAGGCTTCCATGAAGAGCCACAGGTACTGCATTACGATGCGGATGACGGCGGCGTGGTGCTTCAGGCCGGTATGGCGTTTACCATCGAACCGATGGTTAATGCCGGTGATTACCGCATTCGCAGCATGAAAGATGGCTGGACGGTAAAAACCAAAGATCGCAGCCTGTCGGCGCAGTACGAGCACACCATTGTGGTGACAGAAAACGGCTGTGAAATTATGACACTGCGCAAAGATGACACCATCCCGGCCATCCTGACGCACGACGAGTAACCGCTCGTTAAATAAAAAAACCGGCTGAGGCCGGTTTTTTTTGATCTCAGGCTGGTGCTGGCGCTATTGTCAGTGTTGATTTTTCCTATTCTGACTCGCAGAGCATTTAGCAGGAGCACTGGCGTGACCAAAACCCTCAAGGATTACAAGAAGTCTGGCTCCCCTGCCCACTGGGCTGATGCGGAGTTGACCCGCGAATCCCTCAAACAACACCTTGAGCAATTTCATCAGCTGCTGGCCATCGAGTTTGATGCTGGCGCAGAGGTGGAAGCGCTGATTGATGCACGCACACTGTTTATTGACCGCCTGTTGCGACGCCTGTGGCGCTTTTATGGCTTCCCGGAAAAGGACGGCATCGCGTTAGTGGCAGTAGGTGGCTATGGTCGTGGTGAACTGCACCCGCTTTCCGATATTGATGTGTTGATCCTCAGCCGCCTGCCGCTCTCCGAACAGGATGCCCAACGCACCAGCGAATTACTGACGCTGATGTGGGATTTGAAGCTGGAAGTCGGCCACAGCGTGCGCACGCTGGAAGAGTGTCTGCTGGAAGGTCTGTCCGATCTGACGGTGGCCACTAACCTGATTGAGTCCCGCATGTTGACTGGCGACGTGGCGCTGTTCCTCGAGCTGCAAAAGAACGTCTTCAGCGATGGCTTCTGGCCGTCTGACCGCTTCTTTGCCGCCAAAATTGAGGAGCAGCAGGAGCGCCACCTGCGCTATCACGGCACCAGCTATAACCTCGAACCCGACATCAAAAGCAGCCCCGGTGGCCTGCGCGACATTCATACCCTGCTGTGGGTGGCCCGCCGCCATTTCGGCGCCACCTCGCTGGATGAGATGGTCGGTTTTGGCTTCCTGACCGACGTGGAGCGTAATGAGCTTAACGAGTGCCAGACGTTCCTGTGGCGCATCCGTTTTGCCCTGCATCTGACGCTGCCGCGCTACGACAACCGCCTGTTGTTCGATCGTCAGCTGACCGTGGCTCAACGCCTGAATTATCAGGGCGAGGTGAATGAGCCGGTCGAACGGATGATGAAGGATTTTTACCGCGTCACCCGCCGCATCAGCGAGCTCAACCATATGCTGTTGCAGCTGTTTGATGAGGCGATTCTGGCGCTGGGCACCGATGAAAAACCCCGCGCCATTGACCATGAGTTCCAGGTCCGTGGATCGCTGATCGATTTGATTGATGAAACGCTGTTCGCCCGCGAGCCGGAAGCAATCATGCGGATGTTCTACGTCATGGTGCGTACGCAAAGTATCACCGGCATCTATTCAACGACGCTGCGCCAGCTCAGGCATGCGCGTCGCCATTTGAAGGAGCCGCTGTGTAACATTCCGGAAGCGCGTCAGCTGTTCCTTGCCATCCTGCGTCATCCGGGAGCCGTCAGCCGGGCGCTGGTGCCGATGCATCGCCACAGCGTGCTGTGGGCGTATATGCCGCAGTGGGCCAACATTGTCGGACAGATGCAATTCGATCTGTTCCATGCCTATACCGTTGATGAACACACCATTCGCGTGCTGCAAAAGCTGGAAAGTTTCGCCAGTGAAGCCACGCGTCCTCGTCATCCGCTGTGTGTTGAGATTTGGCCGCGCCTGCCACAGGTTGAACTGCTGCTGATGGCCGCGCTGTTCCACGATATTGCGAAAGGACGTGGCGGCGATCACTCCATTCTCGGGGCGCAGGATGCGCTGGAATTTGCCGAACTCCACGGGCTTAATTCCCGTGAAACCCAGCTGGTCGCCTGGCTGGTTCGCCATCATCTGCTGATGTCCGTCACCGCTCAGCGTCGGGATATTCAGGATCCGACCGAGATCCAGCAATTTGCCGAAGTGATGCAGAATGAGAATCGCCTGCGTTACCTGGCTTGCCTGACCGTTGCCGATATTTGCGCCACTAACGAAAACCTGTGGAACAGCTGGAAACAGAGCCTGCTGCGCGAACTGTTTTTCGCCACCGAGAAACAGCTGCGTCGGGGTATGGAGAACAGCCCTGACCTGCGTGAACGGGTACGTCATCACCGGTTGCAGGCGCTGGCGCTGCTGCGGATGGACAATATCGATGAGCAGGCGTTAAACCATATCTGGGGACGCTGCCGTGCCGACTATTTCCTGCGTCACACGCCAAACCAGCTGGCGTGGCACGCGCGCCATCTGATGAATCACGATCTGACCAAACCGCTGGTGCTGGTCAGCCCGCAGGCAACCCGAGGCGGCACGGAGATCTTTATCTGGAGTCCGGATCGCCCATACCTGTTTGCCACGGTAGCCGGAGAACTGGACCGACGGAACCTCAGCGTGCATGACGCGCAGATCTTCACCAGCCGTGATGGCATGGCGATGGACACCTTTATCGTTCTGGAACCGGATGGCAGTCCGCTGGCTGCCGATCGCCATGAAATGATCCGCCAGGCGCTGGAGCAATCCATCAGTCAGACCAGCTGGCAGTCACCGCGTCCGCGCCGCCAGTCATCCCGGCTCAAGCATTTCAGTGTCGATACTGAAGCCAAATTTTTACCGACCCATACCGATCGCCGAACCTATATGGAACTGATCGCGCTGGATCAACCTGGGCTGCTTGCCAGAGTGGGTGAAGTGTTCGCCGATCTCGGTGTTTCGCTGCACGGCGCACGCATCAGCACCATTGGCGAACGCGTCGAGGATTTGTTTATTCTGGCGAACAGCGAACGTCGTGCCCTGAGTCCGGAATTGCGTGAAGTGTTGCAACAACGGTTGACAGAGGCCCTTAATCCAAACGATAAAGTGTGACCCAGATTTAATTTTTAACACGCCTTGTGGGGCAGAGTGAGCGGATTCGGCCAGCCGAAAACCGCGCAACCTTCCCGCACCTGGAACACGATTTGACACAGGAAATCTGAATTAATGCAACAATTACAGAATGTTATTGAGAGCGCTTTCGAGCGTCGCGCTGAGATCACCCCCGCTAACGCCGACACCGTCACCCGCGAAGCGGTCAGCCAGGTTATCGCCCTGCTGGACAGCGGTGCCTTGCGTGTCGCAGAAAAGATCGACGGTCAGTGGGTGACGCATCAGTGGCTGAAGAAAGCCGTGCTGCTCTCGTTCCGCATCAATGACAATCAGGTGATTGACGGTGCAGAAAGCCGTTTCTACGACAAAGTTCCGATGAAGTTTGCTGACTACGATGAAGCGCGCTTCAAGAAAGAAGGTTTCCGCGTTGTGCCACCCGCCGCCGTGCGTCAGGGTGCCTATATCGCCCGTAACACCGTGCTGATGCCGTCTTACGTCAATATCGGTGCGTATGTTGATGAAGGCTCAATGGTGGATACCTGGGCGACCGTGGGTTCTTGTGCGCAGATTGGTAAAAACGTTCACCTGTCTGGCGGCGTGGGCATCGGTGGCGTACTAGAGCCACTGCAGGCTAACCCAACCATCATCGAAGATAACTGCTTTATCGGCGCACGCTCAGAAGTGGTTGAAGGCGTGATCGTTGAAGAAGGCGCGGTGATCTCCATGGGCGTGTACCTCGGCCAGAGCACCAAAATCTACGATCGCGAAACCGGCGAAGTGACCTATGGCCGCGTGCCAGCAGGTTCTGTTGTCGTTTCAGGTAACCTGCCTTCGAAAGACGGCAGCTACAGCCTGTACTGTGCGGTTATCGTGAAGAAAGTGGACGCGAAAACCCGCGCGAAAGTCGGCATCAACGAGCTGCTGCGCACTATCGACTAACGTCATCCGGGCCACCTTCAGTGGCC
The DNA here is from genome assembly GCF_979253995.1 of Erwinia sp. AC075. Taxonomy (NCBI): domain Bacteria; kingdom Pseudomonadati; phylum Pseudomonadota; class Gammaproteobacteria; order Enterobacterales; family Erwiniaceae; genus Erwinia; species Erwinia sp. AC075. The sequence goes on from NZ_CEEDEU010000001.1 coordinate 2,791,046, forward strand.
CGTAATCTTTTCTTTACACTTCCCCCAGCAACTACCTGTTTCGCGCATCGAAATAACTGATGCTATTGCGCAACAACTGAGCGATAATCCGCGCCGTTAAGCGCACAGACGCTCCCCCATCGCCTCCAGATTTCACAGTTTTCACCTTGAGTACGGGATGAGCGAGCTCAGCAAAGACATCGCGACCAGGCACTGCCACCGCAGCGTACATGCATTACGCAAGCACAGGCATGCAGGGTTAACGCCGGATTTGTAACGCGCAGCCGAATCGACAATCTCCCGCAAAGGAACACGACATTATGTATGACAATCTGAAAGGTCTGGGCATCTCTTCTCCTGACGACATCGACCGTTACAGCCTGCGTCAGGAAGCCAGCAACGACATCCTGAAAATCTATTTCCGTAAGGATAAAGGCGAGTTCTTTGCCAAGAGCGTGAAGTTTAAATACCCACGTCAGCGCAAAACCGTGGTGGCCGATAACGCCAGCCAGGGTTACAAAGAAATTCAGGAAATCAGCCCGAACCTGCGTTATGTGATTGATGAGCTGGACCAGATTTGCCAGCGCGACCAGGTTGAAGTGGATCTGAAACGTAAAATTCTGGAAGACCTGCGCCATCTGGAGCACGTGGTTTCCAACAAAATCAGCGAGATCGAATCCGATCTGGAAAAGCTGACCCGCAGCGGCCGTTAATTACCGGCAATCTGCAACAGAAAGGCGGAGATCACTCCGCCTTTTGTTATGCCTGAAATATTCCCTTCCGCAGTATCCCTACGCGTCACGTCGCAACGTCTTTCGCTAAAGCCTTCCCTGCCCTTCCCTCACTCAAGGCTGTTCATCAAGCTGCAGCGCAACATACAACAGCAACCGGTCGTCAAAATTACTCAGGTTAAGCCCGGTCAGCTCAGAGATGCGGTTCAGACGGTATTCCAGCGTATTACGGTGGATATACAACGCTTTAGCGGTCGCCGACGGCTGGACGTTATTGCTGAACCAGGAAATCAGCGTTCTTCGCAGCAATCCGTTGTTGTCCATCGACTTGAGTTTCGCCAGCGGCAAAGATAGCTCATTGGCCTGCCAGCCTCCACGCAGGCTGTCGAGCAGTACCGGTAACACCAGGTCCTGATAGAAATAGCTGCGTTGCTCGGGCATCCGCTGCTTGCCCACCACCATGGTGGTATGCGCGGTACGGTACGAACGGGCGATACTGCCCGGCCCGGTGAAGAAATTCCCTAAGGCGATACGCATCCGCAGATGGCCACTTTCGGTCATGCGTGACTGTAGCAGCTCCACCCGCTTGCGGTGATCGTCGGCATCATAGCGGCCATGGGCGTTAAACGCCGGTTTGAGCACTACCATTTCGGTCAGGGAAACTATGGCAATCAGATTGTCCCTTTCGGGCGTGGTCAGCAGCGTTTGCAGCTGCTGCAGTTCCGACATTGCGCTGTCTACGCCCAGCTGGCCACTGTCCACTTCAACGACCGCCACAACCCGGGGTTGGTTAAGGTCGATGCGAAGACGCTGCGCCCATTCCACCAGCGCGGGCGACAGCGTGTCGCTGCGGATCAGGTTCAGCACCAGCTCTTCTCGCAGACGGCTGTCCTGCGCCAGCATATGCAGCAGGCGGGCCTGTTCCAGCATCATTTCCGCGGTCATGCAGACCAGCTCGCCATAATGCCTTAAGGTTTCTGGCGCGCCGGTGAGACCGATGACGCCAACAATATCGCCGTCGATGCGCATCGGCAGATTGATGCCGGGCCGAACGCCGTGCAGATGTTTCGCCACGCCTTCGTCGATATCCACCACGCGCGCCTGCGATAACGCCAGCAGCGCGCCTTCGTGCATTTCACCAATACGTTCGCGGTCACCGCTGCCGATGATCCGGCCACGCGCATCCATCACATTGACATTGCTGTCAATAATTTGCATGGTGCGGGCGACAATGTCCTGTGCCAGGCGGGCATCGAGATGATAGGTAGCCATTCACTGCTCCTGAAAAGCGTTATTCAGTCAGCATACCTGTGCAATACCGACGGTACATTGTGCATCTGCACTAAGCGGCGTTTGGTCTGTGAAAATTGCGGGGAGCATCACAAAGAGAAGGGATTAACGCGGGCATAAAGCGGTGCCGGCGACGGTCGCCGGCACCTGAGGGTTTACTGCATCAGCAGGTAGATTGTGCTGTCACCACGCTGAATATTCAGCGCCAGTACTGAAGGTTTGGTATCGAGGATCTTGCGCAGTTCGCCAAGATTCGCAATCGCCTGTTGGTTAACGCCGAGGATCACATCGTCCTTCTTCAGACCAATGCGTGCAGCGGCAGAGCCGGCCTTCACGTTATCGACCTTAACGCCTTTGGTGCCCTTCTCGTCAAAGTTGCTCAGATCGGCGCCTTCAATGCCGGTGTAGATCGTTGCCGATTCCACTTTGGTCTGAGTACTTTGCTGAAGCTCAACGTTCACCGTCACCGGCTTACCGTCACGGATCAAGCCCAGCGACATTTTGGTGCCCACCGGCAGCGATCCAATCTGCGCACGCAGTGCGGAGAAGCTGGAGATCTGCTTACCGTTGATCGACGTCACCACGTCACCCGCCTTCACGCCCGCTTTAGAAGCGGAAGAGTTCGGCAGAACCTGGCTGACAAACGCCCCACGCTGGGCATCGACATTCATCGCCTTCGCCAGCTCGGAGTTCAGCTCGGTACCCATGATGCCCAGCTCGCCGCGTTTCACCTGGCCATATTCAACCATCTGCGCGGTCAGGTTTTTCACCATGGTACTTGGGATAGCGAAGCCAATGCCGATGTTGCCGCCGTCCGGTGCGAGGATCGCGGTATTGATACCGATCAGTTCACCGTTAAGGTTGACCAGCGCGCCGCCGGAGTTACCCCGGTTGATTGCGGCATCGGTCTGAATAAAGTTTTCGTAGTTTTCAACGTTAAGGCCGCTGCGTCCTAATGCAGAAACGATCCCGGAGGTGACCGTTTCACCCAGTCCATACGGGTTACCGATCGCCACGGTGTAGTCGCCCACACGCAGATCGTCAGAATCAGCAATCTTAATGGCCGTCAGGTTTTTGGCATCTTTTAGCTGGATTAACGCAATATCTGAACTTGGATCTTTGCCGATGACTTTCGCATCATATTTGCGGCCGTCGCTCAGCTGAACCTGGATTTTGGTAGCATTGTTGACCACATGATTATTGGTCACGACATAGCCTTTCGCGGCATCAATCACCACTCCCGAGCCCAGCGCACGGAATTTCTCCTGCTGGGTTCCGGCTCCGCCCTGATCCTGGCCCTGGTCTTGTCCCTGGCCCTGCGCACCGCCGCCCTGACACATCGGAGAGCTCTGGAATGGCGAGCCGTCCTGACAGAATGGCGAGTTATCACCGAAGAACTGCTGGAACTGTTGTGGCATACGCGGCGTTTTCACCGTGGTACTGCCTTCAACATTGATGCTCACAACGGAGGGCATCACTTTTTCGAGCATCGGAGCCAGGCTTGGCAGCTGCTGGCTGGAGGAAGAAGCGGTTTCGGCTGCGGAAGCAACCAGCGGGGTCATCGCCATTCCCAGGCTCAGAGCCAACGCGCTTGCTAAAAGTGTTTTTTTCATGCGTCTGTTTCTCTAGTGTCCAATTATGCAACCATTGCTGTGGTCGTGATGATGAGATTCACGTTTTAACGCTAAGTTCATGAAAAAGTTTCAGCCAAAGGTAAATATTTATTCTCTGGCTTTACAATTCAACCGGGCGTAAACGTTATTCCACCGCCATCAGGCGGCGATACTCATCCCATGCATATAAATCCGTCATTCCGCTGACGTAATCCTGCAGCATTCTCGCCCGGTAATAATATTCCCAGATAGCGATATCGCCCGCGCGATTATCCAGACGACCCACGGCCTCACTATATGCCAGACGAAAGCGCGTCGACAATTTATGGAAAAGGCGTGTCTCAATCGGATAGCCTTTTAAGTAATCTTTTTCGATCAGTTCGGAAAATTCGTCCTGACTCAGCATCAGTAAAGGGTGATAAATATCCAACAGCCCTTTGATCACACGATAGCCTTGCAGCTCGAGCTGTTCAACGTCAGGATGGTTAAACACATGACGAAAGGCAACTTTTTTGAAAATTTCCAGTAACTGACTCTGGGCATTCCCATCTTCCAGCAGTGCGCCATTGAATTTCCCGTCAAAGACTTCCGGCAAATTATCAATAAAGCGGCTGGCCGCATGTGGCACCAGGCGGGAAACCGTATTCACCCGCAAATACATAAAGAACTGATCTTCACTGCTGCGGCTGGTTTGGGAACTTCTGGATTTATCCAGCGCGTTGGTTACCACTAAATTGAATAAATCATTCGGCTTGTGGCTCGGCCATAATGCATATAAGTGCTCGTAAAGTTGCTCAACGCTGAAAATGTTTTTTTCAACCGCATCCTCAAGATCGGCCACGCAATAAGAGATATCGTCCGCGGCTTCCATGATATAGGTCAATGGAAAGCGACAGTGCGGTTGAAGATCCAGTTCTTTGCGTAATCTGGCGACGTATTCTGCTTCCGCCAGATAATATCCCGGCTTTTTCATCAGATAATCGTGGCCTGGCGGAATTTTTCCTCTGTGCCACGCCGGACGGGTATATTTCAAAATACAGCCCACCTGTGCCCAGGTCAGGTTCATTCTTAACAGCGAATGCACCATGCGGATCGCCTGCGCATTTCCCTCAAACTGGGATAAATCTTGACGAATCTTTGCACGAAGATCGTTAAAGCCATCGGTTTGATAGCGCAGGACTTCCGGCTCACAACGGTCTGCGCGATCGTCTGGCGGGAGAAAATCGTTATCCATCCGCTGACGGAACCAGTCATTGATCGCCGATTCACCAAAATGGCCGAAAGGCGGATTGCCGATATCGTGCATCAGGCAGGCCATTTCAACGATGCTTTCAAACGGACCGGTTAGCTGATCCAGACCGTAATTTTCCAGCTGTCCTGACTCTTTCAGACGGGTCAGGATCTCTTTGGCGATATAACGTCCAACCTGTTGCACTTCAAGGGAATGAGTCAACCTTGAGCGAACGGCGGCATTGCGTTCAAGTGGGAAAACCTGGGTCTTCTGCTGCAAGCGGCGGATAGCCGCCGAATTGATAATGCGCCCGCGGTCGCTCTCAAAAATACGCAGAATCTCATGCTCGTCTTTCATTCCCTGCATCGGGCGATAACGGCGCTGATAATTGATCTTTTTTCTGAAGTCGATTTCGGTCATGCCTGCTTCCCGTTGTCCGGCACCAGATTCAAGCCTGGTACGCGTGATGCCTTTCATCCTGCCATGATAGACTATGCGCCGAAACCACAGATTAATTCCACAACATTAGCGAGTATCCCTATGAAAGCAGGCATTATTGGTGCAATGGAGCAGGAAGTGACTCTGCTGCGCGACAAGATTGAAAACCGTCAAACGCTGACGCTGGCAGGCTGCGAAATTTATACCGGGACGCTCAATGGCGTTGAGGTTGCGCTGCTCAAGTCGGGCATCGGTAAAGTCTCTGCCGCGCTCGGAACGACCTTGCTGCTGCAACTCTGCAAACCCGATTTTATTATCAACACCGGCTCTGCGGGTGGGCTGGCGCCTTCACTGAAAGTGGGCGACATCGTGGTGTCGGATGAAGTGCGTTATCACGATGCGGATGTGACTGCCTTTGGCTATGCGCCAGGTCAGATGGCGGGTTGCCCGGCGGCCTTCACTGCGGATGCAAAACTGATTGAAGCGGCTGAAGCCTGTATTAAACAACTCGGCCTGCACGCGGTTCGTGGTCTGGTGGTCAGTGGTGATGCGTTCATTAATGGTGCTGAACCGCTGGCGCGCATTCGCTCTACCTTCCCAGATGCTATCGGTGTCGAAATGGAAGCCACGGCGATTGCCCATGTCTGCCATCAGTTCGACGTGCCGTTTGTAGTGGTTCGTGCCATTTCCGACGTGGCCGATCAAGAATCGCACCTGAGCTTTGATGAATTCCTGGTGGTCGCGGCAAAACAATCCTCTCTGATGGTAGAAACCCTGCTGACCAATTTGTCACGTGGCTAAGCGTTTCTTCGCCTGTCTGCTGCTGCTGGCCTGTTTTGCCACAGCAGCGGCATCGCCCCGGGTGGTCACCCTGGCCCCCAACCTGACAGAACTGGCGTTCGCTGCCGGGATTACCCCAGTTGGCGTCAGCGCCTGGTCCGATTATCCGCCTGCCGCGACGCACATTGAGCAAGTGGCAAACTGGCAGGGCATTAATACCGAACGCATTCTGGCCCTCAAGCCTGATGTGGTGCTGGCCTGGCGCAGCGGCAACCCCAGCCGTCAGGTGGATCAACTCAGCGCCTTTGGCGTCAAAGTCGTGTGGATTGACGCCACCCGGGTTTCTGAAGTGATAGCCAACCTGCGGCAGCTTAAGAACTGGAGCCCCGATCCGGCGAAGGCCAATGCGGCCGCGGATAGTTTGCTTCAGCAGCAGCAAACCCTGAGCCGTCGCTATGCCGGCCTGCCAAAGAAGAAGGTGTTTTTACAGTTTGGTCAGCATCCTCTGTTCACCGCCTCGGGCAGAACGGTGCAGAATGAGATTTTGCAGCTGTGTGGTGGGGAGAATATCTTTGCTGACAGTCGGGTCGCCTGGCCGCAGGTGAGCCGCGAGCAGGTGCTGATGCGTAAACCCGACGTCATTGTGACGGGAGGAGAGGCAACGCCCGCAGAAGTCGAAAACTTCTGGCATCCGCAATTAACGGTACCGGTGATTATTGTCAATGATGACTGGTTCAGTCGCCCCGGACCCCGTATTATGCTGGCAGCTCAACAATTGTGCAGCCAACTGCATTCAGAGCAAAAACCCTGAAACCTTAAAAACCGCATCAAAGCCGGTTAAAGTTTCAACAAAATTTGTCGTTAATCAAATAACGAGGCGGCGAAATATTTTATTCTCGCTGCCCAATTTTTAGGCGAAAGCCCTGATTTTTCTCCACCAGGAAAGAACATACAATGAAAGCCGTTTATCTGGCCCTTGGCCTTATGATGGCTGGTCATGCCTGTGCTGCGTCCATAACGGGCAGCATTGGGGTCAAACTGACCATTTACTCGCAATGTCACATTGACGGGCAAAGCACGACACCAGCAAACTCACCCTCAGTAAACTGCGGCCAGCAGCTATCGGCCCAGCCAAAAGTGACTGAAACGGTACTCTCTGCAAAGAGTCGGGATCGGGAAGCGTCGAAGTTGATTACGGTAGAATGGTAGGAACCCCGGCTTAAGCCGCCGGGGCAACATCATCAGATGCTGAACGAAGAACCACAGCCGCAGGTGGTTTTCGCGTTCGGGTTGGTCACAATAAACCGGGAGCCTTCAAGGCCTTCGGTATAATCGACTGCGCCGCCAACCAGATACTGCAGGCTCATCGGGTCTACAACCAGCGACACGCCCGCTTTCTCAATGGTCATATCGCCATCGTTGATCTTATCATCGAAGGTAAAGCCGTACTGGAAACCGCTGCAGCCACCACCGGTGATATACACACGCAGTTTCAGATCCGGGTTCTCTTCGTCTGAAATCAGATTTTTGACTTTACTGGCCGCTGCTTCAGTAAACTGCAGGGGCAGAGCTATATCGTCACTCATTTAATACTCCAGTATGCATTCAGGCGGTTGCCTGCCAGGTCATAAATCGACCATCTATCGCATCATTATCTTATACACAAGTATAGCAATCAAGTATCCGCCGTTTTCACTGCCGCCTGCGTGGCACTCTGTGCTGCCACTTTGTCATCATCTTTCTGCTGCTGTTTTGCCAGTGTCCGCGCCAGAAGTGAGGAATAGAGCGGTTTGCCGCCAAGAAACTGTGCCAGTAAGGTTGCCCCTAAACAGGTAATAATCATCGGCAGAATAAGCTGATAATTGTCGGTCATTTCTAAAACCAGCACGATCCCGGTCAACGGCGCCCTCACCGAAGCGGCGAACAGCGCTCCCATTCCGGCAATGGCAAACGTACCGGCCTGCAGATGATAGGCCGGAAACAGAGAGGCGCTGGCCATGCCATACGCCGTGCCGAGCAGCGTGCCCAGCGCCAGCATCGGGGCAAAAATACCGCCCGGCGCGCCGGAGCCGAAACAAAGCAGCGTGGTGACTACGCGGGTGATAAAGATAAACAGCAGCATGCCGACGGTATAATTTCCGGCTGCGGCAATCGGGATCAGGTTAAAGCCCCCGCCCGCCGCTTCTGGCTCAATCACGCCCAACACGCCACAGATACCGCCCAGCACGCCGCCGATAATCAGGACTTTGCGCATGTTGCCGCCATGCAGGCGCTGAAACATATCCTGGGTGCGGAAAATCAGCGTGTTAAACAGCACGCCGACCACACCGAACAGCATTCCCAGCAGCAGATAGAGCCAGAGCGTATTCACCGGTGCATTCGCCAGTTTGCCGACTTCAATTACCGCGCCTTCACCGTTGAAGATGCGGAAAACAATGCTCGACATGATGACGCCAATAAAAACGGCCTTGATCGAGATAACGCTGTAGCGAAACTGCAGCCGCATCTCTTCGATAATAAACAGGATGCCGGCCAGTGGCGCGTTGAACGCGGCGGACAGTCCGGCAGCCGCGCCCGTGGCCAGTAACGAGTGGCGGGCTTCGGTGCTTTTCATGCGGAAAATATCCAGCACCATGCGGCCGATATTCCCGCCCAGCTGAACGGTCGGCCCTTCCCGCCCCAGCACCATGCCCGCACCCAGCGCGCCCATGCCGCCGACAAACTTAACCGGGATCACGCGCCACCAGCGAACCGGACGTAACTCTTCCAGCGCGCCTTCAATTTCCGGGATGCCAGAACCTGAGGCTTCCGGCGCAAAGCGCCTGACCAGGTAGTAACCCACCATCGCCAGCAGCGCAGAGAGAATGAACGCTAACGGGAACACCAGCACCCAGTGCTTCTCCACCGTGGCCAGCATCGACAGGCGTTGGCTGACCACCGCGTTGACGGCCTTTTCGAACGCCACCCCGACCAGGCCCGCCAGGGTGCCAACAATACCCGCCACAATCAACACCGCAGCGGGTGTCTTATCCTTGCGCAGCAGCAGGCGTAAAAAGTCGCCCCGCCGCGCCGGTACGGTGTTCAACTGCTCAGTAGATGACGTCGTTTCGTTCATATCCTGTTCATTGTTCAGTAAAGGCAGGCCAATATCTTACTCCGCTGCGTGGCGATGTCCCGGGGAAAATTCCTCTCTAATCGTGTCAAAAGCGCGACTTGCCTTTTATCCGCCCCCCATGTTCCCTTAGAATGGTCGGGTTTTTCTTAATGCATCCTCAGGAGCGGAACCATGAGTAAGTCTGAAAATCTGTATGCTCAGGCGCAGCAACTAATTCCCGGTGGCGTGAATTCCCCGGTGCGCGCGTTTAGCGGCGTTGGCGGCGTACCGCTCTTTATTGAACGCGCTGACGGCGCTTACTTATATGATGCCGATGGCAAAGAGTACGTCGACTACGTCGGCTCCTGGGGCCCGATGGTGCTGGGTCATAACCATCCTGCCATCCGTGATGCGGTGATTGAAGCGGCCCAACGCGGCCTGAGCTTCGGTGCGCCGACCGAGATGGAAGTGAAGATGGCGAAGCTGGTCACCGACCTGGTGCCCACCATGGACATGGTGCGTATGGTGAACTCAGGGACCGAAGCGACCATGAGCGCGATCCGTCTGGCGCGTGGCTTCACTCACCGTGACAAGATCATCAAGTTCGAAGGCTGCTATCACGGCCATGCTGACTGCCTGCTGGTAAAAGCCGGTTCAGGTGCGTTAACCCTCGGCCAGCCGAATTCTCCGGGCGTGCCTGCGGATTTCGCCAAGCATACGCTGACCTGTACCTACAACGATCTGGATTCGGTGCGCGCGGCCTTTGAGCAATACCCGCACGAAATCGCCTGTATCATCGTTGAGCCGGTTGCCGGCAACATGAACTGCATTCCACCACATGCTGACTTCCTGCCAGGCCTGCGTGCGCTGTGCGACGAATTTGGTGCGCTGTTTATCATTGATGAAGTGATGACCGGCTTCCGTGTGGCGCTGGCTGGCGCTCAGGCGCATTACGGCGTGAAGCCCGATCTGACCTGCCTCGGAAAAATTATCGGTGGCGGCATGCCGGTAGGCGCCTTTGGTGGCCGCCGTGACGTGATGGAAGCGCTGGCGCCGACTGGCCCGGTGTATCAGGCGGGAACGCTGTCCGGCAACCCGATTGCCATGGCGGCGGGTTTTGCCTGCCTGAGCGAAATTGCCAAGCCTGGCAGCCACGACAAGCTGACCGCGCTGACCACGCAACTGGCGGACGGCCTGCTGGCGGCAGCGAAAGGGACCGGGATCCCGCTGGTGATGAACCACGTTGGCGGCATGTTCGGTCTGTTCTTCACGTCGGCGAAAGAAGTGACCAGCTACCAGGACGTGACTGAGTGTGACGTCGAGCGCTTCAAGAAGTTCTTCCATCTGATGCTGGAAGAAGGCGTGTATCTGGCACCGTCGGCCTTCGAAGCGGGCTTTATGTCTCTGGCGCACAGCCAGCAGGATATCGAACGCACAGTAGATGCGGCACGCCGGTGCTTCGCTAAACTGGCCTGATCGTATTCGCGCTGACCAACGTGCTTCCGCCCAGCGGATAGCACGTTACCCATAAAAAACGCCAGACGGTGACTCGTCTGGCGTTTTTTTTAGCGGCGGGATTTGCCCTCACACCTTACGCAACAGATAAACAAAGTAAGGTGCGCCGATAAACGTCGCCAGCAGCCCTGCCGGGATCTGGTTCGGGAAGGCCACAATCCGACCACTCCAGTCCGCTATCGCCATTAACCCCCCGCCCATCAGCGCGGCCATGACCACCTGCGGCACCGCGCGGCGGAAGCCCAGCATTCTGACAATATGCGGCGCCATCAAACCGATAAAGCTCAGCGGACCAATGGTCAGCGTCGCCGCCGCGGTTAATCCGGCCGCCAGCAGCAGCAGAGCAAAGCGCGAGGGTTTCAACGCCACACCCAGCGCACGGGCGGTCTCTCCGCCTAGTGGCAGCAGCGTCAGCCAGCGGCGGCAGAGTGGCACCAGGGCCAACAACACCACGGTGATTATCACCGTGCGCCACGCCTGCGCCGCATCAACGCTGTAGGTCGACCCGGAGATCCAGGTCATCAGGTTCGCCATGCGCGGATCGCCACTGGCTAACAGCATCAGCAGCAGCGTGGCAAAAGCGGTACTCAGCGCCATTCCCGCCAGCAGCATCCGCTCGGGCGAGAATCCGCCGCGTCCGCCAACCACCGTAATGATCAGCAGCGTCACCGCCGCACCCAGGCTTCCCGCCGGCAGAAGCCAGCCGAAGGCATCACCAGGCACCAGGAACAGCATTACCACCACGCCAAAAGCCGCGCCGGAACTGATCCCCAGAACTTCCGGGCTGGCCATTGGGTTGCCGGTCAGACGCTGGACAATGCATCCCGCCACGCCCAGCATCATGCCAGTGGCGATGGCGGCGACCAGACGCGGCATTCTCCACGGCAGCAGCTGTTGCCAGAGATCGCCGGACACCCAGCTCCAGCCCTGAGCATCGCGACCGAAGCTTAACGCCACAATCGACAGAACCAGCAGCACGCCGCCGCCGATGGCCGCCCACAGCCAGACATTATTGCGCTCGGCCGGAACGCGGTCGCCATAACTGGTCGATGGCGGTGTCCCCGCCGTCTTCAGACGAGGCAGTAACCACAGCAACAGCGGCGCGCCAATCAGCGCAGTTGCGGTGCCGGTAGAGACTTCCTGCCAGTTATCGGTCAGCCAGATCACGATCTGATCGGCCAGCCACAGCAGCAACATGCCAATCAGCGGTGCCAGTAACAGCCGACTCAACAGGCGCCGGGCACCGAGCATTTTTGCCAACAGGGGCGCGAAAAGGCCAATAAAGCCGATGATCCCTGCGGCGTTGACCAGTTGTGCGCTCAGCACAATCGCCAGTGCCAGCACGCCAAGCCGGGCAGCCGATAAGGCCAGTCCCAGATTTTTGGCGACGCCGTCATCCAGTCCCATCAACGCCATTGGGCGCAGCAGCAGCAGCGAAAGCACAAAGCCCACCAGCAGCTTCGGCCAGATAAAGCTGACGCTGTGCCAGTCCATCTGATTCAGCGTGCCGGTACTCCACAGAAACATGCTTTGTAGCCGTTCGTGATTGAACAGCCCGAGGATCTGATTCACCGCGCCGCAATAGAGCGACATCACCAGTCCGGCGAGGATCAGCGTCACCGGCGAGAGGCGTTTGCCCCAGGCGATACCAAACACGATCAGTCCGACGGCAATCGCGCCGACCATCGCGGCGATCTGCTGGGTAAACAGGCCACCGGGCAGGCTCCAGAGGGTAACCACCGTCAGGCCCAGCTGTGCGCCGGTCGCCACGCCCAGCGTGGTGGGTTCGGCCAGTGGGTTGCGCAGCACCTGCTGGAACAGCAAACCGACCAGCCCCAACCCCGCGCCAACCAGCAGAGACAGCGTCAGCCGTGGCAGCAGGCTGAAGTGAAACACCATCTGATCCACGCGATCGGGATCCGCTGAATAGAACGCCTCGCGCCATTGCGCGACGGGTAAATGCTGGTTCAGGTTGTAAAAGGTCAGTCCGGCGGTCACCAGCAACAGGGCGGTCAGCAGGAGGAATGGGAAACGCAGTGTGGTTTTCATGCGGTCACCAGTGCACTGCTCAACAGCCGGCTAAAGCGCATCGCAGACAGCGTGCCGCCGTAGAACCACACCTGAGGAACGCGGTGGAAACGATTTTTGCGCACGAAAGGCATCGACTGCCACAGCGGCGTCGACGTCACCTGCGCCATCATCAGATCCTCGCCATGATCGAAGCAGACCACGTCCACATCTTCAGCAATCGACGCCAGGCGTTCAATACCAATCACCGCACTGCCCCAGAAGTTAGTTTCGCCTTGCCAGGCATTTTCCAGCCCCAGATCGCCCATGACCTGCAGGAACAAACTGCCTTTGCCAAACACCAACGTGTGGCGGGGATCCAGTACCGACATCAACAGCACCGGGCGTTTTGGCCGATAGGACAGCTGATTTTTCATCTGCGCGGTAAAGTCGTCATATTCCGCGAGGTGCTTCTGTGCCACAGGCACCCGATCTAACCGCCTGGCGAGCTGCATCAGCGACTCACGGGCGACGGTCAACGGCTTGCCGCGATCGTCACTGAAGGCAAACCCCATGCTTGGGGCAATCTTGTTGAGGGTGTCGACAGAAGGACCATAGCCAGAGGAGTAAAGCAGCAACGAGGGCTTCATCTGAATCATCAGTTCGATGTTCGGTTCGGTTCGCAGCCCGACATCCACCGTCGAAGCCGGCAGCGCAGGCTCACCCACCCAAAGACCGTAGTTGTAGAGTTCAGCGGCACCCATCGGCGGCACGCCGAGGGCCATCAGCAGCTCCGTCGGCCGCCACTCCAGCGAGATAATGCGCTGCGTGTCGACAGAGGCGGCAGCCTGCGTTCGCAAGGCTGGCAACAACGGGGAAAGTGCCATCGCCATCAGCAGGCGTCGGCGAATTAAGTCCGGCATGGAAACCCTTAGTAAACGAAGCTCACCGGCGCACCGCCGTTAGGGTGAGGCAGGATCCCCATCGGGATACCATAAATTTTGTTCAGCACATCGGCCTGCATAATCTCAATGGCATCGCCCTGGGCAATCACCCGACCACTGTGCAACGCCACCAGATGGTCGCAGTAACGAGCGGCAACATTGATATCGTGCAGGACGGCAATCACCGTCAGTCCGCGCTCACGGCTCAGACGTTGGATCAGCGCCAGCACCTCAATCTGATGGGCGATATCAAGCGCCGAGGTCGGCTCATCCAGCAACAGGCAGCGGCTGTTTTGTGCCACCAGCATCGCTATCCAGGCACGTTGACGCTCCCCGCCGGAGAGGCTGTCTACCAGGCGTTGAGCAAAAGGCTTAAGTCCAACCAGCGTAATCGCTTCCTCGACCCGCTCACGATCTTCTGCGCCATACCGGCCCAGCGCGCCATGCCAGGGATAACGCCCCATCGACACCAGCTCGCGCACCGTCATACCTTCAGCCGGCGGAAGCTGCTGCGGCAAATAGGCCACCTCACGGGCGAACGCTTTACTTTGCCACTCTGAAATCGTTTTACCGTTCAGCAGAACCTGGCCTTCTGTGGCCGGATGGTGTCTGCCAAGCAGCTTTAACAGCGTCGATTTCCCGGAGCCGTTGTGGCCAATCAAGCCACAGACTTTCCCGGCAGGAAAGGTCAGTGACAGCGGCTGCAACAGCGTTCTGCCCGGGACGGTAAACGAGGCATTATTAAGCGAGAAGATTGTTTCTGTAGCGTGCGGATGAGACATAGCGGTCTTCTGATTGGTGGGCGCGGCGAACCGCGCCCGATTTAAAGATTAGAAACGGAAGGTCGCTGTTCCAACGACCTGGCGTTCCGCGCCCCAATAGCAGGCATAGTCGCGATAACAGCTGGCAACGTAATCACGGTCAAACAGGTTATTCACGTTAACCGCCAGGGAAGAGCCCGGCAGACCAAAGCGGCCGAGATCGTATTTCACTAACGCATCAACCGTGGTGTAGCTGGCGACGTTAAAGTTCTGATTCGCCTTGTCACCGCTGCTGTACAACCCTTTACTTTCACCAACATAACGTACGCCGGCACCAACGGTCAGGCCTGAGAGCGAGGTTTCATTGAAGGTATAATCGGTCCACAGTGACGCCATGTTCTTAGGCACCTGCACCGGCGTTTTACCCTGCAGCAGCGTGTCGTGCGTATATTCCGCATCGGTGTAGGTGTAAGCGGCCGTGACGTTAACATTGGCATTAACCGCGGCTTTCGCTTCCAGCTCAACACCACGAGAACGGATCTCGCCACCCTGATTACTGAATAAGACGTTGTCTGGATCGGCCGTCAGGTTCTTGGTTTTGGTCAGCTGATAAACCGCACCGGTGATCACGATTGGGCGATCTTTCGGAACGTACTTCACACCGGCTTCATACTGTTTAGCCCGTGAAGGATCAAACGGTTGGCCGTCGGCAGTGGTTCCAGAGGTCGGAATAAAGGATTCGCTGTAGCTGAAATACGGCGCCACACCGTTGTCGAACACATAGTTCAAACCACCACGCCAGGTAAACGCCTGATCGTGATTTTTGGTTTCAGTATTGCCGTTACGGTTAAGGGCTGAGGTCATGGCGTAGTCGTAGCGGCCACCCAGCGTCATTACCCAACGATCCCACTCCATCTGATCCTGCGCATACAGGCCGGTTTGTTCCTGCTTATTCAGATACTGGTAAGGGAAATTCAGGGCGTAAGCATCATTGCCGTATTGCGGGTTCAGAGCGCTCAGCGGCGCGGCGGAACCAAAGTTGCCGTCAATGTCGTTACGGGTACGCTGGTAATCCACGCCCAGTAACAGGGTATGGTCGACATCGCCGGTGCCAAATTTGGCCTGCGCCTGGTTATCCACAGCAAACTGATTCAAGGTTTCTTCAGAAAGCGCCACACCACGGGTAATGGTGTTGTTGGTTGCGTCAAAGCCGTTGCCATAGATGCTGCGATAGTCGGTACGCAGGTCGGCATAGCGCAGGTTCTGACGCACGGTCCAGGTATCGTTAAAGCTGTGCGAGAAGTTATAGCCAATCATTTTGGTGTTACGGGAGATCTTGTTGCTGGCCTCGCCTTCATCAAAATCAGTTGGCAACTTCTGCGAGCGGCCGTTGGCGTCGGTAATCGGCACCACGGTGCCTTCACGAGGCAACCAGCCGTAGTAGCCCGTTTGCGGCTCGTTCTGGAAATAGGTTAACAGGGTGAAGTTGGTGTTGGCATCCGGCTGCCAGCTAAAGGAAGGCGCGATGGTATAGCGTTTTTCCTTCTGCATATCCTGCTGCGCATCCTGGCTCCATGCCTGGCCGGTCAGACGATAGGAGTAAACACCCGCGTCATCAATGGCGCCGCCGAAGTCAAACCCGGTAGAGAACAGGTTATCGGTGCCCATCTTGAACTGGACTTCGCGCAGGGTTTCGGTCGTTGGGCGTTTGCTGACCAGGGCAACCACGCCGCCTGGGTTACTTTTGCCATACAACACAGACGCCGGGCCGCGCAGCAACTCAGCGCGCTCCAGGAAGTAAGGGTCGATGGCAAACTCAGAGTAGTTATCACCCTGCAGTTTCAAACCGTCGAGATACTGGTTGGTATTGGTTTCGCTGAAGCCACGGATCGACAGCGCATCAATCACATTGGAGCTACCGCGGTTACCGGTCAGCACGCCAGGCGTATAGTTGAACGCCCCTTTGACGGTACTCACACCGTGCAATGCCATCTCTTCGCTGGTCACTACGGAGACAGACTGAGGATTCTTTTCGATCGGCGTATCGGTTTTGGTGCCGGTGGCACTGTGCTTAGCCGCGATGGTTGGGGCGGGTCCCCAGGCACTTTCTTGCGGCGCGGTGCTGTTCGCATCGGCGCTAACCGTCAAGGTTTGTTCATTGGCAGCATAAGCAGAAGAGGAAATCGTCATTGAAACAAGGAGAGCCAGACGACGTTTTGAGGTATTCACTGGCAAAGATAAACGATCAAAAGACAAAGTAGCCATTTAGCATTTCTCTGAATGAGATTGATTGAATGTAAACGTAAACGAGAATTATTATTATAACGATTGGATAATATGCGAACTGGCGGCGTTTCTGCAAGAAGAAATGCCCGGTTGACAGGCCGTTTGGCTGAGGAATAACCGCATGTTAAGTGTGGGAAATGACGCGTTGAACACGATGTTGCGTCTAAGAGCCGAGTTATGATCTTTTACCGGTGATCATTCAGGCCCCGCGCAATCTGACAGGCATAAAAAAAGCCGGCTCATCATGAGCCGGCTTCTTCAGGTCAGACGGATTACTTGCCGAACATATCCTTAATCCAACCCGCCACACCGTTACTGTCTTTCTGCTCGCTCTGCTGCTGTTGCTGCAACTGTTGTTGCTGCTGAACCTGCTGCTGTTGCTGCTGACACAGCGCACTGGCATCGGTGGTCCAGACTGGCAGCGTTCGCCAGGTGCTGCTGCCGGTGCCACAGACAAAGTTACCGGCTGAATCCACCGTCATCGGCGCAATGTCTTCCGGCGGCGTTGGCGTCAGCGGCATCGGTGCCTGGTTATCCAGATAGCGGCGATAAATCTGCATCGCACCGCTGGCGCCGTAAAGCTTGGTCGGCTGGTTGTTATCACGCCCAACCCAGGTCACCGTCACCTCTTTGCCATCGACACCGGTAAACCAGCTGTCGACCAGATTATTGGTGGTCCCGGTTTTCCCGGCCAGATGAGCCTTCGGATAACGGGCACCCAGCGCACGTGCCGTACCGTGATCCGCAACCTGCTGCATGGCATACAGCGTCAGGTAAGCGGCCTGAGCCGGAACCGCGCGTTCAGCCTGCGGGAAGCTCTGATACAGCACGGTACCGTCTTCAGCGATCACCGAACGCAGCGCGGATAGCGAGGCACGGTTACCGCCGCTGGCGATGGTCTGGAAGGCCTGCGCGACTTCAATAGGCGTCAGGTTCAACGCACCCAGCAGCATTGAAGGCACCGGCTGCAGCTGATCTTTGTTCACGCCCAGTTTGGTCCAGGTATCAATGACCTGTGGCAGCCCAAGCGTCATCCCCAGGTTGACCGTCGGAACGTTCATCGAGTTGGTTAATGCATCCACCAGCATCACCTGACCACTAAAGCGATGGTCATCGTTCTCCGGTTTCCACACCTGGCCATTAGGCTGTTTCAGCGCAATCGGGTTATCGGCAATCCAGGTATTCAGGCGGTACTTATCTGGCTGGCTTAACGCCGTCAGATAGGTGGCCGGTTTTGCCAGGGAGCCGATAGAACGGCGCGCCTGCAGCGCACGGTTATAACCGGCAAACTGCGGATCGGCACCGCCAACCATCGCACGTACTTCGCCACTGAAGCGGTCAACCACCACCATCGCGGTTTCCAGATCCTTCAGCCCACGCTGTTTACGCAGCGCCGGAATGCCGTCTTCCACCGATTTCTCGGCCGCATCCTGTGAGACCGGATCCAGCGTGGTGAAGATTTTCACCCCGGAGAGATCTTTGACTTTATCGCCCAGCTTGGCCTGCAGTTCGTTACGCACCATCTGCATAAAGGCTGGCTGAGGGGTGATCACGCCGCCTTTAGGCTGCACGCCTAACGGACGGGCGCTGAGCATGTCATACAGCTCCTGGTCGATCACTTTCTGCTGCTGCAACAGACGCAGCACCAGGTTGCGGCGCTCGAGGGCCAGTTTCGGGTTACGCCACGGGTTATACAGTGACGCGCCTTTTACCATGCCAACCAGCAATGCCTGCTGATCGAGGCTCAGCTCATCCACCGGACGGCCGAAGTAGTAAAGGCTGGCCAGCGGGAAGCCGCGGATCTGATCGTTGCCGGCCTGGCCGAGGTACACCTCATTCAGATAGAGCTCAAGAATGCGGTCTTTGCTGTAACGCGCATCCATGATCAGCGCCATATAGGCTTCGTTGGCTTTACGCCACAGCGAGCGCTCGTTGGTCAGGAACAGGTTTTTCACCAGCTGCTGCGTCAAGGTACTGCCACCCTGCACGGCTTTACCGGCAGTGATGTTGGCAAGGAACGCACGGCCAATCGAGTACAGGCTGATACCGTCATGCTGATAGAAATGACGGTCTTCTGTTGCCACCAGGGTGTCGACCAACAGGTCCGGGAAGCCGGCACGCGGGACGAACAGACGCTGCTCGCCGTTTGGCGATTGCAGCATGGTGATCAGACGCGGATCGAGGCGGAAGAAGCCGAAATCACGGCCGCTGTCGAGGTTCTTGATCTCGCTTAAGGTGTCGCCGCTAAAGCTTAACTGCGCGCGGATCTGCCCTTCTTTGCTGTCCGGGAAGTCAAACGGACGGCGGATCATCTCAATGCTGTTGGCCTGCACGGTAAACTCGCCAGGACGCGTCATCTTCGTCACTTCACGATACTGCGTGCCTTCCAGCAGGGCGACCATCTCTTTCTTGCTGTAGGACATGCCCGGCTCAAGGTTGACCATACGGCCATACACGGTGGCCGGCAGCTGCCAGACTTTGCCATCAATACGACTGCGAATTTGTGAATCGAGGTAAACCCCGTACACGGCCATCACCACGATAAAGACCAGCAATAGCTTAATCAATAAGCTCAGCCAGCCTCTTTTCTTACCGGGTGGACGCCCTTTTCCTTTACGTGGCACCGGTTCTACCTCCTCGTTTTCATGGTCATCATCCTGAAAATCATCATAATCATCGTGCTCATCATCCCTGCGGCGACCTTTGCCCGCCACCTTGCGCGGGGGTTTGGGCTGTTTTCCCTTGCGCCCAATCGGTTCGCGATCGTCAGACATTCGTTTTTCTTCTCCGGGAACTGCCGTCGGCAAAGCCGACTACTGTGTTCTTACTCAATAAGCTTCGGAACTGGAACCTTCCGAAATGCGTACTCCAGCCGCTTCCTTCAGGAAGGTGCCGAGAATTTTTTGGTGCGCCGCGTCGGCAGCGCGGTTGCCGGGTTATCGGGCCAGGCATGTTTTGGATAGCGTCCTTTCATCTCTTTTTGTACCTCGCGGTACGCACCCTGCCAGAACCCGGCGAGATCGCGGGTAATTTGCAGCGGGCGCTGAGCCGGTGAAAGCAGCTCAAGCACCAGAGGGACTCGCCCACCCGCGACCGCGGGATTTTGCGCTTCGCCAAACATTTCCTGCAGGCGAACGGCCAGCGCCGGGGGCTTCTCTTCATCATATCGGATCGGAAGCCGGCTTCCGGTCGGCACAGTGTAATGAGTTGGCAGGACAGTATCCAGTTGCTGACGCTGTGACCATGTGAGCAATTGTAATAAAGCCCCGACAATATCCAGCTGCTTCAAGCCCCGGCCATCACGCACGCTCCCCATCGCCGGCAACAACCAGTGCTCCAGCGACGCCAGCAGGTCCGCCTCTGTGGCCGCAGGCCAGGCTTCTTCCGCTAACCACTGGCGGGCGCAAACCAGCCTGATCCGCAGCTGTTCCGCCTGCGGGGTCCAGTTCAGTACAGATAACCCTTTGCTGCGGATCCAGCGCAGCATCGCCAGATGCAGTTCGGCCTCGTCGGGTTTAGCCAGCGGTTGCGAGCTAATGACCAGCTCGCCGATCTGCTGCCGTTGCCAGGTCCGCAGCGTACCGCGCTCTTCATCCCATTCCACTTCCGTGCGGCGATCCAGCAACTGTGGGCATTCGCTGGTCAGGCTGTCAATGTCGAACGGCATGGCCTGAAGCATTCTCGCGTCAGGTTGTGAGCTGCCTTGTAAAAGTGCCGGTGCAATCAGCCATTCGTAGCGGGTCAGCGCCGCGTCATTATCCAGCATGGCGCCCATCCCGTTCGCCAGCTGATAGCGTCCTTCTGAACCGCGCCGACGGGCAATGCGGTCGGGAAACGCACCGGCAAGCAGTGGCACGATAAGGTCGCTGTCCGCAGTGCCGCCGGTCACCTGCAACCGCCGCTGCAACTGGGTGGCGCGCTTCAGCCAGTTGGACTGTCGGCGGTGAAAACTGTCGCGAAGGTCGGCGCTTCCCCGCGCAGGCTCTTCCAGAATAGCCACCAGCAGGGCCGCGGTGGCGGCTCGGTCCGCATCGCGGCCGGCATCCACTAACAGCGCAGAATTACGGGGATCGCTGCCCAGATTGGCCATGCTTCTGCCTTTCGCGGTCAGCATACCCGTTTTATCCGTCGCGCCTAACTGCTGTAATAATTTTCGGGCCTGAATCAGATTATTCTCCGGCGGGGTATCCAGCCACTGCAACTGGCTGACGTCATGACAGCCCCACTGCAGCAGGTCCAGCCACAGCGAGGCCAGATCGCTGTGCAGGATCTCCGCTTCGGCATGCGTCGCTGCCCGCTCGGCCTGCTCTTTCGCCGTCAGATGCAGGCAAATTCCGGGCTCCAGTCGTCCGGCGCGTCCGGCACGCTGGGTCATCGACGCCTGGCTGACGCGTTGCGTCTGCAAACGCGTTAATCCGCTGCGAGGATCAAACTGGCCGGTGCGTTCTAACGCACTGTCCACCACCAGGCGGATGCCTTCAATGGTCAGGCTGGTCTCGGCGATATTGGTGGCCAGTACCACTTTGCGCCGCCCTGCTGGCGCCGGCAGGATGGCTTTTCGCTGCTCGCTCAGCGGCAGCGCGCCATATAAGGGACAGAGATCGACATCGTTGCCGATCAGTGAGGCAAGCTGGGTCTGGATGCGCTGGATCTCGCCAACGCCCGGCAGGAAAAGTAACAGCGATCCGGACTCTTCCCGCAGCAGCTGGCTGACCTGCTTTGCCACCGCGTCATCAAAACGCAGGTGGGTGGCCAGCGAGGTATAGCGCCGGTCGACGGGAAAAGAACGGCCTTCAGAGGCGATCATCGGCGCGTCAGGCAGCAACTGCTGCAGCCGCTGATTATCCAGCGTGGCGGACATCAGCAGGATTTTGAGGTCATCACGCAGGCCTTGCTGCACGTCCAGCAGCAGCGCCAGGGCAAGATCTGCCTGCAGACTGCGCTCATGGAATTCATCGAGGATCACCAGCGAAACACCGTCCAGCATCGGGTCCTGCTGCAACATGCGCGTGAGGATCCCTTCGGTCACCACTTCTATCCGCGTAGTGGGCCCGACACGGCTTTCAGAGCGCATGCGGTAGCCAACGGTGTCGCCGGGCTGCTGCCCGAGCAATTCGGCCAGTCGTTGTGCAACATTCCGCGCCGCCAGCCGACGGGGTTCCAGCAGCAAAATACGTCCGCTAAAATCCGCCTGCTGCAGGATTTGCAGCGGCAGCCAGGTGGATTTGCCTGCGCCGGTAGGTGCCGCCAGCAGCACTTGCGAAGAGGTCCGCAGCGCCGAAAGCAGTTCGGGTAATACTGCACTCACCGGTAATGAACTCACGTTTTTGCTCCATAACGTCATGGTCATAAATAGCCGGGCATTGTAGCATCCCTGTTTCTGGAAAACCGGAGAGCCCCATGAGTGAGCAAAAAAGGCTGTTTTTCGGCATCGCATTGCCGGATGAAATCAGTCAGAGCGTCATTCAGTGGCGTGCTGACACCTTCCCCGCCGGGGCCGGTCGTCCGGTCGCCGCGGCGAATTTACATCTGACGCTGGCGTTCCTCGGTGAAATCAGTGATGAAAAGGCCGGTGCGTTAACGCAGCTGGCGGGCCGCATCCAACAGCGTCAGTTTACGCTGACGCTGGATGATGCCGGGCACTGGCCGCGCTCCGGCGTGGTCTGGCTGGGGCCAAAACAGTCGCCGCGTGGATTGCTGCAACTGGCGGAACTGTTGCGATCGCAGGCAGCCAGAAGTGGGTGTTATCAAAGCCCGATGCCCTTTCATCCACATGTCACATTACTGCGCAACGCTACGCAGCCCGTCTCGTTGCCGCCACGCAATTTTAGCTGGCCGTTTCGCGTCGAGCGCTTCGCGCTGTTTCAGTCCGTTTACGCCGGTGGCCGAACCCGCTATCAGCAGCTCGCAGAATGGGCATTAACACAGGAAGTGATATGAGATTTAGCCCTGCGCTACAGTCGGCAACGCTGATAAAGCGTTACAAACGTTTTCTGGCCGATGTTGTCACACCCGACGGCGAAACGCTGACAATACACTGTGCCAACACCGGTGCGATGACCGGTTGCGCCACACCAGGCGACACCGTGTGGTACTCCACGTCCGACAGTTTGACGCGGAAATACCCTCACAGCTGGGAACTGACCGAGACACAGCAAGGCGACTGGATATGTGTGAACACGCTGAGAGCCAACAGCTTAGTAAAAGAAGCGTTCGCGCTCGGCGCGATTCCAGAATTTTCCAGTTACACCGACATCCGCGCTGAGGTGAAATACGGCGCAGAAAAGAGCCGCATCGACTTTCTGTTACAGGCGGAGGATCGGGTAAACTGCTATATTGAAGTCAAATCCGTGACGCTACTCCAGCAAGGTAAAGGGTATTTTCCGGATGCGGTTACCGAACGCGGCCAAAAGCACCT
Organism: Erwinia sp. AC075; assembly: GCF_979253995.1. Taxonomy (NCBI): domain Bacteria; kingdom Pseudomonadati; phylum Pseudomonadota; class Gammaproteobacteria; order Enterobacterales; family Erwiniaceae; genus Erwinia; species Erwinia sp. AC075. The sequence goes on from NZ_CEEDEU010000001.1 coordinate 2,814,133, forward strand.
TCGCGAACTGGCGAAGATTTCTGAAAATGGTCAGCGTGCGGTTCTGTTTTTTGCCGTTTTGCACTCGGGGATTGAGGACGTTTCCCCGGCGCGTCATATTGATGCGCGCTACGCAGAACTACTGGCACAGGCTCAGCAGAGCGGGGTTGAAGTGCTTTGTTATAAAGCGCAGTTATCATCCGATGGCATGTCATTGAAAAAGCCACTGGCTGTGGAGTTGTAAAGTAAGGCGCAATTTGCTGTTATAGGAAAGCTCTTAGCTGGCGCCCAAATACGCTTTTCCTCACAGGCTTGTCAAGGCATGTTGAGGAATAATTGCCAACCTTGATCGCTTCTGCTATTTATAGCGACCTGTTTTTATCCCCATTGGGGATCGATAGTGCGTGTTATCCAGGAGAAACAACATGCAAGAAGGGCAAACCCGTAAAACCTCGTCCCTGAGTATTCTCGCCATCGCTGGGGTGGAGCCATACCAAGAGAAGCCGGGCGAAGAGTACATGAACAAAGCCCAGCTGGTGCATTTCAAGAAGATCCTTGAAGCCTGGCGCAACCAGCTCCGGGATGAAGTTGATCGCACGGTAACTCATATGCAAGATGAAGCCGCCAACTTCCCCGATCCGGTTGACCGCGCTGCACAGGAAGAGGAATTTAGCCTTGAACTGCGTAACCGCGACCGTGAGCGCAAGCTGATCAAGAAGATTGAGAAGACGTTGAAGAAAGTCGAAGACGACGATTTTGGCTACTGCGATTCCTGTGGCGTTGAAATCGGTATCCGTCGCCTTGAAGCACGTCCTACTGCCGATCTTTGCATCGACTGTAAAACGCTGGCGGAAATCCGCGAAAAACAAATGGCCGGTTAATGGCTAATGGATTGTGCAGTGAGGCTGGTACGTTACCCGCTTCACTGCCTGTCTCTACTACCATGCTCACTTCCTGCATCGGGCGTTTTGCCCCCTCTCCCTCTGGTGAATTGCATTTTGGCTCCCTGATTGCTGCGGTTGGCAGCTACCTGCAGGCCCGCGCTCAGCACGGCCAGTGGCGGGTGCGCATTGAAGATATCGATCCGCCCCGTGAAGTCCCCGGCGCGGCAAACAGGATCCTGCAACAGCTGGAACAGCACGGTCTTGGGTGGGATGGCGACGTGCTCTGGCAGTCAGCGCGTCATCAGGCCTACCGCGACGCGCTGGCCTGGCTGGAAGAACATCAGCGCAGTTACTACTGCACCTGTACGCGAAGCCGCATTCAACAACTTGGCGGCCTGTACGATCGGCACTGCCGCGATTTGCATCTGGGTGCGGAAAACGCCGCGATCCGTTTGCGAGTAGACCATCCTGTTAGTCAGTTTCAGGACGCGCTGCGCGGTGAAATAGTGGCGAATGCCGGCATGGCAGGCGAGGATTTTATTATTCATCGCCGTGACGGCCTGTTTGCTTATAACCTGGCGGTGGTGGTCGACGATCATTTCCAGGGCATTACTCACGTGGTCCGTGGAGCCGATTTGATTGACCCGACGGTCAGACAGATTGCCCTGTATCAGCAGTTTGGCTGGCAGGTGCCTGACTATCTGCACCTGCCGCTGGCCATCGGTGCGGATGGCAATAAGTTGTCGAAACAGAATTACGCCACGCCGCTGCCCACGGGTGATGCGCGCCCGGCGGTGGTCCAGGCATTACGTTTTCTGGGCCAGCCGGTCAGTGAAGGCTGGCAGGATCTGCCTCTGTCAGCGACGTTGCAGCAGGCAATTGTTCACTGGAATGTGGCTAAGATCCCCTCAGAAAACGCTGTTTATAATCGTGCGCAGACCTGACAAAAACCCGGTTACTATCGGGAAGATGTCCGGGATGTCAGATGAGCATTCTCAAATGCGCTTCTCTGAGCTATGATTAGCCGCTGTTTTTTATCGCCCAGATTTTAATGTCACTATCGAGGTGTCCCATTTTTACCCGAGTTGCTAATTTTTGCCGAAAAGTTTTGAGTCGCGAAGACGAAGCGCCAGCTGCTGAGGTCGGTGTAGTGCATCAGATGACCGTGATCCCTCGCGATCGTCATACTATTTCGCGCAAAGACATCAGTGAAAATGCCCTCAAGGTCTTGTATCGCCTGAATAAAGCAGGGTACGAAGCCTATCTGGTCGGTGGCGGCGTCCGCGACTTATTGCTGGGTAAAAAACCGAAAGATTTCGATGTCACCACCAACGCCACGCCGGATCAGATGCGTAAACTGTTCCGCAACTGCCGTCTGGTTGGCCGTCGTTTCCGCCTGGCCCACGTGATGTTTGGCCCGGAAATTATCGAAGTGGCGACCTTCCGTGGTCATCACGAAGCCGAGCAGGTCGCTGAAGATCGCAACACCTCTCAGCGCGGCCAGAACGGCATGCTGCTGCGCGACAACATTTTCGGCACTATCGAAGACGATGCTCAGCGCCGTGACTTAACCATCAACAGCCTTTATTACAGCGTCTCTGACTTCTCAGTCCGTGACTATGTTGGTGGCCTGAACGACCTGCAGCAGGGCATTGTCCGTCTGATTGGCGATCCTGAAACCCGCTACCGTGAAGATCCGGTGCGGATGCTGCGCGTGGTGCGTTTCGCCGCCAAGCTTGATATGTCGGTTGCCGCTGAAACCGCCGAGCCGATCCCCCGTCTGGCGACGCTGCTGCATGACATTCCGCCGGCCCGTCTGTTTGAAGAAACCCTCAAGCTGCTGCAGGCGGGTTACGGCTACAGCACCTATCTGCAACTGCGTGAATACCAGCTGTTCCAGCCACTGTTCCCGACCATTACCCGTTACTTTACGGAAAAGGGCGACAGCAATATGGAGCGGATGATTGTGCAGGTGCTGAAAAACACCGATCACCGTATTCACAATCAGATGCGCGTTAACCCGGCATTCCTGTTCTCCGCCATGTTCTGGTATCCGCAATTAGAAGCGGCCCAGAAGATTGCTCAGGAAAGCGGCCTGGCCTACTACGATGCCTTCGCGCTGGCGATGAATGACGTGCTGGATGAAGCCTGCCGTTCGCTGGCAATTCCAAAGCGCATCACCACGCTGGTTCGTGATATCTGGCAGCTGCAGCTGCGTCTGTCCCGTCGTCACGGCAAACGCGCCTGGAAGCTGATGGAGCATCCTAAGTTCCGTGCCGCCTATGACCTGCTGGCGCTGCGTGCTGAAGTGGAAAACAATCAGGAACTGCTGAAGCTGACCGCCTGGTGGAACGATTTCCAGGTTTCCGCGCCGCCGCAGCAGAAAACCATGCTGAATACCCTGGGTGACGATCCGGTGCCACGTCGCCGCACCCGTCGTCCGCGCAAGCGCGTGCCTGGCCCGCGTCGTGACGGTAACAACAGCAACGCATGATGCGCGTCTACTTAGCGCTGGGCAGTAATCTTGCCGATCCAATGCATCAGGTGCAGGCTGCACTTGATGCATTGGCTGCTATCCCCCACACCACGCTGGTTGTCACCTCCGCTTTCTACCGCACGCCACCTTATGGTCCACCCGACCAGCCTGACTACCTTAATGCCGCCGTTTTGCTGAACACTTCACTGTCGCCGGAAGCCTTGCTCGATCACACCCAGCGTATTGAGCTGGAACAGGGACGCGTGCGCAAAGATGAACGCTGGGGACCGCGCACGCTGGACCTGGACATCATGCTGTTTGGCGACCTGACGCTGAATACCCCCCGTCTGACCGTGCCGCATTACGATATTGCCAATCGCGCCTTTATGCTGGTTCCCCTGCTTGAGATCGCCCCCAATCTGACCTTCCCGGATGGAACCGCCGCCGAACGCATGCTGGCTAAACTGGATGCGAGCGCCATTCAGCGCTGGTAGTGCAAACCCCCTTCCCTTCCATTAAGATACGCCCACCAGAACACGCTTACAGAGGTTGCGATGAAACCGACCACGGTCTCTACCCTTCGCCAGTGGAAAAAGAGCGGACGCAAGTTTGCCTCCATTACTGCCTATGATTTCAGCTTTGCCCGACTGTTCGCCGATGAAGGCCTGCAGGTCATGTTGGTGGGCGATTCGCTGGGCATGGTGGTTCAGGGACATGATTCAACGCTGCCGGTGACCCTTGCCGACATCGTTTACCATACTCAGGCCGTGCGCCGCGGTGCGCCTGCTGCGTTGCTGCTCTCCGACCTGCCGTTTATGACCTATGCCACGCCTGAGCAAACCTTTGACAGCGCCGCACAGCTGATGCGCGCCGGGGCCAACATGGTCAAGCTGGAAGGCGGAAAATGGCTGGCAGAGACGGTCAGGCAGTTAACCGAACGTGCCGTGCCGGTTTGCGGACATCTCGGCCTTACGCCACAGTCAGTGAATATCTTTGGTGGCTATAAGGTTCAGGGACGCGAAAGCGAGGCGGCCGATGCCCTGCTGGCCGATGCGCTGGCGCTGGAAGCAGCCGGTGCGCAGCTGCTGGTGCTGGAGTGTGTGCCGGTGGCGCTGGCGCAGCGCATCACCGACGCGCTGAGCATCCCGGTGATCGGCATTGGTGCCGGCAACGTCACCGATGGTCAAATCCTGGTGATGCATGACGCCTTTGGCATTACTGGTGGCCACATTCCCAAGTTTGCTAAAAATTTCCTCGCGGAAACCGGCGATATCCGCGCCGCCATCAGGCAGTATGTTGCGGACGTCGAAACGGGTACTTACCCTGCCGAAGAACACAGCTTTCACTAACACAGGAGACGATCTGTGCTGATTATTGAAACCTTGCCGATGCTGCGCCGTGAAATCCGGCGCTGGCGGCAGGACGGTAAGCGCATCGCGCTGGTGCCGACCATGGGCAACCTGCATGACGGTCATATGACGCTGGTCGATGAAGCGCGCGAGCAGGCAGACATTGTGGTTGTCTCGATCTTTGTTAACCCGATGCAGTTTGAACGTCCGGACGATTTGGCCCGCTATCCGCGCACCTTGCAGGAAGACTGCGAGAAGCTGAACCGCCGCAAAGTCGATTTGGTCTTCTCCCCGGCACCGGGCGAAGTCTATCCAAAGGGACTGAGCGATCAGACCTTTGTCGATGTACCAGGCCTTTCAACGCTGCTGGAAGGCGCCAGCCGTCCCGGCCATTTCCGTGGCGTGTCGACCATTGTCAGTAAGCTTTTCAACCTGGTGCAGCCCGATATGGCGCTGTTCGGCGAGAAGGATTACCAGCAGCTGGCGTTAATCCGCAAGATGGTGGCGGATATGGGCTACGACATCGATATCATCGGTGTGCCGACGGTCAGAGCCAAAGATGGTCTGGCGCTCAGTTCACGGAACGGCTATCTGACCGCGGATGAGCGTAAAATCGCCCCGGTGGTCAGCAAAGTGATGAACAGCATGGCCGAGCGGCTGTCCAACGGTGAGCGGCATATCGAAGAGATCATTGCCGCCGCGGAAGAGGCGCTGGCAGAAAAAGGCTTACGGGCTGATGGACTGGCGATTTGCGATGCCGATACGCTGCTGCCGCTGAATGTCGACAGCCAGCGCGCGGTGATCCTGATGGCCGCCTGGTTAGGTAAAGCGCGTCTGATTGACAATCAACAGGTCGATCTGACGCAGTAACAGTCACTGGCGCTCAGGGGTTCCTGGCGTTCGTTTTTGTGATTTCCGAGAAAGGTAACAAGGTTATGAACCGTACTATGCTGCAGGGCAAGCTTCACCGGGTGACCGTCACTCAGGCGGATCTGAATTATGAAGGCTCCTGTGCCATCGATCAGGATTTCCTCGACGCTTCCGGCATTCTGCAATACGAAGCGATCGACATTTACAACGTGACTAACGGCCAGCGTTTCTCGACCTATGCCATTGCGGCTGAGCGCGGCTCAAAGATTATCTCTGTTAACGGTGCCGCAGCGCGTTGTGCCTGTGAAGGGGATATTTTGATTATCTGCTCTTATGTGGATATGCCGGATGCAGAGGCACGCGAATGGCAGCCGAAAGTGGCCTATTTTGAAGGCGCAAACGTCATGAAGCGTCTGGCGAAAGCGGTTCCGGTTCAGGTTGCCTGATCCCCTACCCCGTCCGAACGTGCAAAGGGCCGACCGCGGTCGGCCCTTTTTTATTGCCTGCTAATCTGAATAGCTTGGTCTTAATGCACCAGCGTGGCGGTGACCTTGGGCTTTTTCTTCAGGGTGAACAAGAAGTTCAGCATCCCGTGCTTGCGTATCCAGCAGATAGCCAGCGGCAGCAGCAGTGCGGAGAGGAAAGCCGCGATAAATTTCAGATCGCTGATCAGGATATTGCTGCTGTTGATTTTCACCGCTTTGGCAAACACCTGCACGGCCAGATAGTGCGACAGGTAAAAGACTATCGAGTTAACGCCAACAAAATGCACCAGCTTCACGTTGGTGTGCAGCGCCAGGAAGATAAAGATCGGGATCGAGCACAGGGCCAGTGGCGCCAGCAGCTGCCAGGAAATGCCTTCCTCAATCAACAGATTCATCGAAGAGAGCGCGATAAAACATAACAGTGAAGGTAATAAAATGGATTTTTTGCTGATGACGGTGGGAATATCGACCTGCTTACGTACCAGCATATCCCCGAGGAAAAAGAACGGGAACAGGTAAAACATTCGATTAACGTGGCTGTTATCAAAGCCAGAAAATACGCTGTCTGTGGGGATTTCTGGCAGGATATAACTGATAAACAGCGACACCGGAATGACAATATAAAATGGAACGCGCCGCACTAAGGGAATGATCATGAAGAAAATGAATAACGAATGCAGAAACCAGGTAATATCGCCGCCGCCGGTCAAATGCGAAAGCAGGATATTCATGGGCGACTGTGGTTTATTGGAGACCGAGTTAAACAGGAGTTTCAGCCCGCCATAAATCGCCACCCAGACGATAAACGGGTAAAGAATGCTTTTGACCTTATTTTTCGCAAAGCTATCAAAGCCTTTCTTCAATCCACTGTCCACAAACAGCCCTGAGACAAAAAACATCAGGCCCAGTCTGACGGGCTCCAGCAGATGGTTAACGGTGTTCGTTACGATGGTAAGGTGCCCGGCATCGCCATTTACGGCGATAGTGCTATGTAGAAAAATAACGGCAAGCACACTCATCCCACGCAGGTTATCAACCCATGTTAGTCTGTTCATATTTATCCCGTGCCAATAGTTATTATTGTAATAGCAATAACAAGCCTGCCTGATGGCGAATCATATTTTGGCCATAAGAAACGTCAGGCGTTGATTGTGAAACGCTAGTATACATAAACTGACATTTGAGAAAACAGCCTGAAACAGATCTAAGGGTAAAATGAGAATATGCTTAAAGTACCGTAACGGTATTTATAAAGTTATTGCCTGTATTTATTACTGGAGGAAGGAGGTTGCTTTATTAGCGCAATAATCATTAATGGTTCTTCATAATGACTTGAATAAATAATGGACTTAGATTAATTAAAATTATGTGATAACGCGGAGGTGAATCCGATCGACAGGCAGCGGGAGAAAGAGAAGATTATCAATAAAGACAATGGGTAGTCACAAGGGGGAAGAATTCAGGATCTCTCCCCGACGGGAAGAGATCCTGAAATACATCAGGTGCGCAGGCCTCTGCCACGTTGGATCAGTACCCAAACCAGCAAATAGAACACCGCAATAAAGGCAAGCAGCACCGCTAAAGTGAACACCACCGGCACGTCAGAAATGCCCAGGAAACCAAAACGGAAGCCGCTGATCATGTAAACAATCGGGTTCAATTTGGAAATCATCTGCCAAACCGGTGGTAGTAAAGTTAGCGAATAAAACACGCCGCCCAGGTAGGTCAGCGGGGTCAGCACGAAGGTAGGGATCAGGCTGATATCGTCAAACGTCCGGGCAAACACCGCATTCAGCAGACCTGCCAGCGAGAACAGGATCGCGGTCAGCAGCAGCGTCACCGCCACCATCAGCCACGAGTGAACCTGGAACGGCACGAAGAACAGCGAAATAGCCGTGACCAGCACGCCCACGCAGATACCGCGTGCAACGCCGCCGCCAACATAGCCGGCGATGATGACGTGAGTCGGCACCGGTGCCACCAGCAGCTCTTCAATATTGCGCTGGAATTTGGCACTAAAGAACGACGACGCCACGTTGGCATAGGCGTTGGTGATTACCGCCATCATGATCAGGCCCGGCACAATAAACTGCATATAGCTGAAGCCGTGCATCTCACCGATACGGGAACCGATTAAGTTACCGAAGATGATGAAATACAGCGTCATGGTGATCACTGGCGGCACCAGCGTCTGGATCCAGATACGGGCAAAGCGGTTAACTTCTTTGCCCCAGATGCTCTTCAGAGCGACCCAATAAAGGTGTGTCATGATTTCTCTCCTTTGCGACCGTTGACCAGGTCGACAAACAGCTCCTCAAGACGGTTAGCCTTGTTGCGCATACTTAATACCTGCACGCCCTGATGGCTGAGCTGGCTGAACACGCTGTTCAAGCCCTGCTCGCGAAGCACTTCCACTTCCAGCGTCGAGGTGTCCGTCAGGCGATACTGGAAACCTTCCAGTTGTGGCAACGGACTTTTCGCCGCCAAATCGAGGATGAAGGTTTCGGATTTCAGCTTCGACAACAGCCCTTTCATCGAGGTGTTTTCCACCAGCTCACCGCGCTGAATGATGCCGATATTGCGGCACAGCATTTCAGCTTCTTCCAGATAGTGGGTGGTGAGGATGATGGTGGTGCCTTTGGCATTCAAATCCTGCAGGAAGGTCCACATCGAACGACGCAGCTCAATGTCGACACCGGCGGTCGGTTCATCAAGGATCAGCAGTTTTGGCTCGTGCATCAGGGCACGGGCAATCATCAGACGACGCTTCATGCCGCCGGAGAGCATGCGCGCACGCTCGTTGCGCTTCTCCCACAGATCGAGCTGCTTCAGGTATTTTTCAGCACGCTTCAGCGCTTCCGGCTTTTCCACGCCGTACAGACCAGCCTGGCTGACCACGATTTGCATCACGGTCTCAAACTGGTTGAAGTTGAACTCCTGTGGCACCAGGCCCAGCTGGCGTTTGGCATTGACCACATCCTGCTGCAGGTCATAACCAAAGACGCGCACCTTACCGGCCGTTTTGTTAACCAGCGAGCTGATAATGCCAATCGTGGTGGACTTGCCGGCTCCGTTCGGACCCAGCAGCGCATAGAAGTCACCGGCTTCTACATTGAGATCAATTCCCTTGAGGGCCTGAACGCCGCCTGCATAGGTTTTGGTCAGTTTTTCAAGTTCCAGTGCATAAGTCATAGGTAAAAGAGTGCCCTGTTTTGTGTGGTTTTCTTGTTTGCCGTTTTAAATCACGCCGCGTTGGCCTATATTATTGCAACGCATTTCGAGTATTGGTCGACACTAACATGAAAGATATTGATACCCTTATCAGCAACAACCGCGAGTGGTCCAAGCTGCTCAAAGAGGAAGACCCAGGCTTCTTCGAGCGTCTCTCACTGGCGCAGAAGCCGCGTTTTCTGTGGATTGGCTGCTCTGACAGCCGCGTTCCCGCCGAGCGCCTGACCGGCCTGGAGCCGGGCGAACTGTTTGTTCATCGCAACGTGGCCAACCTGGTCATTCACACGGACCTGAACTGTCTGTCCGTGGTGCAGTACGCCGTTGAAGTGTTAGAAGTGGAACACATCATCATCTGCGGTCACTATGGCTGCGGCGGTGTCCAGGCGGCGGTTGAGAATCCAGAACTGGGTCTGATCAACAACTGGCTGCTGCATATCCGTGATTTGTGGTACAAGCATAGCGCGATACTGGGTGAACTGCCGCCGGAAAAACGCTTTGACAAACTGTGTGAAATCAACGTGATTGAGCAGGTGTATAACCTGGGTCATTCCACCGTGATGCAGTCTGCGTGGAAACGCGGTCAGAATGTGACTATCCACGGTTGGGTTTACGGTATTCAGGACGGCTATCTGCGCGATCTGGAAGTGGCTGCCACAAACCGTGAAATCCTTGAGCAACGTTACCGCCATGGTATCGCCAACTTGCTGAACGACGTGCAAAGCCCGGATTAACGGGTTCGCATCTTATATCAGGCCGGAAAAACCGGCCTTAGTCGTTTGTGCTGTAACCCTGCCTGCGTAATTACTCTTCCAGCATCACCACTTTGCCGACGTACGGCAGATGACGATAACGTTGGGCATAATCAATGCCGTATCCCACCACGAACTCGTCAGGAATGGTGAAGCCGACGTATTCAACCGGCACCTCCACTTCACGGCGATCGGGCTTATCCAGCAGCGTACAAATGGCCAGAGATTTTGGCTGACGCAGGCTGAGGATCTCACGCACTTTGCTCAGCGTATTGCCGGAATCGATGATGTCTTCAACGATCAGCACGTCCTTGCCGCGAATATCTTCATCCAGATCTTTCAGGATGCGCACGTCGCGGGTGCTGGACATGCCGCTGCCGTAGCTGGATGCCGTCATAAAATCGACTTCATGGGACACCTCAATTTTACGGCACAGATCGGCCATAAACATAAAGGAGCCGCGCAACAGGCCCACCAGCACCATGTCGCTGCCACTGTCTTTATACTGCTCGGTAATCTGCTGGCCGAGCTCGGCAATGCGTTTCGCGATCTCGTCTTCGGGGATCATCACTTCTACGGTATGTTTCATAACTTTTGTCGTTCTTGATGGCTTAAGGGAAGCAGCGAAGTCTATCACAGATCCGCCGTCGTTTTCCCGTTGTTGCGCAAACCGCGCAGCGGAATTCGCCGCAGACGTATAGACTTCTATCTGTCGGGAAAGCCATATTTAATCATGCAAAAGGTTTTAACCATAGAACGATAATTCATTTATCAGCGCGATTGGGCCCATGATAACGTATGCTCACTTTAACCCCCTCAGCATGCCTCAGCGGCAGGAGTTTGCATGGCCTCTCCCCATTCTAAGAAGACCCATATTGGCAGTCGTGAGCTTCAGCCCGAAACCCAAATGCTTAATTATGGCTACGATCCGGCGCTGTCTGAAGGCGCGGTCAAACCGCCGGTGTTTCTTACCTCAACCTTCGTCTTTAATACCGCAGAAGAAGGCCGGGATTTCTTTGATTACGTCTCGGGACGCAAAGAGCCACCGGCGGGCGGCGCCAATGGTCTGGTCTATTCACGTTTTAATCACCCTAACAGTGAGATTGTTGAAGACCGGCTGGCAATATATGAACGCACCGAGAGCGCTGCACTCTTTTCCTCCGGCATGTCCGCCATCTCCACCACGCTGCTGGCATTGGTCGAACCTGGCGATGCGATCCTCCATTCTCAGCCGCTGTACGGCGGCACCGAGACGCTGTTAAGCAAAACCTTCAGCAAGCTGAAAGTGGCGGCGGTAGGGTTTTCTGATGGGTTAGATGAGGCGATCGTACAGGCCGCCGCTGAAGACGCGATGAAGCTGGGCCGCGTGTCGGTGATCCTGATTGAATCACCGGCCAACCCGACCAACAGTCTGGTGGATATCGCCCTGATTAAACGGGTGGCCGACGCCATTGAGCAGCAGCAGCAGCATCGCCCAATCATTGCCTGCGATAACACCCTGCTCGGCCCGGTTTTCCAGCGCCCTATTGAGCACGGCGCGGATCTGTCGCTCTATTCGCTGACCAAGTATGTTGGCGGCCATTCAGATTTGATTGCCGGTGCGGTGATGGGCAGCAAAGCGCTGGTCAGGCAGATTAAAGCGCTACGAAGCGCGATTGGCACCCAGCTTGATCCGCATTCCAGCTGGATGATTGGCCGTTCGCTGGAAACGCTGGCGTTACGAATGGAGCGGGCCAATGACAATGCCGTCGCCGTTGCGGGCTTCCTGCGCGGGCACGAGAAAATCGCCAAGCTGCATTCACTGTCGTTCCTTGAGCCGGATTCACCGGCGGGCAAGACATTCAGCAAGCAATGCAGCGGCGCAGGCTCGACCTTCTCCTTTGATGTGGTTGGCGGACAGCCCGCCGCGTTTAAGCTGCTGAATACGCTGCAGCTGTTTAAACTGGCGGTCAGCCTGGGCGGTACAGAATCACTGGCCAGCCATCCGGCCAGCACCACCCACTCCGGCGTCCCTGCTGATGTCCGGGCAAGAATTGGCATCAGCGAGGCAACCGTGCGGGTCTCAATCGGCATCGAAAACAAAGATGACCTGATTGAGGATCTCAAGATCGCGCTGTCAGCCCTTTAACCTGCGGCCTTGCTGCGCAATTTTTTGGCGGTGAATTGAAACGTCGAGACGGTCAGCCAATACGCTGCCTGAATCAGACGTTTCTTCATCAGCAGCTTTTTCGCGTAGTGATAGGATTCAAAGGCTTTTTTCGGCAACTCCAGCGGGACGTCTTTCCACGGTGAGCGGTTATACATATCAATGTATTTTTTATTATAACCCGACTCATCGATGGAAACGCTCCAGGGTTTAGTCTGCCCGGCATAATGAATAAACACCGGCGCTTTATTGGTGCTTTTATTTTTAGGAATAAAGTTAAATTCTGGCTCTATAAAATACACTTCATTATCCAGGATGATATTCAGGCAATCCTGATCCGGGAAAGTGTATTTTTTATCTTTGATTTTAACGAAGAATTCCGTCGTCACATCATGATCAACCCAGGCCTGCGTGTTAATTAACATCACGCCAGAATTGAAGTATTTTTTCTCTTTGCTTAACCCCAGATAGGTCAAATAGTCGCTGTTCATTCCCTTATCCTGCACGGCAGCGATGGTGTAGTCCGCCATGTCGATGGCTAATAACGGAGCAATGTTGCCATCACAGACGATATCGCAGTCGAGGTACAGCAGTTGGCTCACCTGCTCATGCAGGATGTTGGAGGCCACTATGCGGTAGTAGATTGATTTGGGATAGAAATCATACACCTGCAGTCCATCGAATACCGCATTATTCAGCAGATACACCACCACGCTGACATTGGGATAACGGGTAAAGAACGACGCCGGGAAAAGGTCGTTATACTCATCGGTGAACAGGTGGAAGGTAATATTCAGTGCCGGATTTTTATCAATGATTGAAAAAATACAAACGCCACAATACGTCAGATAGCGTTTATCCGTGGTAAACAGAATATGAATATCGGCATTAAGATTGCCATCTGCCGTATAAGTTACTTTTTCTTTCACCAGGTCATGCGCATTCATCAGAGTGTCAGCTTTGTGTAAGGGGAAGTTATTTCAACTTATTGCCGCAATGAATATCAGTCAAGAAAGCATTAACGTTCCAACACTGCTACGGGCAGGCATATTTTCGCTTAATATCACCAAGACCAGCCAATAACAGAGTTCAGCCGGGCTGGGATTTTAATTTCAGAAAACAGCTAAGGCAGGAAAAAACAGATCTTACAGCAGGTTAAAATAAGAACTAATACCATGTAATATTCAGGTCGACTCGGTTAAATCTCATTAAATAAATGCTGGTCTTATTTTCCAATCGCAAATAACTTAAGCCAAATTCAGATTATTCACAGAAGGCGTGCGGGCAAGTCAGGCAGGAAATTCACCCGTGGAAGGCGTCACTGTTCCACGGGTGAGGGATTTTACGGGCGTTACTCGCTCACCGTAAAGCCGAGCATCATGCCGGTATCTTCATGTTCCAGCAGATGACAGTGCGCCATATAGGCCTGATCTTTCGCCGCCAGGTTGTCAAAACGCACCAACACTTCGCTGCGCCAGCCCTCAACCCTGACAATATCCTTCCAGCCGCTGCGATGCGCTGCCGGAGGTTTGCCATTTTCTGACAGGATACGGAACTGGGTGCCATGAATATGGAACGGGTGCAGCATCTCGTCACCTTCACCCGAAATCGTCCACTTCTCGACAACACCACGCTTCACGTCAAAGGACGGCGTGTTCATATCAAAGGCTTTTCCATTGATTCGGTTGCCGCTGTGGAAATCACGGGCAGCCTTATCGCCGCCGTGATCCATACCGGGCATCGCGCCATTATCCATGCCCGCCATCTTGCTGTGGTCGGTGCCGGCCACAGGCTCCTGTTCCATCCCGGCCATTTTGCTGTGATCCATGCCGGCCATGCCCGCATCATCCCTGTCGTTATCGTGTGCATCGCCGCTCATGCCGGCCATGGCCGCATGGCCATATTTCTCCATCAGGGCGAGCATGCCACGGCGATCGAGCTCCGGATCCATGGTCAGTTTAAGCTGTCGTTCAGCAATCCCTTCAGTGGAAGGTAAAGCCGGCATCTCGACCAGGCTGTCCGGCAGCGTACCGCTGGCCATAATTTGTAGCGGCACAATGTGCAGTATCGGCAACGGCTGGTTAAACGGTGCCAGCGACATGCCCATCTGCCGCACGGGAAGCGTTTGCAGATCGAACTCTTTGCCATCGCGGGTATCAACCATGATTTCAAAGCGTTCACCCGGCATCATCGGCAGCTCTGTCAGCTCAACCGGCTCGGCCAGCAATCCGCCATCGCTGGCGATAACGTACAACGAACGACGATCGCAGGCGGTCAGGTTCAGCGTGCGCGCATTACAGCCGTTCAGCACGCGCAGACGTAACCAGCCGCGCGGCACGGCGTGCTGAGGGTAAATGGCGCCATTGGTCAGCATAGTATCGCCAAACCAGCCCACCGCCGCGCTCATGATATCCAGCTGATAATCGATTTTACTGCCGTCGCTGCTTAATCGTTTGTCTTGCAGGATCAGCGGAATATCATCCACGCCCCAGATTTTTGGCAGCAGCAGCTTCTCGCCAGCGATGTCTTTCACAATCACCAGCCCAGCCAGCCCCTGAGCGACCTGATAACCGGTTCTGCCATGCAGATGAGGGTGGAACCAGCAGGTGGCAGAGCGCTGGTCAGGCGTGAAGCTGACGGTCCGGGTTTGTCCCGGTGCGATCTGCGCCTGCGGGCCGCCATCCACGGAACCGGGGATGTCCAGACCGTGCCAGTGAACGGTGGTCGCTTCCGGCAACTGGTTACGCACGTTGATGGTCACCGGCTTGCCGCGTTCCAGCTGGATCGCCGGACCGAGCAGATCGCCGTTATAACCCCAGGTTGGCACGGTTTTTCCCTGCCAGACCTTAGAACCGGTCTTCGCCGTAATATTCATCACGCCGCGCGGATCGGGCGTTAACAGCGCCGGGATCGGCAATTCAGGACGGCGTTCAGCCGCCATGGCGCTGCGGCTCCATAATGGTAAGGCACTGGCCGCGCCCATTGCCGCGGTTAGCTTAATAAAATCACGACGTTGCATTGATTCAGTTCGCCCTGGCAGAAAATTCTTGTTGGGAAGCATAAACCCTTCCCTACCGGGAAGGTCAAGCTTTGCCACCCCAGGGCCAGTAAAATAGCCGGATCCGGAGTTTTCTGCCGCAAAATTGTCTGAAGCCTGCGAATAACTGTGCTAACGTCAGACTATTGCAATCGATTGAGATCAATTATGAAGAAAAGCATCAAGGCTCTGTTGTTACTGAGTCTCTTTGGCTTCTCGTCGACCAGTTTCGCACTGAGCGAATCTGAAGCGGAAGATTTAGCCGATTTAACGGCTGTGTTTGTCTATTTGAAAAATGACTGCGGATATCAGGATCTGCCGGACGGGCAAATTCGCCGGGCGCTGGTGTTCTTTGCCCAGCAGAACCGCTGGGATTTAGCCAATTACAGCAGCTTTAATATGAAAGCGCTGGGCGAAGACAGTTATCGTGATTTGAGCGGTATCGCCGTTCCGAACGACATGAAGTGCAAATCCCTGGCACGTGACTCCCTGAGCCTGCTCGCGTACGTGAAATAATCCCCTCCCTTTTTCCAATTCTTGCTGATAATTTGACCGTGCAACCACGGTCAGAGTTAGCTATTATGTCGCGCCCATTTTTCGTGGCTGTTATGAGGAGAATCCCAGCATGGCCGAAAAAGAAATGTGGTATGAAACGCTTCATACCGGGTTTGGACAGTACTTTTCTGTCGATAAGATCCTGTACCGTGAACAGACCGGTCATCAGGATTTAGTCATCTTTGAGAATGCCGCGTTAGGTCGCGTTATGGCGCTGGACGGTGTGGTACAAACGACCGAGCGCGATGAGTTCATTTATCACGAGATGATGACCCACGTTCCCCTTCTCGCGCATGGCGCAGCAAAACGCGTATTGATTATTGGCGGTGGCGATGGCGCCATGCTGCGTGAAGTCAGCCGTCATAAAAATATCGAACAGATCACCATGGTGGAGATCGATGCGGGCGTGGTGACGTTCTGCCAGCAGTATCTGCCAAATCACAGCGCCGGTGCGTACGACGATCCGCGTTTTAAGCTGGTGATTGACGATGGCGTGAACTTTGTCGCTCAGTGCAGCGAAAAGTTTGATGTGATCATTTCTGACTGTACCGACCCGATCGGTCCGGGAGAAAGCCTGTTCACCTCAGAATTTTACGAAGGTTGCCAGCGTTGCCTTAATGAAAATGGCATCTTCGTGGCGCAGAATGGCGTTTGCTTCCTGCAGCAGGAGGAAGCGGTTAACAGTCACCGCAAACTGAGCCACTACTTTAGCGACGTCAGCTTCTATCAGGCGGCGATCCCAACCTATTACGGTGGCATTATGACGTTCGCCTGGGCCAGCAACAATCCCGCGCTGCGCCAGCTTGACAGCGCCACGCTTCAGGCCCGTTTTACCGCGGCAAACCTGACCTGTCGCTACTATAATCCGGCGATCCACACGGGCAGCTTTGCCCTGCCACAATATTTGTTGAATGCGCTGGCCGACCAGCCGGGCGTTTAAGGGGGTGAACGAAATTGCAAAAGCTTAAACTACACGGCTTCAATAACCTGACAAAGAGCCTGAGTTTTTGTATCTACGATATCTGTTACGCCAACACAGATGCTGAGCGTGACGGATACATTGCGTACATTGATGAGCAGTACAACGCCAACCGCCTGACGGAGATCCTCAGCGAGACCTGTTCGATTATTGGCGCAAACGTGCTGAATATCGCGCGCCAGGACTACGAGCCTCAAGGGGCCAGCGTGACCATTTTGGTCAGCGAAGAGCCGATCGACCCGAAAGATATTGATACCTCGGAACATCCGGGCCCGTTACCTAACTCGGTGGTGGCGCATCTGGATAAGAGCCATATCTGCGTGCACACCTACCCGGAGAGCCACCCGGAAGGCGGACTCTGCACCTTCCGCGCGGATATTGAAGTCTCCACCTGTGGGGTGATTTCGCCGCTGAAGGCGTTGAACTACTTAATTCACCAGCTGGAATCCGACATTGTCACCATCGACTATCGCGTGCGCGGCTTTACCCGCGATGTGAATGGCCTGAAGCACTACATCGATCACCAGATCAATTCGATTCAGAACTTTATGTCTGAAGACATGAAATCGATGTACGACATGCTGGATGTGAACGTCTATCAGGAGAACATCTTCCATACCAAGATGCTGCTGAAAGAGTTTGATTTGAAACACTATCTGTTTAACACCCGACCGGAAGACCTGAGCCCGCAAGAGCACAAGCGTATTACCGATCTGCTGTGGAAAGAGATGCGTGAAATTTACTACGGGCGCAATATTCCGGCCGTGGGATCAAAATCGCTGTAAGGGTTATGGCGTTAAGAAGCGGGTGGCCTCAGGGCCGCCCGTTTTTTTTGGCGTCAGGCGCTGGTCAGGGTCAGGGTGAACGCCTGATCGCGCAGCGCGCTCTGCCCTTCTTCACTGAGATGGGAATCGGTGATGATGTCGGTGAGGTTTTGCAACGGTGATACGCAGAACAATGACCATGACCCGTACTTACTGCTGTCTGCCAGCAGCACACGACGGCGCGCATTGCCCAGCAGATCCTCTTTTAGTCCGGCTTTCTCTTCCGTTGGCGTGGTAATGCCTTTTTCCATACTCCATGAATTACAGCTGACGAACGCCACGTCCGGATAGATGTTTTTCAATAATCTGCGGCCGTGGTCGCCAACGCAAGACTGGCTGGAGTCGTCGATCCGCCCGCCGATAATGGTCACTTCAATCTGCTTAAATTCTGAGAGAAACAGCGCGATATGCAAATCTGAGGTGATCACCCGCAGTTGCAGGTGCGTCAGGTGACGCGCCAGCTCCAACATGGTGGTACCGGCGTCCAGTACCACTGAATCACCGGACTTCACCAGGCTGGCCGCCGCCTGCGCAATGGCCTGCTTTTCGACCAGATTACGCTGCATTTTTTCCAGCGTGGTCGGCTGAGCGGGGATGAAGCGGTTCAGGGTGACACCGCCGTGCGTGCGGCTAATCACGCCTTCCTGGTCGAGCTTGATTAAATCCCGTCGGATCGTGGCTGGCGACGTGGAAATAGCCGCCACCAGTTGATCGACAGTCACCAGATTATGGCTTTTCAGATAGTCCATAATCTGATCGAGGCGGCTTTGTCCCTTCATATGTCCTTATGCGAGCTGCATCGCTAACTGGATGGAGATCGCCATGCTCTCAGACTTCGCTTTACCTGTCCAGGCAATATCAAATGCCGTTCCATGGTCAGCCGAGGTCCTGATAAACGGCAGCCCGGCGGTGATATTTACACCATCATAGAAGCCCAAAAGCTTCAGCGGAATGTGCCCCTGGTCATGATACATCGCTACCACGATATCGTACTGGCCTTCGTAGCATTGCAGGAAAACCGTGTCCGGCGGGCAAGGCCCGGTTACCGTCAGGCCTTTGGCCTTCATCGCCTCAACCGCAGGGCCGACCAGGGTGATCTCTTCATCGCCAAACAGACCATTTTCCCCGGCGTGCGGGTTGACGCCCGCCACTGCAATACGCGGATTCTCAAAGCCAACACGCTTAAGGAAGGTATCCGCCATGGTAATCACCGTTTCCACGCGGTCACGGTTCAGCGTGTCGAGGAACTTGCGCAGCGCAATATGGGTGGTGACATGAATCACCTTCAAACGGTCGGTGAACAGCACCATGCCATAATCTTTGGTGTCGGTTAGCTTAGCCAGCAGTTCGGTGTGCCCGGGATAAAGATGCCCGGCTGAATGCAACGCCTCTTTATTCAACGGCGCGGTAGCAATGGCCTGCACTTCACCGGCCATCGCCAGCTCGGTGGCTCGCTTCACACAACGATAAGCCAGATCGCCTGCGGCAACCTGCACCACCCCGGCTTGCAACGCATCCGGATCGGCAAGCGGTTCGTCGATAACATTGATGATGCCCGGCGCAAAGTGCGCATCGGCGACCTTATCCAGCACCCGCAGCTCCGCCTGGGGCGTAATGCCCATCGCCATAATGCGGCGCAGCGTACTGGCACAGCCGATCACCACCGCGGGTGCCCCGGAAAGCTCGCCTTCGGCCAGTGATTTGATGATAATTTCCGGACCAATACCCGCCGGGTCGCCCATGGTAATCGCAATAATTTTACTCACTCGCCTTCTCCTCAATAAAACGAAAAACTTCTACCAGGGTGGTGTCATCACCAAAGCCGCCGGCCTTGGTAAGCACCAGCAGGTCATTTTTTACTTTCAGCAGATGGCCGTAAGGCACGCAGCCCGCCACCTGTCCGTGAATCTGGAAGCCTTCAGCGCCCAATCCCTGCGCCACCGCAATCGCCACATCGCCACCCGAGAGATACAGACCTGCCGGCGTCACTTCATCGAGCACTTGCCGCGTTAATGTCGCCAGAAAGCCGCAAATCGTATCGCCCAACTGCTGGCGACTCAGGCTATAACGCTGGCACAGTCCGGCAATCGCCTGCCGCTGAGTGGACTGCTGACAGGTGCGGATCATGCAGTGCTGCCCCGCCCGCATCGCCTCAATCGCCATCTGCCTTAAGGCAGTCAAATCCGTGTGGCCGGTAAAAATCGCCTCAATATCGACATCAATCAGTTGCAGCACATGATGTTTTTGCAACTGCTCAAGCTGCTGCTGGGCGACTTCACTCATCGAACCGACAACCGCCAGAACCGGGCCTGCATTCCCCATGCCCGTAACAGCAGGTGCGACAGGAACGCCAGCCAGATGCCTGCTTAGCGCATCGCTCAGTCCAGCGGCGCCCGCCAGTAACGGGCGCGGTTCAAGCAGTGAGGCAGCCTGCATAATGCGCTGCAGGTCCTCATCGGTCTCGGCATCAACCACCAGCAACTGATGCCCCTGAGCAATGGCACGGGCCAGCACGGCCTGAAGATCGGGCTGGCGAACGTCCCGCAAAGCAATCTCTTCGCAGGCCAGTGTGCTTTGCTCCAGCAATCTTGCCTGCACGCTCGCTTGATTCAGCGGCGTTTTAGGATCGCTGGCATATTCGGTGTCAGTCAGCAACACGCCATGGATATAGCAGCTTCCCTGCCGTGTGGTTCGTCCAAGCCTGGGCACCGCAGGCACCACTAACCCCACGGCCGCGCCGCTTGCCCGAAAAGCCGCGTCAATTTCGGCGCCAGGATTTCCGCGCAGGGTGGAATCGATCTTCTTAAATACCCAACCCTCGCGGGCGATATCGGCCCAACGCTCCACGGCTGCTCTGGTGCGGCCGGCAGCCAGCCCGGGACTGGCGGCACGGCTATCGGTGTTGATCACCCAGACATCGGCACTGTGCGCTTCAGCCTGCGCTTCAACAGCAAACAGCACGTTGACCCTGGCACCCGCTATCGCCAACCCGCTTCCCGCATCGTTGGCTCCGGTAAAGTCATCGGCGACCACCAGCACGGGTGTCTTCCACAGACGCTGAGTCATCTCTTCTCCTGAATGCGAGGGAAAGCCCATTGCTCTCGCTGATAATGATTATATTCAATCATGATTGATTATATGTGAGCAAGATCAAATTAATCAAAATCAATTTGTCCTATAAAATTAGGCACTGCTCGTGAGGCTCAGACGAGTAAATGACGAAATAAAATCACCCTTAGCGGAAAGCAAGGGCAGAGACAAGGTATGACAATGAATATTAACAGCACAATAATCAGTGGCTATCAGACACTCAATGATATTGGCTATCTGCTAAAGAACCGACAGCACGTCCTGTTGGTGACTGACAAGAACATCGGCGGCATCCCTTTAGTGCAGACGTTGATTAAGCAGATTTGCGACACCGTGCCGACGGTAAAAATGATCGACAGCGTGCCGCCGGAGCCGAGTCAGCATGATGTGGCGGCCATTGTGGCGACGCTGGATATCCAGGGCATTGATTTAGTCATTGGTGTGGGCGGCGGCAGCGTGCTGGACGTGGCTAAGCTGCTTTCGGTGTTGTGCGTGGAAAATGCACCGACGCTTGCGGCGTTGCTAAACGGTGAAAAACCGCAGAACCGCACGGCGTCGTTACTGATCCCCACTACTGCCGGCACCGGCTCTGAAGCCACGCCGAATGCCATATTAGCTATCCCTGAAAAAGAGACCAAGGTCGGCATCATCTCCCCGGTGATGCTACCGGATTATGTCGTGCTGGCACCTGAACTAACCACCAGCATGCCCGCGCATATCGCCTCCTCGACCGGCATTGATGCGCTTTGCCATCTGATTGAATGTTTTACCGCCACCGTCTCCAACCCGGTCAGCGATAACTACGCGCTGATCGGCCTGAAAAAGCTGTTTACCAGCCTGGAAACCGCCGTGGCCGAACCGGAAAATCTGGTAGCAAGGCTGGATATGCTGTGGGCGTCTTACTACGGCGGCGCGGCGATTGCCCATGCCGGTACGCATCTGGTTCATGCCATGTCCTACCCGCTGGGCGGCAAATATCACATTCCTCACGGCGTGGCGAACGCCATTCTGCTGGCACCCTGTATGCGCTTCGTGCGCCCGGCCGCTGTAACCAAATTTGCCCAGGCCTACGACCTACTGCCGGATGCCAACCTTTCGCTGAGCGATGAACAGAAATCACTGGCGTTGGTCGACTACTTCTCCGCGCTGGTGAAGCGGCTGAAGCTGCCTGCCAGCCTGGATGAACTGGGCATTGGTTCCGATCACCTGCCTTACCTGGTTGAGGCCGCGCTGGACGTCCAGCGTCTGATGAAAAATGTGCCTGCCCCGGTCAGTGCCAATGACGTGCGAGACGTCTACCTGACGCTGTTCCCGACCCAGAATCGCTAACACTTTACGAGGACACCATGAGTAAAAAAATTACCGGCGTACTGACCGCCATCGTCACCCCTTTTACCGCTGCAGGCGACTACAACGAAGCGGCAATGCGCGTGCAGATCCAGCGTCAACTGGCGGCTGGCAACGGTATTTTCTGCGGCGGCACCAATGGCGAATTCTTTGTGCTGAACGAGCAGGAGAAGCTGGCCGTGACCAAAACCTGCGTGGATGAAGTGGCGGGCACAGCCTCTGTAGTGGCACATGTTGGTGAGATCTCCACCCGTGAAACCATTCGTCTCGGTCAGCAGGTTGCTGCGCTGGGTGTCGATGCTGTTTCAGTGATCACGCCGTACTTCGTGCCGCTCAAGCAGGAAGAGCTGATTGCCCATTACCGAGCGGTAGCCGATGCGTTGGATGTGCCCGTGTTCCTCTACAACATCCCGGCCCGCACCGGCAATACGCTTGAGCCCGCCACCGTGCGCACGCTCGCCGCGCACCCGAATATTATCGGCATTAAAGACAGCGCGGGCAGCTATGAAAGCCTGAAAGGCTTCTTGCAGGCGGCGGAAGGCATTGAGAATTTCAACGTGCTTAACGGACCGGATTCACTGATCCATCAGGGCTTTATTGAAGGATGCTCCGCCTGTATTTCCGGGCTGGCCAACGTCGCACCAAAAGAAATTAACGCGATCTGGGCGCGCTTCAACGCCGGGGATATCGACGGTTCCCGCAAGGCGCAGGAAAACGTCACCGGGTTGCGCACCGATCTCTATAGCGTCGGGTTCTCCCCTGCGGCGGTGAAAAAAGCCGTCGCGCTAATGGGCCATGATGTCGGTGAAAGCCGCTATGCCGTGTGCTTCAGCGCAGAAGAAGAGCAGCGTATTCGCCAGATCGTCACCCAGTACACGCAATAATTTTGAGCGGCACCGCGTAGGCGTTGCCCGCATTCACACCAAGGAAACCATGATGAAAGTGATTTGTACCTCACCCTCATTTGCCAAATACGATGCGCAGCCGATCCGCGATTTGCAGGCCCAGGGTTTTGAGCTGATTACTCTGCCAGCAGATGCCCCGCTGAGCGCGCTCGAACCGCACCTCACCGACACCGTCGCAATGATCGTGGCCTTTACCGAAGTCAATGACGCGCTGCTGGATCGCGCGCCGCAGTTAAAGATCGTCTGCAAGCACGGTGTTGGCGTCGATAACATTAACCTGAAGGCCACGCAAGCCAGAGGCATTTATGTCACTAACGTGCCTGATGCCAATAAGCATGCGGTAGCGGACTTCGCTTTTGCGCTGATCCTGAATGCCGCACGTCAGGTGACGACGGCGGCGGTAGAAACCCGTGCAGGCCACTGGCCGCGCATTTTCGCCACCGATGTCTACGGCAAAACGCTGGGCATTATCGGCCTGGGCAATATCGGTAAGCAGGTTGCACTCAGGGCAAGCGGTTTCAATATGCGCGTGCTGGCCTTTGATTTTTATCCGGATAAGACCTTTGCTGCCGAACACAACATCGCGTTTGTTTCGATGGATCGGCTGACCGAAGAGAGCGATTTCATCACGCTGCATACGCCGCTCACCGATGAAACCCGCAACCTGTTTGATGCTGAGCGTCTGCGCAAGATGAAAAAGTCCGCCTTTCTGTTCAACGTCTCACGCGGTGGCGTAGTCAGCGAAACGGATCTGTATCAGGCCCTGGCAGACAACGTGATTGCTGGCGCGGCTGCCGATGTCTTTGATCACGAGCCTCTGAGCGAACATCCCCTTTTTTCTCTGGCGAACTTTATCCCCACGTCGCATATCGCAGGTTATACCGACGGGGCGATCAGCGCGATTGGCGAACGCTGCGTGCAGCAAATCGTGCAGTGTGTCAAAGAGCAGTCAAGACCTGTCAACATCATGAACTCGTTATAAAAAAAACCGGGCATCGCGTTCGTCCCGACCCAAGAAGCCGAACCCTGATTCGGCCATTAATCACCTCTGTACCGGGCTATCACTATGAAGACTCAAGCAGGTAACACCCGTATTCGCTGGTGGATTGCAGGCCTGATGTGGCTGGCAATCGCCATTAACTATATTGACCGCACCGTGCTATCGGCTGCGGCACCGCATCTGATCGATGAGCTCAGTCTGGATCCGGAAATGATGGGCTTTATTATGGCCGCATTTTTCTGGTCGTATTCGCTGCTGCAAATCCCGGCGGGCTGGTTTGCCGATCGCTACGGCCAGAAAAAAGGGCTGGGGATTGCCGTTGCCTGGTGGTCCATCGCCACCTCGGTGATGGGGTTGGCAACCGGCTTTAAATCACTGCTCGCCTTACGTCTGGCACTGGGGGTTGGTGAAGCGGCGGCTTACCCAAGTAATGCCGGTATCACCGCACGCTGGTTCCCGGATAAGGAGCGCGCCACGGTTTCAGGTCTGTTCGACAGCGCCTCAAAGTTCGGCGGTGCCGTTGCCATGCCGCTGATCGTCTGGATGATCTATGCCGTGGACTGGCGTCTGACCTTTATGATCATCGGTGCTGTGGGCCTGCTGTGGGTGATTGCCTGGTACTTTATCTATTCGGAAAACCCGGAAGATCATAAGCATATTAGCCGGCAGGAGATCAGCCTGATCCGCGATGGACAACTGCGTAAGCATGGCGATAAAAATGTCCGACCGATGAAATGGTACAAATTGCTGCGCTACCGCAATATTTGGGCGATGTGTATTGGCTTCTTCACCATCAACTATACCTCTTACTTCTTTATTACCTGGCTGCCAACCTACCTGGTGAAAGAGAAAGGCATGGATTTCATCAAGATGGGTATGGTCGCCGCGCTGCCGCTGCTATGCGGTATGGTGATTGAGGTGCTGGCTGGCTGGGCGTCAGATCGCATCGTGCACAAGAAGATCCTGTCCCTGACCGCCACCCGTAAACTGTTCCTGACCATCGGCCTGTTAATGGCGCTCTGTATCGGCTTCGCCCCGTTTACCGACTCGGTGTTTATGACGGTGCTACTGCTGTGCATCGCCAAATCGGGCACCACCGTCGCCGCATCTCAGGTCTGGGCGCTGCCTGGTGATGTCGCGCCCGAAAACAGCGTTTCAATTGTCGCTGGCTTGCAAAACACCGTCTCAAATATGGGCGGCGCCATTGGTCCGATTGTCACCGGTGCCATTGTTGCCGCCACCGGTTCCTTCACCTGGGCGCTGGTGTTTTCCGCTGCCCTGGTGGTGATCGGCATCATTAACTACCTGTTCCTGATGGGTAACGTTGAGCCCATTGAGGACAACGAGACCGCAAATTCCCCTCAGCTGTCTGCGGGAAGAGTCTGACCCGAGGCCCGTTCCCTCCTCCCTCAGCCATGAGGGGAGAGGGAACCGTCGTTAAAAAACAATAAAAATATCCTGTACCGGAGCCGATCATGTCGATTAATTCTCATGAGAATGCTGTTCTTGATAAGGCAAGTGCAACCCAATCTACCGGGAAAATGCGGTTCGTTATTCTGACCGTGCTCTCTGTTGGCATCGCCATCAACTACATTGACCGCGCGGCAATGAGCGTGGCCATCCCTTTTATGTCCCATGACCTGCAGCTTTCCAGCACCGACAGCGGCCTGCTGCTCTCCGCTTTTTTCTGGAGCTATGTCCTTTTCCAACTGCCGGGAGGCTGGCTGGTCGATAAGCTTGGACCAAGGATCACCTTTGCGGTGAGTAGCCTCGGCTGGGGCTTAGCCACGGCAGCTTGCGGTCTGGCCAGCGGTCTCGCGTCATTGGTAGGCTTTCGCTTTGTGTTGGGTGCCGTAGAAGCCCCAAGCTATCCGGCCAGTTCCTCAACCGTCACCCGCTGGTTCCCTCGCCAGGAACGGAGCTTCGCCGCCGCGACCTTTAACAATGGCAGCAAGATCGGCGGCACGCTGGCGATCCCGATCATCTCCTTCCTGATCGCCCTGGTCGGCTGGCGCATGACCTTTGTTATCTCCGGTTTGATCGCGATGGTCTGGGCCGCGGGCTGGTATTACTGGTATCGCGATCCGCAGGATCACAAAACCGTCAGCAGAGCGGAAGTTGAGTATATTGAGGCCAATCAGGATCCGCAGACCGGTGCGCCGATGAGCATTCGCCAACTGCTAAGCCAGCGCACCGTGCAGGCGATGATGGCCGGGTTCTTTTGTATCAACTTTGTCTCCTACTTCTTTTTCACCTGGTTCCCTACTTATCTGGTGGAAACCTTCCATCTGTCGCTGATGAAGTTTGGCCTGCTGGGAATGCTGCCAGGGATTGCCGCAATCATCGGCGGCTGGTGTGGCGGTTTATTGTCTGATGGCCTGGTAAAACGTGGCGTGTCATTAACCACCGCGCGGAAAATACCGCTGGTCGGCGGGATGTTGGGGAGCGCGGTCATTGGCCTTGCGGCCTTCTCTCCTACCGTCACCCTCGCACTTAGCGCACTGTGCTTTGCTAACTTTGCCGCGACCTTTGCTTCTGCCGCTTTATGGGCGCTGCCTTCCGATGTCGCTCCCAACCGGGCGAACGTAGCCACCATCGGCGGCATTCAAAATATGGCAGCCAATCTGGCGGGGATCATTTCACCGATCCTGATTGGCGTACTGATGCAGTTCACCCACTCATTTGTTATACCGCTGGTGCTGGCCGGGATAGTTGGCCTGTTCGGTGCGCTGATTTACGGATTCTGGTTGCCGTCAGTGCAACCGATGCAGCTGAACAACGTTGAAGGAAGCCCTGTATGAAACCGTCATCACGCTGGAAAAAACGTCCTGAGCACTCGACCTGGGGAGATTTCGGTCCCGACGATCAGCTGGGACGTCTCAACCTGCTGACCGCAGAAAAGGTACTGGAAGGCATCCGTGAAGTGCAGACCGGGCAGACCTTTTGTCTGAGTCTGCCGCTGGACTTGCCTGGCGGAACCGGGATGAATCCGCGTCGTCCGGCACCGACACTTGCCGCCACCCGCCGGGGCGAGCATGCCAATATGACCTATCCGCTATCGCGGGATGACGCGCGGCTGACGGATATCATCTGCGACGATACGGTGACGTTGGCGCTACAGTATTCGACCCAGTGGGATAGCCTGGCCCATATGGGGCAGTGGTTTGATGTCGAGGGCAACGGCGAGCCGGAGATGGTGTTTTATAACGGCTATCGGGCCGGCAGCGATATCGTCGGCGAGACGGATTATCGCATCGGCTGTGGCTGCGCGCAGGGTTGCCATTTGGGCGCTAAGGCGCTCGGCATCGAGAATATGGCAAAACACGGACTTCAGGGCCGGGCTGTGATGATTGATATCAAAAAGCATTTTGGTATCGGACGCTTTGCCTTTGGCTATCAGCATCTGGCACAGATCCTTGAAGCCGATCGGATCGCCATCAGACAGGGCGATATGGTCTGCTTCCGCACGGGCATGGATGATGCGATATATCAGATGGCCGGTAAACCGGATATGGACTACCTAAACAGCCACTTCGCCGGACTGGACGGCAGCGATCCTGCCCTTCGCCAATGGGTTGAAGAAAGTGGTGTGGTGGCGTTGCTGGCAGACAATCCGGCCGTTGAAATTTTGCCTTCACGTCCGCTTAACGACAGCTTCTATCCCTCTCATCCTTTACACGACTTATGCCTGTTCCGCCTGGGTGTGTATCTGGGTGAGCTCTGGCACATGAGCGAGCTGGCGGACTGGCTGAGTGTACATCAGCGCCACGCCTTCTTATTAACCGCACCTCCGCTGAGATTACCTGGCGCTGTCGGCTCACCGGCCACGCCAATCGCCACCGTTTAAATTCTTCCTCAATCCTACCTGAGCGCGAGAACGAACCTCAAGGTCGCCGCGCGAAACCCTACAGTGAGGCAGTTCAATGAGTAGTACATCGCAACAGGAAGTGAACATCCCCCAGGTCGATCATAAGCTACCGACTACCGTGCGCGGCTACGTCCGCAGTTTTGGTCCGGGCCTGGTGTTAGCTATGACCTTTCTCGGTACCGGGGATCTGGTCGCCTCGACCGTTGCCGGTGCCAACTATGGTTATGACCTGCTATGGACGCTGGTTATTGCACTGGTGGCACGCGGTTTTATGATCTCCTATATCGCCAAATACACCCTGATGAACCGCTTTGGTGACAATGATATCGTGCAGGGATATAAGCGCGTCTGGCGCGGTTTCCCGCTGTTTTTTGGCATTTTGATTGCGATAGTGGCGTTGGTGGTGCAGATGAGTTTTCTGCGGGCGGGTGCGGTGGGCCTTTATCAACTGTTCAATAAAACCGGTGGCGAAACCTGGGGCGTGTTTCTCTGGAGTATCGTTATTGTCGCCATCACCTTGTTGATGATGGTGACGCGGAACCAGTATCGCCATCTGGAAACGCTGGCACGCGTGGCCTCGGTGATCATGGTCGGCTCTTTTCTGTATGCGATGATTAAGGTCGGTCACTTCGACTTCAGCGGCTTTATGAAAGGGCTGACCTTCGGCCTGCCTGAAAATGCCGGACCATTCTTTGCCGTGTTTATTGCGGTCTCCACCATCGGGGCGATTGGCGGCTCCACCAGCAACCTGCTGTATCCGGGTTTTATGCGTGACAAAGGCTGGATTGGCCCGAAATACCGTAAGCTTCAGCAACTGGATTTGCTGTTTGGCATGCTGCCAATGCTGGTGATCAACGTGCTGTTTTGGAGCGTGGCAGCTGAAGTGGTGCACGGTTCCGGCAACACCATTGCTGACGAGAACGACTTGTCGGCGATGATGACCCGTGTGGTTGGCCCGGCCGGCCCCTATCTGCTGTGGATCTGTATTTTCCTTGCCAGCTTTACCAGCTTCCCTTCCCAGTCTCGCGGCTTTTGTTCACTGATTTTCAGCTGTGTGCATCATGCAGGCAAGCTGAATGAGCGTTATGCCACGCCGGATGATAATCCATGGTTTAAGCGCGTGCAGATTGCGGTGTATATCGTCCTGCCGATTATCGTTACCATGCCCGGCGCGCCGGATCTGGTGATGTTGAATATTTTGGGGACCAGCGTGGCAACCTCTTTGGTGTTGCCGCCGCTGCTGATTGGGCTGTTCCTGATGACCAGCCGCAAAAGCTTTATGCTGCCAGGCCAGGCAAATCGTCTGTGGGAACAGGCATTGCTGGGAGTGATATCACTGATTGGCATCTGGTCGACGTTTGAAATTGTGCGCAACTTCTTCCGTCAGGTGCTGCACATTCTCTGAAGATCCCCGGGATGACGATCGTCCGTATTTAGCCGGCGCTGATAACAGCGCCCGGTTTACCGACCCTGCAGAAACGCCCGGTAAGCGGCGATCACCGCGAGGAAATCCTCCACGCCACAGAAGCACAGGCTCTCTTCGTCGTAGTAGTTCATGCCCTCTTCCATCTCATCGCCTTCAACGCTCAGCAGGTTCGCGCGGACAATCACCTCTTCCTCATCCAGCCACAGCGTGTATTCATGGCCAATGCGCTGCCACTGGCGCTCGCTGCCTTTTACGCTCTCTACCGCGGCTTCCACTTCATCCAGCAACGCCAGATTGCCTTCCACCTCTTCATTAAACCAGTGGCCAACGGCTTCATGTCCCATCGACATGCGCACTTTCACCCCGCCGGTGAGGTCACGTAAAAATTCGTATTCCATACTGCTGTCCTCTGACTGCCTGTTTTGCACTGATAACGTGCATTTTCCGCGCATTGTGCGCTTTTAATGGGGGATAGCCCGCATTATCGCAGTCTGTCAGACGAAAAACAGCGATTTCAGGGCCAATTTTCACAGTGGCGCGTTTTTTGCGTGTGTATGACGTCAGTTGAAAACGCCTTCCCTTTTCGTCCAGAACGAGGCTTTGCTATGGAATTGAAATGGTTTGAAGATTTCCTGAGTGTCGCACGCTGCTGTACCTTTACCCGCGCCGCCGACGAGCGGCATATCACCCAGTCCGCCCTCAGTCGGCGCATTCGTCAGTTGGAAGTGTGGTTGGGCGTACCATTGTTCGATCGTAAAACCTATCCGGTTACGTTAACACCTGAAGGTCAGGCTTTCCTGATCACCGCCAGTGAAACGGTATTCGCCATGAGCCATTTGCGCAGCGATCTGCATCAGCGCTTTGAGAAGCGCACCTCGATCCTGCGTTTTGCCATGTTGAATACCCTCTCGCTGACCTTCTTCCCCGACTGGATTGAGCAGCTCAAGCAACAACAGCAGGTCGGCTATATTCGGCTGTGCGATCAAAAGCCGACCTTTGTGGAACATATCGCCCAATTGCACTCTGATGAAACCGACTTTCTGTTGACCTATGCCCACGACTCCGTAGCATTGATTCAGCAACTCAAACACTATCCGATGCTGCAACTCGGCACGGAACGCGCCATCGCGGTCTGTCGCCCGGACAGCGACGGTAAACCGCTCTATCCGGTTGGCGTCAGCCACGATCCAATCCCATTCCTCAGCTATGGCCATCACTCGTTCTTTGCTCATGCGCTGGCAAAATCGGAACCGATCCGCTCTCTGCCACTGGTGGCGATCTATGAAAACAGCATGTCGATCAATCTTAAAGCGATGACCATGGCGGGCAGCGGAGTGGCCTGGCTACCAGAAAGCCTGTTGAAACTTGAGCTGGAAAGTGGTGCGCTGGTTCGTGCTGGAAGCGCCTGTTGGGATATGCCGTTGGATATTCGTCTTTATCGCCAGCCGGTGCTGCGTGCGGAATCAGCCGAATTGTTCTGGCGCTGTGCTTCTGAATGTGGGGAAACCGCCTCAGCAGCCTGACCTTTTACCCTGAAAGCACGCCAGTCTGGCGCATCGGCCACCTTTAACTTTCCTTCCGCGCGGGCAGAGCCCGCGCGGCCCCTCTGTTCACCGCAAACTATGCAATTTTGGAATGGGCCAGCCAAATTGCTCATTGGTATTTCTGCGCCGCTCTCTTGCATGCTGAAACCAGCCGGGCCACAGCGGCCCCGTATGTTAACCGTCATGTTCTCTGGGGACAGCCATGCAAAACAAAGCGTTAGTCTGGAAGTTAGTCGATGAACACCGCGCCGAATTTTGCGATCTAAGCGATCGCGTTTGGGGGATGCCTGAGATTTGCTATACCGAATACCGCTCGGTAGCGGAACATACAGCAATGCTGAAACAGCAGGGCTTTCGCGTCACGGAAAATGTGGCTGGAATCCCCACAGCAGTGATGGGCGAAACCGGAGAAGGTGGGCCCATTATTGCCATTCTCGGTGAGTACGATGCCCTGCCGGGTTTGAGCCAGGAATCAGGCGTCGCTCGTCCATCGCCGTTGCCTGGTAACGGTCATGGCCATGGTTGTGGGCATAATCTGCTGGGTTCCGCTGCGATGTTGGCAGCAACCGCATTAAAGGAATGGCTGGCTGAGACTGGCATGCCAGGCCGCGTGCGCTATTACGGTTGCCCTGCTGAAGAAGGCGGCGCAGCAAAATCCTTTATGGCACGTGCCGGTGCATTTGACGGCGTGGATGTGGCCATCACCTGGCACCCAAGCGGCCATCATGAAGTAGCAAAAGCGCTGTCGCTGGCTAATACCCGCATGGACTTCGCCTTCACCGGCCGATCTTCTCATGCTGCGGCGTCTCCTCACCTCGGGCGCAGCGCGCTGGATGGCGTCGAGTTGATGAACGTAGGCGTACAGTTCCTGCGTGAACATGTCCCGCAGGACTCACGCATTCACTATGCGATGTTGGACTCCGGCGGCATTGCACCAAACGTGGTGCAGGCCAAAGCAACGGTGCGGTATGCCATCCGTTCGCGTGATGTCCACGCCATGTTTGATCTCAACGAGCGTGTCAAGCGTGTGGCACAAGGTGCCGCGCTGATGACCGACACTAAAGTGGATATCAGCATCATGAGCGCCGTATCAAACTTGCTGGGTAACCGCCCACTGGAAGAAGCGATGCAGCGCAATTTTGAAGCACTGGGCACGGTGCCATTTGATGAGGCCGATTTAGCCTTTGCCGCCGAAATTCAGTCAACGCTTAGCCCGGAAGAGATTGCCAGCGATTACCGTAAAGCAGGCGTGAAACCCACTAATCCTAAACCCTTAAGCGACTTCATTATCCCGCTGGATACTCACGGCGAAACCATGATCGGCTCAACCGACGTTGGTGACGTCAGCTGGGTACTACCGACGGTTCAGGCACATGTACCCACCATGGCACTTGGCACGCCAGGTCACTCATGGCAGCTGACCGCGCAGGGAAAAATGCCTGCCGCACACAAAGGGCTGACCCATGTGGCCAAAATCATGGCGGCAACGGCTATCGATGTGCTGACTGACAAGATGCTACTGGCACAGGTGAAAAAGGCCCACTTTGAGCAAACCAGTGAAACCCCTTATCACTGCCCAATTCCTGAAGAGGTTAGCCCGCCGCTACAGCCGCGTCCTGAAACCCTGTAATTCGCTTGTTCTCTGGGAGTTATCGTTAATGCTAAAACTAAAAACGCTTACCGCAGCCCTGATCGTAGCGGGGGGGTACAGTGGGGCCTCCCCAGCTGCAACGCCGCAAGATTCGCTGGTGATGGCATGGAATATCGATGCCATCAGCACCTGGGACCCGGCGCAAATTGGCGAAGTGGTCACCAATGAAATCGTGATGAACACCTGCGACACGCTGACGTCGTTCGATATCAAAGACGAGAAGAAAGTGGTGCCGGAACTGGCTAAAAGCTGGGAGGTGACGGAAGACCGCAAACAGATCACCTTTCACCTTCAGCCAAACCTGAAATTCCCGGACGGTTCAGCCGCCAGCGCCGGTGATTTAGCCTGGTCGTTACAGCGAGTGGTGAAGCTGGGCTACGGCAACGCCGCGACGCTGAAAGAGTATGGTTTCAGCAAAGAGAATGTCGATCGGATGATCACCGCGCCGGATGACAACACGCTGGTGATGAAGTTTGACCAGGCCTACCCGACCAATCTGGTGTTACAGGCGATTGCGGCCAATAACGTCGCTACATTGCTGGATCGTAAGCTACTGGAGAAACAGGCGGTCAATGACGATCTGGGCCATAAATATTTGTCCACCCACACCGCCTGCGTCGGCCCTTATCAGTTGATGCGCTGGAATGCAGGTGAAGGCGTAGTGCTGCAAGCCACGAATCACTACTGGGGTACCACACCGAAGCTGAAGCGCATTCTGATCCGTCATGTTGCTGAAACCGGGACTCAGCGCTTACTGCTCACCCAGGGCGATGTCGATATTGCCCGCGATCTGTCTGCAGATGACCTGAAAACGCTGGATGAAGGCGGCAAGGTTAAGGTCGAAAAGGTGTTGAAGCCACAGCTGTTCTTCTGGACCTTTAATAACGAAGATCCGATTTTCAAAAATGAAAAAGTCCGTCTGGCGATGCGTTATCTGATCGATTATGACGGGCTGGCCAAAAGCGTGATGCCGTATCTTGGCGTCCCGCGGGCCAGCTTCGCTCAGCAAGGGGCATTTGGCGCGCTGGATGCCAAAGAGGGACAGCCTTTCAAACTGGATCTGGTGAAGGCCAAACAGTTGCTGACCGAAGCCGGTTATCCAGAGGGCTTCTCGGCATCGGTGATTTTCGGCACCCTGCCTCACTCAGCACCTATCGCCCAGAGCATTCAACAGAATGCCGCCAAAGTCGGCGTGAAACTGTCGCTGGAACGGATGGCCAATGCTCAGCTGTTCAGCCGTGCTCGCGGACGTGAGTTTCAGAGCGCGATGATGGCCTGGCAAACTTCCGTGCCGGATGCCTATGGCAATGCATCGCGTCTGGTTTATAACCCGGATAACCGCAAAGAAGCCCGCGCCACGCAGTACCCAAGCTGGCGGGCGGCCTATTACGACGAGTCAATGAACAAAGCGGTCAATGCCGCACTGCTGGAACCCGACGACGGCAAACGTATGGCAATGTATGCCGATTTGCAACGTGAACAAATGCAGAAAGGGCCAATGGCTATCATGTTCCAGATGTATAACTCCGCAGGCATCAGCCCGGCGGTGAAAGACTGGACCTGGAACGGTTTCCGCGTGTGGTACGGCGCTGCAACAAAATAAAGGGGCGGTCATGTCGCAAGTCATCACTGAAATTGCAGGCCCATCACCGATGTTTCGCTATCTGAAACGGCTGTTAAAAGGCACGTTTTCCATTTTCTGTACGCTAATGGGACTGGCGGCACTGACCTTCTTTATTGGCCGTTTGTTGCCGATCGACCCTGTTGTGGCAGTGATCGGCGATAACGCCAGTCAGGAAGCCTATAACCAGATGTTCCACCAGCTTGGTCTCGACCAGCCGTTGTGGAAACAATTTATCGACTATCTCTGGCAACTGGCCCATCTCGACTTTGGTATCGCACTGACCACCAGCCAGCCGGTAGCACAGGATATTGCCCGCGTCTTTCCGGCGACGCTGGAGCTGGCAACGGTCGCGGCTATCATCGGTGTCGGGCTGGGTATTCCGGCAGGCGTGCTGTCAGCGATGTATCGTAATTCGTGGTTTGACCATCTGATCCGGTTTATCGGCTTGCTTAGCTACTCCACACCGCATTTCTGGCTGGGCTTAATGGGATTACTGCTGTTCTACGCCTCACTGGGCTGGATTGGCGGGCCCGGACGGATTGATTTTATGTACGAGTTCGATTTGAAACCGGTCACCGGTTTCTGGCTGATTGACAGTTTACTCAGTGGTAACTGGGCAGTATTCAAAAACGTCTTCGGCCATATCATCCTTCCTGCGTCGATTCTGGGGCTGAGTTCGCTGGCCTATATCAGCCGCATGGTGCGCAGCTTTATGATCGAGCAACTCTCGCAGGAGTACATCATCACCGCCCGCGTGAAAGGCTTGTCCTGGGCACGCTGCGTGTGGGTGCATGCACTGCGCAATATCGCCGTTCCTACGCTGACGGTCGTCGCGCTCTCATGGGCATGGCTGCTGGAAGGCGCCGTCCTGACTGAAACGGTCTTCGCCTGGCCAGGGTTTGGCCGCTATCTCACCAACGCATTGCTGGCAGGTGATATGAATGCCGTGGTCGGCTGTACGCTACTGACCGGGGCGATTTTTGTGGCCATCAATCTGCTGTGCGATTTGCTCTACCGTATATTCGATCCACGAACGCGTCAGGAGGATCAATGACCGATTCCGTTAACCGATCGCTGCCCGCGCCTTCCCGCTCGGCGCTGCGTAGCTGGCTGAGCGCACCGGCACCACGCTCCCCTTTCCAGGCCAGGATGCAACAGATGTGGATCCAGTGGCGGCGCTTTTGTGCCAACCACTCCGCGCTGTTTGGCCTGATCGTTCTACTGGTAATTATCTTTGCCGCGCTATTTGCGCCGCTGTTAAGCAATCACGATATCTTTACTCAGGATTTGGCCCATCGACTGAAACCACCCAGCGCCAGCTTCTGGTTGGGCACCGATGAGCTGGGCCGCGATATCTATAGCCGTTTGCTCTATGGCGCACGCATCACGCTGTATATCGCCTGTCTGACCGCAGTGATCATCACGCCACTGGGTTTACTGATTGGCACCAGTGCCGGTTATCTTGGCGGCTGGGTAGATACGGTGCTGATGCGCCTGGTGGATATTTTTCTCGCCTTCCCGAGTCTGATCCTGGCGCTGGCTTTCGTTGCCGCATTAGGTCCTGGCATTGAGAATGCAATCATTGCCATTTCACTGTCTTCCTGGCCACCGATTGCCCGTCTGGCCCGCGCTGAAACCTTGTCGATCCGCAAGATGGATTACATCGCGGCGGTGCGTTTGCAGGGTGCAAGTTCGCTGCATATCATCCTGCGTCACATCATCCCGATGTGTCTGCCATCCGTGGTGGTCCGCGTCACGTTGAATATGGCTGCAATCATTCTGACGGCAGCCGGTCTGGGTTTCCTTGGCCTTGGCGCGCAGGCTCCCAGCCCGGAATGGGGGGCAATGCTCGCATCAGGCCGCGAATTTATGCTGAACAATGGCTGGATTGCCGCCATTCCCGGTTTAGCCATCCTTTTCACCAGTCTGGCTTTTAACCTGTTAGGTGATGGCCTGCGTGACGTGATGGACCTTCGCCATGACTGATACTCTGCTGCAGGTTAAAAACCTGAACATTATTTTCACCGGCGCGCATGAAGATCAGCATGCGGTACGCGATGTGTCCTTCAGCGTTGGGCGCGAGAAGTTAGCGATCGTCGGCGAATCAGGCTCCGGCAAATCACAAACCTGCCGCGCATTGCTCAAGCTGACCCCAAAAATCGGCCGTATTAGTGCAGACGAGATGCGCTTTGGCGATGTGGATCTGCTGAATGCCAGTGAGAAGCAGATGCGCACGATCCGAGGTAACCGTATATCGATGATCCTGCAGGACCCGAAATTCTCCCTCAATCCGCTGATGCGTATCGGCGATCAGATTACCGAAGCCTATCGTCTGCACAGCAAAGCCTCTAAAAGTGAGGCGAAAGCCCGGGCGTTGGCAATGCTGGAGTCGGTGCATATTCGTGACGTGGAGAAAGTGTACCGGCTCTATCCACATGAAATCTCCGGCGGGATGGGCCAGCGCGTAATGATTGCGATGATGCTGATCCCGGAACCGGACCTGATTATTGCGGACGAACCGACCTCTGCGCTGGACGTCACCGTCCGTCAGCAGGTGCTGGGGATCCTCGACGAGCTGCTGGCCCGGCGTAATACCGGGCTACTGTTTATTACGCACGATCTCAATCT
Organism: Erwinia sp. AC075; assembly: GCF_979253995.1. NCBI lineage: Bacteria > Pseudomonadati > Pseudomonadota > Gammaproteobacteria > Enterobacterales > Erwiniaceae > Erwinia > Erwinia sp. AC075. The sequence continues at coordinate 2,850,780 of NZ_CEEDEU010000001.1, forward strand.
GGTCTCGCGCTTTTGCGATCGCGTGCTGGTGATGTACGCCGGACGAATCGTCGAGGAGATCGCCGCGAATCGTTTGCATGAGGCGCAGCATCCTTACACCCGGGCACTGCTGGCCAGTCAACCGCGTTTACACCATCCCATCGACACGCTTAGCGTTCCTACGCGTGATCCCGCCTGGCTGCATGGCCCGGCGTACCGAAATGGAGTTGCGCTATGATCCCCACTCATCAACGCAGTATTGAAACCGTCGATTTGACCATCGCTTTTGGCCAGGGCAACCAGCGTCGTCAGGTGGTAGATCGCGTCAGCTTTACCCTTGCAGCAGGCGAATCATACGGATTGATCGGTGAATCTGGCTGCGGAAAATCCACTATTCTCCGCGCACTGGCCGGGCTCAACAGCGATTACCAGGGCGCGATCCTGTTCGATAACAAAGAGCAGCAACCAATGCGTGATAAGCCGTTCTATCGCCAGGTGCAGATGGTTTTTCAGGATCCTTATGCCTCACTACATCCGCGCAAAATGGTCTACAACGCCCTGCTGGAGCCACTTAAGCTGCACGGATTGGATCGACATGAAGAGCGCATCAGCGAGGTATTACAGGCGGTGGGGCTTAGCGATGCCTTCAGATACCGCTACCCCCATCAGCTCTCCGGTGGCCAACGTCAGCGCGTGGCGATTGCCCGGGCGTTGATCATGGAGCCTTCAGTGCTGCTTCTGGATGAGCCAACCTCCGCACTCGATGTCTCGGTGCAAGCAGAAATTCTGAATCTGCTCTCCACCATGCGCACGCAGCGCCAGCTGACTTACCTGATGGTGACGCATGACCTGGCGGTGGTGACGCATCTGTGCCAGCGGGTGGCGATTATGCATCAGGGAAAACTGCTGGAAGAGCTGACCGCCGACGCCGTGCGCCACGGCGATGCCCGTGAGCCTTACACACAGCGATTTCTCGCTGCCAGCGAAGCCTGAGGAGGCCCCCCGTGTTTCGTCAACTGGAAAGCTATCTCGACACTCTTGAGGAAGCATGATGATAACTGTGATTGAAAACATGGCTGAATGGTGTGCCCGTGAACCGCGATTCAGCGCTACCGCCCATCGTCTGGCGAAGGAAGCCATCAGCGATACGCTGGGTTGCCTTTACGCCGGACGGGAGGATTATTCCACCCTGGCCGTCAGGCAGGCCTGGTCTGGCTATCAAACGCCGCCTGCGGCAATTGTGGCGCTGATCAACGCCACATCAGCCCACGCCATTGACTACGATGATAATTTTGGCCCCGGCATGAGCCATGCCTCGGCGGTTTTGGTGCCCGCGCTGTTGGCTGTCGCCCTGCAAGAGGAGGCCAATGGTGAGGCGCTGGTTAACGCTTACCTGATTGGCCTTCAGGCGCAGGCTTTTGTTGGTGATATGGTCAGTTCCTCGCACTACACTGCCGGCTGGCACGGCACATCAACCATTGGGTGCATCGGCACGGCCGCCGGTGTTGCCTGGCTGAAAGGCCTGGATCAGGCCGGTATTGGCCGCGCATTGAGCATCGCCGTCAGCCTTGCCAGTGGAGTCAAAGGTCAGTTTGGCACGCCTTTAAAGCCTTTCCATGCCGGTATGGCTGCCCGTAATGCGGTGGATGCAGCTGAGTTGGCCGCCACCGGTATGAGTGGCAGGCTGGATATCCTTGAAGGTCAAATGGGCTTTTATGAACTGTTTGCCGGAGCCGGATTTTCGACGGAGAAGCTGGCGCGTTGGGCTGAAGAGCCACGGCATATTATCGAAACCATCGGGGTGATGCCCAAGAAGTATCCCTGCTGCGGCTCCACCCATAGGGTGTTGGATGCGATTGCCGATTTGCAGGCCAGTTCGGCTTTTCGGGCTGAGGATATTGAAGCCGTCAGCTGCAAAGTGGGGATATCCAACCTGCGTAACCTCGCCTATACCGATCCCCACGATGAGATGCAGGCCCGGTTTTCGATGAACTACTGCGTGGCGCGAATGCTTGAGGCCGGTTCGCTCAGCGTGACAGATTTCACGCCCGCGCGTGTTGCCGTGCAGCGAACGCATCCACTGATGACCTGCATCAGCATGGAAAGCTGGCAGCCAGAAGAAGAGGCGCTAGCTGATAACCTGCCACATCTGGTCACGCTGACGCTACGTGATGGCCGCATCTTGCACCATCAGCGGCCAGGCGCCAGGGGATCGCTGGCGGAGCCCTTCAGCGAAGATGATCGGCGTCAAAAGTTTACCGACTGTTGCCGCGGGCTGGTGGATTCAGATGAAATCTATCAACGGATTGGAGCGATTGAGCAAGAGGAAAGTTTGACGTTCCTGCGCGCCCTGCTGGTGTAAAGCACACATAAAAAAAGGGAGGCCATCAGGCCTCCCTTTCTCATCCAGCACCGACGTTATACGGCGGTCTGGAAGATCACACCGTCAGCTTTGTCCGTGTACTGGGACAGCTTGTCGAAGTTCAGATAACGGTAGGTGTCTACCGCGGTCTTATCGACCTGCAACATAAACTGCTGGTATTCGTCTGGCGTAGGCAGTTTGCCTAACAGCGACGCGACCGCAGCCAGTTCGGCTGATGCCAGGTAGACGTTAGCACCGGTACCCAGACGGTTCGGGAAGTTACGGGTTGAGGTGGAGACCACCGTCGCGCCATCTGCCACACGCGCCTGGTTACCCATGCACAGTGAACAGCCCGGGATCTCGATACGCGCACCGCTCTTACCGAAGACGCTGTAATAGCCCTCTTCCGTCAGCTGCGCGGCGTCCATCTTGGTTGGCGGTGCCACCCACAGACGGGTCGGCAGCTGGCCTTTGTGGCTATCCAGCAGCTTACCGGCCGCACGGAAGTGACCGATGTTGGTCATGCAAGAGCCGATAAACACTTCATCGATTTTCTCGCCCTGAACATCAGACAGCAGACGGGCATCGTCCGGATCGTTTGGCGCACACAGGATCGGCTCCTTGATCTCCGCCAGATCGATTTCGATCACTGCCGCGTACTCTGCATCCGCATCGGCTTCCAGCAGATTCGGTTCAGACAGCCATTTTTCCATGCCCTGAATACGACGCTCAAGGGTACGACGATCGCCGTAACCTTCAGAGATCATCCACTTCAACAGCACGATGTTCGAGTTCAGGTACTCGATAATCGGTGCCTGGCCCAGCTTGATGGTACAACCGGCAGCAGAACGCTCGGCTGAGGCATCAGAAAGTTCAAACGCCTGCTCAACTTTCAGCTCTGGCAGACCTTCGATTTCCAGGATGCGACCTGAGAAGATGTTTTTCTTCCCTTTCTTCTCAACGGTCAGCAGGCCCTGCTTGATGGCGTACAGCGGGATGGCGTGAACCAGGTCGCGCAGGGTGATGCCTGGCTCCATTTTCCCTTTGAAACGCACCAGTACCGACTCAGGCATATCCAGCGGCATCACGCCGGTCGCCGCAGCAAACGCCACCAGACCTGAACCTGCCGGGAAGGAGATCCCGATTGGGAAACGCGTATGCGAGTCACCGCCGGTACCCACGGTATCCGGCAGCAGCATACGGTTCAGCCAGCTGTGGATAATACCGTCACCCGGACGCAGTGAGACGCCACCCCGGTTCATGATGAAGTCTGGCAGCGTGTGGTGAGTAGAGACGTCAACCGGCTTAGGATAGGCTGCGGTGTGGCAGAAGGACTGCATCACCAGATCCGCAGAGAAGCCCAGACAGGCCAGGTCTTTCAGTTCATCACGGGTCATTGGACCGGTGGTGTCCTGAGAACCGACAGAGGTCATTTTTGGTTCGCAGTAGGCGCCAGGACGCACGCCGTCGGTGCCACAGGCACGGCCAACCATTTTCTGCGCCAGTGAATAACCACGGGTGCTGACCGCCACGTCTTTCGCCAGGCGGAACACCTCGCTGTGCGGCAGGCCCAGAGATTCACGGGCTTTGGTGGTCAGGCCACGGCCGATGATCAGCGGGATACGGCCACCGGCGCGAACTTCGTCCAGCAGCACTTCGGTTTTCAGTGAGAAGGTCGCCAGCACTTCGCCGGTTTCGTGGTTCTTCACTTCGCCTTTGTACGGGTAGATGTCAATCACATCGCCCATATTCAGGTTCGCCACATCCACTTCGATTGGCAGTGCGCCCGCATCTTCCATGGTGTTGAAGAAGATCGGGGCAATGTTGCTGCCCAGTACCACGCCGCCGCCTTTCTTGTTCGGCACAAACGGCAGGTCATCACCCATAAACCACAGCACCGAGTTGGTGGCGGATTTACGCGACGAACCGGTGCCGACAACGTCACCCACGTAGGCAAGAGGGAAACCTTTCGCCTGCAGCGCTTCAATCTGCTTGATTGGGCCCACATTGCCGGCGTCGTCTGGCTCAATGCCTTCACGGGCATTTTTCAGCATCGCCAACGCGTGCAGTGGGATATCAGGACGGGACCAGGCATCCGGGGCCGGAGACAGGTCATCGGTGTTGGTTTCGCCGGTGACTTTGAAGACGGTAACGGTGAGTTTTTCTGCCAGCTCGGGACGTGACAGATACCACTCAGCATCAGCCCAGGACTTCAGGATCTTCTGCGCGTGTGGGTTACCCGCTTTGGCTTTCTCTTCCACATCGTAGAAGCTGTCAAACATCAACAAAGTATGGGAAAGGGCTTTCGCCGCGATCGGGGCCAGCGTCTCATTGTCGAGCGCATCGATCAGCGGATGAATGTTGTAGCCGCCCTGCATGGTGCCCAGCAGTTCTACAGCTTTTTCAGGGGTAACCAGAGGAGAGGTCGCTTCGCCTGCGGCGACAGCAGCCAGGAAGCCAGCTTTCACGTAAGCCGCTTCGTCCACGCCTGGTGGAACTCGATTGATTAACAGATCAGACAGGAATTCTTCTTCGCCCGCAGGCGGGTTTTTCAGCAGTTCAACCAGCGCGGCCATTTGGGAAGCATCAATTGGTTTTGGAACGATCCCTTCGGCAGCACGCTCGGCAACGTGCTTACGGTATTCTTCTAGCACGACGTTCTCCTCGCTCACATTGTTATGGCATACCGGGCGGTTTACCGCGAAGTGAGGTGCGTATTCTGTAGGGTGAAGCGCCCGGTTACGCGAGGGGCAGCATAGCAGGATTTCGTTAGCATGTTAATCTGTTTACAAAAAAGCAACATTAATTCCCTGCAAAGCGCGATTCTATAGGCGTAACGCGCCTTACCATAACCAGACGTTTTGATTGGACAAAAAAAAACGGCCCCCGTTGGGAGCCGTCTGGTAAACCACGTAGCGACTTACTTCTTCTTCGCTTTCGGGTTTGGCAGGTCAGTGATGCTACCTTCGAACATTTCGGCAGCCAGACCCACGGATTCATGCAGCGTTGGGTGAGCATGGATGGTCAGCGCGATATCTTCCGCATCACAACCCATCTCAATAGCCAGACCGATTTCACCCAGCAGCTCACCGCCGTTGGTACCGACAATTGCACCACCGATCACGCGGTGAGTTTCTTTGTCGAAGATCAGTTTGGTCATACCGTCTGCACAATCAGAAGCGATGGCACGACCGGAGGCCGCCCATGGGAAGGTGGCAGTTTCGTAACTGATGCCCTTCTCTTTCGCTTCTTTCTCGGTCAGACCGACCCAGGCAACTTCTGGCTCGGTGTAAGCAATCGATGGGATCACTTTCGGGTCGAAATAATGTTTCTTACCGGAGATCACTTCTGCTGCCACGTGGCCTTCATGCACGCCTTTGTGCGCCAGCATCGGCTGACCGACGATGTCGCCGATAGCGTAGATGTGCGGCACGTTGGTACGCATCTGCTTGTCGACGCGGATAAAGCCACGGTCGTCAACTTCCACGCCCGCCTGACCGGCATCCAGACCTTTACCATTAGGTACGCGGCCAATCGCCACCAGAACCGCGTCGTAACGCTGTGGTTCGGCCGGCGCTTTTTTGCCTTCCATGGTGACGTAGATACCGTCGTCTTTCGCTTCAACCGCGGTCACTTTGGTTTCCAGCATCAGATTGAACTGCTTGCTGATACGCTTGGTGAAGACTTTCACCACGTCTTTGTCAGCCGCAGGGATAACCTGGTCAAACATCTCAACCACGTCAATCTGTGAACCCAGCGCGTGATACACGGTCGCCATTTCCAGACCGATGATACCGCCACCCATAACCAGCAGGCGCTCAGGCACTTCTTTCAGTTCCAGGGCGTCGGTGGAGTCCCAGACACGAGGATCTTCATGCGGGATGAATGGCAGCTGAATCGGACGGGAGCCCGCAGCAATGATGGCGTTGTCGAAGTTGATGGTGGTGGCACCATTCTCGCCTTCAACCACCAGCGTGTTAGCGCCGGTGAATTTACCCAGACCGGTGACCACTTTAACTTTGCGGCCTTTCGCCATACCTGCCAGACCACCGGTCAGCTGGTTGATGACTTTTTCTTTCCAGGTACGAATTTTGGTGATGTCGGTTTGTGGCTTACCAAACACGATACCATGCTCTTCCAGGGCTTTAGCTTCTTCAATCACTTTCGCGACGTGCAGCAGCGCTTTGGAAGGGATACAACCCACGTTCAGACAAACCCCACCCAGGGTGCTGAAACGCTCAACGATGACGGTCTCCAGACCTAAATCGGCTGCGCGGAAGGCTGCAGAGTAGCCCGCAGGACCTGCCCCAAGTACCACGACCTGAGTTTTAATTTCTGTACTCATCATGACCTCTTAGTTAACCGCTGGGATATTCATTCATCCACCGGTACGTTTACACCGCAAGAGTTTACAGAATTGTTAACAGACTGCAAACCGCTTGATACGAAACGTTTTCAACTACCTTGTCGACTTAGCACATCGAAAGTCGGCTATGAGAAGGCCGGCAAAAGCCGGCCTTGTAACGGTTTACATCACCAGACGGCGGATATCCGCCATGACTGTTGCGATGTAAGCCGCGAAGCGTGCACCGGCTGCGCCGTCGATCACGCGGTGATCGAAGGAGAGCGACAGTGGCAGCATCAGGCGAGGAACGAATTCTTTACCGTTCCAGACCGGCTCCATCGACGATTTTGACACGCCGAGGATCGCCACTTCCGGCGCATTGACGATAGGGGTGAACGAAGTGCCACCGATGCCGCCAAGGCTGGAGATGGTGAAGCAGCCGCCCTGCATATCGCCGGCCGTCAGCTTACCGTCACGCGCTTTCTTCGAAATTACCGACAGTTCGTTAGACAGCTCAACAATGCCTTTCTTGTTGACGTCTTTGAACACCGGAACCACCAGACCGTTTGGCGTATCAACCGCCACACCGATGTTGATGTATTTCTTCAGCGTCAGCTTCTGTCCATCTTCAGACAGCGAGCTGTTGAAACGTGGGAACTCTTCCAGCGCTTTGGCAACGGCCTTCATGATGAACACCAGTGGGGTGATCTTCAGATCCAGTTTCTTCTTCGCGGCTTCGTCGTTCTGCTGCTTACGGAAGTTTTCCACTTCGGTAATGTCGGCCTTGTCGTGCTGGGTAACGTGAGGGATCACGATCCAGTTACGGCTCAGGTTGGCACCCGAAATTTTCTGGATGCGGCCCAGCTCGACTTCTTCAATCTCACCGAACTTGCTGAAGTCCACTTTCGGCCATGGCAACATGCCCGGCATACCGCCACCGGCCGATGCTGCAGGTGCAGACTCGGCACGTTTAACCGCATCTTTGACGTAAGACTGCACGTCTTCTTTCAGAATGCGGCCTTTACGGCCAGTGCCTTTCACTTTCGACAGATTGACGCCGAACTCACGTGCCAGACGACGGATAACCGGCGTGGCGTGGACGTAAGCATCGTTCTCAGCGAACTCACCTTTGGATTCCGCTTTCGCCGGTGCCGGAGCCGCTTTCGCTTCCTGCTTAGCCGGTTCAGCCTGCTGTGGTGCCGCTGCCGGCGCAGCCGCCGCTGGCGCAGCGCCTTCCACTTCGAAGACCATGATCATCGAACCGGTTTTCACTTTATCGCCGGTGCTGATTTTGATCTCTTTCACGGTGCCCGCGAACGGTGCCGGGACTTCCATCGAGGCTTTGTCGCCTTCAACGGTGATCAGCGACTGCTCGGCAGCCACTTTATCGCCCACTTTGACCATGATTTCGGTGACTTCGACTTCGTCATCACCGATATCCGGCACGGCGACTTCTTTCGCGCCGCCGGCGGCGGCTGGTGCCGCTGCCGCTTCTTCTTTCACTTCTGGCTTCGCTTCAGCCGGAGCCGAACCTGAACCGGCAGTTTCGAAGACCATGATCAGCGAGCCGGTGCTGATTTTATCGCCGGTACTGATTTTGATCTCTTTCACCACACCCGCAAAAGGTGCAGGCACTTCCATTGAGGCTTTGTCGCCTTCAACGGTAATCAGCGACTGCTCGGCTTCCACCGTGTCACCGACTTTGACCATGATTTCGGTCACTTCAACTTCGTCAGAACCGATATCTGGCACGGCAACGTCTTTGCTTTCTGCCTGAGCAGGCGCAGCGGCTGCCGCCGGTTTCGCGTCTTCTTTTTTCTCTTCGGCTTTGGCCGGTGCCGCAGCACCTTCCGCGTCTTCGAAGATCATGATCAGCTTGCCGGTTTCAATTTTGTCACCGGTAGCAACCTTGATCTCTTTCACCACGCCCGCCTGAGGGGAAGGGACTTCCATAGAGGCTTTATCGCCCTCTACGGTGATCAGCGACTGCTCAACTTCAACCTTGTCGCCCACCTTGACCATAATCTCGGTGACTTCCACTTCGTCTGCACCGATATCCGGTACGGTAATTTCGATAGCCATTAATCTTTCCCTCTTATGCCAGACGCGGGTTGACTTTATCGGCATCGATATTGAATTTGATGATCGCTTCCGCCACCACTTTCTTCTCGATTTCGCCGCGTTTAGCCAGTTCACCCAGAGCCGCAACCACTACGTAAGACGCATCCACTTCAAAGTGGTGACGCAGGTTTTCACGGCTGTCAGAACGACCGAAACCGTCGGTGCCCAGTACGCGGTAATCGCTGGCTGGCATGAAGGTACGGATCTGCTCGGCGAACAGTTTCATGTAGTCGGTTGAGGCCACGGCCGGTGCATCGTGCATGATCTGCGCAACGTATGGCACGCGTGGTTCTTCTGTCGGGTGCAGCATGTTCCAGCGCTCGCAGTCCTGACCATCACGGGCCAGTTCGGTGAACGAGGTGACGCTGTAAACGTCAGAGCCAACGCCGTAGTCTTTCGCCAGGATCTGCGCAGCTTCACGCACGTGACGCAGGATAGAGCCTGAACCCAGCAGCTGTACCTTACCTTTGTTGCCTTCTACCGTTTCCAGCTTGTAGATACCCTTACGGATACCCTCTTCCGCACCCTGCGGCATCGCAGGCATGTGGTAGTTTTCGTTCAGCGTAGTGATGTAGTAGTAGACGTTCTCTTGCGCTTCGCCGTACATACGCACCAGACCGTCATGCATGATGACTGCCACTTCGTAAGCGTATGAAGGATCGTAAGAGATACAGTTAGGGATAGTCAGAGACTGAATATGGCTGTGGCCATCTTCGTGCTGCAGACCTTCGCCGTTCAGCGTGGTACGGCCGGAGGTGCCGCCAACCAGGAAGCCACGAGCCTGCTGATCGCCTGCAGCCCAGCACAGGTCACCGATACGCTGGAAACCGAACATTGAGTAGTAGATATAGAACGGGATCATTGGCAGGTTGTTGGTGCTGTAAGACGTTGCCGCCGCCAGCCATGAGGCACCTGCGCCCAGTTCGTTAATCCCTTCCTGCAGGATCTGGCCTTTCTCGTCTTCTTTGTAGTAAGCAACCTGCTCGCGGTCCTGCGGGGTGTACTGCTGACCGTTCGGGCTGTAAATACCGATCTGACGGAACAGACCTTCCATCCCGAAAGTACGCGCTTCATCGGCGAGGATCGGAACCAGACGATCTTTGATCGACTTGTTCTTCAGCATCACGTTCAGGGCACGCACGAAGGCGATGGTGGTCGAAATTTCTTTGTTCTGCTCTTCCAGCAAGGCGGAGAACTCTTCCAGCGCAGGCATTTCCAGCTTCTCGCTGAAGTTTGGCTGGCGGGTTGGCAGGTAGCCACCCAGTTTCTCACGCTGACCGTGCAGGTATTTGTACTCTTCGGAATCTTTCTCGAAGGTGACATACGGCAGTTTTTCGATGTTGCTGTCGTCAACAGGCACGTTGAAACGATCACGGATATAGCGCACGCCATCCATGTTCATTTTCTTCACCTGGTGAGCGATGTTTTTGCCTTCAGCGGATTCGCCCATACCATAGCCTTTAATGGTATGTGCCAGAATAACCACCGGTTTCCCTTTGGTATCCTGCGCTTTTTTCAGGGCAGCAAAGACTTTCTTCGGATCGTGACCGCCACGGTTCAGTGACCAGATCTCGTCGTCAGACATGTCTTTAACCAGCGCGGCGGTTTCCGGGTAACGACCGAAGAAGTGCTCACGCACGTAAGCGCCATCGCGGGATTTGAAGGTCTGGTAGTCACCGTCCACGGTCTCGTTCATCAGCTGAACCAGTTTACCGGTGGTGTCTTTACGCAGCAGTTCGTCCCAACGTCCGCCCCAGATAACTTTGATCACTTCCCAACCGGCGCCAGCAAAGATGCCGTCCAGTTCGTTGATGATTTTGCCGTTACCGGTGACCGGGCCATCCAGACGCTGCAGGTTACAGTTGATGATGAAGACCAGGTTGTCCAGCTTCTCACGGGTGGCGATGGTGATCGCCCCTTTGGATTCTGGCTCATCCATCTCGCCGTCGCCGAGGAAGGCATAAACGGTCTGCGCCGCGGTGTCTTTCAGACCACGGTGCTCAAGGTACTTCAGGAATTTCGCCTGGTAGATCGCGCCGATTGGGCCCAGACCCATTGATACGGTCGGGAACTGCCAGAAATCAGGCATCAGTTTCGGGTGCGGGTAAGAGGACAAGCCTTTCCCGTCAACTTCCTGGCGGAAGTTGTTCATCTGCTCTTCGGTCAGGCGGCCTTCAAGGAAGGCACGTGCGTAAACGCCCGGAGAGATGTGGCCCTGGAAGTACACCAGATCGCCGCCGTCTTTTTCGCTACGCGCACGGAAGAAGTGGTTAAAGCACACTTCATAGATGGTCGCAGAAGACTGGAAGGAGGACATGTGACCACCGAGGTCCAGATCTTTCTTCGATGCACGCAGAACGGTCATGATGGCGTTCCAGCGAATTGCGGAACGGATACGACGTTCGAGAGAAGTATTGCCCGGATAGTCCGGCTCGTCTTCAACAGCAATAGAGTTGACGTAGTTGCGGGCATTCACGCCTGCCGCGATTTTAACGCCACCTTTACGTGCTTCGCTCATTACCTGGTCGATCAGGAACTGTGCGCGCTCAACACCTTCTTCACGGATGACCGATTCGATCGCCTGTAGCCAGTCGCGAGTTTCGATCGGATCCACGTCATTGTGTAAACGTTCTGACATGGGGGTATTCCTTATCTGTGTCTAATACGTTGAATTGTCTGGAGCCTGTCCCGCTGTGTCCGCAATCCTTCAGGCACAGTGAGACAGGCTCGTCGTGTATACCTTGCCAGTGGCAGGGCATAGTTCCGCGTTATGGTTACGCGTTAGTCCTTACGTTGCTGTAATCGTCGTAAGGAGCGCTCTCTGCGACTCTGCTCCCGACTTCTGTCCAGCAATATTTCCTCGATAAACGCCAGGTGACGGTGTGAGGCTTCGCGCGCCTTTTCGGGTTCGCGTGCCACAATCGCCTCAAAAATTCTGGCGCGGTGACCGCCTACTTTTGCCAGCATTTCCCGGCGCGAGTAGAGCAATTCGAAGTTCTGTCTGACGTTCTGTTCCAGCATCGGCCCCATGCTGCGGAGTAAATGCAGCAGCACCACATTATGGGCCGCTTCTGTTACAGCGATCTGATACTGCATCACCGCATCCGCTTCTGCGTCCAGATCCCCGCTGTCTTGTGCGGTCTGGATCTGCACATGGCAGTGGCGAATACGTTCAAAATCATCGTCCGTGCCCCGCAGCGCGGCGTAATACGCGGCGATCCCTTCCAGTGCATGGCGCGTTTCCAGCAGGTCAAACTGGGATTCCGGGTGGTCAGCCAGCAGTTCAACAAGCGGGTCGCTCAGGCTTTGCCACAGGCTGGTTTGCACAAAGGTGCCACCGCCCTGACGACGCAGCAGTAAACCTTTCGCTTCCAGACGTTGGATAGCTTCACGCAGAGAAGGACGGGAGACATCAAACTGTTTTGCGAGCTCACGTTCCGGGAGCAACTTTTCACCCGGACGCAGGGTCCCTTCCATAATCAGGGACTCGAGCTGTTGCTCGATAGCATCGGATAGCTTTGGTTGGCGGATTTTACTGTAGGCCATCATCCCTTCTTCTGCCATTTGCCGAAGTTAATTGGTAATACCAATTGCAAAAAGGTGCCCGTAAACTAACAAAGTATTCACCTTATGTCCATATGGCAACCCACTGAAACAGGACCCACGTCTCGTTTTCCCATAGAGGAAGAGTCCCGAAAATGGGGTGGAAAAGCGGGGTGTTTCAAATGTTAAATTTTTTAACTTTTCTGAAACAAGGCAAGCATTTAGTGGGTAAAAATCCACCGGCCATAAGGCAACGTTATTCGTCTTTTGGTCGGGTTTGTGACAGAAACATGAATTGTGATTAAGCGATGAATTTTTAGGCATTCTCCCGCACAAAAAGCGAAAGCGAGTGCAATAGCCCCCGCTTATCACTATTCTTGTCGCGAAGGTAGCATGAGCCTCTTTTTAGTGTCTCTGGCACTGTAAATTTTTCAATACGTTACCTGTGACAACTGACTGACAAAGACGCGTCTTTTGTTGAAAATAATAACGACATCATGAGGTTTATATGGAACAAACACAGGGCGAAACGCTGAAGCGGGGATTGAAAAACCGCCATATTCAGCTGATCGCGTTGGGCGGTGCCGTGGGTACCGGCCTGTTTCTCGGCATTGCCGATACCATCCGCATGGCGGGCCCGTCGGTGCTGCTGGGCTACGCGATCGGCGGCTTTATTGCCTTCCTGATTATGCGTCAGCTGGGTGAAATGGTGGTTGAAGAGCCGGTAGCCGGTTCCTTCAGCCACTTTGCCTACAAATACTGGGGCAATTTTGCCGGTTTCGCCTCTGGCTGGAACTACTGGATCCTGTATGTGCTGGTGGCGATGGCGGAACTGACCGCCGTCGGCAAATACATCCAGTACTGGTATCCGGATATTCCGACCTGGGTGTCTGCCGCCGTGTTCTTCGTGGTGATCAATGCCATCAACCTGACCAACGTAAAAGTGTACGGTGAGATGGAGTTCTGGTTCTCGATCATTAAAGTGGCTGCGGTCGTGGCGATGATTGTGTTCGGCTGCTGGTTACTGTTCGGCGGCCATGCCGGGCCTGAAGCGCGCGTCTCCAACCTGTGGGATCGTGGCGGCTTCTTCCCGAACGGCATCTCCGGCCTGGTGATGGCGATGGCGGTGATCATGTTCTCCTTCGGTGGCCTTGAGCTGGTTGGCATCACCGCAGCAGAAGCGGATAACCCAGAGCAAAGCATCCCGAAAGCGACCAACCAGGTGCTGTACCGCATCCTGATTTTCTATATCGGCTCACTGACCGTACTGCTGTCGCTGTATCCGTGGACCAAAGTGATTGGCGGTGCCAGCCCGTTCGTGATGATTTTCCACGAGCTGGGCGACAGCCTGGTGGCGAATGCGCTGAACGTGGTGATCCTGACGGCGGCGCTGTCGGTGTATAACAGCTGCGTGTACTGCAACAGCCGTATGCTGTTTGGCCTGGCGCAACAGGGCAACGGCCCGAAAGCGCTGCTGAAGGTCGATTCACGCGGCGTGCCGGTAATGGCCATCGCGGTGTCTGCTGCCGCCACCGCCTTCTGCGTACTGATCAACTATCTGATGCCGGGTGAGGCCTTCGGTCTGCTGATGGCTCTGGTGGTGTCGGCACTGGTGATTAACTGGGCGATGATCAGCCTGGCGCACCTGAAGTTCCGCCGTAAGAAAGATCAGCAGGGCGTGGTCACCCGCTTTAAGGCGCTGCTGTATCCCGTGGGTAACTATATCTGCCTGCTGTTCCTGGCCGGTATTCTGGTGATTATGGCGATGACGCCAGGCATGGCGATCTCCGTCTGGTTGATCCCGGTGTGGATTGCCATTCTGGGCGTGGGATATATGCTCAAGTCGCGGTCTCAGAAAGCCTGACAGCAAGAGGGCACGCCCGTGCCCTCTTCTTTTCCTTCTGCTCGTTCACCAGTTCTGCTTACTGTTCATCGTCGGCTTCCCCGCCTGAAAGCATAAATGTTATCCACCTCACACTTTCTCGCCGACAGGGATTTTGTCCATCTCTGCGACGCTTTCCACCAGCGCAAATCCCCCCTAAGCCATTAATACTGCACTTCATGATTCCAGTAAGGGAAAAATCCATGAAGGGCACTGCACTTTCGATTAAAGAGAAGATTGGCTACGGCATGGGCGATGCGGGCTGCAATATGATCGGCGGCGCCATCATGCTGTTCCTTAATTATTTCTACACAGACGTGTTTGGTCTGGCGCCCGCGCTGGTCGGCGTGCTGCTGCTGTCGGTACGGGTTATCGATGCGGTGACCGACCCAATCATGGGCGCGATTGCCGACAGAACGCAGAGCAAATATGGCCGCTTCCGGCCCTGGCTGCTGTGGATTTCCCTGCCCTATGTGCTGTTCAGCGTACTGATGTTTACCACGCCAGAATGGACCTATAACAGCAAGGTTATCTATGCCTTTGTCACCTACTTCCTGATGTCGCTGACCTATACGGCGATCAATATTCCCTATTGCTCGCTGGGCGGCGTGATCACCAATGATCCGAGCGAACGCGTCTCCTGCCAGTCTTACCGCTTTGTGATGGTCGGTATCGCCACCCTGATCCTCTCCCTTTCCCTGCTGCCGATGGCGGAGTGGTTTGGCGGAGAAAACAAAGCCCGCGGTTACCAAATGGCGATGAGCGTGCTGGCGCTGATTGGCCTGTGCATGTTCCTGTTCTGTTTCGCCACGGTGCGCGAACGTATCCACCCGGCGGTGCCCAGCAATGACGATCTGAAATCTGACCTGAAGGCCGTGTGGAAAAACGACCAGTGGGTTCGCATCCTGCTGCTGACCTTCTGCAACGTCTGCCCCGGCTTTATCCGTATGGCGGCCACCATGTACTACGTCACCTGGGTGATGGGCCAGTCAACGCACTTCGCCACGCTGTTTATCAGCCTGGGCGTCATTGGCATGATGATTGGCAGTACGCTGGCGAAGGTGATGACCGACCGCTGGTGCAAACTGAAGGTATTTTTCTGGACCAACATCGTGCTGGCGATTTTCTCCAGCGGCTTCTACTTCCTCGATCCTCACGCTACCGTGCTGGTGGTGGTGATGTACTTTGTGCTGAATATCCTGCATCAGATCCCTTCGCCGCTGCACTGGTCGCTGATGGCCGACGTGGATGACTACGGTGAATGGAAAACCGGGAAACGCATTACCGGTATCAGCTTCTCCGGCAATCTGTTCTTCCTGAAAGTGGGACTTGCGGTCGCCGGTGCCATGGTGGGCTTCCTGCTCTCTTATTATGGCTACGACGCTGGCGCCAAAGCGCAGGCACCGAGTGCCATCAACGGCATTATGCTGCTGTTTACCGTGATCCCTGGCGTGGGCTATCTGATCACCGCCGGCGTGGTTCGCCTGCTGAAAGTGGATCGTCCGATGATGCTGCAAATCCAGCAGGACCTGGAGAAGCGTCGGCAGAATTTCCAGGAATTGAACGACTATCACGACAGTAAATCCCCAACCAAACCGGTGAATACATAATGACTTCCTCACTCTGGCAAAACCCGTTAATCGAGCAGCGCGCCGATCCTTTTATCCTGTTCGATCGCGGCAGCTACTACTTTATCGCCTCCGTCCCGGAATATGACCGGCTGGAAATCCGCCAGGCTAAAACGCTGGCCGCACTGGCTGAGGCCTCGCCGGTTGTGGTTTGGCGAAAACCAGACAGCGGCGAAATGAGCGAGCTGATCTGGGCACCCGAACTGCACAGAATCGACGGTATCTGGGTCATCTACTTTGCCGCGGCGCCCACCCAGGCGATCAAAGACGGCCTGTTCCAGCACCGAATGTTTGCGCTGGCCTGTACGGACGATAATCCCCTCACCGGCGCGTGGCGAGAATGCGGGCAGATTGTCACCCCGATCGACAGCTTTGCGCTGGATGCCACGCACTTTGTGCATCAGGGGAAGAACTGGTATTTGTGGGCGCAGAAAGATCCGGCCATCGCCGGTAACTCCAACCTCTATCTGGCGGAGCTTGCCACGCCGTGGGCGATAAAAGGTGAGCCGGTGATGATCAGCCGGCCAGAGTTTGACTGGGAATGCCGGGGGTTTAGCGTCAACGAAGGCCCCGCCGCAATCCGCCATGGCAATCGTCTGTTTGTCAGCTATTCCGCCAGCGCTACCGATGAAAACTACTGCATGGGCTTACTGTGGATTGACGCGGATGCGGACCCGCTGAACGGTGCTAACTGGCATAAATCGACGCAACCGGTCTTTACCACCAATACGCAGCACCGCCAGTTTGGGCCCGGTCATAACAGCTTTACGGTTTCAGAGAAGGGAGAGGATGTGCTGGTCTATCATGCGCGGAATTACACCGAAATTGAGGGCGATCCGCTGTATGACCCTAATCGTCATACGCGGATCAAAACCTTTGGCTGGAATGCGCAGGGGATGCCGGAATTTGGCACGCCTCCCGCTGATTCGTCGTCAGACCAGCGTGCCGTAAATGGTTAACAGCGCTACCACCACCACCATCACCCACGAAACCTTCTTCGCCAGCGCTACGGCGACGCGAGGGGTTTCGACCTTATCGGTGTGCGGATCGCGAGCCAGAGAGAACTGGGCCAGCCGCGTCAGCACCTGATATTGCGAAGTGTGGCGGTCGCCAAGGGAAGCAAACCAGGCGGGCAGCGCGCGCTCGCCATGGCCCAGCAGCGCATACGCCACGCCCACTAACCTGACCGGCAGCCAGTCAACCATATGCAGGATCGCATCCACGCCCGACTGTGAGCGCTCCAGCGGTGAATGATGACGCGCCAGCCACGACTGCCACGCACGCAGGAAAGCGTATCCCACTAGCAATACCGGTCCCCAGGGGCCGCCAACCACAAACCAGAACAGCGGCGCCAGATAGTAGCGGAAGTTAATCCACATCAGCGCGTTTTGCAGTTCGCACAGGTATTCCCGTTCGTCGCAATCGACCGGAATACCGTGGATGAGCGTCAACTCTTCCGCCATCGCCTGATGCGCATCGGTGTCGTTATGGCTCGCCGCTTTCAGATAGGCATGATAATGCAGACGAACAGACCCGGCACCGATGCACAGCAGCCCAACCGCAATCCAGAACAGCAGTTGCAGCACGCCGAAAAACAGTCCTTTCAGCGCCAGCAGACAAACCACCATCACCGCCATCGCCAGCAGCATCATTGATAGCGTACGCACCAGCGAAAACCGGTGCTTCTTGCGAAACAGCGGCGCCAGGTGATGATCCAGCTGCCAGTGCTCGCCCATTTTGAACAGGCGTTCCCAGCCCAGAACCAACAACAAACTAAAAAGCGTCATGCCTGTTACTCCTGTACTGGGGCGTCCGGGCGGCTGCCCAGCGCGTCCCGAAATCTTGTCCAGTCAAAAGCCGGACCCGGATCGGTTTTTCTTACCGGCGCAATATCACTGTGCCCGGTGATGTGCTCGGCTATTCCGGGATAATGGGCGATAAGCAGCGCGGTGAGTTCTTCCAGCGCCTGATACTGCGCATCGGTATAGGGCAGGCTGTCCGTCCCTTCGAGTTCGATGCCAATGGAAAAGTCATTGCAGGCTTCACGGCCCTGATAGGTCGATACGCCAGCGTGCCATGCGCGAAGGTGAAAAGGAACGTACTGCACGATTTCACCGTCGCGGCGGATCAGGCAGTGCGCGGAAACCCGCAGCTGGGCGATATCGGCAAAATAGGGATGGGCGTGGGGATCTAAGGTCCCGGTGAATAACGCATCGATCCACGGACCGCCAAACTCACCTGGAGGCAGGCTGATATTGTGGATCACCAACAGCGACGGCGTTTCATTATCCGGACGCTCATTGAAATGCGGCGAGTGAACCCGCTTCACTCCGTGGATCCAACCCTCGTGCAACTGCATGCCCTGCTCTCCTTTTATAACGATTTCATCAGAGTAGCATGAATCATTTTTGGATAACCAAACTTCTGATAAGCGCCAAATCCGGCCGATGAAAATTATTTTGTTTTTCCTGCATCCAGTTCGCGTCCCCAGCCGTAGATAGCTTTGTAAGGCAAATGTGCCTTCTCTGACTCTCAAAGGAACACATCATGAAAACAATCGTTCGCACGGCGCTTTGCGCATCATTACTGTTCAGCGGTGTCGCCATGGCTGACTCGATGAGCAACAACGTTATGGTCGGCGGCTCTGCGATGTTCCCGTCAAAAAACATCGTTGAAAATGCGGTGAATTCCAAAGATCACACCACGCTGGTGGCGGCAGTTAAAGCGGCTGGCCTGGTCGATACCCTGCAGAGCAAAGGCCCGTTCACGGTCTTCGCGCCGACCAATGCCGCGTTTGCCAAACTGCCTGCGGGTACCGTCGACAACCTGCTGAAGCCGGAAAATAAAGCCATGCTGACCAGCGTGCTGACCTATCACGTGGTTGCCGGCAACTATGACATGAAGATGTTAGAGAAAAAGATTAAACAGGGTAAAGGCCATGCCGAGCTGAAAACCGTCAACGGTCAGCCGCTGTGGATTATGAGTAACGGTCCGCACAATATTCAGCTGAAAGATGGTCAGGGAAATGTCGCTAATATCAGCACCTACGATGTTCATCAAAGTAACGGCGTAATCGACGTAATTGATACCGTGCTGATGCCGAAATAACAAAAAAGCGTTATACCAGGTGCAGCAGGTTTTCTCAGATCCTCTGCACCTTTTTTTCACAGGAAGCTTCATGACAGACGATGTTATCGACAGTCAGGTTCTTTTACTGCAAGCGGTCGGCCGGGGTGACAGGCGGGCGTTTGAACAGCTTTATCGCCAACTTTCCCCTTATCTTTTCGCCATCGCCTTGCGCATGCTTCGGCGGCGCGGCTGGGCCGAAGAGGTGCTGCACGACACGATGCTGGCCATCTGGCAGCGCGCCGCCAGCTACGATCCGCTGCTGAGTGCACCAAAGACCTGGATGACCACGCTTATCCGCCATCGGGCCATTGATTATCTTCGGCTTAAGGGCAACCAGGCCTCTCCGCTGGATACGCTGGATATCGACACGCTGAACGAAGATTACACTGAGGGACTCTCCTGCACCTTTGCGGACGGTTTACCCTCGACCTCTGAAGCTCGCAGATTAGCGGACTGCCTGGATCATCTTCCGGGAGAACAACGACAAAGTGTGATGCTGGCCTATTATCAGGGCCTGTCGCACAGCGAAATTTCTGAGCACCTGCAGCAACCGGCTGGCACCGTTAAAAGCTGGATCCGTCGCGCATTGGCCCATTTGAAAGAGTGTGTGGGAATATGAAAACAACAAGCCAATACGATTCGGCCCTCGCTGCAGAATATGCCCTCGGCACCTTACGCGGCCCCGCGCGCCAGCAGTTCGAACGCCGGTTGCAACAGGAGCCCGCACTGCAGGAAGAGGTCAGCCGCTGGCAGACAATGCTCGGCCATATGGACCACGCGGTGCAACCCGTTGTCCCTTCTGCCGACGTCTGGCAAAAAATCCTGCGTGACCTGCCAGCCGAAAAACGCGCGCGGATGCCATTCCGCTGGCATTACCTCGGCTGGGCGCTGGCCGCGTCCTTCGCCGGCGCGCTGATCGTCAACATCTATCAACAACCCGCCTCTTTGCAGGCCGTTGCCGTGCTGAACAGCAGCGGGAGCCAGCAGGGTTCCTGGGTGGTTGCGCTGAATCAGGCCCGGAGCGAGCTGACGCTGCAGGCAATTAATGCCAGCGCGCTGCCCGCGAAGCAAAGCCTGGAACTGTGGCTGATCCCGCCGGGACAAAAGCCGCAGTCATTGGGTCTGGTTGATCCCACGCGCATCACGCGCATCGCCTTGAACAGCAACCGACTCAGCGACCTGCCGCTGCTGGCAATCAGCCTTGAGCCGCAGGGCGGTTCACCCACCGGCCAACCCACAGGTCCGGTGGTGTTTAGCGGCAAGGTTTCGTCAATCTGACGGTGGCAATTGCGGCATCGCGGCTTGCTGGCAAGCTTCCGCTAAACAGGCTAGCATGGTCGAACTCTCTATCCGACCTTTCGGAGTTCGATCATGACTACCCGCCGCTACGATCCGGACAGCCGCCGCACGGCATTGCTGGAACGTGTTGAGGATGATATTCCCCCAAGTGTTGCTCAGGCCCTGCGTGAAGATCTGGGAGGCGAAATTGACCCCTGCAAAGATATCACCGCCAGCCTGTTACCTGCCGAAGCAACCTCGCATGCCGTTGTTATTACTCGCGAAGCGGGTATTTTTTGCGGCAAGCGTTGGGTGGAGGAAGTGTTTATCCAACTCGGCAATAAAACCCAGATCCTCTGGCATGTTGAGGACGGTGATGCAATCGCCGCCGATCAACCGTTGTTCGAAATCACCGGCCCTTCTGCATTGATCCTTACGGCAGAACGCACGGCGCTGAATTTTGTGCAGACGCTGTCTGGCGTGGCGACGGAAGTCAGCCGCTATGTGGCGATCCTTGAAGGAACCCGCACCCAGCTGCTGGATACCCGGAAAACCCTGCCGGGCCTGAGAACGGCCCTGAAATATGCGGTGCTCTGTGGCGGCGGCGCTAACCATCGCCTGGGGCTTTCTGACGCGTTCCTGATTAAAGAGAATCATATTATTGCCACCGGTTCGATTCGCGATGCCGTGGAAAAAGCCTTCTGGCTGCATCCGGATGTCCCGGTTGAAGTCGAAGTCGAGTCTTTGGACGAGTTGACCCAGGCGCTGGCTGCCGGTGCAGATATCGTGATGCTGGATAACTTCACCGTTGAGCAGATGCGTGAAGCCGTGAAGCAAACCGACGGCAACGCGCTGCTTGAGGTCTCCGGCAATGTCACCGATGAAACGCTGCGGATCTTTGCGGAAACCGGCGTCGACTACATCTCGGTCGGGGCGTTGACCAAACACGTCCGTGCGTTAGATCTTTCAATGCGCTTCAAATAAGCCTGGGCATTGTGCCCCCACGCCATCGTCTTTGCGATGGCGTTTTTACGTTCAGCTTTCGTTATGCGATCCTCCTTCCAGCCCGTGCACTGAATACTGCAACCGGTTAAAACTTCTTTCGGCCCGCCCCGGCATTGCCGGCTTTCGCCATGGCAGCCTGATTTTTGCGGCGTTATCGTGCAGCCTCTTAATCACAAGGAGGTTTGGCATGAAACAGCAGCAAGGATTTACTCTGATCGAGCTGATGATCGTTATTGCCATCATCGCGATTTTAAGTGCCATTGGCTTGCCGGCGTATCAGGGCTATCTGCAAAAAGCGGCGCTCACCGATATGCTGCAAACCGCGCTTCCCTATAAAACTGCCGTCGATCTCTGTGCCATTGAGCATGGCGGGTTTGGCAATTGCAGTGAGGGAAGTAACGGTATCCCCAACGGCAAAGGATCGCGGTATGTCGCGGCGGTGGGCATTAATGCCGGGGTGATTTCACTGACCGGACAGGAGAGCCTCAGCGATCTGCGGGTCGCCATGCGACCTGACTGGGATGCGGCGCAAGGTCAAATCAGCTGGCAACGCAGTTGCAGCAGCGCCCAGGCAAGCCTGAAAGAAGCCTGTGAGAATGTCTTCCGCTTCGATGACGATAGCAGCGGGGTGTCAGAATGATCCTCGAATCTACGCAACGTGCCGTAGAAGCACTTTGCCAACGCCATCACGCGGTGATCGTCAGTTTTACCGCCGAGCGGTTGCAGCTGGCGATGGCGACCCTGCCGGAAGAGGAGCTGCTCGCATCCCTGCGTTTTGCCACCCACTGTGCGCTGGACATTGAATGCTGGCCGGAGGCACGCCTTGAGCAGTTTCGACAGCAGCAGAAAAACGCCCCTTCTCAGCAACCCACCGCCGCAACCGATCGCGGCGCGCCAGATAAAATCCAGCAACTGTTACTGCTGGCCGTGCAGCGGCGCGCGTCGGATATTCATCTTGAACCGCAGGCCGGTTCGTTAAGGGTCCGCTTACGTGTCGATGGCGTGCTGCAAACCCTCTCCGGCAATGAACAGGATAACGCCGCAGCCTTGCTGGCACGGCTGAAAATATTGGCCAGTCTGGACATTACCGAACGCCGGACGCCCCAGGATGGCCAGTTTACCGTTGAGCTGAACGGTAACCCGGCGTCGTTCCGCCTCTCGACGTTGCCCACACAGTTTGGCGAAAAGGCCGTTATCAGGCTGCTGCAAAGCGAGCCGCAGGCGGTGGCGCTGGATAAGTTAGGCATGCCGCCTGCCCTGCTTAAGATTTATTGCCAGGCACTGGCGCGACCGCAGGGTTTGATTCTGGTGACGGGACCGACGGGCAGCGGGAAAACGTTCACGCTTTATAGCGGCTTAAATTCGCTGAACACGCCACAGCGTAATTTATGCAGCGTCGAAGACCCGATTGAGATCCCGCTGGCCGGGATAAACCAGACCCAGATCCACCCGAAAGCCGGGCTGGACTTCAACCTGGTGCTACGCGCCCTGCTGCGCCAGGATCCGGACGTGATTATGCTGGGCGAGATCCGCGATCGGGAAACGGCAGAAACGGCGGTGAAGGCTGCGCAAACCGGTCACCTGGTGCTGTCGACACTGCATACCAACTCCACTCTGGAAACCTTAACCCGCCTTGGACAGATTGGCATTCCAGGTTACCTGCTCGCTTCAGCCCTAAAGCTGATTGTCGCCCAGCGGCTGGTGCGTCGTCTTTGCCCGCACTGCCGGCAGAAAAGCGAGGCTGTCGCCCACTTCCCGCCCGCTATCTGGCCCGGCACCGTGCAAAACTGGCAGGCACCGGGTTGTGAGCGTTGCTACTCGGGCTTTTATGGCAGGCTGGCACTGTTCGAGATGCTGCCGATCACCGCGCGGCTGCAAAATGCGATTGCCGCTAACAGCACGGCAGAGCAGCTTGAAATGATTGCCCGCCAGCATGGAAGAAACTCGCTGTTTATCGAAGGACTGCATTGCGTCAATCGTGGCGACACTACCCTTGAGGAGCTGAACAGGATCGTCGGCAACAATGATGGCTGAACCTTACCTGTTTCGCTGGCAGGCGATGGATCAAAGCGGCAGGTTGGTTGAAGGTGCCCTGTTTTGCCAAAGCCAGCAGGAGGTGATGGATCGCCTGCTGGCTGACGGGCTAATGCCACTGTCGCTCTCTGCCGCTAAACGCTACCGGGCGCGTGAGTGGCAATGGGCGCAGAAAATTGCCTTCTTTCGTCAGCTGGCGACGCTGTTGAAGGCCGGTCTGACCCTGTCTGCCAGTCTGAATCTGCTGGCGGAAGAGCATCCTCATCCCGGTTGGCAGGCATTGTTCAGGCAGCTGGAAAACAACGTGGCGGAAGGCATGCCCTTTTCTGACGCGCTGGCGCTGTGGCCGCAGGTCTTCCCACCGCTGTTTCCGGCATTGATGTACGTTGGCGAGTTAACCGGCAGGATCGATGAGTGCTGTCTGCAACTGGCCTGTCAGCAGGAGCGCCAGCAGCAACTGCAAAAGAAGGTGACGAAAGCGCTACGCTACCCTTTGTTTATCCTGTCGCTGGCTCTGTTGGTCAGCATTGGCATGCTGGTGTTTGTGCTGCCGGAATTTATGTCTGTCTATCAGGCTTTCAATGCGCCGCTACCGGCGTTCACTGCGGGCGTCATCGCGCTTTCTGGGGGGTTACAGCATTACGGTTTTCAGTTGCTGGTAGGTCTGACGGTTCTGGCCTTCAGCTGGCGCTGGCAGACCAAACGCTCCCCGGAATGGCAAAAGAGGGAGCAGCGCTGGCTGTTAGCCTTACCGCTAACGGGCAAGCTGTATCAGGGCGGGCTGTTAAGCCGGATATTTATGACGCTGGCACTGACGCAGCAGGCCGGGCTGACACTGCTACAAAGCTTGCAGGCGGTGGAGAAAACGCTGACCTCATTGCTGTGGCGTGAAGCGATCCAGCAGCTTCAACAGCACATTGCCACTGGCTATCCGCTTTACCAGGCCCTGAAGCAACATCCGCTTTTCAGCCCGGTGTGTTATCAGCTGATAAAAGTGGGTGAAGAGTCTGGCTCACTGGACAGCATGCTGGAACGGCTGGGAGAATTACATGAAGAGATGACGCATGAGCTGGCAGACAATCTGGCCGCCGCGCTGGAACCGATGATGATGGTGATTACCGGGGTGCTGGTGGGCGCGTTGGTCATTGCTATGTATTTACCCATCTTCAATCTGGGGGATGCGTTGGGATAAAGGTAAATCCAGCCTGCCATGGATGTTAGCTGGCTGGATTAGCGCGCCGTTAAGCGGACAATGGCGGTGGCGCGTTGCCAGTTGCCTGGCGCCGGTTGCCGGTTGCCGGTTGCCCGCGAAGGTAACGCGAACAGGCTAGCGGTTAAATACGCGGTTTTCCTGCTCGTTAACCCGAATAAAGGTGGTGCGCTTGGTCAACTCTTTCAAATGCTCAGCACCGACATAGGTACAGGCTGAACGCAGGCCGCCAAGGATATCGCGCACGGTGTTGTCGACCGGGCCACGGAAGGGGATCTTAACGGTTTTACCTTCCGCTGCGCGATAACCCGCCACGCCGCCAACATGGCGCTTCATCGCAGATTCGGAGCTCATGCCGTAGAACAGCATAAACGCTTCGCCCTCTTCTTCCACCAGCGTGCCCTCGCACTCTTCATGGGCTGCCAGCATACCGCCAAGCATCACAAAATCAGCCCCGCCGCCGAACGCTTTTGCCACATCGCCTGGCATAGAACAGCCGCCATCGCTGACAATTTGCCCGCCGAGGCCATGCGCCGCATCGGCACACTCAATCACCGCAGAAAGCTGCGGATAGCCCACGCCCGTTTTAACCCGGGTGGTGCAAACTGAACCCGGACCAATGCCCACTTTGACAATGTCTGCGCCAGAGAGGATCAGTTCTTCAACCATTTCCCCGGTCACCACATTGCCCGCACAGATGGTTTTGCCCGGACAGGCTTCACGGGCGCGCTGCAGGAACTCTACGAAATGTTCGGAGTAGCCGTTAGCCACATCGATACAGATGAAATTCAGCAGTGGCGAAAGCGCCAGAATCTGCTTCATCTTGATGAAGTCGGCATCGGAAGTGCCGGTAGAGACCATCACATGCTTCAGCACATTTTCAGGCACACGGGAGACGAACTGCTGCCATTGCTCAACACTGTAATGTTTATGCACCGCGGTGAGCATATCAAAGGACGCCAGCGCTTCGGCCATGGTAAAGGTGCCCACGGTATCCATATTGGCAGCAATGATCGGCACACCTGACCAGGCAACACCGGAATGTTTGAAGGTAAATTGACGGGTAAGTTCTA
The DNA here is from genome assembly GCF_979253995.1 of Erwinia sp. AC075. Classification (NCBI taxonomy): domain Bacteria; kingdom Pseudomonadati; phylum Pseudomonadota; class Gammaproteobacteria; order Enterobacterales; family Erwiniaceae; genus Erwinia; species Erwinia sp. AC075. Next base: position 2,876,369 of record NZ_CEEDEU010000001.1, read on the forward strand.
CCTGAGAGCGGCTTTTCAGCGTGGAACGCTTTGGCCGGATAAGGACATCTTTAAAGCCTAATTTAATATCTTCTTCAATACGCATGATAGATTTCCTGGTTGATGGCGCGAAAGTCAGCAATTGCCAGCTCCAGTGACGCTATCATACGCGCTAAAATCGCGCGGACAAGACTGCGAAAGCAGGTTTATTTACGCTACAATCTCATAAATTTATCTGCTATCCGCTCGTGTGACCGGTGCCTCATTTTTAAGCCAGTAGCCGCCTTGTTAATCCTCCGCGATACCGACTGCCCACACTCAGAGCCAGGAGAGAAGAGGCTTATGCGCTATACTGTTGCGCTGACCGGTGGCATCGGCAGCGGAAAAACCACCATTGCCAACGCCTTTGCCGACAGAGGTGTGGATATCGTCGATGCTGATGTGATTGCCCGTCAGGTCGTCGAGCCAGGCCAGCCAGCGCTTGCCGCGATCCGCCAGCGATTTGGCGCAGACGTGATGCAAAGTGATGGCAGCCTCGATCGTAAAGCGCTGCGTCAGCGCATTTTCACCTCGGGGGAGGATAAAACCTGGCTCAACGCCCTGCTCCATCCCCTTATTCAGGCAGAAACACGCCGCCAGCTCGCGCTAACTCACTCCGTTTGGTGTTTGTGGGTTGTGCCGCTCCTGGTTGAAAATAATCTTCAGCATCTGGCGAACCGGGTGCTGGTCGTCGACGTGGATCGTGAGACCCAGTTAAGACGCACCATCGCCAGGGATGGTATCAGCCGCGAACAGGCGGAACATATTCTGGCTGCCCAGGTATCGCGCGATCAGCGCCTTGCGGTAGCAGACGACATTATTGATAACGGCGGGTCACCCGAGTCGGTGACCGCGCGCGTTGCCCTGCTGGACCAGCAATATCGCCAGCTGGCCGGGGCCATTGACCAGGATTAACAGCATGAGCACAACGATTCTATTTGAGTATCCACTGAACGAAAAAATGCGCACCTGGCTAAGAATCGAGTTTTTAATCAGCCAGTTAGAGAGCAGCCGAACCATCACCGATCCTCTTGGAGCACTGACCTTTTTCCGTAACGCGGCCGAACTGCTTGATGTGTTTGAACGCGGCGAATTACGCACTGACATTGTGAAAGAGCTGGAAAAACAGCAGCAGAAATTGCGCGCCTGGGCGGATGTGCCGGGTGTGGATATGGAACTGATCGATACGCTGCGCGACAAGCTTAAAGCCTGTTCCGGCACGCTGATGGCCGCCCCACGAATGGGTCAGCTGATGCGTGAAGATCGTCTGATTGGCCTGGTACGCCAGCGGCTGAGTATTCCCGGCGGCTGTTGCAGCTTCGATCTGCCGACTCTGCATATCTGGCTACATGTCGCACAGGAACAGCGTGATGCCCAGGTTGCGGTCTGGATGGAGTCGCTGATGCCCATCCGCGAAGCGCTGACCCAAATTCTGGATTTGATCCGTCAGTCTGGTGAGTTCCGCACGCAAACCAGCGTCAACGGTTTTTTCCAGGACAACGGCGAAGGTGCCGAGCTCCTTCGGCTTCAGCTTTCGCTGGATGATTCCCTATACCCGCAGGTTTCCGGTCACAAAAGCCGCTATGCAATTCGTTTTCTGCCATTAGACAGTGAACGCGGTGAAGTGCCGGCACGCCTCGATTTTGAACTTGCCTGTTGTTAAGGTTTTGCCTGATGAATAAAGATGATGTGATAGTTGTTAACTGCCCGACCTGTGCGAAAGAGGTGATTTGGGATGAACTGAGTCCGTGGCGGCCATTTTGCTGCAAACGCTGCCAGTTAATCGACCTTGGGGAATGGGCTGCGGAAGAAAAGCGTATTGCCAGTAATGACCAGCATTCAGAAAGTGAAGGCTGGAGCGAGCACGACCCAAACCACGATTAAGATGCTCCCGCCATCGCTGGCGGGAAGCTTGTTAAAGCACTTCGGCCAGCAGTCGACGAACGATTGCGGCGTTGGCGGGAGGAAATTCATCCGCCACTAATTCCCGTTGCGGTACCCAGCGCTGCGGTTGCCCTTCGCGGCCATAGGGTTCTCCCTGCCAGCGATCGACAATAAAGAAGTGTAGCGTCACGTGGAAACTGCTGTCGCCATGCTCACCTGAGCCATACGCCACGGCGTTTTCAACCTCAATGCCCGTCTCTTCATGCAGCTCACGCTTCAGCGCCTCTTCAGGCGTTTCACCTGCTTCAATTTTGCCACCCGGGAACTCCCACATGTTCGCCATATGCGAGCTGGCTGAACGCCGTGCGAGGAAAATATTCTGGTTTTGATCGCGGATAATACCTACCGCCACTTGCAGCTGCTTCATTCACTTTCACTCTGAGAAACTTTACACCTCGCCACTATTCCAGCGTTAACGGGGAATGGCAAGCCAGAATCCGCCTGTTTCGAGCCCGCCCGAAAATCTGCTTTGCAAGGCGATGTAATCATCTTGTGCACGTTCTGAGGCCTCGACTGAGGCGTATAGTACCGGCAGATGCTACTGAAGCATGGGGACCAGGGAGGAGAAATGATGGTGGAGGCATTACAGGGATCGGGGCAGTTATGGGCAAGTGGCGTCTGGCTAACGACAGGCCTTATCGGCGCGATGATGGGCAGCCTGGTCTGGCTACTGAGTGGCTGGTTGCCCGCTAAGATACGGGGTGTGTCCTTCGAGATCAGCCGTGAAAATATTCCCGGCTTCTGGCTGCTGCCAACGCTCTGTTGCGGCATTTCATTGCTGGTAGCCGCAGTGCTCCCCGCCCGTCTGCTGCCCGCTTCCCTGTTGTTAAGCTGGATACTGCTGGCGTTGATCGTTATCGACCTGCGCTATCTGCTGCTTCCCGATGTACTGACCCTTGCACTGCTGTGGCTGGGATTGCTGGGCAACGTCGCAGGCGTGATTTCCTCAGCGCTTCTCACCGAGGCGGTGCTTGGCGCGGCGGCTGGCTTTACGGTGCTGGCGCTACTTTCATATGGCTACCGGATGGTCTGCAAAAAAGAAGGACTGGGGCTGGGAGATGCGAAGCTGCTTGCCGCACTGGGTGCCTGGCTCGGGGTGTACTGGCTGCCCATACTGGTGCTGATGGCCTCGCTCGCCTCGCTAATTGCTTTAGGCATAATGCAGTGGGTATCAGGACGTCCATTGCGCGATCCCTTTCCATTTGGCGCGGCGCTGGCAGTTAGCGGCTGGTTATTGTTTATCTGCAACCCTGTTGTGGCATAAAAAAAGGGCCGGAGAATCTTCTCCAGCCCTCTTATGCTCACCGTCTGCTGTTAAGCAAGACGACCGTGACACTGCTTGTATTTTTTACCAGAACCACATGGGCAAAGATCGTTACGGCCAACTTTACGCTCGCCGGTTTGATCTGCCATCTCGATGGCGGCTTCGGTTTCAACATCAACGTGGCTCAGCTGCTGCTGGCTAGCCAGGCGTTCCGCTTCTTCACGGCGCTGCTCTTCCATTGCTTCAACTTCTTCAGGCATACGTACCTGAACTTTGCACAGCGTACTGATCACTTCGTATTTCAGTGATTCCAGCATCGCAGCAAACATGGCGAAGGATTCACGCTTGTATTCCTGCTTCGGATCCTTCTGCGCATAACCACGCAGGTGGATACCCTGACGCAGGTAATCCATCGCGGCCAGGTGCTCTTTCCACAAGGAATCCAGCGTTTGCAGCATGACGCCTTTCTCGAAGTTACGCATCATCTCGACGCCAACCACTTCTTCTTTGCGCAGATACTGCTCTTTCGCATGTTGCATGATGCGCTCACGCAGCGTCTCTTCATGCAGTTCTGGCTCTTTATCCAGCCATTCTGCTACTGGCATATCCAGATCGAAGTCGTTTTTCAGACGCTCTTGCAGACCTTTCACATCCCACATTTCTTCCAGGGACTGCGGTGGAATGAAGGTGTCCAGCGTGGTTTTGAACACGTCTTCGCGGATGCTGCTGATGGTTTCTGAAACGTCAGACACGTCCAGCAGTTCATTACGCTGAGAGTAAATCGCACGACGCTGATCGTTAGCAACGTCATCATATTCCAGCAGCTGCTTACGAATATCGAAGTTACGGCTTTCCACTTTCCGCTGGGCGTTAGCGATCGCTTTGGTCACCCACGGGTGTTCAATCGCTTCGCCAGGCTTCATGCCCAGTTTACGCATCATATTAGACACGCGATCGGAGGCGAAAATACGCATCAACGCATCTTCCATCGACAGGTAGAAGCGGGATGAACCGTTATCACCCTGACGACCCGAACGGCCGCGCAACTGGTTATCGATACGGCGTGATTCATGACGCTCGGTACCAATGATGTGCAAACCGCCCGATGCCAGTACCGCATCATGACGAATTTTCCACGCGCTCTTGATCGCGTCGATCTGTTCTGCGGTTGGATTTTCCAGTTCAGCAATCTCTGCCTGCCAGCTGCCGCCCAGCACGATGTCCGTACCACGACCAGCCATGTTGGTGGCGATGGTGACGGCACCTGGCTGACCAGCCTGCGCCACGATATCTGCTTCGCGGGCGTGGAATTTGGCGTTCAGTACCGCGTGCTCGATCTTGGCAAGTGAAAGCTGCTCAGAAACCACTTCGGATTTCTCAATGGAGATGGTCCCCACCAGCACCGGCTGACCATTCGCGGTCCGCTCGCGGATGTCTTCGATGATCGCGTCGATCTTCTCTTTCTCGGTCATATAGACCAGATCGGCCAGATCTTTACGCACCATCGGACGGTTGGTTGGTACAACAATAGTTTCCAGCTTATAGATCGAGCTGAATTCGAACGCTTCGGTGTCCGCTGTACCGGTCATCCCGGCCAGTTTGTTGTAAAGACGGAAGTAGTTCTGGAAAGTGATGGAAGCCAGAGTCTGGTTCTCATTCTGGATTTCCACGCCTTCTTTCGCTTCAATTGCCTGATGCAGACCGTCAGACCAGCGACGTCCCTGCATGGTACGGCCGGTGTGTTCATCAACGATGATCACTTCGCCGTCTTTTACAATGTAGTCAACGTCGCGGGTGAACAGCACATGAGAACGCAGAGCGGCGGTCACATGGTGCATCATCATGATGTTGCCTGGGGAGTACAGCGACTCGCCCTCTTCCATGATGCCTTCGCTGACCATCAGCTCTTCAATCGCCACCAGACCCCGTTCGGTCAGGTGAACCTGGCGGGCTTTCTCATCTACTGAGAAGTGGCCTTCGCCCTGGAAGCTGTCGGAATCTTCTTTTTCCTGACGGATCAGGCTTGGGATGATTTTGTTGACCTTAATATACAGCTCAGAGCTGTCTTCCGCCGGACCCGAGATGATCAGTGGGGTACGGGCTTCATCGATCAGGATGGAGTCAACCTCATCCACCAGCGCATAGTTCAGCTTACGCTGTACACGGTCTTCAGGGCTGAAGGCCATGTTGTCACGCAGGTAGTCGAAGCCGTATTCGTTGTTGGTGCCGTAGGTGATATCGGCAGCATACGCTTCACGCTTGGCCGGTGCTGGCATACCTGGCAGGTTGATACCAATGCTCAGGCCAAGGAACTCGAACAGCGCACGGTTGTTTTCCGCATCACGAGAGGCCAGATAGTCATTGACCGTGACCACGTGGACGCCTTCGCCGCTCAGGGCATTCAGGTAAGCTGGCAGCGTTGCGGTCAGGGTTTTACCCTCACCAGTACGCATTTCAGCGATGCAACGGTCATTCAGTACCATGCCGCCCAGCAGCTGTACGTCAAAGTGACGCATACCAAATACACGCTTACTGGCTTCACGAACGGTAGCAAAGGCTTCCGGGATCAGGTTTTCCAGCACTTCGCCTTTTGCCAGACGGGCGCGGAACTCAACGGTTTTTGCCTTCAGCTCATCATCAGACAGCTTCTCAAAATCCGGTTCCATTTTGGTGATCTGATCGACGACTTTGCGCATACGGCGCAGGGTGCGGTCATTGCTACTGCCAAAAACTTTGGTTAATAATTTGATTAACATAGTAAATACTTTCTCTCAGCCACCACATGACGTGGTGAAGCGCTTAATTATAAGTTGGGTGTAATGAACGTAGACGTTACGCGAGAGAAGCAGGTCCGGCACGAATGCCCTGAACCTGAGCAAGCCACAGGCCGGTCTGATAACGGGGTTTTGCTGCGCTCTGAGGCTCACTGGTCTGACGAATGATCGTCGGCGGTCTGGCTTCGTGCGTCAGTAAGCCGTTCAGCGTATCCAACAGCGCCAGTTTCTGCACTTCGAGCGGCATAACCTGCTCGGCAGTGGGCTGATTGGCTGGCGTTAGCGTGAAGGAGAGATGACGAATAACGGTGCGGATGGCATGCTGATGCCAGTAATCCACGTTAAAATTAGGACGACGGACGCTTTCCTGCAGCAGTGCGAGGCTGTCGAAACGCACGCCATTGCTGATATTCAGGCTTCGGGAGGCGGTTTCTGGTAAAGTTGTCCGGTCGCTGGCAGCGTGAGGCAGGCCAAGACCAGCCGCGACCATCCCCAACAGGAGATGCGGCCAGAAATAACGTCTGCCAAGTTGTCGCCAACGATTTAGAATCCCGATCACTGTTTCCGCCGGAGCTTGCTATGCGTGATAGTCGCCCGCATTCAATTGAAAATTTATTCGAAGTCACCGATGCCAAAGGTATGCTGCAATCCATTCAGCAGCGCGCCATTGCGCTAAACAAACTGAACCGGGCCGTGCAGGGTATTCTTCCTGCGCAGATGCATCCCTGGTGCCGCGTGGCCAATTTTCGCCAGGGCATTCTGGTGCTCGAAACCGCTAATGCCAGTTGGATGATGCGCTTACGCTATGAACAATCCAGCCTGCTGTCAGCTTTACGAGCGCAAATATTACCATCATTGACGGCAATCGACATCACGATAAATCCTTCACTGGCAGCAAAAGGGCAGGAAAGCGTGCAAAAAAGCGGCGGTCGACCTGAAGCAGAAGAAAATTCGCCGGGACGTCAGCTGAGTGAACAGAGTGCGGAGATACTGCGGAGTGTGGCGAGCAGGGGCTCTGAAAAACTGAAGAAGACAATAGAACGACTGGCCTCACTGGCCGGAGAGAGTACCAGCTCAACCAGTCGTAATAAGTAATGCTGACTTTATGCCCACACCAGATTTGGTGCTCTGAAGGTCACTGGCAACTCGGCTTCGTCCTCGAACGTTGCCCATTCCCAGGCTTCTTGCTTAGCCAGAACCGCCTGAAGCAGCTTGTTGTTTAATGCATGACCTGATTTATAGGCAGTGAATGCGCCGATAATGTTGTGGCCACACATAAACAGGTCACCAATGGCATCCAGCATTTTGTGACGGACGAATTCGTCTTCAAAGCGTAAACCGTCTTCGTTCAATACGCGGTAATCATCCACCACGATTGCACAGTCAAAGCTGCCGCCGAGGCACAGGCCCCGGGACTGCAATGCTTCGATATCACGCATAAAGCCGAACGTACGGGCACGACTGATCTGACGCGCAAAGGCTTCAGCAGAGAAATCCATGCTGTAGCGCTGTGAACCGGAATCGATCGCCGGATGGTTAAAGTCGATGGTGAAATCCAACTTAAAACCGTTGTGCGGCGTAAATTCGGCCCATTTGTCACCATCTTCAACCCGGACTGGCTGTTTGATGCGGACAAATTTCTTCGCAGAATTCAGTTCTTGGATGCCTGCGTCCATCAGCAGATAAACAAAGGGGGCGGCGCTGCCATCCATAATAGGAATTTCTGGCGCGTTCACTTCCACCACGATGTTATCGATGCCCAGACCAGCAAGTGCTGCGTTCAGGTGTTCGACTGTCGAAATACGCACGTCATGCTCATTAACCAGGCAAGTACAGAGCATGGTATCACGCACGGATTTGGCATCAGCCGGGAAATCTACCGGTGGATTCAAGTCAGTGCGACGATAGATGACCCCGGTATTAGCCGACGCGGGGCGCAACGTCAGCGTGACTTTTTTGCCGGTATGTAAACCGACTCCAGTCGTCTGAACGATACGTTTTAATGTCCGTTGTTTGATCATCGTATTATCTCGCAAAATTACTCATCCGACCGCCAGTATAACTTACTGACGGGCGAACATTTTAACACAAAGAGCGGAGAATCCCAATTCTCAGGAAATTCCTAATCCGCCTGCTTACGCAGGAAGGCAGGAATATCAAGATAATCAGGCTCTTTGTTAGTCTGCGTGCTCGGATCGTTGACCACTTTAGCGGCGGGTTTCTGCTCCTGTGGAAGCGGTGCCATACCGTGCTGCTGGTAACGGTGATCCATAACAGGCTGAGTCTGCTGCTGCTTGTTGGTGACCAGGGTAATCTCTGGACGCTTGTCCATGCCAATACCGGTAGCCACGACGGTTACACGCAGTTCGTCGTTCATTTCCGGGTCCAGCGAGGTACCGATAACCACGGTCGCATTGTCAGAAGCAAACGCACGAATGGTGTTACCCACCGTTTCAAACTCATCGAGACGCAGGTCGAAGCCCGCGGTGATGTTAACCAGCACACCACGCGCGCCAGACAGGTCGATATCTTCCAGCAGTGGGCTGGAAATCGCCATTTCGGCTGCTTCTTCTGCACGGTCTTCACCGCACGCCACGCCAGAACCCATCATCGCGTAGCCCATTTCGGACATCACGGTGCGCACGTCAGCAAAGTCGACGTTCATCAGGCCAGGACGGGTAATCAGTTCGGCAATACCCTGCACCGCGCCTTTCAGCACGTCGTTCGCTGCGCCAAACGCGTCCAGCAGTGAGATACCACGGCCGAGCACTTTCAGCAGCTTGTCGTTTGGAATAGTAATCAGTGAATCGACATGCTTGGACAGCTCAGCGATACCCTGCTCGGCGAATGCCATGCGCTTCTTGCCTTCAAAATTGAAAGGCTTGGTCACCACAGCAACCGTCAGGATACCCAATTCTTTTGCAACTTCAGCGACAACTGGCGCTGCACCGGTACCGGTACCGCCGCCCATGCCTGCAGCGATGAACACCATGTCTGCACCATCAAGTGCCTGACGCAGTGCTTCACGGTCTTCTTCTGCCGAGTTGCGACCCACTTCCGGGTTCGCGCCGGCACCCAGACCTTTGGTAATACCATTACCAATCTGGATAGTCTGGCCAACCGCAGTCTTACGTAACGCCTGCGCGTCCGTGTTTACTGCGAAGAACTCAACGCCTTCGATGCGCTCACGCACCATGTGCTCTACGGCGTTGCCGCCGCCGCCGCCGACGCCGATGACTTTAATCACCGCGTCATTGGTTAATTCCATTGGTTCAAACATAATTTCTCTCCGTTATGTGCCTGTCGCCTGGAGATCATAAAAAGTCTAGCATGATCCCCTTTTCTCTAAATTAAAACTCTTTTCTCAGCCAGCTGTTGATTCGTTTGAACCAGTTGCCCACTGAGGCTCTTTTTTCTACATCCGCCTCACCGTTAAGGTGTGACTCTTTTCCGTAGTGCAGTAAGCCAACCGCTGTTGAGTAGTAAGGCTCCTGCGCGTAATCCGTTAATCCTGTGATGTTTAACGGCTGTCCGATACGCACCTGCGTGTGGAACACACGCTGGGCGCAAGCCGCTAATCCTTCAATTTGTGCTGCGCCACCGGTCAGGACGATACCCGCTGCCAGATGGTGCTTAACGCCCTGTTGGCGAAGCTGTTCCTGCAACTGCAGGATCTCGTCATTGACCAGATTCAGCAGTTCGGTGTAGCGAGGTTCGATCACCTCTGCCAGCGTCTGACGTTGCAGACTTCTCGGTGGACGTCCACCGACGCTTGGCACTTCGACGTTTTCGTCTTTACCGACGATGGAACCCAGCGCGCAACCGTGGCGTACTTTAATCGCTTCCGCATCGGTCGGCGGTGTGCCAAACGCATAAGCGATATCGCTGGTGACAACATTACCTGCATACGGGATCACCTTGGTGTGACGCAGCGCGCCTCCGGTGTAAACCGCGATATCCATGGTGCCGCCGCCAACGTCCACTACGCAGACGCCCAGCTCACGCTCATCTTCAGTCAGCACCGCAAAGCTGGATGCCAGACCGGCGAAAATCAATTGGTCAACTTTCAGGCCACATCGTTCAACGGCTTTTACAATGTTTTTCGCCATATCGTTGTGACAGGTGATCAAATGCACTTTTGCCTGCATTCTCACGCCGGACAAGCCGACCGGATTTTTGATCCCTTCCTGATAGTCGATCGCATATTCTTGCGGAATAACATGGAGGATGCGGTGCTCGTCACGAACACGGACGGATTTGGCGGTGTGTACCACGTTCTCCACATCTTCCTGTGTCACTTCCTCTTCGGAAATAGGAACCATCCCTATTTCGTTCTGGCAACTGATGTGTTTGCCCGATAATGCAAGGTAAACCGACGAAATCTGGCAATCAGCCATCAGCTCAGCCTGGTCGATCGCGCGCTGAACACATTTGACCACGGATTCGAGGTCGTTCACCCCGCCTTTATCCATTCCGCGGGAAGGACAGCTGCCCACGCCAATGATATTGACCATGCCATCCGGCAGAATTTCCCCTACCAAAGCGGCAACCTTCGCGGTGCCAATCTCGAGTCCAACTACCAGTTTTCTGTCCGTCGACTTGATCATTGTTGTTTAACCTGTGCCTGATTCTGTTGCTGATTATTGTCGGGGGTCTTAATTTCTGCCGGTGCCCATCCTACTGCCGCGCCAGAGTCGTACCGCAGATCCACGTAAGTGATACGTTTGTTTTCTGCCTGTCCCTGCTGCTGCAGCGTGGGGTAAAGCTGAATGAAACGTTTCAAACGCTTCATATCTTCGTTGCGTCCCAGTTCCAGACGGACATCATCGCTCAACACCAGTTGCCAGGACCGCCTTGCGGTCATCGACGCCACCTTCAATTTAAATTTGCTTGCCGCCAGCAGATCGCTCATCTGGTGATAGCCGGTCAGCACTTCTGTTTCGCTCCCTTCCGGTCCATACAGCATTGGCATCTCTTCCTTGCCAATGTGGTTAGCCGGCACGGAGAATGACTTTCCGTCTGCATCAACCATATGCAGGTCGTTCCAGCGCGCAACGGGCACATACTCTACCAGGTGGATCTTCAGCTCGTCAGGCCATTGCTTGCGCACGCTGACCTGCTGGATCCACGGCAGACGTTCAATCTGCTGCTGGATGACGTCGACATCCTGGGACATAAACGTTCCCGGCGCGCCCAGCGACAAAATCGCCTGGCGAATATCGTCGTTGGTGGTGTAGTGCGTCTGCCCGGTCACCACCAGTTTTGACAGCGGTTGCCTTGAGGCATCATCCATCCACTTCACCACCACAAATCCGGCGGCGAACACCACGCCAAGCACGATCGTCAGAAAGATGATGCCTGCCAGTCTGGAGCCATTACTGCGCCCGGATCGCGCTTTTTCCTGCGCCTCGCGGTTTCGAACATTCAGAGCAGCCTGGGACATATCAGTCCGCCAGCTCCAGAATGCGCGCGACCAGCTGGGAGAAACTCAACCCCGCCTGCTTACCCGCCATCGGCACCAGACTGTGCCCGGTCATGCCTGGGGAAGTGTTCACTTCCAGCAGGTAGAACTGACCGTCGCCGCCCATCATCACGTCAACACGGCCCCAGCCGCTACAGCCTAATGCGCGCCAGGCTTTAATCACGATATCGCTCAGTTCAGCTTCCTGTTCAGCAGACAATCCGCTTGGGCAGAAGTATTCAGTATCGTCAGAAAAGTATTTTGCTTCATAGTCATAGAACTCAGAAACCACCTTTATGCGGATTGAAGGCAATATTTCATCGCCAATCACCGCTACGGTGTATTCCGGTCCGCTTAAAAACGCTTCCACCAGCACATCGTCGTCATGGCGGAACGCTTCAACCAGCGCAGCCTGAAGCGTGTCAGCGCTGTTCACCCGGCTGATGCCAACGCTGGAACCTTCGCAACTTGGTTTTACGAAAACCGGCAGGCCCAGCGCAGCGATTTTTGCTTCCGTTTCCGGCGTCAGTCCGGCGTCCATTTCCTTACGGGTCAGCGCCACATAAGGAGAGACCGGAAGACCACAGCCCTGCCAGAGGAACTTGGTACGCAATTTGTCCATGGTAATGGCCGACGCCATTACGCCGCTGCCGGTGTAAGGGATGGACAGGAACTCCAGCACGCCCTGCAGCGTGCCGTCTTCGCCACCGCGACCGTGCAGCGCGATGAAGGCTTTATCAAAACCCTCTTCTTTCAGGCGCATCACCGGGAAATCACGGATATCTACCGCATGTGCATCAATACCGGCTTCAATCAGCCCGGCCAGCACTGCATTACCTGACATCAGCGAGACTTCTCGCTCCGCAGAGGTGCCACCCAGCAATACCGCTACTTTCTCAGCCATGATGTTCCCCTTCTTTATTCTGCAGTTGTAACTTTTGCTCTGACAGCGTGCGGGCAATACGGCCGACGTTGCCTGCACCCTGAATCAGGATTAAATCGTTGCCGGACAGTTTTGGTGCCAGCATATCGAGCACCGCATCGTGGTCAGAGACCAGGATTGGATCCACTTTGCCACGGCCACGAATGGTGCGACAGAGTGAACGGCTGTCCGCGCCGGGGATCGGTGCTTCACCGGCCGGATAGACATCCAGCATCAGCAACACATCGACCTGAGACAGCACGTTAGCGAAATCGTCATACAAATCACGCGTACGTGAATAGCGGTGCGGCTGGAACACCATCACCAGCTGCTTGTCCGGCCAGCCCGCACGGGCGGCTTTAATGGTGACATCCACTTCGGTCGGATGGTGGCCGTAATCATCAACCAGCATCGCCGTACCGGCAGTGCCGTTGGCCGCCTGCACCGGGTATTCCCCCAGGAAGTCAAAGCGGCGTCCCGTGCCCTGGAAGCTCTCCAGCGCACTGAGGATCTCTGCATCTTCGATGCCTTCTTCGGTTGCCACCGCAACCGCTGCCGCCGCATTCAGCGCGTTATGACGGCCCGGCGCATTCAGGGTCACGTGCATCAACGGCTTGTCATGACGGACCAGGGTGAAATGGCCCTGAGCGCCATTCTGCTGGTAATTTTCTACCCGGACGTCAGCATCCTCGCTGAAGCCGTAGGTGGTGATATGGCGGCTGATACGCGGGATCAACTCGCGGATCACCGCATCGTCAATGCACAACACCGCACGGCCATAAAACGGCAGATTGTGCAGGAAGTTCACAAACGTCTGTTTCAGGTTCTCAAAGTCGCCATGGTAAGTATCCATATGGTCGGCTTCGATATTGGTCACAATCGCCACCATCGGCTGCAAATGCAGGAAGGAGGCATCGCTCTCGTCGGCTTCAGCAATCAGATAACGGCTGCTTCCCAGACGGGCGTGTGTGCCGGCGGCTTTGACCAGGCCACCGTTGACGAAAGTCGGATCCAGTCCGCCTTCCGCATAAATGCTTGAAACCATTGCGGTGGTGGTGGTTTTACCGTGCGTGCCGGCAACGGCAATGCCGTGGCGGTAACGCATCAGTTCAGCCAGCATTTCTGCGCGGCGGATCACCGGAATACGCGCTTCGCGCGCGGCAACGACTTCAGGGTTATCCTGAGACACCGCGGTAGACACCACCACTACGCTGGCGTCACTGACGTTCTCAGGGCGATGGTTGAAATATATGGTCGCGCCCAGGTTGCTCAGATGCTGAGTCACCGCATTCGGCGCCAGGTCGGAACCACTGATTTCATACCCTTCATTGGCCAACACTTCGGCAATACCGCCCATGCCAGCACCACCGATGCCAACAAAGTGAATGTGCCGGACGCGACGCATCTCGGGCACTATGGAACGCAGTTTTGCCAGTTGTTGTGTATTCATCTCTTCTGCCTGTCGCTACCTTTCAGTATCGTGTTGCGGACCGGAATGCTCCGGGCCTGAAATTCTGTTAAAGCGCAGCTTTACTGACTTCCGCTGCAACCCGGTCGGTCGCATCGGGGATCGCTACGGCACGCGCTTTTTCTGCCATTTGCAGTAAAGTCGGTCGATCCCAACGGGCCAGCGTGTCTGCCACACCCTCCGCAGTAAACTGCGGCTGTTCATAAATTTTGGCGGCGCCCGCCTGCTCCAGCGGTATCGCATTCCAGTACTGCTGGCGGTCTTTATGCTGAAACGGTACAAAAATCGCCGGTAAGCCTGCGGCGGCGACTTCACTGACCGTCAGCGCACCTGAACGGCAAACGACGACGTCTGCCCAGGCATAGGCCGCAGCCATATCGTCGATAAATTCGGTGACTTTATGCTGCGTCAGGTTCAACTGCTCATAAACCTGATTCACGCCTTCCAAAGCGCCCTTCCCTACCTGGTGCCAGAGGGTAACTGAGTCACCCAACAGCGCCGCAACCTGAGGCATGGTCTGGTTCAGCACCCGCGCGCCCTGGCTTCCGCCGATGATCAGCACGCGGATTGGGCCGCTGCGGTTGGCCAGACGTTCAGCCGGTAACGGCAGCGCCAGCACATCGGTACGCACCGGGTTGCCAACAACGTCCGCATTGGGGAATGCGCCGGGGAATGCCTGCATCACCTTTTTGGCAATTTTCGCCAGCCATTTGTTGGTCAGGCCGGCAATACCGTTCTGCTCATGCAGCACCACCGGGATGCCGCAGCTCCAGGCCGCTAAGCCACCCGGACCGGAAACGTAGCCGCCCATCCCCAGCACCACATCCGGCTTGTAGGCCTTCATGATGGCTCTGGCCTGACGCACCGCGTTGAAAATACGCAGTGGCGCGGTGAGCTGCGCCTTCAGGCCTTTACCACGCAGGCCGGAGATCCGGATAAAATCGATGTCGATGCCGTGCTTTGGAACCAAATCGGCTTCCATACGATCCGCCGTGCCCAACCAGCGAACCTGCCAGCCCTGATCCATCAGATGATGCGCAACCGCCAGCCCGGGGAAAACGTGCCCACCGGTTCCGCCAGCCATGACCATCAGTCGCTTCCCTTTCATCGACTACCCCGCGTAAACGCCTGCGCTTTTGCCAGACGCGTTTCATAATCAATACGTAACAAAAACACGATGGCGGTCGACATGATGATCAGACTCGAACCACCGTAACTGATCAGCGGCAACGTCAGACCTTTGGTCGGTAACATGCCCGCTGCAGCGCCAACGTTAACCAGCGCCTGGAAGCTGAACCACACGCCAATCGAGCACCCAAGGAAGCCGGAAAAACGCTGGTCAAGCTCAAGCGCACGACGACCAATGGACATCGCGCGAAAAGCGACGAAGAATACCATTAACAGGGCTAAAACCACACCGATATAACCCAGTTCCTCACCGATTATGGAGAAGATAAAATCGGTATGTGCCTCCGGCAGATATTCCAGTTTCTGCACTGAATTTCCCAGCCCCTGGCCCCAGAATTCCCCACGACCAAAAGCCATCAGAGACTGGGTCAGCTGGTAGCCGCTGCCGAACGGATCTTCCCAAGGATTCCAGAAGGACGTGACGCGGCGCATACGGTACGGTTCGGCCACAATCAGCAGGCAAACCGCGAAAATACCGGAGCCGATGATCGCCAGGAACTGCCAGAGTTTGGCTCCGGCGAGGAACAGCATCGCCAGCGTGGTGACGAACAGCACCACCACCGTACCCAGGTCAGGCTGAGCCAGCAGTAACACCGCCAGCACCACCATCACGCCCATCGGCTTACAGAAGCCCCAGAAGTTGTTACGCACCTCTTCCACCTTGCGCACCAGATAGCTCGCCAGGTAGCAGAATAACGACAGCTTGGAGAGCTCTGCGGGCTGAATACGCAGCGGACCCAATGCAATCCAGCGTGAGGCGCCGTTGACCGAGCTGCCAACCACCAGCACCACTAACAGCATCACCACCGTCACCAGCAGCATGATGTTGCTGTAACGCTGCCAGAAATCCATCGGCACGCGCAGCGTGACCAGCGCCATGCCGACCGCCAGCGCAATATAGAACGCATCACGCTTGGCAAAGTAGAACGGATCGTCAGACAAACGCTGACCGACCGGCATTGACGCCGAGGTCACCATCACAAACCCAATGATCGCCAGACCGATGGTCAGCCACAGCAGCGTGCGATCATAAAGAACCATCGAGCTGGCGTCGCTCTCGCGTGGGCCCATCACCCAATCTTTCAGACGATTCGTGACGCCACCGGCAAGGCTTAATCCTGGTAAACGCATCAGCCAAGCTCCTTTGCCAGTTGAGTGAACGCGTCGCCGCGCTGCTCGAAGTTTTTAAACTGGTCCAGGCTGGCGCAGGCTGGGGAAAGCAGCACCATATCGCCCGGCTTGACCTGCGTGGCGATCTGCTTCATCGCGTCTGCCAGCGTTTCTGTGCGAACGGCGATCTCGGGACGCAGTTCAGCCAGCGCTTGCGCATCACGACCAAAGCAGTAAGTGCGGACGTTATCGCCCTGCAGGTAGCGGGTCAGCGGGCTGAAATCAGCCGACTTGCCATCGCCACCCAGCAGCAGCCACAAGGTGCCCTGCACCTGCAGTCCGTTCAACGCCGCTTCAGTACTGCCGACGTTGGTGGCTTTAGAGTCGTTAATCCAGCGCACGCCGTTACGATCCAGCGCAATCTGGAAGCGGTGCGCCAGCCCGCTAAAGGTGGTTAAGGCTTTCAGGCTGGATGCCAGCGGCAGACCAACGGCCTCAGCCAGTGCCAGCGCAGCCAGCGCATTGGTCTGGTTATGCTGTCCAACCAGCGTCATGTCGCTGGTTTTCATCAGGTTGTCACCCTTCACGTTCAGCCAGCTCTCGCCAGATTCCGTTGCGAGGTGATAATCGCCGGCGTTGATGCCAAAGCTGACGCAGCGCGCATCCAGTCCACGGACCGGGAAGGTCATCGCATCATCGGCGTTGACCACGCAGACGGCAGCGTTTTCATAGACGCGCAGTTTGGCGGCACGGTACTGCTGCATGCCTAACGGATAGCGATCCATATGATCTTCAGTAACATTGAGGATCGTTGCCGCGGCGGCCTTCAGGCTGGCGGTTGTTTCCAGCTGGAAGCTCGACAGCTCCAGCACATACAGTTGAGCCGGTTGCTCCAGCAGCATCAGCGCAGGCAAACCAATATTGCCTCCCACGCCAACCTGCCACCCGGCCGCCTTCGCCATATCGCCCACTAAGGTGGTCACGGTACTTTTGCCATTGGAGCCGGTGATCGCCACGATCGGCGCCTGGGCTTCACGGCAGAACAGCTCGATATCCCCGACGATTTCCACACCCGCTTGCGCGGCATCCATTAACGACGGATGCGCCAGCGCCATACCCGGGCTGGCAACGATCAAATCAGCGGCCTGCAACCAGCTGTCATTCAGCGAACCCAACCAGCGCTCAACGCTGGCGGGCAGTTTATCGAGGCCCGGCGGGGCGACACGGGTATCCATCACGCGTGGCGTCACGCCGCGCGCTAAAAAGAAATCAACACAGGAGAGCCCGGTCAGGCCCAACCCGATAATGACCACTTTTTTACCCTGATAGTCAGCCATTGTTACCGCACCTTCAGTGTTGCCAGGCCAATCAGCACCAGCATCAGAGAAATAATCCAGAAGCGCACAATCACGCGCGGCTCCGGCCAGCCTTTAAGTTCGTAATGGTGGTGGATCGGCGCCATACGGAAAATGCGCTGACCGCGTAATTTGAAGGAACCCACCTGCAGGATCACCGACAGGGTTTCAACCACAAACACGCCGCCCATGATCACCAGCAGGAATTCCTGACGCAGCAGCACGGCAATGGTGCCCAGCGCGCCGCCCAACGCCAGAGAGCCGACATCGCCCATAAAGACCTGCGCCGGATAGGTGTTGAACCACAGGAAACCCAGACCGGCTCCGACGATCGCCGTACAAACGATCACCAGCTCGCCGGCATGGCGCAGATAGGGAATGTGCAGGTATTCAGCAAACTTGACGTTACCCGTTGCCCAGGCGACCAGCGCAAAACCGGCGGCGACAAACACGGTCGGCATAATGGCCAGGCCATCGAGGCCATCGGTCAGGTTAACGGCGTTGCCGGTGCCGACAATCACGAAGTACGCCAGCACCACATAGAACAGGCCCAGCTGCGGCATGATGTCTTTGAAGAACGGCACCACTAACTCAGTGGCTGGCGTCCCTTTACCGGCGATGTACAACCCGAAGGCGACACCCAGCGAGATCACCGACATCCAGAAGTATTTCCAGCGGGCGATCAGCCCTTTGGTATCTTTACGCACCACTTTGCGGTAGTCGTCGACAAATCCGATGATGCCGAAGCCGACTAATACCACCAGCACGCACCAGACGTACGGGTTAGAAGGATAAGCCCACATCAGCACGGATACGGTGATGGAGAACAGGATCATCACCCCGCCCATCGTCGGCGTGCCGCGTTTGCTGAAGTGTGATTCCGGACCGTCGTTACGGACGACCTGACCAAAGGACATTTCCTGCAGACGGGCGATCATTTTCGGCCCCATCCACAAAGAGATAAACAGGGCGGTCAGCAGGCTGACAATGGCGCGAAACGTCAGATAGGAAAAGACGTTGAAGCCAGAATAAAAAGTGACCAAATGTTCGGCCAGCCAGACTAGCATGTTCCTTTCTCCTGTAAGCTCTGTACTACCTGCTCCATGGCGGCACTACGCGAACCTTTGACTAAAATAGTGATGACGCCATGCTCAGCGAGCAGCGTCTGCAGACGTGCCGTAACGGCCGCCTTGTCTTGTAAATGCTCTCCTGCGCCGCTGGCTTCACTGATAAGGTGACTCATCTTGCCAACGCTCAGAACTTTATCGATTCCTGCCAGCCGTGCGGCTTCGCCCACTTCGCGGTGGCACTCTTCTGCCTCATCGCCCAGCTCGCCCATATCGCCCACCACCATTACGCGGTAACCCGGCATCTCGGACAGCACCTGCGCGGCAGCCGTCATTGAACCGACGTTGGCGTTATAACTGTCATCCAGCAGCAGTTTGTTCTCTGCCAGCGCTACCGGATATAAACGTCCCGGTACGGCCTGAAGATGGCTTAATCCCTTCTGGATAGCGCTTAATGGGGCATCGACCGACAATGCCAGTGCCGCAGCGGCCAGCGCATTGGCAATATTGTGGCGTCCCGGCAGCGGGAGCTGAATGGCGATGCTGCCAGCAGGCGTGATCATCACGAAGTGCGTACCGCTGCTGGTGACCTTAACGTCGGTCGCGGAGAAGTCGCTGTCAGCTTGCGGCGCGGAGGAAAAACGCCAGACCGTTTTGCTGTGCAGGGAATGCTGCCAGTGCGGCCAGTCATTGCTGTCTGCATTGAGGATCGCCGTGCCGTTGATTGGCAATCCCTGGAAAATTTCGCCTTTGGCTTTAGCCACACCCGCCAGCGATCCAAATCCTTCCAGATGCGCGGCCGCCAGGTTATTCACCAACGCCGTTTCTGGACGGGTAATTTCTGTGGTGTAGGCAATTTCGCCCTGGTGATTGGCACCCAGCTCGACGACTGCATATTGATGCGAGGCATTCAGGCGCAACAGGGTCAGGGGCACCCCAATATCATTATTCAGGTTTCCTGCGGTATAGAGCGTCTCGCCACATTCACGAAGAATGGCGGCCGTCATCTCTTTCACCGAGGTTTTACCTGAGGATCCGGTCAGAGCTACCACGCGCGCGGTGGATTGCTGACGCACCCAGCCGGCCAGCTGACCCAGCGCGATGCGGGTATCAGCCACCACGACCTGAGGCACAGCCACAGTTACGTGCTTACTAACCAGAAGTGCGGATGCACCGGCTGCCATCGCCTCACCCACAAAGTCATGGGCATCAAAACGTTCACCCTGTAGGGCGATGAACAGGCAACCCGCGCTGACTTTGCGAGTATCAGTGGTGACTTGATCGACGGACAGGTCACCACCGAACAGTTTGCCGCCAGTTAAGTCGGCCAGCTTTTGCAGAGTCAGTGTAATCATGCGATCACTCCCAGCAGACGGGCGACCGTAATGCGGTCTGAGTAGTCCAGTCGGCGGTTGCCAACTATCTGATAATCTTCGTGGCCTTTACCGGCCACCAGCACGATATCACCTTCCTGCGCCTGCATCACCGTGTTAGTGACCGCTTGCGCACGCCCTGGCATAACGCGGGCGCGACCGGCATCCAGCAGCCCGCTCAGAATATCGGCGACGATTGCTGCCGGATCTTCGCTGCGCGGATTGTCATCGGTGATCACCACCACGTCAGAGAATTGCTCGGCGATAGCACCCATAAGTGGGCGCTTACCTTTGTCACGATCGCCGCCGCAGCCAAAGACGCACCACAGTTTGCCTGTACAGTGCAGACGCGCGGCTTCCAGCGCCTTTTCCAATGCATCCGGCGTGTGGGCATAATCCACCACCACCGTCGGCTTGCCTGGTGCACTAAACACTTCCATACGGCCCGTTACCGGTTGCAGCTGATTGCCGGTGGCAATCAGCGAATCCAGCGGATAACCCAGCGACAGCAGCGTACCTAACGCCACCAGCAGGTTACTCACGTTGAACGCCCCCATCAGGCGGCTCTCAATTTCCCCTTCGCCCCAGCTGGAATCGAAGCGGATTTTAGCGCCGTTGTCGTGGTAATCGACTTCTGTCGCCTGCAGCCAGCGGCCATGGCAGCCGGGATCAATGTTGTCTTCCATGGTGACCGCGACCGCATCCGGCAGCTTCTGCAACCAGCGGCGACCGACTTCATCATCGGCATTGACGATGATCTGGCCGACCTGATGTTCAGAGAACAGCAGCCATTTCGCGGCTTCGTAGCGCGCCATATCACCATGATAATCAAGGTGGTCACGGCTCAGATTGGTGAAAGCGGCCGCGGCGAAAGGCAGTGCCGCAACGCGATGCTGTACCAGACCGTGCGAAGAGATCTCCATCGCCGCCAGCGTCGCGCCCTGCTCAACCAGTGAGTGCAACGTTTGCTGAACCTCAACCGCAGAACCGGTGGTGTTTTCTGCCGGAACAAGATGGCCGTACAGGCCATTGCCCACGGTACCCATCACCGCCCCGGTTTCACCCAGTAACTGGCCCCATTGCGCCAGCAGTTGCGTCGTCGTGGTCTTACCGTTGGTGCCGGTCACACCAATCAGACGGAGCTTATCGCCCGGCTGCTGGTAGAAGCGTCCGGCCAGCGCCGATAAACGCTGCGAAAGCTGTGCGAGATAAATCACCGGCACGCCGTGCATTTCGGTGATGTCGCCATCTTCAGCTTCACCCTCTGCATCGGCTATCACTGCGGCAACGCCCTGGGCGATAGCTTGTGGAATAAAGCGGCGACCATCGGCCGCATGACCTTTAATCGCGACGAACAGATCGCCGGACGCAGCCTCGCGGCTGTCCAGGATCATTTCATGCAGCGCCCGCTCAGGTGCTCCAGGCACCCACGGGGCCAGTAAGTCGCGCAAACTACGATCGGTCACTGGATCCCTCTCTTCTGTTCTCTACCATCTCGGTTTTTTCCGTCGGTGTCGGTGGCAGCGCATCCGGTTCAATATTCATGGTGCGCAGTACGCCGCCCATGATCGCGCCAAACACCGGTGCAGAAACTGCACCACCGTAATATTTGCCACCCTGTGGATCGTTAATCACCACAACCAGCGCAAAACGAGGACGGCTTGCAGGTGCAACACCTGCGGTATAAGCGATGTACTTGTTAACGTATCCGCCATCCGGCCCGACTTTCTTCGCGGTACCCGTTTTAATGGCGATACGATAGCCCTTGATGGCGGCCTTCACGCCGCCGCCGCCCGGCAGAGCAACGCTCTCCATCATATGCATGACGGTGCGGACCAGCTCTTCAGGGAAGACGCGTTCACCCGCCACCGGCGGATCAACTTTGGTAATAGACAGCGGGCGCAGAACGCCATAACTGCCAATCGTTGAGTAGACTCGCGCTAACTGTAACGGCGTTACCATTAGCCCGTAGCCGAAAGAGAAGGTGGCCCTCTCTATGTCAGACCACCGTTGTTTTTGAGGATATAAGCCACTGCTTTCTCCGACCAACCCCAAATTGGTCGCCTTACCCAATCCAAAGCGTGCGTAAGTATCTACTAACGCTGAGGATGGCATCGCTAACGCCAGCTTTGAAACACCGACGTTACTCGATTTCTGCAGAACCCCGGTCAGGGTCAGTTCGTTGTAGCGCGCCACGTCTTTGATTTCATGGCCATTGACGCGATACGGAACGGTATTCAGCACGCTGTTTTCTTTCACCACGCCACGTTGCAGCGCGGTCATCACCACCATCGGTTTCACGGTAGAACCCGGTTCAAAGATGTCGGTGATGGCGCGGTTACGCATCACGTCTTTGGTGGTGCCAGTGAGATTATTGGGGTTGTAAGCCGGGCTGTTCGCCATTGCCAGCACTTCGCCGGTGTTGACATCAACCAGCACTGCGGTGCCGGACTCGGCTTTATTGAAGGCCACCGCGTTGTTGAGTTCGCGATAGACCAGCGCCTGTAAACGTTCGTCGATGCTCAGCGCGAGATTATGCGCAGCACGACTGTCGACCGAGGAGATGTCTTCAATCACGCGGCCGTGACGGTCTTTACGCACCGTTCGCTCACCCGGTTGGCCGGTCAGCCATTTATCGAAGCTTTTCTCAACGCCCTCAATCCCCTGGCCATCAATATTGGTAAAACCGATCAGGTGCGAGGTGACCTGGCCTGCCGGATAGTAACGGCGTGACTCTTCGCGCAGGAAGATGCCGGGCAGCTTCAGTTTTTTGATGTAATCGCCAATGGCAGGATTGACCTGGCGCGCCAGATAGACGAAGCGGCCTTTCGGATTGGCGTTGACTCGGGCGGCAAGCTGGTCCAGCGGAATGGACAGGGCATCCGACAGCGCTTTCCAGCGGCTATCAAGAGTAATACCGCCCTTATCGTGAAGTTCTTTCGGGTCAGCCCAGATAGCATTGACTGGCACGCTGACCGCCAGAGGGCGTCCGGCGCGGTCGGTAATCATGCCGCGAGACGTTGGCACCGCCTGCACGCGAAGCGAACGCATATCGCCTTCGCGCACCAGTTTGTCCGGGTTGATCACCTGCAGATAAGCCACACGGGAGAGCAGGAAGACCAAACCAAGGAAAATGCAGCCGCACAACAACGCAAAACGCCAGCTTACAAAGCTGGCCGGATTCTCGCTGCGTTTAACCTTCTTGTTGCTTGCGGCTTTCATTCAGTCCCTTAAGGTTGTACCACGATGTTTTCCTGCGATGGATCGACATGCTGCATTTGCAGTTTTTCCGTTGCCGTCCTCTCAACCCGGCTGTGATCGCCGAGGGCATTCTCTTCCAGGATCAGGTTGCGCCATTCGATATCCAGCGCGTCCCGCTCCAGCACTAACTGTTCGCGCTGTGCGGTGAGCAGGCGCGTTTTATGCGCCGTGGTCACCACTAACACCGCTGAGATCAACACAGCGACAGCGAGGATCACCGGGATTTTACCGTGGCGAAGGATATCGCCGCCGATCACGCCCGGTAAGCTGTGTCGCTCGTTGCCAATCATGACGCCGTCCTCTCTGCGACGCGTAAGACAGAACTGCGGGCGCGTGGATTCTCTTTCACTTCCTCGTCACCCGGCATCATTTTGCCGAAGGCTTTGAGGTGGCGCCCACCCAGCTTAGCCAGCTGCGCTTCGGTCATCGGGATCCCGGCGGGGACCTGAGGTCCGCGACTCTGCTCGCGCATAAAGCGTTTAACGATACGGTCTTCCAGTGAATGGAAGCTGATCACCGATAAACGACCTTCCGGTGCCAGAGCCGTCAGCGCGCCTTTCAAGGCCTGCTCAATCTCTTCCAGCTCGCTGTTGACCCAAATGCGGATCGCCTGGAAGCTGCGGGTCGCCGGGTGCTTAAACTTGTCTTTCACTGGCGTGGCGGCGTAGATCACATCCGCCAGCTCTTTGGTGCGCGTCATCGGCTGTTCGCGGTTGCGTTCAACGATGGCGCGGGCAATACGCTTGGCAAAACGTTCTTCGCCAAAGGTCTTCAGCACAAAAGCAATATCGCTCTCTTCAGCCTGCAGTAACCACTGCGAAGCCGACTGTCCTTTGGTGGGATCCATGCGCATATCCAGCGGTCCATCACGCATAAAGGAGAACCCGCGTTCGGCATCATCCAGCTGCGGCGATGACACGCCAAGATCCAGCAGAATGCCGTCGATCTTGCCGGTCAGGCCGAGTTCGTCGGCATAGTCTGCCAGCGCGGAAAAAGGGCCATGGATGATCTGGAAACGTGGGTCAGTGATCTCTGCGGCGGCGGCAATCGCCTGCGGATCGCGGTCTATGGCATAGAGACGACCGTGCTCTCCCAGTTGAGAGAGGATCAGGCGCGAATGTCCACCTCGTCCAAAGGTGCCATCGAGATAAATGCCGTCAGATTTAATGTTGAGGCCATTTACCGCCTCATCTAACAGCACCGTGGTATGTTTGAAATTATCCTGCATAGCTATAGTGACAAATCCTGCAAACGCTCAGATAACGGTTCCTGAGTCGACTGCTCTGCGTCAATATCCTCCCTGACTTGTTGATACCAGGTCTGTTCATCCCACAGCTCAAACTTGTTGAACTGTCCAACCAGCATCACTTCTTTGGTCAAATTCGCATGCTGACGTAGCGTTGTGGCTACCAGCAAACGACCTGCATTATCCATCTGACACTCGCTGGCATGTCCCAGTAACAGGCGCTGTACGCGGCGTTCTGCCGGGTTCATGCTCGATAAGCGGGCCAGTTTACGTTCAATAATTTCCCATTCGGGCAGGGTATAAAGCAGTAGGCATGCCTGGTGAAGGTCAATGGTACAAACCATTTGCCCTTGTGATTCCCCGATCAGCGTTTCGCGATAGCGCGTGGGTACGGCGAGCCGTCCCTTGCTGTCGAGATTGACTAACGTTGCCCCACGGAACATGCCAGCCTCACCCTCCAGTTACCCCTGTTCACCACTTTACACCACAATTTCCCACCAAAGGAGTTTACGGAGCGAAGGAAAACATTGTCAAGGCGCAGCAGAGGTTGGAGAGAATTATTTCTGAGCCAGTTAAAACTGGAGGGAGTTAAAAAGAACGCGGTCTGGTCAGGAATTTAAAAATAAACTAATGAATAGTGGCAGGAAATTCTGCGGTAAAATTAGATTGTTCAAAAATATGCCAGTTCTACGCCGTAAATTCCTCACCCTCAACTTTGCGACATGGACGGCATTTTAGGGTATATCCTAAGAGATTCCTACCTCAGTCGCGCTGCGCCTGAGCTTCTGTCGACTGGTTTGTCCTAAATTTTTAATAATCAGGAAGATTTAGATAAATGATAAGCGGCGGACTGATTCGCCTTTACTTTTATTTACGTGAATCCTGGTCACAGAAAACTCACGACAATTTAGCAGTTGTTAACGCAGGCTGATTTTTGCCAGGCAATCAAAAAGAAAAAAGGCAGTCAGGCTGCCTTTTTATGTGGAAATGTTAACTCGCTTTACGGCTTAACCTGCCCCGCCGATAAAGATTACGCCGGATTCGCGTTAATCCTGGCTTCGGTTTTCGCGGTTCATCCAGACTCGCCAGCACCAGCTCAAGCACCCGTTCGGCCACATCCCGATGACGCTGGCCGACCGCCAGCACCGGACAATCGAGGAAATCCAGCAGCTCATGATCGCCGAAGGTGGCAATCGCCAGATTGCTTGGCAGACGTCCCTCACGTTTCAGCGTCACGTCCATCACGCCCTGCAACAGGCCGAAGGAAGTGGTAAACAGCGCATCGGGCATATCGTGCGTCTCCAGCCACTTCTCGAACAGCGCGGCTGCCGCGGTCCGTTCAAAGCTGTTGGCGTAGATAAAGTCGATGGTGCGTTCGTCCCCTTTCCAGGCATCCCGGAAACCCATCTCGCGCAGGAAGCTGACGGATAACTCAGGTAAGGCCCCCATAAACAGAATCGATTCGACCGGTTGCTTGCGCAATTCCGCAGCCAGCATTTCGGCGTCGTCCTGATCGGCACCGACCACGCTGGTGAAGTGCTCGCGATCCAGCGCACGGTCAAGGGCGATGATCGGTAAGGGATCGTTGATCCAGCGCTGATAGAAAGGATGTTCCGGTGGTAACGACGTTGAGACGATGATCGCATCAACCTGACGCTGCAACAGATGCTCCACGCAGCGCATTTCGTTATCGGGCTGATCTTCAGAACAGGCAATCAGCAGTTGGTAGCCGCGCTGACGCGCTTGTCGTTCAAGGTAATTCGCAATACGCGTGTAGCTGGTATTCTCCAAATCAGGAATAACCAGCCCTATCGACCGCGTACGCCCCGCACGGAGCCCGGCAGCCACCGCGTTGGGATGGTAATTATGCTCGCGCACGACTGCCATGACCTTTTCGACGGTTTTGTCGCTGACACGATACTGCTTAGCTTTGCCGTTTATAACATAGCTGGCAGTCGTGCGCGAAACACCGGCCAGGCGCGCAATTTCATCCAGTTTCACAATAACCCCACGATAGCACCGTGACGGCGCAGAAAATAGCCACGTCCCGGCTATGGATAAGAGATTTGTTACATCTAACAGCAGAACAGTTTAGCGAGCAACCGCTTTTACTTCTGTGCGTTAGCTTTCAGACAAAAAATAAAAAACCCAGCATTACGCTGGGTTAGCAGAAGAGAGCGATAATCACCTGGCGTGATTAACGCATAATGCGGTCACCACGAGAAACGCCGACGATACCGGAGCGGGCGACTTCAACAATTTCCGCCACTTCGCGCACGGTGTTGAGGAACGCATCCAGCTTATCGCTGGTGCCGGTAAGCTGAACCGTATAAAGCGAAGGCGTCACATCCACAATCTGGCCACGGAAGATCTCAGCGCTGCGTTTCACTTCTTCGCGGCCGTAACCGGTAGCCTGAACTTTCACCAACATCACTTCACGTTCGACGTAAGCGCCCTGACCTAATTCCGTCACGCGCAGCACGTCCACCAGCTTGTGCAGCTGCTTTTCGATCTGTTCCAGCACCTTGGCATCACCCACGGTCTGAATGGTCATGCGCGAAAGCGTTGGGTCATCGGTCGGTGCCACGGTCAGGCTTTCAATGTTGTAGCCACGCTGGGAGAACAGGCCAACCACGCGGGACAATGCGCCGGATTCGTTTTCCAGCAGTACTGATAAAACACGACGCATAATTAAGTCCTCTCCGTTTTGCTAAGCCACATTTCGTCCATTCCCCCGCCGCGGATATGCATCGGGTAGACGTGCTCAGTGCCATCGACGTTAACATCGACAAACACCAGACGCCCTTTACCTAACTCTTCCAGTGCCTGAGTCAGCTTGGCTTCCAGATCCT
This sequence comes from Erwinia sp. AC075, assembly GCF_979253995.1. Taxonomy (NCBI): domain Bacteria; kingdom Pseudomonadati; phylum Pseudomonadota; class Gammaproteobacteria; order Enterobacterales; family Erwiniaceae; genus Erwinia; species Erwinia sp. AC075. The sequence continues at coordinate 2,903,672 of NZ_CEEDEU010000001.1, forward strand.
CCGGACGGCTGATATTGATGCCGACGTGGCCATAAGCTTCTGCCAGTTTCACAAAGTCAGGCAAAGATTCCATATAAGACTGTGAGTGACGGCCAGAGTAGATCATGTCCTGCCACTGTTTCACCATACCCAGCACGCGGTTGTTGAGGCTCAGCACCAGCACCGGCAGATCGTACTGCAGCGCGGTGGACAGTTCCTGAATGTTCATCTGGATACTGCCGTCGCCGGTGACGCACACCACCGTGGCTTCCGGTACCGCCAGCTTGACGCCCAGCGCAGCGGGCAGGCCGAAGCCCATCGTGCCGAGGCCACCGGAGTTGATCCAACGACGCGGTTTGTCGAATTGATAATAGAGCGCGGCAAACATCTGGTGCTGACCAACGTCGGAGGTGACATAGGCTTCACCATGGGTCAGACGGCAGATGGTTTCGATAACCGCCTGAGGTTTAATCTGCTCACTCTTACGATCGAACTCCAGACACTGACGGGAACGCCACTGATCGATGCTCTGCCACCAGTCGCGAAGACTGTCGAAATCCTGCTGCTTGTCGCCCTGTTCCAGCAGCTCAAGCATTTGCGTCAGCACCTGTTTAGCATCGCCGACGATCGGAACATCTGCCGGCACAGTTTTGGAAATTGACGTTGGATCGATGTCGATATGCAGCACGGTAGCATTCGGGCAGTATTTCGCCAGATTGTTCGTGGTGCGGTCATCAAAGCGCACGCCAACAGCGAAGATCACGTCAGCGTTATGCATGGTCATGTTGGCTTCATAGGTACCGTGCATACCCAACATGCCGACGCTCTGGCGATGGGTGCCGGGGAAGGCGCCCAGGCCCATCAGCGAACAGGTGACCGGCAGGTTAAGTTTTTCGGCGATCTGACGAAGCTCATCATCACACGCGGAATTGATTACGCCGCCGCCGGCATAGATCACCGGCTGTTTCGCCGCCAGCAGGGTCTGCAAGGCGCGCTTAATCTGGCCTTTATGTCCCTGAGTGGTCGGGTTGTATGAGCGCATGCTGACTTCATCTGGCCAGACATACGGTAATTTGTTCGCCGGGTTCATCATGTCTTTCGGCAGATCGATCACCACCGGACCAGGACGTCCGCTGGCAGCCAGCCAGAATGCCTTTTTCATGATGGTCGGAATATCTTCAGCCGACTTGACCATAAAGCTGTGCTTCACCACCGGGCGGGAAATCCCGACCATGTCGCACTCCTGGAAAGCATCGTAACCAATCAGTGAGGAAGGCACCTGGCCGGAGAGCACGACTAATGGGATTGAATCCATATAAGCAGTGGCGATGCCGGTGATGGCATTGGTCGCGCCTGGGCCGGAGGTGACCAGCACCACGCCCACTTCACCGGTGGAACGGGCGTAGCCGTCCGCCATGTGCACCGCGCCCTGCTCGTGACGAACCAGTATATGATCGATGCCGCCGACGGTTTGTAGCGCATCATAGATATCAAGTACTGCCCCGCCGGGGTAGCCGAATACATGTTTAACGCCCTGATCGATCAACGATCGGACGACCATCTCGGCTCCTGACAACATCTCCATTTTTGCCTCCAGGCTCTTAAGGTGCTGAATTATCGTATAGGCAGATAAGGTCAAAACCTGTGTTTATGCAAAGACGCTGGAAATCATTTCCAGAATCCAGGTACAGGGTGAATCCCTGGCTATTTTTATGCGTTGATGGACGTACCATAACCGTAGAAAAGTTGGCAGGCAAACCTGCAAGCACGGCTTTTAACGAATACCAGGTCCGCAAGGCACTACCGCTAATGGGGACTTGTCGACAAATACACTGACCAAAGGCTGAAAGAAAAGCGGTTTGTTCTGGTGAGCAATTCTTTTGCAGTGCGATCGTTTTGTTATCAAAACGTTCACAGCCTTAATTCAAGCTCACCTGTTCAAACATCGCGCCTAATTTAGTTTTATCTGCTGCCAGCATTTAATTATCAAACATATTTCGCTGAAGAGAAGCGGCATAAGTCTCCGGGTAAGTCATAAGATTTCCCTATGCAAGCCATTGATTAACCGCTTTTTTAAAGGCCAGTTTGGCGCGAATAATCCAGCCGCAGTTCCCGTTGAAAAATATCCCTGTTTGCCCGCCTTCCTTTTTGTTCTGCTCACGGGCTTCCCCCCAGAATATCTTTCCTGAGCCACGTTGGCTGCCGCCGTTATAACCTTACGGCGAAGGTTGACATCGCCCCCGCAAATCAAGTATCAATAAGGGAACAGCAAATTTATGAGGTCTGAAGACATGATTCGTACCGTTCGCCTACTCGGTCTACTACTAAACGCATCCCAATTGCGCGGTAGACTTGTGGGCGAAGAAATGAATCAGTGATTCAGGCTTACAAACCTAAAGAACCCGCGCCGATGCGCGGGTTTTTTTATGCTCGTAGCACTGGTAAAGCAAACACGACAAGGAATATCCCGATGAGCCAACAAGTTATTATTTTCGATACCACTCTGCGTGATGGCGAACAGGCCTTACAGGCCAGCCTGAGTGTGAAAGAAAAGCTGCAGATCGCCCTGGCGCTGGAGCGCATGGGTGTGGACGTGATGGAAGTGGGTTTCCCAATTTCTTCCCCCGGTGATTTTGAATCCGTCCAGACCATTGCGCGTCAGATCAAAAACAGTCGTGTTTGCGCCCTCGCCCGCTGCGTAGAAAAAGATATCGATGCCGCCTATGAAGCCCTGCGCGTGGCCGAGGCTTACCGTATCCATACCTTCTTGGCCACCTCGCCAATGCATATCGCCACCAAGCTGCGCAGCACGCTGCCCGAAGTGATTGAGCGCGCGGTAACCATGGTGAAACGCGCCCGTAACTACACCAACGACGTGGAATTCTCCTGCGAAGATGGCGGACGTACGCCGATTGACGATCTGTGCCGCGTGGTGGAAGCGGCGATCAACGCCGGTGCCACCACCATCAACATCCCGGACACCGTGGGCTACACGCTGCCGGAAGAGTACAGCAACATCTTCGCGCAGCTGCGTAATCGCGTGCCGAACATTGATAAAGCCATTCTGTCCGTGCATACCCATGACGATTTGGGCATGGCCACCGGCAACGCCATTGCCGCCATTCAGGCCGGTGCGCGTCAGGTTGAAGGCACCATCAACGGTCTGGGCGAACGTGCCGGTAACTGTGCGCTGGAAGAAGTGATCATGGCGATCAAAACCCGCAGCCAGTTGATGAATGTGAATACCAACATCCATCACCATGAGATCTACCGTACCAGCCAGCTGGTCAGCCAGATTTGTAATATGCCGATCCCGGCAAACAAAGCGGTCGTCGGCACCGGTGCCTTCGCTCACTCTTCCGGTATCCACCAGGATGGCGTGCTGAAGAACCGCGAAAACTACGAAATCATGACCCCGGAATCTATCGGCCTGAATAAAATCCAGCTGAATCTGACCTCCCGTTCTGGCCGTGCCGCCGTGAAGCACCGCATGGATGAGATGGGCTATAAAGAAAACGACTACAACCTGGATAACCTGTACGACGCGTTCCTGAAGCTGGCTGACAAGAAAGGCCAGGTCTTCGACTACGATTTGGAAGCGTTGGCCTTCATTAATAAGCAGAACGAAGAGCCGGAACATTTCCGTCTGGATTACTTCAGCGTGCAGTCAGGCTCCAGCGTGATGGCGACCGCGTCGGTCAAACTGGCCTGCGGTGAAGACGTGAAGTCCGAAGCAGCAACCGGTAACGGTCCTGTCGACGCGGTTTATCAGGCGGTTAATCGCATTACCGATTTCGATGCCGAGCTGGTTTCCTATCAGCTCACGGCAAAAGGCCATGGCAAAGATGCGCTGGGCCAGGTGGATATCGTGGTGAAGTACAACGATCGCAAATTCCACGGCGTCGGTCTGGCAACGGATATCGTCGAGTCTTCGGCGAAAGCGATGATCAATGCCCTGAACAACATCTGGCGCTCGCGTCAGGTTGAGCAAGAGTTGCAGCGCAAATCTCAAACAACCGATCATAAGGAAGTGGTGTAATCATGTCAGGCTCTTACCATATTGCAGTATTGCCCGGTGATGGCATCGGCCCGGAAGTGATGGCTCAGGCCAGTAAAGTGCTGACTGCCGTTCGTGAGCGCTTCAACCTGCGCATCACCACCAGCGAATATGACGTTGGCGGCATCGCCATCGATCGCCACGGTGAGCCTCTGCCGGCGGCGACGGTAGCCGGTTGTGAACAGGCTGATGCGATCCTGTTTGGTTCTGTTGGTGGTCCAAAATGGGAACACCTTCCACCGGCCGAACAGCCAGAGCGCGGGGCGCTGCTTCCCCTGCGTAAGCACTTTAAACTGTTCAGCAACCTGCGCCCGGCCAGCCTGCATAAAGAGCTGGAAGCCTTCTGCCCACTGCGCAGTGATATCGCCGCGAAAGGCTTTGATATTTTGGTGGTGCGTGAACTGACCGGCGGCATCTATTTTGGTCAGCCAAAAGGCCGCGAAGGCAGCGGCCAGCACGAGCGCGCGTTCGATACCGAGGTCTATCACCGTTTTGAGATTGAGCGCATTGCCCGCATCGCCTTCGAGTCAGCGCGCAAACGTCGCAATAAAGTGACCTCAATCGACAAAGCGAACGTCTTGCAGTCATCGATCCTGTGGCGCCAGATTGTGAATGAAGTGGCGAAGGATTATCCGGACGTTGAACTGAGCCATATGTATATCGATAACGCCACCATGCAGCTGATCAAAGAGCCGTCGCAATTCGACGTGATGCTTTGCTCCAACCTGTTCGGCGATATCCTGTCCGATGAGTGTGCGATGATCACCGGCTCGATGGGCATGTTGCCTTCCGCCAGCCTGAACGAGCAGGGTTTTGGCCTGTTTGAACCGGCAGGTGGATCGGCCCCGGATATCGCAGGCAAGAACATCGCCAACCCAATTGCCCAGATCCTGTCACTGTCGCTGCTGCTGCGCTTTAGCCTGAATGCCGCAGACGCCGCCGATGCGATTGACCAGGCCATCAGCCGCGCGTTGGCTGAAGGTCACCGTACTGGCGATTTAGCCGGTGGCGGCCAGTCCGTCGGCACCGAGGAAATGGGGTCGATTATCGCCCGTTACATTCGCGAAGCCTGATTATGAAAACATTATACGAGAAGCTGTTTGATGCGCATCTGGTGCACGAAGCGCCAGGCGAGACGCCACTGCTGTATATCGACCGTCATCTGGTGCATGAAGTGACCTCCGCGCAGGCCTTCGATGGTCTGCGTGCACACAACCGCCCGGTGCGCCAGCCGTCAAAGACCTTCGCCACCATGGATCACAACGTCTCTACCCAGACGCGTGATATCAATGCGAGCGGTGAGATGGCGCGGATCCAGATGTCGATGCTGATCAAAAACTGTGAAGCCTTTGGCGTGCGTTTGTATGACCTCAAGCACCCGTTCCAGGGCATCGTGCATGTGATCGGTCCTGAGCAGGGCCTGTCCCTGCCGGGTATGACCATCGTCTGTGGCGACTCGCATACTTCTACTCACGGTGCCTTTGGCGCGCTGGCGTTTGGTATCGGCACCTCAGAAGTTGAGCATGTGCTGGCCACCCAGACGCTGAAGCAGTCCCGCGCCAAAACCATGAAGATTGAAGTGGTGGGGCACACCGCACCGGGCATCACCGCCAAGGACATTGCGCTGGCGATCATTGGCAAAACCGGCAGCGGCGGCGGCAATGGCCATGTGGTTGAATTCTGTGGTCCGGCGGTTGAAGCCCTGAGCATGGAAGGCCGCATGACGCTGTGCAATATGGCGATTGAACTTGGCGCGAAAGCGGGCCTGGTTGCGCCGGATGACACCACCTTTGATTACGCCCGTGGCCGCCAGTTTGCGCCGAAAGGGGCGGAATGGGATGAAGCGGTCGCCTGGTGGCGGACGCTGAAATCCGACAGCGGTGCGCACTTCGACAAAGTGGTGACCTTAAATGCGGCGGACATCGCGCCACAGGTTACCTGGGGCACCAATCCCGGCCAGGTGATCGCCGTTAACGAGGTGATCCCCGATCCGGCCTCGTTCAGCGATCCGGTTGAGCGTGCCTCAGCCGAGAAGGCGCTGGCCTATATGGATTTGCAGCCTGGCATCCGGCTGACCGAGGTGAAGATCGACAAAGTCTTTATCGGCTCCTGCACCAACTCACGTATTGAGGATTTGCGGGCGGCGGCATCGGTGGTGAAAGGCCACAAGATTGCGCCAGGCGTTCAGGCCTATGTCGTGCCGGGATCCGGTCCGGTCAAAGCACAGGCGGAAGAGGAAGGTCTGGACAAAATCTTCCTTGATGCCGGTTTTGAATGGCGCTTACCGGGCTGCTCAATGTGTCTGGCAATGAATAACGACCGTCTGAATCCCGGTGAGCGTTGCGCCTCCACCAGCAACCGTAACTTCGAAGGTCGTCAGGGCCGCGGTGGCCGCACGCATCTGCTGAGCCCGGCGATGGCTGCGGCTGCGGCGGTAGCAGGCCATTTTGCTGATATCCGCGAACTGATTTAAAGAGGCTGTATGGCGAAGAAATTTACCCAACATACCGGCATCGTGGTGCCGATGGATGCGGCAAACGTCGATACCGATGCGATTATCCCGAAGCAATTTTTGCAGATGGTGACGCGCACCGGTTTTGGCCGCAACCTGTTTTACGACTGGCGTTACAGCGATGCCGAAGGCCAGATCCCCAACCCGGATTTCGTGTTGAACAAGCCCGCGTTTCGTGGTGCCAGCATTATGCTGACGCGGGAAAACTTTGGCTGCGGCTCCTCCCGTGAGCATGCGCCCTGGGCACTGACTGACTACGGTATTCAGGCGATTGTCGGCAGCGATTTTGCCGATATCTTTGCCAATAATTCGTTTAACAATCAGCTGCTGCTGGTGTCGTTGAGCGAGGAAGAGGTAGACACGCTGTTCCAGCTGGTTGCCGCACAGCCGGGCGTGGAAATCACCGTCGATCTGGAAAAGCAGGAGGTCATCGCCGATGGTAAGCACTACGCGTTCAGCATCGACAGCTTCCGCCGACACTGCCTGATCAACGGGCTGGATAACATTGGCCTGACGCTACAACATGACGCCGACATTACGGCGTATGAGAAAACCCAGCCGGCCTTTCTGCGTTAGTGACCCTACGGGCGGAAGAACTTCCGCCCGAACGTCCCTCAGACATCCTTCACTTTGGCCGACATCACCAGCGCCCCAATCGACAGTACCAACGCCGCCCAGTACACCGAATAATGGCCAAAGGTTTCCGCCAGCGCGCCCTGAATCACGCCCGCCAGAATCACCCCCGTCGAAATACTGTTGGTAAATAATGTGGTCGCCGCACCGGGCCTTCCCGGCATCAGATCCTGGAAATAGAGCATGCCGATCCCGGCGACAATACCAATAAAGATGGCATTAAAGATCTGCAACGCCATCAGCGCCGCTTTGTCGTGGAACACCACCAGCCCCAGATAGAATATCGCCCCGGACGCCACCGCAAACAGCATCATTTTGCGCTTGCCGAAGCGCTTCACATAATGGCCGGCCAGCAGCATCGCCGGGATTTCCAGCCCGGCCGCCACGCCCATCAGCAATCCAGCCAGCTTATCCGGCAACCCCAACACGCTGCTGATATACAGCGGCATATCAATGATATACATGGTATTGCAGGTCCACATCAGCAATGAAGCCATAAACAGCAGCCGCACATCTTTATTCTTCCACGCGCTGATTTGGGTGATCACCACTTCAGGCGGTTGTTCAACGCGCGGCACCGACGGCAGCGCAAACCAGATTAGCGCCACACAGACCACAAACAGTCCGGCGGCAATCAAAAACATGGTGGTGAAGCCGTAATTCAGCGCCAGCGCAAAGGACAACGGCGGCCCGACTACCCAGGCCAGTGACAGTTGGGCACGCATCACCGAACTGAACATCACCACCTCTCTGGCCGAGCTGTCAGCATATTCGCGGGCAAGGGCAAAGATTTGCGGCATCGACACGCTGGCCAGCGCGGAGAGCAGCACGCCAAAGGTAATCAGCGTCAGATAATCACGGTTGAAGGCAAAGATCAGCGCGTTGCCAATCGCCATCACGCAGCAAAACAGGATCAGCATGCGGCGGTCGCCCCGGTTGTCCGAGCGCTTTGCCAGCAGAATGCTCACCGCAATGCCGGCTATCGCATTGATGGTGTAAAACAGCCCGACCCAGAACGGGCGAACGGCCACTTCACGGGTCAGAAACAGGCTAAGCGTCGGAGCCTGAAGCGCACCCGCCACGCCCACCATAAACGACACGGCCATAAAGGCGACGTAAACAGGATTGATACGGCGACGGCGCGTGAGGAGCGATTTCATAGCTGATCCTTCAAAAAAAGTCGCCACAAATGTGAGTCGACAAACAGCAAGCATAGAAGAAAACATGGAGCAGCGAAAAAAGCCAGCAAGGTATTAACCCGGCTGGCTGGTGAAAGGCACCATACTCAGAATCATCAATGTCAGAGCGCATTCGAAGAATGTCTCCCGCTCTTTCATCTGCGGGCATTATCGTCCTAATATAAGGAAGAAAAAACAGACTGCTTTCTGATAAGGGTTCCTCTTTTATGTCTTCTGCCCGCTTACAACAACAGTTTATCCGCCTGTGGCAGTGCTGCGAAGGCCAGCCGCAGGAGACCACGCTCAACGATCTGGCGGTACAACTGAGCTGCTCCCGCCGGCATATGCGCAATCTGCTGAACGCGATGCAGGAACAGGGCTGGCTGAACTGGCAGGCTGAAGCCGGGCGCGGAAAACGTTCAAAGCTTAGCTTCCATTACACCGGGCTGGCATTGCAACAGCAGCGGGCGGAAGAGTTGCTGGAGAACGATCGCATCGACCAACTGGTGCAGCTGGTGGGCGATAAAAACGCGGTCAGACAGATGCTGATCTCGCATCTTGGCCGCAGTTTCCGCCAGGGGAAACATATCCTGCGGGTGATGTACTATCGCTCGTTACTGAATCTGTTACCCGGTACGCCGCTGCGTCGTTCTGAAACCCACCTTGCCCGTCAGATTTTTAGCAGCCTGACGCGGATAAATGAGGAAAATGGGGAAATCGAAGCCGATATTGCCCACCACTGGCAGCAGCTTTCTCCGCTGCACTGGCGGTTTTATCTGCGCCCGGCGATCCACTTTCATCATGGCCGGGAGCTGGAGATGGCCGACATAATCAGCACCCTTGAGCGACTGAAGCCCCAACGCCTTTATGCCCATTTCGATCGCATTGAGTCCTCGGCGCCCTGGACGCTGGATATTCATCTGCATCAGCCCGACAACTGGCTTCCCTGGCTGCTGGGCAGCGTCAGCACCATGATCCTGCCAAAAGAGTGGCCATTCCTCGCGGACTTCGCCCGTCAGCCGATTGGCACCGGCCCGTATGCGGTGGTGCGCAATCAGACCACCCAACTGAGGATCCAGGCGTTTGATGACTATTTTGGTTACCGCGCGCTGATTGATGAAGTGAATATCTGGGTGCTGCCGGAAATCAGTGATGAGCTGGTTTATGCCGGGGTTAAGCTGGAAGGCAAAGGGCTGGAAGAAAAATCGGAAGAGAGTCGTCTGGAAGAAGGCTGCTATTTCCTGCTGTTTGACCAGCGATCCGAACAGGGTCGCGATGAACACATCCGTCGCTGGGTCAGCACGCTGTTCAACCCAATCGCCCTGCTGAACCATGCCGGTATTGGCTATCAACGCTACTGGTTCCCGGCTTATGGCCTGCTGCCGCGCTGGCATCATCGCCGCGATATGGCTGCCAGCCAGAAGCCCGACGGGCTGACCACCCTGACGCTGACCTGGTATAACGATCACGTCGAGCATCAGGGCATCGCCAATGCGTTACGGCCAATCCTCGCCGAACAGGGCGTGGAGTTGATCACCCAACAGGTCGATTATGACGTCTGGCACCGTGGCGAAGCCGAAAGCGATATCTGGCTCGGCAGCGCCAACTTCACCCTGCCGCTGGAATTTTCCGTGTTTGCGCTGCTGTACGAAATCCCGCTGGTGCATCATTGCGTGACGCTGGACTGGGAAAAGGATGCGCAACGCTGGCGCGAACAGAAGCTGCCGCTGGCCGACTGGGGCAAGCAGTTGATCAACACCTGGACGCTGCATCCGCTGTTCCATCACTGGCTGCTGCTGGAAGGTCAACGCAGTATGCGCGGAGTCAGAATGAATATGCTGGGCTGGTTTGATTTTAAATCCGCCTGGTTCGCCCCTGACGACGCATGATGCTTTCGTTACCCAGCGGAAATCACTAGAATAGGCCGTTCTCAACGGGGTGCGTTCGCGGTGTTTCACTGCCAGCGCTGAGACAAACCCGTCGAACCTGATCCGGATAATGCCGGCGTAGGGATTTGAGACTCTCCAGATTGCTCAGATCCTTTGCGACACCTAACTTTCAAGGAACGCAAAGTGTTAAAAAAAGTTCTGCCTTTACTGATCCTCAGCACCTTCCCGGCCTTCGCGGCTAAACCCGTCCTGACTGTTTATACCTACGACTCATTTTCCGCTGACTGGGGGCCGGGTCCTGCCATCAAAAAGGCGTTTGAAGCAGACTGCGGCTGCGAGCTGAAATACGTGGCGCTGGAAGACGGCGTCTCGCTGCTTAACCGTCTGCGGATGGAAGGCAAAAACAGCAAGGCGGACGTGGTGCTGGGCCTCGATAACAATCTGCTGGATGCGGCAGAGAAAACCGGCCTGTTCGCACCAGGCCAGGTGGACACCAGCAAGGTCACCGTTCCGGGTGGCTGGAACGATAAGACCTTTGTGCCGTATGACTACGGCTGGTTCGCCTTTGTGTACGATAAAACCAAGCTGCAAAATCCGCCCACCAGCCTGAAAGAGTTGGTCAACAGCGATAAACCGTTGAAGATTATTTATGAAGATCCCCGCACCAGCACCCCGGGCCTCGGCCTGCTGTTGTGGATGCAGAAAGTGTTCGGCGATAAGGCACCGGAAGCCTGGCAGAAGCTGGCGAAGAAAACCGTCACCGTCACCAAAGGCTGGAGCGAAGCTTACGGGCTGTTCCTCAAGGGTGAAGGCGATATGGTGCTGAGCTACACCACCTCTCCGGCTTACCACCTGATTGAAGAGAAGAAATCGCAGTATGCCGCCGCCAATTTCAGCGAAGGTCACTACCTGCAGGTAGAAGTGGCCGGGCAGCTGAAAAGCAGCAAACAGCCGGAACTGGCGCAGAAATTCATGAAATTTATGCTGGATAAACCGTTCCAGGACAGCATCCCAACCGGCAACTGGATGTATCCGGTGGTGAAAAGCACCTTGCCTGCCGGTTTCGATACCCTGACCGTCCCGTCCAACTCGCTGCAATACACGCCACAGGAAGTCGCCAGCCAACGTAGCCAATGGATCAGTGCATGGCAACGCGCCGTCAGCCGCTGAGTGCTGGCCCGTTAGTGCCCGGTGCGCTGGCGGCGACGCTGCTGGTCGCCGTGGCCCTGACCGCATTCAGCGCGCTATGGCTGAGTGCGCCGGCGGTCCACTGGCGGGATCTCTGGCAGGATGACTATCTCTGGCACGTCCTGCGCTTCTCCTTCTGGCAGGCCTTTCTTTCCGCGGTACTGGCGGTAGTGCCGGCGATCCCGCTGGCCCGCGCACTTTACCGACGCCGCTTCCCCGGCCGGGACACGCTGTTAAGACTCTGCGCGATGACGCTGGTATTGCCGGTGTTAGTGGCGGTGTTTGGCATCCTCAGCGTCTATGGCCGCACGGGCTGGCTGGCCGATCTCTGCGCGTTGCTGGGCATTCCCTATACCTTCATGCCGTATGGCTTGCAGGGCATTTTGCTGGCGCATGTGTTCTTTAATTTGCCGTTAGCCGCGCGTCTGCTGCTGCAGGCGCTGGAACAGATCCCCGGAGAGCAGCGCCAGCTGGCCGCGCAGCTGGGATTACGCGGCTGGAACCATTTCGTGGTGGTCGAATGGCCCTGGCTGCGGCGGCAAATTCTGCCTGCCGGCGCGCTGATTTTTATGCTCTGTTTTGCCAGCTTCGCAACCGTCCTGTCGCTCGGCGGCGGACCAAAAGCCACCACCATCGAGCTGGCGATCTTCCAGGCGCTGAACTTTGATTACGATCCGGGCCGTGCCGCCCTGCTGGCGATGATTCAGATGGTCTGCTGTCTGGGATTGGTGATGTTAAGTCAGTGGCTCAGCAAAGCGATTCCGTCGGGCACGGCAAGCATCAACGGCTGGCGAAATCCTGAAGACAGCGGGCGCGCCAAAGTGTGGGATGCGCTGTTAATCTTCGCCGCGCTGCTTTTATTACTGCCGCCGCTGCTGGCGGTGATCGTGGATGGCCTGAATCAGGGGCTGCCCGCGGTATTACGCCAACCGGCACTGTGGCAGGCCACCTTCACCTCAATACGCATTGCGCTTGGCGCAGGGTTACTGTGTGTGATCCTGACGGTGATGCTGCTGTGGAGCAGCCGGGAATTGCGTATGCGTCAGCGCGTCTGGCTCGGCCAGTCGCTGGAACTGAGCGGCATGTTGATTCTGGCCATGCCCGGCATCGTGCTGGCGACCGGCTTCTTTCTGCTGCTGAATGCCACCGTGGGCCTGCCGGACGCCGCCGATGGCATCGTAATTTTCACCAATGCGCTGATGGCCATTCCTTACGCCATGAAGGTGCTGGAAAACCCTCTGCGGGACATTGCCGAACGCTATAACCGGCTCTGTTTGTCGCTGGATATTCACGGCTGGAATCGCGTCAAACTGATCGAACTACGCGCGTTAAAACGCCCTCTTGCGCAGGCGCTGGCGTTTGCCTGCGTGCTGTCGATTGGCGATTTTGGCGTGGTGGCGCTGTTTGGTAATGAAAATTTCCGCACGCTGCCGTTTTATCTCTATCAACAGATTGGCTCCTACCGTAGCGAAGATGGCGCGGTCACTGCGCTGCTGCTTTTGCTGCTCTGCTTCCTTCTGTTCACCCTGATTGAAAAACTGCCGGGACGCCATGCTGACGTTAACTAATCTGACCTACCTCTATAACCATCTGCCGATGCGCTTTTCACTGAGCATGCAGGCGGGAGAAAGGCTGGCGATCCTCGGCCCGAGCGGCGCGGGGAAAAGCACCCTGCTGAGCCTGGTGGCGGGGTTTCTTGCAGTAAATAGCGGCAGCTTGCTGCTGAATGGCGAAGATCACAGCCACACGCCACCGGCGAAGCGACCGGTTTCCATGCTGTTCCAGGAGAATAACCTGTTCCCGCATCTGACGGTGGCGCAGAACATCGGCCTTGGCCTGCATCCCGGGCTGAAGCTGGATCCTCAGCAGAAGCAGGCGTTGCAGGACATCGCGCGAAGAGTCGGTCTGGACACCTTGCTGGACCGTTTGCCTTCGCAACTTTCCGGTGGGCAACGGCAGCGGGCGGCGCTGGCGCGATGTCTGGTGCGTCAGCAACCGTTGCTGCTGCTGGATGAGCCGTTCTCTGCCTTGGATCCGGCCCTGCGCAAAGAGATGCTGCAGCTGGTGGATGAGGTCTGTCAGGAGAGGAAGATGACGCTACTGATGGTGTCTCACAGTATTGAGGATGCCGCGCGGATAGCGCCACGCAGCATACTGATTGTCGACGGACGGGTTTACTGGGACGGCAGCACCGACGTGCTGCTCAATGGTGACGTGGCTGAAGCCGCCGTGCTGGGCATTAATGTCCGATAAAGACTTCTGACAACAGATGGCGGAATATCGGCATCATCGGATGGAATTGCAGGGCGACAAAGCTGGCCACGGCAATAACAATCACCAGCGGCGCCAGCCAGCGCAGACGGCTCGGCGGCAGATACGCGCTGGCCCAGTCGGCCTGCTTTTTCGAACGTAACCAGCGCCATCCCAACCAGCATCCCAGCCAGACCAGCAATGCCACCGCCAGCAACAGCCATTTAAACATGCTGCTGCTCGCCCCTTTCGGCACATCAATCGCCACACCCGCCAGAATGCCCGGCAACAGATACAGCGGTGGCCAGAGCACGCAGCCAATGATATTCGGCGGGATAAACTTCTTCACCGGCAGTTCCAGCATTCCCGCCACCAGCGGGATCAGCGGACGGGTCGGCCCGACAAAACGCCCGACAATGATGGTAAACATGCTGTGCTGATGCAGCGCATGTTCGGTTTTATCCATCAGCCCCTGATGCTTTTTAATAAATGACCATCGGTGCAGCGGCCCTTTGAATTGCCAGCCAATCAGATAGGAAATCCAGTCGCCGACCAGACAGCCAATGGTCCCCGCCAGCCAGGCGGGATACAGGCCAATTTGCCCGCTGCCGATCAGCGCGCCGAAGGAAGCCATTAAAACAGTGCCAGGCAACAGCAGCCCGACCAGCGCCAGGGATTCAAAAAAAGTGATCAGCCCCACCGCCAGCAAAGACCAGGCCAGTGATTGCGTAATAAGATGTTGCAGCCAGGCTTCCATACTTTCCACATTCTGTTTTGATTGAGGTCGGATTGTCCTGAGACACCCGTACTGCGTCAAGGTCTGTTTTGTATGAACTCATTGATCGCGGTCAGATTAAGATAACCTCCAGCACGGGCCGGACGGCATCCGCACTGACCCGACCGGGCGAGATTCCCCCGGCATCGCGCTATACTGTATAAATAAACATGCTATTATTGTGCAAAGAAGCAACATTAAGGATTTCCGGTGAACGATGCACGCGCAGGCTTTCTGCTCACCCGCCACTGGCGGGATACGCCTTCAGGCACGGAAGTGGTGCTGTGGCTGGCCACCGACAGTGGCCCGCAGAGAGTGGTGCTGCCGCCACAGGAATCCGTTGCCTTTATTCCGCAAGAGTATCAGGCGCAGGCTGAGGCGTTACTTAAGCAGGAACGCCATTTCCGTATCGTTCCCCTCGGGTTAAAAGATTTCCGCCATCGGCCGGTGTTCGGCCTCTATTGCCATCAGTACCGCCAACTGCAAAAGCTGGAGAAGCTGCTGCGTGAGAATGGCGTGATGGTGTATGAAGCGGATGTGCGGCCGCCCGAGCGCTACCTGATGGAGCGCTTTATCACCTCGCCCGTCTGGTTTAGCGGCCAGCCGGCGGGAAACAGCCTGATCAACACCCGCCTGAAACCCAATCCCGACTACCGGCCGCCGCTGAAGTGGGTCTCGCTGGATATCGAAACCACCCGCCACGGCGAACTCTACTGCATCGGGCTTGAAGGCTGCGGACAACGCGATGTCTATATGTTGGGCCCGGAGAACGGCGATGCCAGCAAACTGGACTTCAATCTGGAATACGTCTCCAGCCGGCCACAGCTGCTGGAAAAACTGAACGCCTGGTTTGTGCAGCACGACCCGGACGTGTTGATTGGCTGGAACGTGGTGCAGTTTGACCTGCGCGTGCTGCAAAAACACGCCGACCGTTATGGTATTCCGTTAAAACTCGGACGCAATAACGAGGCGCTGGAGTGGCGTGAGCACGGCTTCAAGCCCGGCGTGTTCTTTGCTCAGGCCACCGGCCGGCTGATCGTCGATGGGATTGATGCGTTGAAATCGGCGTTCTGGAACTTCGCCTCATTCAGTCTGGAAGCCGTCTCCCGGGAACTGTTGGGAGAAGGCAAAGCGATTAACAATCCCTGGGACAGAATGCAGGAAATCGATCAGCGCTTTGCGGAAGACAAACCCGCCCTCGCCCATTACAACCTGAAGGACTGCGAGTTAGTCACCCGAATTTTCCATCACACCCAGCTGATGCCGTTTCTGCTGGAACGGTCGACGGTGAATGGCCTGGCGGTCGATCGCCACGGCGGTTCTGTGGCGGCGTTCGGCCACCTGTATTTACCGCGCATGCACCGTGCAGGCTTTGTCGCGCCGGGCCTGGGCGAAGTGGCTCCTGAGGCCAGCCCAGGCGGTTATGTGATGGACTCGACGCCGGGCCTGTATGATTCGGTGCTGGTGCTGGACTATAAAAGCCTGTATCCGGCCATTATCCGCACCTTCCTGATCGATCCGGTTGGGCTGGTCGAAGGCCTGGCGCATCCTGATGACCAGGATTCCGTCAGCGGTTTTAAGGGCGCGCGCTTCTCCCGCACCACCCATTGCCTGCCTGAAATCGTCAACCAAATCTGGCAAGGGCGTGAAGCCGCCAAAAAAGAGGGCAATAAGCCGCTGTCGCAGGCGCTGAAAATCATTATGAATGCCTTTTATGGCGTGCTGGGCACCAGCGCCTGTCGCTTTTTTGATCCGCGTCTGGCGTCGTCAATTACCCTGCGCGGCCATGAGATCATGCGGCAGACCAAAGAGCTGGTCGAAGCCGAAGGTTATGACGTGATTTATGGTGATACCGACTCGACCTTTGTCTGGCTGAAAAAGCCCCATGACCAGCAGTCGGCCAATGCCATTGGCCGGCAACTGGTGGAGAAGGTCAATGCCTGGTGGAAACAGCATTTGCAGCAGGCGTTTGGGCTGGAAAGCGCGCTGGAACTGGAGTTTGAAACCCATTTCAGCCGTTTTCTGATGCCCACCATTCGCGGTGCCGAACAGGGCAGCAAGAAGCGTTATGCCGGGCTGATTTGCGAAGGCGACAGCGAACGCATGGTGTTCAAAGGGCTGGAAACCGTGCGCACCGACTG
Source organism: Erwinia sp. AC075 (assembly GCF_979253995.1). Lineage (NCBI taxonomy): Bacteria > Pseudomonadati > Pseudomonadota > Gammaproteobacteria > Enterobacterales > Erwiniaceae > Erwinia > Erwinia sp. AC075. The sequence goes on from NZ_CEEDEU010000001.1 coordinate 2,920,274, forward strand.
GACGCCGCTGGCCAAAAATTTCCAGCAGGAGCTCTATCGACGCATCTTTAAAAAACTGCCCTATCGCGATTATATCCTGGAGACGGTGCGCCAGTTGCTGGATGGCGAGCTGGACGATCAGCTGGTGTACGGTAAAAGGCTGCGTCGCCCGCTGGACGACTATCAGCGCAATGTGCCGCCGCATGTCCGCGCCGCCCGCATCGCCGACGAATTCAACGAGAAGCAAGGCCGTCCGCTGCTTTACCAGAAGGGCGGAAAGATTCGTTACGTGATGGCCACCTCCGGGCCCGAGCCTTTAGAAGCGCGCATCACGCCTCTCGACTACGATCATTATCTGACAAAGCAGCTCCAGCCGGTGGCTGAGGGCATTTTACCTTTCCTTCAGGATGACTTTGCTACACTGGTGACAGGCCAGTTAGGTCTTTTTTGACAGGTGACGAACGCGCTACCTTCCAGTACCATAGCGCCCTTCCAGATAATTTGAATTTTCTGCCGGGCACCGAGTGCCGGGCGGTCATGCTATTGCCTGCCATAACCTCTAAGAGAATCGAGCCGAATATCTATGCCTTTTACACTTGGTCAACGCTGGATCAGCGATACGGAAAGCGAATTGGGATTGGGCACTATTGTCGCGATCGACACGCGCATGGTGACTGTGCTGTTCCCCGCCACCGGCGAAAACCGTCTTTATGCCAGAAATGATTCTCCAATCACCCGTGTGATGTTCAATCCGGGCGACACCATTACCAGCCATGAAGGCTGGCAGCTGGAAGTGGCAGAAGTCACCACTGAAAACGGTCTGATGACCTACATCGGCACGCGTCTGGATACTGAAGAGACCGGCGTGGTGATGCGTGAAGTGATGCTCGACAGCAAGCTGGTCTTCAGCAAGCCTCAGGATCGCCTGTTTGCTGGCCAGCTGGATCGTATGGATCGCTTTGCCCTGCGCTTCCGCGCCCGTAAATACCAGAGCGAGCAGTATCACCTTGCGGTCAGTGGCCTGCGTGGCATGCGCACCAGCCTGATCCCGCACCAGCTGCACATTGCCCATGATGTTGGCCGCCGCCATGCGCCGCGCGTCCTGCTCGCAGATGAAGTCGGCCTCGGTAAAACCATCGAAGCCGGGATGATCATCCACCAGCAACTGCTGGCCGGCCGCGCAGAACGCGTGCTGATCGTGGTGCCTGAAACCCTGCAACATCAGTGGCTGGTTGAGATGCTGCGCCGCTTCAACCTGCGTTTCGCCCTGTTCGACGATGAGCGCTATGCGCAGGCGCAACTGGACAGCGATAACGCCTTCGAAACCGAACAGCTGGTGATCTGCTCACTCGACTTCGTGCGCCGCAACAAAACGCGCCTCGAAATGATGGCGGATGCCTCCTGGGACCTGCTGATTGTCGATGAAGCCCACCACCTGGCGTGGGAAGAAGGCCAGCCAAGCCGCGAATATCAGGTGATTGAGCAACTGGCCGAACAGATCCCTGGCGTGCTGTTGCTGACCGCGACGCCAGAGCAGCTGGGACTGGAAAGCCACTTTGCCCGTCTGCGCCTGCTCGATCCTAACCGCTTCCATGATTTTGCTGCCTTCGTTGAAGAGCAGCAGCACTTCCGTCCGATTGCCGATGCGGTAACCGGCCTGCTGGCCGATAAGTCGCTCAGCGCGGAAGAGATGAATATGCTTAACGATCTGGTCGGCGAGCAGGATATCGAGCCGCTGCTGCAAACCGCCAACAGCGACCGTGAAGGAAAACTGGAAGCGCGTCAGGAACTGATCAGCATGCTGATGGACCGCCACGGCACCAGCCGCGTGCTGTTCCGTAACACCCGTAATGGGGTGAAAGGCTTCCCGAAACGTGAACTGCACCAGATCCGTTTGCCGCTGCCAACGCAGTATCAAACCGCGATCAAGGTTTCCGGCATCATGAGCGCGCGTAAATCTGTCGATGAGCGCGCCCGCGACATGCTGTATCCCGAGCAGATTTATCAGGAATTTGAAGGCGACAGCGGCACCTGGTGGAACTTCGATCCGCGCGTTGAGTGGCTGATGGGCTTCCTGACCAGCCAGCGCGATAAGAAGGTGCTGGTGATCTGTGCCAAAGCGGCCACGGCGCTGCAGCTGGAGCAGGTTCTGCGCGAGCGGGAAGGTATCCGCGCGGCGGTGTTCCACGAAGGCCTGTCGATTATTGAACGTGACCGTGCGGCCGCCTGGTTTGCCTCTGAAGAAGATGGCGCTCAGGTGCTGCTGTGTTCTGAAATTGGTTCCGAAGGCCGTAACTTCCAGTTCGCCCATCAGATGGTGATGTTCGATCTGCCGTTTAACCCGGACCTGTTAGAGCAGCGTATTGGCCGTCTTGACCGTATCGGTCAGACGCATGACATTCAGATCCACGTGCCTTACCTGGAAAAAACCGCCCAGTCGGTGCTGGTTCAGTGGTATCACGAAGGTCTGGAAGCATTTGAGCATACCTGCCCGACCGGCCGCGCTATATATGATAAGGCCTACGCCCAGCTGGTTGCCTTCCTCGCCTCGCCGGAACAGACCGAAGGCCTGGAAGAATTTATCGCCGACTGCCGTAAGCAGCACAGTGCGCTGAAAATGCAGCTGGAACAGGGACGCGATCGCCTGCTGGAGCTGAACTCTAACGGCGGTGAGAAAGCGCAGGCGTTGGCAGAGAAGATTGGCGAGCAGGATAACGATACCGAACTGGTTAACTTTGCGCTTAACCTGTTTGATATCGTCGGCATCAATCAGGAAGATCGCAGCGATAACCTGATCGTACTGACGCCGGGCGATCATATGCTGGTGCCAGACTTCCCGGGTCTACCGGAAGACGGTTGTACCATCACCTTCGATCGCGGCCAGGCGCTTTCCCGTGAAGACGCGCAATATGTCACCTGGGAACACCCGATTATCCGCAACGGTCTGGATCTGATCCTCTCCGGCGATACCGGCAGCTGCGCGCTGTCCCTGCTGAAGAATAAGGCATTACCGGTCGGCACCCTGCTGGTAGAGCTGATCTACGTGGTGGAAGCGCAGGCGCCGAAACATCTGCAGCTCACCCGCTTCCTGCCACCAACGCCGGTGCGCATGCTGGTTGACCGCAAAGGCACTAACCTGGCCGGTAAAGTCGAGTTTGAAAGCTTCAACCGTCAGCTGAACGCGGTGAATCGCCATACCGGTAGCAAGCTGGTCAACGCCGTACAGCAGGATGTTCATGAGATCCTGAAGCTGGCCGAAGACGAAGCCGCGACCATGGCGCGCGAGGTGATTGACGTCGCCCGCCGCGAAGCCGATGAAAAGCTGAGCGCCGAACTGTCGCGCCTGGATGCCCTGAGTGCCGTGAATCCGAACATCCGTCAGGATGAGATTGACGCACTGGAAAGCAACCGTGAGCAGGTTCTGTCCGCGCTGAACGAGGCAGGCTGGCGTCTCGATGCGCTGCGTCTGATTGTCGTAACGCACCAGTAACTCAACATGGGGCGGTTCACGCCGCCCCTGACAGGCAACAAGATGGAACCCTATAACCCACCGCAAGAACCCTGGCTGCACATCCTTTATCAGGATGAGCACATCATGGTGATCAACAAACCGAGCGGATTGCTGTCGGTCCCCGGACGTCTGGAAGATCATAAAGACAGCGTGATGACCCGCGTCCAGCGTGATTTTCCTGCGGCGGAATCGGTGCACCGGTTGGATATGGCCACCAGCGGCGTGATCGTTGTGGCGTTAACCAAAGCGGCTGAACGCGAGCTGAAGCGTCAGTTTCGCGAGCGTGAACCGCAAAAGCAGTACGTTGCCCGCATCTGGGGGCATCCGGAGAAAGCCAAAGGGTTGGTCGATCTGCCGCTGATTTGCGACTGGCCAAACCGGCCAAAGCAGAAGGTGTGTTTTGAAACGGGGAAGTCAGCACAGACCGAGTATGAAGTGCTGGATTATGCCGATGACAACAGTGCCCGTATTCAGCTGAAGCCGATTACCGGACGTTCTCATCAGTTAAGGGTGCATATGCTGGCGCTTGGCCATCCGATTCTGGGGGATAATTTTTACGCCCACGCTGAGGCTAAAGCCATGGCACCGCGACTGCAGCTACATGCCGAGATGCTGACCATTACCCATCCGCAGTACCACACGCCAATGACCTTCCGTCAGCCGGCGGATTTCTAACGAATAAGGGCGGAATCTCTTCCGCCCTTATTATCACCGTCAGGTCATCGCCATCTGGCAAATCCGCTACTTAAACCCTTTCTCGCGTTTGATCAGATCGTAAGCCGCCTGAATTTCCTGCGCTTTCTGCTTGGCCATTTCCATCATTTGCGGCGGTAAGCCTTTAGCAACCAGCTTGTCCGGATGATGCTCGCTCATCAGCTTGCGATAGGCACGTTTGATGGTGGTGCCATCATCGCTGCTTTTCACGCCCAGCACGCTGCAGGCATCTTCCAGCGTGGGTCCGCGTCGCGCCTGACCAAAGCCGCCGCCCTGCGAACCCGCACCGCTGTGATAATTGCCGCCACCGCCGCCAAACTGCTGACCGCTTTCCATCATCCGCAGGAACTGATCGAACTGCGCTTTGGAAATACCCAGCTCTTCGGCGATCACAAACAGCACCTGGCGTTCGTTAGGATGCAGAGAGCCATCGGCAAACGCCGCCTGAATCTGAATTTCCAGAAACATCCGAATCAGGTCAAAGCGGCCAAAGCAGGCGCTACGCAGTTCACGCAATTTACTGCGCAACGGGTAGTCGCCCTCTTTCCCTTCACGGAAAGCACGCTGCGCCGACGTTCGTGCGTCGCCGTGCAGCTGCATACGGTCCATCAGCAGTGAAGCCATCTGAATATCCGCATCCGTCACGCGTCCTTTGGATTTGGTCAGATGGCCCATAACCTGAAAGGTGGTGCGGAAAAACAGCGACTGTCTGGTTTGCTGGTTAGCAAAATAGCCCTGTCCTTTTACTGCCCGCGCTTTGTCGATCAGGTGGCCAATCAGCAGGCCAAATGCTAAACCCCAGAAGCCGGTGCCGCTCAACAAACCGAGCACAAGGCCAATTACTTTTCCCCAATAGCGCATATACTCCTCAATTCGCCATGCTGAAGGCTAAAAATTGCATTATCATACCTGTCATTTAACTCAGAGCCTAACGGCAACGCGGCCAGACGACCAGGATTAACACTAGCGCAACGCAGTTGAGTGCGATAGTCTCTGACCGTTTGTCGGCATGATGCCAGCTATCACGGAATTCTCGATACCGCGTATGAAAAAAAGATTACCTACTTTGCTGGCCACGCTTATCGGCACAGCGATTTACAGCCAGCAAGGCCTGGCCGACGACCTGGCATCACAATGTATGCTGGGTGTACCAAGTTATAACCGTCCTCTGGTCCAGGGAAAAACGAATAATGACCTACCGGTAACGATTAACGCCGACAATGCCAAAGGCAATTATCCCGATAACGCGGTCTTCACCGGCAACGTGGATATCCAGCAGGGTAACAGCCGTCTGCTGTCTGACGAGGTTCAGCTGCATCAAAAGCAGCAGCCGGGTCAGCCGACGCCTGTGCGCACCGTGGATGCCTTAGGTAATGTGCACTACGACGACAATCAGGTCATCCTGAAAGGTCCGAAAGCCTGGTCAAACCTGAACACCAAAGACACCAACGTCTGGAACGGCGACTACCAGATGGTGGGCCGTCAGGGCCGTGGTACTGGCGATCAGATGAAACTGCGTGGCCAGAACCGTTACACCATTATGGAAAACGGCACCTTTACCTCCTGTCTGCCTGGCGATAACAGCTGGAGCGTGGCCGGCACCGAGATTATTCAGGACCGCGAAGAGCAGGTTGCTGAAATCTGGAATGCCCGCTTCAGGATCGGCTCGGTACCGGTGCTGTACAGCCCTTATTTGCAGTTGCCGCTTGGCGACCGCCGCCGCTCAGGTTTCCTGATCCCGAATGCCAAATACGGCAGCTCCAACGGTTTTGAGTTCATTCTGCCGTATTACTGGAACATTGCGCCGCAGGCCGATGCCACCATTACGCCGCACTATATGAGCAACCGTGGGCTACAGTTACAGAACGAATTCCGTTATCTGACCCTGGCGGGTGCCGGTCTGATGGAGTTCGATTATCTGAATTCGGACAATCAGTTCGAAAAAGATGCGCCTTCACGCAACATCAGCGATGACGATTCCAAACGCTGGATGTTCTACTGGAAGCACGCCGGTGTTTACGATAAGAACTGGCGCTTCAACGTCGACTACACCAAAGTCAGTGACACCTATTACTTCACTGACCTCGACTCGCCGTATGCCAACTCGACGGACGGCTACGTCACGCAGAAATTCAGTATCGGTTATGCCGAGAAAAACTGGGACGCCACGCTGTCGACCAAACAGTTCCAGATCTTCTCCACTAACGCCAGCAATGACGTTTACCGTGCAGAACCGCAGTTTGACTACAACTATTACCAGAACAACGTCGGGCCGTTCGACACCCACCTGTATGCTCAGGCGGTGAAATTCACCAACGTCAACGAAGAGTTGCCGGATGCAACCCGTTTGCATCTCGAGCCGACCATCAACCTGCCGCTGTCTAACGGCTGGGGAAGTCTGAATACCGAAGCGAAACTGCTGGCGACCCACTATCAGCAGGACGACATTGAGTATTACAACAATACCGTTGATACCAACAAAGTTAACCAGCTGAAAAGCAGCGTTAACCGCGTGATGCCGCAGTTTAAAGTTGACGGCAAGATGGTGTTTGACCGGGATATGGACTGGTCAGAAGGCTACACGCAGACGCTGGAACCGCGTATGCAGTACCTTTATCTGCCTTATCGCGACCAGAGCGATATCCGCGCCTATGACTCCACGCTGCTGCAAAGTGACTACACCGGCCTGTTCCGCGACCGCACCTACAGTGGTCTGGATCGCATCGCGTCAGCCAACCAGGTGACCAGCGGTGTGACCACGCGAATTTTTGATAACGATCTGGTTGAACGTTTTAACGCTTCCGTAGGTCAAATCTACTCGTTTACTCCATCCCGTACCGGTCTGGAGAACGCGGACAGCGACGATCGTGGCAGTCTGGTGTGGGCAGGTGACACCTACTACCGTATCAGCGACCGTTGGAGCACCCGTGGTGGCCTGCAGTACGACACCCGTCTTGATAACGTTTCGCAAGGCAATGCCGTACTGGAATACCGCCGCGATGCTGACCGTATGGTGCAGTTGAACTACCGTTACACCAGCCCGGAATATATTGCCCAAACGTTATCCACGGTGACCAACCCAGGCTATCAGGATGGCATTTCTCAGGTTGGCGCAACGGCAAGCTGGCCGATTGCTGATGCCTGGTCGGTGGTAGGCGCCTGGTATTACGATACCAAAGCCAAACAGCCGGCCGATCAGTTGCTTGGCGTGCAGTACAGTTCCTGCTGCTATGCAATTCGTCTGGGTTACGAACGTAAAATCACCAGCTGGAATAGCGATAACAGTACCAGTAATTACGACAATAAAATCTCGTTCAACATTGAGCTACGTGGCCTGAGTCCTTCTTATAGCCTCGGCACCGGTCAAATGCTGCGTGAGGGCATCTTGCCTTATCAGCGCTCTTTCTGATGTTGTGATTAATACAATGCAAACCCGCAGTGCGGATAGAAGAATGGAAAAAGTATGAAGAACTGGAGAATGCTGATCCTTGGTGCAGCGCTGACAGCCAGCACCGCGTTTGCAGCCCCGCAAGTTGTTGATAAAGTTGCCGCTGTAGTAAACAACGGCGTAGTACTTGAAAGTGATGTCGACGGCATGATGCAGTCGGTTAAAAGCCAGGCTCAGCAGGCTGGTCAGCAATTGCCTGATGACAAAACCTTGCGTCATCAGATCGTTGAACGTCTGGTCATGGACAATATTTTGCTGCAGATGGCAAAACAGTCCGGGATTCAGGTGACGGATGCTCAGCTTGATGGGGCTATCCAGAACATCGCCGCACAGAACAAAATGACGCCAGACCAGCTGCGCAGCCGCCTGGCGTATGATGGGATGAACTACGGCACCTACCGTGAGCAGATCCGTCGCGAGATGACCATTTCGGAAGTGCGTAACAACGAAGTGCGTCGTCGCGTCACCATCCTGCCTCAGGAAGTGGATTCTCTCTCCAAGCAGGTTGCGTCTCAAAACAATGCCAGCACCGAGTTAAACCTCAGCCACATCCTGCTGCCACTGCCGGAAAACCCGACTCAGCAACAGGTTGACGATCAGGAAACGCTGGCGAAACAGCTGGTCAGCCAGAGCAAAAGCGGCGCTGACTTCGGCAAACTGGCGATCACCTACTCTGCCGATCCCCAGGCGCTGAAAGGCGGCAACATGGGCTGGGGCAAGATTCAGGAGCTGCCATCTCTGTTTGCTCAGGCGCTGGTCACGGCGAAGAAAGGCGACATCATCGGTCCAATCCGTTCGGGAGTTGGCTTCCACATCCTGAAAGTTAACGATGTGCGTGGCGAGAGCCAGAACGTTTCCGTGACCGAAGTGCATGCCCGCCACATTCTGCTGAAGCCGTCTCCGGTAATGACCGATGAGCAGGCGCGTCAGAAGCTGGAGCAGGTGGTGGCGGATATTAACAGCGGCAAAACCACCTTCGCTGAAGAAGCTAAACAGCTTTCTCAGGATCCAGGTTCAGCCAATCAGGGCGGCGATTTAGGCTGGAGCTCCCCGGAGATGTATGACCCGGCGTTCCGCGATGCGCTGATGAAGCTGAAAAAAGGCCAGTTGAGCGCACCGGTTCACTCGTCCTTCGGCTGGCATCTGATTCAGCTGCTCGACACCCGTCAGGTGGACAAAACCGATGCGGCACAGAAAGAGCGTGCTTATCGTCTGCTGTTCAACCGCAAGTTTGCTGAAGAAGCGCAGACCTGGATGCAGGAGCAGCGTGCTGCCGCCTACGTGAAAATCCTGGATGCGAATGCACAGTAATCAACGTGTGGTGATCACTCCCGGCGAACCCGCCGGGATTGGTCCTGATGTTACCCTTCAACTGGCCCAGCGCGACTGGCCAGTTGAACTGGTTGTGTGTGCCGATCCAGCTTTGCTGCTCGACCGTGCAGCAAAGCTGGGTTTACCCCTCACCCTGAGAGACTATCAGCCCGGTACGGCGGCGCAGCCGCAGCAAGCCGGCACGCTGACCGTCCTTCCCGTCGTTTTGCCGCAGCCGGTTATCGCTGGCGAGCTGTGCGTCGCCAACAGCCATTACGTGCTGGAAACGCTGGCGCGCGCCTGTGACGGCTGCCTTAACGGCGAATTCGCCGCGTTAATCACCGGCCCGGTTCATAAGGGTGTGATTAATGACGCCGGTATTCCGTTTAGCGGCCATACCGAATTCTTTGCCGAACGTGCGCAGTGCGAACGTGTGGTGATGATGCTGGCGACGGAAGAGTTGCGGGTGGCGCTGGCGACGACCCATCTGCCGCTTAAAGACGTCTCCGCGGCGATAACCCGCGACAGCCTGCATGAAGTTATCGGCATTTTACATGCTGACCTGCAGCGCAAATTTGGCTTAGCCTCTCCGCACATCTTCGTTTGTGGCTTAAATCCGCACGCCGGTGAAGGCGGACATATGGGTCGGGAAGAGATCGATGTTATCATCCCTGCCCTGGACGAGCTTCGTCAGCAGGGAATGCTGCTGACCGGGCCGTTACCGGCCGATACGCTTTTCCAGCCAAAATATTTGCAACATGCCGATGCCGTCCTGGCGATGTATCACGACCAGGGGCTTCCGGTGCTAAAATATCAGGGATTCGGGCGCGCGGTGAATATCACCCTCGGCCTGCCCTTTATCCGTACCTCCGTTGACCATGGCACCGCCTTAGAACTGGCTGGCCTGGGCAATGCTGATGCGGGCAGCTTTATTACGGCGCTTAACCTCGCCATCACCATGATCAAGAGCAGTAATGAATAATCGCGTCCACCAGGGCCACTTCGCCCGCAAACGTTTCGGACAGAACTTCCTGAACGATCAGTACATTATCGACAGCATCGTCTCCGCCATTCACCCGCAGAAAGGCGAGGCCATCGTCGAGATCGGTCCCGGTCTGGGTGCGTTAACCGAACCGGTTGGCGAGCGTCTGGACGCCATGACCGTCATTGAAATCGACCGTGATTTGGCGGCTCGTCTGCAAACCCATCCGTTTTTGGGACCGAAGCTGACGATCTTCCAGCAGGATGCCATGGCCTTTGACTTCGCTGAGTATGCTCGCGAAAAAGGCCAGTCGCTGCGCGTCTTTGGTAACCTGCCTTACAACATCTCCACGCCACTGATGTTCCATCTTTTCAGCTATGCCACGGCAATCCGTGATATGCATTTTATGCTGCAAAAAGAAGTGGTTAACCGGTTGGTCGCGGGCCCGGGCAGCAAAGCCTATGGCCGCCTCACCGTGATGGCGCAGTATTACTGCCAGGTGATCCCGGTACTGGAAGTGCCGCCCGAATCCTTTACGCCCGCGCCTAAAGTTGATTCAGCAGTGGTGCGTTTAATGCCGCACGCGAAAATTGAACATCCGGTCACCGACATGCGCGTGCTGACCCGAATCACCACAGAAGCCTTTGGTAAGCGTCGTAAAACGCTGCGCAATAGCCTGGGGCATCTGTTCTCGCTGGAAGTCTTGCAGGAGATGAACATCGACCCGACCTTACGGGCTGAAAACATCACTGTGGCGCAGTATTGCCAGTTAGCTAACTGGCTGATTGCGCATCCGCAGACCCAGCCTCAGACCCAGACGCCGGAGAAGTAGCAGAATGATCGATACGCCTCGTGTATGTGTCCATGTTCAGAGTGCCTATATTCCTTCGCAATCTGTGCCTGAAGAAGAACGTTATGTTTTTGCTTATACCGTCACAATACGCAATCTGGGGCGTAACGCCGTTCAGCTGCTGGGCCGCTACTGGCTGATTACCAATGGTAATGGCCGTGAAACCGAAGTTCAGGGTGAAGGCGTGATTGGCGAGCAGCCGCACATCCAGCCCGGCAGTGAATTTCAGTACACCAGCGGCGCCGTGCTGGAAACGCCGATGGGCACCATGCAGGGACATTACGTGATGATCGACCATCAGGGCGCAAGCTTCCAGGTTGAGATCCCGGTGTTCCGCATGGCCGTTCCCAGCCAACTCCATTAATTCATCTGATTGCACAGACGGCGATCGGGCTTAACGGCTCAGGAACACGTCTGCCTGGAAAGGTCCAATGAGCACATATCTGATCGGTGACGTCCACGGTTGCTATGACGAACTTCATTCCCTGCTGGAGCAGGTTGCTTTCGATCCTCAGCAGGATACGCTGTGGCTGACCGGCGATCTGGTGGCCCGCGGTCCGGGATCGCTGGACGTGCTGCGCTACGTGCGTTCGCTCGGTGACTGTGTGCGCCTGGTGTTGGGCAATCACGATCTGCATTTGCTGGCGGTCTATGCCGGTATCAGCCGCAATAAGCCCAAGGATCGGCTGACGCCATTGCTGGAAGCGGACGACGCCGACGAGCTGATCAACTGGCTGCGTCGCCAGCCGCTGCTGCAGGTGGATGAAGAGAAAAAGCTGGTGATGGCGCACGCCGGGATCACCCCGCAGTGGGATATTGAAACGGCGAAAACCTGCGCCCGCGAAGTTGAAGCGGTTCTCTCCAGCGATACCTATCCGCTGTTTATCGACGCCATGTACGGTGATATGCCGAATAACTGGACGCCGGAACTCAGCGGGCTGGCGCGTCTGCGTTTCAGCACCAACGCCTTGACGCGGATGCGCTTCTGCTTCCCGAACGGGCAGCTGGATATGATCTGCAAGGATACGCCCGACACCGCCCCACCGCCGCTGAAACCCTGGTTTGATATTCCTGGCCCGGTCGCCAGCGAGTACACCATTGTGTTTGGTCACTGGGCCTCGCTGGAAGGCAAAGGCACACCTGACGGGATTATTGGGCTGGATACCGGCTGTTGCTGGGGTGGCGTGCTGACGATGCTGCGCTGGGAAGATAAAGCGTGGTTCGTTCAGCCTTCCAACCGCGAACGTGCGCTGGAAGACTGACGCGATAAAGCGGCTTAGCCAATGCCAGACTCCGGTCTGGCATTGTCACATCTGGCGGGTAGTGATTAACGACGTTGCAGAATTTCGAAGCAGAAACTGTGGCTGTTCTTCTCATCCGCATCGTGGAATTCACTGAAGGTCGACTGCCACTCTTCCGGTTCGAAATCCGGGAAAGTGGTGTCGCCCACCACTTCCGCATCAATGTGCGTCAGATACAGACGATCGGCACGCGGCAACAGCTGTTCATAGATGCGACCGCCACCGATGACCATCACTTCATCCACTTCTCCGGCTGCCTGCAGCGCCTCATCGATAGAGGTCACCCAACTGACGCCTTCCGCATCGCCCGGCTGGCTGCTGATCACAATGTTCAGTCTGCCTGGCAGCGGGCGTCCGATCGACTCCCAGGTGCGGCGGCCCATGATCACCGGCTTATCCAGGGTCTGGCGTTTAAACCAGGCCAAATCGGCTGGCAGGTGCCACGGCATGGCATTATCCATTCCAATAACGCGGTCGGCCGCCATGGCCGCAATCAGGCTTATCATCATAGAAACTCAGTAAAGGGGGTAAAATTGGCGCCATCATACGTAAAGGTGAAACTTTCGTCGATACCCCTGGCGGGGGATTTGCGTAAAGGTTCTTCAAGGTAACGTTTGCGTTGTATTTGCTCTGGCTGATAGCTAAAAAACCCTGCGAACGTGCTAGAATCCGCCCCTCATTTGCTACAGGATGCCACCATGTTAGAGACCAGCTTGATTATCGCCACGATCGCGGCTCTGGGAATGCTCTCTCCCGGCCCCGATTTCTTCCTGATTATCAAGAATGCCGCCCGTTATCCCCGCACAGCCGCAATGTTTACCGCGCTGGGGGTCAACTGTGCCGTCGCGACGCATATGGCTTACTGCGTGGCAGGTCTGGCGGTGGTGATTACCACCACGCCGTGGCTGTTTATGATGCTGAAGTATGTCGGCGCGGCCTATCTGATCTACATCGGTGTGCAGGCCCTGATGTCGCGTGGCAACAGCAAAATGGATCTCAGCAATATCGAGCCGGAAACCACCTCGTTGAAGAAGGCGTTCCTGCAGGGCTACCTGTGTAACCTGCTGAACCCGAAAGCCACGCTGTTTTTCCTGTCGATGTTTACCCAGGTGCTTAACGTGCATACCGGTTTCGGCGAGAAGATTTGGTACGCGGCGATCATCCTGATGCTCTCCTCGATTTGGTGGCCGCTGCTGGTGGTGATCATCCAGAGCGCACCGGTCCGTCGTGGCCTGGCGAAGGCGCAAAAGCTGGTCGATAAACTGCTGGGCGGCGTGCTGATCGCGCTGGGCATCAAGGTCGCGCTCTCCTGATCGCGCGAACCGGCCTGCCGCGCTTAACGCCTGCGGCAGGCCGGTCAAACTGACCGGCTACGGCAACCGCTGCTGGCTGTCGGCATCAAACAGCTGTACCCGTTCCAGATCAAACTTCACCCCTCTGACATCCCCCGCCGCACAGCCCGACCGCTGCGTGCAGTAAATCATCATCGGTTCCCCGGCCAGCGTGCCATGAATTAACTCAGACAAGCCGGTTGGCTCAATCAACGACACGGTAAACGGCATCGCGCCCTGATCGGCCAGATCGCACAGCAGGATATTTTCCGGGCGGATGCCATAAATCACCGCTTTGCCATGGCTGAGCGGCGTGGCCCGCTCCAGTAACGGCAGGGAAAGTTCGGCGCTGACCTGCAGGCTGAGGCCCAGATCATGGCGTTGGATGTTGCCGCTGATAAAGTTCATTGGCGGCGATCCGATAAAGCTGGCGACGAACTTATTGGCGGGCGTGTCGTACAGCTCTAACGGCGTACCCACCTGCTGAATAACCCCGTGGTTAAGCACCACGATGCGGTCGGCCAGCGTCATCGCTTCCACCTGATCATGGGTCACGTAGACGATAGTGTTGTTCATCTGCTGATGGAGTTTTTTAATCTCCACGCGCATCTGCCCACGCAGCTGTGCGTCGAGGTTAGATAAGGGTTCATCAAACAGAAACACCTTGGGCTGGCGGACAATCGCCCTTCCCATGGCCACACGCTGGCGCTGGCCGCCGGAAAGTTCTTTCGGGCGACGATCCAACAAGGCGGTCAGGCTTAAAATCTCGGCCGCCCGTTTTACCGCCGCCTCAATTTCGGCTTTGGGCCGTTTCTGCACCTCCAGACTGAACCCCATATTGCGCGCGACAGTCAGATGCGGATAGAGCGCGTAACTCTGGAACACCATCGAGATATCACGATCTTTCGGCGCGACCTGATTCATCAACCGGTTGCCAATGCGAATATCTCCGCTGCTGGCCAGTTCAAGCCCGGCGATGGTCCTTAACAGCGTCGATTTGCCGCAGCCTGACGGACCCACCAGCACCACGAATTCGCCGTCAGCAATGGTCAGATTGATGTCACGCAGCACTTCGACGTTGCCGTAGCGCTTTTCAATTTGCGAAAGAGAGATTTGAGCCATGATGATTATCCTTTTACCGCACCCGCCGTCAGCCCCTGAATGAGGTAACGCTGAATGAACGCGAAAAACAGACAGGCAGGGATCAGCGCCAGCACTGCGGCTGCCATCATATCTCCCCATGAAACGGCGAATTTCGAGACAAAACTCAGTAGTCCGACCGGAAAGGTCATCACCGAGTTTTTATTGATCAGCATCAGCGAGAACAGCAGCTCGCTCCATGCGGCGGTAAAGACGAACCCTAACGTGGCCGCCATACCCGGTAAGGTCAGCGGTGCCAGCACTTTGACTAACGCCTGAAAACGCGTACAGCCTTCCAGCATCGCCGATTCTTCCAGGTCTTTAGGAATGGCGTCGAAAAAGGACTGCATCAGGAAGGTGGCAAAAGGGACGTTAAACGCGGTGTAAATCAGGATCAGCCCCAGCAGATTATTGGTTAATCCTAACGGCGCCATCACCTTGTAAATCGGGGCGAGGATCATCACCAGCGGGAACATCTGGGTGAACAGCAACAGGGCAGCAATCACCGTTTTTCCTTTGAAGGAGAAGCGGGAAAAGGCATAGCCCGCCAGCGCGGAAATCACCGTCGCCAGTGCCGCGGTGGAAAACGAGACGATCAGGCTATTACTGAAGAAGGTTGGAAAGTCGCTCTCAACAAACACCCGTCTGAAATGCTCGAAGGTGAAGGCGCTCGGCCACATTTTCACCCCTTCGCTGTAGAGCAGCTTGTCAGGCGTCACCGAAATTTTGATCACCCAGTACAGCGGAAACAAGGCAAACAGCAGGTAAGCCAGAATGCCCACCCGGTGACCCATCAGACGTAATAGCTGGCGCATTATGCTCTCCTTATTTCAACATCTGATGACGGATCCGCAGCAGCACCAGGGCATAGCAGGTCATCAGGATCAGCAGGAACACCGCCATCGCGGAGGCATAGCCAAAGTCCAGCTTGCGATAGGCCGTGGTGAAGATATAGCTCGACAGAATCGAGGTCGATCCGGCAGGCCCGCCATCGGTCATCACCACGATCAGATCAGCAAAGTTAGCAATCCAGATGGTCCGGAGCATCACGGTAATGGCGATCATCGGCGCCAGAAAAGGCAGCGTCACCCGCCTGAACTGCTGCCAGCTGCTGGCACCATCCATTGAGGCCGCTTCATACAGATCTTTCGGGATCGACTGCAATGCCGCTAACAGGGTGATGGCGAAAAAGGGAATGCCAAACCAGACGTTGGCGATCACCGGCCCATACAGCGCCAGTTGGGGATCGGAGAGAATGTTGTAGGGTTCGCTGATCAAATGCAGGGCTGTCATCCAGTGCGGCAAAATGCCGATCACCGGGTTCAGCAACCATGACCAGGTTAATCCGGACAGAAACGCCGGAACTGCCCAGGGGAGAAACACCAGCGCCTGCACCCAGCGCCGCAGCGGAAACTCCCGGTTAAGCAACAGCGCCAGCCCGAGCCCGAGGAAAAACTGCAGTCCCAATGACGTCAGCGTCCAGTTTGCGGTGTGCCCGAGCGCCTTAAAGAAACGGCGGTCATCAAACATTTCGCGGAAGTTATCCAGTCCCACCCAGCCGCTGTCCAGCGGATTAAGTAGCTGGATATTCTGGAAGGCGTACGAGATGCCGATCATCATCGGCACGAAGATAAACAGACCAATCAGGATCAGCGTTGGGCTCATATACAGCCAGGGCTCTGCCAGCATCCGCAGCCGGTGGAAGCGCGGCGGTCTGGCAGTTTCAACCATTCTGACGTCCAGCATCATAATTCCGTCTCCATTGCCGCCCCCGTCACGACGGGGGCGCGTGGGTTACTGAGTAGCCATCCAGGCTTTTTGCTCTTTGGTCAGGTATTTGGCCCAATCCTCCACCATCGAGGTCGTGTCGTTTTCCCCTAACAACGTTTCCTGGGTACTCTCTTTCACCGTGACCGAGTTGAAATAGCCCCAGCCTTTCAGATGGGTTGGCATGGTCAGGGGAACGTATTTCGGGTCGTTAAGCTCGGTGAACCAGCCCGCAAACTGGGGTGAATGGTAGAACGGATCGTTCTCGGCCCCTTTGTAGATTGGCAAGGTGCCGACAAACTTCGACCAGGTGAGGTTATTGGCTTCACTGCTAAGGAACTGGATCAGCTGCCAGGCATCATCCGGGTGTTTGGCCTGCTTGAAGATCGACCAGCCGGTGTAGCCAATCGTCGGATAGGCTTTGCCTGATGGCCCAACCGGCATTGGCGCCACGCCAAAGTCATCCGGATTCATGCTGTTTTTGATGGCGATCAGGGCATCGGGATCCTGGTCCAGCATTGCGCATTTTCCGGAGTAGAAGCCGGAGACAATTTCATTGAAGCCCCAGTTGACGCTGTCCTTCGGTGCACCGCCCTGCTTGTACATATCGACCAGCAGCTGCGCGCCTTTGATCGCCCCTGGCTGAGTCAGCGTGCTGTTCCCGTCTTTATCAAAGAAAGCCGGTGAGCCGTTCATGGTAGTCATAAACATCATCCAGGCATTGGTGCCACCTACGCCGCCGCGCATGCAGTACCCGCTGATGCCATTGCCCAGCGCGCTGATCTTTTTGGCATCCGCCACAAACTCATCCATGGTTTTTGGTGGGCCACTCAAGCCTGCCTGCTGGAAGAGTTTCTTATTCCAGAACATAGCGCGCAGATAGAAACCGTAAGGAACCATATTGGCTTTGCCGTCCGACGCCCGCGCCATATCCAGCGTTTTGTCGGTCAGGTTGGCGGTGTTTGGCCACGCCTTCAGCTTAGGTTCCAGATCCACCAGCATATTGTTGCTGGCATACAGCCCTTGCCAGGTGTCCGGCATTTCAACCACATCCGGCACCTGCCCGCTTTGCATCATGGTGCCCAGTTTTTCAAATGCCTGCCCCCAGGGAAGGGAGATCACTTCGATTTCCGTCTCCGGGTGCTGGGTTTTATATTCGCTCAGCATTTTCTGCAGCATCGCCGTGCGGGCCGGGCTGGTGATCACTTCCACCAGCGTCAGTTTGGTGGCGGCCACTGTGCTGTAGGCACTGCACATTCCCAGGGTAATCAGGACGCTGTTAAGTAACAAAGAGCGTAAAGGCTGTCGCATTTTCATGACCTCTTGTTAATGGAGTGCGGGCAATCAGGTTACTGGCGTGCGGCGGCAATCGCCTGCTGCAGGTCGTTCCACAAATCTGCGGTATCTTCCAGACCGATGGAGACGCGGATAACGCGCGGTGAGACGCCAAAATCCACGGCGGAGTTAAATTCACCGGCCTGATTCAGCACCGAAATGGCGGGCATCACCAGACTTTCAAATCCTCCCCAGCTCACGCCCATATGGAACAGCTGCAACGCGTTACAGAAGGTCGGAATATCGACCGACTGATCCAGCTCAAAAGAGAACAGCCCGCTGTAGCCGCTGAGGGTTGAAAAGGCGGCTTTGTGCAGGCCCGGATGGTTTACCGCGAGGATCTGCGGATGGTCCTGAAGTTGAGAAGCCAGCTGCAGCGCACTTTCATGGTGCTGCCGCATGCGTAACGGCAAGGTCCGCAGGCCACGGATCAGCAGCCAGGCTTCATTAGCCGACAGCTTGCCGCCAAGGAACGGGCTGATATAACGCGAGATGGCGCTGATACGTTCGGCATTGGCGATAACCAGTCCAGCCACCACATCGCTGTGGCCACCAATGTATTTCGAGGCGGAATGCACCACCATATCGATGCCCAGCGCCAGCGGCTTCTGGAACAGCGGCGAGGCCCAGCTGTTATCAATCAGGGTGATCACCTTGTGCTCTTTCGCCAGCGTGGCAATCTTCTGCAGATCCTGTTCGCTCATCACCCAACTGCTTGGGCTTTCGAGATACAGCAACTTCGCACCCGGCAGCGCGGCGGCAATCGCCTCAAGCGAGTCGCCATCGACAAACTCACTGTTGATGTTAAAGCGGGTGCAGAACCCTTTCAGGAAACGGTAGGTATCCGGATAGACGTGATTGATGCAAACCACCTTATCGCCCGGCTGGACCACGCTCAGAATGGCGTTGCTGATCGCCGCCATCCCGCTGCCAAAAGCCAGGCAGGCTTCCCCACCCTCCAGTTCGGCCATTTTGTCCTGTAGAACTTTGACCGTCGGGTTATCGACCCGTGAATACAACGGCTGATCGCTGTCGCCACGAAAGCGGGCAATCATGCTGTCGTAATCACTGAAGCTGAACAAAGAGGATTGATAGACGGGCGGGGAAACTGCGCCTTTGTCATGACGTTGATCGTGGGTCAGTCGGGTTTGTTCACTAAAGGGCTTTTCAGGCTGCATTAATCACTTCCTTCATATCACGCTCGGTTATATCGAGAATTAAATGGCTGATGCGGCGTGCTTCTTCCGCATTACGGTCGGCAATGGCTTCATACAAGGTGCGATGCAGGGAAAACGAATCGCTAAACAGGGCCTGTTCAGGTGGTGATTCAAAAAAGGCATGCAGCGTGTCGTAAAGACCCACCACCATCCGCAGTAACAGCGGATTGTGTGCCGCGTGGTAAATGCTGGCGTGAAATGCCCAGTCTTCTGCCCCAGCAGAACCGACTGCCAGATGGACTCTTTCCATCTCTTCCAGCCGGATCTCAATGTCACGAAGATCGTCATCGGAAGCACGGACCGCCGCCAGCGCGCAGGATTCGCTCTCAATAATCCGGCGCACTTCCAGCGCATGGAGCATGTTGCTGGAGTCGTTTTTGAAACGCAGCGACAGGAAACTGTCATCACTGGTGACTTCAGCATGGAGAAAGGTGCCACTGCCTTTACGGCGAACGATGATGCCCAGCGCTTCCCACCGTTTAAGGGCTTCACGCACGGTGTTACGGCTGACGCCGAGCTTTTCTGCAAGCACGCGTTCCGGCGGTAAACGCTCGCCGATTTGGGTGCCGCTTTGGGCGACGTAACGGGTCAACGCGTCCAGTACCAGCACATCACTGTGCTGCACCGCAATCGGGCCGAGATTACCGATCGATGCTGACATGGCTTCCCCTGAATAATTGGTCCAACAACTCTACCTTTTTTACTTAAAGCAAATTGGGTGCCAATAAATCAAGCTACTGATTTGCTGGGATAATCGCCTGAAGATAATAAAAAGCTCTGATTAAAAAAGGTGCAAGTGGTTAACCGGTTGCACAACAATCGGCCAGCCAGGCGGGTTTGGATCGGGGGAATTTCAGGCAAAAAAAATCCCCGCCGAAGCGGGGATGGGTATTCGCTGACAGAGACTTAGCCCTGGATCTGCGCGTGCATTTCCTGCACCGAGATAACCTGCGCGGTGGGATCTGCGCTCAGTGAGTTTGCCGTAGCAAACGCACCGTTCAGCGTGGTGTCGTAGTGCACCTTGTACTGCAGCGCGCTGCGGCGGATCAGTTTGGAATCCTCAATCGCCTGGCGTCCTGCCGTGGTGTTTACGATGTAAGCGTACTCACCGTTTTTCAGACGATCCTGGATATGAGGACGGCCTTCATGCACCTTGTTGACCAGACGGATGTTGATCCCTGCTTCACCCAGCACCACTGCGGTACCGTGAGTTGCGTCCAGTTCGAAGCCCAGTGACTGCAGCTTGGCAGCCAGCGCAACGATGCGCTTCTTGTCGCCATCACGCACAGACAGTAAGGCACGACCGGTTTTCTTCATGTTGCTCGCCGCGCCCAGCATCGCTTTCGAGAACGCTTCTGCGAAGGTTTTGCCAACACCCATGACTTCACCGGTGGAACGCATTTCAGGGCCGAGGATGGGGTCAACGCCCTGGAACTTGTTAAACGGCAGCACCACTTCTTTCACCGAGTAGTAAGGCGGAATGACTTCTTCCGTAATGCCCTGCTCTGCCAGCGTTTTGCCTGCCATTACGCGTGCCGCCACTTTCGCCAGCGGCACACCGGTTGCCTTGGAAACAAACGGTACGGTACGGGCAGCACGTGGGTTCACCTCAATCAGGTAAACTTCGTTGTCTTTCACCGCAAACTGCACGTTCATCAGGCCACGTACGCAGAGTTCGAAGGCCAGCTTCTCAACCTGCTGACGCATCACGTCCTGGATCTCTTTGCTCAGCGTGTAGGCTGGCAGAGAACACGCGGAGTCACCGGAATGCACGCCCGCCTGCTCGATATGCTCCATGATGCCGCCAATCAGTACGCGCTCACCGTCGCAAATCGCATCCACATCCACTTCTACCGCGTCGTCAAGGAAGCGGTCCAGCAGCACCGGCGCATCGTTAGAGACGGCAACCGCATTCTGGAAGTAGCGCTTCAGGTCGATGTCGTCATACACGATTTCCATCGCACGACCGCCCAGCACGTAAGAAGGACGCACAACCAGCGGATAGCCAATCACCGCCGCTTTCTCTACCGCCTGCTCAATCGCAGTCACGGTGGAGTTTGCCGGCTGCTTCAGGCCCAGGCGTTCAACCGCCTGCTGGAAACGCTCGCGGTCTTCTGCACGGTCGATAGCATCCGGGCTGGTACCGATAATCGGCACGCCAGCGGCTTCCAGCTCACGCGCCAGTTTCAGTGGCGTCTGACCACCGTACTGCACGATCACGCCTTTCGGCTTCTCGATACGCACGATTTCCAGCACGTCTTCCAGCGTTACCGGCTCGAAGTACAGACGGTCGGAGGTGTCGTAGTCGGTGGAGACGGTTTCAGGGTTACAGTTGACCATAATGGTCTCGTAACCATCTTCACGCAGCGCCAGTGATGCATGGACGCAGCAGTAGTCGAACTCAATGCCCTGGCCGATACGGTTTGGACCGCCGCCCAGCACCATGATTTTCTCACGGTCGCTGTTAGGGTTGGATTCGCACTCTTCTTCATAGGTGGAGTACATGTAAGCGGTATCGGTAGAGAATTCCGCCGCACAGGTATCGACACGCTTATATACCGGGTGCAGATTGTACTGCTCACGCAGCTTACGCACTTCAGCTTCAGACACACCCGCCAGCGCAGACAGACGCGCATCGGCAAAGCCTTTACGCTTCAGGGTACGCAGGAAGTCCGCCGTCAGGCCATTAACGCCTTCGCGGGCAACCTGGCCTTCCAGCTGAACCAGCTCTTCAATCTGAACCAGGAACCAGCGGTCAACGTTGGTCAGGCTGAAGATCTCTTCCACGTTCATGCCCGCACGGAACGCATCCGCGATGTACCAGATACGGTCAGAACCGGCGTCTTTCAGCTCGTGACGGATAACCGTCATTGCTTCCGCATCGTTCAGGTCAACTTTCGGGTCAAAGCCATGTGCGCCAACTTCGAGGCCGCGCAGCGCTTTCTGCATGGATTCCTGCAGGGTGCGGCCAATCGCCATCACTTCACCCACCGACTTCATCTGCGTGGTCAGGCGGTCATTCGCGCCGGCAAATTTCTCGAAGTTGAAGCGAGGGATTTTGGTCACTACGTAGTCGATAGACGGTTCGAACGATGCCGGGGTCAGGCCACCGGTGATGTCGTTCATCAGCTCATCAAGCGTGTAACCTACCGCCAGTTTGGCCGCGATTTTAGCAATCGGGAAACCGGTGGCTTTCGACGCCAGCGCAGAAGAGCGCGACACGCGTGGGTTCATTTCGATGATGATCAGACGGCCATTCGCCGGGTTAACGGAGAACTGCACGTTGGAGCCACCGGTTTCCACGCCGATTTCACGCAGTACCGCCATCGAGGCGTTACGCATGATTTGATATTCTTTGTCGGTCAGGGTCTGGGCTGGCGCCACGGTGATGGAGTCACCGGTGTGGATGCCCATTGCATCGAAGTTTTCAATCGAGCAGACGATGATGCAGTTGTCGTTTTTATCACGCACCACTTCCATCTCGTACTCTTTCCAGCCAATCAGCGACTCATCAATCAGCAGCTCGTTGGTGGGGGAAAGATCCAGACCGCGTTCGCAAATCTCTTCAAACTCTTCACGGTTATAGGCAATACCGCCACCTGAGCCGCCCATGGTAAAGGAAGGACGGATGATGCACGGGAAGCCAACGTCTGCGGCAACCGCATAGGCTTCTTCCATGTTGTGTGCGAAGCCTGAACGCGCGGTATCCAGACCGATGCTCTTCATCGCTTTATCAAAGCGCTGACGGTCTTCTGCCTTATCGATGGCATCGGCGGTAGCACCAATCATCGCCACGCCGAACTCTTCCAGCACGCCCTGGCGTTCCAGTTCCAGCGCACAGTTCAGTGCGGTCTGGCCGCCCATGGTTGGCAGAACCGCATCCGGACGCTCTTTTTCGATAATCTTGCGCACAACTTCCCAGTGGATCGGCTCGATATAGGTCGCATCGGCCATTTCCGGGTCAGTCATGATGGTTGCCGGGTTGGAGTTAACCAGAATCACGCGGTAACCCTCTTCGCGCAGGGCTTTACAGGCCTGTGCACCAGAGTAGTCAAATTCGCAGGCCTGGCCGATTACGATCGGGCCAGCGCCAAGGATCAGGATACTTTTTATGTCGGTACGTTTTGGCATTTTCTCGCTCCTGATTATTTAGCGGTTGAACGGTAGGCTTCGATCAGTTCGATAAAGTGATCGAACAGCGGCGCGGCATCGTGCGGGCCCGGGCTGGCTTCCGGGTGACCCTGGAAGCTGAACGCTGCTTTATCAGTGCGGTGAATGCCCTGTACCGTCTGGTCAAATAGCGAGGTGTGCGTCACTCGCAGGTTTGCCGGTAAGTTGGTTTCGTCTACGGCGAAGCCGTGGTTCTGTGCGGTGATCATCACGGTGTTGTTATCCAGGTCTTTCACCGGATGGTTGCCGCCGTGGTGGCCCAGCTTCATCTTGACGGTTTTTGCCCCGCTGGCCAGCGCCAGTAACTGGTGGCCAAGGCAGATGCCGAAGACCGGCACGTCAGTTTCCAGGAAGGCTTTGATTGCCGCAATCGCGTAATCACACGGTTCCGGGTCCCCAGGTCCGTTAGAAAGGAAGATGCCATCCGGGTTCATCTTCAGCACCTCTTCTGCTGGCGTTTGCGCCGGCACAATCGTCAGGCGACAGCCACGGTCAACCAGCATGCGCAGGATGTTGCGCTTCACGCCGTAGTCATAGGCCACGACATGGAAAGGCAGGTCGGCCTCTTGCTTCGCGTCCGGCAATCCGTCCAGCGTCCAGCTGCCTTGCAGCCAGCTGTAGCTCTCACTGGTGGTCACTTCTTTCGCCAGATCCATTCCTTTCAGGCCCGGGAAGGCTTTCGCCTGCTGCAGAGCCAGCTGCGCATCAGGTGCGTCGCTGGCGATGATGCAGCCGTTCTGCGCCCCTTTTTCGCGCAGCAGACGGGTCAGCTTACGCGTATCGATATCGGCAATAGCGACAATGTTGTGACGCGTCAGATACTCAGACAGCCCTTCTTCATTACGGAAGTTGCTGGCAATCAGCGGCAGGTCACGAATGACGAGGCCCTGAGCATGTACCTGAGAGGATTCTTCGTCAGCGGAATTGGTGCCGACATTGCCGATATGGGGATAAGTAAGAGTAACGATCTGGCGGGAATAGGAAGGATCAGTGAGGATTTCTTGATAACCGGTCATTGAAGTGTTGAAAACAACTTCCCCCACTGCCGATCCTGTTGCCCCGATGGCCCGACCGTGGAATTGGGTTCCGTCTTCGAGAACCAATAGCGCTGACTTAATCAAAACATCCTCCTGAGAATAAACAGTCACATTATTTGCATATTAATTCATAACAGAGCCATAAATCAATGCAAAAACCGCCTGAATTCTCGATTTTTGGCAAATTGCGCGCATTCTAATGATCGCTCACTCTGTTGTCTACCCCGCAGCTCACTTTTTCTTAGTCTTTTACTCAACTGGAGAGGAAATCGGA
Organism: Erwinia sp. AC075; assembly: GCF_979253995.1. Taxonomy (NCBI): domain Bacteria; kingdom Pseudomonadati; phylum Pseudomonadota; class Gammaproteobacteria; order Enterobacterales; family Erwiniaceae; genus Erwinia; species Erwinia sp. AC075. The sequence continues at coordinate 2,944,641 of NZ_CEEDEU010000001.1, forward strand.
GGATTCACCCTGAAAAGGACAGATATCCAGTCCATAAAACCGGTTGCCTGACGGGATGTGCATAGGAAAAGGGAAAATGGCGTTAAAAAGTGGACCAAATGGTCAAAATTAACTAATTTTGCGGAATAAATTGAGGATAAAAACCCATAATAGCCATTATGGCTTTAAAATTAACTCAAGACAGGATTATTAAAAAATAAAAAGGGCAATAAAATTATTGCCCTGTCCAATCAGAACCTTATGATTGAAATAACCACATCACGATGGTGCACAACACTTATAAATCATCTAAATTCAACACGCTTCGCATATCATAAAGACCTGCTTTACGCGTGCTTAACCAGTCTGCTGCACGAACTGCGCCTTTCGCGAAGGTCATGCGGCTTGAAGCCTTGTGGGTAATCTCTACGCGCTCACCGATATCTGCAAACATCGCGGTGTGTTCGCCAACGATATCGCCGGCACGAACGGTGGCAAAACCGATAGTTTGCGCCTTACGTTCACCGGTATGGCCTTCGCGGGCATACACGGCGTGCTCATTTAAATCCCAGTCCATTGCATCAGCAATCGCTTCGCCCATCGCCAGCGCGGTCCCGGATGGCGCATCCACTTTATGACGGTGGTGAGCCTCAACGATTTCGATATCGGCATAGTCGCCCATCACTTTGGCGGCTTTTTCCAGCAGTTTCAGCACCAGGTTCACACCCACGCTAAAGTTCGCTGCGAACACAATAGCAATCTCATGTGACGCTTGTTTGATCGCCGCTTTGGCCGAATCATCCAGCCCGGTGGTACCGATCACCATCGCTTTCTGGTGCTGACGGCAAAAATCCAGATACGCCAGCGTGCCTTCAGGACGGGTAAAGTCGATCAGCACGTCGAAGTCGTTCACCACGGCGTCCAGGTTGTCGCTAATCCTGACGCCCGTCGCGCCGGTTCCGGCCATCTCGCCGGCATCAGCGCCGACCAGTGAAGAGCCTTCCCGCACCAAAGCTGCGCCTAAGCACACGCCGTCCGCCTCCTGTGCTGCCTGAATTAACTGACGCCCCATGCGTCCTGCGGCGCCAACAATGGCAAGGCGGATTTGTGCATTGTTCATAATGAATCCCTGTATAAAGTCTGTGCATGCAAAGCGTTGACAGGTTAACCATGCGGTAACCTCTGCGCCACAATAAAAACAACATGATTAGAATTTTATGCCAGACGCGACGGATTATCAGTAAAACAAATTTTGTCTGGCTTTGATCGGCGGGTATAGCAGGCGGTTCAGCGAAGTAAAAACTTCCGCAGCAGGGCGCTGCGGAAGGCGTTTAGTCGACCTGGCGGACGTCGACGCGGAGTTCTTTCGGCACTTCGAAAACAATGTTCTCTTCACGGCCGATCAGCTCGATAGCGGTTTCGCCACCGAACTCGCGCAGACGCTGGATCACTTCCTGCACCAGAATGTCTGGTGCGGAGGCACCGGCAGTGACGCCAACGCAGCTCACGCCTTTGATCCACTCTTCCTGGATGTCATCGGCGGAGTCGATCAGTCGCGCAAGTTTCCCTGCACGCTGCGCCAGCTCGGCCAGACGGTTGGAGTTGGAGGAGTTGCGTGAACCCACCACCAGCACCACGTCGGCGTCTTTTGCCAGCGTGCGCACGGCTTCCTGACGGTTGGTAGTGGCATAGCAGATGTCATCTTTGCGCGGGCCGACAATCTTCGGAAAACGGGCACGCAGCGCATCAATCACTTCGTAGGTATCATCCACCGACAGCGTGGTCTGGGTCATAAAGCACAGGTTGTTTTCATCCTTAACCTGCAACTTATAGACATCCTCGGGCGCTTCAACCAGATACATGCCGCCTTTCGGGCTGCTGTACTGACCCATCGTCCCTTCCACTTCCGGGTGGCCGGCGTGACCAATCAGGATCGCTTCAGTGCCTCTGCGGCTGGCTCGCGCCACTTCCATATGCACTTTGGTCACCAGCGGACAGGTGGCATCAAACAGCATGGTCAGATCGCGTGCTTTAGCTTCCGCCCTGACCGCCTGAGAAACACCGTGCGCCGAGAAGATCAGGATTGAACCGTCCGGCACTTCCCCGATATCTTCAATAAAGATCGCACCGCGCTCGCGCAGGCTGTTGACGACATAGCGGTTATGCACCACTTCATGACGCACGTAGATTGGCGCGCCGTACATTTCCAGCGCGCGCTCCACAATGCTGATGGCGCGATCGACGCCGGCACAAAAGCCGCGGGGATTAGCCAACAGGATTTGCATTTGTCGCCTCCAGTACCGGATCGATCTCCAGCACTTCAACCTCAAAGTGGATAGTCTGCCCGGCCAGCGGATGGTTGAAATCAACGGTGATCGAATCACCGGAAATCTCGCGGATCACGCCGGGCATTTCGTTGCCATCCATGCCGCTGAACAGCATGATGGCGCCGATTTCAGGCTCGCCTGCCTGGGTAAAATCCCGGCGGGAGAAATACTGAATCAAATCCGGGCTGCTCTGGCCAAAAGCATCATCCGCCGTCAGCGAGAAGGATTTCTTCTCGCCCACGGTCAGACCCAGCAAATGCGACTCCAACCCTTCTGACAGGCTGCCGTCGCCCAGGCTGAACAGCGCGGGTTTGCCGTTATTGCGCGTGGATTCCGCCGTGGAGCCGTCTTCCAGCTTCAAGGTGAAATGCACCAGCACTGCGCTCTCGCGCTGTACAGAATCAGTCATGCCCTGCCCTTAATTTTTTGCCGGTTTGCCGGACGGGCTGAGAAAGCCCTCCAGCACGATCAGTGCGGCACCAATACAGATGGCACAGTCGGCGATATTGAACGTGGCAAAGTGCCAGTCGCCGACGTAGAAGTCGATAAAGTCGACGACAAAACCATGATACGCGCGGTCAAACAGGTTACCTAACGCGCCGCCAATAATCAGCGCGTAAGCAATATTGTTGAGCTTATTGCTGGCGGCAGTGCGGTACATCATCACCAGCAATGCCACCACAATCGCCACCGCGATGCCGGCAAAGAACCAGCGCTGCCAGCCGCCCTTATCGGCGAGGAAGCTGAACGCCGCCCCGTAGTTATGCGCATAGAAGAAGTTGAAAAATGGCATCACTGACATCGACTCATGCAACATCAGCGTGTTCATAATCCACTGCTTGCTGGCGAAGTCGATGGCAATCACCACCAGAACCAGCCAGACCCAGCGTAAACCGGTCGAGAAGATAGGTTTACTCATCAGGCAAACTTACGCTGTTCGCCAGCGCCCGCAATGTTGGTGGCACAGCGTCCGCACACGTCCGGATGCTCAGCACTCTGACCAATGTCAGTAGTGTAATGCCAGCAGCGTGGGCATTTCTCGCCTTCTGCTTTATGCAGGGCAATTTTCAGACCTTTCACCAGCTCGCTCTGCTGCGCTTCTTCGGTTGCCAGCGCATAGTCAGCCACCTGGGCACCCGAGGTCAGCAGCACAAAGCGCAGCTCGTCACCCAGGCTAACCAGCTTCTTAGCCAGATCGGCATCGGCGTACAGCGTTACCGTCGCTTCCAGCGATCCGCCAACGCGCTTATCAGCACGCGCCTGCTCGATCACTTTGTTCACTTCGCCGCGCACTTTCAGCAGCTCAGCCCAGTAGCTGTCGTTCATCGATTCGTTATCCGCCAGACCAAACAGGCCGTCGAACCACTCACCGGTGAAGACATACTTCTCGCGCTTGCCTGGCAGTTCGCCCCAGATTTCATCTGCGGTGAAGGACATGATCGGCGCCATCCAGCGGACCAGTGCTTCCGCGATGTAATACAGCGCCGTCTGGCAGCTACGACGCGCCAGGCCATCGGCTTTCGCGGTGTACTGACGGTCTTTGATGATATCCAGGTAGAAGGAGCCCATCTCAACCGAGCAGAACTGCATCAAACGCTGGACGACTTCATGGAAGTCATAGTTCTCATACGAAGCGAGGATATCGTCCTGCGCCGCTTTGGCACGACCCACTGCCCAGCGATCCAGCACCACCATCTCTTCCGGCTTCACGCTGTCGGTTTCTGGGTTGAAGCCGTTCAGGTTAGCCAGCAGGAAGCGCGCGGTGTTACGGATACGGCGATAGGAGTCAGCCGAGCGTTTCAGGATCTCGTCCGATACCGCCATTTCGCCGGAGTAATCGGTAGACGCCACCCACAGACGCAGGATGTCGCCACCCAGCTTGTTCATCACGTCTTGGGGTGAAACGGTGTTGCCGATGGATTTCGACATCTTACGGCCCTGACCATCAACGGTGAAACCGTGGGTCAGTACCTGGCGGTAAGGCGCTTTGCCTTTCATCGCCGTCGAGATCATCAGGGAAGACATAAACCAGCCACGGTGCTGATCCGATCCTTCCAGATACATGTCCGGCGAGTGACCGTCGAATTCAGGACGGGCATCCACCACCGAGAAGCTGGTCGAGCCGGAGTCAAACCACACGTCCAGCGTGTCAGGCACTTTGACGTAGTTTTCTGCGTCGGCGCCCATCAGCTCGCTGGCGTCCAAATCCCACCAGGCCTGAATACCGTCTTGCTCAACGCGCTGAGCAACTTTCTCCATCAGCTCAAGGGTATCCGGGTGCAGCTGCTCGGTGTCTTTATGCACGAACAACGACATCGGCACGCCCCAGGTACGCTGGCGGGAAATACACCAGTCTGGACGGTTGGCAACCATCGATTCGATACGCGCCTGGCCCCAGTCTGGGATCCACTGCACGCCTTTGATCTCTTTCAGTGACTGCGCACGCAGACCTTTCTGATCCATGCTGATAAACCACTGCGGCGTGGCACGGAAGATGATTGGGGTTTTGTGGCGCCAGCAGTGTGGGTAGCTGTGCAGCAGTTTTTCCACATGCAGCAGCGCGCCTTTTTCACGCAGGATCTCAACGATCATGTCGTTGGCTTTAAAGACGTTTACGCCATCCAGCGAGGGATAGGTGCCCGGCAGGAAGCTGCCGTCTGGCCCAACCGGGTTGGCGGTTTCGATACCGTATTTCTGGCCGATAACATAGTCATCAGGACCGTGGCCCGGTGCGGTGTGAACGGCACCGGTACCCGCTTCCAGCGTTACGTGCTCGCCGAGGACAACCGGTGAAGTGTGATCGAGGAACGGATGCTGGAAGGCCTGCAGCTCAAGAGAAGCCCCTTTCACCTCGCCCAGCACTTTCCACTCGCTCACGCCGACGCGCTTCATCACGCTCTCGACCATCTCTTTTGCCAGGATCAGCGCGCGACCTTCGATCTGCAGCAGTTCGTATTCGAACTCCGGATGCAGAGAGATGGCGCGGTTAGCCGGCATGGTCCACGGCGTGGTGGTCCAGATCACCAGCGAGATCGGGCCGTCAACGTGCGCGGCGCCAAACTTGGCCTGTACCGCCTCTTTATCAACGGCATTAAACATCACGTCGATAGAGGGCGAGGTTTTGTCGTAATACTCGACTTCGGCTTCTGCCAGCGCAGAGCGGCAGTCCATGCACCAATGCACCGGCTTGGCGCCTTTGTGCATATGGCCGTTGCCGATGATTTTGCTGAGCGCACGGATGATGTTCGCTTCAGTTTTGAAGTTCATGGTCAGGTAAGGACGATCCCAGTCGCCCAGCACGCCCAGACGGATGAAGTCCTTTTTCTGGCCTTCAACCTGCTCGGCCGCGTATTCACGGCAGGCAGCACGGAATTCTGCCGCGGTGACTTTCTCACCTGGCTTACCGATCATCTGCTCAACTTTGTGCTCAATCGGCAGACCGTGGCAGTCCCAACCCGGCACATACGGCGAGTCGAAGCCCGACAGACCTTTGGACTTAACGATAATGTCTTTCAGAATCTTGTTAACTGAGTGACCAATATGAATGCTGCCGTTCGCGTACGGAGGGCCATCATGCAGGATAAAGGTTTTTTTCCCTTTTTTGGCTTCGCGGATGATGCCGTAAAGATTGTCATCATACCAACGCTGCAGCATTCCCGGTTCACGCTTGGCCAGATCGCCACGCATCGGGAACCCCGTTTCCGGCAAATTCAGGGTAGATTTATAGTCACTCATCAGATTCTCGATTCCGTATTTCGGTTCTGTTTAAACCGGTGTTTTCAGCCCGAAAAATGTCCGGGCGCTCACCACATCTTTAGCAATTTGCTCTTTGAGCTCGTCAAGTGAAGCAAAACGCTGCTCATTTCGTATTTTTTGACAGAGCACCACGTCTATATGGCGTCCATACAGGTGCATTGCAACGTCCAGCAGGTGAACTTCTAACTGCTGACGCATGCCGGCAACCGTTGGGCGGGTGCCAATGTTGGCAACGCCAGGCAACGGTTTATCGCCCAGACCCAGCACTTCCACGGCATACACCCCTTTAACCGGCGAAACGTAGCGTCGCAACGGCAGATTAGCGGTAGGGAAGCCTAACGTCCGGCCCAGTGCATCACCGTGCACGACCCGGCCTGAAATGCTGAAGGGATGTCCAAGAAGTGCAGCCGCCAGCGGCAGATTATCGTCGGCCAACGCCTGACGGACTGCCGTGCTGCTGATGCGCTTGCCATCATCACAGAAGGTCTGGGTACTGATGACATCAAAGCCATGTTCGATGCCCGCATGCTGTAATAACAGGAAATCTCCCTGGCGACCAGCGCCAAAGCGGAAGTCATCGCCTACGGCCAGGAACTTCACATCCAGCTTGTCCACCAGTAAGTCGGTGACAAAACTTTGCGCGGTCAGCGCGGCAAAGCGGCGGTCGAAACGCACGCACAGCACCGCATCCACACCCGCTTCGCTCAGGTAGCGAACTTTATCCCGCAGGCGTGTCAGCCTGGCAGGCGCTTTATCAGCCGCAAACAGCTCAAGCGGTTGCGGTTCAAAGATCATCACCACCACCGGCAAATTGCGTTGGCGTCCTTCTTCACACAGTCGGGCCAGCAGCGCCTGATGGCCGCGATGCACGCCATCGAAGTTACCGATGGTCAGTACGCAGCCGCGATGCTGCTCCCTAAGGTTATGTATGCCGCGGATAAACTTCATGGCTGGCTCAAATTTGTGGAAATCGGCGGATTATACCTTGTACAGCTCTGAAGGTTAACCCGCGAATGCGGCTTTACTCTGTTTATCGCGGCATTTTCTGCGGTAAACTGCTCCGTCAGGCGGCAATAGCATTTATCTTGTGATTAAGCTGTATTCGGTGAGATGAAGCTGGTAGAATCTTGCGCCATCGAAACGTAATAGAGTGTCGCGTGTTTGGCGGCGCTTATTTGCACAAATCCATTGACAACCATGGGCGAAAGAGGCATATTCCTCGGCCTTTGAATTGTCCTCATAGAACTATTTGGGAGTTGGACCTTGGCTAATATCAAATCAGCTAAGAAACGCGCAGTAACGTCTGAGAAGCGTCGTAAGCACAACGCTAGCCGTCGTTCAATGTTGCGTACTTTTATCAAGAAAGTCTACGCGGCTGTCGCTCTTGGCGATAAAGCGGCTGCGCAGAATGCATTTAATGAAATGCAACCAATTGTGGACCGTCAGGCAGCTAAAGGCCTGATCCACAAAAACAAAGCTGCACGCCATAAAGCAAATCTGGCTGCACAGATCAGCAAACTGGATTAATCTCCAGCCCGCTAATCGGCTTTGATGAAAAAACCGGCTCTGCCGGTTTTTTTGTGTCTGCAATTCAGGAAAACAGACCCGTAAAGTCCTTGTTGCAGATACGCTGTACCGCCGGATGCTGGATCATCCGCTCGGCAAATATCACGTGATACTCTTCCACCACGCTGTCTATCCTGCCCAGTTCTGAAATCCCTTTCTCAAAAAATACATCATTCGCATAGCTGGAGGGCGCGACAAATATCGCATTGTGGCTGGCACCGAACGCCTTCATCAGTGCGGCATCGTCAAACTCGCCCAGAATATCCACTTCCAGTCCCTGAGTCTGAAACCAGTTCAACAACTTTCGTCCCAGCATCGAACGACGGCCGGGGATCAGCAGCTTTCGCTGTTCAAGGCAGGCCGGGAAAGGTAAATCAGGTTGCGGTGCCTGACACCAGAAGCTGATGCAGGATTCGCCCAGCTTGACGGAGAACAGTCCTTCCTGCTGGGTGGAGTCGATTGGGCAGTCGGAGAGGATCATATCCAGCTTGTGCTGGCTCAGCTGCTCCAGCAGCATTTCGTGGGTCGATTCATAACAGCGCAGATGAATTTTATCTTCGTCGACCACCGCGGTTTGCAGCACCTGGCTGACCAACCGTTTCGACAGCACATCCGCCACGCCAACGTCGAACAGCAGACTGGCTTCCTTGCGATAGTTAACGATATCCAGCATCTCCTGGCTGAGCTGAAACATTTTGTCGGCATAGCGGAACACCAGCTGTCCAAGCTCAGACGGCACCAGCCCTCTTCCCTGGCGTTTAAACAGTTTGCCCTGCAGGCGGTCCTCCAGCGCTTTGATCTGCCCGGTGATGGTCTGCGGCGTCAGATTAAGGGCATCTGCCGCGCCCACCACCGAACCGGCTTTGCACACCTGCCAGAAGTAATAAAGATGGTTGAAGTTAATGTGTGACATGCGCGCCTCCCTGATGGCGTGTTCGGAACCGGCCAGCCGGGGCTGGCCGGAAACGCGTTATCGCAGTTTAAGACGCAGCAGCGTGTACCCCATCACCGCAGAAATAGCCGAACCGACCAGGATACCCAGTTTCGCCAGCGTCACCATCTCTTCGTGGGCGGCATCAAAGGCCAGCGAGGCGATAAAGATCGACATGGTAAAGCCGATACCGCACAGCAGTCCGACCGACGCGATGTCCTGCATGCGGGTGCCTTCCGGCAAGGCCGCAATCTTCAGTTTTACCGCCAGCCAGCAGATCAGGGTGATCCCCAGCGGTTTACCGATAAACAGCCCGAGAATAATGCCGATTGGCACCGCCGACAGCAGGCCATCAGCAGACACGCCGGTTAACGAGACGCCGGCATTGGCAAAGGCAAACAGCGGCAGGATCACCCAGCTCACCCATGGCGCCAGGCCATGCGCCAGGTGCATCGCCGGGGAATGACCGTTCTCTTTTTTCAGCGGCACAAAGAATCCAACCAGCACACCCGCCACCGTGGCGTGGATGCCAGACTTCAGCACCGCCACCCACAGCACCATGCCAACCAGCATATAAAGCGAGATACTGCGCACGCCCAATTTATTCAGCAGCGCCAGCACCACAATCGCGCCGCCGGCAACGGCCAGTGACGTCACGGACAGGTCCTGGGTATAGAAGAAGGCAATGATCAGGATCGCCCCAAGGTCATCAATGACGGCCAGCGCCATCAGGAACATCTTCAGCGCAGGCGGCACGCGGCTGCCGAGCAGCGCAAGGATACCCAGCGCAAACGCGATGTCCGTCGCGGTCGGGATAGCCCAGCCGTGAATGGCCAGCGGATCGTTATGGTTCATCGCCGCATAGATCAGCGCGGGGGCCAGCATACCGCCCAGCGCGGCAATCAATGGGAACATCGCACGCTCACGCGTTGCCAGCGAGCCGGAAACCAGCTCGTGCTTCACTTCCAGACCGATCATCAGGAAGAACACCGCCATCAGCGCATCATTGATCCACAACAGCAGGTTTTTGCTGATATCCAGGCTACCGAAGCGGAATTCGACCGGCATATTCAGGATAGATTGGTAAGCCTGCTGGGTGCCGGCCGTGTTCGCGAGGATCATCGCTATCGCCGCAGCGATAATGAGTACCACGCCACCGGTGGCTTCATTTTTCAGGAGTCGTTTGAGCGCTGCATTCATCTTGGCATTCCCTTAACAAAGTGATGAAGAAAAGTACCGCAAGCATACGCGCTTTAACTGCTCGTAAAAAACAGTTTATACCCGGTTATAAGGTAGGTATTTCCGAGTTGTGAAGCCGTTCGGGAAAATGCGCAAAAAAAAACGGACAGCCTGAGCCGTCCGTTAGTCTGACTTCCGCAGAAATTAACGAGTCAGGTCATCGAAGAATTTCTTCACGCCGTCGAAGAAGCTTTTCGAGCGCGGGCTGTTCTTCTCGCCGCTTGGGCCACCGAAGCTCTCTTCCAGCTCCTGCAGCAACGCCTTCTGCTTCTCGTTCAGGCTGACCGGGGTTTCTACCACCACGCGGCACAGCAGGTCGCCCTGAGCACCGCCGCGCACGGATTTAACACCCTTGCTGCGCATACGGAACAGCTTGCCGGTCTGGGTTTCCGCCGGGACTTTCAACTTCACACGGCCATCCAGCGTCGGCACTTCAATCTCGCCGCCCAGTGCTGCCATGGCAAAGTTGATCGGCACTTCGCAATACAGGTTGTTCTCTTCACGCTCGAAGATTGGGTGCTTGCGCACCTGCACCTGAACGTAGAGATCGCCTGCCGGTGCGCCATGCTCGCCCGCTTCGCCTTCGCCAGTCAGACGGATACGGTCGCCGGTATCGACGCCAGCCGGGATTTTCACCGACAGGGTCTTGGACTTCTCGACGCGGCCGTGACCGTGACAGGCATTACACGGATCTTTGATCACCGAGCCGCGACCGTGACAGGTAGGACACGCCTGCTGCACGGTAAAGAAGCCCTGACGCATCTGAACCTGGCCCTGTCCATGACAGGTGCCACAGGTCTGTGGTTTGGTGCCCGCTTTCGCGCCGCTACCGTCACACACCTCACACTCTTCCAACGTTGGAATGCGGATCTCTTTGGACACGCCGCGGACAGCTTCTTCAAGCGTCAGCTCCATGTTGTAGCGTAAATCGGCACCACGCGCAGCACGTTGCTGACGACGTCCTCCGCCAAAGATATCGCCGAACACGTCGCCAAAGATATCGCTGAAATCGGCACCGCCGCCACCAAAGCCGCCGCCACCGCCGCCCATACCGCCCTGTTCAAAGGCTGCATGACCGTACTGATCGTAAGCTGCACGTTTCTGGCCATCGGTCAGAATTTCGTACGCTTCCTTCACTTCTTTAAATTTGGCTTCAGATTCTTTATCACCGGGATTACGGTCAGGGTGGAGTTTCATCGCCAGGCGTTTGTAGGCCTTTTTGATTTCACGCTCATCCGCTGATTTGGAAACGCCTAAAATCTCGTAATAGTCTTGCTTCGCCATACTGGTGTTCCTGCCCTTAACATGCGTGCACGGGCGTGGAGAAATTCCCACGCCCGTGCCGGTTATCATCAGTGGCCTGTTACAGGCCACCGTGCCCGCTCAGGGCGATTATTTTTTGTTGTCTTTCACTTCTTCAAATTCAGCGTCAACAACGTCGTCATCTTTCTTCGCAGAAGCGTCACCGGCATCCGCTGCGCCGCCAGCGGCCTGCTGCTGCTGTGCGAACTCCATCAGTTTGCTGGAAACTTCAGTCAGCGCCTGCATTTTCGCTTCGATAGCGTCTTTATCTTCGCCTTTCAGCGCTTCGTTCAGCTCGGCCAGGGCTGCCTCAATCGGCGCCTTGTCGTCTGCTGGCAGTTTATCGCCGGCTTCGTCCAGCTGCTTACGGGTGCTGTGCGACAAGTGATCGGCTGTGTTACGAACCTGAACCAGCTCTTCGAACTTACGGTCGGACTCAGCGTTAGCTTCAGCGTCACGAACCATTTTTTCGATCTCTTCGTCGTTCAGACCAGAAGATGCCTTGATGGTGATCTTCTGCTCTTTACCGCTGTTTTTGTCTTTGGCAGACACGTGCAGGATACCATCGGCATCGATATCAAAGGTGACTTCGATCTGCGGCATGCCGCGCGGTGCGCCCTGAATCCCGTCCAGGTTGAACTGGCCCAGCGATTTGTTATCCGCAGCACGCTTACGCTCACCCTGAACCACGTGAATGGTTACAGCAGACTGGTTGTCTTCAGCAGTAGAGAACACCTGGCTGTGTTTGGTCGGGATAGTGGTGTTCTTGGTGATCAGTGAGGTCATCACGCCACCCATGGTTTCGATACCCAGAGACAGAGGGGTAACGTCCAGTAACAGAACGTCTTTCACTTCACCCGCTAACACGCCACCCTGAACCGCAGCACCGACGGCAACCGCTTCATCCGGGTTTACGTCTTTACGTGGTTCTTTACCGAAGAACTCAGCCACTTTCGACTGCACCATTGGCATACGGGTCTGGCCACCAACAAGGATAACGTCGTTGATGTCTGAAACAGACAGACCGGCATCCTGCAACGCCACTTTCAGCGGGTCGATAGAGCGAGCCACCAGATCTTCAACCAGTGATTCCAGCTTCGCACGGGTCACTTTGATGTTCAGGTGCTTAGGACCAGTCGCATCAGCTGTGATGTACGGCAGGTTCACGTCGGTCTGCTGTGCAGAAGACAGTTCGATTTTCGCTTTCTCTGCCGCTTCTTTCAGACGCTGCATTGCCAGCGGATCGTTGTGCAGATCGATGCCAGAATCTTTCTTAAATTCTGCCACCAGATAGTTGATCATGCGGCTATCGAAGTCTTCACCACCCAGGTGGGTATCACCGTTGGTTGCCAGCACTTCAAAGGTTTTTTCGCCATCAACTTCATCGATTTCGATGATGGAGATATCGAAGGTACCGCCGCCCAGGTCATAAACCGCGATAGTGCGGTTGCCCTGGCCTTTGTCCATACCGTAAGCCAGTGCCGCTGCGGTTGGTTCGTTGATGATACGTTTTACGTCCAGACCTGCGATACGGCCGGCATCTTTCGTTGCCTGACGCTGCGCATCGTTAAAGTACGCTGGAACAGTGATAACCGCTTCAGTTACCGGTTCGCCCAGGTAATCTTCAGCCGTTTTCTTCATTTTCTTCAGCACTTCAGCAGAAATCTGCGGCGGTGCCATTTTCTGGCCTTTCACGTCGATCCAGGCGTCACCGTTGTCAGAACCGGCGATTTTGTATGGCATGATTTTGATATCACGCTGCACTTCTTCGTCCTGGAAGCGACGGCCAATCAGGCGCTTAATCGCAAACAGGGTATTCTGTGGGTTGGTCACAGCCTGACGCTTAGCCGGTGAACCGACCAGAATCTCGCCGTCCTGGGTGTACGCGATGATGGAAGGGGTGGTGCGATCGCCTTCCGCATTCTCAAGTACACGCGCTTTGCCGCCATCCATAATCGCGACACAAGAGTTAGTCGTACCCAGGTCAATACCAATAATTTTACCCATCTATACATCTCCCACTTAAATTTATGTCAAATCAGTTTATGAACACTTAATGCGGGCTTTTTTTGCCGTTTCAACTGCTGGCGCCGCGCTTTTTTTCCAGGTCCATAACCTTGGATGCCAAATAAGATGGGGCCATCCAGAGCGGCATCAAGGGGCAAGGTGAAAAAAATTTCGTTTTTTCCACTCTTCAGATCAAGGTTTGCCGGACGGCGGATCATTATGATGCCGCGCGAGTTGAAAAAATGGGGTCATTAATCCGCAAAAACAGCCCCTTTCAGTCAGTTACTTCACTTTTTTTTCTACTTCTTGATCATGGATATCAGAGGACTTATGGACAGCAGCAAATTAGCGAACCCCGGACCGCTCGGCCTGATGGGCTTTGGCATGACCACCGTTTACCTTAATCTGCATAACGCCGGTTTCTTTCCGCTTAACGCCGCCATTTTCAGCATGGGGATATTTTTTGGCGGTCTGGCGCAGATCCTCGCCGGCCTGATGGAGTATAAAAAAGGCAATACCTTCGGCCTGACAGCCTTCACCGCTTATGGCTGCTTCTGGCTGAGCCTGGTGGGCATTCTACTATTACCCCGCCTCGGACTAGCAGAGCCCGCTGATGACACCGCGCTCGGTATCTGGCTGGCATTATGGGGCGTGTTCACGCTGTTTATGTTCTTTGGCACCCTGCGCGCCAACCGGGCTTTACAGTTTGTCTTCGCCAGCCTGACGCTGCTCTTCGCCCTTCTCGCCATCGGCCATATTGCCGGCAATCATGCCGTGATGATGCTGGCAGGCTATGAAGGCATTCTTTGCGGCGCCAGCGCGATTTATCTGGCCATGGCCGAAGTGATTAATGCGCATTTGGGGCGCACAGCGCTGCCCGTTGGCGAGATGAATAAGGCGTAATTTGCGGAAGAAAGTGACCCGCCCGGCCGTTGAAAAATGACCGGGCTTTTTTATTAGCTGAAGGTACGACCGACCAGTGCGTCACGCTTGCCATCGCGCTTTAACCAGATGCCGACCAGCAGACCGATTGCTGACAGCGCCAACACATAATAAGCCGGGGCCAGCGGCGTCACCGCCATAATCAGGGTGACGAAAATTGGCGTTAAGCCGCCAAAAATGGCGTAAGCGACGTTATATGAGAAGGCAATACCGGTGAAACGCACTTCCGCCGGGAAGGCCCGCACCATCACATAAGGCACCGCGCCGACCACGCCCACGCTTAAGCCCACCAGCGCGTAGCAGGGGAATAACAGCTCGGGATGCGCGCCAACCGTGCGGTAAAATATCCAGCTGCACACCGCCAGCAACAGGCTGCCCACGATAAAGGTTTTGCTGGCGCCAAAGCGATCGGCTGCAAAGCCCGCGCAGATGCAGCCCACCAGCAGCATCACCGTCGCCAGGCTGTTGGCCTGCAGTGCTTGCGCCGTCGGAATGCCGTACTGCTTTTGCAGCAAGGTCGGCGTCATCAGGATCACCACCACAATTCCCGCCGAGAGCAGCCAGGTCAGCAACATGCTGATGGCGATTTCGCGTTTATGTTTCACCACCACCGCTTTCAACGGCAGTTCCGCGGCCAGCGCTTTACGCGCTTTCATCTCGACAAAGATCGGGGTTTCCTGCAACCAGCGGCGCAGATACAGCGCGATAAAGCCAAACACGCCGCCCAGCAGGAACGGGATACGCCAGGCGCCGGACAGGATGCCCTGCGGACCAAAGGCGCTGTTGACCAGCGTTGCCACCACCGATCCCAGCAGGATGCCCGCGGTGAGCCCGGCGGTCAGGGTGCCACAGGCAAAGCCGATGCGTTTTTCGGGAACATGTTCAGCGACAAACACCCAGGCACCCGGCACTTCGCCACCGATCGCCGCGCCTTGCAGCACGCGCAGCAGTAACAGCAGGATCGGTGCGGCAATGCCCAGCGTGGCATAGGTCGGCAACAGCCCCATCGCCAGCGTGGGCAGCGCCATCAGCAGAATGCTCAGACTGAACATCTTTTTGCGCCCCTGGCTGTCACCGAAATGCGCCATGATCAGGCCGCCTAACGGACGGGCAAGATAGCCGGCAGCGAAAATGGCAAAGGTCTGGACCTGGCGCAGCCAGTCAGGAATATCCGCCGGGAAGAACAGATCGCCAATCACCGCCGCGAAGAACACGAAGATGATGAAGTCGTAGAATTCCAGCGCGCCACCGAGCGCCGCCAGAGAAAGTGTCTTGTAATCCTGCCGGTTCAGGCGGCGATCGTTATCGTGCAGCATAATTATTCAGGCACATCCAGAAGGTGAAGAAAAAAGGTGAGTAAGAAGTTGTAAAGCTATCCTTACTATACCGTTCAATTCCCGCTACGCCAGCTCGATCTTATGCCTGAATTACGCCATTTTTAGCCGTTTGTTTCGCGACGCGCACTTTTAGGACGAAATGCTGCTACCACCGCGTCATGCGTCTCTACATACGGGCCTTCCAGCAGCTGAATACAATACGGCACGCTGGCAAAAATTCCGTGCACGCGCGCCTTACCCTCGGCATCCTTCAGCCCTTCCAGCGTCTCTTGAATCGACTTTGGCTGGCCCGGCAGATTAATAATCAGCGATTGCTTACGGATCACGCCGACCTGACGGGAGAGGATCGCCGTCGGCACAAAGTTGAGGCTGATCTGGCGCATTTGCTCGCCGAAACCGGGCATCTCGCGATCGGCAATCGCCAGCGTGGCATCCGGGGTGACGTCACGACGCGCCGGCCCCGTGCCGCCCGTGGTCAGGACCAGATGGCAGAACATTTCATCCACCAGCTCGCAAATCGCCTGTTCAATCATCGGCTGTTCATCCGGCACCAGCCGTTTTTCAATCTCAAACGGCGTCGCCAGCGCCTGGGTTAACCAGGCCTCAAGTGCAGGCAGCCCCTGATCCTGATAGATGCCGTTGGCGGCACGATCGGAAACCGAAATTAAGCCTATACGTAGTGTATTCATGGTGTGGTCACTGTGTTTACGGCCACGGTAAAAGCGCGGGCGTGGAGGAGGATAAAAGCAGGATAAACCATTACAAAGCGGGATGTACAGCGGGGGAAAACGGTGGCCGGATAACCGGCCACCGTCGGAGACTTACAGCAGGTCGGCAATCATTTTGTCGAGTTTGCCCTGGTCGAGAGCAAAGTTACGTATGCCCTGAGCCAGTTTGTCTACTGCCATCGGATCCTGGTTGTGCTGCCACAGGAACTCAGATTCAGTCATTTTCGCCGGACGCGCTTTCACTTCGCCGGTGTAAGACAGTTTACGCTCCAGCGTCCCTTCGGTTTCTGCCAGCTCTTTCAGCAGGTTCGGGGAGATGGTCAGACGGTCGCAGCCAGCCAGTTCGATGATTTCGCCAACGTTACGGAAGCTTGCGCCCATCACAACGGTTTCGTAGCCATGCTGCTTGTAGTATTCGTAGATTTCAGACACGGAAACCACGCCTGGATCTTCATGGGCAGCGTACTCTTTCTTGTCAGTGTTGGCTTTGTACCAGTCGAGAATACGGCCGACGAACGGAGAAATCAGGAACACGCCCGCTTCAGCACAGGCACGCGCCTGGGCGAAGGAGAACAGCAGCGTCAGGTTACAGTTGATGCCTTCTTTTTCCAGCTGCTCAGCAGCACGGATGCCCTGCCAGGTGGACGCCAGTTTGATCAGGATGCGGTCGTTGCTGATGCCAGCATCGTTATACAGTTTGATCAGGGAACGGGCTTTATTGATGCTGCCTTCGGTGTCGTAAGACAGACGGGCATCGACTTCGGTAGAGATACGGCCAGGGACCAGCTTCAGGATTTCCAGACCGATATTGACGGCCAGCTTGTCCGCAGCGTAGTTCACCTGCTCTTCTTTTTTGCTGCTCTGATCGCGAGCCCAGGTAACCGCTTCATCAATCAGCTTGCGGTATTCAGGGATCTGCGCGGCGCTCAGGATCAGGGAAGGGTTGGTGGTAGCATCTTGCGGCTTGTACAGCTTCATCGCTGCAATGTCACCGGTATCGGCAACAACGGTAGTCAGTTGACGCAGGGAAGTCAGTTTATCCGTCATGGTTGTCATTCTCATCAGAGTAGAGTTATCGGGTTCTAGAAAATGTCTGACACGGATAATATCACGCGAAGCTTGCCATGCAAGGTAAGGTTGCCCGCAGGCCACGCAGTGCTAAATTGATGAAGAATACCCCCTTTAATGCGCCGGGGATCAGTAAAGGCAATGGCAGCGATTACTCCTTTCATGTCACTTTTTTGCTAAAGTAGCGGCTAAACTTTTGCCCCTCGCGGCATATTCATACAAGGACTCAGGCATGTTGATGGTTATCTCCCCAGCCAAAACGCTGGATTTTGAAAGCCCGCTGGCGACCAAACGTTTCACCCAACCTGCGTTGCTGGATGATTCCCAAAAACTGATTGAGGTTGCCCGAAAGCTGACGCCAGCGCAGATCGGTTCACTGATGCATATCAGCGATAAGCTGGCTGGACTGAACGCCGATCGTTTCCATCACTGGCACCCGCCGTTCACCCCGGAAAATGCCCGTCAGGCGATCCTCGCCTTTAAAGGTGATGTCTATACCGGCCTGCAGGCGGAAACCTTTAAAGAGAAGGATTTCGATTTTGCTCAGCAGCACCTGCGCATGCTGTCCGGCCTTTACGGTCTGCTGCGCCCGCTGGATTTGATGCAGCCCTATCGTCTGGAAATGGGCATCAGGCTGGAAAACCCGGCCGGCAAAGATCTCTACACCTTCTGGGGCGATAAGCTGACCGAAGCGCTGAATGCCGCGCTGGCCGAGCAAGGCGATGATGTGTTGCTGAACCTGGCGTCCGATGAGTATTTCAAAGCGGTGAAGCCGAAAAAGCTCAATGGCCGCATCATCAAGCCGGTGTTCCTCGACGAGAAAAACGGCAAGTTCAAAGTGATCAGCTTCTATGCCAAAAAGGCGCGTGGCCTGATGAGCCGTTATGTCATTGAGAATCGCCTGACCAAACCGGCACAGCTGAAGAAGTTTGATGTGGACGGCTACGTCTTTGTCCCGGAAGAGAGTAGCGACAGTGAACTGATGTTTAAGCGCCGCGAAGCGGTCTGACAGCACACCCGCAGCATAAAAAAACGGCCCTTTTCAGGGCCGTTTGCATGGGTGGATACGGCCCGCAACGGGGCCGGAGACCTTATTTGTGCAACAGGAACTCGCGCAGTTCCGCGAAGTCCGCTTTCATCTCATGGGAGAGCAGCGGCAGGTTGGCACGCTGTGCCAGCTCTTCAGGCACCGGCAGCTTGCGGTCGAGGATCGCTTCCACGCTTTCGATAAACTTGGCCGGGTGCGCGGTGCCGAGGAACAAACCAAACTCCCCTTCCTGCAACTGATCGCGCAGCATACGGTAAGCAATCGCCGCGTGGGGCTCAGAGATGTAACCCAGGTCCGCCAGCTCACGCATGGTGGCTTTGGTGGTCTGATCATCAACCGCACCAAAGCCCAGATCGGTCAGGCGCCAGGTTTTGCGGCGGAAGATCTCTTCCACGCGCGGCCAGTTGTTCGGCTGGCTGACATCCATCGCGTTAGACAAGGTGGAAACCGTGGCATTAGGCTGCCATTCTCCCTTCTCAAGGAAGCGCGGAACGGTGTCATTGGCGTTGGTGGCGGCAATAAAGCGCTTAACCGGCAGGCCAAGGGATTTCGCCAGCAGGCCCGCGGTCAGGTCGCCGAAGTTACCACTCGGTACGGAGATCACCAGCTGGTTACGCTTCTCCTGAGGCAGTTGTGCCACCGCTTCGAAGTAGTAACAAATCTGCGCCAGCAGGCGGCTGATGTTGATTGAGTTTGCCGAGTTCAGGCCAATGGCTTTCTTCAGCAGCTCATCATCGAAGGCCTGCTTCACCAGTGACTGACAGGCATCGAAGTCGCCTTCAATGGCGATGGTCTGGATATTGCCACCCAGCGTACAGAACAGTTTTTCCTGCAGCGGACTGATTTTGCCTTTCGGATAGAGGATCACCACGCGAACGTTTTCCATGCCGAAGAAAGCATGGGCAACTGCCGCACCGGTATCGCCGGAAGTGGCGGTCAGAATGGTGATTTTCTCATCGGCGCCGCTAACGTAGGAGAGCATTTGCGCCATAAAGCGGCCGCCAAAGTCTTTAAACGCCAGCGTTGGACCATGGAACAGCTCCAGCGCAGCGATATCATCCGTCACCTTTTGTACCGGTGCCGGGAAGCTGAAGGCGGTTTTCAGGCGCTGATGCAGCTGATGAGGTTCGATCTCATCGCCAATAAAGGCAGAGAGGATTTTGCTACTGCGTGTAACGAAATCCATTTCCAACATCTCGTCGATGTCGGTCAGTTCAAACTCAGGCAGCTCGAGCGGAAAGAACAGGCCCTGCTGTTTGCCGAGGCCTTGCTTAACGGCCTGCGAGAAGCTTACCTGCTCGTTATGATCCTTAAGATTATACAGTTTCATGCGTTATCCCAGTTTACGTGCGCCTGCCGTGTCTATGCGGCAGATATGAACGAAGCCTTCATCATTTTGCAGATAGTGCTGGCTGAGCCAGTCTGCCATGCGCTGCGCCGTGTCCGGTTGGTTACAGACGGCGAACAGCGTTGGGCCGGATCCTGAGATCCCACAGGCCAGCGCGCCAATATCCTGCGCGGCCTGACGGGCTTCAGCAAATCCCGGTAACAGCTTGGTGCGGTAAGGCTCGGCGATCACATCGCGCATCAGCTTTGCCGCCAGCGCCGGTTGCTGCGTGTGGCAGGCATGAATAAACCCACCCAGGTAGCGACCGTGCTTAATAATGTCTTCTTTACGGTACTGTGCCGGCAGGATCGCGCGGGCTTCCGCAGTGGAAACTTTGATCCCCGGATAGGCCATTACCCAAAGCCAGTCATCAAAGCCTGGCACCTGCTGGCTGATAATCCCATTTTCCTCGAGCATCAGCTGAATGCCGCCGAGGAAGCACGGCGCCACGTTATCATAATGCACGCTCCCGGAAATACGCCCTTCCAGTTCGCCCATCAGCGCCAGCAATTCGGTATCGCTCAGCGGCTTACCGCAGTGCTCGTTCATCGCCATCAGGCCAGCCACCACCGAACAGGCGCTGGAACCCAGGCCGGAACCGATAGGCATGTTTTTTTCAAGCGTCATCGCCACCGGCACGCGTTTGCCAATCGCTTCGCAGAAACGATCCCAACACTGCCAGACGATGTTTTCCTGCGGATCGGTGGGGAGCTTGCTGACGAAACGCCCTTCATTACGCAGGCTGAATTCGCTGGCCGCTTCCACGGTCACGCAGTCGCCCAGCAAGGCGCCGTCAATCGGAGACACCGCCGCACCCAGTACATCAAAGCCCACGCTGACGTTGCCGATTGAGGCAGGGGCATAAATCTTAACCATTCTTAAACTCCCAACTTCCATGACAAGGTGCGTAACAGGTCGGCGAACACGCCTGCTGCGGTCACATCATTACCGGCACCGTAGCCGCGCAGAACCAGCGGAATGGGCTGATAGTAGCGGCTGTAGAAGGCCAGGGCATTCTCGCCGTTTTTCACTTTATACAGCGGATCGTTACCGTCCACGGCATCAATTTTTACCTGGCAACGGCCACCTTCTTCAATGGCGCCGACAAATCGCAGCACTTTGCCCTCTGCACTGGCCCGCGCCACGCGGGAAGCAAAGGCATCATCCAGCTCTGGCAGACGCGCCATAAAGGTTTCCACGTCGGCAATCGCCGTGAATTCTTCCGGCAGCACTGCTTCAATCTCGATGTCGCTGAGCTCCAACTGGTAGCCGGCTTCACGGGCAAGGATCAATAGCTTACGCGCCACGTCCATCCCGGAGAGATCGTCACGCGGGTCAGGCTCGGTGAAGCCCATTTCACGTGCGGTTTTGGTGGCTTCCGACAGCGACACGCCTTCATCCAGTTTACCGAAGATGAACGATAAAGAGCCAGAAAGGATGCCGGAGAAACGCAGCAGCTCATCACCGGCATTCAGCAGGTTTTGCAGGTTCTCGATCACCGGCAGGCCCGCACCAACATTGGTATCGTAAAGGAATTTACGGCGCGATTTCGCCGCTGCCGCACGCATCTGCAGGTAGTAATTGTAAGATGAGGTGTTGGCCTTTTTATTCGGCGTCACCACGTGGAAGCCTTCACCGAGGAAGTCGGCATACTGATCGGCAACCGCCTGGCTTGAGGTACAGTCCACAATCACCGGATTCAGCAGGTGATACTCTTTTACCAGACGCATCAGGCGGCCAAGATTAAACGGCTCTTTGGCGTCAGCCAGCGACGCTTTCCAGTTCTCCAGCGGAATGCCGTGCACGTTGGTCAGCAGCGCTTTGGAATTGGCGATGCCGCACACCCGTAAATCGATATGTTTATTTTTCAGCCACGCCTGCTGGCGATGCAGCTGATCGATCAGTGCCGCGCCAACGCCGCCGACGCCGATCACAAACACTTCAATCACCTGGTCAGTGGCGAACAGCATCTGATGCACCACGCGCACGCCGGTGGTCGCCTGATCGTTATCCACCACCACCGAGATAGAACGCTCGGAAGAGCCCTGGGCGATGGCCACGATATTGATATTGGCCCGCGCCAGCGCCGAGAAGAATTTGGCAGAGATGCCGCGCAGCGTGCGCATACCGTCGCCGACCACTGAAATCACCGCCAGATGCTCCATCACATCCAGTGGCTCTAGCAGGCCATCTTTCAGCTCAAGATAGAACTCTTCTTCTAATACGCGTCGGGCACGCGCCTGATCGCTCTGCGGCACGCAGAAACTGATGCTGTATTCAGACGAGGACTGGGTGATCAACACCACGGAGATACCGCTGCGGGACATGGCGGCAAAGACTCGCGCCGCCATGCCGACCATCCCTTTCATGCCCGGGCCGGAGACGTTAAACATCGCCATGTTATTCAGATTGGTGATGCCCTTAACCGGATTATCATCATCCGAGCTGTCGCCACCAATCAGCGTGCCGGGCGCCTGAGGATTGGCGGTATTCTTGATCAGGCACGGGATCTGGAACTGTGCGATAGGAGTGATGGTGCGCGGGTGCAGCACTTTCGCGCCAAAATAGGAAAGCTCCATCGCTTCCTGGTAGGACATCGATTTCAGCAGGCGCGCATCCGGCACCTGGCGAGGATCGCAGGTGTAAACCCCGTCCACATCGGTCCAGATTTCACAACAATCAGCGCGTAAACAGGCGGCCAGCACCGCAGCCGAATAATCGGAGCCATTGCGGCCCAGTACCACCAGTTCACCTTTATCATTACCGGCGGTGAAGCCGGCCATCAGGATCATGTTTTCTCGCGGGATTTGGCTGGCGGCAATACGGCGAGTGGACTCAGGGATATCAACGGTGGATTCGAGGTAATGCCCAACGGCCAGCAGCTTCTCAACCGGGTCGATGACGCTGACGCCATGTCCGCGCGCCAGCAGCAGCGCTTCCATAATGGCGATCGACAGCTTTTCGCCACGGCAGATAATCGCCGCGTTGACGCTGTCCGGGCACTGTCCCAGCAGGCCAATGCCGTGCAGGATCTGCTTAAGCTGCGCAAATTCCTGGTCGACAACGGTTTTCAACTTGTCGTACTGGAAACCCGGCTGCACTTCCGCCAGGCCCTGCAGAAGGGAAGCAAAAATGCTTTCCGCATCGCTGATGTTCGGCAAGGCATCCTGGCCGCTGATGGTTTTTTCAATCATCGCCACCAGGTGATTAGTGATCTTAGCTGGCGCGGACAATACGGTAGCAACCTGTCCCTGCTTCGCATTACTTTCCAGAATGTCTGCCACGCGTAAGAAGCGTTCCGCGTTGGCTACTGAGGTTCCACCGAATTTCAGCACTCGCATATCAAAATCTCCTGAATTTTTGCCGAAAAAAAAGCCCGCACTGTTTAGGTGCGGGCTTATTTTTGATGATTCCTGTATGCGTCAGCCCGCACCGTTACCTGTGGTAATGGTGGTGGTAATAATGATTGTTGTCATCAGGCTGAAATTGCGCATTTTAGATTTATCGTCTGTCTGTTTATAAATTCTGTCGGCCTCCAGAAGTAAAGCAATCCCCTGGCCAAGTCAATTTTTTTATCACCGTCTGGCCGACGGCGCAGCGGAGAAGCCTTGGGGCATTTCCCGGAAAAACAGATCCATTCTGTTAGCTGTCGAAACAATGCCAGTAATACCCACTGCCATTGCTTTATTCGCCAGTTTTTTTATCTATAAGTTTTTTTTCTACATCATGCAGCAGACGATGCAGCATGGCGTTGTCGCGCTGTTCCAACAGGCCAAGTCGCTGGGCCAGCCAGTCCACCAGTTTGCTGTCCTCGCTGACTTCCAGGCTCACCAACAGCCGATCGAGACGCTGCCGCAATGCATCCAGCTGCTGGGCATCCGCTGGCGCTTCTTTTATGGCACTCACCTGCCGTAGCGCGGAAAGCTGGTAGCAATAGACCATGACTGCCTGTCCCAGATTCAGGGAAGGATAGTCGGCAGCCATCGGGATCCCGGTCAGCACATCCACCAACGCCAGCTCCTCATTGGTCAGCCCGGTATCTTCTCGGCCAAACACCAGCGCGGCACTTTGCACCCACTGCTGCTTCTCTTCTAACAGGCTCTGCACCTGCTGAGGCGTGGCGTAATAGCGGAATTTTGCCCGACTGCGCGCGGTGGTGGCGATGCTGAAGTCGATGTCCGCCAGTGCCGCGTCCAGCGAATCCCAGTGGGTGGCGTTGTCGAGGATTTCCCCGGCACCATGCGCAACCCAGCGGGCGGCCGGTTCAAGGTGCGCCTGACTGTTGACGATCCGCAGCTCATCAAATCCCATGGTTTTCATGGCGCGGGCGGCGGCGCCGACATTTTCTGGTCTGCGTGGTGAGACAAGGATCAGGGGAAAACGCATAACTGCCTTAATAATGGTTGGCCGGGCGGTAAACAAATTACAGCCAGCTTGTAAAAAAATTCGCTCACCAGTAACAAATAAACAACATTACCGGTGCATACTCTATTCAGTCATAAACAAATTATATGACGACTTCAGGCTAAATACCCTAATAAAAACAATTATCAGCACATAAAACCATAGGGTTCAATCAATTACCAAATGTTAAATCCGATCCAAACTCCTTTTGCCGCCGGGCGCTAACTTGTCGGCGAAAAGCACATAAATGTGAGCTAAGCTGGCATTCTTGGAAGAGTTTTTCACAAACTTGTTAACGTGCTACAATTGGTTTGATATAAGTCAACTTAGCGTTGTTTATTACATTTCGGTCAGGTCTTGTACTGTTATATTGCTGTTAATGCGGATAAGATGTACACCCATTTTTAAGCGTACCAGGACAGGATGCACCTTGTCTTCCCGGGAAGCACGGCCTGGTCTTTAATGGCTCAAGAACATATTCTGTACAGTTGACGTTTTGCGCCGGATGACTCATCTGCTTTGTCTGGTCCTGTTAACTGTATGCCCTGTTTTAACTTTGTTGGCAATTTTAGGTAGCGAACACATGCAGACCCCGCACATACTTATCGTTGAAGACGAATTAGTGACTCGTAATACTCTCAAAAGTATTTTTGAGGCCGAAGGCTACATGGTTTATGAAGCTACGGATGGTGCTGAAATGCACCATATATTGACCGAGAACGACATCAACCTGGTGATCATGGATATTAACCTGCCAGGGAAAAACGGTCTGCTGTTGGCCCGCGAACTTCGCGAACAGGCTAACGTAGCCCTGATGTTCCTGACCGGTCGCGACAACGAAGTCGACAAAATTCTCGGCCTGGAAATTGGTGCAGATGATTACATCACTAAACCGTTTAACCCGCGTGAGCTGACCATCCGCGCACGCAACCTGCTTTCCCGCACCATGAATCTGGCGCCGCACAGTGAAGAGCGCAAGCTGGTTGAGAGCTACAAGTTTAACGGTTGGGAGCTGGACATCAACAGCCGTTCCCTGATCAGCCCACAGGGCGAGCAGTACAAGCTGCCGCGCAGTGAGTTCCGCGCGATGCTGCATTTCTGCGAGAACCCAGGCAAAATCCAGACCCGTGCCGATTTGCTGAAAAAGATGACCGGCCGTGAGCTGAAGCCACACGATCGTACCGTTGATGTGACCATCCGCCGTATTCGTAAACACTTCGAATCCACGCCGGATACCCCAGAAATCATCGCGACCATCCACGGTGAAGGTTACCGTTTCTGTGGCGATCTGCAGGACTAATTCCTGCGGGTGCAAAAAATTAAGGGCCGGTAATCCGGCCCTTTTCTATGCAGCAGACTATTTCCACGGCATAATAGGCACTGCGCTCAGGGCGTTTTTAGGCGAACCATCCACAACTTTATCGGAATAGCTCAGATAGATCAGCGCATTACGCTTCTGATCGTAAAACCGTACCACCTGAAGCTTTTTAAACACCAGTGAAGTCCGTTTCTGGAACACGACCTCGCCTTCCGCTTTGCCCTTGGCAATTTTATCGCTAAGTTCAACCGGACCAACCTGCTGACAGGAGATGGCCGCGTCTGAGGTATCCTCAGCCAGCCCAAGTCCCCCCTTGATGCCGCCGGTTTTGGCGCGACTGATATAACAAGTTACATTTTTTACATCCGGATCGTCGAAGGCTTCAACCACTATCTTATGGTCTGGGCCAAACACCTTAAACACCGTGTCCACTGATCCAACCTGCTCAGCATGAGCGGTTACCGATGCAAAAATTACCGACGTGACTATTAACAATTTTCTCATTGTCATAACGTTACCATTGCTTAGAAAATAGATGACATTGTAAGGTAAACTTCTTCAGGCACTTGCCGCATGGTAACACCTCCCCGTTGTTTGAGGCGCATCAGCACAGGGTATTTGTCTTCTTGCAGACTGAATGCGTAACAGAAGCCAGTAGTGGAACTTTTCCCTGCACTAATTTTAACCAGGTAAGGATGATTTATGGATCAAGCCGGTATCATTCGCGATTTGCTTGTCTGGCTTGAAAGCCACCTTGATCAGCCGCTGTCTTTGGACAACGTGGCGACCAAGGCCGGTTATTCAAAATGGCACTTGCAAAGAATGTTTAAGGAAGTCACCGGACACGCGATTGGCGCATACATCCGCGCACGCCGTCTGTCTAAGGCCGCAGTAGCGCTTCGCCTGACCAGCCGTCCGATTCTGGACATTGCCCTGCAGTATCGTTTTGATTCGCAACAGACGTTTACCCGGGCATTTAAAAAGCAGTTCAACCAGACGCCTGCGTACTATCGCCGCTCGTCTGACTGGAACTCGTTTGGCTTACGTCCGCCGATCCGCCTGGGTGATTTCCACGTTCCCGAGCCTGCTTGGATCACTCTGCCGGAAACGGTGTTGGTTGGGCAAACGCAAAGCTACACCTGTACGCTGGAGCAGATCTCCAGTGCGCGGAGTGAGATGCGGTTGCACTTCTGGCGTCAGTTCCTGGCCGAAACGGATATGGTGCCGCCGGTGCTGTATGGCCTGCATCAGTCGCGTCCAAGCATGGAAAAGGATGATGAGCAGGAGATCCTGTACACCACCGCCGTGCCGTCGGACAAGCTGTCGCAGCCGTTGCAGTCCACGCAGACCGTGATGTTAGAAGGGGGGGAATACGTGCAGTTTACGTACGAAGGCCCGCACAGCGAATTCCAGGACTTTATCCTGCTGGTGTACGGCACCTGTATGCCGATGCTGAAGCTGACCCGCCGCCATGGCCAGGATATTGAGCGCTTCTACACCCACGGTGGTAAGAAACGCGCCGAGCCGCCGACGGAGATCCGTTGTGAATATCTGATCCCCATCCGTGCGCCGGCAGACTCAGCAACCGCGTAACCACAGGGTAATTGAGCACGGTATTCCCCGGCTTTTAGCGTGAAGGGGCGAAACACCTCGCCCCTGCTTCATCTTCCGATGATTAGCGCTGCAGCTCATCCAGCGCAGGCTGATCGAGATGGGCAACATCCCCGGCCGTTTCCACGACCCAACCCGCTGCCAGCCAGGCACTCTGCTGATGATCAACGCGTGAAATCGAGCAGTTGCGTAAGCGCAGACGACGTTCAGCATGCGCCGGCAGGCCCAATAAGGTACTGACCAACACGCCCAGCGCCATACCGTGGCTGACGATCAGCGGACGGCTTCCTGCAGGCAGATCCAGACAGGCGTTCAGCGCGTTATGCATCCGCTCTGCCATCTCCGTCATCGACTCTCCGCCAGGAATGCGGCCGTTTTCAGTGCCGTCGACCAGCGTTTTCCGCCAGCTCTCCTGCTCGGCGGTCAGTTCATCCAGCGGCTGCTCTTCCAGCACACCCATGTTCAGCTCACGCAAGCGTGGGTCGAGGGTGACGTTGCAGCCACAGGCATCCGCAATGATCTCCGCCGTGCGTTTGGTTCGCCCCAAATCGCTGGAGATCACATGGGTGATGCCAAGATGTTTCACGCGCTCCCCAACCTGATGAGCCTGCTGCTCTCCTTTCTCCGTCAGCGCGCTGTCTGACTGTCCCTGAATGCGTCGGGCGGCATTCCAAAGCGTTTCTCCGTGGCGAACAAGATAGACCTGTAACATGCGATTTTCCGTTATACTGCGACAAATTTGCCTAAAGGGTTCAAACAATTATGTACCATGTTGTCGCTGCCACCATCAATCCAGCCAAAATTAAGGCAATTTCTCAGGCATTCAGCGATGTGTTCGGTGAAGGATCCTGCCATATTGAGGGTGTCGAGGTCGACAGCGGCGTGGCCGCACAGCCAATAACAAATCACGAAACGAGAACTGGCGCACGCCAACGGGTGATGAATGCCCGCCAGGTTCGTCCGGAAGCAGATTTCTGGGTGGCGATTGAAGCCGGGATCGAAGAAGAGAGTGCCTTCGCCTGGATGGTGGTGGAAAACCACAAACTGCGCGGCGAATCGCGCTCGGCCAGCTTTACGCTGCCGGCCATCGTGATGAAAGGGATCCACGAAGGCCGTGAACTGGGTGAAGAGATGTCCCGCCTCACCGGCATTGATAACATCAAGCAAAAAGGCGGTGCCATCGGCGCCTTTACCGCCGGCCTGCTGTCACGCACCAGCGTGTACCATCAGGCGCTGATTCTGGCGCTCTGCCCGTTCCATAATGATATCTATCAGATGAAGCCGGGCGAATCCGACGGATCAGATCTTATCTGAGCCGGTCAGCAGTTGCGCCTCCAGCCAGGCTTTCAGCGCTGGCGGCGCACTTTTCAGGCTGTTCGACCCACGGGTTATGGTCGCAATCCCCACCCCTAAATCGTTTTTCAATTCACGCTGGCTCAATTCGCCCCGCATCAATTCTTCAATAATCCGCAGTCGCGTTCCCAATGCTTCGCGCTCATCTGGCGTCATCATCAGTTGCAGCAGCGGCAGATGTAATCCATTGCCAAAGGCACGTTGCAGCAGCGTCACAAAACGCTGCCACTCTTCGTTATGCGGTTCCATGGTAACGGGAACGGAAGATTCGCTCATGTGTGGCCCATACTATTAAACTAGTACAGAAGCATAGCACAGGCCTGGCGCGATCAGTAGCGTCGTTGCCACTCGTTATCCGCCAGAATTTTGTCTGACTTATCCATGAAATGGCGATAATACGCATCGTACGCCAGCACGTTTTTCACATAGCCGCGCGTTTCCGAGAACGGGATGGTTTCAATAAAGGCCACCGGATCCAGCTTGCCCGCGCTGTTACCCAGCCAGGTTTTCACCCGTGATGGGCCGGCGTTGTAGGCAGCAGACGAGAAGATGCGGTTCTGACCAAACTGCTGATAGACCGATTCCAGATACTGCGTGCCGATCTGAATATTGGTTTCCGGATCCAGCAGCTGGCTGCTGTTGCTGTAGCCCGGCAGGCTGTAGACCTTCACCGTATGCTGCGCGGTAGCCGGCATCACCTGCATCAGACCAGACGCCCCCACCGGCGAGCGCGCTTTCGGGTTCCAGGCGCTCTCCTGACGGGCGATGGCCATCGCATAGCTAATCGGAATCGCCTTGCCGTTGGCATAGCGCTGGAACTGATCCTGATAGGCCAGCGGGAAGCGTTCCTGCAGGCTGTTCCACAATTTGCCGGTAATGGTTGCCTGCACGCTCAGCACCCACCAGTTTTGCTGGTAGGCATACTGGGCCAGTTGCTGCTGCTGGCCGCTGTTTTTACTGGAAACCAGGTAGCTCCATTCGGTGCGGGCAAGGTTATCCATTCCCCAGTACATCAGCTCACGCACGCGGGCAATCTCGCTGCCCTGGGTCAGGCTGCTGTCCTGAGGCGGCGCCTTGTCGATCTGCATTTTGTACTCTTCGCCGAGCTTCTGCGCGGCCACCATCGGATAGAAGCCGCGTTCCTGCATCAGTCCATGCAGGATTTTCTCGGCTTCCTCTTTCCGGCCCTGCTCTAACAGCAGGTCGGCCTGCCAGTATTGCCACTCATCTTTCTGTTTGGCTTCAACCGGCAGGCGGGCTATCCAGGTATTCAGACCGCGACGATCGTTATTGCCGAGCGACATCCTGACCCGGCGCTCAATCAGTGACGTGGAGTCGCTGCGCATCACCACATCATCACGCCAGCGGGCCTGTTCAGAGGTGATATCGTTGCCCATCAGACGCCAGGCGACCGCCTCTTTCAGATCCTGCGCTTCCTGATCGCTCATTTTTTGCGCGGTCACCAGCGACGGGATCATCGCCCGGGCATTTTCCGCGTCTTCACGCGCCACGCGCGCAAACGCCAGTGAGGTCGCCTGACGGGTGAAATCGGTCGGGCCCACGGCGCGGGCAAAGGTCACCACCGTTTGAGGGTTGTTCTGCAGATCCATTACCGCGTTGGCCATGGTCTGATAATCTTCCGGCAGCTGTTTCGCGAGGAAATTGACCAGGTTGGTATTGCCTTCCTTCATCGCCAGACGCATACGCTCAAGGGTGGTAATGGGCGTTTGCTGACCTGCAGCCTGCCAGACGCTGAACAGCTTATCGCAGGTTGCTGGCAGAGACGTGCCGCGCAGCCAGATGGCTTTCGCGCCATCCCAGGCGACCTGCTGCTGCCCGGTCGCCCATTTGGCGTAATACCAGTTACAGCGCGCGGACACCGGCTTCGGCTCTTCCGGGCTGAACACCAGCAAACCGCGCCAGTCTTCACGACGGGCCAGTTCATTAACAAAGCGGGAAGGTAAGGAGCGTACCGGCGGTAAGGTCGGATACTGCTTAATAAAGGCATTCACTGCCAGCCCGGTTTCCTGATCCAGGTGCTGAGCCAGCTCACGGTATTCAAGATAAGGATAAAGAGGATAGTCACGTAACGTGGGCATCAGCTGCGCCACCGTATCCATTTGATTGCTGTCCCACGCCTGCTTAATCTGCAAATAACGACCGCGCTGCGCATCCAGCGAATCGGCGTGTGCCATTCCTGTAACTACCGTTAAACAGGCGCCTGCTATCCACAACTGCCACTTGTCCGCCATGACTTTCCCCACGTTAACGCCTCTCTTTATCCTGAACTCACGTTACAACTTCCTTCATGCTAACCAGGCTTACGCACTACTGCACTGATATGCACAAATATTTACTAAACTTTGGTCAGTTTTTTAGCGGATATGCATCACATTTCACGGATCAAGTGATTGCGGTATCCGCACCCGCCGTTAATCATGGCGCATGATTGTTACTGTGCATAGCACAGGCAAAACCTGGCACACCGTTCTCCCGGTGGGCCAGGTTTTTTTATTTTCAGGGCGGATAAATGAAGATCGCAAAAATCCTTAATAATAATGTGGCGATTATCCTGGCGGACAACGGCCACGAACAGGTGGTGATGGGACGCGGTTTAGCCTTTCAAAAACGCGTCGGCGATGAGCTGGATGCCGGCCTGATTGAAAAAGTGTTCGCGCTGCAAAGCGATGCGCTGACCGCCCGTCTGAGCGAACTGCTGTCGGAAATCCCGCTGGAGGTGATCACCACCACCGAGCTGATTATCGCCGAAGCCCGCCGCGAGCTGGGCACGCCCTTACATGAGAGCCTGTCGATTGCCCTCAGCGATCACTGCCACTTTGCGCTGGAGCGGCACCGGCAAAACCTGCCAATCCGCAATGTGCTGAAGTGGGAAATCAAAACGCTGTACCCTAAAGAGTTCGCGCTGGGCCTGAACGCCCTTGAGCTGATTGAAAAACGGCTGGGCGTAACGCTACCGGAGGATGAAGCCGGGTTTATTGCCCTGCATCTGGTCAACGCCCAGCTGGGCAGCGATATGTCCGATGTGTCGCATATCACCCAGTTTATGCAGGAGATCCTGCATATCGTGAAGTACCGGCTCCAGCTGGATTACCGCATCGACAGCCTGAGCTATAACCGCTTTGTTAACCATCTGAAGTTCTTCGCCCAGCGCATGCTCGGCAAACGCGGCGTGTGGAGTGACGATGAGTCGTTGCATGATGTGGTGCGCGATAAATATCCGCTCTCCTACCAGTGCGCGCAAAAAATTGACCAGCATATTCAGCAAAAACATCACTACACGCTCTCCTGTGAAGAACGCATGTTCCTGACCATTCATATCGAGCGGGTGCGTAAGGAAACGCTGGCGTTAGCGGAGGACGCAGACGAGGCGTAACGCCGGGCGGAAACCGCCCGGCGAGCGGTTATTTCAGTGACTCACCGTGGCTGCGGATCACCTGTTGATACCAGTAAAAGCTCTGCTTACGGGACCTGGCCAGCGTTCCTTTTCCCTGGTCATCACGATCGACATAGATAAAGCCATAGCGTTTGGAGAACTCCGCTTTCGAGGCGCTGACCAGATCAATCGGTCCCCAGCAGGTATAGCCCATCACTTCCACGCCATCTTCAATCGCTTCGCGCACCTGCACTAAATGATCGTTCAGATACTGAATGCGGTAATCATCCTGAATGCTGCCGTCGGCTTCGACCTTATCTTTCGCGCCCAGGCCATTTTCAACAATAAACAGCGGCTTCTGGTAACGGTCGTACAGCATATTCATCAGAATGCGCAGGCCTTCCGGATCGATCTGCCAGCCCCAGTCGGAACTGGCAAGATGTGGGTTCGGCACCATTGAGAGAATATTGCCGCGCGCCTTCTGATTCTCTTCTTCATTGGTGGTGACGCAGCCGGTCATATAGTAGCTGAAGGAGATGTAATCGATGGTGTGTTGCAGGTCCTGCTTATCCTGCTCGCTCACCTCCAGCGTGATATTGCGGTCGGCAAAGAAACGGCGCATATAGGCCGGATAGTAGCCGCGCACCTGCACATCACCGAAGAACAGCCATTCGCGGTTCTGCTGCAGGGTTTCCATCACGTCTGCCGGGCGACAGCTGAGTGGGTAAAGTAATCCGCCCAGCAGCATATTGCCGATTTTCCCGTCCTTGACGATCTGATGGCACGCCTTTACCGCGCGGGCGCTGGCCACCAGCTGATGATGGATGGCCTGATAAATTTCCGCCTCGCTGCTCTCTTCAGCCAGACCCACGCCGGTGTAGGGCGCGTGAAGCGACATATTGATTTCATTGAAGGTCAGCCAGTGCTTCACCTTGTGCTGATAACGGCTGAACACCGCCCGGGCATAACGCTCGAAACAATCGATGGTGGTCCGGCTTCCCCAGCCACCGTATTGCTCGACCAATCCCACCGGCATTTCGTAATGAGACAGGGTCACCAGCGGCGTAATCTGGTATTTGGCCATCTCATCGAACAGGCGATCGTAAAACGCCAGCCCTTCTTCATTCGGCGACTGTTCATCGCCCTGCGGGAAGATGCGCGTCCAGGCAATCGAGGTGCGCAGCACGGTGAAGCCCATCTCGGCGAACAGCTTGATGTCCTCCGGGAAACGGTGGTAGAAGTCGATCGCCACGTCCTTGATGCCAGCATCCCCCGGCACGCGTTCCACTCGCCCGCCAAAAATGCCGTTGGGTTGCAGATCCGAGGTCGACAGCCCTTTGCCGCCCTGCTGATACGCCCCTTCAACCTGATTGGCCGCGACCGCGCCGCCCCATAAGAAATTATCCGGAAAACGTCTGTTCATGGTGAATCTCCTGTTAGTTCAATATGGTCAGTAACGGCGCACCTGCAGATATCGCGCCGTCGCTGAGGATAAGTACGTCGATGTAGTCATCGCTGTTGCTGACCAGCACCGGCGTGGTCAGGTCGTAACCCGCCGCTTTAATCGCCTCTAAATCAAATTCCAGCAGCAGATCGCCGACCCTGACCGGCTGATCGTTGCTGACGCGCGGGAAGAAAAACTGTCCGTCGAGTTTGACGGTATCCAGTCCCACGTGGATCAGCACTTCGGCCCCGTCGTCGGAGGTCAGCCCAACCGCGTGGCCGGTGCGGAACATTGATGACACGATGCCGTTGACCGGCGACAGCACGCGCCCCTGTTGTGGAACAATCGCTACCCCTTTGCCCAACAGCCCGCTGGCAAAGGTGGCGTCCTGAACCTGCTCCAGCGGCAGCGTTTCACCGCTGATCGGGCTGACTACCGCTTGCCTGCGCGAGGAGGCTTTCTCAACCGGCGGCTCAACGGGCACCTCAACCGGTACGGCAGATAAGCCGAAACCGTAGGTGGTTACGGCGGCAAAAATCAGCGCCACCGCAGAGCCGACAAAGGCGGCCCACACGCTGGCATCGATGCCGGTTGGCGGCACGATTTGCAGGAAGGTGAAGATGCTGGCAAAGCCGAAGGAGTAGATGGTGGTATGGAAATAGCCGAGGATGGCGGCGCCCAGTGCCCCGCCGATGCAGCCAAAGATAAACGGACGGCGATGCGGTAAGGTCACGCCATACACCGCCGGTTCGGTGATACCGAAAATGCTGGCGGTGAAGGCAGATCCGGCAATCGCTTTCAGCTTGATATCGCGCGTTTTCAGCATCACGCCAAGCGTGGCGCCCGCCTGCCCCATCACCGCAGGCAGCAGCAGTGGCACCAGCGTGTCCTGGCCGAAGGTGGCAAGATTGTTCAGCATCACCGGCACCAATCCCCAGTGCAGGCCGAAAATCACGCAGATTTGCCAGATAGCCCCCATAAACGCGCCAGCCACCGTTGGGCTGAGGCTGTAAATCCAGACATAGCCTTCCGCCAGCCAGCGGCTCAGCCAGGTGGCGGCGGGGCCAATGATCAGAAAGGTCAGCGGCACCGCCAACAACAGGCAAATCAGCGGGGTGGTAAAGTTGCGCACCGCAGACGGCGATCGTGGATGCACCACCCGCTCAATCAGGCTGGCCACCCAGGCGGCAAAGATAATCGGGATCACCGAGTAGCTGTAATTGAGGATCTCAAGCGGGATGCCGAAGAAGTTAAGCGACTGCCCCAGCTTCTGGCTTTCCACCACCGCCATGATTTGCGGATGCACCAGCGCGGCGGCGATGGCCATGCTGATAAACGGATTGCCGCCAAATTTTTTCCCGGCGCTAAAGCCCAGCAGGATCGGCAGGAAGAAGAACAGGCCATCGCTGGCAACAAACAGCACTTTGTAACTGCCGCTCTCCTGATGCATCACGCCCAACACCAGCATCAACGCCAGCAGGCCCTTGATGATCCCCGTGGCGATCATCACGCCGATAAACGGGGTAAAAATGCCGGACACCAGGTCGATAAAGCGGGCGAACAGGTTCTCTTTACTGGCGTTCTCACCGTCTGTCGGCCCGTTCTCGGTACCTAACAGGCGATAGACCTCGCCGACATTATTGCCAATCACCACCTGATACTGGCCGCCGCTCTCGACCACCATGATCACCCCAGGGTTCTGCTTCAGGGCCGCCGTATTGGCCTTGCGGCTGTCTTTCAGCTTGAAACGCAGACGGGTCGCACAATGCATCACGCTGTGAATATTGTTCTTGCCACCGACACAGTCGATGATTTCATCTGCCAGCTGCTGGTATTGCATACCCTGTCTCCTGAACGCGCCTGTGAAAAATGAGCAAAAAAAAACCTCAGGCACGGCGTCTTGGGGAAGACGCCGTGCCTGAGGTTTTGCCTGTAAACAGTAACAATCCTGTGGCCGCTATCAATGTCATTTCAGCGGCGAACAGGCAAGATTTTTAATGGGTTTCAGTAGCGAACTGTGAGGCGAGTCAAATTTCGCCGGCCTTTGCAGGGGTTAAACGGCGCGGAATAGCGGGAAAATGTGGGCAGCTTGCCGACGGCATTGCGAGGCTAATCATCGGCTTGTGGCGTTATTCTTATTAGCGGGCTAAAACGATGATAATAATAATTATTATGCTATTATCCAGCCTTGCTCCTGCCCAAGCCCTGACGATTTCTTAACTGATTCTATACTTCCGTTGATCGCAGGCTTATGTCCGTGGTCAGGGGTCAGTGAGGGTTCCCTTAAGAAGAGAAACGTTATGAACCACATAGTTTATGTTGTTGATGATGATGAGTCTGTGACCACCGCGCTGACCAACCTACTCAGCTCACAAAATTATGACGTGGCGGCCTTTTCGTCCCCGGACGCCTTTCTGGCGCATCCCTTTTACCCGTCCCCCTGCTGCCTGATTGTCGATATTAATATGCCGGGCACCGACGGATTCGGCGTGGCCAGCGCGCTGATGGAACGAGGCTATTCCATTCCCACCATCTTTCTGACCGGGTTTGGCACCATTCCGGTGACCGTCCGGGCAATGAAAGCCGGCGCCTTCGAGTTCCTGACCAAGCCGGTCGATCCCGAGCGACTGTTGCAGGCGGTGGAAGAAGCGCTGAGGATTTCCGAAGACGGTATGGCTTCCTCGCAGCAAAAGCTGGAGCTGACCGCGCGGCATCATTCGCTGACGCCGCGTGAAGGGGAAGTGATGTTGCTGGCTATTGGCGGCTTACAGAATAAGCAAATCGCCGCCGAAATGGGGATCAGCGAAATCACCGCGAAGGTGCACAAACGCCGGGTGATGGAGAAAATGCAGGTGCGTTCCCTTTCCGATTTGGTGCGGGCGGCGGAACGGCTCAATATCGAAAAAACCCGGGGCCGCTAGCAGCCCCGGCTTATCCCCTACGCTGGCGGTTCGGTCGGCAGCGTAAACCAGAAAATACTGCCGCCGCCTTCCCGATTTTCAGCCCGCAACTCGCCCCGATGCTTTTTAATGATCTCATCACTGATGGTCAGTCCCATGCCCATGCCCTCTTTCTTGGTGGTGTAGAACGAGTCAAAGATGCGTTTGATCACCGGTTCAGGCAGGCCGGTGCCGGTATCGGACACCTCAAAGCGGATCAGCCCGGGCGTTGGATTGGACGACGACAGCGTCAGCAGATGCGCCCGCTGCTGGGTTTCATCCATCGCTTCGATGGCATTCAGCACCAGATTTAACAACAGCTGCTGGATCTGCACGCGGTCGCAGTACACCGCGTCATTGCTGGCGCGCAGCTTAAGCTCAAGGCCAATCCAGCGCCTCTCCAGCTCCATCCGGGACAGCGACAGGATATCGCGGGCAATCAGGTGCAGATTCGCCCGGCCAAATTCAGCGGCATGATTGCGGGTCAGCGATTGCAGGCCACGGATAATATCGCCCGCCCGTTTCCCTTCGTTGATGATCTCCTGCAGGCTGGAACAGGCATTTTCGAGGTGGATCGGGTCACGTTTAAGCCAGCGCAGGCTGGCACCCGCATTCGCCACAATCGACATCAGCGGCTGGTTGATTTCATGAGCGATGGAGGAAGTCAGCTGCCCGACGGTGGTGGCGCGGGAAACCCTGGCGAGATCGGCCTGCGCCATGCGCGCAGCATCTTCCGACAGCCGCTGCGCGGTGATATCGCTGATGGTGCCGAAATACTCTTTCACCTCCGCGCCGCTGTCGACCGGCTCGCCAATCCCTTTGATATAGCGACACTCGCCATTCGGCCTGAGCACGCGAAACTCCGCCTGCATGATGATGCCGTTACCCACGCTGTCGCTCACCAGCTCGCTGATACACTGGCGATCGTCAGGATGGACGCGGGTTAAAAAGTTGGCCATCGACAGGCTCTTTTGCTGTTCAGGCAGCCCGAGGATCAGCCGGTATTCATCCGAAATCTCCATCATGTCCTGCTCCAGATACCAGTGCCAGGTGCCGGTATGGCTGATCTTCTCCCCGAGCATCAGCGAGGTTTGGCTGGATCGCAGCTGTTTCTCGACGCGGCGTCGCTGAATGTTCTCTTCCAGCAGCTCACTGTAGAGGCGGGTGGTTTCCAGTGAAATCGCCGCCTGCGCGCCCAAAATCGCCACGATTCGGGAGTGTTCCGCGGTAAACACCTCCGGCATCAGCCGGTTTTCCAGGTACAGCACGCCGACCATCCGCGCCTGCTTAAACATCGGTACGCACATCACCGCCGCGCCAGACGCCACCAGATAGGGATCCTGGCTGAACGGGCTGAAGACCTCCGGTTTGCCGGTGCGGATCTCCTGGCCGGTGCGGATCACCGCCGATAAAACCGACAGCGGCAAATCCGTTGAGGTCGGGGTGACCTGCACAATTTTCACCCGGGTGCCATCGGCCGTGGCGGTGGCCATCGCTTCGATTTCGAGAACCTGCCCTTCCAGTAAGCGGATCAGCAGGCACCGCTGCGCACCGGCCCGCTCCAGTAACATCATCATCAGGGTATTGATCAAGCGATCCAGGTTGATCTCTTCGGTCAGCGCGCGCATCGCGGCGATCACACTCTGCAGATCGCTGACCGCTTCATTCTGATCGAAGCTGACGGTATTGAAAGGCGAATGCCGGGCGGCCGGTGCCAGATAAGCATGGCGGGATCCCAGCTGCCGGACTTTGGCGTCGGCTCCCCAGCGTTGCCAGGCCTTGATCGCGCCCTTCAGGTAAGCCTCTGCCGCCACCGATAATCCGCGCGCGCTGGCAAAGCGGGCGGCCAGCTCATGCGCCACGCCGTTAATGTGCTCAAAGTGGCCGCTGCGGGATAAGGCGATGGCCTGTTCATAATGCTCAGCGGCGGCACTGTTATGGCCTTCCAACCGCAGGATTTCGGCCCGCAGCAACGCCTGTTTATCGGCAAACGTTTTGGCATTTTCGGTGGCCCAGGTGGCGATTTTTTCAAAATGCGCCGCCACCTGTTGCTGCTTATCGGCAGTGAAGGTCGCCGGTTCCAGCTGCAGGGTCAACGACAGCGCGCTGTAAAGATGAAAGTCGAGCATATGAATATGCCCGGGGATTGAATCGGTAAAGCGCGCCGCCTGTGCCAGGCAACGTTCCGCATGGCGGTATTCGCCCGAGAAAAAATGCGCCATACCGCGATATAGCCAGTGCCAGAACTGCATCAAAAATAACGGCTGCGTGGCGATACCGCTGCCGGCCAGTCGCAGTCCGCCCGCGACAAAATGCTCGCCTGACATCTCGCTTCGCGAGCCATCACGCAGGAATAACACGAAGTCGCGCTGCATCTGCAGCACGCATTCCACATCCTGATACTGCGCCTTGCGCACATAGGCCAGGCCGCGTTCAATGGTGGTTAGCACGCCTTCCAGGTGATCGCCTCGCGCCAGATAGTTCATGGTTTGATGGCGTAACGCCAGACAGGCAGAGGTGCGATCGCCATTGGCCACCGCCACGTTGAAGGTTTCCTTCGCGCGCTCAATGGCATAGGCCAACGGCATGGTCCAGACGCTGACCTGATCCAGCGGCATCAGGGTGCGGGCCTTATAGCGGGTAAAATCGTGGTGATAAACCAGCTCCCGCGCCAGCAGCGCACTGGCATAGCCGCGGCTGTACTCGTCGTAATGGCTGCCGCACAGCACGCCATACCAGGACAGCGCAAAGGTCGAGGCCCCGCTGATCCCCTGGTCCAGGGTCAGGTGCAGCATTTTGCAGACGATCATAAAGTGCAGTCGCGGATTGCAAAACGCCGCAAACATGCTGGCGCTGGCCATCAGGTTGATGATCGCCTGGCTCTCACGGCTGGCCATCAGCGGCAGCGAGCGGAAGCGGGTGTAAGGATTGATGCCGACATCCGCCTTCAGCAAAATCCTCGCGGCATCACATTCGGCCTTGTCGGGATGGCGGTTCAGCTGGATGCCAAATACCGCCAGCCAGCCAATGGCGGTTTCCAGCGCCAGGCTGTTGTCAGACTGGCGCATATGTATTTCCGCCAGCCAACAGGCGGCGATCGCTTTATCGGTGATGTTGCCCGGTGCTGCCAGCAACTGTTCGCAATGCGCCCGCGCCACGGCAAGATTGCCCTGAAGAAACGCCCACTCGGTCTCTTCCAGCAGCGTCCGGCGGGTAACCGACACCGATTCCAGCGGCGGTAACACAGGGGCGGCATGTTCCCTGTACCGGCAGGCGCGCAGGCCTTGGCGATCGTAACCCCATTTCTGCGGCGTGCGGCCGTGGTGGATGAGGCCATCCTGCACCGCCTGACGGAAAAACGCCTGGGTAGCGAGCGGATTACCGGCGGTTTTCTCGTGGATCAGCTGCGCCAGTTCCTCTGTTGCCGCCGGACGGTCATGGAAGATGTCCGCCAGCCACAGCGCGACCGCGTTTACCGACAGGGGCTGAGGGGCGATCTCCACCGATCGGCCCGCTGAACGCTGAAGCGCCGTCAGCTGCTGGCCGATCTGCGTACTGGGCAGCGAAGCCAGATCGTGATGGGCGATCACCAGCATCAACGGCGCATCTTCACTCATTTCCAGCAGGTTTTGCAGCAGCTGCAGGCTGGCCCGATCGACCCAGTGAATATCGTCGATCAGCATCACCAGCGGCCTGCCCGGCCGGGCGAAGGCGTTGACCAGGCGACAGACCATATGGGTAAAACGGTGTCGGGCATCGGGCGACTCGACATCGTCAGGCGCTTGCGCCTTCTGTTGCAACAACACCCCAAGTTCAGGCACAAAATCGATCGCCAGCCCGACATAATCGCCCAGCAGCCGGACCAGGTGCGATCGCCAGCGGGCAACCTCTTCCGCCGACAGTCCCAGCAGATTCAGCACCACCATCCGAAACGCGGCGGTAAAGACCGCATAAGGCCGCCGCGGCGCGTAGCGATCGGCTGTCACCACCGTTAACAGCAGCGGCTTTTGCTGTAATTTTTTCACGCCGGAGGCCAGCAGCGCGGACTTTCCGCTGCCCGCTGCACCCACGATCGCCGTCAGCGCGGATCGGCCGCTGTGCATCACTTCATCGAACTGCGCCAGCAGCTGGTCAGTCTGAGGGTGTTCGTTATTGAGGGTTCCGCAGGCAAACCCGTTGCGCTGGGTATCCTGCAAGCCTGGGGTAAAAGGCGCAATCTGGCCGTCGGGCGTCAGAGTCGCCAGGCAGCGCTGCAAATCGGCCTGCACCCCCTCCACCGTCTGATAACGCTGCTGCGGGGATTTTTCCAGCAGCTTTAAGAGGATGGCAGACAGCACCGGCGGGACATCGCTGCGCATCAGGTGCGGCGGATGCGGCTCGGAGGCGACATGATGATGAACCCATTCGGCATGGCCGCCGTCGGCGTTGCCGAAAGGCAGCTTCCCGGTCAGCAGCGCGTACAGCACCATGCCGAAGCTGTAGAGATCGCTTAATGGCGTCACCTGCTGCGCGGTGCGGCGAGTATGCTCTGGCGACATATACGCCAGCGTGCCGCCGGATGCCGCGAATCCTGGCGGTAACGGCGCCGTTGACGTCAGCGAAGCCAGTCCGAATCCGCCTAACCGAAACGCGCCGTCTTCGGTGAGAAAGAAGTTGGCGGGCTTGATGTCACCGTGAACCAGCCCCTGCTGATGCATCTGGCCTAACGGCGCGCAAAGCCGGATGGCGCTGGTGAGGAAGTCGGGCAGTGTTTGCGGCGTCAGGCTAAGAAAGTCTGCCAGCGTGCGATGGGAAAAGAGGTCATAAATCAGCGCGTAACGGCCATGGAAATGGCTTTGCGCCAGCGGCCGGATCGCCCAGCGTTCGCTGAGTTGCTCACGCAGCGCGTACTCATTTTTCAGCAGTGGCGTCACCTGAAAGGTGGCGTCTTCGCTGGCGGCGGTGGCAATAATAAAGCTGTCGGCCGTACTGCGGCAGAGATACCAGGCCCGCTGACTTTCCTGAGCCAGCGGACTGAGGGTCAGATCTTCCGGCAGCGAAAATCCCTCTTCGCCGACCAACTGCAGTGCGGCGGGTGACAGGCTCATGACGGCGCTTCTCCTGGCGATAACAGCTGGCGGATGTGAGTGAACAACGTATCAATCTCGATGGGTTTGGGCAAAAAAGCAAGCGCGCCCAACTCAATCGCCACCCACAGCATGCTCTCGTCCCCGTCGCCCGAGATAAGAATGGCAGGCGGTGCCGCCAGCCGACGGCTCAGCTCGCTGAACAGCTCAACGCCACTCATCCCCTGCAGCCGCACATCAATGATAAACAGCGCCGCCTCGCGCAGCGCGATGCGATCCGCCAGCAAAGCCTCTGCCGACTCAAAGGCCAGCGTGCAGTAACCTTCTGATTGCAATAAGTTACTCAGCCCACTGCGGACCGAGGGTTCGTCATCCACAATAACAATGGGCCGTGAACGCATCCGGATATCCTTTTACATGGCGCGGGCGAGTCAGGGAAAGCGGCTCAGGGCGTTTTATCCCGGTCCGGGAGCGTCGACCCGGATCAGCGCGCAGGCACCGGTGCCAGCGTGCGGTGCTCACTCTTCTGACGGGAAGGGGCTTTGTGCACCATGGTATAGG
The DNA here is from genome assembly GCF_979253995.1 of Erwinia sp. AC075. Taxonomy (NCBI): domain Bacteria; kingdom Pseudomonadati; phylum Pseudomonadota; class Gammaproteobacteria; order Enterobacterales; family Erwiniaceae; genus Erwinia; species Erwinia sp. AC075. The sequence continues at coordinate 2,986,348 of NZ_CEEDEU010000001.1, forward strand.
CGTAATCCACGCCGATGCCGTAAGCACCCGAATGCTCTTTAGCAATGTTCATCACCGCGTCATAGGTATCGCGATGCGCCCAGTCACGCTGCCACTCCAGCATCACCTGCTGCCAGGTGACCGGCACCACGCCCGCCTGGATCATGCGCTGCATGGCAAAGTCATGCGCTTCTTTGGTGGTGCCACCGGACGCATCGGCCACCATATAAATCTCATAGTCCCCTTCCAGCATCGCGCAGAGGGCAAAACTGTTGTTGCACACTTCGGTCCACAGGCCGGAAACCACCACCTTCTTTTTACCGTTGGCGGCCAGCGCATCACGCACTTTCTGGTCATCCCAGGAGTTCATTGAGGTGCGTTCGAGGATATCCAGCCCAGGGAACACGTCCAGCAGCTCGGGATAGGTATGGCCGGAGAAGCTATCGGTTTCTACCGTGGTGATAATGGTGGGAATGTTGAAGACTTTTGCCGCTTTCGCCAGCGCCACGGTATTGTTTTTCAGCACCTGACGGTCAATTGACTGGACGCCAAAGGCCATCTGCGGCTGCTGGTCGATGAAAATCATCTGGCTGTTATGGGGCGTCAAAACTTCAAGTTTAGCGTTAGTCATTGTGGTCACCCATTGAGGTTGAAAAGCGAATTAAGCTAGCGAAAAATCACTGTCAGCCCGCAGTCTAAGGCGATTAAATCATCGTCACTATTATCTCTGCGTATAACTATACGGACGTATAGTTATCCCTTCGTATAACTAGACGATCGGCCAAACTCCTCACCATACTTCTTCAACGTTGGTGCCCTGCTGTCCGGCACCCAGCTCCCCTTTTCCGTACTGCCGCCTGCGCCGGGCGGTGCGGACATCTCACGTCAGGAGGATCCATGGTCACGCCCGCTAAAGCCGATCTTATTTTCACCAACGGCAAGTTCCACACCGTTGATCGTCAACAGCCCTTTGCGGAAGCCGTCGCGATTTCACAGGGTAAATTTTTGCAGGTGGGCACGGTGGCCGAGGTCATGCAGTACCACGATGACGCCACCAAAGTGATCGACCTTAAAGGCCACACGGCGGTGCCCGGCCTGAATGACTCCCACCTGCATTTGATCCGTGGAGGCCTGAATTACAACCTGGAGTTACGCTGGGAAGGGGTGCCTTCATTAGCCGATGCGCTGCGGATGCTGAAGGAGCAGGCGCTGCGCACCCCGTCTCCGCAGTGGGTGCGGGTAGTGGGAGGCTGGACCGAATTCCAGTTTGCCGAGCGTCGGATGCCGACGCTGGACGAAATCAATGAAGCCGCGCCCGACACGCCGGTGTTTGTCCTGCACCTTTACGATCGCGCCCTGCTCAACCGCGCTGCGCTGAACGTGGTCGGCTACACCAAAGACACGCCGAATCCACCGGGCGGCGAAATCCAGCGTGACGGCAACGGCAACCCGACCGGCATGCTGATTGCCCGGCCAAATGCGATGATCCTCTATGCCACGCTGGCAAAAGGGCCGACGCTGCCGCTGGAACAGCAGGTCAACTCGACGCGTCAGTTTATGCGCGAACTCAACCGCCTTGGCCTGACCAGCGCCATCGACGCCGGCGGCGGCTTCCAGAATTACCCCGAAGACTACCAGGTGATCGCCGAGCTGCACGAGAAAAAGCAGATGACGCTGCGCATCGCCTACAACCTGTTTACCCAGCGACCGGGCCATGAACTCGAGGACTTTGAAAAGTGGACCGACATGCTGTCACCCGGCCAGGGCAGCGACTACTTCCGCCATAACGGCGCCGGCGAAATGCTGGTGTTCTCGGCGGCAGACTTTGAAGATTTTCTGGAGCCGCGACCGGATTTAGCGCCCGGCATGGAAGACGAGCTGGAACGCGTGGTGCGCCATCTGGTCGAGCATCGCTGGCCGTTCCGCCTGCATGCCACCTATGACGAATCCATCAGCCGGATGCTGGACGTGTTTGAGAAAGTGAACCGCGACATTCCGTTCAACGGCCTGCACTGGTTCTTTGACCATGCGGAAACCGTCACCCAGAAGAATATCGACCGCATCAAGGAATTGGGCGGTGGGATCGCGGTGCAGCACCGCATGGCGTTCCAGGGGGAATACTTTGCCGAGCGCTACGGCATTGAAGCCACCCGCCACACGCCGCCCGTGGCGCGCATGCTCGACACTGAGGTGCCGGTGGGTCTCGGCACCGACGCCACCCGCGTCGCCAGCTACAACCCGTGGACCGCGCTGTACTGGCTGGTCTCCGGGCGCACCGTCGGCGGAATGCAAATGTATGAGGCCAGCGCGCGTCTGGATCGCGAAACCGCGCTGATGCTGTGGACCCAGGGCAGTGCCTGGTTCTCCAGCGAGCAGGGGAAAAAAGGCCAGATCAAGGTCGGACAGCTGGCCGATATGGCGGTGCTGAGCAAAGACTTCTTCAGCGTGCCGGAAGAAGAGATTAAAGGCATTGAATCGGTGTTAACCGTGGTCGATGGCAACGTGGTCTATGCCGCCGGGACCTTTGGCGCCGAGGCACCACCGTCCATTCCGGTGCTGCCAGACTGGTCGCCGGTGGTGAAGGTGCCGGGCCATTATCGCAGCGCACCACCGCAGGCCGCCTCCCGGGTTGGGATGATGCCGTCGGTGCACCATTGCAGCGGTCCGTGCGGCGTCCACAGCCACCAGCATGATGCGGCGCGCGGCGCCAACGTGCCGGTGTCCGAAGATACCGCTTTCTGGGGCGCGCTGGGTTGCAGCTGCTTTGCGTTCTGAGCCGATGAATAACGCCACGACTCCACCGTCTGAGGTACCCGCATGGCGCAGGTAAATGATATTCACAGTGCCAGCACGCCGCTGCCTGAAGACCTGCCGGCGGTGAGCGTTTCGCCCTGGCAGCCTTTACGGCTGCCGGTGTTCCGCATGCTGTGGCTGGCCACCGTCGTCTCCAACATCGGTTCATGGATGAACGATGTGGGGGTGAACTGGACGATGCTGACCCTGAGTGCCGATCCGCTGTCGGTGGCAATGGTGCAGGCGGCCAGCAGCCTGCCAATGTTCCTGTTTGCGCTGCCGTCGGGGGTGCTGGCCGATATCGTCGACCGGCGCAAATACCTGCTGTTTTCGCAACTGTGGGTATTTATCGCCGCGGCGATCCTGACGGTGCTGTCGTTTACCGGCCACGTCACGCCGCTGGTGCTGCTGGTGGCGGCGTTCTTCCTCAGCGCCGGTGCGGCAATGAGCTCGCCGCCGTTTCAGGCCATCGTGCCGGATCTGGTCGACAAGCCGTCGCTGGGTCCTGCCATTGCCCTTAACTCCCTCGGTATCAATATCAGTCGCGCCATCGGCCCGGCGCTGGGCGGGTTGATCCTCTCCTTCGTGGGCCCGTGGATGGTGTTTATGCTCAATGCGCTGTCGGTGCTGGGGGTCGCGCTGGTGCTGTATCGCTGGAAAGCCGAGCCGACCGTGCAGCGCCTGCCGCCCGAGCATTTTTTTTCTGCGGTCCGCGCCGGTCTGCGTTACGTCCATGCCGCGCCGGTGTTGCGAAATGTGCTGGTGCGCACCGTCGCCTTCTTTGTTTTCGGCAGCGCGGGCTGGGCATTGCTGCCGCTGGTCGCCCGCCGTGAGCTGGGGCTGGGGCCGGGCGGTTACGGCATCATGCTGGCGTTTATTGGCGTCGGGGCGATTTGCGGCGCGCTGCTCCTGCCGTGGATGCGCAAACGTTTCAGTGCCGACCGGCTGATGGTACTGGCCAGCCTGATGTTTGCCCTCACTATGCTGGCGCTGGCCTGGGTGCGTCATTTCTGGCTGCTGAACGCCTTTGAATTCTTCACCGGTTTTGCCTGGATTGCGGTGCTGTCTACCCTCAATCTTGGCGCACAGCGCAGCGCCGCCAGATGGGTAAAAGCCCGCGCGCTGGCGGTGTACCTGACGGTGTTCTTTGGATCAATGACCGCCGGCAGCGCCATCTGGGGGCAGCTGGCGTCCCACTATGGCATTCCGGCCTCGCTGTGTATTGCCACCGCCGGGATGATCCTCGCCAGCGCCACCGTGTTGCGCTGGCGGCTGGATCAGGACCCCGATCTGAATCTCGACAGCATCGCCCGCGATGAAAACGGCACCCTGCCCGATGTCCGTCACGATCGCGGGCCGGTGATGGTCAGCTATGAATACCTGATCGCCAGCGACCAGGCCCACAGCTTCACGGTCTGTATTCAGGAGATGCGCCGGGTAAGACGGCGCGGCGGTGCGATCAACTGGTGTCTGTACGAAGACATTTTGCGCCCCGGTATTTTTGTCGAAACCTTTGTCGTCGGCTCCTGGATGGAGCACCTGCGGCAAAAGGAACGTTACACCATTAACGACAGCAAAATTCAAAACCGGGTGCTGGCCTTCCATCAGGGAGACAGCCAGCCTGAAGTTCGCTATCTGGTCGCTCCGGTCTGACCGGGGCCCGTTATCACCGTTTCACTCAACGACAGGATAAACACCATGAGCACGATTAAAACCTCCGACGGCACAGCGATCTATTACAAAGACTGGGGCACCGGCAAACCGGTGCTGTTCAGTCATGGCTGGCCGTTGGATGCGGATATGTGGGACAGCCAGATGAACTTCCTGGCGGAACGAGGCTACCGTGGCATTGCCTTCGATCGCCGTGGCTTTGGCCGCTCCGATCAGCCGTGGACCGGCTACGATTACGATACCTTTGCCTCTGATATCAACGAACTGATCGTGCAGCTTGATCTGAGCGACGTGACGCTGGTGGGCTTCTCGATGGGCGGCGGCGACGTGGCGCGTTATCTCGGCACTTACGGCAGCGATCGCATTGCCGGGCTGGTGCTGCTGGGCGCGGTGACGCCGATCTTTGGCAAGGCCGATGACTATCCTGAAGGGGTGGATCTGTCGGTATTCAGCGGCATCAAAGCGGGCCTGCGTCAGGATCGCGCGCAGTTTATCAGTGATTTTGCCGTGCCTTTCTACGGCACTAACGCCGGGCAGACCGTCTCCGCGGGCGCACTGACGCAGACCCTGAACATTGCGCTGCTGGCGTCGCTGAAAGGCACCATCGACTGCGTTACCGCCTTCTCAGAAACGGATTTCCGCGGCGATGTGCAGAAAATTACCGTGCCAACGCTGGTGATCCACGGCAGTAACGATCAGGTGGTGCCGTTCGAGACCACCGGCAAAGTCGCTGCGGCGATGATCCCCGGTGCCGCGCTGAAAGTGTATGACAATGCGCCGCACGGTTTTGCCGTCACCCATCAGGATCGTCTTAACGAAGATTTGCTGGCCTTCCTGCAAAGCCATTAATTTTGCGCGCCAGCACGAAAAACGGCCACCTTGCGGGTGGCCGTTGTTTTTTCACCTCGAATTAACGCGTCTGGTGATTCACTTCCACCGGCCGCAGGTCGAATAACAACACTTCCGCGTCATCACCGTCACTGAAGGTCAGCGTGGTTTCATTACGCACCCGGGCACCATCACCGGCTTTAAAGCGAATGCCGTTTACCGTCAGGCTGCCGCGTGCCAGCTGAATATAGGCATAGCGATCGGCATTCAGGGTGAAGGTTTGCTGCTCGTCACCGTTAAACAGACCGGCGTAAATCTTCATGTCCTGACGCACGGTCAGCGCGTTATCTTCGCCATCCGGGGAGACAATCAGCCGCAAATTGCCGCGTTTCTCAGCGTCACTGACCGACACCTGCTGGTAGCCCGGCGGGGTATTTTTCTCTGCCGGCACAATCCAGATTTGCAGGAAATGCACGCCTTCAGTGGACGAGTGGTTAAACTCGCTGTGCGTGACGCCGCTACCGGCACTCATCAACTGCACATCGCCAGGGACAATCACCGAGCCGGTACCCATTGAATCTTTATGCTCCAGCGAACCTTCCAGCACATAGGAAATAATCTCCATATTGCTGTGCGGATGGGCACCAAATCCGCGGGCTTTCGCTACCCGGTCGTCATTGATCACCAGCAGATCCGAGAAGCCAACCTGTTTTGGATCCCAGTAGTTAGCAAACGAAAAAGTATGATGCGAGTTCAACCAACCGTGGTCGCCCACTCCGCGTTGTTCTGACAGTCTTTGTTCGATCATGATCTGCTCCGGTAATCTCAGTGTAGGTTTCTGGAGAGCGGTTGCCCTTCCGATGAACCCAGATTACAAGTAAACTCATTTGCTCAACAATGGCCTGTAAAGGCAATCACTGTCACAAATAAGTGGACAATATGCAGATTGACGATCTGAGGATTTATCTGGTGGTGATCGCCTCCGGCAGCTTTACCGCCGCCGCCGAGCAGCTGATGCTCTCCAAGCAGTACGTCAGCCGCCGGATGGCAGCGCTGGAGGACTCGCTGGGTGCCAGGCTGTTGATCCGCAACACCCGTAAGCTGTCGGTCACCGATACCGGCCACACCTTTGCTCAACACGCGCAGCGCATCCTGGAAGATATCGAGGAAGCCCAGCAGGCGGTGTCCGAGCGGCATCAGGCGCTGCACGGTGCCTTTCGCATCAGCATGCCAATGTCCTACGGCATGAGTCACCTCTCTCCGCTGATTGCCGAATTTCTGTCGCACCATCCCGCGGTTAATTTCCAGATCGAACTGGCCGATCGCTATGTCGATGTGATTGGCGAAGGGTTCGACATGGCGATCCGCATCGGCACGCTGGCGGATTCCACGCTGGTCGCCCGCAAGCTTGGCGAGTTGCCACGGGTGATCTGTGCCAGCCCGGCCTACCTGCAGCGACTGCCGCAACCGGAAAAGCCGGACGATTTGCTGCAACATGCCTGCCTGCGCTATGGCCGCGAAGGGCAAACGGGCTGGGAGCTGAAGGTGGACGGGAAGCGTAAGATCATGGCGGTCAGCGGCCCGGTGCAGAGCAATAACGGTGAGGTGTTGCTGGACGCCGCCGTGGCCGGGCTGGGGCTGGTGCTGCTGCCGGAATTTATCGTCGGCGGCGCGCTGGCGCGTGGCGAGCTGGTCCGGGTGCTGGATGACTGTATCCCCTCACCGCTGAGCCTGAATGCGGTCTTCCCCCAGCATCGCCAGCGAAGCGAAATTAACCGCCAGTTCCTCGCCTTCCTGCAGGACAGGCTGAGTCAGCCAACCCCCTGATCCCCGCGTACTCCCTGCCCTGTTTTTGCTCACTCCCTGCTCGTCCAGCGTGCACCGCTGACGGGTCGGGTTTCAAAAACCTATAAAATTCAACCTGTTACTGGTTGGCACGCGTTTTGCTCAATTGAATTCAATCTTGTATACCAGATGGAATTCAACTTATGGCCCTGACCACCGGATTCACCCTTAGCGACTGGCAGCATCACTATCAGCAGCATCCTGACGCCGTTCTCGACACGCTGACCGGCCTGTTGAACGAATTATCCACCGGGGATAACGCGTGGCTGTATCTGGCGACGCCGGCGCAGATCCGCGCACAGGTTGAACCGCTGCTGACCGCCTGGCAGCAGGACCCGACGTCGCTGCCGCTGTTTGGGGTGCCGTTCGCGGTGAAGGACAATATCGACGTGGCAGGCTGGCCCACCACCGCCGCCTGCCCGGCATTTGCTTATGACGCGGCGGCGGATGCCACCGCCGTGGCCAATCTGAAAGCCGCCGGTGCGGTGGTGATTGGCAAAACCAACCTCGATCAGTATGCCACCGGCCTGGTCGGCACCCGCTCGCCGTTTGGTGCGGTCTGCAATACCTTCAACCCGGCGTATGTCAGCGGCGGCTCAAGTTCCGGTTCGGCGTCGGTCACCGCGCGCGGTCTGGTGGGCTTTGCGCTGGGTACCGATACCGCCGGCTCCGGCCGCGTACCGGCGGGCTTTAATAACATCTTTGGCCTCAAGCCGACCAAAGGCTGGTTATCCGCGACCGGCGTGGTGCCCGCCTGTCGCCTGAACGACACCATTTCGATCTTCGCGCTGACGGTGGAAGATGCGTTCCTCGCCGCCAGCTGTGCCGGCGGTTATGACGCCAGCGATGCTTACTCGCGCCGCAATCCGGGTCTGGCGCCCGCCTCACTGCCTGCCGCACCGCGCCTGGCAATCCCCGCCACGCTGGAATTCTTTGCCGATGCCCAGGCCGAAGCGGCGTGGGAGAAATCCGTCGAGGCGCTCAAAGCCACCGGCGCAACGCTGCATCCCATCGATTTCTCAGCTTTCCACCAGCTGGCGGAACAGCTCTATTACGGCCCGTGGGTGGCTGAACGCACCGTCGCCGTCGGCGAGATGCTGGCACGCAAGGAAGAGATGGATCCGGTGGTGTACGGCATCGTCGCCAGCGGCAATAACTACAGCGCCACCGATGCCTTTAAGGCCGAATACCTGCGCGCGGAACTGACCCGTCAAATCCAGCAAACCCTCAGCCAGTTCGATGCGCTGGTGGTGCCGACCTCGCCCACCATCCACACGCTGGAAGAGATGAAGCAGGAGCCGGTGCGCTTTAACTCACAGTTCGGCACCTACACCAACTTTACCAACCTCGCCGATCTCTCGGCGCTGGCGCTGCCCGGCCCGTTCCGCGAAGACGGTTTACCGGCGGGCATCACCCTGATTGCCCCGGCCTGGTATGACCGCGCGCTGGTGACCTTCGGCCAGCGCTGGCAGGCCAGCCAGGCATTGAGCCTCGGCGCCACCGGCAAATCCCAGCCGGCCACCTACTCCGCGCTGCCGGCCTCGCCGCTGCATGTGCGCGTGGCGGTGGTCGGTGCCCACCTGACCGGCATGCCGCTTAACCACCAGCTCACCCGCCGCGATGCGGTACTGGTGGAAGAGACCCTCACCGCCGCCTGCTATCGCCTGTATGCGCTGGCCAACACCACACCGCCAAAACCGGGCCTCGCCAAAGGCAGCGACGGCGCGTCGATCGTGGTGGAACTCTGGGATATCCCGCTGGCGCGCTTCGGTGAATTTGTCGCTGAAATCCCCTCTCCGCTGGGGATTGGCACGCTGGAGCTGGCGGATGGCCGCCTGGTGAAGGGCTTTATCTGTGAACCCGCCGTGCTGCCAGAGGCGACGGACATTACTGAATTTGGCGGCTGGCGCAACTGGCTGACCCGCAAGGAGACCACCCATGTTTAATACTGTCCTGATCGCTAACCGTGGCGAAATTGCCTGCCGCGCCATCCGCACGCTGAAACGCCTCGGCATCACCAGCGTGGCGGTGTTTTCGGACGCTGATAAAAATGCGCAGCACGTGAAGGATGCTGACATCGCCATTGCCCTCGGCGGGGAAAAGGCCAGCGACAGCTATTTACGCATCGACAAAATTCTCGCCGCCGCTAAAGAGACCGGTGCGCAGGCGATCTGGCCCGGTTATGGCTTCCTGTCAGAAAGCCTGCCGTTTGCCGCCGCCTGTGAAGAGGCCGGCATCGCTTTTGTCGGCCCGACGGCCCAGCAGATTGGCGAGTTCGGCCTCAAGCACCGTGCCCGTGAACTGGCTGCGGCGGCGGGCGTGCCGATGACGCCGGGCACGCCGCTGCTGGCCTCGCTGGACGAGGCGCTGAGCGCCGCAGAACGCGTGGGCTATCCGGTGATGCTAAAAAGCACCGCCGGCGGTGGCGGCATCGGCCTGACCCGCTGTGCGGATGCGGAGGCGCTGAGCAACGCCTGGGAAAGCGTCCGTCGCCTGGGCGAACAGTTCTTCAGCGATGCGGGCGTGTTTCTCGAACGCTGCATCGACCGCGCCCGTCATGTGGAAGTGCAGATTTTTGGCGATGGCAAAGGCAAGGTGATCGCCCTCGGTGAACGCGACTGCTCGCTGCAACGCCGTAATCAGAAGGTGGTGGAAGAAACCCCGGCACCGCAGCTGCCGGAAGCCACCCGCGCCGCGCTGCTGGAATCGGCGGTCAAACTGGGCGAACTGGTTAACTACCGCAGCGCCGGCACCGTGGAATATATCTACGATGCTGAACAGGATGATTTCTTCTTCCTCGAGGTCAATACCCGCCTGCAGGTGGAGCATCCGGTCACTGAAAGCGTCACCGGGCTGGACCTGGTTGAATGCATGCTGCGCGTCGCCGCCGAAGAGGAAATTGACTGGCCACGCCTGACGCTGGCACCGCAGGGTGCGTCGATTGAAGTGCGTATTTACGCCGAAGATCCGCTGAAAAACTTCCAGCCAAGCCCTGGCGTGCTGACCGAAGTCTGCTTCCCGGACGACGTGCGCGTCGACGGCTGGATCAACACCGGCACCGAAGTGTCGGCGTTTTACGACCCGATGATTGCCAAACTGATCGTCCATGCGGAGAACCGCGAGGCGGCGTTAGCCAAAATGCAGCAGGCGCTCAGCGAAACCCGCCTGCACGGCATTGCCACCAACCTGGATTACCTGCGGCAGATCGTCGCCACCGAGGCCTTCCGCAGCGGCAAGGTGTGGACGCGGATGCTCGACAGCTTTGTACCGGCCTCGCCGGTGATTGAAGTGATCCAACCCGGCACCTGGAGCAGCATTCAGGACTACCCTGGCCGCCTGGGTTACTGGGACATTGGCGTGCCGCCGTCCGGCCCGATGGATGATTTTGCCTTCCGCCTGGCCAACCGCATTGTCGGCAACGCCGAAGAAGCGGCGGGCCTGGAGTTCACGCTACAGGGCCCAACCCTGCGCTTCCACAGCGATACCCTGATTGCCCTCACCGGTGCCGAATGCCCGGCCACGCTGGATGGCGACGCGGTGGCGTACTGGCAGCCGGTGTCCGTCAAAGCCGGTCAGACGCTGACCCTTGGTCGTGCGCAGATGGGTTGCCGCACCTATCTGGCGGTGCGCAATGGCTTTGACGTGCCGGAATACCTTGGCAGCCGCTCCACCTTCGCCCTGGGCCAGTTTGGTGGCCATGCCGGTCGCACCCTGCGCGTTGCCGATATGCTGGCGATTTCGCAGCCTGAACTGGCCGCCTGCACCACGCCGGCCCCGGTCAGCGAACCGCAGGCGTTAGACGCCTCGCTGGTGCCGGTGTACGGCGACGAATGGCGCATCGGCGTGCTGTACGGCCCGCACGGCGCGCCGGACTTCTTCACCCAGGAATCCATCGACGAATTCTTTGCCAGCGAGTGGCAGGTACACTACAACTCCAACCGTCTGGGCGTGCGTCTGGTCGGACCGAAACCGAGCTGGACCCGCGCCAACGGCGGTGAAGCCGGTCTGCATCCCTCCAACGTTCACGACTGCGAATATGCCATCGGCGCAGTGAACTTTACCGGCGACTTCCCGGTGATCCTCACCCGCGACGGACCGAGCCTGGGCGGCTTCGTCTGCCCGGTAACCATCGCCAAAGCCGAGCTGTGGAAAGTCGGTCAGGTTAAGCCTGGCGACCGCATCCGCTTCCATCCCATCAGCTTTGAAGAGGCCCATGCGCTGGAGCAGGCACAGGCGAAAAGCGTCGATAAACTGCACGCCACCTCGCAGCCTGCTTATCCGGTGCCATCACTGGCTGAAACCGAACACGGCTCGGCAACGGTGCTGGCCGCCATCAAGGCCACCGCCTTTACCCCAACCGCCGTTTATCGTCAGGCGGGCGACAACTACATCCTGATGGAGTACGGCGACAACGTGCTGGATCTGGCATTGCGCCTGCGCGTGCACCTGCTGATGACCGCCCTGCGCGAAACCGGCCAGCCGGGCATTGAAGAGCTGTCGCCAGGCGTGCGTTCGCTGCAAATCCGCTATGACAGCCGCATCCTCAGCCAGAAACAGCTGCTGACCTTGCTGCTGACGCTGGAGAAAAACCTCGGCGACGTCAGCAAGATGAAAGTGCCTTCGCGCATTGTGCATTTGCCGATGGCCTTTGAGGACAGCGCCACGCTGGGTGCCGTTGAGCGTTACCAGGAAACGGTGCGATCCACCGCACCATGGTTGCCGAACAACGTCGACTTTATTCAGCGCATCAACGGCCTGCGCAGCCGCGAACAGGTCCGCGACACCATTTTTGATGCCAGCTACCTGATCCTCGGGCTGGGCGATGTCTATCTCGGTGCGCCGTGCGCCGTGCCGATCGATCCGCGTCACCGCCTGCTGAGCTCCAAATATAACCCGGCGCGCACCCATACCGCCGAAGGCACGGTGGGCATTGGCGGCATGTATATGTGCATTTACGGCATGGACTCGCCAGGCGGCTATCAGCTGGTGGGCCGCACGCTGCCCATCTGGAACAAATTCCTGAAAAACGCACAGTTCGCCGCTAACGAGCCGTGGCTGCTGCACTTCTTCGACCAGGTGCGTTTCTACCCGGTGACCGAAGCGGAACTGGATGTGCTGCGGGAAGATTTCCGCGAAGGCCGCGCCACCGTGACCATCGAAGAAACGGTGTTTGATTTCGCCGGGCACCAGCAGTTCCTGCAGGACAATGCCGCGTCTATCGCCGAATTCCGCAGCAAACAGGCCAGTTCGTTCGACGCCGAAGTGGCGCTGTGGGCGCAGGAAGAGGAAGGTGCGCCGCTGACCAGCGATGAAAATCTGCTGCCAGAGGAAGTTGAAGACGGCGGCGTGCAGGTCAGCGCCGATCTGAACGGCAATATCTGGAAAGTGCTGGTGAAACCGGGCGATGAAGTGGTTGCCGGTCAGCCGGTGATCATCGTTGAAGCAATGAAGATGGAGCTGGCCATTCATGCGCCGCAGGCTGGCATTGTTAAACGCATTGCCTGTCAGCCAGGCCGTGCCGTCAGCCCAGGTGATGCCCTGCTGTGGCTGGAATAAGGAGTCAGGATGCAGGAACTTCAGTCCAAACGCGGTAAGGCCCGACCGGAAGCGCTGGCGGAAAAGGTCTACCAGACCATCAAGAACGACATTTTCGATTTCCGCCTGATGCCGGGTGACCGCTTCAGCGAAAGCGAAATGGCAGAACGGATGGAGGTCAGCCGCACGCCGGTGCGGCAGGCGCTGTTCTGGCTGGAGCGTGAAGGCTATGTCGAAGTCTATTTCCGCAGTGGCTGGCAGGTTCGCCAGTTCGACTTCGAATACTTCGAAGAGCTTTACGACCTGAGGATTGTGCTGGAGTGCGAGGCGGTGCGCCGCCTGTGCAGCATGCCGCCTGCGCGCGCCAGCGAACTGCTGAGCGCGTTAAGCCTGTTTTGGGTGGAGGCGCCACGGCTGGAAGACGGCAAGGCGGTTTCCCTGCATGACGAAGCGTTTCATATGGCGATGGTGGCCGCCGCTGGCAACAGCGAAATGGCGCGCATCCACGCTGAACTGACCGAAAAAATTCGCATCATTCGTCGTCTCGACTTTACCCGGGAAGACCGCATTGAGGCGACCTATCACGAGCACGCCCGGATTTTGCAGGCGGTTTTACATCAACACGCTGAGGAGGCCCAACGCATTCTGACCGACCATATCGCTGTCAGTAAGGCGGAGGTCAGAAAGATCACGCTGCATATGCTGCAACAGGCAAGGCTACAACCGGATTCACAACCATAAACAACAATACTTTTGAGGGTTCGCCAGATGAAAAGACGTTCACTGCTCAAGGCTTTTGCGCTATCCGCCACGGTTGTCAGTATGGGCTTGTCATGGGGTGCGCAGGCTGCGGACACCATTAAGGTCGGGATCCTCTCGTCGCTCTCCGGCACCATGGCGATCTCCGAGACGCCGCTGAAGGACGTGGCGCTGATGACCATCGACGAGATTAACGCCAAAGGCGGCGTTCTGGGCAAAAAGCTCGAACCGGTGGTGGTTGACCCGGCCTCGAACTGGCCGCTGTTTGCCGAGAAAGCCCGTCAGTTGCTGACGCAGGATAAAGCGGCGGTGGTGTTTGGCTGCTGGACATCGGTATCGCGTAAATCGGTATTGCCGGTGTTTGAAGAGCTGAACGGCCTGCTGTTCTATCCGGTGCAGTATGAAGGCGAAGAGATGTCGCCAAACGTGTTCTACACCGGCGCAGCGCCTAACCAGCAGGCGATCCCGGCGGTGGAATACCTGATGAGCGAAGATGGCGGCAGCGCCAAACGCTTCTTCCTGTTGGGCACGGACTACGTCTATCCGCGTACCACCAACAAAATCCTGCGCGCCTTCCTGCATTCAAAAGGGGTGAAGGACAGCGATATCGAAGAGGTGTACACGCCGTTTGGTTATAGCGATTACCAGACCATCGTGTCGAATATCAAGAAATTCTCGGCGGGCGGTAAAACCGCAGTGATCTCCACCATTAACGGTGACTCCAACGTGCCGTTCTACAAAGAGCTGGCGAATCAGGGCATCAAAGCCACTGACGTCCCGGTGGTGGCCTTCTCCGTCGGTGAAGAAGAGTTGCGCGGCATTGATACCAAACCTCTGGTCGGTAACCTGGCGGCGTGGAACTACTTCGAATCGATTGATAATCCGGTGAACAAGCAGTTTGTGGCCGATTACCGTGCTTACGCCAAAGCGCACAACCTGCCGAACGCCGCTACCGCAGTGACCAACGACCCGATGGAAGCGACCTATGTCGGCATCCATATGTGGGCGCAGGCGGTTGAGAAAGCCGGCACCACCGATGTGGATAAAGTGCGTGCGGCAATGGCCGGACAGACCTTTAAAGCACCAGACGGCTTTACGCTGACCATGGACCAGACCAACCACCACCTGCACAAGCCGGTGATGATTGGTGAAATCGAAGATAACGGTCAGTTCAACGTGGTCTGGCAGACCGATAAGCCGGTTCGTGCTCAGCCATGGAGCCCGTATATCGCCGGTAACGACAAAAAGCCTGACTATCCGGTGAAAACCACCAAATAACACCCACGGGCGGACGCCAGTTCGCCCGTAAGATCCTTACCGAAAGGGCCGATGCGTCGGCCTGTTTTCTGCAACCCTGACATGGACGGGCATTGCGATGACGATTCGCCCTTTACGCACATTTTTACTGGCCCTGTGCCTGCTGGCCCCGCTGTCGGCCTTTGCCGGTCCGGCGGCGGATTTTGCGGCCGCCAGCCGCAGCGACCAAATCACACTTTTACAGAGGTGGGCGGCGACACCCGATCCGGCCCGTCTGCCCTTTCTTCAGGCCCTGCGTAACGAAAACGTGGTGCTGGATGAGCACAAACAGCCGTTCAGCGAGGTTGACGGCAAACTGAGCGCGCTGGACAGCGTGGCGCAACCCACGGGAAGTACCAAAAAGCTGTTTATGAACAACCGCCTGCGGGTGATGATTGCCACCACGCTGGCGGCGCATCAGCTGGTCAGCGACAGCGTGGCAACGCGCCTGAGTGCCGCCCGCGCGCTGCAAAACGACGCGCAGGCCGATCAGCTACCGCTGCTGACCCAGCGTCTGGCGGCGGAGAAAGACGACGGCGTCCATGCGGTGCTGGCGCAGGCGGTGGCCGGTTTGCAGATTGCCGACAGCAACCCGCAGGTGCGTCTGCAGGCGGTGAAGCTGTTAGGCGAAACCAGCGACCCGCAAACCCAGGCGGTGCTTGAGCGCTTATCGCAGCCGCAGAACGAGCCGGATGCCACGGTGCGCGCCGCCGCCAGTGATGGCCTGAAGCAGATTAAACACCGGCTGGTGCTCGGCGATCTGCTGGGCCAGGCATTTACCGGTTTGTCACTGGGCTCGGTGCTGCTGCTGGCCGCGCTGGGGCTGGCGATTACCTACGGCCTGCTGGGGGTGATCAATATGGCCCACGGCGAGATGCTGATGCTTGGCGCCTACGCCACCTGGTTGGTGCAGACGCTGTTCCAGCGCTTTGCGCCGGAGTGGCTGGCGTTCTATCCGCTGCTGGCGTTGCCGGTGGCCTTCTTTGTCACCGCCGCGATTGGCATGGCGCTGGAACGCACCATTATTCGCCATCTTTACGGGCGTCCGCTGGAAACCCTGCTGGCCACCTGGGGCATCAGCCTGATGCTGATCCAGCTGGTGCGCATGCTGTTTGGTGCGCAAAACCTGGAAGTGGCGAACCCGCCGTGGCTGTCCGGTGGATTGCAGGTGCTGCCGAACCTGGTGCTGCCGTATAACCGCATGGCGGTAATTGTCTTTGTCTTTGCCGTGCTGTTCCTCACCTGGCTGCTGCTGAACAAAACCCGTCTGGGGATGAACGTGCGTGCGGTGACGCAAAACCGGGCGATGGCGGACTGCTGCGGCGTGCCCACCGGTCGCGTGGATATGCTGGCGTTCGGCCTCGGTTCCGGCATTGCCGGTTTGGGCGGCGTGGCGCTGTCGCAGCTCGGCAACGTCGGCCCGGAACTGGGCCAGGGCTACATCATTGACTCGTTCCTGGTAGTGGTCACCGGCGGCGTGGGCCAGTTGGCCGGCACGGTGGTCGCCGCCTTTGGGCTGGGGATCCTCAACAAGGTGCTGGAGCCGCAGATTGGCGCGGTGCTCGGCAAAATTCTGATCCTGGTGCTGATCGTGCTGTTTATTCAGAAACGACCGCAGGGGCTGTTTGCCTTTAAAGGAAGGGTGATTGACTGATGACGCAACCGATGACGCTGACCCTGACGCAGAAAGCGCCGCGCCTGACAATCGGTATTGGCCTGCTGGCCCTGCTGGTGCTGCTGGTGCTGCCTTTCCTCGCGCTGCTGCCGGCGGATAATCCGCTGGCCCTTTCCACCTATACCCTGACGCTGATTGGCAAGATCCTCTGCTACGCCATCGTCGCCGTGGCGCTGGACCTGGTCTGGGGCTACGCCGGGCTGCTGTCGCTGGGCCACGGGCTGTTCTTTGCCCTCGGCGGTTATGCGATGGGCATGTACCTGATGCGCCAGGCCTCCGGCGACGGGCTGCCGGCCTTTATGTCGTTCCTTTCCTGGAACGAGCTGCCGTGGTTCTGGACCGGCACCCAGCACTTTGCCTGGGCGCTGTGCCTGATCGTGCTGGTGCCCGGCATCCTCGCGCTGATCTTCGGCTTCTTCGCCTTTCGCTCGAAGATTAAAGGCGTTTACTTCTCGATCATGACCCAGGCGCTGACCTATGCCGGCATGCTGCTGTTTTTCCGAAATGAAACCGGCTTTGGCGGCAACAACGGCTTTACCGGCTTCACCACCCTGCTTGGCTTCCAGGTGACCGCCACCAGCACCCGCATCGGGCTGTTTGTTGCCACCGTGCTGCTGCTGGTGGCCAGCCTCGGCATCGGTTTCGCCCTCGCCCGCAGCAAGTTTGGCCGGGTGCTGACTGCCGTACGCGATGCGGAAAACCGCCTGATGTTCTGCGGCTACGATCCGAAAGGCTTCAAGCTGTTTGTCTGGACGCTCTCTGCGGTGTTGTGCGGGCTGGCCGGGGCGCTGTATGTGCCGCAGGTCGGCATTATCAACCCCAGCGAAATGTCACCCACCAACTCGATTGAGGCGGCGATCTGGGTCGCGCTCGGCGGCCGTGGCACGCTGATTGGCCCGCTGCTGGGTGCCGGGATCGTTAACGGCGCGAAGAGCTGGTTTACCGTGGCCTTCCCGGAATACTGGCTGTTTTTCCTTGGTCTGATGTTTATCCTGGTCACCCTGTTCCTGCCGCGTGGCGTCATCGGGCTGATCCGCCGGAGGAAGCATGACTGATCAACTGTTTACCCAACCCCATCCGGCCGACCGCCACCGCGACCAGACCGATCCGGTGCTGCTGCTGGAAAATATTAACGTCTCGTTTGACGGCTTTAAGGCGCTGACCAACCTCTCGTTGCAGATTGGCGTCGGCGAGTTGCGCTGCATTATCGGGCCGAATGGCGCCGGCAAAACCACGCTGATGGATGTGATCACCGGCAAAACCCGGCCGGACAATGGCCGGGTAATGTATGACCAGAGCACCGATCTCACCACCCTGTCACCGGTGGACATTGCCCGTATCGGCATTGGCCGCAAGTTCCAGAAACCGACGGTATTTGAAGCGCTGACGGTGTTTGAAAATCTGGAAATCGCGCTGAAAACCGACAAATCGGTGTGGGCCTGCCTGCGCAGCCGCCTGAGTGGCGAGCAGCAGGACCGCATTGACGAGGTGCTGAAGCTGCTGCGGCTGGGTGCCGAACGCTACCGGCTGGCCGGCTTACTCTCGCACGGTCAGAAGCAGTTTCTGGAGATCGGCATGCTGCTGGTGCAGGACCCGCATCTGCTGCTGCTGGATGAACCGGCAGCGGGCATGACCGATGCGGAAACCGAGTACACCGCCGAGCTGTTTCGCAGCCTGGCGGGGCAGCATTCGCTGATGGTGGTCGAGCACGATATGGGCTTTGTCGAAACCATCGCCGACCACGTAACGGTACTGCATCAGGGCCAGGTTCTGGCCGAGGGCTCGCTGCGCGACGTGCAGGCCAACGAGCAGGTTATCGAAGTCTATCTGGGGCGCTGACATGCTAAAAGTGTCTGAACTGAATCAATATTACGGTGGCAGCCATATCCTGCGCGGCCTCTCTTTCGAGGTAAAAACCGGGGAAATCACCTGCCTGCTCGGCCGTAACGGCGTCGGTAAAACCACGCTGCTGAAATGCCTGATGGGCATCATCCCGGCTAAATCCGGCACCATCAGCTGGCAGGATAAAATCCTTAACGGCCGCAAGCCGCATCAGCGCGTGCAGGCCGGCATTGCCTACGTGCCGCAGGGCAGAGAGATCTTTCCCCGGCTGACGGTGGAAGAGAACCTGCTGATGGGGCTGGCGCGTTTTTCGGGCGCGGAAGCCAAACAGGTGCCGGAGGAGATCTACCGGCTGTTCCCGGTGCTGAAAGAGATGAAGCAACGGCGCGGCGGCGATCTCTCCGGCGGCCAGCAACAGCAGCTGGCGATTGGGCGGGCGCTGGCCTGCCGGCCCCAGCTGCTGATCCTCGATGAGCCAACCGAAGGCATCCAGCCCTCGGTGATCAAAGAGATTGGCGCGGTGATCCGCCAGCTGGCGCAGCGCGGGGATATGGCGATCCTGCTGGTGGAGCAGTTTTATGACTTTGCCGCCGAGCTGGCGGACAGCTATCTGGTGATGTCACGCGGCGAGATCGTCCAGCGCGGCCGGGGCGACAGTATGGAAACCGATGGCGTCCGCAGTCTGGTGGCAATTTAACGCAGCAAAAGAAGTGCCGGTAAACGGGGATAAGGGTCGGCATTATCCCCGTCTTTTATTTATATTCGCGCTTATTTAACCGACTTAATTAAAGCTGATTATAAACCACCATCTCGAAATAAGATGTTTATCTCCGTTAATAGTTATTTCACTTAAGTCATTATTCAGACGACCATCTCTCAATAAATAATTCCATTCTGCAAAGGGTGTGAATTATTCTCATAACAAAATAAATATAATTCCGTATCATATTTTTGAAATCTTCCTATACAATCCTTGCTGAGAATGCTTTCCCTATTTTGACTTTCCTTAACCGGAGGTATGCGCTTGTCTATTTATCCGTTAACGTCCTCACAGCAAGCCGTCTGGCTGGACCAGGCACTGACGCCCGATACGCCCTGCTACAACGTGGGCGGGCTGTGGCGCATCGACAGTCCGCTGGACACCTCCCTGCTGCACCGGGCAATTAACCTGGTATTACAGCAGCATGACGCGTTAAAAATAAAATTGACGGAAGGTGAAGAGGGAATTAATCAGACGACCGTCCATAAAAGAGAATTCATTCTCGAATGCCACGATGTCAGCAGGGAATTACAGCCGGTAAAAACCGCACGGGAAATATTAAACGCCCGTCTTATTCAGCCTTTCAAATTGTACGGTGAATTACTCTGGCGATCGTCTTTAGTGAAAGTGAATGCCACCACCTCTTTATGGTTAGTTAATGCTCATCATATTATTGCCGACGGCACCTCGGTGTCGTTATTAGGCCGGATGATTATCGATCGTTATAAATCGCTGTTGCTGGGACAGGCACTCGCCGTGACGGACGCCTGCGCGGGATATACCGATTTTATTGGCCAGGACCGCGACTATCTCGCCTCCAGCCGTTACCCACGGGATCGCGCGTACTGGCTGTCGCGCTTTGCCGATGCCCCGGCGTCGCTGCTGGAAAGGCGCAATGGATTTGCCGCCAGCGAAGCCTGGCCGAGCACGCAAATCCTGCGCACGCTGCCGCAGGCGCGCTATCAGCAGCTGACGGCATTTGCCGGACGCTATGGCGCGTCGCCGATGCATTTCTTTAGCGCGCTGATGGCGTGCTGGTTTGCCCGGCAGTGGCAAACGGAAGACTTTACCCTCGGCGTGCCGGTGCACAATCGCAGTGGGGCGCGGCATAAGCAGACGCTGGGGATGTTCTCGGCGATGCTGCCCGTCCGCTTGCAGATTGACACCGCCCAGCCGTTTTCTTCGCTGATCCGGCAGGTCTCTGCCGAGCTGCGCCGCAGCTATCGCCACCAGCGTTTCCCGGTGGCCGAGCTGAACCGCCATCTGCGCCTCAGCCAGCAGGGACGCCGCCAGCTGTACGATATGAGCTTCTCGCTGGAAACCTTCCCGACCGATATTGAGCTGAACGGCACGCCGCTAAAAGTGGAAGCCCTGCATCACGGCTTTGAGCAGATGCCGGTGGCGGTGTACCTGCGCCATTATCATCCTGGCGACGATCCGGTGCTGGAATGCAACGTCAATCAGGCCTGGTTCAGCGAGCAGGAAGCCGGCAAGATTGCCGATCGCCTGCTGCACCTGCTGAACGCGATCCTCGACGCGCCGCCCGAACAGCCGATGGCGTTACTGCCGCTGCTGCTGCCCGACGAACAGCATGCGATCCTCAACCTGTGGAACGACACCGCCGCCGACTGGCCACTGCCGGAAGGGATCCACCGCTGGTTTGAGCAGCAGGTCAGCAAAACCCCAGACGCGGTGGCGCTGAGTGGCGTGGCGGAGATGACTTACGCCACGCTGAACGCCGAGGCGAACCGGCTGGCGCACTGGCTGCGCGCGGGCGGGATCCAACCGGACGATCGCATTGCGCTGTGCGTCAGCCGCAGCGCCGACATGGTGATCGCCCTGCTGGCGATCCTCAAGGCCGGTGCCGCCTATGTGCCACTGGATCCGGATTACCCGCAGGATCGCCTGCAACATATGCTGAGCGACTGCGGCGCGAAGCAGGTGTTGGTGGATGATGTCGGCGCCCGGGCGCTGCAATCGATCGCCAGCCTGCCGCTGGTGCATCTGCGGAATGACCAACCGCGCTGGCAGGCGGGATCGACCGACAATCTGCCGGCGCTGGCCGACGATCCGCAACGATCGCTGGCCTATGTGATCTACACCTCCGGCTCGACCGGCAAACCCAAAGGGGTGATGAACGAGCATCTGGCGGTGATGAACCGGCTGCAGTGGATGCAGGACGCCTACCCGCTGACCGCGCAGGATCGCGTGCTGCAAAAAACGCCGTTCAGTTTTGACGTCTCGGTCTGGGAGTTCTTCTGGCCGCTGATGGTCGGCGCACGGCTGGCGATGGCCAAACCGGGCGGCCATCAGGATCCCGGCTACCTGAGCGACTTTATTCAGCAGCAGCAGATCACCACGCTGCATTTTGTCCCGTCGATGCTGCAACTGTTTTTGCGCCACGGCGAGATGGCGCACTGCCGCAGCCTGCGTCGGCTGTTCTGTAGCGGTGAAGCCCTGCCGCTGACCGCCGTCGAGCGCTGCCACCAGCAGCTGCCTGCCGTGGAGCTGCACAATCTGTATGGCCCGACCGAAGCGGCGGTCGACGTCTCTTACTGGCACTGCAAACCGGGCGAGATCGGCAGCAGCGTGCCGATTGGCCGACCGGTAGCGAATACCCAGCTGTATATCCTCGATGCCAACCTGCAGCTTCTGCCGCCGGGCATCAGCGGCGAGCTGCACATTGGCGGCGTGCAGGTGGCGCGCGGCTACCTGAACCGCGAAGAACTCAGCCAACAGCGCTTTATCGCCGATCCGCTGAGCGCTCAGCCGGATGCGCGGCTGTATAAAACCGGCGATCTGGCGCGCTGGCGGGAGGATGGCAACATTGAGTACCTGGGCCGCAATGACTTCCAGGTCAAAATCCACGGCCTGCGCATCGAGCTGGGCGAAATCGAGCAGCAGATTGTCGCCTGCCCGCAGGTGGAGGATTGCGTGGTGCTGGCCTGCGAGGATGACGACGGCGATAAAAGGCTGATTGCCTGGGTGGTGGCACGGCCCGATCCGCAGCTGACGGACAGCCTGCGCCAGCAGATCGGGCAATCGCTGCCGGAGTTTATGATCCCGGCCAGCTTTGTCAGGGTGGATGCCCTGCCGCTGTCGCCGAACGGTAAGCTGGACCGTAAAGCGCTGCCGATGCCTGCCGCCGACGCGCAGCCTGCCTTTACGCCGCCGGCCACCGCGCAGGAACGGCTGTTAGCGGCCTGCTGGAGCGATCTGCTGGGCGTCTCGCCTGTCGGTCGCGATGACGACTTTTTTGCCCTCGGCGGCCACTCGCTGCATGCCATTCAGCTGATGATGCGGCTGAGAAAGCGGGGGATTGAGGTAGAAATGAAGACGCTGTTTGCCCATCCCAAACTGCGTCAGCAGGCTGAAGCCCTTAGCCAGCCGGCGTCGGAACAGAGCCCGCAGTGGGTCGACACGCCTGCACCGCTGGCCAATCTGCTTAAGCAGCTCAATCGCCCGCAGCAAACCTTTGATCTGATCCAGCCGTTAAATGCCGCCACGCAAGGTGACGATCTGTGGATGATCCATCCGGCGGTGGTCGGCTGCGAGATCTATCAGGATCTGGCGGACAGCCTGAGCGGAAAATTCAACGTGCTGGGGATCAACAACTACAACCTGCACAACCGTCCGCACATTCCGACGCTGGCGGCGTTAGCCAGCTACTATCTGCAGCATATGCTGCAATGGGGCATGCCGACCGACCGGCCGGTGCGGCTGCTGGGCTGGTCGCTCGGCGGGGTGATCGCGCTGGAAATCGCCGCACAGCTTGAACAGCGGGGCTATACCCAGCTGCAGGTTTGCCTGCTGGACTCGCTGTATCAAACCGAGGTGCAACAACGGGTCGCGCCCGGCATGTTGGCGTCGCTGCTGAAGGCGATTGGGCTGGAAGGCGATGCGGCAAAACGCGCGATTCAGGCGGAAGAGACCGAGTTGAGCATCAATAATCAGGCGGTCAGTTCGCCATTGCGTCACACCCAGGTAACCTTGCTGAAAGCGATGCAGTTTTTCGATTTAAGCGACAGCGGCACCGCGGAAGGCAATGAGCTGCTGGCGATTAAGGATAACGGCGTCGGCGCGCTCTGTTCCTCGCTGAAAATCGTGCCGCTGGCGGCCAATCACCATTCGATTATCCTGTGTCATCAGGAGATTGCCGCCGCGTTATCCGCTGTCGGCGTCAGCCGCGAAACTCATCCACACTGATACCGTGCTTCTTCAGCTTGTTGTATAACCCGGCGCGGGAGACCCCCATCTTCTGCGCCGTTTTACGCAGATTGCCGTTGAGCGACGCCAGCATGGTAACAATATGCGCCCGCTCGTGGCTGTCCAGCCGCTGCGAGTCGCCGGATTTCGGCCGCTCTTCGGTGGCGATCTCTTCCGGCAGATCCCCGGCATCAATCAGCAGCTTGTCACTGAGGTTAATCGCCCGCTCGACAATATTCTCCAGTTCCCGCACGTTACCCGGCCACGGATACTGCTCCAGCGCGGCCATCGCCGCCGGGGTAAACTGCATGCTGGCCTTCTTAAGTCGGGTACACATTTTCTCGCTAAACCACTCCACCAGCTGCGGCACATCGCCGGTCCGCTCGCGCAGCGCCGGGATGCGCAGAGAGATCACGTTCAGACGGTAAAACAGATCGCGCCTGAACGCGCCCGTTTCGATTGCCCGTTGCAGATCGCAGTTGGTGGCGGCAATAATCCTGACGTTGACCTTCACCGGACGCTGCGCGCCGATGCGCATCACTTCCGCCTCCTGCAACACGCGCAGCAGGCTGGTTTGCGCTTCCAGCGGCATATCGCCGATTTCATCGAGGAACAGCGTGCCGCCGTCGGCCAGCTCAAACTTGCCTGCCGCCCCGCCGCGTCGCGAGCCGGTAAACGCGCCGTCGACGTAGCCAAACAGTTCGCTTTGCACCAGATCGCGCGGTAAGGCGCCACAGTTGACCGCAATAAACGGCCCGCCGTGGCGCGCGCTGCCGTTGTGGATTGCCTGCGCGAACAGCTCCTTGCCGGTGCCGCTCTCGCCGGTCAGCAGTACCGTACTGTCGCTGCGGCTGCTGGTGCGCGCTTTATCGAGCACTTCCGATAGCGCGGTGGAACGTCCGCAGATCATCTCAAAGGTGTAGCTGGCACCGATGCCCATCACCTGGCGGGTGATCGCCCGGATGCGCTGATTATCGCGCAGCGAGACGATCCGCCCACCGTCCGGCGCCGGCATCACCGACACCAGGCAGGAGACGCGCGGCCGATCCTGCGGCTGAAACACCACTTCGCGGTCGTTGCAGAAGGTGATGCCGGTAAGCGTCACGCCCTCCGGGTTTAACGCGCTGTCGACCGATTTTCCGGTCAGCATCATGCCGTGGAAAATTTGCCGGGCGTAGCGGTTGATGGTTTTGATGATGCCGCGCGCGTCGGTGACGATCACCCCTTCGTTCAGCGTTTCCAGAATGGAGCGCTGTTCGGCCAGCAGGCTGCGCAGTACCAGCTGGCGGCCAATGGCTTCGGCCGCGGCCTGCACCGTGCCGAGGGTGTGATAGTGGAAATTGTCCTGGCTGGCGGTCAGGGTCAGCACGCCAATCATCCGCCCTTCCGCATTGCGCACCGGCGCGGCGGCACACTGCCGGTGCCGCTGACGCAGCGCCTGTTTCCAGTTCTCGCCATTCAGCACGTAGACCAGTCGCTGTTCGTTAAGGCAGCGTCCGGTGCAGTTGGTGCCCATCACCGACTCGCGCAGAATGCTGCCGACCGGCGTTAAATCCAGCCCGCAGTAACATAAGGTCACGCCGTTTGCATCGGTCAGATTGATGTGCCCGTCCGGGTTATAGGCCAGCAGGCTTTGCATAATGCTGTCCGCCACTTCGATCAGCTCCGCATGGTTTTCCAGAATCGCCTTCAGTTCGGCCTCGGCGGGGAAAACGTAGTTAATGGCACCGGGCTCGATACCGGCGTCGCGGCTGGCCTGCCAGGATGCGCGGATCTGCGGACGCAGAAAAGAGGGCTCCTGCCCGGCTACAAACGCCCGCCAGGCCAGCTCAAACTGGGCATCCCAGCGGCTGGCTTCTGCCCCTTGCGGCAGACTGAGTTTACCTTCGCACTCTTCCACTATCGCGCCCGCCAAAACAGGTATATGCATTTTGTTCTCCCCCTTTCTGGAATGTCCATTTTATCGACATGTTGAGTTTACATGTCGATTTTGTGTTCACTTTGTGATCGAACGCCTACTGACAGGCCGCTAATCTGCGGGTTTTGCCACTGGCATAACATTTGCTTATTAGTGATTAGCCTGCATCCCTGCGGCTGGCCAATTGAACAAATGACTTCGGAGGAAGGACATGACCCTTTTCACTCTTTCAGTGTGTGCTGAAATGGTTTTCCTGGAACTGCCGTTTATTGAGCGCGTGAAACGGATCCACCAGTTGGGCTTTGGCGTGGAACTCTGGAACTGGCAGAACAAAGATATTCCGGCGTTGGCGGCCACCGGCGCGCGCTTTACCTCAATGACCGGCTACCTGTCCGGCAATTTTACCGATGACCGTGAGATCGCCAGCCTGCTGGCCAGCGCGGAAGTGTCGCTGGGCGTGGCTGAGCAGCTCGGCTGTCCGTCGCTCAACCTGCACGGCACCGGGCTGGATGACAAAGGCCTGCCGGTGAAGCCGGTGGAGGTGGTGACCGGCGCGATGTGGCTGAAGGCCGCCAGCACGCTGGAAAAACTGGCGGCGATGGCGGAACGCGCAGGCAAGGTGTTCACCCTGGAAAACCTGAATACCGCCGTCGATCATCCCGGCACGCCGTTCGCCAAAGCCAGTGAGGTGCTGGCACTGGTCGAGGCGGTCAACAGCCCGCATCTGCGCATCAACCTCGACCTGTATCACGCGCAGATCGGCGAAGGAAACCTGATTGAGCTGGTGAAAAGAGCCGGCAGCGCGATTGGCGAAATTCAGGTCGCCGACGTTCCCGGTCGTCAGGAACCGGGCACCGGAGAGATCAACTACCGCGCCATTGCCAATGCCCTGCGGGCGATGAACTACCAGGGCGTGGTGGCGATGGAAGGCTGGGCATCAGGCGACAGCGAGACCGCCCTGATGCGTTTCAAAGAGCAGTTTATGTTGTAACCCATAACAAAATATCCCCAACAAGGGGAAAAACCCTACAGGAAGAATCGCTATGAAATTATCTCAATCGTTACTGTTGGTCTGTACGCTGGCCCTCAGCCCGTTAAGCCAGGCAAAAGAGCAAACCGTTGGCGTGGCGCTGGCCAACTTCGACCTTAACTTCGTGTCGATCCTGCGTACCCAGATGGTGAAAGAGCTGGCGAAAGAGAAGATCAACGGCCAGTTCGAGGATGCCAAAGGCGACGTTGCCGTGCAGGTGCAGCAGGTGGAGAACTTTATTAACCAGGGCGTCGACGCCATTATCCTCAACCCGGTGGATACCCAGGCGGTAAAGCCGATGATGGAGGCCGCCAGCCGTGCCAAAATCCCGTTGATTTTCGTTAACCGTAAGCCGGAAATTCCGTTAAGCGCCAATATGGCCTATGTCGGTTCAGATTCGGAACTCGGTGGCAAAATGGAGATGGAAGCGCTGGCGAAAAAGATGAACTACAAAGGCAACGTGGCAATTTTGATGGGCGCGCTGTCGGCGGAAGAAGCCCGTCAGCGTACCAAGGCCACCGAAGAGGTGATCGCCAAATATAAGGATATGAAGGTGGTTGAGAAGCAGTCCGCGCAGTGGATGCGTAACGAGGCGGTGGATGTCACCTCCGGCTGGTTGCTGAACGGCGACAAGATTGATGCGATTGCCGCCAACAATGACGAAATGGCGATTGGCGCGATCATGGCGCTGCAACAGGCGGGCAAAAAAGATGTGCTGGTCGCCGGCATCGACGGCACGCCCGATGCGCTGCGCTTTGTGAAGTCCGGCAAGCTGTCGCTGACCATCTTCCAGGACGCGGCCGGTCAGGGCATCGGCGCGGTGCAGACGGCGAAGAAAATGCTCGCCGGTGAGAAAGTTGAAAGCACCATCTGGATCCCGTACCAGACCATTACCCCTGAGAACTACACCGAATTTATGACCAAAAACAGCAAGTAACCAATGGGGGAGCCTGGCTCCCCTGTTCTTCCACCGTCGTCTATCGCGGCGCGGGCAACCGTTGAGCAAAGTAGTCGCTGAGAAAATCGATACAGGTTTTAATCCGCAGTGAGTGGGAGGAACGTTGGGTGTAGACCGCCCAGATATTCGCCTGCTGATACCACGCCGGCAGGATCTGCACCAGCTCGCCGCTGGCCAGATGCTTCGCCACGTCCCACGCCGATCGCAGCACAATCCCTTGTCCGCGCAGCGCCCAGGCCAGCACCACGCTACCGCTGTTGGACGAATGCTGACTGTTGACCCGGCAGACAATACTGTCCTCGCCGTTGGTCAGCGCCCAGTTGCCGAATGCCGCACTTCTTTCCTGAATAATCAGGCAGTCATGCTGTCGCAAATCATCCAGCGATGTCGGTACGCCAGCCTGACGCAGATAGTCCGGTGAGGCGCACAGGATCCGGCGGTTAGCCGCCAGCTGCCGGGCGATATAGAGATCGTTGATTTCATCGCCGACGTGGATCTCGATGTCGATCCCTTCGTCCACCAGATTCACTTCCCTGTCACTGAGCATCAGCTTCACGTTCAGCCCGTTATGCAGGTTCATCAGGCCGGACAGGGCATCTGCCATATATTCGTGACCAAAACCAAACGAGCAGCTGAGGGTGATATTGCCGGTCACCGCGCCGCGCAGCCCGTTAAGGTCGCTGACAAAATCGCCGACGCCGCTGACGATCTGCATCGCCCCTTCCAGCGCAATTTCCCCTTCGGCGGTCAAGCGCATGCTGCGGTTATTGCGGAAGAACAGCCGGATATCCAGCTGCTTTTCCAGCATGGCAATCCGCTTGCTGATGGTGGACGGCGACAGCCCCAGCTCCTGTGCCGCGCGGGCGAAACCGCCGTTGCGCGCCACGGTGACAAACACCGACAGATCGTCAATGGCAGGCCAGCCCTCAACAGGCTGGCGGAGATTTTTTCCGGCGGAAGGGGTTTTCATCGTCACCAAAAACAGAAGGAATAATAGAGTTTTATAGCACTGTTTTCAGGAAGGGCTGAAGTTTCTGCAAAAAGAGATCCGCGATCTCTTCCTGCGGCGAATGGCCACAGGGCAACGCTTCGCCCTGCACGTTGAGCGCCTTATCGCGCCAGGTCGCCAGCACGTCGTACAGCTGGCCGACGGTGCCCTTTTCACCCCACAACAGCTGCAACGGGCAGCGGATGCGGTTCTCGCTGTCGGCCGCGTCATCCTCCAAATCAAGGGTCGCCGCCGCGCGATAGTCTTCGCACACCGCATGAACCATCTGCGGATTCTGATAACAGCGCAGGTAGTCCTGGAACACCGCTTCCGACATCGCTCCCGGAGTTTTGAGCTGGCCGTCGATATGTTTGCGCAGGAAAAATTCAGGATCGTGCAGGATCAGCGTTTCCGGCACCGGCGTCGGCTGGATCAGCAAAAACCACCAGAAATAGCGGGTGGCAAAGGCCTGATTGGTCAGGGCGTACATGGTGGCGGTCGGCGCGATATCAACAAAGGTACAGCAGGTGACGCGTTGCGGATGATCCAGCGCCAGCCGATGTCCCACCCGCGCGCCGCGATCGTGGCCGACAAAGGCAAAGGTCGGGTGACCCAGCCCCGCCATCAGCTGCACCAGATCCTGCGCCATCACCCGTTTCGAATAGGGACGATGCTGTTCATCGCTGGTGGGCTTGTCGCTGTCGCCGTAACCGCGCAGATCCGGCAGGATCACCGTGTGGGTTTTCGCCAGCGTCGGGGCCACTTTGCGCCAGCTGATATGATTCTGCGGATGGCCGTGCAGCATCAACAGCGGCGGGCCGTCGCCGCCAATCGCCACTCTGAGCGTGATGCCACTCTCAAGGGTGATATCGTGCAGCCTGAAGCCCGGCACAAACGGCGAATCGCCGCGTTCGGCACCGGCAATCATCCATTCCTCCCGGCGCTCTGGCTGGCAGCCAGCCGCTTCAGCCAGGGTTTCTGGCCATAATGCTGCGCTTCAAACTGCTCAATGGCGGTGAGGTATTGCAGCGTCCAGCCAATCGCGTCTTCGCCACCGGCGAGCATTTCCCGCTTCAGGGCGCTGACCGAAAACGGCAGGGTTTCTGTACCGGCGGTGATTTCGCAGGTTTCCAGCGAGACGGTGATGCGGTTACTGTCCGGGTTAACCGCCAGCTGGCTCAGGCGTCCGAAGCTGCTGTCGTCCAGCGACACGGTCAGCACACCATTGTTCTGGCAGTTATCGTTGAAGATCCCGGCAAAGCTGGTGCCGATCAGCGCGCGGATCCCCAGCTGGCGTAATCCCCACACCGCATGTTCGCGGCTGGATCCGCAGCCGAAATTCGGTCCGACCAGCAGAAAGGACGCGCCCTGCCAGCCCGGCTGATTGAGAATAAAGTCCGGATTCAGTTCGCCATCGACGGTAAAGCGCCGATCGAAAAACACCCCTTTATCCAGTCCCTGACGATCGATCCCTTTCAGAAACTGTTTCGGCATAATGACATCGGTATCGATGTTCGCTTCCAGTAACGGCGCGAGGATGCCGCTTACCCGATCAAATGCTTCCATGATTTCCCCCTGCGTTAAGCATTGTGCGCACATCTTCAAGGTGGCCGCTGATTGCTGCCGCCGCCACCATCGCCGGGCTCATCAGGTGTGTTCTGGCCCCGACGCCCTGGCGGCCAGGAAAATTGCGGTTGGTGCCGGAGGCGCAACGATCGCCCGGTGCCAGCACATCCTCATTCATCGCCAGGCACATTGAACAGCCCGACTGACGCCATTCAAATCCGGCATCAAGAAATTGCTGCGCCAGCCCTTCCGCTTCCGCCTGTCGGCGCACCTGGCTCGATCCCGGAACAATAATTCCGCGCACGTGGCTGGCGATTTTGCGGCCCTGAAGCACCGCCGCCGCCGAGCGAAGATCCTCAATGCGGCCGTTAGTACAGGAGCCAATAAAGGCATGGGTAATGGGGATTTCCCGCAGCGGCGTGCCGGCCGTCAGTCCCATATACTGCAGCGCTTTGCGGATCGCCTGTTGCTTAATCAGGTCGGTCTCCTGTTCCGGATCCGGCACCGCGCCACCGATCGGGCTGGTTTGATCCGGGCTGATGCCCCAGGTCACTTTCGGATCCAGTTCGCTGCAGTCGATCTGCACGGTTTTATCGAATACCGCCAGCGGATCGCTGCGCAGCTGTGACCATTCGGCCAGCGCCTGTTGCCATAGCGCGCCGGTCGGCATCTGCGGTTTGCCCGTAATATAGTCGAAGACTTTTTGGTCCGGCGCGATAATCGCCCCGCGCGCGCCGGCTTCCACCGCCATATTGCACAGCGTCATCCGCCCTTCCATGCTCAGGTCGTCGATCGCGTCGCCGTCAAATTCAATCGCGTAGCCGCTCGCCCCTGAGGCGCTGATTTTCCCCAGCAGGTCGAGGATGATGTCTTTGGCGGTGCAGGCATAGGGCAGCAGGCCGGTGACCGTCACCCGCATGGTTTTCAGTCTGCGATAGACCAAGGTTTGCGTGGCCAGCAGGTGTTCGATTTCTGAGGTGCCGATGCCAAACCCAAGCGCGCCAAACGCGCCATAGGTTGTAGTGTGGCTGTCGCCGGCGGCAATGACCATGCCGGGCATCACCATGCCCTGTTCATGGGCCACCACGTGTTCAATGCCCTGTCGTGGGTCCATCACATCAAACAGTTCGATGCCGAAATCCGCGGCGTTTTGGCGAAAGTAATCGACCTGCAGTTGGCCGCCCGCATCGGTCATGTCGGCATCGCGCGTCGGTCGGGTGGGGTTTACATGATCGACGTTGAGCAAAATGTTCTCAGGATGGCGCACCCCACGGCCGCTTTCGCGCAGGCCGCTGAAGGCTTGCGGGCTGGTATATTCATTGAGAATTGAGCGGTCGATATAGAGTAAAACGTGGCCGTCGTTATCCAGTTCACGCACCACGTGCGTATCAATTAACTTTTCATACAGCGTTTTATTCGACATATCTGCGTCCAAAATATAATCACGGTGAAAGGGAAAATTCAGCGTCATTGGCGAGGAATTAATCAGCAGAGTATGTCATGGAATCACGGCGGTAATGATTCCATCCGGGAAAGGATAGCGTGACGAAACGTGCATCACGGGTGGGGTTGTGGGGCTTAAGGTCAAAGCGGCTTCGGTGGTTCGGCGTCGTTGGGTGGCCAGGTGGACACACAGGTCAAAACACGCTCGGGTGATACGGCGTCAGCATAGATGTTGTGGATTGGGCCGGTGGACGCACGGGTCAAAGGCGGATTGGGTGGTTCGGCGTCAGCATAGAGCGCGTTATCCGGGACGCCGTAAATCCATCCCTGGAGGCTTGGCTGCGGCATCCCTGCCGCAGACACCCGGCTAACGCGCTCTATGCCGCCACCCACAAGCAGTGACGTTGTGGATGGAGCCGGTGGACGCACGGGTCAAAATCAAATGAAGTTTGGTAAACGCATGGGATGAACTCAGCGGGGTTTTGACCTGTGCGTCCACAATCGACCATTCAACACTGAAGCTTGAGGGGAAGGGAGAGAGGGGGGAAAAGCAAAGCATCGGCGACAGGGATGTCGCCGCTGAGCCCCCAGGGATGGGTTTACGGCGTCTTTGTGTTCCCCCCTCTCTCCCTGAGCAAAGCACCGAAACATCCAGACGACGTCCCTAAAACACAGGTCAAAACCCGCTCCGGCGATAAGGCGTCAGCATAGAGCGCGTTATCCGGGACGCCGTAAATCCATCCATGGAGGCTTGGCTGCGGCATCCCTGCCGCAGACACCCGGCTAACGCGCTCTATGCCGCCACCCACAAGCAGTGACGTTGTGGGTGGGGCCGGTGGACACACGGGTCAAAATCAAATGGGGGCCGGGGACGCACGGGTCAAAATCAAATGGGGTTTGGTGGATACATAGGGTGAACTCAGCGGGGTTTTGACCTGTGCGTCCACAATCGACCATTCTACATTGAAGCTTGAGGGGAAGGGAGAGAGGGGGGAAAAGCAAAGCATCGGCGACAGGGATGTCGCCGCTGAGCCCCCAGGGATGGGTTTACGGCGTCTTTGTGTTCCCCCCTCTCTCCCTGAGCAAAGCACCGAAACATCCAGACGACTTCCCTAACACACGGGTCAAAATCAAAGATGCCTTATGGGTTTTCGATTAGCCCGGTTTCCACGCTGAAATGCCGCTGCTCGCGCGGTTCCAACATGATCAACGTGCCTGCCTGCTTCGCTGCGTTCAAGCCTTCCGGGCGGCAGGTGGCCGGTAACACATAGGCGGCGACCTGCTGATCGCTGTTGTGCAGGATCCAGCGCGTGGCATAGTTGAACTGCGCGGTCTGGAAGGTGGTGCTGAAACCGTGGCCGTCCGGCGAGTGCAGATTAAAGGTCACCGTCTCGCCGTACTGCGCCAGATTATCAGCAAAAAACACAATCTCCGGATCGTACATTTCCGGGCGGGTCAGCCCGCCAAAGGCCTGCGGTTCCGCCGCAAGCTGACGGGTATAGTCCAGCCACACCGGCGTTGGATGCACGTGGCCAGGAATCGAGGTCCGCAACGTAAAGGCACTGTCCGGAATACTCTGGCTAAAAGTGCCGTTGTCGACATAGGCGCTGTTCATATGGCACATGTACTGCAACGGCATCGCCTTGCCGGACAGATTGGTGACCGCCATCTCAATGCGCAGGCGCGGCCGATCCGCCAACAACGTCACACCTGGCAATGCGCGATAGTGATGGCCAAAACCTTTGATGTACTCCACCTCGCCGCGCACCGACACGCCCTCTTCTTCCAGCACGATCCAGGCGCTATCCATGCGGGCGCAGGCCATCTCGCCGTGCAACGCATGGACATCGCCCTCGCCAGGGCAACCGTTGGCCAGCAGGCCGGAGTGGAAGGCGAAGCAGCCGTAAGTGTCGATAATGTCCTTGCCCGGCAACGGTTGCTTAAAGCCGTTGCCCATGGTCATCCGCTGACCGTCGAAAGCCGCATCCCACACCATCTGCCCGTAATACGGCAGCACGATTACATAGCCACGGCGGTTCTCCATCCGCACCGCCTCAATCCCTGAGGGGTAACGGAACAGATCGACTTTGACGTCGGCGTTATCCAGCAGCGTGCGCGGCGTTTCACCGAACAGCGAGGGATGCAGTGGCAAAGTGGTTCTCATCGTGCCTCCTCAGCCAGACGACCAGTAACTGCCGGCTGTTTTTTGTGGCGCAGTTCGCCCCAGAAGTAGAAGCCCACCCAGGCGAAGCACAAAAGTGAGACGCCAAACGCCATCTGCATCGAGCCGAGACGGTCAGATACCAGACCCTGCAAGGCCGGGATAAAGGCGGCACCGACAATCGCCATCACGATAAACGCGCCGGCCACTTCGGTGTATTTGCTCTCGACGGTAGACAGGGTGCCGGCATAAATCGTCGCCCAGCACGGTCCAAACAACACGCTGACGAACACGGCGGCATAGACGGCGGTGAAGTTCGGCACCAGCATCACGTAGGCCAGCGTGGCCACACCGACGATGGAATAAGCAATCAGCACCTTCTCGGCGCGGAAGCGCGTCATCAGGAAGTTGGCGACAAACTTGCCGATAAAGAAGCAGATAAAGCTGTAAATCATAAAGTTAGAGGCATGACGCTCGTTGGCCGCACCGAGGTTCAGCGCCAGACGAATGGTGAACGACCAGACCGCCACCTGCATCCCCACGTAAAGGAACTGCGCAATGATGCCGCGCTTGAAGTGGCGGTTTTTGGCCAGATAGCTGAAGGTTTCGCCAAGGCTCGGCAGCTTTTTCTCATTGCTCTGCGGTTTGCAGTGCGGATAACGGGTCAACAGGAACAACACCATCACCACCACCAGGACCATCACAAGGTATTTGTAAGGTTCCAGCGTGTGCTCCAGCATGGTCAGACGGAACTGGTGCAGCTGTTCCGGGTTCATGCCGGCCATCTGGCTGTGCAGGCTGTCGCCATCCTGGAACACCAGGTATTTGCCCAAC
The DNA here is from genome assembly GCF_979253995.1 of Erwinia sp. AC075. Lineage (NCBI taxonomy): Bacteria > Pseudomonadati > Pseudomonadota > Gammaproteobacteria > Enterobacterales > Erwiniaceae > Erwinia > Erwinia sp. AC075. The sequence goes on from NZ_CEEDEU010000001.1 coordinate 3,020,435, forward strand.
ACGATGCCCATCAGCGCGCCAATCGGGTAGAACGTCTGGCTGACGTTCAGCCGCAACGTGGCGTGATCGCGGTGACCGATCATCGAGCTGTAGGTATTCGCCGCCGTTTCCAGGAAGCTCAACCCGATAGCAATCGCGAAGATCGCCGCCAGGAACATGGTGTAGGTCGCCATATGCGAAGCCGGATAGAACATCACGCAACCGGCGATATACAGCGCCAGCCCCAGCAGGATCGCAATCTTGTAGCTACTGCTGCGGATCACCAGCGAGGCCGGGATGGCAATTAAAAAGTAGCCGCCGTAAAAGGCGCTCTGCACCAGCGCGCTGGCGAAATCGCTGAGGGCGAAAACGCTTTTGAACTGGGTGATCAAAATATCATTCAGGCTGGCGGCGCAGCCCCATAACGGGAACAGGCACGAGAGCAAAATAAACTGAAACAGTGGCGTCTTATTTAAATAGCCATCAGGCTGCTGGACGATGGTCGGTTGCATAGCGAATCCTCAGTTAATCGTTGAGAAAACGGTGGAAGGTATCGGCATCAGGGTACGAAAGCTGGGTTCCCCGTCCGGTGACGCTACAGGCGGCATAGTCGGAGGCAGACTGCATTGCCTTCGCGATATCGCCATGCTGGATCAGAAAGTGGGCAAAGCAGCCGATAAAGGCATCCCCTGCGCCACTGGTATCAATCGCCTTCACCGGCGTGGGCTTAATGCGGTGGACGGCATCCCCCTGCATCCACACCGATCCGCGGCTGCCGAGAGTGATAATCAGGTTTTTCAGGCCGCGTCCCAGCAGCATCTGCCCGGCGCGCAGCACCTCGTCTTCGGTGCTGACCGGCAGGCCCGTCAGGATCTCCAGTTCGGTTTCGTTCGGCATAAAGAAGTCGCACTGGCAGGCGTAATCGATGTCCAGACCGGCCACCGCCGGCGCGGGATTGAGGATCACCTGAATGCCGTTCTGCCGCGCAAAGTCGATGGCGTAATAGACCGTCGGCAGCGGGATCTCCAGCTGCAACACCATCAGACGACAGCGCTTAAGATCGTCCGCGGCGGCATCAATATCCGCCGGAGACAGGTGCGCGTTGGCCCCTTTGATAATCAGGATGCGGTTTTGCGACTGGTCATCGACAAAAATCGGTGCCACGCCGCTGGAGGTGCCCGCCGCGACGGTGACGTGCTGCGCGTCGACGCCGAACCGCTGCAAGTTTTTCACCGTGTTGTCCGCAAACAGGTCTTCGCCCACTTTGCTGACCATCATCACGCTTGCACCCAGCTTCGCCGCCGCAACGGCCTGGTTGGCCCCTTTGCCGCCGCAGCCCAGTGCAAAGTCGGGCGCTTCTAAGGTTTCACCGGCTTTCGGCATGCTGTTGGTGTAGGTGATCAGATCGACCATATTGGAGCCGATGACGGCAATGTCCATGACGTTTTCCCCGTGTAAATTTTCATCATTAAATGTTGTGGAAATAACAATAACAATCATCTCATGTTATTTTTGTGACACCCGTCTCAGCCTGAAAATCCCGCCCGCGAGATGTTAATTGGCGATTGACGCCAGAATGAAAATGTTATTATTTTAACAAAACCCCCTAATCTGCTGAGGAGCTTCCCGTGCAAAACCTGGACTATGCCCGCTACATCGACCACACCCTGCTGGCGGCGAATGCCACCGTGCAACAGATCGCCACCCTGTGTGACGAAGCCATCGCCCACCACTTTTACGCGGTGTGCGTCAATTCGGGTTATGTGCCGTTAGTGGCGGAGAAGCTGGCGGGAAGTGAGGTAAAGGTCTGTTCCGTCATCGGTTTTCCGCTGGGTGCCGGGCTGACCAGCGCCAAAGCCTTCGAAGCGAAAGCCGCCATTGCGGCCGGTGCGCAGGAGATTGATATGGTGATTAACGTCGGCTGGCTGCAAAGCGGTGAGGTGAAGGCCGTCAGCGCCGATATTCAGGCGGTGCGCGAGGTTTGCGGCCCGATCCCATTGAAGGTAATATTAGAGACCTGCCTGCTTAGCGATGCGCAAATCATTCAAATCTGTGAAATTTGTCGTGAACTGAAGGTCGCGTTTGTGAAAACGTCCACCGGTTTCAGTACCGGCGGCGCGCGCGAAGAGCACGTCCGTCTGATGCATGACACCGTTGGCCCCGAGGTGGCGGTCAAAGCATCCGGCGCGGTGCGCGACCGGCAGACGGCAGACATCATGATCCAGGCGGGCGCCAGCCGTATCGGCACCAGCTCCGGCGTCGCCATCGTTAACGGCAGCGCTGCCGGCGAGGGTTATTAACCGTATTATCAGGAGTGACTGACCATGGAAACCCGCCGCGACGAGCGCGTAAACAAGCTGGCATCTGCGCTTAAGCGAACCGATAAAATCCACCTGCGAGAGGCGGCGCGACTGCTGGGTGTGTCCGAGATGACCATCCGTCGCGATCTCAACGAACAGCCGTCGGTGGTGGTGTTATTGGGGGGCTACATTGTCAGCGATCCGAAAAGCAATCAGGGTCACTACTTTGTCTCCGATCAGCAGGCGCATAACGTCGAGAAAAAGCGGCGTCTGGGCCAGCTGGCGGCGTCGCTGATTGAGCCGGGTGATACGGTGTTCTTTGACTGCGGCACCACCATGCCGTGGATTGTCGATGCCATCGATAATGAGCTGGCGTTTACCGCCATCTGCTGCGCGATGAACACCTTCCTGGCGCTGAAAGAGAAACCGGCCTGTCAGGTGATCCTCAACGGCGGTGAGTTTCATGCCGACAACGCCATCTTCACTCCGCTGGGTCACGGCTCGGTAATGGACAGCCTGTGTCCCGGCAAAGCCTTTATCTCTGCGGCAGGCATTGATGCCGGTCAGGGTGCGACCTGCTACAACCTCAACGAATTGCCGATGAAGCATCAGGCGATGCAGCGTGCCAGCCACAAGATTCTGGTGGCTGACAGCAGCAAGTTTGGCAAAGTGTTGCCCGCCCGCATCGGCGAACTCAGCGCCTTCGAGACGCTGGTCAGCGACGATGCCCCGCCGAAAGAGCTGGCGCAGAAGCTGAAACAGCTGGGCATTGACGTGATGGTCGGGCAGAAAGCGCGTTAGGTCAGCCTCTTACGCCCAGCGATTAAGGATCTCTTCGCCATCGCGTAAGCGGCGCAGGTTTTCACATACCCCCGCCACGTTGCCGTTCAGCGAATTATCGGTGACGCCGCCGATATGCGGCGTGGCGATCACGTTGTACTGAAACAGCGCGTCATCCGGCTCGGGCGGCTCCTGCCAGAACACATCCAGCCCGGCGCCTGCCAGGTGATTCACTTCCAGCGCCGCCAGCAACGCCTGCTTTTCAATCAGTCCGCCCCGCCCCAGGTTGATCAGGAAACTGCCCGGCTTCATCTGCGCCAGCGCGGTTTCATCGATGATATGGCGGGTGTCGGCATTGTCGGGCAGGCTGAGGATCACAAAGTCGGCGTCATTCAGCAGCGCGGGCAGATGGGCCATATTGCCCAGCCAGTCCAGCTGATGCGCTTTAGCAAAGGCCTGATCGGCGGTGCGTTTCACGCCAATCAGCCGCACGCCAAAGGGTGCCAGTCGTTTCGCCAGCGCTTTACCGATGCCGCCCAGCCCCACCAGTCCGACGGTTTTCCCCATCAGCCCCATGCCCACCGGCAGGCCTAGCTGACGCGTGGCGATCATCTCAGGGATTTCGCGGGCTTTGCGCGCCAGGCCAATCATCATCCAGATCCCCAGTTCGGCGACCGAATCGGCATTGCCGGATCGGTCCGACGGCACGTTAGCTACCTGAATGCCAAGCGCTTTGGCGCTGGCCAGGTCCACCCCTTCCAGCCCGGCACCGGCCTGCTGTATCAGCTTCAGCCGGTCAGCGGTTTTGAGCAGCTCAGGCGTGACTTTTGCCATACCGGGAATTAAGGCATCGTATCCGGCCAGGCTTTCGGCGGCGTGGCCCGCAGAAGCCGTAAACTCGACGTCTGGCAAGGTGTGACGAAACTGTTGGATCATGCCGCCCCAGGCGTTCTCTTCCGCCGCGATCAGAACTCTCATCGTTATCTCCCTGCTTTGTAAGGCAAAAAAACAGCATAAAGCCATCGGCTCAAAAATCAATCAATAATCCGGCACGCGAGCGCATCCCCTGGCGCTGACGCGGGTCAGCGAATGGGGCAGCCAACGCACCGATAACCTGAAGCAGGAAGGATATTCCTCGGGTGGCGGCTGTGATTAGCAAGCAAAACCAGCTAAACTTCGTCATCTGAGTGGGCATCTGCTGCCCCAATTAACACACAGACACCAAGAGGCTCATCCTACGTGGCTCAATTCGTCTATAGCATGCATCGCGTCGGCAAAGTGGTTCCGCCGAAGCGTCACATTCTGAAAAATATCTCCCTTAGCTTCTTCCCTGGCGCCAAAATCGGCGTGCTGGGTCTGAATGGCTCCGGTAAATCCACCCTGCTGCGCATCATGGCCGGTATCGACAAGGATATCGAAGGGGAAGCGCGTCCACAGCCCGGCCTGAAAATCGGTTACCTGCCGCAGGAACCGCAGCTGAATATGGAACACACCGTGCGCGAATCCGTTGAGGAAGCGCTGGCGGAAGTGGTTGGCGCGCTGAAGCGTCTGGACGAAGTCTACGCGCTGTATGCGGAAGAAGACGCGGACTTCGACAAGCTGGCCGCCGAACAGGGCAAGCTGGAAGAGATCATCCAGGCCCACGACGGTCATAACCTGAATACCCAGCTCGAGCGTGCTGCCGACGCGCTGCGCCTGCCAGAGTGGGATGCGAAAGTCGCCACCCTGTCCGGTGGTGAACGCCGCCGCGTGGCGCTGTGCCGCCTGCTGCTGGAAAAACCGGACATGCTGCTGCTGGACGAACCGACCAACCACCTGGATGCAGAATCCGTGGCCTGGCTGGAACGCTTCCTGCATGACTTCGAAGGCACCGTTGTGGCAATTACCCACGACCGTTACTTCCTCGACAACGTGGCCGGCTGGATCCTGGAGCTGGACCGTGGCGAAGGTATTCCATGGGAAGGTAACTACTCTTCCTGGCTGGAGCAGAAAGATGCCCGTCTGGCGCAGGAAGCGTCAAGCGAAGCGGCCCGTCGCAAATCCATTGAGAAAGAGCTGGAATGGGTTCGTCAGGGCGCTAAAGGCCGTCAGTCTAAAGGCAAGGCCCGTCTGGCCCGCTTTGAAGAGCTGAACAATACCGATTACCAGAAGCGTAACGAAACCAACGAACTGTTTATCCCACCGGGCGCGCGCCTGGGCGATAAAGTGGTGGAAGTGGCCAATCTGCGGAAGTCTTACGGCGATCGCCTGCTGATTGATGACCTGTCGTTCTCGGTGCCGAAAGGCGCTATCGTCGGCATTATCGGGCCGAACGGTGCCGGTAAATCGACCCTGTTCCGCATGATGTCCGGTCAGGAAGAAGCGGATTCAGGCAGCATCGTGCTGGGTGATACCGTGAAGCTGGCCTCGGTCGATCAGTTCCGCGACAGCATGGATAACAGCAAAACCGTGTGGGAAGAAGTGTCCGGCGGGCAGGATATTATGCGTGTCGGTAACACCGAGATGCCAAGCCGTGCTTACGTGGGCCGCTTCAACTTCAAAGGGGTTGATCAGGGCAAACGCGTTGGCGAGCTGTCCGGTGGTGAGCGTGGCCGTCTGCATCTGGCGAAGCTGCTGCAGGTGGGCGGCAACATGCTGCTGCTCGATGAACCGACCAACGACCTGGACATTGAAACCCTGCGCGCGCTGGAAAACGCCCTGCTGGAGTTCCCTGGCTGTGCGATGGTGATCTCGCATGACCGTTGGTTCCTCGACCGTATTGCCACCCACATCCTCGATTATCAGGATGAAGGCAAGATCGAGTTCTTCGAAGGTAACTTTACCGAATACGAAGAGTACAAGAAGCGGACGCTGGGCGCAGAAGCGCTGGAGCCAAAACGCATCAAGTACAAGCGTATGACCAAGTAACACTCAGAGGGCGAAGCGATTCGCCCTCTGCTTTTCTTCTGCGGGACGCACTCGCGTTGTCCCCTGCTTCCCAACGTTACTGATAAAACTCCCGAAACACCGGCGACTGCAAGGCGTAATCAATAAAGCGCGCCACCGCAGGCGAATTCAGCTTACGGCTTGGATAGACCAGCCACAGCTCATTGCCTTCCACCTGCCAGTCCGGCAACACCTGCACCAGACCACCGCCCGGCAGGATCTCCTGGGTCAGAAATCGCGGCAGCAGCGTGATCCCGGCATCGCCCAGCGCGCACTCCCGCGCATACACCAGGTTATCGGTCATATGCGTTGGCGGCAGCAGCCAGCGGTAATACTCTTCCCCGCGGTTCAGCAGCCATTCGCTCCATGCCCGGTGCGCAATGCAGCGGTGTTCAGCCAGCTGCTGCGGATGCGTGATCGCCTCATATTGTTCAAGGTAGCCCTTAGAAGCCACCAGCAGCCGCTCGCAGTAACCAATTCGCCGCCCAATCAGCGAAGAGTCCTGCGGCTGTCCAGTGCGCAGCGCCACGTCATAGCCCTCCAGCACGATATCCCGCACCTCATCGGACACCGAGACTTCCAGCGTGACGTCCGGGTATTCCTGCTGAAACGCGGCGTTTAAACGCGCCAGCAGCGTGGCGCCTATCCCCGCCGGTGAGGTGATGCGCAGCCGTCCACTGGGGTTGTCCCGCAGACGTTCAATCGCCACATTGGCGCGCTCGCTGGCCTGCATCATCTCCTGGCAATGCACCAGATAGCGCTCGCCGGCAAAGGTCAGGTTCAGCTGGCGGGTGGTGCGATTTATCAGCCGCAGCCCCAGTGCCTGCTCAAGCTGACTGATGCGCTGACTGACGCTTGATTTCGGCAATCCTGCCTTTTTGGCCGCCCCGGTGAAACTGCCGCATTCGGCCACCAGGGCAAACAGGGCCATATCTTGCAGCTGTTTAAACATGATTGTTTACCTGAAACGAACACTTCGTTAGTTATTGTGCGGCTTATCATTAGCCTGCTTAGGTTCTACACTGAATAACACACCTTAAAGGAGATGCGCTATGACAATCAAAGCGATTGCTATCAATCCAGAAAAACCGCAGCAGTTTATTGAGATCCAGGTCGAGAAACCGACGCCAGGCGAATACGATCTGCTGGTCGACGTTAAAGCCGCTTCGGTAAATCCCGTGGATACCAAAGTGCATAAAGGCGCACAGAAGAACGGACTCCAGCACCCGCGCATCCTCGGTTGGGATGCCAGCGGCGTGGTGGTGGAAGTGGGCAGCAAGGTCAGCGGATTTAAGCCCGGTGACGAAGTGTATTACGCCGGCGACATCACCCGTCCGGGCAGCAACACCACCCAGCAGCTGATCGACGCACGCATCACCGGCCACAAGCCGACGTCGTTAGACTGGGCAGAATCGGCGGCAATCCCGCTGACCGCGCTGACCGCCTGGGAAGGTCTGTTCGACCGTCTGCAGCTGGATAAGGCCGAAGAAGGTAAAACGCTGCTGATTGTTGGCGGTGCCGGCGGCGTCGGCTCGCTGGCGATCCCATTTGCTAAGCTGCACAGCAAGGTAAAAGTGATTGCCACCGCGTCGCGTCCGGATTCGGTGCAATGGTGCAAGGATCGCGGTGCCGATCTGGTGATCAACTACCACGACATGCCCGGCGAGCTGGAGAAGCATGGCCTGAAGCAGGTGGATTACATCTTCTGCCTGAACGACACCGACGGCCACTGGGATGCGATGGCTAAGCTGATTGCGCCGCAGGGGCATATCTGCACCATCGTCGAGAATGAAAAGCCGTTAGAAATGAATGAGCTGAAGCTGAAAAGCGCGGCGCTGCACTTTGAGTTTATGTACACCCGCAGCATGTACACCACGCCGGATATTGCCCGTCAGGGTGAAATTCTGGACGCCACGGCGAAACTGCTGGATGCCGGAAAGGTCAGCAGCTCGCTAAGCAAGACGCTGCACGGCCTGAGCGTGGAAACGCTGTCAGAAGCGCACCGGCTGGTGCTGGAAGGCCATATGCGCGGCAAAGTGGTGATGGTTTACTGATGCGATCCCGGCCTGCTGAACAGTGGGCCGGACGCTTTTTTAATGCACTACCGACAGCCGTTCAGTTTTTCCCAGCTGAACGGCTGTCCTGCTGAACGGCTGTGTTGAGGCTTACGCCCCCAGCATTTCCTTCACCAGCTCCACGCAGCGCAGGAAGCGCTCATCGTAGCTATCCTGCTCAACGTGCACGTAGCTGATGTTGTTCTCTTCCAGCATTGAGACCAGCAGCGTCTGGAACTCTTTGCGATCCACCGAACTGCCCAGGCTGCGTAATCCGTCGGCCACCCAGGGCACGTTATTCTCGACCAGGATCACCAGGTCAAAACGATATTCATCAATCAACGCCTGCACAAACGGGTGCTCGCGGCCTTCGTATTTTTTGCAGAAGGCCTGGGTGGTGACGAAATCGGTGTCGATAAAGGCCACTTTATTAGCGTACTTCACCGCAAAGTCGATGTACTGCGCCTGACCCAGGGCGATTTTGTCGTAGTCGGAATACTGCAACGCCATCTCATCGCCGCCGAGATGGGAGAAGACGTAGTCGCGGCCAAATTCCCAGGCACTGGTGGTGTTAAAGATGTTGGCCAGCTTGTTGACCAGCGTGGATTTACCGCTGGATTCGCCGCCCAGAATCGCCACCGTACGCACAAAGAACGGCTTCACTTCGGTCGGAATATATTCCCAGTAGCGGAACGGATCGTGACGGATTTGCGCACCGCTGATGCTCATAAACGAGCGCTTGGCATCGACCACCACCGCTTCAATGCCCAGATGCTGCTGATACTGCGGGGCATCGAACTCTTCGCTGGTGTAAACCCGGTTGGGCACAATGCCGTGGTTTTCCATAAAGTCGTTAATGCCGCGGCTCCAGACATCCCAGCCGTGCGGATAGGGCTCCATTCCTTCCTCGTTGAACGAGTGGATGCGGATGTTTTTCTGGTATTTGAAGGTTTGCAGCAGCCAGCGCAGGCGATCGCTCACCGTCGGTTGTTGCGACATGGCGCTGGCTTCAAACAGCTGACGGTCACGCGGCTCGTCGTAACCCATAATGATATGCAACTCGTCGACCTGACTACAGGCGCGCTGGATCAGGTAGATATGGCCGGTATGCAGCGGATAGAATTTGCCGAACACCACGCCGATGGTTTTTTCCCGGCGCGGAAACTCCAGCCCGAGAAAACGGTGCAGCGCTTCCAGCTTCTGCGCGCTGGGGCTTTTGATTTTGGCGTTCAGCAGCTGGCTCAGATAGCCCTTGGTCATGCCACTCGCATCCGCCACCTGTTGCAGCGTACAGCCCTGCTGGCGAATGGCGGTTTTCAAATAATCAAATGGTGACATCAATGCCTCCTGCGTTATAAGTCCTCAAGGATCGCCAGCGCATCGGCCAGCTTCTTCACGCCATACACTTTCATATTTTCCGGGGGTTTCTTCGGCACGTTAGCCGCCGGCACGATAGCACGACGGAAACCGTGCTTGGCCGCTTCGGAAATGCGTTCCTGCCCGCTTGGCACCGGGCGAATTTCCCCCGCCAGCCCCACCTCGCCAAATACCACCAAATCCTGTGGCAGCGGACGATCGCGCAGGCTGGACACCATCGACAGCATCAGCGCCAGATCGGCACTGGTTTCGGTGACTTTAACGCCGCCGACCACGTTCACGAACACATCCTGATCGGCCATCTGCAGGCCACCATGACGGTGCAGCACCGCCAGCAGGATCGCCAGACGGTTCTGCTCCAGCCCGACGGCAACACGCCGTGGGTTGCCCATCATCGAATGGTCCACCAGCGCCTGAATCTCTACCAGCAGCGGACGCGTGCCTTCCCACAACACCATCACCGAGCTGCCGGAGGTGACTTCTTCTCCCCGGCTAAGGAAGATGGCGGACGGGTTGCTGACTTCGCGCAGGCCCTGTTCGGTCATAGCGAACACGCCCAGTTCGTTCACCGCACCAAAGCGGTTCTTGTGGCTGCGCAGCGTGCGGAAACGGGAGTCCGCATCGCCATCCAACAGCACCGAACAGTCGATGCAGTGCTCAAGGACTTTCGGCCCGGCCAGCGAACCATCTTTGGTGACGTGGCCGACCATGATGATCGCCACGCCACGGGTTTTGGCGAAGCGGGTCAGATAGGCGGCGGTTTCACGCACCTGAGCCACGCTGCCGGGCGAAGACTGAATATCCGCCATATGCATCACCTGAATCGAGTCGATCACCATCAGCCGGGGTTGTTCCTGCTCGGCAATCATGCAGATTTGCTCGATGCTGGTTTCCGACAGCATGTTGAGGTTTTCGGTCGGCAGACCCAGCCGGTGCGCGCGCATCGCCACCTGCTGAAGAGACTCTTCGCCGGTGACGTACAGGGTTTTCATCCCCTCGGCCAGCTTGCACAGGGTTTGCAGCAGCAGCGTACTTTTCCCGGCACCGGGACTGCCGCCAATCAGAATGGCACTGCCTGGCACCACGCCGCCACCCAGCACCCGGTCAAACTCTTTAAAGCCGGTTGAGAAGCGCGGCAACGCCTCAAGGCTGATTTCCGACAGCTTCTGCACGCGGCTTGGTCCCGCGCTGCCGGCATAACCGGTGAGGCGCTCGTTGCGCGCCACGGTCGGCGACGCTGCGAGGCGCACTTCGGTGATGGTGTTCCAGGCCTGACAGGCGCTGCATTGCCCCTGCCAGCGAGGATAATCGGCGCCGCATTCATTACAAACAAAGGCGCGCTTTACCGCTTTGGCCAAATCTACCCCTTAACGCTCTTCATGGATCAGGCTGCCGCTGAGAATACACAGCACGCCCATTAAATCCGCATGGCGGATGATCACTTCTGTCTGCTCGTTCACTTTCGGCTTGGCGTGATAGGCAATGCCCAACGCGGACGCCTTAATCATCAGCAAGTCGTTGGCGCCATCACCGATGGCCACGGTCTGCTCAGGCGCGATTTCAAAACGCCCGGCCAGCTTTAACAGCGTATCGGCTTTGTATTGGGCATCAACGATATCGCCCAGCACTTCGCCAGTCAGCTTGCCGTCGCGAATTTCCAGCACATTGGCGGCAATCGCAGACAGACGCAGCTTATCGCGCAGGTACTCAGCAAAGTAGGTGAAGCCGCCGGAGGCAATCGCCACATGCCAGCCCAGCGCCTGCAATTGCTGCACCAGCTCAGTCAGGCCCGGCATCAGCGGCAGTTCGTCACGCACTTTTTTTAAGATATTGGCATCGGCATCTTTCAGGGTCGCCACGCGCTGACGCAGGCTGGCGGCAAAATCCAGCTCGCCACGCATTGCGCGTTCCGTCACTTCCGCCACCATTTCACCGCAGCCCGCCAGTTTGGCGATCTCATCAATGCACTCGACTTCGATGGCCGTCGAGTCCATGTCCATCACCAGCAGGCCAGGGGTTTTCAGATGTGGGATTTTCCCCAGCGGCGCAACGTCCAGACCGGCATCGTGGGCCAGCTGCGTGGCGCGCGCGGTCAGCGATCCGGCCAGACGGACAACGTGGTAATCCGCCACGCGCCAGGCACTGACAATCACCATCGCCGCACCCAGCTGATGCTGAAGATGCGTCAGGCTGTCTTTATTCAGATCGCGACCATACAGAAGCCAGCCGGTACGGCCAGCGCGGTAGTCCAGCGGCATCACTTCATCGCCACTGAGAGAAAGAGGTAAACCCGGCCAGAGAGAGACATCAGATGGCAGGTCGCACCAGGTCAGACTATTTGGCATTACAGCTCCTGAAAGGACATTTTAACCACGCAAGAGGCTACCCTGTCAGCCCCGCTTCTGGCAACATAAAGCTCGAGACGAACGCTGGTTCGTGCATAAAGTGTGAAGGGTACAGATGGCAAAGGCCAAACTTAAATTTCGTCTGCATCGCACGGCAATCGTGCTGATCTGCCTGACCTTACTGGTGGTGCTGATGCAGGGTGCGTCGTGGTTCAGTCTGAGCCACCAGATAGCACGTTCCGAGCAGGTGGATGAACTGGCCCGCACGCTGACGCGCCAGGTGGCGTTCAGCCTGACGCCGCTGATGGAAAACAGCGACGATAACCACCAGCAGATTGTCGATATCCTCGCCCAGCTCACTAAAGAGAGCCGCATCCTTGATGCCTCTGTCTACGACGACGACGGCACCTTACTGGCCCACAGCGGCGAAACCATTAACGTGCGCGACCGTCTGGCGCTGGACGGGCAGCGAGCCGGGAGCTACTTCAACCATCAGCTGGTGCAGTCGCTGGACAGCGCTGAAGGCCCGCGCGGCTTCCTGCGCATCACCCTGGATACGCACGTGCTGGTGACGGAATCCAAGCAGGTGGATAACACCACCAATATTCTGCGCCTGATGATGCTGCTGGCACTGGCTATCGGGATTATCCTCAGCCGGACCCTGCTGCGCGACCGCCGCACCCGCTGGCAACAATCGCCTTTCCTGCTGACCGCCAATAACCCGGTGAAGGAAGACGACGACGAGACCCGCGACGCGCCGGCCCAGGCTGATAAGCCGTAATCAGGCCATGCGGGCGATGTGGGGCTCAAGCGATTTGAGCCCTTTTTGCATCTCCTGCGCAATGCGCCGAAAATCCTCACTCCAGGCATCATCACTACTCATCTGTAGCCAGTAACGATCGGCCATGGCCAGTGCTTTTTGCCAGACCGTTCGCCCCACGCTGCTATCCAGTTCAATCACCGGCGCGTCTGTACGCATATAGCCCGCGCTGTTGGGGGCGAAGCTCATCGGCAACATGTCGTAGGCCGGCGTCAGCGTCAGCGTCGGCGAGGTGAGGAAAAAGGCCAGGTTGCCAGCATGCATATCACCATTCGCGATCAGCTTGCCAAATGCCCATTGCAGGGTGCCGCGTTCGGCATCCGGCATCACAATCATTTTTTGGCTGACCAGCGCGCTGAGTGCCTGCGGCCAGCGGGACTGTTGGCCAGTAAATTCGGCCTGCACAGACTCCAGCGACACCATGCTGCGTCGGCCTCTTTCGCCCAACCGATCGAACCTGACCACTTCAAGAAACAGCTGCTCTTCCGGGCCTGAGAGGATGGTGGCCTCGGCCGCCGACACGCCCTCTTCCCTCAGAACCTGCAAGGCCAACGCCTCGGCCCGCAGTAAATCACACCAACGCTGGCTGTTTTCGTTTCGCCGTGCGGGCGTGAACTTCACCAGCACATGCGCATTCTCGCCATCCGCCAGCTGGGTGTAACAGGCAAATTTTGGCTGTTCGCCGCCCGCCGAAGAACCGACTTCTTCTCCCGCCAGCACTCTCTGCGCCAGCTCAGGATACAGAGCCGACGTCACCGGCGTTGGCGCGGGTTGCTGAAGCCACTGATGGTAACTTTCACGGCCAATCAGCCAGCTACCCGAGATATCGCTGCCTCTGGCAGTCAATGCCAGCAGGCTGTGATCGTCATTCCACTGGCGGATATCTTCCGGCAACCCTAATTTTTGCGCGCACTCGCGCCCCCATGCCCTGCCGAGAAAACCCTGCGGGCGCATATCACTGAGATACCAGGGTAATCCCGCAAAATGCTGCCAGTTACCCTGGGCATCTTCCACCACGCAGCTGCCGGCCGGCCAGACGCTGAACAGCTGCCCGGCATGATGAGAATGCCCCTGTTCATCAATCTGCCAGAGCGGGAAGTGACTCTCCTCACGCAAGGGACGCAGCAATGCATAGCGGGTCGCGCGTGCGCGACCATATTTCATCACCTGCGGATGGGCAGCAATCAGACGCGAGAGCGTGGCCTGGCTAATTGCCAGACGGGCAGTCAATGTTGTCGCATCCAGCGGCCCTTGCAAAAGAAGCGTGGTTAAATCAGACATGGTGAATAGATTCGTGAATAGATACTTGAATAGATCATTAGCACTTAATCGGCTGAAAAGACATAAAAATGATAAAAAATGGTGGGGAAAGATGAATAGATACTTTAGTGATTTCTACTGAAGACTTTACGGAGGGGACGTTCATTAATATCACTGCTGGCCGGATTGCCCGGCCAGCAGAAGGCGTTAGATTACGCTTCTTTATCGCCCAGCAGCACAGATTCCAGCGCGATTTCAATCATCTCGCTGAACGTGGTCTGGCGCTCAGCCGCCGTGGTTTGCTCACCGCTGCGGATGTGGTCGGAAACGGTACAGATGGCCAGCGCTTTCGCACCGAACTCTGCAGCCACGCCGTAAATACCGGCGGCTTCCATTTCCACGCCCAGGATGCCGTACTTCTCCATCACGTCGAACATCTGCGGATCTGGCGTATAGAACAGGTCAGCAGAGAAGATGTTGCCAACGCGGGCAGACACGCCCAGCGCTTTGGCCGCATCGACGGCGTTACGCACCATCTCGAAATCGGCAATCGCGGCGAAATCGTGATCTTTGAAACGCATGCGGTTCACTTTGGAATCGGTAGATGCACCCATGCCGATCACCACGTCACGCAGCTTCACGTCTGAACGCACCGCGCCGCATGAACCGACACGAATGATCTTCTTCACGCCGAAATCGGTGATCAGCTCTTTCGCATAGATTGAGCAGGAAGGAATGCCCATGCCGTGGCCCATCACCGAAATTTTACGGCCTTTATAGGTGCCGGTGTAACCCAGCATGCCACGCACGTTATTCACTTCTACCGCGTCCTGCAGGAAGGTTTCTGCGATATGTTTTGCGCGCAGCGGATCGCCCGGCATCAGCACCACGTCAGCGAAATCACCCATTTCTGCATTAATATGAGGGGTAGCCATTTTTCATCCTTTTTTCAGTCTGGCCAGCGGCTTAGCGCTGGTCGTTTAGGTTGCGCAGATTACAGCATGGATTTGCCGTATTCCATATCGGAAAGGCCAAAATAGTTCGCGACGGTCTGGCCGATGTCGGCGAAGGTCTCGCGATAGCCTAACGATCCCGGCTTCACGCCTGGGCCGTAAATCAGCACCGGGATGTGCTCGCGGGTATGCTCGGTGCCTTCCCAGCTTGGGTCACAGCCGTGGTCGGCGGTGAGGATCAGAATATCGCCCTCTTTCACCTGCGCCATCAACTCCGGCAGACGGCGGTCGAACAGCTCAAGGCCACCGGCATAACCCGGGATATCGCGACGATGCCCCCAGGTGGAGTCAAAGTCGACAAAGTTGGTGAAGACGATGCTGTTGTCCGGCGCGATTTTCATCTCGGCAACGGTGGCGTCAAACAGCGCATCCAGCCCGGTGGCCTTCACTTTTTTGGTGATGCCAACGTGGGCGTAGATATCGGCAATTTTACCGACCGAAATCACCTGGCCATTCTGCTCATCCACCAGCTTTTTCAGGATGGTCGGCGCCGGTGGTTCTACCGCCAGGTCGTGACGGTTGCCGGTGCGCTCGAAGTTGCCTGGCTTATCGCCAACAAACGGACGGGCGATCACCCGGCCAATGTTGTAGCCGCCTTCGGTTAAGGCCTCACGGGCGATTTCACACAGCGCATACAGACGTTCCAGCCCGAAGGTCTCTTCGTGGCAGGCAATCTGGAACACCGAGTCAGCGGAAGTGTAGAAAATCGGCTTGCCGGTTTTCATATGCTCTTCGCCAAGCTGATCGAGGATCACCGTGCCTGACGAGTGGCAGTTGCCGAGGTAGCCCGGCAGGTCGGCCTTCTCAACCAGCAGATCCAGCAATTCCTGCGGGAAGCTGTTCTCTTTGTCGCTGAAATATCCCCAGTCGAACAGCACCGGCACACCGGCGATTTCCCAGTGGCCTGACGGCGTGTCTTTGCCGGAAGAGAGTTCGCTGGCATAGGCATAAGCGCCGGTAATTTCGGCGTCTTTATCCAGCCCTAACGGGAATTTTCCGGTCGACTCTTCCGCCGCTTTGCCCAGGCCTAAGGCGGTGAGATTTGGCAGGTGCAGCGGGCCTTTACGTCCAACATCCGCTTCGCCCTTGAAGCACGCCTCGGCAATGTGTCCGAGGGTATCAGAGCCTTCATCACCAAATTTATGGGCATCTTTGCTGGAGCCGATCCCGAAGGAGTCGAGCACCATGATAAATACACGTTTCATCCTGATCTCCTGCGTCTGTGACGCGCTGAGCGTAAATTTTATCGATCCGAACAGTATGACGCTTATCCGCTAATTCTGCGATAGATAACTGGGGTCTGGGCCGGCGCATTTTCGCTTAAGGTCACCGCGCGCTTCATCGCGTCAGCGGCTTCCTGCCAGGCGGTTTCCGTAGCGGCGTGGATCACCGCCAGCGGACGCTGGTTGTCTGCACGGTCACCCAGTTGCGCCATCTCACTGAATCCGACGCTGTAATCGAGCGGATCGCTGGCCTGACGACGACCGCCGCCCATCGACACCACCGCCATGCCGAGCGCACGGGTATCCATCGCGCTGACGATGCCCGGTTTGTCGGCATACACCGCCTTGCTGAGCATCGGCGCCGGTAAATATTTATCCATCTGCTCGATAAAGTCTGTCGGGCCTTTTTGCGCCGCGACCATGCGCGCAAAGATTTCTGCTGCCTTGCCGTTATCCAGCACCGCCTGCAGTTTGCCGGTGGCTTCGTCGGTATTGGCCGCAAGCCCACCGGACACCAGCATTTCCGCACTCAAAGCCAGCGTCACTTCCAGCAGGCGTGGATTGCGGTATTCGCCGGTCAGGAAGCGCACGGCTTCACGCACTTCCAGCGCATTACCGGCACTGGACGCCAGCACCTGATTCATATCGGTTAACAGTGCGGTGGTTTTACAGCCCGCGCCGTTCGCCACGCCAACAATCGACTGGGCCAGCAGCTCGGACTGTTCGAAGGTCGGCATAAAGGCCCCGGAGCCGACTTTAACGTCCATCACCAGCGCATCCAGACCTTCCGCCAGTTTTTTGGCGAGGATCGAGGCAGTGATCAGCGGAATCGAATCGACGGTCGCGGTGATGTCGCGGGTGGCGTAGAAACGTTTATCCGCAGGCGCCAGCGAGTTGGTCTGGCCGATAATCGCCACGCCGACGTCTTTGATGATACGACGGAACGTCTCGTCATCAGGGAAGATATCAAAGCCCGGAATGGCTTCCAGCTTGTCCAGCGTCCCGCCCGTGTGGCCGAGGCCACGGCCAGAAATCATCGGCACATAGCCACCGCATGCCGCTACCATCGGGCCGAGCATCAGCGAGGTCACATCGCCCACGCCGCCGGTTGAGTGCTTGTCCACGATCGGGCCGTTAAGATTCAGCGCCTTCCAGTTGAGTACCGAGCCGGAGTCGCGCATCGCCATGGTCAGCGCGACCCGCTCCTGCAGCGTCATATCGTGGAAATAAATGGTCATCGCCAGCGCGGCGATTTGCCCTTCAGACACGGTGTTATCACGCACGCCATTGATAAAGAAGCGGATCTCTTCTTCCGTCAGCGGCTGGCCATCTCTTTTTTTACGGATAATTTCTTGTGGCAGGAACACGTTGCCCCCTGGTGGTTGCGGTAATGAGGGCGAAATGATTTTCGCCCTTGCGGCTGAGGTTGGCGGGGTCGCCAGTCAGACTAGTAAGCGGAGTCGCTCTTGGCTCCAGCATGACCCGCCGTTTCCAGCAGGCTGGCTAACAGGCTGGACGCACCAAAACGGAAGTGACGGGCATCGGCCCAGTCGCTGCCGAGAATGTCATCGGCCAGCTTCAGGTAAATTGCCGCATCGTCCGCGGTACGCACGCCGCCAGCCGGCTTGAAGCCCACCTGGTGCTTAACGCCTTTGTCAGCAATCACTTGCAGCATGATTTTTGCCACTTCCGGGGTGGCATTGACCGGCACTTTACCGGTGGAGGTTTTGATAAAGTCAGCGCCCGCTTCGATGGCAATTTCAGAGGCTTTACGGATCAGTGCCGCATCCTTCAGCTCGCCGGTTTCGATAATCACCTTCAGCAGCACGTCGGCTTCGGCGCAGGCTTCTTTACAGGCGCTCACGATCTCGTAGCCAATCTCTTCGTTACCGGCCATCAGCGCGCGGTAAGGGAACACCACGTCGACTTCGTCAGCCCCGTAGGCGATCGCCGCGTGGGTTTCTGCCAGGGCAATTTCTTTGTCGTCGTTGCCGTGCGGGAAGTTGGTGACGGTGGCAATGCGGATATCCGGCGTGCCCTGCTCGCGCAGCGTTTTACGGGCAATCGGGATAAAGCGCGGATAGATGCAGATCGCCGCGGTATTGCCCGCCGGGGATTTTGCCTGATGGCACAGCGCGATCACTTTCGCATCGGTGTCGTCATCATTCAGCGTGGTCAGATCCATCAGTTTCAGGGCACGTACGGCCGCTGCGGTTACGTCAGTCATTCTGTTCTCCAGACAAGGTTTAAGGCGGCTTCCCGGATGCCGGGCAAGAATTCCTTCCGCCTGAGCCCGCGAAGGGCTGTGATGTTAAAATAATAACGGAAAAGGCTGAGCCACTTCCGTGATGAAATTCACGAACAGGGAATTACTGTTGCAAGCATTGTACATGCAATGTGATTAATATCACATAAATAGCCTATTAACCTGCCCGATACGGCCATTGTTGCGCAACAGAGCCTGATTTTAGCTGACATCATCAGAAAATGTTATAATTATAACATTCATCGTTCAGTGTAGCAGATGCAGATGACAGTAGACCCGGCAGGCCAAAGGCGCACCGTCTCGCAGGGGACTTTAAGAGTTTAGCCAGTCAGAGCTGAAAAAGAGTGCGGGTGTTCTCAAGAAGGGTTTCGGCTATTTCCTGCGGGGATTCTTCCCGCAGTTCGCACAGGCTTTGCCAGACGTTCTTTACCCGCTCGGGGCGATTGGCCTGACCCTGAAAGCCCTGCAGCGGCATATCCGGCGCGTCGGTTTCCAGCAGCAGCGAGGTCAGCGGCAGCCGTGCGATGGTATTGCGGGTTTTGCTGGCGCGTTCATAGGTAATGGTGCCGCCCACACCGATGGCATAGCCGGCGCGGATAAAGGCCAGCGCCTGCTGTTCGCTGCCGGCGAAGCCGTGCACCACGCCACGGCGAGGAAGATCGAGGCGTCGCAGATGCAGGGCTAACTTATCGTGGGTGCGGCGGGAGTGCAGGATCACCGGCAGATCGTACTGCTTTGCCAGCCGGATTTGCGCATCCAGCACCCGCTCCTGCTTATCAAACTGGGGATTGTCGATAAACAGATCGAGGCCGATCTCGCCGATCGCCACCAGCTTTTTCGGCCGCTGTTTCAGCACCGCTTCCAGCTGGTCCAGATGTGAATCATCATGCTGCGCGATAGCCATCGGATGGGTACCCAACGCGGCATATAGCGGTGGCCATTGCTCTGCCAGCGCCATTACGCCTGCGAAGCGGTCAGCCGACACGCCGACCACAATGATTTTCTCCACCCCTGCCGCTGCCGCCAGACGCAGGCTCTCTTCTTCGTTGCCAGAAAACGGCGCAAAATCGAAGTGACAATGGGTATCGATAAACGTGGGTGTCATGCCAGCGAACCCTTATCGTAATCGGCATCGTTGCCCGCCAGTGGATCGAGAATCACGCCATCCCGCACCGGTTCGTTGGCCACCGGCGCAGGTGGCACCACCGGTTTGGTACTCAGCAGCGTCTCATTCTCCTGCAACCATTGCCCCACGGTGGCGAGGAAATAGCGGCCGCAACGGCGTCCCAGATGATAATCCTGATTCAGCGAGGCCACGCGACTGCCCAGCGCCATGCTGGCGAGCGCATGCGGCGGGAAGATCTCAATAATCCGCAGATTACCCGGCGGATTGTCAATAAAGTCCTGCGTCTCGCGGTAGCTGTCTTCATGCAGATGCATGATATTGACCAACGGCTGCAGCGCACTGTCGCTCAGCCAGCGCTCAATGCGCTTCAGCCACTGTGGCGTATAGGTCATCTGCGAAGGAACGGTGCGGATCACCACGATAGTATCGGCCCCGCGACGCGCTGCTTCACGCACCGGAATGGCATCGCTGATCCCACCATCGAGATAGCTGATGCCGTCCATATCCACGCCGGGACGATACAGACCCGGAATGGCGCTGGAAGCCTTAATGATGTTCATCCAGTTGGCGGCGGTCGGGGCAAAATAGCCCGGCGAATAATCGTCGCTGCGGCAGGCGCACATATAGAATTCGCGGCCTGCGGAGAACATCTTCTCACCGGCTTCTATCGCCAGCGGGAATTCCTGAGAGGTGACATCCACCAGCCAGTCGAGATCGATCAGGTGCCCGCCACGCACAAAGCGCAACGGATCGAAAAACAGTTTACTGGTGGTGTAACGGGTGATCACTCTGCGGGCATAGCCCGGCTGTCCGCAGACATAGGCAGAGAGATTCTGCGCCCCGGCAGAGGTGCCCAGCATCAAATCAAAGGGGTTGAATTTTGCCCGCTGGAATTCATCCAGCACGCCGGCAGTAAAGATCCCGCGCTGCCCGCCGCCTTCGCAGACCAGGGCCAGTTTGCCCGGACGAAAAGGGGTTAACGCCAGCGGCTCAATATTGCCGAGGGTTATAGGGATGCGCTTGCCCAATGGTGAGATCCTCTGAGGGAGTTGAAGACCGGAGGATACCCTGGATGGACGGTAACTGTTTGCCGTTTTTTGCGGCAGAATGTGTAAAGCCAGAAATGCTAAAGGCCAGTCAGTGACTGGCCTTCATTGAAACATCTGTTATTGGATCTATAACTTCTTGCGGCCGGTGAACAGGCTGATCAGGAAGATAATGATACCGACAACGAAGACGATTTTAGCTGCCCAAGCGGCTGTACCAGCCAGACCACCAAAACCTAACGCTGCTGCGATAAGCGCAATAATCAGAAAAATAATGCCCCAACGAAACATAAGCTTCTCCTTACCCTATATGTAGAAAATCAAACTGCCTGATTTATTTACTCTGCCGAAACCGGCGAAAGTGGATTATTTTCTTCAAACATTTCAGTTGCGGACCGTCCTGTTATCAGCCGGTCCGCGACTGCTTTATGACTTCACAGTCAGATCGTTTTTAACGCTTTTCACACCATCAATCGCTTTAGCGATGCTTTCGGCACGTTCAGACTGCGCCTGGCTTTTCACCGTACCGGAAAGCTGGACAACACCGTTGGTGGTTTCAACTTTCACGTTACGTGATGGCACGATGTCGTCAGCTAACAGTTTAGCTTTAATTTCGCTGGTCGTTGCCGTATCACCGGCATAACCGCTGACGCTGGCTTTAGTGCTGTCTTTTACGTGTAGTTTGTCGCTAACAGATTTAACGCCTTCGACTTTTTTGGCCGCCGCAACAGCCAGTTCGGCCTGATCCTGCGACGGTACAAAACCACTAAGCGTCACGACGCCTGAATGGGTCTTAACAGAGATGTCTGTGCTTTTGATTGCGTCGTTGTCTACCAGAGCGGCTTTCACCTTGGCAGTCACGCCGCTGTCATCCATGTACCCACCGACTGATTTCATTGAACTATCGATTTTGGAACCCGCGTTGTCAGCAGCATTCTGCGTTTTGTTCATCATGGTGTCTTCTGCCATTGCAGAACCACTTACCAGTGCAGAACCTACCAGTACAGCCATCAGAGTTTTAGTAATCTTAGTCGTGTTCATCGATTATTCCTTCTTCATGTGTTTTGCACTCACAACTGTGAGGTTTCAGTCACAAACGGCGTGACTGCAGTAGGAGAGACGTTGCAGCTTACCGCCGCATATTTTGCGTCCGTTGAGATTAAATATAGACGCTCGTCAGGATTTCACCGCCGCTTGTGGTTGATATGATGGATAAATGCACAAAAAGCAGGTTTTTTAAGAGCAGTCTGTAAAAAACGGGGGGCGGAAAGCGGTGTGGAGAGGAAGGCGAAAAAAAAGCGATGCATATTGCATCGCTTTTTCCAGTATAGACCAGACCTGATTATCTGTTAGTGTTCGCGCGTTTTGCGGAACACCACTTCAGGATAACGTTCCTGAGTAATGTTCAGGTTTACCATGGTCGGCGCGATGTAGGTCAGGTTATCCCCGCCATCCAGCGCCAGGTTCACTTCGTTTTTACGCTGGAACTCATCAAACTTCTTGGCATCGCTGCATTCAACCCAACGCGCGGTTGAAACGTTGATCGCTTCGTAGATGGCTTCCACGTTGTATTCGCTCTTCAGGCGCGCTACAACCACTTCAAACTGCAGCACACCCACGGCGCCGACAATCAGATCGTTGTTGTGTACCGGACGGAACACCTGCACGGCGCCCTCTTCCGACAGCTGAACCAGGCCTTTCAGCAACTGCTTCTGCTTAAGCGGATCGCGCAGACGAATACGACGGAACAGCTCAGGGGCGAAGTTCGGAATCCCGGTGAACTTCATGTTTTCACCCTGAGTGAAGGTATCGCCGATCTGGATGGTGCCGTGGTTGTGCAGCCCGATGATATCGCCCGGATAGGCTTCCTCAACGTGCGAACGGTCACCGGCCATAAAGGTCAGCGCATCGGCAATCACCACGTCTTTGCCCAAACGGACCTGACGCAGCTTCATGCCTTTTTCGTATTTACCGGACACCACACGCATAAAGGCCACGCGGTCACGGTGTTTTGGATCCATATTCGCCTGGATCTTAAAGATGAAGCCGGTGAACTTCTCGTCGGCCGCAGTCACGGTGCGCAGCGTGGTCTGACGCGGCATTGGCGACGGTGCCCAGTCGCACAGGCCATCCAGCATATGGTCCACACCAAAGTTACCCAGTGCAGTACCAAAGAATACCGGGCTAAGCTTGCCGGCGAGGAACTGTTCTTTATCAAACTCGTGGGAAGCGCCCTGCACCAGCTCTAACTCTTCACGCAGCTGAACGGCCAGCTCTTCACCGATGGCGGCATCCAGATCCGGGTTATTAAGCCCTTTCACGATACGCACGTCCTGAATGGTGCGCCCTTTACCGCTCTGGTAGAGGTAGGTTTCGTCTTTATAAAGGTGGTAAACACCCTTAAACAACTTGCCACAACCGATTGGCCAGGTGATCGGCGCGCAGGCAATTTTCAGCTCGCTTTCCACTTCATCCAGCACTTCCATTGGATCGCGGATATCGCGGTCCAGTTTGTTCATAAAGGTCAGGATCGGCGTGTCGCGCAGACGGGTCACTTCCATCAGCTTGCGGGTACGATCCTCAACGCCTTTTGCGGCATCGATCACCATCAAACAGCAGTCGACCGCCGTCAGCGTACGGTAAGTATCTTCGGAGAAGTCTTCGTGTCCCGGCGTATCCAGCAGGTTAATCAGGCATTCGCGGTACGGGAACTGCATCACGGAGGTGGTGATTGAGATACCACGCTGCTTTTCCATCTCCATCCAGTCCGATTTGGCGTGCTGGTTAGAGCCACGGCCTTTTACCGTACCGGCGGTCTGAATAGCCTGTCCGAACAGCAACACTTTTTCAGTGATGGTGGTTTTACCGGCATCCGGGTGAGAAATGATGGCAAAAGTGCGGCGACGAGCCACCTCTTGCATAAAGGGTGCATTAGACATGAAAAAACTCTGTTTGGTGCTGTGCTGCCGCTGCGCAGACGGCGCGGGGGCAATTTCACAGGCGATTAATCATCAATGGCCGGCATTTTCGCCGATCCGGCGGTTATAAACAATGCAGAACGCCGCGTTATCCCCATAAATGCGTAGCGCAGCGAAACCAGATGGCCTCAGCTGCTGTTTTTTTCAGCCATTTTGCGGCGGGGTTCCGGGTTCTACACTGGCCTGACCTCTTGATAATCTTTTTGCTGGCCTGATTACAGCGGGCGGTTGAGGGCTTCGCGCTGCTGCTCGAACTTGTCCCTGCACTGGCAGCCCGCCAGATGATCGTTAATCAGCCCTAACGCCTGCATCAGCGAATAGGTGGTCACCGGCCCCACCCACGTCCAGCCCCGTTTTTTCAACGCTTTGGACATGCGCACCGATTCGGGTGAGGTTTTGGCATTCTGCCAGTATTCCAGATCGACGGTATGAGGCCGTTCGCCCGGCTGCGGCTCAAACTGCCAGAAAAACGCCGCCAGCGATCCGGCTTCTTCAATCAGTTCGATGGCCCGCTGCGCATTGTTGATGGTGGAAAGAATTTTGGCGCGATTGCGGACAATGCTTTTATCTTCCAGCAAACGGGCAACGTCCTCGTCGTTGAACTGCGCCACGGCATGGAAATCAAAATCCTTAAAGGCGCGACGGAAGTTTTCCCGCTTGTTGTAAATCAGCTGCCACGACATGCCAGAGTGAAAACCTTCGAGACAGACTTTTTCAAACAGGCGGCGGTCATCCACCACCGGTTTGCCCCACTCGTTATCGTGATAGTCAGGCATTGAAGGCTGCCAGTAGCAGCACACGCGTCCATCTTCGGTCAGTGTCAGTCCGGCTTCTTTCAGATCTGCCAGATAATGCTCATCCATTCTGTATTCCCGTTGAAGAGTGTGAAGAGTGCTGCGTAAAGATAAACGCCGGCCAGATCCTGATGCTATACCTGACATCCGATGTAACAACCGCGTTTGGTTTTTTGTGCAGACAGCAGCTATTTTTAGACCATCATCGGCGAGACGTCTGTGGGCTTTGCTCCAGGATGCGCCATTTTTTTATCAGAAAGGGGATTTTCGGACATGAGCACCAAGGATTATCAGCCAGCCAAAGTCTGGTCAGAGAACAAAGAAGCCGGCGGCACCTGGGGCAGCATCAACCGCCCAACCGCTGGCGCACGTCACGAAGCGGAACTGCCGGTGGGCAAGCACCCACTGCAGCTGTACTCAATGGGTACGCCGAATGGCCAGAAAGTGACCATCATGCTGGAAGAGCTGCTGGCGCTGAACGTTAACGATGCGGAATACGATGCCCACCTGATCCGCATTGGCGAAAGCGATCAATTCTCTTCAGGCTTTGTCGACGTAAACCCTAACTCAAAAATTCCTGCGTTGCTGGACTGCTCCACCAAGCCAGCCACCCGCGTGTTTGAGTCCGGCGCGATCTTGCTGTATCTGGCCGAGAAGTTTGGTCACTTCCTGCCGAAAGATCCGGCCGCCCGCACCGAAACGCTGAACTGGCTGTTCTGGTTACAGGGTTCTGCACCTTACCTCGGCGGCGGTTTCGGTCACTTCTATAACTACGCGCCAGTCAAAATCGAATACGCGATCGATCGATTCACCATGGAAGCCAAGCGTCAGCTCGACGTGTTAGATCGTCAGCTGGCAAACCATCGCTATATTGCCGGTGAGGACTACACCATCGCGGATATCGCTATCTGGCCGTGGTATGGCGCGCTGGTCAGAGGAACCGTCTATAACGCAGCGGAGTTCCTCGACGCCAAATCGTACAAAAACCTGGTGCGTTGGGCAGATGAAATCGCACAGCGCCCGGCAGTGCAGCGCGGCCGCATCGTCAACCGTACCTTCGGTGAGCCTTCTGAGCAGTTGCATGAACGCCACGATGCGTCGGATTTCGATCTGCGCACCGAGGATAAGCTGGCGAAATAACGCCGCTTAATAAAACTAAGGGCATCCTGCGGGGTGCCTTTTTTTTGGATGGACTTCGGTGAAGGCATAGCAGATGCACTGTTATGATCCCCGACGCCCTCCTTAGAGAAACCGTCAGACGCTGGTGCATTTGGATAAGATTAGCGGAGAAAAATAAAGCCGGAAGAATGGGCTCCGGCGTTAAGTTGTTGCTTTAGCTCACTATCCGCAGGCCGCTCCACGGGAATGAACTCGTCTCCTCCAGCTTGTGGTGACAATGCAGGATTTTAAGTGCGGCGACCTAAAGCATCGTAGCGGTATTCTGCGCGGCTGAATTCCTTATGCCCGCTAAAGCTGACTTGCGCTATCCGCTGCTCATCGTCATAGCGGTAATGCTGCTCTACGGCATCTGGCCCGGTTTTCCGCCAGGTCATCCGCCCAAAACCATCGTATGCCCACCGTGCGCCTTTCAGCCTCTGCAACAGATTGTGCCAGACTATCTGACCCGGTTTATCCGTCCTGGAGACGTGGCTAAAAGTAAAAAGCCGGAGGGATTTTGGGAGCGCAACGAGCTAGGTGATGGAAACAAGTTTTGGTATGGGTACTCCATCTAGCCTGAAGGTGTTGTGCTGGCCCCCTACTGTCGTGAGCTGGCGTATGGTGAGCGACTCAACCGGGTAATAATCATGACCGACATCAGGCGCAGTTATTGCTGGCTCAGGTTAGCCGCTAAAATAAAGCCGGAAGAGTCGAGGGATAGATCCCGGCTTATTATTATAATTGTATAGGTTTATATTCTAATATTTTATCCGCTATTTGTTCAGCGCTAAAATCCTCTGAGAGGATATAATTTTCTGCATGAGGATACATAAAATTATTGCAAAGGTAATCAATATCACTATCTGCCTCTTCCTCTCTGTCCTCACTGTGCTGTATTTTTTATTAACTCGATCAGCTCTTGTCTTTGCATATTTAACCTCAAAAATGATAAGTACGATCCAACACTTCAAGATGATATATTGGAGTTGCAATTATTAAATCATCAAGATCATAGACACCACCACCATGCTGCATAGGTGTCCTAGAGTGAATAACATAAGATCTATTTTTTCCATTCCATTGGGTATCATAGGCTATTGATGCTCTTCCACCTTTCATCCTTGTAACATTTGAAATGTCTAAACTGCTGAGAAAGATTAGGATCATTTCCTACCTCTTTCCAGACATTTTCTCTAAAGTCATCAAACGATTTGAATTGTCTTCCACGAAGTTTGTCGGCTACTGACGATGGGAATAAGCCCGCATTACCGTGAGTTCCCCTTAACCATTTTCCTTTAATATTGCTTCCTTTTCCTGAAGCAGTTCTTGGATTACACCGATTCAACCCCAGCGGATCAACCCAACTCAACGAATTCGGTGCGTGAGCGTACTGATCTAATCCCCCCGCCAACCCTATCGGGCCAGGCTACGCAATCTGCCCACCCTCAGGATCGTACTATCCGTTCAGGTTGTAATTACCTGCCTTTTTTAAATCGTACTTCATAGACATAATTCTTCTGCACTGCTATGAAACGGAAATAATGTGAGCTTGAAGTTCTGATCCCCGATGCCCTGGCTGCGTCATTAGAAGGTATGACTTCAAAGCTGCGATAATAGATCCCCCCCTAACAACAAGCACTGTCATTACAGGCTCAAGTCAATAATAAACCAGGAAAGATCTATGGGTTATCTCCCAGCTTATCTTAATTAAATTATTTAAGACATTCTCATCACACATTCTCGAAGACGTTTTAATAGTTCAGGATTTTTAAGGCAATCAACTGGCTTTATTCCTTCTAATGCTGGTACCTCTCGTTCTATCCACCATAAGGCCTCTTTTATTCCTCTTTTCCCATAAATAATCACAGCCAAATCCAAATGACCATCTAATTTTTCAGAAAGTAGGCGAGCATTATCATCTAAATAATCTTCAGCATAAAAATCAGAATAACTTTTCCACTTTTTATCACCAGCGTAATGGTGTTCTAAGGATGGCATATCTAAAATCCTCCGAATGATATTAAGTTAGAACCAGTTGAATTTCTTGCTGATGGAGCAAGTATGCCATCATACCCTTGCTCCTTAGCCCAACTTCCGATTTGATGAGTGATGCTGTAATCATTACCTGTAATATCACTTAAAGAAACACCCAATTTATCTCTCACACCCGAACGAGTCAGGTCTAATACATTATTTAATTGCACGTTTTTACTAATTAATACTCTGTTTGACAGATCAACATCCCAGTGGGTTACTTCAGAAAGCGCGGTTTTACGTGAGTTTGCACCATAGACACCACCTAAACCTTCATCTGTATATCTATGCGAGGCTTTGATATTCCATTTATGGGTTGTCCACGTTGTGCTCATTCTGTCAGGTTCTTCAAATCTGTAAACCGTTCGGTTAACTTTCCTTCCTTTTGGTGCAACCGAGCATTTCATCAACCCCAGCGGATCAACCCAGTTCAGCGGATTCGGCGCATAAGCATAAGTATTCAACCCACCCGCCAACCCTATCGGGTCAGGCTGGGTAAACCTACCGCCCACTGGGTCATAATAGCGGAATAAATTGTAATGCAGCCCGGTTGATTCGGCACCTGCGGTGCCTCACCCCTTCGGGGCCATCGCTGAAGCGATGTTCAAATTCGCTGTCGCAAATTAGTCCCTGTCCAGGTACTGCCCCTGGAAGCGCAGATTTTGCTGCACTGACTGGAGGCCGCTGCTGCTTTCCTGCCCGGTCATTCCCCAGGTGGAGAACCGGCCACGCCATACCACGTCACCCTCTTCGTTGGTCATCCGCTCGGGCAGACCATTCAGTTCGGTGTGGTACCAGAAAATATCCGCCTGCTCGCCAATGCTGTCTACCCGTGCCAGCGGCTCCCAGCTTCCTTCGCTGTACAGACACTGCGTGTTGCGATCCGGCGTTAAGCTGCTGCTTTCGCCCACCATCCGCAGGCCGCTCCACAGGAAGGAAATCGTCTCCTCCGGCTTGAGGTGGCGATGCAGGATTTTATGCGTGCGGCGGCCCGGCGCGTCATAGCGGTAGCTCTTGCGCCGTCCCGCCCAGTCGGTCTGCGCCAGCAGCCGCTCGCCGTTGTTATACTCAAACTGCCTGCGGGTTTTATGCCCCGCCGGATCGGTTTCGGTGACGATCTGCCCGCGCACGTTGCGGGGCACGCTGCGTTCCGAAAAGCCGTCAATGTTCTCGCCGGTCAGCATTCCGGCGGCGCCATATTCATAGTCGGTTGCGCGACCGTCGGGACGCGTCAGGCACTGCAACCGTCCCGCCGCGCTCCAGCGGTAACGCGTGGTGTTGCCTTCCGCATCCGTCTCGCTCAGCAGCCTGCCCGCGTCGTCGTAAATGCGCACGCTCTGATTGCCGGAGCAGTCCCCGTCGCGCGTCATCTGCCCGCTTTCGTTCCACCAGAAGCGGTGCGTGTTCTCCAGCACGTCGGTGCGCGTCAGCAGGTCGCCCCTGTCGTTCCAGGCAAACCGCGTGGCGCCGTTGAGCGGATCGGTTATGGCCACCACGTCTCCGGTGGCGTTGTACTGATACTGCCAGACCGCGCCGTCGGGCTGCACTTCCTTCACCGGGAAGGCGAATGACGGATGCTAGGTGGTCAGCATCGTCCGGCCCGCCGGATCGCGCACCATCGTCAGGTTAGCGCGCTCGTCGTAGCTATACTGCAAGATCCAGTCGCCCGGCTCGTGCTTGGCCATCAGTAGATCGCCTTGCTCTGCCCAGCACCAGTGCCAGTGCCAGTGCGCCCCCTAGCTGTCGGTATAGTCGGTGATGCGACAGAGCGCGTCCCAGCGGTGCTGCGTGGTGCCGCCGGAGAAGCAGGTCACGGTCGCGCTGCGATCCCGTTCGTCGGCATCAATCAGCCAGTGCTCCAGGCAGTTGCGCGCCTCTCCCAGCACCTGATATTCGGTGACGCGCCAGTAGCGCGGATCGCGGCCGGGCTGCCACTGGTATTCCACGGTCAGGCCGGTAGCATAGCCGTGCGAGGCCATAAGATCGCTGGCGCGATCTCAGCTGATGTGGGAAATGGCAACTGGCATACCTTGAACAGTAGCAAGAGAGGGAGCAGGCGCTGCCGGAGACTATGTTCTCTGAATATAACTTGGTATTTTCTTCCATATTAAGATGAAATTACTTTCTAATTATTATTAATATAAAATTACCTTGGGAAGACGTTGACTTTACCACCTTTATTCTCAAAATATATTTCTTTTATATTTTTTTCTTCATCGTATACGCATGATAAAATCACATAAGGCAGTGGGGAATTATTGCTCACTGTTAAAATTTTATTTATAATATTTTCTTCGTAAAAGTAATGATAACCTGAAACATTATCATCATCGTTTACGTAGTAAGCCTCTACAGGTCTACCTTCTTCATCCAAAAAAACTTGAGAAATAGCTAAATTCTCACCATTAACATCTTGCTTTATTTCTAATGCACTATTATTTTTTCTAATAACATATGAAATATCCTCTACAAATCCTTTAGAGTTATAGCTTAATATTTTATTAATTACTCCATTATCTGAAAGATAACAATATACGTTTTTTTTATTTTTTGGTTCCTTGTATTGCATCTCTCCACTTTTAAAACCTGTTAGTTCGTTATAAAAAGGCATCACACTAAACGCATTTAGTTTAGACCATGATAAAATTTTTTCTTCGTTATTATTAATGGAAGTAATTTGACTTGATATAATATCTTCTGAACATAAAAGAGACGATATGTCCTTTAATTTTTTCTTAATATTATCTGCTATTTCTTGCATTTTGTGCATCCTTTTTATAAAACTGGAACTTTACCACTAGCAAGGGAAAAGACCTTTCCGCTTGCGAGTTCACTTTTGATTGATTTAAGAGCAGCAAGGAAATCTTTATCCGTCTGGCTATTAATCAATTTGTCATAAATATATTGTTTGTAAGCATTACCATGTATGCCATTACCTTTATGAGCAGTTGTAAATGTACCATCAATACGATCTGCTCGTGTATTTGGCAGCCAAACACCATTTTTTTAATTATTAATATCAATATTAAGATCATTGGGATCGTCCATTCGCTTCCTTAACGCAACCATACGAGGATCTGAGGAGTTGGACATTACAATATGATGGGCATCATATTTCCCTCCTCCTAAAGGTTGTGGACCTAAGTTCCGAGCGAGTTTTGCTGCATCTGTCGAACAACTCATCCAACCCAGCGGATCAACCCACGTAAGCGGATCACCAACATAACTATAAGTATTCAACCCACCCATCAACCCTATCGGGTCAGGCTGGGTAAACCTACCGCCCACTGGGTCATAATAGCGGAATAAATTGTAATGCAGCCCGGTTGATTCGGCACCTGCGGGGCCTCACCCCTTTGGGGCCATCGCTGAAGCGATGTTCAAATTTGCTGTCGCAAATTAGTCCCTGTCCAGGTACTGCCCCTGGAAGCGCAAATTTTGCGGTACTGACTGGAAGCCGCTGCTGCTCTCCTGCCCGGTCATTCCCCAGGTGGAGAACCGGCCGCGCCATACCACTTCACCCTCTTCATTGGTCATCCGCTCGGGCAGACCATTGAGTTCGGTGTGGTACCAGAAAATATCCGCCTGTTCGCCAATGCTGTCGACCCATGCCAGCGGCCCCCAGCTTCCTTCGCTGTAGAGATACTGCGTGTTGCGCGCAGGCTGAAGGCTGCTGCTTTCGCCCACCATCCGCCACACACGCAGGATAATATTGCTGATAAAGACTGGCCGAAAAGAGATTTGAGGTGGGAACGAGTGTGAGCCTGAGAATACCGGACGGCTGTCCGGTACTGATCGCTGACCGTCGCTAAGAGAGGCGACTGTGACAAGAGCAGGAAAAGTTTGAGCAGCCGCGGCGGTTGTACAAACCCATCAGAAGATGCGCGTGTGGGTGGCACTATTCGATGGCTAAAACAAGAGAACCAAAGAAGGACGACTTAGTTCACCTCCAACTTCCTCAGTAATTTACATCTGGTCGAAAGTAATCTGTTTATATGGAAAATTACTGGGTAGCGAATCTGGTTTTATTTTTTTTGATAAAATCCCAGCCAGTAATGATGTAATACTTTCATCAAAATATTCAACATCTGGAGATCTGGATGCAACGATAGCTGTTCCCCATAAGTTGCTGTCCTCTGTACTGGAAACAACCCAAAAAAAATAGTCCCCATTATCAGTGACACCTACTGGCAGCAGCCCTTTTTTATTTGGATATAAGGTGTATTTGTAATAGTTGGCATCTTCTTCAATCAAGTAATTAAAATCTTCTAGAATTAATTTTTTTTGCTCAAAAAAGTTGAGATCATCATTTTTAGTAAATGGATTGAAAAGCGCGATAAAGTCAGCAATTCTTCCTGTTCCATATGATTTCGTGAAATCAACATAATCATCTGGAAATGAAAAATTATTATCTATGAGAGGCCAGACTTCTTTATCCCCATTTTCACTTGGTAAATGAGGTGGGATTAAAATAGTTTTCAAATCAAATTGAGACATTGTTACATTCCTGGAGGGTTTAGAAGAGTGAGACTTTCAAAGAAGCCGCCGTTACCTTCCGTGTTAATAGTTATCCCTGCGGGGATTCTTGAAGGCCCTTTATAAATCGGAGTTACTGAAATATCAATTACTTCTCCATTTTCCAGTGCCTTTCTTATGCGTCCTTCAACGCCACTCATGTTAGGTGTATTTACCGGACGATGCTGGATAGTAATCAGATTTCGTGGGTCATCGCCAGAGCCTCCTAATTGTCGGCCAAGTAAATGACCTCGAGCACGATTAGACCCTGCACCGGTAATAAATCCTGGTGGTTGAATTGTAGGATTCGCATGTGTACCAGTATTTATATCACTTGCATCTAAACGTGCTCTGACACCTGTAGGCCGCCCTAAATGATCCAATTCACCGTAGTGTATATTACACTTACTCAACCCCAGCGGATCAACCCACGTAAGCGGGTCCCCGACATAGGCATAAGTATTCAACCCACCCATCAACCCTATCGGGTCAGGCTGGGTAAACCTACCGACCACTGGGTCATAATAGCGGAATAAATTGTAATGCAGCCCGGTTGATTCGGCACCTGCGGTGCCTCACCCCTTCGGGGCCATCGCTGAAGCGATGTTCAAATTTGCTGTCGCAAATTAGTCCCTGTCCAGGTACTGCCCCTGGAAGCGCAAATTTTGCGGCACTGACTGGAAGCCGCCGCTGCTCTCCTGCCCGGTCATTCCCCAGGTGGAGAACCGGCCGCGCCATACCACTTCACCCTCTTCGTTGGTCATCCGCTCTGGCAGACCATTCAGTTCGGTGTGGTACCAGAAAATATCCGCCTGTTCGCCAATGCTGTCGACCCGTGCCAGCGGCTCCCAGCTTCCTTCGCTGTAGAGATACTGCGTGTTGCGATCCGGCGTTAAGCTGCTGCTTTCGCCCACCATCCGCAGGCCGCTCCACAGGAAGAAAATCGTCTCCTCAGGCTTGTGGTGGCGATGCAGGATTTTATGCGTACGGCGACCTAAGGCATCGTAGCGGTATTCTGCGCGGCTGAACTCTTTATGCCCGGTGAAGTGTACTTCCGCTATACGCTGCTCATCGTCATAACGGTAATGTTGCTCTACGGCATCTGGCCCGGTTTTTCGCCAGGTCATCCGCCCAAAACCATCGTATGCCCAGCGAGCGCCTTTCAGCCTCTGCAACATATTGTGCCAGACTATCTGACCCGGTTTATCCGTCCTGGAGACGTGGCTGAGGCGGGAGCAGATACGGCTAAAACAGCATAGAAAGGACATTGAGCATAGCCGGCAGCAGCGGCTGTCCTTGGTAATAGGCTAAAAATAGAGCCGGAAGGATCATTGGGGATCGCTTCCGGCACTTTGTTATCTAAAAATCAATCCCATCGGTCATCAATATACGGTTTTATGTCATCAATGGTTAAAAATTTTGCTTTGCAATAAAAGTATAACTCCGGACTTTCAATTTTAACTATAGAACACTCTTTAGTTGTTTCCACTATTGGCGTTGAAGTAAACATCACGTTAGTACCTTTACTTTCAAACTGAACAATTCCAGACAGAGTAATATTTAGCACTAAAGAATTAAATCCATCTTCATTCCATTTTTCTGGAAATTTATTAGGTATTGTTTTGCTTGAAAAAATCAAATGAACATTTGAATGATTAAAGGAAAATGAAATTAATTCTAAGTCCGACAATGAAAATGAGTTATCAAACATGAACTTAATCTTCTCTTTTCCCAACGCATGTTCAAACCACATAATCTGTCTCCATTAAGGAAAGTTATAATGCCCGTGCACACCCAAAGGGGTTTTAGTATCCAAAGCGACACCAGTAGTAGAGTCCGCTGGCCTTAAATTGAAGTGTGGGTCAGCTCCATGAAGAGGAGTTGCCTTTGAATGCCCCAAACTATGTTCCTGTAAAAATACTTTCTCACCTTTATTATTCAAAAACTCATACTGTCTTGTTTTTATTGGCAGCCCATTATTGTTGAGCAATAAATTGCCATTACCATCTAACAAACCAGGTCTCGTTATAGATTTAGGATGCTGATTCATAGGTATTCCAGCATCTCTCTTAGCCTGCCTTAATGCATCTCTTCGACTTTTTCCTTCATAAGTCGTTTTCTTATTAGGCTTACACTTACTCAGCCCCAGCGGATCAACCCAAACCAGCGGATCCCCAACATAACTATAAGTATTCAACCCACCCGCCAACCCTATCGGGTCAGGCTGGGTAAACCTACCGCCCACTGGGTCATAATAGCGGAATAAATTGTAATGCAGCCCGGTTTCCCTGTCCAGGTACTGCCCCTGGAAGCGCAGATTTTGCGGCACTGACTGGAAGCCGCTGCTGCTTTCCTGCCCGGTCATTCCCCAGGTGGAGAACCGGCCGCGCCATACCACGTCACCCTCTTCATTGGTCATCCGCTCGGGCAGACCATTCAGTTCGGTGTGGTACCAGAAAATATCCGCCTGTTCGCCAATGCTGTCGACCCGTGCCAGCGGCTCCCAGCTTCCCTCGCTGTACAGATACTGCATGTTGCGATCCGGCGTTAAGCTGCTGCTTTCGCCCACCATCCGCAGGCCGCTCCACAGGAAGGAAATCGTCTCCTCCGGCTTGTGGTGGCGATGCAGGATTTTATGCGTACGGCGACCTAAGGCATCGTAGCGGTATTCCGCGCGGCTGAACTCTTTATGCCCGGTGAAGCGGACTTCCGCTATCCGCTGCTCATCGTCATAGCGGTAATGCTGTTCTACGGCATCTGGCCCGGTTTTTCGCCAGGTCATCCGCCCAAAACCATCGTATGCCCAGCGTGCGCCTTTCAGCCTCTGCAACAGATTGTGCCAGACCACCTGACCCGGTTTATCCGTCTGGTTGCCTGCTGCGTCCCAACTGAAATGTTCTGTATTATGTGGCTGAACGGCGCCGGTAATCTGCCCCGTCGCATCGTAGCCAAAGCGCTGCTGATACTGCGCCCACTCGATCTGACCCGTGGCGCTGTCCAGAATCCGTTGCTGCAAGACCTGATCCAGACGATCCCAGTTATAGCGACGCTCAAAAACAGCGCCCGAACGATCTTCAAAGCCACTGCGCCGCATCACAATACGGCCCACCGGATCGTAACGGGTTTGCTGATTCAGCGGCCCCTGAGTCCGTCCGATTTCCCGATGCAACTTATCACGCTGATAGCCGGCAATCTCAACCTGTTTACCGCCCAGCTTCAGGTTCATCTGCAGCAGATGCCCGGTCCCGTAGCGCAAGCAGTTTAGTTCGCGGCCGTCCGGCAGCGTGCTGCCGATAAGATTCCCCAGCACATCGTACTGATGGGCGATCGCCCCAGCGCTGCTTTCCTCGCGGGTGAGGTTGCCGACCGCATCGCTGGTCAGCGTAATCACCTCAGCGTCAGTGACCTCAAAGCCGCCTGTCCGGGCGCGCTGCCAGCTTTCGAGGGACATCTTTTTGATATCCACCCGATCGGGGCCGTAGTGATATTCGGTACGGTTCTGCCGGGTGAGCTTGACCGTAAGTCGGTTCACCACATCGTATTCAAACCAGGTCGAGTGCGGTGAAAGCTGTTCATCTGCCGCATTCAGCGGTGACTGGGTGACCTCGGTAACCTGACCCAGATCGTCATAGCGATAGCTTTTACGTCTGCCGGCATAGTCGATCTGCGTAAGCAGACGTTGGCCGTTATCATATTCAAACTGCCAGCGATCGTTGTTGGGGTTGATCAGTGCGGTCAGGTGGCCAAAACGATTGTACTGATAGCGAGTCTGGTGCCCGGCCTGATTGATTTCCGTGACGATCTGCCCACGAACATTGCGCTTAACCCGACGTTCGGAAAAGCCGTCAATATTTTCACCGGTGAGCATCCCGGCGGCATCATATTCATACTCGGTATCGCGACCATCTGGACGGGTCAGACATTGCAGTCGCCCGGCGTCGCTCCACTGATAGCGGGTGGTATTTCCTTCGGCATCGCAGCTGGCGATCAGCCTGCCTGCCCCATCATACTGGTTATGGCTTTGATGGCCGGAACAGTCCTCATCACGTTGGATCTGACCGCGATCGTTCCACCAGAAGCGATGCGTGTTCTCCAGCGCATCGGTGCGGGTGACCAGGTCACCCTGCTCATTCCACGTGAAGCGGGTTATCCCGCCCAGCGGATCGATCACCGCCACCACATCGCCGGCAACGTTGTACTGGTATTCCCAGACCGCGCCGTCAGGCAGGACTTCTTTCAGTGGGAAAGCGTAAGAAGGATGCCAGGTGGTGATGGTGGTTCGATCCGCCGGATCGCGCACCATCGTCAGGTTGGCACGCTCGTCATAGCCGTATTCCCATACCCTTCCACCCGGCGCCTCGGTTGCCATCAACAACTCGCCTGCCCAGCGCCAGCGCCAGTGCGCCCCGTAGCTGTCGGTGTATTCCGTAATACGGCAAAGTTCATCCCAGCGATGCAGGGTGGTTCCGCCGGAAAAACAGGTCACTGACGCGCTGCGATCCTGTTCATCCGCATCGATCACCCAGTGTTCGAGTGTGGCCCTGTTTTCATCCAGCACCTGATACTCATAAACACGCCAGTAGCGCGGATCGCTCGACGGCTTCCACTGATATTCCACCGTCAGTCCGGTGGCATAACTGTGTGACGCCATCAGATCGCTGGCACGATCCCAGCTGAAGCGTCGGGTAACCACGCCATCAGCATCCTGCACCGTCGTCAGCTGTCCTTCAGGATTGTAGCTGTAGCGCACCAGCGGCCGATGCTCTTCCCCCACCACTTGATGCAGCGCAATCAACCGCCCCTGCACCGGCTCATAACTCAGCCGGACTTCAAGGGCCTGATTATCTCCGGCAATGGCCACCAGCTGGCCCGCATCATTCCACTGGAAGTGCTGACAGTTTTCATGACGATCGTAAATGCGCCCAATGCGCCATTCGCCTTCGCGGGTGGGATCGGGCTCATAGAGGTGAAACTCTCCCTGTGCGGTTTGCATAATGATCACCCCCTGAAGGGTGCAATAGAGCGTGAAGCCCTCTTCGTCAAAATGAATCACATCGCCAGGGCTGATTTCGCCTAATCCCAGCTCCTGTCCGGAGATATCCCGCCACATAAACGGGTACGAACCATCCTCATGACGGAAACGAATCAGACGGGTTTCGAACGGCAGCATCCAGCCGGTCCCCAGCATTCCACGGCTGAGATTTCGGCTGTTATAGATACGTTGCCAGTAAAGCGGAAGGCGATCTTCAAGCACAAAATCCAGCTCTTCTTCGCCAGCAAGGATCTTCGCCCCCGTGGCGTAATTCACCGGATGCGAACCCTGTACTGCGGCGATGGCAACCGCGCCCGCCACCTGTCCACCGGCCTGAGAGGCGATAATGCAGGTGATCTGGCGCAATGCACGTCGGGCGGCAATGCGGGTAAAGAGTTGCTTCAGCAACTGGGCCCCTTCTTTACCGATGCCGCCGCCCACAATTCCGCCAAGGAAATACGCGAGGAAGTTTTTCCCACTGCGAATATCGCGGACCACAACACTGTCGCCACCAATACGCACCCGGGGATTTTCACTGACCTGAATTTTGGCTTCACAGGTACTGCGGTCGCCATTACGTGCAGCCGGGTGCCCGTTAATCAGCACTTTTTTAGACCCTTCAGCGATAAAATTCACGCTTTCGGCGAGATGTCCTTTGGTGCAGGCCACCGTATCTTTGCTGGCTGGCGTGGCATATGGGCTGGCACTGGCGACCGTCGGTTGCACCAGGTCATCCCACAGGCTGCCAAACCAGTGCTTTACCGAATCACCGCTGGTGTTGCTGACTTTATCCCACAAGGCACTGGCGGTTGCGCCAGGATGGCTGATCGCAGAGGCGATACCGGCCGCCACGGCCATGGCGATATCCAGTGCGCCGGGCTGTTCTTCACTGCCCGCCTGCGGCGAATTAAGCCATTCATGATTAACCGTGCCGGCGGCGCGCGCGGCGGGTTTACCCATTATTCTGACATTGTCTGAACCACTGGTGATGAACGCATCCGGTGGGCCGCGCATCCCCAGCATATCTAACAGGCCATCAACCGCCTCTCCGGCCTTATTGCCCAGCTTTTCCGGGTAACCGGACGCCATGGCGGCCACGGTTAAGCCCACCCCAACGGCGAGCCCCACGCCGGTGCTGGAGATCAGCGCGGCACCAAACAGAATTCCGCCGTAAATCGCCCCTTCAACCACGCCACTGACAAAATCGGCAATGACAGAGCTGTGAACCAGCGGATCGCCCAGGCGGGCAGCAATCAGTTCGTCAGACATCGATCAGGCCTCCTTGCCCGTAGCAGGAACAAAGCCCAGCTTGATGTTTTGCCAGACCGCCAGAGAGGCCTCATCGAAACTGGCTGCAAGGCTGAAGGTGACCGCCATCAGGTGGGTTTCCAACATCACCACCAGCAGCTTTTGCATCACCATCACGCCATGATTTTCAAAATGCATACTCACTTCACGTGCAGGGATGCCGCCAAACGTCGTGTCTTCTACGGCGTCTGCAGCAAACTTTTTCATGTCGCGTTTAACTTTGGCTAACTGCTGCTGCAGATAGGCTTCTTCCTCACCCGCCTTCACTTCCCAGGCCCGGGTGACCACCAGCGAAGCCCCGATCTTTGGCAGTTTTAGCAAAGTGATGCTTTGTTCCTGCACGGCTTCCGGAAGCGGAAGCGTTCCTTCGGTGAGGTGATAACTGACTGGCTGACTCATTTGCTGCTCCCTTTATTCTGAAATGCTTCCATAACGTCATTTTTGATTTCATCCGGGGTTGGCGAGGGCTGAGCCGCCGTACCCGGCACATTAATATTGAGGTCGAGCGTCCCGCCGGTATTGATTTCAGCCTGCCCGCTGGCATTGATTTGGAACTGTTTGCACTGCAAGGATATGGTGCCGTTCGGCATAAGCGTCAGCATGCTGTCCCCCGATACCAGACTGATACCTTCCCCGGAGGCCAGCACCATTCCTCCCTGCACCTTCAGCACGTAATCACTGCCGACCAGCTCACTGCGCGTCCACTGTGTTTTCTGATCGTAAGTCCCGGACACGGTGCTGCTGAGGGCTTTTTCCACGCTGATGGTCTGATTGCCACCGACGGTTTGCGTTTCATCCGCCTTCACATGGGTATCCATGTTCTTCTGTGCCTGGATCCACACCTGCTCTTCCCCGGCCTTATCTTCAAAGCGCAGGGCATTTGCGTTGTCCGGCGAACCGTCTTTGGAGCGGCTGAGGAAGCCCATCTGGGTGGCGGCTGCCGGCAGTGCCCACGGCGGCATGCTCGCTTCGTTGTAAACCCGGCCGGTGACGATCGGCCGGTCCGGATCGCCGTTGATAAAGTCGATCACCACCTCGTCGTTGACGCGCGGGATCTGCACGCCACCGAAGCCCTGACCCGCCCAGGCGCTGGAGACGCGCACCCAGCAGGAGCTGGTGTCGTCGCCTTTTGCCAGCCGGTCCCAGTGAAACTTCACCTTGATGCGGCCGTATTTGTCGGTCCAGATCGATTCGCCTTTCGGCCCCACCACCTTCGCCGTCTGCGGGCCGTGGGTGCGCGGCCATTCTGCCGTCGGCTGCGGCCGGAAGGTGACGTCAGACGGGATCACCACGATATCCACCTTGTGGATGGTGCTGCCGCTGTTGCTGCTGGCGTAGCTGTTCTCTTCGAAATCGTAAACGGCCTTAATCGTCAGGTATTCGCCGTTATCGCTGAAGAACGGCGCGTTCAGCAGCGTGAAGGTGTTTCCCGGCGCCAGCCCCAGCGCGGTGCCGGAGGCGGTGACCTGCTGGTGCTGGGCCTGCCACACTTCCTGGCGGATTCTGGCGTAAAACTCGCCGTGGTCGTGGTCGATAAAATGCCCCGGCCAGTCGTAGACGTCGATTTGACCCGGCGACGGTGAGGCCGGATTCTGGCGGGCCTGGAACATCCACGCGTTGGGCTTGCGGAAGTCGTAGTCATCGATGCTGTACAGCCCCGGCGTCACCTGGTCTTCCAGGCTCCACAGGCTGATGCCCTCTTCGCTGGTCGAGCCGCCGGACGGGGTGACGTGGTACGGAATGGTTTCGTAGCCGCTGAACGGCTGATGCTGCTGCGCGCTGTCCATCAGCACCATGGTGTGTTTGTCCGCTTCATGGCGGAAGTAGTAGTAAATCCCCTCCAGCTCCATCAGGCGGCTGATGAAGTTAAAGCTGCTTTCCTGATACTGCACGCAGTATTCCCACACGCGGTAATTGCCGGTGAGCTTGTCTTCTACCGTCACGTTGTATTCGGAAAGCAGCGTTTTAATGATTTGCGTTACCGTCTGGCTCTGGAAGATGCGCAGGTTTCTGTCGCGCTTCAGGGGCCACAGGTCCGGCTCCATCACCAGGCTGTAAACCGCATAGCGCGTGCCGCTCAGCTCGGTGCTGCTGACCGACACTTTGGTGATTTTCCCGTTCAGGTAACGGGTTGCCATCAGGTTCTGGGTGGGGATGGACACGGTCATGGGCTGCCCCAGCAGGGCCTTACGCTCAATGCGGGCATCGGTGCTCAGGAGCTGGACGGTGATTTCAAACGCGCTGGAAAGTGCCTCCGTGCCGTTCAGTTTCCAGAACAGCAGGCCGTCCATCGGCAGTTGAACTGTAATGCGATCAAGCATGATGATTTCCCTGAAAGACTGTGCCCGGCCGGTGATGGGCCGGGCTGAATGAAGAAGAGGGTTAATGCAGAGAGAACCGTACCTTCAGGAGGACGTTGCGATTAAATAGGGCAGAAAAGTATGTGTTCAAAAAATCTATCCGAACGAGCCGGACAACCAAATTCCATAAAAAATCAAAATACTGCCAAGTGATATAAGACATTTTGCCAATATAAAAAGTGGAGGTCCAAAACGCTTAGAGATATCGTCTATTTCTGGGTAATTATCTTTATTGTGGTCACGATGAAATAAAATTATTCTTGAAAAGATAACCCCTATCATTACAATAAGAAACCTATTCATAAAAAAAGCGTTAATCGACATCCAAAGCATGGCCGTGAGGTTTCTTCCTGTGGAAAATGAAATAACACCCACCACAGTTGCAAGAAATTTAAAAACAAATGCTAAAATAAACATAATGCAGAAAGAAGCCAGGAACTTTAGACCAAATAACACCCATTCCTTCTTGTTAAAAGAATCCTTTCCATTCCAGATATAAAAAATAGTAGTTGACAAGAAAAAAGCAAATGCTAGGTATCTCATTTAAATACCTTCATAGTTTTGTAAAATGGTCCCAATATCTACCAATCAAAAAGTCCTTTTCTCCAACAAACTATTTCCGATTTAATAATCGCGAAATTCTCATTTAGAATTTCGTCATTATCTAAAGCAGCATAATAATATATCATCAGGAATCAATTTTAGTAAGCTGGGGCCCCTCTTACTAAATCTTTCTTAGTTAGGTCAAGTGAATAGTGCCAGTCATACCAACCTTCTAATTTTTCTTCGAAAATGCAAATTATTAAAACATTATTTGATTGATCTTTTGTCAGATAAGAAAAATAAGCCCCATCAGGAGGAGAACATGAAAATAGCTTAACACCATATGCATTAATTACTGTCAATATATCAGGATAAGCTTGTGGGCCACTTAAAATCATTATTATTTTATTACATTCATCTTCTGATGCTTGATCGATATTTTCAATTATATAGCCATATTCTTTCTCATCAAAACTCCATTTAACTGAGCCCTTATATTTATCTATTTCTAAATTTATTATCATTTTATTCTCGTGGCCTTACATAGTTAAGGTTTAAGTGGTTGCTCATCGATAACTTCCAAATAATTCATCCTATCTCTCGGCGAAACATTCATTTCAACTTGAGAACCACCGCCTGGGAGATAAGTACCAGCACCTTTATCAACTTGAGGGCCAACAGCCCCTATTTTAACTGGCAATGGATGTTTGACTTCATATGTTATAACTCGATCTATCTCGGGTTTCCATTCGTTTTTAACTGCAAGTTCGTTCCTAACA
Organism: Erwinia sp. AC075; assembly: GCF_979253995.1. NCBI lineage: Bacteria > Pseudomonadati > Pseudomonadota > Gammaproteobacteria > Enterobacterales > Erwiniaceae > Erwinia > Erwinia sp. AC075. The sequence goes on from NZ_CEEDEU010000001.1 coordinate 3,062,450, forward strand.
TAGGATACATTTGGAATATCATCAAATGTTGCAAATCCACCGGGCCTTGTAGCAGGTTGCCCTGGAGAGACAGCCATCTTTATTCTTGTTCCGGGTATGAGAGTGGCTTCTAAAGGTGAGCTATTTACTGGCCACGGAGACTGTTCACGAATGAGTTTCTGGTAAGCTGCAGCAGATTCGGTTGAAGTTTTGAAATGACCACGATGCTGCCGCTGGAATGCATTCCAAGTGTTATCGCGACTACATTTAGATTTTAAACCTAAGGGATCAACCCACCCCAGCGGATTCGGCGCATAAGCATATAAGTTAATCCCACCACTTAGCCCTATCGGGTCAGGCTGGGTAAACCTTGCGCAGTCGGGGTCGTAATACCTGAACAGATTGTAGTGTAACCCGGTTTCACGATCCAGGTACTGGCCCTGCATTCTCAGGTTTTGCGCAAATCCGGGCGATTTTAACGGCTCTTCACGCAGCAATTTCCCCCAGGCGCCGTTATGTCCGTGCCAGCGGAGCTGACTCTGTTCGTCGGTTAACCGCTCCGGCGTGCCGTTGGGATGACAGTGATACCAGTAGATTTCCGGTTCTGTCACCCCGTCAATACGGGCCAGAGGTTCGTAACTGTTCTGATCCGCATAGACATAAGTCAGCGGGATGCTGTCCTGAATTTCCTGTAAAAGCCGCAATCCTTCCCAGACAAAACAGGTTGTCCGTGGTTGCCCAATCTGCTCACCGTTCCTGATATTACGGCTGGTTTTGCTGATACGGCGCCCCAGCGGATCGTATCTGAAACTGACATGAACCCCAGCACCATGCCTGGCTTCACGGACGACGTCACTCAGCCGGTGTTCTCCGTCGTACTGATAGCGCCAGCGCTCACCGTCCCGGACTTTCTCTACCGTCCTGCCGTGAACGTCATATTTCCAGCGGGCCCCGTGTAGTTCCGACACCCGGTTATGCATCACCGGCTGGTCGCTTTTATCCAGCGGATTAGACGCGGCATCCCATCGCCACTGCTCATGGTCAGGCAAGCCGCCATCCTGTTTCAGTAACCTGCCGGCCGCATCATATTGCCACTGCCGCCAGGCGAAAGGATTGTCGTCATGCTCTTCACGCACCAGGTTATTGCGGTAATCATAATCCCAGCGGCGGGACCACTGCCTGGGAGCCGGGCGCTGGCGGGAACCGGTGAACACATCCCGCTGACAAAGCCTGCCAAGCCGATCGTAAGAAACCCGGCTGATTAATTCGCCCTGCGTGCGGCTGGTTTCACGGTGCAGGTTGTCACGACTGAAGCCGGTAATCGGCAGGTTGTCGAGCGCGATATTTAACAGATGGCCGCTGCCGTAATAAAGGTTTCGCAACCTGCGGCCATCAGGCAGCGTCGTCGCTATCCGGTTGCCCAGCGCGTCCCATTCATACTCAACGGCACCCTGTTCCCCCGACTCTTTGATTAATCGTCCAAGCGGATCGTAGGTGAAATCCAGCGCCTGTTCTGGCGCTTCCGTGACGCTCTGATTATCCAGAGCAGGATGGTAAGAAGCCCTGAGCAGCTGGCCTATCTTTGAGTAGTCGAAACGGGTTTCCCCATCGGGCGAGCGTCTGCCGGTTACCTGTCCCCGGGGATCGTAGCGAAAGAGATGGCTGAACTGTGCTGAAGTATCCGCAGCAAAAATACGTTCGGCCACGCGTCCGCTGGCATCATAGCCATAGCGGGTTACAACGCCATCCAGACCGCGCTCTTCAAGTAAAAGCGAGTCGGCTCCCCACTGGAAACCATAGCGCTCGCCATTTTCATTAATCAGGCTGGTCAGGCGGCTGCGGTTGTCGTACTCCCGCAATACCTCGCCGCCCTCGGGACTGCGGGTGGCAATTAATCTGCCCGCTTCGTCATACCTGAAGTGACTCTGTTTTCCATCCGCTGCCAGATGCTTAACGGGGAGGCCACGTTCACTCCAGTGCAGTGTCTCTTCCCAGCCTTCCGGACGTTGCAGAGCCACGGGGCGTCCTGCAGCATCATAAACGTAGTGAGTTTCTTCCCCATCGGGTGCAATTTCAGCGATCAACCAACCAAGCGGATGATAGCGATAATGGGTGGTAAAACCTGAGCAGTCCATGACGGCAACCACCTGACCGGCAGCATTGTATTGGTATTTAGATACGCCGCCAGCGGCATCCGTACGGCGGATAACCTGACCAAAATCATCACGCTCCATCTGCTCGCTCAAGCCTTCGGCGGAGAACACCTTCGCCAGACCATAGCGTTCGTCATACATGAAACGTACGCCGGTACCGTCAGCTTCGATAATTTGGGTCGGCAAGGCCCGCGTCTCAAGCCACTGTGTGGTGCGGACATACCCGCACGCATCCTCTTCCTCAACCCGGTTGCCCGCTTCGTCGTAACGAAATTTCGTCGTATTACCCAGGGGATCAACCGTTTTGATCAGCTGCTGGTTTGCATCCCAGTCAAAGCGCCAGATTTCTCCCCGCTCATCGACATAACGGGTAATTAGAGATTGAGCATTCCAGAAATGACGATGCTCACGCCCATCACCATGGACAACGCGGGTTATCCCGGTATCCAGCGCGTAGGTGAGCGTGCTGCTGTCGCCGGCACTGGTTCTCGTGGCGACCACCCGCCAGTGATCAAAGTACTGCCAGCGATACTCACTGAGCATTCCGCCCGGCAAGCGGTGCGAGCTCATTAGCCCCTCATCGTTATAGGTAAATGCCCGGGTCACTACGCCGGAGGCATCTGTGACCTGTGCCAGTTGGCCGGACTCAGCATAAACATACGCTATCAGCGGCCAACGGGTTGTACCGTCATCATGAGTGAGGGAGGTTACGCGTAGAGGGAAACGCAGATCTGCATAATCCAGATGAACGTCAATAGCACAAGGCGCATCATGAATGCGGCAAGGGCGTCCCTGCTGGTCATAATCAATCTCCAGCATGTTGCCATACTCATCACTCAGCGAGGCCAGACGAAGCTGCTCAGGCTTACCGCGAAGAGGACGATAGAGGCGCCATACGCTGCCATCCTCGTCAGCAATCGCCAGCTCACCGCCTGGCCCCCGCCGGAAGATCAGGCCATCAGCAGGGCTGTAGAGAGGTTCATTTTCGGCGGGTAATGCAAAACGAAGTTCGCGCCCAAATTCATCGAACCAAAGGCAATCAGTACCCGTGATTTCAAGTCGGGTATCGAACAGGGTTGTCCAACCCGTACCAAAAAGCCCTTCCAGCCGTGAACGGCTGTTGTAGTTACGTTGCCAGCGGAGAGGAAAGCGTCCCGGCAGGGTAAAATCCAGATCGCTGTCATCATTAAGCACCTTTGCACCCGTTGCCGCATGCACAGGGTTAGACGAGGAAAAAACAGCGTTAACCAGCATATCCGCTGCCATGCCGCCAATAGCGCCTGAAACCATACAGGGCATATTGCGCAGCACCTCACCGGGCCGCCCTCTGAGTAGCGGTAACAGCATCATTGCTACGGCCAGACCGGGCGTTTTACCGCTTTTGATCTCCCTGACGACCACACTTTCACCACCGATAATGACATCAGGAGAAACGTTATCGGCAACGGTTGCCTCGCAGGTAGAACGGTCGCCGGCGCGGATTGCTGGCTGCCCATTGATCAACACTGACGAAGACCCTTCCGCCATAAACTGCGGCCCGGGGTGCTTCTCGCAAGCGACCATATCCTGCTGAGTCGGGTCTGCATTCGCCACCGGCCCGGCGACGGAAGGTTGCCAGAACGAATGCGCAATCTGCCCCAGGCTTCCCAGTAATTCCCGTCCGTAGTCCATAAAACTCATGGGGGACTGGCTTTCCGGCACTACCGTGGCGGCTGGCAGTAATTTGGCTGCCGCACGGGCAGCCATTTTATTATTCGTCAGAACGTTATCTGAGCCGCTGATGATTTTTCCGCATACGGACGGGGGAAAAAGGAAGTCACCGACACCACTGGCGACGTTTGCAATGTCATCTGACAGCCCGGCCGCATTGGCCAGCAGGCCACCGATGATGCCACTGAGAACACAGCTTCCTCCTACTGTTGCCAGACCCGCTGCCACTGCGCCCGCTCCTGCCAGAGGCGCTGCCGCCGCAGCTGCGGCACCTACTGCTGCGCCAATAGCGGCATAAGCGGCACCTTCCACCACGATACTGGTTATGTCAGCAAAAATGCTGGAGTGAATAAGATCGTCATCCTTGCGCGCAGCAGGTTTATTACTCATGACTCAGGCATCCTGTCCGGGAGTGTGGAGGGCTAAGGTATTTTTCAACGCATCCCAGCGGATGGCGTCTTCGTCGGTAAAAGGTCGCAGGGCAGAAAAGGTAAAGACCATCAGCGTGTTTTTTTGCGGAACCTGAACGGCAAGCTGATGCTGATAAAGCGCCTGTCCGTTACGTTCAAACTGACTTGTCACCTCTACAGCACGTATCTGCTGCCCGGCACCCACGCTCACGCGCAAAAACTCAGACTGTTGCAAGTGGGTCATTTGCTCACGCATGCTGTCCCACTGGCGGTGAAACTCTTTTTCGAAATCACTGCCGTCCGGAACAGGCCCACGGCTGACAATCACCGAGATCCCATTGGCATCATCCCGCAGCACATTCATGCTGTTATCCAGCCAGTCGCTGGCTGGCAGCGAAAAAGATCCTTCATTTAGATGATATTGCATGGCAGTTACTCGTTAGATAGAAAAAAGAATTAATGGCCAAAAGGCCAGCAGAATTGGCTGACTAAGGTTTCAGCGAAGATAAAGCATGAGAATATTTATTGGCGCGCTCCAGTGTCATATCCAGAATACAACCGGTTCGCATAACTTCCGCATTGCTACCTGGCGCTTCAATAGCATATTCAGCATCGCATTCTGCATCTCTGAAAGTGACCCAGGCTCGCTGGGATTTTATTGTAGCCGTACGTAAGGCAGCATTAATATTTGCGAGATAGCGTCGATATCCCTCGTTAAGGCGTTTATCTTGAGCCACAGTTTCAATCCTATTGCAATTGACTGTTTCAGCCGAAGCGCCATTCGCCTGATTGAGACACAAGGAATAATTGCTTGAGTATTCATTAGTTGCGGAATATACATTCAAAGGAAGCATGAAAAACAGGAGTAAAAATAGGGTTCTTGATTTATTTTTTGACATGAAGATAACCTACCCAACATTCCTAACAACCACTAACCTATCGAATTACTTCGAGAAATAGTAAGGTCTACCTTCATCAGGAGTAGAGTGAAAATATAACCAACATTGATTTCTTCGTTAATTTTTAATAATTACACTACTTAAACATTCAGCTTTATTTTCTGCAAAACTAAATGTCACTACTTGACCTTTTTCATCAGGAGCTGAAGAATAGCCGGTAACATCTTCAGATGAGTGTCCTTGAGGTGTTTCGGTAATCACAAGAGAAGGATAATGTTTCCTCACCTCTTCCAATTTAATGCAACGGTCTGATACGTCGACATAGAAAATGAAAGGCTTATCATTTTCTTTTTTATTTACCCGTAGATTGAGGTTTTTTAACTTTGTTCCATCCACTAACGTGAACTCGGATGAATGATAAAAAGAAAAGTAATGATTTTCTTTATATATATTTAATGGCACGGGGAGTAATGGCTGTAGAGATTCAGCCGAAATTGATAAAGCAGGGCGAACGCTGTCAATGAAAGACCATATGTTATCATGCATCACTACTGCTCCTCTGGCAAAGTTCATTGTTAGTACCCCTGCACATAGTAGAGAGAATAAAAACTTATTTCGCAGGGAAGTTTTTATCATACCATCCTCCATAATAATCTTCATAGGTCTGCCCCGTATTGGATGTAACCTCTCCTTTACCGAAAATCCTTCCTATAGATTCTTCAGCTTGTACTTTTGTCTTAACACCACTCTGAAGTTCATCATAAACCTTATTATAAGATGCGGTATTTTCATAATTCCCGGCGACACCGATATCTTCCCCTCCATTGGAAAGGATCTCTCTTCTGACTTCAATATTTTTAAGCGTAGCAGCTCCCTCATCGCTAAGTGCACTGTTAAGGTAGCTGTCTTTTGATGAGAAGTCATTTTTAGGTGTATATAATGCGTGGCCAGTTTCATGAGCGATTGATTGAACTGCATTGGCTGGATCCTTCAAGTCATTACTGTCAACGGTGATAACTTGCTTACTCCGATTGGCTGTTGTTCCTCCTCCCGCCTTTCCTTCCTGTAGTTCCCATCCTTGCTCCTGAAGCTTCTTAAGATCTTCAGTCAGTGTTGGTGATTCGCTGACAAGTTTGTCAATATCTTGCCCAAAAGGGGTGACATCTGGAATATGAGTTTCAGTCGTTGAGAGTGGGGCTGGAGCCAACGCAGGCGCAGCAGCCTTACTGCCCTTTTTTGCCGGGAAAAGCGCCTCCACAGCACTTTTGATATCTGCTTTATGGCCTGCGCCAGGTGCAGCAACTGCTGCAGCGGTGCCATCATTCAGGTTGAGCTTGCCGCCACTGGTGTTGATGTAGCCCTGCCCCTCGACGAAAATATTGAAGCCTTTGCCTTTCATATTGATCTGCCCGGCTGCCGTGAGTTCAATTGCGCTCTCGCCGCACAGTAAACGCAGCGTGGTGCCTGATGCCAGTACGTATTCATCTACAGCTGAATCACTTTTCTTACTTCCGGTGAGGATAGTTTCTCCCACCTTCACACCATGTACCCGGCTTGCTTCAACACGGTGTTGCTCATTTTGCCCTACGTAATGCGAGTGATTTTGGCCGACTGTATGACTGGCATCCGCCTTCACATGGGTATCCATGTTCTTCTGCGCCTGGATCCACACCTGCTCCTCCCCGGCCTTATCTTCAAAGCGCAGGGCGTTGGCGTTGTCCGGCGAACCGTCCTTCGAGCGACTGAGGAAGCCCATCTGGGTGGCCGCTGCCGGCAGTGCCCACGGCGGCATGCTCGCTTCGTTGTAGACCCGGCCGGTGACGATCGGCCGGTCCGGGTCGCCGTTGATAAAGTCGATCACCACCTCGTCGTTGACGCGCGGGATCTGCACGCCACCAAACCCCTGACCCGCCCAGGCGCTGGAGACGCGCACCCAGCAGGAGCTGGTGTCGTCGCCTTTTGCCAGCCGGTCCCAGTGGAACTTCACCTTGATGCGGCCATATTTGTCGGTCCAGATCGATTCGCCTTTCGGCCCCACCACCTTCGCCGTCTGCGGGCCGTGGGTGCGCGGCCATTCTGCCGTCGGCTGCGGCCGGAAGGTGACGTCGGACGGGATCACCACGATATCCACCTTGTGGATGGTGCTTCCGCTGTTGCTGCTGGCGTAGCTGTTCTCTTCGAAATCGTAAACGGCCTTAATCGTCAGGTATTCGCCGTTATCGCTGAAGAACGGCGCGTTCAGCAGGGTGAAGGTGTTTCCCGGCGCCAGCCCCAGCGCGGTGCCGGAGGCGGTGACCTGCTGGTGCTGGGCCTGCCACACTTCCTGGCGGATTCTGGCGTAAAACTCGCCGTGGTCGTGGTCGATAAAATGCCCCGGCCAGTCGTAGACGTCGATTTGACCCGGCGACGGTGAGGCCGGATTCTGCCGCGCCTGGAACATCCACGCGTTGGGCTTGCGGAAGTCGTAGTCATCGATGCTGTACAGCCCCGGCGTCACCTGGTCTTCCAGGCTCCACAGGCTGATGCCCTCTTCGCTGGTCGAGCCGCCGGACGGGGTGACGTGGTACGGAATGGTTTCATAGCCGCTGAACGGCTGATGCTGCTGCGCGCTGTCCATCAGCACCATGGTGTGTTTATCCGCTTCATGGCGGAAGTAGTAGTAAATCCCTTCCAGCTCCATCAGGCGGCTGATGAAGTTAAAGCTGCTTTCCTGATACTGCACGCAGTATTCCCACACGCGGTAGTTGCCGGTGAGCTTGTCTTCTACCGTCACGTTGTATTCGGAAAGCAGCGTTTTAATGATTTGCGTTACCGTCTGGCTCTGGAAGATGCGCAGGTTTCTGTCGCGCTTCAGGGGCCACAGGTCCGGCTCCATCACCAGGCTGTAAACCGCATAGCGCGTGCCGCTCAGCTCGGTACTGCTGACAGACACTTTGGTGATTTTCCCGTTCAGGTAACGTGTTGCCATCAGGTTCTGGGTGGGGATGGACACGGTCATGGGCTGCCCCAGCAGGGCCTTACGCTCAATGCGGGCATCGGTGCTCAGGAGCTGGACGGTGATTTCAAACGCGCTGGAAAGCGCCTCCGTGCCGTTCAGTTTCCAGAACAGCAGGCCGTCCATCGGCAGTTGAACTGTAATGCGATCAAGCATGATGATTTCCCTGAAAGACTGCGCCCGGCCGGTGATGGGCCGGGCTGAATGAATAAGAGGGGTAATGCAGAGAGAACCGTACCTTCAGGAGGACGTTGCGATTAAATAGGGCAGAAGAGAAAATTGATTGAATGATACTGAGCACTTCACGTCATCAACAGTGAGTCTCTAAAAATCAAGAACGGGTCACGAAGCCACACGTTTTTACTGGCCTGTTTTCACGTTGATATTAATTGTTGAAAGGACTAGTTCGAGACAGCGTTTGTTAGCTTCATAATGATATTCTTTATGATTAATATTTTTGCCCACCAATTCGATGTAAACCCACAAGTCGGCATGGCTAAGTATAAACATTTGATAAAATGCGCGCATATTCTCAGTGGCGCTGAACACGTCGCCAATACAGGTATATACGTCTTGATCAAGATTATCATTGAAATTATTAATGATGCGCTGGACTTTTTTAACCGTAAGCGTCACAGAATTTTCATTATGATAGAACCGTTCAACAGATTTATTAAATACTTGTTCCGGTGAATGATGCAAAGGCTTGGAATAAAAATAAATATTTATTACGCCATAGTTAATACCTTTAATCGTATGCTCTACAAGCAATCGGTTATCGGCAACGTTCTTAGCCCTCCAGGAGGCAGGAACTTTAAATGAGCTGTCAGCATTAAGATTAATAGTCGTCAGCAATTCTGCTGTGCCCAGATGACTACGATGAAGAAGATCCCAATTGACCACAACGGTATAGATATCATCAGCCAACGCGGGGTAATCCCCCGAAGCGCAGGAAGCTTTCAGAAGAAAGTAATTACCACCAGCGCTCTTAGGGTTGTAGTCTTTTTGCACAGTGTAACGGGAGATCACTTCTTCACCCGAAGGTTGCGTTTTGGTTGTTAACACATCAGCGAATTTCCCACTGCCAGAGGGATTATCGAGTATGCGTTGATGAAGAATTTTCTCTCCCATCAACGATAGCTTATTAAACAACCAATCAGAGGCATTCATTTCCCACGGGCAATGCTCATATGCAGCCCATATCTCAAGATAAGGTGACTTATCTGGCGAGACATAGCGACCGATATTGGTTAAGCCGACGTCATGAAAATCAATAGGATCGAGTTCGGCTGGCTTAACCTTCTGTGGCAATATCACCCAATAATGCAGCATCTCCTGTTTGGCAGAAGTATAAAGGCATTTCCAGAAATGCTGCTGCACCTGCTCATTTGTAAATGCTGAGGTCAGCGGGAAGTCATAACTGCGATCAATGTTCATAAAAACCCTCTGTCCAGGCGGTTATGCCAACCAAATACCATAAAATATTAATACGCTGCCGAATGAAATCAGGCATTTTGCTAACAAGATAAGTGATGACCCATAACGATTAGAAATAGAAGCTATCTCTTGATAATGGTCTTTATTATGGTCACGGTGAAATGCAATTATCCTTGAAAAAATAGCACAAATCATAACCACAAGAAATTTCGTTCCTAAAATCATAGTAAACGACAGGAAAAATGTAACGGTTAAATATTTAGCTGTGGTTACTGAAATAACAGGAACTACAGTTGCAAAAAACTTGAAAATAAACCCAAATATAAATACACCTAAAATAACCGCTAAAAACTTGAGACCAAATGAAATCCACTCTTTCTTATTGAAAGTATCCTTTCCATTCCAAAGGTAACATAATGCCAGCATTAAAAAAAACAAGAACCCAATCCAGTTCATCATTAAAAGCCTCTAAAAATTCAATCGCCAATCAACACAATAACACAACCTGTTAAAATCACCCCATCACCATCAGACGGTTTAATCTCGCCATCATCTTCATAAAGTAATTTAAGTATAGGTTTAGCTGAAATTTTAACATTAACATCGCCTTTAAGCCCTAAAATTATAGCTAACTCCCCAGCAATCTTTAGATTACCTGAGTAATCAGTCTCATCTATATAAGCAGTCAATCCTGCTGAAACCCCAGCTCCACCAATAGGGGCTCCGAACTTAGCTTCGGCGACAATAAAACTATATATATCAATGTTTACAATTGCTTCAGGTTTTAGTAACGCCGCTTCGCTTCCCCCCTCCACACTAAATCCATAGCGCCCCTTATTACCATAATAAAGTTCACCAATAGCTTTAGATTCGACCGTTGCTATGCTTACGTCACCTGACACACCACCATAGAGGGCCCCCTGACTCCCCAAGCCTGCGGTACCACCATATTGTACCGCAGTAGCAGTACCACTCCCGTTCACTCCAAATATTCCGGAGTCACCACCATATAGTGAACTATTGAGATTCGCTACGGCCAATTTATTACGATTTTCAAACTTAAATAAATCATCACTTTTCATATTACCAACGGTGAGGTCTAAAAGTGAAAACCCAGCCGATGCACTATCATAATTACCATCACCGGTTTTATCCTCGCTATTGTCATAGGCACCCAGTACTCGGAGATCAAACTTTTCTCCATGTAACATGCCATCGTCACCCGCTTTTTCAGCTAATGAGCCTCCCCAGTAGATATTTGGAGCTACTGCCGGTGCCCCCGACGTATTACACTGAGTTTTATCCCCCAATCTAGCAAGAGGTAGCCCATTTACCAGAACGCTTGCAGAGCCGCCGACAATAATGCCACTACCATGCTGAGAGCAGCCTACTGGGTCACCCTTTCTGGCTGCGGGGAAGCCCCCAATAAGCACATTGGGGCTGCCGGACTGAATTTGACCGGTATGAGCACACTGATCAATAGTTGCTCTGGCGGCTGGTTTTCCCATAAAATTATCATCCTTCCCTATGCCACTAGCTGTTCACTTTAATCAGAGCACCTTTAATATCGGTGATATTCACGCCGGTGATACTCACAGTATCATTAGCTTTTAACTCTGCATCCGTTCCACCACCAAGCGAGGTAAAGTTGGTCCCTTTAAAGAGCGCTTCATCCTCGCTCTGAGCCAGGATACTTCCCTCTGTCACCTGAATTTCAATCGCTGCCGGGGAAATCAAAATATAATTATCATTCACTTTTAATTTAATGCTGGTCGCGGCTTCAAGAAGTACATTACCTTCCTTATCCATGGTCAGAACGCTCTGACTTTCACCAACGTTGATAATATGTTTCTCACCTGTCTTGTGTGTCGCATTTACACCAACGTCGACATTTGAATGACGTTTAATAGTGACGTTCTCATCGCGCCCAATCGTTTTCTTACGATCGACACCGACTTCATGTGTTTCACAATTCTCAACCTCTGTGTCCATGTTCTTTTCAGCATGGATCCAGATTTGCTCATGTCCTGATTTATCTTCAAAACGGAATGCATTGGCGTTGTCTTTATGCCCATCCTTACTGCGGCTATAAAACCCCATCTGAGTTGCTGATGCTGGCAATTCCCAGGGTGGCATACTGGCCTGGTTATATACGCGCCCCGTTACGATCGGCCTGTCCGGATCGCCATTAATGAAGTCAATCACCACCTCATCACCTACACGCGGGATTTGCATACTGCCAAACCCCTGTCCCGCCCAGGCGCTGGAGACGCGCACCCAGCAGGAGCTGGTGTCGTCGCCTTTTGCCAGCCGGTCCCAGTGGAACTTCACCTTGATGCGGCCGTATTTGTCGGTCCAGATCGATTCGCCTTTCGGCCCCACCACCTTCGCCGTCTGCGGGCCGTGGGTGCGCGGCCATTCTGCCGTCGGCTGCGGCCGGAAGGTGACGTCAGACGGGATCACCACGATATCCACCTTGTGGATGGTGCTTCCGCTGTTGCTGCTGGCGTAGCTGTTCTCTTCGAAATCGTAAACGGCCTTAATCGTCAGGTATTCGCCGTTATCGCTGAAGAACGGCGCGTTCAGCAGGGTGAAGGTGTTTCCCGGCGCCAGCCCCAGCGCGGTGCCGGAGGCGGTGACCTGCTGGTGCTGGGCCTGCCACACTTCCTGGCGGATTCTGGCGTAAAACTCGCCGTGGTCGTGGTCGATAAAATGCCCCGGCCAGTCGTAGACGTCGATTTGACCCGGCGACGGTGAGGCCGGATTCTGCCGCGCCTGGAACATCCACGCGTTGGGCTTGCGGAAGTCGTAGTCATCGATGCTGTACAGCCCCGGCGTCACCTGGTCTTCCAGGCTCCACAGGCTGATGCCCTCTTCGCTGGTCGAGCCGCCGGACGGGGTGACGTGGTACGGAATGGTTTCATAGCCGCTGAACGGCTGATGCTGCTGCGCGCTGTCCATCAGCACCATGGTGTGTTTATCCGCTTCATGGCGGAAGTAGTAGTAAATCCCTTCCAGCTCCATCAGGCGGCTGATGAAGTTAAAGCTGCTTTCCTGATACTGCACGCAGTATTCCCACACGCGGTAGTTGCCGGTGAGCTTGTCTTCTACCGTCACGTTGTATTCGGAAAGCAGCGTTTTGATGATTTGCGTTACCGTCTGGCTCTGGAAGATGCGCAGGTTTCTGTCGCGCTTCAGGGGCCAGAGGTCCGGCTCCATCACCAGGCTGTAAACCGCATAGCGCGTGCCGCTCAGCTCGGTGCTGCTGACCGACACTTTAGTGATTTTCCCGTTCAGGTAACGGGTGGCCATCAGGTTCTGGGTGGGGATGGACACGGTCATGGGCTGCCCCAGCAGGGCCTTACGCTCAATGCGGGCATCGGTGCTCAGGAGCTGGACGGTGATTTCAAACGCGCTGGAAAGCGCCTCCGTGCCGTTCAGTTTCCAGAACAGCAGGCCGTCCATCGGCAGTTGAACTGTAATGCGATCAAGCATGATGATTTCCCTGAAAGACTGCGCCCGGCCGGCAGTCGCACCGGGCTGAAGAGAGGTGATTAACTTTGCGGATTCAGCAGCCACACGCCTTCACGATCGACGGTGATGCTCTGGTCGCGGGTCTGGCCGTTATTGCTGATGCTGAAGCGGTAGTCGCCCGGCGGCAGTTGCAGCATGGCAAAGCCGTTTGGCGACGGCACTAACGCCTGCGGATTGCCGTTCATGGCGACCTGGTCACCCGGCAGCAGCTTGATGTAGACCTGCGCAACCGGGGCTGGCGGTGGCGGCGCAACGGCTGGGGTCGCCTGTTCGGCACCGGTCTGGGTTTCCGAAGCGGCCGGAGTCGCCGACGGATTTGCGCGGGCGGTTTCCGTTGGCTGCGATGCCGATGCTGGTGCGGTTGTCGATGCTGGCGCAGTTGCCGCGCTCTCAGGCTGGCTGTTGCTGCCGCCTCCGGCAATCAATGCCCCCACGCCGATGCCCACCAGCACGCCCGCGGCAATCAATCCCGGAACCATAAAGCGTTTCAGCGGAGAAACGGGCGTCGCCGCCACCTCTTCTTCTGGCTCCACTGCCACCAGCATGGTGCCCGGCCCGCTGACTTTCACTTCGTGGATCTCGTTGATGTCGGTCGGGGTGAACTCCATCAGCGCGGCAAACTCATCGACGGTTTGTGGGCGATCTTCTGGCTGCAAGGCCAGCGCCCGATCGATGGCATTTAGCAGCGCCAGCGAGTAGCCAAACGGCTGACGCTGCATCAGCGGCTGGTAGTTATCTTCAATGCTGCGCACCACGCTGACCGGCGGCGGCGATCCCACAATCAGCGTGTGCAGCACCGCGCCCAACGCATAGATATCGGTCCAGGTGCCCTGCTCGCTCTCGTTATCGTCGCTGTATTGCTCAATAGGGGCGAAACCCGGCTTGAGCATGGTTTCGGTCTCATCGGACAGGTTGCCGATGGCCTTACGCGCCGAACCAAAGTCCAGCAGCACCGGCACGCCGTTCTCCTGAATCTGGATATTATCCAGCGAGATATCGCGGTGCAGATACCCTTCGTGATGGATGGTGTTGATCGCGCCAAACAGAGGCGGCAGCGCGGTGCGGATCCAGGCTTCGCTAATCATCTCCGGACGTTGCTGATGCAGCTGAGAAAGCGTGGTGCCGGTATAGAACGCGGTGCCCATATAGGCGGTATCGTTCTGTACCCAGAAACGCAGAACGTGCAGCAGGTTCGGGTGATTGAAGCGGGCCAGCAGGCGCGCCTCCTGAATAAAGCTGTTCAGCCCGGCGTGGAAGGTTTTGCTGAAGCGTTCGCTACGCAGCACCAGCGTCAGGTCATCATTGCGTACGGCCAGCGAGGCCGGCATAAACTCCTTGATGGCAATCGTCCGCTCCAGCTGATGGTCCCAGGCGCGGTAGACAATGCCAAAGCCGCCACCGCCAATCACTTCCTTGATTTCAAACTCGTTAAAGCGGTAGCCCACCGGTAAGGCATTCGGGACTGCGCGCGGATTATCGTGTTCTGACATATTGGACAACTCTCTGATAGTGACAGGCCTTAAGCCTCAAACTGACACTGGAATTCGCCCTGCTGTAAGGTCACACGCAGGCGGCGATACTGTTCATCCCGCGCGCTGGCGGTGAGCAACATCTGGCTCATCTGCGGCAACAGGGTATTGGTTAGAATGGCGTCAACCATGCGACCACCGGATTCCACCTCGGTGCAGCGCTGCACAATCTGGGCAATCACGCTGTCGTCCACCTCGGAAACAATGCCGTGGTTCTGCTCCAGGCGACGCTGGATGCGCTTCAGCTGCAGGCGAACAATGCTGGCCAGCATTTCGTCGCTGAGCGGGTAATACGGCACCACCAGCAGACGGCCCAACAGCGCGGGCGGGAAGACCTCCAGCAGCGGAGGACGCAGCGCAGCGGCCAGCGCATCGGGATCCGGCATCAGTTCAGGATCGGCGCACATCGCGCTAATCAGCTGGGTGCCGACGTTGGAGGTCAAAATGATGATGGTGTTGCGGAAGTCGATATGACGTCCTTCACCGTCTTCCATCCAGCCCTTGTCGAACACCTGGAAGAAGATTTCGTGCACGTCCGGGTGCGCTTTTTCGATCTCGTCGAGCAGCACCACGCTGTAAGGCCGACGGCGGACGGCTTCGGTTAACACGCCGCCTTCGCCATAGCCGACATAGCCCGGCGGCGCCCCTTTCAGGGTAGAAACGGTATGCGCTTCCTGGAATTCACTCATATTGATGGTGATGATGTTCTGCTCGCCGCCGTACAGCGTCTCGGCCAGTGCCAGCGCGGTTTCGGTTTTACCGACGCCCGACGGGCCGCAGAGCATAAACACCCCGACCGGCTTGTTGGGATCGTCGAGTCTGGCGCGCGACGTCCGCACCCGCTTAGCAATCAGATCCAGGCCGTGACGCTGACCAATCACCCGCTCGTTCAGCGTGTCTGCCAGCTTCAGCACCGCATCGATCTCGTTTTTGACCATGCGGCCCAGCGGGATGCCGGTCCAGTCGGAAACCACTGCCGCAACCACGTTGGCATCCACGGCGGCAAACAGCAGCGGCGATTCGCCCTGCAGATCCTTTAACTGCTGCTGACGGTTTTTCAGCGTGGCATGCAGTTCAGCCACATCTTCCGCACTGTCCTGATGCAGCTGGGCACGCAGGGCGATGATGCCATCGACCAGTTCCCGCTCAGCCTGCCAGCGGGCGGTTAGTGCTTCAGCCTGCGTGGCGAGTTCGGCCAGCTGTTCGCTTAGCGCCTCAACGCGCGTGCTGTCGCCAATGCCGACTTTCAGCTCGCGTCCGGCAATCTCTTTTTCGATTTCCAGCGCGTGGATGCGGTGCAGGCAGTCTTCCAGCTGCGGCGGCTGAGCGCTCTGGCTGACGGCGACGCGGGCGCAGGCGGTATCCAGCAGCGCCACGGCTTTATCCGGCAACTGACGCGCCGGAATATAGCGGTGCGACAGTTTCACCGCCGCGGCCACCGCTTCGTCCAGCAGCAGGACGCGGTGATGCTTTTCCAGCGGGCTGACGGTGCTGCGCAACATCAGCAGCGCCTTCTCTTCATCCGGCTCCTGCACCTGCACGGTCTGGAAACGGCGGGTCAGCGCCGGATCTTTCTCGATATATTTTTTGTATTCGGCCCAGGTGGTGGCACCAATGGTGCGAAGCTGACCGCGCGCCAGCGCCGGTTTCAGCAGGTTAGCCGCATCACCGGTTCCCTGCTGACCACCCGCGCCGACCAGCGTGTGGATCTCGTCGATAAACAGCACAATCGGCGTTGGGCTGGACTGCACCTCGTTGATCAAGGCCTGCAGACGCGCTTCAAACTCGCCCTTCATGCCGGCACCGGCTTGCAACATGCCGATATCCAGCAGCCACAGCTGCACGTCCTGCAACGGTTGCGGCACGTCGCCTGCGGCAATGCGCAGCGCCAGCCCTTCCACCACGGCGGTTTTACCGACCCCGGCTTCCCCGGTCAGTAGCGGGTTGTTCTGGCGACGACGCATCAGGATGTCGACCATCTGGCGGATCTCTTCATCACGCCCGGCCACCGGGTCAATCTTGCCTTCGCGCGCCCGTGCGGTCAGGTCCTGGGCATATTGCGCCAGCGTGCCCTGCTGCTGAGGAACCGCACCGGCATCAACCGGCGCGACGCTCACCTGCTGTTCCTCTTTGCTGTTGGCAAAAACGGTGTCGAACTGTTCCAGCAGCGCGTCCACGCTGATGCGACCAAACTGCGGCGAGATGCCCTTCAGCAAATTGGCAAGGTTGAAGGTTTTCAGCATGCCGATCAGCAGATGGCCGCCACGAATTTTCTGCACGCCGAATTTCAGGGAACCGTAAACCCAGGCGCGCTCGACGGCGCTGTCGATATGTTCCGACAGATCGGCGACGGCGCTGGCCCCGCGCGGCAGGCGATCCAACGCCGCCACGATATCCCGCGTCAGCGCCTCTTCATCCAGCGAGAAATGGCGGATCGCCTGTTGCAGATCGCCCTCCTGATGCTGCATCAGCTGATGAAGCCAGTGCACCAGTTCAACATAGGGATTGCCGCGCAGTTTGCAGAACGCGGTCGCACTTTCCAGAGAGGTGAATAACAGCTTGTCCAGTTTGCCGAACAGTACGGCGCGGCTGATTTCTGACATAGTTTTTCTCAGTAGTTGAAGGCGGTGATAAGCGGGATGACGACAGAATGACGTCCTTAAATCCCAGAGGTTTCAGTTGGTTCAGGGCTGAAGGTCAGATCGTTACGCGGCTGCGGATTTTCAGGGCAACCCAGCCAGCCGTTGTAGCCCAGCTGAGCCGGGCCACCGAGGCTGACGCCCTGCACGTCTTCCGCCGCCAGGATCAGCCGCAGGTCCCAGACGTATTCGATGCCCAGATACTGCCGAACCCAGTCGCGCAGCTGCTGTGCCCAGGGTGTGCCGGGCAAAAACCGGTTGTAATTTGCCAGGCTCAGCGGCCCCAGTTCGATGCGGAATTTATGCTGCACATCGCGCACCGCGATGCCGAGAAAGGCGGACTGGCCCAGTGTCGGCATCCGCCGTCCGGCACCCAGCTGCGCGCGCTCGCGGCGGTCGATCGGCTGCCAGTGCGGCACGTTTTCCACCAGCGTGACCGGCACCTTGAAATAGTGGCTGAGGATTTTTTGCAATCCTTCGGCATCGCGGCCGTTGCGGGTTAAGTGCCCGGCCACCGTATAGCGCGCATGTTCGCTGAGGCTGCCTTTTTCCAGCTGGCCGGGCTGGCCCATGCCAATCAGGCTGGCCAGATAGCGTTCAAAGTGATGGGCGTCCTCGCGGTCCAGCGACACCGTCGGCTGCGCATCGGCCCAGGCACGATAAAACAGCAGCGTCAGGCGATGATGGAACAGATCCGCAAAGGCGCTCAGGCTGTGATCCTGATGATGGTAGATGCGCTCGCGGGCATATTCGGTCAGGTGAACCGGCAGCGGGCCGTTGGGGCCGAACAGGCCGAAGCTGAGGATCGAAACATCGTGCAGCGGGCTGTTCTCACGCGGGCTGGCGCTGGCGAGCGTCGAGGGTGCGAAGGCCAGCGAAGGCGTCTGACCAATACGCAGCGGCTCGTGGCGCGGCAGCGGCGCCCGTCCCAGCGGATAGCGTTCTCCGCCCTGCGCATCCAGCCGCCGCAGCAGCTGGAACAGATCGTAGCGCCAGGGTGCCAGCGTCACGCCTTGCCAGAAATGTTCCGGCAGCCGCTGGATTTTGCGGAATCGTAACGTCGATGGTGCCGTCGCATCACTCATATCAGCGCCCTTTTGCCCATCCTCGGCGACCAGTAACCCACTTCACCGCGCTGCTGACTGATCAGCGTCACTTCGGTAAAGCTGTTCATCGCCACCAGCCGCGAAAAGACCCGCTCCAGCACGCTGCCCAGTAACCACGGGCTTGAACCGGAGAACGCCTGTTCATCCACGCTCAGTTCGATGCCCACACCCCGCGCGAAGACGATCGGACCGGGTTCCGGCACCCGGCGATACACCGGCTTTAACTGACAGTGGCGGATGCCTTCGATCTGCCTCGCCACCGGCGCTTCCGCCAGATTGGCATACAGCCCCAGCAGCTGACGCAGCGCGGCAGCGCCCTGGCCTTCATCACTGTCCATCAGGCTGAGGTAGTTCATTTGCAGATGGCTGATCAAGCGCCAGGTCGTCAGCCCTTCGGCCAGCGCCGGACGCGGTGGCGTTGGCCCTTTCTTCAGCGTTAACTGACCGACCGGAATCGAGTCCGGCATCAGGAAGTTGCCCTGATCCTGTTGCAGCAGCATCAGCGGCAGATCGCGGCTGGTGCACAGCACGTCGGCGGTCAGATGGCGCAGATCATCGCTCCACGGGGAATGACGTTCATCCACCAGCGACAGGAAAACTTCCGAGCCGACATAGCCGGTCCGCGTGCCGTAACGCTGCGCGCGTTCAGACAGCGTGCGCTGTTCGCGGCGCAGCGAGAAATAGGCGCCGTAATCCCCGTGGTCCTGGCTGAAGGTGCTCCAGAACGGGCGGAAAACCTGTTCGTCCCGGCGCTTATCGCCGGTGGCATACAGCTTCTGAACCGAGTAAATCTCGTAATCCAGCGGGCGAATATTGTCGACCACCAGATGATATTCATGCACGCTGTCGCTGATTTTTTGCCGCTCGGCCGTCTTCGGGAACAGGTTGATCACCGGCGTGCAGTGCAGCGACAGATGGCTTTTATCAATCACCCTTTCCAGCGCCGCGTCGGCTTTATCCAGCAGCAGCACGATCTCAAACGCCTTCACCTCCGGGCCGCACTTGCCGAGAATGCCGCGCAGCTGGCTGATGTTGATGAACTGGAAACGGGCCGGAAAAGCAAAGTACTCCTGCAACAGCCGGTAGCCGTCGAAGTTGCGCAGATCGTCCGGCAGCAAGGCCTGGTCTGGCGAAAATCCTTCCTGGGTCAGCGCCTCATCGTTCATCACCACCCGCTGCGGCTGTGCTTCCACCGTCTGGCAGAAGCTGCCCACCGTGTGTTGCATAATCAATTCGAGCAGCTTTTGCGCCTGAATATCCGGGCCGCTGAGGAAGAACATCAGATCGTCAAAGGTCAGGGTGTTGAGGGTTACGTCGTTGAAACAGGTCAGGCGGATGCGTAGCGCGCTGGCGGCTCCGCGCTGGCTGAGGCCCATCGGCCCCAGCGGGATATCCGCCGGCACGCCGCCCAGCTCGACGCTGGTGATGGTCAGCGGTTGCAGCATCACATCGTGGGCGGTGCTGTAGCTGCAGGTGACGCCGCTTTTCTTCAGCGTCTGGCTGTCCATCATCGTGCCGCGCGGGACGCGAAAGCCGCCGCTGATGTCGCCTTTCTGGCTGTCCGGATGCAGCTCCGCTATCGCCATCGACGGCGTAGGCGCCAGGTAGTTTGGCGCAATCATCTCCAGCATCCGCTGGGAGAAACGCGGGAACTCGGCATCCATTTTTAACTGCACGCGGGAGGTCAGAAAGGCAAAGCCTTCCATCAGCCGCTCGACATACGGATCGGCGACGTCAATCCCGCGCATCCCCAGCCGTCCGGCGACTTTTGGGTAGCGTTCGGCAAACTCCGCCCCCATCTCGCGCAGGTACGCCAGTTCACGGTTGTAATAATCGAGCAGTTTGCTGTCCATGATTACCCTACGTCTTTAAACTCAAAATGGCCGTTTTCCAGGTCGACATCGGTGCGGAACAGGAATTCCAGCGGATAGGGCACGCACCACAGCCGCCCCTTGATTTCAATCGACAACACGTTGTGCAGGTCCAGCGAGGTGGTGTCTGATATGCAGCGCACCTGTAGACCCACCGGCAATATGCGCGGCTCAAAATGCAGGATCGAGTTGGTGAGCTTGCGCTGCACGTCCTGCCATTCGATGTCGGACATGCGCTGCCCGGAAAGCGGCGCCACGCCATAGTTCAGCACCGAGCGCTTCACCTCGGCGAAGGGCTCCAGATCCTGCTGCCCTTCGTTATTGATGCTGTTAAACAGCCACTGCAAATCCCGCAGCACATGCCGCCGCAGCGTGGTGTGGGAAATCACCGTGTTGCTGGCGGACTCTTTCAGCTTGTCCGGTGCGTTATCGGTCAGCCGATCCAGCAGTGAAGGCTGCATTTTGTCGCGGGCGTTTAACGCTTCCTGCTTGTTGCGGTGACGGTAGCCACCGCGTAGCAGATCGCTGCCCTGCTGCGGTTGATTCAGGTCGAAGTCATTGCTCATAGCGCCTCGTCGAAGGTCAGCACGTCCAGGCTCAGCAACGGATAGTCCGCTTCGCCGCTCAGCCAGGTTTTCTGCCCCAGTCCGCTAAAGTGCAGGCCGGCACCATCCAGCGGCTGCCATTCGGTGACGCTGGCCAGCAGCAGGTTATCAGCGGCGTCAGCGCCAAACGGATAGCGCACCGGGATCTGACACACCTGCTCGCTGCCGTCGGTCAGCCTGACCGAGGTATGACGCCAGACCAGATCGGTCACGCTGGCCGGTGCCTGAAAACGCAGTTCGCTGATGGCGCTGAACGGCAGCCAGGTGTAGCGCCCGTTGACGATCAGCTCGCAAATTGGGCCAAGGCGGCCATCGCCATCAATCAACCAATCGACCGCCTGCGCTGACTCATCCTTCAACTGCTTCAGGCTGCCGGGATTGATTTCAGCCGCCTCGAACGCCGCCGCACGCAGCTCGTCAGCCAACAGGTTTTTGCCCGCCGCATCGGCCCGCAGCGCGCTTAATAACCCTTCGGCCCAGTTAAAGGCGTCGCCAGGCATCATCGGCGAGGCCTCGCCGGCAAACACCGCCGCGCGCTGCACTTCTCCCGCCACCGCCTGCTCCAGCAACGTCACCGTCGGTTTGGCCTGTGGCTTCAACGCCGCCCAGGATTTCATCTGGGTGGTGGCGCGCGTCCAGTTTCCAGCCAGGCACAGCAACTGCACGAAGGCCGCGCGCAAATCGGCATCCGCCGGGTTGGCTTTAATTTTGCCTTCGACGCGCGCCAGCGTTTCCGCAAGCGAGGCGCCGGACATCAGGGTGCTGAGGGAGTACATAAGCTTTCCTTTGACGTGCAGTGAACTAGTTGAGGGTGCGGAATGAACCGGCTGCCGGGTCTTTCAGCTGCGGATGGAGCGCCTGCACCAGCTTGATGGTCAGCGTGCTTTTATCCGCCAGGTAAGGGGACCAGACTTTACGTACCTCAGCGAGGCGCGCCTTCACATCGCTTTCGTCGCTGGCCTGTGCGGCGGTAATTTCCACCACCACCGTGCCATCCGTTTTCCAGCCGTTAACCGCCGGGTCGAACGGCACCACCATCCAGCTCTGCGGCGACTTCTCATCGCTCAGCACCATCCGCTGATTATTCACGGTGGTGATTTGCAGATCCTGGCTGAGCGCTTTGCTGGTCAGTCCGGCCACCGGGAAGCCTTGCAGGAAGGTCATGCGCACGTTTTTGCTGGCCCCTTTGCCCAGCTGAGCAATCTGGCTTTCGCCGCTCAGCCAGCCATCGCTGCCACAGCTGACGCCGCCTTTGGCAGGCACAAACAGGGCGCTGGTCTGGTTGCCGCTACGGAAATAGGTGCGGAAGTGGCAACCGTCGAGCAGGCTGAACTGCACCCACGGCGTGGTATCGGCCGGCGGGGAAAGATCGGCCGCCGCTGGCGTGGCTGCCGGTGCGGTTTCGGCTGCCGGAGGCGCTGCTGGAGGCGTCACCGGGGCATCAGGTTCCACCTTCACCGCCCATGACTGGGCTTTGGCGGCGGTGCCTTTTGCCAGCGCACTGCCGTTGCTGTCGGTCATCTGCCAGTGAATGGATTCCATCTTGCCGCACTGATGCTGCAAGACCTTGCCGACGCGCGGCAGGAAATCGTTCAGCACGTCCGGATCCTTTTTGCCTTTTGCCACGATGCGCAGCGGAAGCTCACGCGTACACCAGTCCGCCGCATTTTTGCTTTTAACGTTATCGATCCAGATATCCAGTTTCTGCGAAGGCGAAGAGACCACGAGATAATCCTGCGCCCAGGCGCTGGACGCGATAAACAGGGAGAGCGCGCCTGATAGCCAATATTTCATATAAGTCCTTTAAGGCCGTTAATCACGAAGAGGGAAAAACTGGGCTGCCTGCGACAAGGAGTGCAGCAGCGTGGTGTCTTGTGGATCGCCAACCCAGACCGCCACGGCGCTGTAGTTGTCCTGGCTGGCCTCGGATTGCTGGTCGTTCTTGCGGATCACTTCCTGCATCAGCGTCAGCCACTCGTCCGGGGTGTTCACCATATGCAATGACTGCTGCATATGGTCCGGCGAGAGGGCGTGCCAGAAGCCGTCCGTGCAGAGTAAAAACGCATCGCCATCTTCAATCGGCACCACATCGCTGTAGCTGGCATCCCGCTCTTCATCGCCCATGCCCAGCGCAAAATAGAGCAGATTGCTGTTGATCCCTTCGGTCTGGTGTCCGGCATCTTTCATCTGCTGCACCAGGCTGTGGTCGGTGGTGACGTGATAGAGATAGCCACGGCGAAACAGATACAGGCGGCTGTCACCGGCGTGCGCCCAGTAAGCCAGCTCGAAATCCCGATCGATAAACAGGCTGACCATGGTGGTGCCCATGCGTTTGTAGTCGGTCATGGCTTTCTGCTGCTGGCGGATAGCGCCATTGGCTTCGTTGACGTAGCGGCGGATGCTCTGCGCATCCAGATGCCGATCGCCGTTGAAGCGCTCAAGGATGGTGTTGCGCGCCAGCTCAGCAGCGACATCACCGCCTGGCAATCCCGCGACACCATCGCAGACCACAAAGCAGGCCGACCGCTCACCGATGATCTCACCTGTCTGGTCCTGATTGCTTTCGCGGGCGCCCTGATTCGACATAGAGGCAATGGTGATATTCATCATTCTTCCGATCTGATTTGAGAGTCTTTGTACTGGTTCACTTCCATGTCATAGGCATGCAGAAACGCCTCGCCGAACAGGGTATGGAAGTCGTCTTCGATTTCACCGGCGGTTTCGCCATAGCGTTTGGTGAAGTGTTCCCACAGCGCGGCTTTGCGGCTGCTCGGCAAGGAGATCCGCGAGGTGATCCCTTCCTGTTTCGCTTCCTCTTCCAGCTGCTGAGGATTAAAGGATTGCAGCATCGAAGCGATGATCGCGCGGATCCCGGCGATCATCCCCAACTGGTGCGCCTGCAGATCGACCAGCGCATCGCGCACCGACTGTTTCGGCGGCATAAAGCCGGGCATGCGGCTGCCGAACATCTGCATCAGCACCGATTTACCTGACGGCAATAGCTTGAACGGGTTGTTCGCCTCGTCGAGGATCACCGTCATTTCTGCCTTCACGCCACGCTTGAGGATCGAACGGGAAGAGAGCAGCGCCACGGTCCCCTGCGAGAACATGCTGAGCATCTGCCCAAGCTCCTGCATGGAATCGCGATCGATGCGCGGCGTCGGTTGCAGATCGTTGAGCCCCATGCCGCCGATTAATGCGTCCAGCAGTTCACCGTCCAGCACCTGGCCACTGGAGGCCGATGACGACGACTGCTGTGAAGTCGTATTGGAGACAGGATCGATGCGCAGACGGCCTTTTGGCGGCGGCGTGGTATTACGGGCCACCGCCTGCGGCGTGGGCAGCGTGATGCCGCCGTAATCCGGTTGAGCGGCCGTCGGCGGCTGATCAAACAACGGCGAGTCAGGCTGATTTGCAGAAGACTCAGCAAACAACGGTGAATCGGCCAGATCTGCAGAGGATTCAGCGAACAGCGACGAATCGCCAGGGTCCGCCGGGGAGTCAGCTGACCGTGACGGCGTTTCGTCGCCATGCTGTGGCGCATCATCAAACAGCGGCGAAGCGTGCTGCGGGTTGGATTTGTCACCGGCAAACAGATCGAAGTCGCTATCCAGCGCGTGCGGCGCTGGCGGCACGATGGTGTGCTGCGGAGGTTGCTGCGTCGCCGGACGCGGCTGGCTGCCTGACGCATCCATCGGCGTTAGCGGCACGGCATTGCCCATCATCAGGCCCAGCGGATCGTCGCTGTTGGCCTGAGCCGGTGCACCACCGCCGCTGCCACCGAACAGGGCCAGCGGATCCAGCTCATCTTTCCCTTTACCCGGCTGCTGAGGCTGAGCCGCAGGCTGCTGCATCAGGGTGCTTGGCGTGCTGTCGTTGAAGATGCTGTCCTGCTTAAACAGGCCATCGTCATCGGTAAACAGGGAATCCGGCGTTTGATCGCGGCGATCGAAGTTCAGGCTGTCCGGCTTACTGGCAAACTGCGCCAGCGGATCCACCGGATTGCGATCCGGGGCCGGTGCCTCTGCAAACGGATTCAGGTTGGCCGGCTGTGGCTTGCTGCGATTTGACAGGCTGTCGGAGATGGAAAACTCCTGCGCCAGGCTGTCCCAGATTTCGCTGGGGATGGCTGCGGGCGAGTTCTCTTTTGCAGCAGACTGCGGTGCTGAAGGCTGCGGCTGTGGAATTACCGTATTCGCTGAGGCGGCCTGCGTGGACACCGGCGGCTGCGCGGCATGTGCAGTTGCAGACGGTGCAGCCGCTGCCTGCGGTGGAGTGTTCAGCGGTACAGCTTGCGAAGCGGCATTGGGAGCCGCCGATGGTGATGATACGTGCTGTGGCGAGGCCTGCGCTGACGCTGGCGCATCGCTTACCACGGCGCGGGAAATCGGCGCGCTCACAATGGGTTGCGCGCCCGCACCCAGCTCGCTCACCTGCAGTGCGTAATCATCAATACGGATGATATCGCCATCCTGCAGTTCCACCTGGCGGCCGCGTTGCAGAGGAATATCATTCAGGTGCACCAGGGTGACGGTGCCTCGGTTGGTAATTTGGCACTCGCCATTCGCGCTGACATGCACAATCGCCTGCAGGCGGGAGATGGAGCGGTTCTCATCCGGCAGCACCAGATTATTTTCAGTTCCCCGGCCAATGGTGCCGCCCGGCGGCATAAAGTCGCAGCTACGCTGTGGCGGCTGCTGACCCGATTTGGTCGCTATTATCGTAAATCGCATAACGGTTTCCTGCGTTGGATTTAGTCGGCATTCAAGCCTCGCGGCTCTTTAAATAAAAGCGGCGAAGTTTGCAGGCTGAATTAGAGGGAGATGGCGATGAAACTCATGGCGGATGGATATCACCCTCCGCTATGTGAATTCAATAATGTTTCATTGAGGACTTACCATTCATAACTGACTGCATAAATGCGGCGAATCAGCCATAGGGCATTTCTTTAAACTGCGCAATACGCTGTTTATCTAATTTGTTTATACAAATACTGACCATGCCAAGATGCGCACTGCTATCTTCGTCAGCAAGGCTGGCTTCCATTTTGCACTGCCCTTCACGATACTTTAACCAGTTGCGCTGAGTTTCCAGCAGGGTTTGTAATTGAAATTTTACGATGCTGCTATCACTCTTGTATTCTTCTTCGATACGTTTCTTTGCAGCAGAGTACTCTTTATTTAAAACCGCCTCGGTGGCATCTTTATTTCTTACGCTACAACTATCCACTTCCCAACTGATGGTTTTACTGCTGCAATTTTCTTCTGCTCGGGCGATATTACACAGTGCCAGCACGACTGCTGTGAGAATATATAATTGTAATTTATTCATTCATTTCTTTCCCAGCGCTATCCATGACGCCATTCAATCCTAAAACTATAATGTTTGAATGAACGAGTCTGTAAAGCGCCTCCTGATTATTCTGCGGGTTGTAATAATGACAGATTACCGCTTTTAGGATCGTCCTTATCACTAACCATCTGATGTGTTTTTTGATCAACATAGACGCTAAACAAGCGATGCTGAACCTGAGGATCGCCAGGGCAAGTCCCCCCCTGTTTTTCCATGACATCAACCAGATCCATTCCTTTTTCTGCATCTTTGGTGAACAAATAATCTGTACAGGCGGGATCGCTGACCAGTTTCTCCTTCTCGACAGTACTTTTAACCTGCTTTATCACTGAATTTACTGTCGGTGAAGTTGTTGCACTTGCACAGCCAGTCACCAGCAGCAAAGACGCTGCCAAATATCCTTTCATTTTTGAATTAGCCACCGTATTCATATTGCTCCGTTATCGCCATCCGCCATGTGAATACATTAAGGGTTCATTAAGGACTTACCATTCATAACTGACTGCATAAATGCCCCCAATCAGCAATAGGGCATTTATTGAATTAAATTTTAAGAGCAGGAGGAAATAACCCGGCATTTGTTGTGAATGAAATAAAAACCCCTAATAAAAAACTAGCTGCAAATGCAATTAATAGTAGTAATTGCTCTGCAACCACAAATTTAATCACATCCATTTAATCACCCTTGAAAATAATCACTGCATTCCATCAACAGACTTTTCACCAACTGTTATTACAGCAATGCGGTCATTAGCAAGCCTAATCGTAAGGAATCTCTTTCAACTCTGTGGTTCTGGCCGCATCGAGTTTTGCAATGCAACTATCGGTAAATACCAGATAGGGGTTTGAGTTCTTATCAGATGTGATGATGACTCTGCGCCCTACCAATAAAGGATCATTCGGAGAAACGCTAATATGGCTGGAAATCTAATCATCAATCCCTACATGCTTAACTTGCCATGCCCCCGCTAAAGGGTCTATGGAAGCAGGATTCGCTTAAGCCTGTGCGCTAAACATGACTGTGATAAGTAAAGTTTCTAGGCATTTCATCGTTTATTCTCATTGCGATAATAAAATCAATAATCATGGTAAAAAAATTAGATAAATTAATTCTTACTGCAAAGTGCCAATATCTTATTTTAAACATCATCAGTTCTCACAAGCTGACTAAACGAAAATCTGATTTGAGATAACCCCTCAATATAATGTCTTATTGAGATAGTTAGCTTTTAATTCAGAGATGGTTTTAGCACCTGAAGAACCCATTTTATCGGTTAATTCTTTGTCTAATTCGAGATCGCGCGTTGAGTTTGCGACCGAGAAAATAAGTGTTTCATCGGCGATTGCATTGGGAGATGAAGCTTCATAGATAACTGCGATTTTAGTGTCAGAATTGTTTGCACTTGAAATAATACCCACAGATTTCGTTTTATTACATTTTTCTGCTTCCCAAGCATCGTAACCGATTGTGGGGATGACGTTAGTAATTACAGGCTTTTCCTTAGACCAACCGACAAAACAAACATTTTCATCCTGCGCATTAAAACCACTCCCCGCAATGAATGTACCCAGAATTTTGCCACCTTTATTCAAAGTAAAGGTCTTCCCATCTGCTGGTGTGCCACCTTCAATGGATTTTTCAGATGACTTTTTGAATAAGTCTTTCTGAAACGCGGCATCACTTGCAGCATGTAGCGATGTCTGAGCCATCACCCCCGTCGGCAGTAGTAACCACATGACCATAACAACTAACCGCATATGTCCTCTCAGATTTATTAAGAGAAAATTGAATATTATTAGTAATTAAAAACAACACTATGAATATATGCCGAGAGTAGTGCCATAGCCAAAAATGCGCTTTGAATTAAATAGTTCCGCCTCCATTCCCACATCCATTTTATTTCACTAGGATTAAATGAAAGCATATATTCATAGCAAGCTTGATCAACAAGCACACCTTTAGTGGCATACATCTTTTTATTTTTTAGCAGCCTGATAAAAAATACTATCTTGAAATAAAAAAACACAAAGCCCAAATTTTCACTTAATTTTGTTATGCTATCAATGAAAAGAGAGCTTCTTTTATAATTATCTAAAAAGAATTTATATTTTGATAAATTTCTACGATATGAAGCATACGAAATAGAAGTCGACACAAAGAAGAGAACAACAAAAAATATAACCACCATGAAATATTTGTGGTCTGCACTCATATAATCCAATCCATTAAATAATCCTTTTACTTCCCGGCCTCATCGTATTCACCTACAATGCACTATTATCGATACGGATGATATCGCCGTACTTGAATACTACCCTGCGGCGACAACGGTTCCAAAAATAAGCATTAAAACTAACCTTCTCATCTTTTAAAATTTACTGAAGCTTCTTTGGGAAGTAAATCGCTTATTAAAAAAAGTTAAAGTAATTACTCTAAAGTTCCACTGTCAGTAGATATTACTTTATCTTTCTCAAAAACATTAACTTTCCACTTATTAGCCTGACCAGCGACAAAATAATAAGTATAGACGCCATTCTTAAATTCATACCCACGAAAATCACAAACTTCTGGACAGTTTACGTTTACCGTCTTTCCTTTTAATGAAATTCCTTTTCCCGCTTTTTTACTTTTTGATTCAAGCGTGACATCATCACATGAGACATTTCCTTCAGAACAATGCTCAGTAATCTTGGCTGTGTATTTACTTCCAGTAAAAACAACTGTTGAATCAGCATGAGAGAGATTTGACCATCCCAGAGTGACAGATAAAAAGATTAATAATATAGTTAAATTTTTCATAACTCCCTCATATAAAATTTAATTATTGAACACGCATTGTTTATTTCAATTGTGTTATTAACATAGCCAGCCTTAAGGAATCTATTTCAACTCTTTATTCCTGGCTTAACAGGTTTCGCAAGATAACCTCGGTAATTACCGCATAAGGGGTGGAATTCCCATCTGCAATATGATTATACAACTTACACCACTCCCTGAAATGTTAGCTAACTTCGCTCCAGCCCAGCAATGAAAATAAATTATTTAAAAGGCTCTTCCAAAAAAACTTTCTAAATCGCTAATTAATTCATAACAAATCATTAATAATAGTTAACAAAAAAAATTAAAATAGCAAAGAAAATAGCAATCAGGGTATATATGCATCTATAGAACTTGTGTAATTTCAAAATCCAATCAATTCTATCTTCAGGCAAGCACTGGATAAATTCATATGCCTCTTTCTGAACTAACTTGTTTTTGGCGTGGTACATTTTCACACCTTTATGAAGTCTAACAAAATATATAATCTTCTGGTAAACCAATAAAACACCAAAACCAGTTGAGAATCGAGTTACCGAGTCCAGATCAAAACCATTTCCATTAAATTCATCGAGAATTGAATTGTATTTTTTTTCATTTTTTTTGAACATTAAAGCTGCAAAAGCCATCATGAATAATATTAAAAAGAAAAGGAATATAATTAATACAATAATGAAGTTTTCCAAATTCATAATTTTTTACATCAAATACTTTTCACAAAAAAATGAGTGAATCGCTTTTAAAGTCATCTTTTTATTTAGACAGCCGACTTAAAAATCATCAAAAAAAAACCTAAACAGTACGATATAAATCAGACTAGACCATTAGGTAATCACTGGTACAAGTAAGAATAATTAACAGTATTGCAATGAAACACTGGACTTTGAAAATATTATAATAACTTTTTATCCAGCCATAGTCCCCATTTGTTTTTCTAATTAATAGATTAGTTGCACCGGCATCAAAAAGGCGATTCTTTTTCGATTTAAATACTTTACCGCGAAATATCATCTTCAATATGGAAACTCTGAATCCAAAGCCTAAAAAGCCCAGATTTTTGTATAGAGATTCATCTTCATAACTCATATAACCAGCATCAATTAAGCATGAATATAAAAAATCCACCTTATCATTATTTTTTTTATAAAAAACGTATAGATATATCAAACTACCTGCAAACGAAACTGATAGCATTAATTCCCCTATAACAACAAGTTTAATTAGTTCCATTCAGTCACCCTTGAATAATATATAATTCACACCATCACCAACTTTACCACCAATTTTTTCTCCAACGGTGCCTCCCGCATAGCTTCCACCAGCAGCAGATACTACACCACAAACTATACCGCCAATACCATAAGTAGCAGCCCCAATTGCTAAACATAAAGGTGCTGTGGCCGCACTTGCTGCTATACCACCCCCGACACCACCTAAAGTACTACCGGTGAATGAGCTGTATTCTTTTATAGCAGTTTTTGAGCATTCTTTCTCTCGTCCAGTATAACAGGCATCAAATACTGTATTAGAGGTATTAAGAAATGAAAATCCTAAGGCGACCCATCCCCCAGCTTTCATAAATTTTGCAGACTTAGCAGCTCTCTCGATATAATTGGAATAACCTTTGATAGCTCCTACTCCAGCCGTTTCCCAATGGTGCATTATTGAACGACTTGACAATCCGAGAGAAGACTTCAGGCTTTCATATTTCGGCATACTCAAAGAGAGTCTGGATACTTTATTTAAGAGAGGCTTTAGCTCAGAAAAGAGCACCCTTCTCTCTGCAAAAAACTGCTGACTAATCAGGGTGCCTTGTGTTCTGAACTGATTTTGATAACTAGCCTCAATCCTTTTGAGTATTCCTTCAATCTTTGTAAAGTAACGTTCTCCAGTGTCCGAAACAAGACCAGTTAATGTATCACCATAAGATGTCAGCACTGCAATATTTGCGTAATTCTGGTGTATTAATTTGGCTGTAGACATATTAGCGGTGGCCAATGAACTATCAACTTTCCTTTTAGCTTCTTGCATTTTGGAAATTTGATGATTTTGGTTATTATTATTGGGATCGGCAATAATCAGCATCTGGCCTGGCTTAACCCATTGAGTATTGCCGTTTAACTGCATAAAGAGTTTTGCTGCATCGTGGTTTCTTCCCTGAAATATCTCCTGCGCCTGAGAGGCCAACGTTCCTGGATTTTGAACAATACAAAATCCAGGTTGAATTTGCGAATTTTTCCGGTTGTCCATTTTCACCTTCCATTTAGCATCTTCATTTGACCATTTCACACAGTAGCTCTGCTGAAATGGTCATTAAAAATCACTCATCCTTTATCAACATCAATCGTAAGGAATTTCTTTTAATTGCTTCGTTCTTTCTTCATCCATCTTCGCGATGCAATTATTGGTAAATACCGTGTAAGGATTGCTATTTTTATCAGCGACGTGAGCAAATAGCTTACACTGATTATCTCTGTATTTAAGCCAACCACGTTGAGCTTCTAAGAAGACAGGAAGATAATCCTTTTTTACTGCAGGTTCAGAAGCAAATACTTCATCAATACGTTTTTTAGCTTCTGCGTATTCGTTGTTCAGATCTTTTTCTGCGACAGAACGATTGTTTTGGGCACAGAGAAAGACATCTGGATCACTTGTTTTTTTCGAGCAATCTTCCATGGCATGAGTCGACGCACTCAGTGCCAAAAGACCAAATGCAGCACCTATTAAAAATTTATTCTTCATATCTTCCTCAAATCACCTGTTTTTTCTCAGATAGTTCGCTCTTTGACGACCACCTTCATAGCTTTGTGCCTGAGCGTTGGTTTCAATAAAATTGATCAACGTATCATAATCGTTCGTCATGCAGGCTTTCATCGTTCTTTCAAACCCCATCCCCTGGTAGACGAAATCGACTGCAATTTCTCTAATTGGCGCCTTAAGCAACTCCCAACTTGTTCTCTCAGGGAAGCTGGCCGTTTTGCTCAAATAGACACTTTTCGCACTTGAAACATACCTAGGGTAGATGAGTTCAAATAACCGTGCTTGGGCTTCTCTGGATATCACACCACATTCGTTTCTGTGATGCTTTACAAACTGCTCTGCCGTCCCGCCCGTCATTTTCTTTCCGTGAGACATTAACTCAGCCTGGTCAGCCGGAACGCCACACCGCGTCAGATCCAGGTAAATAGATTCCTGCGTCCTGCCACCCATATCGTATCCACGCCCGATAGTCACTCCGGATGCCCCTCTGGGCCAATGTAGATGGCGGCTAAAGTATATGTTGTGCGGATTATCATTACCTTCGGCATTGAATGTTACCTGCCCGGCATTCACAGTCAATCGCCCGGTGTTGAGATGTCGATTCTCCTGGGGAGCACCAGAGGGCGATCCCTGGCTATTCCCTGCCACTAATTTTCTAAAGGTCCGGCCATTAGCATCTACAACACCATCAGGCTGACGAAGAAACTTAGCTTGATAACTCTTTATCGCATCCAGGGTTTTCGGGCCAAAGGCACCATCGTCACGAAGATTAGGGTAACCATTTTTTTGTAGCAATTTTTGAATTATTTTTACGTCAGCCGGGTTATTTTTCGCCCCCTGACCAACAGAACCAGAGATAGCCATATAAATCTCCTTATCACTCTTTGAAAACAGTCTAGTGTCCCACCAGAGGCCTATCTGTTATTGCAAAGAGAAAGCAATTCCCACCAGGGAATTGCTTCATTTAAATTATGCTTCTTTGTTTTCTTTGATGTTCCAGCCAGCGCTACTTTCTGCGCCTTTACCGCCTGAAGAACTCTGTTCCCAATATTGCTGCTTCACTTTAGAAGCCTGGAAACCGTAGGTCATACCGACTGTATCACCGTTATCACTACCATTATATTGAACCGAAGTGACTAATACGTCTTCCAACGTCACACGACTATATTCAACCTGCGTTCCACCCGCTTTGCAGATAGATAATTCAACTTTAGCCAGGTGTTTACCGCTTGCACAATTCTTCAGCAACGCAGTGGTAGACTTGTCGATCAATGCCTCAACATGCAGATCGTTGAAGTTCACTTTACCGGCACCGCCGCCGCCGCCCACAGACATATTGCCTGGCTGTGAAGCGCCCCAGGAGAAAGAAGTAATATCGGTCCAACCGGTGTGGTTTGAATCTTTTGATTCGCCAGTCACACCGTCAACTTTCATAAACATATCAATAGCCATGATTATCTACTCTTCATTAGTTAAAATTTGCTTTAGATAAAGCACTGATATGGCAAACAGGAAAGCATGGGGCTGAATAAAACAGTCCATATTTTACCTCTGCCTCGCTTCTGAATATCGCTACATGGGATTATCCAGAAATATAGTTACCCGCCACCCGGCGGTATAACTATTGTTGTGCCTTAAGTAACGTCAACTTTACTTAAGGCATAAAAACTGCTCAAACCTAATTAAAAATATTGAACGAATCACTTAAGCTCTGTCAGGTAATAGACAACGGATATATTCATGCGCTACATTACCCGGAATACATTGCATAATCATAATCGAAAAAGGATCAACAATTGAAAAGGATCATCTCAATCATTTTTATTTCCCTGTTATCGATCGTATCAATATATTCAATTTTAGATATTCTCTCTTCGTTCTATCTGGTCATAAGATATGAGCATTTATCTGTGTCATTTTTGGGTCTTATGCTGGGCGAAATTGTGTTCACCACGCTTTGCTTAACGGCTATTTGGTTAATAGTTAAAGCAAGAAACCAAAAGAACAGATGAAATTTTGCGGAGTAAATCATTACTCCGCATAGCCATTACGCATCGTTAGATTTCAAAGAAGGCAGTTTTGATACCAGACGCAGCGACACGGTCAGGCCTTCCAGCTGGTAGTGCGGGCGCAGGAAGAACTTGGCGGCGTAGTAGCCTGGGTTGTCTTCGATCTCTTCAACCTGCACTTCTGCAGATGCCAGCGGCTTGCGGGATTTGGTTTCCTGCGAAGAGTTAGCCGGATCGCCATCGACGTAGTTCATCACCCAGTCGTTCAGCCAGCGTTCCATCTCGTCACGCTCGCGGAAGGATCCGATCTTGTCACGCACGATGCACTTCAGGTAATGCGCGAAGCGGCAGCAGGCGAACAGGTACGGCAGGCGTGATGCCAGACGGGCATTCGCGGTGGCATCGGCATCGTGGTATTCCGCAGGCTTCTGCAAAGACTGTGCACCGATAAAGGCGGCAAAGTCGGAGTTCTTGCGGTGAACCAGCGGCATAAAGCCGTTTTTCGCCAGCTCGGCTTCGCGACGGTCGCTGATAGCGATTTCGGTCGGGCACTTCATGTCCACGCCGCCGTCATCGCTTGGGAAGGTGTGGCATGGCAGATTTTCTACCGAACCGCCTGACTCCACGCCACGGATTGAGGTGCACCAGCCGTACTCTTTGAAGGAGCGGTTGATGTTAGCCGCCATCGCATAGGCAGCGTTGGTCCAGGTGTAATTGCTGTGGTTCGCACCGTCGGTCTGCTCTTCGAAGTCGAAGCTGTCCACCGGGTTGGTGCGAATACCGTACGGCAGACGCGACAGGAAGCGTGGCATCACCAGGCCAAGATAACGGGCATCTTCCGATTCACGCAGGCTTCGCCAGGCGGCATATTCGCTGTTCTGGAAGATTTTGGTCAGGTCGCGTGGGTTCGCCAGCTCCTGCCAGGATTCCATCTGCATCACGCCCGGCGCAGTCCCGGTGATGAACGGACAGTGTGACGCCGCGCCAATGCGCGCCATTTCGCTCAGCAGCTCAACGTCCTGCGGGCTGTGGTCGAAGTAGTAATCGCCGACCAGGCAACCGAACGGCTCGCCACCGAACTGGCCATACTCTTCTTCGTACACCTTCTTGAAGATCGGGCTCTGGTCCCAGCCGACGCCTTTATAACGCTTCAGCGTGCGGCCCAGTTCCTGCTTGGAGATGCTCATAAAGCGGATTTTCAGCATCTCGTCGGTTTCGGTGTTGTTCACCAGGTAGCTCAGGCCACGCCACGCCCCTTCCAGCTTCTGGAAGTCTTCGTGGTGGATGATCTGGTTTACCTGCTGAGACAGCTTCTCGTCGATCTCCGCGATCAGCGCCTGAATCGTGCGGTAGGCATCGGTGGAAACGGTGACGGTATTTTCCAGCGCCTGCTGCGCCAGCGTTTTCACCGCGCTTTCCACGGCGGCACGCGCAGAGTCGGTCTTAGGACGGAACTCTTTATTCAGCAGCGCGCTGAATTCGTCCTGACTGTAAGCCTGCTGTTCCTGCAGTTCCGTCTGTTGTGAAGGATTGCTCATCGGTTATTCCTCCCCACTTTTAGCGGCTTCATCCTGCTTCGGCAGGTGGCTCAGTGATTTCAGCAGCGTAGGATCCTGCAGAATTTTGGAGATCAGCTCTTCCGCGCCGTTTTTGCCGTCCATATAGGTCAGCAGGTTGGAAAGCTGAGTGCGTGCATCCAGCAGCTGATTCAGCGGCTCAACGTTACGCGCCACCGCATCCGGCGAGAAATCTTCCATGCTGTTGAAAGTCAGATCGATGTTCAGACGCCCTTCGCCGGTCAAGGTGTTGTCCGCCTGGAACGCCACGCGAGGTTTCAGCGCCTTCATGCGTTCGTCGAAGTTGTCGATATCGATTTCAAGGAACTTGCGCTCGTCTACGGCCGGCAGGCCTTCGACCGATTTACCGACCAGGTCGGACATCACGCCCATCACAAACGGCAGTTCAATTTTGCGTTCCGCGCCATAGATCTCCACGTCGTATTCGATCTGCACGCGTGGCGCACGGTTACGGGCGATAAATTTCTGCCCACTGGATTTACTTGGTGCCATGGGGTTCTCCATTGGTATTCGCGGTAAAACGTGAATGAACGCGCAACTCAGTTATCGCGGCGTCCGAAGATATTTTCCAGCTGATGCACGCCGTCTGGCGCCAAATCACGGATGATGTCCATAAAGTCGAGCGCGATCATCCGCTGTACGCGGTCGATCATCAGCGGAGCCGGATGGCTTGGCTCGTGCTGCACAAAGTACTGCTTCACTTTCTCCAGCATCAGCTGGGCATCAGAACGCGAGCCAGGCTGAATCGTCCGCCAGTCCATATCGGCACGCGCCGGTCTGGCGGCTGGCGATGCCTGCGGGACTTCATCACTCGCTGGCGTTAGGCCGGGGATCAGGCTCGCCAGATCGGTAACTTCACAGGCCTGCGCGACGGTGTTCACCGTTTTTTGCAGCTGCTCCATCTCCGGCACGCCGGTTTCGCCAAGGTGTTCCACCAGCGTTTGACGAATTGTTTGTAACCGCTCACTTATGCTCAGGATGGCTTCCACGCCGGGTTGACCCGCGCGCGCCAGCTCATCTGTCAGCCGTGCGAGGCCGCCAGGATACTCCGGGCATTCGGTTTTGCTGCCGTCCAGTAGTGCGCAGGCATCGCGCAGCGAAATCTCATCTGAGGCGCTGCGAATCAACGGGGCCTGACGGGCTGCGGTAGTGAGTGCTGACTTATCGCTTAATGCCGCCAGCGCATTGACGCGATAAAACGGATCGCGCTCACCGTCCTCTTCCAGCACCGGCCAGAGCGGCTCCCAGTAACGCAGCAAAGACTGCTTGATCAGCTCCAGACCGTTGGCGTAACCCGGCAGCCCTTTCAGCTGCGTCCAGGCGCGGGTCAATGCCAGCATCACGCGGAGATCTTTGGTGCGGCTCAGCAGGTCGCTGGCCAGCCGCTCGACTTTGTTCCAGTCCGCAGGCTCGGCAGGAATGATGGTGCTGCCAAATTGCTGCTCGGCTTTGCCCGCGCAGGCCTGCTCCATCGCCATGTAATCGGCGTCGTATTCCAGATTCTCGCCGCAGGGCTTGTCAGCGCTTATCGGCTCAAGTAGCGCATCGATATTCATAGGATTTCCTTGCGTTATTACTCAAACATCGGCGGATAAAGACCGTGGCGACCGGGTTTGGCGCCGGCTGCCGGGTCAAACAGCATCGAGAACAGCTGACCGGTAAAGTTGCCGCTGTGCACGTGGGTATAAAGCGGATAGCCATCGGTCTGATTGGTCCACCAGAAGCTGGTGTAGTGCTGCGGATCGAAGCAGTCCGAGACCTGCCGCCAGCTCAGCGTGCAGGGCCGATCGGCATAGCCAATCACGTCCAGAATGTCGGAGCGTGACTCTGCGGCAGGCAGCACCGGTGCGGGAATCGACAGCAACGCCTGGTCCAGCTGCTCAGCGCTGTACGCGTTGCGCACCGCGTTCAGCAGCGTGCGCCCCACCTGCTGATACCATTCTCCTGCCAGCGCCAGCTGCGGTTGCGTCCAGCTCTGCGGGGAAAAGGTCAGCAAGGCGCAGACCGGATACTGTCGGCCCACGTTGTCACGCGCGGGCAGCAGGCAGCCCATCTGCACCAGCTGACTGCCCAGCATCGGAGGCACCACAAAATTCCACACCGGCGCGGCGCTGAACGATCGGTCTCCGTCGGCGCGTTGATCTTCATTTTGCTGCCAGTTCAGCAAGCCCACCTGGAACCAGTGGGTCCATTGCTGCCAGAGCGTTTCGGGAAAACGGCGCTTAAGAAAGTCACCGGCACTGGGCAATTTCCCGTACCAGCCAATCGCAGGAGTCTGGTTCATTATCAAATCCTTGCCTTGCGGTTAGGGGCATGAGAACCCGGGAAGCTGAAACGGATTACGGATACTGTTTGGCGTGAACTCCAGCGTCACCCGATGACCATTGACGTTAAAGGCCGCCTGACGGCTGAGGCTGCTGCTGCCGCGCGAGAGTTCGGCGCGGTCAAAGAAGCGATTCAGTGCCCATGCGCCGTTGGTGACCAGCGTGGCGGTGGTGCCATCCGCCAGCCCCAGCTGCATACGCACCTGGTTGGTGCCGCCGGGGCCCGGCCAGTTCATCAGCTGGACCGCCTGCGGCCCGTGGCTGTAACGCAGCAGCTGTCCATCCACATCCAGCGTTAAGGTCAGGATGTTGTTATCCATCTGCACGGTGCGGACGGTGACGCGGAAAGAAGGCGTGGTCGCGCCATTGGCAAAGAAGGCATCACGAATGCTTTGCGCCTGCTGGAACGGGCGCAGCACGCTTTCGCCGCCTGGCAAGGTCTTGCCGTCGATGCCCGGCGTAAAGCGCCAGCTCGACTGCGTGGTATCGACCTTGTTGGCGAGATTGTCGCGGAAGAAGCTGTCCATCAAACCAGTGCCCGGTGCAAACATCCGCGCCAGATCGTCAGGCGTTACTTCAGAACGGCCACTGCGGGAGAGCGGATAGCGCCCGGCAATCGCCTGACGGCAGAAGCTGCCCACTTCGACATTGATCCGCTTGCGCACGTTATCCAGATCGCGACGCTGGGTATCACTGCTGGCACCCACCGCCATGCTGGTGAACATGTTTTGCAGTGAGCCAGGCAGGCGACCGGCGCTGGCCTGCAGACGACTGATTGAATCGCTGGCTGGCGGCGGCATACCGCTGTTGGCGGCATCCTGCACCGCGGTCAGGTAGCGATAGAGGTCGTCGATTTGCTTAAGGAAATCATCGAAGGCGATGGTTTTACCGCCTTTCTCCAGCGGCTGAGCCAGTTCAATCACCGGTGCGAAGTGAGCGGTTACTGACTGCTCCGGCGTTTGCTGCTGCTGGCTGGCGGCGGTGCTGGCCTGGCGTGAGCGGAACAGCGCGCTCAGCGTGCTGCTGGCGCTGCTCTCCTGCTTGTCCTCGCCGGCCTTCGCCGTATCCTCTTCCGGGGCCGCTTTCTCCAGCACCAGATAGTGGCTGAGGTTAATCACCAGTTTGCGCAGCGGCGAATTGCTGCTGGAAAGCAGACGCGCCGCGTTGATGCGTTGCGATAAATCCGCGCTGTTGTTCAGCTGGATGTCCTGCAGTAAGCCATCCCACTGACGCATGTAATCGGCCATATAGAGCTGGCGAACGGCCAGATCGGTTTGATCCTTTGTCTCGCCCTGCACCTGTCCGCCCAGCACCCACTGGTCATCGTCATGCAAAGCCGCCGTGACGCTGTCGATGTTTTTGTCGAAGCTGTTCCAGTAACCGTCTGGGGTAAACAGCCCCGGAATGCCTTCACCAATCGACTTGCCGCTTTTACGTGAGAAGACCAGTTCGCTTTGTGGACCCCCGAGTGAAGCCAGCGATACCGACTTCAGTGCATCATCCCTTTCCAGCAGGCGCTTGAGGCGTCCATAGACCCGCTGCGACAGCGGCATCTGATTAATCAGCGCCTGCTCGCGCTTTACCAGCGCATCATCCCGCGCATACGGCGACGCCTGAATTTGCGTCTCCAACAGCTGCATCAGATGCCAGTCGAGCTGCTTAATCTGTTGCTGGGTGATGTTCTGCGGCTGGTTGCGCTGAATATTCAGCATCAGCCAGGCGTGCAGGAATTTGCCGTCGTAATGCTTTGGCTGGTACAGCATCTGATAGGCTTTCAGCGCTTCGTAGCTGTAATCCGCATCACTGCCGTTGTCATTACGCAGCCAGGTGGTGATTAGCTGAGCCACCTGCGGCATCAGCAGCTGCTTCAGGGATTTCTGGTACAGTGACAACGTCGCATCACTGACTTCCACACCGCGATACAGCCCCATCCGGCGGGTGATTGGCGGATCGTTCAGATCGAAGTCCTCACTCTCCGGCAGATGCAATACGCCATTGAGGAACGGCAGCAGCGCATACAGGTCAGTCAGGTCATTGGCCTGCAGGTTCTGGCTGAGCTTCACCACCTGCGGCACTTTCGCCTGCACTTCCTGCAAATAGGCTTTGTTATTGTTGTAACTGGTGATCCACAGCACGCCGGCGACGATCAGCGCAGCCGCCAGCAGCACATAGCCGGACCACAGAACGGCACGATTGCGCAGCTCCCACCAGCGGTTACTGCCCGCCAGCCCGGCTTCCTGGAAAATGACGTTTTGCAGCAGGTCTTTCAGGAAGTAGCTTTGCCCTTTGTTGGCCGGGATCGGCGCGGCTTTATCCACCTGATCCCACGCTTTGCTGTTGCCGCCCTCTTCCTGCGGCAGATTCAGCGCGCGGTTCAGTTCGCCCATCACCCGGTCAAACGGCAGACCTTCCTGAGTGCCGCTGGCAAAGTAGATGCCGCGTGGCGAGAACTGCGTTTCAAAATTGGAGCGGCTGAAGACGGTTTCCAGATAGTCATTCAGCAGCGGGCGCAGCGCCGCAAACTCCTGCGGGAACAGGTAGCTTTCGGCCCGGGCTTTGCCGTCGCTTTCCTGTAACAGCGTGTCCGGCAGACCGGCATCCAGCCGCTGTTGCAGCAGAGCATATTCCTGGGTAAAGGCGCTTAACAGATCGAAATCGGCCAGCTTCGAGCGTTCCCACGGGAAGGTGAAGCCCCAGACCTGATCGCGCTGCGCCTTATCAAAACGGGCAAAGTACGAACGGAAGCCTTTCAGTAAATCCGTTTTGGTGACCATCACGTACACCGGGAAACGGATACCCAGCTGCTCATGCAGTTCCATCAGACGCTGTCGCAGCGAAAGCGCCTGCTGACGCGACGCTTCAGCCGATTGCGTTAACAAATCGGAGACGCTGATGGTGACAATCACGCCGTTGATCGGCTGGCGACCGCGATATTTCCGCAGCAGTCCAACAAAGTTACCCCACTCGCTGGCATCCTGTTGCTGTTCGCTTTCCTGGGTGGTGTAGCGTCCGGCGGTATCCAGCAGCACCGCCTGATTGGTGAACCACCAGTCGCAGTTGCGGGTGCCGCCAATGCCGCGCAGCGCCGCTTTACCAAAGCGGTCGGCCAGCGGGAACTTCAGCCCCGAGTTGACCAGCGCGGTGGTTTTGCCCGCGCCCGGTGCGCCGATAATCACGTACCACGGCAGTTGATACAGATACTGACGGCTGAAGCGCTGGGTCCAGCGCTTATTGCCCGCGCCGCTGAAGTGGGCCTTTTTCAGCATCTCGGCGGCTTCGGTAAAGCGCTCGGACAGCACGCGGTCTTCACTGGTCAGACGCTTGTTGTCAGCGCTGCCCTCTTCGCCCGGCGTGGTTTTCAGGCTGCCCATCAGCTTGCGGTTCAGCCAGGCGTTATACAGGCGCGGCACCAGATTGCTCAGTCCCCACGCCACGTACAGCAGCCCGATACTGATCTGGCGGTTCACTTCCGGCTCCAGCGGGCGGGAATCCGCAATCGAGAACACCGGCCCAATCACCCAGATGATAAAGGAGAGCGCGGTGATGCCGATAAAACCCCACATCAGACGGCTGGTCATGATGGAAAATAGAATATTCAGCATCCGTTAATTTCCTTGCTGCAAACCGTTAACTTCCGCGCGGGTGTTCTGCGGCGAAACTAACAGCGTGATGTCCACCCGGCGATTGCGGGCGCGATTTTCGGCGGTGGTATTCGGCACCAGAGGATTGCTCTCTCCGCGCCCTTCCGCTTTCACGCGTTGCGGCTGTGACAGATGTTGTTGCAGGCGCTCCTGCACGGACTGTGCCCTGGCCAGCGAAAGCTCATAGTTAGAGGCGAAGCGCGCACTGCGGATCGGCACGTTATCGCTGTAGCCAATCACCAGAATGCGGCCATTTACGTTGTTCATCGCCTGAGCGATACGATCCAGCACCTCTTCATAACGCCCGCGAACCGAGGTGGACGCCGAGGTAAACAGACCGTCGCCTTTCAACGTGACCACGCTTTGGTCGGCTTCATCTTTTACCGCAACCAGGCCCTGTTCGATTTCAGGACGCAGGAACGCCTTAAGGTTCAATGCCGCTGGCGGCGGCGGTGCCGGATTATGAATGGTGATTTCCGGTAACGGCGTCTGGTAGACCGCAGCCAGCACCGGCGAGGTGACATCGCCCAGCCGCCAGTTCAGCAGGATATAGAACAGACAGGCGAGGAAGCCGACCAGCGCCGTGCAGGCCCACAAAGGCACCACCGGCCGCCACAATTTGCGCGTGACCGGATGATCTTCAGGATGCGGTGAAAGCGGCGGCGCATAACCACCGCGCACGGAGTGGATCATCTGCAGCAGGCGCTGTTTGATGGTTTCCAGCTGGGAACGGCCGTTATCCAGCACGCGGTAGCGCCCTTCAAAGCCCAGTTGCAGACAGTAGTTGATCAGCTCCAGCAGAACGATTTGTTCACGCGGATTCTGTGAAAGTTTGGCCAGCAGCTGGAAGAACTTCTCGCCGCCCCAGGTTTCATTGTGGAAGGTGACCAGCAATCCCTGCCCGGGCCAGACGCCGCGACTGCCCCAGGGCGTGAGCGCAGCGGCTTCATCCAGTGCGGTACATAAGCAGTAGCGCGCGCCAATAATCACTTCATAAGCCAGCCCGGCACGCTGGCAGTTCATCTCGAACTGGCGCATTTCGTCGATCAATCGCTGGCGTAACGCGGCCGGATCGGCATGGCTGACCGAATGGCGGATTTGCGGAATCGAATTTAATAACCCGTTCGCCGCGGCCACCAGAGGATTGTTATTGCTGGCACCCGAGAACACATCGCCCTGGGCAAAAGCCTGTTGTTGCTGCATGTTGCTCGCTCCCTGCGTCAGACTGAGTGGTTACGGATAGCCCAGAATTCCATCTTCAGACCGGGGAAATCCCCCGCCAGATGGAGCGCGAAGGTGCCGGATTTTTCCATCTCCTGCCACAGCTCACTGCCCTTCTCCAGTTCGAAGTAGCTGTAACCGGTGTGCCAGGGAATTTGCGGCGGCGCGACGGGCAACGGCCGCAGCACCATGCCTGGCAGCTGTAGCTGCACCAGATCGCGAATTTTGGTCACCGGCGCAATCTTCATCTGCGCCGGGAAGTGCGTTTGCAGCGCCTCGCCGGGCACATTGGCGCGCACCGCCAGCACAAAGCCGAACTCACGGACCATGGAGGTTTCGGTCACGGTAGCCACGTTCAGACCGTGCGATCGTTCGGTCAGCATCAGTTGAACGGCGTTCTCTTCCATCACCTGCGACAGCCCCTGACGCAGCATCAGCATCAGTTTGCCGAAGCAAAAGGCCAGATCGTCATGGTCATAGGTCGGCAGTTCGCTGTCCGGGAAGCGCTGAGGCGTGTAGGTGGCCAGTTCCGTCGCAAAGGCCAGCCAGGTGGAAAACAGCTGTTCAGGATGCAGCAGCGGCAGATCTTTCAGATGGCTGACGTGGCCAACGTGGTGGTTAACCAGCGCCAGCAGCATAAAGTCGACCATATCGGCCGAATTAAAGCGGCCAGGCTGTTGCAGACGCTGGCCGATTTCCTGACTGCGTTGCTGTAACAGCCCATGCATGCCGCTGAGATACTCATACAGCTTGCTGTGCGCGACGCAGTTAAGCATCGGCGGAATGAAGTTTTCATCCAGCCGAACCTGATTGTCACTGCGCTTCTCGGTGATGCGCAACGTGGCCATCGCCGTCCATTCCGCTGACAGCTCGCTTTCCAGCATCAACCGCAGACGAAGCTTGCCGAACTGCACGGCAGCGCCGCCCACCGACAGCGCATTGAAGTCATCCACTTCCTGTTCAAAGGTGACATAACGCGCCAGCGAATCCGCCGACTCGCTGAAGATCACCTCTTCACGGCCATTACGGCGGGCAGGCAGGGCCAGCACCACCAACTCATTGCCGTGATTATCCGGGATAGCCAGTGGCGGCGGCCCGTTACGCGCATCGCGGAAAGAGAAAAAGGTGCCGTCAGGCAGCAATCCACTGGCGGAGCTGAGGGCAACTTTCCCCTGCCGCAACATCGCTTCGTCGATTTCATAATCTAAAAAGCCCCAGAGATAAGGCCGCTGGGTCAGTCCCCAGTTACGAAGCGCGCTTTGTTGATAGCTCTCTGCTTGCTGGAAATGGTGTGGACGCAGGAACATGCCCTCGGTCCAGACCACTTTTTCTGCTTTATTCATAATGGCTTCCGTTGTCAGGCAATGCTCACGGTTTCACGGTGCGCAGACCGCTGATGTCAGCAATGATGTCGGCTTTCAGTTCGTCAGAAGACCCCTGCCAGAATGCGTAGGAATGGTCATTGGGCACCGGCAGCGGCAATGAGATACGCCATTTTTTGCCATCCAGAGACTGATACTCCGCGAGGATCCCGATATATCGCGCCTCTGAAGTGGTTTGCCCCTGGAGGACTTTATTCAGCTGACCTGGCATCAGGAAAAACTGCTCGCTGGTGATCAGGTTGTTGCCCAGCAGAGCGGGCGCGCTGTTTTGCAACGAATAGAAGTCGGCAGACATGAAATCCGCATCCGACTTCATTAACAGCACCCTGATCTTGAGCGGAGCGCCGTCATTGATTTGCGGATGCGCCTGGAAAACCAGGTTGTAGTGAGCAGGATTGCTGTGTGTAGACGAACCACAGCCAGCAACAAGGCTGACTGCTATCAGAAATAGCGCCTGAAGACTCAGG
Organism: Erwinia sp. AC075; assembly: GCF_979253995.1. Taxonomy (NCBI): domain Bacteria; kingdom Pseudomonadati; phylum Pseudomonadota; class Gammaproteobacteria; order Enterobacterales; family Erwiniaceae; genus Erwinia; species Erwinia sp. AC075. Next base: position 3,106,868 of record NZ_CEEDEU010000001.1, read on the forward strand.
CGCAAAAATGAATGTCTTTTCATAGTCAGGCGGCCATTAACCCGTTATCAGTCGATGATCCAGGTGCCGCTGTTGCTGTTCTGGCACGCTTTACTGTCACCCGCGGCAACGCAGGTTTTTTTGCTCGCGGCGCGCACACGCTTACGGCGGGAGTCGGCTTTGACGGTTTTGTCGTAAAGATCGCTCTTCACCACGGCACGCAGCGGAACGTAGCCAATCAGCTGCTCCTGTCCCTGCTCGGCAATGGCGAACCAGTTGTTTTCGACCGAGCCCAGCACGGTATAAGGCTTGCCGTTCTCCAGATTGCTCACCAGCTTGCCGCCGAAGTCAGGACGGTTCATCACCGACGCGTCATACAGCGCGCGGTACTCTTCATTCACCGGCGTGAACGACGTTGGCGGCTGAACGGCGTGACGGTAAGTCAGCTTCACACCATCGACAGTGCTGGAAACAATCGTGTCATCCGTCATTGCTGGCGGTGGCGCTTTACAACCTGCAACGGTCAGGACAAAGAGCAGACTCAGTGCAATTCGAATTTTCACCATGATCCTCATGAAGTTTTTTTTGGAATGAAAGGCGTACGACAACTCAGAAATACGCGTGTACAGAATAGAGAGGGTGTCTGGGCCAGCAGGAAGCGGACCGTAACGACAAGCAGGGAGAGCGAGGCAGGCAAATGAAGCACGGCTTAACTGGACCAGTCATTAAAACAGGTCAACATTTATCCGTTTCACTTTATAGCCGAAAGCACGCTTCACAGCTTAGTAACGCAGATTATTCACATGAGTAACATTGAAACGAGATAGAGGGCTTGATTAGCAGGTTAATAGTGTAGCAACAGGATCGATTCAGCCGACCATATCGCTCACTTAACGAACAAAAATGGGGTTAAACTCCGTTTACCCTACAAGCCCTTTCCAAATATCCTACATAAAGAAGTGAATAATACTGTAGTGAATTACTCCACTCTTCTTACGCAAAGTCCCTATACTCATTACTTGTTTCAATAACATTTCACTTTAATTACCTGTTATATATAGATTAAAAAACAGGCCTACTACCATAGCTACCGCACGAGCTGATGCAAACGCAAAACGCCCGTGACATTGGTTACAGTTTATTGTGAAATTTTCGGCAAGTTTACAGAGTCCAATCGATTATTCAACGCTACGCAGACGCTGCCACTAACGTAAGAAAATCTAATGTTACAAAATTAAGGAAAATTCTGCATATTCAGGCGAAAAAACCCAGGACATTTCCAGGAGTTCGCTCAATATTTGGCTTTATTAAAACAATATGGAATATAAATATTATTTTCAATAACCAAATATCATAAAGTAAAATTATCGAATGGCACTAATTTTTAGGATTTTATCGGGTGGGATTTTTGAGACGGGGGTCTACAGGTTTTTATATCTAAAAATGGGGTTATTTAGCTGAATGCCAGCGATTTGTGCTGGCATTCAGAGAGTGAGGGTGTTTTTGACCAAAAATATCAAACTTAAGTATTTAGAATCACTTCCAGTTCCTGTAGCGTTTTTACCTGCCAGCCAGGCTGGATGCCTTCAGGACGTGGACGATTGTCGGCGTTGAGCCAGCAGGTCGCCAGACCGGCATTAATGCCGCCGAGAATATCCGAATCCGGGTTATCGCCAACCATCATCACCCGCTCACGCGGAGGATTGCCCATCTGATCCAGCGCGTAATCAAAGATGGCCGGATGCGGTTTAGCGTGGCCAACCTGCTCCGAGATCACCAACAGGTCGAAATAGCCGAGGAACCCCGTCCGTTCAAGCCGTGCCTGCTGCAATGCCGTAAAGCCGTTGGTGATGATGCCCATCTTCACCTTGCCTTTAAGCGAGTTAAGCAGGTTTACCGCGCCGGCCAACGGCACGCACAGCTCGGCCATCGCAGCTAAGAAGCCGTCGTTAAGGTCCAGCGGCGTCACCTGCAGCTTCGCGGCCCAGCCTTCAAAGCGCTGATGCTGCAGCTGCAAGGCACTGATGGCGCCATTCTGATAATCAACCCACAGCGGCTTGTTAATCGCCTGATAATCATCGTAATCGGCCGTAGAAAAGGCCACGTCATACTGCTGAAAAAGACGCTGTAAACCGGCAAACGCATCGAAGTGAAACAGCGTATCGTCAGCGTCAAATAAGATCCAATCCCAGTCTTTAAGCATCTTTCAGTCGGTCCTTATAACGTCAGCGCCATAATAATGGCATCTTCTTTGCCGTCCGCCGTTGGGTAGTAATTACGGCGCACCGACACTTCGTTGAAATCCAGCTGCTCATAGAGCGCAATCGCTGGACGGTTTGAGGCGCGCACTTCCAGCCATAACGTCTGGATGCCGCGTGATTCGAGTTCGACGATCACATGCTCCAGCAGTTCCCGGCCAATGCCCTGGCGCTGAAAAGCGGGATCCACCGCCAGGTTAAACAGCGTGGCTTCATCAAGCACCACCTGAGTAATGGCAAATCCCGCCATCTGCTCACCGACGGTCAGCTGATAGTTCAGGTAACGTTCGCCCTGATTGCTGGAGAAGGTTTTTTCTGTCCAGGGAAAAGCATGACTGCGCTGCTCAATGGCAAAAGCGGTCTCAAGATCGTGCGGGGTCAGTAAAGAAATCTGATTCATAGTGGGAGATCTGCTGCCACAGCGCGCGTTTGGCACCGGCATTATGATAGAGCTCCGCAAGAACAGGCGAAGCGATCTGTGAACCGTCAGGCACGGCGGCGGGTTCTACACCCAGACACCAGCTCGCACAACGGGTATCGTCTGGCAGCATCGCCAGTTGTTCCGGGTTCAGCACCACCACCTCCTGCTCGCGCATCAGCATCGCGCGGAGCACATCGCTAATCAGCGGATCCGAGAGCAGAGGCGGTACTTCCGCCACAATCAGCAGGCGAGTCTGTTCCGGCAGTGACACCGCAACCTCACCCTGTAAGGCACGCGGACGCCGCAGCGTATACTGCGTTATGCCCATTTGCTGTAATAACCAGTCACGTCTGGAGGACATCTTTATTCCTGTCTGGTCGCCCGATTGCGTCGCTATGCTAGCAAACCCATCGGTTCTGCGCCAACAAAGCCACCCTTCGCACGCCGGCTGACAGCACAAAACAACGGAATGCGGCGGGCAGTGCTGCAACTCTGGCTAATTTGGGTATAATCGCCGCTCTGATTCGTAAGGAGCCACCGATGTCTGCATTTAGCCCGGCCAGTGAAGTGATACTGCGCCACAGTGATGAATTTACTCAACGCCGCGTACTGTTTGCTGGCGATCTGCAGGATGACCTGCCCGCCCAACTGGACACCGTTTTGAGTCGGGTGCATACCCAACAATATCATCACTGGCAGATCCTGAGCCGCACGCTGGAAGACTACGCGCGCTACGGCCTGGTGGCGACAGCCGACGACGTTGCAGAGTGCGACACGCTGATCTACTTCTGGCCGAAGAACAAACCGGAAGCGCTGTTCCAGCTGGAAAACCTGCTGTCGCTGCTGCCGGTGGGCACCGATCTGTTCGTGGTCGGCGAAAACCGCAGCGGCGTTCGCAGTGCAGAACAGATGCTGGAGCCGTGGGCAAAAATGAACAAAATCGACAGCGCGCGTCGCTGTGGTTTGTATCATGGCAGCCTGGATGTTCAGCCGACCTTTGATGTTGAGCAGTACTGGGACGAATATCCGCTCGGCCCTCTGACCATCAAAACCCTGCCAGGCGTGTTCAGCCGTGACGGTCTGGATGCCGGCAGCAACCTGCTGCTCTCCACGCTGAAACCGCATATGAAAGGCAAAGTGCTGGATATGGGCTGTGGCGCCGGTGTGCTCTCCGCCATGCTCGCCAGCTTCTCGCCGAAAGTTCGCCTGTTTATGACTGACGTAAATGCAGCGGCAATTGAAGCCAGTAAAGCGACGCTGGCAGCGAACGATCTGGAAGGTGAAGTGTTTGCCAGTAACGTCTACTCCGACGTCAACGGGCGTTACGACATAATTATCTCCAACCCGCCGTTCCACGATGGCATGCAAACCAGCCTGGACGCAGCGCAGACGCTGATCCGCGGTGCGGTGAAGCACCTGAACATGGGCGGCGAGTTGCGCATCGTGGCCAACGCCTTCCTGCCTTATCCGCAGATTCTGGATGAGACCTTTGGCAGCCATGAAGTGCTGTTACAAAATGGCCGTTTTAAGGTTTACCGTGCCGTGTTGCAGCGCGCGGCGAAAGCCAAGCGTTAATCCGTAAAGCGGCGATTATTTCGCCGCTTTTTGCTTAGCAAGTGCCTGATTCGCCAACCTGACCGTGATAACGTCGCTTTTTACAGCGTTCATTGGGAAGGTGGCTAAATAACTGTTGACGTAGACTGGAAAATCTCTAGAATGCGCCTCCGTGGTTGCAATACAGTTTACCTGTGTTGATGGTATGCGAAGGTGGCGGAATTGGTAGACGCGCTAGCTTCAGGTGTTAGTGTCCTAACGGACGTGAGGGTTCAAGTCCCTCTCTTCGCACCATAAATCACGTTGTTCATATTACGCAGCATTCGAGCGATGGTGGCGGAATTGGTAGACGCGCTAGCTTCAGGTGTTAGTGTTCTTACGGACGTGAGGGTTCAAGTCCCTCCCTTCGCACCAATGCGGTGATATGAATAAAAAGTTAAGTTCAACAGAATGCGAAGGTGGCGGAATTGGTAGACGCGCTAGCTTCAGGTGTTAGTGTTCTTACGGACGTGAGGGTTCAAGTCCCTCTCTTCGCACCACGTTGAAACTGGCTCACTGCTTTTCCCTGCATCATCTCCCCGATTATCTCTGCACGGCCTTTCTCTGAATCACTTTCTGTTTTCACGTTGCATTCCGTTTTTCATCGGTTCGATCCGCTATTCCTTTGCGACTCAGCGTCCCCTGCTCTGTTAAAGCATGCCGAAATTAACGGATATGGCCGCCATGCCGCCCGCCAGTGCCAGGCAGGAAGGTAACAGCAGGTAATGACGCAGACGTTTGTGATAGAGCATCGCCACGGTGGCCAACAGCGCAATCACCATGATCACCCGCCATTCGCTGAATGACAGTTTCATCAGGGCGATAAGTGGCATCACTGCACAGGGCAGCAAAACACCCCAGGCGCTATCGAGTTTTTTTCCGAACATCCAGCTTACCCCCCAAAGTCCACATGCGGTGACCAGTGCTATCAGCATTGTCGTACCCACACCTTTTCAAATGATAATGATTACCAATAGCATATAAGAATATTTATCACTTTGCAGCATAATTTACCGTGCCGCTGTTGAAACTTTGCCCGCGCTGATGACACTCAGAATGTTAAGTGGTAAATTGGCCAGGTTCACTATTAAGAAATTCCAAATAATAACAGAAAGAAACTATTCCACGCGCGAATGTAGTCCGCCAATTTAGGTTAATGGTGCGGGTTTATTCATTGCAGTCACGAGTAGAAAATAATGAAATTACAAAGCTATGATGAATTGCTTAACAGCAAGCATCGGCTGTCGCTGATGCTCTTTCTCTTTTTAAACACAGCAACGTCTTTATTTTGTTTATGTAGCACTAAAGGGAAACTGGGACAGGTTCAGTTTTCAATTCCCACGGTTGCCATCGCACTATTTTGTGCGGTGATAATCGCGTGGATGCTTTTAAAGCCGTCAGGGAAATTTCCGATATTAAATCTGGTCGCGGTAATTACCGGTTTGCTGTGGACGTGGCAAATTTACGATAAGTACGAAACGGTATTTTATTTCGACGGCAGCTTTTTAGTAATCAGTCTGATTAGCGTGTTTTTTATCAGTGCCATCGCGCTGGGCGACCATCTGCTGGCATTTTGCCTGCATACGGCTCCGCCTTCCGTCGCGGTGTTGGTGCTGGACCACGGGCAGAACACGCTGCTGATCCTGTTTACCATTGCGCTGCCGCTGATTGGCTTTACCTTGCACCACCTGATGCAGCGCCGCCGGGACAACTTTACCCTGCGCCTGATGCGGCAGCTGTATGAAGAGAAAGAGACCTACAGCGACCTCAGCATGCTCGATCCGTTGACCGGGCTGTACAATCGCCGTGGGCTGAAAAACCGGCTGGAGAACATCCTCGAGAACCACGCGGGCAGCCACTTCGTGCTGCTGCTGGATATCGATAACTTCAAGGCCTACAACGACAACTACGGCCATGCGATGGGCGATCAGGCGCTGGCGCGCGTCTCGGTGGCGATACGGGATGCGGTGCGTTCAAGGGACATTGTGACCCGCTATGGCGGCGAAGAGTTTCTGGTGCTGCTGACCAACGTCAATGAGTCGATTGCCCGCAAACTGTCGGAGCGCATCCGCCAGTACGTGCTGAATCTGGAGATCCCGCATCTGTTTAATGACCGGGTCGCCACGCACGTCACCATCAGCGCCGGGTTTGCGCCCTTAATCGAAGAAGATTTCGATGCGGCGCTGGCCAATGCCGACCGCGCACTTTATCTGGCAAAAGGCCGTGGACGTAATACGATCCTCTCCTTTGAAGACATAACGAAAAGTCCGCTTACCCACCCCGCAGATGCAATGTGATATTTTTAACTGGCCCGGACGCCCGGGCCAATACGTTGAATTAATTTATCGCTCTCCTTAATACAAATCCCAGACCTGACGGGTATATCTGGCATAATGACCTGCGCTTTTATTCCCTATTCATTAAGCCGATGAATGAAAAATTGTTGTTAATAAAAAATGGCAATAATGCATTCTATGGCGGAGGTGATAACAGAAAATAACCCAGCCATTGTTATTCCCTATAATTGGAATTAACTCTACAATGCCGGGAAACGTCCCGGTTATGGAATAAGCTGCTATAAAGCCGTCAATAACGCCTGCCTGTTAATCTACAGCGTAATCCCTGCTGTTATTATGGCCAATGCGATCAAAATTCAGCCAGGTTGCTTATCAATTGCCTTCCAGACCCGGCGCACAATTTGCTGCTTGTTTGTGCGTATGGCCTCAGATAGAATCAAGAACGATTATCATTTGTTTTTGTATTCGGTTTACGCTGGAAATCCCATGGCCACCATCGTCCGTCAGGCAGTTGAGTATGGTTCACATCCGCTGATCTTTTTGCAGAGCAATCGTTCGCTGGCGTCTTCGCTGCGCGCCTTGTTCAGTGAACACCGTGCTTATTTCCTGGATAGCGTGAAGCTGGGGGAAGAAGCGCCCGCCAGCAGCATGACGCTGGACCGCTGGTCGACACCGGAGAATTTCGCCCGCCTTAACGCGCAGTACGCTGACTATATCTACCGTGAGCAGGGCGAGATGGAACGCGAAAACAAGCCGCTGCAGTCGCTCTGGGCGCAGTGGTATTTCGGCCTGGTGCTGCCGCCGATGATGATGGCACTGCTGATTGAAAACCGCCCGCTGGACTGCTCACCCGAGCATTGCCACGTTGAGTTCCATGAAACCGGCCGCCCGGCAACCTTCTGGTTTGACGTGCGCGAAGATGAAGAAGCCCGTTTCCTTAGCCCACAACGTCGTATGGATCGCCTGATCCAACAGCATCTGATCCCGGCGGTGCGCGCCATTGAGCAGCACGGTGATATCAACGGCAAGCTTATCTGGAGCAACACCGGCTTCGCCGTGCACTGGTTCCTCGGTGAACTGGCCCCTCTGCTGGGCAAATCCCTGCACGCCGAACTCGAACACGCCTTCTTCTTCAGCAAAACCCTGCTGGACGGTTCCGACAACCCTTTCTATCGCACCATGCTCCCGCGTGACGGTGAAATGCAGCGACGTACCTGCTGCCAGCGCTATCGCCTGCCGGAAGTTGAGCGCTGCGGAAACTGCACGCTAAGCTAAATTAACGCCTTCCCGTTTACAGTCAGTCTGCTCTGTGGCAACTTTATGCGCTTCGTTATGTGGGAGAAAAGCATGAGCCTGGAGTCTGTACGGCAGTTCTTTGCCGAGCGCGCCCCTGATATTGGCATTATCGAGTTGGCCGAGAGCACGGCAACGGTCGCTCTGGCGGCACGGGCACACCATGTGGAGCCTGGCCAGATTGCCAAAACCCTGTCGCTGAAGGTGAAAGATCGGGTGGTATTAATTGTGACTCGCGGCGATGCCCGCCTGGATAACCGTAAGCTGAAAGCGACGCTGGGTGCCAAAGCGCGCATGCTCAGCACTGATGAAGTGGTGAACTGGACCGGTCATCCGGTCGGCGGCGTCTGCCCGTTCGGACTGGAAACCCCTTTACAGATCCTGTGCGATATCTCGCTGAAGCGTTATGAAGAAGTGCTGCCTGCAGCCGGATCGATTAACAGCGCCGTGCGTATTTCGCCCGAGATGCTGGCGCAACTGACCGACGCCAAATGGGTCGACGTCTGCGAGATCCCTGCCTGACGGCAACAAAAAAGGGCGGCTTTGAGAGCCGCCCTTTTGCTATCCGTCTCTTAGCGGGACTGTTCGCTCACCTTGCCGGGTGACGCCGAAATCTCCACCCCGCGCGTTTCCCTGCCGAACGCCACCAACACACAGATCAACACCGCCACGGTGCCAGCGACAATCGCCATCGCCAGGCCATAGTTGTTGCCATGCGCTTCCGCTATCGAGGATTGCAGCGTGGCATTGACTGAGGCAATCAGGTTACCCAGCTGATAAACGAAGCCTGGCAGCACCGCGCGGGTATTGGCCGGCACCAGCTCGGTCAGGTAGGTAGGCACCACGCCCCATGCGCCCTGCACCATAAACTGCATCAGGAACGCGCCCAGCCCGATCATCACCGAACCGGTTGAGAAGGCCCAGAGCGGGATCACCGGCAGCGCGAGGCAGGCGGCAATCATCATCGCTTTCTTACGGCCAATTTTCTCTGACAGCGTGCCAAAGAATACGCCACCGAGCATCGCGGCAATGTTATAGCAGATAGCGATGATGCTGACGGTATGCGGATCGAAGCCGTGCTGTACCTTCAGGAAGGTGGGATAGAGATCCTGCGTGCCGTGGCTGAAGAAGTTAAAGCAGGCCATCAGCAGTACCAGATAGACGCACAGCTTCCAGTGGCTGCGCAGCACCGGCATCAGCGCGGTGCTCTCTTTACGTTCCCGTGCCGCCAGCCACACCGGCGACTCAGGGACTTTGAAATAGATAAACGGCAGCAGCAGCACCGGCAGCGCGCCGATCAGGAACATGCCGCGCCAGCCGACGGAGGCATAGAACAGGCCGAAGATAATCGACGCCAGCAGATAGCCACAGGGATACCCCGCCTGGAAGATCCCCGACATCAGCCCGCGCGAGCGGTCAGGAATGGTTTCCATCGCCAGGGATGAGGCCACGCCCCAGACGCCGCCCATCGCAATACCGTAGATCACCCGGAAGGCGAGGAAGGTGCCGAGGGTTGGAGACCAGGCGGACAGCAATTCGAAAATCGAGAACATCAGGATGTTGACCATCAGAATGGGTCGACGACCAAACCGTTCGGCCAGGCGGCCAAACAGTAGCGCGCCAATCGGTCGCACCGCCAGCGTCAGCATGATCGCCAGCGAGACGTGCGAAATTTCGGTGTGGAAGTTGGTAGCAATATCACTCAACACGAAGACCAGTATAAAAAAGTCGAACGCGTCCAGCGTCCAGCTGGCAAAGCTGGCGAAAGCCACATTGCGCTGGGTCGAAGTCCAGTTGAACATAGGGTTATCCTGTCTTGCTGCGGCCAAGGCCCGGATATCGGGTCAAGAAATGTTAACTATTTGTTTATAGCATGTAAGTAAATAGCGATCTTCGCGTCTTTGTCAGCGCAAGATTCAAGCTGTAAACCGGCGTAACACTTCATTACCCGCCTGATAGTTAGCCGAGGTAAGGTGCTGCCGCGATGTTAATGCTTCGGCGCTAATTGTTTATTTGCTACACTCCCGCCGTGGATTTTTGACCAGGATGTTCAAGGCTTGTCGCTGATTCAGATGCACCGTTCGCCCAACCGCTTTGCGGCCTGGCTGGCGGTGGTGGCCATTTTGCTGCTGTTTATTGCTCCGGTGATTTCCAAATCCCTGGTGAGTGATGCTGCGCGTGATTCGATGATGATGCCGGGAATGGCCATGGATCATGACATGGCGATGGATGATGAGATGCCGATGGACGGCATGAACATGGCCACGATGTCGCCGCTTGAACATGCCCGCATGATGCAGCACCATCCGATGTCGATGATGGATGACAGCGCCTGTGGCTACTGCGTGTTACTGGCGCACCTGCCGTTAGATTTGACCAACTTCCCGGTGCTGTGGTCTTCACTTCAGGCCGCCAGGCTTCCCGATTCACCGCCGTTCCGCCCTGCTGTGGCACGGTTTATTCCGCAGTTTTTCCATCCGCGAGCCCCACCCACTTACTGAGCCGGTTAAACACTAAAAATATCCTGTCGTTATAGCGGCAGGCACCTGCTCATGCCTGGAAACAGGCGGATGGAAAAATATCATGTCAGAAAAAATCCTGGCGCAGTCTGCACGCGCCGAACAATCGCGCAGCTCCCTGCTGCCATTACTGCGTCGTCTGCATTTCTATATCGGGCTGTTTATCGGTCCGTTTATCTTCGTCGCGGCCTTCACCGGCGCGCTGTACGTGATGACGCCGCAGCTGGAAAACGCGCTCTACGCACATCAGCTGTTCACCGACAGCGGGGGGCCGGAACGCTCTCTTGCCGATCAGGTTCGGGTTGCTGAGTCGTTTATTGGCCCACAGGCGAAAATCACCGCCCTGCGCCCGGCGCCCGCTGCCGGGGAAACCACGCGAGTGATGTTCACCACGCCAGACGGCGGCAGTGCCACCACCGCGGTATTCGTCGATCCTCAGACCTTAGAAGTACGCGGCATGCTGAACGTTTATGGCACCAGCGGCGTGCTGCCGCTGCGCACCTGGCTGGATTATCTGCATCAGAATCTGCTGCTGGGCGACGTTGGCCGGAACTACAGCGAGCTGGCCGCCAGTTGGTTATGGGTGGCATCATTAGGCGGACTGCTGTTGTGGGCCACCAGCCGGGCGCCGGGTCGGATCAAAAAAGGCCGCCGTTCTCGCGGGCAAAGCCTGCTGCGAAGCCGCTACTGGCACAGCACGCTGGGCGTGGCGCTGCTGCTGGGATTGATCTTCTTCTCGGCCACCGGCCTGACCTGGTCGCGCTGGGCGGGCGACAATATCTCGTCGATGCGTGCCCACTTTGGCTGGCTGACGCCTGCGGTGAATACCGCGCTGACGCCAAACGCGGAAGCGGCCGATGACAGCATGCCGGGTATGACCATGCCTGCTGATGCACATGCCGATCAGGCGATGTCAGGGATGAACATGCCTGCCGATGAACATGCTGAACACAAACAGTCAGGCATGCCGATGCCGGACAATCCGGCGGCGTCGGTCAGCATCTCACCGGAACAGTTTGATGCGGTGGTGCATACCGCCCGCGCGGCGGGGATTTCAGCCGGCAAGATTGAAATCCGTCCCACCACCCGCGCCGATAAGGCCTGGACCGTCAGCGAGATCGATCGCCGCTGGCCAACCCAGGTCGACAGCGTGTCGGTCGATCCGCGCAGCTATGCCCTGCTGGATAAGGTGGAGTTTGCGCAATTTGGCCTGCTGGCCAAACTCACGCGCTGGGGCGTCGATGCCCATATGGGGGTGCTGTTTGGCCTGCCGAACCAGCTGATTCTGGCGGCTTTTGCACTGGGATTATGCGTAATGATTGTGATGGGATATCGCTTATGGTGGCTGCGCCGTCCAGTCGCCGGGCAAGGCCCGCATCCGGCAGAAACGCTGATTTATCACTGGCGACAGCTGTCGCTTAGCGGCCGTTTTGCGGTGTCGGTGTGCACCGTGGCGTTGGCGTTGAGCCTGCCGTTGATGGGCATCAGTCTGGTAGTGATGCTGGTGATTGATGCCATTCGCTGGCAGCGTGCGGTGAAGGTCGCCTGAGTCAAATGAACTGGCTCCCCGTCTTCCGCGACGGGGAGCGCAGCCTTAAGCCAGCGCTTTCTCCAGCATCGAGAGCAGCAGGCGGTTATCCACCGTTTGCAGTACGTGAACCAGTCCCGCCGTTGAAGGCTCAATCGCCACGTCGACCCGCAATGGCGGACGGTAGCGCCATGATTTCCCGCGCGTCTGTCCCGGCCGCAACTCCACATTGACGTAGTAATCCGCGGCCTTGGCCACCTGCTGATTCAGCAGCCAGGCCACCACCAGCGCATCGTGGATCCAGCAGCCCGGCAGATTGCGGGTTTGCATCGAGTAATCCATCCACGGCCTGAGCGTTTCGGTGACAAAGCGCGCCAGCGGCGTGTTCAGTCGGGCAATCCGGTCCAGATCGCTATGCGTCATCAACGTCTGGGTGGTGACGTCCATCGGCACTAAGGTGATGTTAGCACCACTGTTCAGCACCTTGTGCGCGGCTTCAGGATCGAGGCCGAAATTGGTGTCCTTGATATAGTCATCCAGCGCAAACACGCCGCCCATAATGGCGATCTCCTGCACCGCTTCCACCATCTCCGGATAGCGTTCCATCGCCAGCGCCACGTTGGTTAACGGCCCAATCGCCACCAGGGTGATCTCGCCGGGATTGGCACAAATCAGCCGGGCGATAGCATCGGCCGCGTCCTCTTCCGGTGCCACAAAGGCCTCCGGCTGACGAACGCCCTGCCACAGATGCGCCAGTTTGTTGCCGTGCACCCGATTATCCAGCGCGTCACGCCAGGGCTGTGGCGGTTCGGCCAGTGCCTGGCTCGCCCCTTTCAACACCGGAATAGTCAGGCCTAAATTTTCAATCAAATCTTTCGCTACGTTGAATCCCTGCTCGCACGGCGTGTTGCCGGCGACCGTGGTAATCAACTCGAGCGAGATATTGGGTGACCCCAGCGCAAGCGCTATGGCCAGACCATCATCAACGTTGGCACCGACGATGCCGTTTCCTGGGTCACAATCAATAATCAATCTTTTCATTTTTTATTATCATTTTTGTGCGGCGTTGCGGCTGTCGTTAAAGCAACAGCCACAGGATTCGCCTATTTCCAGCTGGTGCGCAAACTCACTCAGCTGTGCCTCGCCTTCCGGGGCTGTCAGCATTGCGATGGCCCTTTTTGCCATTTCCCCAACCGGCTGTCGCACGGTGGTTAATGAAGGGACATGAAACGCCGATTGATCCGTTCCGTTAAAACAGACCAGAGCAACCTGCTCTGGCACCGTAATGTTGTGTTCCGCCAGCGCCCGAATACAGCCAATCGCCTGGGCTTCGTTGCTGGCGAACAGCGCGCGAGGTAACGCGCCGGTTTTCAGCATTTGCTGACCGGCCTCATAGCCGCCTTCGCGGGTATAGGTTGTCGGGAATATCCACTCTGCCCGCTCGGTCACACCCGCGTCGGCCAGCGCCTGACGCCAGCCTGCAAGACGATCCTGGGTGTTAAAACGCTCCAGCGGACCGCAGATAATGCCAATGTCCTGGTAGCCGTGGCTCAACAGATGCGAGGTCACCTGACGGGCCGCCTCGCGCTCGTCCACGCGCAGAATATTCACTTTCAGACTGGGATCGACCCGGTCCAGCATCACCAGCGGCGTGCCGGTGGCCTGAATCACATCGATATAAGGGTGGCGATCGACGCTGTTATAAAACAGTCCATCGACCTGACGGCTCAGCAGATTGTTGATCAGTTCCAGCTCGCGCTGACGGCTGTCACCTGCATCGCCCAACAGCATCACCATGCCGTTGCTCAACGCTTCCTGCTGCAACGCATGGGCAAATAACGCGATAAACGCGTTGGAAATATTGGGCACCACCAGTCCATAGGTTTTCGTGGTGCCCGACGCCAGAGCACGGGCCACGCTGTTGGGCCGGTATCCGGTTTTCTTGATGGCCTCAAGCACGCGAAGCCGCGTTGCTTCCGCAACCGGCCTCGGACCATTGTTCATCACATAGCTCACCACGGCGACCGAGGTGCCCGCTTCTTTGGCGACATCGCTGCGGGTGGCACGATTTACGGTGCTTTTTACCAAATTATTGCCTTTTCCAGAGGCAAACCGCCGAGCGATCGACGGTTCGCCTGGTTCCCGTCAGATCGCGTCTTCCGGGTCATTTAAGTCTCGCCCACGGGTTTCCGGGGCAACAAACGTGGTCAGGAAGCCAATGGCCGCCATCGCCGCAAAGTAAGTGGCGATCGGCCACCAGTGGCCAGTCCATGACAACAGCGCAGCAGCAACCAGAGGAGCTGTTCCGCCAGAGAGAATCGATCCCAGCTCTTTCGCCGTCGCCATTTTAGTGTAGCGGTGATGCACGCCGAACATCTCAACGCCCCACGCCGCCTGCACACCAAAAATACCGAGTGACGCCAGACCCATACCGACAACGATAGTCGAGATCACAATCACTGGCTCACGAGAATCCAGCAACATAAAGGCCGGGAAGGCATAAAGGATCAGTAAAAGGCAGAACCAACGGTAGGTAATGCGGCGGCCAAAGCGGTCAGAAAGCCAGCCAGCGAAAGGAATAATCAGGAAGCCGAGCAGAGAGGCAAGGAACACGGCGGTGGTGGCAACCGACTTATCGACAGTCAGCACTTTCACCACGTAGCCGATGATAAAACCCTGAGCCAGATACGAAGGGCCGTTCTCACCGATACGCAAGCCAACCATCACAAAGAACGAACGGCTGCGTTTCCAGAAGCTGCGGGTATCGACCGGCAACGGCTGAGCAACGCGTGAGCTTTCACGCTGCGCCAGCAGTTCCGCTTTCTTGCGTTCAAATACCGGGGTTTCTTTCAGATGACGGCGGATCCACAGCGCCACCAGCGCAATCAGCGAGCTACAGAGGAACGGGATACGCCATCCCCAATCCTGCAGCTGCTGTTGATCCATCTGCACCACCGCCAGCCAGACCAGCGAGGCCACCAGCGTGCCGCTGTTGGATCCCAGCGCAATGATCGAGGAGACCAGACCGCGTTTTTCTGCCGGAGCATATTCACCCAGCATCACCGTGCCGCCAGACAGCTCGGCGCCAGCACCAAAGCCCTGACTGAAGCGCAACACCACCAGACAGGCCGGTGCCCACAGGCCAATCGAGGCATAGCTCGGGATAACGCCGATCAATGTGGTCGACGCGCCCATCAGAATGATGGTGGAGACCATCACCACTTTGCGGCCTTTACGATCGCCAAGCCAGCCGAAGAACAGTGCACCAATCGGTCGGGCAATAAAGCCAACGGACCAGGTGGCAAAGGTCGCCAGCAGCGCCATGGTAGGGGTGGATTCGGGGAAGAAGACGTCGCCAAAGATAATACCGGCGGCCAGACCATAGAGGGCGAAGTCCGCATATTCCATCGCGGTGCCAAGCCAACAGGAGAAGGTAGCGCGCCAAAAATCTTTACGGCCTTCTGGGGTAGTCAGGCGTTCATCTGCCGCAGAGGATGCGGAACGTGAAGCCTCATGCTGAGTGCTTTGAGGAGTGGACATGAAAGTTCCCTGAAATACAGAGTGCTAATTTGCCTTCCCTGGCGTGTCCTGAGAGTCAGGAAAAATTCGCCAGTTAGGACGCTCTTTTGCTGAGCCATGGTTAAGGTCAGAACAGGTTCCCTGGTGTTGGGAGAGTTATATTCGTTTCCCGGTCGTCGGTTTTAAGTAACCAATCGCATCCATACGGTGAAACAAAGTGACCTTCACTGGGCAGATAAGCATCATGCGTCGCGAATTTTTACTACGAGGGCTATTGTATCTACGCGCGTAGATTTTGCAATAGATCTGCGCAAATAAATTAGTGTCACTTCACATTTGGAAAGCGCGACTCCAGATAAAAGCGATAAAATACATTAACTTGAATTAATAACTTAATTTATCGCTCTGATATTGCACTACAATACACCGAATAAACTGTACTAAAGTTCAGTTTTCACTCACGTCTGACTGGCTCAGTCGTGGGCATTCTAAACGGCATATTATTGCAGTCAGATGAATCCTCGCCCATTGCCGGGCAAATCTTAAAATCAGCCCGCTTATTTGTCTTAACCTGAACGTCAGCTTACTCTTGAAAAAAACACCTGAGGGAAGGTAATGACCATAATTCTGATGCGTCACGGTAAGCCGGACCATACGGTGGGCGGCCGCTTACCGGCGCTGGCGATGACAGAGTGGTGTGAAGCCTATGATATGTCGAACGTGCAGGATGGCCCGCCGGATAAGAGTATTCGGGTGGCGGCGATGGCCGACTACGTGGTGACCAGTCCCCTTCCCCGCGCGCGCTCGTCACTGCAAAAGCTGGGGCTGGAACCGGCCTGCATCGATGCGGTATTCAGCGAAGTGTCCCTGCCTACCATGCGCCTTGCCTATCCCCACCTTCCTCCATCGCTGTGGCTTTCGTTACTGCGGCTGATGTGGCTGTGCGGCTATGCCGGCTCGGTCGAATCCTTCCAGCAGGCGGAACTGCGCGCCAGTCAGGCCGCTAACCGACTGATTTCCCTGTCGGAGCATGGCAACGTGCTGCTGCTGGGACACGGCATCATGAATAAAATGATCGCCCGCCATCTGCGCAAAGAGGGCTGGCTGGCGGAGAAACATGCCAGCAGCCGGCACTGGAGCGCGGCCATTTATCATCCGCCGGTTATTCCGCCGGGAATGCTGTAACGGGCGACTTCAGCACCTCGATAAAGGCGCTTAACGCCGCAGGCACATGGCGATGGCCAGGATAGTACAGCGCCAGCCCCGGCGAAGGCGGACTCCACTCTTCCAGAACGATTTGCAGCTTGCCGCTCTGTAGCCACGGCTCCGCCACGCTGCTCGGGACATAGGCGATACCCAACCCCTGCGCCGCCGATTCGACCATCAGTTCCAGATGATCCAGCATCAGCGCGCCCTTCACCTCCATATGCCGCTCCACGCCACGACGCGAGAACTCCCAGCGATAGAGCTTGCCGCTGGGTAAGCGGAAGCGAATACATTGATGGGTTAACAGATCGTCGGGCGTGGCGGGTTCGCCGCTTTTCGCGACATAAGCGGGCGAGGCCACGGCAATAAAGCGCAGATCGCCGCCAAATGGCACCGCCACCATATCCTGCGGCACATCCTCCAACAGCCGCACGCCGGCATCAAACTGCTCGCTGACGATATCGATCAACCGCCCTTCGGTCACCACATCCAGCGAAATGGCCGGATAGCGCTGCAAAAACAGCGGCACAACCCGCTGCAACAGCTGACGGGCAGCGCTCTCACTGGCATTGATCCGCAAGGTGCCGGTCGGCTGCTGGCGAAATGCCTCCACCGAACTGAGCGCACTCTCCAGCCCTTGCAGCACCGGCTTCAACTGGTTAAGCAACTGCTCACCGGCTTCGGTGGTCGAGACGCTGCGGGTGGTGCGGTGCAGCAACCGCACCGCCATTTTCTCTTCCAGCGCGCGCAGCATATGGCTGAGGGTGGACGGCGATAATCCCAGCTCGTCGGCCGCCTGACGAAAACTGCGGCGGGTGGCGACCAGCACAAAGGCCTGCAGCGCGGAGAGATCGGGTTTGCTATTCATGGGTAATTTTCACCAACTCATGCATGATTGGACGGATAGTAGCATCAATTCCAGCGGCGTAAGGTTACCTGACACTCAACAGGAGAAACCCCATGTCTAAAACCTGGTTTATTACCGGCACCTCATCAGGCTTCGGCCTGGAAATGACTGAACGCCTGCTGGAACGCGGCG
This sequence comes from Erwinia sp. AC075, assembly GCF_979253995.1. Classification (NCBI taxonomy): domain Bacteria; kingdom Pseudomonadati; phylum Pseudomonadota; class Gammaproteobacteria; order Enterobacterales; family Erwiniaceae; genus Erwinia; species Erwinia sp. AC075. The sequence goes on from NZ_CEEDEU010000001.1 coordinate 3,124,520, forward strand.
ACCGCGTGGCGGCCACCTTGCGCAAACCCGCCGTGCTGCAGACGTTGAAAGCGCGTTATGGTGAGCAGCTGTGGCTGGCGCAACTGGATGTGACCGACGCCGAAAGCGTGCGCACGGTCGTCGATCGGGCCTTTGCGGAATTAGGCCGCATTGATGTGGTGGTCAGCAACGCGGGCTACGGGCTGGGCGGCGCCGCCGAAGAGCTGGCGGATGCGCAGATTGAACGCCTGCTGGACACCAATGTGCTCGGCTCGATCCAGCTGATCCGCGCGGCCCTACCGCATCTTCGCCAGCAAGGCGGTGGCCGCATCCTGCAGCTCTCTTCGATGGGCGGGCAGATTACCTTCCCGGGACTGAGCCTTTATCACACCAGCAAATTTGCGATGGAAGGCTTTGTCGAGACGGTGGCGCAGGAAGTGGCGGCATTCAATATAGAATTCACGCTGGTTGAGCCAGGCACCGCCCAGACGGGGTTCACCCAGGGAATGGAGATGGCTGAACCGCTGGCGGCTTACGATCGGAGCCCAATGCGGCAGCTGATGGAGAACTGGCCGACCGTCGGCGAGGCGAAGAAGATGGTGCGTGAAATGATTGCCTCCGTCGATCGCTCCCCTGCGCCACGCCGACTGACGCTAGGCAGCGATGCATACACGCTGGTGCATGCCGCATTGACCGAACGACTGGCGGCGCTGGAAGCGCAGAAAGAGATCGCCTTTTCGACCGATGTGGGCCGCTGATCGGCATTTCAGAGGAACAGGCAAGTCAAAAAGCGGGTTAAGGAGAATACTTCGTGGGTTCGTCTTTCTGATGTACTACGGCCAGAATCTCAATACCGACTTTGACTACCCGGTAGAAGATTAGTTGGGAGTTGGCAGGGAAACGCAGTACGCCGGGACCGATGTCAGCGCTACGGTCCCGGCCCAATGCAGGGTTAGGGTCAAGAATATCCTGCATCGTTGTCCGCAAAGCGTTGGCAGACAGATTGGCGGTAGTCGCACCAAAATGACGATGTGAATACGCTCTTATGGCGCGGATCTGCGCCCTTGCTTGTGTGGTAAAGATGACGGTCATCCTTGAACCTATTCCCCAGCGTGTTTGATTTCTTCTTCAGTGAGGTCGCTGAACACATCGTCAATACTGTGCAACTCGCCACGTTCTGACTGGACGATCGACTCCGCAACCATCGCGCGCAGTTTCATTAGTTTCAACTGCTCATAATCGTGAAAATCTTCAATCGACATCACCACCACTTTAGGTCGGCCATTCTTGGTAATACTGACAGGCTCGCGCTGCGCTTTGCTGATGAGTTCGCCAAACTGGATTTTGGCCTCACTGGCGGTAAAGCTGTGCATACTCACATCCTTCAACAATACAACAGGTACGATTCGTACCGATTCATACCAATTTTAATGCATCGCAGCCACCCGCACCATGCCCGCTGTTAAGAAATGCGTACTTCGTCAGTTTGTTTCAGAGGAACAGGCAAGCTTCAGAGAGGCCCGGATATTCGCAGCCAGGGGATAAGGCTTTACCCTGAACTTCGCTGACGGACACGCCGTTCAGCAAGCCCTGGTAAGGAGAGTCCTGTGTCTGAACTGAACAATAAAATCGTGGCGATCACCGGTGCCAGCAGTGGCATTGGCGAAGCCACCGCCCGACTGCTAGCGGCCAAAGGCGCGCGTGTTTTGCTTGGCGCGCGCCGCACCGATCGTCTGGCGACGGTGGTTGCAGAGATCCGTGCCGCTGGCGGCGAAGCGCATTTCACCTCGCTTGACGTCACCAGCCTCAGCGAGATGGAGCGCTTTATCGCCGAAGCACAACAGCATTTTGGCGGACTGGATGTGCTGATTAACAACGCTGGCGTAATGCCGCTGTCGCCGCTTTCGGCCCGTAAAGTGGACGAGTGGGATCGCATGATTGACGTCAATATCCGTGGCGTTCTTTACGGCATTGCAGCCGCACAACCGCTGATGGAACAGCAGCAGCACGGCCATATCATCAACATTTCGTCGATTGGCGGACTGAGCGTCTCGCCAACGGCCGCGGTCTATTGTGCCACCAAGTTCGCGGTGCGGGCGTTATCGGATGGGCTGCGTCAGGAGACGGATAAACTGCGGGTGACGGTGATTTCACCGGGCGTGGTGACGTCGGAACTTGCAGACAGCATCAGCGATGACTCGGCGCGCGAAGCGATGAAAGCCTTCCGACGGGTAGCGCTGGAACCGGATGCCATCGCGCGTGCCGTGGTGTATGCCATTGAGCAACCGGCGGACGTGGATGTCAGCGAGATCGTGGTGCGTCCTACCGCCAGCCCCTACTGATCCGCTTCATGCCCGCCTTTACGGGCGGGCTTTTTTTAGACTTAGCCCGCCATCTCAATGGCCGGTTCCAGCCGCAGGATTTCTTTCATATACAGCGCTTCCTGAACCGGGCTACGACCAAAGAAGCGCTTAAACTCGCGGCTGAACTGCGAAGGACTTTCGTAACCTACTTCCGCTGAAGCCGTGGCGGCAGACATTCCGCCACGCACCATCAACAGTCGTGCCTGATGCAGCCGGGTGGATTTCAGGTACTGAATGGGTGAGCTTTGGGTCACCGTTTTGAAATGGGCATGGAAAGTAGCCACGCTCATGCCCACTTCGCTTGCCAGATCGGCCACCTCAAAATGCTCGCTATAACGGTTTTGCAGGATGTGTAATGCCCGCGCAATCTGCGCAAAATACCCCTGCTGCGCCAGCGCCGCGCGTAAGGTGCCACCCTGATCGCCGACCAGCACCCGGTAGTAAATCTCACGCACGATCCCCGCGCCCAGCACCTGGCTTTCCTGCGGCGAACTCAGCACCTCCAGCAGACGGATGACGCTGTCACCCAACGCCTCATCCAGCGGCGAAGAGAGCATGCTGACCGCGTCATGACGGCGGGGAACCGGCAATTTTAAGGTCAGCAGCAAATCGGCCAGCACCGTAAAATCCAGCCTGAGCGCCACCGCCAGCATCGGCTCATCCACGCTGGCGTCGGTCTGGCTGATAAAGGGCAGCGGTACCGCGACCACCAGAAAATGCTGAGCATCATAAACATAGACGTCATCCCCCAAATAACCGCGCTTGCAGCCCTGGCAAACGATGACAATCGAGGGTTCATACAGCACCGGCGTATGGTCCAGCGGCCTGTCGGAACGCAGCAGGCGCACATCATCCAGCGCGGACCGGGTATAGCCGTTATTGGGGGCAAGTCGGGTAATCAGCGCCGCCATTTTCTTGCGCCGTTGCTCGGTTTCCAGCGCCTGAGGTTCAGCCATGCGCATCACCGTTCAGGCCCAGCCGAAGCTTGAGCTGGCTGCGGGAATCTGCCAACAACTGCCCGGCCACCGCGTCATCCTGAATCGCTCGCGCCATCGCCATCGCGCCGATCAACTCGGCCTGCGCCGAGGAGGCCAGAGGCTGCGGCTGTGGATGCCCCATCGCCTGCAGCGAATGGGCGATCAGCGCCTGCATTTCCTGAATACCCAGCGTAAAGCGTGCCCGCGCCTCGTCCGGCAAACGGCTGGCTTCGCCCGCCAGCGAAGGCATCGGGCAATTGTGCTCCGGTGCGTTGCGGGCTTCAGGGGAAAGGTAAAGATCGATCAGGCAAGTCAGCCGCGCAGCGCCTTCCGGCAGCGGCGACAAGGCATTCAGCCGTTCGCCGGTTTCATTAAACATCCGGTCGATAACATTCGCCACCAGATCATCACGCGAGGTGAAGTGCGCATAAAACCCGCCGTGCGTCAGCCCGACGCGCTTCATCAGCGCCGCCACACCGATGCCCTCGGTGCCCACGACGCGCATGATGGCGGCCGCTTCGTCCAGGATTCGCTGACGGGTGCGTTCTTTATGGGTGATAACTTCTGACATGGGGCCTCCGGGACGGGATCGGTAATCGGCTTGCGCGGAATTGTGCAGCTGAACGCCTGAGCCAGATACAGGGAGTTTAGCTCAGCGTTTAACAAGATATGACTATCATAATAATTATTATGATCATCATATTCAATGTGGCGTTGGGCATTGCTCGCCTATCTTTATGAAAGATCTACGTTAAATTTTATGGATGGACGAGGGACGGGCTAAAACCGCCATTTTGGCGCTATTGACAGTCAATATGATGACCATCATATTAAGCCTCAACACCAAATGATAACCATCATATTCAGGAGAGCATCATGACCATTTCGAACGCATCTAAAGGCACAGCAGCGATCACCGGCGCATCGGCAGGGATTGGGGCTTTTTACGCACAACGCCTGGCACAGCGCGGCTACGACCTGTTGCTGATTGCACGCGACAAAACGAAACTTGAGGCGCTGGCCGCAAAACTCTCCTCAGATTACGGCGTGAAAGCCGAGGTGCTGGCCGCCGATCTGATCGACCAACAGGATCTGGCGCGCGTCGAACAACGGCTGAGCAGCGATGCCAACATCACGCTGCTGGTGAATAACGCAGGCATGACCGTCGCCGGCGACTTCCTGGATAACGACATCGACAGCGTACAGCGGATGATCATCCTTAACGTGCTCGCCCCTACCCGACTGGCGCATGCGGCGGCGAACGCCTTTAAAGACCGCAAACAGGGCACGATTATCAACATCGCTTCGGTCCTTTCGCTGGTGCATGAAATGTCTAACGGCGTGTACAACGGCACCAAATCCTTCGTGCTGAACTTCAGCCGTTCGCTGGAAGCGTCGCTGCAACCTCACGGCGTACGTGTGCAGGCCGTGCTGCCAGGGTTAACCCGCACCGAAATCTTCGAACGTTCCGGCCGTTCCGCCGACGAGCTGCCGGCGCATATGCTGATGGAAGTCGACACCATGGTGGATGCGGCACTGGCCGGGCTGGATTTAGGCGAGAGCGTGACCATCCCATCGCTGGAGAAATATGAAAACTGGGAAGCCTACGATGCCGCCCGCGCCGCGCTGCTGCCGGATTTATCGCTCAGCCAGTCTGCATCTCGCTATCGCTAAGGGATGTTGGGTGCGGGGAACGAGTACCCTGTATGGGGATCGCTGTGGCTTAGTGACGTAGCGGAAACCGTTGTCGGGACAAGGGTAAGGGGCGAAGAGGTTGTTATTCCACCCGTTTTCCTGGTTGGAAATTAGCCAACCGGATGATAACTGCTGGATTGCACCACCGAGTTACATTATAATCCTGCGCCTCAGGCCCCATAGCTCAGTTGGTTAGAGCACGCGACTCATAATCGCTTGGTCACTGGTTCAAGTCCAGTTGGGGCCACCAAATTTTACCTGTTAAATCAGGACATTAAGCCACCTTTTTGAGGGTGGCTTTTTTGTTGCACCGTGTCATGTCCTTTTTTTGTCCCCGCATAATTTTCGTCCTTATTTGCCGCCAATTAACACTCGATGAAACAACTGTTCAGATACAAACAACCAAAACACGCTTTCACGGGCAGTATCAACGGATACTGGTACATGCCTTCGATGAACTTCCACGGGCAGGCAAAAGGCTGTGCGGCATTGCTCACAGCCCACCTATTTACAATAGGGGCAATTTTCTGGCCTCAACCTTATCCCACACCCGATGTTTTATGAATGACTGGAAAAAGCCGCATCTGTTTTTAGCCGGCAGCGTGTTTCATCTAATTTAGCCGGACATAAATCAGGATCTTTAAGTCCCGACGGAATACCTCAGCGCGCTGAACTCCGCCTGACTGAATGAAGCGGCCACGCTATTTCGCCGCAAGTATTACCAGAACGGGGCGCACGCCGGTTACATCCTGTATATGACCGACGCGGCGCAAAGCAGCAGCGACGTTGACCGGATGCGTCAGGCGATGCGCGATAAAAAAGGGCTGGGCAACTTCCGCAACCTGTTTATGTACGTGCCAAACGGTAACCGGACGGAATCAAAATCCTGCCGCTCAGCGAAGTGGCTCCAAAGGATGATTTCTTTAACATCAAAAAGGCCAGCCGCGACGGCCTGCGAAACGCGCACCGTGTGCCGCCGCAGATGATGGGGATTATCCCCGACAACTCGGGGATGCGGTGAGGGCATCACAGGTATTTGTCAGGAATGAGCTGACACCTTTGCAGGAGCGCATGAAAGAAATTAAAGACCGGATGGAGGAAGAGGTGATCGCGTTTCGCTCCTATTCGCTTGAAATGCCCGAGGCAAACTAAGTGGTAGTCGTCCTGATGTTCTGACATTTTTCCCACTCGGACATAATCTTTGTAAACGTCCGCTTTGTGCTGTGAGTTCAACGGTTCGACGCAACGCTATCCTTAAACAAGGGGGACGTTGCTCATGAAACAGTTAACCTACGGGTATTGGTCATTAATGCAGTTGATGTTGTATTGCAATGAGTCATAAACCTCAGGTTGAGGGGTACTCATTTATAGTCGAGTAGCCACTTTTGGGGGGTAAGATCAGTTCAGCTATCCGCCGGACATCCGCAAAGCCCTACACCACAAACGCTATCGAATTGCTGAACAGTTGGATCCGGGCAGCGATTAAGAAACGCAAAGTGTTCCCGAAATATGACTCGGTACGAAAGGTTATTTATCTGGCGATCAAGCATGCGTCGAAAAAATGGAGTATACCGATACAGAACTGGCGGCTTGCAACGAGTCGTTTTATTATCGAGTTCGGTGACCGCCTGAGCGATCACTTTTAACGAGTTGGTAGTTACACAGAATTACAGATAGGCTCATGACTTCGCCTTGTTTTCGCTTACAAAAAAATATGTATGTTAGTTTTTTTCTTAGGAAGTCTGTCGCATTTTATTCCTATTTCCACATTATTATCCAATACTGAAAATTCCGCACCCACGTCATCGTCATTTAATTTCACTTCACTAAATTTTTGCGTGTAAAAATTAAAAGAATCTTCAAACACATAATCCACCCCCAAGCTTATAACCGATTCTTTATTAACTTTAGCCACAGATGCCCCAACCCTATTAAATACCTCAGTTACATTACCAATCTTGAAAGTTTTTCCAGCTAGTTGTAAAAGAATAAAAATCTCCCTTTCAACAAAGGACGTAATACTGCTAACTAATAAAAAAATTAACTCACAGTGCCGTTGGAGTATACTCTGACTCCCTATTTGCTCAGGCACACCATGTGAGGAATCATTTCTAACTTCAATGAAATTATTAAGCTCTGACTCAAACTGCTCCTTAATCCTTTCCTCACTGTCATATAAACCATACTCTTTTGCAGACATAATTAGCCAACTTTCAAGACCAGTTAACCCTAACCGGCTAAAAAGCTCAAATATAACATTAGGCCTTAAATTATTATCATGCCTTAACAATGCCTCTGCAATAAATTGATAATTAGAGACACTTTCATTAATGGCTCTATGATATTTCTCTATTAAATCCTCATGATTGAGAGAGCTAAATCTAGGTTGATCTATTCTACTCAAAACATGAGAGAACCCAATCCTATACTCCCTCTTTAGACCAGGAGATAAATCCGCATAGGTTTTGTTTTCTGACAAATAATCCAAATATGACGAAAGTATTTTTTCGATAAAGTCTTCAAAAATTGCGTATAGACGAGTTACGGCCGTAGCGTACGCGTATTGCCTTATTTTTGTCACTTTAATTTGTGATACTTTTCCCAGTCCAGAATAAATATCATTAAAAACATCCAAAACAACTATGATATCTTTTTCTGTATTATCCTTGATAACTTCGAGCATAATTATCTTCCAATTACATTGATCAATATCTGTCGAAAATCATTTACTCTTAATTCAATGTCTTTCTTAGTGCTAGCTCGCCCTGTAAAAGATGAAACACCCTTAGCATCGAAAATTTCAATTGTCTGTTTTAAAATTGATTCTTTGTTATCGATTATCAAATCGTAGTCATCTAATCGCTCGCTAAATGAAACCATTACTGCATCGTAAACCCCTTTCACTGGATGACCGTAAAAATCGCCGTTTCTATACAACCTAAAAATATCATCACCATAGATGCTATAAGCTAAAAATTGTGTTTTCAAAAATATATCTTTCAATACGTCAACGTCATTATGCGTAAATTCTTTCGTACGTATTAAATACAAATCTAAAAACCCCTGAATCCCATATTTAAAATGCTGTAAATGTCTTAAAGCAAAAAACCTCAAAATAACTTCAAGATCTTCCATTTTTTTATAAAAAGATTCCTCATAAATCTCCAATTTATGATTTATTTCCTCCTCTTGAGTAAAAACAGGAAGTCCCCATATTTTCCTAAAAAGATCATCTCTTGCAAGTATGAAAAGCATGTCATTCACCAACCCCTTACTTAAAGAGTTTCTTATTTCCTGCCTTTCAAGGCGTACTCCGCCTGTGTTTAATCTTTCAAAAACCAATTGGCGTAAAAATATTGCATCTTCTTCATCCGGAGCTGACTCTTTTAATAAAACGATTGAAGAAATAGAACGACGATCAAGGCCAGATTTAATTTTATTAGGTAGATCAGCATAATACATCCCATTCAATTCAGGCCATAAATCCAATCCGGTTAATTTAAATCGATTGTTGTAATAATCTGATATGGCTGTGATTCGCTGCTGACCATCCATTACCTCATAAGCCCCAAAAGATTTCTCGTATAAAAAAACTGGTGGGACAGGAATATTTATTATGAAGGATTCAATAAGTTTCGATTGTCTTTCCTCATCCCAGCGAGATCTTCTTTGGTAAAATGGTCTGATTTCCATATAATTTTGCCGTTCAAGCGCCTGAACGAAATTTGGCAATTTCTCATTATTCGTCTCAGTTACAATTCTATGCTCTCCTCGCTCATATTTTTCATTTATTTCACTCGCATTCATTTTTGTAGGTCTATCCTTAGGTGCAACATCCCACATTGATAATTCTGATTCAGAAAACATAAAAAACTCCTCTGTGAACGCTATTATAAACACCATTTTTACATAGTAAACATGGTGTTAGCCTACCTTACATTACATAAAGGTCAAAAAAAACAATTTTCCCATATTTTTTAGCCTTAACATCTGAAAAATATCACGAATCAAGCTATTAGATGATTTATCTTCATTGAGCACTAGACATTCATCCACACGATGATAGGGGATTGAACGAGAACAAATCTGTATTAAAGGGTCATCTAAATTTGCAATACCTAAAGTGCGCCGTTTTTTCACCGGTCTCCTACAAGTACATATTTGACTATCCTTAATGCGCTAACTCAGTGACACCTCAATCAGAGACATATTACTAACTGATGTTTGACTCACCTGACCTGACCCACTGCCCATTTTGGGTCAGGTCAGGATAGTACAATGGGGAAATTATAGAACCAATTAGAAGCAAATTAACTTCATAACTCATTGATTATAGACAATTAAAAATACAAAAGAGACAATAACGAACAATTCAAAACATGCCTATTTGATGACTCATAATCGCTTGGTCACTGGTTCAAGTCCAGTTGGGGCCACCAAATTTACCCTGTTAAATCAGGATATTAAGCCACCTTTTAGAGGGTGGCTTTTTTGTTTCTGGTTTTGAGTGTCGATGAAATGGCTATGCCTGTCCAAACAGGCGCAATGCCTCTCAATAGAGCCAACGGCCCGCTTTGGCTGATTCAATCAGCATGGTAATAGTCAGTTCCTCAGGCTCCTTTTCCTCTATCTGCATTGAGCGAGGTCGCAGGAAATTAGGGATCAACCCTTTTTCGTATGGCCAGTATTTGATGAAATCGAAGTTTGTATCATCAACACCAAAGCGTGAAAAATAATCCTTCATAATGTCATCGCCTGTCTCGCGTGCCCAAGGGTAGCGGCCCGTGCTGAGGCTGGTATCAAGAGTAAGAGGTCGCTTTTTACTGAAGGGCGTGGGCAAGTTCCAATGCTCGTCATACCAGTCGAAGACCTCCTTTGCCTTAGCTTCACTCATCCCCATAATTTGTCCTCTTCCCTCGCAATACGATTAAATGTATTCGTTGCCCTCCAGGCGATGGTCATCACGTCATTCATAATGAACATAATACCGAGGATAGGGATCCAACGCCCTGTAAAAGCCCCTAAATTAGTGACATAGCTGAATTTTCTTCTTTTTATCGAACCATTGGTAAGCGTAGGCAATTGCATACCGACTTCAATATTGATCCAACGCCTTAAATTCTGGCTTAAGAAGCTGGTTCCTTTTGTTGCTCCAGCTGGCTTTCCTCTGGTGGTTTTCGTTGGTTGACCCAAGATGAAAAGGGCAAGTGCTATCACATCATCAACATTTAGCTGCCGTTGGGCTTCATCAAGGAACACCCAGAAAACTCCGCTAAATTACGTCCTCGCACGCCGGGCTAAATTTGCCAAACCGCGCACACTTCACAAAACTCCAGCCCAAAACCCCTACCCACATGCCCCACACGGTTATAGGATTGCCACTCCACCAGACAGGAGTCGAAGAGTAGCCATGGACACAGTCAACAACCCCCCATCCCACGCAGTTCCCATGCCAGAAATGAGCAGCACTGGCGCTCAGTTATTAGCCTGGTATCAGGAACGATGGAATAAGCCCCTGTTCCTCTCCTTCAAGCGCCCCACTCTTACCCTGGAGACCAGCCTTTCTACAGGTGATTACCCATGGTGCTGGGAGGATGGGGAAGACATCCTCGTTGAATACTTCGACAAATTCCATGTCGATAAGGGCAATTTCTCATTCACTAACTACTGGCCGAATGAAGGGGTGTTTATGCTTCTGAATTTTCTGCGTTCAAAGGACAAAAAGAGGAAGTGGACTGAACCGAAACCACTTACCTTAAAAATGCTGGCTGAATCGGCGAAGGCCGGTCGTTGGCTGTATGACTAAATGGAAAAAAGAAGGTTATGGCTAAGCACATCAATCTGCGCCTAACCTTCAGCACTTCAAGGAATAGATTATGTCACCCAGCACGGTTATTAAATGGACACACCGAATCCTGACGCTTCTCTTGTTGCTATTGGTCCTCGGCTATTTAGCCTATCAGCGCACAATGGGCCCGCCTTATGACGATGCATTGCTATCAGCGAAACAGATCGGCCCGGACACCTGGCTTTATATAACGGAGTATCAGGGCGGCGCAACGGTGTCTGATGTCTACCGTTACTACATTTCTGCAGAATTAAAAACCGACCCGCTAAAAGCACTCGGCCATGTTGCGCCCTTCCTGACGGCGGATACCGCGGATGCGAAGGTCAACAAATGGGGAAACCGAATCAGTATCAACCTGAGCGGCAAGATCTACCATTTCACCAGTTCCGTCTATTACACCTCAAACGGCATTGCGATGACGCCATCCATTGATTTCACCTCCCGCACCCCATAAAAAAGGCAGCCCCAAACGGCGCTGCCAGCCTCACTTTATCCCGAACCCACTATGACTTTTTCTTAGCCTTAGCCTTCGGTTTCGGGATTGCGCCGGCCGCTTTCACCGTTTTTACTGCTTTAGCGGCAGGCGACGGGACGTCGGCATTGGTCGCCTCGACAAACTTCTCATAGTATTCCTGAGAGAGCCTGCGGATGGCTTTCCCGATGTTGGCGTAGTCATATTCATTCAGGTTAGCCAGCGACACGCGCCATGACGGGTGCGGAGTGCCGAACCCGCGGCCCGGCAGCAGGATAACGCCGGTTTCTTCCGCCAGGCGGAACAGCGCCTCGTTCGGTTTCAACCTGCCCAGCATCCATATCACAAACTCGGAACCGTACATCTGCTCGGCCAGCTCTTCCAGGTCCAGCAGATGGTAGTAACGTACCGAATTGTTGTCATACGGCATCGGCAGGCCCAGTTCGCGATACAACGCCTCTTTCCTGCGCAGTACGATGCGTTTCATTTCGGCTTTGTAAGCGCCCGGTTCGTCCATCAGGCAGAAAATTGAGAACAGCGTCATCTGCGCCTGCACCGGCGTCGACAGCCCGGCGGTATGGTTCAGCGCTACCGTGCGGCTGTCGGCGACCAGGCGATCGATAAACTTCAGGCTACGCGGTGCGGTAGTAATCGAGCTGTAACGCTTGTCGAGCTGCTTACTTTTGGCTTCCGGTAACTCGGCAATCGCCGCGTCGATAATATTGTCTTCATGGGTTGCCACAATCCCCATGCGCCAGCCGGTGGCACCAAAGTATTTCGAGAAGGAGTAAACAAGAATGGTGTTATACGGGCAGATGGCGAACAGCGAGACAAAGTTGTCGGCGAAGGTGGCGTACACGTCATCGGTAAGAATGATCAGGTCAGGCCGCTTTTTCACGATCTCGGCGATGTATTGCAGCGTGTCCTCATCGATTTTTACCGACGGCGGATTGCTTGGGTTCACCAGGAAGAACGCCTTCACTTTCGGGTCGAGCAGCTTATCCAGCTCTTCGTGGGTGTACTGCCATTTATTGGATTGCGGCGCGTCAATATGGATGGTTTTGAGGTTGTAATCGCTAAGCTCGGGGATCTCGATGTACGGGGTGAAGATCGGCATCCCGAGCGCGATGGTATCGCCCTCATTGATCACATGGTTGGCCTTCAGGCTGGCAAACAGGTAGGTCATCGCCGCCGTGCCGCCTTCCAGCGCATACATATCAAACTTACCGACAAACGGATAGCTGCCGATCATCTCGGTATGGATGTACTTGCCGATAATCTCTTCGCTCATCTTGAGCATGCGGTCCGGCACCGGGTAGTTACAGCCCAGGATGGCTTCACACATTTCATAAATGAAATCCCCGGCATCCAGGCCCATCTGGTCGCGAATATACGACACGGCCGATTCGATAAAACGCACGCCGGGGACACTTTCATGCTGCTTGGCAAACAGTTCAAACCGCGCTTCGATACCTTCACGCTTCGGAAAGCCGCCGACATGATCCATATACATGTAGGAGCGTTCGGCTTCGGTCATTGCAAATAAGCCAAACTGGAAAAAACCGTGGCGCGGGGTGGTAGCCAGAAAGTTGGGGTTCCCACGGCCAGCGTTCAACATCAACTGGTTACTTTGAACCGCCCGCTGCATCAGAGCATCTTTCAGTTCAAAAGGGCTCAACAGCGCGAGCTTTTCCGGGTCGCTAAAATTCATGTCACTACTCCTTGAAGCATCATTGACAAAGCAAATTGCCATTCCGGAAACCTCCGGGCAGGCTACCTGTAGGACGACATCTCGTTAAACCAGTGCAACAACCAGCGGTCCCAGTAAGGTCAGGAAAACGTTGGCCAGCGCGTAAGTAATGGCGAATGGCACCGTTGGCACGGTGTTTTCGGCTTTATCCAGCACCTCACCAAAAGCCGGGTTCGCGCTGCGGGTGCCGCTAAGCGCCCCAGCGAAAATGGCGGTGTTGTTGTAGCGCAGGACGTAGCGGCCAAACAGCATGGTCAGCACTAACGGCAGGATGGTCACCACCACGCCTATTAACAGCAGCTTCAGCCCCTGGCTCTCGACGGTTTGCACCGCCTGCAGGCCGGAAGAAATCCCGACCACCACCACAAACGCCGCCAGACCCAGATCTTTCAGGATCTGCACCGCGCCGGACGGCATATAGCCGAAGGACTGCCGACGGGAGCGGAACCAGCCAAACAGCAGGCCGGAGAGCAACGCCCCGCCACCACTGCCCAACGTCAGCGGAATCGAGCCGATTCTGGCGGTCAGTAACCCCACCAGCAGACCAACCACAAGGCCTGCGCCCATATAAACGAAGTCAGTTTTGGCGCTTGGCACAATCGCATGACCAATCAGGTCCACCACGCGTTTGACGTCCTGTTCCGCGCCAAATACGGTGACCACATCGCCCAGCATCAGCACCGTTTCCGGCTCCAGCGCCAGCGCTTTACCCTGGCGGGTAATCTGCGAGACATATATCCCATGACGCACGTCCTGCGCGGCGGCAGCACGAATATCGCCAAAGGTGCGGTTTTCAAGTTTCTTGCTGGTGATCACCACTTCACGCCGCTGCATGGTCAGTTCCATGCCTTCCTCGGCGTGCAGCTCTTTGCCGAGGGTTGGGGCTACGGTGACCACGGCGTTACGTTTGCCGACCACCAGCACGATATCGCCACCCAGCAGTTGCAGATCCGGCGTCGGCTCCATCACCTGTTTTTCCCGCTTCACCCGTTCGATGGTGATCGCCACGTCTGGAGCGCTCTCCAGGGCGGAAACGGTGGTGGAAGTATTTGGCGGCAACTGGAAAATCCTGCCAACCAGATCGGGCGCGGCGGCTTCCTGGCCCGGTCCGTAGACCTGCACGCCGGACTGGATGGCGCTTTCAGCCTTTAACGCATCCTCTTTGATGCTGCGGCCCATAAATTTCGGCAGCAAATTCACACAGACCAGAATGGCGCCGAAGGATCCGAAGACGTAAGTGACCGCATAGCCGATCGCCACATTGCCCTGTAAGCGCTGAACCTCATCGGCCCCCAGCCCCAGCTTGGTGATGGCATCACCGGCGGTACCGATAATCGCTGACTGGGTTAATGCCCCCGCCGCGACGCCGGCCGCCAGCCCTTTATCCAGATCGAAGCCTTTGGCTAACACCACCACCGTCAGCAGCCCGGTAATCGCCAGCACCGCCGCCAGAATGATCTCTTTGATCGACTGCTTGCCTAAGGAACGGAAGAAATCGGGCCCGCTCTCGTACCCCACCGCATAAATAAACAGGGCAAACATCACCGATTTCACCCCCGCATCGATCTCCACGCCCACCTGGCTGACCAGCACGGCAACCAGCAGCGAACCCGCCACCCCGCCCAGCTGGAACTTGCCAAATTTGATCTTGCCGAGGTAATACCCCGCCGCAATCGACAGAAACAGCGCGATTTCGGGAGACTTTTGGAACAACTCATGCAACCAGTTCATATGCCTACCTCAGTTACCAAAATGAAGAGTCCTGACAGCTAAACAGGCTGGAGAGAACTGGCCAGCCCGACAATTAACGGCCCCATCAGGGGCAGCACGACATTCGAAATTGCGTAGGTGATGGTGTAACCCAGCAGCGGCGTGGAATTTCCACAGGCACTCTGGATGGCACTCAGTGCAGGCGTGCTGCACTGTTGCCCGGCAATAGCCCCGAGTAACACCGGGGCGCTGAGTTTGAGCCAAAAGTGCCCAACCAACAGGGAGAGAGACGCCGGGATCACTGCGATGGCAATGCCCAGCAGCGGCAAGCTAAAGCCGTACTGCATAATCAGCGCCATCGCCTGCGGGCCGGATGACAGGCCGACCCCGGCAATAAAGCCCGCCAGGCCCAAATCCTTCATCAGCGCCAGCGCATCGGCATTCACCGTATGCAGATCGGCACGACGGGCGTGATACCAGCCCAGCACCAGTCCGACCACCAGCACGCCGCCGCCGGTTCCGGCTGAGAACGGAATGCCGCCGATGTTGAGGCTAAAGCTGCCCAGCAATGTGCCGAGGGCAATCGCCAGCCCGGCAATGCCGAGGTTGCTGGCGAGCTTGTCGGGCATCCTTTTGCCGATATGGCTGAGCTGGGCGCCGGAGCTGCGGCCACCGCCGGGCGTGGTGTCGTAAATCTGCAGGATGTCATGCAGCTGTAAGCGGGTTGCGGGTAAGGCCGGCATAATCGCATCGCCGCGCTGAATGGCGGCCACATGCAGGCCAGCGGGCAAGGTCACCTCCTGCAAAGGCCGGTTGGCCATCGCCGGTGCCAGCAGCACCACATGGTAGGTTTCCAGCGCAGCGGCCATCGAAGTGGTATCCGGCATCTCCTGGCCCAGCATCGCGGCGGTCTCAATCAGCGATCCGCGATAGCCCACCAGCAGCACGCGATCGTCCCGGCGCAGCTTCAGCTCAGGGGTCAGCCCGAGCAGTCGGCCATGACGCTGCACCCGTACGATGCTGCTTTGCTGGCCCAGCCGCTGCTGGATTGCCGCCACGGTATAACCGGCGCCGGCATCCACCCGATAACCGCGTCCGACGATGGTCGGTGCCGCAGACTGTCCGTCGGTTTCGACCCGCCCGCCCATTTCCAGCCACAGTTTGTCCGCCTCCTCGCGCAGGTTAACGCGCAGGAACAGGGGAAAAAGCTGGCTGGTAACGATGACGATGGTGATCAGCCCGCAGATATAGGTGATGGAATAAGCGGTCACGACGTTGCCCTGCAGGCGGAGGATGTCGCTGGCAGGCAAATCCAGGCGGGAAATGGCGTCGGTGGCGGTGCCCACCACGGCAGATTCAGTCGCGGCACCGGCCATCATCCCCGCCGCAGTGCCCGGATCCAGATGCATCACCGCCGTGGCGGTCAGCACCAGCGCCAGCACCGCCACCACCTCAATCAGGCAGAACAGACCCAGGCGGATGCCTTTGGCATTCAGATTGGCGAAGAATTGCGGGCCACCGCTGTAACCCAGCGCAAAAATGAACATCATAAAGAAGATGTTTTTGATGCCGGTATCTACGGGAATATTCAGCTGACCAATCAGCAGCGCGGCAATCAGCGTGCCGCAGACGCCACCCAGCTGGATCGGCCCAAGGCGGATCTGCCCGATGGCATAGCCAAATGTCAGGGCCAGAAAGATAGCCAGTCCGGGAACAGACTGTAACGCCTGAGTGATATAGGAAAAAAAAGTACCAGACATGCAACATCCCTGGTCATTTAGTGGATACTGCCGGAGAGAGAAGAACGTCACCCTCTGAGATGCCCGTAAGCCAAATTCGCCGTCGAGTCCGGTGAAAATATAGCAGGCGTTTAAGCTTTAAACAGAAAGCGGCGGACAGGTGACGGCGAGAGAAAAACAGGGAGAAAAATCCCGCCTGGCCAGGCTGATGGCAAAGACTCATTTATAATGCATGTTTTACAAGGATTTACATTAACGCAACATGGATTCCCTTACCGCAAACCTGCCTTTCAGAACGATGGTTATTTAACCACCATGCAGTAATTTCAAAAAAAAAGTGATGGTTATCGGGTTGAATTTATTAGAAAAAATTATGACTCCGCGCTTTTTCCGCGGATTTTTTATCATTTCGTTATTTTTAACGCTGAAAATGACCGTGCGATCACAAATAAGCCGCCTGCGGACGATCACATCTGCCCAGCTATGTTCCTTAAGCCCACAATAAAGTTGAGCACAATGAAAGGGATGCCGTCCGGCAGGCATGACTGGCCCTAAAAATCCCCGTCTGAAAACGCCACTTTACCGCCCGTCTTTCTGGCAGCCGCGCTAACGAAAACAAACGCACTGCTAGCAATCAAGGGGCATTTTCTCCAGATTGGTGCACCGTTCGCACCACCCGCAACGCACCTTACGCCACAAATTTCGTTCAGGGCCTGCGTTGCCTGCCTTTGCCGTTCTGGCATAACTCCTGCATTGCTTGATCACTAACTTGTATACAAGCCCGCATACCGGGCCACATTGGGAGTCATCAGCCATGAGCAGCAAAGACAAACAGACTATCGATGCGATGCGTCGCCAGATCATGAAATATTCGGCACTGACTTTAGGCGGCGTTGCACTCAGTGGCATGTTGGGGAGCCTGCCTGCGATGGCGGCAGACGAAGAGATCCTGATTGGCTACTGGCCGATTGTCGGCGGTCTGCCTTTATATGTCGGTATTGAGAAAGGCTTCTTTAAAAAGGCGGGCCTGAATGTGCGCGCGGTGAAATTTGCCAGTACGCAACAGGTGGTCGAAGGGATGATCACCGGGCGCATTCATGGCTGTGCCAACGGCACGGCAACCGGTGCGCTGGGACTGGGCGCGCTGACCAGCCCGGACCTGTTCAAAATAATCTGCTCCAACCCGTCCAACGAAAAAATGGTGCTGGATGAATTCCTGGTGCCGATGAACAGCACCGCCAAATCCATCGGCGATCTGAAAGGCAAACGCATCGCCTGCGGACCCGGCATCCAGAACGTCACCATGGCGAAAATCATTCTGGAAAAGAATGGCTTCACGGAAACCAACGTGATCGAACTGCCGATTGGCCAGCATGTGCCTTCGTTAGCGGCGGGGCAGATCGACGGCGTTTATACCCTTGAGCCCACCGGCACCGTCGCGCGGATGAAAGGCTTAGGCAAAGTGCTGGAAACCGGCGTGATTGCGAAATACGTGCTGGGCGATGCCAACGCACCGTGGTTTGGTGGCGCGGCGGCGCTGACCAGCAGCTTTATCAATGCCGATAAGGCCCGCTCGACGCAGTTTGTCGAAGCCTATGCCGAAGCGGTGAAATACATTCAGCAAAACCCGGACGACGCGCGTCAGTATGTCGCCGGCTACACCGGTATCGAAGCTGCGCTGGTGAAGGAAGTGCCGCTGCCGGGCTTTGTGATGTATGACCAGCTCACCGGCGAAAATCAGCAATGGTTCCAGAAATTCTATGACGTCTTTACCGAACGGAAGATCTTCAGCAAGCCGCTTCAGGTTGCCCCGCTGATCTACAAAGCATAAGGAGACGCAAGATGAAGCCATCATGGCGTTATAAGCTTCTGCCGCTGGTTGGGCCGCTGCTGCTGTTTTTGCTGTGGCAGACGGCGGTCAGCGCCAAATGGCTGAACCCGGTGTTACTGCCCTCACCGGGTGAAACCGTCAGCTATCTGTTCAGCAAGCTGGCCGACGGCAGCATGAATCAGGATATCGGCGCCACCCTGTACCGCACGCTGATGGCCTTTTTCGTCTCGGCGGTGATTGGTGTGCCGCTGGGCGTGATGCTCGGCAGCAGCGAACGTCTGTATCGCAGCGTGGAGTTCCTGGTCGATTTCTTCCGCTCCACGCCCTCCTCGGCGCTGATCCCGCTGTTTATGCTGATTTTCGGCATTACCGACACCAATAAAATCGCCATTGCGGCCTTTGCGGCGGTGCTGGTGATCCTGTTTAACAGCGCGTACGGCGTAATGAATGCCAAAAAGACCCGCATCATGGCGGCGCAGGTGATGGGCGTTTCGCGCTGGCATGTGTTCAAAGACATCATGCTGATGGAAAGCCTGCCGCAAACCTTTGTCGGCCTGCGCACCGGCGTGTCGATGGCGCTGGTGATCGTGATCGTTGCCGAGATGTTTATCGGCTCGGAAACCGGTCTGGGCCATCGCATTATCGACGCACAGCAGCTGTTCAACATTAAGGACATGTACGCGTCGATCCTGATTACCGGTGCCTTTGGTTATCTGCTGAATCTGGCCTTTTTGCTGATTGAAAAGCGCTGCGTACACTGGAGTGGCAAAGCATGAACCATCCTCCCTACCCTAAACCCAATACCCACGTCACGATCCGCGGGCTGGATAAAACCTTCGCCGGGCAACCGCTTTATCAGGATCTGAATCTCGACTTCCCGCGCGGCAAGATTGTGTCGATATTCGGCCCCAACGGCTGCGGTAAATCGACGCTGATGAATATGATTGCCGGCCTGATCCCGGTCGATCGCGGGCAAATTTTGTTTGATGGCAAAACGCTGGCGGAAACCACCATCGGCTATGTGTTCCAGAACTACCGCGATGCATTGTTTCCGTGGCTGACCGCCTGGAACAACATTGCCTATCCGCTAAAGCGCCGGGGAATGAAGGCCGATGCGGTGAAAAAGCGCGTGGCCGAGCTGTCGGAAATGTTTGATATCCGCTTCGATCTGCAGCGCTATCCGTACGAACTGTCGGGCGGCCAGCAGCAGACGGTGTGCATCATGCGCGCGCTGGCGACCGAGCCGGAAGTGATGTTTCTCGACGAGCCGTTCTCGGCCCTCGACTTTGAAATGACGCTGTTTATCCGCGATAAGCTGCAGCAGGTGCAGCAGGCAACCGGCGTGACGATGCTGATTGTCTCGCACGATCTGGAAGATGCGGTGTTCCTGGCGGATGAGATCTTACTGCTGACGCGGCGTCCGACGCGGGTGGCGGAAATCGTGCCGTTTGAATTACCGCGTCCGCGCACCGCCGAAATCATGAGTCATCCGGAATTTATTCGCGTCAAAGCCCATACGCTGGAGGTGTTTAAGCGGGAAATGGCGGGGTAGTCTCATCAAGCAAAAAGCAGCGCCGGAGCGCTGCTTTTTTATTTCACCCAGCCGGCCGATCAGGCTTCCGGCGGGGCTTTCCCTTCTTCAATAAACTCTTCATCGATCTCGTCGCTGTTTTCGCGGTTATCGCGACCGGAAAGCAGATTCCAGCAGGCAATAAACATCGCGGCAATCAGCGGACCGATCACAAAGCCGTTGATACCGTAGATTTCCATGCCGCCGAGGGTGGCGATCAGAATCAGGTAATCCGGCATCTTGGTATCTTTGCCGACCAGCAGCGGGCGAAGAATGTTATCCACCAGCCCAATGACCACCACAAAGAAGCCGACGATAAACAGCCCTTTCCACAACACGCCCGAGGCGAAGAAGAAGATTGCCGCAGGCACCCAGACAATCGCCGACCCCACCGCCGGGATCAGGGACAGGAAGGCAATCAGTGCACCCCACAGCAGGATGCCATCAATGCCGGTGATCCAGAATGCCAGCGCACCCAGCGCGCCCTGCACCACCGCCACCACCACCGTGCCTTTGACCGTCGCACGGGAAACCGCTGCGAACTTCATAAACAGGTGATGCTTCACGTAGCTGGACAGCGGCAACGCTTCGAGGATCAGATTGACCAGGTAAGCACCGTCTTTCAGCAGGAAGAACAGCAGATACAGCATGATGCCGAACCCAACGGTGAAACCGAAGGTGCTTTTACCGATCAGGAATACGCTGCCCGCCAGATACTGTCCGCCCTGCATCGCCACCTGTGAAAGCTTTTGCTGGATTTGCGCAGCGGTATCCAACTGGTGTTCGGTCAGGAAGCTTCTGGCCCAGCCCGGCAAATGCTGCATCACGTCAGCCATGATGGTCGGCAGCTGCATATTGTTGCTCTGCAGCTTGGTGTAAACCACATTGAACTCAATCGCCATCGACGAAACGAGAATGGCCAACGGGGTGAAGACGATTAAGCAGATCACCACCAGCGTGGCAAAGGTGGCTAATCCATTACGGTCACCCATCATCTGGCGGAGTTTTGTTTTCATTGGGTGGAAGATCACTGCGAGGATCGCAGCCCACAATACCGAAGAGTAGTACGGCCCCAGTACATCAAGAAAAGCCACTGTTACGATAAAAAGGATCAGGATGAAAAATCCTTTTGCCAGGCCGTTAAATCTCATGTCAGTCCCTCTAATGCGCAATTTTGCTCCCGAAGCATAGAACGCAATTTCGCATTTGCAACAAAAGACTGACGCTCATTTAACGGCCTGTCACATCAGGCGAGTTTCACCGGCCACTGATTCAGCACGATGCCACGTTTCTGCGCCCCTTCACCGAAGTCTTTCAGCACCGCTTTGACATCCGGATCGATGTACTCCGCGTTGTCGTGATCGACAATCACTACGCTGTTTTCCGGGATTTCCGCCAGCAGGCCTTTTAACCGGGGGTTATGCATAAAGGTCAGGTTCTGCTGGAAGCGCAACACAAAGTGATCGTCGTAGCGCGTAAGCAACATCGCCCCGCGATGGCTCTTGTAGATGCTGAACAGGATCTGCGTGGCCAGGCCAATACCAATCCCCGCCAGCATGCCAAACACCAGAATCCCGCCGATGGTGGCAAGGAACGGCACCGCCTGCTGCGCGCCCTGACGGAACTGCTCAACAAACAGGCGCGGCGTGGCCAGCTTATACCCGGTATACAGCAGCACCGCCGCCAGGCTGGCCAGCGGAATGGCGTTCAGCAGTTCGCTGAAGTAGAGGCCACACACCAGCAGCAACACGCCGTGGATCAGGATTGAAATCTTGCTCTGCGCACCGGCGCTGACGTTGACCGAGCTACGCACAATCACCGCGGTAATCGGCAAGCCGCCAAGGAAGCCGCTGATCAGGTTACCAATACCCTGCGCGCGCATCTCTTTGTCCGGCGACGGCGGTGGATTTTGTGGACGCAGCTTTTTCAGCGCTTCCTGGCTAAGCAGGGTTTCCAGGCTGGCAACGATGGCGAGGGTCGCGGCGATCATATACACCGCCGGATTCTGCCAGACGCTCCAGTCCGGGCGTTCCAGTTCACCGGTCAACGCCGCCAGGCTGTCGAAGGAAGGCAGAGAAATGCGCGGCAGGTTGCTGACGATGTCCGGGAACATTCTGCCGCCGACCACCGTCGCCATACAGCCAAACAGCACCGCGACCAACGGGCCGGGCGCCCAGCTCAGCACCTTGATGTTTTTGACGGTGTTGGTCGACCAGAACCACAGAATAAACAGGCCGATGCCGGAGACCACAATCGCCGGGATCGACACGCTGAACGCGCCGCCGGTGACCAGCGAGCTGAGTTCACTCTCTTCCGCCGCACCCAACGCCACCGGGATCTGCTGCATAATCAGCAAAATACCGATTGCCGCCAGCATGCCTTTGATCACCGTGCCAGGCACCAGGGTGATAAAGCGTCCGGCGCGCATCACGCCAAGCATAAACTGCAGCACGCCGGCGATGATTAACGCGAACAGCAGGGCGGAAAACGATCCGAGGGTTTCAATGGCGCCGGTGACAATGGTCACCAGACCGGCGGCCGGGCCGCTGACGGCGAATTTAGACGGGCTGAAGGTGGTTACCACCAGCCCGCCAATCACCCCGGTAAGCAGGCCAACGAAGGGCGGAAGGCCGCTGGCCTGCGCAATGCCCAGACAGAGCGGCAGCGCCACCAGAAACACGACCAGACCCGCCGGGATATCCCGACGTAGATGACTTAAGTTCATGGCGATTTACCCTCTGCACTTTGCTGGATTAACTCTTTCAGATGCCCGGACTGCAGGTCATACACGCAGCCAAACACATCCAGTTCCACGCCGGATCGCCAGATATTCAGCACCGGCTCTGCGGCGATCAGGTGAGAAAATTGGGCGAGGACGTTGGCCTCCACCAGCTTATTCAGCTTTTCGCTTTCATCCTCAATACCCTCGGCGTCGGCCAGTCCCGGTGCCAGCGCATTACGCAGTTGCGTGATGCGTCGGGCGAGCGGCGAGTTTTCGTCAGACAACGGAATATTCGGTAAGGCTATCGCCGCCTGCACGCCACCGCAGCCGTAATGGCCGCAGAGCACAATGCGGGACACTTTCAGGTACTCCAGCGCGTATTGCAGCACGCTCATAAAATTATCGTCACCGGCCACCACCATATTGGCGATATTACGGTGCACAAAGAGTTCACCGGGATGCGCGCCGGTCAGGACTTCGGCGGGAACGCGGCTGTCGGAGCAACCAATCCACAGCGAGTGCGGCTGCTGGGAATCGACGTTTTGGCGAAAGTATTGAGGATTGCGTTGGCGGCGCTGTAAGGCCCAACTGCGGTTTTTCGCTAACAGGGGTTTTAGTGTCGTCAAAATACATTCTCTCTTTTAAGTACGACAGGAATAAACCTGAGCGCCAAATAAATGGAAATAAGTGTTAACAGAGGAACTGCCTCCGTTTAAGTATGTACACATCTGCTGTAATAAGTTCTGATATTTTAGACTGGTATTAATTATTAAGATTATTCTTAAGTCAGATGAAATAAGCGAATGTAATTTTTATTAAATTAACCTGTTTACCGTTGATTTCTCAGCACACGCGTTTCCAGCCAATTAAATAAACTAAAGTAATCAACTAAAACCCCTAATAATCAATAATATGTTTAATTAATGCATTCCTGATTCATTAATTAAACATAAGCTTTTCCTATGACCTCAATTAGCCATAAAAGGGATGGTCGTCTCTTTAATATACCGCTTTATCATTATTTTTTGTGGGGTGAATAAATAGATCCACTGGCTAAATCACTGAAAGGTTTTATTTCTCTAAGAATAAATACGCTGGCGAGTAATAACGCGATTTATCAATAAACGTCAGAAACACACTGAAATATTTGAACATCTTTACATTGTCGATCTGCCGCCCTTCCCCGGTTTCATCTTACGGCACACCTCACAGAATAAATAAAACTCATGCCTCTATAACGATTTTATGGCAGACAAAGCCGCTGGCCCTGCTTAAGTTGGTATTGGCACAACAAAACAACAACAATATAACTGGCTGTTTTATAATAAAAAAACAGAACAGACTTACCTCAAAAACAGATAAAAACACCACCCGTCAATCCCAGGTGAGTGGATTTTTTTTTAACCCGGTCACGGATTAATAAAAAAAACAGAGAGCGTACCCTATGAGCAACCACGACATTGTCGACGTAAAGGGATGGATTGATTCCCGCGCCATCTCGGGGAAGCAATGGCTGATCCTGGCCCTGTGCTTCTTAATTATCCTGTTCGACGGTTATGACGCCGCCGTAATGGGCTTTATTGCCCCTGCCCTGATTGAAGACTGGGGCATTTCCCACGCTGAGATGGGCCCGATCCTCGGTGCCGCAATGTTCGGCGTGGCGATTGGCGCGCTGGTCGCCGGGCCGTGGTCGGATAAATTTGGCCGCAAGAAGATCCTGCTGATTTCGATTGCCTGCTTTGCCTGCTTCAGTCTGGGCAGCGCCTTTGCCCGTTCCCCGATGGAGATGGCGCTGCTGCGCTTTCTGACCGGGCTGGGCCTTGGCGCGGTGATGCCCAACTGCGTGACGCTGGTGTCGGAATATATGCCGGAACGTCGCCGCAGCCTGATGATCACCCTGATGTACAGCGGCTTTAATATCGGTTCCGGGATGGGCGGCTTTATCGCCGCCGGCATGTTGCCGCACTTTGGCTGGAAATCGGTGCTGCTGTTTGGTGGCGCGATGCCGCTGCTGATGCTGCCGGTGCTGATCTGGGTATTACCGGAATCGGCAATGTTTATGGTGGTGCGTAACGTCAGCCGCGAAAAAATTGCCGCGGTGCTGAACCGCATGGGCGGCAGCTTTACTGCCACCACCGCCTTTGTGCTGTCGACGCCGATTGTGCCGAAAAAAGCGCAGGTGCTGCAGCTGTTCAGCAAGGGCTATGCCGGCGGCACCATCGTGCTGTGGCTGACCTACTTTATGGGCCTGTTTGTCATCTACCTGCTTAACGGCTGGCTGCCGACCATTATGCGGTCGGGCGGCGTCACGCTGGAGCGCGCGGCAATTGTCGCCGGGCTGTTCCAGCTGGGTGGCACCGTCGGCGGCCTGCTGGTCGGAAGCCTGATGGATCGCCTGAAGGCGAAATATGTCATCGCGACCTTTTATCTGCTGGGCTGTTTCTGCCTGGTCTCTCAGGGCGTCTGGGGCTTTGGTCCGGACATGCTGGCGCTGCTGGTGTTTGTCAGCGGGCTCTGTATTAACGGCGCGCAGACCGGCCTGCAGGCCTTCTCACCGGCCTTTTATCCCACAGAAATGCGCGCCACCGGCGTGTGCTGGATGCACGGCATTGGCCGCAGCGGCGCGATTATCAGCTCCTCGCTGGGCGGCGTGCTGCTCGGGGTGTTCCCGGGGCAAACCAGCATCTTTATTGTGTTAGCGATCCCGGCTCTGCTGGCGGCGCTCTCGATTACGCAACATAAGCCTGCGCAGGTGGCAAGACAGCTGAAAGGGGTTGATCTCAACGACCTGCCGTCCCTCTCGCGCAGTATGAATAACCGATAAGTGAAGGAAGAGAACTATGGCTACTATCATCGGCGGTCTGGCCGTCTCACACACGCCAACCATTGGCTTTGCAGTCGACCATAACAAGCAACAGGAAGGGGCCTGGGCGCCTATTTTTGACGGCTTTGCGCCTATGCAACGCTGGCTGGAAGAGAAGAAACCGGACGTGCTGCTGTACGTGTTTAACGATCACGTCACCTCCTTCTTCTTCGATCACTATTCGGCCTTTACGCTGGGCATTGATGAGCAGTATGCGGTGGCGGATGAAGGCGGCGGCCCGCGCGATTTGCCGCCGGTTCAGGGCCACGCGGCCCTGTCGCAGCACATTGGTGCCAGCCTGATGGCCGATGAATTCGATATGTCGTTCTTCCAGGACAAGCCGCTGGATCATGGCCTATTCTCACCGCTGTCCGCACTGGCACCCTGCGATAACGGCTGGCCGATGCAGGTGGTTCCGCTGGCGATTGGCGTGCTGCAATTCCCCATCCCGTCTGCCCGCCGCTGCTTCAAACTCGGCCAGGCGCTGCGCCGCGCGGTGGAAAGCTTCCCGGAAGATCTGAAGGTAGCGGTCGTCGCCACCGGCGGCGTTTCTCATCAGGTGCACGGTGAACGCTGCGGCTTTAACAACCCGGAGTGGGATGCGCAGTTTGTCGATATGATCGTCAACGATCCGCAGCGTCTGACCGAAATCACCCTCGCCGAATACGCCACGCTGGGCGGGCTGGAAGGGTCGGAAGTGATTATGTGGCTGGTGATGCGCGGCGCGCTATCTGCCAACGTGGAAAAGCTGCATCAGGCCTATTATCTGCCGTCGATGACCGGCATCGCCACGCTGATCCTCGAAAACCAGGCGAGGGAAGCGCCGGTGGATGTGCATCAGCGCCAGCGCGATAAGATCAACCTGCAGCTCAGCGGCGTGGAGAAGTTGCCCGGCACCTATCCGTTCACTCAGGCGCGCAGCCTGAAGGCATTACGCATCAACAAATTCCTGCACAAGATGATCCAGCCCGCCTGGCGTGAGCGCTTCCGCAACGAACCCGAGGCGCTGTATGACGAATCAAAACTGACCGAAGAAGAGCGCACGCTGATTAGCTCGCTGGACTGGCGCGGGATGATCCATTACGGCGTCAGCTTCTTCCTGCTGGAGAAACTGGGTGCGGTGGTCGGCGTCTCCAACCTGCATATCTACTCCGCGATGCGCGGCGTGTCGCTGGAAGAGTTCCAGCAAACCCGCAATCAGCAGGTGCTCTATTCTGTTGCGGGGAAAGCGTCCTGATGACCTCGTTGCCCATTATTGACTGCCACCATCACGTGTTCGATCCGGCGCAGTTTCCCTATGATGCCAACAGCGGCTATCACCCGGACGGTCACGAGCTGGCCACTCCGGCCTACTATCAGGCGGTGATGGAAGCCTACAACATCCGCCATTCGCTGATGGTCGGCCCGACGTCGGCCTATAACCTCGATAACCGCTGCATGCTGGAGGCGATCCGCCAGTCCGGTGGCCGGGCGAAAGGCATTGCGGTGACGCCGCGTGACGTGGACAGCAATACGCTGGCGGCCCTGAAGGATCGCGGCGTGGTCGGTATTGCCTTTAATGTCGCGATGCTCGGCACCGGCCCTTTTTTACAGCTCGACGATCTGATGGCGAGGCTGGCGGAGCTGGAGATGTTTGCGCAGATCCAGGTGCAGGATGATCAGCTGCTGGCGCTGATGCCGCTGCTGAACCGCACCCGCACCAAACTGATCTTCGACCATTCCGGGCGACCGGACGTTAACGCCGGGCTGTCGCAGCCGGCGTTCCAGGCGCTGCTGTCGCTGGCGGGTCAGGATCGGACATCGGTCAAACTGTCGGGCATGGCCAAGTTCTCGCAGCAGCGCTACCCGTGGCAGGATGCGCAGCCGTATGTGCTGGCGCTGCTCGACGCCTTTGGCGCGGATGCCTGCCTGTGGGGTTCTGACTGGCCGTTCCTGCGCGCCACCGAACGGATGGACATGGGCACCCAGCTGCTGCTGCTGGAGAAAATGATCCCCGACGAAAACACCCGCCGCAAAATCCTGTGGGATACCCCAAAGCGCCTGTTTGGCTTCCACGACTGAGGAAAACGCATGAAAACCATTTATGTTCTGAATGGCCCGAACCTGAATTTACTGGGCACCCGCGAGCCGGAAACCTATGGCTCCGACACGCTCGAAACGGTGGAAAAGCTCTGCCGCGATACCGCTGCCGAACTGGATATCGCCATCGAGTTTCGCCAGACCAACCATGAAGGGGAAATGATCGACTGGATCCAGCAGGCGCGTTTGCAGGCCGATGCGCTGGTGATCAACCCGGCCGCCTGGACACACACCTCGGTGGCGATCCGCGACGCGGTGACCGGCGTGGCCCTGCCGCTGTGGGAAGTGCACATCACCAACGTGCACAAGCGCGAAGCCTTCCGCCATCACTCGTTCCTGTCGGATGTCGCGCAGGGCGTGATTTGTGGTTACGGCATTCGTGGCTACCGCTATGCGTTGATCGAAGCGGCCCGTTCTTTATAAGCGCGGCTCGCTGCCGTGGCACACCTCGCGCAGAAAGCCGATCAGCGCGTCGGCCGCCGGTGACGGCAGGCTGCCGGTGCGGTAGCTCAGCCCAATCGCCCGTCGGGTATCCGGCAGGGCGATCGGCAGCACCACCAGCTCTTCGGACGCCAGCTCAAACTCCAGCTGGTGCGCGGAGACGGCGGCCAGCATATCGGAATCGCGCAGCAGGCCACGCACCAGCGCCAGATCGCCGCTCTCGACCACCGGATCCGGCGTCGGAATGCCCATCGCCAGGAAGCAGTTATCCAGCAGATTGCGGGCGGGCGTATGGGAACGCGGCAGCACCCAACGCGCCTCGCGCAGCGCCTGGGTGCTGACCGGTGCCTGCGCCAGCGGGTGATCGCGTCGGGCCACCAGCACCATCTCTTCCGCAAACAGCGGTTCGTTGCTGATATCGTTGATCTCTTCGGTGTTACGCAGCGCACCAAAGATAAAGTCGATCTCGCCGGATCGCATTTCAGACGTCAGCATGCCCCAGGCACTTTCGCTGGTAACCACCTTGATGCCCGGATACCGCGCGGTCAGCCGCACGATCGCCTGCGGCAGCAGTCTTGTGCGGCCGAGCGGTAAGGCCCCCACGCGCACCGTCCCTTCCAGCACCCCTTTGCGGGCGGCAATATCCGCCGGAATATGCCGCAGCTCGTTGAGGGCACGGCGAATATTCGGCTCGATTTCCCGTCCCGCCAGCGACGGGATCATGCCGTGCGGCGTGCGTTCCAGCAGCGCGATGCCCGCGCCGTTTTCCAGCACCTTGAGCGCGGCGCTGACCGCCGGCTGGCTGAGCCCCAGCTGCTGAGCAACCGACTGCATATGCCGGGTCTGGCACAGCCTGACGAAGATTTGCAGGCGACGGACGTTGAACAGCCACAGCGGTTCTGACTCCGCCCTGCCGCCTTTGCCCTGCAGTTTGCTCAGCAATAACGGGATGGCGTGCAGCTCATCTATTGCCCGTTCGGCGCGCGGCAGAATGCATTTCCCCAGGTCGGTGAGGCGCATACCGCCCGCATGACGCTCAAATAACGGCACGCCTAAAGTGAGTTCCAGATCGCGAATGGCGCGGGTGATCGCCGACTGGGTACGAAATAATTCATCGGCTGCCTTTGAGACACTTCCCTGAACCACAACCTGACTAAATGCCCTGATTTGCATCAGGTTTGTCAGTTCCTGCCGGGTAATTTCCTGTGCCATTTCCGCTCCTTCTCAACCTGTGATCTGAGCCAAACTATAAATAAAACGCATACCCACTGCAATCAAATGAATTATCCGGGGATTCGCCCGCGTGACAGCATGAAAAAAAACGCAAAGGAACCCGAATATGACTGAGTTAACTTCCCCGAAAACCGCTCTGGTGGTCAGCGCTCACTCTGCCGATTTCGTCTGGCGTGCCGGCGGCGCCATCGCGCTGCATCAGCAACAGGGCTATCAGGTGCATATCGTCTGCCTGTCATTTGGCGAGCGCGGCGAATCGGCCAAGCTGTGGCGTAAAGGGCCGTCGATGACCGAAGCGCAGGTCAAAGCGTCCCGCCGCACGGAAGCGCAGGCCGCCGCCGAAATCCTCGGTGCCAGCATCGAATTCTTCGATCTCGGTGACTACCCGCTGCGTGCGGACAAAGAAACGCTGTTCCGCCTGGCGGACGTCTATCGCCGCGTGCAGCCTCACTTTGTGCTGACCCATTCCCTGCAGGATCCCTACAACTACGACCATCCGATGGCGACTAATCTGGCGCAGGAAGCGCGAATTATCGCTCAGGCCGAAGGCTACCGTCCGGGCGAGAAGATCGTTGCCGCGCCGCCGGTGTACTGCTTTGAGCCGCACCAGCCCGAGCAGTGCAACTGGAAGCCGGACGTGCTGCTGGATATCACCCGCGTCTGGGACAAAAAGTACGCGGCGATCCAGTGCATGGCCGGGCAGGAACACCTCTGGGAGTACTACACCCGCGTGGCCCAGCAGCGTGGCGTGCAGGCGAAACGCAATGTCGGTATCACCGCCGCCCGCGACATCATTTACGGCGAGGGCTATCAGAGCATCTTCCCCCGCGTGACGGAGGATCTGGCATGAGTGCGATCGGTCAAAAAGGCGTTGTCGTGCGTAATATCCCGCGCGCGGATAACATTGATATCGCGTCGCTGGCGACATCCGGCGTGGCAACGGTGCATGAAGCGCAGGGCCGCAAAGGGCTGCTGGATCACGCCATCCGTCCCCTTCAGCAGAACAAATCGGTGGCGGGAAGCGCCGTCACCGTGCTGCTGGCACCGGGCGATAACTGGATGTTTCACGTCGCGGTTGAGCAGTGTCAACCCGGCGACATTCTGGTGGCGGTGCCGACCTCCCCGTGCGTGGATGGCTTCTTCGGCGACCTGCTTGCCACCTCGCTTAAGGCGCGCGGCGTGATTGGCCTGATTGCCGATCACGGCGTTCGCGACTCGCGCACGCTGCGTGAGATGGGCTTTGCGGTCTGGTCCCGCGCGGTGTTTGCGCAAGGCACGGTGAAAGAAACGCTCGGCTCGGTCAACGTGCCGGTGATCTGCGCCGGGCAGCTGGTCAATCCTGGCGATGTGATTGTCGCCGATGACGATGGCGTGGTGGTAGTGGCGCGCGGCGAAGCGGCGCAGGTGGCGGAAAGCGCCCGCAAGCGCGAAGCGCTGGAAGAGAGCAAACGCGTGCGCATGGCGGCGGGCGAACTGGGTCTGGACATCTACCAGATGCGCCCACGGCTGGCCGAGAAAGGCCTGCGTTACCTGGACACCCTTGACGATCTGGAGACCTAATATGCGCCAGCGCCGCCTGCCCTGCCTGCTGATGCGCGGGGGAACCTCAAAAGCCGCCTGCCTGCTGGCCAGCGATCTGCCTTCAGACGCGGATCGTCGCGATCGCGTGCTGCTGGCGCTGATGGGATCGCCGGACAGCCGTCAGATCGACGGGCTGGGCGGTGCCGATCCGCTGACCAGCAAAGTGGCGATCGTCCGGCGATCGGAACGTGCCGATGCCGATGTCGATTACCTGTTTGCCCAGGTCAACGTCGACAAGGCCATCGTCGATTACGGCCAGAACTGCGGCAACGTGCTGGCGGCGGTCGGTCCGTTTGCCATTGAGCGCGGGCTGGTTAAGGCCGGCGATCCGCTCACCGAAGTGCGGATCTTTATGCAGAACACCGGGCAGATTGCGGTCGCGCAGATCGCCACGCCAGACGGCGAAGTCTGCTACGACGGCGATCTGAAAATCGACGGCGTGCCAGGCACGGCGGCGGAAGTAGTGCTGAATTTCAGCGATATCGCCGGATCCAGCTGTGGATCGCTGCTGCCAACCGGCCAGCCGCGCAATGTCTTCGACGGCATCGAAGTGACCTGCATCGATAACGGCATGCCGGTGGTGCTGTTGCGGGCCGCCGATCTGGGCCGTACCGGCTACGAGAGCCGCGAGCAGCTGGACAACGATCCTGAACTGAAGCAGCGGCTGGAATCCATCCGTTTGCAGGCCGGTCCGTTAATGAATCTGGGCGACGTCAGCCAGCGCACCGTGCCGAAAATGACGCTGCTGTCGGAACCCAGCCAGGGCGGCACCATCAACAGCCGTACCTTTATTCCCCACCGCTGCCACGCCTCGATTGGCGTGCTGGGCGCGGTGAGCGTTGCCAGCGCCTGCCTGGTGGCGGGCAGCGTCGCCAACGGCCTCGCCCGGGTCGGCACCGCACGCGATCAGCGGCTGAGCGTCGAGCATCCCGGCGGCGAATTCAGCGTGCTGTTGCAGCGCGATGATCGCCTTCAGCTGACCGGCGCCGGACTGCTGCGCACCGCCAGACTGATTTTTGCCGGTGAGGTGATGATCCCGGCGTCCGTCTGGCCGCTTTCCTCATCACAGGAGACGCTGTAATGACAAAAATGACCTTTATTGGCTTTGGTGAAGCGGGCGGCATTCTCGCCGCGGCGCTGGCGAAACAGGCTGAGGTCACGGTGTGGGACCGCAAGTTCGATCGCGCCGAATGCCGCGCGGCGATGATGGAGAAAGCCGATGGCGCGGGTGTGCGCGTGGCCCGCTCGCTGGGCGATGCGCTGGACGGGGCCGAACTGATCTTCTCCGCCGTCACCGCTTCTGAAGCGCTGAACGTGGCGATGGCCGCCGCCGCCGATCTGCACCCTGGCCAGACCTTCCTCGACCTGAACTCGGTGGCACCGGCCACCAAGCTGGCGGCCGCCGAGCTGATTGAGGCCCGTGGCGCGGACTATATCGATGTGGCGGTGATGGCCCCGGTGCCACCGGCGGGGCTGAAAACGCCGCTGCTGATTGGCGGTAAAACGGCGGAAGCCCTGAACGTCACGCTGCGCTCGCTGGGGATGAACAGCCAGTACCGCAGTCGCGACGTGGGCGAAGCCTCCGCGATCAAAATGTGCCGCAGCGTGATGATCAAAGGGCTGGAAGCGCTGACCACCGAATGCCTGAGCGCCGCCCGTCAGTACGGTGTGGAACAGGCGGTGCTGGACTCGCTGCATGCCAGCTTCCCGTCGCTGGGCTGGAATGCCGCTCTGCCGGATTACCTGATTAGCCGGGTGGCGGAGCACGGCCAGCGCCGCGCAGAAGAGATGCGCGAAGTGGTACAAACCCTGCAGGACGTCAACGTGGTCCCGGCGATGAGCCAGGGCATCGTCACCACACAGCAAGGGCTGGTCGATGCGCTGGCGCAACGTGACCTCAACTATCAACAGCTTACCCCCTTTGTCTGGCAGCACACGCTGGACCGGATTTACGTTAAGGACTGATATGAAACCGTTATTTTTCGCCGCCAGCCTGCTGCTGGCCTCGGCAGGATCCTGCGCCGCCGCAGGCCTGAATGCCGCCCAGGCTGACCAGGTGCTCAACCACGTCAAAGAGAGCCTTGCCGCCGCCAACAGCACCGGCTGTGTGGCGGTGGTCGATGCCAGTGGACTGCTGGTCGCCTTCCAGCGTTTTGATAACGCGCCGCCGGGCTGCGTGAACGCCTCAATCGGCAAGGCCCGCACCTCCGCCCTGTACCACGCGCCGTCGCTGAAGTTTATGCAGCGCCTGCAACAGGGCGAAACCACCGTGCTGGCAATCCCGCAGGCGGTCGCCCTTGGCGGTGGCTTCCCGCTGACCCTGCACGGTGAGATTGTCGGTGCGGTTGGCGTCAGCACCCCCAAACAGGAACTGGATAATCAGGCCTCAGAGTCGGCCGCTACCGCGCTCAACTGAGCGCAACCCGTAAAGGATTTCACCTTATGTCGCTTACACGTCGCCGACTGTTAGTCGGCTCGACGGGCCTGTTGGTTGCTGGCGCGTTGAGCCAGTGGCTGCCCGCATTTGCCCGTGCGCCGCTGGCGTCGGCCATTACGGTGCCCGCAAATTTTGTCTCGCTGTCGCAAACGCTGACCGGCATGGATCGGCCTGATGCACTGCTGGCGCAGCGCCTGTACAGCTGGCTGCATCAGCGGATCGACGGATTGGACAACCAGCTGATCGGCCTGAGCGACCTGCTTAATCGCCAGCCTGCACCGCAGGGCGATGCGCTGCTGGCGGCGATGGCTGGCCAGCCGGCGGCGGTGCAGGAACTCTACCAGACGCTGGTTTCCGGCTGGTATCTCGGCGTGGTGAACCGCCAGAAGCCGGAATGCGTGGCGTTTGAGAATATAGTCAGTTATCGCGTGGTTAAGACCTCGTTGCTTCCTCCGAGCTATGCGCCGGGTGAAGCCAACTTCTGGACGCAACCGCCAGGCAAGGAGAGCATTGCACATGGCTGAGAATGTAAGCGCAGATGTGGTGGTGATTGGCGCCGGGATTGCCGGTTCGCTGGCCGCCCTGAAAATGGTCAAGGCGGGCGTTTCGGTGCTGATGCTGGAATCCGGCCCGGAAATCAAACGGGACCAGGCAGTGGAGTATTTCCGTCACTCGCCGTTTAAGGGCGATTTCACCGAACCCTATCCGCCAGAGCCCTGGGCACCGCAGCCCAAATTCATCCCGGTGGATAATCACTATCTGATCCAGAAAGGGCCGGATCCTTATCGTGCGCAATACCTGCGCGGCACCGGCGGCACCACCTGGCACTGGGCGGGTCAGGCGTTTCGCCTGCTGCCCAACGATTTCCGCCTCAACACGCTGTACGGCGTCGGCCGCGACTGGCCGCTGAGCTATGAAGATCTGGAACCTTATTACTGCGATGCGGAAGCCCAGATGGGCGTGTCGGGCGATGACGATCTCAACTCGCCGCGTTCGCGTCCCTATCCGCTGCCCGGCATCCCGCTGCCTTACGGCTTTGAGCGGCTGAAAGCCCGTCTGGCGCCGCTGGGCTACGACGTGGGGATTGGTCCGCAGGCGCGCAACAGCATTCCTTACGATGGTCGCCCGGCCTGCTGCGGCAACAACAACTGTATGCCGGTCTGCCCGATTGACGCGCAGTACCACGGCGGCATTTCGGCCCGTAAGGCGCTGGATGCCGGGGTGAAAATCATCGCCAACGCGGTGGTCTACAAGATTGAGGCCGACGACCAAGGCGTGATCCAGGCGGTGCATTACCTCGACCGCAATAAAGCCAGCCATCGGGTCACCGGCAAACAGTTTGTGCTGACCGCCAACGGCATTGAAAGTCCGAAATTGCTGCTGCTCTCCACCAGCGATCGCTATCCCAACGGCATCGCCAACAGCTCCGGCATGGTCGGCCGCAACCTGATGGATCATCCGGGTTCGTCCGTTGAATTTTATGCCGATGAGCCGGTGTGGTTTGGCCGGGGGCCAATGCGGCCTGGCAGCATTAATAACCTGCGTGATGGCGACTTCCGCAAGGATCGTTCGGCGTTGCGTGTCGATCTGGCGAACACCTCGCCGGTGCGCTATCTCACCGAACGGCTGGTGAAACAGGGCTTCTATGGCCGGGCACTGAACGACAAGCTGCGCTGGCAGGCCGAGCGTTTTGTGCAGCTGAAATGCCTGCTGGAGATGCTGCCGGAACCGCAGAACCGCGTGGTGCTGAGCAAAACCGAAAAGGATGCCTGGGGCATTCCCCGGCTGGAAGTGTATTACCGCTTCCCGGACTACGTTCACCGTGGCTATGACCAGTCGATGCAGGATTTTAAAAAGATGGTGGCAGAGATGGGCGGCACGGAGGCGGTGTACAGCAAGCGCGGGGTTTACGATAACAACCAGCATATTACCGGCACGATGATCATGGGCAGCGATCCGACAGACTCGGTGGTGGATGCGGACTGTCGCACCCACGATCACCCGAATCTGTATATCGCCGGCACCGGCATTATGCCGTCAGCCTCGACGGTGAACTCCACGCTGACCGGCACCGCGCTGGCACTGCGGATGGCCGATACGGTGCTGAAAAGCCTGGGGGCAACCGCATGAAGCACACCCTGCTGGCACTCTCCCTGACTGCGGCGGTCTGCGCTGCCGCCCATGCCGATCCGGCCCAGATCGCGCGCGGCAAATACCTGGCAACGGCGGCTGACTGCTCGGCCTGCCACACCGCGACCAACGGCAAACCCTTTGGCGGCGGCTTTGCGGTCAGCACGCCGTTCGGGCAGATTTACGGCACCAATATTTCCTCCGATCCCGAGTACGGCATCGGTAGCTGGAGCGAAGACGAGTTTGTCGCGGCGGTGCGCGACGGCGTTGGCAAAGGCGGCAAGCAGCTTTATCCGGCGATGCCGTACGACGCCTTCAGCAAAATGCGCCGCGAAGATGTGCTGGCGATCCGCGCGTACCTGCTGGCCTTGCCCGCCGTGCATGTCGCCTCGCCGGAAACGCAACTCGGCTTCCCGTACAACCAGCGCTGGGGACTGCGCTTCTGGAAATGGCTGAACCTGGATAAAGGCGCGCTTAAGCCCGATACGGCGCAAAGCCCGCAGTGGAACAACGGCCGCTATCTGGTGGAGGCGCTGGCGCACTGCGGCACCTGCCATACGCCGCGTAATATCACCAAGGGCATGGATAATGGCAGCCCGCTGTCCGGCGGCGATCTGGGCGGCTGGATGGCGTGGAACATCACGCCGGATAAAAACGCCGGTATCGGTGACTGGAGCGAAAAGCAGCTGGTCACCTACCTGAAAACCGGCTTTGTCGCCGGACGCGCCAGCGCCTCCGGGCCGATGGCGGAAGCCGTTGAGCACAGCCTGCAATATCTGCCGGACAGCGATCTGCAGGATATCGCGCTGTACCTGCGCAGCGTGAAGCCGGTTGGCGATGATAAGCAGACCAAACCACGCGATGACTGGGGGCAGCCCACCGCCACCGTCAGCCAGCTGCGGGGAAGCTCTGACGCCTGGCGCCGTGAGAACGCCGGCGCGGTGGTGTTTGCCGGCAACTGTGCCAGCTGCCACGGTGCGTCGGGCGGCGGATCGGGTCAGGGGTTTGGCGCCTATCCTTCGCTCAGCCACCACACCACCACCGGCGCGTGGGACAGCCGCAATCTGATTTCGGTGGTGCTGAACGGCGTCCACCGCAAGATGCGCCAGGGCGAAGTGTTTATGCCGCCGTTTGCCCCGGAGCTGAGCGATGAACAGGTGGCCGACGTCGCCAACTTTGTCAGCCGCGAGTTCGGCAATCCGGCGGCAGCGTCGGCGACCGCAAAGCAGGTGGCTGAACGTCGGCAGGAAGCGAAACTCGCCTCGCCGCCGGTGTATGGCCAGGGGGATAAGCCTTAGGGGGCTGCCCGATCGTCCCAGCGAGGGGAGATCGGGCGGTCATCATCAGTGAATAATGGCGTTGAGGATCAATACTCCGCCGAGGCCGAGGAACGAGATCAGCGTTTCCATCACCGTCCAGGTTTTCAGCGTTTCCACCACGGTCAGATTGAAGTAGCCCTTAAACAGCCAGAAGCCCGGATCGTTGACGTGCGAGGCGATCACGCTGCCGGATCCCACCGCCAGCACCATCAGCGCAGGATCGGTATGGGTGATGGCGATAATCGGCGTAACGATCCCGGCGGTGGTGATCGCCGCCACGGTGGCCGATCCCAGCGCCACGCGCAGCATTGCCGCCACGGTCCAGCACATCAGCAGCGGCGACAGCGACGAGCCTTTCATCAGGTCAGCGATATAGTTGCCAACGCCGCTGTCGACCAGCACCTGCTTAAACGCCCCGCCGCCGGCGATGATAAAGACAATCATGGCGATGGCGGCAATCGAGCTGCCGCACATCTCCATCACCTCTTCCATCTTACGGCCGTTGCGCAGCCCCAGCGTCAGCACCGCCACCACGACCGAGATAAACAGCGCCACGGCGGGATTACCAATAAATTCAAAGAACTGACGCAGCGCATTCTCTTTCGGCATGGTCAGCTCGCAGATCGCGGCGATGGCCATCAGGATCACCGGGATCACTGCCGCAAAGATGCTGATCCAGAAGCCCGGCATTTCGTGTTCTTCAAAGATCTTCGGATTGAACAGGCCTTCCGGCGGTTCGCGCTCGAAGCTTTTCAGGAAGCGCGAGAAAATCGGCCCGGCGACGATCACCGTCGGAATGGTGATGATCAGCCCGTACAGCAGCGTGGTACCGATATTGGCGCCAAAGATGGTGGCGATCGCCGTCGGGCCCGGGTGCGGCGGCAGGAAGCAGTGGGTCACCGACAGGGCGGCGACCATCGGCACGCCGACGTACAGCAGCGGCATCTGCGCCGCCGCCACGATGGTAAACACCAGCGGCAGTAACAGCACGAAGCCCACTTCATAGAACATCGCCAGACCGACAATCAGCCCGGTGACCACCAGCGCCCATTGCAGATGCTTTTTACCGAAGGCGGCTATCAGCGTGGTGGCCACCCGCTGCGCTGCGCCGGTATCGGACACCAGCCTGCCGAGCATGGCACCAAACCCGAGGATCATCGCCAGGCTGCCCAGCGTGCCGCCGATGCCTTTTTGGATCGAGGCCACCACCGCCAGCGGCGTCATGCCTTCCGCAACGCCGACCACCGCCGAGACAAACACCAACGCAATAAAGCCATTCACTTTGAAGACGATCATCAGCACCAGAAGCAGGATCACGCCAACCGCTATGATGGTTACAGGCATGCTAATTCCTTGAAGAAAAGAGTCAGAGGATGCATTAGGTGTAGTTGCTTCTTTCGCGCTACGCCGCTGAAAAAGCGCAATACCTGGCGGCACATCACACTCCGGTTAACAACACTTTAACAATGGGCTTTTCATCGCTACAGTAGCACTCATCCGACCACTCACTTTCAGGGTCTTATGAACACTTCCTTGTTCTCTCCGCTTGATTTGGGTTTTACCCAGTTGAAGAACCGCGTGCTGATGGGCTCCATGCATACCGGGCTGGAAGAGCACCCGGACGGGCCGCGCCGTCTGGCCGCTTTCTATGCCGAGCGCGCGGCGGCGGGCGTGGCGCTGATTGTTACCGGTGGCATTGCGCCGTCGGCGGAGGGCGTGGTGATGGCCGGCGCGTCGGTGCTTAATCATGCGGACCAGCTGGCGCATCATCGCCCGGTCACCGATGCGGTGCATCAGGCCGGCGGCAAAATCGCGCTGCAAATTCTGCATGCCGGACGCTACAGCTATCAGCCTTCGCTGGTTGCCCCTTCGCCGCTGCAGGCCCCAATTAACCCGTTTAAGCCGCATGAGCTTAATGGCGACGATATTCTGGCGCTGATCGGCGACTTTGCGCACTGCGCCGCGCTGGCGAAAGAGGCCGGGTATGACGGCGTCGAGATCATGGGATCGGAAGGCTATCTGATTAACCAGTTTCTGGCGGCACGCACCAACCAGCGCCAGGACGACTGGGGCGGTGATGACAGCCGCCGCATGCGCTTTGCGGTGGAGATTGTTAAGGCGGTGCGGGAAGCGGTGGGCCGGGAATTTATCATTATCTTCCGCCTGTCGATGCTGGATTTGGTCGAACAGGGCAACACCCTGCCGCAGAGCATCCGGCTGGCGAAAGCCATTGAGCGCGCGGGTGCCAGCCTGATCAACACCGGCATCGGCTGGCACGAAGCGCGGATCCCCACCATCGCCACTTCGGTGCCGCGCGGCGCGTTTGGCTGGGTCACCCGGGAACTTCGCCAGCACCTGAGCATTCCGCTGATCGCCACTAACCGCATTAATCATCCTGACGTGGCGCAAGCCCTGCTGGATGAGGGCTGTGCGGATATGATTTCGATGGCGCGGCCGTTCCTCGCCGATGCAGAGTGGGTCAGCAAGGCCCGCGCCGGGCACAGCGACCGGATCAATACCTGTATCGGCTGTAATCAGGCCTGTCTGGATCAGATTTTCGCCGGCCGGATCACCTCCTGCCTGGTGAATCCGCGCGCCTGCCATGAAACCGAGATGCCGGTTACGCCGACGCAGAACGTAAAACGGCTGGCGGTGATTGGCGCCGGTCCGGCGGGGCTGGCGTTTGCGGTCAATGCCGCCGCGCGTGGCCATCAGGTGACGCTGTTTGACCGCGCGGCCGAGGTTGGCGGCCAGTTCAATATTGCCCGGCAGATCCCCGGCAAAGAAGAGTTCAGCGAAACCCTGCGTTATTACCGCCGCCAGCTGGCGCTGACCGGCGTGACTCTGAGGCTGAATGAAGCGGCCCGCGCTGAGCAACTGACCGAATTTGATGAGATCGTGCTGGCGACCGGCGTTACCCCGCGCCTGCCGGACATCCCCGGCCTGGATCACCCTTCCGTGCTCAGCTATCTGGACGTGTTGCGCGATAAAAAGCCGGTCGGCCCGCGCGTGGCGCTGATTGGCGCAGGCGGAATTGGTTTCGATACCGCCGAATACCTCAGCCAACACGGGCCGTCCACCAGCCTGGATATTGCCGCCTTTTGCCAGGAATGGGGCATCGATCGCACCCTGCAACAGCCCGGCGGACTGGTGCCGCCGGTGCTGCCGACGGCGGAACGGCAGATCTGGTTATTGCAGCGCAAGCCCGGCAAACCGGGGGCCGGACTGGGTAAAACCACCGGCTGGATCCATCGCGCCAGCCTGCAAATGCGGGCGGTGAAAATGTGGGGCGGCGTGCAGTATCTGAAGATTGATGACCACGGCCTGCATATTCTGCGTGATGGCGAGCCGCTGCTGCTGGCAGTCGATAACGTGGTGATTTGCGCCGGTCAGGAGCCTAACCGTCAGCTGGAAGCCTCGCTCACCCGCCTGGGTAAGCCGCTGCATATTATTGGCGGTGCGGATGTGGCGATGGAGCTGGATGCCCGCCGCGCGATTGCGCAGGGCACCCAGCTGGCGCTGTCGATCTAAACGACGGCGTTTTACGGGCCTGGCAGAGGCGATCCTGCCAGGCGGTTCAGCGGCTTATTTACCGCTCCACGCCTTGAGGTTGGCGTCACGGGTTTGCAGCTTCTGCTCTGGCGTCAGCTTGTTATAGCCTTCGCCCAATCCGCTTTCCCAGTCGCCGTACAGCGGGTTAGGCAGAATAATGAACTGCGTGCCGAACAGGCGGTTATTCTGGTTCACAAAAGCACGACGCTGGGCGTTGCCCTGATGCCAGGTCGCGGCACCGTAGTCGTTAAGGTTGTCGCCGATATACAGCACCACGTCGTAGCCTTCCGCCTTGATCGCATCAAATCGCGCCTGCTTGTTTGAGCTGTCGCTCTTCAGGCGCAGGGTTTTATCGTTCACCCCGGTGAAGCCGAGCTGGGTCAGGTTTGCCGCCGTGGCCGCCGCATCTTTACTGTCGCGGTTGGAGACATAGAACATGGTGCCGCCGTGGCTGTTAACATAGTTGGCAAAGTTCACCGCGCCCGGTACGGCGGTGGCCTGTTTTGCCTGGGTCCACTGCGACCAGCTCTTATCGGCGAACGGCTGGTTCGTCTTCACCTGCCAGGCGCTGTAGGCGCTGTTATCGATCATCGTTTCATCCAGATCGACGATCACCGCCTTCGGCTTGCCGGTCAGCGACGGGGCTTTATCAAACGCCAGCGTGGCAAAATTAAACGCCTGATACGCCAGCGCCTGATATTCACCCGACTGCTGGAACCAGTTAAGCGCCATCACCGACTGCTGATTCAGCTGGTTGGCAGCATCCTGTTTGTGAGGGGCGCAGCCAGACAGCGCCAGCGCCATCAGCACGGCGGCACTTAGGGTGGTGGTGGTTTTCATTTTCAAGGGTGGTGATCTCCTGCCAGAATAAAGGGATAGAAAGGCTTTCGAATTAACGCCTTAAAAATGTAGCATCTCCCCCGTAATGTGAAGAGATTGTTCGCCTGCTGATGACGTAAAGGACTGGAACATGCCGCAACCCTATCGCTCGCCCCTGCTCTCTTCGCTGAGCTGGCTCGATCACGCTTTTCTGCCCGCCGGTGAGCGTCCGCCGGAAGAGAGCATCTATAACCATCAGCGTCACAGCCCCAACGTGGTGCTGGACACCGAAGCACTGCCGGTCAAAAGCCAGCAGGCGGACGGATTGATCGGCACCGGCACGCGGCCGGTCGCGGTGTATACCGCCGACTGCCTGCCGATCCTGATTGCCGATACCCGACACAAGCAGGTTGCCGCCGTCCATGCCGGACTGAACGGCGCGCTGGGCGGCGTGTTGATCAATACCCTGCGACGGCTGTGCGAACGCGGCGCCACGCCGGACAGCCTGATGATGGCCATTGGCCCGGCCATCGGTCCCTGCTGCTATGAGCTGGGTGACGAGCGCATTGCGGGCATCCAACAGGAGAACCCTCATGATCTCGCCGGGCTGATCGCCTTCTCAACCGTGCAGCCGGTTAACCGCGATGCGGTTCGCGCGCAGGCGAAAGGCACCACCGCTGGAGTGTGGTTTGATCTGCCGCTGCTGGCTAAGAGGATGGCGATGCGTGAAGGGGTGCCGGAAGCGCAGATTGAACTGAGCGCGATATGCACTTACTGCATGGCGGAAGCGCAGGCCAGCTACCGCCGCAACAGCCACTTCGATCACGGTTATCAGCAGCGTTTTTCGTGGATCCGCAGGCGGGATTAAGCGCATAAAAAAAGGCGGCCCGTTGCAGGTGCCGCCTTTTTTGTCTGTCGCAACAGCGCTAGCGCATCTTCACCGAACGCAGGATCACGAACTTCTGGTTAGAGGCCACGGTGGTGCAGTTGCCAAACAGCTTCTTCATTTTGCGGTAGTAGTCCAGATGGCGGTTACCCACCACGCGCAGCTCGCCGCCTTCCTGCAGACAGCGATAGGAATCACGCATCATCTGCCAGGCAATGTAGTCGGTCAGCGTGTTCTGCTGATGGAACGGCGGATTGCACAGCACCGCATGGAAGGTATTCGACGGGAAGCCCGCCAGTGAATGGTTCACCGAGAAGTGGCAGCGATCCATGTCATCCGGACGGTTCACTTCCACGTTCATCTCGCTGGAGGCGACCGCCATCCAGGATTCATCGATAAAGTGCACTTCAGCAGCCGGGTTCTGATCCAGCGCGGTCAGGCCAATAACGCCGTTACCGCAGCCCAAATCGGCAATCTCGCCTTCAATTCCTTCTGGCAGGTTCGCCATAAAGAAGCGCGCGCCCACATCCAGACCGCTGCGGGAAAACACGTTGGCGTGGTTGTGGATTTCGTACTGCGTGTCGTCCAGCGGCCAGATCGAGGTCATTGGCGCATCGGCCAGCGCCGGCAGCGTCGGTTCACAGAAGATCAGACGCGCTTTTTTCACCGCCAGCGAGGTTTTGGTGACGCCCAGCACGCGCTCAAACAGGTTCAGCGTCGAGGTGTGAATGTCTTTCGCTTTACCTGCGGCAATAATTTTCGTTTCAGGCGTAACCACGCTGCGCAGTGAGCGTAACTGATGCTCTAACAGCGCCAGCGTTTTAGGGATCTTGATCAGCACCACGGCAGGGGTGATGGTCAGCGGCGCGAGGCTGTTGATAAACTTCACGTCCCCTTCGTCCATCGCGTTTTCATTCAGGTTCTGACGCGTGGCCAGCTCGCACATCACCGAGTCGCTGATGCTGTAAAGCTCTTCACCGTACAGTCCGCATGCCAGCGTGCCGAAGGTGTCGTTAAACAGGAATACGGGGCCATTGGTCTGAATATCGGCCATATGTTGCAGCAAATATTCATCGGCAGCATCCCAGGCCTGTAACGGGCTCTCTTCGCGCGTCTGGGGGAAACGGTGCAGCGTCAGCGTGCGGTGGCTCAGTTCGAGTTGGCTCATGGGATCTCCGGCGTGGTAAAATTCCCGCGATTTATCCCCTAAAACGGGCTAACAGTAAACTTTTTTCTTTCCTGGAGTCAGCATGTCGTCGCTTATTTACCTGCAAGGTTACCCCGAATCCCTGCTTTCTCAGGTCAGAACGCTGATCGATCAGCAGCGTCTGGGGGAAGTGCTGCAGAAGCGCTATCCCACCAGCCACAGCATCACCAGCGATAAAGCGCTGTACGATTACGCGCTGGATTTAAAGAATCAGACCTTACGCAAAGCGCCGCCGCTGAACAAAGTGATTTACGACAGCAAAATAAAAGTGATGAAGCACGCGCTCGGTCTGCATACATCCATTTCCCGCGTGCAGGGCGGCAAGCTGAAAGCCAAAGCGGAGATCCGCGTCGCCACCATTTTTAAGCAGGCACCGGAAGCGTTTCTGCGGATGATCGTGGTGCACGAGCTGGCGCACATCAAAGAGAAGGATCACAACAAGGCGTTCTATCAGCTTTGCTGCCATATGGAGCCGGAATACCACCAGCTGGAGTTCGACACCCGTCTGTGGCTGACCGAGCAGGCACTGCGCGGACGGGAGAGCGAATAGCGCCCGGCCGTCACACCGCGAATCGCTTCGCGCCCGCCACGCAGACAATGGCGGCCAGGGTCACCAGCAGCATCGACCAGCTGACGGTTTCGTGCAGCAGCAGCGCGGCCAGGCCCAGCGCGATAAACGGCTGAAACAGCTGCAGCTGGCTGACCGCCGCAATGCCACCCAGCGACAGCCCGCGATACCAGAAGATAAAGCCAATCAGCATGCTGAACACCGAGACGTAGCCAAATCCGAGCCACGCAGGCAGGCCAACGTTGGCAAAGGAATCGGGACGCGTCAGGTATGTC
Organism: Erwinia sp. AC075; assembly: GCF_979253995.1. NCBI lineage: Bacteria > Pseudomonadati > Pseudomonadota > Gammaproteobacteria > Enterobacterales > Erwiniaceae > Erwinia > Erwinia sp. AC075. Next base: position 3,168,566 of record NZ_CEEDEU010000001.1, read on the forward strand.
GCCGGCAGCATCAGCGGCAGCGACAGCACCAGCGCCCAGCAAATCACCTGCCAGCCGCCGAGCCGGCGCGATAAGCGCGCCCCTTCGGCATAGCCCAGACCACAGACGATCACCGCCGCCAGCATGCAGATATCGCCACGCAACGATCCCTGCGCGCTGCCGATCAGCGCATAACCCGCCACGGCGGCGCTGCCCAGCAATGAGAACAGCCAGAAGGCCGGACGGGGACGCTCGCCGCCGCGCAGCACCGCAAAGGTGGCGGTACAGAGCGGAAGCAGCCCGAGAAACACAATCGAATGGGCGGAAGAGACATGCTGCACCGCCAGCGCGGTCAGCAGCGGGAACCCCACCACCACGCCTGCCGCAGCGATCGCCAGCGAGGCGATATCCTGACCTGCAGGCCGCCGCTGGCGGAAAGCCATCAGCAGCGCCAGCCCCAGTAATCCGGCAATGGTGGCGCGGGCACAGGTGAGGAAAATCGGGTCGAGATCGGCCACCGCCGCGCGGGTTGCCGGTAGCGATCCGGCGAAAATCACCATGCCGATAAAACCGTTGACCCAGCCATTTGATTTCAGATTCATGTCACGCGTTCTCCCTGTTGCAGATAGCCGCATTGAAGCATTGAAATGATCCGGCGAGCCAGAGACAATCAAGTACAATTCAAACGAACTGTACTGGTTCACTTTCCCCTACAGTCTGGAGTGCCCGATGTCGGAAAACCTCACGCGTATCGCGATGGTGATGCAGGACGTGCGCAGCAAAATTGCCGCCCGAAATTATCTGCCCGGTTCGCGGCTGCCGTCGGTGCGCGCTCAGGCGAAAACGCTGGGCGTGTCGGTATCGACCGTGGTGGAGGGCTATGAACGGCTGGCGGCGGAGAATGTGATTCTCGCAAGGCCCGGTGCCGGGTTTTTCGTCAGTGGCCCGGTGGCACCGCTGGATCTGGCGCAGATTGGCCCGCGACTTGACAGAAATATCGATCCGCTGTGGATGTCCCGCCAGTCGCTGGAAGCCGATGACAGCATGCTGAAGCCCGGCTGCGGCTGGCTTCCGGCCTCGTGGATGTTTGAAGAAGGCATCCGTCGGGCGATGCGCACGTTGGCGAGATCGGACGCCTCGCTGCTGACCGATTACGCCACGCCGCTGGGCCATGCCGGGATGCGCCAGTTTCTGGCGCGCAAGCTGGCGCTGGAAGGCGTTGAGACCGAAGCCAGCCGCATCCTGCTGACCGAATCGGGTACCCAGGCGGTCGATCTGATTTGCCGCTTTCTGCTGGAGCCAGGCGATACCGTGCTGGTGGACGATCCCTGCTACTTCAATTTCCATGCGCTGCTGAAGGCGCATCGGGTCAACGTCGTCGGCATTCCCTATACCGCCACCGGCCCGGACCTTGCCGCCTTCAGTCAGGCGTTGCAGCAGCACGCGCCCAGGCTGTACCTGACCAATTCGGGCATTCAGAACCCCACCGGCGCCACGCTTTCTCCGGTCACGGCGCACCGGCTGCTGAAGCTGGCCGATGCGGCGGATCTGGTGATTATCGAGGATGATATTTTTGCCGATCTCGAGGTGTCTGCCGCGCCACGACTGGCCGCGTTTGACGGACTGTCGCGGGTGATTTTTATCGGCAGCTTTTCAAAAACGGTTACCGCATCGGTGCGCTGCGGGTTTATCACCGGCCGCGCCGACTGGATTGAGAGCCTGACCGATTTCAAAATTGCCACCAGCTTTAGCGGCGGTCGCATGGCGGCCGAACTGTTGCTGACCGCAATGACCGACGGCGGTTACCGGCGGCATATGGAGTCCGTGCGGCTGCGGCTGGCGCAGGCGATGACTGACACCGCGGCGCAGCTCAAACCCCTTGGGATCACCCCCTGGCTGGTGCCGCAGGCCGGGATGTTTTTATGGTGCCAGCTGCCCACCGGCACTGATGCCGCCGCCGTCTCGCGCCGTTGCCTGCAGGAAGGGGTGGTGCTGGCACCGGGCAATACCTTTAGCCAGCTGCAAAACGCGGGCGATTTTATGCGCTTTAACGTCTCCCAGTGCGCAGATAGGCGGATTTTTGACCTCCTTGGTCGGGTGCTGGCGGAATCCAAACCGGCTTAACAGACGCCGCGCGAGGGTCGATTGCGCGCGCCGTCATATAAATTCCGTATGGCTGATTTTTGCACGATTTTCGCCGAATTCAGCGCCGCTGAATGTCTGCTGCTAATTGCTTGTTTACTGGTGACAAAGCGGCAAATGTCACACCAATCAGTTCGGCAAAAGTGACTGATTCTTCTCGTTTTTCCCCAATTCCCCGCGTATTGACACGGTTGTCATGTCATTTGATTATCGAGCCAACTTCACTCGGACAGGATCGGGTTTATGCAATGGGATCAACAGGCGCTTGTTGCCGGTACTCAACCTCTCTGGTGGCAAATCGCCGAGCGGCTACGCCGTGAAATCGAATTTGGCGGCTTTAAGCAGGGCGACGTGTTGCCATCCGAAGCGGCCCTCAATCAGGTGTTTGGCGTCAGCCGCACCACCGCCCGAGCGGCGCTGGATAAGCTTGAGCAGGAAGGGCTGATCAGCCGCCGGGCGGGAAAAGGCTCGATCGTTTTGCCGCCGCAGGTTATCCAGCCGCTGAGCCAGATGTCGAGCTTTGCCGAAGATATGCGCCGTCGCGGCTTTATCGCCAGCTATAAAACCCTCAGCGCCCGCATGGTGACGCCGCCCGCAGAAGCCGCCGCCGCGCTGGGGCTGGGCGAACATGAGAAGGCCTATGCCATCTCGCGCCTGCTCAATGCCGATAACCAGCCGATGGCGCTCTCCTACAGCTGGCTGAAACCCGGCCTGTTCGACCTGCATGCGCCGCCGGGCAGCGACAAGCTGGACCGCCAGTCGCTGTATGACTGGCTGGAACAGCATTGCGACTGCCGGATTACCGGCGCGCAGGAAACCATCGGTGCCGCGCTGGTCAGCTCGGAACTGGCCCGACGCCTGAAGGTGGCGAAAGGCTCCGCCAGCCTGGTCGCCCGCCGCCTCAGTCACGATGCAGAACAGCAGCCGGTGGAGTATGCAGTGGTGCATTACCGCGCCGACCGCTATGCCTTCGCCATCGATCTGGTGCGCACCTGATGGCGACGGGAAAGGCCTTATTTGTTGGCGATATCAGCCTCGACACCACCCTGCAGCTGGGCCACATCCCGCAGCCCGATGAAAAGCTGCACGTGCGTATTGATAACGAATCTGCCGGTGGGGTGATCAGCAACGCCGCCCTCGCCTGCCGTCTGGCCGGCGGCAACCCGGTGCTGGCGGTGGAAACCGGCGATGACCTGTTTGCCGACTCCCTGCTGATCAGCCTGCAGCAGGCGGGCATTGAGATCGTCAGCCGCAAAATGCCTGGCCGCACCTGCCGCGCCATCGTGCTGATTGAACCGCACGGCGAGAAGCGACTGCTGCTGGAGCCGGGCGTGTCGCTCTATCCCTCCCTTGAATGGGTGCAATCCCTCTCCTTAGACGGCATCGACTGGGTGCATACCGCGGTGTATGGCGAAGGCGCGTGGCCGCTGATTGAGCAGGCGCGTCAGCGCGGCTGCAAATGGTCGCTGGATCTGGAACCCGCCACCTTTGTCGACGGCATCGCCTCGCTCGAACCGCTGCTGGCGGGTGCGGAAGTGGTGTTCTGCAATCAGCGCGCGCTGGCGCAACTGGGAGAAAACCCGGAGCAACAGCTGCTGGCGGCTGGGGTAAACGCGGTGGTTTCCACGCTGGGTGCCAGAGGCGCCAGCTACACCACCGCCAGCGAGCATATTGAGGCGCGCTACCCGCTGACGCCAACGCTGGTGGATACCACCGGCGCAGGCGACTGTCTGGCTGGCTGGTTTATTGCCTGCCTGCTGGCCGGCAAATCGCCCGATGCGGCGCTGACCGAAGCGGTGTTTGCCGCGACCTACAGCTGCGAACGGGCTGGTGCTCAGCCCTCTTATCCTGACCGGCAGCAGCTCGCTGCCTTTCAACAGGCCAGCCTGCGCTGACCTTCTGACCCCATCAAGCACGTTTACAGAGAGAGTGATATGGCCGCACCCCAAGTTCTGCCGCAGAAGAGTAATGCCCTGGAGACGCTGTTTCAGGTGAAGAAACCGGTGATTGGCGTGATCCACCTGAAGCCGCTGCCCGGCGCGCCACGTTATAACGGCCAGGCGATGAAAGAGGTGTATGACGCCGCCGTGGCCGATGCGCTGACGCTGTCACGCGGCGGCGTGGACGGCATTATTGTCGAAAACGCCAGCGACCTGCCCTTCGCGCGCCCGGAAAATATCGGTCCGGAGACGGTGGCCGCGTTAACCGCCGCCTGCCTCGCGGTACGCAATGCCGTTGATACGCCCATCGGCATTACCTGTGTCGCCAACGGTGCCATTCCGGCGCTGGCGATTGCCAAAGCGGTCGGTGCCCGCTGGGTGCGCGTCAATCAATGGGCCAATGCCTATATCGCTAACGAAGGCTTTATCAACGGCCCGGCCCCGGAAGCGATGCGCTATCGGGCGATGATCGACGCGCGCGATGTCGCCATTTTCGCCGATGTTCACGTCAAGTTTGGCGCCCACGCCATTACCGCCGACCGCAGCATTCCCGAGCAGGCGACCGACGCCGAATGGTTTGATGCCGACGTGCTGATCGCCACCGGCACCCGCACCGGCAACCCCACCAGCGACACCGAGGTCAACGAGGTGCGAAGCGGCACCAATCTGCCGGTGATTGTCGGCTCTGGCCTGTCACCGTCTCAGGTGCCGGCGCTGTTTGCCTCCGCCGATGGCGCGATTATCGGCCAGTGGCTGAAGGAAGACGGACAGTGGTGGAAGCCGGTCGATCCGCGCCGCGTGGCGGAGCTGATGGCGGCGGTGATGAAAGTGCGGGAAGGACTGTGAGCGAGAAGGTCGAATACCCGGCCGACGGACTGTAATCCGCAAGGGGTTCCCGTGACGGGCCCCCCTGCTTACAGGAAGTCTTTGGCTTTCTGGATCAGGCTGGTTTTGGTCAGCGCGCCGAGGTATTTCCTTTCCACCGGATTATTCAGCACCGGCAGGCGCTCCAGCGTGATGCGGGCAAAGGCTTCCCAGCCTTCGGTAATGGTCTGATTTTCGTAGATAAACGGGAAGGTGTCATCCACCACGCAGCTGACCGGGGAATCCAGCGTGATCTCTTTATCCAGCACCTTTCTGGAAATATCATGGATCGACACCGCGCCCAGAAACTGCCCAACATCACCGATCACATAGACAAAACGCTCGCGTTTTAACGTGCTGACCGCCAGCGCCTTGCCGACGGTATCTTCCGGCTTCAGCGCCGCGCCAGAAACGATAAATTGCGAGATGATGCCGTTATCAAAATCGAACTTGGCATCGGAGCGGCTGAAGTGGTTTTTGATCACCGGATAGGTGCTGCTGGACTGCAAACGGTAGACGGTCATTGACGCCAGCACGCAGGCAATCATGGTGGGGAACAACAGGCTGCTGTTGAGGGTCATTTCCAGCACCATCAGCATCGCCATCAAGGGTGCCTGACTGACCGACGCCAGCACCGCGCCCATCCCCACCGCCGCGAATACCACGGTGTTGCTGACCGGCCAGCCGGCCAGGCTCGCCAGCGTGGCGATCACCACGCCCAGCACCGCGCCAATCAGCAACGAGGGCGTGAACAGGCCGCCCACCGCATTCGAGCCGACCGACACCGCCGTGGCGATCATCTTCAGCGCCAGCAGGATAATCAGCCCTTTCAGCACAAAGCTGCCGGCCATGATTTCGACAATCACTTCGTAGCCGTTGCCGAGAATATTGGTGCTGGCAATCGCCATCACGCCCACCAGCACGCCGCCTAATCCCAGCCGGAACGGCAGGTTTTTGATGCGGCCAAAGCGCTGCTTGCTCTGATTGATCAGCCAGATCATCGCCCAGCCCACCAGACCGGCCGCCAGGCCGACGATCACCGTCAGCAGCATGTTGCCGACCGTCAAATCAAACTGCGCATGGGAGAAGGGATAAATCGCCGAACGGTAGCCCAGCGTCCACATGGTCAGCACCGCCACGCCTGAGGAGATGATCAGCGGGATCAGGCGCTGCAGCGCCGAGATGCCAAAAGCAATCTCCGCCACGAAAATCGCCGAGGCCAGCGGGGCATGGTAAACCGACGACAGCCCGGCGGCGGCGGCCATCGCCACAATGTCACTGTTGCGCAGCGCGAGCTTAGCGAAACACAGCCGGCCCATCAGGCTGCCGCTCAGCGCGGAAAGCTGCACCATCGGCCCCTCTTTACCAATCGAGGCGCCGCTGCTGATACTGGCAATCGAGGAGAGCGCGCGGAACAGCGAGGTTTTGGTCGGCACGGCATCCAGTCGGGCATTGATCACTTCCAGATAATCGGTGCGAACCGTCTCTTTCTGTTCAATCGCCGTGGCATAACGCAGGAAAAAACCGGCAATCACCCCGCCGATTCCCACCACCAGCGGCCAGAGATACCACGGATAGACGCCGATGGCCTGGGTCACATCCTGCCGGGTGCCAAACACCACCGAGTTAATCAGCTCAATCGCCTGACGAAAGCCCAGCGTCACCAGCGTCGCCACCAGGCCAACCGGGATCGCGACCAGAATGCTGGTCCAGTTCAGTGCGTGTTTACTGCCCGTCGTCATGTTTTCAGTGTGCCCCGGTGGAGAATCTTTCCTCTTAGGGTGAAAGAGGATACAGGAAAAATCAAACGGCATGCGGGAACTCACATGCTACTCTGAAGGTTATCGCCGTGGGCAGGGCAAACGCGCTGCGCCACTCCCGCCATAAACGTGTGGAGACCAAAACACGCCATGATCCGCTTCGCTGTTGTAGGGACTAACTGGATCACCCGCCAGTTTGTCGATGCCGCGCATGAAACCGGCAAAATGAAGCTCACCGCCGTTTACTCCCGTTCACTGGACCAGGCTCAGGCCTTCAGCACCGATTACCCCGTGCAGCATCTGTTTACCTCGCTGGCGCAAATGGCCGAGTCGGACGACATTGATGCGGTGTATATCGCCAGCCCGAACGCCCTGCACTGCCAGCAATCGCTGCTTTTCCTGCAGCATAAAAAGCATGTGATTTGTGAGAAGCCGCTGGCGTCTAACCTGCGTGAAGTCGAGACGATGATCGCCTGCGCGCGAGAAAATCAGGTAGTGCTGTTTGAAGCCTTTAAAACCGCCAGCCTGCCCAATTTCCTGATCCTGCAAGCGTCCCTGCCGAAAGTGGGCAAGCTGCGTAAAGCGGTGATCAACTACTGCCAGTACTCCTCGCGCTATCAGCGCTATCTGGACGGCGAGAATCCCAATACCTTTAATCCGGCCTGGTCGAACGGCTCGATTATGGACATCGGTTATTACTGCCTGGCGACCGCGGTCAGCCTGTGGGGTGAACCGCATAAGGTGTCGGCGAATGCGTCGCTGCTGGCCAGCGGCGTGGATGCCCACGGCACGGTGGTGATGGATTACGGCGATTTTGACGTTACCCTTCTGCACTCGAAAGTCAGCCAGTCTGGCCTGCCAAGTGAGATCCAGGGCGAAGAGGGATCGCTGGTTATTGAGCACGTTTCGGAATGCCAGCGCGTCAGCTTTGTGCCGCGCGGCGCCCGCTCGCAGGACCTCAGCCATCCTCAGCATATCAATACCATGCTGTATGAAGCCGAGACCTTCGCCCGGCTGGTAGAGAGCAACGAAGTGAATCATCCGGGCCTGCAAACCTCCCGTACCACGGCGAAACTGCTGACCGACATTCGTCGCCAGACCGGCGTGGTCTTCCCGGCGGATGAGTTGCCCGATGACGTGGTTGTGTAAATATTTCTAAATATGTCCAGTTATGATTGACCTGTGCCGCGGCGGACCGTATCTTCTGCCGCAGCATAGGGGAGTAACTTTTACGCCAACCGATCGTCAGCACGGTATCGAAGATACCCGGTCGTTGGGCAACAGAACCACGGGTTCTGCTGTGAGTGAGACCTGGCGTTGAAGGAATCGGCCTGTTTGTCATCTATGATGAAATCAACAGCCCTGTTTCTGTCGGCCATTTTTCATTTTACAGGATACGTCTATGCACTCTGTTGGCACGCCTCTGCTGTGGGGCAGCTTCGCGGTAATCGTGGTTATTATGCTGGCTATCGACCTGTTTTTGCAGGGTCGTCGCGGCTCCCAAACCATGTCAATGAAACAGGCGGCACTCTGGTCGCTGCTGTGGATCTCCCTCTCTCTGCTGTTCGCTGCCGGTTTCTGGTGGTACCTCGACGGTAATGTCGGCCGTGAGGTCGCGAATACGCAAACCCTGGCTTTCCTGACGGGCTACGTGCTGGAAAAAGCGCTGGCGGTGGATAACGTCTTCGTCTGGCTGATGCTGTTCAGCTACTTTGCGGTGCCGGCCGCCATTCAACGTCGGGTGCTGATCTACGGCATCCTCGGCGCTATCGTGCTGCGTACCGGGATGATTTTTGCCGGCAGCTGGCTGGTCTCTGAATTCAGCTGGATCCTGTATCTCTTCGGCGCGTTCCTGATCTTTACCGGCATCAAAATGGCGATGGAAGGCGGTGACGATGAAGGCAACGTCGGCGACAAGCCGGTCGTCCGCTGGCTGCGCAGCAAAATGCGCATGACCGAAACCATGGAAGGCGAGAAGTTCTTCGTGCGTCGTAACGGCGTGCTGTTCGCTACGCCGCTGCTGCTGGTGCTGATTATGGTCGAGCTGAGCGACGTGATTTTTGCCGTCGACAGCATTCCGGCTATTTTCGCGGTCACCACCGATCCGTTTATCGTTCTGACCTCTAACCTGTTCGCGATCCTCGGCCTGCGCGCGATGTACTTCCTGCTGGCGAACGTCGCGGAACGCTTCCATATGCTGAAATATGGTCTGGCGGTGGTGCTGGTGTTTATCGGTGTGAAGATGCTGATCGTCGATTTCTACCACATTCCGGTGTCGATCTCGCTGGGTACCGTCGGCGGCATTCTGGCCATCACCCTGCTGGTTAATGCCTGGGTTAATCACCGTAACGACCAGAAGAAGCTGAGTCAGTAACGCGCTGCCTGACACCGGGCTGCTTCACCGCGGCCCGGTGTCAATTTCCCGCTGGAGATTCTGTTTAGCCGCACGCTTCTTTTCGTCAGCCGAACTTTTCACGACTTTTCCCTTCCCCTGCCATCACATTTCCTTATACTCACCCGCGCAAACACACCAATGCCGTCCCATTCAGCACACACGATGCTGAAGCGCCGCATTGTTATTTATCGAAAACAACACTGGTTTTTTACTATGCGTATGGAAAAAAGTCCTGGGCTGATGCAGCGTCTGATGCAGGGCAGCCTGGTCACTCAAATTATGATCGGTCTGATCGCCGGCATTGCCCTGGCGTGGTTCTCAAAAGAAGGCGCCCATTCTGTCAGCCTGCTGGGTACGCTGTTTGTCAGCGCGCTGAAAGCGGTTGCTCCCCTGCTGGTGATGGTGCTGGTGATCTCCTCGATTGCAAACCATCAGCACGGCAGCAAAACCAGTATCCGCCCGATCGTCATTCTCTATCTGCTCAGCACGTTCTGTGCCGCCGTGGTGGCCGTCGTCTTCAGCCATCTACTGCCGCAAACCCTGACGCTGAGCGACGCTAACCAGCAGATCGTCCCGCCGTCCGGCATTCTGGAAGTGCTGAACGGCCTGTTGATGAGCATGGTGGCTAACCCGTTTGATGCGCTGATGCACGCCAACTATATCGGCATTCTGGTGTGGGCAATTGGCCTCGGCTTCGCCTTCCGTCACAGCAGCGACACCACCCGCACCTTCCTCAACGATGCCTCGAACGCCGTGACCTCGCTGGTACGGCTGGTGATCCGCTTCGCGCCGCTGGGCATTTTCGGACTGGTGGCCTCGATTCTGGCGACCACCGGCTTCTCCGCGCTGTGGGATTACGCGCATCTGCTGGGCCTGTTGTTGGGCTGTATGCTGCTGATGGCGCTGGTGTTCAATCCGCTGCTGGTGTACTGGAAAATCCGCCGCAACCCCTATCCGCTGGTATTTACCTGCCTGCGTGAAAGCGGCGTGACCGCCTTCTTCACCCGCAGTTCCGCCGCCAATATTCCGGTGAATATGGCGCTGGCGAAAAAGCTGGGGCTGGATGAGGACACTTACTCGGTGTCGATCCCGGTGGGGGCGAATATCAGTATGGCGGGGGCTTCGATCACCATCACCGTGCTGACGCTGGCGGCGGTGAATACGCTGGGCATTCAGGTTGATGTCAGTACGGCGATCTTGCTGAGCCTGGTGGCGTCGATCTGTGCCTGTGGTGCATCCGGCGTGGCGGGCGGTTCGCTGCTGCTGATCCCGGTGGCCTGTAATATGTTTGGTATTCCAAATGAAGTGGCGATGCAGGTAGTGGCGGTTGGCTTTATTATCGGCGTACTGCAGGATTCGGCGGAAACCGCGCTGAACTCCTCAGCCGATATCCTGTTTACCGCGGCGGCCTGTATGGCCGACCAGCGTCAGGAAGAACAGCAACGCGCCTGATGGCGTTAACCGGCTCGCTGCCTGGCGAGCCGGTCCGTATTCCCTTCCCTACAGCGTCACCCCACTTTTGAAAATCGCCAGCTCGCGGAAGTCATTCAGCTCATTTTTGGTCTGACGGCCGTTGGCGATGTCCACCAGCGTATCGACAAAGTTCTCCAGCAACACCGACATGTCGGTTCCCTTGATCAACGCACCCGCATCGAAATCAATCCAGTGCGGCTTTTTCGCCGCCAGCTCGCTGTTGGTGGCCAGTTTTACCGTCGGCACAAAGCCGCCGTAAGGGGTGCCGCGTCCGGTACTGAACAGCACCATATGGCAGCCTGCGCCAGCCAGCGCGCTGGTGGCGACCGCGTCATTCCCCGGTGCGCTAAGCAGGTTCAGACCCGGCTGATGCAGGCGCTCGCCGTATTTCAGCACGTCAACCACCTGGCTTTGCCCGGCTTTCTGCGTACAGCCCAGCGACTTCTCTTCCAGCGTGGTGATGCCGCCCGCTTTGTTGCCCGGCGACGGGTTCTCGTAGATAGGCTGCTGGTGATCGATAAAGTAGCGTTTGAAGTCGTTGATCATGCTGACGGTTTTTTCAAAGGTCTGCTCATCGCGGCAGCGGCTCATCAGAATGCGCTCGGCACCGAACATTTCCGGCACTTCCGTCAGCACCGTGGTGCCGCCGTTGGCAATCATCTGGTCGGAGAACCGGCCCAGCAGCGGATTGGCGGTGATGCCGGACAGCCCGTCCGAGCCGCCGCATTCCAGGCCGAACTTCAGCTCACTCAGCTTGCCCGGTTGGCGCTGGTCATCGCGCATGACGGCATACAGATGGCGCAGGTGTTCCAGCCCGGCTTCCACTTCATCATCATGCTGCTGCAACGCCATAAAGCTGACGCGATCGGCATCGTATTCGCCCAGCGTCTCGCGGAAGACATCCACCTGATTGTTTTCACAGCCCAGGCCAATCACCAGCACCGCGCCTGCGTTGGGATGACGCACCATATTCTGCAACATGGTGCGGGTGTTCTCGTGATCCTGGCCCAGCTGGGAGCAGCCGAAAGGATGGGTAAACAGATGCACGCCGTCGATGCCCGCCGCGTCGTCGCTCTCCTTCAGAAAACGGTTAACCATCTGTTTGGCGATGCCGTTAACGCAGCCGACCGTGGGCAAAATCCATAGCTCGTTACGGATGCCCACATCGCCATTGCGGCGGCGGAACAGCTGCACCTCACGGTCAGCGGCCTGTGCCGGTAGCGTGGCGAAATCGGGCTGATAGCTATACTCGTCCACATCGCTGAGATTGGTGCGGGTGTTGTGGGAATGCAGGATTTCACCTGCCGATACCGGCACCGTGGCGTGCCCAATCGGCAAACCGTATTTGATCACCAGTTCGCCCACCGCCAGCGGCAGCAGCGCAAATTTGTGGCCGCGCTCGACGGCCTGCTTCAGCACCACGTTCTGCTCGCCGACGCTGACGGTTTCCCCTTCGGCGAGTTCCGCGAGGGCAACCGCCACATTGTCGTTTGGATGGATTTTGATATAACGCTGCATGGTGGTGTTCCTCAGTTCAAATGCGTCAGTGCCTGGCGCATATCGCCGCCGACAATACGTTGCAGGTGTTCGGTGACGGCCGCGGTTAAGCCCGGTACCGTATTCAGATCGCAGCCCCAGTGAGCATCGTCGCGGAAAACGGCGTCAACCAGCTGCTGCGGCGCCAGCTTGCCGCTGTCGACCTGCGGCCAGAGTTCGGCAAAGCGCGCCAGCCAGGTCGCGTCGTCCTGCAGGGAATAAACTTCGTCGCCGCGTTTACCGCGATAAAAGGCCAGCAGCGCCGCGAAGGCAAAGCTCAGACGCGGCGGAACCTCGCCGGTTTGCTGGCAGCTGGCCAGAATTTGTGGCAGCAGACGGGTACGAAATTTGGTCATGCCGTTGAGGGCAATCGCCTGCAGCTGATGGCGGATAAACGGATTGCGGAAGCGGTTGAGCACCGCATCGGCAAAGGCATGTAATTCAGCCGGATCCTGCGACAGCGTGGGAATGATTTCCTGCCGCAGGGTGCGGTCGATAAACCCGGCGATATCGGCATCGGCCATCGCGTCACCCACCGTATCCAGCCCGGCGAGGTACGCCACCGGCACCATGGCGGTATGCGCGCCGTTAAGGATCGCAACCTTCTGCTCCTTAAACGGTTTAATGTCGTCAACCAGGCGGATATTCAGCGGATAGCGATCCAGACAGAGCGCCTGCTCCAGCCACGCCGGCCCCTGGATCGCCAGCAGGTAATAGACCTCACCGGCCACCAGATAGGCATCCTGATAGCCCAGTTCGGCTTCAATCGCACTAGCTTCCTGCGGATAGCCGGTGACGATGCGGTCGACCAGCGTCGAGCAGAAGGTATTTTCCTGCTCCAGCCACTGCATAAACGCTGCGGGCAGCTGCCACGCCTGCGCGTAACGCCGCACCAGCGCCTTCAGCGCCTCACCGTTGTCATCAATCAGCTCGCACGGCAACATCACCCAGCCGCTCCCTTTCGCGCCGGAGAAGTGCTGCCAGCGCGCGTACAGCAGTTGGGTTAGCTTTGCCGGGAAGCTGCTGGCAGGCTTATCGTCCAGCCGATCGGCCGGGTCATACTGGATGCCCGCTTCAGTGGTGTTGGAGAAGACGTAGCGAATCTCCGCTTCCCGCGCCAGCGCCAGAAACGCCTCGTGCTGCCGCCACGGATGAATTTCCTCATTCACCGAACGGATCAGCCGCGGTTCGCTGACCACTTCGCCGCGATCGTTAACGCCGCGGATCAGCGTGGTGTAGAGCCCGTCCTGGCTGTTGAGGCTGCGGGTGGTCTGGCTGTTACGCGGACGCACCACCACCACACCGGCGTTCAGCTCGGTATGTTCGTTTAACAGATCGATTTGCCAGTCAATGAAAGCACGCAGGAAGTTGCCTTCGCCAAACTGAATGATTTTTGTCGGGTGAGTCCGGCCAGCAAACTCCCTGCGATTGAGCGTCGACATTGCCAGATCCTTAATCGGGGTAACAAGCGAAGTCAGCCGCATCACCTGCGCTGACGAATGCCCTCATCTTTAAGAGGTATGGCAAGGGTTGTCCCTGCTGTCAGCGACTAATTGCCAGCCGGGTCACAAAATCAGGTTTTAATCCTGTATAAAAACCCGAAACGGTGGAAATGTAGCCATCACCTTTTCAATGTAAAATTGTGAAAGTGGTTAAAATCAGGCGGTCAGCCATTTTCCTGTCCCAATCGCCGATAAGTCGGATTTTTCTTGGCGTAACAGTGGCCCAGCAAGCCGCAGAAACAGTGCTATAATGTCAGCCTGTGTAAAGCTTCTTTTCCCTTCTCGCTTGCCCCTGTAAAACAACGTTGGCGACACGTTTCTCCTGTCTCATTCGCCGGTATTTTGTTACAGTTACGCGCCTTTTCTTACCGTTTGAGACGGTCTTAAGGGAATACCCTATGGATATTTTTAAAGCCCTAATCCACGCCCTCTGGCAACAAGATTTCGAAACCCTTTCAGACCCTACGTTGGTCTGGGCAATCTATTTTGTCCTGTTTATGATCCTTTTCCTGGAAAACGGCCTGCTTCCTGCCGCTTTCTTACCGGGTGACAGCCTGCTGGTATTGGTTGGCGTATTGATTGCCAAAGGCACGCTGAGCTTCCCGATGACGCTGTTTATTCTTACCACTGCGGCCAGTCTGGGCTGCTGGTGCAGTTATATTCAGGGCAAGTGGCTGGGCAATACCCCCACCGTGCAAAAATGGCTTTCGCACCTGCCCGCCCAGTATCACGTTCGCGCCCACCAGTTATTTCATAAGCATGGCCTTTCCGCGCTGCTGGTCGGCCGTTTTATCGCCTTTGTCCGAACGCTGTTGCCGACCATCGCGGGCCTTTCCGGCCTGAGCAATGCCCGTTTCCAGTTCTTTAACTGGGTAAGCGCGCTGCTCTGGGTATTAATCCTGACGGTTATCGGCTTTGCGCTCGGCAAAACCCCTATTTTTCGCAAATACGAAGATCAGATGATGTTCTGCCTGATGATGCTGCCGCTGGTGCTGCTGGTCTTTGGTTTGTTTGGCTCGTTGTTCGTGCTGTGGCGCAAAAAGCGCGGCGTGAACAATGAGAAAGGAAACTTATAATGCTCGCCCTACTCAGACCCTATCTCTCCACGCGGGTACTCTGCGTGCTGGTCGTGTGCTTCTCGGCATTGATGCTGGTGGCTTTTATCCCGACCCTGTTTCGCAACGATACCGCGCTGCAAATTCGCGCCTCCCGTCAGGGCACCACGCTGCCGGACGGGTTTTATGTCTATCAGCGCCTGAATGCGGAAGGGATCCGCATCAAAAGTATTACCCCGGATAACGACTCGCTGGTGATCCGTTTCGACACCGAAGAACAGAGCATGGCGGCGGAAAAAGTGCTGCATCAGTTGCTGCCGTATGGCTTTGATATTGGCCAGATGGATCCGTCGGGTTCTTCGCAGTTAATGAATCGCCTGAGCCTGCGCAAACAGTCCGTTGGTTGATTTTTATCCGGCTTTCCGGCGCTATCCCTAAGAATCTTCTCTCTTTTTGAGCTTTTTGGGATTTCTGTCTATGCTTACTATGCCAGTATCCCCGAAGACTGTTTACAGGATTAACGGGACGTCCTGCGGCCCAACACAACGGAAGGTAACGATTAGCATGAAAACCCGCACTCTCCTTGGACTCGCTCTGTTCTCGCTGACCACGTTTGCCCATGCGGCAGATTCGTTGTGCATGCAGAAAGAACAGGGGATCCAGCATGAAATTGAACTGGCGAAAAAGCATGACAACCAACGTCGTGTGACCGGTCTGGAGCGTGCATTAACGGAAGCGAAAGCGGGCTGTACCGACGAAAAACTGAAGGCTCAGCATCAGGAAAAAATTGCTGCCCACAAGCAGCAGGTGGTTGAGCGTCAGAAAGAGCTGGAAAAGGAAAAAGCGGATGGCGATGACAGTAAAAAAATCGCTAAGCGTGAAGAAAAACTGGCAGAAGCAAAACATGAACTGAAAGAAGTCCAGGCCGCCCCTTACTGAGCCGGGCTCTAATTACTGAACATCAATGGAGTTTGTTATGTCAAAAGATACTACATCTGAACATCTGCGCGCTGAACTGAAAAACCTGGCCGATACGCTGGAAGAAGTGCTGAGCAACACCGGCGAGAAATCAAAGAATGAGCTGGATAAACTGCGCAGCAAAGCACAGAGCGCATTGAAAGACACGCGCGCCCGTCTGGGTGACTCTGGCGATCGTATTGCCAAAACCTCTCGCGAAGTGGCTGACCACGCTGATGTCTATGTGCGTGAAAATCCATGGACCAGCGTAGGTATCGGTGCCGCCATTGGTGTGGTACTGGGTGTCTTGCTGACGCGTCGTTAATAATGGCAGATTCTCAGCAAAGCCACGGCCCCGGCAAAGGGGTCATTAACATTGGACAGCGCATTGTCACCACCCTGGTGGGGATTGTGGAAACGCGCGTGCGGCTGGCAGTGGTTGAGCTTGAGGAAGAGAAGGCCAATCTGATACAGATGCTGTTGATGATTGGCCTTACCATGCTCTTTACCGCTTTTGGCTTGATGAGCCTGATGGTGTTAATCATCTGGGCTGTGGATGCGCAGTATCGTCTGATGGCGATCGGCATAACCACCGCAGTGCTGTTTGCCCTGGCGTTGATCTTCGGTCTGTGGACCCTGGCAAAATCACGTCGTTCCACCTTACTGAGCGCCACGCGTAAAGAGCTGAAGTCTGACCGCCAGCTGTTGGAGGATGACTGATGAGCCGCGAGCGTGATGCACGTAAAGCCGAGCTGCTAGGCCAGATCCAGCAGCAGCGGCTTGACCTGAGTGCCGGTAAGAAGCGCTTTCTGGAAAGCACAGCCCGCTACGATCACGGCTGGCTGACGCTGATTGGTCTGCGTCGCTATGTCGCCGTCGGCAGCGGCCTGATGGCAATCTGGTCGGTGCGTAATCCGCGTCGCCTCTCACGCTGGGCCAAACGCGGCATCGGCGTGTGGAGCACCTGGCGGATGGTCCGCAACTATCTCCCTCGTCGCTAGCCCCTTCAGCCCTCGCTGACTGGGGCTTTTCTTTTGCCCGCCGTCTCACCACCCTCAGTTATTTCTGGTCCTACCCTTCCTGTTCAATTTTCCTGATAAACATCGACAGTTTATCTCGCTTACAATGATTCCGATTCGCGAATATTATCTTCTGCAACGAACGGTACTAAGCGCTTAAGACGCTTCAGGCCTGAACTTAATGCGGTTGGGAATGTTTCCTGCCAGATAAAACTTGTTAGGGTGAATCATGAAAAAATTAGAAGATATCGGCTTTTTGGTTGCGCGTATTTTGATGCCTGTGCTGTTCATCGTGGCGGGCTGGGGCAAAATCACCGGTTATGCCGGCACCCAGCAGTATATGGAGCACATGGGCGTCCCTGGCTTTTTGCTGCCACTGACCATCCTGCTTGAGTTTGGCGGCGGCCTGGCCATCCTGTTCGGTTTCCTGACGCGCTTTACCGCTATCGTGACCGTTATTTTCACCCTGATCACCGCGATGGTGTTCCACATCGATTTCTCGGTAGAAGGTAACTCGATCAACTTTATGAAAAACCTGAGCATCGCCGGTGGCTACCTGCTGTTGTTCATCACTGGCCCTGGCGCAATCAGCCTGGATCGCCTGCTGAATAAAAAGTGGTAAGAAACACCCGCTATACTCAGTAGCATCAAAGCGACGACGATGCTGATAGCCCTTAGATTTCGATTTGCAGGAAGGCAGCTAACGCCCCGGCAACGCGAGAACTAAGGGCTTTGTTGCTTTCTCACTTAGGGACTGGAGGAAATATGGGACAACTGATTGACGGTGTCTGGCACGATAACTGGTATGACACCAAATCCACCGGCGGCCGTTTTAAACGCTCTGAATCGGCCTTCCGTAACTGGGTCACCGCCGATGGCGAAGCGGGCCCGACCGGCCAAGGCGGCTTCCGTGCTGAGGCAGACCGTTATCATCTGTACGTTTCTCTTGCCTGCCCCTGGGCGCACCGCACGCTGATTATGCGCGCGTTGAAAGGGCTGGAATCGATGATTTCCGTCTCCGTGGTGCATCCGCTGATGCTGGAAAACGGCTGGACCTTCGACGATGATTTCCCGGCGGCCACCGGCGACAGCCTGTATCAGAACGAGTACCTGTATCAGCTCTATCTGCATGCCGATAATGAATACACCGGCCGCGTCACCGTGCCGGTGCTGTGGGACAAGCAGCAAAACACCATCGTCAGCAATGAATCCGCCGATATCCTGCGCATGTTAAACAGTGCCTTTGATGCGGTTGGCGCGCGGGCCGGGGATTATTATCCTGCCGAACTGCGCGAAAAAATTGATGAAGTGAACAGCTGGGTGTACGACACGGTGAACAACGGCGTCTACAAGTCGGGCTTTGCCACCTCGCAACCGGCCTACGATGAGGCGGTCACCGCCCTGTTCAGCTCGCTGGATCGTCTGGAGCAAATGCTGGGGCAACATCGTTATCTGACTGGCGATCGCCTGACCGAGGCCGATCTGCGTCTGTGGACCACGCTGGTGCGTTTCGATCCGGTGTATGTCACCCATTTTAAATGCGATAAGCACCGCATCAGTGACTATCTGAACCTGAACGGTTTCCTGCGGGAGATTTATCAGATGCCGGGCCTGGCCGAAACCGTCGATCTGGCGCATATCCGCCATCACTACTATTGCAGCCACAAAACGATCAACCCGTCCGGGGTGATCTCGATCGGACCCGCCTTTAACTGGGACGAGCCGCACGGCCGTGACCTGCGCTTCCGCTAGTCGTCGCCTGCAGAAATAAAAACGGCCACCTCAGTGAGGGGCCGTTTTTTTTGCGCGGAACGCAGTGGAATGATGCCGCCGGTTAACTCTGGCGTTTAGCCATCAGTTTCGGGATTTCGCGCAGGCACCAAGCTTTCGCTTCGCCCATGCTGTCACGCCGCCACGCCATGATAATGTCAATTTCGCGGGTGTATTCCGGGCTGACCACCCGCAGGCGTCCTTCGGCGATATCCTTTTCCACCATCGGATACGGCATCGACGCCACGCCCAGTCCGGCCAGCAGGGCACGGTGTTTGTCTTCGATGGTGCTGACCGTCAGCCGTTGCTGTTTATCCAGCAGCTGCACGGTGAGCACCGGACGCTCGCGCGCGGTATCCGCCACCGCGATGCCACGGTATTTCACGCGGGTCACTTCTGACAGCGGTTCCGGCTCGTCATGAATCGGATGATCCGGGCTGGCGACAATCACGCTCATCATGCTGTACAGCTTGCGGGTGTTGATCTCCGACGAGGCGCGAAAATGCAGGTCCGGCGCAATCACGATGTCCGCTCTTCCCTGCTCCAGGCGTTCCCAGGCACCGGCCAGCACTTCCGTCACCAGCGAAATCTGGGTATTGGCTTTATCGGCCAGCTTGCCGATCAGTGGGAACAGGTATTCGCTGGGGATCAGCGCTTCGGTGACAATGGTCAGGTGCGTTTCCCAGCCGCGCGCCAGCGCTTCGGCATCGGTTGTCAGCTTGTCTGCCGCTTCCAACAGCACCCGGCCACGCTCTAACAGCATCCGGCCGACGTTAGTAAACTTGGTGCGGTGGCCGGAACGGTCAAACAGCACCACGTCCAGCTCCTCTTCCAGCTTCTGCATGGTGTAGCTGAGCGCGGAAGGCACCCGACCCAGTTCGTCCGCTGCGGCAGCAAAACTGCCGCGGCGATCGATAGCATCCATCACTCTCAGCGCTTCCAGCGTCAGGGCGCGGTCTTTAGCCATTGCGGTTCTCTGTCAGGAATTTTGAATATACCGAGCAGATTAACTGGCTAACAATCCGGCGTCCAGAAACTTACTATAGATGCAGAATAAACGGTCGGGTAAATCACATCGACCGGGGAGGATTTATGATTACCAGTCGCACCGCGCAAGAGTGTGGCAAGGCTGATTATGGCTGGTTACAAGCCCGCTATACCTTTTCCTTTGGCCACTATTTTGACCCCAAATTACTGGGCTACGCGTCGTTACGCGTGCTCAATCAGGAAGTGCTGGCACCAGGGGCTTCCTTCCAACCGAGAACCTATCCAAAGGTCGACGTACTGAATCTGATTTTGCAGGGCGAGGCAGAGTATCGCGACAGCGAAGGCAACCACGCATTTGCACAACAGGGCGAAGCGCTGCTGCTTTCGACGCAACCCGGCATCAGTTACAGCGAATTTAACGTCAGTAAAGAGCAGGAACTGACGCGTATGCAGCTCTGGCTGGACGCCTGTCCGGAACGTGAGAACGCCGCGGTACAGCGCGTGAAGATGCCAGAAAACGCCCGTTATACGCTGCTGGCCTCGCCGGATGGCGCGGAAAACAGCCTGCAACTGCGTCAGCAGGTTTGGGTGCATCATGTGGTGCTTGAACCTGGTGAGACGCAGACCATTAAACTTCATGGGCCGCGCGCCTATTTGCAGTCGATTCACGGTGGCCTGAATGCGGTGACCGGAACGCAGGCAAAAGAAGCGTTGGTCTGCGGAGATGGCGCATTTATTCGTGAAGAAGTGAGCGTAACGCTGATGGCCGAGACGCCGCTGCGCGCGTTGGTAATTGATTTGCCAGTTTAATTTAAGCCGGCATCAGGGAAAGTCTTTTAACGCAAAACCTCGCCGAAGCGGGGTTTTCTGTTTCTGGCATCATCGTGAAGCGTTACTCAGGCGCGCGCTTCGCGGTCCAGTACTCATACAGCTTGAGCGCCGCCGGGCGGATCGCCTGCTGCGCCAGCACATATTCATCAGGCGTCATCTTTTCAAGCTTCGCAAACTGCTCTTCATCGCCGTGGACCGCAATCGCATCCAGCGACGGTTGCAGACTGTCCGGTAAGCCGGACCAGTCATCCAGCGCCACGCCGCGCAGATAGCCAAAGCACCAGTCTTCGACAACTTCGTAATCTTCATCATCGATGGTGCTGAAGCCAAACAGCGGTTCAAACTGGTCTGGCGCGGTCGCGAGACGTTCAGCCGTGTCATTGAGATGCTGGAAGATCAGGTCGTTGAAGCGGTTTTCATCCACATCGCTCGGCCACAGAGGGATCTGCTGTTCGCCGCCCCACAGCGCGGTTAACCAGACTGAAGAAGGCAGTTTAGTCGGGCCTGACAGGATGGCGGTAAACATGCCGTCCAGTTCGGAGATATCCAGCACGGAATTCTCACTGCCGTGATTCATCAGCGCCTCATCCAGCCACTCCAGCTCTTCTTCGTTTAGCGGTCCACTGTTCATGCTGTTCTCCTCAGATCCTTCAATTTTTGCGGCGATAATCGCTCAAGCTTACCAGAAAAGACCCTTTGCTGACGGAAAGGTTCAGGCAGCGGTGCTGAGCGCTGGGCTCAGGAACGTGAGAAGGCCGACGCTTCCAGCATCAAGGCTTCATCGGGACGCACGCCGGTATACAGGGCGAATTGTTCCAGCGCCTGCAGGGCGATCACTTCCGCACCCGTCACCACGGTTTTGCCATATTCCCGGGCCAGCACGATCAGCGGCGTTTCTGCCGGGAAGGCCACCACGTCAAAGACAAAAGTAGCGGCCTGCACGTCCTCTTTGCTGAATGCCAGCTGATCCTGTTCTGCGCCACCGCTCATGCCAACCGGCGTGACGTTGACCAGGATATCGGCTTGCTCGCCGGTAGGCGTTTTGCTCCAGCGGAAGCCATATTTGTTGGCCAGCGCGGCGCCTTTCTCTTCATTGCGCGCCAGCACCGTCACCTGGCTAAAGCCACTGTCGCGGAACGCTGCCACCACCGCTTTCGCCATGCCGCCGCTGCCCTGAATAATCACCGTCTGGTTGCTGTCCGGGAAGTTCTTCTCAATCAGCGTTTTCACCGCAATATAGTCGGTGTTGTACGCCGTCAGATGCCCATTGTCATTGACGATGGTGTTGACCGAATCAATGGCTTTGACCGAGTCGGACAGCGTGTCGAGGAAGGGAATACAGCTCTCTTTAAACGGCATGGAGACTGAACAGCCACGGATCCCCAACGCCTGAACGCCTTTCACTGCATGTTCAATATCCTGGGTGGAGAACGCTTTGTAGATGAAATCCAGATCAAGCTTTTGATACAGGTAGTTATGAAAGCGGGTACCGATGTTGCTGGGCCGGGCGGAAAGGGAAATACAGAGTTGGGTGTCTTTGTTGAGCATAACCATGTCCTTATTAAAATCTGCTGCCAGTGTACCCACCATGATAGTTGAAGCTGGGGGTTAAATCAGGAACCTGCCTGCCATTTCACTCCGGGATCATCTGCTGATAATATGCTTGCCTTGGTTTTGATAGGGATCATCAAATGCCTCTTAATGAATTTGGCGTTGTCGGGTCTCCCAACAGCGCGATAGCCCATCCTGACGGGCTTGAATGTTATGGTAGGATTCCCGAAATTAATACGCAGGGTGATGTTATTCCTGCCGGTGAGATTTTCCTGCGTGCTGGCAGGCATACCGGCCCCAACAGAGGGTTTGGCGTTCGTCACATATGGGCTGAGCATCAAACTGAACTGACCTGATTAGGCTATACCACGGTTGACGATGTGGTGCGTTTTGTACGGGATATCATCCGGCCCGGTTCAGCAATTTATTGTGAGTTTAATCATCCTGGTGGGAAACACAGGCCGACAGTTTTGAAGTCATCATTAGGTATTGTGATACTTGAACCCAGAGAGGCACCTGAGACTGATTCAGGGTGGATTTATGTTGTGGTGACGGCGTACACAAGCCGGAGAGCACACGGGGTATTGATTGGCACACTTAAATAAAAAAGGCGCTAAAAGCGCCTTTAGAGGAATGTGTTGGTAGCCGCAGCATTTCCTTAGCACATAGGGTTCAGAAACCGACTGACGTCGTAACTACCCGGCAGATGACCAGTCATCTGACTGCCCGGCACAGAAGGCCAATTACTGGTTGACGCCCCCTGCGAATGCTCTTGCAGTACGCTTATTCTATAGGGTTGCCTAAGCGCATTCAACCTGAGGTTGAGTAAACACTAAACCTGGGGTTTAGTGTTTACTCAAAACTGACTTCCTCCTTAAGCCGCTTTCTTTTCATAAAAAGCGTCGTGGACAGTCATTCATCGGCCACAAAGCAAAAACCCCGCCGAAGCGGGGTTTTTATTTGAATGAGTTGAAGCTGACCGTTAAGCCGCTTTCTTTTCATAAAAAGCGTCGTGGACAGTCATTCATCGGCCACAAAGCAAAAAACCCCGCCGAAGCGGGGTTTTTATTTGAATGAGTTGAAGCTGACCGTTAAGCCGGGTTCTGTCGTGGACAGTCATTCATCTAGGCCAGCAATCGCTCACTGGCTCAAGCAGCCTACCCGGGTTCAGTACGGGCCGTACCTGGTGAACCCCTATTTGGCCTTGCTCCGGGTGGAGTTTACCGTGCCACGAACTGTTACCAGCCGCGCGGTGCGCTCTTACCGCACCCTTTCACCCTTACCTGATCCCACATCCCCTGCATCTTTCAGGCCGCTGCTGCGTTAGCTTCTCGCTTTCACCCCAGTCACTTAGTTACCTAAGCTCCTGAGGACTCAAGCGATTGCTGCCTTGCTGCAACCTGAAATCTATTGGGGGGGCCATCGGCGGTTTGCTCTCTGTTGCACTGGTCGTGGGCTTGCGCCCCCCAGGCGTTACCTGGCACCCTGCCCTATGGAGCCCGGACTTTCCTCCCCTCTGTCTGTCTCCCCCGAAGGAGGACGGCAACAAAGCGGCGACTGCCTGGTCAGCTTCGGCGCGGATAATAGGGGATCCCGCGCGATTTGTCACCCCTCTTGCTGCTCCAGAGCGTATTTATACAGCGCATTTTTTTTCACAGCGTGGATTTCGGCGGTTAATTGCGCGGCTTTTTTCAGCGGAAGCTCCTTCTGCAACAGCGCCAGGGTGCGCAGTGCTTCCGGCGGCAGCGCGTCTTCCTCGGCGTGGAAACCTTCGACAATCAATACCATCTCGCCTTTACGGCGGTTTTCATCTTCCAGAACCCAGGCCAGCAGCTCGCCCACCGGCGCGCCTTGAATGCTTTCCCAGGTTTTAGTGATCTCGCGGGCCAGCACAACATAGCGATCCGGTCCCCAAACCGTCACCATATCCTGTAGACTCTCCAGCAGACGGTGGGTGGATTCGTAAAAGATCAGCGTGCGCGGTTCCTGTTCCAGCTCGCGAAGCGTATCGCAACGTCCTTTGCTTTTGGCCGGTAGAAATCCTTCGTAACAGAATCGATCGGACGGTAACCCCGCTGCGCTTAATGCTGTGATCGCGGCGCAGGCGCCAGGCAGTGGAACGACGCGGATACCGGCTTCACGGCAACGACGCACCAGATGGTAGCCAGGATCGTTGATTAACGGCGTGCCGGCATCGGAAACTAAGGCGATGCTTTGGCCTTCCTGCAGCTTGGCAATCAACGTTTCGGCTTTGTACTGTTCGTTATGATCGTGCAATGCGAACAGGCGCGCATTGATGGCGAAATGTTGTAGCAACAGTCCGGTATGACGTGTATCTTCCGCTGCGATCAGATCGACGCCCGCAAGCACCGTCAGCGCACGCTGGGTGATATCGCCCAGATTACCGATCGGGGTTGGAACGATATAGAGCGTGCTGGCAGAAATATCATCGCGTTGTTTCATTGTGTGATCCGAATTGCCGATTTAATATTGAGCATCTTGAAAAAAACATCACTGGATACAGTATGCTTCCTTCGAAAGTCATTCATAACAAAGCAGGACGCTGCATGCCTGTTCTACTGGCCGCCCTGTTCTTTGCGGGGTGTTCAAGCCAGGGTCCGCAAACGCCAGAGGCGAATGTGCAAGGCGCAGCTACAGGCACCTCTGACTATTATCTGCAGCAAATGCAGCAAAGTTCAGATGATAACAAGGTTGACTGGCAATTACTCGCAATCAAAGCGCTGCTCAACGAAGGGAAGTTCCCTCAGGCCAACGACCAGCTTTCCAGTCTGCCGCAGACGTTAAACGATACCCAACGTCAGGAAGCGCTGCTGTTACAGACGCAGGTTAAGCTGACTCAGCAGGACGTGAATGGCGCGGCGGGCCTGTTAAAACAGGTTGATGTTAGCGCGTTATCGAAAGAGCAGCAGGCCCGTTACTACCAGCTGCAGATTGCCGCGAACCAGGGTCGTCCTTCGCTGGACGTGCTGCGTGCATACATCGCGCAAGAGCCGTTGTTGACCAATCCGGCCGACAAACAGAAGAACATTGATGCCACCTGGCAGACGCTGGTGCAGATGTCGCCTGCTCAGGTCAGCAACATGGTGATCAACGCTGACGAGAATACGCTGCAAGGCTGGCTGGATTTGCTGAGCGTGTATAAGGCCAACAGCAACGATCCCGACATGCTGAAAGCCGGTCTGAAGGACTGGCAGACCCGCTACCCGGTTAACCCGGCGGCGAAAATGCTGCCAACGGCGTTGAGCCAGGTGCAGAACTTCCAGCAGTCGACCACCGGTAAAATTGCCCTGCTGCTGCCATTAAGCGGTCAGGCGCAGATCTTTGCCAACGCCATTCAGAAAGGCTTTAACGACGCGAAAAACGGCGTGCTGACCCAGGCGGCCGCCCCGGCACCTGCCGCGGCCAGCACACCCGCCGCCGATGGCAGCGCACAGCCGGCGGCGGCGACCAATCCAGCCGATCCGGCCGCGGCGGTCAGCCCATCCGCAGCGCCAGTGGAAGCTAATCAGAACGCCAGTGCGACGCCAGACGCCAATGCCGCTCAGGCGCAGCCTGCTGCTCAGTCCGGCAACGTCGCGCAAACCGCGCCACCGTCGAGCGCAACTCAGGTCCAGGTGTATGACACCAGCACCCAGCCGATTGACCAGGTGCTGGCGCAGGCACAGAAAGATGGCGCCACGCTGGTGGTCGGCCCGTTGATCAAAAGCAACGTCGAGAAGCTCTCTTCACTGCAAACCCCGCTGAATATCCTTGCGCTGAACGAGCCGGAGTCGGTACAGAACCATCCGAATCTTTGCTACTTTGCGCTTTCTCCTGAAGACGAAGCCCGTGATGCCGCTCATCATATGTGGGATCAGGGCAAGCGCTCGCCACTGCTGATGGTGCCACGCAGCTCGCTGGGTGACCGCGTCAGCAAGGCGTTCGCCACCGAATGGCAGAAGCTGGGCGGCAGCACCGTACTGCAACAGCAGTTTGGCTCGACCGGTGAACTGAAGCAGGGCATCAACAGCGGTGCAGGCCTGCAACTGACCGGCACGCCAATTACCACCGAACCGGCTCAGCCGCAGGGTGTGACCATTGCCGGGCTGACCATTCCGGCACCGACGCAGCCCGAGCCAGTGGCGGCAACGTCGGGCAATGGCGGCAGCGTCGACGCGGTCTACATTGTGGCCACCGAAGGTGAAATGGCGCTGATCAAACCGATGATCTCTATGCGCGTCAGCAGCCGCAGCATGGTGCAGATGTATGCCAGCTCCCGCAGCTTCCAGGCCGGTTCCGGCCCGGACTACCGTCTGGAGATGGAAGGTCTGCAGTTCAGCGATGCGCCGCTGCTGTCCGGTTCAAACCCGGCCCTGCTGCAGCAGGCCGCTAAAAACTTCAACAACGATTACTCGTTGGTTCGTTTGTATGCCATGGGCGTGGATGCCTGGACACTGGCAAACCACTTTAACGAAATGCGCCAGCTGCCAGGCTTCCAGGTGAAAGGGGAAACCGGCAACCTGAGCGCAACTCAGGACTGTGTTATCAACAGGAAGTTGACATGGAACCAGTATCGCCAGGGGCAAATCGTTCCGGCAAACTGAGTCGCCAGCAAACGGGGGCGGGCTATGAGCTTCAGGCCCGCCGCCTGCTGGAGCATGCAGGGTTAACCTTTGTGGCGGCCAACGTCCGCTATCGCGTCGGGGAAATTGACCTGATTATGCGCGACCGGCTGACGTGGGTGTTTGTCGAGGTGCGGTATCGTCGTAGCGATGCGTTTGGTGGCGCCGCCGCCAGCGTGACCCGCAGCAAGCAGCGTAAGCTGCTGCGCGCCGCAGCGGTGTGGCTTCGGGGACGCAACAGCAGCCTGGATAGCGCAGACTGCCGTTTTGATGTGATTGCGATAACCGGCACCCAGGTTGACTGGTTACCCAATGCCTTTTCGGTGGAGTAGACACTCCACCAACGACTGACCAGGTGAATGAAGTGCTGGAAAGAATAAAAGTATGTTTTACCGAAAGTATTCAGACGCAGATTGCCGCGGCAGAAGCGCTTCCGGATGCCATCTCCAATGCAGCGATGACCATGGTTCAGTCGCTGTTGAACGGCAACAAAATTCTGAGCTGTGGCAATGGAACCTCAAGCGCCAATGCCCAGCATTTTGCCGCCAGCATGATCAACCGTTATGAAACGGAGCGGCCAAGCCTGCCGGCGATCGCGCTGAGTGCGGATAACGTGCTGCTGACGGCCATCGGTAACGATCGTCTGCACGAAGAGATTTACGCCAAACAGGTCCGGGCGTTGGGCCAGGCGGGCGACATTCTGCTGGCCATCTCAACCCGCGGCAACAGCCGTGATATTGTGAAGGCCGTAGAAGCAGCGGTAACGCGCGACATGACCATCATCGCGCTTACCGGTTATGACGGCGGCGAGCTCGCCGGTTTACTGGGACCACAGGATGTGGAAATTCGCATCCCCTCGCACCGAAGCGCGAGGATTCAGGAAATGCACATGTTAACCGTGAATTGCCTGTGCGATTTAATCGATAACACCTTGTTTCCCCACCAGGACGTTTAAAGGAGCTTAAATGAAGGTATTACCAACTCTGGCCGTGGTACTGACCGCGCTGATGTTACAGGGCTGTGTGGCTGCGGTGATTGGCAGTGCAGCGGTAGCGACCAAATCCGCCACTGACCCACGTACCGTTGGGACCCAGGTTGACGACAGCACGCTCGAGCTGCGCGTCAGCAATGCGCTTGGCAAAGACCAGCAGATTAAAAATGACGCCCATATCGTCGCCACGGCCTATCAGGGCAAAGTCCTGCTGACCGGCCAGTCGCCAACGGCGGATATCGCCAGCCGTGCGAAGCAGATCACCATGGGTGTCGACGGCGCGAATGAGGTGTATAACGAAATCCGTACCGGCGACAAAGCCAGCTTCGGCACCGCCTCTTCGGATACCTGGATCACCACCAAGGTGCGCTCGCAGTTGCTGTCCAGCGACCAGGTGAAATCGTCCAATGTGAAGGTGACCACCGAGAACGGCGAAGTGTTCCTGCTGGGGCTGGTGACCGATACTGAAGCGAAAAGCGCGGCTGATATTGCCAGCCGGGTGAGCGGCGTGAAGCACGTCACCACCGCCTTTACTATTCTGAAGTAAGCGCTAACCGCCCGTGCAACCCTCTGCACGGGCGGACTTTATTCCTGCCTTCCTTGCCGCTACAACCGACTTAAACAGTCCATCGCCACCGCTTTAAAACTGGCAAAATCGCCACTGTCCCGCAGCCGGGTCATCGCCCTTTCGCGCATAAAAGTGACGAACAGATCGTAGATCGCCATTGCCTCTTCGTATTCCGTTTTGCTGATCGCCAGCAGAAAAATGACGTGGGCGGTCTCTTCTCCCCAGGCAATGCCCTGTGGGGCCAGCACGGTGTACACCACGGTTTTCTTCGCCAGCAGGCCAAGGGAGTGCGGCAGCGCGATGCCCTCGCCCAGCATGGTGCTGACGATCGCTTCACGCTCTTCCACCGACGGCCAGAAATCGCTGTCGACCACCCCTTCCTGCTCCAGCTGTTGGCACAGGCTCTGGAACAGTTCGGCCTGGGTCATCGGCTGGTCGATGATGCGGAAGTGGCTGGCATCGAAGTATTTTTCCAGCATATAGGGCCGGGTACGATCCACCAGCACCAGCTTACCAATCTGCTCCAGCTGGTAATCCGTCGGGAACGGCGACATCACCACCACCGGCTTATCTTTCTCGGTCAGCCGCGCGGTAGAAATGACAAAATCTTCCTCGATGCTCTGCTTCTGCTCGTACTCCCGCAGCGAGACGATATGACTGAGGACGATTTGCGGATATTTCCGCGTCAGCATCGCCTGGATCATCCGCACCGTCGAATTGCCGGTGTCGCAAACCAGCAGGATCTGCGGATGCCGCTGATAGCCGACGTTGTAATGCCGCTCCAGACCGACGCCGATATGCAGCACCAGGAAGCCAATCTCGTTTTCGCTGATCACATAAGGCGTGTACTTGCCCCAGCTGGAGACCGCAGCCAGCGTGACGTCATACGCCATCGGGTAATGCTGTTTGATATTGGCCAGCAGCGGGTTGGGAATATTTATCTGATAGCGAACGCGGGTGATCATGGTTTTGATATGCGTCAGCAGGTCAGCGCGGAGTTGGGGATCGTTCTGCAGGTTGAAATTGTAGTGGCTGTTGATGTAGCTGAGGATGTAATCCACCAGCGCCTCGCCGTCATCCGGGCTGATGGCGCTGGGCGCAATCTCCTCGACGCGCCGTGCCGCGATATTCACCCGCAGGTAGGCCTCTTCCGACGGCGAGATCGCCTTGCCGGTGATTGGCCGCATCAGGTTGATGATATGCCGCGCCGCATCGCGCACGTCTTCATCGACGTCTTCCGCGCTGAAATCAGACAGCGGATAGCCTTCGCTGATGCGCCTGACCGCGACCGCGCAATACAGCCGCAGATAGAACTCGCTGTCATCGGTCATGCGGATATGGAAGCGGCTGAAGCACTGATGCAGCAACGGCTGCAGCGTGCCTAACATGCCGCTGTTCAGCGCTTCCAGATTCAACAACGGATCTTCGCTGTCTTCCTGGGCGATTTTATACAGCAGATCGGTCAGGCAGGTACGCATCGCCACTTCGCTGCCAAACAGCTTCATGCCGTAACGCGGCTTGGTTTCAATCGCCAGCTGGTAACGCCCCAGCCACTCTCTCACTTCAGCCATATCACTTTGTAGCGTGGCGCGGCTGACAAACCACTCATCAGCCAGATCTTCCAGCTTCAGGGAAAAAGCTGAAGTGAGAAAACGGGTTAACAGATAGTGTACGCGGGCGGCGGAGGTGCGCGGCACGCGGAGATGTGACGGTGACTGATCCTGCAGCTGGCGGTAAAGCGCCTCATCATCCACTTTCAGCTGATAGCCCTCGCCACGGTTTAACACCAGACGGACGCCGTGATCGGCCAGCAGCTCATTCAGGGTGGTGATATCGGTGCGGACGGTGCGGGTGGAAACGTCAAAACGTCGCGCCAGTTCATCCTGAGGCAACGTCTCGTTTTGAAGCAGATCGAACAGTTGGGCAAGGCGTTGGTTTGGGAATCTCACTCTTTATCCTGTGATTGCGGGGCGGAAGCAGAGGGCCGAACAGCGTCGGCCCCTGAATAATTACGGCGTTAACACCAGTTGAGACGGAGCCCCAACCGCGGTGTAGTCGTTGGTAAACGACAGGGCGCCATTCGCGGGATCCACCTTGAAACGGGTGATGTTATCGCTGCGCTGATTCATGGCATACAGAGTCTTACCATCTGGAGACAGCGTCAAGGTGCGCGTGTAATCGCCGCGCGTCCAGACATCGTCTTTCTGCGTCAGCGTGCCGTTGGCCTCGATGGCGAAATGCGCAATGCTGTTATGCAGGCGATTGGCGACATAGAGGTTTTTCCCGGCCTTATCGATCACAAGGCCAGCGGCAAAGCTGGTGCCCTTGTAGCCCGCAGGCAGCGCCGGGACGGTCGCCGCTTCGCTAAGCGTACCCGTTTTGCGGTTCAGCAGATAGTGAGTCAGCGTCGAGGCTTCTTCGTTGATCAAATAAACCGAATGACCGTCGGGATGGAAGACAAAGTGGCGGGGTCCGGCACCGGCTGACGAAGCCGGGATCCAGGCCGGCGTATTCGGCTGCAGCTTGCCATCGGCACTGAGTCGGTACTGATAGATACGATCCAGCCCCAGATCGGTGGAGAAGACAAACTTACCGCTCAGATCGGTGGCGATCATATGGGCATGCGGGCCGTTATGATCGCTGACCGCAAAGCTGCCCTCAACGGCGGCTGCCGGTTTCGCGGCGCCTGCCGGTCCCTGATCCTGCTGCGTGTCGCTGGCCTCCGCCAGGCGACCATCGGCCAGCACCGGCAGCACCGCTTTGCTGCCGCTGACGTAGTTGGCGACCAGCAGGAATTTACCGTCTGGCGTCAGCGACAGGTAAACCGGTCCTGCACCGTGGGTACTGACTTCATTCAGCTTGCTCAGACTGCCATCTGCGGCAATGGCATACGCCACCACCACGCCCTTCTCGCTCTCGCTGGCAACATACAGCGTCTTGCCTTTGGCATCCGCCGTCAGCTGCGCCGGATTGGCCAGCTGGCTGACCAGCGTTTTGCCACTCAGCGCGCCGTCGGCCGGGTTAACCTGGAAGCGGTAAAGGCCTTCACCATTGGGATTATAGGTGCCGACCCAGGCAAACTGCGCCTGTGCCACCAGGGGAACCGTCGCCATCAACGCGACAGACACGGCAGAGATCAAAGACCAGTTACGCATGGTGTTCCTCGCAAAGAAATGTCAGGGGACTACAGAAGCGGCGGGCAGAACGCCCGCCGTGAGCACTTAACCGACCAACTTTTTGGTCATCGCCAGCAGCGTGCTGACATCGGCCGGACGGGTATTACCGCTCTCTTTATCGATGATTGAGCTGTAAATATGCGGAATGATCTTCGGTACGCCGGCATCCAGCGCGATCTGCAGGATCGCTTCGTAGTTCTCCAGATCGATGCCGCCGGTCGGCTCCAGCCAGAAGTCCTGTTCTGCACAGGCTTTAGCAACCGCCTTGAATTCGTCGATCGATTTCAGGCCGCCCATCGGGAAGTATTTCACCGAGCTGGCACCCATATCTTTCAGCAGGGCGATGGCGGTTTCTACCGGGACAATCGCATCGGCGGCTTTGGAACTCAGCGGGCCGGTGGAGATTTTAACCAAGCCGACCTTGCCGGTGGGCGAGATCAGCGCGTTGACCACGGTCTGATCCTGTCCCAGCAAGGCGCGGCTGGTGGCGGCCCCGGTGAATACCTGATTCACGTGCTGCGGCTGGATCTCAGCGGAGATGGCGCTGACCATCGCCGACTGGTTCGGATCGCCGGCACCCAGCCCCACCGACAGCGCGTTATCGATCAGCGCCGCGTACTCACGCATATCGCTCACCGCGCTGGCCACGCTGTCGTAGTTTTTGGACAGTACGCCCACCAGCACATGGCCTTCCGCCGCCTGCCAGATCTCACGGGCATTCTCTTTCGAACCGGCCAGCACGTTCAGACATACGCGGTCTTTATAAAATTTCGGGGTCAGCGTCATGCTTATTTCTCTCCTGCTAATAGGGCTTTAATGCACAGATAGATGGTGTTGAGCTGCTCTGGCGAGACGCTGCGCACATCCACTTCGACGATGCCTTCGTTGGCCTTATAGCCGCGGAAGTAGATGGCGATGACGCCGGTTTTCAGCGCCTGCACCAGCTCGCCGGTGGTGTGGCCAATCACCGCCTCATCGAAATGAATTTCGGTACGGGCGATATCACGGCCCGCCGCATCCCAGACCACGCGCGAAGTGATGCCATTCAGCGAGTTCAGGCTGTTGATAAACGGCGTCATTTTTTCCACCATCTGCGCACCCGAGACTTTCTCGTTGACCAGATAGTTTTCAATCGCCTGGGTCAGGCCAAGAATGCCCTCTTTGCCGACCTTCATCGCGCGGCCGATCCCCATCGACTGGCGTTTAACCCACTCAACGTACTGCTTACGGCCCATCACCAGCCCGCTGGTTGGCCCTTCAATCGCTTTCGCACCGCTGTAAATCACCAGATCGGCACCGTACTGGTAGTAGCACTGCAAATCTTCTTCGGCGGCGGCATCCACAATCAGCGGAACCCCGTGTTTACGGGCGACGACGGCTGCCTGCTCAACGCTCAGATGGCTCTTCTGCACGCAGTGGTGAGACTTGATATACATAATGGCCGCGGTCTGTGGCGTGATCGCCGCAGAAAGCTGATCGGCGGAGCATTCGTTCGCCCAGCCCGCTTCCACCAGGCGTCCACCGCCCATCGCCACCATGGTGCCCACCGGCGCACCGAAATTGACGTTATGGCCCTTCGGCACCACGATGTCGTGCGGCACAATCAGCGGCGTGGCGTGCAGGTTTTCCAGCAGCCAGTCATCGTCTTTCACGATCACTGCTGCCACGGACTGCGCGATGCCGGCAGAGGCGCAGGAGACCACCACGGCATCTTCACAGCCGAGCAGGTTGGCAATGTAAGCCCCGGTTTTGTTCACCAGGTCTTTCATTTCGAAATAGTGATTCAGGCCATAGTTGACGGTCTCAACCACGTCGGCACTGGGCGTAGACACTCCGAGGATAGTCATGCGGCCAGAGGCGTTAATGACCTGCTTTAAGCCGTATTTTTCATAAATCGAAGACATGATTCTTTTTCCCTTCGTCGGTAATGAACCACTGACCGCCAACAACGGCGGCCAGTGGTACCAGCTGCTTCTCACCCGAAACTGACTGCCCTTCGGAGTCGGTAAACAGGCAAGTTTCCTCTTTGACGTCAAAAATAGTCAGGTCGGCATCCCTTCCCACTTCCAGCCGCCCTTTACTGTGCAGACGCAGGCCTTCCGCCGCGTTAACGGTCACACAGTCGATAATCTGCGGCAGGGTCATGCCGACGTTAAAGAATTTGGACATCACGTGGGCCAGGGTATACACCGGGCCGTTCAGGCGGTTGCGGCAATAGATATCGGAGCTGATGCTGTGCGGCAAAATGCCGCGTGCAATCGCCACGCGGGCCACGTCAAAGCTGAAGCTGGCGCTGCCGTGACCGACATCCAGACGCACGCCGCGATGGATGGCGCGGCTGACCGACGCACGCAGCTCGCCCGCCGGGGTCAGGATGCGGTTTGGCTTGCCGTTGTAGCAGTGGGTGATGATGTCGCCACGGGTCAGCAGATCGGCGATTTCATCCAGATCGGGCGGATTGTTGCCGATATGCACCATCAGCGGCAGATCGCCAATCTCATGCTGGATCTCTTTGGCGCGGAGCAAGGGTTTGATGCCGTTGGCACCGACCACGCTGCTGCTCATACGCGCCTTAATACCGATGATGAAGGCCGGTAAACGCTGCACCGCATCGCGCACGCCAACCTTATCAATCTGGGTCATATCGGCCAGTTCGTTTTGCGTCACAATCCCGGTGCGGGCAATGTTCAGCAAGGCATACACCTGGGTATTGGCGCTGCGGGTCAGGCGGTAAAACTCGTCAACATCGTCAGCGCCGGTGCTGCCGGCATCGACGACGGTGGTGACGCCGGTATCAACGCCAATGCGATCCGCTTCGTCATGATAAATCGGGGATTTCGGGTAGCAGTGAACGTGGGAATCAATCCAGCCTGCGCTCAGCCAGTAACGTCCGGCCAGATCGCGCTCGGCAGTGGCCGTGCCCGTCACCTCCCCCAGCGCGGCGATTTTGCCGTCCTGCAGGGCGATATCCGTCACGCTGCCATCGGCAAGGCGTGCACGGCGAATAATCAGGTCATACATAACAAACTCCTTCTTGCACCGGATGGGATGACATCCGATTAAGCGGTTTACCCGAGATGGGTAAACCGCCGTTACATCAGAGCGCGACCGGGAAAATCGCACCCAGCAGCATGGCGCCGAGGATCGCGCCACCGGTAATCGGTTTGTTCCAGAGATAGAACAACAGTGCGCCGACCAGCGAACCCAGACCGATTGGAATCGATGCGGTCATTGCCGACAGGATGATCAGCGGCCCAAGGAAACGACCTGAGGAGTTACCCGCGCCCATCATCACGTCGGCACCGTAAGTGGAGTCGCTGTTGTTGATGGTGAACTTACGCGCGAGGATAATCAGGTAGCCAATCGCCACGCCAATCACCAGGCCTGTCACCAGCGAGGCGGCAAAGTTGGCGACCGGATAGACGATCCCGGCACCCAGCAGCAGCGCCGGCACGCCGAGGCCGACGCCGGTCTGAATGGCACCGCCGATATCGAGGATCCCGACCAGCGAACCTTCAATGATGCGGGCAAACAGGAAGCTGGCACCGAAGGCCGCTACCGCGCCATACACGCCGGTTTCCATGCCGGAACGCAGCATTGAAACGAAGGCCACTTCGTTAAACGCGCCCAGGCCATAGGTGTAGTACATGTGCGTTCCCGCAAACACCCCGGCTGACAGCAACCCGACGAAAATCGGGAAAGACCAGTCGGCATACCAGAAACCGCTTTTTGACTCTTCCATTGACCGTTCCTCTTATTTGCCGCTCAGGGAGTTGTGGATCATATCCAGCCAGCCTGGGACGCCCAGTTGGAAGGACTGCAGCACTTTCATATCGAAGCCGCGGAAGAAGCCGCTCAGCACGAACAGCAGCACAATCGCCGCCATCATCACCTTGGTGACTTTGTTCCAGCCGGCTTC
This sequence comes from Erwinia sp. AC075, assembly GCF_979253995.1. Classification (NCBI taxonomy): domain Bacteria; kingdom Pseudomonadati; phylum Pseudomonadota; class Gammaproteobacteria; order Enterobacterales; family Erwiniaceae; genus Erwinia; species Erwinia sp. AC075. The sequence continues at coordinate 3,203,603 of NZ_CEEDEU010000001.1, forward strand.
TTCGACGCCTTTACCGATCAGGATACCCAGCACCAGGCCAGGGACGGCGTTACCCATGATCAGCTGCGCCAGGCCGCCGAAGATGGTGGCCCAGAAGCCCGATTTTTTGCCGGCATCGATCGCCGCCAGCCAGAAGATCACCGGCATCACGGTGTTCACCAGCAGGTTAGCCGCAGGCACCAGCACTTTCACTGCGGTCACCTGCAGCGCGGCCGGCACCGCTGAGGCGGTAGAGTTGAGGAAGGCCACCACGATCATGCCGATGATGCCGCAGGCAATCGCCATTTTTTTCGGGTCGTGCAGGGTTTCTGCCACGTTGCGGTTTTTCACCATCAGTGCCGCCGCGCCCCAGTGTGGGATGATGCGGTGGTCAACGTCCTGGGTGAAAGAACCGGCTGCAACCGACGATGCCCAGGCGTTGAAGAAGAAGCCCAGGCCAAAGGAGAAGTGAGAAGCAGGATCGCCTTCACAGGAATTCAGTTCACCCAGCGTACGAAATGCCCCCATCCCCTGCGTTGTTGGCGCGTGGAACATGCGCGCCGCACCGGCGCCAACGCCCACACCGACAAGACCGCCGATAATAAGTGACTTAAAGAGAATAATTAAAAACATCAGTCTTCCTTTCAGGCTTTCGCCAACGTTTTTAAATCAGGTTATTGCTGCCCTTACAGGCAGTGCTTTATTGCGAAACGAAACTGACTTTGTCAGTGTCGATCACCGTTACGTTGACGGTAATATCCAGCTCGACGCTGTAACTCCGCCGTTGTCTTGCCAGAAAGAAGAACAAAAACTTCTCCTGCCTGACACTCTCCCGGGCCTGAACCACCTTCACATCCTCTGGTTCAATCCGCAGCAGAACCTTGTTGGTCGATTTCAGCACGGAGTTCTGAACCCGGCTTAGCGCATCGGCAAAGGCGCGCTCTTTGCTGTCGCCTTTGCCGCTGACGTTCACCGTGGTAGTGAATTGTTCCTTCATCGATCAGCTACCGTGCTTCTTGTTCCACGCCTGAACCAGACGCTCGCCCAACTCTTCTTTGTCCATAAAGCCGAAGCCCAGTACGGTGGCACCTTCGTTGATGGCGGTAACGCCTTCGTCGACGGAACGCATACCGTGCTTCGCCTTGTAGCCATATTTGTTCTGTGCGGTGATCGCACCCGCGCCGCCGCTGCCGCAGAAGGAGATGCCGAAAGAGGCGCCTTCCGCTTTCATCACGTCGCCCAGCTTCATATCTGCCGCCACGCCAGGCACAACCACGGCTTTCCCGCCCGCTTTCTCAACGCCTGCCGCCACTTTCTGGCCTTTACCTAAACGATCGCCGATTACTACGATGACTTGTGACATGGTGAATTCCTCAATGTTGAATTTTTACCGGACCTGGCTGGCAGGCCCTGCGGGATTAGTCGTTTTCTTTCGCCACTTCAAAGTGGACGGAGAGCAGCCAGGCCTCTTCTTTTGGCAAATTGCCAAACAGATCGACCACCTGTTGCGCCAGAGCCATGGATTCCGGGGAGATATCTTCAAACAGCTCCTCTTCCACTTCAGGCAGCGGCTCGCCGGTCAGTGAGCGCAGCGCCATGGCCTTAACATGCGACGCCAGCATCTGCTGCTGTACAGCGTTAGGGACGATAGCTTTTGCCGCAAAGAGGTCGGCAATCTGCGCCATCACTTTGCCTGCCAGCGCCTGAATAGCCTGATCGTCGTCGGTCGTGCTCACGGATACCGCTCCATTATTCACTCTCTGCTCCTCATGTTCCGCTCGGACTCTGGCCTGAAACGGGGTTTATTCGCGTTACAAACAAATTAGTCCTCCGGCAGGCAACTGTGTAGACCGACTTTTTCCACTTCGAAGTGGAAATAGCACCGAGCGGTGTGGCTTGTGCCACAGAATCGTTAATTCATGCATAAAAGAGGAGGAAATGAGAGGAAAGTCACAGAACAGGGCTGATATTCGCTAAGCCAATGCATTGACGGGAATTTTTTGCAGCGAAAAATGCGTCTGAAGAGGTCAGTGATATAGGAAAAACTTATCTCAGGGATATTTCAGCCATCGTTCAGAAGGAAAATGGCGCGATGCGGGAGAATATCGGCAGGATAAAAGGCGTTATTTACAGGCGTGCAGTCACGGCGTAAATAAATGGGCTCCTGAGAGCCCGGGAAATTAACGAAACTTTTTGTGGTTCTCATTGCGGGTGGCGGTAAATTTCTTCGCTTCCGCTTTCGCACCGGCCAGATCGCCGGCGTCGGCCAGCTTCATGCTGCTGTCAATCTGACCAATCAGCGTGTCGAGGCCCGCGTGGTAATCTTTGATTTCGGCACTGTCCGCAGGTTTGCCTTTCAGCTTATCCGGGGTTTGCGTTTTGGCATCTTCCGCCGCACCGCGCATGCTGGTCAGGGCTTTTTTAAACTCACCGACATCGTCGGTTTTACTGACGGTATGTAAACCTGCATTCAGGGTATCCATATCGTCTTCCAGGCTGGCCATCGCCGACACGCTGGAGAATAACAGGGAGGCGGTCATCACGGCTAATAAGGCTCTACGCATTGCTCATTTCCTTCTTGTTATATGAGAAGTAAGACAATTTTTATTTGAAAAGCACGACAAAAAAGGGTGACCCAAAGGCCACCCCATAATAATACGCAAAAATGACGAAATTACTGCCCGGCGATTTTCATTTCTGGCAGCAGCACCGATCCACACTGGATGTTACTGCGCAGTTCAATATCGCTGCCGACGGTGACCATGTTCATCCACATGTCTTTGAGGTTGCCCGCTATGGTCACTTCGCTGACCGGATACTGAATCTCGCCGTTTTCAACCCAGAAGCCAGCCGCCCCGCGAGAATAATCGCCGGTCATGCCGCTCACGCCCTGCCCCATAAGCTCGGTGACCACCAGGCCGGTGCCCATTTTCTTCAGCAGCTGATCGAAGCTGTCGCCCTGACCGGCGATGCGCCAGTTATGGATGCCGCCGGCGTGACCGGTGCTTTGCAGCCCCAGTTTGCGCGCCGAGTAGCTGGTTAACAGCCAGGTTTGCAGCACGCCATCTTTGACGATGTCACGCTGCTGGGTGCGCACGCCTTCGCTGTCGAACGGCGTCGAGGCCAGCCCTTTCAGCAGATGCGGCTGTTCCTGAATGGTCAGCCACTCCGGCAGGATCTGCTGGCCCATCGAATCGAGCAGGAAGGTGGATTTGCGGTAGACGCTGCCGCCGCTGATGGCCCCCACAAGGTGACCAAACAGGCCGGTGGCCACTTCCGCAGCAAACAGCACCGGTGCTTTCATGGTGGACAGCTTGCGCGGAGAAAGACGGGACAGGGTGCGACGGGCGCACTCTTCACCGACCCACTCCGGGGATTTCAAATCTTCAATCGCGCGGCCAATGGTATAGGCATAATCGCGTTCCATATCGCCATTGGCTTCAGCAATCACGCTGCTGGAGATCGAGTGGCGGCTGGAGGAGTATCCCTGGATCATGCCGTGGCTGTTACCGAACACCTTCATGCCGATATGGCTGTTAAAGCTGCCGCCTTCGGTGTTGGTGATGCGCTTGTCGGCCTTCAGCGCGGCCTGCTCTGCGCGGGCCGCCATTTCGATCGCCCGATCCGGATCGAGATCGGTCGGATGGAACAGATCGAGATCCGGCGCATCGAAGGCCAGCAGCTCACGATCCGCCGGACCGGCAAACGGATCCGCGGTGGTGAATTTGGCGATATCGATGGCGGCCTGCACGGTGCGCTTAATCGCATCCGGGCTAAGATCGGTAGAGGACGCGCTGCCCTTGCGGTTCTGATGATAGACGGTGATGCCAAGGGCACCATCGCTGTTGAATTCTACGTTTTCCACTTCGCCAAAGCGCGTGCTGACGCTGATGCCGGTGGTTTTGGTCACGGCGACTTCCGCTCCATCGGTGCTGACTTTTGCCAGTTCGAGTGCTGTTGCTACCGCCTGTTCGAGGGTTTTACGCTGTTCTGCAACTTGGGAGAGTAATTTCATCGACCTACCATATAATTAACAGAGGGCTTTTCTGGAGCGGGTAAAACGCCAGATTGCCTGACTCTTTAGTGATTAAGGTTCATTTGAGTCTAACAGACTCAGAGAACAATTTCGCAGTAGCCACGTAACCTGATAGCATGAGCCTCTTTTTTAGGGAGCCCCCAATGACCAAACAGCCTGACGACTGGCTTGATGATGTACCAGATGACAAAGAAGAAGAAGACGAAGAGATTATCTGGGTCAGTAAAAGTGAAATCAAACGTGACGCCGAGGAGCTTAAGCGCCTGGGTTTAGAATTGATGGAACTGAGCAAAAACTCGCTGGATAAAATCCCGCTGGATGAAGACCTGCGCACCGCCATTGAGCTGGCTCAGAAGATCAAGAAAGAAGCGCGTCGCCGTCAGCTTCAGCTGATCGGTAAAATGCTGCGCTCCCGCGATGAAGAGCCGATCCGCCTGGCGCTGGATAAGCTGAAGAACCGTCACAACCAGCAGGTTGCGCTGTTCCATAAGCTGGAAGTGCTGCGCGATCGTCTGGTTGCCGAAGGCGATGAGGTGGTGCCGGACGTGCTGGCGCTCTATCCCGAGGCCGACCGTCAGCAGCTGCGTGCGATGATCCGCAATGCGCAGAAAGAGAAAGCCGCTAATAAACCGCCAAAAGCCTTCCGCCAGATCTTCCAGTATCTGCGTGAGCTTGCCGAAGCCAAATAAACCGGGCGGAAACCGTTCCGCCCTTTTGTTGCGCTTCTGAACTCTGGCAAGAGACTTTCCTGCCAGGGTTTTCGCCTGATTACTTCGCCAGTCTGTCCAGCAGCTTCTGATGAATGCCACCAAAGCCACCGTTGCTCATCACCAGAATGGTGTCGCCCGGCTGCGCCACTTTCACAATCATCTCAACCAGCACATCCACATCCGGGCTCCAGTGCGCCGGCTGCGAGCAGGCTTCGGCCACTTCTGAAACCTGCCACGGAATATGGTGCGGCTGCAGCAGAAACACTTCATCCGCACGCGCCAGCGCCGGCGCCAGGTCGTCCTTACTGATGCCCATTTTCATGGTATTAGAACGCGGTTCCAGTACGGCCAGAATACGGGCGGTGCCGCCAACCTTGCTGCGTAAGGCGGTCATGGTAGCGAGGATCGCCGTTGGGTGATGGGCAAAGTCGTCATAGACTTTGACGCCGTTGGCTTCACCGCGCAGTTCCAGGCGGCGACGGGCGTTGATAAAGTCGTTCAGCGCCAGACCGGCATCCTCCGGTTTAATGCCGACGTGACGTGCGGCGGCGATCGCCATCATGCCGTTATGCATGTTGTGTTCGCCCACCAGCGCCCAGTTCACTTCCGCCACGCGCTCACCGTCCAGCCAGACTTCCCAACGTGAGGCGTCCGGCGTCAGCTTTTTCGCCTGCCAGTGACCGGAGTCGCCAACGGTTTCCTGTTCGCTCCAGCAGCCCATCGCCATCACCTGCTTGATGTTGACGTCGTGATCCGGCATCAGGATTTTGCCCTGGCCTGGGACGATCCGCACCAGATGGTGGAACTGGCGCTGGATCGCTTTCAGATCGTCAAAAATATCCGCGTGATCAAACTCAAGGTTGTTGAGGATCAGCGTGCGCGGGCAGTAATGCACGAATTTGGAACGCTTGTCGAAGAAGGCGCAGTCATATTCGTCGGCTTCAATCACGAAGAATGGGCTTTTTCCTAAAGTTGCCGAGACATCGAAGTTTCCCGGCACGCCCCCGATCACGAAGCCCGGTTCGAGGCCGCACGCCTGTAAAATCCATGCCGCCATCCCCGCCGTGGTGGTTTTTCCATGGGTTCCGGCCACCGCAATGACCCAACGGTCACGCAGCACGAAATCATGCAGCCATTGCGGGCCTGAGAGGTAAGGAATGTTGCGCTCGAGTACCGCTTCAACACAGGCATTTCCGCGCGTCATCGCATTACCGATGATCACTAAATCCGGTGCAGGATCGAGCTGGGAAGCATCATAACCCTGAATTAAATCAATACCTTGTTTTTCAAGCAGCGTGCTCATCGGCGGATAAACGTTCGCATCTGAACCCGTCACTTCATGGCCCAGTGCCCGGGCCAGTACGGCCAGGCCACCCATGAAGGTGCCACAGATACCGAGGATATGAATACGCATAAAATGTTCCGTTAACAGGAAAGTCCGGCGCACAGTGTAGCGTCCTCATCGCGAGGAAGAAACGGATTTGCCCTATGTTCTTTAGTGTCCAATCGGCTAGACTGCTTACGCATACGTTGGCAGTTTGTAAATCAGGCTGCTGTTCAACCGCAGATTCAGGGATAGTGTTATGAAAACGTTAGGCGAATTCATCGTCGAGAAGCAACACGACTTTCCTCACGCCACAGGTGAACTGACGGCGCTGATTTCAGCCATCAAACTGGGCGCGAAGATTATCCACCGTGATATCAACAAAGCCGGTCTGGTGGATATTCTCGGCGCCTCCGGCGTAGAGAACATTCAGGGCGAGCAGCAGATGAAGCTCGATCTGTTTGCCAATGAAAAACTCAAAGCAGCATTGAAAGCGCGCGGGATCGTTGCCGGTATCGCCTCCGAAGAAGAAGATGAGATCGTGATCTTCGAAGGTGTCGAGAACGGCAAGTACGTGGTGCTGATGGATCCGCTGGATGGCTCGTCAAACATCGACGTTAACGTCTCTGTGGGCACCATCTTCTCCATCTACCGTCGTATCACGCCAGCCGGCACGCCAGTCACGGAAGAAGACTTCCTGCAGCCGGGCAACCAGCAGGTTGCTGCGGGTTATGTGGTTTACGGTTCGTCCACCATGCTGGTTTACACCACCGGCTGTGGCGTTCACGCCTTCACCTACGACCCGTCACTGGGCGTATTCTGCCTTAGCGCGGAAAAAATGGAGTTCCCGGAAGCGGGCTACACCTACTCCATTAACGAAGGAAACTACATCCGTTTCCCTCAGGGCGTGAAGAAATACCTGAAGTTCTGTCAGGAAGAAGACGTTGCCACGCATCGTCCGTATACCTCACGTTACATCGGTTCTCTGGTTGCAGATTTCCACCGCAACCTGCTGAAAGGCGGCATCTACCTCTACCCAAGCACCGCCAGCCACCCGAAAGGCAAGCTGCGCCTGCTGTATGAGTGCAACCCGATGGCCTTCCTGGCCGAGCAGGCCGGCGGTAAAGCCAGCGACGGTAAAAACCGTATTCTGGATCTGACCCCGGAAACCCTGCACGAGCGTTCACCGTTCTTCGTCGGTAATACCGCGATGGTGGAAGATCAGGAACGTTTCCTGCGCGAATTCCCGGACGCGTAACGCCTCCTGCGAGCCAGATAAAAAAAGGGCGATCTGACGATCGCCCTTTTTATTTCCCGTCTTTAAGCAGCCTGTCAGGCTGGGCTGACCTTAAACACCGCCATTGATTGCACCAGCTGCTGCGACTGCTCCTCCAGCGACTGGGTGGCGGCCATCGCCTGCTCGACCAGCGCGGCATTCTGCTGTGCCACCTCATCCATCTGCGTCACCGCCTGGTTCACCTGCTCGATGCCATGACTCTGCTCCTGAGACGCGCTGGAAATCTCCTTCATCAGCGTGGTCACCCGCATCACTTCGCTGGCGATTTCGTCCATGGTCTCTCCGGCTTTGGTCGCCATCTCCGAGCCTTCGCTGACCCGGCTTTGCGATTCAGCGATCAGCGTGCGGATCTCTTTCGCCGCCGTGGCACTGCGCTGCGCCAGGTTGCGCACCTCGCTGGCGACCACGGCAAAGCCTCTGCCCTGTTCTCCGGCGCGTGCAGCCTCTACAGAGGCGTTCAGCGCGAGGATGTTGGTCTGGAAGGCGATGCCGTCAATCACGCCGAGGATGTCGCCAATGCGCTTAGAGCTGTTGGAGATCTCCTGCATCTTATCCATCACGTAGCTCACCACTTCGCTGCCACGATCGGCGCTGTCAGAAACCGACCTTGCCAGCTGATGCGCCTGGCTGGCGTTATCGGCATTCAGCTTCACCGTCGCCGTCAGTTGCTCCATGCTGGCGGCAGTTTGCTCCAGCGACGCCGCCGACTCCTCGGTGCGCTGAGAGAGGTTGATGTTGCCTGAAGAGAGCTCACGGCTGCCGATATCAATTTGCAGGCTGGCATCGCGCACCCGGCTGACCGAGAGCTGCAGAGAGCTCTGCATCGCCGCCAGCGCCGCGTTCAGTCGTCCCAGCTCATTGTTGCCACTTTCCGGCAGCGCCTGGGTTAAATCGCCTGCGGCGACGAATTCCAGATGCCCGATGGCGGACTCGAGCGGTTTCAGCAGGATCGCCCGCAACAGCAGCCAGGCGACGGAAAGCAGGATCACCGTCAGAACGCCGCAGCACAGGATCAAAAGGGTCAGCATTTTCTGGTTGTGAGCGGCCTCCGCCAGCTGCGCATCCGTCACCTGATTGGCATAGACGTTGAAAGCATCGGCCGCTTTGGTAAAGGTGTTATTTAACGCGGTGAGCTTTTCTTCCAGAACGGTGTAATAACCGTCGGTGTTCTGCTTTTGCAGCGCATCCAGCATCGGCATGATGCCCTGCTGCAGATAGAGGTCATAACTGGCGACAATGTCATCGGAGAGCTTTTTGCCATGCGCGGTCACCGTGCCGGCATCAACAAAGGTTTTTAAGCCTTTTTTTGAGAGTTCGATATAGGCACTGACCCGCTGAGTGGCAAGGGTGGCCTCATCAATCATCCCTATTTCCATCTTCCTTACCGATAACGCTGCCGTGGTGCGTGCACGAAGCAGGCTGTTATTGGTAAGCGATAAGCTGTTTAACTCGATACCCTGAATGCGGTTGACCACCTCCAGCGATCGATTCCCTTTGTTAATGGCAACGATGCCCATCAGGCTTACGCCCAGTAGCATCAACGTCATCAGCGCTAACAACACTAATAACCCCGTTCGAATCGAAATTTTTCTAAGCATGATTTTGTGTGACCCTCGAAAAAGCAAATAGTCCAGGAACCCAAAAAGCGAAGAAGGTATCGGCAGGGTCGCGGGCAATCTTTAGCGCTGATGAAGTGAAAAGGATTGACGACTGCGGCTGACTTGATAAGGATCAATTTTTGCCCATGACCCTACAGAAGGAATTGTCCGATGAAAAAAACCATTGCGATTACAGGCCTGTTAATGGCGTTTTACGGCCACGCAGACGTGAGCCCGATTGATACCGCCCAGCAACAATGCCTGGATAAAGCCTCTACCACCGTGGCCATGCAGCAGTGTTTTAGCGCAGCGAATCAGGCCTGGGACAGTGAAATGAATCAGCAATACGGCAAACTGACAGCCACGCTAAACAGTGAGCAGAAAGCCAAATTACGCACCGCGCAGCGTGCCTGGCTGAAATACCGCGACAGCTGGCTGGATGCCACCAAAGCGCGGCTGAGCGATGGCGGCACCATGGCGTCATTACAGGTGGGCGCGCAAAGCGTAAGCCTGGTAAAAAACCAGGCCTTAGCGCTGAAATCGTTGGCGGATGGCAACAGCGGCAACCCTTAACAAGGGGCCATCCGCGCATCGAAGGTGAAGATTCTCCCTACAGGCCGTAAGGCCAGTACTGGAGCATTCCTAAAGGGCAAAAAGGGGGGATACTTTCCAACTCAGTTGGCTATAATGAGCGTCACTTGTTTAAGGCTGAATGAAGGAATTGACCATGAGTTTGACCCAGGTTCCAGCGGGCAAAGACCTGCCAGAAGATATCTATGTTGTTATTGAGATCCCGGCCAATGCCGATCCGATCAAATATGAAGTCGACAAAGATACCGGTGCCCTGTTCGTTGACCGCTTTATGTCTACCGCGATGTTCTATCCGTGCAACTACGGTTACATCAACCACACCCTGTCTTTAGACGGTGACCCGGTAGATGTACTGGTCCCTACCGCCTATCCGCTGCAGCCGGGCTCGGTTATCCGTTGCCGTCCTGTTGGCGTGCTGAAAATGACCGACGAATCTGGCGAAGATGCCAAGGTTGTTGCCGTTCCGCACAGCAAGCTGACCAAAGAATACGATCACATCAAAGATGTGAACGACCTGCCAGAACTGCTGCGTGCGCAGATCACTCACTTCTTCGAGCAATACAAAGCGCTGGAAAAAGGCAAATGGGTGAAAGTTGAAGGCTGGGACGACGCGGCCGCAGCGAAAGCTGAAATCGTGACCTCTTTCGAGCGCGCTGCGAAGAAGTAATTCTCGCGACGAAGACGAAAAAAAACACCGCTCACTGAGCGGTGTTTTTATTTGCAGCAACCTCAGGTGGGTTTGGGTGCATTTTGTTGCAGCCAGTCGCCGCTGACAATATGCTCTCTCCCGACAATCGAACGCTGATACACATAGAGCCAGGCGCTGCCGTAAGGCGTTTGCACCAGCTCACGCTTGTACTCCCCGCCCTTGGTTCTGAGTGCATCGAGCTCGCCCAGTGTGGACGCATCGATACGGTAAACTTCACAGGCAACCTGCCCGCTACCCGCAACAACGCCGGGGTAAAGACCTAAACTATAAAGCGCGTAGCCGTCGATCTTATGATCGCCCAGCCACTGCCCGTTGGTCATCCAATGACTGTTGCCTTGCTTCCGTCTTAAGGTGCCGTAGACAATTATTCGCATTGCTAGAACTCAAACTGATAAAGCAAATCCAGGGCCTGGTCGAGACCAGACACTGCTTCCAAATAGAGCTTGGGCATCAGGCGATAACGCAGGGTTAAGGTCGCCAGTGAATCAAATATGCCAACACCGTATTTTACCTGTAGACCCGGCAGAACGTAGCCGCTGACCTGGACCTGCTGGCTGTCACCGACGCCGGCCGTATCCAGGGCGAGATTGCTTACGCCAAAGGTCTCCCCGATTTTACCCACAACCTGACCACTTTGTGCAAGTCCCAATCCCACTAATGCTGAGGTTACTGCACTGCTGTCGCTGCCATTCGAGTCCAGACCCTGTCCGCGAAGCAGGTAGGACAAGGCTTCCTGCTGTGACATTGCCGGATCGGAGAACACTTCCACCTTCGGCTCATCGGCCAGCCCGGTGACGCGCACGCCGGCGGTAACATCATTTTCCGTCGCTTCCGGGTTACGGATCGCTTCAATATTCAGGTACGGCTGATCCGCCGGACCGGAGAATTGCAGCTCACCTTTGCGCACAATCAGATCCTGTCCGTAAGCATGGAAGCGGCCGGAAGGAATGTTGATCTGGCCGTTCAGGCCCAGGCCACGACGGTCCTGCACCATTTTCAGATCGCCATTCAGTTTGGCTTTCAGACCAAAGGCGCTGATGCGCACATCGTCACCGACGTGGATCACCAGGTTGCTGTTAATCGGAATAGCGGTCGATTTCGGTGCGATAGGCTGCAGGTTTTTATCCAGCAGCACTTCATCCGACGACACGCCCACCGCGCTCTCCGGCACTTCCTGCACGTTGATGCGCGCCCACGGAATATCAACGCGACCATCGAGGTTGAACATTTGCGGCGTCGCTTCAAATACCAGGTCCGGCGAGACGTCCATCCGCACCATCGGCGGCACCGTCACGCGGATTTTATCGCCCTTGGCGGCGATCCGCGCCCGCCAGGCATCCAGCACACTCCAGTCCGCGCCACCGCTTAAGGTCAGCTGCCCTTTCGAGGTCTGAATCAGCCCTTCCAGCGTCGAGCTCATGCCGTTGAACACCATATTAAGGTTGGCGCTGGTCAGGTCGACCGGCATAAAGCTGCCGTCGACATCCACGTTCTTCAGCCCAAGCTGACCGAACACCTGCGGTTTCTGCAGGCTGCCGCCCAGACGAAGGTTGGAACTGACGATCCCCGCGACCTTTTCGCCTCTCATCAGCGCCGGGTTCAGCAGCGCCAGCGACAGGTTGGCGATATTCACATTGCCTGACAGCGTGCGCTTGCCCTCGGGATCGGCAATTTGTACGTTGCCATCCAGCTGACCGTTATTGGCAATGCGGATCAGCCAGTCCAGCTGAGCGCGGCCATTGCGCATCGCGGCATTCAGGTTCAGGGTGTCGAACGCAATCGGCAGCGTGTTGCCCTGCACGTTCTGCTCGACCTTCACGCCGTTGCCTTTCAGCGAGACGCGCCCCTGCGGCAAACCACCGCCGGCGGTCCAGCTGACGTCCGCATCACCGCTGAACACACCGCGAAGCTGGGTGTCTTCCGTGAGGAACGGCTTGGCCATCGCCAGGTCGAAGCGATTGAGCTGCACTTTGGCGTGGCCGGAAGGCCCGGCTTCAATGGTTTGCGGCACGCAGAGCTCGGCATTCGGATTGAGCCAGCAGTGCGGCCCGATGCTGACGGTCTGCTTGCTGTTGAGATAATCCAGCGCGATTGGGCGCGTCAGGCGCCATTCACCGACCGGGGTATCGAAGCGGGTGTTGTTGAGCGTGCCTTTCCAGCGCTGCTCAGCCCGGTCAAAACTGCCGTTCAGCGCCAGCTGGCCCGAGACCGGCTTACCGTCGATATTCAGCTTCAGCTGATGCTGTTTTTCGCTGCCGCTGGCATCCAGAGTGATTTGCGAGATATCCAGCGCATCCTGCTTCAGTCGATCGACCTTCAGCGTCAGCTTACCCTGAACCTGCTCGCCGGAACTGACGTCGCCGTTCAGCGCAACGCGGGCAATGGTCAGCGCCTGCCAGCGCAGTCCCGTCGCGGTCAGATCCGCCAGCAGCTGCGGCTTTTTCAGATCGCCACGGGCTTTGATGGTGCCTTTCGCCACGCCGCCCAGGCCTGGCAACGCGTTGTCCAGATGCTGCGCATCAATATCGGCATCCAGATTGAGCGTGTCCCCCAGCGATCCCTTCAGATTGATATTGTTGCGGCCCAGCACCAGCTTCAGGCCCGGAATATCCCACTGGTTGTAGCTGTTGCCGTATAGGGAACCGTCGGCGGTGACCGCGTTCTGCTTGACGTTGCCGCGCAGTTTCAGTTCCGGCACGCGCATTTGCCAACTGCCGCCATACAGGCTGCCGCGCGTGGAGATGTGGCCCTCCAGCTTCGCCGGCCAGTCAGGATATTGCTTCGCGGTATTGATGCCAGACAGCGTCAGATCGCTGCGCCAGCTGATTGCCTTGCTCCAGTCCACCAGCGCCGTCAGGTCAATATTGCCTTCCAGCGCCGCGAGACGCAGTTTATCCAGCGAGAACTGCTCGATATTGCCTTTGCCGTCCAGCGCTACCGTGGCAGGCGGAATGCCCTGCCCTTTCAGCGCGGCCTTCAGCGACATCGCGTAATCCGTCGCTTTGCCTTTAAAGCTGAAGTTGAAATTATCTGCTTCGTACTGAATTTCACCGGTCAGCGGCCAGCGCAGCTGCGGGCTCTTCACGTTCACAGACAGCGGCAGGCCAACGTCGGCCAGGCGGGTATTGCCGTCCATCTGCACCTGAACCGGACCAGAAAGATTCAACGCCATATTGAGCTGCTCGCGCAGGCCCCCGTCCAGCGTCATTTTGATCTTCTCACCTTTGATCGGATCGACGTTGACGGTGCTGTTGAGCGTGAAGTTCACCGGCCAGTTGTCAGACAGCGTCGCTTGTCCCTGGGCGTTTAGCTGTCCCTGCGGCGAGTCGACATCCAGCGTTTCCAGATGCAGCAGTTTGTCCTGAGTTTTCGCTTTCACTAACAGGCGGTTAACGGTGATATCGGTATCGCCGGTGATGCGCAACTGCTCGCCAAGGATCTCTTGAACATCGACATCCAGCGGCATGTTGAAATCAGGCAGATCCGGCAGCAACGGTTTGGCAAACATCGCTTTCAGCGTTTCGCCCAGCGGCGGTTCGTCGGCCTTCGGCTGCTGCACTTTTGGCTGCACAATCTGTTCATCGGCCACTTTCGCCGCCTTTGGCAGTGCGATCAGCAGCCCCTGAATATGGGTAGGATTCAGCGTCAGCGCGCGGCCCTGCCAACTGATGCCGGAGGTGAAGTCGGCGAGGGAAATCGCCGTGTCATCCACCTTCACATTGATATTGTGCAGCGCAAGCTGACGCAAGGTGATCGGATACGGCGTGCTGAGATCGCCCGAGGACGGCTCTTCTTCCGCCGGTGCAGGTGCCGCCGGCGCCATTTTCTTGCTGTCGACCACCACATTCACATCTTTCAGCGACAGGTCGTTGACGCAGAACGCACTGTGTTTCAGGCAGCCCAACTGTACCGCGAGGTGGAACTCGCCGGCGTTAACCGTGACGCCCGGCATTTCATACTGCACGCCGGTCAGCGTCAGGTTTCGCCAGCCGCCCTCGACCTGTTTGATTTGCAGCCCCGGAACCCAGCGCGCGGCGCCGTTAAGCAGCAGATGCAGGCCGGGCGTGGTGCCAATTAAAAAGGCGATGCCGCCCAGCAGCACCAGCAGGAAGATCAGGATTCCAATAAGGACCTTTTTCCAACGACTCATAGTTCAGGCCCCAATCCGATATAAAACTGTACGTCACGATGTTCGTCATCGCCGATAGGACGGGCGATATCCAGCTTGACCGGGCCGACCGGCGACTGCCAGCGCACGCCAAAACCGGCGCCGGTTTTCAGATCGGTCTGTTTGATGTCATTCACCGCTTCGCCGGAGTCGACGAACACTGCGCCCCACCATTTGCCGGTCACGTTGTATTGATATTCCAGCGAGCCGGTCGCCAGCTTGGACGCACCGGTCAGCTTGCCATCGTCATCGCGCGGCGAGATGCCTTTGTATTTATAACCACGAATGCTGCGATCGCCACCGGCGAAGAAACGCAGGTCCGGCGGCACTTTGTCGAAGTCATTGGTTTCAATCCAGCCGAGGTTGCCACGGGCCACAAAGCGGTGTTTATCTGCCAGCGTACGGATCCAGACGTTCTGCGCCTGCACCACCGCGAAGTCGATATCCGATCCCCATGTGGTGTCAGAGACATCTAACGAGTAACGCTGCGAATCGCCCCAGGTCGGCATCAGTCCGCCACGGGAGCGGGTGCGGTTAACGCTGACGCCAGGGTAGATCAGCATGGTGGTGTTGGTGACGTTACCCTGAGTAAAGTGATCGAGGCTCCAGCGCAGGTTAATCGCGCGCTGCCAGCCGGAAGACGAGTCCCAGTAACGGGAGGCCGCCAGCGTGGAGGAGTCGGATTTGGTGTCGTTGAGGTCGGTTTTTTTCAGGCCGCCCTGCAGCAGGTAGTACTGCTCAATGGGATTTTTCAGCAGCGGGATTTTATAGCTGAAATCCAGCTGCTGTTCAGGGGCGGAGATATTGGCACTGGTGGTCAGGCTGTGGCCGTAGCTGTTGACCCACGGCTTTTTCCAGGTGGCTTTTACCCGAGGCCCGACATCGGTGGAGTAGCCGACACCGGTTTCAATGGTGTTCTCGGTGCGTGGGCTGACGACGCCATGCAGCGGAAGAATTTTGGTTTTTCGTGATTTACTGAATTCTGGTGCTACCACTACCGAGTTAAACCAGCCTGTGGCGGATAAACGGCGGTTCAGTTCCGCCAGGTCACGAGAGCTGTAATAGTCGCCCTTTTTAAACGGCACCAAGTTTTGCAGATACTCTTCACGAATTTGCGAGCCTTCAAAGCTGACGTCGCCAAAGCGGTAACGCTGGCCGCTGTCGTAATCGATATCCCAGAAGGCCTCACGGCGCTCTACAGAGACACCCAGCTGACTTTTTGTGTAGTCACCATCGAAGTAGCCTTTGCGCAGCGCCATGTTGCTGAGAGAGCTTTTAAAGCCGTCATAATCACTGTGGTTCAGTACGCCGCCGATTTTGCCACGGCCATTTTTGACCAGCGCCAGGTAATCTTTATCGGTGCGGGCTTCGCCTCGCAGGACCACCGTTTCGCCGGCCAGCTTCACCGGTTCGCCGGCGGTGACTTTCGCCACCAGCACCGGCCTTTTACCGCCCGCCGGCGGCGGTTGCAGATCGAACTCGATGGTCGGTTCGTAATAGCCCAGCGCCTTCAGGCCTTCTTTTACCGCATCACTGACACGGGCACGGAAACGGCCATCCGCCGAGACTTCATCGCTCGAAATGGTGGACAACCGCGCACGGACGTTCTTTTGTAACTCCCCCGATAACCCCGTCACCTGCAAACGCACGGTCGCTGCTTCAGCGAACGGTGCAGCAGCTAAAAGACCTAACATGCAATAAACATGAATTCGTGGCACGCTGACTCCTGATTATGATGCCGGCCCTTATTCCAGTTGGGCACAACGCTTTCTTTACGTTCTTTCCAGGCGCGGGATCCTGTAAGCATGGCAACTTTTTGCCGCTTATGGCCCTCTATTTGCCCGTAAAGCCAAATTTATTAACTTATTGTGTGCAAAGTATCGACACGTTACAACACAGGATCGTGATCGAATGTTACTTCGGCACTCTCCTCAACCAGACTCGGATTAATCTCACCCAGCCCATCGCCGCAATTGTAAGCATGCGGCGGCACGGCTATAATCCTTTGCACAAGTCGTCTGACGGCTTGTTGACTGACTTCTGCCCCGGCAATCTTGCCGAACAGGCGCAGACATTTTTGGCACGGATAGCCGAGCTCTTATCACGGGACATGATGTCCGCAGATCCTCAAACGCTGCCCAGGCCAAAAATGACAAGTAATTAAACTCAAGGCCGGTTCCGGGCACTTTCACCTGATCGTTACTGAATCGAGCCATTTTATGGATGTTTTATGTTAGACAGTTTGCTTGTCATCGTACTGCTGATTGCGATCAGCTCATTTTTCTCATTGTCAGAAATCTCGTTGGCTGCAGCCCGTAAAATCAAGCTGAAGCTGCTGGCGGATACCGGCAATATCAACGCGCAGCGCGTGTTGAAGATGCAGGAAACACCCGGGATGTTTTTCACCGTGGTGCAAATCGGCCTGAACGCCGTGGCTATTTTAGGCGGTATTGTGGGCGACGCCGCCTTCTCTCCGGCATTTCGTTCTCTTTTTCTACGCTTCACCTCCCCGGAACTGGCCGAGCAGCTGAGTTTTATCTGTTCATTCACCGTGGTGACCAGCCTGTTTATCCTGTTTGCTGACCTGTTCCCAAAACGTCTGGGGATGATCGCGCCAGAGCAAGTCGCGCTGAAGATCATCAACCCGATGCGTTTTTGTCTGTTTATCTTCCGTCCGCTGGTGTGGTTCTTTAACGGCGGCGCTAACATCATTTTCCGCCTGTTTAAAATCCCGCTGGTGCGTAAAGACGACATCACTTCCGATGATATCTACGCCATTGTGGAAGCGGGTGCGCTGGCTGGCGTGCTGCGTAAGCAGGAGCATGAGCTGATTGAAAACGTGTTTGAGCTGGAGTCCCGCACCGTGCCTTCTTCGATGACTTCCCGTGAGAACATCGTTTGGTTCAATTTGCACGAAGACGAAGACAGCCTGAAGGAAAAAATCGCTAATCATCCGCACTCCAAGTTCCTGGTGTGTAATGAAGATATTGACCATATCGTCGGCTATGTCGATTCGAAGGAGCTGCTGTTAAGGGTGCTGGGCCATCAGAGCATGGCGTTGAACAGCGGCGTGCAGATCCGTTCCGCGCTGATCGTGCCGGATACCTTAACGCTGTCAGAAGCGCTGGAAAGTTTCAAAACCGCCGGCGAAGACTTCGCGGTGATCATGAATGAGTACGCACTGGTGGTCGGCATTATCACGCTGAACGACGTGATGACCACTCTGATGGGCGATTTGGTCGGTCAGGGCATGGAAGAGCAGATTGTGGCCCGTGACGAGAATTCGTGGCTGGTTGAAGGCGGCACGCCGATTGATGACGTGATGCGCGTGCTGCATATCGATGAGTTCCCGCAGTCCGGCAACTACGAGACCATTGGCGGATTTATGATGTTTATGCTGCGTAAGATCCCGAAACGCACCGACTTTGTGAAGTTCCACGGCTATAAGTTCGAAGTGGTGGATATCGACAGCTATCGTATCGATCAGCTGTTGGTGACGCGGATTGATGCCCGTCCAACCACGGCGGCGTCGGTGTTAACGCCGGTGCCGGAAGAGTCGTAGCGGGAAGCAGGAAACAGAAAGGCGCGAGAATTCGCGCCTTATTTTTTAGTTAAATTCGGTTTGTAATCGCAGTACCTGGCGGTTCACTTCTGACATCACGCTGTAATGCTGTTTATCTTTAACGCGTGGGATCAAGATTTTGCCTTTATCGAACTCAAATGCGCCTACGTCTTTGATGTATATCCTGCCGCGAAACAGTGTTTTTACGTATTTGGCCACCTGCAGCGGATTATATCGCTGAAAGATCTTCATGCTGGTAATACTCCTGAAAAAGATATGTGCGCTGCGTCGTGTCCAATTTCGGTACGAATCCTTGCAGCGCAAAGTGGGTTCACTATAGACCAACATCGCCTTCCTGAAGTCCGAAAACCGACTTTTTTTCCTGTTTTTACACATCATGACAGTACAGACTGCCTGCTGGTTATGTCGAAACAGTATAAACCTTCAATTGAAAGGGATTTGTGCTGTGTGTTGCAAAGATGTTATTCCGATGCGACAGCAGCATCTTCTGCGCTTATTATTGCAGGAACATGACTAACTGGTCGGATCACATCAAAAGGTCGAGTCCATGAATACCGTTCGCTTATTTTTTGTTCTTATCGCGCTGTGTTTCTCCTCATTTGCCGGCGCACATGGTTTTGCAGAAGGGCAACGCGTGCCTGCCGTGGGCATCACGGATAAAGGTGAGCTGGTGTTGAAGCAGGATGATTTCAGTTATCAGAACTGGAACAGTGCAAAGCTGCCGGGCAAGGTGCGGGTGATCCAGCATATTGCCGGGCGCTCTTCTTCCAAGGAGAAGAATGCGGCGTTGATTGAAGCCATTAAGTCGGCGAAGTTTCCGCATGATCGTTATCAGACCACCACCATCGTCAACACCGACGATGCGATCCCCGGCACCGGGATGTTCGTTCGCAGCAGCATCGAGAACAACAGGAAGCAGTTTCCGTGGTCGCAGTTCATCGTCGACAGCAACGGCGTGGCCAAAAAGGCCTGGCAGTTGGATGATGCCGGATCGGCGATTGTGGTGTTGGATAAAGACGGCAAGGTACGCTTCGCCAAAGACGGTGCGCTGACGCAGGATGAAGTGAAGAACGTGGTGGCACTGGTACATAAGTTACTGGAGTGAGGCGCGGTATCCAGGTTGGAGTTGGGTCAAAGGCTGCTCGAGTGGTAAGGCGTCGTTGGGTGGGTTTGGTGGTCACACAGGTCAAAGGCCGCTCTGGTGGTAAGGCGTCAGCATAGAGCGCGTTATCCGGGACGCCGTAAATCCATCCCTGGAGGCTTGGCTGCGGCATCCCTGCCGCAGACACCCGGCTAACGCGCTCTATGCCGCCACCCAATAGCATTGGTGTCGTTGAGTGGCTTGGTGGACGCACACGTCAAAAGCAGGTTGTTGGGTGGGTTTTGAAGTCTGTTGCCCGATAAGAACAGGCAACGCTGAAGCTTTGGGGAAGGGAGAGAAGGTTGATAGCGAGTCTTCGGCGACAGGGATGTCGCCGCTGAGCCCCCAGGGATGGGTTTACGGCGTCTTTGCGTTCAACCTTCTCTCCCTGAGCTTGCCACAAGTTTCCACAGACGACTTGCTATCTCCCTGCGACAAACTCAGCTGAACCTACCGCCAGAACATCCAGACGACATGCCTATCCAAACACGAATCAGAACAGCGAAACGCGGAAGCCTGGGTTGAGGAAGGATTCACGCGGCGTGTAGTCGAGTGTTTTGCCCTTCCAGTCATGCACGTAAGCACCGGCAGCGATGGCGACCGCGTGACCTGCGCCGGTGTCCCAGATATTGGTTGGTCCGAAGCGTGGATAAAGCTGCGCTTTGCCTTCTGCCACCAGGCAGAACTTCAGCGAGGAGCCGATGGCCGTGGTCTGGTGCTCACCCAACTGGCTTAAATAGTCTTCCAGCTCGGTGTCTGAGTGGGAGCGGCTGACGACCACCAGAGGCGGATGCGCTTCACGCACCTGAATCTGCTCGTGATGACCGCCCTCGTCTTTCCATGCCTTACCGTCTGCTGCGGAATACATTACCTGCAGCACCGGCGCGTACACCACACCCAGCACCGGCTTGCCGTTTTCGATTAGCGCGATGTTGACGGTAAACTCGCCGTTGCGCTTAATGAATTCCTTGGTGCCGTCCAGCGGATCCACCAGCCAGTAACGCTGCCAGTGCTGACGCTCCTCCCAACCTGCCGGATCTTCTTCCGACAGTATCGGGATTTCCGGGGAGAGGTCGGTCAGCCCCTGAACAATCACGTTATGAGCTGCAATATCCGCCGCCGTCACCGGCGAATCATCGGACTTGTGAGCCACATCCATCGGTGCCTGTCCGTCATACACCTTCATGATTGCATCGCCTGCTTCCCTGGCCAGCTGGCAAATTTTGTCTAACATTTTCCACCTCTTGATTAGCATCTTGATGCCGGACTCTGCCGGCAGGTGTTACGTATCAGGCCGCCTTTTTTACAGCTAAAAACCTCTACTGATCATAGCAGCTGAATTTTAGCCGCCTGTCGCGCTGCGGGCCAGGCCCGCTGATTTCGACAGATTAGGTAAAAAGTTGACCTTATTTATCAACAGCATAATTCATTTTCTCTCGCGGAACCCCCTGTTTATCCCGCCAGGGTCATAAGAGGTAAATATTTGTGGCAGATCACAGTTATGTGAGACACAACGTAACAGTTTCATAAAAATTTGAGATGTTAGGGAGTGATGGCATCGAAATTTACGGAGAAATGATGATTAAGCCTGTTTATACCCTCGCAGCATTGCTGGTTGCGACCTCACTGCATGCGGCCACGGTGGATTTTCGCCTGCTGGAAACCACCGATCTGCACAGCAATATGATGGACTTTGACTATTACAAAGACACGCCCACGGAGAAATTTGGCCTGGTGCGAACCGCTACGCTGATTGACGCCGCGCGCAAAGAAGTGACCAACAGCGTGCTGGTCGACAACGGCGATATTATTCAGGGAAGTCCGCTTGGCGATTATATGGCGGCCAAAGGCCTGCAGCAGGGTGAAGTGCATCCGGTGTATAAAGCGATGAATACCCTCGATTATACCGTCGGCAACCTTGGCAACCACGAATTCAACTATGGCCTGGACTACCTGCATAAAGCGATTAGCGGCGCGCGGTTCCCGTATATCAACGCCAACATCATTGATGTCAAAACCGGCAAGCCGCTGTTCACCCCTTATTTGATTAAGGAGGTCGAGGTCACGGACCGTGACGGGAAAAAACATACGCTGAAGGTCGGCTATATCGGTTTTGTGCCGCCGCAAATTATGGTCTGGGACAAAACCAATCTGACCGGCAAAGTCACGGTGAATGACATTACCGAAACCGCCCGCAAGTGGGTGCCGGAAATGCGCAAAGCCGGTGCCGATCTGGTCGTCGCGATTCCGCACTCCGGGCTGTCTGGCGATCCGTATAAGGCGATGGCCGAAAACTCCGTCTATTACCTCAGCCAGGTGCCGGGGATTGATGCAATCCTGTTTGGTCATGCGCATGCGGTGTTCCCGAGCGCCGACTTTGCCAGCATTAAAGGCGCTGACATCAAACAGGGGACGCTGAACGGCATTCCGGCCGTCATGCCCGGCATGTGGGGCGATCACCTCGGTGTGGTCGATCTGGTGCTGGATAATCAGCAGGGGCACTGGCAGGTCAGCAGCGCGAAGGCCGAAGCGCGCCCGATTTACGACAAGACAGCGAAAAAATCGCTGGCGGCGGAAGATCAGGCCTTGCTGAAGGTGATGAAGCACGATCATGATGCCACCCGCGAGTTTGTCAGCAAGCCCATCGGCAAGTCGGCGGATGTGATGTACAGCTATCTGTCACTGGTGCAGGACGATCCGACCGTACAGATTGTGAATAACGCCCAGCGCGACTACGTGCAGCGCTATATTCAGGGCGATCCGGATCTGGCTAACCTGCCAGTACTGACGGCAGCCGCGCCGTTCAAGGCCGGTGGACGCAAGAACGATCCCGCCAGTTATGTCGAAGTGGAAAAAGGACAGCTGACCTTCCGTAATGCGGCCGACCTGTATCTCTATCCCAATACGCTGGTCGTGATGAAAGTCAGTGGTAAAGAGGTTAAAGAGTGGCTGGAGTGCTCCGCTGGCCAGTTCAATCAGATTGATATCCACAGCAGCAAGCCGCAGTCGCTGATTAACTGGGATTTCCGTACCTACAACTTTGATGTAATTGATGGCGTTAATTACCGCATTGATGTCACCCAACCGGCGAAATACGACGCCGAGTGTCAGCCGCTCAATGCCAATGCCTCACGTATCAAAGATCTGACCTACAACGGCAAAGCCATCGATCCACAGGCGACGTTCCTGGTGGCCACCAATAACTACCGCGCGTATGGCGGTAAGTTCGCCGGAACCGGTGAAAGTCATATTGCCTTTGCCTCGCCGGATGAGAACCGCTCGGTAGTGGCGGCGTATATCAGCGCGCAGACCAAAGCACAGGGAGAAGTGAAACCGCAGGCGGATAATAACTGGAAGCTGGCGCACATTGAGGGTGCCACGCCGCTGGATATTCGCTTTGAAACCTCACCAGGTGAGAAAGCCGCTCAGTTTATTCGCGAGCACGCGCAGTATCCGTTACAGCAAAAAGGGACTGATGAGGTGGGATTTGCCGTTTATCAGCTAGATTTGCAGAAATAATGATGAGAGGGCCAGGCGTCCCTGGCCCGAAATCTTACAGGATTTCTAACAACTCAACTTCAAACACCAGGGTGCTGAATGGCGGGATAGAGGCACCCGCACCACGCTCACCGTAAGCCAGCTCATGAGGGATCACCAGCTCCCACTTGGAGCCAACTGGCATCAGCGTCAGCGCTTCAATCCAGCCTGGGATAACACCGCTAACCGGGAACTCAGCCGGCTCGCCACGCTGTACAGAGCTGTCGAACACGCTGCCGTCGATCAGTTTACCGGTGTAATGCACGCGTACGCGATCCTGACGGGATGGGATAGCACCCTCGCCCTGCGCAATCACGCTGAACTGTAAACCAGACTCGGTGCTGCTCACGCCTTCACGCTTGATATTGTCTTGCAGGAATTTCTGACCTTCTACTGCCATTTCCTGCTGGCGCTCACGACGCACGGCATCAGCACGCTCATGAACTTCACGCAGCGCACGGTGAACAACGTCAACAGGTACAGCAGGGGCGTTCCCTTCCAGCGCATCGCGCAGGCCTGCCAGCAATGCTTCTGGCTGCAGACCCTGCAGTCCAGATTCCAGCAGCTGCTGGCCAACCTGTAAACCGATACCGTAACTTGCTTGCGCTTCTACGCTGTCAAAAGAAGGGGTAGTCATGGAATTTCCTTTCATCATTGATAAAAACAGAAGACGAAGCATAACAGCGCAGGCAACGGGCGTAAAATGGCATCTTCTTCAGGTGACTTTTGCTGGCTAAAAGGAAACAATACGCGGATCCCACGGGCGGAATAAACTCCGCACGCACAATGCGTTATCAGCTATATTTTAGTCGAGGTCAAAATGGGCCATCTTGCCCGCAGGCGAAGGAAAAGCCAGTCGCTTTCTCTAAACGGGTGGTTTCACCGGATAGCAAAAAGCTCACTATTTGCGCGTGGTTCGCGCCAGGAGGATGACGCAATGCCCAAAGCGTCTTCAGCATCACGAGTACCCCACGTCTTCCGCCAGATCTGGCACCTGCCGGATTCCGTCCGCTGGATGGACCCGCTGCCGCCGGGCCATCGTCGGGGGATCATTCTCGCTATCATTGTGATATTACTGGCGTTCCTCTGGCCAGCGCCCTCGCCTGTGCAGCCGCAAAGGCCCATCACGGCTGACTCGTCGTCCGGAACAGAGGTGCCGATGCAGGCGGAGATTAACGACCAGCAGCCGGAAACGCCTCAGGCGCCGGCGAAAACCAGCAATGATTCTCAGGGCACCTGGCACAGCTATCAAATCGCATCCGGCCAGACGCTGGCGCAGCTGTTCCGCGACAATAATTTAGCCGTGAATGATGTGTTCGCGATGGCGCGGGTGGAAGGCGACGATAAGCCGCTGAGTAATCTGAAAACCGGTCAGGCAGTGCGTGTGCGTCAGAATGCGCAGGGCGTGGTGAATGGATTAACGGTAGATACGGATAACGGGCAGATTTTGTTTACCCGCCAGCCAGACGGATCCTTTATTCGCGCGCAATAAAGCCCGATCGAAAAAAACAAAAACGCCGGCACGTGGCCGGCGTTTTTATGCGGTAGCGTTAGCGATTAAGCTGCTGAAACCACGTTTACAATCAGTTTTGCCAGCACATCGCTGTGAACCTGGAACTCAACTTCATGCTCACCGGTAGTACGCAGAACGCCGTTCGCCAGGCGAACTTCGCTCTTGTTCACTTCAACGCCAGCTGCAGTAACTGCATCAGCGATGTCGCGAGCACCGATGGAACCGAACAGTTTACCTTCGTCGCCTGCTTTAGACGCGATGGTAACGTTGCCCAGTGCGTTGATTTTCTCAGCACGTGCATTAGATGCAGCCAGAACGTCAGCTTGTTTAGCTTCCAGTTCTGCACGACGTGTTTCGAAGAACTCAACGTTTTTCTTGGTAGCAGGAACAGCTTTGCCCTGTGGTACCAGGAAGTTACGAGCGTAGCCCGCTTTAACGTTAACCTGGTCACCCAGGTTACCGAGGTTTGCTACTTTATCAAGCAGAATAACTTGCATTACCTTATCCTCTTAAAGTCGTTAATAGACAGCGGCCGATATTACTGATGACGATCAGTGTATGGCAGCAGGGACAAGTAGCGAGCGCGCTTGATGCAGCGGGCCAGCTGACGCTGGTATTTTGCACGAGTACCGGTAATACGGCTCGGGACAATTTTACCACTTTCGGTAACGTAGTTTTTCAGCGTAGCGATATCTTTGTAATCAATCTCTACAACGCCTTCCGCGGTGAAACGGCAGAACTTGCGACGACGGAAATAACGTGCCATTAGGCTAGTCTCCAGAATCTATCAATTCAATCTGCTCGGCATGCAACACCGTCTTATTCAGTCCATTACGCCCTTGATGGCTGCTAATGAAACCTGAAACGGTGAGAGGCGTGCCGACCGTTATACTTTGAGTAATGTGCTGATGCGCTTTGCCGCTAATAATGACGGGCATACGACACCAGGCTTGCCGGGTAAAACCGGCTTCCACCTGCTCGGAACGGTGCTCAAGCACGAACTGGCAATGTGGAATACCTGACGGGCTCACTTTACGCGTCGGTGTCTTGCACACGGTGCCAGACAACGTCAGCCGATTAGCCGTCACGGTAAATTACTCTTCAGAATCCCCAGCATCTGCATCATCAGAGGTTTCGTTAGCAAAATCTTCGCGACGATCACGACGCTCATCTTTCGCTTTAACCATCGGAGATGCTTCAGTTACCGCGTGCTTAACGCGCATAACCATGCTGCGGATAACGGCGTCGTTGAAGCGGAAGTTAGTTTCCAGCTCATCGATCACTTCCTGCGGAGCTTCTACGTTCAGCAGAACGTAATGTGCTTTGTGCAGTTTGTTGATCGGGTAAGCCAGCTGACGACGGCCCCAGTCTTCCAGACGGTGAATCGTGCCTTCTGCACCAGTGATAGCACCAGTGTAACGCTCGATCATGCCAGGAACCTGTTCGCTCTGGTCAGGGTGTACCATAAATACGATTTCGTAATGACGCATCGAATTTGCTCCTTACGGATTATTCAGCCTCCTGTCAGGGTCAGCCGCGGCCCATGGAAGCAAGGAACGTGTATGTTTGAGCGGCTGAAAAAATTGACGCGTAATCATACTGGCGGGGCCGGAAAAACTCAAGGTAATGTCGGGGCGGGGAGTAAATAATTTGTCAATTTCGCGGCCAGGCACAGGGGCATTCTGTGCTAACTGAATAAGATCATCAGCTTAACCGAAAAGTCGTTCAAAAAAGTTGATCTAAAACAGCAAGAATTACTAATACCTTTTAAGTCGCGGTGGGCTAAACTATACAGGTTGCTTATGACACGACCCTGACGTCCGCGTCAGACGGTATTACCAGATTGTGGAGTTATTATGAAAACCATCGCAATCGCCTCCTTACTAGGTCTCTTCCTTTCCACATCCGCCTTTGCCATTTCGACCGGCACCGAGCAGCAGGTGAAAAGCTACACCAGCAATGCGGCGAACAGTTATGTCTATATTAACCGGATACCTTCTCCGTTAGACAAAACATCGCATAAAGCCCCAACTACCGCAGCAGAGCGACTGTCCAAACAGTTGTAGCGGCGAAGGGTCCCGGGCTTCCCCGGGGACTTGCCTTATAAATGATGCTTAAAAAACGCCGCTATCGCTGTCAGTGCTGGCGGAGTGATGCGATGCCCGATGCCGCTTTCGACGATATACGTCAGATTCGCATCGAGCTTCGCTTCGCGCATCGCTTTTTCTAACCTGACGCTCTCTGCGGCAGGCACCACCTCATCCGCTTCGCCATGCCAGACCAGCAACGGTCGGTTAGCCAGTTTTTCCAGCTGCCCGCTGACGTCATACTCCGCTAACGGCGCCAGTCGGTCTGCCAGTTCCTTTTTCTGCTCAGCGGTTTTGGCCACCAGCGGCGGGAACAGCGTGTGCGACAACGACATAAAGTAGCCCGATCCCATCATACAGGCGACGCAGGCAATCTGGTCGTAACGGGCCATCGATCCCAGCGCGGTCATGCCGCCCATCGAGGCGCCAGCCACCGCAAACCGGCCCTCTTCTACCAGATGCTGCTCGCGTAATGCCGCCTCAATCCGTGGCACCTCATCAATATTGCTTTTCAGGATCTCCCAAAAACGGGTCAGCCGGAATTCCGTGTCGCCGTTATATCGCGCGCCGTGCATATCGGCATCCGGCATCACCACCCGGAAACCGGCCTGAGCCAGCTCAACGGCAAAATAGGCGTACACCTCTTTGGAAGAGGTGAAGCCATGCCAGAACAAAATGGTCGGTAAGGGCGTGTGGCGTTTACCGGCTGGCGTGGCGTGCAAACAGTCGATGCCGGCAAAAGATTCGGTAGCAATCTCAATCATTAAGCCTCCATGGAAAACAGGGTGGACTGACAGGGCGCCAGCGGATTGCGATGGAATTTGAGTTTATTATCTAAACCGTTAGCCTGCTCACAAAATTAAAAACTAAATGTTTCAGGTCTGTTGCCGTTAACCGATGCAAGCCCCTTAAACCTTCAACAGGCCTCCCATGAAAAAACTCTCATTCAGGCGCTGGAGCCTTGGCGTCAAGCTCTCGGTGATCACCTCATTCAGTGTCGCCATATTGTTCCTGATCCTGACGCTGGCGCTGACCCATAATGCGGCAAAACAGCTGCAGGCGTTGACCCAGGAAAATATGGATAACCAGGTCAGCGGCATTGGCGATATGGCGTCGATGTTTGACAGTACGCTTAGCGAAGAAGTCGCCAATTATACCGCGCTGTTCCAGAGCTTCTTACCGAAGCGTTTTTCCGTGGACGACAGCCAGCAAATCACCATTGGCGCGGAACAGACCCCCACGTTACGCGCCGGGCTGAAAACCCTTAACCTCGATCAGGTGCTGGTTGATGACTTCCAGCAGCGTACCGGCGCCATCTCCACCATTTTTGTGCGCATGGGCGACGACTTTATGCGTATTTCCACGTCTCTGCGCAAGCAGGACGGCGAACGGGCGATTGGCACCCGCCTGGATCACACCAGCCCGGCCTGGAAACTGATGCAGAAAGGAGAAATTTATCAGGGCGTGAGCATGCTGTTCGGCAAGCGCTATATCACCCAGTATCAGCCGGTCAAAGACAGCGAAGGCAAGGTTATTGCCATCCTGTTTGTCGGCGTGGACATCACCAAGCAGTATGCCGAAATTCGCCAGAAGGTGCTCGCCAAGAAACTGGGCGAAACCGGCCATTTTGTGGTGCTGGACAATGCGGCCGGTAAAAATCACGGCAACTTCGTGTTCCACCCAACGGAGGAAGGCAAGCAGCCACGTTGGTCAGACGCGGTTCAGCAGCAGCTGTTGAGGCAGGACAAGGGCATGCTGGAAGCGGAAGGCGAAGATGGCAGCCGCCAGATCATGACCTGGCGCCATCTGCCGGAGTGGAACTGGGTGATCCTCGGCGAAGTGAACAAGGCCAGCCTGCTGGCGCCGATTGACCAGACCCGCGATCTGTTCCTGCTGATCGGTGCTGCACTGGTGCTGCTGTTTGCCCTCGGCTTCGTCATCACTACCCGCCACTGGCTGAGCAAGCCGCTGCAGGAAGTGATCGAACTGGCACGTCATTACTCGGCAGGCAACCTGCAGGCGACGCTGACCACCCAACGCCATGATGAAGTCGGTCAGCTGATCCTGGCCATCAATGGCATTGGCGACGGGCTGGAGCGGATTGTTTCGCAGGTCCGCGCAGCCGCAGAAGAGATCAGCAGCGGGACGGATGCCATTGCGCTGAGCAGTGAGAACATCAGCGAGCAGATCTCCCGCCAGGCCAGCAGCGTGGAAGAAACCTCTGCCAGCATGGAGCAGTTAAGTGCGACCGTGGCGCAGAACGCCGCTAACGTCTCTGAGGCGCTGACGCTGGTAGATGAAGCCTCTGCGGTGGTGCAAAACGGCGGCGAGACCGTATCGCGCTCCGTGGTCACTATGACGGATATTAAAAGCGCCTCGCAGAGCATTGCCGACATCACCCACGTGATTGAATCGATTGCCTTCCAGACCAATATCCTGGCGCTGAACGCGGCGGTGGAAGCGGCACGGGCGGGTGAGCATGGCAAAGGTTTTGCGGTGGTGGCGGCCGAAGTGCGTGCGCTGGCACAACGCAGTGCGCATGCGGCGAAAGAGATCGACGGACTGATTGAAAACTCGCTAAGCAAAGTGGTTCAGGGGCACGATCTTTCCGAGCAGACGCGCAAGGCGATGGAGGATATCGTGGGTCGCATTGGTCAGGTGAAGGTGCTGATGAGTGAGATTAATATCGCCTCGAAAGAGCAGTCCGCCGGAATTGGTCAGGTCAACATTGCCATGAACCAGATCGGTCAGGCGACGCACCAGAACACCGAGCTGGTGTCGACCTCTGAACAGACCGCCCACGAACTGAGCCGCAAAGGGCACCATCTGACTCAGCTGGTGAGTGTATTTACGCTGAAAGGCTAATAATCACGGTGGGATAGCTTACACTATGAGCTATCCCACTGCTGAGATCGCACTATGAGCCGGTTACTGACAATCCTTTTGGTTTTGCTGACCGTTGGCTGTAGCCAGTTACAAACCCAACCTAAACCGCCACCCCCGCCCACTTCACACGCGCAGGAAGTCACGCGCTCGCAAAGCCTTAATCTGCGAAAGATCGGCACCATCAGCGTCAATGAGCGCGGTTCCCCGGATGATGCGCAACGCGCGATTGCCGCGAAGGCCAATGCAGCGGGGGCAACCTATTACTATATCCAGCTGGTCAGTGAGACGATAATGCCTGGGCTCTGGTACTCCAGCGCGATCCTTTATGGCCCTTCAGCCGCCGCTGGCGCGCAATAACAGCCGTTCCGCCACCGTTTCGGGCAGCCGGGAAAACCCTCTGCGATCCAGCATCTGGCGGCACCAGGCATCCGCCAGTGCAGGTTCCAGCTGGGTCATCACCTGTACACCGCAGGCCAGCGCGAATAAGCCTTCAGTCAGGTTACGTGCCTGCGCTTCCTGCGGTTTGCCGGCAGCAAGCTTGATCTGACGCCATAAGCTGTCGAAGTGGCGGTTCTGCCCTTTCACCGCGTCGAATTCTGCTGACAGCATCTCCCGGACACCAGGCTGTTTGCTCAGCACCCTGAGCACATCAAGGCACATCACGTTTCCCGATCCTTCCCAGATGCTGTTCACCGGCATTTCACGGTAGATGCGCGGTAGCTCGCTCTCTTCGCAATAGCCAATACCGCCGAGCACTTCCATCGACTCGGCCACAAAGCCGATGCCGCGTTTGCAGACGACATATTTGGCGGCGGGCGTAAAAAGCCGGCTGAAAAGTTTCTCCGACGCCGTGGCTTGATGGGACCAGGCCCGCGCCAGCCGCATCAGCATCGCCGTTTGTCCTTCCAGCACCAGCGCCTGGGAAGCTAACAGCTGCCGCATAAGCGGTTGATCAACGAGGTTTTTCCCCAACACCTGACGATGATGCGCGTGATACAGCGCGACCGAGAAGGCGCGGCGCATCATGGCGTGGCTGCCTAACGCGCAGTCAAAACGGGTATAGCCGCCCATTTTCAGGATCTGCCTGATGCCTTCGCCCTCTTCACCAATCAACCAGCCGCTGGCGGCCAAAAATTCCACTTCACTGCTGGCATTGGAGCGATTGCCGAGCTTTTCTTTCAGCCGTTCGATATGCACCGCATTTTTCTCGCCACCCGGTAGCAGTCGCGGCAGGAAAAAGCAGGATAGCCCGCCTTTTGCCTGCGCCAGAATCAGATGCGCGTCGCTTTGCGGCACCGAGAAAAACCATTTATGGCCGGTGAGTCGATAGCATTCTCCACTCCCGCGTGAGGCGACGGGCTCAGCGCGCGTGGTATTGCTGAGCACATCGGTGCCGCCCTGTTTTTCGGTCATTCCCATGCCGATCAGCAGCCCTCTTTTCAGCGGCGCCTCTTTGATGTGCGCATCATAACGATCGGACAGTAAGGGCGGCAGCCAGTCGGCAAAGGCCGCTGGCAGGTGTTTCTGTAATACCGGAATGGCACCGAAGGTCATGGTAACCGGACAGAGGCTGCCCGATTCGACCTGGGCGTGCAGCATAAAGCGCGCCGCACGGGCAACGAAAGCCGTCTCCGGGGCGTTATCCAGCCAGGGAAGGTTATGCACGCGATTGGCCGTCAACCCCTGCATCAGCAGATGCCAGGCCGGGTGGAAGCGCACATCATCCAGCCGTTCGCCGCAGGGATCGTAACGCAGCAGTTCGGGCGGAGAGCTGTTGGCCAGCCGGCCCAGTTCCAGTGATTCGGCACTGCCCAACTGCTGCCCCACCGAAGCCAAAAGATCGCCATCCCAACCCGCGCCTTCACGAAGCACGGCATCACGCAGAGGGGAGTCAGAAAGAAACAGGTTGCTGTTCGCCAGAGGGAGAGGTTGATTAAAAACGGTATGCGTTTTCCAGTTCATCGCGGCATCCTTATCATTAGCACTCATTCAGTATGAGAGACAGACAGGAACTGGGGGGATAAAGAAGGGAAATTCGGGGCGCAGGTCACGCCCCGGAGAGATTACTTACTGCTGCGCTGACGCACCGCTTCGAACAGGCAAACGCCGGTTGCCACAGAAACGTTCAGCGACGACACGCTGCCAGACATCGGAATGCTGATCAGCTCATCGCAGTGCTCGCGGGTCAGGCGACGCATGCCCTCACCTTCTGCACCCATCACCAGCGCCATCGGGCCGGTCATTTTGCTCTGGTACAGATTGTGATCGGCTTCACCGGCGGTACCGACAATCCACACGTTAGCATCCTGCAGAACGCGCATGGTGCGGGCCAGGTTCGTCACGGTGATCAGCGGTACATGCTCTGCCGCACCGCTTGCCACTTTTTTGGCAGTGGCATTCAGCTGCGCTGAACGATCGCGCGGAACAATCACCGCGTGAACGCCCGCCGCATCGGCGCTGCGCAGGCAGGCACCGAGGTTATGCGGATCGGTAATGCCATCAAGGATCAGCAGGAACGGCGAGTCCAGGCTTTCCAGCAGATCGGGCAGGTCGCTTTCCTGATACTGACGGCCAGGCTTCACCCGCGCCACGATCCCCTGATGCACGCCGCCTTCAACCTGGCTGTCCAGCCACTGGCGATTAGCGATCTGCACCACAATACCCTGGGCTTCCAGCTCTTTAACCAGCGGCTGCAGGCGCTTGTCATCACGCCCTTTGAGGATAAACACTTCCTGAAAGCGCTGAGGACTGCTGTCGAGCAGCGCCTTTACGGCGTGAATACCAAATACAATTTCACTCATTAATCTGTTACTCAATTAATCTTGTTAGGCCATGACTGCGATGCCGGATAATCGCTTATGCCGGATTGTCAGTCTTTTTCTTCGCCGCACGACGTGACCGGGTTCCGGACGCGATTTTACGCGTTTTGTCTGACGGTTTTCTCGGCTTTTTGTCTTTTTTGGCACCCGCATCGGCTGTAGCCGCGGTTTCCTGGCTCTTCGGCGCACGGAAAGAAGCGTCCGGCTCAAAGGTGCCTTTTTTGCCCTGGTCGCGACGGCGCTTACCGCTATTCTGCGACGCAGGTTTCTTGGCGCGATCGCGCTCGGTTTTGCCTTCGCCACGCGGTTTACGGCTGCTGGAGATCATCGCGAAATCAATTTTCCGCTCATCCATGTGTACCGCTTCAACCCGCACTTCGACGGTATCGCCAAGGCGATAGGCTTTGCCGCCGGATTCGCCAATCAGACGCTGACCCACCGCATCGAAACGGTAGTAATCGTTGTCGAGGGTGGAGACATGCACCAGGCCATCGATAAACAGATCGGTCAGGCGGACAAAGAAGCCGAAGCCGGTGACGCTGGAGATCACACCGGTAAAGGTTTCGCCCACCTGATCCTGCATAAAGTCGCATTTCAGCCAGTCAGCAACATCACGCGTGGCTTCATCGGCACGACGTTCCGTCATTGAGCAGTGCTGGCCCAGTTGCAGCATCTGCGGCATTTCGTAGTGGTAGCCGCCGGTTGGCGTGGTGATACTGCCTTCCGCCAGCGTACCGTTCTCTTTCGCCAGCAGGTACTTAATCGCACGGTGCAGCAGCAGATCCGGGTAACGACGGATAGGTGACGTGAAGTGCGCATACGACGCCAGAGCCAGACCAAAGTGGCCACGGTTTTCCGGGTCGTAAACCGCCTGCTTCATCGAGCGCAGCAGCATGGTTTGCAGCATTTCTGCATCCGGACGGCTGGAGAGTTGCTTAAGCAGCTCGGCGTAATCCAGTGGATGCGGTTTGTTGCCGCCGCCAAGCGTCAGGCCCAGCTCGTTCAGCACCGAGCGGAAGCTCTTGATGTTCTCTTCACCAGGACGGTCATGGTCACGGAACAGGGCTGGCTCGTTGTTTTTCTCAACGTAGCGGGCAGACGCGATGTTCGCGAGGATCATGCACTCTTCAATCAGCTTGTGCGCATCGTTGCGGGAAACCTGCTCAACGCGTTCAATGCGGCGATCGGCATTGAAGACAAATTTGGCTTCGTCAGTTTCGAAGGAGATACCGCCACGCTGTTCGCGCGACTTCTCCAGTACCAGATACATGCGGTGCAGCTCTTCCAGGTCTTTGACCAGCGGCTGGTATTGTTCACGCAGCTCCTGGTTGCCCTGCAGAATGCTCCACACTTTGTTATAGGTCAGACGCGCCCACGAGTTCATTACCGCTTCGTAGTGCTTATAGCCCGTCAGCTTACCGGTTGAGGAGATGGTCATCTCACAGACCATACACAGACGGTCTACCTGCGGGTTCAGAGAACACAGGCCGTTAGAGAGCACTTCCGGCAGCATCGGTACAACCTGCGAAGGGAAGTAGACCGATGTCCCGCGGTTAACCGCTTCGTCATCCAGCGGCGTACCAGGGCGAACGTAATAGCTCACATCGGCAATCGCCACCCACAGACGCCAGCCGCCGCCACGTTTTCTTTCACAGAAAACGGCGTCATCGAAGTCACGCGCATCTTCACCATCAATGGTGACCAGCGGCAGATCGCGCAGATCCACACGTCCGGCTTTGGCTTCTTCCGGCACTTCTTCTTTCAGCTTCGAAATCTGCTGTTCCAGCTCCGGTGACCAGGAGTGAGGAATGTCATGAGTACGCAGCGCCATTTCCACGGCCATGCCGGTGCCCATGTTATCGCCCAGCACTTCGACCACTTTACCCACGGCTTTGCTGCGGCGGGTTGGACGCTGAACCAGCTCCACGACCACCACAAAGCCCATGCGGGCACCCATCAGATCTTCTGGTGGGATCAGGATATCGAAGCTCAGACGGCTGTCATCAGGCACCACAAAGCCGACGCCGGCTTCGGTGAAGTAGCGACCGACGATCTGGTTGTTACGTGGCTCAAGCACCCGGACGACACGGGCTTCGCGGCGACCTTTACGGTCTGCGCCCATCGCCTGCGCCAGGATGATGTCGCCGTGCATGCACATTTTCATCTGATCGGCAGACAGGTACAGGTCGTCTTTGCTGCCTTCAATACGCAGGAAGCCGAAGCCATCGCGGTGGCCGATCACCTTTCCGCGCAGCAGGTCCAGGCGTTCTGGCAGGGCATAGCACTGGCGACGGGTGAAGACCAGCTGGCCATCACGTTCCATCGCCCGCAGACGGCGGCGCAGCGCTTCGGTCTGCTCTTCGTCTGAAATTGACAGTTCGGCTGCCAGCTCTTCACGGCTGGCCGGTTTTTCGCGTTTATCCAGATGGGCTAAAATAAACTCGCGACTTGGAATGGGATTGTCATATTTTTCTGCTTCCCGTTCCTTAAATGGATCTTTTGACATAGCGGTTCCTCCGTTGTCATCAACTGCTGAGTGAAGGTTGTTCAACCAGCAATAATTTGTAGAGCGGATGGTTGTCTTCCAGCAGATCTGCCAGGGTATAGCCATCCAAAACGGCCAGAAAACTCTGGACCGCATCATAGAGCGCCTTCTTAAGGCGACAGGCCGGACTAATGAGACAGGGTTGGCAATTCACCAACTGTAGCGGCTCCATTTCCCGAACGACCTGGCCAATCACAATCTCTGACGCTGGCTTGCCTAAACGGATCCCGCCGTTCTTTCCGCGCACCGCGGCGACGTAACCTGCCCGACTAAGTTGATTGATGATTTTGACCATATGATTACGCGAGACACCGTAAGCCTCTGTTACTTCGGTAATGCTGGCCATCTGGCCTGCCGGTAAGGCGGCCAGGTAGATCAGCGCACGTAAACCATAATCGGTGAAACTTGTTAGCTGCACAGTAACCTCGAAAGCTCGACCGACTGCCAGAAGCGCTGCCGTAATCCGCTCATAAATGAGTGTGTTATCAATGATGATAAACCAGCCTGCGTATTCGAGGCCATTTTATTTAAGCAAGCGTTGATAAAGAGAAAACAAGGTGGGAAGCGCAGGCGGATAGAGTAAGGCCGGGCATTGCCCGGCCTCAGATAACTTATGCGTCAAACGGGTCGCGCAGGATCATTGTCTCGCTACGATCCGGGCCGGTAGAGATGATATCTATCGGTACGCCAGTTACTTCTTCTACACGCTTGATGTAGTCAAGCGCGGCCTGTGGCAGGCCATCCAGCGTTTTCACGCCGAAAGTGGTCTCAGACCAGCCAGGCATGCTTTCGTAGATTGGCTCGATGCCTTCCCAGCCTTCTGCTGCCAGCGGCGTGGTGGTCACTTCGCGGCCATCCGGCATACGGTAAGCGACACAGATTTTCACTTCTTTCAGGCCATCCAGCACGTCCAGTTTGGTCATGCAGAAGCCAGAAAGTGAGTTAATCTGTACGGCACGACGCACGGCAACCGCATCCAGCCAACCGGTACGACGACGACGGCCCGTTGTGGCACCGAATTCGTTACCCTGCTTGCACAGGAACTCGCCGGTTTCGTCGAACAGCTCAGTCGGGAATGGACCTGCGCCAACGCGGGTTGAGTAGGCTTTTACAATGCCCAGCACGTAATCCACATAACGTGGACCGATGCCGGAACCTGTTGCCACGCCACCTGCGGTGGTGTTGGACGAAGTCACGTACGGATAGGTGCCGTGGTCGATGTCCAGCAACGTACCCTGCGCACCTTCAAACATGATCAGGTCGCCACGCTTACGCGCACCGTCCAGCAGTTCAGAAACGTCCACAACCATGCCGGTCAGGATGTCGGCAATCGCCAGCGTATCGCTCAACACTTTGTCGTAGTCGACGGCGTCTTCTTTGTAGTAGTTCACCAGCTGGAAGTTGTGATATTCCATCACGTCTTTCAGCTTAGCGGCGAAGGTTTCCTTGTTGAACAGGTCACCCACACGCAGACCACGACGGGCCACTTTATCTTCGTAAGCCGGGCCAATACCG
This sequence comes from Erwinia sp. AC075, assembly GCF_979253995.1. Taxonomy (NCBI): domain Bacteria; kingdom Pseudomonadati; phylum Pseudomonadota; class Gammaproteobacteria; order Enterobacterales; family Erwiniaceae; genus Erwinia; species Erwinia sp. AC075. The sequence goes on from NZ_CEEDEU010000001.1 coordinate 3,239,641, forward strand.
CGACCGGTGGTGCCGATGGCTTTCGCACCGCGCGCTTTCTCACGTGCCACGTCCAGTGCAACGTGGTATTCCAGGATCAGCGGGCAGGCTTCAGAAATAAACAGACGTTCACGTACCGGGAAGCCGCGATCTTCCAGACCTTTCATCTCTTTCATCAGCGCAGCCGGAGACAGCACAACACCGTTGCCGATGATGCTGGTCACGTTTTCACGCAGAATACCTGATGGAATTAAATGGAGGACGGTTTTCTCACCGTTGATGACTAGCGTATGGCCAGCGTTATGGCCGCCCTGATAACGAACAACGTATTTTGCACGTTCAGTCAGGAGGTCAACAATCTTACCTTTACCTTCGTCACCCCATTGGGTGCCCAGTACGACGACGTTCTTACCCATTTCTCAAAATCACCGATTGCTTAAAAATGGATTCTACCACCGTAAAACCCGTCTTTCAGCTCTTTTAGCATACGATTGCGGACTTTTTTCCCAGATTTCACCCGCCGCTATGCGAACTGATCATGTAGTAGATCACCGCACCGGCCACCACAAGGCCACCACCAAAACGCCGTAACAGCGTGTCAGGCAATTGCGCCATCGATAAAATCATCCGCCGCCACATGCGCGGCAGCAGTACCGGGCCCAGGCCTTCCAAAACCAGCACTAACGCCAGCGCCATCCAAATGGTTGGGTTCATTATGTTTTCCGCTACAGACAATAAAAAAGGGGCCGGATAATCCGGCCCCTCGTTTTATAGCAGATTCTTAACGGGTGGCGTTAGAAGGCGATTTCATAAAGCGGAAGAAATCACTGTCCGGGCTCAGCACCATCACATCCTGATTGCTCTTGAAGCTATTATCGTAAGCACGCAGGCTACGGATAAAGGCGTAGAAGTCAGGATCCTGGCTAAACGCATCAGCAAACAGTTTCGCTGCTTCTGCATCCCCTTCACCGCGGGTCATCAGGCCGGTACGCTGCGCTTCTGCCAGCGTACGCGTCACTTCGTAATCCGCCGTTGCACGCAGTTTCTCAGCTTCTTCCTGACCCTGTGAACGCTGGCTACGGGCGACAGACTCACGCTCTGCACGCATACGTGCGTAGATTGCGTCTGACACTTCGGTAGGCAGGTTGATCTGCTTGATACGCACATCAACAACCTGAATACCTAACGCCGCCATACTGTTCGGGTTGATAGCCGGTTCGTTGCTGGTCGTTTCACGCTCCACACGGGCGGCTGCTGAGGCAATCGCATCATCTGCTGCTGGCGTGGCGATTTCATCGTCCTGGCCTGCACTACCGGTATTCAGTGCATCACGCACATCGGTGGTCAGACGGCCACGAGAATCGGTAACGATGTCCTTCACGTCCAGACGACCGATTTCAGAACGCAAACGGTCACTGAATTTACGTTTCAACAGCACTTCTGCCTGGGAGACGTCGCCGCCGCCGGTGGCCAGATAGTAACGGCTGAAGTCGCTGATGCGCCATTTGATATAGGAATCAACGATCAGGTCTTTCTTCTCTTTGGTGACGAAACGGTCGGCCTGGTTATCCATGGTCTGAATACGGGCGTCCAGCGACTTCACGGATTCCAGGAATGGGATCTTGAAGTGCAGACCTGGTGCGTACACCAGCGGTTTGTTTTCGCTATCACGCAGGACTTTACCAAAGCGCATGACGATGCCGCGCTGGCCTTCCTGTACCACAAACAGTGACGCGTACAGCACCACCAGCACAACAATCAATACGACGATTAATGGCTTACGCATCGCTTACTCTCTCCCTTCGCGCTGGGTATCGTTGCGCTGAGCATTCGCCCGGCGCTGATCCATGATGGTGTCCGGATTATACGTCGAACCGTTACTGGCGCGGTCATTGCTGCCGCTGGCCGGTGGCAGGCGCAACAGGCTGTTGCTGCTGCTGTCCTGGGTTGCGTTCGACGATGCTCCGCCCTGTCCGCGCATAATCTGATCCAACGGCAACACCATCAGGTTGTTACCCTTGTCATTCACCAACACCTTACGGGTATGGCTCAGCACGCGTTCCATGGTTTCAATGTACAGACGCTCGCGGGTGATCTCTGGAGCCGCTTTGTATTCAGGCAGAAGTTTCGCAAAGCGATCCACTTCACCCTGTGCTTCCAGTACGGTACGGGTTTTGTAAGCACGCGCTTCTTCCAGAATACGCTGTGCCTGACCGTTGGCGCGTGGCTGCACTTCATTCGCATAGGCTTCCGCTTCACGAACGTACTGCTCACGGTTTTCACGTGCCGCGATGGCATCATCAAATGAGGCCTTAACTTCTTCCGGCGGACGCGCAGCCTGGAAGTTCACGTCCAGCAGGGTAATACCCATATCGTATGGACGAATGGTCTCTTCAAGCTCACGCTGCGTATCGCTACGCACCACGGTACGCCCTTCAGTCAGAATACGGTCCATGGTTGAGCGGCCGATAACGCCACGCAAAGCACTGTCCGTTGCCTGACGCAGGCTGTCATCCGCACTGGTGACCGCAAACAGGTAACGTTCCGGGTTAGTGACCCGATACTGCACGTTCATTTCGACGCGCACGACGTTTTCGTCAGAGGTCAGCATGGTGCCGGAGGCTGCCAACTCACGGACGGCTTCAACGTTCACCGCACGAACCTGATCGATAAAGGTCGGTTTCCAGTTCAGGCCTGGCTCAACCAGATGACTGAATTTGCCGAAGCGTGTCACCACACCGCGTTCCGCTTCTTTGATGGTGTAGAAGCCGCTACCGGCCCAAATCACTACCGCCGCAACCACGACAATACCGACCAGACGACCACCGCGACCCGGCGTACGCTGCCCGCCGCTGTTATCATTTTTGTTACCACCGCCAAATCCGCCAAGCTTTTTGCTCAGCTTGCGAAAAATATCATCTAAATCAGGAGGCCCCTTATCGCGCCCTCCTTTGTTTCCCCCAGAGTTGCCGCCTTGATTATTGCTGCTTCCCCACGGGTCGCGGTCCTGTCCGTTATTCCCGGGCTGATTCCACGCCATGTTTATACTCCATATAATTGTGTGTGCGGTGGTATCCCAAGGCCGGGATACGCGTGTCAGGCAAAATCAGTCAAACAATGTAATCCACCAGCGCCGGCTCCTGTTTACACAGACGGCGCCAGTCAACGATCGGCATACGTACCTGTAAACCTACGCTACCATCGTCTTCGTTCCACTCTTTTTCTATCGCCTGAAGCTGATAAAAACGGCTACGTAACCGCCCTGCTTCAGGCGGCAGACGCAAGTCATACTGCGCAATTTCACCGGCCAGCCGCTCGGTCAGCGCCTGGAATAGCAGTGGGATCCCTTCCCCTGTCTGGGCAGAAACCCACACCCGCACCGGCTTATTCTCTTCATCACGATCGATACGCGGAACGAAACCGTCAAGCATATCGATCTTGTTCATGACCTGAAGCGTGGGAATTTCGTCTGACTCAATTTCTTCCAGCACCACTTCAACGGCTTTAATATTTTCATCGACGCGTAAATCTGCGGCATCAATAACATGCACCAGCAACGTTGCTTCACGCGTTTCTTGTAATGTGGCCTTAAATGCGGCGACTAAATCGTGCGGCAAATGACGAATAAAGCCGACGGTATCCGCCAGCACCACTTCACCCACATCGGCAACATCGATACGACGTAATGTCGGATCGAGCGTGGCGAACAGCTGGTCAGCAACATAAACCTCCGCCGCCGTCACACGGTTAAATAAGGTGGATTTACCGGCGTTGGTATATCCCACTAACGACAGGGTCGGCACATCGGCTTTATTTCGCGCCTGACGACCTTGCTCACGTTGTTTAGCTACCCGCTCGAGACGCGAGAGGATCAGCGTAATACGGTTACGCAGTAAACGACGGTCCGTTTCCAGCTGCGTTTCACCCGGGCCGCGCAGACCTATCCCGCCTTTCTGGCGCTCAAGGTGCGTCCAGCCACGAACGAGGCGCGTGGCAAGATGGCGAAGCTGTGCCAACTCCACCTGCAATTTACCTTCATGGGTACGGGCGCGCTGGGCAAAAATATCAAGGATAAGGCCGGTTCGGTCGATGACGCGGCATTCACAAAGGGCTTCCAGGTTTCGTTCCTGGGCCGGGCTGAGGGCGTGATCAAATAACACCACCGTCGCACCGCTGACTTTCACCGCCTCTGCAATTTCAACTGCCTTACCTTCACCGACGAAATATTTTGGATGGGGAGATTTTCGGCTGCCGGTGACAACACTCAGCGCTTCAACACCCGCAGAAGAGACCAGGGTTTCGAATTCCTGCAAATCTTCCGTATTCCGCTCTTGGGAAAAATAGATATGTACCAGAACGGCCTGCTCACCGGCTTCATAACGGTCAAACAAACTTAAAACCTCTCAGAGCCTTATTAAACCTGCAACACGTTTGGCCATACTGCGTGAATATCAGATTCTCAATGCGCACCGGGATCAACAGATCCTCAGGTGGCGAGTTTGCGCAATCGACTCTCGCCATTCGGCGAAGAGTGGATCGGGCGAATTGCCAGGACGGGGAACCCGAGTGAACAGGTAACCCCGTCTTGGAAGAGCAGTGATTACTCTGTGTCGTCACTCTCTTGCTGAGGCTGAGTAGACGCCCCCTGGTTACTGCCATGATGATAGTTGCTGCTTCCGCCACCCGCATTGTTGCTGTGGTGGGAGACCGGACGGGACGGAACAACAGTCGAGATAGCGTGCTTGTACACCATCTGGCTAACTGTGTTTTTCAATAGAATTACAAATTGATCAAACGACTCGATCTGACCCTGCAGTTTGATACCATTCACCAAATAAATCGAAACCGGAACACGTTCACGACGCAGCGCGTTCAAGAACGGATCTTGCAATGATTGCCCCTTAGCCATTCTATCTTTTCCTTATATGCTTGTTGTTTACTACTTAAGAGCATGAACGCTCTGAAATACTGCGTAAAAATTTGCGCAAGATACTGCACTAATTGTACACAATCACCCAGGCTTCGCACTAAGAACCTGTAACAGGGTATCGCGCGCGGCGTCAGGTTGTTCGCTATCCAGCCAGTGAACATCCTTCCAACCGCGTAACCACGTTATTTGCCGCTTAGCCAGCTGCCGGGTTGCGCAAATTCCCCGATAAACCATGTCATCGTAATCGATCTCACCCGCCAGATATGACCACATCTGGCGGTAACCGACACAACGAATGGAAGGCAAGTCCGTATGCAAATCTTCTCGTGCGTATAACGCCCGAGCCTCCGCTTCAAACCCTGAGGCTAACATCTGTTGAAAGCGCAGTTCTATCCGTTGATGGATCACTTCGCGGTGCTGAGGTGCAATCGCGAACTGGGTCACATCGTATGGCAGCGCTTCGCCAGAAGTTTTAGTCAGTTCCGTTAAAGTTTTACCCGAAATAAAAAAAACTTCCAGTGCTCGCGAGAGTCTCTGGGGATCATTCGGATGAATACGATTTCCTGCAACGGGATCTATCTCACATAATTGACGGTGAAGGGCATCCCAACCCTGTTCACTCGCCTGTTGCTCAATACGCTGACGCACTTCCGGATCCGCCGGGGGCAACGGCGACAATCCTTCCAGCAAAGCCTTGTAATAGAGCATGGTGCCACCAACAAGCAACGGGATACGACCGCTTTCGGTTATCTCCGCCATTTCAGCCAGCGCATCCCGACGGAACTCTGCAGCAGAATACGCTTCAGAGGGGTCGCGAATGTCCAGTAAACGATGGGGCGCCAATGCCAGCTCATCTGCGGAAGGTTTGGCTGTGCCAATATCCATACCGCGATATATGAGGGCGGAATCTACGCTAATCAACTCAACCGGCAGTTCCTGACGTAATGCAATCGCCAGTGCTGTCTTACCGGAAGCCGTTGGCCCCATCAAAAAAATTGCCTTAGGCCGGCCAGCCTTGGATGTCTCACTCATGCTTCAGGGCGTTCATCGCCTGTTCAATATCGATGTGCTGTAAAAATCCAGAAGGTGGCGATTTCAGTAACTGCGGGCAAAGCCGTTCGACTTCAGCCAGCAACGTAATCGCCTGCGAGTGATTCCAGTGCGGATGTTCAACTACCGAATGACGCGCTAACCATTGCGCCACCTGCGTTGCGGACACATCCTGCTGCCGGGCGAGATAGCCTAACAGTTCTGGAATCAAGTTTTGTAAATTTTGTTGGCGTAATGGTAAAGGTACCGCGCGCAACGTCACATGGTGTGAATCCGCCTGCAGCTCAATTCCCATCTGGATCAATAAGCTGGCGTGATGCGTAATCGCTTCCCGCTCTGGCTTGTCCATCTTTACCCTAACCGGGATCAACAACGGCTGAGGTTTCAGCCCTTCTTCCCCAGGTTCAAGCTGCGCCTGCTTCAGCCAATGCGCCGCTACCGGCAAATTAATCAATGCCAGCCGCTCCTGCGCTTCAACCAAGGCAAAATTGTCCCGTATCACGCTCAGTACCCGGCCAAAGCTCTGGCTGTGCCCGCTGAGCGGCAGCTCAGTGCTGCGTTCACCCTGTTTTGAAGGTTCCCTGGCGACAGGGACCTCCGGGGTGCGCATCAGCTGCTGATAGGCCTTGCCTTCCTGCGGCTGATAGATCGGTTCCTGTCGCTGCCAGTGGCTTGAACCTGCACCGACTCCCCCACCGGCGGGTGAACGCTCTCCCCCGCCTGAGGTCGAAACCGCGGGCGAATGGCCTGCCGTGTGTGACTTCCCGGACGGGATTTTAGACGGTGCGGGCGTGGAAAAATGGTTGCCACCCGCAGCCTGGCGGTTCTCTGTCTGCCAGCGTTCGGCGGGCGCCGCCGGTTCCACATCGGGCAGGGTTTCGGCACCGGCCTCCTGCAAAACGCTGACCACACCCTGATAGATAAAATCGTGTACCAGCCGCGACTGATGAAAGCGCACTTCATGCTTGGCGGGATGGACATTGACGTCGACCTGATGGGGATCGATTTCCAGGTACAAGACGTAGGCCGGCTGATGGCTGTCTCCCAGCTTGTCCTGATAGGCCTGGCGAATGGCATGATTAATCAGCCGGTCGCGCATCATGCGGCCATTGACGTAGCAGTATTGCAGGTCGGTAATCGCTCTGGAGCCCACCGGATCGGCAACCCAGCCCTTCAGGCTCAGATCGCCGTGCTGCCACTCAATCGCCAGCGCATGGCTTAAGAACGCGGTGCCGCAAATTGCGCCAAGCCGACGTTCACGCTGGCTGTGATCCGCCACACCACGATACTGCCGCATCAGTTTGCCGTTATGGGTCAGCGAAAAAGCCACGTCAAAACGCGCCAGCGCGATACGGCGGATGATTTCGTCTATATGGGTGAATTCGGTTTTCTCGGTGCGCATAAATTTGCGGCGTGCCGGGGTGTTGTAAAACAGGTCCAGCACTTCCAGCGTGGTGCCTACCGGATGGGCCGCCGGTTTTAGCGTAACCGCCATATCCCGCCCTTCGGCATAGGCCTGCCAGGCTTCCGGCTGTGCTTCCGTACGCGATGTTAACGTCAGTCGCGATACCGAGCTGATACTGGCCAGCGCTTCGCCACGGAAGCCCAGGCTGACGATCGCTTCAAGGTCATCCAGCGTGGTGATTTTGCTGGTCGCATGACGGGCAAGCGCCATCGACAGTTCGTCTTTCCCAATGCCGCTGCCGTTATCGCGGATGCGGATCAGTTTGGCACCGCCTTTATCGATTTCGATATCGATCCGGGTGGCGCCCGCGTCCAGGCTATTCTCGACCAGTTCTTTGACAACCGACGCTGGCCGCTCCACCACTTCACCAGCAGCTATCTGGTTAGCGAGCTGAGGAGGCAACACCTGAATCGGCATATCAATTCCTTATCTGGTTATGAAGTCGGGATAGTTAAGGTCTGGCCCAGCATCACGTTTTGCGATTTCATCTTATTGGCCTGCTGAATGGCCTTTGGACTGACGCCGTAATGGGCGGCAATCGCGGTAAGAGAATCGCCGCGAACCACTTTGTGGCGCACCGGCGTTTTGGCTTTAGCCACGGCGGCAGGCTGGCTGCCCGCCGGCACCTTCAGTCGTTGTCCAACCCAGACCACATCTTTCTTCAGGGTGTTCATTGAACGCAAGGTTGCCATGCTGATGCCGTAACGGGCGGCAATACCGGATGCTGTCTCGCCCCGTTTTACCACATGACGCTGGATCGCCCCAGTGTATTGGGTGGTGTCTGGTGCCGGGTTGGGTTCAACATTAACCGTCGCTGCGGACTGCAAGGGACGGTTTTCCTCCTTTGGGATGGATTGCAGCGGATGCGCCAGGAAGTAGTTGCGAAGTCCTTTATAAATCGACTCGGCAATCTTCTGCTGGTATGCGCTACTGCCAAGCAGTCGCTCCTCCGAAGGATTACTGATGAAGCCGGTTTCCACCAGCAGGGAAGGAATATCCGGCGAGCGCAGAACGCCCAGGCTGGCATGTTCCGGCCGACGTTTGTGCAGCGAACCCACACGCTGAAGCTGCGCAATCACTTTTACTGCCACATCATAACCCACGCGTTGCGAGTGACCGAATTGCAAGTCTAGCACCGCCTGGCTGAGGTACGGATCGGCCTGACTGTTGGCCAGCAGATCCCCTGCGCCGCCCAGCAGCTCGGACTGTTTCTCGTGCTGCTCCAGCCAGCCCGCCATTTCACTGTTAGCGCGGCGGTTTGACAGGACCCAAACGGAAGCGCCTGACGCACTGCGGTTCGGTGCCGCATCGGCGTGGATGGAAACCAGCACGTTGGCGTTTTGCTTACGCGCCACATCGGACCGGCCCATCACGGAGATAAAGTAATCCCCGTCGCGGGTCATCACCCCTTTGAACATCGGATCGGCATTCAGCAGCGCCTTCAGCTTACGGGCGATGGCGATGGTCACGTTCTTCTCTTTCAGACCGCCCGCGCCAATCGCGCCGGGATCCTGTCCGCCGTGACCGGCATCAATCGCCACAATCACCGCTTCGTTGGCCGAAACCGGCGTTCTGCCCGGTCTGACAACGTCATTGCCGCTGCTGACAGCGGTCACTGGGTTGCCTTTAAAAGGATTCTCAACCGGCGCTGATGGCGCGCTGCTGGAGGCAGAGCTTACCTCAGCCGGACGGCGGGAAGCCGTGGCGGCCGGGCGGGTGCCGGCGATAGTGAAGACCACATTGTAATTGTTACCTTCGCGCTGGGTGACCGCCCGCGTTTTGCTCGCCTGGGTCAACTCAAACACCAGACGAATGCTTTGCTTGTCTTTCGGCGTGCTGGAGCGAATGCGCTTAACGATATTTTCACCGCTGAAGGTCAACGGCAGGCCTTTGATAACGCCGCTCTGGCGAATATCCAGTACCACGCGATCGGGATTGTGCAACGGGAAAAAGCCATACACCGGCTGGCCGTTAAAACTGAGGGTGACGGTAGCTTTATCATCACCATTGGAGACTTTAATGTCGGATAAATTGGCTGCAAGCGAACTAAACGTCGTCAGTAAAAGTGCCAGTACCAAACCAAACTTCATGCGCAACCTCATGAACAACCCTTTTCCATAGCGACCTGCTGAATCATCATTTCTCCCGCCGCTGAGCAGGCTTTCAACTCCGCCTGACGCGCCGTTCCCTGATAGCTCAGGTGCAGTTCAATGTCCGGAACGGGCAGGAAGCCCGCGCCTTGTTGTGGCCACTCAACCAGGCACACGCTGTCACCGCCAAAATAGTCGCGGATCCCCATGAATTCGAGTTCTTCGGGGTCGGCAAGGCGGTAAAGATCGAAATGATAGACCTGGCGATCGGGCAGACTGTAAGGTTCTACCAGAGTATAGGTGGGGCTTTTAACGTTCCCCTGATGCCCCAACGCCTGCAGGAAACCGCGGCTGAAGGTGGTTTTTCCCGCGCCGAGATCGCCAAACAGGTAGATCATGGCCGCGCCATGACAGGCGCGTGCCAGGCTGGCACCTAAAGTGAGGGTTGCTGCCTCGTCGGACAGTGCAATTACACAGGTCTTCATTCTTTTTTATTCAGGATCTCTGGATTAACAAACAGATAAAGTTCGGAAAATAGATCGGTAGCCAGCATGCCGCGCGTACCGACGCGCGCTGAAACGGCTTCAGCCGCTGCGCCATGCGCGACGCATCCTGCACAGGCGGCATCATACAATGAGAGCTTTTGCCCTAACAGACTGCCGATGATCCCTGAAAGCACATCGCCCATCCCGCCCGACGCCATGCCTGCGTTGCCGACATCGGCAAACGCCATTTCGCCTGCCTCGCTGGCGATGATTGTGCCGGCGCCTTTCAGCACCACCACGCCGCCGTAGCGTTTCACCAACTCTCTGGCTGAATGTAAGCGGTCACTCTCAATTTCGCTGGTCTTACAGTTCAGCAAACGCGCCGCTTCGCCAGGGTGAGGCGTAAGGATCCGATTTTGACGTTTATCGGGACTGATTGCCAGCAGGTTAAGCGCATCTGCGTCCCAAAGCATCGGTTTCTGAGAGTTTTCCACCTTTTGTAACGCTTTTTTACCCCATTCGCCCTGGCCGAGCCCCGGACCAATGACAATCACATCCGCCCATTCCAGCGCCTGATCCACGGCCTTGTCGCTCAGCTCCTGCACCATCAGTTCGGGTCTGGCGGTCAGCAACGGCGTGATGTTGTCTTTGTGAGTAAGCACTCGCACTAATCCAGCACCGGCGCGCAGTGCGGCCTCCCCGGTCATACGAATCGCCCCGGCGGTGCCGTGATCGCCGCCAATAATCGCCAGCGAGCCATGATCGCCTTTGTGCGAGGTGGGTTTACGCGGTTTCAGCCAGCCAGAAAGTGAAGAAGCATCAAAGCGGGCCATCGGTGCCTGCTGTTGTGACAGCCAGGCATCCAGGCTCAGGGCATGAAAATGCAGCTGGCCGGTGTAATCGCGGGCTTTACCGGTCAGTAAGCCGGGTTTCAGGGCAATAAACGTCAGCGTGTGGCTGGCTGCGATAACGGCGCCTGGCGCTGTACCGTTAGCGGCCACTAACCCAGACGGGATATCGACCGCAAAAACCGGCGCCGCATGGCCGTTTGCCTGCTCAATCAGATCGGCATAAGGCGCGTTCGGGGCCCGGTTCAGGCCGGTGCCCAACAGGGCATCAACAATCACCTCGATACCGTCAGGCCAGACATAAGACGGATCGTGGATCACCCCACCCGCCGCCAGCCAGGCATCACGCGCCTGATCGGCTTCTTCGGGCAACGGCTTGCTGCCTTCGCAGGCAATCACCGTCACCGTTAACCCGGCCGACTGCGCCAGCCGCGCGACGATAAACCCATCGCCGCCGTTATTGCCGTGTCCGCAGAGTATCACCCAGTGCTGCGCGTCAGGCCAGAGCGCGCGGAGTTGGGCAAATGCCGCGTCGCCCGCGCGCTGCATCAGTTCAAACAGCGTGATGCCCAACGCATCAGCCGCTTCACGCTCCAGACGCGCCATCGCCTCTACAGGCCAGACAGAATAGGGTAAACTGGTGGGGTTACTTTGTTTATTCAGGTTTGTCATGTCGCTTCCTCTCGATCTCCATCAACTTGCCCTCGATATCAAACGCTGGGGGCAGGAACTCGGCTTCCAACAGGTCGGTATCTGCGATACCGATTTAAGCGCGGAAGAACCGCGCCTGCAGGCCTGGCTGGACAAGCAATACCATGGCGAGATGGAATGGATGGCACGTCATGGCATGATGCGCGCACGTCCCCATGAATTGTTGCCCGGCACGCTCAGGGTGATTAGCGTGCGGATGAACTATCTTCCTGCCAAAGCGGCTTTCGCCAGCACCTTAAAAAATCCGCAACTGGGTTATGTCAGTCGCTATGCCCTCGGGCGGGATTACCACAAAGTATTGCGCAATCGCCTGAAAAAGCTCGGAGACTTGATCCGTGCGCGCTGTGAAGAAGTGCAGTTTCGCCCGTTTGTCGACTCTGCGCCGATCCTCGAAAGGCCCATTGCCGTCAAAGCGGGGCTGGGCTGGACGGGCAAGCATTCGCTGGTCCTTAACCGCGAGGCCGGTTCGTGGTTTTTCCTGGGCGAACTACTGATTGATCTGCCGCTGCCCGTCGACCAACCGCAGGAAGAACAATGCGGCCGCTGCGTAGCCTGCATGACCATCTGCCCTACCGGCGCCATTGTCGAGCCCTACACGGTCGACGCCAGGCGCTGCATTTCTTATCTGACCATCGAGTTGGAGGGCGCGATCCCGGAAGAGTTCAGGCCGCTGATCGGTAACAGGATTTACGGTTGTGATGACTGTCAGCTGATTTGCCCGTGGAACCGTTATGGACAGCTGACTGACGAAGATGATTTTAGTCCCCGCGCGGTGCTGCATGCCCCGCCGCTCAACGAGCTATTTGCCTGGGATGAGGCCAAATTTTTACGGGTAACCGAGGGTTCCGCCATCCGCCGTATTGGTCATCTTCGCTGGTTGCGCAATGTGGCGGTGGCCCTCGGCAATGCGCCGTGGTCGGCCGACAATGTGGCGGCACTGGAAGCCCGTCAGGGAGAGAACGCGATGCTGGATGAACATATCAGCTGGGCGCTGGCCCGCCAACTGGCGAATCGCAGCGAACATGCGGTCGAAATTCAGGGACAGCAGAAACGGCTGGTGAGAGCGGTAGAAAAAGGGTTACCACGCGATGCATAAGTGAACAATGCGCGATTATTTTCTGCCGTAGAAGGTTTTCCACACGCTGTGCATAAAAATAAAAAGTTGTTGTCATTCAAGAGTCACAGAAAGCACAAGCGATCCAGATAACAATTTGAAATATTATTATAAAGCGTAAAAACAGTAAGTTACACGAATTCTCAACAACTGTGCGCAAAGATGACCAATTGATGACAGATACGTCGCCTGTGGATAACTCTGTTAAAGAACTTTTTGTGATGAGCAAATGCAACGAAGCGCAGCTGGGTTATCGCTGTGGATAACATCATCTGGATATAATGAGAAGAATGAAGATTTGGAGCGGGAAACGAGACTCGAACTCGCGACCCCGACCTTGGCAAGGTCGTGCTCTACCAACTGAGCTATTCCCGCATAAGATACTTGGTATATGACTGCAAAACGTTTGGAGCGGGAAACGAGACTCGAACTCGCGACCCCGACCTTGGCAAGGTCGTGCTCTACCAACTGAGCTATTCCCGCTTAAGATACCTGGTACATTACTGCAAAAAACTTTGGAGCGGGAAACGAGACTCGAACTCGCGACCCCGACCTTGGCAAGGTCGTGCTCTACCAACTGAGCTATTCCCGCTCTGCGTAACGAGTAAAAAACTCTCTCGGTACGGGGTGCGCATTATACGAGAAAACAGACCTGCTGCAAGACTGAAAATACAAAAATTTTCTGCTTTCGGTCTGATTGCTGATTAAATCGGCAAAGTGGCAATTTAATCAGCAGCAACAGGTTGCAGGGTTTACAACTGGATAAAATGCTCGCGGTAATACGCCAGTTCCGCCACCGATTCACGGATATCATCCATTGCCTGATGCGTGCCCTGCTTCTTAAAGCCCGGCAGAATGCCTGGTTTCCAGCGGCGCGCCAGCTCTTTCAGCGTGCTGACGTCCAGGTAGCGATAGTGGAAGTAGGCTTCCAGTTCAGGCATGTACTTGAAAAGGAACCGACGATCCTGGCCGATGCTGTTGCCACAAATTGGCGAACTGTTTTCCGGCACCCACTTTTTCAGAAACTCAATTGTCGCCTGTTCAGCCGCACGATCGTCATACTGACTGGCCTTCACGCGTTCGACCAGGCCGCTGTTGGTGTGCGTATTCACGTTCCACTCATCCATCAGTGCCAGCTGCGCATCGGACTGATGCACCGCGAAAACTGGCCCTTCCGCCAGAATATTCAGATCGGCGTCGGTCACCAGGGTCGCAATCTCAATAATGCGGTCCTGTTCCGGGTCCAGCCCGGTCATTTCTAAGTCAATCCAAATCAGGTTACTGGCATTTGCGGTCATAGGGATCCTCACCGTGGCTTATATCATCAAACATTAGGGTGTATCATAAACGTTTTGCCCTGTCAGGGCGAAGCCTGCCAAGCCGTGTGAGGAAGAGTGAGTAAAAACAAACTGTCCAAAGGTCAGCAACGTCGCGTCAGCGCTAACCACGACCGCCGTCTTAAACGCGCGGATAAACCCGAGCCCGATGACAGCCTGTTTGGCGATGCGCGGGACGGTGTGGTCATTAGCCGTTTTGGTATGCACGCCGATGTGGAAGATGCGGATGGTTCAGTGCACCGCTGTAACATCCGTCGCACCATTCGCTCGCTGGTCACCGGTGACCGCGTGTTGTGGCGTCCAGGTGTCGAAGGCAGTGCCACCGTTAAAGGGATTGTCGAGGCCGTTCATGAACGCACCTCGGTCCTGACTCGCCCCGATTTTTACGATGGCGTGAAGCCGATTGCAGCCAACCTCAACCAGATCGTCATTGTTTCTGCGATCCTGCCCGAATTATCACTGAATATTATCGACCGCTATTTGATCGCCAGCGAGACGCTGGATGTCGAGCCCTTACTGGTGCTGAACAAAACCGACCTGCTGGATGATGCAGGCCGCAAGTTTGTTGATAAGCAGATGGAGATTTACCGCCGCATTGGTTATCGCGTGCTGATGGTCTCCAGCCATCAAAAGAACGGTCTGGAAGAGCTGCAGGCCGCACTGATTGGGCGTATCAGCATCTTTGCGGGCCAGTCGGGCGTCGGCAAGTCCAGCTTGCTGAACACCCTGCTGGGGCTGGAATTGGGTGCCAATGAGATCCTGACCAACGATGTCTCTGACGTCTCCGGTCTCGGCCAGCACACCACCACCGCTTCCCGTTTGTACCACTTCCCGCAGGGCGGCGATGTGATTGACTCCCCTGGCGTCAGGGAATTCGGTTTATGGCATCTTGAGCCGGAACAAATCACCCGTGGATTTGTCGAATTCCGTGAGTTTCTGGGCCACTGCAAATTCCGCGACTGTAAGCATGACAACGATCCGGGATGTGCGCTGCGTGAAGCCGTCGAAAACGGCAAGATCGATGCTGCCCGCTTTGAAAGCTACCACCGGATTCTGGACAGCATGGAGGATATGCAGTTGAAAACCCGGCGATCTTTCTCAGAAAACAGTAACTAATACTGGCCTGCCTGCATACCGCAGGCAGGCGCCATAGCCTAATCACCAGGGCGCTGCTACAATCCGCCCCGTTTCTCTATTTGTCTGATCAAGCCAGGAGGCTACTGTGTTGGATCGTTTTAAACTCGGCCTGAATAACATTTTGCCTAAAAAAGGCCTGACTGAACTGGCTGGCTGGGGCGCAGGTAAGCGCGCGGGCTGGCTCACTAAAGCGGTTATCGATGCGTTTGTCTGGTTCTATAAAGTCGATATGAAAGAGGCGCAGAAATCAGATACGGCGAGCTATCGCACCTTCAACGACTTCTTCGTGCGCCCATTGCGTGACGAAGCGCGTCCGATTGAGACCGATCCTAACCTGTTGGTACTGCCTGCCGATGGCGCGGTGAGCCAGTTAGGTCATATCGAAGGCGATCAGATTTTCCAGGCGAAAGGTCACACTTACTCACTGGAAGCGCTGCTGGCCGGAAATACCGCCATGGCCGACCTGTTCCGGGATGGTGAATTCATCACCACGTACCTGGCACCACGGGATTATCACCGCGTGCATATGCCGTGTAATGGCATCCTGCGCGAGATGATTTATGTGCCTGGCGATCTCTATTCCGTTAACCCGCTGACGGCACAGAACATCCCTAACCTGTTCGCCCGTAACGAGCGCGTGATCTGCCTGTTTGATACCGAATTTGGCGCGATGGCGCAGATTCTTGTCGGTGCCACTATCGTTGGCAGCATCGAAACCGTCTGGGCTGGCACGGTCACCCCACCGCGTGAAGGCGTGATCAAGCGCTGGAGCTGGCCGGGTGCCGACGCTGAAGGATCGGTGGTGCTGTTGAAGGGCCAGGAAATGGGCCGCTTTAAGCTGGGTTCAACGGTGATTAACCTGTTTGCGAAAGACAGAGTAAAACTGGCCGAAAGCCTGACGCCAGAAACCAAAACGCGCCTGGGTCAGACGCTCGCCATCGCACTGCAGAAAAACAGTGCGGAAGAAGTTTTACACCACCCATAGCAGACTCCTATGTTACGCCTGATCCTCCCAATTTTGTTCGGCTGGATGCTCCTCCAGCCCGCCTGGGGCGCCAGCGCCCCGGATACTGCTCAAATCAAGCAGCAGCTTGAGGACGCTAAGTCGGACAAGACCACGCCGAATCAGGCGGAAACGATAGACGCGCTGCAGGCGACGCTGAACTGGCTGGATGAGATGCAAAAATCTCAGGCCAATTCAGATGCCTATCAGCAGGTTATCGATGGTTTTCCGAAACTTTCACGCGATCTGCGCCAGCAGATCGCCGCGCTGACGGATAACCCGAAAACCATCAGCAATACCATGACGGCCCCTGAACTCGACCAGGAGATCCTGCAGGTCAGCAGCCAGCTGATTGAAGAAGGTCGCCAGGCCCAGCAGGAACAGGATCGCGCCCGGGAGATCAGTGATTCACTGGCGCAACTTCCGCAACAACAAACCGAAGCCCGCCGGGCGCTAAACGACATTGAACGCCGTCTGCAAGGACAGCCTTCCGCCACCACGCCGTTAGCCCAGGCACAGCTGGCTTCCCGTCAGGCGGAATCGGCAGCGCAGAAAGCCAAAGTCGATGAGCTGGAACTGGCTCAGCTGTCGGCCAACAATCGTCAGGAGCTGGCAAGAATGCGCGGTGAACTTCACCAGCGTAAAGCCGCACAGCTCGATGCCTATCTGCAGGACTTACGTAACCAGCTCAACAGCCGTCGTCAGCGCGAAGCCGAAATCGCCCTTGAGCGCACCGAGCAACTGGCGGAGAACAGCGGCGATCTGCCGAAGAATCTCGACAAACAGTTCCGGGTCAACCGCGAACTGTCCAATGACCTCAATCAGCAGGCCCAGCGTATGGACCTGGTGGCCTCGCAGCAACGCACCGCCAATAACCAGACCATTCAGGTGCGTCAGGCGCTGAGCACCATCCGCGAGCAGTCGCAGTGGCTGGGCGTCTCTAACGTGCTGGGCGAGGCACTGCGCGCGCAGGTTGCACGCCTTCCTGATATGCCGAAACCGCAGCAGCTTGATAATGAGATGGGCGAACTGCGGGTGCAACGGCTGCGCTATGAAGACCTTCTCGAACGTCAGCAGCAGCTGTTGCAGATTAAACAGGATGACGGCACGCCGCTCACCGCGGAACAGAAACGCATTCTGGATGCGCAAATCAAAACCCAGCGCGAGCTGATCAGTTCGCTGCTGTCAGGCTGTGACAACCTGATCCTCGAAGTGACCAAGCTGAAGGTGGCAAATGGTCAGCTGGAAGATGCGCTGAATGAAGTGAAAGAGGCGACCCACCGCTACCTGTTCTGGACCGCGGATGTTAATGCCTTAAGCCTGAATTTCCCGATGGATCTGGCGCGGGATCTGAAAAGCCTGCTGTCGCTGGATACGCTCGGTCAGCTTGGCGGCGCGATGGTGATGATGTTTACCAGCCGCGAAACCGTTATCCCGATTATTGGAGCCGTGCTGCTGGTTGGCTTTAGCCTCAGCTCGCGCCGCCATTACCGTGATTTTATGACCCGCTCGGCCAGCAAGGTCGGCAAAGTCACGCAGGATCGTTTCGGCCTGACCATGCGGACGGTGTTCTGGTCGATTCTGGTGGCCGTGCCCTTGCCGGTGCTGTGGATGGCGCTGGGTTATGGCCTGCAACACGCCTGGCCGTACCCTATCGCGGTAGCGATTGGCGATGGCATAACGGCCACCGTGCCGCTGCTGTGGGTGTTTATGATCAGCGCGGCGTTTGCCCGTCCGCAGGGATTGTTCATTATCCACTTCCGCTGGCCTCAGGCCCGCGTGGCCCGCGCGATGCGCTTCTACTCGTTGTGCATCGGTCTGGTGGTTCCCCTGATTATGCTGCTGATAAGCTTCGATAATCTGGAAGACCGGCAGTTCTCCGCCACGCTGGGAAGGCTCTGTTTTATCCTGATTTGTGGCGCGATAAGCCTGGTGACCATCAGCCTGAAGCGTGCCGGGATCCCGCTGCATCTGGACAAAGAAGGCAGCGGTGACAACCTGATCAACAAGCTGCTGTGGAATCTGATGATCTGCATTCCATTGTTTGCTGCGCTGGCGTCATGCATTGGTTATCTGGCGACGTCGCAGGCGCTGCTGGCCAGGCTGGAAACCTCCGTCGCCATCTGGTTCCTGCTGCTGGTGATTTACCACATTATCCGCCGCTGGATGCTGATTCAGCGTCGCCGTATTGCCTTTGACCGTGCGCGAAATCGCCGTGCTGAGATCCTCGCCCAACGTGCGAAAGGCGAAGAGGAAGCGGTCGCACATCAGAGCAACTCCGATACGCTTGAAGTGGAAGAGCCGGTGATCGATCTGGATGCCATCAGCGCGCAGTCTCTGCGACTGGTACGTTCAATTCTGACGCTGGTTGCGCTGATTTCGGTGATTGTGCTGTGGTCCGAGATCCATTCGGCATTCGGCTTCCTCGAAAACATCCATCTGTGGGATGCCAGCACCACCGTGCAGGGCGTTGAAAGCCTGCAGCCGATCACGCTGGGATCGGTGCTGATTGCCATTCTGGTGCTGATTATCACCACCCAGCTGGTGCGCAATATGCCGGCGCTGCTGGAACTGGCGCTGTTGCAGCACCTGAGCCTGACGCCAGGCACCGGCTATGCGATCACCACGCTGACCAAATACGTGCTGATTTTTGTCGGCGGGCTGGCCGGGTTCTCAATGATTGGCGTCGACTGGTCGAAGTTGCAGTGGCTGGTCGCGGCATTGGGTGTCGGATTAGGGTTTGGCTTGCAGGAAATTTTCGCCAACTTTATCTCCGGTCTGATTATTTTGTTTGAGAAGCCGATCCGTATTGGCGATACCGTCACCATCCGCGATTTGACCGGCAGCATCACCAAAATCAACACCCGAGCCACCACCATTACCGACTGGGACCGCAAGGAGATTATCGTGCCGAATAAGGCCTTTATCACCGAGCAATTTATTAACTGGTCGCTGTCAGATTCGGTGACGCGCGTGGTGCTGACCATCCCGGCCTCTGCCGAAGCCAACAGTGAAGAAGTGACCGACGTGCTGCTCACCGCGGCAAAACGCTGTCAGTACGTGCTGGAAACCCCACCGCCGGAAGCCTATCTGGTCGATCTGCAGCAGGGGATCCAGCTGTTTGAGCTGCGTATTCACGCCGCAGAAATGGGTCACCGTATGCCGCTGCGCCATGAACTGCACCAGCTGATCCTGCGGGGATATCAGGAACACGGGCTGGAAATGCCGTTCCCACCTTTCCAGGTGCGCATGGAAACCATTGGACGCAAGACGCCCGCGCAGAATGGCGCACCGGCGGCAAGAGCCTATAAATCAGGCGGATTGTAAGGCAGCAGAGGCGGCAGACCGCCGCCTCTGGGAAGGGTTTAGCAGCGATCGACCGGGAAGGCGATCACCTCACTCAGGGAGTCGGCTTTCAGCGCCAGCATCACGATACGATCGACGCCTAACGCCACGCCGGAACAATCTGGCATGCCGTGCGCAAGCGCATCCAGCAGGTTGGTATCGATCGGCTGCTGAGGCAGACCGCGCGCCGCTCGCTTGCGGTTATCCTGGTCAAAGCGTTGCTTCTGCTCACGGCTGTCGGTCAGCTCGCGGAAACCATTCGCTAACTCAATCCCCTTAAAGTAGACCTCAAAGCGCTCCGCCACGCGGTGATCTTCGGTGCTGATCTCCGCCAGAGACGCCTGGCTGGCCGGGAAGTGATACACAAACGCCGGCTTATCTTTCCCGATTTGCGGCTCCACACCCATCATAAACAGCAGCTGCAATAAGGTGTCGCGGTCTTCTTCGCGGTTAGCCAAATCGCCCACGCCCAGTTTTTCCGCCACTTCACGCATCTGCGTTTTATCCGCCGACAGCGGATCCATTTCAAGATGGCGGATAAACGCCTGCTGATACGAGAGCGTTTCGGCCGGTGCGCATTCCAGCACCTGCTGTAACAGGTCATCGACCTCGTTCATCAGCCGGTACATATCGTAATGCGGGCGATACCACTCCAGCATGGTGAATTCAGGATTATGGTGACGTCCGGCTTCCTCATTACGGAAGCTGCGGCAGAGCTGGAAGATCGGTCCACTTCCCGCCGCCAGCAGGCGCTTCATATGGTACTCAGGGCTGGTCATCAGATAGAGGTCAAGCCCCTGCGCGGCACCCGGGCCGACAAAACGCGTCTGAAAAGGAACCAGATGAACATCGGTCACCGTGGCCTGGCTCATCGCCGGGGTTTCCACTTCCAATACCCCACGATCGGCAAAAAATCGCCGAATTTCCGCCATAATCGCCGCACGCTTCAGTAAATTGCTTATCGAAGCGCCAGGCAGCCAACTGGCCGTATCGCTCATTGTTTCTACTCCTCATCAGACAGGGTGAAGCAGTCTACCCGTACGGAGATAAACACACAAATTTGCCGCGGGAAATTCCTCTCTTTGCCGGATTTCACCGCCCATATGCCGATCTGAATGGCGAAAAACGTTGCTCAGATCCCGCTTTTTCTGTTTATTTCTCATACTAATACCCGAGCACATCAAGTTTAGCGCTGATGGCCAGTTTTATACTGTTCTCCCTGGAAAAAGTGAGGATTTCCCTCTCTTTTCCCCTCTTCTGACATTTTGACAGGGAGAACACCGTGCAAACCTGTACTGCCGATCTGGTCATCGTCGGCGCTGGCGGAGCTGGACTCCGCGCTGCCATTGCCGCCGCTGAAGCAAATCCCACCCTGACTATTGCGCTGGTCTCTAAAGTTTATCCGATGCGCAGCCACACCGTTGCCGCTGAAGGCGGATCCGCCGCGGTGACGCAGTCTCACGACAGTTTCGATCTCCATTTTCAGGACACCGTTTCAGGCGGAGACTGGCTGTGCGAGCAGGATGTGGTCGACTATTTTGTTGAGCATTGCCCACGGGAAATGACCCAGCTGGAGTTGTGGGGCTGCCCGTGGAGCCGCCGCGACGATGGCACCATCAACGTGCGTCGCTTCGGCGGCATGAAGATTGAGCGCACCTGGTTTGCCGCAGATAAAACCGGCTTCCATATGCTGCACACGCTGTTTCAAACCTCGCTGAAATACCCGCAAATCCAGCGCTTTGACGAGCACTTCGTGTTGGATCTGCTGGTTGATGAAGGCGAAGCGCGCGGCGTGGTGGCGATGAATATGATGGAAGGGACGCTGGTCCATATTCATGCCGGTGCGGTGGTGCTGGCAACCGGCGGCGCCGCCAGGGTTTATCGCTACAACACCAATGGCGGCATCGTGACCGGGGATGGCATGGGCATGGCGCTGCGCCATGGCGTGCCGTTGAGGGATATGGAGTTTGTGCAATACCATCCCACCGGCCTGCCCGGATCGGGGATCCTGATGACCGAAGGCTGTCGGGGCGAAGGCGGCATCATGGTCAATAAGGACGGCTATCGCTACCTGCAGGACTACGGCATGGGACCGGAAACGCCGCTGGGCCAGCCGAAGAATAAATATATGGAGCTTGGCCCACGCGACAAGGTTTCGCAGGCCTTTTGGCATGAGTGGCGGAAAGGCCGCACCATCGCCACGCCGCGCGGTGATGTGGTGCATCTGGATTTACGCCACTTGGGTCAGAAGAAGCTGCTTGAACGCCTGCCGTTTATCTGTGAGCTGAGTAAAGCCTATATCGGCGTCGATCCGGCTCAGGCGCCGATCCCGGTGCGGCCCACCGCGCACTACACCATGGGCGGGATTGAAACCAATGCGCAGTGTGAGACGCGCATCGCCGGTCTGTTCGCCGTCGGGGAATGCTCGTCGGTCGGCCTGCATGGTGCCAATCGCCTCGGGTCTAACTCGCTGGCTGAACTGGCGGTATTCGGCAGGCTTGCCGGGGAAAGTGCCGCAAGACATGCGGTACAGGTTCACAAAAAACCCGCCAGCGCCTTGCAGGCCCAGGCTCGGGACTGTGAAAAACGCCTGCATGGGCTGGTCAATCAACAGGGCAAAGAGACCTGGTCTGAGCTGCGCGATGAGATGGGGCTGGCGATGGAAGAAGGCTGCGGGATTTACCGCACGCCAGAGCTGATGCAGAAAACCATCGACAAACTGGCCGAGCTGCAAGAGCGCTGTAAGCATCTGCACATCAGCGATACCTCCAGCGTCTTCAATACCCAACTGCTGTACAGCATCGAGCTGGCGCACGGCCTGAACGTCGCCGAATGTATGGCGCACGCCGCGATCCAGCGCAAAGAGTCTCGCGGTGCGCATCAGCGGCTGGATGAAGGCTGTGCCACCCGCAATGACGCGCAGTATCTGAAACACTCCCTGAGTTTTTATCGCCCTGACGGCGCACCTGAAATCAGCTGGGATGACGTTAAGATTACCCGGTTGCCGCCGGCGAAACGCGTCTACGGTGCCGAGTCTGAAGGTAAGGAGGCCGTCCATGAGTGAACTCGCTCGCTGTAAAATCACCGTTCAGCGTTATAACCCGGAGTCCGACAGGGTCCCGCGTCATGAGATCTTCGACGTGCCCTGGGATGACCAGACCTCTCTGCTCGATGCGCTGGGGTTTATCAAAGATAACCTGGCGTTTGACCTGTCCTACCGCTGGTCCTGCCGCATGGCAATATGTGGCTCCTGCGGCATGATGGTCAATGGCATCCCGAAACTGGCCTGCAAAACCTTTCTGCGTCATTACCCCGACGGCCTGCTGGTCGAACCGCTGGCCCACTTCCCGGTTGAGCGGGATTTGGTTGTGGATATGAGCCGCTTTATCGAAAGCCTGGAGGCGGTAAAACCGTGGATCATCGGTAATGCACGGAATACCGATCGCGGCCCTCAGCGGCAAACGCCGGCTCAGATGGCCAAATATCATCAGTTCTCCGGCTGCATCAACTGCGGCCTGTGTTACGCCGCCTGCCCGCAGTTTGGCCTTAACCCGGAATTTATTGGGCCGGCGGCCATCACCCTGGCACATCGCTACAACCTGGACAGCCGCGATCAAGGCAAGGCGCAGCGAATGCCGACGCTCAACGGCGATAACGGCGTCTGGCCCTGCACCTTTGTCGGTTTCTGCTCGGAGGTCTGCCCGAAACATGTCGATCCTGCGGCGGCGATCCAGCAAAGCAAAGTGGCAAGCGCCCAGGATTACCTTATCACCACCCTCAGACCGCAGTAGGGAGCCCAGAAATGACAACCAAACGGAAACCCTTCCATCGCCCGATGACCGCTAACTGGTGGCAGAAGTCTGGCTATTACCGTTTTTACATGCTGCGCGAAGCCACGGCATTGCCGGCGCTGTGGTTCAGCCTGGAGATGATTTTCGGGCTGTTTGCGTTGAAGAATGGCGAGCAGAGCTGGCAGGCGTTCGTCGCAGTCTTACAACATCCTATCATGCTGCTGATCAATATCGTCGCGCTGGCCGCCGCCTTGCTGCACAGCAAAACCTGGTTTGAGCTGGCACCCAAAGCTCAGGTCATCGTGTTGGGGGGCAAAAAAATGTCTCCCGCCCCGGTGATTAAAGGACTGTGGCTGGCGATGGTGGTGGTCAGCCTGATCCTTCTGACATGGGCACTGCTTATTAAGGAGTCGCTGTGAAAAATAAGGCCATGCGTTCAGATGAACCGGTGTTCTGGGGGCTGTTTGGTGCCGGAGGGATGTGGGCGGCGATCGTCTCACCGGTGGTGGTGCTGCTGGCTGGCATCCTCCTTCCGCTGGGCATCGGCACGGAGCGGGGGCTCAGCTATACGCACCTGCTGCAGGCTGCGCAAACCCTGCCCGGCCGTCTGTTCCTGTTTCTGACTATCGTGATGCCGATCTGGTGCGCGCTTCACCGTCTTCATCACGGCATGCACGACATTCGCCTGCACGTTCCCGCCGCGAAATGGCTGTTCTATGGGCTGGCGGCGATCCTCACCGTAGTAACGGCAATTGGGGTGATCACCCTGTAATCCACAGGCGGCAACCCTGCCGCCTAAACTTCCTCTATACTCAAGCTATTCAATCGTAAAGGAATAGCCTATGTCTCTGTGGAAAAATCTGGTTGCCGGCACCGTCGCCCTGCTCTCCGTTGCCTGTAGCACCACGCCGCCCAAGGGCGTGACGCCAGTCGAAGGCTTTAATGCCGATCTTTATCTGGGCGACTGGTATGAAATCGCCAGGCTGGATCACTCGTTTGAACGTGGGCTCGATCATGTCACCGCCAGCTACAGCAAGCGTGATGATGGCGGCCTGAAGGTCATTAATCGCGGTTATAACGTCGAGAAGCAGCGCTGGCAGCAGAGTGAAGGTAAAGCCTACTTTACCGGACCACAGAGCCGCGCGGCCCTGAAGGTCTCCTTCTTTGGCCCGTTCTATGGCGGATACAACGTGATTGCGCTGGATAACGACTATCAGTATTCGCTGGTGAGCGGCCCGAACCGGGACTATCTGTGGATCCTTTCCCGCACGCCGCAGATTTCGGATCAGGTCAAAGCGTCGTTGTTAGCGAAGGCCCGTGATAATGGCTTTGATGTCAGTAAGCTGATTTGGGTGAACCAGGGGAAGTAAACAATGAGGCCGGTGCGGGAGCACCGGCACCGTAATTACTGAGCGCTTTTTTGAATCGCCTGGCCACCGGCTGACACGTCTTCACCCACGCCACGCGTGGTATTACAAGCTGTGAGCACCGAAGAGAGCACCAGTACAGAAAGAATTGAAATAATACTTTTCTTTAACATGAGAATGTCCTTTTAGCGTGAAGTAAAGTACAGCGAATTAAGCATAGCCGTAATTTAACCACATGCTATTGAGGCAGGTAGCAAAAGGACATTTTTTGCGAAGAGAGACTAGTTGGCTGCGTGTGAGATAGCACCGCCGAGGTGTTGAACATCCTCACCAAAACCGTGGAAGGTATTGCAGGCGCTGAGCGCACTGGTCATAAGCACTGCGACAGCAATGAGTTTTAACCACTTCATCATCTGATTCAGCTCACATCGTTAAAGAAAAGGGCCTGACAGTCAGGCCCACTTCATCGGGCTTATTTCACGCGAGAAACGTATTCGCCTGAACGGGTATCCACACGGATCACTTCGCCAATCTGCACGAACAGAGGCACTTTCACCACGGCACCGGTAGACAGCGTGGCTGGCTTGCCGCCAGTACCCGCAGTGTCGCCTTTCAGGCCTGGGTCGGTATCAGTGATTTCCAGTTCAACGAAGTTTGGTGGCAACACCTGGATCGGCTTACCGTTCCACAGGGTTACGATACATTCTGCGTTATCCAGCAGCCATTTAGCGGCATCGCCCACGGTCTTCTCTTCAACAGGGTGCTGTTCGAAGGTTTCCGGGTGCATGAAGTGGTAAAACTCACCGTCGTTGTACAGGTAGTTGAGGTTAGTATCTACAACGTCTGCGCCTTCAGCGGAGTCGGTAGATTTGAACGTTTTCTCAACGCGGGTACCGGTCAGCAGGCGACGCATTTTTACGCGTGCAAAAGCCTGACCTTTACCTGGTTTAACGAACTCGCTCGATTCGATAGCGTAAGGTTCGCTTTCGAACATGATTTTAAGACCGGGACGGAAATCGTTGCTAGAATAAGTCGCCATAAAGGCCCTCTACAATTTAATACTGGTACTAAGCCAAAAAAATGGCACACATTGTAACCCTAAAAACCCCTTCGCGAGAAGAATGGTTGCATCAACTTGCGGATGTAATCACCGACCCAAATGAATTACTGCAACTTTTAGGCCTCGATTCGCACCCGGAGCTGACGGCCGGCAGTGATGCCCGACGTCTGTTTGCCCTGCGCGTCCCACGGGCCTTCGCGTCCAGAATGCAAAAAGGCGATCCACAAGATCCGCTCCTGCTGCAGGTAATCACCGCCAGCCAGGAGTTTGTTGATGCTCCGGGTTACAGTACTGACCCGCTCGATGAGCAGAGCAGCGTGGTGCCGGGTCTGTTACATAAATATCGCAATCGTGCGCTGTTGCTGGTCAAAGGCGGCTGTGCGGTTAACTGCCGCTACTGTTTCCGCCGCCATTTCCCCTACCAGGATAACCAGGGAAACAAGCGCAACTGGCAGCAAGCCCTGGAGTATATCCGAGAGCAGCCAGAACTGGATGAGATTATTTTCTCCGGTGGCGATCCGTTGATGGCAAAAGACAGCGAACTGGACTGGCTGATCGGCGAACTGGAGCAGATCCCCCACCTGAAACGCCTGCGCATCCACAGCCGTTTACCAGTGGTAATCCCCAGCCGCATCACCCGCACGCTCTGCCAGCGCCTGGCGCAGTCGCGGTTGCAGGTGCTGATGGTGACGCACATTAATCACGCCCAGGAGATTGATGACGCGCTGCGGGACGCGTTGCAACTGCTGAAGAGCGCGGGCGTGACACTGCTTAACCAGAGCGTTTTGCTGCGCAATATCAACGACGATGCGACCACGCTGGCGACGCTCAGCAACGCGCTGTTTGATGCCGGCGTGCTGCCTTATTACCTGCATGTGCTGGATAAAGTACAGGGTGCGGCGCATTTCTACGTGTCGGATGACGATGCCAGGGCGATTATGCGGGAACTGTTGGCCAACGTTTCCGGCTATATGGTGCCGAAACTGGCCCGTGAAATTGGCGGAGAACCGAGTAAAACGCCGCTCGATTTACAGCTAAGACAGGTTTAAGCCCATCCTGAAAACAACAGCGGGGAGGATCATCGATCCTCCCCGCTTTCTTATCTGCTTTAAACACTCTACCGGCAGCGATAACGCGGCCCAGACGACAGAGGCTTTCCACAAACGGTTAAGGGCACTTATACACCTGGCCGCTCATTTTGCTGTCCAGCGGGGCAAAGCTTGACCAGATATTCTGTGTTGGGCTGGTTGCACCGTAAATGGTGTTGCCGCCCATTTCTGCCGCACGGTTGCGCAGATCGTTGGCCGCGCCACGCAGCGAGCTGCTTTCGCCGCCGCCTGCACCGCTCAACCAGTTGCTCTGTTCGCCGGTCAGGTTGCCCAGCAGCTGGCACTCTTTGGCTGGTTGCTGGTCGGTGAAGCTGACGCGCTCACCCGCAGCACTCAGGGTGTTAGAACTGCTGCTACAGCCTGCCAGCAGCGCAGTCGCTACTGAAAGTCCCAGCAAGACCTTAATCCGCATTTTAAATCCCCATTATTATCATCATCAGAATCAGTTCTGAGCGTACCGGAAATCGACAACCTTGGTGAAGCTTCCGTTGCCCAACACAGATAAATCCTTGTTCGGGCTACTGCTTGCGCCATAACTTTACTATCTTCCCCCCAAAAAGAAAAACCCCCGTTATAAAACGGGGGTTTTTCAGGAGGCTGCCCTTCCCGTCAAAGACGACGGGGAGCGTTATAGCCAGCCGGCAGGCATTACATCATGCCGCCCATGCCGCCCATACCACCCATACCGCCACCGCCTAAGTCAGGGGTGTCGCCTTTCGGCAGGTCGGTGATCATGCACTCGGTGGTGATCATCAGACCGGCAACAGAGGCCGCGTACTGCAGCGCAGAACGGGTCACTTTAGTTGGGTCCAGAATACCGAAGTCGATCATGTCGCCGTATTCTTCAGTCTGCGCGTTGTAACCGTAGTTACCTTCGCCTGCTTTCACTTTGTTGGTGACAACTGAAGGCTCTTCACCGGCGTTAGAAACGATCTGACGCAGTGGAGATTCCATTGCGCGCAGCGCAACTTTGATACCCACGTTCTGGTCTTCGTTCTGGCCACGCAGATCGCCCAGTTTAGACGCCACGCGAACCAGCGCAACACCACCACCAGCAACCACGCCTTCTTCAACCGCAGCACGGGTCGCGTGCAGGGCATCTTCAACGCGCGCTTTCTTCTCTTTCATTTCAACTTCAGTGGCCGCGCCCACTTTCAGAACGGCAACGCCGCCTGCCAGTTTCGCTACGCGCTCCTGCAGTTTTTCACGATCGTAATCAGAGGTCGCTTCTTCAATCTGCTGACGGATCTGAGAAACACGGCCAGAGATAGTTGCTTCTTCGCCAACGCCATCGATGATGATGGTGGTGTCTTTGCTGATCACAACGCGTTTTGCCTGACCCAGATCTTCCAGCGTGGCTTTTTCCAGCTCCATACCGATCTCTTCAGAGATGACGGTACCGCCAGTCAGCACAGCGATGTCCTGCAGCATAGCTTTACGACGGTCGCCGAAACCAGGTGCTTTAACCGCAGCCACTTTCACGATACCGCGCATGGTGTTAACCACCAGCGTAGCCAGCGCTTCGCCTTCAACATCTTCAGCAACGATCAGCAGTGGTTTGCCGGCTTTCGCCACGGCTTCCAGAACTGGCAGCATTTCGCGGATGTTGGAGATTTTTTTGTCAGCCAGCAGAATGAATGGGGTTTCCAGTTCTACTGCACCAGTTTCTGGCTTGTTGATGAAGTACGGGGACAGGTAGCCACGGTCAAACTGCATACCTTCAACCACGTCCAGCTCGTCCTGCAGGCCGGTGCCTTCTTCAACGGTGATCACGCCTTCTTTGCCGACTTTTTCCATCGCCTGAGCAATCAGTTCGCCCACGGTTTCATCGGAGTTAGCAGAGATGGTACCCACCTGAGCAATCGCTTTAGAATCAGAGCAAGGCACAGACAGTTTTTTCAGTTCTTCAACAGCGTGGATGACCGCTTTGTCGATTCCGCGCTTCAGATCCATTGGGTTCATACCCGCAGCAACGGCTTTCAGACCTTCGTTAACGATAGACTGAGCCAGAACGGTTGCGGTGGTGGTACCGTCGCCTGCAGCGTCGTTCGCTTTAGAGGCCACTTCTTTCACCATCTGAGCACCCATGTTTTCGAACTTGTCTTCCAGTTCGATTTCACGTGCGACAGATACACCATCTTTAGTGATGGTCGGTGCACCAAAAGATTTATCCAGAACCACGTTACGGCCTTTCGGGCCCAGGGTAACTTTTACTGCATCTGCCAGTACGTTAACGCCACGCAGCATTTTTACGCGTGCGTCATTACCGAATTTTACGTCTTTAGCTGCCATCTTAAAATATCCCTTAAATTCGTTTGTTCAGTGAGTTACGCGTAATTACGCTTCAACAATTGCCAGAATGTCGCTTTCAGAAATGATCAGCACTTCCTGGTTGTCGATTTTCTCAGTTTTAGCACCGTAACCTTCGCTGAAGATGACGACGTCGCCAACCTTCACGTCCAGCGGTTTCACATCGCCGCTTTCCAGGATACGGCCATTGCCAACAGCCAGTACTTCGCCACGGGTAGATTTACCGGCTGCGGAGCCAGTCAGCACGATGCCGCCAGCTGATTTAGATTCCACTTCTTTACGCTTGACGATAACACGGTCGTGCAATGGACGAATTTTCATTGATAACTCTCCTTTGAGAAGTCCAATCAGGTTTTTGGGATGAACGCCGGGCTTCACTGGCACCGACCTCGTGACGAAAGAGATAGGGCCTGGCGGAGGGGCTTTCAAGGGGAAAAAAATAAAAATTTCGCTTCTGCGAAGCAACTGCGCAAATAACAGGCAATCGTTTCCCCTGAAAAGCAAAAAGGCGGGAAATCCCGCCTTCGGCTCAGTTATCGGCGATCCTCTGGATCGTCGTGTTCAAGCAGTTTGCTGTCTTTTCGCTCAAATTCACCGTCAACGGTGAAGCCACTGTCCGGGCCAGCGCCGGCACCACGCCAGACTTTCAGATGCGGCATCAGCTTCAGCGTCAGATGCTTTTGCACCGGCGGCAGCAACAGCAGCAACCCGAGGAAATCGGTGAAGAAACCCGGCAGCAGCAGCAGGAAGCCGGCGATGATCAACGAAACGCTCTTGATCATTTCCGCGGCAGGGCTGTCGCCCACCGCCAGCTTCTGCTGCATCAGCATAAAGTTTTTCATCCCCTGGTTTTTGACCAGAGAGATACCGATCAACGAGCTGAACACCACCAGCAGCAGCGTCAGCAGCACGCCCATCACGTGGGCCACCTGAATGAAAATGGTGATCTCAATCCAGGCGAGAATAAATAGCACTAAAAACGGTAACCAGCGCACCGCAGTCTCCTGTCTGTCCGGGCCATCTCGCTCACAGCGGGACGGCAAAAAGAGGGATCGTCACGATCGTAGAGTAATGAAATGGGCTCTTACAGAGCATTTTTCAACTACCTTATACGAAATTCATGTTGGTCAGCGGTATGTGACCCGCATCACACTGTGTCGAAGATGGCTGAAAATGAACGCAATTTAAGTGATCTGGATTCAGGCTTTTCGCCCTTAACAGAATATGATCGTGCTCAGTCTACCGCAAATGGATAAAATGTCGGCCGAGGCTGTTCATGACCAAAGATTCACTTTGATTGTGATGATCTACACCGAATGATTGGGTGTATCCGGTAGCAAAAACAAGAAGGTTCTCATGACAAATAGCATTCGTATCGAAGAAGACCTGTTAGGTATGCGTGAAGTTCCGGCAGATGCTTACTACGGTGTTCACACTCTGCGTGCGATTGAAAATTTCTACATCAGTAACAGTAAAATCAGCGATATCCCTGAGTTTGTCCGTGGCATGGTGATGGTGAAAAAAGCCGCCGCCATGGCCAACAAAGAGTTGCAGACCATTCCCCGCCATATCGCGAACACCATTATTCAGGCCTGTGATGAAGTGCTGAATAACGGCAAATGCATGGACCAGTTCCCGATTGATGTCTATCAGGGCGGTGCCGGCACCTCGGTCAACATGAACACCAATGAAGTGCTGGCCAATATTGGTCTGGAGCTGATGGGCCATCAGAAAGGGGATTATCAGTTCCTCAATCCGAATGACCACGTCAACAAGTGCCAGTCCACCAATGACGCCTACCCAACCGGTTTTCGTATCGCGGTGTATACCTCTATTTTGAAGCTGTTGGATGCTATCGGCCAGTTGAGCGAAGGCTTCCAGCGCAAAGCCGTGGAGTTTGAAACCATCCTGAAAATGGGCCGTACCCAGTTGCAGGATGCGGTGCCAATGACCCTCGGTCAGGAATTCCACGCCTACAGCGTGCTGCTGAATGAAGAGATCAAGAACCTGCTGCGCACCGGCGAACTGCTGCTGGAAGTGAATCTGGGCGCGACGGCGATCGGCACACGCCTGAACACCCCGGACGGTTATCAGGCGCTGGCGGTACAGAAGTTAGCGGAAGTCAGTAACCTGCCCTGCGTTCCTGCAGAAGATCTGATTGAAGCGACCTCAGACTGCGGTGCCTATGTGATGGTACACAGCGCGCTGAAGCGCCTGGCGGTCAAGCTCTCCAAAATCTGTAATGACCTGCGTCTGCTCTCTTCCGGGCCGCGTGCCGGGCTGAATGAAATCAACCTGCCAGAATTGCAGGCCGGTTCTTCTATCATGCCGGCCAAAGTGAACCCGGTGGTGCCCGAAGTCGTCAACCAGGTGTGCTTCAAGGTGATCGGCAATGATGTCACCGTGACCATGGCGTCTGAAGCTGGCCAGCTGCAGTTGAACGTGATGGAGCCGGTTATCGGCCAGGCCCTGTTTGAGTCGGTGCATATTCTGACCAACGCCTGTTCGAATCTGCTGGAAAAATGCGTTAACGGCATTACTGCCAACAAAGCGGTGTGTGAGGCCTATGTCTTCAACTCGATCGGCATCGTGACCTACCTCAACCCGTACATCGGCCACCATAACGGCGATATTGTCGGCAAAATTTGTGCCGAGACCGGCAAAAGCGTGCGGGAAGTGGTGCTGGAGCGCGGGTTACTCACCGAAGCCGAACTCGATGATATTTTCTCAACGCAGAACCTGATGTTCCCGGTATATAAAGCCAAACGTTATACCGATGAAAATGAACAATAACAGCTTAACCTGACAGACCTTTAAGGCACGCGCGTTCGCAGAACGACGTGCCTTTTTTTATGGCACAGCCTACAAATTATTAACGGTTAGTTATCAAAAAAACCCAAGGAGCAGATCATGATTGTGCCGGAGTTACTTGTCGTCCTGTTGGCGATTTATCTGGGAGCGCGGCTGGGCGGCATTGGCATCGGTTTTGCCGGCGGTGTGGGCATGTTAATTTTAACGCTGGGCTTCCAAATCAAGCCGGGCGTCATTCCCTTCGACGTCATCGAAATCATTATGGGAGTGATTGCCGCGATTGCCGCGATGCAGGTCGCCGGAGGGATGGATTACCTGGTGAGCCTGGCGGAACGTCTGTTAAGGAAGCAGCCCCGCTATATCACCTTCCTCGCGCCGCTGGTGACCTACTTTATGACGCTGCTGGCGGGAACCGGCCATACGGCATTTTCCACCTTACCGGTGATAGCGGAAGTGGCAAAAGAGCAAGGCGTTCGCCCTTCCCGTCCGTTATCAATCGCGGTGGTCGCTTCGCAGATTGCCATTACCGCCTCGCCAATTTCAGCGGCGGTGGTTTTTCTGGCGGGGATTCTGGAGCCAAAAGGCATCAGCTATCTGGCGCTGCTTGCCGTCTCCATCCCCTCAACCATGATCGCCATTTTCCTCGCGGCGCTGATCACCAACTTCCTCGGCAAAGAGCTGAAGGAAGATGCCATTTACCAACAGCGGCTGGCGAAAGGCGAAACGGTGCTGCGTGGCGCAGGCGTTTTTGAAGCGAAACCCGGCGCAAAACTGTCGGTGCTGCTGTTCCTGCTGGGCATTGTTGCGGTGGTGCTGTATGCCACCGCCATCAGCGATACGGTTGGCCTGATTACCCATCCGGTGCTGCCGCGTAATGAAGCGATTGTGGTCTTTATGCTGACCGTGGCGGCGATTATCTGCTTCACCTGCAAAGTGGATACCGCCAAAATCCTTTCTGCCAGCACCTTCAAGTCCGGCATGAGCGCCTGTATTTGCGTGATGGGCGTGGCCTGGCTCGGCGATACCTTTGTCAAAGCGCACATTAGCGAGATCCAGCAGGTGGCAGGCGATCTGCTGACCGATTATCCGTGGATGCTGGCAGTGATCCTGTTCTTTGCTTCCACCCTTCTCTACTCACAGGCCGCGACCACCAAAGCCCTGATGCCTGCCGCGCTGATGCTCGGCGTTTCGCCCATCACCGCCGTGGCATCGTTCGCTGCCGTCTCCGCGCTGTTTGTCTTGCCAACCTACCCTACGCTGCTGGCAGCGGTAGAAATGGACGATACCGGTTCAACGCGCATTGGCAAGTTTGTCTTTAACCACTCGTTTATTGTGCCGGGCACGCTGGCCATTGCACTGTCCGTGCTGTTTGGCTTTATCTTTGGGCATCTGATTCTATAGCCACAGACGGCCACGGCACGCGCTGAACAAGGGCGGAGAGAATTCCGCCCTGCTTTCGCCGGTTACATCCTGAAAAACTCCCTGCCGTAACGCCATGTTATAGTCTGCACGCCCCGAGGATACCCCTCTGAGCTCCGTCAGAGCGCTGCCGGACGTGCTTGCGTCCTCTGCCCGACTCAGCCCAACATGGAGAATGTGGTTACCGTTATGTCTAAGCGCATTACAACACTGATTTTTATCCTGTTCACAACGCTGTTCAGCCTGAATGCGGCGGCTTCGCTGTTCGGACAGAACGGCAATCATTTCGGCACGGTTGACCAGGCCTTTGCTTTTGACTTCAATCAGCAAGCCAACACGCTGACCCTGAGCTGGCAGGTTAAACCCGGTTATTACCTCTATCGCCAGCAGATAAAAATCTCTGCTCACGGCGCAAAACTCGCCGACTTTACCCTGCCTGAGGGCACACCTCATGAAGATGAGTTCTACGGCAAAACCGAAATTTACCCCGAAAGCCTGACGCTGCCCTTAATCCTGCAGCAGGCGGATAAAGGGGCGACGGTAAGCGTCACCTATCAGGGCTGTGCCGCCGCGGGATTCTGCTATCCGCCGGAAACACGCAGAGTGCCGCTGGATGAAGTGAAGGCCGGTGATGCCACCCCGGCTTCTCAGGCAGCGGCTTCGACACCTGCACCGGTCAGCGTGCAGACCGCACCGACTGAAAACCTGCCGTTTTCGCCGCTGTGGGCGCTGCTGATCGGTATTGGTGTCGCTTTCACCCCTTGCGTGCTGCCAATGTACCCGCTGATTTCCGGCATTATTCTCGGTGGCAATCGCCAATATTCGGCGGGCCGTTTGTTCGCCCTGGCGATGGTCTACGTGCAGGGAATGGCGCTGACTTACACGGTGATGGGCGTGATCGTGGCCGCCGCTGGCCTGCGTTTTCAGGCGGCACTGCAGGCCCCGGCGATTCTGATTGGCTTGTCGCTGCTGTTTATTCTGCTGGCATTGTCGATGTTTGGCCTGTTCACGTTGCAGCTCCCTTCCTCGCTACAAACCCGTCTGGCACTGTGGAGCAACCGTCAACAAGGCGGATCGCTGACCGGGGTGTTTTTAATGGGGGCACTGGCCGGACTGATTTGCTCTCCGTGCACCACGGCGCCGCTTAGCGCGATCCTGCTGTACATCGCCCAAAGCGGCAATATGCTGGCGGGCGCAGGTACGCTCTATCTTTACGCGCTGGGAATGGGGCTGCCGCTGATTGCCGTGACGGTGTTTGGCAACCGTCTGCTGCCGAAAAGCGGTGCCTGGATGCAAACCATTAAAGAAGGGTTTGGTTTTGTGATCCTTGCCCTGCCGGTATTTCTGCTGGAGCGCGTGATTGGCGATCAGTGGGGTTTGCGGTTATGGAGCCTGCTGGGTGTCGCCTTCTTCGGCTGGGCCTTTATCAGTCTGAAGTCGAACAATGGCTGGCTGCGCCTGGGACAAATCGTGATGCTGGCAGCGGCGCTGGTTGCTGCACGTCCGCTGCAGGACTGGGCATTTGCTTCGCCCGGTCAAAATGCGGCTATCGCGCACCTGAACTTCACCCGGATTAGCGATACCGAGCAGCTCTCCCACGCGCTGCAAAACGCGCAGGGGCGTATCACGATGGTCGACCTTTACGCTGACTGGTGTGTGGCCTGCAAAGAGTTCGAAAAATACACCTTCAGTCAGCCTGAAGTCCAAAATGCCTTGGGCCATACCCAACTGCTGCAGGCCGATGTCACGGCCAACAATGCCCAGGATAGCGCGCTGCTGAAACAGCTGCAGGTGCTGGGTTTGCCGACCATTTTGTTCTTCGATGCCAACGGCCATGAGATCCCCCATTCTCGCGTCACCGGCTTTATGGATGCCGCCGCGTTTCAGCAGCATTTGCAGAAACTGGCGCAGTAAACGACACTAAGGCGTGATTTCCCGGTTAAGAACCGCGAAACGGGCATTCAAGAGGAGAGTCACTTGCAACGTGAACAGGTACTCGAGCATGCGCTGAACGTACTCGAGCAAAAAGGCCTGGCGGCCACCACTTCTTTCGCCGATATGGCGCAGGCGGTGGACTGCCAGTTAGAGGATCTGCAACGCTTCTGGCCAGACCGCGAAGCGCTGCTGTATGACGCCCTGCGTTATCACAGCCAACAGATAGATATCTGGCGACGTAAGCTGTTGCTGGATGAGACGCTGAATGCAGAACAAAAGCTGATGGCGCGCTATCAGGTGCTGGAAGATGCGGTAAATAATCACCGTTACCCTGGCTGTTTGTTTATTGCCGCCTGCAGTTTTTATCCGCAGCCGGATCATCCCATCCATCAGGTCGCTGACTTCCAGAAACGCGCCTCCTGGCAGTACACGCACGATTTGTTGTCCGCGCTGGAAACCGACAATCCCACGCTGGTTGCCCATCAGATGGAGTTAATCCTTGAAGGCTGCCTCAGCCGTCTGTTGGTGACGCGGAACGTACAGGAAGTGGTGACGGCCCGCACGCTGGCGGAGGATGTGCTGAGCATTGCGTTGTGTCGTAAGAATGGTGCGCTGGCCTGAGCAAAAACCGCGCCGACTGATTGAAAAGCAATCACTCAGTCGCGCTTTACGGGTTTTTTGTGACAAAGCCGTTGACGCCAGACGGCCTTTACGGTTTAATGCGCCCCGTTGCCCGGATAGCTCAGTCGGTAGAGCAGGGGATTGAAAATCCCCGTGTCCTTGGTTCGATTCCGAGTCCGGGCACCATATTTATAAGGCCTTGCTGAAAAGCGAGGCTTTTTTCGTTTCTGGCGCAGAGTAATACGTCAGAGCCTGGCCGGGTGACCTGGAAAAGTGACTGACAGGGATGCCGTGGTATTTTCCAGAGTGGCTACCTCCCTGATAGCCCTCTGGCACGCGAATGAAACTCGCTTCACACACTCCTCGTTGTTAGCCTCTTTCTCCTGTTAACGCATTCTGCTTAATTTCTGCATAGCTCGCCGTTAGCTGCTTCAGATGCATCTCCAGCTGCGCGTTGGCCGCGGCAGGTAAAGGCTCCCCTTTTGGTGCCTGTGACAGTGCCCGCAGCTGCTCCTCAGCCGGAATCGATTGATTAAAGGACTGCAGAGTGGCAAACACGGCGGATTTCAGTTCGCTGACCGTCATGTATTTCCCCTTCTGTTCATCCAGCCTGCTCAGCCGCTCACTCAGTTGCGTCAGCTTCGTCATCCCCTGATGCCAGCCAGACAGGCTTTCGGCTGACAATGCATTGGCCTTCTGCTGTTGCTGCCACGCCTGCACCAGCGGCCTGGCCTGCTCCGGCCACAGTATCTGCATCTGTTCGACCAGCTGACGACCGTAATCGATATTCCAGCCCGGCGGTAACTGCGCCAGCCGGGCAAGCTGCCGCTGGGTTTGTGCAATTTGGGGGGGTAACGACGCTTGCTGGCGCAGGCTATCCCGCTGTGCGGGAGAAAGCGCTGCGGGCAGCGGGGCCAGCGATGCCGCCAGCTGAGCCTGCAGCGGGTCAGGCCGGTGGAAAGCATGCCATCCCCACAGCGCGGCGCTTCCTGCCGCCAGCATGGTAATCATCCCCAACGCAAACGGCTTCCAGGATTTTGCCGGTGCCGGCAGCGTCGTCAACACGGCCACATTCGGCTGAGGTTCCGGCTGCGCCACATACACCCACTTAACCGCGTTAATGCGCTCATATTTCTCTGCCGCCGGACGACCGGACGGGGCACTAACCCAGCTTGCCTGGCCGTCAGTTGCCGGTGCGGGCAGCACAACGTCGGGTTGAATCGTAGTGCACGTGCCAGCGGCGCCGTCACTGTTTTCCAGCCGGACAGCGCTGTTATGCATCTGGCTACGCAATGCATCAAGCTGGCTAAGATGCTTAAGCTCCAGCCGCTGGAGAACGTCCCCCAGACCGGTAAGCTGCTGTTCGGCACGATACAGCTGGTTGAGGTCGCTGTAGCTCAACGGTAAAGTGCGCATCAGCTGCTGGATACGCTGGCTCAGACCGCTGAGGATCTCCATGCGGGCGTGCACAGGCTGCGGCCAGAGCGCGCCCCACTGATGGCTTATCAATGCCTCCAGGATAGACAATCCTTCATTCAGGCCAAACAGTCCGGCCAGTTGCGTGCGGGCGAGCGTGTACCAGGCCGCCGTCTGTAGCTCCACGCCATTTTGCTCAAACAGCGAAAGACACAACTTTTCGGCATAGCGCCAGTTCACATCGGGCCGCGCAGGATGGGACAGCTTGCTCAGCTCATCACGCAGGGCGGCATAATCCGCCAGCGTACGCGGGTCGTTACCGGTTTTGATTTTACGGGAGGGGGTGTCATTCATGACCTGATATCCATTTCCTGGCATTAGGGTTAATAAACTGCTGCTGTTTCAAATGGCGGATCAGCACTTTGCCTTCCGGCATAAAGTCGGTGCCATAGCGCACCAGGCCGATACCTTTGAGTTCGGCATCAATGGCGTAGCGCAGTTCGCCGGGGAGTGTTTGCGGTAGCATGTCCACCCGGATGCTGCTGAGGCGCGGCTCGTAGCGCAACAGCACGCCGGACAATGTGGTCATCAGCTGGTGCGCGGTACCGGGTAACCCCTGCAGGATGGTGGTCATATCCGGCAGACCGTAATCGGGCAGATGCGCCAGCGTGCCGGCGCGACAGTTGAGAATGCGCTGCATATTGTCGAGCACCGAGAGGATCACCTGGTTCTCCTCGCTGACGTTATGCAGCTCCAGCCCGCCGCTGAAATTGCCGTACAGCATTTCATACAGCGAGGGGGCGTTATGGGATTGTGGCATTACTTATCCTTGAGCGGTTGCAGGATCAGGCTATTGTCGGCCGCTTCCAGCACCCGGGGTTGGTCAGGGTTCAGTGCTTCGCGCTGTAGCACCTGCTGCCAGCTTTTTTTGGCCAGGTCCGGCTGACGAAATAGCGCCACTACGGCAACAAACTGCGCTTCTTGCTCCATTGGCATATTGAGGTTAACTGCACCGCCGGGAGTCAGCACCACGTCACGGCTTGCAAGCAAATCAGCACCCAAGAGCTGATCTCCGTCGGTGGCCAGCTGTTGATAGACCAGCCTGTCAAAGGTCTTGCTATCTTTCAGCTGATAAATACGGATGACTAAAGACTGCGGACTGGAATGGTTTTCTCGCGCGTCGGTATTCAGCCCCTCACGCGCAGTAAAGTCTAGGCGCAGCACCTTAATTTTTTTATAGAAAATAGACGATACCGCAGAGCGGGTACCGTCAGAAACGGTCTGCGTCAGCCCGCAGCCGGTCAGGCTAATGGCAAGCAATGGCAGCAGCCAGCACACAGGTTTAGTCAAACTGGTAATTAACACGCTTATTTCCTTTTACATGTGTGGTCGGTTGCAGGCCGTAATAGCTGCCAAGCTCGGTGGTAAATGTCTGCGGGATGTCAGTGGGGATTTCTTTCCCCTCCACGCCCAGTACCCCGCTCATGCCCAGCCAGAACGGGGCTTCTCCAAGAGGCACAACGGGCAGCAGAGCTGTACTGACGGTCAGACGAATTTTCGCTTTAAAACGCCAGCCGAGATAAACGCGCAGCATCACCAGAAAATCCAGATACAGCTGACCGTCCGGCTTCCAGCCCTGTGCTTCACGCTCGCAGTCGGTCATTAATTCAATCAGCAGCTGGCTGCTGGTATCCATCACTTCATCACCCAGCGGGGTGTTGCCATCCAGCAAAAAATCCTGCTCGCCGTAGAAGCCGAGCGGCTGATTGATTTCAATCGGGCGCAGGCAATATGGGCTGACCCGCGCCCGCGTTTCTGGCGCCAGCAGGCGTACCATTGCCTGCACGCCCTGCTGGGTTTTTGCAGGCTGGCGCAGCACGCCGAGCAGCGCCAGAAAGCGCGAAACCGGAGTGGCGATATGGCTGGCAGTGCCGGGAATTCCCAGCCCTATCAGCCCGAGCAGCGACTGGGAGATGCTGTCCGTTCCGCCGCTTTCGAAGGTGGCCGGATAGGAGTATTTACACCAGATGCGGTAGAACTGCGTCAGGATGCGATGGCTGAAGATATCGAGAAAATCCTGCAGCTCCTCGTGTCCCTCCCGCCGCTGGCTGATGTCGTCGAGATAGGCGGTCGGTAGCGGAGAATCCACTCCGTAGACGCCCATAAAGGTGGTACGCACTTTTGGTGCCAACGTGACATCGTCTTCACTGTACTCCACGCTTTTCAGCTCGCCGGCAGGAAAACCCATACCCGGCCACGGGCTGAAGCGCACAGTGTCATCTCGCAGGTGGCTAGTACTGCCGAGCGGGGGTTTATCCGGGTGCTGTTTTTCCAGCAGCTGGCAGAAGCGGTAAAAGTTCATCCGCGTCAGGTCCGCTTCCATGCGCGGACTTAGCCGGGAATGCGGCGGTTGTGTTTCTCTTGCCATTCCAGGCGCTCTCCGGTGGGTTGCAGAATGATAACCAGGCGGTTAAACAGATAGATGTCGGTGTACAGGGCGAAAAAATGGCTGAGCATCTCGCCGAACAGGCAGATATCCCCGTGCCCGGCAAAGCCGTGACTGTCGAGCGTCACCTCAATCTGCACGCCGCGCAGCAGGTAGCCCTGCTCAAAGCGCTCGATTTCGCTGTGGCTAACGTCGACTATCGCTTCCAGGCGGCGGCGGTTCATCTCGCTGCCGGTCCACTCGTACAGGGCCAGCGTACCGCGCAGCACTTCGGCATTGTCCATCATCGACAGGAAGTTGCTGCCAAGATGGCTCAGCACCCGCCAGTGGAAGCGGTCACGGTCCGGCGGATAACAGGGCAGCGTCGGCGCACAAAGGTTTCGCACCCCCATGCTAGCAGAGTTGGTTATTATCGCGGTATCCAGCACCGTGCTCTGCAGTGCACGACGCGGCAACTGGCCATTGGTACCGGTCAGCGTCAGCGACAGGCTTTCTTCATTTGGCACGCTATGGTTATCAAAGGCTTCCCCGCCGAGAATCAGCCAGGTGTTATGCAGCCCTGATGCGCCGCGCCGCACGCGGGAATGGTAGTAATATTCCGGCGCTTCGTGGCGCATCATTCCGCCTTTATGTCGGAAGCTGGAGAACGGTACATAGATGTGATTGCCGGAAGACATCACCGAGTCAACGGAATAAATTTCCGTATGACCATCCTGCACGCGCATCGGGCGCAGCAGGTATTCGGTCTGCAGCGAGTTTAGCGTCAGCGGATCGGACTCCAGTGGAAAGAGGTTGATCACCGGCGCGCAGTGCAACCGCAGATGTTTCTCACTGAAGGTAAAGTCATGTTCCCAGCGCTGCCCCAACACCACGTCGATTTCGAACCACGGCAGATCCGCAGGCAGCGCAACATTCTCCAGGCCGCGCAGGCCGGTGAACATAAACTTCTCGCGAAAGGCAAAGTACTCCAGCAGCAGCTGGTAACCACTGAAGCTGCTATTGCTCTTTGGCCACAGTCCGTCGTCTTCACCAAATCCCAACGCGGTAAAGCGCGCATCCAGCGGACGGCGATCCGGGTCGCCAGGCAGGCGCAGCCAAATGCCTGCATTGTTTAAGGTAAAAGCTTCGTGCATGGCACAGGCCAGCGGCGCGTCGGCATCGAAGTAGAATGGGATCAGGCTGAGATCCACACGGCTCCAGTCGGCCAGGCTGCTGCAGGCAAAGCGCAGGCATACTACCGAGCAGCCGTCCGGGTCGGTTGAGAGCGAAACCCGCTCCAGCGCCAGCGGCATCAGGCTGATTTCCTGGGTCGTTGTATAACGGCAACGTGTCGACTTCTCACCTATCGGCCGGGAAAGGACTTCTGCTCCCTTCGCAATCCGTATTTTCTCTTTCATTTCACGCCAGTCAGGGCTGAACTCCACCACCGACATCGACGGGATGGTGCGCAGATAGTGCGGCCACAGCAGCGTGACCAGCCCTTCCGTCAGCTCAGGCAGGTCGTCGTCGAGCTTTTCGCGCAGGCGCCCCATCATAAAGGCAAAGCCCTCGAAGAGGCGTTCAACGTAGGGGTCGCGCGCACCTGATTTATCCAGGTTCAGCAGTGCCGCCCGATCCGGATGGGCACGGGCAAACTCTTCACCGGCTTCGAGCAAGTAGCGCATTTCAGCGTCGTAATAACGCAGGGTTAAGTCGTCCATAATAAAACCTGAATAAGGGGTGTACTGGAGGGGGAGATCAAACGCAAAGTACTGCCGCACGTACCGGGTCGAGGCTGATTAATCCGCTTAGCAGCAGGTCCATCTCAGGCTGAATGCGGGTTTTATCCGTTTCGCTGCGCGAGGCTTTAATGCGCAGCAGCTTCAGACGC
The DNA here is from genome assembly GCF_979253995.1 of Erwinia sp. AC075. Classification (NCBI taxonomy): domain Bacteria; kingdom Pseudomonadati; phylum Pseudomonadota; class Gammaproteobacteria; order Enterobacterales; family Erwiniaceae; genus Erwinia; species Erwinia sp. AC075. The sequence goes on from NZ_CEEDEU010000001.1 coordinate 3,281,290, forward strand.
CGCGCCCGCACCTCAAACAGCAACCCCGGGGACCAGTGTTGCAGCGTCAGGGTTTGTGCACCGCTGTCCAGTTCGCCAAGCAGGTGGAATGCCAGTTCATGGCGGGCGTATTGCTCGGCCACGCGCGCCATCAGCAGGCGCATCAGCCAGCGGTCGCGCACGGAAGTCATACCCGGGCGCGACTGCAGCCAGCCAAACGCGGCTTCAATGCCATCGCTGTCCGCCAGCGCCAGCAACTCAGGCTCAAGCAGCAGCACCTCTTCATCACTTTGCGATTCAGGAGTCAGCGCGTCAGAACCCCAATCGCCCGGGTCATCCATCACCTGCTGGCCTATCCAGTTCTGCGTAACTTCATCGGCAAACGGCGTGCCGTCGTTGAACGCCAGTGCCTCCAGTCCAGGCAGCCGCGAAAGCAGTCCCTTAACTCCGCGACAGAGGATATCGGCACGCACGCTATCGGCATCCAGTTTCGCCAACGCCTGCCAGCTGTACCACTGCAAATCCAGCCACAGATGGTTGACGCCCTGGGCATACAGGCTGTCGGCCTGCTCCAGCAGTTCCATCCAGCTCTGCTGCAGATACAAACGCTTGAGTTGGGCACGGTGGTCCGGCTTCGGCGGCGCGAGTCGGGTACGACCGCTGGCATCAAGCGGCGGCAACTCTGTCACGGTGTCCCAGCGAATACTTTTCATCAGGTGGTGTCCTGCCAGCCAGCCGCCAGGCCGATCGCGAAGGTAGCCCGCCAGCATTTTCGCCTGGTCGAGCAGATCGCGCCCGGATGTCACGGCCGTCATCGCCGGGGCCGCCGCTGACGGCACAGCAGTAGATAAGGACTCATCACGACTGGTCTGCGGCACCATGCTGCTTGCCCCGCCGCTCTGCGCCAGCCGGGTTTCGAGCGCCAGGCACAGCCCGGTAAGCTGCGGGCGGTGCGCTTCGGCAAACGACTGCATCGCCTGATCCGCCATCAGCAGTGCGCCGGTGATGCGCTGCATGGCCGCCATATCCACCTCCGGGTAGAGCGAGAGGCTGTCGAGCACGCGCCCGCTACCGAGCCACTCCAGCGCGGATTTGCGGCTGCGTTCACGCTGCGGGTGCAGCTGCACACCGAAGCGCTGTAATATGGCGGCCAGCAGTTCCAACCCTTCCGCCAGCCCGACCTCGCCATCCTGATGTAATCGCGCCCAGATGTAGAAGGTCACTACGCGCAGGTCCTTGCTGACCGTGGTCAGTAGCTTTTCGGCCAACTGGCAGATGAGCGAGGTATCAATGCCGGAGAGCTTGTTCACCTCTTCGCGAATGCGTTGGAAATCATCGTCATAACCGGGTTCATCTCCCATCGGTTGCGCGTCACTCAGCGGTAGCAACCATGCGCTCCAGTTATCAGCCCGCGCCTGTGCCAGAGGAATTAGCGTGCCTTCATCTGCCCGGCAGGCGATGACTAAATTTTGCAGGGTGGTCATTAGGATTCTCCTTCCATGGCGGGTAGCTCATCACTTCCCGGCTGCGCCTGTGCGGCCATTTCGGCATCGACGCTGAAAATCTCTGCCGGCAGCGCGAAGTTACGCAGCTGCAGCAGCTGTAACGGTCCGCTGCCCAGCTGTGAGCGCAGTGCCCACTGCAGGACGCTACCGTCAGGGGCAGTAAAGATCATCATCCACTGGCTGCGGTCAAGCTGGTGACGCTTACCCTGCTCCAGCCAGCGGATCAATCCCCATGTGCCGCTATAGTCGCCAAACAGTCTGGCGCCGGCACTGTTGGTGCTCCATGTCAGCAGGGTACCCGGCTTAAAGGTGTCCCCCGGCCAGCGGAAGGTCTGCCATTCAGCCATCTGATTGAAGTACTTCTGCTGCTGGCCATCGATAGTGAGCTGAGTCTGAACCACCCCCGGCGTCGGCCTTGCCTGCAGCTCAAAACTGATGCCCTGACTGCCGTCGGTGAACAGCACGTCTGACAGCTGGCTCAGCTGATTGAGCGCTTTAATAAACGCCGGGTTAAAGGTCAGGCTCTGGCTGTTAGTGCGGTCCGGCACCCACTGGCTGCCCTCTTTGTGCAACACACCGCTCAGCTCGCTGTTAAGAAAGCGCTCAATGCGCCCGCTATCCTTGCGCAGGAACTCGGCCAGCATCGGCAGCGAGGCGTCGTTATTGCTGGCGGCAAACGGGTAGCGCCCATCAAACGCGCTGCGCCACAACGCCACCACCGAGCGTGACCATTTATCATTAAGGCTGGCGGCGGAGGGTTGCAACACCGTTTCCCATGCCTGGGTCAGTGGCTGAACAAACATCGTCTGTCCAAAGCCACTCCACTCCTCGCCGAGGCTGGCGGCAATCAGGCTGCCATATTGCCGCGTATCGGTCAGGTCAATGCTTTTGCCCTGGAACACGGTTTGTGCCAGTGTCTGCATCATCTCCTGCGGGTCAGAGCTGCCCGCCACCTGCTGCAGTCGCAGGCGCACGCGGGTAATGCGCGTCAGGTAAGTTTGCAGGCTCAGACTGTCGTCACCGGCCAGCGCGTTGGCGGCGCTATTCCTCCCCATCAGCGTCAACAGCGGACCGAAGGTATCGTCAAGCGGGCCCTGCGGACCGGCTGCGCCCTGGTCAATGACCGGCTTTTGGCTACTGCCGACCAGCTCCTTCGCCGATTTGATTAACGAGTCTGACAGCGCCTCGCTTTTCTGCCCGGCCTGCCCCTGCCATGCCAGCGTGTTCATCAGTGCAATCAACGGCGACTGACGTACATCGCTCATCAGCGTCAGCTGATCGGTGACGTCAGCAATATTGGCAGCCGGGTTCAGGTGCAGGCCGTTAAGGAAGCTGAGCCAGCTGCCGGCAAAGTCGGTGAAGTAGCGCTGCGTAAGGCGCTCTTTCAGCCTTTCCGGCGTGAGGTCAGCGGACAGGCTACGACGATTGTCGCTCAGCACCCAGTCAATCTCATCGCGCCGTGATTTGGCCGCGGTCTCAATCGCCTGCTGCACGCCGTCTTCCCATGCCTGGCGAGTGAACATGCCTGGCACTGTTGCATTGGTGGTGAACAGTCGGCGCGCATCGGTGCCGCTGGTCATATCCTCCAGGGAGACGTCGGCAAAGTTGCGGCGCACCGATTTCAGCATGTTCTGATACAGCGTGCTTTCGGCATTACGTCGGCCAATCTGCTGCAGCAGAACCTCGCGGCTTTGGCTGACTAACGAGGCATCCGGGATAATTTTCCACTGCGGCTGGTGCGGCAGCTCCGTGATGTAAAACGCCCACAGGTCCGGCGCCAGGCTCACCCACAGGCCGGGCGAGATGCCGTCCCGGGTCGGTTGCACCGTCTTCATCACCTGCGCGTAATACGCGCCGTCTGCCTTATCCGGGCGCGCCATCATCAGCCATGCCTTGAGCTGGTCATATCCCGGTTTAGCGCGTTCGGCGCGCAGCGGGCTGTTTGGCGGCAGCTCTGCCAGCGCGTTCAGCCGCTGCTGCAACGCGGCGCTGGCCGGGTCGCGTATCAGGCGGTTATTCGCCACGCCGTACCACGGCATCATCGCTTCAAGCAGCGGCGTATTATGGTCGAGGCCAAAGCGTTGATACCAGGGCGTGCCGTCCTGATGATGGTACTTAAGTAGCCCGGCATCGTTGCGCAGTGCGTGCAGGTCGGTGAGCTGCCGATCGGAAATCGTCGGAGTCTGCACCAGCATTTGGGCCTTCTCCGCCATGCTGACAATCTGCTGACGGTTGAGCGCAAATGAGAGCAGCAGACCCGCGCCCCACAGTCCAATAAACCCCATCAGCGCCCAGGCCAGCACCCGCTGCCAGGGCATGCCGATGCGATGCCCGGAAATATGCCGGCTGGCATTCACGATGCCGTCCCAACTGTTGGAGAGAGTCACCGCATGGTCATGGCTGGCCGAAACCCGCGCGTCGGACGGCAGGCTGAACATCAGCCCGCGCAGCGGAATAGGCGGTTGCAGGGTCAGCCAGCGTGTCAGGCGCTGCTGCCACTGCAGGCTTTCCCCCTGCGCCAGCTCGCTGCCCAGCCGAAGCAGAAAGTCATGTTCGCGATGCAGCGCAATCTGCGCCATGCCCTGCTCACGCAGCTGCGGGGCCAAACTGTCGAGCTGCTCACTGACCTCTTCCGATCGCACGCGCGCGGAAAACAGGACGCCAACCGTCTGTTCTTCGCGCCCCTGCTGGGACCAGTCGCTACCATGCAGCTGCCACAGCCAGACCGGCGGCTGCCAGCGAAGCGCCTGCGAAATATTCTCCAGGCTGCGCAGACCGTAATCCTGCATCTGCGGGGTCATCAGCTGGCCGTGTGCCAGTACCCAGACAATACCGTCGAGCGGCCGGCTACGTCGCAGCCTGCTCAGCGTGCCGAGCTTGTCGGCGTCCGGTTCTGAGCTGAGGCTACCGCCGTCAATCAGAACGGTGCGCTGCCCTTCCAACCACTGCTGCTCCCGCAGCCCGGGGATCAGCGCTTCACGCGCGGCATCATCGCCGACGACCAGCAACAGGCGTACCTTGTAGCGCCAGAACAGGTGATAGCGGTTGCGGAGGTAAGTTTTAAGACGGATCAAACTTTGCCCAACAACTGCGGTGTTAGCAGATGTTGATTTATTTGCCTTACTCGCCGTATATGGTTTGTAAATTGCCTGATTTTTTCTTTGTTGCCAACGCCACCACAGCGGTGAGCCAATCAGACCAAAAAGCAAGACGGCAAATATGGCTCCCCATATGGCCCAGACCGTATGACGCGTTGCTCCTGCACTCTCCAATGCATCCTGATTGATATACAGCAGTAATGCACTTATCCCTGCCAATCCAATAATCAGGAGAAAATATCCCCAAGAGCCATATCGTGCGGCAGGCTGTATTGTATGTTCCTTCATAGATAAAGCTCCCGGGTAATCAGACAAAGTGCCCCAGTTTGATGTGGTGTTTGATAGATAAATAGTTGGTCTTTATCTTTTTTATTCGCGACTTCAACCATCATTGCTATGCCAAGGGGCAAAGCCATTTCTCCCGGCGGTCCAAATGAAAAATCAACAGAGCGTAATGGCTGGCTATTTGGTAATAACCATTGAGTATCTGTTGCGTATTGCATGATTTCTGCGGTTGTTTTTTCTGTATTACCAGAAAGCCAGATATATTCAAGATCCTGTTTACCCGCTTGGCTATATTCGAAAAACATATCCAAATCTTTTTTGAAGCTCCCAGCCTCCAGCGGCATTATACGATTCAACCCAGCAATAACCGGTATAGAATGTTGCCGGGCATACTTGGGCATGGCCATAAGCTGGGCAGATATGAATTCACTGACTTCGCCGGCAGCAAGTGCAGACCAGTTTTGAAAGCAAATAATTAAAACCAGTCCATCGCTATCATGTGAATCGAATAGAGAGTGTAGGGGCTGGGTAGGATCAATGATGTCAGGGACTAAATCCCATTGTTGGAAAATGGCCTTATTACTCTTCTTATCATATCGCCCTGAAGCCTGTAATACATAAATAGCGTGCATTAAATTACGATAGCGAGGATATTGCTGCTCAAGATTAAGGTCTATCTTTCTCATTAATGAGGCATAGATGCATGGCGAATTAAATAACGGTCGTGCTTTTTCAGGGTATGCAGGAACATCTTCGAATTCGCCCAATAGCGACTCCATCCCATTTTCTTCAGGAGAAAATAAAACATTTCCTACTACCGCAAGCTGCCGACGGCTCCACTGCTGCCATTCAGCTTTAGTCCGTTCTCTCTCGGCTTCCCAACTTATTCTGGCATTTGAAGATTGTTCATAGCGATTAAACACTACGCCAAATATACATAGCCACAGTAAAAAAGCAGAAAGTACACCACTGAGCAAAATGGCATCATAATTCGTGGTTTTAAATACCCACATACTGGTTATAAACCCAAACGTTTGTATAACTAGCAACACAACTATCCACAGCCAAATTTTTGGCTTGGGAAAGGAATATTTCTCTGGAATATCAGGTATAGGCCAGGCCATATTATAAATTATTCCATTTTTATTTTGAATAAGAGTCTTGTATAGAAGGTATAAATCGTGCGCGGCACGGACAAGAACTAAAGCTTTCGAGTGAACCGGCTAGCATCACCCCCTCATCAAACATGTCCCCCACACCCGCTAATATTTTAAATGTACCGGTAAATTGACCGCATGAAACCATGTCCCCAGCTCTGGCAGTAGGTTTACCCCCCCATAAAAAACGGGGGGCACCCGTTAAAATTTTTCCGCCACAGGTGGTGCTATCACCAACTATTAGAAAATATCCTACGCTCATTGTATTTCCTTACTTAATGAGTATTAATTACACAGCATGGTTCTGGGTTGATAATCACCACTGCAGATCATCATCCTATATGCGTTGAAACGTACACTGAGAACTATAAAGATTGAATCAACTATTTGTAGCGTAAGGAATTTACCAGCCGGTCCCAGATTTCAACCATTTGTGCTTCGCTGTAACGTGTTTTCAAGCTCTCGTTGCCTATCCCCATGGTTAGCCATGGTTTGTCAGGTATGGCATCGGCTTCATGCGCATATAGATCGAAATCATAAGTCGGGAACATTACATTTCCCCTCGCCTCAGAGTTGGTGATGGTTTGCGTTCCGCCAGACAACCATGCCTGTGAGGAAATACCGTCTGGTGAGAGTTTGTATTTTTTTATTGTGTGTTGGTTGACTGAACGAAGGAATTTATCAATTTCATCACTGCGATTGAAGAGAGTATAATTTGAACCTGTATAAGTATTATTTGTATATACACCAAAAACAAACTCATCAGTTATGAAGCTAAATGTTACTTTTTCTTTGTGTGGCATTCCATCATCCCGGATAAATCCGTTCGGAATGCACACACCTTTTTCTTTTGGGATTTCTTCATCCTGTCTGCCACTCAAACGCGAGATCAACGATTGCAGTGCGGCGAGCTTGGCTGGTTTGGTGTTTGTCTGTTCTTCTGTAGTAGTTTTAAGATACTCAGATTTTCTACCCCTGTATTTTGGCGCCGAAAAATCACGAATGTTTGTCGTAATAATAAATGCCACCTTATTCACATAGACATGAGCTTCCAATCTTCGGTACAAATCATCAGAACCGGGTCTGTTACTATCAAATATTACCCCCTTACCTTCAGGAAGCAGGATCCTTTCTTTTATAAAAGGGGCATTTTTCGGATCGTTTCCGGGTTTATTAATTGTTTCACGTAACTCCTGCTCCCTGAGCTTTATCCGCTGCTGAAACGCAGGCGGATACATCCATTTACTGCTGATTTTAAAATCATCAATAAAGATCATATCGCGCAACTGATTGTTAACGACTGCGGGACGTCAATTACATAGCGCCCGATGCACTGCGGTTTAGTCTCTGCAAACAGAGTATTGATCACGGCACTCTTCTTCATCGGTGACGTGACGGCTATAGCCGGGAAAATAAACATGATGCAGGCCAGCGATAGCGCTACTCTGTAATAGAGAATTTTCATGATAAGCATCCTTGCACTGCTTTTAACAGTGGCTCCCAGGCAAAACCGGAGAGCCATAAGTAACTCAAGTGGTTATCTGAAGCGCAGTGAATTGACCAGTCGATCCCAGACTTCAATCATCTGTGCTTCGCTGTACCGCGTTTTAAGGTACTCGCTGCTGAGGCCAATATTAAGGTTAGGTTTTTCGGGCGTGGCGTCCCGTTCATTAGCATACAGATCAAAGTCGTAGAAGGTGATTTTATCATCCTCTTTCGTCTGCTCATTTCTGAGGGTTTGTTTACCACCAAACAACCACATTTCAGTTGGGATACTATTAATGGTTCGCGCTTCTTTTTTAATGCTGTACTCATTGGAGGTTTTCAGCGCTTCGTTTATTTGCGCACTGCGATTAAACAGGGTGTCATCTGACCCCTGTATCGTATTGTCCATTTCAGCGCCAAAGTTGAAATCCTCATTCCCATAATGGAAAGTAACTCGCTCAGTATGCGGAGCGCCATCATCCCGGATAAATCCGTTCGGAATACACACACCTTTTTCCTCCGGGATTACTTCATCCTGTCTGCCACTCAAGCGCGAGATCAACGATTGCAGTGCGGCGAGCTTGGCTGGTTTGGTGTTTGCATCAGCTTCAGTAAAGCCCCTAGCTAAATAACCGGCTTTCTTTTCCTTATTTTTTTCACCAGAGAAATCCCGAAACTCCGCGGTGATCACAAAGGCCACGTTATTTACATAGACATGGGCCTCAAGCTGTCGATAAATATCAGGGGTATCTGATTCATTATGATCGAAAATAACACCTTTCCCTTCTGGAAGCAGAATTTTTTCCTTTATATACGGAGCGTCTTCCGGTTCATTTTCGGGCCTATTAATCGCTTCCCGTAACTCCTGCTCCCTGAGCTTTATCCGCTGATGAAAGGCGGGTGGGTAAATCCATTTGCTGCTGATTTTAAAATCATCGATGAAGATCATATCGCGCAGCTGATTATCAAATGATACAGGGACATCAATCACATAGCGCCCGATGCACTGCGGTTTAGTTTTTGCAAACAGGGTATTGATCACGGCACTCTCCTTCTGCGTGACGGGTGGCATTGTGGCGGCGGCCATGGCCGGGCTAGCAAAAAGCATACTGGTGGCAACCAGCAAAAACAGGGTTAGTTTGTGGAATGATTTCATGGGACCGGGACCTCCTGAACCATTTTAACAATCGCCCGCAGGGTAAATTTCAGGGCTGGTTTGTTTGGAATATCGTTCAGGCTGTTTACGTTATAGGCGCCCTGATGGTCAACATTGGTTGCCAGCACGCTTTTGATGCTGCGGCTTTGGCGTATGGCGTTGAGGGATTCCACCGGGACCGTTCCATCACCCGGCGTATTGGACGAGCCGAGACGGTAGACTTGAGCGCCGTGAGGCGGTAGAGGGACTTCCCGGTAGTTATTGGGCAGTTTTAAGTCATTATCACCTGTTTTTTTCAGATAAACCTGGGTGATTCTGTTCCAGCTGAGCGTACCGTCAGAGCCTATTTTATGACCATAAAACGCATAAGTATTGGGATGATATTTATTGTCTAATTTTTCAATAAATCGTTGTACCGCTTTACTAATAAGATCGCTGTATGCATTCCAGTTGCGTTTAATTTCCGCAGCATCCTTATCGATGATGTCGGCCTCATACAGGCGGCACCACAGGGTTTCATTCAGGTAGATCTCACTGAACGGATCCCGCCTTTTGGGTAGTTTTATATCTGTACCATCTTCGTTGCCTCCTTCCACCGTCAGCCAGGGCGCCCCACCGAGATATTTGGCGGAGGGCAACAGCTGCAGAGGTGCCGGGGCGCGGGCCAGTACCGGCATCAGCTCCTGCGCCGTATTGCCCAGCACGGCACCCGCCATTCCCTCCTGTTTTGCCCCGACCTTCATGCGGCGATATGCCGCGGGGGAACCGATGTCCGGAATAACGCCGTGCACTATCCCCAGGATTTTATCCTGCGCCCCTGAAATCTGCGACGCATAGCGCGCCACCAACCCCCCCATGGAGTGGGTGACGATAATAACTTTCTCCTGCCCGGCGGGAAACGCCATGCCGTGACAGTGCTGGTGAGTATAGAGGTCAATCACCTCTTCAATGTAATCTACCAGGCCTTCGGCCGAGGTTTTATTATCCTGCAGCCAGTTGTAGCCATAGACGTGCAGCGGAAACAGAAAATTCCTGAAGTGGTCAAGCTCCTGCTGCGTCATCACCGATTCATCGGCGATTTTCGACGCTTTATCTTCCGACAGGCGCGCCCCAACCAGCTGGCTTAAGATCCCACCCTTTCCCCCGACGCGCGCTGCGTAATTCACCATGTCCCGCTGCCAGTCATCCAGCAATGCGCCCTGAAAGACGCTTAAAAACTTTCCATAGCTGAAGGATAAGACCCCGCCCCAGCCGCGCTCCCGCCGGGTTGGAAACAGGTTTCCGTCATCAGAAAATGGAGAATAGATGTTTTGATTAATATCGCCACGGTTATCCACCTTTGTGGTATCCGGGCTTAACAGCTTTCTTCTGCGGTTACCATCTTGTCCTGCCCACTTGAAATATACGCCAACCTCACTGTCGCCACGCCAGATAGGTTGTTCTCTTTTTGAAGAACCATCTGACATCAAATTAGTCCCCATCACCCCGGGGAGAAAAATAACCGGAATAACCCTGATGGGTGGCTGCAGCAACACCACCTGAGCGTCCAGTGATTTCTTCTGGTTTTGAATCCCCTTCCATTTAACCAGACCGTTATGCTCCCACTCAGGCAATATGCAGGTTGATGGCTGACCGTCACCGGCACCCGCAGTTTTTTCTTCCGCCATTCGTTCCGTCCTTTTCGTTCAGATGCTGACTTTATCGTTACGCCGGCTGGCGCCTTCCCTTAGCTTTTTTTTGGCAGGGTCGCGCTGAGAGAATCAATACTGACGCTGTTCTGCGTATCCACCGCCCCCGATGCCGAGGTTGGCAGGGCAGACTGGCTGCCGTCTGCATTTTTCAAACTTAACTGCTGCCTCGCCACGGGAGAGCGGTCAGAAAGGCGCAAAACCGTTGGCGTTACCGCAAAATCACTGGTACTCCATTGCTGGGCCGCCACGTTGAAGCTTTGCCCAGCAAACTTTTGCCACACCGTCGCACGCTCAACGATGTTGTCTGGCGCACCACACTCTATTGATCCGTCCGCGATGCGAATATATCCGCCACCGCTGGTTAAGATAATTTCCTGCTTCGCACTGATAAGCAGTTTTCCTTCGCTGCTGGAGATACGGATATCCTTAAGGGCATCCAGCGTCATCTCATCACTCTGAGCCTGGATTTCCACTTTTCCCCGGCTGGCAAAGAGTTTCATCCCCATCTTGTTTGCAAACAGACTGATGGCTTCACCCGCCGCCAGGGTGAAGTTTTTCACTACGCTAAAGTCGGTGTTTTTGCCGCTGGTGCTGATAATATTTTCACCCGCCGCAAGCTGCAGGCTGGCCGGGGTAGCCTGGGCAATACCCGCCGGCGCGCTCAGTAATAATGCCGACTTTTTCAGCTCGGTCAGACTCTCTGCCAGCAGGTCTTTTTGTGACTGAATATCTGCCAGTTCGGCCTTGGCCTCTTCTACCGCACTGCTTAGCGCCTGCGCCTGCGACAGCGCCTGCTGTAACTGGCTCAGTGCTGCCTGCATCTCCAGCTGCTGGCCCTGCGCCCTTTGCTGGCCATCTGCCGTTATCAGTAGCCCCTTTTCTGCACGGATGCTGCCCCAGCTGTCGCTGCGCAGCTCAAACCCTTCGCCGCGCTTCTGCTTCTCGCTGTCGACCAGGTGACCGAGATTCAGCTGACTTTTGCCGCCGTATTCGGTGCTGAGCTTGATATGCTCCTGGCCCGCCGTGTCGTCGAGGCGCAATTTGTTGTTCTTCGGCGTGCGCAGCACATTGCGTTTGTAATTGCGGATGGTGACGTGGTCGCCATGCGCCGAGTCGTGTAGCACCCCGGCAATATATGGCCGGTCCGGGTTGCCGTGATCGAAGGCGATGGCCACTTCAGTACCCGCCAGCAGCGGCAGGTGCAGGCCATATGTGTCGCCCGCATAGGGACGCGCCTGACGAACCCACAGGCTTTCAAAGCCTGTTTCCCAGCCCGCACGGTCAAACAGCATGTTGACGCGGTAGCGACCGTCGCGGTCGATATGGCCGTATTGATCGTTGACGGTGGTACTGGTGACGCGCGCCGGGAGCGTACCCGCCATCACGGGATGCGGCTGCGACACCGGGCGGAAGCCGTAGCGATTGTTCAGCGGAATACCGTCAAAGGCGGTTTCAAAGCTGCGGTCGCGCCGCGCAGTGCTGACGATGGCGGTGACCAGCACCCCGCTGCGGAACACCTCGCTGACCTCCTCCTCCCCGCTGACCTTCAGCTCGCAGCCAGGGGCCAGCGCCGGACAAGTGGTGACTGCCGCCACCCGCGTCTGGCCGTTCAGGTAGCGCTCGTGACGCAGGCGGGCATAGAAAGCCCCACTCTCCGGAGTCGGGTTATGGCTGTAACCATCGCCCGGCGCAAGGTAGTTGTCCGCCCAGCGATAGGACTCACCGTAGGTGGTGTCGTCACCGCCAGTCACATCGACCTGCACGTTCATATCTACGCTGGCGTTGCGGTAGTTGTAATCGCGCCCGCTGACGCTTTTTTCCACCACCGTAAAGCGGCTGGCAAGATCCCACACCGAATCGACAGCCGCATCGTGCATGCCGGAAGGTGGAACGGCAGGCAGCGTCAGCCCTTTAACATGGCCCTGCTGACCGTCATAGAACTCAACCACGTCGATCTGCAGGCGCGTGTCGGTGGTGAAGCGGAACCAGATGCCTACCTCACCCAGCAATCGGGTGATAAACGCCAGATCGTCCTCGCCGTACTGCATTACCTGCTCGCGGCGCGGGTACTCGTTGCTCAGCGTGAAGACAAAGTCCTGACCGCGCATCCCGTGGCGCTCACGCAGGATTTTCTCGACTATCTGCGGCACCGACAGGTCCTGATAGATGGCGTTCTGACGGCTGCGCGACAGTAGCGCCAGCCGCGGTTGCAGGGTGACGGTATAGTGGGTCTGATCGGCGCTGGTACTGAGGCGCTCAAAGCCGATCACCACTCCCTGCACCACGCGCACCGGCTGCTGCACCCTGATGCCCCAGCCCTGATCAACCGGAGCCTGCAGGGTCAGCGAGGCCGGTTTCATTAGCATTGCCTCGCGCGTGATGGCGTGATCGGCGCTGGTGAACTCCACGCGCCATCTGAACGGCTCGCTCAGACGTTCTTCACCCCTGAAGGCCAGCACGTCGGGTTGAGACGTGCTGTCGCGGACCGCCAGCAGGTGGTGGCTGTGGCTATAAAAAGAGACCGGATTTATGCTCATTCTTCACCTTCCTTTTTTGTATCGAACGCCAGAACAATCCCTTCTTCTTCATCCCAGTCCAGCGTCAGGTGCTGCGGCTTCTGTTTCACGGCCATTTGCTGTAACAGCTGCTGGCTCAGCACCGGCAGGATCTGCTGATTCAGCAGGCTGTCGATATTGCGTGCACCGGTATCCGGCAGCAGGCAGGCGGCGGTCAGGGCCGCTGACAGGCCGTCGCCGAGGGTGGTTTTCAGGCCATAGTGGCGCGCCAGCCGCTGGCTGACCTGGTCGAGCTTCATGCCGACGATGGTGCGCATCGCTTCTGCCCCCAGCGGCCGGTAGATAACGGTCTGGAAGCGGGCCAGCAGCGCGGGCTGGAAGTGGTCGCGCAGCGTCGGGCGCAGCAGCTCCTGCAAATCCCCTTCCGTGGCCTGCGGGTTTTCCGCCAGCAGCTGCATAATCGCGTCGCTGCCGAGGTTTGAGGTCATCAGGATAACGGTGTTGCGAAAGTCGATTTCGCGCCCTTCGCCGTCGCGCATAAAGCCGCGGTCAAACACCTGGTAGAACAGGTTCAGCACGTCGCGGTGCGCCTTCTCCACCTCATCCAGCAGCACCACGCTGTAAGGCCGCTTACGCACCGCTTCGGTCAGGATGCCGCCCTGGCCGTAGCCGACGTAGCCCGGAGGCGAACCCTTCAGCTGCGAGACGGTGTGCGGCTCCTGGTACTCGGAGAGATTGAGGGTGATCAGCGACTTTTCGCCACCGTACAGCACGTCGGCCAGCGCCAGCGCGCTCCCGGTTTTTCCGGTGCCGCTCGGCCCGACCAGCAGGAACACGCCCTGCGGACCGTTTTCGGCGGTCAGCCCGGTTTTGGCGGCGCGCAGCCGTTGCGCGATGGCGTTCAGCGGCACGTCCTGCCCGACCACGCGCCTGCCGATTTCCGCTTCCAGGCCGAGCAGGCCGGTCTGCTCGTCCTTCATCAGTGCGGAGAGCGGCACGCCGGTCCAGTCGGCAATCACGTTGGCAACGGTGCGGGTATCCACGTCCACCTGAATCAGCGCGTCCTGCTGCTGCTGGGCTTCCAGCTGCTGCTGAAGCGCGGCAATCTCCGCCTGCGGCCGTTGTTCCTGGCGGCCGGCCATCAGCTGCTGCGCCAGCGCCTGCTGCGCGGCGAAATGCGCTTCCTGCTGCCCGCGCTGCGCTTCCAGTCCGGCGCGGGTGGCGGCGATGGCGCGCAGGCGTTCGTCATGCTGCGCGCTGCCGGCGGCAATATCGTCCGTCAGCGCCTGCGATTCCAGCGCCAGCGCGGTCAGCCGCGCGTTAAGCAGGGTGATGGCCTCCGGCACGGTGTCGAGGCTCATGCGCACCCGCGCGGCGGCGGTATCCAGCAGGTCCACCGCCTTGTCCGGCAGCTGGCGGCCCGTCAGGTAGCGGCGCGACAGGCTGACCGCCGCTTTCACCGCGTCGTCGGTGATATGCACGCCGTGGTGCTGCGCGTAGCGCGACTTCAGGCCGCGCAGCATCAGGCAGGCGGTTTCGTCGTCCGGCTCGTCGACTTTTATCATCTGGAAGCGGCGCTCCAGCGCGGCGTCCTTCTCGAAATACTGCTTGTACTCGCTCCAGGTGGTGGCGGCGATGGTGCGCAGCTCGCCGCGCGCCAGCGCCGGCTTCAGCAGGTTGGCGGCGTCGGCGCCGCCCGCCTGGTTGCCCGCGCCGATAATGGTGTGCGCCTCGTCGATAAACAGCAGCACCGGCGCCGGCGACCGCTGCACGGCCTCAATCACGTTCTTCAGCCGCTGCTCAAACTCGCCCTTCACCCCCGCGCCGGCCTGCAGCAGGCCAAGGTCGAGGGTACGCACGCTGACGGTTTTCAGGCTGTCCGGCACGTTGCCCTCGCTGATACGCAGCGCCAGCCCTTCCACCAGCGCGGTTTTACCGACGCCCGGTTCGCCGACCAGAATCGGGTTGTTCTTGCGGCGGCGCGAGAGGATGTCGACCATCTGGCGGATTTCCGTGTCGCGGCCAAAGACCGGGTCGATGCTTCCCGCCAGCGCTTTGGCGGTGACGTCGAGGGTGAATTTGTCGAGCGCGGCCTGCAGCGCCTCGCTCAGCGCATCGCCGGCCGGGCTGCCGCCATCCTTTTTAGCCGGAGCATCCGCATCGCCCAGCGTTGAAGGCGACGGGCTCAGGCTCTCCTGCTGCTGCACTTCCGGGCGCTCGTCGGACTGCGCGTCCAGCAGCGGGCGCAGGCGATCCAGCTGGGCGCGCGTGAGGCTCAGCAGCGGCCACAGGCCTTCGCAGCTGACCAGCGACGGCTTATCCGTCAGCGCCGCCAGCAGGTGATGGCTGCGGATGTGGGCGTCGTCATCTTCCAGCGAGGCAATCAGCCAGGCCTGCTTAATCAGCGCCAGCAGGGGGCCGGCGAGCTGCGGGCGGGTGCGGACCGAGCGCGGCACGTTATCCAGCCAGCCCAGCAGCGCCTGCCAGATGCCGTCCATATCCCACTCGTAGCGCCGGGCCAGCACGGTGATGTCGCCCTCGCCCTGCTCCAGCAGCTTAAGCAGCAGGTGCTCAGTGCAGACCTCACTGTGGGCGCGGGTCTGGCACAGCGAAGCGGCCGCTTCCAGCGCGCGGGCGCAGAACGGGTTTAAACGACGTAAAAGAACGGCTGACTGGTTTTCCATGTTTTCACTCTCTGAGTAGGATGGCGGCACGCTACCGCCCATAGCCATTTCCTGAAGCAGGAACCAAGGCCCATAAGGTCACACTTGCGGATAAAATTATTTCTGGTCAGCGCGTTCGCAGAACGGAAATAACTGAAAAAGCAGGCGGCGAACCGCCTGCAGATAAACCATTACCCTAAATAATTCGTGGCGCAGGAAGGCGGCAAGTGAGCAGGTCCCCGGGAGCAGAGATAACTCTGTGACCCGGGCCGGCAAACGTAGCCAACGCACCTGCGGCGCGAAGAATGACGGGTAATTAAGCGGTGGTGCGTTCGTTCCATGAATCGGAATGAATGATGTTGCCGTCTTTGTAGGTCCAGGTGATTTTTTCGTAGCGCAGTTCAATGCGCTCCAGGTGGTTGTGCTTCTCTTTCGACGCATCCTTGATGTCGTGCATCAGCGGCGCGACTTTCACCAGCTTGACGTTCTCAAGCCGGGTGTTGAAATACTCCACTTCCTGACCGGCATCGTTGATGCGGTACCACTTGAACTCGGCGGATTTCAGGGTCTGACCGGTGGTGACCGCCTTGTAGAGGTACGGGCTGGATGAGTCGATTTCCTTGGTGAACAGGAACGGCGTGTGCACGCGGGTCCCGGTCAGCTTGCCGGTGTTGTTGTCGGTCGGGATGTACAGGTTGTGTTCCTGCGCCACCACTTCGATGCTGCCTTCACGGTCTTTCACGTCCACGGAGCCTTTGATGTCCGCACCGCCGTCGTCTTTCAGCCACAGATAGACTGGAATTGCCATGTGTTACTCCTTATCAGAACTTACTGTTGTGTCATCATCCTGTGATGACGTTCGGGTTGCTGCTGCCTGGCAGGCGTCTGCCTGCGGCACCAGACTGATTTCGACCCGGCGGTTCAACGCGCGACCGGCCGGGGTATCGTTGGTGGCTATCGGGCGTGAAGCCCCGAAGCCCTGTACTGCAAAGCAGGTTGGCGATACGTCGCTGGTCGACAGCATCCAGTCGCGCAACGCGTCGGCGCGCGTCAGCGACAGTTGCTGATTGGCCAGCACGTTGCCCGTGCTGTCGGTATGTCCGGCGACGACAATCAGCCAGCCCGGGCGGGCTTTGATATCGACCAGTGCCGTGACCAGCATTTTCAGCGAACCGGGTTTAAGCACCGCCTTGCCCGTGTCAAAGAGCGACAGGCTGTCCAGGCGCACGATTTTAGGGGTGTCCTTCGCCACCGACGGGGCCGGTGGCGGAATATAAGAGCGGATAGCATCCAGAAGCGGCAGACGCAACTGTCCTCCCTGATACAGGCCGAAGCCGAGCCGCATCGGAGCGCCGTTACGGGCATGCTCATCCAGTTCAGCAACCTCCCGCTGCAACACATTGACCGCCGCCACTTTCTCGACGTAATCGTTCATGGCAATACGCTCATAGTGAGCAATATCAAAGGTGACGCGCTGCAGCAGTCGATGGTTATTCCAGGCGCTGCAGCAGAATGCAACGATGCCCCCTAACACCAACGTCCACAGCGCAGCACGGCATGCCCGCTGCCGCGGGGTCAGACCACGACCTTCTGGCAAAAGCCGCATGACAAACTCAGGCAGCATTGATGACTGCGTCAGGTCCTCATCCTCGGTCGGTAGCCAGCCTGCCACTTGTACCAGCCCGGTTTGCTGTTGCAGCCAGCGCGTCCAAAGGGACGTTTTCAGTGCCGTGCAAAATGAACTGCTTACCCCCCAGACGACACATACGGGGTAAATCGATGGCATATCCGGATTGCTGTCGGCTAAAACCGCGATAACCTCCTGTCGGAACCACTCGGTCAGGCTGTTCATCAGCACTTGCTGCTGCAGAGCCATGCTGCCGCCAGCGGCCAGCCAGCGGTCAGACGGGGAACGAGCTGAAATGTTGGGCCACATGCTGACGGGTTCTCCCACCAGCCTTGTCTGCCAGAGGCACTCACTGACCAGCGCACTGCCCACATGCGCACTGAGGACCAGCGGCAGTGAATAGCCGCTTTCACGCCGCAGTTGGCCAACCTGCCAGCGCAGTGCCAGCAGACGGCTGGAGAGTACTTCGTGATCCTGCTGCTGCTGTGGACAGATGCTGACCATCACCGACAGCTGTCGGCCCCACTCCGGGCGCAGCGAGAGTAGCTGACGCGCTACCACGTCAAGCGCCTGATTCTCTGCCACCCTTAGCCAGCAACCGTGCGGCACGGTTAGTACCGCAGCTCCTTCCGGCCAGGCCTGGGGGCTGTCGCCGCAAACCAGCACCACCGGTTGACGATAAGCAGCATCCGGCAGGTCATCCGAGCTGAATACCGTTCCCTTCAAAGCCACACGGCGGGAAGCCACCATCACGACAATCAGCAGCGCCAGCCCGGCAGTCAGCAACAGCACGGCAACCCAGTGAGGAAGTGGCAGGAGCAGCACCGCGATCAGCAGGACAATCCACACCGCCAACGTGCGTTGTAGTGCAGGACTCATTTAACCGCTCCCGGCAGCAGCGAACAAACCAGGCTACTCAACCAGTGGTTCAGGGCCCACCAGACTGCGACCAGTAACAGCACGGAAAAGCCAATGCGCAATGGCCAACTGGATAACCAGCCGCTGGAGCTAAATCCTGCTTTGCTTTCGGCAAGTACTGCCTGCGCCAGGGGTCCGGTGAATGGCGGAACCTGCGCATTGAGCGCCTGTACCAGCTTTTCGCGTTCCGGGTCGTTCAGGGAGCGGTAGCCACCGAGGAAACCCAGCAACATCACCCGCTGGAAGCAGGTAATAACAACCCCTTCCGGAGCCGGCTCGCGCAGCACTTCGCGCATGCGGTCGCAGAGCAAGTCACCGGCATCAACCGTGCCGAGGAAATGCCCCTGCAGAGGCAAGTGAAGCCATTGGACGTAAGCGTCATCCTGTGCGCCGCGCCCTTTGACCACTTCATCGATCAGCGAGCATTGGGCATAGAGAACATCCTTACTCTGTTGTGTATCGTAGCCCGCGTCTTTTAGCGCCTGCTGGACCTTCTCTACTTCTGAGACGCAGCGCTGCCATAATAGCTGGCCTTCTCCCTCCTTAATCTTAGGGCCATGGCGCAGACTGATGACCTGCAACCAGCTGTTTTGCAGCAGCGCGTCAATATCACACTCGTTTCTATGGCTCATGTTCTCAGTACCGCAAACAGTTCAAGTTGAGGTTCACCGAGCATGCCCGGCACGTAAAACATGCAGCTGCCGGTTTCCAACATTTCGCGCGCTGCCGGGTGCGACAGGTCGAGGGCAAAATACTGGTTTTCCAGACGGAGAGGGATCGCGGCGGGTACGTGGCGTAATGGCTTTAGCGGGATCCCCTGCTGTGATGAATTGACCAGTCCGGTCACATAATCCGGGCTGCCAACTTTGCACTGTCGGGGAAACTGTTCCTGTAGCTGTGCCACCGGGAGCGGAGATCGAACCGAAAGGTAGAAATCGGCATCCTCACGAAGGCGCGGCTCCAACAGACGGGCAAGCCATTGATGCAGACGTTTATCATGCTCCAGCCCAATCGACACCACGCGCGACGGCAGGCTGGCTTCCAGAAGATCGCTTAGCAGATTGAACAACGGTGGGAAAACGCCGTTAAGATCTGAGTGTTGATAAACGGGAATAGCACTGATTTGATGCTCCAACGAGAAGGTCAGCAGGCTTCCAGCCAGACGGGCAAGCTCTGGGTAAAGACGTTCAGGCGCACTCTGCGTAAAACGCAGGAACTGACCCAGCACTGGCTCCGCACTATTGAGCGCATTCAACAGCCAGAACAACGACACATCGGCTACGGCGAAATCGGCCATACGTTCGTTGCTTTCACGTCGCATCGCCATCAACCGATTGAGGCGCGCACGCAACTGCGTCATCAGCTGTTCAAGCTGGGTTAGCAGCCAATGGTTGCTTTGCATGCTAAGTAGCGGCGGAAGATAAGTCTCGTCCTGCGTCCAGCAGCCCTGACTGTCCTGATTCAGACGTGCTACAGGGCAGACCAGATAATCCCCGTTGTTCTGATGTCCAAAACGCAGCGTCAGCTCAGGTTTTATCACCGCAATCTGTCGCGTATCGTCACCAAACTGATTGCGGATATCCCGCCAGCGCTGCCGATAACGCACCGGACGCTCGGCAACGTCGTCAGGCTGCAGGCAGTTGCCGCCGTTCGCCCTCAGCAGAGGCAGTGCCAGCACCACGATCACCTCATGCCCTTCCGGCATCGCTACCGGCGGCAGATCGTCAACGTTATTGGTGTCGATCAGCGTGCCGTCCTGAAAGCGCACGTGCAGATGCCGTGCCTGCAAACGTCCCAATTTAAGGGCGTCTGCTTCGAATTCGGCACGGATCACACCCCAGGGATGATTCAGCCCCATCTGTGCGATACATTCCGCGGACCAGGCCGCATACGCGGCCTGCTGCTGGAAATGCTGTGGCGAGACCATCACGCCCCGACCCCACAGCGGTTGTTCCGTTTTCATCCAGCCTCCGCCTTACGCTTTCGCCTTCGGCATCTGGGAAACCAGAGACAGGTTGACGTCCATGCCTTCCACCTGGAAATGTGGGATGGCGAACAGCCTGACGCGGAAGAAGCCCGGGTTGTCTTCGATATCTTCGACAATCACTTTGGCATCGCGCAGCGGGTGGGAGGCCTGCAACTCGTCGCCCGGATCGGTCATTTCCGTGACCAGCCCGCGCACCCAGGTGTTCAGCTCCAGCTCCAGCAGGCGGCGATCCTTGGTGGTGCCGATGTTTTCGCGCTGAATCAGCTTCAGATAGTGTGCAATGCGCGACAGCAGGAAGATGTATGGCAGGCGCGAGTTGATGCGGCTGTTGGCGGTGGCGTCTGCGGTGTCGTACAGCGCCGGTTTCTGCGTCGAGTTGGCGGAGAAGAAGCACGAGTAGTCGCGGTTTTTGTAATACGACAGCGGGATAAAGCCGAGGTTAGCGAACTCAAACTCGCGGGTTTCCGGGATCATCACCTCAGACGGGATTTTCACCTGATTGCCGGTGCCGAGGTCGTACAGATGGATCGGCAGATCCTGAACAGCGCCACCGGCCTGCGGACCGCGGATCTGCACGCACCAGCCGTTGTTGATAAAGCTTTTCACCATGTTGGCGGCGAAGGCGAACGAGGCATTGGTCCACAGGTATTTGTCGTGGTCCGGGCCTTTCACCTCTTCAACGTAGTTAAAGCTGCGCACCGGCACGGTGTCCGGGCCGTACGGCAGGCGGCCGAGCACGCGCGGCATCACCAGGCCGATATAGCGCGCGTCGTCGGTTTCGCGGAACGCCTTCCACTTGATGTATTCGGCGCGATCGAAGTAGTTGCCGATATCTTTGATTGCCGCCACGTCTTCCATATTGTCCTTCAGGAAGAACTGCGGGCCGGCGGAGCCGATAAAGGGCATATGCGCGGAAGCCGCGACTTTAGAAATGTTACGCAGCAGCGCCACGTCCTGCGCCGAGGCGTCGAATTCGTAGGAGGAGATCAGTGCGCCAATCGGCTCGCCGCCCGGAGTGTCATATTCGGCAATATAGGTGTGCGCGTACAGCCCGCTCTGGATGATTTCCGGCGCGTCTTCAAAGTCCTGCAGCAGGTCGGCTTTCGACAGGTCCAGCACGTCGATCTTCACGTTCTGACGGAAGTCGGTTTTATCGACCAGCGACTTCAGGCCGCGCCACAGGGATTCCACCTGCTGGAACGCGTCGTGGTGCATTACCGCATCGAGCTGACGGCTGATCTGCCCGTCCAGCCGGGCGATATGGTGGTCCAGCAGGGTCTTGTCGAGCTTTTCAACCGTTGACCCTGACTGATTCAGGCACTCAACCAGCACCTTCATCGCTGCGGTGACGCGTTCGTTGACGCTGGCATCGGACATCGCCTGGTTGTCCTGCCAGATATTCAGGTCGCTGAGGTGCGTGACCGGGCTGAGATTGATTTTTTCAAACAGTGAGGCATAAACGCCGCCCGCAACGGGGCGATCCAGCACGGTGGTGGTGCCGGCAGAGGCGGTTTCATTGTGAACTGACATCAGCATTCTCTCTATATCATTCCGTGAAGGGGGATCAGGCTTTTTCAGGCGCCAGCGCAGACAGTTCGCCACGCAATTCGTCACTCAGCGCCGGGTTTTTCAGGATGGTTTCCAGCTCCTTGCGGAAGGTGACGTTATCCAGCAGGTTGGCTTTGAGATCGCGCAGCAGGTTGCGCATCGCCAGCATGGCGTTGAGTTGCGGGATCTGGCGGGCAACCTGCTCCGGCGTGAAGTCGTTCATATCGCGGAAGGTCAGCCTGACGTTCTCTTCGCTGCCGTCGCCGGCGAGGGTGTTTTCTACCGAGATGTTGAGTGCCGGGGAGAACTCCGCCAGCACGCTGTCGAAGTTGTTTTTATTGACGTTGATCTTTTCACGCTCAGAAAGCACCCGCTGCTCCTGACCGTTGCTGAAATCGCCGGTCACCAGCAGCTTCAGCGGCAGCTCCATCTTTTTCTGGGCGTTACCGGTATGAACATCCAGCTTGATATTTACTCGCGCTTTTGGAATTTCGTTCTGATAAGAGTTGCTCATATTTCTTCCTGTAAAAATGGGCGCGGAAAGCAGGCGTTACGCACACTTTCCCTGTGTGTACCGGCGCGACTATATAGCAGTCAGTTTAAGATGAGCAATATGAAATATTCGATATTTATCATCGATTTATCTAGTACTTTTCTTATAATTTTCGTTAAGCTCATGATTAAAAAACGCATTAATAATAAGATTCGTCCGAAAAATAAACAAAAGCGTCCCTTTTCCACCGCAGGAGAAAAGGTTAACGCCGGTGCGATACCATTACATTTGGTTAACTGTTCAGACTTATGATTGTCAGGGCGGATGATTATCATCGGGGTCGCATTGCCTGAAGACAGCGGGATGACGGGTTGCAGTAACACGCGCAGGAGGTGAAATCGAAATTTAGCCTTACTTAACATATGATTAACATCATTCCGCTAAAAAACTCCGCTATCAGACTTGATCGCTGACCTCAAATGATAATACTGTATTTATATACAGTAATTTTGCGAGTCACCATCATGAACCTTCTCCAGATTGCCGAAGTGCGGGAAAGCCTGCATTTGCCCCTTTTTCTTTCCCGCGTGCCTTGCGGTACGCCCTTTGCGGCCGGAGATGATGTCGGGCAGCGTCTTGATCTCAATAACCTGCTGATCCAGCGTCCAGACTCGACCTACTTTATTAAGGTCAGCGGCGAGTCAATGAAGGATGCCGGGATCAACGATGGCGATTTACTGGTGGTGGATAACTCGTTGACGGCGGGCCATGGCGATATCGTGGTCGCCGCTATCGACGGTGAGTTCACCGTAAAAAAATTGCAGCTGCGGCCCACGGTGCAGCTGATCGCGATGAACGCGCGCTGGGCACCGATTGTGTTGTCCGGGGAAGATAAGCTGGAGATTTTTGGCGTGGTGACCTTCACCATAAAAGCGATGGAATAACACAGAGGCAGGTATGACTGAGTTGATTAAATATGATGTTACGGGTGAGGTACTGGCTTCTCATGCGGCCAGCTTTCCCTCTCCTGCACGCCACGAAATCAAATTTCTGTTCAGTAAATTGCAGGATTTGGTGCCGACCAATCACGACTGCTACCTGACCTCCTGCAACGGCACGCTGTGCATTATTGACCGTTACCGTCCCGCCATTGCCGGCAGCCGCGTGCTGGTCGAGCTGGATGGCAGCTGCAACTGGGCACGGGTCAGGCAAAATCCGCCACAGCTGGTCACCGATGACGGCGAGATCATTGAAGGTGAGCAGCTGGATGACGCGACGGTGATTGGCGTGGCCATTCGTGAAGTGGTTTCCACTTATCTGGCACCGCGTCCCTGCCTGTAAATTCAGCGGTATGGGTAAAAAGCAGCCGCACAGAAATCACAGTTTTTCGCCGATGTGCTCTGTAGTATGGAACCTTCAGGCCCAATCAGGCTGCCGCCTTAGCGCGGCCGCTGCTGGACAGGTTACATTCAGGAGCAGTTCAGATGGTGAAGGATTCAGGCGTCATTACCCGGCTGGAGCAGGTATTGGGTAAAGAGCAGGTGCTGACCCGTGAGGACAGCAAAGCGTATTACACCAAAGGCTTTCGCGTCGGCGGGGGCAACGCGCTGGCGGTGGCCATACCGCAAACGCTGATGCAGCTCTGGCAGGTGCTGCAGGCCTGTGTCGCCTGCGACACCATCATTCTGATGCAGGCGGCCAATACCGGCGTGACCGGCGGTTCAACACCGGATGGCGCAGA
This sequence comes from Erwinia sp. AC075, assembly GCF_979253995.1. Taxonomy (NCBI): domain Bacteria; kingdom Pseudomonadati; phylum Pseudomonadota; class Gammaproteobacteria; order Enterobacterales; family Erwiniaceae; genus Erwinia; species Erwinia sp. AC075. The sequence continues at coordinate 3,305,139 of NZ_CEEDEU010000001.1, forward strand.
CTATGACCGTGAGGTGGTGATTGTCAGCACCCGCAGGCTGAAAGGGGTGCAGGTAATCGACCAGGCCCGCCAGGTCCTTGCCTTCCCCGGCAGCACGCTGACCGAACTGGAAAAGGCGCTGCTGCCTCACGGTAAAGAGCCGCACTCGGTGATCGGTTCATCCTGTATTGGCGCGTCGGTTATCGGCGGCGTCTGCAATAACTCTGGCGGCTCGCTGATCCGCCGTGGTCCTGCCTTCACGGAAAAATCGCTGTTCGCGCGCATCAATGCGGATGGCTCACTGCAACTGGTTAATCATCTGGGTATTGAGCTGGGCAGCACGCCAGAAGAGATGATTGCTAACCTGGAATCGCAGCAGTTCACCACCGGCACGGCGCCAGACTGGGAAGGTAAAATCTGGGCCGATGATTACGCCGCGATCCTGCGTAATGTCGATGCCGACACGCCAACCCGCTACAACGGCAACGTACAGTACCTGCATGACAGTTCCGGCAGTGCCGGCAAGATCGCGGTCTTCGCGGTGCGCCTGTCGACGTTCGATGCCAGCGACCGCACCCGCACCTTTTATATCGGCACCAATGATGAAACCGAGCTGGTTGCCCTGCGCCGTTATCTGCTGGAAGGACTGTCGGAATTGCCGCTGCAGGCGGAATATATCCACCGCGATGCCTTTGACCTGACCGTGCGCTACGCCAAACATATGTACTGGGCGATCAACCGCTTCGGTCCTGAAGCCCTGCCGCAGCTGATGGCTAACAAAGCGAAATGGGATATACGGGTAAAAAACCTGAAGGTCCTTCCTGCTAACTTTGTCGATAAAGTGCTGCAGTTTGCCAACAATGTGACGCCAAAAGGGGTTGCCCCACGCATTCTCGATTACCGCGAGCGTTTTGAGCACCATCTGATGATCAAAGCGGAAGCCCGCCATGCGGATGAGTTGCAGCGGCTGCTGGACACCTTCTTCTCCGTTCGGTCGGGTCAGTATTTTGCCTGCGACGCGCGCGAAGAGCGGGATGCTTTCCTGGTGCGTTTCGGCGTCGGCGGCTGCACCATCTCTTATTGCGACTATAAAGGGATTAATACCGACCAGCGGCTGATCGCCTTTGACGTGGCGTTACGTCGGAACGATACGGAATGGCGAATTAAATTACCGCAGGCGTTGCAGGATCAGGTGCTGGAAGACTCGTGCTGTGGGCACTTCTTCTGCTTTGTGAATCATCAGGACTATATTTTAAAACCCGGCGTGGATGCGCTGGCATTTAAACATGATGTGCTGGAATACCTCGATCGGCGTGGCGCGAAATATCCGGCGGAGCATAACGTCGGCCATCTTTATCACGCGTCCTGTGAACATGAGTCGCATATGCGTCAGCTCGATCCGACCAACAGCTGTAATCCGGGGATCGGCAAAACCAGTAAGAAGAAGTTCTGGCAGTAGCGCAGGCAGGGAAATTGCGCAGGAGGACGATAAGCAGTGCGGAAAGCAGGCCTTCCGCACTGAAAAAGCTTATTTCGCGTAAGCTTCGGTAGAAATAGTCAGCTTCACGTCATCGCTGACGGCTGGCACGTATTTATCCAGCTTGAAATCAGAGCGCTTGAAGGTGGTGGTGGCGTCAAAGCCAACCGCCTGCTTCTTCACCATCGGATGCATACCCTGCTTATTCAGTACCGCGTGCAGGATCACCGGCTTGGTAATATCTTTGATGGTCAGGTCGCCGTAAACGTCCATTTTATTTTTCCCTTTGCTGACCACTTTGGTGCTTTTGAAGGTCGCGGTGGGGAATTTAGTCACGTCGAAATACTCAGCACCTTTAAATTCGGTGGTCAGCGCGTCAACATGGGTATTAATGGTGTCGACCGGAATGGAAACGTCCACTTCTGATTTCGCCACGTTGCTATTATCAAAATCAATATTACCGGTGATGCCAGATAAATCAGCCGTAGGATGCGAAAAACCAAAGTGCGTCCAGGAGACAACGACCGAGGTGTGGCCTGAATCCATCGCATAGCTTTCAACCGCAGCCGCAGAGAACTGAGAATATAACGCGGCGGTAATGAATAACGGGACGGACATTTTTTTAATCAAGGACATCAATCTAGCCTTTATTTTCGCGAAGTGTACTGCTGATAGTGCAAGATTAATCTCTGTGCCGATAGTGAAGATATTTGACCGGGTCTGTCAAAAAGATTAGCCGACACGCGAAATTACTTTCCCGCCAGGGATTCTATTTCCGCTTTGGTTTGTAATAACGCAGGCAGTAAACTTTCCAGCCGATCGTCGAAACGGAGGGTGGGCACCGCCACCGACAGCGCATAACGTTCGTTACCGGGCAGGTCTAACACCACCGCCAGCGCACTGACGCCCAGCGCATGCTCCTCGCGATCGATGGCCATGCCCTTATGCCGGACACTGCCGATATCCGCCAGCAAGGCTTCCCGCCCTACCCGCGTATTGACCGTGCGCTGCTCCAGCGGCTGCGAAAGCAAAGCCTGTAGTTGATCGTCAGGCAGCGCGGCCAGCAGCGCTTTTCCCGGCGCGGTGGCATTGACCGGGAAGGCGGTGCCCACCGGCGACACCACGCGAAGCTCCTGATCCGACACGCATTGCTCTACCAAAATGGCATGCAGCCCGCGAAACACCACCAGATCCACCGTTTCCCGCATTCGGCGCGCCAGTGCTTCCACCGCCGGTCTGGCGAGCGCCACAATATCGGTATGCGCAGCCGCCGCCAGTCGGGCCAACGCCGGACCCAGCGTCACGCCTTCCGCCGTTTGCATCACAAACTGCTGCGCTTCCAGCGAGGCCACCAGCCGGTAAACCGTGGTGCGGGGCAATTCGCATTGACGCGCAAGCTGGGTCAGACTCAGCCCGGAAGGGCAACTCTCCAGCACTTTCAGTACCGCCGCCGCCCGGGCAATAACCCCAGACTCACCTTCTGCTTTCACCGTCGATCCTCCTGCGGCCATTGACATTGACGCACGCTCCCACGACACTTATACCACTATACGGACACACTGTCCACTATTCGGACGGTGCGGACGTTTTTATTATGGAGAAGACCATGAAGCAGATTTCTACCGCCGGGGTGTTTACGCTGCTGGCTATCGCCTGTCTGACCATTATGGTCGGTTGTGTGATTGTCCCAGGATTGCCTTCCGTTGCCGCCCATTTGGGCATTAGCGGGCAGGCCAGCTGGCTGATCACCCTGCCCTCGTTGGGCGTGGTCATGTTTGGCCCGATTGCCGCCAAAATCATTGAAAGTAAAGGGCTGTATCGCTCGCTGATGGTGGGTCTGCTCAGCTATGGCGCGTTAGGCGCCGCCGGGGCTTTCCTGACGCATCCTGCGGTGCTGTTCGCCGATCGTTTTCTGTTAGGCGGCGCAACGGCGCTGGTGATGTCAGCAGGCACCGGGCTGCTTTCCAGCTTCTTTAGCGGCGAACAGCGGCTGAAGATGATTGCGCGTCAGGGCATGTCGATTGAGCTGGGTGGGGTGATTTTCCTGTTCTTTGGCGGGCTGCTGGCCACGGCAGGCTGGCGCTGGCCATTCAGTCTGTATCTGTTTGCCTGGCTGTTTTTACTGATGCTGCTGATCTTTGTGCCCCGCCCGGATGAAAGCCGTTATCAGTCGGTTCTGGAAGAGGCCGACGCGCCAGCAACCTCCCGACTGATCCCGGTTTATCTTGCCGCCTTCTTTTCGATGGTGTGCTTTTTCACCGCAGTGATCGTGCTGCCTCTCCAGCTGCATGGTCTGGGCTATAACGAAGCGCAAACGGGTTATTACCTGGCATTTATTTCGCTGATGGCGGTGGTTGCCGCCTGGCTGATGCCGCGCGCGGTCAAAGGACTGGGAGAGTTTACGACGCTGTATCTGGCGTTTCTGGCCTACGCCGCCGCGCATCTGCTGCTGGCATTTTCTTCCGATCCCGGTGGCTTGATCGCCGCAGGCATTCTGATGGGATGCGGATTTGGTCTGTCGGTGCCGCTGGTCAATCATCTGGTGGTTGAGCACAGTCCGGTCAGTCGCCGGGGACAAAATCTGGCTTACCTGTCGATGGCGATTTTTTCCGGGCAGTTCTGCTCTTCTTTTATGGAGCTGATGCCTGGCAATCGCAGTGGGATTTTTTGTGGCGCGGCGGGTATCGCATTGATGGTGGTGCCGGTGTTATGGCGATTCCATGCCAGCCAGCATAAAGAAGCACGGGAGAGTCAGACTCTCCCGTAATCATCAGCCTTAGGTCACGAACGCTTTGACCACATCCTGCCATGGGGTGGTCGGGTGTCCGGTCAGTTTGCTCAGGGTGTGGCTGTCATCAAACAGACCGCCTTTCGCCGCTGCGGCATCAGAATCCGCCAGCATCTCTGCCAGCCAGTCCGGCAGGCCTGCGCCCTTCAGCGCGGCGGAGAAATCGGCCTGTGGCATATCGATATACTGGATCTCTTTGCCGCTCTGGCGGGCAATCTCCGCAGTGAATTCCGCCAGGGTGTAAGCGGTATCGCCAGACAGCTCATAAATCTGACCCGCAGCCTCATTGCCAGCCAGCACCGCAGCAGCGGCTTCGGCATAATCCTTGCGGCTGGCGGAGGCAATCTTGCCTTCGGCTGCTGCGCCAATAAATGCGTCGTGCGTGATGGCCGGCGCAATGCTGGCGGCATAGTTTTCGGTATACCAGCCGTTACGCAAGATGGCGTAAGGCACGCCAGAGGCGATCAACGCCTGCTCGGTGGCCCGGTGTTCCGTTGCCAGTCCCAGCGGGCTGGTGTCCGCATGCAGCAAGCTGGTGTAGGCCAGCAGAGACACGCCCGCCTCTTTCGCCGCGGCGATCACCGCTTTATGCTGCGCCTCACGCGCGCCGACTTCGCTGGACGAGATCAGCAGCACTTTTTCCACGCCACTGAAGGCACTGGCCAGGGTTTCGGGTTTGGCATAGTCGGCCTTGCGCAGCTGCACGCCCAACGCCGCCAGATCCGCCGCCTTTTCTGGCGAACGCACGGCGGCAATAATTTCCGCGGCAGGCACTTTCTTCAGTAAAGCATCAATCACTAAGCGGCCCAGTTGGCCCGTCGCACCGGTAACAGCAATCATGATCATCTCCTGTGGATTTTAATAAGGTGTGGCGGCCGCTGCCGCCGAAATCGCTTTCACCCAACCAGCCTATGCCATACACTAATCAAAAGTAAGTACTTACAGGAATGTTAGTGTGAAAAAAAATCAAGATGTGGCCTGTGACTCGCTCAGCGAAAAGTTTCGCCGGGGTGAACTGTTCGATGCCAACTGCCCCTCACGCGACGTGCTGAAACGGCTAACCAGCCGCTGGAGCCTGCTGATCCTCGTCGCCTTGCAGGATGACACGCTGCGCTTTAGCGAACTGAGAAGAAAAATCGGCGGCATCAGTGAACGCATGCTGTCGCAAACGTTACGATTTATGGAAGAGGATGGCTTTGTAGAGCGTATAGCCTATGACGTTATTCCGCCACACGTTGAGTACCGCCTTTCGCCCAGCGGACATGAAGTGCGGGGCCAGGTGATCGGGCTGGCAGACTGGATTGAGATGAACCTGCAACAGATTATGGATCATCGCCGCCAGTATGCCGGCGACGTTGAGAAAGCGTAACGCGTCCCCCGCCAGACCGCGCAGGGGACGCCTCGCCGTTAACGGCGTTTTCTTTTGCTTACCAGGCGATACAACGCAAACAGCACCAGCAGCGCAACCCCGCCGCCAACCGCCATCAACACGTTAACGTACCGCACGATAAACGGCGCATCGCCACCGGCACGCAGGGTTTTCACCTGCTCAGCCGTCACCTGCGAGTCGATATTGGCAAAGTGGCTGCGAACGTAGTTGGTGACGGACGCAATTTGCGCATTGTCCAACTGCTGACCGAAGGCCGGCATGCCGACATCGCTGTCACTGCTTTTACGGTGGATCCCGTCGACGATGGTCATCACCAGGTTGCTGGCCGTCTGACCCGAGACCGCGCTGTTGTGGGTCAGTGACGGATAGAAGTTATCCTTCGTGCCCTCGCCTGCGCGACCGTGACAGCTGGCACAGGCGCCACTGTAAAGCTCCGCGCCATCGGTGCTGCGGCTGTCGGCCAGCGACGCCTGATCGCCCTGCCCGCCGATCACCTGATTAATATCGGTCGCTTTCACCGGCTGGGTTGCCGCAGGTGCGGACGGTGTGGCGATCGCCGGGACCTGTTTCATCCATGCTGCAATCGCCTGCAGATCGTCATCGTTCATATGCTGGAAGCTGTGTTCCACCGCTTCGCCCATCGGCCCGGCGGCCTGCGCTTTGCCGGCAAGATGCCCGGTTTTCAGGTAGGTGACGATATCATCCTGACTCCAGTCGCCAATGCCACTTTTGTCCGGGGTGATGTTCGGCGCATACCAGCTTCCCAGCGGGCTGCCCGCCAGCGCCTGGTCGCCTTTTTCGGCCATCATCATATTGCGCGGCGTATGGCAGGTGCTGCAGTGCGCCAGCACATCCACCAGATACTTACCGCGATTCAATTGATCGGACGCGCCCGCCTGCTTTTCAAACGGTTTATCGTTGCGATACAGCAGGTTCCAGCCCCACATAATCTGGCGAACGTTGAACGGGAAGCTCAGGTCAGTTTTCGCTTCCGCCGGAATATCCGCCGGCTTCACCCCTTTCATAAAGTAGGTGTAAAGCGCGTGAATATCCTCGTCGCTCATCGCGCCGTAAGCCGTGTAAGGCATCGCCGGATAGAGGTTACTGCCATCGGCTGCGACGCCTTTGCGCACCGCATCCGCAAACTGCTGCTCGCTGTAGTTGCCAATGCCGTACTGCTTTGATGGCGTGATATTACTGGCAATAATCCGCCCCATCGGCGAGTCGATGGCATAGCCACCGGCAAAGGGCGCACCGTCTTCTTTGGTCTGACGGTGACAGGCACCGCAGTCAGCGGCCACGGCGGTGTATTCACCGCGTTTAATTAATGCCGATTCATCGGCCGCGCTGTCCGCCAGCGCGGCGGCAGAGGCCAGCAGGCCGCCCACCAGCACGGCGCTTTTCAGCAGAGAATAAGATCCAGACAGTTTCATGATCAGATCTCCCGCTCAATAATTTCGGCCAGACGAATACTCAGCGCGACGCCGGTCAGCGTGGGGTTAATCACCCCGGAAGCCGGGATAACGCCGGTTGTCGCCAGGAACAGGTTGCTGTGATCCCAGCTCCGGCACTCGTGATTCACCACCGAATCTTTCGCATTGTCACCCATGATCACCGTGCCCATCAGGTGGTCACGGTTCTGCCAGCCGGTATTGTCTTCTATCACTTCACCGCCCATCAGGCTGACGAACTTTTTGTAGTCGGCATCCACCACCTTCTTGCCGGCCTTCACATAGTCATCCACCTCGTAATTCACCGTCAGCATCGGAATGCCGAGCGCATCTTTACGGGTGGTACTTGGACGCACGGTGTTGGTCGCGTGCGGCAGGATTTCGAACACCGTTGAAATATCGACCCAGCGCGCGGCCTGATGGCGGATCTGTTTATCCAGCTCGCTGCCAATCACACCCTGGCCGATCAGACGCTGTGCCACCGCCATATTCGGCACGTTGTTGGACACGGCATGCTTGATCGCCGCGTGATTTTTACGGAAATCCCCGTCGCGGTAGTTAAAAATCCCGCCCTGCTGAACCGCACCACGGCCAGGCCACATCGGTTCGTCAGCGAGGAATTGCAGGCCCATCCCGGTGTGGTCCATCAGGTTACGGCCGACCTGATCGGAACTGTTGGCCACATCAGAAATCAGCAGCAGTTTTGGCGTTTCCAGGCCATGCGCGGCAACGATAAAGTATTTGGCGGTCAGTCGGGTATCCACCCCTTTGGAGCTGCGCACGTGCACCGCGACAATCTTGCCGTCGCTGCCTTTTTCCAGCTTCCACGCGGTGGAATCGGTCATCAGCTTCGCACCGGCATCTTCCGCGTGCTGCGCGTGCTTATCGCCGCTGTACATCGAGCCGATAGGGCAGACCGGCATACAGTTGTTGTTGCCGCTGCAGGCCGGACGACCGTCGTAAGGACGCGTCGCACGGGCGTTTGGCTCATGGATAAAGTGATAGCCTGACGGGCTGAGGCGCGCTTTCAGGCGCTGGAACAGATAGGTTTCGCCTTCTGGCTCCATCGGATAGGGTTTGGATCGCGGTGGGAATGCGCCGCCAGCCTGACCGCTCTGATCGTCGGTATCGCTGCCGCAGACGCCCAGCGCCTCTTCGGCTTTCTGGTAAAAAGGTTCCAGCTCGCTGTACTCCATCGGCCAGTCGCGGCCAACGCCATACAGGGTTTTCAGCTTCATATCGTTCGGCAGATAGCGCCAGCAGGCGGATGCCCAGTGCCAGGTGGTGCCGCCGACTAACTTCAACATTCCCGGGCGGAAATCAAAAGAGCCGACGTTTTCAATGTACTGCTCGTCGTAGGAGTGATGGGCCCAGGGCTCGTTGGGATACGGCGAGTTGTAGTTGCCTTTTTTGGAAGAGTTACGGAAATTCTCGACGATTTTCCATCGCGGGATCTTCTCACCGGCTTCAAGAATAATCACGGATTTACCCGCGCGGGCGAGCGTTGTCGCGGCATTACTGCCCAACGCGCCGGACCCGACGACAATCACGTCGGCATCAAATTGCTTGTCCATGGTGTGCTCACATAAATTGGGAAAAATTAGTCGTTTTTCAGGGTCGCTGGCGGCTGTGTCCAGTAATTGGTATGGCCCCGGGAATAGGTCGGGATCACCGTGGCATCGAGCGTCGGTGCGTACATCAAGGCGTCGGTGTAGGTGACAAAGCGGGTGTTATCCACCGCCCGCAGGCTTACTGGCGTGCCGGTAAAGCCCAGATACCATGCCGAGACGATTTTCTTCGCCGTCGCACCGGTATTGGCATCGGCCATAATGGCGTGGCCATTAAGCGCGTCTGCCGAAGTGATCCCTGCCGCGTTCAGCGCCGCCGCGAGCTTTTGCAGCTTCTGCGGAAACTGGCTATCCTCTTCGGTCAGCCCATTCAGCGCCCGCTGCGCGACCAGTGAGCTGAGCGACGCTTTACCGGTCAGCAGCTGCGAAATGGCCAGAAACTGTGCGCTGTCGGAGCTGGATGCGGGCGTGGCAGCCCAGGAGAGCGCGGGGCGAAGCACGGCAAACCCCAGCAGGGCGGCACCGGAAGTCATAAATTGTCTGCGCGATAACATCGTGATCATCCTTGTTGATAAAGTGTGATCCATTTCACGTTATAACCCCACATTTGTAAATGCTTTGTAAACCAAGGGAATTATTAAGCAGTGCTGATAACAAACCCAATACATAAAACTCACCAGCTGAATCCATTAAGCTAACAATGGCGGATTCACCCGGCCCTCGAAGGAGACAGAAATGACCCAGCCAAAAATTGGCGTAGGCGTACTGATTGTGCGGGAAGGCAGGCTGTTACTGGGCCGACGCAGGGGAAGCCATGGCGCAGACAGCTGGTCTGCGCCCGGCGGACACCTGGAATTTGGCGAAACGCCAGAGGCGTGTGCGCGCCGGGAAGTGCTGGAAGAGACGGGTTTGGTGGTGGGAAAACTGGCTAAGGTCGCGTTCACTAACGACTTTTTTATCGCCGAGAAGAAACACTACGTTACGCTTTTTATGCTGACGGAAGACATTAGCGGCACGCCGCAGCGCTGTGAACCCGACAAGTGTGCCGGATGGGAATGGTTTTCCGCCGATGAATTGCCGCAGCCGCTGTTCGCCCCACTGGAAACACTGCTTCAGGAAGGCGGCCTGCTGCCTTTACTGACCGGCCGCTGATGCCCCGGCATCGTCAGAGGCATCGGGCCAGTCGCTTATGCAGGCCGCTGAGCCGCTTATTCCAGCGTCACCAGCCGCCCTTCTTTGGCGCTGAGTAATGCCGCATCCAGCACTTCCAGCGTCATAATTGCCTGCTCTGGCGTAACGGGAGGCGCGGTCCCTTCCCGCACGGCCCTGGCGAAAGCTTCGTAATAGGCGTGATAGCAGCCCTGAGCGGACGGCACGCGTTCTTCACCCGCCGCCGTGCGCAGCGTTCCCCACAGCGCCTGCTCTTCATAACCCCAACCTTGCAGATCGTCGGCCGGCCGCTTTCCGGCAAAGATGGCGTTGGCCTGCACGTCCGTGCCGTTGGAGACGTAACTGCCCTGGTCGCCATAGGCACGGATATCGCGCGCGGCCAGGTGATTCAGCTTGCTGGAGGAGATATGCGAATGCACGCCGCTGGTGTGCGTCAGGGTGATGACAAAGCTGGCATCGGTCTGGCCTTCCGGGCGGTCAACCCTATCCGTCTGTGCCAGCACCGATTTCACCGGCCCAAGCAGCCACACCGCCTGATCGACCAGGTGGCTACCCATATCACGCAGCAGGCCGCCGGTTTCGCCGCCTTCCAGCGTATGGGGATCGTCAAGATCCATGCGGTTATGCAGCCGCCACAGCTTGCCGACGCGCTGCTGTTCCAGCACATCCCGCAGCGTCAGGATATCTGCGTCAAAGCGGCGATTATGATAAATGCCCAACACCACGCCTTTCGCTTTCGCGGCGGCGGCCAGTTCGCGTCCGGTGGCGGCATCCGGCGCAAACGGCTTATCGGCAATCACCGCCACGCCCGCCTCAATCGCTTCCAGCACCAGCTCCCGGCGGGTTTGCGGGGGTGTGGTGATGGTGACGATATCCACGCCCGCGTCCAGCATCGCCGTCAGGCTTGGATAGATCGGGACATCCGGAAAATCCGCCTTCACGCGGGCAATGGTGGCCGGTGCTCTGGCGACGATCCCCACCAGCTCCACGCCTTTTGCCGCGGTAATAAACGGTGCATGAAAGTTCTGACCGCCGGTGCCGTATCCCACTAGTCCAATTCGCATGCGTGGCTCCTGTTCGATGATGATCACAATTTAGCTTTTAACTTTAGTCATTTAACCACAAACCAGCCAATCGGCCCGGCGAATATCTGGTGAGCAAGACCAACTGGCAGTAGAGTAAGAAATCCTGATAGCTGATGACGATGAGCGTGTGATGACCCAGCTGGCCCCGATTATCAATTTGTCCTCCCATCCGATTATGGATGCCGAATACCTTGCCAGTTGCAAAGCGTCGCTGGACGACAGCGGTGCGCTGGTCCTGCGAAATTTTCTGACTGCCGACGCGCTGGATGCTATACGCCAGGAGGGTGAAGCGCAGCAGCATATGGCGTTTTATACCGCCAGCAAGCACAACGTTTATCTGAAAGCGCCGGATGACGCCTATGCGGCCGATCATCCGCGCAACCATCAGATTGTCTCGTCCAAAGGCTGCATCACCGATGATCAGGTGCCCGAGCACTCCCCTTTGCGCACGCTGTATAACGCCGAGGCATTTAAAGCGTTTCTGTGCAGCGTGCTGGGCGAGCAGCAGCTGTATCCCTATGCGGATTCCCTTTCCTCTATCAATCTGCACTATGCCCACACCGGGCAGGAACTGGGCTGGCACTTCGATAACTCGTCGTTTGCTATCACCCTGCTGATCCAGAAACCGCAGGGCGGCGGCGTGTTTGAGTACGTCAGCAATCTGCGCAATGCTGAAGCGGGCGAGATGAATTTCGAGGGTGTGGAAAAGGTGCTGCACCAGCAGCAGCCGGTCGAGAAGCTGGCGATTAATCCCGGCGACCTGGTGCTGTTCCGCGGCCGCAATGCGCTGCACCGCGTCACGCCAACCGAAGGCGATACCAGCCGGATGTTGGTGGTGCTGGCCTACAATGCCCAGCCCGATATTGCCCTGTCCGAAACCGCCCGCATGACCTTTTACGGCCGCCTTTAAACGTCGGAACAGTCCGGCGCGATGCATATCGCCACGCGCCTGACTGCCCTTCTGCTGTCTTTCTGCACCGATCTTGCGCCCCAATTCAACGCACGCCTGAAACGCCGGCCAGCTGAACTATTCAAAATCAATAGCTTATTTTTGGCACTCATTTTGCAATCTCATTAAGTGGAACACAATCCCATTTTATGAGACCTCGCCATGTCCATTCTGGAAACTACCGCCAGCATTCTTAAATTGATGGTATCGCTGCAAAGCGGAATCCGTATCAATGACGTGATCAGCCATCTCGGCATGCCCAAGAGCACGGCCTCCCGAGTGATGAATCAGCTGGAATCTTATGGCTATGTCGAAAAAGACGAAGCAAGAGGCCTGTTCCTGCCCGGTCCGCTGATCCTGTCCGCTTCACATCTGGTGAATCGCGCCGCGCCGCTCAGTGAACTCGTCGATAACGCGTTGCGATCGTTATGCGAACAGACGGGATACACCGGCTATATCTCGATGCTGGATAACCAGGAAATCCTGGTGCTCAGAGTCATTCACGGTCGCCAGACGCTGCCAGTGGTGACCTGGCCGGGTTCACGATCCCCGGCCTGGGGCACTTCAACCGGTAGAGCCCTGCTGGCCCGTCTCAGCGAACCCCAGCTGCAGGCCTTCTTAACCAGTCCTCAGGTCCAGACCCAGCTGATCGGCACCGATCACAGCATTGAAAAATTGACCGCGGCGATTGCCGTTGCCCGCGACGCCGGTTTTGCCACTGCGGTGAATGAGTCGGTGGCCGAGACGGCGTCGGTCAGTTGCGCCATTGGCGATCCCACCACCCATGAAGCGGTGGCGTTTTGCCTGTCCTTCCCCCAAACGCTGGCCCAGCCAGAAGAGCTGCAGCGTATTGCCACCTTGCTGAAAGAGACCGCCTTGCTTATCGCCCAGAAAACAGGTGACCGGCTGGTGAGCCACCAGCCTTAACAATTTTGCCAATACCAGGAGATTCACCGTGAGTCAGAAACCACGTTCAAACTCATCCCACGATGAGGTCCATCCCCGCACTTTCGCGCCAGCAACACTGCTGCTGCTGCTGGCACTCAGCGTGTTTGGCGCGATCATCGGGGTTCAGTTACTGACCACCCTCGGCGTCACGCCAAATACCGCCATTATTGGCGCGATGGTGGCGATGGTGATCGCCCGTATTCCGCTGCAATGTTTTGCGCGGTTTCGCTCGATCCATATTCAAAACCTGGCACAGAGCGCGACCTCAGCGGCGACCTTTGGCGCGGCCAACTCGCTGCTGCTGCCGGTTGCCATCCCGTGGCTGTTTGGCCGTCAGGATATGGTAATGCCGATGTTTTTCGGCGTCGCGCTGGCGATGTTGCTCGACGGCTATCTGCTGTACCGTCTGTTTAACACCCGCATTTTCCCGGCAGAGGGCGCATGGCCACCGGGCGTGGCGGCCGCCGAATCGATCAAAGCGGGCGATCAGGGCGGCAAGCACGCGGCCCTGCTCGGCGTGGGTATCGCGATGGGTGCGGTGGGTTCCTGGTTCAAATTCCCGATGGCCGCACTGGGAACGGCGTTTATTGGCAACGTCTGGGCGCTGGGCATGCTCGGCGTTGGCTTCCTGTTACGCGGCTATTCGCTGCCGATGTTCAATATTGATATCAACAAACTCTATATCCCGCACGGCATGATGGCCGGTGCAGGCATCGTGGCGTTATTCCAAATCGTCAAGCTGGTGCGCAGCGGTAAGCATGACGTTCAACCGCAGAACGCCGCAGCGGGCGTATTGCCAGAAACACAAAACGCGCAGATCGGTAAAACGCTGCGATTGGGTGCGCTGGGGTTTGCGGTCATTTCGGTATTGATTGCGCTGAGCAGCGGCCTGTATCTGCACCTTTCGTTGCCATGGCTACTGGCCTTTATGCTGTATTCCGCCTTTGCCGCGTTCCTGCATCAGATGATTGTTGGTCTGGCAGCCATGCATTCCGGCTGGTTCCCGGCGTTTGCCGTGGCGCTGATCACCCTGCTCGTCGGCATTCTGATTGGCTTCCCGCCTGAAGCGCTGGCCATGCTGTGCGGCTTTTCGGCTGCCACCGGTCCGGCTTTTGCCGATATGGGCTATGACCTTAAAGCGGGCTGGATCCTGCGCGGTAAAGGCGAATTTACCGCGTTCGAACTGGCGGGCCGCCGTCAACAATTGCTGGCCGCAATGCTGGCCTTCGTGGTTGCCATCCCGGTGGTGCTGTTTATTTACAAAGGCTACTTCTCGCAAGGGCTGATCCCGCCAGTCGCCAAAGTGTATGTGGCGGCCATTAATGCCGGGGTCTCGATGGAGATCGCCAAATCCCTGCTGATCTGGGCCATTCCTGGCGCATTGATCCAGTTGGTGGGCGGCCCAGGCCGTCAGATGGGCGTATTACTGGCAACCGGCCTGTTAATCAATAACCCGATGGCGGGATGGGCAGTACTGATCGGCATCCTGATCCGTACCGTATGGCTGCGGATGGGCGGCGAGCCCGCACGTAACAAAATGGAAGTGCTGGCGGCTGGCATGATTGCCGGTGATGCGCTGTTCAGCTTCTTCACATCGGTTCTGCCTGGCGGCAAAAAATAATTCGTCTATTTAAGGGAAAAAATGAGCTTACATCAGACTTTACAGGTATTTGAATTACTGGACAGCGCCTGGGCCAGTGGTCAGAAGGTGCAGCAACTGCTGGCGGGATACGCCAATGTGGAGGTCACGGTGAAAGAGGTTCACGGCCTGAAGGGCAAAACCGATTTCATCAAAATCGTTATCCCCGGCTTTGAAGGTAAACGCCTGGGCGGCTCGGCACCCACGCTGGGCATTGTTGGCCGGCTGGGCGGCATTGGTGCCCGGCCGGGGCGCATTGGCATGGTTTCCGATGCAGATGGCGCGGTGGCAGCCGTTGCGTCGGCACTGAAGCTGGCCGAAATGCAGCGCCAGGGCGACAGCCTGCCGGGCGACGTGATTATCACCACCCATATCTGTCCGGACGCCCCCACCCGCCCACATGAGCCAGTGGACTTTATGGACTCGCCGGTCGAAACCGAAGACATGAATGAGCAGGAAGTCTCCGATGAGATGGACGCGGTGCTGTCCATTGACACCACCAAAGGCAACCGCATCATCAATCACAAAGGCTTCGCCATTTCGCCGACGGTGAAAGAAGGCTATATCCTGCGCGTGTCGGAAGACCTGCTGCGGGTGATGGAGATGACCACCGGACAGCTGCCGGTCACCTTCCCGATCACCACCCAGGACATCACGCCTTATGGCAACGGCGTTTATCATCTGAACAGCATCCTGCAGCCGTCCATCGCCACCCGCGCACCGGTGGTCGGTGTGGCGATTACCGCCGTCGGTCTGGTACCGGGTTGTGGCACCGGAGCCAGCCATGAGGTGGATATTGCGCTGGCCTGTAAATTTGCCGTTGAAGTGGCCAAAGAGTTCTCACGCGGCACCTGTCAGTTCTTTGATCAGGATGAGTATCAGCGTCTGCTGAAGCTATATGGCTCGTTGGCTCATCTGCAAAAACGTCAGCCGGAGGTTTGAGATGGCAATCACGAAAATTGGCACGCTGACCATTGGCCAGGCCCCGCGTAGTGACATCACACCGATTCTGGATAAGGCTCTGCCTGGCCACGTCAGTTGCCTGCACGCCGGGGTGCTGGACGGGCTGGACGATGCCACCATTGCCAGCCGCTTCACGGTGATCCCCGGCGAGGCAGTGCTGACCTCACGCCTGCTGGACGGTCGTGCCGTGGTGATGGGGAAAGCGGCGGTCGGCCTGGCGGTGCAGCAAAAAATCAGTGAACTGGCGGCGGCAGGCTGTCAGCTGGTGGTGCTGCTGTGCACCGGTGAATTTCATGGACTGCACGGTGATGGCGCCTGGCTGATTGAACCCGACCGGATTATGCCGCCGACGCTGAATGCGCTGGTCGGCGATCGTCAGGCGGGGATCCTGGTGCCGCTGGCCTCGCAAATTGCCAGCGAGCAACAGAAGTGGCATAACGCTACCCGTCCGCCGGTATTTGCCGTGGCGTCACCCTATACGGCGACGGAAGAGGAGGTTGCCGCCGCCGCCCGATCGCTGGCCGATCGGGGGGCTGAGATTATCCTGACCGATTGCATGGGCTACACTGGCTGGCACCAGGCAATCTGTAAACGCCGCGTCGATCTGCCGGTGATTTTATCGAATCAGCTGCTGGCGGACCTGTTGCGTAATCTGTTGTAAAAGGAGCGATGATGAAACTGCTGTTACTGAGTAATTCCACCTTACCGGGCTCCGGTTTTCTTGGCGCCGCTAAGCCGCTGATCGGCCGCGATCTGACACCCGGACAGTCGGTGGTGTTTATTCCCTTTGCGGGCGTAACCCAAAGCTGGGATGCCTATACCAACAAGGTGCGCGACGCGTTAGCCGACCTGCAGCTGGAGATTACCGGCGTGCATTCCCTTGCCGATCCGCTGGCGGCGATTGCCAGTGCCGACGCGATTATGGTCGGCGGCGGCAACACCTTTAACCTGCTGAAAGAGTGCCGCATGCGCGGGCTGCTAAAACCGATTGCGGCCGCGGTGAAGAAAGGCGCGCAATATATTGGCTGGAGTGCCGGCGCGAATCTGGCGTGCCCGACCATTCGCACCACCAACGATATGCCGATTGTCGATCCGGGTGGCTTCGACGCGTTAAATCTTTTCCCACGGCAGATCAATCCGCATTTCACCAATGCATTACCGACCGGCCATCAGGGGGAAACCCGTGAACAGCGTATCCGCGAGTTACTGGTGCTTTCCCCTGAGCTGGAGGTGATCGGCCTGCCGGAAGGTAACTGGATTGAGATGCATGACGGCGAAGCCTTTTGCCACGGGCCGCATGCCACACTGCTGTTTAAAGCCGGTGAAGATGCGGTGGCCCTCACAGCCGGACAGCGGCTCCTCTGATATCGGCTACTTGCTCAACAACGCCTTCCAGGCCCGGGCGAAGATCTGCTGGGTGCGGAAGGCGATCAGCGCCTGCCAGTCAGGATCGCAAGGATAGAAACCGTCATAAAGATCCTGCTTGATCTGCTGCCCGCGATCGCTGGCAGGATCGCCATACAGATGCAGCCAGTGATCGTCGCGCACGCGGCGATGCATCTCTTCCCCGTCCAGCGTACCGCACTCCACCACCAGCTGCAGCAGCTGCGTCCCCGGCAGAAGATCGAGCATAAATTGCGACAGATAGCCGGTCGCCGTCGCGGTGACGCCGGTTTCACTGTCGCGTCCGGCGCCGGTGATCAGCACCGTCAGCCATTCGCCAAAGATCGCCCGCGCCTGTTCGAGCGCCGGATAATCCCGTTCGGCAATCGCCATCAGCATCGGATGACCATAGGCGCCCGCACCGGTATGCAGATCAAAGCTGATGATGCGCTTCGCCTGCGCCAGGTGACGGGAAATGATGGTTTTCAGCGTCTGATGGGACCAGCTGGCCTGCTGGCCGCCGAAGAAAATGCCGTCGGCAAACTGATACTGACCGGCTTCCACAATGCGCTTAACGCCCGCCCAACCCAGCGCTTCGCGACTGGCCTGCAACAGCGCATCGGCCTGCTGACGCGCTGCGCCATCCAGATCCTTGCAGCTATAAACGGCATGCAGATCGCGATAAGCGGCGTTATCCGGTGCACCGGCCGCGAAGTCGATAAAGTTACGGTTAAGATCGGCGTTATCTTCGTTCACCCGGCGCAGGTGGGCCGTGCCCCACGGATTGATCAGATGCACCATCACCAACGCCACACCGGCGGGCAATGTTGCAGCGTCGAGTCCGTCCAGCCAGGCAATCTGACTGTCCGATCCGTAATAGCCTTCAACACCGTGGGTGCCGGAAACGATCAGCAGCAAATTGTCAGCGGCCGGGTCGCCAATCACCGCCACATCGGTGCTTAAGGCTTCGCCCTTCGGCCCGCTCAGCGGATGGGGATAATGGGTGACGTGGCCATCCAGCCGCGCCACGGCGGCAAGAAAGCGCGCCCGCTGCGCGCTGTAATCAGGTAGGGATCGCATCAGGCTCACTTCTGAATATGATAGACGTCAAAGCTGAAGTACTTCTTCGCCAGCCGCTCGTAGGTGCCGTTTTTATGCAGTTCGGCCAGCGCCGCGTTGATCTTCTCAACCCGCGCCCGATCGTCTTTGCGCAGGCCGATCCCCACGCCTTCGCCGAAGTATTTTTTGTCATACAGGGTATCGCCGCTGATCTGGTAATCCTTGCCCTGTGGCGACTTCAGGAAGCCGGTTTCCGCTGAGGCGGCGCTGGTCAGCGTTGCATCTACCCGTCCCGATGCCAGATCCGGCCAGATCTCTTCCTGGTTAGGATAGGACACCACGTTGATGCCGGTGGTTGCCCAGACGGCTTTGGCATAGGTTTCCTGAGTGGTGCCCTGCGCGACGCCCACTGACTTGCCTTTCAGCGACTCCGCATCGGGTTTCAGGCCGCTGTCCTTCTTGGTCACCAGCGCGCTTGGCGTGTTGTAGAGCATATCGGTGAAGGCAACCTGCTGGCGGCGTTTGTCGGTCATCGCCATCGCCGAGAGGATCGCATCGAATTTACGCGCCTGTAGGGCCGGAATAATGCCGTCGTAGCCGGTCTGCACCCACACGCACTTCACCTTCATCTGATGGCAAATGGCGTTGCCCATTTCAATATCAAAGCCCTGCAGGCTGCCATCGGGCGCTTTGGACTCAAACGGCGGGAAAGTGGGATCGACGCCAAAACGCAGCGACTCGGCAGCAAAAGCGGTTGAACTGGCGCAGGCGAGCAACACCAGCGCAGACAGGGCGATTTTTTTCATGCAGGCTCCCAAAAAAGCAAAAAGGGTTAATAAAAAAGCGGTTATCCTCTTTCATACCATGATTTATTGCGCAAAGTGGGGATTTTTTCTTCGCTGTGAACAGGCGCTGCGCAAAAAAAAGAGCCTTCATAAGAAGGCTCTGATTCAGTGACAACGCGGATTAGCGTTTGGGTGCGGCATCCGGATACATCTCCAGCAGGCGGCGCGTGACGCCGTTGGTCCAGCCGAAACCGTCCTGCAGCGGATACTCACCGCCGCCCGCCAGCACCGGCGCGCGTCCGGCGACGTTATATTTTTCGACCATCTTGTGATGACGATGGTAGGTGGCGCCGACAATCTGCAGCCAGCGGGTAGCAATCTCTTTCGCCAGCAGCTCTTCGCCGTAGTTATTCAGCCCTTTGATCGCCATCCACTGCATTGGTGCCCAGCCGTTAGGCTTGTCCCACTGCTCGCCGGTCTCTTCCACCGTTGACAGCACCCCGCCCGGCGCCAGCAGATGCGAACGGATGGCCGCTGCAGTGTGCGTGGCCTGATCGAGGCTCGCCATACCGACAAACAGCGGCGTTACCGACGCGGCAGAAAACGCGCCTTTCTCACGGTCACGCCAGTTGTAGTCGCGATACAGACCCGCTTCGGCATCCCACAGATATCTGTCGAGGATTTCCCGGCGGCGCACCGCTTTCTGCTGGAACAGCTCGGCCGTGGCATGGTCGTTTTTACTGGCCGACAACCGCGCAATGGTGGTTTCCAGCTTATAAAGGAAGGCGTTCAGATCCACCGGCACGATGCTGGTGGTCTGGATGCTCTCCAGACGGCCAGGCTCGCTGAGCCAGCGCGATGAGAAGTCCCAGCCGGACGCCGCACCGGCTCGCAGGTCGCGGTACACTTCGTTCGACGGACGCGAAGAGTTTCTCGCCGTTTCCACATCTTCAATCCACGACTCGTCGCGCGGCGTATCCCGATCGTCCCAATAGCGGTTGAGCACCGAGCCATCCGACAGCATCACCACGTGGCGATAGGCTTCATTCGGCGTCAGCGACGCTTCACCATCCATCCAGAATTCGTACTCGCGCTTGAGGTGCTTCAGATAGCGCTGCGCTTCGTGCACGCCGTCCTTTTCGAACAGCTCAACCATCATCGCAAACACCGGCGGCTGGGAGCGGCTGAGGTAATAGGTGCGGTTGCCGTTAGGGATATGCCCGTAGGTGTCGATCATCCAGGCAAAGTTATCCGCCATATTCTTCAGCAGATCGGTGCGACCGCTGGCGGCAAAGCCCAGCATGCTGAAGTAGGAATCCCAGTAGTAGGTCTCACCAAATCGTCCGCCCGGCACCACGTAAGGCTGCGGTAACGGCAGCAGCGAAGAGAACTCCGAGTGCTTCTCCGGCTTGCGGGTTAACACCGGCCACAGCGCGTCGATATGCTCGCCCATCGATTTATTGGGGTCCGAAACATAGCGGCTGTCATGGACTTTTGGCAGGTCAAAATTCTCCAGCACGAACGCCAGTAAATTAAAATCCTCGCGCTCACGCTGCATAAAATAGCGGTACAGAATTCTTTCAGGTTCAATTTTGGGCGCACAGTCGGCAAACGTTTTACTGTCAGTAAATATCCGCGACGTTTGTACGGCTTCAAACAGCTCCTGATACCGATCGGAAGGCGTCAGGATGTCCGATGCGGGCAGACCACGAATCGACTCCGGTTGCGGTTCAACGACCGATTCCAGACCCGCCTCGTAATCGTGATAATAGGCTTCGTAGTCAGTCTGATTATTGTCAATGATTAGGTCATTTTGGTTAAAAGTGATAGAAACCTCCTGTGCCAATTGATATCGACAATGATTGCGCTGAATTTCAGAAACAAGCCCTCAGTATAGTACCCCAGTCTCACAACGCAACCCATTGAACTTATTACCGACGATGAGAAGATATTTCAAAAAATAACCGTACGCGGTTACTTAAGATTATTCTGCATATTAATTTACAGTAATTGAAAAGCGAGCATTCCATATCGCCGTTGTTCGCAAGCCCGCCAGCCCTGCACTTAAGCCAAACCGTTAAAATGATGTTTATTTATCCAGTTTTGAAATTAAATTAACTGAAAATTTACATTTATAAAAAATAATTGGTTTTACCATTTACATTATATTTAAACCGCCGAATACTGTGCGCACCAGATCGTCGCGCAGCCCTTGCCACGCCTGGTAAAAATAAGTTTATCTGATAGCAAACCAGACCTTTAAATGATTAATTAAGGAACTCTCGTGGCACCGGTAGTAAATAAATCCGCAGCGTTGCACTCGGAAAGCCTCTCTGATGAGGATGACAGTTTAGTTTCCCCCCTTGATACATCCGCTCCCATAAATAAAACCTATATTACCCGTGGAACCCGGCGTTTTACCCACGCCACGCTGGCGCTATTTTGTGCCGGGCTTTCGACGTTTGCGGTGTTGTATTGCGTTCAGCCCATTCTGCCGGTGTTCTCGCAGAGTTTTCATCTGACGCCGGCACAGAGCAGCCTGTCACTTTCCGTCACCACGGCGATGATGGCATTGGGATTGCTGGTCACCGGGCCGTTGTCGGATGCCATCGGGCGCAAATCGGTGATGTCGATTTCGCTGCTGCTGGCGGCGTTCTTCACGCTTATCTGCGCCACCATGAGCAGCTGGGAAGGCGTACTGGCGATGCGTGCGCTGACCGGCCTGGCCCTCAGCGGCGTGGCGGCGGTGGCGATGACCTGGCTGAGCGAGGAGCTGCACCCGGTGTTCCTCTCCTTCTCGATGGGGCTGTATATCAGCGGCAACTCGATTGGCGGGCTGGTCGGCCGACTGTCGACCGGGATGCTGGCGGATCACTTCTCGTGGAACGTATCGCTGTTTGTGGTCGGGCTCTTTGCGCTGGCGGCCGCCGGGCTGTTCTTCCGCCTGTTGCCGCCGTCGCAGCATTTCCGCGCCTGCTCGCTGCGGCCGCATAAGCTGCTGGTCAACTTTATGTTCCAGTGGCGCGACATGGGGCTGCCGATGCTGTTTATCGTCGGGTTTATCCTGATGGGCAGCTTTGTCACGCTGTTTAACTACGTCAGCTACCGCTTTATGGCCGCACCGTTCTCGTTAAGCCAGACGGTGGTCGGACTGCTGTCGGTAGTGTATCTGACCGGCACCTACAGCTCGCCGCGTGCGGGAATGATGACGGTGAAATATGGCCGTGGCGTGGTGCTGATGGGCGCGCTCAGCCTGATGCTGGTCGGCTTGTTAGCCACCCAGTTCACCACGCTGTTGCTGGTATTGCCGGGACTGATGCTGTTTGCCGCCGGCTTTTTTGCCGCGCATTCGGTGGCCAGCAGTTGGGTAGGACACCGCGCCCGCCGCGCCAGAGGACAGGCGTCGTCGCTGTACCTGTTCTTCTATTACCTCGGCTCCAGCGTGGCCGGTACGCTTGGTGGCGTGTTCTGGCACAACTGGGGCTGGATGGGGGTTTCCGCCTTTGTGGCGGTGATGCTGATCGGCGGTCTGTTTCTGGCCAACAACCTGCGTAAGATCCCGGTGCTGGTGAAAAAAGTTCGCTAACCGGCGGGCGGAGCTCAGGCTCCGCCCCTGCTCGCCTGCCGTGACGATTTACTTCCCCCTGTCCAACCATTAAGCTAGCGCCCCTGATTATCACACCCCTTTATTCCCCGCCTGCGACCCTGTTCAGGCTGAGAATTTTCAGGAGCCGAACCGGCGATGAGCGACGTAGAAAACCTGCAGGGGATGGTGATCTTTGCCAAAGTGGTGGAGACGCTGAGCTATACCGAAGCGGCAAAGCTGCTGGGATTATCCAAATCCTCGGTGAGCAAAGAGATCTCCGCGCTGGAAGTCCGGCTGGGCACCAAACTGCTGCAACGCACCACCCGTAAAATCGTGGTGACCGATGTCGGCATGACCTGGTATCACTACTGCGCGCGCATCCTCAGCGAAGTGAAAAGTGCCGGGCTGTTTATCCGCCAGTATCACGAAGAGCCGACCGGCAGCCTGCGCGTGGTGGCGCCCGTCACCTTTGGCTGTCAGTGCATCGTGCCGGTGCTCAATCAGTTTGTCGCCAATAACCTGCATGTCAGCGTCGATCTGGACCTGACCGATCGCCCGGTTAACCTGGTCGATGACAATGTCGATTTGGCGATAGTGATCCGCCGCGAGCCGCCGGAGCATGCCCACTGCACGCCGTTGATGGACATCGGCTGGGGCCTGTTTGCCGCACCGGACTATCTGCAACGCTTCCCGCCCATCGCCCAGCCGGACGATTTACCACGCCATGACTTTATCCTGTTCCGTGGCCCGGCCCACACCATCTCGCTGCCGTTCCGTAAAGAGAAGCAGAAGCTGGATATCGAAGTGCGTAGCCGTTTTCGCGCCAATAACAGCACCGCACTGCTGAATTCCGCCATCGCCAACAGCGGCATTGCCTATTTGCCGGAATACGTCGCGCAGGAAGCGGTCAAAGAGGGCAAGCTCAGTCGGGTGTTAGCGGAATGGGAAATGGACGTCTATCAGTCGTGGATCCTGACCAAAGCCGACAGTTTGATTTCACCGCGGGTCAGGGTATTTATCGAGGATTTGCAGCAGGCGTTACGCTTGAAATAAAGGGCGGAACAGCGTCCGCCCTCTGCATACTTAGTAGTAGTTACCGTGACGGTAATCCCAGGTGGTGAAGGTGTCAGACAGCATCGACATAATTTTGTCCACATCCAGACCTTTACGGATCAGGATTGGGCATGGCGTGATGTTGCGCTCGCCTTTCTGCTCTGGCACCAGTTTGCCCTGCTCATCCACCATCGCCACCATCACACCCTGCTCGTAACGGGTTTTCTCAGACTCGTTCGGCTGGATGGATTTCACGTAGTCGTTGGCTTCAATAATCAGGTCAGCCTGCGATTCGATACGCTCGCCGATCCCTTCGACCAGGCCACGGTTGCCTTTGCCTGACGGGTTAGCGGAGCTGGCGAAGGAGAATTTACCGTGGTTTTCCCACAGCTCTTTCGCCAGGTTTTCGCCAGGGGTACCGAATTTGATCACGAAGCAGCTGGTCTGACGGCGATCCATCATCAGGTCTTTTGAACCGTCTTCCGGAATGCGTGCAACTGCGTCTTCTTTCCACGGCAGGATGCAGCCCAACAGCACGTCCTGATCCCAGTGCTGCTGATACAGCGATTCAATTTCCGGGTTCAGCTGCGCCAGCTCTTTCAACTGCTCCAGAGAACCACACAGCACCACGCCCGGCTTGTTGCGGTTGCGCTGCTTGGCATCAAATTTACGCTCCAGCCCTTTGGCATCGGAGGTCATGATGATGTAGCCCACTTTGGTCGGGCAGACGATCATGCCGCCGTCAGCAGACAAAACCTTAACTGCTTCTGGCTGTAAGCCGCCGTTCCAATGGATAGTCTTATTGCTCATGGTCGCACCTGTATAACGTAGAGGGTTAAAGTGTGTCGGTCAGTATTTCAAGGTAGCACGGCTGGCTAACCCTGCACTGGCCTGTTGCAACCATCCTGACGTTAAACCGCCATTCAGGCAACAATAAAACACTTTAACCCTGCATTGTTTTCCACAGGAAACAGTTGTTGCTGAAAACCGAAATCAGGAAGGGATCAGCTTTTCCGCTTTCAGCTTGTCGAACAGCGCGAAAAAGGCGTCACGCGTGGACTGATAGCCGGTGAAGCCCGCTTTACGGCTCTTGCTGATGTCGGTAAACACTTCCATCGGACGGCCCAGATCGGCATCGGTATGCCACCAGGACACCAGCTTGCTGATATCCGCTTCCTTCAGGTTGAACTGCTTCGCCAGCGCCTGCCACTCGGCGGGAGCCGCGTCCATGCGCCCATCCAGCGGTTGCACGTCGTCCGGGAACGGCGCGGCCTCAATGCCAAAGTAGCTGGCGATTTCGCCCCACATCCACTTCCAGCGGAACACGTCGCCATTCACCACGTTATAGTCCTGATCCTGCGCCGACGGCGTGGTGGCGGCCCATTCGAGCTGCTGGGCGAGAATATGCGCGTCGGTCATATCGGTGACGCCTTCCCACTGCGCTTTGGA
Organism: Erwinia sp. AC075; assembly: GCF_979253995.1. Lineage (NCBI taxonomy): Bacteria > Pseudomonadati > Pseudomonadota > Gammaproteobacteria > Enterobacterales > Erwiniaceae > Erwinia > Erwinia sp. AC075. The sequence goes on from NZ_CEEDEU010000001.1 coordinate 3,329,861, forward strand.
ACCTGGGAAGACAAACGGCTGGCCGGTCTGCTTGCACAGGCTGGCGTAAACGGCCAGCGTCTGGCCCATATTCATCGCATTGCCCAGCGCGAAGCCGATGATGGTGTGCGGGCGATGCACGCTCCAGCTGTAGCCATATTTTTCGGCACCCGCGAACACTTCGTCTTCCTGCGCGTAGTAGAAGTTATCCACCGGCCGGCGGCCCTGCTCTTCGCGGAACGGCGTCATCGGCACCGCGCCTTTACCGTAGGCATCAAACGGGCCGAGGTAGTGCTTGAGGCCGGTGACCAGCCCGACGTGGCCGCCTTTCAGGCTGTCGCCCAGCGCGTCAATCACGTTGCGAACCATGGCGCTGTTAACGCGGATGTTCTCTTTCTCGTTGGCCTGACGGGCCCAGACGCTGAAGAAGACCTTATCCACGGTGACGCCTTGCAGCGCCTTTTCCACCGAGGCCTGGTCGGTGAGATCGGCAGTCAGCGCGGTGCAACCGGCAGGCACCGCGGTGCGTCCACGGGACAGGCCGTAAACCTGCCAGCCGTCACCGGTGAGTTGTTCCGCCAGCGCGGTTCCAATGACGCCACTGACGCCGACAATAAGTGCACGTTGTTGCATAGCCAGACTCCTGAATAAAGGGGTAACAATCAGCTTAATAGAGAATTGGAGTCTTATCTGAGGTATAAATTCACATAATTAATGAACTGGATTCCCTAATGATGATGACTCAGGATCGCCTTAAGGGCATTACGCCGTTTGTGGCCAGCGTCGAACAGGGCAGTTTTACCGCCGCCGCTGCGGTACTGCACCTGACCAGTTCAGCGGTCAGTAAAAGCGTGGCGAGGCTGGAAGCGCGATTAGGTTCGCAGCTGTTTGAACGCACCACCCGCCGGCTGGCGCTGACCGACGCCGGTCAGGCCTTTTATGAAACCTGCACGCGCGTGCTGAACGAGCTGTCGGAAGCGGAGTCGGTGCTGGCGGCGCAGCGCGCCATCCCGGTCGGCCGGTTGCGCATGGCGGTGCCGCACACTTTTGGACGGATGCAGGTGGTGCCGCTGCTTAACGACTTCTGCCTGCACAATCCGGAGATGCAGGTCAGCCTGTCGTTCTCGGATCGTATTGTCGATCTGTTTGAGGAAGGCGTGGATATCGCGGTGCGCATCGGTGGCCCGGCAGACTATCCCCCTTCGCTGGGCTTTCGTTATCTCGGCCGCGAGAAGCTGATCTTCTGTGCCTCTCCTGCCTGGCTGGCGCAGCACGGCACGCCGGCATCGTGGCAGGAACTCGCCAGCCATCGGGCGATTGTGTATGACCGGGTTGACGGCAGCACCAGTCCATGGCACCTGATGTCGCCGGATGGGCGGATGACCACGCGCACGATGGCGCACCGCATGGCGCTGGGTGATGGCGAAGCGCAGGTGGCGGCGGTGGTCGCCGGATTGGGCGTGGCGCAGATGGCAACCTGGCTGATGGAGAAACAGCTGCAACGCGGTGAGCTGGTGCAAATCCTGCCGGCGCTGACGGTGGAAGGTTTGCCGCTGACCGTGATCTGGCCGCGCAAAAAGCAGCTGACGCCCAAGGTGGATGCGCTGCTGTCGGTGCTGACGGCGCTGCGGATTGCCTGATCGCAGGCAAAAAAAATGGCCGGAATATCCGGCCATTCAGCGTGTATGAAAGCGTTACTTCTCTTCCATCAACTTTTCAACGTCGGCATTGCCCTGATGCTCAGGCACCGTCTTGCGCACTTTCGCCACATCGCTGGCGCTGACCTGCTGCTTCGCGCTGTTGCCCCAGCTGCTGCGGATAAAGTTCACCACGTCAGCGACCTGCTGGTCGTTCAGACGCCAGCCGAAGGCCGGCATGGTGATGCTGGAAGGCGCACCCTTCACGCCAGGCAGCGTGGCACCGCTGAGCACGATATGGATCAGCGAGGTTGGGTCTTCTGCCTGCACCACCGCGTTACCGCGCAGTTCCGGGAAGAAGCGCTTATAGCCGCTACCGTCGGTTTTATGGCAGGCAGCACAGCTGTCGACGTACACCGAGGCGCCCGGCTTGCTGTCATCGCCTTTCCACAGGGCTTTCGCCACCGCGTCATCAGACTTGAAGCCGACCTGATTCGGATCGCGCGCGCCCAGCGACTTCAGATAACGGGCAATCGCCGTGGCATCTTCCGGGCTGAGGTGCTGCAGGCTGTGCTCGACCACATCGGTCATACCACCGAATACGGCGGTCTGATCGTTACGGCCGGTACGCAGGAACTGCACCAGATCGTCTTCACTCCAGCGGCCCAGGCCGTCACGGTTATCGCCACGCAGGTTGCTGGCGGTCCAGCCATCAATCGGCGCGCTGCTGCCGGACAGATAGTCACTGCCTTCGCTGTCGTTGAGGGCTTTTTCCTGCATGGTCAGGCTGCGCGGCGTATGGCAGGCACCGCAGTGGCCGAGGCCTTCAACCAGGTACTGACCGCGTGCCAGCACCGCATCCTGACCTTTGATTGGCTGGAAGGCCTTCACGTCCGGCGCAAACATGCCGCGCCAGATCGCCAGCGGCCAGCGCATCGACAGCGGCCACGGAATGTCGCTGTCCTGATTGGCCTGCGAAACCGGCTGCACGCCATGCATAAAGTAGGCATACAGCGCCTGCATGTCCTCATCGCTGACCACGGCGTAAGACGGATACGGCATCGCCGGATAGAGCGTATCGCCGTTCTTCGCCACGCCATGACGCACCGCTTTCTGGAAATCGTCGTAGCTGTAATCACCAATACCGGTTTGCTTATCCGGCGTGATGTTGGTGGAGTAAATATTGCCGATTGGCGTCGCCATCGACAGGCCACCGGCGAACGGCTGGCCGCCCGCTTTGGTGTGACAGGCCACGCAGTCACCGGCGCGCGCCAGGTATTCACCGCGTTGGATCTGCGCCGCGCCGGAGTCGTCCGCCAGCGCGGCAAAGCTTGCCATGCCCAGTAACAGGGCCGGGATCATCATCTTCATCGGGTTGTCCTTATGCCTGCACCAACGGACCTGGATTTTTCAGGTACTGTTCACGAATCGCTTTAGCTGACCAGTAGGTCAGGGCTGCCACCATGCCGGTTGGGTTGTAGCCCAAACCTTGTGGGAAGGCAGAAGCGCCGGGGACAAACACGTTCGGGACATCCCAGCTCTGCAGATAACGGTTCACCGCACTGGTTTTTGGATCTTCACCCATAATCGCGCCGCCGTTCATATGGGTGGTCTGATAGACGGTGGTGTCGAAGTGCGTGCCGGCCGCTTTCGGTGAACCGCTGATCAGTTTCGGGTTCATCGCTTCAGCAATTTTGTGCATTTTGCCGTGCATGAACTGCGACATCTTGATGTCGTTGTCCTGCCAGTCGAAGGTCATACGCAGCAGCGGCTGGCCAAAGGCATCCTTGTAGTTCGGATCCAGGTCCAGATAGTTGTTGCGATAGGACTGGTGAGCCCCGTGCGCATCCATCGACACGTGATGGGTGTAGTGATCGGCCACCGCGGCTTTCCACTTGCTGCCCCAGTTTGGCGTGCCCGGAGGCGTTGGCAGACCGGAGATAGGCTTCACGCCCGCCTGGTTCACCCACATTGGCGAGCCGCCAACAAAGCCGTATTTGGCGTGGTCAAAGTTATCGGCATTGAAATCATCCAGACCCACGCCCGCACCGCCCGCACCAATAAAGTTATTGGTGAACACGTCCTTATCGAAGAACGCCTTGATGGTGGAGATGTTCTGGTAAGCAAAGTTACGGCCCACGGTCCCTTCATTGGTCACCGGATCGTATGGCTTGCCAATGCCGGACAGCAGCATCAGGTGCACGTTGTGGAACTGGAAGGCAGAGAGGATCACCAGATCGGCAGGCTGCTCAATCTGACGGCCTAATGCATCGACATAGGTCACGCCGGTGGCGCGCTTTTTATCGGCGGTCAGGTTAACGCGCAGCACGTTGGCGTTCTCACGCAGTTCGAACTTCGCTTCCTGACGCAGCGCCGGCAGGATATTGACGTTTGGCGAGGCCTTGGAATACATGTAGCAGGCATAGCCGCTGCAATAACCGCAGAAGTTGCACGGCCCCATCTGCGCGCCATAGGTATTGGTATACGGGCCGGAGGTGTTGGCCGACGGCAGATCGTACGGGTGATAGCCGATGGATTCTGCGGCCTGGGCAAACATCTGCGCCGAGAAGGTGCGCTTCTGGGCCGGCAGCGGGAATTTATCGGAGCGGTCTGGCGCAAACGGGTTGCCCTTGCCCTGACCAATCACCTTGCCTTTTACGCTCCATTCAGAGCCTGAGGTGCCGAACACTTTCTCCGCTTTGTCGAAGAACGGTTCCAGCTCGTCATAGGTGACGCCGTAATCCTGAATGGTCATGCCTTCAGGAATGAAGTTCTTGCCGTAACGCTCTTCGTAATGGCTGCGCATACGCAGTTCCATCGGGTCGACGCGGAAGTGCACGCCTGACCAGTGCAGGCCCGCGCCGCCGGTGCCGGTGCCCGGCAAAAATGCCGCCAGCTGACGATAAGGCTGTGCGGTTTGCGCCGAATTGTGACGGATGGTGACGGTGCTTTTCGACAGATCCTGGAACAGCTTTTTACGGATGTTATAGGTCAGCTCATCAATTACCTGCGGATAGGCGCCGTCCGGATAGGTATCGCGATGCGGGCCGCGTTCCAGCGCCACCACGTTCAGACCGGCTTCGGTCAGCTCTTTGGCCATGATCGATCCTGCCCAGCCGAAGCCGACGATCACCGCATCTACTTTCTTCATTTCGTTTGCCATGGTTATGCTCTTTCCCCACGAATCGATACCGGTGGGAACGGATAACGCTCGCCACGTTCAACCCAGTCCATAAAGTCCGCACGCGCGCCGGGGAAGTTAATCAGCGTCCAGCCGACCATGCCCTGATTGCCGCCGTGGATCGGATCGCTGAAGAACCCTTCGCGGGTGTTCTGCAACAGGAAAGAGAAGAAGACTTTGGCCGGAACCTGTTTGAACTCGACGCTGCCCGCTTCGAACGCCTGCAGCAGCGTATCCTGCTGGTCCGCGCTCAGTTTGGCGAAGACCTTGCCATGCTGCGCTTTCGCCACCGCATCGGCATCTTCCAGCCCTAACCGGTAAATCTGGCGGGGCACCAGCGGGTACTGATAGCCCAGTTCTTTGTCGGCATCCGGGTGGAAAGGTCCCTGCATATACCAGTTGGAACCAATGGCATACGGCGTATTCATCTGGCGATCGATATATTCCGCCACGCCCGCTTCCAGCGCGCCAGGTCCACGATCGTCGGCCGGGATCAGGCGCGCGCAGGCGGCCTGCACAAAGGCATACTCTTCGGGGGTGAACCAGGTCGGTTGGTAATCACGGGCTTTTTGTGGACCGGATGGCGCGGATTCTTTCGCGGCGGCCGGAGCAGCGGCGGTCAGCGCGCCAATTCCGGTACTGCCGATCGCCATGGCCGGAGCCAGGGTGATGGTTTTCAGCAGAAAGTCCCGGCGGGAGCTTCCTGTGGTTTCTTTCGACATGACATTGCCTTAATAACTTGCGCCTGGTGCTTCGGCTTAGGATTCACGGTTGCTTGCAGTATTTTTTTTATCGGGCACATAACGCGGTTACCGAATCAATGTTACCGGTAACAATGCCATGGAGTTTAACAGGTCTTTTAGCAAAGATTTAGCGCAGGGAAACAAAATGGCACAAATTCATTAACAAGATTTGCATCTGGATATACAAAACCTGACATAAACCCTTAGGATGGAGGATCTGAGTACCGTAAGAACGAGGATTAAAAAGCAATGAGTGAAGTCTGTTCACCAGGGACGATGCCGTCTGAACCTGCATTCAATAACAATAAGCTTTCCGAACGTATCGATGCACTGCCGGCCTCAGCCGGGCTATGGCGCTTTATCGCCCTGCTCTCACTGGGTGGGTTTTTCGAGCTGTACGACCTGTTTCAGACCGGCTATATCAGCGCCGGTCTGGTGGCAGAAAATATCTTCCATGTTGGCAGCCAGGGCGTGTTTGGCATCTCCGATCAGGCCGCTTTTGCCTCTTCCACCTTCCTGGGGTTATTCCTCGGTGCCAGCCTGCTGGCTCCCTATGCCGACCGCTTTGGCCGTCGCATCACCTTTATGTGCGCGCTGGCCTGGTACGGCTGTTTTTCGCTGATCATGGCCTTCCAGAATCACGCCGAAGGGATCATTTTCTTCCGTTTCCTGGTCGGCGTCGGGCTGGGCATCGAACTGGTGACCATCGATACCTATCTGACCGAATCGGTGCCGAGCTACCTGCGCAGCAAGGCGTTTGCCTTTGCCTTCTTTGTGCAGTTTCTGTCGGTGCCGGCGGTTGCGCTGATGTCGTGGTGGCTGGTGCCGCAGACGATTCTCGGCCTGACCGGCTGGCGCTGGGTGGTGATTGCCGGGGCGTTATGCTCGCTGGTGATCTGGTTTATCCGAAAAAATCTGCCGGAATCGCCGCGCTGGCTGGCGCAGCAGGGCCGCCACCTGGAGGCGCATAAAGGCGTGACGGCGATGGAGATCCGCTGTGGTAAAGCCAGCACCGAACCGGCGGCAGAGACGATCGAAACCGGCGGCATCATTGAAAAGAAAGGTCGCTTCCGCGATATCTGGCGTCCTGAATACCGCCAGCGCACGCTGATGCTGGTGGTGATGAATATCTTCCAGGCGATCGGTTTCTTCGGCTTCGGCAACTGGCTGCCCGCGTTGCTGTCCGGCAAAGGCGCGAGCATCACCCACAGCCTGCTGTATGCCTTTTTCATTACCCTCGCCTATCCGCTGGGCTCGCTGATTTGCAGCCGCTATGCCGACAAGATTGAGAACAAATGGCAGATCGTGCTCGCCTCGTTGATGACGGTGGTCTTCGGCACGCTGTTTGCGCTGCAAACCAGTCCGATTTTGCTGATTGTCTGCGGCTTCTGCATCACCTACTCCAACGCCTGGCTAACCTACAGCTATCACGCCTATCAGACCGAGGTGTTCCCGACCTTTATTCGCGCGCGTGCCGTCGGGTTCTGCTACTCGTTCAGCCGTCTATCCACGGTGTTCAGCAGCATTATCATTGGCATGATTTTGCAGGTGGCCGGTGCGCAGGGCGTGATTGCCTTTATCGTGGTGAGTATGGTGATTGTGATGCTGGTGATTGGGATTTTCGGACCGAAGACGCGCGGTCTGGACCCGGAGCGGATCTAAAACCCCGCCCGGTATTGCCTGCATGCGCAGGCAATACCGGCGGCAGGCTTACTTTTCTGCCGGGAACCTGGGTTCGGGATGCCGGTCTGGCAGTGTGTTAACCGACATGACTGCATCCGGCGGTGCTTCCGGCAATCTGATACGGATCTCCGATGCCGTTTCAGCAAATCTTTCCGGCGGATTAAACACCTTGAGTCGGGTTTCTGGCGGCTGCGGTCGCCCGAAGAAATAGCCCTGGAACAGCGTACAGCCTTCACTTTTCAGCTGTTCAAACTGCTCATTGCTCTCCACCCCTTCTGCGGTAATTTGGATATCCAGGCTACGGCTCATGCCGGTAATGGCGCGAATAATCGCCAGCGCTTCCCGGCTGTCCTTCATATCGTTGATAAATGACTTATCAATTTTGATTTTGTCGAACGGGAAGGATCGCAGATAGCTGAGCGACGAATAGCCGGTGCCGAAATCATCCAGCGCAATGCGCACGCCCAGCGCCTTCAGCTTCTGCAAGGTGCGGATATTGACCAGCGTGTTGTCGAGCAGCACCGACTCGGTAATCTCCACTTCCAGCCTGCCCGGCTCCAGCCCGGACTCTTTCAGCGCCGCTTCCACCACCGACACCAGCGAGCTGTTTTTAAATTGCAGCGGCGACAGGTTAACCGCCACGCTCTGGTGCGCCGGCCAGTTGGCGGCCTCGCGGCAGGCTTCATACAGGGCATAAGCGCCCAGGCTGTGGATTAACCCGGTTTCTTCGGCAATCGGGATAAAGTCCATCGGCATGATCAGCCCTTTTTCCGGGTGATGCCACCGCATCAGTGCTTCGTAGCCGATGATTTCGCGACCGTGATTGTTGGTAATCGGCTGATAGTAGAGCCGCAGATGCTTATGGGTAATCGCATCGCGCAGATCGTTCTCAATCATCCGACGCAGATTGGCGGCTTCGCCCATTTGCACCGAGAAGTGTTCGAAGCGGTTACGGCCGTTGCGCTTGGCTTCATACAGCGCCATATCGGCACAGCGCAGCAGCTGCTCCGGCGTCGCCAGCTCGCGACCGCCAATCGCGATGCCGATACTCAGCCCGACCGAGAGGTTATGGCCATCGACGTTAAACGGCAGTTTGGTCACTTCAATCAGCCGGTGAGCAATCGCGTCGGCTTCCTGCTGATGGGTCAGGCCGGGCAGCACAATCGAGAATTCGTCGCCGCCGTTCCGCGCCAGCGTATCGACATCGCGCAGCACCCCGCGCAACCGGCTGGCTACCGCGCGCAGCAGATCGTCGCCGACCTGATGGCCAAGCGCATCGTTGACGTTTTTAAAGTTATCGAGATCCAGACCCAGCGTGGCGGTCAGTTTCCCGGCCTCGTGATCGGCACGCAGCGCCTCATTCAGCCGCTGGCTGAACAGCACGCGGTTCGGCAGGCTGGTGAGGTTATCGTGATGCGCCATATGGTGAATACGCGCATCCGCCGCACGCTGATCGGTGACGTCATCGGCAATCAGCAGCACGTAGTTAGTGCGCGCATCGTTGCCGCGTATAATCGACGCCGTGGCGGAGATAATCCGCTCGCCGCCACGGGTATTTAACAGCTGCTCGTTTTTATGCAGCCCTTCGAAGCGTTGCGCGGCGGTGGAAAGCTGGGTGAAATAGTCGCCCATCTCTGAGGTCAGGCAGGCTGCCAGCTTTTTGCCGCTCATCTGTTGCTGAGTCAGCCCCAGCAGCTGTTCGGCCTTGTTATTCATCAGCAGGATTTCGCGCGAAACCACATCTTCCACAATCACCGAAGAGGGAATATTGGCGATGATGGTGTCGAGGAATTTTGACAGCGACGCCGTCCTGGCGCTGTTCTGCTCGGCCAGATCCTTCGCCCGTAAAATCTGCTGCTCATATTCCCGCACTTCGGTGCAGTCGCGGGTGATTTTGGCGTAGCCAATCAGCTGACCACTGTCGTTATGGATGGCGTCGATCACCACATGGGCCCAGAACGCGCTGCCATCTTTGCGGTAGCGCCAGCCCTCGTCGTCAAAGCGACCGCTGGTTTCAGCCAGTTTCAGATTGGTTTCAGGCAGGCGCGCCAGGCGATCCTGCGCGCTGTAGAAACAGGAGAAGTGCTTTCCGACAATTTCGTCGGCGCTGTAGCCTTTGGCCCGCCGCGCACCGGCGTTCCAGTTCACCACCAGGCCATTCGGATCCAGCATGTAGATGGCGTAATCGGTGACGCCTTCCACCAGCAGGCGGAACACCTGCTCCCTTTCACGCTGCTCGACCAGCAGACGCTGTTGTTCGGTACAGTCGCGGGTGATTTTGGCGTAGCCGATCAGCTTGCCGTCGTCGTCGTGGACCGCATCAATCACCACGTGGGCAAAGAAAGCGCTGCCGTCTTTGCGATAGCGATAGCCCTGTTCTTCAAAACGTCCGGTGCGGTGTGCGGTCCGCAGGTTGGCTTCCGGCACCTTCGCCAGCCGATCCTGGGTGCTGTAGAATACCGAGAAGTGTTTGCCGACGATCTCATCGGCGGTATAGCCTTTCGACCGGGTGGCACCGGCGTTCCAGTTCACCACGTTGCCTTCGGCATCCAGCATGTAGATGGCGTAATCTTTGACGCCATCCACCAGCAGGCGAAATTTTTCTTCATGCGCGCGCTGCCCGGCCTGAGCGGCCTTTTGTTCGGTGCAGTCGCGGGTAATTTTGGCAAAGCCAATCAGCGTGCCGTCTTCCGCGCGCACGGCATCAATAATCACATGCGCCCAGAAGGCGCTGCCGTCTTTGCGGTAGCGCCAGCCTTCCACTTCATAGCGCCCGGTGCGGCTGGCGGTTTCCAGCCCATGCTGCGGCAGGCCTTTAGCGCGGTCCTGTTCGCTGTAAAACAGCGAGAAGTTTTTCCCGACAATTTCTTCCGGCAGATAGCCTTTGGCGCGCTGTGCGCCGGCATTCCAGTTGGCGACGGTGCCATCCGGCTTGAGCATATAAATTGCGTAATCCACTACGCTCTGTACCAATAAGCGGTACATCACATCGCTATTTTCTGTCATGGTCTTTTCGCCTGGTTGCTGAAGGTCTGGACGGGTATTTGCCTGTTCAGACCCCTGGCTTTCAAGTGCGTCAGGGCTTGACGCCAATGGGCTCAACACTGCCTTTTATCAGCAGGCTGCCTGTTTTTTTCTAAGAATATTCTTAATAGCTATAAACTGAAAAGCGCTGTCAATTCAAGCGATTTCAGATGAATGTCAGAGGTTCTTTTCTGTATATCGGCATTGTTTAAAAAACATTCAGCGTTTATTTAGGGCTGACACTTTCGGAAACAACCGCGATAAGATTGTTCACAGCAAAAAGCGTTATAAAAAAAGAGCACATTATTTGGAGTCATTATGTTCAAATCATTTTTTCCCCGACCGGGGCTGTTTTTTGGAAGTGTCGTGCTCTGGAGTGCCCTGGCCATTCTGTTGTGGTTTGCGGGTGCCAGTACCTGGATGACTCACTTTTCGGCCTTTGCTGGCAACGCGCAGGAACCGCTACCGAATAACGCACTGCGCTTTATCGCACCCAGTGCGCTGGCTTTTTATCTCTACTATCTGCTGGTGGTAGCGATATTTTATGCCTTCTGGGCCATCGTCAGTCCGCATCCGTGGCAGAGATGGTCGATTCTGGGTTCGGCGCTGATTATCTTCGCCACCTGGTTTTCGGTGCAGGTCAGCGTAGCGGTGAATGCCTGGTACGAGCCTTTCTATGATTTAATTCAAAAGGCGATGTCGCACCCTAATACCATCAAGATCGAAGCATTTTACCTGCAGCTTCAGGGATTTTTGAGTATTGCGATGATTGCGGTGGTAGTCGGCGTGCTGAATATGTTCTTTGTCAGCCACTACATATTCCGCTGGCGCACGGCGATGAACAATTACTATATGGATCATTGGCCGGAACTGCGGGGCATTGAAGGTGCGGCTCAGCGTGTGCAGGAAGACACCATGCGTTTCTCTTCGACGCTGGAAGATATGGGCACCAGCTTTATCAATTCGATCATGCTGCTGATTGCCTTTTTACCGGTGCTGGTCGCGCTGTCGGTCCACGTCAAAACCATTCCGATTTTGGGCAGCATTCCCTATTCGCTGGTGATTGCCGCGCTGCTGTGGTCCTTGCTGGGAACCGGCCTGCTGGCGGTTATCGGGATTAAGCTGCCGGGTCTGGAGTTCAGGAATCAGCGGGTTGAAGCCGCGTACCGTAAAGAGCTGGTCTACGGCGAAGACGATCCGCACCGCGCCCGTCCACCGACCGTGCGCGAGCTGTTCTCCAACGTGCGCCGCAACTATTTCCGCCTGTACTTCCACTATCTGTACTTCAACATTGCGCGCATTCTGTATCTGCAGCTTGATGCGGTATTCAGTCTGTTTGTGCTGTTCCCGTCGATCATCACCGGCGCCATCACCCTCGGGTTGCTGACGCAGATCACCAACGTTTTCGATCAGGTTCGCGGCTCCTTCCAGTATCTGATTAACTCGTGGACCACGCTGGTGGAGCTGTTGTCGATCTACAAACGTCTGCGCAGCTTCGAGCGCACACTGGATAATCTGCCCGACCCACAGGACGTCACCGTCGAGTAATCCCGCAACAGCAGAACCTGCGGGCAGAAAGCCCTTGTAAAAAAAGCCCGATATATCGGGCTTTTTTATGCGTGGTTCAATGACTCAGCGGCACCTTTTCCCCTCCAATCATCGCCAGGCCGCTATCGGTGCATTGCGACTGGGGCTGGCGGCATACCACCGAGTCAGCCCTTGACCTGTGCATCCCCAAATCCCACCAACAACTCAGAAGCTTAAGGGTGGCGGCAGAGTGCGCGTTAGCCGAGTGTCTGCCGCAGGGATGCGGCAGCCAAGCCCCCAGGGATGGGTTCACGGCGTCTCGGATCACGCGCACTCTGCCGACGCCGAGACACCCAAGCCGGTTTTGACCTGTGCGACCCTGATACTACCCGAGCCGCCCTTGACCTACCCCTAGACCCCTTAAGCCTTACCGCCCTTAGCCAACTCAGCAAACACCTGCTCCACGGCATAAGCGCCTGGGTCTTTCACCCCGTTCAGACTGTCCTTATTCAGATACGATGAACGCCCGGCTTTGGCTGAACTCATCTTCGCGGTGCTGTCCGCCCCTTTCTTCGCCGCGGTCGCCACCTTCTTCAAATCCTTACCGGCGACCAAGGCTTCAAAGGCCGGATGCAACGCATCGATCATCGTGCGATGACCCGGCTGCGCGCCACCGTAATGCTGCATTCTGTCCAGCCCCCAACTCAACGCCTTCGCCAACGGCTCGCCCTCTTCCAGCTTCTGCCCCGCCGCGGTAAACATAATCGACATCAATACCCCGCTGGAACCGCCCATCACCACCGCTAACTGCTCACCGACATAGGTCAGCAGACTGGACAGATCGTCTAATGGCAATGCCTTCGCCTTTAAGTCCTTCAACACCTTGCCCGCGCCGGCCGCAAAGGTTGAACCGGTGTCACCGTCACCGACCTTCGCATCCAGCTGATTCAACTCACTCTCTAATCCCACCAATGTGCTGCAAATAGACTTCACCACCGCGGCAACCCTGGCATTCTCCGATGGCTTCACCTTCTGCTGGGAGGCCACTTTCTTACCTTTGATCACCTTCGGTGCCTTCACCTTCACCGCCGACTGCCAACCGCTGGCCTCGACCGGCGCCAGCAATGCTTCCTCTAACGAGGGCGTCAATACCAGCGTCGAAAGCGAAAAGCCCTTCATGTCCAACGCACTCACCAGGGTTGCCGGACCCACCAACTGCTTAACGGTTTTACCTAAATCCGTTTTCAACACCTCGCGGGTTAGCACCGCCATCTCCAGCGCCGAAAAACCGCCCAGATTGTTCACTAACAACGCCACCTTCTTGCCATCCGGATTGTGCTTCGCCAGCTTCTCCACCAACACGCTGACGATCTCCTCGCTGTTCTGCGTCTTCAGCGTCGATGCACCCGGTTCGCCATGAATGCCCATGCCCAACTCGCTCTGCCCTTCCTTCACCCGATCGTCGCGCGTCTCACCAGGCACATGACAGGTGGAAAATGCCAAACCAATACTCGCGGTGGCCGCAATCGCTTTATTCGCCAACGCCGTCACGTCTTTTAAGGATTTGCCCTGCTCTGCCGCATAACCGGCCACCTTATGCACCAACGCCGTTCCCGCAATGCCGCGCGGCTGCGGGTTATCCGGCAAGGCGATATCATCGGTCACCATCACCAAATCGACCTTGAAGCCCAGCTTCTTCGCCTTCTCCGCCGCCAGACCAAAATTGAGCCGATCGCCGGTGTAGTTTTTGACGATTAGCAAACAGCCTTTCTTACCGGTTACGTTAACAATGGCGCTTAATACCGCGTCAACGCTGGGTGAGGCAAAAATATCGCCGCAAACGGCTGCGGTCAGCATCCCTTTGCCGACAAAACCAACGTGAGCCGGCTCATGACCGGAACCACCGCCGGAAATCAACGCCACGCGCGACTTATCCCAGTCATTGCGCACCACCACCCGGATATCCGGCCCCACGTCCAGCTGACTGATATTGTGATAACCACTGCTAATCAGGGCACCTTCGATGGCTTCATTGACCAGGCCGCTCTTCTGATTCATAAAAAACTGACTCATGACGCTTCTCTCTCTGATGATGTGAATGATGAAGGGGAAAACGAGCTAAGTGTCTAACTGTAGCTGAATTATTTTTCGTGATTGGGCAAAAAGAGTCAGTAACGCGATGCAGTAATAGAAGCGCATTTCCAGAAAATCTGGCGGCAATACTAAAATAGCGATTACTGACTCCGCTAATTATTCATCCTTAATATAAAGGCCACAGCAGAATAATGTCCTGCTGACGTTTTAAAAAACCTGATACATGCCGTTACAATCAGTGAATTTTTTTCAACGTTAATTACAACCGATTGATATAGATCAGTTTTATGATTAATCATTATCCGGACGACATGTTCCACATTCTGAAAAAGGTCAGGAGAGTGTTGTTTTTGTCACATTTCACCGTAAAGCTTGCTGCAATTTTCCGAGAAATGGCTTAAAAATATGGCGGATTTCCAGGAACAGCTTGTGGCAAAGATTGTTTTCCTATAAAAAATAAGCCAGCGGATTTTTATACAACCAACAATTAATACCGCTGACAGCAAATCTCTTTGGTTCAACACGCCAATTCCAGGGCGTTCAGAAGGCAGACCGCAAGGTCTGCTTTTTTTTCATTTGTCACTTTTGCCACACTGATTGTCAGCTTTCCGCCAGTCTCTGCCGCGACCTGCGCTCATGATGGTTCTCCCTTTTCAGGAGACTCATCATGCTGTTATCCCCCGCAGAAAAATACCCCACGTCCCCGGTGCTGGCACTCCCCGACCGTCAGTGGCCGGGCAGGACCTTAACCCAGGCACCACGCTGGTTATCCACCGATCTCCGCGACGGCAATCAGGCGCTGGCCGAGCCGATGGACAGCCAGCGCAAAATGCTGTTCTGGAACCTGCTGCTGCAGTGCGGTTTCACCGAAATTGAAGTGGCGTTTCCGTCGGCGTCACAGACGGACTTTGCCTTTGTCCGTGAGCTGATCGAAGGGGATCATATCCCCGAAAACGTCACCATTCAGGTGCTGACCCAGGCCCGCAGTGACTTAATCGACCGCACTTTTGCCGCCCTTGAAGGCGCACACCGCGCCACTTTGCATCTATATAACGCCACCGCACCGGTGTTCCGTAAGCTGGTGTTCCGCCAAAGCCGGGAAGAGATCGTCGCGCTGGCAGTCAACGCCACCCGACAAATTCGCCAGCGCTGCGAAGAGAACCCGGCCACCCGGTGGACGTTTGAATACTCGCCGGAAACCTTCTGTTTTACCGAAAGTGACTTTGCGCTGGAGATTTGTGAAGCCGTCGCCGCCGTCTGGCAACCCTGTGCTGAACGCCCGATGATCGTCAACTTACCGGCCACGGTGGAAGTGAACACCCCGAACGTTTATGCCGATCAGATTGAGCACTTCTGCCGCCATTTTTCGGCGCGATCGCAGGTGTGTATCAGCGTGCACCCGCATAACGACCGTGGCACCGGTATAGCCTGTGCCGAACTGGCGATGCTGGCCGGGGCCGACCGGGTTGAAGGCTGCCTGTTTGGCAACGGCGAGCGCACCGGCAATGTCGATCTGGTGACGCTGGCGCTGAACCTTTATACCCAGGGCATCCCGCCGGGTCTCGATTTCAGCCAGATTAAACAGGTGGTGGAAACCGTCGAGCAGTGCAACCAGCTGCCGGTGCATCCCCGCCATCCGTATGCCGGTGAACTGGTGTTTACCGCCTTTTCCGGATCGCATCAGGATGCGATTAAAAAAGGCTTCAGCGCCCGCCGGCAGACGCCGGACGCGCAGTGGGAAGTGCCGTATCTGCCCATCGATCCGGCGGATATCGGCTGCAGCTATGAAGCGGTGATCCGCGTCAACAGCCAGTCGGGGAAAAGCGGTGCCGCCTGGATGATCGAGCAAAACCACGGGCTGTCCCTGCCTCGCGCGCTGCAACAGCATTTCAGCCATCACGTGCAGCAGCAGGCCGACAGCGAAGGCGGGGAAATGACCCAGGCCGCCATCTGGCAACTGTTCTGCCGCCTGTATGGCTTAACCTCGCCCGCGCTGCAACTGCATGATTACCGCAGCCAGAGCGAAGGCGGCGAATTGCTGTTAAAGGGCGAACTGTGGCAGGGCGAAAAACGCCAGAAACTGGACGGTCGGGGAAAGGGCCTGCTGTCGGCGGCCGTGGCGGCACTGAGCAAGACCTATAACGTCACGCTGTCGATCCAGGATTACCACGAGCATACGCTGGGGCAACACAGTGACAGCCGCTCGGTGACCTATCTGCGCTGCATCCTGCCGGACGGCCAGAGCAGTTGGGGCGTCGGCATCGATGGCGACGTGGCCAGAGCTTCTCTGCAGGCGCTGCTCAACGCCTTCGCTCACCGGACGTCTTTGGCCGGGAAATAGTCGCTGGGCGCCACGCCCATAATCCGCCGGAACATGGCGCTGAAGGCACTGTGGCTTTCGTAACCCATATCCAGCGCCACGCGCAGCACCGACTCACCCGCCGCCAGCCGCGTCAGGGCTTCCATCAGCCTGGCGCGGCGCACCCAGTCACTGAACTGCAGGCCGGTTTCCTGATAAAAACGTCGGGCCAGCGTCCTGCTGCTGACGCTCAGCTGGCTGGCGCTATTCTCCAGCGTCCAGCGTTCGGCGGGCTGCGTGCGAATACGTTGGCACAGGGCCACCAGCGGCGGCGTTTGTGGCTCCGGCAGGCAAAACGGCAACGCTGCCATCACCCGGATTTCATCCAGCATCAGCTCGTAAATCCGCTCGGTGCGGGTGTTGGCCGAATAAGACGGCGGCAGCGACAGCGAGCTGACGATTAACTCTCTCAGCAACGGCGAAACCTGCACCACCTGGCAGCTGACCGGCAAATCCGCGCGGGCGAGCGGGTCGATAAACAGCGTCCTCGCCGCCACCTGGCCGGTGATCTGCAACGCATGCCGCACGCCAGCGGGCATCCAGACGCCGCGCCCCGGCGGCACAATCCAGTGTCCGGCGGCGGTTTCGACCCTGACCACGCCGGTCAGGCTGTGGATCAGCTGCGCGCAGTCGTGGTGATGCATCTGTTCGCGGTCGCCATGCTGATAATCATGGGCAAAAGGGATCAGTGGACGGGTGGAAAATTCGGGGATAAAGGTGGTCGACATGACGGTTACCGGCGGCAGGTTGTGACAGAAACGTATCACGCCACCGGTGAGAAATGCGAGCCGGTTGCAGTGCAATATTATGCGGCAACCGGACTGGCCAATGCGAGCCGGTTGCAGTGCAATATGATGCGGCAACCGGACTGGCCAATGCGAGCCGGTTGCCGCGCATTCGCGTGCCGCAACCGGGACCGGGGTTAGCGGAAGACGCTGATCGCTTCCACCAGCCGCGTAGCCTGACGCGTCATGCGGCCGGAGGCCTGAGCGCCCTCTTCCACCCGCGCGGCGTTTTGATGGGTGATGTTGTCCAGGTCTTCCACCGCCAGGCTGACTTCGCTGAGCGCAGTGGCCTGCTCGGAGGTCGCCGCGCTGATCTGCGCAATCAATGAGGTGACGTTCTGGACCTGACTGACGATGTTTTCCATGGTTTTACCGGCATCGTTGACGTGATCGCTACCCAACCGCACCTTGGTGGCGCTGTTTTCCACCAGATTCTTGATCTCACTGGCGGCGACCGCGCTGCGTTGCGCCAGGCTGCGAACTTCGCCAGCCACCACCGCAAAGCCTTTACCCTGCTCGCCGGCGCGTGCGGCTTCCACCGCGGCGTTCAGCGCCAGGATATTGGTCTGGAAAGCAATGCCGTCGATCACGCTGGTAATGCTGGCGATTTTCTTCGAACTCTCGTCGATTTCGGCCATCATCGTCACCATCTCGTTCATCGCCTTGCCGCCTTTGGTGGCCACATCGCTGGTGCTTTTCGACAGCGTATTCACCTGACGAGCGGTTTCGGTATTGCTCTGCACCGTCGCGGTCATTTCGTTCATGGTGGCGGCGGTTTGCTGCACGTTAGCGGCCGCTTGTTCGGTGCGGCGGCTCAGTTCGTTGTTGCCGTGGGCGATGGCATCGCTGGCACTCAGCACGTTAATCGCCTGGCCGCTGACGTCATCCACCAGCCAGCGGAACATCAGCCCCAGCTGACCCACCGCCCGCAGCGTCATGCCGACGTCATCAACCCGATCGGTTTCATCCACCTTGTGGCTGGCCCCGGTCGCCACCTTCAGCGCCTGCTGGCACATCCGCTCTATCGGGCGGGAAATCTGCTGCTCCAGCCAGGCCGACGCCAGCATTAACAGCACCGCCATGACGGCGGCAAAGATCGCCAGCGACCGGCCCGGCAAGCCCAGCAGCCAGACGCCCAGCAGCGCCAACGGCAGCAAAGCGATCATCGCGCTGCGGATGCGCCAGCGCAGAGACAGGGTTTTAAACAGCGTGGTCCAGCTCAGCAAGCCGGTTCGCACCAGCAGCCCTTTATGGAAGCGCCAGCCTTTACGTTTCCCTTCGCGGAACTCGCGGTAAAGCTTTTCGGTTTCACGCACTTCCTGCTTGCCGGGTTTGGTGCGAACCGACATAAATCCCTGCACCTTGCCGTCCCGGACCACCGGAATGGCGTTGGCACGCACCCAGTAATGATCGCCATTTTTACGGCGATTTTTCACCAGCCCGGTCCAGGGTTCGCCCTGCTTGAGGGTCGCCCACATATCGGCAAAGGCTTCAGGCGGCATATCCGGATGGCGCACCATATTGTGCGGCTGGCCGCTGATCTCTTCCGGCGAAAATCCGCTGGCCTCAATAAATGCATCGTTGGCATAGGTGATGTGGCTGCTGATGTCGGTGGTGGTCATCAGAGTGGCATTATCGTCAAACACATATTCCTGCTGTGTTACGGGCAAATTTGTACGCATGAATCAACATCCTTGAGGCTGTCGCCAGGATTGGGGTTAGGCAGAAGAGTTATCTTTTTTTATAGTTTCGGCGGGAAATCAGTGAACTTTAGCGACTTAACCTAACTTTTGCGATCCAGGCCAAAAAGCAGACAAAGCCCTTCCGCTGCGTGATTAGTGCACTTTGAACCGGTTCCAGGGCAGGCAATGCCCCTTGAATTGCTAAGCCATTATTATTAAGGCGGGTTTTAGTGTATTGCGGATGTATCTTCAGTGAGGGGGAATAACGGGCTGAGTTTCCCCAGCCCGCGATCTGTCAGAATGTCCAGCGGACGCCGGCGTTATAGCGCCAGCCTTTCGCTCCGTTGCCATCAATCTCTTTGCGGTAATCCGCTTCCGCATACAGCGAGACGTCATTTTTAAAGGTGGTGGTGCCGCCCACGCCTAACTCCCACATCTGACCAAACTGGCCGCCGGTGAAGGTGTGATCGAAGTTATCGTAGCCCTGCTGACCAAGGGTGGTTTTCGACTGGCCACCCCACCCTTTATAGACATTGCCGCGAACATACGGCGTGTACTGGCGTTCGCTGTCATCGGTCCAGGTTCTGTCCAGCCGCGCGCCAAGACGCCCGATGGTCTGGTTGTAGTCATTGTATTTCACCGTCAGGTTGTCCTTGTCGGTGAAGTTGTCTATGTCCAGATGCAGATACATCAGCTGCGCCTGCGGCTCCAGCCGCACGCCGTTGCCCAGCTCAAACGGATAGCCACTTTCCAGCGAGGCGGTCCAGCCCTGGCCTTTCAGCTTCGCCACCGTTTTCTGCCGGGCGATATCGGTTTCACCCCGATGCCAGTCGTACGACAGCACGCCATCCAGATAGAAGCCGTTATCGCGCTGCCAGGTGCCATACAGCGCCAGGCTGTCGCTGTCGAAGGTGGTGCTGCTGTAACCGTCCGCCGCATCCGGGCGCAGGCGGGTGTTGCCGCGCGTATAGGCAATACCGCCGTGCAGACTGTCTTTTTCACCATCAAACTTCAGCAGGTTGCCGCCCACCTGCACCGCGCTGTAATCCTCATCAAAATCGTAGCCAAAGGCCTTAAAGGATTGGTTGGTTTTGTAGGTCATGTTCGAGCCGATATAGCGCAGGAACATTTCGCCGCCGTAGCCTTCCGGCTGGCTTTGCTGATGGCGAAGTTCACCCAAACGTTTATGCAGGTCATCAATGATTGCGGTGGTGTAGTACGCCAGGCCCAGCGGCGCAGAGATATAGGCCGGCACCTGCGGCACCACGGCCGGACGGCCTGGCGCACAGGTATCAATGCCATCCTTGACGCAATTGTCAGCCGGCGGGTTGCTCAGGCCCGCGCCATCCGGCGTGGTCGCCACCGCCGCCACGTTGGCGCCGGGCTGGCAGGCAATGCCACCTTCGCAGACGTATTTGTTCGCCAGGCGGTAATCCCAGAACTGGTTGGTGTTGCCGTCGCCCACCCGCCGCTGGTTAGCGTCACTGCTGCCCGGCGCGAAGCTGTACAGCACGTAGCTCCAGGGCCCGGCGGCCAGATACCCGCCTTTTAAGGCAAAGCTGTCCGCGCGGGCACTGCCTGCCACCTGCGCCAGCGAGATCCCTTCATAGCCTTCCACGGTGCTGCTGTGGTTAAGATCGGTCAGATTACCGTTGCTGAGTACGCTGGGCGTGACATCCAGCAAGGTGGTGCCGCTGGCGTTGCCTTCCACACGCAGATTGTCGGTGAACTGATTGCTCAGCACGCCGCCCTCATTCAGATCGGTGTTCAGCTTTACCTGACCATTGTCAGAGGCCAGATTACCGTCGATCGACAGCGCATTACCCGGCGAACCGCTGCCGTTGGTCAGATCGATAATCCCGGCATTGTTCACCGTCAGCGAATTGTTGCTGCCGCCGGCAAGGGTGGGATTGACGCCGTTACCGGCATACAGGATCGAATCAGCCGCGATAGCGATCGTGCTGTGCGCCAGTTGCAGATCGTCGGTCAGCTCCCAGCGGCTGCCGGTGAAGTTGATGGTGCTCCAGCCGCTGCCCAGATTGACGCCTTTGCTCAGGTCGTCTGAGGCGAAGGAGCCGCCGCGTGCGTCGATGTTGTTAAAGGTCAGCGCGCCACCCGTTGCGCCACCGTTGGTGATATGCCGGGTCTGGCTGAGATCGACGCCATCGATCAGCGCCGAGTTATTCACGCCGCCACCGAGCGTCAGGCTGCCGTTCAGCGTACCGCCTGTCCAGCGCAGGCTGTCCGTGCCGCCGCCGGTGCTGACATCGCCGACCACATCCCCTTCCGTCAGCAGCACCACGTCATTGGCATCACTGCCCGCCACCGCCTGCCCCAGCGGCGATGTGGTGGTGATGGTACCGAGGTTTTCAAATACCGCCGTGCCGCCGCGCAGATCCACCACCGGTGCGGTGGTGCTGGCGGAGGTCAGGGTGCCGGTATTCAGCACCGAGCGGGCGGTTCCCGCCACCAGCGCCGAGCCGCCGTTGATGCTGGTGATATTCACGTTCGCCGCCGACTGTACGTTGCCAGTGGTGTTGGCGCGGATGCCGGTTCCGCCCGCGCCGCTGACGTTAAACTGATAGTCGTCGCCGAGGATCAGATCGTTGTCAGTGGCAGCGCCGTCGGCCTGGGTGAAGTTCAGACCGGTGCCGCTGCCGGAGACGTTGGTGGTCACCCGCGATCCGGCATCAAACGGCACCGCGGTGCGCAGGCCGCTGCCGTTGGCGACGTTCACCGTCAGGTTATTCAGCGTTACGTTGCCGGTTTCCACCCGGTTTTCAATGCCGTTTCCGCTGCCGTTAACGTTGAGCGTGGCGTCGCTGGCGGTTAACGCTGCGGCGCCGCTATCCAGCAGAATGCCGTGCGCCGTACCGTTGGTGGTGATCACCGTGTCGCTGCCGGTCAGGGCCAGGCTGGACCCGCTGCCGACCCGCACGCCAGCGATGCCATCAGCCACGTTGATTTCGCCGCCGCGCGCCAGCGTGGTGCCGCTGCCGCTGATATCCAGCCCGGTGCCCTGCGCGACGTTAACCACGCCCTGATTGGTGATATTGCTGCCGCTGCGGGTGCGGATGCCGATATTGTTGGCCCCGTTCAGAGTGACGTTACCCTGATTGACCAGCGTGCCGCCGTTGGCGACGTCATAGCCGATGGCATTCTGACCGCTGCCGGTGACGCTGGCCTGGCTGGTGACGGCGGTGGCGGCGGAAGTGCCGTTGAGGGCATTGCTGAGGTCAGTGCGCAGATTATTGACCCGTACGCCCACGCTGTTGGCGCCGTTGAGGGTGAGGGTGCTGCCGCTTGCCAGGGTGCCATTGGCGCCGCCTTCCACGCTGACCGCCGTGGCGCCGTCACCGTTGGCGATAAACTGACTGCTGCCGCTGTTAAACTGGCTGCCGCTGCCAGAGGCAATCACTCCGGTGCTGTCGGCCCCGCTGAGGGTGATGGCGGCCGGAGAGGTGAAGTTCAGCGCCGCCGCATCGTCGATACGGTACAGCGTTGAGCGATCGGTGCTGACGGTGTTGGTTGAGGTCGCGCTGTTGATCGCCGAGCCTGCGCCCGCCGCATGGTAGGCAATCTGGTCGGTATTGTTGAACACCGGGGTGGAGGCCGCATTCAGATTCACTCGCGCGCCGTTCAACGCTTCCGCACCGATGGCACCGAGGCCGTTCATGGCGATCGCGCCATTCAGGTTGGCGATGGCGTTGCTGCCCGTTGCGCTGACGCCACGGGTGCGGCTGGTGGTGCTGCCGCCGTTCACGTTGAGGGTGCCGGTGTTGTTTGCGGTGGTCGCCTGCGGCGTGCCGCCTACCACCCGGATGCCGGTCCCGCCGTTATTGACCGAGATATTGCCGCTGTTGCTGGCGGTGGCACCACTTTCCACCGAGATGCCGGTGGTGCCCGCCCCGGAAAAGTTAATGTCGCCGGTATTGGTCAGCTGCGCACGGTTGCGGGCAATCAGCCCGGTCAGGCCGCTCTGCGTTGAACCCAGCGCCGCGTTCGAGACCAGCGTAGTCGCGGTCTGGGCCTGGCCGCTGTTTTTGCCCGATAAATCATGCTTCTGCCCGTCCGCAATCGCGCCAACCGCGTTCGCGCCGCTGAGGTTAATATTGGTGGCGGCATCAATGGTGCCGGTGGCACCGCCTTCGACAATCACCCCGGTCGCGCCGGTGCCGGACACGTTGATATCGGCATTCTGGGTGCTGATTTGCGTGCCGCCGGTGCCGGTGCCCAGCACGCCGACCGAGTTGGCTCCGGAGGCGGTTAGCGCCAGGTTGGTGCCATCAAAATCGGCCCCTTGCTCCAGACGGAACAGGGTTGAGCCGGTGGTGGTGACGTCAAAGGCGTTGTTGCCCACCACATTGATTTTGGCATTGGGGCCGTAGGCAAAAAAGGCAATCTGATTGCTGCCCTGGCTGAAGCTCGGAATGGCGGCGCTGTCGACATTGACCGTGGCGTTGCCGCGTGCATGGACGCCAATCGCCCCGGTGCCGGTCAGGTTGATGGCGCCATCGACATTGGCCGTCGAGGTGCCGCTTCCCTGTCCTTCAACCCAGATGCCGAAGTTGCGGGTGCCGCTGGCGGGATCGGCGCCGCCCGCCACGTTGATGGTGCCGGTTGAATTGGCGGATGCCTGATTGCCGTTGGTGGCGACGACTTTCACCCCGGTGGAGTTAATGCCGTTGAGGTTAAGCGTGCCGGCGTTATTGATGTTGCCGCCGAGGCCGGCGTTGACGATCGACATGCCGATATTTTCACGCGGCACCGTCGAGGCCGCGCCGTTAATGCTGATGGTCCCGTTGTTGACCATGCGGGTGCTGTTGCCGCCGGTGGCAAGCATCCCGGCCGCATTCTGCACTTTGCTGCCAATCACAATGTTGCCGTCATTGGTGGCCGTGCCGCCCGCGCTGACCGAAATGCCGCTGGTGGTGCCGCTCTGGTTCATCGCCGTATCGGCCACGCTGTCTGAGGCGCTGTTTTGCGGGCCGCGTCCGATATAAATGGTGCCCTGCGCGTTATTGGTAAACTGCGACGTTGCGCCGACCGCCACGCCGCTGGTGGTGCCGCTGGCGCTGGAGCCGTTAACGCCAACGTTGATAATGCCGCTGTTATCGGCGGTGGCGCTGTCGGTGAGGTTTATGGCTGCGGTGTAACCGCCGGCAGGGTTGCCGGTAGTGGCAAAGTTAACGATGCCGCCCGGGTTGTTGCTGAAATTGCCGGTGCCGGCAACGTTCACCCCGTTTGAGTTATAGCCGGTCGAGCCGACGCCCGTGCCGTCAACCCGGTTGAAGAAGCCGCCGTTAATCACGCCATTGTTAGTGCCGGTGCTGCTGTTCAGGCTCAGCGCCGCGCTGTCCGATCCCAACGAGCCCTGGCTTGCCACCTTGCCATTATTGACCACGGTGGCACCGTTGCTGGCACGGATAGCGCCGCCGTTGGCCCCCGCCACTTCCAGCCGGGCGGTCGGTGCCACGGTGATGGTCGCACCCGCGCCCGTCGCATTCAGCACCACGCGGTCGCCAACCGCCTGCGCCACATCATCCAGCGGGTCGTCAGCGGTGATGGCGTAAGCGATATTCTGATTGGATTTGCTGAAGGCCTTATTGAATTCGGTCAGGTAACTGCTGGTGGCGAGATTACCGGCTTTCAACTCGGTAATCAGCCAGTCGTTGTAGCTTTTTAAGCTGGCCGCATTGGTGACGTTAAATGCCCGGCTGTTGCCATCCAGCGTGGTGACGCTGAACGCGCCGTTGTAAGTTGCCACGTTGGTAACCTGAAATTGCCGGGGCACGGTCGGATCGGCGGCGACGCCGGTGAAAGTAATGCGGTTCTGCGACGTCCAGTTGATTGACGCCGGATCGGCCGTGGAGGTGCTTTCGGCATTGAATAAGGTGGTCTGTTTGGCCGCCATGGTCCAGCTGTTGTTGGCCGAAGTGATGCTGGCACCCGCCTGACCAATATTGACCTCGAGCGCGCCAGCAGTGACGTCAGAGACCCGCGCGTCGATATATTGCCGGTCGCCAACGTTCACCACGTCCGGCACGCTGGTGGCGACGGTGACCGGAGCCTGATCGACCAGACTGCCGGGATTATACACCTGGAAAGTGGTGTTACCGCCGGTGGTGGGATCGGGAATGGTGATGCCAAAATTCTGCGGGCCGGGATCGAGGCGCGCGGCACCAATCAGCGCCGCCCCCGAGGTAATGCGCGAACTGTTGAGTAAGTCGCCGAGCACCGTCGGCTGCGTCCCGACCAGGCCCGGATCGAATTGCTGAATGCCGGTTAACGATTGCGAAGCGCCATCGGTAATATTCAGCGAACCAACTTTTCCGTCATTCGCCGTCGGATTATAACTATCCAGTACCGCCGCCCAGGCAACGGGCAGTGGAATAAATACCGCCTGCGCGGCTAATAAACCCATCATTACCGGATTCAGTTTTAACCTCATCGTTTTTCTCCACGCAAAACCCATCACGTGCCTGAAATAAAACAGACACCAGCGTGCTGACCCGGGGAGAAATACTGACAGCAGTAATGCATTTAAAGGTCTTGCCCCAGCGGTCAACCTGAAATAACAAGGATCGGTCGCCGTCAGGCGACAGAAATACCCCTCACCGCAAGGTGATAACGGGCGTAATTAAATAAGAGAAAGGCTCTTAAAATAAATGGACCTGATGGGTTTCGAAATTAAATTCCCTTTGCGTAGCGCGTCAGATCCAGATATCAGTAGCTATAGATGCAGGCTTTTGTTTACGCAAAAAATAATCCCGTGCGGCCGATTTATTTGACTGAATAAAAACATTGCACGCTAATCATTAACAGGATGAGATTAATTATCACCTGTCGTCTTAAATTTGGATTAAATCGCTATTTTAAAAGCCTTTCGCTTAAAAAATGACTTCTCTGGAATCAGGGAGATGGCGGGCATGGAAAAAGGAATAACGCATTAATACATTAACGATATGAACTAATCTGCTGCGAAAAAGGGTGTGGTTTTTGCGAGGTGGGACAAATCAGATGGATGAGGGCTGGCAGCAGGAAAACCTGCCACCAGCACCAACGTTAAATCAAGACGTTGAGGCTAAGGTCTTCATTTTAGTCTCGTAGGCAACCGCCTGTTTAGCATCAAACTGGTTCTCCCACTTGGCAATAACCAGCACCGCCAGCGCATTACCGACCACGTTCAGCGCGGTACGCGCCATATCCATGATACGGTCTACACCGGCGATAAAGGCCAGTCCTTCCAGTGGGATACCGACGCTACCCAGCGTGGCCAACAGCACCACAAAAGAGACGCCCGGTACGCCAGCAATGCCCTTTGAGGTCACCATCAGCGTCAGGACCAGCACGATTTCCTGCCCAATCGACAGGTCAATACCGTACAGCTGGGCGATAAAGATCGCCGCAATGCTCTGGTACAACGTCGAGCCATCGAGGTTAAACGAGTAGCCGGTCGGCACCACAAAACTGGTGATGGATTTCGGCGCGCCGTAGGCTTCCATCTTCTCCATGATGCGCGGCAGCACGGTTTCGGAACTGGAAGTGGAGTATGCCAGGATCAGCTCATCTTTCAGGATGCGCATCAGCGTGGTAATCCGCAGGCCGCAGATGCGGGCCACCGCGCCCAGCACCACAAAGGCGAAGAACAGGATGGCGGCGTACACCAGGATCACCAGCTTCGCCAGCGGCCACAGGGAGGCGAAACCAAAGTTGGCGATGGTCACCGAGATCAGCGCAAACACGCCAATCGGCGCATAACGCATGATCATGTGCGTGACCTTGAACATCGCTTCCGAGGTCGAGCGGAACACCTTCAACAGCGGGTCGCGGTGTTCAGACGGCAGCGAGGAGAGTCCCAGCCCGAACAGCACCGAGAAGAAGATGATCGGTAGCATGTCGCCCTTGGCGATCGCGGCAAAAATATTCTGCGGGATTAACGACAGGATGGTGTTGACCAGGCTGTGCGCCCCGCTCTGCACCTGTGCCGTGGTCGCTTCATATTTAGAGATGTCCACCGTTGCCAGCGTCGACATATCAATGCCGTAGCCAGGTTTAAACACATTCGCCAGGGTAATCCCTACCACGATGGCAATGGTGGTAATCACTTCGAAATAGACGATGGTTTTCACGCCAATGCGTCCGAGTTTTTTTGCATCACCGACGCCGGCAATACCGACAATCAGCGTAGAGATGACGATCGGCACGACGATCATTTTGATCAGGTGAATAAAGATGTCACCGGCCGGGCTGAGAATGTTGGTGATTAACCATTCACGTTCGGATGGCTGATTATGCAATATAGCGCCGACGATGATCCCCAGTACTAACGCCGTCACTATTTGCCAGGCAAGGCTGAATTTTACTTTCATAACTTGTCTTTTTCCTTAACAAAACCCGGTCTCCGCGCGCAGTTGGCGGAATGAATCACTCTCAAGGGGAGTAGGCCGAAGTCGGCTAATTCGCGGATGATGGATGGTTGAAACCTGAATTTCAGGCGCGTGATAAGTACCATTTTCACTGGGTAAATTGCAACCCTCGGCGAGATGTGGCTACTTTATGGCCTGCGGACAGGATAAAGCTCTGAAACAGCCCCACATAAACTAAGCCATTGTTATACTTGGCAATATTTGTTACAGATAAAGCATATCTATGCAATATCGTGCTGTGACCTGAAATAGCCCTGCGGTTCGGTTGTCTACTTTTCACTCAGCCCAGCGGCCCGCGTCGGCGTTTTGACCGACGGAAATAAAGGCAAATTTCGCGTCTCCGGCGGCCGTTTTCGCGCTTTTCATTACCTGTTGTTATGACGTGATCTGTGGCGCAAAAAGCAAACAAAACTCCCCGGCTCGCTTCAATTAACCTTTGATTGACATATCATTAACATCTTCAAGGAGAATAGCCATGAGCCAACAACACCGACATCCTGTTCCCGCCAATATTGCGGAAAACACCCTGATTAATGCCCAGCAGTATGAGTCCATGTACCAGCAGTCCGTGCAGGACCCCGATGCCTTTTGGGGCCAGGAAGGTAAAATTCTCGACTGGATCAAACCCTATACCGCGGTGAAGAACACCTCGTTCGCGCCGGGCAATATCGATATTCGCTGGTTTGAAGACGGCACGCTGAACCTGGCGGCCAACTGTCTCGATCGCCATCTGCACAGCCGCGGTGACCATCCGGCAATTATCTGGGAAGGCGATGATGCCAGTGAAAGCAAAACCCTGACCTTCCGCGAGTTACACCGGGAAGTCTGTCGCTTTGCCAACGTGCTGCTGGAACTCGGCGTGAAGCGCGGCGATGTGGTGGCTATTTATATGCCAATGGTGCCTGAAGCGGCCGTTGCCATGCTCGCCTGCGCCCGCATTGGCGCGGTGCATTCGGTTATTTTTGGCGGCTTCTCACCGGAAGCCGTTGCCGGCCGTATTATCGACTCCAACGCCCGTCTGGTGGTCACCGCCGATGAAGGCGTGCGCGCCGGTCGTTCAATCCCGCTAAAGAAAAACGTCGACGATGCGCTGGCCAATCCTGGAGTGACATCGATCGCCAACGTGGTGGTGTTTCGCCGCACCGGCAAAGAGGTGGCCTGGGAAAATGGTCGCGATCTCTGGTGGCACGAGCTGGTCAACAAAGCCAGCGCCCACCATCAGCCCGAAGAGATGAACGCGGAAGATCCGCTGTTTATCCTTTATACCTCCGGCTCCACCGGCAAGCCGAAAGGCGTGCTGCATACCACCGGCGGCTATCTGGTGTATGCGGCGACCACCTTCAAATATGTCTTTGATTATCATCCGGATGACGTCTACTGGTGTACCGCTGACGTTGGCTGGATCACCGGGCACAGCTATCTGCTGTATGGCCCGTTAGCCTGTGGCGCCACCACGCTGATGTTTGAAGGGGTGCCAAACTGGCCGAAACCCAGCCGGATGGCCGAAGTGGTCGATAAGCATAAGGTCACCCTGCTGTACACCGCGCCGACCGCCATTCGCGCCCTGATGGCCGAAGGCGATAAGGCGATTGCAGGCACCGATCGCAGCAGCCTGCGCATTATGGGTTCGGTCGGCGAGCCGATTAACCCGGAAGCCTGGGAATGGTATTACAACAAGATTGGCGACGGCCGTTGCCCGATCGTCGATACCTGGTGGCAGACCGAAACCGGCGGCTTTATGATCACCCCGCTGCCGGGTGCCACCGAGCTGAAAGCCGGTTCGGCCACCAAGCCGTTCTTCGGCGTGCAGCCGGCACTGGTGGACAACGAAGGCAATCCGCAGGAAGGCGCGGGCGAAGGCAATCTGGTGATTGTCGACTCCTGGCCGGGCCAGGCGCGTACGCTGTACGGCGATCACGATCGCTTTGAACAGACCTACTTCTCCACCTTTAAGAACATGTACTTCAGCGGAGACGGTGCCCGTCGCGATGAAGATGGCTACTACTGGATCACCGGCCGCGTGGATGACGTGCTGAACGTCTCAGGCCACCGCCTGGGCACGGCAGAGATTGAGTCGGCGCTGGTGTCGCATCCGAAAATTGCCGAAGCGGCAGTGGTCGGTATTCAGCACAGCATTAAAGGCCAGGCGATTTATGCCTATATCACCCTGAACAGCGGTGAAGAACCGTCAGCAGAGCTGTATGCCGAAGTGCGTAACTGGGTGCGTAAAGAGATTGGCCCGATTGCCACGCCGGACGTCTTGCACTGGACGGATTCACTGCCAAAAACCCGCTCGGGGAAAATTATGCGCCGTATCCTGCGCAAAATTGCCTCCGGCGATACCAGCAATCTTGGCGATACCTCAACCCTGGCCGATCCTGGCGTGGTAGAAAAACTACTTGAAGAGAAACAGTCTATTAAGATGCCTTAAGTCCGGTTAATAGATTTCCTTTATTGATGGGCAGCGTAATAAAAAGTCGTTAATAACGCTGCCCATTATTCCTTTCACTGACCATTACCCTTTTTAAAAAAATAAACCCTGTACTTATACCTCTGGAGACTCTGTGATGAATGAACTTATTTATCAACGGATAGAAAAGAGTGCACGCTTTAAAGAACTGGTGAGAAAACGCCAGGCCTTTGCCACTCTGCTCTCCGTCATCATGCTCATCCTGTACGTCGGTTTTATTCTGTTAATTGCCTTTGCGCCTGGCTGGCTGGGCGCGCCTCTGCATGCCGGTACCAACGTGACCCGTGGTATTCCCATTGGTATTGGCCTGATCGTGATCTCTTTCCTGCTGACCGGCGTCTACGTCTGGCGCGCCAACGGTGAATTCGACCGCTTAACCCGTGAACTGCTGAAAGAGGTGAAAGGATGAAGCGCCCTCGTTTATTGCTCTGTCTGGCGGCGCTGCTGCCGTTCTCTGCCCTGGCGGCGGACGCGATCACCGGTGCGGTGCAAAAGCAGCCCACCAATTACGAAGCGATCGTGATGTTCCTGATTTTTGTCGCCTTTACGCTGGGGATTACCTACTGGGCGTCGAAACGTACCCGCTCGCGCAGCGATTATTATACCGCCGGCGGCAATATTACCGGCTTCCAGAACGGGCTGGCGATGGCCGGTGACTTTATGTCCGCCGCGTCATTTTTGGGTATTTCCGCGCTGGTTTATACCTCCGGGTATGACGGGCTGATCTATTCGCTGGGATTCCTTGTCGGCTGGCCGATCATCCTGTTCCTGATTGCCGAGCGTCTGCGTAACCTGGGGCGCTATACCTTCGCGGACGTGGCGTCCTATCGTCTGAAACAGATGCCGATCCGCACGCTGTCCGCCTGTGGTTCACTGGTGGTGGTGGCGCTGTATCTGATTGCGCAGATGGTGGGCGCAGGCAAGCTGATCCAGCTGCTGTTCGGCCTGGATTATCATGTTGCGGTGGTGCTGGTCGGGATTTTGATGGTGATGTATGTGTTGTTCGGCGGCATGCTGGCCACCACCTGGGTGCAGATCATCAAAGCCGTGCTGCTGCTGTTCGGCGCGTCGTTTATGGCGTTTATGGTGATGAAAACCGTCGGCTTCAGCTTCAATAACCTGTTTACCCAGGCGATGGCGGTGCACCCGAAAGGCGTTGAAATTATGCGTCCTGGCGGGCTGGTTCACGACCCCATCTCCGCGCTGTCGTTGGGGCTGGGACTGATGTTTGGTACCGCTGGCCTGCCACATATTTTGATGCGTTTCTTCACCGTCAGCGATGCCCGTGAAGCGCGCAAAAGCGTGTTCTACGCCACCGGCTTTATGGGCTATTTCTACTTCCTGACCTTTATTATCGGCTTTGGTGCGATCTTGCTGGTCGGCGCGAATCCGGCGTTTAAGGATGCCAGCGGCGTGCTGATCGGCGGCAACAATATGGCGGCGGTGCATCTGGCGGATGCGGTTGGCGGCAGCCTGTTCCTCGGCTTTATCTCTGCCGTGGCCTTTGCCACCATTCTGGCGGTGGTCGCCGGTCTGACCCTGGCGGGCGCTTCGGCGGTCTCTCATGACCTGTATGCCAGCGTGTTCCGCAAAGGCCAGGCCACCGAGCTGCAGGAGCTGCGGGTATCGAAAATTACCGTGGTGCTGCTGGGCTTTGTCGCCATCGCGCTGGGGATTATGTTCGAGAAGCAGAACATCGCCTTTATGGTCGGGCTGGCGTTCTCTATCGCGGCGAGCTGTAACTTCCCGATTATCCTGCTGTCGATGTACTGGTCGAAACTGACCACGCGCGGCGCGATGATTGGCGGCTGGCTGGGGCTGATTACGGCGGTGATGCTGATGGTGCTGGGCCCGACAATCTGGGTTCAGGTGCTGGGCAATGCCAAAGCGATCTTCCCGTATGAGTATCCGGCGCTGTTCTCGATGTTAGCGGCCTTTATCGGCACCTGGCTGTTCTCGATCACCGACAGTTCGGCATCGGGCGCAGAGGAGCGTAAGCGCTTCCAGGCACAGTTTGTACGTTCACAGACGGGTGTCGGGATTGAAGGCGGGAAATCACACTAAACGGGCGTTGAGGGGCGGATCGAACGATCCGCCCTTGCGCATCAGAAGTGAACTGACGCACCGACATAAGGACCATCAGCAATGACGTTGTCTTTACGACCGTCTTTGCCGTTCATGGTCATGTACTTATAGCCCACGCGCACGTCAACCAGCGAGATTGGCTGGAAGCTCACGCCGCCAGAGGCTTCCTGGTAGTTGTCGATATGGCTGGAGAACGCGTCCGGCGAGTAGTAGTACTCACCAAATACGTTGAACATGTGGGTGACCGGCACCTTCACGCCAGCACCGACGGCAACGGCATAGCCATCTTTGCTGTCAGTGGGGTTGGTCGACATCACTTTCGCGCCAGGCGACAGGAACACATCGCCAATCGCGACGTTATAACCCAGACCCAGGCTCTCAACGTTGCCATCATGATCGCTACGCAGCCAGTCACCTGAAAGCGCAAATCCTGGGGAATCGGTGCCCAGACCCAAATGCAGGTTGGTGTAATCACGACCGACGTCAACGCCGCCATCGATTGCCTGCGCGGATCCTGCCAGCGCCAGAAGCGCCAGTGCGCCTGCGGTAGTTGCCACTGCTTTCATTTTTTATTCTCCTGATGAATTTACTCACACCCTGTACGGGCGGCCTCGCAGAGTAAACCAACTGCCAGCGTATTCCTATGAGACATCACTGACAGAACGCAGAATTTAGTTAACATTACAAAACAGCAGTAACAGGATGTGTCTGTCAGACCGTGGCCCACAGCAAATGGCCAATCGCCGGGGCGATAATCACCGTCACTACGCCAGACAGCATCATCACCAGGCTTGATACCACGCCCTCTTCCTGGCCGATTTCATAGGCGCGGGCGGTGCCGGCACCGTGCGACGCCGCGCCAAATCCGGCCCCTTTCGCCATGCCCTGTTTCACCGCCAGACGGATAAACAGCACGTCGCCCACTGCCATACCAAACACCCCGGTGATCACCACAAACAGCGCCACCAGGTCCGGCTGTCCACCGAGCTGTTTCGCTGCGGCCAGCGCAAAAGGCGTGGTGATCGAGCGCACCGCCAGGCTGCGCTGGATGGCTTCCGGCAGCGTTAACATGCGCGCCAGCCACACCGAGCTGAACACGGCAACCGAGGTGGCGGTGATCACCCCGGCGCTCAGCGACATCCAGTGGCGGCGGATTATCGCCAGGTTTTCATACACCGGCACGGCAAAGGCCAGCGTTGCCGGGCCGAGCAGCCACAGCAGCCAGTGGCTTTCGCCGATATAGTTCTGCCAGGAGATATGGGTGATCACCAGCAGCGCCACCAGCACCATCGGCGTCATCACCAGCGGCATCATCAGCAGTTTATGCCAGCGGCGATACAGCCGTTTGTTGAGGAAGTAGATCGTCAGCGTGGCGATCAGACAGAGTACGCTGACCCGCAGATCATTCATGGTTGCGCGCCTGTTTGCGTTCCGCCAGCCAGATTTCGAAGCGATAAACGCGATCGACCACCAGCGCGGTAGTTGCAAGCACCAGCAGCGTACTGATGCCGATCACCAGCATGATGCGCCAGCCTTCGACGCGCAGCAGTTGCGAGTAGTTGACCACCGCCACCACCGCCGGCACAAAGAACAGCAGCATTTCCGCCAGCAGCCAGCGGGAGCCGGCTTTAACCCAGTCCAGCGGCAGCACGCGCAGCATAATCAGCGCCAGCAACAGCAGCATGCCGACGATATTGGCCGGCAGCGGCAGGTGGAGCCAGTCCACCAGTTGCTCAGCCACTAAAAAGAATCCGATATACAGCGCCACCTGTAATGGCACCTGAACACGTTGCAGCCAGCCCGTTCTTTGCGGATGTAATGCTAACGCCATAATGACCTCTCCCCGAGATTGCGAGTGGGTAGTATAAATCGGTAACAAAGAGTGAAAAAAATGACTTAATATTATTCAAACTATGCCATTCAGGAATGTTTATGGACGTCCGAGCCCTGCGTTATTTTGTCGAAGTGGTCCGCCAGCAAAGCTTTACCCGCGCGGCGGAGCAGCTGTTTGTCACCCAGCCGACCATCAGTAAGATGCTGCGCCAGCTGGAAGATGAGTTGGGCTGCACGTTGCTGATCCGCGAAGGTCGCAAGCTGCATCTGACCGATACCGGGCAGGCGGTTTATCAGCGCGGGCTGACCATCCTGCAGGAGTTTAAGCAGCTGGAAGCGGAAATCACCGATATCAATGATTTAAAAACCGGCGAGCTGAGGCTGGGGATCCCGCCGATGGTCGGGATGCAGATTGCCGGTTCGATTTCGGCCTTCCGTCACCGTTATCCCGGCGTGGAGCTGAAGATTTCCGAATTTGGCGGCCTCACCGTGCAGCAGGCGGTGTTGTCCGGCACGTTGGATATCGCGTTGACCGCATTGCCGGTGGCCGATGATTTGCCGCTCAATTCGCTGCCGTTGATGAGTCATCCGTTATGCGTATTGGTGCCGCGCACCAGCGAATGGTTGCGGCGCACGCATATTCCGATTGCGGAGTTAGCCGGGCATCCGATCCTGATTTATAACGAGGAGTTTTCGTTAAACCGGCAGTTAATGAAGGCGTTTCAAAACAGCGGTTTTGCGCCACAGATCGCGGTGCGCAGCGGTCAGTGGGATTTTCTGGCGGCGATGGTGCAGGCGGGCATGGGCGTGGCGATCCTGCCCGAGCCGATTTGCCAGCGTCTGGATAAGAAGCATCTGCTGTGGCTACCGTTAGAGTCGGATTTGGTGTGGAAGCTGGGGTTAATCTGGCGGGAAGGCAGCTATCTGTCGAAAAGCGCGCAGGCATGGATTGCCTGTTGTCGCGAGTTCTGGCCGGGCCAGGCCCCGACGCTGTCGGTTGGGAGGTTGAAAGAGTGAAGGGCAAAACCAGCTTCGGGGGTAAGGCGTCAGCATAGAGCACGTTTTCCGGGACGCCGTAAATCCATCCCTGGAGGCTTGGCTGCGGCATCCCTGCCGCAGACACCCGGCTAACGTGCTCTATGCCGCCACCCACTAACACTGACGTTTTGGATTAAGGCGGTGGACACACAGGTCAAAAAAAATGGGTTTGACGTGTGTGTCCACAATCGACCATTCAACGCTGAAGCTTGAGGGGAAGGGTGCGAGGGGTGATAAGCAAAGCATCGGCGACAGGGATGTCGCCGCTGAGCCCCCAGGGATGGGTTTACGGCGACTTTGCGTTCACCCCTCTCTCCCTGAGCAAATCACCAGCACACCCAGACGACCTGCGCGCTAACAGCAAAAGCCCACACTCACCCTGCCACCAGCACATCCAGACGACTCACGCTAGCAGGCGAAAGTCATCCAGACGACCTGCGCTATTTACTCTTCTTTCTCGATCAGCAGCGTTTCCAGCAGGTCGAGATCGTGCAGCAATTTCTGCATGGTTTCGTTGCTGATTTTCTGCGTGGCGCGCAGGTGATACAGCTCGCCTCGCTCGGCCCGCAGTGCCGTCAGGCGGAAGCGGCGCTCCAGATTCTCGGCGTACAGCGCGCGCTCCAAATCCTCTTTGCCGTCGACGCGGCGGCGCAGGTTGCCGGTCACGCGCGAACTGACCTCTTTTACCAGCTCCGGATCGATGTTCTCTTCGGTATCGGCGGCCAGACGCTCTTCCATCTTGTGCAGACTTTCAATCGCCGTGCCGGCCATCACTGCCCGCGCCATCTGCACTTCATGACGATGGGCGGTTTTATCCATCCCTTCAATGCCACGCAGCAATAATGGCAGCAGAATCACACCCACCAGCAGCGAGAACAGAATCACGCCCGTCGCCAGGAACACCAGCTCGTAACGTGCCGGGAAGGCATCGCCATTGGTCAGGAACAGCGGAATCGACAGCACACCGGCCAGAGTGATCGCTCCGCGCACGCCGGCAAACGAGGCAATCAGCAGCTCACGCGTTGAGTAACTGGTAAACTCCATCGGCTTCTTCTTCAGCAGGCGCTTGCTGATCTGCTGCATCGCCCACAACCAGCTAAAGCGCACGATCATCAGCGCGGCGTAAATCAGCACCACCGACAGCGCCAGCATCCAGAAATCGACGTTAGGATCGGCTTCAGCCAGATTCATCGAGTTGGTGAGGATGTCCGGTAGCTGCAGGCCCAACATCAGGAACACCATGCCGTTAAACACGAATTCCAGCATCTGCCAGACGCTGTTAGCACGCAGACGCATCGCCAGCGGTGCCTGACGGATAATGCCGGAACGGGAAATGGTCATCCCCGCCGCCACCGCCGCCAGGATCCCGGACACGCCGATATGTTCGGCGATCAGGTAAGAGGCAAACGGCAACAGCAACAGCAGCACGGTTTGCGTCGCCGGGTCATCACCGCTCCAGCGGCTGAGCAGACGCAGCGATTTACCGTACAGCCAGCAGATGGCGATACCGGCTAACAGCCCGCCAATGGCGACCTTCAGGAACTCGATGGTGGCCCCGGAGACGGTAAACACCATGGTGCCCATCGCGACCGCGACGGCAAACTTCAGCGACACCAGGCCAGAGGCATCGTTCATCAACGCCTCGCCCTGCAAAATCGCCATGATTTTCTTCGGGATGCGCCCTTCCCCGACAATGCCGGACAACGCCACGGCATCGGTCGGTGACAGCACCGCTGCCAGCGCAAAGGCCGCCAGCAAAGGAATGCCCGGCACCAGCCAGTAAATCAGATAGCCAATCCCGACCACGGTGATCAACACCAGCACCAGCGCCAGCCCGATAATTTCGCGGCCGTGGTTCAGAAACTCACTGGTCGGGGTTTTCCAGCCATCGGCAAACAGCAGCGGCGGGATAAACAGCACCAGGAACAGCTCGGGATCGAAGTCGACGTGCAAACCAAACGTCGGCCAGGCGAGCAAGGCACCCATGGCGATCTGCACCAGCGGCAGCGGGATTTGAAACGGAATGATGCGGGCAGCGACGCCTGAGAGCGACACCATCAGCGTCAAAATGAGGATGGTAAAGAAGATTTCCATGTTGTCCTTATCTGTCTTCCTGCGAAATACACAAATGCCAGTCGGAACGATCGACCTGAGAGAATAGTAAAACAAAAATGCGGTGGGTTTAAAAACAGGAAGTGCGCTATCGGGGGATTAATGCATTTAAAGGCTAAAATCAGGGGCCGACGGGCGGCCCCTGACGGTTTAGATCGCCCAGCCGCCGGCATAGAATGCCACCAGCGCCACCGCGATAATCACCGTGCCAGCGTTCAGCTTGCGCCATTCGCCCGCAAAAATACGGCCAATCACCAGTGAACCGAAGCCCAGCATGATGCCGGTCACGATATTACAGGTCAGCACGATAAACACCGCGGCCAGCAGGCCGGACATCGCATCAACAAAATCGTCAAAATTGATTTTTGATACGTTGCTCAACATCAGCAGGCCGACATACATCAGCGCCGGTGCCGTGGCATAACCCGGCACCAGATAGGCCAGCGGCGACAGGAACAGGATCACCAGGAACAGCAGGCCGACGACGATTGCCGTCAGGCCGGTTTTGCCGCCCGCCGCCGTTCCGGCCGCCGATTCGATATACACCGCCGCAGGCGATGCGCCCACCAGACCGGCGAAGATGCTGCTGACCGAGTCGGTGGTCAGTGCCTTGCCGCCGTTGATGATCTGATTGTCTTTGTCCAGCAGGTTAGCCTGCCCGGCAACGGCACGGATGGTGCCGGTGGCGTCGAACACCGCAGTCATCACCAGCGCCAGCACGCTTGGCAGTACCGCAGGCTTCAGCGCACCCAGAATGTCCAGGCTGAACACCAGCGAATGACCATTGGCATCATTCAGGCTTGGCATGGCAAACAGCCCCTGGTACTTCACCGCCGGATCAAAAATCAGCCCGAGAATGGAAATGGCGATAATGGTCAGCAGAATGCCGCCCGGCACGCGTAGCTTTTCCAGACCGAAAATTGCCGCCAGGCCAACCATCGACATCATCACCGGGAACGAGGCGAAATCACCGAGCGCCACAGGCAAGCCCGGCGCAGGGTTTTTGACCACCAGGCCAACGCCGTCCGCGGCGATCAGCAGCAGGAACAGGCCAATCCCAACGCCCGTGCCGTGCGCCACGCCCATCGGCAGATTACGCAGGATCCACGAACGGATGCCGGTAGCGGAGATGATGGTGAACAGGATCCCCATCAGGAACACCGCACCCAGCGCCACCGGCACGCTGATATGCTGTCCCAATACCAGGCTGAAGGCGGTAAAGGCGGTCAGTGAGATTGCACAACCAATCGCCATCGGTAGATTGGCCCACAGGCCCATGATCAGCGATCCGAAGCCCGCTACCAGACAGGTGGAGACGAAGACCGCCGTCGGCGGAAAACCGGCTTTGCCGAGCATAGACGGCACCACGATCACCGAATAAACCATGGCAAGGAAGGTGGTCAGGCCCGCCAGAATTTCCTGACGGACCGAACTGCCGCGCGCAGAAATGTTAAACCAGCTGTCCAGCGAACCGCCGGGCTGATGAGAAGGAGTCGACATAGTGAAAAATCCCCTGAGATTTCTTATGAGTTATTGATGCGTGACGCATGAAGCTGACTGATTCAACGTTTCACCATCCCAGGACGCACTGTTCACAGACCGCGAAAACCCGTTAGCCGGGCAACGGTCGGAAAAAAGGCAAACGTTTACTACGTCACGCATTAAGCCGCACTATTTTAAAGGCAAACGATTATCCAGCCTTTATCAGTGCATTATCAACTCCTGATCGCACCTATATTTGCAGCAACCTGAAACGCAGGGGCATTTCAGGCAGAAATCCATTCAGTCGAGCTTCACTTCACCACCCTGTTGCAGGGCACGCTGCCAGGCGGCACGGTTTTGCACTTTCGCAAGCCAGGCCTGGATGGCCGGGGAGTTGGCGGCACCGCCTCGCGCGGTCAGCGCCTGGATCGGGAAGCTCATCTGCACGTCGGCAATGCTGAACTGCTCGCCGGCAAACCACGCGTGGCTGGCCAGATGCTGTTCGATAAATTCGCGATGGGTCGCCAGCTGTTTATCCAGATAGCCTTTCTGCACGCCCTTACCAAAGGCATTGCCAATGGGACGCAGCAGCCACGGCACCGGCGGCTTGCCCATCCGGCTGAAGATCAGCTTCATCACCAGCAGCGGCATTAACGACCCTTCGGCATAATGCAGCCAGTAACGAGACTGCAGGCGCTCGTCCTCATCATTTAGTTTCAGGCGATTTTCTGCGTCATAACGCTCGGCGAGGTATTCAAGGATCGCGCCGGATTCGGCAATCACGCGATTTTCGTCGGTGATGACCGGGGATTTACCCAGCGGATGCACTTTTTTCAGCGCGTCCGGGGCCAGCATGGTGCTCTCACGCTGATAGCGTTTGATCTGGTAAGGCACTTCCAGCTCTTCCAGCATCCAGAGCACACGCTGCGATCGGGAGTTATTCAGATGGTGAACGGTGATCATGCTCTAACCTTGTGTTATACGAAGAGTTATCAGTATAGACCCTCCGCCACAGCCTGATGCCGCTCACTTCCGCTAAGACTCCAGCAGGATTGCGCCGGTGCCGCGCTCGCTCAGCCTGTCGTCCGGGTTGCGCAGCGGGCAATCCTGCATCGACAAACAGCCGCAGCCAATGCAACCGTCCAGATCGTCACGCAGCCGGGTTAAGGTTTCGATGCGCCGATCCAACTCCTCGCGCCATTTCTCGGTCAGCACCTTCCACTCTTTCGGCGACATGCGGTTTCCCGCCGGCAGCTGCATCAGATGGTCACCAATGGTGGCCAACGGAATACCGATGCGCTGCGCAATTTTCACGATCGCTACCCGGCGCAGCACGTCGCGGTGATAGCGCCGCTGGTTACCGGCATTGCGGAAGCTGGTGATTAACCCTTTGCTTTCATAGAAGTGCAGCGCAGAGACCGCCACGCCGCAGCGTTGCGCTACGTCGCCTGGGGTCAGTTCTCGCTTGTTGGGGCAGTTGCGACTTTTTTTCACTTAGCTCTTTACCTCAAGTTAACTTGAGGAATTATACTCAGCAGCCATTGAGAAGACGACCAGAAATTATTTCGCCAGGGAGAAGAGCAGCATGCATGACGACATCATCCACACCCTTACCGACTGGATTGAAACCAACCTGGATAAAACCCTGTCGATTGATGAAGTGGCCGCGAAATCGGGCTATTCGAAGTGGCATTTGCAGCGGATGTTCCGCACCGTCACCAAACAGACGTTGGGCGGCTATATTCGTGAGCGTCGGCTGACGCTGGCGGCCGAAGCGCTGAGTCAGACCCAGCGCCCGGTTTTTGATATTGCCATGCAGTACGGTTACGACTCGCAGCAGACCTTCTCCCGCGTGTTCCGCCGCCAGTTCTCGCAGACGCCGACTGCCTACCGTCACACCATGCGCCGTCAGTCGCTGACCCGCCAGGTGAGCTACAGCTTCGACTGCAGCGACTTTGCCAGCTCCGCTTACGGCAAAGTGCAGCAGGACAGCAACAGCCCGGCCTGCAACTAGGCCCGGTTACGCATCTTTGGCGCGGCCTGCGGATCCTGTCCCCAGAATGACGGGGAGAAGTACCAGCCGCCGCCCAGTTCCTTGATGTGGTACATCGCCGCATCGGCCTGGGCAATCATCGCCTCGCCGGTGCGGTGATTTTTGGCCAGCGCCACGCCAATACTCAGCGATTGCGCCACCGTCTTGCCGTCGGTCAGCCTGATTGGCTCGCGCATCGCTTCGATGACGTTTTCAGCCATTCTGGCCGCCTGCTCACCGTTTTCGATGCCCGCCAACAGCACCGCAAACTCATCACCGCCCAGACGCGCCACTAAATCATCTTTCCTCAACCTGCCACGCAGGCGATGTGCCGTTTCCGTCAGCACGTTGTCCCCGGCAGCGTGACCATAGGTATCGTTCACCTCTTTAAAGCGGTCAACATCGATAAACAGCACCGCCACCCGATCGGCGGTTTGCGGATTGTTCATCAGCGTGTGCAACGCCTGCTCAAACGCTGTCCGGTTAGGCAAATCGGTCAGCGCATCATGGCGTGCCTGATGGGCCAGCGAGTCGTTTTCGCGCTGCAGATGGGTCTGCCAGTCTGACAGCTCATCCAGCAGGCTGTTGAAATCCCCGCTTAGCTTGTTCAGCTCGGCAATCGACGATGACGGCACCCGCAGCGAGAAGGCGCGCCGTCGGCGTACGTCGTGCGCCACTGAGGCAATATTTTGCAGCCCGCTGAGGATCCCCGCGTGCATGCGGTTGGACAGGCACGAGGCCAGCAGCGCGGTCACCAGCAGGCTGCCGCTCAGCCACTTCAACGCCTGGCTAAGATAATGCAGCACCCGGCTGGCATCACCGCTCAACCACACCTGTCCAATCACCTTGCCGTTGTGCACGATTGGCACGTTGGCAGGCTGCGGGAAAATCCAGTGGGTGACCAGCTCCCCGGCGCCCTGATGATGTTGCGCCCCGGATGGAGGCCAGTTCACCAGCAGGCGATTACGGGCATCGACAATTCTGGCGTGGCCAAACTCCGCCTTCGCCCCGATTTGCCGCACGATGTCGTTAGCCGCATCCGCATCGCCCGCCAGCACCGCCGGCTGCACGCTGTAGCCGAGGGTGGTGGCCACCAGCTGGAGATTGTTTTCCGCATAGCTGCGCAGGGCAAACATCGACAGCACCGACAGCGAGATGCCGCTGAACAACAGCGACACCACGATGATCACCAGATGAATGCGTTGCAGACTTTTGCGTAAGGTCAGCAGCGGTTTTTTAGCCGTAGAATTAGCCTTGTGCACGGAGTGCTTCCACAGAGGTAATGTGGCCCTGTTGGTTGTGCTGGACCCGTAACACGTAGTGGCTACTCAGGATCGCCACGTCATCAGGCGTCAGCGGGCGCTGTTTTGCGTCAGTCGAAAACACAAAGCCTCCTTTATTGTTTTTATTGCTCCGTTACCGCATTTCGCTTTAGCGAATATGGCGTGAGCTGTATTTGAGGTGTAGAGATCCCGCCCTGTGGAAATGGAAGGGAATGAGTTATAAGGATTTTTACCATGAAAAATCCTACAACCCATTGGCGGGTTGTACAACTTTTAAGAGGTCAGATTCATCTCAAAGAGGAAATTTGACTTAAGTCGCGTCAAATAAAAGCTAAGTAAGGTTTAAGTATGGAACAACCCCGTTAATTGCTAGCAATATCAAGCACCTGTTTTTGCTGAGTTTTCATCAGTGCCGTTGAAAATAAGAGGTGGAACCGGACGATCGGGCTAATCATTTATAATGAGTTTAATTGTCATTTGTCGTCTCAAAATAAAGCTAACTGCCTTAAATTAAAGATAAAATTGATATCGGAGAGTAATTATTTTCCAAAATATAAGGAATTATGCGCAGTAATATAGCCTGTAAGACGGTTTTCATTCTTTCCCTATACGGATTATTCCCCATATTTTGGAATTAAATCGGTAAACCTCAGTTAATAAAAGGCTTAATGTTCCACTGACAAAAAACTACCATACCAGGCCTAAATTTTGTTCAAATTTTAAAATCGAGTGATATAATGTGACCGTCATCACACTTCTGTGACCTGTTATGTCCGTTCAAGTGAAAAGCAACCTGGCAACTTTTCGTCTGGATCGGTGATGACACCGCCTCTTGTCAGGGCAGTAAATCTCGGAGTTTGAACGATATGGGTACCTTAACCGCTAGCCTGGTATTGATGAGATGGGAACTGGTTAGTGCAGTAATGATGTTTATTGCCAGCACCTTTAACGTGAAGTGCCGTCAGGCCAGCCACAAAGGCATTGCCTTTGTCTTCACCGGCGTGGGTATCGGCATGTCATGCTGGTTCGTTACCGGGCTGTTAGGTATCACTCTGAGTATGGATAACCTGCATAACTTCTGGCACATCACCAAAGATGTGTTTATCGACGTGATGAGCCACACCCCAACTGATTATCCTATGCCCTGAAAACAAACGAGCCGCTGACTCAGAGAGTCAGCGGCTCGTTATTGTATTCGGCTCAATCAAAACTTCTTAAAGGCCACCGGCAGCGGCGTAACGCTTCCTGACGTTGCTGGCAATACGGCTGCTTTGTGTTCCTGCAACCACATATCACCCATCATCTTATCCAGGCCCATATCCAGCCCGGTCACCATGCCGGCACCTGGCGTAAAGGTCAGCTCACCAAAGAAGATTTGCCCTTCGCTGATGTACCAGTCAACGCGAACATAGTCGAAGTCACTGGCCAGCTTTTTGCTCAGCTCCAGCGCCTTCTTCAACGTTTCCATATCCCCGCTGATATCCAGTCCGGTATCGCGGATCTTGTAGAAGCACTGCTCCAGGTTGTTGACGTAGAAGTTCATCGACAGCGGTGAGTTGCCACAGCGGTTGTAGATGATCTGCAGCACGTACTCAAAGTTGCCGTCTTTCTTGTTGAACATGTGGAATTTGTAATCGATGGCGGCAAACTTGCCATCACCAACATACTCTTCCACCAGAATGCGCGGCTTAATGTAGCGATAATGAATTTCCCGCGACTGATGCGAGAAATCACAGCGCAACCACTCTTCACAGCGGCGCACCAGCAACTGTTTTTGAATACAGTCTGGTTCTTCAAGAAAGATTTCTACCATACCAGAACCGTGGTTCGGTTTAATAACGGTGTTTTTTAAGGATTTAAGCCCCAGCAATGAAATCGGATCGGCCGTTTCATGCAGCAAAGGAATTAAATACTCTTCACCAATTGTTTTTGCTATGTAATCGCGCACTAAAACTTTATCCGAAAGATTCCCATAACGAACATAGTCGCCAGTGACGAATTTGCGGTACAGAATTTTCTCATTAAACAGTTTCGGCTGGCGAATGTTAGGTAACCGCTTAAAAGTGTGAAAATAGTAAACTCGGTCCTGATAAGACCATGGCATTTTCTTGAGCAGGTATAAGACGCCTTTTCTCAATTCTGCTTTGAGTTTTAACATTTTTTACCTCATTTGTATGTTTTGTAGTTAAGTGAGGAAAGCTGTATTTTAAGAATGACGGCATTCTTAAAGAAATAATTCATTACGGTCAGGGAGAGCAGTTCGGTGACCAGAACGCTCCAGGCTGCGCCTGTTAATCCCCAGAAACGGATGAAGAACCAGTTGGTTGCCACGCTAATTACGACCAGCACCACGATCTTGACCAGCAGGTAATTAAAACCACCTTCCTTCACCATGTAGCGGTAAGCTACTGTTCCCATTGCCGAAAAGCAGGTTGCTAACGACAATAACGTAACGAGATTTCCTGATTGTGTGTAGTCATGCCCATAAAGGGTAGTGATGATCTTTTCGCCAAACAGCGCGACGACAAGAAGCATCAAAAAGGAAACTGCCATTACATAGCCATTCAGCCTTGCGGCCAGTTTTACTGCCACATCCGCACGCTCCCTGAAGATCTCAGAAAAGCAGGATGTAATGATCGCTACCGGGATAAAAATCCACGAAGCAGAGATAGTGTTGGCGGCGGTAAACAGCCCCAGCTCATGCGCTGAGCCCACGCCTACCAGGAAAAATTGTGCCAGCTTAACCTGTATTGAGATGAACACGCTGGAGATGGCCAGCGGGAGTCCCGCATGTAACAGGTAGCGCAAATAGCTTCTGTGCTTGCGCTTAGGCGGCGAGCTGATGGTGTTCGCCTGAAGGAACCGGCTGCGCTTGATCATGTACGG
Source organism: Erwinia sp. AC075 (assembly GCF_979253995.1). Taxonomy (NCBI): domain Bacteria; kingdom Pseudomonadati; phylum Pseudomonadota; class Gammaproteobacteria; order Enterobacterales; family Erwiniaceae; genus Erwinia; species Erwinia sp. AC075. Next base: position 3,374,205 of record NZ_CEEDEU010000001.1, read on the forward strand.
CACCAGCGTGACCGCCACGATTGAAAACGACAGCAGCAAAGGACTCAGTTTGAACCAGGCCACCAGAAAGCTGATGCCAAAACTGATGATCATTCCCGTGGCATTCGCCACCGTGTTCATCCGGGACTCTAACCGGGCATTGTTGTAAACGCTGAAGATATCCTGCGTAACAAACATTGCCGACAAGAATGACGCGACCGCAAAAACCAAAAAGTTTTCCCGCATCTCCAGCCAGACGTAAATTAATACCGGCAAAGATAAGACTAACAACAAAACCATTCTCAGCTGTTTGGCCACCGCCATCAGCCGTATTCCTTTTGGCGCACTTTTGCTGATACTTTTAAACAGAATGGTTTCAGTACCGAAAATAGCGATAGTCTGAACAATTGAAAAAAGTGATGCAGAAAATGCTATTTGCCCGAATATTGAGGGGCCAAAGGATTTTGCGACATAGGATGTGACAAATATCACTCCAAATACGGAAACGACCTTTTCCGACATCATCCAGATGGCGTTTGACATTGCGCTGTGTTTCATCGAAGCATCCTTTGTAAAACTAATCACTTATTGCAATAACTCGGCACGTCCATGTCGAAAACGGAAAAGATTAACGCTCAATATACCTGGCGATAAAAATGGACCTAAAATTTATAATACGGACAATTCCTAATCCGCTCGCAATCAAATGCGTTTTTTTGTCTGAGCGCTTCACCGCTGAAAAATAGCCAGGGTAATTACGCGCTTAAATTCATGTAAACCTTTTCACAAGTCACTTTTTGGCGCTAATTATCATGGCACAAATTTCAGGCTGCACATGCGGGAGTATTCTGAATCACATGTTGGCATTGAAGATTTCATGAGACGAATTTATATCAAAAACCTGCATATCGAAAGCTAACTAAGGGGTTTGGAAATAAAATAGGAGAAATCCCATGATGATATTTCTTCATAATCACTTAACTTAATCCCTGCCATTCAAATCGCGCACTTAACGACACTGCTGTGATTTTTGGAATAATCAGATCCACTAATTATTGCAGTCGTTCTCATCACATTATTGTTAAGAAAGGGAAGAGCATTTATGAGAAAGTCACGATATACAGAAGAGCAAATCACCAGTGCCATTAAAGCATCGGAATGCGGTGTAAAGGTGAAAGAGATCTGCGACGAACTGGGTATCTCTGAAGCGACCTTCTATAGCTGGAAGAAGAAATTTGCCGGTTTATCTTCTGAAGAAGGCCGTAAAATCAAAGACCTGGAGGAGAAAGTGCATAACATGGAGCGCGAGCTGCAGACCCTTAACTCCGACAAAGAGATGCTGCAAAGCGTGCTTAAAAACTTCTTTACTACCAATGACAAGCGCCAGGCCGTTAATTACCTTCAGGATACCTTTGATATCGGGACTCGCCGCAGTTGCCGCCTGCTGGATATTAGCCGTAGCGTGTATCATTACCCGTACAACATTGAAAACCATTAATTGAGATCCACAGCACGTTTCTATATTAGACGCAGGACCAAAATAAAATATTCCCAATGCTAATTGAAAAGTACGGTTCGATTTTCTGGAGACGCTTTTTCTTGATGAGTTAATTGTCTGGATTGTCCCCTGTTAGGCTGTATATTTACTAACCACCAGCTAAAAACCCATCTGTTTCAATCCCTTCTGAGCGCATTTATCTTTGAACCCAAAGATAAATGCGCCTTTCCTGACATTAACCTCGCTAACCGGAAGGTCAAAAAACACCCGCCCACCTTCAAATTCCGTTAACATTCTCTTTTAATCAATGGTTCATGGTTTTCATCTTTTGGGCAAAAGTGCATTTCATATGCTACTCACCAATTTGGCTTAAAACCCCGCCTGATGGTGCATCCGTCACGATCAGAGCCAGTCATACTGTAAGAAACCATAAAGTAACACTTAAGATTTACACCCTTTAGGCCTCTGAAGCGTTCGCCAAAGGAATCATAATCACGGATTTTCTAATGTGTTCGCCCTTACCTTTCGCCGATATTAACCTTTAGATGAACTGGAAATTTGAGTTAAGGCTGGTTTGAGAATATAAAAACCGTCTCAAAAAGCGCGCCTTTACCATTAAGAAGCGTCCGTACACTGTCCAAAAAGCGGGTGATTATCATTAACGATTATTCTTATAGCGGAACAATTAGAGACTGTGCCTGGTAAAAGAGTGCGGTGTAACCGCTATTCGGCCTGCGGTATTGTCCTAAAAACACGGTGCGCTTCACAGATTTGACATAATAAACCGCGCATTTGCGGCCAGCCGAGAAAGAAGCTTTACCCGCGGGATTGGTGGGAGAGTGAGCAAAGAAGCAGGCAGGCTATAGCCCGCAGGCAGCCTGAACAAGCGCACCCGTGAACCGGGCTTGAGTCCAATAGCCTCATTAGCGGGCCGTTTATCACCTTGATTTGCCTTAAGTCGTCAGCAAATTAAACGCCGCTTCAACCGACTGCGAACAGGGCCATTCGCGGCCAGGATGTTTACCAAACGTTGAGCGTGATCATGGTTGACTGTCATTTTCATCCCTGGAATGCCGACCATGACCGATACCACACTCGTTCCCCATCAGGAAAACAGCCTGACCTTTTTTCTGTCACTGATCTCCGGAAAAGTTAAGCCGGGCAAGTTGTGGTATGACCCGGAGTATCGCATCAAGTATCTGTTCCGCTCGCTGGCCTGGCCTGTCGCCACCCACAAGATGCTGACGGCGATCACCGAAGAGCCGGTGATGCGCGAGGTTCTGCCGATCCAACACACGCTGCCGAGCAAGATCCACCGCCCTTACCTTTATAATGGCATGCCGATGGCCGCGCGCACCCACGCCATCATCAGCCATTACCAGTATGTGAAGCAGCTGTCCTCCCTGCGCTTGCGCCAGGCGATGCTGACCCAACAGGGCGTGGAGCTGGTGAATTTTGCCGGTAAAAACGGCGAAACCTTTACCGTCACCCTGGCCTGTACCGGCCGGTGCGAACGTGAAGGTGAAGTGAACCTGCTGTTCCGCCGGGATGGCGTGCAGCTGGCGATGCTGACCTTTGCAGTGACAACGGTCGACGGTGAGAAGGTGGCGATGATTGGCGGTATTCAGGGTGCTCATCGCGATACGCCGCATGAGCTGATCCGCGAAGCGACCAAGGCGTGCTATGGCCTGTTTCCAAAACGGCTGTTAATGGAAACCCTGTCGCTTATCTGTGCCGAGACGGGCGTGACGAAAATTGAGGCGGTCAGCGACAATGGCCACATCTTCCGCAGCCTGCGCTATCGTCTGAAGAAACGCAGCCTGTTCCATGCCAGCTATAACGAGTTTTGGGAAACGCTGAATGCCCAGCCGTCAGGCAACAAGCTCTACTCGTTGCCGCTGAGCTTCCCAAGGAAGCCGCTGGAAGAGATCGCCAGTAAAAAGCGTTCGGAGTACCGTAAACGGTACGATCTGTTGGATACGCTGCGTGAGCAATTCAGTCAGGTCATCGCCTGATATCAGGAAGGTCCAGCCCTGTGCAGAGGTCAGGGCTGCTTATTCTCTTCTTTTTCCACGTCATCGATCTTCCAGATCGCGCCTTTTTTTTGCAGTGTCACCACCAGCAGCTGTTGATCGTTGGGATCGTTACCCAGAGTGACGTCGCCCGTGGCGGTAAGCCCGTTCAGGGTAAAGCGCCCGACGCTGACATGATCGACCCAGGAATCGCTGTAATCCTGATCCTGCAGGAAGAAATCATCGTCCATGCCATCCGGACTTTTGATCAGCACATTGATTTTGCTCAGCAGCTCAGGCGTCACATAGGTGTTGAGCAGCGGATCGTGCTCATCGATGGGACTCTCATCTTTGCTTAACGCTGTCAGATACCAACTGTAAAAACTCTGGCTGACCGCTTCAGGATCGCTGCGGTGTTCTGCCGCCGCAACCTGCCAAGCCATCAGCACGATAACCGGTGCCAGTAACCATCTTTTCATCTAATGCCATCTCTACCCGGGAATGCCAAAATGCCCCGCTAATTTACCCTTTCGCGACAGTATTTGAGCGATTATCTGCGTTATTTTTGGTAAATGTTTATAGCGGATGCGCCGTCAGCCAGCGCGTCATCACCGTGGCCAGCGCTTGCGGCTGTTCCAGCGGCAGCATATGGCCGGAATCTTCAATCACGGTAAGCGTTGCACCGGCAATGTTATCGCGCAGCACTTCGGATTCACGTAACGTCCGCATCCGATCTTCAGCTGCAGCAATCACCAGGGTTGGGCAGGTTATCTGCGGTAAAAGTGCCGTGTCGCTGTTGCGGGCCATCAGCAGCTGACGACAGTACGCTTCCCTTCCCATCCGCTGGCTCATGGCGAGCACCTGCTGCTGTAATCCTTCATCGCCGGCATGCTTTTCACTGAGCGACAGCGCAATGGCCTTATGGCCAAGACCGCGAAACGCGCCGCGTGCAGACTGCAGCGTTTTCGCCGTCGCCGCCTTAAAGGCCTGAGCCTGTTCACTGTCCTGCTGGCTGGAGGTGGCAATCAGTATCAATTTTTCCACCCTTTCTGGCGCCTGACGGATCATTTCGCGCGCCACAAATCCGCCCATCGAAAAGCCGACCAGCGTGAAGCGTTCGGGTGCCTGTTGCAGTACCCGCGCCGCCATCGCCTCCAGCGAGCTATCCTGCGACAGATCGCCAAATACCAATGGACCAAACGCCGCCAGCTCGTCGGTCATTGCCTGCCGTAATCCGGCGTCACACATTACGCCCGGCAGTAAAACCAGTCCCGCCATCTTGTTTTTCCTTTGTTTTTTGCCTGCCCGCAGGATAGCAGGCGACGCTGGTGATGGCGATTGGCTCAGCGGATGCATTGCCGGCGTGATAAAGGTATAGTGTTCATATATACGCACAACCGCACACATATGGAATGGTTATGAATGATGTCGTTCGCTCGGCCGCCCGGGTTCTGGATTTGCTGGAGTATTTCAGTGAGGACGAAAGGGAAGCCAGCCTTGCCGCTATCTCCGAGACCTTCAGCCTGCCGAAAAGCAGTGCCCTGGGGTTACTGCGTACCCTGTGCGTGCGCGGCTACCTGGTTAAGAACGATCGCGGCATCTACCGGCTTAACGAGATGTTTCGTCTGCATGGCTTCAGCTGGGGCGGCGCGAAGCTGACTCAGGTGCTGTCGCTGGCCAAACCGATCATGGAGCAGATGGCCAGTGAGCTGGAAGAAACCGTCAGCCTCGGCGTGATGACCTCTGAAGGCAAGATCCGTCTGGTGCATCAGGCTCTCTCCTCACAGGCTATCCGTTATGAGATGTCGCCAACCATGCTGCTGCCAATCCACTGCACCGCGATGGGCAGGATGTTTTTGTCATTCAAAAACCCGGCGCAACGCCAGGCGTTGCTGGCCCGCAGCCCGTTGTCACCCTGGACAAAATACACCGTGACCGATCCGCTTGAACTGGAAGCGTTGATCAACCAGGCCGGTGCGAGAAATTACGCCATTTCCGCAGATGAGGTCGACGTTGGCGGCACCGGCGTCTGTACGGCGATTTGCGACAGCAACGGCGAGCCAATTGCTGCGCTGAACGTCTCATCGGTTTCGGCCCGCTTTAGCGATAAAAAATCCGCCATTATCCGCACGGTGTTGGAACAGGGACAGCGTTTAACGGCGCTGTTCCAGGCTGCGGAGAAGGGCTGATCGGGTTCTGCGAAAATGCGCAGAATGATACGAACTTCTTATTTCTCACTTTTTTATCTGGCCTGCTGGCTGATGTTCACCACAGTGTTTAACGCTGCATATAAACCAACGGAAGGTGAGTAATTTCACCTTTCTCATCATCACCACTCTTTAATACTACAAACCCGCATAAATTCGATCACACCGCCGCGCTAAATTGACGATTTTTTGCCCTGTGCCGATGTTGCCGGCAGGCTGGATCTGCTTTCAGCTGTGTGTCAGGATGAATTCATATATGAGAATTTAAGTTCATATATATGAACATTCATTTTTCATGCAGTTCTGACTGAGAGCCTGACTATGAGCCAAGACCAGTTCACCCAGGAAATGAATCTCTATCCTGCCGACAGCCTGACGCGGCACAAGCGGCGGCAGTTGTTTGCCGCGATGATCGGCAATGTTCTTGAATACTATGACTTCATTATCTTCGCCTATATGGCCACGCTGATCGCCCGTAATTTTTATCAGGGCGATGGTGCCACCGGTCTGCTGGCCAGCTTTGCCACCTTTGGCGTTGGCTTCCTCGCAAGACCATTAGGCGGTGCCGTGATTGGCCGCATTGCCGATAAATATGGCCGCCGCGTGGCGCTGCGTATCACCATCTACGGGATGGCGCTCGGCACCGTCGGCATTGGCTTACTGCCGACCTACGAAACCATTGGCATGCTCGCACCCATATTGCTGGTCACCATTCGCCTGATCCAGGGCCTGTCTGCCGGCGGGGAATGGGGCACCGCCACCGCCTTTGTTGTCGAATCGGCCCCATCGGACCGCCGTGGTTTCTTTGGTGCGCTGGGCCAGGCGGCCATCGCTTCTTCGCAGCTGATCACCAGCCTGGTGGTGGCGGGGATCACCCTGATTTTCAGCGAGCAACAGATGGTGGACTGGGCCTGGCGCATTCCGTTCCTGCTGGGTGTGCTGCTGCTGCCGGTCGGGGTGTATATGCGACGGAATCTGGAAGAGACCCCGGCTTTTATTGAAGCCCAGGGCAAGCCGAAAGCGGTGACCAAAACCCCGATGGGACCGGCGATACGCATGATGGCGCAGACTTTTGGTTTCGCCATCATCTGGACGGTTTCCTATTATGTGATGCTCTCTTATATGCCCACCTTCCTGAATAAGCAGGTCGGCTTCACCCAGACCCAGGCGCTGACCTCCAACGCCATTGCGCTGGCGGTGATGGTGCTGACCATTCCGTTTTTTGGTGCCCTTTCCGACCGTATTGGCCGCAAACCTCTGCTGCTGATGTGCTGCGCGGCTTTCGTGATCCTTCCCTACCCGTTGTTCTCGCTGGTGCTGGCGTATAAGTCCTTCTACGTGGTGCTGGCGGTGCAGATCGTCTTCAACCTGTTTATTGCGGCCTTTTCCGGTGCGGCGCCGGCTGCGCTGTGCGAAATCTTCCCAACGGCTTCGCGCACCATGCTGCTGTCGATTGGCTACAGCTTGTCCACGGCGATTTTTGGCGGCTTTGCGCCGTTTATTGCCACCGGGCTGATCGAATTTACCGGTTCACCGGTATCGCCGACCTTCTATCTGATGCTGGCAGGCCTGGCATCGGGGCTGGTGATTATGCGCCTGCGTGAAACGGCCACTGAAGCCCTGCGCTAACCGGAGAACAACCATGAGCAAAGATATTTTGATTTGGGGTGCAGGCGCGATCGGCGGAACCGTCGGGGCCTGGCTGCTGCGGGCAGGCTATGACGTTACCTTTGTTGACGTCGATAGCCAGCATGTGGAGTGCATTCGCGATCCGCACCGCGGACTGAAGATTACCGGCGAGGTCGACAGCTTCACCGTTCAGGCTAAGGCGTTTCACCCTTCGGAACTGAGCGGTAAGTGGCAGCGCATTTTTCTGGCGGTGAAGGCGCATCACACTGCGGACGCCACGCGCCAGCTGGCGCCTTTCCTCGACGCCGACGGCTATGTGTTATCACTGCAAAATGGCCTGTGCGAAAGCACCATCAGCCAGATCGTCGGTGAAGAGCGCACCGTCGGCGCCTTTATTAATTTCTATGCCGACTGGACCGCGCCTGGAGAAATCAACTATTCCAATCGGGGTGCTGCGGTGATTGGCGAGCTGGATGGCAGGCTGACACCGCGTCTGGCCACGCTGCACGCCGATTTAAGCCACTTTGAACCGGGCATTATCCAGTCTGAAGAACTGTCGGGCTGGCTGTGGGGAAAACTGGGCTATGCCTCGCTGCTGTTTGCGCAGGCAGTGGGTGAAAAAGGCATTGCCGATTGTCTGGCGCGCGAGGATATCCGCCCGGTTCTGTTGGCGCTGGCGCGGGAGATTGTGCAGGTTGCTGATGCCGAAGGCATTGCGTTGAAGGGCTTTAATGGCTTCGATCCGCAGGCTTTCCGCGCGGGTGCCAGCGTTGAAGCCATTAACAGCACCTTTCATAACATGGTCGAATTTAACCGGCCTAATACCAAAACCCATTCGGGAATATGGCGCGATCTGGCGATCCGCAAGCGCCCGACGGAAGTGGACGGTCAGCTGGGCATCGTTGTCCGCATCGCCGGCGATCACGGCATTCCAACGCCTGCACTCAACGCGCTGATCGCCCAGATCCATCAAATCGAACGCGGCGAACGTCCGCTGGTCGAAAACAATCTTAATGAGCTGCTTATATGACCCTTTCATTCAGTGGTAAACGCATCGCAATCAGTGGCGGTGCCATTGGTTTCGGCCGCGAGATGGCGCTGCATTTCGCCTCGCTTGGCGCAGAAGTGCACGTATGCGATATCCGTGCGCTGGCCGGGCTGGAGCAGGAAGGCATTATCAACTGGCAGGTGGATTTGTGTGACCGCGAAGCCGCCGCCAGCTGGATTGCGGAGCTGAGCCAGAATGGCAGCCGGCCGGTGGATATTCTGGTCAACAATGCCGGTGGCGTGGCGGGCCAGCAGGGAAAAGCAATTGAAGAGGTGAGCGATGCCGACTGGGACAGCGTGGTCGACATCAATCTGGGTGCCACTTTTGCCCTGTGCCGGGCCGCCGCGCCATTAATGAAGCAGGCCGGGCAGGGAAACATTATCAACATCAGCTCCGGTGCGGCGTTAAAAGCTTCGCTGACTGGCGTGCAGGCCTATTGCGCCTCCAAACACGCGGTACTCGGCCTGACCCGCCAGCTGGCCCATGAACTCGGGCCGTTTGGTATCCGGGTTAACGCCATCGCGCCAGGCTTTGTCTTCACCAATGAAGCCACGAAAAAACAGTGGGATAACTTTGGCGAGGAACGCCAGCAGCAGCTGCTGAACAGTATTGCGCTTCGCCGTCTGGGCACCGCCCGCGATATTTCGAATGCCGCCGTGTGGCTGGCGTCCGATCTGTCTTCATTTATTAACGGACAAATCATCTCAGTTGATGGAGGTAGTTAAGCCCATGCACCCGACAGAATCACAGCAGGAACCCTGGCAGTGGCCGGACGAAATCTGGCAGCAGAAGGTTAATCACGTCAGAGCGGGGAAAACCCTGAAGCCTACGCACTGGCCGAATAACGCGCCCTTCGCTATCGCGCTCTCTTTTGACAGCGACCATGAAACCAATGAGCTGCGGGAAGGCGGAAAATCCTTTGGCCGCATGAGCTGGGGCCAGTTTGGTACCCGCGTTGGCATTCCCCGTATCGAAGCGCTGCTGAGCAAGGCGGATGTGCCGGCCAGTTTTTACGTCCCGGCGGTGTGCGCCCTGCTTTACCCTGAAGAGCAAATCAGACTGACCGCACAAGGACACGAAATCGCGCTGCATGGCTGGATCCATGAGCTGAACTCGGTGCTGTCGTATGAGGATGAACGCAGCCTGATGCTGAAAGCGTCCGAGACGCTGGAAAAGGTAACCGGCAACCGGCCTGTGGGGATGCGCACGCCCTCGTGGGATTTCAGCCCGCACACGCTGCGGATCGCCAAAGAGATGGGGTTGCTGTACGACTCTTCATTAATGGCGGACGAGAACTGCTACGAGCTGCTGCTGGACGGTGAACAGACCGGCGTGGTCGAGCTTCCCGTGGAGTGGATCCGCGATGATGCGGTCTATTTTATGATGAACCGTTTTCAGGCCTTACGCCCTTATACGCCACCGGAAGCGGTGTACGATATTTTCCGCCGCGAGCTGGAATATGCCCATCAGGATGGCGGCTTGTTCCAGCTCACCATGCATCCGCATATTATTTCTGCCCGTTCGCGGGTGTGGATCCTGGAAGAGATCATCAAGCTCGGTCGCTCGCATGGCGCCTGGTTTGCCACCCATGCCGATATCGTGCGATGGGTAAAGGAACACGCTGAATAGCCGATCCGTCCCTCTCCGTAGAACAAGCGCGGAGAGGGAATGATGATGAAGGCGGGCGATCAGCATTGGGATATTTGCCGGGATAGGTTAACTTCGGAACGCTGGGGCCATGCGATCCTGCTCGCGGTTTGGCAGCCCCAATCCATTCGCAATCACTCGCCATTGAGCCACAACATCACTGAAATTTTCGATGATTTCGTTGGCATCATCCGAGCGAACACGAAAGTAACCTGCAACTTCCCGTGCCAGTTCAAGATCAAGCGCATTATCAGCCTCAGTGATATTCAATTTGAGACCATCCGCGAAGGGGACAGGATTCATGTCATAGGCTTCTGAAAGCCGCCATCCGGCACCGGGAACCAAAATAAAACCATGATTACGCAAGTGATCGTCCGTATTGGACACCAGAATGTTGAATACAATTCTTGACCACAACTCGCGAAGATCTTTGTTGGTCTGAGAACCCTGCCTGATAAGGACATCAGCAAGTTCAAGATAGCTAACGCCGTTGGAGGCATCATCGCCATCAAGGTGTCGGGTCATTGTCATCGCCGAGGCAAAATGCAGGCGCCGCCCGTGTTCTGTGCGATCAAAACGTCTGACCATAAAACAGTGATAGTCGCTCGCAAATTTTCTGGCCTCAGCAGCGGCCACATTCAGTCCACATCCTTTCGCCAACACATTCACTACCATTTCCCAGCCACCGACATCGTAGTCGTCTCGTGCGCTGGGAAATTTTGCGATACACAGCCTGCCCTGATCGTCAGCCACACTGGCTTTAGGTCTTGCTCCCCCCAGGGATCCGCCCGGTGCAATAAGCATTCGCAACCACTCCTGCCCCTGAGGATCACGGTTATCAGGATCCTGCTCCAACGCGATGCTGGCCCTTTCCAGAGCATGAATTTCCGTAAAGGGTGGCGCGGCGATCCCTGCTCTGTCGTCAAGAAACTCCCCACGATCTTCACGGCGATAACGAAGCGCACCGACTCTATAGAGATCGTGTACACCCAGCAGATAATCCGACTCATAAAGCCGTGTTCCCCCGGGCTCAGTGCCGGCTCTGATATCCCTTTCAAGACGTCGATCCATCAGGACTCGCCCCCATCTATCAGGACTGGAATCACCAATGACCCCGAAACTCTCGCGATGCTGAGAAGGGTATTGGGGTCCCGGATACAAATGAATATCAGGGTCAAGTTGCAGATACCCCAGGCTGGGATCGGCTAATGCGAGGGGATCATACTGAAACTCAAATAATTCCCGCGCACGTGTCTTACGGACATGCAGAAATCCAATTCGTTTCGCAGCAGGCAGTCCTTCCCAATCTGCATAGACACCGATCATGGTCATTGTCAGTCCTCATCCTTTTTGTTGACTGGTTTCAGTAGGGCAACCAATTCGGTTGCCGTTTTACCTACTGCTGCGGGTTCTCTCAATCCCTTGTTCTGCACTGACTTATATTCAGGGCTGGCCGGCTCTTTAGCGGAGGAGTTATCGAATGTGGCAATCAGCTCGTCTGATTTAACCGTGGCGGCTTTGGTCCGATTGCGTCGCTCAATCTTATCGGTCTGAATTGGTTTCCTGGCTCTCACAGTTTTCTCACCCATCAGACGGGCGTCCTGAAGCTGTCGACCAAGCTCATCATCGGCAATCATCTTTGCCAGATCGTTTTCCAGCCCAAGGACCTGCATAACTGAAAGCCAGGCACCTATTGTCACTCCCGCGCTGCCAGACTCCAATGAGCGAAGGGTTACCGCTGTCATGCCCGCACGCTCTGCAACCTGTTTGGCGGTCAGTTTCCTTCGTAAGCGGGCCATTTTCAGACGCTCGCCCAACCCTGCCAGCAGCTTTTGGGTATGAGGTAATAAGGGAGCTGTTTTTTGTGCCATAACGATACTATTTCCGCTTTTTAAGGATAAAAACGTCATAATATTATCACTTTTAAAAATACTTTCCATCTATTGCGCGTTTATTGAGCGATACAATAACGATAATATTTTATCGTTATTGGGTGTTTTTCAATAAAATACTATCATTTTACCCACCACTAACAGGCTTCACTCCCCGCCAACCTACATCACCCTTTTCCCTGTGATTTGAGCAGGAAAATAAAGTACGGCGCGCCGATAAAGGTGGTGAGCAGTCCGGCCGGGATTTGGTTGGGGAATAACACCATCCGGCCACACCAGTCGGCCAGCAGCATCAGCAGTGCACCGACGATCGCGGCCATCGCCAGTTGCGGCATCGCGCGGCGGAAACCGAGCATGCGCGCCATATGCGGTGACATCAGCCCGATAAAACTCAATGGGCCGACCGTTAAGGTTGCGCCCGCCGTCAGTATCGAGGCTAACAACAGAACGATCAGTCGGGAGCGCATCAGCGGTACGCCCAGCGCTCTGACGGTATCGCCGCCCAACGGCATAACGTTCAGCCAGCGACGGCACATCGGCATTAACAGCATTAGCACCAGGGCGAGCACCGCACTGGCGATGGCCTGCGGCGGCTCGACGCCGTAAGTCGAACCGGAAATCCAACTCAGCAGGTTACCGAGGCGCGGATCGCCGCTGGCCAGTAACAGTGAAATGATGGCAGAAAACAGCGTGCCTAAGGCAATGCCCGCCAGTAACAGGCGCTGGGTGGAGAAATGGCGCCTGCCCGCCACCAGCAAAATGGCCGCCAGGGTGATTGCCGCGCCGCCGCTCCCCGCCACTAACATCGCTGCGAATCCGCCGGCGGGCAGCAGGAACAGAGTGAGCACCACCCCTGACGCCGCGCCGGCGCTGATGCCTAACACTTCCGGACTGCCCATGACATTGGCGGTGAGTTTCTGTATCAAGGTGCCCGCTGCGGCGAGCATCACACCGGCACTCAACGCCGCCAGGGTGCGCGGCCAGCGCCAGGGCCAGACGCGCCAGAGGTCGCCACCCGCCCAATGAATGCCCTGGCTGTCGCGTCCGAACATCAGCACCACCACTAATGTCGCCAGCAGCAGAACGCCGCCACCGGCAATCCATCCTGCTGGCCGCTGGCGCTCAGTCGGTAACTCGCCATACTGGCCGGAGACTGCAGGCTGGCTGGCGTGTCGCAGGCGGGGTAACAGCCAAAGCAGAACGGGTGCGCCGATCAACGCCGTTGCCGCGCCCGTCGGCACCTCTTGCCAGACGCGCGCCAGCATCACCATCGCCTGATCGGACAGGCACAGCAGCAAGGCCCCTAACACCGGCGCAAGCAGTAGCCGGTGCAACAGGCGTCGGGCACCGAGTAATTTGGCCAGCAATGGCGCAAACAGGCCGATAAAGCCGACCACGCCGACGGCATTCACCATAAAGGCGCTCAACACCACCGCCAGCGCCAGCGCGACAAAGCGGGCAGACGACAGCCCCAGCCCTAACTGTTGGGCCACATCATCATCCACACCCAGTAAGGTCAGCGGCCTGACCAGCATCAGCGCCAGCAGCAGGCACGGGATCAGCCTTGGCAGAAGAGACTGTACCGCTGACCAGTCCTGCTGATTGAGCGCCCCGCTGCTCCATAAAAACAGGCTCTGAAGTTCCTGAAAATGGAAGATCGCCAGCAGGCTGTTAAGGGCACTGCAATACAGGCTCAGCACCAGCCCCGCGAGGATCAGGGTGACGGGAGAAAGCTTTTTACCCCAGGCGGTGCCAAACACCACCACGGCAATCACCAGCGCGCCCAGCATTGCGGCACCTTGCTGACCGACAATACCGGCGGGCAACATGCCCAGGCTGGCCAGGGTGACGCCCATTTGCGCGCCGCTGGCGACGCCAAGGGTGGCGGGTTCGGCCAGCGGATTGCGTAACACCTGCTGGAATAAAACGCCGGCCAGCGCCAGCCCCGCGCCAACCAGCAGCGAGATCGCCACGCGAGGCAGGAAACTGTAATAAAACAGAACCTGTTGGATATCGGTTTTATCAGGATGGAGGATCGTCGCCGCCCACAGATGGTGGGGAAGCAGCTGCTGCGCGTTGCTGAGGCTCAGTATCAGCGTGGCGGCAACCGCCAGCGTCAGCAGGATCAGCGCAAAGGGTGTGCGGTGCGGTTTGCCTGCCCGCCGTGCGTTCAACGTCACCATTGTTTCTCCAGTCCCTGCAGCATGCGGCAAAATTGCATCGCGGTGAGGGTTGCGCCAAAAATCCAGATGGCGGGCACGGTACGCACGCTGTTTTGTCGTACAAAGGGAATCGCCTGCCAGACCGGCGTGGCGCGAATGCGCGTCCTGGCGGCTTCATCGCCATGATCCAGACAAATCGCCCGGCAGGCCGGCAGGCTGGCTAAACGTTCAATCCCCACCGTTGCCGTTCCCCAAAAGCCGTTATCTCCCTGCCAGGCATTTTTAATCCCCAGTTGCTGCATCACGTTACCAAACAGGCTGGTTTCACCGAGGATCACCGCATGTCTTTCATCAATAAGTGAGAAAACCAGTAACGGCTGATGGCGGTAAGCCGCCAGCTGTTCGCGCGCGTCAGCCAGCTGGCGATCGAACCAGGCCAGATGATGTTGCGCAGCCGCCTGGCAATTCAACCGCTGCGCAAGCGTCACCAGCCCTGCCCGCACCGTCTGCAACGGCTGGCCGTGCTCATCGGTGAACGCCACCGCCTGTGCTGGTGAGATAGCGCGTAACTGCGCCTCGCGCGGGCCATAGCCCTGCGAATAGAGGATCAGGTCAGGCTTCAGTTCAGCGATGTACTCAAGATTGGGTTCGGAACGCGTGCCGACATCAATCACGCTGGCGGGTATCGCCGGTTCGCGCACCCACAGCTGATAATCGCGGGTATCGGCCGCCGCCATCGGGGTGATCCCAAGGGCAAACAGCATTTCCAGCGGCAGCCATTCCAGCGCAATAATGCGCCGGGCAGGCTCAGCCGCCCGAAGCGGAAAGCCCACCAGCAGCGGCGACAGCATCAACGCGGTGACCAGGCGGCGACGCGGTCTGTCGATGCTGGCTGACGTGCCCGGCGCTACGCTATCAGAAGGCATAGGAGAGATTGACGGAGTAGTTGCGTTCATCGCCATACACCGCGTAGTCGCTCAGCCAGGAGTAATAGGTGCGATCGAAGACATTGTTGACGTTGGCCTGCACCGCCAGCTGTTTGGTCAGCTGGTAACGGGCAAACAGATCAACCAGCGGATAGCTGCTTTGATAGACGCGCGTCGTTTCGCCATCCGGCCCGGTAGCGTCCTGGAAGGTCTTGTTCTGCCAGTTTACGCCGCCACCGATGGTCAAATCGGGCAGCATCGGCAGCTGATAACGGCTGAACAGTTTGAGCTGCGTTTGCGGCATATTGCTGTTTAAGCGCGCGCCGGTATCATCCCTGGCCACATAGCGCGTCGCGCCGAAGGTCAGCTGCAGATTGTCGGTCACCGCGCCATTGATTTCGAATTCAGCCCCCTTACTTACCGTGCCCTGCGCGGCATAATAGGCCTGCTCGCTGCTGTCATTGACGAAGTTGGAGCCATCGGCCTGGCCCACGTTCTCCTGCTCGATGCGGAAGATGGCGAAGGTGGCCGTCAGACGCCCGTTCATCCAGTCAGATTTCAGGCCGGTTTCGTAGTTCTTTCCGGTCACCGGCGAGAGGTAAGTGCCGTTGCGATCGCGATAGGTCTGCGGCTGGAAGATCGAGGTGTAGCTGGCGTAGGCCGACAGAGAGTCGTTGATGTCATACACCAGGCCCGCATACGGCGTGAGGTTGTTTTTATGCACGTCGCCGCTGGAGCCGATGGTGCTCCACTGGGTGTAACGGCTGCCTAAAATCAGCGACAGCGGATCGGCCAGTGAAAAACGCGCGGCGATATAGCCCGCTTTCTGACGAACGGTGTCGTCCAGGTTCTGATACCAGTCGCCCCACTCCGGTTCGGCGACGTTGCCGTCCCAGTTACTGCCAAAGCTGCCCATTTGTTCGCTGTCTATTGGACCATCCGCGCTGTAGGTGGTATTGCGCTGACGGCTGTAACTCACCCCGGTGATCAGCTCATGCTGGCGGCCAAACAGGTCGAACGGCCCGCTGGCATAGGCGTCAACGGATTCAAGCTTACGCGTTCCTCGATCCTTACTGCCAAAGCCGGTGGTGCCTTCGCCCGTCGTGGCATCCGGGAAACCTTCTATATACAGCAAGGCATCGTTAAAGGTCTCTTCGGCATGGGTGCCATTGACCCGGAAGCTCCAGCCGTTATCAAAATCATGGCGAATATTGGCGAAGACCTTGCGCGAGTTGATGTCGTAATGCGTCCAGTCGGTCGAGGTGCTGGTATTGCGGGTGTAATGGGTTTTCACCCCGTTGCTGTACCAGGTTGGCAAGCCGCCCCAGGTCGGGTCGCTGGTGTTGGTTTGCTGATAGTCGTAGCCCAGCGACAGCGTGGTGTTTTCAGTCAGATCGGCATCGACCACGCCGTAGAGGAATTTCTTGGTTTTGTGGTAGCGATCCAGCTGCCCGTCCTGATCCTGATAGCCCGCCACCACACGGCCGCGCACGGTGCCCGCCTCGTTTAAGGGACCGGAGACATCCGCCACAGAACGCTGCTTGTTCCAGCTGCCGTAGCTGGCGCTGACGTTGCCGGTAAATTCACGGCTGTCCGCCTGCTTACGCACCATATTGACGGATGCCGCCGGGTTTCCGGCACCGGTCATCAGGCCGGTAGCACCACGGACCACTTCGATGCGGTCATAAATCGCCGTGTCTTCTGCCGCATCGCCAAAGTTCCAGGTATCGCTAACCGAGCTGGGAATATCATCGTAGGTGTAGCTGCTGATCATAAATCCGCGGGAGAAGTAAGATGCGCGCTCGCTGTCGATCACTTCCGTCGAAATACCGGTGGTGTTATTTAACACATCGCCGACCGACTGCAGGTTCTGGTCCTGCATACGCTGTTTGGTCACCACGCTGAGCGACTGGGGCACATCGCGTGGCGTCAGCAGCATTTTGGTGCCGGCGGTGGTGGTTTTTACGCTGTAATCCTGCTGCTCGTCGGCAGAATCGTCCACCGTTGCGCCAACCACCATATCCTGCTGAGTGGTGGATGGAGCAGAAGAGGTTTTGGCCGGGGTTACGGCGGCATTTGCTGCCGGAGCAGCGCTATTACTGTCGGCGGCCTGCACCAGCGCAGGGTTTACCAGCACCAGCATCGCCAGTGCCGGGAGTGAAAAATTGACGCGTGTTTTGTTCTCAGGCGCGCGTGATTGCGGCCCTTTTTCCCTGCCAAATGAAGACATAACCGTATCCCATAGAATTTTATTATTGGAAGCTGAGGCTTCTTTTTTGTCTTTCTACGCCGGTGCAGCTTGCCACTGTTATCCGGCTGAACTCACATCAGGTGCGATGCGCACGAAATGAGAATGTGAATAGTAATCATTTGGCTTCAAGGAATCTTGCAAAGGTTCACTGCGATTACGTAACAGAATGTAAGGCGAGGGAAAGCAGAGGGATACGGGGAGAAAGCTGGTCGCGCAGGCATAAAAAAACCCCGCCGGAGCGGGGTTTTTATGAGAGGTTCAACGACATTCTGAAATCAGAATGGGATATCGTCGTCGAAGTCCATTGGTGGCTCGTTGTTAGCCGGCGCGCTGTTCTGCTGTGGCTGAGCCTGCGGACGTGCCTGCTGGCCGCCGCTGAACTGGTTGCCGCCGCTCTGTGGCTGCTGTGGCTGGCCCCAGCCGTTGTTGCTGCCCTGACCGCCGCCGCCAGCCGGTGCGCCTGCACCGCCACCCTGACGTCCACCCAGCATCTGCATGGTGCCGCCAACGTTGACGACCACTTCGGTGGTGTACTTCTCAACGCCAGCCTGGTCAGTCCATTTACGGGTCTGCAGTGCGCCTTCGATATACACCTGAGAACCTTTACGCAGGTACTCTGCCGCGACTTCCGCCAGTTTGCCAAACAGCACAACGCGGTGCCATTCGGTTTTTTCTTTGGTTTCGCCGGTTTGCTTGTCACGCCAGCTTTCGGACGTGGCCAGCGTGATGTTGGCAACGGCGCCGCCATTAGGCATGTAGCGGACTTCCGGATCTTGACCCAGGTTGCCCACCAGGATCACTTTGTTTACGCCTCTGCTGGCCATGTTCGAGTCTCCGATAATTGTTCTGCTTTAAGTCTAAGCCGGAAATTCTAACATGCCACTCCCTGAGATCCTACTTTCAGATCCGGATCTCAAAGGCCTTTATCACGCTTGCGCCGTTGCAGATTGCGGCCTGAGCAGGATCGAGATTTTTTACGGCCAGGTCGCAGCCTGCATCAGGATCCTGCTGAGTGCTTTCGGCAAAACACTGGATATCCAATCAGGTTATTTTGTGCCATAATTACAGGCTTAATTCTGGCCATGCCGGACCGGCATGGTGAGATCTGTGTTAATCCGGGAATTGTGAATGGATAAGATCGAAGTACGGGGTGCACGCACCCATAATTTGAAAAATATCAACCTGACCATCCCGCGCGACAAACTGATCGTTGTCACCGGCTTGTCAGGTTCCGGTAAGTCCTCGCTGGCGTTTGATACGCTGTACGCCGAGGGGCAACGCCGCTATGTAGAATCCCTGTCGGCCTATGCGCGCCAGTTTCTCTCGCTGATGGAGAAACCGGATGTCGATCATATCGAAGGTTTGTCGCCAGCCATTTCGATCGAACAGAAATCCACCTCACACAACCCGCGTTCCACCGTGGGCACCATCACTGAAATTCATGACTACCTGCGCCTGCTGTTTGCCCGCGTCGGCGAGCCGCGCTGCCCGGATCATGACATTCCGCTGGCGGCACAGACCGTCAGCCAGATGGTGGATAACGTGCTGGCGCTGCCAGAAGGCCGCCGGCTGATGCTGCTGGCGCCGATCGTGAAAGAGCGTAAGGGCGAACACACTAAAACGCTGGAAAATCTGGCCTCGCAGGGCTATATCCGCGCCCGTATCGATGGGGAAGTGTGCGATCTTTCCGATCCGCCGAAGCTGGAACTGCAAAAGAAACACACCATTGAAGTGGTCGTCGACCGCTTTAAGGTGCGTGAAGATCTGCAGCAGCGGCTGGCTGAATCGTTCGAAACGGCGCTGGAGCTCTCCGGTGGCACCGCCGTGGTGGCGGATATGGACGATGAAAAAGCGGAAGAGCTGGTGTTCTCCGCGAACTTCGCCTGTCCGGTCTGTGGCTACAGCATGACCGAACTCGAACCGCGCCTGTTCTCCTTTAACAACCCGGCCGGTGCCTGCCCAACCTGTGATGGCCTGGGCGTGCAGCAGTATTTCGATCCTGACCGGGTGGTACAGAATCCTGAGCTGTCGCTGGCGGGCGGCGCAATCCGTGGTTGGGATCGCCGTAACTTCTATTACTTCCAGATGCTGCGCTCGCTGGCGGAGCACCTGAAATTTGATATCGAATCGCCGTTTGAGTCGCTGGAAGATCATGCCCGTCAGGTGATCCTGTTCGGCTCCGGTAAAGAAACCATCGAATTTAAGTACATCAACGATCGCGGCGACACCTCGGTGCGTCGCCATCCGTTTGAAGGCGTGCTGCACAATATGGAGCGCCGCTATAAAGAGACCGAATCTTCCGCCGTGCGCGAAGATCTGGCGAAATTTATCAGCAACCGCTCCTGCACCAGCTGCCACGGCACCCGTTTGAAGCGCGAAGCGCGCCACGTGTTTGTTGAAAACACCACGCTGCCGACCATTTCCGATATGAGCATTGGTCATGCGATGGAGTTCTTCCAGAACATGAAGCTGAGCGGCCAGCGTGCGCAGATTGCTGAAAAAGTGCTGAAAGAGATTGGCGACCGCCTGAAGTTCCTGGTCAACGTCGGTCTGAACTACCTTTCGATGTCACGCTCCGCCGACACGCTGTCCGGTGGTGAAGCGCAGCGTATCCGTCTGGCAAGCCAGATTGGTGCGGGCCTGGTCGGCGTAATGTACGTGCTGGATGAGCCGTCAATCGGTCTGCATCAGCGCGATAACGAACGCCTGCTGGAAACGCTGGTGCATCTGCGCGATCTCGGTAATACGGTGATTGTGGTTGAGCATGATGAAGATGCGATCCGCGCCGCAGACCATGTAATTGATATCGGGCCCGGTGCCGGTGTGCATGGCGGCCAGGTGGTGGCGGAAGGCACCGTTGATGACATTATGGCGGTGGAGGAATCTCTGACCGGTCAGTACCTTAGCGGCAAGCGCGGTATCGCCATCCCGAAAGAACGCGTGAAGGCCGATCCGAGTAAAGTGCTGAAGCTGACCGGCGCGAAGGGCAACAACCTGAAGGATGTGACGCTGTCGCTGCCGGTCGGGTTATTCAGCTGCATTACTGGCGTCTCCGGTTCCGGTAAATCCACGCTGATCAACGATACGCTGTTCCCGATTGCCCAGCGTCAGCTGAACGGGGCGACCATCGCCGAAGCGGCACCGTATCGCGATATCACCGGCATGGAAAACTTCGATAAGGTTATCGATATCGACCAGAGCCCGATTGGCCGTACGCCGCGCTCGAACCCGGCCACCTACACCGGTATTTTCACCCCGGTGCGTGAACTGTTTGCCGGCGTGCCGGAATCCCGTACGCGCGGGTACACGCCTGGACGTTTCAGCTTTAACGTCCGTGGCGGCCGCTGCGAAGCCTGTCAGGGCGACGGTGTGATCAAGGTAGAGATGCACTTTTTACCGGACATTTATGTGCCGTGCGACCAGTGCAAAGGCAAGCGCTATAACCGTGAAACGCTGGAAGTGAAGTACAAAGGCAAGAACATTCACGAAGTGCTGGAAATGACCATTGAAGAAGCCCGCGAGTTCTTTGATGCCGTGCCTGCACTGGCGCGTAAGCTGCAAACGCTGATGGACGTCGGCCTGTCTTATATCCGACTGGGCCAGTCGGCGACCACCCTTTCGGGCGGTGAAGCGCAGCGCGTGAAGCTGGCGAGAGAACTCTCCAAGCGCGGTACCGGCCAGACGCTGTATATCCTTGATGAGCCGACCACCGGTTTGCACTTCGCGGATATTCAGCAGTTGCTGGAAGTGCTGCATCAGCTGCGCGACCAGGGTAACACCATCGTGGTGATTGAGCACAACCTTGATGTGATCAAAACCGCGGACTGGATTGTCGATCTGGGTCCGGAAGGCGGCAGCGGCGGCGGGATGATCCTCGCCTCCGGCACGCCGGAAACGGTCGCAATGTGCAAAGAGTCGCACACCGCACGCTTCCTGAAACCGCTGTTGAATCTGGATTAAGCTAGCTGCCGTTTATCGCAAGGATAAGCGGGAGATTCAGGACAGTTCGGGCAAAGTGTGAGCAAGGGGCGGATTTCATCGCCCCTTGTTTTTTTCGCCGCCGTCCGCCGGGCGGATGACAGTTTTATTTGATTTACATGAAGAAATAAACTCCACACTCAGCAACAAATTAGCGTCCTTTTCCCCTTCCTTTTGCCGCTTCAGAGCAAATCCTGCAGGATCAGGCAAGATTTAGACAGGTTCCGGCATACCCCCTTTGCCAATAGCTAACTATCCTTAATGGGCTCGACTCCCTACACCGATTCTGCCAGCACGGTCTGTCAGAACATCCTCTAAGCAATAAGTTCTAAACACTTTCAATGACTGGAGACACCATGAATATTACGCATGCTTATGCCGCACAGGACGCCAAATCAAAGCTGGCTCCGTTTGAGTTCCAGCCGCGCGAACTGCGTGAACACGATGTCCAGATTGAAGTTATGTTCTGTGGCGTCTGCCACTCGGATCTGCATCAGGCCCGTAACGAGTGGAAAAACACCATTTTTCCTGTCGTCCCTGGTCATGAAATCGTCGGCCGTGTTACCGCTGTTGGCGGACACACCCATAAATATAAAGTGGGCGATTTAGTTGGCGTTGGCTGTCTGGTTGATTCCTGTCGCGAGTGCGACAGCTGTAAAGAAGACCTGGAGCAGTACTGTGAAAACGGTTTCACCGGCACGTATAACGGCGAAGACCGCATTTCCGGCGACATCACCTACGGCGGTTACTCCACTCAGGTAATCGTTAACGAAGACTTCGTGCTGCGTATTCCTGAGAACCTGGATCCGGCTGGCGCAGCGCCACTGCTGTGTGCGGGCATCACCACCTTCTCGCCTCTGCACCACTGGAAAGTCGGTCCGGGTAAGAAAGTCGGTATCGTTGGTCTCGGCGGCCTGGGTCACATGGGCGTGAAAATTGCCCATGCGATGGGCGCACATGTGGTGCTGTTCACCACTTCGCCCTCTAAAATCGAAGACGGCAAGCGCCTGGGCGCAGATGAAGTGGTCATTTCCAAAGATCCTGAGCAGATGGCGGCGCACACCAACAGCTTCGACTTTATTCTCAACACCGTTGCCGCTCAGCACGATCTGAACCAGTTCATCACCCTGCTGCGTCGCGATGGCACCATGACCCTGGTCGGCGTGCCAGAACATGACCACCCGGCACCCCAGGTGGTTAACCTGGTGTTCAAACGTCGTAGCGTGGCCGGTTCTCTGATCGGTGGCATTAAAGAAACGCAGGAGATGCTGGATTTCTGCGGTAAGCACAACATCACCTCTGATATCGAAATGATCAAGATGGATGAAGTGAACGACGCCTACGAACGTATGCTGAAAAGCGATGTGAAATACCGCTTTGTGATCGACATCGATACCTTACGCAACCAGTAAGGCCGATGGGCACAACCGGCCTCAGATTGTAGTGGCCGGATAATAAAGAAAGGGCGGAAGGGTTTCCGCCCTTTTTTGCGTCTGAACCGCCGGACACTCCCTCGCCCGTCAGCTTGCTTCCGCATAGGCGGCGCTATGGAAATCAATTTCCCACTTCAGTACCTTGCCATACAGGTCAGACAGCGCGAATTTCTGCTCGGCGCTCAGTTGTGCCGCACAGCGATCCAACTCCGTTTTTAACCAGCTGGCCTGCAGGAAAAATTCCTCTTCCGCGTGCAGCTCAATCCACCGTCGCACATCTTCATCGGATTGCGTTTTCAGGCTGACGCGCTTGCACCAGTGGTAATACATCCACTCCGCGCCGAACATCAAGGTGATGATCTCTTCATAGCTGCCGCGCTGGGCTACGTTCAGCATGCCGTCGCGAAATCGTCTGACGCCAGGCAGATCGTCCGTATAACCGGCCGGATTGACCTGCCGTTTGGCCAGCACCGTGTCAAACCAGGCAATCTGCGTATCGACCAGCGCATTCAGCACGCCGATCAACCAGCGCTGCTGACGAATATCGGGCGCTTTACTGACGCCCAGCGCGAAGATGGCGATGGCGGTGGCGACAAAGTTACCTTCAAACACCAGGTAGCGATTGAAAACGTCGGCAGACAAAACGTCCTGCTCAATCTCGCAGACAAAGCGATGCTGCTGCATCTCATGCCAGGCTCCCTGATGCTCCCGCAGCAAACGATCGCTGAAGGTTTCCATCTATTCGCCCTCCAACACGGACGCCGCCGCAGCCATAAAATGCTTCACCCGCGCCAGCTCAACCTCATTCCACCAGACGCCATCCACCTTCAGCGCGCTGGCGACGATCACGCCCTGGGTACGCGACAGGATCTGGCCAACGTTATCCGGCGTAACGCCCGATCCCACCAGCAGCGGCAATTCGGTGGCCCCGCGGATCTCATCAATTTCGCTCAGCGTGGCGCTGTCGCCAGTGCGCTGACCGGTGGCGATCACCGCATCGGCTTCAAAGAAGTCGACGTCACGGGTCAGTTCCTGAATTGAGCGGTCGGCGACGATGGCATGGCTGCCATGCTTAACGTGGCTGTCGGCAAAGACCTTGATGTGTTCAGCGCGCAGCTGGCTGCGATAGCGCAGCGCTTTGGCCGCCGCACCTTCGATAAAGCCTTCGTTGGCGATGTAGGCGTTGGCCCATTGATTGACGCGGATAAAGTCGGCGCCGCCGGCAAGCGCGGTAGCCAGCGCAGGGATCGCCGCATTTGCCAGCACGTTGATGCCTAACGGCACGTTAAAACGGGTGCGCACCTTTTCGGTGATCACTGCCATCAGCGCCGCCGTTTCCGGGCCGATATCTTCCGGTTTAGAAAAAGGAATATCGCCGTGGTTTTCAATTATCAGGCCATGAACGCCGCCGGAAACATAATTATCCGCATCGCGTAACGCACGCTCAATAATATCCCCGATTGTTTTCCCTCTGTATTTCGGCGTGCCGGGAAAAGGGTCACAATGAATAACACCAATGACCACTTTCTTACGTGAAAAAATAGCTTGTATTGCGTCTGTTTTTCCTGCTGATATAGAAACCATCTTCTTCATCCTGTTCAAGGAAACACTATGCGTGTTTATGTCACCGGGAATATAGCCGTCGATGAAATCTGGTCAATTCCCGATATTCCCACAAAAGGCTCATCCATTCATGGCAATAAAATGTCACAAGATATCGGTGGCAAAGGCGCTAATCAGGCAATATTACTTTCCCGCTGCGGCATAGAAACGACGTTAGTTGCCGCGATCGGAAATGACAGTAATGGCAAGTGGATCAAAGAGCAGATGCTCGCTGAACCGCTGCAACTGTTGCCTGACACGTTATTCCCTTGTCACAGTGATACCTCAATTATTTTCAATAGCGCCGACGGTGATAATGCCATTATCACCACCACCACCGCGGCGGATTCATTATCGCTCACCGGGATTACGCAGGCGCTTTCTGCCGCCCAGCCCGGTGACGTTTTGCTGCAACAGGGTAATTTCTCCGTTGAGAAAACCCGTGGCCTGTTCGCGTTCGCCAAGGCCCGTGGCATGATCACCGTGTTTAACCCTTCACCGGTCAAAGCCGCCTTCGCTGAGCTCTGGTCTCTGGTCGATATTGCCGTCCTCAATCAGCATGAAGCGGCGCTGCTGAAGCCAGAAGGGGTCAAAACGTTAGTGGTCACTCACGGTTCACAGGGCGCGTTGCTCAAAGCCCCTGATAACGAAGCGTTTTGTCGCGCAATCGCGGTGACGGCTGTCGACAGTACCGGCGCTGGCGATACCTTTCTGGCAGTGATGCTGGCCTCTGCGTTGCTGCGTCATACAGAGATTGATAAGTTAGCACTCACTCACGCCAGTCAGGCGGCTGCCATTACCGTTAGCCGTGCCGGAACCTACAGCGCGTTCCCCAGCATCAGCGAACTGACCGCCTTACTGCAAAACTAAACTGCAGGGCCCACAGTTTCATGTGGGCCTTCAGCCTTATTTAAACAGCGTGCGATAGGGACCGACATTGTCTTTGGTGACCACGGTTGCCGGCACCAAAATACGCTTCGGTACCGTTTTACCGGCGGTAATCTCATTCAGGGCTTTTAACGCTTCTTCGCCCATCTTCTGCGGATCCTGCTGCAATACCGCGGTGACGTAGCCACCATCAATGCCGCTGATGGCTTTCGCGGTCAGATCCCAGCCAAAGACTTTGATATCTTTCTGGCGACCCTGGTTTTCTACCGCCGCAATCGCGCCAAGCAGCGCCGGTTCACCTGTGGCATAAATTGCGGTGATATCCGGGTTACCGGTGATCAGGTTTTCCGCCGCGGTCATCGCGTTGTCTTGAATATTCTGGCCATCGACCACGTCCGCAACGGTAATCTGTTTATTGCTTTTAATCGTCTCTTCAAAGCCTTTCTGACGGTCATTCTGAATAGCCGAGTTCAGCGCACCGACGATGCCGACGCGTGCCTTACCACCCATGTCTTTTTTAACGTAATCAACGAAGTATCGGCCAAGGATTTTGCCGCCTTCGATGTTGTCCACGCCCACCTGCGCGGCCTGAGGACCGTCTGGCAGCACGGCATCAATGGCGATCACCGGGATTTTCGCCGCTGCGGCTTCTTTAATTGCCGGCATAATACCGTTCACATCAATCGCATCGACTAATATGCCCTTCACGCCCTGCTGAATATAGTTTTCGATGGCATCATTCTGAGCAACGGGATTATCCGTGGCGTTAAAGATCACCAGATCTTTGCCGCTGGCTTTCGCCGCGTCTTGCGCACCTTTATTCATCAGGTTGAAAAACAACGCCTGCTGATTAATCTGCACTAATGCATAAGTCGGTGCTGCTGCCAGCGCCGAGGTCATATAACTGCCAGAAGCCAGTAAAACGGTTGTCAGGGCTACAATTCGCAATTTTCCGGTGTTAAAAACCATCATCATGATCCTCAATGGGAGTAAATCTCTACCTCGGCGTAAAATACACCGGGCGGAATTATGGATGGCAGGGCAAATAGTAGCGTGATGGCGTAAACACCCGGTAGAAATGGGGCGTTAAGGTGAAACCGTGAAAAAAACATTTAGGCAGCCGGTCCATTTCGGTGCAGGGATAAAATGTCTCTTAAACGGGTGGGAATCTCTTCCCGGGTCATGCAGGTAAACTGCCTATTACAATTCTCTCTGGCCGTTTTTTTGTCAAGCGCTATTTTTGCCAGCGCGAATTGCAGCGAAAAGGGTATAACAGCGGCGCTTAACTATGTTACAGATACCCTTCTTTTTCTGATGTGGCCGGCATGATGATTAAAAAACGCGTTTTGCTCTCCGATGTGGCATCCCATGCGGGACTGTCGAAAGCGACGGTTTCCCGCTATCTGAATAACAGTATTGTGCTGCCACAAGAGACCATTGCGCGCATTGAATCCGCGATTGCCGAGCTGGATTATCGCGGAAACAGCCTCGCCCGCCGGCTGAGTAAAGGCGGCAGCGAAACGCTCGGCCTGGTGCTGCCGGATATTACCAACCCCTTTTTTGCCGAACTGGCCGATGCGGCGGAAGAAGCCGCTTTCGAACACGGTTACAGCCTGGTGCTGTGCATCACCCGGAACAATCCCGAAAAAGAAACGCAGTTTATTCGCTGGCTGGATACCTGCCAGGTTGATGGCCTGCTGTTTACCACTAACCGCCCGGATAACGGCCTGTTATGTCGTGAGATCCAGCGCCACCAGCGCATTGTCCTGCTGGATGAAGATATCCCCGGCAGCAAGGTACCAAAGGTGTTTGCCGACAACGTTCAGGGTGGCTTTATCGCCACCCAACAGCTGATCGCCGCTGGCCACCAGCAGATCGCCTTTATCGGCGGGCCCGATGAGCTGATGAGCGTGCGCGAACGTTACCAGGGTTTTTGCACCGCGCTGGCGCAGGCCGGTTTGCACTGTCCGCCAGAGTGGGTGATGTACGGCGAATATCAGCGCGAGTTCGGTCAGCAGGCGCTGCACACGCTGTTCAGCAAGGCGATCCGCCCGACGGCGATCTTTGCCGCCAGTGATTTTCTGGTGCTCGGTTTGTTAGATGGTTTGCGGGAACTGGGCCTGCGTGCACCAGAGGATTTATCGCTGGTTGGCTTCGATGACGCCAGCTACGCCGATTTCACCCAACCGCGCATTTCCACCATTCGCCAACCCGCACGGGAACTGGGCAGAACCGCGGTCAGCCTGATGCTGCGGCTGCTAAAAGGCGAGGAAAATGTCCCTGCCGAAACCCGCCTGCCGGTCACCTGGATTGGACGCGATTCCATTCAATCACGTTAGCCCGGTCCAAAATAGCGCAGTAATCGCACAACTTTGGCGCAAAAACTGTTCAACCCTTTCAGGCGATGAGTTATCTGGTAAACCGGTTTACCGATACATTTAAAATTATCCCATTAGATTACAGCCAATTAGAAATCCTCTCTCCGCCCTCCTCACAAGCCTGGCATGGAAGCTGCTTAGTCATCAGTGGCGAACAAATAGTTAGCGTTTTGTCCCGATGTGCACTGGAGACAGTTCCGCTGTTCAGGTAAACCGGTTTACAAGAAGTAGACCGCGACCAGCGGAACCCTTTTCGGCCATCACCGTCCCGGGTAATCGATGTCTGGCGAGAGGGTTTTCCCTCATAAACGAACTGCGATGGGAGTCAACGATGCAACAGCCACAGCCTGCCAGAGCGCGGGTAGAAATGGTCAATATCACCAAGACCTACGGTGCGATCCGCTCGCTGCGCGGGGTGAACCTCAAGCTGGCGCCGGGTGAAGTGTTGGGCCTGGTGGGTGATAACGGCGCGGGGAAATCCACGCTGACCAAAGTGCTTTCCGGCGCGGTGGTGCCCACCAGTGGCGCGATCCGCATTGATGGTGAAGAGATGCACTTTACCAATCCGGCGGACGCCCGCCGGTGTCATATCGAAATGGTTTATCAGGATCTGTCGCTGTGCGACACCGTTGACGTGGCCGGAAATCTGTTTATGGGCCGCGAACCGCTGAAGCATCTGCTGGGCATCCCGTTTCTCGACCAGGCAAAAATGCATGCCGATGCGCGGGAAATGCTGAAAGGATTGGGCATTTCGATTCCGGATACCCGCCTGCTGGTGCGCAATCTCTCCGGCGGTCAGCGCCAGGCGATTGCCATTGCCCGCGCGGCCGCCTTTGAGCCAAAGGTACTGATCATGGACGAACCGACCGCCGCGCTGGCGGTGGCCGAAGTGGAAGCGGTACTCGAACTGATCCGGCGCGTCAGCGCGCGTGGCGTCAGCGTTATTCTGGTCACCCACCGATTGCAGGATCTGTTCCTGGTCTGTGACCGCATCATGGTGATGTACGAAGGCACCAACGTGGCGGATCGTCAGGTGGCTGATACCAGCCTCAGCGATATCGTTAACCTGATTGTCGGCGAGAAATTCACCGCACATTCTGCCGCCGCGCACTGAGGTAAACGGGATGAGTATGATCAATTTAAGCGGTACACGCATGATCCGGCATTCGCTGCCGCGTCGCCTGCTGCACAGCCATTCTGGCGTGGTCAGTATCGCGCTGTTTTTCATCTTCTGTTGCGTGGTGTTCTCGTTTATCACCAGCAACTTTCTCAGCAGTACCAACTGGCTGAATATTATCCGTCAGAGCGCCCCGCTGCTGATTGTCGCCACCGCAATGAC
Organism: Erwinia sp. AC075; assembly: GCF_979253995.1. Classification (NCBI taxonomy): domain Bacteria; kingdom Pseudomonadati; phylum Pseudomonadota; class Gammaproteobacteria; order Enterobacterales; family Erwiniaceae; genus Erwinia; species Erwinia sp. AC075. Next base: position 3,403,074 of record NZ_CEEDEU010000001.1, read on the forward strand.
GCTGGTGATCACCACTGGCGGTATCGATCTGTCGGTCGGCTCCACGCTGGCGCTGGTTGGCGCGCTGTCGGCCATTGCCCTGAATAGCTGGGGACTGCCCTGGCCGGTGGTGCTGATTGGCGGCCTGATGCTCGGCGCGCTGGTTGGGGCGATCAACGGCTTCTTTATTGCTTACGAAGGCATTCCCGCCTTTATCGTCACTCTCGCCACGCTGGCAGTGGTGCGCGGGGTGGCGCTGCTGATCACCCAGGGCTATTCGATTCCGATTCCGGCTGACAGCCCGTTTACCTTGATGGGCCGCGCGTGGGTTGTAGGCATTCCGATGCCGGCATTGATTGGCATCGTGGTGCTGCTTGTCGGTCATATTGTGCTGAATCATATGCGCTTTGGCCGTTACGTCACCGCCATTGGTGCCAACACCGAAGGCGCACGCCGCAGCGGGATCAACACCAAAGCGGTAACGATGCGCGTCTATATGATCAGCGGCATGGCGGCGGCACTGGCCGGGATGATTATCACCGCGCGTCTGGGCAGCGGTTCCTCAAACCAGGGCGAAGGCTTTGAATTGCAGGTGATTGCCGCGGTGGTGCTGGGCAGTACCAGCCTGTTTGGTGGCTTTGGCACCATTATCGGCACGCTGCTGGGTGCTCTGTCGATTGCCATCATTCAGAACGGTTTGATCCTGTCGCATATCTCGCCGTTTTATACCCAGATTGCCACCGGCACCATCATCCTGCTGGCGATTTGGCTGAACACCCGCATTCTTAACCCGGCGCGCGCGCCCTCGAAAGGATAGCTGATGAAAGGGTCTATTTTTCGCCATGCCGATCCCCTACCCGTTGGGGTAAGCAGTGGCCATGTGATGACCGTATTGGGACCGATGCCGCTGAGTGAGATGGGCGTGACGCTGATGCACGAACACATTCTGCTGGATGCGTCCGGCAAGTGGGTGGCGCCTTGCTGCTGTAGCGATCGTCATGTGGCCGAGATGCCGGTCAAAATTGAAAATCTGGGCGAGCTGTCGCTTAACCCGTTGATGAGCCGCGATAACTGCCAGCTGTTTGATGTCGATGTCGCCATCGAGGAGCTGATGAAGTACCGCGCGCTGGGCGGCCAGACGGTGATCGACCCGACCAACATTGGCATCGGCCGCGATCCCAAAGCGTTGCAACGCATTTCCCGACTGACCGGGCTGAATATCGTGATGGGCACCGGCCTGTATCTGGAACCTTCGCATCCCGAATGGGTGAAGACTATCTCCGTTGAACAGCTGACCGCAAAGCTGATTTACGATGTCGGCGGCGCGGAAGAAAAGCCGGAGGTGATTGCCGGTCTGATTGGCGAAATCGGCGTTTCCAGCCGCTTTACCGCCGATGAAGAGAAGTCGTTGCGGGCCGCCGGCCGGGCCAGCGCGGCAACGGGCGTGCCGATTGAGGTGCACCTGCCGGGTTGGGAACGACTGGGCCATAAGGTGCTGGATATTCTGGAACAGGAAGGCGCCGATCTGCGTCATACCGTGCTGTGCCATATGAACCCCAGTTTTGCTGACAAACGTTATCAGCGTGAACTGGCGCAGCGCGGTGCCTTTCTGGAATACGACATGATCGGCATGAGCTACTACTACGCCGATGAGTCTGCGCAGTCGCCTTCTGATGAAGAGAATGCGCGGGCGATCCGCGAGCTGATCGATGACGGCTTTATTCAGCAAATTCTGCTGTCGCAGGATGTTTTTCTCAAAACCATGCTGACCCGCTACGGCGGCCACGGTTACGGCTACATCCTTAAACATTTCGTTCCCCGTCTGCGCCGCCATGGCGTCAGTGGTGAGCAGCTTGAAACATTAATGATTGCTAACCCGCAGCGCGTATTTGGCGGGTAAAGGGAGAGAATAATGCCAAAGAAAATTCTGCTGGTCGGTGAATCCTGGACCAGCACCTCGACACACGTTAAGGGCTTCGACCAGTTCGCCACGGCAACCTGGCACAACGGTGCCACCGATTTTCTTACCGCGCTGGCGGACAGCGATTACGCCATCACGCATATGCCGGCCCATGAAGCGCCGGTGAGTTTTCCGCTGACGCTGGCAGGCTTACAGGAGTGGGATGCGATTATCCTGTCCGATATCGGTGCCAATACGCTGTTGCTGCATCCCGATACCTGGCTGAAAAGCCAGCGCACGCCGAATCGTCTGGCGTTGATCCACGATTATGTTGCCGGCGGCGGCAGCCTGATGATGATTGGCGGCTATTACAGTTTCCAGGGGATCAACGGTGGCGCGCGCTATCGCAACACCGCGGTGGAAAAGGTACTGCCGGTTCGCTGCCTGGCCTGGGATGACCGGATTGAATCGCCGGAAGGCATTTATCCGGAGATCAAAGAGTCACACGCGGTGTTCAACGATATTTCGGGCGACTGGCCGTGGCTGCTGGGCTACAACGAAGTGGAGATGCATCCGGAAGGCACGCTGCTGGCGACCATCGCGGGCACTGAGCATCCTCTGGTCGCGGTGCGCGAATATCAACAAGGGCGCTCGTTAGTCTGGACCAGCGATATGTCTGCGCACTGGCTGCCGACGGAGTTTGCCGCCTGGCCGGGCTATCGCCAGCTGTGGGTCAACTGTCTGGACTGGCTGACGGAGAAGGCATAATGGCCGTGGCTAACCTGCTGTCCCCACCTGAGGAGTCCGGCGCATGACCGATCGAACGCTTCAGCTTGCCCAGCGCCTGCTGGGCTTCGATACCATTAATCCGCCCGGCAACGAAGCGGCCTGCATGGCCTTTTTTGCCGGCTGGCTGGAGGACAATGGCTTTGAGGTGACGCTCAGCGGGTTCGGTGAGGATCGCGTGAACCTGATCGCGCGGATCGTCGGCGAAACCGCTGGCGATCCGCTGGGCTTCACCGGCCATCTCGATACCGTGCCGTTGGGCAATCAACGCTGGCAGCGCGATCCTTTTGGATCGTCGATCGACGGGGATCGTCTGTACGGTCGTGGCGCCAGTGATATGAAAGCGGCCGTGGCGGCTTTTGCCGTGGCCTGCGTGGGCAATCTGGCGACGATCCGCAAGGGTTCAGGCGTGGTACTGCTGCTCACCGGCGGAGAAGAAACCGGCTGTGACGGGGCGAAAGCGCTGATTTCGGCTGGCGATCTGCCGGCGGTGGGCGCATTGATCGTCGGTGAACCCACGGCTAACTATCCGGTGATTGGGCATAAAGGCGCGTTGTGGTTACGGTGCGAAACGCGGGGCAAAACGGCGCACGGTGCGATGCCGGAGCTGGGGATCAACGCCATTTATCTGGCGGCGGAAGCGTTAGGCAAGATCCAGAGTTTTACGCCTGGCGCGCCTCATCCACTGATGAAGAAGCCGACAATTAACGTTGGCCGCATCCAGGGCGGGCTGAATATTAATTCGGTGCCGGACCGCACGCAGTTTGATGTGGATATTCGTACCGCACCCAATCTGCAGCACGCCACCATCCGTCAGAACCTCACCACCACGCTGGGCGAAAAGGTGATAGTGTCCACGCTGGTCGATCTGCCTGCGGTGCTGAGTGAAGAGGATAACCGCTGGATTGCCGGCGTGTATCGGCGTTGTCAGCCGCTGCACGACCAGCCGATTGAGGCGAAAATCGTCCCCTACTTTACCGATGCATCGTTGCTGTTGCCGGCAATGGGCAATCCGCCGTGCATTATTTTGGGGCCAGGAGAGCCGACCATGGCACATCAGACCGATGAGTATTGCCTGCTGAGCCGCCTTGCCGAAGCGGAAAGGCTGTATGGCCAGCTGATAGTTGACTGGCAAAACGGCTGAATTTTAATGGGCGCCGCGGGTATCCAGCGCTTTTTGCAGCGAGGCATCGACCAGATAATAGATCTGCGAATCCTTTAAGGTGCCGTCCAACAGGACGGTACTCCAGTGCGACTTATTCAGATGGTCGCTGGGACGGACGTCGGTATGCGCTTCACGCAGTAAATCGGCCAGCGCCGGTGTGGCTTTCAACGCCACGGCCGGTCGGCCATCCACCTCATGCACCAGCGCAAACAGCACATCATCCACTTTAATTTGCGTCGCTTTCCAGTCGCTGTGCACGCTTTGCTCCGCGCCTGGCTTATCCATACAGTAAGACAGAAGATCCGATACGTTCATCTTTTACATTCTCCTTTCAGCCTGGCAATGTTGTCGGTTTTTTGCCCGGCGTTGGTAGGTGAGTATAGGCGATCTGGCGTATCTGACGACTTATTCGCCTTGCAGCGTGGCAACAATCTGCCGCGATCCGCCCTGCACGCGGTGCTCACCGAGCCAGATCCCCTGCCACGTGCCAAGCATCAAACGCCCACGACTGATGGGCAATAGCAGCGACGTGCCTAACAGCGACGACTTGATATGCGCGGGCATGTCATCTGCCCCCTCATAATCGTGTTTGTAAGGCGCGTTTTCCGGCACGGCGCGCAGGAAATGCTGTTCCATATCGCTGCGCACCGTTGGGTCGCAATTCTCATTCAGGGTCAAAGACGCGGAGGTGTGTTGTAGCAGCAGATGAAGCAGCCCAACCTGCACGTCGCTCAAGCGCCGCAGCTCGTCGACGATCTCTTCGGTAACCAGATGAAATCCGCGAGATTTGGGGCTTAAGGTAATCGTCTGCTGATACCACATTGTCTTGTTCCTTTAACTCAATGAGTGCTGGCGTGCAGTTACATTACTGCAGCCATGGCTTCGGCCACCTGGTGAACGTTTTGGCTGTTCAGCCCGGCGACACACATGCGGCCGCTGGCGATCAGGTAAACGCCGAACTCTTCACGCAGGCGATCAACCTGTGCTGCGCTCAGGCCAGTGTAGCTGAACATGCCACGCTGCTTCAGCAGGTAGTCGAAGCTTTTACCCGGCATCGCCTGGGTCAACGCGTCAACCAGCGCCTGACGCATAGAGGAGATACGTACGCGCATCTCTTCTACTTCGGCCAGCCAGCTGGCTTTCAGTTCAGCATCGTTCAGCACGCAGGACACCACCTGGGCACCGAAGTTGGGTGGGCTGGAGTAGTTGCGACGTACGGTCGCTTTCAGCTGGCCCAACACGCGAGAGGCTTCTTCCGCATCATCACAGACCACTGACAGACCGCCAACGCGCTCACCGTACAGCGAGAAGATTTTAGAGAAGGAGTTGCTGACCAGCGCCGGCAAGCCTGCGGCGGCAATAACGCGGATGGCGTAGGCATCTTCTTCCATTCCGGCACCAAAGCCCTGATAGGCGATGTCGAGGAACGGGATCAGATCGCGGGTTTTCAGCACTTCGGTCACGCTGTCCCACTGGGCGTTTGTCAGGTCGGCACCGGTCGGGTTGTGGCAGCACGGGTGCAGCAACACGATGGTCTGCGCGGGCAAGGTGTTCAGCTTGGCCATGAACTGGTCAAACTTCACGCCGTTGGTCGCTTCGTCGTACCACGGATAGGTGCTGACTTCGAATCCGGCACCGCTGAAGATCGCCACATGGTTATCCCAGGTCGGATCGCTGACGCACACAGACGAGCCAGGGAAGTAGGTTTTCAGAAAATCTGCACCGACTTTCAGCGCGCCAGAGCCGCCCACCGTCTGGATGGTGGCGATGCGGCCGGCTTTCAGCGCCGGGTGATCCTGCCCAAACAGTAACGGAGCCACCGCGCTACGGTAAGGTGGCAGGCCATCCATCGGCAGGTACACCGAGGCATTCTGTGCCTGGGCCGTCAGACGCGCTTCCGCCTCCGCCACGGCTTTCAGCTGTGGGATCACACCGTGGCCGTCATAATACAGGCCGATGCTCAGGTTCACCTTTTGCGGTCGGGTATCCTGCTTGAACGTCTCCATCAGGGAGAGAATTGGATCGCCAGCGTAGGCATCAACGTTTTGAAACACGGTGCAGATCTCCATTAATTGGTGTGGTGCTGTAGGTTAACAACTTATCAGACGTAATAGCGGCCAGGGCGATGGTTCATGGCAATGATCAGATTGAGGATCAGCGCGCCAACGATTGAAGCGGCCAGCATCGGCATGGAAACCACAAATAACGACGCCAGTACCACGCAGGTATCGACGCCCATTTGCAGCTTCCCGGCACGAATACCGTACCGATCCTGCAGCCATAACGCCAGAATATTGATGCCGCCGAGGCTGGCTTTATGGCGAAACAACACTATAAACCCAATTCCCATTATCACGTTACCGAACAGTGTGGCGTAAAAGGGATCCAACGCGGAAAAGTGGATGAAAAGCGGATGTAAATGGGTGAACAGCGAAACCAGCCCGACCGCGCAGAAGGTTTTCAGGGTGAATGCCCAGCCCATGCGGCTTGCCGCCAGCCAGTAGAACGGCAGATTGATCACAAAGAAGGCCACGCCGAAAGAGGTGTGCGTCAGGTAACTGATCAGGAAGGCGATGCCCGCAGTGCTGCCGGTTAACGCACCAGCCGTTTTCAGCAGCGTAATGCCAAAGGAGACCAGCAGCGTACCAAACAGGATCGCCAGCGCATCTTCAACCAGGGTGTGGGGGACTTTTGTGGGGGAAACGACATTATCCATGGTGCTGATTCTCAGAGAAATAGTCTCTGGGTATAGCAAAAATCGCACCAATCCGGCAGTAAAGACGACTGCCGGATGGTGCCAGCGAATTATCCCATTGAATACAAGGCGCTTTACTACTTATTTTCGTGCATGAAAGACGGGCTACTCCGTCAGATCACGCACTCGAATTCTTTTTACTACACGCTTCACGCATCAACACCGCGTTTCATGCACTAACACGATCCACCCGCGCACTGTTTTGGTGCGCTCAGCCCTCAGGCGGGGATCATCACGCCGTTCTCTTTCAGACGGGTTAACACCACGGACGTTTTGACATGAGATACGCTTTGGTGACCGGCAACCAGCTGGCTGATTAAGGCACTGAGCCCGGCCAAATCCTTCACCGCCACCTTCAGTAAATAGTCGGCATCGCCAGTGGTTTTATAAGCATCAACAATCGCTGACTGCTCGGCAACCATGCTGTGGAAGCTGTCAACGTAATCTGAAGTATGGTTAATCAGGCGCACTTCAATCAGCCCAATCATGCCTAAACCGACGGCATCCGGCGACAGCCGCGCGTGGTATCCCAGAATCAAGCCCGCCTGCTCAAGGTTGATACGGCGGCGTGAGCACTGTGAGGCAGAAAGCCCCACCAGATCGCTCAGTTCCTGATTGGTCAGACGACCATTAGTTTCAAGTAAAGTCAGTATCTTAAGGTCGAAATCATCTATCTGGGTCATTATCGATCCGGGCGGCTAATCAGGGACGCTACCCAGACAGATAACCGCATTCTTCGCCTGGTTGTCCAACACTATTTTCTGATGGATAGGCCAGGCGATGCACATTTCGTGCATGACGGGTTATTCGTCGTCGTATTGCGGGCCAGCGTAGTTATCAAAACGCGACCACTGACCGTTGAAGGTCAGGCGCACCGTGCCGATCGGGCCGTTACGCTGTTTACCCAGAATGATTTCCGCAATGCCTTTCTGATCGCTGTTTTCGTGGTAGACCTCATCACGGTAGATAAACATGATTAAGTCGGCATCCTGCTCGATGGAGCCTGATTCACGCAGGTCGGAGTTGACCGGGCGCTTATCGGCACGCTGCTCCAGCGAGCGGTTAAGCTGCGACAGCGCCACCACCGGCACCTGAAGCTCTTTCGCCAGCGCCTTAAGGGAACGGGAGATTTCGGCAATTTCTAACGTACGGTTGTCAGAAAGCGACGGCACGCGCATCAGCTGAAGGTAATCGATCATGATCATGCTCAGGCCGCCGTGTTCGCGGAAGATGCGGCGGGCACGGGAACGGACTTCCGTCGGCGTCAGGCCCGAGGAGTCATCGATAAACATGTTCTTTTTCTCCAGCAGAATGCCCATGGTGCTGGAGATACGCGCCCAATCCTCATCATCGAGCTGGCCGGTACGGATACGGGTCTGATCGACGCGGGAAAGTGACGCCAGCATACGCATCATGATCTGTTCGCCGGGCATCTCCAGACTGAAAATCAGCACCGGTTTGTCCTGCAGCATCGCGGCGTTTTCACACAGGTTCATGGCGAAGGTGGTTTTACCCATCGCCGGACGCGCCGCGACGATAATCAGATCCGAACGCTGCAGACCGGCGGTCTTCTTGTTCAGATCCTGATAGCCGGTATCCACGCCGGTCACACCATCGTGCGGCGTCTGATACAGCGATTCGATCCTGGCGATCGTCGCCTCAAGGATCTGATCGACACTCTTCGGGCCGGTATCTTTATTGGCACGGCTTTCGGCAATCTGGAACACGCGGGATTCCGCCAGATCGAGCAGATCTTCGCTGGTGCGGCCCTGCGGATCGTAACCCGCATCGGCAATTTCATTCGCCACCGAGATCATCTCACGCACCACCGCACGTTCGCGCACGATATCCGCATAGGCGCCAATGTTCGCCGCACTTGGGGTGTTTTTCGACAGTTCGGCCAGATAGGCGAATCCGCCAACCAGATTCAGCTCATTTTTGGTTTCCAGCGATTCAGACAGGGTGATCAAATCGATGGGTTTGCCCAGTTCCAGCAGGCGCTGCATTTCGCTGAAGATCATCCGGTGCGGGCGGCTGAAGAAGTCCAGCGCGACCACGCGTTCGGAGACGTTATCCCAGCGTTCGTTATCCAGCATTAACCCGCCCAACACGGACTGTTCCGCCTCCAGAGAATGCGGCGGCAACTTCAGCCCTTCCATCTGCCGGTCGCGCGGTTCACGGTTTTCGTTGGATTTGTTGGTGGGTTTATTTCCTGCCATAGTGATGCAATACCGAAGAGTGTGGGGACGGGCAAGTATACCCGTTTGGGATGCTGTCGTCCTCCCTCAATACAGCGGAATCAACAGGAGTGAGCATGGCAAAACGTATACAAATCAGCCAGCATGGCGGACCGGAAGTGATGCAACTGATTGATGTCGCGATCCCTGAGCCAGCGGCCGGGGAAGTGGTGGTAGAGAATAAAGCGATCGGCATTAACTACATCGATACCTATATGCGCACCGGCCTGTATCCGGCGGCATTGCCTTCTGGCTTGGGCACGGAAGCGGCTGGCGTGGTCAAGAGCGTGGGTGACGGCGTGACGGCGGTTAAGCCGGGCGATCGCGTGGTGTATGCGCAGTCGGCGTTGGGTGCCTACAGCGAGTTCCATGCAGTGCATGTCGATAAGCTGGCGTTAATTCCGGACAACATCTCCTTTGAGCAGGCCGCCGCCTCGTTCCTGAAAGGGCTGACGGTTCACTATCTGCTGCGGCAGACCTATGTGGTACAACCGGGCGAGATTTTTCTGTTCCAGGCCGCGGCGGGCGGCGTCGGTCTGATTGCCTGCCAGTGGGCGAAAGCCTTGGGCGCACATCTGATCGGCACGGTGGGTTCGGCTGAGAAAGCGCAGCGTGCGAAAGCGGCCGGCGCCTGGGCAACCATTAACTACCGCGAAGAGGACATCGCCAAACGCGTCAGCGAGTTAACCGACGGCAAGAAGGTGCGGGTGGTTTACGATTCGGTCGGCAAAGATACCTGGGAAGCGTCGCTGGACTGTCTGCAACGGCGTGGATTGATGGTCAGCTTTGGTAACTCGTCCGGCCCGGTCAGCGGCGTGAATCTGGCAATCCTCAACCAGAAAGGCTCGTTATACGTCACCCGCCCTTCCCTGAATGGCTACGTCACCAACCGCGACGCGTTAACCAGCGCCAGCAATGAGCTGTTTTCGCTGATTGGCAGCGGAGCGATTAATGTCGATGTGCCGGAGCAGCAGAAGTTTGCCCTGAAGGATGCGCAGCAGGCGCACAAAACGCTGGAGAGTCGGGCTACGCAAGGCTCAAGCCTGCTGATCCCCTGATCGTCGGTTGCGGTAATTTTCCCGATCGCCAGATGCAAACAGGGCTTCCCGTAGGAAGCCCCTTTTTTCTTTTTTTAGTTCGCGCTGGTTGTAGGGTCAGAGCGATGAATTCGTGTCAATTCAGTGGAAACATCCTGGCAGAATTCATAAGTAAATAATATGTTTAATTGCTGATTCGTCTATGCAATATGCCATCTTGTGATCCAGTGCGCATTCTTTACGGTAATTTACCGACTAACACGTTGATATTACCGGGATAACCAACGGTCCAGTTTCGAGTTCGGTTTTTTATATGCGCGATAAATCCATACCGCCACCACCGCCAACGCCAGCCAAGGCAACAATTTTATAACAATCGCCAGCATGCCGCCAAAGAACATCACCACGGTAGCGACGACCAGCGCGGCGATAATTCCGAGCACGGAGATGCCGGTCAGCAGCAGCATGACAAAGAAGCCAAGCACAAATAAGATTTCCATCAGGTTCGCTCCAGAGAAAAGATTCCTCAGAGACTATTACAAGAAGCGTGCCAGGGTTGGCGTTGGATTAAGTGATTGAATTGACTGGGATGCAATAAACATCGGTGAAGTGCACCTGGTGAAATTGATGACTAATTGGTGAAGCGGTGACGATAATCGCACAGTTCAAACCGTCGCGGCTTGACCTGTGCGTTCATCCTGGTTCTGACGCTTAAACCGCGGCCGGGATTTTATCCGCCACCAGCGCCAACGCCTGCTCAACCGTTTCGATATTGGCTCCCGGCTTATGGGCGTTCTCGCTCAGGTGACGTCGCCACTGGCGCGCGCCCGGAATGCCCTGGAACAGGCCCAACATATGGCGCGTGATGTGGCCAAGATAGGTGCCGTTCGCCAGTTCAGCCTCAATGTACGGATACATTGCCCGCACGACGGCCACCGGATCCGGGGCAGGTAACTCGCTGCCAAACAGTTCGCGATCGACCTGCGCCAGCAGCCCAGGATTCTGATACGCCTCACGGCCCATCATCACGCCATCGACGTGCTGCAAATGCACTTTGGCTTCTGCCAGCGACTTAATGCCGCCATTGATCGACATCGTCAGATGCGGAAAATCACGCTTCAGCTGATAGACGCGTTCGTAATCCAGTGGCGGGATTTCGCGGTTCTCTTTCGGGCTCAGCCCCGACAGCCAGGCCTTGCGGGCATGAATGATAAAGCTGTCGCAACCGCCCTGCTCGGACACCTGACGGATAAACTCACAGAGGAATTCATAGCTGTCCTGCTCGTCGATGCCGATGCGGGTTTTCACCGTCACCGGGATCGACACCTGGTCGCGCATCGCTTTAATGCCATCGGCGACCAGCGCCGGTTCGCCCATCAGGCAGGCACCGAAGCGGCCGTTCTGCACACGATCCGACGGACAGCCGACGTTCAGATTGATTTCGTTGTAGCCTCGCGCTTCCGCCTGCTTTGCGCATTCGGCCAGCGCCGCAGCGTCATAGCCGCCCAGCTGCAGGGCAACAGGCTGTTCTGCCTGATTCCACGCCAGATAATCGCCTTTGCCGTGCACAATGGCACCGGTGGTAACCATCTCGGTGTACAGCAGGGAATGACGCGTTAACTGACGCAGGAAATAACGGCAATGACGGTCGGTCCAGTCAAGCATCGGGGCAACGGAAAAACGGTGTGCAGGTAAAATCTGGGTCATAAAGCGCGCAAACTCGGTGTGATTAACAAATGACGATAATGTGCGCAATGATAACACGCCTGCCGACGGAGACACACCTTCAGCACGCGGGCTAACGCATTATCGCGGGCATTGCCGCCGTTAACCGCTGCGACGGTGAGAGGAAATACAGGGCGGAAGAGGATCCCGCCCTGTTGTTAACCCTTCAGGCTGAGGCAGCCCGAAGCATCAGAAGGTGAAGTTCAGCTGGGCAACCGCACCCCAGGTTCTGTCGTCGCCTTTCATACCGGCCAGATCCAGATGCACCTTGCCAAACGGTGACAGGCCAAAACCGGCGGTGTAAACGTTGGTGTCGTTGGACTTCATATCGGCACGGTAACCGGCACGCAGCTGTAACCAGCTCAGCAGACGGTACTCGGCACCCACGCCCGCATACTGGCTTTCTTCCTGCGTTTTGAAGCCTTTGGTTGGCGTTACGTCAACGTCCAGCGCTGCGGTCAGTCGCTCAGTATGGAAAGACACGCCAGGCGTGACGATTGGGCTGATCTGGTAGGTATCTTTGTAGCCGTTCACTTCTTTGGTATCGATATCGCGCGAAATAAGGTTCTGCGCGCTCAGACCCAACGTCCAGTTGTCGCCAATATCGGTGGCGGCGCCGGCATCAAGGTTGAAGCCGCTGTTGGTGTTTTTGTAACGACCGTTGGTGAAATCTGATTTGTCGTAGTTATAAACCGAGGCGCTGTAGTTATACAGGTAGGTTTTCTGCAGCTTTGGCGTGACGCCAAAGGAAACCGGATGGCCTGCGATATTGAACTCGTGCGCAACCGCCACACCGTAATCATAAACAATCGCACCACGCCCGAGGCCAGCCGACGTCAGCTTGCTCTGATCGCCTGGCAGTGGGAACACGGTGCCATCGGCGACGCCCTGAAGATAATCAATATCGCTTTGGGTGACATCAGCCGTAACGTGCGCGGTACCGTAGGCCTTGGTTACGAAAGCAAATGGCAGCGTTTCATTGGGAATGGTCACCGCAAACGCCGCGCCCGCCGTGCCGTGGGCCTGATTCCCCTTGATCCCCCGCAGTTGACTGGCCAGGTCTCCGGCCGCCGCCTGCACTTTTGGGTAATCGGCAAAGCTGGTGATGTTGTTGGCAATGTCCTGATAGCGATCGACGCTGTCAGTCAGGTCATCAACTTTATCCACCAGATTGTTTTTATCCGTCACCTGCAAACCGGCAGCCGGAAGGATCACGCTGACCGTGTCATCCGGTTTTGCTTTGGTCATCAACGCGGGGTTAGCCAGCACCGCCGTGCCGTAAGTAGAGGACGCCACACCCGTCCCACCCATGGCGTCATTACGGGCATCGTAATAGTTGCCAGCGGCTAACGCGCTAAGGGGGGCCAGAAACACTATGGGAAAAACTGCAGGACGGGAAAAACTGTTCAACTTACGGATTAATTTCGCCATTTTACCTAGAACCCACCGTGACAAAAGAGGAAAAACGCCCGTTCAGGCGTGAAGATTTCTGCTGCCTGAATAATGGACACAAAGGCAACATTTCATTGCTGTGAAGTAAGTAACAATGGTGGGGCTTATCTGCTCATTGGCTGTTTGTTTATCTGTTATCAGGCTAATCAATAAGCATTTTGATCCCGTCATTTAAGGCCGGGATCGCTGTAACACCCAGTAAAAAGGTAGTCAGTAACATTACAGCCTGCAAATTACATTAATAGAGTTTTATAGAAATTTTATGGCACGGTTTGAAACTCTTAAACCAATCAGTATCGCTAACTGTTTTCTCTTGAGGGAAATACCAGTCATTTTAAGAGTTTTTTCAGTCTGTTAAACGGTAACAGCCGGCGGATTGACGCGTTAAGGCGGGATTCGGCGATTTTCGGTGGACGTGATAACATAACAAACTGATCTGACCTGAGGGGAAAGTTATGAACGTAAGCAGTCCTGAAAAAATCCTGTCGCAGGCTGAAGCCTTGTGCCAGCAACGCAACGTCAGACTGACGCCTCAGCGTATGGAAGTATTGCGGCTGATGAGCCAGCACCATGGGGCGATCAGCGCCTATGACCTGCTGGATCTGCTGCGGGCAAGTGAGCCTCAGGCGAAGCCGCCAACGGTTTATCGCGCGCTGGATTTTCTGCTTGAACAGGGATTTGTGCACCGCGTTGAGTCCACCAACAGCTACGTAGTCTGCCATCATTTTGAACAGCCTTCTCACACTTCTGCGATGCTGATCTGCGATCGCTGCGGGTCAGTTGCAGAGCAACAGGCTGAAGGGGTGGAAAACATTTTGAAAATGCTGGCCCTGACCTCGGGATTCGCACTGGCTAATAGTGTTATCGAAGCTCATGGGTTGTGCCGGGGTTGTGTCGAAGTGGAAGCCTGCACGCATCAGGATGCATGCCAGCACGATCATACTGTCGCCAGCAAGAAGCGTGGCAAGTAGAGCGTCATCGCAGGGTAATTTCTTAGGTTAAAGAAGGGATAGTGCTGGGGGATTAAGTGGCACTGTCCTTGTGCCGGGGTAGGAGCATCGTCCTGAAACTAAATCTTGTCAGAGATTTTGCTGCAAATCAGAAACGGTGGTTATTGTGGGTTTCCCACTCACCGAGTTCCTTCTCTGCTTGCTCTTTGCCATATCCGTAGCGTTCCTGAATCTTGCCTACAAGCTGATCGCGTTTACCTTCGACGACGGTCAGATCGTCATCAGTCAGCTTGCCCCATTTTTCTTTAAATTTACCTTTCAACTGTTTCCAGTTACCGCTGGCTTCGTCTTTGTTCATCTTATAACTCCTCAACCTTAGGTTCACAGCTTTAGGGATTTCGTCTTTGCAGACCACACAGCAGCAACATAAAACGCTGCTTAACTGCTTAACGTACAGATAATTGTAGTAGATGATGGCGAGTTTGCCCGTAATGGCGAAAGATAAAGCCACATTTTTAGCTAAAAGTGACAACGAAAAGTGAAAAAAGGCAGGGAGATCAGCAGATAACGAAGCGGCAGGTGGGTGTAACGAATTATTTCAGCCCGCAAACCAGCTGTTGTTGCGCCAGTGCCTGCGCCAGATGAGCCACAACGTCAACCCACGCAGCAGCAGGAACACGGTAACGGCCAGCCACAGACCATGGTTGCCTAACGACGGCACGGTGAACAGCGTCGCGCCGTAGCCCAGTGCCGCAATCAGCATGCCGTTGCGCATTTCACTGGCGCGCGTGGCACCAATAAACATGCCATCCAGCAGATAACACCAGACACCGCAGACCGGCAGGACAATCTGCCAGAACAGATAGGTGTCAGCCTGCTGCTGCAGTTCGGGGATTGAGGTCAGTAAGGCAACAATATGCGTGCCGGCAAGGCCATAGAGAATTGAAAAGGCCAGTGCCACCAGTCCTGCCTGGCGACAGGCCGCGTGCCAAATCAGCAGCAACCTTTTTGCGTCCTTTGCCCCATAAGCTTCGCCGGAGCAGGCTTCTACCGCATAGGCAAAGCCGTCCAGCGCGTAAGCGGTAAAGGTCAGGAACATCAACAATACGGCGTTGACGGCGACGACCTCACTGCCCAGCCGCGCACCCAATATCGTCAAGGAAACAAAGCACAGTTGCAGCAGTAAAGATCGCAACATAATGTCCCGATTCAGCCGCAGCAGCCGGCCGAAATTGCCCTGCCAGGCGGTTTTCAGCATCGGCAGCGAAATGCCCCGCAGCTTCAGCACCCGCCAGACCATAACCAGCCCAATCGCCAGCGTGACGTATTCTGCAATCGCCGTGGCCGCCGCCGCACCCTGCACGCCCCAGCCCAGCCCCATCACGAACCACAGATCCAGCACGATGTTGACCAGGTTTCCGACAACCAGCAGGATCACCGGCGCACGGGCATACTGTACGCCCAGCAGCCAGCCCAGTAATACCAGGTTGGCCAGCGTCGCAGGTGCACTTAACCAGCGGATATTCATAAACAGGGCGGCCTGATGCAGCACGGCAGGATCGCCACCCACGACAGAGAGCGCCAGGTGGTTAAGCGGGGATTTCAGCAGAATAAACAGCAGGCCAGCCGCCAGGGCAATCAGTAGCGGCTGCATCAGTGCGCGGGCCAGCGCCGGTTTATCACCCGCACCAAAGGCCTGCGCGGTTAATCCGGTGGTGCTCATCCGCAGGAACAGCAGCAGCATAAACAGGAAGCTGGTCGCGGTAGTGCCCACGGCAACGCCGCCGAGGCAGGAAGGACTGTCAAGGTGACCAATGACCGCGGTATCCACCAGGCCCAGTAAGGGCACGGAGATATTCGACAGGATCATTGGCAGCGCCAGCCGCCAGAGTTGGTTATCTGAGGGAGAAAATAATCGCATGGTCATCCACTGTGCGACTGGCTTAAAAGCATCACGGAAGCTGAATATGCCAGTCAATAAGGCATACAGCTTACCAAAAGAGAAACGCGCCGCAAAAGCAGCGCGTTAAGGTCAGGCGTTTACAGCCAGTTGCCGTTGCGGATTACGCCGACGGCCAGACCTTCAATCGACAGGGTCTGCAAGCGCAGATCGACCACGATCGGTTGGAATTCGCCGTTTTCAGGCAGCAGATGCACGATATTGCCCTGCTTCTTGAGGCGCTTTACCGTCACCTCGTCGTCAATGCGCGCAACCACGACCTGGCCGTTACGCACATCCTGAGTCTTATGCACAGCCAACAGATCGCCGTCCATAATCCCGATATCTTTCATCGACATGCCGCTAACACGCAGCAGGAAGTCGGCGCCCGGCTTGAACAGTTCAGGATCCACCTTGTAGTGGCCTTCAATGTGCTCTTCCGCCAGCAAAGGTTCACCTGCGGCGACACGGCCAATCAGCGGCAACCCTTCCTCTTCTTCCATCATCAGACGGATACCGCGAGACGCGCCGGAAACAATCTCGATCACGCCTTTACGTGCCAGCGCTTTGAGATGCTCTTCAGCCGCATTCGGGGAACGGAAACCGAGCTGTGCAGCGATTTCTGCCCGCGTCGGTGGCATGCCGGTCTGGTTAATGTGGTCGCGTATCAGGTCATAAACCTGCTGCTGCCTTGCAGTTAGTGCTTTCATCCCGCCCCCTGGTTGTTTATACAGTCAGCTGTGAGTATATACAGGTATTTGTGCGTTGAAAACCTAAAGATGTGGAAAAAACAGCAGTTTGTCAGATTATGGAAAGCGCGCCGCAATCAGGGAATTAGCAGCATTACCCAGACGAAAACAGCGAGTAGTATCGTCAGCAACACGGCAGCGGAGCCCATATCTTTGGCGCGACCCGATAAAGGATGCATCTCGCTGCCAATGCGGTCGACCACCGCTTCCAGCGCGCTGTTAAGGATTTCAACAATGATCACCAACATCACGGACCCTATCAGCAACACCCGCGTGACGGCGTCCACATCCAGCCAGCACGCCACAATCACCGCGACAATGCCGGCCACCGCTTCCTGGCGAAAAGCCGCTTCGTTTTGCCAGGCGGCGCGTATTCCTTTCCAGGAATAACCGGCGGCATTAATGATACGAGTCAATCCGGTGACGTTATTTGCCATAATCAGGGAACCCTTTGAGATGTTTAACGTCAATGTCTGGGTGGCGCACATTTTGCAACACCACAGATCTCACTGGCGCTTTCTGGTATGCTTGCGGCGCTTTGCTAACAAGAGGCTTCATGGTATCTATGTCAGGTTGGCGTAACTTATATTATAACTTATTGAATTTACCAGTAAAATTCCTGGTAAAAAGTAAAGCGATTCCCGCCGAGCCGGTTTCCGAGCTGGCGCTGGATACATCGCGCCCTATTATGTATGTGCTGCCTTATGATTCAAAGGCCGATCTGCTGGCGTTGCGTGAGCAATGCCGTAAACAGGATCTGCCCGATCCTTTAGATCCGCTGGAAATCGACGGTACGGTTTTGCCACGTCATGTGTTTATCCATGACGGCCCACGCGTATTCCCCTATTTCGTGCCTAACGTTGAATCGGTAAAACTGTTCCACGAATACCTCGATTTGCACCGCAGCAACCCGCTGCTGGACGTGCAGATGGTGCCGGTATCCGTGATGTTTGGCCGTGCACCAGGCCGTGAAGTGCAGGGCGACGATCAGCCTCATCTGCGCGTGTTGAATGGCATTCAAAAATTCTTTGCCGTGCTGTGGTTAGGCCGCGACAGCTTTGTCCGCTTCTCACCGATGGTTTCCCTGCGCCGTATGGCAACGGAACACGGCACCGACAAAATCATTGCGCAGAAGCTGGCGCGCGTGGCACGCATGCACTTTGCCCGTCAACGCCTGGCGGCCATTGGCCCGCGTTTGCCGGTGCGTCAGGACCTGTTCAATAAACTGCTGCAGTCCAAAGCCATCGCTAAAGCGGTGGAAGACGAAGCGCGCAGCAAGAAAATCTCCCATGAAAAAGCCCAGCAGAACGCCGTTGAGCTGATGGAAGAGATCGCCGCCGACTTCTCTTATGAAGCCATCCGTCTGACGGACCGCATCATGGGCTGGACGTGGAGCAAGCTGTATCAGGGCATCAACGTCAACGGCGGCGAGCGCGTGCGTCAGCTGGCGCAAGACGGCCACGAGATCGTCTACGTGCCCTGCCACCGTAGTCATATGGACTACCTGCTGCTCTCTTATGTGCTGTATCACCAGGGTCTGGTGCCACCGCACATTGCCGCCGGTATCAACCTGAACTTCTGGCCAGCGGGCCCGATTTTCCGCCGTCTGGGCGCATTCTTTATCCGCCGTACCTTCAAGGGTAACAAGCTCTACTCAACGGTATTCCGAGAATATCTTGGCGAGCTGTTCACCCGTGGTTACTCGGTAGAATACTTTGTCGAAGGCGGTCGTTCCCGTACTGGTCGTCTGCTTGACCCGAAAACCGGCACGCTGTCGATGACTATTCAGGCGATGCTGCGCGGCGGTAACCGCCCTATCACACTGGTTCCGATCTATATCGGTTATGAGCACGTGATGGAAGTGGGAACCTACGCCAAAGAGTTACGTGGTGCGACGAAAGAGAAAGAAGGGTTTATGCAGATGGTGCGCGGACTGCGCAAGCTGCGTAACCTCGGCCAGGGGTATGTGAACTTCGGGGAGCCGCTGCCGCTGGTGACCTACCTGAACAAGCATGTGCCGGAGTGGCGTGATGCCATCGACCCCATTGAAGCCCAGCGTCCAGCCTGGCTGACGCCTGCGGTGAATGACATCGCGCAGCGCGTGATGGTGCGTATCAACAACGCCGGTGCGGCCAATGCCATGAACCTGTGCGTTACCGCCCTGCTCGCATCGCGCCAGCGCTCGCTGACCCGTGAACAGTTGACCGAGCAGTTGGCGTGCTACGTTCAGTTGCTGCGTAACGTGCCGTATTCGCCGGACTCGACCGTGCCGGATATGACGCCAGAAGCGCTGCTGAACCATGCGTTAAGCATGAACAAGTTCGATATTGAGCAGGATAACATCGGCGAAATCATCGTACTGCCGCGCGAGCAGGCCGTGCTGATGACCTACTATCGCAACAACGTTCACCATATGCTGGTGATGCCGTCGCTGATCGCGGTGATCCTGTCGCATTACCGCGAACTGAGCCGGGCCGAACTGCTGCGTCAGATCAGCGTGATTTACCCGATGCTGAAGAGCGAGCTGTTCCTGCACTGGAATAAAGAAGATCTGCCTGCCGTGCTGGATTCGCTGGTGAGCGAGATGGCGCGTCAGGGCCTGCTGACGGCCGATGACCAGACGCTGCGTCTGAGCCCGGCACGCTTCCCAACGCTGCAACTGCTGGCGGCGGGTGTGCGTGAAACGCTGCAGCGTTATGCCATCACCTTCTCTATCCTCAGCGCGAATCCGTCGATCAACCGCGGTACGCTGGAAAAAGAGAGCCGGACCATGGCTCAGCGCCTGTCGGTACTGCACGGTATCAACTCGCCGGAGTTCTTCGACAAAGCGGTGTTCTCTTCACTGGTGCTGACCCTGCGTGATGAAGGCTATATCAGTGATACCGGCGATGCGCAGGTAGAACAGACGCACAGGGTCTATCAGATGCTGGCTGACCTGATCACTCAGGAAGTGCGAATGACGATTGAAAGTGCGGGACCGCACGAGTAAGCGTCAGGGCATAAAAAAAGGGTCGATGAGCAATCATCGACCCTCTTTTATTGGCATCACTCAGAGCCAGCCAGAGAATGGCGCCGTGCTGAGGGCAATCCCCAGGAACAACACCAAACCAACGTAGTTGTTGTTCAGGAAAGCCTGGAAACAGGGATCGCGTTCGCGGGCTGAGATCAGCTTCTGCTGATGCACGAACAGCGCGCCAGCCACCAGAATGGACCAGTAGAATGCGCCGCCCAGCTGCATCCGCCAGCCAATCACCGCCATCAGTACCAGCGTCGCCAGCTGCAACAAACCCACGATCAGCTTATCGAAACGACCAAACAGAATGGCGGTGGATTTGACGCCAATCTTCAGGTCATCATCGCGATCGACCATCGCATACAGCGTGTCATAAGCCACCGTCCAGCAGATATTCGCGGCGAACAGCAGCCAGCAGGTCAGCGGCACGGTTTCACTGACCGCCGCCCAACCCATCGGGATAGCCCAGCCAAACGCCGCGCCCAGCACCACCTGCGGCAGATGGGTGTAGCGCTTCATAAAGGGATAGACCCACGCCAGCGCCAGCCCACCAAACGACAGCCAGATGGTCATCGCGTTCATGGTCAGAACCAGACAGAACGACACCAGCACCAGTCCGGCAAACAGCAGCTTGGCCTCTTTTGAGGTTACCGCGCCGCTCGGCAATGGCCGCGACTGGGTGCGCTTTACATGACCATCAATCTTACGGTCAGCAAAGTCGTTGACCACGCAGCCTGCGGCACGCATGAAAAAGACCCCCAGCACAAAGACGATCAGGATATTCAGCGGCGGGATCTGCATTCCCGCCAGCCACAGCGCCCAGAAGGTCGGCCACATCAGCAGCAGCGAACCAATCGGCTTATCAATACGCATCAGGCGGCTGTAGGCCCGGAATTTACTCATTGGCAGACTTCTCTCCACGTTACTCATCTCCGGTACCGGTTAGCGAGGCATACAGCGGCGCCGGCGGTAAAAATAGCTCGGTCAGCAATAACGGCTTGCCGGAAAGGCGCAGCAAAGAGCGACGTCCCCACAGCTCGCCACTCTTGCCCGGCTCGATAAAATCCCGCGTCAGCGTGGAAGAGGCAAACAGGTAACGGCCCAGCGGGCGCGTGCCAAGCTGCTGCAACATCTGCTCAGGCCCGTTCAGGGTGGATTCCGGTACGATGGTCCGCCCGGCAAGCCAGGGTTCGCCATCGCCGCACAGCAGAATTTCACGCAGCCAGTAGCGGGACTCATGCGGCAGCAACGCCACGTCGTCACCGACCTCTTCTGCGGTAATAAAATCTTCCTGCACCACTTTTACCGTCACTTGCTGACAGTGGCGCTCAAAACGTTGGGTCATGGAGTCTTCTTCCATCAACCAGTCCAGCAGCGGGGCTGAAAGCAAGGGTGATGAGGCTGGCAGCCAGTCGAGGGCGCGCAATTGCACCAGCGCGTTATCAGCCATTCGGCTTCTCCGGGCAAAAATTTTGGTGCCACAGTGTAACGCAGAGGCTGGGAGAGAACACAGATTGCTGGAGGAAATAGTGCGGATTTCAGGTCGGTAAAGTAAGAGGTTGGCGCGCCTGGGACGGCGCGCCGACATGTTATTCGCGTTTCAGCCGGTTACTGTTTGCCAGCCACAGCGTGACCACCAGGATCAGAATGGCAATGGAGTAGGCCAGCGTATCCACCGGGTTTTTGTGATCGACAATGATCAACCGGATGATCGCCGTGATACCGATATAGACAAAATAGCGCAGCGGGAAGTGATAACCCGACTGGAAGTATTTGACTATTAAGGCAATAAACTCGAAGTAAAGGAAGTAAATCACTATGCCATCGATCAACAGATAAGAAGACGTCTGTTCGCCGGTGTTCAGCAACACGTTGGCCAGATGGAAGGTCTCCTTGCCAAGAAAGATCGCCAGAATAGCGGCCAGGACGATCAGCCCTATATTCAGCACCATCTGTAACAACCAGGCAATACGCGTCGCGGTAATCATGCAAAAACCCTCAAAAGTCACTGTTATCCGTCAGGATAATCCTGACAGTGACAATATGCTTTAGTGTGAGCTGGTTCACAAGTTTTGCTTGATGCCGGAGAGATAAGCGGGCGACACCGCCGTCCAAATGCGGCGGCGGTGTCGCGGCTATTTTTAGCGGAAATCGATGTCGCGGTCGGTGGTCATATCATACAGCTGGTACTTACGTCCCAGCATCTGACCGCCATCACGCGTCAGCGGCGTCCAGTTAACCTGTGCACGGCCACGCGTTGGTGAGGCGGTGAACAGATCCATCGGAATCGAGATATAGAAGCCTTTGGTGAAGTCGCCTTCGCCATACTCTTCGGCCGACACGTTGGTTTTGGTGGCATAAGCGCCAACGATCACGCCGCTGTCGAACTGGCGGGAGACATCAATCGTCGCCCCTTTATCTTCTGCCAGATACTGACCTACGCTCGCCTTCACCAACACCTGGTTGTTGAAGAACGACGGACGCCAGTAAGCCGTCAGGTTCCCGACCTTCGCGTTGTAGTCGGTAAACTGCATCATGTTGTCCCAGTCACGCTGCTTCACGTAGTTGGCATCAACGCCAAACGCCCAGTCAGAATCCAGCGGACGGTACAGCACTTCGCCACCCACACCGCCGTACATGGTTTCCAGATAACCGCCGTAAACCTGGCCGTAGAAACCATTGCCCAGCGCATGCATGTAGTTGGCTTGCAGGTTGTTAACGTAGACGTTGTTTTCAACATAGTCGCGAATATGGGTACGCACGCGCGGCAATGAGGAATCGCTCGGCGCACCGTTATAGTTGAACTTGTCGTAGTTATTCGCCAGGTTGCCAAACACGCTGCCATCAATCAACAGGTGCTTCGTCAGCCAGTAGTTAGCGTTCGCCATCACGCCAACCTGATACAGGTAGAAGCTTTCCGGTCCACCGACGGACTGATTCAGTACCGGTGCCAGGCTGTAGTTAAAGTCATCGGCATCGATGTAATAACCCTGCTCGGTATGACCCGGATCGACCGGCTCCACGCGTTTCTGATCCAGCGGCTGCTCTTTGCCCAGCGGATAGCCTTCAAGCTGCTGACGCAGGCTGGCGACGTTAGTTACCGTGGTCACCTGCGGCATACGGCTGCGGGTTTCGGTCACTTTCAGCGTATCAATGTTGGCTGGCAGATTGTTCATCAGGATCACGTTGGCACGATCGACGCCTTCCTGGGTATTGCGGTACTTGCTCTGCTGGCCAGAGGCATACATCGTATTGCCCTGTACCTGAATGTTTGGCGCATCCAGACCGGCATTGTATTTCAGGTCGGTCAGCTGGCCAGCAACGGTGGTCTGCTCAAGGAATTCGCCCTGCGGACGCGGCTGATAGGCCGGTTTCGCCGAATCGATCGAGGCGGTGTGCAGATCGTTGAAGTTAGTACGCAGCGTAAAGCCGGCCATAAAGGTATTGCCGCGCTCATAACTGACGTTCACATCTGCCCAGTCGGTAATACGGTAAATGGCGCCGACGTTAACTTTGCTTTTCTGCTCAATCTTGCCGGCAAAGTCATCCTGGTAATCATTCCCTTCGTATTCTGCTTTCAGGCGCAGCGGCTGCCATGGCGTCTGGTATTCCACCCCACCAAAGAACGCCGCCGGGCCTTTGAACATGTCTTTGCCGTTAACCGAACCGGCGGTGCCGTTGCTGCCAGAGCGATAGCAATAGCTGCTGTCGGCTTCACAGAACGGGTTCTTCACCGTGCCGCTGTTGCCGAGGTAGCCGAAGCCCAGTCCGAGGGTGAAATCAAACGGTCCCCAGGCCTTGGTGCCGACCAGGTATTCACTGTCGAACAGGCCGGTACCGCCAAGGTCACGCGCCCCGACCGAGACTTCGGGCAGCCAGTAGCCTTCCTGCCAGAGACGGGCTTTCAAATCGAAGGCTTTGTCTTTGTAGGTCTGGGTGCCACTGAAGCTCTCAACCGCACTGTACTCGCGCGTTTTCACGTCGGTATAGCGGATGGTCGCTTCCAGCCACGGGAACAGCTGCACCGAGGAGGAGTAGAAACGGTACTGATCGTTATAGCGGTAGTTCAGGCTGAATTCGCCGTCTTTTGCCATACGCGCAGTAGGAACCTGTAACAGACCGACGCCGCCAAAATCTGACTGCGAAGGCCCTACCGGATCGGGATACGTCGCCGCCTGAACCTGGCAGGCACAGGCAACGGAAACAGCTATCAGGCTGAGAAGATAGGTTTTTTTCATCAGTCAGGGATCCGGTGCGTCAGAACAGAAACAATCTGCTGGTTAAGGTCTTCATCGTCGCCAGGCAACGTCCATGAGGAAAAGCCACGGTACACAATGCTGCCCACTTCAGGCTCCACGTGGCGGCGATTCCAGTAGGCGACAGGAACGTCACTCACTTCGCCATTCGGCGCAATCAGCACCACGAAGTTACGTTCGCCCCCTGACAAACGGTCATGATCCTGCAAGTAATCCACCACGCTGCGGCCCGGTGCCCACGGGGTTTTACCGCTGTTAGCCAGCACCCCAGCCAGCGTAATGCTGGTCGGTTTTAGCAGCGTGTAAACGCTGTAATCCCCTTCCAGACGGCGATTCTGTGCCGGACGCATCCGCACCCAGTCCGGATCGAGATTGGCCCGCTGACGGCCAGTGACTTTCACTGCCGACACCTGCTGCCAGACGTTATCGACCACTGCAGCCTGTTCGCTATCGCCATCGGCGTGAAGTTGATTGCTCCAGGCTTTCAGCCGCGCCAGCACCTGCTGCTGTTGCTGAATCGCCGCCGCGGTGGCCAGTTTTTCGGCAATCACCGTTCCCGGCCACCAGGTTTTATCCATCAATGCCGGGCTGCTGACCAACTGCGCCAGGTTCTGTGCATGGCTGACAATCGAGGTCTGCGTCTGGCCAGGGGAATAGACCGTCACCTGGCTTTCTGCAGACACGTTGAGCGAAACGCAGGCTGAAATTCCTGCGAGAAGGAGGGTTATTTTTTTCATGATTTCGCAGGCTTCAGGATGGTGGTTTCGAGAGGGAAATAGTCGCCCCCCAGCGTTTGCTGTGACTGGCGAACCTGGCCGGAAGTGGTATCAATCCAGAAGGTGTTAGTCCAGGATTTTCCCTCGGCAGGCAGCTCAACCTCTTCCTGCCAGACGCGGCAGGCGACGGTGTTACCGGCAAGCGTCAGCACCTGATCTTTCAGGCGGCTGAAGCGTGAGGTCGCCGTTGTCGAGCGGAATTTACCGGCTTCCGTCCAGCTCAGCGTACGGGTCCAGCTTGCGCCTTCGGTCAACGACAGCGGGGCGGTCAGCGGATCCTGTTGCAGGTTGTTCACCTCCAGCAGGTTGTCGCTTAACCCGAGGGTTTTCACCACGCGGCCATGCTGAGTCACCACCATCGACTGGTCGCGGGTGATCCATTTTTGTTGACCGTTTTCATCGAAGCCCAGCACCACGAAGATCTGCTGCCCATTATTCACGCGCAGGTACATGCTGGCATAAGGCAGACTTTCTATTTGCTCATCAGAGACCTGAACATCGTCCGGCCCGAGCAGAGCGAGTTTTACCGTCTCTCCCAGCCCTTTTTGTGTTTGTGTACAGGCCTGGAGAAGCAGGCATAAAAGCAGCAGTGGTAGGTAGCGCACCTGTGTGTGTCCCTGAACAAAGTCTGACAATGTCAAAAAATAACCACACGAGCGTGTGGTTATGAGTAATTTACCGCACTTAACGCGTGGTACTGGTCGTGGTCGTGGTGGTGGTGCCGGTATTAGAACCGTTTCCGCCACTCGATGCTGCCAGAGCAACACCAACCAGTGCGCCAAGCGCACCAATACCCACCGCAGTGGTGGTTCCTGCGGAAAGGGTTCCCGCTGAGGCACCCGCCGCGGCGCCAGCTTCTTCAGGCGCAGCGAACGCGGCTGAAGCACTTGCTAAGTACACTATGGCTGCAGCAGCACATAAGACTTTTTTCATAACATTTCCCTTCATTAAATGAATGGATACTTCACCTGAAGGGTTTCAGGCGCGTTCAGTATAAGGCAATAAATGACCAGAATTGAGGGGGGTCGCCTTCGATTCAGCGGGCGATTTCTGATGTCTAAAATAAGCACGTTTCGGCTGCTCAAGGCAACATTTGACTAATTAATTCAATATATTGGAATTTATGACTGATTTAACCCTGCTTGTTAGTGCCATTCGCTGACAATAGCCTTTAGCATGGCGAATTCACTGGGAAAAGCGCGTCACGGAGCTTTTAATGAATTAAAGGATTTATTTTCAATAAGTTAACAGGCTTTAAGGGCAGTTAAGTAGCGTAATGGTCGCCATGGCTTTAGGATTTATCTTGGCGGGATTCGGACAATAATGGGTAATTTTAAGAATATCCTCAGCCTCATAACGCTGACTTTATTCATCTTTGGGGGTATTTCAGCACTAGCAGCCGCCTGATTTCCGCGCTAAGCGGTGGCATGCTGGGATCGCGCAGAAAACAGGGTGATGTCAACCAGGTCCAAAAGTAGCTAAAGGCGGTCCTGATGCCGGACGGGATAGCTGAAAAAACAAAGGGCTGGCGCATTGGCACCAGCCCCTTTATGCAGGACGGTTAACGGCTAGACGCCGCTTAGCCGCGCCAGTTTTTATAACGGTTAATCAGCCCGTTAGTTGAACTGTCGTGGCTGCTGACCTGCTCGCTACCCGACAGTTCTGGCAGGATACGGTTCGCCAGCTGTTTGCCAAGCTCAACGCCCCACTGATCGAAGGTGAAGATGTTGAGGATCGCGCCCTGAGTGAAGATTTTGTGTTCGTACAGCGCAATCAACGCACCCAGGCTGAACGGCGTGATATCACGCAGCAGGATGGAGTTGGTTGGGCGGTTACCTTCAAACACTTTGAACGGCACGATGTGCTCGACCGACTGCGCATCTTTACCTGCGTCGGTGAACTCTTTCTCGACCACATCGCGTGACTTACCAAACGCCAGCGCTTCAGTCTGTGCAAAGAAGTTCGACAGCAGCTTGGCATGGTGATCGCCCAGCTTGTTGTGGGTGATGGCAGGGGCGATAAAGTCGCAAGGAACCAGCTTGGTGCCCTGGTGGATCAGCTGATAGAACGCGTGCTGACCGTTGGTGCCCGGTTCGCCCCAGATGATTGGGCCGGTTTCATAAGAGACCGGTGCGCCGTTACGGTCAACGTTCTTACCGTTCGACTCCATGTTGCCCTGCTGGAAATAGGCAGAGAAACGGTGCATATACTGGTCATACGGCAGGATCGCTTCGGTTTCAGCACCAAAGAAGTTGTTATACCAGATGCCGATCAGCGCCAGGATCACCGGCAGGTTCTGCTCTGCGGGTGTGGTAGAGAAGTGTTTGTCCATGGCGTGTGCGCCACTGAGCAGCTTCTCAAAGTTGTCGAAACCGACCGACAGAATGATCGACAGGCCAATCGCCGACCACAGTGAATAACGTCCGCCAACCCAGTCCCAGAATTCGAACATGTTGGCGGTATCAATCCCGAACTCACCGACCGCTTTACCGTTGGTTGAGAGCGCAGCAAAGTGCTTCGCAACGTGCTGCTCATCGCCAGCGGTTTTCAGGAACCAGTCACGCGCGCTGTGGGCGTTGGTCATGGTTTCCTGGGTGGTGAAGGTTTTTGACGCCACCAGGAACAGGGTGGTTTCAGGATCCAGATCCTTCACGGTTTCCGCGATATGCGTGCCATCAACGTTGGACACAAAGTGCATATTCAGGTGATTCTTGTACGGGCGCAGCGCCTCGGTGACCATAAATGGCCCCAGGTCAGACCCGCCGATACCGATGTTCACCACGTCGGTGATGGGCTTGCCGGTGTAGCCTTTCCAGTCGCCGCTGATGATGCGTTCAGAGAAGGATTTCATCTTCTCCAGCACCGCGTTCACTTCCGGCATCACGTCTTTACCGTCGACCACGATCGGCGTGTTGCTGCGGTTGCGCAGCGCAACATGCAGCACGGCACGATCTTCAGTGCGGTTGATTTTTTCGCCGGAGAACATCGACTTAATTGCGCCCTGCAGATCGGTCTCTTTAGCAAGAGCCTGCAGTTTTGCGAGGGTGTCACTGGTGATGCGGTTTTTGGAGTAGTCCACCAGCATCAGATCGTCGAAGGTGGCAGAGAAGGTCGCAAAGCGATTGCTGTCTTTCGCAAACAACTCTGAGATCTGAACGTCTTTCATCTCTTCAAAATGCTGCTGCAGCGCCTGCCAGGCAGCAGTTTGTGTCGGATTGATATTTTTCATAACAACACACTCTTTTTATTTAAGAACCGTAAATCAGACCGGACGCCATGTTACCCGAGGTGCCGTTTCGGCTTCCCTCTTCCTGCAACAGGTTGCAACTATCATAAAGGCAGGATTTTCCCACCTTTTTGTCCGGGGCTATTTATAATTCAGTCGGCGGTCAGCTTGTCCGCTCAGCGTTTCAGTATGACTATTCTTGCTGTCGAAAGGAAAAATTTTATGGAGTTATCCGCCCCACTGCTGTTGGTTATCATTGGATTAAGTTCGCTGGTAGCCCAGTGGCTGGCCTGGTTGCTACGGCTGCCCGCCATTTTGCCACTGCTCGTTTTCGGCATTGTCCTGGGGCCGTTGTGCCATGTTTTGCAGCCGGATGCGCTGTTTGGCACCCTGCTGTTCCCCTTTGTCTCACTTTCTGTCGCCATCATTTTGTTCGAAGGTGCGTTAACGCTTCGCTTCGATGAAATTCGCGGGTTGGGCAACGTGGTCCGCAATCTGGTTACCGTCGGCATGTTAATCACCTTCCTGGTGATCAGCGTCGCCTGCTGGGCGTTGCTGGATTTCCCGCCCGAGCTGGCGGCGTTAGTCGGTTCCGTCACCGTGGTGACCGGCCCAACGGTGATCGCGCCGTTGATGCGCGTGGTTCGGCCAAATAAAGCCATTAACCAGGTTTTACGTTGGGAAGGCATCGTCATCGATCCGGTCGGCGCTATCTTCACGCTTCTGGTGTTTGAATTCATTGTGCTGCGTCAGAAAGCTGAATCGTTAACGCACTTGTTCTGGACCTTAGGCCAGACCGCTGCGGTGGGCCTGATTGCCGGCGTGGTATTTGGCTGGCTGCTGGGCGTGGCCCTGAAGCGGGTCTGGCTGCCGGGCTATCTGCAGAACTTCGCGGTGCTGGCGGTGATGCTGACCGCATTTGGCCTGTCGAACGCGCTGGCGGATGAATCGGGGCTGCTGACGGTCACGGTGATGGGGATTTGGCTGGCCAATATGCGCGACGTCGATCTGACCGAGATCATCGCCTTCAAGGAAGAGTTATCCGCGCTGCTGATTTCCGGGCTGTTTATCATTCTGGCGGCGCGACTGGACTTGATGGCGCTGCTGTCGATGGGCTGGCCGTTAGTGGCGGTGCTGCTGATCGTGCAGTTTGTTGCCCGTCCGCTCTGTATTGCCGTCTCGACCTGGGGATCGTCACTGCCGATGCGGGACAGGCTGATGCTGAGCTGGATTTCGCCACGCGGGATTGTGGCGGCGGCGGTCAGCTCGCTGTTTGCACTAACGCTGGAAAAAACCGGCTTCGCTGGCGCAGACAAACTGGTCACCGTGGTGTTCGCGGTGATTATCGGCACCGTGGTGCTGCAAAGCCTGACCAGCTCGCTGCTGGCGAGAATGCTTAAGGTACAGCAGCGTGAACCGCGCGGCGTGTTGATTATTGGCGCCAACAGCGTGGCCAGAACTCTGGCGGCGGCGCTGAAGAAACTGGATATCCCGGTGCTGGTGACCGACAGCAGCTGGGAATACTATCGCCTCGCCCGCATGGAGGGGATACCGGCCTACTATGGTAATGCCTGGTCGGAACATGCGGAGAACTTCCTCGATCTGAGCGAAACCTCGCAGGTTCTGGCGCTGTCGCCCAACCGCCACCAGAATGCGCTGGCGGTGTACCACTTCAGCCATCTGTTTGGCGAGAAAAAGGTCGCCGCGATCCGCTCCGGTGCAGCGCTGCGTGCGAAGCGTGACAGTGAAAGCCCGCGCTTCCGCCGTCATGAAGTGCTGTTCGGTCATGAGCAGACCTATGCCCGCCTGAGCAGCCTGCTGTCACAGGGCGCGATCATCAAAGCAACCCGACTGAACGAGAATTTCGGCTGGCTGGAATACCTTGAGAAAAACCAGGGCGTGATCCCGTTGTTTGTGCAAAATGAGGCCGGCATTCTGAGTCCAGTGCAGGGTGAAGAGACGCCGGCGCTGCCCTGTACCCTGATTGCGCTGGTGCAAAATGAAAATTCCTCAGACGGCAGAGATTGACAGCAGCGCCATAAACCGATATTTCTAGTCCGCTTGTTGCGCATCTGATGCGCAAGCCAGAAGAGGCGCGTCGCCCAGGCAGTGTGTTGGAGGAACCGAATCCGCAGAAAACACATCATGGGGTGCGACGCCGAGGTACTCTCCCCGCGGAAGGGAGCGTATCGACCGCAGGGGCTGAATCCTCTGGGTTGTCACCAGCATCGTTCGTAAACCGGGCGATCAATATTTACCGTTTTGGCGCAGTTACAGGCGACGTCAGACCCGGTAGGTATACAAGGTGGGGCGCTTCTGGGTGATTCGTAGTTCATCCCTTTTCTACGTCTGCCCCGTTTCTGCTCCTCCCTTGTACCAAGCTGATGGAAACTTATCCTGACACGAGGTATGTCAACAACTATGTCCCAATCCCTGATCGTGGCCAAATTTGGCGGCACCAGCGTTGCCGATTTTACTGCCATGAACCGCAGCGCCGATGTGGTGCTGGCCGATCCCAACACGCGCCTGGTGGTCCTTTCCGCCTCTGCGGGTGTGACTAACCTGCTGGTGTCTCTGGCTGAAGGCCAGGAGCAGGAGCAGCGGGCTTACCAGCTCGATGAGATCCGCCGTATCCAGTACGCCATCGTCGACCAGTTATCGCAGCCTGAAGTGATCCGCGACGAAGTGGACCGCGTGCTGGAAAACATCACCATGCTGTCTGAGGCTGCCTCCCTGGCGACCTCGACGGCGCTGACCGATGAACTGGTCAGCCACGGTGAACTGCTCTCCTCGCTGTTATTCGTCGAAGTGCTGCGCCAGCGTAATGTCGCCTCGCAGTGGTTTGACGTGCGCAAGGTGATGCGCACTGACGATCGCTTTGGCCGTGCCGAGCCCGATGTCGCCCTGCTTGCCGAACTCACGCAAACGCAACTCGCCCCGAAGCTGGCGGAAGCGCTGATCGTGACGCAAGGTTTTATCGGCAGCGAAGCCAAAGGCCGCACCACTACCCTTGGTCGTGGTGGCAGTGATTACACCGCGGCGCTGTTAGGCGAGGCGCTGCATGCCAGCCGCATCGATATCTGGACTGATGTACCGGGGATTTATACCACCGATCCGCGCGTGGTGCCGACCGCCAAACGCATTGATGAGATCACCTTCGAAGAAGCGGCCGAAATGGCCACCTTCGGCGCCAAGGTTCTGCACCCGGCCACGTTGCTGCCTGCAGTCCGCAGCGATATCCCGGTGTTTGTGGGCTCGAGCAAGGATCCTGCTGCCGGCGGCACGCGCGTCTGCAATGAAACCCAGAACCCACCGCTGTTCCGCGCGCTGGCGCTGCGGCGTAAACAGACGTTGCTGACCCTGCATAGCCTGAACATGCTGCACTCACGCGGCTTCCTGGTGGAAGTGTTCACCATCCTGGCGCGCCACAATATTTCGGTGGATCTGATCACCACCTCCGAAGTGAGCATCGCGCTGACGCTGGACACCACCGGCTCAACCTCGACCGGGGACAGCCTGTTAACCCAGGCGTTGCTGACCGAACTCTCTTCCCTTTGCCGGGTGGAAGTCGAAGAGGATCTGGCACTGGTGGCGATCATCGGCAACAAACTGTCGCAGGCCTGTGGCGTGGGCAAAGAAGTGTTTGGCGTGCTTGAGCCGTTCAACCTTCGCCTGATCTGTTATGGCGCCAGCAGCTATAACCTGTGCTTCCTGGTGCCCGGCAGCGACGCCGAGCAGGTGGTGCAGACGCTTCATCACAATCTGTTTGAATAGTTTTACTAAACCGGGCCTGGCCCGGTTTTTTTCGCCATCGGAAAAAAGGAAGTCTGGCTATGCTCGCCTTTGTTACCCGACTGTTCCCGTTATGGGCAGTCCTGCTCTCTGTTGCCGCCTATTACACCCCGACCACCTTTCTCGCGATTGGTCCGTGGGTGACGTATCTGCTGATGCTGATCATGTTCGGCATGGGCGTGACGCTCAATATTGGTGATTTTAAACGTGTACTGACCCGCCCTGCACCGGTGATTGCCGGGACCTTCCTGCATTATCTGGTGATGCCGCTCGCGGCATGGGGCCTGGCAAAATTGTTCCATATGCCGCCTGACCTGTCGGCCGGGATGATCCTGGTGGGCAGCGTGGCCAGCGGCACGGCATCCAACGTGATGATTTATCTGGCGAAAGGCGATGTGGCCCTTTCCGTTACCATCTCGTCCGTCTCGGCGCTGGTTGGCGTGTTCGCCACGCCACTGCTGACCAAACTGTATGTCGATACCCATATTCAGGTGGATGTGGTCGGCATGCTGCTGAGCATCGTGAAGATTGTGGTGGTGCCGATCGGCATTGGCCTGATTGTTCACCACACCATGAACGGTCTGGTGAAGCGCGTTGAGCCGTACCTGCCGGCCTTCTCGATGGTCTGTATTTTGCTGATTATCAGTGCCGTGGTTGCCGGCAGTCAGGGCTTTATCGGCTCGGTGGGCCTGGTGGTGATTGCTGCGGTGATCCTGCATAACGCCATTGGTTTGTTAGGCGGTTACTGGGGCGGGAAGCTGTTTGGCTTTGATGAATCCACCTGCCGTACGCTGGCGCTGGAAGTGGGTATGCAGAACTCGGGCCTGGCGGCCACGTTAGGCAAGCTGTACTTCTCGCCACTGGCGGCACTGCCGGGCGCGCTGTTCTCGGTCTGGCACAACCTGTCTGGTTCTCTGCTGGCCGGTTACTGGTCCGGCAAGCCGATCAAAAAGAAATAAGCCTGTTTCCCCCGCCGCCAGGCGGGGGACGTTTCCTCAGTCGTCGTCCCTGTCATCATCCGGTTGTTCAAGCACGTTATACGCCACGGCACAGAACAGCGAATTCAACCGCTTCATATCCCCCAACAATCCCAGATGCAGCGAGCTGGTTTCGATGCTCTGCACGTTATGCTGATGCAGGCGATTCACATGCTTGTGGGAGTAACGGCGGTTAGTAATGCGGAAACGGTGCTTTGAGCGGCGCAGGCGCTTGGCGCTGGTCACGTCCTGCGATAAAAACACCGACAGGCCCAGCCGCAGATTGCCGGAAAGCTGTTCTATCAGCGCATCCAGCTCTTTCATCCCCTCTTCGGAGAAGGCGCGGCGCGCGGTCAGCGATTTGTCAGCCACATCGCCACTCATCCTTTCCAGAATGTCGCCGGCCATCTCCAGGTTTAACGCCATCTCGATGATTTCAGCCCAGCGGCGCGAATCTTCCTCGGGCAGATCCTCTTTCGGCATCTGCGCCAGATAGAGTTTGATCGCGGTGTACAGCACATCCACATCATCATCCAGCTTGCGGATTTCACGTTCTTCCCGCAGTTCGCCATGCACCACTTTGCTGAAGGTGGCCAGCATCTGCTCCAGCACATCGCCCATGCGCAGCGTCTCGCGCGAGGCATTGGCCAGTGCCAGCGCCGGCGTATCCAGCGCGCTGGCGTCCAGATGACGCGGTTTCAGGCGCAGATCGGTTTCCGGCTCATCGCGGATTAACGCGGTACACAGCCGGGCCATGGCATCGGCAAACGGCACCATAATCAGGCAGCGGATCAGGTTGTAGAAAACATGGAAGAAGATCACCAGTTCTTCATCGTTCACCGGCAATTTTTGCAGCCACTCTGCCAGCAGATCGATAAACGGCAGCACCAGCAGCGAACCGATAAACTTGAAGATCAGACTGCCGAGGGCCACGCGTTTCCCGGCGGCATTCGAGCCGCTGTTATTGAGCATCGCCAGCAATCCGCTGCCCAGATTGGCACCGATCACCAGACACAGCGCCACCTTGAACGAGATAACGCCGGTCGCCGTCAGCGTGGCGGTGATCAGCACCGCCGCGAGGCTGGAGTAACTGATGATGGCGAAGACGGCACCAATCAGCGCATCCAGCATTACGTCGCCGGTCAGCGAGGAGAACAGCACCTTAACGCCAGAGGCCTGGGTGATCGGCGTCGCCGCGGCAACAATCAGCTGCAGCGCCAGCAGGATCAGCCCAAGGCCAATACTGGCGCGGCCAAGCTGCCCGGCGCGCGTTTGTTTGCGCCCGAGGAAAAAGACCACGCCAAAGAAGATA
The DNA here is from genome assembly GCF_979253995.1 of Erwinia sp. AC075. Classification (NCBI taxonomy): domain Bacteria; kingdom Pseudomonadati; phylum Pseudomonadota; class Gammaproteobacteria; order Enterobacterales; family Erwiniaceae; genus Erwinia; species Erwinia sp. AC075. Next base: position 3,437,100 of record NZ_CEEDEU010000001.1, read on the forward strand.
AACAGCGGCGACAGCCAGGAGAGATCAAAGGTCAGGATCCGCGCCATCAGCGCAGTGCCGACGTCGGCACCGAGGATTATCACCAGCGCAGGCGTCAGCCCGACCAGTTCCTGTGCCACAAACGACGTGACCAATAACGTGGTGGCATTGCTGCTCTGGACCAGCGCGGTCACGCCAATCCCGGCGACAAAGGCCATTGGTTTTTTCGACACGCTGCGGCTGAGCACGCGGCGTAAATCCGCGCCATAGACACGCATAATGCCGGTACGAACAATGTGCGTTCCCCAGATCAGCAACGCGACAGCAGAAAGCAAATTAAGCAGGGTTAACACCGATATCGACCTCACAACTTCTCAAACTAAACGGACTGAGAGCGGATTTCTCCGCCCAGCTTACCGCAGTAAGTTTAGTCGAGTTACTGAAAAAATCTGTTTAATCAGCGTGATATATCCGCAAAATCAGGCCACTTCCCGCAGCGTAAGCTTGTCCAGATGCAGGCCAACCTGATGGCCCGCCGCATGCAGATCCGCCACCGAACGGTTAAGCACATCGACAAAAAGCTCAACCTCACGCGCTTTTACGCGATAACGGATGACGTTACCCAGCAGGCTGTGGCTGAGGATTTCAGCCGGGACCCCCTGCTCCGGTGCGCAGAAGGCCACCGATTCCGGGCGCAACGCGACCTGACTGGTGAAGGTCTCGCCGGTCAGGCGCGAAGCCTGTTCGGCACTCAGCAGGTTATAGTTACCAATAAAACCGGCGGCAAACAGGTCTACCGGCTGGGTGTAGAGCGATTCGGCGTTGCCATTCTGCACAATTTTGCCTTTGTTCATCAGCACGATGCGGTCAGAAAGCGTCAGCGCCTCTTCCTGATCGTGGGTGACAAACAGGGTGGTGAGATTGAGCTCTTTCTGGATGCGGCGGATCTGGTCGCGCAGATGGCGACGAATGCGCGCATCCAGCGCGGACAGCGGTTCATCCAGCAGCAACAGGCGCGGCCGGGTCACTAACGAACGGGCCAGCGCGACACGCTGACACTGCCCACCGGACAGCTGATGCGGATAGCGTTTGGCGTAGTCATTCAGCTCCACCAGCTCCAGCACTTCACCGACCCGGCGCTGAATATCGGCGGGGGTGCATTTCTGCATTTTCAGGCCAAAGGCGACGTTGCGTTCGACGGTCATATTCGGGAACAACGCATAGCTCTGGAACACCATGCCAATCGAGCGCTTTTGTGGGGTCAGCGGCACGATGTCCTGGCCCTGAAGCAGAATTTGCCCGCTGTCGACCGAGGTCAGGCCGGCCAGACAACGCAGCAGCGTCGATTTACCGCAGCCGCTTGGGCCCAGCAGCGTAACGAACTCCCCTTCGCTGGCGGTGAAATCAATGTCCTGAAAAATGGTCGTCGGTCCGTAGCTCTTGTTCAGTTGCGTGACGTGTAAATAAGACATCTTCAGCCTCTCTCGCGGTTCAGGGCATTCGCCAGCCAGGTCACCAGCAGCACAACAAAGAAATAGGAGATCACCAGCGCACTGCTGAAGTGACCGCTGGCATTGCGCACGTTGTAGAGGTAGACCTGCAACGTTTCATAGCTAGTGCCGACCAGCATGTTGGCAAAGACGAATTCGCCGATTAAGAATGAAAAAGAGAGCAGCACGGCAATCAGCGCGCCCTTACGCAGGTTCGGCAGAACCACCAGCAGTGCCGCTTGCCAGGTGCTGGCACCCAGCAGATTGGCGGCATCAATCAGCTCGCGCATATTGATCGCCTGCATGTTGTTGGAAATCGCCCGGTAGATAAACGGCAGCGCGATAGTGAAATAACAGCCGATCAGGATCCACGGCGTGCCGGTCAGCATCAGCGGCGGTTCGGAATAGAGCTGCAGCAAACCGACCGACGAGACCACCGGCGGCACCGCAAACGGCATCAGGATCAGAATGTTCATCACCGCATCGAGTTTCGGGAAGTAGTAGGCGATCACAAACATCGTCGGCAGTACCAGCACCAGCGAGAAGATCAGCGCGCCGAAGCAGATCAGCAGCGAATGCCCCAGCGCCACCAGGAAGCGCGGATCGCTCCACAGCTGGATCATCCATTTGAAGGTAAAGCCATCCGGCAGGATGGTTGCGCCCCAGCTGGTCGCCAGCGCATATAACAGCGTCGCCACCAGCGGCAACGCCAGGATCAGAAACACCAGCCAGACAACGATCCGGTGCCAGACATATTCCATTTTCGACATGAATCGCCTCCGTTAACGCGCGTTCTGGTAGCTGCGACGCACCAGCCACTGATGAACCACGGTGATCACCGACATCAGCGCCACCAGCACCATCGCCAGCGCACTGCCCATATTCGGATCGAGCGAGATATCGCCCGAAACCAGTGCTGCAATGCGCACCGGGATCACGTTAAAGTTTCCGGTGGTCAGGGCATAAATGGTGGCGTAAGCGCCGAGAGCATTCGCCAGCAGGATCACAAAGGTGCCGAGCAGCGCCGGCGTCAGGATCGGCAATCCGATATGCAGCCAGTAACGCATGCGGCTGGCACCGAGCAACGCGGCGGACTCTTCCCAGTCCTTCTTCAGCCCGTCAAAGGCGGGATACAGCAGCAACAGCCCAAGCGGGATCTGGAACCAGGTGTAGACCACGATCAGGCCGTCGGTGGAGTAGAGTTTGAATCCCTCCAGCAGGCCATATTTGCGCATCAGCAGCGTCAGGCAACCGTTCAGACCCAGCAGGATCACAAAGGCAAACGCCAGCGGCACCCCGGCAAAGTTACTGGTCATATTGGTAAACGACATAAAGAAGCGGTGCAGCTTGCCGCTGCCCAACTGATGCAGGGAATAGCCGCCCACCAGCGCGATCAGCAAGCCATACACGCTCGACCAGATCGAGATATCCAGCGAGAAGCGGATTGCCTGCTGATAAAAGGTCGAGGTGAAAATATCGCGGTAATTTCCCCAGCCCCAGGCTTCGTTCATCTCGCTGTAGAAGCTGTTAATCGCGATCCACACTAAAGGCGCGATCTGAAAAGCGATATAGAACAGCGCAAAGGGCAGCAGGCACAGCAGCGCTATTCCTTTGCCTTTCATCATGCGTTCTCCTGGGTGTTCAGCAGTTCCGGGCATACCGGCTTATCGTGATCGATGCCCAGGATGTCGCACAGCGTGCCGCACAGTTCGGTCTGCAACGGCGCGGCGTCTTTCTGTAACGAGAAGGCGCTGCCGAAAACAAACAGCGGCACCTGCGTTTCTTCCGGCAGGATCCCGCCGTGGCTGCGGTCATCATTCATGCCGTGATCGGCGGTGACCACCACCTGATAGCCTTCCTCCAGCCAGCCCGGCATCCAGTGCGACAGATAGCCATCGGCCATGCGGGCGCGGTTGCGGTATTGCGGCGTGGAGAGGCCAAACTTATGTCCGGCATCGTCGATGTTCATCGGGTGGATCAGCAGGAAGTCAGGGTTGAAGCGCAGGCGCAGGCTTTCCGCATCCTCGAACAGGTGCGAGTCCGGATAGCCGTCGTCAGAGTAAAAGTGGCCGTACTGAATCGGCAACGAGGCATCTTCAGTGTGGCGATCGCGGGCGGCCTGCCACGGGGAGCGATTGTAGAGTTCGCTGACCCAGTGATAGGCCGCGGCCGCCGTTGTCAGCCCGGCATCGCGCGCATAATGGAAAATACTGCGCTCTTTGCTCAGGCGGCTGACACCGTTGTGAATAATGCCGCTTTTCACCGGCGGCACGCCGGTGAGGATGCATTCGTACAAAGGACGTGAGAGCGACGGAAGCTCGCAGGTCATCTGGTAGAACTGCCCGTTCCCCTGCGCGCATTCCGCAAACAGATACCCCATGGCATGTTGCGCCACTTCATAACTCAGGCCGTCCAGCACTACCAGAATCGTTTTCATCCCGAATCCTTATTGCTTCATGTTAACAATGACATTTTCCTGCCACAGACGCGGCAGCATTTTTGATGCTTTATCCCAGGCTTCAGGATCGGCAATCGGGTGCGCATTTTTGTATTCCGCGTTAGGCAGCAATTTCGCCTGCACGTCCGCTGGCAGCGTCAGATGCTCTGCACGGATTGGACGGGCATAGCCACGCGCCAGGTTGATCTGACCGGCATCGGAGAAGATATATTCGCGCGTCAGTTTGGCGGCGTTCGGGTGCTTGGCGTATTTGTTGATGATGGTGGTGTAGCCAGAAGTGATTGAGCCGTCAGACGGGATAACCACTTCGAACTTGCTCTTATCAATCTGATCGCGGTAGTTCAGGCCATTAAAGTCCCAGACCACGGCAACCTGGATTTCACCCTTCTCAATGTTGGCAATCACCGGATCGGTTACGCCCAGACGGCCTTCTTTCGCCAGGTCACTGAAGAAGCTCAATGCCGGCTTCAGATCTTTCTCGCTACCGCCCATTGCATAGGCAGCTGCCAGCACGCCGTTCGCTGCCTGCGCCGCCACGCCAACGTCACCAATGGTCACAACGTATTTGCCTTTTTTCAGGTCAGCCCAGCTGTGCGGGATGTCTTTAACCTGATCTTTGTTGACGATAAAGGCGATGGTGCCGGTATAGGCCAGCGCCCAGTTACCCTCTTTGTCTTTTGCCCAGGCAGGAACCTGATCCCAGGTGCTGGGCTTGTACGGTTGCGCCAGGCCTTTCTGCACGGCAACCGGGCCGAACGCGGCGCCGACGTCACCGATATCGGCGGTGGCATTGCTCTTTTCAGCGGCAAATTTCGCCAGTTCCTGAGCAGAGGACATGTCGGTATCGCTGTGCTTGATACCGTATTTGCTGCTGATATCGGCCCAGGTGCCTTTCCAGTTAGCCCAGCTGTCAGGCATACCGACACTGTTGACCTGACCTTCCGCTTTCGCGGCTTTCTCCAGTGCAGCAAGGTCGGATTCGGCGGCGTGGGCGGCCGGAAGGGCAAGGAAGATGGCGCTGGCTAACACAGATGCGAACAAAGATTTCATAACTGCTGCTCCAGATGATAAGTTGAGTGGCCTTCTGGACTAGTCCAGCAAGATCCGAGCCAATCTAGCCTGGCGATATGACAGTTTTATGTCAGGGCCTTGTGGGCTGTGGACTAGTCCAACATCTCTGATAGCATTGGAATGTGGGATCTGCGCGAAGATTGTTCTGTTTATGTGCAGCTTCGCACCAAATTGAGGCTTTGATGTGATGAAAGCGTTAACTGTAGATGTCATTTGCCATACGCTGGCCGCGCGGATCGCCAGCGGTGATTTTGCGGCCAGCGGACGCCTGCCGTCGGAGCGTAGTCTGAGCGAGCAGTTCTCCACCACACGCATCACCCTGCGCGAGGCGCTGGGCCAGTTAGAGTTTCAGGGGATGATTTACCGTGAACTGCGCCGCGGCTGGTTTATCGCGCCTCCCCGGTTAGCTTACGATCCGCTGCTGCGCAGCCACTTCCATGCGATGGCTGAGCAGCAGGGCCGAAAAGCCCAAACGGAGGTGCTGGATGCGCAACGCGTTCAGGCCAGTGCCGGACTGGCCCGACAGCTGGGCATGAACGAAGGCGAGGACGTCTATCGCATCCAGCGGCTGCGGCGGATTGATGGCCGCGCGGTGCTGTATGTCGAGCACTACCTGAATCCCCAGTATTTCCCGGACCTGCTGAGCTTTGATCTCACCCGTTCCTTGACCCACCTGTATCAGGAAGAGTACGGCATCAATTACGGACGCGTGGGTTTCACCATGTTACCCGCGCCATTGCCAACCTTTGCCGCGCCGGCGCTGAAAGTGGCATCAGGCAGTCCCGCGCTGTTTATCACCCGCGTTAACCGCGATCAGCACGATCGCATCATCGACTGTGACTACGAATACTGGCGCTATGACGCGCTGTATATTGATGTGCAGGTGAGACAAGCAGAGCAAACCAGCCGCCAGCCGGCTTGCCCTGAAGAGGAAGGTTAGTCTGCGTCGTAGCCCAAATTCGGTGCCAGCCAGCGTTCAACCTCGCTGACCGCCATGCCTTTGCGGCGGGCGTAGTCTTCAATCTGATCGCGCTGCAGCTGTGCTACCGCGAAGTACTTACTGTCCGGATGGCTGAAGTACCAGCCTGATACCGCCGCGCCTGGCCACATGGCGAAGGATTCGGTCAGCTTCATCCCGGTGTGCTTCTCCACGTCCAGTAGCTTCCAGATAGTCTCTTTCTCGGTGTGTTCCGGACAGGCCGGATAACCCGGCGCCGGACGGATGCCCTGATAGTTCTCGCGGATCAGCTCGTCATTACTCAGGTTTTCCGTGGCGGCAAAGCCCCAAATCACCTTACGCACCCGCTCATGCAGGTATTCAGCAAACCCTTCTGCCAGACGGTCTGACAACGCCTTCACCATGATTTTGTTGTAGTCATCATGTTGCGCGTCAAACGCGTCGGCCAGCGCATCTTCCTCCAACCCGCCGGTGACGGCAAAGGCCCCCAGGTAATCGGCCTTACCGCTGGACTTCGGCGCGACAAAATCGGCGAGGCAATAGTTCGGGAAGCCCGTCTTTTCTGTCTGCTGACGTAAGTGATGACTCACTTGCAAAACATGGCTGCGCGACTCGTCCTCATAGATTTCAATATCGTCATCCACGCGGTTAGCCGGGAAAATCCCCACCACGCCCCGCGGATTTAAGGATTTTTTGGCGCTCAGGTCATCCAGCATCGCGTTGGCATCCGCTAGCAGCCGTCTGGCCTCTTCACCGACCACTTCATCTTCCAGAATGCGCGGATATTTACCCGCCAGCGACCAGGTCATAAAGAATGGCGTCCAGTCGATGTAATGTCGCAGAGTTTCGATGTTAGCACTTACTTCGCTTACACCCATTCTGTGTGCTACGGGTGGCGTGTAGGTTGCCCAGTCAAATGGCAGATCGTTGTCCCTGGCAACCTGCAGGCTGACCGGCGGCGTTCGCGGCTTCTTACGTCCATGCTGGATCCGCACCGTGTCGTACTCTTTGCGCGTGCGCGCAACAAAGTCATCGCGCTGGGCGGCGGACAGCAGGGCCGACACCACGCCAACGGTACGCGAGGCATTTTGTACATAGACAACCGGACCACTGTAATTCTGTTCGATTTTCACCGCGGTATGCGCTTTCGAGGTGGTCGCCCCACCGATCAGCAGCGGCAGCGTAAAGCCCTGGCGCTCCATCTCTTTCGCCACGTTGACCATTTCATCCAGCGATGGCGTGATCAGACCGGACAGGCCAATGATGTCGGCGTTATGTTCGCGGGCGGTTTTAAGGATTTTATCGCTCGGCACCATCACGCCCAGGTCGATGATTTCATAGTTATTACACTGCAAAACCACGCCGACAATGTTTTTGCCGATGTCATGCACATCGCCCTTCACCGTCGCCAGCACGATCTTGCCGTTGGTGCTGCCCTTCTCTTTGCTGGCTTCAATATAGGGTTCGAGATAGGCCACCGCCTGCTTCATCACGCGGGCCGATTTCACCACCTGCGGCAGGAACATTTTGCCTTCGCCAAACAGATCGCCGACCACGTTCATCCCGGCCATTAACGGCCCTTCAATCACTTCGATCGGGCGGCTGGCATTCTGGCGGGCGGCTTCGGTATCTTCTTCGATAAATTCGGTAATGCCCTTAACCAGCGAGTACTCAAGGCGTTTTTCAACCTCCCAGTTGCGCCATTCGGCCTGCGGTTTGGTGCTGCCTTCGTCGGATTTGGTGCCACGGTATTTTTCGGCAATCTCCAGCAGACGCTCGGTTCCCTGATCGGTGCGGTTAAGCACCACATCTTCCACCGCATGACGCAGGTCTTCGTCCAGGTCGTCGTATATCGCCAGCTGACCGGCGTTAACGATGCCCATATCCATACCGTTACGGATGGCGTAATACAGGAACACCGCGTGGATGGCTTCACGCACCGGTTCGTTGCCGCGGAAGGAGAAGGAAACGTTCGAGACGCCGCCGGAAATCATCGCGTGCGGCAGTTCGCGTTTGATGTCTTCACAGGCGCCAATAAAGTCCATCGCGTAGTTGTTATGCTCTTCAATCCCGGTCGCTACCGCGAAGATATTTGGGTCGAAAATGATGTCTTCAGGCGGGAAACCGACCTCTTCGGTCAGGATCTTGTAGGCCCGACGGCAGATCTCGATTTTACGTTCACGGGTGTCTGCCTGACCGATTTCATCAAAGGCCATCACCACCATCGCGGCACCGTAACGGCGTACCAGCCTGGCGTGATGCTTAAAGGCGTCGACGCCCTCTTTCATCGAGATCGAGTTAACGATGCCCTTGCCCTGGATGCACTGCAGGCCTTTTTCAATCACCTCCCATTTTGAGGAGTCGATCATGATCGGCACGCGGGCAATATCCGGCTCGCCGGCGATCAGATTGAGGAAGCGCACCATCGCCGCTTCCGCATCCAGCATCCCTTCGTCCATATTGATATCGATAATCTGCGCGCCGCTTTGTACCTGCTGCAGCGCAACTTCCAGCGCTTCGTTATATTTATCTTCTTTAATCAGACGCTTGAATTTGGCTGAGCCGGTGACGTTGGTGCGTTCGCCGACGTTCACAAACAGCGAGTCGGCGCTGATGGTCAGCGGCTCAAGGCCCGCCAGGCGACAGGCGACCGGCAACTCAGGCAGCGCACGTGGCGCCACGCCTTCAATCACTTTCGCCATTGCCGCAATATGCTCAGGCGTGGTGCCACAGCAGCCGCCGACAATGTTCAGGAAGCCAGACTGCGCCCATTCGCCGATCTGCTCCGCCATAATCTTCGCATCCAGATCGTATTCACCGAAGGCATTTGGTAAACCGGCGTTAGGGTGGGCAGTGACGTAGCCTTCGGCTATGCGCGAGAGTTCAGCCACGTACTGACGCAGCTCGTCCGGGCCCAGCGCGCAGTTCAGGCCAAAGGAGAGCGGCCTGGCATGGCGCAGTGAGTTATAGAACGCTTCCGTCGTCTGGCCAGACAGCGTACGACCAGACGCATCGGTAATGGTGCCGGAAATCATCAGCGGCAGCGTAATGCCCAGCGCTTCAAATTCGCTTTCGACGGCAAAGATGGCGGCTTTGGCATTCAGGGTGTCGAAAACGGTTTCGATCATGATGATGTCGCAACCGCCTTCCACCAGCGCGCGGGTGGATTCGCGGTAGGCGTCCACCAGCTGATTGAAGGTCACGTTGCGGAAAGCAGGATCGTTGACGTCGGGCGATATTGAGCAGGTGCGGTTGGTCGGGCCGAGCACGCCCGCCACGTAGCGCGGGCGATCCGGCGTGCGCGCGGTCCATTCATCGGCGGCGGCGCGTGCCAGTTTGGCGGCGGCAAAGTTAATTTCTGCCGACAGCGACGCCATATGGTAATCCGCCATGGCGATGGTGGTGGAGTTGAAGGTGTTGGTTTCCAGAATATCGGCACCCGCTTCCAGATAAGCGTGGTGGATCTCGCTGATAATGTCCGGACGGGTCAGCACCAGCAGGTCATTGTTTCCTTTAAGATCGCTTTGCCAGTCGGCAAAACGCTGACCGCGAAAATCGGCCTCGTCCAGCTTATAACTCTGGATCATGGTGCCCATGCCGCCATCAAGCAGCATGATACGTTTCGCCAGCTGCTGCTGCAGTGCTTCAATTCTGTTGCTCACTCTCGCCCCTTCAACGTCTACCCACTGGCAACACGGCCAGCTGAACATACTGGCACAACTTTTGAGCGGGTAAAAGAAATCGACGGTGAGACATTTTCAGGCAAAGCGCCAACACCTCCGACCAGTAAAGCTCACGTTGCATTATTAACCAATAAAACGAAAATGATTTCCACATGGTGAAAATTAAGGAGTCAGATATGGCGACCCCCGTCGTGGTTAAACGCGGTAAAAAACCCCGCGCGGCTGCTGCTCAGCCCGCCCAACCAGCCGGACAGGTTCAGTCACTGACCCGTGGCCTGAAGCTTTTGGAATTTATCGCTGATTCGCACGGCAGCGTGGCGTTAACCGAGCTGGCACAACAGGCCGGCTTGCCCAACTCCACCACGCATCGCCTGCTGACCACCATGCAACAGCAGGGCTTTGTCCGCCAGGTGGGCGATCTGGGGTTGTGGACCATCGGTGCGCATGCCTTTGTGGTCGGCAGCAGCTTTTTACAGAGCCGCAATCTGCTGGCGCTGGTCCATCCGATGCTGCGCCAGCTGATGGAAGACTCCGGCGAAACCGTCAATCTGGCGGTGCTGGACCTGAGCGATCGCCAGGCGGTGATTATTGACCAGGTGCAGTGTACGCAGCTGATGCGGATGTCCGCGCCGATTGGCGGCAAGCTGCCGATGCACGCCTCCGGCGCGGGCAAAGCGTTCCTCGCCAATCTGAATGATGCGCAGGTCAGCGAGCTGCTGCACCGTCAGGGCTTACATCACTACACGCCAAAAACCCTGATGTCGCCGCACAGCTTAAAAGAGAACCTCGCGCAGGTACGCAAAGTGGGCTTCTCCTTCGATGATGAAGAACATGCGCTGGGCCTGCGCTGCGTGGCGGCCTGCATTTATGACGAGCACCACGAACCGTTTGCCGCGATTTCGATTTCCGGCCCGATTTCCAGAGTGACCGATGACCGGGTGACCGAGATGGGTGCGCTGGTGATAAAAGCCGCGAAAGAGATCACCCGCGAATACGGCGGCGCGCGCTAAACAAAATTTGAACCAGATCACAATTACCGCCGATTCCCCGCTGTTCTGATTGCGTCCTCAGCGCATTCCCCCAACAATGCTAAGGAAAGATGTTACCGGTAACAACGCCAGCGAGCGTCGTGCCTTTGCTATTTTGGAGCTGAGCTATGAGCAATCAACACCACCGAATCTACGTCATCATGGGGGTTTCCGGCAGCGGAAAATCGGCCGTGGCGTCAAGCGTCGCCCGCCAGCTCTCGGCAGGCATGCTGGATGGCGATTTCCTGCATCCCCGCGATAACATTCAGAAAATGGCCTCAGGCGAAGCGTTAAATGACGGCGACCGCGCGCCGTGGCTGACGGCGCTCAACAATGCCGCCTTTGCCATGCAGCGTACTAACAGCGTGTCGATTATCGTCTGCTCCGCGCTGAAAAAGCAGTATCGCGACCGTCTGCGCGCCGGTAACAGCAACCTTTCGTTTGTCTATCTGCATGGCGATTTCCCGGTGATTGAAGCGCGCCTGGCCGCCCGCAGCGGGCATTTCTTCAAAACCCAGATGCTGGTCAGTCAGTTTGCCGCGCTGGAACAGCCGGGCGTCGAAGAGAGTGACGTCAAAATCATCGACATCAATCAACCGCTGGAGCAGGTGATTGCCGCCACGGTTGAGCATATCCAGCTCTTCCAGCCACAGGAAGCCTGCGCATGAACAGCGTTCACCCCGCCATTGCCCGCGTCACACAGCGCATTATCGATCGCTCGGCTGAGACCCGCGCTGCCTATCTGAAGCGTATCGACGCAGCCCGATCCAAAACCGTGCAGCGTGCCAAGCTGGCCTGCGGCAACCTTGCCCATGGCTTTGCCACCTGCCAGCCAGACGATAAGGCATCGCTGAAAAATATGGTGCGCAGCAATATCGCCATCATTACCGCCTATAACGATATGCTCTCCGCCCACCAACCTTACGAGGTTTACCCGGATAAAATTCGCCGCGCCCTGAATCAGGTCGGTGCCGTGGGTCAGGTGGCGGGTGGCGTGCCCGCAATGTGCGACGGCGTAACGCAGGGCCAGGACGGCATGGAGCTGTCGCTGATGAGCCGCGATATCATCGCCATGTCTTCGGCTGTCGGCCTGTCACACAATATGTTCGATGGCGCGCTGTTCCTTGGCATCTGCGACAAAATCATTCCCGGTCTGGTGATGTCCGCCCTGTCCTTTGGTCATCTGCCGGCGCTGTTTATTCCCGCCGGACCAATGAGCAGCGGGCTGCCCAATAAAGAAAAGGTCCGCGTTCGCCAGCTGTATGCCGAAGGGAAAGCCGATCGCCATGCGCTGCTGGAAGCGGAAGCCGCCTCCTATCACGGCATTGGCACCTGCACCTTCTACGGCACCGCGAACACCAACCAGATGGTGATGGAAGTGATGGGCATGCATCTGCCGGGTTCGTCATTTATCCATCCTGATACGCCACTGCGCGACGCGCTGACCGATGCCGCTGCCCGCCAGGTCACGCGCCTGACCGAAATGTCCGGCAACTATCTGCCGTTAGGCAAACTGGTTGATGAAAAAGTGGTGGTGAACGGGATTGTGGCGCTGCTGGCGACCGGTGGCTCCACCAACCTGACCATGCATATGGTGGCGATGGCCCGCGCGGCGGGAATACAGATTAACTGGGATGATTTCTCCGACCTTTCCGAAGCTATTCCGCTGCTTTGCCGGATCTATCCCAATGGCCCGGCCGACATTAATCAGTTCCAGGCTTCCGGCGGCGTGGCGCTGCTGGTGCGGGAACTGCTGGCGCACGGCCTGCTGCATGAAGAGGTGCATACCGTGGCCGGTTTTGGCTTGCAGCGTTATACCCAGGAACCGTGGCTGGAAAACGGCCAGCTGGCGTGGCGGGACGGCCCGGAAGTGTCACTTGATGACAAGGTGATCGCCAGGGTTGCGCAGCCTTTCGAGCAGCATGGCGGCACCAAGGTGCTGCAGGGAAATCTGGGCCGCGCAGTGATGAAAACCTCTGCCGTGCCGGCGGATAACCAGATCATTACCGCGCCTGCGGTGGTGTTTGAAAGCCAGCATGACGTGCTGCCCGCCTTCGAGGCCGGTGAATTAAACAAAGATTGTGTGGTGGTGGTGCGTTTCCAGGGCCCACAGGCCAACGGCATGCCGGAGCTGCATAAGCTGATGCCACCGCTCGGCGTATTGATGGATCGCGGCTTTAAGGTGGCGCTGGTCACCGATGGCCGCTTATCTGGCGCATCTGGCAAGGTGCCTTCCGCCATCCATGTGACGCCTGAGGCCTACACCGGCGGACTGCTGGCGAAAGTGCAAAACGGGGACATCATTCGGGTCAATGGCCGCACTGGCGAGCTGGAACTGCAGGTTGATCCGCAGGTTCTGCATGACCGAATGGCTTATCAGCCTGATTTAAGCGCTGAACATATCGGCTCCGGGCGCGAATTATTTGGCGCGTTGCGTAGTCAGCTTTCCGGTGCCGAACAGGGCGCCTGCTGCATCAAATTTTAACGGAGAATAGGCTAATGAATAACTGGAAAATCAGTGCTGAGCAGATCCTGACCTCAGGTCCGGTGGTCCCGGTCATCGTGATCAATAAGCTGGAGCACGCGGTGCCGCTGGCTAAAGCCTTAGTGGCGGGCGGTGTTCGCGTGCTGGAAGTGACGCTGCGTACCGCCTGCGCCCTTGACGCCATCCGCGCCATTGCCAAAGAAGTCCCGGACGCGATCGTTGGGGCCGGCACGGTGATCAACCCGCAGCAGCTGCGCGAGGTGACCGAAGCGGGCGCGCAGTTCGCCATCAGCCCAGGTCTGACTGAGGATCTTCTGCAGGCCGCAAACGCCGGCACGATCCCGCTGATCCCTGGGATCAGCACCGTGTCCGAGCTGATGCTGGGACTGGATCAGGGTTTGCGTGAGTTTAAATTCTTCCCGGCGGAAGCCAACGGCGGCGTGAAAGCGTTGCAGGCCATCGCCGGTCCATTCCCTCAGGTTCGCTTCTGCCCGACGGGCGGCATTTCACCGGCGAATTACCGTGACTATCTGGCGCTTAACAGCGTGCATTGTATCGGCGGCTCCTGGCTGGTGCCGAATGACGCGCTGGAGAGCGGCGATTACGATCGCATCACCTCGCTGGCACGTGAAGCGGTAGCAGGCGCCTCCGCCTGATCCTGACGCAGAGCCTGGCTTTCGGTCAGGCTCTGCGGATAACGCTGGCAGAAGCGCTGCCGGCGACGATAGGCAAAAACATCCTCAATATGCCCTTCCGCAATACGCTGCTGCAGGTTTTGCCAGAACGCAGCGGTAAATAATTCCCCATGCATCTCATCAAACAGCCGCGCAATCGCCGGATCGGCACAAAGATAGTGGCGAAATTCTTCCGGGAAAACATCTTCAGGCGACACGCTGTACCAGGGTTCATGGCTCAGCTCATCCTCCGGATAGCGCGGCGCGGGGATCTGCCGGAAATTCACCTCGGTCATGTAGCTGATCTCGTCGTAATCATAAAACACCACCCGACCGTGACGGGTGACACCAAAGTTCTTGAAGAGCATATCGCCGGGGAAAATATTGGCGGCGGCCAGCTGTTTAACCGCATTGCCATACTCTTCAATCGCTTCCCGCCGTTGCTGCACATCTGCCTGTTCCAGCCACAGATTCAGCGGCGTCATTTTGCGTTCGAGGTACAAATGGCTGATCACCAGCTTGTCGCCCTGCGGCTGCAATTTTTCCGGGATCTCCTGCTGCAACGCCTGTAACAGCGCAGGGCTGATACGCGCCTTGTCGACGGCGAAGTTTTCAAACTCCTGCGTATCCGCCATGCGCCCAACGCGGTCGTGTTCCTTGACCAGCTGATAGCACGCGCGGACGCGCGCCGGCGTCACCTCCTTTTGTGGTGCAAAGCGGTCTTTGATCACCTTAAAAACCCGGTCATATCCCGGCAGGGTGAATACCAGCATCACCAGTCCCCGCACGCCAGGCGCAATGATAAATTCGTCCTCAGTCGCGCGCATATACTGCAAATACTCGCGGTAACACTCGGTTTTGCCATGCTTCTGGCAACCGATCGCCATATACAGCTCGGCGGTGGTTTTTCCCGGCAGGATTTCGCGCAGCCACTCCACCAGCGCGGCGGGTAGCGGCGCGTAAACCATAAAATAGGCGCGGGCAAAGCCGAACACGATGCTGGCTTCGCGCTTGCGCGTCAGACAGGTATCAATAAACAGTTCGCCCCGATCGCTGCGGTGGATCGGCAACAGAAAGGCATAGACACCCGACGCCAGATGCAGTTTTGCCACCAGCCAGGCGGCTTTATTGCGGTAGAACAGCTCGTTGGCCACTTCAAGCGATGCGCCAGCCAGCTGCTGCGCGCTGAAGTTTTCCTGCAGATGGGCGATCACAAAGCCGATATCCCGCGGGCAGTCCTGCCACGGCAGGCGTAACGGCAGATCGTGCAGCACCCGGCTCAGCAGTGCCTGCCAGTCGCCGTGGGCGTGGAAGGTTTTCGCTAACGGACGCGGAAGGGTGCGAAAGCGTCTCTGCGGCTGTGAGCTGAAGATAAACAGCCGCTCGGGCGTCAGCAGTTGATGCCCAAACAGACGGCAATAGACGGAATTAAAGAAGCTTTCAGCGATTTCAAACCGGGGATAGTCGGGCAGCAGGTCGGTGTAAATCGCCTTCACCCGCAACAGAAAAGCATCGTCATTCACCTGCTCCCCGGTAATGCAGCGCAATTGCTCCACTACCAGACCCACATGGCGATCGTACAGATGAATACGGGCTTTCATTGCCGCCTGTACCGCAGGCCAGTCGGCCTGTTCAAAACGGTGCTGGGCCCCGGCAGTCACTTCCAGAAACCGGCCATACTGCGCATCAAATCCCTGCAGGATGGTGTGTGCGATCAGCGTTTCTCGTTGCGGCATGGGGCCCCCGTTGTTCCACTCAGAACTGCTGTTCTTCCGTTGATCCGGTCAGCGCGGTCACTGACGAGACGCCGCCCTGGATGATATTGGTGACGCTGTCAAAATAACCGGTTCCGACTTCCTGCTGATGGGAGGAGAAGGTGTAACCCTGCTCCCGCGCGGCAAACTCCGGCTGCTGCACTTTTTCCACGTAATGGCGCATCCCTTCCCCTTCGGCGTAGCTGCGGGCAAGATCGAACATGTTGAACCACATGCTGTGGATGCCCGCCAGGGTAATAAACTGGAAGCGGTAACCCATTTCACTCAGCGACTGCTGGAAATGCGCGATGGTGTTGTCATCGAGGTTCTTCTTCCAGTTAAACGAAGGCGAGCAGTTATAGGCCAGCAGCTTGCCCGGGAAACGGGCATGAATAGCGTCGGCAAAGCGCTTCGCCAGCGACAAATCCGGCGTCGAGGTTTCGCACCACAGCACATCGGCATAGGGCGCGTAAGCCAGCCCGCGACTGATCGCTTGCTCAATACCGGCATGCGTTTTAAAGAAGCCTTCAGGCGTGCGCTCGCCGGTGATAAATTCGCGGTCATAGTCATCGCAGTCGGAGGTGATTAAGTCGGCGGCATCCGCGTCAGTGCGGGCAATCAGCACCGTTGGCACCGCCATCACATCCGCCGCCAGCCTTGCCGCAACCAGCTTCTGAATCGCTTCCTGGGTGGGCACCAGCACCTTGCCGCCCATATGGCCGCATTTTTTCACCGACGCCAGCTGATCCTCAAAATGCACCCCGCCTGCCCCGGCCTGAATCATCGCCTTCATCAGTTCAAAGGCATTCAGCACGCCGCCAAAGCCCGCTTCTGCATCGGCAACGATCGGCAGGTAATAATCCACATGACGCGCGTCGCCAGGTTCAATCTGATTGGCCCACTGGATCTGATCGGCTCGCTGGAAGGTGTTGTTAATGCGTTCAACCACCGATGGCACCGAGTTGGCCGGGTAGAGCGACTGATCGGGATACATGCTGCCGGCGAGGTTGGCATCCGCCGCCACCTGCCAGCCGGAGAGATACACCGCCTCGATCCCCGCTTTCGCCTGCTGCAGTGCCTGGCCGCCGGTCAGCGCGCCAAGGCTGTTGATATAGCCCTTCTTCGACCCACCGTTCAGCAGATGCCACAGTTTTTGTGCTCCCAGCTGTGCCAGAGTGCAGGCCGGATTAACCGAGCCGCGCAGCCTCACCACCTCTTCCGCTGTGTAAGGACGGGTAATGCCTTCCCAGCGTGCATCGTTCCAGGATTGCGTCAGGTGTTCGATCTGTTGGGTACGAGATGTCATAGCAAATTCTCCGGTCGATCAGTGAAGTAAGCTGTAGCCCGGCAGAGTCAGGAACTCCACCAGTTCAGGTTCAGTGGTGATGCGTTCCATCAGTTCGGCGGCTTCACAGAAGCGCCCCTGAGAGAAGCGTTGGTCGCCAAGCTCTTGCTGGATCACCAGCATCTCTTCGGCCAGCATCTGGCGGAACAGCGCTTCGGTCACCTGCTCACCGCTTTGCAGCGTTTTGCCGTGGCGGATCCACTGCCAGATCGAGGTGCGGGAGATTTCGGCCGTCGCGGCATCTTCCATCAATCCGTACACCGGCACGCAGCCATTGCCGGAGATCCACGCTTCGATGTACTGCACGGCCACGCGAATGTTGGCGCGCATACCAGCCTCGGTCCTTTCACCGTCACAGGGCGCCAGCAGCTGTTCCGCGGTGATGGCTGCGTCGTCGTCCCGTAGCACGTCCAGCTGATTGGGTTTGTCGCCCAGCACCCGATCGAACACCGCCGTGACCGTATCTGCCAGCCCGGGGTGAGCAATCCAGGTGCCGTCGTGGCCGTTGGTCGCCTCACGCTCTTTATCGGTCTTCACCCGGTTGAGCACCCACTGGTTGCGCTCCTGATCTTTGCTCGGGATAAAGGCCGCCATTCCGCCCATCGCAAACGCGCCCCGGCGGTGACAGGTTCTGATCAGCAGCCGCGAGTAGGCATCGAGGAAGCCTTTTTCCATCGTCACCGACTGGCGATCGGGCAATACGCGGTCCGGGTGATTTTTCAGGGTTTTGATATAGCTGAAGATGTAGTCCCAGCGACCGCAGTTCAGGCCGACGATATGATCGCGCAGGCTGAAAAGGATCTCGTCCATCTGGAAGACCGCCGGCAGCGTCTCGATCAACAGCGTGGCCTTGATCGTGCCGCGTGGCAGATCGAAACGATCCTCAGCAAAACTGAACACCTCGCTCCACCAGGCCGCTTCCTGCCAACTCTGGGTTTTTGGCAAGTAAAAATAGGGACCGCTGCCTTTGGCCAGCAACGCGTCAACGTTGTGGAAAAAGTAGAGCGCGAAATCAAACAGGCTGCCGGGGATAGCGTCACCGCGCCAGGTGACATGTTTCTCAGGCAGGTGCAGACCGCGAACGCGGCACACCAGCACCGCAGGATCCGGCTTCAGTTGGTAGATCTTCCCGGCTTCATTGCAGTAACTGATGGTGCCGGTAACCGCATCACGCAGGTTGATCTGCCCTTCGATCACTTTGTCCCACGAGGGTGCCAGCGAGTCTTCGAAGTCAGCCATAAAAACGTTCACGTTGGCATTCAGGGCATTGATTACCATCTTGCGTTCAACCGGACCGGTGATCTCGACCCGGCGATTGAGCAGGTCAGCGGGAATGCCGCGAATTTTCCACTCGCTTTGCTTAATGGAATTCGTTTCCGAAATAAATCCTGGCAACTCACCGGCATCATATCGCTGCTGCTGCTGCTTCCTGGCATTCAGTAATTCATTGCGACGCGGGGTGAAGCGCGTCACCAGTTCAGTCAGGAATTCAACTGCCGTATCGGTCAGGATTTGCCGCTCTTTCGGGCCTGATGGGCGCTGGAACGCCAAATCTGTGCTGATAACCTGTTGTGTCATCTCTTCACTCCCAGCCTGGTTGCATTCTCAGAAGGTCGGTTTCGTCATTGGGTGATTTTTAACCCGTAAATCAACATACAATTTTTTAAATTACAAAATCAAAAACTATTTCCATTTTAATGCGAAATGCAATTTAACTTATTGAAAAATAATTGTTTAAAGTTTTGTTATTACAGGAAGGGAGTTTCAATGAAGGATTTCAGAGCCGTAGTGATGGTGTAAGTCTCGGAAGATTAACGGGATAAATACTCGGGCGTGACAGATTTCAGGCAATAAAAAAGGGCCAGCCTTTTTCAGAGACTGACCCTTTCTTTGCGACTCGCCGGTTTATTCCAGGCTGGGATTCATATGGCGCAGATCGAACGGCGTGATCTGGTAAACGTAATAGTTCAGCCAGTTTGAAAACAGCAGGTTACCATGACTACGCCAGCTGGCGCGCGGCGTGAGCTGAGGATTATTCTGCGGGAAATAATTATACGGAATATCGGGGTTCAGACCGGCTTCAAAGTCGCGATGAAATTCTCCCGACAAGGTCAGTGCATCATACTCAGGATGCCCGGTGACAAACGCCAGCCGCTTGTCTTTACTGGCAAACAGATAGGCGCCGGTTTGTTCCGATTCAGCAAAAATTTCCAGATCGGTGTAATCCCGCAGCAATTGCGAAGGGAAATCCGCATAGCGCGAATGTGGCGCCAGGAAGTTATCGTCAAAGCCACGGGTTAATAATGCATGAGGATGCAGGATCTGGTGGTCGTAAACGCCTGACAGCTTGGTTTCACGCGTTTGCTTTGGAATGCCATAAAGGATGTTCAATGCCGCCTGAACCGCCCAACAGACAAACAGCGTCGAGGTCACGTGCTCTTTCGCCCAGTGAAGCACGCGCTGGATCTGCGGCCAGTAGGCCACATCATTAAAATCAACCAGCCCCAACGGCGCGCCGGTGACAATCAGGCCATCGTAGTTGTCATGCTGAATGTCTTCAAAGTTGCAGTAGAAGTTATTCAGGTGCTCCATTGGCGTGTTGCGGGTTTCACGGCTGTCGATGCGCAGCAGCTGGATATCAATTTGTAGCGGCGAGTTGGAAAGCAGGCGGAGAAACTGATTCTCAGTCTCAATCTTTTTCGGCATCAGATTCAGTACCAGCACTTTCAACGGACGGATTTCCTGCGTGCTGGCCCGGGTAGAGGTCATCACAAAGACATTCTCGTTACGCAGAAAATTCACTGCTGGTAGTTCATCGGGTACCCTGATTGGCATAACCTTGCTTCCTCATTTATCCATTCATACGTTTAGACATCCAGACACCCGAAGATAACGTGATGCCCGCTGAATGTCGAGGCTTCATGCTTTAGTTGAAAATGTTTCATCTCCGGTCGCCAAACATTTCGACAAAGGGCAGCGTCACCGCCGCGTCGGTGCTGGCATGTCGATAGAGCAGCCAGGTACGGCTCTTAACCGACTCCCCGCCAACCGCTATCGGCGTGCGGCAAAGCGTGGGCGCCAGCGGTTGATAGCTGGATACGATGGCATAACCCAACCCCCGC
This sequence comes from Erwinia sp. AC075, assembly GCF_979253995.1. Classification (NCBI taxonomy): domain Bacteria; kingdom Pseudomonadati; phylum Pseudomonadota; class Gammaproteobacteria; order Enterobacterales; family Erwiniaceae; genus Erwinia; species Erwinia sp. AC075. Next base: position 3,457,147 of record NZ_CEEDEU010000001.1, read on the forward strand.
TCAACCATCGCCAGACAGACTTCCAGTTTATCAACGTGCATCGCCACGCGCGGTGCCAGCGAGTAATTGGCATTCCACCAACGTTCGATAAGTTTAGTGATATGGCCACCGTGGCTGATCTTTATCTGCGGCAAATGGGGCAGCAGCGCCAGGTCGATCGGCTGCCGGCTAATCAGGTAATAGTCATCCTCATCGATCAGCCTCTTGCCTTCCTTCCAGCCATAGTCGTCTTTGACCACCGCCAGATGCACGTCGCCGCGCTGCAGCTTCAGAAACATCTCCTCACTGAGCCCGCTGACCAGATTGACGCTAATCCCCGGATGCTGTTGGCTAAATTCGGCGAGCAAATCGGGTAACCGGTAGGCGGCGAAATTGCTCGATACGCCAATCTTGAGTTCGCCCTGCTGCGGTCCGTTCAGGCTTTGCAAGGTAGCGCGTAAGAGCTGAAGTTCATCAAGCACCGTTTCAGCATGCTGCGCCAGATAACGCCCCTGCGCCGTGAAGTTAAGGCCTTTACCGCCGGTTTCAAACAGCTGAATAGCCAGCTTGCGCTCGATCTGCCGCAGCCGGTAACTGAGCGCAGGCTGTGAGGTAAACAGCTCTTCCGCAGCGCGCGTAATATTTTTGTACTGCCAGACAGTACGGATGATTAACCAGTCTTTTTCGTTCATTGCATGCCCATTCGCCTTGTGCCCTGCAACCATAAAATAATTTTTGGCAGAGTGATGCAAGCCATAAAAAACTACAATTGGGAATTGCGCATAAAAAAGCCTATACCATTATAACGCACTGGTTTTTCTGTATTTAACTGCACCTAATTGGGGAATCACTATGTCTGAACGCACCAACAGCGCGCAGAAAGATAAAATTATTTATGCGGCTGAACAACTCAGCCCGGCAATGAACGATTTGGCGCTGAGCCTGCATCAGCACCCTGAACTGAGCTTTGCAGAACATCGCTCTGCGGCTGAATTGATCAAGCCGTTGCGCGAGGCTGGCTTCAGCATTGAAACCGGCACCGGCGGGCTGGAAACGGCTTTTCGCGCCAGCTGGAAACAGGGCACCGGCGGCCCGACTATCGCTTTTCTGGCGGAGTATGACGCGCTGCCCGAACTTGGTCATGCCTGCGGTCATAACCTGATTGGCACCGCCTCGGTTGCTGCCGCGCTGGCTCTGAAGGCCGCGAACGTTGAGTTCAATGGCTGCATAGAAGTGATTGGCACACCTGCCGAGGAAGATGGTGGCGGCAAGATCATCATGGTTGAGAAAGGCGTCTTTGATGATGTCGATGCGGCGATGATGTTCCATCCCAGGGAGCGCAACATGGTATTGCGCGGCGCCCTTGCCTGTCATGACTCTACGTTTAAATTCTTTGGTAAACCGGCCCACGCGGCTTCCGCGCCGCAGCAAGGGATCAGTGCGCTTGATGCGGTGATCCATACCTTCAACGCAATCAACGCGTTGCGCCAGTTCTTTACCGATGATGTCCGTGTGCATGGGATAATTACTCACGGCGGCAGCGCGGCAAATATCGTTCCCGCTTATGCTGAAGCCAAGTTTATCCTGCGAGCGGCGACGGTGGGTGGCCTGAGTGAAGTGCGTCGAAAAGTGTATGCCGCAGTGAATGGCGCCGCTGAAATGACCGGAGCACGGGTAGAGATCGAAGAGGGGCTGATTTACGCCGAGCGGAATAATAATCTGGCGCTGGCGGCCAACTTTACCGATAACCTGGCGCTGCTTGGCGTGGAAAGCTACGACCCACCCAAAAGTGGCGGCGTAGGCTCTTCTGATATTGGCAACGTCAGCCAGGTCACGGCGGCAATCCACCCTTATCTGCGCATTGGTGACGTCACCCCGCATACGCCTGAGTTTGCCGCTGCGGCCGGATCGGCTGTCGGGCTCCGCGCCATGTTAACGGCGGCGAAAGCGCTGGCAATGACGGCGTATGACCTTTGCCACGATGAAGCCCAGCTTGCAGCGGTTAAAAACGAATTTACTCAGTGGCATACCCAAAAATTACTGGATGGAGAGAAGCAATGATCAACGTATCCCGTGCTCTGATGCTGGCCACGCTCGCCCTGTGCTGCTCTTCCGCCATCGCGGCCGAGGGTACCTTACGCGTCGCGGCCGATCTGGCTTATCCGCCGTTTCAATATCGCGATGTGAACGGCAAACCTGCCGGCTTTGAGATCGATATTACTAACGCAGTGTGTAAAGCGATTGCGGTGAAATGTGACTATGTCGTCAGCAGCTTTGATGCAGAGATACCTTCGCTGATGGCGAAAAAAGTGGACTTCATTTCACCGCTTGGTGCGACCATTAAACGTAAGAAATCCATTGATTTCAGTGACTTTATTTATCATGTCCCTTCTCAGTTAGTAGCACGTAAAGGCACTAATTTGCAGCCCACTGCAGAGTCGCTGCAGGGTAAATCGATTGCTGTTCAGCAGGGTTCCATTCAGGAAATGTACGCCAATAAGTATTGGGCACCCCACGGGGTTGAGATCAAAACCTATCCGGATCAGGATGTGATTTATCAGGATTTGGCTGCGGGACGGCTCGATGGGGCTTTAAGCCCGGCGGTGGCCATTACATTTGGTTTCCTTCACAAGCCTGAAGGCAAAGACTTTGCCTTGAGCGGCCCGGAAGTGCGTGACGATCTGCTTTACAGCATTGGTTCTGCTTACGGAGTGCGCAAAGGGGATGAGAAAACGCAACAAATGTTGAATCAAGGGCTGGCGAAGATCATGGCCGATGGCACCTGGCAGAAGATCAAGCAGCACTATTTTGGCGATATTGAGATGAAAGTGACGCGCACGGAGGCGAAATAGTCGATTAATGAAGTTGGGATCGGGTGAAAAATGAACTGGATAAGGCGTCGTGCGGCAGCACGGCGTCTTTTTTTGTCTGGTTTTAGGGTGGTTTGGGATTTTTAGGGGGTGTTTGGGGCGGTTTTGGATTTTAGTGGCGGGTTTTGGCCGTTATCAGGCGGGCCTGGGGAGTCCGGGAGCCGTTTTGATGCGGGTCTGGCGTGGGTTTTTGCTTTTTACGCACACAAAAAAGCCCCATGCTTTCGCATGAGGCTTGTCTGCTTAATTGATGCCTGGCAGTTCCCTACTCTCGCATGGGGAGACCCCACACTACCATCGGCGCTACGGCGTTTCACTTCTGAGTTCGGCATGGGGTCAGGTGGGACCACCGCGCTAAAGCCGCCAGGCAAATTCTGTGCTCTGTCCTGTGTATTTCGCTCCGTGGCCGCGTTGGCCGCGCTTGTAAACTCAGTCACATACTTCAGTATGCTCCTTCCTTCACGGCGCTTGCCGCCTTGCCACAAAGCAAAATCCCACGGACCGGGGTCCGCAGAACAGATAATTCTTTATCCGGTTCAAGCTGAAAATATCGTTCGTGTCTCTCAGACACCACCAGAACGCTTCTGGTGTTGTAAGGTTAAGCCTCACGGGTCATTAGTACCGGTTAGCTCAACGCATCGCTGCGCTTACACACCCGGCCTATCAACGTCGTAGTCTTCAACGTCCCTTCAGGGGCCTTAAAGGCCCAGGGAAGATTCATCTCGAGGCAAGTTTCGCGCTTAGATGCTTTCAGCGCTTATCTTTTCCGCACTTAGCTACCGGGCAATGCCATTGGCATGACAACCCGAACACCAGTGGTGCGTTCACTCCGGTCCTCTCGTACTAGGAGCAACCCCTCTCAATCTTCCAGCGCCCACGGCAGATAGGGACCGAACTGTCTCACGACGTTCTAAACCCAGCTCGCGTACCACTTTAAACGGCGAACAGCCGTACCCTTGGGACCTACTTCAGCCCCAGGATGTGATGAGCCGACATCGAGGTGCCAAACACCGCCGTCGATATGAACTCTTGGGCGGTATCAGCCTGTTATCCCCGGAGTACCTTTTATCCGTTGAGCGATGGCCCTTCCATTCAGAACCACCGGATCACTATGACCTGCTTTCGCACCTGCTCGAGCCGTCACTCTCGCAGTCAAGCTAGCTTATGCCATTGCACTAACCTCACGATGTCCGACCGTGATTAGCTAACCTTCGTGCTCCTCCGTTACTCTTTAGGAGGAGACCGCCCCAGTCAAACTACCCACCAGACACTGTCCCCACGCCGGATTACGGCGCCAGGTTAGAACATCAAACGTTAAAGGGTGGTATTTCAAGGTTGGCTCCACGCAGACTGGCGTCCACGCTTCAAAGCCTCCCACCTATCCTACACATCAAGGTTCAATATTCAGTGTCAAGCTATAGTAAAGGTTCACGGGGTCTTTCCGTCTTGCCGCGGGTACACTGCATCTTCACAGCGAGTTCAATTTCACTGAGTCTCGGGTGGAGACAGCCTGGCCATCATTACGCCATTCGTGCAGGTCGGAACTTACCCGACAAGGAATTTCGCTACCTTAGGACCGTTATAGTTACGGCCGCCGTTTACCGGGGCTTCGATCAAGAGCTTCTCCTTGCGGATAACCCCATCAATTAACCTTCCGGCACCGGGCAGGCGTCACACCGTATACGTCCACTTTCGTGTTTGCACAGTGCTGTGTTTTTAATAAACAGTTGCAGCCAGCTGGTATCTTCGACTGGCTTCAGCTCCGGGAGCAAGTCCCTTCACCTACGCGCCAGCGTGCCTTCTCCCGAAGTTACGGCACCATTTTGCCTAGTTCCTTCACCCGAGTTCTCTCAAGCGCCTTGGTATTCTCTACCTGACCACCTGTGTCGGTTTGGGGTACGATTCCGTGTTACCTGATGCTTAGAGGCTTTTCCTGGAAGCAGGGCATTTGTTACTTCAGCACCGTAGTGCCTCGTCATCACACCTCAGCGTTAAAAAGAGTCCGGATTTACCTAAACTCTCCGCCTACATGCTTAAACCGGGACAACCGTCGCCCGGCTAACATAGCCTTCTCCGTCCCCCCTTCGCAGTAACACCGAGTACAGGAATATTAACCTGTTTCCCATCGACTACGCCTTTCGGCCTCGCCTTAGGGGTCGACTCACCCTGCCCCGATTAACGTTGGACAGGAACCCTTGGTCTTCCGGCGAGCGGGCTTTTCACCCGCTTTATCGTTACTTATGTCAGCATTCGCACTTCTGATACCTCCAGCAGCCCTCACAGGCCACCTTCGACGGCTTACAGAACGCTCCCCTACCCAACAACGCATAAGCGTCGCTGCCGCAGCTTCGGTGCATGGTTTAGCCCCGTTACATCTTCCGCGCAGGCCGACTCGACCAGTGAGCTATTACGCTTTCTTTAAATGATGGCTGCTTCTAAGCCAACATCCTGGCTGTCTGTGCCTTCCCACATCGTTTCCCACTTAACCATGACTTTGGGACCTTAGCTGGCGGTCTGGGTTGTTTCCCTCTTCACGACGGACGTTAGCACCCGCCGTGTGTCTCCCGTGATAACATTCTTCGGTATTCGCAGTTTGCATCGGGTTGGTAAGCCGGGATGGCCCCCTAGCCGAAACAGTGCTCTACCCCCGAAGATGAGTTCACGAGGCGCTACCTAAATAGCTTTCGGGGAGAACCAGCTATCTCCCGGTTTGATTGGCCTTTCACCCCCAGCCACAAGTCATCCGCTAATTTTTCAACATTAGTCGGTTCGGTCCTCCAGTTAGTGTTACCCAACCTTCAACCTGCCCATGGCTAGATCACCGGGTTTCGGGTCTATACCCTGCAACTTAACGCCCAGTTAAGACTCGGTTTCCCTTCGGCTCCCCTATACGGTTAACCTTGCTACAGAATATAAGTCGCTGACCCATTATACAAAAGGTACGCAGTCACACCACGAAGGTGCTCCCACTGCTTGTACGTACACGGTTTCAGGTTCTGTTTCACTCCCCTCGCCGGGGTTCTTTTCGCCTTTCCCTCACGGTACTGGTTCACTATCGGTCAGTCAGGAGTATTTAGCCTTGGAGGATGGTCCCCCCATATTCAGACAGGATGTCACGTGTCCCGCCCTACTCATCGAACTCACAGCAAGTGCATTTTTGTGTACGGGAGTATCACCCTGTACCCTGCGACTTTCCAGACGCTTCCACTAATGCACAAACTGATTCAGGTTCTGGGCTGTTCCCCGTTCGCTCGCCGCTACTGGGGGAATCTCGGTTGATTTCTTTTCCTCTGGGTACTTAGATGTTTCAGTTCCCCAGGTTCGCCTTGCAACACTATGTATTCATGTTGCAATGATGCACCAAAGTGCACCGGGTTTCCCCATTCGGGTATCGTCGGTTATTGCGGTTCATATCACCTTACCGACGCTTATCGCAGATTAGCACGCCCTTCATCGCCTCTGACTGCCTAGGCATCCACCGTGTACGCTTAGTCACTTAACCTCACAACCCACAAGCGTCCCGAAAGACACATTGCTGTTGTAAGCATTTGAGAGACTCGAACATATCGTTGATTTCATTCTTATTACGGAGAATGAAAACGACATGTCGTTTCAATTTTCAGCTTGTTCCGGATTGTTAAAGAGCAAATATCTCAAACGTGACTCGTCCTTGCGGAGAGAATCAGTTTTGAGATACGGGTTGATAATGTCTTTCACTCATTATCAGGAGATGGCGTCCCCAAGGGGATTCGAACCCCTGTTACAGCCGTGAAAGGGCAGTGTCCTGGGCCTCTAGACGATGGGGACTCTGTTACTGTTGCTCATTACGTTTTCTATCAGACAATCTGTTGTGGACACTACGCGGGAAGGTATCTTCAGGTAAGGAGGTGATCCAACCGCAGGTTCCCCTACGGTTACCTTGTTACGACTTCACCCCAGTCATGAATCACAAAGTGGTAAGCGCCCTCCCGAAGGTTAAGCTACCTACTTCTTTTGCAACCCACTCCCATGGTGTGACGGGCGGTGTGTACAAGGCCCGGGAACGTATTCACCGTAGCATTCTGATCTACGATTACTAGCGATTCCGACTTCACGGAGTCGAGTTGCAGACTCCGATCCGGACTACGACGCACTTTGTGAGGTCCGCTTGCTCTCGCGAGTTCGCTTCTCTTTGTATGCGCCATTGTAGCACGTGTGTAGCCCTGGCCGTAAGGGCCATGATGACTTGACGTCATCCCCACCTTCCTCCGGTTTGTCACCGGCAGTCTCCTTTGAGTTCCCGACATTACTCGCTGGCAACAAAGGATAAGGGTTGCGCTCGTTGCGGGACTTAACCCAACATTTCACAACACGAGCTGACGACAGCCATGCAGCACCTGTCTCACGGTTCCCGAAGGCACTAAGGCATCTCTGCCGAATTCCGTGGATGTCAAGGCCAGGTAAGGTTCTTCGCGTTGCATCGAATTAAACCACATGCTCCACCGCTTGTGCGGGCCCCCGTCAATTCATTTGAGTTTTAACCTTGCGGCCGTACTCCCCAGGCGGTCGACTTAACGCGTTAGCTCCGGAAGCCACGCCTCAAGGGCACAACCTCCAAGTCGACATCGTTTACGGCGTGGACTACCAGGGTATCTAATCCTGTTTGCTCCCCACGCTTTCGCACCTGAGCGTCAGTCTTTGTCCAGGGGGCCGCCTTCGCCACCGGTATTCCTCCAGATCTCTACGCATTTCACCGCTACACCTGGAATTCTACCCCCCTCTACAAGACTCTAGCCTGCCAGTTTCAAATGCAGTTCCCAGGTTAAGCCCGGGGATTTCACATCTGACTTGACAGACCGCCTGCGTGCGCTTTACGCCCAGTAATTCCGATTAACGCTTGCACCCTCCGTATTACCGCGGCTGCTGGCACGGAGTTAGCCGGTGCTTCTTCTGCGGGTAACGTCAATCGATAAGGTTATTAACCTTATCGCCTTCCTCCCCGCTGAAAGTACTTTACAACCCGAAGGCCTTCTTCATACACGCGGCATGGCTGCATCAGGCTTGCGCCCATTGTGCAATATTCCCCACTGCTGCCTCCCGTAGGAGTCTGGACCGTGTCTCAGTTCCAGTGTGGCTGGTCATCCTCTCAGACCAGCTAGGGATCGTCGCCTAGGTGAGCCATTACCCCACCTACTAGCTAATCCCATCTGGGCACATCCGATGGTGTGAGGCCCGAAGGTCCCCCACTTTGGTCCGAAGACGTTATGCGGTATTAGCTACCGTTTCCAGTAGTTATCCCCCTCCATCAGGCAGTTTCCCAGACATTACTCACCCGTCCGCCACTCGTCACCCGAGAGCAAGCTCTCTGTGCTACCGTTCGACTTGCATGTGTTAGGCCTGCCGCCAGCGTTCAATCTGAGCCATGATCAAACTCTTCAATTAAAAGTTCGATTTGCTGAAACAAGTTCAGCGGTGCTCAAGTGTAAAACGTCATAATGAATTTCATTATGTGTTCACTCTTAAGGCTTGATATTTTTTTGCGCCTTGCGGCGCTGATATCAATCCTGCGAGTGCCCACACAGATTGTCTGATAAATTGTTAAAGAGCGTTGCGGTAAGTGCCTTGGCGCCTTACTGCGAGGTGGCGTATATTACGCTTTCCTCCTTCAGAGTCAACTTCTTTTTGGGAAGTTTTTCTCCGGCGATTCAGCTTCCTGAATCTCTCAACCCGATGACTCGTAAGTCGTTGTGCCATGTTGATGGAGTCGCATTATAGGGAGTTCTCGCACCCTGACAACCCCTAAATTGCGAAAAACAGACCGTTCGCTGCAATCCACAGCAAAAGGGCTGTTTATACGCAGTTATGCACAATCTTATCCACATTCGTCAGCGCCCGTTAAATTAGACAAGCACCACGCAAACGTTTTCGCTACAATGCCCCCGAAAAAAACTGCCGCTGTTAAGGGCGTTACCTGAGGCTGAATTCACTCTTCTTCTATATAGAGGAAGAAAATGGCTAAGCTTGAGGTAACGATCTTATCGATGCGAACCAAAGCCAAGGGATAAACCTCATGCAACAACCTCGTCCTGTACGCCGCGCGCTTCTGAGCGTGTCTGACAAAGCCGGCATTCTCGAATTTGCTCAGGCGCTGACTCAGCGCGGCGTCGAGCTCCTCTCCACTGGCGGTACTGCTCGCCTGCTGGCAGACGCGGGCCTGCCTGTTACTGAAGTGTCCGACTACACCGGTTTCCCGGAAATGATGGATGGACGCGTCAAAACCCTGCACCCGAAAGTGCATGGCGGCATCTTAGGACGCCGCGGACAGGATGATGCCATCATGCAGGAGCACAGCATCTCTCCTATCGACATGGTAGTCGTTAACCTTTATCCGTTCGCCCAGACCGTTGCCCGTGAAGGTTGCTCGCTGGAAGATGCGGTTGAGAATATCGATATCGGCGGGCCAACCATGGTGCGCTCAGCGGCGAAGAACCACAAAGACGTGGCGATTGTCGTTAAGAGCAGCGACTACCAGGCAATCGTTGCCGAGATGGATGCCAACCAGAACTCTCTGACGCTGGCCACCCGTTTCGACCTGGCAATTAAAGCCTTCGAACACACCGCCGCCTACGACAGCATGATTGCCAACTATTTTGGCAGCATGGTGCCGGCGTACCATGGTGAAACCAGCGAACCGGCTGGCCGCTTCCCCCGCACGCTGAACCTGAACTTCATTAAGAAGCAGGATATGCGCTACGGCGAAAACAGCCATCAGGATGCGGCCTTCTATATAGAAGAGAATGTCACAGAGGCATCCGTGGCCACCGCGCAACAGCTTCAGGGCAAAGCCCTCTCTTATAACAACATCGCAGATACTGATGCCGCGCTGGAATGTGTGAAAGAGTTCACCGAGGCAGCCTGCGTGATCGTCAAGCATGCGAACCCGTGTGGCGTGGCTGTTGGTGGTTCAATCCTCGATGCCTACGAGCGTGCTTACAAAACCGATCCAACCTCCGCGTTTGGCGGCATCATTGCGTTCAACCGCGAGCTGGACGAAGCCACTGCTCAGGCGATCATCAGCCGTCAGTTCGTCGAAGTGATCATCGCGCCATCCGCTAGCGAAGCCGCCCTGAAGATTACCGCCGCCAAACAGAACGTTCGCGTGCTGACCTGCGGTCAGTGGCAGGAGCGTCAGACCGCGCTGGATTTCAAACGCGTCAACGGTGGCCTGCTGGTGCAGGATCGCGATCTCGGCATGGTGAATGAAAGCCAGCTGCGTGTGGTCAGCAAGCGCCAGCCAACCGAACAGGAACTGCGTGACGCGCTGTTCTGCTGGAAAGTGGCCAAGTTCGTTAAGTCCAATGCCATCGTGTATGCCCGTGACAATATGACCATCGGCATAGGTGCAGGCCAGATGAGCCGCGTCTACTCAGCGAAAATTGCCGGTATTAAAGCCAGCGATGAAGGACTGGAAGTCAAGGGTTCGGCCATGGCGTCTGATGCGTTCTTCCCGTTCCGCGATGGTATCGATGCCGCAGCGGCTGCTGGCGTGAGCTGTGTTATCCAGCCTGGTGGCTCGATTCGTGATGACGAAGTGATTGCCGCCGCCGACGAACACGGCCTGGCGATGATCTTCACCGACATGCGCCATTTCCGCCATTAATTACGGAGCAGACTGAACAATGAAAATTTTAGTGATTGGTAATGGCGGACGCGAACATGCGCTGGCCTGGAAAGCGTCGCAGTCGCCACTGGCAGAAACCGTGTTTGTTGCCCCGGGCAACGCCGGAACGGCACTTGAACCTGCTTTGCAGAACGTCGACATCAGCGCCACCGATATTCCCGCGCTGCTGAGCTTCGCCCAGAGTGAAAATATCGGCCTGACCATCGTCGGTCCGGAAACGCCGTTAGTGATGGGCGTGGTTGATGCTTTCCGTGCTGCTGGCCTGAAGATTTTTGGCCCAACGCAGGCCGCTGCCCAGCTTGAAGGTTCAAAAGCCTTCACCAAAGATTTCCTGGCTCGCCACAAGATCCCAAGCGCTGAGTACCAGAACTTTACTGAAGTGGAGCCCGCTCTGGCTTACACCCGAAGTAAAGGTGCGCCAATCGTGATCAAGGCCGACGGTCTGGCCGCCGGTAAAGGCGTGATCGTGGCGATGACCCTGCAGGAAGCAGAAGACGCGATTCAGGATATGCTGGCAGGAAACGCCTTTGGCGATGCCGGACACCGCATCGTGGTAGAAGAGTTCCTTGACGGCGAGGAAGCCAGCTTCATCGTGATGGTCGACGGCGAGAACGTGCTGCCGATGGCCACCAGCCAGGATCACAAACGTGTCGGCAATGCGGATACCGGTCCTAATACCGGCGGCATGGGTGCTTACTCTCCGGCTCCGGTCGTGACCGATGAAATCCACCAGCGCGTGATGGATGAAGTGATCTGGCCAACCGTGCGTGGCATGGCCGCCGAAGGCAACGTTTATACCGGCTTCCTCTACGCTGGCCTGATGATCGATCAGAGCGGTCAGCCGAAAGTGATCGAATTTAACTGCCGCTTTGGCGATCCGGAAACTCAACCGATCATGCTGCGTCTGCAGTCGGATCTGGTGGATCTGTGCCTGGCTGCCGTGGACGGCAAGCTGAATACCAAAGACTCGGTGTGGGATCCTCGTCCTTCTCTGGGCGTGGTGCTGGCTGCTGGCGGCTATCCTGGCGATTACGCTACCGGCGATCAGATCCACGGCTTACCGCTGGAAGAGACGCCGAATGGCAAAGTCTTCCATGCGGGGACCAAGATGCAGGACGATTTGGTGGTCACCAACGGCGGACGTGTGCTGTGCGTGACCGCGCTGGGCGAAGATGTTGCCGCGGCTCAGAAACACGCTTATGAACTGGCTAAGCATATCTCCTGGAACGGTAGCTTCTGCCGCAGCGATATTGGCTATCGTGCGATTGGTCGTAAGTAGTTAAGTCATGCTGACGGGGCAAGCTGATTGCCCCGTTTTTAAAAGTCCGCTTCTTTCGGTTCCATCAGGCACTGATCTTCCGCAGAAACCAGAATCAGCTGCGTCCCTTTTGGCGCTTCCAGCCATGAAATACTCACCGGTTTACCTGACTCGCGCTGATGCTGAGTGATGTAATGCATAAAGAAGCTATCAAAGGTCGGTTTTTCCTCACCGCCCTGGCATAGCGTCACGGTGCCTGAAGGTGACCAGTGCCCCTGCTTCAGCCATACCCGCCCATCTATCAGGTCGTCACTGATTTTCAACATCCGCCCTGCATCAAACTGATACAACGCTATCGCATCTGCTGAGAGCGCTTCTCGTCGTCCGTCCAGCTGGCGTTGCATAAAGCTCAGATTTCCGTCCTGATCAAAACGCAGCGTGACGCTTTCAGGATGGTCGCCTTTAGTCTTCCTTTCAATCGACACCAGCTTGTCTGCCTGCCACTGATAATCCGTGGTCTCGCTCGTGGTTTCATTGAAAGGGGTATAGATGGTGACCAGATGGCTGGAATGCTGATGGCTGTCTTTACGCCAGATCCTCACGGTTCCGCGATCGGCCAGATAACCACTGGCGGTAAAGTCAGGGACTTTCGGGGTTGAACTGCATCCTGCCAGCGTCAGCAGCATCAGGAACAGTGCAGAAGTCGTTATTGGGTTTCGTATCATGGTGTGATTATCACACATTGCAGAAGGGTTTGCCGCAGCCTGGTTGGCGAAAGCAGAGGGATCTCAACGGAGAGCGTCAACAAAAGGGGCTCGACGCCCCCCTGTTTAAACTCTTCACTGTCAAATTATGACTTAACAGCGTCTTTCAGTGCTTTACCAGAAACAAATGCCGGTACGTTAGCAGCAGCAATTTTGATTTCTTTACCAGTCTGCGGGTTGCGGCCAGTACGCTCAGCACGGTGGTTAACTTTAAAGGTACCAAAACCAACCAGTTGTACAGCATCACCTTCTTTCAGAGACTCAGTAATCGCCGCCAGGGTGGATTCCAGTGCAGCTTTAGCCTGGGTCTTAGACAGGTCCGCTTTGTCCGCAATTACATCAATCAGTTGAGTCTTGTTCATAAGTTATCCTTACAGTGTATTTATCGCTTGCTAAGTATCGAGTGCGAGGGAAAAACCAGTTTCTGGCACTCTCCTGCATACACGCACCGATAGCCACATTTTTCAGCCCCCCAAATGTAGACCAGACAGGGGGCGAATGTGAAGCCTTTAGGCGCTACAAATCAGGCCTGAAGTCACGTTTTATCGCCTTACTGCTGAAAATTTATACCGATGTTGCTGATCCCGGCTTCTTTGAGGTCAGATCGCAGTCCTTTGATGAGGTCAAGATCCCTCTCTTCGCAGGCGCTGAGCAGGCGAAAAATCTCCCACTGGATATCCCATTCCTCTTCAACAGCAGGATTCTCTTTTAGCTCTTCATCGGTCATTTCGCGTTCGGCCTGGGTCATTTCCAGCATCGCGACGCTGGTGATCGACGCTTCACTTACCGCAATGGCATGCGCCAGAGTTTCACCGCTCAGACGCGAATGCAGTAATTCGCTTAATGCCACGCAGGCATCGATAGCCGGGTAGACGCCGTACAGATCGTAATCCTCTGCGGCCGGGATCGCTTCTTCAAACTTTTCCAGCTGCGAGTCAAAATTCACCTTGGCGTCTTTAATCACCAGCGTTTCCCAAATCAAATCGAGAATACGGCGGTAAATCTGACTGTCGCCAAAGCCTGTCTGCTGGCAAAACGCCCAGTAGTTGGGGTACATGCGTTCACACAGGCAAGCCATAAAAGTAACGTGCTGCCAGCTTTCCAGTTTCTCAAGCCGCAGATGAATGGGATTACGTAACATGTTCGGATCTCTTAAAGATAAGTGCGCGGCCTGCAGTGTAACTGAAAAGGTGACGGCTCACACCGTTAACCCCTCTGTTGCCAGCGCAGGAAAGCGGGCCGTTGGGAAGCCACTGCATCTGCCCAGCGCGTGGGTTCAGGCAGGCGATAACCTTTCAGGCAGCTCTCCACCAGGCTCAATGCGGTAGCCGGGCTGATGCGATGGCCAGGCGATATAAAAAGCGGATTACAGCGGATTTTACTGCGCAGGACAAAACCGATCTGCTCGCCTTTGTCCATTAATGGCTGGCTGGCGCCCGGCTCATCGGCGAGCGGTTCGAAGGTGCCACACAGCCGGCTTTTTGCTACGCCCAGCGTCGGCACATCCACCAGCAGGCCAAAGTGGCTGGCAACGCCCAGGCGACGCGGATGGGCAATGCCCTGCCCATCGACCATTAACAGGTCAGGACGATGCTCCAGCTGCTGCCAGGCGGCCATCAACGCGGGATATTCACGGAAGGAGAGATAACCGGGGATATAGGGCATGGTGGTGGCGATGCGCGCAACACGATGCTCCACTAACTGGAGCGAAGGATATTCCAGAATAACCAGGGCGGCGCGGGTTATCTCACCGCCCTGCTCAAACCCGACATCGGCACCGCCAATGTAACGGGGCGGCATTACCTCAAAATCATCTTCACGTATCACCTCAGCGGCACGCGCAAGCTGTTCCTGTTTTAATGCCTGAATATCCATGCTTAGTCCTGATGGTATGGGCGAGACAACGTGTGGACTGCCTCGACAAACACGCCTGCGTGCTCTGGCGGCACATCCTGATGGATGCCGTGACCCAGATTGAACACGTGACCGCTGCCATTACCGTAGCCTGCAAGGATAGTTGCCACTTCCTGCTCGATACGGGCAGGCGCGGCATACAGCATGGAAGGATCCATATTGCCCTGCAGCGCGACCTTATCGCCTACACGGCGGCGTGCATCGCCAATATCGGTCGTCCAGTCCAGCCCCAGCGCATCACAGCCGGTCGCCGCCATGGCTTCCAGCCACTGTCCGCCACCCTTGGTGAACATAGTAACCGGTACGCGACGTCCGTCGTTTTCACGCTGCAGGCCATCAATGATTTTGTGCATGTAGTGAAGGGAGAACTCAAGGTAGTCACGACCCGTCAACACGCCGCCCCAGGTATCAAAGATCATCACCGACTGCGCACCGGCGCGGATTTGCGCATTGAGGTACAGGGTGACGCTGTCAGCCAGCTTATCCAGCATCAGATGCAGGGTGGCTGGCTCGGCATACATCATCTTTTTCAGTTTGGTGAAGGCCTTGCTGCTGCCGCCTTCCACCATATAGGTCGCCAACGTCCACGGGCTGCCGGTGAAACCAATCAGCGGAACCTCACCGTTCAGATTCTTACGGATGGTGCGCACGGCATTCATCACATAACCCAGTTCCTGTTCAGGATCGGGGATTGGCAGCTTTTCAACGTCTGCACGACAGGTGACCGGTGAAGAGAAACGCGGACCCTCACCCGTTTCAAAATAGAGGCCTAAGCCCATCGCATCTGGAATGGTCAGGATATCGGAGAACAGGATCGCCGCGTCCAGGTTATAGCGACGCAGCGGTTGCAGCGTCACTTCACACGCCAGTTCGGCATTTTTGCACAGCGACATAAAATCACCGGCTACCGCGCGAGTCGCTTTGTACTCAGGCAAATAACGCCCGGCCTGGCGCATCATCCACACTGGCGTTACATCTACCGGCTGGCGCAACAGGGCGCGCAAATAACGATCGTTCTTCAGTTCACTCATTTTTAAAAGCTCTCTAAGCACACATGCATGCGCGTAGTGTAACATTTATTGGAAATGGCGCTGCCACAGCGTCACAAAAATTGAGCGATCGCCGGGCGGCTGAGAGCGGAAGACAGAATGGGCTCACCCACCGGGCGGTGAACCTCGCGCCCGGTTGGGTGGCTTAATGCGCATATCAAACCCTTATTTAGCGGCTTTATCACCCCGCTCTTTATTGATATTTTTTCCCGGCGCTGGCGGCATTAACTCAGATATTTCTGGCTTTGTCCTCGCCGCGGTCGAGGCTTTATCTGGCAGCCTGTTTTCATCAAGCACATGAGAATTGCCAATAAATACGCCGCCTTTCTCAATAGAGAAATCCTCGGCATAAACATCCCCTTCAATTCGGCCACGGGAAAGAATCGTGACTGACTTCGCGTAACAGCATCCTTTTAGCGAACCATTTACGACAACTTTCAAAGAAGATACCTTGCCATTCACTTTCCCCTCTTGACCGATCTGTACCGTTTTCTTACTGACAATATCGCCAACGATCTGACCATTTATCGAAATATTAGCTTCATTAATTATTTCACCCGTTAATTTACTGCCTGATGAAATACGGGTTTCTTTCGCCGTCGCGCTCTCATCAGCCAGCTCCAGCGCGGCCTTCGGTGCCTGCGGCGAGGCGGTATCGACTGAGCCGTTCACTGGCGAGTCTGTTTCTTTCTTATTGAAGTTAAACATATTGGGATCCATCCTTTTAGCGAGAGTTAATAAAACGAATATTAAATAACAGCCGATCGTCACCCTCAGGCAACAATCAAAGAATTTATATTGCGGGAAGAGGTAACAACAAAGAGAAAAAATCCATAAGAGCCACAGGCCCCATAAGTAATGTTCTTTCCTGAACCTTTCCATGGCATCATTCCCTGATGTTATTAACATGACATTAATATTAATGCAGTCTGGCAGACAAAATCAGAACAATAAAATACGTGATGCTGCACGATTAAGCACAGTAGTTTATTTAAAAAAATGAAATACGATGATTAAACACCCGAGCGGGTTCAGCAAAAGCCGGCAAAGGGTGAATTTGCCGGCCTGGGTACTTACTCAGCCTCTTCGCGGCAAAGCACCACGGTATCCTCAATCAGGCGACGGGCGACCGTTCCTGGAGGAGGAAGCTGCGGTAAGGCATCAAAGCGATACCAACCCGCATCCAGTAGCTCTTTGGGATCGATGACAATCTCGCCGCTGTCGTAATCGGCCATAAAAGCCATCATCAACGACTGGGGGAACGGCCAGGGTTGAGAGGAGACGTAACGCAAGTTTTTCACCTTCAGCCCGCTCTCTTCCATCACTTCCCGCGCGACGGTTTGTTCCAGCGTTTCGCCGACTTCAACAAAACCGGCCAGCACCGTGTAGATGCCGTTACGGTGTTTGGTATGCTGGGCCAGCAGGATCTCTTCCCCACGGCGGATCGCCACAATGATGCAGGGCGCGATTTGCGGGTAATAGCGCTGTCGACAATGGCGGCACAGGCAGGCAAGTTCGGTTTTGCTGTGGTGCATTTCATGACCGCAGTAGCCGCACCACTTATGCGAGCGATAGAACTCCGCCAGCTGGATCCCTTTACCCGCCAGCTGGAACAGGCCCACGTCCAGATCGAGGATCTGACGCAAGGATCCCATGCCCTCTTGACGGTTCTCACAGATCAGCCAGACGGGAGCGCCCTGCCACTCGCCGATTTGTGATCCGTGCGATCCTGTCAGGCTTAATTCTTGTGCGCTACCGAACGGTAATTGACCTTTCGGTAACCAAAGTTTATGTTCATGACTGACAACCCACCAGCCAACGTCTACGCTTGAAATCTCACGTTGCATAAAATTGCTCATCCTCAGCTTTACAGACTTTCTGAAATACTGGATTGGGGCGAAATAGTAATAATTACACTCATGGAGTCACTCATGCTTAACCAGTTAGAAGTTCTGACCGCGCGCGTCGGCGGATGTAGCGACCTGGTAGACTTTTGTCTACGCTCCCGCAGGCAGTTGTTGATTGCCTATTATCGTCTGGTTGGCATCAAGCCTAACAAGGAATCGCTCACTACGCTCGATGAAAACGCGCTGGACAGCTTCTGTCAGGGATTGGTGGATTACCTTTCCACCGGGCATTTCACCGTTTATCAACGCTTTATTCAGGAGATGGAAGGCAGCGAACAGTTGGCTAAAGCCGCGCTGATCTACCCTTCCCTGCAGGCAAACACCGAGATGATCATGCAGGTGTATGATACCCATCTCGAGAAGGCCATCGATCACGATAACTGTCTCGAATTCCAGAATGCTTTGTCCACAGTGGGCGAAGCGCTGGAAGCGCGTTTCACGCTTGAAGACCGCTTTATTCAGCTGGCGCTGGAAAAAACGGCGGATAAGCCTGAGGCAGCTAATGAGAGTGCGCTTGCCCGTCCGGCGTAAACGTTATCAGATTGTAAACCCCTTGTAGTTTCAAAAAAGCCCCTTTATGCTGAAAGGGCACTATGTGGCGAGGCCAGTCCTGCCACGATTGTTTTGCTGGTGCTGTCTGCCAGCAAAATTCTTCTTGTCGGAGTGCCCTTAGGGGCTGAGACCGTTAATTCGGGATCCGCGGAACCTGATCAGGTTAGTACCTGCGAAGGGAACAAGAGTAAATCTTCAGTGACGGTGTGGATCCGACCATTTTCACACCCTGCGCTTACTCCTCCGAACTCCAGGCAAGCAAATTCCCTTTTTTCAGGAACGAGCTATGTCTACCCGTGATAAAAGACCGACCCGCCGCGAACAGCGCGCAGAAGCCCAGCAGTTTATCGACTCCCTTCAGGGCACCGCTTTCCCCAATTCTAAACGCATCTGGCTGAACGGTTCGCGCGAGGATATTCGCGTGCCGATGCGTGAAATCCAGCTCAGTCCGACGATGGTCGGTGGCAGCAAAGACAATCCGCAGTTTGAAGATAACGAACCGGTACCGGTGTATGACACGGCCGGACCTTATGGCGATCCGGACGCAAAAATTGATGTGCATCGCGGACTTGCCAGGCTACGCAATGACTGGATTGAACAGCGTGGTGATACTCAGCACATTGAGCAGCTCAGTTCGGTGTACACCCAACAGCGCCTGGCGGATGAAGGCCTCGATCATTTGCGTTTTGACCATCTTCCCCGCCCACGCAAGGCACTGGCTGGCCGCTGCGTGACGCAAATGCATTACGCGCGTTTGGGCGTGATTACGCCAGAGATGGAATTTATCGCCCTGCGTGAAAATATGGGCCGCGAACGTATTCGGGGTGACGTGCTGTTGCAACAGCATCCCGGCAATAGCTTTGGTGCCAGCCTGCCGGAAAATATCACGGCAGAGTTCGTCCGGCAGGAAGTGGCGGCCGGCCGCGCCATCATCCCTGCAAATATTAACCATCCTGAATCCGAAGCGATGATTATTGGCCGCAATTTCCTGGTGAAGATTAACGCCAATATCGGTAACTCCGCGGTCAGCTCGTCGATTGAAGAGGAAGTGGAGAAGCTGGTGTGGTCCGCCCGCTGGGGCGCCGATACGGTGATGGATCTTTCTACCGGGCGCAATATTCATGAGACGCGCGAATGGATCCTGCGTAACAGTCCCGTTCCGATTGGTACGGTTCCGATCTATCAGGCGCTGGAAAAAGTGAACGGTGTGGCAGAGGATCTCAACTGGGAAGTGTTCCGCGATACCTTGCTGGAACAGGCTGAACAGGGCGTCGATTACTTCACCATCCATGCCGGTGTGTTGCTGCGCTATGTGCCGATGACCGCAAAACGCCTGACGGGGATCGTCTCCCGGGGGGGATCGATCATGGCCAAGTGGTGCCTGTCTCACCACAAAGAGAGCTTCCTCTACGAACACTTCCGCGAGATCTGCGAGCTGTGCGCCGCCTACGACGTTTCGCTGTCGCTGGGCGACGGACTTCGTCCAGGATCGATTCAGGATGCCAACGATGAAGCGCAGTTTGCCGAGCTGCATACGCTGGGCGAGCTGACCAAAATTGCCTGGGAGTATGACGTGCAGGTGATGATCGAAGGGCCAGGACATGTGCCGATGCAGATGATCCGCCGTAATATGACCGAGCAACTCGATCACTGCCATGAAGCGCCCTTCTATACGCTCGGCCCGCTAACCACCGATATCGCGCCTGGCTACGACCATTTCACCTCCGGTATTGGCGCGGCGATGATTGGCTGGTTTGGCTGCGCAATGCTCTGTTACGTCACGCCGAAAGAGCATCTGGGCTTGCCCAACAAGGAAGATGTTAAGCAGGGTCTGATTACCTACAAGATTGCCGCGCATGCCGCCGACCTGGCAAAAGGGCATCCCGGCGCGCAGATCCGCGATAACGCCATGTCCAAAGCCCGCTTCGAATTCCGCTGGGAAGATCAGTTTAATCTGGCACTCGATCCTCATACCGCGCGCGCCTATCACGATGAAACGCTGCCGCAGGAATCGGGCAAGGTCGCCCACTTCTGTTCAATGTGCGGCCCGAAATTCTGTTCGATGAAAATTACTCAGGAAGTGCGGGACTATGCCGCCAGACAGGAGGCGGAAGCCAAACCGATTGAGGTTGGTATGGCCGAAATGTCAGAGGCTTTCCGTACCCGCGGCGGGGAACTTTATCACCCCGCCGATGCGCTGTCGCAGGAGGAAAAAGCATGAGCCGCTCAGCCTTCCCGCCAACGTCGGCCCAGCTTGGACTCTATCCGGTCGTGGAAACGGTGCCCTGGATCGCGCGCCTGCTTGAAGCGGGCGTGCGTACGATTCAGTTACGAATCAAGGATCTGCCTGACGCGGCGGTCGAAAACGATATCGCGGCGGCTATCGAACTGGGTAAGCGTTATCAGGCACGCCTGTTTATCAATGACTACTGGCAGCTGGCGATTAAATATCAGGCCTATGGCGTGCATCTGGGCCAGGAAGATTTGGATGTCGCCGATCTGGATGCGATCCATCGCGCCGGATTACGGCTTGGGCTTTCAACCCATGACGATGCCGAGCTCGATCGGGCGCTGGCTGAGAAGCCGTCCTATATCGCCCTCGGACACGTCTTTCCGACCCAGACCAAAAATATGCCCTCTTCGCCGCAGGGATTGCAGGAGTTGCAGCGCCATATTTCCCGCCTGAAAGGGATTTCCACGGTGGCGATTGGCGGCATCAGTCTGGAACGGGCACCGCAGGTCTTGGCAACCGGCGTGGGAAGCATTGCGGTGGTCAGCGCCATCACGCTGGCGCCTGACTGGCAGGCAGCTACCGCGCAGCTGCTCGATCTGGCTGGAAACGGGGACGAAGCCCATGTTCAGTGACAACGACTTTTTACGCTACAGCCGTCAGCTCCTGCTGGAGGAGTTTGGCCTCGATGGCCAGCAGAAATTGCAGGCAGGCAGCGTACTGATTATCGGCCTCGGCGGATTGGGTTCACCTGCGGCGCTCTACCTCGCTGCCGCAGGCGTTGGCAAGCTGGTGCTGGCCGATGACGATAGCGTGCATATCAGTAATCTTCAGCGCCAGGTGCTGTTTCGCACGAATGAAACCGGTCAGTCCAAAGTCGCCGTGGCGAAGAAGCACCTACAGTCGCTAAACCCGCAGGTGGAGTTTATTGCTCTGGCGCAGCGGATGACGGCTGAATCACTCAGGGAAGTCGTGCAGCAGGTCGACCTGGTGCTGGATTGCAGCGACAACATGGAAACCCGCCATGCGGTCAATGCCGCCTGCGTGGAACAGGGTAAGCCGTTAGTCAGTGCCAGCGCCGTTGGCTTGGGTGGCCAGCTGCTGGTGCTTACGCCTCCTTTTGAACACGGTTGCTATCGCTGCTTATGGCCGGACGCAGATGAACCCCAGCGAAATTGCCGTACCGCAGGCGTGCTGGGTCCTGTGGTGGGCGTAATGGGTACCTTACAGGCGTTAGAAGCCTTAAAGATGCTGGCAGGCCAGCCGTCCTGCCTTGACGGCAAACTTCGGCTGTTTGACGGCAGGCAACAAACCTGGCGAACGCTGTCGCTGCAACGCAGTGTGGATTGCCCGGTATGCGGGGTCAGTGATGAAAATCGTGGTTAACGATGAAAACCTGACGCTGGCCGGCACGCTGACGCTGGCCGGGCTGCTGGAGCAGCTTTCCCGCCACCAGCCAGGCACCGCGCTGGCCGTTAACCAGCAGATTATTCCCCGCGATCGCTGGTCCTCTTACTTATTACAGGAAGGCGATGATCTGGTGATTTTCCAGGCCATTGCCGGAGGCTGACATGCTGCAAATTGCTGATAAAACCTTTTCGTCTCGTTTATTTACCGGTACGGGCAAATTCTCCAGTCCACAAATGATGATTGCGGCGTTGCGCGAGTCCGGCAGCCAGCTGGTCACCATGGCGATGAAGCGGATTGATTTACGCGGTGGCGATGACGGGATCCTGCGGCCTCTTCAGGAACTGGGCGTGCAGCTGCTGCCAAACACGTCCGGCGCTAAAACCGCAGAGGAAGCCATTTTTGCTGCCCGTCTGGCACGCGAAGCCCTGGGCACCCATTGGCTAAAGCTGGAAATCCACCCGGACGTTCGCTATCTGCTGCCCGATGCCATCGAAACGCTGAAAGCAGCGGAGATCCTGGTGCGGGAAGGCTTTACCGTATTGCCGTACTGCCACGCCGATCCGGTGCTGTGCAAGCGGTTGGAAGAAGTGGGCTGTGCGGCGGTGATGCCGTTGGGTGCGCCGATCGGCAGTAATCAGGGGCTGAAAACACGCGATCTGCTGGCGATCATAATCGAGCAGTCCAATGTGCCGGTGGTGATAGATGCCGGCATTGGCGCGCCCAGCCACGCCAGCGAAGCGCTGGAAATGGGTGCTGACGCTGTGCTGGTGAATACTGCGATGGCCTCCGCGCAGCATCCGGTGCAAATGGCGAGGGCGTTCAGACTTGCTGTTGAAGCTGGCGCACTGGCTTACCGCAGCGGGTTGGGCAGTCGCCACCATCAGGCCGTGGCCACCAGCCCGCTGACCCACTTTTTGCAGGCAGGAGAGCCGCAATGAAAAGCTTCGTCTCACGGTGGGAAACGCTCGATTGGGATGATATTCGCCTGAGGATCCACAGCAAAACGGCCGCGGATGTTGAGCGGGCGCTGAATGCGGTCAACGTCGGGCGGGAAGAGCTGATGGCCCTGCTCTCGCCCGCTGCTCAGACCTATCTGGAGCCGCTGGCGCAAAAGGCCCAGCGCTTAACCCGGCAACGCTTCGGCCATGCGGTTAATCTCTTTGTGCCGCTGTATCTGTCCAATCTCTGTGCCAACGACTGCACCTATTGCGGCTTCTCGATGAGTAACCGCATCAGGCGTAAGACGTTAGATGCTGATGAGATTGCCCGGGAATGTCAGGCTATCCGCAAGATGGGGTTTGATAATCTGTTGCTGGTCACCGGCGAGCATCAGGCAAAAGTCGGCATGGACTACTTCCGCGAACATGTTCCCGCCATTCGTCAGCACTTCAGTTCCTTAATGATGGAAGTGCAGCCGATGAGTGAAGCGGAGTATGCCGAACTGAAAACATTAGGGCTGGATGGCGTGCTGGTCTATCAGGAAACCTATCATCCTTCGGTCTACAGCCAGCATCACCTTAAAGGCAACAAGCAGGATTTCTTCTTCCGGCTGGAAACGCCAGACCGGTTGGGCCGTGCCGGCGTGGATAAGATTGGCCTGGGCGCCTTGATCGGCCTGTCAGACAGTTGGCGCACCGACTGCTATATGATGGCTGAACACCTGTTATGGCTGCAGAAAACCTACTGGCAAAGCCGCTATTCGGTGGCCTTTCCCCGACTCCGGCCTTGCGCGGGCGGCATTCAGCCGGCGTCGATCATGGATGAAGCGCAGCTGGTTCAGGTTATTTGCGCTTTCCGGCTGTTTGCACCGGAAGTTGAGCAGTCGCTCTCAACCCGGGAATCACCCCAGTTCCGCGATAAGGTGGTGCCGCTGGCGATTAATACTGTCAGCGCCTTTTCGAAAACGCAGCCCGGCGGCTATGCCGACGGGCAGACGGAGCTGGAACAGTTCTCCCCACATGATAACCGTCACCCGCAGCAGGTCGCGGAAGCGTTGATTCAGTCAGGAATGCAGCCGGTCTGGAAGGACTGGGATGGCTATCTGGGAAGAGCCGCGAAGTAAAATGCCAGCGGATGTAACGGACCTCAAAAACGCTGGAATCCGCTTCGCATTGCGTTACGTCCTCACTGGCACCGTTCAGTGAGGACGGTAAACTCCCTCTCGTTGACTCCAACAGGGGAGTTAACCAGGGTCAGTATCAACCCCTCTCGCTGACCCTGCCTTCTTCCTCATCGGTGGAGGTGACCGGATGGTGCACCTTGATACCACAGCGTTCCATTGCCCGCTCCACCGCAGCACCAAGGATTTCCAGCGCTATGCCGGTTCTGTCGGTAAACGGTTGGGCATAGCTGAGGCGCAGACAGTTGCGGTATTTTCCAGAGGCGGAGAACAGCGATCCCACCGCGATTTGCAGTTTGGCCTCGCGCAACTCCTTGTTAAGCCTGACGGAGTCGAATGCTTCCGGCAATTCTATCCACATCAAAAAACCGCCCTGCGGCCGGGTGACGCAAATGCCGCAAGGGAAGTAATGGCGAACCCAGTGGGTAAATATTTCCAGATTACGCTGGTACTGCTGACGCATCCGTCGCAGATGCGCCGGATAGTAGCCCTGGCGAACAAATTCCGCCGCGGCCATCTGGGTTTGCGTGGCTGTTGAACCGGTCACGATGTATTTCATATGCAGTACACGATCGAGATATCGTCCCGGCACAACCCAGCCCACCCGCAGACCAGGGGCGACGGTTTTGGAGAAGGAACTGCACAGCAAAACCCGGCCTTCATCATCGAACGACTTGATGGTTGGCGGGCGGGGATATTCATACGCCAGTTCGCCGTAGACGTCATCTTCGACAATGGCGACGTCAAAACGCTGCGCCAGAGCCAGCAAGGCACGCTTACGTGGTTCGGGCATGATAAAGCCCAGCGGGTTATTGCAGTTGGGTACCACCACCACCGCTTTAATCGGCCACTGCTCAAACGCCAGCTCAAGGGCTTCAAGGCTGATCCCGGTTTCTGAATCGGTGGGGATCTCAATGGCTTTAATGCCAAAGCCCCGCAGGGACTGCATGGTGCCGTGGAAGGTCGGCGATTCTACCGCCACAATGTCGCCCGGCTGGCAGACAGCGCGAATCGATACCGACAAGGCTTCGTGACAACCGGTGGTGACAACAATCTCATCCGCCGTCAGATGACAACCGCCATCAATGGCCAGACGGGCAATCTGTTCGCGTAATTCCGGCAGTCCATAAATATTGTCGTAGTTCAGCATCCGCACATCCTGCTGATGGCCGATCCGACTCATGATCTTCCACAGCGGCTTGAGCGTTGGCTGGTTGAGGTCAGGCATGCCGCTGCCTAGTTGCAACACATCTTTTTCCTGACGGGCGTTTAACAAATCCAACACCGCATCCCACTGCGTAATTTCTACCGGACGCTGGGCCGGCCGGGTTAGCGGAGGAACGGGGGGTTCGGCTTTGCGCGGAGTGACAAAATAGCCTGAGCGAGGCTGCGGCGTGATCAACTGCCTCTCTTCCAGCAAATGATACGCCTGCTGAACGGTACTGATGCTTACGCCATGTTCAGTACTGAGGATCCTGACCGAGGGCAGGCGCTCACCACTGCGATAAAGCCCTTGTTCAATTCGCCCTGCCAGCAAATCTGCCAGATGTTGATAACGCGTCATCGTATCTTCTCCACACGGTATACAAGCCAGAAACCAGTACAGATCGCTCTGCATCTGACCATTCAGACCCACTATCTGCCAATCTGTATGTTAAATAAAGGTGTTTTTTGCATCTGTATTGAAATTCCGCTTCCGCGCAAAATAGCCCCATACCCCGTTGAGGAGAGCATCATGGAATTCAATGAAAATCGGGCTGCAAAGCCTTTCGCAGATTCACCGTTTCATCTGATCTACAAATTGCCTTACCGTTTGTGGAAAACCTGGCGGAGCCGGGTAGAGACACGCAAAATTCTCTCAAGACTTAGCGCAAGCCAGCTGAAAGATATTGGCATGACCTGTGAGGATGTTCGTCGCTATAAATGATGTGGTGTTGGGCTGACACTGCCCGTATTCAGGGTGGCTGGAGAAATCCGGCCACCCATTTTTTTGTCTGTAAATCGCAGGCATAAAAAAAACCGCTCCGGAGAGCGGTTTTTAGTGGCTTGAGGGTCAGAGACGATTAATCGTCTTTGCCGCCCATGCTCGCGTTCAGCAACTCTGCCAGGCTGGCAGAAGCTTCGTCCGCAGTCACCTGAGGAACAACCGGCGTTTCGCCAGCTGCTTTACGGCGCATACGATCCTGATGATAAGCGTAACCGGTACCGGCTGGGATCAGACGGCCCACGATGACGTTCTCTTTCAGGCCGCGCAGTTCGTCGCGTTTGCCCGCAACGGCTGCTTCGGTCAGTACGCGCGTCGTTTCCTGGAACGAGGCCGCAGAGATGAAGGACTCGGTCGCCAGAGACGCTTTGGTGATACCCAGCAGATCGCGTGCGAAGGTCGCTGCGATTTTGCCGTTGGCTTCGAGCTCACGGTTAGCAATTTTAACGCGTGAGAACTCAACCTGCTCACCGTCCAGGAAGTCTGCACTTCCTGCACTTGCGATGGTTGCTTTACGCAACATCTGACGCACGATGACTTCGATGTGCTTATCGTTAATCTTAACGCCTTGCAGACGGTAAACTTCCTGCACTTCGTTAGTGATGTAACGGGTCACCGCATGCACGCCACGCAGACGCAGAATGTCATGTGGAGACTCAGGGCCATCGGAAACAACATCACCACGTTCAACACGTTCACCTTCGAACACGTTCAGCTGACGCCATTTCGGGATCATCTCTTCGTAATGATCGCTGCCATCAATCGGGGTGATAACCAGACGACGTTTCCCTTTGGTTTCTTTACCGAAGGAAATGATGCCGCTGATTTCAGCCAGGATTGCCGGCTCTTTCGGACGACGGGCTTCGAACAGGTCAGCAACGCGTGGCAGACCACCGGTGATGTCCTTGGTACCGCCAGATTCCTGCGGTACACGTGCCAGGGTGTCACCAGAACTGATCTTGATGCCATCTTCCAGCTGCACAATTGCTTTGCCCGGCAGGAAGTACTGAGCAGGCATATCGGAGCCTGGGATCATTACATCGTTGCCATTAGCATCAACAATTTTCAGCGCTGGACGCAGATCTTTACCACCGGCAGTACGTTCAGCACTGTCCAGGATCACCAGAGAAGAAAGACCGGTAAGGTCATCTGTCTGACGGGTAATGGTCTGGCCGTCGATCATGTCAGTGAAGCGAATGAAACCGCTCACTTCGGTGATCACTGGCATGGTGTGCGGATCCCAGTTTGCTACGGTCTCGCCCGCTGCAACCTGCTCGCCGTCGCCTTTCGCCATGGTTGAACCGTAAGGAACTTTATAGCTCTCTTTGGTACGACCAAATTCGTCGATCATTTTCAGTTCAACGTTACGCGAGGTGATCACCAGCTTGCCAGCGGAGTTGGTTACCGACTTGGCATTGATCAGTTTCAGCGTACCTTTGTTCTTCACCTGGATGCTGGATTCAGCAGCCGCACGAGATGCCGCACCACCGATGTGGAATGTACGCATCGTCAGCTGGGTACCCGGCTCACCGATGGACTGTGCTGCGATAACGCCGATGGCCTCACCTTTGTTGATGATGTGACCACGTGCCAGATCGCGTCCATAACAGTGTGCACACACACCGAAGTCAGTTTCGCAACCTACTACGGAACGGACTTTCAGGCTGTCAACAGAGTGCTCTTCCAACAGATCACACTGCTGTTCGTGCAGCAGGGTGTTACGTGGCAGCAGAATGTCAGCAGTACCCGGCTTGATCACATCTTCAGCCGTCACACGACCCAGAACACGCTCACGCAGTGGCTCTTTAACATCGCCACCCTCGATAACCGGGGTCATCATGATACCTTCGTGGGTACCACAATCGTCTTCAGTGACAACCAGATCCTGTGCCACGTCAACCAGACGACGGGTCAGGTAACCGGAGTTAGCTGTTTTCAGTGCGGTATCCGCAAGACCTTTACGTGCACCGTGCGTCGAGATGAAGTACTGGAGTACGTTCAGACCTTCACGGAAGTTCGCGGTAATTGGCGTCTCGATGATTGAGCCATCTGGCTTAGCCATCAGACCACGCATACCGGCCAACTGACGAATCTGTGCTGCAGAACCACGCGCACCGGAGTCAGCCATCATAAAGATGCTGTTGAAGGAAACCTGACGCTCTTCTTCACCGTCACGGTTGATAACCACTTCGGTAGACAGGTTTTCCATCATCGCTTTAGCAACGCGTTCGTTGGCCGCAGCCCAGATATCGATCACTTTGTTATAGCGTTCGCCAGCGGTAACCAGACCAGACTGGAACTGCTGCTGGATCTCAGCCACTTCTGCTTCCGCTTCGGTGATGATTTCCACTTTCTTCTCTGGGATGACCATGTCGTCGATACCTACTGACGCACCTGAGCGCGCTGCATAGGCAAAACCGGTGTACATGGTCTGGTCCGCAAAGATAACGGTCGGCTTCAGGCCCAGGATGCGGTAACAGGTGTTCAGCATCTTGGAGATCGCTTTTTTGCCCAGCGCCTGGTTGACGATAGAGTACGGCAAACCTTTAGGCACGATCATCCACAGGATGGCGCGACCAATGGTGGTATCGATGATGCTGGTTTTAGCAACCCACTCATCCTGCTCGTTCTTTTCGTGCTCGGTGATACGGACTTTCACACGAGCGTGCAGAGAGGCCAGACCGGCGCGGTAAACACGCTCAGCTTCTTTCGGGCCAGTCAGCACCATGCCTTCGCCTTTGGCGTTAACACAGTCGCGGGTCATGTAGTACAGACCCAATACAACGTCCTGAGAAGGAACGATGATTGGCTCACCGTTCGCTGGAGACAGGATGTTGTTGGTAGACATCATCAACGCACGCGCTTCCAGCTGGGCTTCCAGCGTCAGCGGTACGTGAACAGCCATCTGGTCACCATCGAAGTCGGCGTTATAAGCCGCACAAACCAACGGGTGCAGCTGGATAGCTTTACCTTCGATTAGTACTGGCTCAAATGCCTGGATGCCCAGACGGTGCAGAGTTGGTGCACGGTTCAGCAGGACCGGGTGTTCGCGGATCACTTCGTCGAGGATATCCCAAACGATAGCTTCTTCACGCTCAACCATTTTCTTAGCAGCTTTAATGGTGGTAGCAAGACCACGCAGTTCCAACTTGCC
Source organism: Erwinia sp. AC075 (assembly GCF_979253995.1). Classification (NCBI taxonomy): domain Bacteria; kingdom Pseudomonadati; phylum Pseudomonadota; class Gammaproteobacteria; order Enterobacterales; family Erwiniaceae; genus Erwinia; species Erwinia sp. AC075. The sequence continues at coordinate 3,485,997 of NZ_CEEDEU010000001.1, forward strand.
GTAGATGAACGGTTTGAACAGTTCCAGTGCCATTTTCTTCGGCAGACCACACTGGTGCAGACGCAGGTATGGACCGACGGTGATAACCGAACGACCAGAGTAGTCGACACGTTTACCCAGCAAGTTCTGACGGAAACGACCCTGCTTACCTTTGATCATATCGGCCAAAGATTTCAGAGGACGCTTGTTAGAACCGGTGATCGCACGACCGCGACGGCCGTTATCCAACAGCGCATCGACCGCTTCCTGCAACATACGTTTTTCGTTACGTACGATGATATCTGGCGCAGCCAGATCCAGCAGGCGTTTCAGACGGTTGTTACGGTTGATCACGCGACGATACAGATCGTTCAGATCCGACGTAGCGAAACGACCGCCGTCCAGCGGTACCAGCGGACGCAGATCCGGTGGCAGTACAGGCAGCACGGTCAGGATCATCCACTCTGGCTTGTTACCAGACTGAACGAACGCTTCCAGCAGCTTGATACGCTTGGTCAGTTTTTTGCGTTTGGTTTCGGAGTTGGTTTCGGTCAGCTCTTCACGCAGCGTCTCGCATTCCTGCTCCAGATCCATGTTTTTCAACAGGGCCTGAATAGCTTCCGCACCCATCTTCGCGTCGAATTCGTCACCGAACTCTTCCAGCGCATCCAGATACTGCTCTTCAGTCAGGATCTGACGACGCTCGAGGTTGGTCATGCCGCCTTCAACCACAACGTATGATTCGAAGTACAGCACGCGCTCGATGTCACGCAGTGGCATATCCAGCAGCAAACCGATGCGCGAAGGCAGCGATTTCAGGAACCAGATGTGCGCAGTAGGTGATGCCAACTCAATGTGGCCCATGCGCTCACGGCGAACCTTGGTCTGTGTAACTTCAACGCCACACTTCTCACAGATCACACCACGGTGTTTCAGGCGCTTGTACTTACCGCACAGGCACTCATAGTCTTTTACCGGCCCGAAAATACGCGCACAGAAAAGCCCGTCACGTTCTGGTTTGAACGTACGGTAGTTGATGGTTTCTGGCTTTTTAACTTCACCAAAAGACCATGAACGGATCATGTCTGGCGAGGCCAGAGCAATTTTGATCGCACTAAACTCTTCGGTCTTAGTTTGCGCTTTCAGAAACTTTAGTAAGTCTTTCACGGATTAGCTCCCGTCGGAGTGAGACTTCTCAGCACGTCCAGGCGGACGTGCTGTAACCAGTACAAATTCGAGTGCTTTTCCCGTTATCTCTCAGGCTGCATCCACATGGGCTACAGCCTGAAAGTCACAGGGATTACTCGTCTTCCAGCTCGATGTTAATACCCAGCGAGCGGATCTCTTTCAACAGTACGTTGAAGGATTCCGGCATGCCCGGTTCCATCTGATGGTTACCGTCCACGATGTTTTTATACATCTTGGTACGGCCATTAACGTCATCAGACTTCACGGTCAGCATTTCCTGCAGGGTATAAGCGGCACCATATGCTTCCAGTGCCCACACTTCCATCTCACCGAATCGCTGTCCACCGAACTGCGCCTTACCACCCAGCGGCTGCTGAGTAACGAGGCTGTAAGAGCCGGTAGAACGTGCATGCATCTTGTCATCCACTAAGTGGTTGAGTTTCAGCATGTACATGTAGCCAACGGTAACCTGACGCTCGAACTGCTCGCCAGTACGACCATCAAACAGCGTGATCTGACCAGAAGAAGGCAGGCCGCCGAGCTGTAACAGCTCTTTGATTTCGCTTTCTTTCGCGCCGTCAAACACTGGTGTTGCGATTGGCATCCCCTTCTTCAGGTTTTCTGCCAGACGCAGCACTTCGTCGTCGGTGAAGGTGTTCAGATCGACTTTCTGACGTAAATCGGAGCCCAGATCGTACGCACGCTGAATAAACTCACGCAGCTTAGACACTTCTTCCTGCTTCTTAAGCATGGCGTTGATCTTCTCGCCAATACCTTTCGCAGCCATACCCAGGTGGGTTTCAAGAATCTGTCCAATGTTCATACGTGATGGTACGCCCAGCGGGTTCAGTACGATGTCGACCGGCGTACCGTTCTCATCGTATGGCATATCTTCGATCGGGTTGATCTTGGAGATAACACCTTTGTTCCCGTGACGACCAGCCATCTTGTCACCAGGCTGGATCTGACGTTTAACGGCCAGATACACTTTAACGATTTTCAGCACGCCAGGTGCCAGGTCATCGCCCTGAGTGATTTTGCGGCGCTTCGCTTCGAGTTTCTTCTCAAACTCGTGCTTCAGCTCGTCGTACTGCTCTGCCAGCTGTTCCAGCTGGTTTTGCTTGTCTTCGTCGGTCAGGCCGAGTTCCAACCAGCGCTCGCGAGGCAGCTTTTCCAGTTTTTCCGCTTCAACGCCACCGGCAACCAGCAGGTAGCTAATACGGCTAAACAGGCCAGCTTCGAGGATCTGCAATTCTTCAGACAGGTCTTTCTTCGCCTGCTTCAGCTGCATCTCTTCGATTTCCAGCGCGCGCTTGTCTTTTTCCACGCCATCGCGGGTGAAGACCTGCACATCAATAATGGTGCCTGATACGCCGTTTGGTACACGCAGAGAAGAGTCTTTAACGTCAGACGCTTTCTCACCGAAGATCGCACGTAACAGCTTCTCTTCTGGCGTCAGCTGGGTTTCACCTTTCGGCGTTACCTTACCAACCAGAATGTCGCCGCCGGTCACTTCAGCACCGATATAAACGATACCGGATTCATCCAGCTTGGAGAGCGCAGCTTCACCCACGTTAGGGATGTCAGCGGTGATCTCTTCCGGCCCCAACTTGGTGTCGCGAGACACACATGCCAGTTCCTGAATGTGGATGGTGGTGAAGCGATCTTCCTGTACCACACGCTCGGAGACTAAGATGGAGTCTTCGAAGTTGTAGCCGTTCCAAGGCATGAACGCGACGCGCATGTTCTGACCCAGTGCCAGTTCGCCGAGATCCGTTGAAGGACCATCAGCCAGCACATCACCACGTTCAATTGGCTCACCCAGGTTCACGCAAGGCATCTGGTTGATGCAGGTGTTCTGGTTAGAACGGGTGTATTTGGTCAGGTTGTAAATGTCGATACCGGCTTCGCCTGGGTACATTTCGTCTTCGTTAACTTTGATAACGATACGGGATGCATCCACGTACTGAACAGTACCACCACGTTTTGCTACGGCTGTAACACCGGAGTCAACCGCTACCGCGCGTTCCATACCGGTACCAACCAACGGCTTATCAGCACGCAGAGTTGGAACCGCCTGACGTTGCATGTTTGCACCCATCAATGCGCGGTTGGCGTCATCGTGCTCCAGGAACGGGATCAGTGACGCACCAACAGAAACGATCTGCTGGGTGGATACGTCCATGTAGTCAACCTGATCGCGGCTGAACAAGCTCGATTCGCCTTTACTACGGCAAGTAACCAGATCGTCTACGAAGTGACCTTCGTCGTCGAGGTTGGTGTTCGCCTGAGCGATAACGTAGTTACCCTCTTCAATTGCAGAGAGGTAATGAATTTCGTCGGTCACCACGCCTTCGCGAACGCGACGGTATGGGGTTTCCAGGAAACCGTACTCATTGGTCTGTGCGTACACGGACAAGGAGTTGATCAGACCGATGTTTGGACCTTCAGGCGTTTCGATTGGGCACACGCGACCGTAGTGCGTCGGGTGAACGTCTCGAACTTCAAAGCCTGCACGCTCACGCGTCAGACCGCCCGGGCCAAGTGCAGAGATACGACGTTTGTGCGTAATCTCAGACAGTGGGTTGTTCTGGTCCATAAACTGGGACAGCTGGCTGGAACCAAAGAACTCTTTCACTGCTGCAGAAATTGGCTTGGCGTTGATCATGTCCTGAGGCATCAGGGTATCCAGATCGCCTAAAGACAGACGCTCTTTCACCGCACGCTCAACACGGACCAGACCAACACGGAACTGGTTTTCTGCCATTTCGCCAACGGAACGAATACGACGGTTGCCGAGGTGGTCGATATCATCCACTTCGCCAATACCGTTACGGATCCCGATCAGTTTACGCATCACCTGGATGATGTCGTCTTTGCTCAGAATACCGGAACCTTCGATCTCGTCACGCAGCAGAGAACGGTTGAACTTCATACGACCAACCGCAGACAGATCGTAGCGGTCTTCAGAGAAGAACAGGTTCTCGAACAGGTTTTCAGCCGCTTCGCGCGTTGGTGGTTCACCAGGGCGCATCATGCGGTAGATCTCAACCAGTGCGCTCAAGCGATCGCTGGTTGGGTCGACGCGGACGGTTTCGGAAATATACGCACCGTGATCCAGGTCGTTGGTGAACAGCGTTTCGATGCGCTTGTGACCAGACTGGCTCAGCTTAGCCAGCAGATCCAGCGACAACTCCATGTTGGCAGCAACGATCAGCTCACCGGTGCTCTCGTCAACATAGTCTTTAGCAACGACTTTGCCGGCGATGTATTCAACAGGAACTTCGATGTGCTCAATGCCATCTTTTTCCAGCTGACGGATATGACGTGCAGTAATACGACGGCCTTTCTCAACGTAGATAGTACCGTTGGATTCGATATCGAATGAGGCAGTGTCTCCACGCAGGCGCTCAGGAACAAGTTCCATCTGCAGCTTGTTGTCGCGGATTTCATACACGATTTTGTCAAAGAACAGGTCAAGGATCTGCTCAGTGGTGTAATTCAGTGCACGCAGAATGATGGTCGCAGGCAATTTACGGCGACGGTCAATTCGAACGAACAGGTTGTCTTTCGGGTCGAACTCAAAGTCCAACCACGAACCACGGTAAGGAATGATACGTGCGTTATAAAGCACTTTACCCGATGAGTGGGTTTTACCCTTATCGCTGTCGAAGAAGACACCAGGACTACGATGCAGCTGAGAAACGATAACCCTTTCTGTACCGTTGATGACAAAGGTACCGTTATCGGTCATGAGTGGAATTTCACCCATGTAAACTTCTTGTTCTTTGATGTCCTTAACGGTGCCTTCCGGCGCTTCGCGCTCGTAGATCACCAGGCGCAGTTTTACGCGCAGGGGTGCAGAGTACGTGACGCCACGAATCTGACACTCTTTCACATCAAAAACAGGTTCGCCTAAACGGTAGCTGACGTACTGCAGTTCAGAATTACCGCTATAGCTTTGGATTGGGAATACGGAACGGAAAGCCGCTTCCAAACCATGTTGACCTTCCGGGTCTTGCTCGATGAACTTCTGGAACGAGTCAAGCTGGATAGAAAGGAGATAAGGAATGTCGAGCACCTGGGGGCGCTTTCCAAAATCCTTACGAATACGTTTTTTCTCGGTATAGGAGTAAACCATAGGGTTCCTCAGCTCGCTGAAAGGTAGAACCTCGCTGTCCGTCCAGAGGGGACAGTTCATGCAACACTATTTTGTGACGCGGAAAGAAGACTCCCCTTCCGTAATACCTCTTTCTATCACGCTTAAATCATTTCGTTGCCGTAGCAAAGCAGAGAAGCGCCGCAGGAGGGCAATATATTAAGTCGTCGATAGAGAAAGATATTAAGCAATTCAATGACTAAACAGTGTGAAACGTCATTGACGCTGTAGAGCGCAAAAAGGCTGGTGACTAAAAAGTCACCAGCCGTCAGCCTAAATCAGATTAGGCTGCAACCTGAAAGGTTGGCTTACTTAACTTCAACTTCTGCGCCAGCTTCTTCCAGTGCTTTCTTCAGAGACTCAGCGTCGTCTTTGCTGATGCCTTCTTTCAGGGCAGCAGGTGCAGACTCAACCAGGTCTTTAGCTTCTTTCAAGCCCAGACCAGTTGCGCCACGTACTGCTTTGATCACGGCAACTTTGTTAGCGCCGATAGCTTTCAGTACAACGTCGAACTCGGTTTTTTCTTCTACAGCTTCAGCAGCAGCGGCTGGGCCAGCAACTGCAGCAGCAGCTGAAACGCCGAATTTTTCTTCCATAGCGGAGATCAGTTCAACGATTTCCATTACAGACAGGGCTGCAACGCCTTCAATGATTTGTTCTTTAGTGATTGACATGTCAAATGTTCCTGAAATTCAGTTTAGGTGTAAATACGTTAGCAAGAGTACGGAAAATGAAAGGCCTGAGCTTATGCAGCTTCAGCTTCTTTCTGATCACGTACTGCAGCCAGAGTGCGAACCAGTTTGCCGGCAGCGGCTTCTTTCATGGTTGCCATCAGGCGTGCGACTGCTTCATCGTAAGTAGGCAGAGTTGCCAGGCGGTCGATCTGAGCCGCACTGATTAACTCGCCTTCAAAGGCCGCAGCTTTAACCTCAAATTTTGCATTCGCTTTAGCGAAATCTTTGAACAGACGAGCAGCAGCGCCCGGGTGTTCCATAGAATATGCAATCAAGGTTGGACCGACGAACGTGTCTTTCAGGCACTCAAACTGAGTACCTTCAACGACGCGGCGCAGCAAGGTGTTACGAACAACACGCATGTAAACGCCAGCTTCACGACCTGCTTTACGCAGTTCAGTCATTTTGCCTACTGGTACGCCACGAGAATCCGCAACTACCGCAGACAGCGCGCCTTTGGCTACTTCGCTGACTTCAGCAACAATCGCTTGTTTGTCTTGAAGATTTAAGGCCATTAGCTTTTGCTCCTGGATTTTGCCGGAGATGAATTTCTCCGGAACTCACTTCACCTGACCGCGTTTCCGAAGTCAGGCGCTTAACACGGTGAGCAGAATCCAGCAAAGACTATAAAAATATTCTTCAGGTTCTGTCACCGTCTACGCAGGAGATTAAGCCTCTTTCGAGACACCTGCGGTCTTGGACGGAGGCCTGGATAAGGCCAGGCTCCAACCGAAAATTCTGGTTCCGCAATTAACGGAACAACGGGCGTAAGATTCTAATAGAAACTTTCGCCCGCGTAAAGCAGATTAAACTGCAGCGTTCAGGCCAGCCTGATCGATTGCAACGCCTGCACCCATAGTGGTGGACAGGCTAACTTTCTTGATGAAAACGCCTTTCGCCTGTGAAGGTTTTGCTTTTTTCAGCGCAACCAGCAGGGATTCCAGGTTTTCTCTCAGTTTATCTGCATCGAAATCAACCTTACCGATAGTGGTATGGATGATGCCGTTTTTGTCGTTACGGTAACGAACCTGACCGGCTTTAGCGTTCTTAACCGCTTCAGCAACGTTAGGGGTTACGGTACCCACTTTCGGATTAGGCATCAGACCGCGTGGGCCCAGTACCTGGCCCAGCTGGCCAACAACGCGCATTGCATCAGGAGATGCGATAACAACGTCGAAGTTCATTTCGCCTTTTTTGATCTGGTCAGCCAGATCTTCCATACCTACCAGCTCAGCGCCTGCAGCTTTAGCAGCTTCAGCGTTTGCGCCCTGGGCAAATACGGCAACGCGAACAGAACGGCCAGTACCGTGTGGCAGTACAGTTGCACCGCGAACGTTCTGGTCAGATTTACGGGCATCAATGCCCAGGTTTACCGCTACGTCAACGCTTTCAACGAACTTGGCAGTAGCCAGTTCTTTCAGCAGAGCAACAGCTTCGTTGATGTCATACTGTTTAGTTACATCAACTTTGTCGCGGATCACGCTCATACGCTTGGTCAGCTTAGCCATTTCTTAGTCCTCTACAACCAGGCCCATGGAACGAGCAGTACCTTCAATTGAGCGAGCCATCGCTTCAATATCAGCACCAGTCATGTCCGCAGCTTTAGTTTCTGCGATTTCACGTACCTGAGCACGCGTTACTTTACCGACTTTGTCTTTGTTCGGCTTACCGGAACCAGACTTAATACCAGCCGCTTTCTTCAGCAGGATAGGTGCTGGAGGCGTTTTGGTAACGAAGGTGAAAGAACGGTCAGAGTAAACGGTAATCACAACTGGAGTAGGCAGGCCTTTTTCCAGGGATTCTGTTTTGGCGTTAAACGCTTTACAGAATTCCATGATGTTAACACCCTGCTGACCCAGTGCCGGACCGACCGGAGGACTTGGGTTTGCCATACCAGCTGCAACCTGCAGCTTGACGTAGGCTTGTACTTTCTTAGCCATGATAATTCCTCAATTGGGTTCAGACGCTCCGTGAAGAGCTCCCCGTGATTAATATTCCACACGCTGCGAACAGCGCATAAAAACAAAAGGCGCGAAATTGTATGGCAATTTCGCGCCTCTCGCAACCAATTTTCACTCACAGAGATCATTTTATATGCAGGGAGTGGTTACCCCACAGTCTGTCTCCGCACAGAGTGATTATCAGCCTTTTTCAACCTGACCAAAGTCCAGCTCAACCGGCGTAGCACGCCCGAAGATTGAAACCGACACTTTCAGGCGGCTTTTCTCATAATCCACTTCTTCAACCACACCGTTGAAGTCTGCGAACGGACCGTCACTAACACGGACCATTTCACCAGGTTCAAACATGGTTTTCGGACGTGGCTTATCACCAACCTGCTGCAGGCGGTTCATGATCGCATCGACTTCTTTATCGCTAATAGGTGCCGGACGATCGGAGGTACCACCAATGAATCCCATGACGCGAGGCACGCTACGCACTAAGTGCCAGCTTGCATCATTCATGAGCATTTGGACCAGGACATAACCCGGGAAGAACTTACGCTCGCTTTTACGACGCTGACCACCACGGATCTCAACCACTTCTTCAGTTGGAACCATGACATCGCCAAAAAGCTCTTCCATGTTATGTAACTTGATATGCTCGCGCAGCGATTGGGCTACGCGGCCTTCAAAACCGGAAAACGCCTGAACGACGTACCAGCGCATTTTTGGAGCTTCAGACATCTCAGAACCTCAGGCCAGTGATAAACGATACCAGACGGACCAGAATACCATCCAGTCCCCACAAAATCAGTGACATCACGGCAGTAACCGCGGCAACGATTAACGTGGTATGCAACGTTTCCTGGCGAGTCGGCCAAATGACCTTGCGAACTTCGGTGCGGGCTTCACGGGCAAACGCCAGTGTAGACTTACCTTTCGTGGTCAGCAGCGCAATGCCACCGGCTACAGCGATAAGGACAACGACGGCCAGCGCACGCAACGGCAGCGAGACTTCACGGTAAAAGTAGTTACCTACGATGGCCAGAATCAGTAGTAACACTACGACTAGCCACTTTACCGCTTCCAGGCCACGCCCGCTCCCTTGAGCTTCGGTATTAGCACTCATAAACCAACCTGCCACAATAAACAGAAACTATTTTGCCCCGTAATACGAGGCAACCAAACCGAATGAGGCTTTCAGGCGAAACTCGGCATATAACGCCGTGCTACAGAGCCTGCCTCAGCAATGATTATGGTTGAAAATCACTGATGAGCCAGGTTCTATGTTACAGCGTGCAAAAAGGGCATCAAATGATGCCCTTTTCATGTGCGTTGCGTCAAATATTATCCGCGATTATGCGATAACTTTAGCAACAACACCCGCACCAACAGTACGGCCACCTTCACGGATTGCGAAACGCAGACCGTCATCCATCGCGATTGGGTGGATCAGGGTAACCACCATCTGGATGTTGTCACCAGGCATGACCATCTCAACGCCTTCTGGCAGTTCGATGGTACCGGTCACGTCAGTTGTACGGAAGTAGAACTGTGGACGGTAGCCTTTGAAGAACGGAGTATGACGGCCGCCTTCGTCTTTGGACAGAATGTAAACTTCTGACTCAAATTTGGTGTGTGGCTTGATAGAGCCTGGCTTAGCCAGAACCTGACCACGCTGAATGTCTTCACGCTTGATACCACGCAGCAGAACACCACAGTTCTCGCCTGCACGACCTTCGTCCAGCAGCTTACGGAACATTTCAACGCCGGTACAAGTTGATTTAGCCGTATCTTTGATGCCGACGATTTCAACTTCTTCACCAACTTTAATGATACCGCGCTCTACACGACCGGTAACAACAGTACCACGGCCGGAGATGGAGAATACGTCTTCGATTGGCAGCAGGAATGGCTTGTCAATTGCACGCTCTGGTTCTGGGATGTAGTTATCCAGGTGGCCAGCCAGCTCGATGATTTTCTCTTCCCACTCAGCTTCGCCCTGCAGTGCTTTCAGTGCAGAACCGCGAACGATTGGCAGGTCATCACCAGGGAAGTCGTAGGCAGAAAGAAGTTCACGAACTTCCATCTCAACCAGTTCCAGCAGCTCTTCATCATCAACCATGTCGCATTTGTTCATGAATACGATGATGAAAGGAACGCCAACCTGGCGACCCAGCAGGATGTGCTCACGGGTCTGAGGCATAGGGCCGTCAGTTGCAGCAACAACCAGAATTGCACCGTCCATCTGCGCAGCACCGGTGATCATGTTTTTCACATAGTCGGCGTGGCCTGGGCAGTCAACGTGCGCATAGTGGCGTGATGGGGTGTCATATTCAACGTGGGAAGTGTTGATGGTGATACCACGCGCTTTTTCTTCTGGTGCGTTATCGATCTGGTCGAATGCACGAGCAGAACCACCGTAGGTCTTAGCCAGAACGGTAGTGATAGCAGCAGTCAGGGTAGTTTTACCGTGGTCAACGTGGCCGATTGTACCAACGTTGACGTGCGGTTTGGAACGTTCAAATTTTTCTTTAGACATAACTTGTCCCTCTAAGACACGGATAAATCGGTGATATCACCACATCAACCAGGCAAAGCCTGAACAGTTGAATTTTAACGTACAGAGAAAGAATCAGGGAGGGAGAATTAGAAGTGGTGCTGATACCCAGAGTCGAACTGGGGACCTCACCCTTACCAAGGGTGCGCTCTACCAACTGAGCCATATCAGCACGGCTTGGAGCGGGCAGCGGGAATCGAACCCGCATCATCAGCTTGGAAGGCTGAGGTAATAGCCATTATACGATGCCCGCATCCTGGAACTCGGCTACCTGTTCTGTCTGTAGCTTTTGAACAACAAGAAGATGCCCCCTTGCTATTCGAGTCAACCCGCATACGCTTGATGACCCTGACTGCGCTGGTGCTCAGTCTAAAATCTTCATTCATTTCAACCTTAACGTTCCGGGTCGAAATGGTGGTGGGGGAAGGATTCGAACCTTCGAAGTCGATGACGGCAGATTTACAGTCTGCTCCCTTTGGCCGCTCGGGAACCCCACCAGGGGTATTTCGTTACTTGATGGTGCCGGCTACCGGAATCGAACTGGTGACCTACTGATTACAAGTCAGTTGCTCTACCAACTGAGCTAAGCCGGCATCAAGTGGTGCGCATTCTAGGAAGACCTGGCCTCTGATGCAACAAAAAAATTGCGATAAATGTTCTTATGCTTACTATTTGTGCAATTCTTCGCAAATTATCGCATTGGGGCAGAAAAACAGTTCAAAGAAGCGCCATTTTAGCGATTTTTTCACCAGCATCCACGCGGATGATTTTGCGATTCAACTGCGCCGCTAAGTTTAAAAGATGCCTGATCGCGGCAAAAAAATTGCGATGGCAACACTCTACGCTTAAAAAGGCGACAATTGGCAGGCATCGTGCCATGACTGACTAAACAGAGGCGGCGTATAAGCGATTTTTTCTTGGCGTGTGTGATCAGTTTCTTTTGCTGATTGCCAGCACATTATTCAATAAATGCGGGTGCCGTTCCGTTTGCGCTCGCAGAATATATTTTTCCTTCAGCTACTGTCTCTCTGGTGGTAACCTCCTGCCCATTGTTTTCTGAAATTTACCTTAGTCACATGAGCTGGAAAAGGCGGGTTTATCCCCCTCGACAGAGTAGTTAACTCTACGACAGGCAAATTCTTGCTGGCAGAAGCATGCATATGAGCAAAAAAGACTCCTTGTTGACCACCCCCTATCTACAATTCAATCGTGATCAATGGGCTGCGCTCCGCGATTCAGTCCCAATGACCTTGAGTGAACAAGAAATTGCCCGCCTGAAGGGGATAAATGAAGATTTATCTCTTGAGGAAGTAGCCGAGATCTATCTTCCCCTTTCACGTCTGCTTAATTTCTATATCAGTTCTAACGTTCGTCGTCAGGCTGTACTTGAGCAGTTCCTGGGAACCAATGGCCAGAAGATTCCCTATATCATCAGTATTGCTGGCAGCGTCGCCGTGGGTAAGAGCACTACAGCGCGTGTACTGCAGGCTCTGCTGAGCCGCTGGCCTGAGCATCGGCGGGTAGAGCTGATCACCACTGACGGCTTCCTGCACCCTAATGAGGTGCTTAAAGAACGCGGTCTGATGAAGAAGAAAGGCTTTCCGCAGTCTTACGACATGCACCGACTGGTGAATTTCGTATCAGATTTAAAATCAGGCGCTTCGCAGGTCACGGCTCCGGTTTACTCTCATCTTATTTATGATGTGATCCCGCAGGGTGACAAGGTTGTGCAGCAGCCTGATATTTTGATTCTTGAAGGGCTTAACGTCTTGCAGAGTGGGATGGACTATCCTCACGATCCGCATCACGTCTTTGTCTCTGATTTTGTAGACTTCTCAATTTACGTCGATGCCCCGCAAGATCTGCTGCAGAGCTGGTACATTAACCGCTTCCTGAAATTCCGCCAGGGCGCCTTTACCGATCCAGACTCTTATTTCCACAACTACGCGAAACTCTCTGAAGAGGAAGCGGTGGGCGTGGCAACTCAGCTATGGGAAGAGATCAACCTTATGAACCTTAAGGAAAATATCTTGCCTACCCGGGAACGAGCCAGCCTGATAATGACCAAAAGCGTCGATCATGCGGTGGACCTGGTCCGCTTGCGGAAATAAAAAAAGGGGCGAAAGCCCCTTTTCTTGCAATTAATCTTGCGGACGAAGCGAAATTTCGCCCCCGACCCAGGATTTCCTTACCCCATCCTGCTCCAGAATTAATCCGCCTTGCTGATCGATGCCGCGCGCAATTCCCGGGATTTCTTTATCGCCAATCAGCAATTTAACCGGCCGGTTAATAAAGTTATCCAGCTCGCTCCAGCGATCGATAAAAGGTGCCAGTCCCTCGCGCTCAAATATCGGCAACGATTCACGCATATTGTTGATCAGATGCGCCGTTAGCTTATTTCGGTCCACGTTGACGCCGGCTTCCTGCAGGTTTATCCAGCCCTGGTTCACAATACCGGCATCGGGTGAGCGCATAGCAAGATTGATACCCGCACCGATCACCAACTGAGCGGCATCGCCGGTTTTTCCGGTCAACTCAACCAAAATGCCGGCCAGTTTGCGATCGTTCAGATAGAGATCGTTAGGCCACTTTACGCGAACGTCTTTAGCACCCAGTGATTGCAAAACTTCGGCAATGACAATCCCGATAACTAAACTCAGGCCCATTGCCGCCATTGGCCCCTGGTCCAGGCGCCAGTAAAGAGATAAATAGAGATTAGAACCAAACGGGGAGAACCACTGACGACCACGCCGTCCTCTGCCAGCCTGTTGATACTCTGCGACACAGGCATCACCTGATTGCAGTGAATCCATTCTTTCCAACAGATACTGATTAGTTGAATCAATCACCGGGATTACGGCCAGCCGTTTTTCCTTCAGCTGCGCCATAATCGTTTCTTCATCCAGCAGCTGCATCGGTGCCGGCAGGCTATAGCCTTTGCCGGTAACAGTGAAGACATCAATCCCCCAATCCTTCAGGGTCTGAATGTGCTTATTGATTGCGGCGCGGCTCATACCCAGCTGTTCGCCAAGCTGCTCTCCGGAATGGAACTCGCCATCAGCCAACAGGCCAATCAGCGTTAACGGGACGGTATTTGCTTTCATGCAATGACTCCAACTGCATCCTTTTCACCCTGCGCGCCAATAAAGCGCACCTCAGGCTCAAGCCACACGTTAAATTTCGTGCCCACTCGTTGGCGCACTTCATGCGCTAAAGCCACTATGTCGCTCCCTGTCGCCTTCTCTTTGTTGATCAAAACCAGCGCCTGCTGCTGATGCACCGCTGCGCCGCCAACGCTAACCCCTTTAAGCTCACACTGCTCAATCAGCCAGCCTGCAGCCAGCTTTACTCTTCCATCCGCTTGAGGATAAGCGGGCAGCGTTGGGTAGGCAGTGCGGATCGCCTCTGCGGCTTCAGCAGTGACAACCGGATTCTTGAAGAAGCTGCCAGCGTTACCTGTTATCGCCGGATCCGGCAGCTTACTGCTACGCATTGCGCAGACCGCATCGAAAATTTGTTGGGGAGTGACTGTCTGTGGATCTAATGCTCTCAGGTCGCCGTAAGTCATTACCGGGCACCACTGTTTGTTCAACACCAGTCCTACGGCAACAATGGCATAGCCCAGCTGATACTGATGCTTAAAGATGCTGTCCCGATAACCGAACTGGCATGCGGCTGCCGTCAGACGTTCGACTTCACCGGTGTTTAAATCCAATACATCAACATAAGCACAGACATCCTTTAGCTCGACGCCATAAGCCCCAATGTTCTGTATAGGTGCTGAACCAACACAACCGGGGATCATCGCCAGATTTTCCAGTCCCGGTATGCCTTTCTCCAGCAGGACCTGCACCAGATTGTGCCAGTTTTCACCCGCGCCGATATGCAGCTGCCAGTGATGCTGATCTTCCTCGATCTGTATGCCTTTAATTCTGTTGATGATCACCCGGCCAGAAAAGTCTTCCAGGAAAAGAATGTTGCTACCTTCTCCCAGTAGCAACACCGGCTGGTTGTGTAGCAGGCTCTGCTGCCAGCTTTGCAGAAGCGACTCTGCGCTGGTCGCTACATCAAGATTAGCGGCATGGGCGTCAAGGCCAAAAGTATTCCAGGATTGAAGGGAGTTATGTTGAGAGGACATGCTCAAACCTTAATAAATTAATCTACGGGAGAGTGTACCCCATCCATCCGCAAGCTTGCAGTGGATTTTGATTTAATAAAGACTTTTGTTGTAATACGGGAATGAGTTACGGATAACCCCTAAAAACCAAACTCTTGAATATTGCTTTATATTAAAATGCAGGGACAAAACCCCATCTCAATCAATCGACTGTTTCACCAAAACATTCACCCACCATTAAATAACCCCCTTTAACAATGATGAGGTTTAATTGAATGCATGATTGTAATAATGAATTTAGATCACATCAGACGACCCGATGATATTCATTCCATCTGAAGACTATTTGATACAGATTCAGGCAATGAAGGTCTACCAGACTACAACTGTTGATAGGATAGCTGATGAGATGGAATTATTTTAACGCTATTCAGGTTCAGTTTTTCATATTGTCTCGGGACGCCATTAGCAGGAGATTGGCCATAAAAACTGGCTAATATATAATGCGAGTGATTGGTGTTTACCACCAAGAAATCATTTAAATATTTTGAGCTCCCCTGTCTGTCTTACGTCATGTACAATGCGTGCAATGGAAGGTTAGGATATAGCAATATCAGTCGCTCAGTTATTTCACTCAACAAACCCTTCACTCAGTGTCTTTATCCTCTGCACTTTTATTCTCTCCTTAAAATTTAAATATTATCTGTAAAAAACCACAGTCAGAATAAATTTTTGCTAATTACTCTTATAGTTTGGTTATTCCATCGGGTTTATGGATCTCAATAAAATTACCATTATGTTCTCCTTAACAAGGTCGGGTAATTAACGCTTTCAGAACACGACGTTATCTGCCTGTCATTATCCTTTAAGGCGTCGTGCGGAAGGACGGCGTCTTCTTTTGTCTGGTTTTGGGATGGTTTGGGATGGTTTGGGATGGTTTGGGAGTTTTAGGGGGTGTTTGGGGCGGTTTTGGATTTCAGTGGCGGGTTTTGGATTTTAGTGGCGGGTTTCGGCCGTTATCAGGCGGGCCTGGGGAATCCGGGAGCCGTTTTGAGGCGGGTTTTGCCTTCTCACGCACACAAAAAAGCCCCATGCTTTCGCATGAGGCTTGTCTGCTTAATTGATGCCTGGCAGTTCCCTACTCTCGCATGGGGAGACCCCACACTACCATCGGCGCTACGGCGTTTCACTTCTGAGTTCGGCATGGGGTCAGGTGGGACCACCGCGCTAAAGCCGCCAGGCAAATTCTGTTATTCACGCCGCCATAGGGCCGCGCAAATTTATCCGGTTCAAGCTGAAAATATCTGTTCGTGTCTCTCAGACACCACCAGAACGCTTCTGGTGTTGTAAGGTTAAGCCTCACGGGTCATTAGTACCGGTTAGCTCAACGCATCGCTGCGCTTACACACCCGGCCTATCAACGTCGTAGTCTTCAACGTCCCTTCAGGGGCCTTAAAGGCCCAGGGAAGATTCATCTCGAGGCAAGTTTCGCGCTTAGATGCTTTCAGCGCTTATCTTTTCCGCACTTAGCTACCGGGCAATGCCATTGGCATGACAACCCGAACACCAGTGGTGCGTTCACTCCGGTCCTCTCGTACTAGGAGCAACCCCTCTCAATCTTCCAGCGCCCACGGCAGATAGGGACCGAACTGTCTCACGACGTTCTAAACCCAGCTCGCGTACCACTTTAAACGGCGAACAGCCGTACCCTTGGGACCTACTTCAGCCCCAGGATGTGATGAGCCGACATCGAGGTGCCAAACACCGCCGTCGATATGAACTCTTGGGCGGTATCAGCCTGTTATCCCCGGAGTACCTTTTATCCGTTGAGCGATGGCCCTTCCATTCAGAACCACCGGATCACTATGACCTGCTTTCGCACCTGCTCGAGCCGTCACTCTCGCAGTCAAGCTAGCTTATGCCATTGCACTAACCTCACGATGTCCGACCGTGATTAGCTAACCTTCGTGCTCCTCCGTTACTCTTTAGGAGGAGACCGCCCCAGTCAAACTACCCACCAGACACTGTCCCCACGCCGGATCACGGCGCCAGGTTAGAACATCAAACGTTAAAGGGTGGTATTTCAAGGTTGGCTCCACGCAGACTGGCGTCCACGCTTCAAAGCCTCCCACCTATCCTACACATCAAGGTTCAATATTCAGTGTCAAGCTATAGTAAAGGTTCACGGGGTCTTTCCGTCTTGCCGCGGGTACACTGCATCTTCACAGCGAGTTCAATTTCACTGAGTCTCGGGTGGAGACAGCCTGGCCATCATTACGCCATTCGTGCAGGTCGGAACTTACCCGACAAGGAATTTCGCTACCTTAGGACCGTTATAGTTACGGCCGCCGTTTACCGGGGCTTCGATCAAGAGCTTCTCCTTGCGGATAACCCCATCAATTAACCTTCCGGCACCGGGCAGGCGTCACACCGTATACGTCCACTTTCGTGTTTGCACAGTGCTGTGTTTTTAATAAACAGTTGCAGCCAGCTGGTATCTTCGACTGGCTTCAGCTCCGGGAGCAAGTCCCTTCACCTACGCGCCAGCGTGCCTTCTCCCGAAGTTACGGCACCATTTTGCCTAGTTCCTTCACCCGAGTTCTCTCAAGCGCCTTGGTATTCTCTACCTGACCACCTGTGTCGGTTTGGGGTACGATTCCGTGTTACCTGATGCTTAGAGGCTTTTCCTGGAAGCAGGGCATTTGTTACTTCAGCACCGTAGTGCCTCGTCATCACACCTCAGCGTTAAAAAGAGTCCGGATTTACCTAAACTCTCCGCCTACATGCTTAAACCGGGACAACCGTCGCCCGGCTAACATAGCCTTCTCCGTCCCCCCTTCGCAGTAACACCGAGTACAGGAATATTAACCTGTTTCCCATCGACTACGCCTTTCGGCCTCGCCTTAGGGGTCGACTCACCCTGCCCCGATTAACGTTGGACAGGAACCCTTGGTCTTCCGGCGAGCGGGCTTTTCACCCGCTTTATCGTTACTTATGTCAGCATTCGCACTTCTGATACCTCCAGCAGACCTCACAGTCCACCTTCGACGGCTTACAGAACGCTCCCCTACCCAACAACGCATAAGCGTCGCTGCCGCAGCTTCGGTGCATGGTTTAGCCCCGTTACATCTTCCGCGCAGGCCGACTCGACCAGTGAGCTATTACGCTTTCTTTAAATGATGGCTGCTTCTAAGCCAACATCCTGGCTGTCTGTGCCTTCCCACATCGTTTCCCACTTAACCATGACTTTGGGACCTTAGCTGGCGGTCTGGGTTGTTTCCCTCTTCACGACGGACGTTAGCACCCGCCGTGTGTCTCCCGTGATAACATTCTTCGGTATTCGCAGTTTGCATCGGGTTGGTAAGCCGGGATGGCCCCCTAGCCGAAACAGTGCTCTACCCCCGAAGATGAGTTCACGAGGCGCTACCTAAATAGCTTTCGGGGAGAACCAGCTATCTCCCGGTTTGATTGGCCTTTCACCCCCAGCCACAAGTCATCCGCTAATTTTTCAACATTAGTCGGTTCGGTCCTCCAGTTAGTGTTACCCAACCTTCAACCTGCCCATGGCTAGATCACCGGGTTTCGGGTCTATACCCTGCAACTTAACGCCCAGTTAAGACTCGGTTTCCCTTCGGCTCCCCTATACGGTTAACCTTGCTACAGAATATAAGTCGCTGACCCATTATACAAAAGGTACGCAGTCACACCACGAAGGTGCTCCCACTGCTTGTACGTACACGGTTTCAGGTTCTGTTTCACTCCCCTCGCCGGGGTTCTTTTCGCCTTTCCCTCACGGTACTGGTTCACTATCGGTCAGTCAGGAGTATTTAGCCTTGGAGGATGGTCCCCCCATATTCAGACAGGATGTCACGTGTCCCGCCCTACTCATCGAACTCACAATAAGTGCATTTTTGTGTACGGGAGTATCACCCTGTACCCTGCGACTTTCCAGACGCTTCCACTAATGCACAAACTGATTCAGGTTCTGGGCTGTTCCCCGTTCGCTCGCCGCTACTGGGGGAATCTCGGTTGATTTCTTTTCCTCTGGGTACTTAGATGTTTCAGTTCCCCAGGTTCGCCTTGCAACACTATGTATTCATGTTGCAATGATGCACCAAAGTGCACCGGGTTTCCCCATTCGGGTATCGTCGGTTATTACGGTTCATATCACCTTACCGACGCTTATCGCAGATTAGCACGCCCTTCATCGCCTCTGACTGCCTAGGCATCCACCGTGTACGCTTAGTCACTTAACCTCACAACCCACAAGCGTCCCGAAAGACACATTGCTGTTGTAAGCATTTGAGAGACTCGAACATATCGTTGATTTCATTCTTATTACGGAGAATGAAAACGACATGTCGTTTCAATTTTCAGCTTGTTCCGGATTGTTAAAGAGCAAATATCTCAAACGTGACTCGTCCTTGCGGAGAGAATCAGTTTTGAGATACGGGTTGATAATGTCTTTCACTCATTATCAGGAGATGGCGTCCCCAAGGGGATTCGAACCCCTGTTACAGCCGTGAAAGGGCAGTGTCCTGGGCCTCTAGACGATGGGGACTCTGTTACTGTTGCTCATTACGTTTTCTATCAGACAATCTGTTGTGGACACTACGCGGGAAGGTATCTTCAGGTAAGGAGGTGATCCAACCGCAGGTTCCCCTACGGTTACCTTGTTACGACTTCACCCCAGTCATGAATCACAAAGTGGTAAGCGCCCTCCCGAAGGTTAAGCTACCTACTTCTTTTGCAACCCACTCCCATGGTGTGACGGGCGGTGTGTACAAGGCCCGGGAACGTATTCACCGTAGCATTCTGATCTACGATTACTAGCGATTCCGACTTCACGGAGTCGAGTTGCAGACTCCGATCCGGACTACGACGCACTTTGTGAGGTCCGCTTGCTCTCGCGAGTTCGCTTCTCTTTGTATGCGCCATTGTAGCACGTGTGTAGCCCTGGCCGTAAGGGCCATGATGACTTGACGTCATCCCCACCTTCCTCCGGTTTGTCACCGGCAGTCTCCTTTGAGTTCCCGACATTACTCGCTGGCAACAAAGGATAAGGGTTGCGCTCGTTGCGGGACTTAACCCAACATTTCACAACACGAGCTGACGACAGCCATGCAGCACCTGTCTCACGGTTCCCGAAGGCACTAAGGCATCTCTGCCGAATTCCGTGGATGTCAAGGCCAGGTAAGGTTCTTCGCGTTGCATCGAATTAAACCACATGCTCCACCGCTTGTGCGGGCCCCCGTCAATTCATTTGAGTTTTAACCTTGCGGCCGTACTCCCCAGGCGGTCGACTTAACGCGTTAGCTCCGGAAGCCACGCCTCAAGGGCACAACCTCCAAGTCGACATCGTTTACGGCGTGGACTACCAGGGTATCTAATCCTGTTTGCTCCCCACGCTTTCGCACCTGAGCGTCAGTCTTTGTCCAGGGGGCCGCCTTCGCCACCGGTATTCCTCCAGATCTCTACGCATTTCACCGCTACACCTGGAATTCTACCCCCCTCTACAAGACTCTAGCCTGCCAGTTTCAAATGCAGTTCCCAGGTTAAGCCCGGGGATTTCACATCTGACTTGACAGACCGCCTGCGTGCGCTTTACGCCCAGTAATTCCGATTAACGCTTGCACCCTCCGTATTACCGCGGCTGCTGGCACGGAGTTAGCCGGTGCTTCTTCTGCGGGTAACGTCAATCGATAAGGTTATTAACCTTATCGCCTTCCTCCCCGCTGAAAGTACTTTACAACCCGAAGGCCTTCTTCATACACGCGGCATGGCTGCATCAGGCTTGCGCCCATTGTGCAATATTCCCCACTGCTGCCTCCCGTAGGAGTCTGGACCGTGTCTCAGTTCCAGTGTGGCTGGTCATCCTCTCAGACCAGCTAGGGATCGTCGCCTAGGTGAGCCATTACCCCACCTACTAGCTAATCCCATCTGGGCACATCCGATGGTGTGAGGCCCGAAGGTCCCCCACTTTGGTCCGAAGACGTTATGCGGTATTAGCTACCGTTTCCAGTAGTTATCCCCCTCCATCAGGCAGTTTCCCAGACATTACTCACCCGTCCGCCACTCGTCACCCGAGAGCAAGCTCTCTGTGCTACCGTTCGACTTGCATGTGTTAGGCCTGCCGCCAGCGTTCAATCTGAGCCATGATCAAACTCTTCAATTAAAAGTTCGATTTGCTGAAACAAGTTCAGCGATGCTCAAGTGTAAAACGTCATAATGAATTTCATTATGTGTTCACTCTTAAGGCTTGATATTTTTTTGCGCCTTGCGGCGCTGATACCAATCCTGCGAGTGCCCACACAGATTGTCTGATAAATTGTTAAAGAGCATTGCGGTAAGTGCCTTGGCGCCTTACTGCGAGGTGGCGTATATTACGCTTTCCTCCTTCAGAGTCAACTTCTTTTTGGGAAGTTTTTCTCCGGCGATTCAGCTTCCTGAACCTCTGACCCGGTGACCGTGAAGTCGTTGTTCCGTGTCAGTGGATGCGCATTATAGGGAGTTCCTGACGGAGGACAAGTGTTTATTGCAGAAAAATGACTGACAGCGTCATTTTTCATCAAAGCGCCTTTTTTTCCTGCATTTTGCCTGATAATCCAGCAAATTCATGGGCAAAGCGACCCACCTGAACCCAATCTGTGTACTCAACTTCTTTACTGACATCGGTTTCGCCGCCGGTCATACGCATAATCAAGCGGATCATAAAGCGATCGAAGAAGCCATAGCGCGGATAACGCAGTGCGCCAGCGAATACCGCACAGCAGTCCGGCTGCCATGGCGACTGCAACAGGAACTTGCGGGTATACGCATTGGTCTGCGGCGTACGCTTCTCTGCTTTACGGGCGGTCAGGTTGACGGAGAAGAAGCCGCTTGGCCTTTCATTTAACTGGGCAAGGTTCTTCTTCACAAATTTGGTTACCGCCGGATGGAAGTGACCGTAGTGAATAGAGGCCCCGATCAACACCCGATCGTACTTAGACCAGTCAACAGCAGAGGCATGTTCGATATTCACTACCTCACACTCCTGCTGCTCTTTAAGTTGGTTAGCTATATAAGCTGCAATCTCGCGGGTTTGTCCCTCGCGGCTGGAAAACAGAATCAACGCTTTCATATTCATTACTCGTTTTAGTTACTCGCGCCAGAAGGTCGGCGTAAACAGGACTAGCAGCGTGAACACTTCAAGACGACCAAACAGCATCGTCAGGATTAAGATCCATTTCGCCGTATCATTCATGGTGGTGAAGTTATCTGCCACCACTCCCAATCCTGGGCCCAGATTGTTCAGGGTAGCTGCCACAGCCGCAAACGCAGAAAAATCATCAACGCCGGTCGCGATAATCGCCAGCATGCTCAACAGGAACACCAACGCATACGCAGAGAAGAATCCCCACACCGCTTCGAGGATACGTTCCGGCAGCGCGCGCTGTCCCAGCTTGATGGTGTAAACCGCGTTCGGATGCACCAGGCGCTTTAACTCACGGTTACCCTGTTTGAACAGCAGCAGGATACGGATGACCTTAAGCCCGCCGCCCGTCGAACCGGCACAACCACCAATAAAGGCAGAGCACAACAACAAGACCGGCAGGAACAGTGGCCAGCGCGCGATGCTGTCGGTGGTAAAACCGGCGGTGGTGGCCATCGACACGACCTGGAAGAAGGCCTGGTTCAGCGTTTGCAGTCCGGAATGATAGACATCGTGGAACCACAACACGATGGTGCAGATCACCACTAAGGTCAGCTGCACCCCAATAAACATGCGGAATTCTGGATCGCGCCAGTAAACGCGAAGATTGCGACCACTCAGCAGAGAGAAGTGCAGGCCGTAGTTACAGCCGGAAATCAGCAGGAAGATGGCAATAATCGTGTTAATCGTCGGGCTGTTGAAATAGCCGATACTCGCATCATGGGTGGAGAAGCCGCCGATGGCGATCGTTGAGAAGCTGTGGCCGATGGCATCAAACAGCGGCATACCCGCCAGCCAGAGTGCCAGCGCACAGACGACGGTCAGCAACACGTAGATCAGCCACAGGGTTTTCGCCGTCTCAGCAATACGCGGCCGCATCTTATTGTCTTTCAACGGGCCGGGCATTTCAGCGCGATAGAGCTGCATGCCCCCCACGCCCAGAATCGGCAGAATTGCCACTGCCAGCACAATGATCCCCATGCCGCCCAGCCATTGCAGCATTTGCCGGTAGAAGAGGATCGCTTTCGGGAGCGAGTCCAGCCCCACCAGCGTCGTGGCACCGGTCGTCGTCAGGCCTGAGAAGGATTCAAAGAAGGCATCGGTAATTGAAAGGTTGGGATGTTCCGCAAAGATAAAGGGCATCGCCCCCACACTGCCCAGCACTGTCCAGAACAGCACGACGATCAGGAAGCCCTCTTTAGGCTTCAGCTCTTTTTTCTGCTTTCGGTTGGGCCACCACAGCATCGAGCCGATCAGCAGTGCCATAAAGAAGGTCTGAGTAAAGGCTCGTCCGGCACCATCGCGGTAGATTAACGCGACCAGGCCCGGCACGATCATCGTCCCCGAGAACAAAATGACCAGCAACCCAACGATGCGGGTAATGGCACGATAATGCATGTAGCCTTTCCTTCCTGACGATGATGAGGTTAGTCGAGCGGTGTGAGCGTGAGCGCCCCTCGGCTAAAGTCTGTAAGATTTTGCGAAAACCCGGCCACCTGCGCATGGGGCAAGGCCAGCGTCAGCGAGACGCATGCCAAAAATTCTGTCTGCAACAGCTGGCCATGAAAGCGGCCAGTCATTCTTTCTATCTCTGCCAGTTGAGCATAGTCACAGGAGAGCGTGAAGGTCAGCATCGGGACTTTTTGCTGACGCGGCAGCAGCTTTAATGCCTGTTGAACACCTCCGCCATACGCCTTCACTAAGCCGCCCGTACCCAACTGGATGCCACCGTAATAACGCACGACGACGGCGGTCACTTCCCCGATGTTGTTTCCCATCAGCTGAGCAAGCATCGGTTTACCTGCCGTGCCAGAGGGTTCACCGTCATCAGAGAACCCAAGCTGTTGTGAGTCGGAAGGGGCTCCCGCCACCCATGCCCAGCAATGGTGGCGGGCAGAAGGATGCTCGCCTTTGACCTGCTGAACAAAGGCCCGCGCCGCTTCCACGCCGTCAGTATGGGCCAACAGTGTAATAAAGCGGCTTTTTTTAATCTCCTCGCTGACGCTGAAGCGCTCAGCGGGGATGTCATACGCGTCCATCAGTCCAGCTTCAGGTCACGCGTCATATTTTCCACGCCCTGTTCGCGAATAATCACGTTATCCTCGATACGAATGCCGCCATAAGGCTTGAGCGCATCAATGCGGTCCCAGTTGAAATGCTGGCTGAACTTACCTTCACGCCATGGCGCCAGCAGAGAATCAATAAAGTAGATGCCAGGTTCGATGGTGACCACCATCCGCGGTTCCAGAATGCGCGTGCAGCGCAGGTAAGGATATTGCGCAAGTGCGGCCTGATGGGTGCCCTCTTCATCCTGCATAAATCCGGCGACATCATGAACCTGAAGTCCCAGCGGATGACCAATGCCATGGGGCATAAACGGCCCGGTCAGATCTTCCGCCACCAGCGCTTCCTCACTCAGCCCTTTCACCAGCTGATGCTTAAGCAACAGTTTGGCAATACGCTGGTGCATTTGCAGATGGTATTCGGTGTAGCGAACGCCCGCTTTCATCGTGGCGATCAGCGCCAGCTCTTCTTCATTCATATCGCGGATCAGCTGGGCATAGTCATTGTCACTTTGCGCTGAATAGGTGCGGGTCAGATCGGCCGCATAGCCGTTGTATTCTGTTCCGGCATCAATCAGGAAGCTACGCGACTGCGCAGGGGGCAGATGATCCAACTTGGTGTAATGCAGCACCGCAGCGTGCTCATTCAGCGCAATGATATTGCCGTAAGGCACATCAATATCGCGGTGGCCGGTGGCACTCAGGTAAGCGCCATTGATATCAAACTCGCTCATGCCTGAGAGGAACGCCTCTTTGGCCGCACGATGACCGATCACCGCGGTTTTCTGCGCTTCGCGCATGCAGTACAGCTCATAGTCAGTTTTCAGCGAGCGATGGTAATGCAGGAAATCGATAGCGGCTTTCGGGTTAGTCAGCTCCGCTTTGATGCCTAACTGCGCTGCGCGCGCGGGCACAGGGCCGATATAAGCCACATTACCCAGCTGAGCAGGCAACAGCTGTTGAATCTCATCGGCATTTTTTAACGCCACGATGTCGATTTCGTCGGTCCAGAAGCTTTGCGGCAGCGGCTCAACGTTGTGCCAGTAATCAACCGGCGAGTAGAACCACAGCTTAGGTTTGTTTACGCCATCCACCCACAGCCAGCAGTTCGGCACAGAGGTCACCGGCACCCAGGCTTTGAATTGCGGATTCACTTTAAAGGGATAGGTATGATCGTCGAGGAAAACGGTGAGCAGTTCTCCCGAATGGATCAACATGGCATCCAGCTTGCTGCGAGCTAATACCTGCTGAGCACGCGCCTGTAGTGTTTTCAGGTGGTCCTGATAAAGAGTGACCAACGATTCCATAACTCCGTCTCCATTAACGTGAAATTGAGCGCATCTTATCACAGCCCTTTACCCGATGCCGTTTTGCCGCGCCTGTGATCTTGTTTGCAAATTAGCAAACTCTCGTTTGCAAATAATTAACATCCCTTCCACACTCTCGATCATCTGGTATGACCAGATCCCCTTAACGCGGCTTCAGGAGATCAACATGCTCTACAAAGGCGACACGCTTACCCTGGACTGGCTGGAAGATGGCATCGCCGAGCTGGCTTTTGATGCGCCCGGCTCGGTGAATAAGTTGGATACACAAACCGTGGCCAGCCTGGGTGAAGCTATTTCGGTTCTGGAGAAGCAGCCAGGGCTGAAAGCGCTGCTGCTCAGCTCCCGCAAACCGGCTTTTATTGTTGGCGCGGATATCACTGAGTTCCTTTCTCTGTTTGCGGCACCGGCTGAAAAACTGGAACAGTGGCTGGGATTTGCCAACGGCATCTTTAGCCGACTGGAAGACCTGCCCGTGCCGACGCTATCCGCGATCCAGGGCTATGCCCTCGGCGGCGGATGTGAATGCATTCTGGCGACCGATTTCCGTATCGCCACCCCGGACGCCCGCATCGGCCTGCCGGAAACCAAACTGGGCATCATGCCTGGCTTTGGGGGATCGGTACGCCTGCCTCGCCTGTTAGGTGCGGACAGCGCGCTGGAAATTATAGCCGCCGGCAAAGATGTCGATGCGCAAAAAGCGCTGGCCATCGGTCTGGTTGATGCCGTGGTCCCGGTTGAGAAATTGCAGCAGGCCGCGCTGGCCATCCTGCAGGAAGCGATGTCCGGCAAGCAGGACTGGCGCGCACGTCGTCAGCCGAAGCTTGCGCCGCTGAAACTGAGCAAAATTGAAGCCACCATGAGCTTCAGCATCGCAAAAAGTATGGTGCTGCAGACCGCCGGGAAACATTACCCGGCACCAATGATGGCGGTGAAAACCATTGAGGCCGCAGCAGGTCTGGGCCGTGATGCTGCGCTGAAGCTGGAGACGCAGGCCTTTGTGCCACTGGCCCGTTCTGACGAGGCTCGCGCACTGGTGGGGATCTTCCTCAACGATCAGGCGGTGAAGGCCAAAGCCAAAAAGCTGACCCGCGACGTTGAAACGCCAAAACAAGCCGCTGTGCTGGGCGCCGGTATTATGGGCGGCGGCATTGCTTATCAGTCCGCCTCGAAAGGCGTACCGGTGATGATGAAGGACATTAATCCGGCCTCGCTGGAATTGGGTATGAAAGAAGCCGCGAAACTGCTGAATAAACAGCTGGAGCGCGGAAAAATCGACGGCATGAAACTGGCTGGCATTATTGGCACCATTCAACCCACGCTGGACTATGCCGGCTTTGAGCGGGCAGACATTGTGGTTGAAGCCGTTGTTGAAAACCCGAAGGTAAAAGCCGCGGTGCTGGCAGAAACGGAAGGCTATCTGCACAGCGGTGCGATCCTGGCGTCGAATACCTCCACCATCCCAATCAGCCATCTGGCCCACGCGTTGAAGCGGCCAGAAAATTTCTGCGGCATGCACTTCTTTAATCCTGTTCACCGCATGCCGCTGGTCGAAGTGATCCGGGGTGAGAAAACCTCAGACGCGACGCTGGCAACCGTGGTGGCCTGGGCCAGCAAAATGGGCAAAACGCCGATCGTTGTTAATGACTGTCCGGGCTTTTTCGTTAACCGGGTGCTGTTCCCTTACTTTGCGGGCTTCAGCCTGCTGCTGCGCGATGGCGCAGACTTCCGCCAGATAGATAAAGTGATGGAAAAACAGTTCGGCTGGCCAATGGGCCCGGCCTGGCTGCTGGACGTGGTGGGGATTGATACCGCTCACCATGCACAGATGGTGATGGCTGACGGATTCCCTTCCCGCATGAAGAAAGATTATCGCGATGCGATTGACGTGCTGTTCGATGCCAAACGCTTTGGTCAGAAAAATCAGCTTGGCTTCTATCGCTGGGAAACTGACAGCAAGGGTAAACAGAAGAAGGTGGCAGATCC
Organism: Erwinia sp. AC075; assembly: GCF_979253995.1. Classification (NCBI taxonomy): domain Bacteria; kingdom Pseudomonadati; phylum Pseudomonadota; class Gammaproteobacteria; order Enterobacterales; family Erwiniaceae; genus Erwinia; species Erwinia sp. AC075. The sequence goes on from NZ_CEEDEU010000001.1 coordinate 3,513,243, forward strand.
GGCGGTCGATGACCTGTTGCAGACGGTCTGTCAGTCAAAGCGGGTGTTCAGCGATGATGAGATCGTGTCCCGCATGATGATCCCGATGATCAATGAAGTCGTACGTTGCCTGGAAGAGGGAATTATTGCCTCCCCTGCCGAGGCCGATATGGCGCTGGTTTATGGACTCGGCTTCCCGCCTTTCCACGGCGGCGCTTTCCGCTATCTCGATACGCAAGGCAATGCGCGTTTTGTCAGCCAGGCTGAACCGTTCAGCGAGCTGGGTGCGCTTTATCAGCCGCCTGCTGGCCTGCGTGAAAAAGCGCAGAAAGACGAAAGCTGGTATCCACAGGCCGCGCCCATCGGCGATGCCACTCTGAAAACGGCGTGAGGGTAAGAAAATGGAAAAAGTCGTGATTGTTGATGCCATCCGCACGCCGATGGGTCGTTCTAAAGGTGGCGCTTATCGCCACGTTCGTGCTGAAGATTTATCGGCACATTTGATGCGCAACCTGTTGAGCCGCAATCCCGCGCTGGACGCGTCTTCGCTGGACGATATTTACTGGGGCTGCGTGCAGCAAACCCTCGAACAGGGTTTCAATATTGCCCGCAACGCGTCGCTGTTGGCGGAGATCCCGCACAGCGTGCCGGCGACCACGGTCAACCGCCTGTGTGGTTCCTCAATGCAGGCGCTGCATGATGCGGCGCGCGCCATTATGGTGGGCGATGCCCATGCCTGCCTGATTGGTGGCGTTGAACATATGGGCCACGTGCCGATGAACCACGGAGTGGACTTTCATCCGGGATTGAGCAAAACCGTCGCCAAAGCGGCTGGGATGATGGGATTAACCGCCGAGATGCTCGCGCGCATCCATAAAATCAGCCGTGAGCGTCAGGACGCCTTCGCCGCACGTTCCCATCAGCGTGCCTGGGCTGCCACCCAGGCCGGTCACTTTGCCAATGAGATTGTGCCAACCAGCGGACATGATGCGGATGGCGTGCTGCGCCGTTACGACTTCGATGAAGTGATCCGTTCAGATACCACCGTTGCGGGCCTCGCCGCATTACGTCCCGCTTTCGATCCGGTCAACGGCACGGTCACTGCAGGCACCTCTTCCGCACTGTCAGACGGTGCCGCAGCGATGCTGATAATGAGTGAATCCCGTGCGCGTGAGCTGGGCCTTAAGCCGCGAGCGGTTGTCCGCGCGATGGCGGTGGTGGGATGTGACCCTTCGGTGATGGGATACGGTCCGGTTCCGGCGTCAAAACTGGCGTTAAAAAGAGCCGGTCTGAACGTGACGGATATTGGCGTCTTCGAACTGAATGAAGCGTTCGCCGCGCAAACGCTGCCCTGTATTCAGGATCTCGGCCTGCTGGAAGTGATGGATGAAAAGGTCAATCTGAATGGCGGTGCAATCGCGTTAGGTCATCCGCTGGGCTGTTCGGGTGCCCGCATCAGTACTACCTTGCTTAATCTGATGGAAAGGCGCGATGCCCAATTTGGCCTGGCGACCATGTGTATTGGTCTGGGACAGGGGATCGCCACCGTCTTCGAACGCATCTGATACGTTGAACTGGCTGTTTCACTGATTCAATTCCCGCCCGTCAGGGGCGGGTTTTTTCGTTGCTCAGGTTCAGGGGCAGAGCGTCCTGCCCCCGGCAACCTCAGATAAAGGCGAAGGCATCGCCGAACATCTGATCTTCCTTCGCGCCGCGCTCGGCACAAAAACGCTCACGGGCGATTTTGGCCATCTCGAAACGGCCTGCAATATAGATGTCATGACTGGCAAGCGTGGCATAGTCATTCATCACGGCGGTCAGCACCGTACCACTGCGCCCATCCCAACCCGCTTCAGGCTGCTCGACAACCGGAATAATTTTCAGGTTAGGGTGCTTAATGGCCAGCGCGTCTAACTCTTCCAGATCGTAGAGATGCTTCAGCTCGCGTCCGCCCCAGTAAAGGGCGATATCACGATCCGGCTGCTGAGAAAGGGCGGTCAGCAGAATAGAGCGGGCATAGGAGAACCCGGTTCCACCCGCAACCAGCACCAGCGGGCGATCGCCCTCTTCCCGCAGCCAGGCATCACCATGGGGAATATCGACGGTGATTTTGCGCTGTTCCTGAATGCGTTCCATCACCGCCATGGCATACAGATTCAGTTCTGAGGCACCAATGTGCAGCTCGATAATGTCTTTTTCCATCGGAGTGGATGCCAGTGAGAATGGACGCTTGTCACGCTCGTCCATCACCACCATCAAATACTGGCCAGCACGGAAGCTAAAATCAGCCTCCGGCACCATTCTCACTCGGTACACAGTATCGGTAATCGCCTCTACTGAGGTCACTTTGCAGCTTAACGTTGTCATGCGTTCCCTCTGTCGGGTCTCTGGCAGTTATTTGCCGGGCGTGTTATTGCGCGTAGGTGGCTCACTGAAGATGCCCAGTTCGTCCCAAATCTCATCGATACGGGCTGTTACCGCCGGATCTTTACGGATCGGACGTCCCCACTCTCGCGTCGTTTCGCCTGGCCATTTATTGGTCGCATCCAGTCCCATTTTCGAGCCTAAGCCGGAAACAGGTGAAGCGAAGTCCAGGTAGTCGATCGGCGTATTTTCAACTAAGACAGTATCTCTCGCCGGATCCATTCGCGTGGTGATCGCCCAGATGACGTCGTTCCAGTCACGGGCATTCACATCATCATCGCAGACAATAACAAATTTGGTATACATAAACTGACGAAGGAAAGACCAGACGCCCATCATTACGCGCTTGGCATGTCCCGCATACTGTTTTTTCATCGTAACGACGGCCAGGCGATAGGAACACCCTTCCGGCGGCAGATAGAAATCGACAATTTCCGGGAACTGCTTCTGCAGGATCGGCACAAAGACTTCATTCAGCGCCACGCCTAACACCGCAGGTTCATCCGGTGGACGACCGGTGTAGGTCGAATGATAGATCGGATTGCGGCGCTGAGTGATATGCGTCACGGTGAACACCGGGAAACTGTCTACTTCATTATAGTAACCCGTATGATCGCCGTAAGGGCCTTCTGGCGCCATTTCGCCAGGCTCGATATAGCCTTCAAGCACAATTTCGGCGCTGGCGGGCACTTCCAGATCGTTGGATATGCACTTCACCACTTCCGTTTTAGTGCCGCGCAGCAGGCCGGCGAAGGCATATTCAGACAGGGTGTCAGGAACGGGGGTCACGGCACCCAGAATCGTGGCCGGATCGGCGCCCAACGCGACGGATACCGGGAAACGTTCCCCCGGATGCTGCTGCGTCCACTCCTGGAAATCCAGCGCGCCGCCGCGATGGGAGAGCCAGCGCATAATCAGCTTGTTCTTACCAATCACCTGCTGGCGATAGATGCCGAGATTCTGCCGCTCTTTGTGCGGACCGCGTGTGACGGTCAATCCCCAGGTAATTAGCGGGGCCGCATCTTCAGGCCAACATTTCATTACCGGGATTCGGTGCAGATCGACCTCGTCACCCTGCCAAATCTCTTGCTGGCACGGCGCATCACGCAGACGCTTGGTCGGCATGTTCAGCACCTGCTTCCACTGCGGCATCTTATCGAAGAAATCACGGAAACCGCGAGGTGGCTCAGGTTCTTTCAGGAACGCCAGCAGGCGGCCAACATCACGCAGCGCCGAGACATCTTTCTGTCCCATGCCCATGGCCACACGGTCCGGCGTACCGAACAGGTTGCACAACACCGGCATGTCGTACCCTTTTGGGTTTTCGAACAGCAGTGCCGGGCCGCCAGCTCGCAGGGTGCGATCGGCGATTTCGGTCATCTCAAGATCCGGGTCGATCTCTTGCGTAATACGTTTTAATTCCCCGCGCTGCTCAAGCAAGGCAAGGAAATCGCGTAAGTCGTGGTATTTCATGACTTCTCATCAATACGGTCAGTGAATCGGCCATTATAGGGAGGATTGTTACGCTATGCTTAGTTTTTTGGAGCGACCGCGATCTGCAAACCAAATTCTTGCCAGGGCCGCATCTCTGCTGGATCCCGCTATAACTCTGGCGATGAGTTTGGTATTCTTAGCGGCCCTGTAATCAAAAAGTGACGTTATGGAATCCTGGTATTTACTTTATTGCAAACGTGGCCAGCTGCTTCGCGCGAAAGAACATCTTGAGCGTCAATCGGTGCATTGTCTTAGCCCAATGATTGCATTAGAGAAATTGGTTCGCGGAAAACGCACCCAGGTGGATGAGCCGCTCTTCCCCAATTATCTGTTTATAGAATTTGATCCGGAAGCGATTCATACCACAACCATAAGCGCCACGCGGGGCGTCAGCCATTTCGTTCGCTTCGGCAGTCTGCCGGCAAGCGTTCCTCATGACGTGATTATGGCACTGCAAACCGATACGCCAATCACCATGGTCGATCCTGACGTGCCTCAGCCCGGCGACCGCGTGTTAATTACCTGCGGCGCGTTTGAAGGGCTGAAAGCCATCTTCACCGAGCCCGATGGGGAAGCGCGCTCAATGCTGCTGCTGAACCTGCTCAATAAGCAGATCACGCGCAGCCTCGACAACAAGCAGTTCCACAAGCTTTAACCCTTCCTGCCGCTGATGCCGGAATTACGCCGGCAAACGAAACAGCTTACGCGCATTAGCATCGCACTGACGTCCCAGCGCCTCGGGTTCTTCCCCACGTAATCCCGCCACTACCTGCACAATATGCGGCAGGAAGCAGGGTTCATTACGTCGTGAAGGCGGCCTCGGGCGCATGTCGCGGGGCAGCAAATAGGGCGCATCCGTTTCCAGCAGCAGACGGTCGGCTGGGATCAACGGCATTAACTCACGAAGCTCTACGCCACGTCGCTCATCGCACACCCAGCCCGTAATCCCAATTGAGAGTCCCGCCGCCAGGTAGGCTTCAAGCTCTTCGCGCGTGCCGGTAAAGCAGTGCACCACCGCACCAGGCAACGTTGGTAACCAGGGCGTGAGGACGGCGAGGAAACGGTCGTGGGCATCGCGACAGTGGAGAAACACCGGCATCGCCAATTCGGCAGCCAGCTCAAGCTGGGCATTGAACGCATAAACCTGCTGCTCAGGTTCAGAGATATTGCGGTTGAAGTCCAGACCACATTCGCCAATGGCGACCACTTCAGGGCTCTCCGCCAGCCGTTTCAGGGTCGCGGCGGTTTCGCCTGACCATTCACTGGCATGATGGGGATGGACACCGGCGGTGGACCAGCAATAACCCGGACGACGCGTGGCCAGGCTTTGCGCCTGCTGGCTTTCCAGCGCGTTGGTGCCGGTGATCAGTAAGCCGGTGATCCCGGCGTCTTTCGCACGTTTTACGACCTGATCGCGATCTTTCGCGAACTGCGTGCTGGTCAGGTTCACACCAATATCGAACATAGGATTATCCAAACAGTAACCGCCCTTTCGGGCGGTTACGTTACTTCATGTAAGGGAGCGCTGGACCTGCTTTACGCTACTCTGGGCCCGATTCTTCCGGGTCCATGTCCTGACGACGCTTGCCGACATAGAAGCGCGCGAAGAACACGCCGACTTCAAACAGGCAATACATCGGAATAGCCAGAAGCGTCTGAGAGAAGACATCTGGCGGGGTCAACAGCATTCCCACCACGAAAGCACCCACCAACACGTACGGGCGCTTCTTCTTCAGGTCTTCCGGGGTTGTCATGCCGGTCCAACAGATCAACACGATAGCAATTGGCACTTCAAAGGAGACGCCAAATGCCATAAACAGTGCCATTACAAAATCGAGATAGTTGTTAATGTCAGTGGCAATCAACACGCCCTGCGGCGCGGTCTTGGCGAAGAAGCCAAAGGCCAGCGGAAAGACAACAAAGTAGGCGAAAGCCATGCCGGTATAGAATAGGAATGAACTGGAAAACAGCAACGGCATAACCAGCTTGCGCTCATGGCGATAAAGCGCAGGGGCGATAAAGGCCCAGATCTGATACAGGATCACCGGTACCGCAAGGAATACCGAGACGATCATCGTCAGTTTTATTGGGGTGAAAAACGGGGACGCAACGTCAGTGGCGATCATGCTGGCGCCCGCTGGCATCTGCTTAATCAGCGGCGCGGAAACCAGCTGGTAGATGTCATTGGAAAAATAAGCCAGACAGATAAAGATGCCGACGACGGCAATAATACAGTTCAACAAGCGCTTACGGAGTTCAATCAAATGACTGATAAGCGGTTGGGTATCTTCAACAGCCATGTTTATCGTTCATCGCTCGGTAAATGGGTGGAAACAGGAGCACGGCTGGACAGGATTGGCGCGTCGCCATTCGTGGTCAAGGCCGGTTTCGGTTCAGGTTTCACTGTCGGGGCCTGAGCTGGCGCGGTAGCCACTTCGGGTGCCTGAACGGGCGCAGACGCCACGTCAGTAGCCGGAATGGGTGAGGTTGCCGCTTCAGATACCTGAACCGGTGTGGTCACCGCGTCAGGGGCTTTGACAGGGGAACTGGCCTGATGGTCGGCTTCCGCTGGCGTCACACCCTCATGCGTCTCGGCAGAGTTCTTCACAAGGGGGTTATGGATGGTGTTGGCTTCGTCATCGGCTTTTTCATTTTCGCCGAGGTAAGAACGCTTCATGGATTCTGCTGATTGCTTCAGCTCTTCCATTGACGCCTTCAGCTCAGGAGAAAGGCTGTTCTTACTGGCCTCTTCCACCTTTTTCAGGCTGTCCTGCAGCTCCTGCAATTTAAGTTCCTGAGCGAGTTCGTTCTGCACACTGGTCGCCAGTGAACGCAGAGCGCGGATCCAGCCAACGACGGTTCTGACCGCCACCGGTAAACGCTGTGGACCCAGCACGACCAGCCCGATAACGAACACCAAAATCAGTTCACTAAAGCCTATGTCGAACACGGTTTATACCTTGTCGTTCTTGACGTCTTCTTTCTTCGCTTCTGTCTGATCTTTTTCCGCCAGTTTGGCGTGGAAGTCAGCATCATTAGCATGGTCTTTATCTTTCTCGTTTTCATCGCCCATGGCTTTTTTGAAGCCTTTGATCGATGAACCCAAATCAGATCCCAGCGTACGGAGTTTGTTGGTACCAAACAGAAGAACAACAATTACGGCAATGATTAACAATTGCCAGATACTAATACCGCCCATGATTTTGCCTCTGATATTGAGTTGTGATGCCAGTTTTTCAGTATATACAGCTTGTGTTGCGCTGACGATGAGCAAACCATCACCAGCGCGGGATAACCTTCTGTTTACCTTTCATGACAATCAGCTGGTTTTACGCCAGCCAACCAGCCAGCTCACCAGACCGGCGGCGATCATCGCCGCGGAAATCAGATCCCAATCTGGCCGTGTCAGCAAGATGGCAGTGCCGCTGAGCAGCAAGGTCGCACCGACGCCGAACAGGTAACGGGACTTATGCTGTCTGATCCGTTCGCCTTTTAAATCGTTGGTCAGCTTGTCGACGCTGTGTTGCAAATGCTTGTGCTGGCGCAGGCTGTCATAGAAGAGTTCCGGCAGTTCTGGCAATTTCTCAGCCCAGAAAGGCGCTTTCTCTTTCAGTGCCCTGACAATGGCCGGAATACCGATTTGATCTTTGATCCAGTCTTCCAGGAACGGTTTGGCTGTTTTCCACAAATCCAACTGCGGATAAAGCTGCCGCCCAATGCCTTCAACATACAACAATGTTTTCTGCAGGAGAACCAGTTGTGGCTGAACTTCCATATTGAAGCGTCTGGCGGTGTTGAAAAGATTCAGCAACACGTGGCCAAAGGAGATCTCTGCCAACGGCTTTTCAAAAATGGGTTCGCACACGGTGCGGATGGCAAATTCGAAATCTTCCACGTTGGTGTCCGGCGGAACCCAACCAGAGTCGACGTGAAGCTCGGCCACCTTGCGGTAATCACGATTGAAGAAGGCGATGAAGTTTTCGGCGAGATAGCGCTTATCTTCTTTATTCAGCGAGCCGACAATCCCGCAGTCGATGGCGATATATTGCGGATCTTCTGGATGGTCGTAGCTGACAAAAATATTGCCCGGATGCATATCCGCATGGAAGAAGCTGTCGCGGAACACTTGGGTAAAGAACACCTGCACGCCGCGCTCAGCCAGCAACTTCATGTTCACGCCGTGCTTCTCCAGCGTCACCACGTCGGAAATCGGAATACCGTAGATCCGCTCCATCACCAGCATGGTTTCGCTGCCGTAGTCGGAGAAGATTTCCGGAACGTACAGCATTTTGCTTTTATCGAAGTTACGGCGAAGCTGGATGGCGTTAGCCCCTTCGCGCAACAGGTTCAGCTCATCAATCAGCGTTTTTTCGTAGTCTGCGACCACTTCCTGCGGACGCAAGCGGCGGCCGTCGGGTAACAGGCGTGGAACCCAGCGCGCCATGCGGTTGATCAGCTTCATATCGGCTCTGATCACTGGCAGGATGTCCGGGCGAATCACTTTGATCACCACTTTCTGGCCGTTTTCTTTCAGCGTTGCCGTATGCACCTGGGCAATCGACGCTGATGCCAGAGGTTTGATCATGAAATCATCAAAGCGGGATTCAACCGGGCAACCAAGAGACAGTTCGATCTGCTGCTTAGCCAGCACGCCGTCAAACGGGGCTACACGGTCCTGCAGCATCGCCAGCTGATCGGCAATCTGCGGCGGGAACAGGTCGCGTCGTGTCGACATCATCTGACCAAACTTGATCCATACCGGACCCAGTTGCTCCAGCGCCAGGCGAATACGGTCGCCAAGCGGCAGGTTTTTGTGTTTGTTGGGCAGCCAGAACAGGCACTTACGCCACATGCGGATCGGCAATGCCAGACGGGTTTTGGGGATCAGTTCATCCAGGCCGTAGGTGAGGAATACCCGGATAATCAAATAGAGTCGGCGCAATTCTCCTGGCGTCATTTGCCCTCCAGCGTTGCAAGGCGGCTTTCAAGCGCGGAAAGATCGCGCGATAGCGCATCAACTTCTTCAGCAAACCAGGCTGCTTCTAATCCGCCGGGTGCCAGCCGCCACTCTTCGGTAAGCGCCTGACCGAGATAGGCCTGCTTGCGTTCAGCATCACCACGTAACAGCTGGAAACCGCGACGGGCAAACTGGCTGATACCCTGCGCCACCACGTCCCCGGTCCAGGGCGCGAGGTATTCAGCGGGGTCCAGTTCGGCGAGATCGATAAGCGCAGAAAAGTGCTGCACAACCTGCAGATCGCCGTCGACTTCCAGCTCGCCACTGCGGATCACGCTGGTCAGCTGCTGGCGATCGCGCAGCTTGCGCAAGGTGGCAATCTGCGTTTTTACCGTGCAATCGGGCGTGTCATTCCACTCGCCCAGCACATCAACCTGATGCTCGCTGAAGATAAAGATCAGCGGCTGTTTCAGTTCAGCCAGCACGATGGCCAGGCTTTTGCCATTCAGGCGCTGACGTGCTGCTTTCAGGCCGCGATCGCGATAGAGGATCTGGTTAAGTGCCGTTTCCAGGCCCGCGGTTAACAGCGGCGTTAAAGTCATTCGCTTTCCTGTTTAGAACTTGAATCCACGGTGCAGTGCAACGATGCCACCGGTGAGATTGTGATACGTGGTGTTTTCAAAGCCCACGTCTTCCATCATCTGCTTGAGTGTGTCCTGATCCGGATGCATACGGATGGATTCGGCCAGATAGCGATAGCTCCCGGAATCCTTCGCCACCAACTCGCCGATGCGCGGCAGGATATGGAAAGAGTATGCGTCATAGGCCTTGCTTAGCGGTTCCAGCACCGGCTTGGAGAACTCCAGCACCAGTAAACGGCCGCCCGGCTTCAGTACGCGGAACATGGACGCCAGCGCTTTCTCTTTCTCGGTGACGTTACGCAAGCCAAAGGCGATGGTAATGCAGTCGAAATAGTTGTCCGGGAAAGGCAGTGCTTCAGCATTGGCCTGCACGTAGTTCACGTTGCCAATGATACCGTTGTTGCGTAATTTCTCACGGCCCACTTTCAGCATCGAGCTGTTGATATCAGCCAGCACCACTTCGCCCGTCTCGCCCACCAGGCGCGAGAACTTCGCGGTCAAATCGCCGGTGCCGCCCGCCAGATCCAGCACGCGCTGCCCACGGCGGACGCCGCTGCAATCGATAGTAAAACGCTTCCAGACGCGGTGGATGCCGAACGACATTAAATCGTTCATCAGGTCATATTTGGCCGCAACGGAATGGAAAACATCTGCCACCATTTCTTCCTTGTCGCTTTTCGCTACGGTACGGAAGCCGAAATGAGTGGTGTCCTTTGATTCATCTGCCATTTGTTTTGCCTGCTCTGCAATCAATTATCTGCCAAGTGTACCAGAGTCCAGCAGGTCAGGCACGCAGCCTGGCGGCTTATTCATTGACTCTTAATGCGCCGTTATCCTGCCCGGAATCGCCATCTGGCTGGGCTTCATCGTCCTCCAGCTCAGCGATATTTTCGGCCGATTCCGGCATGGCCTGTTCAACAAGCCGCGGATTAATCGGCCGTTTCACCTCGATACCCAGCTGACGGAAGCTTTCGGTCTGGGCGATCATATTGCCCCGCCCTTCCGACAGTTTTTTCATTGCCTGACGGTAACTGTCCTGCGCTTTGTCCAGACTTTGGCCCATTGAGGACATGTCATCGACAAACAGGCGCATTTTATCGTAGAGCTTCGCGGCACGATCGGCGATGCGTTGGGCATGGCGGCTCTGATGCTCATAGCGCCAAAGATTGTTAATCGTCCGTAACGCCACCAGCAGGGTGGTTGGACTGACTAACATGATGTTCAGGTTGAGCGCTTCGTTAATCAACTCCGGCTGACGATCGATCGCCAGTAAAAAGGCCGGTTCAACCGGGATAAACATCAACACATAATCCAGGGAGCGTAAACCGGGCAATTGTTGGTAATCTTTTCGGCTCAGCTGACGTAAATGCCCACGAATGGCGGCAATATGCTCGCTGATTGCCGCTTCGCGCTGCGCCTCATCGTCACCGTTGAAGTAACGTTCGTAGGCCACCAGCGTCATTTTGGCATCGATAACCACATCTTTGCCCTGCGGCAGACGCACGATCACATCCGGCTGCATCCTTCCGTTCTGTTCTAACTGAATGGTGACCTGGGTTTCATACTCATGGCCTTCCCGCAGCCCGGAGGCTTCAAGCACGCGGCTCAAGACCACTTCACCCCAGTTACCCTGGGTTTTATTGTCGCCTTTCAGCGCTTTGGTCAGGTTGATCGCTTCCTGCGCCATTTGCGCGTTCAGCTGCTGCAGGTTGCGGATTTCATGCGAGAGGGTATGACGTTCACGGGCTTCCTGGCCAAATCCGTCCTGCACCTGGCGGCGGAAGCCTTCCAGCTGTTCACGCAGTGGCGAAATCAGGCTGTTAAGGCTTTGCTTGTTTTGCTCATCAACGCGGCGGCCACTGTTTTCGAAAATCCGGTTTGCAAGGTTTTCAAATTGCGCGTTCAGCCGCTGCTCGCTGTTGACCAGCAGGCGCTGTTTCTCTTCAGCAGCCATGCGGGTTTCTTCAAGACGGATGGTGACTTCGCGCAGTTCGGCTTCCTGAGAACTGTTGATTTCCAGCTGGTTGCGTAATTCCCGCGTCAGCTGTTCAGTTTCATTGCGCCAGTGATCGAGGTGGTGAAGCTTTTCCTGGGCCGCAGACAGCGTCCCGTGTAGCTGGCGCAACTCGAGCTCATTCTGCCGTTGCGCCTGCTGACAGGTTTCGACCTGCTGCTGCAGCCGTTGACGCTCTTCGCGCAGCTGTTCCGCTGACTGCAGCAGCAATTGCCGTTCGGTTTCCTGCCGGGCTGAGACCTGCTGCCCGCGAAACCAGGCGATTGTCCAGCCTGCCAGCACACCGGCCAGCGCCAGACAAACGCCATAACTGATTGTTGCATCCACCTTTATTCTCCCGCATGGACTTATCTACGGGAAAAGGTAGAGGCCTACTGTATGAATGTCCAGATAAAAAGCGTCAGATTAGGCGGCGCGCCGCATCTACTACGATACGTACCGCATCACTCTCGGTTCTTTTCATCGTTTCCGCATCAGGAATTTCCTGCTGAGTGCGGTTGACGATCACACCCGCCACCATACCGGCCCGCAGTCCCTGACTGGCACACATGGTTAACAGCGTTGCCGACTCCATTTCATAGTTCAGCACGCCCATATCCTGCCATTCCTTCATTGAGTTCTGGAAACGGCTGACGACGCGGCCTGAAAAGGTGTCGTAACGCTCCTGACCAGGATAGAACGTATCGGAAGATGCGGTGATACCAATGTGGGTGGTTGCGCCTGCCGCTTTCGCCGCGTCGACCAGCGCCGTGGTGCAGGTAAAGTCCGCGACAGCCGGGAACTCCAGCGGGGCGAAGTGCAGGCTGGCGCCATCAAGACGCACTGAGCCGGTGGTGACCAGCACATCGCCGACGTTAATCTCTGGCTGAATAGCGCCAGTGGTACCGACGCGCAGGAAGGTGCGCACGCCCAGTTGAGCCAGTTCTTCCACTGCAATAGACGTTGAAGGACCGCCGATGCCGGTGGAACAGACGATCACCGCCTTGCCATCCAGCTCTGCACGCCAGCTGGTAAATTCACGGTGTGAAGCCAGATGGACCGGGTTTTCCATCAATGCCGCAATTTTTTTCACCCGCTCAGGATCGCCCGGCACAATCGCCAAGGTCGCGCCCTGCAAATCCGCTTTTGTTAAACCCAAATGAAAAACGTCTGAGTGTGCCATTTCAAACTCCTGTAACGGGAAAGGGGGATAAGGATCTGGCGGTCACAATAATGCAAAGCTGCCGAAAATTATGTGAATTGCATCACTTCGTCCAATGAAAGTTACATTGAATCAACAACAAGAAGTGACATACATCACATTTAAACACTCTTTCCTTTCGGATTGCCACAACTTGCCCTCACGGTCAGGTAATGGCAGTGTTAATGATGGGTAGAGAGCAACCCCCTGACCCAAACGTAATCCTGGCTATAGTTAGCTGATTGCGCTAATGCATGCATGGAGAGGACAATGAAAACCGACGAGAATACGACTCAAAAAATGAGCAATAATGGGTTCACTCCTGCGGTATCGCCTACCGCATCGACCACGATTATTACTGACAGTGACGCCATCCAGTCAGGTGAAACATCCATTCCTACTCAGGGCGAGAACATGCCCGCTTTTCACGCCAAACCGCGTCATGTCAGCGGCCCACTGCCGGTGATTCTGGTGGTTCAGGAGATTTTTGGCGTGCATGAACACATTCGCGATATCTGCCGTCGCCTGGCTGCCGAAGGCTATCTGGCGGTTGCGCCAGAGCTTTACTTCCGCCAGGGCGATCCTGCTGAATACGACGATATCCCGACGCTGTTTAAAGAATTAGTCAGCACCGTTCCGGATAATCAGGTGTTGGCCGATTTGGATCACGTTGCCAACTGGGCCTCCCGTCACGGCGGCGATATGCGCAATATGGGCATCACTGGCTTCTGCTGGGGCGGACGCATTACCTGGCTGTATGCAGCACACAATCCACAGCTGAAAGCCGCCGTGGCCTGGTATGGCAAAATGGTCGGAGAGAAGACGCTGAAGCAGCAGAAGCAGCCGGTTGATATCGCGGTGGATTTAACTGCGCCGGTGTTAGGACTTTATGGCGGCAAGGATGACAGCATTCCGCAGGAGAGCGTGGAGACTATGCGCCAGGCGCTGCGTGCAGCGAACGCCAAATCGGAAATTATTGTTTATCCGGATGCGGGCCATGCCTTTAATGCCGATTACCGCCCAAGCTATCATGAAGAGTCGGCCAAAGATGGCTGGCAGCGCATGCTCGCCTGGTTCCGGCAGAATGGCGTGAAGTAATAAAAAAAGGGGCGCCAGGCGCCCCACATCACTTCAATCACTCAGAAATCAGGCCGGTTTTTTAGTTTTGCGCAGATTCTGGGCGGCTTGCACCATGTTCGCTAACGCCTGACGCGTTTCTGTCCAGCCGCGGGTTTTCAGACCACAATCCGGATTCACCCACAGACGCTCAGTCGGGATGCGCTTCGCCGCCTTCAGCAGCAGTTCTTCCATCCATTCCACGCCGGGCACGTTTGGCGAATGAATGTCGTACACGCCAGGGCCGATCTCATTCGGGTAATCAAACTCCTCAAACGACTCCAGCAGTTTCATATCCGACCGTGAGGTTTCGATGGTGATCACGTCCGCATCCAGCGCCGCAATCGACCCCATGATGTCGTTGAACTCGCAGTAACACATATGGGTATGGATCTGCGTGTCATCCCGCGCCACGGCAGCGTTCAGGCGGAAGGCATCAACGGCCCATGCCAGATAGGCCGCCCAGTCGGACTGGCGCAGCGGCAGACCTTCACGCAGGGCAGGCTCATCGATCTGAATGATGCCGATGCCGGCTTTTTCCAGGTCCTCCACTTCATCGCGTAGCGCCAGGGCAATCTGCTTAGCGATGGTTTCACGGCTCACGTCTTCACGCGGGAATGACCAGCAAAGGATGGTAACCGGCCCGGTCAGCATGCCTTTCACCGGTTTCTCCGTCAGGGACTGGGCGTATTTCGCCCATTCAACGGTGATCGCCGCCGGGCGGCTGACGTCGCCGATAATAACGGGCGGTTTGACGCAGCGTGAACCGTAGCTCTGCACCCAGCCATTTTGCGTGAAGGCAAAACCGTCGAGGTTCTCGCCAAAATACTCAACCATGTCGTTACGTTCGGCTTCGCCGTGAACCAGCACATCCAGACCCAGACGTTCCTGCTCAGCAATGGCCTGTTTGATATGTCCGGCAATGCCGGTACGGTAGTGATTACTGTCGAGGCGACCCTGTTTGAAGTCCAGGCGCAGGCCACGGATTTCGGTAGTTTGTGGGAACGAACCGATGGTGGTGGTCGGCCAGGCCGGCAGGTTAAAGCGCTTGCGCTGCGCGTCAGCACGTACGCTATAGCCATGATCGCGCTGGCTGTCTTTCGCGGTGATCGCCGCAAGACGTTTGCTGACCGCCGCGTTATGCACCCGACCCGAATCACGGCGGGCACGGATCGGTGCGCTCCAGGCCTCCAGTGACTGCGGGTTATTGTTGTTCAGCGCGTTGCTCAGCAGTGACAGCTCAGCACACTTTTGCAGGGCGAAGGCGAACCAGCTTTTCACTTCGTCGTCCAGGCGGGTTTCGGTACTCAGGTCGATAGGGCTGTGCAGCAGCGAACAGGACGAACCGATCCACAGCTGTTTGCGCTGGGAAACCAGCGGTTGCAGGCGTTCAAACCAGCTACTTAAGTCGGCTCGCCAGACGTTACGGCCATTGATAACGCCGACGGACAGCAACCAGTCGGCAGGGATCCTGGCATTTAGCGCAACGATATCGTCTTTACCCTGCACCAGGTCAACGTGCAGCCCCTGCACCGGCAGCGTACGGAGGGTATTGATGTTAGTGCCGGCGCTGTCAAAGTAGGTGGTCAGCAGCAGTTTGGTGTTGCCCTGCAAGGCATCATAAGCCGGTTTGAAGGCGTTCAGCCATTCCTGCGGCAGTTCCAGCACCAGCGCAGGTTCATCAATCTGTACCCATTCAATTCCGCGGGTAGCCAGCTCGCCCAGCACCTGCTGGTAGACCGGCAGAATGTCTTTCAGCAGGCTCAGTCGGTCAAACTGTTCGCCTTTTACTTTACCCAACCACAGATAGGTTACCGGGCCCAGCAGCACCGGTTTTACGTTGTGGCCAAGAGCCAGCGCTTCATCGACTTCTTCCAGAATTTGTGTCCAGCTAAGTTTGAACTGCTGGCCCTGGGTGAATTCCGGCACCATATAGTGGTAGTTGGTGTTGAACCACTTGGTCATTTCGGCAGCGGCAGCGGGCTCACCCGTGGGTGCCCGGCCACGGCCAAGACGGAACAACGTATCCAGATCGACAGAGCCGTCTTTGTTTTGGTGACGGGCCGGCACGTTGCCCAACATCAGGCTGGTGGTCAGAACGTGATCGTACCAGGCGAAGTCACCCACCGGCACCCGATCAACGCCCGCCTGCTTCTGCTGCTGCCAGTGGCGGGCACGCAGTTCGCGGCCTACCGCCAGTAAATCGTCCTGAGTGCTGTTACCCGCCCAGTAGCTTTCCTGCGCTTTTTTCAGTTCGCGACGCAGACCGACGCGAGGGAATCCAAGTGTGTGGTTCAGAATGGTCATCAGTTCTTTCCTCAGTTGTTGCCCGCTGTCCTTGCAGATGCAATCAGGCTTTTAGACGTCCAGATGTTTACACATCTATAATCCGCAGGTACTGTAGTCACCACAAGCGCAAATTGTTCACTGTCGATGTGAAGGACTCTCATGATCGAACTCAAACACCTGCGGACGCTGCAGGCGCTGCGGACAACCGGTTCGCTGGCGGCCGCGGCGGCCCAGCTTCACCAAACGCAGTCGGCGTTATCTCATCAGTTCAGCGACCTGGAACAGCGTCTGGGCTTTCGGTTATTCGTGCGTAAAAGCCAGCCGCTGCGCTTTACGCCCCAGGGCGAAATCCTGCTGCAGCTGGCGGAACAGGTGTTGCCGCAGATCCAGCAGGCGCTTCAGGCCTGCCACGAGCCTCACCAGACTACGCTGCGCATCGCCATTGAATGCCATAGCTGTATCCAGTGGCTGACGCCGGCGTTGAGTAATTTCCGCCAGAGCTGGCCTCAGGTGGTGATGGATTTCAAATCGGGCGTCACCTTCGACCCTCAGCCTGCCTTGCAGCAGGGCGAGCTGGATATCGTGCTGACCTCCGATATTCTGCCGCGCAGTGGCCTGTTCTATTCGCCGATGTTTGATTTTGAAGTGAGGTTAGTGCTGGCCCAGGATCACCCGCTGGCGAAAGTGGACCATATCTCGCCGGAAGATTTGGCGAATGAAGTGCTGATGATTTATCCGGTGCAGCGTCAGCGTCTGGATATCTGGCGACACTTCCTGCAACCGGCTGGCGTCAGCCCGGCGCTGAAAAGCGTTGATAACACCCTACTGCTGATCCAGATGGTGTCGGCCGGAATGGGGATTGCGGCACTGCCACATTGGGTGGTGGAAAGCTTCGAACATCAGGGACTGGTGGTAACCAAAACGCTGGGTGATGGCCTGTGGAGTCGGCTGTATGCCGCCGTGCGCGATGGTGAACAGCGTCAGCCGGTGACCGAAGCCTTTATCCGTTCTGCCCGCCAGCATGCCTGCGATCATCTGCCGCTGGTCAGAGACGCTTCTCAGCCCGGTGCCGCACTGCCCTCTCCGCTGACCCACTCCTGATTTACCTGCCAGCCTGAATCGCTGGTGGGTTTTCCTGTATCAACGGCCATTTGTCACTATAATGCGCACAACAGCCTTTGATCCCTGATGAGATTTTTATGACTAATAACGACGTTCTGCGCAGCGTGCGCTTCATGCTTAACCTGAGCGATGCGCAGGTTGTGGCAATTTTGGCGCTGGCAGAAACAGAAGTCACCGAAGCCGAAATCAACAGCTTCCTGAAGAAAGACGATGAAGACGGTTTCCGTGAATGCCCGGATGTGATTATGGGCTACTTCCTGAATGGCCTGATTTTCCAGCGCCGCGGCAAAAGTGAAGATGCACCAGAGCCGTCCATCGAGCGCAAGATGACCAATAACATCATGATGAAGAAGCTGCGCGTGGCGTTCGATCTGAAAACCACCGACATTCTCGACATTCTGAAGATGGCGGATTTTGCGGTGGGACAGTCTGAGATTGGGGCGATTTTCCGCAAGCCGGGTCACAAAAACTACCGCGAGTGCGGCGATCAGATCCTGCGTAACTTCCTGAAAGGACTGACCATGAAAATCCGTCCTGCGGTTGTGCCAAAAGCCAAGTAAGTCATAACGGGCAGCAGCAGTCTGCCCGTTTTTCCTGCCCGTTATCCCCGCACGTTCCCCATGCTATCGGCCTTTCACGATCCAGTGTCGGTGCACCAGCAATGAAGCGAAAATAACCGCGGCACCAATAATAAAGCTCGGCCAGTGTGGCTGCTGCTGCCAGATCGCCAGGTTCACCAGCAGTCCGGCGGGCACATGCATGTTGTTCATGATCCCCAGCGTGCCGGCATCAACCTGCGTCGCACCATAGTTCCACATAAAGTAGCCCAGCCCAGACGCCACCACACCCAGCCAGATCAAAATGCCCCACTGCAGCGAAGTTGTCGGTAATTTTTGCGGATTTCCCCACATAAACCACGCCACAACGGCAATCATCGCCGCGCCCAGATAGAACCAGGAGAACGCGGTGTGCTGCGGTACCGGCCGGATTTCCTGCAGGCGCTTATACCCGACCATGCCAATGGCAAAGATGAGGTTCGCCAGTTGCACCAGCATCAGGCCGAACCAGAAATGATCGCTGACTTTGTCGTAGCGGATGATAGCCGCGCCGCCCACCGCCAGCATCGCGCTAAGGGCATAGCCCCAGCGCACGCCGCGGCCGGTCAGCAAATCATAAACCAGCGTCACGTACAGCGGCGTCATCACCGTAAACAGCAGGAATTCCTGCACGCTGAGGTAGAGATAGGCCTGGAAACTGATCAGATACATGATGCCGAGCTGCAATGCGCCCACCGCCATGTACATCAGGATGGTCGAGGCCCGATAGCCACGCCAGCGCAGAAACGGCAGGAACACCACCGCCGCCAGCACTAGGCGCACTAATACCGAAAATACGCTATCGACCTGGCCCGCCAGGTATTCGCCAATCAGGCTAAAAGAAAATGCCCACAAAATTGTGGTGACAATCAGTAACGTCACAATGGAAGACCCTGCTGCGAAAAGTGCGCCCAGTGTAACGAAATGACCGAAGTTGCAGGAAAGTATTTAGTTTACATCTGGCGCTTTTTCATCCTTTCGCACTGTCATAAAAATGTAACATTTGCGTAAACCTTCACAGTCTCAACAGCAGAAAACCCCTATCCTGTGCGCGAAATGGAACATCCCTACGCCCTTTGACGGACGGATCGATGACGTGAGGCGTCCGCGGAGGTTAAAACAACAAGAACGTCGCCATTGGAGGCTTATATGTTAAGTATTTTCAAACCGGCATCTCATCAGCCGCGCGTTGAAGCCAGCCAGGTGGATCCGCTCTACCGCAAGCTACGCTGGCAAATCTTCCTCGGTATATTCTTCGGTTACGCCGCCTACTATCTGGTGCGTAAAAACTTCGCGCTGGCCATGCCCTACCTGATTGAACAGGGATTCTCACGGGGCGATCTCGGCTTCGCGTTATCCGGTATTTCTATCGCTTACGGTTTTTCCAAATTCATTATGGGATCGGTCTCGGACCGCTCTAATCCCCGCTATTTCCTGCCCGCCGGTTTGATCCTGGCCGCTGCGGTGATGCTGTTTATGGGCTTTGTGCCCTGGGCTACGTCCAGCATCATGGTGATGTTTGTCCTGCTGTTTCTCTGCGGCTGGTTCCAGGGCATGGGCTGGCCACCGTGCGGGCGAACCATGGTTCACTGGTGGTCACAGAAAGAGCGTGGCGGCATTGTGTCGGTGTGGAACTGTGCACATAACGTTGGCGGCGGCATCCCACCGTTGCTGTTCCTGCTGGGCATGGCGTGGTTTAACGACTGGAAAGCAGCGCTCTATATGCCGGCGTTCGGCGCGATTCTGGTGGCTGTTTTTGCCTTTGCGCTGATGCGAGACACGCCACAATCCTGTGGTTTGCCGCCGATTGAAGAGTACAAGAACGACTATCCGGTGGATTACGATGAGAAGCATGAAGAGGAGCTGACCGCTAAGCAGATCTTTATGCAGTACGTTCTGCCGAACAAACTGCTGTGGTACATCGCGCTGGCGAACGTGTTCGTGTATCTGCTGCGTTACGGCATCCTCGACTGGTCACCGACCTACCTGAAAGAGGTTAAGCACTTCGCGCTGGATAAATCCTCCTGGGCATATTTCTTCTACGAATACGCCGGGATCCCAGGAACGTTGCTGTGCGGCTGGATGTCGGACAAAGTCTTTAAGGGCAATCGCGGAGCGACCGGGGTGTTCTTTATGGTGCTGGTGACCATTGCCACGGTGATTTACTGGATGAATCCCGCAGGCAATCCGGGGATCGATATGGCCTGTATGATCGTCATCGGCTTCCTGATTTATGGCCCGGTTATGCTGATTGGACTGCATGCGCTGGAACTGGCACCGAAAAAGGCGGCAGGCACGGCGGCAGGCTTTACAGGTTTGTTTGGTTACCTTGGCGGATCGGTCGCGGCAAGCGCGATTGTCGGTTATACCGTGGATTACTTTGGCTGGGACGGCGGCTTTATCATCATGATTGGCGGCTGCGTGCTGGCGGTGATCTTCCTGCTGCTGACCATGCTCAGTGAAAACAAACATAAACAGCAGCTGAAGTCGGCTGAATAACGTGAGACCGCCCCGGATGCGGGGCGGTTATTACGGCTTACACGTTGTACATCTTGCGCAGGTAATGCGGCACCGCGTTATCCGCGTTGCTGCCAATCACTTCCAGCTCCGGCAGGAAATCTTTCAGGCGCTGGTGAGAGTTGCTCATGATGCAGCCTTTGCCCGCCATGCTCAGCATCTCTTTATCATTCATGCCGTCACCAAAGGAAATGCAGTCCTTCAGGCTGTAACCCAGCGATTGCGAGACGGCATCCAGCGCGTGGCCTTTAGAGACGCCACCCGCCATCACTTCCAGACAGGTTGGCAGCGAGAAACTGACGTTAACCCGGTCACCCCAGCGTGCGATCAGCGCTTCTTCCAGCGGGATCAGCAGTTCGGGCTTACCACAGGTAAAGAACACCTTGCTGATGCCATCGGTTGGCAGCGAACCCGGCTGATAGATCTGATAGTTGAAGTCGGACTCACGGAAAAAATCCATCTCTTCAGGGCGATTGCGGTTCAGGAACCACTCTTCATCGCGATAGACGTTGGTGAAGATGTCCTGATGGTCGTGGTGCATCGCAAACAACTCACTGGCGATGTCTTCATCCAGGTTGTGGCTGAACACCAGCTCGCCGGCGGTATTGTGCACGCGAGCGCCGTTGGAGGTGATCATAAACGCATCAATCCCCAAGCTGTCGCGCATCTGGGCGACATCGATATAGTGACGGCCGGTGGCAAAAATAAAGTTCACGCCTTTGCGGGTCAGCAGCGGCAGCGTTTCACGGGCGAAGGAGGAGAGACGGTGATCCGGAGACAACAGGGTGCCATCAAGATCGGAAGCAACGATAGGGTACATAAAACCTCTGGTTTGTCTGTTATCGGGCATGCTTTCTTGCCCGCTAATGAGAGTCATATCTGAGTCGTGCACAATTAGGGATGTCTGGAAAAAAACGCGACGATCGCGTCCAGCGCTTCGGCACGCATGCTGTCTTTTTCAAACAAGATCTCATGACGCGCGCCGTCGATAACAAACGGTTTTCCCCCTTCGCAGGGTTGCCCCGCAGTGGTCATGGCCTGACAGAATAAATCCTGGGCCCGGTTATCCACCACCTTGTCCGCACCGGCCTGCAGCAGCAGCAGCGGCGTGGTGATTTCTTTCGCTTTCTCTAAAATGCTTTGTCCGGCCAGCACGCCTTCACGCACCCAATGGTAGGTTGGACCACCTACCCGCAGGCCGGGGTCGTCAGCGTAAAAGCGCAGATTGCGCCGGTAACGTTCACGGCTGTGGGTCAGCGCATTGATACCAAACGGGCGTGCGCGCCATTTTCCGGTGCCCATCGCATAACCATCACGGAATGCCGGACGTTTCTCTGCCCAGTTCAGGATCTGGTTGGCCATCCATACGGGCATCGGCAGATAGATACCGAACATTGGCGACGCCAGCACCACCGCATCGAACGCTTTCGGCTGTCTTGCCAGCATCAGCGTCAGGATCGCGCCACCCATCGAGTGAGCAAGCGCATAACGATAACGGTAATCGCGGCTGGCAATTTCCTTTTGATACAGCGTTTCCAGATCGTCGACATAGTGGTCGAAGGCTTCTACGTGCCCACGGTGCGAATCCTGCAGCAACCGGCCCGAACGTCCCTGCCCGCGGTGGTCGATAATCACCACATCATAGCCGCAGTGGAACAGATCGTAGGCCAGCTCAGGGTATTTCACGTAGCTTTCGATGCGCCCCGGGCAGAGCAGAATAACGTTATCGTGTTTTGCAGCGCTGAAGCGGACGTAGCGGATCGCCACGTCTTCCACGCCGGTAAATTCACCCTCTTCCCGGCGCTTCCAGAAATCCAGCAGCGGGCCTGTAGCAAAAGCGGCAAACGCCTTTTCACGCGTTGGCCAGCCGTTTTTTCGACCTGTCATCGGCTTCAGCCCTCACTCCCTTCATCCGCTGCGAAAGACCTCACGTCATCCCGTAGCGCAACCGCAAACAATGACGTATTGTGTCACACTTCTGCGCTATCAGGGAGCGTTACCCATGACCATCGAGTGGTGGCTGGCTTATCTTCTTACAACCAGCATTTTAAGTCTTTCCCCGGGTTCGGGTGCCATTAATACCATGAGCACCGGCATCAGCCATGGCTATCGTGGCGCGGTTGCCTCTATTTCTGGCCTGCAGGTCGGTCTGTCGCTGCACATTGTGCTGGTCGGCATTGGGCTGGGCGCGCTGTTCTCCCAGTCCGTTTTGGCGTTTGAAATTCTGAAGTGGGCAGGTGCAGCCTATCTGGTCTGGCTGGGCATCCAGCAGTGGCGCTCTGGCGGCGGTATCGATCTGCAAGCCGTGGCGAAAGCCATGCCACGTCGCAAGCTGTTTAAGCGGGCGGTGTTGGTTAACCTGACTAATCCGAAGAGCATTGTTTTTCTGGCGGCGCTGTTCCCGCAGTTCATCATTCCGCATCAGCCGCAGGCGATTCAGTATCTGGTGCTGGGCGTGACGACGGTGGTGGTCGATATCATTGTGATGATTGGCTATGCCACATTAGCAACGCGCATCGCGGGCTGGATCAAAGGGCCAAAGCAGATGAAGTTGCTGAACAGAACCTTTGGCGGGATGTTTATGGCGGTGGGTGCGTTGCTGGCCTCAGCCCGACGCATTGCCTGACAGGCGAAGCGAAAAGGCCGGGCAGCCAGCCCGGCCTCTGATTGCCTTACTCTTCGTCACCATCGACGTGATCCCGGATCATCACCATAAACGGTTTACCAAATCGCTCCAGCTTCTTCTGCCCTACCCCGTTGACGCCCAGCATCTCTGATGCGGTGATCGGCATCTGCTCGGCCATTTCAATCAGCGAGGCATCGTTGAACACCACATACGGCGGGACGTTGTTTTCGTCGGCAATCGCTTTGCGTAATTTACGCAGCTTGGCGAACAGCTTGCGATCGTAATTGCCGCCGTAAGATTTCTGGCTGCTGCTGCGGGTTTTGACCGTTACCAGCCTTGGCACCGCCAGCATCAGTGAGGCTTCGCCCCTGAGGACCGGCCGGGCCGCTTCCGTAAGCTGTAGGGCAGAGTGCATCGCAATGTTTTGCGTCACCAGCCCGAGGTGGATCAGCTGACGCAGCACGCTCACCCAGTGTTCATGGCTCTGATCTTTACCAATGCCGTAAATCGGCAATTTATCGTGCTGCATATCGCGGATACGCTGATTGTTCGCGCCTCTCAGCACTTCAACAATGTAGCCCATACCAAAACGCTGCCCAACGCGATAAATACCGGATAATGCTTTCTGCGCTTCCACCAGACCATCATAACGGCGTGGCGGATCCAGGCAGATATCGCAGTTGTCGCAAGGCTGCTGACGACCTTCGCCAAAGTAATTCAGTAGCACCAGTCGACGGCAGGTTTGCGCTTCCGCAAAGGCACCCATAGCGTTCAGCTTGTGTCGCTCAATGTCCTGCAACGGACCCGGCGCTTTTTCATCCAGGCAACGGCGCAGCCAGGCCATATCGGCCGGATCGTACAGCATCAGGGCTTCGGCAGGCAGGCCATCGCGCCCGGCGCGTCCGGTTTCCTGATAATAGGACTCGATGTTGCGTGGGATATCAAAGTGCACCACAAAGCGTACGTTGGGCTTGTTGATGCCCATGCCGAACGCCACCGTGGCGACAACGATTTGCAGGTCATCGCGTTGGAATGCTTCCTGAACCTGCGCGCGATGGGCATTGTCCATCCCGGCATGATAGGCGCCGACGCTCAGCCCACGGCTTTGCAACCTGGCGGCGGTGTCTTCCACCTTCGCCCGGCTGTTACAGTAAATGATGCCGCACTTGCCCCGTTGATCCTGCACGTAGCGGAGCAGCTGCTCGGTGGGTTTGAATTTTTCGACCAGCGTGTAGCGGATATTCGGGCGGTCGAAGCTGCTGATTTGGATCAGCGGATCGTCCAGCTGAAGCAGACGCGCAATATCATTGCGGGTGGTTTCATCCGCCGTGGCCGTCAGGGCCATCACCGGCACATCAGGCAGGCGCTGGCGTAGCTGGCCCAGGGCGCCGTATTCAGGACGGAAATCATGGCCCCACTGAGAAATACAGTGCGCTTCATCGACCGCCAGCATGGCTGGATTCCAGTGCAGCAGATTGTCGAGGAAGTTATCCATCATCAGGCGTTCAGGCGCGATATACAGCAGCCGCACTTTACCCGTACGGCAACCGGCCATCACCTCCTGCTGCTCTTCACGGGTCTGGGTGGAGTTGAGGCAAGCGGCCGAAACGCCGTTAGCCAGCAGCTGATCCACCTGATCTTTCATCAGCGAGATCAGCGGAGAGACCACCAGCGTCAGGCCTTCTCTTACCAGCGCAGGGATTTGATAGCAGAGCGACTTACCGCCGCCGGTCGGCATAACGACCAGGCAGTCACGCCCGTTCAGTGAGGCCTGAATGATCGATTGTTGTCCTGGGCGAAAGTGCTGGTAGCCGAAGGTCTCTTGCAGTACCTGTTCCGCCAGCGCTTCCTGATTAATAACTGCCGTTGACACGTATTCCCCAAATCTGATGAGGGGTGAGCGGCGTCAACCACTCACCCAAAAACATTAAAACAGGTCGTTCAACATCACGCCCACACCCACGCGCGTCTGGCGGTGATTGTAGTCAATCAGTGATTCACCATAGCCGCTGAACACCTGAGTGTAGAAGCGAACGTGATTGGTCATCGGGTAGCTCCAGCCCATTTCCGCGCCGCCATAACCGCTGTTCCAGTTATAGTTGCTCTTCACGCTGAAAATGCTCTCGCCCCACTGATAGCCAACGGTCAGGCGATAATACCCCATGTACTTAGTGATATCCGGGTTATCATCATTATTTTCATTTTCTGGAAGGCGGTACCAGGGTTTGGCTTCGACCATCCAGTTGCCGTTCTGCGCCATCAAACGCGCATAGACACGGTTCCAGCTTCGCGACGTCGGTTCTGAGCGTCCGTTGGACTGGTGGTTCAGACCGGTTTCGATATCTCGCAGCGTCCAGCCGGCAAAGGTGTAATCCGTTGCCCATCCCACGAAGATCTGTGGCTGGTAGTCAGTTTCACGAAACGGTGAAGACGCACCGCGGTTTGAAAGCTGCCACCAGTTGCTTTGCGTATAAGACGCCGCCAGCACTGAGTTATCACCCAAAATGCCACGCCACAGCGGAAACGCCAGGCTAAGCTGGAATTTCACTTCATCATGCTTGGCTTTATTGCCCCAGTTATAGGTCTGGATCGCATCTTTATTGATGTTGCTGGTGTCGGTATACAGAACATAGTTACTTTCGTACGGGAAAAGAACGAAAGGGTTGTCATGCTTTTCCAACAGGTTAGCAATGATACTGCCAGGCACGGCGGGCTTGTCATGAACCTCAGTGACCGTGGCCTCTTGTGCCAGAACTAATGTGGGAAACAGGAAGGCTGCAACCAGCAATCCTCTCAGCATAGGCATAATGTTCTCCAGAGCGAATAAAGGGATAAGTGGATAAAAAGCACGCCATTCTACACAGAAAGCGAGTGTGGCATTAGCGCTGTTTTTGTAAAGTGGAAACCTGACCCGCCTGAGCCTAATATGGCCAGCTGCTTCCCATTAAAATGACATTGCCGCAAAGGAATTCTCATGATGTCTGCAGTCCCTCTGACTCAGGATGCCGCGCGCCGCCTGATCGGTGACATTTTTGTTTATCATATGCCGTTTAACCAGGCGCTGGGCCTGCATTTAGACCGGCTGGAACCCGATTACGCCGAGCTGAGCTTCGCCAATCAGACCCAGCTGGTGGGCAATGTGGCGCAGAAGATTTTGCACGGTGGCGTGATCGCGTCAGTGCTGGACGTGGCGGCCGGTCTGGTCTGCGTCAGCAGCGCGCTGACGCGTCAGGAGAGTATTACCGAAGAGGAGCTGCGTCAGCGATTATCGCGTATGGGCACCATCGATCTGCGGGTCGATTATCTTCGTCCGGGTCGCGGAGAGCGGTTTATTGCCACCAGCAGCCTGCTGCGGGGCGGCAATAAGGTCTCGGTCGCGCGCGTTGAACTGCATAACGACACGGGCCTGTATATTGCCAGCGCTACGGCCACCTACCTGACGGGTTAATGCGCTCATCATGCCGTCAATAGCAGTCCCTACACCCCTACATTAGACCTGATGGAGCCTGTTTTCATGGATGCGCAACACACCCGCCAGGGGATCTTTTTTGCCCTCGGCGCCTATTTTATCTGGGGTATTGCCCCAGCCTATTTCAAACTTCTGCAACAGGTCGCGCCGGGCGAAATCATGACGCACCGGGTGATTTGGTCATTCTTCTTTATGCTGTTGCTGGTCAGTCTCAGCCGGAACTGGGCCAAAGTGAAGCTGATCCTGCAGCAGCCGAAAAAGATCCTGATGCTGGCGGTCTCGGCCACGGTTATCTGTGCAAACTGGCTGATTTTTATCTGGGCGGTGAATAATCAGCATATCCTGGAAGCCAGCCTGGGATACTTTATCAATCCGCTGCTGAACGTGGTGGTGGGCATGGTATTCCTGAAAGAACGCTTTCGTCGCCTGCAGTGGCTGGCGGTGGCGCTGGCCGCCTGTGGTGTACTCATTCAGCTGTGGAAGTTTGGTTCGGTGCCGATCATTGCTATCGGGCTGGCGGTCACCTTTTCCGCCTATGGCCTGATCCGCAAAAAGATTGGCGTGGATGCCCAGACCGGCATGTTGGTCGAAACCAGCTGGCTGCTGCCGGTGGCGGCTATTTACCTGTTTGGCATTGCTGATTCCAGCACCAGCCACCTGAGCCAGAATCCACTGACGCTGAACCTGTTGCTGGTGGCCGCCGGGATCGTCACCACCATTCCGCTGATGCTGTTTACTGCCGCCTGTAGCAGGCTGCGCCTGTCGACCGTTGGCTTCTTCCAGTATCTGGGCCCGACGCTGATGTTCCTGCTGGCCGTGGTGTTTTATGGTGAGCAGATGACGCCTGATAAAGTGGTGACCTTCAGCTTTATCTGGGCCGCGCTGGCACTGTTTATTCTGGATGCGGTGTGGACGCTGAAGCGGAGCAGGCAGCCAGGTCTGGCCTGAGTGTTGAAACAAAAACCCCGCTTTCGCGGGGTTTTCGTTTTTTGCAGCCGGGATTAAAGCCAGTTTTTACGCTTGAAGTAGGCGTAAGGCGCCAGCCCTGCCAGGATCATCAGCGTAATCGCGCCTGGGTAACCAAAGCTCCATTTCAGCTCGGGCATAAACTCGAAGTTCATCCCGTAGCTGGATGCCACCAGCGTTGGCGGCAGGAACACTACCGAGACCACCGAGAAGATCTTGATGATGCGGTTCTGTTCGATATTGATAAAGCCCATCGCCGCCTGCATCAGGAAGTTAACCTTCTGGAACAGCGATTCGTTATGCGGCAGCAGCGATTCGATATCTCGCAGGATTTCACGTGCCTGCTCCAGCTGATTGCCCGGCAAACGCGCTTTACGCACCAGGAAGTTCAGCGCGCGCTGGGTATCCATCAGACACAAACGCACCTTCCAGCCGATATCTTCCAGCTCGGCCAGCGTCGACAGCGCACCATCGAATTCGTCGCCCTGCTGACCTTCCATAATCACGCGGCTGAGCTTTTCCAGATCGCTGTAGATGTTTTCGATTTCATCCGCCAGCTGTTCAATTTTGGTCTCGAACAGATCCAGCAACAGCTCGTAGGCATTCCCGTCGATCAGTGTCTGGTTACGGGCACGCATCCTGTAGAGACGAAAAGCAGGCAGTTCGCGCTCGCGCAGCGTGTACAGACGCCCTTCACGAATGGTGAAAGCCACGGTGGAGTTACCGGCGTGGTCATCCGCATCTTCATAGAAGAAAAAGGAGTGGATATGCAGGCCGTCTTCATCTTCAAAGAAACGTGCTGAGGCTTCGATGTCTTCCAATTCAGGGCGGGTGGCCAGGCTCTGGCCCAGCTCGTTCTGGACACGGTCACGCTCATTTTCTTCCGGCTCGATCAGGTCGACCCAAACGGAGCTGGACAGCTCGTCGTTCGGCTCTTCCAGCTCAAGGCGGGTTAAGCGGCTTTTATCCAGTTTAAATGCGCTCAGCATAGCTGTACTCCCAATTCACAGTATCAGAATGGGACAATACGCTTGTACACAGGAAACGAGAGCGTTTCGCTCAGCAACAGCATCTGACTCAGAGCGACGGAAATGCGAGGTCGCCAACAACCGCGAAGGCTATCAGCAGAAGAGGATAGCCTTAGGAGTTGTACCTGGATTGCAGGTCAATGAGCCAGTAGGTACTGGGTGTGTCCAAGGCGAATGTCCTCTTAGGGTAATGGTGCGCGCATGTTACGCTGTGCTGAAAATGGCGTCAACAACCGTACCAGCATAAATACGCAACAAATATTGACAAGTGTTAAGCGAGCAGGAGAGAGGATCGGGGTGACGAAAAACTCACCCCGTAAACGTGATTAAACTGCTTCAAGCTTCGCATAGGCAGCGACCAGCCATTTGATGCCCTGCCCCTGAAATGCCACCTGAAGACGGCTGTGTTCACCGCTGCCTTCCAGATTAACGATGGTACCTTCACCAAACTTGGCATGCCGCACCCGCTGGCCCAGCGCAAAGCCACTGTCATTCTGTGCCAGCGGCGTGCCCATACGCTGATGGTTAACCGGCCGGCTGACGCTGGCGCGCAGGCGAACTTCCTCGATGCACTCCACCGGCAGTTCGCCGATAAAGCGGGAAGGACGGTGATTCACCTCTTTGCCATACAGGCGGCGGGTTTCAGCGTAGGTCAGGGTGAGCTTTTGCATCGCTCGCGTCACGCCGACATACGCCAGGCGGCGTTCCTCTTCCAGCCGGCCGCCTTCTTCCAGCGACATCTGGCTGGGGAACATGCCCTCTTCCATGCCGACGATAAACACCTGAATAAATTCCAGACCTTTGGCGGCGTGCATGGTCATCAGTTGCACCGCATCCTGCCATTTGTCGGCCTGACCTTCGCCCGCCTCCAGCGCAGCATGTGACAGGAATGCCTGCAACGGCATCAGATCTTCATCTTCATCCTGATAGCTGTACTGCCGGGTGGCGTTGACCAGCTCCTCAAGGTTTTCAATACGCGCCTGGCCCTTCTCGCCCTTCTCCTGGTCGTACATCAACCACAGGCCGGAATCCTTGATCACCCGGTCAGTCTGCACGTGCAGTGGCATTTCACTGGTTTCCTGCGCCAGCGAATCCACCAGCTCGGTGAAGCGCTGCAGAGCAGAAGCGGCGCGACCCGCCAGCGCTTTTTCCTGCAACAGCGCGCGGGTACTCTGCCACAAGGTCAGCTGACGTTCGCGGGCGGTCTGACGCACAACGTCCAGCGTACGATCGCCGATGCCGCGGGTTGGCGTGTTCACCACACGTTCAAATGCCGCATCGTCGTTACGGTTGGAGATCATTCGCAGATACGCCAGCGCATCTTTGATTTCCTGACGTTCGAAGAAGCGCTGACCGCCATAAATGCGGTAAGGCATGCTGGTTTGCAGCAAGGCCTCTTCCAGCACGCGCGACTGGGCATTACTGCGATACAGGATGGCGCAGTCTTTCAGCGCCCCGCCGTTTTCCATCCACACCTTAATGCGGTTGACCACAAAGCGGGCTTCATCCAGCTCGTTAAAGGCGCAGTAAATCGAAATCGGTTCGCCATCTTTGCCATCGGTCCACAGCTCTTTACCCAGACGGCCATTGTTATTGGCGATCAGAGTGTTAGCGGCTTTAAGGATGTTATTGGTCGAGCGATAGTTCTGCTCAAGACGAACCGTTTCGGCCCCTTTGAAGTCGGTCAGGAAACGCTGAATGTTTTCGACCTGCGCACCACGCCAGCCATAAATGGACTGATCGTCATCGCCAACAATGATCACCTTGCCGGTGTCACCTGCCAGCATGCGGATCCAGGCGTACTGAATGTTGTTGGTATCCTGGAACTCATCCACCAGCACGTTGGTAAAACGCTCGCGATAGTGGTTGAGGATATGCGGTTTGTTGAGCCACAGCTCGTGAGCACGCAGCAGCAGTTCGGCAAAATCCACCAGCCCGGCGCGATCGCAGGCTTCCTGATAGGCCTGGTAAATGCGTAACCAGGTTTGCTCAACCGGATTGCCGTAGCTTTCGATATGTTTCGGGCGCAGCCCTTCGTCTTTCTTGCCGTTGATGTACCACATCGCCTGACGCGCGGGCCACTGCTTGTCATCCAGATTCATCGCTTTGATCAGGCGCTTCAACAACCTCAGCTGATCTTCACTGTCCAGAATCTGAAAATCCTGTGGCAGATTGGCGTCCAGGTGGTGCGCACGCAGCAAACGGTGCGCCAGGCCATGGAAAGTCCCAATCCACATTCCGCCCTGACTGGTGCCGATCAGCTGCTCTATGCGATGACGCATCTCTGCCGCCGCTTTGTTGGTGAAGGTCACCGCCATAATCGAATAAGGTGAGCAGTTTTCAACGGCCATCAGCCAGGCAATACGATGAACCAGCACGCGTGTCTTGCCGCTGCCAGCACCAGCCAGCACCAGCAAGTTGCTGCGCGGCGCGGCAACGGCGTCGCGTTGTTTGTCATTCAAGCTGTCTAGCAGGTCAGAAACGTCCATAGGCACCGTCAGGAAAGGGGGAGCGCCACGCGCTCCACTGGATATTTAACCAGTCTATTATATCAGCGCAGTCAGCGATGCCAACTGCGAAATTTCCAGCGTGGGAAGCAGGCGGGAATCTGCGATATGCATCAGGTTGCCTTTGCGCAGATTGATCCAGCAGGCCTGCATACCGCAACGCACTGAACCCGCAACGTCAGTCGTCAGGTCATCGCCCACATGCAGAATACTCTGTAGCGGCAGATTCAGCTTCTCAGCCGCAACGTGATACATATCGTCATACGGCTTGGCGCGGCCATCCGGACCGGCACGCAGGATAAACTGGAAGTACTTGTCCAGACCAAACAGGTGCGGCTCAGCGTTACCGTTGGTGATCGCCACCAGCGGGATCTGTTTTGCCAGCGTGGCCAGCGTCTGATGGGTCTCTTCCGGCACGTCGATCTTGCTGCGCCAGTGAGCGAAGTGCGCCATCGCTGCGCGTGAACCTTCTTCGGATTCGCGCGGCGTCAGGCCGGCATTCAGCATCGCCAGTTCCACCGCGCGGCGTCGCCACTCGCTGACATCGTGATAAATGTCTGGCTCCTGCTCGCGCAGGCTGTCGCGCAGCTGCTGATATTGCTCAACGCTGAAATGGTTTAAGGCCGGATGATAAGACTGCAGGAAAGCGTGCGACTCTTCAGTGGTACGCATGATCACCGGATAGTTGTCGTACAGCGTGTCATCCAGATCAAAGGTCATCGCGGCAATCGGTCGCAGCGGTCGGTAAAAGTGCATCAGGATTTTCCTCGTTTGGCACGGGGATGGGCGGCATCGTAAACCGACGCCAGGTGTTGGAAGTCGAGATGGGTATAAATCTGGGTGGTGCTGAGGTTGGCATGACCCAGTAACTCCTGCACCGCGCGCAAATCGCCGCTGGACTCCAGCATATGGGTGGCAAAAGAGTGGCGCAATTTATGCGGGTGAATATGGCTGGAAACGCCCTGCTTCACGCCCCACTCGGCGAAGCGCTTTTGCACGTTGCGGGCGGACATGCGTTTACCGTACTTCGACAGGAAAACCGCCTGGTCTTCGTGGGCAAACAGTTCGCGCATTTCCAGCCAGTGTTCCATCCATTGCACGGCGGTGCGGCCAATCGGCAAGCGTCGCTCCTTGCTGCCTTTACCCACCACCCACACTTCACCCGAAGCTAAGTCCAGATGGCCGGTATTGATGCCCACCAGCTCTGACAGACGCAATCCGGCACCGTACATAATTTCGAGCATGGCGCGGTCGCGCACCGCCAGCGGATCGTTCAGGTCGATATCCAGCAGCTGGCTGACTTCATCCACATCGATATTCTTCGGCAGATGGCGCGGCGCGCGCGGCGTGGCTACGCCTTTTGCCGGATTGGCTTTCAGCACGCCCTGGCTGATTTGCCAGTCGAGGAAGCTGCGGAGTGCGGACAGACGTAAGGCCAGGCTGGCCGGTTTCAGGCCGCCGCGACGGCTGCGGGCCGCCAGCGAACGCACCTGCGCCGCATCCAGCTTGTCCCAGGCCGTTAGCTTCATCTCGGTGAGCAAGGCAAGGCAGGCGGCAAGCTGGCGTTGGTAATTGCTTTGAGTCAGCGGACTGAGCTGGCGCTCTACCTTCAGGTAGCGCAGGAATCCCTCTACGGCGGGTTGTAGAGGCGAGTCACTGCTCATGCGCGTTCGACCCAGCGCGTCAGCAGATCGGGCAGCATCAGAGAGAGGTGCTGTAACAGCACGGTTCCCATGCCTGACTGATAATGCTGCGTGTCACGGCTGCTGAAAATCAGCACGCCCAGATCGCCCTGTTCGCCCATCAGCGACATCGCCACCGAACCAATCGCTTTGGCCTGAGGCAGCAACAGCAACAGCTCAGGGCCATTCAGGCTGCCCAGGTAATGCTGCTGTTTACCCAGCCGCTGGATGCGGACGGATTCAAAAGCGTGTCGGGAAAGCGCGAGCTGAGTGAAGTCAGAAGGCGCGCCAATCCGCCATTTCTCGCTGAACAGGCGGACGTTAGCGCCTGCCAGCCCCAGCTCTCTGGCCCAGCGATGCAGGCGATTAAGCATATCGTGCAGGCTGTCTGCGGCCGCAAGGCGGGCCTGCAGGGATAACAGGCGGTCAAACAGCTGCTGATTCGCGCTGGCCTGCTCCATCAGCAGGGTGATCTCTTCTTCTAACTGGGTGATATGGTTGCGCTGGCGAGCCAGCTGCCACTCCACCAGCGAGACCGTACCGCGCACCGGATGGGGCACCAGCATCTGCTCAACCTGACGGGCATTACGGATAAAGAAGTCCGGATTTTGCAGCAGGAACTCGCTGACCGCTCGATCGTCCAGCAGCAATTCGCTGGTCGCCTGTTGTTCTCCGACATTTTTCATAAATGAATAAATCCGTCATAAACGTGAGTGGCTGGACCGGTCATATACAGCGGATGTCCCGGGCCTTTCCAGGCAATGTTTAAGCTGCCGCCAGGCAGATCGACGCGTACTTTTTCAGCCAGCAGCGCCTGCTGAATGCCGACGGCAACCGCCGCACAGGCTCCGCTACCGCAGGCCTGAGTTTCACCCGCGCCACGCTCATACACGCGCAGGCGGATGTGTTCACGGCTGACCACTTCCATAAAGCCGACGTTAACGCGCTCAGGGAAGCGATCGTGACTTTCCAGCACCGGACCCAGGCTTTCGACAGCGGCGGTTTTCACGCTGTCCACTTGCAGCACACAGTGAGGATTACCCATCGACACCACGCCACACATGATGGTTTGCTCAGCAACGCGCATCAGGTAGAGGTTTTCGGCTTTATTGGCGCGGAACGGCACCTGTTGCGGATCGAAGTTGGGTTCACCCATGTTGACGCAAACCAGCTCATCCTGCGTGACGCTAAGCACCATACGCCCGGTTTGCGTGCTGACGCGAATATCATTCTTGTTGGTCAGCCCTTTCAACCGCACGAAGCGGGCAAAACAGCGCGCGCCATTGCCGCACTGGGCAACTTCACTGCCATCAGCATTGAAAATACGGTAATGGAAGTCGAGATCGGGATCGTACGGTGGCTCGACGATCAGCAGCTGATCGAAACCGATCCCCAGATGACGATCCGCCAGACGCCGGATCAATTCTGGAGAAAAATAGACGTTTTGCGTCACGGCATCGACCACCATAAAGTCATTGCCCAGACCGTGCATTTTGGAGAACTGCATTTTTGGCTCCAACGAGTGCGTCATAGTTTACTGAGCCGTTTGCGTTTCCGGTTCGGTGGTCGAAGGCTGGCTCTGCGTTCCATTCTGAGCTGGCGTCGTGACAGCGCGCTGATCCGTGGCGGTCGCGGGTGTCTTTTTGGTGCTCTCAGTGGTTTGCTGCTTTGGCTTTTCCTGCGGCGGGAAGTACAAAGGTCCTTTCAGTCCGCACCCTGCCAGGCTGACTACAGCCAGCACCAGCGCCATCCGGCAAATCATTTTGTTCATGCTTATTCTGCTCGTTATCAGGGCCTGTTTGTTGTCTATCATCGCAGGTGAAGTGCTAAAAGCAACAGGAAAAGCTGATTCGATGTCACAGTCAGTGGCGGAAAGCATCCCGCCATGACATCAATGCATTTGATAGCGTTGGGCGTAGTCGCCGTTCGGATCGTTATCCGAGACGGTGGCGCAAAGTTGGGCCAGCGTCTGGCTGCGGAAAGGGATGACCTGGAAACGGTCGTCAACATTCACAATCTGGTAGAACTGCGGCAGATTGAAGTTGATAAAGCTCGAGCCGTAGGTGAAGCGATCGTGTGAAGAGGAGTAGAAGCGGCTCACGTCGCGCACCAGATCCTCTTTACTGCCTTCACAATGGTGATAAATCTCTACCCGGTTGGTTTCATCCAGAATGTAGATATTAAAGCCGAAATCGTCTTTGGTATCTTCGAAGAAGAACTGGATGAGCCCTTCGCTGGCGTAGCCATTTACGACAGCAGGCAGGCGCGTCTGATCGGTTTCCACCTTGATCGACAGGCCATGTAATTTGTTGTTGGAGATAGCGCCATAGAATTCGACGGCGTTTTCCAGCTTCTGCACCGACACGCTCAGCCGTTCAAAGAACAGACCCCAGGTCTGACCTGCCACACGTACCGCTTTGAAACGCCCGGGTTCCAGACGGGTGCTGGACAGGCGCAGCTCGATGCATTCCGACACCAACTGCTGAACGCGGGTACGGATTAATCCGCGCAAATGCTGGCTGTAGCAGAACACTTCCACTGAGTCTGGCGGCGCAGCATCCTGGTGCATTTTGCCAAGGATGGTTTTCAATCCTTCGATCATCGCCTGCTCGCCATTAAAGTGCAGCGTGCGCACTTCATTCCACGAGTTGCGATAAAGCAGATCGATGCTGCCAATCAGGCACTGCTGCTGCTGACCAAAGCTGAAGACGTCCAGCTTACGGAAGTCAAAATGCACCACCTGATTGCGGAAAGCGGCGGTCGGGTCATATTCGAGGTTAACGATAATGGCCAGATGGCGGATTTCACAGGGACTGTAGAGCGCTTTCGGCGTTGGTGAGGGCACCCGCAACGGGAAGTGGTGCGACACGTCAGCGACCAGCTCCTGTAATCTGGCGAGGTCACAGATTTCATTGCCTTTAATGTGCAGGCGGGTTTTGCTGGTCAGCAGGCCGTTAAACCAGGCCCAGGCCACCAGCTTATTCAGGTAACGGTTATATTCCAGCGGTTGATGGCTGATGATCGATTGCATATCCGGCGACTGATTATACAAATACCAGCCCGCGCGGTTGGCACGGCCATGCGGCACATGAATAAAGGTCAGATGCGATTCAGAAAGATCCGGCGAAATTTGCGGGTTCACCAGCGTCACTTTGCCCGGCAGCGCTTCAAAAGCCGCGTACAGTTTACGGGTCAACACCCCGATATCCTGCGGGCTGGCGCTAACGCTCAGGTTGTTACGACGGGCGAAGCGGATCAGGTTGCGATAACTCTGCATCATCGCATCCAGCAGTTCGTTGTGGGCTTCACGCACCCGTTCAATTTTCCAGTCGGCGCGGCTGTCCAGCATCGTGATGCGATCCGCATCCCAACCCCATTCCGTCACCAGCTGATTAAGAATTTCGCGCCGCCAGCCAGACTTGCCGTGATCAACCGACAGCTTTTCGCAGACTTTCAGATAGAAGCAGCGGCGAACCAGATCCAGACGGGCATGATCGTCAATGCTGGTGAGGTAATACGTCACTCTTTCCAGCATCATGCAGTAAGGGTCGAGGCCGTAAGAAACGATTTCCCCGTCATGCAGGCGCTGCTTGATGTCCATCGCCAGCAGCTGAGTACTCGGGTATTCCCACGAGTAGGCTTCCAGCAACAGGGTTTTCAACACCGCTTTGTACGGAGAATCGATACTTTTATACAGCTGCCACAGGCTGGCACCGAAATACTCTTCGGCAGACAGCGTGCCCAGGCCGCCCAAATCAAGCCACTCGTTCGGGGTTAACACGCCCTTTTGATAGAGTGACATGACGTAATCGTCGTAATGCTCTTCCTCTTCTCCCGGCACCATATTCCACAGAATACGCTTACCCGCCAGCCGCACTGCGGTGCGGTAAAACTCATCCAGCAGCAGGATATGCTGCGTGGAGCCGCAATCTTCCCCGCCGAGGCTGCCGCTCTCGTTATGGCGGAAACGGTTTTCATCAATCAGGAAGAAGCTGACTTCAACGCCCATCGACGCACACCATTTCTGCAGGCGGGTACATTTCTTTTGCAGCGCCAGGCGCTCTTCATTATCCAGCCATGACTGGTGGCAGACCCAGATATCGAGGTCGGAGGTGAGGTTTTGACCAACAGAAGAGGTACTGCCCATCGAATACACGCCGGTAATTGGCAGTTCGCCGCGGGGCGGAATGGCAGCGAATGATCCAGATTTACCTTCTAAATCATTGAGATAATCAATTTGGCTTTCATCAGGCGTGTAAAAGCTGATGCCATGTGGAACGTTACCTTCGAGGTAACCCGGCATCAGCGGATGATGATAATGTAATAAGGTTGGCAGCAGACTGTAGACCTGTTGGAACGAAGGTCCCATAGCAGCCAGCGCGCGATCTACGCGCAGCTGGTTGATAGCATCCAGTCTCTGTTTCAGTGTCTCTATGTAGAGGTACAAGACGTCTCGCCTGATTATCCCAGTGCTTACAAAAACCCTGTTTCCGAAATCCGCCGCTTGATTTAAAAATAGTCGGGCAAATTATTGCTGGAAACGTGATCAATCTAACACCTGGCAGATTGACCGTAAAGAAAGTTGCGCTACACAACAGTTTAGCACGTTTTACGTTCTGCCTGGTTTTAGATGCCGTGATCCGTCCGCTGGTGGCCGTTTGACAGCGTGGAAACTGACAGCATTCCCGTATCAATGATAGGATAATCAATGAGCGATCAAAACGGTAAGAAGCATGTTAGACAAAATTTTAAGAATTGCCACCAGGCAAAGTCCGCTTGCACTTTGGCAGGCACATTATGTTCAGCAGCGTCTGATGGCTTGCCATCCGGGGCTTCGGGTCGAACTCGTCCCGATGGTGACCAAGGGTGATGTGATCCTCGACACGCCGCTGGCTAAGGTCGGCGGCAAGGGATTATTTGTCAAAGAACTGGAGCAGGCGATGCTCGAAGACCGCGCAGATATTGCCGTTCATTCGATGAAAGATGTGCCAATCGCCTTCCCGGAAGGGCTGGGACTGGTCACAATCTGCGAGCGTGAAGATCCGCTCGACGCCTTCGTTTCTAATCAATACGACTCGGTTGATGCCCTGCCGCAGGGCGCGGTCGTGGGAACATCGAGCCTGCGTCGTCAATGTCAGCTCAGCGCCCGTCGACCAGATTTGATCATCCGATCGCTGCGTGGCAACGTCGGCACGCGTCTGGGCAAGCTCGATGCAGGTGAGTATGACGCGATCATTCTTGCCGTAGCCGGACTGAAACGCCTGGGCCTTGGCGATCGCATCCGCTATGCCATGCCGGCGGAAGAATCCTTGCCGGCCGTTGGTCAGGGCGCGGTTGGCATTGAATGCCGTCTGGATGATGCGCAGGCTATCGCGCTGCTGTCAGCCTTAAATGATGACGACACCGCCGTCCGTGTGAAAGCGGAGCGGGCAATGAACACCCGTCTGGAAGGTGGCTGCCAGGTGCCAATCGGTAGCTTTGCGCTGCTGCAGGGTGATGAACTCTGGCTGCGTGGGCTGGTCGGTTCCCCAGACGGCACCGCGATGATCCGTGGCGAACGCCGTGGGCCAAGGGCCGATGCGGAAAAAATGGGCATCTCGCTGGCCGAAGAGCTGCTGAATAATGGCGCTCGCGAGATCCTTGCCGAGGTTTACCAGGGAAATCCTCCCGCATGACCATCCTGGTCACCCGTCCATCACCGGCCGCCGACGAGCTGGTAAGCCGTTTACGCACGCAAGGACGGGCGGCTTGGGCGATGCCGCTAATTGAATTCACGCCTGGCGTTGATCTCGACAGCCTGCCTGGTCACCTCGCCACCCTGCGGCCGGATGACCTGGTTTTTATTCTGTCGCAGCAGGCCATTCATTATGCGCAGCCTGCTCTTATGCGCTCGAAGGCATCATGGCCCGCCAGCTTGAACTATTATGCTATTGGCCGGACAACGGCTTTGGCCCTGCATGCGGCAAGCGGACTGGATGTTGTCTGGCCGCACGAGCGTGAAACCAGCGAAATATTGATTCAGCTCCCGGCCTTGCAGCAGGTTGCGGGCAAGCGCGCGCTGATCCTCAGGGGCAACGGCGGGCGTGAACTGCTGGCAGAGACCTTGCAAGCGCGCGGCGCTACTGTACAGTTTGTTGAATGCTATCAACGTTGTGCGAAGATTTACCAGGGTGCAATAGAAGGTCGGCGCTGGCGCGATCGTCAGATTGATACGCTGGTGGTGACCAGTGGCGAAATGCTGCAACAGCTTTATTCGCTGTTCCCCGAGATTGATCGTGAGGAATGGCTTCTGCACTGTCGACTGGTTGTCGTCAGTGATCGTTTGGCTACTCGCGCCAGGGAACTGGGCTGGCGAGAGATACGGGTAGCCGATGGTGCCGATAACGACGCGTTGCTGCGAGCGTTACAACAAACTTAAATATGGGATGTGCCACAATGACGGAACAAAAAAATTCCTCCGCCATGGTTGAAGAAACCACCCCAGCGGGTGAGACCACTACAGCAGAACAAAAACCACCCCGCAAGCCGAAGAATACCGGCACGGCGTTGGGCGTTCTGGCTATAGCGATCGCGCTGGCGATAGGCGTTGGACTTTATATAAATGGTAAACACCAGGCTCAACAGCAGGCTGCGGCTAATCAGACGCTGGCTAATCAACTCTCTGACCTGCAGCAGCAGGCCGCCAGCGACAAGCAGACGCTGGTGCAGCAACTGGCGACGCAGAGCAGCGCGTTAGACACTGCCCATCAACAGCAAACGGCGATGAGCCAACAGCTGGATGAGCTGAAACAGAAAGTCGCGACCATTTCCGGCAATGATGCGCATACCTGGCTGCTGGCTCAGGCCGACTATCTGGTGAAACTGGCGGGCCGTAAGTTGTGGAGCGATCAGGATGTCACCACCGCGGCTGCACTGCTTAAAAGCGCCGATCAGAGTCTGGCCGATATGAACGACCCGAGCCTGATTGATGTGCGTCGCGCCTTGACCCAGGACATCAGCACGCTTTCTGCCGTTAGCCAGGTGGATTACGATGGCGTCATCCTCAAACTGAATCAGCTTTCCAATGGCGTTGATAACCTGCGCCTGGCCGACAATGACTCCGACGGCAGCCCAATGGATCAGGACAGCGGCGAGCTCTCTTCTTCCCTGCGCGAGTGGCGTCAGAATCTGGTGAAAAGCTGGCACAACTTTATGGATGATTTCATCACCATCCGTCGTCGCGATACCACTGCCGAACCACTGCTGGCCCCGAATCAGGATGTCTATCTGCGTGAAAACATCCGTTCACGCCTGCTGATTGCGGCGCAGGCCGTGCCACGTCATCAGGATCAAATCTATAAGCAGTCCATCGACACGGTGTCGACCTGGGTTCGCGCCTGGTTTGATACTCACGATCCGGCCACGAAGGCGTTTCTCAGCCAGCTGGACGACCTGAGCCAGCAAAGCGTCTCAATGGACGTTCCGGATGCACTGCAAAGCCAGCCGATGCTGGATAAACTGATGCAAACGCGCGTGCGCAACCTGCTGGCACAGCCAAGTGCCGGGCAACAGCAGCAGGGAGAATAAGCATGCTTAAAGTCCTGATACTGTTTCTCCTGCTGATTGCTGGCGTGGTGCTTGGCCCAATGCTGGCCGGCCACCAGGGTTATGTGCTGATCCAGACCGATAACTGGAATATCGAAACCAGCGTTACCGGCCTGGCCATCATCCTGATCCTGTCACTGATCGTTATCCTGGTGGTGGAGTGGGTGTTGCGTCGCCTGTTACGCACCGGCGTCAGAACCCGTGGCTGGTTTATGGGCCGTAAGCGTAACCGCGCGCGTAAGCAAACCAATGCTGCGCTGGTTAAGCTGGCTGAAGGAGATTATCGCCAGGTTGAAAAACTGCTGTCGCGCAATGCTGACCATGCGGAACAGCCCGTGGTGAACTACCTGCTGGCAGCAGAAGCCGCTCAGCAACGTGGTGACGAAATTCGTTCCAACCAGCACCTTGAACGTGCCGCGGAACTGGCGGGCAGCGATCAGCTGCCGGTGGAGATCACCCGCGTGCGTATTCAACTGGCGCGTAATGAAGATCACGCCGCGCGTCATGGTGTTGATCGACTGCTGGAAGTGGCTCCGCGCCATCCTGAAGTGCTGCGTCTGGCTGAGCAGGCTTACGTGCGGACCGGTGCCTGGAGCGCCCTGCTGGATATCCTGCCTGCGATGGAGAAATCCCAGGTGTCGGATGAAGCGCATCGTCTGGCGCTGCAACAGGAAGCCTGGCTGGGCTTAATGAACCAGGCAATGGCCGATCAGGGTAGCGATGGATTGAAACGCTGGTGGCAGGATCAGAGCCGTAAAACGCGCAATGAGACGGCCCTGCAGGTTGCCATGGCGGATCACCTGATCGTCTGTGATGACCACGAAACGGCGCAGCAAATCGTGCTGGATGGCCTCAAGAAGGCCTATGACGAGCGTTTAATCCTGCTGATGCCACGCCTGAAGACCGGCAATCCGGAACAGCTTGAGAAAGCGCTGCGCCAGCAGATCAAACAGCATGGTGCCACACCATTGCTGCACAGCACGCTGGGTCAGCTGCTGATGAAGCATGGCGAGTGGGAGCAAGCAGCCGAGGCCTTCAGAGAAGCGCTTAAGCAGCGTCCTGATGCCTTTGATTACGCCTGGCTGGCTGACACGCTGGATCGTCAGCATAAGCCAGAAGAAGCGGCACAGATGCGGCGTGACGGGTTGCTGCTGACCCTGAAGAACGCACCGTAATCCTGCGTCCTCCAGATAACCGGGCCCTGTGCCCGGTTTTT
Source organism: Erwinia sp. AC075 (assembly GCF_979253995.1). Lineage (NCBI taxonomy): Bacteria > Pseudomonadati > Pseudomonadota > Gammaproteobacteria > Enterobacterales > Erwiniaceae > Erwinia > Erwinia sp. AC075. The sequence goes on from NZ_CEEDEU010000001.1 coordinate 3,554,650, forward strand.
TTATGCCTGATTTCTGGCAGACAGACAAAAAAAACACCTGCCAAACTGGCAGGTGTAAAGATCAGGTCGGTAAGACAATTTGGCTGGTACCTGACTCAACGTATTGTCCCTGGACTCCAGTAAGGCCGAAGCGAGACTGGCGGGCGGACAACAGGTACCGTAAAGGGCTCTGCATCATTCCTGGTTTATGAAGCGTTAACAATCATAAGGAGTGGAATGAGCATCTACAGTGGTGATATTGCAGGAGACGTGCCAGCTTTATCGACACCACTGAAAAATATATTAACTCTTTGATAGTTAGCCATTTTATTCACATCGACGTGAGTCAAACACCGTTCTGGCCGTTGGCATTTAACGACAAACGGTTGTACGGGCGTCGTGGATTAACGACAGCGAAAATGAAGTTGAGTAAAGGCTTTAATAAACAACGAATTAGCTGTCTCTTAACGGAGACAAAAAACGGGAAGAAACGACAGGGCTGCGGATAGCGAATGGCGGAAAGCAAAAAACCCCGCCAAAGCGGGGTTTTTCTAAATTGGTCGGCGAGAGAGGATTCGAACCTCCGACCCACTGGTCCCAAACCAGTTGCGCTACCAAGCTGCGCTACTCGCCGAATACTGCTGGCACTTCATTACTGCTTTTTACTGCTGCTAAGATCCGTGGACCTTAAGCAAAAAAACCTGCCTCGGCAAGTCTTTGAAAGTGGTCGGCGAGAGAGGATTCGAACCTCCGACCCACTGGTCCCAAACCAGTTGCGCTACCAAGCTGCGCTACTCGCCGAATACTGCTTACTGCTTCACAATACTGCTGATTTTGTTGGTGCGAAGGGAGGGACTTGAACCCTCACGTCCGTAAGAACACTAACACCTGAAGCTAGCGCGTCTACCAATTCCGCCACCATCGCGTACCGGACAAAATCTGGGGTGGCTAATGGGACTCGAACCCACGACAACTGGAATCACAATCCAGGGCTCTACCAACTGAGCTATAGCCACCACATCTACTGCTGTACTACCGAACTTCTTACTGCTTACTACCTAACGCGGTAAAACTACCACCGCAGCTCTTGCTGCACTAAATTAATGGTGCGCCCGACAGGATTCGAACCTGAGACCTCTGCCTCCGGAGGGCAGCGCTCTATCCAGCTGAGCTACGGGCGCTTAGCGCCGTTGCGGATGGGCATACTACGTATTTGAGCCGATCCTGTCCAGTGCTTTTTATCACTAAATATCTTGTTTGATTACGCTTTGTGCGTTCTGTCTAAATGGCGAACGTTTTCACCCGATTTCCGGGCTAAAACGTTCAGCATTCAGCCAACCGCCGGCAAACAAATACGAAAACTACAGATCGCCACGCCAGTGATAGTTCAGATATTTCAGCAGCCTGAGCTGCCTGCGCAGACGTGATGGCTGCATAATAAGCCGGTAGAGCCACTCCAGGCCCATTTTCTGCCAGATCTTAGGCGCACGCTTCACATGACCGGTAAAGACGTCGTAGGTGCCACCCACGCCCATATACAGGGCTTCTGGCCAGACGGCCTTGCAGTCGCGCATCAGAATTTCCTGTCGCGGCGATCCCATCGCCACGGTAACAATCTTCGCGCCGCTCGCGGCAATTCGGGCAAACAAGGCTTCGCGGTCTGCCGGCGCAAAATAACCGTCCTGCGAACCGACAATGTTCACATTCCACTGACGACGCAGCTTATCTTCCGTTTGTGCCAGCACCTGAGGCTTGCCGCCAATCAGAAACACCGGCGTGCCTTCGCGTCCGGCACGTTCCATTAATCCTTCCCACAAATCGGCACCGGCAATGCGGGAGACTTCCGCCTGCGGATATTTTTTGCGTACGGACCGCACGATGCTGATGCCGTCGGCGTACTTAAATTCCGCTTCGTCGATCAGCTGGCGGATCGCCGGCTGGCTTTCGGCGGTCAGGACTTTCTCCGCATTAATCGCCACCAGCGTGCCGGTCTTGAGGTTTTTTCCCAGATAGAGATAGTCAAGAAACGCAGCCATATCGCGAAAACCGAGCAGCGTGAAGCCGCGGATTTGGTATAGCGGTACTGAATCCACAATCGGTTCCTTCAGGTCAAATGCAACAAATCAGGCCCGCAGGCCTGAGAAAATTAGTCATGTAGCGCGACCGGCATTTTACGGGGGCGGATCAGACCTGCCGCATCAAACAGCCAGAACAGCAGTTTCGCCAACACCACCGCCACCACAAAGATCAGGCAGAAGAACACCACTCGCGAAGCGAAAGAGTCCAGGCCTTCACGTGCCAGCACAATCATATTAAACACCGCGCCAAAGCAGAAACTTTGTAGGATCGCAGCCTTGTAGCGGTTGGTTTCCTGCTGTCCCTTTTGATAGAGCCAGTCGAACCATTTAATGATCATCCCCACGGCTACCGCGCCCGGCGGGATAAACCACGCGCCTCCCATCACCACCAGAGAGCCTATCAGCGTCGGCGAAATTGCCAGCCCGGAATGGTTATCCAACACCTCCCAGGTGAAATAATTGCCGCTGTTTAACACGATGGAGGGCCGGTCGGGCCACAACCAGCTGGGGATAAACACGTAAAAATCACGAACAATCGGTGCCAGTCCCTGGAAATCAATTTTGTCGTAATTTTGCAGCAGCAGGCCGAGGTTTTCCCATGGGGAGAAGGTGTCCCTCGTCAGATACAGGAAGGTATAGAACGCTTCAGAGCCACTGACATCGAGGTTATAGCGGCGCAGCGCCAGCCAGAACATCCCGACCACGGAGAACACACCCGCCATCGCCAGCATCCACAAGGAGATCCAGCCGCGAATAATGCCGATAAACAGGAACAGCGCAAAAGCGATGATGATATTTGCCCGCGTCCCACCCACTACCGCATAGGTCAGTAAACCAAAGGCGACGGTCGCCACCAGGAAAAACAACCAGTTACGGAATCCGGGTTTGAGGAAATAGACCACCAGCATCGCCGGGATAAAGAAGTAGAAAAAGCGCTTCAGCGCGACGCCTGACACTTCGGCAGAAAAGATCTGGCTGTAACTGTGCAGCTTAAAAAGCAGGAAGCCGTTGTGCAGGAAGAATACCGCCACCGTGCCCAGCGCTATCGCCGCCAGAATGCCCCAGGTTAAATGCGCTTCGACCCGGTTGATGGTGAAAAACTGCCGGCTGGGTTGGGACGAGGCTGGCCGCAGGCGTGTTTTATAGCTGACATAGTAAATGGCATAAAACCCGGTAGCGGAAAGCAGCGCCTCGAGCAGAAATTCAGGGGGAACCACCTCAACGTTGAAGCCGAACACCAACATGCAGGTCAGCGGGAAGCCGAAGTAAAATGTCAGCAAAAATAGCAGTGAAAAGAAGACGTTGAAGTTGAACTTTACCCGTCGAAATTCCTTCCAGGTCAGCGTCAGGATCAGCCCCAGCGACAGCAGCCAGACCACCAGCAGACCAGCAAATTGCATCAGCGTCATGCCTTCTCTCCTTCAGCCTGGGCCAGCGCCGTTTTCCAGCCGTCGAGATAAGCAGGCTCAAAAAAGGCAATCGCGGGTTTATCCAACAGGGACATTTGCCGTTTTGCTTCGCCAACCACCTGTGCATCCAGCGAATCGCCGGCAAACAGCACGGGCACCTGTTGCTCGGTCAAATCCTGCCAGAATGGGTTTTTACGGTTAACCACAAACGGCACGTTGGCCTGGATCAGCAAGCATAATGTGCCAATGCCCTGCTGACGTTCAAAAATAAAATACCCCAGGTCGCAGCGCGAGATCAGCTGTAAATAAGTGGCGAACTCGAGCTTTTCCGTGAGGATCTGTAATCTTTCCGGCGCAAAAAGTGCCAGCCCGGCTTCACGCACGCGCTGAATGTAGGCGTCATTGTGTTCCGGGTAGCCCATCGGGACCACCACATTAACCTGACGACCAAACTGCTGATGGATCTCCTGCAGCGCCTGAATATGGCGATTACTTTCATCGCCAGAATTTCCTACCAGCAAGGTCATCTCTGGCTGCGTTTCGGCGGCAGGCAACGCCACCTGAGCCATTCGGGTCGGAAAATAGAGCAGTGCCGCTGGGACATCGGGATAGCGTTGCTGGAAATAGTTAATGTCGCCACGCGTGGCAAAAACCTGACCGACCCTTTTTTGCGCCAGCCGCCGCAGAAAATAGAACAGACGAAATTTGAGGCCACCGGCCTGTTCGTAGAGATCTGCGCCCCAGATATGCCAGTAAACCTGCGCCGGTTTAATCTTACCGAACAGGATCGCCAGCCACAGCGTGGGATTGAACTGTCCGTGGAAAAAGAAATGGGTTTGTCTGTCTGCCTGTGCAAGCGCGACGACCGCATCGGCAATGGCGCGTTTGTTGGCAAACCAGCGGATCGCCAACCGGCTGTAATCCGCGGCGGGTTCCCCAACCACCCAAAACTGACGAGGTTCCGCACGCGGCACGGCGTCGGCCACGCTGTCATTAAAAAAGCGCAGCACGGTTTGATTATGGTGTGGAATGGCAGAGCCGAGAACGTGAATCAATGTTGTCATACTTTTCTACGATAAAGAAAAAAGGTGCCTGCGCAGAGCGCAAAATAGACCATATACGTCGCCATATAGGCTTGTGCCGCGCCGGTGGCCCCGTGCAGCGGGATCAGCCAGCGCGCGAACAGCGTCAGCAGAATGAACTGGCTGATCTCGGTCAGGGCATAAAAACGTAGTGAGGCTTTGGCGATCACCAGATAACCAAAAACGTAGGAGCCTACTTTAAAGACATCGCCGGTCAGCTGCCAGATAAAGAGATCCCGCATGCCGGTAAACTGACTGGAGAACAGCAGCCAGATAGCCACGTCCCGCAACAGCCATACCATCAGGCTGACTCCCATCACCGCGGGCAGTACAAAACTCAGCGAGCGCAGGATTTCCCGGGAGATCTCTTTTTTGCTGGTCAGACGCGACAGCGTTGGCAGCAAATAGACGCTGAATGAGGCGGTGATAAATTGCAGATAGGCATCTGAAATGCTGGTCACCCCTTGCCAGAGACCTACCTGCTCCCAGCCGTTATGGTCGGCCAGCAGATTTCGCATCATGATCCATGCCACCGGCAAGGTGATGGAGGTCATCAGCGCCATCAGGGTGAACTTACTCAGATTGCGGGCAATCGCCCCATCCCAGCGAGGTTTGAAAAATCGCATCGGCAGATGATCACGCTTTGCAAGTAACAACGCCGCAGGCACCACCACCAGCGCAGGAACCATCGCCATGCCCACCAGCGCCCCGCTATAGCCGCCGATCCAGTAACAGACAAACCAGGCCATTACGCCAATCAGGCTGCCCAGGATCAGCGCCAGCGCATTGCCCTTCGCATCGCGGAAGCCTTTCACTACCGCCAGCGCCAGATTGGCCCAGGCAATGCCTGCCTGCAGGAAGGCGACAATACGCACCACGTTCTGGTAATCACTGTGGCCAAATAAGCCGACGCTAATCGGTCCGGCAAACAGCAAAAATACGATGGCCAGGAGAGTGGAGAAGCCCAGCACCATCGCCGAGGCGGTGCCCGTTACCGCCTGAAGTTGCGCTGGGTTTTGCTGATATTCGGCAACATATTTGGTCACACCGTTAAAAATACCCGCCCCGGCCAGCACGCCAAGCACGGTAATCAGCTGACGGAAGTTGCCTGCCTGACCAACGCCTGACGGGCCAAATGACACCGCCAGCATTTTGACCACCAGCAGACCGGCCGCAATTTTTACCAGCGTGGACGCTGCCGTCCACACCGACGCTTTAGCCAGCGACATATCAGGAAAAATAGCTCAGCAGGGAGTTAATCACCGTCTGCTGATTATTATCAGTGAGGTTATAAAACAGCGGCAGACGCAGCAGTCGTTCACTCTCGGACTGGGTGTAGCGATCTTCGCCGTGGAAGCGGCCAAAGCGCTGACCGGCAGGTGAAGAGTGCAGCGGAATATAGTGGAAGACGGCCAGGATTTCGGCTTCCTTCAGCCAGTTAATCAGCGCCGTGCGGTCGTCAATATCATGCAGCTTGATGTAAAACATGTGCGCGTTATGCTGACAGGTCGACGGGATGGTGGGCAGGGTAATCCGGCCGCTGGCCGCAATCGGCTGCAGCGCGCTGTAGTAGTTCTGCCACAAGCGCAGGCGCTGCGCGTTAATCGCCGACGCGGCTTCCAGTTGGGCCCACAGATAAGCCGCCTGCAAATCGGCCATCAGGTAGCTGGAACCAATATCGCGCCAGGTATACTTATCCACTTGCCCACGGAAAAACTGGCTGCGATTCGTGCCCTTCTCTCTGATGATTTCAGCACGCTCAACCAAAGCCGGATCGTTAATTAACGTCGCGCCGCCTTCACCGCCTGCCGTGTAATTCTTGGTTTCGTGGAAGCTGAAGCAGCCAATATGACCAATTGTCCCCAGCGCTTTGCCTTTCCAGGTGGACATCACGCCCTGTGCGGCGTCTTCAATCACAAACAGATGGTGTTTGGCTGCCAGCGCCATAATCACGTCCATATCACAGGAGACGCCGGCGTAATGAACCGGAACAATGGCTTTGGTTTTGTCGGTGATCGCCGCTTCAATCAGCGTCTCATCCATGTTCAACGTATCCGGGCGGATATCGACGAACACGATAGTCGCGCCGCGCAGCACAAAGGCGTTAGCCGTTGAGACGAAGGTATAGCTTGGCATGATCACTTCATCGCCAGGCTGGATATCGATCAGGATCGCGGCCATTTCCAGAGAGGCCGTGCAGGATGGGGTCAGCAGCACTTTTTTGCTGCCGAACTTATTTTCCATCCACTGCTGGCAGCGTCGGGTAAATCCACCGTCGCCGCACAGCTTGCCGCTTCCCATCGCCGATTTCATGTAGTCGAGTTCGGTTCCCACGATCGGTGGTGCGTTAAATGGGATCATAATGTTACCTGTAGAGCCAGTAAGCGGTGCGTTCTATAACACCCCCACAGCGATGATAGAGTCTGAGCGCGGGTAAGTTGCCCAGTTGAGTTGCCACATGCAGACGAGTCAGGCGTCGCGCGCGACACCAGTCGGACGCCGCTTCGATCATGCGCTGTCCCACTCCTAATCCCTGAGCTTCCGGTAACGTCGCCAGCAGCCCGATGCGCGCACTGCCATCCGACAGTTCACGTAGGGAGATAAACCCCTGCAGATCGCCCTGCTCATTGATAGCAAGCAGGCATTGATGATCAAAGGTGCCAAGCACCGCGTTTTCAATCCACTGAGCATAGAAACGGCCGCTGTCACCGGGCTGATACCAGGGCGCACGGAAGCGACTTTGCGCAAACGCGCCGCTTGCCGCTTCGCGTAAGGCAGGAATATGCTCTTTTCTGGCAATCCGGATCCCTTCAGGGCGGCTTGCAGAGGCAATGCCCAGCACAAAGTCGGCTTCCCCTTCCACCAGCTTAAAACCCAGCGCGCTGAGCGCGTCCAGCTCGGCGGTCTGCTGCGACAACACCTTCGCCTGAACGAGATCGTAGCCGGCAAACAGCGCGTCAGTTAATGGCGACCCATTCGCCTCAAATGAGAGCAAGCCACTGTTCACGCCAAAGAAGGTATTTTCCCAACTCAGCGGGTTGAGGGCTACCGATGGCATAAGCGCAGGCTGGCTGCTGGCACTCATTGCCAGACTCCTTTGGTATCCACTCTCTGATGAGCGTGGATTTGTGTCGCATCCATCGCTTTGAACTGCGCGTGATCGACCAGCATCACCAGCACATCAGCCTGCTTCAGGGCGTGATGCAGCCCAACCAGCTCAGCTTTACCGGCCAGTTTCTCCGGAAGCTGGTGAATGTTCGGTTCCACCACTAACGTGGTGCCGGAATGCCAGTCCGCGATCATTTCAGCCACGTGCATAGCCGGGCTTTCACGCAGATCGTCAATATCCGGTTTAAACGCCAGGCCAAAGCAGGCAATCGTCAGCTCACTGGCGCGCTTGTCGCTGGTGGTCAGACTCTCGGCTAATGCCTTTTTTACCTGCTCAAGGACCCACAGCGGTTTGCTGTCATTCACTTCACGCGCGGTGCGGATCAATCGCGCCTGTACCGGGTTTTGCGCCACGATAAACCAGGGATCGACGGCGATGCAGTGGCCGCCAACGCCAGGGCCGGGCTGCAGGATATTCACCCGCGGATGGCGGTTCGCCAGGCTAATCAGTTCCCAGACGTTGATCCCCTGATCGGCACAAATCAACGACAGCTCGTTGGCAAAGGCGATGTTGACGTCCCGGAAGCTGTTTTCGGTCAGCTTACACATTTCGGCAGTGCGGGAGTTGGTGACCACGCACTCACCTTCAAGAAAGATATTGTACAGGTCACAGGCAAGCTGCGAGCAGGCTGGCGTCATCCCGCCAATCACCCGATCGTTTTTGAACAGTTCGACCATCACCTTGCCCGGCAGAACACGCTCAGGACAATAGGCAATATGCACATCAGCCGCTTCACCAACCTGTTGCGGGAAGCTCAGGTCTTCACGAGCTGTCGCCAGCCAGGCCGCCATTTGCTCGGTGGCACCCACCGGAGAGGTCGATTCGAGGATCACTAAGTCCCCTTTCTTCAACACCGGCGCGATGGATTCAGCGGCCGCTTTCACCCAGCTGAGATCGGGCTGATGATCGTCTTTAAACGGTGTTGGGACAGCAATCAGAAAGGCATCGGCCTCTTCAGGTTGGGTTGCCGCGCGCAGGTAACCTTGTTCAACGGCGGTCTTCACAACCCGGTCGAGGTCTGGCTCAACGATGTGGATCTCACCGCGATTGATGGTCTCAACAGCGTGCGCATTGATGTCGATGCCAATGACCTTCTTCTGCCGTGAGGCAAATGCCGCTGCGGTTGGCAGGCCAATGTAGCCCAGGCCGATAATGGAAATGGTATTGAAAATCATAACGTAACCCGATTATTTTTTAGTGCCTGCACAATACGTTCGCAGGCCAGGCCGTCACCATAAGGGTTATGGGCACGGCTCATGGATTGATAAGCGTCTTCATCCGTCAGCAGGCGCGTGGCCTCACCAACTATCTTCTGTACGTCTGTGCCCACCAGCTTGACCGTTCCCGCCGCAACCGCTTCTGGCCGCTCGGTGGTTTCGCGCATCACCAGCACCGGTTTACCCAATGACGGCGCTTCTTCCTGAATACCGCCGGAATCCGTCAGGATTAGCCAGGAACGCACCATCAGCCAGACAAAAGGCAGGTACTCCTGAGGTTCAATCAGGAAGATATTGTCGATGCCGCTCAGGATACGGTTTACCGGCTCGCTGACGTTGGGATTCAGGTGAACAGGATAAACAATCTGAACATCAGGATGCAGGCGGGCAATTTCAGCCAGCGCGCTACAAATGCGTTCAAAACCGCCACCAAAACTCTCGCGTCGGTGGCCAGTGACCAGAATCATTTTTTTGTCTGAATCAAGGAACGGATAGCGCGAAGCCAGGCCTTCCCGTAGTCCTGTATCACCCAACACCCGATCTCTTACCCAGAACAGCGCATCAATCACCGAGTTGCCGGTGACGAACATCCGGTCACTGCGCAGGTTTTCTTTCAGCAGGTTCTGACGGGCATTTTCCGTCGGGGTGAAATGCCAGGTGGCAAGGTGACCGGTCAGCGTGCGGTTAGCTTCTTCCGGCCACGGAGAATAGAGGTCGCCGGTGCGCAGACCAGCCTCAACGTGGCCAACGGGGATGCGGTGATAGAATGCCGCCAGGCTGGCAGCAAAGGTCGTGGTGGTATCGCCATGGACCAGCACCACATCCGGTTTGAATTCAGCGAATACGGCCTTTAATCCTTCCAGAATCCGGCTGGTGATTTCAGTCAGTCCCTGACCCGGACTCATGATATTCAGATCATAATCCGGAACGATGGCGAACAGTTGCAGCACCTGATCCAGCATCTCACGATGCTGTGCGGTGACGCACAGGCGAGCGTCAATCTCGCTATCCTGCGCCAGCGCATGGACCAGCGGCGCCATTTTTATCGCTTCAGGGCGCGTGCCAAAAACTGTTAATACTTTCACAGTGACTCTCTTTCGTTCATCTGTCTGATAACAACAGGCCAGCCGCGGTTAGCGCGGTCGGCGTGCCAGTGCAATCCCTGCCCCAATTAAGGCACCCACAGCGCCCCACATAATCATCAAAAACAGGCGACGAGGGCTGTCGCGTTTCACCGGCTCCTCCGGTGTACGCAGATAGCGGTAAGTCTGGAAAGTAGTCACCAATGTTGGCCCGACATTCAGGGTCGACAACATGGCTTTGTTTTGATCATAGTCCAGATCGTAACCCGGTCCGGTCGCCTGCAGATTTTCCAGCCTGGCCTGCAGCAGCGGGCGACCTAACAGGAACAGTTCAGAATCGGGCAGCTGTTCGGAAGGGGTATCCGTTTTGGCCTGTTCAAAACCCTGCTGTTGGGCAATTTTCAACGCCTGCTGAACACTGTTCACCTGACGATCGTAGATCGCTTTCGCGACGGCTTCCTGCCTTTTAACCTGTGCTTTCATCTGGATGGTTCTGGCTGCCCAGGCACCGGTCAGCTCTTCATTTAGGTGCGTGGCCGCACGCTGGCTGGCGAAAGCCACATACTGGCGTAACAGCGTATTGGCATCTTTCGACGTCTCAGCGACCAGACGCACGGAATCATTGAGGTTTTTAGCGGCATCCGCCGGCTGATACTGAATGTTGGCAATCAGCTCGTCTAACAACACTGCGTCATCACGGTTGTTGCCATGCTGCCGCTGCTTGTAATAGTCCGTTTGCAGCCAGAATTCGCGACGGGTGTCATAGGCAGACAGTTGCATCACAAACTCCTGGTAGGCCTCAGCCATCACCGAAGGAGGGGTATCCGCAGACTGACTGGCGCGCAGATCCAGATTATTCAGGAATTGCTGTTGCGAATAGTAGCTGCTCAGCATGTTGACCGTCGGACGATCGGTAACCGCTGTGGTACTCCATTGCGGCGTCACCAACAGTGACCCGATCCAGGCAAGCAGGACAAACACCAGCGCCACGCCCGCAATCCATTTTTTACCCTGCCATAAGGTGCAGCAAAGCCCGCGAATATCCAGCTCGTTATGGGTAACGTCAGGATGCGTCATACTTCATATTCCTTGTTATCAGGGTCAGCTTTTCAGAGGTAATAAGCGCTTTACTGTGTCTGCCGTAAGCGTCTTTTGAAGCGTTTGATCATTCTGGCCACTCGCCATGCCCGCTTGATGCAGTAGCCGTAAAGCATAAAGGCCAGCAGGAACAGCACCAGCATCGCCCAGTCAGGGATAAAACTCAGCGACTCGCCCAACACGCCCACCGCAGCCAGCAACGCTGCCGCCAGCGTAATCAGGAAACACGCCTGCCTGGAGGTGAACCCGGCGCGCATAATCAGGTGGTGAATATGCTGCCGATCGGCGGAAAACGGGCTCATCCCTTTACTCAGGCGGCGGTACATAATAGCAACCATGTCCATCAACGGGATAGCAATCAGCCAGAGCGCGGTGACCGGGGTGATAGGGTGATACTGACCCTGTGTCGCCTCGAGCAGGATCCAGATGATAGTGAACCCAATCAGCGTACTTCCCGCATCGCCCATAAACACTTTATAGCGGCGACCGAACACGCCCAGGTTCAACAAGATATAGGGCACGATGGCGACAATCATGATGAAGCACCACATTGCCAGGCTCTGCTGGCCATCCAGTAACAGGATGATACCCATCGCGAGGAAAGTGACGCAGGACAGCCCACCCAACAGTCCGTCTATGCCATCCACCATATTAAAGGCGTTGATCGCTGCCCAGACGGCAAACAGGGTAAGGACATAACCAAAGGGACCAACAATCAGTTCCCAGGGACCAAAGATGTATCCCAGGCTGAGCAAGTAAAGCTTACCCATGCTCATCATCAGCACGGCAACAATGGCCTGGACAATAGCACGAATTTTGACGCTGATATCCCAACGGTCGTCGAGGGCACCGATCAGGACCAACATGCCAGCGCAGCAAAGATAGAGCAGAGCGTGGGGAATGTAGAAGTTAGTGATGGCAAAGCCAAAGCAGGTCCCGGCAAAAACAGAGATGCCGCCCACCAAAGGAACCACACCCTGGTGGCGCTTACGGTAGTTAGGCTTGTCTACCAGACCAACCTTTTTAGCTGCTTTACGGGCAAAAAAGAGGAAAACCATCGAAAAGACAAATATTAAAGCAAGCTCAGTACTCATATTGAGTAAATTCACATTAACCAGCTCTCTGCAAAGAATCTCGCAGTGTTATAAGCATTTTATGTGCCATTAACATCCGTTTAATTCTGATTTCTGTTGTGCGTGATGAGCATAAAACGGCTTAAAGTCCCTTTTTTGCTAACCGCACCTTTTGGTTTAATTCTCCAGTTGCTGAATATCGTATAGCCCATAAACGAAAAACGCCACGTCTGAGCGTGGCGTTCCCCGAGTTTTCTTATTTTTTTGCTGTCGCGAACAGCCCGATCCACACGAAAAGGCCAGAAAGAGCAGGTTCAGCCTGGCTGAACCTGAACGTTACAGCCCGATGAGTCGCCTTAAGAGCGTTTCATCATGTCGAAGAACTCATCGTTGGTTTTGGTCATTGCCAACTTGTTGATGAGGAACTCCATCGCGTCAATTTCACCCATTGGATGGATGATTTTGCGCAGGATCCACATCTTCTGCAGTTCTTCCGAGCTGGTAAGCAGCTCTTCTTTACGCGTACCGGAACGGTTGTAGTCGATAGCAGGGAACACACGCTTCTCAGCGATTTTACGCGCCAGATGCAGTTCCATGTTGCCTGTACCTTTAAATTCTTCGTAGATCACTTCGTCCATCTTCGAACCGGTATCAACCAGTGCGGTGGCGATGATTGTCAGGCTTCCGCCCTCCTCTACGTTACGTGCAGCACCGAAGAAACGCTTTGGACGGTGCAGGGCGTTGGCATCAACACCACCGGTCAGGACTTTACCTGAAGCAGGAACTACGGTGTTGTAAGCACGCGCCAGACGGGTAATGGAGTCCAGCAGGATGATCACGTCTTTCTTGTGCTCAACCAGGCGCTTGGCCTTCTCGATAACCATTTCGGCAACCTGCACGTGGCGGGATGCTGGCTCATCGAAGGTAGATGCAATCACTTCGCCTTTCACCAGACGCTGCATCTCGGTCACTTCTTCCGGACGCTCGTCAATCAGCAGTACCATCAGTACGCAGTCTGGGTGGTTGTAAGCAATGCTGGTGGCGATGTTCTGCAGCAGCATGGTTTTACCGGCTTTTGGTGGTGCAACGATCAGACCACGCTGACCACGACCAATTGGCGAGGCCAGGTCCAGTACGCGAGCGGTCAAATCCTCGGTCGAACCGTTACCACGTTCCATACGCAGACGAGAGTTTGCATGCAGCGGGGTTAAGTTTTCGAACAGGATTTTGTTGCGGGCGTTTTCGGGTTTGTCGTAGTTAACTTCATTAACTTTCAGCAGGGCGAAATAACGCTCACCTTCTTTCGGCGGGCGGATCTTGCCGGAAATGGTGTCACCTGTGCGGAGGTTGAAGCGGCGGATTTGGCTAGGGGAAACGTAGATATCATCAGGGCCGGCGAGGTAGGAACTGTCTCCAGAACGGAGGAATCCAAAGCCATCCTGCAAAATTTCCAGTACGCCGTCGCCGAAGATGTCTTCGCCGCTTTTTGCATGCTGCTTCAGGATGGAGAAGATAATGTCCTGTTTGCGCATACGAGCCTGGTTTTCAAGCCCCATGTTTTCGCCGAGTGTAATCAGGTCAGAAACCGGCGTATTTTTTAATTCGGTAAGATTCATAATGGTGGGTTCTTAAACTCGGGGTAAATCTCGGAATGATTGTCGTAAGTGGTATGGCGAAAAATCCATGCCTGTTAATGGCACTCTTGTCAGGATCCGCTCGATGATCACGTGCAGGAAAACGCAAATCTGAGACGAGGAGACGGTAAGGACAAGACGCCGGAAATTCTGATGATGCTAACCGTCAGATTGCTGAATGCCCATAAGGAGAAGATGATTAGGCGTTCAACAAGGAATAAATCTAAGATTCAAACTACAGGTAAGTTCGTAGTGCAGTAAAAACAACTTAGCACGACTGATGTGAAACGTCTAGCAGCTGACTAAAAATATGCCAGGCGCCAGGTCTGAGGGCAAATAAACCCCCTCAGACCTGGCGCCGGACAGGCTGTTAGCCCAGGTTCGCGTTAAGGAACTCTTTGAGCTGGCCTTTTGAAAGGGCGCCAACTTTAGTCGCCGCGACTTCGCCGTTTTTGAACAGCAGCAAAGTAGGAATACCACGAATACCGTATTTAGGCGCGGTGCCCGGATTATCGTCGATATTCAGTTTCGCGATTGTCAGCTTGCCGTCGTACTCTTCGGCGACTTCATCGAGGATTGGGGCGATCATTTTACAAGGACCACACCACTCTGCCCAGAAGTCGACCAGCGTCAAACCTTCTGCTTTTAATACGTCGGAATCGAAGCTGTCGTCGGTCAGGTGAACAATTTTATCGCTGCTCATGTCTTACTCCAAAAGATTATGCCTGGCTGGTTGGCGTAAAATCTGCCAACTTAGGTTGACTTTATTTCACCGGATACGCTTTCGTAAAGCAATAGTAAGCTGATATTCTACCACACTATGAGCAAAACACACTTAACCGAACAGAAGTTTTCCGACTTCGCCCTGCACCCTCAGGTGATTGAAGCCCTTGAAACTAAAGGCTTTCATAACTGCACGCCGATTCAGGCGCTGGCATTGCCTTTCACGCTCTCAGGGCGTGATGTAGCGGGACAGGCGCAAACCGGTACCGGAAAAACGATGGCGTTCCTGACGTCAACGTTCCATCATCTTCTTTCTAACCCTGCGCCAGAAGGCCGTCAGGTGAATCAGCCACGTGCGCTGATCCTGGCCCCTACGCGCGAATTAGCCGTACAGATCCACGCTGATGCTGAACCGCTGACGCAGGCAACCGGTCTCAAGCTTGGGCTTGCTTATGGCGGTGACGGCTACGATAAGCAGCTGAAAGTGCTGGAAAGCGGTGTCGATATTTTAATCGGCACCACTGGCCGACTGATTGACTATACCAAGCAAAATCACGTTAACCTCGGCGCCATTCAGGTGGTTGTGCTCGATGAAGCGGATCGCATGTTCGATCTCGGCTTTATTAAAGATATTCGTTGGCTGTTCCGCCGGATGCCTGCGGCAAATCAGCGTCTGAATATGCTGTTCTCCGCGACCCTCTCTTTCCGTGTTCGCGAACTGGCGTTCGAAAACATGAACAACGCGGAATATGTAGAAGTGGAACCCGAGCAGAAAACCGGCCACCGCATTAAAGAAGAACTTTTCTATCCTTCTAATGAAGAGAAGATGCGCCTGCTGCAAACTTTGCTGGAAGAAGAGTGGCCAGATCGTGCCATCATCTTCGCGAACACCAAGCACCGTTGTGAAGATGTCTGGGGCCACCTGGCAGCAGATGGACACCGTGTTGGGCTGTTGACCGGCGATGTGGCACAGAAGAAACGTCTGCGTATTCTGGATGACTTCACTAAAGGTGATGTTGATATCCTGGTCGCCACCGACGTTGCCGCGCGTGGCCTGCATATCCCTGCGGTAACTCACGTGTTCAACTATGACCTGCCGGATGACCGTGAAGACTATGTGCACCGTATTGGTCGTACCGGACGCGCTGGCGCCAATGGACATTCCATCAGCCTGGCGTGCGAAGAGTACGCGCTGAATCTGCCTGCTATCGAAGAGTATATTGGCCACAGCATTACCGTGAGCCGCTATAACAGTGATGCGCTGATGACCGATCTGCCGCCACCGAAGCGTTTAACACGTCATCGTTCTGGCAATGGTCCACGTCGTGGCGGCAACAACAATCGCCGCAGCAGTGCACCACGCAACAATAACCGTAAACGTTCAGGTTAAAACAGCCATGCTGAGCGCGTCATCACTTTATGCTGCTATCGATCTGGGATCGAACAGTTTTCATATGTTGGTGGTGCGCGAGGTGGCTGGAAATATCCAGACCGTAGCGCGCATCAAGCGCAAAGTGCGTCTGGCCGCCGGCCTCGATAGCGAAAACCATCTTTCCGATGAAGCGATGGAGCGCGGCTGGCAGTGTCTGCGGCTGTTCTCAGAGCAGTTGCAGGACATTCCTGCTGAGCAAATTCGCGTCGTCGCCACCGCCACGCTGCGGCTGGCGTCGAATGCCGGCACCTTCCTGCAAACCGCCCAACACATTCTTGGCTGCCCGGTGAATGTCATCAGCGGCGAGGAAGAAGCACGCCTGATATATCAGGGCGTTGCGCATACCACCGGCGGATCCGATAAGCGTCTGGTGGTGGACATTGGCGGCGGCAGTACGGAGCTGGTAACCGGAAGCGGTTCGCAAACCACCTCCCTTTTCAGCCTGTCGATGGGATGTGTCACCTGGCTTGAGCGCTATTTTGGCGATCGTCATCTGGCGAAAGCCAATTTTGAACAGGCAGAACTTGCCGCTCGTGCGATGATCCGCCCGATTGCTGCTGAGCTACGTGAGCACGGCTGGCAGGTCTGTGTGGGGGCTTCTGGCACCGTACAGGCGTTGCAGGAAATTATGATGGCGCAGGGCATGGATGAACGCATCACCCTGAGCAAGCTGCAGCAGTTGAAGCAGCGGGCGATTCAGTGCGGCAAGCTGGAAGAGCTGGAGATCGAAGGGCTGACGCTGGAGCGCGCGCTGGTGTTTCCAAGCGGTCTGTCGATTCTGATCGCTATTTTCACCGAGCTGAATATCCACAGCATGACGCTGGCGGGCGGTGCACTGCGTGAAGGCCTGGTTTATGGCATGCTTCATTTGCCGATCGATCGTGATATTCGCAGCCGCACGCTGAAAAATATCCAGCGTCGTTTCACTATTGATGCCGAGCAAGCCGACCGCGTGCGCAATCTGGCAGAAAGTTTCGCCCGCCAGGTCAGCCACAGCTGGAAACTGGACGATCGATGTCGGGATCTGCTGGACAGTGCCTGCCTGATGCACGAAATCGGTCTCAGCGTCGATTTCAAACAGGCTCCGCAACACGCTGCCTATCTGATCCGCCATCTCGACCTTCCCGGCTTTACTCCCGCACAGAAAAAACTGCTGGCAACCTTGCTGCAAAATCAGGTCAACAGCATCGATCTGGCGGTATTAAGCCAGCAAAATGCCATCCCGCCGCGAATGGCTGAACGACTCTGTCGTTTGCTGCGTCTGGCGATCATTTTCTCCAGCCGTCGACGTGACGATACGCTTCCTGCGGTTCGGCTTCATGCCGATGACGATGCGTTGCATGTGACGCTGCCCGCTGGCTGGCTGGAAGCGCATCCGCTTCGTGCGGAGCTGCTGGAGCAAGAATGCCACTGGCAGAGCTATGTTCACTGGCCGCTGACCATCGGCTGACCGACAGGCAGTAAAAAGGGGCTGATTCAGCCCCTTTTTCATTTTTAACCGCTCAGTGATTCTACTTCCCTTTCGCCTTGTCGAGCATCGCCTTCAGATTGGCGACGCGGCTTTGTCCGGTCTGCATCCGCTCTTCGGCGCTGACCACTTTGCGCTCGGTTTCCCATTTCAAATCATCCTGCGGCAGCTCCATCAGGAAGCGGCTCGGTTCAGGTCGGATGGTTTCGCCATATTGCCGACGTTCGCGGCATAAGGTGAAGGTCAGCTCTTTGCGGGCGCGGGTGATGCCCACGTAGGCCAGCCGACGCTCTTCTTCGACGTTGTTCTCATCAATGCTGCTTTGATGGGGCAACAGCCCTTCTTCCATCCCGACCAGGTAGACGTAGGGGAATTCCAGACCCTTCGACGCGTGCAGCGTCATTAACTGAACCTGATCCATATCTTCCTCGCTTTCGCCGCGCTCCATCATATCGCGCAGCGTAAACCGGGTGACAACCTGCGTCAGCGTCATCGCCTCATCGATATCGCTGCCCTCCAGCATTTCTGTCATCCACTGGAACAGCGTATTGACGTTTTTCATCCGCATTTCGGCCGCTTTTGGGCTGGCAGAGGTTTCAAACAGCCAGCTTTCATAGTCGATACCGCGGATCAGATCGCGAACGGCGGCGACCGGCTCACGTTCAGCCAACTGTGCGACGTCCTGCAGCCAGAACGTGAACCGCTGTAGCGATTCCAGCCCACGTCCTGACAATGTCTGCTCAAGCCCCATATCGAAGCTGGCGGTAAACAAACTCTTGTTGCGCTGCATCGCCCACTCGCCCAGCTTCTGCAACGTCGCCGAGCCAATTTCACGGCGGGGCGTATTCACAATGCGCATAAATGCGCTGTCATCATTGGGATTGGTCAGCACGCGTAGATACGCCAGCAGATCCTTGATCTCCGGTCGGGAGAAGAAAGAGGTTCCCCCAGAGATGCGGTAAGGAATGCGGTTCTGCATCAGCATTTTTTCGAATACGCGCGACTGATGGTTGCCACGGTAGAGGATCGCGTAATCCTTGTACTGGGTCTTATTGATAAAGTGATGGGCAATCAGTTCACCAATCGTCCGCTCCGCCTCATGATCTTCGTTGTTGGCGGTGACGACTTTCAGCTCTGCGCCATAACCCAGTTCGGAGAAAAGGCGTTTCTCAAACACATGCGGATTGTTGGCGATCAGAATATTGGCGGCTTTCAGGATGCGCTCGGTGGAGCGGTAATTCTGTTCCAGCTTGATGACCTGCAACGCCGGGAAATCCTCGTTAAGCAGCACCAGGTTTTGCGGCCGCGCGCCGCGCCAGGAGTAGATCGACTGATCGTCATCGCCTACCACGGTAAAACGCGCGCGTGCGCCCACCAGCAGCTTCACCAGTTCATACTGGCTGGTGTTGGTATCCTGATATTCATCCACCAGTAGGTAACGGATGCGTTGTTGCCAGCGCTCCAGCACTTCCTGATTGCGCTGGAAAAGCAGGGTCGGCAGCAAAATCAAATCATCAAAGTCGAGCACGTTGCAGGACTTCAGATGTTTGTCGTAAAGGCCATAACAGTGGGCGAAAAGCTTATCCCGCTCCGACACGGCACCCGCCGCCGCACGGGAGGGATCCATCAGATCGTTCTTCCAGTTGGAGATCGTGGAGATCAGCTGTTGCAGCAAGGTCTTGTCATTTTCCAGCCACTCTTCGGTCAGATCCTTCAGCAAAGCCAGCTGATCCTGATCGTCAAATAGCGAAAAGTTCGACTTCATACCCAACGCGGCATACTCGCGCTTGATGATCTCCAGCCCCAGGGTGTGGAAGGTGGAAATCATCAGCCCACGCGCTTCTTTGCGCCCGAGCGTTTGCGCCACACGCTCTTTCATCTCGCGCGAGGCCTTGTTGGTAAAGGTTACCGCGGCAATATGGCGCGCCTGATAGCCGCATTCACGGATCAGATGGGCGATTTTATTGGTGATCACGCGTGTTTTGCCCGACCCCGCACCCGCCAGCACCAGGCAGGGCCCGGTAACAAATTCGACGGCATGTTGTTGGCCAGGATTCAGACGCATAGGAAAGTCGCTCGATGAAAAGACAGAAGGAAAGAGAAATTCAGCGTGGTAGTATAGCCAGCAGCATCCATACGACTCAAGGTACGATCATGGCAAAAACCGCAGCAGCACTCCATATCCTTGTTAAGGAAGAAAAACTGGCTCAGGATATTCTGGCTGAGCTGGAAAAAGGCGCAGACTTTGAAAAGCTGGCCAAGAAGCATTCCACCTGCCCATCGGGCAAAAAAGGCGGCCATTTAGGCGAGTTCAAACAGGGCGCAATGGTGCCGGCGTTTGATAAAGTGGTGTTCTCCTGCCCACTTATCGTGCCCTATGGTCCTCTGCATACCCAGTTCGGTTACCACATCATCAAGGTGTTGTACCGCAACTGATTGCCGGATGACGGACGAAAAAAAAGAGCGGATTCCGCTCTTTTTTTTGCTTTCGGGCCAGTGAAACCAGCCCGTCAGTCAGGCATTAACCGGCAACGGCAATACGCTTCATGTCAGTCATGTAGCCACGCAGTTTGCTACCAACGGCTTCGATTGGATGGTGACGAATGGCTTCGTTAACATCACGCAGCTGAGCGTTGTCGATGGCGGTAGAGGTCGCCTGTGATTTGCCCAGATCGCCGGCCTGCAGGGTAGTCATAAACTCTTTCAGCAGCGGAACTGCCGCGTAAGAGAACAGATAGTTACCGTATTCCGCCGTGTCAGAGATCACCACGTTCATTTCATACAGACGCTTACGCGCGATGGTGTTCGCGATCAACGGCAGCTCGTGCAGAGATTCGTAGTAAGCTGATTCTTCGATAATGCCGGCATCAACCATGGTTTCAAATGCCAGCTCAACGCCTGCTTTGACCATCGCGATCATCACCACGCCTTCATCAAAGTACGTCTGCTCTGCAATTTTACCTTCGAACTGTGAAGCCGTTTCGAAGGCCGTTTTACCGGTCTCTTCACGCCAGCCCAGCAGTTTCTTATCGTCGTTCGCCCAGTCAGCCATCATGCCGGAAGAGAATTCACCGGAGATGATGTCATCCATGTGCTTCTGGAACAGTGGCGCCATGATGGTTTTCAGCTGCTCAGACAGCGCGTAAGCACGCACTTTCGCTGGGTTAGACAGACGATCCATCATCAGCGTGATGCCGCCCTGCTTCAGCGCTTCGGTCACGGTTTCCCAACCGAACTGAATCAGTTTCTCGGCATAGGCCGGGTCAGTCCCTTCTGCCACCAGCTTGTCGAAGCACAGCAGTGAACCCGCCTGCAGCATACCGCACAGAATTGTCTGCTCGCCCATCAGGTCAGATTTCACTTCAGCAACGAAGGAAGATTCCAGAACACCGGCACGGTGACCACCTGTTGCAGCGGCCCAGGCTTTAGCAATCGCCATGCCTTCGCCTTTCGGATCGTTTTCCGGGTGAACCGCAATCAGCGTTGGAACACCGAAGCCACGCTTGTACTCTTCACGGACTTCAGTGCCCGGACATTTCGGCGCAACCATCACTACAGTAATGTCTTTACGAACCTGCTCGCCCACTTCAACGATGTTGAAGCCGTGTGAGTAACCCAGCGCCGCGCCATCTTTCATCAGCGGCTGAACAGCCTGAACAACAGAGGTGTGCTGCTTGTCTGGCGTCAGGTTAACGACCAGGTCGGCCTGCGGGATCAGCTCTTCGTAGGTTCCCACTTTGAAGCCGTTTTCGGTCGCTTTACGCCATGAAGCACGCTTCTCAGCAATCGCTTCTGCACGCAGGGCGTAAGCAATATCCAGACCGGAGTCACGCATGTTCAGACCCTGGTTCAGGCCCTGAGCACCACAACCAACGATGACGACTTTTTTGCCTTTCAGGTAGCTTGCTTCATCAGCAAATTCTTCACGGGACATGAAGCGGCATTTACCTAATTGCGCCAACTGGTTGCGCAGGTTCAAAGTGTTGAAATAGTTAGCCATGGAAACTCCGTATAGGGTTGTTTGGGTCTTTTAATAAGGAGGGAACGCCTTTCGCGCTTACCCTGTATAAACCTTATCATATGACAGGAAATGCATTGCTTAAATTGATATATTAACAACGTGACATTGCAAAAACTGCAACGTGAAATTGAGGCCTGAATTATATGGACTTACGCGATCTGAAACTGTTCCTTCATCTGGCCGAAAGCCGGCATTTTGGCCGCAGCGCAAGGGCGATGCACGTCAGTCCTTCCACCTTATCCCGACAAATTCAGCGGCTGGAAGAAGACCTCGGCCAGGCTTTGTTCCTGCGGGATAACCGTACGGTCACCCTGACCGATGCAGGTGAGCAGCTGCGCCAGTTCGCCCAGCATACGCTGTTGCAGTATCAACATCTGCTGCATTCCATTGGGCAGAATGGTCCATCACTCAGCGGTGAGCTACGCCTTTTTTGTTCCGTGACCGCGGCGTACAGCCACTTGCCCCCGATTCTGGATCGCTTCCGTGCTGAACATCCGCTGGTAGAAATTAAGCTGACAACCGGGGATGCCGCGGACGCGGTGGAGAAAGTGCAGAGCACAGAGGCTGATATTGCCATTGCAGGACGGCCGGAAACCCTGCCGGCCAGTATTGGTTTTACGCCGATCGGACTGATCCCGCTGGTGTTGATTGCCCCGGCGTTGCCCTGCCCGGTCCGGACTCAGGCCACAGAACCTGAGCCGGACTGGTCAGAGATCCCGTTTATTTTGCCCGATCAGGGTCCTGCCCGGCAGCGCATTGATTTATGGTTCCGCCGCCGCCGCATTCCTAATCCGTTGATTTACGCCACGGTGGCCGGTCACGAAGCGATTGTGTCGATGGTTGCGCTGGGCTGTGGCATTGCTTTGCTGCCGGATGTAGTGCTGGAGAACAGTCCGGAGTCCGTGCGCAATCGTATTCTTGAGCTGGATAACGTGGAGATGGTCGCACCGTTCGAACTGGGCGTTTGCGTACAAAAAAAGCGGCTCAATGAGCCGCTTATCGATGCGTTTTGGGCACTGATGTAACTAGCCTGCGAGGAAGAAGCTGAAGGCCGGGTTGTTACTTTCATCATGGAAATCATAGCCCAGCTCGGCCAGGTGCTCTTCAAACTGGGGCTCGCTGTCGCTGAGCTCAAAGCCTGCCAGCACCCGACCATAGTCAGTGCCGTGGCTACGATAATGGAACAACGAAATATTCCAGTGTGTGCCCAGCGTTTGCAGGAAGCGCAGTAATGCGCCCGGCGCTTCAGGGAACTCAAAGCTGAACAACCGCTCACGCAGCGGTTTTGAAGGGCGTCCGCCGACCATATAACGCACGTGCAGCTTGGCCATTTCATCGTCGGACAGGTCGACAACTTTATAGCCGCCCTCTTGCAACAGTTGCAGGATTTCGCTGCGCTCTTCAAGCCCACGCGTCAGCCGCACGCCAACAAAAATGCAGGCGTTATCGGCATTCGCATAGCGATAGTTAAACTCGGTGACCGAGCGACCGCCAAGCAGTTGGCAAAACTTCAGGAAGCTGCCTTTCTGCTCCGGAATGGTGACCGCCAGCAATGCCTCGCGCTGTTCACCCAACTCACAACGCTCCGAGACATATCGCAGACCGTGGAAGTTGACGTTTGCGCCAGAGAGCACGTGTGCCAGACGTTCCCCTTTGATCTGGTGCTGTTGGATATACTTTTTCATGCCGGCCAGTGCCAGCGCCCCGGAAGGCTCGGCAACGGCGCGAACATCCTCAAATAAATCCTTCATCGCCGCACATATCGCATCGCTGTCGACGGTGATGATGTCGTCGAGATACTCCTGGCACAGACGGAAGGTTTCATTGCCGATGCGTTTGACCGCCACACCTTCAGCAAAGCCCCCCACGCGAGCCAGATCGACAGGATGACCCGCGTCGAGCGCCGCCTTCAGACAGGCCGAATCTTCTGCTTCCACCGCGATCACTTTGATCTGCGGCATCAGCTGTTTAATCAGCACGGCAACACCTGCTGCCAGACCGCCGCCGCCAACGGGCACGAACACGCGGTCAAGATGCGCATCCTGCTGAAGCAGCTCCATCGCCAGCGTACCCTGTCCGGCGATCACCATCGGGTGATCGAATGGCGGCACAAAGGTGTAGCCCTTCTGCTCGGCCAGTTCGATGGCCTTGGCTTTCGCTTCGTCAAAGTTGGCACCAAACAGGTAAGCCTCACCGCCAAACGCCCGCACCGCATCCACTTTGATATCTGCGGTAGTCACTGGCATCACAATCAGGGAAGCAATCCCTAACTTTGATGCCGATAACGCCACGCCCTGAGCATGATTGCCGGCGGAGGCGGTAATCACCCCGCGCGCTTTCTGCTCTTCATTCAACGTTGCGATCATCGCGTAAGCCCCGCGCAGCTTGAAGCTGTGCACCGGCTGACGATCTTCACGCTTGACCAAAATGGTGTTGCCCAGACGGGATGAGATCTTCTCCATCTTCTGCAACGGGGTCACCTGCGCCACTTCGTAGACCGGCGAGCGGAGAACCGCCCGCAGATACTCCGCGCCGCATGGCTCGTCGGGTAACGGTTGAGACTCAGCCATCGTTGTTAGCCTCCCAGCTTGCTCTTGTCACGCACAGCGCCTTTGTCCGCACTGGTTGCCAGTAAGGCATAAGCGCGCAGGGCATAGGAAACTTCACGCACACGACCATGTGGCGTGTAGGCCTCGCTACCGCGGGCTTCTTCTTCTTCGCGACGGGCATGCAGCACGTTATCTGGCACATCAACCTTGATGCCGCGATTAGGAATATCGATATCAATGATGTCGCCGTCTCTCACCAGCGCAATGGTTCCGCCGCTGGCCGCTTCTGGTGAAGCATGGCCGATTGACAGCCCGGAAGTACCGCCGGAGAAGCGTCCATCGGTGATCAGCGCACAGCTTTTGCCGAGGCCCATCGATTTCAGATAGGTGGTCGGGTAAAGCATTTCCTGCATGCCCGGTCCGCCTTTAGGCCCTTCGTAACGGATTACAACCACATCACCGGCAACCACTTTGCCGCCCAGGATCGCCGCAACGGCATCATCCTGGCTTTCGTAAACTTTGGCCGGACCACGGAAGGTGTGGCTCTCTTTTTCCACGCCCGCCGTTTTGACGATGCAACCATCTTCAGCGAGGTTACCGTACAGCACGGCCAGACCACCGTCCTGACTGAAGGCGAATTCACGCGTACGAATACAGCCTTCTTTGCGATCGTCATCCAGCGTTTCCCAGCGGCAGTCCTGAGAGAACGCCTGCGTGGTGCGGATACCGGCCGGGCCAGCACGGAACATTTTCTTCACGTCTTCATCTTTGGTCAGCATGATGTCGTACTGATCCAGCGTTTCCTGCAGGGTCAGACCCAGCACGTTACGGACGCTTTGATCCATCAGGCCGGCACGGCTTAATTCGCCGAGGATACCGAATACGCCACCGGCGCGGTGCACATCTTCCATATGGTATTTCGGGGTGCTCGGCGCCACTTTACACAGGTGTGGCACTTTGCGTGACAGACGGTCGATATCTGACATATTGAAGTCGATATCACCTTCCAGCGCAGCGGCCAGCAGGTGCAGAACGGTGTTGGTGGAACCGCCCATGGCGATATCCAACGTCATGGCGTTCTCGAAAGCCGCTTTATTGGCGATGTTACGCGGCAGCGCGCTTTCATCATCCTGCTGATACCAGCGTTTGGTCAGTTCAACAATGCGCTTACCGGCATTCAGGAACAGGTCTTTACGGTCGGCGTGAGTCGCCAGCAGTGAACCGTTACCCGGTTGGGAAAGGCCCAGCGCTTCGGTCAGGCAGTTCATCGAGTTGGCGGTAAACATACCGGAACAGGAGCCACAGGTCGGGCACGCGGAGCGTTCGATCTGCTCGCTGTCGGCATCGCTGACGTTCGGGTTTGCGCCCTGGATCATGGCATCGACCAGATCCAGCTTGATGATTTTGTCAGAGAGCTTGGTTTTACCGGCTTCCATCGGGCCGCCAGAAACGAAGATCACGGGGATATTCAAACGCAGGGAAGCCATCAGCATCCCCGGGGTGATTTTGTCGCAGTTGGAGATACAGACCATCGCATCGGCACAGTGCGCATTCACCATGTACTCGACCGAGTCTGCAATCAATTCACGCGACGGCAGGGAGTACAGCATGCCGCCATGCCCCATCGCGATCCCATCATCCACCGCAATGGTGTTGAACTCTTTTGCCACGCCGCCGGACGCTTCAATCTGCTCAGCGACCAGTTTCCCCATGTCGCGCAGGTGAACGTGGCCCGGTACGAACTGGGTAAAGGAGTTAACTACCGCAATGATTGGCTTACCGAAATCGTCGTCGGTCATTCCAGTGGCGCGCCAGAGGGCACGGGCACCGGCCATATTGCGGCCATGTGTGGTGGTAGCGGAACGTAACTTAGGCATGCTCATACTCCAAAATCAGATAGTGCGCGGGCGTCATATGACGCCCGCTCAGGTATTTTTTTATTATGGGTTAACCGAATCCAGCCAGCCCCATTTGTCTTCTGTTTCGCCAGTGAACAGGCCGAAGAAGGCGGACTGAATGCGGGCAGTAACCGGACCGCGCTTGCCTTCACCTACCTGGATACCGTCTACGCTGCGAACCGGTGTGATTTCAGCAGCCGTACCTGACATGAAGACTTCGTCGGCCAGATACAGAGATTCACGTGACAGCACCTGCTCACGCACTTCGATACCCATGTCTTTAGCCAGCTTGATGATCGCATCACGCGTAATGCCCGGCAGCGCTGAAGAGGTGAATGGCGGGGTAAACAGAATGCCCTCTTTCACTTCGAACAGGTTCTCACCCGCACCTTCAGAGATGTAGCCCTGAGTATCCAGAGCGATACCTTCCTGATAGCCGTGGCGGCGAGCTTCGCTGCCTACCAGCAGTGAGGACAGGTAGTTACCGCCCGCTTTCGCAGCAGTTGGGATGGTGTTGGGTGCCACACGGTTCCAGGAGGAGACCATGGCATCAATACCCTGCTCCAGCGCTTCAGGACCCAGGTACGCGCCCCAAGGGAACGCGGCAATGATCACATCGGTGCTGAAGCCTTCTGGCGGGTTAACACCCAGACCCACGTCGCCAACGAAGACCAGCGGACGGATATAAGCGCTTTTCAGTTTGTTGACGCGCAGAACTTCGCGGCACGCTTCCATCAGTTCATCAACGCTCTGGCTGACCGGGAAACGATAAATTTTTGCAGAGTCGTGCAGGCGCTGCATATGTTCACGATGGCGGAAGACTACCGGGCCTTTGTGCGAGTCGTAGCAGCGGACGCCTTCAAACACAGACGTACCGTAGTGCAGTGCGTGGGACATCACGCTGACCTTCGCGTCTTCCCACTTAACCATCTCGCCATTGAACCAGATAAAGTCAGCTTTCTTCGTCATTCTTATTTTCCTTTCGCGCTCAGGCGCGGATCTGTTGTGTTGTCTGTTGTTGGATCTGGACGCACGCGACATCCATCAGCTTGCTTAATTGTGTTGACAGTAAATCGACTGAGCGCTGGCTGGCAACGGTCATTTCAATATTAATGTTGTCGGTATTATTACTGGAAGCCATATTCATCGCACACACCTGAAAACCACGGTGTCTGACAACCCGCAATATCCGTTCCAGTATTTCGGGTCTGAAGCGGGCTTCGATAGACAATTGATGCTGCATCATGAGGTTTTCTCCATCATATTTTCGTTGCTGGCACCAGGCGGTACCAAAGGCCAGACGTTTTCATGCTCGTCGATGGCGACGTGGAGCATGTATGGCCCTTCACTGTGCAGTAAAGCGTCTAATGCGGCGTCGACCTGGTCTTTCCGGGTAATGCGCTGGCCAGGGATATCAAACGCGCTGGCCAGGGTCAGGAAGTCTGGATTGTCGGACAAATTGGTTTCGCTGTAGCGCTCGGAGAAGAACAGTTGCTGCCACTGGCGAACCATGCCCAAACGCTGGTTATCCATCAGCACGATTTTGACCGGCAGCTGCTTACGTTTAATGGTGCCGAGTTCCTGCACGTTCATCATGAATGAACCATCGCCGGAAACGCAGATAACGGTATCGTTCGGGCGGGCAACCTGCGCACCGACGGCGGCTGGCAGGCCAAAGCCCATCGTGCCCAGCCCGCTGGAGGTGATGAAGTTCTCCGGGCGGTTGAAGAGCATATGCTGTGCGGCCCACATCTGATGCTGGCCCACGTCAGTGGTGACGATAGCGCTGGCGGGTTTACGATCGGACAACTGCTTCAGGAACAATGGGGCAAAGATAGCTTCACCTGGATGATCATAGCGCCAGCCGTTTTCCGCTTTCATCGCGATGACGTGATCGCGCCAGGCGCTGATGTCTGCCGGATGATATAAGTCTGGCAGCATTTTATTCAGGTCGCCGCGCAATGCCACATGGGCCTGACGCAGTTTATTCAATTCAGCCGGGTCAATGTCCATATGGATCACGCTGGCATGCGGAGCGAAGGTGTTTAACTTGCCCGTCACACGGTCATCAAAGCGCGCACCGACGGCAATCAACAAATCACACTGTTGCACCGCGTAGTTAGCGGCTTTGGTACCATGCATACCTAACATGCCCAGGTAGCATGGGTCTTCGGCATCGGGCGTACCCAACCCCTTAAGCGTAGCAACTGTTGGAATACCGGTCTCTTTAACGAAAGCGCGCAGTGCCTCAACGGCGCCGGCCATGCCAACACCGCCGCCGACATAGAGGATTGGCTTCTTCGCCTGCGCCAGCATGGCTCTTGCCAGCTGCAATTCCTGATGAGGATGCTCGGTTTCGGCTTCGACCGGCAACAGGTGAGCCGTTAACTCGCCACTCGCCAGTTGAATATCTTTAGGAATGTCGATCAGTACCGGGCCAGGACGACCAGACTGCGCGATAGCGAAAGCTTCAGCCATCACTTCTGGCAATTCTTCCAGTGATTCCACCAGGAAGCTGTGTTTGGTGCAGGACAGGGACATTCCCAGCACGTCAATTTCCTGAAACGCATCAGTACCGATAAAGGCAGCGGAAACCTGACCGGTGATCGCCACCACAGGCACAGAATCCATCATCGCATCAGCCAGGCCGGTGATCAGGTTCGTTGCACCCGGGCCGGAAGTGGCGATACACACGCCGACTTTGCCAGTAGAACGGGCGTAGCCGATAGCGGCCATTGCTGCGCCCTGCTCATGGCGACAGAGTAGGTGTTCGACGCCACCGTCATAGAGCGCATCATAGACGGGCATAATCGCCCCACCCGGATAGCCGAAAACTGTCTCGACACCGTGCGCACGCAACGCCTGAACCACCCACTGAGCACCATTCATAGTTATTTCCCCGCCTCTGGCTGGGAACAACAGCATTTTATTCTACTGTTCATAATCTGTTCCTCTGTCATTGATAACCTGCCAAAAAAAAACCCCCGGACCTTTCGGTGCGGGGGTTCTTTCGAAATCAGGCTTGATTTTTAAGCCTTTCTTTCTCCGAGCGTAGCCCCGCACGGCGTGATAATAATCACGACGACGTTAATAATGACTAGGCTGACGACTCGTAGAAGGGCTTTCATTTGTATTCGATAATTTCGCTTGTTCGAAGTAATGCCTACAGAGTTATCACAGTTAGCGAGTCAAACTCAACTTTTTTGATCATTTTATTTTATACTGCGCGCTGCAATATTCAAAAAAGCGATGGTTATTCAGGGAATAAGCCAGATCCTGAAAATTATTCATTACGCACCCTGCGCAATGACTACAGGTGAAAAAAACACCGTTCATATTGCGAGCCCTGTCGAACGCCACTCATAAAATCTGTCCTCAGGACAATGTTCTTTGCGAGCCCGCCCGGTAAAGCAGCAGCGGGCACTCGAAAGTGTTCCGCTGAAAAGTAAGACTGCGATAAACAAGGAGTGTCTATGTCGCTATCTCTCGCCTATACCCGAGCCGCTATTGGTATCGAGGCGCCATTGGTGTTGGTTGAAGTTCATCTCAGTAATGGCCTGCCCGCGCTTTCACTGGTGGGTCTGCCTGAAACGACGGTAAAAGAAGCCCGCGATCGGGTACGCAGTGCCATCATCAACTGTGGCTTTACCTTTCCCGCTAAACGCATCACCGTCAATCTTGCGCCAGCCGATCTTCCGAAAGAAGGAGGAAGATACGATCTTCCTATCGCAATAGCGATTCTGGCGGCCTCAGAGCAGATTCCTGCGGAGAAGTTGGGGCAATATGAATTCCTGGGAGAGTTAGCTTTAACAGGTGCTCTCCGTGGCGTACAGGGCGCCATTCCCGCAGCGCTGGCAGCCACTCAGGCACAGCGCCAGCTGATCTTGTCGAGCGATAACCTTGAAGAGGTCGGCATGATCCACGAGGCGAAAAGCTTGCTGAGCGGTCATCTATTAAACGTTTGCCATTTTCTTGCCGGCCACACAACGCTTGAAGAGGCACGATGTGAGTTACCTGAGGTAGGCTGGCAAGGAGGAGACCTCAGTGACATCGTGGGTCAGCAACAGGCGAAGCGGGCACTGGAAATTTGTGCCGCCGGTGGGCATAACCTGTTACTGATTGGGCCACCCGGCACAGGGAAGACCATGCTTGCCACCAGGCTAACCGGGTTGATGCCATCATTAAGCGATGAGGAGGCCCTGGAGAGCGCCGCCATCGCCAGCCTGGTCAGCACAGGTGTTCTGCATCAGCAATGGCGACAGCGCCCATTCCGGGCCCCTCATCACACGTCATCACGCTATGCACTGGTCGGTGGCGGTTCAATGCCAAAACCCGGCGAGATTTCGCTGGCACACAATGGCATTCTGTTTCTGGATGAGCTGCCAGAGTTTGATCGTAAAACGCTGGATGCGCTGAGAGAACCGCTTGAGTCTGGTGAGATTTGTATTTCACGCGCGCGGGCGAAAGTGACCTACCCGGCGCGCTTTCAGTTAATAGCCGCAATGAACCCCAGCCCGACGGGTCATTATCAGGGTACCCATAATCGCAGCACGCCGCAGCAGACGCTTCGCTACCTCAACAAACTGTCCGGGCCGTTCCTCGATCGCTTCGATCTGTCGCTTGAAGTCCCTCTGCTTCCACCTGGCACACTGAGCAGGCAAAACGCCAACAGTGAAAGCAGCACCACTATTCGGCTGAGGGTGATTGCGGCCCGACAACGCCAGCTTAATCGTGCCGGAAAGGTTAATGCCCTGATTCAGCCCAAAGAAATTAAGCGCGATTGCCGGATAACGCAGCAGGATGCGCAGTGGCTCGAAGAGGTGTTGAATCAGTTAGGTCTGTCAGTTCGCGCCTGGCAGCGTATTCTGAAGGTTGCCCGCACGATTGCAGATTTAGGAAAGAAGGAGAGTATTCAGCGAGAGCACCTGCACGAGGCGCTAAGTTATCGGGGGATCGACAGGTTACTTAGCCATCTACAGAAAAGTCTGGAATGAAAAAGGGGCCGAAGCCCCTTTTATCTTAATCGTCGCTATCCGTGTAATCTTCCACACCTTCCATCTGTGGCTTACCGCCAGACAGGGTGTGGAAACGTTTAGGACGCTTAATCCGGCTCATGTACTTGGACCAGACGCGCTCTGCTTCAGTCTGTGGCTCACGGATGCCGCGGCACACCTCAACAAACAGACGCTCTTCTTCCGTTGCAGGCTCACGTTTTACCAGATCCAACTCGTTAAAAGCGTAACCATAACGCTCAAGAAGTTGGGCTTCTTTGATGGTGAAATCACCATGACGGGAGAATCCACGCGGATAGTGTTTGTTGTCAAAAAAACGATTAGTTGTTGCGAAGCTTTCCGCCATTCTACACGCTCCTAACTCTTCTATGGCCGTGCTATTTATGGCGCGGAGTATTAGATACGCTTGACAGAGTGTAAAACAAAACATTTAAATCATAACGACAAATGTTTTTTAGGAGATGGATGTGGATACGGAATTACTGAAGACCTTTCTTGAAGTGAGCAGAACTCGCCACTTTGGACGTGCCGCTGAAGCGCTCTATCTCACACAATCGGCCGTGAGTTTTCGCATCAGGCAGCTTGAAAATCAGCTGGGGGTGAATCTTTTTACCCGTCACCGCAATAACATACGGCTGACTTCGGCTGGTGAGCGCCTGTTGCCTTACGCCGAAAGTTTGATGAGCACATGGATGATGGCCAAGAAGGAAGTCTCGCACACCCAGCAGCATCATGAGCTGTCGATAGGGGCCAGTGCGTCGTTATGGGAGGCTTACCTCACGCCCTGGCTGCAGACACTGTATGAGAACCGTGAAAGCCTGCACCTCGAAGCGCGCGTCGCTCAGCGTCATCTGCTTGTGAAGCAATTGCATGAGCGTCAGTTGGATCTGCTGATCACCACTGAGGCACCGAAAATGGATGAGCTCACCAGCCAGCAAATTGGGCATATCTCATTAACCCTGTATCGTTCACGAAAAACGGACAAACGTGAGAAATATGACTATATCAAGCTGGAATGGGGCGCTGATTTTCACCAACATGAGAGCTATCTTGCCGGTGCAGATGACGTCCCAGTGTTAACGACCACCTCGGCCCACTTAACCCGGCAGCTGCTGCACACCACGGGAGCCTGCTCATTCTTGCCGGACATCTGGCAAAGTGAATACCCGGATCTGGTGGTGATCCCGGACACGCCAGTGGCCGTCAGACCGCTTTATGCCGTGTGGCTACAGAACAGCGATCAACAAACGCATATTCGTCAGTTGATTAAATTTCCGGTTAATACGCAGTAACTCGGGCATGAAAAGCGAGCAGAATGGTCAGTTTACTGGCCATTTTTTTCATCTGAAGAGAGGGAATTGGAGGAATTTGCAGCAGAAATCGCTGTATTACAGGCAAAAAAAAATCCTTTGCCGAAGCAAAGGATCATTTTTAATGGCAGGGGCGGAGAGACTCGAACTCCCAACACCCGGTTTTGGAGACCGGTGCTCTACCAATTGAACTACGCCCCTAAAAGGGTGGCGGAACGGACGGGGCTCGAACCCGCGACCCCCTGCGTGACAGGCAGGTATTCTAACCAACTGAACTACCGCTCCACCGATTCTGTACTGACTTCAGAATGTTGCTTCTGATATCAGGTGTTTCGCCCTTTCCGTGTCACTGGAAAGGTCATGACCATAAAATGGTCTAAATTGATGCCTGGCAGTTCCCTACTCTCGCATGGGGAGACCCCACACTACCATCGGCGCTACGGCGTTTCACTTCTGAGTTCGGCATGGGGTCAGGTGGGACCACCGCGCTAAAGCCGCCAGGCAAATTCTGTTATTCACGCCGCCATAGGGCCGCGCAAATTTATCCGGTTCAAGCTGAAAATATCTGTTCGTGTCTCTCAGACACCACCAGAACGCTTCTGGTGTTGTAAGGTTAAGCCTCACGGGTCATTAGTACCGGTTAGCTCAACGCATCGCTGCGCTTACACACCCGGCCTATCAACGTCGTAGTCTTCAACGTCCCTTCAGGGGCCTTAAAGGCCCAGGGAAGATTCATCTCGAGGCAAGTTTCGCGCTTAGATGCTTTCAGCGCTTATCTTTTCCGCACTTAGCTACCGGGCAATGCCATTGGCATGACAACCCGAACACCAGTGGTGCGTTCACTCCGGTCCTCTCGTACTAGGAGCAACCCCTCTCAATCTTCCAGCGCCCACGGCAGATAGGGACCGAACTGTCTCACGACGTTCTAAACCCAGCTCGCGTACCACTTTAAACGGCGAACAGCCGTACCCTTGGGACCTACTTCAGCCCCAGGATGTGATGAGCCGACATCGAGGTGCCAAACACCGCCGTCGATATGAACTCTTGGGCGGTATCAGCCTGTTATCCCCGGAGTACCTTTTATCCGTTGAGCGATGGCCCTTCCATTCAGAACCACCGGATCACTATGACCTGCTTTCGCACCTGCTCGAGCCGTCACTCTCGCAGTCAAGCTAGCTTATGCCATTGCACTAACCTCACGATGTCCGACCGTGATTAGCTAACCTTCGTGCTCCTCCGTTACTCTTTAGGAGGAGACCGCCCCAGTCAAACTACCCACCAGACACTGTCCCCACGCCGGATCACGGCGCCAGGTTAGAACATCAAACGTTAAAGGGTGGTATTTCAAGGTTGGCTCCACGCAGACTGGCGTCCACGCTTCAAAGCCTCCCACCTATCCTACACATCAAGGTTCAATATTCAGTGTCAAGCTATAGTAAAGGTTCACGGGGTCTTTCCGTCTTGCCGCGGGTACACTGCATCTTCACAGCGAGTTCAATTTCACTGAGTCTCGGGTGGAGACAGCCTGGCCATCATTACGCCATTCGTGCAGGTCGGAACTTACCCGACAAGGAATTTCGCTACCTTAGGACCGTTATAGTTACGGCCGCCGTTTACCGGGGCTTCGATCAAGAGCTTCTCCTTGCGGATAACCCCATCAATTAACCTTCCGGCACCGGGCAGGCGTCACACCGTATACGTCCACTTTCGTGTTTGCACAGTGCTGTGTTTTTAATAAACAGTTGCAGCCAGCTGGTATCTTCGACTGGCTTCAGCTCCGGGAGCAAGTCCCTTCACCTACGCGCCAGCGTGCCTTCTCCCGAAGTTACGGCACCATTTTGCCTAGTTCCTTCACCCGAGTTCTCTCAAGCGCCTTGGTATTCTCTACCTGACCACCTGTGTCGGTTTGGGGTACGATTCCGTGTTACCTGATGCTTAGAGGCTTTTCCTGGAAGCAGGGCATTTGTTACTTCAGCACCGTAGTGCCTCGTCATCACACCTCAGCGTTAAAAGAGTCCGGATTTACCTAAACTCTCCGCCTACATGCTTAAACCGGGACAACCGTCGCCCGGCTAACATAGCCTTCTCCGTCCCCCCTTCGCAGTAACACCGAGTACAGGAATATTAAC
This sequence comes from Erwinia sp. AC075, assembly GCF_979253995.1. Lineage (NCBI taxonomy): Bacteria > Pseudomonadati > Pseudomonadota > Gammaproteobacteria > Enterobacterales > Erwiniaceae > Erwinia > Erwinia sp. AC075. Next base: position 3,589,013 of record NZ_CEEDEU010000001.1, read on the forward strand.
CTGTTTCCCATCGACTACGCCTTTCGGCCTCGCCTTAGGGGTCGACTCACCCTGCCCCGATTAACGTTGGACAGGAACCCTTGGTCTTCCGGCGAGCGGGCTTTTCACCCGCTTTATCGTTACTTATGTCAGCATTCGCACTTCTGATACCTCCAGCAGACCTCACAGTCCACCTTCGACGGCTTACAGAACGCTCCCCTACCCAACAACGCATAAGCGTCGCTGCCGCAGCTTCGGTGCATGGTTTAGCCCCGTTACATCTTCCGCGCAGGCCGACTCGACCAGTGAGCTATTACGCTTTCTTTAAATGATGGCTGCTTCTAAGCCAACATCCTGGCTGTCTGTGCCTTCCCACATCGTTTCCCACTTAACCATGACTTTGGGACCTTAGCTGGCGGTCTGGGTTGTTTCCCTCTTCACGACGGACGTTAGCACCCGCCGTGTGTCTCCCGTGATAACATTCTTCGGTATTCGCAGTTTGCATCGGGTTGGTAAGCCGGGATGGCCCCCTAGCCGAAACAGTGCTCTACCCCCGAAGATGAGTTCACGAGGCGCTACCTAAATAGCTTTCGGGGAGAACCAGCTATCTCCCGGTTTGATTGGCCTTTCACCCCCAGCCACAAGTCATCCGCTAATTTTTCAACATTAGTCGGTTCGGTCCTCCAGTTAGTGTTACCCAACCTTCAACCTGCCCATGGCTAGATCACCGGGTTTCGGGTCTATACCCTGCAACTTAACGCCCAGTTAAGACTCGGTTTCCCTTCGGCTCCCCTATACGGTTAACCTTGCTACAGAATATAAGTCGCTGACCCATTATACAAAAGGTACGCAGTCACACCACGAAGGTGCTCCCACTGCTTGTACGTACACGGTTTCAGGTTCTGTTTCACTCCCCTCGCCGGGGTTCTTTTCGCCTTTCCCTCACGGTACTGGTTCACTATCGGTCAGTCAGGAGTATTTAGCCTTGGAGGATGGTCCCCCCATATTCAGACAGGATGTCACGTGTCCCGCCCTACTCATCGAACTCACAGCAAGTGCATTTTTGTGTACGGGAGTATCACCCTGTACCCTGCGACTTTCCAGACGCTTCCACTAATGCACAAACTGATTCAGGTTCTGGGCTGTTCCCCGTTCGCTCGCCGCTACTGGGGGAATCTCGGTTGATTTCTTTTCCTCTGGGTACTTAGATGTTTCAGTTCCCCAGGTTCGCCTTGCAACACTATGTATTCATGTTGCAATGATGCACCAAAGTGCACCGGGTTTCCCCATTCGGGTATCGTCGGTTATTGCGGTTCATATCACCTTACCGACGCTTATCGCAGATTAGCACGCCCTTCATCGCCTCTGACTGCCTAGGCATCCACCGTGTACGCTTAGTCACTTAACCTCACAACCCACAAGCGTCCCGAAAGACACTGCTGTTGTAAGCATTTGAGAGACTCGAACATATCGTTGATTTCATTCTTATTACGGAGAATGAAAACGACATGTCGTTTCAATTTTCAGCTTGTTCCGGATTGTTAAAGAGCATAATACTTCGCAGCACACCGTTGCCGGTACGCTCTGAAGTATTGTCAGAAAACTGCATGGTGGAGCTAAGCGGGATCGAACCGCTGACCTCCTGCGTGCAAGGCAGGCGCTCTCCCAGCTGAGCTATAGCCCCATACAGTTACTGCAGAGACCATCTACTACCACTTACGTTCTTTTCTTTCGAAGAGGACGTTGAGGACATAACTCTTTGGGAGAAATGTAATTTTTGCTCAGGCAAGGCATGCGGAAGGGAAGTTTACCTGAGGTAAACGACCGCGCGCATAACGCAGCATGAGTGAAAATTTGGTAGGCCTGAGTGGACTTGAACCACCGACCTCACCCTTATCAGGGGTGCGCTCTAACCACCTGAGCTACAAGCCTGTAGAGGTTTTTTCTGCTCGTTACTTTTCTATCAGACAATCTGTTGTGGACACTACGCGGGAAGGTATCTTCAGGTAAGGAGGTGATCCAACCGCAGGTTCCCCTACGGTTACCTTGTTACGACTTCACCCCAGTCATGAATCACAAAGTGGTAAGCGCCCTCCCGAAGGTTAAGCTACCTACTTCTTTTGCAACCCACTCCCATGGTGTGACGGGCGGTGTGTACAAGGCCCGGGAACGTATTCACCGTAGCATTCTGATCTACGATTACTAGCGATTCCGACTTCACGGAGTCGAGTTGCAGACTCCGATCCGGACTACGACGCACTTTGTGAGGTCCGCTTGCTCTCGCGAGTTCGCTTCTCTTTGTATGCGCCATTGTAGCACGTGTGTAGCCCTGGCCGTAAGGGCCATGATGACTTGACGTCATCCCCACCTTCCTCCGGTTTGTCACCGGCAGTCTCCTTTGAGTTCCCGACATTACTCGCTGGCAACAAAGGATAAGGGTTGCGCTCGTTGCGGGACTTAACCCAACATTTCACAACACGAGCTGACGACAGCCATGCAGCACCTGTCTCACGGTTCCCGAAGGCACTAAGGCATCTCTGCCGAATTCCGTGGATGTCAAGGCCAGGTAAGGTTCTTCGCGTTGCATCGAATTAAACCACATGCTCCACCGCTTGTGCGGGCCCCCGTCAATTCATTTGAGTTTTAACCTTGCGGCCGTACTCCCCAGGCGGTCGACTTAACGCGTTAGCTCCGGAAGCCACGCCTCAAGGGCACAACCTCCAAGTCGACATCGTTTACGGCGTGGACTACCAGGGTATCTAATCCTGTTTGCTCCCCACGCTTTCGCACCTGAGCGTCAGTCTTTGTCCAGGGGGCCGCCTTCGCCACCGGTATTCCTCCAGATCTCTACGCATTTCACCGCTACACCTGGAATTCTACCCCCCTCTACAAGACTCTAGCCTGCCAGTTTCAAATGCAGTTCCCAGGTTAAGCCCGGGGATTTCACATCTGACTTGACAGACCGCCTGCGTGCGCTTTACGCCCAGTAATTCCGATTAACGCTTGCACCCTCCGTATTACCGCGGCTGCTGGCACGGAGTTAGCCGGTGCTTCTTCTGCGGGTAACGTCAATCGATAAGGTTATTAACCTTATCGCCTTCCTCCCCGCTGAAAGTACTTTACAACCCGAAGGCCTTCTTCATACACGCGGCATGGCTGCATCAGGCTTGCGCCCATTGTGCAATATTCCCCACTGCTGCCTCCCGTAGGAGTCTGGACCGTGTCTCAGTTCCAGTGTGGCTGGTCATCCTCTCAGACCAGCTAGGGATCGTCGCCTAGGTGAGCCATTACCCCACCTACTAGCTAATCCCATCTGGGCACATCCGATGGTGTGAGGCCCGAAGGTCCCCCACTTTGGTCCGAAGACGTTATGCGGTATTAGCTACCGTTTCCAGTAGTTATCCCCCTCCATCAGGCAGTTTCCCAGACATTACTCACCCGTCCGCCACTCGTCACCCGAGAGCAAGCTCTCTGTGCTACCGTTCGACTTGCATGTGTTAGGCCTGCCGCCAGCGTTCAATCTGAGCCATGATCAAACTCTTCAATTAAAAGTTCGATTTGCTGAAACAAGTTCAGCGGTGCTCAAGTGTAAAACGTCATAATGAATTTCATTATGTGTTCACTCTTAAGGCTTGATATTTTTTTGCGCCTTGCGGCGCTGATATCAATCCTGCGAGTGCCCACACAGATTGTCTGATAAATTGTTAAAGAGCAGTGCCACATAATCTCGTGTGGCGCGGGGTGCAGATATTACGCTTTCCCGCTGAAGAGTCAAGGAATTTTCTCACTTTTCTCTTCCTGACCCGGCGACCTGTAAGTCGTTGTTCCGTGTCAGTGGAGGCGCAGTATAGGGATTTTCTGGAGTCTGACAAGCGCTAAATGCAAAAAACTTTTCAACCGATTATTTTTCACTCACAAACCGACTAAAGTGCCAGTTTTTCGAGCTTTTCGAAGCCATAACGCTTCAAAACGGGCATTAATTGTACTGCCTGCTCGGTGATGTCCATGCAGAAAGCGATATTGCTGTCGGCAGAAAAAGCTGCCGGGGATTCATTTTCTAATAACCAGGCCGTACGACGCGCTATCGCCGCGCCTGAATCCACTAAACGCGTCCCTTCCGGCAATACCTGCTGTAACTCCTCATTTAACAGAGGAAAGTGGGTACAGCCCAGCACGACGGTATCCGGCGGTTCTTTCATTCGCAGCCACGGCTGCAAAATGCGGCGAACGTCTTCCAGCGGAACGGGCTTGCCTTGCAGCTTCGCTTCAGCCAGCTCAACCAGCTCTGCCGATCCCAACATTTCCGTTTTACATTCACTGGCAAAACGCGCCACCAGCTCGTGAGTATAAGGACGCTTAACCGTACCTCGTGTCGCCAGTAATCCGACGATGCCATTACGGGTCAAACGGGCAGCCGGTTTAATCGCGGGGACGACACCAACAACAGGGAAGTCAAAACGGGCACGAAGTGCTGGGAGGGTAACGGTACTGGCAGAGTTACAGGCTATCACCACTAACGCCAGCGGGTAGCGACGGGTGACAGCCTCTACGATATCGACAACGCGATGAACGATGAACTCTTCTGACTTTTCACCATAAGGAAAGGCCACGTTATCGAAAGCATAAAGGTAGTGGAGATCCGGCATCAGCTGCCGGAGCTCTTCATAGACTGAAAGCCCACCGACGCCGGAGTCAAAGACCAGCACGGTGGGACGCTCTTTAGAAGGTGTAGCTGCCGCTGAGGTAATACTCCCTTCCTGGAGTTTGATAGCCATAAACTGTCTCGTAATCTTTATCGAACAGGTTGGCTATTCTACCACGAACGGTCAGCTGAGACGTGACCGGATACGAAACGGCGAGATCCCACAGGCTCACGCCACCCAGTTTGACAGTGCGGGTAGTATAAGAGGTATTGAAGTCCTTATCGTAACGCTCGCCCAGGTATTGATAGCTGAGTGACCAGTCAAAATCATAAATCGTGTAATCCAGCTGGTACTTAACCTGCTGCTTAGCACGACGAACAAGGATTTCGTTGGTATTGCCGTCACGCGGATCCACATAGTCATAAGAAACGGTATGGCTCAGTGGGCCGGTATCGAATGACGCGGTAGCCTCTACACCTTTAATAGTGGCTTTATCGATATTGTAATAACGGAACGTGGTTGGATCGCTGTCAATCAGGTTATCAATGTCGTTGCGATAACCCGACAGGCGCCAGTTAACCGGACCGGTCAGCCCTTCGAAGCCTCCTTCCCACTGTTTGCTTTTTTCCGGGTCCAGATCGCGGTTACCATAGACTCCACTGTATAACTGGCTCAGATTTGGTGCCTTAAACGCGGTACCGTAAGAGGCGAAGACGCTGTAACCATCAACAAACTCCCACGCGGCACTGGTTTGCCAGGTGTTATGCCAGCCGAAGGTATTGTTGTCATCGCCACGAACTGCCCCTTCCAGCGTGACGCTGCCCAGCTTTTGCTGTGCCGTGGCATACACGCCGGTGTTACGTTGTTCCTGCCCTTCAGTAACAGTACTGGTGTTCGGCTCTGACGTTTGCTTCTGCCAGTCCACGCCGGCGCTGACGGTGCCGTAACCGACAGCAACGGTGTTACCCCATTGCAGGTTGTACTGCTCAACATCATCCAGCGTGGCGGGATCGGCATAACGTCCCAGACGCGGATCGTAATTGTAATCCTTGGTATGGCTGTAGCTGGCAATCAGCTGAGTGGAATAGATGTCACGGTTAAAGCGCAGCCCGGTATCCCACGTCTGGCTGTAAAGCTGACGGGTATCAACCAGTGCGCCGGGAACGTTATAACTGAGGCTGCTATCGTACGCGGTGCGGTTGTCGTAGCCATAGCCACGCACAAAACCGCTCAGCTCGTCACTAAACTGTTGTTCTACCGAGCCGTAGAGGGATTTACTCATAAATCCATCACGATCTTTCTGTGCCGGGTCCCCGTAGACGTCAGGATAGTTGGCAACCACGTCATAACCCTTGGTATAGGTATAGTTACCTGCCAGGGTCACCCGGGTGTTTGGTCCAAGCATCTGCTGAGTCGAACCATCATAAGACTGATAGCCATTCGAGCCGACGCCGGCGGTAAGCGTCGTACCTGGTTTGCTGCGGCCGGTGATAATGTTAACCACACCGCCAATGGCATCTGAGCCGTATACGGCAGAACGCGCGCCACGGACGTATTCAATACGCTGGACAAGTGAAATGGGGATCTGGCTGAGGTCGGAAGAGCCGCTGATACCGGCCTGGTTCAGACGGACACCATCAATCAGCACCAGCACATGGCGGGATTCGGTACCACGGATAAACAACGAGCTCTGCTGTCCCAGGCCCCCGGACTGCGCGATATCAACACCGGGCAGACGACGCATCACATCCGCGACGCTTTTGGACTGCCAACGGTCAATTTCTTCCCGGGTGACAACCGTAGTCGGGGCTAATACCGAAGAAACAGGCTGCGCAAAGCGATTCGCCGTGGTGACCAGCGTATTATCCGCATCCTGTGCAAAGCCATTTTGCGCCCAGAGGGAAATCGCCGTTGCGCTAAAAGCCAACAGTGGGGTTTTATTAATTATCATTTTTGACAAAGCATCCATAAATTCATGCAGGATGCCGCAGGCCTGCGACCGATAGCACGCGATGGTCACAGGAATTGCGACGTAATACCGGCAGGTCTTCGGGCTCGGAATCATAAATGGCGAAGACTTCCCATCCGGAGACAGTGTCTGAATTACGTTCGCCAAGACATTCCCTACCGCTGCGCGTCAGCTCCAGCTTGGTACTGGATTCCCTTTTAACTGTTTGAAAGGCCGGAAATCGCATCTTATGTTCAACAATGAGAGAAGTCCAGATATCCAGACATCCAAAACCCAGCGAAACTGCACAATACTGGACATTGAGTGCCAGATGCCTACAATCGCCCGGCAATAAAAGCCCTTCAACCCAGGAAAACGCATGACGCCCGAACAGCTGCCCATTGAACACTATGATGCCCAACTTGAGGAAAAGGTTACCCGTCTGCAGACGTTGATGACCCCGTTTGCGGCTCCGGAAGTTGACGTATTTCGTTCACCGGTCAGCCATTACCGTATGCGCGCGGAGTTTCGTCTCTGGCATGAAGGGGATGACCTGTATCACATCATCTTTGATCAACAGACCCGCGAGCGGATTCGGGTTGACAGCTTCCCGGCGGCCAGCCAGTTAATCAATGCGCTGATGCCACGCCTGATTGCCGCCGTTCGCGATAACAAAACGCTGCGCCACAAGCTTTTCCAGGTCGATTATCTGTCCACGCTGAGCAACCAGATCGTGGTTTCAATGCTGTATCACCGTGCTCTGACCGAAGAGTGGCAGCAGGAAGCGGAAGCCCTGCGGGATGCGCTGCGGGCAGAAGGCTTTGACGTACAGCTGATTGGTCGCGCCACCAAGACCAAAATCTGCCTGGATCGCGATTACGTTGATGAGTGTTTACCGGTTGCCGGAAAAGACATTATCTATCGTCAGGTCGAAAACAGCTTCACCCAGCCGAATGCGGCGATGAATATTCAGATGCTGGAGTGGGCGCTGGAAGTCACCAAAGATTCATCCGGGGATTTGCTGGAGCTGTATTGCGGTAACGGCAATTTCTCGCTGGCGCTGGCCCGCAACTTTAACCGCGTGCTGGCGACTGAAATCGCGAAACCGTCGGTGGCCTCAGCTCAGTACAATATTGCGGTGAACAATATTGATAACGTGCAGATCATCCGCATGTCAGCGGAAGAGTTTACCGAAGCAATGAAAGGGAAGCGCCAGTTCAGGCGTCTGGAAGGCATCGATTTGCAGAGCTATCAGTGCGAGACGATCTTCGTCGATCCGCCGCGCAGTGGGCTGGATGCCGATACGGTGAAAATGGTGCAGGCTTACCCGCGCATCCTTTATATCTCCTGCAACCCGCAAACGCTGTGCGAAAACCTGGCCACACTGTCAGAAACGCACACGGTTGAGAAGCTGGCGCTGTTCGATCAGTTCCCGTATACCCACCATATGGAGTGCGGCGTTCTGCTGACCCGACGCTAAAAGGTTGGGCGACCTCAGTCGCCCATTTTACTCCTGGCTTTTGCGCGTACGCAGCTTCAGCCCAATCCAGAACACCAGCGCTACCATCAGGATGGTCGGGATAAAGTTAGAGCCGATTTCCGGGTATTCCGCGCGCACAATGGCGCTGTAAAGCAGGATACCAAGCAGAAAAAAAGCGGCGGCCAGTGAAGGCATGCCATCCGGCATTGAGCGGTTAAGATAGCGTTGATGCAGGCACCAGGCCGCCAGGCCAAGCGCGATAAGCGGAAAAATTGAGAACGGCACAAGGGAACTGAATAACACCGAAAACGTCCCGTTGATCGACAAACCGGTAAGAAATGCCAGCAACAGCGTACCTCTGTCACGGCCAGGCGCTAAACTCATGTCACTTTCCTTTAGTCATGGGATTCCAGCGTTACCGCCAGCCTCTCCTGTTCACGACGATACCAGTAATAAGCCCCTTTCGAAATCATCCGCAGCTGCAACACCAGCCGTTCTTCCAGCTGACGGCGCTGATCGATATCGATATCCAGCGCTTCTGCACCGGCGTTAAACACGATAATGACCATGGCTTCCGCCTGCGCTTCAGTGAAGCTGCGCGGCATGCGGTTTTCAATCTCAAGGTAGTCCGCCAGTTCGGCGATAAAATGCTGAATTTCCCGGGCCACCGCGGCACGAAACGCCGCCGAAGTCCCCGAACGTTCCCGCAGCAACAGGCGGAATGCGTTGGGATTGTTGCCAATAAACTCCATAAACGTGGAGACCGAGGTGCGAATGACGCTGCCCCCTTTGGCGATGCGTTGACGCGCCTGGCGCATCAGCTGGCGTAGCATCAGACCACTTTCATCTACCATGGTTAGCCCTAACTCATCTACATCACGGAAATGACGATAGAATGACGTCGGTGCGATCCCCGCTTCCCTGGCGACTTCTCTCAGACTCAGGCTGGCAAAACTCCGCTCGGCACTTAGTTGACTAAATGCCGCTTCAATCAGCGAACGTCTTGTCCGTTCTTTCTGCTGTGCTCTGACGCCCATGGTAGTCATGTTTGTGCCTGTTTTACTTAGCTGATCGGCACTATAACAAAAATTTCAGCGTACAGTGGCATCTAGTTTGTGAGCGCCTGTTAACCCCACGCTTTGACAAATGATGGCAAAAAAGTCGGTTAGAATTGGGAAGTGGTCATCGGGATGTTAGAATCTCGTTGAAAAATTGTATAAAAAAATAGGACGTATTGGTATGCAACAGTCTTATGATTACGACGCCATTGTGATTGGTTCAGGTCCTGGCGGTGAGGGAGCCGCCATGGGCCTGCTGAAACAGGGTGCCCGCATCGCCGTTATCGAGCGCTATCACAACATCGGTGGCGGCTGTACGCATTGGGGAACCATTCCATCTAAAGCACTGCGTCACGCAGTCAGCCGTATTATCGAGTTCAACCAGAACCCACTTTACAGCGATCAGACCCGTCTGTTGCGCTCCTCGTTTGCCGACATCCTTAACCACACTGAAAACGTGATTAGCCAGCAAACCCGTATGCGCCAGGGGTTCTATGAACGTAACCGCTGCGAACTTTATCAGGGTGATGCACGCTTTATCGATGCCAACACCATTGAAATTGCGTCCCACGACGGTAGCCTGGAGCGCCTGACGGCAGAGAAATTTGTCATCGCCTGCGGTTCACGCCCTTACCATCCTGCAGACGTCGACTTTACCCATCCTCGCGTGTACGACAGCGACTCCATTCTGAACCTGCACCATGAACCCGGCCACGTCATTATTTATGGCGCTGGGGTGATTGGCTGTGAGTACGCCTCAATCTTCCGTGGCCTGAACGTGAAGGTCGATTTGATTAACACTCGCGACCACCTGCTGGCGTTCCTCGATCAGGAAATTTCGGATTCGCTTTCCTACCACTTCTGGAACAGCGGCGTGGTTATTCGCCATAACGAGGAGTTCGAGAAGATTGAAGGCGTCAGTGACGGGGTGATTATGCACCTGAAGTCAGGCAAGAAAGTGAAAGCTGACTGCCTGCTTTACGCCAACGGACGTACCGGTAACACCGATTCGCTGTCGCTGGAAAATGTGGGTCTGGAAGCGGACGGCCGTGGATTGCTGAAAGTGAACAGCATGTATCAGACCGCTCAACCGCATATTTACGCGGTGGGTGATGTGATTGGCTACCCAAGTCTGGCCTCTGCGGCCTACGATCAGGGCCGTATTGCGGCACAGGCGCTGATTAAAGGTGAAGCCAATGCTCACCTGATTGAAGACATCCCTACCGGGATTTATACCATCCCTGAGATCAGCTCTGTCGGCAAAACGGAACAGCAGCTGACGGCGATGAAGGTGCCATACGAAGTCGGTCGTGCGCAGTTTAAGCATCTGGCGCGTGCGCAGATTGTCGGGATGAATGTTGGGAGCCTGAAAATTCTCTTCCACCGCGAAACCAAAGAGATCCTTGGCATCCACTGCTTTGGTGAGCGTGCTGCGGAGATCATTCATATCGGCCAGGCCATCATGGAACAGAAGAACGGCGGCAACACGATCGAGTACTTCGTGAATACCACCTTCAACTATCCCACCATGGCCGAAGCCTACCGCGTGGCGGCATTAAACGGTTTAAACCGCCTGTTTTAACGCCGGGCCCATATAGTTTTGCATATGGACCTTGATTGCCTCTGCCAGCTGCTCATAGCGGCCGCGCAGTGGCGATCCAGGGCGATAAACCAGCGCGATAGTACGCTGCGGGACAGGTTTGTAGCACGGCAGATAGCAAACCCCGTCGCGCACGCGTTCTTTCGGTACGGCTAACGCAGGTAACAGCGTAATGCCGCTGCCTGCTGCCACCATATTGCGCAACGTCTCCAGACTGGTCGCACGGAAGTGCGTATCTTCATCTGCGCCTGCCTGGAAGCAGAATCCCATTGCCTGATCGCGTAAGCAGTGCCCGTCTTCCAGCATCAACAGCTTTTCACCGGCCAAATCGGACATCGGTACACGATCGCGATCGCGCCACGGGTGATCCTGATAAATCGCCAGCTTCATCGGCTCGTCAAACAACGGCACCTCAATAAAGGCTTCCGACTCTTTCACCAGCGCCAGAATGGCACAATCCAGCTTCCCGCTATCCAGCTGAGCCAGCAACTGTTGGGTCTGCGCTTCGTGCAGGTACATTTCCAGCTTAGGGAAGGTTTTATGCAGGTTGGGGACGATCTGCGGCAACAAATACGGCCCGACAGTCGGTATCAGCCCGATATGCATTGGCCCGGACATCTCTTCGCCTTGCTGGCTGGCCATCTCCTTTAGCACTTTCACTTCACGTAAAACCGTACGCGCCTGATCGACCAGCAACAGTCCAGCCTGGGTAAACAGTACCTTACGACTGGTTCGCTCGAGTAACATCACGCCAAGCTCATCTTCGAGCTTGCGGATCTGGCCGCTCAGGGTGGGTTGGCTGACATGGCAGGAATCTGCTGCACGTCGAAAATGACGATGTTCGGCCAACGCTACCAGGTATTCAAGATCACGAATATTCATTTTATCCTCCGGGCCACGATAGTCCGTGGCGATAGATAGGATAGCAATCAACGATTATCCCTATCAAGCGCAGATGGCAATAATGTCCCCCGTTCGCGAGATAAATCAATTTTTAAGAAATTACAGAGGGTATTTATGTTTGCTAGTCAGGAAGGTAAGTCAGTCCCGCAGGTCACTTTTCATACTCGTCAGGGCGATAACTGGGTAGATGTTACTACTGATGAGCTGTTCAAAGATAAAACCGTCATTCTGTTTTCGCTGCCGGGTGCCTTTACCCCAACCTGCTCTTCCAGCCATTTACCACGTTACAACGAACTGTCTGACGTCTTTAAAAAGCACGGCGTTGATAGCATTCTCTGCGTGTCGGTAAATGACACCTTTGTGATGAATGCCTGGAAAGCCGATCAGCACGCCTCGAACATTACGTTTATTCCCGATGGCAACGGTGATTTTACCCGTGGCATGGAGATGCTGGTTGAGAAAGCCGACCTCGGCTTTGGCCCACGTTCATGGCGTTACTCCATGCTGGTGCGCAACGGCGTGGTAGAAAAAATGTTCGTTGAACCCAACAAGCCGGGCGACCCGTTTGAAGTGTCTGATGCTGACACCATGCTGCGCTATCTGGCACCGGAATTTAAGGTGCAGGAGTCCGTCTCGCTGTTCACCAAGCCAGGCTGTTCATTCTGCGCTAAGGCCAAACAGATGCTGCAGGATCGCGGTATTCAGTACGAGGAGATTGTGCTGGGCCAGGACGCGACAACCGTCAGCCTTCGCGCCGTAACGGGCCGAGCAACGGTGCCACAGGTCTTTATCGGTGGACGCCACATTGGTGGCAGCGACGATCTGGAAAAGTTTTTTGTAGCCTGAGAACCTGAGCAGAACGGGTGATGCCTGCATGACCCGTTCTCTTATGTGCCGAGAACGTATAATAAAGTCGAATCTTATTTGGCGGACCCTTGGTCCGCCTTTTTTTCGCGAGAAGGAAAACGCTTCCCGCTCTGACGCACCTTAAATCAGACGATTTTTCGCATCAGTGATCGCCAGCGACACCTGATGAGGAGAAACGCCGCCCTTCGCATTACGTTTGTCCAGGCAGGATTGCAGTGACAGGAACGGATAGACATCTTCGGCAATCACGCTGCTGTAAGCCTGCAATTCCGTCAGCGGCAGAGCTTCCAGCGCCACGCCTTTAGCAATCGCCGCCACCACCACTTCACCGACAACATGGTGAGCTTCACGGAACGGCACGCCTTTGCTGACCAGATAATCCGCCAGTTCGGTTGAGTTAGCGTAACCCTGTTCTGCCGCTTCCTGACAACGCGGACGCTTCACCTGAATACCATCCAGCACCAGCGCCGCCATATGCAGGCAGTCTGACCAGGTATCCAGCGCGTCAAACAGGCCTTCTTTGTCTTCCTGCATGTCTTTGTTGTAAGCCAGCGGCAGACCTTTCAATGTCATCATCATGCCGGTCAGTGCGCCCTGTACACGGCCACATTTGCCACGGATCAGCTCCAGCGCATCCGGGTTTTTCTTCTGAGGCATCAGAGAAGAACCGGAGGTCACGCGGTCGGATAGCTCTACAAAGCCCGCTTCACCGGTGTTAAAGAAGATCAGGTCTTCTGCGAAACGCGACAGATGCACCATGCCGATCGAGGCATTGGACAGCAGTTCCAGCACGTGATCGCGGTCAGACACCGTGTCCAGACTGTTACGGGTGGCGGACGCAAAGCCCAACCAGCCGGCCAGCTGTTCACGATCGATTTCGTACGCGGTTCCGGCTAATGCGCCACAGCCTAACGGGCTGACATCCAGGCGCTTCAGCGTATCCTGCAGGCGGCTTTCATCGCGCGCCAGCATTTCCACATATGCCAGGCACCAGTGCGCAAAGGTCACCGGCTGAGCGCGTTGCAGGTGGGTGTAACCCGGCATCACCGCATCCTGGTTTGCTTCCGCAGTGGCCACCAGCGCCTGCTGCAACTGGCGGGAAGCGATCAGCAATTCGCTGACCTGCGCTTTACACCACAATTTCAGATCGGTCGCCACCTGGTCATTACGGCTGCGTCCGGTATGGAGCTTTTTGCCAAGCGCGCCGACCTTCTCGATCAGGCGTCCCTCAACATAGCTGTGAATATCTTCTGCATCGCTTTCAAGGATTTGCTGCGGATTGGCACGCACCTCTTCCAGCAATACCGTCAGCGCGCTTTCCAGCTGCTGCTGCTCTTCTGCTGTCAGAACATTGACCGTCACCAGCGCTTTGGACCAGGCAACGGATCCGACAATATCCTGCTCTGCCAGACGATAGTCGAAGCGCAGCGAGTCATTAAACTGTTTGAAACGTTGATCTGCTGCCTGAGTAAACCGTCCACCCCAAAGTGCCATGTCAGTGCTCCATTAATTCGTTTGGTGAGAGTAAATTTTTAGCGGGGCGCCAGAGAGGATCTCCCTGGCGCGATTGGCCTGAACTCAGGCCTTGTTCTTTTCGTTCAGCGCACGGATGCGTGAAGAAAGGGAGAACAGACGGATGAAGCCACCCGCGTGACGGTGATCGTACACTTCATCTTCGCCGAAGGTCGCGAACTCTTCAGAATAGAGGCTGTTAGCCGATTTCTTCTGCGTTGCCGTCACGGTGCCTTTGTACAGCTGCAGCACCACTTCACCGTTCACGTCTTCAGCCAGTGACTCAGCCGCCGCCTGGATGGATTTGCGCAGTGGCGCGAACCAGCGACCGTCGTACACCACATACGACATCTCATGGCCCAACTGCTCACGCCATTTGAAGCTGTCACGGTCCAGAACCAGCTGCTCTACGGCGCGCAGTGCGTTCACCATGATGGTGCCGCCTGGGGTTTCGTAGCAGCCGCGGGATTTGATGCCGACCAGACGGTTTTCCACGATGTCGATACGGCCAACGCCGTGTTTGGCACCGATCACGTTCAGCGCGTCCAGACACTGGAACGGGCTCATCGCTTTGCCGTTAACCGCAACAACGCGGCCTTTCTCAACAGTCACAGTCACCTGCTCCGGCTGATCTGGCGCTTCCAGCGGATCGACGGTCCACACCCAGCAATCTTTATTCGGTGCATTCCATGGGCTTTCCAGCACGCCGCCTTCGGTAGAGATATGCCAGGCGTTTTCATCACGGCTGTAGATCTTTTCCAGAGAGGCGGTGGTTGGGATGTTGCGCTCTTTCAGGTAGTCCAGCAGGGCTTCACGGGAACGCAGGTTCCACTCACGCCATGGCGCAACCACTTTCAGCTGTGGTGCCAGCGCGGTATAGGTGGTTTCGAAACGCACCTGGTCGTTACCCTTACCGGTCGCACCGTGGCACAGCGCATCGGCACCCACTTTCAACGCCAGCTCAACCTGCGCTTTAGCGATGATTGGACGCGCCATCGAGGTGCCCAGCAGATAGGTGCCTTCGTACAACGCACCGGTCTGCAGCACGGGGTAAACGTATTCGCTGATGAATTCTTCACGCAGATCGACAACGTGACATTCGGACGCGCCTGACTGCAGAGCTTTCTGCTCAACGCCTTCAAGATCGCCACGTTCCTGACCGATATCAGCCACAAATGCGACCACTTCACAGCCGCCGTAGTTCTCTTTCAGCCATGGAATGATGGCGGAGGTATCCAGACCACCGGAGTAAGCCAGAACGATTTTTTTGATGCTCTTGTCTTGCATTGTCTTTTCCTTGAATCCGTTTCTGATTAAGCGAGGATCCGGGTGCCAATTGACACGCCGTTAAATAGGGTCGGCAGCTGCTCAGCATGACGCCAGCTGGCGATATCCACCGGACGGCCCAGCGTGCGGGCAGCGTCCAGGGCTGCATTGACTTTGACAATCATACCGTCGGTGATCACGCCTTCAGCAATCAACTTCTCAGCTTTGGCGGCGGTCATCTCTTCGATACGCTGTCCCTGGCCGTCGAGGATGCCACTGACATCTGACAGCAGGATTAAATCGGCACCCAGGGTGGCCGCCAATGCGGTCGCAGCCTGGTCGGCGTTGACGTTCATTAACTTACCATCCTGAGTGATGCCGATGGAACTGATCACTGGCAGGAAACCGGCGGTCAGCAGAGTATTAATTAACACCGGGGAACCTGGCGTGGCCAGACCCACGTGGCCGAGTTCTTCGTCGAAGGCTTCCACGTTAACGCTGCTGCCGTCGCCCAGGCAGAGGCCAACTGCCTCGATGCCGTGCTTTTTCGACCAGGCCAGCAGGGTTTTGTTTGCGGTTCCCGCCAGCGCGCCGGTAATAATGTCGATCTGATCCGCAGGCGTGACGCGCAGGCCATTTTTCTTTTTCACCGGCAGCGAGAGCTTGCTCATCAGCTCATCCACCAGGCAGCCACCGCCGTGCACAATCAGCAGTGGACGCTGATGCTCAGCCCGGTAGGCCACCAGCGCGCCAAACAGGCGCTCCAGCGCTTCTTCGCTATCCAGCAGCACGCCACCGAGTTTAATAATTAAAGGAGTCGTCATAATCATCTTCACCGATTAAATAAGTGACTGCGTTTCCGGGAAGCCGAAACGAATATTCAGGCATTGCACTGCCTGCGAGGAGGCGCCTTTCAACAGGTTGTCTTCTGCCGACACGACAATCAGGTGTTCACCCTTCACCGCAAAACCGATGTCGCAGAATGGCAGACCAACAACACCCTTAATTGACGGCACGCCTTTGTCGTAAACACGCACCAATGGCTTATCGTGATAGGCATTATGGAACGCTTCTGCCACGTCGTCAGCGGTCACACCTGCTTTTAACCGGCAGGTGGTGGTAGCCAGAATACCGCGCGGGAAGTTGCCCAGATGCGGGGTGAAGATCACCGGCACACCGAGGTGCGCTTCGATTTCTGGGTGATGACGATGGGTGAAAATACCGTACGGCTGCAGGCTGACTTCACAGAAGCTGGTGCCGACCGCCGCTTTGCGCCCTGCCCCGCTCACGCCGCTGGTGGCATTGATCACCGGCCATTGCGCATCGTTCAGCAGGCCCGCTTCGACCAGCGGCTTTAAGGCCAGCTGGGCAGCGGTAGGATAGCAACCCGGCACCGCAATCAGCTGCGCTTCTTTAATTTTGTCATGCTGCCATTCGGCCAGACCATATACCGCTTTTTCCAGCCAGTCCTGATGCTGATGCGGGAAGCCGTAGTAGTCTGTGAAGAAGCTTTGATCGTTCACGCGGAAAGCAGCGGAGAGATCGAATACCACACAACCCGCGGCGAGGAACTCTGGCGCAAGGTCATGGCTGACTTCGTGAGCGGTCGCCAGAAAAACGACGTCCACTTTATCGGCATACTGCGAGGCGCTGCTCAAGGGCTGCAGCGGCATATCAAGGATGCCTTTCAGCTGCGGATGAAGATCGGAAAGTAATTTTCCTGCGTCCGGGCTTTGCGCTGAAACCGCCAAAGCGGTTATGTTCACCTGTGGATGACGATTCAGGTAAGTCGCAAGCTCTACGCCAGCATAACCACTGGCACCAACAATCAGCGTATTCAACATCAGACTGACACCTTTTTCTGGTCTCAAATTTCCGGGCTGCAGCGAATTTTCGCTGTCTTCCCACGCGAGCGGCGCTGGACGATGGAGCAATTTGTGGTTTCCATCCGTACGCCGTTAATGTATTTTTATTCACTATTAATGCATGAATATGACACTATCCTAACTCAAGGAATGGCAACAGTGAAGACAAAATTACCCCCTTTTATCGAGTTATACCGTGAGTTGATTGCCACACCGTCGATCAGCGCAACCGATATTGCCATCGATCAGAGTAATGAAACTTTAATCAATTTGCTGGCAGGCTGGTTCCGTGACCTTGGCTTCAGCGTTGAAGTGCAACCGGTGCCCGGCACGCGCCACAAATTCAATATGCTGGCCAGAACCGGAAACGGCGCGGGAGGCCTGCTGCTCGCCGGTCATACCGATACCGTCCCGTTCGACGATGGCCGCTGGACGCGCGATCCGTTCACCCTGACCGAGCATGACAACAAGCTCTACGGTCTGGGCACCGCCGACATGAAAGGCTTCTTTGCCTTTATTTTAGATACTCTGCGTGATGTTGACGTGACCAAACTGGAAAAGCCGCTCTACATCCTCGCCACCGCCGATGAAGAAACCACTATGGCCGGCGCGCAGTATTTCTCTGAAAACACCACTATCCGCCCGGACTGCGCGATTATTGGTGAGCCCACCTCACTGAAACCGGTGCGTGCTCATAAGGGCCATTTATCTCAGTCGATCCGCATTCAGGGCCAGTCGGGTCACTCAAGCGATCCGGCGCGTGGCGTTAATGCGATTGAGCTGATGCATGAGTCCATCACTCACCTGATGGGCCTGCGTAATACGCTGAAAGAGCGCTATCACCATGATGGCTTTGCCATCCCGTATCCGACCATGAACTTCGGCTACATTAACGGCGGCGATGCGCCAAACCGCATCTGTGCCTGCTGTGAGATGTATATGGATATTCGTCCGTTACCGGGCCTGTCACTGCAGGATCTGGAAGGTTTGCTGAATGATGCGCTGGCTCCGGTGAGTGAACGCTGGCCAGGCCGGGTGACGATTGGTGAATTGCATCCGCCCATTCCAGGCTACGAATGTCCGCGCAACCATCAGCTGGTGCAGGTAGTGGAGAAATTACTGGGTACCGAAACCGAAGTGGTGAACTACTGTACCGAAGCGCCGTTCATTCAGACGCTGTGCCCAACGCTGGTTTTGGGCCCGGGATCGATCGATCAGGCGCACCAACCGGACGAATATATCGACACCGCATTTATTAAACCCACCCGCGAACTGATCGCTCAGGTTGTGCAGCATTTTTGCCACCACTAAATCACATTTGGGGCAATTCACTGCTGAAACAGCGTGTTGCCCCTGATTTGTTCCGTCTTTCATGATAAGAATAACTTATCTCACTTGCCTGTAATTAAATTTCATAAATTACCGACATTTAGCCGCTGAAGCCGCCAGATTTAAGTCATTTGACGAATGGTAACGAACGTGGCTAGATAAAAGGCAAAGTTATGCCGGCAACGGTGAAATAAAGTGACAAAAACAAGAAGGGTGTCAGGGGTCATATGAACGAACAATATTCCGCAATGCGAAGTAATGTCAGTATGCTCGGCAAACTGCTCGGGGATACGATTAAGGATGCACTTGGAGAGAACATCCTTGAGCGGGTGGAAACCATCCGCAAACTCTCGAAGTCATCACGTGCGGGAAATGACGCCCACCGTAAAGAATTGCTGTCAACGCTGCAAAACCTGTCGAATGATGAGCTGCTGCCTGTTGCACGCGCCTTCAGTCAGTTTTTGAATCTGACTAACGTTGCCGAGCAGTACCATACGATTTCCCCGAAGGGTGAAGGGGCCAATCACCCGGAAATGCTGACCAAAGTCTTTGATCGCCTGAAGCAGCAACCTCATCTGACCGAAGCCTCGATCCGTGAAGCTATCGAATCGCTTTCACTGGAACTGGTGCTGACTGCACACCCGACAGAGATCACCCGTCGTACTTTGATCCACAAACTGGTTGAAGTGAACAGCTGCCTGAAGCAGCTCGATCACAACGATCTTTCTGATTACGACCGATCGCAGATTATGCGCCGCCTGCGCCAGCTGGTTGCTCAGGCCTGGCACACCGATGAAATCCGTAAATACCGCCCTTCCCCGGTTGATGAAGCCAAATGGGGCTTCGCCGTGGTCGAAAACAGCCTGTGGGAAGGCGTGCCTAACTTCCTGCGCGAACTGAATGAGCAGGTTGAAGCCTCGTTCGGCGTCAAGCTGCCGGTGGATTTCGTGCCGATCAAGTTCACTTCGTGGATGGGCGGCGACCGTGACGGCAACCCGAACGTCACCGCCGATATCACCCGCCATGTGCTGCAGCTTAGCCGCTGGAAAGCGACCGACCTGTTCCTGCGTGATATCGCCGTGCTGGTGTCAGAGCTGTCGATGTCTGAATGTACGCCAGAAGTGCGTGAGCTGTGTGGTAACCCGGAAGCGCTGGAACCTTACCGCGAGATCATGAAAAACCTGCGTGGTCAGCTGATGAGCACCCAGGCCTACCTGGAACGTCGTCTGAAGGGCGAACGTCTGCCGCGCCCGGCTGACCTGTTGATCTCCAACGACCAGCTGTGGGACCCGCTGTACACCTGTTATCAATCCCTGCAAGCGTGCGGCATGGGCATCATTGCCAATGGCCAGCTGCTGGATACGCTGCGCCGCGTGAAGTGCTTCGGCGTGCCTTTGGTGCGCATTGATATCCGCCAGGAAAGCACCCGTCACACCGAAGCCATTGCCGAAATCACCCGCTTCCTCGGTCTGGGTGATTATGAAAGCTGGTCAGAAGCCGACAAACAGGCGTTCCTGATCCGCGAACTGAATTCAAAACGTCCGCTGCTGCCGCGCAACTGGGAGCCAAGTGCCGATACGCGTGAGGTGCTTGAAACCTGCCGCGTCGCCGCTGAAGTGCCGAAAGGTTCGATTGCCGCTTACGTTATCTCGATGGCCAAAGTGCCGTCCGACGTGCTGGCGGTGCATTTGCTGCTGAAAGAAGCCGGCATCCCGTTCACCATGCCGGTAGCCCCGCTGTTTGAAACGCTGGATGACCTGAACAATGCCAATGACGTGATGAGCCAGCTGCTCAACATCGACTGGTATCGCGGCATCATTCAGGGCAAGCAGATGGTAATGATTGGCTACTCTGACTCGGCGAAAGATGCCGGCGTGATGGCCGCAAGCTGGGCGCAGTACGAAGCGCAGGATGCATTAATCAAAACCTGTGAGAAAGCCGGCATCGCCCTGACGTTGTTCCATGGACGCGGTGGCTCTATCGGCCGTGGCGGCGCACCTGCCCATGCGGCATTGCTGTCCCAGCCTCCAGGCAGCCTGAAAGGTGGCCTGCGCGTGACCGAACAGGGCGAGATGATCCGCTTTAAATACGGTCTGCCAGAAGTCACTATCAGCAGCCTGTCGCTGTATACCGGTGCCATTCTGGAAGCCAACCTGTTGCCACCGCCGGAGCCTAAGAAAGAATGGTGCCGCATTATGGACCAGCTGTCTGCGGACTCTTGCGAGATGTATCGTGGCTACGTGCGTGAAAACAAAGATTTCGTGCCTTACTTCCGCTCGGCGACGCCGGAGCAGGAGCTGGGCAAGTTGCCTCTGGGTTCCCGTCCGGCCAAACGCCGTGCAAGCGGTGGCGTTGAGTCGTTGCGTGCAATTCCGTGGATCTTTGCCTGGACGCAGAACCGCCTGATGCTGCCCGCCTGGCTGGGTGCCGGTGCCGCGCTGCAAAAAGCGATGGAAGCCGGTAATCAGGATGAGCTGGAAACCATGTGTCGCGACTGGCCGTTCTTCTCAACCCGCGTCGGCATGCTGGAGATGGTATTTTCGAAAGCTGACCTGTGGCTGGCCGAATATTACGATCAGCGCCTGGTCGAACCGTCGTTGTGGCCACTGGGCAAACAGCTGCGCGATCAGCTGGACTCAGACATCAAAGCCATCCTGACTATCGCCAACGATGCGCACCTGATGGCCGATCAGCCATGGATTGCCGAATCGATTGCCTTGCGTAACGTCTACACCGATCCGCTTAACGTTCTGCAGGCAGAACTGCTCCACCGTTCACGTCAGCAGGAAGCGAAAGGTGAACCGGTCGATCCGCACGTAGAGCAAGCGCTGATGGTCACCATTGCTGGTGTGGCTGCCGGCATGCGTAACACCGGCTAAGCCGCCGTCGGGAGGCTCAGGCCTCCCGCAATTTCTGCAGCGGGCAACGCCCATAAAAAAAGACGCCCACGGGCGTCTTTTTTCCTTTATTTCATCCGTTTCAGACGACGGCACCGCGCGGGCGAACGCCCAGCGTGTGGCAGATAGCGTAGCTCAGCTCTGCGCGATTCAAGGTGTAGAAATGGAAATCCTTCACCCCTTCGCGGCTGAGGATCTTCACCATATCCATGGCGACGTTGGCGCCAACCATTTTGCGCGTTTCAGGATCGTCGTCCAGCCCTTCAAACATGCTGGTCATCCAGCCCGGCACGCGCACGTTGGTCATGGTGGCAAAACGCTGCAGCTGCTTAAAGTTTGAAACCGGCAGAATGCCCGGGACGATTTCCACATCAATACCGGCGGTCACGCAGCGATCGCGGAAACGCAGGTAGCTTTCCACGTCGAAGAAGAACTGGGTGATGGCACGGTTGGCACCGGCATCGACCTTACGCTTAAGGTTGATCAGGTCAGCCTGCGCGCTTTTCGCTTCCGGATGGACTTCCGGATAGGCGGCAACAGAGATATCAAAATCCCCAACGTCTTTCAGCAGGCCGACCAGATCGGCACCGTACATTTCCGGCTTACCGCTGCCCGGTGGCAGGTCACCCCGCAACGCCACGATATGGCGAATACCGTTGTTCCAGTAATCCTGGGCGATGGTGCGCAGCTCGTCGCGAGTGGCATCCACACAGGTCAGATGCGGTGCCGCTTCCAGCCCGGTGCGATCCTTAATGCCTTTGATAATGCTGTGGGTACGGTCACGTTCGCCGGAGTTGGCGCCGTAGGTCACCGACACAAATTTAGGTTTCAGGCTGCTAAGACGATCGATAGAGTTCCACAGAGTTTGTTCCATTTCACTGGTACGCGGCGGGAAAAATTCAAAAGAGACGTTAATTTGCCCGTTCAGTTCGGCCAGATTCTGGTTCAGCGCGTCGCGCTGATTGGCGTGGAAAAAACTCATACCTGCTTACCTCATCGATCGCTGCAATAGAATAAATATCCCTCACTGAACATCCATACGTTTAGACGTCCAGACATTCAAAATGAACGAAATCGCTTATTCAGTCAACAGATAGTTGGTCAACATGCGTGACAAATTCTCACTCAAGTTGAACAGACTTCATGATGGCAGGAAAATTTTGAGGAAAATCAGGGGCCAGCGGATGCCGGCCCCGAAGACAGGATTACAGCAGTTGTGCCAGACGGTTCAGGTCAGACTGAATGGCACCGGCGGTCACATCACGGCCAGCCCCCGGCCCACGGATAACCAGCGGGTTATCACGATACCAACGGCTTTCAATCGCGAAGACGTTATCGCACGGCAGCAGTGAAGCCAGCGGATGCTCGGTGCGCACCGCTTCCACACCCACGCGGGCTTTGCCATTGGCATCGAAGCGCGCCACGTAGCGCAGCAACAGCCCCATTTCCTGAGCGGCTTCAAAACGCTGCTGCATCTGGTCGTTCAACGCCTCACCATTTTCGAAGAAGTGATCGACCGACTCGCCCTTACAGCTGTCCGGCACCAGCGATTCAACGCGAACCTGATCCGGCTCGATGTCATAACCCGCTTCGCGCGCCAGGATCACCAGCTTACGCATCACGTCCTGACCGGAGAGATCCACTCGCGGATCGGGCTCGGTCAGTCCCTGCTGCCAGGCTTGATCCACCAGCTCGGTAAAAGGCACCGTGCCGTCATATTGCAAGAACAGCCAGGAGAGCGTGCCGGAGAAGATGCCGCTGAGTGACAAAATGCTGTCGCCACTTTCACGCAGATCGCGCACCGTATGGTTCACCGGCAAGCCCGCGCCGACGGTGGCGTTATACAACCACTGGCTGCCGGTCTTGGCGAACGCATCGCGGATCTGGCGATAACGATCGGTCGTTGACGCGCCCGCCACTTTATTGGCGCTGACCACATGGAAGCCGTAGCTGGCGAAATCCAGATACTGATCGGCCAGCGTTTCGCTGGCGGTGACATCCAGCACCACCAAATCATCGTACGGGTGGGCACGCATCCACAGGAACAGCGACTCTTCATCCTGCTCGACCGCTTCATCTTCGAAGAAAGCCAGCGCGCGGGAGGCGTCCAGCCCGTCATAGTTCAGCAGGCTGCGGCGGCTGTCCACCACGCCAGCCAGCAGGAATTCGAAGCCGGTGCGGGCAGAGAGGATTTCCTGCTCACGTCCGAACAACTCCAGCCAGCGTGAACCGATATTGCCTTTGCCAAACAGCACCAGTCCAATACGCTTTTCCGCACGGAACAGCGAGTGGTGCAGGCCTCTGATCAGGCTTTCGGTCGGGCCAACACGCAACACCGCCACCAGACTGATTCCGTCTTCAGACTGCCAGATAAATTCTACCGGCTGATCTTTCAACTGCTGCCAGAAGCGGTGGCTGTGCAGCGGGTTACGGCAGACGCCCGCACCGACCATCGCCACCAGCGCCATGCCTTCACGCAGCTGAATGCGGCCCGGGATGCCCGCATCCTGCAGCAGATCCAGCGCGCTGCTGACCACTTCAGAGGTGTAGCACAGCTGAATAAGATTGCGGTCGGGATGCACACCGGTGGCCAGCGGACGTAGCTGCGCGCGCTTCAACAGGTGATCGATCTCTTTATGCTGAGAGGCAAAGTCGTGCTGCGAAGGCACATGGAACTCAATCAGACAGACGTCATCATGGCTGGTGACAATCCTTGCGCCCGTGCCGGAAGCCAGCACGCGCTCAATGCGGGTTGAACCCTGCTCAGGCTGATAGCTGCAACGCAGTTGCAGATCGATATCGCTGCCGGAGACGGGTTGCAGAGTACGGGTGTGCAGAACCGGCGCGGCAAGGCGCGCAAGCTCACTGGCTTCATCCAGACGAAGCAGCGGCAACAGGCAGGCATCCTTTACCTTGCGCGGATCGGCACTGTAGACG
The DNA here is from genome assembly GCF_979253995.1 of Erwinia sp. AC075. Lineage (NCBI taxonomy): Bacteria > Pseudomonadati > Pseudomonadota > Gammaproteobacteria > Enterobacterales > Erwiniaceae > Erwinia > Erwinia sp. AC075. The sequence continues at coordinate 3,613,297 of NZ_CEEDEU010000001.1, forward strand.
CCCGCCACGTCGCTCCAGATGGTGACGCGGGACACGCCCGCCAGTGCACCAATTTGCGTGGCTGAGTAGTCACTGCCGTTGCGACCGAGCAGCACCGTTTCACCCGCTTCATTGCGGCAGATAAAACCGGTGACCACCAGACGACGGTTGGGATGCTGGATCATCAGCTGCTGTAGCAGCGGCCAGGATTTCCCTTCGTCTACTTCCGGCTGCGCAGCACGCTCAGCACAGAGGAATTCACGCGCGTCCAGCCAGCTGGACGCGATATCTTGCCGTGTCAGCACCGCAGCCATCAGCCTGGCGGACCAGATTTCGCCGTGTCCCACCACTTCGGCATAGACTGCATCAGTGATTTTGCCGTCCAGCAGCGCAGCGAGTTTTTCCAGATCGTGAATAAACTCGGCAATCATGCCGTCTGCCTGAGCAGGTGGCAGCAAGCTGGCAATCAGCTCGCTCTGATAGCGACGCAGCGCCTGCTGCACCTGGTGAGCCGATAACCGATCGCTCTGGCTTAACTTCAGCCAGCTGATCAACTGGTTGGTCGTGCTCCCCGCAGCGGAGACCACCATGATATCGCCGGGATGGCTGTATTCCGCCATGATCCCCGCCACACGCAGGTAACATTTGGCGTCCGCAAGACTGCTTCCACCAAATTTATGCAACTGACGCGTACCTGCTGCCACTGCTGACTGACTCATACTTACCTCTCGGCCGCTATCCGGAATGCATTATCCAGATCGGCGATTAAATCTTCGTGGTCTTCAATTCCAACTGACACGCGCAACAGCGTCTCAGAAATACCTGCGGCGGCACGGGCTTCAGCCGACATGCCTGCGTGGGTCATGGTTGCGGTGTGAGAAATCAGGCTCTCCACGCCACCCAGTGACTCTGCCAGCGTGAACAATTCCAGCGCTTTCAGGAAACGGCGTAAGGTCTGCTCATCGCCATCCAGCTCGAAACTGAGCATCGCGCCAAAGCCTTTTTGCTGACGAACGGCAAACTGGTGGCCCGCGTTTTCCGGCAGGGAAGGATGATACAACTTTTTGACCAACGGTTGTTGCTTCAGGTAATCAACGATGGCTAACGCATTGCGTTGTGCCGCCGCCATACGCGGTGCCAGCGTGCGCATGCCGCGCAGCAGCAGATAGCTGTCGAACGCGCTGCCGGTGGCACCAATATTGTTTGCCCACCACGCCAGCTCGGTCACCAGCGCCGGGTCTTTCGCGATCACCGCGCCCGCTACCACATCAGAGTGGCCGTTCAGGTATTTGGTGCACGAGTGCAGCACCACGTCAGCGCCGAGCGCCAGCGGGTTCTGTAAGGCCGGGCTGAGGAAGGTATTGTCCACCACGGTAATGGCACCGGCTTCCGCAGACGCTTTGCAGATGGCGGCGATATCCACCACGCGCAGCAGCGGATTGCTTGGGCTTTCGATCAGCACCAGCTTCGGCTTTTCGGCCAGCGCCGCGTTCAGTGCCGCTTCATCGCCCTGATCGACAAACTTCACGCGGTACGCACCGCGTTTGCTCAGGCTGTCGAACAGGCGATAGCTGCCGCCGTAGCAGTCGTGCGGGGCAACCAGCAGATCGCCAGGCTTCAGGAATACCGTGCACACCAGGTTAATGGCTGACATCCCGGTATTGGTCATCACCGCACCGGCACCGCCTTCCAGCTCGGCCAGCGCACGCTGAACCACATCGCGCGTCGGGTTGCCACGGCGAGAGTAGTCATGGGCGCGAGGCTCGTTGAAATCGGTAAAGTTATAGGTGCTGGAAAGGTGGATCGGCGGGACAACGCAGCCATATTGCTCGTCATCATTCAAACCGCTGCGTACTGCGATGGTTGCCTGTTTACGCGTCATGGTGCAAATATTCCTGACTGGATAATAAAGAAGAGCCCTAGCATAACAGCGCAAAGATGGACGTCAATACATCTGGACATCTAAATGTCTTTGCGTATAGATTGAGCAAACCGACAATAACCGTTAAGATTATGACGCTATAGCCGACAGAAAGTTGAGCCAATGCAGTGTGATGGTCACTAACTTCGGGCATAATTAGCCGAATTTCGGTATATACCCAACGCTCACAGGCAGGCATGCCGGGAAATAAAGGGTAATTTCAATTTAATGATGACTAAGGTAACCCATGGCTGAATGGAACGGCGAATATATCAGCCCGTACGCTGAGCACGGCAAGAAAAGCGAACAGGTTAAAAAAATCACGGTATCCATTCCGTTGAAAGTATTAAAAATTTTGACCGATGAGCGGACACGCCGTCAGGTTAATAACTTGCGTCATGCCACTAACAGCGAACTGCTTTGCGAAGCGTTTCTGCATGCTTTCACCGGCCAGCCTTTGCCAGATGATGTTGATCTGCGTAAAGAACGCAGCGATGAGATCCCGGAAGAAGCCAAAGCAATCATGCGTGAGATGGGCGTCGATCCCGATACCTGGGAATACTAGGCCCGCCTCAAGGCATAAAAAAATCCGTGAATGGATAGCATTCGCGGATTTTTTTTGGCCGTGATTTAGGGGTTCACCGCCTGTGCGGATCGCCTTTACGGCATTCAGTCACGCTCAACCAGCCCAAACTCACCGGCGTTATAACGTTCTCCCGCGATATTGCCAACGCTGAATAAGCGGTCAAGATGGCTGACATCGCCAGCCGCCAGCGCAATCTCGGTGGCTTTGCAGTTATCTTCCAGGTTGGCGATTTTACTCGCGCCAGGGATGGGTACGATGTTCTGCCCTTTCGCCAGCACCCAGGCCAGCGCGATCTGGGCGGACGTCGCGCCATAACCTGATGCCATCTCCGCCAACTGGGCGAGCAGCTTGTTGTTTTGCGCCAGGGCATCGGGCTGGAAACGCGGCAGCGTTCTGCGATAGTCGAAGGCATCAAGCGTGTCAGGATCGGGCAACTTGCCGGTCAGGAAGCCGCGTCCAAGCGGACTGTACGGCACGAAACCGATGTTCAGCTGCTGACAGGTAGCCAAAACGCCCTGTTCAACATCCCGGCTCCACAACGAGTATTCGCTCTGTAAAGCGGTGACCGGATAGACAGCCTGCGCTCTTCTCAACGTCTCGCTGGAGACTTCGGACAGGCCGATATGCTGGATTTTACCTTCGCGCACCAGATCTGCCAGCGTGCCCATCACCGCTTCAATCGGCACCGCAGGATCGGGACGGTGCTGATAAAACAGGTCCAGCGTCTCAACGTTGAGCCTTTTTAACGACGCTTCCGCCACGGCGCGGATATTCGCCGGTTGGCTGTTAACGCCTTTAATCCGTTCCCACCCTTCCCCCTGGTCAGTGATGTTAAAGCCGAATTTCGTTGCGACCTTAATCCGTCCCTGATACCCCTTCAGGGCCTCTGCCAGCAGTTCCTCGTTATTGAAAGGCCCGTAAACTTCCGCCGTATCGAGAAAATCCACGCCCAGATCGAACGCACGGTGGAGGGTGTTGATCGCCTGCTGGCGATCGTTGTGACCGTAAGCGAAAGTCATCCCCATGCAGCCGAGGCCGATGGCCGAGACCTCAAAACCCTGACTGCCTAATGTTCTGCGCTTCATTTTCTTCTCCGGTAATTGGCGACAGAACCGTTATACTTTGCTCAGATTTATTCAACAATTGATGCCTTTTAAGCAGATTAGTGAAAAATAATCACGAATATGAAAACACGCGCCACGCTGCAGGAATTAGAGATTTTCACCGCCATCGCCCGCCATCTTAACTTTGGCAAAGCGGCGAAGGAGCGAAACGTCACGCCCTCGACGCTCAGTCACACCATGACCAATCTGGAACAGCGCATCGGCGTTCGCTTGCTGAATCGCACCACGCGCAGCGTTTCACTGACTGATGCCGGGAAAGCATTTTTACTGCGTATTGAACCGGCGATGCTGGATCTTTCGTTGGCGGTGGATGAACTGAATCACTGGCGGGTCGATCCGCGCGGCACGCTGCGGCTGAATATGCCGCGCAGCGCCGAAGCCCTTTACCTGCAGTCATTGCTGCTGCCCTTTCGCCAGCAGTTTCCCGATATCGCGCTGGAGGTCACGACCAGTGACAGTCTGGTGAACATTGTCGAAGGGGGATTTGATGCAGGCGTTCGTTTTGGCGAGGCCATCCCGCAGGATATGGTGGCGATCCCCTTTGGCAGAAAACTGCGGGGATCGGTGATCGCCAGCCCGGCCTTTATCACACAGCATGGCGTCCCTGAGCATCCTCAGGAGTTAATCAACTTCCCCTGTATTCAGCGGCGTTTTCCTAGCGGGATGAATTACAAATGGGAATTTAGTGACGCAGGTAAGCCACTGGCGGTTGCCGTGCTGGGCAGCCTGACGCTGGACAATGATTTTGTGCTGGCAGACGCGGCGAGCGCAGGGGCTGGATTCGCCTTCGTATTTAAAGATCTGGTGCAAAACCGGCTGGATAACGGTGAGCTGGTGGAAGTGCTGGCTGATTTTGCCGCCCCGGCTGAAAGCTTCTGGCTTTACTATCCCGGCAGGAAATACACCTCAACGCCGCTGCGCTGTTTCATTGCGTGGCTGCAGGCGTTTAACCGCCAGCCCTGAGCGGAATAACAGGCATAAAAAAACCCAGCCGTAGCTGGGTTTTCATCACTTGCGAAACGGAGACCGTTTCTTTCAGGCAACTTACTTGCTGCTGCCAGGCATAGTGAAACGCTTGTTGAAGCGGTCAACACGACCACCGCTAGCAACGTCACGCTGCTTACCGGTGTAGAACGGGTGGCAGTTACCACACACGTCCAGGTTCAGGTCGTGACCCACGGTTGAGCGGGTTTTGATTTCGTTACCGCAAGAACATTTAGCAGTAACTTCAGCGTAATTAGGGTGAATACCTTTTTTCATGGGAAACCTCAGTTAAGGCCGTGTCGCTCTCCCGTGCCAGGATTATTCCTGCACCGGCACCACACGCGGATTAATAATAACAGGTGTTTTGATACCAATAATGCCGTATCAACGGCGGCAAACTATACAGAAAGGTAACGTCTGCTGCAATCGAATCCGCACATTACGGAAGACACAGTGTACACTATCTCGCTCATAATTTCATCCGGATGATTTCATGCCCGTTGTTCAGGTCGCGCTACCCGTCCCGCTTGCCCGCAATTTTGACTATGCGTTACCCGCTCATCTGCCGTTACCGGTAGCCGGCGCGCGCGTCAGCGTGCCTTTTGGCAAGCGCAAGGCGATTGGCGTGGTGGTCGGCACGTCTGAAACCAGTGATTTCCCGCTGGATCAGCTCAAGGCCGTGCATGAGGTGCTGGACGACGCGTCACTCTATCCGCCGTCGCTGTGGCGCATTCTGCTGTGGGCCGCCGATTATTATCACTATCCGCTGGGCGAAGTGCTGTTTCACGCCATGCCGGTGCTGCTGCGACAGGGGAAACCCGCGCAGGACGCGCCGATCTATCAATGGTTCCTCAGCGAGTCAGGGAAAGAAACGGCTCCGGAAAGCCTGAAGCGTGCGCCGAAGCAGCAGCAGGCGCTCGCCGCGCTGCGTCAGCGCCCGCTCTATCGCCATGAAGTCAGCCAGCACGATATTACCGACGCCACGCTGCAGGCGCTGCGGGCGAAAGGCCTGTGCGATCTGCGCGCGCAGCCACGGGCTCAGCAGGACTGGCGCACCGACTATGCGGTGAAAGGCGAGCGGTTAAGGTTGAATACCGAACAGGCCACCGCCGTGGGCGCGATCCGCAGCGAAGACGATCATTTTGCCGCCTGGCTGCTGGCCGGGATCACCGGTTCCGGTAAAACAGAAGTCTATCTCAGCGTGCTGGAGAATGTGCTGGCGAACGGCGGTCAGGCGCTGGTACTGGTGCCTGAAATCGGGCTGACGCCGCAAACCATCGCCCGCTTTCGGGAAAGATTTAACGCACCGGTCGACGTGCTGCACTCCGCCCTGAACGACGGCGAACGCCTGGCCGTCTGGCTGCGCGCCCGTCAGGGTGAAACGGCGATTGTTATCGGCACGCGCTCTGCGCTGTTCACGCCCTTCGCACGGCTTGGGGTGATCATCATTGATGAAGAGCACGACAGCTCCTATAAGCAGCAGGAAGGCTGGCGTTATCAGGCTCGCGATCTGGCCGTGTTCCGCGCACGACAGGAAGATATTCCGATTGTGATGGGCACCGCGACGCCCGCGCTGGAAACGCTGCACAACGTGCAGATGGGCAAATACCGCCAGCTCAACCTCAACAAACGTGCCGGTAACGCCCGACAGGCGACGCAACAGCTGATCGACCTGAAAGGGGTGAAATTGCAGGGCGGACTGTCGCCGATGCTGATCAAAAAAATCAGTCAGCACCTCAAAGCGGACAATCAGGTGCTGTTGTTCCTGAACCGTCGCGGTTTCTCTCCCGCCATGCTGTGCCATGAATGCGGCTGGATTGCCGAGTGTCAGCGTTGCGATCGCTACTACACGCTGCACCAGCACCATCGCCAGTTGCGCTGCCACCATTGCGACAGCCAGCGTCCGGTGCCCCATCAATGCCCGCAGTGCGGATCGACCAACCTGGTGCCGGTCGGGCTGGGAACCGAGCAGCTCGAACACAATCTCAGCGAGCAGTTCCCTGACGTTCCGCTGTCGCGCATCGATCGTGATACCACCAGCCGCAAAGGGGCGCTGGAACAGCATCTGGCGGATGTGCATCGGGGCGGCGCGCGCATTCTGGTCGGCACGCAGATGCTGGCCAAAGGTCACCACTTCCCGGATGTGACGCTGGTGTCGTTGCTGGATGTGGATGGCGCGCTGTTTTCCGCCGACTTCCGTTCAGCCGAGCGCTTCGCCCAGCTTTACACTCAGGTGGCCGGACGCGCAGGCCGTGCGGGTAAGCAAGGAGAAGTGATGCTGCAGACGCACCATCCTGAGCACCCGCTGCTGCAAACCTTGCTGCATCAGGGCTACGATGCCTTTGCCCAGCAGGCGCTGGTCGAGCGCAAAACCGTGTTCCTGCCGCCGTTTACCAGCCATGCGCTGTTCCGCTCCGAAGACCATGATAATCAGCAGTCTGCGCTGTTCTTACAGCAGCTGCGTAATTTGCTGGAAGCCAGCCCGTTAAAAGATGAGGCGTTTTGGGTGATGGGGCCGGTTCCGGCACTGCAACCTAAGCGCGGTGGCCGCTTCCGTTGGCAGTTACTGTTACAGCATCCGTCACGCGCCGTATTACAGCGGTTAATTAAAAATTCACTGCCGCTGATTGGCACCTTGCCGCAGGCGCGAAAAGTGAAATGGACGCTGGATGTGGATCCTACAGAAGGCTAAATCGTCTTACGGGTGCGAGTAACATCGAAAAAAGTCGCACAAGTCACAATTTTTATGCAAATTAAGTAACAGCCTGTCGCCGCATCTGATAAACATGAGTGTCTGGCCTGCAAAATGACCTCTCGCGGCTACTTATAATTAGAATCGTCCCCAAGTGTCAGGTCAGCTCAGGCTGGCGTGAGGAGAAAAGCGTTGGAGCACAATCAAGAGACAACAGGCGCGACCATGAAGGACGTGGCTGAAGAAGCAGGCGTATCAACGGCGACCGTTTCGCGCGCCCTGATGAACCCGGAAAAGGTCTCTGCCGCCACGCGCAAAAAAGTCGAAAAAGCGGTGCTTGCCGTTGGTTACTCCCCTCACGCGATGGCCCGCAGTGCCAAACGCAGCGAATCCCGTACGATCCTGGTGATCGTCCCTGACATCTGTGATCCCTTCTTTAGTGAGATGATCCGCGGCATTGAAGTGGTCGCGGCCGATCAGGGCTATCTGGTACTGATCGGCGACTGCGCTCATCAGAACAAGCAGGAAAAATCCTTTCTCAACCTGGTGATGACCCGTCAAATCGATGGCATGGTGCTGTTGGGTTCACAGGTGCCTTTCGACACCGGGATTGAAGAGCAGCGCAATCTTCCGCCAATGGTGATGGCCAATGAATTTGCGCCTGAGCTTGAGCTGCCAACCGTGCATATCGATAACCTGACCGCGGCCTTCGAAGCGGTTAATCATCTGCTAAAACTCGGCCACAGTCGCATTGCCTGTATTGCCGGTCCGCAGGATATGCCGCTGTGCCAGTATCGTCTGCAGGGCTACATCCAGGCGTTACGCCGCAATGGCCTGGCGGTCGATCCACACTACATTGTGCGCGGCGACTTTACCTTCGATGCCGGTTCGCGGGCGATGAAACATCTGATGACGCTGCCTAAGCCGCCGGACGCGCTGTTCTGTCACAGTGACATCATGGCGCTAGGCGCGATGTCGCAGGCCAAAATCATGGGGTTACGCGTGCCTCAGGATTTATCGCTGATTGGCTTCGATGATATCGAACTGTCCCGTTACAGCGACCCGCAACTGACCACCGTTGCCCAGCCGAGGTTTAATATCGGTCGGGAAGCGATGTTGCTGTTACTCGAACAGCTGCAGGGCAAAACCGTTAACAGCGGTTCCCGCCTGTTAGATTTTGAACTGAAAATTCGCGGCAGTACCGCGCCTTCCCTGCGGGAAAAAGTCTGAAAAGCTCACTATTTCCGTCACCACAGACGCAAAAACAAGATTCAGTGGATTCTTACAGGGATCCCCGCTGGTCAAACTTCCGGCCCTTAAGTAACATGACGGGCTGATAGCCGGGCGCGTCAGCTTTGGTCCGGCCTCACCTTTCATTGAATATTAGCGGAACGATTAGTGGCACAAAAAGATTACGTAGGCCGCGGGCGTTCGACAGGGACGCGTCGCAAGAAGACCAACAGTCGCACTAAAAAGCGCAGTGGTGGTGGTTCAGGAGTTTCAAAAATTATGGTTGTGCTTGCCGTTGCCGTGCTGGTGACGTTCGTCGGCGGACTGTGGTTTATTGCCCATCATAAAAAAGAAGAGACGCCGGAAATCCCCGCGCACAAAGCCGTGGGTAACGGCCTTCCGCCTAAACCGGAAGAGCGCTGGCGTTATATCAAAGAGCTGGAAAACCGTCAGATTACCGTTCCCTCACCTGTTGAACCGTCATCAGGTGGCGAAGTGCAATCCAAAACCCAGCTCACCGACGAACAGCGCCAGCTGCTGGAGCAGATGCAGTCTGATATGCGCCAGCAGCCAACGCAGCTGAATGAAGTGCCGTGGAACGAACAAACCCCGGCACAGCGTCAGCAAACGTTGCAGCGTCAACAGCAGCAGAGCCAGTTACAGCAGCAGTCACGGATGCCACAACAGCAGCAGCAGGCGCCTCGTCAGGCACCCGTCGCGCCGGTAACCCGGGCAACGCCGGCAGTGCGTGAGCCGGTTAAGCAGCAGCAGGCTGCGCCAGCGCAGGCACCGTCACAAACCGCTCAGCAGCCGAAAACGGAGAGCAAACCGAAAGAGGCCGAGAAGTCTCAGCACTGGATGGTGCAGTGTGGTTCGTTCAAAGGGACCGACCAGGCAGAGTCGATTCGTGCGCAGCTGGCCTTCGAAGGATTTGAAAGCCGAATCACGACCGGCGGTGGCTGGAATCGCGTAGTGATCGGCCCGTACAACAGCCGTTCTTCGGCTGACAGCACGCTGAAACGTCTGCGCGGATCTGGCCATTCAAATTGTATTCCTCTCGCCTCCGGGGGTTGAAACCCCTTAAAGCCGCCCCATATCTGGTTGCATCAATGCCCCGCAGGTGAACTGCGGGGACATCTTCTGACTGCAACAAGGGGTCTGCCCGTGACAACAATTGTAAGTGTACGACGCAACGGCCAGGTAGTAATTGGCGGTGATGGCCAGGCTACCCTCGGCAACACCGTAATGAAAGGCAACGTCAAAAAAGTGCGTCGTCTCTATAACGACAAAGTCATTGCCGGTTTTGCTGGTGGGACCGCAGATGCCTTTACGCTATTTGAACTCTTCGAACGTAAGCTGGAAATGCATCAGGGCCACCTGGTGAAAGCGGCCGTTGAGTTAGCGAAAGACTGGCGTACCGACCGTATGCTGCGCAAGCTTGAAGCGCTGCTGGCGGTAGCCGATGAAAATGCCTCCCTGATTATTACCGGTAATGGCGACGTCATTCAGCCGGAAAACGATTTAATTGCCATTGGTTCTGGTGGTCCTTACGCGCAGGCTGCTGCCCGTGCGCTGTTGGAAAACACCGAAATCGGCGCACGTGACATCGTTGAAAAAGCGCTGGGTATTGCAGGCGACATCTGCATCTATACCAACCACAACCTCACCATCGAAGCATTACCGTCTAAAGCGTAAGGATCCCAACTATGTCCGAAATGACTCCGCGCGAGATCGTCAGCGAACTGAACAGATTTATCATTGGCCAGGATAATGCCAAGCGCGCCGTGGCGATCGCCTTGCGTAACCGCTGGCGTCGTATGCAGCTCGACGAAGAGCTGCGCCAAGAAGTGACGCCAAAAAACATTCTGATGATCGGCCCGACCGGTGTGGGTAAAACAGAAATTGCCCGCCGCCTGGCAAAACTCGCCAACGCGCCGTTTATCAAAGTCGAAGCGACCAAATTCACCGAAGTGGGTTATGTCGGTAAAGAAGTGGATTCCATCATCCGCGACCTGACCGATTCTGCACTGAAGATGGTGCGTTCTCAGGCGATTGAAAAAAATCGTTACCGCGCTGAAGAGATGGCGGAAGAACGCATTCTGGACGTGCTGATCCCACCGGCCAAGAACAACTGGGGCCAGTCTGAAGCGGAAGCCGCACCGTCTGCCGCCCGTCAGTCTTTCCGCAAAAAACTGCGTGAAGGCCAGTTGAACGACAAAGAGATTGAGATCGATCTGGCCTCTTCATCGATGGGCGTTGAAATCATGTCGCCTCCGGGCATGGAAGAGATGACCAATCAGCTGCAGTCGATGTTCCAGAACCTGGGTAACCAGAAGCAGAAGCCGCGTAAGCTGAAAATTCAGGAAGCGATGAAGCTGCTGATTGAAGAAGAAGCCGCCAAACTGGTCAATCCGGAAGAGCTTAAGCAGGAAGCGATCGACGCGGTTGAGCAGCACGGTATCGTCTTTATCGATGAAATCGACAAAGTCTGTAAGCGTGGCGAAAGCTCCGGCCCGGACGTTTCCCGCGAAGGCGTACAGCGCGACCTGCTGCCACTGGTGGAAGGCTGCACCGTATCCACCAAGCACGGCATGGTGAAAACAGACCACATTCTGTTTATCGCGTCGGGTGCGTTCCAGGTTGCCAGCCCGTCAGACCTGATCCCGGAACTGCAGGGTCGTCTGCCAATCCGCGTTGAGCTGCAGGCACTGACCACCCATGATTTCGAGCGCATTCTGACCGAGCCGAGTGCCTCCGTGACCGTGCAGTACAAAGCGCTGATGAAAACCGAAGGCGTGGATATTCACTTCACCGAAGACGGCATCAGCAAGATTGCCGCCGCCGCGTGGCAGGTGAATGAAACCGCCGAGAACATCGGCGCGCGCCGTCTGCATACGGTGCTGGAGCGTCTGATGGAAGATATCTCCTATGACGCCAGCGACCTCAACGGTCAGTCGTTTACCATTGATGCCGAGTATGTTGGAAAGCATCTGGACGAGCTGGTTGCAGACGAAGATTTGAGCCGCTTTATTCTGTAACCGCGCGGCGAAAATCGACCTATCAGGAGGCTTCGGCCTCCTTTTTTATTGCCTGAAATCCCTTCCCGGCGGCTGCATCCTTGACGTGGAATAACTCTCTGGCCCGTCGCAGACGCTACCATAGCGCGACGTCTTCCCTCAGCCAGGACCTGCCGCTATGACGGATAATCTGCACCCGATGACCGCAATATCTTCTTCCCGCGCCTGGCTGGAAAGCCTGCGTTTGCGCACGCTGCCGCTGGCCTGTGCCTCGGTGATGACCGGTTCCGCGCTGGCCTGGTGGCAGGGACATTTTAATGCGGGCACCGCCGTGCTGGCACTGCTCACCACCGCGCTACTGCAAATTCTGTCCAACCTGGCGAATGATTATGGTGATGCCCTGAAAGGCAGCGACACGCCGGCCCGCATCGGGCCACTGCGGGGCATGCAAAAAGGCGCGATTAGTCAGAAGCAGATGCGCAGTGCCCTGATCCTCACCGTGGCCTTGACGGTGATATCCGGCGTCGCGCTGGTGATCCGCGCCTGCCAGTCGGTAAACGATTTTTTGGGCTTTATTGCGCTGGGCGCGGTGGCGATCGTCGCCGCCATCGCTTACACCGTCGGCAAGAAACCCTATGGCTATTTAGGGTTGGGCGATGCGTCGGTATTAATTTTCTTCGGCTGGCTTGGGGTAATGGGCAGCTACTATCTTCAGGCCCATCAACTCTCCCTGCTACTGCTGTTACCTGCCACAGCCTGTGGGCTGATGGCGGTCGCGGTGCTTAACGTCAATAACATGCGCGATATTGAAAGCGACCAGCAGCATGGCAAGTTTACCCTGGCGGTGCGCTTAGGGGCGAGTGGCGCCAGGCGCTATCATCAGCTGATCCTCACCGCGGCCGTGCTGTGCTGCGCGGTTTTTGCCCTGCTCACTTCGCTGAATCTCGCCGGCTGGTTATTCCTGCTCTCCGCACCGTTGCTGTTCAGACAGGCCCGCTACATTACGCAGCAGCCTTCCGCCGTTGCCATGCGTCCTATGCTGGCGAAAACCGTGAAATCCGCCCTGTTACTCAACCTGCTTTTCTCGCTCGGGCTGGTCCTCAATTAACTGCGATGTGTTTGACTCATCGCAACTTTTAACAATTGATGATTTTGCCAACAGCGGCGAGAAAGCGATATACTTAGAGTTCCTGTGGCAAACAGACGAAACCCTTATGAAATATGATACTTCTGAACTCTGCGACATCTATCACGAAGATGTGAACGTCGTTGAACCGCTCTTTTCAAACTTCGGTGGCCGTACGTCGTTTGGCGGGCAAATCATCACGGTAAAATGTTTCGAGGACAACGGGCTGTTGTACGATCTGCTGGAGGAAAACGGGCGAGGTCGTGTGCTGCTGGTTGATGGCGGCGGTTCAGTGCGTCGTGCGCTGATTGATGCGGCGCTGGCCAGGCTGGCACTGCAGAACGAATGGGAAGGCATTGTGGTGTACGGTTCCGTACGTCAGGTTGACGATCTGGAAGAGCTGGATATTGGCATTCAGGCGATTGCTGCCATTCCGGTCGGTGCTGCGGGTGAAGGCATTGGCGAGAGCGATATTCGCGTCAACTTCGGTGGCGTCACTTTCTTCTCCGGCGATCATCTCTACGCCGACAACACTGGCATTATCCTTTCCGAAGATCCGCTCGATATCGAATAAAAAAAACGGGTGCCACTGGCACCCGTTTCTCTGCTGACCGTTAAATCAGACTTCTTCCATTTTTCCCAACAGGGCGCGCAAACGCTCCTGCCAGACAAGCTGCTCTTCTTTCAGGTGCTGGTTCTCACGCACCACTGATTCGCTATTCCCTGCAGCCTGCTGAACCTGCTGATTCAGGTTGTTGTTCTGCTCTTTCAGCTCTTCAATTTCCATCTGTAACAGGGTGATGGTATCAATCGCCTGTTGTACTTTCGCTTCCAGTTTCTCGAACACTTCAAATGACATTGTAAAAGACCTCTCCAAATCGCCAGGCGTTGATGTTGCCAGCCGCAGATCATGAGGGGATAAGCCGGGATTCCACGGATAACAACGCTTCCCCGATTGTAAGTAGACCCGCGCCCCAAGTCCAGTAGCGAACCCGCACAGGGTGCAGACTGTAACAATTTTCAGCATAGACCTGGAATCTGCAACATTACCCGCAGTATTTGCGGGGCTAATGTTAACGATTTGGGATAAAAATCACCAAATGGAAAATTGAAATGTTGTTTCAGGAAAGCAAAAAGACGCGAAAACGCTCATTTTTATGACACAGCACACAACTTTTGATTTCGCTATTTCTCGTTTATGCTCGTTAACGATAAATTTACATCAGCCCTACATAAGATTTGGGCGGCTCAGGGAGTGAGAAAAAAACGAAGTACAACATTAAACCTCGCCTTCAGGAAATGTCATCATGAGTCAGACAGCAACAAGCACGCTCAAAGGGCAGTGCATCGCCGAATTCCTTGGTGTCGCCACCATTATCTTCTTTGGTGCCGGCTGTGTCGCCGCCATGAAACTGGCTGGTGCAAGTTTTGGTCAGTGGGAAATCAGTATCATCTGGGGGATTGCCGTTGCGATGGCCATCTACCTCAGCGCCGCTATCTCCGGCGCGCATCTGAATCCTGCAGTGACCATTGCACTCTGCCTGTTCGCCAATTTCGAACGCCGTAAAGTTGTGCCGTACATTCTGGCACAAATCGCCGGTGCCTTCTGCTCCGCCGCACTGGTTTACGGTCTCTACTACAATCTGTTCTTTGATTACGAGCAATCGCATCAGATGGTGCGCGGCAGTATCGAGAGCCTCGATTTGGCTGGGATCTTCTCCACCTATCCAAATCCGCACATCGGCGTTGGCCAGGCCTTCCTGGTTGAAGCGGTGATCACCGCGGTGATGATGGGCCTGATTATGGCGCTGACCGATGACGGTAACGGCCTGCCTCGCGGTCCGATGGCTCCGCTGCTGATTGGCCTGCTGATTGCGGTAATCGGTGGCTCAATGGGTCCACTGACCGGCTTCGCACTGAACCCGGCGCGTGATTTCGGACCGAAACTCTTTGCCTGGCTTGCGGGTTGGGGTAACGTCGCCTTTACCGGTGGCCGTGATATCCCGTATTTCCTCGTGCCGATCTTTGGACCGATTGTGGGTGCCAGCCTGGGCGCAGTTGGCTATCGCTATCTGATTGCCCGTAACCTGCCTGGCGCAGCTGTAGTAAAGAAAGACGAGAAGACGATAGCGCGTGCTGAGCAGCGTAAAGCGTAAGTGCTAACCCTTTACACCATCAGGAATGAATTATGACCATAGAAAAAAAATACATTGTCGCGCTCGATCAGGGGACGACCAGCTCTCGTGCCGTGATCCTGGATCATGACTCCAACATCGTTGCCGTCTCCCAGCGCGAATTTCAGCAAATTTATCCTAAGCCCGGCTGGGTTGAGCATGACCCGATGGATATCTGGGCTTCCCAGAGCTCCACGCTGGTAGAAGTGCTGGCGCATGCCGATATTCGTTCAGACGAGATTGCCGCGATCGGTATCACCAACCAGCGTGAAACCACCATTATCTGGGACAAAGAGACCGGCAAGCCGATCTACAACGCTATCGTCTGGCAGGATCCGCGCACCGCTGACTACTGTGCAAAACTGAAAAAAGAAGGGCTGGAAGAGTATATCCAGCACACCACCGGCCTGGTGATTAATCCTTACTTCTCCGGTACCAAGGTGAAGTGGATCCTCGACCACGTGGAAGGCTCACGCGATCGTGCGAAACGTGGCGAGCTGCTGTTCGGTACGGTTGACTCCTGGCTAGTGTGGAAAATGACGCAGGGACGGGTGCACATCACCGATTACACCAACGCCTCGCGTACCATGATGTTTAACATCCACAAGCTGGAGTGGGATCAGCGCATGTTGGATATCCTCGATATCCCGCGTGAAATGCTGCCAGAAGTGAAATCGTCTTCTGAAGTGTACGGCCAGACCAACATTGGTGGTAAAGGCGGTACGCGTATTCCAATCGCCGGTATCGCCGGTGACCAGCAGGCGGCGCTGTACGGCCAGATGTGTGTTCAGCCGGGTATGGCAAAAAATACCTACGGCACCGGCTGCTTTATGTTAATGAACACCGGTACCGAAGCGGTGACCTCAACCAACGGCCTGTTGACCACCATCGCCTGTGGCCCACGCGGTGAAGTGAACTACGCACTGGAAGGCGCGGTATTTATCGGCGGTGCCTCTATCCAGTGGCTGCGCGATGAGATGAAACTGATCGGCGATGCAACCGACTCCGAGTACTTTGCGACTAAGGTGAAGGACAGCAACGGCGTTTATATGGTGCCTGCCTTTACCGGCCTGGGTGCTCCTTACTGGGACCCGTATGCCCGTGGCGCGATCTTCGGCCTGACGCGCGGTGCGAATGCTAACCACATCATCCGTGCCACGCTGGAGTCGATTGCTTATCAGACGCGTGACGTGTTGGAAGCAATGCAGATCGATGCCAATACCCGCCTGCAGTCTCTGCGTGTGGATGGTGGTGCGGTTGCCAACAACTTCCTGATGCAGTTCCAGTCCGACATTCTGGGTACGCGTGTTGAGCGCCCTGAAGTGCTGGAAGTGACCGCGTTAGGTTCAGCGTACCTGGCTGGCCTGGCCGTCGGTTTCTGGTCAGATCTGGATGAAGTGCGTGAAAAAGCGGTGATTGAGCGTGAGTTCCGCCCAAGCATCGAAACCACTCAGCGTAACTACCTCTATGCCGGCTGGAAAAAAGCCGTTTCTCGCGCCCAGGCGTGGGAAGATCAGGACGACTCGTAAGTCTGAAAATTGCCCGTGGCCTCCCGGCTACGGGCTTTTCCCCCTCCCCCGCTTCCCCGCTGTGATAAACTTTCCGCCTCAACATTTCCCGAGGCCAATCATGAAACGAGAACTCGCCATTGAATTTTCACGCGTAACGGAAGCCGCTGCTCTGGCAGGCTACAAGTGGCTGGGACGCGGTGACAAAAACGCCGCAGACGGTGCTGCCGTCCACGCCATGCGCATCATGCTGAACAAAGTGAACATTGACGGCCAGATCGTCATTGGCGAGGGCGAGATTGATGAAGCCCCGATGTTATATATCGGCGAGAAGGTCGGCAGCGGCGAGGGTGATGCGGTAGATATCGCCGTCGATCCGATTGAAGGCACCCGCATGACCGCGATGGGCCAGCCTAATGCGCTGGCGGTGCTGGCGGTTGGCGATAAGGGCACCTTCCTGAATGCGCCCGATATGTATATGGAAAAACTGATTGTCGGGCCCGGCGCGAAAGGCGCAATCGATCTGGCTTTGCCACTCGAAGAGAATCTGCAGCGCGTCGCTGAGGCGCTGCGCAAGCCGCTGTCTGAACTGACCGTCACCATTCTGGCGAAGCCCCGTCACGATGCCGTGATTGCCCAGCTACAGCAGCTTGGCGTGCGGATTTTTGCCATTCCCGATGGCGATGTTGCGGCATCGATCCTGACCTGTATGCCAGACAGTGAAGTGGATGTGATGTACGGCATCGGCGGCGCACCTGAAGGCGTGATCTCGGCGGCGGTGATCCGGGCGATGGATGGCGATATGCAAGGCCGCCTGCTGGCGCGTCATGATGTCAAAGGCGACACGCCGGAGAACCGCGCGCTCGGCGAGCAGGAGCTGAAACGCTGTCAGGAAATGGGCATCGAAGCCGGCAAGGTTTTACGTCTGGACGAGATGGCGCGTAACGATAACGTGATTTTCTCGGCAACCGGCATCACCAGCGGCGACCTGCTGAAGGGCATCACCCGCAACGGCAATATCGCGACCACTGAAACGCTGCTGGTTCGCGGCAAATCCCGCACCATTCGCCGTATTCAGTCGATTCACTACCTCGATCGCAAAGATGAAAATCTGCACCCGTTTATTCTGTAACGCTTAAGTTGTCCGGTTCTGTGGACAACTAAAAACGGCCCCGGCAGCAGTGTTGCTGGCAGGGCCGTTTTTTTATGTGCGGCAGTCGCGATTATACCGCCATCGGCTCCGGACGGCGGGAAAGCGGCAGCCAGCACAGCAGGATCAGCAGCGCCATCGCCGACATCAGCATACCCAGGCTGAACTGCCCGGTCTGCGGCAACAGGGCGGAAAGCCATGCAGCCAGACCCGATCCCAGATTCTGCATTCCTCCTAACAACGCCCCCGCGGTCCCGGCCATATAAGGCCAGGGCTCCATCGCGCCGGTTGTTGCCAGCGGAAACAGCATCCCGGCCCCAAAGAAGAACACCGCCGCCGGCACGATCAGCGTCCAGATGGTCATCACCCCAAACCAGCCGGGGATCCACATCAACGCCCCGGCCAGCATGCAGCTGTTCACTGACCACCACATCAACTGCGGGAAAGGTCGGTTATCGCGCCCGGCAAACCAGGCACCAAAGAAGGCCGCCGGGATTGGCAGAATAAACAGCAGGCTGACGGTCAAGCTGTTCAGGCCCAACACGCCGCCCATCAACACGCCACAGCTGGCCTCAAACACCGCGATGCCGCCCAACGCCCCCATCAGCATAATCAGGTAGCGAATAAAGGTGCCATCCGCCAGCAGCGGGCGATAGCGCGAAAATAACCGGCGTTTCTCAACCGGTGCGGGACGCGTCTCCGGTAACCAGCGCAGCATCGCGGTACCTACGCAGAAACACAGCAGCAGCAGGAAAGCAAAACAGGCCTGCCAGCCAAACAGATGCGTCAGCAGCGCGCCAATCACCGGTGCCACCAGCGGGCTGACCAGGATACCCATATTCAGCAGGCTGTTTGCCAGCCTTAACGTGCTGCCGGCATACAGATCGCGCGGCATGGTTCGGGCCATCACGCCCGCTACGCCGGTGCCCAGTCCCTGAATCGCGCTGCCGAGCACCAGCAGATCGAAGGTGGCCGCATTGAGCGCCACCAGGGTACCCACGCAGAAAATCGCCAGACCGGCGAGGATCACCGGGCGGCGGCCGATATTGTCGGACAACGGCCCATACAACAGCTGGGAGCCGCCATAGGTCATCAGGTACGCCGCCATCACCCGTTGTACCGCGCCATCCCGGACGTTAAACGCCTCGGCAATGGTCGCCATCGCCGGGACATAGATGGTCTGCGCCATCTGCCCCACCGCCACCAGCGCGATCAGCATCAGCAACAGATGCCCGTTTTCAATTTTTCTCATTTCAGTCAGCACATTTATCGGCGTTACTCACTTAATTCAGCAATAACGCCAGCAGGAGGGAGTGTTATGCCGGGGAAAATATCAGGATTCGATGACAAAGCGAGAGGCAGGCTGAAAATGGTCAGGCATCCACTGTCAGAGAAAGCAGGCAGCAGCGTAAATCTATCTGTACGTTATAGTGTTTACAGGTGCGGACAATTTGTCGATACGAGCTTTGTCACCGACTGACACTGGAAAATCAGCCGCTGAGTGGAGAAGATACCGCTACGCCACCTTGCCCTTACCCCCGAATAAAGGAGTTATTTATGGCCGAATGGGTTAACGCCAGCATCAAACAGGTCAACGATTTTACCGACAGTTTATTCAGCCTGATCGTTACCGCCCCCATCGACCCGTTTACTGCCGGTCAGTTTGCCAAGCTGGCGCTGGAAATTGACGGAGAGCGCGTGCAGCGGGCTTACTCCTTTGTTAATGCCCCGAGCGATAACAATCTTGAGTTCTATCTGGTCACCGTGCCGGAAGGCAAACTCAGCCCGCGTCTGCATGCCCTGAAGCCAGGCGACGAAGTGATGATCACCAAAGAATCGGCCGGATTTTTTGTGGTGGATGAGGTCCCGGAATGCAAAACGCTGTGGATGCTGGCAACCGGCACCGCCATCGGTCCCTACCTGTCGATTTTGCAGGAAGGCAAAGGCCTGGCGCGCTTTGAGAATATCGTGCTGGTTCATGCCGCCCGCTATGCCCAGGATCTGAGCTACCTTCCGCTGATGCAGCAGCTGCAGCAGCGTTATAACGGCCAGCTACGCATCCAGACCGTGGTCAGCCGCGAAGAGATTACCGGTTCACTGACCGGCCGCGTCCCGGCGCTGATTGAGAGCGGTGAGCTGGAATCCGCCGTTGGCCTGCCAATGAATGCTGAAGACAGCCACGTCATGCTGTGCGGCAATCCGCAAATGGTCAGAGACACCCAACAGCTGTTGAAAGAGACCCGCGAGATGCGCAAGCACCTGAAACGTAAGCCCGGCCATATGACCGCCGAGCATTACTGGTAATCAGGCGCCCTGCGACGTAAATAGTTCACCGGGCTGGCCGCTTTACCAAAGCGGTTCTCGCCCGGCGTGCCGCGAAAGGTGCCGAGTTCCAGCGTCATGGTCACCAGGATCAGGGTTGGAATAAAGCATCCCAACGCCCACTGCCAGCTGGCCGGTAACATATCCCAGTCACGCGCCAGTAATACCCAGGCAACCACCAACAGCAGCGCCCAGTAGCCGGTTTTATTGCGATCATGCAGGCGTTTCACCACCACCGCACCGGTCGGCCATAGCAGACAAACCACGCAAAAAGCCGCAGTTTGTGTCGACATAAATCCCCGGTCGGCCAGCCAGAACAGCACCACCATCAGTGCCAGCCACAGCGTCAGCCAGACCCACAGATCCCGGCGTCCTATTCGGCCCCGCCAGGAAAAACACCACGCTTGTAAGGTCATTTTTATCCCCCAGAACAGCGTCAGGCTTTGACTTTGCCGGTCATTGTCCGTTCTAATCTTGAGCTGAATTTATTGGTTAGGGCTGACGGTATGAATAAAGCGATTTTTCTGGGCATCACGTTACTGCTAACGCTTACGGCGGCAAGAGCAGAAGACGCCCCTGTTGCGCAGGATCGTACTGAACACCTGCCTGCCGCGCCTTATCTTCAGGCGGGATCGCCCACCTTTGATATGACTATCGGCCAGTTTCGCGAAAAGTATAATGCTATCTACCCAACGTTACAGATTGCTGAATATCGCGCCATCGACAACCGTGGGGACAAAAGTAATTTGACCCGCGCCGCCAGCAAGATCAATGAAAATCTGTACGCGTCGACCGCCCTTGAGCAAGGGACCGGTAAGATCAAAACGTTACAGATAACCTGGCTACCGGTTCCCGGTCCGGATCAGAAGGAAGCGCAGGATAAAGCCCGTGCGTACATGGCCGCCATGGAGCGTTTTTTCGAGCCGACGCTTAACGAAGCGCAAAGCCTGAAACGGCTGGATGATGTGCTGAGCAAAGGGAAAGGATCGCGCTATTACACTCAGGATGAGGGCGCGGTGCGCTACATCGTGGCGGACAATGGCGACAAGGGTCTGACCTTCGCCATCGAGCCGATTAAACTCGCGCTGGCCACCAACTGACCGTCCGCAAAGATGACGAAAAGCAAAGCCTTTCGTGTTTTTGATCTCTATACTGTCTGGCAGACAACGCTGCCAAGGCAGGGTAATTTAACAGCATCGCGCTAAGCGTGGAGGATATAATGCGACATCCGTTAGTAATGGGTAACTGGAAACTGAACGGCAGCAAGCATATGGTCAACGAACTGATTGCCGGCCTGCGTACAGAGCTGAGCAATGTTGACGGCTGCGGCGTAGCCATTGCCCCTCCGGTGATGTATCTGGATCTGGCGAAACACGCTATTTCTGGCAGCCATATCGCCCTTGGCGCGCAGAATGTGGGTGTGAACCTGTCTGGTGCGTTTACCGGTGAAATTTCTGCCGACATGCTGAAAGACGTTGGCGCGAAATACATCATTATCGGCCACTCTGAGCGTCGTACTTACCACAAAGAGAGCGACGAGTTCGTGGCTGAGCAGTTTGCCGTGCTGAAAGCAGCCGGTCTGATCCCTGTGCTGTGCATCGGTGAAACCGAAGCAGAAAACGAAGCGGGTAAAACCGAAGAAGTCTGCGCACGTCAGATCGACGCGGTGCTGAACACTCAGGGCGCTGACGCGTTCAACGGTGTGGTTATTGCTTACGAGCCAGTATGGGCGATCGGTACCGGTAAATCGGCGACTCCAGCTCAGGCCCAGGCGGTTCACAAATTCATTCGTGGCCATATTGCCAAAAAAGATGAAGCCGTTGCCGCTCAGGTTATCATTCAGTACGGCGGTTCTGTTAACGACAAGAACGCCGCTGAACTGTTTGCTCAGCCGGACATCGACGGTGCGCTGGTTGGCGGCGCATCACTGAAAGCAGATGCTTTCGCGGTGATCGTTAAAGCAGCTGCAGCAGCGAAAAACGCCTGATGCTCTGCCTCCTGCGCTGGTCACAGCGCAGGATATTTTCCCCTTCAGCCACACTGCTCGACCAACATTTTTAATCTCAGCGCACTGCTTTCAAATCCCCCTTTCGGCATATTGGTCACGCTAAGCACTAAGCCATAACGACGCCGTTCTGCACACTGATACCAGACGGAAAGCGCCGTTGGCGCCATGCCCCAGGCAAGCGCTTCGCGCGCGATCACGCTGTCCCGCGTGCCAGCAGGCAATTCAATGACCACGCCGAGTGCCGCACGGGTCACCGACGGGAAATGCGGTCGCAAAGCCTGCAACATATTCTCCAGCCGCTCCGCGTACAGCCGTTTCATGCGCCGTAAATGCCGCATAAAATGCCCTTCCCGTAAAAATTCAGCCACCGCATTGTGCAGCACAAAGGAGGAGGCTGGAGACAGTAAAGCCGTGACGTCGCCAAAGCGGCTCGCCAGCCTTTCAGGCACCACCAGATAGCCTAAACGCAGTGAAGGGCTGAGGTTCTTACTGAAGGTGCCAATATGCAGCACGCGCTCGGTATCCAGTGAAGCCATTGCCGGTGCCGCCCGGCCATCAAGCTGGAGTTCCCCCAGATAGTCATCTTCGACAATCAGGCCATCGGTTTGCTGCGCCCACTGGATCAGCTCGCTCCTGCGCGCCAGAGAAAGCGTCATGCCCAGCGGCGCCTGCTGGCCTGGCGTCACCAGCGCGATCCGCGCTTCAGGCGCCAGCCGTTTGCCTTCATCCACCCGTATCCCTTCGCTGTCCACCGAAATGCCCACCGGCGTCACGCCGGCCATTTCCAGCGCCTTGCGTGCCAGCAGGTAGCCGGGATCTTCAATCCACGCCTGCTGGTCCCGCAGACCCAGGGTCAGGCAAATCAGTCCGAGCGCGCCCGCATAGCCGTTGGTGATCATGATTTGCGATGCCTGGCAACGAATGCCACGCGTCATCGCCAGATAGCTGACCAACTGTTCCCGCAGAATTACGCTGCCTCGGGGATCGGGATAGCCAACCGGCCGCGTCGCCATCTCGCGGGCGTGGCGGGTGAGAATGCGCGACCAGACTTTAGCCGGGAATGCGTCATCCGCCGGTACGCCCATCTGGAAGGTGAGCGGCGCTAAATCGAAGTCGTGAATAATGTCGAACAGTGGCGACATCACTTTTTGCCGGGCGCCAGGCTTCGAGGTAACCGGCAGCTGTGCCGCGACAAAGGTGCCCGCCGCGCCCTTCGCCACCAGCAACTGGCTGTCTACCAGCATATCGTAGGCATGGCGAACGGTTCCTCTTGCCACCCCAAGCTGAGCCGCAAGATCCCGGCAGGATGCCACGCGCGCGCCAGCCACCAGCCGACCTTCCCGGATAGCGGCGGTCACCTCATCGCGGATCTGCTCGCTGAGCGTCAGTTCCCCTCGTCGTGAGAGCGCAATCTGCACGGCAGATGGACCACTGTTTTTGTCAATTCCTGGCACTTTTACTGTCCCATCGAAGAAGAGAGAATCATCGCCAGCGGGGCTATTCAGCCCCTCACCTGCACCAGACCATTAAAGGAAAGAAAAATGAGCGAACGTATCGATTACACCCAGGTTGCCCCGGCTGGCATGAAAGCGCTCGGCGGCGTCTACAACTATGTAGCGCAATGCGGCCTGCCACAAGATCTGATCGAGTTGGTTTTCCTGCGCGTATCGGAAATCAATGGCTGCGCATACTGCATTGATATGCATACCAAAGCATTGCACAAAGGGGGCCTGCCGTGGGACAAAATTGTGCTGACCCAGGTCTGGCGGGAAGCGGGCGACTGGTTCACCTCGCGTGAGAAAGCAGCGCTGGCATGGGCAGAGTCACTAACCTTGATTGCCCAATCCCACGCACCGGATGCGGTCTTCGCGGAGGTTGAGGCGGCGTTCAGTGAAAAAGAGATCAGCGATATGACCATCGCCATTGGGCTGATGAATGCCTATAACCGCCTGGCGATCAGCCACCGTAAACTGCCTGACAGTGCCCCGCGCTAATGTTAAAAAGCTAAACGCGCTGCCAAAAAAAATGATCCCGCACCTGTACGGCTAAAAAGCGCGAGCCGCTGGGGACCCGGTGCCCTCACATAACCTAAGTCGCTGATTATAAAATAGCTCTCCTGCTCTCACTTCCTCCGACCGCGCCACCCTCACGGCGCGGTATCAATGTTACTAATTTCGTTTGATTTTTCATTCTCATTTTTAATCTTTAAACAATTTTTTAATTGACTGGTAACAATGGTATATTTCTATCGCTTTAACCATTTTCAATACATTCGTTTTAATGTGTGAATTTGCTTAAAAATTACCCTGGAAAAACGAGACAGCAAAACGCGCTCCTCAGAAGCCGAAACTGTTTCACCTGCTTACCATGTTGATGATTCAACATACGGAGAAGTCGCCCTCATGCGAAATTTAGCAGTACGCCTGGCTGGCTGGTTCAACGCAATAAGTTTGGCAAAATCGGTAACGGCTGAAGAAGAGAAAAATGACGTCGATGTGTTGTTGATCGGCGGCGGAATCATGAGCGCCACGCTCGGCACCTATTTACAGGAGCTTGAGCCCACATGGCGTCTTGGCATGGTTGAACGTCTGGACAGCATCGCTGAAGAGAGTTCAAACGGCTGGAACAATGCAGGCACGGGCCATTCCGCGCTGGCAGAGATGAACTACACCCCGGAAAAAAGCGACGGCTCGATTGAGATCAAAAAGGCCGTGGAAATCAATGAATCCTTCCAGATTTCCCGCCAGTTCTGGGCGTATCAGGTGCAAAAAGGCAACCTGCAAAACCCGCGCAGCTTTATCAACAGCGTGCCGCACATGAGCTTTGTCTGGGGCGAAGACAATGTCGAATTCCTGAAAAAACGCTTTGAAGCCTTGCAGAAAAGCACGCTGTTCCGTGGCATGGAATATTCAGAAGATGCGGAAAAAGTCAGGGAGTGGGTGCCGTTGATGATGGAAGGTCGCGAAGCGACTGACCGCGTTGCCGCAACCCGTATTCTGACCGGTACCGACGTCAACTTCGGCGAAATCACCCATCAACTGGTGAATTCACTGCAGAAGAGCCCGCAATTCTCGCTCAAAACCAGTCACGAAGTGCGCGATATCAAGCGTAACGAAGACGGTAGCTGGAGCGTGACCCTCGCCGACCTGAAAAACAACGGTCAGGAAAAAACGCTGCGCGCCAAATATGTCTTTATCGGCGCGGGCGGCGCGGGCCTGACGCTGTTGCAGAAATCGGGCATCCCGGAAGTGAAAGACTATGCCGGCTTCCCGGTGGGCGGCGAGTTCCTGGTCTCCGAAAACCCGGACGTGGTGAAGCGTCATCTGGCGAAAGTCTATGGCAAAGCGTCCGTAGGCGCACCGCCGATGTCGGTTCCGCATCTGGATACGCGGATGCTGGATGGTAAACAGACGCTGCTGTTTGGTCCGTTCGCCACCTTCTCCACCAAGTTCCTGAAGCAGGGTTCGCTGTTGGATATGTTTGGCTCGCTGACCTCTTCCAACATTAAGCCGATGCTGCACGTTGGCCTGAGCAACTTCGATCTGGTGAAATACCTGGTGGGTCAGGTGATGCTGACCGATGACGATCGCCTGAAGGCACTTCAGGAGTACTTCCCGGAAGCCAGAAAGGAAGACTGGCGTCTGGTGAAGGCCGGTCAGCGCGTGCAGATCATCAAGAAAGATGCGGATAAAGGTGGCGTGCTGAAACTCGGTACCGAGGTGGTGACGTCTCAGGATGGCACCATCTCCGCTCTGCTGGGTGCGTCTCCGGGCGCGTCAACCGCTGCGCCAATCATGATCGATCTGATGGCCAAAGTGTTTGAGGATCGCTTCTCATCGATTGAGTGGCAGGCGAAGCTGAAAATGATGATCCCATCGTATGGCAGGAAGCTGAACGGCAACGTGGCGGCGACCGAGAAAGAGCTGGCGGAAACCAGTCGTGTTCTGCAGTTGGAATATACCCCAACCTCAGCCGCGAACGATGAAGCAGAAGAAGCCAATGCGGCGGTAATCGGTAAGTAATTACTGGCCGGGCATCAGGCAATAAAGGGCGGCCGAAAGGCCGCCCTTTCCGATCAGGGGTGAATCACTTCCACGAGCATCCATAACGTCGTCGCCATCAGCGACAGTGCCATCACGGTGTTAAAGACACGCAGCTTCCACGCCACCTGCAGATGTTTCCCCAACCGGTCTCCCATCGCTGCCCAGATCAGAATGCACGGCAGATTCAGCGCCATAAACCCAATCATCACCGTCAAAATTCCGCTGCTGGCGGTGTACATCAGCGCGACGTTGGTGGCCATCAGCCAGGCTTTTGGGTTGATTGCCTGGAACATCGCCCCGCCCAGCAGCGTCATCGGCTGCGCTTTCTCACGCAATTCTGGCGCGCCGCTGCGGAAAATTTTCCATGACAACCAGAGCAGATAAGCCGCGCCCAATAGCGTTAACGGCAGGCGAATGGCGCTCATCCACACCAGCAAGACCTCCAGCAGTAATCCCGCTATCGCCGTCTGGATCGCGCAGCCGATCATGATTCCCAGCAGCATCGGCAGCGTTCTACGCATACCAAAATTGACGCCAGAGGTCGCCAGCATCAGGTTGTTCGGCCCAGGCGTAATCGACATAACGGTGACATAACTGAAAAAGGAGGGATCAAGCATGGTCTGTATCCTGCAGATGGTTGAGAACACCATGGTAGTGCGGGCAGCAGGATGGTAACAGATTCAGAAATACACTATTGTAATGAGTACAATGTCGAAATGACTTTCACTGTACCCATCACTAAGGCAGGCGATTGTGTCCATTGTCGAACCGCAGGAAAGTACCCTCTATCATCAGCTGGCGGAATCGCTGGCAGAAGCCATCCATAACGGCACTTTCCTGCCCGGCACGCGTCTGCCCGCGATACGACGCTGCGCCAGTAATCATCAGGTCAGTATCAATACGGTGCTGACGGCCTACCGTATCCTTGAAGATCGCGGCCTGATCGAAGCACGACCTCAATCCGGTTATTACGTGCGTGGCATGCTGCCTTCGGTGAAAAGCAGCGGCGATCGGCGGGCGAAAGTGCGCTCTCCCAGCAGCGAGAAGCTGGATTTGATTGATGCGGTTTTTGCCGCGCAGAATCATCCGGACTACACCAATATCTCGCTGGCCTGCCCGCAGAACAGTGATTTTTTTCCCACGGCAAAAATCAGCCGCATTATGGCCTCGCTGTTACGCCGCGAGCCGGAGTTAATTGGCCGCTATGCGTTGCCACCCGGCAGCGAACGCTTACGCCGGGCCATCGCCAAACGCTCGATGGATTTGGGCATGGCGCTGGCGACCGAGGATATCACCCTGACCCACGGCTGTATGGAAGCGCTCCAGCTGGCGCTGCGGGCGGTCACCCGGCCCGGTGACTGTGTGGGCGTCGAAACGCCAACCTATTTTTACCTGTTCCCGCTGCTGGCAAGCCTGGGGCTGAAGGTGCTGGAAATCCCCACCGATCCCCAACACGGGATGTCGCTGGATGCGCTGGAGCTGCTGCTACAGGAAAAGCGGCTACAGGCGATTGTCGCCATGCCCAACGTGCAGAATCCGCTGGGATTCAGTATGAAGCTGGACGATAAAAAGCGGCTGGCGAAGCTGGTCAACCGCTACCAGGTGCCGCTACTGGAAGACGGTTTGTACGGCGAGCTACAGTTCTGCTGGCCCCTCGCGCCTTCGGTGAAAGCCTTCGATACCCAGGGTTGGGTTCTGTACTGCGCCAGTTTTACCAAAACGGTGGCACCTGATTTCCATATCGGCTGGATTGCGGCGGGACGATTTAGCGGTGAACTGGCCAGGCTGAAAGCCGTCTCTTCGCTGGCAGAATCGCGGTTGTTGTCAGAAACGCTGGGCCATTTTCTGGAATCAGGCGGCTACGATCATCATCTGCGCACCATGCGCCGCCGCTATGCCGCGCAGCTGGATGAGGCGCGTGGCATTATTGCCCGCCATTTCCCGCAGGGAACCCAGGCAACGCTGCCCAGCGGCGGCTTTGTCTTCTGGGTGGAGCTGCCGGCGAAAGTGGATACCGTCGAGCTTTTCCATCGCCTGTTGCAGGAGAAGATATGCCTGACGCCCGGCGCACTCTATACCCTGAGCGATCGTGGGAACAGCGCGCTTCGCCTGTCCTGCTGCTATCCCTTTGATGAACGCTACACCTGGGCACTGAAGCGAACCGGTGCGGTGGCCTGTGAACTTAGCGGGCTGGAAGCGGGTATCGCCTGAGATTACGGCGTGCCGTTGCGGCCATAGGTCGCATAGCCTTTGCGCAGGGTCAGTCGCTCGTAATAGGCCCGCACCGCCGGAAAGTCAGGATGGTCCAGCGGCGTTTCATACCAGCGGTTAACCGACAGTCCGACCGGGATATCCGCCAGCGAGAAGGCTTTGCCCGCAACATACGCGCCGGTACGTTCCAGCTGCGCATTGAGAATGCCCATGGTATGCGACCAGCCTTTACTCGCCGCGGCCAGTAAACGCGGATCCTGATGCGCCGGAGAGTGGCGAACCAGCGACATAAAGGCGTAGCGCCAGGAGGTATTCAGCTCGGTGGCCTGCCAGTCAATCCACTGATCGACGGGCGCACGGGCGCGGGGATCCTCGGGATACAGCCAGCCGCCGCCGTACGCATTGGCCAGATAGCGGATAATGGCGTTGGATTCCCAAAGGATGAAATCCCCTTCCTGTATAACCGGGATCAGGGCATTGGGATTCATGTTTTTGAAGGCGGCGTCCTGGGGGGATTTAAATCCGTCGCCCCAGTCTTCCCGGCGGAAGGCAATGTCCAGCTCTTCACAAACCCACAGCACTTTGCGAACGTTGATTGATGAGGCGCGTCCCAGTATTTTCAGCATAGTTCCGTCACTTTTTTGTGCAGCGTGGAGCTATTAATACCCATATTCGCTCAGGCTGACAATGGCTAACCCCTTGCTGCCTCAACATTGTGATTTCCGCCAGCTTAAGCTGACAATTTTCCGTCTACTCTTGCAACATGCCAACCAGAAGGACTTTAGTGATGACACAGTTACGTGCATTTAAACAGGTTGATGTCTTTACCTCTTCCCCGCTCAACGGCAATCCGCTGGCGGTGATTATGGACGCCAGCGGCCTGAGCGATGAGCAGATGATGTCCGTTGCCCGTTGGACCAATCTGTCAGAAACCACCTTCGTGCTGCCGGCTGAAGATCCCGCTGCGGACTATCGGGTGCGCATCTTCACCCCGGACCTGGAACTGCCGTTCGCCGGGCATCCCACGCTGGGTACCGCCCACGCGCTGATTGAAGCGGGCGTAACCCTGAAAAATCCGGGCAAGATTGTGCAGGAGTGCGGGATTGGTTTGGTCACCATCAAAATTGCCGACGATGGCGCGCTGGCCTTTGCCGCACCGGAAGCCACGCTGACCGGGTTCAGCGATGCGCCGTTAAGCAGTGCCCTGAACAGTGATGCGCTGGAAACTCAGCTGCCGGTAATGGTGGCCGATATGGGCATTCGCTGGTTGCTGGTGCCGATGCAATCCGCTGAGGCGGTGCTGGCGATCAAGCCGAATATCGTGGAGTTTGAACGGCTGTTGCGGAAAGCTCAGGTGAACGGCGTGATGCCGTTTGGCCCGCTGGACGGTTTGCCCGAGCAGTATGAAGTGCGTGGCCTGCTGGTCGAGAACGGCTCCTTCACTGAAGATCCGGTCACCGGCAGCGCCAATGCCTGTCTGGCCCGCTATCTTCAGGCACAGGGCGTTGAGCTGGATTATCGGGTTCGCCAGGGGACGGCGATGAAGCGCGCAGGCAGGCTTAGCGTCACCTACGCCAGCGATGGCCTGTGGATTGGTGGGCAAACCGTCACGGTTATCGACGGGACGCTCACCGTTTAAGGACGGCAGTCACGGCCGCCGCTCTGCTGGCGTTGGATCCAGAGAGCGGCGCCAGAAGATTACATAAACATGCCGCCGGACGCTTCAATACGTTGACCGTTGATCCAGCCGCTCTCATCGCTGAGGATCTGCGCGACGGCATTGCCGATGTCATCCGGCAAACCGACCCGTCCCAGCGCCGTTTGCGAGGCGACAAAGGCATTCACTTCCGGGTTATCACGCACCATCCCACCGCTGAAATCGGTGGCAATCGCACCTGGCGCCAGGATATTCACCGCAATCCCACGCTTACCCAGTTCTTTCGCCTGATAACGGGTCAGCACTTCCATCGCCCCTTTTACCGACGCATACGCACTGGAGCCTGGCAGGCTAAAGCGCGCCAGTCCGCTGGAGATATTCAGGATACGTCCGCCGTCCACCAGCAGCGGCAGCAGCGTCTGGGTCAGGAAAAACGGCCCTTTGAAATGGACGTTCACCATCTCATCAAACTGCGCTTCGGTGGTCTCCTCGAAACTGGCGTGAAGTGCGGTTCCGGCATTGTTCAATAAATAATCAAAATGCTCTCTTTGCCAGACAGCGTTGAGATGTTTTTTCACTTCAGCCGCAAAGGCTACGAAGCTCTTGCTGTCGCCAACATCCAGCTGAAGCGCCACGGCACGGGCTCCGAGCGCCTCAATGCGCTGCACAACCCGATCGGCTTCCGGCTGCTTGCTACGGTACGTCAAAATGACGTCAACGCCTTTAGCGGCCAGTTTCAGGGCGGCATTCTCACCTAAACCCCGGCTTCCGCCGGTGATCACTGCGATTTTATGGCTCATTTTCTTCTCCAGTCTGTTTCTGTGGACAAAAAACAGGATATTACCTCCGTTCTGATCTATAAATGTCCTGAATGACGCTTCACTGTTTCATTCCGGACAACAACAGGCGCAAAAATGGATAAAATTCACGCAATGCAGGTGTTTGTCAGAGTCGCGGAGTTGCAGAGCTTTACCCGCGCGGCTGACAGCCTGGGTTTACCGAAAGGCAGCCTGTCGCGTCAGTTACAGGCGCTGGAAAACAGCATGGGAACGCGACTGCTGCACCGTACCACCCGCCGCGTGCAGCTGACCCAGGATGGACTGGTGTATTACGAGCGCTGCCGTGATGTGCTGGCCACGCTGGAAGAGATGGATTCCCTGTTTCAGCACGATCCCACCACGCTCAGCGGCCGGCTGCGGGTGGATATGTCGGTCAGCCTTGCCAGTAATTTCATCCTGCCGTTGCTGCCGCAATTTTTGCAGCAATACCCGGGGATCGAACTGGAGCTGAGCAGCAGTGACCGCCGTGTTGATGTGATTCGGGAAGGCTTTGACTGCGTGATCCGTGGTGGCACCCTGGGTGACTCCGGGCTGATTGCGCGCCCGTTAGGGAAGATGACGCAGGTAAACTGCGCCAGCCCTGACTATCTGGAACGGTTTGGCACCCCGCAGACCCTCGACGATCTGGGACAGCATGCGATGGTGCATTACAGCCAGCAGCTGGGCGTCCATCCGCAAGGATTTGAGTACTGGGACGGCAAAACAACCCGCTTTATCCAGACCGGCGGCGCGGTCACCGTCAACAATACGGTAACCTACCAGTCGGCCTGCCTGTCCGGACTTGGCATCATTCAGGCGCCTCTCGCCGGAATGAAAGCGTCACTGGCCAACAAAACGCTGGTGGAAGTTCTGCCGCATTTTCGGGCTGAACCGATGCCCATCTCGCTGATTTATCCCCACCGCCGTAACCTCGCCCGTCGGGTGCACGTTTTTATGGAATGGATCACTCAGACGATGAAAAAATACGTTACCTGAGTGCGGGGCTATAATTTCAGGCAGGTACATTCATTTGAAGGACATGAAGAAGGTGACATGAAGGAAAACCAATCCGCTGAAAACCAGCAAGAAGACAAACCGCTGATCAATATCAAGACAGGCAATCACACCGTTGATAAATCCATTACCCGGGTTTCAAAGCTGGCGAGCTGGTTCCAGGCCATTCCCGCCGTGGCGCATTTTCTGCGCGCGGGTGAACGCTTTAACGATCGACTGGGCAGCCAGTTTGGCGCGGCCATTACCTACTTCTCATTTCTCTCGCTGATCCCGATCCTGATGGTCTCCTTTGCCGCCGTCGGTTTTGTGCTGGCGTCTAACCAGGACCTGCTAACGCAGTTGATCAATAAGATCGTCGACAATATTAGCGATCCCACGCTGGCCTCGACGCTGAAAAACACCGTTAATACGGCGATTCAACAGCGTACAACCGTCGGACTGACCGGCTTGTTCATTGCGCTCTATTCCGGGATTAGCTGGATGGGCAATCTGCGCGAGGCGATCCGCGCCCAGTCGCGCGATGTCTGGGAAAGAAACGAGCAGGACAAAGAGAAAATCTGGCGGCGCTATTCCCGCGACTTTATTTCGCTGACCGGACTGGTGCTGGCGCTGATTATCACGCTGTCACTGACGTCTATTGCCGGCGCGGCGCAGGATATGATTGTGCGGGCATTAGGACTGGAGGGAATCGACTGGCTGAAACCGGCCATGACGCTGATTGCGTTGTCGATTTCCATTCTGGCGAACTATCTGCTGTTCCTGTGGATTTTCTGGATCCTGCCACGGCATAAGCCGCGTAAAAAAGCGTTATTCCGTGGGACCTTGCTGGCGGCGATTGGCTTTGAAGTGATTAAATTCATTATGACGCTGACCCTGCCTAAGCTGGCGTCTTCGCCTTCCGGCGCAGCTTTTGGGTCGGTGCTGGGACTGATGGCCTTTTTCTACTTCTTTGCCCGTCTGACCCTGTTCTGCGCCGCGTGGATTGCCACGGCGAAGTACAAGGACGATCAACCCATCGAGCCAGAGGCTAAAAAAGCCTGAGGCAGGGACTTAAGGGCAGCCGGGGTTGCCCTTAAGACTTGAGGATGCTGCAACTGTGGTCCTGCAACTCTTCAGCAGAACCCCGGTTCATCAGCAACAGATTGCGTTTGATCACCATCATCACGCGGCGACCATCTGGCAGCGCCGCAACGGCAATGCCGTATTTGTACATCTCTTCCCGCGCGCCGGGTATCTCTCTGGCGAGACGCAGAAACGGACTCATTTTTTTGATCTCGTCGCGGGTAACCGCCCGCACCTGATAGGTATGCCCGGCCAACTGCTCAGATTGCCATAAGCTGGTTAGTTTAGGGCTGAGGCCGTCCAGCTGTTGGCGAATATCCGGCCGCAGGCAGGAGATGTGAATATGCAGCTGATTCTGCGTTCTTCCCCGCTCTGAATTAATGCTTAACGCATAGGCACTGTCATCGATGGGCGCACCGCGCTTTTCTTCCATAAAATGACGCGAGCGCCAGGCTTCCGCAAAGAAATTGGGCGTAGCAGGATTGAGTAAGGCCGGACTTTCAATACCGGTAATCTTTTCCACCGGCATTAATAAAAACTGCAGAGGACCAACGCGATCTTTCAGGACCACATAACCATTGCGCAAGTCGACCTGACGACAGGGTGTGGGATCGTTATTTTGATTTTGGTTAGGCACACATTTTTGACTGACAATTTTCCATAACGCATCCGAATTGTTTTTATAATTCAACGCTATCGAGGCACAGCCCGCCGTCAAAATTACCCCTGCAATACCCACTACAATCAGGACCCGCTTTCGCCCCTGCATCATTGAAACCTCTGCTCATAATCTGCTCGTAATGTAAACGAATTACGGATAAAGATCATGTCAAATAATCAATCGCGGTGACCATTTTTCTGGGCGGGGATAAATCGACTTAAGGCAGTATTCGGAAGGGTTCGGAAAGGGTAAGGAAGGCGTAAATAAGCAGTAAAGACCGTGGATAAGGCAAATCAGGCGGTGAAGGTATTCACCGCCTGGGTAACAATTAATCGGGTTTCATAATCTGGTCGTAAGTGCCACCATCGGCAAAGTGTGTTTTCTGGGCCTGAGTCCAGCCGCCAAACTTATTATCAATGGTAAACAGTTTCACCGGCGCAAAGGTGCTGGCAAACTTCTTTGCGACCTCAGGATCGCGTGGGCGATAGTAGTTTTCCGCCGCGATGGTTTGACCCACTGGCGAGTAGAGATACTTCAGGTAGTCATCGGCCACTTTACGGCTGTCACGCTCGTCGACCACTTTATCCACCACGGACACGGTCGGTTCCGCCAGAATTGATTCACTTGGCGTCACGATCTCAAACTTGTCTTTACCCAGCTTGTTCACCGCCAGGTAGGCTTCGTTTTCCCACGCGATCAGCACATCGCCTAAACCACGTTCTACGAAGGTATTGGTCGCGGCACGCGCGCCGGAATCCTGAACCTCAACGTTCTTATACAGGGCTTTGACGTAAGCCTGCGCTTTCGCCTGATCGCCATGGTTCTGATCCAGTGCCCAACCCCATGCCGCCAGATAGTTCCAGCGTGCGCCGCCGGAGGTTTTTGGATTCGGACTGATCACCGACACGCCAGGTTTGATCAAATCACCCCAGTCGTGGATTTGCTTTGGATTGCCTTTGCGGACCAGGAAGACGATGGTCGAGGTGTAAGGAGCAGAGTTGTCTGGCAGACGTTTAATCCAGTTTTTGTCGATACGACCGCGTTCAGCAATGGCATCCACATCAGATTCTAACGCCAGCGTAACCACATCGGCACGAATGCCATTGATAACGGACGTCGCTTGCTTACCGGAGCCACCATGGGATTGACGGACGACAACATTGTCACCTGTTTCCTGCTTGTAATGCGCGCTGAAGGCTTTGTTGTACTGTTCGTACAGCTCACGCGTTGGATCGTAAGAAACATTCAGCAGCTGAATATCTTTCGCCAGCACGCTGGTTGAAGCCAGTAACAGGGTAAATCCCACACTCCACTTATTCATTACTCTCTCTCCCAAAGGTTTTCGCTGTAGGAGAGCCTGACACAAACCTATCCACGATTTAAAGAATTAAAAACAAGCTTTAATAACCTAATGGAATATAGCAAGGCAGTAAAAAGGCGCTGGGTTTCAGCGCCTTGATTTTGCTTAATAAAGCTTCTTGGCGGTATCCAGCCAGTCACCTTTGAAGGGACGCTTCATGTTTTCAATCGCATCGATGATGTCGTGGTGCACCATCTTCTCATTCTGAATACCGACACAACGGCCGCCATAGCCCTGCAACAGCAGCTCAATCGAGTAGGCGCCCATGCGGGACGCCAGGATGCGGTCGTAAGCGACCGGCGCACCACCGCGCTGGATATGGCCCAGCACCGTTGAACGGGTCTCACGCTTGGTTTCAGCTTCAATGTATTTGGCCAGCTCATCGATATCGCAGATGTGCTCGGTAATGGCCACGATTGCGTGCTTTTTACCTTTGGCGATGCCCGCTTTGATCTCTTCTACCAGCTCTTCGCGGGTGTAAGGGATTTCAGGCAATACGATAAATTCACAGCCACCGGCGATGGCCGCAGCCAGCGTCAGATCGCCACAGTAGCGGCCCATCACTTCAACGATGGAAATACGCTGGTGAGAAGAAGACGTGTCACGCAGACGGTCAATCGCTTCGACGACGGTTTCCAGCGCGGTGAAGTAGCCGATGGTGTAATCCGTTCCGGCCACGTCATTATCAATGGTGCCCGGCAGGCCGATGCACGGGAAGCCCATCTCAGTAAGACGTTTGGCGCCCATGTAAGAACCATCACCACCGATGACCACCAACGCATCAATCCCGCGCTTTTTCATGTTCTCGATGCAAACGGTACGCACTGACTCTTCACGGAACTCCGGGAAACGCGCGGAGCCCAGGAAGGTGCCGCCACGGTTAATCATGTCAGATACGCTGTAACGGTCCAGATTGGCCATGCGATCTTCATACAGGCCCAGATAGCCATCGTAAACGCCACACACTTCCAGGCCTTCGCTCAGGGCGGCACGTACCACGCCCCGGATGGCTGCGTTCATTCCTGGCGCATCGCCACCACTTGTCAGTACACCGATTTTTTTAATCATGACAACCTCTGAACTTGTTGATGCAAAATTAGAATTCTGAGCGCCCTGGAAGGTCGGCGCATAGGCGAGCTTACCCACTAATGATGGCAATAGTATATCAAAGCCAGGCAGCTGAATTGATTCAGGTCAGTCATGATTCAGCTATTTTTTTTGCGCCGCGTCACGTTTTTCACAATCATTGCGCTAACCCATTTATTTCCCGAGGAATTATAGATCAAGTCCCCGCGCCCTTTCAGCCGGTACCACCGAGCAGGGATCCTGATGAATGATCACATCTGATCCCGGAAAGCGGCTTAACAATGCCTTTTCAACGTCTTCTGCCATTTTGTGCGCCTGAAAAAGGGGCAAATCATCGTCCATTTCCAGATGCAGCTGAATAAAACGGGTTGGGCCCGACTGACGGGTACGGATATCATGTGCGCCCTGAACGCCCGGCCAGTTTGTGGCGATATCAATGATCGTCTGCCGGTCCTCATCCGGCAACGCCCGATCCAGCAACGCCTGAACGGCATCGTAGCCCATGCGCAATGCGCTGGTTAAAATCCACACGCCAATCCCCAGCGCAAACAGCGCATCCGCACGCTTAAAGCCGTACCAGCTTAGCCCCAACGCCAACAGAATGGCCCCGTTCATGATCACATCAGACTGGTAATGCAGCATATCTGCGCGGATAGCCACGCTGCGGGTGCGCTTGACTACCCAACGCTGGAAAGTGACCAACACCAGAGTGGAAAACAGGGCGATCAAGGTGACGACGATACCGATTAACGGTCCGCGCATTTCATTGGGCGTCGCCAGGTGTTGGAGACCGGTGAGGAACAGGAACAGCGCAGAGCCGGAGATAAACATGCTTTGGGCCAGCGCGGCCAGCGATTCTGCCTTGCCGTGACCAAAGGTATGCTCGCGGTCAGCAGGCTGAAGGGAGTAGCGGACCACAAAAAGATTGGTCAGTGAGGCGGCGATATCGACGAGGGAGTCGACCAGGGCGGCCAGCAGGCTGACGGAGCCGGTGTACCACCAGGCAAAAATCTTCACCAGCAGCAGCACCGAAGCCAGCATCGTGGCGGCCAGTGCGGCGCGATTCACCAGACGTGCGTAGTGTTGATCCATGCCACACTCCCTTAAGTTGAGTGCGTAAGTATACTGGATTTCAGGCAAAAAAAAGCCCCGCCATCATGGCGGGGAAGACAGGGATGGTGTCTATGGCAAGGAAAAACAGGGATACTATGTTACTGGTTACTGCCGGTACTACTCACTGCCTGCAGCGATGACGCCTGCTGCATGTTCGTTAGCTTGCGCATTTCACTCATGCGCTGCTGATGTTTCTCGTTTAAAACGTCCTGCTGGGCTGGCGTTAACAGGTGGTACATCTGGTTGCGTATCCGGGCCATTTCTACCTGCCGTGATACTTCCGCCTGTGCAATCTTATCCAGCTGAGCTTTGTAGGCCGCTTCATCAAATTTATCTGCAATAATCTTCTCGTGCAGTTGTTCTAAATCGTTAATACTTATGGAAGAACGATCATGACGCGCCTGTTGCATCAAATCTCGCATCTGTTGACGCTGCTGTTCGGTGAGATTGATGCCATCAAACATGTGACTCTGCGGAATTTGCGTCATACTGCGTGTCGCCGCATTGTCTTGATGCATCTCGTCAGTCGTCGTCACTGCTGCAGAACAGGCGGCGGAGAAACTGATTATCAGCGCCGGAACCACAACGACGGCGGTAACTTTGCGCATCGTTTACTCCCAGGTTGGTTTCCATTTTCGATTCAACGAGAGCCAGTCTACGGCGCCCGCTGCAAACATGCGTCAGCCGGTGTAAAACTACGTAAAGTCATGGAATGACAGCATTCGTTCACGGTATTTTGCCTGCGGAGGGCAATAAAAATGAATAAAATCCTGTTGGTTGACGATGACCGCGAATTGACTTCGCTGCTGAAAGAATTACTTGAAATGGAAGGGTTTGACGTTCTGGTTGCCGGCGACGGCGAGCAGGCACTCACCCTGATTGATAACACGATAGATCTCTTACTGCTCGACGTCATGATGCCGAAGAAAAACGGTATCGACACCCTGAAAGAATTGCGTCAACAGCACCAGACGCCGGTCATTATGCTGACGGCGCGCGGAAGCGAGCTGGATCGCGTTCTGGGCCTCGAACTGGGTGCAGATGACTACTTGCCTAAGCCATTTAACGATCGCGAACTGGTGGCGCGTATACGCGCTATTTTACGCCGTTCAAACTGGAGCGAGCAGCAACAGCAACACGATAACAGCTCACCGACGCTGGAAGTCGATCACCTGCGCCTGAATCCAGGCCGCCAGGAAGCCAGCTTCGACAGCCTGACGCTGGATTTGACCGGGACAGAGTTCACGCTTCTGTATCTGCTTGCCCAGCACCTTGGACAAGTGGTCTCCCGCGAACATCTGAGCCAGGAAGTGCTTGGAAAACGCCTGACGCCGTTCGATCGCGCGATCGATATGCATATCTCTAACCTGCGCCGGAAACTGCCGGACCGCAAAGATGGTCATCCCTGGTTTAAAACCCTGCGTGGCCGCGGCTATCTGATGGTTTCCGCTACATGATTTCAAGCCTGACCACCCGCATCTTCGCTATTTTCTGGCTGACCCTGGCACTGGTGTTGATGCTGGTTTTAATGGTGCCAAAGCTGGATACCCGTCAGATGACGCCGCTGCTGGATAACGAGCAGCGTCAGGGCACCATGATTGAACAACACGTTGAAGCGGAGTTGATGCAGGATCCGCCCAACGACCTGATGTGGTGGCGCAGACTGTTTCGCGCAATCGACAAATGGGCTCCGCCTGGTCAACGGCTTTTACTGGTCACCAGTGAGGGTCGCGTGATCGGCGCACAGCATAACGAAATGCAGGTGATCCGTAATTTTATCGGCCAGTCTGATAACTCCGATCATCCGCAGAAAAAGAAATACGGCCGCGTTGAGATGGTTGGCCCCTTCTCGGTTCGCGACGGAGAAGATAACTACCAGCTTTACCTGATCCGCCCGGCGGGCAGCTCACAGCTGGACTTTATCAATCTGTTGTTTGACCGTCCTCTGCTGCTGCTGATTGTCACCATGCTGATCAGCTCGCCATTGCTGCTTTGGCTGGCCTGGAGCCTCGCTAAACCGGCCCGTAAGCTCAAGCATGCTGCCGATGATGTGGCGGCCGGTAACTTGCGTCAGCGTCCCGAACTGGAATCCGGCCCGCAGGAGTTCCTGGCGGCCGGTGCCAGCTTCAACCAGATGGTCAGCGCCCTGGAAAGAATGATGACCGGTCAGCAACGTCTGCTGTCGGATATCTCACATGAACTGCGTACGCCTCTGACTCGCCTGCAGCTGGCCACCGCGCTGATGCGCCGCCGTCAGGGCGAAGGCAAAGAGTTGCAGCGTATCGAGATGGAAGCACAGCGGCTCGATGGCATGATCAACGACCTGCTGGTGCTCTCCCGCACTCAGCATAAAAATGCGCTGGTCAGTGAAGCGATGAAAGCCAACCAGCTGTGGTCCGGCGTGCTGGATGATGCCAAGTTTGAAGCCGAGCAGATGGGCAAAACGCTGGACGTGCCCTATCCGCCTGGCCCATGGCCGCTGTACGGTAACCCGAGTGCGCTGGACAGCGCGCTGGAGAATATCGTCCGCAATGCGCTGCGCTACTCCTACTCCAAAATCGCCGTCAGTTTTTCGGTGGATAAACAGGGCATTACCATTCACGTTGATGATGATGGCCCAGGCGTCAGTGCGGAAGATCGTGAGCAGATTTTCCGGCCGTTCTACCGCACTGATGAAGCGCGCGACCGTGAATCCGGTGGAACCGGGCTGGGTCTGGCGATTGTCGATACCGCCATCCAGCAACACCGGGGTTGGGTCAAAGCGGATGACAGCCCGCTGGGCGGTCTGCGTCTGACAATCTGGTTGCCGCTCTATTCCAGCAAAGCCTGATTGTTTGCTATGCTTCGGCCCTCGCTAATGAGGGCCGTTGTCGATGCTGAATATCGTTTTATTTGAACCTGAAATCCCACCCAATACCGGGAATATCATCCGTCTTTGCGCCAATACCGGCTTTCAACTGCATCTGATTGAGCCGCTGGGCTTTGCCTGGGATGATAAGCGCCTGCGCCGTGCCGGGCTCGATTACCATGAGTTCACCGCCATCAAACACCACGCTGACTATGCCGCGTTTCTGTCTGCAGAAGCGCCACAGCGGCTGTTTGCGCTCACCACAAAAGGCACGCCCGCGCATAGCGCAGTGAGTTATCAGCCGGGTGATTACCTGTTGTTTGGACCGGAAACGCGGGGATTGCCAGCCGACATTCTCAATGCGCTGCCGGCACAGCAGAAGATCCGAATCCCGATGCAGCCGGACAGCCGCAGCATGAATTTGTCTAATGCCGTCTCAGTGGTGGTATACGAGGCGTGGCGCCAGCTAGATTACGCTGGCGCAGTGGTGAAGGCGTAAACGTCAGATCCCGTCGCCGAATTCGAAGCCCGGCACGGTTCCATTGAAGTGCTGATCCATTTCCATCGAAGGCTTGTCGCTGCTCGGCTTGCCAACGATGCGGGCAGGAACGCCAGCTGCGGTGGTATGTGGCGGAACCGGTTGCAGCACTACCGAACCGGCACCAATTTTCGCCCCGCGTCCCACTTCGATATTGCCGAGGATTTTCGCTCCTGCCCCGATCATCACCCCTTCGCGAATTTTCGGATGGCGATCGCCGCTGGTTTTGCCGGTACCGCCCAGCGTAACGGATTGCAGGATCGAGACATCGTCTTCAACCACCGCCGTTTCGCCAATGACAATGCCGGTGGCGTGATCGAGCATGATGCCGCGACCAATTTTGGCCGCCGGATGAATATCCACCGCAAACGAGACCGACACTTCGTTCTGCAGATACACCGCCAGCGCGCGTCGTCCTTCATTCCACAGCCAGTGACCAATACGATAGGCCTGTAAGGCGTGGAAGCCTTTCAGGTACAGCAAGGGCGTGGAGTATTTATCGATTGCCGGGTCACGCTGACGGACGGCCTGGATATCACAGGCTGCCGACTGGATCATCGACGGGTCCTGATTATAGGCTTCCTGCACGATTTCACGTATGGCGATGGCAGGCATGATCGGATTGGCCAGCTTGTTGGCGAGCATATAGCTCAGCGCACTGCCCAGATCGTCGTGCTTCAGCAGCGTTGCGTGGTAAAAACTGGCCAGCATCGGTTCGCAGTCAGCCAGGGCCCGGGCTTCCGCTTTGATATAATCCCAGACCAGTTCAGGTTCTACACACGGCATTGCTCTCTCCACATCAAAAAATAGCGCCCGGCGACTGCCTGCGCGCTATATCAGTTTGCATCCCTTTCTCAACTGGCGCTGTTTTCGTCTTTCCTTGTGCGCCCAAGTAAGCTCAATGCTGCCTCTCGCGCATTTTTTTCGCAATACAGAACCTGATAAATTTGCTCGGTTATTGGCATCTCTACGCCGCAGCGCGCAGCCAGAGCCTTAACCTCTTTAGTATTTCGGAAACCTTCCACTACCTGACCAATGGTCGTTTGCGCCGCTTCCACGTCAATTCCCTGCCCCAGCATCATGCCAAAGCGCCGATTGCGTGACTGATTATCGGTACAGGTCAGCACCAGGTCGCCTAATCCCGCCATGCCCATAAAGGTGGTGGGATCGGCACCGAGAGCGGTGCCCAGCCGGGTCATTTCAGCGAGGCCACGGGTAATTAATGCGGTACGTGCATTGGCACCAAAGCCAATTCCATCGGAGATGCCCGCGCCAATAGCGATCACATTTTTCACCGCGCCGCCGAGCTGGACGCCAACAAAGTCCGGATTGTTATACACACGGAAGCTTTTACCGCAATGCAGCAGCGTCTGCAGGTCATCAGCAAATTCGCTATCCGTTGCCGCCAGGGCAATCGCCGTCGGCAGACCCGCCGCCAGTTCTTTGGCAAAGGTCGGGCCCGAGATCACTGCCAGCGGAATATCCGGACCGAGGATCTCACGCGCGACATCCTGCAGCAGACGTCCGGTCTCTTTTTCCAGGCCTTTCGTGGCCCAGACAATGCGGGAGTCAGCGCGCAGATGCGGTTTGATTTGCTGTAAAACATCGCCGAACACATGGCTGGGAACCACCACCAGCAGATCGCGACTGGCAGCAATCGCACTGGCCAAATCGGTTTCAAGGCTCAACGAATCAGGGAAAGGTACATCGGGCAGGAAAGCCGCATTACAACGGTCAGCCTGAAGCTGAGCCTGATGGTGTGGGTTGTGTCCCCACAGCACCACGTTGTGCCCATTACGAGCCAGCGTGATGGCTAAAGCGGTGCCGTAAGATCCGGCACCGAGGACGCTCATTGAAGCGTTAGCGTGAGGCATTATGCATCCTGTTGAGGAGCGGCGCCTTCGTTTGACTGCTGAAGATAGTTCATGAACAGCGCGTCAAAGTTCACTGGCGCCAGGTTAAGCTGCGGGAAGGTACCGCGTGAAACCAGGCTGGTGATGCATTCGCGAGCATAAGGGAACAGGATGTTCGGCGAGTATGCACCGAGGCAATGCGCCATCTGGTTACCGTCGATACCGGAGATAGAGAAAATACCTGCCTGCTGAACTTCACACAGGAACGCAGTATCTTCGCCCACGGTTGCCGTTACGGTCACACGCAGTACGACTTCATACACGTCTTCTGCCAGCTGGCTGGAAGCCGTATCCAAATCCAGTTTCACTTCTGGTTCCCACTCTTTCTGGAAAACCTGAGGCGCGTTAGGCGCTTCAAAAGAGATATCCTTGGTGTAAATACGCTGGATCTGGAAAGCCATCTCGGTGTTGTTTTGCTCTGACATGTTACGTAATCCTATTGGTTAATAATCCGTTATTTCGCCACTCGCCCGTCTTATTTAAGTAGCGGGTCGAGGCCAGAAAAGCCATCTAGCGCGAACTGGTCTTCACAGCCAACAAAGTGCTGCGCATCACTACATCAGTCTTACTTTCCACGTACCAGCGGCAGGTTTTCACCACTCCAACCGGAGACGCCATCTTTCAGTATGGAGACGTTTTCAAAACCGGCCGCGTTCAGCTGAGCAGCGGGTTCTGCAGCGGATGTGCCGTTGGCACACACCACGATAATCGGTTGCGCTTTGTGCTTCTCTAATTCGCCAAAGCTACCTTTTTTGATGTCAGCGGCCAGCACGTTGATGGCATTGGAGATATGGCCCTTACGGTAGTCATCACGCCCACGCACGTCGACCACCACGGCTTCTTCTTTATTAATTAAACGGGTTGCTTCACCGCGGCTAATCGTTTTTATCTTGGAGAACATACCCTTAACGGTAGTCACGATCACCAAAACCAACAGGACAACCCACGCCAGACTAAGAATGGTGTGGCTGCCTGCGAACTGCATAATATCTTGCAT
Organism: Erwinia sp. AC075; assembly: GCF_979253995.1. Classification (NCBI taxonomy): domain Bacteria; kingdom Pseudomonadati; phylum Pseudomonadota; class Gammaproteobacteria; order Enterobacterales; family Erwiniaceae; genus Erwinia; species Erwinia sp. AC075. The sequence continues at coordinate 3,656,439 of NZ_CEEDEU010000001.1, forward strand.
GAGGGGTAACAACTCCCGAAAGGGTTAATAAGCTAAAACAAGGCTTCTGAGTATACCTGCCAGTATTGTCATGTACAGTCATGAAGCCGTCAGAGTTGCGTTTTCTGAGGCAGATTCCCAAAAAAAATTGCCTTAAGTGTAAATGCCCGTGTCAGTGCGAGTTCGCTGCAATCCTGAGCGGTTATTTGTTGTGCAAATCTGCCTGACACTTCCCCGCAGGATCGCCTGCCCAGCGACCGGTTTCAGGCAACGCTGTCACTGGTGGAAATGCAAAAGCCGGGACAGATGGCTGGTAAGCTGCTGTTCATCGTGGAATAATCTGGTCCTATGAGGGAAAAAGCGCCAGTTTCATCTTTACGAGCACAGGGTAACGGATCTGCCACAGGCGTTCTGTTGCGATCTCATGTGTTCAGCCTGTCTGCCAGCGTACTTTGCGCCGGTCTTTTGCTGTCGTCTTTTGCCAGCCACGCGGCCGACGATAACAAGTCGCAGCTCTCCAGCCTGCAGCAGGATATTGCAGCGAAAGAGAAGAGCGTTTTGCAGCAAAAGCAGCAACGCGGCAAGCTGTTGGCGCAGCTGACCAGCCAGGAAAAGATCATTGCTCAGGCCAGCCGCCAACTGCGTGAAACCCAAATCACCCTCACCGGGCTGAATAAGGACATTTCATCGCTGACCGCCTCGATCAGCAAGCTGGAGGCGCAACAAGCCAGTCAGGAAAAGCTGCTTGCCGAGCAGCTCGATGCGGCTTTCCGTCAGGGACAACACAGCGGCGTCCAGCTGATCCTCAGCGGCGAAGAGAGCCAGCGCAGCGAGCGCATCCTTTCCTACTTTGGCTATCTTAACGATGCCCGCCAAAAATCAATTGGTGACCTGAAAAAGACCCGCAGCGACCTCTCTGCGCAGAAAGCGTCTTTGGTGGATAAACAGGCGCAGCAGAAATCCTTACTCGACCAGCAGCAGTCGCAACAGCAGAAGCTGGAAGGTGCGCGCGTTGCCCGTAAGAAAACGCTGACCACGCTGGAGTCGTCTCTCGAAAAAGATCAGGCGCAGTTGGTCGATATGCGGGAAAACGAAAGCCGCCTGCGCGACAAAATTGCCAAAGCTGAACGGGAAGCCAAAGCCCGGGCAGAGAAAGAAGCGCGCGAGGCGGAAAAAGTCCGTCAGCGTCAGGCTCAGGCGAAGAGCAAAGGCACCACCTACAAACCGACCGAAGGTGAGCGTTCATTAATGGCGCGCACCGGCGGATTAGGCCGTCCTTCTGGCCAGGCCGTATGGCCGGCGCGCGGCACGATTGAACATCGCTTCGGCGAACAGCTGCAGGGTGAGCTACGCTGGAAAGGCCTGGTGATTGACGCACCTGAAGGCACCGAAGTGAAAGCCATTGCCGATGGCCGCGTTCTGATGGCCGACTGGCTACAGGGCTACGGTCTGGTGGTGGTGGTAGAACACGGCAAAGGGGATATGAGCCTTTACGGCTACAACCAAAGTGCGCTGGTGAGCGTGGGAACTCAGGTTAAGGCAGGACAGCCAATCGCACTGGTCGGGACCAGTGGCGGCCGGGGCACGCCTTCACTCTATTTCGAAATCCGACGCCAGGGACAGGCCGTCAATCCACTTCCGTGGTTAGGAAAATAACTTTTGTCACACCTCCGCAAAATGAGTGGCGTGCTGGCAGGCCTGTTAATGGCCTGTACGGCACACGCCGGAAAACTCTCTATCGTCATTGATGATTTTGGTTATCGTCCGAAGGAAGAGAATCAGGTTTTGCAGATGCCGAAGAACATCTCTGTCGCGGTTCTGCCTAACGCCACCCACGCCCGTGAAATGGCGACCAAAGCCCACCAGCTGGGTCACGAAGTGCTGATCCATCTGCCGATGGCGCCCCTGAGCAAACAACCGCTGGAAAAAGACACCCTGCGCCCGAACATGTCCAGTGCGGAGATCGCGCGCATTATTCGTGAAGCGGTGGCCGATGTGCCTTTTGCGGTCGGCCTGAATAACCATATGGGCAGCGCGATGACCTCCAGTCTGCCTGGGATGCAGAAGGTGATGCAGGTACTGGATCACTATAATTTCTACTTCCTCGACAGCATGACCATCGGTAACAGCCAGTCAACGCGCGCCGCCGCCGGAACCAGCGTCAACGTGCTGAAGCGCCGCGTGTTCCTCGACGATACGCAGAACGAAGCGGATATCCGCAAGCAGTTCACGCGTGCGGTGCGCCTGGCCCAGCGCGATGGCTCAGCCATTGCCATCGGCCATCCGCATCCCACCACCGTCAGGGTATTGCAGGAAATGCTGCCAACGCTTCCGGCAGACGTGACGCTGGTTCGTCCAAGCCAGTTGCTGAATGAGCCCCAATCCACCGGCCGCCAGCCGTTGCCACCGGCTGAAAAACCGCGTAATCCGTTCCACGGCGTGAAAAGCTGTCCGGTGAAGATTGCACCGGTTCCGGCAACCCGTGCACTGAGCGTGGTGGCTGAAAGTATTGGCAACAGCGCGGGCATGCGTTATATCGATACGCACTTTAGCGGGTTGAAGCTCGATATCGGGACCCAACCTTAATTTTTCTGCAGCGTCCCTGACTGAAGGGACGCAGGCCCAGAGAGTCGCGGACACATGGAAGATCAGCGTAAAAAAATTCTGTTGCTGGATACCGGAAATGAATGGGGTGGCGGCACCAACAGCATGCTTGAGCTGTTGAAGCGTATCGACCGCAGTCAGTTCGATATCCGCTGCTGCTTCTACCATAATTACCGCCGTGGTAAAGGTGACACCATTGCTGACGTGCTGGAAGCGCTCGGCATCCCGGTGATGTTTATTCCGCAACGCAAGCAACCTCGCTGGGCGAAAGTCTGCAAAGAACTGCTGCGATCGCTGGTATTTTTCAACCGTTCTTTACGGCTGAAAACGACCCGTTGGGTGGATATGCTTTGGCGCATCAAGCCCAATGCGAAACGTATTGCCGAGGCGATTTCCCGCCAGAATATTGATTTGCTCTACATGAATAATCAGCCGGGATCGAACGCTGAAGGCTATCTTGCGGCCGAAGGTTTACCGATTACCCTGGTGCAGCATTGCCGCATTGAACCGGTCCTGAACCGCGAATTGGTCGGGATGGTGAATCAGCGCGCGGATGCAATCATCGCTGTATCAAACGGCGTCCGCGAAGTGCTGATCGCCCATGGCGTCGTGGCTGAAAAATGCTTCACCGTATTCAATGCTATCGACATCTGGCAACCGCTGCCCTCCCGCGATGCGATGCGGCAACAGCTGCTGGCGCTGGATAACCGCACCTTTGTGTTTGGCAGCATCGGATCGTTAATCCCCCGCAAATCCAATCACCATATTCTGCAGGCGCTGGAAAAGTTTACCGCGTCCTTCCCCCAGGCCGACTGGCGGATGGTGATCCTCGGCGAAGGCCCGGAAGAAGCGGCGTTAAAACGTCAGGCGGTTCAGGCCGGTATTGCGGATCGGGTGATTTTTACCGGTTTCCGCCCCAATGCCCTGGAATATCTGGCCGCGCTGGACGTGTTTATTCTGGCGTCCAAAAGTGAAGGGTTGCCGCGCGTGGTGCTGGAGGCCATGTTGCTCAATACCGCGGTGATTGGCTCGAAAGTCACCGGCACCGCCGAACTTATCTCGCCGGATAAAACGGGCTTGTTGTTCGATTACGGCGATACCGATACCCTGTTTGAGCAGATGAAGACGCTGTATCTTGATGCGGAAAAACGCACGACATTATTGCAACAGGCCAACGCCAACGTGAAAGCGCACTATGCTATTGAGCATTACGTCGCAGGCGTGGAATCTATTTTGAAAAATGCGTCACATGGAAACTCTTCGCATGTTTGAATTCCTGAACCCTCAGTTCCGCCACATTCGTTCGCGCCATAACCTCTCTTATCAGCAGAAAGAGGTGCAAGGCGCAACACCGGTCACTTCCATTGTCATTCCCTGTACGGGCGCTGACTTTGTCGAAGAGGCGACCTTAAGCGCGTTATTTGCATCGCGTTTTGCGCCTGATGCAGAAGAGATTGTCATCGTCTCCGATCAGCCTGCCGCACAGTTTGGCGAGCTGCCGGCGAAAACCCGGGTGGTGACGCTGGACGTGCCGTTGCGGGAAGAGAACTACCGCTATAAACAAATTTACCGCAGTCGTTTGATTAAGCTTCAGGCGCCTTTGCAGGCAAAAACCGACGGCATTTTGATGATCGATTCCGATCTCAATCTGCTGAAAATGCCCGATATCAACATGCATGACGGGCATATCTATTCCAGCTTCCGCCAGGGCAAGATGATCGCCAAACTGGCCAATGCGCCTGAGCAAAACCGACCGGCTTATTACCGCAATAGCGTCAGACCTTATATTGTTGACCATGTGAATGGCGCTTTTCTTGCCGCGACACGGCAGACGTGGAAACGCATTTGCCCACTGTGGTTAACGCTTTTCCAGGATACCTGGGAATTAATGGATGATTCGCAGCCACCCACCGATCAGCTCCCACTGGCTGCATTGTTGGATATGCTGGATCTGAAGACGGTAAACCTGGGTGACTGGATGAACTGGCCGGTCTCGAAGAAGATTGGTGGCAGCACGGCAGCGATCCCGAAAGAGGTGGTTGGTGCGCATGGCGGCTTCCCGCTTTCGGAATGGCAAAAGTATTTGCAGTCATCCGATACGCCATTGACCTTTAAAGGTCAGGATTACACCCGTAAGGTGCGCTATCTGACGGATGCCGAAAAGCTCAAGTAACATTGTAAATTGGGTCGGCCCATTGCCGACCCAACAGATTGATTACCAGTCCAGAATCACCTTGCCTGAAAGGCCCGAGCGCATTTGATCAAACCCCGCCTGAAAATCATCAATCCCAAAGTGATGGGTAATGATCGGCGTGATATCCAGCCCGGACTGGATTAATGCCGCCATTTTGTACCAGGTCTCGAACATTTCCCGGCCATAAATCCCTTTGATAAACAGTCCCTTGAAAATCACCTGATTCCAGTCAATCGACATCTCTGAAGGGGGAATGCCGAGTAATGCAATGCGGCCACCGTTATTCATCACGCTTAACAGCGTTCTGAACGCTGCCGGTGCGCCGGACATCTCCAGTCCTACGTCAAATCCTTCGGTCATGCCCAGTTCCTGCATCACGTCCACCAGCTTTTGCTGGCTGACGTTCACCGCGCGGGTCACCCCCATCTTGCGGGCCAGATCGAGGCGATAGTCATTCACGTCGGTGATCACCACATGCCTGGCGCCGACATGACGGCAGATTGCTGCCGCCATAATGCCAATCGGGCCGGCACCTGAAATCAGCACATCTTCGCCGACCAAATCGAATGACAGCGCCGTATGCACCGCATTACCAAAAGGGTCGAAAATCGCTGCCAGCTCATCAGAAATGTTGTCGGGAATACGAAAGGCATTAAACGCGGGGATCGCCAGGTATTCCGCAAAGCAGCCCTGCCGGTTAACGCCAACGCCGACCGTATTGCGGCAAAGATGGGTTTTCCCCGCCCGGCAGTTTCGGCAGTGGCCACAGGTAATATGCCCTTCCCCGGAAACCCGATCGCCCAGCGAGAAGCCCTTCACTTCCTGACCGATCCCGACCACTTCACCAACATATTCATGCCCGGTGATCATCGGCACGGGAATGGTTTTCTGTGACCATTCATCCCAGTTATAGATATGCACATCCGTGCCGCAAATGGCGGTTTTACGAATTTTGATCAGCAGGTCATTGTGACCCGGCTCGGGGACAGGCGCATCGTGAACCATCCAGATCCCTTCTTCCGCGCGCAGCTTCGCTAATGCTTTCATCACGCCTCCTTAATCACGCCAAGCTTTTTGCCAATCCGGCTGAAAGCATCCACCGCATGGACTAGCTGCTCATGGCTGTGTCCCGCCGAGATTTGCGTGCGGATCCTTGCCTGCCCTTTCGGCACCACGGGATAGAAGAAGCCGGTAACGTAGATGCCTTCCTGCTGCAACAGCCGGGCAAATTCCTGCGCCACTTTCGCTTCGCCCAGCATCACCGGAATAATGGCGTGATCGGCGCCGGCCAGGGTAAACCCGGCTTTGGTCATTTCGGCACGGAAAAATTTTGCGTTATCCCACAGACGCTGGCGTAAACCATCTCCTTCGGTCAGCATATCCAGCACACGTATTGAGGCGGCAACAATGGCCGGCGTCAGCGAATTCGAGAACAGATAAGGACGGGATCGCTGGCGAAGCCATTCGATCACCTCTTTTTTAGCCGCCGTGTAGCCACCCGAAGCGCCACCCAGCGCTTTGCCCAGCGTACCGGTGATGATATCGACCCGGCCCATCACCTCGCAGTATTCGTGCGTGCCCCGACCGCCTGCGCCCACAAAGCCAACGGCATGAGAATCATCGACCATCACCAGCGCGCCATAGCGATCCGCCACATCACAGATGCCCTTAAGGTTGGCGATCACGCCATCCATGGAGAAAACGCCGTCGGTGGCGATCATGATATGGCGCGCGCCGGCCGCTTTGGCTTCTTCCAGCCGCGCTTCCAGTTCCGTCATATCGTTGTTGGCATAGCGGTAACGTTTGGCTTTGCATAACCGTACGCCATCAATAATCGACGCGTGATTCAGCGCGTCAGAAATAATCGCATCTTCCGGCCCAAGCAGCGTTTCGAACAAACCGCCGTTAGCATCAAAGCAGGAGGAATAGAGAATGGCATCTTCCATGCCCAAAAATTCCGCCAACTGCTTTTCCAGCTGTTTATGGCTGTCCTGCGTGCCGCAAATAAAGCGTACCGACGCCATGCCAAATCCGTGGCTGTCCATGCCTTCTTTCGCTGCCGCTATCAGGGCGGGATGATTAGCCAAACCCAGGTAATTATTTGCGCAGAAGTTAACGACTTTCCCGCCGCCTTCCAGTTCGATATTGGCCTGTTGCGCGGAGGTAATCAGGCGTTCGGACTTAAACAGCCCTTCCGCCTCGACTTCCCGTAATTGTTGCGTAAGTTGCTGATAAAATGGCGATGACATTTTCATACTCCGAAACAGGCTTAGTAGCGGAATATCTTACTGAAGGGCAAGGAATGGGACGAGGATACAGATCGTGTAGTGTGATTTTCGCAGCATAATTAACGTCAGCTCCCAACAATTACATTCCGTTACGGAGTCATCTGGCTGTCTGACGCCGCATCAGATGTTATGATAAGAGGCATTAGCGTGTGAAACCTCCCGTTTCACCCCCCTGTTTAAAGGTTAATGCTCATGATTATCGTCACCGGCGGCGCAGGACTTATCGGTAGCAACATTATTAAAGCGCTGAATGACAAAGGCCATACCGATATCCTGGTGGTCGACAACCTGAAAGACGGCACCAAATTCGTCAATCTGGTGGATTTGAATATTGCCGATTACATGGATAAAGAAGACTTTCTGATCAGCATTCTGGCCGATGAAGATTTCGGCGATGTTGAAGCGATCTTCCATGAAGGCGCCTGCTCATCCACCACCGAGTGGGACGGCAAGTACATGATGGACAACAACTATCAGTACTCCAAAGAGCTGCTGCACTACTGCCTCGAGCACGAAATCCCGTTTCTGTATGCCTCTTCCGCAGCCACTTACGGCGGCCGCAACGATAACTTTATCGAAGAGCGCCAGTATGAAGAGCCGCTGAACGTCTACGGCTATTCCAAAATGCTGTTCGATCACTATGTCCGTCAGATCCTGCCGGAAGCGGGTTCGCAGGTCTGTGGTTTCCGCTACTTCAATGTGTATGGTCCGCGTGAAGGCCATAAAGGCAGCATGGCCAGCGTGGCTTTCCACCTGAACACCCAGTTAAACAACGGCGAAAATCCCAAGCTGTTTGAAGGCAGCGACACCTTTAAGCGTGATTTTATCTACGTGGAAGATGTGGCGTCGGTGAACCTGTGGTTCTGGGAAAATAACGTTTCCGGCATCTTCAACTGCGGTACCGGTCGTGCCGAGTCGTTCCAGGAAGTGGCCGATGCGGCGCTGAATTTCCATCAGAAAGGGGAAATCGAATACATTCCTTTCCCGGAAAAACTGAAGGGACGCTACCAGGCCTACACCCAGGCGGATCAAACCAACCTGCTGGCAGCGGGCTATGATAAGCCGTTCAAAACCGTCGCTGAAGGCGTCGCTGAATATATGGCATGGCTGAACCGCAAGGCGTAACGGGACAATTCCGGCAATGAATATTCTGGTAATCGGCCCTTCATGGGTTGGCGATATGATGATGTCGCAAAGTCTCTATCGCACGTTGAAGGCGGCTGAACCCGACGCGATAATTGATGTGATGGCACCCGCGTGGTGCCGTCCACTGTTATCGCGTATGCCAGAGGTCAACGAAGCGCTGGCGATGCCGCTGGGCCATGGTGCGCTGGCATTAGGCGAGCGTCGTCGTCTGGGCAAAGCCTTGCGCAGCAAAGGTTACGATCGGGCTTACGTGTTGCCCAACTCGTTTAAGTCCGCGTTAGTTCCCTTCTTTGCCGATATCAAAACCCGCACCGGCTGGCGCGGTGAAATGCGCTACGGGCTGCTGAACGACGTGCGGGTGCTGGATAAAGCCGCGTGGCCTTTAATGGTTGAGCGCTATGTGGCGCTGGCCTACGACAAATCGCGCTACAGCCATGCGGCCCAGCTGCCGCAGCCGCTGCTGTGGCCGAAGCTGCAGGTCAATGAAGCTGAAAAGCTGACGACCGCCGCGGCGTTCGGCTTATCGGCAGATCGTCCCGCGATCGGTTTTTGCCCTGGCGCAGAATTTGGTCCGGCAAAACGCTGGCCGCATTACCACTACGCTGAGCTGGCGCAGAGCCTGATCAACCGTGGCTATCAAATCATCCTGTTTGGTTCGGCCAAAGATAAAGTGACGGGCGAACAGATCCTGCAAAGCCTGCAGGAAGATTCGCGTGCACATTGCCGCAATCTGGCAGGCGAAACCCAGCTGGAACAGGCGGTGATTTTGCTGGCGCATTGCCGTGCGGTGGTGAGCAACGATTCCGGTCTGATGCACATTGCCGCCGCGCTGGATCGTCCGCTGATCGCACTCTACGGCCCAAGCAGCCCTGACTTTACGCCGCCATTGTCCGACAAAGCGCGCGTCATCCGCCTGATCACCGGCTACCACAAGGTACGCAAAGGGGATGCGGAAGAAGGCTATCATCAGAGCCTGATCGATATTCAGCCTGAGCGGGTGATCGCCGAGCTGACGGCCTTGTTAGCGGATGACGAGGAAAAAACATGCACGTCCTGATTGTTAAAACCTCCTCCATGGGCGACGTGTTGCACACGCTTCCGGCGCTGACGGATGCCATGCAGGCTATTCCCGGCATTCGCTTTGACTGGGTGGTGGAAGAAGGCTTTGCACAGATCCCCGCCTGGCATCCTGCCGTGGATAAAGTGATCCCGGTGGCCATCCGCCGCTGGCGTAAACACTGGTTTGGCAGTGAAGTCCGCGAAGAGCGCTTCCTGTTTAAACGCGAAGTGCAGTCGCGCCAGTATGATGTGGTGATCGATGCGCAGGGACTGATCAAAAGCGCTGCGCTGGTCACGCGCATTGCAAAAGGCGTGAAGCATGGTCAGGACAGCCGCAGTGCGCGAGAACCTTTCGCCAGCTGGTGGTATGACGAGCGCCATGAAATCAGTAAAAAACAACACGCCGTGCAGCGAACCCGCGAGCTTTTCGCCAAAAGTCTTGCTTACCCGATGCCGGATAGCGAAGGGGATTACGCCATCGCGCCGCATTTCCTCAGCGAGCCGCCATCTGATGCCGGACAGTACCTGGTGTTTCTCCATGCCACCACGCGTGATGCCAAACACTGGCCAGAAAGCCATTGGCGCGAGCTGATTGGTTTACTCGCCGACAGCGGCCTGAGGATTAAATTGCCGTGGGGCGCAGACCACGAACACCAGCGCGCCATCAGGCTGGCCGAAGGGTTAAGCTATGTCGACGTACTGCCTAAGCTGACGCTTGAGCAGGTTGCCCGCACGCTGGCAGGCGCCAGAGCAGTTGTCTCCGTCGATACCGGTTTAAGCCATCTTACCGCCGCGCTGGATCGCCCGAATATCACGCTTTATGGCCCGACCGACCCGGGATTGATAGGCGGTTACGGCAAGAACCAGTGCGTGCTGCGCCCCGAACAGGGCAATAATATGGCCTCGATTACCGCTGAGAATGTCATGTCGCTGCTATTGCCCGCTATCGCCTTACCGGTGCCGTTAAGCCAATGACCAACGCCTGCCCGCTCAGCATCCTGATTGCCGCCCATAACAGTGAAGCCTATCTTGCTGCAACGCTCGACAGCATTGTGGCTTCATTGGGTGAGGCACTCGATCAAGCTGAAATCATCATCGTTAATGATGGTTCCACGGACGGCACGCAGGCCATTATCGATCGCTATGCACGGCAATTACCCCGTCTTCGCAGCGTCCTTTCGGCCCACCGAAACGTCGGTAAAGTTCGTAATCAGGCGGTGAGTCTGGCGACGGGCGATTACCTGCTGATGGTCGACAGTGACGACCAACTCCTGCCTGATGCTTTGCGGGATCGGCTGGTCACGTTGCAAGAGCACGCGCCGGACATTTTCCTGAGTAAGATTATTGAGGTGCGTGGTGAGATTGCCAATCAGCCCGTCTGGCAGGCAAAGGCACCTGAAATACTGACTCAGCATCAGTCTGTTGAACGGTTTCTGATCCATCGCGACTATCAGGCACATTTCATTGGCCAGTTTTTTGCCCGTCATCTGCTCCAGCAGCACGCTTTTCCAGACTTCATTTGTTATGAGGACAGCTGGTTATTTCCACTGTTACTGACACTGAGCCAGAAGACGCTTTATTCAGACAGCGGATTCTATCTCTATCGCAAACACGCCAACAGCCTGTCTTCGGCGATAGATGAGCGGAAAATCGACTGTCTGATTGCGGCAACGCAGCATATGGATGAGGTTTTACCCGCTAACTTTGCCTCGCTAATCACCTGCCACTGGCTGGATATCGCCAACCGCTATCCAGACGCGCTGCGGAGCAGCGGTCAGGACAGGATCGTCAACGCGCGTATTGGTCGGGTCAGCCTGAGCCGTTTCCTGTTGGATAGAAAAATCAGACTCAGCTACAAAAGAAAAATGCTGAAGGTGCGTAAACGGGGTCTGTGAAGACCCCGGTGAAGACGTTAACGGGCCAGGCTGCTCTGCTGATGCCTTCTCAATGCATTGAACATCTCGCTGACGATCAGCATCAACGCAACGCAAATCGTTAACTCACGGCTGATGAACACCACGTCACTCAGGCCGCTAATCACTACCCCAAACATCACCGCCAGCATCAACGCATTCCTGCTTCGCAGAGCGTAGGCAATCAGCACGACATAAAACAGCAGCATCACCAACGCGCCCTGAATTCCCTGTAGCGTCGCGCTATCCAGCAATTCGTTGTGCAAATGCACTTTCTCATACATCAGCGAGATGGTGTCTGTATGGCGGGTTTTCACGTAGTTTTCGAAGCACGCCGTACGATCTTCTGTTTTCATGCCCAGAGGATGCGCCATAAAACAGACTGACCCCACTCGCCACATTGCCAGACGCGTGGTTAACGACCCAAACTGATTCCCGTCCGACTGGATATAGGTATTGTACTCTTGCAGAGTCGAGTCCAGCTTCGGCTCAATCATCGGCTTATAGCTCACCCCAACCAAGATCACCAAGGCAATCATCACCGAGAATAATGACTTCAGGCCGAAGTGACGGAATTGCAGTACACCAACCAGCAGGATGATCAGGGGATAAGCAGCCATCATATTGCGGGTACCGGTTTGTACCAGGATAAAATAGGACAGGCAAAAGATCGCCAGACAGAACAGGATGTTTTCAGGGGTATGCTTTTCGGTCGCCAGCATAAACAGCACCATCGTTGAAAGCATCGCATAGCCATACGCGGATATGGTGGCGCGGTCTAATGAAAAAGCGACCCGGTGAATATCACTAAAGTATTGATATAAACCGAACAGGGTCGCGGCAAAAAACGCCACCAGTAAGCCGGTGCGGATTAACCAAAGACTTCTTTTCGGGTAGTTCTTCATCTGAGAAAACAGCCAATAACCGATAAAGCACGCCAACAGCAGGCGTTTTCCCGCATTAAAGTAGTCGTTAAACTCGCTGTAATCCGCGCTGCCCAGATACTCCCAGTAGAACCAGATGACCTTACTCAAGCCAAGCACGGCCAATAGCCCAATGAACCATAGCCGCGATTTATCATACTCTTTCAGGTTAAACAAAATCCCCGCGAGTGAAAAATAGAAGCTCCAGTAAAACAGCACCTTGGCGCCCTTAACATCAATAAAGGTCACCATAATGGTTAGCAGCGTACAAGCCAGGGCCAGCAAGTAAAAAACAGCACGGAAGTCCGTATCTTTGAAGCTCATTTTCATTTTCTCTCTCACCGAGTCCTGTTTATCACATCAACGAGCTTTAGTGGCCGCATATTCCGTTAACGTCATCCCGACGGTCCGGCTATGTAACCAGTTAAACAACTGCTCCAGATCCTCATAAAGGCGATCGATATCCGCTTCATTTTTAAAGGTCGGGCTGCCATCAGGCATAAATTCGGACGAGTGCAGCATAAACTCAACGTAATCCGACCCCGCAGCCAGCGTTTTTTCAGCCACGCCAATCATCTGCTGCACGTTACCGCCCGTCGGACGCAGCCAGTGAACCGACGGACTGCGCTGCTTGCCGCGTAAACGGTCATAGCCTTGTTTCAGGCTGTTCATCAATCCTGAATGCTTGTATTGAATGCTCATTGGCACCTCCAGCAACGGCGAGGTGCCTTCACGGGAAATGTCTTCTGCATCCAGATAATAGGCATTGCGCGGGAAATGCGTGTAGTTGGTGCCGCCGGAGCCTTGCGGCGCACCCGGAGAAAACTGCCAGTTCACGCCAGGCGTGACGGAGCAGTCCACCTTATAGCCAAACTCAACCAGCAGCCGGGCATATTGCTGATTGAACGCCCAACGCCCGGCCCGATGGCTGAGCATTTTTGTCTGAAAGGTCTCTTCCAGTAGCTCAGTCATGAAGGCGATTTTTCGGCGCATTTCATCAACTGGATATTCGATCAGATAGGGCTGAAATTTCCAGTCATCGTCAGTCAGTGAGTACGCTGGCGGACTGTTCCAGGCATGTAAATGCATCCCCACTTCACCGGTTCCGCGGGCGATCACATCACGGGCGAATGCCTGGTAAACCGGGTCGATGGCCATTTCATAGTTGGTCAGCCAGGTCGGTTTGAAACCGTATTTTTCGCAAAGTTGCTGGAAACGAGCGAGATATCCCGCGTTTTTGGTGGTAACAATACCCGAGCGATTGCGCCACAGGTTGTCACCTTCCGTATCAATAGTGATGAGAAATGCGGGTGTGGTCATGCCGTTTCCATACTCCTGGTTAGTCTGCGGGTATGTTACGCAGCGGACAATAGAGACGCAAAGAGATTCGCGAGGCAATATTGTCAGTGGATTATGCTGTGGCACTCTTCCTGTTAATTTTCTAAGATAACTACAGCTAATAAAAAAGAGTACATTGGGAAGCCCCTGATGTTCGGCTTGTTTTCCCGATTATAATCTACACAGCTCTGGCAGAAGGATCCGCCTGAATCAAAAAAAAGATGAGCGGCATTTATGCGGCAAAAGAGGCTACGGTGCCTTCTCCGCAGTATTTTTCTGGCTAAGGGTAAAAAATTGTCCAAGCGCATTTTGATGATCATTGATGGCTTACCCGGAGGGGGAGCTGAGAAAGTCGTGCTGACTCTTGCAAAAGGGATGATGGAGCGTGGACATCGGGTGTCGTTATTCTCACTGCGTTCGGTGTGTGAGTACGCCATCCCGCCCGGTCTGGATTTCCGGGTGATCAAAGATAGCTGCAAAAAACCGTGGCGCAAACTGACCGAACTGAGCCGCCGTGCTGCACAGCTGGATAAAGAAATCCATGCGGCGGAGACAAGCGACACGCCGTTCGATTTGGTGATTTCTCATCTGCATAAGACGGATCGCATCGTCCGCCGCTGCCCGCACCTTGAGCCTGAAAAGACCTGGTTCTGCCTGCATGGGGTGTTTTCTGCCTCATACCTTGCCCGCCGTAAAGGCTTCTCTCTGTGGCTTAAAAAGGCCAAAATCCGCCGCATTTATCAGGGCCGAAACATCATTGGCGTCTCGCAATACGTCGTGGACGACCTGAAGCGCTCGTTTGAAATCCAGCCCAAACGTGAGCAGGTGATATTTAATCCCTTTGAGTTTGAGGCCATTGAAGCCCTTTCGCTGAAACCCTGCTCGATGGAAGGTAAGGACTATCTGGTCCATGTAGGCCGTTTTCATCCGACCAAACGCCATGACCGGCTGTTACGCGCATACGCCAAAAGTGGCCTTGAAGCGCCGCTGGTGTTAATTGGCCAGGGAAGTAGCGAGGCTACCCGCGCGATTAAAGATTTGGCTATTGACTTAGGCATCAGCAAGCGTGTCATTTTTAAGGGATTTATCAGCAATCCCTATCCCTACATCCGTCATGCGAAGCTGTTGGTCGTTAGCTCGGACAGCGAAGGGTTTGGCAACGTATTAGTCGAAGCATTAATTTGCCATACGCCGGTGGTCAGCACCCGCTGCCCGGGTGGCCCCGTCAGCATCCTGACCGGCGAATTATCGCGGGGGTTGGCAGAAATGAATGACGATTCGCTGGCGGCGACAATGCGGGATATTTATCTTCATCCACCCATAATGCTTAAGCCTGATGTCGATGCTTACAGTATTGAGGCTGTTTGCAGACAGTACCTTGATTTAATTAATCGTAATTAACAAAGTCCTGCTGCACTGTCATTCGTTTCAGCGTTAAAATCAGCCCACAACATCAGGGCGAAGACAACCTGAAGCCACTTTTTGTTTACTCATCATTGAAGGTTTTGGCCCATGATAACGCTCATTAACAGGAACGGATATCTGAGCTCAGTGAAAAGCTTGACCTCATCAATACGGCTGACAATGGGACGTACGCTTACCCAGATCCTCTTCCGTGGAACTTTCAGCTCGCTCAGGGAGAACAGAGCGTGAATTATGTATTGTTATTTTTGCTGCTCTTACCGCTTAAGCTATGGAAAAAGCTGGGTAAGAACACAAGCAACCGTAATCTGATCATTCAGACGGCAAAGATAGGGGACTTCATCAACATCACCCCGTTGATGCAGCATCTTAAGCATAGCGACGCCCTGCTCAGCACCTCAGTCGCGCCGCTTGCCCGTAATGATGCCACTCTGGACGAGATTTTTTACGTTGAAGAGCATAAATCCAGCACGATGGCCAAACTGAAGCTGGCCATCAGGTTGATGAACCGCTATCGCAACGTCTATCTGCTGCATCCTAACAACGCCAATCTGTTCTATGCCGCCTGCTGTAATGCGGAGAATAAACAGTTTCTGTCGATGTATCGCCGTCGCTGGTATCAGGGGATTTTTTATCTCACCGCCAGCGGCACGGTGGAGCATGAGAAAAACACGCTGACGCTGGAAAACTACCTGAAACTGGCCGACCGCTCGCTGACCAAAGAGAGCTATCCCAAGCATGCGACGCTGCCGTTAGTGCAACCCGTCAATACGCCGGAAGAGCTGTTCAGGACGGACAAAATTAAAATCGGCATCAGCATCTCGGCCGGAAATCAGGCGAAAACCATTCCCCCGGTTATCTGGAAAAGCCTGTTCGATCGTCTGAGCGACCTGCCCTGCCTGTTCTATGTATTTGGTTCACCGAATGAACTTCCTCGCTTAAATGAGCTCAATAAGGTGGTTGGTGAACGCGACAACCTGGTCAACATGATTGGCAAGGTCTCGCTGGAGGGATTGCCCTATGCGATCGAGCAGATGGATATCTACGTGGCATCGGACTCCGGCAATGTTTATATTGCTGACGCGCAGAATGTGCCGGTGGTGCTGATTTATGGTCCCTGCTGCGTAGAAGAACAACGGCCATTAGGCGATGTTCTGCTGATCGGGCCGAACCATATTGCGCCGACCTCCTTTGTTTTTCAGGCGCTCTACAAATTCAATCATCCTGCCGAACAACTGTTTGAACTGGATAAGCGTAAGCTGGATGATATCCATGATTTTGTGAGTGCCCGCAAGCCTCAATTGACTCACGAAGAGAAGATTTTACCCTGAGTATGATGCCGCATTCCGATCCCGCCGCGCCTGAACTGAGCGTGGTTATCCCGATGTACAATGCCGGGAAAAGCTTTGAGGCTTTCATGGCTTCATTACTGGCTCAAACGTTGCAATCCCTTGAAGTCATTATTGTTAATGATGGTTCAACTGACGAGTCAGCCGCGATGGCGCATCAGTATGCCGCTGAGTATCCGCACGTTCAGGTTATCGATCAGCAAAATGGTGGCGTATCACGCGCCCGCAACGCCGGGATGGCAATAGCGACAGGCCGCTACGTGACCTTCCCCGATGCTGACGACACCCTTGCACCTGATATGTATGAAAAACTGATCGCCATGGCCAACGCCGACGATCTGGATATCGCCCAGTGCAATGCAGAACGCGTTTTTTGGGGCGGGGATAAAGCCAAACCGCTGATCCCTAAAGACCGTTTACAATCCACCGGCGTTCTTAGCGGCGCTGAATGGCTCGGCAAGGCCCTGGCGACCAATCGCTATCTGCATGTTGTCTGGCTGGGCGTTTACCGCCGTGCATTGATTGACCTACTTAACCTACAGTTTGAGCCCGGCCTGCATCATCAGGATATCCCGTGGACCACTGAACTGATGCTGAATGCCCGTCGGGTGCGGTATACCGACGAGGTGATGTACCGTTATTACGTACACGATCAGTCAATCAGTAATCAGAAGCGCACGGGAATGCGTAATGTGGAATATCAGCGCCACTATCTTAAAATCGCGCGGATGCTGGATGAGATTAACCAGCGCTATAAAAACACCGTAAAGCTGTCTGCGCCGTTGTATCGGCAGGTCACGAAAGAAGCCCTGACCGTGTGCCACTCTATTCGCCGCGAACCCGATGCGGCCGCCCGACAGGCGATGATAGCGGACCTGATCGCCAGTAAAACTCCGGGCAGAATGCTGCGAAATGCGCGTGGCGTGCAGCAGTGGTACCAGTTGCTGCTGTGGCTGAGCCGAATTTATCGCTGGCGGAAAGGCTAATGATGAAACCCGTCGACATTTTTACTGGCAGGCCCCTCCTTGCAGTGGGTCAACTCAACATTGAGATCTCATGAGCATGGCTACTCCGCAAATCAGCCCGTTGTTTACGCCAAAAACCATTCTGCTGATCAAACTCCGCCATCATGGCGATATGCTGCTGACCACCCCGGTGATCCACGCCCTGCGCCAGCAATATCCCGATGCCAGTATTGACGTGCTTTTGTATAAAGAGACGCGCCCGATGCTGCAGGCGCATCCGGACATTCGACAGATCCACTTTATCGATCGTAACTGGAAAAAAGAGGGTGCCTGGCAGCACATCCGGCATGAGGTGGCGTTAGTCTCCGCCGTTCGCCAGTGTCATTACGACCTGGTGGTCAACCTCGCGGACCAGTGGCGCAGCGCCATTATTACCGCCTTCTCGGGTGCGAAAGTCAGGATTGGTTTTGATTACCATAAGCGTCGCAATGCCATCTGGCGCCTGGCGCATACCCATCGGGCCACCACTGAACAGCATGCAAATCTGCATACGGTTGAACAAAACCTGATGGCGTTAACGCCGCTGAATATCCCTTTCCACGGCTTCCCGGCCGCAATGCACTACAGTGAGAGCGACTGGGAAACCACCCGCACTCAGCTGAACCAGCTTCAGCCAACCCGTAAACCTTATATTGTGATTCAGCCCACGTCCCGCTGGCTGTTCAAGTGCTGGGAAGACGATAAAATGGCTGGGCTGATTGACCGCCTTGCCTCAGACCAAATGGATATTGTGCTGACCGCCGCGCCAGATAAGAAAGAACTGGCGATGATCGACAATATTCTCTCGCTATGCCAGAACCGTCAGGCCATCTCTCTGGCCGGTAAACTGACTCTGCCGCAGTTAGCCGCGCTGATTGATCATGCCAACCTGTTTATCGGCGTCGATTCCGCCCCGATGCATATGGCTGCCGCGCTGGATACGCCCTGTATTGCGCTGTTTGGCCCAACCAAGCTGAAGCAATGGCGGCCGTGGGGCGACAACAATAAGGTGATCTGGGCAGGTGACTATGCGCCGCTGCCCTCACCGGACAGCATCGATACCAAAACGGAAACGCGTTATCTCAGCGCTATCCCACTTGAAGACGTGGTGAAAGCCGCAAGGAATTATCTGGATGAGTAAGGTCAGACTGGCCATCGTGCGCCAGAAATATCGCCCCGATGGCGGCGCCGAGCGGTTTATCTCACGTGCGCTGGAAGCGCTGGATGACGATAGCCTGGAATTAAACATCATTACCCGCAGCTGGCAGGGAGAACCCAAGCCAGAGTGGCACCTGCATATCTGCAACCCGAAAAAGTGGGGCCGGATCTCCCGCGAACGTGGCTTTGCCGTGGCCGCACGGGCCTGCTGGCAGCAGGAGAAGTTTGATATCGTGCAAAGTCACGAGCGCATCGCGGGCTGCGATATTTTCCGCGCCGGCGACGGCGTGCACCGTGTGTGGCTGGAACAGCGCGCTCGGGTCGTGTCTCCGATGCAGCGATTGCTGACGCAGGTAAGCCGTTATCACCGCTATGTGATGACCGCAGAAGAAGAGATGTTCCGCTCCCCTGCGCTTAAAAAGATCATCTGCAATTCACTGATGGTGAAAAACGACATCATGCGCTGCTTCCAGGTGCCGGAAGAGAAGTTTGCGGTGATTTATAATGCCATCGACTCCAAGCGCTTTATGCCCGCAACCGCCGAGCAACGTCAGCAGTCTCGTGAACAGCTTAACCTGCCGGATAATGCGAAAGTGTTTATCTATGTCGGTTCAGGCTTTGAACGCAAAGGTCTTAAGGCCAGTATCAGCGCGCTGGCAGCGACCGATGCGCACCTGTTGGTGGTCGGGCAGGACAAGCAGCAATCACGTTACGAAAACCTCGCGCGCAGCCTGGGATGCGAAAAACGCATTCATTTCCTGGGCGTGCAGAACAATGTCATCCCCTTCTATCACGCCGCTGACAGCTTGATTCTGCCCACGCTGTACGATCCCTTCCCTAACGTCATTCTGGAAGCGATGGCCTGCGGATTACCGGTCATCACCAGTTTTACCTGTGGCGGTGCGGAATTCATCATCGATGGTAAACAAGGGTTTGTCTGTGATGCGTTGGACGTGCCGGCGTTGACGGCGGCGGCCGTTGCCATCCCACAACGCACGCTGGACAGCCGGATGGGCGATCTTGCCAGGGAAAGGGTCCTGCCCTGCTCTCCGCAACAGCTTGCCACGCAGCTTCATGCGCTATATCAACAAGTGTTGCAGCAGCCCTGATAAGAAGTGTGAGCGGAGACGACTTATCTGCTAACATGCCGTATTATTCCTCTTTTCTGGCATACTCTGGCGCGAGTCTCTCCACTCTGAATAAACACTGTGATGACAACACTTTATACCGTTCTGCTTTACCTCATTCAGCCCCTGATTTGGCTCCGGCTCTGGCTCCGCGGCCGGAAGGCTCCCGCCTACCGCAAACGTTGGGCAGAACGCTATGGCTATTGCGCCGGCAAAGTGAAGCCAGACGGTATTTTGCTGCACTCCGTTTCTGTCGGTGAGACGCTGGCTGCGGTCCCGCTGGTGCGGGCGTTGCGCCATCGCTATCCCTCGATGCCAATCACCGTCACCACCATGACGCCAACCGGCTCTGAACGCGCAGCCTCAGCGTTTGGCAAAGATGTGCACCATGTTTATCTGCCCTACGATCTCCCCGGCTCGATGAACCGCTTCCTCGATAATGTGAACCCGCGTCTGGTGATCATTATGGAAACCGAGCTGTGGCCGAACATGATCGCGCTGCTGCATAAACGAAAGATCCCGCTGGTGATCGCTAATGCCCGCCTGTCTGAACGCTCTGCAAAGGGCTACAAAAAACTCGGCAAATTTATGCAACGGCTGCTGCAACGCATTACGCTGATTGCCGCGCAGAATCAGGAAGATGGCGAACGCTTTATCAGCCTTGGCTTAAAACGCTCGCAGCTGACGGTGACCGGCAGCCTGAAGTTTGATATCTCCGTCACGCCAGAACTGGCCGCCAGAGCGATTACCCTGCGTCGCCAGTGGGCACCTCGCCGTCCGGTGTGGATTGCCACCAGTACGCATGATGGCGAAGAGAGCATTATTCTGGATGCGCACCGTAAGCTGCTGACGCGTTTCCCCAATTTATTGTTAATTCTGGTTCCCCGTCATCCGGAGCGTTTTTCTACCGCCCGCGAACTGACGCAGAAAGCCGGACTCAGCTACACCCTTCGCAGCAGTGGCGAGATCCCGTCAGGAAGCACGCAGGTGGTGATTGGCGATACGATGGGTGAACTGATGCTGCTTTACGGCATTGCCGATGTGGCCTTTGTTGGCGGCAGCCTGGTCGATCGTGGCGGCCACAATCCGCTGGAAGCGGCCGCACATGCTATCCCGGTGTTGATGGGACCTTATACCCTTAATTTCAAAGATATCTGCGCCAAGCTGCAGCAGGCTGACGGCCTGATTACCGTCACCGATGCGGACTCGCTGGATAAAGAAATTGGTACGCTGCTGACCGACGAAGATTATCGCCTTTACTATGGCCGTCATGCCGTCGAAGTGCTGCATCAGAACCAGGGTGCGCTGCAGCGTCTGCTACAGTTACTCGAACCCCATCTGCCACAGCGGAATCACTAAATGTCTTCACGCCAGGCTCTTTCAGTCGTGCTGATCGCCA
This sequence comes from Erwinia sp. AC075, assembly GCF_979253995.1. Lineage (NCBI taxonomy): Bacteria > Pseudomonadati > Pseudomonadota > Gammaproteobacteria > Enterobacterales > Erwiniaceae > Erwinia > Erwinia sp. AC075. The sequence continues at coordinate 3,677,342 of NZ_CEEDEU010000001.1, forward strand.
AAAACGCGGCTGACCTGCTGCCAGAATGTCTGGAGTCCGTGAGCTGGGCCGATGAGATCGTCCTGCTCGACTCAGGTAGCAGTGATGGCACACCCCAGGTTGCTGCCCGACACGGCGCAAAAGTCTTTCACTCCACGGAATGGCACGGCTATGGCCGTCAGCGTCAGCTGGCGCAGAGTTATGCCAACCATCCGATGATTTTGATGATCGACAGCGATGAGCGCGTGACGCAACAGCTGCGCGCTTCGATAGAGGCCGTGCTAACAAGCCCCGCCTCAGCTGACGCGGTGTACAGTCTGGGTCGCCGTAACCTGTTTTTAGGCCGCTTTATGCGCCACAGCGGCTGGTATCCGGACCGGGTCACCCGCCTCTATCCTTCCCGCTATCAATACAACGATCACCAGGTGCATGAGTCGCTCGACACCCAGGGCGTTGCCGTGACTGCGCTGAAAGGCGATCTTCTGCATCTGACCTGTCGTGACTTTTCTGCCTTCCAGTGGAAACAGTTCGCCTACGCGGAGGCCTGGGCAAAACAGCGCTATCATCAGGGCAAGCGCTGCGGCATTGTTTCCATCTTTACGCACACCATCGGCGCCTTCTTCAAAACGCTGGTTTTGCGTGCAGGTTTTCTGGATGGCAAACAGGGCTGGCTGCTGGCGGTCGTCAATGCGCAGTACACCTTCAATAAATACGCGGCGCTTTGGGCGCTGAATAACTCTTCTCACGCTTCCGGCAAGGGCGGTCTATGAGCACCAAAGCGATTTATCCTGGCACCTTTGATCCGATGACCAATGGCCATCTGGATATCGTGACGCGAGCCGCGTTGATGTTTGACCGTATCGTACTGGCTATCGCGGCCAGTCCCAGCAAGAAACCGATGTTCACGCTGGAAGAGCGCGTAAGCCTGGCGCAGCAGGTGGTAGCCCATTTGCCGAACGTGGAGGTGGTGGGATTCAGTGATTTGATGGCGAACTTTGCCCGCGATCAGCAAGCCAATGTGCTGGTAAGAGGCCTGAGGGCCGTCTCTGACTTTGAATATGAGATGCAGCTGGCCCACATGAACCGCCATCTGTTGCCGGAGCTGGAGAGCGTGTTTTTGATGCCTTCAGAGCAGTACTCGTTTATCTCTTCTTCGCTGGTGAAAGAAGTGGCGCGTCACAAAGGTGATGTGAGCGCCTTTCTACCGCAGCCCGTTTTTGACGCGCTGCAGGCTAAACTCTAAGCCTTATTTCTGACAGGTCGGACAATAAAAGGTACTGCGCTGGGCGTGCTTCGCGCTCTTAATCGGCGTGGCACAGACCCGACAGGGTTCGCCTGCCCGACCATACACCTGCAACTCCTGCGCGAAATAACCCGGCTTACCGTCCGTCTGCAGAAAATCACGCAGCGTTGTTCCCCCTTGCTCAATTGAACGTAGCAGTACCGCTTTGATGGTTTTCACCAGCAAAGCCGCTTCGTCCTGAGTCAGGGTCATGGCCGGACGATCGGGATGGATCCCGGCAACAAACAGGGATTCGCTGGCGTAAATATTCCCCACTCCCACCACCAGTTTGTTATCCATCAGCCAGGGTTTAACCGGCGTCCGCTTGTTTCTCGACTTATCAAACAGATACTCCGCCGAGAAGGCATCATGCAGGGGTTCCGGGCCAAGGTGGGCCAGCACATTGCTCGCGGCTAAATCCGTGCACCACAGCCAGGCACCAAAGCGGCGAGGATCGGTATAACGCAGGACCTTACCGTTGCTCATCACCAGATCGACATGGTCATGTTTGGCAGGGGGAAGCTCTTCGGGCAGAACGCGCAGGCTACCGGACATACCCAGGTGAATGATGATCCAGCCGTGCGGCAGCTCAATCAGCAGATACTTGGCACGGCGTTGCACGCTGAGCACCGGTTGATCGCTGAGGCTTTGAATTTCGAGGGAAACCGGCCAACGCAGGCGGTCATTGCGGACAATAGCATGAAGAATAGTGGCGCCCACCAGATGCGGTTCAATGCCGCGGCGGCTGGTTTCGACTTCAGGTAACTCCGGCATGTACTTGCCTCCCGTTAAGGTCCGTTATCCTCTTTTAAAAACAAAAAACCCGGCCGAAGCCGGGTTTTTCATCCACTGAAATCAATTACTTGATTTTAGCTTCTTTATAGATCACGTGCTGGCGGACAACTGGATCGAATTTCTTCAATTCCAATTTTTCCGGCTTAGTACGCTTGTTCTTCGTGGTGGTATAGAAGTGACCTGTCCCAGCAGAAGAAACCAGCTTGATCTTCTCACGAATACCTTTAGCCATGATTCAGTTCCTTTACCTTAGTACTTCTCACCGCGGGTACGCAGATCGGCCAGGACCGTCTCAATACCCTTTTTATCAATTACGCGCATGCCTTTGGCAGTGACGCGCAGTGTAACGAAGCGCTTTTCGCTCTCAACCCAAAAACGGTGAGAGTGCAGGTTCGGCAGGAAACGGCGTTTCGTCGCGTTCATTGCGTGGGAGCGGTTGTTACCCGATACCGGACGCTTGCCAGTTACTTGGCAGACTCGTGACATGTCTATTCTCCAAAAATCAAATCAGCTCGAGCTTTAAAAATAAGGTTTTGGCCGCCTCGTCAGGCTCTAAGACCCTCCAGGCGAGTTCAATGTGAACCCGCTGAGTAGGCCTATTTGCCAAACCCGAGATTCTCAAAGGTGGCGTAGTATACGCCCTGCGCCGCCGCTGCTCAAGTCCCGAACAGATAAAGATCCCTCTGGATCGTGCAAAATAGCTTCATTTGAACACTTAACCGTTCTTAACTCGGGGCAAAAAATGAGCTTTTAGCCGAACCGGGTGGGCTAGATCCACCCGCGTTCGGCAAAAGAGACCGACTCGCCATGCCCAATGACAATATGGTCCAATACGTGAATATTCATTAACTGGCAGGCCGCGACAATTCGCCGCGTGACCTGATGGTCAGCCCTACTGGGGCGGGCAATCCCGGAGGGATGATTATGCGCCAGAATCAGCGCAGCCGCATTTTTCGCCAGCGCTTCTTTGACGATTTCCCGTGGATGAACTTCGACGCTATTTAAGGTTCCGGCAAACATTTCGCACGCGTGAATCATCCGGTGCTGGTTATCAAGAAACGCCACCATAAAAATTTCTCGCTCACGGTGCGCAAGTTGACTGATAAAAAAGGTAAGCATATCGGCCGTCCCACCCGCCAGCTGGCGCTCCTGAACCGGAATACTGGAAAAGAAACGGCGGGCTAACTCGGCTATCGCATTGATCTGGGTATATTTTGCGTCGCCTATCCCTTTAACCCGATCAAATGCCGTCCGGTCTGCCGTCATCAAATGGTATAACGAGCCAAATTTCCCTATCAGCTGCTGCGCCAGCGCCATCACGTGCACACCGCCCGATCCCGTGCGTAAAAACAGCGCAAGTAATTCGGTATCGTTCAGTGCCTCAACGCCTTTCACCAGTAATTTTTCTCTCGGCGGTAACTCCGTCCACTGTTTCATCTTGCGTATCCCTTCTTCCTCAGCCCGAAAAAGCATGGCATTATATACAGTACTTTTCCACCCTTCCGGTCTGACTCTGCGAATTGTCTCGCAAAGGCTACAGAGTGCTAACAGGCAGCGCCGGATGAGTATGGTAAAATAGCGGCATTGTGGCGGCAGTGAGCCGCGCCAGTCTGACTCTACAGGGCGGATAGCAAGATGACGGGATTAACCGGTAAACACATTGTTCTGGGCGTAAGCGGCGGTATCGCGGCCTATAAAGCACCCGAACTGGTCAGGCGCCTGCGCGATCGCGGGGCTGAAGTGCGCGTGGTGATGACGGAAGCGGCAAAAGCCTTTATCACACCGCTTAGCCTGCAGGCTGTTTCTGGCTATCCGGTGTCTGATGACCTGCTCGATCCGGCAGCGGAAGCGGCGATGGGGCATATCGAGTTGGGGAAATGGGCCGATTTGGTGATCCTGGCACCCGCGACCGCGGACCTTATTGCGCGGGTGACGGCAGGGATGGCAAATGACCTCGTGACCACCATCTGCCTCGCCACACCGGCACCGATTGCCGTGGTGCCGGCAATGAATCAGCAGATGTACCGGGCACCGGCCACCGAGCATAATTTGCAGGTGCTGGCACAGCGGGGTGTGCTGATTTGGGGGCCGGACAGCGGCAGCCAGGCCTGTGGTGATGTCGGTCCAGGCCGGATGTTAGATCCGCTGGCGATTGTGGATGAAGCGGTGAACTGGTCTTCACCCGTCAACGATCTGAAACATCTCAACATTATGATCACCGCCGGTCCCACCCGTGAATCGCTGGATCCAGTTCGGTTCATTACTAACCACAGCTCAGGTAAGATGGGCTTCGCGATTGCCGCCGCGGCGGCAAAACGGGGTGCAAACGTCACCTTGATCAGTGGTCCTGTGGCATTAAACACGCCGCAATGGGTTAAACGCACCGACGTGTTGACCGCGTTAGAGATGCAACATGCGGTGATGGCAAGCGCCGCTAAACAACATATTTTTATTGGCACGGCAGCCGTTGCAGACTATCGTGCCGCTGAAGTTGCACCAGATAAAATCAAAAAACAGGGTGATGAAGTCACCCTCAAAATGGTAAAAAACCCCGACATCGTTGCAGGGGTCGCGCACATGCAGGAAGGCCGCCCTTACGTCGTAGGGTTTGCGGCAGAAACCCAGAATGTGGAAGAATACGCGCAACAAAAACGGGTCCGTAAAAACCTGGATTTAATCTGCGCCAACGATGTTTCGAAAGCCGGGCAGGGTTTCAACAGTGATACCAATGCTCTGCACCTTTTTTGGCAGGAGGGAGAAAAAGTCTTACCGCTCAGCGATAAGTCACTCCTTGGCCAACAGTTACTAGACGAGATAGTCAGCCGTTATGATGAAAAAAATCGACGTTAAGATTTTAGATGCGCGTGTGGGTAAAGACTTCCCATTACCTACCTACGCCACCTCTGGATCGGCAGGTCTTGACCTGCGCGCCTGCCTGGATGAAGCCATTTTACTGGCACCAGGCGCCACCACGCTGGTGCCTACCGGTCTGGCTATTCACATTGGCGACCCGCAACTGGCAGCAGTCATTCTTCCCCGCTCTGGCCTTGGCCATAAACATGGCGTGGTGTTGGGTAATCTGGTCGGTCTGATCGATTCGGATTACCAGGGCCAGCTGATGGTTTCCGTCTGGAACCGCAGTCAGGAAGCCTTCAACATTGAACCCGGCGAGCGTATCGCGCAGATGGTCTTCGTGCCGGTCGTTCAGGCTGAATTCAATCTGGTAGAAGACTTTGATACCAGCGATCGCGGAGAAGGTGGCTTTGGTCACTCTGGTCGCCAGTAAGCGTCTGCCTGCAGATCGTTAGCCAGTCACTTATCCTTATTTTCGCCGTGAGCGCTTTGCTCACGGACGTTGCGTGGGCTACTGCCCTATTAAAGTGATATTTCAGGGGTTTTTCAGGTCATGGCAGAGAAAAAGAGTGCGAAAAGGAATCGTCGCGAAGAAATATTGCAGGCTCTGGCACAAATGCTGGAATCAAGCGATGGCAGTCAGCGGATCACCACGGCCAAACTGGCCGCCAACGTTGGGGTTTCGGAAGCGGCGCTGTATCGCCATTTTCCCAGCAAAACCCGGATGTTTGACAGCCTGATCGAGTTTATTGAAGACAGCCTGATTACGCGCATCAATCTGATTTTGAAAGACGAAAAAGAGACGCTGCCGCGTCTGCGTCTGATTATCCAGTTAATTCTGGGTTTTGGTGAGCGTAATCCGGGTTTAACGCGCATTCTGACCGGCCATGCACTGATGTTTGAACAGGACCGTCTGCAGGGACGAATCAATCAGCTGTTCGAGCGCATTGAAGTGCAGCTGCGTCAGGTGCTTCGCGAGCAGAAATTGCGGGAAGGCGAGGGTTTAGTGACCGATGAAACGCTGCTGGCCAGTCAACTGCTGGCGTTCTGTGAAGGCTTGCTTTCACGCTTTGTCCGTTCCGGCTTCCGCTACCGTCCAACGGTAGACTTTGATACCCGCTGGCCATTGCTGGCGTCTCAGCTGGTGTAAACAGACTGCGGGTCAGAGGGATCTGACCCGCGACACTCTTAGATACCGTACTCTTTACGGTAAGCTCGAACCGCCACCAGATGGTCTGCCATCTCCGGCTTCTCTTCCAGATAAGCAATCAGCTCTTCCAGCGTAATAATCGAAATCACCTTACAGCCGTAATCCCGCTCAACTTCCTGAATGGCTGACTCCTTACCACGCCCGCGTTCCTGACGATCCAGCGAAATCAGCACGCCAGCCAGCGTGGCATGACTTGCTGAAATGATCTCCATTGATTCGCGGATGGCGGTACCGGCCGTGATCACATCGTCCACCAGCATAATGCGCCCCTGCAACGGACTGCCCACCAGCGTGCCACCCTCACCGTGCGTCTTGGCTTCTTTACGGTTGAAGCAATAAGGCACATCGCGATCGTGATGGTCGGCCAGCGCGACGGCGGTGGTGGTCGCAATTGGGATCCCTTTGTACGCCGGACCAAAAACCAGGTCGAAATCAATACCGGAATCTACCAGCGCCTGGGCATAGAAACGCCCAAGTAACGCCAGATCGCGGCCCGTATTGAACAGGCCAGCATTGAAGAAATAAGGGCTGGTGCGCCCTGATTTCAGCGTGAACTCACCAAACTTCAGCACCTGCTTGTTGATGGCGAATTCGATAAATTGGCGCTGCCAGGCTTTCATGTCTTGGTCCTCTACTTGTCATAAAAAAGGCGACTCACGGGTCGCCTCATAAAATCAGTCTTTCAGCGCTGCTTTCTGCGCCAGAATCAGGGAATCAATTCCCCCTCTTGCCAGAGCAAGCAGCTGGAGCAGCTCATCGTGGCTGAAGGGCTCGCCTTCTGCGGTGCCCTGCACTTCAATCATGCGGCCATCTTCCGTCATCACCACATTCATGTCGGTTTCAGCGGCGGAGTCTTCGACATATTCCAGGTCGCACAGCGCTTCGCCGTTAACGATACCGACGGAAATGGCGGCCACCATCCCTTTCATTGGATTGGTTTTCAGCTTGCCAATAGAGACCAGATGATTCAGGGCATCGGCCAGCGCCACGCAGGCACCGGTGATGGAGGCGGTACGGGTTCCGCCATCCGCCTGCAGCACGTCACAGTCCAGGGTGATGGTGAATTCACCCAGCGCCTTCAAATCCAGCGCCGCACGCAAAGAGCGGGCGATCAGACGTTGAATTTCCAGCGTGCGGCCACCCTGCTTACCTTTCGCGGCTTCGCGGGCATTACGGCTGTGGGTCGCGCGCGGCAGCATGCCGTACTCAGCGGTTACCCAGCCTTGTCCCTGACCTTTCAGAAAACGCGGTACGCCTTCTTCGATGGTGGCGGTACACAGCACTTTGGTATCACCGAATTCAACCAGAACTGAACCTTCAGCATGTTTGGTGTAATGACGGGTCAGTGTGACAGGGCGCACTTGTTGTGCGCTACGGCCTGCAGGACGCATGGTTTCTCTCCGGCTAGCAAATCAGTATTGGCTGCGCATTATACGGATTTCACCGCCGAATGCCTACGTTCGCCTGATGCAGACGGCGTTTCTTATGCCTGAGATGACTTTCTTACGTCTAAAATTGCAGCGCAGCGCAACGCAGAGTGAAAAGCGCGGCAAGTTGTGGCTAAATGCTGCCTTCTCTCATTAGTCTGCCGGACATCATTGAAATGCCTGACGTACTTCATTTTCTTCTGGCCCTTGTGGTCATCTTTTGCCTGGCGTTGCTGTTCAGTAACGACCGTAAAAAAATCCGCCCTCGGGTGATCCTTCAGCTGGTCGTGATTGAAGCCGCGCTGGCCTGGTTCTTCCTGCACGCGTCCAGTGGCCTGACGCTGGTCACCGCGGTGTCCGGATTCTTTGAAACCCTGCTGAAATTTGCCGGGCAAGGATCGGAGTTCGTCTTTGGTGGCATGGCAAGTCAGGGTCTGGCCTTCATCTTCCTGGGTGTGCTCTGCCCGATCATCTTTATCTCGGCACTGATCGGGATTTTGCAGCACCTGCGTATTTTGCCGCTGCTGATCCGTCTGGTCGGCACGGTTCTGTCGAAAGTGAACGGGATGGGCAAACTGGAGTCGTTTAACGCGGTCAGTACCCTGATCCTCGGCCAGTCTGAGAACTTTATCGCCTATAAAGGCATTCTGGCTGATATCTCCCCTCGCCGCCTGTATTCAATGGCGGCGGCGGCGATGTCGACGGTGTCGCTGTCGATTGTTGGCGCCTATATGTCGATGATTGAACCGCGCTACGTGGTGGCGGCCTTGCTGCTTAACATGTTCAGCACCTTTATTATCCTGTCGATCATCAATCCGACGGTACCTGGCGACGAGCCGGAAATCAAACTGGAAAAGCTGCACGAAGATCAGAGCTTCTTTGAAATGCTGGGGGAATACATTCTTGCCGGCTTTAAGGTGGCGATGATTATTATGGCGATGCTGATTGGCTTTATTGCGCTGATTGCTGCGGTCAACGCCATCTTCTCCAGCCTGTTTGGCATCAGCTTCCAGGAAATTCTCGGCTACATCTTCTGGCCATTTGCCTGGCTAATAGGCATTCCGGCCCCGGATGCGCTGCGAGCAGCCAGTATCATGGCGACCAAACTGGTGGCAAATGAGTTTGTGGCAATGATAGAGCTGAAGAAAATCGCGGCGGAGCTTTCACCTCGCGGGCTTGGCATCCTCTCCGTCTTCCTGGTTTCGTTCGCCAACTTTGCTTCCATTGGCATTGTCGCGGGCGCGATCAAAGGCCTGAACGAACAGCAGGGCAACGTGGTTTCCCGCTTTGGTCTGAAGCTGGTCTACGGGTCGACGCTGGTCAGCCTGCTGTCAGCCGCCTTTGCCGGTTTGGTGTTGTAATCTGACAACCAGCCCGGCGTGATGCCGGGCTGAACTTAAAAGCCGACACAGACCGGGCTATCCACCCGCATCACCGACTCCTGCTGGAAGCGCTGCTTGTAACGCGTGCGCAGCGCTTCAATATTCTGCTGATCCTGCTTGCCTGGCGCATGGATCAGCATCAACGCCTTACTGCCCTCTCGTGCCACCTTGCCGTCTTCTCCCAGCCACTGACCTTTGGCATCAAATACCGTCAGGCCATCTTTGAAGCGTGGCGTCACCTCGCTGTCGACAAACGATTGCCATTCAGCGTGAGTGATATCCGCGCCATGAGGCCGGCTCAGACCAAAATAAAGCGTGGTTTGCTGCATGGCATCGCCCACCTGGCAGCTGGCGGGGGTCACGGTAGTTTGCTGGCTGGAAGCCATGCAGCCGCTGAGGGTAAAGGCGACAGCCACAGCAATAACGGAAGAGGTTTTCATGAAGTTCCTGATGCAGATTACGGGTAACTGCATCATAAGCTGGCCCGGGTAAAAAACCAGTGACGATCGCTGATTTCATTGAGTTTAGCCGAATGCCTGTTAAGGCCTGGCTTGCGCCGCTATAATCCGTTTATCTTTCTCAGAAAACGGGTACGCACATGATCCGCAGTATGACCGCCTACGCGCGGCGTGAAACCAAAGGCGAATGGGGCAGCGCAGCCTGGGAACTTCGTTCCGTTAACCAGCGCTATTTAGAAACCTACATCCGCCTGCCGGAGCAGTTCCGTGGCCTGGAGCCGGTGATCCGTGAGCGCATCCGTAACCGCCTGACGCGCGGTAAAATCGAATGCAACCTGCGTTTTGACGCCGATCCAAGCGCGCAGAGCGCGTTGGTGCTGAATGAAAAGCTGGCTGTTCAGCTGGTTCAGGCCGCTAACTGGGTCAAAATGCAGAGCGATGAAGGGGAAATCAACCCGGTTGATATTCTGCGCTGGCCTGGCGTGATGTCTGCCGAAGAGCAGGATTTGGATGCTATTTCCGCCGAGCTGTTAACGTCGCTGGATACCGCGCTGGAAGACTTTATCACCTCCCGTGAGACAGAAGGCACGGCGCTGAAGGCGATGATTGAACAACGCCTTGAAGGCGTGACGACGGAAATCGGCAAGGTGCGGACGCAGATGCCAGACGTGTTGAAATGGCAGCGCGAGCGGCTGGTCAGCAAGCTGGAAGATGCGCAGGTGCAGCTGGACAGCAACCGTGTTGAGCAGGAACTGATCATGCTGGCACAGCGTGTTGACGTGGCTGAAGAGCTGGATCGTCTGGAAGCGCACGTTAAAGAGACCTACAACATCCTGAAGAAGAAGGAAGCCGTTGGCCGTCGTCTCGACTTTATGATGCAGGAGTTCAACCGCGAGTCGAACACCCTGGCCTCTAAATCGATCAATGCCGAGATCACCACCTCCGCCATCGAGCTGAAAGTGCTGATTGAGCAGATGCGCGAGCAGATCCAAAACATCGAATAACCGCGTCCATGCGTACAAAGCCCACTGTTCAGTGGGCTTTCACCTGACTTCACGATAATTCCAACACTTAACGCGTCACATACTCCCCCAGCTCTTGCTGAACCTGCGAGCCATCACGCACCAGCACGGGAATTGCGTCGAGCGGCGCGGCAACGCCTATCCATTGACCGCCTTCATGCTGCTCCCCGTTTAACTCACGCCAGGTCGTCCCCGCAGGCAGCCAGACACGGCGTTCGCGCTGTCCCTGGTGAAGAATGGGTGCCACCAGGATATCGGGCCCAAACATGTACTGATCTTCCACCTGCCAGCTTTCACTCTGTTCAGGGAATGCGTAGAACATGGCACGCATCACCGGATCGCCCTGCTCATGAGCCACATCCATCATGCGGTTGATGTAAGGACGCAGCTTTTCACGAACCAGCAGCCAGTGGCGCATGATCTGATAGTTATCCTCACCGTAGCTCCAGACCTCATTCGGCGACCCGCTATTACATTGGGCAATACCGTCTCGCCAGGCCTCAGGAGGTTGGATCTGTGGTTCCCGGTAGCCATGCAGACGGAAAACCGGGCAGAAAACGCCCCACTGGAACCACCGGATCAGCAACTCCTGGAAGGCAGGATCGTTAACGTTACCGCCCTGAAATCCGCCGATATCGGTGGTCCACCAGGGAATACCTGCCATCCCCATGTTCAGGCCGGCGGCAATCTGGTTGCGGAGTGAATGGAAAGAGGAATGGATATCGCCAGACCATGCCAGTACGCCATAGCGCTGGCTACCTGCCCAGGCACAACGAACCAGATTGACGATGTCGGTTTCTCCCTGCTCTTTCAGCCCATCATAGAAACCGGCAGCAAACTTCTGCGGATAGATATTACCGACCTCAAGCACCGGACCGAGATGATAGCGATAGTTATCAAAATCATAGGCGCGGTATTCCGGCTCGGCTTCATCCAGCCAGAACAGCTTGATACCCAGGTCATAGTAATTCTGTTTTACCTTCTCCCAGACAAACCGCCGTGCCTCAGGATGTGTTGCATCGAAGAAGGTGGTGTTGCCCATAAAATCCAGATTGACCGACACGCCGCGATCGGTATTCACCAGATAGCCTTTGGACTTCATCTCTTTATAATTTTCGGTACGGCTGTCGACGGTTGGCCACACTGATACCATCGTTTCGATGCCCAGCGATTTCAACTCGGCGACCATCGCCTTCGGATCTGGCCAGTCTTTGGGATCGAAGCACCAGGTACCCTGATTCGGCCAGTGGAAGAAGTCGATAACGATTACAGACAATGGCAGGTGACGACGATGATACTCACGCGCCACCTCCAACACTTCCTGTTGGGTTCGGTAACGTAATTTGCATTGCCAAAAACCGGTGGCGAATTCCGGCATTTTTGGCGCAGTGCCTGTTACGGCGCCATATTGACGGACGATTTCCGCAGGCGTCTCACCGGCAGTGATCCAGTAATCCATCTGCTCAGTCACTTTGGCCTGCCACTCGGTCCCATTTTTCGCGAAGGTCGCCTCACCAATAGCCGGATTATTCCACAGCAGCCCATAACCCAGGCTGGAGAGCATAAAGGGCACGCTGGCCTGGGAATTACGCTGCGCCAACTCTAACGTGCAGCCTTTCAGGTCTAACCAGGGTTGCTGATACTGGCCCATGCCATAGATTTTCTCTTCCGGCCGGGCTTCAAAGCGGACGGTCAGCTGATATTTTCCACCGGGAATAGGACGGAACTCACGGGCATCCAGCTTCAGCGCGCTGATGTACTTATCCTGATTCTTTTCGCTGGCGCCAATGCCCACCGTGGTGCGCTGGCGCCAGAACTCTTCCAGCAGTAATTCACCGTGCTGGTTATAAAAAGCCAGCTGGCCTTTGATGTTCAGCACCGCTTTTAAATTGCCGTGGGTGATGCTCAGGGTTTCCGGCCCTTCCGTGATCGACACGGGTGTCTCTTGCGGGTCTGGTAACAGTGCCCAGCATTCATCTTTGATCGGCGGTAAGCAGGTGGCGCGAACGCGCAGGCTGTTCTTCCCCCAGGGTTCAACAACCAGCGTTTGTCGATCGAAATGCCACAGAATACGGCGCTGCTCTGCGATTAACTCGCTCATAGAAACTCCTGATTAGTAACGATCGCTTTGTAACGATCTTTTCGAGGTATTAACGTCAGCCATCGTGGCATCGCTCAGCGTGTACCAACGCAGCGTCAGCGCGCTGAGAATTGAAAGCACGCCGGGAACCAGGCTGAACAACGCGATAATGGCGGACATGGCGACCGGGTTTTGCATCTCAGCATGGGGAATGTAGCCGCTCAGGCCCAGCGTCCAGCCGACGATCGCTCCGCTCACCGCCATGCCCATTTTCAAGATGGAAAGCAGCGTGGAGAAGATGGTGCCGTCCATACGTTTTCCCTGAGTGTATTCACCGTAATCGACCACATCAGACATCATCACCCACATCAGGGTGGTGGTGATTTGGTAGAAGGTGGAAACCAGTACCACCATCACCACCAGCAGACTGATGGAGGCGGGCAGGAAGAAGATCGCGATACTTAGTAGGCCTGCGGCCCAGGCAGCCAGCCTGAATACCTGCACCTTACTGCGGCCGGTGGTCAGGGGTTTACACAGCGCACTGCCCGCGCTTTTGCCGACGATGTGTGCCCCCAGCAGCCACATAAAATAGCTGGGATTGCCCAGGTGATAGGTCACGTAATACATCATGGCGCCGAGCCTGATAACGCCAAAAGCAATGTTGAAAAACACCAGACCCGCCACAACACGCCACTGGTCGTTACGCAGTAAGTCGCGCAGGTCGCTGATAAAGTTTTCGTGGCTGGCCGGTGCCTGGATACGCTCCCTGGTATTTCTGAAACAGATCAGGAACATAAAGACGGTTGCGCCAGCCATGATGGCCATCGCCCCCCGATAACCGGCCAGTTTATCTTCGCCGCCAATATACTGGGCGAGCGGCATCATCAGGAAAGTGGACATCGCGCCGCCGAGGGTCGCGAGGAAAAAACGGTAGGATTGCAGCGAAATGCGCTCTTCATTATCCGACGTGATGATCGCGCCCATCGAGCAATAAGGAATGTTGATGGCGGTGTACATCAGCATCATCGCTGCGTAAGTCACGCTGGCAAAAATCATTTTTCCGCTCAACGAGAGGGATTCCGGCACGGCGTAGATCAACAGACAACTGGCACCAAACGGCACAGCCAGCCACAGCAACCAGGGGCGAAATTTACCCCAGCGCGTTTTGGTGCGGTCCGCAATGAGGCCCATCAGGGGATCGATGATGGCATCAGCCGCGCGCGCAAGCAGGAACATCGTTCCGACGAAGACGGCGGGCAATCCCACCACATCGGTATAATAAAAGGTCAGGAAAATGATCACATTTTCGAGACCAATATGGCTGGCCATATCGCCGAGGCCGTAGCTAATTTTTTCTTTTACCGATAACGTCTCTTTCATAGATGGCACGCCTGTTGTTAAGGGTTGCAGATCGTGGCCTGGAAGCCTTAAGGGAAACTGACGTTTAGTTATAGAGTTGAGGCGAGGAAGGCTCAATTGCGGGATCTCGTTCCATTTTTATGATTTCTTATTTCTGTGATACCGGTAACTCCTTTATGTCAAAGCGGTACGGAAGGTTGCGCAATGACGACTTCCGGACCTGCATCGGCGTTTTTTGTAGGCTTACGCCAGCCGCCAGGCTAAAATGCCCCCTTATTTTCTATGGATTATTTTGAGGCTTATTATGCAAACCCTTCCTCCCTGCCCGAAGTGTCACTCTGAATATACCTGGCAGGATGGCGCGCTCTTCAATTGCCCTGAGTGCGGTCACGTCTGGTCCGAAGGGGCTGAAGCCGCGTCTGATGACGCGCTGATTGTGAAAGATGCTAACGGCAACCTGTTAGCCGATGGCGACAGCGTCACGGTGATCAAAGATTTAAAAGTGAAGGGCAGCTCAACCCCGCTAAAAATCGGCACCCGAGTTAAAAGCATTCGTCTGGTGGAAGGCGACCACAATATTGACTGCAAAATTGATGGTTTTGGCCCGATGAAGTTGAAATCAGAGTTTGTGAAGAAGAACTAATCCTGAAAGATGCCGGAATCTTAGCGTGAAAGTTGCCTGCCCGGCGCCGATGCGTCGGTCCGGACAGGGACGTCGGGGCGATCGTCAGTTGAGCTCGCGGGCCGCTTTTTCGAGGATCGGCATTTTTTCCTCCACCACTTTTTGCATCCGCGCCATCACTCTCTCCCTGACAGCGGGAGGCGCCGTTTCAGGTCGTCCGGCATTAAAAGGCGGCTGCGGTGCGTACTCCAGACCAAGCTGAATTGACTGCGCCATCTCTTCTCCGGCAATTTCGGCAATCACCACCAGCGCAAAATCAATTCCTGCGGTCACGCCACCGCCGGTAATGATGTGCCCATCCTTCACCACGCGCTCGTTATCCGGGATCGCGCCAAACAGCGCCAGCGAATCACGCCATGCCCAGTGACAGGCGGCTCTTTTCCCCTTCAGCAAGCCAGCGGCTGCGAGGATCATTGAACCCGTACAGACTGACGTCACGTAACTGGCATTCAACCCTAAGCGTCGAATGGCAGCGAGAAAGTCGGCATTCTCGATCGCGTTAGTGCAGTTGCCGCCCGGCACACAGAGCAGATCGCATTCGGTAATTTCATCCAGGGCAGCAAGGCCGGAAAAGCTGAAGCTTCCCACATCGACAGGCTCAGCGCCAAGTGATGCCACCACAACTTTTGCATCCGGCAGGTGGGAAAAAAACTGATAAGGACCGGTGAAATCTAACTGCGTAATTCCCTGATACAACGGCATAACGATGGTAAATGGCTTATTCATTGCACTCTCCCATTTATATCCTGATGACAATTCGGATTAGCTAATCTAATTTAGCTGAATTCGCCTTAAAAAAATTCAATCGTCAATCTGCTGCAGATCCTGCAGGCTTGCCGGCGATCACTCTGGAGCTGGCTATGTTACTTACTGTTCTCTACATCATCGGTATCACCGCTGAAGCCATGACCGGCGCGCTGGCAGCCGGGCGACGCAAAATGGATATGTTCGGCGTCATCATTATCGCCTCGGTCACCGCCATTGGCGGCGGGTCGGTGCGGGATATGCTGCTAGGCCATTATCCACTTGGCTGGGTGCAGCATCCGGTCTATATCATCATTGTGGCCGCAGCGGCCGTCGTCACCACCCAATTAGCCCATCTGATGCCGCACCTGCGCAAAGTGTTCCTGGTGCTGGATGCGCTTGGCCTGGTGGTGTTCTCCATCATCGGCACAAAAGTCGCGCTGGATATGGGCCATGCGCCGATCATTGCGGCAATCTGCGCGGTCATTACCGGCGTGTTTGGCGGCGTGCTGCGCGATATGTTCTGCAACCGCATCCCGCTGGTGTTCCAGAAAGAACTGTATGCCGGCATCGCTTTCGCCTCTGGCTGGATCTATATCCTGCTGTTGAAGACCCCGCTTTCCCACGAAGTGGTGATCACCGCGACCCTGCTCTTCGGCTTTATTGCCCGTCTGCTGGCACTGCGATTTAAGCTTGGCCTGCCCATTTTCAATTACCCTCATGCTGAACACTGATCGATTGCTGAAGATGTGTTGAGAGAAAAGCGATCAGCGCCTGCACATCGGGATGCTGAAGGAAGGTCACGATTTGACCCGCACGCCTTTCGCCTATCTCTGGCAGGCGCTGCCAGTCGGCAACTTTCCGCGAGAGCAGGCTCTGCCAGTTGTCATCATCCAGCGCATCTAACGCCTTGTTGGGAACCGGCACGCCTAACGCCCTGACCCAGCGTTTAAAAGGTTGCTGATGGGTCTGGTTGAACTGGTGATAGAGCTGATTCGCCCTTGCCGGGGTAATACCGGCGATCTGGCTTAACTGTTCTGCCGTTAACGTCAGCCAGGAGAAAAGGTGAGTGAGCTGGCCGGACTGCATAATCCGCTGCCAGGTGCTTTCGCTGGCACCAGATAGAGTTAAGGCGGCCCTGCCACTCAGCCAGACAAGCCGGGCCAGAAGCTGCTGACGACAAACAGGCGTCAGGCTAAAACAGCTCAGGGGATGGAATAAGGTCGCATCAGGCAGCTCAGGAAGCGTGCGATCGGCCACCCGCCAGACCACCTCATCCAGCCGTGGAATGCCTTGCCCCGCCAGGCTGACCGCAACCTGATCGCCGGCGACAATGTCCGCCTCCCGCCAGCGGTTGAACGAACCGACATTGACCCGACTGACCTGCTTATCATCCAGCTTTACCGGGACAAGATTCAGCACCGTACTTATTTTCCCGGTGCGCCCAATCGGAAAATCCACCGAACGGACTTCCGTGGTCACCGTGGCGGGAGGATATTTCCAGGCCACCGACCAGGCGTTCTCGCCTGGCTGCCAGTAAGCGCCTTTAACAGGTTGGCTATGGACCACCACGCCGTCGGTGACAAAGGGTAACGGTTGAGCAAACCAACGTTCACGCCAGCCAGCGACTTCTTCCGCAGAGCGAACCGGTTTACTCCACTCGCCCATCATTGGAAAGCCCGCTTCGCTGAGCCTTTCGATCCTTTCCCGCAAGGTTGCCGGTCCGTCGGGCCACGCCCAGATAAAAATACCCAGCCTGTTCAGCGTATCTGAGGGGGCATTGCGCCGCATGGCCCCCGCCACCGTGGCACGGGCATTCAGGCCGCCCAGTAACGTCTGTTGATGATCGGTCATCTTCAGGTAAAGCTCGCCCTGCAAAACGAGGCTGTCAGACCCCAGCGCGATCTGTTGGGGAATATCGGGGATAAAGCGGGCTTTTTCCGTCCAGTCTTCTCCCTGCAATCCATTTCCGCGACTGATCACCTGAGCCAGTTTTCCCCGTTTGTAATGCAGGGTAACGGCCACACCGTCTACCTTGGGTTGCACCCAGAGCGCGTCTTTTCCCGCCATCCACCGTGAAAGCGCCTGCTGGTCAGCCACCTTTTTCACCCCGACGTGAGCCACCGGATGCAGGACTTTGCCGTTACGGGCCAGCGCCGGCTGGCGAAGATCGCTGCCGGGAGCAAAGCAGTGCTGCCACGCCTGATACTTGAGTGCCAGCGCATCGTAACGATCGTCCGGCACTTTCTGTTCGCCCGCACGGTAATAGGCGTCATCCCACGCACTGAGCTGATTTTCCAGCGCCTTCATTTCCTGCTCTGCTCTGGCCGGCGTCCAGGCAGGACAAGCGGCCTGCGCGATGCCCGCGAACAAGGCCAGTACCAGCCATAGTTTGTTCATCCCTGTCTCCTTTTAGGGTGCTGTGGGGATTAAATGCAAAAATGGACCGGTTGGCGAGAGGCAAAGAAACGACCTGGAATGCCGCTCGAAAATTGATTTGCCTAGCATGAAAAGCTGCATCCATACCGCGACCTGCTTTCCATATTCTGAGAAAATGCACCGCCATGGCGCTGAAACGCTGCATGAAGGGCATCAGCCGTGTATACTGTGCAGGAAGTAGACTCCGCTTTATTGGCATATCAAGATAATCATGGCTCAAGGCACACTTTTTATTGTTTCTGCTCCCAGTGGGGCGGGAAAATCCAGCTTGATTCACGCGTTGCTGAAAACGCAGCCGCTGTACGATACTCAGGTTTCCATTTCCCACACGACGCGGGGAGTGCGTCCCGGTGAGAATCACGGCGAACACTACTTTTTCGTCAGTCATGACGAATTCCGCGGCATGATTAAGGAAGAAGCCTTCCTTGAGCACGCGGAAGTGTTTGGCAACTATTACGGCACCTCGCGTAAAGCGATCGAGCAGGTATTAGCGACCGGCGTGGATGTGTTCCTGGATATCGACTGGCAAGGCGCGCAGCAAATCCGCCAGAAAATGCCCCAGGCACGCAGCATTTTTGTTTTGCCGCCATCGAAAGATGAACTGGATCGTCGCCTGCGTGGCCGCGGACAGGACAGCGAAGAGGTTATCACCAAGCGCATGGCTCAGGCCGTGGCAGAGATGAGCCACTTCGCGGAGTATGATTACCTTATTGTGAACGATGATTTCGACCTGGCACTGTCCGATCTGAAAACCATCATTCGCGCTGAGCGTCTGCGTATGGGCCGTCAAAAATCCCGTCATGACGCATTAATCAGCAAACTATTGGCAGACTGAGGACAACTCAGTATGATGCCCAGTCATTTCGTCACCCGTGGAGTATCACACTTATGGCACGCGTAACCGTTCAGGACGCAGTAGAGAAAATTGGTAACCGTTTTGACCTGGTTCTGGTCGCGGCTCGTCGCGCACGTCAGATGCAGGTTGGCGGTAAAGATCCGTTGGTTCCGGAAGAAAACGACAAGTCTACCGTGATCGCGCTGCGCGAAATCGAAGAAGGTCTGATCACCAACCAGATTCTGGATGTGCGTGATCGCCAGGAACAGCATGAGCAGGAAGCCGCTGAATTGCAGGCCGTAACCGCTATCGCTGAAGGTCGTCGTTAATCACCAGCCTGCAGGTCGCCCTTGTATCTGTTCGAAAGTCTCAATCAACTGATTGAAAAATACTTGCCTGAGGATCAGATTAAACGCCTCAAGCAAGCTTACCTTGTCGCACGTGATGCTCACGAGGGACAGACGCGCTCCAGTGGTGAGCCTTATATCACCCACCCGGTAGCCGTGGCCTGCATTCTTGCTGAAATGAAGCTCGACCATGAAACGCTCATGGCCGCGCTTTTGCACGACGTTATCGAAGACACGCCCGCAACGTATCAGGATATGGAACAGCTGTTTGGTCAGACTGTTGCTGAACTGGTCGAGGGGGTTTCTAAACTCGATAAGCTAAAATTCCGCGATAAAAAAGAAGCGCAGGCGGAAAACTTCCGCAAAATGATCATGGCGATGGTGCAGGATATCCGCGTCATTTTGATCAAACTCGCTGACCGCACCCACAATATGCGTACCCTCGGGGCCCTGCGCCCGGATAAAAAACGACGCATTGCGTTAGAGACGCTGGAAATTTACAGCCCTCTGGCTCACCGTCTGGGTATTCATCACCTGAAAACTGAGCTCGAAGAGCTGGGTTTCGAAGCACTTTACCCAAACCGCTACCGCGTCATTAAAGAAGTGGTTAAAGCGGCCCGCGGCAACCGTAAAGAGATGATCCAGAAAATCCTCTCTGAAATTGACGGTCGTCTGCAGGAAGCCGGGATCCCCTGTCGCGTCAGTGGTCGGGAAAAACACCTCTATTCGATTTACTGCAAAATGCATCTGAAAGAGCAGCGCTTCCATTCCATTATGGATATCTATGCTTTCCGAGTGATTGTCAGTGATTTCGATACCTGTTACCGCGTTCTGGGGCAGATGCACAGCCTCTACAAACCGCGCCCAGGTCGGGTGAAAGACTACATCGCGATCCCCAAGGCCAACGGCTATCAGTCGCTGCATACCTCGATGATTGGTCCGCACGGCGTGCCGGTCGAAGTCCAGATCCGTACCGAAGATATGGATCAGATGGCAGAAATGGGTGTCGCCGCGCACTGGGCTTATAAAGAGCAAGGTGAAAGCAGCACCACCGCACAAATCCGCGCCCAGCGCTGGCTGCAAAGCCTGCTGGAGCTGCAGCAGAGTGCCGGTAGCTCGTTTGAATTTATCGAAAGCGTGAAATCCGATCTGTTCCCGGATGAGATTTACGTTTTTACCCCGGAAGGCCGCATTGTCGAACTTCCTGCGGGCGCAACGCCGGTCGACTTTGCTTACGCCGTGCATACCGATATCGGTCATGCCTGCGTTGGCGCACGTGTCGATCGTCAGCCGTATCCGCTTTCCCAGCCGCTGACCAGCGGGCAAACCGTCGAAATCATCACCGCACCTGGCGCGCGTCCAAACGCCGCCTGGCTGAACTTTGTGGTGAGTTCGAAAGCCCGGGCGAAAATCCGTCAGCTGCTGAAAAACCTCAAGCGCGAAGACTCCGTCAGCCTTGGCCGTCGTCTGTTGAACCATGCGTTAGGGGGCAGCCGTAAACTGGCCGAAATCCCGCCTGAAAATGTTCAGCATGAGCTGGAAAGAATGAAGTTGCCGACCATGGATGACCTGCTGGCTGAAATTGGCCTCGGCAATGCGATGAGCGTGGTGGTGGCGAAGAATCTGCAGCAGGGCGAACACGCTGCGC
This sequence comes from Erwinia sp. AC075, assembly GCF_979253995.1. Classification (NCBI taxonomy): domain Bacteria; kingdom Pseudomonadati; phylum Pseudomonadota; class Gammaproteobacteria; order Enterobacterales; family Erwiniaceae; genus Erwinia; species Erwinia sp. AC075. The sequence goes on from NZ_CEEDEU010000001.1 coordinate 3,697,884, forward strand.
CTGCACCACAGCAAACAACGACCTCTTCTTCGCGCAATAAGCTGCCGATCAAAGGCGCAGATGGCGTTCTGATCACCTTCGCTAAGTGCTGCCGCCCGATTCCAGGCGATCCGATTGTGGCGCACGTCAGCCCTGGCAAAGGCCTGGTGGTGCACCATGAGTCGTGCCGTAACATTCGCGGCTGGCAGAAAGAGCCAGAGAAGTACATGGCCGTAGAATGGGATAAAGTCACCGAGCATGAGTTCGTGGCGGAGATCAAAGTGGACATGTTCAACCATCAGGGCGCGCTGGCGAATCTGACCGCGGCAATCAATACGGCTGAGTCCAATATCCAGAGTCTGAATACGGAAGAAAAAGATGGCCGGGTTTACAGCGCCTTTATCCGTCTGACGGCACGCGATCGCGTCCACCTGGCGAATATTATGCGTAAAATCCGCGTAATGCCGGACGTGATTAAAGTTCATCGCAACCGAAACTAACGCATGAATGCTCAACGCTATGCCCGCATCCTTGAGATGCTGGCCGCCCGCCAGCACGACCTGACCGTTTGTATGGAGCAGGTTCATAAGCCCCATAACGTCGCCGCGGTGATCCGTACCGCGGATGCGGTTGGCGTGCACGAAGTCCATGCGGTCTGGCCCGGTAGCCGGATGCGCACCATGGTCTCGTCTGCTGCGGGCAGCAACAGCTGGGTCCAGGTGAAAACGCACAGCAATATTGCTGATGCCGTCGGCCAGCTCAAAGGCCAGGGGATGCAAATTCTTGCCACCCATCTTTCTGATAAAGCCGTCGATTTCCGTGAGATTGATTACACCCGCCCTACCTGCATTCTGATGGGGCAGGAAAAAACCGGCATCACCCAGCAAGCCCTCGACCTTGCTGACCAGGACATCATTATCCCGATGATCGGGATGGTGCAGTCGCTGAACGTCTCTGTGGCCTCGGCCTTAATTCTCTATGAAGCCCAGCGCCAGCGGCAAAACGCCGGCATGTATCAGCGACAGGAAAGCACGCTGGAATACAGCGAGCAGCAGCGTTTACTGTTCGAAGGCGGTTACCCTGTGCTGGCGCGCGTCGCGAAGCACAAAGGTCTGCCTTACCCGGAAATTAGCGACGTCGGTGAAGTGATCGCCGATGCCGAATGGTGGGACAGCATGCAAGCTTCGGTACGCAGAAAATGACCGGCCGCCTGCTCGATGCCGTCCCGCTGAATTCGTTGTCTGGCGTTGGCGCAAGTCAGGCAGGCAAACTGGCGAAGCTGGGGCTGGTAACCGTGCAGGATTTATTGCTGCATCTGCCGCTGCGTTATGAAGACCGCACCCAGCTGTACGCGATTAACGATCTCCTTCCCAATATTTATGCCACGGTAGAAGGCGAGGTGCTGCAAAGCGACATCTCCTTCGGCCGTAAGCGCATGCTGACCTGTCAGATCAGTGACGGCAGCGGCATCCTCACCCTGCGCTTCTTCAACTTCAACGCCGGCATGAAAAACAGCCTCTCTCCAGGCAAACGCGTCACCGCGTATGGCGAAGTGAAACGTGGCCAGCGCGGCGCGGAGATTATTCATCCCGAATATCGCATCCAGGGTGACCATAGCGGGGTTGAGCTGCAGGAGACGCTGACACCGGTTTACTCCACCACCGAAGGCATCCGCCAGGCGACGCTACGCAATCTGACGGACCAGGCATTGGCTCTGCTGGATACCTGCGCCATTGCCGAACTGCTGCCGCCCGAGTTAAGCCAGGGCATGATCAGCCTGAAAGACGCACTGCGCACCCTGCACCGTCCGCCGCCGGATATGGCGCTCGCCGATCTGGAGAGCGGTAAGCATCCCGCTCAGCGGCGGCTGATTATGGAAGAACTGCTGGCGCACAATCTCAGCATGCTTGCGGTTCGCGCCGGTGCCCAGCGCTACCATGCCTTATCAATGCCTGCACGCCATGACCTGAGTAACAAATTACTGGCCGCGCTGCCCTTCAGCCCGACGGGTGCCCAGGCACGCGTGGTGCGTGAAATTGAGCAGGATCTGGTTCACGACTATCCGATGATGCGTCTGGTTCAGGGCGATGTGGGATCGGGCAAAACGCTGGTCGCCGCACTCACCGCGCTAAACGTCATCGCTTACGGTAAGCAGGTTGCCCTGATGGCGCCGACCGAACTGCTGGCTGAACAGCACGCCAACAACTTCCGTCAGTGGTTTGAACCGCTGGGGATTGAAGTGGGCTGGCTGGCAGGAAAACAAAAAGGCAAAGCCCGACTGGCGCAGCAGGAAGCCATCGCCAGCGGTCAGGTGTCGATGATCGTCGGCACCCATGCCATTTTCCAGGAACAGGTGCAGTTTAACGGGCTGGCACTGGTGATTATTGATGAGCAGCATCGCTTTGGCGTCCATCAGCGCCTCGCTTTGTGGGAGAAGGGCGAAGAGCAGGGTTTCCATCCGCATCAGCTGATCATGACCGCCACGCCCATTCCGCGAACGCTGGCGATGACTGCCTATGCTGACCTCGATACCTCAACGATTGATGAACTGCCACCGGGCAGAACGCCGGTCACCACGGTTGCCATCCCCGATACCCGCAGGCCGGACATTATCGCCAGGGTGAAAAGCGCCTGCAGCGATGAAGGACGTCAGGCGTACTGGGTATGTACCCTGATTGAAGAGTCTGAACAGCTTGAGGCTCAGGCCGCAGAAGCCACCTGGGAAGAACTGAAGCTGGCGCTGCCAGAATTGAACGTTGGACTGGTGCATGGGCGCATGAAGCCGTCGGAAAAGCAGGCGGTGATGCAGGCCTTTAAGCTGGGTGAGATCCACCTGCTGATCGCCACCACGGTGATTGAAGTGGGTGTGGATGTGCCGAACGCCAGCCTGATGATCATTGAGAATCCCGAGCGGCTGGGCCTGGCACAGCTCCACCAGCTGCGCGGCCGCGTGGGTCGTGGATCGGTCGCATCGCACTGCGTATTGCTGTACAAAGCGCCGCTGAGCAAAACGGCGCAAAAGCGCCTGCAGGTTTTACGCGACAGCAATGACGGCTTTGTGATTGCCCAGTGCGATTTGGAAATTCGTGGGCCAGGCGAAATGCTCGGCACCCGGCAGACAGGTAACGCCGAATTCAAAGTGGCGGACCTGCTGCGGGATGCCGCAATGATCCCCGAAGTTCAGCGCGTCGCCCGCCACATCCACCAGCATTATCCGACTCAGGCGCAGTCGCTGATTGAGCGTTGGCTGCCGGAAACGCAGCGCTATACCAACGCCTGAATCCCGCTATCGGCCGCTGTAAGCCGCCATTTCTGCCACGGCATCATTAACCGCCTGCTCGCCGGCCGTCAGCTCGATGATCACCCGGTTGACCTCAGGATGATCGATCAGGCTGTGCAGCACGGCGGCAACGTCCGCTCTTGGCACCGTGCCATAAGGGATCGCCAGACCCAGCCGCACTTTTCCACTGCCAGAGCCATTCACCAGCGTACCCGGACGCAGAATAACCCAATCCAGCGCGGTGGCGGCCAGCATCACATCGGCCTGCTTCTTCACCTGCATATAGTGTTCAAAGGTAGGCGAGATGGTTTTCGCCCGGCCGGCCTCCGGGAACGCGGAGACCAGCAGAAAGCGTTTGATCCCTGCCAGCCTGGCCGCTTCGGCGGCAAACTTGCACCCGCGCCCATCAATCCCGTCCGTCTGTTCGATACCGGCACCGGCAGCGCCGGCAGAGAACACCACCGCATCACAGCCTTTCATCACCTCGGCCAGCTTTTCCCCGCTGGTGTTCATCAAATCCACATTTACCGGCTTAACCCCATCGGCGACCAGGTCATCCACCTGGCTTTCGCTGCGGTAAACACCGGTCACCTGATGCCCGGCTTTGACCAGACTCTTTCTTAAACGGCTTCCGACGCCACCCGTTGCACCAATAATAAATACCTGCATGTGTTCCTCTCTCAGTGGACGTAGTTACCCTTAGTCTAGCGAACAGCGCGCCGTTTCGCTGGGTGAAGGCTGAACAACCCAACTATAACGCCCGGCAAACGTTTGCTTTTGCCCACCAGACGATTAAAATCGCCACTTTCTTCGTCAGAGAAGCCAGAGAATGTCCGCCAATATCCCCGATGCAGCAGCCAGCCGTAACCCAATACCTGCGGTGAAAAGTGAATTAATCTACCGTCTGGAAGATCGCCCTCCTCTGCCGCAAACCCTGTTTGCAGCCTGTCAGCATCTGCTGGCGATGTTTGTGGCGGTGATCACCCCCGCATTATTGATTTGCCAGGCGTTGGGCCTGCCGGCGCAGGATACGCAGCACATTATCAGCATGTCGCTGTTTGCGTCGGGCGTGGCTTCCGTACTGCAAATTAAAACCTGGGGCCCGGTTGGTTCGGGTTTGCTGTCGATTCAGGGAACCAGCTTTAACTTCGTCACGCCATTGATTATGGGCGGAATGACGCTGAAGAATGGCGGTGCCGATGTGCCCACCATGATGGCCGCGCTGTTCGGCACGCTGATGCTGGCCTCCTGCACGGAAATGATCCTTTCCCGCTTCCTGCATCTTGCCCGCCGGGTAATTACCCCGCTGGTGTCAGGCATTGTGGTAATGATTATCGGCCTGTCACTGATCCAGGTTGGCCTGACGTCGATTGGCGGTGGCTTTGCGGCGATGAACGATCACACCTTTGGTGCGCCTAAGAATCTGATGCTGGCGGGTGCGGTGCTGCTGGTGATTATTCTGCTTAACCGTCAGCGGAATCCTTATCTGCGCGTGGCGTCTCTGGTGATTGCGATGGCCGTCGGCTATCTGCTGGCCTGGGCGCTCGGCATGCTGCCTGAAAACAGCGTGCCGGTCAGCCAGCCGCTGATCGCGGTGCCGACGCCGTTCTATTACGGTCTGGGCATTGACTGGAACCTGCTGATCCCGCTGATGCTGGTATTTATGGTGACCTCGCTGGAAACCATCGGTGATATCACGGCAACGTCAGATGTCTCCGAGCAGCCGGTCAGCGGGCCGCTGTATATGAAGCGCCTGAAAGGCGGCGTGCTGGCTAACGGGCTGAACTCTTTCGTCTCGGCGCTGTTTAATACCTTCCCTAATTCCTGCTTCGGCCAGAACAACGGCGTGATCCAGCTGACCGGCGTGGCCAGCCGCTACGTTGGCTTTGTCGTGGCGTTAATGTTGATTGTGCTGGGTCTGTTCCCGGCGGTGAGTGGCTTTGTGCAGCATATTCCGGAACCGGTACTGGGCGGCGCGACGCTGGTGATGTTCGGTACGATTGCCGCTTCCGGGGTGCGCATTGTTTCCCGCGAGCCGCTAAACCGCCGGGCGATCATGATTATGGCGCTGTCACTGGCAGTTGGCCTGGGCGTTTCTCAGCAGCCGCTGATCCTGCAATTTGCTCCTGACTGGTTGAAAACGTTACTTTCTTCCGGAATTGCCGCTGGCGGCATCACTGCCATCATTCTGAATCTGCTCTTTCCGCAGGAAAAATAATCCCGTCTTGTGTCATCCTGTGGTGATTCGCAGAGGGTCCTGGTGCCCTCTGCGTCTTCTGAGAGTTGAGCTTCGATGATAAATCAGGCATAACAACCTTTTACCCGATGTTCACAGGGACAGATGCCATGAAAGTAATCGGAAAAATTCTGCTGACGATTCTGCTGATCCTGCTGCTGGCAGTGGTTGCGCTGTATGTTGTGGTGCAGACCCAGTGGGGTGCCCGCTGGATTAGCCGTACCATTAGCTCACATACCGACTATCAGCTGGCGATGAGCAAGCTGGAGCATAACTTTTCCGATCCTGACCATCTGATCCTGAACGATGTCTCCTTTGGCCACAAAACGCAGCCGGCGATGGTAACCGCTAAACGCGTCGATCTTGGCCTGAGCGTTATCCAGTTTACCCAGCCGCTGCATTTCGCCAGCATCTGGCTGGAAAAAGGCTCGCTGACGCTTTCCGGCAAGGGAAAACCGCTGCCGCTGCAGGCTGACAGGCTGCAACTGAACCAGATGGCGGTGAACAGCCCGGACAGCAGCCTGCCCGTCACGGCAACCCGAGTCGATGGCGGCGTTCTCCCCTGGAAACCGCAGGCCGGCGATTTCATCGGCAACGATGCCAGCTTCCAGATAAGTGCCGGTTCAGTGGAGATTAACGGCATTCCCGCCAGCAATGTGCTGATTCAGGGCAGCATCAAGAATAGGCAGCTGATCATCAGCAATATTGGCGCGGATGCTGCGCTGGGCTCGATCACCGCCAGCGCGCAACGTGATGCTCAGGGAAACTGGGACGTGGCGAATTTGCGCCTCAACAGCATCCGCCTGCAGTCTGATAACACCCTCAGCGGCTTCCTCGATCCGCTGTTAGCGCTGCCGTCAGTGCATTTTGACCGCATTGATATGACCGATGCCCGCCTGCAGGGAACGGACTGGGCAGTGACCGACCTGGATATGGCGCTGAAGAATATCACCCTGAAAAACGGTGACTGGGAAAGCGATGACGGTTCGCTATCGATGAACGCCAGTACTTTTGTGAATGGCAGCCTGGAACTCAACGATCCGATTGTGAACCTGGCCTTCTCGCCACAGGGCGTCGCCTTGACGCAGTTCAGTTCGCGTTGGGTTAACGGTCTGGTCCGCACCGAAGGCAACTGGAACCGCAGTGACAAGAAACTCACGCTGAATGAGCTGGCGATCGCCGGTCTGGAATACACGCTGCCGCAGAACTGGCGCGAACACTGGATGGCGCGTCTGCCGGACTGGCTGGATAGCGTTGAAGTGACCAAATTTGCCGCCAACCGCAATCTGATTATTGATATTAATCCGGCCTTCCCGTTCCAGACCACCTCGCTGGATGGCAATGGCAGCAACCTGTTGATGGCGAAGGATCATCAGTGGGGGATCTGGTCAGGCAGCCTGAGCCTGAACGCGGCTGAAGCCACCTTTAACCGGGTGGATCTGCGCCATCCGTCAATCGCACTGACCGCGGACGACAGCAAAATCAACGTTACCGAGATGAGCGCGTTCACTAAAAACGGCATGGTCGAGAGCCTGGCGACCCTTTCCCAGCAGCCGCAACGTGCCCTTTCGCTGACCCTGAACGGTCGTCAGGTGCCGGTTAATCTGTTGCACGACTGGGGCTGGCCAACGGTTCCGCTGGAAGGCGATGGCGATCTGCAGTTGAAAGCGCAGGCCAGTCTGGCGGCTGATGCGCCGTTAAAACCGACGGTAAACGGCAGCCTCTCCGCCAGCGCAGGTGACAAAAGCGTGCAGCAAACCCTGCACGCGGGTCAGGTCACTGGCGCGCAGTAACGCAGGTAAGGTATAGTCCGTTTTTTTACGGAGGAACCATGCTGACCAACTCATCCATTCGTCTTAACAAATACATCGGCGAGAGCGGTATCTGTTCTCGTCGTGATGCCGATCGCTATATCGAACAGGGAAATGTTTTTATCAACGGCAAGCGTGCAGCCGTGGGCGATCAGGTCTATGCAGGGGATGTAGTAAAGGTTAACGGTCAGCTGATTGAGCCTCGTAACGAAGACGATCTGGTGCTTATCGCGCTGAACAAGCCCGTCGGCATCATCAGTACCACCGAAGAAGGTGAGCGCGACAATATCGTTAACTTCGTTAACCACAGCAAACGCGTCTTCCCGATTGGCCGTCTGGATAAAGAGTCCCAGGGACTGATCTTCCTGACCAACCACGGCGATCTGGTGAACAAAATCCTGCGTGCCGGCAACGATCACGAGAAAGAGTACGTGGTGACGGTCAACAAACTGGTCACTGACGAGTTTATTGCCGGGCTGGGTGCCGGCGTGCCGATGCTGGGCACGGTGACCAAAAAATGCAAGGTGAAGAAAGAGGCGCCGTTCGTGTTCCGCATCACGCTGGTGCAGGGACTTAACCGCCAGATCCGCCGCATGTGTAAGCACTTTGGTTATGAAGTAACCAAGCTTGAACGCACGCGCATTATGAACGTCAGCCTGAAAGGCCTGCCAATCGGCGAATGGCGTGAATTCACGGATGATGAGCTGATTGAGTTATTTAAGCTGATCGAGCATTCCTCGTCGGAAGAAAACCCGGAGAAGAAAGCCAAGCCGAAGGCTAAACCTGCTGCGGTGAAAAAGCCGACCATCGCCGGACCGAAAACGGCAGAAAAGCCGACTGCTAACGGCGCTGCCCGTAAGCGTTTCGTTCAGCCTGGGCGCAAAAAGAAAGGGCGCTAACTCAGCGCCCCTTCCGTTACCCGCCGGAACCGCCCTGCTCAAGAGGGCCGTCAGCATCGGCGGGTAGCACGATGTAAACCCCTTCAAACACCGCCCCGCACTCTTCATTACCAAACAGCTCCACTTCCAGCTGCACGCGCGCTTTACGTCCGCGCGCCAGCCGATCCAGATCGCCACTCAGCGAGCCTAAATCGGCAACGGCACCCGGTTTCCCGGTAATCGGATGACTGTAACGGATGTGCGCATCGGCAAGAATAATCGTGCCGCCAAGCCGACGTTCGCGCAGCAGCAGCCAGATTAATCCCCAGCCGGTCAGCGTCGCCAGCGAGAACAGGCTACCCGCGAACAGGGTATGGTGCGGGTTCTGGTTGCCGGTTTCCGGCATGGTGGTAATAAACTTCTGCCCGGTGAACTGCAAGATGCGCACGCCCATCTTTTCACTCAGCGGGATGTGATCGTACCAGGCCTGCTGCAGCTGCCCACACCAGTCGGCACGGTGCAAAATATCGTCGAGCGACATCACCGGTTTGATCATCAGGAAGTGGCGCACCGGCGTGGTTTGCGGCGCGGTAATTTCGCCCTGATTGATGTAGCCCAGCTTGGCAAAGAATTCGACGGCATCTTCACGGGCGCTACAGACCACTCGCTTGGCCCCTTCCTGGCGCGCCACAGACTCCAGCGTCATCGCCACCAGCGTACCCAGCCCTTTGCCCTGCACGGAAGGATGCACCGCCAGGAAGCGGATAGCGGCCTCATTTTCTGCATTGATGTACAGGCGGCCAACCGCAACCGGTTCTCCGCGCTCGTCCACTACCATCTGATGATGCGCTAACGCATCCCAGGCATCCCGCTCTGAGCCCATCGGCTGATGGAGCGGCTTACGTAACATTTCCCAGCGGAACTGATAGTAGGTATCCAGCTCTTCTGCTGTTTCAGGAACCCGAAGGTGATACATAAAGTGGTTCTCTCTCTCTGAGCCCGCAACGCCTCCCTGCCGTTCAGCCAGCTGCCTCAAACCTGCAGCCAGAACGTCACCGGTCCGTCATTGACCAGTGCAACTTGCATATTGGCAGCAAAACGCCCCGTTTCCGTGACCATCCCCTTTTCCCGGCAGCAGCCGATAAAGGATTCATACAGCCGCTCCGCATCAGCGGGATCGGCACCGCCGGAGAAGCTGGGACGCATCCCCTTTTGCGTGTCGGCAGCCAGGGTGAACTGTGAGACCACCAGCAGGCTACCTCCCGCCTGCTGGACATTGAGGTTCATTTTGTCGTTTTCGTCGCCGAAGATCCGATACCCCAGCACCCGATCGCATAACCGTTGGGCTTTCTGCTGGTCGTCGCCTTTTTCCACGCCTAAAAGGATCAGCAATCCCGGGCCGATTTCACCGGTGGTTTCTCCTGCCACCGTCACACTGGCGCTCAACGCGCGTTGAATTAAGGCAATCATAATTCCTCATCTTCTTTTTTTTGTTCTTCTTGTTTTATCAGGCGATAGTCGCCAAGGGTGGCACTGATTTCGGCCCCCAATAAGACGATACACCAGGTCCAGTAAACCCACAGGAACAGGATGGGGATCACCGCCAGCACACCGTAAATTAACTGGTACGAAGGGAACATCGTAACATACAGCGCAAAGCCTTTTTTCCCGAGCTCAAACAGCAGCCCGGCCACCAGCGCACCAATCAACGCATCCTTTCCCGCCACCTGGCGGGTCGGCACGATGCTGTACAGCAGCCAGAATGACAGCCAGGAGAGCAGTAACGGGAAAATCCTGAGCCCATAGTCAATCAGCCAGCTGACGCCCGTCACGGACGCCCAGCGCAGCGACAGCAGATACGAGCTGATGGCCAGACTGGCACCCGCTAACAGCGGCCCCAGCGTCAGGATCATCCAGTACACCGCAAACGAGTACACAATCGGGCGTTTGCGCTTGCTGCGCCAGATGGTATTCAGCGCGGTATCGATCGAGTACATCAACAGCAATGCCGTCACCACCAGCCCGCAGGCGCCGACCGCAGTCATTTTGTTGACGTTGGCGACAAACTGCTCCAGATAGCTCTGGATCACCGTACCGGAAGACGGCACAAAGTTATTAAAAATAAATGCCTTCAGCTGAACACTGACATTGGCAAAGGACGGAAAGGCAGCAAACAGGGCGAAGACCACCGCCACCAGCGGTACCAGTGACAGCAGCGACACATACGCCAGGTTACCCGCCAGCGTCGTCATCGCATCTTCATCAATGCGTTCCCACAGTAATTTTAGCCAACCCCAAAAAGCCCGCAGCCGGTGGCGGTAATGATTAATACGGCTCATTCAGAAGCGATCGCTAAAGAACATCGGCACCACGCTGGCATCCGTGACGTGCACGCTGTGAATACCCAATGCCTGGGCAGCTTCAATGTTGGCAAGATTATCGTCGAAGAAAATCGCCTCCTGTGCGGATGCATCTTCGGCATTCAGCAGTTGCTGATAGATTTCAGGCTCAGGCTTGCGCAGCCCCATTTCCTGGGACAAATAGAGTTTATCTGCCGCGCTCTGCACTTCCGGGTATTGCGTCGGCCAGAAGGTACAATGCAGCTTGTTGGTATTAGAGAGGATAACAACGCGATCGCCCTGCTCACGCAGCTTGTGCATGATGGCAATCACTTCCGGACGCACGCCGACAAAAACCGCCTGCCAGCCCGCCGCAAACTGTTCGAAGCTTAACGCGACATCCAGCTGTTCGCACATTTTCTCTGCGAATTCTTCATCACTGATTTCACCTCGTTCGTGCTGTTCGAAAGACGCATCCATCTGGAAACGGCTTTGCAATGTAGACAGCGGTACGCGCCCCAGATCGCTCCAGACGCCAAGAACCCGGTTGAAATCAATATCAACAATGACGTTACCTAAATCAAAGATATACAGCATGGTCATCTCCTTTTGTGCCGGTGAGATATTCACTCTAGCGGTAAATCGGGAGACTGAACAGGAGAGGGGGAAAATCAGGGAGAAGAATCAAGGCCGGAGAGCTCCGGCCTTGAGAGTGCAGTGCTTAAAGAGGATTAAGACTCTTTAGGACCACGGCTTGCGCGTTTACGGTCGTTTTCCGTCAGGTGACGTTTACGAATACGTACGGACGTTGGCGTAACTTCAACCAGTTCGTCATCATCGATGAATTCCAGAGCCTGCTCCAGAGACATCTTGATTGCCGGAACCAGCGTGGTTGCTTCATCAGTACCCGAAGCACGCATGTTGGTCAGTTTCTTACCGGTCAGGCAGTTCACGGTCAGGTCGTTTGAACGTGAGTGAATACCGATAACCTGGCCTTCATACACTTCAGCACCGTGGCCGAGGAACAGCTTACCGCGATCCTGCAGGCTGAACAGGGCGAATGCTACCGCTTTACCCTGGCCGTTAGAGATCAGCACGCCGTTCTGGCGCTGGCCGATTTCACCCTGACGAACATCATCGTAGTGGCTGAAGGTGGAGTACAGCAGACCGGTACCAGACGTCATGGTCATGAATTCGGTACGGAAACCGATCAGTCCACGCGCCGGGATCAGGTAATCCAGACGAATACGGCCTTTGCCATCAGGGATCATGTCTTTAACATCACCCTTACGCTCGCCCATTGCCTGCATCACAGAACCCTGGTGCTGTTCTTCGATATCCAGCGTCACGTTCTCGAACGGCTCTTGCATGCGGCCATCGATTTTACGGTTGATAACTTTAGGACGTGAAACGGCGATTTCGAAGCCTTCACGACGCATGTTTTCAATCAGAACGGACAGGTGAAGCTCACCACGACCTGACACGCGGAAGGCGTCAGAATCTTCGGTTTCTTCAACACGCAGCGCAACGTTGTGCACCAGTTCTTTGTTCAGACGGTCAAGGATCTGACGTGAAGTCACATACTTACCTTCTTTACCGCAGAACGGAGAGGTGTTTACGTTGAAGTACATGGTTACGGTTGGTTCATCAACGCTCAGTGCTGGCAGCGCTTCAACAGCCTGTGGATCACAGATGGTGTCGGAGATGTTCAGCTCGCCCAGACCGGTGATAGCGATGATATCGCCCGCTTCAGCTTCAACCGCTTCGATGCGCTCCAGACCCATGTGGGTCAGGACTTTACCGACTTTACCGTTACGGGTTTTGCCTTCGCTATCTACGATAGTAACCTGCTGGTTTGGCTTAACTTTACCGCGTTTGATGCGGCCGATGCCGATAACACCAACGTAGTTGTTGTAGTCCAGCTGGGAAATCTGCATCTGGAATGGCGCTTCTGCCTCAACCTGCGGAGGAGAAACGTGATCCACGATAGCCTGATACAGCGGAGTCATATCCTCAGCCATATCGTTGTGATCCAGACCAGCGATACCGTTCAGCGCTGATGCATAGATTACCGGGAAGTCGAGCTGCTCGTCAGTCGCATCGAGGTTTACGAACAGGTCAAATACCTGGTCAACAACCCAATCCGGACGCGCACCAGGACGGTCAACTTTGTTGATAACAACGATCGGCTTCAGACCATTAGCAAACGCTTTTTTGGTCACGAAGCGGGTTTGCGGCATTGGGCCATCCATTGCATCCACAACCAGCAGCACCGAGTCAACCATTGACATCACACGCTCAACCTCACCGCCGAAGTCGGCGTGTCCTGGGGTATCCACGATGTTGATGCGGTAGTCATTCCAATTAATGGCGGTGTTTTTTGCGAGGATGGTAATCCCACGCTCTTTCTCCAAATCGTTGGAGTCCATTACGCGTTCGGTGGCTTCAGTACGGGCGTCAAAGGTCCCGGATTGCTGCAGCAACTTATCGACCAGGGTAGTTTTACCATGGTCAACGTGGGCAATAATGGCGATGTTACGCAAATTTTCGATCACAGCTTTGCCTCAGGCATTAGAAATAGCGCGCTATTGTACACGGATTAATCGAAGGACTGAACAGGATCACAAATTTCAATTAAAGATAACTGTCAGGATTGCTTTTTACACCTTAAACAGTGCAAGAATCGCACTCCATCGAAAAAATGCACCAGAATAGTGCTCACTCAGCACTCAATAGCACCAAAATGGTGCGCGACTTCCATCATGGTGCAGGTCCCGTATCACGAGAGGGCGCATCATAGCGCTTTTTCAGGTAAATAATAAAGTTGGCATAGATTTCGCTTTATACACTCAAGCGAAGAATGCAGTTTTTCACAACGGTTGATAGCGTGTGAGAGATCTTTATTATCGGATGACAATGCGAGATAAGCAAAGTCCACCTTGAGATCGCTAACCACGACGACAATGACAAAATCCAGGAGAGTTAAGTATGTCCGCTGAACACGTTCTGTCGATGATGAACGAGCACGAAGTCAAATTCGTTGACCTGCGTTTTACCGATACCAAAGGTAAAGAACAGCACGTCACCATTCCTGCTCATCAGGTTAACGCTGACTTCTTCGAAGAAGGCAAAATGTTTGACGGCTCCTCTATTGGTGGCTGGAAAGGCATTAACGAATCAGACATGGTTCTGATGCCAGATGCGACCACCGCTGTGCTGGATCCATTCTTCGAAGATCCTACGCTGATCATCCGTTGTGACATTCTCGAGCCAGGCACCATGCAGGGCTACGATCGTGACCCACGCTCCATCGCAAAGCGCGCTGAAGATTTCCTGCGCTCTTCTGGCATTGCAGACACCGTTCTGTTTGGACCAGAGCCAGAGTTCTTCCTGTTCGATGACATCCGTTTCGGCAGCAGCACCTCCGGTTCCCATGTTGCTATCGACGATATCGAAGCTTACTGGAACAGCGGTAAAGCTTACGAAGGCGGCAACAAAGGTCACCGTCCAGGTCTGAAAGGCGGTTACTTCCCGGTTCCACCTGTCGACTCCTCACAGGACATCCGTTCTGCGATGTGTCTGACCATGGAGCAGATGGGCCTGGTTGTTGAAGCTCACCACCACGAAGTGGCAACCGCGGGTCAGAACGAAGTGGCAACCCGCTTCAACACCATGACCAAAAAAGCTGACGAAATTCAGATCTACAAATACGTTGTTCACAACGTGGCGCACGCCTACGGCAAAACAGCGACCTTTATGCCGAAACCTATGTTCGGTGATAACGGTTCTGGTATGCACTGCCATATGTCACTGTCTAAAGACGGTAACAACCTGTTCGCCGGCGACAAATACGGCGGCCTGTCTGAAATGGCCCTGTTCTACATCGGTGGTGTTATCAAGCACGCTAAAGCGATCAACGCCCTGGCGAACCCAACCACAAACTCTTACAAGCGTCTGGTCCCAGGCTACGAAGCGCCAGTAATGCTGGCTTACTCTGCCCGTAACCGTTCTGCTTCTATCCGTATCCCAGTGGTTGCCAGCCCGAAAGCACGTCGTATCGAAGCGCGCTTCCCTGATCCAGCGGCTAACCCGTACCTGTGCTTCGCTGCACTGCTGATGGCTGGCCTGGACGGCATCATCAACAAGATCCACCCTGGCGATGCGATGGACAAAAACCTATACGACCTGCCGCCGGAAGAAGAAGCTGAGATCCCTAAAGTGGCAGGTTCACTGGACGAAGCGCTGGCAGCACTGAACGAAGACCGCGAGTTCCTGACCCGTGGTGGCGTGTTCACTGACGACGCTATCGAAGCTTACATCGAACTGCGTAAAGCCGAGATGGACCGCGTTCGTATGACGCCACACCCTGTTGAGTTCGAGCTGTACTACAGCGTTTAACAGGTAAGACAGTATTTGTTGCCGTGGAAAATTCCAGCCCATCTCCGGATGGGCTTTTTTCACCACGAATTCATCGTCCGGGAAGACGAATTTCGGGTTTAAGGACTATAATGCACTAAAATGGTGCAGGAGAAGGCTGTATGGCAACAGGCACGCTGCCCGATGCTGGGCAGATTCTCAATTCCCTTATTAACAGTATTTTGTTGGTCGACAGCGAGCTGGTGGTGCATTACGCCAATCCCGCGGCCCAACAACTGTTAGCGCAAAGCTCCCGCAAGCTATTTGGATTACCGCTGCCGGAACTGATGGGATATTTTTCGTTAAATATCGACGTCATGCTTGAGAGTCTGGATGCAGGTCAGGGTTTTACTGACAGTGAAGTGACTTTAGTGGTCGACAGCCGTGCGCATATTATGTCGCTAACCGCACAGCGTCTGCCTGAAGGCTTAATTCTGCTTGAAATGGCCCCGATGGATAATCAGCGCCGTCTCAGTCAGGAACAAATTCAACATGCTCAGCAGGTCGCCGCCCGGGATTTAGTCCGTGGTCTGGCACATGAAATTAAAAACCCGCTGGGAGGATTGCGTGGCGCAGCACAGCTGCTGGCGAAAGCCCTGCCCGATCCGTCATTAACCGAATATACCAAGGTGATCATTGAACAGGCCGACCGCCTGCGCAATCTGGTTGATCGCCTGCTGGGTCCACAGCAGCCGGGTATGCACGTCACGCAGAGTATCCATCAGGTCGCAGAACGCATCGTGAACCTGGTGTCGATGGAGCTGCCCGATAACGTCACGCTGGTGCGGGATTACGATCCCAGCCTGCCTGAACTGCCGCACGATCCGGATCAGATTGAACAAGTCCTGCTGAACGTAGTACGCAACGCGCTTCAGGCGTTGGGTGAAGAAGGCGGCACTATTACTCTTCGTACCCGCACGGCGTTTCAGTTAACGCTGCACGGCGTACGCTATCGCCTGGTGGCCCGCATCGATGTTGAAGATGATGGCCCAGGCATTCCGGCACAACTGCAGGATACGCTGTTTTATCCGATGGTGAGCGGGCGTGAAGGCGGCACAGGTTTAGGCCTGTCGATTGCCCGAAGCCTGATCGATCAGCATTCGGGAAAAATAGAATTTAGCAGTTGGCCCGGTCACACTGAATTTTCGGTATTTCTGCCTATTCGCCAGTGAGGTTTCTATGCAACGAGGGATAGTTTGGATCGTCGATGACGATAGCTCCATCCGCTGGGTGCTTGAACGCGCGCTCACTGGAGCCGGTTTGAACTGCGCCACGTTTGACAGCGCTAATGAGGTGCTGGACGCCCTTGCCAGTAAAACCCCAGACGTTTTACTTTCAGATATTCGCATGCCCGGCATGGATGGCCTGGCGCTGCTGAAACAAATTAAGCAGCGTCATCCGATGCTTCCGGTCATCATAATGACGGCCCACTCCGATCTGGATGCGGCGGTCAGCGCGTATCAGCAGGGTGCGTTTGATTATCTGCCAAAACCGTTTGATATCGATGAGGCCGTTGCGCTGGTAGAACGGGCGATCAGCCATTACCAGGAGCAGCAGCAGCCGCGTAATCAACCGGTTAGCGGCCCTACTACCGACATCATTGGCGAAGCGCCCGCGATGCAGGATGTTTTCCGCATTATTGGACGCCTTTCCCGTTCGTCGATCAGCGTATTGATCAACGGCGAGTCCGGTACCGGTAAAGAGCTGGTCGCCCATGCTCTGCACCGCCACAGCCCGCGGGCAAAAGCGCCATTTATCGCGCTAAACATGGCGGCGATCCCGAAAGACCTGATTGAGTCGGAACTGTTTGGCCATGAGAAAGGCGCATTTACCGGCGCTAATCAAATTCGTCAGGGCCGTTTTGAACAGGCCGACGGCGGCACGCTGTTCCTGGATGAAATCGGCGATATGCCGATGGATGTTCAGACCCGCTTGCTGCGTGTGTTGGCGGATGGTCAGTTCTATCGCGTTGGTGGCTATGCACCGGTGAAAGTGGATGTGCGCATTATTGCGGCAACCCACCAGAACCTGGAGCTGCGGGTACAGGAAGGCAAGTTCCGTGAGGATCTGTTCCACCGCCTGAACGTGATTCGTGTGCACCTGCCGCCATTGCGCGAACGTCGCGAAGATATTCCGCGCCTGGCACGCTATTTCCTGCAGGTTGCGGCACGTGAACTCGGTGTTGAAGCGAAGATCCTGCACCCAGAAACCGAAACGGCCCTCACCCGGCTTCACTGGTCTGGTAACGTTCGTCAGCTTGAGAACACCTGCCGCTGGCTGACCGTTATGGCGGCCGGACAGGAAGTGTTGATTCAGGATCTGCCGTCCGAGCTGTTTGAGACTTCAACGCCTGAAAATCCGGTGCAGTCACTGCCGGACAGCTGGGCAACGTTGTTGGCACAATGGGCCGATCGCGCGCTGCGTTCCGGTCATCAAAACCTGCTGTCAGAAGCGCAACCCGAAATGGAGCGCACGCTGCTGACCACCGCACTGCGTCACACGCAGGGGCACAAGCAGGAAGCCGCACGTTTGCTGGGATGGGGACGAAATACCCTGACCCGTAAGCTGAAAGAGTTGGGAATGGAGTAGCGGATACCGCGAGTCTGTCACCCAAAAAAAAGGCCGGAACAGTATTTGTCCGGCCTTTTTGTTTTCTGGCAATCAGATCACCCGTGAGAATTGCTGCATACGCGCCTTCTGACGCAGGTAGACGTCAAAGCACATACAGACATTCCTGACCAGCAAACGTCCCTTAGCCGTCACCTGAAGGCCCTTCTCGTGGCATTCCACCAGCCCGTCCCTGATGAACGGAGCTAACAGCGCCAGATCTTCGGCAAAATAGTCGCTAAAGGACCGTTCACCGCTCTCAAAGTCAGCAAAATTGAGCGCGAAATTGCACATCAGCGTTTTAATCACGTCCCGACGCAGGCAATCATCAGCCGACAGCGCCACACCCCGCCATAACGCCGTGTGATTTTCAGCCACGGCGGCATACCAGGATTTCAGCTCTTTTTCATTTTGCGCATACGTGTCACCAAGCATGCTGATGGCTGAAACGCCCATGCCCAGTAAATCACTGTCGCCCTGCGTGGTGTAGCCCTGGAAATTGCGGTGCAGCTTCCCTTCCCGCTGCGCGACGGCCAACTCATCGTCAGGGCGGGCAAAGTGGTCCATGCCAATAAACTGGTAGCCCGCGCCGGTCAGCATGGCGATTGACTGCTGCAGGATATCCATTTTTTGCTGAGCATTCGGCAAATCAGCCTCTTTGATTTTGCGCTGTGCGGCAAACAAGGCCGGCATGTGCGCGTAGTTAAACACGCTAAGCCGATCGGGGTTCAACGCGATGACTTTCTGCAGGGTGAAGGCAAAACTCTCTGGCGTCTGTGCCGGCAGGCCGTAGATCAGGTCCAGACTGACGGAAGCAAAGCCAACCTGACGGGCACGCGCGATAAGATCGACGATCACCTGTTCATCCTGAACCCGGTTCACCTTCTCCTGCACCGTTTTGTTGAAGTCCTGCACGCCCATGCTCAGGCGGTTGAAGCCTGCCGCATGCAGATGGTCCAACACATCCAGTTCGATTTCTCGCGGGTCGACCTCAATCGACAGCTCGGCGTCTTCACTGAAGGTAAAAGCCTGCCGCAGCAGGGTGATCAGGCGGGTTATCTGCTGCTTATTTAAATACGTTGGTGTGCCGCCGCCCCAGTGCATCTGGCTGACGGTGCGGCCACGAAATAATTTGGCGCGAGACTGAATTTCGCTCGCCAGCGCATCCAGATAGGCATCCGCCTTGTGCTGCTGACGCGTGACCAGCTTGTTGCAGCCGCAGAAATAACACAGCCGATGGCAGAACGGGATGTGAACATACAGGGACAGAGGACGATCGGGATAGCGTTGCGCTGCCTGCTGAAAAGCCGCTTCGTTGTACTGCTCGGTAAATTCCAGCGCGGTGGGATAGGAGGTATAACGGGGACCGGAGATATTGTAGGTCTGGATCAGGCGTTGATCCCATTCAATCATCTGCGTCACGGTATTCACTCCTGCGTTGGCGTCTGGATGCCGACCGTCGGGTGAAAGGGGTGTGCCTGGCAGACTGGCGGACGGTCGCTCGGTGCAGTTGGGTTTTCAACCGCGAAAGACGACGTAGTTTAACGAATAACCCGCCAAGGCTGCAGAGCATAATCAGCACGAAAATTGATCCAGGCCAATTCATTCGCAGAGAAACCTTTTAAAAGGGCAGCGCAATACTGCGCCACCTCAATTTTACCCAATAACGCAGAAAGGTTACTGGCCGCCTTTCAGCAAGCGGTACATATCTTCTTCCGCCTGCTCATCTTCCGCACCGTCGTCCAGCGCGATGCCAAGCTCTTCCATCAGCACGTCGATACGGTCAAGCGTCTGGTCCAGCCAGGCCTGATCTTCTGCTGACAGCGTCTCGCCTTTTTCCAGGCGATCCAGCAGGGTGTCCAGACGTTCGTCATTCTCCAGCTTCGCCAGCTCTTCTTCCGGAGACAGAAGGACTTTTTTCTCTTCTACAGGTTTAGCGACTTTAGCCACTTTCTTCGCGGGCTGAGCGTCTGCAGTCACCGGACCCAGGGCAATGGGCTTTTTGCTGCCAATGCGCGGATCTTTGCTGACGGCGCTTTCGCCGCTCTTCTTGTTAACGGTGACCGGATTAGCACGGCTGCCGGAGGCATTGCCGCGATGCTTCTTGTCGCGCTTACGATCGCGCGCTTCCGCGTTGGATTCATCACGCGTTTTACGCTGGGTTTTTGCTGCCGGTTTCTTATCCTGTGGCGCGCGTGCGGGTTGCTTCATGTTTTCTGCTCTCAGACGATTTATATTCAGTATAGAATTGCGGCGGAATCTAGCAGAAAGCAGACAAAGAAAAAAGGCGCCAGGTCACCCTGTCGCCTTTTTTCGCACCTTCCGCAGAAGGACTGACTAGGTCAGCATCCTTTTGAGCAGCCAACATCCCGGTTTTCCATTGCCTGGGAGTCCCGTCCTGGACTCGATCCTTTCCATGTTGTGTTGAAAATCCCAACACGCTCCTTCCCTGCTCCACACCGTCCTGGCGCCCATGAGCACATCATCCTGAAGAGAACCGTCCGGGTTCTGCCAATTACTTTAGACTAAATGGTCAAACTGACAAGGGAGGTGCCACAACAAAATTCTTTTCGGAAAGTCATAAGTTTATATAACAGATTGTTATTAAATGTTTTATTAGTTTTATTTAGCGTGAAAAAGAGGAAGCTTCTGGCAAATCTAATAGCCAATCTCCTACAAAATCCCGGCCGTAAAAAGGTCGGTTGGGCGCTTTCATTCTATACAGGGTATACTCTGCGCAATTGACCTTATTATCTGGAGTTTTTATTTTGTCTGGCTGGAATTATCACGTTACCCATTTTGTCACCAGTGCCCCTGACATTCGTCACCTTCCAGCCGATACCGGACTTGAAGTGGCTTTTGCCGGTCGTTCCAACGCGGGCAAATCCAGCGCACTGAATACGCTGACCAATCAAAAAAGCCTGGCACGTACCAGTAAAACCCCAGGCCGTACCCAGCTGATCAACCTTTTCCAGGTTGCTGAAGGCTATCGTCTGGTCGACTTACCGGGCTATGGTTATGCAGAAGTACCGGAAGAGATGAAGCTGAAGTGGCAGAGAGCGCTGGCAGAATATCTGCACGATCGTCAGTGTCTGAAGGGCCTGGTGGTGCTGATGGATATCCGCCATCCGCTGAAGGACCTGGATCAGCAGATGATCCTGTGGGCAGTGCAGAGCGGCATTCAGGTGCTGGTGCTGTTGACCAAGGCCGACAAACTGGCTTCTGGCGCACGCAAAGCGCAGCTGAATGCGGTGCGTGAAACAGCCAAAGGGTTCATTGGGGATGTTCGGGTAGAGATGTTCTCTTCACTGAAGAAAATTGGCGTTGATAAACTGAGCGATCAGTTAAATACGTGGTTTAGCGAACTTCCGCCAGCAGTAGAAGACGAAGAACAAGAAGCGCCTGCAGAGTAAGATTCCCGCCCTGGGGCCAGATAGCGCCCAATAAAAAACGCCCCAGTCATAACGACTGGGGCGGCTAAAATATTCAGCCAAATCCGATTACGTGAAGTAAAAGGTTTGAAAGATAGAACATCTTACCTCTGTACCCTACAACTGAAACTCTACAGGATTTTTTCGGCCCTCAAAAGGGTTTTTTGTAGTTAATTTTCAGAAAACACCGGGTGTTATCCAACTCAGGTCACAGAAACCGCCCTTGCCTGTAGCTTAATTACAAAAAAAATGCTTCCAGGATAACTGCTTAGGTGAAATTCTGAACGGTGGTTGGCCCAAAGGTTCAGGCGTACAGCGGAACTAAAGCATTTTCTTATGGATAAAAAATGAGACTGAATTTGCTATAAAATCAGTCTCATCCGTGGGCATCCGGAAAATTAGTGCGCCTGTTCCCAGTTATCGCCAACGCCGACATCCACCTGCAGAGGAACGTCGAGTTTCATGCTGTTTTCCATCAGATCGCGAATTTTCGCCGTGGCCGCCTCCACTTCAGAGGTTTTCACTTCGAAGACCAGTTCATCGTGTACCTGCATGATCATTTTCACGTCCGGTGCTGACTGCGGCGTTAACCAACCATCGACCGCAATCATCGCCTTTTTGATAATGTCAGCCGCCGTGCCCTGCATTGGCGCATTGATTGCTGCGCGTTCGGCCGCCTTACGGCGCATTGCATTACTGGCATTGATATCCGGCAAATAGAGACGTCGGCCATCCAGCGTTGAGACATAGCCTTTTTCAGCGGCCTGCTGGCGGGTGCTTTCCATATACTCCAACACGCCAGGATAGCGTTCAAAGTACAGATCCATATACTTCTTCGCTTCACCTGCACCAATATTCAGCTGACGGGAGAGGCCAAAGGCGCTCATGCCATATATCAGGCCAAAGTTGATCGCTTTCGCGCTGCGGCGCTGTTCGCCGGTGACTTTATCCAGCGCCATGCCAAAGACTTCGGCAGCCGTCGCACGGTGAATATCCTTGCCTTCAGCAAAGGCGCTCAACAAGCCCTTATCCTGTGACAGGTGAGCCATGATGCGCAGCTCAATTTGAGAATAGTCAGCGGCGACAATCTTATGGCCTTTGGAAGCAATGAAAGCCTGACGAATGCGGCGACCTTCTTCGTTCCTCACCGGAATGTTCTGCAGGTTGGGATCGGTAGAAGAGAGTCGGCCGGTGGCCGTGACCGCCTGATGATAAGAGGTATGCACGCGTCCGGTGATAGGATTAATCATCAACGGCAGCTTGTCAGTGTAGGTCGACTTCAGCTTGGCTAAGCCACGGTTCTCCAGGATCACCTTCGGCAAAGGATAATCCAGCGCCAGCTCAGCAAGGACTTCCTCACTGGTAGACGGCGCGCCGCCAGGCGTTTTCTTGGTTGGCTTGATGCCCTGCTTCTCAAAGAGAATGGTCTGCAGCTGCTTTGGCGAAGAGAGGTTAAACGGCTCACCCGCCAGTTCATGGGCTTTTTGCTCTAGCTCTGCCAGACGAATGGTCAGCTCTTTCGAATGGGCGGCCAGAATCCCCTGATCGATCAACACCCCATTACGCTCAATGCGCGAGATCACCGTCAGCAGCGGCATTTCGATGTTTTCGAACACCTCCTTCGGCCCCTGCTCTTTCTCCAGTTCTGGCCACATCTTCAGGTGGAGCTGGAGCGTTACGTCGGCATCTTCGGCAGCATAATGCGCGGCCTGTTCCAGATCGATCTGGTTAAAGGTCAGCTGCTTTTTGCCTTTGCCGGCAATCTCCTCAAAGGAGACCGTTTTATGGTTCAGCCAGCGTGATGAGAGCGTATCCATATCATGACGGCTCCCCACGCTGCTCAGCGCGTACGACTCCAGCATGGTGTCGAACTTGATGCCCTGTAATTCGATGTCGTAGTTCTTCAGCACGCCGCGATCGTATTTCAGGTTCTGTCCCACCTTCAGCAACGCCGGATCTTCCAGCAGCGGCTTGAGGCGCTCCAGCACGCTGTTGCGATCCAGCTGGGCTGGCGCATCCAGATAATCATGCGCCACGGGAAGATAGGCGGCTTTGCCTGGCTCAATGGCGAAGGAAATCCCCACGATATTGGCGCTCAGCGTATCCAGCGAGTCGGTTTCCAGATCGAACGCAAACAGTGAACTGGTCTTGAGTTGCTTCAGCCAGCTTTCGAAGGTCTCTTCATCCAGAATAGTGACATAGCCTTCGGCAGAGAGCGTACTGGTGGTTTCGACCTGTTCTTCAACCTGTTCAACCAGCGCTTTCTGCGCGGCAGGATGACTCTTTTTACCCTGTAGCCACTTTCCTTCTTCCAGGTCGGTGATCCAGCGTTTGAACTCATATTCGCGGAACAGGCCCAGTAACTCTTCCACCGCCGGCTCATTCACCGTCAGCTGTTCACTGGTCAGATCTAATTCCACATCCGTTTTAATGGTCGCCAGCTGATAAGAGAGCAGCGCCATCTCTTTATTTTGCTCCAGCTTGGCGGCCATGGTTTTTGCCCCACGGAACGTCAGTTCAGCGACCTTATCCAGGTTGGCATAGATATCTTTAATTCCGCCCAGCCCCTGCAGCAGTGCCTGAGCCGTTTTCTCGCCCACGCCCGGTACGCCGGGAATGTTATCGGATGCGTCGCCCATCAGCGCGAGGAAGTCGATGATTAATTCAGGCGGAATGCCATATTTCTCCACCACTTCGTCAGGGCCGAGGATCGCATTGTTCATGGTGTTGATAAGGGTGATATCTGGCGTTACCAGCTGCGCCATATCTTTATCGCCAGTGCTGATTAATACCGGCTTGCCTTTTTTACCGGCTTCCAGCGCCAGCGTACCGATGACGTCATCGGCTTCCACGCCACTGACGGCCAGTAGAGGCAAGCCCATCGCTCTGACCATATTATGCAAGGGCTCGATCTGCGCTCGCAGGTCGTCCGGCATCGGTGGGCGGTGGGATTTATAGGCTTCGAAAAGCTCATCGCGGAAGGTTTTGCCTTTGGCATCAAAAACCACGGCTACATGGCTGGGCTTATATTGCAGCAGCAGGCTGCGCAACATATTCAGCACACCGTACATCGCGCCGGTAGGTTTTCCTGCGCTGTTGGTCAGCGGAGGGAACGCGTGGTATGCGCGATAGAGGTAAGAAGAGCCATCTACCAGAATCAGCGGGTTTTCTGCAATTTGTGCCATAAGTCGTCACGTTCTTCGTTGGTTTTTTCAATGCGGTAAGGATGCCACAGCTGAGGACGAAAGTTGAAATAACCTGACGGATAAACTTCATTTGGCTGTTGATTTTGCGGGAGGTGACGCAGTAATAAGCTGTGGATAAGTTTGTGCGTAAAAATGATCCCGGTTTTTCATACGTAGAATAAAATGCCGGCATAAAAACAAAAAAAACCTGTTTTCAATAAGTTAAATTTATTCACCAGGAATAACTTCAGGTTTCACGGAATGAATTATATGTGGATATTAATTATTGCCTTTGCCGATCGCACAGGATCTCTGCCTTTTAATCAGGATCTTTTCAACATGTTTATTCCGTGGAGAAACCCGAGCCGGCAGTTGAAAACAACAACGCCGGCATTACGCCGGCGTTGCAGACTGACGTGAATTACTTCTGAGTCAGCAGGAACTTCACTACGTTGGCATATTGCTGAACATAGTTGTCCATTGAGCTGGTATCCAGGCCACCGTTGTTAACCATATATTTGCCGTTAACAAACATCGCCGGAACGCCCTGCAGCTGTACATCGGCTGCCGCTTTTTCCTGCTGGGCTACCAGAGATTTCACGACGAAGCTGTTCCAGGCGCCGTCATAAGCTTCTGGCGTAATACCTGCCGCTTTAACGAAGACATCTTTCAGGCTTGCTGCATCAGTGATGGTCTGCGTTTTCTGGATGCCATCAAAGATTGGCGCGGTAACTTTATCTTCCACGCCCAGAGCCATTGCAACAGCCCAGGCCTGAGTCACGGTTTTACCCATCTCGCCACCCAGGAACTCGACGTGATATTTGGTCACTTTGGTGTCAGCAGGCAGGGCTTTCTTCACTGCATCGCTAACATGCCAGACGTGTT
This sequence comes from Erwinia sp. AC075, assembly GCF_979253995.1. Lineage (NCBI taxonomy): Bacteria > Pseudomonadati > Pseudomonadota > Gammaproteobacteria > Enterobacterales > Erwiniaceae > Erwinia > Erwinia sp. AC075. Next base: position 3,722,931 of record NZ_CEEDEU010000001.1, read on the forward strand.
CAAACTCATAGCAGTGAGGGCAGAAGAAAGAGAAGAACTCGAGAACCTGAGGTTCGCCAGCGACGGGTTTTTGCATCGTCACGTATTGCTGGCCATCCGTAAACTGGGCTGCTGACGCACTGAAGGCCAAAACCAGACCAACCAGCGCAAACCAAATCTTTTTCATCGTGAAACTCTCTCCTAACAGCAAATGGGGCAAACCGGAAAAGACGGTCAGCCTTAGAATGCGGGCGTCAGCTGTAGCGGGGGCTCCTGCAACAACCTTGCCTGCTCGTTAAATAGTGAAATCTGCCTGCGCCAGAAATCTTCATCCGTCATCCATGGAAAACTTGCAGGAAATGCAGGGTCTTGCCAGCGGCGAACAACCCACGCCAGATAATAAACCATCCGCATAGCGCGTAAAGGTTCAATAAGTGACAATTCGTGTGTATCGAACTCGCAGAATTCACTGTAAGCCTCTAACAGAATATCCCACTGCAGGCGTTGTTCCTGTTGATCCCCGTTAATTAACATCCATAAATCCTGCACGGCGGGGCCATTGCGGGCATCATCGAGGTCAACAAAGAACGGGCCATCACGCCAGAGGATATTGCCCGGATGGCAGTCACCATGCAGGCGTAAAGGCTGCCACTGAGTATGCCAGTATTTTTGTAAAGTTGTGCCTATCAGCCGCACGCTGGCCAATAACGGCTCCTTCAACTTACGGGGGATTAACGTACTGGCTTCAAAGACCTGAAGCGGTTCGTTGATGTATTCGTCCAGCCCCAGGGTAGGACGAACAGCAAAGGTGCTTTTGCGGCCCGTCTGATGGATACGACCAAGGAAGCGTCCTACCCATTCCAGATGGTCATAATTGTCCGTTTCATACTGACGACCACCCAGGCTTGGGAATACGGTGTAAAGGTAACCATTATGCTGATGGAGGGTTTTTCCCTGTAATTGCAGCGGCGCTGCGACCGGAACCTCATCAGCAAACAGTTCTGCAGTGAACTGATGTTCTTCCAGAATCTGCTGCTGTGACCAACGTTGTGGGCGATAAAACTTCACCACATAGCGGGTTTTGTCTTCATCTGAGAACTGATAGACCCGGTTTTCATAGCTGTTCAGGGCAGTCAGCCCTGATTCCACACGGATCCCGGTCTCCCAGAGCGCATCAAGGATGGTATCGGGATCAAGATGTTGAAAGTTAAACGCGGGTTCTTTCATCCGGGATGCTCATGGCGTGAATTAGCCGTTAAGAATACCATTAAACGCAGCAGGCTACGGGAGACTGCGGGGAATTAATCTTTAATGACTCCTCTGGCACGCAGCAGCGCGGTCTTAAAATCCTCTTCATAATCTTTTTTCAGACCTGGGATCTGCTCATCTTTATCGGTACCGCGCATTTTCAGGTGATAGATCAGAATATCGTCTGTCAGATCGCCTATTGGGCCGCTAAAACCTGACTCAGACGCCAGTTTCTGCAAAAATTGCATCAGATTAAGGTCGGGTTCTTTCTGCCATTCAGGCTGAAGAAGAGAAATCAGTTCATTAAGACGGTGGCATTTCATGACAGGGTTCCTTAAGGTCGACAGAGGACGCCAGGTTACCAGCTTTAATCCCACATGAAAAGAGGGGTATTGTGGCGCATGACTCAACCAGTGAAGTATAGAGTAGAGGATGTCAGCGGCGTGATTCTGGCCGGAGGGAGAGGTTCCAGGATGCAGGGCGAGGATAAAGGGTTGGTGATGCTGAATGGCAAGCCGCTGTATCAGCATGTGCTGGCGATCCTGCAGCCGCAGGTTGCGGAGGTCTGTATCAGTGCCAATCGTCATCATCAGCGCTATCAGGAAAGTGGTTGCGAGGTTTTTGCCGATACTTTTACCGGATTTGCGGGTCCGCTGGCAGGCATGTTGGCCGCTTTGCAGCGAATCAGCACCGATTGGGCCGTTTTTGCCTCCTGTGATACGCCCTTCCTTTCAACAAATCTGGTCAGTCAGCTTTGGCAGGGAAAAAATGCCGAGGCAAAAGCAGCCTGGGTGAGATGTGCTGAACGCGATCATCCCACACTGGCGTTAGTTCACCGGAGTCTGGCGCCTCAGCTGGAAGAATATTTGCAGCGTGGCGACCGCAAGTTGATGGTTTTCCTGAAAGAAGTGGGCGGTACAGCGGTTAATTTCGACAACCAGCAGGCGTTTATTAATCTTAATACGCCTGAAGATCTCGCTTCATTTCAGGGTAAGCGCTGAATTTAGAGGCGTCGTGCGGCAGCACGGCGTCTTTTTTTGTCTGGTTTTTGGGTGGTTTTGGGGGTTTTGGGGTAGTTTGGGATTTTAGTGGCGGGTTTTGGCCGTTATCAGGCGGGCCTGCTGTGGGTTTTTGCTTTTTACGCACACAAAAAAGCCCCATGCTTTCGCATGAGGCTTGTCTGCTTAATTGATGCCTGGCAGTTCCCTACTCTCGCATGGGGAGACCCCACACTACCATCGGCGCTACGGCGTTTCACTTCTGAGTTCGGCATGGGGTCAGGTGGGACCACCGCGCTAAAGCCGCCAGGCAAATTCTGTTATTCACGCCGCCATAGGGCCGCGCAAATTTATCCGGTTCAAGCTGAAAATATCTGTTCGTGTCTCTCAGACACCACCAGAACGCTTCTGGTGTTGTAAGGTTAAGCCTCACGGGTCATTAGTACCGGTTAGCTCAACGCATCGCTGCGCTTACACACCCGGCCTATCAACGTCGTAGTCTTCAACGTCCCTTCAGGGGCCTTAAAGGCCCAGGGAAGATTCATCTCGAGGCAAGTTTCGCGCTTAGATGCTTTCAGCGCTTATCTTTTCCGCACTTAGCTACCGGGCAATGCCATTGGCATGACAACCCGAACACCAGTGGTGCGTTCACTCCGGTCCTCTCGTACTAGGAGCAACCCCTCTCAATCTTCCAGCGCCCACGGCAGATAGGGACCGAACTGTCTCACGACGTTCTAAACCCAGCTCGCGTACCACTTTAAACGGCGAACAGCCGTACCCTTGGGACCTACTTCAGCCCCAGGATGTGATGAGCCGACATCGAGGTGCCAAACACCGCCGTCGATATGAACTCTTGGGCGGTATCAGCCTGTTATCCCCGGAGTACCTTTTATCCGTTGAGCGATGGCCCTTCCATTCAGAACCACCGGATCACTATGACCTGCTTTCGCACCTGCTCGAGCCGTCACTCTCGCAGTCAAGCTAGCTTATGCCATTGCACTAACCTCACGATGTCCGACCGTGATTAGCTAACCTTCGTGCTCCTCCGTTACTCTTTAGGAGGAGACCGCCCCAGTCAAACTACCCACCAGACACTGTCCCCACGCCGGATCACGGCGCCAGGTTAGAACATCAAACGTTAAAGGGTGGTATTTCAAGGTTGGCTCCACGCAGACTGGCGTCCACGCTTCAAAGCCTCCCACCTATCCTACACATCAAGGTTCAATATTCAGTGTCAAGCTATAGTAAAGGTTCACGGGGTCTTTCCGTCTTGCCGCGGGTACACTGCATCTTCACAGCGAGTTCAATTTCACTGAGTCTCGGGTGGAGACAGCCTGGCCATCATTACGCCATTCGTGCAGGTCGGAACTTACCCGACAAGGAATTTCGCTACCTTAGGACCGTTATAGTTACGGCCGCCGTTTACCGGGGCTTCGATCAAGAGCTTCTCCTTGCGGATAACCCCATCAATTAACCTTCCGGCACCGGGCAGGCGTCACACCGTATACGTCCACTTTCGTGTTTGCACAGTGCTGTGTTTTTAATAAACAGTTGCAGCCAGCTGGTATCTTCGACTGGCTTCAGCTCCGGGAGCAAGTCCCTTCACCTACGCGCCAGCGTGCCTTCTCCCGAAGTTACGGCACCATTTTGCCTAGTTCCTTCACCCGAGTTCTCTCAAGCGCCTTGGTATTCTCTACCTGACCACCTGTGTCGGTTTGGGGTACGATTCCGTGTTACCTGATGCTTAGAGGCTTTTCCTGGAAGCAGGGCATTTGTTACTTCAGCACCGTAGTGCCTCGTCATCACACCTCAGCGTTAAAAAGAGTCCGGATTTACCTAAACTCTCCGCCTACATGCTTAAACCGGGACAACCGTCGCCCGGCTAACATAGCCTTCTCCGTCCCCCCTTCGCAGTAACACCGAGTACAGGAATATTAACCTGTTTCCCATCGACTACGCCTTTCGGCCTCGCCTTAGGGGTCGACTCACCCTGCCCCGATTAACGTTGGACAGGAACCCTTGGTCTTCCGGCGAGCGGGCTTTTCACCCGCTTTATCGTTACTTATGTCAGCATTCGCACTTCTGATACCTCCAGCAGACCTCACAGTCCACCTTCGACGGCTTACAGAACGCTCCCCTACCCAACAACGCATAAGCGTCGCTGCCGCAGCTTCGGTGCATGGTTTAGCCCCGTTACATCTTCCGCGCAGGCCGACTCGACCAGTGAGCTATTACGCTTTCTTTAAATGATGGCTGCTTCTAAGCCAACATCCTGGCTGTCTGTGCCTTCCCACATCGTTTCCCACTTAACCATGACTTTGGGACCTTAGCTGGCGGTCTGGGTTGTTTCCCTCTTCACGACGGACGTTAGCACCCGCCGTGTGTCTCCCGTGATAACATTCTTCGGTATTCGCAGTTTGCATCGGGTTGGTAAGCCGGGATGGCCCCCTAGCCGAAACAGTGCTCTACCCCCGAAGATGAGTTCACGAGGCGCTACCTAAATAGCTTTCGGGGAGAACCAGCTATCTCCCGGTTTGATTGGCCTTTCACCCCCAGCCACAAGTCATCCGCTAATTTTTCAACATTAGTCGGTTCGGTCCTCCAGTTAGTGTTACCCAACCTTCAACCTGCCCATGGCTAGATCACCGGGTTTCGGGTCTATACCCTGCAACTTAACGCCCAGTTAAGACTCGGTTTCCCTTCGGCTCCCCTATACGGTTAACCTTGCTACAGAATATAAGTCGCTGACCCATTATACAAAAGGTACGCAGTCACACCACGAAGGTGCTCCCACTGCTTGTACGTACACGGTTTCAGGTTCTGTTTCACTCCCCTCGCCGGGGTTCTTTTCGCCTTTCCCTCACGGTACTGGTTCACTATCGGTCAGTCAGGAGTATTTAGCCTTGGAGGATGGTCCCCCCATATTCAGACAGGATGTCACGTGTCCCGCCCTACTCATCGAACTCACAGCAAGTGCATTTTTGTGTACGGGAGTATCACCCTGTACCCTGCGACTTTCCAGACGCTTCCACTAATGCACAAACTGATTCAGGTTCTGGGCTGTTCCCCGTTCGCTCGCCGCTACTGGGGGAATCTCGGTTGATTTCTTTTCCTCTGGGTACTTAGATGTTTCAGTTCCCCAGGTTCGCCTTGCAACACTATGTATTCATGTTGCAATGATGCACCAAAGTGCACCGGGTTTCCCCATTCGGGTATCGTCGGTTATTACGGTTCATATCACCTTACCGACGCTTATCGCAGATTAGCACGCCCTTCATCGCCTCTGACTGCCTAGGCATCCACCGTGTACGCTTAGTCACTTAACCTCACAACCCACAAGCGTCCCGAAAGACACGTGCTGTTGTAAGCATTTGAGAGACTCGAACATATCGTTGATTTCATTCTTATTACGGAGAATGAAAACGACATGTCGTTTCAATTTTCAGCTTGTTCCGGATTGTTAAAGAGCAAATATCTCAAACGTGACTCGTCCTTGCGGAGAGAATCAGTTTTGAGATACGGGTTGATAATGTCTTTCACTCATTATCAGGAGATGGCGTCCCCAAGGGGATTCGAACCCCTGTTACAGCCGTGAAAGGGCAGTGTCCTGGGCCTCTAGACGATGGGGACTCTGTTACTGTTGCTCATTACGTTTTCTATCAGACAATCTGTTGTGGACACTACGCGGGAGAGTATCTTCAGGTAAGGAGGTGATCCAACCGCAGGTTCCCCTACGGTTACCTTGTTACGACTTCACCCCAGTCATGAATCACAAAGTGGTAAGCGCCCTCCCGAAGGTTAAGCTACCTACTTCTTTTGCAACCCACTCCCATGGTGTGACGGGCGGTGTGTACAAGGCCCGGGAACGTATTCACCGTAGCATTCTGATCTACGATTACTAGCGATTCCGACTTCACGGAGTCGAGTTGCAGACTCCGATCCGGACTACGACGCACTTTGTGAGGTCCGCTTGCTCTCGCGAGTTCGCTTCTCTTTGTATGCGCCATTGTAGCACGTGTGTAGCCCTGGCCGTAAGGGCCATGATGACTTGACGTCATCCCCACCTTCCTCCGGTTTGTCACCGGCAGTCTCCTTTGAGTTCCCGACATTACTCGCTGGCAACAAAGGATAAGGGTTGCGCTCGTTGCGGGACTTAACCCAACATTTCACAACACGAGCTGACGACAGCCATGCAGCACCTGTCTCACGGTTCCCGAAGGCACTAAGGCATCTCTGCCGAATTCCGTGGATGTCAAGGCCAGGTAAGGTTCTTCGCGTTGCATCGAATTAAACCACATGCTCCACCGCTTGTGCGGGCCCCCGTCAATTCATTTGAGTTTTAACCTTGCGGCCGTACTCCCCAGGCGGTCGACTTAACGCGTTAGCTCCGGAAGCCACGCCTCAAGGGCACAACCTCCAAGTCGACATCGTTTACGGCGTGGACTACCAGGGTATCTAATCCTGTTTGCTCCCCACGCTTTCGCACCTGAGCGTCAGTCTTTGTCCAGGGGGCCGCCTTCGCCACCGGTATTCCTCCAGATCTCTACGCATTTCACCGCTACACCTGGAATTCTACCCCCCTCTACAAGACTCTAGCCTGCCAGTTTCAAATGCAGTTCCCAGGTTAAGCCCGGGGATTTCACATCTGACTTGACAGACCGCCTGCGTGCGCTTTACGCCCAGTAATTCCGATTAACGCTTGCACCCTCCGTATTACCGCGGCTGCTGGCACGGAGTTAGCCGGTGCTTCTTCTGCGGGTAACGTCAATCGATAAGGTTATTAACCTTATCGCCTTCCTCCCCGCTGAAAGTACTTTACAACCCGAAGGCCTTCTTCATACACGCGGCATGGCTGCATCAGGCTTGCGCCCATTGTGCAATATTCCCCACTGCTGCCTCCCGTAGGAGTCTGGACCGTGTCTCAGTTCCAGTGTGGCTGGTCATCCTCTCAGACCAGCTAGGGATCGTCGCCTAGGTGAGCCATTACCCCACCTACTAGCTAATCCCATCTGGGCACATCCGATGGTGTGAGGCCCGAAGGTCCCCCACTTTGGTCCGAAGACGTTATGCGGTATTAGCTACCGTTTCCAGTAGTTATCCCCCTCCATCAGGCAGTTTCCCAGACATTACTCACCCGTCCGCCACTCGTCACCCGAGAGCAAGCTCTCTGTGCTACCGTTCGACTTGCATGTGTTAGGCCTGCCGCCAGCGTTCAATCTGAGCCATGATCAAACTCTTCAATTAAAAGTTCGATTTGCTGAAACAAGTTCAGCGGTGCTCAAGTGTAAAACGTCATAATGAATTTCATTATGTGTTCACTCTTAAGGCTTGATATTTTTTTGCGCCTTGCGGCGCTGATATCAATCCTGCGAGTGCCCACACAGATTGTCTGATAAATTGTTAAAGAGCGTTGCGGTAAGTGCCTTAGCGCCTTACTGCGAGGTGGCGTATATTACGCTTTCCTCCTTCAGAGTCAACTTCTTTTTGGGAAGTTTTTCTCCGGCGATTCAGCTTCCTAAACCTCTGACCCGGTGACTCGTAAGCCGTTGTTCCGTGTCAGTGGAGGCGCATTATAGGGAATTCCTGGAAGGCCGCAAGTGTTTCTCAACAAAAAAGATCTGACCGCCTCTTTTTTCACCAAAAGGTGAAAAAACACCCGTCTTACGCTGTTTTTAGCAGCTAAATGGCCTTTAAAAGCCCTTTTGCCCTTCCTGTAACCAGGTCAGCTGATGCTATTCTTTATGCATTGCAGGTTTGCCCTGCCAGCATTGAACATTAAAAAGGATGCTAAATGATAAAATCCGCGCGCAGTATGGCCGGACTTCCGTGGATCGCCGCCATGGCCTTCTTTATGCAGGCGCTGGATGCCACGATACTGAACACCGCCCTTCCCGCAATCGCCCAAAGTCTCAACCGCTCTCCGCTGGCGATGCAGTCCGCCGTCATCAGCTACACCTTAACGGTTGCCCTGCTTATTCCCGTCAGCGGCTGGCTGGCCGATCGCTACGGCACCCGCAAAGTCTTTATCGTCGCTGTCTCACTGTTTACCCTCGGCTCTCTCGCCTGCGCACTCTCGGGGTCGTTAACCTCACTGGTTGCTTTCAGGGTGGTGCAGGGTGTCGGCGGCGCGATGATGATGCCGGTAGCACGCCTTGCCCTGTTAAGGGCTTACCCACGGAGCGAGCTGCTGCCGGTACTCAATTTCGTCACCATGCCCGGACTGATTGGCCCGGTACTGGGGCCGATGCTGGGTGGCGTGCTGGTGACCTATGCCACCTGGCACTGGATCTTCCTGATTAATATCCCGATGGGAATTGCCGGCATCATCTATGCCCGCAAATATATGCCGGACTTCACCACGCCACGCCGCCGCTTCGATTTCCTGGGCTTTTTGCTGTTCGGGATTGGGCTGGTGCTGCTTTCGAGCGGAATAGAGCTGTTTGGCGAGAAGATCGTTGCCACCAGCATTGCGCTGGCGGTCACGCTGGGCGGCGTTCTGTTACTTCTTCTCTATATAGTGCACGCAAGACGCCACCCTACGCCGCTCATCCCGTTGCCGATGTTTAAAACCCGCACTTTCTCGGTAGGCATACTGGGCAATATCGCCGCACGCCTCGGGACGGGGTGCATTCCTTTCCTGATGCCGTTGATGCTGCAGGTTGGCTTTGGTTACTCGGCGATCCTGGCAGGCTGCATGATGGCACCGACCGCGTTAGGTTCGATTATGGCCAAGTCGATGGTGACGCAGGTGCTGCGCTGGTTTGGCTACCGCAAAACCCTGGTATGGATTAGCGTGATCATCGGCGTGCTGGTTGCCAGCTTCGCCTTACAAACGCCGGGGATGAGCCTGCTGGTGCTCCTGCTGCCGCTGTTTGTTCTGGGGATGGGGATGTCGACACAGTTCACCGCCATGAACACCATCACACTGGCGGATCTTAATGATGCCAACGCCAGCAGCGGCAACAGTATGCTGGCCGTGACCCAACAGCTGGCGATCAGCTTCGGGGTGGCGGTCAGTGCCGCCGTGCTGCGATTCTATGAAAACTTTGATGGCACCACCGTTCAGCACTTCCATGCCACGTTCCTGACGATGGGTGTGGTCACGGTGATCTCAGGATCGGTGTTTTTGATGTTGAAACCCGGCGACGGAAGGCATCTGATCAGCAACCGGGAGAAAAAGAAGAAAGCCGCTTAACGCTCCCCGACGGATCCACGCTCGACCAGTTCCGGTGTCAGCACCAGCAGTTGCTGGCTGCCACCGGGCTCGGCCAGACGATGCAGCAGCGTATCAATGGCCAACTCGCCCAGTTCATCTTTCGGCTGATGGATGGTGGTCAGCGGCGGGGTCATATAGCGGGCCAGCTCGATATCGTCATAGCCGATCACCGCAATGTCCTGCGGCACCGACAGTCCCGCCTGATACAACGCATGATAAACCCCAACCGCCATCGCATCGTTGCTGGTAAACACCGCCTGCGGCAGCGGATTAAGCGCCAGCAGTTGGTTCATCGCATTGTAGCCGCCCTCAAACTCCAGATCGCCAGCGACGATATAGCCTGGCAGCACCGGTAGACCTGCCTGTTCCATCGCCTGATGAAATCCCTCAAGGCGTAATCGGGCCGGCGTTTTATCCTGCGGTCCGGCGATACAGGCAATACGCGTATACCCCCGGGAGATAAGATGCCGGGTGGCCATTTCGCCGCCCAGCAGCGAGTTATCCTGAATAATGTCGCTGCCACCGTCAAAAGGGGACCAGTCCATCATCACGGAAGGGATAGAAGGATAGCGCGTCAGGATCTCAACCGACGGAATATGGCTTTCGGTACACATGATTAACAGCCCGTCGACACGCTTTTGCAACAGCGTCTCCAGACTGCGGTTCATGCGGTTTTCATCGCCATCGGTATTGCACAGCACCAGACTGTAGCCGCGCTCATAACAGCTTCTTTCGACGCCACGCACCACTTCCGAATAGAACGGGTTGCTGCTGGCGGTCAGCAGCATCCCGATGGTGCGGGTCTGGTTAAGCTTCAGGCTTCGTGCCAGGGCGGATGGCGCATAGTTAAGTTGCGAAATCGCCGTGGTCACTTTTTCCCGCACCGCGTCACTGACAAAGCGGTTGTTGTTGATCACATGGGAAACGGTGGACGTTGAAACGCCCGCCAGCCGTGCGACATCTTTCATGGTGGCCAAGTGCTACCCCTGCTGCTGCAAGAAGCTGTCGGTCTCGTGACGCCAGGGCACCGAAGGCTGCGCACCGGATCGCGTGACTGAAATCGCGGCCGCGGCGTGGGCAAAGCGCACGGCCTGCGCCATCGGCTGTTCGTCCAGTAAGGCGGTAATCAACGCGCCGTTAAAGGTATCGCCTGCGGCGATGGTATCGACCGCATCCACCTTAAAGCCGGCAATGCGCTGCCCGTCGCCCTGCTCACTGAGCCACACGCCGCGACTGCCCAGCGTAATCAGCACGCTGTGGATACCTTTATCATGCAGAACCGCCGCCGCACGGGCTGCATCCTCATCGCTGTCGATATGGACGCCCGTCAGGATCTCGGCTTCGGTTTCATTGGGGGTGATCATATCCACCAGCGCCAGAAGCTCATCGGACAGCGGCGTGGCAGGCGCGGGATTGAGGATCACTTTGGTCTGATGCTGATGGGCGATTTTGGCGGCCGCCAGCACGCTATCAAGCGGAGACTCAAGCTGCATCAGTAACGCGCCAGCCTCAGCGATCGTTTTTTGGTGCTTGATGACAATGGCTGGCGTCAACGCCGCGTTGGCACCCGAATGGATGGCGATACTGTTTTCGCCTTCGGCATTGACGAAAATCAGCGCCACGCCGGTGGAGTCACCCGCAATCACTTCGACAGGAGAAACATCAATGTTGTCTTTATTCAGCTGCTCGCGAATACGCTGACCAATATCGTCTTCACCCACACAGGCGATAAACGCGATGTCAGCGCCGCTGCGTCCGGCCGCGACCGCCTGATTGGCCCCTTTGCCGCCGAAAGCGATTTGATAATGCTTGCCGATCACCGTTTCACCGGGACGAGGAAAGGTGTTCAGGTTAAGGATGTGATCTGCGTTGATACTGCCAAGGACAGCCAGCTTACCGGGTGTTTTCATCAGGGTGTCGTCCAGAAAAAGGCGCCACCTGCAGGAGGTGGCGCGTGTCGTGCTGAATTATTTAGTGACCAGTTTCAGATCAACCGGGTTGATTGCCTGAACCTTCTGGCCCTTCAGCACTTTATCAGCGGTATCCACGCCGATAACGCCGATCTGCTCTGGCTGCTGCGCCACGGTCGCGGCCAGCTTGCCACCTTCAACCGCCTTCACGCCATCGGCGGTGCCGTCAAAGCCAACCACCAGAACATCAGATTTGCCTGCGGTTTGCAATGCACGCATCGCGCCCAGCGCCATTTCATCATTCTGCGCGAAGACGGCCTGCACATCAGGATGCGCGGTCAGCAGGTTTTGCATCACGTTCAGGCCTTTAGTGCGGTCGAAATCAGCGGGCTGGCTGGCAAGGATCTGGAAGTGGTGCGCATCGGCCGCGGTTTTGAAGCCTTCCCCACGTTCACGGGCAGCCGAGGTACCGGCAATACCGGCCAGCTCGATGATTTTGGCGTTATCGCCCAGTTTTTTGGCAAGGTAGTCACCGGCCATTTTACCGCCGAAACGGTTATCCGAAGCGACGTGGCTCACCACTTTGCCCTGGGAAGCCACGCGGTCGAGGGTGATCACCGGGATATTCGCCTGGTTCGCCATCTTCACGGCATTGCCCACCGCGTCTGAATCGGTAGGGTTGATCAGCAGCAGTTTGGTGCCGCGAACGGTCAGGTCCTGCACGTTAGCCAGCTCTTTCGCCGGGTTGTTCTGTGAATCCAGCACCACCAGGTTGTAGCCCAGCTTATCCGCTTCTTTCTGTGCGCCATCTTTTAAGGAGACGAAGAACGGATTATTCAGTGTGGAAACCACCAGCGCGATGGTGTCTTTTGCCAGCGCGTTTGCGCTGACGGTTACGCCGAGCAGAACAGCAAGTGCAGTCAGTTTCATTTTCATCATAAATTCCTGTAGGGGAGAGTTATTTACTGCTTTTGTTATCTACCAGCACCGCCAGCAGTATCACCACAGCTTTGACGATCATTTGGTAGTAAGAAGAAACACCGAGCAGGTTGAGGCCGTTATTCAGGAAGCCGAGGATCAGCGCACCGATCAAGGTTCCCATAATGCGTCCTTTACCGCCTGCCAGGCTGGTACCGCCGAGCACCACGGCCGCGATAGCATCCAGCTCATAGCCGGTTCCCGCCGTTGGCTGAGCCGAAGAGAGACGCGCCACTTCAATCGTGCCTGCCAGCGCGGCCAGCATGCCGCACAGGGCATAAACGATGATTTTAACGCGGCTGACGCTGATGCCGGATAAACGGGTCGCCGCTTCGTTGCCGCCCAACGCATAGATATAACGGCCCAGACGCGTGTGATGCAGCATGTACCAGGCCGCGAAGAAGACGATGGCCATAATCCACACCGGCGTTGGGATGCCCAGCGGGCGGCCGATGCCGAACCAGCCAAACAGATCGGCATTGTCATTAAAGCCGGTGTTCACCGGGCTGCCGTTGGTATAAACCATGGTCACGCCGCGCAACAGCAACATCATCACCAGCGTGGCGATAAAGGCCTGAACCTTGCCCTTGGCGACAATCGTGCCGGTCAGCGCGCCAATCGCCGCGCCCAATGCCAGCGATCCCGCCACGGCGACCAGTGCATTCACTTCCAGGCCCACCAGCGAAGCGCCCACCGCGCCGGTCAATGCCAGCAATGAACCCACGGAAAGATCGATGCCCGAGGTCAGGATCACCAGCGTCATGCCCACCGCCATAATGGCGTTGACCGACGTCTGCTGCAGGATGTTGAACAGGTTATTGACGGTGAAGAAGTTCGGGCTGAGGCTCGACACAATGGCAATCAGCACGATCAGGGCGATCAGCGATTTTTGCTCCAGCAGCCAGCTTTTGCTGAAGATGCGGTTGGCACGAAGGGTTTGGGTACTCATAGTTTTGCTAGCTCCACGCTATGTTGCTTGCCTACCGCCGCCGCCATTAAGACTTCCTGCGTGGCTTGTTCAATGGGGAAGTCACCGCTCAGGCGGCCTTCGTGCATCACCAGCACGCGATCGCTCATACCCAGCACTTCAGGCATCTCAGAGGAGACGAGGATGATGCTCAGCCCTTCTTCTTTGAACTGATTGATTAACTGATAAATTTCTTTCTTCGCCCCGACATCGACGCCGCGCGTCGGCTCATCGAGGATCAACACTTTTGGGCGGGTCATCAGACCGCGAGCGATGGCGACTTTCTGTTGATTACCGCCAGACAGCAGCCCAATTGGCTGGTCCATTGACGGGGTTTTCACATTGAAAAGCTGAATAAAATCGCCAACGGCCATCTGCTCTTCAGCGTGCTTCAGGCGTCCGCCTTTGTGGCTGAAGTAATCCAGCGCGGTCAAAGACATGTTCTCTTTCACCGACATGCCCAGCACCAGTCCATCGCATTTACGGTCTTCAGAGATATAGACGATGCCGTTTTTCAGCCCTTCTTCAGGCGAACGCGTGGTGACGTTTTTGCCGTCGAGCTGCACGCTGCCACTGCTGCGCGGCATCGCGCCGTATAACACCTTCATTAATTCGGTACGGCCCGCGCCCATCAGCCCGGCAACACCCAGAATTTCACCTTTGCGCAGGGTGAAGCTGATATCGTCAACGCCCGGCCCGGTAAGATGTTCCACCTTGAGGCGAACCTCACCAGGCGCTTTATCCAGCCGCGGGTATTGCTCTTCCAGCTTGCGGCCAACCATCATTTCAATCAGCGAATCTTCTTCCAGGCTTTCCACGGCCCGCTCGGCAATAAACTGTCCGTCGCGGAAAATGGTCACGTCATCGCAGATTTCGAAGATTTCCTTCATGCGGTGCGAGATATAGACAATGCCGCATCCCTGCGCCTTCAGCTCGCGGATCACGCGGAACAGCGACGCGGTTTCGGTATCGGTCAGTGCATCGGTGGGTTCGTCCATCACGATCACTTTCGACTCATAACTCAGCACTTTAGCAATCTCGACCATCTGCTGGTCGCCGATCGACAGATCGCCCACCAGCCTGTGGCTGCTAAAACGCAGATTGAGTTTTTTCAGCAGCACGTCGGCTTCGGCGTGCATTTTCTTCCACTGGATGCGGCCAAACGCATTAACAAACTCACGGCCGAGGAAGATGTTTTCCGCAATGCTCAGCTGTGGGATCAGGTTCAGCTCCTGATGAATGATGCCAATGCCGGCTTCCTGCGACGCTTTTGGCCCGTTGAAGGAGACGTCATTGCCCAGCCAGGTGATGCGACCCGCATCACGCGGATAGATCCCGGTCATCACCTTCATCATGGTGGATTTACCGGCACCATTTTCGCCGACCAGCGCCATCACTCTGCCCGGATAGACCGAGAGTGCCGCGCCGGAAAGCGCCTTCACGCCGGGAAAGGATTTATCAATACCTTGCAGTTGCAGTAAAGGTTGCATCATGCCCTCAGAAGGTCACGCCAGCGGTCAGGATGATATTCGCGTAGGGGGAACATTCCCCACTGCGGATCACGGCCTGACTACGCTGGGTTTGCTGTTTTAACTGGTGATGAGTGACGTACTGGATCGAGATGGTGTTTCCCTGATGTTGTTGCAGCAAGTCGAGCAGGGCTAACAGGTCGCTGTGAAGCTTGGGATTATGAGATTTGATCTCTTCCGCGATGATGGCACTTTCTACCTGCATCTCTTCGGTCACGGTGTGAACCACCTGCAGAAAGCTGGGAATACCGTGGGTCAGCGCCAGATCGATACGCTGAGGACCGGCCGGAATTGGCAAGCCCGCATCGCCGATGGTCAGGCTGTCGGTATGCCCGAGGCGGGAAACCACGGACGAAATATCAGAATTCAGTAAGGTGCCTTTTTTCATCTTTCACTCCAGAGCGAAACGTTTCGCTGATCCGGAGTTTAAGAGAGGCAGGGGCGAAAACAACCGCCAAATCGCGAAATTGTGATCGCCATCGAAACGTTTCGCTGTTGCCTGCCTCGGGTTTGGCTTAAGGCTGGGATCGTGGCTGGAGGTTAGAGGATCTGGCTTAAATGGAGCTGGCCCATCAGCAAATGATTGTCGGCATAATCGACCGGCACCGCGACCACTGCAGGTCCCTGCACATCCATGGCTTTACGCAGCGTTGGCTCTAACGCTTCTGCGCTGTCTACCGCAAATCCGGCAGCGCCGAAGGCTTCGGCATAGGCTTTGAAATCGACCGGGCCGAATTTAACCCCCGACACCCGCTGATATTTCTTCTGTTCCTGCATCGCCACCATGTTGTATTCCTCATCCACCCAGATGATGTGCAGAATATTGGCTTTGAGCCTGACGGCAGTTTCCAGCTCCATACTGGACTGCAGGAATCCGCCATCGCCGGAGACCGACACCACTTTACGACTCGGGTCGACCAGCCAGGCGCCAATGGCCCACGGCAGCGCCACGCCCATCGTCTGTTGCCCGTTGGAGATCATAATCTGACGCGCCCGGAAGCTGTAAAGGTAGCGGGCAATCCAGATATGGAAGCTTCCCATATCCACCGTCAGGGTGACGTCACTGTTAATGATGTCCTGCATCGCCCGCACGATGCGCAGCGGATGCAAGGCAAACTGATTCAGATTCTGGCCCTGCAATGTCAACAGCTCCCGCTGTTGCTGGCGATCGTGCAGAATCGATGCGGCCTGTGAGCTGAGCTGCAAAGGCGAGGCAATGCGCGCGGCGAGTTTGTCGAGCGTTGCGGCGATATCGCCCACCAGCTCAGCATCCGGCAAATAGCAGTTATCCGCTTCCGCAGGCAACACATCGATATGCACCAGCGTGGCCGTCCCGCTGTTCCACATGGCCGGCTCATATTCCACCGGGCTGTAGCCGATGGTGATAATCAGGTCAGCCTGACGTAACAGACGATCGCCCGCCTGATTGTTAAACAAGCCTACCCGGCCAGCAAAGCGTGAAAAGTGTCCCTGACGGACGGCCCCAGCCGCCTGATAGGTGCTGGTGACGGGAATATGGCTGCGCTCCAGCAGGCGGTGTAGCGCATCGCTGTTTTCCGGCTGGCTGGCCATCAGTCCCAGCAGCAGAACCGGGTTTTTGGCCTGCGCAATCTGTGCGGCAACCGCCTCAATCGCCACATCCGGCGCGGCGCCCAGCAACACCTGACCTTTGCTGCTCAGCAGATTGCCCCGGGCCGGTTGATCGACAATATCCTGCGGCAGGCTGACAAAGGCGCCGCCGCCTCTGCCGTGTTCAGCCTGGCGGAAGGCGTTGGAGATCACTTCAGACAGGGCATTGGCATCGGTGACTTCAACGGCATATTTGGTGACCGGACGAAACATGGCAACGGTGTCCATGCTCTGATGCACCTGTTTTGCACTGTCCGCGCGCTTCACCGCGCCGCCCAGCGCCACCACCGGATCGCCTTCACTGGTGGCGGTGGCCATACCGGTGATCAGGTTCGAGCAACCGGGGCCGGAGGTGACCAGCGCCACGCCCGCGTTGCCGGTCAGCCGCCCGACTGCCGCCGCCATAAAGGCAGCATTGGCTTCATGGCGCACCGGGATGGTCTGGATAGTGGAGTCCACCAGCGAATCAAAGACCTTATCGATTTTGGCGCCCGGAATACCAAAGACCTGCTTCACGCCCTGAGCTTCCAGCTGCGCCACGACCAGATCGGCGCCATGCTGCCATAGCTGAGTATCGGTTGGGTTTTTCATCATGACTCCTTAGGGGAATTAGCTCTCAACGGAACGAATGGCCGAATCCAGATCGTCGGGATTCAGGTTGGCTTGCAGAAAGTCGTTATCTTTTGGCAGGTCGATCACCAGTTTGCTGATCGCACCGAAGGTCAGCACCCCTTCCTCCAGCCGGTAATCCAGCAGATGGCCGCCACCCTGACGGTCATCGGTAATAAAGTGCTCGTGGTAACCCGCCACGTTGATGCCCTGCATATATTGCGGCGTGCGGAAACCAATCAGCACGCCGTTGCGCTCGCTAAAGTGAAAGGTGGGTTGCTGGCCGAGCACTTCGGGCATGCTGCGATAAGGACGATGCTGGCACGGCACGGTGCGGGTCTGCGCCTCCGAGAAACGGCCGTCGATGCGCAGTGCGCAGAACTGGTTATCGGAGGTGACCTGACTGTCGATATAGTCGTGAATCTGCTGACGACCCACCGGCCGATCGAAATGATGGCGATGCTGCGGACGGAAGAAGGTCATCACCGCAAAGGGGGTTTTCTGCTGAGGAGAGGCTTCGCGCGCGCTGCCGTCAGCGCGTAACTGATAGACCTCGCGATCGAAGGCAATCAGTTCGCCGTCCAGCTGGTTGAAAGTGCCGAGGCCGAAGTCCCCTTTTTTCAGCAGGTCGGCGACGGTGATGTTGCCCTCGTAAACCCCACTCAGCAACGCGCTCATCAGAGAGGTCTGATAGATTACGCTTTCTGGCTTATGCTGCTGCAATGCGCTGACGGTAGAGGCCAACTCTTGTTCGCATAAACAGTCAGTTGCAGAATTTTTCATGGCATCCTCTTGGCTAAAAGGTTAAGAATCATTAACAGGATGTTGACTCGATTCAGTGCCGGATACCAATATAGGGAAGCCTTCACTTTGAGACGTTTTTGATATGGAACTCCGTCACCTGCGCTATTTTGTGGCCGTTGCCCAGACCCACAACTTCACCCGCGCGGCCGAACTGCTTGGGATTTCCCAACCGCCTCTGAGCCAGCAAATCCTTCGCCTTGAGCGCGAAATTGGCCTGCCGTTGTTGAAACGACTGACCCGCAGCGTTGAGCTGACCGAAGCCGGAGAGGCCTTTTATCAGGATGCCTGCCAGATCCTCGAACTCAGTGGTCATGCGCTGGAGAAAGCCAAAGGCATTGCGCGCGGCACCCGGGGACGACTTTCCCTCGGTTTCGCCAGCTCGGTGGCGTTTCATGGTTCGGTATTCAGCCTGCTCAGGGAGTTTCAGCATCGCTACCCGGATATGGAGATGATCACCGGCGAGCAGAATATGGCGACGCTGCTGCATAACCTGCAGGAAGGATTGCTGGATGCGGCCTTTGTGCGCCTGCCGTGTGAAAGCAGCAAAGCCTTTAATTTGAAGGTCATCGCCAGTGAAAAAATGCTGGCGGTGTTGCCGCCGGGCCATGCGCTGGCGGGCAAGGCATCCCTGTCGCTGCAGCAGCTGGCGGAGGATCCGCTGATCCTCTTTCCGCAGGAAGTGGCGCCCAGCCTGTATGAGATGATCATCAGCGCCTGTCTGCGGGCCGGATTTCAGCCGCGCACCGGCCAACAGGCACCGCAAATCGCCTCCGCCATCGGGCTGGTGGCCAGTGGGTTTGGCTATACCCTCGTGCCGGAATCGCTGGGCTGCATTCGCCATCCGGACGTCACCCTGCATGCCATTGATGATGCGGTGCTCAACAGCGATATCGCCCTGGCCTGGCGACGGCTGGATCGATCGCCGGCGGTGCTGCATCTGGTGGCCACCCTCAATGAAATTCAGCCGGGCACGCGCTGAGAATGTGCCATTTTGGTGCGTATTTGCCGGGTTGGATCGCACCATTTAGGTTCACGTAACAACATCGTGAAACTTTCGGATCATCTTATTCAATAAAAAAAAGGTTATCTATCAGACAATAAAAAACCACCGCATCATTTACTGCACTCTGGCGTGTTTCATGCATGAGACAAAGTCTGCCGATCCATGGAGTGTAGTTATGTCTGCTAATGAACCTTCTGATTTGATTTATGGCCTTGAGGAGAAACCCACTCCGACGGTCGCGCTGTTTACCGCGTTACAGCATGTGCTGGCGAGTCTGGTGGGCGTGATTACACCACCGTTGATTATCGGTACGGTGTTGGGCCTCAATGCCTGGCTGCCTTATCTGATCAGCATGTCGCTGTTTGTCTCCGGCCTTGGCACCTTTATTCAGGCTCGCCGGATAAGGCATATCGGTGCCGGGATGATTTGCCTGCAGGGCACCAGCTTTGCCTTTCTGGCGGTGATTCTGGCGGCCGGATTCAGCGTGAAAAATCGCGGCGGCAGCCCGGAAGATGTGATGGCGATGATTTTCGGCCTGACCACGGTTGCCGCCTTTATTCCGATGATCGTCAGCCGTTTTCTGGGCCAGATCCGCCGCCTGATCACCCCGTTAATCAGTGGCACCGTGGTGTGCCTGATTGGTATCAGCCTGATTAAGGTCAGCATCACCGACTGGGGCGGCGGTCATAACGCGGAAAACTTCGGTTCGGTGCCCAACCTGTTGCTGGGTTTGCTGACGCTGGCCACCATCGTGCTGTTCAGCCACGCGCGCAACCGCTGGCTGCGTCTCTCTGCGGTGATCCTCGGTATGGCCGTTGGCTGCGTGGCCGCTGCGCTGAGCGGCAATCTGACCCTGCATCCGTTCACCGAATCCTGGATTGCCGTGCCGCAGCCCTATCGCTTCGGCTTCCAGTTTGATTTCTCGCTGTTTCTGCCGATCGCGCTGATTTCGTTGATCAGTATTCTTGAAGCGGTCGGTGATCTGACGGCGAACTGCCTGCTGTCACGCCAGCCCGTTGAAGGGGAAAGCTACGTCAGACGTTTAAAGGGCGGCATTCTGGCGGATGGCGTCAGCTGCATGCTGGCAGCCATCTTCTCGGCGCTGCCCAGCACCACCTTTGCGCAGAATAATGGCGTGATCCAGATGACCGGCGTCGCCAGCCGCTATGTCGGCATGTGGATTGGCTGCCTGCTGGCGTTACTGGGCTTGTTCCCGGCGTTTGGCGCGGTGATCCAGCAAATCCCGGCACCGGTTTTAGGCGGCGCGACGCTGGTGATGTTTGGTAGCGTACTGGCCGCTGGCATCCGCATCATGACCCAATCGCCGTTGACCCGCCGCGACATGATGATCATTGCCGTCTCGTTTGGTATTGGCCTCGGCATCGAAGCGCAACCTGAATTCCTCAGCCATTTACCGAAGGTTTTTGCTAACCTGTTTGGCTCAGCGATTAGCGCGGGTGGCATTGTTGCCATCGTGCTGAACCTGGTGTTGCCGTCCGACACCGCGGTACGTCAGACCCGCGAAAGCAAACTGGCAACGGAAAAATAGTCTTGTAACGCGTACGCGCTCCCTGGATCAGCAGACAGGGTATAACTGAGCTGGCTTATCTTATTCTTTATAAAGGAGAAGCTGGCTATGCCCGCACACCGTATTTGGGTGAAAAACCCGCTCGCTATTTTTACCCCTGAAGACACCGATGGACGAGGTGGACTGGTCATTGAAGATCGGGTGATCACTGAAATCCTGGCTTCAGGCCAACACCCTTCCCAGCCCTGCGATGAGATCAAAGACGCCAGCCAGCACGTGGTGCTGCCGGGTTTGATCAACACGCATCATCATTTTTACCAAACCCTGACCCGAGCCTGGGCACCCGTCGTCAATCAGCCGCTGTTTCCCTGGCTGAAAACGCTCTATCCGGTGTGGGCAAAACTGAAGCCCGATGCGCTGGCGCTGGCCAGCAAAGTGGCAATGGCGGAACTGTTGCTGTCTGGCTGCACCACCGCCAGCGATCATCACTATCTTTTTCCCGACGGACTGGAAGAGGCGATTGATGTGCAGGTTGAGGTGGTGAAAGAGCTGGGCATGCGGGCGCTGTTAACCCGTGGCTCAATGAGTCTCGGCGAAGACCAGGGCGGCCTGCCGCCTCAGCACACGGTGCAGACGGGTGAAGCTATTCTCGAAGACAGCGTGCGGCTGATTAAGCGCTACCACCAGCGCGGCGCCGGCGCACAAATTCAGATTGCCCTGGCACCCTGCTCTCCGTTCTCGGTTACCGAAGAGATCATGGTTGAAAGCGCAAAGCTGGCCGGGCAGTGGGATGTCCGTCTGCACACCCATCTGGCCGAAACGCTGGATGAAGAGCAATTCTGTCTGGATCGTTTTGGCCTGCGCACCGTGGATTATCTGGAGAAGGTGGGCTGGCTGGGGCCACGCACCTGGCTGGCGCACGGAATTCATTTCAATCCTGATGAAATAACCCGCCTCGGCGCGGCCGGAACCGGCATCTGCCACTGTCCGGTGTCCAATATGCGGCTTGCTTCGGGTATCTGCCCGACGCTGGATTTGGAACAGGCTGGCGCAACCATAGGGTTAGGCGTGGACGGTTCCGCCTCTAACGATGCCTCCAACCTGATGTATGAAACCCGCCAGGCGCTTTATTTGCAGCGGCTGCGCTACGGCGCTGAACGTATCACGCCGCAAAAAGTGCTCGGCTGGGCGACACGCGGATCGGCGCGTTTATTAGGGCGTGAGGATATTGGTGAGATACGGGTCGGCATGCAGGCCGATCTGGCGCTGTTTAAAATGGATGAATTACGGTTCAGCGGCAGCCACGATCCGATTGCCGCCTTAATACTGTGTGGCGCGGAGCGAGCTGATTACGTTATGGTGGGCGGTCAGTGGCGGGTGATAGATGGCGTTATTCCGGGTCTGGATATTGCCTCGTTGATTGCTCAACATCGCACGGCTGCCAGTGCGTTGGTCAGCTAAATAACGCGCGGCGGGGTTCGTTGTCCCCGCCGCGACGTATTATCACTGAACTTTGCGGATCTGTTTTACGTCCAGTTCAACCGAGTTGAAGTCTTTATCAATCTTGCCCTGAAGCTCGACGTTATCTTTCGGCGAAATGGTCTGGCCTTCCCAGCGCTTATGATCAATCTCAACCTTCATCGTGCCGGTGGCATCGCGGAACTGATAATCCTCATCACCAATACGCTTTTCAATATTGCCGCGCATGGTTACCCAGGCATCATCCTTCATATCCTGCGCCTGTTTAACGGTGGCTACCGTGCCGTTTGGTCCGGAAAAGCCGCCTTTCTGCACCTGGGCAGTGGGGGCATTTGGGTCAACAAACCCACCGGTCTGAGCAGCAAGAACAGGCATTGAAACCAGCGCGGTAATGGCTAATAAAGCAGCGGTCTTTTTCATATTGTCACCTTTATTCCTTGGAGGTTCGGCAGTAATAAATAGTGCCTCGTTTGTCTCTTCGGGAGCTATTAAAGCAAAGGGTTCTTAACAGGTTCTTAAGAACCTCGCGGCCCGCTTAATATTTATCAAAATTGGCGAAAAAACGCGAATTCCGGCGATCTGCGCTGTACAACCGGTCTGCCTGTTACGTATAAAGCGGGTAATCACAGAGGAATTTATCATGCGCATCTTAGTCATTGAGGACGATCGGTTAATTGGCGACGGGATTAAAGCCGGGCTGATAAAAATGGGATTCAGCGTCGACTGGTTCACCGAAGGTAAAGAGGGACTGGCGGCACTCAGCGCGGCGCCTTATGACGCGGTGGTGCTGGATTTAAGCCTGCCGGGCATGGACGGGCTGGATATTTTGCGCCAGTGGCGTCAGCAGGGACAGGATGAACCGGTGCTGATCCTCACCGCGCGGGATGCGCTGGAACAGCGGGTAACCGGCCTACAGCAAGGGGCCGATGACTATCTCTGCAAACCTTTCGCCCTGAGCGAAGTCGCAGCCCGGCTGCAGGCGTTGATTCGCCGCCGCCATGGCCAGCTTCACCCGCTGCTCAGCCATGGTGCCGTGGTGATGGAGAGCGGCTCGCACCGCGTGACGCTGAACGGCGAACCGCTGGAGCTAAAATCCCGCGAGCTGGCGCTGCTCGAACTGTTTCTGATGAATACCGGCAGAGTGCTGACCCGAGCGCAGTTAGAAGAAAAGCTCTACAGCTGGGATGAAGACGTCTCCAGCAACGCCGTTGAAGTGCATATCCACCATCTGCGAAAAAAACTGGGCAGCCAGTTTATCCGCACCATTCACGGCGTCGGTTATACGCTGGGAGAACCGGTGTGAATCGCCTGAGCCTGCGCCTGCGTCTGATGCTGGGCTTTCTGCTCCTGACGCTGATTTGCTGGGGAACGGCCAGCCTCGGCTCATGGTGGCAGACGCGGCATAAAATCAACGAGCTGTTTGATACCCAGCAGATGCTGTTTGCCAAAAGGCTGGCAACGATGAACCCGGAACAGCTCAGCCACGAACCGCTGACGCTGCCTAAAACCAAAAAGCTGCTCAAGCATCATCGCGGCGATCAGGAAGACGATGCGCTGGCCTTTGCGGTGTTCACCCGCGACGGAAAAATGGTGATGAACGACGGTGAAAACGGCAAAGACTTCCGCTTTCACTACCCGCGCAACGGCTTCACCGACGGCAAGCTGAAAGGTGACGATGATTTGTGGCGCATGGTCTGGCTGAGCACACCGGATCAGCAGTATGTGGTGGTGGTCGGTCAGGAATGGGAATATCGCGATGATATGACCCGCGATATCGTGCAGACCAACCTCTGGCCGTGGCTGTTTGCGTTGCCGGTGATGTTGATCCTGCTGCTATGGCTGATCACCCACGAGCTGGCACCGCTGAAACGTATCGCCAGCCAGCTGCGGCATCGCTCTGCGGACGATCAGACGCCGTTAAGGGAAGATCGGGTTCCACAAGAAGTCCGGCCGCTGGTGGACGAGCTGAATTCGCTGTTTGCCCGTATCGCGCAGATGCTGACCCGCGAGCGACGCTTTACCTCAGATGCCGCGCATGAGCTGCGCACGCCGCTGGCGGCGCTGAAGGTGCAAACCGAAGTGGCGCAGCTGGCCCATGACGATGAAGCGATGCGTCACCATGCACTGGCCAATCTGGATGCGGGGATCGACAGAGCCACACGGATGGTCGATCAGTTGCTGACGCTCTCCCGACTGGACAGCGAGAAGGATCTGGAGACGCAGCCGGTCAATCTGCAACAGCTGCTGCAACAGGCCGTTGTCGATCATTATGGTAGCGCGCAGGCCGCCGGTATCGAGCTTAGCCTTGAGGCGCCCGGGGTTCCGGTCATCAAAAATGGACAGCCGCTGCTGCTGGCGCTGATGGTGCGTAATCTGCTGGATAACGCCATTCGTTACAGCCCGTCTGGCGGAAGCGTGCAGCTGATCCTGTCGCCACGCCGTATTGAGGTTCTGGATAACGGACCCGGTGTTACGGGAGAGGCTGTGACGCGGGTTGGCGAGCGGTTTTACCGGCCTCCGGGACAGGAAAAGTCCGGCAGCGGGCTGGGACTGTCCATCGTCAGCAATATTGCCCAACTGCATGGGATGCGGGCCAGCTTTGCTAACCGTGATGCGGGCGGTTTTGCGGCGTCCGTCAGCTGGTAGCCCGCGTCAGCGAGCACAAAAAAAGGGGCCCAAAGGCCCCTTTTCTCTGCCGGTCGGGATTAAATCTCGACCTGTGTCCCTAACTCAATCACCCGGTTAGGCGGGATCTCGAACTGGTCTGGCGCACGCAGGGCGTTCTTCTGCAGCATCAGGAACAGCTTGCCGCGCAGGCGCAGATACCACGGTCGTTTACCGATAATCAGCGACTCATGCGACATAAAGAACGAGGTCTCCATCATCCGGCAGCTAAGCCCTTCCAGCCCACAGCGGTGGAAAATCTCTTCGACGTTCGGCGTTTCACGCCAGCCGTAACTGGCCACCACGCGCCAGAAGGTTGGCGAAAGCTGTTCGATGGTCACGCGCCGGACGTTATGCACATAAGGCGCATCTTCCGTTCGCAGCGTCAGCAGCACCACGCGCTCATGTAAGACCTTGTTATGCTTTAGGTTATGCAGCATAGCGAACGGGATCACGTTCAACGCACGGGACATATACACCGCGGTGCCCGGCACGCGCACCGGCGGCGATTTCTCCAGCGAGGCAATCATCGCTTCCAGTGAGTTGCCGTGTTCATGCATACGACGCAGCAGGCGGAAACGCTCGCTTTTCCAGGTGGTCATGATGATAAACATCACCAGCGCCAGGCACAGCGGCAACCAGCCACCGGAGAACACTTTCACCAGGTTGGCAGAGAACAACGACACATCAATGCACAGCATGCCGACCAGCACCGTCAGCACCAGATAACGGTTCCAGTGCCAGTTTTTAATCGCCACCGTGGTACAGAGGATCGCGGTCAACACCATGGTGCCGGTGACGGCAATACCGTAGGCCGCCGCCAGGTTACTGGAATGCTGGAAGCCAACAATCACAATCACCACGGCGAAATAGAGCAGCCAGTTGATGACCGGGATATAAATCTGACCGGACTCCTCTTCCGAAGTGTGTACAATGCGCATCGGCGGCAGATAGCCCAGACGAACGGCCTGGCGGGTCAGCGAGAAGACGCCGGAAATCACCGCCTGCGAGGCAATAACCGTGGCCAGCGTCGCCAGGATCAGCATCGGGATCAGCGCCCAGTCAGGCGCCAGCAGGAAGAAGGGGTTTTTTATCGCTTCAGGATTCTTCAGCAGCAGCGCGCCCTGGCCGAAATAGTTCAGCACCAGCGATGGCAGTACCACAATGAACCACGCCAGACGGATAGGGAATTTACCGAAGTGGCCCATATCGGCATACAACGCTTCCACCCCGGTGATCGCCAGTACCACCGCGCCCAGCGCAAAGAACGACACCTCTTTATATTCCATAAAGAAATGCATCGCCCAGTAAGGGTTCATCGCATGCAGCACGTCCGGATTCGCAGCGATACTCATGCCGCCCAGCACCGCCAGCACAATGAACCACAGCAGCATCACCGGGGCAAACAGTTTGCCGACAATGCCGGTACCGTGCTTCTGGATAGCAAACAGCAGCGTCAGCACGGCAATCGCCATCGGCACAATATAGCGGTCGAGGTTCGGCGCGATGATCTCCAGACCTTCAATCGCCGAAAGCACTGAAACGGCCGGCGTGATCACCACTTCACCATAGAAGAAGCTGCCGCCAATCAGTCCCATGATCACCAGTACCGCCGTGGCTCTGGCCCCGGTATTGCGGCCGGCCAGCGACATCAGGGTCAGTATTCCCCCTTCTCCGGCGTTATCTGCGCGCATCACGTAGCTGATGTACTTGAGCGACACCACCAGCACTAACAGCCAGAAAATCAGGGAAAGAAAACCAAATACCGCGTCACGTTCCACGCCAAAGCCAAACTGGCCGGAAAGGCATTCACGGAGGGTATATAAAGGGCTGGTACCGATATCACCATAGACAACGCCAATGGCGGCTAAGGTCACTGCGCCAAGGGACTGCTTTTTTTCAGAACTCATAAACTAGTCTTTTGTTGGAGCCGAGTGACGCGGGATTGCGCACAGCTCATCAAGCCATCAAAACGCGCACAGTATGCATGAATCATGATGAATGCCTATCCTTATTACGTTAAGAGAAATGACTTCACTGCCCTGCGTCACTCTTTGACAAGAAAAAAGCTGACTCGTATCAACTCTTTCAAGCATCATAGCCAGTAGTGTTTGCGCTCGCCAGTCACCCTGCTGGCCAGACCGTAGAAAAGGATGAATGTTTGAATATGCCCCAGCCCCATTTACTTGCGGAAAGAATCGCCCGCCTCAGCAATGCATTAGAAAAAGGACTTTATGAGCGGCATCACGCGATTCGTCTCTGCCTGTTGGCTGCACTGAGCGGCGAAAGCGTCTTTTTGCTGGGCCCACCGGGCATTGCCAAGAGTCTGATTGCCCGCCGACTCAAGTACGCTTTTCAACATTCCCGCGCCTTTGAATACCTGATGACCCGTTTTTCCACCCCGGAAGAAGTGTTTGGCCCTCTCTCTATTCAGGCACTAAAAGACGAAGGCCGCTACCAGCGACTGACCAAAGGTTATCTGCCGGATGCCGAAATTGTCTTTCTCGATGAGATCTGGAAGGCGGGCCCGGCGATCCTCAATACCCTGCTGACCGCCATTAATGAACGTCGCTTTCGTAACGGTGACAGCGAAGAAAAAATCCCCATGCGCCTGCTGGTTACCGCGTCGAATGAGCTGCCCGAGGCCGACAGCGGGCTGGAAGCGCTGTATGACCGCATGTTAATCCGCCTGTGGCTGGATAACGTGCATGAGAAGCAAAACTTCCGCAGCATGCTTACCCACCAGCAGGATGAAACCATCAACCCGGTGGCGGACTCTCTGTGCATCACCGATGAAGAGTATAGCGAATGGCAGAAAGGCATTACTCAGGTCGCGCTGACTGACGATGTCTTTGAACTGATCTTCCTGCTGCGCCAGCAGATGGAAAACCAGCCCGAAGCGCCTTATATCTCCGATCGTCGCTGGAAAAAAGCCATCCACCTGCTGCAAGCCTGCGCGTTTTACAGCGGACGCAACAGCATTGCGCCGGTCGATCTTATCCTGCTGAAGGATTGCCTGTGGCACGACGTGGCGTCGATGAAGCTGCTGGATCGCGAAATCGACAGCCTGATCACCCAGCACGCCTGGCAGCAGCAGCCGATGCTGATTAAGCTGCAGCAAATTGAGTCGCGCCGGCTGGCCTTGCAGCAGGAAAAAAGCGTCGAACAGGCGATCCGTCTGGAAAAACATGGCGGCATGTTCAGCCGCAAACCGCATTATGAACTGCCCGCCACGCTGGCCGATGACTCGCTGACGCTGATGCTACAAAAGCCGCTGATGCTGCACGACATGCAGGTGACGCACGTGGTGATTGCGCGTGAACCGCTGCATCACTGGCTGCAAAAAAGCGGCGATATTCGTGGCAAGCTTAACGGCATTGGCTTTGCCCAGACGTTGGACCTGCATGTGGACGGTAATGACTGCCTGACGCTGCGCGACGTCAGCCTGCAATCCACCCGGCTGATGCTGCCGGGCAAACAGCAGGCCAGCGGGCTGCCGGAAGAGATTGTGCAGGCACTGGATGAGGTGGAAACCCAGCTGCGCAACCAGCGCACGCTGTTCAGCCAGCATCAGCGCTGCCTGTTTATCAGCGATGACTGGCTGGCAAAAATTGAAGAGAGTCTGCAACAGGTGGCGGATCAGCTGAAGCAGGCGCGTCGGTGATCTCGCTTGATACACTGAGCGCACTTCTGACCATCAGCGAGGGCGACCTGCTCGAAGAGTTAGTGATCGCCCTGCTCGCCAGTCCCCAGCTGGCGCTTTTTTTTGAAAAATTCCCCGGCATGAAGAAAGCGCTGCTGCGCGATCTGCCGCGCTGGAAAACGGAAGTGCTGGAACAGCTGAAGACCACCTCCGTGCCGGAGGATCTTGCCGCCGAATTTGCGCTGTTCCAGCAGTTTCAGGGCCTGGGTCATACGCCGTTCTGCCAGAAGCTGCCTGAACTGCTGGCTTACCTCAGTGAACATCATTCTCCCTTTAGTGAAAAAGCCCACCAGCTGGTCGCCAATGCCGATCCCAGCGCGCTCAGTCAGGCCCAGCAAACCCTGTTTCTCCAGCGCTGGCGGTTAAGCCTGACGCTGCAAACCCTGACCCTGAATCAGCAGCTGCTGGATCAGGAGCGAGAAAAACTGCTGGCCGAGCTTCAGCAACGCTTAGCCATGAGTGGTCAGCTGGCAAAGGTGTTATCGGACAACGATGAAGCTGCGGCGGGACGGCTGTGGGATTTAACCAAAAGCCCGCTGCAACGGGGTGATTACCAGCTGATCGTTGAGTACGGCGACTTTCTGGCCCAGCAACCGGCCTTGCTGAAGCTGGCTGAACAACTGGGCCGCAGCAAAGAAGCCAAGGCGGTGCCGACCGAAGACGCGCCGCTGGAGGAGTTTCATCATCTGGTGCGCGAGCCGGAAAGCGTGCCGGAAGAGGTCAGCGGGCTGCATCAAAGCGACGACATTCTGCGCCTGCTACCACCCGAACTGGTCACGCTGGGCATCAGCGAGCTGGAAATTGAGTTCTACCGTCGGCTGGTGGAGAAAAGGCTGCTGACCTATCGTCTGCAGGGCGATGCCTGGCACGACAAGGTGATGCTCAGGCCGGTCAGTCATCATCATCATGACCAGCAGCCACGCGGCCCCTTTATCGTCTGTGTGGATACCTCCGGTTCAATGGGCGGCTTCAACGAGCGCTGCGCCAAAGCGTTCTGCCTCGCCCTGCTGAAGGTGGCGCTGGCGGATAACCGTCGTTGCTACATTATGCTGTTCGCCCATGAAGTGGTGGCCTACGAACTGACCGCGGGCGATGGCATCTCCCAGGCGATCCGCTTTCTCAGCCAGCGTTTTCGTGGCGGCACCGATCTGGCCGCCTGCCTGGACTCGGTGCTGCTTAAACTGGCCACGCCGGCATGGAACGATGCCGATGCGGTGATCATCTCCGATTTTATTGCCCAGCGCCTGCCAGAAGAGCTGGTCAAACGCATCAAACAGCACCAGCTGAAACAGCAGCAGCGCTTTCATGCCGTTGCGCTGTCCGATCATGGAAAACCCGGCATCATGCGGATTTTCGACCACATCTGGCACTTCGATACCGGCCTGAAAAGCCGTCTGCTGCGCCGCTGGCAACGCTAGTTCTCCCTCAGACACAATCTGGAAATGCTTATTTGCTATAGTCATGTGTACGCTTTAGCCAACAGGCAGATTGGGAGCATTACGTGACAGCACAACAACAAGAGTTCGCACCAGGATTACCCGCACCGACCCGTACGTTGTTATTGAGCAGCGGCAGCGAGGCGCAAAAACGTCAGGAAATTCTGACGTACTTCAATCAGACCTGGTCTCTGTATGAGAGCCTGTTCGATTGCCTCGCCGATGAAAAGGCCTGGTTCACCAAAGCGATTTCCCTGCGCCATCCGCTGATTTTCTATTACGGCCACACCGCCACTTTCTACATCAATAAAATGATGGCGGGTGGGCTGGTGGATAACCGCGTGGATGACAACATCGAAGCGATGATGGCAATCGGCGTCGATGAGATGAGCTGGGACGATCTGGACACCCACAACTACCCGTGGCCGACCGTCGCCCAACTGCGCGACTATCGCGGCAAAGTCCGCTCGCTTATCGAAAACTTTATCAAAGAGATGCCGCTGACCTTACCGATCAACTGGGACAGTCCGGCATGGGTGATCCTGATGGGCATTGAGCACGAGCGCATCCATCTGGAAACCTCCAGCGTGCTGATCCGCCAGTTGCCCATTGAATGGGTGAAGCCGCAGGCGCACTGGCCAGCCTGCCCTTCAGCCCGACACGATCGAAGCAAAGTGCCGGCGAACGCGCTGGTCGACGTTGACGGCGCTCGGGTCACCCAGGGCAAAAGCGATGATACCTACGGCTGGGATAACGAGTACGGCACGCTGACCACCGACGTGAAGCCGTTTAAAGCCAGCAAGATGCTGACCAGCAACGCCGAATTCTTCGAATTTGTCGCCGCCGGCGGTTATCAGGACGCGCGCTGGTGGGATGAAGAAGGTCTTGGCTGGCGCGACTTTGCCAAAGCCACTCAGCCCACGTTCTGGGTCGGTTCTGCCGCCGAGCCTGATGCACTGAAACTGCGTCTGATGACCGAAGAAGTGCCGATGCCATGGGACTGGCCAGCCGAAGTGAACCAGCTGGAAGCCGCCGCGTTCTGCCGCTGGAAAGCCGATGAAACCGGCAAATCGGTACAGCTGCCTGCCGAAGCCGAATGGCTGCTGTTGCGTGAGCAGGTGACAGGCGATCAGACCGACTGGCGCGAGGCACCGGGCAATATCAATCTGGCCTGGTGGGCGTCTTCCTGTCCGGTCGATCGTTTTGCTCAGGGCGAGTTTTACGATCTGATCGGTAACGTCTGGCAGTGGACCACCACGCCAACCAACGGTCTGGAAGGATTTAAGGTTCATCCTTTATATGACGACTTCTCGACGCCGACCTTTGATGGCAAACATGCGCTGATCAAAGGCGGTAGCTGGATCTCCACCGGTAACGAAGCGCTGAAATCTGCCCGCTACGCCTTCCGCCGTCACTTCTTCCAGCACGCCGGTTTCCGCTATGTGGTCTCCAACCATCAGGAAAAACAGATGCTGAACCCGTATGAAACCGACAGCATGGTTTCGCAGTATCTCGACTTCCAGTTCGGGCCGGATTACTTCGGCACGCCGAATTACGGCAAAGCGCTGGTGGACATTGCCTGCCGGATGACGGAAAAACGCGGTCGCGCACTGGATATCGGTTGTGCCACCGGCCGCGCCAGCTTTGAGCTGGCCCGTCATTTCAGCGACGTAGTGGGAATGGATTACTCCGCGCGCTTTATCGATGTGGCCATCCAGCTGACCAGTGGCGAGGAGTTCCGTTATGTCACCCAGGAAGAAGGCGACCTGGTGGAATACCGTCAGGTGCGGCTGAAAGATTTCGATCTCGGCGCGGAACAGGCGCAACGCATTCAGTTTGTGCAGGGCGATGCCTGTAACCTCAAGCCGCAGCCCGAACGGTATGACCTGGTGCTGGCTTCCAACCTGATCGACCGCCTGCGTCAGCCTAAGCGCTTCCTGCAGGACATTACGACGATGATCGCGCCGGGCGGTGTCCTGATGCTCTCCTCGCCGTACACCTGGCTGGAAGACTTTACGCCGAAGGAGAACTGGCTGGGCGGCATCCGTGAGAACGGTGAAGCGCTGACCACCTATCAGGCGTTACAGCGGCTGCTGGCCACCGATTTCGAAGAGATCGCCGCGCCGCAGGATGTGCCTTTCGTGATACGTGAAACGGCGCGCAAGTATCAGCACACCGTTGCGCAGCTGACCGTGTGGCGTAAGCGTTAAACCCTCCAGCGGGCATGCCCTGTGCCCGCTGTTTATTCCACAATAATATTGCCTGTCTGCTCCCTTTCCTGCACATTATCCCGCTATATGTTGAATATTCCTTAACTCAGGAGCCATCATGGCGGATAACCTGCAAATTGACAGTCTCGATCGTGGCATCCTTAATGCGTTAATGGATAATGCCCGTACCGCCTATGCTGAACTGGCAAAAGTGTTCAACGTCAGCCCAGGCACTATTCACGTTCGCGTGGAGAAAATGAAGCAGGCGGGGATCATTAAAGGCACGCGGCTGGAGATTGATCCCAAGCATCTTGGCTATGACGTCTGCTGCTTTATCGGCATCATTTTGAAAAGTGCCCGTGACTACCCGGCTGCGGTGGCAAAACTTGATGCGCTGGATGAAGTGGTGGAAGCCTGGTACACCACCGGCCACTACAGCATCTTTATTAAGGTGATGTGCCGCTCGATCGATGCCCTGCAACTGGTGTTGATCAACAAGATCCAGACCATCGATGAAATCCAGTCAACCGAGACGCTGATCTCCCTGCAGAACCCGATTATGCGCACCATCAAGCCCTGATCTGTGCACAATATTATCCACACACCGATCGGGATCGTTTAAGGCCCGATCGGCAGCGTTTTCTCTTTTTCATCAGCTATCGTCGGGCTGCTGATCTCCCGCGTCTTTTTCGGTTCATCCCTCCCAGCCAATTACCCTTACTTATCCACAGGTAGATCCCCGCTTGATCACAGCGTACAATAGCCGCCTTTGAGGTACAGGGATCTTTATAAATGGCTGACATTACGTTAATCACGGGTAGCACCTTAGGCAGCGCGGAATATGTGGCCGAACTTCTGGCTGAGAAGTTGGAAGAAGCAGGCTTTTCAACCGAGTTACTTCACGGTCCTGAACTGGAAGAACTGAGCGTTGAAGGCACCTGGCTGGTGGTTTGCTCCACGCACGGTGCAGGCGATCTTCCTGACAATCTGCAACCCCTGTTTGATGAACTGGCAGAGAAAAAGCCCGATCTTTCCCAACTGCGTTACGGCGCCGTCGGTATTGGCAACCGCGAGTACGATCTGTTCTGCGGTGCAATAGAGAAGATCGACGTGCTGTTAACGTCCTGTGGCGCTCAACGGATCGGCGATCGACTGGATATCGATGTGCTGGAACATGAGATCCCTGAGGATCCGGCTGAGGTTTGGGTAGAAAGTTGGAAAAACTTACTCAAATGAGGATCGCTGGCAGCAGGATCGCCCTGATTTTGGCTGCCGGATCGAAAAAAAACGGCCAGGTTTTGTAAATAATGTCCTTTTTTGTTCATTTAAGTGGCGATCGTTTGTGTATAACTATGCTTAAAACCCGGTAATAACCGGTTGTTATCCCAAGAACAACTTGAGTACTTGCCGGAGCCTGTGGATAAGGTGCCATTTAGATCCCAGCTTATACGCCGTAGGATCACCGATCTTTCACAGCTAACGATCCTTAATAAGATGATGATCGTTATCAGGAAAAAAGGCTTATCCACAGAGATCGTCGATCCTAATAGAAGATCTAACAAAGAGATCTCTAGATAAAAAAGATCTTCTTTTTAATACACACCGGGTAGTGCGCTTTCCCCATCGCCCAAAGTTGCGTAGAATCCACGCCCTGATAACCAATCTCCCTAAATCGCACAATCGCGAGGTGCAGTTCCATGTTTTATCCAGATCCTTTTGACGTCATCGTAATCGGTGGTGGTCATGCGGGTACCGAAGCCGCAATGGCGGCTGCCCGAATGGGTCAGCAAACCCTGCTATTAACCCATAACATTGATACGCTTGGACAAATGTCCTGTAATCCGGCGATCGGTGGGATTGGAAAAGGACATCTGGTTAAAGAAGTGGACGCACTTGGCGGGCTGATGGCACATGCCATCGATCGGGCTGGCATACAGTTTAGGATACTAAACGCGAGCAAAGGTCCTGCGGTTCGGGCTACCCGTGCTCAGGCTGACCGCGTGCTTTACCGACAGGCCGTGCGTACTGCGCTAGAGAATCAGCCAAACCTGATGATCTTCCAACAGGCGGTAGACGATCTTATCGTTGAGAACGATCGTGTTGTCGGTGCAGTCACCCAGATGGGACTGAAGTTCCGTGCTAAGTCGGTCGTTCTGACGGTCGGAACCTTCCTCGACGGTAAAATTCACATCGGTCTGGATAACTACAGCGGCGGTCGTGCAGGCGATCCTCCTTCGATTCCGCTGGCACGTCGTCTGCGTGAACTGCCGTTGCGTGTCAGCCGTCTGAAAACCGGAACGCCACCGCGTATCGATGCCAGAACCATTGATTTCAGCGTGCTGGATCCGCAGCATGGCGATACGCCAATGCCGGTCTTCTCTTTCATGGGCAATGTGTCACAGCATCCACAACAGGTGCCTTGCTACATCACCTACACCAACGAGAACACCCACGATGTGATCCGCAATAACCTCGATCGCAGCCCGATGTACTCCGGCGTGATTGAAGGAATTGGTCCACGCTACTGTCCGTCGATTGAAGACAAGGTGATGCGTTTTGCCGATCGTAACGCGCACCAGATCTTCCTCGAGCCGGAAGGCCTGACCAGCAATGAAATTTACCCAAATGGCATCTCTACCAGCCTGCCGTTTGACGTTCAGATCCAGATCGTCCGGTCGATGAAGGGACTGGAAAACGCGAAGATCGTTCGACCTGGCTATGCCATCGAGTACGATTTCTTCGATCCTCGCGATCTGAAACCGACGCTGGAAAGCAAACATATCCAGGGTCTGTTCTTTGCCGGACAGATCAACGGCACTACCGGTTACGAAGAAGCGGCGGCTCAGGGACTGCTGGCTGGTCTGAACGCGGGTCGCCTGTCTGCTGACAAAGAGACCTGGGCACCCCGCCGCGATCAGGCTTACCTTGGCGTACTGGTGGACGATCTCTGCACGCTGGGTACCAAAGAGCCGTACCGCATGTTTACCTCACGTGCTGAATACCGCCTGATGCTGCGTGAAGACAATGCCGATCTGCGTCTGACCGAAGCCGGTCGTGAACTGGGTCTGGTTGACGATGCCCGCTGGGCTCGCTTCAACGAGAAACTGGAAAGCATCGAAAAAGAACGCCAGCGTCTGCGCGATATTTGGGTACACCCGAAATCAGACAGCGTGGAAGAAGTGAACGGCGTGCTGAGTGCTGCGCTGACCAAGGAAGCCAGCGGTGAAGATCTGCTTCGCCGTCCGGAAATGACCTATCAGCAGCTGATGACCCTGAGCACCTTTGCCCCGGCACTGGCCGATCCTCAGGCGGCTGAGCAGGTTGAGATTCAGGTGAAGTACGAAGGCTACATTGCGCGCCAGCAGGAAGAGATTAATCGCCAGCAGCGCAATGAGAATACCTTGCTGCCGGCAGAACTGGATTATCATCAGGTGAGCGGCCTCTCCAATGAGGTGATTGCCAAGCTGAACGATCACAAACCGGGATCGATTGGCCAGGCATCGCGTATTTCTGGGATCACCCCGGCGGCGATCTCCATTCTGTTGATCTACCTGAAAAAGCAGGGCTTGCTGCGTAAAAGCGCCTGACTTTCACTGACAGTCACAACGTAAGAGGGGCGGGAGTTTTCTCGCCCCTCTTGTATTTGTCAGGCGGGACGAATAAATTCCCCCCAAAATCCCTCACAGGACCTCATTGTGATTAATAAACTCACTTCGCTGCTTAAAGCGGCTACTATTTCTCTGTCCGATCAGCAAAAAAACCAGCTGGTGGGCTATGTTGAAATGCTGCACAAGTGGAATAAAGCCTACAATCTGACGTCAGTGCGTGACCCTGAGCAGATGCTAATCCGCCATATCATGGACAGCATTGTGGTTGAGCCACACCTGCAGGGCAGCCGCTTTATTGATGTCGGCACCGGTCCCGGCCTGCCAGGCGTACCCTTAGCGATTGTCCGGCCTGACGCGCATTTCACCCTGCTGGACAGCTTAGGCAAGCGCATACGCTTCCTGAAGCAGGTTCAGCATGAGCTGAAGCTTGTGAATATAGAGCCAGTGCAGAGTAGGGTAGAGGACTTTCCTGCGGAGCCACCGTTTGATGGCGTGATTAGCCGGGCCTTTGCTTCACTGAACGATATGCTCAACTGGTGCCACCATTTGCCAGGCGAAAAAGGCCAGTTTTATGCCCTGAAAGGCGTCGTTCCTGACGATGAACTGGCGACATTACCAGCGGGATTTGCTGTTGATCGGGTGGTGAAATTAGCGGTTCCGCAGCTGGAAGGTGAGCGTCATCTGATCGTGGTTAACGTGACGAAATAAGCAGCAGGCGCTGCTTTTTTATTCCGCACTAGCGGCGATATTTCGGCGTTTTTTACCCGGATTATCCGCCTGAAGCGGAATAGCCTTATTGTCTGTAAGTGCTTTATGTTACTGGATTTTAGTTAAGTTCGGTGACTATCCTGCCAGGTGACGACACCTGGCGTGCCAGACCGGCTAAGGTGTTGTCTGAAAATGCATCAGTTGAACGATCGCATTCACACTTTTTTCCGCTGCCAGGTTGTTTCGACAAGGTTAAAAGCACAGGCTGAAATTATCCGACACGATTGGCAACATTTAACCTTATTTTCACATTCCATTATCATTAACATCACCTTTTGCCGCCATTATCGTCGGGTCAGTCGTCACGCAGGAAAATATATCCCCTTTATAAATCGACGTAAGTAATGGCTTATGGGGCGAGAATTAGTTGCTACGAATGTCAATAAGGGCTTTTAATCGACAATAATTGCCATATTTAAATTATCATTAGGTAACTTATTGAATTGTATTGGGTATTTTAATTTAAATTTCATTCTAATGAGACTAATCCTGCACAGAACTTAAGCATTAAGTTACCGAAGTGTGATCACACGCACGCTTTATGAGCAAGGTTTGTCGGCTATTGCAGTAAATTTCACTTGGTTTGCTGTTCTTTACAATTTTGAAAAACAGGCCTGTGGAAAGAAATTTAAATAATTGTTCACCTTTTCGCTACTTATCCATTGAAATCGCAGGGGCGCACCGTATAATTTGCTCGTTTTTTGCTGCTTGACTCAAAAGAGCAAAGGCAGTTTTATACGACACGCGACATACCCCGGATGGGGCAGGAGAGTTTCAGCGTCATGTCAGTGTCCCTTTACAGAGTAAAATTTGCCCGAACCGTGCTGATGCTTCAGCTGGTGACTTTCGTCGTAATCGGCGCGCTGTTTGCCCTGAAAGATCTGGCGTGGGGCTTGTCCGCCCTCGCGGGTGGACTGGCAGCCTGGCTGCCAAACATTGTGTTTATGATTTTTGCCTGGCGTCATCAGGCAGGAGACCCAGTGAAAGGGCGCATCGCCTGGACTTTTTTACTGGGTGAGGTGCTGAAGGTCCTGGCCACCATTCTCCTGCTGGTGTTGGCGCTGGCAGTATTTGGGGCGGCGTTTACACCGCTCGGACTGGCCTGGTTATCGGTGCTGATTGTGCAAATCGTCGCACCGGCTGTAATTAACAACAAAGGGTAAGAGGCATCATGGCTGCAGGAGAAATCTCTACGCCGCAGGAATACATAGGTCATCACCTGAAGAATCTTCAGCTTGATCTGCGTACCTTCGAGCTAGTGAATCCACACGACGCACCGTCGTTCTGGGTACTAAATATCGACTCCATGTTTTTCTCTGTGGTGCTCGGACTGGTGTTTCTGGTGCTGTTTCGTTCAGTTGCGAAATCAGCCACCAGCGGCGTACCGGGTAAAATGCAGGCCGCGATCGAGTTGGTAATTGGTTTTGTCGACGACAACGTCCGCGACATGTATCACGGTAAAAGCAAATTAATCGCACCGCTGGCCCTGACGATTTTCGTCTGGGTGTTCCTGATGAACTTCATGGACCTGCTGCCTATAGACTTCCTGCCGTATATCGGTGAGCACGTCTTAGGTTTGCCAGCGTTGCGTGTGGTGCCTTCTGCAGACGTGAACATCACGCTGTCTATGGCACTTGGCGTATTTGTTTTGATTCTGTTCTACAGCATCAAGATGAAAGGCATTGGCGGCTTTACGAAAGAGCTGACACTGCAACCCTTCAATCACCCGATTTTCATTCCGATCAACCTGATTCTGGAAGGTGTGAGCCTGCTGTCCAAACCGGTATCTCTGGGTCTGCGACTGTTCGGAAACATGTATGCGGGTGAATTGATTTTTATCCTGATTGCCGGTCTGTTGCCGTGGTGGTCACAGTGGATCCTGAATGTGCCTTGGGCCATTTTCCACATCCTGATCATTTCGTTGCAGGCTTTCATTTTCATGGTCTTAACGATTGTCTATCTGTCGATGGCATCTGAAGAACATTGATTTTTTACTTAACACTACTGCGTTTTAACTGAAACAAACTGGAGACTGTCATGGAAAACCTGAATATGGATCTGCTGTACATGGCTGCCGCTGTGATGATGGGCTTAGCGGCAATCGGTGCTGCAATCGGTATCGGCATCCTCGGAGGCAAATTCCTGGAAGGCGCTGCGCGTCAACCGGATCTTATCCCTCTGCTGCGTACGCAGTTCTTTGTTGTAATGGGTCTGGTGGATGCAATCCCAATGATCGCTGTTGGTCTGGGTCTGTACGTGATGTTTGCTGTCGCGTAATAACCGATAGTTCATCGCCGGGTGTTATGTCTGGTGATGAACGGATTCTTCCGGTTGGCTTGCCAGCCGGAGAAAAAGTTAACTTAACAAGAGGCATTGTGCTGTGAACATTAACGCAACAATCCTCGGCCAGGCTATCGCGTTCATCCTGTTTGTCCTGTTCTGCATGAAGTACGTATGGCCGCCTTTAATGGCCGCTATCGAAAAGCGCCAGAAAGAAGTTGCCGAAGGCCTTGCTTCCGCTGAACGTGCCAAAAAAGATTTGGATCTCGCGCAGGCTAATGCGACCGATCAGCTGAAGAAAGCGAAAGAAGAAGCTCAGGTAATCATCGAACAAGCTAACAAGCGCCGTTCGCAGATCCTGGACGAAGTCAAAGCTGAGGCTGAGCAGGAACGTAACAAGATCGTCACCCAGGCGCAGGCTGAAATTGATGCTGAGCGTAAACGTGCACGTGAAGAGTTGCGGAAGCAAGTCGCGATGCTGGCAATTGCCGGCGCCGAGAAAATCATTGAACGTTCCGTGGATGAAGCTGCTAACAGCGACATCGTTGATAAACTGGTCGCTGAACTGTAAGGAGGAAGGGGCTGATGTCTGAATTTACTACTGTAGCTCGCCCCTACGCCAAAGCAGCTTTTGACTTTGCTGTTGAGCATCAAAGTGTCGATCGCTGGCAGCAGATGCTGGCGTTCGCTACCGAGGTAGCCAGCAATGAACAGGTAGCAGAACTTCTTTCCGGCGCTGTTGCGCCGGAAGCGTTGTCTGCACAGTTCATCGCTATCTGTGGTGATCAACTGGATGAAGCCGGTCAGAACCTTGTTAAGGTCATGGCTGAAAACAAACGTTTACCAGCGCTTCCCGATGTACTGGCTCAGTTTATCCAACTACGTGCCGCACATGATGCGACCGCGGACGTTGAGGTAATCTCATCCACTACACTGAGTGACGAACAGCTGACCAAAATCAGCGCCGCTATGGAAAAACGTCTGTCACGCAAAGTTAAGCTGAATTGCAAAATCGATAAATCTGTATTGGCAGGCGTAATCATCCGAGCGGGTGATATGGTCATTGACGGCAGCGTACGCGGCCGTCTCGAGCGTCTTACAGACGTCTTGCAGTCTTAAGGGGACTGGAGCATATGCAACTGAATTCCACCGAAATCAGCGAACTGATCAAGCAGCGCATTGCTCAGTTCAATGTAGTGAGCGAAGCTCACAATGAAGGCACTATTGTATCCGTCAGTGACGGCATCATCCGCGTAAACGGCCTGGCCGATGTTATGCAGGGTGAGATGATCGCACTGCCGGGCAACCGTTACGCAATCGCACTGAACCTGGAGCGCGACTCCGTTGGTGCAGTCGTGATGGGCCCATACGCTGACCTTGCCGAAGGCATGAAAGTTAAGTGTACTGGCCGTATTCTTGAAGTACCGGTTGGTCGTGGCCTGTTAGGCCGCGTGGTGAACACCCTGGGTGCACCAATCGACGGTAAAGGCGCAATCGACAACGATGGCTTCTCGCCAATCGAAGTGATTGCACCAGGCGTTATCGATCGTCAGTCCGTTGACCAGCCTGTGCAGACTGGCTACAAGTCAGTCGATGCGATGATCCCAATCGGCCGTGGCCAGCGTGAGCTGATCATCGGTGACCGTCAGACCGGTAAAACCGCGATGGCGATCGATGCGATCATCAACCAGCGTGATTCCGGCATCAAGTGTGTGTACGTCGCTATCGGTCAGAAAGCGTCGACTATCGCTAACGTGGTTCGCAAACTGGAAGAACACAACGCACTGGCTAACACCATCGTTGTTGTGGCTACCGCATCTGAGTCTGCTGCTCTGCAGTACCTGGCTCCGTATGCAGGTTGCGCCATGGGCGAATACTTCCGTGACCGCGGTGAAGATGCACTGATCGTGTACGATGACCTGTCTAAACAGGCTGTTGCTTACCGTCAGGTTTCCCTGCTGCTGCGCCGTCCGCCAGGTCGTGAAGCTTTCCCTGGTGACGTGTTCTATCTCCACTCCCGTCTGCTGGAGCGTGCTTCTCGCGTTAACGCTGAGTACGTTGAAGCGTTTACCAAAGGCGAAGTGAAGGGTAAAACCGGTTCACTGACTGCACTGCCAATCATCGAAACTCAGGCAGGCGACGTTTCTGCGTTCGTTCCGACCAACGTAATCTCGATTACTGATGGTCAGATCTTCCTGGAAACTAACCTGTTTAACTCCGGTATTCGTCCGGCAGTTAACCCGGGTATTTCGGTATCCCGTGTGGGTGGTGCTGCTCAGACCAAGATCATCAAGAAACTGTCCGGTGGTATTCGTACCGCGCTGGCACAGTATCGTGAACTGGCAGCGTTCTCTCAGTTCGCTTCCGATCTGGACGAAGCGACCCGTAAGCAGCTGAGCCACGGTCAGAAAGTGACCGAGCTCCTGAAGCAGAAACAGTATGCGCCGATGTCCGTAGCGCAGCAGGGTCTGGTGCTGTTTGCGGCCGAGCGTGGCTTCCTGAATGACGTCGAACTGGCGAAAATCGGTAGCTTCGAAGCGGCGCTGCTGGCTTTTGCGGATCGCGATCACGCTGAGCTGATGGCTGAAATCAACCAGTCTGGTAACTATAACGGCGAAATCGAAGAGAAGCTGAAAGGCCTCCTCGAAACGTTTAAGAAAACCCAGTCCTGGTAATGTCTGGCGGCTTGTCTCTTAGGGGGCAAGCCGCAAGGCTTTGAGGAGAAGCTTATGGCCGGCGCAAAAGAGATACGTAGTAAGATCGGAAGCGTCCAGAACACGCAGAAGATCACCAAAGCGATGGAAATGGTCGCTGCCTCTAAAATGCGTAAATCGCAAGAACGCATGGCGGCCAGCCGTCCTTATGCAGAGACCATGCGCAAAGTGATTGGTCACATTGCGTTAGGGAATCTGGAGTACAAACACCCTTACCTGGACGAGCGTGACGTTAAGCGCGTTGGTTATCTGGTCGTGTCTACCGACCGCGGGCTTTGTGGTGGTTTGAACATTAACCTGTTCAAACGCGTGCTGGCAGATATGAAAAGCTGGTCTGATAAAGGCGTTGAGAGCGATCTCGCGATTATCGGATCGAAAGGCCTTTCATTCTTCAGCTCTGTCGGTGGCAACGTTGTTGCCCAGGTGACCGGCATGGGAGATAAACCTTCCCTGTCCGATCTGATTGGCCCAGTGAAAGTGATGCTGCAAGCCTATGACGAAGGTCGTCTCGACAAGCTGTTTGTCGTCAGCAACAAATTTATCAACACCATGTCCCAGTCTCCACAAATCGTTCAGTTGCTGCCGTTACCGCCAGCAGACGAGAGCGAAGGCGTGGTGAAGAAGAGTACCTGGGATTATCTGTATGAGCCGGATCCGAAAGCGCTGCTGGACACATTACTGCGTCGCTACGTCGAGTCTCAGGTTTACCAGGGTGTTGTAGAGAACCTGGCCAGCGAGCAGGCCGCGCGTATGGTGGCGATGAAAGCTGCTACCGACAACGGCGGAAACCTGATCAAAGAGCTGCAGTTGGTATACAACAAAGCTCGTCAGGCCAGCATCACCCAGGAACTTACCGAGATTGTCGGTGGGGCCTCCGCGGTTTAACCAGGTATACCCTGCCAGCTGTTAGCGGCGGGGTATAAACGAATTAGGTAGAGGATTCAAGATGGCTACTGGAAAGATTGTCCAGGTAATCGGCGCCGTAGTGGACGTCGAGTTCCCTCAGGACGCAGTACCACAAGTGTACAGCGCCCTTGAGGTTAAAAATGGTGATGCTCGTCTGGTGCTGGAAGTCCAGCAGCAGCTGGGTGGTGGCGTCGTTCGTACCATCGCCATGGGTTCTTCCGACGGCCTGAAGCGCGGTCTGGAAACGGTTGACCTTGAGCACCCGATTGAAGTGCCAGTGGGCGTTGCCACACTGGGCCGTATCATGAACGTGCTGGGTGAGCCAATCGATATGAAAGGCGACATCGGCGAAGAAGAGCGTTGGGCGATTCACCGCGCGGCACCTTCTTACGAAGATCAGTCAAACTCGCAAGAGCTGCTGGAAACCGGTATCAAAGTTATCGACCTGATGTGTCCGTTTGCTAAAGGCGGTAAAGTCGGTCTGTTCGGTGGTGCGGGTGTGGGTAAAACAGTAAACATGATGGAGCTGATCCGTAACATTGCGGCTGAGCACTCAGGTTTCTCTGTATTTGCCGGTGTGGGCGAGCGTACCCGTGAAGGGAACGACTTCTACCACGAAATGACCGACTCAAACGTTATCGATAAAGTATCACTGGTCTATGGCCAGATGAACGAGCCACCAGGAAACCGCCTGCGCGTAGCGCTGACCGGTCTGACCATGGCTGAGAAGTTCCGTGACGAAGGTCGTGACGTACTGCTGTTCATCGATAACATCTACCGTTACACCCTGGCCGGTACTGAAGTATCAGCACTGCTGGGTCGTATGCCTTCTGCGGTAGGTTATCAGCCAACGCTGGCTGAAGAGATGGGTGTCTTGCAGGAGCGTATTACCTCCACCAAGACCGGTTCAATCACCTCCGTACAGGCCGTTTACGTTCCTGCGGATGACTTGACTGACCCATCACCAGCCACCACCTTTGCTCACTTAGATGCAACCGTGGTACTGAGCCGTCAGATCGCTTCTCTGGGTATCTACCCAGCGGTTGACCCACTGGATTCTACCAGCCGTCAGCTGGATCCACTGGTTGTTGGCCAGGAGCACTACGACACTGCACGTGGCGTTCAGTCCCTGCTGCAGCGTTATCAGGAACTGAAAGACATCATCGCCATCCTCGGTATGGACGAACTGTCTGAAGAAGACAAACTGGTGGTAGCACGCTCTCGTAAGATGCAGCGTTTCCTGTCCCAGCCATTCTTCGTGGCAGAAGTCTTCACCGGT
This sequence comes from Erwinia sp. AC075, assembly GCF_979253995.1. Classification (NCBI taxonomy): domain Bacteria; kingdom Pseudomonadati; phylum Pseudomonadota; class Gammaproteobacteria; order Enterobacterales; family Erwiniaceae; genus Erwinia; species Erwinia sp. AC075. The sequence continues at coordinate 3,766,376 of NZ_CEEDEU010000001.1, forward strand.
TCTCCAGGCAAATATGTGTCTCTGAAAGATACCATCCGTGGCTTTAAAGGCATCATGGAAGGTGAATTCGACCATATGCCAGAGCAGGCTTTCTACATGGTTGGTTCCATCGAAGAAGCTGTAGAAAAGGCGAAGAAACTGTAATAACGGTTTCTGTGGAGGTTAATTATGGCTATGACTTTTCACCTGGACGTTGTCAGCGCAGAACAGCAAATGTTCTCCGGTCTGGTACAAAGCATCCAGGTATCAGGAACGGAAGGTGAGCTGGGTATTCGCCCAAATCACGCTCCTCTCCTGACCGCCATTAAACCTGGTATGGTTCACATCGTTAAACAGCAGGGCGAAGAAGAGTATATTTATCTCTCCGGCGGCGTGTTGGAAGTGCAGCCTGGCGCGGTTACCGTGCTGGCTGACACCGCGATCCGTGGTACCGACCTCGATGAGGCCCGTGCAATGGAAGCAAAACGCAAAGCCGAGGAGCACATGAACAGCTCCCACGGTGATGTGGACTTTGCAACCGCGTCGGCTGAACTGGCTAAAGCGATCGCCAAACTGCGCGTGATCGAGTTGACCAAAAGAGCGATGTAACTCAGGTTTAATCTGCAGAATGCCAGTCAGGAAACTGACTGGCATTTTTTTTGCCGAGAAAAATGTAGTATTTTCACCGTTAAACCGTTTTACTTCCGTTCAATAACTGAATATCAGGATGTCTATGTCTACCAGCGCAATGAGCGTGGTGATCCTTGCCGCCGGCAAGGGAACCCGCATGTACTCCGACTTGCCGAAAGTGCTGCACCGCCTGGCGGGAAAGCCGATGGTGCAACACGTCATTGATGCCGCTACCCAGCTTGGCGCTGACAAGGTTCACCTGGTCTATGGCCACGGTGGCGATCTGCTGCAATCCACCTTAACGGACCCGGCGCTGAACTGGGTATTGCAGGCAGAACAGAAAGGAACCGGCCACGCGATGCAGCAGGCTGCGCCTTACTTTGCCGACGATGAAGACATTCTGATGCTGTATGGCGACGTGCCGCTGATCTCGGTTGAGACGCTGCAACGTTTGCAAAGCGTGAAGCCAGAAGGCGGCATCGCGCTGCTGACGGTCATTCTGGATAATCCAACCGGTTACGGGCGCATCATTCGTGAGAACGGCTCGGTAGTCGGCATTATCGAACAGAAAGATGCCTCACCGGAGCAACTGGCGATCGCCGAAATCAATACCGGTATTCTGTTGGCTAACGGTGCCGATCTGAAACGCTGGCTGAGCAAGCTGACCAACAACAATGCTCAGGGCGAATACTATATTACCGACATCATAGCGCTCGCCCATCAGGAGGGCCGCGCGACCCAGGCGGTTCACCCGACGCGCTCGACAGAGACCGAAGGGGTGAATAATCGCCTGCAGCTGGCGACGCTTGAGCGTGTGTACCAGGCTGAACAGGCTGAGAAGCTGTTGCTGGCTGGCGTGATGTTGAAAGATCCGGCCCGTTTCGATCTGCGTGGTGAGTTGACCCACGGCCGGGACGTGGAGATCGACACCAATGTGATCATTGAAGGTCAGGTTAAGCTTGGCAATCGGGTCAAAATTGGCAGCGGCTGTATCCTGAAAAACTGCGTGATTGGTGATGACTGTGAAATCAGTCCTTACAGCGTGGTGGATGACGCCGAGCTGGCCGCTGCCTGCACCATTGGGCCGTTTGCGCGTCTGCGTCCAGGCTCGCAGCTGGCGGAAGGTGCCCATGTTGGCAACTTCGTCGAAATGAAAAAAGCCTCGTTAGGCAAAGGCTCGAAAGCCGGTCACCTGAGCTACCTTGGCGATGCGAAGATCGGCGCCAATGTGAACATCGGCGCGGGCACCATCACCTGCAACTACGACGGCGTGAACAAATCGCTGACGGTGATTGGCGATGGTGTGTTTGTCGGCTCGGATACGCAGCTGGTGGCACCGGTCAATGTTGCGGCGGGTGCCACCATCGCTGCGGGCACCACGGTGATGACAGACGTTGCCGCCGCAGGCCTGGTGTATAACCGCAAAGACCAGAATCTGAAAACAGACTGGCAGCGCCCGGCGAAGAAGAAGTAAGCACTAACAGGGTAACCCAGGTTACCCCCAAATTATTCTGAGGAGGGAACCATCCCTCCCGCAAAAGCAGTCATAAATATAATCCCCACTCTCTACAAAGGCTCGGGGAACCGGCGCAATCCGGACTCATCAGGTCAGAAGACAAAGTTAATGACCGTTACGGTCATGACCTCAGGAATAACATTATGTGTGGAATTGTTGGTGCAGTAGCCCAGCGTGATATCGCTGAAATCCTGCTTGAAGGCTTACGTCGTCTCGAATACCGCGGCTACGACTCTGCCGGTGTGGCAGTGGTTACCGCAGAAGGCCAGGTCACGCGCCTGCGCCGTGTCGGTAAAGTGGCCATGCTGGCCGAAGCGGCTGAAACCACGCCATTGCTGGGTGGAACAGGCATAGCGCATACCCGTTGGGCAACCCACGGCGAGCCTTCCGAGGCGAATGCGCATCCCCATATCTCTGAACACATCATCATCGTTCACAACGGCATCATTGAAAACCATGAGCCACTGCGCGAACTGCTGATCGAGCGTGGCTACCGCTTTGCCTCCGAGACCGATACGGAAGTGGTTGCTCACCTGGTTCACTGGGAGCAGCAGCAACAGGGCGGTTCACTGCGTGAAGTGGTACAGCGCGTGATCCCCCAGCTGCGCGGTGCCTATGGCATGGTGATCATGGACAGCCGCGATCCGTCGCTGCTGGTGGCCGCCCGTTCCGGCAGCCCGCTGGTGATTGGCCGTGGCGTGGGCGAAAACTTTATCGCTTCCGATCAGCTGGCATTGCTGCCGGTCACCCGTCGCTTCGTTTACCTTGAGGAAGGCGATATTGCGGTGATCACCCGTCGCGATGTCACCATTGTCGATCGTCAGGGCGAGCAGGTCACCCGCGCCGAAATCGAATCTAACGTGCAGTACGATGCCGGCGATAAAGGCCAGTTCCGCCACTACATGCAGAAAGAGATTTACGAGCAGCCGATGGCGATCAAAAACACCCTGAGCGGGCGTTTCAGTCACGGTGAAGTGGACCTCTCTGAGCTGGGACCGCAGGCCAACGAACTGCTGAAGCAGGTTGAGCATATCCAGATTGTCGCCTGTGGCACCTCCTACAACTCCGGCATGGTGTCGCGCTACTGGTTCGAAGCGCTGGCCAACGTGCCGTGTGACGTTGAGATTGCCTCTGAATTCCGCTACCGCAAATCCGCCGTGCGTAAAAACAGCCTGCTGATCACCCTGTCCCAGTCGGGTGAAACGGCGGACACGCTGGCTGCGCTGCGTCTGTCGAAAGAGCTCGGGTATCTGGGATCGCTGGCGGTGTGTAATGTGGCCGGTTCTTCGCTGGTGCGTGAATCCGATCTGGCGCTGATGACCAAAGCGGGCACCGAAATCGGCGTGGCGTCGACCAAAGCCTTCACCACGCAGCTGACGGTATTGCTGATGCTGGTGGCGAAAGTGGGTCGCCTGAAAGGCATGGATCCGAAGATTGAGCATGACATCGTGCATGGCCTGCAGGCGCTGCCAGCCCGCATCGAGCAGATGCTGTCGCAGGACAAGCTGATTGAGACGCTGGCGGAAGACTTCTCTGACAAGCATCATGCGCTGTTCCTTGGCCGTGGCGATCAGTATCCGATCGCCATGGAAGGGGCGCTGAAGCTGAAAGAGATCTCCTATATTCATGCGGAAGCCTATGCGGCCGGCGAACTGAAACACGGTCCTCTGGCGCTGATTGATGCCGATATGCCGGTGATTGTGGTCGCGCCGAATAACGAGCTGCTGGAAAAACTGAAGTCGAACATCGAAGAAGTGCGCGCGCGCGGCGGTTTGCTGTACGTGTTCGCCGATCAGGATGCCGGCTTCAGCAACTCCGAAGGGATGCGCATCATCCCGCTGCCGCACGTTGAAGATATCATCGCGCCAATCTTCTACACGGTGCCGTTGCAGATGCTGTCGTACCACGTTGCGCTGATTAAGGGCACTGACGTCGACCAGCCGCGTAACCTGGCGAAGTCAGTCACGGTGGAATAACCGCTTTCGTCTGATAGGCTCCGCAAAAACAAAACCCCGGTTCTGCTGTTGAAGGCACAACCGGGGTTTTTTTATGGCTCAACGCCGGGCGACTCAGGCTTTAGCAAAATAGCGCTGGGCATTGTTATAGCTGATGTTCTGCACCATTTCGCCCAACCACGCCATTTCATGCGGGATTTCGCCCTGCTCCATCAATCCACCCAGCATATTGCACAGGATGCGGCGGAAGTACTCGTGACGGGTATAGGACAGGAAGCTTCTGGAATCGGTGAGCATGCCGACGAACTGGCTCAGCAAGCCAAGCTGAGAAAGCTGTTCCAGCTGGCGCTGCATCCCGTCTTTCTGATCGTTGTACCACCAGCCGGAGCCGAACTGGATCTTGCCGGCAATGCCGCCGCCCTGGAAATTGCCGGTCAGCGCGGCGATCATCTCGTTATCGCGTGGGTTCAGGCAGTAAAGAATGGTTTTCGGCAACTGGTCGGTTTTATCCATCTCATCCAGCAGCTGCGAAAGCTCGCGGGCGTAGGTGCGGTCGCCAATGGAATCAAACCCGGTATCGGCGCCCACCAGCCTGAACATCCGGCTGTTGGTATTGCGTAATGCGCCAATATGATACTGCATCACCCAGCCGCGCTGCGCGTATTGCTGACCTAACCACACCAGCACGGCGGTGGTGAAGCCCGCGACCTCTGTCTCATCCAGCGTCTGCCCGGCAATCCGCCGTTGCAGCAGGCGGCTTAGGGTGGCTTCTGTCGGCACTGGCGCAAAGCGTACGATTTCGATGCCGTGATCGGCCGCGCGGCAGCCATGGGCCTCAAAGTGATCCAGCCGGCGCGTTAAGGCGGTCAGCAGGCTGTCCCAGTCAGTAATTTCACCGTCCGCCGCTTCACCCAACTGAGAGATATAGTCGGCGAAACCGTCCAGTTCGATTTTAAAGGCGCGGTCCGGACGCCAGCTTGGCAGGATCTCGGTGTCGAAGGTGCGGTCAGCGGCGATCTGGCGATGGTAACGCAGGTCGCTGATCGGGTCGTCGGTGGTGCCGACCATTTTCACCTTCATCTGCCGCATAATGCCGCGCGCGGAAAATTCCGGCGTCGCCAGCTGCGCGTTGCACTGATGCCAGAGGCTTTCTGCCGTTTCAGGCCGGAACAGCTGGCCGGTGATGCCAAACGGCCGCTTCAGCTCGAGGTGCGTCCAGTGATAGAGCGGATTGCCCAGCGTTTTCGGCACGGTCTGCGCCCAGGCCTGATATTTATCATAATCGCTGCCGTTGCCGGTGATCAGCGACTCTGCCACGCCCGCTGCACGCAGCGCCCGCCATTTATAGTGATCGCCTTCCAGCCAGATCTGGCTGAGATTCTCAAACTGACGGTCTTCAGCAATATCCTGCGGGTTGAGATGGCAGTGATAGTCATAGATCGGCATATCCGCCGCATAGCGGTGATACAGCTCGCGCGCGGCATCGCTGCGCAGTAAGAAATCTTCACCCATAAATACCGTCATTGCGTAGGCTCCGTTTTGCCAGACATCCCATCGCGGCAGGATATTTGGTTGACCACTTTTTACATAAATGCTCGCATTCGCTCATTAAATGGTCGAAGAGAGGCGGTTAACTGCCATAAAACACCAAAATAGCGTTTTGGTCGACCAATATTGGCTATTGTTGTGAGTGATATCACCCATCTGCACATTTCCTGTTGACCACTTTTTCACCTTGTCCGCAAGATGCGGGCAACCAGGGTGAGGGTGTGGATCAGCAATGCGTCTGGAAAGTGACGTGACTGACCGCCGCCGTTACCTCTTTCGACCGGAGATAAGCGATGAGCCTGACGGCAAACAGTGTGCAAGACGCGGTGGGCAGTAAGAGAAAAGTCAAAAAGTTACGCTGGTGGATGCTGGTGCTGTTCCTGCTGGGCGTTACCGTTAACTACCTGACCCGCAACTCGCTGGGCATTCTGGCCCCGGAATTAAAAACCAGTCTGGGGATCACCACCGAACAGTATTCCTGGATTGTCGGTGCTTTCCAGCTGGCCTATACGCTGTTCCAGCCGTTGTGTGGCTGGCTGATTGATGTGATTGGCCTCAAGCTGGGCTTTGTGATCTGCGCCAGTATCTGGGCACTGGTCAGCCTGTTACATGCCGGCGCGGGAAGCTGGATCCATCTGGCGATCCTGCGCTTCTTTATGGGTGCCGCGGAAGCCGCTGCCACGCCTGCTAACGCCAAAACCATTGGCGACTGGTTCCCGAAAAAAGAGCGCCCCATCGCCGCAGGCTGGGCCGGTGTCGGCTTCTCTGTCGGTGCCATGCTGGCGCCGCCGATCATTTACGTCACCCACAGCTACTGGGGATGGCAAGGCGCCTTCCTGTTCTCGGGCGCGCTGGCAGCTGGCTGGGTGGTGCTGTGGCTGCTGTTCTATCATTCGCCGGAAGATCACCCGCGTCTGGACAAAGACGAGCTGGCGTTGATCAAGCAGGATAACGAGCCCGATGCGGTCAGGCTGCCGTTCTTCACCGCGCTGAAAACCGTCGGCAAAAACAAACGTTTCTACGGCATCGCCATCCCGGCCTTTATGGCTGAGCCCGCCTGGGCAGTTTTAAGCTTCTGGGTACCGCTGTACCTCGCCAGCGAACGCGGCATGGATTTGAAACAGATTGCCATGTTTGCCTGGCTGCCGTTCCTCGCCGCCGATTTGGGCAGCATCGCCAGTGGCTACCTGACGCGCCTCTACACCCGTTGGTTTGGCTGCTCGCTGGTGAACTCGGTGGTTGCCAGCTCGGTGACCGGCGCATTCCTGATGCTGTCGCTGGCGCTGGTGGCAATCACCAAAGACCCTTACATCACCATTATCCTGATCTCGGTGGGTGGCTTTGGCCATCAGGTGATCTCCTGCATGTTAAGTGCGCTGGTGGTGGAGTCCTTTGATAAAGGGCAGATGGCTACGGTGAACGGAATGCGGGGTTCCTTTGCCTGGATCGCCAGCTTCCTGTTCTCCCTGTTGATAGGCGTCACGGCTGACACCATCGGATTCAATCCGCTGTTTGTGGCCATGGGCTTTTTCGATCTGATTGGTGCTGTGTTCCTGGTTGCGTTTATTGCCGAACGTCGAAGCACGTCGCGCGCGGCCTGATTTTCAGACTGACAATTTTGAAGAGTAAACGATGAAAACATTGAAAAACTGGGTGTTAGGGCAGAAAACGGCCGAATTTATTGAGCTTCGCGTCGATGAAAAACACCTGTTCCGCCTGTACGTGCTGGAACAGGGATTGTGTCGGGTGCTGATCAAGCAGAAAGGGGAGCTGGCGCTGGATCGCACCTGGAGCATCGCGCCGGAAGCGGACGTGCCGTGGGAAGGTCGCCTGAGGGAAAGCTGTGAAGGCTTCTCGCTGCCGGGTTATCACTGCGAGCATCAGGACGACAGGCTGGTGGTGACCACCGATTGCCTGCGGGTGACCGTTCATCAGCCGCTGTGGCTGGAGTGGGAATATCTTAATGAAGACGCGGAATGGCAGCCGCTTTGCGCCGATCGCCCTACCGGTGCCTATCTGCTCAATGCCCATGGTGATGGCGTGGCGCATTATCAGCGCCGTTACGCGGAAGATAACTATTACGGCCTGGGCGAGAAAGCGGGCGATCTTAACCGTACCGGAGGCCGCTATGAAATGCGCAACCTGGATGCGATGGGCTATAACGCCGCCTCGACCGATCCGCTGTATAAGCATATTCCCTTCACCCTGACGCGCCGCGATACCGTCAGCTTTGGGCTGTTTTATGACAACCTGAGCACCACTCAGCTGGATTTAGGCAACGAGCTGGATAATTACCATCTGCCGTACCGCCGTTATCAGGCCGAGGCAGGCGACCTCGATTATTACCTGTTCCTTGGGCCAAAAGTACTGGATGTCACCAAAGCCTTTGTTCGTCTGACCGGGAAAACGCTGTTTGGCCCGAAATGGAGCCTCGGCTACAGCGGTTCGACCATGCATTACACCGATGCGCCGGATGCGCAGGTTCAGCTGATGAACTTTATTTCGCTGTGTCGGGAAAATGCCATTCCGTGCGACTCGTTCCAGCTGTCGTCAGGCTACACCTCAATCAACGACAAGCGTTATGTCTTCAACTGGAACCACGACAAGGTGCCGCAGCCGGAGGTGATGAGTGCGGCGTTTCATGATGCCGGAATGAAGCTGGCTGCCAACATCAAGCCGTGCCTGTTGCAGGACCATCCGCGCTATGACGAAGTGGCGCAGAAGGGGCTGTTTATTCGCGATTCTGAATCAGACGCGCCTGAACGCTCGGTCTTCTGGGATGACGAAGGATCGCACCTCGACTTCACCAATCCGGCCACGGTGGCCTGGTGGCAGGAAAATGTCACCCACCAGCTGCTGGAAAAGGGGATTGATTCCACCTGGAATGACAACAACGAATATGAAGTCTGGGATGGCGAAGCGCGCTGTCACGGCTTCGGTCAGCCGTTGCCGATCAAGCTGATCCGTCCGGTCATGCCGCTACTGATGATGCGTGCTTCGATGGAGGCCCAGCAGCGGTTCGCGCCCGAAAAGCGTCCTTTCCTGATCTCCCGTTCAGGCTGTGCGGGGATGCAGCGCTATGTGCAGACCTGGAGTGGCGACAACCGCACTAACTGGCAGACGCTGCGCTATAACACGCGGATGGGCGTCGGGATGAGCCTCTCCGGCTTATATAACGTTGGGCATGACGTGGGCGGATTCTCAGGCGCCAAGCCCGATCCGGAGCTGTTTGTGCGTTGGGTCCAGAACGGCGTCATGCATCCGCGTTTCACCATCCATTCATGGAATGACGATCGCACGGTCAATGAACCCTGGATGTACCCGGAGGTCACCCCGGCGATCCGCGACGCGATGGCGCTGCGCTACCGTCTGATGCCTTACCTGTACACGCTGCTGTGGCAGGCCAGTCAGGACGATGAGCCGATGCTGCGCCCGACCTTCCTAGACCACGAGCACGATCCCCGCACCTTCGACGAGACCGATGATTTTATGCTGGGGCGCGATCTGCTGGTGGCCAGCGTGGTCGAGCCGGGAGCCACGCAGCGCACCATCTACCTGCCTGAAAATACCACCGGCTGGTACGATTATTACAGCGGTCAGTGGCACCAGGGCGGCCAGACGATTAGCGTGGATGCGCCCTTAGACCGACTGCCGTTGATGGTCAGAGCGGGCGCGGCGCTGCCGCAGGCCAGCCGGGTGGGCCATATCGACAATGATTTGGATGACCAGCGCACGCTGCTGCTGTTCCCGGCACAAGGGATCGCTGAAGAGACCGGCATGCTGTTTGAAGATGATGGGGAAAGCTGGGAGTGGCAGCGCGACGGTGCGTTGTGGCTCAACTGGACGCTGAGCAGCGATGCTGAGCGCATCAATATTCAGTTCACTGCCCATGGACACTATCGCCCGGCCTGGAAAACCTTACGCCTGCAGCTGCCCGCAGGAGAAACCCGCGCGCTGACCATCAACGGCGAGCGTCAGGCGGGCTGGACGCTGCGCTAAGCGGCAGAATGCGTCAACCAGAACGGCATTCTGGTTGACCACTCTTCAGCATTTTCCTACTATCTGAAGGCGTATTTCCTGACTGAGGCTGTGGCTATGAGTGTTGAAGTAAAGCGTCAATACCGCGAGGTCGGTGAATACCTGAAAGAAGAGCTGCATTCAGGCAAGTATCCGATCGGCACGCGACTGCCTCCCGAGCGGGATATCGCTGAGCGGGTGGGGGTTGGTCGCTCAGTGGTGCGCGAAGCCCTGATCATGCTGGAAATTGAAGGTTACGTTGAGGTGCGCAAAGGCTCGGGGATCTATGTGATTGCCATGCCAGGCGATCGCCAGCAACAGGACGGCGCCTCGCTGATCGGGCCGTTCGAACTGCTGCAGGCCAGGCAATTGCTGGAAAGCAACATTGCCGAATTTGCCGCACTGCAGGTCACGCCAGCGGATATCAAGAAAATGCGCGCCGCGCTGGATGCCGAGATTAAAGATATTGAAACCGGTGGCGGTGAGGATGGCGATAAGCTGTTCCATCTGGCCATTGTCGAAGCCACCCACAACAATATGCTGACAGAGATGTGGAAGCAGTGCTGGGCGCAGCGGGAGAACAACCCCATGTGGCAACAGCTGCATGAGCGCATCTCCAGCAAGGAGTACCGCCGCGAATGGTTGAAGGATCACCAGCTGATCCTGGCTGCGTTACAGAAAAAAGACGCCGCTGCCGCCAAACTGGCGATGTGGACGCATCTGGAGAACGTAAAGTTACGTCTGATGGCCCTGTCAGATGTCGATGCCCCTGAATTTGATGGTTATCTTTTCGGCTCCTGGCCTATCCGCGTCACGCCCTGACTCAAACTCACCCACTGTCACAAAACTGTCATAAAGCGTACATTTTACTGTCATCAAACTGTCCTATTTTGCCTCCAGCAGCAATGATTATTCATTATTAAAATGGCGTTAAGCCTGACTTTTAATCCCCCTGGAGGGAACATGACACTGATGCAAAAAACCCTGGCTCAATGTGTAGCGGTAACCCTTTCGTTGACCGCGGTTTCTGCTTTTGCCGCCACTAACCTGACCGGTGCCGGTGGGACTTTCCCGGCGCCTGTGTACAACAAATGGGCTGCAGACTACAACACAGCGACTGGCGCTCAGGTTAACTACCAGGGTATCGGTTCATCCGGTGGCGTGAAGCAAATCATCGCAAAAACCGTCGATTTTGGTGCGTCTGATGCGCCACTGAAAGATGAAGATCTGCAGAAAAATGGCCTGTTCCAGTTCCCAACCGTGATCGGTGGCGTGGTGCTGGCCGTCAACATTCCGGGAATCAAATCCGGTCAGCTGACGCTGGACGGTAAAACCGTCGGTGATATCTACCTGGGTACCATCAAGAAGTGGAACGATCCGGCAATCACCAAGCTGAACCCAGGCGTTAAGCTGCCAGACAGCAACATCAACGTGGTGCGCCGCGCTGACGGTTCCGGTACGTCCTACGTGTTCACCAGCTACCTGGCGAAAGTTAACAGCGACTGGAACAGCAAAATTGGTAAAGGCAACACCGTTAACTGGCCAACCGGTCTGGGCGGTAAAGGTAACGACGGCGTCGCCGCGTTCGTTCAGCGTCTGCCGGGTTCAATCGGTTACGTAGAATATGCCTACGCCAAGCAGAACAACCTGGCGTACACCAAACTGATGGATGCTGACGGTAAAGCCGTTTCTCCAAGCGAGAAGAGCTTCAGCAACGCCGCGAAAGGCGCGAACTGGACGGAATCTTTCGCCCAGGACCTGACCTTCCAGAAAGGTGACGACGCATGGCCAATCTCTTCCACCACCTTTATCCTGGTGCAGAAAGAGCAGGCCAACGCGGAGAAAGGCGCAGCGGTACTGAAATTCTTCGACTGGGCCTACAAAAACGGCGGCAAAACCACCAACAGCCTGGACTATGCTGCGCTGCCAGACTCGGTAGTTGAGCAGATCCGTGCCGCCTGGAAAACCAACGTGAAAGACAGCTCCGGTAAAGCACTGTACTAAGCTGTTGTAGGGGCCGGAGCACTCCGGCCCGTTCCCTCGGGTGGCACCGTCGTGCCGCCCCTACACTTTCAACATCGAGAACTCTATGGCTGCAACCAAGCCGACATTCAAAGCCCCCGGCAAGCAGGGTGACATCATTTTCGGTGCGCTGGTAAAACTGGCTGCGCTGATCGTGCTGCTGCTGCTCGGTGGCATTATTGTCTCTCTGATCATCTCTTCCTGGCCCAGCATTGAGAAATTTGGTTTCTCGTTCCTGTGGACCAAAACCTGGGATGCACCCAACGAACAATTTGGTGCGCTGGTACCGATTTACGGCACCGTTGTGACCTCGATTATCGCGCTGATTATTGCCGTTCCGGTCAGCTTTGGTATCGCCCTGTTCCTGACTGAACTGGCACCGAACTGGCTGCGCCGCCCGCTGGGCACGGCGATTGAGCTGCTGGCGGCGATCCCCAGCATTGTCTACGGCATGTGGGGCCTGTTTATTTTTGCGCCGCTGTTTGCCACCTACTTCCAGACCCCGTTGGGCGACCTGATGGCGAACATTCCCATCGTCGGTACGCTGTTCTCGGGTCCGGCATTTGGTATTGGTATTCTGGCTGCCGGGATTATCCTGGCGATCATGATCATCCCGTACATCGCGTCTGTGATGCGCGATGTGTTTGAACAAACGCCGGTGATGATGAAAGAGTCGGCTTACGGCATCGGTTGCACCACCTGGGAAGTGATCTGGCGCGTGGTGCTGCCGTTCACCAAAAACGGCGTGATTGGCGGCGTGATGCTCGGTTTGGGGCGTGCGCTGGGTGAAACCATGGCGGTGACCTTTATCATCGGTAACACCTACCAGCTCGACAGCCCGTCGCTGTTTATGCCGGGCAACAGTATTACCTCCGCGCTGGCGAACGAATTTGCTGAAGCGGAATCCGGCGTGCATACCGCCGCGCTGATGGAGCTGGGCCTGATCCTGTTTGTGATTACCTTTATCGTGCTGGCCTGCTCAAAACTGATGATTTTGCGCCTGGCAAAAAGTGAAGGAGCGCGCACATGACCACCATGGAAATGCAGTCTCGCGCCGAACTGGACGCATCCCGCCGCAAAATGCAGGCGTGGCGTCGAATGAAAAACCGCATCGCGCTGGCGCTGTCGATGCTGACCATGGCCTTTGGCCTGTTCTGGCTGGTGTGGATCCTGTTTGCCACCGTCACTCGTGGCGTGGATGGCATGACGCTGTCGCTGTTTACCGAGAATACGCCGCCGCCAAATACCGCCGGTGGCGGCCTGGCCAACGCCATCGCCGGTAGCGGACTGTTAATCTTATGGTCCACGGTGATCGGCACGCCGCTGGGCATTATGGCCGGGGTTTATCTCGCCGAATATGGCCGCAAATCCTGGCTGGCCGAGGTGATCCGTTTTATTAACGACATCCTGCTGTCTGCTCCTTCGATTGTGGTCGGTCTGTTTGTCTACACGCTGGTTGTGGCTAAGATGCAGCACTTCTCTGGCTGGGCAGGTGTGGTTGCACTGGCACTGCTGCAGATCCCGATTGTTATCCGCACCACGGAAAACATGCTGCGACTGGTGCCTGACAGCCTGCGTGAAGCGGCGTACGCGCTGGGCACGCCGAAGTGGAAGATGATCTCGGCGATCACCCTGAAAGCCTCCGTTTCCGGCATTCTGACCGGCGTACTGTTGGCGATTGCCCGTATTGCGGGCGAAACGGCACCGCTGCTGTTCACCTCACTCTCCAACCAGTTCTGGAGTACTGACATGATGCAGCCGCTGGCCAACCTGCCGGTGACCATCTTTAAATTCGCCATGAGCCCGTTTGCCGAATGGCAGAGTCTGGCCTGGGCGGGCGTGCTGCTGATTACCCTCTGCGTGCTGTTGCTGAACATCCTGGCGCGCGTCGTTTTTGCCAAGGGCAAACATTAATTACTTAAGCGCGGCTGCGGCGGCGTGAATAAGCGAGAAAGAGAATGGCTGACAACACCTCAAGTAAGATGATTCAGGTTCGTGATTTGAACTTCTACTACGGGAAATTTCATGCGCTGAAAAACATCAATCTGGATATCGCGAAAAACCAGGTCACGGCGTTTATCGGCCCGTCAGGCTGTGGCAAGTCCACCCTGCTGCGTACCTTTAACAAGATGTTCTCGCTCTACCCGGAACAGCGGGCAGAAGGCGAGATCATGCTGGATGGCGAAAACATTCTCACCGCCAGCCAGGATATCGCGCTGCTGCGTGCCCGGGTCGGAATGGTGTTCCAGAAGCCGACGCCGTTCCCGATGTCGATTTATGACAACATCGCCTTTGGCGTGCGCCTGTTTGAAAAATTGTCCCGCGCGGATATGGATGAGCGCGTACAGTGGGCGCTGACCAAGGCCGCGCTGTGGACAGAAACCAAAGACAAGCTGCACCAGAGTGGCTACAGCCTGTCGGGTGGTCAGCAACAGCGTCTGTGCATCGCGCGGGGCATTGCCATTCGCCCGGAGGTGCTGCTGCTGGATGAACCCTGCTCGGCGCTGGATCCGATCTCGACCGGCCGCATTGAAGAGCTGATCACCGAATTAAAGCAGGATTACACCGTGGTTATCGTGACGCACAACATGCAGCAGGCTGCACGCTGTTCCGATCACACGGCCTTTATGTATCTGGGCGAACTGATTGAATTCAGCGATACTGACACGCTGTTTACCAAGCCGCATCAGAAACAAACTGAAGACTACATTACCGGCCGTTACGGTTGAGTTGACTGGAGAGTACGATGGATAACCTGAATCTGAATAAACATATCTCCGGGCAGTTTAACGCCGAGCTGGAGCATATCCGTACCCAGGTGATGACCATGGGCGGCATGGTTGAGCAGCAACTGATGGACGCCATCAAAGCGATGCACAACCAGGATGGCGAGCTGGCGAAGCAGGTGATTGATGGTGACCAGAAGGTCAACATGATGGAAGTGTCGATTGATGAAGCCTGCGTGCGCATCATCGCCAAACGTCAGCCCACCGCCAGCGATCTGCGTCTGGTGATGGCGATCATCAAAACCATCTCCGAGCTGGAACGCATTGGTGATGTGGCCGAGAAGATCAGCCGCACCGCGCTGGAGAAGTTCGGTCAGCATCACAAGCCGCTGTTGGTCAGCCTGGAGTCACTGGGTCACCACACCATTCAGATGCTGCATGATGTGCTGGATGCCTTTGCGCGGATGGATCTGGGCGCGGCGATTGAGATCTACCGTGAAGACAAGAAGGTCGATCAGGAGTATGAGGGCATCGTGCGTCAGCTGATGACCTATATGATGGAAGATCCGCGCACCATTCCCAGCGTGCTGACCGCGTTATTCTGCGCCCGCGCCATCGAGCGTATCGGCGATCGTTGTCAGAATATCTGCGAAATCATCTTCTACTTCGTTAAAGGGCAGGATTTCCGCCACGTTGGCGGTGACGAGCTCGATAAGCTGTTAACCGGCGACGACGAAGGCAGTAATTCCCCCACCTGATGTTCTCCACTGGCCGGCTGAGTCCGGCCCGTTGATCCTGCCGGCGACTTTTCGTCTGGAATGTGACCGCCTGCCTACTTATACTTGCCGCACTTTATTTCTGGCAGGGAACACTCATGATTTCAAAGACGCCCGTAAAGGGCGCTACTCCGGGCAAGGCCATGCTGGCGGCGATCAGCGGCTATGCAATGGACGGCTTCGATCTGCTGATTCTGGGCTTTATGCTGCCCGCCATCTCAATTTCACTGGCGCTCAGCCCTTCGCAGGCGGGCTCACTGGTGACCTGGACGCTGATTGGCGCGGTACTGGGCGGCATTATCTTCGGCCACCTGAGCGATCGCTTTGGACGCATCCGCGTACTGACCTATACCATCCTGATGTTCTCAGTGTTCACCGGCCTGTGCGCGGTGGCGCAGGGTTACTGGGATCTGCTGGCCTACCGCACCTTAGCGGGCGTCGGGCTGGGCGGGGAATTCGGCATTGGCATGGCGCTGATTGCCGAAGCCTGGCCTGCCAACAAGCGTAACCGCGCGTCGGCCTGGGTCGGTATCGGCTGGCAGCTGGGCGTGTTACTGGCGGCATTTATCACCCCGTTCCTGCTGGGCTACATTGGCTGGCGCGGCATGTTCCTGGTCGGGTTACTGCCGGCTTTCGCCTCCTTTATTATCCGCCGTGGCATGGGCGAACCGGCGGGATTTACCCAACATGTGGATGTGAATCAGGGCCTTTCGTTCTCAGCAAGGCTTAAGCTGCTGGTCAAGGATCGCGCGACCGCCAAAGCCAGTCTGGGGATTTTCATCCTCTGCTCGGTGCAGAATTTTGGCTATTACGGCCTGATGATCTGGATGCCAAGCTACCTTTCCAGCAATTTCGGCTTCTCACTGACCAAGTCAGGGCTGTGGACAGCGGTGACGGTGATCGGCATGACCTTTGGCATCTGGCTGTTTGGCGTGCTGGCGGACCGCTTCGCGCGCTGGAAGATTTTCCTGCTTTACCAGTTTGGTGCGGTGATTATGGTGATCGTGTATGCGCAGCTGCGCGACCCGACCGTGATGCTGTTTACCGGTGCGGTGATGGGGATGTTTGTGAACGGGATGATTGGCGGTTACGGTGCTCTGATTTCGGACACCTACCCGGCGAAGGTGCGGGCAACGGCGCAGAACGTGTTGTTCAACCTCGGCCGTGGCGTGGGCGGCTTTGGCCCACTGGTGATTGGTCTGCTGGTGATCCACCTGTCGTTTACCGCCGCAATTACCCTGCTGGCGCTGATTTACCTGCTGGATATCTTCGCCACCCTGTTCCTGCTGCCCAAAAAGCAGGGCACGGAGGATTCGCTGGGCGCGATTGGCTGATCGGCTCAGGGGCGAAGAGATTCGCCCCTGACGCCGCTTAGCGGGTGATGTTCCAGCCTTTTGCCCGCCACAGTGCAGGCAGTTCGGCCATCTCGGTGAAAGGGGTGACCAAAGGGTGATCCAGCGGCTTATTATGCGCATCCGCGCAGAAGTAAAACACCGGAATGCCTGCCGCAATACCGGCCTTCGCTCCCGCTTCAGAGTCATCAATAAGAATGCACTGCCCGATGGGAACGTTCATCTCGCGGGCGGCGTGGTACATCAATTCCGGATCGGGTTTCCAGCTGCCAATGTCATAGCCGCTGTAAAGGCGATCGGTAAACCACGGCAGCATCTCCGTCAGCCCCAGCGAGTGCTGCATTTTTGGCACCGTCCCGTTGGATACCACGCACATCGGCACGGTGATCTGCTCAAGCAGCGCTTTTGCGCCGGCGATCGGCTTCAGTTCCAGATCGAACAGCCGCGCCACTTCTTTGCGGTACGCCGGTTCGAACTCCTCTTTGCTGACGCTGAGATGATGCCCGGCGCACACCTCGGCAATAATGTCGTACAGCTTGACGCCTTTATACTTTTCAAACATCTCCTGCAGTGAAAGGTCGCCGCCAAACTGCGCGAAGGTATTCACGTAGGCCTGGGTACAAAGCAGTTCACTGTCCACCAGCGTTCCGTCGCAATCAAAAAATACACAGCCAACAGTCATCGGTGTCTCCCTGAGTTTTTTTACGGTCGCTCCACTTTGACTTACCTGCGGCTGAATTGCGACTGAGAAATGTCAATTCCAGTTAGTGGTTGTGAACGTCTGTAAAACGCGGCGCAACCGGTTGCGAAAAAACCTGTCGGTTAGCTCCCAAAATCAGAATTTTAGGTTAGGATAGCCGTCGACAACTTTTCTCCGTTTTGGAATCACATAATGACTAATCCAGGCCTACTACAGCGGATCTTTAAACTGCAGGAACACGGCACGACCGTCCGTACCGAAGTGATTGCAGGTATCACCACTTTCCTGACGATGGTGTATATCGTTTTTGTGAACCCACAGATCCTCGGTGTGGCGGGCATGAACACCCAGGCGGTGTTTGTCACCACCTGTCTGATTGCCGCGTTCGGCAGCATCCTGATGGGCCTGGTCGCTAACCTGCCGGTGGCACTTGCGCCGGCAATGGGCCTGAATGCCTTCTTTGCTTTCGTTGTGGTCGGTGCGATGGGCATCTCCTGGCAGGTGGGTATGGGCGCCATCTTCTGGGGCGCGGTTGGCCTGCTGCTGCTGACCATTTTCCGCGTCCGCTACTGGATGATTGCCAATATTCCTGCCAGCCTGCGCGTGGGGATCACCGCCGGTATCGGTCTGTTTATTGCGATGATCGGCCTGAAAAATGCCGGCATCATCGTTTCCAACAAAGATACGCTGGTGGCGGTCGGTAACCTGACCTCACACAGCGTGCTGCTGGGTGCGCTGGGCTTCTTTATTATCGCCATTCTGGCTTCCCGCAATATTCATATCGCGGTGCTGGTGTCGATTGTGGTGACTACGCTGATTGGTCTGGCGATTGGTGATGTGAAATACGGCGGCGTCTTCTCCGCCCCAACCGGCATCACCTCGATTGTCGGTCAGGTGGACCTGGCCGGATCGCTGAACGTTGGCATGGCCGGCATCATCTTCTCCTTTATGCTGGTTAACCTGTTCGACTCCTCCGGTACGCTGATTGGCGTCACCGATAAAGCGGGTCTGACCGATGAGAAAGGCACCTTCCCACGCATGAAGCAGGCGCTGTTCGTTGACAGCATCAGCTCGGTGGCCGGTTCTTATATCGGCACTTCTTCCGTGACGGCCTATATCGAAAGCTCATCCGGTGTTTCCATCGGGGGCCGTACCGGGTTAATGGCGGTGGTGACCGGGATCCTGTTCCTGCTGGTGATGTTCCTGTCACCGCTGGCGGGCATGGTTCCAGCCTATGCGGCGGCGGGTGCGCTGATTTATGTTGGCGTGCTGATGAGCTCAAGCCTGGCGCGCGTGAAGTGGGATGACCTGACCGAAGCCGTTCCGGCCTTCGTCACGGCGGTGATGATGCCCTTCAGCTTCTCCATTACCGAAGGGATTGCGTTAGGCTTTATCTCTTACTGCGTGATGAAGTTTGGCACCGGTCGCTGGCGTGAAATCAGCCCCTGCGTGGTGGTTGTCGCGCTGCTGTTTGTGCTGAAAATCGTGTTTATCGACGCGCATTAATCGCGTTAAGCAGGCCAGCTCCGGCTGGCCTGTGGCTTTCTCAACGCCGGCGTTCGCCGCGTTTCCCGTGCCTATCCCTGAAACACTTTCTCTGCTGGCAGGCTGGTCAGACGCAGCATGCGTTGGCCCATCGCCGGTTTGTTGACCTGAATATCCTGCAGTCGCGTCCAGTTCTTCTCTTCGTCAGACTCCCAAAGATGCAAACGCTCGTTGCCGGGTGACAACGCACAGGACCAGATCAATAAGGGTTCCACGTCGGAAACCGCCTGAATATCGGGATACTCCAGCGAGCGTAAGCGGCCAGAGGCGGGATGCAGCCGCAATGACTCGCTGCTGCCTTCTTTCACCCCGGTCAGCTTCATCAGGCTTTTACGCATTGCCCACAGCTGGATAGCGGCTTCGCTGGGGTCGGTTTGCGCATTAATCCAGGCGCGTTCACCGGAAGAGAGGCCTTGCAGATACTGCTCCTGCGTTTGCCTGCTGTGCGCACGGACAATTTCAATGCCCAGCCCGGCATGACCGCCATCTTCTGCCAGCAGGACGCCAATAATGTTACCGGCATAGGCCAGGCTGAAGTCAGGAAGATCGGGGTCGGCAAACACCGGGCGGCCACATGCGCTTAGCGTCATTTCCGGCAGCTGTGAAAGGCCATAAACGCGCAGCATCAGGTCAGCCAGCAACGCGCGGGCTGCCAGATAACGCACACGGCGCTTTTCAGCCAGCGTGCTGGAGAAATCAAGCAGGGGTTGTGAGAGTCGCTGTACCGAGGGGAGACCCTGGGTAAGGGTGCGGCGTGCAAAATGACTGGCCATCTGTCGCTCCGTGAAAATGGTCGGAAAATCATCGGGGCTATTGTAAGAATTTTCTTAGCAAATATCACCTCACTTTACGTGGAAGTGCAGACTTTCAGATTAAGATCATGTTTTTGGCGCTAGCTGAGCAGCATTGGACGTTTTGCAGAGAAAAGAGGGGAAACGGGCGTTTCCCCTTTGATTTATTTACCGATGCAGAAGCTGGAGAAGATGCGGCCCAGCAAATCATCGGAGGTAAACTCGCCGGTGATTTCGCTTAACGCCTGTTGCGCCACTCTCAGCTCTTCCGCCAGCAGTTCGCCAGCACGGGCGCCCAGCAGCTGCTCTCTTCCCTGGAGTAAGTGAGTAGCTGCTAACTCAAGCGCCTGCAGGTGACGACGACGCGCCAGGAAGCCGCCTTCCATGTTGCCGGAGAAGCCCATGCTCTCTTTCAGATGGTTGCGCAGCACGTCAATGCCGTCGCCGGTGCGGGCCGATAGCCGAATAAGTGAGTGGCCATTCACTTCCGTCAGACCTTGCGCCTCGCCGGTGACGTCCGCTTTGTTACGCACCACGGTGATCGGCAAAGTCGCGGGTAAACGGGCAATAAAGTCTGGCCAGATTTCGGCAGGCTCGGTGGCGCCGGTGGTGGTGCCGTCAACCATAAACAGCACGCGATCTGCCTGTTCGATCTCGTTCCACGCACGTTCGATGCCGATGCGCTCAACTTCGTCGCTGGCTTCGCGCAGTCCGGCGGTATCAATGATATGCAGCGGCATACCGTCAATATGGATGTGCTCGCGCAGCACGTCGCGGGTGGTACCGGCGATATCGGTCACAATCGCCGCCTCACGGCCTGCCAGCGCATTCAGCAGGCTGGACTTACCGGCATTGGGGCGACCGGCGATCACCACCTTCATGCCTTCCCGCAGCAGGCTGCCCTGACGCGCTTCGGCCCGCACGCCATCCAGATCGGCAATCACCTGTTCCAGCTGCGCTTCGATTTTGCCGTCTGACAGGAAGTCGATCTCCTCATCAGGGAAGTCGATAGCCGCTTCGACGTAGATTCGCAGGTGAGTAAGTGCTTCCACAAGATGGTTAACGCGCAGCGAAAACGCCCCCTGAAGGGAGTTCAGCGCCGAGCGCGCCGCCTGTTCAGAACTGGCATCAATCAGGTCGGCAATCGCCTCAGCCTGCGCGAGGTCCAGCTTGTCATTGAGGAAGGCGCGTTCTGAGAATTCGCCGGGACGGGCGATACGCAGGCCAGGCATGGCGACAATGCGCTTAAGCAGCAGGTCGAGGATCACCGGGCCGCCATGACCCTGCAGTTCCAGCACATCTTCGCCGGTAAAGGAGTTCGGGCCTGGGAACCACAGCGCAATGCCCTGGTCCAGCGCTTTCCCGTCGGTATCACGGAAGGGCAGATAGTCGGCGTAGCGGGGTTTAGGCAGCTTGCCCAGCAGTGCCTGAGCAACCTCAGCGGCTTTGCTGCCGGAAATGCGCAGGATGCCCACACCACCGCGGCCTGGCGGCGTCGCCTGGGCGACGATAGTCTCGCTATGACTCATATTCGGCTCTCTTTTTTTGGCAAAAAAATAAGGCGGTCAGTGACCGCCTTATAGTACACCCTTCCTCTTTCTCACTGCCCGCGTATTGGCTGCAATGAGAAATCCTCCGGGTGAAGCATCTTTTAGTGAAACTTATGCTTTCTTCTTGTCACGGCTGTGTAAGCCACGTTTTTCCAGGCCGCGATAAATCAGCTGCTGCTGGATAATGGTGACCAGGTTACTGACGATGTAGTACAGCACCAGACCAGACGGGAACCACAGGAAGAACACGGTGAAGATCACCGGCATAAAGGTCATGATCTTCTGCTGCATCGGGTCGGTCACGGTGGTCGGCGACATCTTCTGAATGAAGAACATCGTTACGCCCATCAGGATCGGCAGGATGTAGTACGGGTCCTGTGCAGACAGGTCATGGATCCACAGTGCAAACGGCGCATGACGCAGTTCAATCGAGCCCATCAGCATGTAATACAGCGCCAGGAAGATTGGCATCTGGATAACCAGCGGCAGACAGCCACCCAATGGGTTCACTTTCTCTGCTTTGTACAGCGCCATCATTTCCTGGCTCATACGCTGCTTATCTTCACCGATACGCTCACGCATTGCCTGAATCTTCGGCTGCAGCATGCGCATTTTCGCCATGGAGGTGTACTGCGCTTTAGTCAGCGGGTACATGATGCCACGAACGATAAAGGTGATAACGATAATGGAGAAGCCCCAGTTACCGATAAAGCTGTGCAGGAATTTCAGCAGTTTGAACAGCGGCTGCGAGATAAACCACAACCAGCCATAATCCACGGTCAGGTCCAGATGCGGCGCGATAGCGGCCATCTTGTCCTGAATTTCCGGTCCAACCCACAGGGTGGCAGCCAGATTCTGCTGCGCGCCAGGGGCGATAGTGACCGGTGCAGATTTGTAGCCGATAGCCGCAATACCGTTACCCAGGTTACTGGTGTAAAGCGTATTGGTGCCGTTGGTGCGTGGCACCCAGGCCGTCGCGAAGTATTGCTGAAGCATCGCCACCCAACCGTTGTTGGTGGTGGTGCTCAGGTTTTCGTTATCGCTGATTTTATCAAACTTGTACTTCTCGTAGTTGGTCTCACTGCTGGAGTAAGCCGCGCCACGGAAAGTGTGCAACGCAAAATTATTACTGCCGGTATCGCGGTGTTTTGGCAGGTCGATGGTCTGCTTCAGCTGACCGAACATCGCCACTTCCAGCGGCTGCTGGGTGGTGTTGTTAACCTGATAATCCACGTTGATCGCAAACTCACCGCGCTTCAGTACGAAGGTTTTGGTGTAGGTTGCGCCGTTTTCCGCAGTGTAGGTCATCGGGATACGCAGTTCGCTCTGGCCGTCCGCCATCTCAAAGCTATCCTGAGTGGTGGTGAACAGTGGACGCGCGCCGTTAGCCGGGTTGTCCGGGCCGTTACGACCGGTCAGACCGCTCTGAGCCTGATACAGAAAACCTGGGTTGGTTTCCAGCAGCTGGAATGGCTGAGAAGAACCCAGTTTATCCGGGTAAGTCAGCAGCTGTGCCTGCTCGATATCGCCACCACGGGTGTTGATATGTAATGTCAGGACATCAGTCTTAACGGTGATCGTTTTGCCCTGTCCGCTGGCAGGTACGCCCTGGTTTGCGGCATCACCGGCTGCGCTGGTCGTGTTTTGTGTGGTCTGAGTCTGCACAGGCTGCGGAGCGTGGTCCGTCTGCCAGGCTTGCCAGATCATAAAAGACACGAACAGAAAAGCGATGAGAAAAAGATTGCGTTGCGAATCCATCGTTAATGTTCTCTGTTATCGTCGGTTTTTGGCGGCACCGGATCGTCGCCACCCGGGTTCAAGGGGTGGCATTTTAATACGCGTTTCATCGTTAACCAACTGCCTTTTATCACCCCAAACCTGCGCAATGCCTCAATACCGTATTGAGAACAGGTGGGATGGAAGCGACAGTGGGGTCCTAAAAGCGGACTAATCGCGCGTTGATACACGCGGATGACCGCTATCAGGAGCCGCGAGCCAGGCGACAGTGACGACGCCATAGTTTCTCCAACGCTTCCGTCAGCGCACGGTTATCCAGGTCAGCCACGCCTTTTTTCGCCACGATCACGAAATCCATTGCTGGAAGTTCATGTTGACGCAGGCGAAAACTCTCGCGGGTCAATCTCTTGATCCGGTTGCGTTCATGCGCGCGTTTGACGTGTTTTTTTGCGACGGTAAGACCGATGCGGGGATGCCCCAGCGAGTTCAGGCGGCCGAGAATAGTAATTTGCGGCGTGCCAGCTCTTTGTGGCTGCTGGAAGACGAAAGTGAAATGAGTGGGAGTTAACAAACGTAACTCCCTGGGAAATGCGAGCTTAACCACTGAGCGGTTAGCTTTTATTACTTAGAAACGGTCAGGCGTGAACGGCCTTTAGCACGACGACGTGCCAGAACCTGTTGACCATTTTTTGTTGCCATACGAGCACGGAAACCGTGTGAACGGTTACGCTTCAGTACGGACGGTTGAAAAGTGCGTTTCATGGCGATTTCTACCTAAACTTGGAAAATTTTCACTGGGTGACGCGTTTTGATGGTCAGAAAACCGACCGACGCCTCAGTGTGTCTTTAATAAAGAGGCGGGATTGTAATAATTGTACAGTCCGGAGTCAATTTACTTCGCGTTAAAAGCCGCGTCTGGATGTCCCGGTCGACCGCAAAACCAGCCGGTACGGGCCAGAGCGCTACGCGTCGGGGCGAGAATTATACGGCCTCTGCTATAAAGCGCAAGGATCGTTCAGGATCTTCTTGCGATCCCTTACATCAGGCTTGCGACAATAACGTGACGGGCGCTTTAAAATTCGATGAATGCAGACGATCCTGAATGCCTTTTGAGCACGAGAGCGTAAACTTATCCCCGCAGCGATGGCCTGTGGATAAATTGGATCAAAACTGTGTAGAAAGTGAAGATCTCTGCTTCGCTTTACGCTATGATCCGCCCTTCCGTTTGCGATCCTCCGGGTCGATCGATGGCGGGATAACCGCGGACAGCGGTTCGTATGTGCGTCATCTGCATGCGTCAACAATGATGAATTTATCGCTTCAGCGCCTTTTTTCTTATCGAATTTTTTCGAGTGGAGTCCGCCGTGTCACTTACGCTATGGCAACAGTGTCTTGCCCGTTTGCAGGATGAACTACCTGCCACCGAATTCAGCATGTGGATACGCCCACTGCAGGCCGAATTGAACGACAACACGTTGGCCTTGTATGCACCAAACCGGTTTGTACTCGATTGGGTTCGGGATAAATACCTCAATAATATTAATGGCCTGCTGAATGATTTCTGCGGCACGGATGTGCCGTTGCTGCGTTTTGAAGTGGGCAGCAAGCCGGTGACACGTCAGATCAGCCAGCCGGTGATGGCCAGCGCCCATGCCAGTGCACCGGTGCAGGGTTCACGCCCCGTGCATACCCGCCCAAGCTGGGACAGCATGCCGGCACCGGCGGAGCTCTCTTATCGCTCGAACGTCAACACCAAGCACAACTTTGATAACTTCGTTGAAGGTAAATCAAACCAGTTAGCCCGTGCGGCTGCGCGTCAGGTGGCGGACAATCCTGGCGGCGCTTATAACCCTTTATTCCTCTATGGCGGCACCGGTCTGGGTAAAACCCACCTGTTGCACGCGGTAGGTAACGGCATCATGGCGCGTAAACCCAATGCCAAAGTGGTTTACATGCACTCCGAGCGCTTTGTACAGGACATGGTCAAGGCGCTGCAGAACAACGCCATTGAAGAGTTCAAACGCTACTACCGTTCGGTCGATGCGTTGCTGATCGATGACATTCAGTTCTTTGCCAATAAAGAACGATCTCAGGAAGAGTTTTTCCACACCTTTAATGCGTTGCTGGAAGGCAACCAACAGATCATTCTGACCTCGGATCGCTATCCGAAAGAGATCAACGGTGTGGAAGATCGTCTGAAGTCGCGCTTTGGCTGGGGACTGACCGTGGCGATCGAGCCGCCAGAACTGGAAACGCGCGTGGCGATCCTGATGAAAAAAGCCGATGAAAACGACATCCGCCTGCCGGGTGAAGTGGCTTTCTTTATTGCCAAGCGTTTACGATCCAACGTGCGTGAGTTAGAAGGCGCGTTGAACCGCGTGATTGCCAACGCCAACTTTACCGGCCGGGCGATTACCATTGATTTTGTGCGGGAAGCTCTGCGCGATCTGCTGGCACTTCAGGAGAAGTTGGTCACCATCGACAACATCCAGAAGACAGTGGCAGAGTATTACAAAATCAAAGTGGCTGATTTGCTCTCCAAGCGGCGTTCCCGCTCGGTGGCCCGCCCACGCCAGATGGCGATGGCAATGGCGAAAGAATTGACCAACCACAGTTTACCGGAAATCGGTGATGCTTTCGGGGGTCGTGACCATACCACGGTGCTGCATGCCTGTCGTAAAATCGAGCAGCTGCGTGAAGAAAGTCACGATATTAAAGAAGATTTCTCAAATCTAATCAGAACATTATCTTCCTGACGCTATGAAATTTATTGTAGAACGCGAGCATTTACTCAAGCCATTACAGCAGGTCAGCAGCCCACTGGGCGGACGGCCGACCTTACCTATCCTCGGCAACCTGCTGTTACAGGTCAATGAAGGCAGCCTGTTGCTGACCGGCACGGATCTGGAGATGGAAATGGTGGCCCGTGTCGCGCTGACACAGGAACACGAACCTGGCGCCACGACGGTGCCAGCCCGTAAGTTTTTCGATATCTGCCGTGGCCTGCCTGAAGGCGCGGAGATTACCGTGATGCTGGACGGCGAAAGAATGCTGGTGCGCTCCGGCCGCAGCCGTTTCTCGCTTTCCACACTGCCGGCCAGCGACTTCCCGAATCTGGATGACTGGACCAGCGAAGTGGAATTTACGCTGCCGCAGGCCACGCTGAAGCGTCTGATCGAAGCGACCCAGTTCTCGATGGCGCATCAGGATGTGCGTTACTACCTGAACGGCATGCTGTTTGAAACCGAAGGTGAAGAGCTGCGTACCGTGGCCACCGATGGTCACCGTCTGGCGGTCTGTTCGATGCCGGTCGGTCAGCAACTGCCGAGCCATTCGGTGATCGTGCCGCGTAAAGGCGTGATTGAGCTGGTGCGTCTGCTGGATGGTGGCGATACGCCACTGCAGGTGCAGATCGGCAGCAACAATATTCGTGCGCATGTCGGCGACTTTATCTTCACCTCCAAGCTGGTTGATGGACGTTTCCCGGATTATCGTCGCGTATTGCCGAAGAACCCGGACAAAACGCTGGATGCCGGTTGCGACATTCTTAAGCAAGCTTTTGCCCGTGCGGCGATCCTCTCTAACGAGAAGTTCCGCGGGGTTCGTCTGTATGTCAGCGAAAATCAGCTGAAAATTACCGCGAACAACCCGGAACAGGAAGAAGCGGAAGAGATGCTGGATGTCACCTACGGCGGCACCGATATGGAAATTGGTTTTAACGTCAGCTACGTACTGGACGTGCTCAATGCGCTGAAGTGTGAAAATGTGCGCCTGCTGCTGACCGACTCCGTTTCCAGCGTACAGATTGAAGATGCAGCCAGCCAGAGCGCGGCCTACGTCGTCATGCCAATGCGGTTGTAGTAGACTATCGGGCTAACTTACTTGTCATTTTGCGCCCGGGCAGTGCTCGCCGCCCTCACCTACTTTAGTACGCTGCGGCGGCTCCGCGCTGGTCGGGTGCAAACTGACTGCGCCGTTGACGCCCTGGCCTGTCGTAAAAAAAGGGCAGGATGCGGCTTTATCATCGCCTGTTTTGGAATTCCGTCTGTATGGCTTTAACCCGCCTGCTTATCAAAGACTTTCGTAATATCGAAAATGCGGATCTGGCGCTGGCACCCGGCTTTAACTTTCTGGTGGGCGCGAACGGCAGTGGCAAAACCAGCGTGCTGGAAGCGATCTATACGCTTGGCCACGGTCGCGCGTTTCGCAGCCTGCAGGCAGGACGGGTTATCCGCCACGAACAGGATGCGTTTGTCCTGCACGGGCGTATTGAAGGCGCCGAGCGCGAAATCTCGGTCGGTCTGACCAAGAATCGCGCCGGAGACAGCAAGGTGCGCATCGACGGCAGCGACGGCCATAAAGTCGCCGAGCTGGCGCAGATGCTGCCGATGCAGCTGATCACGCCGGAAGGTTTTACGCTGCTTAACGGCGGGCCGAAATACCGTCGCGCCTACATCGACTGGGGCTGTTTTCATAATGAACCCGGCTTCTTTACCGCCTGGAGCAACCTGCGCAGGCTGATGAAACAGCGCAATGCCGCCTTGCGTCAGGTGTCACGCTATCAGCAAATCCGCGCCTGGGATCAGGAGCTGGTTCCCCTTGCTGAGCAGATCAGCCGCTGGCGAGCCGCCTACAGCGACGCCATTGCCGAAGATATCAACGCCACCTGCGCGCAGTTTTTACCTGAATTTAAGCTGACCTTCTCTTTCCAGCGCGGCTGGGACAAAGAGACGGAGTACGGCGAACTGCTCGAACGCCAGTTTGAACGCGATCGGGCACTGACTTACACCGCCAGCGGCCCGCACAAAGCGGATTTCCGAATCCGTGCCGACGGGACGCCGGTTGAAGATTTACTGTCACGCGGCCAGTTAAAGCTGCTGATGTGCGCCCTGAGACTGGCGCAGGGTGAGTTTCTCACCCGACAGAATGGGCGACGCTGCCTGTATCTGATAGATGATTTTGCCTCCGAGCTGGATGAGACGCGGCGACAGTTGTTAGCCTCCCGTCTGAAAGCCACGCATGCCCAGGTTTTTGTTAGTGCAATCAGTGCCGAACACGTGTTCGACATGACTGACGAAAAGGGCAAGATGTTCCACGTGGAACAAGGTAAAATAGCGGTTCAACCTGAAGATTAAACGAGCGAGAAACGTTGATGTCGAATTCTTATGACTCCTCAAGTATCAAAGTTCTTAAAGGGCTTGATGCAGTACGCAAGCGCCCGGGTATGTATATCGGCGATACGGATGACGGCACCGGTCTGCATCACATGGTATTCGAGGTCGTGGATAACGCTATCGACGAAGCACTCGCCGGTCACTGTAAAGATATTCTGGTGACTATTCATGCGGATAACTCCGTATCCGTTCAGGATGATGGCCGTGGTATTCCTACCGGCATCCATGAAGAAGAAGGCATTTCTGCGGCAGAAGTGATCATGACCGTGCTGCACGCAGGCGGTAAATTTGATGACAACTCCTATAAAGTTTCCGGTGGTCTGCACGGCGTCGGCGTGTCAGTGGTTAACGCCCTGTCTGAAAAGCTGGAGCTGACCATTCGCCGCGAAGGCAAGGTTCACAATCAGATTTACGTTCATGGCGTGCCACAGGCGCCACTGCACGTGACTGGTGAAACCGATCTGACCGGTACCCGCGTACGTTTCTGGCCAAGCCATCAGACCTTCACCAACGTGACCGATTTCGAATATGAAATCCTCGCCAAGCGTCTGCGTGAGCTGTCGTTCCTGAACTCCGGCGTGTCGATCAAGCTGGAAGACAAGCGTGATGCTCGTCAGGATCACTATCACTACGAAGGCGGCATCAAGGCGTTCGTTGAGTACCTGAACAAGAACAAAACCCCGATTCACCCGAATGTCTTCTATTTCTCGACGGAAAAAGACGGCATTGGCGTGGAAGTGGCGCTGCAGTGGAACGACGGTTTCCAGGAAAACATCTACTGCTTCACCAACAACATCCCACAGCGCGATGGCGGCACGCACCTCGTTGGTTTCCGTACCGCGATGACCCGTACGCTGAACGCCTACATGGATAAAGAAGGCTACAGCAAGAAAGCGAAAGTCAGCGCCACCGGTGACGATGCCCGTGAAGGCCTGATTGCGGTGGTATCGGTGAAAGTGCCGGACCCGAAATTCTCCTCACAGACCAAAGACAAGCTGGTCTCTTCTGAGGTGAAAACAGCGGTTGAGCAGCAGATGAACGAACTGCTGGCGGAATACCTGCTGGAAAACCCGACCGATGCGAAAATCGTGGTCGGTAAAATTATCGATGCGGCCCGTGCCCGTGAAGCGGCCCGTCGTGCGCGTGAAATGACCCGCCGTAAAGGCGCGCTGGATCTGGCAGGTCTGCCAGGCAAACTGGCTGACTGTCAGGAGCGTGACCCGGCGCTGTGCGAAATCTACCTAGTGGAGGGTGACTCTGCAGGCGGATCCGCCAAGCAGGGACGTAACCGTAAAAACCAGGCGATCCTGCCGTTGAAAGGTAAAATCCTCAACGTTGAGAAAGCGCGCTTCGATAAGATGCTCGCCTCGCAGGAAGTTGCCACGCTGATCACCGCGCTGGGCTGCGGCATCGGCCGTGACGAATACAACCCGGACAAACTGCGTTATCACAGCATCATCATCATGACCGATGCCGACGTGGATGGATCGCACATCCGTACGCTGCTGCTGACCTTCTTCTACCGCCAGATGCCGGAAATCATCGAGCGTGGCCATGTCTATATTGCCCAGCCACCGCTGTACAAAGTGAAGAAAGGCAAGCAGGAGCAGTACATCAAGGATGATGACGCGATGGATCAGTACCAAATCGCGATCGCGCTGGATGGCGCAACCCTGCACACCAACGCCGAAGCACCGGCACTGGGCGGCGCGCCGCTGGAAACGCTGGTGTCAGAATTCAACAGCACCCGTAAAATGATCAAACGTATGGAGCGCCGTTATCCGGTAGCCCTGCTGAACTCGCTGATCTACCACTCAACGCTGAGCGACCTGTCTGAACAGGCGACGGTACAGAGCTGGATTGACGGGCTGATTGTGATGCTGAACGAGAAAGAGCAGCACGGTAGCTCTTACAGCGGTCTGGTGCGTGAGAATCTGGAACAGCATATCTTCGAGCCGATTGTTCGCATCCGTACCCACGGCGTGGACACCGATTATCCTCTGGATAACGAATTCGTCTCCGGCGGTGAATACCGTAAGATCTGCGCGCTGGGTGAAAAACTGCGTGGCCTGATCGAAGAAGATGCCTTCATCGAACGTGGCGAGCGCCGTCAGCCGATCGAGAGCTTCGAGCAGGCGATGGACTGGCTGGTGAAAGAGTCACGTCGTGGCCTGACGGTTCAGCGCTACAAAGGTCTGGGTGAGATGAACCCGGAGCAGCTGTGGGAAACCACCATGGATCCAGACAGCCGCCGTATGCTGCGTGTGACGGTGAAAGATGCGATTGCCGCTGACCAGCTGTTTACCACGCTGATGGGCGATGCGGTTGAACCGCGTCGTGCCTTTATCGAAGAGAATGCGCTGCGTGCAGCGAACATCGATATTTAACGCGTACTGAGTCACAAGAAAGGCAGATCCCAGGATCTGCCTTTTTTTATGGCTGTATGGCTGTCGTCTCTAGGGCGGATTCCCCCCCACTAACGCATAACGGTAAAACTCACTGTTATTTTTCATGCCGAGCTTACGCATTACCGCACGTTTATGGGTGCTGATGGTTTTGACACTCAGACTGGTCAGACGCGAAATATCGGTAAGTGACAGACCCAGACGCGTATATTTGACTACCATAGCCTGTTGTTTGCTAAGGGTAATCGGATCCTGGGTGCCACAATGGCGGGGATCGTAAAAGGGTGATGAAGCCGAACCGCGGGCATTTTTATAGCTGAACAGTTCAACCAGCCGTTGCCTCGAATCACGTTGGGTCACCTGATATTTATGTTGCTGGCAGGAACGGTTCTCTGCATGGCACGCTGCGGCCAGCCAGATCGACAGGCAACGCTCCCTGGACGGATCCTCTGATTCCTGAAGCGATTTTGCCCGAGATTTTTTACCTGGTATTAACTTAAATTCATCGGTGAGGATGATATTTGCTGTGAGTAACTCTCTGTTAGCATCCGCCACCAAAAACACCGGATTTCCCTCATATTGCGGGAGCCAGGCTTCCTGGATAAGACCGATTGCACCCGAGATAAAAAAACTATCTTTACTGACGATGACAATATTCATTCTGTTTCCTCCTTGAATGTCACGCTCGGTTATCATCTCACATTTGTTCAAAAACCACACATCGAATAAATTTGCCTTTAGGTGCCGTTCCCGACGGGTTTTAGCGATATGCCGTTTGTTCGGGCTGGTCAATGCGAGCTGAATCGCGCTAGCATGAAGCAAACCGTTAGCTGACGAGGACGTTATGGCAATAAAATTGATTGCGATTGATATGGATGGCACCCTGCTAAACCCACAGCATGAAGTGACTCCTGGGGTAAAAAAGGCGATTCAGGCCGCCCGTGAGAAAGGTGTTTCTGTGGTGCTGGCCACCGGCCGGCCGTTTATCGGCGTGCAGCGTTACCTGATGGAGCTGGATTTACAGCACGAAGGGCAATACTGCATCACTAATAACGGCGCGCTGGTTCAGCAGGCGGCTACCGGTGAGTGCGTGGCGGAAGCGACGTTAACCCACGATGACTACCTCTATTTTGAAAAGCTGGCGCGTGAGCTGGGCGTTCACTTCCAGGCGCTGACCAAATCCGAGCTGTATACCGCCAATAAAGACATCAGCGCGTTCACCGTGCATGAGTCGTTCCTGACCGGCATTCCGCTGCACTATCGTGCGGTTGAAGAGATGGACAGCAGCATGACCTTCCCGAAAGTGATGATGATCGATCCGCCTGAAATCCTCGACAAGGCCATTGCCCGCCTGCCGGAGGAAGCGCGTGAGCGCGCGACGATCATGAAAAGCTCGCCTTACTACCTTGAAATCCTGAATAAAAAGGTGAATAAAGGCGCGGGCGTTAAGGCGCTTGCCGACCGTCTCGGCCTGTCCCGTGATGAAGTGATGGCCATCGGCGATCAGGAAAACGACATGGCGATGCTGGAATTTGCCGGCACCGGCGTGGCGATGGGAAATGGCATTGAATCGGTCAAAGCTATCGCCCAGTTTGTCACCAAAACCAACCTGGAAGACGGCGTGGCCTATGCCATCGAGAAGTTTGTGCTGTAATGCCTGACCCAGCGTCCCGGCCAGTCCGGGACGTTTCTCTTCCTTCGCATCCCTCCCTGATTTCTCCTGCTTCCCCCGATCTGCCTCGGGTGGATTGTCTGTTTTGTGATCTGGATTGTAGTACAACCTGAGTTATGGGTACTACAATGGCCCCTTCGCTATTCTCCATGGAACATCATGAAAGACGACCTCAGCAAAACGGACCGTATCATTCTGACCCTCGGCGAAGAGGTGGTAGCGGGCAAATATGCGCCCGGTGCCTCATTGCCGGCAGAAGCTGAGCTTTGCGAGCAGTTCAGCACCTCGCGCAATATCATTCGCGAAGTGTACCGATCGCTGATGGCCAAGCGGCTGATAGAGATGAAACGCTATCGCGGCGCCTTTGTGACCCCGCGCAGCCAGTGGAACTTCCTCGACAGCGACGTGCTGCAATGGTCGCTGAAGCACGATCAGGATCCGCGCCTGATTGCCGCGATGAGCGAAGTGCGCAACCTGGTGGAACCGCAAATTGCGCGCTGGTCTGCCGAGCGGGCCACCTCGCGGGATTTAGCCAACATCGAAGCGGCGCTGAACGATATGGTCACGCACCACCGCGACCGCGAAGCTTTTAATCAGGCCGATATTCGCTATCACGAAGCGGTGCTGGAATCGGTGCATAACCCGGTGCTTCAGCAGCTTAGCGTGGCCATCAGTTCGCTGCAGTTAGCGGTTTTTGAACGCACTTACATGCCTGATAGCGGCAATATGCCCAATACATTGCAGGAGCATAAAGCGCTGTTTGACGCCATTCGCCATCAGAAGCCGGATGAGGCTGAACAGGCGGCACTGACGATGATCGCCAGTTCAACCCGACGACTAAAGGACATCACGTGACCCGCTATATCGCTATCGACTGGGGTTCCACCAACCTGCGTGCCTGGTATTACCGTGAAGGCATCTGCCAGGAGGAACGTCGTTCTGAATCCGGCATCACCCGGCTGAACGGCCGCACGCCGGCAGAGGTCTTTGCCCGCGTGACCGAAGGCTGGCCGGTGGACGACGTGCCGGTGGTGATGGCCGGCATGGTGGGCAGTAACGCCGGCTGGTTAAGCGTGCCCTATCTGCCTTGTCCGGTCGCGCTGGCGGATATCGCGTCGCGCCTGACCAGGGTGGATGGCCTCGCCTGGATTGTGCCGGGGCTGAGCATCGACCGCCGCGATAACGTCAATGTGATGCGCGGCGAAGAAACGCAGTTGCTCGGTGCCGCGCAACGGCATCCCGCGTCACATTACGTGATGCCGGGCACGCACTCAAAATGGGTAAGGGCAGATGGCGGCAAGATTGTTGATTTTCGTACGGTGATCACCGGCGAACTGCACCATGTTCTGCTCAATCATTCGCTGGTGGGTGCCGGTTTACCTGCACAACAGCCGGATGCCGAAGCGTTCCGTCAGGGGCTGGAAACCGGCGCTAATGACCGCAGCATTCTCAGCCGACTGTTTGAGGTGCGCGCGGCCCATGTGCTGGGCACGCGTCCGCGGGAATCGGTCAGCGAGTTTCTTTCCGGCCTGTTGATTGGTCATGAAGTTGCGCTGATGAAAGAGACCTTTATGCCGGGTGAAACGGCGCCGATCACCCTTATCGCCGGCAGTTCACTGGCCGATCGCTATCAGCAGGCGAT
This sequence comes from Erwinia sp. AC075, assembly GCF_979253995.1. NCBI lineage: Bacteria > Pseudomonadati > Pseudomonadota > Gammaproteobacteria > Enterobacterales > Erwiniaceae > Erwinia > Erwinia sp. AC075. Next base: position 3,800,113 of record NZ_CEEDEU010000001.1, read on the forward strand.
GACCTTAAGTGGACTGTCGGCCCATTTGCTGGAAGGCGACACCGCCTTCCAATACGGAATCAGGAGTATCGCCGATGAACTGGTCAACTAAGCTGCCGCTGATCGCTATTCTGCGCGGCATTCGCCCGGAAGAGGCTGAGGAGCATGTTGCCGCGCTGATTGATGCCGGTTTCGATGCCATTGAAATCCCACTGAATTCGCCAGACTGGGAAATGAGCATTGCCAACATGGTGACGACTTTTGGCCATCAGGCGCTGATTGGGGCGGGTACGGTGCTGGAGCCTGAGCAGGTCGATCGCCTGGCCGCCATTAACAGCAAGCTGGTGGTGACGCCCAATACCGATCCCGCCGTGATCCGCCGCGCCGTGGAGCGTGGCATGACGGTGGCCGCAGGCTGCGCCACGGCGTCGGAAGCCTTCGCCGCGCTGAAGGCCGGTGCGCAGGCGCTGAAAATCTTCCCTTCTTCCGCTTTTGGCCCGGATTACATCAAAGCGCTGAAAGCGGTGCTGCCTGCGGATGTGCCGGTGTTCGCCGTTGGCGGCGTCACCCCTGAAAATCTTCATGCGTTTCTGGCTGCCGGTTGCGTGGGCGCTGGGCTGGGTAGCGATCTCTATCGCGCCGGACAGCCGGTAACCCGCACCGCAGCGCAGGCACGCGCGTTCGTTGCCGCCTATAAGGAAGCCGTACAATGAAAATCACCAAATTAACCACCTATCGCCTGCCGCCGCGCTGGATGTTCCTGAAAATTGAAACCGACGAAGGCGTGGTTGGCTGGGGCGAGCCGGTGATTGAAGGGCGGGCAAAAAGCGTCGAAGCGGCGGTGCATGAGCTGTCTGAGTATCTGATTGGCCAGGATCCGGCGCGCATTAATGATTTGTGGCAGGTGATGTATCGCGGCGGTTTCTACCGTGGTGGCCCGATCCTGATGAGCGCCATCGCCGGTATCGACCAGGCATTGTGGGATATCAAAGGCAAGGTGCTGGGCGTGCCGGTCTGGCAGCTGCTCGGTGGCCTGGTACGTGACAGTATCAAAGCCTACAGCTGGGTGGGCGGCGATCGTCCGGCCGAAGTGATTGATGGCATTAAGAAACTGCGCGAAATCGGCTTTGATACCTTCAAGCTGAACGGCTGCGAAGAGATGGGCATAATCGACAGCTCGCGCAAAGTGGATGCGGCAGTCAACACCGTAGCGCAGATCCGCGAAGCCTTTGGGAATGAGATCGAGTTTGGTCTGGATTTCCACGGACGCGTCAGTGCGCCGATGGCCAAAATCCTGATCAAAGAGCTGGAGCCTTACCGTCCGCTGTTTATTGAAGAGCCGGTGCTGGCAGAGCAGGCGGAATATTACCCGCGGCTGGCGGCCCAGACCCATCTGCCGATTGCGGCGGGAGAAAGGATGTATTCCCGCTTTGAATTCAAGCGGGTGCTGGAAGCGGGTGGGCTGGCGATTCTGCAGCCGGATCTCTCCCACGCCGGTGGAATTACCGAGTGCTTTAAAATTGCCGCGATGGCGGAAACCTATGACGTCGCACTGGCACCGCACTGTCCGTTGGGACCGATTGCGCTGGCATCCTGCCTGCACGTGGATTTTGTTTCCCGCAATGCGGTATTCCAGGAGCAGAGCATGGGCATTCACTACAATAAAGGCGCGGAATTGCTGGATTATGTGGTGAATAAAGAAGACTTCAATATGAAGGGCGGCCACTTTGCACCGCTGAATAAACCGGGGCTGGGCGTGGAAATTAACGAACAGCTGGTGATTGAACGCAGTCAGCAGGTGCAGGACTGGCGGAATCCTTTGTGGCGGTTCCCGGACGGCTCCGTTGCCGAATGGTAAATCTCCTGCTCCCCTGGCTTTCTGGCGGCGTTCGCTGCGGAAACTGACCCGAATCACTGACTCTGGTCAGCTCATCGGGATCGGTTTCCTGGCTGCCTTGCCAGAAAACCAGGGGCCTGGAGATTAACATGGGAGAGAGTTAATTAAAGGCCAAGGCAAAAGAGTAAAAGCTGGGTCTTAGTTAAATAGTGTTATAGCAATAATAATAATGACATACCCTAAAAACTCCGCGTGCGCTGCGGGCGGTGTTTCTGCTGCCCGAATATGGCGATAACGCCCACCGAGGTTATTATTATGACCACCGATCTGTATACCTCTACGCTGAAACAACTGAACGCGAAAATAATTCCGTTTATCGTCATCTGCTATTTTGTGGCGAATCTGGATAAGACCAATATCTCGATTGCCGCGCTGCAAATGAATGCGGATCTGGGGTTGTCTGCCAGTATGTATGGCCTGGGTGTCGGCATGTTTTATATCTCTTATATTCTGTTTGAGATCCCCAGCAATGTGATTATGACCAAAGTCGGTGCGCGCCGCTGGATCGCCCGCATCATGATTACCTGGGGCATTGTCAGTACCGGGATGGCCTTTGTACACAGCGCCAATCAGCTGTACGTGATGCGCTTTTTACTGGGCATGGCAGAAGCCGGGTTTGCCCCAGGCATCATCTATTACATCTCCTGCTGGTTCCCGAAAAGTAACCGCGCCCGTGCGATGTCCTTCTTCTATATGGGCTCGGTTGCCGCCTCCATTATTGGGCTGCCGGTATCGGGTGCGATCCTGAATATGCACGGCATTGCGGAAATTGCCGGATGGCGCTGGCTGTTCGCGCTGGAAGGTATTCCGGCCCTGGTGTTGGGCGTATTGGTACTGTGGCGCCTGCCGGATACACCCGACCATGCGCCCTGGTTAAACCCGGAGCAGAAATCCTGGCTGAAGCAGCGTTTGCAGCAGGACAATGTCGGCGTAGAGATCGGTAAAAATCACGCCTGGTGGAGCGCCCTGAAAGACAAAACGGTGTTGCTGCTGAGCCTGGTGTGGTTCCTGCAGGCCTTTGGCTCCATCGGCATTACGCTGTTTATGCCGCTGATCATCAAAAGTATGGCCGCCGAACAGAGCAACTTCGTTATCAGCCTGCTTTCAGCCGTGCCGTTTGTGATGGCCTGCCTGTTTATGTACCTGAACGGTCGCCATTCTGACAAAACCAACGAACGCTCCTGGCATATGGGGCTGCCGCTGATCTTCTCCGGGCTGGCCCTGGCGGTGGCGATTTATTCCGGCAATCTGGTGGTGTCCTATCTGTTGCTGGTGCTGACCGTCGGCTTTAACTTTGCGCTGACCCCGATTTTCTGGGCGGTCACCACCGAAAAACTGGCCGGTGTGGCGGCGGCTGCCTCCATCGCCTTTATCAATACCGTGGCGAACTTCGTCGGCCTCGGTTTACCGCCGATCCTTGGCAAAATCAAAGACATGACCAACAGCTACCATTACGGTTTGCTGATTGTGGCCGTGGCGCTCATCCTCGGTGGGGTGATCGGCATTATCGTGTCACGCCCTTCGCGTGATGCGCTGAAATCCGTTCCTCACCCTCAGTCAGGTAATTGAAATGAAGAAGAAAGTATTGCAGCTGGCCGGCTTGCCCGCGCCCCTGATGTCCGCCCTGCAGGAAGCGTATGAGGTGGTGGAATACAGCACCCTGAGCGACCGCGATTTTTCCGGCATGGCGGGGGAGTTTGAAGTGGTGCTGACCAATGGCGAAGGGGTGGTGACCCGCGAGCAGATCGCCGCTTTACCGGCCCTCAAGCTGATTGCGGTATTTGGTGTCGGCTATGACGGCGTTGATGTGCAGGCCGCGCGTGATCATCAGGTTAAGGTGAGCCACACGCCGGATGTGCTGACGGAAGACGTCGCTGACCTCGCTATCGGTCTGATGCTGGCCACGTCCCGTCAGATCCCGGCGGCACAGACCTTTATCGAGCAGGGAAAATGGTCGCAGGGAAGCTTTCCATGGACCCGCAAGGTCTCCGGCGCGGCGTTAGGGATTGTCGGGCTGGGACGTATTGGCCAGGCGGTAGCCCAACGCGCGCAGGCGTTTGATATGTCGATCGCCTACTGCAACCGTTCGCCGCTGCAAGACGTGGCTTATCGCTATCAGCCTGATGTGGTGGCGCTGGCAAAAGAGTGCGACTTTTTGTTGGTCTGCGCACCCGGCACCGCCAGCAATCGCCATCTGATTAACCGCGACGTGCTGGATGCGCTGGGCAGCGACGGCATTCTGGTCAACGTTGGGCGCGGCAGCGTGGTGGATGAACAGGCGCTGATCGCGGCACTGGATGCCGGCACGCTGGGCGGCGCCGGGCTGGACGTGTTCAGCGACGAACCGCGGGTGCCGGCGGCATTACAACACCGGCCAAATGTGGTGCTGACGCCGCATATGGCCAGCGCCACCTGGGCCACGCGCCAGGCGATGTCTCAGCTGGTGCTGGATAACGTGGCCGCATTTTTTAACGGTTCACCGTTGGTCTCGCCAGTACCCGAAAGCCGCTGAATGCATTACCCTTAGCTGCATAGAAGGCTAGGGGTAAGCATGATGACAGAGACACAGCTGACGTTTGATCCACGCAATCACCAACTCACCAACATCAACATCTGGACGGCAGACAGCCAGTGGTTGGTGTATGACGTGCGGCCAAATGGCGCCACCTTTACCAGCCTGACCGTTGAGCGGGTTAACCTCAGCGGCCAGACGGAAGTGCTGTATCAGGCCAAAGACGGCGCGCATGTCGGCGTGGTCACTGCCAGCCCCGATTTACCGCCGCGCTATGTGTGCATCCACGGCCCGGAACACCCGGACAGCCAGTGGAAGTATGATTTTCACCATCGCCGTGGCGTCATTATTCAACACGGCCATCTGGAAAACCTGGACGCCTGCGATATCACGCCACCCTTCACCGCCGGCGCGTTGCGGGGCGGCACGCATGTGCATGTCTTCAGCCCTGACGGTTCGCGCCTCAGCTTTACCTATAACGATCATCTGATGCACGAGCTGCACAATGGCGAAGATTTACGTAACGTCGGCGTTGCCGTGCCGCTGCATGCGGTATGCCCACCGAAGCAGCATCCCCGCGAATACGATGGCAGCCATTATTGCGTACTGGTGAGCAAAACCACCTCAACACCGGTGGCCGGCAGTGACGATATCAACCGGGCATATGAAGAGGGCTGGGTCGGTGAAGAGGGCTATCTGAAACATGATGGTCACCGGCAGCGCTGGGCGCTGGCCTTTATTGGCGACACGCTGGCAGCAAACGGCGACAAGGTGCCGGAAGTGTTTCTGGTCGATCTGCCGGCGAAAATGGCCGATTACGCGCTGGAGGGCGATGCGCCGCTGGCCGGAACCCCAACCAGCCTGCCTGCGCCGCCGGAAAACGTCTTCCAGCGCCGCCTGACCTTCACCCATCAACGTGCTTATCCTGGCCTGGCAACCGCGCCGCGTCACTGGTTACGCAGTTCGCCTGACGGGCGCGCCATTGCCTTTTTGATGAAAGATGACGCGGGGGTGGTTCAGCTGTGGACGGTTGCGCCAACGGGCGGCGAGCCACGGCAGGTCACCCAGGCGAAGAGTGATATTCAGTCCGCCTTCAGCTGGCATCCGAATGGGCGCGCAGTGGCGCTGATCAACGATAACAGCGTGATGCTATGTCATGTGGCGAGCGGCAAGCTGCAGCGTCTGACGGCAAGAACGGACGACGCGCCACTGGCGGATGCGGTGGTCTGTTCGCCGGATGGATTGCATGTGGCCTACCTGCGCAACGTCAACGGCTGGCAACAGGTGTTTGTGGTCAGCGTGGGGGAATAATTTGCCTGACGCCGTTACTGAGGAGGCGTGGTGCTCGGCATTGGGGCCGCGGTGGCGAGGCTTTCGTTAGTGTGGTTTTGCCGCTCGCTTTGCAGCACGCGTTCACGCGGGGAGCTTGCCGTCTGATCTTTGCCGCTGCGATAGTAATCCCACGGCAGCAAAATCGTATCCACTACGGCTGAAAACGGCAGGTCGAGGGCAGCAAGCGGACGCATCACCCAGCCGTTATTGCTGTCTGCAACGGTCGCTGCGCCAGCACGTGTGCCGGAATAGTACCCCTGATCCGGGCCGGCATGGCTCATTATGCTGGAGCATCCCGTGGTGCTGACCACAGAAAGGCAGGCAAGCAGACCGGCACAGCGGCATTTATTTAACACTTTCATCATCATCATCCCTTCAGTCACGGCAACGCCGGCCTGATTGTTATCGTCATGTGCAGGGAGTTCCCGGCCGCTCTGTGGCGACTCATGCACTGGTGCGACGAATTCTTCCCTGAGTGTATGACATTCATCGGCAGATGGTTAAAAAATTTGCGTTTCGATGCCCTGAAAGCTCCGTCGGCGTCACAAATGCCTTTATACAGGATGCTGAAGTTTTCAGCCTGCTAAAAGCAAGGGCCGCAGCAGCGGCCCTTTTTTATCCTTCCTGATGCGCCCGCGCGATCTCTTCGGCGAGGATCGCAATTCCCCGCTCGATAGTGTCGTTGTCCGGCACATAGTTCATACGCATACATTGATGCGTATGTGGCCATTCCTGCTCCAGACCGGGGAAGAAGAAGTGGCCGGGCACCATCAACACGCCGCGCTTTTTCAGCCGCTGATACAGCACTTCAGTTGAAACGGGCAGATCTTTAAACCACAGCCAGAGGAAAATCGCCCCTTCCGGCTTATGGATCAGGCAGCGATCTTCCGACAAATAGCGGCGAATGACGGCAATCGTCTCGGTCACCCGCTGCTGATAGAACGGCTTGATCACCTCTTCCGACAAACGCAGCAAATCGCCACGCTGGATCATCTCATTGGCGATGGCCGGGCCAATACTGCCGGGCGCCAGGCTGATAATGCCGTTCATATTGCTGATGGCCGAGATCACTTTCTCATCGGCAATGATAATGCCGCAGCGCGCGCCCGGCAGGCCGAGCTTCGACAGGCTCATGCACAGAATAATATTCGGGTTCCACAGCGGTCGCGCTTCGCTAAAGATAATGCCGGGGAAAGGCACGCCATAGGCATTATCAATCAGCAGCGGGATCTGATGCTGTTGCGCCAGCACATCGAGCTTCATCAGCTCTTCGTCGGTGATCACGTTGCCGGTGGGATTGGTCGGGCGTGAGACGCAGATTAGCCCGGTGTCATCGGTGATGTTGAGATGCTCAAAATCAACGTGATATTTAAACTGGCCTTCCGGCAGCATCTCGATATTTGGACGGGTGGAGACAAACAGATCCTCATCCAGCCCGGCATCGGCATAGCCGAGGTATTCCGGTGCCAGCGGGAACAGCACCCGCTTTTTGCTGCCATCGGCGCGACGGCCGGCGTACAGGTTAAACAGATAGAAGAACGCGCTCTGGCTGCCGTTGGTGAGGGCGATATTTTTCGGGCTGATTTCCCAGCCAAGCTGTTCGCGCAGCAGAGTAGAAAGCGACTCCAGCAGCGTGGTTTTTCCGCGCGGGCCATCATAGTTGCACAACGCCTCGGCAAGCTTGCCTTCATCGTGCATCTGTTGCAGCAGCTGCTGGAAATAGTCATTCATTGCGGGGATCTGTGCGGGATTGCCGCCGCCCAGCATCACTGCTCCCGGTGTGCGTAATCCTTCACCCATATCTTCCATCAGGCGCGTAATGCCTGAATGTTGCGTAAATTTGTCACCGAAGGCGGAAAAGCTCATAACGTGTTAACTACTTTGTCTGATCGTGTGGAGGTTTACCTTAACGCCAGCCCAGGCGGGATGCAATCGCACCTCCGTGAAAACGGTAAAGCATTTGTTAAAGCAGGTTTCCTTGCGCGGCCGGGGCATCCTGTGCTGGTCGTCGCTGCCATTAAATAATACCTTAACATTACCTTGAAATAATTAACCGGTAATTAACATGCCGCATTAATAATAAATGAAACAGCGTTTTGTTTTTATGAAAATAACGTATCAATCCCCGTTAATTTCGACGTCGATCACGGTTATCGGGGTTTCTCTTTGGCTATAGTGTGCCCTCGATAAATCATCAGGGATGCTTCGCACGCGCTGTTATACCTCTCTTAATTTTATTCCAGGCTAATCCGATTATTACGGCGGGATTTATTCGCGCCAAAAAAGGAAAGGGTGAAAAATTAACGATGAAGATTAAACAAGCCATTGAACGTTTGCCCGGCGGGATGATGCTGGTGCCGTTATTTCTCGGCGCCATTGTCCACACGCTCACGCCGGATGCCGGAAAAGTATTGGGTTCATTCACCAACGGGCTGATGACCGGCACGGTGCCGGTGCTCGCCGTCTGGTTCCTCTGCATGGGCGCTTCTATTCAGCTGAAGGCCACCGGCAGCGTATTACGCAAGTCAGGCACGCTGGTGGTCACCAAGATTGCCATGACCTGGCTTGTCGCTGCGGTGGCTTCGCGCCTTATTCCTGAACATGGCGTTGAGGTCGGATTTTTTGCCGGGATGTCGACGCTGGCAGTAGTGGCGGCAATGGACATGACCAACGGCGGCCTGTATGCCTCGCTGATGCAGCAGTATGGCAGCAAGGAGGAAGCCGGGGCGTTCGTGCTGATGTCGGTCGAATCCGGCCCGCTGATGACCATGGTGATCCTTGGCACGGCGGGCATTGCCTCCTTTGAACCGCAGGTCTTTCTGGGTGCGGTGTTGCCCTTTTTAATCGGGTTTGCGCTCGGCAATCTGGATCCTGAGCTGCGTGAATTTTTCAGCAAAGCGGTCCACACCCTGATCCCCTTCTTTGGCTTTGCGCTGGGCAACACCATCAATCTTGGGGTGATCCTCGATACCGGCTTGCTTGGCTGTCTGCTCGGCGTCAGCGTGATTGTTATCACCGGCATACCGTTAATGATCGCCGATAAGTTTATCGGCGGCGGCAACGGCACGGCTGGGATTGCCGCCTCCAGCTCGGCCGGAGCCGCAGTGGCCACACCGGTGCTGATCGCCGAAATGGTGCCGCACTTCAAACCCATGGCTCCGGCAGCAACCGCACTGGTGGCAACCTCGGTGATTGTCACCTCGGTGCTGGTGCCGATCCTCACCGCCCTCTGGTCAAAGCGCCAGACCGCTTTCGTCCGCCAGATATAAGGTAACCGCATGCAAATACGCCAAAGCATTCACAGCGATCACGCCCGCCAGTTGGACACCGCTGCGCTGCGCCGTGAGTTTTTGATTGAGTCCATTTTTGACGCCGACCGCTACACCATGACCTACAGCCATATCGACCGCATCGTCATCGGCGGCCTGATGCCGGTCAACAAACGGCTGGCTTTTCCGCCGGAGGTAGGCAAGCAGTTTGGCGTCAGCCATTTCCTTGAACGCCGCGAGCTGGGGACGATCAACATTGGTGGCCCGGGCGTGGTTGACGTCGATGGCCAGGAATATCACGTCGGGCATAAAGAAGCGCTGTACGTCGGCAAGGGCGCACAGCAGATGGTGTTCAGCAGCCTGAGCGCCGCCAGACCGGCCAAATTCTATTACGCCAGCGCGCCGGCCCATACCTGCTATCCCACGGTGGTGGTGACCCGCGACCAGGTTATGCAGCAGACGCTGGGCCGCCCGGAAACCAGCAACCTGCGCACCATTAATAAATATCTGGTGCCGGATGTCCTCACGACCTGCCAGCTGACCATGGGCCTGACCGAACTGGCTGAAGGCAACCTGTGGAACACCCTGCCTTGTCACACCCACGAGCGCCGTATGGAGGTCTATTTCTACTTCAATATGGATGAGCAAACGGCGGTGTTCCATATGATGGGCGAACCGCAGCAAACCCGCCATCTGCTGGTTCACAACGAGCAGGCGGTGATCTCACCCAGCTGGTCGATTCACGCCGGCGTCGGCACCAAAAACTACGCCTTTATCTGGGCCATGGTCGGCGAGAACCAGGTTTTCGACGATATGGACCCGGTCAACATCCGCGATATCCGCTAAACCCGTCTGCCGGAGACGGGGAATAAAGCGCCCGTCTTCGCAGCGATTGCAACGCCTTCAGGGCACTGAAAAGGAAGATCACCATGAGTTTGAATACGTTTAGCTTGCAGGGCCGTGTGGCCATCGTCACCGGCTGCGATACCGGGCTGGGGCAGGGAATGGCCGTTGGGCTGGCCGAGGCGGGCTGCGATATTGTCGGCATTAATATTGTCGAGCCCACCGAAACCCACGGCATGGTGGCAGGACTGGGTCGTCGCTTTCTGAGCCTGACCGCCGATCTGGGACAGATTGAGTGCCTTGCCGGTCTGGTAGAAACCGCGGTTGCCGAATTCGGCAGGGTGGATATTCTGGTCAATAACGCCGGCATCATCCGTCGCGAAGATGCGATCAACTTCAGCGAAAAAGACTGGGACGACGTGATGAACCTGAACATTAAATCGGTGTTCTTTATGTCCCAGACGGTGGCGAAACAGTTTATTAAGCAGGGTCTCGGCGGCAAAATCGTCAATATTGCCTCAATGCTCTCTTATCAGGGCGGGATCAGGGTGCCTTCTTACACCGCGTCGAAAAGCGCGGTTATGGGCGTGACGCGTCTGTTGGCGAATGAGTGGGCGAAGCACGGCATCAACGTCAATGCGATTGCGCCGGGCTATATGGCGACCAACAATACGCAGCAGCTGCGGGCGGATGAAAAGCGCAACGGTGAAATCGTTGACCGCATTCCGGCCAGCCGCTGGGGACGTCCTGAAGATATGAAAGGGCCGGTAGTGTTTCTGGCCTCGCCCGCTTCAGACTATGTGCATGGCTACACGCTGGCGGTCGATGGCGGTTGGCTGGCACGCTAAGGGGTAAACGCCAGGCCACCGGCAGGATGGGTGGCCTGGTTCTTCCTTTTAAGCCCGTCTCGGCTTATTTGATCACCTGCGGGTTCACGCAGTTTTTCTCTACCTTGCCGGTCAACGCCGCAATCAGGTTATCCACCGCATCGCTGGCCATACCATAACGCGTTTCATGGGTCGCCGAACCGATATGCGGCAGCGCCACCACGTTTGGCAGCGTCAGCAGCGGAGAGTCTGCCGGTAACGGCTCCTGCTCAAAGACATCCAGACCTGCGGCGTGGATCGTGCCATCTTTCAGGGCCGCAATCAGTGCCTGCTCATCGACCACCGGACCGCGACCCGCATTGATCAGCACCGCGCTGGACTTCATTTTTGCCAGCTGCTCACGGCCAATCAGGTGATGGGTTTCGTCAGTCAGCGGCAGGCTGATGCACAGGAAATCAGACTCTTTCAGCAGCGTATCGAGGTCGCAATAGGTGGCATCAAAACGCTGTTCGGCTTCTTCATGATGCTTACGCGCGTTATAGAGGATCGGCATGCTGAAGCCGAGGTGCGCGCGCTGTGCCAGCGCCAGGCCGATGCGGCCCATGCCCAGAATACCCAGCTTTTTGTGGTGAACGTCGATACCGAACCAGTCCGCGCCAATATTGCTTTTCCACTCACCGGCTTTCACCCGCTCGGCGACTTCGGTCACGCGACGGGCCGATGCCAGCACCAGCGCCATCATGGTATCGGCCACGGTTTCGGTCAGCACGGTAGGCGTGTGCATCAGCACCACACCGCGATCGTTAAGGGCGGCGATATCGAAATTATCCACGCCAACCGAGACGCTGGAGGCGGCACGCAGCTTTGGTGCTTTGCTCAGGAAGTCGGCGTCAACCTTGCCTCCGGATCCCAGAATGCCTTCAGCCTGCTGAAAAGCCGCCGCGTGCTGACTCAGGTTTTCTGGGGTCAGGCCGTTAATCTCGGTGACGGTAAAATGGGCGTCGAGCTTTGCGCGCAGATCGTCCGGTAATTTTTTATACAGCACCACAGAAGGTTTCATTTCGTCTCCCTTTTAAATTGAGGAACGGGCCAGCTGGCCCGTTTTGCATTTTTAAGCGTGTTTAGCGCCGCGGGGCATCGGGGGCTGATTATTCTCCGCCGGCTTCACAATCAACGTCAGCCAGACTGAAATCAACAGCGATCCTCCCATAAAGATATACGACGCTGAAGGGCTGCCGGTGGCACCGTTCAGGTAACCGACCACCCACGAACCGAGGAATGAGCCCAGCGCACCCATCGCATTGATCAGCGCCATGGCGCCACCGGCCACGTTACGCGGCAGCATCTCCGGAATAATGGCGAAGAACGGTCCGTAAGGGGCATACATCGCGGCACCGGCAATCACCAACAGGGTGAACGACAGCCAGAAATTATTGGCTCCTACAAGATATGACCCTAAAAACGCCAGCGCGCCAATCAACAGCAACGGCCAGACAAACAATTTGCGGTTTTGTAACTTATCCGACGCCCAGGAGACCACAATCATCGCAATGGTTGCGGCGAGGTAAGGAACGGCGGACAGCCAGCCGGCTTCCACCATGCCCATCTGGTTGCCGTTACGCAGAATCGACGGTAACCACAGCACGAAGCCGTACACGCCAATGCTCCAGGTAAAGTACTGAACGCACAGGATAATCACGTTGCGGGATTTAAAGGCTTCGCTGTAATTGCGCACCGCTTTGATATTTTCCTGCTCTTTTTGCAGCTGCGCCTGCAGCGCGGCTTTTTCATCGTCGCTCAGCCATTTGGCCTGCGCAGGCTTATCCTGCACCATAAACCACCAGGCAACCGCCCAAATCACCGCCGGGATCCCTTCGAAAATAAACATCTCACGCCAGCCGAAGGCTTCAATCAGATAGCCGGATACCACCGACATCCACAGCACGGTGACCGGGTTACCGAGGATCAGGAAGGTATTGGCGCGTGAACGTTCGGATTTGGTGAACCAGTTACTGATATAAATCAGCATCGCGGGCATTACTGCAGCTTCCACCACGCCGAGCACAAAGCGAATCGCCGCCAGCATTGGAATGTTGCTCACCATGCCGGTTAATGACGCGCAGACGCCCCACAGAATCAAACAGACGAACACCAGCTTCTTCACGCTGCGGCGTTCGGCATAGATAGCGCCAGGGATCTGGAAGAAGAAGTAGCCGAGGAAGAACAGGGCGCCCAGCAGCGATGACATGCCTTTGGTGATCCCCAGATCGTCGTTTATCCCTGCAGCGGAGGCAAAGCTGAAGTTTGCCCTGTCCAGATACGCCAGGCTGTAGGTGATAAACACGATGGGCATGATGTACCACCAGCGTTTAGGCGCGATTGTTTTCTGTTTGTTCATAGGTGGATCCTCTGTTTGAGGTTTACCGCATTCTGTCCTGTAGGGAAACGATGCGGTTTCATTATGTTGCCGGCTCTGGCAGTGGCTAAGGGCTAGAAATCGCCCAGTTCAGCGCGCGTTGGTAACCCTTCGCTGTCGCCGATCACCTGAATCGCCAGTGAGCCGATTTTGTTGCCGCGACGAATCGCTGCGGGCAACGGTTTTCCTTCCAGTAACGCGCTGATCACCCCGACGGCAAAGCCATCGCCTGCGCCGACGGTGTCCACGACCTTCTCCGTTTTGATTGCCTCGACCTGGCCTTTTTCGCCCGCTGAGGTTTTATACCAGGCGCCGTCGCAGCCGGTTTTCACAATCACCGCTTTGACGCCCATATCGAGGTAAAAATCGGCAATGGCTTCCGGTTGATCGTAGCCGGTGAGTATTTTGCCTTCGCTGATACCGGGCAGCACCCAGTCGGCAAAACCGGCCAGCGTGTTCAGCTGTTTGGCCATTTCGCGCTCGCTCGGCCACAGCACCGGGCGCAGATTCGGATCGAAAGAGATGGTTTTGCCCATCTGCTTCATCTCCTGCGCGGCGTGTTTAGACAGCGCCAGCGAGGAGGCCGAAATTGCCGCCGACACGCCGCTTAAATGCAGGTGGCGCGCCGAGCCAAAATAGTCGCGGTTGAAGTCATCGACGGACAGATGGCTGGCGGCGGAGCCCTTGCGGAAATATTCCACCAGCGGATCTGAGCCGTCATCCACTTTTGATTTCAGCTGAAAACCGGTGGCGTAACGGGCATCGGTGGTCACCTGGCGATGATCCACGCCCTCTTTTTCCAGCTGTTGCAAGGTGAAGCGGCCAAACGAGTCGTCACCGACGCGGCTGACCCAGCCCACCTTCAGTCCGAGCCTGGCGAGGCCAATCGCCACGTTCAGCTCAGCACCGGCAATACGCTTCACAAAGCGTTCGGCCGCCGCCAAATCTCCGGCTTCGGTGGCCACAAACATCGCCATCGCTTCACCAATTGTCACCGCATCCAGCGTGCCGTTGTTATGCAGACTCATCGCTTAATCCTCTTTCAACAGGTCAACGTAGTGGCGGGTGACGGCAACCAGATCGTCGCCTTCCAGTGGGAATTCAATGCCGCGCGGCACCTCGCGCGGTAACAGCGCCAGCGTTTCGCGCCACAGGTTATCGGCATCATCCAACGCCACAGCCTGCCAGGCGTGACCTTTGCGCGCGGCGGCTTTAACGTGGATATACGTGACGTAAGGGCTGAGGCGCTGGGCCGCGGCGATGGGCTCATCGCCCACCCACAGCCAGTTGCCCATATCGAAGGTCAACCCGCTGTCGGCGCGTGCTTCGCCACCGTCCCGGGCATAGCCCTCAAGCGCAGCCAGCGTGCCGCAATCGGTCTGATCGTTCTCAACCACCAGCTGGACAGGCTGACCTGCCAGCTTTTCGCGCAGTGCGGAAGCGTCAAAACCACATTGATAGTGCCCCAGCGAATATTTTAGTCGCTGGGCGTTTAATTGCTCAGCTTCGACCAGGTGACGATCGAGGTGCGGATTAAGCTCACCCTGTTCGGTAAACAGCGCTTCCGGCACCGAATAAAAGGCGGTCAGGCGCGCATCGGCAATGGCTTTGCCGAGTGCCGGCAGCGATTGCAGCTCTTTATCGCTGAACAATTCACGGCGGATCTCCACGCCATCTGCACCCGCTGCGGCGACGATCGGCACGACCGCCTGCTGGCCGCCGAGTGCGGCAATTTTTTCGCGACCATAGGCCGCGGTGACGACTATCACTTCTCTTTCCATCGGGTCCTCCAGGCACGGGATGGCCTTGGCGTTATAAAAACGTTAAATGGAACCGGTTCCAAAGCAAAGGGGCAGAGTGTCGTTTTATGATCGCGCTCACGATGTGAACAGGATTTTGGCGGGAATGGTCTGAAAAAGCCTGAGGGGATCAGGCTTTGTTGTGCAGTAAGGTCGTCGATCCGCGAACAATCAGCTCGCCGGAGAACACGCAGTCATTCGGTGGCGAGGTGTCGCCATCAATGCGGCGGATCACCTGTTCCAGCGCGGAATAGCCGATCTGCCAGGTCGGCTGCTTAAAGGTGGTGATGCCGACGCCGGCCAGCTCTGACCACTCCAGCTCATCAAAGCCCAGCAGGCCAATGTGCTCACCCCAGTTGAGGCCAAGGCGCTTCAGCGAACGGGCAACCTGCAGCGTCAATGCGCCGTTAACCACCATCACCGCGCAACGTTTTTCCCCGTGCTGCTGCCAGAAGGCGTGCAGAACCCGATCCATGCCGGCGCTGTCGGTGAGGGCGACTTCCGCTTTTTCGGCAAGGCGGTCGGGGTGCTGTGCCATGGTGTGTTGAAAGGCGCGCAGGCGTTCGTGGCGGGTGTTGACCATGCCCAGCGGCTCGGTCACAAACAGAATGGCCTGATAATCCTGTCCGATCAGGTGAGTGGTGACCTCGGTCGCCGCTTCAGCGTTGTTCAGACCGACCACATCACAGGGGAAATCAGGAATTTTTCGGTCAATAAGCACCATCGGCAAAAAGGATTGCTGAAGCTGGTTCAGCGCTTCTTCGCGCATCCCCACCGCATTCACCACAATCCCCTCGACCTGATAACTGCTCAGCAGGTTGAGATAATGCTGCTCCTGATCGACCTCGTTGTTGGTGTTACACATCAGCAAGGTAAAGCCCTGCGCGCGGCAGGCAGCTTCAATGCCACACATCACATCGACCGAATAGGGATTGGTGATATCGGCAATAATCAGGCCGATTAAGCGGGTGCGGCCGCGTTTGAGCCCGCGCGCCATCTGGCTTGGGCGATAGTTGAGCTCGGCAATGGCGGTTTCAATCCGCTGCTTTAAATCCGCCGACAGGACGTTCTGCTCGCCGTTCAGATAACGCGAGACGCTGGTCTTCCCGGTCTTTGCCGCTTTAGCGACGTCGCTGATGGTGGCTCGTGCCGCCTTGCGGTTCATAGCGATCCTTAAAACTGTCACAGTGAAGAAAAACGACCTTTCAGCCAGTACTGGCCTTGTTACCCTAAGATAGCCCGGAATTGCCGAAAGCGGATCGGGCCATCATAAAGCATAAGCGCCGGCGCGCCCATCTTTGCGCTTCGGCCCGTGGAATGCGGTTGTGAAAGGGAAGTGGCTTGACGGAATAGGGGGAATTGCCGGGCTAAACGCGCCGCCCGGCACGGACAAACTTACTGCAGCGGGCTGAGGGTGATTTCCACGCGACGGTTCTGCGCTTTGCCTTCAGCGGTGCTGTTAGAGGCGACCGGATTATCCGGGCCCATTCCGCTGGTGCGCACGCGATTCGCGGCCACGCCCTGGGTGATCAGCGCGCTGCCGACGCTGTCCGCACGCTGCTGCGACAGGGTCATGTTCAGCTGACGGGAGCCGGTGCTGTCGGTGTAGCCCGCCACGTTAACCGCGGTTTTTGGATACTCTTTCAGTACCATCGCCACGCCGGTCAGGGTGTTGGCGCCCGCCGGTTTCAGCGTACTGCTGCTGCTGTCGAAGGTGACGTTATTCGGCATATTCAGCACGATATTGTCGCCCTGACGGGTAACGCTGACGCCGGTACCCTTCATTTTGTCACGCAGCTTGGCTTCCTGCACATCCATATAATAGCCCGCACCACCGCCGAGCGCCGCACCGGCCGCTGCGCCAATCAGCGCGCCTTTACCACGGTCCTTTTTCGAGGATGACAGCATGCCGACACCCGCGCCCACGGCCGCCCCAAGGCCAGCACCAATACCAGACTTACCTGCTTCGCGCTCGCCGGTGTACGGATTTGTCGTACAGGCTGACAGGGCGATCGTACCGCTCAAAACCAGAGCAAGAGTCGTAAAACGCGTCTTCATCGGGATTCCTTTTCAATTGCAACGGCGGGCAAATTTGCCCGTAAAACGCCGATTATGCCGAGGAATTTGCAAAAAATAACGGTGCTTTGGTCTTAAAGTGTAAAGAGACGCTACTTCAGGTTATCCGGGTGACAAAAACAGCCGGTAACATGATCGTTAATCAGCCCGCAGGCCTGCATAAATGAATAACAGGTGGTGGTACCAACAAATTTAAAACCTTTCTTTTTAAGGGTCTTTGAAAGCGCATCAGAGACCGGGCTAAAGGTCGGTGCGGTGCGATAATCGGCATGTCGGTGAATTTGCGGCGCGTTATCGACAAAATCCCAGATAAAGGTGTTAAAGGGTTCGCCCCGGGCTTCCATTGCCAGCAGCGCGCGGGCATTGGCAATAATTGCCGCGATTTTGCCGCGATGACGAATAATGCCGCTGTCCTGCATCAGGCGTTCAATGTCGTCCTCATTCATCAGCGCCACCGCCTGCGGATCGAACTGATGGAAGGCGTTGCGGTAATTTTCGCGCTTTTTCAACACCGTCAGCCACGACAACCCGGCCATTTGCCCTTCCAGACAGAGCATTTCGAACAGCGCCTGGCCGTCGGTGATCGGTACGCCCCACTCGGTATCGTGGTAGGCAAGATAGATCGGATCCTGTGAAACCCAGCCGCATCGCTGCATGGTTAAATTTCCTTATGAAGTTGACCGAAAAATAATCACCGCTGCCTTGACGTTATCGCGTTCCAGGCAATAGTTAGTGACAGGTTGACCAGTAAATAAATTCAATAATACGCGCACTCTTATCGATTTTAGGCTCTTTTCTGGAGTCATTTCATGTCAAAGAAACGGTATGGCACACGCTATCTGGCCTTTGGGGCAGTGTCGATGGCGTGTTATCTCTGTGCAAGCAGCCCGGCCCTCGGCTGGGATCAGATTTATGTCTTTGGCGACAGCCTGAGTGACAGCGGCAACAATGGCCGTTACACCTGGGATGGCAGCCAGCATCCGCTGTACGACGATGTGCTGGCGGCCAAAATTAATCAATCTCTGCGCCCTTCCGATCGCGGCGGGACCAACTACGCCGCCGGTGATGCGGTGGCGGTGGCGGCGCTTAATCCGGTCGATAATACCGCCGACCAGGTGCAGACTTACCTCGCTGCCAACGGGGGCCGGGCCGATGCGGATGGCCTGTATGTCCACTGGGTTGGCGGTAACGATCTGGCGGCCGCTGCCCTCAATCCCATCTCGGCGAACGGTATTGTCAGTACCAGCGCGTTCGCGGCGGCTAATCAGGTTCATGCGCTGCTGACCGCCGGCGCCAACACGGTCATTGTGCCCACCGTGCCCAATATTGGCGCCACGCCGGCGCTGCTGGCGGCGGTGATCCAGGCCGGCCTCGCACCCGTCGCTAATTCGGCGCTGACCGCCGCGTTTGCCTCGCTGAACAGCCAGACTACCCTTAATCCCGATGCCCGCAACCAGGCGATCAAGCAGGCGTTGACCGCCGCGGCCGGACAGCTCACCACGGTCAGCGTGTTGCAGGATGCGATCGCCGACCAGCTGTTTGATGCCTGGCAAGCCCTCAGCGCGCAGGCCAGTGCGTTAACCGACAGCTATAACCAACAGGAAGACGCGCAGCTGGCCCGTCAGGGTGGCAACATTGTCCGGGTTGATATCAACGGGTTGTTTAACGAAGTGCTGGCCGATCCGGCGCACTATGGCCTGAGTAACACCGCCGGCATGGCCTGTCCGCCGGGCGTGTCTGCAGCGCTGTGCAGCTCCTCAACGCCGGGCTTCTCCAGCCAGCAGGCGTTTCTGTTTGCTGACCGTCTGCATCCCAGTCCTGCCACCCATTTGCTGATTGCCGATTACATCCAGTCGGTGCTCGATGCGCCTGCGCAGGTGGTGGCGCTGAATCAGGCGACGCTGGCGATGTCCCGCGATGCGCGCGCCACCCTCGACAGCCATCTGCAACAGCAGCGCCACGGCGAGTATCCGCAGGGCGCGTTCAGCCTGTATGGCGGCTATGCTGGCCAACACAATGACTATTCCGGCAACCTCGCCGCCGGCGATGGCGATGCCACCACGCATAATCTGACGCTGGGCGTGGACTACAAGCTGACCGACACGCTGCTGGTGGGCGCGCTGGTCTCCGGCTCTAACGACTCGCAGCAACCGACGCCAGATTATGAGTATAAGATGCGCGGCTGGCTGATTTCGGCCTACAGCGAGCTGTCGTTCTTCGATAACGGCTGGGTGAATACCGACGCGCACTATGCCTCGGCCAGTTACGACAGCATCAAGCGTCGCCTGACGCTGGGGCCCGCCACGCGAACCGAAAGCGGTGAAACCAACGGCACCCAGATCGGCGCGAGAGTCACCACCGGCTGGGACTTCCCGGTCGGCACGCTGCTGACCACCGGCCCGGTAGCGCAATACGCGCTGGATTACAGTTCGGTGGACGGCTATCAGGAGCAGGGCAACAGCAGCACCGCCATGCGCTTTGATGATCAGAACTATCACTCACAGATTGGTGCGCTGGGCTGGCGGGTCGATTCCCAGCTGGGCTGGCTGAACCCGTGGGCGGAGGTCAGTTATAACCACCAGTTTGGCGATAACGTCTGGCGGGCGGGCGGCGGACTGAAATCCACCCAAACCTCGTTCACCCGTGATACGGCAGAGCAGGACAGCAACTGGGTGGATGTCACCGTCGGTGCCCATATGCCGCTGGGGGATTCGGTGGCGGCCTTTGCCTCCGTTTCCCAGACCGGCGGGCTGAGTTCCGGGGAACAGTTTATGTATAACCTCGGGGTCAGCGCACGCTTCTGAATTTAAATGGTCAGCTGAGCAAGCCTGCGGCGACGTTGATCGACAGGCCCAGGATGGCCAGATTAAACAAGAACGATAACACCGCCTGCAGGGTGGTAATGCGGCGAACCCGGGTATTGCCGGTGGAGACATCCGCCGTCTGCGCGGCCACCGCGATGGTGAAGGCGTAGTAAATAAAATCCCAGTAGCCTGGCTGCTCGGGTTTTTCGGGGAACAGCAGCGTTTTTTCGCCTTGCCCCTCTTGCTGGTAATACAGGTGGGCATAGTGCATGGCAAAGGCGGTCGGCAACAGCGACCAGGAAACCACCAGCGTGGCGGCGGTCAGGGCAATGTGGCCGGCCTGCTGCGCCTGCGGCAGATGCTTAACGGCCGTCAGCTCAAACAGAATGGTCAGCAGGCTGACCAGGCAGGTCAGGCACACCAGGGCCAGCACGGTGCCGGCGCTTTCATCCTGTTCGCGGGCGATATGGGCAATCCGATCGGTTGGCGTTCTTAACAGCAGCCACCAAAGGAACAGCAGGTACAGCCAGGCGAGCACGTTCCAGCTGACCAACAGCCTCTGCACCAGCGGCTGCTGCCCCGGTAAAAAGAAAAAGCACACCACGGCCAGCACTAAGGCCACCAACAGGCGGGGACGGGCGTGATAGTAGTGCTTCAGAACGTGCAGTGTTTTCATTAAAGGAACATCCCGGCATCCCTGAGTAAATGGTCGTTGCCCTTGCGACGGGTAAAGCCGCTGCGGTCGAAAAACTCCAAAATCTGTACGGCAAGCTTGCGACCCACGCCAAGGCTGTCGCGGAAATCCGCCGCGCTGGTGGCGTGTCCTTCTGCATCACGCTGGCGGATCATATCGGCCAGCGCCTTCATCTGTTCGCTGAGGAAATAGCGGTCTTTCACAATCGCGGTGATGTACCCGGCCTGGGCCGCCTTGCGCAGCACCTGCCGCATACGTTCTTCGTCCACGGCAAGGGTGGTCGCCAGATCCCTGACCCACCAGGCGTTATGGGCAAACAGCGGCTCGCACTGCTGCCAGAGCGCGGCTTCGTCCGGCTCAAACTGAATACTGAAGCCGTCAAGATGCAACCAGCCCCGGTTATTGCTGAGTTTACCGCTGGCCGACAGGCGATCGATTAACGCCAGGCCAACGGTGTCGGGCAAGTTGGGCAGCGCCATGCGGCGCAACCGGTCACGGCCAAGACCGGCCCGATCGCCGTTATTCTGATGGTACTCCGCCAGCGTCAGTAATACCTGCTCCTGCCACATTTCTGCCGTGTCGCTCAGCAGCAGAGTGTCACCGGCCTCAACCGGCGCAATCGTTGCCACACAGGCGGCCAGCGCCGCCGGCGTTAACTGCCGGGCCCAGCTTAGCGCTTCTCTGCGGCACGGCTGGGCTTTCAGGTACAGCGCAATCGCCTGCGGATCCTCAGCAGACTGTGCCAGCTGATGTAACCAGCGCAGATAGTCCGGCTGACGCTTGCCACGCCGCCTCGGCGTAAGCTGCACCACGCGGGCGCCCGCCAGCGTCTGTTGTGCGCTGATATCGCGCAGGATAAGCCGATCGTTATCGGCCAGCCACAGAGGTTTATCCAGCACCAGCTCCGCCAGCGCGCCTTCCAGCAGTGAAATCCGGCCGGTGATATGGCTGGCGGCATGATGCAGATGCAGCGGCTGTCCCTGGCGCAACGGCGGGTGGCTGCTCAATTCGACAATAACGCGATCGAAAGCCGCTTCAGGCGGGGATTCCAGCAGCCAGTCACCGCGTGAGATATCGCTTTTTTCCACGCCGCCGCTCAGATTAAGGGCGATGCGCTGGCCGGCATACGCCTGTTCAACCGGTTGATTCTGCGCATGCAAGCCACGAACCCGTACCGCTTTGTTCAGGCCGGTCAGCCACAGCTTATCGCCGACCTTCACCGTGCCGCTGAGCGCGGTGCCGGTCACCACGGTGCCCGCGCCCTTGACGTTAAACGCCCGGTCGGTGGCCAGACGGAAAGTTTTGCCTGCGGCTCTTTCCCTGTCGGGAAGCTGGCTGAGGTGCGCAGCCAGTGCCGGAATGCCCATCCCGGACTGGGTGCTGGTGATAAACAGATCGATCGTCCAGCCCATGTCGTGCGTCAGGGCGGTGATGTCGCCACTGAGGGTTTGCAGCCGGGCTTCGTCAACCGTATCCGCCTTGGTGAGGGCGACGGTCAGGGCCGGCACCGCGCTGAGCTGGAGGATCGCCAGGTGTTCCAGGGTTTGCGGCATGATGCCGTCGTCGGCGGCCACCACCAGCAATGCGCGATCCAGTCCGCCGATGCCGCTCAGCATATTGGCGAGGAATTTTTCATGGCCAGGAACATCGATAAAGCCGATTACCCGACCGTCCTGCTGCGGCCAGTAGGCGTAGCCCAGGTCAATGGTCATTCCCCGGCTTTTCTCTTCCGGCAGGCGATCGGCATTCACGCCGGTGATCGCTTCCAGCAGCGCCGTTTTACCGTGGTCGACGTGACCAGCAGTGGCCATAATCATAACGAAATCATCCTGATAAACAGTTCTTCATCTTCCAGGCAACGCAGATCCAGCCAGAGTTTTCCGGCGGAGAGACGTCCGGTGATCGGCACCTCGCGTTTTCGCCAGTTGGCGGCCAGCTGCTGCAGGCGGCTGCCGGAGCCGTCGTGCGGCGTCAGGGTCAGCGCAAAGCTGGGCAGGCGATCGACGGGAAGCGATCCGCTGCCGATCTGCGATAAACAGGGCGCGATCTCCACCAAAAAATGCGCGCCACAGGCCTCACGCAACACCGGCAGCAGGCGCCCGGCCTGTTCGGCAATCGAGTGTGGCGTGCGGGTTAACAGGCGCAGCGTGGGGAGCTGAACGGCCAGCGTTTCCGGCTGCAGATAGCGCTGCAGCGTGGCCTCAAGGGCAGCCAGCGTCATTTTGTCGACCCGCAGCGCCCGCTTCAGCGGATGTTGCTGAAGCCGGGCGATCAGCGCTTTCTTGCCGACGATAATGCCGGCCTGCGGGCCGCCAAGCAGCTTGTCGCCAGAAAAACTCACCAGGCTGACGCCATCGGCAATCAGCTGCTGCGGCATCGGTTCCGCCGGCAGGCCGTACTGGCTGAGGTCAATCAGCGAGCCGCTGCCGAGGTCGACGATCACCGGCACACCGCACTCTTCGCCCAGCGTCGCCAGCTCGCTTTCGGCGACCGAGCAGGTAAAGCCGGCAATCTGATAATTACTGGTGTGGACCTTCATCAGCAGCGCGGTATTTTCCGTCAGCGCCTGGCGGTAATCCTTCAGGTGCGTGCGGTTGGTGGTGCCCACTTCGGTCAGCGTGCAGCCCGCCTGCTTCATCACGTCGGGAATGCGGAACGCGCCGCCGATTTCGACCAGTTCGCCGCGGGAGACCACCACCTCTTTACCGGGTGCCAGCGCGGCCAGCATCAGCAGCACGGCGGCGGCATTGTTATTGACGATGCAGGCGTCTTCCGCCCCGGTCAGCTGGCACAGCAGCTCAGCCAGCGCGCGGTCGCGATGCCCACGCTCGCCTTCTTCCAGCGCATACTCCAGCGTCACCGCCGAGCGCATCACCTGAGTCACCGCCGCAACGGCCTCTTCACACAGCAATGCGCGTCCCAGATTGGTGTGCAGCACCGTGCCGGTGAGATTCAGCACCGGCTTGAGCGCCGTGCTCTGTTGCCGTTGCAGGCGAGCCGCGGCGGCCTGCGGCCAGTCGCTGCACCAGGCGGGAAGCTGTTGCTGCGCCAGAATCTGCTCGCGGGCTTCCTGTTGCAGGGCGCGCAGGGTGTCGGTGGTTTGCTGATGGCCATACTGAACGCGCAGAGCCTGCATGGCAGGCTCCCGAAGCAGGCTATCGATGGCGGGAAGCTGACTGAATAGTGTCTTCATTACGTCCGTATAATGGATCAGGCGGTTGGAGGAACGGTACGGGCAAAGCTGTCACGGGCGAACATCTTCTCAGCGAGTTTGATTAGCGCCGGTCGCTCAACGCACCAGCCCGGCACAATCCGGCGGAAGTTGAGGAAGCCGATCAGGCAGGCGGTGGCGATATCGGCCAGATTCAGCGTGTCGCTGTTGAGCACCGTGCCTTTTGCCGCTTCGATTTCCAGTGCATCAAGCCCGCGCTGGATCTTCTCACGCTGGCGCAGCAGCTGCGCTTCCATCTGAAACTCGGGCGGACGCATCTGTTCACGCAGCAAAATCACCGCCGCATCGCCAATGCCGTCAGCCAGCGCCTCCAGCTGAAGCACCTTTAACGCCGCCAGCTTATCGCGCGGCACCAGTGCTGGCGCAATGTCCATCTGTTCCAGATAGGCGGCAATGATATGCGAATCGTACCAGGTTTCGCCGGGGCTGGTCACCAGCGCCGGGATTTTTCCCAGCGGATTGTAGCCGGGCACGTGGCTCTCATCAGTCCAGGGATTTTCGTTAATGAATTCAAACGTGATGCCCTTTTCCAGCATGATGACGGAAATCTTACGGACAAAAGGGCTGGTATAGGTGCCAATCAATTTCATTACGCATTTCCCCTGTGGCGCCGACGGGTGTCGGCCGGAGTGGACAGATAGCATCGCTGGCGCAGGTGGCCCCAGCGGCTGCCGTTATTCTCCCGGAAAAAGGAAGGGATTCAAACTGCTACGTGAAAAACCTTCCTGCTCCATACGGGCGTCGAGGATCAGGGTGGCCAAATCGTCCGCCACCGGCTCAACGGCCGGATCTTTTTCCTGATAGAGCATTTTCACGTAAGTGCCGCAATCGCCGCAGCTTTCCGCTTTAACCGGTGCCACTTCGGAGTCCAGTGACCAGTAGTGCAGGTCACGGGTCTGTTCGCAGTTGCTGCATTTTGATCGCACCACATACCATTCGCTTTCGCACAGGTTGCAGTGCAGATAGCGCAGGCCGCCCTGGGTGCCCATATGCACCACGCTGGCCACCGGCACGCTGGCACACACCGGGCAGAACTGCCGCTGTTCGCCGTATTCTGCGTGGGCTTTGCCAGGAATAAGTGCCGCCATCTGCGCCCAGTACAGCGACAGCGCCGCCCAGATAAACGGTGATTTATCGCTGCTGACCTGGGAAAATTCGTTAGAGAACAGTGCGCTGGCCATGGTTTCCAGCTCGGTCGCCGAGGCTTTTTCCAGATTCTCCAGCGAGGCCAGCGCCTGACCGGTCATCTCGGGCTTCATTTCGGCAATCAGCGAGTGCAGCAGGCGCTGCCAGTGGTGATCGCGCGGCAGGGTGTGGATATCCAGCGGCGGCTTTCCGCTGGCTGCCGTCGCCAGCAGTCGGGCATGCAGGTCCATCTGCAAAGGATGATCGTACAGCACGATTTCCTGCGCACTGGCCACCACCGCCGCAAAGCGTAAGTAGTCACCCAGCGGATTTTTCTCTGCCAGTTCTCTCAGCCGGGCTGCGCGTCGGCTGTATAAATTTTTCAACCTGGGGAAAAGTAACGGCGGAATAAAATCCGCCGCATTTTTGTCGCTTTTCTCCAGCTGCTCCTGCGGGATTATGCGAATAGTCATCAGTCTCTTTTCCTGTGGTGAGGATATCTGCCCAGAATACGCATTTCTGTTCGGAATTATAGCGCCCGGTATCACCCCGATCCTTGTTTTGGGAAATTTTAAGCCATTTTTCTGCCCGCGTCCGGGGTGCACCGGCACCCCGGTTCTGCCAGCAACGGGCTGATTTCAGGGTTTATTCTTTCTGATTTGGCGATACCAGCGCGGGTGATGTTTTTTTGCCCAGGCCGGCGTTACCCAGCCCTCAACCATCGCGGTGATGGTGCCTTTCACCCACAGCGCCGCGTAGATATGCACCATGATGACCATAATTAACACCACCGCCGAGACGGAATGGACCACCAACGCCAGGCGGATGATGGGGATGGAGAATGCGCCGGCGAAATAAGGCCGCCAGATGACGATGCCGCTGGCTAACAACAACAGCAGGCTGACGATCGCCGCCCAGAACACGCATTTCTGGCCGAAGTTATAGCGGCCGGTATCCCCGACCTCTTCATTTTGCGCCACTTTACGGATGTTCTTTGCCCACTCCAGATCGTCGCGCTCAATCAGGTTATCCCGCCAGTAGCGCAGGAACATCAGCAAGAAGGCGGCAAACATAATCACGCCGATAAACGGGTGAAGAATGCGCGCCAGCTGCGGCGTGCCGAGAACATGCATCAGCCAGTTAAAGGACGGGAAGAAGAAGCCGAGCCCACTGAGTGCGGCAAACACAAAACAAAACGCCACGATCCAGTGGTTAATGCGTTCCGGCGCGCTGTAACGCTGAATGCGGTCGCGCTTTCTCATTGGTCTTCCTCCCTGTCGTGCAGGTTATCGTCGTCATCTTCCACCCGATTCGGCCCGATGCCGACGTAGTGGAACACGCTGGCCGCGAAGGTGGCGGCAAAACCAATCGCCGCCAGCGGTTTCCAGATCCCCTTCCAGAAGGTGACCGCCGGGCTGATCGACGGGTTTTCCGCCAGGCCGTGGTACAGCTGAGGTTTGTTGGCGTGATGCAGGACATACATCACGTGGGTGCCGCCGACGCCCTCCGGATCGTACAGCCCGGCATGGTCGTAGCCGCGGCTGTTCAGTTCGGTCACGCGCTCTGCGGCAACCTGCTTCATCTCCTCTTTGCTGCCAAAGTGGATGGCACCGGTGGGGCAGGTTTTCACGCAGGCCGGTTCCTGACCGACGGTGACACGATCGACGCACAGCGTGCATTTATAGACGCGGTTGTCCTCTTTATTCAGCCGTGGCACATCGAACGGACAGCCGGCAATGCAGTAGCCGCAGCCAATGCACTGCTCGGACTCAAAATCGACGATGCCGTTGGCGTACTGAATAATCGCGCCTTCGGACGGGCAGGCCTTCAGGCAGCCGGGATCGGCGCAGTGCATGCAGCCATCTTTGCGGATCAGCCACTCCAGCCTGCCGTTCTCCTCCACCTCGGAAAAGCGCATCACGGTCCAGGATTTGGCGGTCAAATCGGCCGGGTTGTCGTACACCCCGACGTTATGCCCGACTTCATCGCGCAGGTCGTTCCACTCCGAACAGGCAACCTGACAGGCCTTGCAGCCGATGCAGGTGGTCACGTCGATCAGTTTCGCCACTTCCAGCTGATGATCGCGCGCCTGCGGGGCAGGCGTGAAGCCGTTGGTGGCGGAACGACGAATAATATCCTGTGATTGATAAGCCATAATCGTTCCCCTTAGCCAGCTAATGTGGCTAAGCCTTTTCTACGTTAACCAGGAACGCCTTGAACTCCGGCGTTTGCGTGTTGGCATCGCCGACAACCGGCGTCAGGGTGTTGGCGAGGAAGCCTTTTTTCGCCACGCCCTCAAAGCCCCAGTGGATAGGAATGCCGATGGTATCGACCGGTTTCCCGTCCACGGTCAGCGTTCGAATACGCTTGGTGACCACCGCCTTGGCTTTGATATAGCCGCGGTTTGAACTCACCTTCACCGTGTCGCCCGCCACAATTCCCAGCCTGCCCGCCAGCCCCTCACCGATTTCGACAAACTGTTCCGGCTGCGCAATGGCGTTGAGCAGCGAATGCTTGGTCCAGAAGTGGAAATGCTCGGTCAGACGGTAGGTGGTGCCGACGTACGGGAATTTGTCCGCTTTGCCCATCGCCGCCAGATCGTCCTTAAACACGCGCGCGGCCGGATCGGACACCACCTTGGGATGCAGCGGGTTGGTGCCCAGCGGCGTTTCGAACGGCTCGTAATGTTCCGGGAACGGCCCTTCCGCCATTTTATCCAGCGCGAACAGGCGTCCCATCCCTTCCGGTTGCATGATAAACGGCCCGACATCGCTGCCCGGTGCGGCGGTGCTGTAGTCCGGGATATCCTGCCCGACCCACTTCGCGCCATCCCAGTGCAGCAGCGCCCGTTTCGGATCCCAGGGCTGGCCCTGTGGGTCCGCAGAAGCGCGGTTATACAGGATGCGGCGGTTTAGCGGCCACGCCCACGACCAGTTCAGGGTGTTGCCCAGCCCGGACGGATCGGTGTTGTCGCGCCGCGCCATCTGGTTGCCGTCTGCGGTCCAGCTGCCGGCAAAGATCCAGCAGCCGCTGGAGGTGGAACCGTCATCACGCAGCAGGGCAAAACTGCCCAGCTGCTGGCCCTTTTTCGCCAGCAGCGTGCCCTTGTCGTCCATCAGATCCGCCAGCGCCTTGCCGTTGCTTTCCATCGCCACTTCTTCTGACGCCGGATTGTCCGGCGTGAGATAGTTCCAGCTCATGTTCAACACCTGCTCCGGCAGCGCGCCGCCCTCTTTGGCATACATCTCGCGCAGGCGCTGATAAATCCCGGAGAGGATTTCACCGTCATTGCGCGATTCGCCAGGGCCATCCGCCCCTTTCCAGTGCCATTGCAGCCAGCGGGCGGAATTGACGATCGAGCCGTTCTCTTCCGCAAAACAGGTGGACGGCAGGCGGAACACTTCGGTCTGGATCTGCGACGGGTCAACGTCATTAAATTCGCCGTGGTTCTGCCAGAAGTTGGAGGTTTCGGTGTTCAGCGGATCGATGGTCACCAGGAACTTCAGCTTCGCCAGCGACTGCACCACCTTGTTTTTATTCGGGAATGACGCCAGCGGGTTGAAGCCCTGGCACAGGTAGCCGTTGACCTGGCCCTTTGACATCATCTCGAAGTACTGCAGCACGTCGTAGCCTTTGTCCCACTTCGGCAGCCAGTCGAAGCCCCAGTTATTCTCCTTCTGTGCCTTATCGCCGTAGAAGGCCTTCATCATGCTGACGAAGAACTTTGGATAGTTGCTCCAGTAGTTCACCTGGCCCGGCAGCGTTGGCTTCGGCGTATTGGCGGTCAGATAGGTTTGCAGATCGGCCTGTTTTTCTGACGGCAGCGTCATATAGCCCGGCAGGCTCTGCGACAGCAGCCCCAGATCGGTCAGCCCCTGGATATTGGAGTGGCCGCGCAGGGCATTAATCCCGCCGCCGGCCATTCCCATATTGCCCAGCAGCAGCTGAACCATCGCCATGGTGCGAATGTTCTGCGCGCCTACCGAGTGCTGCGTCCAGCCGAGGGCATAGAGGAAGGTGGCGGTGCGATCTTTGGCGCTGGTTTCCGCCAGCACCTGACAGACGTAGAGGAAATCGGCTTTCGGCGTGCCGCACAGCGATTCCACCACCTCCGGCGTGTAGCGGCTGACATGTTCTTTCAGCAGGTTCCACACGCAGCGCGGGTGGGTCAGCGTCGGGTCACGTTTGGCAAAGCCGCTCTCGTCCAGCTCGTAGTTCCAGCTGGTTTTATCGTACTTGCGGTTGGCTTCGTCGTAGCCGCTGAACAGCCCGTCGTCGAAGTGGTAATCCTCACGCACAATCAGGCTGGCGTTGGTGTAAGCCTCAACGTATTCGCGCTGGATCCTGTTGTTGCTGATCAGGTACAGCAATAAGCCTGACAGGAAAGCGATGTCAGTACCGGAGCGGATCGGGGTATAGAAATCGGCAACCGACGCGGTTCGGGTGAAGCGCGGATCGATCACAATCAGTTTGGCCTTGTTATGGATTTTGGCTTCCATCGCCCAGCGGAATCCAACCGGATGCGCTTCAGCGGCGTTGCCACCCATCACAATCACCACATTCGCATTTCGAATATCAACCCAGTGGTTGGTCATCGCACCGCGACCGAACGTTGGAGCAAGACTTGCTACCGTAGGTCCGTGTCAGACGCGTGCCTGGTTATCGACGGCAAGCATGCCGAGCGAGCGGGTTAATTTCTGCGTTAAATAGCCGGTTTCGTTGCTGGAGGCGGACGCACAGAGCATCCCGGTGCTCAGCCAGCGGTTGACCGTGGTGCCGGCGGCGTTCTTCTCGATAAAGTTGGCGTCGCGGTCGGTTTTCATCAATCTGGCGATGCGATCTAACGCCTCATCCCAGCTGATGGGTTGCCACTTATCGGAACCCGGCGCGCGGTAGGAAGGGGTTTTCAGGCGGCTTTCACTGTGGATAAAGTCCAGCAGGCCAGCGCCTTTCGGGCAGAGCGCGCCCCGGCTGACCGGGTGATCCGGGTCGCCCTCAATGTGGAAAATCGACTCTTTGGCGTTTTTTGCGCCGTCACCCAGGCTGTACATCAACAGCCCGCAGCCAACGGAACAGTAGGTGCAGGTGTTACGCGTTTCACGGGCGCGCAGCAGCTTGTACTGGCGCGTTTCCGCCAGCGCGACCTCGGGCATAAAGCCGAGCATCGCCGCCGTGGTTCCTGCCATCCCACCCGCGCAGATTTTGAAGAAGCTTCTTCTGCTGACATTCATGGTGTCATTCCTGTTTCGACAGTGCTCAATAAGTTTTGCGATAAGGCGGTCACAGGTTCAGAATCTTTAGAATCTTTTCTGAACGCTTGTGGTTAAAACATTACCACAGTAACTATGTGGTCGTAGTCCGTGGGATGGGTTTCAGGTGAATATGAGCAGTAAATGTGACGAGATTGTGAGTGAGATCGCAGGGCTGAGCCAGGTCGAGGTGCGGCAGCGTCGATCGCTGGACACTCCGGAGCCAGACTGGCTGGCGGATGAGGTGCCGGTGGCGCTGGTGTATAACGGCATCTCGCATGTGGTGATGATGGCGACGCCAAAAGACCTTGAAGCCTTCGCCATTGGCTTCTCGCTGTCGGAAGGGATTATCGCCTCGCCGGCGGATATTTACGGCATTGAGATCCAGCCGTCGTGCGGCGGCATTGAGGTGCAGGTTGAGCTCTCCAGCCGCCGGTTTATGGGGCTGAAAGAGCAACGCCGGGCGATGGCGGGACGCACAGGCTGCGGCGTGTGTGGCGTGGAGCAGCTGGCGGAAATCGGCAAACCGCTGCAACCGCTGCCGTTCAGCCAGACCTTTGAAATCGCCCGTCTGGATGAGGCCTTATCTCAGCTAAAAAGTTTCCAACCGGTGGGGCAGCTGACCGGCTGTACGCATGCTGCGGCCTGGATCATGCCCGACGGCAATCTGGCAGGCGGCTGCGAGGATGTGGGTCGCCATGTGGCGCTGGATAAGCTGCTGGGGTTGCGATGCCAGCAGCCGGGCTGGCAACAGGGCGCGGCGTTAGTATCGAGCCGGGCAAGCTATGAGATGGTGCAAAAATCCGCGATGTGCGGCATTGAGATCCTGTTTGCGGTCTCTGCGGCCACCAAACTGGCGGTTGAGGTCGCCGAACGCAGCAACCTGACGCTGGTCGGCTTCAGCAAACCGGGCCGCGCCACCGTCTACACCCACCCGCAAAGACTGATCTGACTTCCGGCTCAGGCCAGCACCACCTCGGGCAGCGCTTTTTCCAGCGCCGCAAACGCCGGAAGGCTGGCCGCGCCGCTGTCGGTAATCAGCGCAGTAATGTCCTTGATCGCCGCATAATTCATGCGGCTGGTCAGCCCCAGTTTGCTGTGATCGGCCAGCAATATCAGCTGCGTGGCCTGCTGCGCCATCGCCCGCGCAATCGCCGCTTCGTGCGGATGAAAACTGCTGGCGCCATTTTTCGCCTCGATACCCACCGGCGACATCAGCGCCACATCGGCGCGATACCGGAAGATTTCGCCGACGGTCAGCTCACCGCGCGTTTCCTGCGCGCCAGCCAGCATGCTGCCACCCAGCAAAATCACCGAATTATTCAGCGTCTCATGCTCTTCGGCCGCCGACAGCTTCAGCGCCGCATTCAGGCTGTTAGTGATGATGGTCAGGCCGGACATGGTGCGCAGCTCTTCCGCCAGCATGGTGGTGGTACTGCCTGCATCGAGAAACAGGGTTTGCCCCGGCTTCAACCGCTGCGCGGCGGCGCGGGCGATGGCACGCTTTTCCCGCGCGCGGACCTCGCTGCGGACAGTCAGCGGCGGCTCGGGCTCGGCATCCAGCGCAATCAGCCCACCGTGCACCCGCCGCGCCAGCCCGAGGGCTTCCAGCTCGATAATGTCTCTGCGGGCGGTTTCCCTGGAAATCCCCAGCTCCCGAATGATCCGCTCGGTACTGACGTGATTTAATGTGGTCAGCAGCGCGCGAATGCGATGTAAGCGGGTTTCCTGCAGCATAGTGGTGTCCTTTTCCAATGGGGATGGGCATAGCCTAACCGACATCGCCGGTCGCTGCATGTGTATTTTATTGTATTTGTGTATTTGGTTGCATTTTGGCAAAAACTTGCCATGATGAAGGTATCCGGGCGCACGGGTTGCCCGTTCATTTCTCACTTCGCAACGGGAGTTATCATGGCTACACGTTCGACCATCATGGACACCAACAGCTTTCGCGCCGAGCATGCCGACG
This sequence comes from Erwinia sp. AC075, assembly GCF_979253995.1. Taxonomy (NCBI): domain Bacteria; kingdom Pseudomonadati; phylum Pseudomonadota; class Gammaproteobacteria; order Enterobacterales; family Erwiniaceae; genus Erwinia; species Erwinia sp. AC075. The sequence goes on from NZ_CEEDEU010000001.1 coordinate 3,832,136, forward strand.
GCCTGGACGCTGATGTACGTAAACTGACCGATAAACGCAGCAAGGTGCTGGGTGAATCTTACCGTCTGTTCTACCGTAAGCCGGTCCATCTGGTGAAAGGTGCGGGCCAGTATCTCTGGGATGCCAACGGCGATAAATACCTCGACGCCTATAACAACGTCGCCAGTATTGGTCACTGCCATCCGGCGGTGATCGACGCGGTTTACCAGCAGATGCAGCAGCTGAACACCCATACCCGCTACCTTCACGAACGTATCCTTGATTACTCCGAAGAACTGCTGGCGACCATGCCATCTGAAATCGACCGCGCGATGTACATGTGTACCGGTTCAGAAGCCAATGACCTGGCGATCCGCGTTGCCCGTGCGCACAGCGGCGGCACCGGCATTATCGTCAGCCAGGAAGCCTATCACGGCACCAGTGACTTAACGTCTGGCGTCTCGCCCGCGCTGGGCACCGGTCAGCCGCTGGCGACCACTACCCGGCTGGTGTCCCCGCCCGATCGTTATCGCGTCACCGCGCCCGATCTGGGTGACTGGTTCGCGGCTGAAATTCAGAAGCAGATTGATGATATGGCAGCCAACGGCATCAAGTTTGCCGGCTTCCTCGCCGACTCCATTTTCTCCTCTGACGGCGTGTTGCCGGGGCCACAAGGCTTCCTGAAGAAAGCGGTGGACGTGGTGCATAAAAACGGCGGGATCTTTATTGCCGATGAAGTGCAGCCAGGTTTCGCCCGTACCGGCGATGCGTTCTGGGGCTTTGCCCGCCATGGCGTGGTGCCGGATATCGTCACCACCGGCAAGCCGATGGGTAACGGCATTCCGGTGTCGGCACTGCTGGCCAAAAGCGATGTGCTGGCCTCCTTCAGCGACGATATTCCGTACTTCAACACCTTCGGCGGTAACCCGGTGGCGATGGCGGCGGCGCAGGCGGTGTTGAAAGTGATTAAGGAAGAAGGGCTGCAGGAACACAGCCGCGTGGTCGGCGAGAAGCTGCTGCGTGAACTGCTGACGCTGAAAGACAAATACGAATGCGTCGGCGATGTGCGCGGTGCCGGGCTGTTTATCGGCTTCGAGCTGGTGACCGATAAAACCAGCAAAACGCCGGACAAACAGCTGGCGCTGGATGTCACCGAGAAGCTGCGTGAAAACCGCGTGCTGACCTCGGTGGCGGGGCCGTATGGCAATGTGCTGAAACTGCGTCCGCCGTTGGCGTTCCAGGAGAGCGATATCGACTGGCTGGTTGGCGCGTTGGATAAATCGTTGGCAGCATTAGGGAAATAAAGCCTTAGACCGTTTGGTTTTATCCCAGCAGGGAAAGGGCATAAAAGCGCCGCTGCGCCTGCTGCGCAGTAAACCCTTATAAACGTCGGGGCATTGATAACCCTTTTACGGATCGTTTATTTAACTATAATGATCCGACTGCTTACGCGGTGCTAACAGAAACAGCGCCGCCCACCATTAAATGGAGATGATGAACATGAGTTATTCACTGCCATCCTTGCCTTACGCATACGACGCACTGGAACCGCATTTCGACAAGCAGACGATGGAAATCCATCACAGCAAACACCACCAGGCTTACGTCAACAACGCCAACGCGGCGCTGGAAGGGACTGAGTTTGCCGATCTGCCTGTTGATGAGCTGATCGCTAAACTGGATCAGGTTCCTGCCGATAAGAAAGCAGCACTGCGTAACAACGCAGGCGGCCACTCAAACCACAGCTTCTTCTGGAAAGGCCTGAAAACCGGCACAACCCTGAGCGGCGACCTGAAAGCGGCTATCGAAAAAGATTTCGGCAGCGTTGACGCGTTCAAAGCTGAATTCGAAAAAGCGGCAACCACCCGTTTCGGTTCTGGCTGGGCGTGGCTGGTTAAGAAAGGCGACAAGCTGGCCGTTGTTTCCACAGCAAACCAGGACAGCCCGCTGATGGGCGAAGCGATCTCTGGCGCATCCGGTACCCCAATTCTGGGTCTGGACGTGTGGGAACACGCCTACTATCTGAAGTATCAGAACAAACGTCCTGATTACATCAAGGCGTTCTGGGATGTGGCTAACTGGGATCAGGCGGCAGCGCTTTTCTCAGCAGCAAAATAAATCCCCGCCACGTTAATTCGTGACGATAAACCGACGGAGTCCGCTTCGTCGGTTTTTTATTGCCTGCTAATTAATTAGAGTTCCTGTTCATTCTGCGCATTCCCCCGGCGAACAGAAGATTCGCCTGCCGCTGGCCTGCCTGGCCGTTAAAGTCCTCGCCCTGCCGTACCGATAGGTAAAACTGTTAAGTGGATCACCATACCTGGCGAACGCGCAGTCCATCTGCTCGCCGCCATACGCTATCGGGTCACGGGAAAATAATAAAAATGATTAACAGCATTAAACGTCGCATCGAGAACCTCAACGTCGGCAGGAAGCTCGGTTCCGGTTTCGCCCTGGTTTTGCTGCTGGCTGCGCTGATTGCGGCCGTCGGCATCCAGAAATTCAACAACGTGAAAGAGCGGACCGACAAGGTCGACTTCAGCCACGCCATCAGCAGCGATATCAGCGCTGCGCTGGACAGCCAGAAGCAGTATCAGCTGTTCTTTGACGAGAAAGAGATCGCCCTCAGCCAGAAAAAAATCGCCGACGCGCTGGGGCTGTTCGACAAGATGATGAGCACCTCGGTATTTGATGCCGAAAGCCGCGCGTGGCTGAACACCTTCCCTGGGCTGGTCAAAGCCTACCAGCAGGCGCAGTCCAACTATGTCAACGCGGTGAACACCCGCGATGGCATCAAAAACAGCTGGAACCTCTCGGCCAGTGAAGCGGCCTTCCTCGACCTGAAGCAAGAGCTGGGGCCGACCGCCGATCTGCAGTTGCAGGTGCTGATGGGCAAGCTGGACTATGCCTTGCTGGACGTGCATTACGCCGTGCGCGGCCTGATTGCCGGGCCTTCCGAGCAAACGGCGGCGATATTGAGCGCCTCGGCAGATAATGCGGCGGTGACGCTGGATACTTTTGCCAGCCTGGTGACGCCCGCGCAGGAAGCCACGCTGCAGCCGCTGAAAAACCGCCTGATTAGCTATAAGGCCAGCGTGCTGTCCTACGTTCCGGCGTATCAGGAACAGAAAGCCGCGGCCGCGGTGATGATTAAGCAGGCTGCGGAGATGAATAAGCTGGTGGAAGCGCTGGTACAAAAACAGTTGAGAATGACCCGCGAGAACGTCGCCACCGCCATTACCACCATGTCTGCGGTCACCTTCGCCGCGCTGGTGCTGGGCATTATTATCGCCATGGTCATTACCCGCCAGATCACCCGTCCGCTGCGTGACACGCTGGAAACCACCGAGCGTATCGCCAACGGCGATCTGAGCGTCAGGGTGAACACCGAGCGCCGCGATGAGCTGGGGCAACTGATGAGCGCGGTGGGCATCATGAGCGATAATCTGCGTCAGATCATTGGCGAAATCCGCTCGGGCGTCAGTCAGGTGGCCCATGCGGCGGCGGAAATCAGCGCCGGCAATACCGACCTCTCTTCCCGCACCGAGCAGCAGGCTGCCGCCGTTGAGCAAACCGCCGCCAGCATGGAGCAGTTAAGCTCCACGGTAAAACAGAACGCCGATAACGCGCACCACGCCAGCAAGCTGGCGTCTGAGGCCTCAACCACCGCTCAGACCGGTGGCCGACAGGTGAAAGACGTGGTGGAAACCATGCAGCAAATTTCGCAAAGCTCGAAGCGCATCGCCGATATCACCACCACCATCAACAGCATCGCGTTCCAGACCAATATTCTGGCGCTGAATGCGGCGGTGGAAGCCGCGCGTGCCGGTGAACAGGGCCGTGGTTTTGCAGTCGTCGCCAGCGAGGTGCGCAACCTGGCCCAGCGTTCGGCACAGGCGGCAAAAGAGATTGAAGGGCTGATTAAAGAGTCGGTGGATCGCGTTAACAGCGGTGCGCAGCTGGTCGAAAATACCGGAATGACGATGCAGGATATCGTGCAGTCGGTCTCCAACGTGCGTGACATTATGGGTGAAATTGCCTCCGCCTCTGACGAGCAGAGCCGCGGTATCAGCCAGGTGTCGACGGCAGTGGTGGAGATGGACAACACCACCCAGCAAAACGCCGCGCTGGTGGAAGAATCCGCCGCCGCCGCGAATTCGCTGGAAGAGCAGGCGATGTTGTTAAGCCAGGCGGTAGCGGTGTTCCGCCTGTCCGCCGATGAAGGTGTTGCGGGCCGCAAGGTGCCTGGCCCGGCGATGCCAGCACCGCTGCGCTCAACGCTAACGGCCCCGAAAGCCATCACCCCAACCCAGCTCAGCGAAGCGAATTGGGAAACGTTCTGACAACGATGGCCGCCCCTTTGGGGGCGGTAAGTGGCCCGCAAAATAAGCCGTCAGTAATGACGGTTTTTTTATGCCCCTTGATCTTCGCGGTCGGTGGGTTCCACGCCGAGTGAAATGCTGCCTGTTGTCATTATCCCCCCGGATTATGCTGGATACCGCTGTCTCACTGGTTTTAACCGCTTATATGGCTGGATGTCTGGATGGCTAATAACGTTTTGTGTTAGCTTATGCGCTTTCGTTCGTTGCCAGCCGTAACAATCCAATAAAAAATGCGGCAACCTGTTTTGTTCACCTGCCAGAGAGTTATTGTTCATGACTGTGGTAAATCGCGTTGAAATGCGTCAAATCTCCATCGCTTTTGGCGGTTTTACAGCCCTGAATGGCGTTGATTTCAGCCTTGAAGGCCACTCGGTGCATGCGCTGACCGGGGCAAACGGGGCCGGGAAGTCGACGCTGATGGCAGTACTGTCCGGCGCTTACGATCACTACAGCGGTGACATCCTGCTCGATGGCCAGCCGGTCAGCATCCGTTCCCCGCGTGATGCCAAGCAGCTGGGTATTCATCTGGTGCAGCAGGAAGTGGATGTGGCGCTGGTGCCGACGCTCAGCGTGGCGGAAAACATCATGCTGGATCGCCTGGCCGAAGGCGGACAGGTCTACCACTGGGGCGAAGTGCGCAAACAGGCGCGCGCGTTGCTGGCGCAGCTTGACGTCTCGCTGGACGTCCGTCGCCGCATCGATCAATGCACGCTGGCCGAGAAGCAGCAAATTCTGCTGGCCCGCGCGCTTTCCCACCACTGCCGTTTTCTGATCCTCGATGAGCCCACGGCGCCGCTGGATCAAAACGAAAGCGAGCGCTTATTCGCCGTCGTACGCCGGCTGAAAAGCAACGGCATCGGCGTGGTGTTTATCTCCCACCGCATCCACGAGCTGCGCGCCATTTGCGATCAACTGACCGTGCTGCGCGATGGCCGCTTGATTGAAACCTGCCCGATGGCCCAGCTGGATGGCGAGCAGATTGTCGAGAAGATGCTCGGGCATCAGCTGGACGACATTTACCCGCCGCGCCGACCGCCGTTCAGTAATGAGATCCTGCTGAAGGTTGACGGCCTGCACGACGATGCGCTGCTGCAGGACATCTCGCTGACGCTGCGCAAAGGCGAAATCCTCGGCCTTGCCGGACTGGCCGGCGCGGGGAAAACCGAACTGTGCAAAGCGCTGTTTGGTGCCAGTAATAGCCGCGTGGAGAAGGGTGAGCTGCACGGCAAGCCGTGGAAACCCTCTTCCCCGCACGCCGCGGTCGACAACCGTATGGCGCTGATCCCGGAAGAGCGCCGCAAAGAAGGCATTTTTATTGATGAGTCGGTGGCGATGAACCTCAGCGTCACCGCAGATAACAGCTTCTCACGCTGGAGTCTGTTTGGTCACCGTCAGGCCTGGCAATGGGCCGAAGAGGTGATCAACAAGCTGGGCGTGCGCACCACCGGCCCACAACAAACGCTGCGTCGCCTGTCGGGCGGCAACCAGCAGAAAGTGGCGATCGGCAAATGGCTGCGCAACGACGCAGACGTGCTGATTTTTGATGAGCCGACCAAAGGCGTCGATATCAAAGCCAAAACCGACCTGTTCGAACTGATTGATGGTCTGGCCCGCCAGGGAAAAGGGGTGATTTATGCCTCCGGCGAATTCGCCGAACTGGTGGGCTTATGCGATCGCATTTGCGTGCTCTGGGACGGGCGTATCGTGGCAGAAATGGATGCCAGTGACGTTGATGAAGAAACGCTTTTACTTTATTCCACCGGAGGAACGCCTGCGTGAGCAGCAAAGATATTTCCCTGAAGGCTGCGCCCTCTGTGCGCCACCAACTGTTTGAATTTCTCTATAAATGGGGAATGTTGCTGACGGTGGTCGCGCTGATCGCCGCCTTTGGCCTGGCGTCAGACAGCTTCCTTGAACCCACTAACATCATCAATATCCTGCGCTCTATCGCCATCGTCACGGTGATTGCGATTGGGGTGTCGATTTCCCTGACCATCGGCGGATTCGACCTCTCGGTGGGCTCGACCGCCTCGCTGGCCAACTCCCTGGTGATCTCACTGTTCGTCTGGTACGGCTACGGCTCGACGGAAGCCATCGTCATCACCCTGCTGCTGTGCACGCTGGTTGGGCTGTTCAACGCCTTTCTCATCGTGATCCTGCGCATTCCCGACATGTTGGCGACATTAGCCAGCCTGTTTGTGGTGCAGGGGGTGGCGATGACCTACAGCTTCGGCGGCTCGATTACCGAAAATATGGTGATGCCGAGCGGCGATATGGCGGAAGGGACCATCCCGGCCAACTTCTCGCTGCTGGGGCAGGTGCCGACCATCGTGATCATCATGCTGGTGGTGACGGTCGTTGCGCAGCTGGGCCTTTCGCTGACCAAACACGGTCGCCGTATGTATGCGATTGGCGGCAATCCTGAGGCGGCGCGTCTGTCCGGGATCCGCACCAACCGCTACCGGGTGCTGGCCTACGTCATGGCTTCACTGCTGGCGGGACTGGGCGGGATTTTGCTGGCGTCCCGTATTGGTTCTTCGCAGGTCAATGCCGGTGGCGGCTATCTGATGGATGCCGTGGCGGCGGCCTGGATCGGTTTTTCTCTGGCGGGCTCCGGCAAGCCAAACGCGCTGGGAACGCTGGTGGGTGCCATCATCCTTGGCGTGTTACAGAACGGACTGGTGATGCTCTCGGTGCCGTATTACGCGATGGATATCATCAAAGGCCTGGTGCTGGCTATCGCACTGGCCATTACCTACATCCAGCGCCGCTAGGCGCTTACTTCTTCAGACAGGGTAAACATAATAATGAAAAAACTGACTACATCGTTGCTGGCGTTGAGCCTGCTGATCGCCGTACCTGCCTTTGCTGACACGGCTGCGGTGCCTGCCGCTATCGCTAATCACGACGGCCCGATCCGTATCGCGGTGATCCGTAACCTCGGTTCGGATGACAACACTACGCAGTTCGTTGCCGGTGCCATTCAGGAAGGCCGCAAGCTGGGCTTTAAGGTCAGCACCTTCCTCAGCAACGGCGACGACGCGCGTTTCCAGGACTTCGTTAATCAGGCGATCAGCCAGAAGTATGACGGCATCATCCTGTCGCACGGTAAAGACCCGTACTCCACGGCGCTGGTGAAGCGCATTACCGATGCCGGCATCAAGGTGTCAGTGTTCGATACGCCGGTGAACCAGCCGATTGCAGGCGTGACGGTCACCGCGCAGGACGATGCGTCGCTGGCGCAGCTGTCGCTGGACCAGCTGATCAAAGACACCAACGGCAAGGCCAATATCGTCAAGCTGTGGGTGGCGGGCTTCCCGGCGATGGAACGTCGTCAGGTGGTGTATGAGAAAGTGCTGAAGGCCAATCCAGGTCTGCATCAGCTGGAATCAATCGGTGCGGTTTCTTCCGACGTGCAGGGCGATACCGCCAACAAAATTGGCGCCATTCTGGCGAAATACCCGAAAGGCAAAATCGATGCGATTTGGGGTTCATGGGATGCGTTCGCGCAGGGCGCCTATAAAGCCTTGCAGGAGAATGGCCGTACCGAGATCAAACTATACAGCATCGATGTCTCCAACCAGGATCTGCAGTTGATGCACCAGAAAGACAGCCCGTGGAAGCAAACGGTGGCGGTCGACAGCAAGCTGATTGGTGCGACAAATATGCGTCTGGTGGCCAACAAAATTGGCGGCGAAACCACGCCAGCGACCTACCAGTTTAAAGCGGCGGCGATCTCTCAGGCGCAGCTGGCGGCACAGTCTGGCGCGGTCAACGTGTCGACGCTGAACAAAATCATTCCAGGCTGGGGCGAATCGACTGACTTCGTTGCGCCGTGGTTCGCCACGCTGCAGGCGAAATACGCCAAAAAATAAGCCGGATCCCCAAATGAAAAATGCCCGCATATGCGGGCATTTTTATCGGCGAAAGCGCGATTAGAAAGCGGTTTTCGCGAAGCCGGTCATCTCCTGCAGGCCCATCTCACGACCTAATGCGGTCATCGGATGCACCACAACCAGGCCACGAACGCTCTTTTTGAACGCGCCCATATTGGCCTGCTCTTTCTTGGTGATGGCACGGCTGAACGGCATATCTTTCAGCTTCTGCGCTTCCGCACTCAGCTTCTGCTCGCGAACGCCACGCAGACGCTCCAGCTCTTCGATCAGCTTGTCTTTCTCTTTCAGCAGTTCGCCGAGCTTTTCCGTGTCGCCGGACGCCAGCAGTGGCTGCTCTTTGTAGTTCAGGGCATCCAGCTTATCGCTGAGGATCCTGATTTCTGCCTGGACTTCTTCTTTCATTGTCATTAACCGTGAAGTGATTCATTGCCGCAAGGATACACAATGCGACGGCAAGAGGGAAAGGTGACGCGTTACTTTTTGAACGCTTGCTTCAGGCTGATGCGCGAAATCAGTTCGGTCAAAGAAAGCACCATCGTCGATCTGACCACCTGCTGATAGCGTTGCTGCAGCATGGCGCGCAGCTCGGCATCATCGCTGGAGAGGTCAGGGCGCGGCGGAAATGCCGTCACGCAATGCAGTTCGCCAAACGGGCCTAACAGTTCATCATCGGTAAAACGGTACTCGGTGCCATCATCGTTCAGCGCTTCACGCAGCGCCATCAGCAGTTCGGCATCTTCATACTCGCTCCGGCTGATCACGCCGAGGCCGTAAATCAGTTTCAGCCGCACAGACAGTTCGCCCAGCGGGCCATCACCCAGTAACAGCGGTTCTACCGCATACTTCACCGCGTAGTCATCCTTGCGAAACACCTGGATCACCAACAGGTTCACCGCCTCCGCCAGCAGCTCAACCGCCGCGATCAGAAAGCTTCTGACCGTTCGTCCGGTGTTCAGGCGTTCAAGCACCCGATTCTCAAAAGCCTGTGGTTTTTCCATGAGAGCCTGCATATCGTTCATCACCAGGCGAGGGCCGCCTTTAAGGGCACGCGTGTGCCCTGTCCGTTCATCCGTTGAAGTGGGCGTTACGCCATGGCATCAAAGGCCTTCACCACATCAGCAACCACGTCGCTGTTTTCCTCAAGGCCTGATACCTGTGCCAGCGTCGCCTTGACGCCTTTGCTGTTCAGCAGCCCGACCAGCTCCTGAGCCTGCGGATCCTGATCGCTGCGATAATGCATCGCGGCGGCAATGCCGGTCACCAGGTTGGCGTGCGGCAGGCCGTACTCCAGCGTGCCCAGCGTGGGTTTGATCAGGCGATCGCCCGCGCTAAGCTTACGCAGCGGCTGGCGTCCAACGCGCTCGACGTCATCTTTCAGGTACGGGTTTTCAAAGCGGCCGAGAATTTTCTGGATATAGGCAGCATGCTTTTCAGCATCGAAATCATAACGCTTGATCAGCACCGCGCCGCTCTCTTCCATCGCACCTTTCACTACGGCACGCACCTTCTCATCGAGGATCGCATCGCGAATGGTCTGGTGCCCGGCCAGCTGGCCAAGATATGCGGTAATGGCATGTCCGGTGTTCAGCGTGAACAGCTTGCGCTCCACAAAGGCCATCAGATTATCGGTCAGTTCCATGCCCGGAATGGCGGGCAGATCGCCTTTGAACTGGGTTTTATCCACAATCCATTCGCTAAAGGTCTCGACGGTCACTTCCAGCGGATCGGTGGTGCCGGCTTCAGACGGTGGCACGATGCGGTCCACGGCGGAATCGACGAAGCCCACGTGCGCGTCAACAAAGGCGTGATACTGCTCTGGCAGCGCCTTCATCACGTGGCCTTTCAGCTGGGTAGTGCCGCGCACCATGTTCTCACAGGCGATAATGTTTAACGGGCGGGTATTACCGTTATCACTGCGTTTTGCCAGACCTTTCGCAATGCCACCGGCGATGCGTTCGAGGATCTGCGGGCCAACCGCCGTGGTAACGATATCAACCTCAGCGATCAGCGGGATGATGTCATCGCTGGTGCTGTTAACCGCATTCACGCCTTTGACGATCTCGACCTGAGCCTGCTCGCCAACCACATGAACCGGGTACTCATGACGGGCATTCAGCGCATCCAGAACCACCTGGTTAACGTCGGCAAACGTCAGCTGAATCCCGGCATCAGCCAGTAATTTTCCAATAAAACCGCGACCAATATTTCCGGCGCCAAAATGTAATGCTTTCATAATTTTTCCCGTATCAATGATCAGGGGCCGGACAAACCCGACCCTAAAAAAAGAGCCGGGCATGCCCGGCCCTGGGAGGTAATGCTTGTCTGCAACCCGGTTTAAGCGGGCTGTTTACCTGACAGCAGGTCCAGCACTTCCTGCACGTCGGTGGTGTTGATCAGTCGTTGGATCACCGACTCATCATCCAGCGCGTTGGTCAGGCTGGTAATCACCTGGATATGCTCGTTGTTACGGGCCGCGATGCCGATAACCAGACGGGCAATATCGTCCTCATCTTCACCAAAGCGTACGCCTTCCGGGTACTGGCAGAACACGATGCCGGTTTGCAGCACGCGGTCTTTTGCTTCGATGGTGCCGTGTGGCACGGCGATGGACTCACCCAGGTAAGTTGGGGTCAGTTTCTCACGATCCAGCATCGCCTGAACATATTCTGGCTCAACATAACCGCCTCTCACCAGCTGCTCACCGGCAAACCGGATGGCCTGCTCTTTATTGGTGGCGTGGTTGCCGAGGAAGATATTGCGGGCGCTCAGTTTGAACAGGTGTTCCTGACTCTCGTCGTAACTGTCGCTCAGCGTGGCGGTGACTTTCTCGCGATGACCGGCGGTGCGGTTAGCATCCACCAGACGGCTGGTCAGGTCGGTATACAGGCCGCTGTCGAGGAAGTTGGTCAGCGAAATGTGCTGCGCGTGCGGCGCCTGGCGCATGGCGCGTTCGGTCAGATCGCGGTGGGTGATCACCAGATCCACATCGCCCGGCAGGTTGTTGATGGCGGTGTTGGTCACGGAGATATTGGTCAGTCCGGCATCGTTCACCTTCTTACGCAATACACCCGCACCCATCGCACTTGAACCCATCCCGGCGTCACAGGCAACAATGATTTTGCGCACGTGGGTCAGGTCGCTGTTCATGCCGTCAGCCGAGGTGGTTGCGGTGCCAGACAGGCCTTTAGACTGCGCTTTCATTTCGCTAACACGACGGGTTGCAGCTTCGATATCGTCTTCTTCTTTCACCTTGCTGGTTTTCAGCAGGATAGCGGAGACCACGAAGGAGACGGCAAAGGCGGCAACAATCGCGGCGATGTTCGCGAAGTAAGCCCCTTTTGGCGTCATGGCCAGCACCGCCAGGATGGAACCCGGAGAGGCAGGTGACACCAGACCGCCGTGCAGCAGGGTCAGAGTGAACACGCCGGTCATACCACCGAGGATAACCGCCAGAATCAGGCGCGGGTTCATCAGCACGTACGGGAAGTAAATTTCGTGGATACCGCCGAGGAAGTGGATGATTGCCGCGCCGCCCGCAGACTGCTTAGCATTGCCACGACCAAAGAACATGTACGCCATCAGCACGCCCATACCCGGACCTGGGTTAGCTTCGATCAGGAAGAAGATCGACTTACCGGCTTCGCTGGCCTGCTGGATACCCAGTGGCGAGAAGATACCGTGGTTAATGGCGTTATTCAGGAACAGGATTTTCGCCGGTTCCACAAAGATGGAGGTTAATGGCAGCAGGTTGTTCTGCACCATCAGGTTCACGCCAGCGGCGAGAATATGGGACAAACCTTCAACCAACGGGCCGATAGCCAGGAACGCGAGGATCGCCAACAGCATGCCGATGATACCGGCAGAGAAGTTGTTGACCAGCATTTCGAAGCCGCTTTTGATTTTGCCGTCGACTAACGCATCGAATTTCTTGATTGCCCAGCCGCCGAGCGGGCCAGCAATCATCGATCCGAGGAACATTGGCATGTCCGCACCGACGATCACGCCCATGGTGGTGATAGCACCCACCACGCCGCCGCGATCGCCACCGACCAGACGACCACCGGTGTAGCCGATCAGTAACGGCAGCAGATAGGTGATCATTGGGCCGACCAGCTTGGCCATGGTTTCATTTGGCAGCCAGCCGGTAGGAATAAACAGCGCGGTGATGATACCCCAGGCGATAAACGCCCCGATGTTTGGCATCACCATGTTGCTCAGAAAGCGACCAAAGTTCTGGACCTTGATCTTGATATCTGATGAGGACATAAAAAAACACCCCTTATTGGTACGCGCTGACAAATAAGAGAGCGCGTTGATTTTTGTTTATGAGATTACGGCGGGGAGCCGTCTCTATCACTGTATGCAGGCGGACTCTAACACGCGAATATGACGCTGCGTAGCAAGCAGGAAAAGTGTGATGTATATCACTATGTTGGGTGGGGTAGAGGGGGTGTTTTAGTGATGAGCATCACACTTATGCAGTGTAAAAAAAAGACGCCGAACAATAAATAAGCAACACAGGCTGAATTGTGTGATTTTTGTCACGAATATGTGATGAGCCTTTGTGCGCGATGTGTGATGCAGATCACAATAAATCTACCGCGCAAAATGCGTGCGATCACAGTTACCCCCGGCTCGAAATCAACGGCTTAGCGGGATGTAATAAAATTACGGTCGCTTAACCCCATTCATGGTCAATTAATACGGCGACGCTTGCAGATAAACCGGAACGGAATAGACCCCTGAAGAGAGTCGATAACTGGCATTACTGTGATAAGAATAAACCTTCCCATGGACAGATAGGGAGAGGTTGCCGTTATCGACATTAATCACCGTGTCTTTGTCCGAGGTGATCAGAAAGGGCTTCGTTCCTTTCTTAATGCTGGCGGCAAAATCCCCCTCGCTTTTCGCCGCATCGTACAGATAGAAGCGATAGGACCAGGCGGTTGTGGCACCGGCATCACCTTCCGTGACATAAAGCACCGCCAGATTGCTGAGAGGGATTTTTTTAATAATGCTCTCCGAAAAAGGCGTTAAGTGGGAAAACCAAAAAATGCCGCCAGCCAGCAATATAGCCATCGGCATTAACAAATAACGTTTCTTAAAACCCCGAGCGTTTTGCAAAATCAATCCCTGCCCTTATCCACACCCGTTCGGCTGCATCAGGCGCAGGACCAGGCTGAAATTCCATTTCACTTATCGAGAAAAAGACTATCCCGGTTCTAAACTCGAATCATTGACACCCATCGTAAAAATGGACTGATAGCGTTCTGAAAAATCAGTCAATCCGTACCACAAGTTTACGATTCAGGAGAATGCGCGAAGGGAAAAACCGATAGAGGTAAGCAGAAATTTTAACGGGCGGAGCACGTCCGCCCGTTAAGGAAAGCGATCGCCATTAAGCCGGGCGGCTTACTGGAAACCGCCTTGCATGGCACTTTGCGCCTGGCCGAGCACCTGAGCGTTCGCAGACAGGTTTTGCATCAGCGTGTTGTACTGCTCGGCTTGCTGCTGCGTCGGGAACTGGATAGCCGGACCGTTAAAGGTCACTTTGCTGCCCTGCTGCTGCAGGAAGTCACCGGTCTGTACCGCATCCTGGCTCAGCGTCTGCAAGGCCGGTAACAGCGGCTGCAATGCGTTGGCCGGCTGGGTCACCACTTTGTTGTAGACGTTGTCATACACCGTTTTCAGCTCTTCCGGCTGCTTCAGCGCGGCCTTGCTGCTGTCGGCCTGGGTTTTGGCCGCCTGAATTTGCTGAGTCAGCACGCCCAGAGAACCACTGGCCTGGCGCAGCGAATCACGGCGCGTCAGGTAATCCTGTGGCGTGCGAATGGCGGAAAGCTCATCCACCACCGGCTTCATGCCGGAATCCACCGCGCGGTTAACCTGCTGTGAGAAACCATAAATGATGGCGTAATCGCTGACGTAATTGCCGAATTTCTGCTTCTGATCTTCGCTCAGGCTCGGCAAATGTTCGCCGCTGCGCATCACGGTGTTCTGCAGGAAATCGATGAAGGCTTTACGCTGGTCGGCTTCTTTATCGCCGCAACCAGTCAGTTGAAAGACCAGAACCAGTGCCATAAAAGGCACTAACAGACGCGAGCAGACGCGAAAGATTCCTGTCGTCATGGGAAGTAACTCCTGTAATTGTAGGGCTGGCAAGCTATCGGGGCGGCAGGCGCCGCACCTAAGAATAGTCCGTAAGGGACGGGGAGGACAGGGAAAAAAACGCCGGAAGGGCGAATAAATGCTGACTTCCGGCAGGGGACTCAGTAAACCAGCGCCTGGCCGTCTTTGCGACTTTCGGTGGCGGCAATATAGAAACCTTGCGGGTCGCGGACGATGGCCTGCGCGCCGCCGAAGTTATAGGTCTGCAGCGGATCTTCCACCACAATCTTGTGGCCCATCGCCCGCAGGGCGGCAAGGGTATTCAGCTGCATGGCGGGCTCCACGCTGACCTCACGTCCTTCCACCACCCGCCAGCGCGGCGCGTCAATCGCCGCCTGCGGATTCTGTTTCGCCAGCATGATGCGCAATGCCATCTGCAAATGGCCCTGGGCCTGCATCGGGCCGCCCATCACGCCAAACGACATCAGCGGCTGACCTTCCGCATCCAGCGCGAAGGCTGGAATGATGGTGTGGAAGGCGCGTTTGCTGGCGGCCACCACGTTCGGGTGCGCCTCGTCCAGCACAAAGCCCGCGCCGCGGTTTTGCAGGCTGATACCGGTGCCCGGCACCACCACACCTGAGCCGAAGCCCATAAAGTTCGACTGAATAAAGGAGACCATCATGCCGCTGGCATCGGCGGTGGACAGATACACCGTTCCGCTCTGCTTCGGCGCGCCGAAGGTGAAATCGCCGGCCTGGGTTGGGTCGATCAGCGCCGCACGGGTTTTCAGGTACTCGTCGCTCAGCAGCAGGTCCGCCGGAAACTCCATATGATCCTCATCGGCGATATAGCGCTCCAGATCGACCAGCGCCAGCTTCATCGCTTCAATCGACAGATGCAGCCACTGCACCGAATCCGGCTCATAACGGCCAATATCCCACTGCTCGAGAATGCCCAGCGCCATCAGCGTGGCGATGCCCTGGCCGTTGGGCGGCAACTCCTGCACCGAGCCGCCGGCAAACGGACGGGAGAGCATCTCAACCCAGTCCGCCTTGTGGTTCTTCAGGTCATCCAGCGTCAACGCCGCGCCGTGTTCTTTGGCAAAGGCGACAATTTTCTCGGCCAGTTCACCGCGATAGAACGACTCGCCGTTGGTGGCGGCGATTTTCTCCAGCGTGTCCGCCTGGTCCGGGTTACGGAACAGCTCACCGACTTTCGGCGGACGGCCTTCCGGCGCAAAACAGGCGCTGAAACCCGGCTGATCGCGCAGTTTGTTATAGCCGCGCACCCAAAGATGACCGATCAGCGGCGACACCGGGAAACCGTTGCGCGCATACTCAATCGCCGGCTGCGCCAGCGTGGTCAGCGGCAGGGTGCCAAACTTCTCCGCCAGCTCAACCCAGGCGGACACCGCGCCCGGCACGGTAACCGCATCCCAGCCAATTTCCGGCATCGCCGCAAGATGGGCGAAGGTCTCCCGCGACCAGGCGGCGGGCGCGCGGCCCGAGGCATTCAGCGCATGCAGTTTTTTCCCGTCCCAGACAATGGCAAAGGCATCGCTGCCAATGCCGTTGCCGGTCGGCTCAACCACCGTCAGCGCCATGGCGGTGGCAATCGCCGCATCCACCGCGTTGCCACCCAGTTGCAGCATCCTGATCCCCGCCTGTGCCGCCAGCGGCTGTGAGGCGGCCACCGCATTGCGGCCCATCATCGGCGCGCGGTAGGACGGGTAGCCGACGTTAAAATCACTGATTCCACTCATAGCAGTTCCTTAATGATTAATCGTTACGCGGATCGAGCGCATCGCGCAGTCCGTCGCCAAGCAGATTGAAGCCCTGCACGATAAGAAAAATGGCAAGACCAGGGAAAATCGACATCCACGGAGCCTGCTCCAGGAAGCCTTTGGCGGTGTTCAGCATCGCGCCCCAGGACGGGTTGGGCGGCTGCTGACCGAGGCCCAGGAACGACAGGCTGGCTTCGGTAATAATGGCGGAGGCAATCGCCAGCGTCGCCTGCACCAGAATCGGCGACATCACGTTGGGCAACACATACCGCAGCACGATCCAGCGGTCCGGCAGCCCGATGGCGCGGGCGCCGTCGATATACTCTTCATTGCGGATCGCAATCACCTGGCCACGGGTCAGGCGGGCAAAAATCGGCATCGCCGACAGGCCAATCGCGATCATCGCATTGCCGAGGCTGGGGCCGAGAAATGCGCCCAGCGCGATGGCGAGGATCAGGAACGGACAGGCCAGCAGCGCTTCAATAAAGCGCGAAATCACCCCATCCCAGATCCCCTGCCAGTAACCGGCAATCAGTCCCAGCGGCACGCCAATCAGAATGGCGATCATCACCGAGATACAGCCCGCCAGCAGCGAGGTGCGCGCGCCCCAAATCAGGCGGGAGAGCAGATCGCGTCCCAGCTCGTCGGTGCCTAACCAGTGCAGGGCCGACGGGGCTTTGCGCACCGCCATAAAATCGGCTTTGATCGGGTCAAAGGGCGCCAGCCAGGGCGCAAGCAGGGCGATCAGCACAAAGAAAATCACAATCACCGCGCCAATCACCGCGCTTTTATTGCCGAGGAATTTCTTCAGCACGCGGTTGGTCGGTTTACGCAGCGCAGCGGCGCTGCCGGCAGCCAGAACTTCACTCATCGTCAGCCTCGCATTTTCGGGTTAATCAGCACGTAGAGCACGTCCGCCAACAGGTTGAGCAGCAGAAAACCAATCGCCACCACCAGCACCACGCCCTGAACCACGGCGTAATCCCGGTTGAACACCGCATCAACGATCATTTTGCCGAAGCCCGGCAGGGTGAATACCTGCTCGGTCAGCACCGCGCCGCCGAGCAGTTCGCCAAACAGCAGGGTGGTCAGGGTGATCACCGGCACCAGCGCATTGCGGAAGGCGTGCTTGAGGATCACTTTGTTGGGCAGCAGGCCTTTCGCTCGCGCAGTGCGGATATAATCCGCCTTCAGCACCGCAATCATCGAGGCGCGGGTGTGGCGCATCAGCGTCGCCGCCAGCCCGGTGCCCAGCACCAGCGCCGGCAGCAGCAGGGTTTTCAGGTTCTGCGACAGGCTCTCGCTGAGCGAGACATACCCCGAGGCGGGCAGCCACTGAAGATGCACCGAAAACAGCAAAATCAGCAGGATGCCCAGCCAGAAGTGCGGCACCGAGATGCCCGAAAGCGCGACAAAGTTGGTGGTGTGATCAACCCAGCTGTTTTTGCGCACCGCGGCAATAATCCCCATGCTGATGCCGACCACCAGCGCCACAATCATCGCCAGCAGCGACAGCTCCAGCGTCACCGGCAGCTTGCTGGCAATCAGTGCGGTGACCGGCTCCTGGGTACGCAGCGAGGTGCCGAGATCACCACGCAGCGCATTGCCCAGCCAGTAGAGGTACTGCGTGGGCAGCGGATCGTTAAGGTGATACTGCTCGCGCAGTTGGGCAATCACCGCCGGATCGCGCTCTTCGCCCGCCATCGCCAGCACCGGGTCGCCCGGCAGCAGTTTCTGCAACGAGAACACCATAATGCTCACCAGGAACAGCGTCGGGATCGCCAGCAGCAGGCGTTTACAGATCAATTCCAGCATTGTCGCTCTCCGGCTTACGGGGCCATCTTCACGCCAGCCAGGCGTACCAGCCCGTCCGGCCAGGCCTTAAAGCCCTGCAGTTTCTTGTTCATGCCAAAAATGCGCGGCTCAAAGTAGAGATAGGCAATCGGCACATCGGTTTGTAGCTGCTTCACCACCTTGTCATACAGCGCCTGGCGGGTGGCCTGATCGTTGGTCTGGCGGGCTTCGGTCAGCCAGCTGTCCACCTGCGGATTGCTGTAACGACCGTCGTTCAGGGTGCCTTTGCTGTTGATAAACGAGAAGATGCTGCCGTCCGGATCGGGACGACCCGACCAGCCAGACAGGCTGAGCTGATAGTCCCCACGCTGCTGACGATCCAGCAGGGAAGCGAACTCGCTCATTTGCAGATTGACGTTAAAGCCCGCTTCGCTAACCATCGCCTGGATCACCTGACCGACCTGCTGAGAGGTTGGGTTATTGGTAACCAGCAGCGTAACGTTAACCGGCGTTTTCACGCCTGCGGCGGCCAGCAGGGCCTTGGCTTTTTCCACATCGCGCGGGGCGATGGGCAGTTTGACGTGATACGGACTGACCGGGGAAAACGCCTGATTGGCCGGGGTATATACGCCTTCAAACGCCACCTGATTCAGCGCATCGCGATCGATAGCCAGTGAGAAGGCTTCCCGCACGCGGGCATCTTTGGCGAACGGGTTGGCCGGATCGACCTTGCCGTTGGCGATGTTAAAAGTAATGCCCTGATAGCCGAGGCCGGTGGTTTTGGCGAGGGCCAGCTTGCTGTCGGCTTCAACGGTCTTCACATCGCTGGCGGCGATGCCTTCGGTCAGATCGAGGTCGCCAGAGCGCAGGTTAGCCAGGCGCACCGAGGCGTCCGGGATCGGCAGGAATACTACCTTATCGAAGTGGTAAGCGGCTTTATTCCAGTAATTTTCAAAACGCTTCAGCACGATACGGTCCTGCTGCACGCGGCTGACAAACTGATACGGGCCGGAACAGACCGGATGGGTGGCGAAGTCCGGTTTGGCGGCGGCTTTCGGGGCCAGCATCGCGCCGGCGCGGTCGGTCAGCTGGCTGAGCAGGGCGGCATCGGCGGTTTTCAGATGGAAAATCACCTGGGACGGCGACGCCACTTCTACCGACTCAATCGAGGAGATTTCGCTCTTACGCAGCGATCCCGGCAGCGTCAGCGCGCGGTCGATATTGAATTTCACCGCGTCTGCATCAAACGTCTCGCCGTCCTGGAACGTCACGCCCTGACGCAGATTCATGGTCAGCGTTTTGCCGTCTTCGCTCCATTTCCAGTCGGTCGCCAGGCCTGGCACCACCTTCAGATTTTCATCGACGTCCACCAGACGGTCGCACATCGCCGCAAAGACAAAACGGCCGTAGTAGGTGCGGGCCAGATGCGGATCGAGCATATCCGGATCGGCACCCAGGCCAATGCGCAAGGTGCTTTCTGCCTGAGCCTGCAGGCTGCCCAGCAGCATCAGGCCGCCAAAAGCGGTTAACAACGTGTGGCGTACTTTCATCGCGTCACTTCTCCAGAGGGGATTGAATGGTGTTTAACCGCTTGTTCAAACAGCGCACGACGCCGTAAAAAGGCGGAAGAAGGTGGAGCAATCGTGATTACGCTGCGGTCGCGGTTGATCTCCTGCCAGCGATGGCAGGCGATCTGGCGGCCGCCCGGTAAAACCTGGTGAATCGGCTCAACCAGCCGACATTCGTCGCTAACGTGCGGGCAACGGGTGTGAAAACGGCAGCCGGAGGGCGGATCGGCCGGATTGGGGAGATCGCCCTGCAACATCGGGATCGGGCGACTGACGCACGGCTGAAGCTGCGGTGCGGAGGCGATCAGCGCCTGGGTATAGGGATGTAGCGGCGCATCAAAAATCTCGTCCACCGTTGCCAGCTCAACAATCTGCCCGAGGTACATCACCGCCACGCGGTCGCTCATATGGCGGATCACCGCCAGGCCGTGCGCCACGATAATCATCGTCAGGCCGAACTGCTGCTTCAGGTTCTCCAGCAGATTGACCACCTGCGCCTGCACCGACACGTCCAGCGCGGAAACCGGCTCATCGCCCAGCAGCAGTTTGGGACCGGAAGCCAGCGCGCGGGCAATGCCGATACGCTGACGCTGGCCGCCGGAGAATTCGTGTGGATAGCGGCGGGACCAGGCCGCCGGCAGGCCGACCGTTTGCAGCAGATCGGCCACTTTTTCCTGACGTTGGCTGCTGGAGAGCGATTCATGCAGCCACAGCGGCTCGCCGACAATGCTTTCGACGTTCATGCGTGGATTGAGCGAGGCAAACGGGTCCTGGAAAATAATCTGCAGCTCGCGGCGCAGCTGATTCAGGCGCGCGCCGCTGGCCTGGGTAATCTCTTCGCCCTGATAAAACACCTTGCCCTGGGTCGGTGACAGCAGGCGCAGCAGCAGCCGGCCCAGCGTGGACTTGCCAGAGCCGGACTCGCCCACCACCGCCAGCGTCTCGCCTGGCATCACCTTCAGCGAAATACGATCGACGGCGGTGACCTGCGGATTGCGCTTAAACAGGCGCGATGGACCGGCAAAGGTTTTGCTCAGGTCGCTGCATTCCAGAATTGGCGTACTCATGCAATTTCTCCCAGCGTAATGTGCTGTTCCAGCGGCGCGCGGAAGCAGGCCACCTGATGACGGGGACCGAAGGCTTTCAGGCTGGGTTTATGCTGATGGCAGCGGGTTTCGGCAAAGGGACAGCGGGTGGCAAAGCGGCAGCCGGCCGGCATCTGTTCAGGCAGCGGCACGGTGCCCGGAATGGTCGCCAGCGCGGCACTGCGCGCGCCGAGGCTGGGGATCGAGCCCATCAGCCCGATGGTGTACGGATGCTGCGGATCGTTGAAAATTTCCTCCACGTCGCCGGTTTCCACCACCTGCCCGGCGTACATCACCGCCACGCGCTGCGCCACTTCCGCCACCACGCCGAGGTCGTGGGTGATCATCAGGACCGCGGTGCCGGTGTCGGCTTTCAGCGTGTTCAGCAGCGCGAGGATTTGCGCCTGAATGGTCACATCCAGCGCGGTGGTCGGTTCGTCGGCAATCAGCAGCTTCGGGTGGTTGATCAGCGCCATGGCGATCATCACGCGCTGGCGCATGCCGCCGGAGAGCTGATGAGGCCAGGCTTTCAGCCGCATTTCCGGCGCGGGGATCTGCACCTTTTCCAGGATCTGTAACGCCACCTTCATCGCCTCACGGCGGTTGACGTTGCGGTGACGCATCACCGCTTCGCTCAGCTGATCGCCCAGGGTGAACGCCGGGTTCAGCGAGGTCATCGGCTCCTGAAAAATCATCGCCAGCTGGTTGCCGCGAATGTCGGCGTAATCTCGCGGGCTTAAGGTCAGCAGGTTCTGCTCGAGGAAGGACAGGCTGCCGTGCTTCACTTCGGCGTTGGCGGGTAACAGCCCCATTAACGCCAGCGAGGTGATGCTTTTGCCGCAGCCGGATTCGCCGACCAGCGCCAGGGTTTCACCGGCATGGACCTCAAGCGAAATATTGTCCAGCACGCTGACCGGCGAGCCGGTGAACTGCACGTTGAGCTGGGAGACGGCCAGTACCGGGGAAGGTTGTTCAGGGCTCATGGTTGCTCCTCGTCGCCGCTGCTGATGGCTTCAATCAGCGCCTGTTGCAGGGCCAGCAGGTGCTCGCGCATCGCCGCTGCCGCTTCACGCGGCTGACGGGCGGCAATGTGCTGCACCAGGCGTTGATGATGGTCGTCATAGTTGTTGAGGCGATCCTGGGTGCGGGCCAGCTCGCGCAGATGCTGCCAGCTGGGCTCGCGGCGCACCGCATCAATGGCATCAAACAGGCCGAGCATCAGCCGGTTCCCCGCCGCTTCCGCGATGGCGCGGTGAAAGGCGCTGTCCCACAGTTCATGCTGATCGCCGTCGCCGAGCGTGATGCTCTGCATTCTTTCCAGCAGGCGTTTCAGCAGCGCAATCTGTTCATGGGTCGCCCGCAGCGCCGCCATCCGCGCCAGGCCCGGCTCCAGCTGCACGCGCGCCTCCATCACCTCCAGCAGATTGGACTGCTGCGGCAGATCCTGAAGCACCAGCGGCTGCACCGGCGCGGCCGGGCCAACAAAGGTGCCTTTACCCTGTTTGCGCCAGATCCGGCCTTCTTCTTCCAGCACATCCAGCGCCCGGCGAATTTCCCGGCGGCCGACGACAAAGCGTTCTGCCAGCTCGCGTTCGGTGGGCAGCGGCAGGTCAGGTTGCGCCTCGTGCTGTTGCAGCAGCTGGCGAAGCTTTTCCAGCGCGGAGCTGGAGTTAACGGCGGTTTCTGGCGTGTCACCCATAATTGGTTCGCTTGTTTACTCATCAGAAAAAGGGCGGTTATCGGCGCTTACCATCACAATTGGTGATAGTTTGCACAGTCTCTCTTTCTTTAAAGTAGGCAAGAACCGAACCAATTTTTTATTGGTTCATTAATTTGTGAGCCACGTCGCGCTAATTGATTGAAATTGGGAGGATTTAAACATGGCGCAGATTTTTGTTCCGGCGGCGAAACGCCGGGCAGAGTCAAAGCCGTTAACATTTACCGACCACTAATGCGGCCATCTGCGCTGCGATGGTGCAGCTTTGTTCCGTTTCGGCGCAGCCAAAAGCAAGAGTGAAATATAGTCTAAAAATATGACGTAAATCCCAGGATTTGATCTAATACTTATGATCCTGGCGTTTCCCTGCGCTGTCTCTCTGAGCAACCTCTCTGAGCCACCCCAGCGGCTGTTGTAGCCAGCATTCTGAACCTGAGAATCAGGTTCTTTACCCTCTGGCCGTTCACATTTGTGATTTTTATGAGGAGAGAATTATGGAATTGAAAGACCCAATGGGAGAGTTGTTATCAAGCCTCGAACATATTGTCTTAACGCGTGAAGTTATCCAGGCCGCTCCCGCATTAAAGGGTGAAGTATCGATACCCGAACCAAAACGCATCAGGGAAATCACCGGCATGGAAATTGACGAATTTGCCCTGGCATTGGGCGTGAGCGTTTCATCGGTTAAGAGTTGGGAAGCCAAGCGGACGAAACCGTCGCGCAGCGCTCAAAAGTTGATGCAGTTGATACAATTTAATCCCTGTCTCAGCAGAGAACTGCTGGGGTAATCCGAAAAACCCGCCATCTGGCGGGTTTTGTGTTTCTGGGGGTTGGGGTTATTTTTTCCAGATATGGACAGACCAGATAGAATCCTGAGCTGCAACCGAGAGGGGTTTGACGCGCATATCACAAAACCAGTTATCCGCCGTTTCCATGAACCCTTCCATAAGATCATTTGACTGCGTTTGGTAATGAGCGTCATGGAGGAGTGCCATCACCAAAGCATCCCTGTTGCTGTTGACTGCGTAAATCAGGTAGGTGTTACTGGTTGCGGTGCGCGGGATTTTTTGAAGATTCCATTTGGCTTCAGAACCATTTTGTCCAAATAGAGTTGTAAAGATAGCTGGCCTGACATGCGCTTTTCGAATTGAGCAAGCCAGAATACCAGGGGCTGGATGATAAGGGCGGGTGAACTGGCTATTCTTGCCAAAACTCAAATGGAAACCTGGGGTTGACCAGTATATTTTGAAGTCCTTTAATGCTGTCTCTAACTCATGCTTTCCCTGGTTTCTTTCACACTCCATCAGGTACTCATAGTTGCCGCTGACATATACATCTCCCTTTAGCATCATGCCCGCTTAAATCCTCTCTTACGTTTATCTTTGTTTTCGTACAAATCGACAAACTGCTGAGAAATTTCCATCGCGCGTTCTTCAGAGATGCCATGACCCGAAGTCACGGGAACACGGACCACCACTCTGGTTGCACTAGCGTAAGCACGTTTTAGTGCACGCGCTTTCCTGTGACGGAGGACTTCGTTGGGCCTTCCCAACGTGGTGCGTTCGAGCACACTTTCCGCAGTCATAAATTTCATATCGGCCATATTTAGCCTCCTGTTACCACTTGCCTACTAATCATACAATCTTATCACAGATAAAATCCAGCGAACTTCAGGCCTGGATGACGGAGTTAACGGCAGAATAATTGTTCGGCTAATGGAAAATGACAAATCCGTTTATGAATGCGAGTCAGATATTCCAATTTACACTTCCGCCTTGCCCTCACCGCCGCATTTCACTACTCTACGCCGCTTTGCAAAACAAGGCGCATCCCCCATGCAGGTATATGGTCTGGCAGCAACGTCTGCGACAACTCCCCTCGAACCTTTTGAATTTCAACGCCGTGAGCTGCAGGCTGGCGATGTGCATATCGATATCCACTACTGTGGCGTGTGCCACTCTGACCTGCATATGGCGCGCAATGAGTGGGGCGTCAGTCAGTTCCCCTTAGTGCCGGGTCATGAAATCGTGGGCCGCGTGATCGGCACCGGCAAGGACGTCACCGCGTTTAAGGCCGGCGATCTGGTGGGTGTCGGCGTGATGGTCGATTCCTGCGGGCATTGCTCACAGTGCCATCAGGGCGAAGAGCAGTACTGCGAAGCCGGCTTCACCGCAACCTATAACGCGGACGAGAAAATCATCGGCGGCAAAACCTTCGGTGGCTACTCCGAAAGCATCGTGGTCGACGGCAAATTTGTGGTTAACGTTCCCGAAAATCTGCCGCTGAATGCGGTTGCGCCGCTGCTGTGCGCGGGCGTCACCACCTGGTCACCGCTGAAACACTGGAACGTGCAGCCGGGCCAGCGCGTTGGCGTGATTGGTCTGGGTGGCCTGGGCCATATGGCGGTGAAACTGGCGAGCGCGTTGGGCGCGGAAGTGGTGCTGTTTACCACTTCACCCGCCAAAGGTGCCGATGCGCTGCGTCTGGGTGCCAGTAAAGTGGTGGTGTCGAAAGACGCCGCGCAAATGGCCGCCGAAGCGAACAGCCTCGATATGATTCTGGACTGCGTTGCCGCGCCGCACGACCTGGATATGTATCTGCATACGCTAAAGACCAACGGTCATCTGGTGCTGGTGGGCATTCCCGACGCGCCGCACCCGTCACCAAACGTCACGCCGATTGTTTTCAAGCGCCTGAGCATTTCCGGCACCTCGATCGGCAGCATTCAGGAAACGCAGCAGATGCTGGATTTCTGTGGTGAGCACAACATCGTCTCCGATGTGGAAGTGATTACTCTGGATCAGGTTGAAATGGCGTTTGAGCGGATGCTGAAAGGGGATGTGAAGTACCGCTTCGTGATCGACATGAAAGCCTCTAAACGCGGCTAACGTCGGCGATATCGCGATTAAAGCGATCAAAAAGGGCGGGAATTATCCCGCCCTTTTTATATGTACCAGCGGATGGAAACACGCCACCCGCTGATTTCATGCTTACTGCAGCAGCGAAATGTCTGCAACCTGCAGGAACAGCTCACGCAGTTTAGCCAGCAGCGTCAGGCGGTTAATCCGCACTTCACGCTCTTCGGCATTCACCATCACTTTCTCGAAGAAGTTGTCGACAGCGGTGCGCAGCTGAGCCAGCTCAATTAACGCATCCTGATAACGGCCTTCTGCAAAGTAAGGCTGCAGTTTGCTGGTCAGCGCGGAGACGTAGGTCGCCAGCTGGATCTCTTCGTTCTCTTTCAGCAGGGACGCCGACACGCTGTCATTCAGCGGCTCGGTAGCCTTGGCGAGAATGTTGGAGACGCGCTTGTTCGCCGCCGCCAGCGTGGCAGCCTCTTCCAGCGTACGGAAGTGCGACACCGCCTTCATACGGGCGTTGAAGTCTGCCGGACGGGTTGGGCGACGCGCCAGCACGGCCTGGATGGTGTCCACGCTGTGGCCTTCTTCCTGATACCAGGTGCGGAAACGACCCAGCATAAAGTCGATCACTTCGTCGACCACCTTGCCGTTGCTCAGCTTGCTGCCGTACAGACGCACGGCTTCTTCGGTCAGCGTTTGCAGATCCAGCGGCAGGTTCTTCTCGACGATAATACGCAGCACGCCCAGCGCGGCACGGCGCAGTGCGAACGGGTCTTTATCGCCTTTCGGATGTTGGCCGATGCCGAAAATACCGGCCAGCGTATCCATCTTGTCGGCGATAGCCAGCGCGCAGGCAACCGGGTTGGACGGCAGATCGTCACCGGCAAAACGCGGCTGATACTGCTCGTTCAGCGCCACCGCCACGTCTTCTGCTTCGCCATCGTGACGCGCATAGTGCATGCCCATCACGCCCTGGGTGTCGGTGAACTCGAAGACCATGTTGGTCATCAGATCACACTTGGACAGCAGGCCAGCACGGGTCGCATGGTTAACGTCCGCACCGATCTGTCCGGCAATCCAGCCTGCCAGCGCCTGAATACGGTCGGTTTTGTCGCGCAGCGTACCCAGCTCTTTCTGGAACAGCACGGTTTCCAGACGCGGCAGGTTATCTTCCAGACGCTTTTTACGGTCTGAGTTGAAGAAGAACTCGGCATCGGCCAGACGTGGACGCACCACCTTCTCGTTTCCGGAGATAATCTGCTGCGGATCTTTCGACACGATATTGGTGACGAAGATAAAGTTTGGCAGCAGTTTGCCCGCGGTATCGTAGACCGGGAAGTACTTCTGATCGCCCTTCATGGTGTAGACCAGCGCTTCGGCCGGCACCGCGAGGAATTTCTCTTCGAACTTCGCGGTCAGCACCACCGGCCATTCGACCAGCGAGGTGACTTCTTCCAGCAGGCTATCGCTTAAATCTGCCACGCCGCCGATTTCGCGGGCGGCCGCTTCAGCATCGGCTTTAATCTGCGCTTTACGCACTTCATAGTCCGCCTGCACCTTGCCGCGCTCCAGCAGGATCTGCGGGTACTGGTCAGCATTATCGATGGTGAATTCAGGCTCGCCCATAAAGCGGTGACCACGGATGGTGCGGCCAGACGCCACGCCAAGAATGGTCGCAGGCAGACTTTCATCGCCCAGCAGCAGCGTCACGGTGTGAACCGGACGGACAAACTGTACGTCGGAATCGCCCCAGCGCATCAGTTTCGGGATCGGCAGTTTCGCCAGTGAGGTGCTGACCATCGCCGGCAGCAGCGACTGGGCGCTTTCGCCGGTCACCTGGGCGCGATACAGCAGCCATTCGCCTTTGTCGGTGCTCAGACGCTCGGCCTGGTCGACGGTGATGCCGCAACCCCGAGCCCAGCCTTCGGCGGCTTTGGTGGCCACGCCGTTAGCGTCAAACGCAGCGGCAATTGCCGGGCCGCGTTTTTCAACTTCACGATCGGGCTGTGCGGCGCTCAGGTTGGCGACTTTCAGCGCCAGGCGGCGCGGCGCGGCATACCAGCTCACTGCGCCGTGGGTCAGGCCCGCGGCGTCCAGCTCTGCGGTGAAGTGGGCAGCAAAGGATTCAGCAAGATTGCGCAGTGCCTTTGGTGGCAGCTCTTCGGTGCCGATCTCCACCAGAAAAGTTTTCTCAGTCATGGCGGCCTCTTATTTTTTCTTGTTATTGCACATCGGGAAGCCAAGCGCCTCGCGAGACGCATAGTAGGCTTCAGCCACGGCTTTGGTCAGGGTGCGAATGCGCAGAATGTAGCGCTGACGCTCGGTGACGGAAATGGCTTTACGCGCATCAAGCAGGTTGAAGGTGTGGCCCGCTTTCAGAATGCGTTCGTAGGCCGGCAGCGGCAGAGGTTTCTCCAGCGCCAGCAGGCTTTGTGCCTCTTTCTCGTACTGCTCGAAGCAGGTAAACAGGAAGTCGACGTCGGCGTATTCGAAGTTGTAGGTGGACTGCTCCACTTCGTTCTGATGGAACACGTCGCCGTACGTGGTGGTGCCCAGCGGGCCGTCGCTCCAGACCAGATCGTAAACGCTGTCCACGCCCTGGATATACATCGCCAGACGCTCCAGACCGTAGGTGATCTCACCGGTGACCGGCTTGCACTCCATGCCGCCAACCTGCTGGAAGTAGGTGAACTGCGTCACTTCCATGCCGTTCAGCCACACTTCCCAGCCCAGGCCCCATGCGCCCAGCGTTGGGTTCTCCCAGTTATCTTCCACGAAACGGATATCGTGAATGGTCGGGTCCATGCCCAACTCTTTCAGCGAGCCCAGGTACAGCTCCTGAATGTTGTCCGGTGAAGGCTTGATGATCACCTGGAACTGGTAGTAGTGCTGCAGACGGTTCGGGTTCTCGCCGTAGCGTCCATCGGTTGGACGGCGTGACGGCTGAACGTAGGCGGCCGCAATCGGCTCAGGGCCTAACGCACGCAGGCAGGTCATGGGGTGAGAGGTGCCGGCGCCGACTTCCATGTCCAGTGGTTGAACAATGGTGCAGCCCTGGCGAGCCCAGTAATCCTGTAAGGTCAGGATCAGTCCCTGAAAGGTTTTAGTATCAAACTTTTGCATGTTGGATCCGCACGCGATACGAGAGGTTATAAAAAGTGGGCGTCAGTATACCCTTTGACCGCCAGAGTGTCAGCCCGCTGTAACGGGCAATAGCCAGACAGCGCCTCAACAGCCTGGCAGATCGGCGCATTCTGCTGCTGATTACCCTGCCAGGCGCTATCATCAGAAAATCGTATACGTTCTGTCCAGCCGCTTTTTTCGCCGACGACAGAGAGCGGGCGATGATGCCTAACTAAATGATTTAGCAACCCTTTAGTTTAACGCCTCACGCACTTTATCGACCGCGATCACCATACCAGTGCGGCAAATCTGACCGGTTGGTGAAAATTCGCGCGTTGACTTTCGTCTAATCGTATACGAATTTGGCTGCATCAACCGCACGATGAGACGCATATGAAAAAGGCTATTTGCTACCCAGGTATGAATCCGGAAGACCGTCCGATGGGCCCCGCGCCGCTGTCGGCGGCGGTACTGCATGAACCGATGCTGTTCATTTCCGGCCAGGTGGCGATTGACCCCTACACCGCGACCATCGTCGGCAAAACCATTCAGGAACAGACCCATCAGGTGTTGAAAAACGTCGGTGACCTGCTGAGCCAGGCTGACATGACCTTCGACAACGTGGTTCGCGTCACCATTTTCCTCACCGATCTGTCGCTGTTCTCGCAGCTGAATGACGTCTACGCCGAATATTTCGCCTTCCCGTTCCCGGCCCGTGCCACGGTCGGCATCCAGCTCAACCACCCGGATTTACTGGTTGAGATGGAAGTGACGGCAATGCGCTGAGGCGCGGGAGAACAGCATGCATATTCACATTGAAAACGACCCGGCAGGCCCTGACGCGCTTCAACTGCCGCAGGCCGTGCTGATGCAACGTCTGGAAGCCAACCCGGCGTTGCGCGGACGCTTTACGCTGAGTGAAAACAGCGATCCGCAGCGGGTCGCCGACTTTTTACCGGCGGCCGATATCGTCTGGGCCGGCCGCAAATTCCCGCTGTATCAGCATCTGTCATCCGCCTCAACGCTCGGCTGGGTGCAGGTGATGTCGGCGGGCGTGGAGAGCTGGTTGGAGAAGTGGCCAGACGCGGTGCAGCTCACCAATGCTTCCGGCGTGCATGGCGACAAAGGCGCGGAATTTATTCTGATGTCGGCGCTGATGTTCAACTACGGCATTCCCGGCTTTCTGCAGGATCAGGCCGGTCAGCAGTGGCGTCCGACTTTCGGCGGCTGCGCGCGCGGTAAAAAAGTGCTGCTGCTTGGGCTGGGCGGCATCGGCTCAGCCGCCGCAGCGTTACTGACCCGTCAGGGCTATCAGGTAACGGGCGTGACCCGCAGCGGAGAGACCACCGCTGACGTTGCGCGCTGTATCCGCATCGCCGACGTGGATGCCGAACTGGCCGATACCGATGTGCTGGTCTCCACGCTGCCGCTGACGCCTGCCACTGACGGGCTGTTCAGCCGTCAACGCCTGGCGACATTACCGGCGCGTGCCGGGGTGATCGTCGTCGGTCGGGCCAGGGTTTTTGACTACGACGCCCTCAGCGACATGCTGACCGCCGGGCAACTGGCCGGTGCCGTACTGGATGTGTTTAACGAGGAGCCGCTGCCGCAAGGCGACGCGCTCTGGCAGTGCCCGCGGCTGATCATCACGCCGCATTGCAGTCTGGACGACCACGGCGCCTATCTCGACGGTTGCCTGACGTTGTTCGAGCAGAACCTCGAACGGTACCTGGCCAAAGAGCCGCTTATAAACCGGGTGAGTAAAGAGAACGGTTATTGATCTTACGCCAACACCAACAAACGCAGTCGAACGTGATTCATTTCTTGCAGGTCATCGCTTCCACACATACCAGCACCAGGGGAATCTTTTCATGAAATTAGCACGCATCGCTTTGTTCGTATCCGGTCTGACCGGCGCACTGGTCTCTCTCTCCGCGCAGGCTGCGGACCCGGTTACACCTTCCGCCGACGCGTTCGGTGCGATGGCGCAGTGTAAAACGCTGCAAACCAAATATCCTTCGCTGGTTGGCAAGGACGTGGTGGTGGGTCTGGGCGGCTACACCAAAGGCTTCGAAGCGCCATCTGCGGCCGATCCAACGGTGATTGAAGGTCTGGACCCGTCGCTGTTCGATCGCATCGGCGGCTGCCTGGGCTTCAAGCACACCTATCAGAACGGTTCGTTCAACGTGCTGCTGACCTCGATCTCCAGCGGCCGTGCCGATATCGGCCCGATGCTGTACGTCACCCCTGAACGTCTGAAGCAGATTGCGTTTGTGGCATCGGTACAGGTGCAGGACGGTTCGATCGTCGCCAAAGGCAACCCGAAGAACATCCTCTCTGCCGATGACCTGTGCGGCAAAACCGTCGCGGCGGCGGCCGGCACTTACGAAGCCACCAAGCTGGTGCCGGAGCAGACGGCAAAATGCAAAGCGGCCGGTAAGCCGGAAGTGGGCATGCTGATGGTGCAAAACACCGATAACAGCATTCAGGCGATCAAAAGCGGCCGTGCGGATATCTACCTGACCGAAGCGGGCTCCGCGCGTGAAATTGCCAAGGCCGACCCAGGCTTCGACACCGCCTTCACCGTCGACCTGCCAATCATGGTCGGTTTCCCAATCGCCAAAGACAACACCGTGATGCGTCATGCGGTGCTGGATGCGATGAAAGTGATCCAGGAGAGCGGCGCGCAGAAAAAACTGCTGGATTACTGGGGGCAGGGCGCCAGCGCACAGCGTATCGCCGTCGATAAAGGGTAAGCCGTAAGGTCAGTGAACGACCGGCCCTGCGGCGAACCCTGCCGCAGGGCCGGGGTAAGGTAAGCGTCCGACAGCGGGAGAAAGCGCGTGGATGATTTTCTGAAGTATTTAACCCTGCCGTATCTGTGGCAGGGTGCCGTTATCGCGCTGGAATTGCTGGTGGGTGCGCTGGCAGGTGGGGTGATTATTGGGTTCTTTCTGGCGCTGGCCAGCACCTCCCGCCACTGGATTATCCGTTTTCCTGTGCAGGTCTATATCTATATTCTGCGTGGCACGCCGGTCCTGTTACAGCTGATCCTGCTGTACAACGTGTTACCGCAGTTTGGCCTGCGCTTCAGTCCTTTCCTCAGTGCCTTGCTGGCATTGATGATCAACGAAACCGCCTTCTGCGCGGAAATTATCCGTGGCGGCATTCTTGCCACCGATCGCAATCAGCGCACCGCCGCGCAGGCTTTTGGCTATTCGCGGACCAAAGAGATGATCCATGTGGTTATCCCGCAGGCGCTGCGTGCCATTTTGCCAACCATGGGCAACGAAGCGGTGGGCCTGTTGAAATCCACCTCGCTGGCCTCGGTGGTCGGCGTGAACGAGCTGACCATGCGTGGGCAGACCATCGTTTCCCAGAACTTCCTGTTTATTCCGGTGCTGGTGGCGTCAGGCGGCATCTACATGATCCTCTCCTCGCTGCTGGCCGGCGGTCAGTGGTGGCTTGAGCGTCACTACAACCTTGAAGATCGCGCCCGCCGTGCCCGTCTGCGCCTGGAGAAATTGCCGATGCCGGTGGAGGCCGAAGGGGTCGCGCTGCCGAAACAGCGCTGGGACACCAACAAAGCCGCCACGGTGCTGGAAATCGACAATCTGTGTGTGGAGTACGGCAGCAAGCCGGTGCTGAAGGATCTGTCGCTGCATATTCGCCGTGGCGAAGTGGTGGTGCTGCTGGGCCGCTCCGGTTCCGGTAAAAGTACGCTGCTGAAGTCGATTCTGGCGCTGACGCCACGCTCCAGCGGCAAAATTGCCACCGAAGGCCACATCATGGGCTACGACGAAAGCGGCCGCGCGCTGCCGGAGCGCCTGCTGCCGATGAACCGCGCCCGTTCCGGCATCGGCATCGTCTTCCAGCATTTTGCTCTGTTTGACCATCTGACCGCGCTGGATAACGCCATGAGCATTCCGCTGCGGGTGCAGGGCGCGCAGGAAGAGCTGGCGCGCGCGAAAGGCTTACGTGCGCTGCGGGCCGTGGGTCTGGGTGACTTCGTTGCCAACCTGCCGCACGAGCTGTCCGGTGGCCAGCAGCAGCGCGTCGGCATCGCCCGCGCACTCGCCGCCGAGCCGCGTATTCTGCTGTTTGATGAGCCAACCTCGGCACTGGATCCGGAGCTGGTGCGTGAAGTTAACCAGACCATCCGTAATCTGGCGCAAACCGGCATCACCATGATTATCAGTACCCATGACGTGGCCTTCGCCGCCAGCGTGGCGGATCGCGTGGTGTTCCTGCAGGGCGGACAGCTGATTGAGCAGGGCCCGCCATCGATTCTGCAGCAGCCGGAAACCGACGCGTTTGCCACCTTCCTGAAACACGAACAGGACCATCAGGAGAGTCACCATGCCTGAGTCAGCCAACGGGCTGCCCTTCCAGCTGGAGAGCCGCCAGCGTCTGGGCGAGCCGCTGTACCGCTATATGATGGGCCAGCCGGCGGATGCGCTGCTTGACGCTTGCGACGTCAACAGTCAGGACCTGCAACGCTATCGTCTGCTGCCCCGCGTGATGCGCGCCAACACAGGCATTAACACCCAGATTGAATTTGCCGGACAGCGTTGGGCGGCACCGCTTGGCGTCGGCGCGTTTGCCGGTGACGCGATTTTTCACCCCGAAGGGCTGCTGCCAATTGCCCGCGCCTGCAAGCGTCTGCAGCTGCCGCTGGCCATCTCTGAGGAGACGGTCACGCCGCTGAAGGAGATTTGTGCGGTGTATGACGGCTGCTGGCTGCAGCTACGCGCGGCTGGCGATCTCTCCCGCATTGCAGGGTTGATCGCCCATGCCGCCGAATGCGGCGCAAAGGGCATTATTCTGACGGTGCTGGCACCGGTTCATCCGGTTGCCGGCCTGCAGCCCGGCGGATTTTCGATTGGCGAGGCGCTATTACAGCGCGGCATGAAAACCATCGGTTCCACCGGGCCTGGCGTGCAGGCGTTACCGGCTTTCCCGTGCTGGGGCTGGGACGAACTGCGCCAGGCGTGCGAAATGGCGGCGAAGCATCAGCTGCCGCTGCTGGTAAAAGGCATTCTGCATCCTGACGATGCGGTTGCGGCGCAGAACGTCGGCTGTCAGGGCATCATTGCCTCCAATATCGGCCTGCGCCAAAGTTCGCGCTGGGCCACGCCGGTGCAACAGCTGGCCGCATTGCGTCAGCAGTATCAGGGCGATCTGGTGCTGGATGGCGGCGTGCGCAGCGGCACCGATGCGGTGGTCGCCGCCTGCCTGGGCGCGTCATTATCGCTGGTGGTCCGTCCGGTGATCAGCGCGCTGGTCGCCGGGGGCGAAGAGGCGGTATTTGGCCTGTTGTCGGGCTGGGTGAATGAAATCACCGCCCTCAGCCACTGGTGCGGCGTCAGCGAAATCCGCGAGCTGAACCCGTCGTTTCTTACTTCTGCCAGAGAACCCGTCTGATGACGATGCTTTTAACGCTTAACCAGGGCGACCGCAGCGAATCCCGCATTTATTACTGCGCGCAGTATCTGGCCGACAGCCTCGGCCTGTTTGCAAAGCACGGCCTTCGCGTCAACTTCACCACCGCAGAATCCGGCGGTCACACCGTGCAGGGTGGCCAGGTGCCGGCGGTGATCGCAGGCGAGGCCGATCTGACCATTGGCGGCCCGATGGTGATGATGAAAAATTATCAGGAAAACGGCCCGGAACTGCTGTGCTTTGCTGCTGCGGTGTCTGCCAACCCGTGGTTCCTCGCGGCCGGCACTGCGGACGGCGGGTTTAGCCTGCAAAGCCTGCGCGGCAAGCGGGTGATTGATGTCGGTAACGTCGGCACGGCGACCCTGAGCTTCACCTGGCTGCTGCGTCAGCACCAGCTTGAAAACGAGGTTGAGCTGATTGCCGGCAGCGGCGACGAAGCGGCCGATATGGCTGCCGTCAGCCGTGGCGAAGCCGATTACGCCTTGCATTCGATGCACGCGCTGGCACCTTATATTGCGCGTGGCGAGCTGCACAGCATCGCCAGCCTGGCACCGCTGTGCGGCGATATTCCCTGGAGTGCCTATATTGCGCGGCGTGACGTACTGGCCGCCAAACATGCGGCGTTCCTCGCCTTTACGGCGGCGATGTACGAGGCACAGCAGTGGTTGCAGCAGCACAGCGCGCAGGCGCTGGCGGCGCAGGTTAAGCCCTGGTATGCCGATTACCCTGAAGCGGCGCTGGTCACCGGACTGGATGCCTATCTGCAGGCGAAGGTCTTTGCGGCGTCTCCGCTGATGATGCAGGACGATTTCGACCGCTTTGCGCGGCTGCTGACCGACGCCGGCTGGCTGAGCCCGGCAATCCCGGTTCCTTTTGCCGCGCTGGTGGACGTGTCTCTCGCCGCCAGCGTGAAACCTTAACAGGAGAAACGGCATGAAGACGTTGATTATTAATGGCCTGGTGGTACTGGAAAGCGGCGAAGTGCAGGCCGATCTGCTGATCGACCAGGGCAAAATCGCCGGGATCCTCGCGCGCGGCACCACGCTGCCGCAGGCCGACGAGATTATTGATGCCGCCGGGCTGGTGATCCTGCCGGGCGCGATTGATGTGCACACCCATTTCACCGGTTCGCACGACTTCCCCGAGCAGGAACTGCGGGAAGGGACGCGCGGTGCCGCTGCGCACGGCGTGACCACCATTGTCGAAATGCCGCACTCGCTGCCGCCGGCGACCAGCACCAAAAACTTCATCTCCAAGCGCGAGATGCTGGCCCGCAGCTGCTCGGTGGATTTCGCCATGTGGGCCGGGCTGGACGGCAACAACGTCAGCCAGCTGGCGGAGCTGGACGCGCTGGGTGCGGTGGCCTTTAAGGCCTTTCTGTGCAGCGGCGCGGTGAACGGTGAGGCGACCGATGAGAAAGGGCTACCGCGTCTGAACGACGACGGACTGCTGCGCGCGATGCGCGAACTGAAAACCTTTGATGGCCTGATTGGCGTCCATGCCGAGAACCACGACATTCTGATCGGCGCAGGCAGCGAACTGCGCCAGGCCGGACGCAAAGATACCCGCGCCCACGCGCTGGCCGGCCCGGAAATCGCCGAGATTGAAGCGGTTGGTCGGGTGTTGCAGATTGCCAAAGCCACCGGCGCACGGGCGCATATCGTCCACGTCAGTTCGGCCAGGGCCGCGCAACTGATTGCCGATTCCCGCCCGGCCGTCCGCGCGACCTTCGAAACCTGCCCGCACTATTTAATGCTGGATGAAGAAGATCTGGTGCGCATCGGTCCCAACGCCCGCTGCGGGCCGCCCATCCGCCCACGTCCGGTGGTGGATGCGCTGTGGCAGGTGCTGCAAAGTGGCGAAATTGACGTGCTGGCGTCCGATCACTGTCCGTATACCCCGGAACAGAAGCAGGCCGGGCTGGAAACCATCTGGGACGCAGGCATGGGCCTGACCGGCGTGGAAACGCTGGGCCCGATGTTCTTTAGTGAAGGACACCTCAAACGCGGCGTGTCGTTGCAGGACATCGCCCGCATGACCGCCACCGGCCCGGCAAAAGCTTTCCATCTTTATCCGCAGAAGGGCGCTATCGCGCTGGGCTTTGACGCTGACCTGGCCTTTTACGATCCGGCTTCCAGCTGGACGGTGGAAGGAGCGAACTTCCAGGGCCTCGGCAAGTGGAGCGCCTTTGAAGGCATGACCTGCCAGGGCAAGGTGGTCCGCACGTTAATCCGTGGCGTGACGGTCTTCAGCGAGGGCGAAATGCAGGTAGAACCCGGTTTCGGCCAGTTCCAGACCCGTACCCATTAATTCAGGACAGTGCTATGGCCGCAAAATCCGCGACCCCCGCGCGTAAAACGGGAAAACAGGTCAACGCGCCTTTGCTCGACGAAGAGAATATTGACGACAGCTGGGCACCCGCCAGGCCACGTACCTTAGTGGATCACGCGGTGGATGCCATTCTTTCGGCCGCCTCACGGGGATTATTACTGCCGGGCGACCGGGTGTCCGAGCCGGACCTTGTGACCCGTCTGGGCATGAGCCGGGTGCCGATCCGCGAGGCGCTGCGCATTCTGGAAAGCCAGGGGATTGTCTCCAGCGAGCCGTATAAAGGCATCCGCCTGATGGAGATTTCGCATCAGCGGCTGGAGCAGATTATCGACGTGCGCATTCCGCTGGAAACGCTGGCCTGCCGCCGGGCGATTGAAGCGGGGCGCAACGGCCCACGCGAGATCCGCATTCTCAATCAGAGCGTGGAAGAGCTGGTGCTGATGCAGCAGCGCGAGGATGTGTACGGCTTTGCCTCCGCCGATACCGCCTTTCACCGCACGCTGTGCAGCTTTGCGATGAACCCGGTGCTGAGCAACCTGTGGGAGTCCATCGCCCGCCAGCTGACGGTGATTTTCGGCCTGTCGACCATGGGCAAATCGATGGCAGCGATTATCGAGGAGCATCAGCGTCTGGTGGATGTGTTTGCCGAAGGCGATATCCGCAAAATGGCGGACGAAATTGAACAACATATTCGCGTGCAGTCGCTGGACGTGGATTACGAAAAAATCATCGCGGAACGCCGCAAATTGCTTTCTCAGGCAGAGTAACGCCGCCTTTGCTTCACTATTTTGCCACCAGGAAACCGACTTGATGAAAATTACCGACGTAGAAGCCTTTTACTTACGGCTGCCGAACATTGAAAAGCGCACCGACAGTTCGCAGGATGCGCTGCTGATCAAAATCTCCACTGATGCTGGTTATGTCGGCTGGGGCGAAGTGGACGGCAGCCCGTACGTGACCAAAGCGATTATTGATGCGCCGTACTCCCACACCATGGTCACCGGCCTGAAGTCGCTGCTGATTGGCGAGAACCCGCTGGACACCAGGCGCCTGTGGACCAAAATGCACAAGGCGACCATCTATTACGGCCGCAACGGTGCGGTGATCCAGGCGATGGCCGGCATTGATATCGCGCTGTGGGATATCAAAGGCAAGGCGCTGGATAAACCGATTGTCGATTTGCTGGGCGGCGCGATGCGCGACAAAATGCGCGTCTATTCTTCCAATATGTTCCAGTACAGCATTGATGACACCGTAGCCCGCGCCCGTCATGCGGTGGATACCGGCCACACCGGCGTGAAATTTGGCTGGGAACCCTTTGGTGAAAATGAAGCGCTGGATATGCGCTATCTCGACGCACTTCGCCACGCAATTGGCGACGATGTCGACCTGATGCTCGACGTCGGCCATGCTTGGGATGCCAAAACCACCCTTCGTCGTGCCGAGCGTTTCGATCCGTTCAACCTGTTCTGGATTGAGGAGCCGCTGCACCCGGATAACTTTGCCGGTTACGGCCAGGTTTCCGCCGCCTGTACGCAGCATATTGCGGCCGGCGAGCAGGAGTGTTCGGTCAGCGGCTTCCAGCGTCTGATTGATGAAGGCGGCATTGATATCGTGCAGATCGACCTGACCCGCACCGGCTTTACCCAGGCGATTGAAATCGCCAACTATGCCCACAGCCGGGGCCGCAAGGTGTGTAACCATAACTTCACCACCGACATCAACACCGCCGCCTCGCTGCACTTCCTCTGCGCCATCGAGAATGCGCTGGTGATGGAATATTGCGTTGAGCCCGGTGAAATCAGCCGCTCGCTGGCGAAGAACCCGGTGCGCATTGAAGACGGTTACGCCTGGCTGCCGTCAGAGCCTGGCCTGGGCGTCGAGCCGCGCGAAGACATTATCGAGAAGTTTTTGGTGCGTGATTAACGGCGGACTGACCTGGCCTGGTTTCATCGGACGGGTTTACTTGCAGGCAATTGGGCACGACCTTTTTTTACCTCAAGCCGCTTGATCGCGGCTTTTTTCATTTAAATAAAAACCAATCTGAGAATTTAATAATAAATACTATCCCGATGCCGGTTAATCGAATCAGTAATGGAGAGTGGTAACAGGGATGCCACGGAAAGTCGGTGTTGCTTGATGATGAAGGGAATAACTTAAAATAAGATTAGCGGATCTATTAACGCCTTCTGCCAATGCCCTCTAAATTAACTTGCTGTTTTGTGGGTTTATCACTTTTCTGCATGATTAATCTGACGTAAAGTTTCGTTATTCGCCTCTGATAAAAAGCCTGTCTGAATAAAATAGGGATTTCCCGTTACAAGGAGTAACGCAGATGACACTGGCCCGTTTCCCGCAGACTATCTTCTCCACGCAGCGCCTGTTCGACGATTACGGCACCGATGATATGCGGTGCGGCGACATCACCGAATCACGCCTGAAAGACGAGTTTGCCCTCAGCACCATTTCTAACGTCGTTGACCCTTACACGCTGACACGACTGACGGCCTTCAATAATCCGCAATCGCGCTTTGCCGGCGTGTTTGGCGATAAAAGGGCGGGGAAAGTCAGTGTCGAGGAGTGTGCGAACCTGTTGTTTGATGAACTTCAGATC
This sequence comes from Erwinia sp. AC075, assembly GCF_979253995.1. NCBI lineage: Bacteria > Pseudomonadati > Pseudomonadota > Gammaproteobacteria > Enterobacterales > Erwiniaceae > Erwinia > Erwinia sp. AC075. Next base: position 3,870,820 of record NZ_CEEDEU010000001.1, read on the forward strand.
ACATCGCTGCCTTTTTCCGTTTATGGTCCCTATAGAAATCTGATCAATCAAATGTTCAGCCATATGCAAACGGCGAACGGCGCACCGTTCCGAGATTTGCAGCTGGACAGGGGATATCGTGAGCAGATCCTTAATGATGATTCCAGAAACAGTACCAGGCTGGAAATAAAAGCAGTTATAGAAGAGTATGTTGATTATGTTAATAAAGCTTTTCCTCAGGCAGCACGACCTTCATTTACCATGGCGATCGGGAAAAAGGTTTTACCAAAGTTTGATTCTCTTTTAGCGGATAAAATAAATGGGCTTGGTATTTCAGTCCATGATGTTTATGCTACGCAGATTGAATTACTTAATTTAGACGTTATCTCCACCGGTTGGAAAGCCAAAGTTAAATATGTTGGGCAAGATCATTTTGGGCTTGATGTGAATGATATATCTACAAACAAGTTCAGACAGTTCCAGTTCTTCAGGATTTGGTTCGTCTTACAACGTTTTAACAGATTTGGCTTTCGTCCTTTTCTTACAAACATGGAAGCGATAATAGATATTGAGGGGGGGAGGAAATGAAAAAACTACTGATTATGTTCGTTTTAGTGTCTTTCATGACTGGTGGGTCATATTTGTATCTTAACTTCCGGGACGTTAAGGTTATAGATGCACATCATGATGAATACACCGCACAAATTCTGGTTAATCATTTACCTTTATCTACTTCAGCCAGTATTGAATGGTGGGTGAAAAATCAAGCTGAAATATTATCAAAATATAAAATATTGCCAAAAGACTCCGGAGGGCCTGCCTTTTTGTCAGTTTTTTCTTTTGGTAAGGGTTATCAGGATGATGGCTACAAAGACAGGGAAGACAGGTTATGTTTCGCTGATATGGAGCCACCTAAAAACTGTATCGATAAAGATATCCTCATGCTGATTTATCGCACTCGAGATGGCGACACGCGATTCAGACGCCACGGGAATACTTATCTTATGACGCAGGATGGCAAAATCACCGAAGTCAGCAAGGAGTAGCTTTTGGACATTAGTAAGCCAAAATTTCATCAGTTTCAGTTTTTGAGGAGGGGGTTTGTCCTGCACCGTTTTAGCCCATTTAGATTTCGTCTCTTTATCACCCATATAGAAGCGACAACAGATATTGATGGAGGCGTTAAGTGAAAAAGTTAATGATCAGTGTGTTCTTGTTGGTGCTGACTGCCATAGGCGTATATATCTATCTAGATTTCCGAAGCGTAAAAGTGATCGATGCACATCAAAATACCACTCATGCAGAAATCCTTGTTGATCGTCTTCCGATTTCAACCTCAGCCAGTATTGACTGGTGGATGAAAAATAAATCCGCTATTTACTCAAAGTATAAAATACTCCCCAGCGATGCCGGGGGACCAAGATACATAACGATCTTTGGTTTTGGTGAGGGGTATCAGGAATTAGGCCGGGAAGACAGGTTATGTTTCGCTGATATGGCGCCACCTAAAAACTGTATCGATAAAGATATTTTGATGCTTATTAATCGTACCCGCAATGGCGACACGCAGTTCAGACGCCATGGGAGTAAGTATCTTATGACGCAGGATGGAAAAATTACCGAAGTCAGCAAGGATTAGCTCAGAAGAGGGTTCAGGGAATGAGTAATTTGTTTATCAAGGTCGACAACATAAATGGCGAGTCTCAGGACGCTGACCACAAGGGCTGGACCGATATCCACTCTTACAGCTGGGGCGTAAACCGGGTTCAGGCCGGTAAGGGAGGCGCCAATCATCTCAATCTGATTGCCCAAGCGTCAATGGATAAGTCCACCCCAGCGATGTTTCTGCATGCGTCGAATGGCCATAAAATTAGCAAAGTACAACTCTCGGCCTGCAAGGCGGGCGGTACCGCACTGGAATATTATCGCATCACGCTGGAGAACGTTTTTATTGCCGGAGTTTCATTCAGTGACGGCAGTGACCAAGCCCGGATGCAATATGCTTTTCAGGCCGAGACGGTAAAAGTGCAGTACTGGGAACAGAGTGCCTCCGGCGGTAAAGGCGCCGAAGCCAGGGCCGGCTGGGATATAAAAAATAACACCTCCGCTTTTTGACCAGAAGGAGAAACCTTCCAGGTAGACGTGATGGAGGCTATGGCCAGTTCTCCACTCTTCTTTCTGTTCGCAGGCGGTGGGGTGGGCAGTTGTGTTTGATGGCTACTAAGAGGGGTTTATTGATGCGCGGGGCTTTCAACTATGAAGGTCCGTTTTGAGCGAACAGCGGACGCTGGCGTTCTTTGTAAAATCCGGTTTGTGTCGGGTTGCATTAGTTTAGGGACATAAAATATTGCGTCGGTGATTTACCCAACGCTTTTCTGAACATCGTAATAAACGCGCTTACCGAATCATATCCCAGCGTTCCGGCTACGCGCTGCACGGACTGACCTTCAGCCAGATGGCTCAGGGCAATCATCAAATGCAGCTGCTGACGCCAGCGACCAAAGCTCATTCCTGTCGCCTCTTTTATCAGCCTGGCCAGCGATCGTTCGCTGGTGACCAGATGTGCAGCCCACTGCTTTAATGTTCGCCGGTCATCAGGCTCATTAAAAAGTGCCTCAGCCATATTCCGGATTTTAGGATGGTCGGATACAGGCAGGTGGAGCGCTTTAACCGGCACATCCGGTATATGTTCCAGCAGCACTGCTGCCAGCCTCGCGTTTTTACTGTCAGGCGAATAAGCATGTTCCTGCTCTGCCAGGAACAGAACGAGCTCGCGGACCAGAGAAGTAATAGCAAGGGTACAGCAGGCTTCCGGCATCGCTGCCGCGCCGGGTTCGATAAACAGAAAGCAGGTATCCGCATTCTTCGTGACCCGGCAGTTGTGTGGGGTTTCACCCGGAACCCAGACAGCATGTCCCGGTGGAACAAGCCACAGCGCATCCTGAACCTCACAACTCACTGCACCACGTAAAGAGATAATAAGTTGTCCCTTACGGTGAGCATGCGGACTCTGCCCTGCATACTCGCCTGACGATGATACATGCAGCGCGATAGCAGCCTGACTGAAAGCATCGGCATTAAACTCATCCGGTGAGGTCACCGGTTTTTTATTAACTGGCATGATTTAGTTATATGTTGTCAGGTTATCTATATTCTGTAACTCATGCGTCCTTTAAAGTCTTTCTTTTTACCAGAGAAAACAAAATTTATGTCCCACACTACCAACAAGTGGTCTTCAATCATACTTGTGACCGGCATCCTTTTTATCGCTATCAACCTGCGTGTTCCTTTTACCGCTATCGCACCCGTTTTAGAGTCTATTCGCCATGATTTTGGGCTCAGTATTACTGCCGTTGGGTTGCTTAACTCGCTGCCTTTACTGGCCTTTGCCGTCTTTTCACCGCTGAGCGCATCCATCTCACACAAGTACGGTCTTGAACGCACCCTTTTTGGTGCCCTGGCCGTGATTTCAGCGGGCATCCTGCTTCGCTCCACAGGCAGTGTCTGGGCGCTTTATGGCGGAACCATATTGATAGGTATCGGGATTGCCCTCGGCAATGTCCTGCTGCCTGGCCTTATCAAACGTGACTTTTCTGGCAACGTGGCTTCCATGACGGGGGCATATTCCATCACCATGGGCGCGGCTGGTGCTATTGGTTCAGCCATTGTCATTCCTCTGACGCAGAGCTGGGGCTGGAACATCGCGTTAGCCATGCTGGTTATTGCACCGCTGCTTGCGTTGCTTTTATGGTTGCCCCAGTTAAAGATGAAGCATCAGTTGCCGGGAGAGGGCGAGAAAAAAGCGGCGACCGTCGCGGTCTGGCGCTCGCCTCTGGCATGGCAGGTCACCTTATTTATGGGCCTGAATGCGATGCCGTTTTATGTTGCGGTGGGATGGCTGCCAGCCATTCTGACGGACAGTGGACTCTCCTCAGCTCAGGCTGGTGAGGTACACGGTATCCTTCAGCTGACCACCGCCATTCCCGGCCTGATTCTGGCGGCCACGCTGCGTCGTCTAAACGATCAGAGATTAGCCGCTGCTGGCGTAAGCCTTATAACGGCTGTGTCCTTTATGGGGATCCTGTACTTGCCGAATCTTGCGATGCTGTGGGCAGCGCTTCTAGGCTTTGGCTCGGGTGCCAGCATGATGCTGGGTCTGACCTTCATCGGGCTGCGTACTAAAAACGCCGGTGATGCTGCCGCGTTGTCAGGCATGGCGCAGAGTGTTGGTTATCTGATGGCGGCGATGGGGCCGCTGTTGCTGGGCAAAGTACAGGAGTTGTCCGGAGGCTGGACGGTGTCATTACTGATGACCGCAGCAATCGCGGTAGCAGGTGCCTGCACCGGAATGGCTGCCGGACGAAATGCGCATCTGGAACCTGTATAGCAGACGGGCTGAATTGGCTGGCACAACAGGGGAACGATCGGTTCCTCTGCTGTGGATGCTGTCCATTATCGTTCTGAAGCGTACTCTTACTCTCAAGACCATCTCTTACCGGGAAGGCCGTTTCTCACCTGCGACATCGTTGAAAAGTTCGCCGACCCAGTCAGCAAAAGCACGCACGGCGGGAGAGAGAAAACGCTGATGCGGATAGAGCATCGTCACCGGCACGGAAGGTGGCTGCCAGTCCGCCAGAACCTCGACCAGTTTGCCTTGCCGCAGATTCTCCGAGATCACATTCTCAGCAAGCTGCGCCAGCCCAAAACCCTCAAGGCATAGTCTGATATAGAGTCCCGTTTCGTTAACGGCTGCATCCCCCTCAACCGGCACAGAGAAGGCCTCAGTACCTCGTGTCAAGCGCAGTTCATTAGTGCGTCTTCCCGAACCGGAAAAGTAATGAATCGCCCGATGCAGCGACAACGCTTCCGGCGTCTCAGGCACACCGTATTGCCTGAGATAGTCCGGCGAGGCGCAGGTCACCCAGCGAAACCGGCCAAGTGGCCGCGCAACCAGCGTGGAGTCGGTTAATTCTCCGGTTCGGATCACGCAATCTATCCCTTCCTGAACAAGATCGACCTGCCGGTCGCTGACGCCAATCATCAGGTAAATATCCGGATAGAGCCGGTAAAATTCTTTCAGATTGGGCATGACGATGAAGTGGGCGATACCCCCTGGCATATCAACCCGCAGCCGTCCCTGGGGTCGTCTGACGGAATCACTCAGGCTGGATTCACTAAGTTCAATTAGCGACAGGATCTCCCGGCACTGCACCAGATACTGCAGTCCTTCAGGTGTGAGGCTGACCCGTCTTGTCGTCCGGTTAAGCAGACGTACCTGCAGGTATTTCTCCAGATTTTTAATCGTGCTGGTGACGGTGGAAGCTGGCAGTGACAGTGTCTCTGCCGCGCGCACAAAGCTTCCGGCTTCAGCAACCCTTATAAAAACCTGCATAGCCTGAATCCGATCCATCGTCCTGCTCCTGGGTAAAAGTGAGTCTGATTATTCGCGAATTATGAATTATGAAAACGCTTTAAGCATCTTATTCAGGATAATGACGTGGTGTATCGTTTCCCCATTAATCAGGAAAGAGGCAGGTTTAATGACCGAATACATCCGAAATATTGTTAACAATCAGAATAGTACTTCACAGGCTACGTTGATTCGTGGCGCCACGATACTGAGCATGGACGGGAGCGTCGGTAACATTGAGCACGGCGATATTCTCATCAACGGCTCAACTATTACCGCCGTGGGCCAAAACCTGGATGTGCCGGGTGCGCATGTCATTGATGCCACTAACATGATCGCCATGCCGGGAATGATCGATTCTCATCGTCACGCATGGGAAGGACAGTTGCGCCGCATTAACCCAAACGCCACCTGCCTGGACGACTACAGCAACGCCACGCACTTCTCCTTCGCTAAATATTACCGTCCTGCCGATATCTATGTTGGCAACCTGCTGACGGCGCTGGGCGCTATTGACGCGGGCATCACCACGATGATCGATAACTCGCACAACAGCCGCACCGCAGCGCATTCCGATGCCGCCGTCGAGGCCCTGCTTGATACCGGCATTCGTGCCATTCATGCTTCCGGCGCACCGGTAGCTGGCGAATGGGATAAAGCGCACTGGCCGGGAAACTGGCAGCGTCTGCAGGATAAGTATTTCACCGACAACCCTGAAAGCCTGGTCTCTCTCGCCGTCATGGCCCAGCTGGAGCCGGAGTTGTGGGCCGAGGCCCGCCGGCTGGGACTGTCGATTGTCACTGAGTTCTTTGGCGCTGAGATGGGGTCTGAACTTGAGTCGCTGCATCAGCAGGGGCTGCTGGGTCCGGACAATATTTTCAATCACTGCACGGCGCTGCCTGACCGGGGATGGAAAATTCTGCGGGAGGCCGGTGTCCGGGTGAACGTCTGCCCGCGCTCAGATTCGCACTATGGCATCGAAAGCGGAATGTTCGCCATAGAGGCCGCGCAGCGACATGGCATCAATCCTGGCCTGAGCGTAGACAATGAAACGTCGTACAGCACCGATATGTTTATGGAGATGCGCGTCGCCTTTTACCTGCAGCGCGTGATGGGCATGCATCAGCAGAAGTGCTGCGATTCAGAACATGCGCTGAAAACGCTTCCCGCGGCGCAACTCCTTAAAGCCGCGACTCTTGATGGCGCTGCCTGTGCAGGGCTGCAGGACAAAGTGGGCAGCCTGACGCCAGGCAAACAAGCCGACCTGGTGCTGATTAGCTCCAGTGATCTCAATCTTTACCCGTCCGGCAATGCCTTTGGCACGGTGGTTCATGCCGCCGAGCGCAGCAACATCGACACCGTCATGATCGGCGGACGCATCGTTAAACAGAACGGTAAGGTGCTGGGCGTAGATAGCGCGCGACTGCGTGCGGCGATTGATGAGTCGCGTGAGCACCTTTTTGCAGCCTCTGGCTACCAGCCTGACATTTTTGCTGACACCTTCCTGCCGCTGGTGCAGGCCGACTGACCAGGATGAAAAGCATTGGCATGATCTATTACGTAATCGCTTTTGCCGCAGGCCTGGGGATCACCTTGCAGACGACCCTGAACAGCCAGCTGGCAAAGGGACTGGGCGGCGACCCGGTCACTGCGGCGCTGTTTTCCTTTACGGCGGGCGCGTTCAGTCTGGGGGGTTACGCGCTGCTGAGGGGAGGGTTGATGACATCGCTAGCAGCGATCCCGTCGCAACCCCTCTGGAGTCTGGCGGGCGGAATGATAGGCGCATGTGCCCTGTTCAGCTATGTCGTGCTTGCGCCGAAAATCGGGTTCTCAGCTCTGCTCGGGCTGGCGATTGTCGGACAGTTACTTTCCTCGCAGATGATTGACCACTATGGGTTGCTGGGGGCTATGCGGCGACCGGTTTCGTTACTCAGGCTGGGGGGAATGGTTGTCATGCTGATCGGACTTGCCGTCATGCTTTTCGGCGATCGGCTCTCTGCACGTTTTCTGCATTAACTGCGTTATCCACTTTTGCCATCGTGCAGTACGACCTTTTATATCCGGAGGATAAACATGTTTTCAATTGCAGCTAAGGTCAGGAATAAGCTTGGAGAGTGCCCGCTGTGGTGTGAAAGAACCCGCAGGCTCTACTGGACTGACATTGAAGCCAGTGAACTTCTCGCCATAGAAGGAGGCACTGAGGCTGTGATGCGCTGGTCGCTGCCTGAACGCCTTGGCTCCTTTGCACTGACTGAAAAAAGTCACATTCTGCTGATGGGATTCGCGTCAAGGCTGGCTTTCTATGATCTCAACAGCGGTTTAATTACCCCAGTTGCCGCTTCACCGGGAGACAACGGCGCCCGCATAGGTGATGGACGATGTGACCGTGCCGGTAATTTTGTCTTCGGGACGATGGATGACGGTTATCCCGTTAAAGTCATCGGTAAGTTTCATCGAGTCAACGCGGCAACGCTGACTGTTGAGACGCTTGCACTGCCCGATGTCGCTATACCAAACAGCATTTGTTTCAGCCCCGATGGCGGCACGCTCTATTACTGTGACTCGATGCAGGGGCGGATAATGTGCTGTGATTACCCCTTGCTGCAGAAACAGCGCGTGTTCGCCGAAAGCGAAGGCAGCGGCGCGCCTGACGGCTCCTGCGTGGATGAGATGGGCTATCTATGGAATGCTGAATGGGGGGGGCCGTGTTGTCCGTTACCGCCCAGATGGGACCACAGATGCTATTCTGACGTCACCTGGAATCCAGAGCACCTGTCCGACACTCGCCGGTGAGGGTTTTACCCATCTCTATTGCACCACGGCTACAGTGGGACTCACTGCGCTGTCTGAATATGACGGTGCATTGCTCAAAGCTAAATCTGATCTCAGTCCCGGATTACCTGAAAACCGCTTTGCGGCACACACAGTTTAATGGTTTTGATACTGATAGAAATTTGGTAGTTCAGGCTCAAAGAAAACGTCCGCTTCTGACACAAAGCAGATAGGCGCTGGCCAGCGTCCACTGTGAGTGAGAAACGGACTAAATCCAGGGGATTGACTGGTTTTAATAGGGAGAAGGGATTTTCAACCGCGCAAACTGGACACGACAGGCTGTAGCTTTCCAGGATAGAGCATCAGGGGAAGCCGTTAGAACCGTGACAAACTGGCTTAGGCTGAACAACGCTAAGCATAAATATTGCTCTCCCGGGCCGCAGGAGAGCAACAGGCTCAGGCAATCAATATTGCCCGGATGTCATTTACGTTGGTTAAAGTCGGGCCGGTTATCAGCAAATCATCAAGCGCGTGAAAATAGCTGTAACTGTCATGTCCATCGAGATAATTAACCGCATTAAGGCCACTCATTCTGCCGCGTGTCAGCGTGTCCGGGAAAACCATCGCGCCCGCTGCATCTTCCGTGCCGTCAATACCATCACTGTCGCCAGCTACTGCCCAGATACCGTTTTCACCCTGCAATGCGCAAGCAAGGCTGAGCAAAAACTCGGTGTTTCGCCCGCCTTTTCCGGGCTGACCGTTGTTGACCGTCACGGTGGTTTCACCACCCGACAACAGCACAGCAGGACCGGAAACCGGATGCCCATACTGCTTCACCGACCTGGCGATACCGGCCATGACCACGGCCACTTCACGGCTTTCACCTTCAATCGCATCGCCCAGAATAAGCGGCGTGAGTCCGTGATTGCGTGCAGCGACTGCCGCCTGCTGTAATGCCAGCGCAGGTGTGGCGATCAGCCTGAATTCACCGTTCGCTACTTTTTTCACCGGGCTGGCCGGCTGGTTTAACAGGTTGCGGACAGCTTCGGGGATAGCGATGTCGTAGCGCTGTAGTACCTGGAGCGCATCATGCGGCATACTGTGGTCGGCAACGGTGGGGCCAGACGCTACGTCTGCCGGATTATCGCCCGGCACGTCACTGATAATCAGTGACACGATACGGGCCGGTTGCGCCAGCACCGCCAGCTTGCCACCTTTCACCGCGGAGAGGTGACGACGTACCAGATTCATCTCTTTGATGTTGGCGCCACTGTGTAGCAGAGACCGGGTGATTTTCTGCTTATCGGGCAGCGTTAATCCCGGCGCGGGAAGCGCCATCAGCGCAGAACCCCCACCGGAAATCAGTGCCAGCACCAGATCATCCGGTGTTAATCCGCGTAATGCCTCCACAATCAGCATTGCGGCCGTTTCACTCATCGCATCCGATACGGGATGCGCCGCCTCGATAATGCGGATGCGACCCGCGGGCACCGCGTGACCGTAACGCGTCACTACCACGCCTGACACATCCACTTCAGGCCAGGCCGCATCCACCGCTGCCGCCATAGCTGCTGAAGCTTTACCGGCACCGATCACCACGCAACGGCCGCGTGGCTTTTCCGGCAGGTTCGGAGGTATCACCGGCCCGGCGCGGGCGCTGTCGACAGCCTGCTGAAAGATATCCTGCAGGATCGCTGCGGCCTGTTCATTTTTCATGGCTATGCGTTCTCGGCAACGTCAGCTTTGGCTTCGATAAATTGCACCACGGCGCGTGTGACGTCAGCGGTACTGGCGGTGCCGCCGACATCTGGCGTCAGAATGCCTTTCTTACACACGTATTCGATGCCTTCCATGATCAACGCAGCGGCGTCGCGTTCGCCCAGATGTTCAAGCATCTGCACGGCAGTCCAGAAGGTCGCAACCGGATTAGCGATGCCTTTGCCGGTGATATCAAATGCTGAACCATGGATCGGTTCAAACATGGAAGGGAACCGGCGTTCCGGATCGATATTTGCGGTAGGCGCCACGCCCAGACTGCCTGCCAGCGCCCCGGCCAGATCAGACAGAATATCGGCATGCAGGTTGGTTGCAACGATGGTATCCAGCGTCTGCGGATGCAGCGTCATACGATGCGTCATGGCATCGACCAGCATTTTGTCCCACTGCACATCCGGAAACTCCAGCGCTACCTCAGCGGCAATTTCATCCCACATCACCATACCGTGACGCTGGGCATTGGATTTGGTCACTACGGTAAGCAGCTTGCGCGGACGTGACTGCGCCAGTCTGAAGGCATAGCGCATGATGCGCGTGACCCCAACGCGGGTGAAGATTGCCACTTCGGTACCCACCTCTTCCGGTAAGCCCCGGTGCGCACGACCGCCGTTACCGGAGTATTCGCCCTCAGAGTTTTCACGCACGATGACCCAGTCAAGATCGCCTGGACCACGGTTCCGTAATGGTGAAGTCACGCCAGGCAGGATTTTGGTTGGCCGTACATTGGCGTACTGGTCAAAGCCCTGGCAAATCGGCAGACGCAGGCCCCACAGGGTGATGTGGTCAGGCACATCGGGTGCTCCCACCGCGCCGAAGTAAATAGCGTCGAACTTCTTCAGCGTGTTCAGTCCCTCTTCCGGCATCATCACGCCATGTTTTTTGTAGTAATCCGAACCCCAGTCAAAGGTTTCTACATCAAACTTCAGCTGCGGATCGCGACGTGTCAGCGCATGCAGTACTTCAACACCTGCTGAAATGACTTCCGGACCGATACCGTCGGCAGGTATGGCTGCAATTTTGTAATTACGCATAGTTACTTCTCCAGTCAATGATGGGTATGAGGATGAGGAATCTCTGCCGTTTGCGGTTTATTTGCTTTGGCAGAAAGAATGAGGACAATCAGAGCTGATAATCCCAGCAGCCCCGCGACAAAGTAGAGGCCCCAGCTGTAGCTGCCGGTTTGCTGACGGATCACGCCAATCATCATCGGACCGACAAAACCGCCGAGATTGCCGATGGAGTTGATAGTAGCGATACCCGCTGCCGCTGCCGGTCCGCTGAGAAACACGGTTGGCATGCTCCACAGTGGGGGTTTCGATGCGCTGATCCCTACGGTGACCAGCGTTAAGGCGATAATAACGGCGAACAGCGTGCTAACGTTACCGGCGTAAATCAGTCCGGCTGCTGCCAGCAGACAGGCGCCAATTACATGCCAGCTGCGCTCTTTAGTACGGTCGGAATGACGTGCCCACAGGATCATGGCGATAACGCCTATGACAGCCGGGAAGGCGTTAAGGAAACCAATTTCAAGCGATGATGCACCGAAGCTGCGGATGATTTGCGGCGACCATATGCCAAGCGTGTACAAGCCAGCGGACGTACCGAAATAAACCAGTGCCAGTGCCAGCACGCGCTTATCCGCCAGTCCTTGCCATGCGCTACTGTGGCTCTGTTTTGCCGCACGTGCCAGCTCCTCGGCCTGCATGGTGTTTTCCAGCCAGGTACGTTCTTCGTCAGTCAGCCATTTGGCTTTGGCCGGGCGGTCAGTAAGGTAGAACAACACGATAACGCCGAGCATCAGCGCGGGGACGGCTTCCAGTAAAAACATCCACTGCCAGCCGGCGTAGCCGAGAAAACCATGCATCTCCAGCAGGGCAGCTGAAATAGGCGATCCCAGTGCTGTTGAGAGCGGGGCAGCGGCCATGAAGATAGCCGTGACCTGCGCGCGTTTTGCTGCCGGGAACCAGTAGCTGAGATAGAGGATGATACCCGGGAAGAAACCGGCCTCAGCCACGCCGAGCAGGAAGCGCAGAATATAGAAACTGGTAGTGCCCTGCACAAAAGCCATACAGCCAGAGACTAAGCCCCAGGTGATCATCACGCGGGCGATCCAGATACGGGCGCCCACTTTATGGAGGATTAAGTTTGACGGGACTTCAAAAAGGAAATATCCGAGGAAGAAAATGCCGGCACCCAGCCCAAAGACTGTCGGCGAAAAGCCCAGATCCTGGTTCATGGTCAGGGCAGCAAAACCAATGTTTACCCGGTCGAGAAACGCAATGAAATACAGCAGCATAATAAAAGGAATGATGCGCAAGGTAACCTTTCGCATAACCTTTTTGTCGAGGTCGTTATTCATTTCAGGATGCTCCACAGTCATGTAGGGTTGTTATCGTTTTGTAATAATCCCAGTATGAAGTTTTGCGCGGCTTTATCATCGGCACTGCTTTATATAAATAATTTGCATAATCAGGTTTTGGTGAAAAAATGGATATAAATCAGTTGCGTTGCTTTGCAGTGTTGGGTGATGAGCTTCACTTTGGCCGGGCAGCCCGAAAACTTGAAATGATGCCTGCGTCACTCAGCCGTTTCATAAAATTGCTGGAGGAGGAGCTGGGGATAAGGTTACTGAATCGATCGACCAGAAATGTTTCGCTGACGCCTGAAGGGGCAGCGTTTTTGAATGAGGCCAAAGCCGTGATTGCTGATTTCGATGCGCTGCGGCTGCGGTTCCGTAAAACGGCATTATTGCAGAAAAGGACGCTGCGGATAGGTGCTATTGACAGCGCTGCCAGAGGGTTACTGCCGGAATTAATTCATCTTTTCGTCAGGCGGTTTCCTGATGCGGATATCCATATTACTGAAGATAAAACGCACAGCCTTATCCCCCGACTCCTCTCCGGATGGCTGGATGTGATCTTTGTACGTCCGCCTGAACATGTTGACGTTACGCTGACAACGCGATTTATCACTAATGAAACCTGCGTGCTCGCCGTTCCTGCCCATCACCGGCTGGTGAGTCATAGTGAAGTCAGTATCGATGATTTTCGTAATGAGCCGGTAATCGTGCCCGAAAGGCGCACCCGGCCTCACAGTCACGATCTGACGATGAACGTTTTCAAAGCAGGCGGCTGCGTACCCGTTATCGCGCAGTATGCCGAAGAGAAACAGACCATCCTGAGTTTTGTAGCCGCCGGTCTGGGCATCGCTCTGGTCCCTTCATCATATAAGAATATGAATGCTGACGGCGTGAAATACCTCGCTCTCTCGCCGATGAAGAATGTGGACGGGCTTCCGCTGAGTGCGATGTGGCATCAGGGAAATAATAATATTTATGTTAACGCTCTGCTGGATATGCTTTCTGACAACATTGAAAAGCTTACTTATAACCTGTGACTGATTACAGAACGGTGGAGACTGACTATCCATTGGCCCTGTGCACGCTTGCTCAAAAAAGCGCCAGGTCGGGGTGGGATTTCATGCGGCTCTTTGATTAGCGAAAGAAGGGGAAAGCATTAAAAAGAATCAGAGCGCATAAGTTTATGAAACATTAAATACCACGAAACTCTCACCGCTCTGCCACCGGTTTATTAGCACCCCAAAATCTCAATAAAGTCCGATCATGCATTTAATGGACAAGTTCGAAGTTTCCCAGAGCCATCCTAAACTTCCGCTTTTGGCACAGAGCGGACCGAGACCGGTATCAGGTCTGTTCGACGTAGCAGACAAACTTAGCACCAAAAATGGACAGTTAACTTTTAACGTGGAACCGATATTATTCGGAGGATAAGGGGAATCTCATCGGAAATTAAAAATGGATGCTATTTATTTGGATCAGTCCTACTATCACCAGCAGGGCATGACTGCGTTAATCGGTCAATCACTGTTATGCTGTTGTAGCGATATTGGTGAAGTAAAAAACAGGCTTGATCAGAAAAGTAAACCCATTTTGTCGCCGTTGATTATTTTTGATTTACCTGCAAATTTCCGCACAGCGCTGACTTACATCGATTATCTGACACGACTAAAAACCAACCGAAACACAACGCTGATTTTCTTCTCAGATTTCGAGAGAAATATTTTTAACTATAGCGAGCACGGCATCAAAGCCGACTTTTTTATCGATAAAAAATCCTCCACAGACATAATTTCTATTAAACTTGCGGAGGTGTTGATACTTCACAAAAACGGCCTGTCATTTTCCTCATCCGTGATGAGTAATGATTTAACAAAATGCGAATTCAGTTTCCTGTGTTCTTTATTCACCCAAGGTTCGATTGAAGGTGTGGCTAAAATAACCGGTGAAAACAAAAAAACGCTCTACAGTCATCAGGCGAATGTGGTTAAAAAACTTAACCTCAAAAACAGTCTTCATCTGTATAAGCGTCTTATCTATGATTTTTAATTCAACAATTTTATTTATCAGGAAATAAGTCTTTCAGGGGATTATTGCGTGGTCGGGGTATAAATAACCCTCAGAGTACCGCGATATCGCCCCGCCGTTTTTGACGACAAAGTGAAAGAGGGCGTAATCAACTCCATCGGAGCGGGAACGCACAGCACGGAATTTCGCTGTCCCGGTAAAACGACGCGCCGTAATACGCCTTTATTGGTACCGCTCCAGATGACCTCGGTGCCGTTTTGCACTGCCTGCCGCGCTTTGGTCAGCGGATTAATCACCTCTATCGAATAATCCAGACGATCTTGTGCCAGATTTTTATTGCCGCCAATGAGATATAACGAAAACAACCCCGTGGCTCTGGAGGGCGCGGCTGAACCTTCGTCCTGAAATATCAGACTTACGCGGTTGCTGTCCGAATTATTGCCATCATAAAGGCACATATCCAGCGAACGGCTGCCGCTTACCGTGGTGGTTGCGCGTGCGCCGGGGAAGATTTTCAGCCCGAGATCCACATTCGCCGCCGCATTGCCAAACTCGGGCAGATAGATCTGCTGATTACCGTAATCCGTCACCTTAAAGGTCATGCTGGCGATCCAGTCACCCAGCTTAGTCACGTTGGTACAGCCCACGTTCACGTTCTGCGAATTCCCGGTACAGGTTACGGGCCATTGCATCAGCGACATTTTCAGCGTTCCGCTCCAGGTTCCGGCGGCGGGAAATTTACTCAGCTCCGAAGAAGGTACATACGCCGAATAATCCGTACCGTCGCCCCTTGGCGTAACTTCTCCACCAAAGGCATTCAGCGGAACCAGATTGGTTGCCACGACCACATTATTTAGCGATCTACGTTTGGTCATATAGACATTGAGCACCAGCGTCTGTTTAGTGGTGCTTTCTGTAAACAAGACCGGCACGGGATACGGCGCGGGGGAGGCTTCCAGCCAGACCGGAAACGTCAGGCAGGCACCGTACTGATTGCTGGTTCGTGACTGGCACACCAGCGTGTTCCTCCCCCATTTTGGTGCGTCGTTGGTGTCATAACCGCCGTTTTCGTTGGTCCAGATGGGCAACTGCGCCGGTACGGACATCCGGTCGAAGGACACGGCGACGCTGGTATTGCGTCCTGCCGGCGTGAGTGAAGCCGCCTGTGCGCCGGCCATCAGGCATATCAGCGCCAGACTGGCAAGAAGTCTACTTTTCATACAAAATCCCTATTATTGTTTCTGCGAAGAAAACGCTGCCCGCGCAAGAGGACCTTCATCCGTGCGGCGGGTAGCGATCAGCATTTTTGCTCGCTGCTGAACGTCCTGCGGCACCGACGCAAGTTCAACCGTTTTACATTCGCTGTCGCCGACATAACGCACGACGTCATGCGTGCTTTTCACCTTCAGTTCGCAGCGGTACATCTGCCTCCCACGCGCCATATATAAATTCTTCATGCGGTGATCGGTTTCCGCCGTGAATCCGCCCTGTCCTAATCCCGACCAGCTGGTGACATTTATCGGCGTCGCGCCTTCCAGCGGCGTTTGCGGATTGACCATCAGTCTGCCGAGATAGGTGTAGCGCGAGACGATATTCACCTTGCTGACCAGCATCCGTCCCGGCGCGATAAAAAGCGTCCGGCGACCGGCACCCTGCGTGATTTCACTGCGCATACCGGCGGTGGATTCGATGGAATCATTGATGCTGATATGACTTTGCGTATACGCCG
Source organism: Erwinia sp. AC075 (assembly GCF_979253995.1). Taxonomy (NCBI): domain Bacteria; kingdom Pseudomonadati; phylum Pseudomonadota; class Gammaproteobacteria; order Enterobacterales; family Erwiniaceae; genus Erwinia; species Erwinia sp. AC075. The sequence continues at coordinate 3,886,870 of NZ_CEEDEU010000001.1, forward strand.
GCACGCTGAACAACGTACGGCCGGTACCGCGCAGACTTGCGCTGCCCGCGCCGTCAACGGAGACATCCACTCGGGTATCCCGGCTTTCATCGGTGCTCGCGACGTTCAGCCCGATGGCAGCACCAGGCAGGCCGTTGCCCCATTTTCCCCAGTACAGACCGGATTTCGCCACCGCCATTGAGGAGTTATAGCTTCCGCTACTGCTTAGATGCTGGCCCGACGCACCCGAAGAGGCTGAACTGAACGCCAGACTGCCGCTGCCGTACTCGCCGCTGGTTTTTCCGTAAACCGACGCATTCAGCGTATTGTCCTGATTCCCGTTGAGATTCACGCCGATTTCCTGCTGATTCTGCGCATCGAAATACCAGTTTTGCGCGACGTTATAGCCAACCTGATCCTTACTGCTGCGGTCAGTCTGATAAGTCATGCCCACCGAGCTGTAGTTCGAGCGCGCATTGATCGTCGGCGTGCTGACCCGCGAGAGTGAAACGGACAGAAATCCGCCGTTATCGCGCTTCATGCCGGTGCTGCTGGTACGCGTAAAAAGGTTGGCGCTGGTATTGATGTTGATGCCGCCGACGCTGAAACCGCGCCCCAGCCCGGCCTGCCAGGTGGTAGTCTGCGTTTTGTTATAGCTGCTGCGGCGTGTCCACACCGGCACCACGTCGTTATCATCGAGCTGGGCCGGGATCACGTTGCGGCCTTCATTTTTACTGGCGCTGTAACCGGCGTTCACGTACCAGCTTTTCACCGGCACGCTGAACATCAGGCTGCTGCTCTGATAGCAGCCGCTGAAACCGTATTGGCCACCGTTGTTGCTGTAACAATCCTGCGCATACAGTGCGCTGCGGTAAAAGCTGAGGGAAAAACCGTCGTTATAAGTGGCCTGCTGAATGTTGCCGCGAGAGCCTTCGCTGCCCTTCAGGTAGCTGAAGCGGGTGGTGAGAATGCCGTCGAGCAGCGGGTTATCGAATCCGTGACTCCAGTCAAATGCGCTTTCGACAAAATGGTGGCGGTTGGTCGCGGCCACACCGCCTGTGAACGCGGCTTCACGGGTGAGCGGCACTTTAATCCCCGCCTGCATCACGCGGCGATCGGCACCGTTTTTTGATTCTGCACCGTTGCCCTGTACCTCGTGGTCAGGAATGGCGCCGCCCTGCACAAACCATTCGATGTTCTGGCTGGTGACATTGCCCGTACGGCTAAAAGGCACCTGCTCGGTGCGCGATAGCTGATTATCTTCGTAAACACGCAACGTCACGGTGTAGCTGCCGTTAGGGAACGCGGTGGTATCGAGGTTCTGTGTCCCCGCATTCAGGTAAAAGGTGCCGAGTAACTGCCGATCGCGATAAGCATCAATACGCGACGGGCGGGTGATAAAGACCGTCACCGGCGTGCCCTGCGCGGCCTGTGAGTTGTTTATCCAGGCGAGCGTGGAACCGACACGCACACCTTCGATGGTGCTGAGCGGCAACTGGCTGAGGGTAATATTTCCGCCTGCGTTGCTGAAAATATCCCGGGAGTCCATGCGCCCCGCCTGAACGTAGTAGCGTTTGCCAACGTCGCGGCGCAGGAAAACATTGTTAAAATGCACATCTTGATGATTTTGCTGGCGATATTTCTGCACCAGATAGTCCCAGTCAATACCGGCATAACTATTTTCCGTCAATCCGATCGCGCCTGCGCCCTGTACGGATAACGTCTGGTCATCGTTATTAGTCACGAAGTTGATATTCTGCTGATGTATAAACGCCGCTTCCGTTTCTGCCGTCTGTTCGTAGTACGGCGAGTTCCTGGTTGCGGCAAGCGGCACAAACTCAGGGCCGAGGAACAGCGCGACTTTGCCATTATTTTCATCATAGATAAGCGCAACCGAATCTGTTTCCAGATAGTCACACCCGCTCACGCCGCCGTTACTGCTGCACGCCAGATTCCCGTTACGTGCCATAGGCTTGCCGATCAGATGATCCAGCAGCGCTTGCTGCTGAGGACTCTTTTGATAATGCGCCATCACCGCCTGCGCGACGGCTTCCGGTTTGAGGAAAGTGACGGTATCGAGGTTAACGGAGGCTTCAAAAAGTCCGAGCGATTGCCCGTAGATAGACAGATTGACCCACAGCGTCTGGCCGGTGACCAGCGATTCAAAACCAGGTGGAACCTGGGTGGCGGCACGGGCTGAAAGAAAGGGGATCAGGGTAATGAAAGAGGCGATTGTAACGATCCGGAAAATGACCTTCATTACAGCGTCCTGCTGAAAAAGAATAACAAGGGGGCGAACTGCCCCCCGAAATAATCTATCAATCAACTCCGGCAAATCAGCTCGACGTCGTTGCCTGTGTAATTAACAGGCTGACCACGCCGGAATAGCTGCCGGTCGCCAGAGGCGCTACGGTTGCCGGGGCGATTTTCAATGGCAGAACGGAAGAACCGTTCTCAGTGCCCGCCGGAAACAGGGATGCGTAAGTCAGGGAGGTCGCCGTGGTGGTGATCGGTTTCAGATCTGCACCCAACGTGACTTTCAACGGAACGGCGGTACCGGTTACGGTTTCGTTTAACTGGGCAGTACTCACCAGCGCCACGTTGATATTAGCGGTAGAAGAATTCGACCAGATTTTGGTATCCAGTGAATAAGTAGATAAACCACGGCCAGGAATATATTGCATATTAATGGTTGCCGGCAGCGCAGTGCCGTCTGCCTGAGTCATATCTACCGTCGAATCAACGTTGGCATTAACAGTGATATCTTTCTGCACAGCCTGTGCATTAAATGCAGCCGTTAACGCAGCAGCGATGAAAAGTGGTTTGATTAATTTTTGCATTTTAGCTCCATGAAAATCCATGTAATGGTCATAACGCTAAATAATTCGAGCTGCAGGAAGGTGACTCAATACAATCAACGCGCCTGCGGCTTGAAGAATGACGCGCATCCATGACCGTTTTATTGACAATGAACTGCTTCATAACAAACGGATTGTTATTCTTTTAGAATAAATTGATTATTTCCCGAGAACGTATTCGTTCATACTTCTCGTTTTCTGATCAACATATTTAATTCTGATTTCCTGTGCAGCTTTTATTTCATCTGGCGTCCATGCTTTGAACCGCAATGTCTCATCCGGATATATCGTGGCGTGTTCCTGTTTCCACTGGCAGCTGCTGCTGCTATTTTTTTGCAAGCAGAAAGCGACTTCGCGGATCGCTATGCGCACCGTGCCATTGTTTTTAACCTCGCCCGACGATAATGGGATCAGTGATAATACCGCGTGTTGCGGCGGTATATGAACCAGCACGCCCCAGACTAAATTGATGCCCAGCTGGTTACTGATTTTATTCTCCTGGCCGGTGTTATCTTTCAATTCCTCCGGCGCACCGACGGCCTCGAAGTAAACACGCCAGGCGGTCTCTTTCTCCGGAGGTTGTAAAGAAATAAGACGAATGATGCGTTGCGAACCCGATGCCAGCGCGAATTTATCCGGGGTAGCAATCAGCGAGCGTGAAACCGCATCTTCAATCAATATTTCTTTTTCAAATTGTGTAGCAGGGCGATCAATTCGCTTAATGCTGACTTTAATAAACTGCGCCTCGCCGCTTTGCGACAGGGTTTGTACCTGCGCTGCTCCCTGACTATTAAGCGTAACCTCCATGGGATAAACGCTCATATTAGCCAATGCAACAGGCACGGAAAAAAAAGTCATTAATATCAGTAATAAAAACAGTAACCTGGCGAACTTCTTTTTACAAAAAAACGCAAAAGAATTGCCGTAACGCAGGGGCTGATGACGTGACTCTTCCATGATAAATCCTTATGAAATCCATTAAAAACGTGCCGGTAATTCCCCCTCCTGAGAGAAATCCTGTTAACCTGGACATCTGAACTCACGGGTTTAACTTGGCGATAAGAAAATTCTCACACAGGCTTTGCTATGTCACTGTCCATTTTTGTGGTTAATTTTTTAAGAGAAATGGGAAAGGATTCTTATTGCAGAAAAAACCATATAAATCATTGAAGTAGCTAACTAAAACATCCAAGCCAAAAGCAAGTCATTGGCTTTTGAAAATATTTTAACCGGTCAAAATAAAATCAGGTATTATGCTATACGGCCGCTTTAGTGTTAGGATTATCCTCAGAAGGGCAATAAAGACCCTTACTGATTTTAACAAGAATCGTTAAAAACTAACCGCCTCTATATAGCAAGATGGACCATTTCTCAACGGGTTATAAATAAAATCTAAAGAAAGAGTGGCGGTATTTTTTTATTTGCATTATGGAACCAGGTAAAGTAAGCAGCAATATGAAAAGAAAACAAAAACTCACCGAATTAATTTTTCTCCGTGCAGAAGTAATTAAGTCCCACAAAAACATTGAGGCAGTCATGCAGAAGCACTGCAAACTACTGTTTAGACTTTATCTGACTAAGCCACTCTATTTTAAGGTTATTTTTAAAGCAAACCGTTTTATTATCGGTTCTGCCCTCATTGCGTATTTCTACACGACAGAAAAGCCGACGCTTCGCCAGGTGAAAAATTTTTGTAAGAAAACGGGGTTAATCAGTGACAACACGATTGATTCTTTTCTGCTTTTTATCCGGGTAGGCGGTCGTATGGACGTCAAAAAGGATCCGCTGGATAAACGAAAGTTAAACTATCAGGTAACGTCAAAAGCGCTTGATGAAACCCGTGCGTTAATTAATACCATGATGATCCCCTATGGGATGCTTTATCCGGAGTTCGATGTATCCGGATGTTTAAAAATGGAAAATTTCACCGCCAGTTATTTCCAAAAATATTCCGAAATCACCCTCAATCAGGTATATCTCTTCGAGATGGTACCGGATTGTAAGGCGTTCGTTTTCAGAGATGCCGGGCACATGCTGTTGATGGATCTCTATATCGAGAGCATCAAACAGCAGACGGTGGTGATCGAGTACAACTACCTGAAAGCCTCACTCAAGTGTGGTGTGTCACGTTCGCACATCAGACGATGCCTGCAAGCCGCAGAGGTTGGCGGTTTACTGACGCTCGATACAGCGAACAACACCATCATCCTGCACCCGACCTTTATGCAAATGGCGCTGAACTACTTTGCGGTTTACATGGCGATGGTCGAGTATGGATTGAGTGGTTTGCCCCCGCGCCGGTAAAGGATCCTGCCCGATAGTTTGAGTACAGCAGGCGCGTCTGGGCATACCAGGATTTAAAGCTGAATGTAAGGAAGAAGCCGTCGGTCAAATAACTGAACGCGGTTATTCCGTCGGTGAATCATCGCATTATGATGGCGATCCCCCATCGCTCCTTCACTCAGGCTTTACCAACCCACAAGCTGGCTTTATCCGCTCGGCGTCCTCCGATTTCTCACCGCAAAGGTTGTTGAACAATCGCCGTCCGGCTACCCTCTGGTACGCACTAACGCTGGAACTGAGGACGGCATGAAGGACATGAAGGAAAAGATTGGCTGGATAGATAATTTGCGCGCGGTGGCCTGTCTGATGGTGATCATGATCCATACCACCACCTGGTATGTGACCAACAGTACGGCCATCGGCGAGCACACCTGGGATGTTTCCAACCTGCTGAATTCCGCCTCGCGCGTGTGCGTGCCGCTTTTCTTTATGATTTCGGGTTATCTGTTCTTTGGTGAACGCAGTGCGCAGGGTCGTCATTTCCTGCGCATCGTGCTCTGTCTGGCCTTTTACAGCCTGGTGGCGCTGGCGTATATCACCTGGCTGACGCCAATCAATCAGGGGATTTCCATCAAGCACCTGCTGCAAAAGCCGGTGTTCTACCATCTGTGGTTCTTCTTCGCGATCATCCCGATCTACCTGCTTTCCCCGCTGATCCAGGTGAAAGCCGTGCGCGCCGGCTATCTGGCGATTGTGACGCTGGTGCTGGCGGTGCTGGCCAACCCGAATACCCTCGATCAATCGGTCGGGCCGTTCCACTGGCTGCCGCTCAATCTGTATCTCAGCGGGGACAGTTTTTACTACGTGCTGTACGCGCTGTTTGGCCGGGCAATTGGCATGATGGACACCAACCGACGCGGTATCAGCTGGCTGGCGGGCGTGGTGTTTATTGCCAGCGTGGCGGGGATTGCGATGGGGACCAAAAAGCAGATGGCGATCAACGGTGCCTTTGCCGACACCTGGTATCTCTACTGCGGGCCGGTGGTGTTTATTGCCGCCGTCAGCCTGCTGGTGCTGTTTAAAAACTGCCTCAATCAGCGACCGCTGCCGTTTCTGGCGCTGATCTCGCGCCATTCACTGCCGATTTATGGCTTCCACGCGCTGTTTATCCACTTTATGCGTACCCATCATCTGGATCACACCGACCATCCGTTTATCGATATCCCGCTGGTGTTTTCCCTGACGCTGGCGGGCAGTTTACTGCTGGCGATGGGCCTGCGACGTATCGATAAGACCCATCTGGTGAGTTAGTGGTAGCCCATCACCGACAGCAGATGCTGGGCTTGTTGCACTGCATCCTGACGGTGCGCAATGCCCATCTTCTGATACAGATTGCGGATGTGGGTTTTGATGGTGGTGGCCGCCACCGCCAGCTCTCCGGCGATCTGCTCGTTGCTGTAGCCGGAATAAATCAGCCCCAGCACCTGCCATTCACGTTGGGTTAACGGGCTGGTGCGGATCAATTCCGGCACCTGCGGATGGGTCAGCAGCTTGTTGACGAAGCTTTCATCGAAGTGGGCGAACTTGTGGCGATGGTGCTGATTCAGCTCGCGCAGGATCTGCTGTGCACGCCGCTGTTCCAGTTCCGGCAACAGATTCAGCTGCAGCAGCTGCCTTAACTGCTGCGCCATCATCTCGCCTTCAATCACAAAGTGGCTGATAAAGCCGGTGCGGTTCGCCAGCCCCAGTGCTTCAATCAGCACCCGCTGCGCTTCACTTTTACGCCCGGTGTGCCAGTAAAGCAGATTACTTAACAGCAGGTTGCGATTCAGATCGCTGAGCAGGCGCAGCTGGCGGGCATTGCTGTTCAGCTCGTCCAGCACCACTTCGGCCTCGTTAAACTGTTCCAGCATAATCTGCACGCGGGCGATGGTGCGCCACTGGCCCTGCTGGAAATGGTTATCCGCCACGCCGGGTTTACGCGTCTGTTGCAACCACTGCCGCGCCGCCGGTTTATTGGCGGTGATCTGCCAGTAAATTACGCGGATTTTATCGGTGTTGGTCAGCCAGTCGATATGGTATTTGCCGTGTTTCAGCAGGGTTTCGCAGCGTTGCAGATAGTGGTGGGCATTATCCAGCTGGCCCCGTGCCAGCGCGCATTTCGCCAACATCGCCAGGCACTGCAACTGCTGCTGCGGCTGGAAGTTAGTCAGTACCATCAGGCCCTGACGGGCGGCGGCTTCGGCATCATCCAGCCGCGACCAGGACCACAGCACCTGGGAACGCAACCGCAGCAGGAATTCGTGCAACGGCAACTGCTCAAGGTGCTGTTCGCGCACCAGCTCAAATGCGCGGTCCTGCATCTCAAAAGCGGCCTGCAAAAAGCCCTGCGCAATCAGGATTTCACTCTGTTGCAGCTGCGCCCACAGCGCGTAATGGTAGACCTGATAACGTCGGGCAATCTGCTCGGTCTGCTGCATTAGCGGCAGCGCACGGGCCAGATCGCCTTTGCAGTGCTGGATTTCGCCGGTGACCGAGGTCGCGACAATGCGGCTGTAATAACTGTCGTGCGGTAAAAAGCGCAGGGCTTCGGTCGCCAGCTGACCGGCCTCTTCCTGACGACCATCGTTAATCGCCACCTGCGCCCGCAGCGCATCGAATTCGGCAGTTAAATCGGGCGCCATCGCGATATTGCGCAACTGCATTTCCCCTTCGGCGCGGGACAGCAGCGCGTCCACTTCCTCGTAACGGTGCAGGCTCTGGGCCAGCCAGGCCTGTAGCAGCACCAGCTTCGGATTGAGGATCATCTGGTCATACGGCAGCGCGTTCAGACACTCTTCCAGCAACGCCAGCTCGCTTTGATTGAACAGCGCCCAGGCATGTTGCAGCATGATATCGCGCAGCATGGTGGTGTCCTGCGCACCCAGCGCGTGGTGGATCGCCTCGGCCGGGAAACCCAGCGCCAGCCAGCCTTCGGCGGCGGCACGGTGAATGGCCGGGATCGCCGACGCCAGCTCCCACTGGCAGCGCTGACGCAGGAAGGTGGCGAATAGCGGATGGAAGTTAAACCACTCGCCGGTGTCATCCATGCGGTGAATAAACAGCCCCTGGCTTTCCAGCGCTTCCAGACGCTGCTGACCGTTGTCGCCGCCCATCAGACGGACGATCAGCGCATCGTTCATCGACCGCAGCAACGAGCAGCGCAGCAGAAAATCGCGGGTCGGCGCATCGACGCGATCCAGCACTTCTTCCACCAGATAGTGCGACAGGTGGCTGGCGTTAACCCCGGCCAGTTTCCGCGCGGATTGCTGCGTCGACTGCTGTGCCGGCGTGGTCGACTGGCGGGCGGACAGGGCGATCAGCTGTAACGCCGTGGCCCAACCGGCGACCTCATCACACAGGCGATTACTGTCGGCCTGCTCAATGGGTTCCTTCAGGCGGCAGTCGAAAAACTGCTGCGTTTCAGGATGGGTAAACGCCAGTTGGCTGGAGTTCAGCTCCAGCAGCTGGTCGCGCACGCGCAGGTTGGCAATGCCTAACGGTGGCAGGGTGCGCGAGAGGATCAGCAGCGAGACATTTTCCGGCTGATGGCGCAGGAAAAAGCGCATGCCTTCGTGGATCGCCGCGTTGGAAATCAAATGGTAGTCATCAATCACCAGCATCAGCGGCTGATCCCAGTCGGAAAGCTCGACAAACAGCTGCGCAAACAGCGCCGGCAGGCTGGCGTACTGATGCTTCAGGCTTAACGCTTCGCTTTTGGCGCAGTGGCCGCTCGTCGCATGTTGAATGGCGGCGATCAGGTAACTGACAAAGCGCTCAGGCTGATTATCGCTTTCATCCAGCGAGTACCAGCCGAGGGTATTTTTGCCGGACGCCCAGTGCGCCATCAGCGTGGTTTTGCCGTAACCCGCCGGGCTGGTCACCAGCGTCAGGCGGTAATTTTGTGCAGCGGAAAGTCTCGTCAACAAACGCTCGCGCACCACCGTATTTTGCAACCGCACCGGGCGGCTCAGTTTCGAAGGGATAAGCATAATGAGTATCTTTTGCCGGAGGTCAGAGGACAGTTTCCCCTTCTCTAACTGCCACAAAGCCGTGTTTGGGGGCTTCAGCGTAAGTTTTGTGGGGGGATTTAATTATTTTAGTGTGCGTAATTAATCAGTTTTCCTTAAGGTCTGCCTGGAACGTATTGATTGCAAGAACGTTACTGATTTTTGTTTCGTTTAGTCGCACTTCGTCACATTTTTAAAAATCAGATTTTCCATGCCTGGGCCCTGGGCTGACCTGCGGCTGACTACGCCCCCTTTTCTCCTCCCTCGCTAATCCCTGTCGGGAGGATGCCGCGCGATGGGTGAAGCTTCAGCATGGGAAAAATTTACCCGATGCGAGGAAAGGTGATGCAGGTTCAGTTTGATAAATCGGTGTTTCAGGCGGCGTTAACACGTCAGTGGCAGCGTTTTGGTTTACACCAGGCGCAGGAGATGACGCCGCACCAGTGGTGGCAGGCAACCAGCGCGGCGCTGTCGGAACAGCTGAATGCCAGCCCGCTGCCGCCCGCCGCGAAACAGCCGCAGCGGCACGTGAACTATATCTCGATGGAGTTTCTGATTGGCCGCCTGACCGCCAACAACCTGATTAACCTCGGCTGGATGGAGCCTGTGCAGGAAGTGCTGAAAGAACAGGGCGTTGAGCTGGCGGACGTGCTGGAGCAGGAGGTCGATCCGGCGCTGGGCAACGGCGGTTTAGGCCGGCTGGCGGCCTGTTTCCTCGACTCGATGGCCACCGTGGGCCAGCCGGCTACCGGTTATGGGCTGAACTACCAGTACGGTCTGTTCCGCCAGTCGTTCCGCGACGGCGAGCAGCAGGAAGCGCCGGATAACTGGCACCGCGAAAGCTATCCGTGGTTCTGCCACAACAGCGCGCTGTCGGTGGATGTTGGCTTTGGCGGCATGCTGCTGAAACAGGATGACGGACGCGAACACTGGATTCCGGAATTCTCCCTGCGCGGGGAAGCCTGGGACCTGCCGGTGGTGGGTTATAAGAATGGCGTCACCCAGCCGTTGCGCCTGTGGAAAGCGGGTGCGGTGCAGCCTTTTGATCTGGGCCGGTTTAACGACGGGGAATTCCTCAAGGCAGAAAAACAGGGCGTTGAGGCGGAAAAGTTGACCAAAGTGCTGTATCCCAACGATCACCATCAGGCCGGTAAACGTCTGCGCCTGATGCAGCAATATTTCCAGTGCGCCTGTTCAGTGGCCGATATTCTGCGCCGCCACCATTTCCTTGGCCGCAAAATTGAAGATTTACCGCGCTATGAGGTGATCCAGCTTAACGACACTCATCCGACCATCGCCATCCCGGAGCTGCTGCGCATTCTGCTGGACGAGCAACAGCTTGAGTGGGACGCCGCGTGGACCATTGTCAGCCAGACGTTTGCGTATACCAACCACACGCTGATGCCGGAAGCGCTGGAGTGCTGGGATGAAAAGCTGGTCCGCAGCCTGCTGCCGCGCCATTTCTCGCTGATTAAGCAGATCAATGCCCGCTTTAAAAAGGTGGTTGAGCAGCGCTGGCCTGGCGACAAACGCGTGTGGGAAAAGCTCTCTATCCACCAGAACAAGCAGGTGCGCATGGCGAATCTGTGTGTGGTCAGCGGCTTTGCGGTCAACGGCGTGGCCGCGCTGCATTCCGATTTGGTGGTCAAGGATCTGTTCCCGGAATATCACCAGCTGTGGCCGCAAAAATTCCATAACGTCACTAACGGCATCACGCCGCGCCGCTGGCTGAAGCAGTGTAATCCGGCGCTGGCCGCGCTGATCGACAGCAAGCTGAACGTCGAATGGCTGACCGATCTCGATGCGTTGAAAGGACTGGAAGCCTTTGCCGATGACCGCGCGTTCCAGCAGGCTTACCAGAACATCAAGCAGGAAAATAAACGCCGTCTGACCCACTATGTTCAGCAAACGATGGGCATCACCCTCAATCCTGAGGCGATTTTCGATGTGCAGATCAAGCGTCTGCATGAGTACAAACGTCAGCACCTTAACCTGCTGCACATTCTTTCGTTGTATCGCCAGCTGCGCGATAACCCGGAAAGGGACTGCGTGCCGCGCGTGTTCCTGTTTGGCGCCAAGGCCGCGCCGGGCTATTACCTGGCGAAAAACATCATTCACGCCATCAATAAGGTGGCGGAAAAAATCAATAACGACCCGCTGGTCGGCGATCGCCTGAAGGTGGTGTTTATCCCGGATTACAAAGTGTCGGTGGCGGAATTGATGATCCCGGCGGCGGATGTGTCGGAGCAGATTTCAACGGCGGGCAAAGAAGCCTCCGGCACCGGCAATATGAAGCTGGCGCTGAACGGCGCGCTGACCGTCGGCACCCTCGACGGAGCCAACGTGGAGATTGCTGAACAGGTCGGCGATGAGCATATCTTTATCTTCGGCAAGACGGTTGATGAGGTGAAAGCCCTGCTGAGCGCGGGTTATGATCCGCTGAAGCTGCGTAAGCAGGATAAGCACCTGAACAGCCTGCTGAAAGAGCTGGAAAACGGTTTCTTTAGCGGCGGGGATAAAACCGCGTTCAAACCGCTGTTGGATAGCCTGCTGTCGGGCGGCGACCCGTATCTGGTGCTGGCGGACTTTGCCGATTACTGCGCGGCCCAGCAACGGGTGGACGTGCTGTACCGCGACGCCACGCAGTGGACGCGCAGTGCCATTCTGAACACCGCCCGCGTCGGGATGTTCAGTTCCGACCGATCGATCCGCGATTATCAACAGCGGATCTGGCAGGCGAAGCGCTGAGGAGCCCCGATGGAAAATAATGCACTTGAGCAGGCGGCCAGAGAGGCGGGCATTGCCTCCGGCTTTATTAACGCCCACGGCAAGCCTCAGGCGATTGCGGCTGAAACCAAACGCGACCTGCTGCAGGCGATGGGCTGGAACAACGATCGGCGGCCGCCGGCCAGGCCGGTGCCCACCGTCAGGGTGTTTACCGGGGGCGAGCGGTTTGCCCTGCCGGTTAACGGCGACGGCGATTTTAGCTGGCAGTTTCGCCAGGAGAGCGGTAGCGAGCAGCAGGGCAGGGTTAACGGCCGCATGACGCTGGCGCTGCCGGAGCCGATCGCGGCGGGCTATCACCGCCTGACGCTCACCCAGGGAACGCAGAGCTGGGAATGCCGGGTGATTGTCGCGCCGAAACGCTGCTTCGAACCGGAGCCGCTGCTGGCGGGGAAAAAGCTGTGGGGCGCCTGCGTGCAGCTGTATACGCTGCGCTCGGAGAGCAACTGGGGCATCGGCGATTTTGGCGATCTCGGGACGCTGTTGAGTCAGGTCGCCTCACGCGGCGGGGCGTTTGTCGGCCTCAACCCAATCCACGCGCTCTGTCCCGGCGATCCGGAAGCGGCCAGCCCTTACAGTCCTTCGTCCCGCCGCTGGCTGAATATTATTTATATCGACGTCGCCGCCGTGCCCGATTTCCAGCACAGCGAGGCCGCGCAGCAGTGGTGGCAGGCGGCGGAAACGCAGCATGCTCTGCAGGCGGTGCGCGCCACCGACTGGGTGGATTACAGCGCGGTGATGGCACTCAAGCTGAAGGGGCTGCGTCTGGCCTACCCGCAATTTATGGCGCGCAAGGCGGATGACGCGCAGCGCCAGGCGTTTGCCCGCTTTGTGAAGCAGGGTGGCGAAAGCCTGTGGTTGCAGGCGGCCTATGACGCGCTGTATGTCCATCTGGAGAAAGAAACCGGCAGGGCACAGGGCTGGAACGCCTGGCCGGACGCTTACCGCAACGCGCGCGGTCCGGTGGTGCGGGCGTTTTGCGAGCAGCAGGCGCCGGAGGTGGAGTTTTACCTGTGGCTGCAGTGGCTGGCCGAAACGCAGATTGAACGCTGTTATCAGCTCAGCCAGCAGGCCGCGATGCCGATTGGCTTATACCGCGATCTGGCGGTGGGCGTGGTGGAAGGCGGCGCGGAAACCTGGGGTGATGGCGAGCTGTACTGCCTGAAAGCCTCGGTCGGCGCGCCGCCGGACATCCTCGGTCCGCAGGGGCAAAACTGGGATTTGCGGCCGATGGATCCCTGGGCGATGGTCAACCGGGGCTATCAGCCTTTTATCGATCTGCTGCGATCCAATATGATCCACTGCGGCGCGCTGCGGATTGATCATGTGATGGCGCTGCTGCGTCTGTGGTGGATCCCGGCGGGTGAAACCGCCGATAAGGGGGCCTACGTGCAGTACCCGGTTGACGATCTGCTGGCCATTCTGGCACTGGAAAGCCAGCGCCACCGCTGCATGGTGATTGGCGAAGACCTGGGCACGGTGCCGGTGGAGATTGTCAGCAAGCTGCGTGAAGGCGGCGTTTACTCCTACAAAGTGCTCTACTTTGAGCGGGATGCAGAGAACAGCTTCCGCGCGCCGCAGTCCTATCCGGTGCAGGCGATGGCGACGCTGACCACCCACGATTTACCGACGCTGCGCAGCTACTGGCAGGCGGACGATTTAACGCTGGGCAAAACGCTGGGACTGTACACCGATGAGGCGGTGCTGGAGACGCTGTACGCCGACCGGGCGAAGGCCCGTCAGGGCTTGCTGGATGGCCTGCATCACTATGGCTGCGTGCCGGTGAAAACCGCGCACCGGGCCGCCCAGCTGACGCCGGCGATCCGTCGTGGCCTGCAACGCTATGTGGCGGACAGCGCCAGCGCGCTGCTGGGGCTGCAACCGGAAGACTGGCTGGATATGGCCGCGCCGGTTAACGTGCCGGGCACCAGCGATCAGTATCCGAACTGGCGACGCAAGCTGTCGCAGACGCTGGAAGCGATGTTTGCCGATGCCGAAGTGAACAGCCTGATTCAGGATCTGGATAAGCGCCGCAGGAAAGTGTCGGTCCTCTGACCGGACGCAGACATAAAAAAGGGTGGCCTTGAAGGCCACCCAGGACACAGGACTAGCTGTAATAACCGTATTACAGGTAAAAAATCTTAACCCTTCACCCCTCCCGCCGTCAGCCCACCCACTAACCAACGTTGCGCGATCAGGAACACTGCAGTGATCGGGATGGCCGATAAGATGGCCGCGGCCGCGAAGTCGCCCCACAGGTAATTTTGCGGGTTCAGGTACTGTTGCATGCCCACCGCCAGCGTGTAGCTGTTGACGTCACGCAATAACAGCGACGCCACCGGCACTTCGGTAATGGCGGCAATAAACGACAGAATAAACACCACCGCCAGGATCGGCACCGACAGCGGCAGCAGCACCAGGCGGAACGCCTGCCACGGCGAGGCGCCGTCCAGCGACGCCGCTTCTTCCAGCGAGTTATCGATGGTTTCGAAGTAGCCTTTGATGGTCCAGACGTGCAGCGCGATGCCGCCCATATAGGCAAAAATCACCCCGCCGTGGGTGTTCAGCCCAAGGAAGGGCACGTACACGCCTAAGCGGTCAAACAACGCGTAAAGGGCAACCAGCGACAGCACCGCCGGGAACATCTGGAAAATCAGCATCCCTTTCAGTAGCGAGCTTTTGCCGCGAAACTTCATGCGGGCAAAGGCGTAGGCGCAGGTGGTGGACAGGGTGACGATGCCGGCGGCGGTGATCACCGCAATCTTGATCGAATTCCATAACCACAGCATCACCGGGAACGGTGGCGGCGTGACGCAGCCGTCGCTGTTGGTGACGGCGATCCCCAGCGCCAGCTTCCAGTGATCCCAGGAAACGGTCTCCGGGATCAGGCTGCCGGTGGCAAAGTTGCCGGGCCGCAGCGAGATGGCAAACACCATCAGCAGCGGAAACAGGATCAGCGCGACAAAGCTCAGTAATAACAGGTGCGTCACCAGCAGCCTGAGCCGCTGAGACTTCGGTTTAACCATGGCCATAACGCCTCCTTAATCGAATTTCATTCGTGACGCTTTCAGATTGATGACCGCCAGGCCGCCAACCAGCAGGAAAATCAGCGTGGCGATTGCCGTCGCCAGACCAAAGTCCTGACCGCCGCCGCCCTCAAAGGCGATGCGCCAGGTGTAGCTGACCAGCAGATCGGTATGGCCGGCCGGTGTGGTGGTGCCCAGCCGGTCCGGGCCGCCGTTGGTCAGCAGCTGGATCAGCACAAAGTTATTAAAGTTAAAGGCAAAGCTGGCAATCATCAGCGGCGTTAGCGGCTTAATCAGCAGCGGCAGCGTGATGCGGAAGAAGTTCTGCACCGGCGTGGCGCCATCCATTGCCGAGGCTTCATACAGGTCGTCTGGAATGGCTTTCAGCAGGCCCATACACAAAATCATCATGTAGGGATAACCGAGCCAGGTGTTGACGATAATCAGCATGGTTTTGGCGGTCAGCGGGTCGCTGAACCACGCCGGTTTGATGCCGAACAGGGTGCTGAGTACCAGGTTGATCTCGCCGAAGCTCTGGTTGAATAACCCTTTGAAAATCAGGATGGAAATAAACGCCGGTACCGCATACGGCAGGATCAGCAGCAGGCGATAGGCCGCCTTGCCTTTCAGCTCATCCCACTGCACCACGCAGGCCAGCACCATGCCGACCGCGGTGGTCAGGACAACCGTCAGCAGCGAGAACACGACCGTCCAGACAAAAATCGACAGGAACGGCTTCTGGATGCCGTCATCCTGCACTACGCGCAGGAAGTTTTTCCAGCCGATGCCGACGGTAAAACCGGGGCTCAGCACCTCGGTTTCCCAGCCGCCTTTGGCATCAATCGCCTGATAAAAACCGCTGTCCATATTGGGACGATAAACCTTGCCGCTCTGGCTGTCGGTCAGCAGGTTGCCGTCTTTACTTAGCTGATACAGCGGCTGGGTGCCGGAAAACTGGCGCAGCGAGCTCATGCGCAGCTGGGTGCCGTCAGCCAGTCTGGCCGACAGCTGGCTTAATGCCTGACGATTCTGGGTGATCACCCGCAGCCCGGCTTTCTCCGTCTCCGGCAGGGTTTGCGCCGCCATCTCCAGCGTTTGTGGCGTGGTAGCGTTAAAGGCGAACGGTTTGGAGACCATCACCGCGCCGTTTTCCGGCGAGGTCAGGGCCAGCTGCCACTTGTCGCCATCCGGATAGAGCGCGAAGTTCCAGGCGTTATCGGCGCTGAACTGGCGGTCCATCAGCACGCTCTGCGCCCGCTCGAAGGTCAGTTGGTGGACGCTGCTGTAGTTGGTAAAGGCGATGGCGATGGTGCACACCAGCGGGAACAGCACGAACAGGGCCATGCCCGCCAGGCCGGGATAAACGTAGCGCCAGGCGTACGCGCGGCGGTTGCCATAAATAAACAGGCCGAGGCTTGAGAGAAGGAGCGTCAGAATGGCGAACAGGTACTCTCCCTGCGCATACATCAGCACAATCAAATAACCGGCCAGCAGGGCAAAAAGCACGATCAACGCCCTGGCGATCGCGGTTTTCAGCGGTCGTTTGGCAGGCGTTGTCAGGCTGGTCTGAGCGAAAGGCATAGCAGCAATCCTTGTGGAATCAGGGCTGCAAGCAGCCCTTTATTTCAGCTAACGCTAAGGTTATTTCGTGACGCGGGTTTCAACATCTTTCAACGCCTGCGGCACGGTCTGACGGCCATTGACCGCGTTGATGATCGCGCTGCGTTCGGCGTACCAGAAGGCACTCATTTGCGGGATGTTCGGCATGATTTCGCCATTTTTGGAGTTGGCCATGGTGGCGGCAATACGCGGGTCGCTTTCCAGTTTCTGCTGGTACGACTTCAGCGCCACTGCACCCAGCGGCTTATCCTTGTTGACGGCAGCCAGGCCCGCATCGGTGATCAGGTAATTTTCGATAAACTCCTTCGCCAGTTCCTTATTCGGGCTGGCGGCGTTGATGCCGGCGGTCAGCACGCCGACGAACGGTTTTGACGGCTTGCCGTGGAAGCTCGGCAGCAGCGCGACGCCGTAGTTGATCTTGCTCTTATCGAGGTTTGACCAGGCCCACGGACCGTCGATGGTCAGCGCGGTTTGCCCTTTGTTAAAGGCGGCTTCGGAAATCGAGTAGTCGGTATCGGCACTGATGTGCTTGTTTTTCACCAGATCGACGATGAACTGTAATCCAGCTTTCGAGCCTTCATTGTTAACGCCGGTGTTTTTGATGTCGTATTTGCCGTCAACATACTTGAAGGCATAGCCGCCATCGGCCGCGATAATCGGCCAGGTGAAGTAGGGTTCCTGCAGGTTCCACATGATGGCGCTTTTGCCCTGCGCCTTCAGCGTCTTGTCCAGCGCCGGGATCTCTTCCCAGGTTTTCGGCGGGGTTTTCACCAGGTCTTTGTTGTAAATCAGCGACAGCGACTCCACCGCCACCGGGTAGCCGATCAGCTTGCCGTTAAAGGTGACCGCATCCCAGGTGAACGGGAACAGCTTGTCCTTAAAGGCTTTATCCGGGCTGACTTCGGCCACCAGGCCCGACTGGGCATAGCCACCAAAACGGTCATGGGCCCAGAAGATGATGTCCGGGCCGTCGCCAGTGGCGGCCACCTGCGGATACTTCTCTTCCAGCTTGTCAGGGTGTTCGACCGTGACCTTAATGCCGGTGTCCTTTTCAAACTGCTTACCGACTTCGGCGAGGCCGTTATAGCCTTTATCGCCGTTGATCCAGATCACCAGCTTGCCTTCTTCGATTTTGGCGAAGGCCGACGACGAGAGCACCAGCGTAGCCAGCGCGGAAACTGCGACAGTGTGTTTGATAACGTTCTTGATGCTGAGGGCCATAATCCAGTCCTTTCATTGCTGTGGGGCTTGGCCCCAGACGGAGAAGCGAGGGTACGATGCCAGTGTGGCGTTAACCCCCTGGGGCTTCATCATCCCCCCGCCTACGCCCCCACCTCTCAGATTGTGACGCCGCTAGCAATGCCTTCAGTAATCCCGCCTGCGCGCCGTTATTCGCCATCGTTTTTTGCAGCGCAGATCACGAAACGCGCTTTTGCCCGGCCCGTTCCGGCCCGCGCCGCGACTTCTCATCCTCCCTGCTCCTCCCCCACAAAAATCCCGCCGCCGGAGGATTACGCCCGCCGGGGATGTCGTCATGCTGCGTGGCATTCAGTCGTCCACATTCACAGGAGTCCAGATGGCGAGCGTTTCCCTCAGCGGCGTATATAAAGCCTTCGGTGAGACCGTGATTTCCAGCGACATCAATCTGGAGATAGAAGAAGGCGAGTTCGTGGTCTTCGTCGGGCCATCGGGCTGCGGAAAATCCACCCTGCTGCGGATGATCGCCGGGCTGGAGGAGATCACCGCCGGTGAGCTGAAGATTGGCAATCAGCGCATGAATGAGGTGCCGCCTGCCGGCCGCGGGATCGGCATGGTGTTTCAGTCCTATGCCCTCTATCCGCACCTGTCGGTAGCCGAAAACATGTCGTTTGGCCTCAAGCTGTCGCGCACCAAAAAAGCCGAGATTGACCGGCGGGTGAACCAGGTCTCCGAAGTGTTGCAGCTGGCGCACCTGCTCGACCGCCGCCCGAAAGCGCTGTCCGGCGGGCAACGTCAGCGCGTGGCGATTGGCCGCACGCTGGTGGCAGAGCCGACGGTGTTTTTGCTCGATGAACCGCTCTCTAACCTCGATGCGGCGCTGCGGGTGCAGATGCGCATTGAGATCTCCCGACTGCATAAGCGTCTGAAGCGCACGATGATTTACGTCACCCACGATCAGGTTGAAGCGATGACGCTGGCCGACAAAATCGTGGTGCTGAACGCCGGCAAGATCGCCCAGATTGGCAAGCCGCTGGCGCTTTACCACTATCCCGCCAACCGCTTTGTCGCCGGTTTTATTGGCTCGCCGAAAATGAACTTTCTGCCGGTAAAAGTGGTGGCCACTGAGCCTGACCGCGTGCAGGTCGAGCTGCCCGATCGCCAGTGGGTCTGGCTGTCGGTATCCGGCAGTGAGGTGATTGTCGGCAGCAACCTTTCGCTGGGCATCCGCCCTGAACACCTGCTGCCCGGCGACCGCGCGGAAATTGCGCTGTCCGGCGAAGTGCAGGTGGTCGAGCAGCTCGGCAACGAAACACAGATCCACATCCAGATTCCGGCAATTCGTCAAAACCTGGTTTACCGCCAGAACGACGTGGTGCTGGTAGAAGAAGGTGCAACATTCGCTATCGGCCTGCCGCCACACCGCTGTCATCTGTTCCGTGAAGACGGGACGGCCTGTCGCCGGTTACACCCGGAGCCGGGCGTTTAAATGCACATGTCCCCCTACAGGAGAAGATGATGATAACAATACGTAATTCCTCTCTGGCGCTGGCAGTGGCTGCAGGCGTCCTTTCCACACAGGCAATGGCGGTGGATTTCACCGGTTATGCGCGTTCCGGTATTGGCTGGTCTGGCAGCGGCGGCGAGCAGCAATGTTTCAAGGCGACCGGGGCGGAGAGTAAATACCGTCTGGGTAACGAGTGCGAAACCTATGCCGAATTACGACTGGGTCAGGAAATCTGGAAACAGGGCGATAAGAGCTTCTATTTCAACAGTAACGTGGCGTACTCCGTTTCACAGCAGAATGACTGGGAAGCAACCGATCCGGCTTTCCGTGAAGCCAACGTGTTAGGTAAGAACCTGATCGAATGGTTACCAGGCTCCACCCTCTGGGCAGGTAAGCGCTTCTACCAGCGTCATGACGTGCATATGATCGACTTCTACTACTGGGACATTTCCGGTCCCGGTGCCGGTCTGGAAGATGTGGATGTCGGCTTTGGTAAGCTTTCAATCGCCGCCACGCGTAACACCGAAAGCGGCGGCTCCTTTGGCTATATCGCCGACCAGCGTAACGAACTGCCGACCTCTAACGACGTGTTCGACGTCCGTCTGGCCGGGATTGAAACCAACCCTGGCGGCGTGCTGGAGCTGGGTGTGGACTACGGCCGCGCCAACGCGCGTGACGGCTATACGCTGGATGACAATGCCACCAAAGATGGCTGGTTACTGACCGCAGAACACACGCAGAGCATTTATAACGGCTACAACAAATTCGTCGTGCAGTACGCGGCGGACTCGATGACCGATCCGAACACCGGCTCATCCAACGGCCACTCTAACGGCGGCGCAATCAACAATAACGGCAACATGCTGCGCGTGCTGGACCACGGTGCCATCGACTTTAACGATACCTGGGGCCTGATGTACGTGGCGATGTATCAGGATACCGACCGTGACAACAACAACGGCACCACCTGGTACACCGTCGGCGTGCGTCCGATGTACAAATGGACGCCGATCATGAGCACCTTGCTGGAAGCGGGTTACGACAACGTGAAGTCCCAGCGTACCGGCGACCGCAACGGCCAGTACAAATTGACCCTGGCGCAGCAGTGGCAGGCGGGCGACAGCATCTGGTCCCGTCCGGCGATCCGCCTGTTTGCCACCTATGCCAAGTGGGATGAGAAGTGGGGCTACGACACCGATGCGGGCGTGGATAACGGCCTGGCGATGAACGACACCAGTGCGCGGACGTTCAGCAGAGGGAACGACGATGAGGTGACGTTTGGCGCCCAGATGGAAGTCTGGTGGTAAACCTCTTCGTCTTTTGAGCCGCAGATGCGTTGGCTGCCCTCGCTCACCCCGGTCACATACTTATGTATGCTCCCGGGGATGAGCTCGGTTGCCGCCTTCCTGCAACTCAAATGACTTTGAGGTTTTGTGGCAGGGGTATTAAAAAATTTACCGCCTTCTGAGTTTGCACTGACGGGCACCTGAGCAACTCAAATGACTTTGAGGTTTTGTGGCAGGGGTAGAGTAGAAAAAACATGATGTGCTGGCTGGTGGGTTATCCGTATATAACCGCCAGCCTTCAGGGTGATTTCAAAGGAAACAATGATGAAAAAGAATCTGCTGTCACTGTGTCTGTCGTTGAGCCTGCTGACTGCTGCACCTGCGGTGGTGAATGCGGCGCAGAATGATGCGAATACCGCTCCGGCGATTGCAAGCCAGACCTTACGCAACCTGTCGTGGACGCCGCTGGTGCCGCCAGTGACGCAGGATGTGACGCTCGGGATGTCCAGCGCACAGATTAATCAGGGGCAAATTCAGGGCGCGGTGGCGGCATTCGCCTTGCCTGCCGACCGGGGTTCGCTGGAGATTACCCTGACCAGTATCGCCACCGGCAAAACCGTGTATGCGCCAAATGTTCTGGTGCTGGATGAGCAGATGCGTCCGGCGGCCTTTTATCCTTCCAGCTACTTCCCTTACGAGAAGCCGGGCATTGTGTCCAGCGACCGGCTGGAAGGGACGCTGAAGCTGACCCCGGCGCTGGGGCAGAAACAAATTTACCTGCTGGTGTACACCACCCGCAACGATCTGGATGCCACCACGCAGATGGTTAACCCGGCCAAAGCCTATGCTGCTGGCGTGGGCAACGCGGTGCCGGATATCCCGGACCCTGTGGCGCGTCATACGCCAACCGGCACCTTGAGCCTGAAGGTCACCGCCGAGCAGAAAGCCGGTAACGTGATGATTGGGCAGATCTTCCCGTCATCCGCACCGGCCGAAGCAGCACCGGTGGTGGTTGGCAGCACGCAGGCACCTGCGCCAGCGCCAGCCGCACCGGCCAAACCGTCAGAGCCGATGCTGGACGATTCGGATGCCTGGTTTAACGAGTCGATTAAGAAGGCCGTCAAAGCCGGAGACGTGGATAAAGCGCTGAAACTGCTGGATGAAGCGGAGCGTCTGGGCTCGAAAACCGCCCGTAAAACCTTTATCGAGAGCGTGAAGAAGTAAATTTCAAGGCTGAGTAACAGAAGGGCGGACAGAGAAATCTGGCCGCCCTTTTTTGATGCGGGTTAACTGACAGAAGACTAAGGCGCCTCCCAGCGCTGCAATGCCCGACGCAGCTGGCGCGATGACGAGAACCCGGCAGACAACGCGGCTTTTTCGGCCCCTTCACCCTGTTGCAGACGCTGGCGGGCGATGGCGATGCGCAGCTGTTCGTGATAATCGCGCACGCTGATGCCCAGATGTTGCCTGAACAGCCGCGTTAAGTGCCGCGGGCTGATATGCACCTTGCCGGCAATCTCCTCCAGCTGCCACTCCCGTTCGGGTTGGACAACCAGCAAATCCTGGGTGCGGTGAATGGCCGGATGCATATGGTTGCGATAGCGCAGCCAGGGCGAAAGCTGCGGATCCTCACCCGAACGGCGGAAGTAGACCACCATTTCACGCGCGACGTTAAGCGCAGTCTGCGAGCCGCACAGCTGGTGGATCAGGTGCAGCGACAGATCGATGCCGGCGGTAATACCGGCGCTGGTCCAGATGCCGCGATCTTCAACAAAGATGCGGTTTTCCTTCACGATCGCCGTCGGATCGGCGTTTTTCAGGCGGGCGATCACTTCATGATGGCTGGTGCACTGCACGCCGTTCAGCAGGCCGGCTTTTGCCGCCAGGATGGTGCCGGAACAGACGCACACCAGCGAAATCTTGCGGTCATGGATATCCGGCTGCTGCCGCATCAGCCAGTTGCGCGCGGCCACGCCCTGCGGCGTATCAAACCCGCGACTGGAATCCTCCACGCCGGGCACGATAAGCAGGCTCCCGGCGGGCAGGCGATCGGGCAACGGCTCGATGCGGCTGACGGTCATCCCGGTGGAGGTCATGATGCTCTCCTCCGGGCCGATATAGCGCAGCGAGAACGCGCCCGCTGCCAGCTTCAGCGTTTCCGCCGGGCCGGTCACATCCAGCGAGACAATGCCTGGCACCATCAAAAACCACACCGGGATAGTCATCTTATGGCAACTCCTGCAGACACTCCTCCACGGTACGGATGGAGGCGAATCGGTTGATCAGCACGGCTTCAGTATGATGACGCAGGTCAGCGATACTCAGCGTGATGCGGTTATGGCTAATCGGGAAGGTCAGCGTCGCTTCGGTCACGAACGTCACCTTATACCCCAGATCGGACGCCACGCGGGCGGTGGTTTCGCAGCACTGTTCGGTGCGCAGACCACAAATAATCACATGATCGATTTTCTGCTCGCGCAGCCATGGCTCCAGCCCGGATTCGGTCAGCGCGTTATGCACCCGTTTCTGAACGGTTTTCGCCACCTTATGGTTGAGGAACGGCAGACGCTCAACCAGGCCGGAGGCCAGCGAAAACGGGCCATGATCTTCCACATGGAACACATCAACAATCGGAATGCCACGAACATGGCAGCCGCCAATCAGCGCGCTGATACTGCGTTCAAACGCCGGCATCTCGACCGTATCCTGGTAACCACGATGATAGAAGGACTGCTGCGCGTCAATCACTAAAAGGACGGTATTGGACATTTACGGACTCCACTGGAAGAGGGTATAGCCCAATGATGGCGGGAAAGGGCAGGTCAAAGAAGGCCAAAAACGGACATGATCCTGTCCGGGTGAGACGATCGACATTTCGTTGGGCAGCGAAGCATCGTGCCTGCCGCTGAATACACTGGCAGACATCAACCACCAAGGGAGTTACCTGATGATTGCTGTACTTTTTGAAGCCGATGCCGTGCCTGAACATCAGGCGCGCTATTTCCAATTAGCCACGGAGCTTAAACCGGAGCTGACCGACGTGGACGGTTTTATCTCAATCGAGCGTTTTCAGAGCCTGAGCACCCCCGACAAAATTCTTTCGCTCTCCTGGTGGCGCGATGAAGCGTCGGTGTTGAGCTGGAAGAAAAATCAGCGGCACAGGGCAGCGCAGGAAGAGGGCAAAGCCACCATTTTCGCGTATTACCGTATTCGTATTGCCAGCGTGATTAGAGACTACTCATCAGAATCAGGAAGCCATGCAGATGTATGATATCCATGTTGTTTTGACCAATATGCCGGGCTCGCTGGCCTCAATGGGCACCACGTTGGGTAACAATGGTGTCGGCCTGGAAGGCGGCGGCGCGTTCTCCGTCGGCAGTGAAAGCCATGCGCATTATCTGGTGGAGGATGGCGAGCGTGCCCGAGAGGTGTTGGTTAATGCCGGTTTCTCGGTGCATGCGGTGGTTAAACCGGTGATCCGTAAGCTCCGGCAGGAACGTCCTGGAGAACTGGGCGAAATCATGGACGTGATTGCCCGCAACGGAATAAATCTGTTGGTCCAGTACAGCGATCACCACAACCAGTTAATATTACTGACAGACAATAATGAACTGGCCGCACAGGTCACTCAACCATGGGAAATCCCTTCTGCATGAGCCTGCCGGGTTTAGCTAACACGGATGACGGTGCCGTATCGCTGGAACACGCCATGTCGGCTATCGCCAGTGCCATTTCTGACCCGTCGAGAGTCAGAATACTCTGCGCACTGATGGATGGCCGGGCATGGACAGCGACCGAACTGAGCGCCGTGGCCGATATTGCCACCTCCACTGCCAGCGGGCATTTGGCGAGGCTACTGCAAAGTGGTTTAACGGTGTGTCTCTCGCAGGGCAGGCACCGTTATTACCGCCTGGCAGGCAGCGATGTTGCCAGCCTGCTGGAAAACATTATGGGCATGTCGGTAAAACATATCCGCACGCCTGAGACGCGCGCGCCGCTCCCGTTACGGCGCGCCCGTACCTGTTATGACCATCTGGCGGGGGAAATCGCGGTCGAACTTTATGCCTGTATGAAGGCCAACCACTGGATTACAGCTGACGGCAGTACGATAACTCAGGCCGGACTGCACCATTTTCAAAGCATCGGGGCAGTGCTTAATCCCAAAACCAAGCGGAAACCGTGCTGCGATTGTCTGGACTGGAGCGAGCGGCGTTTTCACCTCGGAGGGGATGCCGGCGCGGCGTTATTCCTCGCCTTTGAGGCACAGGGCTGGCTGGTGCGCATTGAAGGTTATCGGGAAGTGAGGTTCACTGAAGCAGGGAAAAAAGCATTGCAAAGGCATTACGGGGTGGTTTTCACGCACTGACCGTGGCTGCCTTTCGTCATTGTGGGATGCGCTTAACGAAAGCCAGATTGCGACGAGGTTAGGGCTGAATTTCAGCTTTACACAATGCTATACTCTGCGCCTCTTCAAAGAGGAAGATCGTCGTCTCCGGTGAGGCGGCTGGATTTCAAATCCAGTTGGGGCCGCCAGCGGTCCCGGGCAGGTTCGACTCCTGTGATCTTCCGCCAATCAGCATCTTCCAAACTTGATCCCTGCTCATCCGATCACATTCATAAAACCTGTATTTACAGGGTTAATGCGATTGTCCTTGTCTTTTAAGGCCTGCCTGAATATGCGTTTTGAATAGGAATATATCGTTATTGCGTTCAGCGTTCTGCTGAAAGAGTCAGATGAATTTAATAAAAATTAGAAATAAAATAGTGAAAAAATATTTGAAAAAAAGTGAATGACTATTCAATTAATAAAAACATTTCTGACCGTGCAAAATTCAGGTTAGTTGATACAATTATCTGAAATTATGAAAAGGAACAGTGATGAAATTAGGGTTTGCCTGCAAGTACCTTAACGCGGATTTAAAGCAGCCATGGCCCTTTAAGTCACCAACACGAAAGCGATTTCTCAACCTTGATGAGAAAAAACAGGGGCAATTGCTGTTTGAGTGTGCCACACACAACCTTGCCCAGCTGTCGCACATTTTTGATGAGCTGGCGCAACTGCCCGAGGCATTAAGAATGATGAGAATAGGTAGCGATTTGCTCCCCTTGTTTACCGTTCCTGAAGCCGGCATCCATTATCAGCGGCTGTTACTCCAACTTAAACCGCTTTTCTCGGCGTGCGGTGAACGCGCGCGCACCAACGGCATACGTCTCTCATTTCATCCCGGGCAATACACTGTACTTGCATCCGAAACACCGGAGGTCGTTGACCGCTCGCTGGCAGACATCGAATACCATGTTTTATGCGCCAGGCTGCTCGGTTACGGGAAAAATTTTCAGGATTTTAAAATTAATATACATATGAACGGACGGGGAGGATTTGAAGGATTCAGGTCCGCTTTTCAGCGACTGAGCCCTGAAGCTAAGCTGATGCTTACCGTTGAAAACGATGAAGTTTCTTGCTCATTGGACGATGTGTTGCAGGCCAGAAAGTTGTGTCCGATTGTACTGGATATTCACCATCACTGGGTAAAAGAAAACCAGTTCATAAAACCAGATGATGAGCGTATTGCTTTAATTAAAGAATCCTGGCGGGGAGTGAGACCCGTTTTACATTACTCAGTGTCACAGGAGGGATTAATTCCTGAGCGCGGATTTCCCGATCAGGAATCGCTGCAATTGTCCAAAATGAAACTGCGGGCACATTCAAACTATTATTTTAATGAGGATCTAAACGAGTGGGCTCTGTCATTTAAGGATTTCGATATTATGTGTGAAGTAAAAATGAAAAACATTGCGCGGGAAAGCCTCTTTAAATATCAGTAGGGATGTGGAGCAGCAACCTCCCGCACCTGCATAACAGTACCGGATAAGCTGAGCCGACGGCATCGGGAAGGTTCAGATGCCTCACCTTTAATCCTGCATTCCCTGATCTGGCGGCCCGATGAGTCGGTATCCCCTCGTTCCTGGCCAGATAATAAGATTTATACACGCACCCTTGCACATTGCTTTCAGCCAGTACGCAGGGTATTCAGCGCCACAGACCATAAATCCTTGCCGCACCGGGAGCAGAGGTGAACACCCTTCACATCAAGTTCTTCAACACTGCCGCAATGATTGCAGGCATAGGTGCCGGCAGCCTGAATTTCCGGGAAACTTCGGCGATGCTCAGGTGGCAGGACCGACAGGCCGGGTCTGACAAATTCATTATCAAAACAATAGATGCTGAGCTGCCCGTCAACCTCCACAAGGGCCAGACGTATCTGGCCCAAATGCTCTATGTTTTTCAGACGCAGTTCCATCAAAAATTCGTTCGGGGAAATATTGAGCCGGTCCAGATTTTCCACCACGTAGCGCCCGTCAGACACCAGCGTGATGACCTCGCCTTCAACCAGGCGGGCTACAGCAGTGAAGCGGGACATAGACCATGTAGTGGCACGGTAAAGGATGAGAAGTACAATGAAGACCATAATCACAGGCAGCACGGGCACATCATCATAGAAGGTCACGTCACCTGAAGCCGATCCCAACGTAAGAATAATGACCACTTCAAAGAGGGAGAGCTGCTGGACGCCACGCCGGCCAGATATTTTCAGAAAGATAAAAACCACCACATAAGCAATACACACGCGTAACGCCACTTCACCCAGGAACGTCAGGGGAAGATCGTTCAGGAAAAATTTCTGCCAGTCAGTGTGATTCATTCTATTTTCTCGGGAATACCAGGATCTGAATATTATAATACTCAAATCATTATTAAGGTTCTGAGTGACAAGACCTGTGATTTCACCCCAGCGTCTGAGCATGCCGGCCTGCCATGGCACTCTTTGCCGCCGCACGGAGCCTGACGGCTGAAGAGGCATCCGGGCGTGAATACCATCGGTGGTACAGCAGACCGTCTGCGAGCTGTTTTTTGCAGTATAAGGTGTGTGTCGGTTTCCGGGGCCAGGAGCGGGGGCTGAACGAAAAACTGGCCAGGCGGGAACAGACAAAATTATTTGATCCCAGTCACTATTATATTTTTCAGCTGCTCAGATTTGTAAGGAAGCGAGCGCAAGATTAAATTAATCTCAAAATAAAAAATCGCCCACAGAAAGATAGTAGTTTTATGTGAACGAAAAAAACCTCTTCCATACCGGAAGAGGTTTTTATCATGCTGGTAAACTGTTAAAACTCACTCATTAACTATTCATACAGTCCTCACACAGGCTAAATTCTGGCACCCGCTGCTGTGCAATTCCGCTGGCCTGAAAATCTGTATAAATACTGCCAAGAAATATTCTGAATCTTGCTGCAGTAACCTGTTCACAACCTTTTTTATGTAAAACCCAAGCGTTTAAACTACTTACCAAGTAGTAATATCTGGCTGTATTCATTAAAACCTCAATCAGTAAGCGAACAATAATTACACAATAAAATTTAAGGTTTCTTGATATTTATCAATGAAAACGCAACTATTTTTACTATTAGGAATTTACGGTATTGCAACCTTATAAAAAACAAAAGTTTTTTTGAATAGATATGGCGTTAATTTCCAGGTCTGGCCGAATCTGGTTAAAAGCGGTCGATTTAAATCGAGGTGAGAAGGAACTTCGCTAATAGAGGGATGTAAAAGTCTGCATGGTGGCGAGATAAGCGCATTTTACACAGGGGGAATTGCTCCCCTGTTAATTCTCATCTCAATGTGTATTGCTATCGCCAATGAAAATTATTTTCCTTCAAAAAAGTCTGAAGGAAGTTGCCCCGGTGGCATGTTGATGACTTCATCGTTATCCGGCCCTTCATTTTTCATGTACGTCACCTTTGCAAACTCCGGTATGACGACATAGGGATAGGCCGGTCCCTCATCACGGAAACGGTGCATATCTTCAATAAATTCATTCTGATAACAAATAGTCTTCTCCGGATGCTGACCTTCGCCAGCTATCCACTGAGGGAAGAAGATGGTGCCGTGGATAACCTTTCTTTTGATGTCGAACAGCAGGCTGACGCAGGTTCCGGTAGGTTCGTGCCAGTCGACTTTATAAATGCCTGGGGCAAACTGCACCGCGTTCATCTTCTGATTTGTCACCCAGCGCCCGCCAACCAGCCCCTGATGGATCCGGTAATCACAGGTATTATCATTACGGGCGTACCATTCATACTTCCAGCCATTATCATAGGTATATACAAAGTGCGTGCCGACGAATTCTGATAAATCGTTCGCAAAATCGTTTTCCATGATGGTTTCCATAACATCACCTTTCATCTTTAAGGAGTATTAAAAATAAATTAGAAACTAAGATTCTGCCAGTTCGAGAAAGTTAACGTTTTAATATCACGGGGGAAATGTTGGTCGGCTACTTTAACTAATTATTTTGTAATGCGTTTTTCAATCAAAGCAATCATTATTAATACTCACTTTTTTTGCAACAAATCCTCGAAATTTATCTTTTTCCCAACATCACGATACGCAAGTAACCAGAATCAAGGTCTACCTGCTCCGTTAATGAAGTCACTTACAGTCCTGTTTCAGGGGCATCGTCAGGCGGACATGCCTTTCCAACAACGTCAGCCAGAAACTCCATCACCCTAACAGAGGAGGGATCGCGTCGGTACTCGGGATAGGCAACCAGCCACATACTTCTGCCTGGGGGAGGAGAATCTACAGCCAGTTTTATCAGAGAGCTGTCATTGTCCCCCATAAAACAGGGTAACGTCACCACGCCAAGCCCACTCCTGGCGGCCTGCTGCTGGGCCATCAGGTCGCTGGCCCTGAATATAATCCGCCGTCCGTTCAGCAGGGACTCCAGCCATTTCTGTTGCGTCACATAATCCAGCGACGTTTCATAACCAATGAATAACCAACTTTCGGGTGGCCTGTCCTGCCAGGAAGGTGAAGCATACAGGCCGAAACGCATCGTCCCGATCCGGCGTGTTAACAGGTCGGGATCCTCTGGTCTTGTCAGACGTACCGCGATATCCGCCTCGCCTTTGTTCAGTTGAACCTGATGGGATGCTCCTGATAAGGAGAGCGAAATATTCGGATGAGTTTGCGTAAAGTCGGCCACGGCTGGCGCAATCAGCAGCGCTGCGACAGCCGGAGATGCGCTAACCCTGATAACAGCAGCGGGCGCGGCAGAGAGCGACGTAGCCTGTATTTTTACCCGGTCTGACACCCGGTTCATTTCTTCAGCGACAGAGGCAATGACTTTGCCCTGTTCTGTCAGCGCGGTACGCCTGGGCAAACGTTCCGTCAGACGAAGTCCGAGCGACCTTTCGAGGGCGGCGATGCGGCGGCTGACGGTGGCATGATCGACGTGAAGCTCTTTTGCCGCAGCGGACATGGAACCTCTGCGGGCCAGCGCAAGAAAGTAATGTAAATCCTGCCAGTCCATTCACCTTCTCCTTGTGCGTTTTTACACATATATGGGTCTTTTATACCCGTATTTTTCCTGAGATAAACGACTTTATAATTTTCTCACTCAAACAGTGAGGACAGACTATGTCAGTAGCCATCGTAATCAGTCAGCCGGGCGGTCCCGACGTCCTGAAAGCAATTGAAATCACCCTGAGTGAACCGGGCCCCGATGACGTTCAGATCCAACATGAGGTAATAGGCGTCAACTTTGTGGATATTTACTTCCGTTCAGGGCTTTACCCTCAGTCATCTTCTCCGGCCGTGCCAGGGTTTGAAGGCGGCGGGAGGGTGATCGCCGTCGGGGAGAACGTTCGCGCATTTACCCGAGGCGACCGGGTTGCCTATACCGGCAACCCGATGGGGGCTTATACCGAGCGCAGAAATATTCCCGCAAGCCGGCTGATAAAAATACCCGAGGGAATAACTATTCGCACCGCCGGAAGCACGATGCTGAGAGGTCTCACCGCTCATATGTTGCTTCATAAGGTACGCAACGTTAAAGCAGGAGACTGGCTGCTGGTGCATTCCGCCGCGGGCGGCCTGGGGCAGATTGTCACCCGTTGGGCAACCCTGAAAGGTGCCCGGGTGATTGGTACAACGGGGTCAGTGGAAAAAATGAAAATTGCACAAGCTGCAGGTACCGCTGAAGTGCTTCTTCACACCGATGCGGCATGGGCTGAAACCGTACGCGAGATTGCGGATGGGCGCGGGGTGCATCTTGCCATTGATGGCATTGGAGGCGCTATGCTCGCTGCAACGCTCGGCGTGGTACGCCCTTTTGGCACAGTGGCAAGTCTGGGGCAGGCGGCAGGACCTGTACCACCGGTGCGTGTAGAGGAACTTGGCTTCGCCCGCTCTATCGCTCTGATGCGGCCAAGTTCAATGGCCTATGCTGACGACGCGGAACTTTACAGGCAGGGGGCCAGCGACCTGATGGCGGCTCTTCAGAATGGGCTGGAAAATCCAATCGGAGCGGATTACAGCCTGATGGAGGCGGCAAAAGCCCACGCTGACCTCGAGGCCGGACGTACAACGGGAAGCGTGATACTGACGGTTTAGCCCCCTTTTATCTACAGAGCCATAATGTAAATAAGCTATTGAATATTATGAATATAAAAGCCTGGATTGTCACTGTCTGGGCTTTTACTCCTTG
Organism: Erwinia sp. AC075; assembly: GCF_979253995.1. Taxonomy (NCBI): domain Bacteria; kingdom Pseudomonadati; phylum Pseudomonadota; class Gammaproteobacteria; order Enterobacterales; family Erwiniaceae; genus Erwinia; species Erwinia sp. AC075. Next base: position 3,918,012 of record NZ_CEEDEU010000001.1, read on the forward strand.
TCCGGCACTGAACTGGAAAAAAATTCCCGTCAGCATGGTAACTGGAATTTTTATTTCATTACCGCTTGCGTTTAGCACCCGGTGAAGCGTAGTATGCATCTATCGGTTTGTTATACAGACCTTATGAAAGCAGTTTTAGTAAAGCAGTCCTCAGTTCAGGCGTTATCCCAAGATACCCTTCCTCGTGAGTCTCCTCCTAAATGCACCATAAGTTCATCTCTGCAAAACAGACCACGTTCGCCACTCATGTGGCCAAAAAAAATAAAGGAAGTATCTATGTCTGATTCAATGACTGGTTTAGTAAAATGGTTTAACGCTGATAAAGGTTTTGGCTTTATTTCTCCACAGGATGGCAGCAAGGATGTGTTCGTACACTTCTCCGCCATTCAGAGCAATGATTTCAAAACCCTGGATGAAGGTCAGACAGTGCAATTCTCCGTGGAGAATGGTGCCAAAGGCCCGTCAGCGGTAAATGTCATACCGATGTAATTCGGTCCGTGACCGGAGTTTAAAACAGCGATGACGGCAACAGCCTGAGCAGTTAAGCTTCAGTTAACGTAGAAAAACCCGCCTTGTGCGGGTTTTTTTATGCCCGTTTCACGCCGGTCCCGCTCGTCTTGAGGGGGAGGGAATGACGTAACGACAGAGCCCAAAAAATTTTTTTTTGAGAGTCTTGAAAATCCGACAGCAGATTATATAAATAGTCATGACCGGGGCTCGCCCCGCTTCGATGAACTTTTGGATGAACCCTTATTCAGAGGATTATCATTATGAATCTACGCAATTTTCCCGTTTCTCCTTTCTTCAGTGACGCGATACTGTCTGACCGCTTTAACCGTATGGACAGACTGTTCAGCCAGCTGACCGGCGATGCCAGCGCAGCGTCTATTCCCGCCTATGATTTGCAGCAGCTCGACGGCGAGCACTATGCCCTGACCGTCAGCGTACCGGGCTGGACGCAATCTGAACTCGAGATTGAAGTGACAGGAGGCCAGCTGACGGTCGCCGGACGCAAAGCCGGTAACAACAAGGCTGACGCTGATGCTGAAAAAGAGGCTGGCCCATCCTGGCTTCACCGGGGAATACATCAGGCTGACTTCCGTCTGAGCTTTACCGTTCCTGAGCATGTGAAGGTGACCGGGGCAAGGCTTGAGAATGGCCTGTTGCGGGTGGCACTTGAGCAGGAAGTACCGGAAAGTGCAAAACCCCGCCGTATCCCGATTGAACAGGGCGATACGCAACTTCTGTCTCATCAGGCGTAATTCCGTTACTCACGTTATCCTGGGGTGTTCTGCCCCAGGATAACAATAATGATGCCAGACCCTGTCAGCAGTACCGGTCCTCCTGCCTCATCGCGAATCAGACCTCCGTAGCGGGCTTTAAGCCGTTTTTACTGACGGTGGAAAGCTAACGCAGCAGAGTCCGGACTTAACGAAATTGCGCCGCGATCCTTAAATCCTTTTTTCGCCCTCAGGGGCCAGAGCACTGGCACTGGCGGGATCGAACAGCGAAAGGCTTTCAATCTGCTTAAGCATGATGACCTTGCGAAAAGCCATGGCGTTGCGCGGCTCTGAATCCAGCGTGATACCGTGTTCTGCATACCAGGCGCTGTAATTGTGTTCAATGCACAGGTTCAGGGTTTTGCCGTCCCGGTATCCACTGAGCATCGGGATAAGCACGATGTTGGCCGTGTTTTCCTGTTCGAACATCGCGGTGTGGATCATACCGATATAGATTCGACGAGATTTTAGCGTTACCCACGCCAGTTCTCCCTCCTCCATGCACTGATACAGCAACTGCTCCAAACCATTTGAACGCGAAAGGCGCTGATAAAGAGCTTTTCTGCCGCTACCGTCAAGACGTGCGCTACCAGCCCAGTTAGAGCGATACAGACAGAAAACCACGGCAAAAGACAGCATGATCACAACCGGAGCCTGGATACCCAGAAAACTCCATGTCATGAAGTCTATCTGCCAGCGGACATGCTCACCCGGTATAAAATACAGGGCATTTTTGATACCGGATGCAGCCAGCAGGCCCAGCCAGATAAGCCCGGTGGCGATAACCCCCTGAAGCACAAAAATACAGCCGTAAAGCGCCACCAGGAAATACACGTCCCATCCAAAGGAACGTTTGATTTTAAAACGCGTGGACAGGTCGCGGCTGGTATACCAGTAGCCGCAGACCATCAAAACCATAAAAATTGCCGTTCCCATATCAGGCTCGCTTCAGTGCATTAACGTGACGCAGAAAATCCTGACGCACCTCGTCACTTTTGAAATTAACCGACGCGTTTCCGTCCCTGTCGATGATTATCCTGTCTCCATCTTCCACTGACTCAATAATATCCTGCCGGCTCATCACCTCCAGGAGAGATTCCGGGCTTGCGAAGATAGACATAATTAACCGAAACATGCTTTTGCTTTCGTGAAAAATCCGACCGTCAGCCTGACACGTTCTGCCGCGCTCAACCATCGGCGTCCCCTTAAACTGGCAAGGGCTCCAGGGTTCACCCAGCCAGCGTGGCCCGGATTGAGCAGAAAGGGAGCGAACTAAAGCTGGGAGCCATGAAGCATCACATCGAAAAAATGGGAGGTAAGCTAAAATTGAACGTCGAGTTATCGGACGGCGGCGGATGTGTCTTTCATATTTGAATCGTATTCTGCTTATAGTTTTTTACTGGGAATGTTAAAGGGCAGATTTTTTAACCGTAGTAGTAATGGGCAATCCACGATTAATTGCTACGCGCTGTTACAGGTTCATAGAACCGCTTATATACAACCTTACAAATGGTTGAGAAATTAATAAATGGTATATTTATAGGATTGCTTTTTTTGATATCGTGGGTGCTTATTTGTTTCTTTGTTTACTGACTTTGGTTTTATAATTATACCTCTACTGAATATTCATTCCGGGTGCGCTTGAAAAAAATTAACTATTTTTTGTTGATTATGGTTGTAATACTAAGTCTGAATGCTTTATTATTAATAATTCAATTATTGTAAGGATGCAATCTAATGAATAATCTTTTCTTAAAAATTGATGGTGTTATTGGGGAATCTCAAGACAGCCAACATATCGGTTGGACCGATGTGGATTCCTACATTTGGGGAACAAAGCGAAAGGGAGATGGTGCAGGAAAAGGTAAAACTCAGTACCATAACCTCACTGTACATTGCCAGGTAGATAAAACAACGTCAGGGGCATTGTTATATGCTTCAAATGGCAATCGAATTAAAACTGTCACATTGTCAGCATGTAAAGCAGGAGGGACTCAGATTGAATATTATAGGGTGACGCTCGAAAATGTCATCGTGATGGAAGTTCTTTTCAGAGATAATGGCTCTACGACCGACGTTGAGTATGAATTCCAGGCTGACAGAGTTAAATTTCAATATTGGGAGCAGGGTGCCGTAGGTGGAAAAGGGGCGGAGAACCGCATGGGATGGGATATAAAGAATTCAACGTCCTATTTCTGAAAGAAAGGAGCATGTCATGGGCACACCAGCGATTTCTCACCTGCGCTATGATCTTGATAGGTATATTAGTGAGTTAAGAAGAGTGGCTAACCTGGCTGCGACTTTTCTTATTAAAGATGCTTTTAATCGTATTGAATACATCCGCGAAATAGAAGATAGCATTAGGAATTATGAGGATGAATTTCACTCATCATTAGAGCTGTCAGTAAAAAATAATGTTATCGAACGTCTTAAAGATGAACTATCTCTTACTGAGAGAGAATACCAAATACTCAGGATGAAAGACCATGTCACATACATTATCACTGATGTTTTTGAAGAGCATGGTATTATTAAATATGCCAAGGTTGGTGGTGGCATTGTGGCTGGCGGCATTGAAGCCTGGGGAGGGATGCAGTTAGCTAAACTTGGTAAAAGTCTACACATGAGACGATTTCAAGGTGTTGGAGTCGTTCTTGTAGCTTATGGTTTAAATAATGCCTTTGAATCGGCATCTCCGCTCATTTATGAGCATAGTCAGTCAGGGCCTTTAAGAAGCTTGTATCGCAAAGCAGCTGAGCTTGCTGGCTTATCTGATGATGCAGGCGATTTAGGTTTTAGCAGTGTCGAATTTTCATTGACTGTTTATGCTGCACTTAGAACTCCAGTATTGGCGCAAAGCCCAAAAAGGCTCATTAAAAAATATTATGGGGACCAGCCCGGAACCGGGAAACTATTCAAAAATGTCAGTAGTGACTATATATCGAAATGGTCCAGTAAAAATGGATTTATGAAGTTATATTTTGCAGCTGATTCAGCTAAAACTTTCAAAGCAAAGTTTTATGATGGTGACTATCAATATGATGACTCTTTTAGTCTTAAAGACTAAAACCTTAATTTAATGGCAAGTAACATAAGCTTGAATTCGGTGGTGATTTTTCGATTGCCACTTTTTGCTGATGAGGAGATATCAGTTATGGTTAAAATCAAGAACGCCACTGGCATAAAAAGGTAATCTGCTCTTTCAAACATGAATGCAACTAAACCTGAGACCAGCACCGCTGCCAAATAGTATTTTGTCAAAGAAATGGATTTTCTGGCTTCCTCTGCGATGACGCTTTCCAGAGTGATTTCATTGGTCAAATTTGGGTGGTATACTTTTTTTAGGTTTTTGTATTTGCGAGCAAGAACCATAAGCTCAAACGCAGTAAATCCATTTTTAATGATTTTTTCTCTTAATTTTGACATATCCCTGGCCATCATCTGCTCATCGTCCAGGCAGTTTACAATAAAATAGCCCTTTTGTGACCCCGAAATTCCCTATGAAGTTTTGTGGTTTAATAGAGTGGAGGTGGTGTAACGCGCAAAATCTTAAACACTCGCCTCACAGTGGCGTGATCCGCGGTTATTGATGGCATCTGGCCCCGGGTTTTATGGTCTAAAATTTCTCGGTCCATGTGTTCTTCACACTGCATGATTCCACCCGGATTACCTGCTGCATTTCACCACCCGCGACCTGCCCGCTTTTCAGCAGCTGTGCAACGCTTAACCTCGACCCTGGTAATGAGAACGGTGAACCAGGATCGTCCGTTGCCGCCGTAACTCCTTATCAGCTAACAAAATTAATAAATTGTCGCGTTAATTATGCGTCCATTTCTGCACCCAGGTGCAGAAAGTGTTTGCAAACGCGCTTTTGAATTAACATAATCTCAACAACGAGTTAAAGGTTTTCGCTACGTTCTGCCCCAAATTGCTTGTTTTTCCATCGAATGGCGGCGTGCGGTGCAGCAACGTATAAATTCAGTCTGCTTTGACGTTTAATGTGGCTATCTCCTGATACCCGTTACGAAGCGAAGGCATGACTACTGAGAAAAAACCGTTAAAACCTGCAAAAGCCAACGCGAGCGCGGTGGCGAAAGTGGCTGGCGTGTCGAAATGGACCGTCTCACGCGCGTTTACGCCGGGAACCTACGTGGCTCCCGAGACCAAGGCGAAGGTGCTGGCCGCGGCGGCGGAGTTAGGCTATCGCCCCAACTTACTGGCGCGCAGCCTGACCAAGAAAAATACGCATATCATTGGCGTGGCCATTGATGAGCTGAAAAACCCGCACTCCATGAAGATTCTGGATACGGTGACCAAAGAGCTCCAGTCGCGCGGCTATCTGACGCTGGTGCTGAATATTACCGCTGGAGAGAACTACCAGTCGGTGATCGAGATGGCCGATCAGCTACAGATTGACGGCATCCTGTTTTTTGCCAACGTGCTGACCCAGGAGCTGCATAACATTGCCCATAGCGTTCACTCGGTGCCGCTGATCCAGGTGTGTCGTAACAGCGAGGCGTATCGCAACGTTGAGGTGATCAACATTGATGGATTCAGGGCAGGGCGGGAAATCGGCCAGCTGCTAATCGCTCAGGGCTATCAGACCTTTGGCTATATGAAAGGCCCGGACACCGAGTCCGAGCACTTGCTGCGTAAGGATGGCTATCAGCATGAGCTGGCGCTGCACGATCGCAAGGTCGATCTGACGCTGACCACCGGCCGGTACGAACGCAAGGCAGCGTATCTGATGATGCAGGCGTATCTGCGCACAACCCCGGTGGCTGAACGGGTTGACGCGATGTTCTGCGAAAACGATACGTTGGCCATCGGTGCGCTGGAAGCGCTGTATGAATCCGGCGCGATACACAGCATTGCCGTGGTCGGATTTGACGGTATCGATGAGGCGGACTCGCCGGTCTGGGATCTGACCACCTGGAACCAGAATACGGATGTGATGATCGTCGAGGCGATCAACCGGGTGACCAAAGGCATTGCCACTGAGCAAACGGAATGGCGTCAGGATGGTCTGGTGATCAGAGGAAGCCATATTAAACGCTAGCCGTAACTCCCGTCTGCGCCGATAGGGTTGGCGGGATGCTTACAGGATGAAATTAATTACGCAACAAAACAGTAAGCGACAGAAACCAATAATAAGAAAGGCTCTTACCCCGCTAATATCGATGTCATTTAAATAACACCGGGAATATCAATGTCACAAATCAGACCGTAACCATCGGGCAGTTATAAATTCAGCGAACGCATTGCTAACTCTTGAATAATCAAGAGTCGATGGCTTTCGCCGTAAAAAAATAAAAAAACCGTTTTTAAAGGTTAATTCTCCCTGTTTTTTAACGGGGTCGGAAAGCTATTGCCTGCGTTCCGGAAGCTATGACAATCATTCGTGCTATTCAAGGAAACAGATATGAATCGTAGAGAAGCGCTCTTTTCCATCAGTTCGCTGGTTGGCGCGTTCACTATCGCGCCGAAACTCTCGGCCAAAGAGCTGAATAACGTGCCGCTGGTTACCCGGCTCAGCGCCGATGCGGTGCCGGTCCCGGCCATGCAGGGCGGATATCGCGTGCTGACCAGTGAAACCGACCGCAAAAACCTGGCGGCAGTGTGCGATCGCCTGATCCCCGCTGATGATCACGGCCCGTCCGCCAGTCAGGAAGGTGCCATTGAGTTTATCGATGACCAGCTGGCCGGCACTTACGGCTCCGGTGCCGCACTGTATCTCGACGGGCCGCTGCGTCCCGAAAATGAAGAAAAAATCATGGGCAGCGCGCAGTTCCTGACCACGCCTCGCGAACGTTACATCACTGGTTTACGGGCGCTGGAAGCCTGGGCGCAGGTGCATCATCACAGTTCGTTTTACAGCCTGACAGCGCCGCAGATCGACAGTTTTCTGACGGATATGGAAGCGGGAAAAATTAACCTCGGCAGTGACGTCAACAGCCAGGCGTTTTTTGAATTAATGCTGCAAAACGTCCGCGAAAGCTATCTTGCCGATCCGCTGTATGGCGGCAATAAAACCATGGCCGGCTGGAAAATGATTGGTTTCCCCGGCGCACGCTATGACTACCGCCAGTATATCGATCGTCGCGGTGAAAACCTGCAGTTAATTCCCGTCAGCCTTATTCCCAATGATTAATGTCCGGAGCTGAGTGATGTCACAAATTAGAGAAAAGACCGACGTCGTTATTGTCGGATTAGGCTGGGCCGGATCGGTGATGGCTGAAGAATTAACCCGTGCAGGCCTCAACGTGGTGGCGATTGAGCGCGGCGCCTGGCGCGACACCTCCACGGATTTCCCGGTCTCCGTTGACCCGGACGAGCTGCGCTACCATACGCGTCGTGAAATTTTGCAGCCGATGAGCGTTGAGACCACCACCTTCCGCAACAACAGCCAGCAGGATGCCGCACCGGTGCGTAACTGGAGCGCGTTTCAGTTTGGCTGGAACGTTGGCGGCGCGGGTACCCACTGGGCAGGCATGTCATGGCGCTTTACGCCGTGGGATTTTGAAATCGCCACCCAAACTCGCGAGCGCTACGGTGCCAGCAAGATGAAGGGTCTGCAGCTGCAGGACTGGGGCGTGACTTACGACGAGATGGAGCCGTATTACGATCGCTTCGAGCGCATCGCCGGAACCTCCGGTATCGCCGGCAATCTGCAGGGCAAGCCGCAGCCCAACGGCAACATTTTCGAAGGGCCGCGCCGCCGCGACTACCCCACGCCGCCGCTGAAAGACACCCACTGGATGCGCAAATATCGCCAGACCACCGAGCAGATGGGCTTCCATCCTTTCACCATTCCGGCGGGCAACCTTTCTTCGGCTTATGTGAACCCGCTGGGCGTCACCATGGGCCCGTGCACCTACTGCGGCTTCTGCGATTTCCACGGCTGCGGCAACTTCAGTAAATCCTCGCCTCAGGCCTGTATTCTCCCGGCCCTGATGCGTCGCCCTAACTTTACCGTGCTGACCGAAACCGAAGTGTTGCAGGTCATCAAGCATGACGATGGCAAAACGGCGAAAGGCGTGCGCTTTATCACCCACGATGGCAAAGAGGGCTTCCAGCCTGCCGACGTGGTGTGCATCACTGCCTATCAGATGGACAACGTGCGCATGATGCTGCTGTCGAAAATCGGCGAGCCGTACAACGTCGAAACCGGCAAAGGCACCGTTGGACGCAACTATAACTACCAGACCTGCGCCACCGTCACCGGCTTCTTTGACGGCGAGTTTATGAACCCGTTTATCGGCGGCGGCGCGCTGGCGGTGCAGATCGACGACTTCAACGGCGATAACTTCGATCACAGCAACCTCGACTTTATCGGCGGTGCCGGGATCATGGGCTTCTCGACCGATGGCCGCCCAATTCAGCATATGGACGACCTGCGTCCGGGCACCAAACGCTGGGGCAGCGAATGGAAAGCGGGCTACGCGCGCGACTACCAGAGCGCCGGCACCATTTTCTGCCAGGGCACCTCAATGCCGGTTCGCGAGGCCTATCTGGATCTCGATCCGCAGTATAAGGATCGCCACGGTCAGCCGTTGCTGCGCATGACCTTTGACTGGAACAAGAACGACACCAACATGTCGCGCTTCGTGCTGGATAAGGCGAAAGAGATTATGAAGCAGACCGGCGGCAAGGATATCACCTCGCAAAACCAGACCGACGGCAGCTGGAACCCATATCGGCAGAACAGTTCCCATACTATCGGCGGGGCGGTGATGGGGGCCGATCCGACCACCTCCGCGCTGAACACTTACCTGCAAAGCTGGGACGTGCATAACGTCTTTGTGGTGGGAGCGTCCGCCTTCCCGAACAATGGCGGCTACAACCCCACCATCACGGTCGGGGCGCTGGCCGTGCGTGCTGCCCGCGCGATCCATGAGACCTACATTAAAAATCCTGCCCCGCTGGTGAAGGCGTAATCATGAGCATAAAAAAGAAAGTAACTTACAGCCTGGCGGCGCTGGCCGTACTGGCCGGGATTGGCGTGTCTGGCCGGCTGTGGATGGTGATGGACAGCTCACGCTCTGACGTTGCCGACAATAAAACGGTGCTGGCGGATTTCCACAGCACCGATGCGGCGGCGATCAAGCGCGGTGAATACGTGATGCGGCTGAGCGATTGTGCCGCCTGTCACGAGCAGACCTTTGCTGGCGGCTACAAAATCAACACGCCGTTTGGCGAGCTGAAAACCTCCAATATCACCCCCGATCGCGAAACCGGTATTGGCGGTATGACCGAGCATGATTTTTACAATGCGGTGCGTCTGGGCCGTGGCTCAAAAGGCTTCCTCTATCCGGCGATGCCGTATACCGCCTATGCCAAGCTGAGCGATCGGGATATGCATGACCTGTGGGCGTGGATGTCGACCCTGAAGCCGGTGAAAAACAACATCGACGAAAATGGCGGCATGAATTTCCCTTACAACATTCGCCTGGCGATGGCGGGCTGGAACCTGCTGTTCTTTGATAACAGCGGCTTTAAGCCCGAAAGCCTGAAAACCGCCAGCGGCAGCAGCGCCGACTGGGATGAGATCAATCGCGGGAAATACCTGGTCGACGGCCCGGCGCACTGTAGCGTCTGCCATACCGCCCGCAACGCGCTTGGCGGGGAAATCAGCAGCCAATATTTGCAGGGCGGCAATCTGGGAGACTGGTACGCACCGGACATCACCCCGAATGCGCATACCGGCATTGGCGGCTGGAACAGCGAGCAGATCCAGCAGTACCTGAAAACCGGTTCTGATGGCAAAAGCGTGGCGGCAGGCCCGATGGCGGAAGCGGTTGAGCATTCGATGCAGTACTTCAACGATGCCGACCTGAAAGCCGTTGCTGCGTATCTGCAGCATCTTCCGGCATCCGACACGCCTGCACCCAAGGCATTTGTGATGGATGAAGCGCGCAGCAAAAAAGCGGCGTTGGGATATGAAGTGGATTGCTCCGCCTGTCACGGCGTGAAGGGCGAGGGGATCCACGGCATGGTGCCAGCCTTTGCCGGTAACGGCTCAATGCTGAATGACCCAACGAACATGATTAACGCGCTGCTGAACGGCGCGCGCGCGCCGCACACGGCGGATCGCCAGACCGCTGCCGGCATGCCGTCATTTGACTGGAAGATGAATGACCAGCAGATGGCCGATATGCTGAACTATGTGCGGAATTCGTGGGGCAATCAGGCCGCTGAAGTGACGCCGCAGCAGGTTGCAGCGATGCGTAAGCAGACGGATGCGAAGCAGAAGCTGGCTACGCCTGCACAACAGCAGTAACAGTGAAAACACCCTGCCGGGCAATGCGGCAGGGTGTTTTCAGTCCTGAACGGCACGGTCATTTTCTTTAACGAATGCTTTCTTCTGCAGCGATGCATTAATTTCATCGCGCAATTGTTTTACTTTTTCCAGATAAGTGCCAGAATGAATTAGAGACATAAGTAGCACGCTATTATAAAGTGCGCGATGTATCTGGATGCAAGAGTTTCTTATTTGTAATGCCAACACCGGGGAATACCCACTACCGTTTCTACGTTCATATGTTGCAAGCCAAGAGGTCAGATGTTTTGTTATAACCGCCGGGCGGGATACTGTTAAAAAATTCCCGTCCCGGCTTTGACAAACGCGCAATCAGCGGCAACACTCTTCTGCGTGACATCATCCAAAATCAGTACCAGTTAGAAGAATAAAAATCCGTCATTTCCCCCTGTCTTTCTCGCAAGCGACACCTCTCACTACCCGACACTAGTAAACTTGAGTAATTGTTAATTTTGTAACTATAAATAGTGAAATTAACACTCTTCCTGCCGATAACCCTGTGGCCTTACTGGCAATCACATGGACAACACGACAGGGGAATTCGAGTTTTATGAAAAAATTACGTGTTTTTTTGGAAAATATCAGAGTCGGCAGGAAGCTCATGTTGGGATTTGGGCTGGTGCTGATCCTCAGCATTGCTGTAGCGGCCTGTGGTATTAAAAACCTGCGGGATATTGCGGAGCGTGCGGACAAACTCAGCCAGCTGAAGAACATTAACGATCAGTTCTCACAGGCCAAAGATGCCCGCCAGCAGTACGTAAAAACCCATGATGAAAAATTTATCGCGGCGAATGAAGAGCGGTTGCGGGCGGTAGAAACCAACATTGACCAACTCAAAACCCGGCACTGGAATGCCGAACAGAGTCAGTTGATTGCGTCACTTCCGGGCGCCATGAGCGTCTACCGTGAGCATCGTGCAGAGACGGTAAGCGAAGTGCATTCCCGTCAAATTATCCTGCAGGCGCTGAGGCTTAGCGGTGAAACCGCCGACGCTGAGGAGATGGCGCAAAAATACAGCGCCTCGCCGGACGGTACGGCCGCCGCCTTGACAGACATTGCTAAACACCTTGCCGGTGTCAGCGTCCGTGTCCGGCTGATGGAGCTGGATAACAGCGCTGAGAATCGTCAGGCATTAACTGGCTTTTTAGCTGAAACGATTCAACTTATTGAGCAGGCCAGGCCGCGCCTCAGCCCTGAGGACGGCAATGCCATAGAAAAACTGGCGGTGCTGCTGGCCGCCAGACGCGACAGCGTGCAGGAATATAACACGTCGGCGCTGGCGGAAGAGGAGGCGACCCGGCAGCTTGGCGCGGCGGGGGCGCAACTGACTACCACCAGTAATCAGCTGTTCAGCCAGCAACTGAGTGCCACCCATGAAGATATCGCCAGTGCCATTCTGTGGATGTTGATGATCCTTGCCGCTGCGGTCATCGCCAGCATTGTCATTGCGGTGATTATCTCCCGGCAGATCACCCGTCCGCTCGCCGCCACGCTGCAGATCGCACGACAGATTGCGCAGGGTGATTTGAGCGTGCGTCTGGAGACCTCGCGTCGGGATGAACTGGGCGAGCTGATGAAAGCGGTTGGCGGCATCAGCAACGATCTGCGCAGCATCATTGGCGATATTCGCAGCGGTGTTATCCAGGTCAGCCAGGCGTCCGCAGAGATTGCGACAGGGAACAACGATCTTTCGGCCCGAACGGAAGAGCAGGCGGCCGCGCTCGAGCAAACGGCGGCCAGCATGGAGCAGCTGACGGCCACCGTGAAGCAGAATGTGGAGAATATTCACCACTCAAGCGAGCTGGCACGCGCCACTTCCGAGACGGCAAACAAAGGTGGCGTGTTGGTTAAAAGCGTGGTGGACACCATGAATCAGATCAGCGCCAGTTCCAGTAAAATTGCCGATATCACCACCGTGATCAACAGTATTGCCTTCCAGACCAACATCCTGGCGTTGAACGCGGCGGTGGAAGCTGCCCGCGCGGGCGAACAGGGCCGCGGCTTTGCGGTGGTCGCCAGCGAGGTGCGGAACCTTGCCCAGCGCAGTGCACAGGCGGCAAAGGAGATTGAAACCTTAATTGCTGAATCCGTCGCGCGCATTGGCAGTGGATCGCAACTGGTCGGCAAGGCAGGCGAAACGATGAATGAGATCGTGAACTCTGTCGGCAACGTCACCAGCATACTGGTCGAGATTGCTCAGGCGTCCGACGAGCAGAACCGCGGAATTTCTCAGGTTGGCGTGGCTATCGTGCAGATGGATAGCGTCACCCAGCAGAATGCGGCGCTGGTTCAGGAGTCGTCGGCGGCTGCCAGCGCGATGCGCGACCAGGCATCGATGCTGGAAGCGTCGATCTCACGGTTTGTGGTGCAGTAAGGCGGCTGCGCGGGCAGGATGCTCAGCGCATTAACGTGTCAGTAAAAAAGGCCGGCAAGCCGGCCTTCATCGCAACAAAACCCACTACTTTTCTGGCATCTGCGCGGGCATGTTTATCAACGCCCGGTTTTTCGCCACATCATCGGCCGTTACGGCCGGCGCGGCATTGCCCCAGCTGTTCCGCAGATAGGTTGCGGCAGCCGCGACCTGTTCATCAGACAGTTTCCAGGCAAACGACGGCATCGCACCGCTGGTTGGGTTGGACTGCGTCACCGCACCCCGGCCACCCTGCAGGATAGTGGTAATAATCGACGACGCATCGTCCGCCATCAGCCCCGGATTGTTCGCCAGTCCGGCCGCAAGCTGCGGGATACCCTTGCCGTCACTGTTATGACAGGCGCTGCAGTTGGCGGAATAGACGTTGGCACCCATTTTCATCTGCGCCGAATCGGCCGCCAGCGGTTGTGGTGCTTTGGTCCCCGAGTCCGGCTGCGATTTTAGGTAGACCGCAATCGCGCGTAGATCCGCATCGGTCAGATGCTGGGTCGAGTTGGTCACCGCTTCCGCCATCGGCCCGGACGCCACCGCCACATGGTTACTGCCGGTTTTCAGGTAGTCGACGAGTTGCTGGTCGCTCCAGCTGCCGACGCCGGTATAGCGGTTCGGGGTGATATCCGGCGCATGCCATTCCGCCAGGTTACTGCCCTGCAGATAGGCTCCGGTATCGCCACCCAGCAGATTTTTCGGCGTATGGCAGGCGCTACAGTGCTCCAGACCTTCCACCAGATAGGCACCGCGATTCCATTCGGTGGATTTGGATGTGTCCGGCTCGTATCCGCTGTTTTTAAAGAACAACAGGTTCCAGCCCATCATCGCCAGACGGATATTGTACGGGAAGCCGAGGTGGGTCTCCGGAGCGTGATAATTCACCGGCTTCACCGAGCGCATATACATCCACAGGTCGTGCATGTCCTTGTCGCTGGTTTTCACGTAGGCGTTATACGGCATCGCCGGATAGAGGTTTTCGCCGTCTTTGCCCTTGCCGTGACGCACCGCGCGATAGAAATCACGCTCGGTCCAGCTGCCAATCCCGGTTTCCGTATCAGGCGTAATATTGCTGGCAACGATGCCGCCAAACGGCGTGCTAATCGAATAGCCGCCGGCAAAGGCATCTTTGCTCTCCGGTGCGGTATGGCAGGCCACACAGTCGCCGGCGATGGCAATGTATTTCCCGCGCGCCACGGCAGCAGCATCCTCCGCTCCCGGCGGCTGGCTGGTGAGGAGGGTATTATCCGCAACGTCATCCGCGCGGGTAGTGCCATTTTGCCACAGCAACCCCGCGGCCACGGCGACGGCAATCAGCGCCACGCCGCCCAAAATTTTGGTCTTTTTCATGTCACACCTTCACCAGTGGGCCGGGGTTTTTCACGTATTGCTCAATAATGGCTTTTGCCGTCCACAGGCTGAGTGCGCCGATGGTGCCGGTTGGGTTGTAGCCGGCATTATTGGGGAACGATGAAGCGCCAAGGACAAACAGGTTATGCATGTCCCAGCTTTGCTGATAGCGGTTGAGCACGCTGGTCTGTGGGTCGGTCCCCATCACGGCGCCGCCGATGGTGTGGTCACTGGCAAAGTTATACGGCGAATAGTGGCCCGAGGCGGAGTTGGTGCCGTTGACGATTTTGGCGCCCATTGCCTTGCCGATTTCCACGCTTTTCTCTTCGATAAACTTCGCCGCAAGACGGTCGTTTTCGTTGTAATCGAAGGTTACGCGCAGCAGCGGATTGCCGTTGTCATCTTTGTATTCCGGGTCCAGGTCAAGGTAGTAATCCTCATGGGAATAGCTGGTGCCCTGGCCGAAGATAAAGGTGCCGTTCTGGAACGCATGGGTATAGGCTTTTTTCCACTCTTTGCCCCAGCGCGGCGTGCCTGGCGGCAGGGCGTCGGCATTGCCAATCGGACGCGCACCGCGCGCCACCACCAGAATGCCGGCTCCACCAATAAAGCCGAGGTTGGTGTGATCGAAGTTATCGCCGTTGAAGTCGTCCACCTGCTGCGAAAGCGCGCCGGCACCAATAAACTGGTTGAGGTTTTCGTCTTCGAAGAACAGGGTGGCACCGGCCACGGTCTGGAAGCTGTAGGCGCGGCCGACCACGCCTTTCTTGCTGACCGGATCGTAAGGCACGCCGATTTTGGAAAGCAGCAGCAGACGTACGTTCTGCATCTGGAATGCCGAAAGGATCACGATATCCGCAGGCTGGAACCACGCTTTTTTATTGCGATCCAGATAGGTCACGCCGGTGGCGGTCTTGCCGTCGTCGGCTTTATTGACCTTCACCACGGCGGAATCGGTCAACACCGTGAAGTTCTCACGCTGCATCAGCGCCGGGATCACGCAGGCGTTCGGGCTGGATTTAGAGAAGTTACCGCAGCCGTAATACAGGCAGTAACCGCAGTAGGTGCACGGCCCCATGCGCACGCCAAGCGGATTGACGTAGGCGCGGGACGCCTGGCCCGCCGGCACCATGAACGGGTGCTGACCCAGGGATTTTGCCGCATCGCGGAACAGATCGGTCAGACGCATGCCTTCCAGCGGCGGCAGCGGATATTCACTGCTGCGGTTGCCTTCAAACGGGTTGCCGTCCGGGATCACTTCGCCGTTCAGCTTGCCCGCTTTGCCCGACACGCCGGCGATTTTTTCGAAGCGATCGTAAAACGGTTCCAGCTCGTCATAGGTCACGCCCCAGTCCTGCAGGATCAGCCCTTTAGCAATCTGCTTTTTGCCGTAGCGCTCAACGGTCTGGGTGTACGGCTGCAAATCGAACGGGGTGAAACGCCACGCCATGCCGGCCCAGTGGGTACCGGATCCGCCGACGTTATAGCCCAGCTCATTCAGGTTCCAGTCGCGGCTGGGTAGCGCCTGTTGGGTGATGTTATTGCGGAAGGTGGTGGTTTCCACTGCGGGCGGCAGCAGCATACTGCGGCGGGTATCCCAGCGCAGTTCATCGGTATCTATCGACGGGGGAAAATCCGTGGCGGTTTCAAACCACGGACCGCGCTCAACGGCAACAACATTCAGGCCGGCACGGGTTAACTCTTCGGCAATCAAAGAGCCACACCATCCCAGGCCGACGATGACGACATCAGCTTTTGGACGCACGTTATTCATAAGACTTTGCTCTCTACATAAATATAACAGCCAGTATTTACAGGGTGTTATCAATCAGACTGGTGGGGATGATATTCAGCTTCTGCCCTTTTTTACTCAGCAGATCGCGGAAGTCATAACGTGCTCCAGGGAAGCCCAGCATTTTCCAGCTGGTCATCTCTTTATTTCCACCGTATATCGGGTCGGAGAGAAAACCTTCACGGACGTTTTGCAGCAGCAGCTCGAAAAAGACTTTGGTGTCCACGTCGGCACCTAAATCGAATTTACCGGCTTCCATCGCGTGCAGGATCTGCTCACGGCGGGCTTCGTCCAGTTCATTAAAGGGTTTGCCGTAGGCTTTGCGGGTAGCCTGATCCAGCGCGGTCAGGCCCTGGCGGTAACGCTCCGCAGGCGTCAGCAACGATTGCTGGCCCTGCTCAGGCGTGCCTTTCACAAAGCGTCCGAGGCGGTAGACGGCAACGGCCTTGCCATAATCGCCCGCCAGCTGACGGTCGATAAAGGTGGCACAGCCCGCGTCTTTGCCACTGAGGCTGGATTCATCCGCCGGGATAAAGTGCTCAGCAATGATGCCCACGGTGTCTGACTCATGTTGGGTCAGAAACTGTAAGCCGCCGGTGCGAGGCGGAGTGGGAGGGGTATTTACTTTTCCTGGTTGCCAGGGCTGGCCACCGGTGACGACTTCAGCCTGAGCGCCAGGCAATGACGTCGCCACACCCAATGCTGCCATTGAGGTAAGAAACTCTCTGCGTTTCATAGATTCCCTGCCGGTTAATTGATCACATTGCGGAATTATTATTTTAATTTTGGAATAGAAATTCGTGATATTTAGATAATTCTAAATATCAAATCAGAGATATTTACTTCACATGTAAATAAAGTGTTTAATAAAGCATTAACAAACTCGGGGGATAATAATTCGTAGCGTGATCGCGACCAAGATTTTCGTTGATGGTTTTACATCATTGCCTCGGGCCTGCTGCTTTTTTGCGCCGGACAAAAAGGTGTCCTGCCTGCAATCGCTCGAATTGTGACGCGTCGGCAAAGAATTTCATCCAACCTATCGCCCTGTTTTTCGCTGTGATGCAGAAAGTGAACGCGGCATGTTTTCGTCAGGATTTTTACCGGGTTTCCGGGAGTAAAAATGAAAAAGTTAACCCTGCAAATGCTGGCGAAAATGGCCGGTGTGGGCGTGGCCACGGTAGACCGGGTACTCAACGATCGCGGCGGCGTTTCTCCCGAGACGGTGCGAAAAGTGCTGCATGCCGCGCGACAAGCGGGGCTTAAGCGCTATCTGCCGGAAGAGCATAAGCAGCCGTGGCAGATCGAAGCGTTTCTCAGCAGCAATCCCTCGTCGTTTTTTCAGCGGCTGAATAACGATCTGAGTGCCGTCGCCAACCATTTGGGTTATCAGCGCTTAACGCTGCATCGCACTTTTATCCCGGAATCGCAGCCAGAGATTCTGGCGCAACGCATTATCGCCAGCAGTGAGAAGCGCGACGGCCTGATCGTGTTTGGTCATGACTATCCCATGATCCACGACGCGCTGGCGCACTGTCATGCCAACGGCATTCCGGTGGTCACCTTCGTGACGGATATCCCGGATGCGCAACGGCTTTGCCACGTCGGCATTAATCAGTATCAGGCAGGCCGCACCGCAGGACTGCTGATGAGCAAAACGATCGATACCACTGGCGATGTGATTATGGTCAGCGGGCGCATCGACTATCGCGCCCACCGCCAGCGCATTGAAGGGTTTCGCGATGCGATGGCTGCCCACGCGCCGCAGGTGAAACTGCGGGAAGCGCTGGCCGGACAGGATCAGCGAGACACCATCCGCTCGCTGCTGGATTCGACGCTCTCACTGTCAAATGACGTGGCCGGGGTTTACAACACCGGCGTGGGCAATACCGAAGTGCGGGATATCCTGCAAAAGCACCAGCGGCTGGGCGTATGCGCCTTTATCACCCATGAGCTGTACAGCATCACCAAAGCCATGCTGCAGGAGGATGCGGTGGATTTCACCCTCGACCAAAATGCCCATCAGCATGCGCGCCTTTCGATCGAGCTGCTGTTGAGTCATCTGGAAACCGGGTATCAACCTGCACTGTATGAGGACGGGAAGGTCGATTTGAAGATTGTGACGTGTGAGAATTTGGGTTGAAGGTGGGGCTGATCATTTCCGGGTTTTAGTAAGGGGGGCAGTCTGCAATGTGCCAAAAGCGGACGCATTGTCTTTAAGCTCAAGACTGACTTTTCTTGTGTAGTCTATTATTTGCGCATTTCGTCACCTTTAACTCGGGGGAACTTTATATAAATAAAAATCTGATAGATAAATGATTCTTGACTTTAGCTCTTTGTCACTTTAAAAGAAATGTAAGCCTATAAAATTTTATAAAGGAAGTTGTCTCATGTTGCAGCAGGATAGCCTTCGGCAAGAAATCATTGCATCTATTAAAAAATCACTCACTTTCGATATCCTATATCAAAGAATAAGACCTGACATATCAAAATTCATCAATGCCACCTCAAAGCTATCCTTAAAAGGCCTCGATGAATGGGAAAGATTAATTCGAGCAGAGATTTTCTATTCACTTCGACAGTATAGTCAGAAGCAAAGTGATAATGATTTCCAGCAAGTTGGAACACTCAGATGGATGGACATATGTAGCGCTGATGGTTTCAGACGCGAAAGAGCGCTAAGGACACTATCTGGTGGTGCACCAAATGGTTTTTTATTAGCTTTAGTTGTTCGGAGGCTAAATGACTGGGTTCCGCAGGTAAGAGCTGCAGCGCGTGATGCTTTGCCATTGGTTGCTGAAGGATCTGACCCTGAATTTATTGTTGATGTTTTATTTATAACTCTTCCCTACTGGGATTCTTGGGGGAGAATGGAAGATATCGAGAAAGAGGTCCTCATGAAAGTGGTTATGATGGAGAAAGTAATTAATGCTTTAAAAAAACGGCTTCTAACATCCTCTTCAGGGCCTGTTGCTACTATATTTTCACAGGCAGGACGCACAACAGCTCTGGATAAATTTTTAGATGAGATTTCAGAAAAATCAATTCAACCCTCCCTGCGAGCCAAAGCGTATCGTTGTCAGTTTGAAAGTAAATTTGTTTGGGCTGAAGGGCTGACATGGCACTGGATCGATAAAATATACGGCATACAGCGACGCATCCCTGCTTTAAAAGAACGAATAATACCTACAACTCGCCCCTTTATTGATACTTTGAGAATGGCAACAACCGACCGTTCGCCAATGGTTCGGCGTATAGCTGGCGAAATGCTCATAAAAGAATTGAATAACATCGGTGATGAAGCATTCAATCTGGCAAATATATTGGCTTCTGATAGGTCGCCATCAGTAGCAGAACGCGGAAGATATGCATTAGCCGACTTAGAAAAACGAAACTGACCATTCACACACATACATTGGTATGTCTGTGGCCAATTAAGCGATAATAGATATTATTTGCCATGGGTTTATCCGCCAACATCTGTGAGAACGATTGCGGACTTCCGCTCCTCGCTCATTGCAGACCGTGCAGCGCACAGGTCGCTTCGCGTCAATTGCGGACATTTTGTAAGCTCTCCTGGATAAATTGAGAATATGATCATGTGTAAACTTGAGCTGAATTTTAAGGCTCAAGTAAAAAGCTTCAGCGGAGAATATCCAATTGTTTACTCATATGCGTATTGCCAAACCCGTCTCCAATCTTGAACGATCTTTTCTGATGTACAGTCAGGGACTGGATTTACACAAAATAGCTGAATTCAATGATCATGACGGTTTCAATGGACTGATGTTAGGACGGAAGGACTTAGACTGGCACATTGAATTCACCTTTTGCCTTAGTCATCCCATTCAACCTTTGCAAACTGAGGAAGATTTACTCGTTCTTTATTATTCAGATGAAAATGCGTGGATAGATGCCTGTGCAAGGATGATAGAAGCCGGATTCAACATGACGAATTCATTTAACCCTTACTGGGATATCAACGGAAGGACATTTGTTGATCCAGATGGATACAGAGTAGTTATCCAAAATAAGGCATGGGTATAATTTCAATTATTATTGCCAGTCCACTGGCCGTCTTGCTGCAAACCTGACGGTCTGCTCCTCGCTCAAAGCTGCCAGTTAGTTAGTTTGAATTCTGAAGATGTTTAAAACGCCGTTCTGCATGTTTAGACAGAATTACCTGTGTGTCCAGGGCAGCAAAAGTGCGGGCGTCAGTGGGTGAGGGTGGCGCGGCATAACCGGAAAAGAAGATGAGCAACGATAGCCGCACCGGCGAGCGCTGCGCCCATCAGATAAGGCATGATTTCTGAACCTTCACAAAGTCCGGAAACTACATCAAATATAAAATCCATATGCTCTCCGCCAGTATCCTTTATCGGCTGCATCGATGTTAAACCATCATGCCGGGAGTCACCAGGACTGAATGCAGGGAGCACGCAACTGGACAGAATATGCAGTCTGTCCAGCGTGTCTGGAAGGGAAAAAGGTGTCGGTTTAAAGCATAATACCGGGGTTACTGATTGCCTGGCGTTAAGTCTCCTGATCGCGGTTAATGACCTTCCCTCTGGAAATGCCAACTAACAGCGATGACCAATCACCATTAAAATGCTTTAATCCATGAATCACCCAGATCTGCTCAAGTACATAGATGGCCTGACTGAAATCTTTCAGTTTTTCCAGTGTGGAAGATGCCATAAAATCTTTCTCGTCGTCATATACGCGTACATACCTGTCGTGAAATATTTCCAGACCAGTCAGATTGCGTTCTTCTTCAACATCGATATTTTTTGAATGAGTGACAGCATTCCTGAAAGCGACCATTTCAAGTATTGTTTCCTTGCACTTTTTTATCGGCTCAATATTCGGTACTTCTAATCTGTTAGACAGCCATTCAAATTTACCGGACAACGTGGCATTGGTGTAACTCTTGTACTCACTTCTTTTTGTAAATACGGCTTTACCGTAAGTCAGCAATTTTGATTCAAGCGTAAAGCAATAAAAAGCCATCGCAGGGACGATTTTTTTAAAGCAATGGCCTGCCTTTGCTTGTTTAGCTTCTTCATGCAGATTGATTGCTATGGATTCCAGAAAACGGTCGTTAACAATAACGCCTTCAATAATATTCATATTCGGCATTTCCATTTGTATGGGAGTAGAGGGGGAGCAGCCGATATCGAATCTCAAAATTAGGCACTGGCTCACCTTTATAAAATCAATGAATCAGACCATTCTACTAGGCCTGTTGTTTCAGCGCGACCAATTGAAATGGACAGAATTACCTGAACGTCCAAGTGCGGCAGCAATGGCGAAAAAAGTGAATTCTGCCACCAGTTCAGTGACCGCACCGGCGCATCGATGCCGGATTTTCCAGCGGCTGTTCAGCTGGACGCGCAGCTGCAATGAAACAGAGGCCTGCATGGCGAAAAGTACTGAATGGTAGCGGCCAAATGGTGAAATAAAAATGACCGGGCGACACGGTATTACGGCACTTTTACAGTACTGATTGCGGAAAGATGCCAGCCGATCTTCGGGTTTTCAGGCGCATCGATGCCGGGTTGTGCCAGCAGTTATTCTGACGGTCGCGCAGCTGCAGATGTCAGAACTGGACAGAATAAGCGGTGTATACCAGTTGAGGAGTATTTATACTGGTGCCTGTAAAGTACAGCAAAACAGGAATAACAGATGGCATCTGAATGGGTAGAGGTGGCAGATAATGCCGTTAAGATTGGCCTTGGTTCGGCTTTAACAATATTAGGTGGCTATCTGACACTGAAGTTAACTCAGCGTCACGAGCTAAAAAAGGAATCTGTCGCGCTGGAACTGAAAGAAACAGCCAAGAAAACGGAGCGGTATGTTGAATTTCTTTCTTTGTCACAATCACTTATGCAGACATATCTCTATACGCAATGCAGCGCTGACGGTGACGACTATGTGCGTTATTTGCGCATTCACAATGAGATCTCGGTTACCTCAAACAATGAAATCAGACACGCTGCCTTTGAAACTCAGCTGGCTGTGTCTCAATTCATAACGTTTAATAAAGGCGGGAATATTGAGCTTATTGATGCCTTTCGTGATGAAGGCAGAAATCAGGTTTCCGCTTTTCAGGCACTCGCCAATGCCGAATTGTCGCAAGATCGACAGGAAAGGTTACGTTAAGGGTGGTGTTTGTGGCTTCGTAGTCTGGCTGAACAGCCTGCAGTAAACAGTGGACCTTTCATCATTCAGCTATATCGGCCAAACCCTTTAATATCGCAGTCATGTACTCTGCTTACCCATCTCCGTCCTTCTCGAATTCTTAACGGGCTGCTTTCAGGGCTTCCGTTGCCTTCCCACGCAACTCATCGGCAGTAACTTTCTTGGTTTTTACTGCCTAAATCATACGCTTACAGAACGTCTCTGCGTTGGCCATGATTTCGTTAGAGTTTTGAAGGTTTTCGCGAGTGGCATGAGTGGGTGACAGACTGCTGCTGAAGTATGCATTTGTAGCCAGCGTGTAGCAGGGTGATTTGGCGTGAGCTACGGATGTGCTGCATGACATTAGTAACAGGAGAGCTAACCTTGCTGATGTTTTCATGGCAACCACCGGTGGATTATTTCCCGTATTATCGGCTACGTGGAAGCGACCATTAGCGTCTTATTTCCGAATTTTGACATAATCAGGGCTATACCAATCAAGATCAGCAGGGCAGATTGTTTAGCATTACAGCACACGGGCAACCGGAATATCTTCCCAACGTGTTGTCCATGCTGGGGAAAGCAGCTCCCGTTTCATTTTCCACTCGTTGTTCACTCCCTGACGCGCAAACCACAGGTTTCCCAGCCCGGACTGGTTAATACCGTCCAGCACCTTCATCAGCTGCGCACTGTTTTTTCTCGGCTGATCTTCATCGAACAGGTTCAGCTGGCTGACGCCATGCGGCGTGAAGTCATCAAGCATGATGCCTGCAGTCATATAACGGCGACCTTCCAGCCAGATGCGGTCCAGCGATCGCATGGCCACCTCTATGACGTCACGCGTATCCTGCGTCGGGCGCGGGAGCTTCTCGCCGGCGCTGTTGCCGTAGAACACCTCATCCTTCGCGTGCGGCGAGGTGCGGATAAACACGCCAACGTGCCGGCAGAACTGACGCTCTTTCCTGAGCTTCTCCGCTGCGCGCGCGGCGTACTGGCAGAGCGCCTCCTGCATGGCCACCTTGGTGGTGATGCGCTCGCCAAAAGAGCGACTGGAGACGAACTGCTGTTTCGCCGGCGGCATTTCCTCGAGGGGAATGCAGGATTCGCCGTTAAGTTCGCGCACGGTTCGCTCAAGCACAACGCCGAAATTCTTGCGGATCAGGGCAGGGTGCGCTCGCGCCAGCTGCAGGGCGTTTTCAATACCCATCAGGTTAAGGCGCTTACCGATGCGGCGCCCCACGCCCCAGATTTCCTCTACAGGCTGATTCAGGAGAAGGGTTTCGGTTCGTTTAGGATTGCCGGGCGTTAGTGCCAGCACGCCGCGGAACTGCTTCCATTCCTTGCTTGCCAATTGGGCTGATTTTGCCAGGGGTTTTGACGGGCCCATGCCCACGCCGACGATCAGGCCAGTCGTGGACAGTACGTGTGCGCGCAGCCGTCGGCCAAAATGCTCAAAGTCTTCGCAGCCATCGATGCCGGTTAAATCGAGGAACATTTCATCAATGGAGTACTGTTCTAACCGGGGCGTCATTTCTTCCAGTGCCGTCATAAGGCGCTGCGACATCGAGTGGTTTATGTGGAATGCAATTTAAACAAAAAAATAAGTTACCATTCCTCTGAAGTTTATTTTCTGAACAGGAATTATTCAGCCTTGAACCACTTCGGTATGCTTACTGGCAGGGAGGAAAGTTGACGGGTGGTAAGACATAGCCGGAAAATCGATTTCCCCGCCGGGATTTAATCTGCCACGCTTATTCTGAAGCCCTCAATCGGGCAATGCGCTTTTATCTTTCACTTTATGCAGGAAGAAATAATGATAAAAAATTACAGAATCCCGGGACTGACCGCGGTGGCATTTCTCCTCATAAGTACCATCGCAGGTGCTGCAGAAGCGCGCTGGACGTTTGACGGCGATATCCACAACAATTCCCTTGCTGTCAGTCCCGATGAAAAAACGGCGGTGGCGTCCTACAGTGAGCGCTCAGACGTGGTGGTCTATGATCTGGCTGCCGGGAAAGTCAGAAAGGTGATGAAGGGCTACGTCACCCCCCGTAATGCACTTTTCTCTCCGGACGGTAAGGCCATATTTCTTTCTGACAGCAGTCTCGGCGTAGTCAAAAAAATCAGCACCGGGACGCTTGACGTGGCGGCCACGCTGCCGCTGGGGCCCGGGGCATTCGGCACGGCCATAAGTCGTGACGGTCAGCGACTGTATGTGAATAACGAGGCCGCCAGCACGCTCTCGGTGTATGACCTTACACATGACCGGCCCATTGCAGTTGTGACGGGTTTTGCCCAGCCCCGTCAGGGCATTAAAATCAGCCCGGACGGCAAAACCGTCTACGTCACCAACTTTAAGGGCGATAAAATTACCCTGGTTGATGCCGTGACGGGCGACATTCGCGGCGAGATAACCGGCTTCAGCAAGCTGCGCGCCATTTCTGTCAGCGCAGACGGCCGCACACTGTACGCGGCTAACAGCGGCAGCAACACAATCGCCGTGGTTGACACGCAAAAGCACGTCATTACGGCAACCATTCCCGTGGGTCAGGACCCTTACGGTGCCGCGCTGACGCCGGATAACCGCTATGTTTACAGCGGCAACCTTGGCGACAACAGCCTCTCCGTTATTGATACCGCCGCCGGTAAGGTGGTGTCCACCGTCACCGGACTGGATGCGCCCCGTCAGGCGATTGTCTTCAACAAGGACGGTACCCGCGCGTGGGTGCTGAATAAAGACCTCAGCATTGCGGTGGTTGACCTGAAAAAGAACCGTGTCATGGCCACGATTAAAAGCCCGCCGCAGACCTGACGCGAAACCTCCCTTACTCCAGCGCAGTGACGATCCTTCGCAAAGTGGGGTGGTTAATCACTTTTATAGATTTATTTTAGCTAAATAACCTGTTTTAAAGATTTACTCTGACATGCCTATAATCTTTCTGTCTACTCAGGAGATTCCGGCATGAACGATAAAATATTCACCCTGCATAACGGTGCGCGTCCGCTGAGCGCGCTGAGCAGCCCGAAAGAGGCCATACGACAGTTCACGCCTAACTGGTTCGCCGCGACCATGGGGACCGGCATCCTGTCGCTGTCTCTGGCGCAGTTCCCCTGGCAGGTTCCGGGATTGCGCCTTGTCGCCGAGGGGCTCTGGATGTTTAACATCCTCCTGTTCAGCGTCTTTGCCGTGATGTATCTGGCCCGCTGGGTGATGTACTTCGGAGAGGCAAAGCGCATTTTCGGCCATTCAACCGTGTCCATGTTCTTCGGCACCATCCCGATGGGCATGGCGACCATCATCAATGGCCTGCTGGCGTTCGGTCTTCCGCGCTGGGGCGCAGACGTTATTCAGGTGGCACACGCCCTGTGGTGGCTGGACGTGGCGATGTCGCTGCTGTGCGGCGTGTGCATTCCCTACATGATGTTTACCCGGCAGCAGCACAGTATTGACCAGATGACTGCCGTCTGGTTACTGCCGGTCGTGGCAGCCGAGGTCGCGGCGGTCAGCGGCGGCCTGCTGGCGCCGCACATTGCTGCCCCACACGCGCAGCTCGGCATCATTATTACCAGCTACGTGCTGTGGGCGTACTCCGTGCCGGTGGCGCTGAGCATCCTCGCCATTCTGCTGCTGCGTATGGCGCTGCACAAGCTACCGCACGAAAGCATGGCGGCCTCAAGCTGGCTGGCGCTGGGTCCGATTGGCACCGGCTCGCTCGGCATGCTGGTCATCGGCGGAGATGCGCCCGGGGTGTTTGCCGCGGCGGGCATGCCGGAAATCGGTCACATCGCGCAGGGCGTGGGGTTCGTTGCCGGCATTCTCTTCTGGGGCTGCGGCCTGTGGTGGATGCTGCTGGCCACGCTGATAACCGTGCGATACTTCCGTGAAGGCATCCCGTTCAACCTTGGATGGTGGGGCTTTACCTTCCCGCTGGGCGTGTACACCGTGGCCACGCTCAAGCTGTCTACCCTGATTGACCTCGCATTCTTTAAAGGCTTCGGTGCGCTTCTTGTCGTCATACTGGCGGCCATGTGGCTGCTTGTCGCGGTGAAAACAGTGCGTGGGGCATGGAGCGGTAAACTGTTTGTTTCTCCCTGTCTGGCAGGCCTGGATCGGAAGCCGTGAGTGAAACCAGCACATCGATGCAGGACTCGTTTTTACGCGAGGAATGCCTCGCGGCAGTCACCGCGCCGCATGTGGCCGCGCTGAATCGCTGGGTCAGCGGCCAGCGTCAGGCCGGTGCAGAACTGCCGTGGTTTGATCCGGCTGACGGCGGGGTTAGGGCCGGACTGCTCGTCCTGCTGCAGTCGCCGGCGCGCAGCAGCCCGTCACCGCGGTTTGTGTCGCGTGATAACCCGGGGCCGGCCCAGCAGAACCTTGGGCGGTTTCTGGCGGAAGCCGGTATTTCGCGTCAGGACAGCGTGCTGTGGAATACGGTGCCCTGGGTCAGTCACGGGCTGCAGAAACGGCCGTCAGCGGCGGACATCCGCAGAGGCTGCGCCTTGCTTGAGGACGTGCTGGCGTATCTGCCCGCGCTGCGCGTGGTGGTGCTGGCCGGTGCCGTAGCGGCTCAGGCCCGCGGGACGGTCAATCATCTGTACCCCGGCGTCCCCGTGTTGACGATGCCGCACCCCAGTCCGCTTTCGCTCTGCACGAGTCCGGCGGTGACGGAAAACATTCGCCGGGTACTCTGCGAGGCACGGGCTGCGCTGGCAGGCTGAGGGCGCCAGCAGAATAATACTGACAGGTTTTGCAACCGGCTCTATACTCATATGACAAGGTGATGGCGTTCCACCTTTCCCAACCGCTCCGTTCCGGAGCTGATGACGCCTGATGCGACTCTTGATTTTCAGGAGGTGCGTCAGGCCGTCCTTACTTTCTTCCCGGCCTGCGTACTTCCCTCTTCGGGGAGAGACCTGTGATACACGTTTTTGGCCACATCAATCCTGACAGCGACGCCATCTGCACGGCCTTCGTCACCGCGCACTGGCTGACCGGGCGCGGCATGGACGCCCGCGCATGGCGTCTTGGCGAAGCTAACCGCGAAACCCATTTTATCTTTGACACCGCCGGACTCACGCTGCCGCCACGGCTTGATATTCCGCTACAGGATGAACGGGTCTGGCTGGTCGATTTCACCGAGCCGGCGCAGGGACCTGACGACCTGCTCCGGAGCAACATCGTGGGGATCACTGACCACCACCGGCTGGGCGGACTGATAACGCAACTGCCGCCGGAGGTACACATACGCCCGCTTGGCAGCAGCGCCACGCTGCTGTGGCTGCTTATGAACGCTGAAGCGCGACGCACGCTGCCCCCGACGCTTGCCATTCTTCTGCTGGGTGCACTCCTGAGCGACACCGTGAATCTTCGCTCGCCCACCACGACCGAAGACGATATCCGTTCGGCTACCGAGCTGGGCGTACTGTCCGGCGTAAACCGCAGAGCCTTCGCCCGTGACCTCCTTACGGCAAAAACTGACGTCAGCGGCCTCAGCGCACAGCTGCTGCTGGACAGGGACCTCAAGGCCTTCGTCATTGCCGGCACTGACGTGCGCATCGCCCAGATTGAGGTCAGCTCCCCGTCACAGGTTGCCACCGTGATGGACGACCTGCTCGCTGCCCTGGCGTATCTGGCAGACCAGTCGGGTGCTGGTTTGGCGGTGCTGATGCTGACCGACATCCGGGCCGGGTTTTCAACGCTTTATTTCGCCGGGCGGGAGAGCGTTAACGCGGCCTCCTGCTCCGTACCGGGTATGCTCAGCCGCAAAAAACAGCTTCTGCCGTGGCTTGAGTCCCGCCTCAACCAGAACGGGAGTTCATTATGACCTGCTACACCCATGCATTGATACTTGTGAACGATAAAGACGACGGCACCCTCCTGCTGAAGCGGGCGGTCGCGCTGGCGCAGCCGCTCGGCATGAAAATCACCCTGGCCCACATCAGCGACGACTACCGGGAAATGAACTACGTGTCCGACAGCCTGATGGACGACGTCGTGTCGGAAGAGGTGCTGAAATCCAAAGCGTTTATGAGCGAGCTGGCGGCCTCCGTGCCTGAGACGGTAGACATGCGGGAGCTGGTGACCATGCGCCGCTTTGAGGACGTGGAGAAGTGCATCGCTGAGCTGGGCGTGGACCTCGTGCTTGCCGGGCACCGAAACCGCTTTATGGGAATGCTGACGTCCCGCTCGGCGGAATACATTAACCACCTCACGGTGGATGTGCTTATCACTCACCTGAATGACTGAACCGGGAGAAACTCTATGCGCTTTACACTGGATAACGTGACCGCCCGTGAAATTCTTGACTCTCGCGGCAACCCCACCGTTGAAGTCGAAGCCCGGACCGTGGACGGAATGATGGCGCGGGCCTCGGTGCCTTCCGGGGCCAGCACCGGCTCGCGCGAGGCCGCTGAGCGCCGCGACGGCGACGTACACCGTTTTGGCGGTAAAGGCGTACTGGATGCTGTCAGGACGGTTAATACGGAAATCTGCGAAGCCTTGCGCGGCAGGGACGTGCGCGAGCAGCGTCAGCTGGATAACATCATGCTGGCGCTGGACGGTACGCAGAGCAAGAGTCGGCTGGGTGCCAATGCCATTCTGGGCGTGTCGCTGGCGGTTGCCCGGCTGGCGGCACAGGCCTCGCACGAGCCGCTCTGGCGCTACCTGGGGGGCCTGCAGGCGAACCTGCTGCCCGTACCGTGCATGAACATTATCAACGGCGGCGTGCACGCCCGCGGTCAGGGCGCGGACTTTCAGGAGTTCATGATAGCGCCACACGGGGCACCCACGCTGCGCGAGGCCGTGCGTCAGGGCAGCGAGGTCTACCAGGCGCTGCGCCAGATCCTGCTGGACAAGAACCTGTCCGCGGCAGTCGGCGACGAAGGCGGTTTTGCGCCCGCCGTATCGTCGAACCGCGACCCGCTGGCGTTTATCGTGCAGGCCATTGAGAAGGCGGGGTACAGGCCCGGAGAAGACATCAGCATCTGCATGGACCCTGCCTCAAGTGAGTTTTTCGCAGACGGAAAATATCATCTGCGCACGGAGGGCAGTGCGCTGAGCGCGGCGGAAATGACGGCGTACTACGGCGAGCTGATGGACCAGTTTCCCGTCATTCTGCTGGAAGACGGCCTGGCAGAAGATGACTGGTCGGGCTGGAAGCATCTGCACCAGCAGCTTGCGGGCAGGGCCGAGCTGGTTGGTGACGACCTGTTTGTCACCAACGTGAAGTACATCCAGCGCGGCATTGACGAAAACCTCGCCAGCGCCGCATTGATTAAACTCAATCAGATAGGCTCGCTTAGCGAAACGCTGGACGCCGTGGCGCTCTGCCAGCGGCACGGGTGGGGCGCGTTCATGTCCCACCGCAGTGGGGAAACGACGGACACATTTCTTGCCGACCTCACGGTAGCCCTGCGCGCGGGACACCTGAAAACCGGTGCGCCGTGCCGCGGCGAACGCGTGGAAAAGTACAACCAGCTGATGCGCATTGAGCAGGCGCTGGGTGAGGACGCTCACTATGCGGGGCTTCATGCGTTTGTGCGCCGCACGTAACAGATCCACCGGACGGCCAGCGGCCGGCACAGGAGCACAGTCTTTGGCACCTTCAACGCTGATTCTCCTGCGCCATGGCGAAAGCCAGTGGAACCGGGAAAACCGTTTTACCGGATGGACAGACGTGCCGCTGACGGACCGGGGGCGGCAGGAGGCTGACCGGGCCGGTGACGTGCTGCGGGACGCGGGCCTGCTGCCCGATCGGGTCTTCACCTCGGTGATGACGCGCTGTGTTCACACGGTCTGGCGGGTGCTGGACCGTCTTGGCCGCAGCTGGACGCCCGTGGACAAACACTGGCGGCTGAACGAGCGGCACTACGGTGCGCTGCAGGGGCTGAACAAGGAAGCGGCTGCCCGGATGATGGGTGCAGAGACCGTCCGGCTCTGGCGCAAAAGCTTCAGCGGCATTCCCCCCGCGGACGCAGGGGCTCCGGCGCAGCTGCGTCGGGACCCGCGCTACAGCCGCGTTGCGCTGGCCGACCTGCCTGCGACGGAAAGCCTGGAAATGACGCTGCGTCGCGTCATGCCCTACTGGCAGCACGCCGTGATGCCGCAGATACTCTGCGGAAGTACCGTTCTGGTCGTGGCGCACGGCAACACGCTGCGCGCCCTGGCCGCCTTCCTGGACGGCATGCCACACGACAGCTTGGCACAGTTGCATATCCCGACCGGCGTGCCGGCCGTATACCAGATGGATGCGGCCGCACAGGTCGTTTCCCGTTATGTTCTGAATATAAAAAAATAAAAGGAGTGAACGTGAATCAGCTTTTTGCTGTCATCACCGGCGGTGCTTTAGGGTGTGTTATCCGCTGGCAGCTGGGCGCGCGCCTGAACGCGCTTTTTCCGGACCTGCCGCCGGGGACGCTGCTGGTCAACCTGCTGGGAGGGTTTATCATCGGAGCGGCGCTGGCGTATTTTCTGCGCCATCCCGGCCTCGATCCGGCCTGGCGGCTGCTCATTACCACCGGGCTGTGTGGCGGAATGACGACCTTCTCCACGTTCTCGGCTGAGGTTTTTGCCCTGCTGCAGTCCGGCAGCTATGCCTGGGCAGCCGCCTCGGTGCTGATACACGTGCTGGGTTCGCTGGCCATGACGGCGGCCGGATTTTATATCATGACGCTGTGTGGTTAACCCGAGGGAGACCTTAGTGCAGTGACCGCTGCACTGAGGTATATTGTTCAGAAGCGCTCTCTGCAGGCCAGACCTGACAGGGTTTACGCTTGTAATGCTTCCCGTACACCTGAGGCGCTGCTGTGAAAGAATTTCAGGCCTGCCTGTTCTGGTAAAGGTCCCAGCGATTGCCGTAGATGTCCTCAAATACGACAACCATTCCGTATTCTTCCTCCCGTGGCTCCTGAAAGAAGTGGACGCCTTTTGCCTTCATAGCATTGTAGTCGCGCCAGAAGTCGTCGGTCTGCAGGAACAGAAAAACCCGTCCGCCGCACTGATTGCCGATAAAGCCTTCCTGCCGGTCGTTCGACGCGCGGGCAAGAAGAATAGCACAGTCGCTGTCAGGGGCCGGCGTCACCACGACCCAGCGCTTACCCGGCTGCGGCGTGTCTTCAATGAGGGTAAAGCCCAGCTTATCGGTGTAGTACTCAATTGCACGATCGTAGTCATCGACCACGACCGCCACGTATCCCATACATCGCTTCTGTTTTCTCATCTGCTGCTCCATCAGTTACGGCATTACGCCCGTTATAATCAGCTTTATATCAAATACGGCGTTCAGTTATCTGTACTGATTCTGCACTGATACCCTCAGACCTGACATTGTAAGCATCTGAGCAGTCAGGATTGTGGGCCCAATCTTGTAAGAGCCTGCTCAACCTTTTCAGCATCCTGCTCCAGTATGGCTCTCTCATCGGGAGTGAGCGGGACCTCTTCGAGGTAACGCCGGATGGATGCTTTACTCTCCAGTATCAGCCCGCGCGCGCTATCCTTCAGCAGGTTAAAATCGCAGCCGATGCAGGCCATCCGGTGCGGGCAACTGCTCCAGAAGGGGTTCGTACAGTATGAGTCGCCCAGATCGTAGTAGGTCGCGGGCCCGGACAGGCTGGCGGCTTCAGGATCGTGGTCAACCAGCACGCTTATCATATGAGCGACCCTGTCGGCTTTGACGAACGAGGCAGCCAGCTGAGTCGGGCGGATGCGAAGATAGTGCATTGTAGACTGGGGCGTTGAATGGCCCGTCCACTGCATCAGTTCGTACAGCGACATGCCCTGCGGTACGCTCGCCAGCGCGGTCACGGCTGAGGCCCGCCCCCGGTGGCTGGTTATCATTCCGCCACTGTCTTCACAAGGCACGCCCGCTCTTGCGCATAGCATCGGTATCACGGTGCGGTTGAGGATAGCGCTGCCGGCAGGCTTACCCCGGTACTGAAACAGAAGCCGGACTTTCTCACCGGTTCGCTCGTCAGCGAGCAAAGCCTGTTCTGCCGGACGCTCATCCAGCCATATGTCGACGTATTTTTTCACCACGGCCGCCACCGGTTTAACAAAGGCTTTTGAGGTTTTTCCGGCAGGGATATGCAGGTAACACAGGGTTCCTGCCGGGATGATACTTCCGTCGTCCTTCACGATATCGTCCGCCTGCGGCGCGATGCACCCGGTTGTCAGGCGGAGCAGTTCGTTCTTTCTTACCCCCGCATGGGTCCAGATGACGGCCATTGCCTGCAGCATGGCCAGTGGATAATGTATTTCAGTGAGCAGATCTTCCTGACGCAGATTGAGGCTGGCCCAGATGAGCTTCAGCCAGACCGGATCGTCAATAACACGGGGATTGACGCCGCGACGGAACAGCGGCGTATCCGGTGTGGAAAGATGGCGGGCAGGGCTGAAGTGCAGGCGCCCCCAGCCCCAGTTTTCGTAATCAATCATAAAACGGCGCAGAGAATAGATAAAATGCGCCCTGGAATGCGGCATCATGGGCTCGCCGGAGCGCACCGATTTGCGGGTGCCCCTTTCCGTGCCCAGCTGAAGCTCATCCACGTTCATCCGGCCTACCGCCGCAATGAAGCTGGCGCAGGTTTCCATTGTCCAGTCTGCCGGTTCCCGAACCTCCGGATGCTCCTTTTTCAGCCAGAGGCCGCAGCGCAGAATAAAGCTGTACTGGCTTTCACGGGTGCGCGGCCTGAGCACCGACGTTTCCCGCCAGCGCCGGCACCAGTGCACCCAGGCCGGATCGACGCCTTCGACCGGCTTTTCGTACCATTTTTTATAGTTTCGCATCCTCACCGGGGCGCTGATAATCCCCAGTGCGGCAAGTGCATGTGAAACGCGGCCGACGTAACGGGATATTCCCTTGTCTGTCCCGCTCTGGGCGCGCCAGAGGAGTTCAGGCGTAAACGTTTCAAGCCGGGGATCCCTGTTCATGATCATCAGTGTTGCCAGTATACCCGAGACATGATTTTTCTGGCTGGTCGGGGCATAACCCAGCGACGTCAGCGTATCAGTCAGCCGGTCCAGCTCCTGGTGATAAAAAGCCTGGCCGAAGATGGCAGAAGCATAGAGCGCGGGTTTACGTATATCAGGCAGGCTGAGCGGGTCATGCAAATCAGCCAGATGCCAGGCAAAAGCGGCCATTAACGGACGGCCCTCCCTGACTTCCCGGCACAGCGTCAGCCAGCGTTCCTGCGGCCAGCACCAGCAGGGCATGCCGTCTGCATGCATTTCGCGCAGCAATCCGGCTATCACCAGCCCCGTGATTTTGCTGCCGCATCCGCTTCCGGCGGCAATGTCCATCAGCGGCCTGATGAGGTCCGGCACCGGCTTCGTTCGCAGCATACGGGACCGGCTGTGAGCGCTGCTCAGTGCCGTCCGTTCAGCGAGGGTCAGTGACGCCTCAAGCCGGTATTCAGTCATGTCGAACGGATGCCGGCTGTTTTCAATCGGTGTGTGTGGGCTCATGTTATTTCTCTGTTCTGAAAATGAGGTTCGCCATCCTGATATCTGCCGTTTCAATCGCGCCAGCCATCCGGGCAGCCAGGTCCCTGCCAGAAAGATGAATATAAATCTGTGTTGTGGTCAGGTCGCGGTGTCCTGCATAGGTGGCAAGTTCGTGCAACTTCCAGCCCGCGCGGGCAAGGTGTGTGAGTCGCAGGTGCCGGAAGGTATGGGTTGAGATGTCCGGCATCCCAGACTCAAGCGCCCATTTCCGTACCGTTTTGCTCCAGGTCCAGAATGAAAGCGGCCCGCCCTGATTACGATCGGACTCAGAACGGAACAGGGCACCTCTTACGATTCCGGTCCGCTTCATCTGCATAAGGTGCGCGGCCAGCACTGGCACTACTGCCGGGCTGTAACAGACAATTCGTTCACGCCGGCTCTTGGTGGTTTCTGCCCGGATGCGGATGAGCCGGTGAGCAAAGTCGAAGTCGTCAATACTTAGCGAGGTAATTTCAGACCGACGCAGCGCGCCGTAATAGGTTAATGCCAGCATCAGGCGGTCACGCAGTGGGGAAGCGGCGGCATGATAAAGAAAACACTGCCACTGCGCATCGTCAGGAATGCGCGGCAGCTTTACAACGCGGGGAACCAGTCCCCGGCCGGAACTCAGCATGCCGGGCGTGCCGGATCGGGGCAGCGGATTGACCGTGCAAAGATCCAGGTACATGAGAAAGTCATACCAGAGGCGGATCGCCGACAGGCGAAGCTGGAGCGTGGCGCTGGCCGCGGAAAAAGGCATCCCGGGTAACTGAGGACTAATATAGGCAGCCAGGTCTTCAAACCGCGCCTTTTCAGGTTTAATTCCGTTCTGGCTGCAGAACGCAAAGTAATGACGGAGGGCATTGCGGTAGGCTGTTAGCTTGGCCTGCGCCCGCCCCAGATCGGATAACAGTTGCAGCCAGCGCTCTGCCAGCAACAGAACGTGTTCACTCGGTGGAATCAGCATTGCATTCTCCTCTGACAACAGCTTTGCTGTTCAAAGTTTACTCAATCAATGTTGCATTCCACGTAACTTACTAAAGCGCATAGTTTGAGCTGAACACGTGTACCTTTTCCGGATAGTCCTGCGTTTTTATCTGGAACCACGGTGCACCCATTTTTATGCCCAGTGCTTTTGCGCCAGCAGAGCGCGCAATAACGCAGCCATCGTTATTACTGAGTACGACTACCGGCCTGCTACGCAGGTCCGGGCGGAAAAGCGTCTCACAGCTGGCATAGAAAGAGTTGACGTCAGCCAGTCCGAACATGGGCATAATTATCTCCGACGTGCACGGGTACTGTTAAAGAACCAGGTGACAACGCCGAGCAGCTGGAGCTCTTCCGGATAGATGGCGGCGTAAGCAGGGTTCATCGGCAGCAGTGCCACCCGTGGGATCAGCTGCAGGCGCTTAACTGTGAACTCACCTCCAACCTCGGCGATGACGATGTCGCCGTGCGTGGGTGGCTCCGCGCGATCGACCACCATAACATCGCCGTCATAAAGCCCCAGCTCCTGCATGCTGTTGCCACTGGCCCGTACGAAGAATGTGGACGCCCGTCTGCGAATACAGAGCTCATTCAGGTCCAGCTCTTTCTCTATATAATCCTGAGCAGGGGAGGGAAAGCCAGCTGAGCAGGGATCTGCGTACAGCGGCACCTTTACCGTTGGGGTAAAAATCGGCGGCCATAACAGCGTCAGGCCCTGAGCGTAACTGACCGCTTTCATAACGCGACGTCCCGGACGTGCTGCTGTGTACGGATTAGGAAAAAAAATGTAAAGCGCATAAAAATCCTCCTTTAAATTGTACTGGTTATATGAACAGTATTATTGAGCCTGGAATTTCTGGCAAGAGGAGCGAAACGGTTATGGCTAAAGCGGTTGTCAGAGTGCTGGAATTCTACCGAAATACTGAGCTATGGCCTTTTTATATGCTCTGCCACTGCAGCCGGATCAACAGGGTATAAAAGGCTTTCTTTTTGAGCGCAGCACTTTTATGGCGGGAAGAGGCTTGACCATTCAGTCCGCTTTAAATTATATTTCCATTATTCTGGAAATATAGATTTGGTGATGGCGTGAACATACAAAATGCTGCGGCTGCTCTCAGGGAACTGGGACACGTGACGCGACTGGGAATTTACCGTGAACTGGTGAAAGCCGGGCCTGAAGGACTGCCCGTGGGTGACATCCAGAAAAGACTGGCTATTCCGGCCTCCACGCTCAGCCATCATCTTTCTGCGCTGATGTCCGCTGGCCTCATAAGCCAGGAACGGCAGAGCCGCACCCTGTTCTGCAGGCCCTGCTATGCGCAGCTTGAGCAGCTGATGGCTTTTCTCACTGAAGAGTGCTGCGCCGGTGGCAGTAGCTGCAGCCTGTCTACCGAGATTTCCCATAAAGAGACTCCATTGTGAATAACGTGAATGATGCCCTGAACAATATCGATCTGACACTTCTGGATACGCCCCTTTCGGAAGAGAAATTAAAGGCTGAAGAGGTGGCGCATCCACCCCGCATACTGATGCTCTACGGTTCGCTGCGGAAGCGCTCTTACAGCCGACTCACCACGGAAGAGGCCGCCCGGTTGCTGACGGCCATGGGTGCTGAAGTGAAGATATTCAATCCGTCCGGCTTGCCGCTGCCGGATGATGCACCTGAGACACACCCGAAGGTCGCAGAGCTGCGCGAGCTGGTGCTCTGGTCAGAAGGGATGGTCTGGTGCTCTCCTGAGCGTCACGGTGCCATGACCGGCATCATGAAGACGCAGATTGACTGGATACCGCTGACGTCCGGGGCGGTCCGGCCCTCGCAGGGGAAAACCCTTGCTGTCATGCAGGTCAGCGGAGGCTCACAGTCTTTCAACGCCGTAAACCAGATGCGTATTCTTGGGCGCTGGATGCGGATGATCACTATCCCGAACCAGTCATCCGTGGCAAAAGCCTGGGCCGAGTTTGATGAGGCCGGCCGCATGAAGCCTTCTCCGTATTATGACCGCATAGTGGACGTCATGGAGGAACTGATGAAGTTCACCCTGCTGACGCGCGGTCGTAGTAGTTATCTCACCGACCGCTACAGCGAAAGGAAGGAGAGTGCTGCGCAGCTCTCTGAGCGGGTAAACCAGCGCAGCATATAAAAAAGCCGGCATCTGCCGGCTTTTTCACATTTTCCCTGTCACAGCCAAGGGAAACATCAGTGGCTGACGCGATTCCCTTGCGCATCAATGACTGCTTCGCCGTCCTCTTTGGTAAACGCTCCCTTCTGCGGGTCCGGCAGTATGTCCAGAACCACTTCGGAGGGGCGGCAGAGCTTCGTTCCCAGCGGCGTCACCACCACCGGACGATTAATGAGGATCGGATGAGCCAGCATCGCATCGAGCAGTTCTTCATCGCTGAACCGGTCTTCAGCCAGGCCGAGCTGCTCGTAGGGATCGGTATTTTTACGCAGCAGGGCACGCACGCTGATGCCCATGTCCGCAATCAGCTTTTTCAGCTCGTCGCGCGACGGCGGAGTTTCCAGATACAGAATCACCGTGGGCTCGGTGCCGCTGTTGCGGATAAGCGCCAGAGTGTTGCGGGACGTCCCGCAGGCCGGATTGTGGTAAATGGTGATGTCAGTCATGAGCGTTACTCCATAAAGGCGCTGCACAGGCACAGCGCCGGGGTTAAGGTTAAACAGACAGGCGCAGGGCCAGCGCAGCCAGCGTCACAAACAGTACCGGCAGGGTCATCACGATGCCCACGCGGAAGTAGTAGCCCCAGCTGACGGTAATGTTTTTCTGTGCCAGGACGTGCAGCCACAGCAGGGTAGCGAGGCTGCCGATAGGGGTGATTTTCGGACCGAGGTCGCAGCCGATGATGTTGGCGTAAATCATCGCCTCCTTCACCACGCCCTGCGCGGTGCTGCCGTCAATGGAGAGCGCGCCAACCAGCACGGTAGGCATGTTGTTCATGACTGATGAAAGCGCCGCCGTCAGAAAGCCGGTGCCGAGCGTTGCGCCCCAGACGCCATGCTCTGCAAACCGGTTCAGGGCGACGGAAAGGTAATCAGTCAGTCCGGCGTTACGCAGTCCGTATACTACCAGGTACATGCCGAGCGAGAAGATAACAATCTGCCAGGGCGCACCTTTCAGTACCTTTCCGGTATCAATCACATGGCCTTTCCGGGCTACCAGCCAGAGAATAAACGCCGCCACCGCTGCCACCAGGCTGACCGGCACGCCGAGTGGCTCGAGGGCAAAGAAGCCGATCAGCAGCAGGATGAGAACAATCCAGCCGGTTTTAAAGGTGCGCGCATCGCGGATGGCCTCACGCGGCGCCTTCAGTTTCGCCAGGTCGTAAGTGGCCGGGATATCCCTGCGAAAATACAGGTGCAACATGACCAGCGTGGCGGCCACAGAGGCGATATTCACCGGCACCATCACCGAGGCATATTCGCTGAAACCCAGCTTAAAAAAGTCCGCCGTGACGATGTTGACCAGATTCGATACGATGAGCGGCAGGCTGGAAGTGTCGGCGATAAAGCCTGCCGCCATCACAAACGCCAGCGTGGCACCGGGGCTGAAGCCCAGCGCCAGCAGCATAGCGATAACGATCGGCGTCAGAATGAGCGCCGCCCCGTCATTGGCGAACAGGGCCGCCACCGCCGCACCCAGCAGAACGATATACGTGAAAAGCAGCCTGCCTTTACCTCCTCCCCAGCGGGAGACGTGCAGCGCGGCCCATTCAAAAAAGCCTGACTCATCGAGCAGCAGGCTGATGATTATGACCGCAATAAACGTTGCCGTGGCGTTCCAGACAATCTGCCAGACAACCGGGATGTCCCCGATGTGTACTACGCCGGTCAGCAGTGCCAGCGCAGCGCCGATAACGGCACTCCAGCCGATACTGAGTCCTTTTGGCTGCCAGATAACCAGTATCAGGGTCAGGACGAAAATCGCACCCGCCAGAAACATATTTTCTCCTTTTTGAATAAAACGGCCCGTTGATCCGGGCTGGTGATTACACATTCGAAAATTCGTATATGTTACGATAAAATTTTTTACATGCAGACAGGCTTGCCGTTGGTTGTCGCATTATTGCGTTCAGCCTGCTGGCTGAGTTGCATAATGTCATCCCGCAGGCAAAGGTAAGCCTGTTCAATCACTGCTGCTGCCCAGGCTGGCATGTGCGGAGACAAACGGTAGTAGATCCATTTTCCATCCCGCCGGTCGATAAGCAGTCCGCCTGCTCTGAGAAGGGCCAGATGTCGGGAGATTTTAGGCTGCGTTTGTTTCAGGGTGTCTGAGAGTTCGCAGACGCAGAGCTCACCTTTTTCGCGCAGCAGAAGCACAAGGCTAAGTCGCGTGTCATCTGAAAGGTTTTTAAAAAGCTGCAGGGGGTTTACTGACAACATGGTACTCCTGATGGTTACTGACTGAGTCTGCCGGTGAAGCTCTGTATGTTAATAATATATTCAATAAACCATATTTGTATATTCATTTCCTGATTACATGTGCCTGCAGAACAACCGGCTGTCAGAGTACAGCCGCCCCCCATTCTGCAAACGACATTTTCGTCCTCCGCGTTGACCCTGTTAACAATTCGTGTAGAGTAAAAAGCGCTTTTTGCCGTGCGTCAGTTGCACGGCTGGCATTCATGACCGCTACTGAACAGCTGCTCATACGGTCTTTCTGATTACTCGCGCTGCTCTGTCAGCCGTGAAGGAGTGATAAACACCGCCATGCGTCTTACGCCACCCTGAGTCCCATCCCCTCTCCGTCGCACTGAATAAACTTCGGCGCGCACTCAAAAACATCCCGTCTGCGGATGTGCTTTTTCGTCTGTAAATTTTTTGCCCTCACGGGCTGACCGTAATCAAAAACTGAGAAATGACTATGTTGCTGTCCTCGACACGTAAGGACTGGCTGGGTAACGTCCGTGGTGACGTCCTTGCCGGTATTGTGGTCGCGCTCGCGCTTATACCTGAAGCGATCGCCTTTTCCATCATTGCCGGTGTGGATCCGCAGGTCGGACTCTACTCTGCATTCTGTATTCCCCTGGTTATGGCCTTCCTCGGCGGTCGCCCGGCGATGATTTCATCGGCCACCGGCGCCATGGCCCTGCTGATGATCACGCTGGTTAAGGATCACGGCCTGCAGTATCTGCTGGCAGCGTCGGCGCTCACCGGCGTGCTGCAACTGGCAGCCGGTTATCTGAAGCTGGGCAGCCTGATGCGCTACGTTTCGCGCTCGGTGGTCACCGGTTTCGTTAACGCGCTGGCCATTCTGATTTTCATGGCGCAGCTGCCGGAACTCACTGATGTGACCTGGCACGTATATGCCCTGACCGCAGCGGGCCTGGCCATTATCTATCTGTTCCCGTATATCAACAAAACCATCCCCTCACCGCTGGTCTGTATTATCGTGCTGACCGCCATTTCCATGTGGCTTCACCTGGACGTGCGCACCGTCGGCGACATGGGCAAGCTGCCTGACAGCCTGCCGGTGTTTCTGATCCCCGATATTCCGCTAAACCTCGACACGCTGATGATTATCCTGCCGTACTCTGCGGGCCTGGCCGTGGTGGGACTGCTGGAATCAATGATGACCGCCACTATTGTGGATGACATGACCGACACGCCGAGCGATAAAAACCGCGAGTGCAAGGCGCAGGGCGTGGCCAACATTTGTACCTCGTTTATTGGCGGCATGGCGGGCTGCGCGATGATCGGTCAGTCGGTGATTAACGTGAAGTCGGGCGGACGCGGGCGTCTCTCCACGCTCACAGCTGGCGTGGTGCTGCTGCTGATGGTGGTATTCCTGCGCGACTGGGTCTCCCGGATACCGATGGCAGCTCTGGTGGCCGTGATGATCATGGTCTCCATCGGCACTTTCTCCTGGCGCTCCATTGCCAATCTGCGCAGCCATCCACTTTCAACCAGCGTGGTCATGCTGGCAACGGTCGTGGTAGTGGTGGCAACCGATAACCTTGCCTTTGGCGTGCTGACCGGCGTGCTGATAGCCTCGCTGAACTTTGCCACCAAGGTGGCTCGCTTTATGGTGGTTAACTCCACGCTGAGCAATGGGACCCGTACCTACATCGTCACCGGGCAGGTATTTTTCGCCTCGGCCGATCGCTTTATGAGCCACTTTGACTTTCGCGAGGCGGTTGAACGCGTAGTGATTGACGTCACGCATGCGCATTTCTGGGACATCACATCGGTAAGCGCGCTCGACAGGGTGGTGATTAAGTTCCGCCGCGAAGGCACCGAGGTGGATATCCGCGGCATGAATGAGGCAACCCGTACCCTCGTTGACCGCTTCGGTGTACACGATAAGCCCGAAGAAGTGGACAAGCTGATGGGCGGCCACTAACCGACAGGAGAACAAATGATGAAAAATACCGTTATTGCCTGCGTTGACGGCTCGCCGTCAACCCGACCCGTCTGCGAGTACGCAGCCTGGGCTGCGGGGAGCCTGGGTGCGCCGCTGGCGCTGCTTCACGTGCTTGAAAGGGACGACCATCCCGCCGTTTCAGACCTGACCGGCAGCATCGGCTTTGACAGCCGGGAGCAGCTGACCGAAGAGCTGGTTCGGATTGAAGGCGAACGCAACCGCCTGCTGATGTCCCGCGGCAAAGCCATTCTTGCCGATTGTGCCGATCTGCTGAAACAGCGTGGATGTGCGGATGTGCAGCAGCTGCAGAAGCATGGTGCCCTGGATGAAATTCTCGCGGAGCTTGGCGAAACGCGCCTGATGGTACTGGGCCGCCGTGGTGCGCACAACCCGGTGGGCAGCCATCTTGAGAGCATTATTCGCCTGCAGAAAAGGCCGGTGATGGTTGTGCCGGAGACGTTTACGCCGCCCGTCCGGGTGATGTTTGCATACGACGGCAGCGAGGAGAGCCGTAAGAACCTGACGCGCCTCACGGTCAGCCCGCTGCTGAACGGCCTTACCTGCCATATTGTGATGGTAAACGGCGAAATGTCCGTCCTGCAGGCCGCGCAGGCTATTCTGCAGAAAGCGGGCATCGAGACCGAGGCCCGCTTGCTGGACGATGAGTCCGTTACCGGCGCACTGTGTCGGTACGCAGACGCCAATGATATCAACCTCACGGTGATGGGCGCATACGGGCATTCCCGCCTGCGGCGCTTTTTTATCGGCAGCCATACCACGGAAATGCTGTCTGAAAGTCGACAGCCTCTGCTGATGCTGCGGTAAATATTACGGGTCAGCCTCCGACTGGCCCGCAGAGGTGATGAAAGGCGTTGTCACGTCTGACCGGGTAATGTCCGCTGTGCCGCCTCTTTCTGCACAGCGGGCATTTTTTTGATGTCAGCTGCGTTGCGTCAGGTTTTTTTTCAGAAAGGCAACTTCCTCGCGCTGACAGAACAGGCGTCGGGATGACGTCGTGACAGGGAGGAGAGATGCGCCAGCTGTTCCGCTTTATGTTTCAACACGGGAGCCACCTACTGTTCGGGGCGATCCTGATGGCCATGTCGAGCTTTGGGCAGACCTATTTTGTTTCGCTTTACGGCCAGCATCTTCGCCAGGCCTTTGGGCTGAGCGATGGGGGGCTGGGCGGGCTTTATGCCATTGGCACAGTAATGAGCGCGATTACCCTGACCTGGGCCGGCAGGCTGATTGATTACACCACCACCCGGCGGTTTACCCTCATCGTCACCGCATTGCTGGTGACGGCGTGCCTGCTCGTCGCAGGCGCGCAGGCGGCGTGGATGCTTTGCATCGGCTTTTATTTCCTTCGGCTTGGCGGGCAGGGGCTGATGGTCCACACGGCCCTGACCGCCACGGCGCGGCAGTTCCCGCTTGATGCGGGTAAGGCGCTCGGTGCCATTGCGCTGGGTCTGTCGCTGGCGCAGGCGGTCTTTCCGGTTATGGCAGTACAGATAAGTCACGTGACCGGATGGCGTGTGGCATGGCTCATCAACGCCGGTATTCTTGTCGCCGGTGTTGGGGTGGCGATGATGTTTCTGCCGCGTGGACGGGAGGCGCCGCTGCGTACTTTCAGAAAGCGCGGCGAGAAAAAAGTCAGGGAAGCGTCCCTGTGGAAAAACCGTAATCTGTTGCTGGCGCTACCAGTGGTGCTGGCCTCGCCATTTATCACGACAGGCTTCTTTTTTCATCAGGTCCGGCTTGCCGGGGAAAAGGGCTGGTCGCTGTCATGGATGGCGGCGTGGTTTATTGCTTATGCCGTGACTCAGGCCATCTCTCTGCTCTCTTTCGGCCCTGTAATTGACAGACTGACACCACGCCGCCTGCTGCCGTGGTTTCTGATGCCGCAGGCCGCAGCCATGCTGGCTTTGTGGCTCAGCAGCAGCCAGTGGGTAACGCCTTTTTACCTTATTATGACCGGGATATCCTCGGCAATCGCCTCCACACTGGCCACAGCGCTCTGGGTACAGCTTTTCGGCCCGGAACAACTGGCGAGGGTACGCTCGGCGGTCGAAGCCGGAACGGTCATAGCAAGCGGGGCATCGCCGGTGATCATGGGCGTGCTGATTGATCATCACGTGCCAATGCGAATGCAGGCCCTGTTTTGTCTGATATATATTCTCGGCAGTAGTCTGCTGGCGACCAGAATCAGGATTTCGTTGCCCGAAAACAGGCGCTGATGCTGACAACCTGATGCATTCACAGTGGCCGACACGCAGTGCAATGAAAGCTTTTG
Source organism: Erwinia sp. AC075 (assembly GCF_979253995.1). Lineage (NCBI taxonomy): Bacteria > Pseudomonadati > Pseudomonadota > Gammaproteobacteria > Enterobacterales > Erwiniaceae > Erwinia > Erwinia sp. AC075. The sequence continues at coordinate 3,961,491 of NZ_CEEDEU010000001.1, forward strand.
TACTGCCGGTCACTCATTTCATTTTTCGGAGTGCCATTTCCAGTTTTTGTGCATCTTCATCAATAATAACTTTTTCATCCGGCGTCAGCGGGACCTCTTCCAGATACCTTTTTATGGAAGCCTTGCTCTCCAGTAATAACCCTTTGTCACAGCCGATGCAGGCCATCCTGTGCGGGCAGCTGCTCCAGAAGGGATTAGTACAGAAAGAGTCGCCCAGATCATAATATGTCGCAGGTCCCATGAGGCTGGCTGCTGCCGGGTCATGATCAATCAGCACGCTTATCATATGCGCTACACGGTCAGCCTTTACAAAAGAGGCCGCCAGCTGCGTCGGGCGTATACGAATATAATGCATGGTGGACTGCGGCGAAGAGTGACCTGACCACTGCATCAGCTCGTATAACGACATGCCCTGAGGAACACTGGCCAGGGCAGTCACGGCCGATGCTCGTCCCCGATGACTGGTAATGGCACCCCGGCTGTCTTTCTGCGGCATTCCTGCCCTGGCACAGAGAACCGGAATGACGGTGCGGTTTATTATATCTCTTCCCACGGATTTACCCCGGTACTGAAACAGAAAACGGACCTTTTCACCGGTGCGTTCATCCGTCAGAGCGGCCTGCTCTTCTGGTCGTTCTGCCAGCCAGATATCGACATACTTTTTCACCACAGCAGAAACCGGCTTAACAAAGGCTTTAGAGGTTTTGCCTGCTGGCACGCTCAGGTAGCAAAGAGTTCCGGCAGGAATGGTACTGCCGTCGTCCCGGTTAATATCTTCCGTTTGTGGAATGATGCAGCCAGCGGTCAGGCGCATCAGCTCATTCTGACGCAGCCCTGCATGCGTCCAGATGACTGCCAAAGCCTGCAGCATAGACAGAGGATAATAAATTTCACTCAGCAAATCTTCCTGACGCAGGTTCAGACTGGCCCATACCAGTTTCAGCCAGACCGGATCATCAATAACGCGGGGATTGACGCCCTGACGAAACAGCGGCGTATCAGGCGTCGAGAGATGGCGCGACGGACTGAATTTCAGCCGCCCCCATCCCCAGTTCTCGTAGTCGATCATAAAGCGGCGAACGGCATACACAAAACCGGCGCGGGAGTTTGGCAGCATGGGTTCTCCTGAACGGGAAGACCGGCGCACTCCCCGCGCTGTTCCCAGAGAAAGTTCGTCGACCTTCATTCTTCCGACTGCCGCAATAAAGCTTGCGCAGGTCGCCATTGTCCAGTCGGATGGCTCGCGTATTTCCGGGTGCTCCCGGGCGAGCCAGAGGCCGCAGCGGAGGATAAAACTGTACTGGCTCTCTCTGGAGCGGGGACGAAGCACTGACGTTTCCCTCCACCGCCTGCAGCATGCTACCCAGGGCTGGGCGATATTATCTGTCGGTTTTTCGTGCCATTCCTGGTAATTGCGCATACGCACGGGGCTTTATATGATACCCATTGCGGCAAGCGCATACGAAACTCTGCCCACTGTCCTTGCGATCCCACGGTCGTGATAATTCTGCGCGCGCCAGAGGAGATCAGTCGTGAAGCTTTCGAGCTGAGGATTACCGTTCATCATCATCAGTATGCCCAGCAGGGCTGACAGATGATTTTTCTGGTTCTGATGTTTGTATCCCAGTGAAACCAGAGTATCCGTCAGCCGGTTGAGCTCCTGAGTAAAAAATTTCCGGCCATAAATGGCACAGGCGTACAGCGACGGCGCACCATGGTGCGGCAGGCTGAGCGGTGAAGTAAACGGACCCAGATGGAAGGCTAACGTCGCAATCATCGGCCTGCCTGAGCGGTGCTGCTGGCACAGCGTCAGCCACTTTTCCGATCCCCACAGCCAGCAGGGTTGCCCTGTCCGGTGTATCTCCGCCAGAACGGCAGGAAGGATAATCCTGACCAGTCTGTCACTGGTGCCGCTGCGGTCAGCAATATCCTGAAGAGGCCGCAGTAAAGATGACAGCGGCCCCTGCTGACTCAGAGCAGAGGTACGTTTGTGCCCGGTGTTTAACGCGTCGCGCTCTTCAGTGCTTAACGCATTATTCAGCTGATAATCCGAACGACTGAAAGGGACATAAATGTTATTAATTGCTGTTCCTGCGTTCATCACACTGCCCCCGTCTGAAAGATAAGCCCTGCGATCTTCCGGTCGGTTTCAGCGACGGCAGCAGCCATGCGGGCCGCCATATCCGTTCCCGACAGATGAATATAAATTTGTGTGGTGCGTGGGTCCCTGTGCCCTGCATACGTAGCCAGTTCATGCAGTTTCCATCCAGCCCGCGCCAGGTGCGTCAGCCGGAGGTGACGGAAAGTATGCGTGGTGATGTCTGACTGATCAGTCTCTGTCGCCCATTTCCGCACGGTTTTACTCCAGCTCCAGAACGAGAGAGGAGCGCCGTAATTACGGTCAGAGGCGGAACGGAACAGAGCACCACCTGACCAGCCTGCCAGCCGCAGCTGCCGAAAATGGTTTGCCAGTACCGGCGTAACGTCGGCGCTGTAGCAGACTATTCTTTCCCGTCTGTTTTTCGTCGTCTCTGCGCGGATGCGGACCAGGCGGTGAGCCAGATCAATGTCCTCAAGCCTGAGAGCCGTCAATTCCGTGCGCCGGAGCGCGCCATAATAAGCCAGAGCAAGCATCAGCCTGTCACGCAGAGACGCGGCAGAAACGTGTTTCAGGAACCTGAGCCACTGTCCGTCATCAGGAATAACGGGGAGGCGGGTGATACGGGGGACCAGGCCACGCCCGGTATAACTGGCGCCAGGCAAACCCGAGCGGGGTAACGGATTGAGACTGCATATATCCTGGTAAATCAGAAAGTCATACCAGAGTCGAAGAGCTGAAATGCGCAGCTGGAGTGTGGCACTGGCAACGGATGACGGCATATTAGGGAGCTGAGGGCGGATATATGCCGACAAGTCCTCAAAGGAAGCCCTTTCTGGAGCAATAGTGTGTATTTCACAGAAGGCCAAAAAATGCGTCAGGGCACTTCGATAGGCTTTAATAGTTGCGCTGGCTCTTCCTAAATTCGAAAGAATTTTAAGCCATTGCTCAGTCAGCAGAAGTGCAGGTGCGGAATGCATGGTGGTGTTCACGGCCTTCCCCTTTCAGCTCATAACAACTGATTAAAGTTTATACCGGAGATGTTGCATTCCACTTAACTTACTACAACGCATAATTGCTTGAAAATACGTGAACTTTTTCAGGGTATTCCTGTGCTTTAAGCTGAAACCAAGGCATACCCATTTTTATATTCAGAGCGATGGCTTCGACGGATCTCGCGATAACACAGCCATCATTATATCTGATAGTCGCTAACAGTTAGTTATGTGTAAAAGCATGATTTTAAAGCAATATTGAATTACTAAATTTTTATGTGTTAGGTTCCAGAGGGTAACTTCAGTTGGCAAGTTTTAGAGCAAATTTGGTGAGAATAATCTTCAGTTAGATGAAAGGTTAGTCCCCGCCCATGATATGCTAAAAATATTGTGCAGTATGTCAGATTCTGTGATGGTGGTAAAAAAGCCTTCTCAGCCAGAGAAGGCAGTGATCTAATATAGTCTTGTTCTGGTTCGCGCCTTCATGAGTCAATGTACTGAATCAAATCTTCTTCCATTTTACTTGAACCAATGTGAGCTATAACTAAGTCACACACATGATCAATAAATATATGCTCCTGCTCTCCCTGTGATATTACTTCCTTTATGAGGAACTCCCAAAAAACCTTGCCTTTCTTCAGCTCTTTTTCGTCCGAGTCATCACGAAGAGAAGTTTTATAATCTGTGATTACTTGCCTCATTGACTTTATTTTTAAAAATGAGTTCTCTATCCCAGATATAAGTTCTCTTTTCCTATTCTCATACACCTCTTCATATATATACTTTTCTAGGCTTTTAATTGGAAGGTAGTTAATATTCAATTTTCTAAGGTTGTTGTTATTTATATATCCTCTCGCATCGCTCATAATATCACCATCAAGAATAGTGATAACTTCCTTTGCTCCGCCAACCCTTGCGCTATCTATTTGTTTATGGAGATTTATAACCTCTCTAAAACCGCCAACGTACAAAACCTTGTAAATAACATTATTGCTAGAAAGCTTATTTCTAATAACTCTATCAATGTAATGCTTTGCCAGCTTATCTTCCACGAGAATCAATTTATCAAAAAAAACACCATCTGAAACATCTCTCATCGCATATGCAGGATAACAGTTATTAATTACCGAAAGATTGCCCTTATTATTATCAAGGAGATATATTTTTCCTTTCTTTTCTTTCATTATTATAGATGTACTATGCGTGGCTATATAAACACAAACATCCGTAATCTCTGCATAATCGCTACAAACATCATAGAAGAAATCAATTAACCGCTCTTGAGCCGACGGATGGAGGGCCATATCAGCTTCATCTAAGATTATTAATGTTTTCGGTTTGGAATGATTATCTTTACTTCTCCTTTCATACTTACTAGAAAGGAAATCGAGTCTCTCTTTAAGATAGTCAAGTAATGTAAGAATTAAGTACTCCCCGGAACTCATTTTAAATTGATTGACTTTCCCGGACGGACTGAACCATGTGTAACAAGGCCTAGAGAGATTCAATGAATTAAAGTCAAAACTATCGCCGGTTTTTTTTAGGCCTTTATAATGCTTCCTGTCCCCCTTAAGAATCATACCTAGATTGTGAATAACAAAATCATCCGCATCGATGAAATCCTTGTCTTTTATATGTATAATTCTGTTTATCTTTGATTTATGTGCATCGCTAAATCTATTGCCATATATGAAGCTCCCTTCAAAAAAACCATCAATATAAATACTTTTTTCCTTTGGTGCTGAATCCGACCATGATCCTTGTGAATTTTTAACCCAAGAGTGGCTGCGTCCATTATAATAATACGTTATTTTTGCATCTGGATGTAATTCATCGTTCTTGAAATAATTATTTAACGCTGTTGCATAAACAACCTTTGCAAAAGCTGTCATTAGCGTGCTTTTACCAACGCCATTAGAACCGCATATCAAGTTTATTCCATTTGTAATTGGAAACTCAAAGTCAAAGCTATTTATGTTTCTTAGCTTGTTAATAACTATCCTAACGCCACTCATAAAATCATCCTTTTTTAACTTGTGATATTTTTACCAACATCAACATCAACATCAACATCAACATCAACATCAACATCAACATCAACATCAACATCAACTGAAACCCAAGGCTTTTCACCCTAAACCATTTTCAGATTATTTGCTGTCGCTGACAATAACAATTAATCCGTCTGAACTTGCTCTGAAGTTTCGAATTTTACGTGCTTTCGCTATATAAACATACAGATTAAAGTTATCTTCACTAAATCACGAAGCAATCCACTTAACTGCACTTTCCTAAATCTCCATAACATCATATCCTGAATAAATATTTATGTTATATCGGCAAAAAAACTGCTTTCATTAGCATTTTTTGAGTTAAGTTAGAAGCCTGAAACTGGTTTTGGATTAGTCATTAGCGATCCATCTGCTCATGCTGATAGCAAGCCAGTCAACTTTTCAAACCTAATGATTAGAAAAGCACGAAGCTAACTAACACTTCTGATCACTCAGATCGTTATTGCTTAACACCACCACGGGTTTGCCGCGCAGGTCAGGGCGGAACAAGGTCTCGTATCGGGCATAAAACTTGTTCGCGTCGGCTAATCCAAACATAGACATGGTTACCTCCGGCGCGCGCGCGCACTGTTAAAAAACCATGTGACCACGCCAAGCAGCTGCAGCTCTTCCGGATAGATAACGGGGTAGGCCGGGTTCATGGGCAGCAGCGCAAGGCACGGCTGCAGCTGCAGGCGCTTAACCGTGAATTCGCCATCTACTTCCGCGATGACGATGTCGTGATGCGCGGCTTCTTCTGCCCGATCAACCACCATGACGTCGCCATCAAACAGGCCGAGATCCTGCATGCTGTTGCCGCTGGCGCGCACGAAAAAAGTCGACGCGCGCCGGCGAATGCAGAGCTCGTTGAGGTCGAGCTCTTTTCGACGTAATCCTGTGCAGGGGAGGGGAAGCCGGCCGCGCAGGGCTCCGCGTAGAGTGGCACGCGGACTCTGGGCGTAAAGATGGGTGGCCAGAGCAGAGTGAGTTCCGCAGAACAGACTGCCTGTTTCATAGAGCTGCCCTCTGCAGATGATCCGGCGATAAGGCAATTGCTGTCTGTACGTCACGCATAAAAATCCTCCTTAAATTGATACTGTTTTTATATACAGCATTATTGAGGCGAATTTGTCTGGCAAGTCCCCTTAGCTGAATGAGTGACGTTAAGCCGCTCATCTGCCTGAATGGCGACCAGTTTTATTTTCCTGAGACTTAGGACGTTAGTTTCTGAAGCATCAAGTCTTTAATGAGCTGAACGGAGTTAAGTGAATTCAACTATTACGGCGCCAGCTGGGTAACAGTGGTTTGGAGCGAAATCTAGCGGCTTCATAACGCATAGAGGCATCAGAAAGCAGTCTGTGGACTGCATAGATTACAGGTAAAAAAACGTCTGCTATGTGCCAAAAGCTGACAATTTCACTGGTTATTGGACCCAGAAAAATCTTTATTTTCATCCAGCTCTTCTAGAGCTGTAAGTCACATGGCACCTTGAAAAAGTTAATTCGTGGCGTTACGTCAAGACATCAGTCATCTACTTGCGCACACAGGCACGCACAGGTTCAAAAGTCGTTGAAGGGAATTCGTGACACCAGATACATAAAGATGTAAGTTCGGCTTAGGGAAAAAAAGTTCGCTTACAGGTTGAAAGGCTGTGCGCAACTAAATAAAAAAATGACAACACCAGTGAAAAACCAAAGACTCCACAGCAATTTATAAGACCGTTCACTGCCAGGCATCCTTTCGAGATGCCTTTTTCTTTCAGGCCCAACAAGTATCATGCTTATGCCCTGTGCCTGGTTACAACCCGCTTATGCGCATTCTGACTTAAGTTTGATGCCCACTTTCCGCTCATTGCAAACCTTTGGTCTTTAAGCCGACCTCATCAGTTCTAAAAGCTGTCAGCAAACTTCTGAATCCTCAAAAAAGGCTCAACATGGAGTAATGTCCGTTTTTACAGGTAGCTTAAAAGGGACGGGAAAGGTGCTTTTCAGCACCCCGGAGTCAATTATCAGGCCAGCCCCTCACATGTATGCGGACAGTGTGTGCCTATCCTCAGACAGTGAAGATCTGAACCATTTGCTTGAGACCACGGGCCTGATCGGCCAGAGCCTGAGTTGCAGCAGAGGCCTCCTCTACCAGTGACGCATTCTGCTGAGTAACGCTTTCCATCTGACTGACGGCGACGTTCACCTGCATGATGCCCTGAGTCTGTTCTCCTGAGGCCAGAGAAATCTCGCTCATCACGGAAGAAACACCGTTAATTGACAGTATTATCTCTTCAATCACTTTTCCGGCATCAGTGGCAACCGCAGAGCCTTCCCTGACAAAGCCGACCGACTCATCAATAAGCTGCTTTATCTCTTTCGCGGCAACTGAACTGCGCTGTGCAAGAGTGCGGACTTCACCCGCCACTACGGCAAACCCCCGTCCCTGCTCACCGGCGCGCGCGGCCTCGACAGCGGCATTGAGGGCAAGAATGTTAGTTTGAAACGCAATGCTTTCTATGACGCTGATAATTTCAGCGACCTTCGCAGAACTGCCAGAAATACTACCCATCGTTGCAATCATTTTGCTCATCGCACGACCACCGTGCTCGGTTTTGTCCGAGGTCTGCCTGGCGCTTTGCGTTGCCTCGGCGGCATTTTCCGTATTGAGCCTTACCGTGGATGTCAGCTGCTCCATGCTGGCAGCCGTCTCCTGAAGCGCGGCGGCCTGCTCTTCTGTCCTCGAAGATAGCTCCGTATTACCCAGTGCAATCTCCTCAGAGGCGAGAGAAATTGAATCTGCGCTCTGCTTTATTTCACTAACGATTTCCCGCAGACGCTCTTGCATGGCATTGAGTGAGTACATCAGGCTGCCGGTATCCTTACTAGATAGCCTGATATCCTGGCTTAAATCCCCCGAAGCGATGGTGGCCGTAACCGACTGTGCAAGAGCCGGTTCCCCGCCAAGCTGCCGCAGCACGCTCCGCGTTATCATAAGTGCCAGCACGCCACCGCATACGACGGACAATCCGCTGATCAAGATGATAAGGCTGAGCATTTTTGTGAAAGTTTCCTGGGCATCCATCTCCGCAAGCCCATTCAGTTTGTACTCAAAGTCGGTCAATTTATTGAGGTTATCAAGCCATTCTCTTTGCAGCGGCCTTGCCTCTTCAAGTAATACGCGAGCAGCTTCCTGCGGATTGTTAGCTTTTCCGAACTCTGCCGCTTTTTTAAGTGCCGGCATCGCAGCCAGCTCGTTTTTATCGATCAGGGCCAGTAGTTGCGTCTCGGTATCTGTGGTGGTTGGTTCACGGTTAAAATATTCATTCAGCATGGCTTTATTTTTGCTGTATATATCTGACTGCGTTAAAAACCGCTCCCATTCTTTATTAAGGTCATCCTGACGCGTGAGCAGGGCGAGGTTTCTGACAGCAATAGCCCGGTCACGTACGGTCGCCGTCATGGTGACCACAAACTGGGTTTCATCCTGGTTTACATTAACGATTTCACTGAGTTTATTATGTATTTTATTCAGGCCAAAAATGCCTGCTGAGGCTGCGGTTATCAGCAGGATAATCATAACGGTAAAGCCTGATATCAGTCGTGTGGAAAGTTTCATTGATGTTGACTCATGTTGGTTGTCCCAGACAGAGTTATCGGCAACCAGCGACAGGCATTTAGTTACCTTTATAAATTAGTTTTTTAAAAAGATTCGGCCGAGAGAGATGCGACAACTTGGGTAACCATCCGATTAGTTAATTACTTCACTGCTGGGCCATTGATGACGATGGTTAACTTCCGCTTTTCGCTCATAACTGACCTTTAACATTAAAAGAATGATGTGTACGCCCACGGCTATCAACCTTCTCACCCGTAAGTCTTTCAACAGCCTCGATAGCGTCTGGATCACCATGCCAAGCCATGCAACTTGAACAATCGCCACCACAATCAAGATTCAGTGTTTCTGATGCGGCACTCATTGGCTGGTCACAAGTCTGGCAATTGTTCACTTTCATTGGAACCACATCCTATTCTAATTTTGTTGCTGAGCTGCCTCATATACCGCTTTATGCTTAGCTTCTCGCTCCTGGCAGACATTAGGTTCATAAAGCTTACTGCTTATGCAAGAAATAACGATTTTGCATAACGCCAGCGCAAGTACTGAACTCTCCAATCCGGATGATTGATAACGTCACCCAAAATTGCACTTAAAGCGGTGAGATAGCCTCAACCTCATGCTGGAACACATAGGGATCGGAAAGCAATTCGAACGCCTCGTCATCAGGGTATGTCATTGCCACCTGATAATTTTCACCTGCGAAGGCCTTTACTGCCTCAAGGTTCTGCCAGTAGGTGGCAAGGAAAAAATGCTCCCAACCGTCCTGCGTTTCTCTTCGCACGAATGCGCCCTTATTTCCCTCGACACTCCTTGAATGCTCCACACCTGTTTTATCGAGATGCTTAGCAAAGCCCTCTGCATGTTTAAGCGGAACGCAACCGTGCCATGTCCGGACAATCATTAACTTTCTCCTTTTAGTGATTATGATCCCGAAGAAAAACGGTCATCACGTCTTTGGGGGGAATGCCTCCGCACTCGGAAATGAGCCATCCGACAGCGCCGCGATGATAGGTCCCATGGAAAAGCACGTGGTTGATCATGTCGAGTGACTTCATTTCACCTTTACCGCCATCGACAAACTGGAATCTGATAACTTCAGCCAAATCGGCATCTTGCATGGCGCTCACGCGCTCGATATACCACTCGGTACATTCGCGCATATTCACTCGCAATTCTTCAACTGATGGCGTTTCTGGCGTGTTGAGGGCAGTATATCCGTGTTGCTGGCTGGTCATGTTAGCCTGGAAAATTCTGTCTACTACGTAGATATGATTCATCAACCTCAGCATCAGATGATGCTTCTCGGGATGGATTGAATCATCGGTTTCCTGTATCGACTGGAGGGTAGCTGTATCCGCCCACAGTTTATATTTTAGTAGCGTAACTAACGTGTCCTTATCCATTACCTTGCCCTTCATTTCCTGTGAAGCGATATCATGCCTTCATTGCGTCTTGCAGTGCAACATAACTAAACCAACACGGTCCTGCCTATATATCGTAATCATTGAGTCGCTAAAACTAATGCATATGAAATTGGGCTTGTTCTGCTCTAAGCCCCAACAATACCAAAGTCCTATATTAATAATTGTTCAATAGGCTAAAGGACCCTTGTGGTAACCTGGCTTGAATGTCATGCCAAAAGGAGTCCAGATGCTAACAGTATGGGGTCGCAAGACGTCTTCGAATGTTCAGGCTTTGATGTGGTGCATTGGAGAAATGGAATTGCCGTACGTCAGGCACGACATAGGGGATAAGTATAAAGGGACTGAGACTGATTTTTACTATTCACTTAATCCAAACAGGACTGTTCCGGTTCTGCAGGATGGTACCGCTCCACCCTTATGGGAGACTGGAGCCATTCTTCGCTATCTCGCTAATCGCTATGGTGCTGAAAGCTTCTGGCCTTCGGATGACATACAAAAAGCGAATATAGATAAATGGGCTGAATGGTCAAAAATTAATGTTGCGACAGCATTTAATCTCCCTGTGTTTTGGCGTGTTGTACGTACACCGCAGGAAAACCGAGACGAACAAGCTATAGCTGAAGCGATGGTGAAGTTAGAAAACTACCTCTCAGTTGCAGAAGCGCAGTGCGAAAAACACCGCTTTCTGGCGGGAGATGCTTTTTCTCTGGCCGACATCCAGTTTGGTCACGTGCTATACCGTTATTACGATATAGATGTCGTCCGAAAGCCTTTATCCAGATTACGTGCGTATTATGAAAATATCGCCTTGAGACCTGCTTTTCAGGAGCATGTCATGGTCTCATACGAAGAGTTGCGCGCTTAACGTTACTCGTTTGATGCAGCAAGTTATGAGCTATAAACGGACTGGGTTGATACGATGGGCGATTGTTCATTTCAGGGCATTAAAAGCTGTTCGGTTTTAAAGTTGTTATAACGTCAGTTGTAGATGTAGCTCAGCGCTTTCATGTAAAAGGCCAAAAATTTGACCACGGCGCGCATACCTTTAAATGAGTCACAGGAAAGCGTCTTTTATAAAACCGGCCTTTATTGATCCAGCCGCACAGGGCGATGCCGTTCTCGTATTCAAGAACCACCATTGTGTGTCTTCGTTTATGACGCTGAACAATGGTGCCGACTTCTGTCATGTTGATACCTTGTTTGATAGCACCGACCTGACGATAAAATCGTTGCTCCTTCTGAGGTCTTCAATTGCAGGCTGAATTTTTGCGTACACACGCATCCCTTCCAGCATCATGAAAATACTTACGGCCATTACTCTTGCATCTTCATCCTGCCGAAAGACCTGCTGTGCCTGGCCTTTGGTCAATATTGTCTCTAATTGATTAATTATCTTATTAAATTTATCAGACACCTTGTTTTTGACCTCTTCATCACCCGGTAAGAGTTCACTGGCGGCGGCTATGGTAAAGCAGCCTTTATCTCCTTCAGGAGCAGATGAGAACAGGGCGACAAATTCGAGCGTTTCCCGCAATGCATCTTCTGGCGACAAGTCCGCATCACGCTTCATGCCTCTGGATGTTCCTTCATCCATATAAAGCTGTAGTGCAGCAAGATAGATAGCCCGTTTATCCGGGTAAAGTTTGTAGATGCTGGCGCTTGCCAGGCCTGATGCCTTCATAAGGTCAGACATCGAGGTTGCCCGGTATCCTTTCTGCCAGAAGCACTCCAGCGCAGTGTTAAGAAAGTCCTTTGGATCAAATTCTCTGGGCCTACCAACCGATGCTTTCATAAGGTTCTCCTGTGGGGGAACATCGATTGTAGATCGATCAATCTACAATTGGAAGCTTCTGTGAAATTCTTCATTCACGGATCCTGGCTGTTCGTTTTTCTTTAAAGGTGACTAGAGTGGCGGGGGGGCTACAACACTGACGTGGGCAGTACCGAGGTGCGGGATATCAACCCCCTTGGTATAAGGACATGAAGGTTAATTTGAAGATTGTGACTTGTGAGAATTTGGGTTGAGTATGGAAAGGGGGGCAGTACTGAGTTGCTGAAAAGGCAGCCCCCTGAGAACAATGACTGCCATTTGTTTGCAAATAAAAAACTCATTTTTAACGATTATTTTTTAATTTCAATCTGTTGCCATCCTTTCTTGAACATGCAGTCCTTAACAAGGATAGTACGCTGAGTTTCATTTACGTCACTTGTTGAATAACTGGTGTCAGTTGACTTATCTTTCTTATTTTTAGACGTATATTTATCGCTAACCACGTTATCTGGCGGTAAATCCCGTAGTGCTTGAGCCTGGCAGGCCGTTTCTGCCATCGCCTCCTGCTGCTCATTAGCATCAGCCTTAACCCATTTATATTCCACGCAGCCTGTCAGACAGAGGGGAATAAGCAGTAGCATTAGTAATCTTTTCATTTATTTTTCAATGATTTCTTTAACGTCTTTCTGGTTCATTTGGTGGGTGACCCCGTCAGCATCTTTATATGAGATAAGTCCGGTGTCGTTATCTTTAACCGGTTTACCGTGCGTAGTAATCATGTGCCCATCATCGGTAGAAATCACGTAATTGCTTGAGCATGCGGTGAGACTCAACGCAGCGGACGCAACCATACAAGCTAGGATAACTCGTTTTGAAGATGCAGATAATTTCATTGTAAGCTCTCTGTTTTGGTATTTTCGAAATAAATGATAAAGAGGTAGCTGATTATCACGCGTACTCTGTAAACAGACAGTAAATGGCCGGGTAAAGAAACGTGCGGGCGTATTTTTCCATGATCTTAATCATTTTTTTATAATGCGCTTGCATGGGAAATTTTTTTCCAATCTGGTTAAGCAGGGGAAATGGACATATGCCTGCAAAGCCCCTCACAGCGCAGTGTTAAGAAAGTCCATAGGATCAAATTGGCTGTCCGTGTTTCTTTAAGGGTGACAAGAGCAGTCTCATTGCTGGGCAGGAGAGTTTTCCTTCAGCAACCTTCATCTCTGGGACGGGTGAAGAGACTCTGAACAATCTAAACGCAGAATGAGGTTTGTTTATGATAAAAAGAACTCTCCGGGCATGTATGCCTGAAACCTGGTGGAGCAGAAATGAGAACTCAGAAGCGATGCATGGGATATGTGGCCATAGTTGTTGATGACTACGATCGGGCAATAGCGTATTACACGGAAAAACTGGGCTTTACGCTCGTTGAGGATACACCGCAGCCAGGAAAACGCTGGGTAGTCGTTACACCAAACCCGGACAGCGACTGTAATCTTCTATTGGCTCGCGCATCAAACGAGAAGCAGGAAAACTTTATCGGCAACCAGTGTGGCGGACGTGTTTTCCTTTTTCTTCAGACTGATGACTTCTGGCGCGACTACACCGCCATGAAAGCTAAGGGGGTGGAATTCTGCCAGGAACCTCGCGAAGAGGAGTACGGTACAGTTGTTGTATTTGAAGACCTGTATGGCAACCGCTGGGATCTTTACCAGAATAAGTAAAGTCAACGCTCTCTGGAGGCTACACCTTTAGAGAGTAGCCTTAAGGATTTCGCCTAACTCTGAGTTCACATGACTCATCTTATATCCGCGCCTGGCCGGATATTTATAAGTATAACTTAGCGGCTGTAATCAATTCCTCTGAGAAATTGAATATATCATCAATATTACTCAAAGGGTGTCTAATTTCTTTCTTGTTATCATCAAACAATCCAATATACATCTGGCTTCTATTTAAATGAAGCCGGCATATTGGTTTTCTGTTGTTATCATCAATGAGTATGCCGAAATAACTTTTAGTATCTCTGAACCCAATTCTCTCCGGTGAGAGAGTCGTTCTGATTATTGACTTAACGATATGGAAACCTTCAATCTCTTCTGCGGTTGTGACAATATCATTATTCTCTTCTGCAGTTGAGATATCATCATTGGTAGTTTTCTCAACATCAGTTTTTGTCTCGACAATTTTTGTACTGTTGAGGGCTGATTTCAGTCTTTCATTAACTTGGTCAGTCATCCATTGTGTCAGCGATTTTTTGGTAAGTGCTGAAAAAAGCTCCCTGACTTTCTGGGTTTGCACACCCTCATATACTCGCGATGCAATTAGCCGTACAAAATCATCATCAGGATTTATAAATTGCGATGAGATTATTTTCTTAATTTGACTGACATACTTTAGTTCACCAGCAGCGTTTACAATTGAATCAACATCAAATGCACTTTTAGTCAGCTTGAAAATCTCAGGGACGACGTTCTCATCAATATAATCTAAATCAAGCTCTAAAAATGGTTTCTCATCCATTTTGTTAGGGGAGTCTAGATCTGTGAAAAACTTATAAACCTGTCCATTGGTTAATATAGATATGCGTGCTGTAGTTACATGGAAATACCTGAAAAGTTGAGATGCATGGTTAATGTTTAATGGTTCGCCAATTTTTTTGCATTCAATAAGGATCTGTATTTCACCATTTTTTATTATTGCGAAGTCTATTTTTTCGCCTTTCTTGGTGCCAACATCACAAATGTATTCAGGTATGACTTCTGTTGGATCAAAAACATCATAACCAAGAACTTTGTTAATAAATGGCATTACGAAGGCACTTTTTGTTGCCTCTTCAGTTTTAATCAATGATGCCTGTTGTTTAATTTTTGCAGAGAGATCGTTAAGCGTGTCCAAAATTTCCATTTTTTCACCAGTTTTTGGTTTCATCGATTAAAAAGACCAGCACCATCTTCTAACACCCTGTTTTAACACTTAAAATTCTATATCTTTCTTTAAAATCTCATTGAGATGAAGGAAATCTTAAACCTTCATTAATAACGACGTCGTTATGAAGCATCAATATCCTTTAGGGATTATCTCATTGACACTAACAGTATCCGATCAAGGATTTCTAATCAATACCCCGATGAAATATTTCAACACATCCATAACTATCTGAATTAAATGGTTTTAAATGAAATGATCCATGAATTTTAGTTAACTTTTAACTAAATATCGCCTTTTTTTTAAACAACATTCATCTGCCCTATTTTTTAATAAAGTTAAGCTGGACAGAAATTTCTTACACTCTGAGTGCTGAAAAAGCTTATTTCTCATGATTTATGCCGATCGCAGGCAGTGCCAGCGATTAATCAATGTTTAACCTTCTTTTATCAGCGTTTGACGATTTTAATATTGAGTAAAATTCTTGCAGTCTTCATTCGGAATCCTGGAAAGACACTTAAGCAAGTAACCTAAAAATGCACCCTAATTTGAGTGCGTTATCATGTTTTTTAGAATTTAAACTGGATCTTATTCAGTCATCCTAGGGATACTACGCAGCAGGATGTATTTTAACCAACAGGGATGAAGTTATGGAAAATGGTGTCAAAATCGTGATGTCCCCGGTGCAGCTCGCAGCTGCACTCTCAGACAGGTCCGTTACAGAAGGTGAAACTCTCAGTAATCGTTTATTTGGCGGCCTTGGACTCGTCATGGGCACTCTGGAGCTTGTGGGGGCGACGGCTCTGTGTGTCGCTCCTGAGCCGACAGGATTAACCAAAGCCGGATGTATTGTGGTTGGAGCGCACAGCCTTGATGGTATTAATACCGCTGCAAATCAGATTATTACGGGAAATAATACTCGCTCAGCCACCTATAAAGCTGCTACTGCGATGGCAAAAGCTTTCGGTGCTGACGACGATACTGCGTTGAAGATCGGGCTTACCGTGGATATCGCCGTGCCATTAGGATTCGCATTGGCGATTGGAGCTACCCGCGTTGCAGCGGTGAGGGCTGGCCGCATCAGATTGAGAGAGCATGAGTCAGCGACTAATCTCAAGCCAGGCGGACATACCCTTTCCATGCATATCGGCAAGAGTGACAGTGACCTTTTGGCCAGATTTCAAACAAATAAACGATTGCAGTTCTCCTCTACATTTTCAGATGTGCGCATAGCTGAGGATGCCATCTCAAGAGCGATTTTTATCAATAAATCATCGATAAAGTCCGTATTGGCTGGAGGACGGCCCGAGGCCAGGCTCACCATTCGTTACCCGACAAATGAAGTCCTGGGTTATGGTTTCAGGCGTGGAAGCAGTCAAAGAATGATTTTGAAAAATGTCAGGGTCGTTATCGAGTTTCAAAAGTACAACGGTAAGCCTTATTATATTCTCACCGCCTTTCCGGATGCATAAGGAACACAATGCAAAAATTCAATTTGCTTGATCAACTGATATTCGGTTATTTCAATCAAGATTACGACCTCATCAATGACGGTGAAGAATCTATGGAAGGGATCATAAAACTCTATAAAAATAGATTTATGGACTGGATGTTGAAAGATCTTATTGATGAAGTCGATGATTTCATTACCGCTTATGGTGATGGCGTAGAGGATGAGTTCGAGAAGAGGTACGGGCATGATTTCTCACCAGAGCTGTGGGAGACAACGGCCCTTGAGTTTTTGATGACGGTACGCCGTATAGCATCAGAGAAGTAAAGCCCGATAGTTCCCGCTCAGGCTCATGTAGCACAATCATTTATGCGTACAGTGTTCTACTGGTTTGTTGATTTTTTACGTTAAGGATAATGAATGAAAAAAATACTCTCTCTCCTCGCCCTGATGATGTTGGTCACCATGCAAGCTGAAGCTGCGCGTGGGCGGCAACCTTGCTCAGGCTCAAAGGGCGGTATCTCTCACTGTACTGCTGAAGGGGGTTTCATCTGTAACGATGGCAGCTTGAGCCAGTCTAAGCGGTTCTGTTCAGGCTATGGCACTCGAAGTATCCAACAACCGATTCCAGAATCACGCATTAAACCGTCACCTCCTAAGAAAACCAGTGTGAAAAAACCGATACACAGCGAGAAAGTAGATTCCCAACCTGCTCAAAATGATGACGCTTCAAAGCTGGAACCGAGAAAGCCGACCTGTGCGCCGATTTATATGGCAGATAAGGCTGGATATACCCATCTCCCGATTTGTTCTGGAAACCAGTATTAACGGATATATTCCAATAATTTCTATTACTCCTGAGAAATTATTAACATATTAAACTGTCTTTAACTCAGGAGTATTTACAAAAACCCTGCAACACCCACTCTCAATACATTTTTTTGCTAGCCACTTCTAACCCTTCAAATTTGAGTGTTTTTCACTCAGTTTTCATTTGACTCACTATATATGCATACAGGACACTACGCCTGTTACGCATTACCCCGCGTAACAAATAGCAACGCCCCGAAAGTGCTATCACACAATCGAGGCGTCTGACCACAAACGTTAAAGGAGCTAACGAATATGGCTACGGCATACAGTAACACAAACGGCTACGATGATTTCACATCTGAATCTTCAATTTTTGATCTGAGTATTCCAGCGCTGTTGAAATTACCGGTAAATACCTCTCTGGACTTATTCCAGATACTGGATATTTGTCGTTGTTATGGCGATGCATTAATTGAGAATGACTTTGAGGAACAGCGCATGGCGCTTTGTGGCCGCCTGTTCGCCGGACTGGAAGTGCTAAAGGTGGTATTAACCTATCCTTTACCTGACTATCTGATTGAACAGCTCACGGTCGATGAGGTGCAGTCTGGCGGCTATATCAGTCCGCTGACCAGCGACTCGGAAACGCTCTGTGGCTATTGTTCTGCGCTGGCGCTGGTGTTGCTCAGCCAGCGGCAACCGCAGGAGCAGGCAGAGCAGATCACCGAATTGCTTTTCGATATGCTCTACGTTCTGACTGAAGACCTGAAAGCACCGCGCTTTATCCGCACCAGCGAGGGGTTAGCCATGATTGAAGGCGAAACGCTGCTGCCGGTTCATTAAGTCACTGTCATTCAGCCCGAGCAATCGGGCTGTTCTTGCCTGCCATCAGGTCCGCTAAGCCACTGAATTACCAGCCGGTCGTTTTAGGTAAATCAGGTTCGGCGTCGCTCCATTTCTTCGCCTGTTTGCTGTTTTTTGGTGCGATAAACACGGTTTCTTTGCCTTCCTTGTGGGCTTTGAGCAGCCCCAACTTCGCAAGCTGCTGGAAATCCGTTCTGGCCGTGTTGTAGGAAATCTTCAGATTCTCCATTGCTTCGCCGAGCGAGAATATTCTGCCTGGGTGCGCAATGGCCACGCTCATGATCTGCTGCTGGCGGGCGTTCAGGTCTTTGACCGACTCATTGCTCCACAGCCAGGCATCCAGCTCCGATCGGATGCGGATCAGTTCTTTGATGTGCGTGATATATGCGTCAACCGCCTTTGCGACCGTCTCGCACTGATGGCTCACAAAATACGTCAGGTCGAAATCATCCGTTTCGGTCTGCAGGTAGGCCTTGCCATAGGCGACCGGTGCTTCCTTCAACAAACGGCTGACTGAGATATGCCGGAAGGCCGAGTAGCCGCACTTGAGCATGTACCAGTAAAACAGCGCGCGTGCCGTCCTGCCGTTGCCATCGCAGAAGGGGTGAATGTAGCCAATCATAAAATGCAGCACGCAGGCTTTCAGCAACGGATGGATATAGGAACCCGTTACGTCTTTCTCGTGCGGTTCATTAGCCCAGTGACACAATGTCTCAATATACTCATCAAGCTGTGTATGGCTGGGCGGCTGATGGATCACGTCTTTCGACAGCGTATCTTCCACCACGATGTCATCGTGATCGCGAAAGTCGCCGGGTTTATACTGCGCGTCGTTGATATCCCGCACACCGATGGCGTGAATTTCTTTCAGCAGCCCGGCCGTCATTTTTTGTCCCGCCTGCTGAACGACAAATTGCATCATGCGGTAGTTGCCGAAAATCATCCTTTCGCTTTCATCTCTCGGCTCCCTTTTTATCTGCAGCATTTCCTGAGCCACGCGGGTGGTGGTCGCCGCACCTTCCAGCTGGCTGGAGGAGATCGACTCTTCACCAAACAGGTCTTTGATAAAGTAGCTTCTCTCTTCCAGGCCCTTTAACAGCTCATTTTCGGCGGAAGAGGAGGTCAGTCTGTCGACCTGGCTGCAGGTTTTCTGCATAAAATCGGTGACGTACAGCTGCGCCTTGCTGCCGTTTTTGTCTGTCAGCGGCAATGTCCGGCCACCGCTCCGGCGGGCATGCTTCACAAAGGTCCAGACCAGTTCAGGATCAAGCTGTTTTGGGATGCGGTGCCGCAGCGAATCCCAGTGCAGGTAGCGCCCCTTATCATCGACCGGTTTCATAAACTCAATATAGGCCGACAGGTTTTCACCATTGCCGAAGACATTGGCTAATTCATTGATATTCAGCGCGTCTGACGGTCTTTTGATTTTCATTTTTTTCAACTCAAAAATCGAAGAAATTGAGTTGATGATGGAGAGGAATTGATCGATCTGCAAGTTTTATCGCCAGGCTGCATCGTTACCCGGCTGCTGCCCGGCGTTGAATAACCCTGGCACACAGCCCTTCACCGGATTTTCTTTACAAAATTTCTGTGCCTTCCAGCCGCGAACGCTTTATCTTCTACAGCAAATTTGCGAGCGTGCGCGTTTCCACGGCCCTGACGTGCAAAAAGAGTAAAAACAGAACCGATTATTTTGTAGAATTTGATCAGTACGCCTCAGGGCTGACGGTGTTCAATCTGGAGAAATTATGAGTAAGTCGAAGATCGTGTTGTTATCCGCTGTATTGATGGGAGCCCTGCCGGTGATGTCCACTGCGTATGCAGAAGGCGAGCAGGCTCAGCAAGTTCAGACCGACCCGGCGGCTCAGGCACCGGCCACGCAGGATCCGGCCACCGCCGCTGACCCGTCAGATGCGGACACCGGCACGCCGTCCTCTCAGGATAATCAGGGCGTGACCACACCAGGTCAGACCCCGGACGTGCAAACGCCTGCGGAACACAATCAGGATGCCGTTGAGAAGCCCGATCCGGCGCACCCGTATGCGATCAAAACGTTCTTCGCGGACTTCCAGCGCTTCAACATCGGTAGCGTGATCCCCGACCGTTACCGCACCAAGAAGTATGAAGTCGTGGACTGGAAAACCCGTAACCTGCCAAAACCGGCAGACGGCACGGCCTGGACCTATATGGGCGGCAACTATGTGCTGTTCACCAAAGTCGATGGCAAAATCGTGCAGGCTGAATCCGGCGACATCTTCTACCACCAGTAATAAAAAAAACGGAAACCGCACGCGTCGGTTTCCGTTCTTGGTCGGTTCCCACCTTATCACCGCAGGATCCGTTTCTTCTGACGTCTCCACGCCTTATTCGGCAGGGCGGTTCAGCTCTTTCCAGCGCTTATACACGTCCAGTGCCTGAACGTCCGGCTGATGCTTCATTGGCAGGCGACGCTGCGCGATCGGCTTGGCAAATTCCTGATAGAAGTTCTCCAGCTCAAAGTACTGACGATCGTCGCGGTAAAACGGCACGTACTCTTCGCGGGTGGTGATGTAAATCACCTGCTTCGGACTGCAATAGTACAGCGAACCCAGGCACATCGGGCACGGGCTGGCCAGAATGTAGATCTCACAGTCGGAGAGATTTTCCGTTTGCAGCTTTTTACAGGCTTCGCGGATCGCCAGGATCTCAGCATGAGCGGTCGGATCGTGGCTCTGCGCGGCTTTATTGGCGCTTTCGGCCACGATCTCGCCATTGCGTACAATCACCGTGGCAAACGGTCTGCCACCTTCTTCAACGTTCTGCATTGCCAGCTCAATCGTTCTTTTTACAAAATCCATCATGACCTCTCTCACGCGTTAAGACAGGCGTAAGCGTAGGCTTAATATTGCTAGCAATCAAGCTAGCAAAGATGGAGTTGAGCTTATAGCACTGATAATTAACCGCTTATAGGTGTTTCATGCAGATGCCGCCAGCCGATGCCGGCAGAAGACAGGCTGAACACCACGGTTGAACGCCGCTGGGTAGGCGCTGAACCCGGCAGCGACTGGATTTCGCGGTAACTGACCACGGCACCGTCGGTCCATTCGCTGACCAGCGTCATCTCGTCGATGGCGATCGTCAGCCCTGGCTTTGCCGCCTGGCTGGCGCGGAAAAACTGGCTCAGTTTGGAGTGATCCAGCACCGCGCCGCTCAGCCCGATCATGGAAAACGCCGCCGGGAAGCGAGCCAGTAACGCCCCGACGTCGCCGCTGCCTTCACTCAGCCAGTTTTCAATGGCGACATGTGCGTCCAGCACTTCGGTAAACCAGGTATTCATGACGTTTTCTCACTGTTAACGGGATATTTTTGCTGCTGGCGGGCAAACCAGTCAGCCGGTACATGATGCGGTGCCTGCGTCAGCTGCTCAATGCCCTGTTCGATGATGATCGACGCCTGCTTCCACAGGTCGGCATTGCCGTCGGTCAGCAGCGAAATCTGCACGCGTTTTTCGACCAGATAGACGCGGGCAAAATGCGGATCGAAATGGATTATCGAGCGGGTGTTATCAATGATGTCCGCCAGCTTGATGGTCTGCGCATCCGCCGAGGCTTTGGCCGTGTGGCGGAAATGGGCGACTTTGCGCGCGGCGCGGTTTTTGGCGTCCGCCGGCGGGCAGTCGGTCAGCATCTCGACCAGCTCCGCGACTTCCGGGCCGAAGAAGTTGCTGATGTCATTTAAGGTGGAGGGCGTGTCCTCAACCGTGTCGTGCAGCCAGGCGGCCGCCAGCATCACTTCGTTGTCGGTCACGCTTCTGACCAGTTCGACCACGGCCGCCGGATGAACGATATAGGGTTCATCGGTATATTTGCGGCGCTGGCCCGCTTCCGCGTGGGCTTTGGTGGCATATCGCCGTGCCTGTTCTTCCAGTGAATCCATCCGTTTTCCCCCATAGATAGAAATTAGCTTGCAAATATATCGTGCACTATTTATATTTTTGGTCATGACGAAAGATAAAGATGACAAAAAAGCCAAAGACTCGCCACTGTTGCTTGATCAACAGCTGTGCTTTGCGCTTTATTCCGCCAATCTGGCGCTCCACAAGCTTTACCGGCAGCTGCTGACCCAGCTCGATGTCACCTATCCACAATATCTGGTGCTGCTGGTGCTGTGGGAGAAGGATGACGTCACCGTCTCCGAGATTGGCGAGCGTCTTTTCCTTGATTCCGCGACCTTAACGCCGCTGCTGAAACGACTGGAAGCCGCCGGACTGCTTAATCGCCAGCGTTCACGCAAAGATGAGCGCCAGGTGGTGGTGACCTTAACGGAGCAGGGCGCTGAATTGCGCCGTAAGGCCGAGAACATCCCTGAGTCGGTGTTCTGCGCCACGGCGTGTGACGGCGATACGCTGACCTCGCTGAAAACCGGACTGGAAACGCTGCGCGACAACCTTAACGGGTAAGCGCGGATGCACTAAAATCAGTATCGATTCTTTTTGTTATATAAATAGCGCGCGATTTAATCGCGTATAAAGCACTCAACAGGAGTTTCACCATGTCTATCGAAAAAGTAGTTTATACCGCAAAAGCTAAAGCCACCGGTGGCCGTGACGGCCGTGCGACCTCTTCCGACGGCGTGCTGGACGTTAAGCTGGGCGTGCCGAAAGAAATGGGCGGCGCAGGCGGCGAAGCGACTAACCCAGAGCAGCTGTTTGCTGCCGGTTACTCTGCATGCTTCCTTGGTGCGATGAAATTTGTGGCCGGTCGCGACAAAATCGCTATCCCGAAAGACGCCTTTATTGAAGGCGAAGTGGGCATCGGCGCGATCCCGACCGGTTTCGGTATCGAAGCCAAACTGAATATTCATCTGGAAGGCATGGACGAAGCGGAAGCCAAAAAACTGGTCGACGCTGCGCACATCGTTTGCCCGTACTCTAATGCAACCCGTGGCAACATCGACGTGACCCTGAATATCATCAACTAATTTGATGGTATAAATGCCCCCCGGCCCGCTCTGTGGCCGGGGATGCGCGGCCCGTAACGTTTTAAAATACAAAAAAACCGCAATCTCCCTGGTAGTTTCCTGTTCTCCGCTTACGCTTACTTAGCACCCTAACTAGTCGACACACAGCATCCTTCTCAGGAGAGACACATGATCAAGTCCCGTATTGCAGCCCTGCTGCTCGGCACGCTGCTGGTCAGCGGCACCTCTTTCGCTGCAGATACCACTATCAAGCCTACCCGCGGAACGATCGACTCGGTCAGCGATTCTGCGGTGCAGATCACCACCCGTCAGGGCGATAAGCTGGATGTAAAAATCACCGACCAGACCAAGGTCAATAGCGTCAGCAAAGCCAAAATGAGCGATATCAAACCGGACAGCT
This sequence comes from Erwinia sp. AC075, assembly GCF_979253995.1. Classification (NCBI taxonomy): domain Bacteria; kingdom Pseudomonadati; phylum Pseudomonadota; class Gammaproteobacteria; order Enterobacterales; family Erwiniaceae; genus Erwinia; species Erwinia sp. AC075. The sequence continues at coordinate 3,984,847 of NZ_CEEDEU010000001.1, forward strand.
TTATCGGCACCGCCGCGGTTCCGATGGCCAATGGCGAGCTGAAAGCGCTGGAAGTGCACGTCTTTGCGCCAAGCCTGCGTGGCAGCGGTGAAGGCTTCAACCCGTTTGAATCGCCGGACGGCAAAATCAACACCATGACCAACGGCACCGTCGGCAAGCTGGTTAACAGCAACGGCCACACTCTGACCGTCAAAGTGCATGACATGGAAAAAACCGTGATCGTGCCTGACGACGTGCCGGTGGTGCTGATTGAGCCGGGCAATAAGAGCCTGCTGAAAGCCGGAACCAAAGTGGTGCTGTTCGGCATGAAAGATGCGCAGGGCAACATCGTGGCACGCGGCATTTCTGCCGGTAAAGACGGCCTGACGCCGCCAATGTAACCCGGAGAAACCATGCCGGCTTCTGCAAAAAAACGGGTCCATCCATGGCCCGTCCGCCTGTGTCACTGGCTGAACGTGCTGGTGATGGTTGGCATGGTGATGAGCGGCTGGGGCATTTATAACGCCTCGCCGCTGTTTTCGTTTACCTTCCCGGCGTTCCTCACCCTTGGCGGCTGGCTGGGCGGCAATATCGCCTGGCATCTGGCGGTGATGTGGCTGCTGTTCGTCAACGCGGCGATCTATGTGCTGTGGGGGCTGTTCAGCGGGCATTTTCGTCGTCGCTTCTTCCCCTTTACGCCCGCGTCGGTGCTGCGTGATATCGGCCAGGCGCTGCGCTTTAAGCTGCCGCACCAGCAGGGGCACTACAATGCGGTGCAAAAGCTGCTGTATGTGGGCGTGCTGATATTGGGCGCGCTGCTGGTGCTGTCCGGGTTATCGATCTGGAAACCGGTGCAGTTCAGCCAGCTGGTCGCCCTGTTCGGTGGCTTTGATATTGCCCGCTACGTCCATTTCTTTGCCATGAGCGGCGTGATGCTGTTTGGGGTGGTGCATGTGGTGATGGTGTTGCTGGTGCCGAAAACGCTGCCGGCGATGATCACCGGTGGCCGCAGGGAGACACCCACCGATGAGTGACAAACCCAAAATTATCCTTGAGCCGGATCAGCGCAAACAGCTGGTGAATCTGCAGCGTCGGTTGATCCTGCGATCGGGCCTGACGCTGGGTGCGGTGTCGATGCTGACCGGTTGCAACCTGCAGGACGGCGATCAGGTGGATAAAGCGCTGTGGGCGATGTCGCGCTGGAACGATCGGGTACAGGCCTGGCTGTTCAGCGGCGATAAGCTGGCGCAAACCTACAGCGAAGCGCAGATCACCCGGCCATTCCGCTTCAACGCCTTTTACCCTGAGTACAACGTGCCGGATATCGATATCAGCGACTACCGGCTTGAAGTGTCCGGCAAGGTGGAGAAGAAAGCGCCCTGGACGCTGGATCAGCTAAAGCAGCTGCCGCAGAGTGCGCAGATCACCCGGCTGATCTGTATTGAAGGCTGGAGCGCTATCGGCCAGTGGAGCGGCGTGCCGCTGAAAACCTTCTTACAGCATGTGGGGGCCGATCTGACGGCCAAATACGTCGGCTTTAAGTGTGACGATCGCTACTACTCCAGCCTGGATATGCCCACCGCGCTGCATCCGCAAACCATCCTCGCGTTAGATTTTGACAAAAAGCCGCTGCCGCCGGATTTCGGTTATCCGCTGCGTCTGCGCGCGCCGACTAAGCTCGGATTTAAGAATGCCAAGCATATTGGGGCCATTTTTGTCACCAATGAGAATCCCGGCGGGTACTGGGAGGATCAAGGATACAACTGGTTCAGCGGGATCTGAGCATACTCTGCGTCCTTGACGCTGTGGCGGCGTTAGCTGCAAGAAGCCACCCGAATCACTTACTCATGTAAGCTCATCGGGATAAGGCCTTTTGCTGCCTTGCCACAACGCCAATGACTTGAGTCTGGGCAGGTGGACCCTGCGTCATTGACGCCGATTTTTTCCGGTTTTGAGCTTTTTCTGAACGATTTTTGGGAAAACGGGCGCGTATTGTGGTTAACTACGCGGCTTGTGCGGAGGGGCTCCTTCGCTTTGACGTTCCTGGGTGATGATTTTACCTGGGGATAATCGACCTGCTTTCCGAACTCTGGCGTAACGGTACGGTCTGATTAGCGTTTAAGATCCGTTTTTGTTACACCGGGAAATAGGTTGAATGAATTTTATTAAATCTCTAACACAGCAGAAGCTCTCGCTGATGCTGGCATTTTACATCGGTATCTTTTTGAATATACCGGTGTTTTACCGTCGTTTTGATCCCTTTCTGGCCCAATTTAACGCCATGCAGTGGTTTTCTGCTGCGGTGGAAGTGGTGGCAATCGTCCTGCTGACCTTCTTCCTGATGCGTCTGTTGTCGCTCGGCGGCAAGGTGTTCTGGCGCATTACCGCCACCGCGCTGGTGCTTATTTCGGTCGCCGCCAGCTACTATATGAGCTTCTTTAACGTCGTTATTGGCTACGGCATCGTCGCCTCGGTGATGACCACCGATACCGACCTGTCGAAAGAGGTGATTGGTTACCACTTCGTCCTGTGGATGCTGTCCGTCAGCATCGTGCCGTTAGTGCTGATCTGGTGCAACGCGCTGCGCCTGACCCTGCTTGAGCAGCTGAAAACCCCGGGACACCGCATTAAACCGCTGCTGATCCTGCTGCTGGCCGTCGCGCTGGTCTGGTTGCCGATCCGCTTCCTCGATAAGCAGCAGAACATCAATGAAAAGCTGACCAACGTCGATCTGCCAAGCTATGGCGGCGTGGTGGCGCACTCCTATCTGCCGTCGAACTGGCTTTCGGCGCTGGGGCTGTTTGCCTATACCAGCTACGACGAGAAGATGGACAGCAAGGACCTGCTGGATCCGGCGAAGCAGTTTACCTACACCGCGCCAGCCGGGCTGGACGACACCTATGTGGTGTTTGTCATCGGTGAAACCACCCGCTGGGACCATATGGGCATCCTCGGCTATGACCGCGATACCACGCCGAAACTGTCGAAAGAGAAGAACCTGGTGGCATTCCGGGGCGAGTCCTGCGATACCGCCACCAAGCTGTCGCTGCGCTGTATGTTTGTGCGTGAGGGCGGAACCGATGAAGGCCCGGCCCGCACCCTGAAAGAGCAGAACGTCTTCTCGGTACTGAAAGAACTGGGCTTCAGCTCGGAGCTGTTCGCCATGCAGAGCGAAGTGTGGTTCTACAACAACACCAATGCGGATAACTTCGCCTTCCGCGAGCAGATTGGCTCGGAGAAAGAGAATCAGGGCAAATCGGTCGACGATATGCTGCTGGTGCCGGAGCTGAAAAAGTCGCTGGATCGCCATCCTGACGGCAAGCATCTGGTGGTGCTGCATACCAAAGGCTCGCACTACCTCTATTCCCAGCGCTATCCGCGTGAGTTCGCCCGCTATCAGCCTGAATGCATGGGCGTCGATGACACCTGTAGCAAGGCGATGTTGGTCAATGCCTTTGATAACTCGGTGCTGTACACCGATACGGTGCTCGACAGCGTGTTCGACCAGCTGCGTGATAAGAAAGCCATCGTCTTCTATGCGGCGGACCACGGCGAATCGATCAGCGAGAACATGCACCTGCACGGCACGCCGCGTCATATGGCGCCACCGGAGCAGTTCCGCGTGCCGATGATTGTCTGGGCGTCCGATAAGTATCTGGCCGATCCGAACAACCAGAGCGCCTTTGAACGGCTGAAAGCCCAGCAGCGCGTCGGCAAGACCCATCGCCACGTTGAGCTGTTTGATACCCTGCTCGGTTGCCTGGGTTATACCTCGCCAGACGGCGGCATCAATCAGAAAAACAACTGGTGTGCCGATCCGAAACAGGCCACGGCGACGACAGACAACAAAGCCTGATCGGCTGCAAAACCCCTGCAATTAGCCCGGATCGTTCCGGGCTTTTTTATGCCTGAAATTCCCCACCGCAAAACCGCAGCATAAAATCCTGTTGGCGAAAAATGACTGTTACAAAAATTTGTCCATTTTTAACGGAAAAAAAGTCGCTGAAACCCTTCTGCCGTCTGGTTTCATCCCCTTATTTCGCGCCGCGTTCCGCTTATGACCGATCCCGGGTTGTTGCTGATTTCTTATGCGTCAGTTGCAGCATATTTAGCTGGCTAAGTTGATATAAGCAAAGCGTATCGTTCATAAATAACCCAGTTAGCCGACTAAATTAATCGTTTTTTTTTAGAGCAAATTGCCATGATTAAAGTTGTGGGCATTATCTTTGTGCGGTGAAACGGGCTGCAATCAATCGTTTCCTCTGAAAAACCCCGCAATTGGTTTTTTTTATGTTTGCTTGCTGTTTCTCACACTCTGTGTAAATACCTGACAGTTGTATTGACGTTCCTTGCAACTGTTGACAAATTGATGCCTCAGCGAGACAGGATGCGGATTAGTCTGATGGTTTCTCCCCTGACCGATCCTTTCCTTCTCCAGCGCCGCAAGGCAACGCAAAGACCGCACTAAAAAAATACAGGGTCTTGCGCACGTGCACACAACACCACATCACAATTGGAGCAGAAGCATGCGTATTTCTAAAACAGGGATGCTGAAGGTAGGTCTGAGCCTGATTGCTCTCACCGTTGCCGCTGGCGTCCAGGCTAAAACCCTTGTTTATTGTTCAGAAGGGTCGCCTGAGGGCTTTAACCCACAGCTGTTCACCTCCGGCACCACTTACGATGCCAGCTCAGTTCCGATCTACAACCGTCTGGTTGAATTCAAAATCGGCACCACTGAAATCCAGCCTGGCCTGGCAGAGAAGTGGGAAGTGAGCGAAGACGGTAAAACCTACACCTTCCACCTGCGTAAGGGTGTGAAGTGGCAGACCACCAAAGACTTCAAGCCAACCCGCGATTTCAACGCCGATGACGTGGTGTTCTCCTTCGAGCGTCAGCTCGATAAGAACAACAAGTATCATGGCGTCTCTGGCGGCAGCTACGAATACTTCGAAGGCATGGACATGCCGAAGCTGATCAGCAAAATCGAGAAAGTGGACGACAATACCGTGCGCTTCGTGCTGACCCGTCCTGAGTCTCCGTTCCTGGCCGACCTCGGCATGGACTTCGCCTCCGTGCTGTCGGCTGAATACGCTGACAACATGCTGAAAGCCGGTACCCCGGAAAAAATCGACCTGAACCCGGTCGGTACCGGTCCGTTCCAGCTGGTGCAGTACCAGAAAGACTCCCGCATCCTGTACAAAGCCTTTGACCAGTACTGGGGCACCAAGCCAAAAATCGACCGTCTGGTGTTCTCCATCACGCCGGATGCGTCCGTGCGTTACGCCAAGCTGCAGAAAGGCGAATGCCAGGTGATGCCGTACCCGAACCCGGCTGACATCGCCCGCATGAAGGAAGATAAAAATATCAACCTGATGCAGATGCCAGGCCTGAACGTCGGTTACCTGTCGTTCAACACCGAGAAAAAACCGCTGGATAACCTGAAAGTGCGCCAGGCGCTGATCACGGCCGTTAACAAGCAGGCGATCATCGACGCGGTGTATCAGGGTGCTGGCCAGGCGGCCAAAAACCTGATCCCACCAACCATGTGGGGCTACAACGACGCGGTCAAGGATTACACCTACGACCCGGCGAAAGCGAAAGAGCTGCTGAAAGAAGCCGGTATGCCAGACGGTTTCTCCATCGACCTGTGGGCAATGCCGGTTCAGCGTCCGTACAACCCGAACGCGCGTCGTATGGCTGAAATGATCCAGTCCGACTGGGCGAAAATTGGCGTGAAAGCCAAGATCGTCACCTACGAGTGGGGCGAGTACCTGAAGCGTGCTAAAGCCGGTGAACACCAGACCGTGATGATGGGCTGGACCGGTGATAATGGGGATCCGGATAACTTCTTCGCCACCCTGTTCAGCTGTGCCGCGGCAAAAGACGGTTCCAACTACTCTCGCTGGTGTTACAAGCCGTTTGAAGACCAGATCCAGCCAGCCCGTGCTGAGCCCGATCACAACAAACGTATTGAATACTACAAACAGGCTCAGGTTGTGATGCACGACCAGGCGCCTGCGCTGATTATCGCGCACTCTACGGTGTACGAGCCGGTGAGCAAGAAGGTAAGCGGCTACGTGGTTGACCCATTGGGTAAACATCACTTCGAGAACGTGGATATTCAGGAATAAGAAACCTGATGCGCGGTTGAATAACTGCGTTGTGCGGTGCTCGCCACCTTCGCCTGGCATCAAGCCATGTTGAGGGCGGTGGGCACCGCGCGCCTTGTTCTTCAATCTGCTCCCGACGATGTTAACCATCTGAAGTCATCATTAATTGAATTCATTCAATCAATGCCAGGTACGGCGCCCTGAAAAGCGTCGCGGCGGAGAATATCCGCGGCAAGATGTGAGCAAATATAATCCTTCGGGCTACGAGCCTGCGGGAACCAAAAGAGAATCCGGAATATGCTGCAGTTCATACTCCGACGTTTGGGACTTGTCATCCCAACGTTTATTGGTATCACCCTGTTAACCTTCGCGTTTGTCCATATGATCCCGGGCGATCCGGTGCTGATTATGGCCGGCGAACGCGGAATGTCTCCTGAACGTCACGCGCAGCTTCTGGCCCAGATGGGTCTGGATAAGCCGCTGTGGCAACAATATGTCTCCTACGTCTATGGCGTGCTCCATGGCGATTTAGGCATTTCACTGAAAAGCCGCATCCCGGTCTGGCAGGAATTCGTTCCGCGCTTTAAAGCGACGCTGGAACTGGGCATCTGCGCGATGATTTTTGCCGTGGCTGTCGGCATCCCTGCCGGGGTACTGGCTGCGGTTAAACGCGGTTCCATCTTCGATCATACCGTGGTCGGCATCTCGCTGACCGGTTACTCCATGCCGATTTTCTGGTGGGGAATGATGATGATCATGCTGGTGTCGGTGCACTGGAACCTGACCCCGGTCGCGGGGCGAATAGGCGATACGGTGTTCCTCGACGACAGTCAGCCGCTAACCGGTTTTATGCTGATTGATACCCTGATCTGGGGCGAACCGGGCGACTTCAAAGATGCCGTGATGCATATGATCCTGCCGGCCATCGTGCTGGGGACCATTCCGCTGGCGGTGATCGTCCGTATGACACGTTCGGCGATGCTGGAAGTGTTAGGTGAAGACTACATCCGTACCGCGCGCGCCAAAGGGCTGACGCGGATGCGGGTGATTGTGGTCCATGCGCTGCGCAATGCGATGCTGCCGGTAGTGACCGTGATCGGGTTGCAGGTGGGCACGCTGCTGGCGGGCGCCATCCTGACCGAAACCATCTTCTCCTGGCCGGGTCTGGGCCGCTGGCTGATCGACGCACTTCAGCGTCGTGACTATCCGGTGGTGCAGGGCGGCGTGCTGATGGTGGCCATCCTGATTATCGCGGTCAACCTGCTGGTTGATGTGCTCTATGGCGTGGTTAACCCGCGCATTCGCCACAAGAAATAAGGGGACGAGGATATGTCTGCACTCGATCCAGGCAGCGTGAGCGCTGCCCCAAAGCCCATGACCCCGTTACAGGAGTTCTGGCACTACTTTAAGCGTAACAAAGGCGCGGTAATCGGCCTGGTCTACGTGGTTCTGATGTTCCTGATTGCGATCTTTGCCAACGTGCTGGCGCCGCATGCGCCGTCCGAACAGTTCCGTGATGCGTTGCTGCATCCGCCGGCCTGGCAGGATGGCGGCAGCTGGAAGTTTATTCTCGGTACCGATGACGTGGGTCGCGATGTACTGTCCCGTCTGATGTACGGTGCCCGCCTGTCGCTGCTGGTCGGTTGTCTGGTGGTGGTGCTGTCGCTGATCCTCGGGGTGATTTTCGGTCTGATCGCCGGTTACGTCGGCGGTGTCACCGACAACGTGATTATGCGTCTGGTCGATATCATGCTGGCGCTGCCAAGCCTGCTGCTGGCGTTGGTGCTGGTGGCAATCTTCGGGCCGTCGATCGTCAATGCGTCCATCGCGCTGACCTTCGTGGCCCTGCCGCACTATATCCGTCTGACCCGCGCCGCGGTGCTGGTGGAAGTTAACCGCGATTACGTCACCGCTTCCAACGTGGCCGGCGCCGGCCCGATCCGTCAGATGTTTATCAACATTTTACCAAACTGCCTGGCACCGCTGATCGTGCAGGCGTCTCTGGGCTTCTCCAACGCGATCCTCGATATGGCCGCGCTGGGCTTCCTGGGTATGGGTGCGCAGCCACCAACACCGGAGTGGGGCACCATGCTCTCCGACGTGTTGCAGTATGCGCAAAGTGCCTGGTGGGTGGTCACCTTCCCTGGTGTCGCAATCCTGCTGACCGTACTGGCATTTAACCTGATGGGCGACGGATTGCGTGACGCCCTCGACCCGAAACTCAAGCAGTAGAGGCACCAGATGGCACTATTCACTGTAGACAAACTGTCGGTGCATTTCGGCGACGAGAAGGCACCGTTTAAAGCGGTCGATCGCATCAGCTATCAGGTCGAGCAGGGCCAGGTGGTCGGCATCGTCGGCGAATCCGGCTCCGGTAAATCCGTCAGCTCGCTGGCGATCATGGGGCTGATCGATTATCCCGGCAAAGTGATGGCGGAAAAGCTGGAGTTTAACCAGCGCGACCTGAAACGCATCTCCGAGAAAGAGCGCCGCCAGCTGGTGGGCTCGGAAGTGGCGATGATTTTCCAGGATCCAATGACCAGCCTGAATCCGTGTTACACCGTGGGCTTCCAGATTATGGAAGCGATCAAGGTGCATCAGGGCGGCAACAAGAAAACCCGTCGCCAGCGTGCGATTGACCTGCTTAACCAGGTCGGCATCCCCGATCCGTCGTCGCGTCTGGATGTCTATCCGCACCAGCTTTCGGGCGGGATGAGCCAGCGCGTGATGATTGCGATGGCCATCGCCTGTCGGCCAAAACTGCTGATTGCCGATGAGCCCACCACCGCGCTGGATGTGACCATTCAGGCGCAGATCATCGAGCTGCTGCTTGAGCTGCAACAGCAGGAGAACATGGCGCTGATCCTGATCACTCACGATCTGGCGCTGGTGGCCGAAGCCGCGCACCACATCATCGTGATGTATGCCGGGCAGGTGGTGGAAACCGGTAAGGCCGTTGATATCTTCAAATCGCCACGCCATCCGTACACTCAGGCGCTGCTGCGTGCGCTGCCGGAGTTTGCCGCTGACAAGGCGCGTCTGGCGTCACTGCCGGGCGTGGTGCCGGGCAAATATGACCGTCCGCAGGGCTGTCTGCTGAACCCGCGTTGCCCGTATGCCAACGACCGCTGCCGGGTTGAAGAACCTGAATTACGTGATATTCCGGGGCGTCAGTCCAAATGTCATTACCCTCTGGATGATGCCGGGAGACCAACTTATGAAGCCTGAACATAACTCTGCGCTGCTGATGCAGGCGATCGATCTGAAAAAGCATTACCCGGTGAAGAAAGGGCTGTTTGGTCAGGAGCGTCTGGTGAAGGCGCTGGACGGCGTCTCCTTTAATCTGGAGCGCGGCAAAACGCTGGCGGTGGTAGGCGAGTCAGGCTGTGGTAAATCCACGCTGGGCCGTTTACTGACCATGATTGAAACGCCGACCGAAGGCCAGCTGTTCTATCAGGGACAGGATTTGCTGAAGCACGATCCGGCGGCCCAGAAGCTGCGCCGCCAGAAAATTCAGATCGTCTTCCAGAACCCCTACGGCTCGCTGAACCCGCGTAAAAAGGTCAGCCAGATCCTTGAAGAGCCGCTGCTGATTAACACCAGCCTGAGCAAAGCCGAGCGCCGCGAGAAAACCCTGGCGATGATGGCCAAGGTCGGCCTGAAAACCGAGCATTACGATCGCTATCCGCATATGTTCTCCGGCGGTCAGCGTCAGCGTATTGCCATCGCCCGTGGCCTGATGCTGGATCCGGACGTGCTGATTGCCGATGAACCGGTATCGGCGCTGGACGTGTCGGTGCGCGCGCAGGTGCTGAACCTGATGATGGATCTGCAACAGGAGCTGGGGCTGTCATACGTGTTTATTTCCCACGACCTGTCGGTGGTGGAGCATATCGCGGATGAAGTGATGGTGATGTATCTGGGACGCTGCGTGGAGCGGGGCAGTAAAGAAGCGATCTTTGCGAACCCACGCCATCCGTACACCCAGGCGCTGCTGTCTGCGACGCCACGTCTGAACCCGGACGAGCGTCGCGAACGCATCAAGCTGACCGGCGAGCTGCCAAGCCCGCTGAATCCGCCGCCGGGCTGCGCGTTTAACGCCCGTTGCCGCCGCCGTTTTGGTCCCTGCACCCAGCTGCAACCGCAGCTCAAGCAGTATGGCGACCAGCAGATAGCCTGCTTCGCCGTCGATCAGGATGAAGGTCAACCGGTCGGTAACTGAGGTCCGGCCATAAGCGAGAAGGGCGAATCATCGATTCGCCCTTTTTTTATCTGTGCGTAGCAGACGAATTTATAAGAGAAATAAGGCGTGAGTAGCGATTGCTCAGGCGATTGCGCTTAGGACCAATGGTCAGTTCAAAAGGCTGGGAGGAACAGGACCACCGGATAAAGTAGGGGTTCAGGGCCAGTCAAAGGTGACTTATGTCAAACTTCACCGCTTGCCAGCATAAACTTTGATTACTTCCCCTAACGTATTGCTAAACTCAAAGAAGTTGGCTATTTCCTCTTATCATTCATTGTCTTTTAATCGTCATTCTATTTAATTAACCTGACGAAATTATTTAATTAAGGCAAATAATAACAAAGTTGATTGATAGCCTGCGCAATCATTTATTTTATTTATCCTGAAGAGTTAATTAATGATTCTTCTGCACCATTACTGGCGATAAGAATAATCTGATGCATATTAACATTGTATGGTATATTGCCGCGAAATCCCCCCACTCTCCGCGATCATTCCCATGAAAAGTTATGATGACCTGCAGCGTTTTAAAGAAAAAACGCAAACAAACCATATCGAATTCAAGGACATGTCTGAACAGACGAAGAATTCAGACAGTGCCAATTGGGCGATCATCAAACAGTTAATGAATGATGGCGCAGAGTCGGCTTTAGGCAACGGTCAGCGTATCGATGTGCCTGCGCCGCAACCGATTGCCGAAGACAGCCTGGATGCCCTGCTGGGACAAGCCGCGCAGCCAGTGCAGCCGGTTCAGCTGCCAAAACCACCGCATCAGCCGCCTACGCACGCGCCGTCGCACAGCGTGGCGCCGCTCGTGGCGAAACCGGCGGCAGCGCAGATGGGTGCCTCCTTGCTGGACAGCATATCCGCGTCGCTGAAGCCCGCGCCGGTGGCGGAACCTGCACCTGAGCCTCAGGCCGTTAACCCGGTGAATGAGGCGCAGAACCCGCTGGCCTCGGCTCAGCCGGCCTTCGCCACCCCAGCCGCCGCCACCCCAGCCGCCGCCGCACCAGCTGCTCAGCCAGCCCCGGCCGCGTCACCGCTGATGGCGTCCCTGTCCTCGCTGCCCACCGCTGCGCCCGTGCAGACTGCACCGGCTCGTCAGCCCGCTGCGCCGGTGCAACCGGCCGCCGATCTGCCGCGCTTCAAGCAGCTGTTCAGCACCGCGCCGGAGCCGTCAGTGACCTCTTTATCGAAAGATACTTTGCTGCAACCTCTGCTGGAGAGAATTGCCTCATGCCGTTAGTTTGTGTTTGTTCTCCCAAAGGGGGCGTGGGTAAAACCACGCTGGCGGCCAACCTCGCCTATTCCCTCGCCCGTGGCGGCAGCAAAGTGCTGGCCATCGACTTTGATGTGCAGAACGCCCTGCGTCTGCATTTTGGCGTGCCGTTGTCCGATGGTCGCGGTTACGTGGCGAAATCGTCCGAATCGCCTGACTGGAGCCAGTCTATTTTAACCACCGGCGGCAACATCTTTGTGATGCCGTATGGTGACGTGACTGAAGAGCAGCGTATTGAATTTGAAGATAATTTATCCCGCGACCCCAACTTCCTCGCACGGGGTTTACATACCGTCCTCAACTACCCAGGTCTGGTGATCGTCGCTGATTTTCCGCCAGGACCGGGTCCAGCCCTAAAGGCAATGACCGATCTTGCCGATTTACACCTTGTGGTGATGCTGGCGGATACCGCTTCGCTGTCACTGCTGCCGCAAATCGAAAACGAAAAAATGATTGGCGGTGCGCTGAATCAGCGTTCAGGACACTTCTTTGTGCTGAACCAGAGTGACAGCCGCCGCAACATCAGTCGTGACGTAACGGCCTTTATGCAACAGCGACTGGGCGACCGGTTGTTGGGTGTGGTGAATCGCGATGAGAGCGTGGCGGAAGCCAATGCCTCGCAGCAGTCCATCTTTGATTTCAGCCCTGTTTCGGCGGCGGCCTTTGATATTGAGATCGTCAGCAAGCGTATTGCTGCGCTGCTGGATATCAAGGTCGGCGACGGTGAAATGCAGGCGCCGCTGAGATCGCGTTAATCGACGGCGGAGCCGTCGGGTATGGATGCCTGAAACACCGCAGTGCGCCCGCGCTGCGGTAAAAAATAATAGTCTCGTTTTCAGGATGACTTATGAAAAAAGTCCTGTATTACCTGTTGCTGCTGGTATTATTCCCGCTCGCCGCAGTGATTGTGATCACCCCAATGGACAGCCAGAAGCAGTATATTTTTGGCCTGATTTCTATTGCCATTCTTTTTGTTATGGGCTTCAGTAAAAGCCGCAAAATTTCTATGGTAATGGTGTTCCTGTCGGCATTAATGTCGACGCGCTATATATACTGGCGCGCGACGGAAACCCTCTCATTCAATTCCGAAGTGGAAGCGATCTTAGGCATCGGCTTATTTATTGCCGAAGTGTATGTCTGGCTGATCCTGATCCTCGGCTACCTGCAAACATCATGGCCGCTTAAGAGAACCATCGAGCCGATGCCGGAAGACGTCAGCTTATGGCCGACCGTCGACATCTACGTGCCGAGCTATAACGAAAGCCTCGATGTGGTGCGCGATACCGTGCTCGCTGCCCAGTGCATCGACTACCCACGCGACAAAATCAAAATCTACCTGCTGGATGACGGCAAGCGTAGCGAATTTGCGGTGTTTGCCGCCGATGCGGGCGTGGGCTACATCACCCGTGACGATAACCGCCACGCCAAAGCCGGTAACCTGAACCACGCGATGCGCATTACCAAAGGCGAGCTGATTACCGTCTTTGACTGCGACCACGTCGCCACCCGCGCCTTCCTGCAGGCCACCGTGGCACCGTTCCTGAAAGACCCGAAACTGGCCCTGTTACAGACGCCGCACTACTTCTATTCGCCGGACCCATTTGAGCGCAACCTGAAAGCCGCGCGCGATATCCCGAACGAAGGCGCGCTGTTCTATGGCCCGGTACAGCAGGGTAACGACAACTGGAATGCCACCTTCTTCTGCGGCTCCTGTGCGGTGATCCGCCGTTCTGCGCTGGAAGAGATCGGCGGCTTTGCCACCGAAACCGTGACCGAAGATGCGCACACCGCACTGAAAATGCAGCGTCTGGGCTGGAAGTCTGCCTTCCTGGCGCTGCCGCTGGCGGCGGGCCTGGCCACCGAACGTCTGGGTTTGCACATCATTCAGCGTACCCGCTGGGCGCGTGGCATGACGCAGATTTTCCGCGTGGATAACCCGCTGCTGGGCCGTGGCCTGAAGTGGCAGCAACGTCTGTGCTACCTGAACGCCATGCTGCACTTCCAGTTTGGTCTGCCGCGCGTAATCTTCCTGACCGCGCCGCTGGCGTATCTGCTGTTCAACCTGAACATCATTCACTCCTCAGCCAGCCTGATTTTCGCCTACGTATTGCCGCATCTGGTGATGTCGCTGTACGTCAACTCCCGCATGAACGGCCGCTTCCGCGCCACCTTCTGGGGGGAAATCTACGAAACGGTGATGGCCTTCCACCTGGTTATCCCAACCCTCCTGACGATGATTTCGCCGAAGCACGGCAAGTTCAACGTAACGGATAAGGGCGGCCTGCTGGACGTGGGCTTCTTCGACTTCAACATCGTGCGTCCACACGTAATCTGTGCCGCGCTGCTGACGATTGGCGTGGTGAGCGGCATTGTCCGTGCCGTGGCGCATGACTACTTCGGCGTGGATCCTTACGTCATCGCCCTTAACGTCGGCTGGGCGCTGTTCAGCCTGATCATCCTGATGGCGGCGATCGCGGTGGCGCGTGAAACCAAGCAGACCCGTAAAACCATCCGTATCGAGGTGAATATTCCGGTGGTGCTGCACTACGCCAGCGGCATCTCTTCACGCACCACCACGGTGGATCTGTCGATGGGTGGCGCACAGGTTAACGCGCCGGATGACCGTCATGAAAATGATGAAATCGAAGCCATCGACCTGATGTTGCAGTCCGGCACTATCTCGATTCCGGTGAGCATTATGGGCTCGGACAACGGCGTGATCCGCCTGATGTTTGATGAGATCCCGTTATCACGCCGCCGCGAACTGGTGCGCGTGGTGCTCTCGCGCGCCGACGCCTGGATCAAGCCAGAAGGCGAGAAGGACAAACCGTTCCGCTCGCTGATTACCATTATCCGTACCGTATTTGAATTGTTCTGGCTGACCTGGAAAGATCGTCGTGCGAAGCGTCATCGTCAGGCCGTGAAGGAAGAGGATGGCGTGGCATGAAGCGACTGATATTACCTGCGCTCTGTTTTACCGGGGTCCTGACCCTGAGCAGCGTCTGGGCCGCGCCGGAAAGCGTGACCCAGGACAGCAATGCGTTGTCCCAGATCCCACCGCCGGCCGATGTGGGCCAGCAGACCGGCAGCACTCCGGGCTATTCGGCACAGATGAACCAGGCAACCGGCACGGCCTCTCAGATGAGCCAGCCCGCCGCCGATCCGGCCGCGCAGCCCGATGCTGCCCAGCCGCAGGACGCGCAAACGTCGACTGATGTTACCCAGCCGGCACCGGGCACGGCGGATGGCGCAGCAACCAGCCAACCTGCGACCACGGACAGCACGGCGACCAGCCAACCGGCCAACACGGATAGCGCAGCAACCCGCCAGCCGGATCCGGCCACCGGTCTGCCGGCGGGCCTGCCGCCGCTGCCAGCGCCGGTGGTTTCCGCCCCGGCGCAGCCCGTATTGCTGAATCAGCCGCTGACCAGCACCGTGTCGGTCGGCCAGATGGGCCAGACCAACGGCATTCTGTTGACCGGCGGTCAGCTGCAGTCCGGTATCGTCTTCACGTTGCCAACGGATGAAGTGATCACCAACGCCCGTCTGAACCTGTCACTGAAGGTCTCTCAGGCGCTGGCCGCGCGTAACACCTCGCTGCAGCTGATGCTCAACGGTCAGCCGCTGGGCACGCTGCCGTTAAGCGCCTCAGACAGCGCCAGCGAAGATTATCAGCTGGATATTCCCGCCGCGATGGTGGTCTCCAGCAACAACCTGAGCTTCAAGATTAACGATGCCGATCAGCTGCTGTGTGAGCGCGACAGCGCCAGTCAGTATCAGGTCACCATCCTGCCGAAAACCACGCTGTCGCTGGAAGGCCAGCAGCTGAATATCGGTAACACGCTGCGCAACTTCCCGCGGCCGTTTATCGATCCGCTGCGCATGACCCCTTCGGTGGTGCCGATGGTGTTTGGCGATGCGGTGTCGCCGGGTGAAGTCAGCGCGGCGGCGATTGTCTCCTCGTGGATGGGTATCCAGACCGATTACCGTGGCATCAGCTTCCCGGTGCTGCGTAACGAGCTGCCAGAGAAAAACGGCATCCTGTTTGCTCATCCGGGCGAAATGGTGGCGGGCGTGGCAATCCCACGCGTGACCGGCCCGAGCCTGCAGGTGATCGATAACCCGGTCAATCCGGTTTACAAGCTGATGCTGGTGATCGGTAAGGACGATGACGCGCTGCGTCAGGCGGCCTGGCGTCTGACGCAGCCGCTGAGCGTCGACGTGCCGTCGCTGGCGGTGGCTGCGCAGAATATCCCGGTCAGCAAGCCGTACGACGCGCCGCGTTGGATCAACACCGATCGTCCGGTTCGCCTCAGCGATCTGCTGCGTAAAGATCAAAGCATGACCACCACCGGGATCTGGCATGACGCGCTGCGGGTGAACTTCCGCGCCGCGCCGGACCTGTTCCTGTGGGATGGCGACACCCTGCCGGTGAAGCTGAACTACCGTTTCCCGTCGGAAAGCTGGATTGATGAGGACAAATCGTTCTTAAACGTCGGGCTGAACGGCACCTTCCTGCGTAACCTGACCGTCAACAAGGTCGGCCTGCTGGAAAGCGTCTGGCACCGTCTGGGCGGCGATGCGCGTCAGGAAAACTACACCCTGAAGCTCGACCCGTACCTGATTTACGGTGACAACCAGCTGCAGCTGTACTTCAACATCAAGCCGAAGGCCGATGCGCCGTGCAGCGTGTTAAGCAACAACAATATCAAGAGCCGGATCGAAGACGACTCCTATATTGACCTGAGCCACACGCGTCACTTTACGCTGCTGCCGAACCTGTCGTATTTCGTCGGTGCGGCCTTCCCGTTCACCCGTTTTGCCGACTACTCGCAGACCGTGTTGATGCTGCCGTCCTCGCCTAGCAATGCTGAAATCAGCACCCTGCTGGATATGGCCGGACGCTCGGGCAATGCCACCGGCGTGGCGTTAAGCCACAACAGCGTGATGTTTGGTATTCCGGCGGGCGGAACCTCGCTGGGACGCCTGAAGAACAGCGATGTGCTGGCGGTTTCGACCCTGTCGCAGACGGCCTTCAACCAGTCGATGTTGCAGGGCACGCCGTACGATGTGAACGGCCACACCCTCGGCGTTAAAGAGCCGACGCTGCTGGATAACCTGCGCGGCTGGCTGACCGGTGACTGGTACCGCCAGGCGGTGGATGCGGATCGCTACTTCTCGTCGAACGAAGACTGGCGCGGCTTTATCAGCTACAGCTCGCCGTGGAACAGTTCACGGGTGGTGGTGATGACCGTCGCCACCGACGATGCCCAGCTTTCCCGCCTGCATCACGACCTGACGTCGCCGCGCATTAACGCCGGCATCCGGGGCGATACGGCGATCATCACCGATGAGAACGGTATCCGCAGCTTCCGCGTCGGCGCGCAGTTCCCGAGCGGCCAGATGCCGTGGTACATGATGGTGATCTGGTATGCCAACCAGCATGCGGTGGTGTTAGCCCTGCTGGCGCTGTTGTTCTCTGTGCTGGTGGGCCTGAGCACCGTTGTGCTGCTGAAGCGCCACGCCTGGAAGCGACTGAACCCGCAACATGATTCCGATTCCTCTGGCGAGAAGAAGTAACCGACATGATGAAAATAAAAACACTGACCGCCAGACTTCGTCAGCATTGGGTTCCCGGCATGACGCTGGCTGCCTCTGCGCTGGTTTTCCCGGCGCTGGCAGCGGAGAACAACCCGGCCATCCAGGCGCTGTTCGATCAGGCCAATTACTGGCACCAGAAGGCCCATGACGAGCTGGCCCGCGATGCGCTGAACAAAGTGCTGATGGTCGACAGCAGCAACACTCAGGCCATTTACCTGATGGCGCTGTGGGCACAGCAGAGCGGTGACAGCGCGACGGCCAGCAAATGGCGCACGCGTCTGAGCCAGGTCTCGCCGGATGATGCGCATCTGGTGGAGCTGGACCAGGCCCGTCAGCTGCAGTCGATCCCGGCGGCGCAGCTGTCGCTGGCCCGTCAGCAGGCCCGCAGCGGCAATATCTCGGCGTCGCTGCAAACCTGGCGCAACACCTTCAGCGGCAACGAGCCGCCGGCCAGCGTGGCGGCAGAATATTACCTGACCATGGCGGGCGACCGTTCGCTGCTGCCGCAGGCGATTGATAACCTGCGTCAGTTCTCGGCGCAAAATCCGCAGGATAACGGCGCGAAGCTGGCGCTGGGCAAGGCGCTGACCTACCAGGAATCCACCCGCCGCGAAGGTCTGCAAACGCTGGCCGGCATGGCGGATGGCAACCAGGATGCGGACCGCTCGCTGCGTCAGGGCCTGTTATGGCTCGGTCCGCAGCCGGCCGATGCCCCGCTGTACCAGAACTATCAGCAGCGTCACCCGCAGGATCGCGCGGTAATGGACTATTACCGTAAGAACGCCGGTGGCGCCGAGAAAGGCCAGGGCTTTACCGCCCTCAACAGCGGTGATGTCTCCGGCGCGCAGTCTGCCTTTAATCAGGTGCTGCAGGCCAACCCGGAAGATGCCGATGCGCTGGCCGGTCTGGGCTATGTCGCCCAGCGTAACGGCAACTATGCCGCGGCGGCGGACTATCTCGATCGTGCCGCGAAGCAGGGCGGTGAAAACAGCCAGCAGCGCATGACCCAGGCCGCCGACGCCCGTTTCTATGCCCAGCTTGCCACCGCGCAGCAGGCGATGAAGGCCGGGAACACCGCGCAGGCGCTCAGCCTCAGCGAACCCCTGACCCAGGCCGACGGCGAAAAAGGCGTGTCGGCGAAGCTGTTCCGCGCCGATGTGCAGCGCCGCAGCAACCAGTTCGACGCCGCAGAGCAGACCTACCGCTCGGTGATCCAGAGCGACCCGGACAACCGTGCGGCGAAAGAAGGGCTGTTCTACGTGCTGCGTCAGCAGAACCGTGGCGCAGAAGCCAATACGCTGCTGTCGTCTCTGCCGGAAAGCGTGCGCGAAAGCGTGACGCCGAAACCGGCGGTGACCAGCGATCCGGTGCGCCGTCAGGCGAAGCAGGCGCTGGCGGCAGGCAATACCCAGCAGGCGATTGCCATTCTGCAACAGGGCACTCAGCGCTTCCCAACCGATCCCTGGCTTCGCCTCGATCTGGCGCGCATTTACCAGCAGCAGGGCAACACCAGCCTGGCGGCGGGCATCATGCAGCCGGCGTTCCGTAACGGCGCAAGCAATAACGAAATTTACGCCGGCGCCCTGTTTGCCAGCGAAAGCGGGGCCTGGCAGCAGGTGCAGACGCTGATCGCCCGTATTCCTGCCCGCAGTCAGAGCAGCGAAATGCGCGAGCTGTCGCGCAGGGCTAACTTCAATCTGCAGATGGCGGTGGCGCAGCAGTATCTGGCGCAGGGCTCGAATGCCGCGGCGGCCAACACCCTGAAAGCGCTGGCGGTGAACCCACCGGAGAACCCGGCCGATGCGGGTAACCTGGCGAAAGGGCTGGCGGATGCCGGCGATCTGTCGACGGCGGTAACCGTGGTGCGCAACAATATGCAGCGCGGCGTGCAGGGCAATGCCGGCGATTATGCCGCGCAGGTGGCGGTGCTGAACCAGGCCGGGCTGAGCGGCGAAGCGCAGCGCTTCCTCAGCAACCCGGAACTGCAGTCGCGCAGCACGCAAACCCAGCTGGCAGGCATTCAGAACGGCTACGTGATCAACGAAGCCGACCGTCTGCGGAATCAGAAGCAGTATGCCGCGGCCTATGACAAGCTGATCGGCGCGTTGCAGCGCGATCCGCAGAACACCGATTTGATGTTTGCCATGGGCCGTCTCTATCAGTCCGGCAAAATGAACAAAGAAGCGGGCGTGGTGTATGACTACCTGATGACCCGCGACACGCCAACCCAGGATGCCCGCGTTGGCGCGATTGACGTGGCGCTGGCCAGTCACGATCTGCCAAAGGCAAAAGGCCTGGTGGCCGGACTGCGTGGCGAGCAAACCCCGGAGCGCCTGCTGCTTATGGCGCGCGTGGCGGAAGCCGATGGCGACCATCAGCAGGCGCTGGCGTATCTGCGCACCGCGCGCGGCAAGATGATCGGCCTGGAAGGCGCCTCAAGCGGCTCCAACCCGGCAATCGGCGGCCTGGCGCTGGCAGACAATCCGTTTATCAACCGCACCACGCCATCGCAGCGTCGTTCCCCTTCGGCGTATGGCGCGGTGATGCCGTGGCAGAACGCCCCGGCGGGCAGCAGCGATGCAGCGATGCAAACCGCCAGTGTGGACGTGCCGTCGCAGCAGAGCCAGACGCTGCATCAGATCGATACCATGATGGACGATTTGCAGGAGCGCACCGGCACCTGGGCACAGGGCGGCGTACAGGTCAGAGGGCGTGATGGCGAATCCGGCCTCAGTAAGCTGACCGAAGCCAAAGCGCCGTTGACCTGGTCAACGGTGCCGTATGGCGACACCCGTTTCGACTTCACCTTAACGCCGGTGACCCTCAGCGCGGGCAGTGCCAACAGTTCGGCCACGCCGCGCTTTGGTACCCAGGCGCTGGAGCAGGGCCGCAGCGCGCAGGCCAACAACGTGCTGCCGTCGGAAGTGAAGCTGGATTCACCGGGATCGCAGAACGCCTCCGGGGTTGAAGTGAACCTCGGCCTGACCAACGACAACTTCAAAATTGACCTCGGCTCGACGCCATTGGGCCAGGATCTCAGCACGCTGGTGGGCGGCATTCAGTGGTCACCGAAGCTGACCGATTACCTGACGCTGATCCTGACCGGTGAACGCCGTTCGGTCACCGACAGCCTGCTCTCTTATGTCGGCGTTGAAGACAAGCTGAGTGGCAAGCGCTGGGGCCGCGTGACCAAAAACGGCGGCGATGCGCTGTTAAGCTACGACAACGGCGACGCCGGTTTCTACTTCGGCGCGGGCGGTTACAGCTATCTCGGTGAGAACGTTGAAAGCAACCAGAGCATCATGGGCCAGGCGGGCGCCTACGTGCGTCCGTTCCATGACGACAGCAGCGAGCTGAAAACCGGTATCAGCATGAGCTGGATGGATTTCTCGAAAAACCTCAGCTACTACACCTACGGCCAGGGCGGTTACTTCAGCCCGCAGAACTTTGTTGCGGTGTCGTTCCCGGTTGACTGGAGCAAGAACTACGACGATCTGAAGGTGAAGGTCGGCGGCTCGGTGGGTTATCAGTCCTACTCGCAGGATCGCAGCGCCTACTTCCCAACGGATCCGGATAAACAGGCGCAGCTGGAAAGCTATTACAATGCGGGCTACGCCACCGAGGCCTATTACGAAGGCGGCAGCAAAAACGGCATTGGCTATAATCTGCACGCCGGTGCGGATTACAAGGTGAATAAAGACGTCACCATTGGCGGCCAGCTGGGCTACGACACCTTCGGTGATTACAACGAAAGCAGCGCGAAACTCTATTTCCGCTATATGCTCGGGGACAAATAAGAATGACTGACCTTCAGGACCGTACGCTGCACTACTATCGTCAGCAGCAGTATCAGCCAGGCTGGTTCGACTTACTGAGCGTGATGATCAACGGCATGCTACGCAATGCCGGAGAGCGTGAGAGTCACGCCTTCCTGCAGCAAATGGGTGACACGCTGGCAGCGCGCTATCCGCTGGGCGCGGCAAATACCGTGGCGGATCTGGAAAGCCAGATCAATGCGGTGCTGGCGCAGTTTAACTGGGGCTTTGTTGATGTGCAGCCGCGCGAGAATTCGATGGTGATCTCGCATATGGCGCTGCCGCCGGGCGACGGGCAGATTGAAGCCCGTCAGTGGCGTCAGGCGCTGGGCGCGGTGCTGCTGGGCTTATACGCCCGCTGGCTACGCGATCAGGGCGGCAACCAGGCCGTTCCGCTGGTGTGCGAAGAAACCGACAGCGAAGCCACGCTGAATTTCCGTTATCAGAGGTGAGGAAGATAATGATGTCTCTGCTCAGGGCGAGCCTGATGATCATTGCGATGATGGTGGGCTGCGCGCAGGCCACCGCGTCAGACGGCTGGAGCACCTTTAAAGGGCGCTTTATGACCGAAGACGGCCGCATTCAGGATACCGGCAACAACAACGTCAGCCATACCGAAGGGCAGGGCTACGCGATGTTGATGGCGGTCTGGTACAACGATCGCGGCAGCTTCGACAGCCTGTGGCGCTGGACCCAGCAGCACCTGAAAAACCCGCAAAATGGCCTGTTCTACTGGAAATACAATCCAGCCGCCGCCGATCCGGTGATGGACAAGAACAATGCCTCCGACGGCGATGTGCTGATCGCCTGGGCGCTGCTGAAGGCCGGACAGAAGTGGCAGGATCAGGCGTATTTGCAGGCGTCCGACCGCATTCAGAAGGCGATTGTTGATCGCGAAGTGATCACCTTTGGTGGCCATACCGTGATGCTGCCTGGCGTGCAGGGCTTTAATAAAACCAGCTACGTGGTGCTGAACCCGTCCTATTTCCTGTTCCCGGCGTGGCGTGATTTTGCCGCGCGCAGTCATCTGAAGGTCTGGACCAACCTGATCGACAGCGGGATGGATCTGCTGGGCAAGATGCGCTTTGGCGATGCCGGCCTGCCGGTTGACTGGGTGGCGCTGAACGCCGACGGTACGGTGGCTCCGGCTACCGCCTGGCCGCCGCGCTTTAGCTATGACGCGATCCGCGTGCCGCTGTATGTCTACTGGTATGACGCGCAAAGTCTGCAGCTGGTGCCTTTTCAGCGTTACTGGATGAGCTTCTCCCGGCTGCAAACCCCGGCATGGATTGACGTGATGAGCAATAACAAAGCGCCTTACAATATGGCCGGTGGTCTGCTGGCGGTGCGCGATTTAACGCTGAATCAGAGCGGTTATCTCACCGACCAGCTGGATGCCAAAGAGGATTACTTCTCCTCCAGCCTGCATCTGCTGGCCTGGCTGGCGCTGAAAGACCACTAGTCTGCTCCGCAGGCAATAAAAAACCCGCCTGCTCAAACGGTTGAGCAGGCGGGTTTTTTTTAACAATCAGTTCGGGTACGCCACCCAATCCCCGCCGTTCAGCCGGATCCACGGCTTGCCCTGATAGATCATCACCACCGCGTTATCGTTCTCCGACACCACCGGCGTCTGCGGCAGGTTGGCGGTAAGCGTCGCCAGATTCAGCTGAGGGTTGCTGAACACCTGACCATCCACCGCACGGGAAACCAGTTCGGAAATGGCCTGCAGGCTGGTTGGCGTAGAGACGTCCACGGCCTGGGCCGGATGAGGCGCTTTCATGCCGACAAACTTAATGCCGACCGGCACATGAGTAATCGACGGGCTGGGAATATCCCGCAGGCCGGACATCTGCATTTTATCGCCTTCCAGCGCCGCGCCGTGCTCCGGCACCACGATCACCATCACCCGACGGCCGGATTTATCCAGATTGGTCAGGAAAGTATCCAGCTGATCGAAGAGCATTTTCGCGCGCGGCTGCCAGGCAGCGGTTTTGCTGCTGCCCAGTTCGCGAGTGCCGTCATGCAATGGGATCAGATTATAGAAGGTGGCGCTGCGCGGATCGGCACTTTTCTGCCGCTCATCCAGCCAGCGCTGCATCACCTCGCCATCGTTTAATACCGGCGAGCTGTCGAAGGAGCTGAGCTCCGGTCTGATCCCGGCCTGCGACATCAGCGGTGCCTTCAGATTGCCCTCTTCACGCAGTTCCTGCAGATAGTTACCGAACACGCCGGTATGGTCCATCATCAGCTGCTGCTTAAAGCCGAGGCTGGCCAGATTGTCGAACAGATAGCAGCGTCCATCGGTCGGTTTATACAGATCGCTGTGCGAGCTCTGGCCGCAGCTGGCGCGCAACAGGCGGATGCCCGCCGGACCGCTGTAACCGGTCGCCGAATTGTAGTTGCTCAGCATAATATCGAAGTGCTTCCACAGCGGGTGATCGCGCAGCTGCGCCGCATCCAGATCGGACCACGCCAGCGAACAGATATTAATCACCAGAATATCGAACGGCGCCGCTTCCGCCGGTAAGGTGGCGGGGAACGCGGTCACTTTCTGCTTTTCGCTGTCGTAAAACTTATTGAGGTACGCGGTCAGATTGGCGCTGGTGGGCGGCGCAGACTGATCCAACCCGTCGGCGGCGACCTTCGCGGCTGGCGCAGACGTAGACGCCGCGACCGGCGTGCTGCTGCCGGGAAGCAGGTTCACCGACGGACCGGCAATCGTCACCACGTTCAGCCACAGCAGCGCCAGCGAAACCAGCACGGTAATCCGCACCCACTGCGAAATAAACAGGTACAGCACCAGCATCACAAAGGCGGTACCCACCATCTCCCAGTTGATAAAGCGGTTGGCCAGCTCCAGCAGATACGACGCGGAAAAGCCGGTCAGCTGGCTGCCCTGACTGGCAATGCTTTCCGGGCCGGGCAGCCAGGTATCGTGCCAGAACAAACCGATGCCGACCGGGATGGCGATCCAGTTACGCAGGCGGTGCAGCCGATCGGAGCGGATCGGCAGCAACAAGCCGGCCAGCAACACCAGGTTGCTCAACGGATGAAAATTGAGGTAACCAAACCACAGCAGCGCGAATTTGATCAGGAAGTAGAAGTTCCAGCCACCCAGACCGCGCCATACAAAGCGCGTCGCGGGCATAACAGGTCGTTGAGTCATTTCTTATCCGGTGGTGTTGCCGCATTACGTCGCCAGGTGCCTTCGTACTTCAGGGCGCGCGGCGGGGTCAGGCGTAGCATCAGCCGGTGCCATTTTTTTGGCAGCCAGCGGGCATAAACAGGTTTCAGTAATAACAGCAGCAGCACCACAAGGATCAGGATCTGCACAATGTCCGACAGATTCATTCTGACGCTTCCGGCGGCTGTTTGCCGAGGGTGATGTCCTGCGGCTGGCGGCGCGGCGCTTCCGTGGCCGGCGTCGACGCCTTCGGATCGGCAGCGGGCTGCACCGGCGCGGCGCGCCAGGCGGTTTTCACCTTGCCGGGGATCTGGCGGATCTCCGATAAAATCTGCAGATCTTCCTGCCACACCAGCCGGTTAGTGAAAATCTCATCGTGCGGCAGGCGGAAGATATACTTCACCGCCGTATCCAGATCGTTGAAGCGGCAGGAGGAGAGGAACAGATAAATCCGGTCATCGACCAGCGTCACCAGATCGCCAAAGCGCCGGGGTTTGCACAGCGTCAGCACCTGTTCCGGTTTCAGCTCCGGCACCGGCCGCAGCGCCACCAACAGCCCTTTGCCATTCTCGGGCAGCAGGGCGTTGTTCACCAGCAGCGTCACCGACTGGCAGAACGCCTCCAGCGGCAGATAGCCTCTTTCCTGCAGCGGCTGCATCGATTTCAGCAACGCATCAAGATCGGCGGGCACGTGGCGATTGTAGGATTGCCCCTGAATGCCTTCCAGCAGGGTCAGGAAGCGCGACATCGGCGCATTAAACGGCACGATGGCGTTGACGCCGCAGGCCAGCAGCAGGCGTTCATCGCTGTAGCGCAGGGCGGTTTCCATCTCGCGCACCACAATTTTCAGCCCGCTGCCGCGCGTGCGGCGCAGGCTGTGGATGCGGCCCGCCAGATGCGGAATACGATCGCTGTTTTTCAGGGTGAAAATCACCGTGGCGGCATTGGCCTGCAACGCGCGGTCATAGACCTCTTCATTGGTGGCGAACAGCGTCCACTGCGTTGACAGCGGCGGCGCGCCTTCCAGCACCGTTTGTTCCGCGAGATACCGCTGCTCATCGTTGAGGGTCAGCGGCGTATTTTGCTCATCCTGATCCAACAACGCGAAGCCCGTTTCCGAGGCGCTGAGTCGCATGGCGCGGTCGGCCAGCATGCCGCCGCCATTCGCCCACCAGTTAATGCGGTAATTCCAGCTGTCCTGCTGCCAGTCGAGATGGGAAAGCCCTTCAAGGTGGCGATAACAGGTTTGCAAATGATTGCGCAGGTTATTAATTCCGCTACCCGCCGTAATAATCAGAAGCGTAATCTTTTTACCGCTCAACCACTGCTGTAATTGCTTAAGCCAAATATTCACCTCGTCCGCCGCTATTTTTTCCCATAACAACGAAGCGGTAAACAATATAACCAGACGCGGTTTTTCCGACAGCACCCGGTCCAGATCGTCGGTCAGGTTGAGCAATGCTTTACGCGTCTCCGGCAGGGAGAACATCGGGATCGCATCAGGGCCGCCGGGCGGTGCCGGGGTCAGCAACGCCTGCGGCTGACTGCCGGAGGTTATCAAGGCCACCGAGCGCTGCGCGCTGATGCACTGACGTGCCAGAACGCGGGCATCTTCTTGCCGATTTGCGGTCACCCAATAACAGCCGGACGGCTGCATCAGGATTAATTCATCCCTGACCTGTTCGAAACCTAAAGAAAATGATGTGGCCATAAGTTTTATCGCAACACGTCCTATTAAAAACAGTGAGTGGTGAGCAGATGAAAATAGATTGCCTGACTTATCTTGCTGTAAATATACATTACAAGTTCTGCCAAACCCATTTAAACTGTCCCTAAGTTAATTCTTAGAACACCCCGCCACTTTTGGCACCTTCCGCTGCGTAAAAAAGGGTTTGATAATGAGTGAGCCGCGACATCCGCTGTTATCAGTAAGCAATGAATCACAGGATGACATTCGCGCGTTAGCCGACGCCTTCTCTTTACAAAACTGGCGCTATATTGATATCGCCCGCGAAGAGCGACTGGCGGCGATCGTTGCCCGCTGGCCGTTACTGGCGGAACGGGCCACGGACGTCCGTAAGCAGGTGGCGTAATGCCGGTGATTGCCTTTCAGGGGCTTCGCGGCGGCGCGGGCACCACTTCGCTGGTGGCCGGGTTAAGTTGGGCGCTGCATACGCTGGGCGAGTCGGTTATCGCCATCGATATGTCGCCCGATAACCAGCTGCGGATGCACTTCAATACCGCGTCGGATCATCCCCGTGGCTGGCTGCGCACCGCGCTCGATCGCCAACCCTGGCAGCAAAGTGCGCTGCGCTATGCGCCCGAGCTGGATTTTATCCCCTTCGGCCAGCTGAATGACGACGAGCTGATGGCCTTTGTCAGCCAGCCGCAGGCCGGTCTGGATGGCTGGACCGCGCAGCTTGCCACACTCAGGCAAACCTACCGCTGGATCCTGCTGGATGTTCCTGCCGGCACCACGCCGTGGACGCGGGCGTTGCTGGCGCTGGCTGACCGCACCATCAGCGTGATGGTGCCCGATGCCAACTGCCATATCCGCCTGCATCAGCAGCGTTTTACCGCCAACAACCTGTTCCTGCTAAATCAGTTCTTCCCGGTCAGCCGTTCGCAGCAGGATCTGCATCAGCTGTGGCTGGCGACGTTGCAGAACCTGATCCCGCTGACACTCCATCGCGATGAGGCGGTGGCGGAAGCGCTGCTGAGCAAGCAGCCGTTTAGCGAATATCGCCCGCAGAGCCTGGCGGCAGAAGAGATGATGACCTTTGCCAGTTGGGCGCTGATCCATCTGGCTGAGCAGGCGTCATGAAGCCGTTTATCGCCCCGGCGTCAATTGCCCGCCCTGGGTCGACGTTGTGACGCCGTTACGCTGGCTGCTGAATCCGCCGGTCTGGCAGGCGCTGCATCAACGATACAGCGGCTTCCGCCATCACGGTGCGTCATCCCTCACCTCCGCCTTGCACTGCCTGTGGCTGGTGTTGGGCTGGTCGCTGCTGCGTTTTGAGTCGCCGGCCTGGCAAAAGGTGCAGGCCGATCGCCGTCGCCTGTACCCGCATATCTCGCCGGAAAAACCGCGTCCGGCAGACCTGCTGCGTTATCTTTTTCAGAGCCTGTGGCTGATGCTGGTCTTGCCGGTCGGTGCTGTTAGCCGTAGTGAGCGCTCACGTATTATTCCGCTGCAACGCTGGCGGCAGCGCGCCTTAATCTGGCTGGGCAGACTGCCGCAGCGCGCGGAAGACCGACAGCTGGCGCGCAAGGCCGACCGCTGCATAAAGCAGATGCCTGCTGCG
This sequence comes from Erwinia sp. AC075, assembly GCF_979253995.1. NCBI lineage: Bacteria > Pseudomonadati > Pseudomonadota > Gammaproteobacteria > Enterobacterales > Erwiniaceae > Erwinia > Erwinia sp. AC075. The sequence goes on from NZ_CEEDEU010000001.1 coordinate 4,012,363, forward strand.
CTACGCAAAGGGCTGTTTGGTTTGGCGATCCTGCTGGCGACCGCGCTGGCGCTGCTGTGTATCTCTCAGCCGTTCGACTTCTTTACCCAGGCGGTGTTTGTGGTGCTGCTGTGGAGCGTGGCGATGGTGGTGCGGCGCATTCCGGGGCGCTTACCGACCATGATGCTGATCGTACTGTCGCTGACCATCTCCTGCCGCTATCTCTGGTGGCGCTACACCTCCACGCTGAACTGGGATGACCCGGTCAGCCTGACCTTTGGCGTGCTGCTGATCGCGGCGGAAACCTATTCGTGGGTGGTGCTGGTGCTGGGCTATTTCCAGACCCTGTGGCCACTGCAGCGTCAGCCGGTGCCGATGCCCGCAGACACCGCCAGCTGGCCTTCAATAGATTTGTTAGTACCCACTTACAATGAAGCGCTGAGCGTGGTGAAACCGACGTTGTATGCGGCACTTGGCATCGACTGGCCGAAGGACAAACTGACCATTTACCTGCTGGATGATGGCAACCGCGAAGAGTTCCGCCAGTTCGCCGCCGAGATCGGCATAAAGTACATTGCCCGGTCCGGGAATGCCCATGCCAAGGCCGGCAACATCAACCATGCGCTGAAGTCCGAATGCCGCAGCGAATACGTGGCGATTTTTGACTGTGACCACGTGCCAACCCGCTCTTTCCTGCAGGTGTCGCTGGGCTGGTTCCTGAAAGATCCGAAGCTGGCGATGCTGCAGACGCCGCACCACTTCTTCTCGCCCGATCCGTTCGAACGTAACCTGGGCCGCTTCCGCCGCACGCCGAATGAAGGCACCCTGTTTTACGGCCTGGTGCAGGATGGCAACGATGTCTGGGATGCGGCGTTCTTCTGCGGCTCCTGTGCGGTGATCCGCCGCAGCGCGCTGGATGAAATTGGCGGCATCGCGGTGGAGACCGTCACCGAAGATGCGCACACCTCGCTGCGGCTGCACCGCAAAGGCTACACCTCGGCCTATATCCGTATTCCCCAGGCGGCGGGCCTGGCGACCGAAAGCCTGTCCGCCCATATCGGCCAGCGTATTCGCTGGGCGCGCGGCATGGTGCAGATCTTCCGTCTGGATAACCCGTTGATGGGCAAGGGGCTGAAGCTGGTGCAGCGGCTCTGTTATGCCAACGCCATGCTGCACTTCCTCGCCGGTATTCCCCGGCTGATCTTCCTGCTGGCGCCGCTGGCCTTCCTGCTGTTCCACGCCTTTATCATTTTTGCTCCGGCGCTGGTGATCGCCATCTTTGTGCTGCCGCATATGGTGCACACCAGCATGACCAACTCGCGTATTCAGGGCCGCTGGCGTCACTCGTTCTGGAGCGAAGTCTATGAAACCGTGCTGGCCTGGTATATTGCCCGTCCGACCACGGTGGCGCTGTTTAATCCGCACAAAGGCAAGTTCAACGTTACCGCCAAAGGCGGGCTGGTGGAAGAGCAGCATCTCGACTGGGTGATCACCAAGCCGTATATGTGCCTGGTGCTGGTCAACCTGGCGGGCGTGTTCGCCGCCTTCTGGCGACTGCATTATGGCCCGCCGCACGAGGTATTGACGGTGATCGTCAGCCTGGTGTGGGTGCTCTACAACATGATTATTCTTGGCGGCGCGGTGGCGGTGTCGGTGGAAGCCCGGCAGATCCGTGAAGCGCACCGGGTGGAAATTGCCATGCCGGCGGCGCTGGCGCGGGCCGATGGCCATATGCTGCCCTGCACGCTGCGCGACTACTCCGACGGCGGCGTTGGACTGGAGCTGCGCGAAGACAATCTGCTCAGCGAAGGCGAACAGGTCTGGCTGCTGCTGCGCCGGGGCCAGCAGGAATTCAGCTTCCCGTGCCAGGTGCAGCGCACCTTTGGCCGCCGCGCCGGCATCCGCCTGCATCAGCTGACCACCGAGCAGCACGTCGAATTTATTCAATGCACCTTTGCCCGCGCCGATACCTGGGCCTTGTGGCAGGACAGTTTCCCGGAAGATAAACCGGTGCAAAGCCTGGCCGATATTGTGGTACTGGGCTTTAAAGGCTATTTGCGGCTGGCAGAGTATGGCCCCGCACCGCTGCGCCGGCTGTTTGCGCTGCTGACGCAGCTGGCAGGCTGGCTGGCCTCCTTCTTCCCCCGCAGCGTGAGCAGAACAGGCTCCGCGGTTTCCTGATTGACCTTGATGAAGACACCATGACGAAAAAATTAGCTTGGTTCACCGCATTATGGCTTGGCGTGCTGCCAGGGGTTCAGGCAGCAGCAGACGGCTACACCCGGCCGGTAAACACGACGGCAGACAGCCTGGCGCCTCCGGCCATCGATCCCGCCGCGCCGGTGCGTGATTATCTGCGGCCGTTTACCCAGATCGCCCCGCCGCCAGGCAACTTTAACCTGACCGGCACCCGCACCCAGGGGCAAATTGAGTTTGGCGTGCGCAGCGATGAAGTGGTGACTAAAGCGTTGCTCAACCTGAGCTTCCGCCCATCGCCGTCGCTGATCCCCGGCATGTCGCATCTGAAGGTCTATCTGAACGACGAGCTGGTCGGTCTGGTGCCGGTTGTTGCCGATCAGGCCGGTAAAAATAACCAGGTGCAGGTGCCGATCGATCCGCGCTTTATTGGCGACTTCAACCGCATCCGTTTTGAGCTGGTGGGACATTACGCCAACATCTGCGAAAACCCTGCCAGCAGCGCCATCTGGCTGGACATCGGCAAGGACAGTACGCTGGATCTGTCGCTGCAAAAGCTGCCGCTGAAGGACGATTTATCGCACTTCCCGGAGCCGTTTTTCGACGCGCGTGACAACCGCCCGTTAACCCTGCCGATGATTTTTGCCCGCTCGCCGGATCTCGGCCAACAGCGCGCCGCCGCAGTGCTGGCATCCTGGTTCGGTACCCAGGCGGACTGGCGCGGACAGACTTTCCCGGTGCTGTATAACCAGTTGCCCGATCGTCAGCACGCCGTCGTTTTTGCCACCAACGACCAGCGCCCGGACTTCCTGAAGGATTTGCCGCCGGTAGATAAACCGACGGTGGAAATCATCGATCAGCCGGACAATAAGTACCAAAAATTACTGTTGGTATTGGGGCGCAACGACGAGGACCTGCTGAAAGCGGTGCAGGGAATTGCGCAGGGCGAACTGCTGCTGCGTGGACAATCCTCGACCATCGACAGCGTGAAGGAGCTGGCGGCACGCCAGCCTTACGATGCGCCTAACTGGGTGCGGACCGACCGCGCCACCACCTTCGCCGAGCTGCAACAGTTCCAGGGCCAGCTTCAGGCCGACGGTATGCAGCCTGCGCCAATTTCGTTGACCCTGAAATTACCGCCGGATCTGTTCCTGGTGCGCGCACGCGGTATCGATATGGATATCAAGTACCGCTATACCTCCCCGGTGCAGGATGACGGATCGCGGCTGGCGGTGAACCTCAACAACCAGTTTGTGCAGGATTACCCGCTGGTCAACAAGCGCGAGGAAGGCAAGCAGCTGCTGCATATTCCGCTGGTGCAGGGGCTGCTGGATGGCGGCACGCAGCTGACCATTCCGGCGCTGCAGCTGGGCGTGGTCAATCAGCTGCGCTTCGATTTTGATTATGCCAGCACCTTTATTGGCGGCTCGTTTAATAACGGCACCAACGAAGGGCGCTGCGAAACCATCACCCCGGTATCCAACCATGTGGTGATCGACGGCAATTCGACGGTCGATTTCTCCGGCTATCGCCACTATATGGAAATGCCGTCGCTGGGCGCGTTTGCCAACGCCGGCTTCCCGTTCAGCCGTAATGCTGACCTGGCGCAAACGCTGGTGCTGGTCAACAACCGTCCGCAGCCGGGCGAAGTCAGCGCGCTGCTGAACGCATTGGGCAATATCTCGGCGCAGACCGGCTATCCGGCGCTGAAAATGCAGATCGCCGATGACTGGAGCAAGGCGAAAACCAGCGATGCCGATCTGCTGATGATCGGCCGGTTGCCTGAACAGATGAAGGATGACGACAAGGTCAATCTGCTGCTGGACGCGGCGAAAAGCTGGATCAACAAGCCTAACCGGCAGACGGCGTTCTCCAGCGGCTCCTCAGCCCCGGACGATCTGCGCGCCGAAAGCCAGACCACCATCAGCTCCGCTGGGCCGATGGCGGCAGTGATTGGCTTCCAGTCGCCGTTTGATGCGCAACGCAGCGTGGTCGCGCTGCTGGCAGACAGCCCGCGCGCCTGGGAACTGCTGAATGGCGCGCTGATCGACAGCGGTAAACGCGCGGCGATTTTTGGCTCGGCATCGGTGATCCGTGAATCCGGCGTGCGCAGCCTGCGCGTAGGCGACACCTACTGGGTGGGCCATTTGCCGTGGTGGGAGCGGGTATGGAATGCGCTGGCCACCCATCCGATGATGCTGGCGGCGTTTGCCACGCTGGTGGTGATCCTGTTTGCGCTGCTGGTGTGGCGACTGATGCGCCGCGTCAGCCGTCATCGCCTCGGTGACGAGGACGACGAGGAGTGAAACGTTCGCGACTCAGCCTGTTGTTGCCGCTGCTGCTGTGGCCGTTAAGCCGCGCCGTGCCGGCGGCACCCGATCACGTTGAGCCGGTCGACTGGCTGCTGCAACAGGTCAGGATTGGCGAAGCGACCCAGAAATACGATCTGGTCAGCCAGTCGCTGTACCGGCTGGAAAAAATTGCGCCGGATAATCCGCAGGTGCTGGCGGCACAGATCCGCCTGGCGCTGCACCAGGGCGAACAGGACAAAGCGCGTCAGCTGATGGTGACGCTGAAGCAGGTTTCGCCCGATTCGCTGGCGACGCGGCAGGCTGAAGTTAGTATTCGCTTACTATCTGACGAGGGCAGGAAACAGCTGCAGCTGGCGCGGCTTCTCGCCACCTCTGGCCGGCTGGAAGAGGCCAAAGCGGCTTACGATAAACAGTTCAACGGCGTCTTTCCCTCGCCGGATATCGCGCTGGAATACTGGCGGTTAGTGTCGCGGCTGCCGGGACAGGAAAACCGCGCGCTGGCCGAACTCTCCGCGCTGGATCGCGATGCGCCGGGCAGCATCAACGTGCGCATGGCGATTGCGCAAATGGAGCTGAGCCGCAATAACCCGACCGCCGCCGTTAAACAACTGCAAGTGGTGGCAATGGATCCGGCGGGCCGGGTGCAGGCCGCCGAACTGTGGCTGAGCCATATCAAATCGCAGCCGGTCACGCCGCAAAGCGTCGCCCAGCTGAAAACCTATCTCGCCACCTTTACCAGTGACAAGCCGCAGTCCGACGGCCTGACCGAGCTGGCGCGGCAGCAAAAAATGCTGGCCGATCCGGCTTACCAGCAGCGGCTGCGCGGCCTGGCGATGATCGATGGCGGTCAAAGCAGCGCTGCCATTCCCGCCCTGCGTGCTGCGCTAAAGGCGACGCCAGACGATGCCGATTTACTGGGTGCCATGGGCCAGGCGCTGGCGCGGGCCAACCAGCGCGCCGAGGCAAACGGCTATTTTCAGCGGGCGATTGTCGCCGATGCGCAGGGCACCGATATCGGCAAATGGCGCAGCCTGCTGACTTCCAACCAGTACTGGCTGGCGATTGCCGAGGGTGACAAAGAACTGGCGGCGGGCAACCTTCCCCAGGCCGCCAGTCAGTATCAGCGGGCGCGCTCGCTGGATAACCGCGACAGCTATGCGCTGATTGGGCTGGGCGACGTGGCGCTGGCACAGAAAAATCCGGCCACGGCGGAAGTGCAGTACAGCCGCGCGTTACGGCTGGATGCAGGCAATACCACCGCCGCCCGACGGCTGGCCGCACTCTATCAACAGCAGTCACCGCAAAAGGCGATGGCGTTTATCAACGGGCTACCGGCCTCACAGAAAAAGGCGCTGGGTGATACCCTCGCCAGCCTGCGCAGCAGTGCGCTCAGCGCCGAGGCGGACAGGCTGGCGGCTGGCGGAAACGTGCGGCAGGCGGCAGACGTATACCGTCAGGCACTCCAGCTGTCGCCGGACGACGTCTGGCTGAACACCCGACTGGCGGGCGCACTGCGTCAGAGTGGGCAGACGCAGGCCGCCGATCGGCAGATGCAGGCGATGGCGCGCCAGCAGCCCGGCGTGCCGGCACAGGTCTATGCCAACGCGCTCTATTTGTCAGGCAGCGACCGGCCACAGGCCGCGCTGGCGCAGATCCACACGCTGCCGCAGGCAAAGTGGGATCACAATATCACCGACCTCAATACCCGGCTGGAAACCGGCCTGCTAATCGCCCGCGCGGAAGCCAGCCTGGATAACATTGAGGCCCTGATCGCCCGCCATCAGCTGGCCGCCGCGCGTAAGCAGCTGAACGCGCTGCCGCCCGAGGCGTCCACGGCGAACGTCTACAGCGGACGGCGGGTGGCCAATGCCTGGCTGGCGGTGGGCGAGCCGCAGAAAGCCACCTCGCTGTATGCCGGGCTGAAAACCCAGGCCGCAAAAGACGGGCCGTCGCAAAGCAGCGCGCTGATCTATCGCGATGCCGCCCGTCTGGAAGCGCAGCAGGGTCAGCCTCACTTCGCGCAGGAGGATTACCGCCAGGCGATGGTCGCCAGCGGCATCAGCCTGGTGGTGCCGCCGGATAACCCAACCTTTACCCGGCTGACCCGCAACGACCGGCGGGATGACTGGCTGAAGCGCGGTATCCGCAGCGATGCCGCCGATCTTTATCGTCAGCAGGACAGCACGCTGACGCTGGAAGAGGACTATTCGCGCAATAAGGGCACCGGCGGCGTGTCCGACTTCACTGCGCACACCACCATGATGGAAGCCGAAACGCCATTTGCCGACGGCAAAAGCTTCCTGCGGCTGGATAATGTCGATGTGTCGGCCGGCACCTTCTCGCGCAACGTCGATGGAAATATTGATGAGACGTTCGGCACCTGTACCAATGACGATGCCACCTGCAACCGCGATTTCCGCCAGCATCAGAACGGCACCAGCCTTGGCGTCGGCTACCGTAGCGATAAATGGCGCGCGGATATTGGCACCACGCCGCTGGGCTTTGCGGTCACCAACTGGGTGGGTGGCGTCACCTGGAACACCGATTGGCAGGATATCGGCGTGTCGCTGACCGCGTCGCGGCGGCCGATTTCCAGCTCGCTGCTCGCCTATGCCGGCGCGCAGGATCCCAACACCGCCAGCGGCAAAACCTGGGGCGGCGTGGTGGCAACCGGCGGCGCGATTGGCCTGAGCTATGACCAGGGCAACGCCAACGGCGTCTGGGCCGATCTCAGCGCGCACCAGATCACCGGCGAAAACGTGGCGGATAACAGCCGCGAACGCCTGATGGCGGGCTATTACTACAAGCTGATCAACGAAAACAACCGGCGGGCCACCATCGGCCTGAACGGCATGCTGTGGCACTACGCGAAGGATCTGAGTGATTACTCACTTGGACAGGGCGGCTATTACAGCCCGCAGCGTTACAGCTCGCTCTCGGTGCCGGTCAGCTGGCGGCAGCGCACGGAAAACTGGTCTTACGATCTCGGCGGTTCGGTTTCCTGGTCCCATTCGGAAACCGACGGCCAGTCACGCTACCCGCTCGATTTCGGCGCGCTGACCACGGATAACCCGCAAAGCAGCGACAGCAGCAGCAACGGATTCGGCTATACCCTGCGCGCGGTGTTGGAACGCCGGTTAAGCGCGCACTGGACGATGGGCGTCGGCGTCGATATTCAGCAGGCAAAAGACTATACGCCGAGCCACGGGCTGATCTATGCGCGCTATTCGATGGCCGGCTGGCAGGGCGATCTGGATCTGCCGCCAGAGCCGTTAACGCCATACGCGGACTTTAAATAGGGTTATCAGGCTGCATTTAGTGAGAAAATTAAGATAATCGCCTTCAGAAAACACCTAATCAACCCCTGGCCCGGACAGAGTGCTTAACAAGCGGCCGCCTTAAGATATACTCAGGGCAGTTTTTTGCTGCCCCCGGTGGTGGCATTCAGTAATTCGGAGAGTGGGTTTGCGCGTCAGTCGTTCATTAACAATAAAACAGATGGCGACGGTATCCTGCGTGGCCGCCGTGACCATCTGTATTTTTATTGTCATTCAGCTTTTCCATTTTGTGCAGCAGCGCAGGATTGACTACGCCCAGCAGATGGAAAACGTCGCCCATACCGTGCGCCAGCCGCTGTCCCAGGCGGTGCTGAAAGCCGATATTCCCCAGGCCGAACTGATCCTCAACTCCCTGAAACCGGCCGGGATCCTGGCCAGGGCCGAAGTGGTGTTGCCGAACGGCCTGCAGGCGCTGCATACCGATTTCGAGCCCGAAAAACCGGTGCCGGAATTTATCGCCACGCTGTTTGAGCTGCCGGTGAAGATCACCGTGCCGCTCTACTCGGTGGAGCCAGCCAATCCCAAGCCGCTGGCGCTGCTGGTGTTGCAGGCCGATTCCTGGCGGGTCTATCAGTTTATTCTCAGCGCCCTGTCGACGATGGTGACCACTTACCTGCTGCTGGCATTGATCCTGTCGATCGCCATCAGCTGGTGCATCAACAAGCTGATCGTTCGCCCGCTGCGGCGGATCGCCATGGAGCTGCAGGATCTGCCGCCGCAGGAGGCGATTTCCCATCAGCTGACGCTGCCTGAGCGCCACCGTGACGATGAGCTGGGCATGTTAATCCGCAGCTACAACCGCAATCAGCAGGTGGGCGAAGCGGTGCATGATGAGATGAGCAGGCTGACCACCCGTTTTGCCCTGACCAATCTGCCGAACAAAACCCTGTTTCTGGCGCTGCTGGAGCAGCATCTTAATTCCGTCTCTGACGACGACAATTTCACCCTGATGGTGCTGCGCATCGAGACCTTGCAGGACGCCAACGGCGTGGTCAAGGACGAACAGCGTGATGCGCTGTTGCTGACGCTGCTGGAAAAAATTCGCAACAGTATCGACAGCCATACGCTGGTGGGCCAGCTGTCAGGCAGCGATTTTGTGCTGCTGGTGAAGCGCGCCAATAAACCTTTCCGCGCCATGCGCCTGGCGCGCCTGCTGCTGCTGCGGCTGAATCAGCCGGTCACTTTGCAGGACATGCAGCTGCGGCCCAACCTGAGCATCGGCCTGGCGCAGCGTGAAGCGCGCGATCTCACCGCGCAGGACTTTTTAAGCCGTGCGGCGTCGGCGATGATGTCGGCCCGTCATCAGGGCAAAAATCAGATCCTGTTTTATGACCCGATGATGATGGAACGGGCGCACAAGCGGCTGACCCAGGAACACGACATTTTGCAGGGGCTGGAAGAAGAGCAGTTCTCATTGTTCCTGCAGCCGCAGATTGATATGCGTAACGGCAAGCTGGTCGGCGCGGAAGCCCTGCTGAGAATGCGCCAGCCGGACGGCAGCTGGGCCTTGCCGGAAGATCTGATTGTGAACGCCGAAGAGATTGGCGTGATCAGCGCGCTGGGCCGCTGGGTGTTCGAAGAGTCCTGCCGGGTGCTGGCGGGCTGGCAGAAGCAGGGCATTAATCTGCCGCTCAGCGTCAATCTCTCCGCCGTGCAGCTGCGTGAAGCGGATATGGTCACCCACTTACAGGACCTGATCCATCGCCACCAAATCAGTCCGGGCAGCCTGATGCTGGAGATCACCGAGACCGCCCAGGTGGGCGAGCCGGAACAGGCACTGCAGCTGTTAAGCGAGCTGCAGAAAGTCGGCATCTCGGTGGCGCTGGATGATTTTGGTATGGGCTACGCCAACCTGAACTGGCTGAGCCAGTTTAAGTCGTTACCCATCAGTAAGCTGAAGATGGACCGCAGTTTTGTCTGTGTGCTGCCGAATGATGACACCATGGTGCGAATCGTTGCGGCGATTGCCGAAATCATCAAGCTGGACGTGATTGCCGAAGGCGTCGAAACCAGCCAGCAGCGCGACTGGCTACTGGCGCGCGGCATTAATATCGGGCAGGGCTACCTCTATTCTGAGGCGCTACCGCTGGCGGTCTTTAACCGCAAATATCTGGAATTAATCACGCCTTAATACGGTCCCGTAAGGGATAATTTCCACGTGTATCAATCCTTAACGCAAACCACAACGCGTCATTACCGGTGCTGAAGTGATTCAGCTCATAAAACGGCGCGTTGCCCGGCGGCTGAGTGTTTCAAGTTATATCAATCCCGTTAACGTAGTGTTACTTTCGCGCTGAAGACTGACGATAACCTCAGCGAAAGCGCCTGCCATCCAAGCCGTTAATGGACATTCTATGAAAACTTCCCTGTTTAAAAGCCTCTATTTCCAGGTGATTACCGCCATCGTCATCGGCGTGCTGTTAGGGCATTTCTACCCCGAGTTGGGTGCCCAGATGAAGCCGCTCGGTGATGCCTTTGTGAAGCTGATCAAGATGATCATCGCACCGGTTATTTTCTGTACCGTGGTCACCGGGATCGCCGGGATGGAAAGCATGAAAGCGGTCGGCCGTACCGGTGCCGTCGCGCTGCTCTATTTTGAAGTGGTCAGCACCATCGCCCTGATTATTGGCCTGGTGGTGGTCAACGTGTTGCAGCCTGGCGTTGGTATGAATATCGACCCGGCCACGCTGGATGCCAAAGCGGTGGCGATGTATGCCCAGCAGGCCGAGCAGCAGGGCGTGGTGGCGTTCCTGTTAGATATCATTCCTAACAGCGTGATTGGCGCCTTTGCCAGCGGCAACATTCTGCAGGTACTGCTTTTCGCCATCATGTTCGGTTTTGCCCTGCACCGCATGGGCGACAAAGGCACGCTGGTATTCAACTTTATCGAAAGTTTCTCCCGCGTGATTTTCGGCATCATCAATATGATCATGCGTCTGGCACCGATTGGCGCGTTCGGGGCGATGGCCTTTACCATTGGTAAATACGGCGTCGGTTCGCTGGTGCAGTTAGGTCAGTTGATTATCTGCTTTTATATTACCTGCCTGCTGTTTGTGGTGGTGGTGCTGGGTACCATTGCCCGCGTGGTCGGCTTCAACATCTTCAAATTTATCGCCTACATCAAAGAAGAGCTGCTGATCGTGCTGGGGACCTCGTCCTCAGAATCCGCGCTGCCGCGCATGCTCGATAAGATGGAAAAGCTGGGCTGTAAGAAGTCGGTGGTCGGGCTGGTGATCCCAACTGGCTACTCGTTTAACCTCGACGGCACCTCGATTTACCTGACCATGGCAGCGGTGTTTATCGCTCAGGCCACCAATGCGCATATGGATATCTGGCATCAAATCACGCTGCTGGTGGTGCTGCTGCTCTCCTCGAAAGGGGCGGCGGGCGTTACCGGCAGCGGATTTATCGTGCTGGCGGCCACGCTCTCGGCGGTCGGCCATTTGCCGGTGGCCGGTCTGGCGCTGATCCTCGGTATCGACCGCTTTATGTCTGAAGCCCGTGCATTGACTAACCTGGTCGGCAACGGCGTGGCGACCGTGGTGGTGGCAAAATGGGTCGATCAGCTGGACGAGCAACAGTTGAAAGACACGCTGGACGGCAAAAATAAGGCGAAAAAACTGCCCGAAAACGCCGCATAAGCCGTTAATTCGTTAAATATCCCCTCAAATGCCCGTCGCGACTTGCCCTCGCGGCGGGCATTTGCATAATAACCCCCAGAGATTTTTATCATTTTTCACTCCGTGGTGGGACATCCCCGCCAATGCGTGGTCTAAGAAGCTGTTCTGAGAAAAAACAGCGGCTTCCCTGAGTTATCCCTCCCGTAGATAGCAGCAGGCCGTAGATCGCCAGTGATTTTTTTTGGTTTGTGATTGAGTAGGGGTTCACATGCAGGGCACCAGAATTCGTCTTTTGGTTGGTGGAATATTGCTGGCCGCGGTCAGCAGCACTGTGCAGGCTGAAACACTCCAACCCGATCCCGCCTGGCAGCAGGGAAAACTCGATAACGGGTTCACCTGGCAGGTTTTAACGACTCCGCAGCGTCCCAGCGACCGCGTTGAAGTCCGCTTACTGGTTAATACCGGCTCTCTGGTGGAGAATACCCAGCAGGCCGGTTACAGCCACCTCTTACCGCGCCTGGCCTTAGTGCATAACGCGAAGCTCGACCCTGCGCAGCAGCGCTCGCTGTGGCAGCAAAGTATCGATCCCGATCGCCCGCAACCGCCTGCGATCACCTCTTATGACTTCACGCTCTACACCCTCAGTCTGCCCAACAACCGGCCGGAAGTGGTGAAAGAAGCGATGAACTGGCTGGCGGCGACCGTCGGTGATATGACCATCAATGAACAGACGGTGAACACCGCGCTGGCTGCTGACGATCCGATCGCCACCTGGCCTGCCAATCCGCAGGATGTCTGGTGGCGTTACCGGCTGAAGGGCTCCACGTTGCTGGGCCACGATCCGGGCACGCCCGCCAATGCGCCGATCGACCCGGTTAAGCTGAACGACTTCTACAAGCAGTGGTACACGCCGGACGCGATGACGCTGATGGTGGTGGGCAACGTCGACAGCCGCAGCCTGGCCGAGCAGATCAACAAAACCTTCTCGCCGCTGAAGGGCAAGCGTGATACGCCATCGCCAATGCCAACGCTGTCGCCACTGCCGCCGCAGCCGATTAACCTGGTTAACAATAATCTGACCCAGGATCGTCTGTCGCTGGTGTGGGATTCGCCGTGGCAGCCGATCAGGGATTCGCAGAATTTGCAGCATTACTGGCAGAGCGATCTGGCCCGTGAAGCGTTGTTCTGGCACGTGCAGCATGTGCTGAGCGACAGTAAGGCGCAGAAGGTGCAGGTGGGCTTTGACTGCCGCGTGCTGTACCAGCGCGCGCAGTGCGCCATCAATCTGGATGCGGATAACGCCACCCTGCAAAGCAACCTGAATCTGGTTGCGCGGGAGATGGTAAACATCCGCGATAACGGCCTGCCGCAGGAAGAGTTTGACGCGTTGATGGCGCAGAAAACCGCCGAGCTGAACAAGCTGTTTGCCACCTACGCCCGCACTGATACCGATGTGCTGATGAGCCAGCGTTTGCGCTCGCAGCAGAATGCGGTAGTGGATATCGCGCCGGAACAGTATCAGAAACTGCGCCAGAGCTTCCTGTCGGGCCTGACCTTGCAGATGATGAACCAGGAGCTGCGCCAGCAGCTGTCACAGGATCTGACCATGATGCTGATGCAGCCGCAGGGCGAGCCGGAAACCAACGTTCAGCAGCTGGAAGAGAGCTGGAAGAAAATCATGGCACCGGCCCCGGAAGCGGCGGCCGCAGCGGTGGATGAAACCAAGCCGGAAGTCTCTGATATCCCGTCTTCGCAGAACTAATCTGTTCTGACCACAACCCGGTCGCCTAACGCGGCCGGTTTTTTTTGCGTGCTACCAGATCCGTGCGCGCAGCCATTCATTAACCAGCATCGGCCAGCTGGCCAGCGGCAGATCGGCGACGTTGCGAATGCCAAAGCCGTGCCCGCCTTTCTCGTAGAAGTGCAGCTCGCTGGAGACCTTGTGTTCCCGCAGCGCGCTGAACATCACCATGCTGTTATTGATTGGCACCGACTCATCATTCACCGCATGGATCAGCAAGGTTTGTGGCGTTTGCTCAGTCACGCGCGTTTCCATCGAGTACGCGTCAATTTCCCGCTGCGTCGGATGCTCACCCAGCAGATGCTGGCGACAGCCCTGATGCGCCAGCCCTTCACGCATACTGATCACCGGGTACATCAGCACCAGCGCATCCGGACGGGCGGTCAGCGAGTCGGCAATATCCTGCACCGGATAGAGTTTCTCAGTGAAGCGCGTACCGACGCTGGCGGCCACATAGCCACCGGCCGAGAAGCCCATCATCACAATACGCTTGCCGTTCAGCCCACGGGCGGCACGGTGCCGCAGCACGCGCACCGCACGCTGCGCATCCGATAAGGGCGCGTCAGCCGCTTCATGGTGACCATCCTGCGGGAAACGGTAGGTCATCACCGCCAGCGTATAGCCCATCGCGGTAAAGAACATCGCCAGCGCGCTGCCTTCTTTATCGATCATGATTTTTTCGAAGCCGCCACCGGGTGCGACCAGCAGGGTCACGCCGTTGGATTCTTCCGGATACCAGAAGGCCAGCTCAGGATTGCGCACGCCGCTGGCGGCACGGTCGTAAGGTTCGTACTCTTTCGCTAAATCGACAATTTGTGGGCTGACCCTGGAATCGCTGGCACCGGGAGCCTCGCCGTGAGGCCAGATATTAATAATTTCGGTTTTCATAGGCGCTCCTGAATTTCATTATTTAAGTATAGGCGAGCCCGGCGCGAGAATAGGGGGGATCGGCTGTAATAAAACAATCATTGCCCATTTATTTATACAGCGTCCAGCCTTGCTCACGCTTTTAGCGCAGTTTCAGACTATGCCCAGAAGCGCCGGTCTGGGGTTATTTATCTGCTGCTATCTGATTGTTTTAAAACGAGTCGGTTTGCATCACGGATCGCCATTAAGCGGGTTTAAGGTAATTATCATAATATTCAGTTTATTATCCGTTTGCCGATCTGCGGCTGGACCTGAATTAGGAATTGACTCATTCAGACTGCTTACGGATAAGCCGCGTAATTAATTTGACTTAAATTGCGGATGTTAATTAAAGGGCGGTTCGGCGGGCGTGGAATAATAAAAAGCCCCGCGAGTGCGGGGCTGTTTGCTGCCAGGGCTGAAAACCGGCGAACGCGCTTAAGCCGGCATTGCCGAACGGGGAATGATCGCCCCGCGATGTTGGATCACCGTGCTGGCGGTCAGATGGCCGCGTTTCGCCGCCTCTTCCGCACTGCCACCGCTTAGGCGTACCGCAAGATAGCCGGCGCTGAAGGAGTCTCCTGCCGCCGTGGTATCGACCACGCTGCTGGCCGGCAGCTTCACCGCCGGCACCTCCAGCAGTGGCCGATCGGCCAGCGACACCAGGCAGGATTCGGCACCGCGCTTGATCACAATCTCGCTGACGCCGGCGGCACGGGTGCGGGCAATCACCTCGTCAACCGGCGCTTCGCCCCACAGCAGGGTTTCATCGTCCAGCGTCAGGAAGGCGATGTCGGTACAGGCCAGCATCACCTGATAAGCCGCCTGGGTGACCTCTGCCGACGGCCACAGGCGTGGTCGATAGTTGTTATCAAAGATGATTTTCCCACCGTTGCGGCGACAGGCGGTCAGCAACGCCATCAGCTTTTCCCGGCTCTGCGGGCTGAGGATCGCCAGGCTGATGCCGCTCAGGTAAAGGTAATCGAACCGGGCCAGCTGCTGGCAGATGTCCTCTGCGCGCTCGCCTTCCAGCCAGAAGCGCGCGGCGGCATCGTTGCGCCAGTAGTAAAAGGTTCGCTCGCCCTGCGCATCGGTTTCAATCACGTACAGGCCCGGCAACTTGTTGTCCATCTGCTGGATGAGGCCGGTCTGCACCTGCTCCTGCTGCCAGGCGGCGAGCATCTCACCGCTGAAGCTGTCGGTGCCCAGCGCGGTCACGTAATCCACGCTGAGCTGCTGTGGGTCAACCTGACGGGCGATATACACCGCGGTGTTCAGCGTATCGCCGCCAAAACCGCGGCTCAGGTCGGTGGCTTTCTGTGAAAGCTCAATCATGCACTCGCCGATAACGGCAATTTTTTTCTGCGTCATGGTGGTCAGCTCATCCCTCAAATTTGCACCAGTGTCGCTGCGCAGACGCGCGTAGTCAATATTTTAAAACGGCGTTTTACTTTTTCCCTCATGCAGTGAATCGCTGAGAAAACAGCAGCAACAGCCTGCATTTTCGGCCAGCGGCGGCCAGCAATAATGGGCAATTACCGGGCGTTTTTAGCGCCAGGCGCGATAAAGTTCTGCGATCCGGTGCCGATATCTCTCTTGCGGGAGATCCGTTCCCCGAACGGTCTCATCATTATCAAGGATCAATTACATGGTGCTGAACGACCTCAGTCACCGGCTTCCTCTCTCAAATGTTGTGACAAAGCAACAAGATGAGCGTCTGTACTGGCAGGAGTGCCAGCGCATCTATACGTTTCAGCCTATCTACCGGGTGACCGGCAGTCTGATGGCAATTGAGTTGCTCACGGCGGTATTCCATCCCGCCGAACCGGGCAAGAGGGTATCACCGGAGTCCTATTTTGCAGCGCTTGAGATCCCTCAGCGCCTGCACATTGTTACCGAGCAGCTCGCGCTGCTGGCGGAATGGGAAACGATGTTCACCTCCAGTGGCACCGTTGCCTCGGTCAATATTGATGGCCCAACCCTGTTGGAACTGCAGCATCATGCTGCCATCCGTCAGCTGGTTGCCCGCTGCCCGTGGGTGCGCTTTGAGCTGGTGGAACACCATATGTTGCCGCAGGAAGAGATTGTCGCGCAGATGCCGGAACTCGGCCCGCTGTGGCTGGATGATTTCGGCTGCGGCATGGCCAACTTTTCCGCGCTGACCGAGCTGAAGTATGACTACATCAAAATGGCCCGCGAGCTGTTTATCATGCTGAGAAAGTCAGAAGAGGGCCGCAATCTCTTTAATATGTTGCTGGCCCTGATCAATCGCTACTGCAAAGGGGTGATTGTCGAAGGCGTTGAAACCCTTGATGAATGGATGCAGGTGAAAAATTCACCGGCTTATGCTGCTCAGGGCTACTTTTTTGCCCGTCCGATGCCTTTTGACCAGCTGGGATCGCTGCCGCACCAGCTGATCTGATCCCGTTTCCTGCGCTCTCGACTATCTTTACAGAAGGCCGAAGCGAGCAAGGAGACCGGGTATGTCGCGTACGGGAAAAATAATTAGCTGGATTGTCGGGATTTTTTTGTTGCTGGTGATAGTGGTGGTGATCATCATTGCGACCTTTGACTGGAACCGACTCAAACCGACCATCAATCAAAAAGTGTCGACTGAATTGAATCGTCCGTTCGCCATTCGCGGTGACCTGGGCGTGGCGTGGGAACGCAACCGGGATGAACCTGGCTGGCGCAGTTGGGTGCCATGGCCGCGCGTTCATGCCGACGATATTCTGCTGGGCAATCCGCCCGAAATTCCTGATGTCACCATGGTGCATCTGCAACGCGTGGATGCCACGCTGGCCCCGCTGGCGCTGTTGGGCAAAGAAGTTTATATCCCGTGGATAAAGCTGACGCAGCCGGATGCCAGGCTGATCCAGACCGCGGATAAAAAGAATAACTGGACCTTCAATCTGGCCGGCAGTGACAACCCGGACCCGAATCAGCCGCCGTCTGCGTGGACCTTCCGCCTCGACAACATCATGTTTGACCGCGGACAGATCGCCTACCGGGATGCCATCAACAAAGCCGATGTGCAGGTCACCGTTGATCCGCTCGGCAAGCCGGTCCCTTACGTTCAGGTGGCGGGCAGCAAGGATGATAAGAGCCAGAAGGGCGCGTCTGATTACGTGTTTGGCTGGAAGGCTTCCGGTACTTACAACAACGAGAAGCTGACCGGCGACGGTAAAATCGGCGGCATGCTGTCGCTGCGCAGTAAAACCAATCCTTTCCCACTGCAGGCCGACGTGCGCAACGGCACCACGCGCGTGCAGGTGGCCGGGACGCTGCAGGATCCGCTTAACCTTGGCGGGCTGGATATCCGGCTGCGCTTCGCCGGTGACACGCTGGCCAATCTCTACGGCCTGACCGGCATTCTGCTGCCGGATACGCCGCCATATGAAACCGATGGACATCTGATCGCCCGCTTCCAGCAGAAGGGTGGCCCGGTATTCCGTTATGAAAATTTCAACGGCCATATTGGCGACAGCGATATTCACGGCTCCATGACCTACACCCAGGGCAAACCGCGTCCAAAACTGGAAGGTTCGCTGGAATCGAAACAGCTGAGAATGGCCGATTTAGGGCCGCTGATTGGCGTGAATTCGGGTAAAGGCAGTGAGAAAACCGAGCAGGCGAAAGCCAAACGGGGCGATGCCACCACGCAGCCGGCGGATCGCGTGTTGCCACACGATAAGTTCGATACCAAAAGCTGGGGCGCGATGGACGCTGACGTGAAGTTCAGCGGCAAGAAAATTGAGCACAGTAACTCGCTGCCGCTCAGCGATCTGTACACCCATCTGGTGCTGAAAAACGGCGATATCCTGCTGGATCCGCTGCGCTTTGGCATGGCCGGCGGCAATCTCAACTCCACCATTCATCTTGAAGGTGACCGCACGCCGATGCGCGCGCGGGCCGATCTGCATGCGCGTAACCTGAAGCTGAAGCAGCTGTTCCCGAACGTCTCCGCCATGCAAAGCAGCATGGGGCAGATGAACGGCGACGCCACGTTAAGCGGAAACGGTAACTCGGTGGCCGATATTCTGGCGACCAGCAACGGCGAGCTGAAGATGCTGATGAATGACGGGGTGATCAGCCGCAGCCTGATGGAGATTGTCGGTCTGAACGTCGGTAACTACGTGGTCGGCAAGCTGTTTGGCGATGATGAAGTGCGGATCAACTGTGCCGCAGCCGACCTCAACGTCACTAACGGCTTAGCCTCAACCCGGCTGTTCGTCTTCGATACCGAGAACGCGGTGATTAACATCTCCGGCACCACCAACTTCGCCAACGAGCGGATGGATTTGTCGATCGATCCTGAGAGCAAGGGTATCCGTATCATCACCCTACGCTCGCCGCTGTATGTGAAGGGCACCTTCAAGAATCCGAATGCAGGTGTGAAAGCCGGTCCGCTGATTGCGCGGGGTGCGGCAGCGGTGGCTCTCGGTGCGGTCGTGGCGCCCGCCGCCGCGCTGCTGGCACTGATTTCACCCAGCGACAACGAGCAGAATCAGTGTACCAACGTGCTGCAACAGATGAAGAGCAAGAAGTAATCCCCGGCGGGGATGGGCGCAGGGCCCGTTCCCGCAGCGGATCTCAGCACGAAAAAAAACCGGCCATGGCCGGTTTTTTATTGCCTGAACAAGGCTTAGTCGTACAGCGATTCGTGGCGGGTTTCTTTGCTGGCCAACAGCGCAATCAGCGTCAGGCAGGCCATCGAGGCCAGATAGATGCCGACGTAGAACAGACCGTAGGTGTGCGCTAACCAGGTGGCGATGTAGGGTGCGACAGACGCCCCAAGGATCGACGACAGGTTATAGGAGAACGAGGCACCGGTATAACGCACTTCCGTCGGGAACAGCTCCGGCAGCAGGGCACCCATCGGGCCGAAGGTCAGCCCCATGATGCTCAGGCCGCACAGCAGGAAAGCCATCACCATTAGCTGATTCCCTGACCCTAACATGCTCGGGAAAATCAGTGAGAAGGCGATAATCATCAGGGTAATGACGATCATGGTTTTGCGGCGACCGAAGCGGTCTGCCAGCAGGCCGGCAATCGGCACCATCACACCAAAACCAATGACCGCCAGCATCAGCATCCACAGCATGGTATTGCGTGGGAAGCCAAGGCCGCCCGGTGCCGGCGTGGTGCCGTAGGTCATTGAGTACACGGTCATGATATAGAACAGCGTGTAGGTCGCCAGCATGATAAAGGTGCCGATAATCGTCGCCTTCAGGTGCTTAGACAGCAGCGTGCCAATGGGGATTTTGACCTGCTTCTTCTCTTTCTTCACCTTGGCAAAGACCGGCGATTCGTGCAGCGACAGGCGCACGTACAGGCCAACCAGCACCAGCACCGCAGAGAGCACAAACGGCACGCGCCAGCCCCACTGCATAAACTGATCGTCGGTCAGCAGCCAGGAGAGCAGCAGGAAGGTGCCGTTGGCAAAGAAGAAGCCAATCGGCGCGCCGAGCTGCGGGAAGGAGCCGTACAGGGCACGCTTCTTCGCCGGGGCATTTTCCGTTGCCAGCAGCGCCGCGCCACCCCATTCCCCACCGAGTCCCAGACCCTGACCGAAGCGCGCCAGCGCCAGCAGCAGTGGCGCAAAGACGCCGATGGTTTCATAGCCCGGCAGCAGGCCGATCACCACGGTTGAAATCCCCATGGTCAGCAGCGATGCGACCAGCGTGGCTTTACGGCCCACGCGGTCACCGAAGTGGCCAAACACCGCCGAGCCAATCGGGCGCGCGACAAAGGCGATGGCGAAGGTAGCCAGCGACTGTAGCGTGGCGACCGTGGCATCACCCTGTGGGAAGAAGATATGCGGGAAAACGATGACCGCAGCGGTAGCATAAATATAGAAATCGAAAAATTCGATAGCGGTGCCGACCAGCGAAGCGACCATCACTTTACCGCGGGAATTTACGGGCGTGGTGTCGTTTTCGGCGTCGAGCGTTGGGGCGATGGAGGCTTGCATAGCAGTTTCTTATTTGTAAAACATGTTAAAGAATCTTACGCACAGCGGAGACGGCATTCAATGGCGAAAACCGCGCCACGACGGGCTTGCGGCGTGGAAAAGAGGATTATGCGTGACAGAGGATAATTGCCGGGCGATGGCAACGCCAAACGCCGGTTTGCTGGCAATAAACACCAGTAAACGGCCAATAAAAAGTGGCGGGTCAGCGTTAAATGCTGGCTTTTGGCTAACTTTTGCCCAGCAAACCAGATTTATGACTGGCTATTGCCCCAGCGACGGACGACGTTAACCCCGACACAGCGTGTTACAACGCGTGTCGGAGCGGATGGGGAAGGGTTTATTTTATCGTCGCGTTAACCTGCTCAAGCATCCACGGATAAAACGGATTCGACGACTGGCGCATCAGCGAATCCAGGCTGACGATTAACACCGAGCGTTCCCCGCGCGGCGTCATCGAGCCGAAACTGACGCCGAACGCATTGGGCGGCGTCGGCGTGCGCCCGTACAGGGAATCGGTTAACGGGAAGGGCAGCGCCACATGGGACAGCGAATAGACGTCTGCCGGGTAACGCAATCCCAGCGGCGTGACCAGGGTCGCGGTGCTGTCGGCTGGGGTGGTTTTTGCCACTTCCGTATCGCTTCCGGCAGAAGCGTTGGTGACCAGGGTCGCGGTGTAGGCCCGTGGCGCGGGAGGTAACAGATGTTCTGCCGCATGGCGGGCGCTGCTGCGCATCAGCGGGGAGAGCGGCACCGACTGATTGATATCAAACAGCACCAGCTCGCTGCCGTTGGCCGGCAGCAGATTGTATAAGGCTCTGACCACCGCAGGCGTGCTGACCGTGGCATCCGCCACCGACTGGAAGGTCAGCACCGGCGGCAGTTTAGCCAACCGCTGGCTGGCCTGTTCACGATGCAGCTGGCTCTGCAGGGCGCTGGTAAGCAGCCAGGACTGGCGCGCCGCTTTTACCGGGAAGGAGTTGTATTTGAACGGGTTAAACTCCGGCAGGATGCTCAGCCACGCCGATCGGGCAAAGGCCGGGAAGATCGACGGGATCCCCGCCAGCCCGGCATAGCGGGCGTAGCTGCTGACGCCAATCATCGGCGAGATCAGGATCAGCCGGTCGGGTGCCGGCAGGGTCGGATCGTCCAGCGCATCCAGCGCATATTTCATTGCCAGCGCGCCGCCGTTGGAGAAGCCGACGATATGCAGCGGCGCACCGGGGGGAATGCGTTTTTTCGCTTCCCGCACGGCCAGCCGGGTTGCCGCCATCCAGTCCTGCCACACCACGCTGGTCAGCGCCGCCGGCACCGTGCCGTGGCCGGGTAAACGGATCCCCAGCGCGATATAGCCATGCTGCTGATAGTCCTGAGCGATATGGCGCAGGCTGTAGGGTGAGTCGGTCAGGCCATGCAGCAACACCACCGCGCCACGCGGCGTGCCGGTCGGCATCATGATGTAGGAGCGGTTCCAGTCGGTGGAAAAGTGTTCCGGATTGACCGGGCTGCGCTCCGCATAGCGGTTATAGGTTTCCGGATTGTCGTCCTGCAGCCTGTCGCTGACGTTAATTTTGATGCCGTCGAACAGGTTCTGCTCATTCTTCAGATAGCCCGCCCAGTCGCTGTTATCCATCTGACTGTCGCTCAGCTCCTGCGGTACCCAGGTGTGCCATAGCTGCAAATCTGGCCCGCGTTCCGTTAGCGCCACGCGCAGCCCCAGCAGCACGATCGATACAATGACCACCAGTGTCGCCACGCGTTTAAACCAGATTTTAGTCCGTTGAAGCATTGTCATCCTGTCCTTCTGCCCGAGTCTCCGCTGCAAGTATAGAGCGGATCGGCCTGGGAATGAGACTGTGTTTAAGCAATGTCTTAATGGGAATTTCGCCGCTGTTGATTAATGGTTTAAGAAAAAAACAGCGATTAATCACCGTAAGTTACCATTTATCTTTATGATTATGTTGGGTATTTTTATTTTTACATCGCAATGTGGTGCTAAATTTTGCGGTTTACTTCGGTCCTGACCCGGCCTATAGTGACGGCGATTCACACAACGGAGCCCAAAATTGGACAGTCACCCCTTAAGTAACATCTTAATCTGGTAAGCCAACTCCTTTGTTTGCTTGCCGAAAAACGGCGGGCAATGTTTCACCTCCTTTCAAGGTCGTCGCATCCCCCCTGACTTATCGTAATCAGGTCCAGTGAATACTGGGCGCGGAAGGCTATGCGTTTGATCCCCGATCTTTTGCAGTGCCGCTAAACACACTTTTTCTGATAAAGGATTTTCTGATGAAAGAACCTCCGACCAGCGATGGGCGAAGGCGGCTGCACGGCAGAAGGGGGATAAACACGCACTGATCGTCCCTTCTTCACGCTGTCCTGCCCTCGTCCCGATCCGTACACATTCTGATTAATCCTCATGCGCAGGAGAGATTCCCCGCGCCTGAACAAAAAAAAGAAAGGATCTGGCAGATGAAAATGAACAATGCCAACTTAAACCTTGCCCGCGATCTGGCCATCGCCAGCGCCGCAAAACAGAGCCTGGACAGCACGCTGGCCAGAATGCATACCCAGCGTCAGGGCCTGACCCAGGAAGAGGCCGCCGAGCGCCTCGCCCATTACGGCAAAAACCAGGTGGCGAACGAGAAGGCACCCCATGCCCTTCGCCAGCTCTTTCAGGCGTTTAACAATCCCTTTATCTGGGTGCTGATGGTGCTGGCCGGCATCAGCTTTGTCACCGATTACATTTTGCCGCAGCGCAAAGGTGAAGAAACCGATCTGACCGGCGTGCTGATCATGCTGATGATGGTGATGCTGAGCGGGCTGCTGCGTTTCTGGCAGGAATATCGCACCAATAAAGCCGCCGAAGCGTTGAAGTCAATGGTGCGTACCACCGCGACGGTGATCCGCCGCAGCAGCGCCTCGTCGCAGCCGGTCAGAAGTGAAATTGCCCTGCATGATGTGGTGCCAGGCGACATTATCTTCCTGTCGGCGGGCGACATGATCCCGGCTGACGTGCGGCTGCTCTCCTCCCGCGACCTGTTTGTCAGCCAGGCGGCGCTCAGCGGGGAGGCCATTCCGATTGAGAAATATGACGCGATGGCCAACATCGCCGAGAAAACCGCGACAGGCAGTAGCGACGACGCCGACCTGCTGTCGATGCCCGGCATCTGCCTGATGGGCACCAACGTCGCCAGCGGCACCGCAACCGCCGTGGTGGTGGCGACCGGTGGCGAAACCTGGTTTGGCTCGCTGGCAAAATCAGTGGTGGGTAGCCGTCCGCAAACGGCGTTCGACCGTGGCGTCAACAGCGTTAGCTGGCTGCTGATCCGCTTTATGCTGGTGATGGTGCCGATTGTGTTGTTTATCAACGGCTTTACCAAAGGTGACTGGTCCGATGCGCTGATGTTCGCGCTGGCGGTGGCGGTCGGTCTGACCCCGGAAATGCTGCCGATGATCGTCAGCTCCAACCTGGCGAAAGGGGCGATTGCCATGTCCCGTCGCAAAGTGGTGGTGAAACGGCTGAATGCCATCCAAAACTTCGGTGCAATGGACGTGCTGTGCACCGACAAAACCGGCACGCTGACGCAAGATCGCATCATTCTGGAACAGCATCTGGATGCCCATGGCCGCAATAACGACAAGGTGCTGCAGCTGGCCTGGCTGAACAGCCGCCATCAAAGCGGCATCAAGAACCTGATGGATAAAGCCATCCTCAGCTTCAGCCAGGGAAACCAGGCGGTCGCCGGACTGTGGCGCTACCGTAAAATTGACGAGCTGCCGTTCGACTTTGAGCGTCGCCGCCTGTCGGTGGTGG
Organism: Erwinia sp. AC075; assembly: GCF_979253995.1. Taxonomy (NCBI): domain Bacteria; kingdom Pseudomonadati; phylum Pseudomonadota; class Gammaproteobacteria; order Enterobacterales; family Erwiniaceae; genus Erwinia; species Erwinia sp. AC075. Next base: position 4,036,303 of record NZ_CEEDEU010000001.1, read on the forward strand.
TCGCCAATGAACACAATCAGCAGCAGCTGATCTGCAAAGGCGCGGTGGATGAGATGCTGGCGGTGGCCAGCTGGTGGCTCGATGGCGGCGAAAAGCGTCCGCTGGATGAAGCCGCACGGCAACAGTGGCGTCAGCAGGCAGAAGAGTGGAATCAGCAGGGCTTCCGCGTGTTGATGCTGGGCGAACGTGAGCTGGGAGACAATCCGCTGACGCTGCCGTTGAGCAAAGCGGACGAGCGTGAGCTGACCATTTGCGGGCTGCTGACCTTCCTCGATCCGCCGAAAGAGAGTGCCGGCGAAGCGATTGCTGCGCTACAGGAAAGCGGCGTGGCGGTGAAGGTGTTGACCGGCGATAACGCGATTATTACCAGCAAAATTTGCCGTGAAGTCGGCCTGAACCCAGGCGTGCCGCTGTGTGGGACCGAGATTGCTCGCCTCAGCGACGATGAGCTTTACCCGCTGGTGGAAGCGCGGACGGTGTTTTGCCGCCTGACACCGCAGCAGAAATCACGCGTGCTGCAGGCGTTGCAGTACAACGGCCACACCGTCGGCTTCCTCGGCGATGGCATCAACGATGCGCCGGCGCTGCGGGATGCGGACATCGGCATTTCGGTGGATACCGCCACGGATATCGCCAAAGAGTCCGCCGATATTATTCTGCTGGAAAAAAATCTGATGGTGCTGGAGCAGGGCGTGATTAAAGGCCGGGAAACCTTCGGCAATATCATTAAGTACCTGAACATGACCGCCAGCTCCAACTTTGGCAACGTGTTTTCAGTGTTGATCGCCAGTGCCTTTATTCCGTTTTTACCGATGCTGGCTATTCATCTGCTGATCCAGAACCTGATGTATGACCTGTCTCAGCTGGCGCTGCCGTGGGACAAAATGGACAAGGAGTTTTTACGCAAACCGCGCAAATGGGACGCGAAAAACATTGGTCGTTTTATGCTGTGGATGGGGCCAACCTCGTCGCTGTTTGATATCACCACCTTTGTGATTATGTGGCACGTGTTCGCCGCTAACAGCGTCGAGCATCAGGCCCTGTTCCAGTCGGGTTGGTTTATTGAAGGGCTGCTGTCGCAAACGCTGGTGGTGCATATGCTGCGCACCCAGAAAATCCCGTTTATTCAGAGCCGTGCGGCGCTGCCGGTGATGATAGCGACCGGGCTGGTGATGGCGTTGGGGATCTATATTCCGTTCTCACCGCTGGGGCACGCGGTCGGTCTGGTGCCGTTGCCATGGTCGTACTTCCCATGGCTGGTCGCCACGCTGTTCGGTTACTGCGTGGTCGCGCAGGCGATGAAACGTGTCTATATCCGCCGCTTCGGCCAGTGGTTCTGAGGAGAAACGCATGAAATACGCTAACGTGGTCACCACCATCGTGCTGTTCTTCGTCGGGCTGCTGATTTTCTCCAGCGGACTGCTGATGATCCTCAGCATGTAATGCAGTCAGGGCGGATCGCCGATCCGCCCTGAATTTTTTAATCCCGTGAGACCTTCACAAACCGCAGGTAAATAAAGCGGATCACAAAATACTCAATCGCCCCCAGCAGCAAAAACCACAGGCAAAACACCAGCGTATACAGCTGGCCGATATCACTGAGATGGAACATCGCCATCAGGCGGTACGTCAGGCTCAGACCAAACCACGGCGCGGGCAACAGCAGGGCGGAGAGCATGCCCAGCATCAGGGTGCTCATCGGCATCAAAAAGGTCAGAAACGGGTTATTCATGGGGCTTCCAGTCGGGTCATCAGCGGCCATTTTCCAGCAAACTCGCTTCAGGTTCAATGCTTACACCGCCAGCGCGCGTTTCACCTCTTCCCGCATCCACTGAATAAAGCTGCTGCGCTTCTGCGAAGGGTGCAGATCCTGCCGCCAGAGCAGGTGAATCGGGCGGCGTCCATTTTGACCCGCTGAGCGAGATGACCATCACCCAGTTTGAAACCGGCAAGGTTTACCGGGTCTGGTAACGCTCAGGGGGCGGATTTGCCGATCTCCGCCCCTTTTCTAAACAAAAGATTCCTCCATTTCCTGCCCGCCTTATCCCTCATTTCTGCTGGCTATTCCCCCAACGGCTTCAGGGATGTGACCGTTAACACAGTAATTCTTTTAGCCTTTTTGATTAAAAATTTACCGCGAAATTAGCATTCGTTAAAAAGTATAGCCAAGGCTATACTCAAATCCCTGATTTTGTTGTCTTTTTTTTTGCGAAACCCCGTGATAGGATGCGCTTCTTGTTGCGCACCCGCGCTTATTTTTTCGCCGGGACCTCTGTTTTTGATGCCTGAAGGCGTCCAGGGCCCTCAAACCGGTATAACTACAATGAACATGTACGCAACAATGATTTTGGCCTTTGGCATGTCGATGGACGCGTTTGCGGCGGCCATCGGTAAAGGTGCCAGCCTGCATCGTCCCTCACTGAAAGAGGCGCTGCGCACCGGCCTGATTTTTGGCGTTATTGAAGCGCTGACCCCGCTGATTGGCTGGGCAGTCGGCATTGCGGCCAGCCGTTACGTTATGCAGTGGGATCACTGGGTGGCCTTCACGCTGCTGTTTGTGCTCGGTGCCCGTATGATTTGGGAAGGGTTCCGCAAAAAAGAATCGGTCGAAGACGCGCCCCAGAGCCACAGCTTCATGTTGCTGGCCACCACTGCGGTGGCAACCAGCCTCGATGCTATGGCTGTGGGCGTTGGCCTGGCCTTCCTGCAGGTGAACATTGTCACCACCGCGCTGGCTATCGGCGCTTCCACCATGGTGATGGCATCAGCAGGTATTTTGCTGGGGCGTTTCCTGGGCCCGGTGATGGGCAAATGGGCAGAGATATTTGGTGGTGTCGTGCTGATCGGTATCGGCAGCAGCATTCTGGTTGAACATTTAGGCCTTTTTGCCTGATTTCCCTCCTCTTTCCCCCTTTGCTCTCGGCGGGCTGCGGCCCGCTTGTTTAACCTTCGTTTAAGTTCACCTTTGCATACTACCCGCCAATTTTGTGATCTGGTTCAAATTTATTTGCCTGAAAAACGCGCTTCTTGTATACTTTTTTTGCGTTTTACTAACAAAAGTTTAATCAGGTAGCCGAAATGAAAAAATTCTTTAAACGCGTGTTGCACAGCTATGTTGAAGCGTTCAAACACGTGCCGCCAGGCGCCATGTCTTAATGGTTTCGGCCAGACACCCTCGATAGCCTCGGTCAGGGACCGACCGGTGGTTATCACTTTCTTCTGTTCTTCACTGCCTTCTACTCTCCCTAAAAAATCTTCTTACGCCTTCTGAACCCGTTCAGCCATCGGGCGATTTGCTGTGCCTGTCGATCGCCGCATTAAACTCTCCACACCCTGTAACGGGATGGTCTGATTTATTTCCCCCATCGCGCATTTACGCCTTACACTCATTAAGTACCGCGTTAAGGGTCACCGTGGGGCCTTATGGCCTCACTTGTTTTCGACGGATTGAACCCGACTTGTCTCAAAATAGTTGTGTGAAAAGAAGGTGTTAATAGATGGAATTTAAAGATTATTACGCCCTGCTGGAGGTTGAACCGACGGCAGATTTGAAAACCATTAAAACGTCGTACCGTCGGCTGGCGCGAAAATACCATCCCGATGTCAGCACCGAAGCCAATGCCGAAACGAAATTTAAAGAGATGGCCGAAGCTTACGAGGTTCTGAAGGACAGCGACAAGCGCGCTGAATACGACAATCTGCGCTTACACCGCGACGATCCCCGCTTCTCACAATCCGCACCGGACTTCGGTGGCGGATTTGGTCAACATTCTCAGGGTAATACCGGTGACTATTCTGACTTCTTCGAATCCATCTTTGGCCGTCAGGGCGGGGGATTCCAGGGGCAGACGCGACGTCATCCACCAAGACGAGGTCAGGATTTGGAAATGGAAGTGCCGATGTTCCTTGAAGAGACGTTGACCGGCGACAGCCGCAACGTCTCCTTCACCCTGCCAGTGCTGGATGAGTTTGGTCGCCAGACGGATGAAATAGCAAAAACCCTGAAGGTGAAAATCCCCGCCGGCGTGGTCGATGGCGAGCGTATTCGCCTGAAAGGCCAGGGCGTGGCGGGCAGCCACGGTGCGGCGAACGGCGATTTGTATCTGGTGATCCGCGTGGCGCCGCATCCGCTGTTTGAAGTCGATGGGCAGAATTTGCAGATTGTGGTGCCGCTGGCTCCGTGGGAAGCCGCGCTGGGCGCGACGATTCAGGTACCAACCTTGACCGGAAAAATTGCGCTGACCATCCCGGCGGGCAGTCAGAACGGCCAGCGGATGCGGGTCAAAGGCAAAGGCCTGGTCAGTAAAAAAGGCAGCGGCGATCTGTTTGCCATTCTGAAAGTGGTGATGCCGGGCAAAGCCGATGAGCAAACGGCAGCCCTGTGGCGTGAGTTAGCGGAGAAGGCCGCCTTCGAGCCGCGCTCAGCATGGGAGAACGCATCATGAGTGAACATGTCCGCTATACCGTGATTGAGATTTGCCGTTCGGTGGATATTTCCCCCGAAGAGCTGACGGAAGTGGTGGGGCTTGGGGTGATCACCCCGCTGGAAGTGACGCCCGGCTGGATTTTCGATTATCACGCGCTGCGTAGCCTGCGCAAAGCACGACAACTGCAGGTTGAGCTTGAGCTGGAGTGGGCGGGTATTGCGATGGCGCTGACGCTGATGGAGAAGGTGGAGCATCTGGAGAAAGAGAACGCCCATCTGAAGCGCCAACTTGAGCGGCTGCTGCACACCCACTAATTTGCCGGCGTAGCGAAGTGTTCAGGGTCGGTTCGTCCGACCCTGATGCGCTTTAATCCTGGCTCTGATACTCGTCCAGCGTGGCGTTCTGACAAGCTTCGGGGCTCTGACGCGCTTCTTTTTTCTGGTTTTCATTCAGGTTCATCCAGGCGGCAATCACCGTTCTGGCTTCATCTTCATCAAACTCAGGCTTTTCCTGCGCGGAAGGCGACTGACCGCGTGCATCCAGCGCCTTCAACTTAGCAATGTAGCTGTCCACGGACCCACTGGTTTTTTCCTGGGTCACTAACGTACACAGATTGGCGATATAGCCCTGAGCCGGATCTTCAGAGTCATCTGCGGCCTGCGCCGCGCCGGTTGCTGCCAGAATGGCGAGCAGCATTAGTGCTTTTTTCATACCTGCTCCTGGTAAAAGGGGTGAAGTTAACGCATCTTCCATCAGGCAGCCTTTAAATTGCAACTGTTTCAGCCTGCTCGCCAGTGTTGATCGGATTGATGACAGAATTTCATTCAGGCTCTTTTAAAGATTCAGGAGCGCACGATGGTGGGTTTTGCCGCTTTGGTGCTGTGCTTCAGCATTGGCCTGGCCCGGGCCACGGTGGGTATCGGTGCAGCATAAAGCCTGAAGCACGCGACGAAACGCTGGAGCGGATTCATTGCTTTCGCCCAGCGTGCGCCTTATTTTCCCCGCGCACCGATTGCCATTGTCGATATATATACATTGGCCTTTATGGCTGGACGGGAATAATCAGATAAAGGGGTTATTTAACCTGTTCTGGCATGGCAGAAGAGTGGTGAGTTGAAATCAACCATTTCTCGCCATTCCAGGCATAGGTAAAGGTATAACGGGCTGCCGCTTTACTGCCGTCTTTAAAGGTAAAGGTATAGGTTCCGGTATCAATCGCTTTATTACAGCCCAGACGAATATTGCGGCTATCAATATGGCCAACCGGTTTTTTCGCTAAAAACTCTTCAAAATAATGAATGCGCTCTTCGTCGCTTAAACGGACCTGATTAGAGAGCGTTAGCAGCAATACCGCGTCCGACAGGTAATTTTCTGAAACGGTTTTCGCATCGCCGGTCTGCAGCGAGGCGTTCCAGCGATCGAACATTGACGCCACTTGTTTCTCGGTCGTTTTAACACAGGCGTTATTTTCCTGGGCAAAGGCCGCAGAAGACGTCAGTACGGCAGCAATAATAAGGACGGTTATTCCAGATTTCATTTGTTTTTTCCCATGATGTTTAACTGAATGCGATTTTTAAAAATGAAAGGTAGCAACCGTTAATTAAACGAGGCATAAACCTGTGGGCGCGGGGAAAGAGGGGAAGCTTGACCTCTGATGTAGATCAATTTTAGGGGTGTTATTTAATCTAACTGGCAGGGAATAATACTTTCCGCAGTAATTATACGCAACATTATTAAAACCATGATGGTGAAATGGCAGTTTACATAATCGTGTTTTTACAGGGTAAAAAAATACCGGCAGCCACCGGATAGTGGCTGCCGGTAATGATGAAATGATTATTGCTGAATCAATTTTCTGACCCAGGCAATAATCTCGGCATCTTTACCGTGTTCAAACAGGCAATGCTGGAAGCGTTTGCCGCCCACGGCGGTTTTCACCAGTTCCGGGTCGATGGCCCGCAGCGTATCGAGGTAGTTCTCCTTGATGACCGCGCTTTTCACCTGGTTCAGAATGCCTGCGTTACGGACCTGAGGCTCTTTACGGTCAAGCGGATAGCCTTCGCCTTTGCGACCGGTGAAGGCTTTCTCAAAGATATAGCGGACGTTCAACTCCGCGCCCCAGCCGAAGCCTTTAGCAAAAGGTAACGACAAGGCGTTGCCGTTATTGATCTGCGCAAACAGGAAGGCGTCCGCCGGATCGATACAGTAGCCGCACACCACGCCTGGATGGATGTTCAGCGACATCAGCGCGCCCTGGCCGGTGCCGCAGCCGGTGACGACAAAATCCACCGCTTTAGCATTCAACAGAATGCTGGCCATGATACCTAAGTGAATATAGGTCAGATGGTGGTCCTGATCGTCCTGCATACCGACGTTAAACACCGCATCTTTGTTTTCTTTAGCGACAGCTTCCAGTTGGGTTAATACCAGCGCATTTTTTCCCGCCTGGCTGTTTTCCATCATCAGTGCAATATTCATATTTACTCCCGTTTAAGGCTTATTCGTTCAAAAAGGGCAGAAAGGGCTAGCGTGCAAGCCAGCCGCCATCCACCGCAAGGGTGTATCCGTTAACGTAGTCAGACGCGTTGGAGGCGAGGAATACCACCGGGCCCATCAGGTCCTCCGGGGCTCCCCAGCGTCCGGCCGGAATGCGATTAAGAATGTCTTTGTTGCGCGTTGGGTCGTCGCGTAACTGCTCGGTGTTATTGGTCGTGATATAGCCGGGTGCCAGCGCGTTGACGTTGATGCCATGCTTCGCCCATTCGTTGGCCAGCTCGCGGGTCAGGCCCATCACCGCGCTCTTCGAGGCGGTATACGACGGCACGCGAACCCCGCCCTGAAAAGAGAGCAGGGACGCGATGTTGATAATTTTTCCGCCGTGGCCCTGTTTAACGAACTGACGGGCGACCAGCTGGGACAAAAAGAACAGCGTCTTGATGTTCACATTCATCACGTCGTCCCAGTCCTGCTCGCTAAAGTCCAGTGCCTCATCGCGGCGGATGATCCCGGCGTTGTTGACCAGAATATCGATCTGCCCCATTTCGCCGACCGCGCGTTCAAGCAGCGACGCCAGTTGATCCTGTTTGCCCAAATCGGCCTTCAGACTCAAAAAACGTCGACCTGCTGCCGTGACTTCCTTAGCGGTTTCTGTGGGTTCACTGCGGTTTATGGCCACGATGTCGCACCCGGCTTGCGCCAGGCCGACGGCCATACTCTTCCCCAGCCCGGTATTACATCCGGTGACCACGGCGACCTTGCCGTGGAGAGAAAAATCGTTAAGGATCATGCGGTTTTCCTTTTTTTTTATAGATAGACATGCAGGTATTCCACCAGGCATAAAATCGCCATCGCCTGGCCATACGGCATCGACGTCAGCGGGACCTGGCGGTAGTAATCGAGGTTTTTGCCCATCGCGGTGCCGAAGGAAACCTGAGTCAGTTCACCCTCGGCATTGATATTCTTAATCAGTCCTTTCAGCGCCTTTTCAGCTACAGCGATGTAGCGGTCGTCGGCATAGTGGCAGCGGGCGGCTTTCAGCATGCCGAAGGCAAAGCCTGCGGTGGCCGAGGCTTCCAGATAGGAGGTCGGATCGTCCAGCAGCGTGTGCCACAGGCCGCTCTCATGCTGGCAGTTCTCTAACGCCGCCAGCTGGCTGGCAAGCACCTGCTGAAGATAACGCCGGGTGGCGTCTTTCTCCGGCAGATCCAGCAGCTCAAGGAATTCCGGGATAACAATCGTCAGCCAGCTGTTGCCGCGGGCCCAACGGGCATTGGCAAAGTTGTGGTGGCCTTCAAACGTCCAGCCGTGGAACCACAAGCCGCTCTGGCGATCCATCAGATGCTGGGTATGCAGCAGGAACTGATATTTCGCCTCTTCAATGTAGTCCGGGCGGTTCAGCAACTTGCCAATCTTCGCCAGCGGCAGCACGGTCATCATCAGCGTGTCGTCCCACAGCTGCTGATGGTTTTCCTCTGCCAGCGTGATGTGTTGCAGACCGCCGCAATCTGTACGCGGCATCTTGTGCACTATCCAGTCGGCCCAGCTTTCCAGATAGGGCAACCAGCGCGGGTCTTTACTCTCTTCATAGCGGTAAGCCAGCGTCAGGAACGGGCAGACGGTGTTGACGTTGCGGGTGGTGGAACCCTCCGCAAAGCGGTCGCGAAACCAGTCATCAACGATGGCCCGCAGGCGATCGTCACCGGTCTGGCGGTAGTACTGATGAATACCGTACAGCCCGATGCCGTGCGTCCACTCCCAGCCTGCCCAACCTTTGGTATCAATTACCCGTCCGTCATCCAGTCTTAACAGGAACTCGCCGGACTCATCGGTAATGTTCACCAGGTTATCCACCAACTTATTGATCAGCTGATGTAATTCTTTACTGGAGATAAAGCGGTCCGGCTGGCGGAGCAGTTCGCTGTGTTTTACGGGATAGACCAACATATTTTTTTGTCCTCGAATATTCAGGGATGACGGGTTAACTGACTGGCGACAGGTTCAACCAGCGGCGTGACGGGCAATGGCGTCACAGCAGGCTTGTTGCGGTTGAGGTAGCCAATATTGTTGTTGCCCCACAGTGCTTCGTACGGCAGTCCGGCCAGCATCTCGACGGTTGCCCGGGCCTGAGGGGTGATATTGCCGGGCACCACATTGCCGGCTGCTCGCATTTTTTCGGTCTCTTCACGCAGCGTCTGATGCGTTGCCAGATTCAGCTTGAAGCGCAGTGAGATAAAGAAGCCGATGCACAGCATCACCAGCGTGCCGCCACACAGGATGCCGAGAATCGCGTGGCTGACCGTCGGGGATTGCACGCTGCTGCCGGCCACAAAACCGGAGAGCTGCATCAGGATGCCGACCAGCATCACCGCGCCCGCCTGGGAGGCTTTACGGGTCAGGGTCATGATCCCGGCAAAAATCCCTTCACGGCGCTGTCCGGTGATCACCTCGTCAACGTCAGAAATGTAGGTGTAGATATTCCACGGCACATAGTTGATACCGCCGCGACCCAGTCCGGCAAGGCCCGATACCAGCAGCAGCAGCGAGAACACATCGCTCAGGCCGGTGTAATACAGCACGCCGTAAGAGAGGGTGCTCAGACCGAACAGCACCACCACGATGCGGTAAGAAGGCGCAGGCCCGAAGCGGATGCACAGCGGGATCATGCCCATCACGGCGATAAACTGCATGATTGCCATGGTGCCCATCAGATTAGATGCCAGGCTGGCGCTTTGCATCAGCACGAACACCACGTAATAGGTGAACACCGCATTGAACACGTCCTGGGCGATATAGCCGCCAAGATACATGCCGAGATGCTGGCGGAAGATGCGCACGCGCAGCGTGGACGTCAGCTCAATCTTCAGTCGGGAAAGGCTTTGCCCGAGCGTCAGTTTCTGCTGCTCGGCTTCCAGTGCGGCAGCGGATTTTTTCTCGGCCGGCCGTTCCCAGGTGTTAAACCACACCAGCGTCAGCACGATGGCGCAAATCACCGAGAACACCAGGCTGGAATAGAAGAAGGAGATCGCATTATCTTTGCCGAAGTAGCTGAGCAGCACGCCCGGCAGGAAAGCCGCCAGAATGGCTGAAAGCTGCGCCAGCGCGATGCGTGCGCCAGAGAACTTGGTTTTCTCTTTGAAATCATCGGTCATTTCCGGCACCAGCGTTTCGTATGGCACCAGAATTGAGGTGTAGACCACTTCGAACACCAGATAGGTCAGCAGGTAATAGACGTAAGTCATATCGCCGACCCACATCAGGCTGTAAGTGAAGACCAGCGGGATACCGGTCAGAATGAAGAATTTGCGGCGACCAAAGCGCTTGCCCAGCCAGGTCGAACCGAAGTGGTCGGTAAGATAGCCCATCAGCGGGCTGACCACGGCGTCCAGCACGCGGGCCATGGCAAAGATGGACGTGGCTTCAATCGGGCTGAGCCCGCAGAAGGTAGTGTAAAAATAGAGAAGCCACGCAGAGGTTAGCGCCATGGTGCCAGCGCCGAGAAAATCACCTGATCCGTAGGCTAAATAAGTTAGCGTTCCTGGTTTACGTATCATCATAGTGCCCATCCTGGTTAGACAACTGTCAGACCCGGCCTTATGTCGGGGATGAGCTAAGTTAGAACCAGCACGAACAGAAAACCTTTGCGATTTTGCCAGGTTTAGGGGGTAGGTGACATTAAAAAGAAGAAACCGGACACCGATCTCACCAATTTAATAAAATGCCGTTTCATTTTTATTGAAGTGCCGTCTTGATTGCCAATTTTAGTACGGTTTTTCTTCTTTGCGCTTCTTTACCTGTCACATCCGCTGACAGACTTTTTTATCCACTATGGTTAAGCCTTGTTTATGCTGATTTTTCCTCTCCCTTTCCTCATTTGATAAGGATAAACCTGTGTCGAACATCCTTCGTGGCCTGGTCTTTGCCAGCCTGGTAACCGGTTTCTCTGTAACGGCGGCGGAAACCACGCCGACCTACGGGCCGGAACTGCAAGGTTTTGATTTCCCTTACCCAATTCAGAAATTCGATTTTACCTCGCAGGGCCAGCCGCTCAGCATGGGCTATATCGATGTGCAGCCGAAAGGCCAGGCCAACGGCCGCACGGCGGTGCTGATGCACGGCAAAAACTTTTGCGGCGTGACCTGGCAGGACTCGATCGATGCGTTGAGCCACGCCGGTTACCGGGTGATCGCCCCGGATCAGATCGGTTTTTGTACCTCCAGCAAACCCGCTCATTACCAGTACAGCTTCCAGCAACTGGCGTTGAATACGCAGAACCTGCTGAACAAACTGCATATCGACAAGGTCACGCTGGTGGGCCATTCAACCGGCGGCATGCTGGCAACGCGCTTTGCGCTGATGTATCCGCAGGAAGTACAGAAGCTGGTGTTGGTGAATCCGATTGGTCTGGAAGACTGGAAAGCGAAGGGCGTGCCGTGGCGCAGCGTCGATGACTGGTATCAGCGCGAGCTGAAAACCTCGGCGGCCAGCATCAAAAAGTATGAGCTGAACACCTATTATGTTGGTCGCTGGAAGCCAGAATATGACCGTTGGGTCACCATGCTGGCCGGATTGAATAACGGACCGGGCCACCAGATTGTCGCCTGGAATTCGGCGCTGCTGTACGACATGATTTTCACTCAGCCGGTGTACTACGAGTTTAAGGATCTGAAAATGCCAACCACGCTGATGATTGGCACCTCAGACACCACGGCGATCGGCAGCGATATTGCTCCGCCGGAGGTGAAGGCAAAAATCGGCCATTACAACCAACTGGGCAAGCAGGTTGCCGCGTTAATTCCGCATTCCACGCTGATTGAATTCCCGGGAATGGGGCACGCGCCGCAGATGGAAGAGCCGGCGAAGTTTAATCAGGCGCTGATTAAAAATCTGGATCAACCTTAACGGCACTGAGAGGTGCAGGCCTGCAGGCAGGACTGCATCTTGGCACCACAGCCACTGTCATTGTTGCGCTGACACTGGCTGTTTTGCACATAGCAATTTTGCTGGCACAGGCTGACATCACACTTTGCCGCCACCGGCGTGGCGATAATATCCTGCTTTGGCGGCACCAACGGCAGTTGAGACATTTGCGAACAGGCGGTACCTGAGAACGCCAGCGCCAGCAGGGCCAGAATGCCAGTCATCTTCATCGTTATTTCCCCAGAAAAAAGCATGCAAAAGCGATACTGACAGCATAGATAGCCTGGTCAAAAACGCGAAGATTACCGGGCTGATATGCGACGAAGGCCGGATGAAACCGTTGCCGGTAACCCATCTGCCATCCTGGCGCTGTACTATGATTATCGGCAAGGTGCTTTGTCGGCGTCGAGCAAAGCACAATTTCGATCAAATTTGCGGGGATAACATGTCAGACGAGCAGGATTGCATTACAACGCTGGCCGCGCTTGAACAGCTGTATGGCGAGGTTGCAACGCCGTCGTTGATGAAAGTAACCGACCATATTCACCCGGCCTACCGCCCGTTTATTGACTCTTCTCCCTTTGTGGCACTGGCGACATCAGGCCCGTCAGGTCTGGACGTTTCGCCCAGAGGCGACCCGGCCGGATTCCTGCATATCGAAAATGAGAAAACCCTGCTGCTGCCGGATCGGCGAGGCAATAACCGCATCGACAGTTTGAGAAATATCGTCAGCGATCCTCGTGTGGCGCTGCTGTTTTTGATCCCCGGCATTGGTGAAACGCTGCGGGTAAATGGCGTTGCTGAGATCAGCATCAATCCCGAGCTGCTGGAACGCTTTGCGGTCGAGGGAAACAGGCCGAGATCGGTGTTACGTATTACGGTAAATAGCGTGTTCTTCCAATGTAGCCGGGCGATAATCCGCGCCCGACTGTGGGATCCCGCCACCCAGCTTGAACGCGCTCAACTGCCCAGCACCGGCAGCATCCTGAAAGCCCTTTCCCAGTCAGCTATCGACGGCGAGGCTTACGATCGGGCTTTGCCGGGGCGGATTAAGGACACGCTTTACTGAGTGGCTTATCAGCGTGGCTTGAGTGCTCACACTTTACAGCCTCATTCCGGCCCCAACGCCCGCAAGATCCTACCGGCCTGATCCGCCGTTAGCGGGTAATCAAAGAAGCGCTGATAGAAATCCTGGGTGGTTTTCACCATATCGAGATCCGGGAATAACGCCGGATGCAGCAGTTTTGCTGCCCACTGGATTTGCAGCGCGGCTTCGGTACCGTAGCGATCCCAGGGGAAAACCCCGGCCGGGTTTTGCCACACCTGATGGTTTTTCACCGCATTCAGGCTGCTAAATAGTGTCGCGTAATCGGAGTCAGCAATAGAACCTGCACCGGCACCAATAATGATGATATCCGGCTGCCAGAACAGCACGTTCTCCGGCGAGGTTTCCTTCATATTGCCGCTCACTTCCGCCGCCGCATTGCGCCCGCCGGCCAGTTTGATCCAGGTATCAATCAGCGTATGGCTACCATCCACTTTTAACGGATGCAGTGACTCAATATGCAGCACGCGCGGGCGCTGGTCAGCCGGCAGCGCCGCCGTTTTGGCCTGAATCGCGGCAATATGCTGGTCCAGATAGGCATTGTATGCCTGCGCCCGTTGACGTGCTTTCTCCGTCCCGACCACCTCCGCCGTGGTCAGCAGGGAGCGCTTCATGGACGGGAAGTCGTCAAAGCCCATCACCAGCGTTGGCAGGCCAGCCTGGCGATAGGCGGCGGCATCGCCATCTTCCTCCGCGACAAACACGGCATCCACTTTTCGCGTCAGCAGCGCTTCGCTCTCGAAACTGCGGCCATGCACCGACAGCGCCTGATTTAACGACGGCTGGATTTTAAACATCCACGGCCGGTCTTTGGCGTGATTTACCGTCGCCACGATCCGGTCGCCCGCACCCAGCGTCATCAGCAGCGAATGGTGCGCATACCAGCCATCGGCAATGCGCGTTGCCTGAACGGGAACGGTGACGCGATTCCCCGCGTCATCAGTTACCGTGCGGGCGAATAGCGACTGGCTAAACGTGGTCAGGCTCAGTGCCGCCAGCAGCGGCAGCAGGATCGGGCGCATGTTCATCAGGACCTCATCAGAAATTAAGCTGCATGGAAAGCTGCACCATTCGCGGTTCGCCAATCTGGGCGCTGGCATAACCGGCACCGCTGTAGCCGTTCAGGCCGCCGGGCACGATGTTGGTCCAGTAATGGCGATTGGTCATGTTGGTCATATCCAGCCGGAACGTAGTGTCAGTATTGAAAAGCCGCGTTTTGTAGCGGGTTCCGGCATCGAAGGTGGCGTAGCTGCCCACCCAACTGTCGTTGGCGTTATCGGTGCTGCGGCGGCCAACGTAATGCATACCGCCGTGAATATCAGTGCCGCTAAAGAACGGCAGATCGTAAGCAGCAAACAGGCTGGCGGTATAGCGTGCCAGGCCGACAATCTGCTTATCGTCGGTGGTTGCGCTGGCGGTATCGCGCAGACGCGGATCGAGCCAGGTCATGCCGCCATACAGATGCAGATTTTCGCTGAGGTCGCCGTCGGCCATCAGCTCCAGGCCCCGGTTGCGCTGGTTACCGTCAACGGCGTATTCACCGCTGGTGGTGGTATAGGCAAACGGGCGATCGATCTGGAACAGCGCGGCAGTGAGCAGGACTTTGCCTACCGCCAGCTTGCTGCCCACTTCTACCTGCTTGCTGCGGTACGGCGCCAGAATATTGCCGGCGTTGGCGGCTCCGGTCGGTGCGGTATCGCCCTGTTGCAGGCTGTCGGCATAGGTGACGTAAAGCGTCAGCGGATCGACCGGCTTAAACATCAGGCTGGCTGAACCACTGAACCCGCTGTTATTTGACTCGCTGGTGCGGCTACCGGTTTTGGCGTAGTTCGCCGAACTCAGGAAGCTTTCGCTGCCGGCCAGCAGCAGGCTCCACTGCGGCGAAAACGTCAGCGTATCGCTGAGTAAGAAGGCCTGCTGGGTGGCGGTCGCCGAATGGTAACGATGCGTAAAGTCAGGATAGTCCGGCTCGGCAAACGCCTGCGGATTGTCCAGCGAGGCGCTGCCGAGCGTTGAGGTTGCGCCGTTGAGCGGGTTTTCATTCTTCCAGACAAAGCCGCGCATGCCGGTCGAAATCTGGTGATGCAGCCAGCCGGTGTCCACTTCGCCGTTGAGGTTCGCCATATAGCTGTTTATGGTAAAGCGGCTGGCGGTGGCGGATGAGGTGGTGGTTTTGTAATGGCCGGCGTTGTCGGTAAAGGTGTTGGTCACCGCGGTCGATTCGCGGTCGGCAATCTGGCGCAGTACGCCCACTTCGCCCTGCCAGTTGCCATCAAAATCATGCTTCAGATGCAGGCTGGCGGTCAGCGTATGGTTATCGTCACCGGCATAGGACTGGCCGAGGTGAGCGGTTTTCGGGTTGGGTGCTGACGGGAACGACAGGCCGCTGCCCAGCGTGAATTTGCCCGGCAGGCCTTTATCATAGAAGTGGTAGTAGCTGAAGTTGGTTTCCAGCACGGTTTTATCGGTCAGGTTGGCGTCCAGCGCCAGGCTGAATAACTGACGACGTTTTTTACTGCCGCTGACGTAGCCGTTGCCTTCATCATCAAGGACGTTCGCGCGATATCGCAGACGATCGTTATCATCCAGCGGACCGCTAAAATCACCCGACACCAGATGGCTCAGCCCGGTTCCACCACCGAAGGTCAGGCTGTGCTGCGCGATATCGGTCGGGCGTTTGGCGACAAAATTAAACAGGCCTGCCGGATTCGCCGGGCCGTACAGCGATCCTGCCAGCCCGTTCAGCACCTCCAGATGATCAAACTGTTCCGCCGCGTAGTCGGTGGTGGACACCACATTCAGCCCATCAATCATCGAGTTCTGCACCACGCTTCCCTGCATACCGCGGGTCTGCGGCCGCGCGCCATCGCCCTGCACGGACGGCATATAGCGATAGATATCGCTGAGGCTTTTCAACTGCTGGCGCTTCATCAGTGAAGGGGAGATGACCTGAACAGCATAGGGCGTGTTGCGGACCTCCTGCTTACCGAGATTACCGAGCGTGGCCTGTTTATCCACTGCGGGAACGTCGCTGTCCGGCGCTGCGGCGGTGACCGTCAGCGTCTTATCTGCCGTTGCTGCCTGCGCGTGCAGCGCAAAAAGAATCAATATGCTAAGCGCACTTGCCTTAAAAGAGGGGTTTACCACTGCCATTGTTTTAATTTGCCTTACGATGCTGAGCGGTTCGGGCGGCCACCTGTGCGGGGATGTTGTAAAAAGAGCGCAGAGGTTAGCATATCGCTATATCAATTAGTATATAGCGACTCGCCATAACCCCAGGCTATACCCTGCCGATAAACAAGCATTATCCCGGCTGTCATAACAGTGAAATAGTCTTCTCAGGCAAACCCTGCAACCTGATAAGAGAAAACCCTGATGCTGATCCCTCAACCCTATTTGTTATTCCTTGGCGACGTTACCGATCCGCTGGCGGCGAAAACGGCACGCGGCATCCACGTCTGGCGTCCTGAGCAGTGCGTTGGGCAGATCCGTCTGCCGGGCTGCACCGTCTCTCTGGGCCTCGACGATCTGACCATTGAAGCCGCCGTCGCGGCCGGGGCGAAAACGCTGGTGCTCGGCACCGCCAATGCCGGTGGCTATCTGCCGGAACACTGGCTGGACACCGTGCGTGGCGCGATCAATGCCGGACTGAACGTGGCCAGCGGCCTGCATTATCGCCTGGTGGATAACGAAGAGCTGGTGGCGTTGGCGAAAGCGCAGGGCGTTGCGCTGTTCGACATCCGCCATATGCGGCCAAAACTGGACGTGGGCAGCGGTAAGAAACGCAGCGGCAAACGCGTGCTGACGGTCGGCACCGACTGCTCGGTCGGCAAAATGTACACCTCGCTGGCGCTGGAATCCGCCATGCGTGAGATTGGCCTGAAGGCTGATTTCCGCGCGACCGGGCAGACCGGCATTCTGGTGGCGGGTGAGGGGATCGCCATCGATGCGGTGATTGCGGACTTTATCGCTGGCGCAGCAGAAGCGCTGTCTCCGGCCAACGAGGCCGATCACTGGGATATCGTGGAAGGCCAGGGTTCGCTGTTCCATCCCTCTTATGCCGGCGTCAGCATGGGCCTGATCCATGGCGCGCAGCCGCACTGGCTGGTGATGTGCCACGAGATGCACCGTCCGCATATGCGTCACCTGCCGCATCAGCCGATGGTCAGCCTGGCAGACTGCGTGGAAGCCAACGTGCGTGCCGCCCATGTCACCAGCGACAGCGTTCAGCTGGCCGGTTTCGCCATCAATACCTCTAACTACAGCGAGCAGGAAGCCCGTGATTACTGCCAGCAAATCAGTGAGGAATTTGGCGTGCCGGCCACCGATCCGGTGCGTTTTGGCATCGCGGAGATTGCTGCGCTGCTGAAAGAGCGGGGCTGATTATGCGCCGGATGCAGGTTGAAGTTGTCGAGCTGCCGTTGGCGCGTCCGTTCGCCATCGCGCGCGGTACCCGCACGGCGGTGACGGTGGTGCGGGTCACGCTGGAAGAACAGGGCTTTATCGGGCGTGGCGAATGCACGCCCACCGCCCATTACCACGAAAGTGCCGAAAGCGTTACCGCGCAGCTGGCGGCGGTGCAGGAAGAGGTGGAAAACGGTCTGACGTTAAGCGAGCTGCAAAACCGTCTGCTGCCGGGATCGGCCCGCAACGCGCTGGACTGCGCGCTATGGCGGCTGGATGCCGCGCTCAACCGACAAACGCTGTGGCAGCGTCTGAATGCGCGGCCACCTGCCAGCGTGATCACCGCCGAAACGCTGAGCCTCGACAGCGTGGAGATGATGGCGGCCGCGGCGGCGGATGCCGTTTCGCGCGGGGCGATCCTGCTGAAAATCAAACTCAACCGCGACCTGATACTGGAAAAAGTGGCGGCGATCCGCGCCGCCGCGCCGGACGCCACGCTGATTATTGATGCCAACGAAGCCTGGAGCGGGCTGGATCTCAGCAGCCTGTTCTCGGCGCTGACCCACTACAACATCGCGATGATCGAGCAGCCGTTGCCTGCGGGTAACGACGCCGATCTGCAACGCTTCGATCACCCGATCCCGGTCTGTGCGGATGAAAGCTGCCATCACGTTGGCGACATCGCCGGGCTGCGCAACCGCTACGAGATGATCAACATCAAGCTCGATAAATGTGGCGGCCTGACCGAAGCGCTGGCGATGGTGGACGCCGCACGGATCCACAAATTACGGCTGATGGTGGGCTGCATGCTCGGCTCCTCACTGGCGATGGAAGCCGCGCTGCCGGTGGCCGTCTCGGCGGAACATGTTGATCTCGACGGGCCGATCTGGCTCGCGGCGGACAGCGCCCCTTATCTTTCCTACAACCAGGGTCGTATCTGGCTTTAATCCAGCGACCACCGGAGTCACGATGACGGAACGTATTCACTCAGAACCCACCGCCACCGGATCCGGCAACGCCTCGCCTGTACTGCAGGTTGAGGATTTGAGCGTCAGCTTTAGCGGGCGCTCCGGGAAAAACCTTGCGCTGAAAGGCGTCTCCTTCACCATCAATAAAGGCGAAATTGTTGCCGTGGTTGGCGAAAGTGGCTCGGGTAAATCGGTCACCTCGCTGGCGGTAATGGGCCTGCTGGCATCGTCTGCCACCATTGAGCGCGGGGCGATCCACTTCAGCCCGCGCAGCGGCGTGAAGCACCCGTTGCTGACCATGAGCACCGAGGAGCGGCGCAAGCTGCGCGGTCGCGATATGGCAATGATTTTTCAGGAGCCGATGACCTCGCTAAACCCGGTCCTGCGGGTTGGCGATCAGCTGACGGAAGCCCTGCGCGATCACCAACTGTGCGACAGCAAAACTGCCAACGCCAAAGCCCGCGAGCTGCTGCGCAAAGTGCGTATTGCGGATATCGATCGGGTGATGAAAAGCCATCCGCATTCCCTGTCCGGCGGCATGCGCCAGCGGGTGATGATTGCCCAGGCGCTGGCCTGCGATCCGCAGCTGCTGATCGCCGATGAACCGACCACCGCGCTGGACGTCACCGTTCAGGCCCGCATCCTGCAAATCCTCCGCGACCTGCAACAGCAAAGCGATATGGCGGTGCTGTTTATCACCCACGATATGGGCGTGGTGGCGGAAATTGCCGATCGGGTGGTGGTGATGTATCGCGGCGAAGTGGTGGAACAGGGCCGCGTGGAGCAGATTTTTGCCGCACCCGAACACCCTTATACCAGGGCGTTGCTGGCCGCCGTTCCGCGTCTGGGCGATATGAAAGCTAGCCGCTGGCCACAACGTTTTCCGCTGCTGGGTGAAGAGCAGGATGAGGAGGCCGGCGTGCAGATCACCGCGCGTTATGAGCAGAAACCGCTGCTGGATGTGCGGGGGCTGAAGGTGTATTACCCCATCCGCAGCGGGATGTTTTCCGCGCTAACCCATCGCGTCCACGCCGTTGAGCAGATCGATTTTTGCGTCTGGCCCGGGGAAACGCTGGCGATTGTCGGCGAAAGCGGCTGCGGCAAATCCACCACCGGACGCGCGCTGCTGCGGCTGGTTTCCAGCGAGTCGGAGAGCATTCACTTTCGCGGCGAAGAGATCAGCATGCTGAAAGAGCCGGCGTTTCATGCGCTGCGTCGGGAAATTCAGATGGTGTTCCAGGATCCCTATGCCTCGTTAAATCCGCGTCTGACGGTGGGCTTCACCATTGCCGAACCGCTGCTGCTGCATGGGCTGGTGAAATCCCTGGAAGAGGCGACGCCGCAGGTCCAGTCATTACTGAAAAGCGTCGGATTATTGCCGGAACATGCCCGCCGCTATCCGCATGAGTTTTCCGGCGGCCAGCGTCAGCGTATCGCCATCGCCCGCGCCATGGCACTGCAGCCGCAGGTGATTATCGCGGATGAAGCGGTGTCGGCGCTGGATGTTTCCATTCAGGCGCAGGTGGTTAACCTGATGATGGACCTGCAAAAAGAGACCGGCGTGGCGTGGATCTTTATTTCGCACGATATGGCCGTCGTCGAGCGTATCGCCAACCGCGTAGCGGTGATGTACCTCGGCCAGATTGTGGAAATCGGCCCGCGCCATGCGGTATTCAGCAATCCTCAGCATCCTTATACCCGTCGTCTGTTGGCCTCCGTTCCGGTGGCCGATCCTGGCCGCCGTACCGTGCGTGAACTGGACGACGGCGAAATCCCCTCGCCGCTGCGTAAAGCCGGGGAAGAAGTGGAAAAACTTCGTTACCGCCAGGTCGACCTGCATCACTGGGTTGCCGAAGGGGACATGCACCGTTAGCGCTTATTTCATTTACCATTCTGGAGAGACACCATGAAGCCGTTTTTACGTCGTTCTGCCGTCGCCCTTGGGCTGTCACTGTGTCTGGCGGGCATCGCCCAGGCGCAGGACCTGCGGATTTCCGCCTATGTCGATATCACCGGTCTTGATCCGCACGATACCTCCGACAACGCCAGCTATTCGGTACAGGCGGGGATCTTTGAACGCCTGTTCCAGTTCGACAGCAAAATGAAGCTGGTGCCGTGGCTGGCGACCGATTACACCAGCAACGCGGACGCCACCGAATTCACGCTGAATCTGCGTAAAGACGTCATCTTCCAGGACGGCACGCCGTTTGATGCCGCGGCGGTAAAAGCCAACCTCGACAGGCTGGCCGACCAGACCAAAGGTCTGAAGCGTAACAGCCTGTATAAGATGATTAAAACCGTCACCGTCGTTTCGCCAACCCAGGTCAAAATCGAACTGAACCAGTCGTTTGGCGCCTTTATCAACACCCTCGCACACCCGTCGGCGGTGATGTGGAGCCCGACCGTGCTGAAGCAGTACCCGGACGAAGCGCAGCTGCGCCTGCATCCCACCGGCACCGGCCCGTTCAAATTTGTCAGCTGGCAGCCGGGAAAAGAGGTCAAGCTGAGCAAGTTTGACGGTTACTGGCAGAAAGGCTGGCCGAAGGTCGATAACGTCTTCATTACGCCAAGTCCGGAAGACTCCACCCGCGTCGCGGCGCTGAAGTCCGGCCAGGTGGATGCGATCTATCCGCTGCCTTCCGACCTGATCAACACCGTGCAGAGCGACAGCAAGCTGGCGGTTCAGCGCGATGAAAGTATCTACCTTTACTACATGGCGATGAACACCCAGCATAAATCGCTGGCCGATGTGCGGGTGCGTCAGGCCATCAACTACGCCATCAACCGCGATATCTGGCTGAAAGTGGCCTATGCGGGCATGGGCAAACCGGCCACCTCGGCGATCCCGCCGGCGGTGCAGTTCTACGCCAAACAGAGCGATCCGGATTACCGCTACAACCCGGAAAAAGCCAAAGCCTTGCTGAAAGAGGCCGGCTTCGCCAACGGTCTGGACCTCAAGCTGTGGGTGACCAACGCCACCGCCAGCGTGCGTGCTGCGCAGTTCCTTAAGCAGCAGCTGGGCGCGGTCGGCATTCGCGTCTCGGTGACGCCAATGGATTCCGGCGCGCGTAATGCCAAACTGTGGGGCGTGAAGGATCCGAAGCAGGCCGAATTCGACCTCTATTACGGCGGCTGGTCGACCTCCACCGGTGATGCGGACTGGGCCTTACGTCCGCTGTTCGCCACCGAATCCTGGGTACCGGTGTCGTATAACGTCTCTTACTACAGCAACCCGGAAGCGGACAAAGCCATTGCGGCAGCGCTGCAAACGGCCGATCCGGCGAAGCGTGCGGCGGCTTATGCCCAGGCACAGACCATCATCTGGAAAGATGCGCCGATCGCCTTCCTCGGCTCGCCAGATAACCTGGTTGGCAAGAAAAAGAACCTGACCGGCGTGTCGATGCTGGCCGACGGCTCATTCCTGTTCGATCAGGCGGAGTTCCATTAATCCTGAGTCTGTGGCGGGAGCGATCCCGCCTTTGCTGCTGGTACACCCGAATTAACCAGGAAATCGCCTATGTTTGCCTATCTTGTCCGACGTTTACTGGAAATGATCCCGGTGTTGCTGGTGGTCTCCCTGTTGGTATTTGCTTTTATTAAACTGCTGCCGGGCGATCCGGCACGAATTTATGCCGGTCCCGATGCGCCAATTGAGGCGGTCGAGGCGGCACGACAGCATTTAGGCCTCAACGACCCGCTGCCACAGCAGTATCTGCACTGGCTGGGCGGGCTGGTGAAAGGTGACCTTGGCGTCACCTACCGCACGCAACAGCCGGTCACCGAGGTGATTGCCCAGGGCTTTATGCCGACGATGTGGCTGGCGCTGGCCGGATTTGCCTGGTCGGTATTGTTGGGGCTGATTATCGGCGTGATCTCGGCGCTGAAACGCGGGAAATGGCAGGACTGGACGCTGATGAGTCTGGCGGTGGGCGGCATATCGATGCCGCCGTTCTGGCTGGGGCTGCTGCTGATCCAGTTTGTGGCGATGCCGTTTGGCCTGTTTTCCGTCAGCGGCTTCAACCAACCCAGCGACATAATCCTGCCGGCCATTACGCTGGGATCCTCGGTGGCGGCGGTGATGGCGCGCTTCACCCGATCGGCCTTTCTGGAAGTGGCGCAGGAAGATTACGTCCGTACCGCCAGGGCGAAAGGGCTGCGTAACCGGCTGGTGACCTGGAAACATATCATGCGCAATGCGCTGATCCCGGTGATCACCATGCTCGGCTTACAGTTTGGTTTTCTGCTCGGCGGATCGATCGTGGTGGAAAGCGTCTTCAGCTGGCCGGGTCTGGGCTGGTTGCTGATCGAGTCGATCAAAACCCAGGATCAGCCGGTGATTCAGGCGCTGGTGATGCTGTTTGTCTTTGAATTTATTGTCATCAACCTGCTGGTGGACCTGCTTTACG
This sequence comes from Erwinia sp. AC075, assembly GCF_979253995.1. Taxonomy (NCBI): domain Bacteria; kingdom Pseudomonadati; phylum Pseudomonadota; class Gammaproteobacteria; order Enterobacterales; family Erwiniaceae; genus Erwinia; species Erwinia sp. AC075. The sequence goes on from NZ_CEEDEU010000001.1 coordinate 4,059,029, forward strand.
CAGTGGTGAATCCGGCCATCCGTCTGCGTCAGGAGCCTGCATGAAGCCAACAACCGAAGCGGCCATCGCGCAAACCGTGCTCGAGAACAGTACGCTGCGCTCGCCGTGGCACGATTTTATTCAGAACCTGATACGCAACCCGCTGGCGCTGGTGTCCGGTGGCTTTATCCTGCTGCTGGTGATTGTGGCGGTGTTTGCGCCGTGGATTGCGCCCTGGGATCCGATGGCTCCCGACTGGATGGCGCTGTCGGCACCGCCTTCTGCCGCGCACTGGATGGGCACCGACGATCTGGGTCGCGATGTGCTTAGCCGCATTATCTACGGCGCGCGCATCTCGCTGTATGTCGGCGTGCTGTCGGTCACCCTTGGGATGATGGTCGGCATCGTGCTGGGACTGCTGGCGGGCTATTACGGCCGCTGGGTGGATATGCTGATTATGCGCGGCTCTGACGTGCTGTTTGCCTTCCCAGGCATGCTGCTGGCGATTGCGGTGGTGGCGATTTTAGGTCCAGGCTTAAATAACGTCATTATCGCCGTCGCGGTGTTCAGCGTGCCGGTATTCGCCCGCATCGTGCGTGCCTCGACGCTGTCGTTAAAGCAGGCGGCCTACGTTGAAGCGGTGCGCTGTGCCGGTGCGCCGGATCGGGTGATTTTGATCCGCCATATTCTGCCGGGCACGCTGTCGAACGTGATTGTCTATTTCACCATGCGTATCGGCACCAGTATTCTGACCGCAGCCGGCCTGAGCTTTATCGGTCTTGGCCCGGAGCCGGATGTGCCGGAGTGGGGCAATATTCTGGCGATGAGCCGCAATATGATGATGGCCGGAGAGTGGCACGTCAGCGTGTTCCCCGGGCTGGCGATTTTTATTACCGTGCTGGCGTTTAACCTGTTGGGTGATGCGCTGCGCGACACCTTAGATCCGAAATTGAAAGGGTAAGCAGATGGACTATCGTCAGGCCGTGCTCGACCTGTTATTGCAGCGCTGGCGAGAGACGCGCCGGTTAGGCAATCCTCGCGGCATCTGTGGTGCCACCAACAGCCTGAGCGATGTGCCGGGCGTTCGGGTCGGGCACGCCACGCTGGACGAGGGCGAACGCCAGACCGGGGTGACGGCGATTGTGCCGCCGGGCGACAACCTGTTTACCCAGCCGTTACCCTGCGGTGCGGCGGTGTTAAACGGCTTCGCCAAGCCGGTCGGGCTGGTGCAGATTGAAGAGTTGGGCGTGCTGCAAACGCCGATCCTGCTGAGCAACACGCTGGCAGTGGGCACGCTGTTTACCACCCTGGTGCGCGAGGCGATTAGCCATAATCCGGAGCTGGGCCGCTCGCTGCCGACGGTGAATCCGCTGGCGCTGGAGTGCAACGATGGCTGGCTGAATGACATTCAGGCGCTGGCGGTGACCGAGCAGATGGCGCAGCAGGCGCTGCAGTCTGCCTCCGCTGCGTTTTCCCGTGGCAGCGTCGGTGCCGGGCGCGGCATGAGCTGCTTTAGCATGAAAGGGGGAATTGGCACCGCCTCACGCAGCCTCCCGACACTGAATGCCACGCTGGGCGTGCTGGTGCTGGCCAACTTTGGCGCCTTAACCGCGCTGACGCTGGACGGGGTCAGAGTGGGTGAAGCGATAGAACCGCTGCTGCCCGAGCTGACGCCGCAGCGCGATGCGGGTTCGATTATCATCATTATGGCCACCGATGCGCCGCTGGATGCCCGGCAGTTAAAGCGGATTGCGAAGCGCGCCGGTGCCGGTCTGGGCAGGCTTGGCAGCTACTGGGGCCACGGATCTGGCGATATCGCGGTGGCCTTCTCCACCCACCCGGTGCCGCAGCCGCCGGAGGAGTCGGCGCTGGAACCGCTGTTATCTGCCGCGGCCGATGCCACGGAGCATGCGGTGCTGGATGCGCTGCTGAGCGCCGAAGCGGTCACCGGATTCCGTGGGCATCATCGCCCGGCATTAAGTGAATTATTAGATCGACTGGCGGCAGGCCCTGACGCCTGACTTATCCCTGGCGCGGCGCAAGCTGCCCGCGCTGCAACTCGCTGGTTTCTGCTGAAGGTCTTCCCCGATGAAAATTTTTATCTCCGCCGATATTGAAGGCATCGCAGGCGTAATGCGCCCGGAACAGTGCAGTCCGGGTCACGCCGAGTATCAGCTGGCACGTGGTCTGATGGAGCAGGAAGTGAATGCCGCCATCGACGGCGCCTTTGCCGGTGGCGCAACGGAAGTGGTGGTCGCCGACAGTCATGCGCAGATGACCAATCTGCGGGCGGAAAATATCGACCCGCGCGCGCGTCTGGTGCAGGGTAAACCGCGCGGGTTATCGATGGTGGAAGGGCTGGAGCATCAGCCTTACGACGGCATGATGTTCGTCGGCTTTCACAGCGCCGCAGGCGAGTTTGGCGTGCTGGCGCATACCATCAACGGTCGGGCGTTTTACCGGGTCAAAATCAACGGCGAAGTGATGGGCGAAAGCGATATCTATGCCGCCGCCGGCGCGGAGCAGAATGCGCCATTGTGGCTGGTGACCGGAGACGACAGGCTGCAACAGTGGATGGCGGATTACTATCCGTCGGCCGATTACGTCTGCGTAAAACGGGCGATTTCACAAACCTGCGCCGAATCACTCAGCCCGGACGCCGCCCGCACCGCCATTCGTCAGGCCGCTGAAAAAGCAGTGAGGCGCGGCAGAAAAGTCAGCACCACCCGCGTTACCGCGCCTTACCAGCTGGAACTGATGGTCACTAAACCGGTGCTCGGCGATCTGTTCTGCCTGGTCCCCGGCGTCACGCGTCTGGATGCCGTCACCGTCGGATACAGCGCCCAAAATATGGCGACCCTCGTCAGCCTGCTGAGCGCGTTCTCCTATCTGGCCTCGACGCAGAACTGAACCTGACTTGTGCAAACGTGTTTCCAGCAGCGCATTGTCGATGCGGTTAATTATTGATCGACCAAAATTGTGCGAGTAGTCAGGTCAAACAGGTCAAACAGGTCAACTTTGTGGCTTGTGCTGACCTGTTTGCGGGGGATCTATGCGCAAGATGAATCTGATCACCAATGATGGCAACATCATCAAACACTGCGCCCGTTATATCGCTATCACCGCCTGTGGTTAACGCCGGTACTTCACCATCCGGCTGCGATTAAGCACCAGCGTCAGGCTGTCGCCATCGACCTGCACGGCAAAGCGCTTCTGCCACAGACCATCCTGCGCGGTGGCCAGCAGGCGGCCTTTGCCGAGCGGCACCAGCGTGGCGTGAATGGCCGCCGGGCCGATGCCCATCACCATCTTGTCACCGTTGATGACCAGTTCACTGCGCACGGCCGGGATGTGCCAGCGTCCCTGCACCGCCAACAGGGTGCTGCTGTCTGCTTCCACCGGCACAAACTGACGCGCGGCAAGGCCAATCTCACCGCTGATGGTGCTGCCCTGCTGGCGCAAACGGACCGGGAAGGTGCTGGACAGCGACACTGCTTCACCCGGCACGTCGCTGTGATAGAGATTCTCGGCATTGCCCAGCCAGTTGATGCTGTCGGCATTTACTTCCAGCCAGTCACTGCCTTCCTCCGCCACATACAAGCCGGGCGTCAGGCTGTGACCCCGTTGTGGCAGTGATTCCCCTTGCAGCGCTGCCATGATCGCCAGCGCCGAATCGAAGCTGGCGACATCTTCGCGGTTGGCGACCAATGCCAGACCCACTTTTTGCTGCGGGTCGAGCAGGAAATAGCTTTTATAACCGGCATGCGAACCGCCATGACCGACAAGTTTAACCTTGCCTGCCGACGAGTGGGCGATCCCCAGACCGTAGCCGGTCACCCGGCCATCAGCCAGCTGACGCGGGGCAGCCAGCCTGTTCAGCGTCTGCTCCTCACGCAACAGGTGCTGAAGCCAGCGGCTGAGGTCGGTCACGCTGCCGGTAATACAGCCGGACGCCGAAAGGTGCAGTCCGGCGCTGGCGAGCAGCCACTGCTTGTTGTGCTGCCAGTAGCCCGGCACCAGGCCCGGCACGACATCGAACCAGGTTTCCGGTGCGCTAAACTGGATGCCCAGCGGCCGGTTAATCTGCCCGGCGATAAGCTCAGAGAACAGCACGCCTTTGGCCTTCAGCGCTTCCTCAACCAGGCGATAACCGGTATTGGAATAGGACACTTCGCTGCCCGGCGGATAACTCAGGTCACCCATCTCGGCCAGCAAAGCCAGTAAGGCCGCGGCGCTGGTGGCGTTGTAAACCGACAGGCCCAGCAGCGAGAGGGTTTCGCGCACGTCCGGCAGGCCGGAAGTCATATCCAGCGCGCGACCGACGGTCACCTGGCCATTTTCCCCGGTCAGCTGCGGCAGATGCTGCACCAGTTGGTCGTCCAGACCCAGATGCTGGCTGGCGGCGCCGGTCACTAACGACGCGAAAATATGCTTGGTCACCGAGGCATAGCGCACCACGGTATCGCCATCAAACGCGCGGCCCTGCGCCAGATCCGCCAGGCCACCGGCGCTGATGCTGTGCATTTTTTCACGGTCGAACAGCGCGATAGCCCCGCCCGGTGCGCCGGGTTGTCCCCAGCCGGCGGTAATCTCATCCGCAACCTGTTTCGCCTGCTGCCAGTTAAGGGTCATGCCGGTTCCTCGAGCGTCATACTTAAATCAAACAGTTGCAGGGTGTGCGGGTGCTGAATGCGTCGTGCGCGCAGGTCGTCGGCGCTTAACATCTCAACCATTTCACCCTGTTGCATCACCCCAATATGCGCACACAGGTGGGTCACCACCGCCAGATTGTGCGTCACCATAATGTAGGTGAGTTTGCGTTCTTCCCGCAAATCACTGAGCAGATTCAGAATTTCCGCCTGCACCGAGACGTCCAGTGCCGAAGTCGGTTCATCCAGCAGCAGCACTTCCGGTTCGGCTATCAGGGCACGGGCAATCGCCACGCGCTGGCGTTGACCACCAGACAGCTGATGCGGAAAACGGAAGCGCACGCTGGCTGGCAGGCCAACGTCTGACAATACCTGAGCGATACGTTGCTCCGCGCGATCGATCCGGTGGATCAGCAGCGGCTCATGCAGAATGCGATCGATTGTCTGGCGCGGATGCAGCGATCCGTACGGATCCTGAAATACCATCTGCACCTGGCGGAAAAAGTTGCGTCCACGGTTGGCAGACAGCGCCATGCCGCCGAAGGTCATTTCGCCGCGCCAGTCATTGTTCAGCCCGGCCAACGCACGCAGGATGGTCGATTTGCCTGAGCCGCTTTCGCCGACGATACCGAAGCTGGCACCGTTGGCGACGTCGAATGACACGCCCTTTACGACCTCAAGCGAACCAAACGCAATGCGTAAGTCTTTAATTTTAATCATGGTTACTCCTCCCGCCACGCGGCTTCACGCTGCATCACGGGCAGACGGGCGCGCGGATGGCGCAGCGAAGGCAGGCACGCCAGCAGACCCTTGGTGTAGGGATGCTGAGCCTGCTGCAGATCGCCCGCCGCCAGCATCTCGACAATGCGTCCGCTGTACATCACCGCCACGCGATCGCAAAAATGCGAAACCAGCGGCAGATCGTGACTGATCAGGATCAATCCCATGCCGCGCTGCGAAACCAGATCGTCAATCAGCCGTAAGATCTCCGCCTGCACGGTGGCATCCAGCGCGCTGGTCGGTTCATCGGCGATCAGCAGTTCAGGATCCGGTGCCAGCATCATCGCAATCATCACCCGCTGGCCCATGCCGCCCGAAACCTCATGCGGATAGCGTTTCGCCACTAATTCCGGGTCGCGGATTTTCACCTGAGAAAGCAGATCGACGGCGGCCTTCAGCGCGTCGCGTTTGCTGCCGCCTTTATGCTCACGCCAGGCCTCGGCAATCTGCTGACCAATGGTCATCACCGGATTCAGCGAGTATTTCGGGTCCTGCAAAATAAAGCCCACGCGTTTGCCGCGCACCTGACGCATGACTTTTTCACTGGCGCCCCGCAGATCGATGCCGTCAAAGCTCAGCTTATCCGCCGTGACCTTCGCGTTGCCGGGCAGCAGCTGCATCAGGCAGCGCGCGGTCAGCGACTTGCCTGAGCCACTCTCACCGACGATGGCAAACTTCTCTTTGCCGACGCTGAATGAGACGCCGCGCACCGCTTCAAAGGTCTCCGTGCCGCTGGTGAAGCCAATCCGTAAGTTTTCAATTTCAACCAGCATTTACTGCTCCTTAGGATCCAGCACATCACGCAGGCCATCGCCGAGGAAGTTGAAGGCCAGCGAGGTTAAAAAGATGGCTATGCAGGGCATCAGCGGCACCCACCATTCGCTGAACAGGAAGCGGCGCGCGGTGGCGATCATCGTTCCCCACTCAGGCGACGGCGGCTGCGCGCCCATGCCGAGGAAGCCAAGGCTGGCCGCGGTGATAATGATCGAGCTCATATCCAGCGTCACCCGCACAATCAGGCTGGGCACGCATAGCGGCATGATATGGCGCAACACGATGCGCAGCGGCGACGCGCCGCTAATCCGGCTGGCAGCGATAAAATCACTGTGGCGGAACTGCAGCGTTTCAGCGCGGGCAAGGCGTGCGTAAGGCGGCCAGGCGGTGAGGGCAATCGCCAGAATGGCGCTCTCGACGCCGGGGGTTAAGGCAGCGACAAACGCCAGCGCCAGAATCAGCCGGGGAAAGGCCAGAAAGATATCGGTGATGCGCATCAGCGTTTTATCCAGCAGGCCACCGGCATAACCGGCGATACAGCCGATAAACAGGCCGATGGGCGCGGTGATCAACACCACCGCAATCACCATGCCTAAGGTGGTTCTGCCGCCAAACAGGATGCGGGTGAAAATGTCGCGTCCCAGCTCATCGGTACCCAGCCAGTGCAGCGTGGAAGGGCGGGCCAGGCGGTTGGCCAGATCCTGAAAACCGGGATCGTACGGCGTCAGCAGCGGTGCGGCGAGTGACAGCAGCAGCATCAGCAGCACCACCAGCAGGCCGCTCATCGCCAGCGGATGGCGCTTCAGTCCCAGCCACAGGCGATAACGTCTGCCCCACACCGCCTGACTGCGGGTGGTTGGCGTCTCGTTAAGCAGCCAGGCTCTTGATAAGTTTGTCATTTTACGCGTGGGTCCATAAGTCGGTAGAGAATATCAGCGCACAGATTCAGCAGCACATAGGCGGTGCCCACCAGCAGCGTCGCGCCGACGACCGGGTTCATATCGGCATTCATCAGCGAGGTGGTGAGGTATTGCCCCAGCCCCGGCCAGGAGAAGACGTTTTCGGTGACTACCGCGCCTTCCAGCAGCCCGGCATAGGTCAATGCCAGCACGGTCACCAGCTGAACCGCCACGGTCGGAAAGGCGTGACGCCAGATGACCCGACGTGAAGAGAGCCCTTTGGCGCGGGCGGTGATAACAAACTCGCCGCTCAGCGCGTTCAGCATAAAGGTGCGGGTCATACGGGTGATGTACGCCATGCTGAAATAGGCGAGGATCAGCACCGGCTGGGCCATATGCGCCAGCGCATCCCAGAAGGCGTCATAATCTTTCGCCAGCAGGGAATCCACCGTCAGCAGGCCGGTAACCTGCGGCACCATATCCTGATAAATGATGTCCTGACGGCCAGGGCCAGGCGCAATGCCCAACACCGCGTAGAACACCAGCAGGCTGAGGAGCGCGAGGACAAATACCGGCAGGGAGTGACCGGCCAGGCACACCACGCGGATCACCTGATCGATCCATTTCCCCTGACGCACGGCGGCCCAGACGCCCAACGGGATGCCGATAAACGCCGCGACAATAATCGCCGCCGTTGCCAGCTCCAGCGTGGCCGGGAAAAAGCGGGCGATGTCCTGGCTGACCGGGTTAGAGGTCAGAATGGAGCGACCAAAGTCGCCATGAAGGATTTGGGTCAGATAGTGCCAGAACTGAATGTACAGGGGCTGATCCAGCCCCATTTCCTGTCGAACGCGCTCGATGACGGCCTGCGGAGCGTTATCGCCTACCGCGGCCAGCACCGGATCGGTCGGCATGACCCGACCGATAAAGAACGTTAAAACCGACAGACCAAACAGCGTCAGCAGCAGGCTTCCCAGCGTGCTGGCAATACGGGTTAACCACGACATCAGGCTTTTTTCACCAACTCGTAAGGGTTGTCATTCAGCACGGTGATGTGCATGCCGGTGACGCCTTTGGTGCTGGCGTAGGTGTTCAGTTTCTGGAACATGAAAATGAACGGGCTCTTCTCGCGGTGCATGGTCTGGATCTGTTCATAGAGGGCGATACGTTTCGCCGGGTCTTTTTCGTGCAGGGCCGCTGCGGTCATTTTGTTGAAGTCTTCGTCGGACCAGCTGCAACGCCACGCCAGTGAACGCACGCGGGCGGTGTCGCTGTTATCGGTATTGACGCTGAAGGCTTCGGTGTTGGAGTTCGGATCAAAATAGTCAGCGCCCCAGGCGGTGATCGCCAGCTGATGCTGACGGGCGCGCATCTTGGTCAGCACCTGGCGGTTTTCGGCGGAAATCAGCTGAACTTTGATGCCAATAGCGCCCAGCTGCGTCTGGATAGCCTGAGCAATGTCCGGGAAAGGCTGGGCGGAGTAGTGATCCAGCGTCAGTTCAAACCCGTCCGGGTAACCCGCTTCGGCCAGCAACGCCTTCGCTTTTGCCACATCCACCTTAAACGGCTGGTCGTTTAACGCCGCCGGGAAACCAGCTGGCAGCAGGCTCTGATGGACTTTGTAAGTCAGCGGAATAATATTTTTCTGGATGCTGTCGTAATCAATCGCCCACTTCAGCGCCTGCCAGACCTGCGGCTTCTGCAAATGTTCGTTTTTGGTATTGCAGGACATCAGCATCAGGGTGCCGACCATCTGCTGCACCACGTGGAAATTCGTGTCGCCCATCAGCGGCTTAAGCTGCTCGGTGGTCAGGTCGCGGGCGATATCCACATCGCCTTTTTGCAGCATCAGCAGCTGGGCGGACGGATCGATAATATGTTTGGCGATCACCCGTTTAATGGTGCTTGTTGACGGATGGTTATCGTTTTTCTCCAGAATAATGCTCTCGCTGGCTTTCCACGCGCGCAGGGTGAACGGGCCGCTGCCGGCGCTGTGCTGCTTGATCCAGGCATTGCCCTGATCGTCGCCGGCCTGATTTGCCAGCGCGGTTTTCTTCTGCACGATGCTGCCCACCGGCGCGGACAGGCAGTACAGCAGGAAGGTTTCGGCGGCAGGTTCCGCCAGGTTCAGCACCAGCGTGTGGGCATCTTTCGCCACAATCATCTGGTCAACGTTGTCTTTGGTAAAGCCGAACTGGTTGATGATGAAGGCCGGGCTCTTATCCAGCTTCACCACGCGTTGCAGCGAGAAGGCGGCATCATCGGCGGTCATCGGGCTGCCGTCGGCGAATTTAACCGCCGGGTCGAGATGGAAGGTGAAGGTCTTGCTGTCGCTGCTAACGTCCCAGCTTTTCGCCAGTTCGCCCATCACTTCATTCGGCTTAGCCGGATTTGGCATCACCAGGCGTTGATAGAGGTTACCGCAGACTTCAGAGCCGATGGCTTCAAAGCTTTCGGCCGGATCCAGGCTGGTCATGTTGTCGAGCTGCATCGCCATCACCAGCATCGAAGGTGGGGTGGCGGCAAAGGCGCTGTTCAGAGAGAGGTAAGAGAGAAAAGGAACCGCACTGCATCCTGCAAGAAAACGTCTTCTGGTAACCATGGTATCTCCAACATATTGAAATTAAAGAAAAATAATGAATTTTATTGTGCTTTCTGTCTTGACAGCTACCGACGATCTCGGGTAGTACTGAAAGGAGAAGCCTTTTTTTGCTGCGCGAAGCAGCCTGCGCTTTGCTGGTGCAACCTGCTTCAGCATGGCGCACCGTTAATCCCCTAACCTGAGAGCGGAATTCCCCCATGCAACAACTGCGTTCTGATGCCGTGACCGTGCCCGTCTTTGACGGCCATAACGATCTCCTGATGCGCCTGTGGCTGTCCCATCAGGACGATCCCGCTTCCGCTTTTCTCAACGGTCCGGCTGCGGGCCAGATGGACCTGCCACGCATGAAGCAGGGCGGTTTTGCAGGCGGTTTATTCGCGGCGTATGTGCCTTCGGCTGGATCCAGTGCAAGAAGCGCGCCAGCTGTCAGAAAAAACCGATCGGTGCCGGAATACAATGAGATAGAACCGACGCCATCGCGGGAAGAGGCGCTGGAAATCACCCTGTCGATGATTGCCACCTTATTGCGCATTGAGCAGCAGTCGGGCGGCGCGGCACGCATCTGCCGCACGGCGAAAGATATTCGTCAATGCATGCAGGACAGTGCAATCGCCATGGTGATGCACATCGAGGGAGCAGAAGCGCTGGATGAAGACCTGGCGTTGCTGGAGGTGCTGTATGCCGCCGGTTTGCGCACGCTGGGCCCGCTGTGGAGCCGGCCAAATATTTTTGGTGACGGCGTGCCGTTCCGTTTCCCTTCATCGCCGGATATCGGCAACGGCCTGACGGACGCGGGATTAAGGCTGGTTCGCGCCTGTAATCAGAAGCGCATCATGGTGGATTTGTCGCACATGGATGAGAAGGGCTTCTGGCAAACGGCGAAAATCAGCGACGCGCCGCTGGTGGCCAGCCATTCCAACGCCCATGCGTTGTGCCCACAGTCGCGTAATCTGACCGATCGCCAGCTGGCGGCCATCCGCGAAACCAACGGCTTTGTCGGGGTGAATTTTGGCACCAGCTTCCTGCGCGGCGACGGTAAAAAAGCCGACGATGCCACGGTGCTGGAAATCGTCCGCCACGTGGATTATCTGGTTGAAAAGGTAGGTGAAGATAACGTCGGTTTTGGATCGGATTTTGACGGCACCACGCTGCCACCGGACATGAAAGACGTGGCGGGATTGCCGTTGCTGGTCAGGGCGTTAAGCGAGCACGGCTACGACCGGCCATTGCTGGAAAAAATTTGCTACGGCAACTGGATCCGCGTGCTGGAAGCCACCTGGGGTGAATAACCATGCGCCTGCGCCATATTGAGGTTTTCCAGGCGATTGTGGAGGCCGGCAGCATCAGTGCGGCGGCGCGGCAGCTTAACGTCTCACAGCCGAACGTCAGTCGGGTGCTGAACCATGCCGAGCAACAGCTCGGCTTTACCCTGTTTGAACGGCACAGCCAGGGAATGATCCCGACGCTGGAGGCGCAACGGTTGATCCCGGAGATCCGCGAGCTGTATGGCCGTCTGCAGGCGATCGGCGTGTTAACGGAGCAGCTGCGACGCGGTGAAGGCCAGACGGTGCGGGTGGGCGCGGCCCATGCTTTTGGCCAGATGATCCTCGCCCCGGCGATGGTGGAATATCGCCGACAAAACGGCTTCGTCAACGTCGACCTGGTGACCGAGCATTTCAGTACACTGTGCCAGAACTTGCTGGAGGATCGGCTTGATTTTGCGCTGGTGTTTGGTCAGCAGGTGCCGGGAGAACTGGTATCAGAGCCGCTGTTTCACTCGTCAATGGTGGCCCTGTTGCCGGCGGATTCAGAGCAGACCTCGGCGGTCACGCTCGAATGGCTATGCCAGAACAATTTGCTGATGATGCAGCAGGAAGATCCGCTGGGCCATGTGCTGCACCGTGCGCTGCGGGATAAGGCGCTGCAACCGGCCAATTCGCTGTATATCAAGACCTATTCGGTGATCGCCGATATGGTGCTGGCCGGCGGTGGCGTGGGGATTGTCGACCTGTTTACCGGCCGCCGCTATGCCGATCAGCTGCGGGTGTTGCCGATCGCCCAGCCGTTACCGTTTGAGGTGATGCTGATCAGCCGCCGCGACCGGCCACAATCGCAGTCGACGCTGCAACTTAAGCAGGTGATCCGCACCAGGCTGTGGGAGCTGGCGCGCCAGTGTGAGGCGCAAATTCACGCCGAACACTGAGCCGGCATCTGACCGAACTGCGCCGCGCTGCGCAAACGATTGGCGGTTTTTGCCGCAGCCGTCAACGAATGTCCGATGGAGTTAACAGATCGGCGCTCTGCCGCTTTCTCTCTCCCGCTGCGGGTGCTTAAATCTGCTGTCGCTTAAAAAGATGCAGGAGGAGCTGTGCTGCCATCGCAAACCGTCAATGTGACCATCCCCCGTAACTGGGTAGACCTGTACGAAACCATCTGGAAACCCGAATTCTTCCCGAAGTGGGCCTCCGGCCTTAGCCAGTCATCGCTGGTCAGGGAAAGCACGCACTGGAAAGCCAACGGCCCGAACGGCGTGGTGAAACTGCGTTTTACCGAGCACAACCCCTGGGGCGTGATGGATCATTACGTCGATAGCGGTTTTGGCAAGGAAGTGTATGTGCCGATGCGCGTGGTGGGGAATGAAGCCGGGGCAACGGTGTTTATCACCGTGTTCCGACAGTCACTGATGTCTGAAGAGAAGTTTGCGCAGGATATTGAGTGGGTAAAGCGGGATTTGCAGGCGCTGCATACGCTGTTAACCACCTGACCGGCAACGCGGGGGAACCGCCGTTCTCCCCGCGCTGTCAGCAATGCTCTCAGAAATGAATCACACCTTTGATTAATTCCCGATTGTTAATCACGTCCGCTTCAAACACCTCCGCCAGATCGGCAAACGCAAAGCGTTTATTCAACATCATCTCTGCACTGATTTTGCCTGCGGCCATTAACTGCGCGACCTTCTCAAAATCTTCCTGAGTGGCATTGCGGCTGCCCATCAGCGTGGTCTCTTTCTTATGGAAATCGGTATCCGGGATCTGGATGTCGCCTTTGTGCAGACCGACAAACACGATGCTGCCGCCGTGGGCAATCAGCGAGACGCAGTTGTTCATGGCGTGCGGGTTGCCGGTGGCATCAATCACCTTGCCCGGCAGGCGGCCGGAGAACTGTGCCCGCAGCTGCTGTTCGAAATCGCCTGCGGCGGCATCCAGCGCCGGCAGCGCCAGATTTTTTTCGACATGGGAGCGGCGGAACGGGCTGGTATCGGCCACCACCACCCGCGCGCCGGCGGCATTGGCGATGGCGGCCACGCCCAGCCCGATCGGACCGGCACCGACCACCAGCACGCTTTCGTCGGGCTGAATCGCCGCACGGCGAACGGCATGAGCACTGATGGCAAAGGGTTCGATTAATGCCGCAGCTTCCGCATCGACGCCGGTGACATCCAGCAGATTACTTTCCGGCACGCTGAGGTAGTCACAAAAACCGCCGTCCTGATGGACACCAATCACCGAAATTTTCTCGCAGCAGTTGGTTTTGCCGCTTTCGCAGGCGCCACAGCTGCCGCAGGAGAGGTAAGGGATCACCGAGACTTTCTGACCGACGCGGAAGCGGTGTGCGCCGGCACCCAGCGCCACAACCTCACCGCACAGCTCGTGGCCGAGTACGCGGGGATAACTGAAGAAGGGCTGATTACCTGCCCAGGCATGGATATCGGTGCCGCAGATGCCGGCAGTCACAATCTTCAGCAGGGCTTCACCCGGCGCGGCATGGGGTTTCGCGCGCTGCTGGTAGGACATCTCTTTCGGCTGCTGGATCACCAGCGTGGTCATCATGGTCATGGGTTTTTCTCCGTTGTCTGGCCTGAGTTATGGAATAAAACCGGGCCGCCGCGCAGGGTGCACAACCGGATTTGTGACTGAACGCGCCTTTATCGGGCCTGAATTGGTTTTTAATGGATAAAAATCAGGAGAAGCCATGAGCCGCACGCAAAACCTTCGCCACAACGTGGTCAATCAGATGCTGGAAGGCATCGCCAGCCAGCATATCCGCTCGCCGTTGCCACCGCAGGCAGCATTGGCGGAGATGTTTAACGTCAGCCGCACCACGGTTCGCCATACGCTGGCGCATCTGCATGAACGTGGCGTGCTGGATAAGGTGGAAGACCAGTATCTGATCGTGCGTCAGCCCAGCCAGGACGACGGCTTTGATGCGGTCAGCACCTCGCTGGATGAACAGGCCCGCCAGTTCGAGCAGGCGTTTTTCCAGATGATCAACCAGAAGACCTTGTCAGCCGGCGAAAGCTTTACCGAACTGCAGCTGGCGCAGCAGGTGGGGGTCAGTCCGGTAGTGGTAAGGGAGTTTTTGCTGCGCTTCAGCCGCTATAACCTGATTGAAAGCACCCGTCGCGGCCACTGGCTGATGAAGAAGTTCGACCGGCGCTATGCGGAAAAACTGTTTGAGCTGCGGGAAATGCTGGAGACGCACGCCCTGAACCGTTTTCTCAATCTTCCTGCCGATGATGAACGCTGGATAAAAGCGCGTGACCTGCTCAGCCGCCACCGCGAGATGCGCGACACCATCGCCAGCAGTTACCGGATGTTTGCCCAGCTGGATCGCGAAATGCATCAGCTGATCCTCTCCGCGGCGGATAACCCGTTTATTGACCAGTCGCTGGAGATCATTTCGGTGATTTTCCATTCGCATTATCAGTGGGATGAAAGCGATTTAAAGCAGCGCAATATCGTCGCGCTGGAGGAGCATATGGCGATCCTCACCGCGATCATCAGCCGCAATGACGTTGAGGCGAGCTGTGAATTACACCGCCATCTGACCACCGCGAAACAGTCGATGATCCGCTCGATCAAGCAGTACAGCGACTGACGAAGCCGGGTGTGTTGATGCCTGTACGGCGTTATGCACACCTCCGTGCGGGCGGATAAAGTGACTGGGATCTCGCTTTGCGCCGGGGCTTAGGTATAAAAAACCAATAAAAAACGGCAAAGCCCAATCTGTAGCACGGAACCGCAACATGATTACCCCAGGTAATTAACAGGGCATTTACTCTGAGCAGGACATCTTCACCGCCGAGCGCGGATTACAAGAACACCTGACACTGGGGAATGCTTTATGGAAAACAGCCCGATTGTGACTGGCAGCGGCCATCAACTTGGCTCTGACAAAGAGACGGTAGAAATCGTCCCGGCGCACGGCAAACTGGTACGTTCAGCACGCATCAAACGCGTGCAAACCACCGCGATGATCCTGCTGTTCCTCGCCGCCGTGATCAACTACCTCGACCGCAGCTCGCTTTCGGTGGCTAACATGACCATCCGTGGCGATATGGGGCTGAGCGCCACCGAAATCGGCATGCTGTTGTCGGCCTTCTCACTGGCGTATGGTATCGCCCAGCTGCCTTGCGGCACGCTGCTGGACCGTAAAGGCCCGCGCATTATGCTGGGGATCGGCATGTTCGTCTGGTCCTGCTTCCAGGCCCTGTCCGGGCTGGTGCAGAGCTTCACCCAGTTTATTCTGGTGCGTATTGGCCTGGGGATTGGCGAAGCGCCGATGAACCCGTGCGGCGTCAAGGTGATCAACGACTGGTTCAATATCAAAGAGCGCGGGATGCCGATGGGCTTCTTTAACGCCGCCTCGATGATTGGCCTGGCGATCAGCCCACCGATTCTGGCGGCGATGATGCTGACCATGGGCTGGCGCGGCATGTTCGTTACGATCGGACTGCTGGGCATCTTCCTCTCTGCCGGCTGGTACATGCTGTACCGCAACCGCGATAACAAAACGCTGACCAAAGAAGAAGTGAACTATCTGGAAGCCGGCAGCGTCGTCGCACGCAAAGAGCCGATGAGCATGAAAGAGTGGCGCGGCCTGTTCAAGAACCGCACCATGTGGGGCATGATGATTGGCTTCAGCGGCATCAACTACACCGCGTGGCTGTATCTGGCCTGGCTGCCGGGCTACCTGCAAACCACCTATCATCTGGATTTGAAAGCGACCGGCTGGCTGACGGCGATCCCGTTCCTGTTCGGTGCGGCAGGGATGTTACTGAATGGCTATGTGGTTGATGCGCTGGTGCGCCGCGGCATGCAGCCGGTCAAAACCCGTAAAATCTGTATCGTTGCCGGTATGCTGTTCTCCGCGGCCTTTACCGCCGTGGTGGTGCAGGCAACCACCACTTACGCGGCGGTGGTGCTGATCGGTATGGCACTGTTCTGCATCCACTTTGCCGGCACCTCCTGCTGGGGCCTGATCCACGTGAACGTCACCTCGCGTATGACGGCGTCAGTCGGCAGCATCCAGAACTTCGCGAGCTTTATCTTCGCCTCGTTCGCCCCGGTTTTAACCGGCTTTATCCTCGATAAAACCGGCTCGTTTAATATGGCGTTAATGGTCTGTGCCTGCGTCACCGTACTCGGCGCGCTCTCTTATCTGTTTATCGTCCGCGACCCGATTGTCGATGCCGTGGACTAACGACTGAGTCAGTAAATAAAGGCAGCGCTTTAAAGGCGCTGCCTTTTTTATTTCCAGGCAGGATGATTATTTGTGGGGAAATGCAGATAGTTGCTACCTGATTTCAAGCCGCTTGCACAAAATTTAGATCCAGTTTTAAGTTTAAATAAGTGCTACGCAAGGAAGGTGATATTGTGCGCTACACTGCGCGCGGGCGTATATCCTGACAGGGTAAAAGCCGCTTTTTACCTGCGGCTTTGGTGGCATAAAGGTGTACGTAGTCAACCAAAAAAAGGGTTATTTATCTTGTCATGGCCTATCCGAAAAACGTTAAGGTTAGCCTGACTGATGCGGAAAAAGTCCAGCTGAAAAAGTTAACTAAATTATTGAAAAGTGAGGTGTGATATGAACATTTTTGACGATCTTAAAGCGTCTTTAGAAGAGGCTGTGGATATCAGGAATGGCGATAAAGCGCCTGGCAATGTTACCCGCTTTGAGATTGCCGATGTCAGGGCGATCCGGGAGCAGCTTAACGTTTCGCAAAGTGAAATGGCCAGGGCTCTGGGTACCAGCGTTGATACAATTAAAAGCTGGGAAAGTAAAAGGCGTAATCCCACCGGTCTGGCGGCTAAAGTGTTGGCCGCTATTCATGCCAATCCCGCATTTTTTCGGGAACTGGCCTCGCAGTAATTAATATAGGCACCCCAGCCTTTTTTTATACTTTTTTTACACCCCGCCCCTGCATTTTTACATCAACTTTGCACCCCGCTCGCAACAATAGAGGCCTTCGAAAGCGCCTCTGGAGGTGTGTTGTGAGCATGGCCTTAATTACCGGCATTGTGCTGGTGTTCCTGTTGTTGGGCTATCTGGTATATGCCCTGATTAATGCGGAGGCGTTCTGATGGCCGCCAGCGCATTTTTACTGATCGCCAGCTATCTGCTGCTGTTGATGATCCTCGCCCGTCCGCTGGGTAGCGGTCTTGCTCGCCTGATTGACGATCGTCCGCTTGCCGGCGTTGCCGGCTTCGAACGTCTGCTCTGGCGTGCCAGCGGCGTGGCGGCTGAATCCATGAGCTGGCGCAGCTACTTGCTCGCTATTCTGCTGTTTAACCTCGGCGGCCTGATCCTGCTGACAGTGATGCTGATGACCCAGGCCAGCCTGCCGCTTAACCCGCAGCACCTGCCGAATCTCAGCTGGCATCTGGCGCTGAATACCGCCGTCAGCTTTGTCACCAACACCAACTGGCAGGCCTATGCCGGCGAAAGCACGCTCAGCTACTTTAGCCAGATGGTGGGCCTGACCGTGCAGAACTTCCTTTCGGCAGCGACCGGGATTGCGGTGGCCTTCGCGCTGATCCGCGGCTTTGCTAACCGCTCACTGGGCACGCTGGGCAACGCCTGGCGGGATATGACCCGCATCACGCTGTATGTGTTGCTGCCGCTTTCCCTGCTGATTGCGCTGTTCTTTGTCAGCCAGGGCACGCTGCAAAACGTTAACGGCTATCTGGATCTCACCACGCTGGAAGGGGTGAAACAGACGCTGCCGATGGGTCCGGTGGCCTCGCAGGAAGCGATCAAAATGCTTGGCACCAACGGCGGCGGTTTCTTTAACGCTAACTCGGCGCATCCGTTTGAAAACCCGACAGCATTAAGCAACGTCGTGCAGATGCTGGCGATATTCCTGATCCCGGCCGCTTTATGCTTCGCCTTTGGCGATGTGGTGAAAGACCGCCGTCAGGGCCATGCGCTGCTGTGGGCGATGTCGCTGATGTTTATCGGCGCGGTGGTGGTGGTGATGTGGGCCGAACTGAAAGGCAATCCGCACTTCCTCAGCCTGGGTGCCGACAGCGCCATCAATATGGAAGGCAAAGAGACCCGCTTTGGCATTCTCAACTCCAGCCTGTTCGCGGTGATCACTACCGCCGCCTCGTGCGGCGCGGTCAACGCGATGCATGACTCCTTCACCGCGCTCGGCGGCATGGTGCCGATGTGGCTGATGCAGATTGGCGAAGTGGTGTTTGGCGGCGTCGGTGCCGGGCTGTACGGCATGCTGCTGTTTGTCCTGCTGGCGGTGTTTATCGCCGGCCTGATGATCGGTCGCACCCCGGAGTACCTCGGCAAAAAAATCGACGTCTGGGAAATGAAAATGACCGCGCTGGCGATCCTGATCACGCCGACGCTGGTTCTGCTCGGCACCGCACTGGCGATGATGACCGACGCCGGACGCAGCGGCATGGCCAACCCCGGCATCCACGGCTTCAGCGAAGTGCTGTATGCGGTGTCGTCGGCCGCGAACAACAACGGCAGTGCCTTTGCCGGCCTGAGCGCCAATACCCCGTTCTGGAACCTGCTGCTGGCGTTCTGCATGCTGGTCGGCCGCTTTGGCATCATCATTCCGGTGATGGCGATTGCCGGATCGCTGGCGATGAAAAAAGTGCAGCCGGTGGGCAACGGCACGCTGCCGACCCACGGGGTGCTGTTTATCGCTCTGCTGATTGGCACGGTGCTGCTGGTAGGCGCACTGACGTTTATCCCTGCTCTGGCTCTGGGGCCAGTGGCGGAACACCTGATCATGTTTGCACATTAATCGCCGGAGAGAAGGATCATGAGTCGTAATCAACAGGCGCTGTTTGACGGTGCGCTGATAAGGGTTGCCCTGGGCGATGCCCTGAAAAAAATGAGCCCGCGCGTGCAGTTCCGCAACCCGGTGATGTTTGTTGTCTGGCTGGGCAGCGTGCTCACCACGCTGCTGGCGCTGGCCATGCTGGCAGGCAAAACGCCGGGCAGCGCCGGCTTTACCGGGGCGATTTCGCTGTGGCTGTGGTTCACCGTGCTGTTCGCAAACTTTGCCGAAGCGCTGGCCGAAGGGCGCAGTAAAGCGCAGGCCAACAGCCTGAAAGGCATCCAGAAGACCAGCTATGCCAAAAAAATGGCGGCGGCAAAATACGGGTCGGCACATCAGCAGGTCGCGGCAGATTCGCTGCGCAAAGGCGATGTGGTGCTGGTGGAAGCCGGTGACATCATTCCCTGCGATGGCGAAGTGCTGGAAGGCGGCGCATCCGTCGATGAGAGCGCGATCACCGGCGAATCTGCACCGGTGATCCGCGAATCGGGCGGCGACTTTGCGTCGGTCACCGGCGGGACGCGCATCCTCTCGGACTGGCTGGTGATCCAGTGCAGCGTTAACCCTGGCGAAACCTTCCTCGACCGGATGATCGCCATGGTGGAAGGCGCAACAAGGCGCAAAACCCCGAACGAAATCGCGCTGACCATCCTGCTGGTAGCGCTGACCATCGTCTTCCTGCTGGCGACGGCCACGCTCTATCCGTTTACGGTCTGGGGCGGGAATCCGGTCAGTATTACCGTGCTGGTGGCGCTCCTGGTCTGCCTGATACCGACCACCATAGGCGGCCTGCTGTCCGCGATTGGCGTGGCGGGGATGAGCCGGATGCTGGCCGCTAACGTCATCGCCACCAGCGGGCGTGCGGTGGAAGCTGCGGGCGATGTCGATGTGCTGATGCTGGATAAAACCGGCACCATCACCCTTGGCAACCGCCAGGCCACCCAGTTTATGCCTGCGCCGGGCGTCAGCGAAGAGCAGCTGGCCGACGCAGCACAGCTGGCGTCGCTGGCCGATGAGACGCCGGAGGGGCGCAGCATCGTGGTGCTGGCCAAGCAGAAATTTAACCTGCGCGAGCGCGATCTCAACAGCATGGGCGCGACCTTTATTCCGTTCTCGGCCCAGACGCGAATGAGCGGCGTTAACGTCCAGGATCGCATGGTGCGGAAAGGGGCAGTCGACGCCGTTCGCCGCCATATCGACAGCAATGGCGGCACCTTCCCGGCAGAAGTGAACAAGCTGGTGGAGGACGTGGCTCGCAGCGGCGGCACGCCGTTAGTGGTCTGTGATGGCGCCAAAGTGATGGGCGTGGTGGCGCTGAAAGACATTGTGAAAGGCGGCATCAAAGAGCGTTTTGCCGAGCTGCGCAAAATGGGCATCAAAACCATCATGATCACCGGCGATAACCCGCTGACGGCGGCGGCGATTGCCGCTGAAGCAGGCGTGGACGATTTTCTGTCAGAAGCGACACCGGAAGCCAAGCTGGCGCTGATCCGTCAGTATCAGGCGGAAGGACGACTGGTGGCGATGACCGGCGATGGTACCAACGATGCTCCGGCGCTGGCGCAGGCGGACGTGGCGGTGGCGATGAACTCGGGCACCCAGGCGGCGAAAGAAGCGGGCAATATGGTGGATCTGGATTCCAACCCGACCAAATTGCTGGAAGTGGTGCACATCGGTAAGCAGATGCTGATGACGCGGGGATCGCTCACCACCTTCAGTATCGCCAATGACGTGGCCAAGTATTTCGCCATCATTCCGGCCGCGTTTGCGGTGACCTACCCGCAGCTGAATGCGCTGAACGTGATGCGCCTGCACTCGCCGGACTCCGCCATTCTGTCGGCGGTGATCTTTAACGCGCTGGTGATTGTGTTCCTGATCCCGCTGGCGTTGCGCGGGGTCAGCTACCGTCCGCTGAGTGCCGCCGCGCTGCTGCGTCGTAATCTGTGGATTTATGGTTTTGGTGGCCTGCTGGTGCCGTTTGCCGGCATCAAGCTGATCGATATGTTACTGACCCTGACCGGTTGGTTGTAAGGAGTGAACATCATGAGTCAATTACGTCCTGCGGTGATTTTGCTGCTGTTACTAACGTTAATCACCGGGCTGATTTATCCTTTACTCACCACCACGCTGGCCCAGTGGTGGTTCCCGTCGCAGGCCAACGGTTCACTGTTGATAACTGACGGGAAAACGCAAGGATCGGCGTTGATTGGGCAGAACTTCACGCAGCCGAACTATTTTTGGGGCCGTCCTTCCGCCACCGGCGATTCACCTTATAATCCGCTGGCGTCGTCGGGCAGCAACCTGGCGGGCAGCAACCCGGCGCTCGATGACGCGGTAAAACAGCGGGTGGCGGCATTGCGTAAAGCCAATCCGCAGGCCAGCGCGGCGGTGCCGGTCGATTTGGTGACCGCATCGGGCAGTGGCCTGGATCCGCAGATTTCACCGGAAGCGGCCTTCTGGCAGGCACCGCGCGTGGCGGCGGCGCGTCAGCTGCCGCTGGAAGAGGTGAAAAGGCTGATTGAGGATAATACCCATACGCCATTCCCCGGCTTTATTGGCGAACCTGGCGTCAACGTGGTGACGCTGAACCTGGCGTTGGATGCACTGCAATAACTGACTTTTGATTTTAACAGGGAGCGTCCATGAACGATGAACTGCACCGACCGGACCCGGATTCCCTGCTGCTGCAGGCGACGGAAAGCGGGCGCGGCAAGCTGAAAATCTACTTCGGTGCCTGTGCCGGGGTGGGGAAAACCTGGGCGATGCTGCAGGAAGCGCGTCGCCTGCGGGCGCAAGGGCTGGAGGTGCTGGTCGGCGTGGTGGAAACCCATGGGCGTGAGGAGACGGCGGCGCTGCTGGACGGCCTGACGGTTCTGCCGCGTAAGGCGACTGGACAAAACCGCCATCCGGAATTCGATCTGGATGCGGCACTGGCGCGTCATCCGGCGGTGATCCTGATGGACGAACTGGCGCACACCAATGCGCCAGGCTCCCGGCATCCTAAACGCTGGCAGGATATTGAAGAGCTGCTGGACGCCGGGATGGACGTGATGACCACCGTCAACGTTCAGCATCTGGAAAGCCTGAATGATGTGGTCGGCGGCGTGACCGGGATCCGCGTGCGGGAAACCGTGCCGGATCCCTTTTTCGATGCGGCCGACGAAGTGGTGCTGGTGGATTTGCCGGCCGACGATTTACGTCAACGGCTGAAAGAGGGCAAGGTCTATATTGGCGACCGGGCCGAACGCGCCATTGAGAACTTCTTTCGTAAGGGCAACCTGTTTGCCCTGCGTGAACTGGCGCTGCGCCGCACCGCCGATCGGGTTGACGATCAGATGCGGGCCTGGCGGGACAGCCAGGGTCGGGAGAAAGTCTGGCATACGCGCGATGCAATCCTGCTGTGCATTGGCGATAACACCGGCAGCGAAAAACTGGTGCGTACCGCAGCCCGGCTGGCGGCGCGGCTGGATAGCGTCTGGCACGCGGTCTACGTTGAAACGCCCCGGCTGCACCGGCTTTCTGAAGCCCGACGCCGGGGCATTCTGCGCACCTTACAGCTGGCGCAGGATTTAGGGGCGGAAACCGCCACGCTCTCCGATCCTGACGATGCCAACGCGGTGCTGCGTTACGCACGTGAACATAACCTCGGCAAAATTATCCTCGGTCGCCGGCCTGCCCGCCGCTGGCGGCGCGACAGCTTTGCTGAACGGCTGGGCAAACTCGGCCCGGATCTGGATATGGTGATTGTCGCGCTGGATGAGCCGGTTTCGGCACCGGCCAGCGCGCTGGCCGATAACCGTCCCGGCGGCGACAAATGGCGAAATCCGTTGCGCGGTTGCCTGGCCAGCCTGATTTTATGTTCGCTGGTAACGCTGGCCGGGCGCTGGCTGCTGCCGGGCGTCGACTCCGTGAACCTGGTGATGGTCTATCTGCTGGCGGTGGTGGTGGTGGCGCTGCGCTATGGTCGCTGGCCGTCTGTCGTTGCTACCGTGCTGAATATTGTCGCCTTTGACCTGGTGTTTGTGATGCCGACCGGTACCATCGCGGTGTCGGATGTGCAGTATCTGGTCACCTTCGGCGTGATGCTGGCGGTGGGGGTGATTGTCGGCAACCTGACGGCGGGCGTGCGCTATCAGGCCCGCGTTGCCCGTTACCGTGAACAGCGTGCGCGGCATCTGTATGAGATGGCGAAGACCCTGAGCCGCGCGCTCAGCCAGCAGGACATTGCGCAGGCGTTACCGCGAAGTCTGGACACCACGTTGCAGGCCCGCAGCGAACTGCTGTTGCCGGACGAGCAGGGCGAACTGGTGGCGGTTGGCGAGTCGCGGCTGAATAACGTGCCGGATAACGCCATCGCGCGCTGGAGCTTCGATAAAGGCCAGCCCGCCGGTGCCGGCACCGACACCTTGCCGGGCGTGCCCTGGCAGATCCTGCCGCTGAAAAGCGGGAATGAGACCCTGGGCCTGCTGGTGCTGGAGCCGCTGAATCTGCGTCAGCTGATGATCCCGGAACAGCAGCGGCTGGTGGAAACCTTTACGGTGCTGATTGCCAACGCGCTGGAGCGTATTGCCCTGAGCCAGCGCGAAGCGGTTTCCCGTCTGGCTGCGGAGCGCGAGCAGCTACGCAATGCGCTGCTGTCGGCGTTGTCGCACGATTTGCGCACGCCGCTGACGGTGTTGTTTGGCCAGGCGGAGATCCTGACGCTGGATCTGGCGACGGAAGGCTCAAAACACGCCATCCAGGCCAGCGAGATGCGCGAGCAAACGCTGAATACTATCCGGCTGGTCAACAATCTGCTGGATATGGCTCGCCTGCAGTCCGGCGGATTTAGCCTGCGTGCTGAGTGGATGGCGCTGGAAGAGTTGATCGGCAGCACGCTGAAGATGATGGCTCCATCGCTGGGCAACAGGAAAGTGGCGCTGACGTTACCGGAGGAGATGCTGTTGATCCACGTTGACGGGCCGCTAATGGAGCGGGTGCTGACTAACCTGCTGGAGAACGCGCTGAAATATGCCGGTGACGATGCGCAGATAGGCATTCGCGCCGGTGTGCAGGCGCAGCGACTGGAAATTGAGGTATGGGATAGCGGGCCGGGCATTCCTGGCGGCCAGGAAACGCAGATTTTTGAGAAGTTTTCGCGTGGCAACAAAGAGTCGGCGGTGCCGGGCGTCGGGCTGGGCCTGGCCATCTGTCAGGCCATCGTCAGCATTCACGAGGGCAAAATTCGCGCCGAGAACCGGGCGGAAGGCGGTGCGCGCTTTATTATCACCCTGCCGGTCAAAGAGCCGCCGGTGATTGAAGAGTACCAGTGAGCAGGCACAAAAAAAGCCGCCCGGAGGCAGCTTCTTCTGGCACGTCCTTATGCACCATTCCTTATTTGTACAGTTCAGCGGTCATATACACGCCGTTATCTGCACGGGCACTGGTGATTTTGTAAGAATCAGCGCCGGATGCTTTCGCCTGAGCTTCGATTTTGGCCTGTGCGCCGTCAAGGGTTGCACCGTGTGCGGAGATGCTCTGGGCAGCGAAGCTACCGAAAGATACCAGTGACAGGGCGGCAATAGCGGCGACAGACAGCGTTTTGATGGTTTTCATGGTTAAAATCCTTCTTTATGGTTTGCATGTTTTGCAGGTGAAGACTGTGTGCCTTCGATGGGTGTAATAATAACCCTGGTAATTATTAGTCGATTAACAATAAGTGCGATCTTAATCACACTTTCTTTGCAGGGTTAGGTGGCGCGGGCGGAAGGGATGTATTAAGTGAATGAATATAAAGGCAATAAAAAAGCTCCCGCAGGAGCTTTTCTGTTGAGACTGCGCTGTGCCAGCGCAAATTCCAACCGTTTTGCAGGCTTAAGCCAGGCAGCGGGCGATAAATTCGGCCGCTGAACGTGCGCCCTGGCCGGAAATGGTGTGGCCAATGGAAGCATCAAATTGGGTGCTGACGGTAACGCCGGCTTCGCGCAGCGCGGCGGCGGCGGTTTCCGTTTCGCCATAAGGGATCACGCTGTCTGCCATGCCATGGATCATCAGCACTGGCGTATTCACCGCCGGATGATACGGCATTGGTGAGGCGAGTCGACCGGAGAAAGAGACCAGTCCGGCGACGGGCCAGCGGCCAGAAACAATCGCGTCCAGCCCCATAATCGAGCCCTGCGAAAAGCCCACCAGCACCACTTTATCCAGCTGATTTTCCATCTGATGTTCGGCCAGGATTGCGCTGAGCTGCCGGTCGAAGGCGTCGCGCGCGGCTTCCACGCGTGCCGGGCGATTATCCGGGGTGATGCCGTTCAGGCTGAACCACTGATAGCCAGGCCCATGGTCAAAACGGAAAGGGGCATTGGGGCTGGCAAAGCTCACGCCCGGCAAATCGCCAGACCAGTGGGCGCCAAGACCGGCCAAATCCTCTCCGTTGCTGCCAACGCCGTGCAGTAAAATTACCAGTCCTGTTGCCATCTTAGCCTCGTTATCTCTGTTGTCGTCGGATGTTGATGTTGCTTTGACCACAAGGCTACACCGGTTTTAGCGGGATTATTATCCCGGAAAAATCGTAAAAACTCTTTCCAGTTTGGAAACAATCCAGTGAACGCTCATTATCGGTTTAACTGAGGCGGTTGCCGCTCTCCGCATCGAACAGGTGCATTTTTTCACTGTTGATGGCCAGCGCAATGGCCTGTTCCGGCTGGGCATCGACCCGTCCCGCGAACTGCACATGTAAGGAAAAGCCCTGCCAGTCAATGTGCAGCAGGCTTGATTCGCCGGTCACTTCGATCAGTTTGACGATGGCGGTTGGCTGCGCCGACGCGGGATCGAGGATGAAATCCTGCGCGCGCACACCCACCAGCACCGGTTTGTTTCCCTGACGGCTGGCGGCGTCATGCCAGCGCGCAGGCAGGGTAAACCTCAAGCCATTGCACAGCACGCCCGGTTGACCTTGCTTGATGTCCAGCTGGCCCTCAAGCAGGTTCATCGGCGGCGAGCCGATAAAGCGGGCCACAAAGGTGTTCACCGGAAAGTCATATATCTCCAGCGGTTTGCCCTGCTGGACGATAACGCCATCCCGCATCACCACTATCTGGTCTGCCAGCGTCATCGCCTCAACCTGATCGTGCGTGACATACACCATGGTGGTTTTGAATCGCTGATGCAGCGCTTTGATTTCCGCCCGCAGCTCCATGCGCAGCTGGGCATCGAGGTTGGACAGCGGCTCATCAAACAGGAAAACCTGCGGGTTGCGCACCATCGCCCGACCCATTGCCACGCGCTGGCGCTGGCCGCCAGACAGCGCACGGGGAAAGCGGTTTAACAGTTTGCTGATGCCGAGGATCTCCGCCACGCGGGCAATTTTGCTCTCCTGCTCTTCGCGTTTGACCCGCTTGACCTTCATATGGAAGCCGAGGTTTTCCGCCACCGTCAGGTGGGGATAGAGCGCGTAGCTTTGAAAAACCATCGCAATATCGCGATCCGCCGGATCCAGATCGTTGATCTGTTTGGCATCCAGCAGGATCGCCCCTTCTGACAGCGTATCCAGCCCGGCCAGCAGCCTGAGCAGCGTGGATTTGCCACAGCCTGACGGGCCGACCAGCACGGTAAAGCTGCCGTCCGGAATGGTTAAATCCAGCGGGCTGAGCACCGTTTGTTTACCGTAGCGCTTGGCCACTTTCACCAGTTCAACACGAGCCATAATTCAGCGTTCTCTCCATAAAAGGGCGACGGCTAGCCTTTACTGCCGCCACTGGCCAACCCGTTAACCAGGCTTTTTTGCAGCCAGATGGCAATAAACAACGGCGGAACCGAGGCCAGAATGCCGACGGCGGCAATCAGCCCGTCATCGGTGGCGCGGCCTGCGGTAAAGCCCGCAATGGTCACGGGCAGCGTCTGGGCACTGATATTGCTGGTAAACAGCAAGGCGTAAAAGAATTCATCCCAGGCCAGCAGCCAGCCAAACAGCGCCGAGGCGCCCAGCACCGGTTTCGCCAGCGGCAGCGTGATGCGCAGCAGTACCTGCCAGAAGCGCAGCCCATCCAGACGCGCCGCCTGTTCGATGTCCCTTGGCAGGGCATCAAACTGGTTTTTTAGCATCCAGGTGAGAAACGGCAGGATCAGCGAGCAGTAAACCAGCACCAGGCCAAAGTGGGTGTTCAGCAGATTGAGCTGTTGCAGCACGAAATAGAGCGGCAGCACGAAGGCCACCGGCGGCACCATATAAATCGCCAGGCTGCCAAACAACCAGCCGTCACGGCCCGGATAGCGGGAAAAGCTGAATGCCGCCGGGATCGCCAACAGCAGCGAAATCAGCGTGGCGCTGGTGGCCACCAGAATACTGTTGCCCAGCGCGTGCAGGAATAACGCCCCCGGCTGACCGGGCTCAAGTGACACCAACGCCGCGTAGCGACTGAAATCCCATTTGCGCGGTAACCACTCCAGCGGAATGCGCGCCAGATCGTTATTCGAGCTGACGCTCATCAGGAACAGCCACAGCATCGGGCCAAGGATGCTGACCGCAACCAGCAGCGCGGCCAGATAACGCAGAACCAGCCGGAGTTTACGCTTCATTGACTACGCTCCTGCGGCGTTGGCGATAGAGCATCGCCATATAAAGGGCAATCAGGATGCTGCACATCAGCGTCATCAGAATGGCGTAGGCTGCACCGCTGCCGGCACGGAGATAGCTGAACGACTCCTGATAGACGAAGAAGCTGAGGGTTTTGGTGCTGTCGACCGGCCCACCGCGCGTCATCACATAGATGATGTCGAAGATTTTAAAGGCATCGATGGTGCGCAGGATTAGCGCCACGCTGAGCGGCCCGACGATGGCCGGGAAGGTAATGGCGCGGAAGCGGCGAAAGGCCGACGCGCCATCCAGCCGGGCGGCTTCAAACAGATCGTCCGGAATCGACTGCATTGCGGCCAGCGTCATCAGGGTGACCAGCGGGTAGTTTTTCCAGACGTCCGCCAGCATCACCGCATTCAGCGCGGAATCCGGTGAACCCAGCCAGCTGCGGTAGCCGTCAATAATGCCCAGCTGGGTCAGCAGGGCGTTAATGCTGCCGTAGTCAGGATTGAAATTCAGTCGCCACATCATGGCGTTAACGATGGTCGGCAGCGCCCACGGCAAAATCACCAGCACGCGCAGCACGCTTCGGCCATAAAACTTTTGATTGAGCAGCAAGGCGACCAGCACGCCAATAATCCCTTCCAGCGCCACCGACACCACGGTGAAATAGAGCGTACGCAGGATAGAGGCAAGGAAGTCGGGATCGGTGAGGGCATAGAGATAGTTCTCGATACCCACGTAATTGATTTCGCCACCGGTGCCGATCAGCGCGGCGTCGGTAAAGCTGAGCCAGATGGTTCGCAGCAGGGGCCAGGCGGTCAACAGCCCCATAACGATCAGCATGGGTGCCAGAAGCACCCATGCCTGACGCTGCTCACGTTGTGACAAACTGAGCATCGCGACTCCTTAATGCAGACGCTGAGCGCTTTTCGTCACGGCTGCCATACCCGCTTCCGGCGTGACCTGTCCCTGCAATACCTGTTGCAGCTGTTGCTGCAGGGTGTTGGAGAGGCGGGAATAATCGGCGGTAATTGGGCGCATCAGCATCACGTCCAGCGCCGGTTTGGCGGCAGTAATTAACGGCTCCTGGCCTTTCTGCACCGCCGGATCGTCATAAGAGGATTTCCAGATTGGCAGGCTCAGACGGGCATATTTATCCTGCACCGGCTGAGACGTCAGGTAGCGAATGTAATCCCAGGACTGATCCGGGTGGCTGCTGGTCTGGGTCACGCCCAGGCCCATCGAGCCATTCATCGCCGCCACCGCACCCGCTTTTTCAGACGGTGCAGGCACAATCCCAACGTCACCGGCCACTTTGCTCTGCTTCGGATCGTTGGCCATGTTGTACATATAGGTCCAGTTCAGGGCAAACGCCGCATCGCCGTTAGAGAACACCTTACGCACATCCTCTTCCAGATATTCGCGGGAGTTCGGGTTAGTGACCCCTTTATCCAGCGAGGTTTTCATATAATCGACGGCTTTAACCGATCCGGCATCGCTGAAGGTCAGCTTGCCATCTTTATAGAATTGACCACCGAAAGCGGAAACCAGCGTGGTGTAATCACAGACCAGCGCTTCGGCCTGCGACCAGCTCCACACCAGCGGATATTTCACGATGCCTTTCTCTTTCAGGATCTGCGACTGCTCCATCACCTGTGCCCAGGTTTTTGGCGGCTCTTTAATTCCGGCTTTCGCCAGCATCGCTTTATTGTAATAAAGGTATTTGGTATCGAGGATCCACGGCATTCCCCACTGTTTGTTATTCCAGCTGACGGTACTCCAGGCGCCATCAAAGACTTTTGCCTTTTCATCCGGGGTAATTTTACTGGTGATATCTTTCAGCATATTGAATTTGCTGAATTCAGCGGGCCACATATCGTCAAATAACACCACGTCATAACCATTGCTGCCCGCACCGCGTGCGGCGACGATTTTATCGTGCAGCGCTTCATAAGGGACAAATTCAAGATTAACGCTGACGTCGGGATGGGCTTTTTCAAAATCAGTGGTCATGGCACGCACGTCGCTTTCGCTGTAGGCGGCCTGAGACATAAATAAGGCATTAATTTGGGTTTTTGCAGAGGCCATCCCGGAGGCGCTGAGTGCCAGCAGGGTGAGGACATAACCGGTCAAACGGGGGGTGAATCGACGCGTCATACAAACTCTCCAGTTACAGTAAATGAAAAGCGATTGGTCAATCTTTTTTAACAACGGTAAAACGCCTGGCGCCCTTGTAAACTAAAGGGGCCAGGCGATAATTACGAGCACTTTCTTATTTTATTTCTTACAGTTGGCGGGATTCCCATGGTGCTGGCTGACTCGCCGTTCCTGACGCGCCCGCCGCGCATCGAGAGATGAATAGGTGATTTAATTAAAGGACTGTTAACGAGTGGCCCTGAGCGTCGGCAATATTGCTGCGCCCAACGCCCCGGCCGCATCGCCAAGGGCAGAATGCGTAATATGGTTATTTACCGCATATCCGTCTGCGCGGACCAATGCAGAGTCGAGACCTGATTGATAAAGCGGAAGCAGGGCCGCCGCGCTACCGCTTAATACGGTAATATCCGGGCCATACAGCGTCAGCAGCGTATTTAATCCGCGCCCAACGGTATGACCATATTTATACAGAATGTCGGCGACTTTCGGCCTGGCGGCTTTCATTTCGGTTAATACCGCCGGGGTGCTGCCATTCCAGACCAAATCCGGCAGCTCGTTTTCCAGCGCCTGCTGCAAGGCACCGCGCGAAGCGAGCATCTCCCAACAGCCCTGCAAACCGCAATAACACATCACCGGTTCGGAAGAGACCGGAATATGCCCGGCTTCCGGATGCTTGCCGTCAAAACTGCGCAACGGTTCGCCGTTATCCAGCAGCGCGACGCCAATGCCGGTGCCTAATGTCACCATCATCATGCGCTGGCTGCCGCGGCCTGCGCCTAAATGGTATTCGCCCAGCGCGGCCACCACCGCATCGTTATCAATGGCCACCGGTATCGCCAGCATTTCGCGTAATTGCGCCACCAGCGGGTAAAAGGAAAAGCAGGCCAGCGTGTCGTTATTCTCAATGATTTCAGTGGCGTTATTGACCGGGCCACTGGCGCCGATGCCTAAACTTGCCAGCGAAGAGCCGTTCGGCAACAGGCGGCAAATCTTGTCGACCAGCGCCTTGGCCCGCAGCGTTTGCGGCAGGGTGGTAAACCAGGCCGTCGCCACCGTTTCTGACACCACTTCCCGTTCACCGTCCAGCAACACAATGCGTGTCCCGGTGCCACCCATATCGATACCTGCGCGGAGAGGAAGTGTGTAAGTTGTCATATTTTGTCCGTTATTTTTTTGCCGTAGAGGAATTCACCTGGCACCATACCATTGCCGCGGGCAAGCGTAACGGTAAGATGCTGAACCCAGAGCATAGCGCAGAGTAAACGGGTTAACGGCGAGTTTCCTGGCGTGTCCCAGCGCGGACTGTGGGCGTAGGCCACCGGCCCAACGGTGACCACTTCGGTGCCGTTGCTCAGCAAATCCGTGGCCAGCGTGTGCAGCGTCACATCGCTGCCATCGCCAAAGAGCACGGCCAGCATGCCCTCACCCGAGGTTTCCATCGGGCCATGTCGGAACTCGCCGCCGATAAAGCCTTCTGCACTCACTTTTGATGCTTCTTTGATAATCAATGCCCCGGTTAAGGCCGTTGCAGCATCGGCTCCCATACCGACCATCGCCACGCGCGGTTTAGCATGGCGGAATAAACGGTCGGTTAGCTGCTGTACCGGATCGCGTTGTTCGATGATCCCCGCTACCTGCGGCAGTACGGCGCGGACCTCTGCCAACAGCGGCTTCTCGTCCTGACCGGTCAGGGCGTACAGCGTCCGGTAGCTGGCGACTAAGGTATTCAGATAGCTTTTGGCACTGACGGTGGCTTCATCACCACTTTTCAGTTCAACCAGGATATCCGCCTTTTTTGCCAGCAGGCTGGTGATATCGTTGGTGACGCCAATCAGCGTTTTCGGCGTGGCGACGGCATCCAGCACCGCCACCACTTCGCCACTCATCCCGGATTGTGACGTTATCCATAATAAGGTCCCTGGTGTGACCATTTTTGGCATATCAAGTAAGCGACCTGCATCAATCCGCCACACCGGTAAGCCCTGGGCGATCAGCGCCCGTTCGATCGGGATCAACGCATAATCAGACGATCCCATTCCGGCCAGCACAATGCGATCGTACTGGTTGAGATCCAGTGAATTCAGTGTGCCCGGCAGGGCATAGTCGAGCTGGTCGCCAAGGGCGCTGACCTGCTGCGCTAACTCTTTTTCGTAGTCACTGAAGCACAATGCCGTCATGGGTCTTATTCTCTTAAAGGTAAACATTCCTGATGTGTTTAAACATATATGCACGAATTCGTGCAGTCAAGGCCAAAATTCGTGCAGTCTGATTGTTTTTACCGCGAATAAAGCCCTCTCAAGGTGACAAATTGCACGTTGTGAGTCAGTATATGCATGATAACGTGCAATTACACACCAAGGGAGTGAGGGATGACAGCGGCACAGCGCAGAGCGCAAATAGTAGAAATGATTGCTGAACGGGGCTATCTGAATGCCGCAGAGCTTTCGGAGATCTTCGGCGTGGACAGTTCAACGATCCGCCGCGATCTCTCCTTGCTGGCGAAAACCGGCAAGGTGATGCGCACCCACGGCGGCCTGTTGCCGGTTGAAGCCGAAAGCAATAATGATACGCCGTTTACTGAGCGACTGACGATGAACGCCGCGGCCAAAACCGCGATTGCGCAGTACGCCGCCAGCCTGGTGAAAGATGGCCAGTCGTTGATTCTGGATAACGGTTCAACGGTGTATGCGCTGGCGCTGGCATTGAAGGATAAAAAGAATCTGACGGTGGTCACCAACGACATTTTTACCGCGATGGCGCTGGGCAATTTTCCGGGCATCACCGTGCACGTGGCCGGTGGGCTGATGCTGGATCAGGTTTATACCCTGGTCGGGCAGGAAACCGTCGACAAGATCAACAGCATCCACGTTGACTGGGCGTTTCTGGGATCGGAAGGGGTGCATTTCGACAGCGGCATCACCAATATCAACACCGTCGAAATCCCGGTCAAGCAGGCGATGATCAAGTCTGCCGAGCAAACGGTGGTACTGGTCGACAGCTCCAAAATCGGCTATCGCGCGCTGGCACATGTCTGTCCGTTGAGCGATATCAGCCAGATAGTCACCGAAAATTCCCCAACGCTGAAACAGCGCGCGAAGTACGGTTCGCGCTTGGTTGTGGTCGAGCCGCAGGCATAAAAACGCACGTAGTGACGCAGAAGGGGATGAAATTGCACTAAAATCAGTTCTTTTAGCCGTAAAAGTGAGCCTTTAATGTTGTATCGCCGCTTTGAGAAACTGATCGACATCTTCCAGGATGCACCTGGCGCAACGCCACCCAACAGCGTTTGGGCCTTCTACGTTTACTACCTTCGCCAGGTCTGGCAAAGCTTCGCAATGCTGCTGGTGGTCGGCCTGATTGGCTCGCTGATTGAGGTGGCGCTGTTCCGCTATCTCAGCACCATTATCGATATGGTCAACAGCACGCCGGCGGCCACCTTCTTCAGCGATCACGCGTCGGCACTGATCTGGATGCTGGTGGTGGCGCT
The DNA here is from genome assembly GCF_979253995.1 of Erwinia sp. AC075. Taxonomy (NCBI): domain Bacteria; kingdom Pseudomonadati; phylum Pseudomonadota; class Gammaproteobacteria; order Enterobacterales; family Erwiniaceae; genus Erwinia; species Erwinia sp. AC075. The sequence continues at coordinate 4,091,998 of NZ_CEEDEU010000001.1, forward strand.
GGTGCTGAGGCCGATCTTTATTGGCCTGCACGACCTGCTGGTGCACCAGACCATTAACCCCGGCATGACCAGTATGATCCGCTGGCAGAATCATAACTACGTGCTGCGCCAGAGCCTGAATTTCTTCCAGAATGACTTCGCTGGACGTATCGCGCAGCGCATTATGCAGACCGGCAACGCGCTGCGGGACTCCGCGGTGCAGGCGGTTGATGCCTTGTGGCACGTGCTGATTTACGCCATCACCGCACTGGTGCTGTTTGCCGAAGCCGACTGGCGACTGATGGTGCCGTTGCTGCTGTGGATTGTCGGCTATGTTGTCTGCCTTGCCTACTTTGTGCCGCGGGTGAAATCCCGTTCGGTGGCCTCTTCCGACGCGCGTTCCAAATTAATGGGCACCATCGTGGATGGCTACACCAATATCACCACGCTAAAACTGTTCGCCCACAGCGACCTTGAACGGCAGTATGCCCGCGAGGCGATCGGCGATCAGACCGCTAAAACCCGCGAACAGGGCCGGATGGTGACCAATATGGATGTGGTGGTCACCACGCTGAACGGCCTGTTGATCGTCGGCACCACCGGTCTGGCGCTGTGGCTGTGGACCCAGTCGTTGATTAGCGTCGGGGCGATTGCGCTGGCCACCGGTCTGGTGATCCGCATTGTGAATATGTCCGGCTGGATCATGTGGGTGGTCAACGGCATTTTCGAGAATATCGGCATGGTGCAGGACGGCCTGCAAACCATCGCCCAGCCGCTCAGCGTGATGGATAAACCGAAAGCCCCGACGCTGAAGGTCCATCGCGGCGAAATTCGCTATGACGAGGTGAACTTCAATTACGGCGGGAGTCGTCGGGTGATCGATAACCTGCAGCTGACCATTCGTCCGGGCGAAAAAATCGGGCTGATTGGGCCTTCCGGCGCCGGTAAATCGACGCTGGTGAACCTGCTGCTGCGCCTGTACGATCTGGACGGTGGCCGCATTGTGATTGATGGTCAGGATATCGCCCAGGTCAGCCAGGAAAGTCTGCGGGCGCAAATCGGCATGATCACTCAGGATACCTCGCTGCTGCACCGATCCATCCGCGACAACCTGCTGTACGGTCGCCCGAATGCCACCGAAGCCGAGCTGGAAAAGGCCATTCACCAGGCGAAAGCAGATGAATTTATCCCAATGCTGTCCGATCCGCAGGGCCGTTACGGGCTGGATGCGCACGTCGGTGAACGCGGCGTGAAGCTCTCTGGCGGCCAGCGACAGCGTATTGCCATCGCCCGCGTGTTGCTGAAAGACGCGCCGATTCTGATCATGGATGAGGCCACCTCCGCGCTGGATTCGGAAGTGGAAGCGGCGATTCAGGAGAGCCTGGAAACGTTGATGGGCGGAAAAACGGTGATTGCCATCGCGCACCGCCTGTCGACCATTGCCAAAATGGACCGGCTGGTGGTGCTGGAGAAAGGGCGAATTGCCGAAATGGGGACGCATCAGGAACTGCTGGCGCACGGCGGACTGTATGCGCGACTCTGGGCCCATCAAACCGGCGGCTTTGTCGGCGAGGATTAAGCGTAAACGGCCCTGTGTTCACAGGGCCGCACACCTCCGGCCTAGCTGGCGGGCTTCAGTTTTTTCAGCTCCAGCGCATAGGCTGTGCCATCCACCATCACCTTCAGATACTTCACATCGGTCCCCACGTCTGCCGTCGCCACATTGGCACTTTTCAGCAGCAGGGCATTGTCATTATTAAAGCCAATCCCCACGGCGGCTTTGCCGTGCCAGTGCTGATGGAAGCAGTTGTCGGTCGCCCCGTTTAAGGTGGCCAGCATCGTGGCATCGGTCACCGCGGTGTAGGACTTTTCGAACATAAAACGGATGCCCTTACTGAACCGGCTAAAATCATTGGTTTCAATGATGGCGGTGGTATAGCCGGTATATTTGCCGAGCTTGACGTAAATTTTAATCTTGCCGTTCGAGGAACCGGGCTGGGTCAACACGCGGGTAGCCGGAGAGGAACCCTGACCGACCCAGCTGCTGGTAAAAGAGTTGTCGCCGGTTTTCAGAATAAAGATATCCGCACTGCCTTCCGGCGAGCGTTCAGAATAGCCGGTTTGCGTTTCGCCCTGGCTGCTGTAACCGCAGCTGGCTAACAGGCGAATTCGGGTTTGCACGGTGTTCTGCGACGGGGCCAGTTCACCCAGGTAAAACCAGGTTTCGGCATCCTTGCGGTTATCCATCTTATTAGGCGAGGAGAGATAGTCGTAGCTGAGCGAACCGTTGATCTCAATACCGTGACTTTCGGTATGCACGTTGCCTTTTTCATACGCTGAAATAGACGACCAGGTATCGCCGGTTTCCGAGGTATCCATGCTGGAACCGGCCTGCAGATTGAATTGGGTATTAATAAAGCGGGTGTAATGACATTCAAAAGGATGGGTGCAGGTTTCAAGGTTGAACCCGATGAAAGACCAGTCACCGTTAGAAAGGTTGCCGGGATATTCGCTATGTTCAATCCAGCCATTCCAGATAAAGGATTGCGTGGCACGTTGCAGATCGATGGCCGGTTTTAGCGTACTGCGTTGAATATTAAAGTTGGAGAGTTCGATGGCGGTAATATGGTCCCATTTACCACTCGGATTATTTGACCAGGTGGCATAAATCACCGTGTCGGAACAGTCACGGGCGTACCACTGGTCAATTTTACAATCGAGGGTATCGAGCATACTTAACCCTTTACCGCCCAGATTATAAAACATCATATTGCTGACGCGAATAAACTGACCAGCCTGAATAATGTTTTTATAAAAGCCTTTGGTATTGGGTGTGGCGGCCTTACTTTCACCATCAACGATGATGCTGGTGATTTCCGTGTAGCGGGCATTAACGTTAAACATCACCTCGCCGTTCTTTTTATCAGAAATCAGGGTGGTGGCAGGTGAATAACCAAAGGTGACCAGGTCGCCTGCCAGACGAAATCGGTTCACTTCCTTGCTGGCGATATCAAACTTTGAGATCAGATAACGCCCGGCCGGGAACTGAATACCAATGCTGGGACTGTGCTTCTGTGACCAGTTCCACATCCGCGTGACTGCTTCGGCACTGTCAAGGGTTCCACCGGGGACCGCACCAAAAAATACCACGTTGACGTCACGATAGTTGGCCAGATTACGCTTCCAACGTGCGCCTTTGGGGGTAACAACATTGATGCCGTAATCTTCTGGCGTGGATTTGTCGGAAATATCATAAATGAATACGCCGCCACCGGTTTTGGTGCCGGCGGTATATTCCATCATTACCGCTATTTGCCCAGCGGTGGTGGGTTCAAGCGCACGTAGCGCGTCGATTGTGCCGACCGTGGTAACCGATGTGTTTCCTCCGCTGACGGTGGCGAGCTCCATCACTATTTTGCCAAACTCAATGGCTTTTCCGTCTTTACCCAGTACCGTTAATGTATTGCCATTCGCCTGGTCGTAAATTCCATTCTCTGAAGAGGTGTTAGTGGAGCTGTTAGACGGCATATGATGAACCTCTTGTAATTAACGTTAATGACGGGATTCGCTAAGAATTATATCTGAGGCAGGAAGAAAGAGATTATCAGGGCCAGTAATAAATAATTTTATTGGCGTGGCGTACTGCGGATTTTTGCGGGCAATTAAGTAATGGAGTTTGTTTGAATTGACTATTTATTTATTTGAGTTAAGTGAATTTGCAGACTTTCCTTAGCGTTATTTTATTTCCTTCAGGCTCTACAACATGTAACCAGAGTAACATTGCGACCCATAAGTTTGGCTAAATTATAAATCGCTATTTATGGAAAATAGCCGCCATTGCTGGCAGTTATTTTATTAATGATATTAATTTAATTTATGCGTTACACCTCATCACCCTGGCGCCGGTAAGGTAATGCTTCCCGCGCTTCTTCTGCCCACTGCGCCACGCCAGCGCGCTCCTGTTGCAGGAAATCGGCCACGGCGTCGCGCAGACCTTCATGCCGCAGATAGTGCCAGGATTCGGTGATAACCGGTTCAAATCCCCGGATCAGCTTGTGTTCACCCTGAGCGCCGGCATCAAAGCGCTGCAAGCCGTGGGCAATGGCATAATCCATTCCCTGATAGAAGCAGGTTTCGAAATGCAGGCGATTAAACTCTTCCAGGCAGCCCCAGTAACGGCCGTACAGCGTATTGCCATCCATCAGGCTGAAGGCCATGGCGGCGGCAAGGCCGTTTTGCGTCGCCAGCACCACGCGGATCGCCTGCGGCATTTTTTCCGCCAGCAGGCTGAAAAAGGCGCGGGTGAGGTAGGGACGCTGGCCGCGCACCGCATAGGTGTTGGCATAGCAGGCGTAAACAAAGTCCCAGTGCGATTCGCTCAGCTGGTTACCGCTCAGCCACTCAAATTCGAATCCCTGGCTGGCAACCAGCTGCCGCTCTTTACGGATTTGCTTACGCTTGCGCGACATCAGCGTATCGAGGAAGTCCTGGAAATCGCGGTAGCCCGGATTATGCCAGTGATACTGCAGGCCGAGGCGTGGCAGCCAGTTGGGTTCCTCCGCCAGCCGATCGTGGGTAAAGGCATTGCCGAAATTGATGTGGGCGCTATGCATCTGCCGCTGTTGCAGGAAATCCGGAATGCCCTGCAGCAGTTTGCTGGCCGCGTCGGCCTCGCCCAGCAGGCGTGCGCCGGTGACCGGACTGAACGGCACGGCGGCCAGCCACTTGGGATAGTAGGGCAGGCCCGCCCGCTGGCAGGCATCGGCCCAGGCATGGTCAAACACGTACTCACCCCGGGAATGGGTTTTACGGTAGCCCGGCAGCGCCGCCTGCACCTCGCCATTTTCAACCCACAGCAGATGCTCCGGCTGCCAGCCGCTGCCTTTGCCCAGACAGCCGCTCTCTTCCAGCGTGCTCAGAAAGGCATGGCTGATAAAAGGCTGGTCGTCGGGCGTTAACGCATCCCACTGACTGGCGGGAAGGTCGGCCAACTGCGTCAGAAGGGTAAGAGACATAGCGGTACTCCGTCATTGCGGCGAGTACGGGAACCCGTACCGGATAGATCGTGAAAGGCTAAGGTGAAGGTTTTTACCGCGAAGATCAACGACTGATACCGTCACCGCACGGGCCGCTAAAGCCGGGGCGGTGACGGAAGCGGGCAGGTTAGCGAACGCCGTGGGTCAGCGTGTAATCGACATCCTCAGGCTCTTCGCCGCCGACGCGCACCACTGGCCCCATGATAAACAGGAAGCAGAACGCCGCCACCAGGCAATGTGCGCCAACAAACACCAGTCCCAGGCTGTAGCTGCCGGTGATGGCCACCAGGTAGCCAAAAATAATCGGGGTGACGATACCGGCAATATTGCCCACGCAGTTAAAGATCGCCCCAGCCAGACCCACCGCTTCTTTAGGCGCGGTATCGCTGATAATCGCCCAGGTTCCTGCCCCGGCCGCCACCCCTTTGCCATAGAAGGCGAAGGACATAATGGCGATAACCCAGAAGTTACTGTTGGCAACCGCCGCCGCAATCAGCGTGGCGGCCATCAGCATGCCGACAATATACGGCGTCTTGCGCGCCCAGGAGACTGACCAGCCGGTGCGGATCAGGTAATCGGAAATGATGCCGCCAGAAATACCGCCGGCAAAGCCGAACAGCGCCGGTGCGATGGTGGCAAACCCGGCGTGCAGAATATCCATTCCGCGTGCCTGCACCAGATAAATGGGGAACCAGGTGATAAAGAAGTAGCTGAGGGCAATGGTGCAGTACTGGCCGATGTAGGCGCACCACAGCATGCGGTTGGTCAGCAGTTTGCGGAAGGTGGCACGCGACAGGCGATTTTTATCTTTCCTGACGGCAGTGGAGTCAATATCGATCAGCCCGCCGCCGTCGATAATATAGTCCAACTCCTGGCGGGAAACGTGCGGATGCTGACGCGGTTCCTTCATATACCACAGCCAGGCAAAGAAGGCGCAAATGCCAATCAAGCCCAGCACAAAGAACGGCCACGGCCAGCCAAATTCTGATACCAGCCAGCCGGACAGCGGGGAGAAGATCGCCACCGCAAAATACTGTGAGGAGGCAAACAGCGAAGAGGCCCGGCCGCGTTCCGATTTTGGAAACCACATAATGGCCACGCGGGCGTTGGCGGGAAAGCTGGGGGCTTCAATTAATCCCAGCGCAAAACGCAGGCTGAACATAATAATGAGCGCGCTGGTAACGCCCTGAGAAAACTCGCCAATAAAGCCCATCGCCAGCGTCGATATTGACCACAGCACCAGGGTAATGCCATAGACTTTTTTGGTGCCAAAGCGGTCGAGAAATAAACCGCCGGGAATTTGCCCAATCACATAGGCCCAACTGAACGCGGACAGCACAAATCCCAGCTGAATCGGCGACAGGCCAAATTCATCCTTAATTGCGCCGCCGGCGATCGACAGAATAGATCGGTCAGCGTAGGCAATTACCGACAGAAATAAGATCAACATTAATATCCAGATGCGGACATGCGAGCCGTTTTTTGCGGTCATAACAGATTACCTTGTGGGCCTTTCTTTCAAATATAGGAGCGCCGTCAGGTAACGGTCATTGGGCTTTTGTTGCAATAACGCGGGAATAAAACGGGGAAATTCAGCAAGAGTCACAAGGGCACTTGAAGCGCTTCACATTCCCGCCACTGAATGCCGCTCGGCCAAAAAGGCTTTGCAGGAATGTGCTCTCTGTCGAGGAATTGAGCGGCAGAAGCTTCTACGGCCGCGTCAGTGATCCATTAAGCCGGGCGCGATATCTTTCAGGAAATTATAGAACCAGGTCTTGGCGGAGATATCGCCGATTTCGGTATGGGCATAGACAAAGACTTCCTGATCCGCCACCTGGAACGGCAGCTCCAGCAGGCGGCCATTGCCCCTGCGCTGATAAATTTTGGCGGCAGCGGACGGCAGGGTGACCAGCAGTTCGCTGGAGGAAATCAGTTCGCCCAGCGCGGAGAAGCGCGGCACTTCCAGCGCAATGTCGCGCTCCAGCCCAAACTCTTTGAGCCGGTCTTCCACGATATGGTGCCCGCTGCTGGCGGCCACAATCACATGCTGTTCCCGCATATATTCATCAAACGACAGCGTGCTGCCAATGCGGGGATGCTGTTCGTTCAGCAGGCAAACATAGCGTTCATACAGCAGCAGTTCGCGCTGTGCGGAAGAGATGGTTTCATTGCGGTTGCAGATGGCGGCATCCACCTTGCCGGTCAACAGCCAGTCATTCAGCCTGAGGGATTCTATCGCCACCACTTCCAGCTGAATGTGCGGCGCCTCCACCCGCAATGAGGCCACCAGTCCGGGAAGCAGCAACAGTTCGCCGAGGTCAGACAGGGCGAGGCGGAATTTTTGCCGCGAGGTGGCGGGCACAAAGTTTCGCGTATCCGCGACCGCCTTTTCAATGCCGGTCAGGGACTTTTTGAACACCTTATACAGCTGCAAAGCGATCGGGGTGGGCTCCATGCCGGCCCGGCTGCGTTTAAACAGCTCGTCGTTGGTTTCATTTCTCAGACGCGATAACGCATAACTGGCAGAGGGTTGGGTAATGAACAGCCGGTCCGCCGCACCGCTGACGCTGCGTGTTTCGTAAATGGCGATAAACACACGGACAAGATTGAGATCCATCATAATGCGGCCTTATAGATACTATCTATAAATGAAGATTCAAATTATCTATTTGAACTATTTTAAACTTCTTTATAACATCCACACCACCAATATTTGATATGTTGCATTATATTTTGCATATCGCCTAAAAGTATAACAAAAACATAAACATATAATAATTCCATCGCGCAAATGGCGGCGGCCTTGTGCAGGCTGTGCGTCCCGGGAGAGAGCAAGTGAAAGGCGAAATCGTAGAAATTATCATCGACTGGATTGAAGAGCATCTGGATGATGGTCTGAATATTGAAGCCGTAGCCGCCCGTTCGGGCTATTCAAAATGGCACCTGCAACGTGCATTTAAAGAGCAACAGGGCATGACTTTAGGCACCTTTATCCGCTGCCGTCGACTGGACGAAGCGGCCAAAAGCCTGATCAGTTCCCATAAGACCATTATGACCATCTCGATGGATCTGGGATTTTCTTCCCAGCAGTGTTTCCAGCGGGTGTTCAAAAAGCATTTTAATATCACGCCAAGAGACTATCGCAACCAGCACCGTGAAATGCACTGAGTCAGCGTAGCCAGGCAACACCTTTAACCCTACACCTCCTAAAAGCTAAACAAGATGAAAAAGACCCTGTTGTTGCTTATCGCCCTGGCGATGAGTGGTCCTGCTTTTGCCCTGACCCTGGGCCCGCAAGCGCCGGTCAGTGTTATCACTGTTCACTGCGATCCGGGCAGCTGCTTTAGCGGAAGTGCTGCTACCCAGGATCTCACTCAGGGACTGGTGGGTTATGCCCGTCAGGTGCAACGTGTGCTGCGGCCGGTTGAGACCGTGGGCGCGGTGGGCGACATCAGCTTTTCCAGCCAGCCAAAGTAAAACGCCCTCTGTTCGCGTAAAATCCGTTAAATATCGCTGCGATAAGCCGGCGCTATGCAAAATTTAACATTTCCTCGGGTATACTGACCCCCGTGTTAATTTGCTTACGGGATGCTATGGAACGTTTCGCTGAAAACCTCATTTATGCCTCACGCTGGCTGCTGGCGCCGATTTATATCGGGCTGTCGCTGGGTCTGCTGGCACTTGCGATAAAATTTTTCCAGGAGGTTTTTCACCTGTTGCCGAATGTATTGGCGATGGCAGAAAACGACCTGGTGTTAGTGCTGCTGTCGATGATCGACCTGACGCTGGTCGGCGGTCTGCTGGTGATGGTGATGCTCTCCGGTTACGAAAACTTCGTCTCAAAACTGGATATCGCCGACCACAAAGAGAAGCTCAGCTGGTTGGGTAAAATGGATTCCGGCTCGCTGAAAAACAAAGTGGCCGCGTCGATTGTCGCCATCTCTTCCATTCACCTGCTGCGGGTGTTTATGGATGCCAAAAATATTCCGGACAATAAACTGCTGTGGTATGTGGTGATCCACCTGACCTTCGTCCTCTCGGCGTTTGTGATGGGCTATCTGGACAGCCTGTCGCGGAAAGAGAAGCTCAGTAGCCACTAAGCCTCATCTGCCCGGCGTTCCGGGCAGTTTTCCCGCTTTTTTCACCTTATCGCGCTGTTTTGCTTGCATCCACAGGGGCAAATCGCATAAAAAGCGGTGAAGAGCCCGGATACCCTGCCGATATAAAAACATCACGGTCGCCGACATTCCCTGATATCGCACTGAAATGCGGTTATTCTGCGAATAACTTCTGGCATTTGCATTGCATGATATCAGGTATCTTCCCATGGCCTGGGATCGCCTGTTGATAACTGAGGACGGAAATGCCAGATGATTAGTCGTCGTCGGTTGATATTAGGAACCGGCGCCACGTTGCTTGCGATGACCACCGGAAAACTGTTTGCCAGAGAAGATATTATTCCTCTGTGGCAGGACGAACCGCCCGGCGGCGGCGGACCCAGCGGAAACCTGCATGTTTCTGCCAACGGCTCGTGGTCGAATATCGTCAGCCCGGCGATCCAACGCTTCCAGCCAGAAAACCCGAACGGATCGGCCGTATTGATTGCCGCGGGTGGCGGCTATCGCTGGATCGGCATGGGTGGTGAAGCCTGGCCCGTGGCACGCTGGCTGAATGCGCGTGGCTATACCGCCTATGTCCTCAGCTATCGCCTGCCGCGTGAGAAGTGGCACGCAGGCAGCCTCGCCCCGTTGCAGGACGCCCAGCGCGCCATTCGTCTGGTGCGCTCGATGGAACGTAAGGTGCATCTGCTCGGCTTCTCGGCCGGTGGCCACCTGTTTGGTATGGCGGCCGCCCGTCCTGATTTCGTCACCTACGAGCCGCAGGATGCGCTGGATAATGTGGTCCCGGTAGTGGACAGCGTCGGGCTGATTTATCCGGTGATCACTCTTGAGCCGCCGTATACCCACACCACCACGCACAAGCAGCTGGTCGGTAACAATGCCTCCGCGAATGAAGAGGCGAACTGGTCGGTGGAAAATTACGTCACCCGCAACTACCCGCCGACCTTCCTGGCGCAGGCGGAAGACGATCCGATCTCTAATCCGCACAACACGGTGATCATGCACAACGTCTGCCGCCGCATGGGCGTGCCGGTTGAGCAGATTAATATCACCCGTGGCGGACACGGTTTTGGCCTCGGTAAAGCCGGTTCCCCGGCGGCGATTTGGGATGAAGCCTACGCCATCTGGCTGGACGCCCGTAAGTAAACTGCACCGTGACGGTGCAATGTTCTGCCGCACTCACGCTTCATCACCCCACGCCGCGTCATCTGCCGGTAAAAAACCCCGTCGTAACCCGCCACCGCTAAAGTTTTCCCACAATCGGGCGATAACGTTTATGACGTGAGAGGCAGTAAACACAAGCCGCGTTTTCTCTCACTTCTGAGTTCTTCTCGCGTATGGAACATGCCTTTAGCCCTCCTTTGGTCGTCAGACTTTCTGCTTCACCACCCATAATTAATCAAGCATTTGAAAAGTATAGGTAAAACCATGTTTCCATTAATGGCGATTAAACAGCGCCTGTCGTCTTTGCTGTTTCGTAATAAACACCAGCCCGCAAACGGGACCTTTGACTGCCGCAGCCTGCCTGCTTCGCTTTCGCAGGCCGGACTCAGTGAAAAAAGTGCCGGCATTCTCATGACCTTTGTGCCGCCGTATGCCGACTTTCAGCCGGTGAGCCAGAGCTGGCAGCGCTTTAGCTCCGCCGATTTGACGGTGATTACCCTCTCGTCCAATGGCGCACTGAGCAGCAGCGGCAAAGAGACCACCTATTGCGAAGGCGCCGGTCAGCAGGGAAGCTGGCTGTTGCTGCCGGACAGCCTGATTGCGCGTCATGAAACCCATATCGTTGATTTACATGTCAATGACACCCACACCGCCGCCGACCGTATCAACGCCATCCAGCAGGAGCTCAGCAGGCTGGCGGTGCGGATGCCACTCTCATCCGACCGCACCTTCGCGATGATTTACTGCGATGGCCTGTCCGCCTCGGAAGGCTTCCTGATGCAGGCCTGGTACAACTGCGGCCGCTTTCCGTGCCTGGCGATCGGCGGCTCGGCTGGCGGTAAGATTGAGTTTGATGGCACCTGGATCGGCGTAGGAGGCAAAATTTTGCAGGGCAAAGCGGTCATCATTTTCTGCCAGATGGCCGCCGGCAAATCCTTTGCGCCGTTCAAAAGTCAGAACTTTGTCCCAAAAGACAAAAGCTGGCTGATCGCCGAGGCCGATCCGATTGCCCGCACGGTCAGTTCGGTATTCGATCAGCAGGGCCAGCAGGTGAGGTTTACTGACGCGCTGGCCAGCTGGCTGGGCTGCAACGTGCCGCAGCTGACCGAAAAGCTGAAAGGGCTGACCTTTGGCGTGAAGGTCGGTGAGGAGTATTTCATTCGCTCCATCGCCAAAATTGAGGCCGACAGCATTCAGTTTTTCTGCGACCTGGAATTTGGCGATCGCCTGTATCTGCTGGAAGAGAAAGATTTTAAACAGACCACGCGTCAGGACTGGCAAACCTTTATCGCCAACCGCGGCAGGCCGGCGGCCATTCTGATGAATGACTGCATCCTGCGCCGGGTCGGCAATGAAGGGCAGCTGCATAACGCCCATTTCTTTAAGGGGCTGCCGGCCGCCGGCTTCTCCAGCTTTGGCGAAATCCTCGGCGTGCCGATTAACCAGACGCTCTCTGCGCTGGTGTTTTTCAACAAGGACGTGAAGGCGATGAGCCAGTTCCCGGTGCAGTACGCCGGGTATGCCGGGCACTATGCACAACGCGCGCTGCGTCGTTGGGAAGCGTTGAACAGCATTCAGTCGCGGGTGCTGAAGCGGGTGATCGCCTATCAGCAGGAGCTGGCACCGCTGATGGAAGCCTTGCCGATGCTTGAAGCCGCCACGCAAACGCAGAATGAGACGCTGGGGATGGCAGAAAACAGTATCCGCTCGATTGGCGATATCGCGCAGAAAAGCCAGCAGGCTCAGCTGCGTTTGGGCCAGGGGCTGGATGATCTGGAGAAAATCTCTAACGGCATCAATGAGATCACCAGCGGCATCAGCAATATCGCCTTCCAGACCAATTTGCTGTCGCTGAATGCGGCGGTTGAAGCGGCGCGTGCCGGGGAGGCCGGACGGGGATTTGCGGTGGTGGCCGGAGAAGTTCGTCGGCTGGCACACTCGTCGAAAGAGCAGGCCGATTCGACGGCCGGCAATATTGGTCAGGCGGTGGATACCATCTTCCGCATCCGTACCGTTGCCAGCGAAACGGTGGAAACCTCCAGCGAGATGGCGGCCCGCAGCATCGCCGCGGCGGATTCGATTGCCGCCATGAGCCATCAAACCGCGCACCAGCGTGAAAGCATCGCCCAGCACCTCGGTAGCCTGCGCAGCCTGACCGCCGGTATGGATGCGATGCAGGACGCTGTCGCGCAGCTGTCCGTATTGCAGAGCCTCTCCGGGGCGAATGAGAAAGGGTAACTCCGCCGACCCTCCGCCCATAAAAAAAGCCAGCATATGCTGGCTTTTTTGATCCTGAAGCAGGACTTAACGCATGGTGACAAACTCTTCCGAACCGGTCGGGTGGATTGCCACGGTGTTGTCGAAGTCTTTCTTGGTGGCGCCCATTTTCAGCGCGACCGCGAAGCCTTGCAGCATCTCATCCATACCGTAGCCGATACCGTGGATGCCGACGATCTTCTCGTCTTTACCCACGCAAACCAGCTTCATGCGGCACGGCTGGCGGTGCTGCGTCACGGCGGTGTACATGGCGGTGAACGCCGACTTATACACTTTCACTTCATCGTCGCCGTACTTCTCACGCGCTTCCGGCTCGCTCAGGCCCACGGTGCCGATTGGCGGGTGGCTGAATACCACGGTTGGTACGTTGCTGTAATCCAGGTGCTCTTCAGGCTTGTTGTTAAACAGGCGTTCGGACAGACGACGACCGGCGGCAACCGCCACGGGCGTCAGTTCAACCGCACCGGTGTTATCACCGACCGCATAAATGCCAGACACGCTGGTGTTCTGGTACTTATCGACGCTGATGTACCCTTTTTCGTTCAGCTTCACGCCGGTGACGTCCAGGTTCAGGTTGTCGGTCATTGGCTCACGACCGATGGCCCATACCAGACAATCAACGGTCTGCTCCTGACCATTTTCCAACTGCAGCGTCAGGCTGCCGTCGGCATTTTTGATCACCGCTTTCGGCACGGATTCGGTGTGCAGCGCCGGGCCTTCAGCATTCATCACTTCAACCAGCGTGTCGACGATCAACGGATCGAAGCTGCGCAGCGGCGCGTGTTTACGCACAAACAGGTGGGTTTCGGAACCCAGCGCGTTCACCACTCCGGCGATTTCGACCGCGATGTAGCCGGCACCGACCACGGCAGTGCGTTTTGGCAGGGCATCCAGCTCGAAGAAGCCGTCAGAGTCGATACCGTATTCCGCACCCGGAATCGACGGATGGGTTGGACGGCCGCCGGTGGCGATCAGGATGTTGTCGGCAGTAATTTTTTCGCCGTTCACTTCCACGGTGTGCGCATCGATAAAGCGCGCGTAGCCTTTGATCACGTCGACGTTGTTTTTACCCAGCACGTTGTCGTACGAGGTGTGAATACGGTCGATATAGGCGCTGCGGTTTTTGACCAGCGTCGCCCAGTTAAAGCTGTTAACGGTGGTATCGAAGCCGTAATCCGGGCCATACAAATGGATCGCTTCGGCAATCTGCGCCGCGTGCCACATCACTTTCTTCGGGACACACCCGACGTTTACGCAGGTACCGCCGAGTTCTTTCGCTTCGATCAGCGCGCATTTCTGTCCGTACATCGCGGCACGGTTAATAGAGGCGATACCGCCGCTGCCGCCGCCAATAGCAAGGTAGTCATAATGTCTGGTCATCGGTGATTCCATAAGTCAGTGAAATGAATTGGCAGTAGTGTAACGCCACTCGGTTAAATGCCGCAAAGTTTGCGTCTATGATTGTGATAGGGCAGCGGGGCGGAAATCAGCGATAATCGACATTTACTGCGAGATAGCTCACTGTTTTCGCATACTAACAGGCAGAGAGAGGCCGGATGGAACTGCTATTTTTAGGGACCGGCGCGGGCACGCCCAGCCGCCAGCGGAATGTCACCAGTATCGCCTTGAATTTGCAGGGGACGCGCAGCGGTTGCTGGCTGTTTGACTGCGGCGAAGGCACCCAGCATCAGATGATGCGCTCCCAGGTGAAGACCGGGAAAATCGAGAAAATTTTTATCACCCATCTGCACGGCGACCATATCTTTGGTCTGCCGGGGCTGCTGACCAGCCGTTCGATGAATGGCATCAGCGACACCCTGACCCTTTACGGCCCAAAAGGCATCAAGGCCTTTATCGACACTACCCTCAGCCTTAGCGGCTCCTGGCTGACCTTCCCGCTGGAGATTGTCGAGATCGCCGCCGGCGAGCTGTTTAGCGACGAGCATTTCCGCGTCACCGCCTGGCCGTTGACCCATCCGGTTGAGTGTTACGGCTTCCGTATTGAAGAGCATGACAAGCCGGGCGCGCTGGATGCGCAACGGCTGCTGGCAGACGGCATCAAGCCCGGCGTGCTGTTCCAGCAGCTCAAATTGGGCAAAACCGTGACCATGGACGACGGTCGGGTGGTCAGGGGCAAAGACTATCTTGGTCCGGCAAACAAAGGCCTGACGCTGGCGATTTTCGGCGATACCAGCCCGACGCCCGCAGCCGCCGAACTGGCGGCGAATGCCGATGTGATGGTGCATGAAGCCACGCTGGAAGTGGCGCTGGAAGAAAAAGCCAACAGTCGGGGACACTCTTCAACGGTGCAGGCGGCCACGGCGGCAAAAAACGCGGGCGCGAAAAAGCTGATCGTCACCCACCTTAGTTCGCGTTATCTGCGAGAGGATGCGGAAAGGTTACTGGCGGAGTGTCGGGCGATATTTCCAAATACCGAGATGGCGCATGATTTCTCGCTATTCCGGCTCTGAGCGGCGGTTCGAAAGGCAGGGCTGATGCGGTGGGACGCGCGGCGGCGTCCCACGGGTGGTCACTTATTCCGGCACGATCCAGCTGACTTTGGTGTGGCCGGTGCCAGAAGGCACCAGGTGCTTCAGCAGCCACGGCAGCACGTTGTTCATCTGCTGCTCCAGCTTCCACGGTGGGTTGATCACAATCATCCCGGACGCGGTCATGCCAAAGCGGTCGCTGTCCGGGCGCACGCCCAGCTCGATCTGCAGAATGCGGCGAATGCCGGACGCTTCCAGCTCTTTGGTGATACGTTTGATCTGCTGACGCAGCACCACCGGATACCACAGCGCGAACACGCCGGTACCAAAACGCTTATACCCTTCCACCAGACCCTGAACCACCGCCTGATAATCGGTTTTCATTTCGTAAGGCGGATCGATCAGCACCAGACCACGGCGTGACAGCGGCGGAAGCTTGGATTTCAGCTGCTGGAAACCGTCTGCACGTTCGGTGCGGGCACGGTCATCTTTCTGGAATTCGTTGCGCAGCATCGGGTAATCGCTTGGGTGCAGCTCGGTCATGTTCAGCTTGTCGAAAGGACGCAGCAGATGACGGGCGATCAGCGGGGAACCCGGATAAAAGCGCAGCTTGCCGTTCTTGTTCAGTGCCTGCACGCAGGAGATATAGCTCTCCAGCTCTTCCGGCAGATCGTCCTGTTGCCAGATGCGGGCGATGCCTTCCAGATATTCACCCGTGCGCTCGGCGTGCTCGCCGCTCAGCTGATAGCGCCCGGCACCGGCGTGGGTGTCCAGATAGAGGTAGGGTTTATCCTTCTCATTAAGCGCAGTGATAATCAGGCTCTGAACGGTGTGTTTGAGAACGTCGGCGTGATTGCCGGCATGAAAACTGTGGCGATAACTCAGCATGTCGTGGGATCTGTCCGGTGGGGAATGAGGAGCGTGCCGCCGCTGGGCGGCACATATTGGCGTCAGTATAACTGTCCTGCGCTTAAAATGCTCTGTTATCCTGGCAGGCGTTGCCACAGCGGATAGGTAAAGAACAGCAGATGCAGCAGATTAAAGCTGAAGTGCACCAGCGTGGCGACCCACACTCTGCCGCTCCACAGCCACGCCAGGCCGTAGACTATCCCCGCCAGGCTGGCGAAAATTACCAGCAGCGGGCCGCCGGCGATATGCGCCAGGCCAAACACCGCGGCGGCAATCAGTAATCCCCAGACGTTGCCCAGCTTCTGGCTCAGCCGTTGTTGCAGGTAGCCACGAAACAGCGCTTCCTCCGCAAACGAGACAAAGAACAGGTTCGCCAGCATAAAGGCACCCAGCCACTCGGGCAGGTGCCGCTCGACGCGCAGGCCGCCGGCCAGAGTGGCAATCAGCAGCAGCAGCGGCAATGACAGCATCAGCACCAGCCACCACAGCGTGTTCTTCGGTCCTGCCGCCGGACGCTTAAGCAGCGTGGGCAGACAGGCGAGCAACAGGAAGGGGATCAACGCCTTATCGAAGTTGTAATAGAAGCTGAAAGGCGCGCTTTCTGGTCCGGCTTTCACCTCGCTGACAATCTGCGGGTTAGAGAATCCGGGGATCAGATGCAGCATCAGCGCCACCGCGCCCAGCACCAGTACCGCTTCAGTCACCACCGTAACGGCGGCAGGTTTTTTGATTTGCCGATGGCCGATCGCCACCGCGCCGAGCACCACTAAGGCGGCGATCGCCGGCCAGTGAAGCGTGCCATCCACGGCCGCCATTATCAGCGCGAGCGCCAGCAGCCCGTACGAGGCGCGGCGGTAAAAAGGCAGAAAAAGTAACGAGGCCGCAAAGACGTACCACATAACAACACTCCGTGTAGAAATCGTGTTAACCGGAAAACGGCGAAAGTATGCGGCTGGCCGTCGGGGCAGGCAACTGGAATCGTGGTGAAAAGGTCAGGATTTACGGGTGAAAATGACCAGGATCAACAGCCGGGTTTTCTCAATCAGGCCATTGAATTTCGCTACACTTAGCCTCATGTTAACCTAATCGCGCGCTTAAACGCGCCTCAAACATGTTTGACTATAAGGACTGCGCAATGACCAATCCGTTACTCTCCTCTTTTACGCTTCCTCCTTTCTCCGCCATCAAACCCGAACACGTGGTCCCTGCTGTTACTCAGGCACTGGCCGAGAGCCGTGCGGCGGTGGAGAAAGCGGTTGCCCAGGGCGCGCCTTACACCTGGGATAACCTGGTTCAGCCACTGGCTGAAGTTGATGACCATTTAAGCCGTCTGTTTTCGCCGGTCAGCCACCTGAATTCGGTGAAAAACAGCCCGGAACTGCGCGAAGCCTATGAGCAAACGCTGCCGCTGCTGTCCGAATACAGCACCTGGGTGGGCCAGCACGAAGGCCTGTATCAGGCTTACCGCAATCTGAAAGAGACCAGTTACGCCGGATTAACCGCCCCGCAGAAAAAAGCCGTGGATAACGCGCTGCGTGATTTTGAGCTGTCCGGTATTGGCCTGTCGAAAGAGAAGCAGAAGCGTTATGGCGAAATCGCCGCGCGCCTGTCCGAGCTGGGCTCGAAATACAGCAACAACGTGCTTGATGCCACCATGGGCTGGAGCAAGCTTGTCACCGATGAAAGCGAGCTTGCCGGTCTGCCGGAAAGCGCACTGGGCGCGGCCAAAGCGCAGGCTGAAGCCAAAGAGCAGGAAGGCTGGCTGTTAACGCTGGATATCCCGAGCTATCTGCCGGTGATGACCTACTGCGACAATCAGGCGCTGCGCGAAGAGATGTACCGCGCCTTCTCCACCCGTGCCTCCGACCAGGGCCCGAATGCCGGCAAATGGGACAACAGCGAGGTGATGGCTGAAGAGCTGGCGCTGCGCCACGAACTGGCCCAGTTGCTGGGCTTTGACTCCTACGCCGACAAATCGCTGGCCACCAAAATGGCCGAAAACCCGGCGCAGGTCACCGACTTCCTGACCGGTCTGGCAAAACGTGCCCGTCCGCAGGCCGAGCGTGAAATCGAACAGCTGCGCGCCTTCGCGCTGAAAGAGCACGGCGTTTCTGACCTGAACCCGTGGGATCTGACCTACTTCGGTGAGAAGCAGAAGCAACACCTGTTTTCTATCAGCGACGAACAGCTGCGTCCTTACTTCCCGGAAGAGCGTGCGGTTAACGGCCTGTTCGAAGTGGTGAAACGCATTTACGGCATCACTGCCAAAGAGCGCAAAGACGTCGATGTTTATCATCCTGACGTGCGCTTCTTCGACCTGTTCGACGAAACCGGCGAGCTGCGCGGCAGCTTCTATCTGGATCTCTATGCGCGTGAACATAAACGCGGCGGGGCGTGGATGGATGACTGCGTCGGCCAGATGCGCCTTGCCGACGGCTCGCTGCAAAAACCGGTCGCCTACCTGACCTGTAACTTCAACCGTCCGCTGAAGGGTAAGCCTGCCCTGTTTACCCATGATGAGGTGACCACGCTGTTCCATGAGTTTGGTCATGGCCTGCACCATATGCTGACCCGTATCGAAACGCCGGGCGTGTCTGGCATCAGCGGTGTGCCATGGGATGCCGTCGAGCTGCCAAGCCAGTTTATGGAAAACTGGTGCTGGGAGCCGGAAGCGCTGGCCTTTATCTCCGGTCATTATGAAACCGGCGAACCACTGCCGCAGGCGCTTCTGGAGAAAATGCTGGCGGCGAAAAACTACCAGGCGGCGCTGTTTATCCTGCGTCAGCTGGAGTTCGGCCTGTTCGACTTCCGCCTGCATGCCGAGTTCGACCCGGCCAAAGGCGCGCAGATCCTGGAGATGCTGAAAGAGATTAAACAGCTGGTGGCGGTGATCCCAAGCCCAGCCTGGGGCCGCTTCCCGCATGCCTTCAGCCATATCTTTGCCGGTGGCTATGCGGCGGGTTACTACAGCTATCTGTGGGCCGACGTGCTGGCAGCCGATGCCTACTCACGCTTTGAAGAAGAAGGTATTTTCAATCGTGAAACCGGCCAGTCATTCCTGGATAACATTCTGACCCGTGGCGGGTCTGAAGAGCCAATGGAGCTGTTCAAACGCTTCCGTGGGCGTGAGCCGCAGCTGGATGCGATGCTGGCTCATTACGGTATTCAGGAATAGCGTTAACGTGAAGATTTGTTTAGTGGATGAATCGGGCGCCGGAGACGGCGCCTTATCTGTTTTAGCCGATCGCTGGCAGCTGGAGCACGATGCGTCAGCGCCGATGGCGCTGGTAATGACCGCTACGCACCTCGAACTGCGCAAGCTCGATGAGCCTAAGCTTGGCGGGATTTTTGTCGACTTCGTAGAAGGCGCGATGGCGCACCGTCGGCGTTTTGGCGGTGGTCGCGGCGAAGCGGTGGCCAGAGCGGTCGGCATCAAAAGCGGTTATCTGCCTGCGGTGGTCGATGCCACTGCCGGCCTGGGACGCGATGCCTTTGTGCTGGCTTCGATTGGCTGCCGTGTGCAGATGCTGGAGCGCCATCCGGTGGTGGCCGCGCTGTTGGATGACGGTTTACGGCGGGGCTATGAAAGTGCCGAAATCGGCGGCTGGCTGCGCGAACGGCTGACCTTGATCCACGCGTCGAGCCTGCAAGCACTCGCTGAGATCGTTGAACAGCCGGATGTGGTTTATCTCGATCCGATGTTCCCCCACAAGCAGAAAAGCGCGCTGGTCAAAAAAGAGATGCGGGTTTTCCAGACGCTGGTGGGTGCCGATGACGATGCCGATGGCCTGCTGGAACCGGCCCGGCGCCTGGCGAAGAAGCGCGTGGTGGTGAAGCGACCTGACTACGCACCGCCCCTGGCGGGCGTGGTAACACAGGCGGCGGTGGTGACCAAAAGCCACCGGTTTGATATCTATCCGCCGCTAATCAGCGAATAAACGCCGGTTGGCGAAAACAAAAAGGGCGGAATATCTTCCGCCCTTTCTTTTGTCTTATGCCTCAGACTATTCGTCTTCTTCGTCGCGCAGCGGCACGATCAGCATATCGATATGGACGGTGTTGATCAGCTGGCGCGCCGAGGACATCAGCTTGCTCCAGAAGTCCTGATGGTGACCACAGACCACCAAATCCACATCGTATTTTTTGATGGCATCAACCAATACCTGGCCCAGATCGCCGCTGCCGCTCAGGGTTTCGGAAATCGGGTAGCCTGCGCTGTTAGAGAGGTCAGTCAGGGCGGTATGGGTCTCTTCAGAGATACGTTTTTGCATATCGCCAAGGTTCACATCGATCAACCCGGTGTACAGGTCGGAATAGTTAACATCGACGTGGATCAGTGACACTTTGGCATCGTAAGGACGCGCCATGGACACCGCTTTGGCGACCAGCAGCTTACTTTCAGGGGAAAGGTCGACTGCAATCAGAATGTGTTTGTAAGACATAACGATACTCCTTTCATTCGTTGCGGAGAGTTATCCGCCGACAAAGTTGTCTTTTTGCATCATAACACATTGAAATCCGTTGCTAATGTTTAATGCATGATGGTTTAGTACCGCGCCTGAGATGAGCAAACATCCCGGCACCTTTATAGTTTTCGCATTTATTATAGCCCGAATTGTTAACAGACGGGCGTGCAGGCCGCGCCCTTTGCGAGCGGGATCAAAATGAATTTTTCTCTCTTTCTGCTGCTCAGGCAAAACATCGCTGGAATTATTTTAATCAAATCTCCTACACTGATATTAACGACCCGTTATGCGCTAATGACGGTCGCTCAGCGGTTACAACTTCAATTCTGTCTGGTTCAATGAGGTGATTGGCGAATCATTGTGGGGCTTGTCCGGCATTCCCCGCGGATAACGTCCTTTAGATGCCTTGCCGGGAGGGGATCATGATCAGCACCATCGCGCTTTTCTGGGCTCTTTGTGTGGTTTGTGTGGTGAATATGGCGCGCTACTTTTCCTCTTTGCGCGCGCTTTTAGTGGTGCTACGTGGGTGTGACCCTTTACTGTATCAATATGTGGATGGCGCGGGATTTTTTACCTCACACGGGCAGCCGAGCAAGCAGGTTCGACTGGTGCGTTATATCTGGTCACAGCGTTATCGCGACCATCATGATGATGAGTTTATTCGCCGCTGCGAGCGGGTTCGGGGCCAGTTTATCCTGACCAGCGCCTTATGCGGATTGATTGTAATTAGTCTGGTCGGGCTGGCGATTTGGCACTAACGCCGCGCCGACATCAGAAACGAAAAAGGGCGGAGATAATCTCCGCCCTTTTGTTTTTTCTGCTGCTGATTACGCCACGAACCTCAACGCAATCCAGTACAATCCACCGGACAACACTATCGACACTGGCAGGGTTAACACCCATGCCAACAGGATATTTTTGATGGTGCGGCTCTGTACGCCTCCGCCATCAACCAGCATGGTACCGGCGACGGAAGAAGAGAGCACATGGGTGGTCGACACCGGCATCCCGGTGTAGCTCGCCACGCCGATGGAGACCGCGGCAGTCATCTGCGCGGACATGCCCTGCGCATAGGTCATGCCTTTTTTACCGATCTTCTCACCGATAGTGGTCGCCACACGGCGCCAGCCAACCATGGTACCCAGCGACAGCGCCAGCGCGACCGCCACGATAATCCAGATCGGTGCGTACTCAACGGTGTTCAACAGGTCGCTTTTCAGCTTGCCGAGGAAGCGCTGATCGTCATTGCTGACGCCAGGCAGCTTGGCGGCTTTCTCTGCGGTATCGGAGATACACATCAGCAGACGGCGAAGCTGCGCGCGCTGGTCGACGGTCAGGTTGTCGTAGCTCTGCAGGTTATTCAACAGGCTCTGGGCATGGTCGATAGCCGGCAGCGCACGGGCCGCATCACAGTGGAACTCATGCGGGCCGCTTGGCACTTCTTCCGGCGTAGGAACGGCCGGTGGCGCCATCTGAATAATATGGGTCAGCGAATCAGCATGCTGCTGATAGTACTGCTCCAGATGGTTCACCGCATCGCGGGTACGGGTGATGTCATAGCCAGAGGAGTTCATATTGACCACGAACCCGGCCGGGGCGACGCCAATCAACACCAGCATAATCAGGCCAATGCCTTTCTGACCATCGTTTGCACCGTGTGAATAGCTTACGCCGATAGCGGAAACAATCAGGGCGATCCGGGTCCAGAATGGCGGTTTCTTTTTACCGTCAATCTTTTCACGATCGGCAGGGGTCATATGAATGCGCAGACGTTTTTTGTTCCCGCTCCAGTAACGACGCAGCAGGAAAACCAGGCCGCCGGCCAGCACCAGGCCGACAATCGGAGAGATCACCAGTGAGGCAAAAATGCCGATCATTTTCGGGATGTTCAGCGCGTCCACTACCGAGGTGCCGGTAATCAGAGCGTTGGTCAGGCCAATGCCGATAATGGCCCCGATGAGGGTATGGGAGCTGGAGGCCGGCAGACCAAAGTACCAGGTGCCGAGGTTCCAGATAATTGCCGCCAGCAACATGGAGAAGACCATGGCAAGGCCATGCGCCGATCCAACGTTAAGCAACAGGTCAGTGGGAAGCAAATGAACGATGGCGTAAGCCACACTCAGTCCGCCCAGCATGACGCCAAAGAAGTTGAATACCCCGGCCATCACCACCGCAAGTTGCGATCGCATTGCGCGGGTATAAATAACGGTAGCCACTGCATTGGCCGTATCGTGGAAGCCATTGATCGCTTCGTAGAACAACACAAAAAGCAGCGCAAGCACCAGTAAGATACCGGTGTGATAATCGAGACCAGCAAACAGATGTAACATAAGCGTTAAGCCATTTTGGAGGACATGAACGCGGCGCATTATCAGCGAGAATGCGCGGCCGGGGAAAGCGAAATATAGACTTTTTTTGACATTAATGTGGCGATTAGATGAATTCAGAACATTGCTCTGCGCAAAAAATAACCTGTTTTGCGATCTTTGCCGGACGCGCGTTTTGTGACTCTGGTATCAGCGGCCCCTTATCACTACAATCAGCGTTTTTTCAGCAGCCCCGGAGCGAGTCGTGGAAAAGTTTGACGTTATCATTATTGGCGCCGGTGCGGCTGGCTTGTTTTGTGCCGCACAGGCGGGACAACGCGGCAAGCGGGTGCTGCTGCTGGATAACGGCAAAAAGGCCGGCCGTAAGATCCTGATGTCCGGCGGCGGTCGCTGCAACTTCACCAACCTGTTTATCGAACCGGCGGCCTACCTGTCGCAAAACCCCCATTTCTGCAAATCGGCGCTGGCGCGGTATACCCAGTGGGATTTTATCGATCTGATCAACCGCCACGGCATTGCCTGGCATGAGAAGACGCTGGGGCAGCTGTTTTGTGATGAGTCAGCGCAACAGGTTGTCGACCTGCTGCTGAAAGAGTGCGAAGCGGGGAAGGTCACGGTGCGGCTAAGAAGCGAAGTGTTGAGCGTTTCCCGCGACGAGACGTACACGTTGGAGCTGAATGGCGATACGGTGCAGGCGGATAAGCTGGTGATTGCCACCGGCGGGCTGTCGATGCCGGGATTGGGTGCGTCGCCGTTTGGCTACAAGATTGCCGAGCAGTTCGGCCTGAAAGTGTTTCCGACCCGCGCCGGGCTGGTGCCGTTCACCTTGCATAAGCCGCTGCTGGAACAGCTGCAGACGCTGTCCGGCGTGGCGGTGCCTGCGACCGTCACCGCCGAAGACGGCACGGTGTTTAAAGAGGCGTTGCTGTTCACCCACCGGGGATTATCAGGACCGGCAGTGTTGCAGCTCTCCAGCTACTGGTTGCCGGGTGAGTTTGTCACCATCAACCTGTCACCGGAACGCGAGCTCGGCGCCTTTATTAATGAAGAGCGCGAGGCCCATGCGAATCAAAGCCTGAAAAACACCCTGGCAAAAGTGCTGCCGCGCCGGCTGGTCGACAGCCTGCAGCTGCTCGGCCACGTGCCGGAATGCACCTTAAAGCAGCTTAACAGCCGCCAGCAGGCTGAGCTGGTCGCGCTGCTGCACAACTGGCGCATTCAACCTAACGGCACTGAAGGTTACCGCACCGCCGAAGTGACCCTTGGCGGCGTTGATACCAGCGTGCTGTCGTCGAAAACCATGGAAGCACGGGATGTGCCTGGCCTGTACTTTATCGGTGAGGTGGTGGATGTGTCGGGCTGGCTGGGCGGCTATAACTTCCAGTGGGCGTGGGCATCGGCCTGGGCGTGTGCGCAGGCGCTGTGATCGTCACTCAGCCGCGCTTCGCAAGCGCTGGCAACAAGGCGACGATAACGGCCGTTAAGGCCGTTGGGAATTCTGCTTCAGCGGGAACAGTCGGGTGTTGATGATGGCAATGTTCACTTCACAGGGCACGCCGTCGTCGAGAAACACGGTTTCATTGATCTGAATAACCGCATCGTTTTCCGTCAGCTTTAATAACGCGATGATGTCCGGATCGGTTAAATTTAACGCCGTCAGGTTTTGATCCCTGAGCTGGACTTTCTTCCCGGTAAGCTCCTCGATATACGAATAT
This sequence comes from Erwinia sp. AC075, assembly GCF_979253995.1. Taxonomy (NCBI): domain Bacteria; kingdom Pseudomonadati; phylum Pseudomonadota; class Gammaproteobacteria; order Enterobacterales; family Erwiniaceae; genus Erwinia; species Erwinia sp. AC075. The sequence continues at coordinate 4,116,481 of NZ_CEEDEU010000001.1, forward strand.
TTCGAGATTTCCAGCTTGCTAAATTCCATGCTGCTAAACAGGTTTACCGGCAGGTGAATATGTTCAAGCGCCACCGGAATATCATCGAAGCACATCAAACGTAAAATCTTATACACCTGATCGCTGTTCTTGATGCGCAGCGCCTGCGCCATATCCGCCGACGGTACCTTCATGATGCTGACCGAAATGATTTTTCTGACGCCTTTGTGACCATGCTTTTGCGCCTGATAATCAAACGGCGACAGCGCGTGAAATCGCCCCGACTGGTTACTTATCCCGATAGATCCAACAAAAAGCCCGGATCCTTTCACCCGGTAAATCCGCTGTTGCTCAATCAGAATGCGCGTTGCTTCGCGCACCGTCGCGCGGGTAATGCCAATGTTTTTGGCAATGGAAATTTCGGTATCCAGCTTCTCTCCGGGTAGAAGGCCATCGTCCTTAATTTTTTTGAGGATGTAATCAACAACCTCTCGCTGTTTTTCTGTAATGCCATCAACCATCGATTTTTTCCCGTGAGAGTGAAAGACAGATTTCCCCAGTCCGGCCGCGATTTGCCTGACTTTCCGTGCTGAATATCACTTTGGTTACATGGATATGTGATCAACTTAACGAATTTACACTGAGGGTCAGCCTGTCCAGCTGGTTTTAAACTTTACATGTTGTATCTGTACACGTCCACGTACATTATTGAGATGACTAGACACCTGAAACATGTCTAGACGGGATCGCCTTACAGAGGTCATGGCTTTTGGGTTAATGCACTATCTGCCGTGCTCATGATTTTAACTGTCTGTAATAAATCAATTTTATTGATTTATTTTGAAATCATTTTTCCCGCTGGTTTTCCCGTTTTTAAGTGAGATTTGTGGGTGGGAAACGGGCAGGGAAAATGAGGCTAAACATTATCTGACTGTACACGTCAATCAGATCGCTCATGTAAACAGCAGGATGAAGACTATGCCACACCTGGGAAATTGGTTAGATAATAATAAAATTCAATACGTTGAAAACGTTGCTGACTGGAAGGACGCGCTGCTGATCGCCGGACGTCCGCTGCTCAGTGAAGGGAGCATTTCGCAAGACTACATTGATGCCATCATTCAACAAAAAGAGCAGATCGGCCCGTATTTCGTTATCGCGCCGCGGATTGCCATGCCCCATGCGCGTCCTGAGCAGGGCGCCTTAAAACTGGGGTTGTCGATTGTACTGCTGGGCAATGCGGTGAACTTTGATTCTGAAGAGAACGATCCGGTCAGCGCGCTTTTCATGTTTGCCGCGCCGGACAGCAACAGCCATATCGAGATGATTTCCCAGCTGGCGGAAGTCCTGTCCGATGAAGAGATTATGGATCGGCTGTTTGCTGCCTCAAGCCAGGAACAGCTGATGACGATTTTACTGGGCGATGCATCTGCCCGTTAACACTCTCCTTTTGACCAACAGATATTGAGGTTTGATATGAAAATTATGGCGGTGTGTGGTTCAGGTTTGGGCAGTAGCTTCATGATGGAAATGAACATCAAGAAAGTGCTTAAAACCCTCGGAATTGAAGCGGAAGTGGAACACTCCGATCTCGGCTCGGTGACGCCTGATGTGGCGGATGTGTTTGTTATGGCAAAAGACATTGCCTACAGCGCCAATCTTCCGGAACAAAAGGTCATTATCATTAATAACATTATTGACCTGAAGGAAATTGAGCAAAAAGTACGCGAGTATTTCGGCAAATAATAACGCTCATAACCAGATAAACACCTTACCCTCGAGGTTAAAATGTTTACTCAAAACCTTTTGCAGTTCGTCGTCGACGTGCTGAAAGTGCCCTCCATCCTGGTAGGACTGGTGGCATTATTCGGCCTTGTTGCGCAGAAGAAGCCGCTGCCTGATGTGATTAAGGGCACGGTAAAAACCATTCTGGGCTTCCTGGTGCTGGCGGGCGGGGCGACGGTATTGGTCGGCTCGCTGACGCCACTGGGCGACATTTTCAAACAGGCGTTTGATGTACAGGGCATCATTCCCAATAACGAAGCGATGGTCTCCATTGCGCTGGCGAAATATGGTGCCCCTACCACCATGATTATGGCCTTCGGCATGGTGGCGAATATTGTGGTCGCCCGGTTCACCCGTCTGAAATACATCTATCTGTCCGGCCATGTCACCTTCTATATGGCCTGTATGATCGCGATTATTTTATCGGTGGCGGGTTTTGAAGGCATCCAGCTTATTTATACCGGTTCGCTGGCGTTGGGTATTCTGATGGCGACCTTCCCGGCCATTGCTCAGCCTTATATGCGTAAGATCATCGGCGGTGACCACGTCGCGCTGGCGCATACCGGCACCATTGGCTACGTGTTATCGGGTTGGATTGGCTCGCTGGTCGGTAAAGGTTCCAAATCTACTGAAGAAATGAACATGCCAAAAAACCTCAGTTTTTTGCGTGACAGCACCATTTCTATCTCGCTGACGATGATGATCATTTACTTAATCCTGTCGGTTTCCGCCGGTAAAGCGTATGTGGAAACGAACTTCAGTAACGGTCAGAACTACCTGGTTTACTCCTTTATTCAGGCGATTACCTTTGCAGCCGGTGTCTTCATCATTCTGCAGGGCGTACGTCTGATCCTGGCTGAAATCGTTCCTGCCTTTACCGGCTTCTCCGAAAAGCTGGTGCCGAATGCCCGTCCTGCGCTGGATTGCCCGATTGTCTTCCCGTATGCGCCTAATGCGGTGCTGGTCGGCTTTATTTCCAGCTTCATCGGTGGCCTGGTAGGGTTGTTTATCCTCGGTCAGCTGCACTGGGTATTGATTCTGCCGGGTGTAGTGCCTCACTTCTTCTGTGGCGCAACGGCGGGCGTGTTCGGTAATGCCACCGGCGGCAAGCGTGGGGCGATCTGCGGTGCGTTTGCGCACGGCATATTGATCACCTTCCTGCCCGTGGCGTTGCTGCCGGTACTGGGACAGATTGGCCTGACCAACACCACCTTCTCGGATACCGATTTCGGCGTGGTGGGGATCCTGCTGGGCAACATGGCTCACTTTATGGATAAAGGGACCATCACCATGATCATCACCGGCATTTTCGGACTGTTAGTGATTTATAACTTCGCCGCGCCGAAAAAAGTCGTGGTGGAAGAGAACGCAGGCTAAGCCCAACGGCTCACAGCAACCGGTCAGGCGGGCGAAGGTGCCTCCGGTTGCTGTCTCCCTATCGCGGTTGGGGATCGGCAGAATGAGACGATCTCAACTTGTTAAAAAGTCATCAAAAAAATTAACGCTTGCTTAATGCGTCGTGCTGCGCGTAGTATGCGTCATCGGTTTGGAACACAGACCTTATGTAAGCAGTTTTAGTAAAGCAGTCCTCAGTTTAAGTGTTATCCCTAGATACCCTTCCTCATGAGCCTCCTCCTAAGTGCGCCCATAAGTAATTATCTGAAACTCAGGCCAAGTTCGCCGCGTTGAGTGGCTCAAAAAATTAAAGGAAATATCTATGTCTAACAAAATGACTGGTTTAGTAAAATGGTTCAACTCTGACAAAGGCTTCGGCTTCATTTCTCCAGAAGACGGCAGCAAAGATGTATTCGTACATTTCTCTGCAATCCAGAGCAACGATTTCAAAACTTTAGATGAAGGCCAGAAAGTAGAGTTCACTATCGAGAACGGTGCTAAAGGTCCATCAGCTGGCAACGTAGTTGCTCTGTAATTGCTGATACTTCGCTAACACTTGCGACAGCGATGACGGCATTAGCCCGAGCAGCCAGGTACCAGCGATAAAAAAACCCGCCTTGTGCGGGTTTTTTGTTTTCAGCGTTCAGTAAAAGCCACTCCCGGTGAACGGCCGCCATCAAGGCGCGCGGTTATCCGGCGGAGTGGCTTTTTTTATGGGCGTGATTCGGTATCTGCGCTCAGCGGCAGGGCCCGGTCCTGAAATCAAACACCGCGGTTTGCTGGTACAGGAACAGTTTGTAGACGCAGTCCTGTGACAGATAGGCGGGCGTCGCGGTTTTCATCTCCGGCAGGGTTGGCGTTATCCGCAGGGCGATATTTTCCCGCAGGGCCAGCACCTGATATTCCCAGGGCGCTGACTCCATCAGCATCGGCAGGCGAATAGCCTGGATCAGCGGAAAGTTACGCAGGCTGATGATGATATCGGGTGAATCGGCCGGCTGGCCGATAAACGCAATATTCTTCACGTCCTGGGGTGGGATATGCGACAGGTCGATCTTCATTCGCTGCAGCAGATTTGCGGTGTAGCGCTGATCGTTGGCGACGGTGTTAAAGGCCGAGACCATCAACACCAGGCAGTAAAGCAGCGGCAGCAGCGTTAAAGCCTGTACCCAGCGTCGTATCGCTGGAAAGGCCAGAATATTGACGCAGAAGCAAAACAGGCTGAAGCAACTCCAGGCAATCAGCACGCGAGGACTGATTACCGGATCGCTCAGCAGCAATGAAAGCCCCGGAATGGCGGCGATCGCCAGAAACGGCAGCAGAACGATCGCCAGACCGTTGAATATTTTCCGCCTGGCGGAGCCCGCCTCTCTTGCCGTCCTGACCAGTAATATCAGCAACCCCAAAGTGGCTAACAGCAGCGGAACCGCAATCAACAGCACCTTATACCCTGGGAACGCGCTCAGCACCATCGCGGTGAAGCTGTCGACGTTCTGCAATAAGGTGGCAAAGGCAGCGGGTCCGGGCGGAATCATTTTGCTGTGCGCCAGGCTGTAAGGGTCGGTTACCAGCCAGGCGACGATAATCACCTTATACAGCACGGCGGCGATCAGACCGGCCGCCATTTTTTCGCCGATATACGGCCAGATCGCCTCACGGTTAACCCACAGCCTGAAGGTGATAATGGCGCAACAGCCGAGATAGACATTCAATCCGGTCTGGTAGGTGGTCATTACCAACAGCATCAGCCCCGCCGTCAGCAGGATATGAATAGCGCGACTGAATCTGAGCGGCAGACTGGCTATCATCGCCATGGCCAGCGACAGCATCATGGTCAGCGAGTCATAGCTATAGAGCAGTGACTGCGCGAGAAAAGGGTTGAGGATCATAAACTGGGCGGGCAACAGCTGCCAGTAACCGCGCAGCGGTAGCGCCAGTTTTTCTGCGTATATCACGCTGGCGGCGGCGAGGATCGCCAGGCCCATCAGCAGCGGCAGCGGCGAGATATCGTTGACGCTGGTATTAAAGCGCAGCGCAACGTTGATCAGCCAGGTTAACGGGCGGCCGTTGGAGATCCACAGATTGGCCTGGCCATTAACAATGCGGAAGAAGTCATCCCGGTAATAAACCTTTTCGCTCCACAGCGGCAGCGTCATCAGCAGGCCAGTCAGGAAGGTGTAGAGGATCTGCCGGTGACGGCTGATGACTGAGGTGGCAGACTCACCATTGCGCATGTTATTCCAGATGAAGGCGTGCGTTGAAGAGCCACTAAAAAGCCGTGGAGTGCTTCAGTTTACCCGGGAATGTCGGCGGCGGAAGTCCGTATTAACGAGGGATATGAGAGGGCGTTCGCAATTTTGATTAACAGCGTGCGGCAGAGTCGGGCTCTGCCGCATAAAGCCCTTAAATCACCGCAGAGAGCAGCCAGACCAGCACAAAGCCGGTGACGCCCATCGCCGTGGTCAGCACGGTCCAGGTTTTCAAGCCGTCCGCCACTGACAGGCCGAGGTAACGGGTGACCACCCAGAAACCGGCGTCGTTTACGTGGGACAGGCCCAGTCCGCCAAAGCAGGCTGACAGCGTAACCAGCACCAGCTGCATATCGCTCAGGCCGGTGACGGCCTGGGTCAGCAGTCCGCTGGTGGTGAGGATCGCCACGGTTGCCGACCCCTGCGATGCCCGTAGCGCCAGCGACAGAATAAAGGCGGCGGGGATCAGCGGCAGATGGATGGTTTCCAGCGACAGTGCCAGCGCTTTACCCACGCCGGACTCGACCAGCACTTTACCAAAAGCACCGCCCGCACCGGCGACGAGGATCACTCCCGCCGAGCTTGGGATAGCGCGATCCAGCAGTTCACCCAGCTTCTCTTTGCTGATGCCACGACGCAGCGCCAGCAGCCAGGCCGACAGCGCCAGCGCAATCAGCAGCGCAATCGCCGGCGTACCGATTAACGTCAGCAGCTGGCGGATAACGTTGCCTTCTGGCAGCGCCGTGTGCGCCAGCGTGCCCACCACAATCAGCACGATAGGCACCACGATCAATGAAGCAATCAGCGTTGCGCCCGGTGGTTGTGTCCCGGTTTTTCCCGGCGCGCTTTCAGGTTTAGCCAGCTGCAGCTGCTCCAGCACCGCCAGCGACAGGTGATACTGACGGCGGTTCATCGCTTTCGCCACAAAGTAACCCACCACGCCAACCGGGATCGACACCGCGATGCCCAGCAGCATCAGCCAGCCCACGTCGGTGCCCAACAGGCCCGCCGCCGCTGCTGCACCGGGGTGGGTCGGTAACGCCACGTGTACGGTCAGCATCACGCCCGCCATCGGCAGGCCATATTTGATTGGCGAGACCTTCGCGACCTTGGTGAAGCCGTAAATCAGCGGGATAACAATAATAAAGCCGACTTCAAAGAACACCGGGATGCCGAGAATAAAGGCGGCCATGGTCAGCGCGGCGACGGTGCGTTTGATGCCCAGCGCATGGGTGAAGCGCTGCGCCAGCGACTCCGCGCCGCCGGAGGATTCAATAATCGCCCCGAGCATCGCGCCCAGCACGATGATGATGGTAATCGACCCCAGCAGGCCGCCCATCCCGGCAACGATCACCTTCATAATGTTGTCCGCCGGGATGCCGGTGGCGATCGCCACTAACAGGCTGACCACTAACAGGGCGACGAACGGATGGATTTTCAGTTTGATCACCATCAGCAGCAAAATCAGCACGCTGGCGACGGCGATAGTCAATAACAGGGCGGTGGACATTATTTCAGCCTCGAAGGATTTTATAATTTTATCATGTTTTTCAACATGGTATGGGTAGGTCATCCCTGGCTCTGGCCTGATTCAGGCAACAGAAAGCCAACGCTGCGCTAAAGGCGCGCAGCGTTTACTCGGTACGTCGTTAACTATTTATAGGCGTCGAACCAGCCCAACCCGTCGGTGGTGACGCCGCGCGGGAAGTACTCGCACCCGATCCAGCCCTGATAGCCGCTGCGATCGATTAAATCGAAGATCCACGGGTAGTTGATTTCGCCTGCGTCCGGTTCATGGCGATCCGGTGCGGAAGCAATCTGGATGTGTTGATACTGGCCGCTGAAGGCGGTGATCAGATGGCTCAGGTTGCCGTCGACCAGCTGGGCATGGAACAGATCGAGCTGGGTAAACACGCCCGGTCGGTCAATGCGTTTGACCATCTCCAGCGTCTGGTACTGGCTGGAATAGAGATAGCCCGGCTTGGTTTTCGGGTTTAACGCTTCCAGCAAAATGCGGATGCCGTGCGGCGCGAAACGGTCGGCGGCGTAACGCAGGTTGCTGATAAAGGTCTGGCAGTAAGCGTCACGATCCGCGCCTTCCGGCACGGTTGAGGCCATGATATGCACCTGCGGGCAACCGAGTGCCAGCGCGTATTCCAGCGCCATATCGATATCGCGACGGGCGGCTTCTTCACGGCTGGGAATGGCACAGACGCCCCATTCGCCGGCGGCCACATCGCCAGGCCCGGTGTTAAACAACACCAGCGCCAGATCGTTACGTTCCAGCGCCTGCTTTAATTCGCTGGCGGCATAGTCATAAGGGAACAAAAACTCCACGCCACGGAATCCCGCTGCCGCTGCCGCGTCAAAACGCGCCATAAACGGCAGTTCGGTAAACATGGTTGAGAGGTTGGCAGCAAACTTAGGCATGTTTAGCTCCGTAATTCAGCCACTTCGTCATCGTTTAGATAACGAATCGGGCGGTCGCCCAAAGTGAAGATCAGGCGGGCGGTCTCTTCCAGCTCTTCGGTGTTGTCCGCCGCTTCACGCAGGGTTTTGCCTACCACCACCGGGCCATGATTGGCCAGCAGGAAAGCTTTGTAATGCGGCGCCAGCTTCGCCAGGTCTTCACCCAGCCGCGCATCGCCCGGACGGTAATAGGGCACCACCGGCACATCGCCGACGCGCATCACCACATACGGAGTAAACGGGCGGATGCAGTTCTGCGGATCCAGACCTTCCAGGCAGGACAGGGCGGTCAGATACAGGCAGTGCAGATGGACGATTGCGCCGCAGGCCGGGTTGTTCAGATAGATGGCGCGGTGAAAGCTGACCTCTTTCGAGGGCTTATCCCCGCCAATCCATTCCCCTTCCAGCGTCACTTTCGACAGCCGATCGGCGACCAGCTCACCGAGGCAGGAGCCGGTGGGTGTGGCCAGCAGCGTACCGTCTTCGAGCAGCATGGAGAGGTTGCCCGCTGAACCGGTGGCATAACCGCGCTGGAAGAAGGACGCGCCCAGCCGGACCATCTCTTCCCGTGCTTGTTGTTCATTCATAGCGAGAACTCCTGTTGAGCGCGTGCGAAGAAGTTTTCATCGCCAAAGTTGCCGGATTTCAATGCCAGCGAGATCGGCTGGGAAACGGCTTTGACCCACGGCACGCCGGGAGAGATCACCGGGCCGATATGGAACGCATCGATATTCAGCGTCTGCGCGACCACGCCGGAGGTTTCACCGCCGGCGACGATAAAGCGCTGCCAGCCGCGCTGTTGCAGTTCTCGCACCACGGCGGCAAACAGCTGCTCGACCGCTTCACTGCTTTTCTCGGCACCATACTGTTGCTGAATACGCTTCAGGGTGTCCGGTTCAGAGGTGGCGAACAGCAGCGGTGCCAGGCTTTCGCCGCTGTGCTCAGCGACCCAGTCACAGAGTTCGATCGCATAGGCGTCACGCTGTGCCAGCGCCCGTTCCACGTCGACCGCCAGAGACGCCGCCTGATCGCGGTAACGCGCCACCTGACGATTGGTCATGGTTGAACAGGATCCGGACAGCACCACCGCGCGTTCGCCCTGCGGCGTGCCGGCGGCCTGCGCCTGCGCGCTGTTATGGGCGCTGCTTGCCCACTGACGGGCCAGGCCGATCGCCAGGCCGGAACCGCCGGTCACCAGCGTCATTTCCCGCAGCGCTTCGCCCTGGGTCAGCAGATGCTGTTCGTTCAGCGCATCCAGCACCACATAACGCACGCCCTGTTGTTTCAGTTCAGCCAGCGCATGACGCACGGCGTCGGCACCTCGATCCAGCGTCTGGCTGTTAATCAGTCCGGCTTTGCCTTCACTCTGGGCTTCCATCAGACGCAGCAGGTTGCTGTCGGTCATCGGCGTCACCGGGTGGTGGCGCATACCGGAATCGGACAGCAGCTGATCCATCACAAACAGATGTCCCTGATACACCGTGCGGCCATTGACCGGCAGTGACGGGGAGATGATGGTCTGGGTTTCACCCAGCGCGGCCAGCAGCGCGTCGGTAACCGGACCGATATTACCTTTGGCGGTGCTGTCGAAGGTCGAGCAGTATTTAAAGTAGAAGCGCTCGCAGCCCTGTTGCTGTAGCCATGCCAGCGCCTGCAACGAGTCAGCAACCGCCTTCTCAGGAGCGCAGGAGCGGGATTTCAGGCTGACAACAATCGCCTCAGCCTCCAGCGCCAGCGGTTCGGCCGGCACGCCATTTACCTGTACCGTCGCCATGCCGTTCTGCACCAGGAAGCTGGCGATATCGGTGGCACCGGTGAAGTCATCTGCTATCACGCCCAGGCGCATTATTGCGGCTCCTTTTTCGCTGGCAGGGTAATGCCACTGAAGATTTTGATCACCGCGCTGTCGTCTTCACGGCCATAGCCGGCGTTGCTGGCAGAGGTGAACATATTAAAGGCGGTGGAGGCCAGCGGCAGCGGGAAGTGCAGCGCTTTGGCGGTGTCGGCCACCAGACCCAAATCTTTGACGAAGATATCCACCGCCGATTTTGGCGAGTAATCACCGTCCACCACGTGACGCATACGGTTCTCAAACATCCACGAGTTCCCCGCCGCGTTGGTGACCACGTCATACATGGTATCCAGCGGAATACCGGCGCGCGCCGCCAGCGCCATCGCTTCGGCACCGGCCGCAATATGCACGCCTGCCAGCAGCTGGTGGATGATTTTCACCGTCGAGCCGAGACCGATTTCGCTACCAATGCGGTAGACCTTGCCTGCCACGGCATCCAGCACCGGTTGCAGCAGCGCAAAGGCCTTGTCGCTGCCGGAGGCCATCACCGTCATCTCGCCCAGCGCCGCTTTCGCCGCACCGCCAGAGACCGGCGCATCCAGCATGATCAGCTGATGCTCCGCCAGACGCTGTTCAATCAGCAGCGCATCCTGAGAAGAGATGGTGGAGGACACCATCACCGCGGTACCGGGCTTCAGATGGGCCGCCAGGCCGTTGTCACCAAACAGGATCTGGTTCACCTGCTGCGCGTTGACCACCAACAACAGCACCGCATCTAACTGTTCGGCAAAGCCATCCGCACGGGTTTCGGCCGCTTTGGCTCCGCTGCTCAGCAGCGTTTGCAGCGCGGCAGGATTCAGGTCAACACCGTAGGTGTTCAGGCCGGCTTTGATACAGGATTGCGCCGCACCCATGCCCATAGACCCGAGGCCAACGACACAGACCGACATTGATGATGCGTTAGGCATACGCTCTCCGTGTTAATTTAGGTGATAATTTGTTTTGTTGTGTGAAGTATAGGCGCTTTTATCACCAGGATTGGTGACGCGCATCACATTAATTAACATTAATTAACCTGCATTTCACAAGGTTTAACATGTCTGTGAATCGCGCTATAAACCATTAAACCCTTTATTATCAGCAGCATGTGCCTTTACGCCGGTCGATCAAAACCTGAGTAGTTACCCGGATGCGTGATAAAATGATAAAAATTGGGGTGCAGACCGCGCCTCTGCTCCATTACACTTGTCCCGCAGATAACCCGCTCACAAGGAGAGACCATGATCCCGGTCGAAAGACATCAACAAATTTTAGCGCTGGTGCAGGAAAAGGGCGTGGTGAGCATTGCTGAACTGACCGATCGGCTGGCGGTGTCGCATATGACCATCCGGCGGGATCTGCAGAAGCTGGAAGAGCAGGGCGCGGTCATGCTGGTGTCAGGCGGCGTACGCTCTACCGAGCGACTGGCCAGCGAGCCGTCACATCTGGATAAAACCAGCATGTTCAGCCAGGAGAAGCAGGCGATTGGCGAAGCGGCGGCCCGGCATATTCCCCGCAACAGCTGCATCTACCTGGACGCCGGCACCACCACGCTGGCGCTGGCCCGCGAGCTGGGTATGCGGGACGATTTAACCATCGTCACCAATGACTTTGTGATTGCCAACTTCTTTATCGACAACAGCCAGTGCCGGATGATCCACACCGGCGGCACGCTCTGTCGCGATAACCGTTCCTGCGTCGGCGATGCGGCGGCGCTGGCGTTGCAGGGACTGTCGATTGATATCGCCTTTATCTCCGCGTCCTGCTGGGGAATGCGTGGGATCTTCACCCCCGATGCGGAGAAGATCACCGTAAAGCGGGCGGTAAGTGAAGTGAGCCGCAAACGGGTGCTGCTGGCTGACAGCTCAAAATACAACAAGATCGCCACCTTCCTCGCGCTGCCGCTGGCCCGCTTTGACGCGATTATTACCGATCCCTATCTGCCGGACTCCGCCCGCCAGGAAATGGCGGCGCTGGAAATCGAGATCACGCTGGCCAGCTAACGGCGTGTCGCACGACGTAGAAAGGACCTTCGGGCCCTTTTTTTATTTACTAAAAGGCGCAGGCTATCAGTGAGATTGATAATGACAATGAAAGTTATTATCATTCGCGCACAAAAACACTAACAACATCGCAATCACTTTATGAAAACGCCACGTTTCTCCGTTTCCACCTTTACGCGCCTCCATGGAAAACCGCATTTCGTTCTGTTTGTCAGCCTGCTGGGCAGCGGCTCCGCGCTGGCGGCAGAGAGCACCCTGACCGTCAATGCCGATGCGGCGACGGCGGTGGGCAGCTACAGCCAGGATACCGCCACCATTGGCGGCACCACCGCCACACCGCGTAACGAAACCCCGCAGTCGATCAGCGTGGTGACGTCGCAGGTGATCAAAGATTACCAGGTCAAAACCGTTAATGACGCGATGAAGTTTGTCAGCGGCGTCACCCAGGGCAATACGCTCGGGGGGATTGAAGATGGCTTCGTTAAGCGTGGCTTTGGCGCCAACTCGGACGGATCGATTTTCCTCGATGGCATCCGCAGCAATCAGGGCCTGTCGATGGATTCGACCATCGATCGTGTGGAAGTGCTGAAAGGCTCGGCTTCCCTGATGTATGGCATCCTTAATCCAGGCGGCGTGATCAATCTGGTCAGCAAAAAGCCGCAGTATGAGTGGAATACCCATATCAGCGGCGAATCCAGCAGCTTCGGCGGCGGTGCCGGTACGGTGGATATCACCGGTCCGCTCGGCAACGGTTTTGCCTTCCGGTTGATTGCCGAACGCCAGCGCGAAGATTACTGGCGCAACTTTGGCGTGAATCAACATACGCTGATTGCCCCTTCCCTGAGCTGGTTTGGCGAGAAAGCCTCGTTCAATATCAGCTACATGGAAAATAAATACGATATCCCGTATGACCGTGGCACCGCCTTTATCAACAAAAAACCGGTCGATATTCCCTATAATGAACGGCTGGACGACAGCGCCAACCATGCTTACGGCAAAAACAAGCGACTGAACGTCACTTACGGCTATAACCTGGATGACACCTGGGCGACCCACGTTAACTATGGCTGGATGCAGCGCCGCTATGACAGCAACGAAGTCAGGGCCACCGCTATCGACACCACCACCGGGATTGTCTCGCGCCGGGCGGACGCCAACCGTGGCTTTAACCATCAGACCACTTATCTGTCATGGGATATCGGCGGCAGCCCGGAGATCTGGGGGATGCAGCACGATCTGATGCTGGGTGTGGACTACGAGCAGGACGAAACCTATAAGGCGTATTCCTATCGCGGCAAAGTTTCCAAAACCTTCAATATGTACGACCCGGTATATGGTGAAGAGCCGGTAGTCAGCAGCAGCACCGTCAGCGACGCGATCAGTAATACACGTACCAACCTTTACAGCCGTTCAGTGTTTGCCAAAGACAGCATTCACCTGACCGATAAGTGGATTGCGGTGCTGGGCGGCCGTTTCCAGCGTTACACCCAGACCGCCAGCAGCGGCTGGACCAACCCCACCACCACGCTGAACGATCGGGGCGACAGCTTCCTGCCACAGGCGGGGCTGGTGTATAAAATCCTGCCGGATCTGTCGCTTTACGGCAGCTACAGCCAGTCATTTACCCCATCGACGCAAACCGATGACGATGGCAACGTCGCCTCGACTGAAAAAGGCACTACCTATGAAGTCGGTGCCAAATGGCAGGTGGTGCCGGCGGTTTCTGCCACGCTGGCGCTGTACCGCATTGATGAAAAAGACATGTCGGTATTTATTAACGGCGTGACCCGTAACATCCCGAAAGCCCGCTCGACCGGAGCTGAAGTTGAAATAAACGGTGAAGTGGCGAAAGACTGGAACCTGACGGCGACCTACAGCTATGACAAAACCGAGATCGTTGAGGACAACCTTAACCCGGATAACGTCGGCAACCGCCTGGTCAACGCGCCAACCAATATGGGCAGCCTGTATCTGAGCCACACCCTGCGCTTCTCCTGGCTGCCGGGCGAACTGCGTATTGGCGGCGGCGGACGCTACGTCGGCAGCCGTGCCGGCGATCCTGAAAACAGCTTCACCATGCCGGACTACACCGTGGCGGATGCCTTTATCGCCTGGGACAGCCAGCTGGTGGGGAAACATACGCAGCTGAAGCTGAATATGAACAACCTGTTTGATAAGGAATATTACCAGTCCAGTGGCGGTAATCTGCGGGTGAGTGAAGGCGAGCCGCGCGTAATGTATCTGCAAGCGTCTGTCGATTTCTGATAGCCAACAGAGAAGGAAAAGCAATGAACAGGGCATTGATCAGCCTGCTGCTGATGCTGGTCAGCAGCGTGGCACCGGCGAAAACCATCACCGACATTCTGCAACGCAAGGTAGAGGTGCCGGATAACCCGCAGCGGATCGTGGTGGGGGAAAGCCGGATGATTTACACCCTGGCGCTGGTGGAAGAGGGCAATCCGGCGAAACGGGTGGTGGGCTGGCCGGGCGATCTGCAAAAGCTGGATCCTCAGACCTGGGATCGTTACGTTGATGCATTCCCGCAGATCAAAACCATCCCGCTGGTCGGCAAGTCGAATTATACCCAGATCAGCGTGGAGAAGGTGATCGCCCTGCAGCCCGATCTGGTGATCCTGCCGGTGTATGCCAAACAGGAAAGCAATCATGACAGCTTCCAGATGCAGCTTACTGCGGCGGGCATTCCGGTAATATATATCGATACCCGCGTCGAGCTGCTGAAAAACACCGTGCCGAGCCTGAAAATTCTGGGTGAAGCACTGAATGACCAGGCGAAAGCGCAGCGCTTTATTGATTTTTATCAGCAGCATATGAATCTGATCCGCGATCGACTGGCCACCGCTAATCCGGCGAAACCGAGCGTGCTGTTGCAGCTGCATATCGGCCGCAGAGAGGAATGTTGCACCACGGTAAGCCACGGCAATCTGGCCGATTTACTGGCGTTTGCCGGGGGCAATAATATTGCGACGGGTCGGTTTGGCGGCGTGTTTGGCCAGCTGAGTCCGGAAGCGATCATTGCCGCCAACCCGGAGGTTTACCTGGCCACCGGCTCGGGCGGCCCGCAGCAAACGGAGCAGCTTCAGCTTGGCCCGCAGGTCAATGCGGCGGCGGCTCAGCACAGCTTCAGCAAGGCGCTGGCGAACGAGTCGGTCATCTCCCAGCTGCCGGCCATCCGCAACGGTCGGGCGCTGGCGGTGTGGCACAACTTCTATATGAGTCCGTGGCATCTGCTGGATGTGGAGATCTTCGCTAAGGCGCTGCATCCCCAGCTGTTTGCCGATCTCGACCCGCGTAAAACGCTGGATGAGATGAATCAGCAGTTCCTGCCGTTAGCCGAAAAGGGCACCTACTGGACCACGCCAGACAGCGCCGCAAACGGGCACTAAAAACGTTAAGCCATAAAAAAAAGGCCCGCGAATTTCGCGGGCCTTTTGCTGCTATCAGTCCAGGACAACGTTATTCGTTGATATTGGGATGCTGATTAATCAGATGTTTACGTTTCTCTTCCAGCTCGGCAATCTGCTCACTGATATCGTCGATTTTGGTTTCGATATTATCGTGATGCTCCTGCAACAGCTCTTTCGCTTCATGAATATCGGAAGCCGCCGGAGTCGCGCCACGCAGTGGCATATTGGCGGTTTCTTTCATCATGATACCGGTGACCAGGCCCACCACCGCCACCACCATCAGGTAGTAAGCCGGCATGTAAAGGTTCGCGGTATATTCAACCAGCCAGGCGGCCAGCGTTGGCGTCAGACCTGCCACCAGAATCGAGATATTAAAGGCACTGGCTAAGGCGCTGTAACGAATGTGCGTCGGGAACATCGCTGGCAGCGACGAGGCCATCACGCCGGTGAAGCAGTTCAGTATCACCGCCAGGATCAGCAGACCGGCAAAGATCAGCCCGGTGACGTTACTGTTGATCAGCATGAAGCAAGGAATGGCCATAATCATCAGCGCGATACTGCCGATAATCACAAACGGACGACGACCAAACTTATCGCTCATCAGGCCCATAATCGGCTGAATAAACAGCATACCAATCATGATGGCGATGATGATTAACACGCCGTGATCTTCGGAATAGTGAAGATTGTGCGACAGGTAGCTCGGCATATACGTCAACAGCATGTAGTAGGTGACGTTAGTCGAGAGCACCAGACCGATACAGGCCAGCAGGCTTTTCCAGTGCTTGGTGGCAATCTCTTTGAACGACACTTTTGGCCCTTCGGCTAGACCTTCACGGTCACCTTTTTCCAGCTTGTCCACGTGCTGCTGGAACGCAGGCGTTTCTTCCAGCGCGTTACGCAGGTAGATGCCGATCAGTCCTAACGGCAGCGCTACGAAGAACGGAATACGCCAGCCCCACTCAAGGAACTTGGCATCACCGATGACGGTAGAGATCAGCACGACCAGGCCCGCACCGGTGACGAAGCCGACAATGGAGCCGAAGTCCAGCCAACTACCCATAAAGCCGCGTTTACGGTCCGGGGAGTATTCCGCCACGAAGATCGACGCACCGGTATATTCGCCGCCGACCGAGAAGCCTTGCGCCATTTTACACAGCAGCAGCAGGATCGGTGCCCAGATGCCAATGGTGGCGTAAGACGGTATCAGACCGATACAGAAAGTACTGACCGACATGATAACAATGGTGATAGAGAGGATTTTCTGGCGACCGTATTTGTCACCGAGTCTGCCGAAGAAAAGACCACCTAAAGGACGAATAAGGAAAGGAACGGAGAAGGTTGCCAGAGCGGCAATCATCTGCAAGCCCGGATCGGCACCCGGGAAAAACACCTGGCCTAAGGCGAAGGCCACAAAGCCGTAAACCCCAAAGTCAAACCACTCCATAGCGTTACCCAGCGACGCTGCGGTAATGGCTTTGCGTAACCTGGCATCATCAATGATCGTTACGTCTTTTAAGCCAATCGGCTTAACACGCTTCCTACGTAGCTTCATATAAAACACCCTGTAATTGTCTGTTTCCCAATTAGATTCTTGCCCCTTTCTGCTCGTGCGCAAGACCTGGCACCGGGCGAAACGGGTCAAATAGTGCAGGGCCAGAAGCCCCACTGACAGCGATTTGTGGTGGGTAATGGCGCCCATCAACAGATAACTGTCTGCATTCAGTATATCGTTTCTTACGCGGCTAACATAATTTCTGTCTGAAATTAGCTACAGCGATGCAACAGACCGAATCTGATTCAGACAAGGAATTTAACAAAGCCAGGGCCAGCCGCCGACGGGGCTGCTTCACGGCAAAACGGCCATTGGCAGGTATTCATTCTGATGAGCAGAATAATAGAAGAGAACAGAACCGTTAATTGCTGATAATTCATTGGCTGAATTAAGTGAAATTAGTTAATAACATTCAAAAAAGTTATTTGTTGCGTGCGAACAGACTATGGGTAATACTTCCTGCCGCATTTTTGCGGAGTCAGCAATGTATAATAAAAATAGCAACACCTTTGGAAATTATTATCTTAATATGCAAGAAAGCATTGATAATAATTTACGTCTCTGGCGTCATTATCACGCCGTTAACATTATTGATAATCAGGTTATTTCGCCGCAAAACGCGTGGCTGAACTGTGGTGAAAGTGTCGATAAAATAGTGCAGCAGGTGCATTTACAGAGCAAAAGTGTGGCGCAGCAGGCTGGGGTGCTGAACCGTTACGGACTGTTGTCAAAGCAGATGCAGGGCATGGTGGAACGCTTTCAGGCATTGGGTGTAAAACTGGCCGAACAAAGTGTCAATTCCCGCCGCGAGGAAATTTATCGGGAGTATCAGCAGCTGGCCGATCATATTATGCCGACGCTGGAACGCATTAATCAGCGGGTAGAAGCACGCCGTGAAGCGGTAGGGATTAAAGCCGAAACAAAAATAACCCCGCCGGTGGCTGACGAAACGGTCAACGTGGCATTACGCGCCGCGCTTAAACGTCGCAGCTAACTCTTCGCCTTTATTCTCCTCTCACCGGAATTGGCACCGACGTCCAGGGTTGCTGATTTTGTTCTTCCATCCACGCCATTAACGCACTGCCGTTCATCGGCCGGGCATACAGATAGCCCTGGATAAAGATCACCCCACGCTTTTTCAGATACTCCAGCTGCAGCGGCGTTTCCACCCCTTCCGCCACGATGCTCAGCTTCAGCTTATGGCTCAGCATGATAATCGCATCCAGCACCGGCGCTTCGCCGTCAACCGATTCAATGGCGTTCACGAAGCCACGGTCAATTTTCAGGTAGTCCAGCGGGAAGGTTTGCAGGTAAGAGAGCGAGCAGTGGCCGGTGCCGAAGTCATCGATGGCGATTTTAATCCCTTCGCGGCGAAGCTGCTGCAGTTTGCTGATCACATCGTCGCCGTCGGAAATCAGGCTGCGTTCGGTCAGCTCAAGGGTAATATTCGGCTGGTGGTGGGCTATTTTGGCGGCAAATTCACGGATGTCCGCCATAAAATCCGCATGCTGGATATGCTCACCGGCGATATTCAATCCAATATGGAAGTTCGGCGGGATCTGCCAGTCGCGCATATCCTCGGCGATATTCTGCAATAAAGACTGGGTCAGCGGGACAATCATCCCTTCTTCTTCGGCAGCCTGAATAAACAGGTCCGGCCTGGCCCAGCGGCCATTGGGTAATTTCCAGCGCATTAGCGCTTCCGCACCGGAGGCTTTGCCGGTCTCCACGTTATACACCGGCTGATAATTTACCGAGAATTCCCGGCGCTGAATCGCCCGCTTTAGCTGGTCGCGGATCGACACCTTTCGCTTCAGCCAGTTGTTGGTCACCATCATCAACAGCAGCGAGAAAATGGCCGCCATCGGGATAAAGGTCACCATGCCGTGGCGCCAGGTTAACGCCAGGTCACGCGCAGGCGAGGTGACGGTGGCGACAATCGGATAGCGTTGCGAGGTTTCAACCAGCGTATGCGCCCTGAGCAGGGAAGCGCGCTCATCCGGGAGCGTGCCGCTGGCGATGCGGTAACCGCCGCCAAACTGCAACACGATGGCGTAATCGTGGCTTTTGCCCACCGCATCCATAAAGTCGAGCAGATACTGGCCATCCACTATCGCATAGCTGCTAAACATGCTCGGGGTGTCGCGCACATAGATTACGGCCGGGCGATCCTTTACCGAAAACGTGCCGGCCAGCGAGGTCATCCACCAGGCTTTGCGCGTTTCTGGTAGTGGGCCTTGCAGCATGGTCTTCAGGTCGCCGCGTAAACCGGCATACATTGACGAACAGGTGACTTCGTCATCCTGCATCACGCCGATTGAGCGGAAATAGGGGTACTGCGAGGCGTATTCCTGCAGCTGCTCATTAATGTCCGTGCAGGATTTATCGGAGAACTTGCGCAGATAGCCGACCATATTCCACGCCTGATCGCTAATCGACTCGGCCTGCGTGAGCAGCATTGAGGCCGTTACGGATTGCTGACGTTGTACAATTTGTCGGGCGTCGATAAAGGTAAACAGCAGGCAGAGGAGCAGCGGTGCCAGACCGGCAATGGTCAGAAAAAGGCCCTTCTTTTGCGGGCTGGTCTTAAAAATAGAGTCCACGTCGTACCTCTGTAACCCAACAAAACGTTGCGTAAAAAAGTGCCGGCCAGCCGCAAATGACGGTATAGCTGACGAAAAGCCAGACAGTCTGCCAGCATCATAAGCGCAGAGACCGGGCTTTAGTCAATATTCTGCAAATTATTGCCGGATTGATCGTTTCCCCGCCGTTTTTCTCCTGTGTCAGGATGCCTTCGCGGTCTGGCCGCGTAACCCGGACAACAACAGGAGCGAAAATGACTGATGCGGTGGTACTAAAAAGTGCAGCGCCTTTACGGAGCAGGATCACGGACGAGGAGTGGCAGGCAAGGGTCAAACTGGCGCACTGTTATCAGCTGGCGGCGAAGCTCCGCTGGACCGACCATATCTATACCCATTTTTCGCTGCGCGTGCCGGGGGAAAAGCCTCACTTCCTGATCAACGCCTACGGACAAACCTTCGATGAGATCACCCCGGAAACGCTGGTTAAGATCGATCTGGATGGCGAGATCATCGACGATCCCACCGGTCTGGGCATTAATCCGGCCGGGTACGTGATCCACAGCGCCATCCACCGCGCGCGCCCGGAAACCCATGCCGTGTTGCATACCCACACCGCCGCCGGGATTGGCGTGGCGGCGCAGAAAAAGGGTCTGCTGATGATTTCCCAACACAGCATGCGTTTCTTCCAACGTCTGGCTTACCATGACTACGAAGGGATAGCGCTGGATCTGGACGAGCAGCAGCGCATTGTCGCCGATCTGGGCGATCTCAACGCGCTGATCCTGCGCAATCACGGCCTGCTGACCTGCGGCAACAACCTTGAAGAAGCCTTCTATAACCTCTATTACCTGGAGCGCGCCTGCGTGGCTCAGTTGGCTGCGCAGACCGGCGGCAGCGAGCTGACCATCGTGCCGGACGACGTGGCGGAAAAAGCCGCACAGGTGTTTGATAACGGCATTAAAAACAAAAAATATCTCCTGCACTGGGATGCCTACATCCGCCAGCTGCAACGCAACGCACTTCAATAAGGGATCGCCATGAAATATTTAACGGCTGTGCTGCTGCTTTGCACCACTTATGCCGCCAGCGCGGCCAGTGACCTTTCAGGCGTGACGCTGGTGCTGGGCGATCAGGCGCGTAATCTGCGTTCGCTGGTGGACGCCTCGGGCGTGATGAAAGACGCGCCATATCAGTACCGCTGGGCCAATTTCCAGGGCGCAGCGCCGTTGTTCGAAGCGCAACGCGCCGGGGCGGTGGATACCTCTTATGCAGGGGATTTGCCGGTACTGATGGCGGCCTCGGGTGGGGTGGAGTTGAAGATTATTGCGACTAACGTCGGCGATCCCGGTTCGAATGGGCTGCTTGTTCCGGCCGATTCACCGATCCACAGCGTCAAAGACCTGGCGGGCAAACCGGTGGTGGTCTCCTCCGCCCGGGGCAGCATTTCCCAGCACTTGCTGTATCAGGCGCTGGAAGAGGCGGGCGTAAAGCGTGATGCGGTGCCGGTCCGTTTTGTGCTGCCAACCGATGCCAGCGCCGCGTTTAACTCCGGGCAGATTGCTGCCTGGGCGACCTTCGATCCCTATCTCGGCATCGCCGAACAGCACGGCGCGCGCCTGCTGCGCGACGGCAAAGGACTGACTACCGCGCTGTCATTTGTTACCGCCACCGGGAGTTCGTTAAAGGATCCGCAAAAAAGGCTGGCGATAGCCGACTTTGCCCGCCGTCTGGCGAAAGCGCGGGAATGGGCGCTGCAGCATCCTGATGAATATAATCAGGTTTACTCTTCACTGACCCGACTGTCGCCGGAAGACGCCAGGGCGATTACCGTCAGGATTTCTCACGGCATTCGCCCGGTCTCGGCGGAGGATATTGCGAAAGTGCAGAAGGTCTCCGATCTGTTCTCCTCGCTGGCGATCCTGCCGGCGAAAGTGGACGTCCAGTCGATCACCGACACCAGCGTGTTCGCGGCGCAGTAGCGTTAGCGCCTCGCGGGAACAGTATGCCTTCAGCGCGAACGATGGCAGGCGAAACAAAGTCACTTGCATAATGCAAGTGACCTGGCTACTGTTACTTGCATAATGCAAGTCACGAGTGGAAGCCCGCCATGAAATCCGATCCCCTTTATCAGATGTCCTGTCCGATTGCCCGCAGCCTGGGCCGAATTGGCGACAGCTGGAGCATGCTGATCCTGCGCGATATGTTTGCCGGCCTGACGCGATTTGATGAACTGCAAAAAAGCAGCAATATTGCGCCAAATATCCTCACCCGACGGCTGAAAGACCTGGTAGAAGACGGTCTGCTTGAACGGGTCGCCTATTGCGAAAAGCCGCTGCGCTATGAATATCACCTCACGCAAATGGGACGTGATTTCCGGCCGGTGATCCTGTCGCTGTTGCAATGGGGCAACAGCTGGCTTGCACCGGAAGGCCGCTCGATGCAGCTGGTCGAGCGCAGCTCAGGCCGCGTGGTCGAGCTGGAGTTGACCGATAAACAGACCGGCCGGGCGATCACCGCCACGGAATATGCCTCTGTGCCCGGCCCGGCGGCCGACGAGGCGGTGCGCTATCGCCATGAGTACGTGCAGCAAAAGCGGGCAGGGGTAGCCGGTAAATTTGTCCCACCCAGCATTTATCGTGACCCATCATGAGCCTGACCCTGAATGACGGTGCCACGGCACCGCGCCGGTTCACGCTACCCCGTAAGCGCTCACTAACATTTCTGCTGCTGGTTGTGCTGCTGTGCGCGCTGGCGGGCTATGGCTGGCACTGGTATCACACCGGGCGATACCTGCAGCAAACCGATGATGCCTATGTCGGCGGCGATATCAGCGTGCTGTCAGCCAAAGTGCCGGGCTATATTGCGCGGGTTTGGGTGCTGGACAATCAGCAGGTGCAGCAAGGCGATCGGCTGATTACCCTTGAGAGTGCGGATTATCAGGCGGCACTGGCGCAGGCGCAGGCCAACGTCAGCGCGCAGCGTGCGCAGCTGGTGGACATTGCCGCCACGCGTCAGCTGCAACAGGCGACAATTGCCAGCGCGCAGGCCAGCGTACGTTCGGCGCAGGCAGAGTCCCGCCGCACGCGGGATGATAATCAGCGTTATTCCGCGCTGGTGAGCAGCGCCGCCGTCTCCCGACAGAGCCGCGAGCAGGCCGCCGCCGCCTGGCAACAGGCGGTTGCCGCTGAACAGAAAGCCCAGGCCGAAACCACCGCATCGCAGCGTCAGCTGGCGGTACTGGATGCCCGCAGCCAGCAGGCGCAGGCCGCCCTTGAACAGGCGCTGGCCCAGCTGGATATGGCGAAGCTGAACGTCGGCTATACCGACATTCGCGCGCCGTTTGCCGGCACGGTCGGTAACCGCCGCGCGCGGCCCGGCGCCTTTGCTGCCGCCGGCACGCAGCTGCTGTCACTGGTGCCCAGCCAGGGATTATGGATCGATGCCAATTTTAAAGAGAGCCAGCTGGCGGAGATGAAACCCGGCCAGAAAGCCGAAATCCGTGCTGATGTCATGCCCGACCGGGTGTTTCACGGCCATGTCAGCAGCCTTTCTCCGGCAACGGGCGCGCAGTTCAGCGTGTTGCCCGCCGAAAATGCCACCGGCAACTTCACCAAAATCGTGCAGCGGGTGCCGGTGCGTATTCTGTTAGACAGCAACGACAGCCGGCTTGGCGCGTTGCGTCCGGGCCTGTCGGTGACCGTCAACGTTAACCAGCAGGACCGCTAATGAACGGCCAGGCGGGTATTGCGGGCATGAGCATGGCAAGCAAGGTTTTTGCCTTTGCCACCATGTGCGTGGGGATGTTTATCGCGCTACTGGATATCCAGATTGTCTCGGCCTCTTTGCGGGATATCGGCGGTGGGCTGTCCGCAGGCACCGATGAAACGGTGTGGGTGCAGACCAGTTATCTGATTGCCGAAATCATTGTTATCCCGCTTTCCGGCTGGCTGGCCCGCGTGATGTCTACCCGCTGGCTGTTTGCCGCTTCCGCCGCCGGATTTACGGTGATGAGCCTGCTGTGCGGGTGGGCATGGAACATTCAAAGTATGATCGCCTTCCGGGCGTTGCAGGGCTTCCTGGGCGGCTCGATGATCCCCATGGTGTTCACCACCGCTTTTGCCTTCTTCAGTGGGCCGCAGCGGGTGATTGCCGCTGCGACCGTGGGCGGATTGGCTTCGCTGGCACCGACGCTTGGCCCGACCGTCGGCGGCTGGATCACCGACAATTACTCGTGGCACTGGCTGTTCTTTATTAACCTGGTGCCGGGGATGTTTATCACCATTGCGGTGCCCATATTGGTCAACGTCGATGAGCCGGACTGGTCATTGCTGAAAGGCGCGGATTATCCCGGCATGCTGATGATGGCGTTGTCGCTGGGCTGTCTGGAATACACGCTGGAAGAAGGGCCGCGCTGGGGCTGGATGGATGACAGCACTATCCTTATCACCGCGTGGATTTCTGGCCTGGCGGGCTTAGGGTTTATCTGGCGCACCTTGCGGCATCCGCGTCCGGTGGTCGATTTGCTGGCCCTGAAGGATCGTAATTTTGCGTTGGGCTGTTTTTTCTCGTTTATGGCCGGCGTCGGTATCTTTTCGACCATCTACCTTACGCCGCTTTTTCTGGGCAATTTACGCGGCTTTAGCGCGCTGGATATTGGCCTGGCGATCTTCTCCACCGGGATCTTCCAGATCCTGTCGATCCCGATCTACTCGTGGTTTGCTAACCGGGTGGATCTGCGCTGGCTGATGATGATCGGTCTGGCGGCGTTTGCCCTGTCGATGTTCTTTTTCACCCCGATTACCCATGACTGGGGAGCGGAACAGCTGCTGCTTCCGCAGGCTTTTCGCGGCGCGGCGCAACAGTTCGCCGTCGCCCCGGCGGTAACCCTGACGTTGGGCGGCCTGCCGCCTGAGCGGCTGAAGCTGGCGTCGGGACTGTTTAATCTGATGCGCAACCTGGGCGGCGCCATCGGGATTGCGATGTGCGGGACGGTATTGAATGACCGGACAAACCTGCATTTCAGCCGGCTGGGTGACCATCTGAATATGACCAATCAGGCGATGGACAGCCAGCTGGATACGCTGACGCAGATCTGGCAGCAGAGCGGTATGGACGTCGCTACCGCCCATACCGCCGCGTTAAAGCAGCTGGCTGCAATCACCTTCCGTGAAGCGCAAACTCAGGCTTTTGCCGATGCGTTTGTGCTGATTATGGTCGGATTCATCATCACCACGCTGATGGTGCTGCTGATGCGCAAACCCGCCGCCAGTGCACCGCCGGTGACCGCTGAGGCGCATTAGGCCGGGTTACAGCCGCACCACCTGCCCACTGTTCATCGACGCCAGCGCGGCGTCCGCCAGCCGCAGCGCCTGCAAACCGTCTTCGCCGCCAGGGGAGATGGCTTTGCCACTCTTCAGGTGCGCAATCAGGCTGGCGAACTCCAGACGATAGGCATCGGCATAGCGTTGCAGGAAGAAATACATCGGTTTCTGCGCCACCACGCCGCCAATGTCGGATTTTACCAGGCTGCTTTCCGGCAGGTTATTCACCGCCAGCATCCCCTCGCTGCCGTGCACTTCAATGCGCTGATCGTAACCGTAGGTGGCGCGGCGGCTGTTGGTGATCACCGCCATTTTGCCGCTGGCACAGGTCAGCGTGACGACGGCGGTATCAATATCGCCCAGCGCCTTAATGGCGGGATCGACCAGCGAACAGGCGCTGGCATAGACGCTCACCGGCTCTTCCTGCAGCAGCCAGCGCGCCATATCAAAATCGTGGATGGTCATGTCGCGGAACAGGCCGCCAGAGGTTTTCAGGTATTCCGCCGGTGGCGCACCGGGGTCGCGCGAGATAATGGTGACGATTTCGGTATTGCCAATCTCGCCTGCGGCCAGGCTCTGCTGAAGCTGCGCCATGCTCGGGTCGAAGCGGCGGTTAAAGCCGACCATCAGGGTCACGCCACACTCTTTGACCGTGGCCAGGCAGCGCTCGACGCGCTCTAAACTCAGGTCCACCGGCTTTTCACAGAAGATGGCTTTGCCCGCTTTGGCCGAGGCTTCAATCAGGTCGGCATGGGTGATGGTGGCGCTGCAGATGGCGACCAGGTTGATGCTGCTGTCATCCAGCGCCTGCCCGGCGCTCACCACCGTCGCCCCGTATTTTTCTGCCAGTGCCTGTGCGGCAGGAGGATACACGTCGATCACATACTGTAAGCGACAATCTGGGTGAGCCGCGATATTGGCCGCGTGGATTTGACCGATACGACCGGCACCGAACAGGGCAACGTTATACATACAGTGATTCCTTAGCTGAGGGAGAGAAAGGGTTGGTGCATGAGTGATCGTTTTTGGCCGAAATAAAGTCAACGCAAAGGCCAAACGGCATCATCAAAAAATGCGTTAAATCACATATTTAAATGAGGTGAAGTCCATCATTTTTCACCAAACAGACTGGAATCATTGGCTTAGCCTCACTGGCTGAATGCGGGCTTTGCACTATGATGAAAAACACCTCATGCGCAAGGAAAGGGATGCAGGCATGCCTGACAAAAACAGCTGGAAAGGACCGACCATCGCCGAAATCGCTAAAGAGGCCGGGATCAGTATGGCCACCGTCGATCGGGTGCTGAACGGGCGCGCGGGCGTGCGTGACGTCACGCGAAAAAAGGTCAAACTGGCGATCCAGCGACTGGGCGGCAACTGGGATGAGAGCGGCGTTGCCGGGCAGCAGCGGCGCATCGCCTTTATCTGCGAGTCCGGCACCAGTTTTATCAGCCTGGTGGAGCAGGAAGCCCGGCGCTATATCGCGGCTCATCCGGAAATCGCCTTCAGTTTTGACAGCGTGGCGAATGTGCAGGTGAACACCGAGCGCTTCAGCCAGCTGATCGCCCGCCGTGCCGCAGAATCGGAAGCGGTGTTACTGGTCTGCCGCGACGACGTTAAAATCAACCGCGCGGTGCGCGAGGCGATTGATAACGGCGTGCATGTGATCTGCCTGACCAGCGATCTGCCCAATTCGCGGCGCACCGCCTATGTCGGCCTGGATCAGATCAGCACTGGCTCCACCGCGGGCTGGCTGATGGGACGGATGCTGCCGAAACAGCCCGGCAATATTTTGCTGATTTTCAGCTCGACCTACCGCACCCAGGAAGAGCGGGAAGTGGGGTTTCGCCGGGCGTTGCGGGTCGAGTTTCCGCATCTGACGGTCGTGGAAAGGGTGAATACCAACGATGAATCGGAAAGCTCGTATCAAAGCGTGAAAAAGTTTCTCGCAGACAATCCGCCGATGGCCGGCATTTATAATATGGCCGGCGGTAATCGCGGCGTCGCTCTTGCCCTTACGGAAAAGGGGCTGGCTAATGAGGTGGTGTTTATCGGCCATGAGCTGAGTGACTATACCCGCAGCCTGCTGGAAACCGGGGAAATGGACATCGTGCTGGGCCATGATATTCAACGGGAAATCGAGCTGGGTATCGAGGTTATCGACCGTTTGCGCACCGGGGAGAGTATTCACAGCATAAACACCCCTTTGCTGATTTATACCAAGTACGCACATTTTTGAGCCGTTGCGGCGTTAAATACAGCAGGACATGCGCGTCACGCCGTTGCTATGCTGCGACCAGCCTCCAAAATCCAGGACATCCGCACCATGAAGATGAGTGATATTCCGTTTGGCACCACGGCCTGGTCTGCACTGGCCACCACTGAACACCCTGGCGAAACCGGCAAAGCGCTGTGGCGCACTCAGCATTTCGGCGAGGTTCGCGTCAGAATGGTCGAATATACCGCCGGATACCTGGCGGATCACTGGTGTTCCAAAGGGCATATTCTGCTGTGTCTTTCCGGCGAGCTGCATACCGAACTCGACGATGGTCGGGTCTTCACCCTGACGGCGGGGATGAGTTATCAGGTCGCCGATGATGCCGAAGCGCATCGCTCCTGGACCCACACCGGCGCACAGCTGTTTATCGTCGATTAGGCGATATATGACGGGCCAGACCCGCGTCTGGCCCCGCAACCTCAGTCGTTAAAATAGATCTGCTTCAGTGCCACTTCCACACCGCGCACTTCCGCTAACCCCTTCAGACGACCGATGGCCGAATAGCCCGGATTGGTTTTCTTGTGCAGGTCATCCAGCATCTGGTGACCGTGGTCGGGACGCATCGGGATCCCGCGCGTGTTGCCCTGCTGACGGCGACGCTGCTCTTCCGCCAGAATCACCTTCACCACGCCAACCATATCCACATCACCGCCAAGATGAGCCGCCTCGTGGAAGCTTTTCGGGTTCTCTTCGCGCAACGTCGAACGTAAATGGGCGAAGTGAATGCGGTCGGAGAAGGTTTCCGCCATCTTCACTAAATCGTTATCTTCCCGCACGCCGTAGGAGCCGGTGCAGAAGGTGAAACCATTATGCACGCTGTCCACGGTCTCTTTCAGCCACTGCATATCTTCCAGCGTGGAGACAATGCGCGGCAGGCCGAGGATTGGGCGTGGAGGATCGTCCGGATGCACCGCCAGCACGATGCCGGACGCTTCCGCCACCGGCACGATGGCCTGCAGAAACGCCGCCATATGTCTACGCAGACCGGCTTTATCAATGCCGTCGTACTGCGAAAGCTGCGCCTGAAACTGCTCCAGCGTGTAGCCTTCTTCCGCGCCGGGCAGGCCGGCAATAATGTTGCGGGTCAGGGTCTCGATGGCGTCCGGCGTCATGGCATTGAAGTAGTCAGCGGCGGCTTTCTGCTCCTGCGCGTCGTAATCCTGGCTGGCGTTCGGCCGCTGTAAAATATGCAGTTCGAAGGCGGCAAAGGCGATATGGTCGAAGCGCAGCGCTTTGGCACCATCCGGCAGGGTCCAGGCCAGATCGGTACGCGTCCAGTCGAGGACCGGCATAAAGTTGTAGCAAACGGTATCAATGCCGCAGCGACCAAGATTGCGGATCGACTGCTGATAGTTGGCGATGTAATGCTGATAATCACCACGCTGGGTTTTGATCGACTCATGGATGGGTATGCTTTCCACCACCGACCACACCAGCCCTTTTTCAGCCAGCAGTGCCTGGCGAGCCTGAATCTCTTCTACCGGCCAGACCTCGCCATTCGGAATGTGATGCAGGGCGGTGACGATGCCGGTTGCTCCCGCCTGGCGGGCATCGTCCAGCGAAACGGGATCGTTTGGGCCATACCAGCGCCATGTGTGTTCCATGCAGAGCTCCTTAAATACGCAGGAAAAAACCGGTTCCGGCCCAGTGGTCAGGCCGCTGGACCAAGGATAAAACGCAACGGCGGTGGAGTGCCGTGATCCGGATCGCAGGTTTGGCCGTCGGCCACGGTCAAAAAGCCCGATGGCTTATGCTAAGCTGCCTGCCAGATGGCCCGGCAGGAGCGCGGATAATGGAATTACCTACCTTAAAACCTGAACGACTTTACCGGCAGATTTCCTCGCTGCTGATTGGCTGCATCCGCAAAGGGCAATTTGCGCCGGGTGCGATGCTGCCGCCAGAGCGTGAGCTGGCAAAGCAGCTGGGCGTCAGCCGCTCATCGATCCGCGAAGCGTTAATTGCGCTGGAAATTACCGGCTGGGTGGAAATCCGCACCGGCAACGGCGTGTTTGTCAGCAGCCTGCTGCCAAAAACCGATGCGCCGCTGGTGGAGGATGAATTCAGCCTGAAAGCGCTGATTAACGCCCGGTTGCTGTACGAAGGCATGACCGCCGAGCTGGCGGCGCGCAATGGCACGGATGACCAGCGCGCCGAGCTGAAGGAAGTGACTCAGGACCTGATCCAGCTGCACGTCAATGATGAGAAGTTCCTGCATGAAGACAAACGCTTTCATCTGCTGATCGCCGCGATGACCGGCAACGAAGTGCTGGCCGAGATGATGGAATACCTGTGGAATAAGCGCAAAAGCAGCCGTTTTCTGCGGCTGGAGAGTCACTACGCTGAAAGCGACTTCCCGCGCGAGATGAATCAGGATCACGCCAATATCAGCCAGGCGATCGTTGAACGCGATCCTGAGCGAGCCAGAGCGTGCATGGAGCGGCATATCCAGCACGTCTACGATCGGCTTTTTAGCGGACAGTAATCAGGTGGGTGGCGGGTTCAGCCGCCACCGTTGAGGCCGGAACGCCGCTTATTCGCTCGCCGACTTTCTTCGGGTCAGCGCCTTTTTCTCTTTCGGTCTGCCATTCCCCAGCAGGATCGCCAGCTTGTTGCCGCCCGGCGTGGTTTCCATCAGGATTTTACACACGCTGGTCAGCGGCACGGAAAGCAGCATACCCACCGGCCCCAGCAGCCAGCCCCAGAAAATCAACGACAGAAACACCACCAGGCTGGAGAGTCCCAGGCCTTTGCCCATCACGCGCGGCTCCAGCATATTGCCAAATACCATATGAATCACGGTGAACAGCACCGCGACCATCGCGGCATCAAACACCGTATTCAGCAGCAGTGCCTGGATCAGCGGCGGAATGCCGGCAATGATTGGGCCGATATTGGGAATAAAGTTCAGCACAAAGGCAACGACGCCCCACAGCAGTGAAAACTTCACCCCCAGCAGAAACAGCGACAGCCAGACGGCGGCCCCGGTAATCAGACTGATCAGCGTTTTCAGCGCCAGATAATGGGTGACGCCTTTCAGCGCCTTATGCAAACCGGCAATGCGGATTTTCGGGTTCACCAGCGCGAAACGAAGCTTGTAGGGCAGGTGATGCACCTCAAACAGCATAAACACCACGGTCATCAGCAGCAGCACCACATTGGTCATCGCCCCAGAGAACTGGCTCAGTACCGTGGTGGCGACGTTCATCAACGAATTCGGATCCAGCCGCTCGGCCATACGTTCGGTGGAGAGGTTGATATGGAAGGTGGCGGCAAAGTGCTGCACGATCCCCAGCTTATGCTCCATCTGCGCGCGGATTTGCGGGTAGATGTCGCTGAATTCATTGACCGATCCGGCCACCATCGCCACCAGCAGGCCAATAACAATCAGCACGCCCAGCATCACCAGGCTGATGGCCAGGCCCCGCCTGACGCCTTTGCGCATCAAATAGGTGACCAGCGGGTTCAACACAATGGCCAGAAACAGCGCCATTAAAAACGGCACCAGAATCTCTGATGCCGCTTTGATACCCGCCAAAATCACAATCAGCGTGGCCATTTTCAACAGCATATTCTGCCCGATCTTTTCCTGCTGCAGTTCGCTCATTCCCTCTCCAGTTCAACCTCAGATGCGTAAGTTTAACGCCTCTGAACAGTGCCAGGATGCTTTTAGGAAAGATCGGAGGCTTTTCCCTGTTTTTGCAGCAGCGCCAGCGCCGCCAGCATCAGCAGCAAACTCACCGTCATCGCAATACTGGCCATCGCCATTCCCTGACCGACCGAGCCCTGTTCAAACTGCCGCCAGATAAACACCGCCACCGTTTGCGTTCCGGCGGGTGCCAGCAGCAGCGAGGTGACCAGTTCGCGGGAGGCGATGGCAAACACCATCAGCATCGCCGCCAGCAGGCTGGGAAACACCAGCGGCAGAATAATATGGCGCAGCGCCTGCAGCGAGCTGGCCCCGTGCACGCGGGCAGCGGGTTCCAGATTGCCGCCAATCTGTTTCAGCGCGCTGCCGACATAGCGCACCGGCCACGGCAGCAGAATGCAGCAGTATGACAGCAGTAAAATCGCCCAGCTGTTGTAAGGCGAAACCGGCCAGAACGATCGGTTCCACAGCAGGATTAACCCCACGCCAACCACCACGCCTGGGATCGCCGCCGGCAGCAACGACAGGGCATCGATTATTTTCGCGCCACGCATTTTGCCTTCCACCACCAGCCAGGCCGCCAGAAAACCCAGCACGCCGGTAATAGCAGCGGCACCCAGCGCCAGCGCCACGCTGGTGGAGAGGGCCGATAACGCTTCGCTTTGCTGCGCGAACAGCGCGACAAAATGGCGATCGGTGAGGTTAGCCAGGTGCAGCCCGCCGGACAGCGTCGACATCAGCGCGGTGACGTAAAGCGAGCAGAGCGGCATCGCCACCACCACCACTGAAACCAGGGTAAACAGCGCCATCACCGGGATTTTCCACACACCCAGCAGAACCGGGCTGCTCTGCGCCGGTTTTCCGGTAATGCTGGTCACTTCTTTATTGCCGGTCAGCTGCTTTTGCAGCGCAAAGGCCGCAAGGGCAATCAGCACCAGCATCACGGAAAGCAACGAGGCACCGGGCAGGTCGATCGGCCAGTCCGCCAGCCGCTGTTCAATGCCGACGGTCAGCATCACCACACCCGCACGCGGGCCAAGTGCCGCCGGTACGCCGAACTCCTCAATTGCCAGGGTGAAGGCCAGCAGCACTCCCGCCGCCAGCGCGGGCAGCGCCATCGGCAGTGACACATGCCAGAACGCCCGCCAGGCGGAAGCGCCATGCACCCGGGCCACCGTGGCCAGCCGCTGACCGCTCGCCAGCATGCTGCGCGACACGGCAAAGTACACCACCGGAAAAATGTTCAGCGTCATGATCAGCATGATGCCGGTCTGGCTGAACAGCAGGGTGTTGAGGTTCGGCCCGCCCAGCTGCATCAGGTAGCCATTTTGCTGCAGCGCCAGCATCCAGCTGAGCGCGGCGATATAGGGCGGGGTCAGGAACGGGATCAGCATCAGCACATCCCAAACGCGGGCCAGCGGCAGATGAAACAGGCCGCGCAGGGTACCCAACGGGATCCCCAGCAGCGCGCTGAACAGCGCCACGCCAACGCCGGTTTTCAGCGTGCCCACCAGCAGCGTCGGCAGTTCTGGATCCCTTAGCAGCGCCGGGATAGTCGAAAACGCCCCGGCCAGCGATCCTTCGCTGAGCGCCGGGAACAGCGCCTGCAGCAGAATAAACAGCAGCGGCAGCGCCACCAATACCATCAAAAGAGCCACGGTCAGCAGGGGCATCAGGCGCAGTTTCACAGGCAGATTTCCAGGGCGTCGGGTCGCGTTATGGTGCTGCAAATAATTTACCAAAGCGCTGAAGCACCGCCGCACGGTCACTCTTTGCCTCGCTCTGCGCAGGCAGGATTTTCAGATCGCTGAGCAGCGGGCGTTTCGCGCCAATATCCGATCGCGCCGGCATCAGCCATGCTGCCGCCACTAACTCCTGGCCTTCCGGTGACAGCACATAATCGATAAAGGCTTTGGCGTCGGCGGCGTGCTGCGTCGACTTAAGGATCATCATCGGGCGCGGGGCCACCACGGTGCCGCTTTCCGGGAAGATCACTTTGATCGCTTCGCCATCCTGAATGCTGCCGTAAGAGACATAATCCACCGCGCCGAAGACGGCGGCTTTCGCACCCTGTAACACCGGCGTCAGCGCCTGCGCATTCGGGCCGCTGATCACCATGCCGTTGGCTTTCAGCTTATCGAACAGCTGCCAGGCACCGTCACCCATGCCGTTTTGCAGGCCGATTAACAGGTCCAGCGAGGCGCCAGACATCGACGGATCGGGGGTGGTCACCTTGTCCTTAAACGCAGGCGTGGTGAGGTCGGCCCACTCTTTCGGCTCCGGCGTGCCGCTTTTGGTGTTCCAGACGATGCCCAGTGCGGAAATACCCTGCGCCACATAGGCATCGCTTTTCAGCGCATCCGGCACCTTAGCCGCGTTGGCGCTCTGATACGGCAGCAGCCAGCCGCGATGCTGCAAATCTTCTGCCGTATCCCAGGAGGCGGAAATCAGCACGTCGGCCAGCGGATTGGCCTGTTCGGCTTCCAGACGGGCCATTACCTTGCCGGTGGTGGCCTGGAAAATATTCACTTTCACGCCGGTTTGCTTCTCGTAACCGGCGGCCAGTTTTTTGGCCAGCGAACCCGGTCCGGCGGTATACACCGTCAGCGCACTGGCGTCATTTATCATCATGGCGGAGGTGAAGATCATCGCGACGATGGCTCCTGTTTTTTTAGTCAAAATGGATTTCATGCTAATTCCCCAGAGAATGGCGTGACGGCCTGGATGGACGTCACCGAACCGTGTGACAGGTGAACAATGCGGCTGGCGAGCAGTTCGGCCTCGTTACGATCGTGGGTGACATACACCGCGGTGGTGCCGAGCTGGCTTAGCAGGCTGCTCATTTCACGGCATAAGGATTCACGCAGATCGCGGTCGAGGTTAGACAGCGGCTCGTCAAACAACAGAATGCCGGGCTCGGCAATGATGGCGCGCGCCAGCGCCACGCGCTGTTGCTGGCCGCCTGACAGATCGGCAGGCCGGCGCAGGGCGAAGTTGGCCAGGTCGACGCGCTCAAGGGCAATCATGGTTTTCTTCAGCCGTTCGGCGGTCGCCACCTTGCGCATCAACAACGGGAAGCCGACGTTCTGCGCCACCGTCATATGCGGCCACAGCGCGTAGTCCTGAAACACCATGCCGATATCACGCTGTTCCGGGGGAAGCGCACTTCGCGGGCTGGCAATCAGCCGGTCACCAAAGTGGATTTCGCCCTGTTGCGGTTGCAACAGACCGGCCAGCAGTTTCAGCAGCGTGCTTTTGCCACAGCCGGACGGGCCCAGCAGCGCCACGGTGGTGCCGGCTTCAACCGTCAGGTCGAGCTGTTGCAGGACGCGCTGATCGCCAAAGGCATATTGAATGCCCTTTAGCGCAATGCGGATCGGAGTGCGCGTCATAAGGCGGCCTCGGAAATGAACAGGCATAGCCCACAGACCGTCAGCCGTGACCGACGGTTCGCGCTCTCCTGGGGGAAAATCAGGGGAGCTGACATATTTTTTATCCTCTTTGGGACTTCATTAAGGCGGCAGTATAGGAGCGCTATGTGACGGATTTATGGCGGCAATTGTGACAATCCTGTAAACGGGGGATGACAGGCAGGGGGGAAATCAAGGTATAGTGAACCCTCGTGTTGTTGTTAACAGAGTCCCGATCCCCATGCCTGATCAACCCGCGCTGGAGCCTGCTCAAAGCGGTTTACGCTTGAATCTGCGCATCATTTCCGTGGTGATTTTCAATTTTGCCAGCTACCTGACGATTGGCTTGCCGCTGGCGGTCCTGCCGGGCTACGTCCATGACGTGATGGGCTACAGCGCCTTCTGGGCGGGCCTGGTGGTCAGCCTGCAATACTTCGCCACCCTGCTCAGTCGTCCCCATGCCGGCCGCTATGCCGATCTGTGGGGGCCAAAAAAGGTGGTGGTGTTTGGCCTGTGCGGCGCGCTGCTGAGTGGCATCTGCTATGCGCTGGCGGCGGTGGAAAGCGCGCTGCCGGTGTTAAGCCTGGTGATGCTCTGCCTGGGGCGGGTGATCTTAGGCGTCGGGCAAAGCTTCGCCGGCACCGGCTCCACGCTGTGGGGCGTGGGCGTGGTGGGTTCGTTGCATATTGGTCGGGTTATTTCGTGGAACGGGATTTTCACCTACGGTGCCATGGCGATTGGCGCACCGCTCGGCGTGGGCATTTATCAGTGGGGCGGCCTGCTGCTGCTGGCGGGGATCATCATTGCTATCGCACTGATCGCCATTCTGTTTGCGCTTCCCAGACCGAACGTCACCAGCAGCAAAGGTAAGCCGCTGCCGTTCCGCGCCGTGCTGGGCAAAATCTGGGGATATGGCGTGATCCTGGCGATGGGCTCCGCCGGGTTTGGGGTCATCGCCACCTTTATCACCCTGTTTTATCAGGATAAGGGATGGGATGGCGCTGCCTGGGCGCTGACCTTGTTCAGCGGGGCATTTGTCGGTACGCGTCTGCTGTTTCCTAATGCCATTAACCGCCATGGCGGGCTGGCCGTCGCGCTGGTTTGCTTTGCGGTGGAAGCCGTGGGGCTGTTTCTGGTGTGGGGATCGGTTGACCCGTGGATGGCCAAGCTGGGCGCGTTCTTCACCGGTGCCGGTTTCTCGCTGGTGTTTCCGGCCGTTGGCGTGGTGGCGGTAAAAGCCGTTCCGCCCCAAAATCAGGGCAGCGCGCTGGCCGCCTATACCACCTTTATGGATCTGTCGTTGGGCATTACCGGGCCGCTGGCCGGGTTTGCCATGAGCTATCTCGGCGTGCCGGTGATCTACCTGATCAGCGCATTGCTGGTTTGCGTGGCCATGCTGCTGACGGTCAGACTGAAGCGGATGCTGAAGGGGCAAAAAGAGGCGCTGGTCGAGATGTCCTGAGCCCGGCTGGACGCCTGCGGGCACGCGGGTAACAGCAAAAAAATAGCGGCAGTTCGACAGCTGCCGCCAAAGTGACACAGATAAGGGTGGGGGCGTTTACCCCCGGAATTAATCCTGCAAGATTTCGATACTACGACGGATTTCACGCTCAATATCCGCCGCTTTCCAGCTGTCCATCACCGAGGAGAACGGCTCGAAAGCATAAATTCCCCGGTAGCCCAACTGCTCAAGACGCTGCACCTGAGCGGCAGTTTTCAGCACATCCCCTTCGGTCAGCATAATGCGCTCTTCATCGGTCAGTTCGCTGGTCGGGCGGCCATCTTCCACGCCAGACAGATGCACCAGGCCAATCGCGTTGATATCCACCCCGCTGGCAAACTCTTCTTCTGCCTTCTCATAAAGGAAATGGTGGAAGGTATCCAGCACCAGGCGGAACGGCACGTTGGCATCCCGGATCAACGCCTGCGCCTTTTGCGCCGAGCGCAGCGAACTCACCGGGAAGCCCAGCGGCTCAACCAGCCCTTCAATGCCATACTGAGCAAACAGCGGACCGAGTTTTTGCAGCGCCTCAAGCGTCTGCTGCTCGGAAACCGGCGCACCGTCGTTCAGCGGGCACAGCACCAGCGCTTTTGCGCCAACGCCCTGAGCATCTTTCAGTAAGCCTTCCGCTTTCGCCATCAACGCATCGTCAGCCTGGTTAAACGGGTAGACCGCGTTGATGGTGACAATTTCAAGATCGTAACGCTGCGCCAGCGCTTTCACTTCGGCATGGCTCAGATTGTCGGTGACGCTACCGCCGCGCATATCGTTACGCAGTTCAACTTTATGCAGCCCAAGCTTATTCACCAGTTGGAAAAACTGTTCGATGCTGAGGCCGGGGGCAATCTTACGGTTAATACAGAAACGGGTAGGGTCAATCGCCATGGTACTGCTCCTGCAAGCAAGGTAGAGAGGATCAGAAGAGGCCCTTTTTTGTGCAGAAGGAGGATGGCCTCAGGTTATGGCCTATAAAAGAACATTTATTTCATGTTTGGTGAATTATGAAATTTAAATTTTTGGATCGCTCTCGCAAAATTTCGTTTTTTTCGACGTAAAGCCGCAACGAAAGGGAGGAAATGTGAGCCCTGTCGCAGGCGAAAATGGCAATTAATTGTCTGACGCTGACATGCCCATGAGCCGCGCCATTGTTAAGTTTCCGCTGAATTTCGCCGGCGGCCGGTAGCAATTGGCTCTGGCAACCGCTAAGCAGGTAAAAATGCGATCCAGGCCGCTAAAAATGAATTTTCTAAAGTGAAATATTTGAAAAATTTATTCCAATATAATACTGTCCTTGCACGCATTCGGGATTTGTCCGGTCAGGTTGCCAGCGGCTAAACGCGGCAGCCCGCAGGGAATACTCACATCAAAGAGGCCAGAACATGACTATCGTAGGCAATTTTATTGGCGGAAAAACGTCTCAGAGCGCCAGCAATGAAACCATCCCAATTTACGATCCGGCTACCGGCAAACCGGTGCGCGAACTGACGCAAAGCACCGCCGATGAGGTGACTCACGCCATCGAAGTGGCGCATAACGCCTTTGAAGACTGGTCACGCACCTCCCCTCTGCGCCGTGCGCGCGTGATGTTCAACTTTAAAGCCCTGATGGAACAACACCGCGAAGAGCTGGCTGAACTGATCGTCAGCGAGCACGGTAAAGTCTGGTCAGATGCGCTGGGTGAACTGACCCGCGGTCTGGAAGTGGTCGAATTTGCCTGCGGTATCCCGCATCTGATTAAAGGCGAAAACTCTGCCGACGTGGCAACCGGCGTGGACAGCTACTCGCTGATGCAGCCGCTGGGCGTGGTGGCCGGGATTACCCCGTTCAACTTCCCGGCGATGGTGCCATTGTGGATGTTCCCCATCGCGCTGGCCTGCGGCAATACCTTCGTCCTCAAGCCACCGGCGCTGGATCCATCTGCTTCGGTGCGTATGGCAGAACTGCTGACCGAAGCCGGCCTGCCGGATGGCGTCTTTAACGTGGTCCACTGTTCGAATGAAGACGCTGAGCAGCTGTATAAAGATCCGCGCGTGCAGGCGGTGAGCTTCGTCGGTTCTTCCGGCGTGGCAGAACATATTTATAAAACCGCCAGTGCCCATGGCAAGCGTGTGCAGGCGTTTGGTGCGGCTAAAAACCACGCCATCGTGATGCCGGATGCCGACCTGGAAGCAACCGTCAATGCCATCATGGGCGGTGCTTTCGGTTCAGCGGGCGAACGCTGCATGGCGCTGCCGGTTGTGGTGGCGGTAGGTGATGACACCGCAGACAAACTGATTGCTGCGCTGACGCCGCTGGTGAAAGCCCTGCGCGTGGGCCCTGGCATTCAGAAAGGCAGTGAAGAGAATGAGATGGGGCCGGTGGTTTCCGCTGCGCACCAGAAGAAAGTGCTGGGCTACATCGATAAAGGTGAGCAGGAAGGCGCGAAGCTGGTGGTCGACGGCCGTAACTTCCAGGTGGAAGGCTACAACGAAGGTTACTACGTGGGCGGTACGCTGTTCGACAACGTGACTTCCGATATGGTGATCTGGCGCGAAGAGATCTTCGGACCGGTGCTGAGCATCATGCGTGCGCCGGATTACGCCAGCGCGTTGAAGCTGGTTAACAGCCACGAGTTTGGTAACGGTAGCGCCATCTTCACCAGCAATGGCCACACCGGCCGTGACTTTGTGCGTGAAGTGCAGGCCGGGATGGTCGGCGTTAACGTGCCGGTGCCGGTACCGATGGCCTTCCACAGCTTTGGTGGCTGGAAGCGTTCGGTGTTTGGCGCGCTGAACGTGCATGGGCCAGACGGCGTGCGCTTCTACACCCGAATGAAAACGGCGACCGTGCGCTGGCCAAGCGGTCAGAAAACCGTTTCAGAGTTCAGCATGCCGACGCTGGGATAATTCATACATTCCAAAACCTCTGGCGCGGCTGCAAGGCGCCAGAGGAGAGTGAAGGAGAATTGAATGTCATTGTTGTCCAAAGTACAAAAACCGGATGCGCAAGGGCGCATTCAGCATGTGACGCCGGAGAGCGTGGGCTGGCGTTACGTTGGCTTTGATGCTTATCAGCTGAAAAAGGGGCAGACCCTGCAGCTGGAGAGTGGCGATAAAGAGCTGTGCCTGGTGCTGGTTGCCGGACTGGCGTCGGTGAAGACGCTGCACGCTGAATTCCCCGGCATCGGTAAGCGGATGTCGCCGTTTGAACGCACACCGCCTTACTCGGTGTATGTGCCGAACAACGACAAAGTGGAAGTCTATGCGGATTCCGACCTTGAGCTGGCGGTCTGTAATGCGCCGGGCAAGGGCGCACTACCGGCCAGACTGATTTCGCCGGCGGATGTCGGCGTGGAGCAGCGTGGCAAGGGGCGTAACAAGCGTCTGGTTCACAATATTCTGCCTGATGATAAGCCTGCGGACAGCCTGCTGGTGGTGGAAGTGTATACCAACGAAGGTGACACCAGCTCCTATCCGAGCCACAAGCACGATCAGGAAAACTCAGAAAACGAAACCTATCTGGAAGAGACCTATTACCATCGGTTTAATCCGGAGCAGGGCTTTGCTATGCAGCGCGTCTATACCGACGATCGCTCGCTGGATGAGTGCATGGCGGCCTATAACCGCGATGTGGTCACGGTGCCGCGCGGGTATCACCCGGTCGCCACCATTGCCGGTT
Source organism: Erwinia sp. AC075 (assembly GCF_979253995.1). NCBI lineage: Bacteria > Pseudomonadati > Pseudomonadota > Gammaproteobacteria > Enterobacterales > Erwiniaceae > Erwinia > Erwinia sp. AC075. Next base: position 4,155,567 of record NZ_CEEDEU010000001.1, read on the forward strand.
ACGACAATTACTATCTGAACGTGATGGCCGGGCCGGTTCGACTGTGGAAATTTACCTGGGAGAAGGATCACGCCTGGGTGAACAGCGATGCGTATCCGGTCGAAAAGTAGAACGGGATGCGACAAAAAAACGGGTGGAATTTTCCACCCGTTTTTTTATGCCTTATCGGCGTTGTTGAGCGCCAGCGAAACGGCCAGCGTCTGGGCCAGGCACAGTGAAGCCACCTGCGAACGGAAGCCATCAACCTGCGCCTCACGCACCACAAAACAGACGTCGCTGAAAGCGGCCAGCGGGCTGACCTGGCTGTCGGTGATCGCAATCAGATGCGCCCCACGTTTGGCCCCTAACTCAACCAGTTCCACCGCTTCACGCGCATACGGCGAATAGCTGATGGCAATCACCACATCCTTCGGATTCACCATGCTGAGCTGCTCGGTAAACATCCCGCCCAGGCCGTCAATCAGGAAGGCACGGCGTTCCAGATGGCGCAGTGCATAGGTCAGATAGGATGCCACGCTGAACGAACGGCGCAGGCCAATCACGTAGATGTTCTCTGCCTGATGCAGCATCTCAACCGCTTTATCCAACTGCTCGGGATTGGTCTGCATCGCCAGCTGTTGCAGCGCCTGTGAATTCACCATAGTGAAAACATTAAGGATTTCAGCCGGGTTCTCGGGTGGAGCAGCCGTTTCATCGGTCGAGGTCTGGCGGAACAGCCGTGCGCGCTCGGTGTAGTTCACCGTCTCTTCCATCAGGTGCTGACGGAAAACCTGTTTCATTTCGTTGAAGCCGCTAAAGCCAAAGGCATTCGAAAAGCGGATCAGGGTAGAAGGCGGTACGTCGGCCTGTTGGGCAATCGAGGCCACGGTGTCAAAGGCAATGCTGTTGCTGTTGTCCAGAATATAACGAGCCACCTGTTTCAGGCGCTTACTCAGGGTGTCGTAGCGACGGCGGATGTCGTCCTGCAACAGGGAAAGCTGCGTTGGGTTGTTGGTCATTACTTCGGCTCGCTAAATAAAATAAGTCGTTTGTTCTGTCCGATATTCTACCAGATGAACAAAAAATTTCACTTTCTAACGGATTTCAGGGGATCTATTTCATCGGGATATGAATGGAATCACAGATTCTGGCTGAAAAGAGAGCAGAAGGAAGGGGGAATTCGTTCGCGAAGAGAAATAAGCGCAGTGAAAAGGGCGGGATGTGAAGGTTGAAAGGGCAAAACAGGAAGGCTAAAAGGGCAGGAACGGGTGACTGTTCAGCGGCCGCTGGCATAGCCAACCGCCGATCCTGTCGCGTTCCTGCCCGGGTTAACGGCTTACTTCGCTGGCCGCACTTCGCGCCAGTAATTGATCAACTGATGGTAATTGCTTTTCACCTGGGCGATCAGCGCGTCATCATCCAGCTCGCCTTGCAGCCACTGGCGTGAAGGCTGGCCGAAGATGGTGCGGCCGACGGCAAACCCTTTCACCCACGGTGCTTTGGCGGCGTCAGCGAAACCGGCTTTCAGCTTCTCTTCCGGCGCATCGAGGCCGAGGATCAGAATGCCGCGACAGTTCGGGTCTTCCCGCTCAATCAGGCCACTGATTGCCTGCCAGCTTTCCAGTTTCAGCGGCGGCAGTTTCCACCAGTCCGGCTGAATCCCCATCGAGTAGAAGTGGGTCAGGATATCGAGGTAGTAAGACTCTTTCTTGTCCGGATTGCCCTCCGGCAGGATCACTTCCAGCAGCAGTTCGTGGCCGGTTTTGTTACAGCCGTTCCACACGTCCATCACCAGCTCATCCTGCTCTTTACGCAGTTCGGCGCTGTCATGCGGATGGTAGAACACCAGGCATTTCACCACGTGTTCCTGTGGCCAGTCGACCAGCTGGGAACCGATGTTGCCGTGCTCAAGGCGCAGCGGACGGGAGCTGGGTAACTCAATCGGGCGACCAATCCACCAGCCTTTACCGGTGATGGCGTTCAGCGCCGGCTGTCCGAAGGTGGTGTCAGCGAGGATGCCGCTACGGCCGTCCAGCCCGGCTTCACCGGCGGCTTCTTCTGCCGCACGCAGCAGCAGCAGCTTCAGTTCAGGCAGGCGTGACGTGTCGACGCCCGCTTCATTGGCCATATCCACCAGCTGTTTACGGTGGTCGAAGGCAAAGACACACAGCTCTGGCCACTGTTGCTTGCGGGTGGTGACGCGGTGCAGGTGATTCAGGCGGCTGTCGAGGTCCGGACGCTTGACGTCCTTATCGCGGCTGAGGAAATCATCCAGTTCAGCTTTGGTTGGCATCGCTGGCGCGCAGCCATGGCGTGACACCACCAGGGCGCCGCAGGCATTGGCATAGCGACAGGCCTGCTCCCAGCTTTCGTCATTCAACCAGCCGCGCAGCAGGCCAGACATAAAGGCATCGCCTGCGCCCAGCACGTTCAATACTTCCACGCGCACGCCGCTTTGTAATTTGGTTTGTTCCCAGCTGTCCGGGATCTCGCCTTCCAGCACCACGCAGCCCATCGGACCACGTTTGCAGACCAGCGTGGCTTTCGTCGCCTGACGAACGTTTTTCAGCGCGGTCAGGGTATCGGTGCTGCCGCCGGCAATATGAAACTCTTCTTCCGTTCCGACCACCAGATCGAAATAGTGCAGCACTTCCTGCAGCTGTTGCGTGACGTGCTCGGATTCCACAAAGCGGGTTTCACCGTCGCCGAGCGAGGTCAGTCCCCACAGCACCGGACGGTAATCAATATCCAGCGCGGTGCGTAAGCCGTTCTGACGGGCAATTTCCAGCGCCTTTAATACTGCTGCACGGGTTTGAGGATGCGAAAGGTGCGTGCCGGTGACCGCCACCGCACGGGAAGAGGTGATGTACTCTTCACTGATATCTTCCGGGATCAGCCCCATATCGGCGCAGTTATCGCGGTAGAACACCAGCGGGAAGGTGTCCTGATCCTTAATTCCGAGGATCACCAGGCCAGTCAGCCGGGTTTTGTCGGTGATCAGACATTCGGTATCGGCACCCACGCGCTGCAGCTCTTCGCGCAGAAAACGGCCCATATGCTCATCGCCCACGCGGGCCAGCATGCCGGACTTCAGCCCCTGGATCGCCGTGCCGTACGCCACGTTACCCGACGAACCGCCGAGATATTTCGAAAACGTACTCATATCTTCAAGGCGGGCGCCAATTTGCTGGCCATAGAGGTCAACGGCAATGCGCCCGATACAAATCACATCAAGCCGTTTCTGTTGTGTACTCATACCTGTTGTTTCCTTCTCTGATAAGCCGACTCAGCTGCGCTTTTCCAGCGGACTCGCCTGAACGTAACGTCCGGACGCCCGGATTCAATATGGAAATGAGTATGGAGAATAAAAATTTCAACTTCAACACAAAATGAAATTAATACCCCAAAAGTGTGAGGTGGATAAAACTCTGGGGATCGTCGTTGCGGGGGATCAAAAGCGGCGGCGGGTTGTGGCGATCCAGGCGGTGTGAGCCTGCTCGCAAACTGCAAAAGCCGTTCGGGCAAAGCCCTTGAAGTGAAACGAAATTTTCTTTACTGCTCAGACATCCTCTTTATTGTTCCAAATCTGACCGCGCGATCACCCCGCGCAGAGCCGTTTCATCGCATAATTTGATCTCTCTCGCAAAATGAAATGTTTCTTCTGTAATTCTGTTTAGTGAAAAAAATATTTGTTTATAATCGCCTCACGTTTCACTTTTTCAGCCTCACCGTTAAGGAAGAGCACATGGGTAAGAGTAGATTAACCACAGCACAGGCTCTGGTCAGATTCCTGGACAACCAGTATCTGTCGGTAGATGGCGTTGAAACCAAGTTCGTTAAAGGGATTTTTGCCATCTTCGGTCACGGCAACGTGCTGGGCCTCGGTCAGGCACTGGAGCAGGACAGCGGCGACCTGGTGGTTATGCAGGGTCGTAACGAACAGGGTATGGCGCACGCGGCCATCGGCTTCGCCAAACAGAAACTGCGCCGTGAAATCATCGCCTGTACCTCTTCTGTCGGACCGGGTGCGGCCAATATGATCACCGCTGCGGGCACCGCATCGGCTAACCGAATTCCTCTCTTACTGTTGCCCGGCGATGTGTTTGCGACCCGCCAGCCGGACCCGGTTCTGCAGCAGATTGAACAGAGTCATGACCTCAGCATCAGCACCAATGATGCCTTCCGCGCGGTCAGCAAATACTGGGATCGCGTCAGCCGCCCGGAGCAGCTGATGACCGCCTGTATCAATGCCATGCGCGTGCTGACCGACCCGGCTGAAACCGGCGCGGTAACGATTTCTCTGCCGCAGGACGTGCAGGGCGAAGCCTATGACTACCCGGATTATTTCTTCCAGAAGCGCGTGCATCTGCTGGATCGCCGCCTGCCAACCGAAGCCCAGCTGGCAGCCGCACTGAAGATAATCGCCGGTAAGCGTAAGCCAATTATCGTCTGCGGTGGCGGGGTGAAATACTCCGAAGCCGGTGAGGCGCTGCGCCAGTTCGCCGAGCGCCATCAGATCCCCTTCGCGGAAACCCAGGCCGGTAAAGGCACCATTGTTTCTGACCATCCGCTGAACGTCGGCGGCGTGGGCGAAACCGGCTGTCTGGCGGCTAACCTGCTGGCGAAAGAGGCGGATCTGGTGATCGGCGTCGGTACCCGTTACACCGACTTTACTACCGCCTCGAAATGGATTTTCCACAATCCGGACGTCAGCTACATCAACATTAACGTCAGCAATTTTGACGCCTACAAGCTCGATGCCGTGCAGGTAGTGGCCGATGCGCGTGAAGCGCTGACCGCACTGGATGAGCGTCTGGCTGCACAGGGCTTCAACAGCGGCTGGGGCGAGAAAATCGGCCAGGCGCAGAGCAAATTGCTGAAAGAAACGCAGCGCGTTTATCAGTCGGTTTACAGCAACGACGGCTTTGTGCCGGAAATTGATGACCATATGGATCGTGAAGCGGTCTATGCCGAGTTCAACCGCCTGACCGATTCCTTCCTCACCCAAAGCAGCGTGCTGGGGACACTGAATGAGCATCTCCCAAAGGATTCGGTGATCGTCGCCGCTGCGGGTAGCCTGCCGGGCGATCTCCAGCGCGTCTGGCGCACCAAAGATTACAACAGCTACCACGTGGAGTACGGCTACTCGTGCATGGGGTATGAAGTCAGTGCCTCGCTGGGCGTCAAGCTGGCTGAGCCGCACCGTGAGGTCTACACCCTGGTGGGGGATGGCTCCTTTATGATGCTGCACTCCGAGCTGGTGACCTCCATTCAGGAAGGGGCCAAAATCAACGTGCTGCTGTTCGACAACATGACCAACGGCTGCATCAACAACCTGCAGATGGAACACGGGATGGACAGCTTCACCACCGAGTTCCGCTTCCGTAATGCGGAAGGCGGCAAGCTGAATGGCGGCTTTGTGCCGGTAGACTTCGCGGCGATTGCCGGCGGCTACGGCTGCAAAACCTATCGCGTCACCACCCTCGACCAGCTGAAGCACGCGCTGGAAGATGCCCGCAAGCAGACCGTTTCCACGCTGATTGATATCAAAGTGCTGCCGAAAACCATGGTGCACAAATACTTCAGCTGGTGGCGCGTTGGCGGGGCGCAGGTTTCCGAATCTGAACGGGTCGATGCGGTCGCCAAAATGCTCAACGAACATATCGACCAGGCACGCGAATACTGATTCATTTTGCTTACTCTGAATTCAGTGCGGACATCTTCACTGGCTGCAAATAACGGTCAGGTTGATGCCCGCGCTCTCCCCTACATATAAAGGATATTTTATGACTCTGAAACTTGGCGTAATCGGCACCGGTGCTATTGGTCAGGAACATATTCGTCGCTGTAGCAAAGTGCTGCAGGGCGCCAAAGTGGTTGCCGTCTCGGATATCAACATCGACGGCGCGAAAGGCATTGTCAGCCGGTTAGGTCTGGACGCGGAAGTGTATGCCAACGGCCACGATGTGATCGCCTCTTCGGAAGTGGATGCGATCATTGTGACGTCCTGGGACCCAACGCATGAAGAGTTCACCCTGGCGGCAGTTGCTGCGGGTAAACCGGTGTTCTGCGAAAAGCCGCTGGCGCTGAGCGCTGAAGGTTGCCGCCGTATCGTGGATGCGGAAATCGCCCACGGCAAACGTCTGGTGCAGGTTGGCTTTATGCGTCCTTACGATGCCGGCTACCGCGCGTTGAAGAAAGTGATCACCGACGGTGACATTGGCGAGCCGCTGATGCTGCACTGTGCGCACCGTAACCCGACCGTACCGGAAAGCTACACCACCGATATGGCGATCACCAACACGCTGATCCACGAGCTGGACGTGCTGCGCTGGCTGACCGAAGACGACTACAAATCTGTGCAGGTGGTCTTCCCGCGCTCGACCAAAAACACCCACGCAAAACTGCGCGATCCGCAGATTGTGCTGTTTGAAACCCATAAGGGCACCCGCATTGACGTGGAGATTTACGTCAACTGCGCTTACGGCTACGACATCCAGTGTGAAGTGGTCGGTGAAACCGGCATCGCCAAATTGCCAGAGCCGTCTTCTGTTCAGCTGCGCAAAGACGCCAAGCTGTCCAACACCATTCTGACCGACTGGAAAGACCGCTTTATTGATGCCTACGACGTTGAGCTGCAGGCCTTTATCAATGATGCCACCGCCGGAACCTTGCAGGGCCCGTCAGCATGGGATGGCTATGCCGCTTCCGTTGCCGCCGATGCCTGTTTGAAAGCGCAGGAAAGCGGCGCTATCGAGCCGGTTGAGCTGCCAGCGCGTCCAGCCTTCTACAACAAGTAGCTTCAGGGAGATCGCAATGAAAATCGCCTTTGACGTAGACGTCATCAGAGACATGGGCATCACCAAAATGGTTCATCAGGTGGCGGACTGGGGCTACAAGTACATTGAGCAGTCTCCGCACCCACAGATTAACCCGTTCTATAAGCATCCGAAGGCCAGCCGGGAGATCATCACCGAGTATAAAAACGCGCTGCGTGAAACCGGGCTGGAGATCTCGTCCTATATCGTGGTTTACCGCTGGTCCGGCCCGGACGAAGCGCGCCGTCAGGCGGCTGTCCGTAACTGGAAGCGCATGATTGAGATCGCGGTGGAAACCGGCGTGCAGGTGATCAATACCGAGCTTTCCGGTACGCCGAACGAGCCGGAAATCTGCGAAGAGATGTTCTATCGCTCGATGGAAGAAATCTTGCCTATCGTCGAACGTGAAGGTATCCGCATCGAAATTCAGTCACATCCGTGGGATTTCTGCGAAGAGAATAACGAAACCGCCGATCTGGTGAAATCATTCCGCAGTGAGAACGTGAAGTACCTGTACAGCGTGCCGCACACCTTCTTCTATGACAAAGGAAAGGGCGATGTGAAGAGCATGCTGGAGTACGCCGGTGGCGATCTGTCCCACGTGCTGATCGCCGATACCATGAACCACACCAAGCATTGTCGCTACATCGTTAACCCGCCAGGCGTGGATGCCACCATTCACCAGCATGTGGGTGTCGGTGAAGGGGAGGTCGATTTCGACACCCTGTTCCAGACGCTGCGCGAAATGGATTTTGCCAACCGAACCTACAAAGTGGGCGGCGAGTCGATTATTGCCTCTTCGCTGTTCGGTTATCCGGAAAAAATGAACCGTCAGGCCGTGGAAACCCGCGAACTGATCGAGCGTGAGCTGCTGAGCAGATAACTTCTGGCAGCCTGCGCTGCCGTACCCCTTGCGAGAGAGTGCGATGAACAAAGATAACGTTAAGCTGGCAATAGCCCCGATTGGCTGGACCAACGATGATATGCCGGAGCTGGGTGCGGAAAATACCTTCCAGCAAATCGTCAGCGAAATGGCGCTGGCGGGATTTACCGGCAGTGAAGTGGGCAGCAAATACCCGCGCGATCCGGCGGTATTGAAGCCAATGCTGGATATTCGCGGCGTACAGATCTGCAACGCCTGGTTCAGCACTTTTTTTGCCAACGGCGATAAAGCGAAAACCATCGACGAATTTATCAACCACCGCGATTTCCTGCACGCGATGGGCGCGAAGGTGATCGGCTGTTCCGAGCAGAGTAAGAGCATTCAGGGCACCTCGCTGTCGGTGCTGGATGAGAAGCCTTACTTCACTGATGAAGAGTGGCAGCTGACCGCCGACGGCTATAACGAGCTGGCGAAACTGGCGGCGGAGAAAGGCATGCAGGTTTGTCTGCATCACCATATGGGCACCGCTATCCAGACCACGGAAGAGATTGACCGCTTTATGGCGATCACCAATGACGATGTGTTCCTGCTGTTTGATACTGGCCATGCCTACTATTCGGAAGGCAGTCAGGCGAAGATGCTGGCGATCCTCGAAAAGTATCTGCCGCGCATCAACCATGTGCATCTGAAAGATGTGCGTGATGAGGTAGTCGCCGAGGTGAGAAGCCAGAAGCTCTCCTTCCTTGATGGCGTCAAGAAAGGCACCTTTACTGTGCCTGGCGATGGCGTGATCGACTTTACGCCGGTGTTTAAAATTCTGGACGAGTCGGGCTATAAAGGCTGGATGGTGGTGGAAGCCGAGCAGGATCCGGCGTTAGCCAATCCGTTTGAGTATGCGGTGAAAGCCAGAAAATATATCCGCGAGACCGCCGGCCTGTAACGGAGGCGGCAGTGAAATAAGAAAGCCCCTGACCAGCAAACTGGCAGGGGCTTTTTGTCATTCAAATAACGGCGATTATTTCAGCGCAATCGTTTTGATGATGTTCTCAGAGTCGGTCTGAGACTGCTGCTGGTTTTCTGCTGGCAGCGTAATCTGCATGGTCAGCAGTTTGCCATCCACCTTCGCCAGCACCACGGAAGACCAGGAAGACTGGTTCTTGGCGGAGATCACCGTATCCAGCTGCTGAGCAGGCTGACCGCTGATTTCAATCGCTTTATTGGTCACGACCTGCAGCTGAGGATCGCGGTTGCGCTGCTGCTGCTCAAGGCGGCCAGCCAGCACGTCCAGTCCATCGGTAGTCGCATCGCCTTCAATCACGATAATCGCTTTCTGGCCGGTCGCATCAGCATAGACGTGCATGTTATTGGCCTGGGTGCCGAGCTTGCCGCTCTGATCGGACATCCCGGCTGGCAGGGTGAAGCCCAGCTTGCCGTCCATCAGGGTGACGGCCTGGCTGCTCTGGCTGCTGCTGACGCCGTTATCATCCGCAGAGGCTTTGTCATCTTTGCCGTCGCAGGCGGTCAGTCCAACCACCAGTAAGCCGATACCGGCATATTTCAGTAAGTTACGCATCATGATCCCTTTTACGTTAGTCGTGTGCTGCTTTACAGCCCCTCATAAAATAGTAATCAGCGGGCAAAAGCAACTGTCGCTCTGTCACAGAATGCAGCTTAGCCGAAGTTAACCTGAGCGCGGTTCGATTTTTCCGCCAGACGCTTCAGCATGGCATTCAGCAACAGGCCGTAAGCCGGCAGGAAGAAAATCATGCAGATAAGCACCTTGAAGCTGTAATCCACCAGGGCGATCTCCACCCAGTTCTGCGCCATAAACGGATCGGGACTTTTGTAGAAGGCGATAAAGAAGAACGCCAGCGTATCGCTGATATTACCGAGGAACATCGCGGAGGCCGGGGCAATCCACCACTGCGGCAGCTGGCGCAGGCGGTTGAAGACGTGCACATCCAGCACCTGGCCCAACGCGTAGGCCATAAAGCTGGCGCAGGCGATGCGGGCAACGAACAGGTTGACGTTTTCTAATGCGGCAAAGCCCTGCCACTCACCCTGATAGAACAGCGCGGAGACGGCGTAGGAGATAAACAGTGCCGGCACCATCACCGCAAGGATGATGCGACGAGCCAGCGGCGCGCCAAAAATGCGCACGGTGAGATCGGTTGCCAGGAAGATAAACGGGAAGCTGAACGCGCCCCAGGTGGTGTGAAAACCAAAAATGGAGATCGGTAATTGCACCAGATAGTTACTGGAGGTGATCACCAGCACGTGGAAAAGGGACAGCCAAATCAACGCATGCGTGCGCTGACTATTCGAGAACGAAATCATCATATGACCTTTTTGAAGATTGGGGTGAGGGAACCCAATGAAAAATTGTGTCGCAATAGCGATTGCGCGGCATCTTACCGAAACAGAGTGCTATTGCAACGGTTAATTTTAGCGCAAACGTTATCGTCGCGGTACCCACTTGCACATGCAAAAGGTGAGGGTAAAATGAGCGCAGGTATTTCTTCCGTTTTAATGAGACTGCTATGAGCGATCTGTTCGCCAATCCCGATCAAACCCTCGATGCGATGGGCCTGCGCTGCCCGGAACCTGTGATGATGGTGCGTAAAACCGTGCGTCATATGCAGGAGGGCGAAACCCTGCTGATTATTGCCGACGATCCGGCCACCACGCGTGATATCCCCGGCTTCTGCCGTTTTATGGAACACCAGCTGGTGGCGCAGATGACCGAGCAGACACCCTATAAGTATCTGCTGAAGAAAGGGCTCTGAGCATCGGCCTCGGGCCCGGCTTTACGCGGAGCCACTCAGCGTTTGCGCAGCAGCCTTAACGCATTCGCGGTGACCAGCGCGGTCGCGCCGGAGTCTGCCAGTACCGCCAGCCACAGGCCGGTAATTCCCAGCAGCGTGGTCACCAGAAACACCACTTTTAGCCCCAACGCAATGGTGATGTTTTGCCGGATATTGGCGTGCGTGGCCCTGGAGATACGGATCATTGTCGCCAGTCCGCCAAGCCGGTTGTGCGTCAGTGCGGCATCCGCCGTTTCCAGCGCGACATCGCTGCCGCTGCCCATCGCAATCCCGGTCGTCGCGGCTTTCATTGCCGGCGCATCGTTAATACCATCACCGACCATCGCCACCGGCTGCTGCTGATTCAGTTCGCCAATCGCGGTGACCTTATCGGCAGGCAACAAGCCTGCGCGGTAGTCAATGCCCAGCTCACCGGCGATCGCCGCAGCGGCGCGCGGATTGTCTCCGGTCAGCATCACCGCCTGAATATCCAGCGCTTTTAACTCCGCCAACGCGGCGGCGGCATCGGCACGCAGCGTGTCACGCAAGGCGATCAGCGCCGTTGGCTGATTCTCCTGCAACAGCACCACCACGGTGTTTCCTTCGGCTTCCAGCGCGGTCACCCGTTCCTGCTGTTCAGGGCTGAGCGTGCCTTGATCCAGCCTGGCGGGCGCGCTGATTAACAGTGAGTGACCACTGACGATAGCCTCAACGCCGCTGCCGGCCAGCGCGCGTTGCGAGGTTGCCGCTGCCAGCGTTAAGCCACGCTGGCCAGCCAGCGCCACGATGGCTTTGGCTAAGGGATGCGACGAACCGGCTTCCACCGCTGCCGCTTTGGCCAGCAGGGAATCTTCACTCTCCTCTGCCAGTGGGATCAGCGCGGTGACCTGCGGTTTTCCTTCGGTCAGCGTGCCGGTTTTATCGAAGGCAAAGGTGCGGATAGCGTTCAGGCTCTCCAGCGCGGCACCGCCTTTAATTAACACACCCCGGCGGGAGGCCGCGGCCAGCCCGGAGGTGATGGCGGCAGGCGTTGAAATCACTAAGGCGCATGGGCAACCAATCAGCAGCAGCGTCAGGCCTTTGTAGATCCACGGCTGCCAGTCGGCGGCGAACAGCAGCGGCGGGATCACCGCGACCAGCAGCGCCATCGCCATAATCACCGGCGTGTAGATGCGGCTGAAGCGGTCAAGGAAGCGCTCAATCGGTGCCCGGTTGGATTCGGCTTCTTCAATCAGATGCAGAATGCGGTCGATGGCACTTTCACCCGGTTTGGATACCACTTCTAACAGCACCTGGCGGTCCACGCTCAGGCAGCCTGCGGCAACCGCTTCGCCTTGCTGACGCTCGACCGGCACCGATTCGCCGGTTAATGCGCTTTCATCAAAGCTGGCAAACGGTGAGAGTAAACGCGCATCGGCGGGCAATCTCGCGCCGGCGGCCACTTCAATTCTGTCGCCGGGGCGCAGTTCACTCAGGGCAACCGTTTCACGCTTCTCGCCGCTCACCCGGACAGCTTCTTCTGGTTTCAGGGCCATTAAGGCGGTCACGCCACGGCGGGCGCGGCTGGCGGCAAAGGATTCCAGCCGTTCACCCAGCAGGAACAGCAGCAGCACCATCGCGGCTTCTGCGGTGGCGCCAATAAATAATGCGCCGATGGCCGCGACGGTCATCAGGGTTTCAATGGCAAACGGGGTGCCGCTGCGGATCAAACGCAGCGCGCTGCGGGCAATGGGCCAGGCACCGGCGAGGGTGGTCAGGGTGAAAGCGATCTGTCCGGCTTCAGGGCTGACAAGGTCGATCAGCCAACTGGCCAGCATCATCACGGCAAGCAGAATAATGGCGCGATTTTCCGGCCAGAAGCCCGGCGTGGCGGCGTCGGTTTTGACGGCATCGCTACGTTGCAGGGTGAAACCGGCCTGCTTCACCGCCGCTTCAACCTGCTGGCGGACGTCGCGATCGGCGTTCACGACCAGTTTTTCGGTGGCATACAGCACGCGAGCCGTATCGACTTCGCTCAGCTTGCTAACGGCGGTTTCAATTTTTCGTGCGCAGCTGGGGCAATCCATTCCGCTGATTATCCAGCTGAAACGTTCTGCGGAACCTCTCCTGTCGCTTTCCTCATCGGCATCGCTGCCTGAACCGCAGCCGGCATCACTGCAACAGCTGGTTTCAGCGGTGACTGAGGTCATCATCGAGATTTTTTTGATGGTTGGGCGAGGTTTACTGCTGCAACCCTGCTGGCTGTGAGCATGGCGTTGGCCACAAGGGCAAGAAGATGAGTGCTGATGCATGGCGCCTCCTGATGGGCAACGGCGGGAAACGCTCCCGCCGATGACGCATCTTACACTCTGGAGTGGACTCCAGAGTCAAGGCTTTTACGGCGATTACAGATACAGCGAACGCACGATCATAAAGTGACCGGCAAAGTAGCAGGCGGCGACAATCGCCCGGTCAGAGGTAAACCGGCGACGATAGTGGCTGACAAGCCAGACGATATTGGCCAGCAGCAGCAGCGAAGTCCCCACCATCAGCGAGAAGCTGTAATCGGTTGGGCGGAAGAAATACTGCTCGGTGGTCAGCCAGACCATCAACAGGGTCATGCCGATAAAGGTGCAAATCGGCCAGCGCAGATCTTCCAGTCTGGACCAGATGGTGGCAATCAACAGTGCGCCTATTACCAGTACCGTCAGCGGGATCGGCCAGAAGAAGGTCAGCGTCATATGGCTGGCGAAGCACAGGGTATACAGCAGATGCGAAAGGAAAAATGCGCCAATCGCGTACAGCATGCGCCGGTTAGGTAGCAGCGTCAGCGCATCGCCAATCAGCGTGGCCAGCAGGCCAAACAGGATCAGATAGTCGGTGGTGTTGAGGATCGGTGCCTGCCAGGCCAGCGCCAGCAGAAGCAGCAAGGTGACGGGCTTAAATACCCAGCGTTGCCATTGAGGCCCACGGTACGATGCATCAACGTAGAGCCAACCGGAAAAGAAAACTGCCAGAAACGACCAAATCATAATGTGTCCCTTTGTATTCAGATGCAAAACTCCACAATTCTGAATCTAGTCTAGGACAGAGCCCGACGATGTGACAATGGGAGGCGTCTGGTTGTATCCTTTCTGGCCGTGGGAATGATTGGCATTGCCTGATAAGGAGGAAGAAGAAAAATATGAAGGTCATTTTTTTCATCGTACTGGCTATCATCGCCGTGCTGGCGACGCGTCAGTTTATCAAGCAGCGGAGAGAAGTGGCGGTCAATGACGCTTCCCCGGTGCGCTCACTTCCCGCCGAGGTAAAAGCCAAGCGCGAGGTTCCGATGCCGAACCGCCGTTCGCGTCAGCGTGAAGTGATCCCGGTTGAGGATAAGCGTTATGAAGCCTGGTTTCATCCGCTCAACGGGGCCGGGGATTTCAAACTGGTGCTGAAAGAGCAGGATTACCGGCAGATTGATCAGGGGGAAAAGGGACAGCTGAAGGTGCAGGGGACGCGGTTTATCTCGTTTTGCGCGAATTAGTGGGCTTGCCGAAAAAGCATGGGGTTCCGCGCTTTTTCGGCTGGTTTTACCACTGCGTTACTTCTTCGGCAGGTATTTCTTCTGCCAGGCCAGCAGCTCAAACACGCCAAAAAAGAAAATCTTGGTTTGCATCAGAAAGCTGAGCTTCGGGGCATCTTTCGGCTGCGTAGCGCGCATCAGCACCAGCTGCAGTCCGTGCATCACCACCATAAAGAACAGCGCCACATCAATAAAATACTTCAGCGGCTTGGGGAACGGATGCACCAGGTTAAGCAGTAAAAATGCCCAGACACAGACCATCAGCAGCCTGCCAATATTAATCATCATGGTTCGCTTCCTTCTTCGCGATCTGGCGGTGGTACAGGCGATAGGCCACCTGTCCGGCGATCTTTTCCCGATGCAGCTGCCAGCTTACCGGCACCGGCGGCAGGCCATGTTCCACTTCGCTTTCGACATAAATCAACGCGTTATCCGCCAGCCAGCCGTTACTTTCCAGCTGTCCAAGGGTCTGTTCCAGCAATCCCTTACGGAACGGCGGATCGATAAACACCAAATCGTGAGGCTCACCGTTTTGCGCCAGAAATTGCAGCGTGTTGGTGTTGATCACCCGGCCGGTTTTACAACCGAGCGTGGTCAGGTTCTTTTCTAACTGCTGCGCAACCGGGCGCTCCAGCTCTAACAGTGTGGCAGAAGCGGCGTGACGCGACAGCGCTTCCAGCCCTAATGCGCCGCTGCCCGCGAAGCAATCCAGGCAACGTGCGCCCTGAATATCGGGTGCCAGCCAGTTAAATAACGTTTCGCGGACGCGATCGGTGGTCGGTCGAAGCCCGGCGCTGTCCGGGACCGGTAATTTTCTGCCGCGCCACAGACCGCCAATAATGCGGATTTGTCCGGCGCCGCCGCTGCGGGGTTTTTTATTCATGCTGCTGAACTCTTCATAATTTGTTGCACAGTTTAACGGGCTTACCGGGCTGAGGAAACGTAAAAAGGGTGCTGTGTTGCGTTAGCAGGAAAGTGTTAGACTAGGGGATTAAGTCAATTTTCAACGACCTGACAGATTTTTCCCCGCGAGGAGTGTGGTTGCACCATGGCAAAAAATAAAAAACGTGGCTTTTTTTCCTGGCTGGGATTAGGGCGTGAAGAGCAGGCGCCGCAGGAAGAGATAAAAGAGACGTTAGAGGAACAGCAGCCCGCTGACGAGACGTCAACGGATGCCGCCACGCCCGCAAAAACCGAGGCAGAGCAGCGCGCCGAAGCGACGGTCAACGTCACTGAAAATGTGGCCCACGATCAGGCCGCACATCCGGAAGCTTACCGTGAACCTGCCGCTGAGCCGCAGCCAGAAGCGAAACCTCAGCCGGAAGAGCTGGCGGTAATTGAGCCCGCGCCGCTGGAAGCGATTTTGCCGGAAGACGACGCGCGCGTTCAGCCCGAGCCGGAAGAAGAGGTGTTACCGGAACAGCTGGCGGTGGTTCAGCCAGAGCCGGAAGAAGAACTTCTGCCGGAAGAGATAGCGATTGTTCATCCTGAGCGGGAAGAAGAGCGCCTGCCGGAAGAGGTAGCCGTTGTTCAGCCTGAGCCCGAAGAAGTGGCTATCATCGCGCCCGTGCCGGAAGAGATTGCTGAAATCGCACCGGACGATGAGATCCTGCCTGAAGAGCTGGAAGCGCTGGCGTTAGCGGCTGACGCAGAGCCGGAGGTGATTGAGGAAGAAGAATCCATCGCCGCCGCGTTAGCGAAAGTGGAGCAGTCAGAGCAGGCCGAGCAGCAGCGCCCGACGAAAGAAGGTTTCTTCGCCCGCCTGAAGCGCAGCCTGGTGAAAACTCGCCAGAATCTGGGCTCCGGCTTTATCGGCCTGTTCCGCGGCAAAAAGATTGATGACGATCTGTTTGAAGAGCTGGAAGAACAGCTGCTGATTGCCGACGTTGGCGTGGAAACCACCCGCCGCATTATCAAAAACCTGACGCAGCAGGCGAACCGTAAACAGCTGCGTGATGCCGAAGCGCTTTATGGCCTGTTGAAGCAGGAAATGTCAGAGATCCTGGCTAAAGTGGAAGAGCCACTGGACGTCACCGGCAAAACGCCGTTTGTGATCCTGATGGTGGGCGTCAATGGCGTCGGCAAAACCACCACCATCGGCAAACTGGCGCGCCAGTATCAGGCCGAAGGCAAATCTGTAATGCTGGCGGCGGGCGATACCTTCCGTGCCGCGGCGGTTGAGCAGCTGCAGGTGTGGGGCCAGCGTAACAATATTCCGGTGATCGCCCAGCAGACCGGGTCGGATTCAGCCTCGGTGATTTTCGATGCGATTCAGGCCGCTAAGGCGCGTAACGTTGACGTGCTGATTGCCGATACTGCCGGTCGCCTGCAGAACAAATCGCACCTGATGGAAGAGCTGAAGAAAATCACCCGCGTGATGAAAAAGCTCGACGATCAGGCGCCGCACGAAGTGATGCTGACCATCGATGCCAGCACCGGCCAGAATGCCATCAGCCAGACTAAGCTGTTCCATGAAGCGGTGGGTCTGACCGGGATTACCCTGACCAAGCTGGATGGCACCGCAAAAGGCGGCGTGATCTTCTCCGTAGCCGATCAGTTCTCCATCCCGATCCGCTATATCGGCGTGGGTGAAGGCATTGAAGATTTACGCGCGTTTAAAGCTGACGATTTTATAGAGGCACTTTTTGCCCGAGAGGACTAATTAGGATGATTCGCTTTGAAGAAGTCAGTAAGGCTTATCTCGGCGGTCGGCAAGCGCTTCAGGGGGTAGATTTCCATCTGCGTCCGGGAGAAATGGCGTTTCTGACCGGACATTCCGGGGCAGGGAAAAGTACCTTGCTGAAGCTTATTTGTGGCATCGAGCGGCCAAGCGCCGGTCAGATCTGGTTTGGCGGCCACGATATCAGCCGCCTGAAAAGCAGCGAAGTGCCGTTTTTACGCCGCCAGATTGGCATGATTTTCCAGGATCACCATCTGCTGATGGATCGATCTGTGTATGACAACGTGGCAATCCCGTTGATCATTGCCGGTGCCAGCGGCGAAGATATTCGCCGCCGCGTGTCGGCCGCGCTGGATAAAGTCGGCCTGCTGGATAAAGCCAAAAGCTATCCGATTCAGTTGTCGGGCGGTGAGCAGCAGCGTGTGGGCATCGCCCGTGCGGTGGTGAACAAACCTGCGGTGCTGCTGGCCGATGAACCGACCGGTAACCTCGACGACGCGCTGTCGGAAGACATCCTGCGTCTGTTTGAAGAATTTAACCGGGTTGGCGTCACCGTTCTGATGGCAACCCACGACCGGGCCTTGATCGCCCGCCGCAACTACCGCCTGATGAGCCTGAATCAGGGACGTTTGCACGGAGGCCAGGGTGGTTAATAAACGCAATTCCCGGGCGCCTGCGCCCAAAGCCGCGAAGCAGAAGCAGCCTTCCAAAAGCAAAGCGCTGAAGGGCGGCTGGCAGGAGCAATGGCGTTATGCGCTGCGCGGCACCTTATCTGATATGTGGCGTCAGCCGCTGGCGACGTTACTGACGGTGATGGTTATCGCCATCTCCCTGACTCTGCCAAGCGTCTGCTATATGGTGTGGAAAAACGTCAACCAGGCGGCGGCACAGTGGTATCCGGCACCGCAGCTAACGGTCTATCTCAGCAAAACGCTGGATGACGATGCCGCTGAAGGTGTTGTCAGCCAGCTGAAGAAAGAAGATGGCGTCGACAAGGTGAACTACCTGTCGCGCGAAGAAGCGATGGGCGAGTTCCGTAACTGGTCTGGCTTTGGCGGGGCAATGGATATGCTTGAGCAGAATCCGCTGCCTGCGGTGGCAATTATCACGCCGAAGCTCAACTTCCAGAATGACAACACCATGACCAACCTGCGCGACCGCGTGTCGAAAGTGCAGGGCGTGGATGAAGTGAAGATGGACGACAGTTGGTTTGCCCGTCTGGCGGCGCTGACCGGACTGGTGGGGCAGGTGGCGGCGATGATCGGCGTGCTGATGATTGTGGCGGTGTTCCTGGTGATCGGCAACAGCGTGCGGCTGAGCATCTTTGCCCGGCGCGATACCATCAACGTGCAGAAGCTGATCGGTGCAACGGATGGCTTTATCCTGCGTCCGTTCCTCTACGGCGGTGCGCTGTTAGGATTCGCCGGTGCGCTGCTGTCGCTGATCCTGTCCGAAGTGCTGGTGTTCCGTCTGGAGTCCGTTGTGACACAGGTGGCGGCGGTGTTTGGCACCACCTTCAACCTGACCGGACTGGCATGGGATGAGAGCCTGCTGTTGCTGCTGGTGTCGGCGATGATTGGCTGGATAGCCGCCTGGCTGGCGACCGTACAACATTTACGTCGTTTTACGCCGCAGTAACCCCTTTACACGTTTTTTGTTATAATCTTCCTCTGTTGCATGAGTAATGTGCTTCAGAGGAAGTCATCAGTTTGTCACTTCCTCCTGCTATACTCTTCCTGCCCAGACGGTGTGTAATTTATTCACCGACGATTGTGAACTTGTGGATAACTTTGACGTCGAAGTAGCACAGATTGCTTTTAATTCTGGCTGCCGTTCACGTACTCTTGTGGACTGTGCAGGGAATTGCGCGGCATTATTGTTAAATACAGAGAGGGTTTGAATGACCAAAGAAATGCAAACTTTAGCTATTGCTCCTTTAGGCAACCTGGATTCTTACATCCGGGCCGCCAATGTCTGGCCTATGCTGACGGCAGAAGAGGAAAAAGCGTTGGCTGAACGGCTGCATTACCAGGGCGATCTGGAAGCAGCTAAAACGCTGATCCTGTCTCACCTGCGCTTTGTTGTTCATGTCGCTCGTAACTATTCGGGCTACGGTCTGCCGCAGGCTGACCTGATTCAGGAAGGTAACATCGGCCTGATGAAAGCGGTTCGCCGCTTTAACCCGGAAGTCGGCGTGCGTCTGGTCTCCTTTGCGGTGCACTGGATTAAAGCTGAGATCCACGAATACGTCCTGCGTAACTGGCGTATCGTGAAGGTCGCCACCACTAAAGCACAGCGCAAGCTGTTCTTTAACCTGCGTAAAGCCAAGCAGCGTTTAGGCTGGTTCAACCAGGAAGAAGTGGAAATGGTTGCCCGTGAACTGGGCGTCACCAGCAAAGACGTGCTGGAGATGGAGTCGCGTATGGCGGCCCAGGACATGACCTTCGATCCGACACCGGATGATGAAGGTGAAGGCCGCTCAATGGCGCCTATGCTCTACCTGCAGGATAAGTCGTCTGACTTTGCCGATGGCATTGAGGAAGATAACTGGGAATCCCACGCGGCTGATAAACTCAGCGATGCGATGCAGGGTCTTGATGAGCGTAGCCAGAATATCATCCGTGCCCGCTGGCTGGACGATGACAACAAAACCACGCTGCAGGAGCTCGCCGATCAATACGGCGTTTCAGCAGAGCGTGTGCGTCAGCTGGAAAAGAACGCGATGAAAAAACTGCGTGTCGCTATCGAAGCGTAATCCATGCGGTAACAAAAAAAGGGCGACTTCGGTCGCCCTTTTTGTTTTTGTCAGTCCGCCCGTTATTGCGCCAGAAAGCCCCAGCCGCCGACCTGAGCAATAAAGCCGGCCTGGCGCATAAACGCAGCCATCACCTCACGATCCTCAACCTGACGGTCCGCAATCCACCACTGCACGATCCCCGGATTCTGCGCCAGCAAATCATTCAGTAAGTAACTGCCCACGCCGCGTCGGCGCGTCACCTCACGCACCATGAAATCCTTTAGCTCGCCCTGCGTGCCGGCGATGGAGGCGTGGACTGCCGCCAGCAGGCGGTCATTGAATTTGGCGGCCCAAACCTGCTGATGTTCATCCAGCGACGCTTCAAGGGCAACAAGGTCAGCCTCTGGCCAGATTTTCGCCAGATCCAGGCGATCCTGATCGGTGAAATTTTGCAATCTGATGATGGTCAGTTTCATGACGAATACCGAACGAGTACGAAAGGCATATTGTAGCGAATTTAGCCAAAGAAGGGCGCTTAACTTTTCCCCAGCGAAAACGGAGTATTCTGTTTGGTGCGACGCGTTAACCCAGCGTGAAAGCTTATCGCTGAACTATTAATCAGCATAAAAGACTGCCATTTTGCTGAAAAAGCCACCGTTGCCACCAGTGTTTTATCCTGCGGGACCTGGGTATTTCTGAATGTGTCAGTTGATTTACAGCAGAATATTCCTGTTTAATAACCTGAAAATTAAAGCCTTATTTATAAAAATCGCCGCGTATTTCGATAACTCTCTCTTTCTTCAGCGTTTTATCTGGGATCCAGCGGCAATAAAACAGCAATCACAACAGATGGGGTAGTACGGATGAAAATCAGTAAAGGTAGCGCGTTTCTGGCAGGTTGTGTGGCACTGGCGATGAGCCACGCGGCCATGGCAAAAGACATTAAAGTGGCCATTGTTGGCGCGATGTCCGGCCCGGTAGCGCAGTATGGTGATATGGAGTTCACCGGTGCCAAGCAGGCGATCGCTGACATCAATGCCAAAGGCGGCGTGAACGGTGACAAACTGGTTGGCGTGGAATATGACGATGCCTGCGATCCAAAACAGGCGGTGGCCGTTGCCAACAAAGTGATCAATGACGGTATCCGTTATGTTATTGGCCACCTCTGCTCGTCTTCTACTCAGCCTGCTTCCGACATCTATGAAGATGAAGGTGTGCTGATGATCACCCCGGCGGCAACCAACGCCGATCTGACCACCCGTGGTTACAAGATGATCATGCGTACCACCGGTCTGGATTCCGACCAGGGCCCAACTGCCGCCACCTATATCCTGAAAGAGATCAAGCCTCAGCGCATCGCGGTCATCCATGACAAGCAGCAGTACGGTGAAGGCCTGGCGCGTTCCGTGCAGGCCAGCCTGAAAAAATCAGGCGGCAACGTGGTGATGTTTGAAGGTATCACCGCGGGCGACAAAGATTTCTCCACGCTGGTGGCACGCCTGAAGAAAGAGAACGTCGACTTCGTCTACTTTGGCGGTTACTACCCGGAGATGGGCCAGATGCTGCGTCAGGCACGTGCTGCCGGCCTGAAGACCCAGTTTATGGGACCAGAAGGCGTGGGCAACTCCTCGCTGTCTAACATCGCAGGTGCTGCGTCTGAAGGCATGCTGGTGACCTTGCCGAAGCGTTACGACCAGGTGCCAGCTAACAAACCGATTGTTGATGCGCTGAAAGCGAAGAAGCTGGATTCAACCGGCCCATTCGTCTGGACCACCTACGCAGCACTGCAGGCGCTGACCACCGGGATGGAGCGCAGCAAAAGTGCTGAGCCAGCCGATATCGCTAAAAATCTGAAGGAAGGCGCAGCGGTGCCAACGGTGATGGGCGACCTGAACTGGGATGAGAAGGGCGATCTGAAAGGCTTTGAATTCGGCATCTTCAAATGGCACGCGGACGGTTCTTCTACCGCAGTGAAATAAATCAGCCATACTTTCCCGGCGGCAGGGGCTGTCCGGGGAAGGCTGACAGCGGTGAAGACGACCGAACAGGTCGTCGGTAACAGTAAACGTCTGGTGAGGGTTCCCGGGCGTTTTTTTCCATTCTCTCCGCCCGTGCGGAAAGAAGTAAGGTAGCAAGGTATGTCCGAGCAGTTTCTCTATTTCCTGCAGCAAATGTTCAACGGCGTAACGTTGGGCAGCACCTACGCGCTGATAGCCATTGGTTACACCATGGTCTACGGCATTATCGGCATGATCAACTTCGCCCATGGCGAGGTCTATATGATCGGCAGCTACGTCTCCTTTATTGTGATTGCGGCCCTGATGATGATGGGCATCGATGTCAGCTGGATGCTGATCGGTGCCGGCTTTATCGTCGCGATTGTGATTGCCAGCGCCTACGGCTGGAGCATTGAGCGCGTGGCCTATAAGCCGGTGCGATCCTCCAAGCGCCTGATCGCGCTGATCTCGGCCATCGGGATGTCGATCTTCTTACAAAACTACGTCAGCCTGACGCAAGGCTCCCGCGATCTTGCGTTGCCAAGCCTGATCACCGGGCAGTGGACGCTGGGCGAGAGCAACGGCTTCTCCGCCACTATCTCCACCATGCAGGTGGTGATCTGGGTGGTGACCTTCCTGTCGATGCTGGCGCTGACGCTGTTTATCCGCTATTCCCGCATGGGACGCGCCTGTCGCGCCTGTGCTGAAGACCTGAAAATGGCCAGCCTGCTGGGCATTAACACCGACCGTGTTATCTCGCTGACCTTTGTTATCGGCGCGGCCATGGCGGCGGTTGCCGGCGTGTTGCTCGGCCAGTTCTACGGCGTGATTAATCCGTACATTGGCTTTATGGCGGGGATGAAGGCGTTTACCGCTGCTGTCCTTGGCGGCATCGGCAGTATTCCTGGCGCGATGCTGGGCGGCCTGATCCTCGGCATCGCCGAAGCGCTGACCTCTGCTTATCTCAGCACCGAATACAAAGATGTGGTCTCTTTTGCGCTGCTGATTGTGGTGCTGCTGGTAATGCCTACCGGTATTCTCGGTCGTCCGGAGGTTGAGAAAGTATGAAACATCTCAACCTGGTTAACGCCGTTGCCTCCGCGCTGATGCTGGTGCTGCTGGCGGCCTTCTTTATGGGCATGCGCCTCGACCTCGACGGCACGCATCTGGTGGTGAATAACGCCGGTCGCGTCCGCTGGAACTGGATTGCACTGGGCGCGGCGGTGGTGTTCCTGTTCCAGCTGCTGCGTCCTTTGCTGCAAAAAAGCCTGAAAAAAATCTCCGGCCCGGCGATGGTTCTGCCGGGTATTGACGGCTCCACGCCGAAGCAAAAGCTGGTGCTGCTGGTAATGATCATTGCCGCCGTGGCCTGGCCATTTATCGTCTCACGCGGCACGGTGGATATCGCCACGCTGACGCTGATCTACGTGATGCTCGGGCTTGGCCTGAACGTGGTGGTCGGCCTTTCCGGTCTGCTGGTGCTGGGCTACGGCGGATTCTATGCCGTGGGCGCCTATACCTTTGCCTTGCTGAATCACTACTACGGTCTGAGCTTCTGGGAGTGCCTGCCGCTGGCCGGTTTGGTGGCGGCGATGTTTGGCCTGCTGCTCGGCTTCCCGGTGTTGCGGCTGCGCGGTGACTATCTGGCGATTGTGACGCTCGGTTTCGGCGAAATCGTGCGTATTCTGCTGCTGAACAACACCGAAATTACCGGTGGCCCGAACGGCATCAGCCAGATCCCAAAACCGTCGCTGTTTGGTCTGGAGTTTAACCGCAGCGTGCGCGACGGCGGATGGGACACCTTCCATAACTTCTTTGGCCTGAAGTACGATCCCAGCGACCGCATTATCTTCCTGTATATGGTGGCGTTGCTGCTGGTGATCATCACGCTGTTTGTGATTAACCGCCTGCTGCGGATGCCGCTGGGACGGGCCTGGGAAGCGCTGCGTGAAGACGAAATTGCCTGCCGCTCGCTGGGCCTGAGCCCAACGCGCATCAAGCTGACCGCCTTCACCATCAGTGCGGCCTTTGCCGGCTTTGCCGGTAGCCTGTTTGCCGCACGCCAGGGCTTTGTCAGCCCGGAATCGTTCACCTTTGCCGAGTCGGCGTTCGTGCTGGCAATTGTGGTACTGGGTGGCATGGGATCGCAGTTTGCGGTGATCCTCGCCGCGGTGCTGCTGGTGGTTTCCCGCGAGCTGATGCGTGATTTGAATGAGTACAGCATGCTGGTGCTCGGCGGTCTGATGGTGCTGATGATGATCTGGCGGCCACAGGGTCTGCTGCCGATGAAGCGTCCGCATCTGAAGTTGAAGACGGTAGAAAAAGGAGAGCAGCCATGACACAGCCTTTGTTGGCCGTAAAAGGCCTGATGATGCGCTTTGGCGGCCTGCTCGCCGTAAATAACGTTGAGCTGGAGCTGCGCCCGCAGGAGATCGTGTCATTAATCGGCCCGAACGGCGCCGGGAAAACCACCGTCTTTAACTGTCTGACCGGTTTCTACCGGCCGACGGGCGGCAGCATCATGCTGCGCGACAAGGATATCGCGGGCCAGCCGGGGCAAAAAATTGCCCGGATGGGCATTGTCCGTACTTTCCAGCACGTGCGTTTGTTCCGCGAAATGACGGTGATCGAGAACCTGTTGGTGGCGCAGCATCAGCATCTGAAAAGCGGCGTTTTTGCCGGTTTGCTGAAAACGCCGGCCTTCCGTAAAGCCGAAAGCGACGCGCTGGATCGTGCCGCCACCTGGCTGGATCGCGTGGGGCTGCTGGAAATGGCCAACCGTCAGGCGGGCAACCTGGCCTACGGTCAGCAGCGTCGTCTGGAAATCGCCCGCTGTATGGTCACCCGGCCGGAAATCCTGATGCTGGATGAGCCAGCCGCCGGCCTGAACCCGAAAGAAACCCACGAGCTTGATGAGCTGATTGCCGAACTGCGCAGCCAGCACAACGTCTCGGTACTGTTGATTGAACATGATATGAAACTGGTTATGGGCATTTCTGACCGCATTTATGTAGTGAACCAGGGCACGCCGCTGGCAAACGGCACGCCGGAACAGATCCGCAACAATCCGGACGTGATCCGTGCCTATCTGGGAGAAGCCTGATATGAATCCGATGCTCTCTCTCGATAACGTCAGCGCCCATTACGGCAAAATTCAGGCGTTGCATAACGTCAGTCTGCATATCAATCAGGGCGAGATTGTCACCCTGATTGGGGCTAACGGCGCGGGCAAAACCACCATCCTCGGCACCTTGTGTGGTGAGCCGCGCGCGACGCAGGGATCGATTACCTTCGACGGTAAAGCGATCACCGAATGGCAAACCGCGCGCATCATGCGTGAAGCCATTGCGATTGTGCCGGAAGGGCGCCGCGTGTTTTCACGGATGACGGTGGAAGAGAACCTGGCGATGGGCGGCTTTTTCGCCGAGCGTCAGCAGTATCAGACCCGCATCAAGCGCGTATATGAGCTGTTCCCACGCCTGTACGAGCGCCGCGTTCAGCGTGCCGGCACCATGTCCGGCGGTGAGCAACAGATGCTGGCGATTGGCCGGGCGTTGATGAGCCAGCCGCGCCTGCTGCTGCTGGATGAGCCCTCGTTAGGCCTGGCGCCGATCATTATCCAGCAGATATTCGACACCATCGAGCAGCTGCGTCAGGAAGGGATGACCATCTTCCTGGTGGAGCAGAACGCTAACCAGGCGCTGAAGCTGGCCGATCGCGGTTATGTGTTAGAAAACGGCCATGTGGTGCTGGAGGATACCGGCGACGCCTTGCTGGCGAACGAAGCGGTGC
This sequence comes from Erwinia sp. AC075, assembly GCF_979253995.1. Taxonomy (NCBI): domain Bacteria; kingdom Pseudomonadati; phylum Pseudomonadota; class Gammaproteobacteria; order Enterobacterales; family Erwiniaceae; genus Erwinia; species Erwinia sp. AC075. Next base: position 4,180,804 of record NZ_CEEDEU010000001.1, read on the forward strand.
GCAGCGCCTATCTCGGCGGCTAATGTGTTGTAAACCCGGCGGTTGCAAGGCCGTCAGGCCCACAGCCTGCGGGCGAAGTCGGGGTGACAGGGCGGGATTTTTCCCGCCCTTTTTTGTGCCCGTCAGCGCAAAAAAGGCGGTAATTCACTCGCCTCGTGCGTCACCTGCCTGTCACCTTTCCGTCATAAACCCGTTATCTTTCCGTCATTTTCCCGTGTCATGTTACTTCCCGAACAATAAGAATGCGCGATATCGCGCGATTGACTCCGGGCACAGGATACCGATATGACATCGTTCTCATTTCGTAAAACCGCACTTTGCATGGTACTGGGACTGACCTTCAGCGGTCACGCACTGGCTGCCACCGAGATCCCTTTCTGGCACTCGATGGAAGGCGAACTGGGTGTGGAAGTAAATTCTCTGGCACAACGCTTTAATGAATCTCACCCAGATTACAAAATCGTGCCGACCTACAAAGGCAACTACGAACAGAGCCTGGCGGCCGGGATTGCCGCCGTGCGTTCAGGCAAAGCGCCGGCTATTTTGCAGGTTTACGAAGTGGGTACCGCCACCATGATGGCCTCTAAAGCGATCGTGCCGGTCTACGATGTGTTCAAAAACGCCGGCGTGGCCTTCGATGAGAAGCAGTTCGTGCCGACCGTGGCGGGCTACTACAGCGACGCCAGCGGCCACCTGATTTCTCAGCCGTTTAACAGCTCGACGCCGGTGCTGTATTACAACAAAGACGCCTTCAAAAAAGCCGGTCTGAACCCGGATCAGCCGCCGAAAACCTGGCAGGATCTGGAAAAGGACGCCGCTGCGCTGCGTAAAGCGGGCATGACCTGTGGCTACGCCAGTGGCTGGCAGGGATGGATACAGATTGAGAACTTCAGCGCCTGGCATGCACTGCCGGTCGCCACCCAAAACAACGGTTTTGACGGCACCGATACCGTGCTGGAATTCAACAAGCCGACGCAGGTTCGTCATATCCAGATGCTGGAAGATATGAACAAGAAGGGCGATTTCACCTACTTCGGCCGTAAAGATGAATCCACCGCCAAGTTCTACAACGGCGATTGTGGCATCACCACCGCGTCTTCAGGCTCGCTGGCGGATATCCGTCATTACGCCAAATTTAACTACGGCGTCGGCATGATGCCGTACGACGCCACCGTCCCTGACGCCCCGCAGAACGCCATCATCGGCGGCGCGAGCCTGTGGGTGATGAAAGGCAAAGACGCCAGCACCTACAAAGGCGTGGCCGAGTTTATGGCCTTCCTGGCACAGCCGGATATCGCCGCTGAATGGCACCAGAAAACAGGCTACCTGCCGATCACCACCGCTGCCTATGAGCTGACCCGCAAACAAGGGTTCTACGATAAAAACCCCGGCGCGGACATCGCCACGCGTCAGATGTTGAACAAGCCACCGTTAGCGTTCACCAAAGGGATGCGTCTGGGCAACATGCCGCAGATCCGTACCGTTGTCGACGAAGAGCTGGAAGGCGTCTGGACCGGTAAGAAAACGCCGCAGGCGGCGCTGGATAACGCGGTGACCCGTGGCAATCTGCTGCTGCGTCGCTTTGAGCAGACGGCTAAGCAGTAACGCTTCGCCCACAGGGGCCGCATTCAGTCCAATTCCCGGCTGGATGCGCTCCTGAACCCGTTTTCAGGGCCGCGTTGAGGGTAGTGAACGCGGCCCCTTACTCCTCATATTGGACGACGCTATGTCTTCTTCCCGTCCCGTTTTTCGCTCGCGCTGGCTGCCCTATTTACTGGTGCTGCCTCAGCTGCTGATCACCGTGATCTTCTTCCTCTGGCCCGCCGGTGAAGCCCTGTGGTATTCGGTGCAAAGCGTCGATCCGTTCGGCCTTTCCAGCACCTTTGTCGGCATGGAAAACTTCAGGCGCCTGATCGGCGACGAGTATTACCTCGACTCTTTTCTGACCACGCTGATTTTCAGCGGGCTGGTGACGGTCATCGGACTGGTGGTCTCGCTGTTTTTTGCCGCGCTGGTCGACCATGTCCTGCGCCTGAAGCGCTTCTACCAGACGCTGTTTTTACTGCCTTACGCCGTGGCGCCCGCCGTCGCCGCGGTGTTGTGGATGTTCCTGTTCAGTCCGGGTCTGGGGCTGATTACCCATTTCCTGCGTTACCTCGGCTATGACTGGAACCATGCGCAAAACAGCGGCCAGGCGATGTTCCTGGTGGTGCTGGCCTCGATCTGGCAGCAGATGAGCTACAACTTCCTGTTCTTCTTTGCCGCGCTGCAGTCCATTCCAAAATCGCTGACGGAAGCCGCCGCCATTGATGGCGCGGGTCCGGTCCGGCGCTTTTTCCAGTTATCTCTGCCGCTGATCACCCCGGTCGGCTTCTTTTTAGTGGTGGTGAATGTGGTGTATGCCTTCTTCGACACCTTCCCGGTGATTGACGCCGCCACCGGCGGTGGCCCGGTGCAGTCGACCACCACGCTGATTTATAAAATTTACCGCGAAGGTTTTGCCGGACTCGACCTCTCTTCCTCTTCCGCCCAGTCGGTGGTGCTGATGGTGCTGGTGATTATTCTGACGGTGATCCAGTTCCGCTACGTCGAGAAAAGGGTGCGCTACCAATGATAGAGAACCGACCAGGGCTGACGATGTTCAGCCATATCATGTTGGGACTGGGGATCCTCACCGTGCTGTTCCCGCTGTATGTGGCCTTTGTTGCCGCCACCCTGAGCAACAGTGAAGTGTTCCAGGTGCCGATGACGCTGATCCCCGGCCGGCATTTGCTGGATAACATTGCCAACATCTGGCAGCACGGCGTGGCGCAGAACAGCGCGCCCTTTGGCGTGATGCTGATGAACAGCGCGATCATGGCGCTGAGCATTACGCTGGGGAAAATCACCGTGTCGATCCTCTCCGCCTTTGCGCTGGTGTGGTTCCGCTTCCCGCTGCGCGGGCTGTTCTTCTGGATGATTTTTATCACCCTGATGCTGCCGGTTGAGGTGAGGATCTTCCCGACCGTCGAGGTGATTTCCAACCTGAATATGCTCGACAGCTACAGCGGGCTGACGCTGCCGCTGATGGCTTCCGCCACCGCCACCTTCCTGTTCCGCCAGTTCTTTATGACCCTGCCGGACGAGCTGATTGAAGCGGCGCGAATTGATGGTGCCAGCCCGATGCGCTTCTTCTGGGACATCGTGCTGCCGCTGTCGAAAACTAACCTGGCGGCGCTGTTTGTGATCACCTTTATCTACGGCTGGAACCAGTATATGTGGCCGCTGCTGATCATCAGCGAAGCGGACCTTGGCACCGCCGTCGCCGGTATCCGCAGCATGATTGGCAACGGTGACGGCTCGACCCAATGGAATCTGGTGATGACCGCCATGCTGCTGACCATGGTGCCGCCGATTGTGATTGTTTTAGTGATGCAGCGCGCCTTTGTTCGCGGGCTGGTTGAGAGCGAGAAATAAGTTATGGCAGGCGTAAAACTTCAGGCTGTTACCAAATCCTATGACGGCAAAAATCAGATCATTCAGCCGCTCGACGTTGAAATCCGCGACGGTGAATTTATGGTGATGGTGGGTCCCTCCGGCTGCGGAAAATCCACGCTGCTGCGCATGGTCGCCGGGCTGGAAGAGGTCACCAGCGGCGATATCTATATCGATACCCAGCGCGTCACCGATCTTGAACCGAAAGATCGGGGCATCGCCATGGTGTTCCAGAACTACGCGCTCTATCCGCATATGAGCGTTGAGCAGAACATGGCGTATGGCCTGAAGATTCGCGGCATGGGCAAAGAGCATGTGCGGCAGAAAGTGCTGGAAGCCGCCAAAAGCCTGGAGCTGGAAGCCTTGCTGCATCGCCGCCCGCGTGAGCTCTCTGGCGGCCAGCGGCAGCGCGTGGCGATGGGCAGAGCGATTGTACGTGAGCCGGCGGTATTCCTGTTCGATGAACCCTTATCCAACCTCGATGCCCGCCTGCGCGTGCAGATGCGCCTTGAGCTGCAGCTGCTGCACCGCCGCCTGAACACCACCAGCTTGTATGTTACCCACGATCAGGTGGAAGCGATGACGCTGGCGCAGCGGGTAATGGTGATGAACAAAGGGGTGCTGGAGCAGTTGGGTACGCCGGTGGAGGTGTATGAACGTCCGGCGACGCGCTTTGTCGCCAGCTTTATTGGCGCGCCGTCGATGAACCTGATGGATGGCCAGTTAAATGATGATGGCAGCCGGCTGACGTTGTCCGATTGCTTTACGATCCCGTTGCCGCAAGCGAAAGCGCGTTGGGCGGGCCGCCCGTTGACGCTGGGTATTCGCCCGGAGCATATTAAACTCGCGTCGCCGCAGGACGGCTTGCCGCTGGTGGTTGAAACGCTGGAAATGCTGGGCGCGGATAATCTGGCGCACGGCAAGTGGGGCGGGCAGTCGCTGGTGGTACGCCTGCCGCATATCGAGCGTCCGGCGATTGGCAGCACATTGTGGCTGCATCTGCCGACAGACTCGCTACACTTCTTTGAACCCTCTACTGGACAACGGCTCGAATGATGAACAAAGCCTGGCCTTACCCCCCGATTGTGGCCCATCGCGGCGGCGGTAAACTCGCCCCGGAAAACACCCTCGCCAGCATTGATGTTGGCGCGAAACTGGGCCACAAGATGATCGAATTTGACGTGAAGCTGTCGCAGGATGGCGAAATCTTCCTGCTGCACGACGACACGCTGGACAGGACCAGCAATGGCTGGGGAATTGCCGGGCAGCTTCCCTGGGAAAAGCTGGTGCAGCTGGATGTCGGCGGCTGGTACGGCAAGGATTTCGCCGATCAGCGCCTGCCGTTGCTGTCGCAGGTGGCGAAGCGCTGTGCCGAGCACCAGATGATGGCCAATATCGAAATCAAACCCACCACCGGTCTGGAAGCCGAAACCGGACGGGTGGTGGCGCTGGCCGCGCGGGATCTCTGGCATATGCAACCCGCAGCACCGCTGCTCTCGTCGTTTTCAACGGTGGCACTGGCCGCGGCGAAAGAGGCGGCACCGGAGCTGCCACGGGGTTTGCTGCTGCATGAATGGCACGATAACTGGCAGGAAATGACCGATGCACTGCAGTGCGTGTCGATTCACTTCAATCACAAGGTGTTGAGCGAGAAGCGCGTGGCTGAGCTGAAAAAATCCGGCTTACGTATTCTGGTGTACACGGTGAACGATGCCGACAGGGCTGCACAGTTGTTGAAGTGGGGTGTCGATGCGATCTGTACCGATGCCATCGATACCCTTGGCCCCGACTTTGCCTCTCAACTGCATCGCTGAGGCGGCAACCGCGTGAGCTGACCAGATGAACCCCGGCCACTGACTGATGTCAGCGTCGGGGTTCTCAGTGCTTGCCGCTTTATTGTCGCGCCAGCACTGTGGGTAAGGTGGGGATTAATTGTTGTTTTGCTGCACCGGCGGCAGGGTGTTGGTTCCCGGCTGTGACTGGATCACGCGCTGGGAAGCACTGTTCCGCTGCTCCTGAACTTTCCGCTGTGTGTCCTGGCTTTGACGTTGCTGATCCTGCTGCAACTTCAGTTTCTGCTGGGACTGTTGCGTCTGCATCTGGCTCTGCATCCGTTGAGTGCTGGGATTATAGCCCGGCTGGTTTGGCTGATTGTTGTTCAACATGTTGGCCATGCCGCTCAACGGTGCCAGTGCGGCAACAAAAATAACTAACCATTTCATAAACTGCCTCCGTGTTAGATTACTCAAGTGTATGCCAGGGCCACCAAACTGCCTCCAGGAGTCAACTGAATTTCAGTCCCGCCTCGCCTTTTCTCTTATTTCGTACACACTTATCAGCAGTAAACAAACGTAAATAAGACTAACAAGAGGTGAAGATGACAGGACAGGGTAAGTTAACGCGGCTTGCGGGACCGCTAATGATCGGGCTGTTACTGTGGCAGGGTGCCAGTGCTGCGCCCACCGCACCGGCAGTTTCTTACGGGGTGGATGCCGATACCTTCCATCCGGTGAAAGAGCAACATGGGATGGTGTCGTCAGTGGATGCGACAGCAACTCAGGTTGGCGTGGATATCCTTAAGCAGGGTGGCAACGCGGTGGATGCGGCGATTGCCGTCGGTTATGCGCTGGCGGTGACCCATCCGCAGGCCGGCAACCTCGGCGGCGGCGGCTTTATGATGCTGCGCACCGCCTCAGGCCGTACCACCGCCATCGACTTCCGCGAAATGGCCCCAACCCGCGCCAGTCGCGATATGTTCCTCGATGCGCAGGGCAATGCCGACAGCAAAAAATCCCTCACCTCTCACCTGGCGTCCGGCGTACCTGGCACGGTAGCGGGCTTTGCGCTGGCGAATAAAGAGTACGGCACTATGCCGCTCAGCCGTCTGATCCAGCCGGCGATCAAACTGGCCAGCAAAGGCATCGTGGTCAATCAGGCGCTGGCTGACGATCTGAAGGTCTATGGCAAAGAAGTGCTGATTAACCATCCCAACAGCAAAGCGATTTTCTACAAGGCGGATGGTCAGCCTTATGCCCGCGGCGAGACGCTGGTGCAGCGCAATCTGGCCCACAGCCTGACGCTGATTGCCAGCCAGGGACCGGACGCCTTCTACAAGGGCGCTATCGCCACGCAGATTGACGAGGAAATGGCGGCGCACGGCGGCTTAATCAGCAAAGTGGACCTGGCGAAATACCAGGCGATTGAGCGTAAGCCAATCAGCGGTACCTATCGCGGCTATGAAGTCTTCTCTATGCCACCGCCCTCTTCCGGCGGGATCCATATCGTGCAGATCCTGAATATCCTGGAAAACTTCGATCTGGCGAAAATGGGCTTCGGCAGCGCCGATGCCATGCAGGTGATGGCGGAAGCGGAAAAATATGCCTATGCCGACCGCTCGGAATATCTCGGCGATCCGGACTTTGTGAAGGTGCCGTGGCAGGCGCTGACCAGCAAAGCCTATGCGAAATCGCTGGCGCAGCAGATTGATGTGAATAAGGCGCGGCCGTCTTCGGAGATCAAACCGGGCAAGCTGGCACCGTATGAAAGTAACCAGACCACCCATTTCTCGGTGGTGGATAAGCAGGGCAATGCGGTGGCGGTGACCTACACGCTGAACACCTATTTTGGCAGCGGTATCGTGGCGGGTAACAGTGGCATCCTGATGAACAATGAAATGGATGACTTCTCTGCCAAGCCGGGCACGCCGAACGTCTATGGCCTGGTGGGCGGCGAAGCCAATGCGGTGGGGCCGTATAAGCGACCGTTGTCATCAATGTCGCCGACTATCGTGGCGAAAGATGGCAAAACCTGGCTGGTGACCGGCAGCCCTGGCGGCAGCCGCATAATCACCACCGTGCTGCAAATGGTGGTCAACAGCATCGATTACGGGATGAATATCGCTGAAGCGACCAACGCACCACGCTTCCATCACCAGTGGTTGCCGGATCAGCTGCGGGTTGAAAAGGGCTTCAGCCCGGACAGCCTGAAACTGCTGGAAGCCAAAGGTCAGCATGTGAAGGTGATGCCGGCGATGGGCAGCACGCAGAGCATTATGATTGGGCCGGACGGCATGCTGTATGGCGCATCCGATCCGCGCACCATTGATGATTTAACGGCGGGTTACTGACCGGCTGAGAACCCCCGGCGGTCGGGGGTTCTGCACGTTCCTTCCTGAGAGGCGCTTACGCCTCTCTTTTTCGTTCATGTGCGGCGAGCAGCTGATTAAACGCCCCGCCTGAACAGCCCTGTTGCAACGCCTCCAGAATCAACTGCTGCTGAGTCTTCGGCACCAGCCCACCCAATGGCGGATCGGTATCCAGATTGGTGGGGAAGGAATAGCCTTCACCACTCGCGGCCACCACCGCGTGCAGCTGTGCGTCGCTCAGGGTTTTGCTCAGCAAGGCCGGATAGATCGCCTCCAGCACCTTGACGTGATTCACTTTTTCCATCGTTTTGCCAAAGGCCGACGAGACCTGCAGCAAATTGGCGGTGCGAATATGATCCGCAGTGACGTTGTTGCCGGCGGCATGGAACAGCGCCGGATTGAAGAACAGCCCATCGCCTTTTTTCAGCGGCAGCTGAATGGCGTACTGTTGGAAGAAGGCGATAAAGCGCGGATCGCGCCAGGCCAGATAGCCTTCGGCATACTGTTGTGACCACGGCAGAAGCTGCGTGGGGCCAGATTCCAACGGCATGTCGCTGTGGGCGACCGCACCCTGCAGCGTCAGATATTGCGACAGGATCTGCAACGGCAGCGGGAAGCGGGCGACAACCTCATTAACCTGAAAACCCAGATGGTAATCGCGGTGCGGCTGCTGCGCTTTGCCACCCGGACGCACCTGATTCACCTGCGCCGTCATTTCATAACCAGGCCCCACCCAGGCTTCGCAAATCAGCGCCAGTAAGGGGTTGCTGTAGTAATCGATAAACGCATCGGCATCGCGCTCCGCCACCTTTTGCAGGGCATTCCAGATACGGCCATTGCTGCCGGCTTTGGCAAAGTGATCGCCACCGCCGCCGCTGGCGGCTTCACTGGCGAGAATTTCCTCAAACAGCGTGCTGCTGCGATCCACGGCGGAAAGGTCTTCATACAAACCCTGCACCACAAACACGCCGGGCCCACTGGATAATGCGCGATGCAGCTCGGCCAGCAGCTTCTGGCGGTCGGTTTCTGCGGCTTTCAGCAGATCGTCACGGTGGTAAATCAGCACGTTTTTTTCGGCGGAGCGGGCCAGCGGGAAGTCGCCCTTCGGCAAGGTCTGCGCACAGAGGGTAGCGAAATCATCCAGCGAAATCTGGCTGTCATTAATATAAATCTGAGTCATTGGGCACCTCACAGCGTCAACGCATGGGATGGCTGGAAGCCACCGTTATCACCACAGCCAACCACCGACTGATCGAAGTCGATCACCGCGCCGGTCATCATTCCTGACTCTTCGGAGAGCAGGAAAGCCACGCCACGGGCAACTTCAGTCGGTTTCAGCAGGCGGCCAAAGGGCTGCTGCTGCTCCGCTTTTTCCAGCCAGCCGTCTTCTGCCTGATGGTATTGCCGCTGGATATCGTCCTCATGTGGCGTATCCATCCAGCCGATGTTGAGGCCATTGACCCGGATGCGGTTACGCATGGCGCTGAAGGCAACGTTTTTGGTCAGCGTCACCAGCGCGCCCTTTGACGCGGCATAGGCGCTAAGAAAGCTCTGGCCGCCGTGTGAAGTCATGGTGATGATATTGACGATGCTGCCCTCAACGCCTTTGGCGATCATCAGCTTGATCGCCGCCTGCATCAGGAAGAAGGGCGCCCGCACGTTGACCGCCATAATGGCGTCGAACAGTTGCGGCGAGGTGTCGAGGATGGTGCCGCGATCGGACATGCCCGCGCAGTTAACCAACCCGTGCAGCGTGCCAAAACAGGACTCTGCCGCGGCGACCACCTTTTCGCAGGCGGCCGGTGAGCTGATGTCGGCTTCGACGAAGATCGCTTCACAGCCGGAGTGGCTCAGGGTTTCGACCTGCTGGCGTCCGGCGTCGGTATTGCGTCCGCAGATCACGATGCCGCGCGCGCCACGCTTCGCCAGCAGCTGGGCCACCGCCGCGCCCAGTCCCTGGGTGCCACCGGTGACCACGAACACCTTATTGTTGAAGATAGTGCTTTCAGTCAGGCTCATTATTTGTCCTTTCTTTTTGTCGGGGGAGGTAAGGTCTGTTCACTTGCTGACCCTGACCTTAGCAATTACATTTGATTAACAATACGTCGGCATAACCTCAAAAAGACCTCAATTTATGGCTAACCCGTTTTCACTTAAGCAAATCGCGGCCCAGTCGGGCGTCAGTAAAGCCACGGTCGATCGGGCGCTGCACCAGCGGGGCAGCGTGCATCCGCGCACCGCACGGCGGATTGCGCAGGCCATCCGCGATCTGGAGTTGCAGCAGCGCGCCAGCCTGGCCAGCGGCCGTACCTTGCCGATCGATTTAGTGATGCATGCGCCTGAGCGCTTCAGCTCGCTGACGCTGGCGGCGCTGCTCAGCCAGATAAAAAGCTTTGCGCCGTTCCGGCTGACTCTGCGCTGCCATATTGTTGAGGAAACCACGCCAGAAGAGCTGGTGCGTGAACTGCGCCGCTGTGGCAATGACAGCTACGGCGTGCTGCTAAAGGCCAGTGACCATCCGTTGCTGGAAAGCGCGGTTGCCGAACTGGCCGCGCTGCGCGTCCCGGTGGTAACCCTGGTCACCGACCTGCCGCACAGCGAGCGCATTCGTTATGTCGGCATGGACAATGAAGGGGCAGGGCGAACGGCGGCCTGGCTGATGTCGCGCTGGCTGCCGGCTGAGGCACAAACGGTGGCTGTGGCGCTAAGCAGCGCGGGATTTCGCGGCGAAGAGCAGCGTATGGAAGGGTTTATGGCGACGCTACAACAACGCGCGCCCTGGCTGAATACCGTCGCGGTCAGCGAAGGCTATGGCATCGATCAGCTGACCTTTACCCAGATGTGCGCAGCGCTGGAACAGGACAGCACCATCCAGTCCGTTTACAGCGTTGGCGGCGGCAACAGCGCCATCCTGCGGGCCTTTGCGGCGATGGATCGTGAGGTGAAAGTCTTTATTGGCCACGATCTGGATGAGGAGAACCGCCAGTTACTGACGGCGGAGAAGCTGGACGCGGTAATTGACCACGATCTGCGGGAGGATGCGCGCACGGCGTTCAGTGCCATCCTGCGTTTTCATGGTTTCCTGCCGGCGGAAGAAGCGCAGCAAACGGCGTTTTCACGGGTGATCGTGGCCACGCCGTTCAATGTTTAGACCGGCGATGGCGCATTTTTAAGACGCGCCATAAACAGCGCATCCACCTGCTGACCCTCGCGGACCGCAAAACGGCGGGCAACGCCTTCGGTAACAAAGCCGAAGCGCTGATAGAGGGCAATCGCCGTGGCATTATCAGCGAACACCGTCAGCTCAATGCGTTCGATGCTCAGCCAGTTATCGCAAAGGACGATCATCTCTTTCATCAGCGCTGAAGCCACGCCTTTGCCGCGATGATGAACATCGACGCAGATGCCAAACGATGCGGTGTGACGACGACGTAACCGGGTGTTCACTTCCAGCGTCAGATCGCCCACCACCTGGCCATCAATGCAGGCGACAAACCGCTGCTGACCCTCTTTCGGCGAGTCCAGCCGCTGCTGCCACATTTGCTGCGAGGGATGCGGAAGCTGGAGCGTATCGCGATAGGTTTCGGGCTGACTGAGGATGCGAAAAAGCGCCTCAGCATCAGTCGGTTCGGCATGACGTATAACGATCTCACTCATTTCCCTGCTCCTTGTTTTCCGCTAATCCTCTTTAAGATCATGGCCTTTAGCCGATAAATCAAGCAAAAAAATGCTTTACAAGTGCGAATGATAATGATTATTATTGTCATGCGTTCCCGGCATAGGCTTCACGGACCATCGGGAAAGCACGACATTGCTCACATTGCTTCCAAGTATTATTTAGCCAGCTCGGGTGCTGGCTTTTTTTTTGCCTGCCGTTTACCTCCGCCGCAATCCAGCGACAAATTGTCTGTTTAACTGCTCTCAATTCCATCGAATAATTTGAACAGAGGAGACAATTTTATCCGCTATCATCCCCTCCAGAACAGGTCCAGACTATGTGAAAACGTTGAGGAGGATTGAACATGATTTATCTACGCAAAGCACAAGATCGCGGTCACGCTAACCACGGTTGGCTGGACAGCTACCACACATTTTCTTTCGCAAGCTATCATGACGCCAACTTTATGGGCTTCTCGGCGCTGCGGGTGATTAACGAAGATGTGATCGACGGTGGACAGGGTTTTGGTACCCATCCGCATAAAGACATGGAAATCCTGACTTACGTGCTGTCCGGTACGGTTGAGCACGAAGACAGCATGGGCAACAAAGAGCAGATCCCGGCGGGTGAGTTCCAGATTATGAGCGCCGGTACCGGTGTGCGTCACTCTGAGTACAACGCCAGCAAAGAGGTGCCGCTGCACCTGTATCAGATCTGGATTATCCCGGAAAAAACCGGCATCGAGCCGCGCTATGCTCAGCGCCGCTTCGATGACGTGCAGGGCCGCCAGCTGGTGCTGTCTCCCGATGCTCGTGACGGTTCGCTGAAAGTGTTCCAGGATATGACGCTCTCGCGTTGGGCGTTGAAGCAGGGCGAACAGGGCGCTGTGGAAATTGAAGCCGGACGCCGTATCTGGATCCAGGTGGTGAAAGGGGATGTCACCGTCAACGGTGAAAAAGCCTCCACCAGCGATGCGTTTGCGGTCTGGGACGAAGCGGCTCTGGCGATTGAAGCCGGTAGCGATGCCGAAATCCTGCTGTTCGATCTGCCTGCTGTTTAAGTCCGTCACACTTTGGGTGCGGTTTACCGCACCCTTCACCGTTTCCCTTTCAATTTTGTTACACTCTCTTCATCTCTCCCCTGACCCTTTACAATAATGAAGAAGAAAAGACCGGTATTACAGGATGTTGCCGATCGTGTGGGCATCACCAAAATGACCGTCAGCCGCTATCTGCGTAATCCCGATCAGGTTTCTGTTGCCTTACAGAGCCGGATTGCCGAGGCGCTGGATGAGCTGGGTTACATCCCCAATAAAGCCCCCGATATTTTGTCTAATTCCACCAGTCGCGCCATTGGCGTGCTGCTTCCCTCGCTGACCAACCAGGTGTTCGCCGATGTGCTGCGCGGCATTGAAGCGGTAACCGATGCCGCGGGCTACCAGACCATGCTGGGCCACTTCGGCTACAGTGCGGAAAAAGAAGAGCTGCAAATCCGCTCGTTGCTGGCCTGGAACATTGATGGCCTGATCCTCACCGAACGCACCCACACCGCCGCCAGCCTGCGGATGCTGGAAACCGCCGGTATCCCGGTGCTGGAAATGATGGATTCGGTGTCGCCTTGCCTGGATATGGCGGTCGGCTTCGATAACGTCGAAGCCGCGCGGCAAATGACCCATGCCATTCTGCAGAAAGGCCATCGCCGTACGGTGTACCTTGGCGCCCGCCTGGATGAGCGTACCTTGCTTAAGCAGCAGGGCTACGAGAAGGCGATGCGGGAAGCCGGCCTGGAGCCGCGCAGCATCATGATGGAAGAGGCGTCCTCTTTCTCGATGGGCGCAACCCTGCTGAAGGAAGCCCAGCGCCGCTATCCCGACACCGACAGCCTGTTTTGTACCAACGATGACCTGGCGGTCGGCGCGATGTTCGAATGCCAGCGTCAGGGATTGCGGGTGCCCCAGGAAATGGCGATTGCCGGTTTTCACGGCCATGATATTACTCAGGTGGTAACACCTGAACTGGCAACGGTGGTGACACCGCGTGAAAAAATGGGTCGTGAATCTGCCGCACTGCTGCTGTCCAGCATCCGCGGTGAGTCGCGCGACGCCAAACAGGTGAATGTCGGCTTTACCATTTCGGAAGGTGGCAGTATCTGACGGCAGGGCGGATTTATCCACTGCGTGTGGGCAAGAGGGTTTGCTGCCCGCGCGCTGTGGATGAAAGTTGTCCCTTTGTGCCGCCATCACTCTGAAACTGTCATTTTTTTGAGCTACTTCACATTTACCAGCTTTTTCCTCCCCAGCTGTTGCCTTAGCGGACGGCCGTCCAGACAATGTTACCGATAACAAATTGGGCTGACCCAGAACGGCCATCTCCATAGACTTCTCTGCCGGAGCATAAATAATGAAAACATCCCCTTCGTCCAATCACGTGTTCGTGTTGATGGGCGTATCCGGAAGCGGCAAATCAGCTGTTGCCAACGCCGTTGCACACCAGTTGAAGGCGGCGTTCCTTGACGGGGATTTTCTTCATCCTCGCGCCAACATCGAGAAAATGTCTGAAGGCCATCCGCTCAATGATGATGACCGTAAACCCTGGCTGGAAGCGATCAACGATGCGGCGTTCGCCATGCAGCGCACCAACGACATCTCGCTGATTGTCTGCTCGGCGCTGAAAAAGAGTTACCGCGACATCCTGCGCAAAGGCAACGACAACCTGTCCTTCGTCTATCTGCAGGGCGATTTCGACACCATTGAATCCCGTCTGCGCGCGCGCAAAGGGCACTTCTTCAAGCCGCAAATGCTGGTCACCCAGTTTTCCACGCTGGAAGAGCCGGGCACTGATGAGCGCGATGTGCTGGTCGTGGACATTAATCAGACGCTGGATGAGGTTGTGGCTGCGACCATTACCACTATCGAAGGCGCGATAAAAAAATAAGTTGGATGTAATGGCTACTGCAACACTGGTTTTGACCGCAGCGGGTTCTGTTTTACTGCTGCTGTTCCTGGTGATGAAAGCGCGTATGCACGCCTTTGTCGCTCTGATGTTAGTTTCTGTCGGGGCCGGGATCTTCTCCGGTATGCCGCTCGATAAAATTGCGGACACCATGCAGAAAGGCATGGGTGGCACGCTGGGATTCCTCGCGATTGTGGTTGCGCTGGGGGCAATGTTCGGCAAAATTCTGCATGAAACGGGCGCGGTCGATCAGATCGCCATCAAGATGCTGAAGACCTTTGGCCAGAGCCGCGCGCACTATGCGATGGGCGTGGCCGGTTTAATCTGCGCGCTGCCGCTGTTCTTTGAAGTGGCGATCGTGCTGCTGATAAGCATTGCCTTTGCCGTGGCGCGTCGGACCAACGACAACCTGGTGAAGCTGGTTATTCCGCTGTTTGCCGGCGTGGCGGCGTCCGCGGCCTTCCTGATCCCCGGCCCTGCGCCGATGCTGCTGGCCTCGCAGATGCACGTCGACTTTGGCTGGATGATCCTGCTGGGCGTGTGCGCGGCGATCCCAAGCATGCTGATTGCCGGTCCGCTGTTCGGTAACTTTATCAGCCGTCACGTGACCTTCACGCTGCCCACCGAAACCACCCATCCGGATTTTGATGAGAGCAAGCTACCCTCGTTTGGCTTCAGCCTGTCGCTGATCCTGTTCCCGCTGGTGCTGGTGGGACTGAAAACCATTGGTGCCCGCTTTACCGATCCCGGCACGCGTCTGTACGAGTGGCTGGAGTTCATTGGCCACCCGTTTATCGCCATTCTGCTGGCGTGCCTGGTGGCGATTTATGGCCTGGCGTACCGTCAGGGGATGGATAAAGAGCGGGTGATGCAGATTTGCGGCAGCGCGCTGCAACCTGCCGGGATTATCCTGCTGGTGATTGGTGCCGGTGGCGTGTTCAAGCAGGTGCTGGTGGATTCGGGCGTTGGTCCGGCACTGGGTAACGCGCTGACCGGCGCGGGTCTGCCGGTGGCGCTGGCGTGCTTTATTCTGGCCGGTGCGGTGCGCATCATTCAGGGTTCAGCAACGGTTGCCTGCCTGACCACGGTTGGCCTGATTATGCCGGTGATTGAGCCGCTGCATTATTCAGGCGCGCAGATGGCAGCGCTGTCGATCTGTATCGCCGGGGGTTCGATTATCTTCAGCCACGTTAACGACGCCGGTTTCTGGTTGTTCGGCCGCTTTACCGGCGCAACGGAAGCCCAGACGCTGAAAACCTGGACGATGATGGAAACCATTCTGGGGACCGTCGGCGCTATCGTCGGCATGATTGCCTTCGAGCTGCTGTCCTGATGGGCAGCTGAATAGCAGAAGGGCGCTCAATGAGCGCCCTTTTTGTTTAAATCTTCAGATAGGCCCGGATACCATCGAGGAACATCTGGGTCGCCAGCATAATCAGAATCAAGCCCATCAGCCTTTCCAGCGCGTTAACGCCTTTCTCCCCCAGCAGCCGTAAAAATACGCCGGACATCAGCAGGATAAATACCGTTGCGCCCCAGGCAATCATCAGTGCGCCGACCAAATGCGTCATCTGATCGGGATACTGATGCGACAGCAGCATCAGGGTGGCCAGCAGCGACGGGCCTGCCACCAGCGGAATGGCCAGCGGCACCAGGAAGGGTTCTTCGCCGGCAGGCAATCCGCTGCTGCTACTTTCATGCGAAGGGAAGATCATTTTAATGGCGATCAGAAAAAGAATGATGCCGCCGGAAATCGACACGGTTTCCGTGCGCAGATTCAGGAAGGCGAGGATTTTCTCGCCGGCAAACAGAAACAGCAGCATGATCACCAGCGCGATCAGCATTTCGCGAATCAACACCACCCGTCGACGTTTAGGCTCCAGATGCTTCAAAACCGACATAAAAATCGGCAAATTGCCCAGCGGATCCATAATAAGCAACAATAATATCGTTGCTGAGATCATTTCAGTCATCGTATCCATCTCTGTTAAGCGCCGTTAGCGGCCAATACCCTGCATTTTCCAGCCGACAGGTCTGGCGCTATCCGCCTGCCCGTTTGCTGAATTATTACGGGTATATTAGCGATATTGCTAAAAATTTGCCGATAATCGATTTAATTCACTTGCCACTTTTGCAGCATTTTGTAAGGTGTTAACCATACTTCTTTCTTATAACTTTAACAGGTCAGGTCTACTCTCCCCCCGCCATTGACTGGCCGGGCAAGCCAGTGGTCTGCAGCAGGTGCATCATGAAATCAGTAGGACTTATCGGTTGGCGTGGCATGGTTGGATCCGTTCTTATGCAGCGCATGGTAGAAGAACGTGACTTCGACGTGATCCGCCCGGTCTTTTTCTCGACTTCTCAGCACGGCCAGCCGGCCCCTGAGTTTGGCGGGCAGTCTGCCGGAACCTTGCAGGATGCCTTCAATATCGAGGCGCTGAAAGCGCTGGATATTATTATTACCTGTCAGGGTGGCGACTATACCACTGAAATCTATCCAAAACTGCGTGCTGCCGGCTGGCAGGGTTACTGGATTGATGCCGCTTCAACCCTGCGTATGAACGACGATGCGCTGATTATCCTCGATCCGGTCAACCATAACGTTATCCATCAGGGCCTGGACAAAGGCATCAAAACCTTCGCCGGCGGTAACTGTACCGTCAGCCTGATGCTGATGTCGCTGGGTGGCCTGTTTGCTAACAACCTGGTGGAGTGGGCTTCAGTGGCCACCTATCAGGCGGCCTCCGGCGGCGGCGCACGTCACATGCGTGAACTGCTGACGCAGATGGGCATGCTGCATAACCACGTGGCGAAAGAGCTGCAGAACCCGGCCTCTGCGATCCTCGACATCGAGCGTAAAGTGACCGAGATGGGCCGCAGCGGCGTGCTGCCGACCGATAACTTCGGCGTGCCCCTGGCTGGCAGCCTGATCCCGTGGATCGACAAGCAGCTGGAAAATGGTCAGAGCCGCGAAGAGTGGAAGGGCCAGGCCGAAACCAACAAAATACTGCAGCCAGCCAGCGTGATCCCGGTCGATGGACTGTGCGTTCGCGTTGGGGCGCTGCGCTGCCACAGCCAGGCCTTCACGCTGAAGCTGAAAAAAGACGTGCCGCTGCAAGAAGTGGAGCAGCTGCTGGCTTCCCATAACGACTGGGTCCACGTGGTGCCAAACGACCGCGAGCTGACCATGCGTGAGCTGACGCCTGCTGCGGTGACCGGTACGCTGAAAACGCCGGTAGGGCGTCTGCGTAAGCTGAATATGGGGCCGGAATATCTGTCTGCCTTCACCGTCGGCGATCAGCTGCTATGGGGTGCCGCTGAGCCGCTGCGTCGCATGCTGCGTCTGCTGGTTGGCTAAACCTTAAACGCCGCGTTACCCACACCCCGTTCGCCTCTGGCAGCGGGGTGTTTTATTTGCCATCCGCCTCCTGCTGCGCTTTCCCTCCCGCGTTTTCCGACTTGTCCGTCACCAATCTCCGAAAGTTTGATCTGAAAGGCATATTTTTATGTTTTCGGTGCTGGCTTTAGCCGCGCCCTGGCTATGCTTAAAAATATCATTGAAACATAACGGGCCGGGACTGCTTGCGGGACACGGCCCGAAACGCTTTACCTTATCTGATGAAGTTGTCGCACGCTGCGGCGGTTTTCGCACTGGATGGCTACCTTTCCGGTCAGCGTGCTTTTGGTTCAATAAAGAGCAGAGCATTCGTTGCCTTTTTGGGGTAACAAGAGATTGCCTGCCAACCATCAAGGGAAGAAAGTCATGTCCGAGCTTACGGATCGTCGGCTTATTAATGAATTAATTTCCGGCCACTATGCAGACCCATTTTCGTTCCTTGGTATGCATCAGACCGAGAGCGGCCTCGAAGTACGGGCAATGCTGCCTGATGCAACCGAAGTCTGGGTGATTGAAACCAATACCGGGCGCAAATGCGCTCAGCTTGAATGCCTGGACTCCCGTGGTTTTTTCCACGGCGTGGTTCCACGACGTAAAAACCCCTTCCGCTACCAGCTGGCCGTCACCTGGCATGGTCAGCAAAACCTGATTGATGATGCCTACCGCTTTGGTCCACTGCTGGCGGAAATGGACAGCTGGCTGTTGGCTGAAGGCACGCACCTTCGCCCGTACGAAACTATGGGCGCCCATGCGGACGTGATTGATGGCGTTATCGGCACGCGCTTCTCCGTCTGGGCGCCGAATGCCCAGCGCGTCTCGGTTGTGGGTGATTTCAACTTCTGGGATGGCCGTCGCCATCCGATGCGTTTTCGCCAGGAGATTGGCGTCTGGGAGCTGTTTGTTCCCGGCGCGATCCACGGGCAGCTGTATAAATTCGAAATTATCGATCTGCACGGTCAGCTGCGGCTGAAGGCCGATCCCTATGCATTTGAAGCGCAGATGCGGCCGGACAGTGCCTCGATGATTTGTGGGATACCCCCGAAAACCGAGATGCCGGAGGCCCGTCGTCGCGCCAATGATTTTGACCAACCGATCTCGATTTATGAGGTGCATCTGGGGTCATGGCGTCGGCACACCGATAACAATTTCTGGCTGAGCTACAAAGAGCTGGCCGAACAGCTGGTGCCCTATGCCAAAGAGATGGGCTTCACCCACCTTGAGCTGATGCCGATTAACGAACATCCGTTCGATGGCAGTTGGGGCTATCAGCCGACCGGCATGTACGCGCCAACCCGGCGTTTTGGTACCCGTGATGACTTCCGTAACTTCGTTGCCGCGGCGCATGAAGCCGGGCTGAACGTGCTGCTCGACTGGGTGCCGGGCCATTTCCCTTCCGATGACTTTGCCCTGGCAAAGTTTGATGGCACCGAGCTGTACGAGCACGGCGATCCGCGCGAAGGCTACCATCAGGACTGGAACACGCTGATTTACAACTTCGGCCGCCGCGAGGTCAGCAATTATCTGGCGGGCAACGCCCTGTACTGGATTGAGCGCTTCGGCATTGACGGGCTGCGCGTCGATGCGGTGGCGTCAATGATCTACCGCGATTACAGCCGTGCCGAAGGGGAATGGGTGCCTAACCACCTGGGCGGCAGAGAGAATCTGGAAGCTATCGCCTTCCTGCGCTACACCAACCGCACGCTGGGCTCCGCCGCACCGGGCTCGGTAACGGTAGCCGAAGAGTCGACCGATTTCCCTGGCGTCTCACGTCCGCCGGAAATGGGCGGTCTGGGCTTCTGGTACAAGTGGAATCTCGGCTGGATGCACGACACGCTGGATTATATGAAGCTGGATCCGGTGCATCGCAAGCATCACCACAACAACCTGACCTTTGGCATGCTCTATAACTCCACCGAAAACTTTGTGCTGCCGCTGTCGCACGATGAGGTGGTTCACGGCAAGAAATCGATTCTGGACCGCATGCCGGGCGATGCCTGGCAAAAATTCGCCAACCTGCGTGCTTACTACGGCTGGATGTTCGGCTTCCCCGGCAAAAAGCTTCTGTTTATGGGCAACGAGTTTGCGCAGGGCAAAGAGTGGAACCATGACGTCAGCCTCGACTGGCATCTGCTGGAAGGGCACGACAACTGGCATAACGGCGTGCAGCGGCTGGTACGCGATTTAAACCACACCTACCGTGCCCATCCCGCGCTCTATCAGCTCGACTTCGACCCGATGGGCTTCGAATGGCTGGTGGTGGACGATTTCGAAAATTCGGTGTTTGTCTTTGTGCGCCGCGATCGCGAGGGCAACGAGCTGATGGTTGTCAGCAACTTTACGCCGGTCACCCGTGAGAACTACCGCTTTGGCGTCACCGGCGCGGGCAGCTGGCGGGAAGTGCTCAACACCGACTCCAGCCATTATCACGGCAGCAATGCCGGTAATCAGGGCGCAATCCACAGCGATCCGCAGCCCAGCCACAATCGTGAACACTCGGTGAGCATGACCTTGCCGCCGCTGTCCACCGTCTGGCTGGCGAGGGAGGCGTGATGAGCCCCGTGCTTCCTGGCAAAGCCACGCCTTCCGGCGCTGATTACGACGGCAAAGGCGTGAACTTTACGCTGTTCTCACAGCATGCAGAGCGCGTGGTGCTCTGTCTGTTTGACGAGCAGGGCCAGGAAACACGCGTGGATTTACCGGGGCATACCGGCGATATCTGGCATGGCTATCTGCCGGCGATAAAACCCGGCCAGCGCTATGGCTACCGGGTGTATGGCCCGTGGCAGCCCGATGCCGGACACCGCTTCAATCCCAATAAATTACTGGTCGATCCCTGCGCCCGCGAAGTGGAAGGCGAAGTCACCGACGATCCGCGTTTCCAGTGCGGTGAAACGGAGATGAATTGCGAAGACAGCGCGGCAGTGGCACCGAAAAGCGTGGTGCTGGCCAATGATTTTGACTGGGAAGATGACCAGCCACCGCGCGTGCCCTGGGGCTCGACCGTGATCTATGAAGCGCACGTTCGTGGGCTGACCAAGCGCCATCCGGGCATTCCTGCGGAGATCCAGGGTACCTATGCGGCGCTGGGCCATCCGGTGATGATCAGCTATTTCAAACGCCTCGGCATCACCAGTCTGGAGCTGTTACCGGTGGCGTATTTTGCTCACGAGCCGCGTTTGCTGCGCCTTGGGCTGACCAATTATTGGGGCTACAACCCGCTGGCGCCTTATGCACTGGATGCGCGTTATGCCTCCGGCGTTAACGGGGTGCATCCGCGCGATGAGTTCCAGCAGGCGGTGAAGGCGCTGCATGCGGCGGGCATCGAAGTGATCCTCGACGTGGTGTTTAACCACACCGCCGAGCTGGAAGAGACCGGCCCGACGCTGTCCAAACGCGGTGTCGACAATAAAAGCTATTACTGGCTCGACGATCAGGGTGGCTATCAGAACTGGACCGGCTGCGGCAACACGCTGAACATCAGCCATCCGAAAGTGATGACCTGGACGCTGGACTGCCTGCGTTACTGGGTGGAGGAGTGCCACGTCGATGGCTTCCGCTTCGATCTCGCCACCATCTTAGGCCGTACGCCGGAATACCAGCGCGATGCGGAGATGTTCCAGGCAATCCAGGCCGATCCCCTGTTATCGGCCTGCAAGCTGATTGCTGAGCCCTGGGATATCGGGCCAGGCGGTTACCAGGTGGGGAACTTCCCGCCGCCGTTTGCCGAATGGAATGACCATTTCCGCGACGTTGTGCGCCGGTACTGGCTGTATGGCGACATCTCCAATGGCGAGTTGGTGAAGCGTTTTGCTGCGTCCAGCGACGTGTTCCAACAGCCTGGGCGATTGCCGTCGGCCAGCATCAATCTGATCACCGCCCATGACGGTTTCACCCTGTGCGATGTGGTTTGCTACAACGACAAACATAACGAAGCCAACGGTGAAGATAACCGCGATGGCAACAACAGCAATTTCAGCCACAACCACGGTGTGGAAGGGCTGAACGCGCCGTTGCTGGTGGCTGAACATCGCCGCCGCAGCGTGCACGCCATGC
Organism: Erwinia sp. AC075; assembly: GCF_979253995.1. Classification (NCBI taxonomy): domain Bacteria; kingdom Pseudomonadati; phylum Pseudomonadota; class Gammaproteobacteria; order Enterobacterales; family Erwiniaceae; genus Erwinia; species Erwinia sp. AC075. Next base: position 4,202,481 of record NZ_CEEDEU010000001.1, read on the forward strand.
TGACCACGCTGTTACTGGCGCAGGGCACACCGATGCTGTTAGCGGGTGACGAGCACAGCCACAGCCAGCACGGCAACAATAACGCCTACTGTCAGGATAACGAGTTGACCTGGCTTAACTGGGAAAACAATGACAGCGGGCTGTTTAACTTCACTGCCGCCTTAATCCATCTGCGCAGCAAGATCCCTGCGCTGCAGAGCGATAGCTGGTGGCAGGAAGGGGATGGAAACGTTGAGTGGCTGGGACCCACGGGTCAGCCGTTGAGCGTTGAGGAGTGGCGAAACGGGGCGCATCGTCTGCAAATTCGCCTGTCTCAGAACTGGTTAATTACGTTTAACGCCACCGAAGAAGTGTGCGATTTACAACTGCCTCAAGGGGAATGGCATGCCATTCCACCCTTCGCCGGGGATGATAACCCGATCCTTATAACTGTCTGGCATGGACCAGCCCACGGTGTGTGCGTGTTCCAAAAGCAATCATAACAGGAGTCAGACATGATCAAATTAGAGAAGAACGATCCCCTGATGCTGGCAAGACAATTGCCGACACAAACTGTAGCCCTCATCCTTGCCGGTGGACGTGGTACCCGGTTGAAAGATCTCACCGCGAAACGTGCAAAACCTGCTGTCCACTTCGGCGGCAAATTTCGCATTATCGACTTTGCGCTGTCGAACTGCCTGAACTCCGGGATCCGGCGGATCGCGGTGATCACCCAGTATCAATCCCACACGCTGGTGCAGCATATCCAGCGTGGCTGGTCTTTCCTCAACGAGGAGATGAACGAGTTTGTCGACCTGCTGCCTGCGCAGCAACGTCAGGCAACGGAACACTGGTATCGCGGGACGGCGGATGCGGTCACGCAGAATCTCGATATTATTCGTCGTTATCAGGCGAAGTACATCGTGATCCTCGCGGGTGACCATATCTACAAAATGGATTACTCGCGGATGTTGCTGGACCATGTGGAAAATGACGCCAAATGCACCATCGCCTGTCTGCCTGTGCCGATCGAAGAAGCCAGCGCGTTCGGCGTCATGGCGGTTAACGATGAAAGCCGCGTAGTGGAATTCCTCGAAAAACCGGCCGATCCGCCGCATATGCCGGGCGATAAAACGCAGGCGCTGGCCAGCATGGGGATCTATGCGTTTACCGCAGACTATCTCTATGAGTTGCTGGAAGAAGACCTTAAAAATCCCGAATCCAACCATGACTTTGGTAAAGACATTCTGCCGCAGATTGTCTCCACCGGTGAGGCGCTGGCGCACTCCTTCAGCATCTCCTGCGTGCAAAGTGATGAGACCGCGCCGCCTTACTGGCGCGATGTGGGAACTCTGGAAGCTTACTGGAAAGCCAACCTCGATCTGGCCTCGGTGACGCCAGAGTTAGATATGTATGACCGCGATTGGCCGATCCGCACCCATATGGAGCCGCTTCCCCCGGCGAAATTTGTGCAGGATCGCTCAGGCAGTCACGGTATGACCATGAATTCGCTGGTGTCGGGCGGGTGCATTATTTCCGGCTCGGTGGTGGTGAATTCGGTGCTGTTCTCCCGCGTTCGAATCAACTCTTTCTGCAATATCGAATCCTCAGTTCTCTCGCCGGATGTGGTCGTGGGGCGATCCTGTCGCCTGCGCCGCTGTGTGATTGACCGAGCCTGCGAGCTGCCGGAGGGTACGGTAATCGGTGAAAATCCCGATGACGATGCGCGGCGTTTTTACCGTTCCGAAGAGGGGATCGTACTGGTGACGCGATCCATGCTGGCCAAATTGGGCTGGCGCAGTTAACTAAGAAGCAGTTCAGTCTGGGCAAGGTTTTTGATGCGGAGGACCGCGTCAGCACACCGTAAAGGAGCCGATAATGCAGGTTTTACATGTCTGTTCAGAAATTTTCCCGCTGCTTAAAACCGGCGGGCTTGCTGATGTTGTTGGGGCATTACCGGCGGCGCAAATTGCAGAAGGCATTGATACCAGAGTCCTGCTTCCAGGCTTCCCTGATTTAAAGAAAGGGATCCCGGACACAGAGGTCGTGGCAAGGCTGCAAACGTTCGCGGGCTACGTGGAGCTGCTCTATGGGCAGTTTGATGGCGTAGGGATTTACCTGATAGATGCGCCGGGTTTGTATGACAGACCCGGCAGCCCTTATCACGACGAGTCACAGTTCGCGTATACGGATAACTATCTCCGCTTTGCGCTGCTGGGCTGGATTGGCTGTGAACTGGCCTGTGGGCTGGATCCTTACTGGCGACCTGAGGTGGTCCATGCGCATGACTGGCATGCCGGGCTAACCTGCGCCTATCTGGCGGCTCGTGGCCGTCCAGCAAAATCGGTATTTACTGTCCATAATCTGGCATATCAGGGATTGTTTGCCGCCAAGCATATGGATGACATCCAGTTACCCTGGTCATTCTTCAACATGTTCGGGCTGGAGTTCTTCGGGCAGATTTCTTACCTGAAGGCCGGCCTGTTTTATGCTGACCATATTACCGCCGTCAGTCCTACTTACGCCCGGGAGATCACCCTGCCGGAGTATGGTTACGGCATGGAAGATCTGCTGAAGCAGCGACAGCTTGAGGGCCGGCTGACCGGGATCCTCAACGGGGTCGATCCGGCCATCTGGGACCCGGCGCAAGACCTGCTGCTTAACGCGCGCTATAACCGCGATGTGCTGGATGCCAAGGTCGAGAACAAACGCCAGCTGCAGATCACCATGGGCCTGAAGATTGATGACAAGGTCCCGGTCTTTGCGGTGGTCAGCCGGCTGACCAAACAGAAAGGATTGGATCTGGTGCTGGAAGCCTTGCCTGGCCTGCTGGAGCAGGGCGGACAGCTGGTATTACTGGGCGCCGGAGATGCCGTACTGCAACAAGGATTTCTTGCGGCGGCGGCCGAATATCCGGGCCAGGTGGGTGTACAGATTGGCTATCATGAAGCATTCTCCCACCGCATTATGGGCGGTGCCGACGTGATTATGGTCCCGAGCCGTTTTGAACCCTGTGGACTGACCCAGCTGTACGGCCTGAAATACGGCACCTTACCGCTGGTCAGGCGCACCGGTGGACTGGCGGATACGGTCAATGACAGTTCGCTGGAAAACCTCGCCGATGGCATGGCCAGCGGATTTGTTTTTGAGGACAGCAATGCCTGGTCTTTACTGAGGGCTATCCGCCGTGCTTTTGTACTGTGGTCCCGTCCTTCACTTTGGCGCTACGTGCAGCGTCAGGCGATGGGGATGGATTTTAGCTGGCAGGTGGCCGCTGTGGCCTACCGCGATCTCTATCAACGACTGTTGTAATGGCTATGGGAATTTTGATATGAACGCACCTTTCACCTATACCGCTCCCACGCTCAGCGTCGATGCGCTGAAGCACTCGATTGCCTATAAATTGATGTTTACCATCGGTAAAGATCCCTCGATTGCCAACAAGCATGAATGGCTGAATGCCACGCTGCTGGCGGTCAGGGATCGGATGGTTGAGCGTTGGCTGCGTTCCAACCGCGCGCAGCTTTCCCAGGATGTGCGGCAGGTGTATTACCTGTCGATGGAGTTTCTGGTAGGCAGAACCCTTTCCAACGCGCTGCTGGCGATGGGCATGTACGATGATGCTCAGGCCGCGCTGGAGGAGATGGGCTTCAATCTGGAAGACCTGATTGAAGAAGAGAGCGATCCGGGTTTGGGGAACGGTGGTTTAGGCCGACTGGCTGCGTGCTTCCTGGATTCCCTTGCCACGTTAGGATTGCCTGGCCGCGGCTATGGCATTCGCTACGACTACGGCATGTTCAAACAAAATATCATTGATGGTCGCCAGGCCGAGTCCCCGGACTACTGGCTGGAATACGGTAATCCCTGGGAGTTTCAGCGCTTTAATACCCGCTACAAAGTGCGCTTCGGCGGACGTATCCAGCTGGAAGGCAGCCGATCGCGCTGGCTGGAAACTGAAGAAGTGCAGGCGATGGCCTACGACCAGATCATCCCGGGCTATGACACCGATGCCACTAACACCCTGCGCCTGTGGTCAGCGCAGGCCAGTAATGAAATCAATCTGGGGAAATTCAACCAGGGCGATTACTTTGCGGCGGTGGAAGATAAGAACCATTCGGAAAACGTGTCCCGCGTGCTCTATCCCGATGACTCGACCTATTCTGGCCGGGAACTGCGGCTGCGTCAGGAGTATTTCCTTGTCTCGGCCACGGTGCAGGATATCCTCAGCCGCCACTGGCGGATGCATCAAACCTTCGATAACCTCGCCGACAAGATTGCCATTCACCTGAATGACACTCACCCGGTGCTGGCGATCCCGGAACTGATGCGCCTGCTGATCGATGAGCATAAGTTCAGCTGGGATGATGCGTTTGAAGTCACCTGTCAGGTGTTCTCCTATACCAACCACACGCTGATGACCGAAGCGCTGGAAACCTGGCCGGTCGATATGATCGGCAAGATCCTGCCGCGCCATCTGCAAATCATCTTTGATATTAACGATTACTTCCTGAAAACCATTCAGGATTACTACCCGGACGACTGGGATCTGCAGTCACGCATTTCGATCATTGATGAGAACAACGGCCGAAAAATTCGTATGGCCTGGCTGGCGGTTGTGGTCAGCCACAAGGTGAACGGCGTTTCTGAGCTGCACTCCAATCTGATGGTGCAGTCGCTGTTTGCGGATTTTGCCGCGCTGTTCCCTGGCCGTTTCTGCAATAAAACCAACGGCGTGACCCCGCGTCGCTGGCTGGCGCTGGCGAATCCTGAACTCTCCGGGGTGCTGGATGAGGCGATTGGCCGCACCTGGCGTACCGAGCTGAGCCAGTTGGATGAGCTGAAGCAGCATATCGATTACCCCAGCTTCCTGGCGCAGATCAGCGATGCCAAGCTGCACAACAAAAAGCGGCTGGCCGACTATATTGCGCAGAAAATGGGGGTGGTTATCGATCCTCACGCGCTGTTTGACGTGCAGATCAAGCGCATCCACGAATATAAGCGTCAGCTGCTGAACGTGCTGCATGTGATCACCCGCTATAACCGCATCAAAGAGGATCCTGATGCTGACTGGGTGCCGCGCGTTAATATCTTTGCCGGTAAGGCCGCCTCGGCTTACTACACCGCGAAGCATATCATCCACCTGATCAACGATGTGGCGAAGGTCATTAACAACGATCCGCTGGTGAGAAACCGGCTGAAGGTGGTTTTTGTGCCTAACTACAGCGTCAGTCTGGCGCAGATCATCATTCCGGCGGCAGATCTCTCGGAACAGATTTCACTGGCGGGGACCGAAGCGTCCGGCACCAGTAATATGAAATTTGCGCTGAACGGCGCGCTGACCATCGGCACGCTGGATGGTGCCAATGTCGAGATGCTGGAGCACGTGGGCGAGGAGAATATGTTTATCTTCGGTAACACCACGCCGCAGGTCGAAGCGCTGCGCAAGAATGGCTATAGCGCGCACAAGATTTACGAGCAGGATGCGGAACTGCATCAGGCGCTGACGCAAATCGCCACCGGCACCTTCAGTCCTCAGGAACCGGGCCGCTACCGTAATCTGTTCGATTCGCTGGTCAATCTGGGCGACCATTACCAGCTGCTGGCCGACTATCGCAGCTATGTTGATACCCAGGATAAGGTGGATACGCTTTATCGTCACCCGGATGAGTGGACCCGCAAGGCGCTGCTGAACATCGCCAATATGGGCTACTTCTCCTCGGACCGGACGATTCAGGAATACGCTGATGAGATTTGGGGGATTAAACCGGTACGGTTGTAATCCCGCGCGTTAAAAGCAGAAATGCAAAAGGGGCAGAATAATCATTCTGCCCCTTTTCTTTACCTCGACGGGATGAATCAGGAAGCCAGTGACAGCGCCGGTTTCTTCGCGTGCTGAGCCAGCCATTCGCCAACGCGGGCGCGTTGCTCATCGTTCAGCCACATACCGATTTTGGTCCTGCGCCACAGGGCATCATCCTGCTCACGCACCCACTCGTTTTCCACCAGATAACGCAGTTCGGCTTCATAGAAGTGGTGACCAAACAGCTCGCCCAACTCTTCCAGGCTGGTCGCGCCGCTTAACAGCTTCTCGGTATTGCTACCGTAAGTCCGGGCGTAGTGACGGGCCATCCCTTCAGTAATGAACGGATAACGGCGACGCAGGCTGGCGGCGTAATCTTCACGCGTACCGGCAATATCTCCGCCTGGCAGCACGCAGGTTTTGGTCCAGGCCGGGCCCGCTTTCGGATAGTACTTCGACAATTTCTCCATCGCGTGCTCAGCCAGCTTACGGTAAGTGGTGAGCTTGCCGCCAAAGACGGAGAGCAACGGTGCCTGGCCGTTATCATCGCGCACGTCGAGCGTGTAATCGCGGGTGATCGCCTGCGGTGAATCAGATTCGTCATCGCACAGTGGACGCACGCCGGAGTAAGACCAGACGATATCCTCTTTGCTCAGCGACTTCTTAAAGTGGCCGTTGAACACTTTCAGCAGGTATTCGGTCTCGTTGTCGTCGATATGGACGTTTTTCGGATCGCCTTTGTATTCCACGTCGGTGGTGCCGATGATCGAGAATTCGTCCATCCACGGGATCACAAACACGATACGGTTATCTTCGTTCTGCAGAATGTAAGCCTGTTTCTGCGTATGCACGCGTGGCACCACGATGTGGCTGCCCTTAATCAGGCGAATACCGTATGGCGATTTCAGCTTCAGGCCATCATCAAACAGCTGCTTAACCCATGGGCCAGCGGCATTGACCAGACCTTTGGCACGCCAGGTGAAGGTTTTGCCGCTGTCGATATCTTCGGCTTCAACCATCCACAGGCCATTTTCACGCCATGCGCGGGTCACTTTGGTGCGGGTGCGGACTTCGCCACCGCGCTTCTCAACTTCCTGTGCATTCAGCACAACCAGGCGCGCATCGTCCACCCAGCAGTCGGAATATTCGAAACCGCGCACGATTTCAGGCTTCAGTACCGAATCTGAGCCAAAACGCAAACTTTTGCTGCCCGGCAGGCTGGTGCGTTTGCCCAGATGGTCATACATAAACAGACCGATGCGGATCATCCACGCCGGACGCAGATGCGGACGGTGCGGCAGACGGAAACGCATTGGGAAAGCGATGTGCGGTGCCATCTTCAACAGCACTTCACGTTCTGCCAGCGCTTCGCTGACCAGACGGAATTCGTAATGCTCCAGGTAGCGCAGGCCACCGTGGATAAGTTTGGAGCTGGCGGAAGAGGTCGCGCAGGCCAAATCTTGCGCTTCCAGCATCAGCACAGACAGGCCGCGTCCTGCAGCATCAGCCGCAATGCCAGCGCCGTTGATGCCGCCGCCGATTACGATCAAATCTTTGGTTTCCACGTCATCTTCCCCCGATGTTCGGAATAGTTCTTAAATGTTCGTTTTCGAGCATTATAATAATCGTATTCGCACATTGATGCCAGCGTTAACCGAATAAAAACATTTATGCGTGATGCAGGTAACATAATTGAGCAAAGAAAAGCCGCTTAACCCTGCAACATATCGGGTTATTCCAGGCAACCTTCGCGTTACAATAAGGCTGATTTGTCTGACTTTGACGAGAACCCACCATGGAACAATTTGAGTGCATCAGCGTGCAGCAGGCACAGGCACAGATGACCGACAACAACGCGCTGCTGGTTGATATCCGCGATCCGCAGAGTTATGCCGCCGCGCATGCCAGCGGGGCCTTTCATCTGACCAATGAGTCGCTGCCCGGTTTTATCGCGCAGTCGGATGTCGACACGCCGGTGCTGGTGATGTGCTATCACGGCATCAGCAGTAAAAGTGCCGCGCAGTATCTGTTGAACCAGGGATTTAATCAGGTGTTCAGCGTTGATGGGGGTTTTGAAGCCTGGCGTGTGGTGTTCCCGCAGCAGGTGGAAGCCGTTGCGCTTTAACTGACCCTCTTCAAACAGTGCGGTATACTGTTCTTTCGTTTTAATTAACAGGGACTTTCGACGGCGATGATGCGCATCACTGAATTCTCCAACCCCCGCATGGCGCAAGCCTTTGTGGACTATATGGCAACCCGTGGCATCCAGCTGCGTGTGGAGCACGATAACCATTATACGGTTTGGCTGGATGATGATTCGAAAGTCAATCTGGTCGAAAACGAACTTAGCCAGTTTATTCGCGACCCGAACCACCCGCGCTATCAGGCGGCGAGCTGGCATTCAGGCAGCACCTCGTCCGGCATTCATTATCAGGGCTCCTCACTGTTGGCCAATATCCGTGAGCGCGCCGGACCGCTAACGCTGTCCGTGATGGTGATGTGCATCGTGGTCTTTGTGCTGATGCAGATTTTTGGCGACCAGACGGTCATGAGCCTGCTGGCCTGGCCTGATGCAGACCAGCACTTTGAGTTGTGGCGCTGGTTCACCCATGCGCTGCTGCACTTCTCGATCCTGCACATCACCTTTAACCTGATGTGGTGGTGGTATCTGGGCGGCGCGGTGGAAAAAAGGCTGGGCAGCGGCAAGCTGTTTGTCATCCTGCTGATCTCGGCGCTGCTCAGTGGCTGGATGCAGTCCAAATACAGTGGGGTGATGTTTGGTGGCCTGTCTGGCGCCGTCTATGCCCTGATGGGCTACGCGTGGCTGAGAGGCGAGCGCGACCCGCAAAGTGGCATCTACCTTGAACGTGGGCTGATGGCCTTCGCGGTCGTCTGGCTGGTGGTGGGCTACATGGGCTGGTTTGGCTTGTCTATTGCCAACGCCGCGCACGTTACCGGCCTGTTGGTCGGTCTGGCCATGGCATTTGTTGATACCCGACACGTTAAAAGATCCTAAAGCATTCATCAGCAGGGACGCCTGGACAGGAGAGTTTTGTGAAGCAAACGCAACGTCATGACGCCATTATCGAATTAGTGCGTCGTCAGGGATATGTCAGTACGGAAGAGCTGGTGGATCATTTTGCCGTCAGCCCACAAACCATCCGTCGCGACCTGAACGACCTGGCAGAACAGAATAAAATTCAACGTCATCACGGCGGGGCTGCCCTGCCATCCAGTTCGGAAAATACCGCCTGGCAGGATCGTAAGATGATGTGGTCGGCCGAAAAAGCGCGTATTGCTCAGCGCGTTGCCAGCCAGATCCCTGACGGCGCGTCGCTGTTCATTGATATCGGCACCACGCCGGAAGCGGTGGCGCACGCGTTGCTGAATCACAGCAATCTGCGGGTGGTGACCAACAACCTGAATGTCGCGATGCTGCTGATGTCGAAACCCGATTTCAGTCTGATCGTTGCCGGTGGCGAAGTGCGTACCCGTGATGGCGGCATTATGGGTGAGGCGACGCTCGACTATATCTCTCAGTTCCGCCTGGACTTCGGCATTCTGGGGATCAGCGGCATCGATATGGACGGTTCTCTGCTGGACTTCGACTATCACGAAGTGCGCACCAAGCGGGCGATTATTGAAAACTCTCGCTGCGTCATGCTGGTCGCTGACCACTCCAAGTTTGGCCGCAACGCGATGGTCAATCTGGGAAATATGAGCCTGATCGACTACCTGTTTACCGATGAGACGCCGCCACCGAGCGTGATGCAGACCATCGAGCAGCACGAAGTGCATCTGGAGCTGTGCTAACGCCCGGGCTCTGCACACTGTGGCAAGGATGCCGCGCGCTTTTCTCCTTTCTTCTTTTGTATCAAGTTTATCTTTCCCTCAACGAGCAATTTATTCTGTTCCGGTCTTAACTGTAAGAGTCGTAAGCCGGTTTGCACTTTGCCATTTTTCCCTTTTAATAAGGAAGCGGTATGTCGCAGCAGAAATTCAATCAGGCGCGTTTTGACGCGGCCCTTACCCGTCAGTGGCAACATCTTGGTTTAGCTTCAGCCAGTGAAATGACGCAGCATCAATGGTGGCAGGCCCTTAGCGGCGCACTGGCCGAGATGCTGGCGGCCTTGCCGGTGGCCAGACCGACCAGGAAACAGCGCCACGTTAACTACATTTCAATGGAATTCTTAATCGGCAGGCTGACCGGCAATAACCTGCTGAATCTCGGTTGGTATGATGAGGTCAAAGCCAGCCTGGCTAAGCACCAGTGCGATTTGAGCGAGCTGCTGGAAGAAGAGGTCGATCCGGCATTAGGCAACGGGGGGCTGGGGCGACTGGCGGCCTGCTATCTCGATTCGATGGCGACGGTGGGACAACCGGCAATCGGCTACGGGCTGAACTATCAGTACGGCTTGTTCCGCCAGTCCTTTGTTGACGGCCAGCAGTTTGAAGCGCCGGACGACTGGCAGCGCAACAGCTATCCGTGGTTCCGCCATAACGCGGCGCTGGATGTGAACGTTGGACTGGGCGGTAAAGTGGTTAAACAGGGCGGTATCTCCCGCTGGGAACCGGCGTTTACGCTGCGGGGTGAGGCCTGGGATCTGCCCGTCACCGGCTATCGCAACGGCATCACTCAGCCACTGCGACTGTGGCAGGCCACGCATGCGCATCCCTTTGATCTGACGTTATTTAATGACGGCAAGTTCCTCAAGGCTGAACAGCAGGGGATTGACGCAGCGAAGCTGACCAAAGTGCTGTATCCGAATGATAACCATCAGGAAGGCAAGCAGCTGCGCCTGATGCAGCAGTATTTCCAGTGTGCCTGCTCGGTGGCCGACATTCTGCGCCGCCATCATCTGGCCGGGCGCCATATCGCCGAGCTGCCGGATTATGAAGTGATCCAGCTAAACGATACCCATCCCACCATCGCCATTCCTGAAATGCTGCGCGTCTTGCTCGATGATCATCAGATGAGCTGGGACGACGCCTGGGCCATCACCAGCAGAACCTTCGCTTACACCAACCATACCTTGATGCCGGAGGCGCTGGAGCGCTGGGATCAACGACTGTTCCGCACGCTGTTGCCACGCCATTTTATGATCGTCAACGAGATCAACAAACGCTTCAAAAAGGTCGTGGAGCAGCACTGGCCTGGCGAAGAGGCGGTGTGGGAGAAGCTGGCGGTGCTCTACGACCATCAGCTGCGGATGGCGAACCTCTGCGTGGTCGGTGGCTTTGCGGTTAACGGCGTGGCGGCACTGCATTCTGAGCTGGTGGTGAAAGATCTGTTCCCCGAGTATCACCAGCTGTGGCCGAACAAATTCCACAATGTCACCAACGGCATCACCCCGCGCCGCTGGCTAAAACAGTGTAACCCGGCGCTGGCCGGGCTGATCGACGAGACGTTGAAGGTCGAATGGGCCAATCAGCTGGATGTGCTGAAAGGGCTAGAACCCTTTGCCGATAATAAAGCCTTCCGTAAGCGTTATCGCCAGATCAAACACGATAACAAGGTGCGGCTGGCCGACTATATCAAGCGGGTGACCGGCATTGTGGTCAGCCCGGATGCGCTGTTCGATGTGCAAATCAAACGCCTGCACGAGTACAAACGCCAGCATCTGGGTCTGTTGCACATCCTGCATTGCTACAAAGCGCTGCGCGAAAACCCTGAGAAAGACGTTGTTCCGCGCGTATTCCTGTTTGGTGCCAAAGCGGCACCGGGCTACTACCTCGCCAAAAATATTATCTACGCCATCAATAAAGTGGCGGAGAAAATCAACAACGATCCGCTGGTAGGCGACAAGCTGAAAGTGGTGTTTATCCCTGACTACCGGATTACGGCGGCGGAATTGATGATCCCGGCGGCGGACCTTTCCGAACAGATCTCCACTGCCGGTTATGAAGCGTCCGGTACCGGCAATATGAAACTGGCGCTGAACGGCGCGTTAACTATCGGCACGCTGGATGGGGCAAACGTTGAGATTGCCGAACAGGTCGGTGAAGAGAATATCTTTATCTTCGGTAACTCGGTGTATGAAGTGAAGGCGCTGAAAGCGGGCGGCTATTCACCGAAAAAGCTGCGTAAGAAGGATAAGCATCTTGATGGCCTGCTGAAGGAGCTGGAAAAAGGCTTCTTCAGCGATGGTGATAAACATGCCTTCGACCTGATGCTGCACAGCCTGGATAAGGGCGGCGATCCCTGGCTGGTGCTGGCGGATTTCAACAGCTATATCGAGGCGCAAAAGCGGGTGGAAACCCTGTGGCGCGATCGGGAAGCCTGGACCCGCGCCACCATCCTGAACACTGCCCGTACCGGGATGTTCAGTTCCGATCGCTCAATCCGCGATTATCAGCAGCGTATCTGGCAGGCGAAGCGCTAAGGAGCCGCAATGGACAAAAAGAAATTTGAACAGGAAGCCGCCGCCGCCGGGATCGCCACAAAATACATCAACGCCCGTGGTGAGGCGGAAGAGGTCAGCGTGGCCATCCGTCAGCGTCTGCTGGCGGCGATGTCGGGGAAGCACAAAGAAAAACCCGGGCCGGTACCGGCCTGCAAAGTGTTTATTCGTAAGCGTTTGCTGCAACTGCCGGTCGGTGGAAAGGGCGAATATCAGTGGCAGCTGATGATGGAGAACGGGCGGGAACACAGCGGAACGGTGAACGGTGGGGAAGCGATCCGGCTGCCGGCCAATCTGGCCTTCGGCTACCATCAGCTGCATCTTCAGCAGGCTGGAAAGCAGTGGCAGTGCCGGATCATTGTGGCCCCTAAGCGCTGCTATGAACCTGAGCCGTTGCTGCAGGGCAAAAAACTGTGGGGATCCTGCGTTCAGCTGTATACCGTGCGTTCTGAACAGAACTGGGGAATGGGAGATTTCGGCGATTTAAAACGCCTGCTGGCGGAAGTGGCCGATCGGGGTGGCGCGTTTATCGGCCTGAATCCGATCCATTCGCTGTATCCCGCGAACCCGGAAAGCGCCAGCCCGTACAGTCCCTCGTCCCGGCGCTGGCTGAACGTGCTGTATATCGCTGTGGCTGAGGTGCCGGATTTCCAGCAGGGCAAAGCGGCGCAACGCTGGTGGCAACAAAAAGGCACGCAAAAGCAGCTGGCCAAAGCCCGTGAAAGTGACTGGGTGGATTATGCACGGGTTGGCGAGCTGAAAATCAGCGGGCTGCGTCATGCGTGGCAGCATTTTACCCAGCGCAAAAATAGCGATCCCGACGTGGTGCAATTTGAGGATTTTATCGCCGAAGGCGGTAGCAGCCTCTACTGGCAGGCGGCCTATGATGCGCTGCATGGCATTATGCTGGCGGACAACCCCGATCGTTGGGGCTGGCCCGTGTGGCCGAAGACCTTGCAGCAGGCCCACTCGAAAGAAGTGCAGCAGTTTTGCCAGCAGCAGGAGAGTGAAATCCGCTTCTGGCTGTGGTTACAGTGGCTGGCAAACCGGCAGTTTGATGCCTGCTGGCAGCTGAGCCAGCAGCGCAAGATGCCGATCGGCTTATACCGTGACCTGGCGGTTGGCGTGGCCGAAGGCGGTTCGGAAACCTGGTGCGATCCGGAGCTGTATTGCCTCGGCGCTTCCGTTGGGGCGCCGCCGGATATTCTGGGGCCGCTGGGGCAAAACTGGGGGCTGCCACCGATGGATCCACACGTTATGGCAGCCAGAGGCTATCAGCCATTTATCGACCTGGTTCGGGCGAATATGGCCAGCTGCGGTGCGCTGCGCATCGATCATGTGATGTCGATGCTGCGGCTATGGTGGATCCCCTACGGTGAAACCGCCAACTTCGGTGCCTATGTTTACTATCCGGTGGAAGAATTGCTGGCAATCCTCGCACTGGAGAGCCAGCGCAATCAGTGCATGGTGATTGGCGAAGATTTGGGCACGGTGCCGAAGGAGATCGTCTCACTGCTGCGAGATGGCGGTATCTACTCCTGGAAGGTGCTGTACTTCGAGCAGCAGAATATGGACCAGTACCATTCACCCGCCGCCTGGCCCCGTCAGTCGATGGCGAGTGCCACTACCCACGACTTGCCAACGCTGCGCGGCTTCTGGAATGCCGGCGATCTGGTATTAGGGGAGCGGCTTGGGCTCTACCCGGACAAAGTGGTGCTGCACCGGCTGTATCAGGATCGCGCCAGACAGAAGCAGGCTCTGCTGACGGCCTTGCATCAATATGGCTGCCTGTCTAAAAGCAACGGCAAGAAAGCCAGCGTGATGAAAATGACTCCGGAGTTGAATCGCGGGATGCAGCGATTTATTGCCGACAGCAACAGTGCGCTTCTGGGTCTGCAACCGGAGGACTGGCTGGATATGGATAAGCCGGTCAACGTGCCCGGAACCACCGATCAATACCCAAACTGGCGCAGAAAGCTCAGCATGACGCTGGAAGAGATGTTTGCCGATGTGCGGGTTAACCGGCTGATTAAGGATATTAATCGCAGGCGCAAGGCGGGTGGGCTAAGCGGGAAATCCGTTAAGAAAGCGGGGGAGTAAAACCGGAAATGAAAACGGGCGGAAGGATCCGCCCGTTAATGCCACTCAGTAGAAAGAGTGCTCGCCGCGCTGGTGTTCAGTCAGATCGCGTACGCCTTTCAGCTCAGGGAAAGCCACCAGCAGTTCTTTTTCGATGCCTTCCTTCAGGGTCACATCGACCATAGAACAACCGTTACAGCCGCCACCAAATTGCAGGATAGCGTAACCGTCATCGGTGATTTCCATCAGCGAGACTTTACCGCCGTGGCTGGCCAGCTGTGGGTTGATGGTCGCCTGGAGCTGGTACTCAACGCGTTCAATCAGCGGGGCATTATCGTCCACCTTACGCATTTTGGCGTTAGGCGCTTTCAGCGTCAGCTGAGAACCGAGGTTATCGGTAACGAAATCGATTTCCGCCTCTTCCAGATAAGGGGCGCTGAGTTCATCAATATAGGCCGACAGCTTTTCAAACTTCAGTTCGGTGTCGGTGGCTTCTACTGCATCGGGTGGGCAGTAAGAGACGCCGCATTCGGCTGTTGGCGTACCTGGATTGATTACGAATACACGGATTTGTGTGCCATCTTCCTGTTTCGACAGCAGTTTTGCGAAGTGCTCTTGCGCAGAATCAGTAATTAGGATCATGGCGATTGCTCAATAGTTTATACAATTAATTAACGATATTACGCCCATCGCCGACGCTCTACAAGGTTCGGCACAGGCTCCATACCTGCACGCTGGCCGCGCCTGCGGCCAACAAAATGCGGCTAATCTCTCCCACGGTGCTGCCGGTGGTGACCACATCATCTGTTAATGCGATATGCAGGCCTTTCACCGCAATTTCAACCCTGAACGCCCCACGCAGATTTCGTCTTCGGGCGGTGGCCAGCAGCTGGTGCTGGATCCGCGTTTTCCTGTGCCGGGAAATTCCCGCCAGGGCATAACGGCATTTAAGCCAACGGGCGAGATGGCGGGTCACGTCATCCATCTGATTATAGCCCCGTCGCCAGGCGCGTGATGGGTGTAAGGGTACACAGAGCAGCAGGTCAGGTCTGCGCAGCTTGTGCTTCCGGCGCGCATCTAACCAGCTTAGCAAAAGCAGCCTCGCCAGCATGGCTGAGAGTGCGGTGGCCTGGTAAAATTTTAACCGCTTCACCCAGTCACTGAGCGGTGGTCGCCAGTCGCTGACCATAATCATCTGGTGCCAGTAAGGGGGTTTCAGCAGGCAGGCGCCGCATTCCTTTCTGGCGCTGGCAGACGGCAGGCCACAGCGCGGACAGCAGGTGGGCAACGGCGGAAGGTGGCGCAGACAAACGCTGCAAATGCCGTGATGGGCAAACGTCAGCGGCATCTGGCATAGCCAACATGTGGTGGGCATTGGTAGCATAGCGGCCTCCATGGCAAAAACAGGACAATAACGGATGACACAGCTTTACTGGCAGACAATCGGCACCGGCGATCGCAATCTTGTGATGCTGCACGGATGGGGGCTGAATGCCGATGTCTGGCAAAACGTGGTTGAGCGACTGAGTCCGCATTTTTGTCTGCACCTGGTCGACCTGCCGGGCTACGGTCGCAGCAGGGATTTTGCGCCAATGAGCGTGGAGCAGATGGTCGCCACCCTGTTGCCGCAGGCGCCGGAAAAAGCGCTGTGGCTGGGCTGGTCGTTAGGCGGGCTGGTCGCCAGCAAGCTGGCCTTATTGCATCCTGAACGCGTCAGCGGATTGATCACCGTCGCCTCCTCGCCGGCGTTTTCTGCCGCAGATGGCTGGCCGGGCATCAAACCTGAGACGCTGGCGGGTTTCCAGCAGCAGCTCAGTGAAAACTTTCAGCGCACCGTCGAGCGTTTCCTTGCCTTGCAAACGCTGGGCACCGAAAGCGCCAGGCAGGATGCCCGCTTGCTGAAAAGCGTGGTGCTGGATCTGCCGGCTCCCGACAGTGCCGTGCTGGATGCCGGACTGGAGATATTACGCACGGTCGACCTGCGTGAAGAGATGAAAGCGCTGACGGTACCGCTGTTACGTATCTATGGCGCGCTGGATGGATTGGTGCCGCGTAAAATTGTGCCGTTGCTCGATGCCGCGTGGCCTGCCAGCCAGTCCACGATTGTGGAAAAAGCCGCGCACGCGCCGTTTATTTCCCATCCTGAGGTTTTCTGCCAGCAACTGATTGATTTCGGCTCGAAAAATAGCGCATAAACTTTGGCCAAAAACTGGCGAATTATTTATTACGGGTAATAATTACCTCTGTAAGCAGGATCGCTTACTGATTACCTCTGAGCTGTCAGGGAGTTGGCTCATTTTTCCCTCCCTGAATTCTCATCAAGCGATTGCTTATTCCTAACAACTATACAGGAGTGTCTTTGATGAAAATCTTTAAAACTGTTGCGATTAGCCTGCTGGTGGGCTCGGTTTCTTTTACGGCCATGGCGGCTAAAGAAGTGACCAAAGAAGAAGTTAAAACAATGAATCTCGAAAAAATTGGTACTGTGACCACTACCGCGGAAGCGACTTCTCCGATGGATGCTAAAAAAGATCTGTCTCAAAAAGCGGATGAAAAAGGTGGGAAATACTATCTGGTGATCGCCGGACGTGAGCACGGTAAATTCAGTGCTGCTGCCGACGTGTATAAGTAATTACCGGTATTAAAGGCCGCTGTAGCAGGGTTTAACAGGGGTCTGAATTTCTCTCTACAGGCAGGGTTTCCCTGCCTGTTGTTATTTCCGCATTCCCATCAGCTCTTCAGCCACATATAAGAGAGCGGCGTTAACGTCAGTGGTTTCTCACCGTCGAAAATCCGGTCGGTAATAATATCGCGATAGCGTCGGGCATCCGGCAGCGTATATGCGATCTCCCGGTTGCTGAGGTTATATATGCACAGCAACGTCTGATGATCTTTCTCGGACCAGCGATACATAACGAATAGCGCGTTATCACCTTCCAGTACCTGCATGGGATTATCCGGATGAAAGGCGGTTTGCCGGGTTCTGAGTTGCACCAGGCTGGCGAGTGCGTGATAAACCCGATAGCGCAGCGAATGGGTATCGCTTAATTCCGCTTCAATCTGGCTGAGGCTGTACTTCTGCCGGTTAATCGCCCGGTTATGTCCGGCGGCTTTCACCCCGTCCATATCGTTGCGCGAGCCCAGTATGCTCTGGATATAGAGCGCAGGCACGCCAGGAAACGCCAGCAACAGGGCGTGGGCCAACATAAATCGTTGCAGTCGGGTGCTGTCGTCATCGTCTTTTTTGTTCAGGGCATCCATATACGTGACGTTGATTTCGTAAGGGCTGGTGCTGCCATCCGGATTGTTTTTATACGAAACCAACGCCCCTTCCATCGCCAAATCCCTGACCAGCGAGACGATTTCGGTTTCCGGCAAAATGCCCCTTAGCGGATTCAGGCCGATGCCATCGTGGGACGCGAGGAAATTAAACCAGGTCGTCGTGCCGCCGGAGCCATCAAGTGAGGCTGCCCACTGCTTCAGTGCGCGTGCCGATCCGTTGTGAATGGCGTGTAGCACCAGCGGCGGCAGTGAAAACTGATACACCATCTGCGCTTCATCCTGGCCGTTGCCTAAATAGCTGATGTTGTCTTTGTGCGGCACGTTGGTTTCGGTGATGATCACCGTGCCTGGCGCCACGGCATTGGCGATGGCGCGAAACAGTTTGACCAGCAGGTGGGTCTTTTCCAGATGGATGCAGGAGGTTCCGGGCGTTTTCCACATATAGCCAACGGCATCCAGCCGGACATAATCGGCCCCTTTTGCCAGATAATCCAGCAGCACGTTGACCATGCTCAGCAGCACTTCAGGATTGGCAAAATTGAGATCGATCTGGTCGGCGCTGAAAGTGGTCCAGATAAAGCGGGTGTCACCGTCTGCCATCTGAAACGGCGTCAGTAACGGCGAGGTTCTTGGACGCGTGACCGCACTCAAATCGGTGGACGGTGGCAT
Organism: Erwinia sp. AC075; assembly: GCF_979253995.1. Lineage (NCBI taxonomy): Bacteria > Pseudomonadati > Pseudomonadota > Gammaproteobacteria > Enterobacterales > Erwiniaceae > Erwinia > Erwinia sp. AC075. The sequence continues at coordinate 4,220,691 of NZ_CEEDEU010000001.1, forward strand.
GCTGATAAAGAAATCATCCCAGCCCGGCTCCTGCGCCAGAAAATGCCTGAACCATCCGCTGTGGGCGGACATATGGTTGCAGACAAAATCAAACATCAATCGCGTCTGGCCGTGCAGTTCGGCGATATCTGACCAGTCCCCGCAAATCCCGTTGACCTGATGGTAATCAATCACCGAAAAGCCATCATCCGATGAATAAGGGAAAAAGGGCAGCAGGTGAACCAACGTAAAGCTGGACTGCAAATGTTGCTGATAGAAGCGTGAGAGGGTACGCAACGTGGGCGTATCGGCCTCGCGGAACTGATCGGCGTAGGTGATCAGCACCACGTCTTTTTCATCCCAATGCGCTTTACGCTGATGATTCAGTTCGTTGCGGGTGCGCAGAATAGCATCCGCCAGCTTTTCCCTGCAGACGAGGGGAAAGGTGCCGTCGTAAATTTTGTCGAGTAAGGGAGTAATGTTATCCATTGAGATGCAGTGAGCCGCCGCATTTATCCACAGCACGATAGTTTTCACTGTAGACCGTTGAAGCAGAATCGCAACTTCAACGGCCAGACGCTCAGCGTCTCGTCAGGGAAATCAGTGGCAGCGCCCACTTTTGGTACAGCCCGCACACGGTGAGTGGCTGACGACGCTCAATGACAGACGTTCCGGCGGTAAGGTCAGGGTTTTCAGCCGCAGCCACAGCAGCAGATTGAAAGCGGCAACGGCCAGTAAAATCAGGCTGCTGGATTGAGGATGATCGCTAAAGGTGGCCAACTGATAAAACGCGGTTGCCAGCGAGTAAGCCAGATTCAGCCCCCAGCCAATCGAGAAAAACATCCAGCGGCGACTGCTTTCCCGCGCAATGGCACCCATCACGGACACACAGGGCACGTAAAGCAGCACGAAGATCAGATAGCTGTAAGCGGCGGCGGCACTGCCGAATTTGCTGTGCATCACCCCCATCGCGCCGGTCGCCATTTCGCCGTCGCCCTTACTGGCTTCAACCGGATTCAGCAGCACGCTCAGGCTGAAGGTCTCTTTAACCCCGTCCCAGGTTTCTGTCAGCGCGTCTTTCAGCTCACTGGTCAGGCTGAAGCTGGCAGCGTCAAACGGCTGCTCGTGCAGGGCTTCAGCGGTGTACAGCGTGTTCAGCGTCCCGACCACCACTTCTTTCGCCATCGCGCCGGTTACCAGGCCGACCGTGGCCTGCCAGTTATCCGGCTGCACACCCATCGGCGACAGCAGTGGCGTCAGGGTGCGGCTGACGGTAGCCAGCGCCGAATCGTTGATGCTGTCCACCGGCTGACCACTGAACGAGAAACTGTTCAGCGCACCAATCAGCACGCTAACCACCACGATGACTTTGCCGGCCCGCAGCACAAAACTTTGCAGCCGCTGCCAGGTTTGCAGCAGCAGACTTTTCAGATGGGGCACGTGCCAGGTCGGCAGCTCCATCACAAACGGCGACGCTTCCCCACGCAGTAAGGTTTTTTTCAACAGCAGCCCGGTCACAATGGCAGCGACAATGCCCAACAGATAAAGACTGAACACCACCAGCGAGCCGCTTTTGCCGAAGAAGGCGGCAGCAAATACGGCGAAGATCGCCAGCCTGGCACCGCAGGACATAAACGGTGCCATCAGCACGGTCATCAGGCGCTCGCGCGGCGCATCCAGCGTGCGGGCGCCCATCACCGACGGCACATTGCAGCCAAAACCGACAATCAATGGCACGAAGGATTTGCCGGGCAGACCCAGCGCCTGCATCAGACGATCCATCACAAACGCCGCGCGCGCCATATAGCCGGAGTCTTCCATCAGCGAGAGGAACAGATACATCAGGCCGATTTGCGGCACCAGCGGCATCACGGTATTGATACCGCCGCCAATGCCCTGTGCCAGGAACAACGTGAGCGGCAGCGGGAAGTGCGCCATGGCCCCAAGCCACTGCGTGCCGTGAATAAATATCGCTGCCGATCCGATCTCAAACAGCGGTTGCAGCGCGCCGCCAAGGTTGATGGCAAAGAAGAACATCAGGTACATGACGCCAAAGAAAATCGGCAGGCCGAGCCAGCGGTTGAGAACCAGGCTGTCGAGCCGGGTTGAAAGCCGGTGCGCGGTTGCCCGATGCGGCACGGTCACCGCGTCACACACCGCATCAATGGCCTGATAGCGGGCTGCCGCAATTTTCAGCGGCGCTTCCGCCAGGTCAGGGAACGTTTGCAGCAAGGCTGCGGCGTCGCTGGCCTGGGAGCGGCTGTAGATATCGCCTTCAAGCAGCTGTAACGCCAGCCATCGGCGTTGTACCGGCGATCGCTCGCCGTGCATGGCGTCACTCAGCGTGGCCACCTGCGCGAGGATCCCGGCGGGATAGCTGACCGCAAACTGCCCGGCACGCCGTGAATGGTCATCAATTGCCTGCTTAAGCTGTTCAATGCCCTGCGCGCGAGTGGAAACAAGCGGAATAACCGGGCAGCCGAGCTGCTTTTCAAGGGAAGGAATATCAATATCAATCTGCTGGCTGGCGGCGATATCCAGCATATTCAGAGCGATGATGCAGGGCACGCCCAATGCCTGCAGCTGCTGAGTCAGCCATAGGTTACGGGCCAGATTGCTGGCGTCGACCACGTTGATCACCAGATCGGCTTCGCCGCTTAACATGTAGTGACAGGCAATCTGCTCGTCAAGTGAGCTGTCGGCAGAAAGGGTGGTGAGGGAATAGGTACCGGGCAGATCGACCAGTTGCACAGCATAGCGTTGCGTCGCGAACTGCCCCTGTTTGCGCTCGACCGTCACCCCAGCCCAGTTGCCTACTCGCTGCCGCGCGCCGGTTAACTGATTAAACAGGGTGGTTTTACCCGAGTTCGGGTTGCCAATCAGGCCAATGGTGCAGGTTTTCATCTTCATCGTCCCCTCAGCGCTGAGGCTCCAGTTGCAGGAAAGCCAGGTCTTTTTTCCGCAGCATCAGGCTGACGCGGCGAACTTCGATCTGCACCGGATCGCCCAGCGGGGCAATGCGCTTGACCTGAAAATGGGCGCCGGGCAACAGCCCAAGCGCCAGCAGTTTCTGTCGGAACGCGGCGCTGACGGAGGGAGAGAAGCTGACGATTTTATAGTACTGCTGCGGGACGATCTGCATAGTTCCACCTGGCGGCGGGAGGCGCCGTGATATTCAACGGTGGCAATTATAATGAGAACGATTCACGCTCTTATTGATGCAGAACAAGCTTGAGGGGAGCGAAACTAAACACAGGTGAAATGACGCGCGGACCGGCAGATCCGCGCGTGTTGCTTAGCGTTTCTTGCCGAACGCCGCGGCCAGCGCATCACCCATCGCGCTGTTGTTGCTGACTGCGGGCTGAGCCGCCTGCCGTGGACGCGGTTTGCCCTGAGCGGGTTTCGCGTTGTCACGGCCGGCATTGCCGCCGCCGCCACGGCGAGCGTTGCCTTCGCCTGGCTGCTCATCAAGACGCATAGTCAGCGCAACGCGCTTACGCTGCAAATCGACTTCCATCACCTTCACCTTAACGATATCACCCGCCTTGACCACCTTGTGTGGGTCATCGATGAACTTATCTGACAGCGAAGAGATATGCACCAGACCATCCTGATGCACGCCGATATCGACGAAGGCGCCAAAGCCGGTGACGTTCGTGACCGCGCCTTCCAGCACCATGCCGGGCAGCAGATCGTTCATGGTCTCGATACCTTCTGCGAACTGGGCCGTTTTAAACTCAGGACGCGGATCGCGGCCCGGTTTTTCCAGTTCTTTGATGATATCGGTGACGGTCGGCACACCGAACTTCTCATCGGTAAAGTCGACGGCACGCAGGTTGCGCAGCTCGGTAGGGTTGCCCATCACGTCATTCAACGCCTGCTGAGTGGCGGCCAGAATGCGCTGCACCACCGGGTAGGCTTCCGGGTGAACCGTTGAGGCATCCAGCGGGTTATCGCCCTGGTTAATGCGCAGGAAGCCCGCGCACTGCTCAAAGGCTTTCGGTCCCAGACGGCTGACTTTCAGCAGCTGCTGACGATCCTGGAAACGGCCGTTCTCGTCGCGCCAGCTGACAATGTTCTGCGCCATCATCTTGCTCAGGCCCGCCACGCGGGTCAGCAGTGGCACGGAAGCGGTGTTCAAATCAACGCCAACGCCGTTCACGCAGTCTTCGACCACCGCATCCAGCTTCTTCGCCAACTGGCTCTGGCTGACGTCGTGCTGATACTGGCCAACCCCGATGGATTTCGGGTCGATTTTCACCAGCTCAGACAGCGGATCCTGCAAGCGGCGGGCAATCGACACCGCACCACGGATGGACACGTCGAGGTCAGGGAATTCCAGCGCGGCCAGTTCAGAGGCGGAATAGACCGATGCGCCGGCTTCACTGACGATCACTTTCTGCGCCTTGACCTGCGGATACTGCTGTTGAATATCCAGGTAGAAGCGCTCGGTTTCACGGGACGCGGTGCCGTTGCCGATGGCAACCAGCTCAACGTTGTGTTTTGTGCACAGCGCCGCCACGGCCGCCGCGGCTTTTGCCGTCTGGCCGGTATGCGGATAAATGGTATCGGTCGCGACCAGCTTGCCGGTGGCATCAACGATCGCCACCTTCACGCCGGTACGCAGACCCGGATCGAGGCCCATGGTGGCGCGCATGCCTGCCGGTGCCGCCATCAGCAAATCGTGCAGGTTACGGGCAAAGACGTTGATCGCTTCATCTTCGGCGCGTTCGCGCACGGTGCCCATCAGCTCGGTTTCGAGGTGCAGCAGCACCTTGATGCGCCAGGTCCAGCTGACCACCGCTTTACGCCAGCCATCAGCCGGTGCGTTGTTCAGGCGCAGCTGCAGGTGATCGATAATGATCTGCTCGCCGTGGCTTTCACGCGGCGGCTCATCGAACTGCGGATCGGGATTCAGTGACAGCTGCAGGATGCCTTCATTGCGGCCGCGAAACATCGCCAGCGCACGGTGGGATGGCGCGGTGGCCAGCGCTTCGTGGTGATCGAAGTAGTCGCGGAACTTCGCGCCTTCCTCCTGTTTGCCGTCGACGACGCGCGACACCAGGTGGGCATGTTTCCACAGGTAGTCACGCACTTTGGCCAGCAACGAGGCGTCTTCAGCGAAGCGTTCCATCAGGATATAGCGCGCGCCATCAAGGGCGGCTTTGGTGTCCGCAACGCCTTTATCGGCATCGACAAAGGTCGCGGCCAGTTGCTCAGGGTCGTGTGAAGGATCTTGCCACAGCGTGTCGGCCAGCGGTTCCAGACCGGCTTCAAGCGCAATCATTCCGCGCGTGCGGCGCTTTTGCTTATAAGGCAGGTAAAGGTCTTCGAGTTCGGTTTTGCTCAGGGTGTTGCTGATGGCGGTGCTCAGCTCATCGGTTAACTTGCCCTGGTCGCCGATGGATTTCAGAATCGACTGGCGTCGCTCTTCCAGCTCCCTGAGGTAGCTCAGGCGGGTTTCCAGCATACGCAGCTGGGTATCATCCAGCCCGCCGGTCACTTCCTTACGATAACGTGCGATAAACGGCACGGTATTCCCTTCATCCAACAGACGGACAGCGGCATCAACCTGTTCTGCTCGCGCCTGCAGCTCACTTGCAATAATGCGGCTCAGCGAATCTTTCATCATCGGTTACTTTATGGCTTATAGACAGCGGACAGTTATACGGATTGCAGGCGGAAATTGCCAGTCGCCGGGCGACACTCAGCGCCCACATCCGTGTGATTAGGATTGTTTAACGTAGTCGATCGCCACTACATACCAGTGCGCATCGCCAACCGGCGTAGGCACCACCGCTAAATCGCCGACCTCTTTCTTCAGCAGCGCGCGGGCCATCGGTGAATCGATTGAGATGTAGTCATTGCGGCCAAAAATCTCGTCGTAGCCGGCGATGCGAAAACGCTTCACGTCGCCCGCGTCGTTTTCAATCTCGACCCAGGCGCCAAAGAACACTTTGCCATCCTGCTGCGGCGAGTATTCCACGATGCGCAGCTGCTCGAGGCATTTGGTGAGATAGCGCACGCGGCGGTCAATCTCGCGCAGCCGTTTCTTGTTGTACTGGTAATCGGCATTTTCACTGCGGTCACCGAGGCTGGCCGCCCAGGTCACCTTTTTGGTCACTTCAGGCCGATCTTCCCGCCAGAGAAAGTCGAGTTCCTGCTTCAGCTTGTCGTAACCTTCGCGGGTAATCAGTTGGGTTTTCATCGTAATCCATTTCTTTCACGGGAATGCTGCGACTATTTTGTTGTGCGGCGCGCACTGATGCAAATCCCTTCTGCATTTTTCTGCCCGCGCTTACTGTTTGTTTGTTCTGACTATTCGGCATTGAAAAGCTGTGCATTAGCGCAGGTTTTTCAGCCAAAATTAAAGATAAGCTGCTGTTTAATATGCTTTGTAACAATTTCGGCTAGAATATAAACCATTATTGACTGTTACATTCAGGCATCTTTTTTGAAAATAATAGCTCGGGCAATTGCGCCTTTGGGAGTATCGACATGCAAGAGAACTACAAAATTCTGGTCGTGGATGACGACATGCGTTTACGTGCGTTGCTGGAACGCTATCTGACCGAACAGGGTTTCCAGGTGCGTAGCGTGGCGAACGCTGAGCAGATGGATCGTCTGCTGACGCGTGAATCCTTCCACCTGATGGTGCTGGACCTGATGCTGCCTGGCGAAGATGGCCTGTCTATCTGCCGCCGTCTGCGCAGCCAGAGCAACCCAATGCCGATCATCATGGTGACGGCGAAAGGCGAAGAAGTGGATCGTATCGTTGGCCTGGAAATCGGCGCTGATGACTACATTCCAAAACCGTTTAACCCGCGTGAGCTGTTGGCCCGTATCCGTGCCGTTCTGCGTCGTCAGGCGAATGAACTGCCGGGCGCACCGTCGCAGGAAGAAGCGGTAATCGCTTTCGGCAAGTTCAAGCTGAACCTCGGCACGCGTGAAATGTTCCGTGAAGACGAGCCTATGCCACTCACCAGCGGCGAGTTCGCCGTGTTGAAGGCACTGGTCAGCCACCCGCGTGAACCGCTGTCCCGCGATAAGCTGATGAACCTGGCGCGTGGCCGTGAATACAGTGCGATGGAACGTTCGATTGACGTGCAGATCTCCCGCCTGCGTCGCATGGTGGAAGAAGATCCGGCGCACCCACGCTATATCCAGACCGTTTGGGGCCTGGGCTACGTCTTCGTGCCGGACGGCAGTAAGGCATGAGGCGGATCCGCTTCTCTCCCCGCAGTTCCTTTGCCCGTACGCTGCTGTTGATCGTGACCCTGCTGTTTGTCAGTCTGGTCACGACCTATCTGGTGGTGCTGAACTTTGCCATCCTGCCAAGCCTGCAGCAGTTCAACAAAGTGCTGGCGTATGAAGTGCGAATGCTGATGACCGATCGGTTACAGCTGGAGGATGGCACGCAGCTTGAGGTGCCACCTGCATTCCGCCGTGAGATATACCGCGAGTTAGGCATTTCGCTGTATACCAATGCGGCGGCGGAAGAGAGCGGATTGCGCTGGGCGCAGCATTACGAATTCCTCAGCCAACAGATGGCGCAGCAACTGGGTGGGCCGACCGACGTTCGCGTCGAGGTGAATAAAAACTCCCCGGTGGTGTGGCTGAAAACCTGGCTGTCGCCGGATATCTGGGTCAGGGTGCCGCTGACGGAAATTCATCAGGGGGACTTCTCGCCGCTGTTCCGCTACACGCTGGCGATCATGCTGTTAGCGATTGGCGGTGCCTGGCTGTTTATCCGCATCCAGAATCGACCCCTTGTGGAGCTGGAGCACGCCGCAATCCAGGTGGGTAAAGGCATTATTCCGCCGCCGCTGAGAGAGTACGGAGCGTCAGAAGTGCGCTCGGTTACCCGGGCGTTTAATCAGATGGCGTCTGGCGTTAAACAGCTGGCCGATGACCGCACGCTGTTAATGGCGGGTGTCAGTCATGACCTGCGAACGCCGCTGACGCGTATCCGTCTGGCAACCGAGATGATGTCTCAGGAAGATGGCTATCTTGCTGAGTCGATCAATAAAGACATCGAAGAGTGCAACGCCATCATCGAGCAGTTTATTGATTATCTGCGTACCGGCCAGGAGATGCAGTTTGAGCGTGCGGACCTGAATGGCGTACTCGGCGAAGTGGTCGCGGCGGAAAGCGGCTATGAGCGTGAGATTGAGAACGAGGTGATGACCAGCGAACTGATGGTCGATATCAACCCGCTATCCATTAAACGTGCGGTGGCCAATATGGTGGTGAACGCCGCCCGCTATGGTAACGGTTGGATAAAGGTCAGCAGCGGCAGCGAGTTGCAGCGCGCCTGGTTCCAGGTTGAAGATGATGGTCCGGGCATCCGGCCCGATCAGCTGAAGCACCTGTTCCAGCCGTTTGTGCGCGGAGACAGCGCCCGCAGCACCAGCGGAACGGGATTAGGTCTGGCGATTGTGCAGCGTATTATCGACGCGCATCAGGGATCGCTGGAGATTGGTGACAGCGATCGCGGTGGGTTGCGCATTCGTGCCTATCTGCCTTTGCCACCGGCCAACAGCCTGCCGGCACCGCCCGTCGCGTAACGGTTAAATCTGTCTGTAAAAAAAGGGCTTAGTCGATGACTAAGCCCTTTTTGAATTACAGCTGCGGACCGGCTTTGATTAACGCCTCACCGGCCGGCGTATCGGTGTATTTATCGAAGTTATCAATAAACCGCTGGGCCAGATCGTTGGCTTTCCCTTGCCACTCGGCTTCATCACTCCAGGTGTTTCGCGGATCGAGAATATGGCTATCCACACCCGGCAGCGCGACAGGCATCTGCAGATTAAACACCGGCAGCGTCACGGTTTCGGCTGTCGACAGCTCACCGCCCAGAATGGCGTTGATAATCGCCCGCGTATCCTTAATGGAGATGCGCTTGCCGCTGCCGTTCCAGCCGGTATTGACCAGATAGGCTTCCGCACCGGCCGCTTCCATCCGCTTCACCAGCACTTCGGCATACTGCGTTGGATGCAGCGTCAGGAAGGCCGCACCGAAACAGGCGGAGAAGGTCGGCGTAGGTTCGGTCACGCCGCGTTCGGTGCCCGCCAGTTTGGCGGTGAAACCCGACAGGAAGTGATACTGGGTCTGATCGGGGCTGAGCCGTGAAACCGGCGGCAGCACGCCAAACGCATCGGCAGTCAGGAAGATCACTTTACTGGCGTGGCCCGCCTTAGAGACCGGCTTCACGATGTTATCGATGTGCTCAATCGGGTAGGAGACGCGGGTGTTTTCGGTCTTGCTGCCGTCATCGTAATCCACGGTGCCATCGGCACGGATCACCACATTCTCCAACAGGGCGTCGCGTCGAATTGCCTGATAAATTTCCGGTTCAGCCTGTTCAGACAGCTTGATGGTCTTGGCATAACAGCCGCCTTCAAAGTTAAACACGCCGTCATCGTCCCAGCCATGTTCATCATCGCCGATCAGCTGGCGCAGCGGATCGGTAGAAAGCGTGGTTTTACCGGTGCCGGAGAGGCCAAAGAACACCGCCACATCGCCTTTTTCGCCGACGTTCGCCGAGCAGTGCATCGAAGCAATGCCCTTCAACGGCAGCAGATAGTTCATGATGGCGAACAGGCCTTTCTTCATTTCGCCGCCGTACCAGGTGCCGCCAATCAGCTGAATACGTTCCGTCAGGTTGAAGGCAACAAAATTCTCGGAGTGCAGTCCCTGTTTTTGCCAGTGTGGATTGGTGCATTTAGCGCCGTTCATCACCACGAAGTCCGGCTCAAAGGTGGCCAGCGCGGCGTCATCCGGGCGGATAAACATGTTTTTCACAAAGTGCGCCTGCCAGGCCACTTCAGTGATAAAGCGCACGCAAAGTCGGCTATCGGGATTGGCGCCGCACCAGGCATCCACCACAAACAGGCGTTTGTGTGACAGTTGCTTCGTGACGAGGGATTTCAGGGCCTGCCAGTTTTCCTCAGAGAGCGGCTGGTTGTCGTTCTTACCTTCGCCCCGATCGTTCCACCACAGCGTGTCGCGGGTGGTGTCATCGCGGACGATATATTTATCTTTGGGTGAGCGGCCGGTAAAAATGCCGGTATCGACGGCAATGGCGCCAGATTGTGTCTGAATGCCTCGTTCACAACCGGACAGTCCTGGACGGGTTTCTTCATGAAAAAGCGTTTCATAATCGGGGTTATGGACGATTTCAACCGTGTCCGTGATGCCATAAGCGACGAGGTCCTGCGGGGTCAGATCACGCATGTTACTGCTCCTTTATCGGCTCTGTGCTGCAACGTAGTGTAGGGTAATGGAAGACCATTAACCGTGATGTTCCGCATATCCATCCTCATGCGGAAAACACGATCGCGCGCAGTCTACACGTGTGAAGATGCAGTGAAAGGCAAAAGCAGCAGAAATGAGAAGCAGCGCGTGAAGAGAGGAAGGGGCAGGGCCAGGCCGGTTAAGGCCTGACCATTTCGTGCATATTAACGCATCAGTTTGCGACGCGAGTCGCATCAATGAAGCTGATCGTTACTCGCGGAAGAACCGTTACGAATCGCCGCAATATCCACCGCGTCGTAGGTATAGTGGCTGCCGCAGTAGTCACAGTGCATGTCGATTTTGCCATCTTCGGCAAGGATTTCGTCCACTTCGGCTTCTGGCAGCGTCGCCAGCACTTCGCCACAGCGCTCGTGCGAGCAGGTGCAGCGGAAGCAAACGTCTTGCGGATCGAAAATCGTCACTTCTTCCTGGTGATACAGGCGCCACAACACATCATTCGCCGGCAGGCCGAGCAGCTCGTCGGTTTTGATGGTTTCGGTCAGCGTGGCCAGATGGGTGAAGTCATCCGGGTTAGCATCCTGCGCCGGCAGCACCTGCAACAGGATCCCGCCCGCGCCCTGCTGGCCTTCGATTTCGCCGGTACGGATAAACAGGCGCGTTGGCAGCTGTTCAGAGCGCATAAAGTAATCTTCCAGGCACTCCGCCAGCGTCTCGCCTTCCAGCCCTACCACGCCCTGATAACGCTCACCTTCCGCCGGGGAAATGGTGATCACCAGGTAGCCGTTGCCGACCATCTCTTTCAGCGTGCTTTCTGCCGCAATCTCACCCTGCATACGGGCAACACCGCGCATTTCCTGGCGGTTATTGCCGTTGATGACCGCCAGATTCAGCGGGCCATCGCCCTGCAGCTGGACGGTGATATCGCCGTCAAACTTCAGCGTGGCGGTCAGCAGGCTGGTGGCAACAAGCAGTTCGCCCAGTACTTTCTGCACCGGTAACGGATAGTCGTGGCCTTTGATGATTTCACGCCAGGTGTCGGAAACGGTAACCAGTTCGCCACGCACGGCATGGTTTTCGAACAGGTAACGGTGCATTTGATCTTGATGAGCCATGATTCTCTCTCGTTTGGGCGGATTACTCGTCGCCAGAATTTTTAAATTTCATTAAGTCCCGTCGCTCTTTTTTATCCGGGCGGCGGTCGGGATGCGGCATGGTCAGCGCGTTCATTTTTCGCGCCAGCGCTATCTTTTCCCGTTTCTCAATACTTTGAGCCGTCTCTTCGTACATCAGCTGAGCTTCCACCGCCGGGCGGCGCTGTTCGCTGATGGCCAGCACGATCACGGTACGTTCATCATTTCCCTGCCGGAGCGTCAGTTCAGCATTCAGCTCAACGATTTTACTCGGCTTGCTGCGCTGACCGTTGTAGTGGACTTTGCCACCCTCAATCATCTGGCGCGCTGCAGAACGGGTTTTGTAGAAGCGAGCGGCCCACAGCCACTTATCCAGCCGAATCGCCTCTGCGGATTTCTCTTTCATCGCTGCTCCTTGATGGGAATACCCCTATGTATGGGTGAATCGCTGGAATTCAAGGCGCTTCATCGCAGGATAATCAGGGGAGTCAGAAGGGGAGGCCATTCGCCTTGTCAGCCTTAAAAATAGCATAAAACTGACCGGCTCAGAATAACGGGCGAATGCTCTGGCTGGTGCTCAGCGAGGGGCTGAAGCACTTATCGTAATAGGTTTGGATGGCAATCAGGCGCTGGCGATTACCGTGGATGCGCTTCAACGCCAACAGGCCGTTGATCACAAAACTGAGCGTAACCACCAGCAGCAGCAGGCTGGTGCCCAGATAACGCCACAGCGTCAGTTTGTCCGGTGCGCTGTGCAGCGCGATATGACGCGTGCCGTTAGCATCGGTGGTGATATTGGTGACGATGCCGCTGGCGTAAAACTGGGTGTGCAGCAGCATGCCGGCCAGACGTTGCAGCTCGGGCCACTGGTCGGGTGCATTGAAATCAAACAGTGAAACGCTCGGTGCCGGTTGGTTTACTAGCTGCCGGCCTTCATCGCTGAGGATCAGGAAGCCGCCTGGCGGTGGGCTGTTCAGCGCTTCCGCCGCACGGCGCGTCTCGCGGTAGAAGAACGAAGAGGTGGCGGTATTTACCAGATTTTCCAGCGCTTCAGCACTGACCGGGCGCAGCAGCACATTCATGCCGTTCAGCGAGCCGGAATCCGCCCGGCGCACCAGCGTATCCCAGTCTTTGGCATTACCAAGGTTAACCAGCGCATTCTTCAGCCGCACGCAATCCTGATCCTGACTGCATAACTCCTGGGTTCTCAGCACGATGTCTGAGAAATCATCCAGCAGGATCATGCCGGATTTCTGAATAGCCGTTGCCAGTTGTGGGTTGAGCTTCGGATCGGTATTGCTTTGCGGGTGGAGCTGCATGCTGGTGGTGCTGAGCAGCGCGGTGGCTTTATCAATAATGTCGGACTGCGGCTGGGGCAGGGGAGCAGCGTTATTCCAGTAAACCGCCGAGCAGTCGAACGGCATAAAGGCGTAAGTGCGGTTGCCCTGATAGGTTGCCGGGATGGAACACATGCCTTCACCGTTGACCTTCAGGCTGTCACCGATATGCAGCGGCATTTTTTCCAGATCGTTGACCGTCTGAACCTGAACGCTTTCGGTGCCCTTCAACCACGCCAGGCTCAGCTTGAGCGGCATACTGAGCGGGATCCACGCAACCAGCAGCACCATTACCAGTAACGATCCTGCCGCCAGCACCAGATTCTTTTTCCAGCGCTGAATCGGGAAGTTGCGCACTTCATCCTGCAGCGAGAGGAAACGCCCCTGGCGGACAACCTGGCGGTTCAGGTAAATATCTATTTCAGTCGACTGGCCCAAATCAGTGGAGACGTAGGGCTGCCAGTGTGGCGGGTAAATCAGGTCAATGATGCCCAGTGAAATATTGCTGACCTGTCCCTGGTTCGATTCGCCGAACAATCCCCAGCGCTTAGGCGCGCCGCGCAGGCAGTGAATTTCGCGGAGATCTTTTTCGCCAGGACGACGGTAGAGGAACCAGCAGCTGACCGCAATCATCGCGGCGCCAGCCAGCACCAGCCACGGCATCAACAGTTCAGGGCCGACCAGACTGACAAAGAACAGCAGGAAGGCGATGCAGATTGCGGACGCTTCACGCGTGCCGTCCGGGCGGCTGAGGGCGTACTCTTCGGCGGTTTCCTTGCGCACGCTGACCAGCTCAATGTTTTCGCTCTCTTCTTTCCTGATCGAGGCGTTTTGCGACACCGGGCGAATAGCCGGGGCCAGCGCGGGCTGCTCATAAACGTAATTCACCAGCGAATGGCCATTTAACGAAATGACCAGCGGAATGGATTGCGTTTTGATCAGCTCAACGTAGTTCTCTTCAGCAATATACTGTTCCCACAACGGCGGCAAATGGACTTCTACCGCATCCAGGTAGTAACGCCATTTGTTAGGATCATCAGTGGAGAGGCCGTAGCGGGTAATCGAGCGGGTGACAGGGTAGACGTTGCTGCTTTGCGAGGTGAGGACCAGCGGTTCGGCCGTCCTGCTGGTACCACCGGGTAAGGTGTTATCACGATGTTTTTCAAGCAGGCTGATATAGCGCTCAACGGCTTTGCGCTCGTCGTCGCTCAGTTTACGAAATGGAGGACTGATGAATGGCAGTGGTTTCGCCAACGGCGGGCGATGCCGCATAGCGTACCAAAAGAAACATCCCGCTCCCATCGAGCAGGCCAGCATTACAGCCAATATAATGACTATTGTGCTCATGCTTCCCTCATTCCTGCCACGATGCTCCCGTCGTCATTATGATGATACCCGGCTTTGATCATATCGTTACCGACATTGTGGCGGGTTTAGACGGCTCTGGCAATCCGCTGTGTATACAAAAATAGCGCGCAAAATCATAAAATTAGATTATTAGTATAAGATTCCCTGTTGAGATGGTATCAACTCATTTGCCGCATCAGTATCGGCATAATCCTATTTTTACTGGTCCTGATTGACTTTTTTTAAAACTTTTCATGCTAGCCGACGCGCATTTGTTATAACTACGTAAAATAATCCATGCGATGATTGGCATCCCCACTCCGGTGCCGCACAATGGGGGTACGACGGTCAATATGCCGTGACTTACGGGCTATGACGCTCATTTTTTGGCTTTTTTCCTGGGGCCACTATGACCAGACAACTGCAGAAACCCAAAATCCTTAATGTGGAAGCCGTGGCACGCTCGCGCCTGTTCACCGTTGAGGCCGTAGACCTGGCATTCAGTAACGGTGCCCGTAGAGTCTATGAGCGGATGAAACCCACTGACCGCGAAGCGGTAATGATCGTGCCGATTATCGACGACCACATTATCCTGATCCAGGAGTATGCGGTGGGGCTGGAATGCTATGAACTCGGCTTTCCAAAAGGGTTGATTGACCCAGGCGAAACCCCGTTTGAAGCGGCAAACCGTGAGCTGAAAGAGGAAGCGGGTTTCGGCGCGGAAACGCTGGAAACGCTGGGTAAACTGACGCTGGCACCGTCCTATTTCTCCAGCAAAATGAACATCGTGGTGGCGGAAAAGCTCTATGAAGAGAAGCTGGAGGGAGATGAACCTGAACCCCTTCCGCAGCTGCGCTGGCCGCTGGATAACCTGCTGGGATTGTTACAAGAACCGGACTTCTGCGAGGCGCGTAACGTCAGTGCGCTGTTCCTGGTCCGTGAATGGCTGGTGAAGCAGGGCCGCATTCGCTATTAAAAAAGCGGGCACCAGGCCCGCTTTCGTTGATTCAGAGGGACGCGCCGGATAACGGCGCGTCCCTTTTTGTTGGCTTAACGATCAGAACAGTTCATGACTCTGGCCGTTATCCATCAGCGTGGTGCCGACATCATGCACGGAGTACTCGGTAGGCTGGGTGCCATCGATGAAGTATTCCTGACGGGTGTTGCCACCGCCATTCGCCAGCTTGCCGGTGCCACGGTCAATGGTCACCGTCACCACGCCTTCCGGCGGAGTCAGGGGCTGAACCGGCACGCCATCCAGCGCAGCTTTCATATACTGATCCCAGGCAGGCTGAGCGCTTTTCGCGCCGCCTTCATACCCTGAAATCTGATCCTTGATCGCACCCGACGCCGTGGTGCGACCCAGATCGCGACGGTGGTCATCAAAGCCAATCCACACCGAGGTCACCACGCCCGGGCCATAACCAGAGAACCAGGCATCTTTCGAGCTGTTGGTTGTCCCGGTTTTGCCGCCGATATCGTTGCGACCCAAATCACGACCTGCGCGCCAGCCGGTTCCCATCCAGCCTGGCTCGCCGAAGATGTTCGAGTTCATTGCACTCTTAATCAGGAACGACAGCGGCGTGTTGATCACGTGAGGCGCGTATTGCTGCTCACCATCCTGCTCGGCCTGCTTCTGCGAAACCTGCTCAAGCTGCGGCTGAGGAACGGCGGTCTTTTCACCTTCTTTCGAGACGGCAACGTTTTCCACGCTGTCTTCACTCAGGGCGACCGCTTTCTTGGTTTCGCCGTAAATGACCGGAAGATTGCACTCCGGGCAGGCGACCTTCGGTTTCTCTTCAAACAGGGTGTTGCCTTGCTCATCTTCGATCTTGCTGATGAAGTAAGGGTCAACCAGGAAACCGCCGTTAGCCATAACGGAGTAACCGCGCACCATCTGCAGCGGGGTAAAGGACGCGGAACCCAGCGCTAACGATTCGGTGTGAACGATGTTTTGTGCCGGGAAGCCAAAACGCTGCAGATATTGTGCCGCGTAATCGACGCCCATTGCGCGCATAGCCCGCACCATCACCACGTTTTTCGACTGTCCCAGACCCTGACGCAAGCGGATTGGACCATCGTAGGTTGGCGGTGAGTTCTTCGGACGCCAGTCAGAGCCGGCACCCGCATCCCAACGTGAAATCGGCACGTCGTTAAGGATAGAGGCCAGCGTCAGCCCACGGTCCATCGCGGCGGTGTACAGGAACGGCTTGATGTTCGAGCCCACCTGGCGCAGTGCCTGAGTGGCACGGTTGAATTTGCTCTGATTAAAGTCGAAGCCACCCACCAGCGCACGAACCGCACCGTTATGGGGATCCAGCGAAACCAGTGAGGAGTTCACATCCGGCACCTGACCCAGCGCCCAGCCGGAATCCACTTTGTAGACCCAAATTTGCTGACCGGCCTGAACCACTTCCGTCACCGATTTTGGCGTGCGGCCTTGTGCCGTGTCGGATTTGTATGGACGTGCCCAGCGCATACCCGCCAGATTCAGCGCGATGCTGCTGCCGTCACGCATGGTGACCGTGGCTTCATCACTGTTCGCCTCGGTAACCACTGCCGGGAACAGCGGACCATATACCGGCAATGCCTTGAGGGACTTGACGATTGCCGTGTGGTCCCATGGGTTCTGGCCCACTTTCCACAGCACATTCGACGGGCCACGGTAGCCGTGACGCATATCGTAGTTCATCACGTTGTCCTGCACCGACTTCTGTGCAGCTAACTGTAATTTACGGGTGATGGTGGTGGTGACTTTGAAGCCGTCGTTATAGGCGTTGTCGCCATAACGCTTAACCATCTCCTGACGAACCATCTCGGTCAGGTAAGGGGCAGAGAACGCAATTTCCGGCGCGTGGTAGTTGGCTTCCAGCGGGGTGTTGCGCGCTTCGTCATACTGCGCCTGAGTGATGTAATTCTGGTCCAGCATGCGACCCAGCACTACATTGCGGCGCTGTAACGCGCGCTCGTGTGAATACAGTGGGTTGAACGTTGAAGGGGCTTTAGGCAAGCCGGCAATCATCGCCATTTCGCTCAGCGACAGCTGATCAACGGTTTTGCCGAAGTAAACCTGCGCTGCGGCGCCCACGCCATACGCACGGTAGCCGAGGTAGATCTTGTTCAGATAGAGCTCAAGGATTTCGTCTTTATTCATCATCTGCTCAATGCGGATGGCGAGGAAAGCCTCCTTGATCTTACGCATCAGCGTACGCTCAGGGCTGAGGAAGAAGTTACGCGCCAGCTGCTGGGTGATGGTACTCGCCCCTTGTGACGCATGCCCGGACACCAGCGCCACGCTTGCCGCACGGAAGATGCCGATAGGATCGACTCCGTGGTGCTCGTAGAAGCGGCTGTCTTCGGTAGCGATAAAGGCTTTCACCATCACCGGCGGGATTTGCTGCAGTTTCAGCGGAATACGGCGCTTCTCGCCATACTGAGCAATCAGCTCATTGTCGGCGCTGTAAACCTGCATAGGCGTCTGCAAACGCACATCTTTCAGTGTGGCAACGTCGGGCAGCTGGGGCTCTATGTATTTGTACAAACCATAGACCGAGCCTGCTCCAAGCAAAATGCAACACACTGCAAGGATCAATAAATACTTTACGAACTTCACCTGATATTTTCCATTCTGAGTCGATTGGGCAGTTTATAAACAATCGCGCGGTAGTATAAAGGCAAGCCAGAAGCTTGGATACGTCCTTTTAGATACTGACGATATGGAGATCGCGCGAATGGCATTTCAGACATGGCAAGTCGGCCTGGATATTCAAAACGGGCAACTCTGTGCCCTCGGCATCCAGCGCCGTCGGAACGGCTGGCAACTTCGCCACTGGTGGCAACATGCGTTGCCGCAAGATACGTTAGTTAACGGGCTGCTGCAACGTCCTGAGCCGGTGATCGCCCTGCTGCAAAACTGGCGCAGGCGGCTCCCTTACCGCATCTCGCTACGGGTGGGTTTTCCTCCGCAACTGGTGCTGCAGCGGCAGATCGAGCTGCCTGGCAGCCAATTGCGTGAACCAGAGCGTAGCAGGTACATCACCGCAGCGGCGAGGCGATTTTTCCCAATTGAACCGGAGACGCTGGCGCTGGATTACCGTGTGGAGGCCGACGCCGGCAAAGCGCTCTATCTGACCGCAGCCCGTCAGGATGCGCTTCAGAGCTGGCTGCACTGCCTTCATCAGGCCAGATTCAACCCCCAAGTGCTGGAGCTGTCGCCCGCGGCACTGCATGCCCTTTCAACCACGTTACCGCTCAACCCGTCGGCCGCGCTGGTTCACCGTTTGCAGGATCACTGGCTGTGGTATTGCCCATTTGCGGGCAGGCCTCGCTGGGGCTGGAGTTCAGTGCAGGATGCGCCAGATTTTGCCGCGTTACAGCAGAAGCAGCTAGCGGACGTTGACGCATTTTATTACAGCTCGTACCAAAAGGAACCGCTGCCGGAGCGCGCGCAGGGGTTGGATCCTTTTGCCGCATTTGCCCTGAAGCAGCCGCCGTTACCCGCGCTCAGTGGCGCTTTTTCGCTGGCTGCCGGACTGGCGCTTCGTCCAGGAGATGCCTGATGGTTTGGGTCAATCTGTTGCCCTGGCGGGCACTCAAACTGAAAAGGGCGCGTCAGCGTTGGGCATGGGTGCTGGGTGTGCTGGTGCTGACACTGATCGCCGCCGGAATGCCAACGGTCGGGACGCGGGCGCTTAACCAGCAATACCAACGTCTGGACAGCTTTATGCAGGGTGCCAGCCAGCGGCTGGAAGAGCAGACCCGGCAGATGTCGGCACTCACGCTGGAAAAAGAGGGCCTGCAACGCCAGCTTGCGGCGCGCCAGCAGCGTCAACATCGCCTTGATCGCTGGCGAAGCTTTGCCCTGAGTCTGCCCGAGGTGATGCCAGACACGCTGTGGCTGAGCGCCATGGCTAAAAACGCCACCAGCCTGACGCTCTCAGGAGTCTGCCAGGGAATAAGCGATCTGGAGACGTTTCGCCTGCAACTGCAAACGCTGGCATTGGCCGCGCAGGTAAAAACCGGGCAGCTGAGTCGAGGCCCACAAGGCAGGCTGGCCTTTAACCTGTTGGTGACGCTTGCAGGAGAAGAAGATGAATAGCGCCTGGTCTCGCTGGCTGAGTTTACCGGTCTGGGTGCAGGGCTCGCTGCTGTGCATGGCCGTCTGTGCTTCTGCACTGTGCGTTTGGCATCTTTGGGCCGCACCGGCCGACCAGCAGGCGATAAAGCTGCTGGCTCAGCATCGGCTGCAAAGCAGTCGGTATCAGCTTCTTGTGCAACGTCTGATGGCGTCGGGATCCTTTGTCAGTGCCAGGGAGGAAATCGCGCAACTTCAGCAGGCGCTGCAGCCTGAGCAGAAAACAGCCTTCTCTTTACTGACGTTGACCCAGATTTCTGGTGGCGAGTTGGCAGACTGGCAACCCAGCCGCCAGGGAGGAAGCCTGACGTTGGATGTTAGCTGGCCGCAGGTGGAAAGCCTGTTCGGCTATCTGAGCACGCTGCCCGCCGGCGTGACGCTATCAAGCTTCACCCTCAAGCCTGAACACGCGCAGCTGCGTTTCCATCTGACGCTGGCCCTGAATCATGAAGACTGAACGCGGACACCTCTGTAGGGCCATCGTTAGCCTGTTGTTGCTGGTGGCTTCGGACAGTCAGGCCGGTCGCGATCCCTTTCAGCCGTTGGTGAGTGAATGCGAGCAACATCCGATGCCTTTTCACTGGCAGCTGAAAGGCATCATTGGCCAGGCTGACGATTTCCATGCCTGGCTGATGGCGAAAAAAGGCAAGTGGATCCAGCTTACTCAGGGCCAACAGCTTAACCAGCGCTGGCAGTTGCAGGAGATCACCGCGTTGAGCATTACCCTGGAGGATCTGAACGGGTGTGAGCCAGCGTTTAAAAGGAATTTAAAAGGGAGCATTTATGAAAAGGATAGTTTGTCTGCTGATGTTGATGCTGATGGGCGTACTGACGCCGTTAAAGGCCAATGAACGACCGGTCTCGCTGGCCTTTGACGATGCGCCGGTGGGGCAGGTGCTGCAAGCGCTGGCTGACTGGCAGAACCTGAATTTGATGGTGGCGCCAGACGTGCAGGGTACGCTTTCTCTCAGGCTGACGAACGTTCCCTGGCAACAGGCGCTTCAGCTGGTGGCCCGCATGGCTCAGCTCAGTGTCGAAACCGAAGACAGTATTTTACTGGTGTGGCCGGAAAGCCGGGCGCTGGAACAGCAACGCAAGGAGGCGCTGGAACAGGAACATCAGCGTGAGAAGGCCGAGAAAGAACAGCTGCTGATAACCGAAGTGCTGACGTTGGCCCACGCGGATGCCAGCATCGTTAACAGCAGTTTGCAGTTGGAGCGTGCACGACTGATGAGTGAGCGCGGCAGTGTTACCGTCGATGCCCGAACCAACAGTTTACTGCTGCGTGACACGCGCCCAGCGTTGGATGCCACCCGACGTTGGGTACAGGCGCTGGATGTGCCGTTGGAACAAATCGAGCTGGCGGCCCATATCGTCACCATCAACGAGGAGAGCCTGAGAGAGTTGGGCGTTCGTTGGGGCACCACCAGCAATGAGCAAATCACACAAGCGTTGCGCACCAGTCAGTTTACCGTCTCCCTGCCTGTTGCGGATGCCGCCCTGACGGCGGGCTTTACGCTGGCCCGACTGGACGGAAAATTGCTCGATCTGGAGCTCAGCGCGCTGGAACAGGAAAATAAGCTGGAAATTATCGCCAGCCCGCGTCTGTTTACTTCCCATCAGCAACCCGCCAGCATCAAACAGGGCACCGAAATCCCTTATGAAGTATCCAGCGGCACCAGCGGCACCACCACGGTGGAGTTTAAGGAGGCGGTGCTGGGCATGGAGGTGACACCAGTGGTTCAGGCTAACGGCCGGATTTTATTGAAGTTACAGCTAACGCAAAACGTGCCTGGCCGAACCATGCGCAGCGGCGAGGGCGAATATCTGGCCATCGACAAACAGGAAATCCAGACGCAGGTGACGTTAAAAGACGGCCAGACGCTGGCCCTGGGCGGCATCTTTCAGCGTTCCACCGCCAGCGGCCAACGCAAAGTTCCGCTGATTGGCGATATTCCGATACTGGGGTCGCTGTTTCGCTATGATATTAATGAACAAAAAAGGCGAGAATTGGTGATCTTCATCACGCCACGACTGATTCGTGATGAGTAATGCTTTTTTTAGTCCAAACTGAGTAACCGGGTGCTTTTTTCCGGCCTTGAAGGCATATGGGTTTGACGCAAGGGCGGAATTAGCTTACAAGGTTTAGCGATTTTGATTTATGGGCCACAGTTTGGCTCCGAAGAATACACAGAACCCGTTTTTTATCGTGCGCAACCGGCGTAGCCGATGCAATGACATCGGGGTGATAAATGAAGCGGACTGAAACGCGCCAGATAGCGCGCAATGGGCAAGGTCAATTTAAACGGTTGCCAAAACACCTTCAGTGTTGAGATAATTTTGTTCTGACTCTCGCACAACGCTCATGAGGTTTCAGTTCATGTCCTGTCCGGTTGGACGGGGTATCATTAACGAATTGTCGTAGTAATACCGAAAAAATGGCAGAGAAACGCAATATCTTTCTGGTTGGGCCTATGGGTGCCGGCAAAAGCACTATTGGGCGTCAGTTAGCTCAGCAACTCAATATGGAATTTTTCGATTCCGATCAAGAAATTGAGCGACGTACCGGAGCGGATGTGGGTTGGGTGTTCGACGTCGAAGGCGAAGAAGGCTTCCGCGATCGCGAAGAAAAAATCATCAACGAACTCACTGAGAAGCAAGGCATTGTGCTGGCGACCGGTGGCGGTTCCGTTAAATCACGTGAAACCCGTAACCGTCTTTCGGCTCGCGGCGTAGTGGTGTATCTGGAAACTACCATTGAGAAGCAGCTTGCCCGCACTCAGCGCGATAAAAAGCGTCCTCTGCTGCAGGTGGAATCTCCACCGCGCGAGGTGCTGGAAGCGCTGGCCGCAGAACGCAATCCGCTCTACGAAGAGATCGCTGACGTGACGATCCGTACCGACGACCAGAGTGCGAAAGTGGTCGCGAATCAGATCATCAACATGTTGGAAAAGAGCTGAGTCCAGCTCTGACCGCCTGCGGGCCAAAGTAATAAAAAGGTGATAACGCTTCATGGAGAAGATTACCGTCACTTTGGGGGAGAGAAGTTACCCCATTACCATCGCTGCCGGACTGTTTACCGATCCGGCTTCTTTTTGGCCGCTTAAGGCGGGCGATCGGGCCATGCTGGTGACAAACCAGACGCTGGCCCCTCTCTATCTCACGCCTGTGCGCCAGCTGCTGGAAGGCGCTGGTGTGGAGGTTGACCAGGTGATCCTTCCCGATGGCGAGCAGTATAAAACGCTGGCGGTCATGGATCAGGTCTTTACCGCTCTTCTCGAAAAACCTCACGGTCGTGACACTACCCTTATCGCGTTAGGCGGTGGGGTTATTGGCGATCTGACCGGGTTTGCCGCCGCCAGCTATCAACGTGGCGTGCGCTTTATTCAGGTTCCTACCACATTGCTGTCGCAGGTTGACTCCTCTGTGGGAGGCAAAACGGCGGTTAACCATCCGCTGGGCAAGAACATGATCGGCGCATTCTATCAGCCCGCTTCGGTGGTGATTGATATTGACTGCCTGAACAGCCTGCCGCCACGCGAGTTAGCGTCTGGCCTGGCTGAAGTGATCAAATACGGCATTATTCTCGACGCTGAGTTTTTCGACTGGCTGGAAGCGAATATCGATGCCCTGCTGGCCCTTGATGGCACCGCGCTGGCGTACTGTATCCGCCGCTGTTGCGAGCTGAAAGCCGACGTGGTGGCCGCAGATGAACATGAATTAGGGCAACGCGCGCTGTTGAATCTCGGCCATACCTACGGCCACGCGATCGAAGCCCATATGGGCTACGGTAACTGGCTGCACGGTGAAGCCGTCGCTGCCGGCATGGTCATGGCTGCCCGCACGGCCGAGCGTCTGGGGCAATTCTCTGCTGACGATACCGACCGGATCATCCGGTTGCTCAAACGTGCAGGTCTGCCGGTCACCGGCCCGGAATCGATGGCGGCTGAAGCGTATTTGCCGCATATGATGCGTGACAAGAAAGTACTGGCTGGAAAACTTCGTCTGGTGTTACCTCTCGCTATCGGCCAGTCCGAAGTGCGCAGCGGCGTGGCCCATGATACGGTGCTGGCTGCGATCAACGACTGCCTGCCAGTCTGAAGCTGTTACATCGGGCTTGTGCCCAACGATCAAGTTATCCGCCGCTCAGAGGATGTTGAGTGGCGTCGCTGCTCTACTGTAGGAGGTTGAATGGACGAGTTTAAACCGGAAGACGAGTTAAAACCTGACACCAGTGATCGCCGCCCGCAGCGATCCCGCAAGACGTCTTCTGCCCCTAAAGTCCCGGTATCCCGCCAGCATATGATGATGGGCGTCGGTATTCTGGTGCTGCTGCTTTTGGTGATTGGTATCGGCTCCGCGCTGAACTCGCCGGGTGACAGCAACGGAAGCCAGACGGCTGAGAAGCCAGCTGCGCCAACCGGTACTGCGGCTACAACACCTGCACAGTCCGGCAGCGATAAAAATATCGATCTTTCTGGTTCCTCATCAATGAGCGGCCAGTCTGGATCCCAGCCTGCGCCTGATACCACCGCGGCAAACCCGCCGGCGACCAGCAATGGCCCGCAGGAACTCAGCGCACCGCCAATCTCTTCCACGCCAACTCAGGCTGCACCGGTTCAAACCCCGGCTAATCAGCAGCGCGTTGAGCTGCCGGGCGATCTGAATAATGCCCTGAGCAATCAGCAAGGTCAGGTCGATGCCGCCGCACAGGGTGCGCAGGATTCCGGCAGCTCATTGCCTACCGCACCGGCAACCGTTGCGCCGGGTGGCAATACGCCGCCTGCAACCGCAGCTAAGCCCGCCGCCAGCCAGCCACGTCATCCGACTCAGCATCAGGCTCCGGCAACTGCCCACAAGCCAGCCACGGCTAAACCTGCTGCAAAAGAGACTAAGCACGCTGCCACCACGCCAGCCGCGCGTAGCGCCTCTGAGCCGTCAAAAGCCTCTAGCTCAACGCCGGGTGGCAGCTATACGCTGCAGCTGAGCAGCGCCTCGCGTTCAGATACCCTGAATGCCTGGGCGAAGAAACAAAACCTGAGCAGCTATCACGTGTATAAAACCGCACGTAACGGTCAGCCATGGTATGTGCTGGTCAGCGGCTCGTATGCCACGCCAGCAGATGCGAAGCGCGCCGTAGCCTCGCTGCCTGCTGAGGTTCGTGCACAAAACCCATGGGTGAAGCCAGTCAGCCAGGTGAAGAAAGAGTCCACTGAATAGAGGTCAGGCGAGCCTGATTTACTGATGAAACTGTTAGCCCTCTTCGGAGGGCTAACTATTCAAAGCGCAGATAGGTTGTTGTTGTCATCGCAGCCAGAAAAATAAGTGTAATAAAAACGACGGCATGAAAAAAAATCGCGCTTTTTTGAAATGGGCGGGTGGCAAATACCCGCTGCTTGAAGATATCCATCGTCATCTGCCGGAAGGCGACTGTCTGATTGAGCCTTTTGTCGGGGCCGGATCGGTGTTTCTTAACACTGAATTTCCGAGCTACCTGCTGGCGGATATCAACAGCGACCTGATTAACCTCTACAACATCGTTAAAACCCGCGTCAGCGAGTTCACCACCGATGCCCGCGAGCTGTTTACCAGTGAAACCAACGACGCCGAGTTCTACTACGCTCGCCGTGCTGAGTTTAATCGCTGTGAGGATCCTTACCGCCGTGGCCTGCTGTTTTTGTATCTCAACCGCCATTGCTACAATGGGTTGTGTCGCTACAACCTGAGCGGTGAGTTCAACGTGCCTTTTGGCCGTTATCGCAAACCCTATTTCCCGGAGGACGAGCTGTACTGGTTCTCTGAACGTTCACAAAACGCCACCTTTGTCTGTGAATCGTACGATGTTACCCTGAGCCGTGCACATAAAGGGGCGGTGGTCTATTGCGATCCCCCGTATGCACCGCTGTCAGCGACGGCGAACTTTACCGCTTATCACACCAACAGTTTCAGCCTGCTGCAACAACAGCATCTGGCGCAACTGGCGGAGAAGCTGTCGATGGAGAGCCACATTCCGGTGCTGATCTCCAATCACGATACCCCGCTAACCCGCGAATGGTATCAGGCGGCAAAGCTGCATCAAATCAAAGCGCGGCGTTCGATCAGTCGCAACAGTAACGGACGTAATCAGGTGGATGAACTGCTGGCGTTGTTCGCCGGGAGTTAGCCCTCAACTGCGGTACGTGCCTGTCGTCAGGCGCGCTAATTGGGAGAAATGGATGAAACAGTTTTTACTTGCCCCATCAATTCTGTCTGCGGATTTTGCCCGTCTGGGTGAAGACACAGCAAAAGCGCTGGCCGCCGGTGGCGATGTCGTGCATTTCGATGTGATGGACAATCACTACGTTCCCAATCTGACCATGGGGCCAATGGTACTGAAAGCGCTGCGCGACTACGGTATTACCGCGCCGATTGATGTGCACCTGATGGTGAAGCCGGTCGATCGTCTGATCCCGGACTTTGCTAAAGCCGGTGCCAGCTACATCACTTTCCATCCGGAAGCCTCCGAGCATGTTGACCGCTCGCTGCAGCTGATTAAAGAGCACGGCTGTAAAGCCGGTCTGGTGTTTAACCCGGCCACCTCGCTCAGCTACCTGGATTACGTGATGGACAAGGTGGATGTCATTCTGCTGATGTCAGTCAATCCGGGCTTCGGCGGTCAATCCTTTATTCCCGGCACCCTCGATAAGCTGCGTCAGGTTCGCAAGCTGATCGACCAGAGCGGTTATGACATTCGCCTGGAAGTGGATGGCGGCGTGAAGGTTGAAAACATCGCTGAGATTGCCGATGCGGGCGCAGATATGTTTGTTGCCGGTTCAGCGATCTTTGGCAAAGCGGATTACAAAAAAGTGATCGACGATATGCGCACCGAACTGGAGAAATCACGCCATGGCTCATTTCACTAAGGTTCGTGCATTGGCTTTCGACCTGGACGGCACGCTGATTGACAGTGCGCCAGGTCTGGCCAGCGCGGTCGATGCGGCATTAACGGCACTCAGCTTACCGGCCGCAGGCGTTGAACGCGTCTCCACCTGGATCGGCAACGGTGCGGATATCCTGATTGAACGCGCGCTGACCTGGGCGTTAGGCCACCAGCCGGAAGACGATTTGATCCGCGATGCGCGCGTGCTGCTGGATACCCATTACGCCACCACCATCGAAAGCGGCAGCAAGCTGTTTCCGGGCGTGAAGGAAGGGCTGGCGGCATTGGCAGCGAAAGGCCTGCCAATGGCGGTGGTGACCAACAAACCAACGCCTTTCGTCGCGCCGTTGTTATCTTCTCTGGGCATTGCGGACTACTTCTCGCTGATTATCGGCGGTGATGATGTGGTGGCGAAAAAACCGCATCCGGCACCGCTGTTTCTGGTGTTAGGCAAGTTCGGCCTGTTGCAGGAGGAGCTGGTGTTTGTCGGTGATTCCCGCAATGATATTCTGGCGGCTCAGGCTGCCGGTTGTCCCTCAATCGGGATGACGTTTGGCTATAACTACGGTGAGCCGATTGCCACCAGCCAGCCTACCGTTGTACTGGACCATTTTAACGATTTGTTGCCCGCACTCGGGCTGTAATTATCAGGACGAAAAACATGAGCAAACCCATCGTATTTAGCGGCGCACAGCCTTCCGGCGAACTGACCATCGGTAACTATATGGGTGCGCTGCGTCAGTGGGTCAGCATGCAGGATAGCCATGACTGCATCTACTGTATCGTCGACTTACATGCGATCACCGTGCGCCAGGATCCGACCGCACTGCGTAAAGCGACGCTGGATACGCTGGCCCTTTACCTTGCATGTGGCATCGACCCTGAAAAGAGCACCATCTTTGTTCAGTCGCATGTGCCTGAGCATACTCAGCTGAGCTGGATCCTTAACTGCTACACCTATTTCGGCGAACTGAGCCGCATGACGCAGTTCAAGGACAAGTCCACACGCTACGAAGAGAACATCAACGCCGGTCTGTTTGACTATCCGGTGCTGATGGCGGCCGATATCCTGCTGTACCAGACCACGCAGGTGCCGGTAGGCGAAGACCAGAAGCAGCATCTGGAACTGAGCCGTGACGTGGCGTCACGCTTTAACGCGCTGTATGGCGATATCTTTAAGGTGCCAGAGCCGTTTATCCCGAAATCAGGCGCGCGCGTGATGTCGCTGCTTGAGCCGACCAAGAAGATGTCCAAGTCTGACGATAACCGTAATAATGTCATCGGCCTGCTGGAAGATCCAAAAGCGGTAGTGAAGAAGATCAAACGCGCGATGACCGATGGCGATGAGCCGCCGGTGGTACGTTATGACGTGAAGAATAAGGCGGGCGTGTCTAACCTGCTGGATATTCTGTCTGGCGTGACCGGCACCAGCATTCCTGAGCTGGAGCAGCAGTTTGAAGGCCAGATGTATGGTCATTTGAAAGGCGCGGTGGCCGAAGCCGTTTCCGGCATGCTGACCGATCTGCAAGAGCGTTATTACCGCTTCCGTAATGATGAAGCGCTGCTGGATCAGATCATGCGTGATGGCGCGGCTAAAGCCCGTTCACAGGCGCAGGTGACGCTGAAAAAAGTCTACGAAGCCATCGGCTTTGTTGCGCAGCCGTAACGGCCGTTGAATAAACCAGAAGCGGACATTTTCGCTTCTGGTTTACCTTTTCATCCCTCAGAACCAACGCAATTTTTCCCGCAAGGCCACCACCCGGCCGACAATAATCAATGACGGGCTGCTGACGTCTGCTGCCAGGCTTGCCAGCTGCTGTAACGTGCCGCTGACCACCCGTTGCTGGGGCGACGTACCTCTTTCTACCAGCGCTACCGGCATATCGGCCGCCATGCCGTGAGCCAGCAGCTGCGTCTGGATCTCTCCCGCCTGCGACAGTCCCATATAGAACACCAGCGTTTGCTGCTCCGCCGCCAGGTTTTGCCAGTCGAGCGTGCCATTCGCCTGCAGATGCCCGGTGACCAGTCTGACGCTTTGCGCATGATCGCGGTGCGTCAGCGGAATGCCGCTGTACGCTGAACAGCCCGATGCGGCGGTGATGCCGGGCACCACTGAGAAGGGGATCTTCGCGTCCAGCAGCGCCTCCAGTTCTTCCGCGCCGCGGCCAAAGATAAAGGGATCGCCGCCTTTCAGACGCACCACCCGTTTGCCCTGTTGCGCCTGTTCCAGCAGAAGCTGATTGATGCTTTCCTGCGGCACGCAGTGGAAGCCGGCCCGCTTGCCAACAAAGATGCGCTCCGCATCGCGGCGCACCAGTTCGAGGATCGCATCGGACACCAGGCGATCGTACACCACCACATCAGCCTGCTGGATCTGCTGCAGGCCTTTCAGCGTCAGCAGCCCGGCATCGCCAGGTCCTGCGCCAACCAGCACCACTTCACCGCGGCTCTCCAGCGGTTCCGCAAATAGCGCTTCGGTCAGCTGCGCAACCTGGTCGGTTTGTTGATTGGCCAGCGACTGCGCCAGCCGATCGTGATGAAACACTTTTTCCCAAAACCGTCTGCGTTGACCCATCTCGACGAACCGATCTTTAACCCGCTGGCGAAGAGAACCGGCATAGGCGGCGATTTTCCCCAGATGCTGAGGCAACAGCGCCTCTATTTTTTCCCGCAGCAGTCGGGCCATCACCGGCGCACGGCCGCCGCTGGAGATGGCGACAATCAACGGCGAGCGGTCAACGATGGACGGCATAATGACGCTGGCCTGTTGCGGGGCATCGACGAGGTTACAGAACACCTGTCGTGCCTCGGCGCAGTCGCCCACCTGCTGATTCGCCGCATCGTCGTCGGTGGCGGCGATCGCCAGCCAGCAACCGTCGAGCATCTCCGCGCGGAAGGTGCCCTCAATCAAGGTGACCTTGCCTTCCTGCTGCCAGAGCCGGAACTGCGGGGAGAAATGGGTTGCACAGACTGTCAGGTCGGCTCCGGTTTTCAGCAGCATTCGCGCTTTACGTTCGGCAATGTCACCGCCGCCGACTAACAGACAGGCTCTGTTACGCAGCTGACAAAACAGGGGAAGATAGTCCATACAACGCTCACCAGTCAGAAAGAAAAGGGCCGCCAGAACGCGGCCGGTGCGGGATTTTTACATATCAGTCGGGGATCAAACAGCAATCTCTACCTGACCGTCACGGACGCGGGCAGGGTAGCTGGCGATGGAACGGCTTTCGTCTTCCATACAGAGGCCATCATGCAGACGGAAACGCTGCTTTTTCAACGGGCTGGCGACCCAAAGCGCCTGCTGATGCTCGCCGATTAATCCGCGCGACAGAACGCTGGCCCCGGCAAAGGGATCGATATTGCTCAGCGCATACACCGTTTCATCGGCGCGTGGGCGGAAGATCGCCAGCTGTTGATTGTTCACCAACGCACACACGCCGGTGGCGGGCAGGATGCTGTCCAGAGAACAGACCGGTTGCCAGTGACTCATGATTGCTCCTCCATCAGAACAACAGGGATGCGCTCCTCCGGCCGTGCAGGGCGATGCTGCTCGCGTTCGCCGATGACCTGCACCAGCGGGTCGCGCCGTGAATCGTTAATAAAGTGGGCGAAGCGCGCGTGCTGACGCGGATCGTCCACGGTCTCTTTCCACTCGCAGACAAATCGCGCGCGCAGTCTGGCGAGTTCGGCTTCCAGCTGCGCATTGAGCGCCAGCGAGTCGTCAATGATCACCCGTTTCAGGTAGTCGATGCCGCCTTCCAGACTCTCCAGCCACAGCGAGGTGCGCTGCAACTTATCGGCCGTGCGGATGTAAAATATCATCAGGCGGTCGAGATAACGGATTAGCGTTTCCTTATCCAGGTCGGCTGCCAGCAAATCCGCATGGCGCGGCTTCATGCCGCCGTTCCCGGCGACATACAGATTCCAGCCTTTCTCGGTGGCGATAATCCCGACGTCTTTGCCCTGGGCTTCGGCACATTCGCGGGTGCAGCCTGAGACACCGAACTTCATCTTGTGTGGCGTGCGGATGCCCTTGTAGCGGTTTTCCAGCTCGACGCCCAGGCTGACGCTGTCGCCGACGCCAAAGCGGCACCAGCTGCTGCCCACGCAGGTTTTGGCCATGCGCAGCGCTTTGGCATAGGCGTGACCGGTTTCGAAGCCGGCGGCGATCAGCTGTGACCAGATCGCCGGCAGGTCATCCTTCTGCGCGCCAAACAGGCCAATGCGCTGGGAGCCGGTGATTTTGGTGTAGAGGTTGTAGCGGCGGCCAATGTCGCCAATGGCCATCAGCCCTTCCGGGGTGATCTCTCCGCCGGCGGATCGTGGGATCACCGAGTAGGTGCCATCTTTCTGAATATTGCCGAGGAAGATATCGTTACTGTCCTGCAGTGAGGTGTGCGCAGGCTTTAATACGTATTCATTCCAGCAGGAAGCCAGCAGCGAGCCGACGGTCGGTTTACAGACCTCGCAGCCGTAGCCTTTACCGTATTTCGCCAGCAGCGCATCGAAGGTTTTGATCTCTTCAATGCGGATCAGGTGATACAGCTCCTGGCGCGAATAGCTGAAATGCTCGCAAAGGTGGTGATTCACCTCGATGCCCTGACGGCTCAGTTCGGCATTCAGCACCTGGGTCATTAACGGCACGCAGCCGCCGCAGCCCGTTCCGGCTTTGGTTTCTGCTTTGAGGGCAGCCACGGTATGGCACCCGCCCTGAATGGCGCTGACCAGATCGCCTTTGGTGACATCGAAACAGGAGCAAATCTGCGCGCTGTCCGGCAGCGAGTCGACGCCGATTGAGGGTTTGCTCCCGGCATGGGCCGGCAGGATCAGGGCATCCGGATTCTCAGGCAGTTCGATGGCATTGAGCATCAGCTGCAGCAGGTTGCCGTAATCGCTGGTGTCGCCCACCAGCACCGCACCGAGCAGCCGCCTGTTATCCTCGCTGACCACCAGCCGCTTATAGATTTCCTTGCTCTCATCCAGATAAACATAGCTCCGTGAACCCGGCGTGCGGCCATGCGCATCGCCAATGCCGCCCACATCCACACCCAGCAGTTTGAGCTTGGCACTCATATCTGCGCCAGCGAACAGGTTGTCGTTGCCCAACAGATGATCGCAGGTGACCTGCGCCATTTTGTAGCCCGGCGCCACCAGCCCATAGATGCGGCCCTGCCAGGCGGCACATTCGCCGATGGCATAGATATCGCCATCAGAGCTGAGGCAGTGGTCATTAATCAGCACGCCGCCACGCGGGCCGAGGGCAAGCTCGCTTTGTCTGGCGAGGGTATCCTGCGGGCGAATACCGGTAGAGAAGACGATAAAGTCGATGTCCAGCGCGCTGCCGTCGGCAAACTGCATGCGTTTGCCGCCTTCCGGGCGGTCGGTGATGCGTTGGGTGTTTTTACCGGTGTGAACCTTCACCCCCATCCGTTCGATTTTCTGCTGCAGCTGCGCGCCACCAAGGGGATCCAGCTGTTCCGCCATTAGCACCGGAGCAAACTCCACGACATGGGTTTCAATGCCGAGGTTTTTCAGCGCGCCAGCCGCTTCCAGGCCAAGCAATCCGCCGCCCACCACCGCACCGCGCGTGCTGCGGCGCGCGCAGGCTTCAATCGCGTTGAGGTCTTCAATGGTGCGGTAAACAAAGCAGTCCTGGCCGTCCGCGCCGTTGATTGGCGGCACCCACGGATAGGAGCCGGTGGCGATCACCAGCTTGTCATAGTGTACGACGCGACCGCTGCTGGAAACGATCGCCTTCTCCTGCCGGTTCAGGGTGATCGCCCGTTCGCCAATCAGCACCTCCACGTTGTTTTTCAGGTAGAGGTCGTTGCGGACCAGCGATAATTCTTCCGCGGTATGATGGGAAAAATAGGCGGAAAGGTGTACGCGGTCGTAGGCCACGCGAGGCTCTTCGCAAAAAACGGTGATGGCAAACTGGCCGGGCGTCGCCTTTTCCAGCAGTTCTTCAATCAACCGGTGGCCTACCATGCCGTTGCCAATGATGACGAGTCGGGTGCTCATATTTGCCTCACAATGCAATGTAATGCCGCTACAATAGCGCGCCCGACCTCCGGCTTATTGATGTACATCAAAGCGCTTTTTAAATACTCCTTTATGGGTATGCTGCTGATTTTCTGGGTTTTATTGTAAGTGTTGGAATTTGCAGAACTTCAGCTGAAACGCATCAGCCGGTGACTGACAATCTGCCGTGCAGCCCGCGTAAACAATGTTATGGTTAAAGAAGAGATCACTGACCCTCAGGAGCGTGTATGCAGGCTGTTAATTTGAAATGGATTACGCATGTTCGTTTGCCGGCGCGGGAAGGCCTTTGGCAAATTGAGATCGATGCCGGCAGGATCGTGCAGATTTCCCCGCAGACGCAGGATCCTCCCACGGTGGATGCGCTGGATGCGGAAGGAGGATTAGCCTTTCCGCCATTTATCGAGCCGCATATTCACCTGGATACCACGCAGACCGCGGGCGAACCGGCCTGGAATGCGTCGGGAACGCTGTTCGAGGGCATTGAGCGCTGGGCGGAACGCAAGGCGCTGCTGAGCCACGACGATGTTAAGCAGCGTGCGAAGCAGACGCTGAAATGGCAAATTGCCAACGGCATTCAGCACGTACGCACCCATGTGGATGTGTCCGACCCCACGCTGACCGCGCTGAAGGCGATGCTGGAAGTGAAGGCCGAGATGGCGCCGTGGGTCGATATTCAGCTGGTGGCGTTCCCCCAGGAAGGCATTCTCTCTTATCCAAATGGCGAAGCGTTATTGGAAGAGGCGCTGAAGCTCGGAGCGGATGTGGTTGGCGCTATTCCGCATTTCGAATTCACCCGTGAATATGGCGTGGAGTCGCTGCATAAAACCTTCGCGCTGGCGCAGAAGTACCAGCGGATGATCGATGTGCATTGCGATGAAATCGATGATGAGCAATCCCGTTTCGTCGAGACGGTCGCCGCGCTGGCGCTGCGCGAGAAAATGGGCGAGCGCGTCACCGCCAGCCACACCACGGCAATGCACTCCTATAACGGCGCCTATACCTCGCGGCTGTTCCGCCTGCTGAAGCTCTCCGGCATCAACTTTGTCGCCAATCCGCTGGTCAATATTCACCTGCAGGGGCGGTTTGACACTTACCCTAAACGCCGGGGCATTACGCGGGTGAAAGAGATGCTCGACGCGGAGATCAACGTCTGCTTTGGCCACGATGACGTGTTCGATCCCTGGTATCCGTTAGGCACGGCAAATATGCTGCAGGTGCTGCATATGGGGCTGCACGTCTGCCAGCTGATGGGTTACGGCCAGATTGATACCGGCATTAATCTGATTACCCATCACAGCGCCAAAACCATGAACCTGACGGATTATGGACTCGAGGCAGGTAACAGCGCCAACCTGATTATTTTGCCGGCGGAGAATGGTTTTGATGCCGTGCGTCGTCAGGTGCCGGTGCGCTACTCGATTCGTCAGGGAAGGGTGATTGCAGAGACCCGGCCTGCCGAAACCACCATTCATCTGCAGGAAAGCGAGCCGGTGGATTTCAGGCGCTGAGCCTTTCCCGCAGGCAATAAAAAAGGCCGGTTTCCCGGCCTTTCGTTGATCTGTGTGGTGCTTAGTGCGCGGACATATGGCCAGGCAGCTTATGCTTGCTGACGAAGCCCAGCAGCAGACACATCACGAACACCACGGCATACAGACCGTTTGCCGTTAACAGCGCCGCATGTGCGCCGCCTTTCTCAACAATCGGCCCGGTCACCACGAAGGTCAGCATGGTGCCGACGGTGCCGCAGGTCAGGATAAAGTTGACCAGCTTCGGCGAGGAGACTTTGGTCTGCAGCGAGCCGAGGGTGATGATGGTGGTGTAAATCGCGCTGGAGCAGAAGCCCAGGCTGATCATGATCCACTTCAGCATCGACGCGTCGGTCGAGGTGACAAACCAGTACATCAGTGCGGTCGCCAGCAGGGCCAGCACGGTGACAATGCGCTGCGGATCGAAGAAACGCAGGATGGCGCTGAATGCCCACATGCCGATCATGTACGAGGTCCAGAAGTTACCGACCAGACCGCCGGCCTGACTGATATCCATGCCCATGGTTTTGGTGGCGTACAGCGGTACCCAGCCAATAAAGCCAAGCTGGCCCAGGATATAACAGAGGGCAGCAACGGCGAGCAGCAACACGCCAACACCCCATTTCTCTTTCTCACCCTGCGGCTGGTTTGGGGCTTTCTTGCCAAGCACCGGGAACTCAAAGCACAGCGCCAGCACAAAGATCGCTACGTAGATCACGCCGATACAGGCATACACCCAGTACCACGGCAGCGATCGTGCGAGGATGGCGGCGGCAATAATCGGGAAAATCGTTCCGGCCATGCTGAAGAAGGAGTCGGTAAAAAGCAGGCGCGAACCGCGCTGACGGCCTTCGTACAGATGGGTGATCAGGAAGGTGCCGATCGACATGGTAATGCCGCTGACCACACCCAACACAAACATGCACAGAGAGAAGACGCTCAGACTGTGGCTGTTCATCAGCCCCAGCACCGCCAACACCATCAGCACAAAACCAAAGATCAGCTGGCGCTTCAGCGGAATAATTTCCATCAGCCAGGCATTCAGAAACACCGCAGCGAGGATACCGGCGTTCAGGAAGGTAAAGGTATTACTCATCTGGGCAACAGGTAACTGGAAATAGTCAGCAATATTTTCCAGCACCATCCCGGTCACAATAACCACTGCGCCGGTAAGCGCATAAGAGAAGAAGCTGATCCAGGTAAGCCCGATGCGATCGCGATTAGTCATAATTGGAAACCTGTGAGTCAAAGGGAGTGTGGAGCAGGACGCCCACGGTAAGCGTCGGAAGTGTAACGATAATCGTGATCAGCTTAAATAATTAATGAAACATTTGTTTTCATATTCATGAATAACGTGAGCAAGCTCACGCTTTATCGGGTCTCGCAAGCGATTGCCCGGACAGGTTTCGACGTAAATATAGGTAAAACGCTGGCGCACGGGTAAGCGCCTCTTTACAATCAGTTTTCTTGCCTGTAGCCCTTTGTAAGGAATCTTTCATGTTAAAACGTACTTTGACAGCGGTTGCGACCGTTCTCGCGCTGTCCTCGATCTCCGTATCTGCTCTGGCAGCCAAGGGAGACACGCATGTGATGTTGACCACCTCCGCTGGCAACATTGAGCTGGAACTCAACAATCAGAAAGCCCCGATCTCCACCAAGAACTTCGTTGATTACGTCAACAGTGGTTTTTATAACAACACCACTTTCCACCGCGTGATCCCCGGCTTTATGGTGCAGGGCGGCGGCTTTACTGCGGATATGCAGCAGAAGCCGACCAACGCGCCGATTAAAAACGAAGCCGACAATGGCCTGCTGAACAAGCGCGGCACCATTTCAATGGCCCGTACCGCGGACAAGGACAGTGCCACCAGCCAGTTCTTCCTCAACGTCGCGGACAACGCTTTCCTCGACCATGGCCAGCGTGATTTTGGCTATGCGGTGTTCGGTAAGATTGTGAAAGGCCAGGACGTGGCGGATAAAATCTCTCAGGTTCAGTCGCAGAACGTCGGTCCTTACCAGAATGTTCCGGTGAAACCGGTGGTGATCCTCTCCGCAAAAGTACTGCCTTAATCTCCCGATGGGTGATTGCTGCTTATACTGAGTGCAGGCATCTTGCACGCGGCCGCCCGGCCGCATTAAGCAGCAATCACTTCGTCATGGAGGCAGCATGTCCAAAAAAGTCACCGAGAAACAAAAACACAGCCTTTGGCAGCAACGACTGGAAGCCAATTTCCTCGCCAGTTTTCAGTTAGACGGCACCGCCTTCGATCCCGGCCCTGCTCATCCCGGACTTCCCCATTTGCGGGCGCTTCACCATGCGTTATTTCAGGATGTCCTTGAGGATGCGGGCGAACTGCGCCGCGTTGATATCCAGTTGGGCGATACGCCGTGCTGCCATTTCGAATATATCGAGAAAGAAGGCAATGCGCTGATGCAGTCGCTTGAAGATGAGAATGGCCTGGCCGATTTGCCGCTGGAAACGCTGACCGAACGTCTGGCGTGGTATTACTGCGAACTCACGGTGCTGCATCCGTTCCTGCACGGCAATGGGCGCGCTCAGCGACTGCTGTTTGAGCAGGTGATCATTCAGGCCGGGTTTGATATTCAGTGGAAGAATATGGATGCGGAAAGCTGGCAGGCCGCGAACCAGGCGAGTCTGGACGGGGATCTCAGCTTACTGACCGCCGCGTTTGGCAAAGTGGTAAGCGAACGGCCGGAAAGTGCGTAGAATAGCGCCGTCCTGATCCCGCCCGGAGCCACCATGCTACTGCTTATCGACAACTACGACTCATTTACCTGGAACCTCTACCAGTACTTTTGCGAGTTGGGCGCCGAGGTTGAAGTCCACAGAAATGATCGGATCACCCTTGAGCAGATCGCGGCGCTACAGCCCGAACGTTTGGTGATTTCTCCGGGGCCCTGCACGCCTGACGACGCGGGAATTTCTCTGTCGGCTATCCGCGCCTTCGCCGGAAAGCTGCCGATTCTGGGCGTCTGCCTGGGGCATCAGGCGATTGCCCAGGCGTTTGGCGCGCGCGTGGTGCGGGCGCGCGAAGTGATGCACGGGAAAGTCTCCGCCATTGAACACAACGATGGCGGCGTGTTTGCCGGGCTGAATCATCCGCTCACCGTCACCCGCTACCATTCGTTGATTGTGGAAAACGGCTCGCTGCCCGATGACTTGGAAATCACCGCCTGGACCCTTGCAGACGGGCAACCGGACGAGATTATGGGCTTCCGCCATCGCCATTTGCCGCTGCAGGGCGTGCAGTTCCATCCGGAAAGTATCCTTAGCGAGCAAGGGCATCAGCTGCTGGCGAATTTTCTCGCGCGTAAATAAATTGCCTTTGAGTGATTTATTATGCATATTTTATGATTATAATTTCACTTTCCTGCAACGTTACAAATGATGAGGTAGTCAATGGCAGCGGATAAATTAGCGGTAACGCGGGCGACATTTGATGAAGTGATATTGCCTGTTTATGCACCAGCGCAGTTTGTGCCAGTGAAAGGCAAAGGGAGCCGTGTCTGGGATCAGCAGGGCAAAGAGTACATCGATTTTTCCGGTGGGATTGCGGTCACCGCGCTGGGACATTGCCATCCGGTGCTGGTGGAAGCGTTAAAAACGCAGGGTGAAACCCTCTGGCACACCAGCAATGTGTTCACTAACGAACCCGCACTGCGCCTTGCCAGCAAGCTGATCGCCGCCACCTTCGCCGAGCGCGTGTTCTTCGCAAACTCCGGTGCTGAAGCCAATGAAGCCGCCTTCAAGCTGGCCCGCTATTACGCCTCTAAACGCCATTCGCCGTACAAAAGCAAAATCATCGCTTTCCACAACGGCTTCCATGGCCGCACGCTGTTTACCGTTTCTGTCGGTGGCCAGCCGAAATATTCTGACGGCTTTGGCCCGAAACCTGCCGATATCGTGCATGTGCCGTTCAATGACCTGGATGCGGTCAAAGCGGTAATTGACGATCACACCTGCGCCATCGTGGTTGAGCCGATTCAGGGTGAAGGCGGCGTGATGCCCGCGACCGTTGAATTTATGCAGGGGCTGCGCAAACTCTGTGACGAACATCAGGCGTTGCTGGTACTGGATGAGGTGCAGAGCGGTATGGGTCGCAGCGGCAAGCTGTTCGCCTATGAGCATTATGGCGTGACGCCCGATATCCTCAGCACCGCGAAAGCGCTGGGCGGCGGTTTCCCGGTCAGTGCGATGCTGACCACCAACGAAATTGCCTCCACCATGTCGCCTGGCGTGCACGGCACCACCTACGGCGGAAATCCGCTGGCCTGTGCCATTGCCGAAGCCGCGCTGGATATCATCAATACCGAAGCGGTGTTGAGCGGGGTGGAAACGCGTCGTGAGCAGTTTGTCACCGCGCTGAAAGCGCTGGACGCGAAACTGGATCTGTTCAGCGACATTCGCGGTAAAGGGCTACTGATTGGTGCGGCGTTGAAGCCACAACATGCGGGCAAAGCGCGCGATATTCTGAATGCCGCCGCCGCTGAAGGGGTGATGATCCTGAATGCCGGTACCGATGTGATCCGCTTTGCGCCATCGTTGGTGATTGAGCCGACCGACATTGAAGAAGGCATGGCGCGCTTCGCCAAAGCTGTCGAAAAAGTCCTGTCTTAACCGACAAAAACGGGAGCTGAGTGGCTCAGCTCCCGATCCACGCCTGCCGTTCTCCGCACCTTTCAGCTTACGTCGACTTCCTTAACCGTCGGGACAACCAGCGCCCATGATGCGGTCGCGCGCTCCACGCCAGTGACGAGATGGTGTGCATCACGCTGAGGTGCCCCAGGATCCGCTTCACATGCCTTTCCAGGATGGTCACCGGCCCCTGATTCAACTCCATCTGCGTATCCAGCACGTTCGCTTCTGAGCTCGGCCCGTCATACTCCAGCCGCTGTTGGCAACGCTGCAACGCAACCTCACAGGCCTGCAGATAACGCTCCGCCAGCGACGAGGTCAGCATGGTGTGTTCCCGCGCCAGCGTGGTCATGGCATTGATATGCTCGACGATAAACTGGCTGTGCGTCACCCACAGTTTCATATCCGCCAGATAGCTGGGATCAAAGCCTGGCTCCTGCATCGACTGATTGAGCGAGTTGAACAGGGCGTTGTGCGCCTGATTAACGCGGATACGCTGATAGGCCAGCTTCACCGGGTCCTGTTCATTCCCCAGCAATAACCGCAGCGCATCCTGATAGGTTTCCAGCGCGTCATGCGCATTCTGCCGCAGCAACCCGCTTTGCCATTGCGGCCACAACCAGATGGTGCCGCCGAAGGCAATCAGGCAACCCATCAGCGTATCCAGTAAACGCGGCAGCAGGAAGTCTGCGCCGTTAAGCGAGAGCAGCTGCAACGAATACACTGCGGTGACCGTAAAGCCAATCATCGCAAAGCCGTAGAATTTACGGATAAACAGGTAGCTGATAAGGGTGATGGCTAACATCACCAGCAGCACGATGGATTCGGGTGCCTGCAGGCGCAAGGTCACCGCGGCAATCACCAGCCCGGCCAGCGTGCCCAGCGCACGGTGCTGGATGCGGACGCGCGTTGCGCTGTAACCGTTCTGGCTGACAAACATGACCGTCATCAGGATCCAGTAGGGTTTGGGCAGATTAAAGAACAGCGCCAGCGAACTGGCAAATGTGAGCATCACCGCGAAGCGGGCGGCGGTGCGCAAGGCGGCCGATTTCAGCGACAAATAGCTTCTGATGGCCGGCAGCAGCGGCAGTCGGCGCTGCCGGTCAGCCATCAA
The DNA here is from genome assembly GCF_979253995.1 of Erwinia sp. AC075. Lineage (NCBI taxonomy): Bacteria > Pseudomonadati > Pseudomonadota > Gammaproteobacteria > Enterobacterales > Erwiniaceae > Erwinia > Erwinia sp. AC075. The sequence continues at coordinate 4,260,133 of NZ_CEEDEU010000001.1, forward strand.
ATCGCGCTGATAAAGGGGACGCTGGGTACGCAGCACCCGACCAATCCGGCTGAAGTGGTAATAGCAGAAGGTGCCCACCGGGTTATCCGGATTCTGCCGTGAGATCTTCTCCAGCGCCTGAAGCTGCTTATCCATGGTGAAGCGCTCGGGCAGCTTGTGGTAAAGGATATCGTCGGCCAGTTCACGCAGCCTGGCGGCGATGGTCTGCGCGTTCCAGCGGATCACCGCTTCGGCATGGCTTTGCTCCACCAGCTTTTGCACTTCTTCCGGCTGATGCAGGCTGACGGAGATGTGCTCCTGCAAATCCAGCGCGATTTGAAACGCGCGGGTCAGCCGCTTGTGGTGATTGTTGTTGGTAGCTGACAGCATATGCATCTGCTGATAGCAGGTGGTGATCAGGTCGACCGCTTTTTGCTGACGCGCCAGCAGCGGAGGCAGGGCTTTCTCCGGATCGGTGAGTTTGGTCAGCAGGGTGTATTTCGCTTCGCAGTAACCCGCCAGCTCGCGATAGAGCAGGCTTAAGGTTTCCCGCAGCGGTTGCTCTTTCCACAGCCAGAACCAGACCCAGTTGAACACGCCGTACCAGATGGTGCCGAGCACGTAGAGCATCGGCGGTTCCCACACCGGCATGCGTCCTGCCAGGCTAAGGGTGAAGATTGCGGCTATCAGCGAGCCGGGCAGCAGGCGGCCATGCAGCGGGCTGATTTCACCGGTGACGCCCAGCAGCATCGCCATCGAAAACAGGATCACGGGCAGGGGAACGTGGTGACCGGCAAGATACTGGATCAGGAAACTGCTGAAGGCGAACAGGCTTCCGCCAACGATCAGGCGTTTGAAAAAGCGCTTATGAGGAGTATCAAGGCCAGCGAGGTTGCAACAGGCAGGGACTAAGGAAAACAGCAACCCTTTTTGCAAGTCGCCCAGTAGCCATCCCATCGCTACCGGTAAACAGAGCACCAGCGTCTGGCGCAATGCGTAGTTGATCTCCGGGTGATAAATCAGTCGACGCCACATCACTCCACACCAAATAAAAAGGCGCAACACCAGGTGTTGCGCCGTGGATCAGAGCCGATTAGCGAGTGCCGTAGACAACGATAGTTTTACCGTGTGCCGAGATCAGGTTCTGATCTTCCAGCATCTTCAAAATGCGTCCCACTGTTTCACGAGAACAGCCAACGATTTGCCCAATTTCCTGGCGGGTGATCTTGATCTGCATCCCATCCGGGTGCGTCATGGCGTCCGGTTGTTTTGCCAGGTTCAGCAAGGTCTGCGCGATGCGACCCGTCACATCGAGGAAAGCTAAATTGCCCACTTTCTCAGAAGTGACCTGCAAGCGATTCGCCATCTGTGCAGACAGGCGCATCAGAATGTCAGGGTTAACCTGGATCAGCTGACGGAATTTTTTGTAAGAGATTTCAGCCACTTCACAGGCTGTCTTCGCGCGTACCCACGCGCTACGCTCCTGACCTTCTTCAAACAGGCCAAGCTCGCCAATAAAGTCGCCCTGATTGAGGTAAGACAGGATCATCTCTTTGCCTTCTTCATCCTTGATAAGCACCGCTACTGAACCTTTGACGATATAGTAGAGGGTTTCTGCCTTTTCACCCTGATGAATCAGCGTGCTCTTGGATGGATACTTATGAATATGGCAATGAGACAGGAACCATTCAAGTGTCGGGTCTGTTTGCGGTTTGCCGAGAACCATTCGCTGTTATCCTCTGTTGTAATCGTGCCTAAATACAGGGGCAGAGTTCCCTGCCAGGCGTTGAAATAGTCAAGCGTTTCCCATCAGGAAATTTATTCGGGCCTCTGTTAAAAGCCTGGCTCGTTATGCGATTCGTTTCGTCGTGCCTGTAGAGTACTGACGAAAATATTACAGCTTTGTTTGTAGCACAGCTTTCAACGAGTGTCTTGTGTTGTCTCGCTTCAGCATAGTGCGAAAATTGCCGCATTGCCGTTTTTCTGCCTAAAGCGTAATCTGGCGATAACTGAATGAATTAGAGGAAATTGTTATGCAGGCTCGAGTCAAGTGGGTTGAAGGGTTAACGTTTTTGGGAGAATCCTCATCCGGGCATCAGGTTCTGATGGACGGAAATGCGGGCGATAAAGCCCCGAGCCCGATGGAGATGGTGTTGATGGCCGCGGGCGGATGCAGCGCAATCGACGTGGTTTCCATTCTGCAGAAGGGCCGCCACGACGTAAAGGATTGCGAAGTGAAGCTCAGCTCCGAACGCCGTGAAGAGGCCCCGCGCCTGTTCACCCACATCAATCTGCACTTTATCGTCACCGGCGTGGCCTTAGGCGATAAAGCGGTGTCGCGTGCCGTCGATCTCTCCGCGGAGAAATATTGCTCGGTGGCACTGATGCTGGGCAAGGGCGTGGAAATCACCCACAGCTATGAAGTGATTGAGTTACCGGCGTAAGTCATCCCATCGCCGCCCTAAGCCCCGTGCCCGCGGGGCTTACTCTATTTTCTTACCCTGGATCAGACGCTTCACCAGCGGCCCCATAATCAGCTCCATCGCCAGCCCCATCTTGCCGCCCGGCACCACCAGCGTATTAATGTGCGAGATAAAGGATCCCTGCAGCATCGACAGCAAATACGGGAAGTCGATATCTTCCAGCGCCTGGAAATGGATCACCACAAAGCTTTCATCCAGCGACGGGATACCGCGCGCCGCGAACGGGTTAGAGGTATCCACCGTCGGCACACGCTGGAAGTTAATGTGCGTGCGGGAGAACTGCGGCGTAATAAAGTTGATGTAATCCTCCATGGATCGCACCACCGAATCCATCACCGCTTCGCGTGAGTGGCCGCGTTCGCTGGTATCGCGCACCAGTTTCTGGATCCACTCCAGGTTCACGATCGGTACCACGCCAACCAGCAAATCAACCTGCTGCGAGACATTGTTCTGCGGCGTCACCACGCCGCCATGCAGCCCTTCATAAAACAGCACGTCGGTCGGTTCCGGCAGGGGTTGCCACGGCGTAAAGGTTCCCGGAACCTGATTCCAGGGGACCGCTTCATCATAGGTGTGCAGATATTTGCGGGATTTGCCGCTGCCTGACCGGCCATATTCCGCGAAGGTCTGTTCGAGCAGGGCGAAGTCATTGGCTTCCGGGCCGAAATAGCTGATATGGCGGCCCATATCGCGCGCTTTTCGGATCGCCATATCCATTTCAGGACGGGTATAACGGTGAAAGCTGTCGCCTTCGACTTCGGCGGCATGCAGATTCAGCTGCTGGAAAATTTTTCTGAAGGCCAGGCTGGTGGTGGTGGTTCCCGCCCCGCTGGAGCCGGTGACGGCAATAACCGGATGTTTGGCTGACATGCGCATACCTCCCTGAGTAAAGTCACATCGATCACGCATTGGTACCATGTTTCGCGCACGGGTGTCATCTTTGCCACTCTCTGATGCCAAAAAAGCAACGCTGCGCCGCATTTTTGCTGCTTCAATTCGGCCACGAATATCCGCAGACTGACAAAAATGATGCAGGAGAAGGTGCCAGATGAATATGCCGTCGTCACGCTGGTGGTGGGATCTTTCCACCCGAGAATTCAGTGAGCTGGACATGGATAAAGTGATCGCGGTGCTGCCGATTGGCGCCGTCGAGCAGCATGGTCCGCACCTGCCGGTCCGGGTGGATGCCGCCATCAACGCGGGCATTATTGCGCGCGCGGTCGAGTTAATGCCGGCGGATTTGCCGGTACTGATCCTCCCGGCGCTGCCGGTGGGGAAATCCGATGAGCACCTCAATTTTCCCGGCACCTTAACCCTTCCTTATGAGGTGTTGGGTAAAGTCTGGTTTGAGGTGGCGAAAAGCGCCTGGCGTGCCGGGATCCGTAAACTGATTTTCTGGAATTCCCATGGTGGGCAACCGCAGCTGATGGAAATCGTCTGTCGCCAGCTGCGCATCGAACTCGATCTGTTTGCGGTCGGCGCCAGCTGGTTCCGCACCATTGATTCTTCCGACCTGTTTAGCGCGGAGGAGTTACAGCACGGCATTCACGGCGGGGAATCCGAAACCAGCGTGATGCTGCATCTGCACCCGGATTTGGTGCAGATGGACTATGCGCAGAACTTTGTTTCCGCCTCGGTGGCGCTGGCGGAAACGGGCGGTATTCTGACCCCGGAAGGCGGCGTCGGCTTTGGCTGGATGGCGGAAGATCTGCATCCGTCCGGCACCACCGGCAATGCGGCGGCGGCAGATGCTGAACGCGGTAAGATTGAAACCGATCGGGCGGCTGAGGCCCTGATCCGGCTGATTGAGGAAGTGCAGGCTTATCAACCTCCTTTCCAGCGCTAAAGGTCCACGGGCGTTGTCTTCGCGGCAACGCCGTTACGCCATCTGTCCCATCATCACTTTGATGGTTTCTGCCAGCACGCTGCCGATCGCGCTGGTGCCCCGGTCGTGACCAATCAGCATCAGCGTTTGTGCCTGCTGCGACAGTTCACGTACCGGGATATACATCAAACGCCCGCTGCGCAGATCGAATTCGATATCAAACGGCGTTAAAAAGGTCAGCGCCTGATCGAACATCGCCGCCTGGCGCATCACTTCGATTGAGTTGGTTTCAATTACCGGATGCACGGTGACCATCGCCCGGGCAAACAGCTCATTCAGATACGGGCGGATCACCATCGACTTATCGGCAATCACCAGCGGATGAGGCACGCAGTCGCTGAGCCTCAGGCTGGTTTTATCGGCCAGCGGATGGCCGGGAGCAACCACTGCGCCCAGTCTGCCGACGGCGCTGCCCAGCATGCGCAACGAGGGCGGCAGGTCAAAATCGAACCCCAGCCCGAGGTCGGCCTCACCGGATCCCACCGCGGCGGTAATGTCATCGCCGGTGGTCATCTGCCGGAGGATCAGTTTCACCCGCGGATTTGCCCGGCGAAATTCAGCGGCCATTCGCGGGATCAAATTGGCGGCCAGCCCGCTCATCATCGCCACCGTCACTTCGCCTCGCCGTAATCCCTTCAGCTCTTCAATCTTAATCTGCGCCCATTCCAGCTCTTTAAAGGTCTGCCGCACATGGTGGATCAACACTTCGCCCGCCGCGGTTAACACCATTTTACGCGGCAAGCGCTGGAACAGCGGGGTGCCCAGTTCTTCCTCCAGCGCGAGGATCTGGCGGTTGATTGCCGACGCTGAGATATGCAGCCGACCTGCGGCTTTGCGGATCGATCCGCAGCGCGCCACTTCATCCAGGTAGGTCCAGAGCCGGTGTTGCAACATGCAAAACTCCTGCGTTGCCTTTAAGGCATCAATGAGTACGAAAATATGTGCTTTTAAGGTAACGAAAATCGCGGCATAACTGAACAATCTTCAGTTGAGGGGGCAAAAAAATGGCAGGTGTAAGTCGCAGGGGATTTGCAAAAATGCTGGCGGGTGCGGTGATGTTACCGGCTCTGGCGCCGTTACTTTCGAAGCGTGCAATGGCGGCCGATAAAAGCATTAAGATCGCGTTGTTATTACCCGGCTCCGTCGCCGATGGCGGCTGGAGCATGCTCGCTTATCAGGGATTACAGGCCCTGAAAAAAGAGGGCTTCACCGTTGCCTGGAGCGAAAGCGTGCCGCAGGCGCAGATGGAACAGACTATCCGCGGTTATGCCGACGACGGCTATTCGCTGATTATCGGACACAGCTTCGAATACGGCTCGGCCTTTGCTGAAATCGGCCCTGATTATCCGGACACCTATTTCTTTGCGTCGACCTTCAAGCCAGACAGCAAAGCACCTGCCAACGTTGAGTACGTCAATCTGGCCTACCTGCAGTCGGCTTATGCTGCCGGCGCGCTGGCGGCACTGATTTCCGATAAGGGCAAGGCGGTGGGCTTTGTCGGCGGCGGGGATAACCCGACGCAGCAGGCGATGATGCGGGCGTTTATTGCCGGCGCGGAGAAAACGCGTCCGGGAGTAAAAGGCCTGGGCGTGGTAACCGGCGATTATGACAATGCGGCCAAAGGTCGGGAAGCGGCCACCACCCTGATCGGCAACGGTGCGGATGTGATCTGGCATACCGCCGATGTGACCGGCTTAGGGGCGCTGCAAGGCGCGGCGGCAGCGAAGGTCAAAGCCATCGGCTGTTATGCCGATCAGAAGGACGTGGCACCGGCGTATATCGCCTGCAGCCTGAAGCAGAACCTTGACTGGATGGTGGAAGAAGTCGGCCACTCGGTCGCCAGTAAACGTTTTATGGGCGGCAAAGAGTGGTCGCCAACGGTCGCCAAAGCCTGGTCAGTGGTGTACGGCAGCGAGCCATACAACAGCAAGCTGGTCAGCGCCGAGGCCTGGCAGACGTTTACCGCCATCTGGCAACAGCTGGATAACGGCAGCATCGTTCCTAACGTGTGAGCAAAGGATTTTTGATATGGCATCAACTCCGTCAGTCCGTGTCGCGCTCAATAAGATCACCAAGCGTTTTGCGCGCGTCACGGCCAATGACTGTGTGACGATGCAGGTGGCTTCCGGGGAAATTCATGCGCTGCTCGGTGAGAACGGCGCCGGGAAAAGTACCCTGATGCAGATCCTCTATGGCCTGTATCAGCCCGATGAAGGCGAGATCGTTATCGAAGGTAAGCCGGTGACGTTGCGCGATCCGGGTGATGCCATTGCCTGTGGCATCGGCATGGTCCATCAGGAATTTATGCTGGTGCAGCCGATGACCGTGGTGGAAAACGTGATCCTCGGACTGAAAGAGACCCGCAGCGGTCGGCTGGATTTACGCACGGCGGCGGCGCGTTTGCAGACCTTGTCGGATCGCCATGGTCTGGCGGTCGATCCCTGGGCGAAGGTACAGCATCTGCCGATTGGCGTGCAGCAGCGGGTTGAAATCCTCAAGCTGCTGTATCGCGATGCCCAGGTGTTGATCCTCGATGAACCCACCGCGGTGCTGACACCGCAGGAAAAAGAAGGGCTGTTTGCCACGCTGAAATCACTGCGTGCCGAAGGGCGCTCGGTAATCATTGTGACGCACAAACTGTATGAAATTATGGCGATAGCCGATCGCGTCTCGGTGATGCGCGGCGGCAAGATGATCGATACCGTGGCGGTCAGCGAGACGTCGGAAACCGATCTTGCCCGGCGCATGGTGGGACGAGATGTGGTGCTGAGGGTGAATAAATCGCCCTGTCGGCCGGGAAAAGAGGTGCTGCACGTCGACAATATCGCGGTGCGGGACGAATCCGGTCAGCAAAAAATCTGGCGAGCCTCGCTGAAAGTGGCCGCCGGGGAAATTTTAGGCATTGCCGGTGTCGACGGTAATGGGCAGTCCGAACTGGCTGAAGCGTTACTGAATCTGCGCGAAGTGGAAGCCGGGCGCATCTGGCTGGGGGGCGAAGATATCACCGAGCTGTCTCCTGCCGGGCGACGCGCGAAGGGCATGGGCTTTATTCCCGCCGATCGCCGGGGCGTCGGATCGGTGACCTCGCTGTCGATTGCAGATAACGCCATGTTAGGCGCGCAGCAAACCTTTACCCATGCTCGCGGCTGGCTGCTCGACCGCAAGAAAATCGCGCTGCACGCACGGGCGATCGTCAATCATTTCAAGGTCCGCACCCCGGATACCGACTTCGAAGCCGGAAAACTGTCCGGCGGCAATCTGCAAAAACTGATCCTCGGTCGCGAAGTGGCCCGTAAACCGCAGTTACTGGTGGTGGAACAGCCGACGCGTGGGCTGGACGTTGGCGCGGTGGAAGCGGTCTGGCAGGCGCTGCTGGCCGCACGCGACAGCGGCTGCGCTATCGTGATGATTTCGGCCGAGCTGGAAGAGATCCTCAACCTGTCTGACCGGGTGGCGGTGATGTACAGCGGGCAAATCGCCGGGATCCTCGATGCCTCAGACGCCACGGCCGAAAAGCTCGGCGAACTGATGGCCGGTGGCAAACTTGTTTCAGGAGCCGACAATGACCAGGCTGCTTGAAAAACGACTGGCACCCGCCGACTCCTCAACCGCCATTGCCATCACCACCTCCGGCGCCATGCTGGTGGCCTTTTTCCTCGCCGGACTGCTGTTTATCCCTTTCGGCGGCAATCCACTCAGCGCCTATGGCTTTTTATTCAGCGAAGCGTTCGGCTCGGTGCGTGGCATCGGGCAGACGCTGGTGCAGGCCACACCGTTGATCCTGATTGCGCTCGGGACGATTGTGATCTGGCGCGCGGGGCTCGGCTACATCGGCTTTGAAGGCTGCTTTTTAGTGGGCGCCGCGGCGGCGAGCTGGGTGGCGTTAGCCGGCACGCCGCAGGGCTTGCCGTGGAGTTTGCCGGACTGGGCTTACTGGCCCGCCGTTATCGTGGCGGCTTTTGTCGCCGGTTCGCTGTGGGCCGGCTGGGTGGGATATCTGCGGGTACGGTTTGGCGGCAACGATGTGCTGATCTCGCTGATGGCGAACTATGTCGCCATTTTCCTGATCCAGTATCTGGTCTCCGGGCCGATGCGGGCGATGGGCGATCTGCCGCAAACGCCGCGTCTGCCGAAAGAGAGCTGGTTGCCGTTTATTATGGACGGTATGCGGGCGCACTGGGGATTAGGCATCGCGCTTATCGCCACGCTGTACGTCTGGTGGTTGATCCGGGCGACGCCGGCGGGCTTTGAAATCATTGTCAGCGGACTCAATCCCAAAGCCGCGCGCTACAGCGGCATTGATGTTGCCAGCCGTCAAATGAAGGCGGTGCTGTTGGGCGGTGGACTGGCCGCACTGGCGGGACTGTGTGCGGTGTTGGGTGTGCAGCACCGTCTGATGGAAGGCTTATCGGGCGGCGTGGGATTTATCGGCGTGGTGGTGGCGTTGCTCGCCAGACTCAATCCGTTGCTGGTGATACCAACCGCCATTTTGTATGGCGGGCTTGAGGTTGGCGGCAGCGCGATGCAACGCCAGACGGGCTTGCCCACCTCGGTGGTGCTGATCCTGCAAAGTCTGGTAGTTATCCTGATCCTCGCGGGCGATATCCTGCGCTATTACCGTCTGCGCTGGCCTGCTCGTTCGCCGCACTCTTCTCTGACGGAGGAGAAGTCATGACTGCACTGATGCATATCGATACGGCGTTTATTGTTACCTGGCTGGCGGCAGCGGTGCGCCTGGCCGGCCCGGTATTGCTGGCAGCCCTCGGCGAAATCTATGCTGAGCGCTCGGGCGTGCTGAATATTGGCCTTGAAGGCACCATTTTGATGGGTGCGCTGGCCAGCTATATGACCGCCGTCTACAGCGGTTCTACCGCGCTGGGCTTTATCGCCGGCGGCGTGGCCGGATTGGTGGTGGGGATGTTGCTGGCCGCGCTCTATTTACGGGCGCATGCCAGCCAGATCGTCATTGGCATCGTCTTTAACATCCTCGCCGGCGGCGTGGCAACCTGGACCTACTCGCTGGTGATGGGCGACAGCTCTTCGCCAACCATCGCCATGCTTAACGCCATCCATATTCCCGGTCTTTCCACGCTGCCGGGCATCGGGCCGGTGCTGTTCTCCCAGCCTCTGCCGCTGTATCTCACCTTATTGTTAGTCGGCATTGCGCACTATGGCCTGTTCCATACCCGGTTCGGCCTTTCGCTGCGTGCCGTCGGGGAAAACCCTCGGGCGGCGCATGCCGCGGGCCTCAACGTGCTGCGCATCCGCACCTGGGGCGTACTGCTCTCGTGTCTGGGCGCGGGCCTGGCGGGAAGCTATCTGGTCACCGCGCAGATTGGTCTGTTCCGCGACAATATTGTCAGCGGCCAGGGATTTATCGCGTTGGCCATCGTCATATTTGGCCGCTGGAGCCCGGTTAAAGCGCTGATTGCCGCCTGTATTTTTGGTGCGGCGGATGCGCTGCAACTGTCGCTTCAGCTGTTTGAAAGCAGCCTGCCGCCGCAGGTGCTGCTGGCGCTGCCTTATCTGTTGACGATCCTCGCCATGTCGGGCGTCGTTGGACGCACGGTGCAGCCTGCGGCGTTAACTCAACCCTATCGCAAGGAGTAATGGATGAAAAATTTCCGCCTGACTAACCCCGCGGAGGCTCAGGTCTTCCGCATCAGCCCGAAAGACACCAACTACTTTGCGGTGCTGTTCGACCAGCAGCAGGACGGTATTGAAAACATCTTCGTGGTGGAGATTTTTACCGTCGGCGGCGCAACGCCACCCAATGAACATGCCCATGCTCACGAGTTCTTCTACGTGCTGGAAGGTGAGGGCGTGGCGAGCTGCAATGGCGATGAGGTGACCATCGGCAAGGGCGATGCGCTGCTGCTGCATCCGGGTAATGAACATCTGATCCGCAATACCGGCAGCGGCAAGCTGTACACCCTGACCGTGATGACACCGAACGAAGGGTTTGCGGAACTGATCCGCAGCGGCCAGCCGATGGCGCTGGATGAAGAAGATTTGCGTGTATTAAGCGGGAGTTAATATGTCAGGACTGAATCCCCTGGGAAGTGCGGCGCACAACCAATGGCGCGTGTCGGCCAGCGAGGTCAACATGGTGCGGCCACCGGTTTCCTGCCATCCGGTTAGCCTGCTCAGCCGTGGCAGAGAAATCACCTTCGATTTGCAGCGCACCGCGCTGCTGGTGATTGATATGCAGAATGACTTTTGTCATCCCGAGGGGTGGCTGGGGCACATTGGCGTCGATGTGACGCCGGCGCGTGCGCCGATTGCACCGCTGCAATCCCTGTTGCCATCGCTGCGTGAAGCGGGTGTGCCGGTGGTCTGGCTTAACTGGGGAAACCGGCCCGACAAGCTCAATCTCAGCCCGGCGTTACTGCACGTCTATAACGGCGACGGCGCAAGCGTGGGGCTGGGCGATCCGCTGCCGGTATCGGGTGAACCGGTATTGCAGGAAGGAAGCTGGGCCGCCGAGGTCATCGATGAGTTAACGCCGGCAGTGGATGACATCCGCATCAGTAAATATCGCATGTCCGGCTTTAAGGACACCGTGTTGGACAGCGTGCTGCGCAATATGGGCATCACCACGCTGCTGTTTGCCGGCGTGAATGCCGATCAGTGCGTGCTCTGTACGCTGCAGGACGCCAATTTTCACGGCTACGACTGCCTGCTGTTGGAAGACTGCAGCGCGACCACGTCCCCGGCGTATTGCCTGGATGCCACGCTGTACAACGTGCAGCAATGTTTCGGTTTCGTCGTCAGTTCAGCCGAACTGCTGCCGCAGCTTTAAGGGGGCCTCTTGTCTTATATTCTTGCTGATGGCTGGATCATCACGATGAATCCCGACCGGGATATCTACCAGCAGGCCAGCCTGTTAATCAGCGGCGATCGCATTGCCGCCATCGGCTCGCGGGAAACGCTGCAGGCGGCGAACCCGGAAGCCGAGATCATTGATTGCCGTGACAGCATCATTATGCCCGGCATGGTGAACACCCATACGCATCTGTTCCAGACGCTGCTGAAGGGGCTGGGCGATGATATGGTGCTGAAAAAGTGGTTCACCTGCATGACCGGGCCGAGCGCCGTGGCGCTGACCGAAGAGGATGTTTTCGCCGCCGCGCTGCATGGCTGCGTGGAGTCCATCCGCTCGGGCGTGACCTCGCTGGTGGATTTTATGTATGCGCATCCACGGCCAGGCCTGACCGCCAAAGTGATTGAAGCCTTTGAGCTTAGCGGCATTCGTGGCCACGTCTGTCGGGGATTCCTCACCACCGGTGAAGAGCACGGCATTCCTGCCGAATTGATTGAAACCCCCGAAGCGGCGCTGGCCGATGCCCGCCAGGTGATCCACCGCTATCACCGTGCGGATGGGCGGGTCAAAGTCGGGTTGGCACCGAGTATGATTTGGGCGCTGGATGAGAAAGTCCTGCGCGGCACGCGGGCGCTGGCCAATGAAACCGGCGTGCTGATCACCACCCATGTGGCGGAAACCGACTTTGAGATTGCCCAGGCGCAGCTGCGTTTTCAGAGCAGCGATACGGAATTCCTCAGCGACATCGGCTTTCTCGGGCCGGATGTGCTGGCCGTCCATTGCGTGCAGTGCAGTTCGCGGGATATCCGCGCGCTGAAACATCACGATGTGCGGATTTCGCATAACCCGTGCAGCAATCTCTATCTGGCGTCCGGCATTCCGCCAATCCCGGAGATGCTGGCCGCCGGTCTGACCGTCGGGCTGGGTTCCGATGGCCCGGCCAGCAGTAACAACCACAGTTTGTTCCAGGCAATGAAAACCGCCGCGCTGATGCAGAAGGGCGTCCATCGCGATCCGACCATTATCACCGCTGAAAAAGTGCTGGAGATGGCGACCATTGACGGCGCGCGCGCCATCGGGCTGGACCATCTGGTGGGATCGCTTGAAGTGGGGAAAAAAGCCGATGTAATTGTTATCGGAACCGATCATCCGGCGATGACGCCGATCCATCATCCGGTTTCCGCGCTGGTGTACTCCGCGCTCGGACACGAAGTCACCGATGTGTTTATCGAGGGTGAAGCGGTGATGCGAGCCGGAAACCTGACGCGGGTCAATCAGCGTGACGTACTGCTTCGTTCCCGCCTGGCCGCCGCGTCACTGGCTGCCAGAACCGGCAACGATCGACCCCGGCCATGGCGGTCTGCCGCGTTCTAACCGGTCACGGAACCCCGTGGCATAATATTGACCGTCTCGTGCAGTTCAGACCACACCAGCACCGCTTCGCCGCTGCTTAACTGGCGGCGAACATCCTTCACTTTTTGTTCCAGCGAGCGTTCCTGCTCACCGTAGTCGGTGCCTTCACGCAGGACAAAAGATTCAATCAGGTTATCGAGGGTTTCAGCGTCGAGCTCTTTCCAGGGAATAATCACGTTAGTTGTCCAGCCAGGTTGAAAGCCATTGAGGAATGCGTTGCTCAAGCCACATTTGCGGGTTACGTAAGGTGCCGCAGACAAATCCTACATGGCCGCCATGTTCGGTCAGTTGGTAGGTCACTGAAGCAGGGAGCAGATCGGCCGCGGGGATCACCTCGCGGGTCATAAAGGGATCGTCTTTGGCGTGAATGATCAGCAGCGGTTTCGCCACGCCAGGCAATCGCGGCATCGCGCTGCAGCGGCGATAATAATCGGTCGCATCCTGAAAACCGTGCGCCCGGGCAGTAATGGCATCATCAAAATCCCGCAGTTTTTTCAGCGCCCGGAGTTCAGTCAGATCGATGGGCAAGGTGCCGGGCCAGGCAAGCAGTTTGCGTTCAGCGTTTTGCTTCAGCAGGTTTAGCAGATAGCGCTGATAAACGCGGGAAAATCCCTGCTCCAGTTTCTGGCTGCAGGGTTCCAGCATCAGCGGGGCCGATACCACCACCGCCGCATCCAGCAGGCAGTTTTTGCCCTGCTCGCCCATCAGGCAGGCCAGCATATTCCCGCCCAGCGAAAACCCAACCGCCGCGGTGGGAACCTGACCCCACTCTTCACGCAGCCAGTTAAGGAAAAAGGTGGCATCGCTGGTTTCGCCAGAGTGGTAAATCCGGTTAAGGCGATTCGGCTCGCCGCTGCAGCCACGAAAATGCATCACCACACCCAGCCAGCCTCGCGCTTTACAGCTTTCCAGCAGCCCGTGGGCATAGGGACTGTGAAAGCTGCCTTCCAGACCGTGGAACAGCACCATCCGCGGTTTGTGTCTGGCACCCGCAGGGTCTTCACTCCACGCCAGATCGACAAAATCCGTGTCCGGCAACGTCAGGCGCTGCCAGTGAGGTTTTAAGGTAATCCGACGGCGAACCAGGCGCGGCAGAAGCGTTTGCAGGTGCGCATTGCTCATGCCGGTTAAGGGCTGAAAAGAGACGGCTGCTGAGTGATTAAAATTCATGTTCAAAATGCTTGTAGGATCTCTGTCACATTGCTAGCTTCGACAAGTTCGTTTCTGGTCAGGGGGTGAGGAGCACCCGTTTCATATGGAACTGAGTTTGTTTTTATCGATGTTAGGCTTTTTATGGGTCGCTGCCATCACGCCAGGCCCTAATAATATGTTACTCACCGCCTCCGGCGCCAACTTTGGTTTTCTGCGCTCGCTGTGGTTGCTGATTGGCATCATGATCGGCATGCAGGTGATGCTGCTGATGGTGGCCTTTGGCATTGGTGGACTGATCCTGCTCTATCCTTCGCTGCATCTGGTGCTGAAAATTGGCGGCAGTGCCTATCTGCTGTGGCTGGCATGGAAAATCGCCAGCGCGAAGTACGAGAAACTGGACACCGAAACGGCACCCGCCGCGCCGATGCCGTTCTGGCAAGGCGGCCTGCTGCAGCTGATTAACCCGAAAGCCTGGCTGATGGCGCTGGGCGCGGTGGCCAGCTTTAGCCTCGCCGGTGAAGCCTATCGCGGTTCGGTGCTCGCCATCAGCGCCGGGATGGCGTTGGTGAATGTGGTTTCCGGCGTGATCTGGCTGGGCTTCGGCTCGCTGATTGGCCGTATCCTGCGCAGCCGCCGCGCGTGGACGATATTCAATGTCTTTATGGGAATCCTGACCGCGGCCTGCGTGCTGCTGATCTGGCATTAATTCCCCGCCCGGCAACATGAACCACCGGCAGGTAGGCTGCTCCCTGAAGGGGCACTTTCTCTGCCGGTGGTTTTTTTATGGGCTAAACCCGGATTCTGACTAAGAAACCCCGCATTTGATCTAAGGACAAAAGGTTATAACAGATAATTTCTAATTACTTTCTTGCGATGGTCACTGTCGGTTACAAAGGCGTTATTCAAACAATAACGTGCGGCGGAAGACATCATGGCAGGAAAATTCACTCTTACTCTTATTGCAGCATCACTCGGATTGTCGGCGCTTAGCGCCCAGGCGGTGGACGTCACTGTAGCCTATCAAACGTCTGCCGAACCGGCGAAAGTCGCTCAGGCCGATAACACCTTTGCCAAAGAGAGCGGGGCGAAAGTCGACTGGCGTAAATTCGACAGCGGCGCGAGCGTGGTGCGTGCGCTGGCTTCCGGCGATGTGCAGATTGGTAACATCGGCTCAAGCCCTCTGGCCGTAGCCGCCAGCCAGCAGGTACCGATCGAAGTCTTCCTGCTGGCCTCTCAGCTGGGTAACTCTGAAGCGATGGTGGTGAAAAACACCATCAAAACCCCGAAAGATTTGATCGGCAAACGCATCGCCGTGCCGTTTATCTCCACCACCCATTACAGCCTGCTGTCCGCGCTGAAGCATTGGGGCATTCGTCCCGATCAGCTGCAAATTATCAACCTGCAACCTCCCGCCATTATTGCTGCCTGGCAGCGTGGCGACATCGATGGCGCCTACGTCTGGGCACCTGCGGTTAACGAACTGGAAAAAACCGGCAAGGTGCTGACCGATTCCGATCAGGTCGGGAAATGGGGCTCGCCAACGCTGGATGTCTGGGTGGTACGTAAAGATTTTGCGCAGAAACACCCGGAAGTGGTCACCGCCTTTGCCCGCAGCGCGCTCGCGGCACAGAAAGGCTATCTCGATAATCCCGAGCAGTGGCTGAAAGAGGGCGACAACCTGAGCAAACTGTCCCGTCTGAGCGGCGTGCCGGAACAACAGGTTCCCGGTCTGGTGAAAGGCAATACCTATCTCACCGCCCAGCAGCAGGTTGAACAACTCGGGAAGCCGGTCGATAAGGCGATTGTCGATACCGCTAAATTCCTGAAAGAGCAGGGCAAGGTGCCGCAGGCGGCCACCGATTACAGCGATTACGTTACCGATCGCTTCGTTAAACCTCTCGCGACGCAATAAGGAGTTCCCATGCTGACGGTCTCGCATCTTACGGCTCGCTATGAAGGGCATCTCGCACTGCAGGATATCAACCTGTCGATTGATTCTGGTGAGCTGCTGGTGGTGCTGGGACCTTCAGGCTGTGGCAAAACCACGCTGCTGAATCTGATTGCCGGTTTTCTGCCTGCCGAATCCGGCAGCATTATGCTGGATGGCAAGGCGGTCACCGGGCCGGGCGCTGAACGCGGCGTGGTGTTTCAACATGAAGGGCTGCTTCCGTGGCGCAACGTGCTGGATAACGTCGCTTTTGGCCTGCAGCTGGCCGGCGTCGAGAAAAACGCTCGCCGCGAGGTGGCTCGCCAGATGCTGAAGAGGGTTGGGCTGGAAGGCGCTGAAAAACGCTTTATCTGGCAGCTGTCCGGCGGCATGCGCCAGCGGGTGGGCATTGCCCGGGCGCTGACCGCCGACCCGCAGCTGTTGCTGCTGGATGAACCTTTCGGCGCGCTTGACGCCTTCACCCGCGAGCAGATGCAGGAACTGCTGCTGACCTTGTGGAAGGAGAGCGGCAAAAAGATCCTGCTGATCACTCACGATATCGAAGAAGCGGTGTTTCTTGCCAGTGAACTGATCCTGCTGTCGCCCGGGCCGGGAAGGGTGATTGAGCGACTGCCTCTCGACTTTGGTCGTCGTTATATCGCTGGCGAGTCCTGCCGATCCATCAAGTCCGATCCGGCGTTTATTGAGCGCAGAGAATACGTTTTAGGCCAGGTCTTCCAGCAACGCGAGGTGTTTTCATGAGCCTGTTATCCACCGAAAAAACCGTGCCACGCCGCGTGCGTCTGCGTTGGCCCTTTGGCCGCCAGATCACGCTGAGTGCGGCGACCTTGCTGGTGATCCTCGCGATTTGGTGGGGCGTCACGGCGCTGAAACTGATTGCGCCGCTGTTTCTGCCTGCGCCGCAGCAGGTGTTCCATCAGCTGCTGACCATTGCCAGTTCACAGGGGTTTATGGACGCCACGCTCTGGCAGCATCTGGCCGCCAGTCTGACCCGCATCCTGATCGCGCTGTTTGCCGCGGTGATTATCGGCGTGCCGGTAGGCATTCTGATGGGATTGAGTGCAACCGCTCGCGGCATTCTCGATCCGCTGATCGAACTTTATCGTCCGGTTCCGCCTCTGGCCTATCTGCCGCTGATGGTGATCTGGTTTGGCATTGGCGAGACCTCCAAAATCCTGCTGATCTACCTGGCCATTTTTGCCCCGGTGGCGATGTCAGCCCTGGCTGGGGTGAAAAGCGCCCAGCAGGTACGCATCCGCGCGGCCCAGTCGCTGGGCGGCAACCGCTGGCAGGTGCTGTGGTTTGTGATTTTGCCTGGCGCACTGCCTGAAATCCTCACCGGTCTGCGCATTGGTTTGGGCGTGGGCTGGTCGACGCTGGTGGCCGCTGAGCTGATCGCCGCCACGCGTGGACTGGGCTTTATGGTGCAGTCCGCCGGAGAATTTTTAGCGACCGATGTGGTGCTGGCCGGCATTGCCGTCATCGCCCTGATCGCTTTCACCCTTGAGCTGGGGCTGCGCGCGCTTCAGCGCCGCTTAACCCCGTGGCACGGAGTACACTCATGAACGAACGTCTGACGATTACCGCGCTGGGCCCGAATATCGGCGCTCAGGTTTCCGACATCAACCTCAGCCGTCCGCTGAGCGATGCGCAATTCGAACAGCTTTATCATGCGCTGATCCGCCATCAGGTCTTATTCTTCCGCGATCAGCCGGTCACGCCTCAGCAGCAGCGTGCGCTGGCCACCCGCTTTGGCGACCTGCATATCCACCCGGTTTATCCTCACGCGCCGGGTGTGGAAGAGATTATCGTGCTGGATACCCATGACAATAATCCGCCGGACAACGATAACTGGCACACCGATGTGACCTTTATTGCCACGCCGCCGGCTGGCGCGATCCTTGCGGCCAAACAGCTGCCGGAAACGGGTGGCGATACGCTGTGGACCAGCGGCATTGCCGCGTATGAGGCGCTGTCTGAACCCTTTAAGGTGCTGCTGAGCGGATTACAGGCCGAGCATGACTTTACCAAGTCATTTCAGGAGTTTAAGCATCGTGGCAGTGAAGAGGAGCATGCGCGCTGGAAGCTGGCGGTCGAGAAGAACCCGCCGTTGCTGCATCCGGTGATCCGCACCCATCCGGTCAGCGGCAAGCCGGCGTTATTCGTCAACGAAGGCTTTACCACGCGCATTGTGGATGTCAGCCAGAAGGAGAGCGAAGCGCTGCTGAACTTCCTATTTGCCCATGTCACCAAACCGGAGTTTCAGGTCCGCTGGCGCTGGCAGGAGAACGATATTGCTATCTGGGATAACCGGGTCACGCAGCATTATGCTAACGCCGACTATCTGCCGCAGCGCAGGATCATGCATCGGGCCACCATCCTGGGTGACAAGCCTTTTTACCGCGCTGAACGCTGAGGGCTGTGAATTAGTCAGCGGCCATCAGGTTGCGCGAGAAGTTGCGGACATCGGCGCCGGCTTTCAGGCGATAGAGTTTCGCTTTTCGCGCACCGGTGGCCACGCTTTCGCCGGTTTCTTCGAACATCTCAGAAGCCTCAAACCGGCGGATCAGGCTTTTGCGCTGCACCGTTTGGCCAAGGATCGTTTCGGTGACATCCTGAAGCTGAGTCAACGTAAATGCTGCGGGCAGGCAGTACACCGGCAGCAAGGAATAGAGCGTCTTCTGCCGTAATCGCTGCAAAGCGGCGGCAATAATCTGCTGATGGTCAAAGGCAATATCTGACCTCGACGCCAGCTCTGCCACTGGCTGCCACTGCACATCACTGATGGCATCACTTTCCGACTGGCAATTCTCTGCTGCTATCAACGCATACCAGGCCGATGTCAGGCTCCAGCCGCGCGGATCCCTGTCGGGGCCCGAAAAGGTTTCTAATTGCTCCAGCCAGGGCGGAATCACGCCCGTTTTCTCCTGCAACTTCCTCATTGCTGTGGCTCTGGTTGAGTCATCACGCGTTAAATCAATAAACCCACCCGGTAACCCCCAAAAACCTTGCTGCGGATGGTTGGCACGCTGCACCAGCAACACACAGAGTCGTTGGTCAAAGAGCGTAAACAGGACGCTGTCGACGGTGACAATGGGCGTGGGATAGCGGCTGGGATCATAGCCGGCCAGATACTGCTGTTCTGCTGTCATGGGATTGCCTGCGAAGAAGTGTCACAAAGACACATTATCAGTCTGCTGCGCGTCATTCAAATACCGCTGCGTGAATGATGTTTTAATCTGCATTAAATCATATGGTTATGTGTTTATCACCCGAAATGGAAATCAAACGCTTGCTTAATAGTGTCTCATGGACAATTATATAAATGTCTCTCGGACATTAATCATAACTGAAAGGAGTCTGACAATGATGAAACTCTCATTAACCCTCGATGGACAGGAAACGGCATTCGATACCGGCCGCTTTCCTGATGGTGCGGTCTGGGCTCACCTGCTTCCGCCACTGCGTTCACAGGCAAACGTGCTGACGCTGCGGGCGACAGCAATGCAGAGCATGGACGATCTGATGCTTGTGGCGCAGTTACTGGATGCTGCTCGCCAACGCTACACCCTGACGTTAACGACCCTCGAACTGCCCTGGCTGCCTTATGCCCGTCAGGATCGCAACATGCGTGATGGCGACAGTTTCGCGTTGAAGGTCTTTGCTGGTTTCATCAATCAGTTGGGCTTTGACCGGGTGAAAGTGCTGGACCCGCACAGTGATGTGGCTGCAGGTGTCCTCGATCGCATGATGGCTATCCCACAACATCGTTGCCTGCAACACAGTCGCAGTCTGATGAGCAAACTGGAACAGGGAATGATGCTGATAGCGCCGGACGCTGGCGCGCTGAAAAAAATTCATGCGCTGGCTCAGCATGTCGGGGCCAGCGACTTTGGCATCCTGGCCAAGCACAGAGATATCACCAGCGGCAGGTTAAGTGGATTTGAGCTGCTGAAAGGCGAGGTTGCGGGACGCGATGTGCTGATCGCCGATGACCTGTGTGATGCTGGCGGCACCTTTATCGGTTCGGCCGCCGTTCTGCGCGGGGCGGGAGCCCGCTCGGTCAGCCTGTATGTCACTCATGGCCTGTTTACTAAAGGGGTTGATCATCTGCTGAGTCAGGGCATTGACCATATCTGGACTACCACTTCCATTGCCGATCCGGCCATTGCGCAGCCGCATGTCGAGCTGATTAACAGCGATGCCATTTTCCACCGCGAAGGAGATAACCATGCAAACTAATCCGATTCTGGCCATTGATGGTTACAAGACCTCGCACCGTGAGCAATACCCGCTGGGCACCAACAAGGTCTATTCCAACTTCACGCCGCGCGGAAACCGCTTCTTCCATTCCCCGCTGGCCGACGACCGCCTGGTGTTCTTTGGCCTGCAGGGCTTTCTGCAGTGGTTCATGGTCGATCTGTTTAACGACAAGTTTTTCGCCCAGCCAGAAGAGGTGGTGGTGGATGAGTATCAACAGCTGATGGACAGCTACCTTGGAAAAGGCAGCGTCAGCGTTGATCATATTCGTGCGTTGCACCGCTTAGGCTATTTGCCGCTGGAGATCAAAAGTCTGGATGAAGGCAGCAAAGTGCCGATGAAAATTCCGGTGCTGACCATCACCAACACGGTTGATGAATTTTTCTGGCTGGTCAATTACCTGGAAAGCGTGATGTCGGCGGAGTTATGGAAATCGTCCACCAATGCCACCGTCGCCAGCCATTACCGGCAGATTTGCCAACTGTGGGCGGACCGCACCTGTGACGATAACAGCCATATCGATTTTCAGTGCCACGACTTCTCCTTCCGGGGAATGTCAGGCTTGCATGATGCCGCACAGGCGGGTGTCGGGCACCTGCTGAGCTTTACCGGCACCGACAGTTTGCCTTCCATTCTGTATGCCCGCCGTTACTACACGCCGGCCAAAGATTACTTTATCGCCGGCAGCATTCCGGCCACCGAGCACAGCGTGATGTGCATGGGAGAAGAGCAGGGCGAAATCGCCACCTTCCGCCGGCTGATCACCGAGCTTTACCCGCAGGGATTTGTCTCTGTGGTGTCGGATACCTGGGATTACTGGAAAGTGCTGACCGAATACAGCCGCGAGCTGCGGCCGGAGATTATGGCGCGTGAGGGGCGTCTGGTGTTTCGCCCGGACAGCGGTAACCCGGTGGAAATCTTATGTGGAACGGGTGATGATCAGGCGACGGATCCCGCGCGAACCGCCCAGCAAAAAGGCTCTGTTGAAGTGTTATGGGAAATCTTTGGCGGTACGGTGAACAGCAAGGGCTACAAAGTGCTGGATCCGCATGTGGGGCTGATTTATGGCGACTCGATTACCCTGGAACGCGCGAATGAGATCCTCAGCCGTCTGGAAGCCAAAGGCTTTGCCAGCAGTAACGTGGTGTTTGGGGTCGGCTCTTACACCTACCAGTACAACACCCGGGACACCTTCGGCTTTGCGATGAAAGCGACTTACGGCGAAGTGAATGGCGTTGGGCGTGAAATCTTTAAGCAGCCTAAAACCGACAGCGGCATGAAGAATTCAGCGCGTGGCTTGTTGCGGGTCGATCGGAATGCCGCCGGGGAATTAACGCTTAAAGATGGGCAAAACTGGGCGCAGGAGCGCGGCGGGGAACTGAAAACGCGTTTTCTCAATGGCAAGCTATTGAATACTGAGGATCTTGCGACGCTGCGTCAGCGTCTGGCCGCACAGTAAATCAGCAAAGCGTCAGAGGTGCGCATTTCACGCGCCTCTGACGTGTGGCATCAGGAGGCCATCAGGGTTTCCAACTGCTCCTGCGCATCCAGCCATTCCATCTCACACTCTTCCAGCGCCGATTTTGCCGTAGCCTGCTGTTGTAGCGCTAACGTGAGATCGGCTTTGCGGCTCTGATCGTAGATGTCGCCATCGGCCAGTTTGGCTTCCGCCTCTGACAGTTGCGTGTTCAGCTTTTCCATCTGCTTTTCCAGCTTCTCGATCTGCTTACGCAGCGGCTGAGTCTGGGTGCGCAGTTCCGCTTCACGCCGTTTCTGGTCTTTACGGTTTTGCGCGCTGTTGGCGCTGTCCTGCTTCGGCTCTGACGCCGAGGTCTGCTTTTGCAGATCGCTCAGCCACTGCTGGTAATCTTCCAGATCGCCATCAAACGGCTCGACCTGACCATCGTGAACCAGGTAGAGATCGTCGGTGGTGGAGCGCAGCAGGTGACGGTCGTGCGAAACGACGACCAGTGCGCCTTCGAAATCAATCAGCGCTTCGGTCAGCGCCTGACGCATATCCAGATCCAGGTGGTTGGTCGGTTCATCAAGCAGCAGTAGGTTAGGGCGCTGCCAGACAATAAGGGCCAGCACCAGCCGCGCTTTTTCACCGCCGGAGAAGCGTTCGGTGTTTTCAGTGACTTTATCGCCCTGGAAACCAAAGCTGCCCAGATAATCCCGCAGCTGCTGTTCCAACACTTTTGGCGCCAGACGCACCATATGCTGCAGCGGAGATTCATCTGCCCGTAAGAATTCCAGTTGATGCTGGGCGAAGTAACCAAGCTTGATGCCTTTTGCCAGGCCGATATCGCCCTTTAACGGCGCCAGATCGCCGGCCAGCATCTTAATCAACGTGGATTTACCGGCACCGTTGCGGCCGAGCAGCCCAATGCGGGAGCCGGGAACCAGGTTCAGCTTGATGGAATTCAGGATGATTTTATCACCGTAACCGGCGGTGACTTTTTCCATCTTCAGCAACGGGTTAGGCAGGCTTTCCGGCTCGCGGAAGCTGAAGGTGAACGGGTTATCAACGTGAGCAGGCGCGATCATCTCCATGCGCTCGAGCATTTTGATGCGGCTTTGTGCCTGCTTGGCTTTGCTGGCTTTGGCCTTAAAGCGGTCGATAAAGCTTTGCAGATGCGCCACTTTTTGCTGCTGATTTTCAAACATCGACTGCTGCTGCGACAGCTTGGTGGCGCGCTGAATTTCGAACGAGCTGTAGTTGCCGGTGTATTCGTTCATCGACTGGTTTTCGATATGCAGAATTTTGTCGACCACCGGATCGAGGAAGTCGCGGTCATGCGAAATCAATACCAGCGTGCCCTGATAGCTGTTCAGCCAGCGCTCCAGCCAGATCACTGCATCAAGATCGAGGTGGTTTGTCGGTTCATCGAGTAACAGCAGGTCAGAGCGACAAATCAGCGCCTGCGCCAGGTTAAGACGCATGCGCCAGCCGCCGGAGAAATCGCTTACCGGGCGTTGCAGCTGTTCCTGAGAAAAGCCCAAACCGTTAAGCAGGCTGGCGGCGCGAGGCTGTATTGTCCAGGCCTGAATCGCATCCAGCTTACCGTGCAGCGTGGCGATGGCGTGGCCGTCGTTGATCTCATTGGCATGTGCCAGTTCAGCTTCCAGCTGACGGAATTCGCGATCGCCATCGATCACGTATTCAATCGCCGGAACGGAAAGGGCCGGGGTTTCCTGATTGACCCAGGCCAGCGACCAGGTGCCGGGAAAGCTAAAGCTCCCTGCATCGGCGCTTATCTCGTTTTTGAGCAGCGACAGCAGCGTGGATTTACCGCAGCCGTTTTTTCCCACCAGGCCCACTTTCTGCCCGGGGTTAATCGTGGCTGTGGCATTGTCCAGCAGTACGCGGACACCGCGTCGAATTTGTAACGATGAGAAGACAATCATAAGCGCCGTAATAGTCAGGATATGTTAAATTAAACCATCAATTTTTTCGGAATCTTGAATTCCGTTGCGTCGAGCATGGTAGCGGAATTTCCCCGCCGTGACGATGATTTGGAGGGGAATGATGTCGCAGCCACCTAAAGTTTTGCTGCTTTATGCACACCCGGAATCACAAGACTCGATAGCCAATCGGGTTTTGCTGCAACCGGCCTATGATTTGCCGCACGTGACCGTTCACGATCTCTACGCGCACTATCCTGATTTCTTTATCGATATTCACTACGAACAGCAGTTGTTGCGCGAGCACGACATCATCGTTTTCCAGCATCCTCTTTATACGTACAGCTGCCCGGCGCTGCTGAAAGAGTGGCTCGATCGTGTGCTGTCACGCGGTTTTGCCAGCGGTCCCGGCGGCAACGTGTTGGAAGGCAAATACTGGCGCAGTGTGATCACCACCGGTGAGCCCGAAGCGGCTTACCATCAGGAAGGGCTGAACCGCTATCCGATGTCAGACATTATGCGTCCGTTCGAGCTGACGGCGCAGATGTGCCGGATGCACTGGCTGACGCCGATGATCATCTACTGGGCCCGTCGCCAGACCCCGGACGTGATGAAGAATTTTTCGCGAGCTTACAGTGACTGGCTCGCTTCCCCTTTGCCTTATGGAGGTATTTGAATGGAAGGACAAACTCTCCTGACGGCAGGCGTGGTCTATTTATTTGCTGCGGTTATCGCTGTGCCGATTGCGGCCCGTTTAGGCATTGGCGCGGTTCTGGGCTATCTGCTGGCGGGTATTGCCATCGGCCCGTGGGGACTTGGTTTTATCAGCGATGTGGACGAGATCCTTCACTTCTCCGAGCTGGGCGTGGTGTTCCTGATGTTTATCATCGGCCTGGAACTGAAGCCCTCAAAGCTGTGGGAGCTGCGTCGGTCTATCTTCGGCGTCGGCGCGGCGCAGGTTATCTTCAGTGCGGCCATTTTGGGCGGGCTGCTGCTGCTGACGGACTTCTCCTGGCAGGCCGCGACCATTGGCGGCATTGGCCTGGCGATGTCCTCAACGGCGATGGCGCTGCAGTTAATGCGCGATAAGGGCATGAACCGTAACGAGTCCGGTCAGCTGGGCTTTTCGGTGCTGCTGTTCCAGGATTTGGCGGTGATCCCCGCGCTGGCGCTGGTGCCGTTACTGGCCGGCGGTGACAGCGGCCACACCGACTGGATGAAGGTTGGCATGAAGGTGCTGGCCTTTGCCGGCATGTTGATTGGTGGTCGCTATCTGCTAAAGCCGATCTTCCGCTTTATCGCCGCTTCCGGCGTGCGTGAAGTCTTTACCGCAGCGGCGTTGCTGCTGGTGCTGGGTTCGGCGCTGTTTATGGATGCGCTGGGGCTTTCGATGGCGCTCGGAACCTTCATCGCCGGGATCCTGCTGGCGGAAAGTGAATACCGCCATGAGCTTGAAATCGCCATCGATCCCTTCAAAGGGTTGCTGCTGGGCCTGTTCTTTATCTCCGTCGGCATGGCGCTGAATCTGGGCGTGCTTTATACCCATATCACCGAAATCCTGATTGGCGTGGTGGCACTGGTTTCCATCAAAGCCGGCGTGCTCTATCTGCTTTCCCGCATCTTTGGCCTGCGCAGTTCAGAACGCCTGCAATTTTCCGGCGTGCTGAGCCAGGGCGGTGAGTTTGCCTTTGTGCTGTTCTCCGCTGCCTCCTCGGCGAAGCTTTTCACCGGCGATCAGATGCCGCTGCTGCTGGTTACCGTCACCCTGTCGATGATGACCACGCCGTTGCTAATGCAGGGCGTGGATAAGATTCTGGAAAGACGCTTTAACGAAGTGGATGAGACCGCCGAGAAACCGTTCGTTGAGGATGATAAGCCACAGGTGATCGTGGTGGGCTTCGGGCGTTTTGGTCAGGTTGTCGCCCGCCTGCTGATGGCCAACGAGAAACGCATTACCGTGCTGGAGCGCGATATCAGTGCGGTTAGCCTGATGCGAAAATACGGTTACAAAGTATACTATGGGGATGCGACCGAGCTGGAGCTGTTGCGTGCCGCTGGCGCAGAAACCGCCCAGTCTATCGTGATTACCTGTAACGGCCCGGAAGATGCGATGGAGATTGTGCATCTCTGCCAGCATCACTTCCCGCACCTGCAGATCCTCGCAAGGGCGAGGGGACGTGTGGAGGCGCACGAGCTGATTCAGGCTGGCGTGACGCAATTCTCGCGTGAGACCTTCTCCAGTGCGCTGGAGTTAGGACGCAAGGCGCTGATGACGCTGGGCATGCATCCTCATCAGGCGTTTCGCGCCCAGCAACATTTTCGCCGGTTAGATATGCGGATGCTGCGTGAACTGATGCCAAATCATGCTGACAGCCAGCAAATTTCCCGGGTAAAAGAGGCGCGTCGTGAGCTGGAAGATATTTTTCAGGCTGAGATGCAGCATGAAAAACGCCAGTTTGATGGCTGGGACGAATTTGAATAGGATCGATTATGCGTAAAAGATTTATTGCAGGTGCCACCTGCCCAAAATGCAAGGCTCAGGACACGCTTGCGCTGTGGCAGGAGAATAATATCGATGTGGTTGAGTGTGTTAAGTGCGGCCACCAGATGCGTGAAGCCGACAAACAGGCGCAGGAACAGGTCAGAACCAATGAGCAAGTGATTGGAATTTTCCATCCTGAGTAGCGTTATGCCTCAGCTTTTTTTAAGCTGTAACACACAGCGGCATTGAAATTCGTTACAATCGGCGCAATTTAGAGTCTTTCGCGTTGGCAAACAGGTCAACAAACTAAGGACTCAACGTTCTCAACGGTTAGGAGTAATCATGAAAGTAGCTAAAGACCTGGTGGTCAGCCTGGCATACCAGGTACGTACAGAAGACGGCGTGTTGGTCGATGAGTCCCCGGTGAGCGCACCGCTGGATTACCTGCACGGTCATGGTTCCCTGATCTCAGGTCTGGAAAAAGCCCTGGAAGAGCATCAGGCGGGTGATAAGTTCGAAGTGAACATCGCTGCCGACGACGCTTACGGTCAGTATGACGACAACCTGGTACAGCGCGTACCGAAAGACGTGTTTATGGGCGTTGATGAACTGCAGGTTGGCATGCGCTTCCTGGCAGAAACCGATCAGGGTCCTGTTCCGGTAGAAATCACCGAAGTTGAAGACGAGCACGTTGTGGTTGACGGTAACCATATGCTGGCCGGTCAGAACCTGAACTTCAACGTTGAAGTGGTTGCGGTTCGTGAAGCGACGCCGGAAGAACTGGCCCATGGCCACGTTCACGGTGAGCACGGTCATGACCACGATCACGACCATGACCATGATCACGACCATGGTAAAGGCGGTTGTGGTACTGGCGGCTGTGGCTGCCACTAAGTGCCCGACACGAAAAAAGGAGCCCACGGGCTCCTTTTTTTATGCGCTGAACCGGCCGTTAGTAGTGCGGCGGCGGGGCTTCTTCAGACTGTGACGCGATCATCGAAGGAGCCGCTGATTTTAGCTTATCGGTCAGCAGGCGCATTTGCTCACGCAAACGGGCCATCTCCAGTTCATGATGAATCACCGTTTGGTTAAGCTCTTCCAGGGTATGTTCCTGAAAGGCCAGTCGGCTCTCCAGCATCTCCATCCGCTCTTCAAACAATGATTGTTGCATACGTTTTCCTCTTGTTGCTGCACTGGCCGGTATACTGGCCGAATGGCGTGATTCTAACGGCAAAGCCTGGCTTGAAATAGGGATTTTGCGGTTAATTTCGCTCCAGCGGTTGAAAAAGTTCTTTCGCGTCTGCATCTCTGTGGTGAAACTTTCGCAGGGGACTGCGGTCGGAAGTTAACTTAGTTTTCATTGCGAGATTGTGTAGCTTCCTCGCAGACAGTTATAGTGCAGGCCCTGGCCTGTAAACGATTTCCGAGGTGAGAGCCTTCGGTTTTGGAGAAATGGATGAAATCACTGTTTAAAGTCACACTGTTAGCCACCACCATGGCCGTTGCGCTGAATGCGCCACTGGCAATGGCTGCCGAAACTACTCCGGCAGCAGCACCGGCTGAACAGGCACCACAGCAGGCACCGAAGAATGCAGCCTTCAAGAATGACGACCAGCAGTCCGCTTATGCGCTGGGTGCGTCATTGGGTCGCTACATGGAGAACTCACTGAAAGAGCAAGAGAAACTGGGCATCAAACTGGATAAAGATCAGCTGATCTCCGGTGTTCAGGACGCTTTTGCGGGTAAGAGCAAACTCTCAGACCAGGAAATCGAGCAGACGCTGCAGTCATTTGAAGGCCGCGTGAAAGGCGCCGCTCAGGCCAAGATGGAAAAAGACGCAAAAGAGAACACCGCGAAAGGTGAGGCTTATGCCACCAAGTTCGCGAAAGAAAAAGGCGTGAAGAAAACCGAGTCTGGCCTGCTTTACCAGGTTGAGAAAGAAGGTACCGGCGACGCACCGAAAGACAGCGACACTGTGGTAGTGAACTACAAAGGTACGCTGATTGACGGTACTGAATTCGATAACTCCTACACCCGCGGTGAGCCACTGTCATTCCGTCTGGATGGCGTTATCCCAGGCTGGACTGAAGGTCTGAAGCACGTGAAGAAAGGCGGTAAGATTAAGCTGGTGATCCCACCACAGCTGGCTTACGGCAAAAACGGCGTTCCGGGTATCCCGGCTAACTCCACGCTGGTGTTCGATGTTGAGCTGCTTGACATCAAACCTGCTGCCAAAGCGGATGCTAATGCTCCGAGCCCAGCAGAAGCCCCAGCCGCCACGCAGGCGAAGTAACACCTCTCACCGCCACACATTGTGTGGCGGTGTGCTTTCCCCGCTGTAAAATCCCTCTTGTTGTTGCGTTCCCCGGCATTTCATGACAAAGGTCAGGACAGGCGTTTCTGATATTTGATAGACTGTGCCTCACGCATTTTCTTCAGAATGAGTCTGCCCTTGCGCCGTGCGACAGGCTCTCTTAAAGGGTGGTGTCTAAATGTCTGGTTCAATTTTTACCGGTGATGTGGCCGATCTGGAATTACTGGAACAGCATCCCTTCGTGCAAACTGACTTTGATATCCTCAAATCCTATGAAGCGGTGGTGGATGGATTGGCAATGCTGATCGGCTCCCACTGCGAAATCGTGCTGCATTCACTGGAAGATTTGAAGTGCTCAGCGGTCAGAATCGCCAATGGCGAGCACACGGGGCGTAAAATTGGGTCGCCTATCACCGACCTGGCGCTGCGTATGCTGCATGACATGAATGGCGCAGACAGCAATGTCTCCAAAGCCTACTTCACGCGGGCAAAAAGCGGCGTACTGATGAAATCGGTGACCATTGCCATCCGCAACGGCGATCAACGCGTCATTGGCCTGCTGTGCATCAACATGAACCTGGATGTGCCTTTCTCTCAGATTATGGCGACGTTTATGCCACCGGAGACACAGGACGCGGCATCTTCCGTGAACTTCGCGTCGTCGGTTGACGATTTGGTGATGCAAACGCTGGAGTTCACCATCGAAGAGGTGAGCGGCGACCGCAATGTGTCCAACAACGCCAAAAACCGTCAGATCGTGCTGAACCTGTATGAGAAGGGGATCTTTGATATCAAGGATGCCATTAACCAGGTCGCCGACCGGCTGAATATTTCCAAGCACACGGTTTATCTCTACATCCGCCAGTTCAAGAATGGCGATTTGCAGGGGCACGATCGCTGATGCGTTATTCCCTGCTGGTCACCGGACCGGCTTACGGCACGCAGCAATCCAGCAGCGCCTATCTTTTCGCCCAGGCTTTACTGGCCGCCGGCCATCAGTTGGAGAGCGTGTTCTTCTATCGTGAAGGCGTGCTGAATGCCAGCCAGTTAACCTCACCGGCCAGCGATGAATTTCACCTCAGTCAGGCCTGGCAGCGCCTGCATCAGGAGCAGGGCGTGACGATGAATATCTGCGTGGCCGCGGCGTTACGTCGGGGCATTACCGATCGGCAGGAAGCGACCAATCTGGGGCTGCCTGCGGCCAATCTGGCGGAAGGCTTTCAGCTGTCGGGATTGGGTGCGCTGGCGGAAGCGGCGCTGACCTGTGACCGTCTGGTGCAGTTCTGATGAACCGTGTGGCGTTCGTGTTCAGCCAGGCTCCTCATGGCAACAGTGCCGGCCGCGAAGGGCTTGATGCGGTGATGGCGATGTCTGCATTGAGTGAAGAGCTGGCGCTGTTTTTTGTCAGCGACGGCGTGTTCCAGCTTCTCTCAGGCCAGGACCCCGAACAGATACTTTCCCGCAATTACATTGCGACCTTTGGCGTGCTGCCGCTGTATGACATCGAGCATTTCTATGTCTGTGCGGAATCGTTGGCTGAACGTGGCCTGAGTGCCGAAATGACCAACGTGCTGCCGGTCGAAGTGATGACGCCTGCTGCATTGCGTGAAGCGCTTGGAAAGTACGATCGGATCATCACGTTTTGAGGATTTTATGCTTCACACTCTGACCGCTTCCCCTTTTAAGACCGATTTAGCCGCGATCGTGCGTTTATTTGCGGCAGGCGACGATGTTCTGCTCATTCAGGATGGTGTGCTGGCCGCAATTGAAGGGACGCGTAGCCTTGAAATCCTGCAGAAAGCCCCTATATCCCTGTATGTGCTGGAAGAAGACATTGTCGCGCGTGGGCTTTCTGCTCAAATTTCGACCAGTGTGGCGACAGTAAGCTATACTGATTTCGTCGCGCTGACGGTAAAAAACCCACAACAAATAACCTGGTAACTGAAGATATCCTGGTTATTTCTTGACACCTTTTGAGCTCAGCCCTAAAATTCTGCGTCCTCGTTATACCACGAGGCGATTTATCACGTGTTTACGAAGCAAAAGCAAATCCCAGGAGCTATTTAATGGCAACAGTTAATCAGCTGGTTCGCAAACCACGCGCACGTAAAGTTGCAAAGAGCAACGTACCTGCGCTGGAAGCCTGCCCGCAGAAACGTGGTGTATGTACTCGCGTATATACTACTACCCCTAAAAAACCGAACTCCGCACTGCGTAAAGTATGTCGTGTTCGCTTGACCAACGGTTTTGAAGTTACCTCCTACATCGGCGGTGAAGGTCATAACCTGCAGGAACACTCCGTGATCCTGATCCGTGGCGGTCGTGTAAAAGACTTGCCAGGTGTGCGTTACCACACCGTCCGTGGCGCGCTGGACTGCTCAGGTGTTAAAGACCGTAAGCAGTCACGCTCCAAGTACGGCGTGAAGAAGCCAAAGGCTTAATGGTTCTCCGTTAAGTAAGGCCAAACGTTTTATATTAAATGTCATAATAAACTCGTAGAGTTTTGGACAATCCTGAATTAACAACGGAGTATTTCCATGCCACGTCGTCGCGTAATTGGCCAGCGTAAAATCCTGCCAGATCCTAAGTTCGGATCAGAGCTGCTGGCTAAATTTGTAAACATCCTGATGGTAGACGGTAAAAAATCTACAGCTGAATCAATCGTCTATACCGCGCTTGAGACCCTGGCTCAGCGTTCAGGTAAAAACGAACTGGAAGCATTTGAAGTAGCCCTGGACAACGTCCGCCCAACCGTGGAAGTTAAATCCCGTCGCGTTGGTGGTTCTACTTATCAGGTACCAGTTGAAGTCCGTCCGGTTCGTCGTAATGCTCTGGCAATGCGTTGGATCGTTGAAGCTGCTCGTAAACGCGGTGATAAATCGATGGCTCTGCGCCTGGCGAACGAACTTTCTGATGCTGCAGAGAACAAAGGTACTGCAGTTAAGAAACGTGAAGACGTTCACCGTATGGCCGAAGCCAACAAGGCGTTCGCTCACTACCGCTGGTAACAGCTTCGTAGTTGTTATTAACCCAGCGGGCGTCCCAGTGACTCACCCGCTGGGGTTTACTAACTTAGAACGTCCGAGAATCAGAGGAATCAAATGGCTCGTAAAACACCCATTGAGCGCTACCGTAACATCGGAATCAGCGCACACATCGACGCCGGTAAAACGACGACGACCGAACGTGTTCTGTTCTACACCGGTGTAAACCACAAAATCGGTGAAGTACATGACGGCGCGGCCACCATGGACTGGATGGAGCAGGAACAGGAACGTGGTATTACCATCACTTCCGCTGCGACCACCTGTTTCTGGTCTGGTATGGCTAAGCAGTTTGAGCCACACCATGTAAACATCATCGACACCCCGGGACACGTTGACTTCACCATCGAAGTAGAACGTTCCATGCGTGTGCTTGACGGCGCAGTAATGGTTTACTGTGCAGTTGGTGGTGTTCAGCCACAGTCTGAGACCGTATGGCGCCAGGCTAACAAATATAAAGTTCCACGCATCGCGTTCGTTAACAAAATGGACCGCATGGGTGCTAACTTCCTGAAAGTTGTTGATCAGATGCAAGTGCGCCTGGGTGCAAACCCAGTTCCATTGCAGCTGGCAATCGGCGCAGAAGAGAAATTCACCGGTGTTGTTGACCTGGTGAAAATGAAAGCCATCAACTGGAACGATGCCGATCAGGGCGTGACCTTCGTTTACGAAGAGATCCCAGCTGATATGCAGGAACTGGCTGATGAATGGCGCGCCAAGCTGGTCGAAGCCGCTGCTGAAGGTTCTGACGAGCTGATGGAGAAATTCTTTGGCGGCGAAGAGCTGACTGAAGAAGAGATCAAAACATCTCTGCGTAAGCGCGTTCTGAACAGCGAAATCATCCTGGTTACCTGTGGTTCTGCATTTAAGAACAAAGGTGTTCAGGCGATGCTGGATGCGGTTGTTGAATATCTGCCGGCTCCAACTGACGTTACTGCAATCAACGGTATGCTGGACGATGGTAAAGATACCCCAGCTGTTCGTCACTCTGATGATGAAGAACCGTTTGCTGCGCTGGCGTTCAAAATCGCTACCGACCCGTTTGTTGGTAACCTGACCTTCTTCCGCGTTTACTCTGGCATCGTTAACTCCGGTGACACAGTTTATAACCCGGTGAAGTCTGCTCGTGAGCGTCTGGGCCGTATCGTACAGATGCACGCCAACAAGCGTGAAGAGATCAAAGAAGTTCGTGCAGGCGACATCGCCGCGGCTATCGGTCTGAAAGACGTGACTACCGGTGACACTCTGTGTGATCCGAACAACGTGATCATTCTGGAGCGCATGGAATTCCCAGAGCCAGTAATCTCGATCGCTGTTGAACCAAAAACCAAAGCTGACCAGGAAAAAATGGGTCTGGCTCTGGGTCGTCTGGCTAAAGAAGATCCATCATTCCGCGTATGGACTGATGAAGAAACTAACCAGACCATCATCGCCGGTATGGGTGAGTTGCACCTCGACATCATCGTTGACCGTATGAAGCGTGAATTCAACGTTGAAGCGAACGTCGGTAAACCTCAGGTTGCTTATCGTGAAGCGATTCGCGCCAAAGTTACCGATATCGAAGGCAAACACGCCAAGCAGTCTGGTGGTCGTGGTCAGTACGGTCATGTTGTTATCGACATGTACCCACTGGAGCCAGGCTCGAACCCTAAAGGTTACGAGTTCGTCAACGACATCAAAGGCGGTACTATTCCAACGGAATATATCCCTGCGGTTGACAAAGGTATCCAGGAGCAGCTGAAATCAGGTCCTCTGGCTGGTTATCCAGTAGTTGATCTGGGTGTTCGTCTGCACTTTGGTTCTTACCATGACGTTGACTCCTCTGAGCTGGCGTTTAAACTGGCTGCTTCTATCGCGTTCAAAGACGGCTTTAGGAAAGCAACTCCAGTTCTGCTTGAGCCGATTATGAAGGTTGAAGTAGAGACTCCGGAAGAGAACACCGGTGACGTTATCGGTGACCTTAGCCGTCGTCGTGGTATGCTGAAGGGACAAGAATCTAACGCTACTGGCGTTCAGATTCACGCTGAAGTTCCGCTGTCTGAAATGTTCGGATATGCAACTCAGCTGCGTTCTCTGACTAAAGGCCGTGCTTCATACTCTATGGAGTTCCTGAAGTATGATGATGCGCCGAACAATGTCGCTCAGGCCGTTATTGAAGCTCGTAGCAAATAAGCTACAGTTTTAAAATATTGATCATATGCTCTCACCATGGAGTGAGAGCATTAAAGTAAGGAATATCGTCGTGGCTAAAGAGAAATTTGAACGTAACAAACCGCACGTCAACGTTGGTACTATCGGCCACGTTGACCACGGTAAAACTACCCTGACAGCAGCTATCACCACCGTTCTGGCTAAAACCTACGGCGGTTCTGCTCGTGCATTCGACCAGATCGATAACGCACCAGAAGAAAAAGCGCGTGGTATCACCATCAACACTTCTCACGTTGAATATGACACCCCGACTCGCCACTATGCGCACGTTGACTGCCCAGGCCACGCCGACTATGTGAAAAACATGATCACTGGTGCTGCGCAGATGGACGGTGCAATTCTGGTTGTTGCTGCAACTGACGGCCCTATGCCTCAGACCCGTGAGCACATCCTGCTGGGTCGCCAGGTTGGCGTTCCTTTCATCATCGTATTCATGAACAAATGTGACATGGTTGATGATGAAGAGCTGCTGGAACTGGTTGAGATGGAAGTTCGTGAACTTCTTTCTGCCTACGACTTCCCTGGTGATGACCTGCCAATCGTTCGCGGTTCTGCACTGAAAGCACTGCAGGGCGAAGCTGAGTGGGAAGAGAAAATCATCGAGCTGGCTGGTTACCTGGATAGCTACATCCCAGAACCAGAGCGCGCAATTGACAAGCCATTCCTGCTGCCAATTGAAGACGTTTTCTCTATCTCCGGCCGTGGTACTGTTGTTACCGGTCGTGTAGAGCGCGGTATCGTTAAAGTTGGCGAAGAAGTTGAAATCGTCGGCATCAAAGACACCGTTAAATCTACTTGTACTGGTGTTGAGATGTTCCGTAAGCTGCTTGACGAAGGTCGTGCAGGCGAGAACTGTGGTGTTCTTCTGCGTGGTATCAAGCGTGAAGAAATCCAGCGTGGCCAGGTTCTGGCTAAGCCAGGTTCAATCAAGCCACACACCAAATTTGAGTCAGAAGTTTACATTCTGTCCAAAGATGAAGGCGGCCGTCATACTCCGTTCTTCAAAGGCTACCGTCCACAGTTCTACTTCCGTACAACTGACGTGACCGGTACCATCGAACTGCCAGAAGGCGTTGAGATGGTAATGCCTGGTGACAACATCCAGATGGTTGTTACCCTGATCCACCCAATCGCGATGGATGACGGTCTGCGTTTCGCAATCCGTGAAGGCGGCCGTACTGTTGGTGCGGGCGTTGTTGCTAAAGTTATCGCTTAATTGTCGATGATTTGAAACGGCAGGGTTCGCTCTGCCGGTGCAAATAAAAAGAGCACTTCGGTGCTCTTTTTTTATGCCTGTAATTTGACGCCGGCAGGCGGGTAGCGATTGAAATAAAAACGATTCGCATTTACACTGTGATCAGAAACTGTACTGGAGTCGCAAAATGTACGTCTGCTTGTGTAATGCCGTTAGTGATAAAACCATCCGCGAAGTTGTCCGTCGTTATCAACCGAAATCGTTACAGCACCTTCGTCAACTGGTCCCGGTTGGCAAACAATGTGGCAAATGTATCCGTGCCGCGCGCGAAATCATGGATGAAGAACTGCAGCACGTTCCGCAGTACAAAGAGATCGCCTGATAATCTCCCTATAATTTGTCATGGTTTTTTGACTTCCCCCAATCCGCGTCTACGATTTGATTAACTGGAAGCGGAGGAAGCAAAATGAAGGGCGATGCCAAAATTATAAGTCATTTAAACAAATTGCTTGGAAATGAGCTGGTTGCTATTAATCAGTATTTCCTGCATGCGCGGATGTTCAAGAATTGGGGACTGATGCGGCTTAACGATATTGAGTACCACGAATCCATCGATGAAATGAAGCATGCCGACAAGTACATTGAACGCATTCTGTTTCTTGAAGGATTACCCAACCTGCAGGATCTGGGCAGACTTCGCATCGGAGAGGATGTTGAAGAGATGCTGAAGTCAGATTTAGCGTTGGAACTTGAAGGGGCGAGAGACTTGCGGGAAGCGATAGCCTACGCCGACAAGGTGCATGACTATGTCAGTCGGGACATGATGATTGTGATCCTGGAGGATGAAGAGCATCACATCGATTTCCTGGAAACCGAACTCGAGCTGATGGGCAAGGTTGGGGTTCAAAATTATCTACAGACACAAATAAAAGTCGAATAGCAGGGTAGGGCAGTTGCAATGTCGTTGTACATATTTTCGCCGCTGAAACAGTCACTTCAGCGGCGTTGTCATTTCTGAGTTCCATCAAGCGCTTTCCCCTTCCAGCTTCCCACTACAGTCCTTTGCGACAAACAGTTTGCTTTGTGTGCTCAGACACGTATAATGCGCGGGCTCGTCAGAAATGACGGCCCGGTTCAATCTGAACCGCAGGTTAGCAATTAGCTCACCTGACAATACTCCCAATAGGGGAGTTATGTGCAGACGATTACACTCTCCCATCAATCGTAATGGGTTTGAGTAGTAATCTTTTCGTTTATAAATAATTGGAGCTCTGGTCTCATGCAGAACCAAAGAATCCGTATCCGTCTTAAAGCGTTTGATCATCGTTTGATCGATCAATCAACTGCGGAAATCGTAGAGACTGCCAAGCGCACTGGTGCGCAGGTTCGTGGTCCTATTCCGCTGCCGACCCGCAAAGAGCGTTTTACTGTTCTGATCTCCCCGCACGTCAACAAAGACGCGCGCGATCAGTATGAAATTCGCACTCACAAGCGTCTGGTTGACATCGTTGAGCCAACTGAAAAAACGGTTGATGCTCTGATGCGTCTGGATCTGGCTGCAGGTGTAGACGTGCAGATCAGCCTGGGTTAATCAGGTCATTGAGCGATTGAGAGGTTGAACACAATGATTGGTTTAGTCGGTAAGAAAGTGGGCATGACTCGTATCTTCACTGAAGATGGCGTTTCTATCCCAGTAACCGTGATTGAAATTGAAGCAAACCGCGTGACTCAGGTTAAGAGCCTGGAAAACGACGGCTACACTGCTATCCAGGTAACTGCGGGCGCTAAAAAAGCAAACCGTGTTACTAAGCCTGAAGCAGGTCATTTTGCTAAAGCTGGCGTTGAAGCTGGCCGTGGCCTCTGGGAATTCCGCACCGTTGAAGGTGATGAGTTCGCTGTTGGTCAGAGCATTAACGTTGATATCTTCAGCGACGTTAAAAAAGTTGACGTGACTGGAACATCTAAAGGTAAAGGTTTTGCCGGTACTGTAAAGCGCTGGAACTTCCGTACTCAGGATGCTACTCACGGTAACTCCTTGTCCCACCGCGTACCGGGTTCTATCGGTCAGAACCAGACTCCGGGCAAAGTGTTTAAAGGCAAGAAAATGGCAGGCCAGATGGGTAACGAACGTGTCACTGTTCAGAGCCTGGACGTGGTACGCGTTGACGCTGAGCGCAACCTGCTGCTGGTTAAAGGTGCAGTACCCGGTGCTACCGGTTGCGACCTGATCGTTAAACCAGCTGTTAAGGCGTAAGGGGATAGCAATGGAATTAGTATTGAAAGACGCGCAAAGCGCGCTGACTGTTTCCGAAACTACCTTCGGTCGTGATTTCAACGAAGCGCTAGTACACCAGGTTGTTGTTGCTTATGCAGCAGGTGCCCGTCAAGGTACTCGTGCTCAGAAGACCCGCGCTGAAGTAACTGGTTCCGGTAAGAAACCGTGGCGTCAGAAAGGTACCGGCCGTGCTCGTGCTGGTACTGTGAAGAGCCCGATCTGGCGTTCAGGTGGTGTAACTTTCGCAGCGAAGCCACAGGATCACAGTCAAAAAGTTAACAAAAAGATGTACCGCGGCGCGCTGAAAAGCATTTTGTCCGAACTGGTACGTCAAGATCGTCTGATCGTTGTCGAGCAGTTCTCTCTGGAAGCGCCTAAAACTAAGCTGCTTGTTGAGAAACTGAAAGACATGGCTCTGGAAGACGTGCTGATCATCACTGGCGAACTGGAAGAGAACCTGTTCCTGGCCGCGCGCAACCTGTACAAGGTTGACGTACGTGATGCAGCTGGTATCGACCCAGTTAGCCTGATCGCCTTCGACAAAGTCGTTATGACTGCTGACGCAGTTAAGCAAGTTGAGGAGATGCTGGCATGATCCGTGAAGAACGTCTGCTGAAAGTCGTGCGCGCGCCGCACGTATCTGAAAAAGCATCTGCCGCGATGGAAAAAACAAACACCATCGTTCTCAAAGTTGCTAAAGACGCGACCAAGGCAGAAATCAAAGCCGCTGTACAGAAGCTTTTCGAAGTGGAAGTAAAAGACGTTAACACCCTGGTAGTTAAAGGGAAAGTTAAACGTTCTGGTCAGCGTATTGGTCGTCGTAACGACTGGAAAAAAGCTTACGTCACCCTGAAAGAAGGCCAGAATCTGGACTTCGTCGGCGGCGCTGAGTAAGTCGGAGGAGAAGAACAATGGCAGTTGTTAAATGTAAACCGACATCTCCGGGTCGTCGCCATGTAGTTAAAGTGGTAAACACGGAGCTGCACAAGGGCAAACCATTCGCCCCGCTGGTAGAGAAAAACAGCAAATCCGGCGGCCGTAACAACAACGGTCGCATCACTACCCGTCATATCGGTGGTGGTCACAAGCAGGCTTACCGTATTGTTGACTTCAAACGCAACAAAGATGGTATCCCAGCAACCGTTGAACGTCTTGAGTACGATCCGAACCGCTCTGCGAACATCGCACTGGTTCTGTACAAAGACGGCGAGCGCCGTTACATCCTGGCCCCTAAAGGCCTGAAAGCTGGCGACCAGATTCAGTCTGGCGTTGATGCTGCGATTAAAGCAGGTAACACCCTGCCGATGCGTAACATCCCAGTGGGTTCTACCGTGCATAACGTAGAAATGAAACCAGGCAAAGGCGGACAGATTGCTCGCTCAGCTGGTACTTACGTGCAGATCGTTGCGCGTGAAGGTTCCTACGTAACCCTGCGTCTGCGTTCAGGTGAAATGCGTAAAGTCGAAATCGACTGCCGCGCTACCCTGGGTGAAGTCGGTAATGCTGAGCATATGCTTCGCGTTCTGGGTAAAGCCGGTGCTGCTCGTTGGCGTGGTGTTCGTCCTACCGTTCGCGGTACTGCGATGAACCCAGTCGACCACCCACACGGTGGTGGTGAAGGTCGTAACTTTGGTAAGCACCCGGTAACTCCGTGGGGCGTTCAGACCAAAGGTAAGAAGACCCGCAGCAACAAGCGTACTGATAAATTTATCGTACGTCGCCGTAGCAAATAATTTTAGAGGATAAGCCATGCCACGTTCTCTCAAGAAAGGTCCTTTTATTGACCTGCACTTGCTGAAGAAGGTAGAGAAAGCGGTGGAAAGCGGAGACAAGAAGCCTTTGCGCACCTGGTCCCGTCGTTCAACGATCTTCCCTAACATGATCGGTTTGACCATCGCTGTCCATAATGGTCGTCAGCACGTTCCTGTCTTTGTTTCCGACGAAATGGTCGGTCACAAACTGGGTGAATTTGCACCGACCCGTACTTATCGCGGCCACACGGCTGATAAGAAAGCCAAGAAACGCTAAGCAGGAGGAAGAGATGGAAACTATCGCTAAACATCGCCACGCTCGTTCTTCTGCACAGAAGGTTCGCCTTGTTGCGGATCTTGTACGCGGTAAGAATGTGTCGCAGGCTCTGGACATTTTGACCTACACCAACAAGAAAGCGGCTGTACTGGTTAAGAAGGTCTT
Source organism: Erwinia sp. AC075 (assembly GCF_979253995.1). Classification (NCBI taxonomy): domain Bacteria; kingdom Pseudomonadati; phylum Pseudomonadota; class Gammaproteobacteria; order Enterobacterales; family Erwiniaceae; genus Erwinia; species Erwinia sp. AC075. Next base: position 4,299,195 of record NZ_CEEDEU010000001.1, read on the forward strand.
AGAATCTGCCATTGCTAACGCCGAACACAACGATGGCGCTGACATTGATGATCTGAAAGTCACGAAGATCTTCGTAGACGAAGGCCCTAGCATGAAGCGCATTATGCCTCGTGCAAAAGGTCGTGCAGATCGCATCCTGAAGCGCACCAGCCACATTACTGTGGTTGTGTCCGATCGCTGAGACTCTGGAGACTAGCAATGGGTCAGAAAGTACATCCTAATGGTATTCGCCTGGGTATAGTTAAAGCTTGGAACTCTACCTGGTTCGCCAATACCAAAGAATTCGCTGACAACCTGGACAGCGACTTTAAAGTGCGTCAGTTCTTGACTAAAGAACTGGCCAAAGCGTCTGTATCTCGTATCGTTATCGAGCGTCCAGCTAAGAGCATCCGTGTGACTATTCACACTGCTCGCCCTGGCATCGTGATCGGTAAGAAAGGCGAAGACGTAGAAAAACTGCGCAAGGTCGTAGCGGATATCGCTGGCGTTCCTGCACAGATCAATATCGCTGAAGTCCGTAAGCCGGAACTGGACGCTAAATTGGTTGCTGACAGCATCACTTCACAGCTGGAGCGTCGTGTGATGTTCCGTCGTGCTATGAAGCGTGCTGTACAGAACGCAATGCGTCTGGGCGCTAAAGGGATCAAAGTTGAAGTTAGTGGCCGTCTGGGCGGTGCTGAAATCGCGCGTACCGAATGGTACCGTGAAGGCCGCGTGCCGTTGCACACCCTGCGTGCTGACATTGACTACAACACCTCTGAAGCGCACACCACTTATGGTGTAATCGGCGTTAAGGTATGGATCTTCAAAGGTGAGATCCTGGGTGGTATGGCTGCTGTTGAACAACCGGAACCGGCTGCTCAACCTAAAAAGCAGCAGCGTAAAAGCCGTAAGTAAGGAGAGTCGCTGATGTTACAACCAAAGCGTACAAAATTCCGTAAAGTGCATAAAGGCCGCAACCGTGGTCTGGCGCAGGGCACGGATGTTAGCTTCGGTACTTTCGGTTTGAAAGCTGTTGGCCGTGGTCGTCTGACCGCCCGTCAGATCGAAGCCGCACGTCGTGCAATGACACGTGCAGTTAAGCGTCAAGGTAAAATTTGGATCCGTGTATTCCCGGACAAACCAATTACCGAGAAGCCGCTGGAAGTGCGTATGGGTAAAGGTAAAGGTAACGTGGAATATTGGGTTGCCTTGATCCAACCGGGCAAAGTCCTGTATGAAATGGACGGCGTTCCGGAAGAGCTTGCCCGTGAAGCATTCAAGCTGGCAGCAGCAAAACTGCCTATCAAAACCACCTTTGTAACTAAGACGGTGATGTAATGAAAGCAACAGAGCTGCGTGAAAAAAGCGTTGAAGAGCTGAACACTGAGCTTCTTAACCTACTGCGTGAGCAGTTTAACCTGCGCATGCAGGCAGCATCCGGCCAGCTGCAACAGTCTCATCTGTTGAAGCAAGTGCGTCGTGATGTTGCACGCGTAAAGACTTTACTGACTGAGAAGGCGGGTGCGTAATGACCGATAAAATCCGTACTCTGCAAGGTCGTGTGACTAGTGACAAAATGGAGAAATCCATGACCGTTGCTATCGAACGTTTTGTGAAACACCCTATCTACGGTAAATTCATCAAGCGTACGACTAAACTGCACGTACATGACGAGAACAATGAATGCGGTATCGGCGACGTGGTTATCATCCGCGAATGCCGCCCGCTGTCCAAGACTAAGTCCTGGACGCTGGTTCGCGTTGTAGAGAAAGCGATTCTGTAATAGAATCTGCCCTCGTTAAAAATAAGATAAACGGCTCGTTTTGAGCCGTTTATTTTTTCTACCCATATGCGAAAAGCAGTGTTATAATGCTGCGCCCTCAATTATGGGCTATCAATCGACCTGAATCAGGTCCCGAAGTAGTAGTTGACATTAGCGGAGCACTAAAATGATCCAAGAACAGACTATGCTGAACGTCGCCGACAACTCCGGTGCACGTCGCGTAATGTGTATCAAGGTTCTGGGTGGCTCGCACCGTCGCTACGCAGGCGTAGGCGATATCATCAAAATTACCATCAAGGAAGCAATTCCTCGCGGTAAGGTTAAGAAAGGTGATGTGCTGAAAGCGGTAGTGGTGCGCACCAGGAAGGGTGTTCGTCGCCCGGACGGTTCTGTCATTCGCTTCGATGGTAATGCATGCGTTATTTTAAATAATAACAGCGAGCAGCCTATCGGAACGCGTATTTTTGGGCCGGTAACTCGTGAACTTCGTACTGAAAAGTTCATGAAAATTATCTCTCTGGCACCAGAAGTACTCTAAGGAGCGAAAAATGGCAGCTAAAATCCGTCGCGATGACGAAGTTGTCGTGCTGACCGGCAAAGATAAAGGTAAGCGCGGTAAAGTTAAGAATGTCCTGTCTTCTGGCAAGGTAATTGTTGAAGGTATCAACCTGGTTAAGAAACATCAGAAGCCGGTTCCGGCCCTGAACCAACCAGGTGGCATCGTTGAAAAGGAAGCTGCTCTGCAGGTTTCTAACGTTGCACTTTACAACACTGCCACCGGCAAGGCGGACCGTGTAGGCTTTAGATTCGAAGACGGCAAAAAAGTCCGTTTCTTCAAGTCTAACAGCGTAACTATCAAGTAATTTGGAGTAGTACGATGGCGAAACTGCATGATTACTACAAAGACGAAGTAGTTAAACAACTCATGACTGAGTTTAGCTACAATTCTGTCATGCAAGTCCCTCGGGTCGAGAAGATCACCCTGAATATGGGTGTGGGTGAAGCGATCGCTGACAAGAAACTGCTGGATAACGCAGCAGCTGACTTGGCAGCAATCTCCGGTCAAAAGCCGTTTATCACCAAAGCACGCAAATCAGTTGCAGGCTTCAAAATCCGTCAGGGCTATCCGATCGGCTGTAAAGTAACTCTGCGTGGCGAACGCATGTGGGAGTTCTTTGAGCGTCTGATTTCTATTGCTGTTCCACGTATCCGTGACTTCCGTGGCTTGTCCGCTAAGTCATTCGATGGCCGTGGAAACTACAGCATGGGCGTTCGTGAGCAGATCATCTTCCCAGAGATCGACTATGACAAAGTCGACCGCGTTCGTGGTTTGGATATCACCATTACCACTACTGCGAAATCTGATGATGAAGGCCGCGCACTTTTGGCTGCTTTTAACTTCCCATTCCGCAAGTAAGGCAGGGTTACTGATGGCTAAGCAATCGATGAAAGCACGCGAAGTCGTTCGCGTGAAACTGGCTGACAAGTACCGCGCTAAACGCGAGGAACTGAAAGCTATCATTTCAGGTGTGAACTCATCCGACGAAGATCGTTGGAATGCTGTTCTCAAGCTGCAAACTCTGCCGCGTGATTCCAGCCCGTCTCGTCAGCGTAAACGCTGCCGCCAAACTGGCCGTCCACATGGTTATGTGGGCAAGTTCGGGTTGAGCCGTATCAAGCTTCGTGAAGCCGCTATGCGCGGTGAAGTACCTGGCTTGAAAAAGGCTAGCTGGTAATTACCAATTGAATCACGGGAGTAAAGACAGATGAGCATGCAAGATCCGATCGCGGATATGCTGACCCGTATCCGTAACGGTCAATCTGCGAATAAAGTAGCGGTTACCATGCCTTCCTCCAAGCTGAAATTGGCTATTGCCAAGCTGCTGAAGGAAGAAGGATATATTGAAGAATTTAAAATCGAAGGCGACACCAAGCCAGAACTGGAACTTACTCTTAAGTATTTCCAGGGCAAGGCAGTGGTAGAGAGCATTCAGCGTGTTAGTCGTCCAGGTCTGCGCATCTACAAACGCAAAGACGAGCTGCCAAAAGTTATGGCAGGACTGGGTATCGCTGTTATTTCTACCTCTAAAGGTGTTATGACCGATCGTGCAGCGCGCCAGGCTGGTCTTGGTGGCGAAATTATCTGCTACGTAGCTTAAGGAGGAATTTATGTCTCGTGTTGCTAAAGCACCTGTCGTGATTCCTGCAGGCGTAGAGGTAAAACTCGACGGTCAGGTAATTTCGATTAAAGGTAAAAACGGCGAGCTGACTCGTACTTTGAACTCTGCTGTAGAAGTTAAGCATGTTGACAACACCCTGACTTTCGCCCCGCGCGAAGGCTTCACGGATGGTTGGGCACAGGCTGGTACTTCTCGTGCATTGTTGAACGGTATGGTTATCGGTGTTACCGAAGGCTTCTCTAAGAAGTTACAGCTGGTTGGTGTAGGTTATCGTGCAGCCGTTAAAGGCAACTCTGTGAGCTTGGCCCTGGGCTTCTCTCACCCTGTTGACCACGCGCTGCCAGCCGGAATTACTGCTGAATGTCCAACTCAGACTGAGATCGTGCTGAAAGGCGCTGATAAACAGCTGATTGGCCAGGTAGCAGCAGATCTCCGCGCCTACCGTCGTCCTGAGCCTTATAAAGGCAAGGGTGTTCGTTACGCCGACGAAGTCGTGCGTACCAAAGAGGCTAAGAAGAAGTAAGGTAACACTATGGATAAGAAATCTGCTCGTATCCGTCGTGCGACCCGCGCACGCCGTAAGCTCAAAGAGCTTGGTGCAACTCGCCTGGTGGTACATCGTACCCCGCGTCATATTTACGCACAGGTAATTGCTCCAAACGGCTCTGAAATCCTGGTTGCTGCTTCTACTGTAGAAAAAGCAATCGGTGAGCAATTGAAGTACACAGGAAACAAAGACGCCGCAGCAGCTGTTGGTAAAGCAGTAGCTGAGCGCGCAATCGAAAAAGGCATCAAAAATGTTTCTTTCGACCGCTCTGGTTTCCAATATCATGGTCGTGTCCAGGCACTGGCAGATGCTGCCCGTGAAGCTGGCCTACAGTTCTAAGGTAGAGGTGTAAGATGGCACACATCGAAAAACAAGCTGGCGAACTGCAGGAAAAGCTGATCGCGGTAAATCGCGTATCTAAAACCGTTAAAGGCGGTCGTATCTTCTCCTTCACTGCATTGACAGTGGTTGGCGACGGTAACGGTCGTATCGGTTTTGGTTACGGAAAAGCGCGTGAAGTTCCAGCAGCGATCCAGAAAGCTATGGAAAAAGCTCGTCGCAACATGATCAATGTTGCGTTGAACAACGGTACTCTGCAGCACCCTGTTAAAGGTGTGCACACAGGTTCTCGTGTGTTCATGATGCCGGCTTCTGAAGGTACCGGTATTATTGCCGGTGGTGCAATGCGCGCCGTCCTGGAAGTCGCTGGGGTTCATAACGTTTTGGCTAAAGCCTACGGTTCCACTAACCCGATTAACGTGGTTCGTGCAACGCTGGATGGCCTGGGCAACATGAATTCCCCAGAAATGGTCGCTGCTAAGCGTGGCAAATCCGTTGAAGACATTCTGGGGTAATGACCATGGCTAAGACTATTAAGATTACTCAAACCCGCAGTTCGATCGGTCGTTTGCCAAAACACAAGGCAACGCTGCTTGGCCTGGGTCTGCGTCGTATTAACCACACCGTAGAGCGTGAAGACACGCCAGCTGTACGCGGTATGGTCAACGCGATTTCGTACATGGTTAAAGTGGAGGAGTAACAGATGCGTTTAAATACTCTGTCTCCGGCCGAAGGGTCTAAACACGCTGCGAAGCGTGTTGGTCGTGGTATTGGTTCTGGCCTCGGCAAGACCGCTGGTCGTGGTCACAAAGGTCAGAACTCACGTTCTGGCGGTGGCGTACGTCGCGGTTTCGAAGGCGGCCAGATGCCTCTGTACCGTCGTCTGCCGAAATTCGGTTTCACCTCACGTAAAGCAATGGTTACGGCAGAAGTTCGTCTGTCTGACCTGCTGAAAGTGGAAGGCGGAATCGTCGACCTGAACACGCTGAAAGCAGCCAACATTATCGGAATTCAGATTGAATTCGCTAAAGTTATTCTGTCTGGCGAAGTCTCTGCACCGGTAACGGTTCGCGGTCTGCGTGTCACTAAAGGCGCTCGTGCTGCAATCGAAGCTGCTGGCGGTAAAATTGAGGAATAAGTAGCAGATGGCTAAGCAACCAGGATTAGATTTTCAAAGTGCCAAGGGTGGTTTTGGCGAACTAAAACGCAGACTTCTGTTTGTTATTGGTGCGCTGATTGTTTTCCGAATTGGTTCTTTTATTCCGATCCCTGGTATCGATGCCACTGTACTTGCCAAACTGCTTGAGCAACAGCGTGGCACCATCATTGAAATGTTTAACATGTTCTCTGGTGGTGCCCTCAGCCGTGCTTCTATCTTTGCCCTGGGTATTATGCCGTACATTTCGGCCTCTATTATTATCCAGCTGCTGACGGTGGTTCATCCAGCGTTAGCTGAAATAAAGAAAGAAGGGGAGGCTGGCCGTCGTAAGATTAGCCAGTACACCCGTTACGGTACGTTGGTATTAGGGATATTTCAGTCTGTCGGTATTGCTACCGGTTTACCGAATATGCCTGGAATGCAGGGCCTGGTGTTAAACCCAGGCTTTGCTTTCTACTTTACCGCTGTTGTTAGCCTGGTTACCGGAACAATGTTCCTGATGTGGCTGGGTGAACAGATTACTGAGCGAGGTATCGGCAACGGTATCTCAATCATAATCTTCGCTGGTATTGTTGCGGGATTGCCGCCGGCCGTTGGCCATACTATCGAGCAAGCAAGGCAAGGCGACCTGCACTTCCTCCTGTTGCTGTTGGTTGCAGTTCTCGTATTTGCAGTGACCTTCTTCGTTGTTTACGTTGAGCGTGGTCAACGCCGCATTGTGGTGAACTATGCGAAACGTCAGCAAGGCCGTCGTGTCTATGCTGCACAGAGCACACATTTACCGTTGAAAGTGAATATGGCCGGGGTTATCCCAGCAATCTTTGCTTCCAGCATTATTCTGTTCCCAGCGACCATCGCTTCTTGGTTCGGGGGCGGTACCGGTTGGAACTGGCTGACGACTATTTCGATGAATTTGCAGCCCGGACAACCGCTTTATGTGCTACTCTATGCGACTGCAATCATCTTCTTCTGTTTCTTCTACACAGCGCTGGTGTTCAACCCGCGTGAAACAGCAGATAACCTGAAGAAGTCCGGTGCATTTGTACCAGGAATTCGTCCGGGAGAACAGACGGCGAAGTACATCGATAAAGTAATGACTCGCCTGACTTTGGTCGGCGCGCTCTACATTACTTTCATCTGCCTGATCCCGGAGTTCATGCGTGATGCGATGAAAGTCCCATTCTACTTCGGCGGTACATCACTGCTGATCGTAGTGGTTGTCATCATGGACTTTATGGCTCAAGTGCAAACTCTGATGATGTCCAGTCAGTATGAGTCTGCATTGAAGAAAGCAAACCTGAAAGGCTACGGCCGTTAATCAGGCGCTTACTGAAGTTACGGAGAGTAAAAATGAAAGTTCGTGCTTCCGTCAAGAAATTATGTCGTAACTGCAAAATCGTTCGCCGCGAAGGTGTCGTTCGTGTTATTTGCAGCGCCGAGCCTAAGCATAAACAGCGTCAAGGCTAATATTTTTCTTGCAAAGTCGGGTTGAGCTGGCTAGATTAGCCAGCCAATCTTTTGTATGTCTATGCGTTTCCATTTGAGTATCCTGAAAACGGGCTTTTCGGCATGGGACGCATAAGTAATTAAATAGGAGTGCATAGTGGCCCGTATAGCAGGCATTAACATTCCTGATCATAAACATACCGTGATTGCATTAACTGCAATCTTCGGCATCGGTAAGACCCGTTCACAGTCTATCTGTGCAACTACGGGAATCGCTGAAAATGTTAAGATCAGTGAGCTGTCTGAAGAACAAATCGATATTCTGCGTGATGCAGTAGCTAAGTTTGTTGTTGAAGGCGATCTGCGTCGTGAAGTCACCCTGAGCATCAAGCGTCTTATGGACCTTGGCTGCTATCGTGGTTTACGTCATCGTCGTGGTCTTCCAGTTCGCGGTCAGCGTACTAAGACCAACGCACGTACCCGCAAGGGTCCGCGTAAACCGATCAAGAAATAATCGGGGTGATTGAATAATGGCAAAGGCACCAGTTCGTGCACGCAAGCGTGTAAGAAAGCAAGTCTCTGATGGCGTGGCTCATGTCCATGCGTCTTTTAACAACACCATCGTAACTATTACCGATCGTCAGGGTAATGCGCTGGGTTGGGCAACAGCCGGTGGTTCCGGTTTCCGTGGTTCTCGTAAGTCTACGCCATTCGCTGCGCAGGTTGCTGCAGAGCGTTGCGCAGAGGCCGTGAAAGATTACGGTATTAAGAACTTGGAAGTTATGGTTAAGGGTCCAGGTCCAGGCCGCGAATCAACGATTCGTGCTCTGAACGCTGCTGGTTTCCGCATCACGAATATTACTGATGTGACTCCGATCCCTCACAACGGTTGTCGTCCGCCGAAAAAACGTCGCGTATAACGCCCGTTTTTTAGGAATGTTGGAGAAAGAAAATGGCAAGATATTTGGGTCCTAAGCTCAAGCTGAGCCGTCGCGAAGGTACCGACCTCTTTTTGAAGTCAGGCGTTCGCGCGATTGATACCAAGTGTAAGATTGAACAAGCTCCTGGTCAGCACGGTGCGCGTAAACCGCGTCTGTCTGATTATGGTGTGCAGTTACGTGAAAAGCAGAAAGTTCGTCGTACCTACGGCGTGCTGGAGCGTCAGTTCCGTAACTATTATAAAGAAGCAGCTCGTCTGAAAGGCAACACAGGTGAAAACCTGTTAGCACTGCTTGAAGGTCGTCTGGATAACGTTGTTTACCGTATGGGCTTTGGCGCTACTCGTGCAGAATCACGTCAGTTAGTTAGCCACAAATCTATCATGGTAAACGGTCGCGTTGTCAGCATCGCTTCTTATCAGGTAACTCCGAATGACGTTGTTAGCATCCGTGAGAAAGCCAAAAAGCAGTCTCGCGTGAAAGCCGCTCTGGAGCTGGCTGAACAGCGTGAAAAGCCAACCTGGCTGGAAGTTGATGCGACTAAGATGGAAGGTGTGTTCAAACGTATTCCTGAACGTACCGATCTGTCTGCGGACATTAACGAACACCTGATCGTCGAGCTTTACTCCAAGTAAAGCTTAGTACCAAAGAGAGGACACAATGCAGGGTTCTGTGACAGAGTTTCTAAAACCGCGCCTGGTAGATATCGAGCAAGTGAGTTCGACGCACGCCAAGGTGACCCTTGAGCCTTTAGAGCGTGGCTTTGGCCATACTCTTGGTAACGCACTGCGCCGTATTCTGCTTTCATCCATGCCGGGTTGCGCGGTGACCGAGGTTGAAATTGATGGTGTACTACATGAGTACAGCACCAAAGAGGGCGTACAGGAAGATATCCTGGAAATCCTGCTCAACCTGAAAGGGCTGGCGGTAAGAGTTCAGGGGAAAGATGAAGTTATTCTCACCTTGAATAAATCTGGCATTGGCCCTGTAACTGCAGCCGATATCACCCATGATGGTGATGTCGAAGTCGTCAAGCCGCAGCACGTGATTTGCCACCTGACCGATGAGAACGCTGCGATTAGCATGCGTATCAAAATTCAGCGTGGTCGTGGTTATGTGCCGGCTTCTGCCCGAATTCATTCGGAAGAAGATGAGCGCCCGATCGGTCGTCTGTTGGTAGACGCCTGTTACAGCCCTGTAGAGCGTATAGCCTACAATGTTGAAGCAGCGCGTGTTGAACAGCGTACTGACCTGGACAAGCTGGTCATCGAAATGGAAACCAACGGCACTATAGATCCTGAAGAAGCGATCCGCCGTGCGGCAACCATCCTGGCAGAACAACTTGAAGCATTCGTTGACTTACGTGATGTACGTCAGCCGGAAGTTAAAGAAGAGAAGCCAGAATTCGATCCAATCTTGCTGCGCCCTGTTGACGATCTGGAATTGACTGTCCGCTCTGCTAACTGCCTTAAGGCAGAAGCTATCCACTACATCGGTGATCTGGTACAGCGTACCGAGGTTGAGCTGCTTAAAACGCCTAACCTTGGTAAAAAATCTCTTACCGAGATTAAAGATGTGCTGGCTTCGCGTGGACTGTCTCTGGGCATGCGCCTGGAAAACTGGCCACCCGCTAGCATTGCTGATGAATAAACCGATCACAGGTTAAGGTTTCACTGAGAAGGATAAGGTCATGCGCCATCGTAAGAGTGGTCGTCAACTGAACCGCAACAGCAGCCATCGTCAGGCTATGTTCCGCAACATGGCTGGCTCTTTGGTTCGTCACGAGATTATCAAGACGACCCTGCCAAAAGCGAAAGAGCTGCGTCGCGTAGTTGAGCCGCTGATTACTCTTGCCAAGACCGATAGCGTAGCTAATCGTCGTCTGGCATTCGCCCGTACTCGTGATAACGAGATCGTGGCAAAACTGTTTAATGAGCTCGGCCCGCGTTTTGCGAGTCGTGCAGGTGGTTACACTCGCATTCTGAAGTGTGGCTTCCGCGCTGGTGACAACGCTCCGATGGCTTACATCGAGCTCGTTGATCGTCCAGAAGCTCAAGCAGAAGCTGTAGCAGAGTAATCTGTTGCACTACGGAAAAACCGGGCTTGCCCGGTTTTTTTATGTCTAAAATTCCCCTCAGCCCTTTCAAGCGTTATCCTTATCCCTTCCTTCTCCATTCAGCGAGTCCAATATGTGGCTTATTGATCGACTGGTAGAGCAACATATCTCTGAAGCACAAAAGAACGGTGGGCTGGACGATCTGCCTGGCAGCGGTAAAAAGCTTGGGCTGGATGATGACAGTCATGTTCCAGTTGAATTACGCGCGGCCTATCGTCTGATGAAAAATTCTGGCTATCTGCCACCTGAGCTGGAAATGCGTCGTGAAGCGGTCGAACTTGACCAACTCCTTGCAGGGCTCGAGCCCGATGACCATCGCTATGATCAGCATGCGAAGCGTCTGGTCTTACTTGAACTAAAACTCAGACAAGCGGGTATGAGCACTACGTTCCTGCGCGGTGACTACCGTAATCACGTTCATAAGCGGTTCAAAGGAGAAGAGTGATGTTTAAAATTGGGCAACTGGCTAAGCTGGCCGATGTCACGCCAGATACCATCCGCTACTACGAAAAGCAGCAGATGATGGATCATGAAATCCGAACTGAAGGCGGATTCCGTCTTTATAGCGATAAGGATTTGCAGCGTTTGAAGTTTATTCGTTATGGCAGACAGTTGGGTTTTAGTCTTGAAGCGATCCGGGAACTACTGTCGATCCGCGTTGATCCGGAGCATCATACCTGCCAGGAATCTAAAACCATCGTCCAGTCACGCTTGCAGGAAGTCGAAGGAATGATTGCCGAATTGCAGAATATGCAGCGTTCACTACGGCGATTAAATGATGCCTGCTGCGGGACTTCACACAGCAGCGTTTACTGTTCAATCCTCGAGGCGCTGGAGAAGGGGGAAATTGCAGCAGCAGATTGATTTTTTATTCAACGGGTTCTATATTCATGCCGTCATTCATTAAAGGAAAATCACATGTCAGGTTATCAACATAAGAAAGGTGTCATTCGCGACAATGCGATTGAAGCGTTACTGCACGATCCATTATTCAAAGTTCGGATAGAAGTGAATCACAAAGGCAAAGGAAGCTTCCGGCGTAAAGACAAACACGCGAAGAAGGGTAACTGGGAGGCCAGTGGTAAAGACAGCTTTACCACTGGCCTTCTGCTTTCAGGGCAAAAAAAAACCGCCAGGAGCGGTTTTTTTACAGCCAACGCCAGAATTATGGCTGGCCATTCTGCTGCTTGAGCAGATCGCGAATTTCCGTTAACAGCGTCTCTTCTGCACTTGGTTTCGCCGCTGGTTTTTCCACTTCTTTTTTCTGATACAACTTGTTCATTACCTTGATCGCCATAAAGATTGCGAAGGCAACGATCACAAAATCAAATACCGTCTGAAGGAAAATACCGTATTGCATCACAACCGCTGGGGTTTCGCCTTCTGCAGGCTTCAATATCCAGCTGAACGATTTGAAATCTACACCACCAATCAGTAACCCTAGCGGTGGCATAATGATATTCGCCACCAGAGAAGAAACGATCTTACCAAATGCTGCACCGATAATGACACCGACCGCCAGGTCGACAACATTGCCGCGCATAGCAAAATCGCGAAACTCTTTGAATAAACTCATTGTTATCTCCTTTCCTGTGCCAATTGTTAAGTCTAACAAACGATTGGTTTTTTTCCATGGTGGTGAGTGAATAAATGAATTATCACCGGAATAAAGCAGCCGGCAGTAAAGTCCACCGGCGCGAAACTACAGGAAGAACGGACTCGGCTGGAAGAGGCGTTCAACATCGGGCACAAACTTCTTGTCAGTAAGGAACATGATGACGTGATCGCCTTGCTCAATACGCAAATTATCATTGGCGATCATGACATCATTACCCCGCACAACGGCCCCGATGATGGTGCCTGGAGGAAGTTTGATATCATTAATCAGTCTGCCCACGACGCGCGACGTGGTTTCATCACCATGAGCGATGGCTTCAATGGCTTCTGCAACACCGCGGCGTAATGACGAAACCCCGACAATATCAGCCTTACGGACATGCCCCAGCAATGCGGAAATAGTTGCCTGCTGTGGTGAGATGGCAATATCTATCACGCTGCCCTGCACCAGATCGACATAGGCTTTACGCTGGATGAGCACCATTACTTTTTTCGCGCCCATCCGTTTGGCGAGCATAGCCGACATAATGTTGGCTTCGTCATCATTGGTGATGGCAATGAACAGATCTATTTGATCGATGTGTTCTTCTTCAAGCAGTTCTTGATCGGAAGCATCACCATAAAACACGATGGTGTTTTGCAGCTGCTCTGCCAACTCTGCTGCACGTTGCTGATCGCGTTCGATCAGTTTAACGCTGTAATCTTTTTCCAGCCGCTGGGCGAGTCCAAAGCCAATATTACCGCCGCCGACGATCATAATGCGCTTGTACGGTTTTTCCAGACGCTGGTATTCGCTCATCACCGCCCGGATATTTTGGCTGGCAGCAATAAAGAAGACTTCATCACCGGCTTCTACAATCGTCGATCCTTGCGGACGGATGGGACGATCCTGACGGAAGATAGCTGCTACGCGTGTATCAATATGCGGCATATGTTCGCGCATGACGGCAAGCGCATTGCCGACCAACGGGCCGCCATAATACGCCTTCACAACCGCGAGACTCACTTTGCCTTCTGCAAAATTCACTACCTGCAATGCCCCTGGGTACTCGATCAACCGGTAGATGTTATCGATCACTAACTGCTCTGGCGAAATCAAATGATCGATTGGGATCGCTTCCGGGACAAACAGTTTTTCCGCATCCCTGATGTAGTCCGGAGCACGAATACGGGCAATACGGTTGGGGGTGTTAAACAGCGAGTAGGCGATCTGACAGGCGATCATATTCGTTTCATCCGAATTGGTCACCGCAACCAGCATATCGGCATCTTCGGCGCCCGCTTCACGTAATACGCGAGGATGTGAACCGTGCCCCTGTACGACACGCAGGTCGAATTTATCCTGCAACTGACGCAGACGATTCGAATCAGTATCTACGACGGTAATGTCGTTGTTTTCACCAACCAGGTTTTCGGCGAGTGTGCCACCGACCTGACCGGCGCCAAGAATGATTATTTTCATTTTGCTTTAGTCTGATTCGTTGGGATTCAACCTGGCCGGGAATTTGTCACCGGCCGGCGCAGTTATCGTTTTAGTAATTTTGCATAGAAGAAGCCGTCGCCATCCTGTGGAGCAGGGAAGACCTGCAGACCCGGATGGTTGGCATCGCCTGTATCAGACAGCATGGCATCTTCATGGCGTTCAAGGAAAGCGGCAACCTGCAGATGATTCTCTTCCGGCAGGATGGAGCAGGTTGCATACAGCAATGTACCGCCAGGCTTCAGATGCGGCCAGATAGCATCCAGGATCTGCTGCTGCAAAGCAGCAAGCTCAGGGATGTCACGATCGCGGCGTAGCCATTTAATATCAGGATGACGGCGGATAACACCGGTTGCCGAGCAAGGGGCATCTAACAGAATTCGGTCAAACTGTTTGTCGCCACACCATGTTTCTGGAAGGCAACCGTCGCCGACCTTTACCTCTGCCGTCATATTGAGACGCAGCAGATTTTCGTTAATCCTGGCCAGACGTTGCTCATCAATATCAACCGCCAGCACAGTTGCCTGTGGCGCTGCTTCAAGAATATGAGTTGTTTTGCCGCCCGGAGCGGCGCAAAGGTCGAGAATAGATTCGCCATTTTGCGGATCCAACAGCGCCACGCATCCTTGTGCAGAAGCATCCTGAACCGTCACCCAGCCCTGATCAAATCCCGGCAGCTGTGACACCGGGCAAGGCGTCTCCAGTCGTAAAGCATCTGCATGCAGTGGGTGCGGCTCGGCTTCTTTGCCTGCTTCCTGTAACAGCTTCAGCCAGGCATCCCGGCTATGGTGTTGGCGATTAACACGCAGCCACATTGGCGGCCGCTGATTATTGGCCTCAACAATGGCTTCCCAGTTATTCGGCCACGCACGCTTCAGTCTTTCCAGCAGCCATTTCGGATGCAGGTATTTCTGGTCACCTACATTCATCTGCTGCACCAACTCGTCCTGCTTACGCTGGAATTGACGCAATACACCGTTAATCAATCCCTTAAACTGCTGTCGTTTCAGGGAGATTGCACCTTCAACCGTTTCTGCCAACGCGGCATGAGCGGGAATACGGGTGAAGATCAGCTGATAAAGGCCAACCATCACCAGGAAGTGAATAGTACGTTGTTTGCCCGTCATCGGGCGTTCCATCAGCTGGCCAATAATCCATTCCAGTTGAGGAAGGGTACGCAACACGCCATAGCAAAGCTCTTGCAGCAGCGCCGCGTCTTTCTCAGCCACGGATTTCTGCGCAGCAGGCAGCACGTTACTGAGCGACTGGCCTTGCTCGACCACTTTTTCGATAGTCTGGGCAGCAATGCTGCGCAAATTGGTATTTTTTTTCATAGGGATCGCAAGTCAAAATCAGCCCGGCTGTAAACCGGGCGAGGCATCAGGCAAGAATGTTGCCCGGCGTGAACCACTCTCGGCGGGAGTTCAGCAGATCCTGCGCTTTCATCGGCTTTTTGCCGGCAGGTTGCAGTTCTTCAATGTTCAGGACACCGTCAGCGGTAGCAACCTGAATGCCGTTTTTATCGGCCTGAACGATCTTGCCGGGGTGTTGATCTGAGTGAGGCAATACGGTCGCTTTCCAGACTTTTACTGGCTGGTCATCGACAGTGAAATAGCTAACAGGCCACGGGTTGAAGGCACGGATGCAGCGTTCCAGCTGGGTAGCCGAAAGGCTCCAGTCCAGCTTAGCTTCTTCCTTGCTTAGCTTCTCAGCATAGCTGACCTGCGCTTCATCCTGTACTTCAGGCTTCGCAGTGCCGTCAGCCAGTTGCGATAAGGTGACCAACATACCTTCAGGGCCCAGTTCAGCCAGCTTGCTGTAAAGCGTGGCGCTGGTATCTTCAGGCCCGATTGGGCAAGCAAGCTTATACAACATATCGCCCGTATCCAGCCCGACGTCCATTTGCATAATCGTCACGCCGGTTTCGCTATCTCCCGCCCACAGTGAGCGTTGGATTGGCGCAGCGCCACGCCATTTCGGCAGCAGCGACCCGTGCACGTTGATACAACCCAGACGTGGCATCGCCAACACCGGCGCTGGCAGGATCAAGCCATAGGCGACGACCACCATCACATCAGCGCGTAAATCGGCAACCAGCTGCTGGTTTTCCTCCGGTCGGAGGGATTTTGGTTGGAACACCGGGAGATTGTGTTGCTCGGCCAGCTGCTTAACCGGGCTGGCGGTGAGTTTATTTCCACGGCCTGCCGGACGGTCTGGCTGCGTAAAAACGCCAACAACGTTATGCCCAGAAGACAACAGCGCGTCTAAATGACGCGCTGCAAAGTCTGGAGTGCCGGCAAAGATAATATTCAGGGCTTCAGACACGCTTTTCCCTTATTCAGGCTCGTTTTGATCGCGAGCAGTCTGGCGATAAAGTTTTTCCAGCTTCTGGCGGATACGCTGGCGCTTCATCGGCGACAGGTAGTCAATAAACAGTTTACCGACCAGATGATCCATTTCGTGTTGAATACAGATAGCCAGTAAACCATCTGCTTCCAGCTCATAGCTGTTTCCTTCACGATCCAGCGCGCGGATTTTGACTTTTTCAGCGCGGGGAACCAGCGCACGCTGTTCAGGAATGGAGAGGCAACCCTCTTCAATTCCCGTTTCGCCGCTTTTTTCCAGCATTTCCGGGTTAATAAGCACAAGACGTTCTTCGCGATTTTCAGAAACGTCAATCACGATAATGCGCTGATGGATATCGACCTGAGTGGCCGCCAACCCAATACCTTCTTCGGCATACATCGTTTCAAACATATCATCGACGATGCGCTGAATATCGGCATTCACTTCTTTAACGGGTTTCGCAACGATGCGCAGGCGCTCGTCAGGAAAATGTAATACCTGCAAAACTGACATAACTTTCCAGATCTGTGTTCAAGGGATTAGATATTTATCTTTCTTATTGTAGACATTTCGGTCGGTGATTGACAGCATTCCCGCTACGTTAGCCTTAGGGACTTTTCAGTATTTACAGGGATGCATCATGACACCAACGGAGATTTGGTTACGTCTTTCCGGCGTTATAGGTATACGCAACCAGCAACGATTAAGGGTTGTGGATTGCTTGCGGCAAACGGCCAGTGTGGCAGAGAAAGATCTCATCCGCGCCGGCTTAAATGACGAACAACGGCAGGCTTTTCTCAACTATGATCCAACGATTGTGGAGGAAACCCTTCTTTGGCTGGAGCAACCTCAGCACCATCTTCTGACATGCGACAATTCTAACTATCCTGAACGTTTGAAAAATATTGCCAGTTATCCGCCGCTGCTTTTCATTGCGGGTGACCCTGACATTTTACTCACGCCGCAAATTGCTATCGTGGGGAGCCGTAGATGTTCACCTTATGGCAGAAATTGGGGTAGCTATTTCGCTCAGACATTGGCGTTGAGTGGTATCACTATCTCCTCTGGGCTGGCATTGGGAATAGATGGGATTGCTCATCGTGCGGCACTGGAGGTTGGAGGGAAAACCCTCGCGGTATTGGGCAGCGGCCTGAACCACCTTTATCCCCGACAGCATATCTCTCTGGCAAAGGAGATTATCGCAAGTGGTGGTGCGGTGATCTCTGAATTCCCATTATCCACTTCGCCGGTTGCGCACAATTTTCCCCGGCGTAATCGCATCATCAGCGGTTTGAGCCTGGGCGTATTAGTGGTGGAGGCGACATTAAAAAGCGGCTCGTTGGTGACCGCGAAGCTGGCTTTAGAGCAAAATCGCGATGTGTATGCTTTGCCTGGCGCCATTGGCAATCCGGGTAGTGAAGGCACTCACTGGTTGATTCAGCAGGGCGCGTTATTAACGGCACATCCCCATTCCATCCTTGAACAGCTGCAAAGTGACCTCCAATGGTTGTCCAATACGTCAAATTCAACAATATATTCACATCAGCAGGGCAATACTCCATTGCCATTTGCTGATGTGTTGGCTAACGTAGGAGATGAGGTTACACCTGTTGACGTCGTCGCTGAACGTGCCGGCCAACCTGTGCCAACCATCGTAGCTAAGCTGCTTGAGTTGGAGTTAGCAGGATGGATCGCAGCTGTACCCGGCGGCTATGTCCGATTGAGGAGGGCAAGCCATGTTCGACGTACTAATGTACTTATTTGAAACGTATATCCACAGCGAGGCAGAAATGCGCGTTGATCAGGATAAATTGACTGATGATTTAACCGATGCCGGTTTTCATCGTGAAGATATTTATAATGCGTTGAACTGGTTGGAAAAGCTCGCAGATTATCAGGAGGGACTTGTCGCTCCGATCCTGCTGGCTACCGATCCGCTGTCTATGCGTATCTACACCGAGGAAGAGAGTCAGCGTTTAGATGCTAACTGTCGGGGCTTTATTTTGTTCCTGGAGCAAATTCAGGTGCTGAATCTTGAAACCCGGGAAATGGTCATCGAACGTATTATGGCCCTCGATACTATCGAGTTTGATCTTGAAGATCTCAAATGGGTGGTGCTGATGGTGCTGTTTAATATCCCAGGATGTGAAAACGCTTATCAACAGATGGAAGAACTTCTTTTCGACGTCAACGAAGGAATAGTGCACTGAAGATCGTCTTCGTGTAAGAAATGTTATGAATAAAACAGCGCTTTTCGCTGTGCGAAAAAATGAACCCTGCCCCCAATGTGGGGCAGAACTGGTTATTCGCTCCGGCAAACACGGCGCTTTTCTCGGCTGTTCGCAGTATCCCGAGTGTGATTACATTCGCCCCCTGAAAAGTCAGGCAGATAGCAACATAGTTAAAGTTCTGGAAGGACAGTTTTGTCCTGAATGTCAGTCGGAACTGGTTTTACGCCAGGGACGATTCGGCATGTTTGTCGGTTGTAGCCGCTACCCGGAATGTGAACATACTGAAGTTATCGATAAGCCCGATGCCACGACGCTTGCCTGCCCTCAGTGCAATCAAGGAAAGCTGGTTCAGCGGCGGTCACGCTATGGCAAAACCTTCCACGCATGCGAACGCTATCCAGATTGCCAGTTTGCGGTGAACTTCACGCCAGTCGAGGGTGAATGTGAGTTTTGTCATTTCCCGCTTTTAATAGAGAAAAAAACGGCTCGCGGTCTTCGGCGTTATTGCGCCAGCAAAGCCTGTGGTAAGCCGGCAACATCAGGAATCAGCAGTGAAGAATGAGTCCGTCCCAGGTTCTGTAGAAGCCTGTATTCACCAACTTCGGCAAAATGCCGTCATTGCCTATCCTACCGAGGCTGTTTTTGGCTTGGGGTGCAATCCCGACAGTGAGTCAGCGGTAATGGCTTTGTTGGCATTAAAGCAGCGGCCTGTGGAGAAAGGGCTGATCCTTATCGCTGCAAATTATGCTCAGCTTCAGCCCTACATCGACGATTTCGCCCTTACTGATGCGCAGAAAGAGAAGATGTTCGCCTCGTGGCCGGGCCCGGTTACCTGGGTGATGCCTTCGCGCACCTCAACACCTCGCTGGCTGACTGGCCGTTTTGATTCTCTGGCAGTCAGAGTCACTGACCATCCTGATGTGCAGCGTCTCTGTTTGGGCTTTGGTAAACCGCTGGTGTCTACCAGCGCGAATTTAACCGGGCTTGAACCCTGCCGTACTGCTGCTGAAGTTCATCAGCAGTTTGGGTCTGACTTCCCGGTCTTTCTGGGAAATACCGGCGGTCGGCTGAATCCGTCAGAGATTCGTGATGTTTTAACCGGCGAACTCATTCGTCAGGGATAACAGGAAATAAGATGCACACCTTTGCCGTTTTCGGAAATCCGATCAATCACAGCAAATCACCGCGTATTCACCAGCTTTTTGCTGAGCAGACCGGCATCTCTCATGTTTATGGTCGCATCTGTGCGCCTGTTGATGAGTTCATTGCTTCCTTATCAGAGTTTATGGCGCAGGGTGGCAAAGGAGCCAACGTTACCTTGCCATTCAAGGAGCAGGCTTACGAGAGAGCCGATGAGTTGACTGAACGTGCTTCTCTGGCCGGTGCCGTCAACACGGTGAAAAAACTGGAGGATGGCCGTCTGTTAGGTGACAACACCGACGGCATTGGTTTGCTGACGGATCTGGAACGACTGAATCTGATCAAACCGGGCGATCGTATTCTGTTAGTGGGGGCTGGAGGTGCCGCTCGTGGCGTGATCCTTCCTTTATTGTCGTTTGGCTGTTCACTGACCATTACCAACCGCACGGTATCTAAAGCGCAGATCCTCGCCGAAGTATTCCAACACGCTGGTGGTATTCAGGCGAAAGCGATGGATCAACTTGATGGTGAACACTTTGATTTGATCATCAATGCCACATCCAGCGGGATTGGTGGGGATATTCCGGCATTGCCATCATCACTGATCACTGAAAAAACCCGTTGTTACGATATGTTCTACCTGGCTACGACGACACCTTTTCTGAACTGGTGCCAGCAGCATGGAGCTGTGGCTATGGCAGATGGTCTGGGAATGCTGGTGGGGCAAGCGGCTCACTCATTCTTTTTATGGCACGGCAAGCTACCCGATATTACTCCGGTCATTGCGGTATTAAAGTCAGAACTCAGCGCGTGAATCAGGCTATCCAGTTTCCCGACAGGGAATGGTGGGACGAGACAGAAAAGGCGGTTTGTTTTCCAGCCCTGGTGAATGGCTTCCTGCTTACCTGTGCGATCAGCGGCGAAACGATGGTTCGCCGCTACGGTAATGAGCTGGCAATAGTGCCGTGTTTCCTTGCCCATCGTTGGGATCTGGAAGATGAAGCGGAAGCCTCTATTAAAGACGCGCAAGAAAACGATCAGGGTTGGGTCTGGCTTTCCTGAGCAAGGTAGTCATCTTTCCAGCCGACATAATTATTCGATGAGTAGAGAAGGCCCGCCACCTCAGCTTCTGTCAGTTTGCGAGCTTGCCTTACCGGACTTCCTAAATAAAGGTAGCCACTCACCAGACGTTTACCCGGAGGGACCAGGCTTCCGGCCCCAATCATCACATCGTCTTCTACTATTACCCCATCCAGCAGAATAGATCCCATTCCTACCAATACCCGATTGCCAATGGTGCAGCCATGCAACATGGCTTTATGGCCAACCGTGACATCTTCCCCGACGATCAGCGGATTGCCTTCAGGGTTATAAGAAGACTTATGGGTAACGTGCAAAACACTGCCGTCCTGAATATTGCTGCGTTTGCCGATCAAGACACGGTTCACATCCCCGCGGATGGCAACCAGTGGCCAGATACTGACATCGTCCTGCAAGTGCACTTCGCCTACCACCACGCTTGAAGCATCGACCATTACGCGCTGGCCGAGCTGCGGGCGGGTGTTTTTAAACGATCTTAGGTTCCCTGACATAACTACCTCTCTGCAATAGGATCCCTGAAGGGTAGTGCGGCAGGGGTTTATCGATCAATAACTGTCGATGATTTTGCGGTAATTTTGTGCGGATCGTCTGAGATCTCGGCGGAAAGCGTGAAAATCCAGCAACCAAATAGAAAGATCGAAAAAAGCCTTGTGCTCTGAAATGGGATCCCTATAATGCGCATCCACTGACACGGAACAACGACTTCACGGTCACCGGGTCAGAGGTTCAGGAAGCTGAATCGCCAGAGAAAAACTTCCCAAAAAGAAGTTGACTCTGAAGGAGGAAAGCGTAATATACGCCACCTCGCAGTAAGGCGCTAAGGCACTTACCGCAACGCTCTTTAACAATTTATCAGACAATCTGTGTGGGCACTCGCAGGATTGATATCAGCGCCGCAAGGCGCAAAAAAATATCAAGCCTTAAGAGTGAACACATAATGAAATTCATTATGACGTTTTACACTTGAGCACCGCTGAACTTGTTTCAGCAAATCGAACTTTTAATTGAAGAGTTTGATCATGGCTCAGATTGAACGCTGGCGGCAGGCCTAACACATGCAAGTCGAACGGTAGCACAGAGAGCTTGCTCTTGGGTGACGAGTGGCGGACGGGTGAGTAATGTCTGGGAAACTGCCTGATGGAGGGGGATAACTACTGGAAACGGTAGCTAATACCGCATAACGTCTTCGGACCAAAGTGGGGGACCTTCGGGCCTCACACCATCGGATGTGCCCAGATGGGATTAGCTAGTAGGTGGGGTAATGGCTCACCTAGGCGACGATCCCTAGCTGGTCTGAGAGGATGACCAGCCACACTGGAACTGAGACACGGTCCAGACTCCTACGGGAGGCAGCAGTGGGGAATATTGCACAATGGGCGCAAGCCTGATGCAGCCATGCCGCGTGTATGAAGAAGGCCTTCGGGTTGTAAAGTACTTTCAGCGGGGAGGAAGGCGATAAGGTTAATAACCTTGTCGATTGACGTTACCCGCAGAAGAAGCACCGGCTAACTCCGTGCCAGCAGCCGCGGTAATACGGAGGGTGCAAGCGTTAATCGGAATTACTGGGCGTAAAGCGCACGCAGGCGGTCTGTCAAGTCAGATGTGAAATCCCCGGGCTTAACCTGGGAACTGCATTTGAAACTGGCAGGCTAGAGTCTTGTAGAGGGGGGTAGAATTCCAGGTGTAGCGGTGAAATGCGTAGAGATCTGGAGGAATACCGGTGGCGAAGGCGGCCCCCTGGACAAAGACTGACGCTCAGGTGCGAAAGCGTGGGGAGCAAACAGGATTAGATACCCTGGTAGTCCACGCCGTAAACGATGTCGACTTGGAGGTTGTGCCCTTGAGGCGTGGCTTCCGGAGCTAACGCGTTAAGTCGACCGCCTGGGGAGTACGGCCGCAAGGTTAAAACTCAAATGAATTGACGGGGGCCCGCACAAGCGGTGGAGCATGTGGTTTAATTCGATGCAACGCGAAGAACCTTACCTGGCCTTGACATCCACGGAATTCGGCAGAGATGCCTTAGTGCCTTCGGGAACCGTGAGACAGGTGCTGCATGGCTGTCGTCAGCTCGTGTTGTGAAATGTTGGGTTAAGTCCCGCAACGAGCGCAACCCTTATCCTTTGTTGCCAGCGAGTAATGTCGGGAACTCAAAGGAGACTGCCGGTGACAAACCGGAGGAAGGTGGGGATGACGTCAAGTCATCATGGCCCTTACGGCCAGGGCTACACACGTGCTACAATGGCGCATACAAAGAGAAGCGAACTCGCGAGAGCAAGCGGACCTCACAAAGTGCGTCGTAGTCCGGATCGGAGTCTGCAACTCGACTCCGTGAAGTCGGAATCGCTAGTAATCGTAGATCAGAATGCTACGGTGAATACGTTCCCGGGCCTTGTACACACCGCCCGTCACACCATGGGAGTGGGTTGCAAAAGAAGTAGGTAGCTTAACCTTCGGGAGGGCGCTTACCACTTTGTGATTCATGACTGGGGTGAAGTCGTAACAAGGTAACCGTAGGGGAACCTGCGGTTGGATCACCTCCTTACCTGAAGATACTTTCCCGCGTAGTGTCCACAACAGATTGTCTGATAGAAAAGTAACGAGCAGAAAAAACCTCTACAGGCTTGTAGCTCAGGTGGTTAGAGCGCACCCCTGATAAGGGTGAGGTCGGTGGTTCAAGTCCACTCAGGCCTACCAAATTTTCACTCATGCTGCGTTATGCGCGCGGTCGTTTACCTCAGGTAAACTTCCCTTCCGCATGCCTTGCCTGAGCAAAAATTACATTTCTCCCAAAGAGTTATGTCCTCAACGTCCTATTCGAAAGAAAAGAACGTAAGTGGTAGTAGATGGTCTCTGCAGTAACTGTATGGGGCTATAGCTCAGCTGGGAGAGCGCCTGCCTTGCACGCAGGAGGTCAGCGGTTCGATCCCGCTTAGCTCCACCATGCAGTTTTCTGACAATACTTCAGAGCGTACCGGCAACGGTGTGCTGCGAAGTATTATGCTCTTTAACAATCCGGAACAAGCTGAAAATTGAAACGACATGTCGTTTTCATTCTCCGTAATAAGAATGAAATCAACGATATGTTCGAGTCTCTCAAATGCTTACAACAGCAATGTGTCTTTCGGGACGCTTGTGGGTTGTGAGGTTAAGTGACTAAGCGTACACGGTGGATGCCTAGGCAGTCAGAGGCGATGAAGGGCGTGCTAATCTGCGATAAGCGTCGGTAAGGTGATATGAACCGTAATAACCGACGATACCCGAATGGGGAAACCCGGTGCACTTTGGTGCATCATTGCAACATGAATACATAGTGTTGCAAGGCGAACCTGGGGAACTGAAACATCTAAGTACCCAGAGGAAAAGAAATCAACCGAGATTCCCCCAGTAGCGGCGAGCGAACGGGGAACAGCCCAGAACCTGAATCAGTTTGTGCATTAGTGGAAGCGTCTGGAAAGTCGCAGGGTACAGGGTGATACTCCCGTACACAAAAATGCACTTACTGTGAGTTCGATGAGTAGGGCGGGACACGTGACATCCTGTCTGAATATGGGGGGACCATCCTCCAAGGCTAAATACTCCTGACTGACCGATAGTGAACCAGTACCGTGAGGGAAAGGCGAAAAGAACCCCGGCGAGGGGAGTGAAACAGAACCTGAAACCGTGTACGTACAAGCAGTGGGAGCACCTTCGTGGTGTGACTGCGTACCTTTTGTATAATGGGTCAGCGACTTATATTCTGTAGCAAGGTTAACCGTATAGGGGAGCCGAAGGGAAACCGAGTCTTAACTGGGCGTTAAGTTGCAGGGTATAGACCCGAAACCCGGTGATCTAGCCATGGGCAGGTTGAAGGTTGGGTAACACTAACTGGAGGACCGAACCGACTAATGTTGAAAAATTAGCGGATGACTTGTGGCTGGGGGTGAAAGGCCAATCAAACCGGGAGATAGCTGGTTCTCCCCGAAAGCTATTTAGGTAGCGCCTCGTGAACTCATCTTCGGGGGTAGAGCACTGTTTCGGCTAGGGGGCCATCCCGGCTTACCAACCCGATGCAAACTGCGAATACCGAAGAATGTTATCACGGGAGACACACGGCGGGTGCTAACGTCCGTCGTGAAGAGGGAAACAACCCAGACCGCCAGCTAAGGTCCCAAAGTCATGGTTAAGTGGGAAACGATGTGGGAAGGCACAGACAGCCAGGATGTTGGCTTAGAAGCAGCCATCATTTAAAGAAAGCGTAATAGCTCACTGGTCGAGTCGGCCTGCGCGGAAGATGTAACGGGGCTAAACCATGCACCGAAGCTGCGGCAGCGACGCTTATGCGTTGTTGGGTAGGGGAGCGTTCTGTAAGCCGTCGAAGGTGGACTGTGAGGTCTGCTGGAGGTATCAGAAGTGCGAATGCTGACATAAGTAACGATAAAGCGGGTGAAAAGCCCGCTCGCCGGAAGACCAAGGGTTCCTGTCCAACGTTAATCGGGGCAGGGTGAGTCGACCCCTAAGGCGAGGCCGAAAGGCGTAGTCGATGGGAAACAGGTTAATATTCCTGTACTCGGTGTTACTGCGAAGGGGGGACGGAGAAGGCTATGTTAGCCGGGCGACGGTTGTCCCGGTTTAAGCATGTAGGCGGAGAGTTTAGGTAAATCCGGACTCTTTTTAACGCTGAGGTGTGATGACGAGGCACTACGGTGCTGAAGTAACAAATGCCCTGCTTCCAGGAAAAGCCTCTAAGCATCAGGTAACACGGAATCGTACCCCAAACCGACACAGGTGGTCAGGTAGAGAATACCAAGGCGCTTGAGAGAACTCGGGTGAAGGAACTAGGCAAAATGGTGCCGTAACTTCGGGAGAAGGCACGCTGGCGCGTAGGTGAAGGGACTTGCTCCCGGAGCTGAAGCCAGTCGAAGATACCAGCTGGCTGCAACTGTTTATTAAAAACACAGCACTGTGCAAACACGAAAGTGGACGTATACGGTGTGACGCCTGCCCGGTGCCGGAAGGTTAATTGATGGGGTTATCCGCAAGGAGAAGCTCTTGATCGAAGCCCCGGTAAACGGCGGCCGTAACTATAACGGTCCTAAGGTAGCGAAATTCCTTGTCGGGTAAGTTCCGACCTGCACGAATGGCGTAATGATGGCCAGGCTGTCTCCACCCGAGACTCAGTGAAATTGAACTCGCTGTGAAGATGCAGTGTACCCGCGGCAAGACGGAAAGACCCCGTGAACCTTTACTATAGCTTGACACTGAATATTGAACCTTGATGTGTAGGATAGGTGGGAGGCTTTGAAGCGTGGACGCCAGTCTGCGTGGAGCCAACCTTGAAATACCACCCTTTAACGTTTGATGTTCTAACCTGGCGCCGTGATCCGGCGTGGGGACAGTGTCTGGTGGGTAGTTTGACTGGGGCGGTCTCCTCCTAAAGAGTAACGGAGGAGCACGAAGGTTAGCTAATCACGGTCGGACATCGTGAGGTTAGTGCAATGGCATAAGCTAGCTTGACTGCGAGAGTGACGGCTCGAGCAGGTGCGAAAGCAGGTCATAGTGATCCGGTGGTTCTGAATGGAAGGGCCATCGCTCAACGGATAAAAGGTACTCCGGGGATAACAGGCTGATACCGCCCAAGAGTTCATATCGACGGCGGTGTTTGGCACCTCGATGTCGGCTCATCACATCCTGGGGCTGAAGTAGGTCCCAAGGGTACGGCTGTTCGCCGTTTAAAGTGGTACGCGAGCTGGGTTTAGAACGTCGTGAGACAGTTCGGTCCCTATCTGCCGTGGGCGCTGGAAGATTGAGAGGGGTTGCTCCTAGTACGAGAGGACCGGAGTGAACGCACCACTGGTGTTCGGGTTGTCATGCCAATGGCATTGCCCGGTAGCTAAGTGCGGAAAAGATAAGCGCTGAAAGCATCTAAGCGCGAAACTTGCCTCGAGATGAATCTTCCCTGGGCCTTTAAGGCCCCTGAAGGGACGTTGAAGACTACGACGTTGATAGGCCGGGTGTGTAAGCGCAGCGATGCGTTGAGCTAACCGGTACTAATGACCCGTGAGGCTTAACCTTACAACACCAGAAGCGTTCTGGTGGTGTCTGAGAGACACGAACAGATATTTTCAGCTTGAACCGGATAAATTTGCGCGGCCCTATGGCGGCGTGAATAACAGAATTTGCCTGGCGGCTTTAGCGCGGTGGTCCCACCTGACCCCATGCCGAACTCAGAAGTGAAACGCCGTAGCGCCGATGGTAGTGTGGGGTCTCCCCATGCGAGAGTAGGGAACTGCCAGGCATCAATTAAGCAGACAAGCCTCATGCGAAAGCATGGGGCTTTTTTGTGTGCGTGAGAAGGCAAAACCCGCCTCAAAACGGCTCCCGGATTCCCCAGGCCCGCCTGATAACGGCCGAAACCCGCCACTAAAATTCCAAACCACCCCAAAAACCAGACAAAAAAAGACGCCGTGCTGCCGCACGACGCCATATTTAATCCAGTTATCACTGGACCCAGAATCGTCTCACGCCCTCAATGCTAATCACCTACCTGATAGGCCATACCCTCACTGCGGGCATAAAAAAGCCCTGCCTGTGGGCAGGGCGTTTAACACAGTTGGCTACTTAACAGTGCTTAACTCAATGAATAACCTGAGAAAGAAACGCGCGGGTACGTTCTGACTTCGGATTGGAGAAGAACTCTTGCGGTGGCGCTTGCTCAACGATCTCACCACGATCCATAAAGATCACCCTGTCAGCCACGGTACGGGCAAAGCCCATCTCGTGCGTGACACACAACATTGTCATACCATCTTCAGCCAGACCAATCATGGTATCCAGCACCTCTTTCACCATCTCTGGATCCAGTGCCGATGTCGGTTCATCAAACAGCATGATTTTCGGTTTCATACACAGCGATCGTGCGATCGCCACGCGCTGCTGCTGCCCACCGGAAAGCTGTCCAGGAAACTTATGGGCGTGCTCTGAAATGCGAACACGTTCCAGATAGTGCATGGCCAGTGCCTCAGCTTCTTTCTTCGGCGTTTTACGCACCCAAAGCGGCGCCAGCGTGCAGTTCTGCAAAACAGTCAGATGCGGGAACAGATTAAAGTGTTGGAATACCATCCCCACTTCTGTCCGCACACGTTCAATATTGCGGAGATCGTCATTGAGATGAATACCATCAACCACAATACGTCCCTGCTGATGCTCTTCGAGATGGTTAATACAACGAATGGTCGTTGATTTACCGGAACCCGAAGGGCCGCAAAGCACGATGCGCTCGCGCGGCTTAACGTGCAGGTTGATATCTTTCAGTACGTGAAACTGGCCGTACCATTTGTTCACGTTTTCGAGCGTAATCATCATCGCGTCGTCGGATTGTTTCATAGGTTGGGTCATTTTAAGCCTCAGTGCGGTGTACGCCCGGTGTGAAAACGCTTCTCCAGATACTGGCTATAGCGCGACATGCTAAAACAGAAAATCCAGTAGACCAGTGCAGCAAAGACATAGCCTTCAGTCGACATCCCCAACCACGCGGGGTCGACGGTCGCTTGCTGTACGCTACTGAACAGGTCAAACAGACCGATGATAATCACCAGGCTGGTATCTTTGAACAGGGCAATGATGGTGTTCACCAGACCCGGGATCACCAGTTTTAACGCCTGCGGCAGGATCACCAGACCCTGTGTCTTCCAGTAGCCCAGCGCCAGTGACTCTGCGGCTTCAGTCTGGCCTTTTGGTAGCGCCTGTAATCCACCACGAACCACTTCTGCAACATACGCTGACTGGAACAGGATCACGCCGACCAGCGCACGGATCAGCTTATCAATGCTGTTGCCCTCTGACATAAACAGCGGCAGCATCACCGAAGACATAAACAACACGGTGATCAGCGGCACGCCGCGCCAAAATTCGATAAAAATGACTGAAAGGGCACGCACTACCGGCATCGAGGAACGTCTTGCCAGAGCCAGTAAAATCCCCAACGGCAGGGCACCGGCGATGCCGATGGAGGCAATAATCAGCGTCAGCGTTAATCCGCCCCACTGACGCGTCTCTACCCGCTCAAGTCCAAAGAAACCGCCATACAGCAGCACCCAGACAGCAATCGGATAAACCACCGCCCAAACGGCGATGTACAGGCCACGGCGCGGCATGCTTTTGAGGAACATCGGCAGAATTGAAAGCAGGCCAATCACCAGAGCCAGGTTGATACGCCAGCGCAGTTCATGCGGATATAACCCATACATAAACTGGCCAAAGCGGGCATGGATAAACACCCAGCAAGCGCCATCCTTAGTACAGTCTGCGCGGGTGGTACCAATCCAGTTAGCCTGGAAGACCAGCCAGTTAAGCGCCGGCGGGATCACCGTCCAGATAACCCAAATGCAAAACAGGGTCAGCAGAGAGTTTCCCCAGCTGGAGAACAGATTTTTTCTTGCCCAACTAACGGTGCGGGAAAAAGCATTCGTCGGGACGGGCGGGGTTTCGTGAGTAGCTAAAGTCATATTGATCCCGTTCTCTTAACGCTCAATCAGGCGGATTTTGCGGTTATAGATGTTCATTAACAGCGAAATCAGCAGGCTGATGACCAGGTAGACACCCATGGTGATGGCGATAGTCTCGATAGCCTGGCCAGTCTGATTCAACACCGTTCCTGCAAACAGCGAAACCATATCGGGATAGCCAATCGCTGCGGCGAGCGAGGAGTTTTTCACGATATTCAGATACTGGCTGGTCAATGGCGGGATTATCACGCGCATGGCCTGAGGAATGATGACCTGGCGCAGCGTAACCGGATTCGGTATCCCCAGTGAACGTGCCGCTTCGTGCTGACCATACGGTACGGACTGGATGCCGGAGCGGATAACTTCAGCGATAAAGGTTGAGGTATAGATCGACAGGGCCAGCGTTAAGGCTGCCAGCTCAGGGATCAGGGCAAACCCGCCACGGAAGTTAAAGCCGCGAAGTTGAGGAATGTCCCAGTGCATAGCGGCACCAAACGTCAGATGCGCAATAACCGGGAAGATAATCACCATCGCCACGCTGGCAGGCCAGGTACGGCGAAGCTGCCCGGTTTTCAACTGATAGGTGCGGTTGTAGCGGAACAGAGCAACAGTGCCTGCTACCGCCACCAACAGCGCAATGACAAACGGCCAGGTACCCACTGCGTACTGTGGCCATGGAATATAGAGACCCCGATTACTGACAAAGGCTAAATCAAACGCACTGGCTGCCTGACGCGGTCCCGGAAGGTTGCGTAAGACGGCAAAGTACCAAAAGAAGATCTGCAACAATGGCGGGATATTACGGAAGGTCTCGATATAGATCGTCGAGATTTTCCGCAGCAGCCAGTTGTCGGATAAGCGTGAAAGGCCAATAAAGAAGCCGAGGAGCGAGGCAAAGACAATACAAAGAGCAGAGACCAGCAAAGTGTTGGTTAAGCCAACGAGAAACACCCGGGCATAGGTATCACCTTCGCTGTAATCGATCAGGTGTTGAACGATACCAAAGCCAGCGCTACGTTCCAGGAAACCAAAACCGGAGGTAATGCCGCGGCTTGCGAGGTTAATGACGGTATTGTGAACCAGATACCCCGCCACACCCAGAACAACGACAATCGCAATGATCTGGTACAGCCAGGCGCGCACCGCAGGATTACTGAATGAAAAATCCCTTTTTACGGTTGGGCGTTGAGACATGTTGAAACCTCAGTGACGAAAATTCTGACTAAGGCACCGGCAAGCCGGTGCCCTGTAAACGGTGGGAATTAACGTACTGGTGGTGCGTACTGGATGCCGCCTTTGTTCCAGAGGGCGTTCTGGCCACGGGCAATTTTCAACTGGCTGTCTTTACCGACGTTACGGTCAAAGACTTCCTGATAGTTACCAACCTGCTTAACGATGTTGTAAGCCCATTTGTTATCAAGCTTCAGGTCTTTACCGAAATCACCTTCTGAGCCCAGCAGGTGAGCCATATCTGGGTTGGTAGGTTTAGCGGCCAGCTGATCAACGTTTGCAGAGGTGATGCCCATCTCTTCGGCATTCAGCATGGCGTACAGAGACCATTTGACGATGGTGAACCAGTCATCATCGCCACGACGGACAACCGGTCCCAGCGGTTCTTTAGAGATCACTTCTGGCAGCACGATAAATTCGTTTGGTTTGCCCAGCTTGATACGCAGTGCATACAGCTGAGACTGGTCGGATGCCAGCGTATCGCAACGACCGGTATCCAGCGCTTTCGCTGATTCGTCAGAACGGTCGAAGGTTACCGGGGTGTACTGCATGTTGTTGGCTTTGAAGTAGTCAGCCACGTTCAGTTCGGTATCTGTACCGGCCTGAATGCAAACGGTTGCGCCATCAAGCTCTTTCGCGCTCTTCAGCCCTGCTTTCTGGTGGGTCAGGAAGCCGATGCCGTCATAATAGTTTACGCCAGCGAAAATGAAGCCCATGCCGCCATCGCGCGCAGAGGTCCAGGTTGTGTTACGAGACAGGATGTCTACTTCACCAGACTGCAGAGCAGTGAAACGTTCTTTTGCAGTCAATGGGGTGTATTTCACTTTGGTTGCATCGCCAAACACGGCGGCAGCTGCTGCACGGCATACGTCCACATCGATACCGCTAAATTTGCCACTGGCGTCTGCAAACGAGAAGCCAGGCAGACCATCACTGATACCGCATTGAATGAAACCTTTCTTCTTAATGGCATCCAGGGTGGTGCCGGCGTGAGCCTGATTCGCAACTGCAAACAGCGCTGCAGCGGCAACCAAAGTGGAGAGCATCATTTTTTTCATAAAGCATCCTGTGTGGCGAAATCATTATTATGTTTAACGCACGCTGTGGTGCACTTTTCCTGTCTGTGGCCGAAGCCATCCACGACACTGCAAAGGTAATGCCAAAATTGCAGAGCCCTGAATTTGTTGGAAAGGTTTGCTAATAATTAGAAGCATCCAGAAAGTTTGCTTAATATCGCGCACTACGGGTGGGCAAAAACAGGTGGATTGGTCACAAATGGTGCATCGCGTTTCACTATATGGAAGCAATGTGAGCAAAAGCGTACTTTATGTTACGAGATTGTAATGAATTCGGCGAAGCCAGCTCACAGAATGTGAGCTGGTTCTGAAAAGAAGGGAGAAAGAGATTTAATAAAGGGAGCTGGCACCCTCAGGACGGGTTTTGAAGCGGCGATGGAGCCACAGATACTGATAGGGCGCACGCATGATTTCGTGTTCAATCACCTGATTCATATACGCCGCAGCCTGCTGCTCATCCGCGACAGGGTAATCTTTCAGCTCAGGCTGGATCACCAGCTTATAGCCGCTGCCATCATCATTGCGGATCAGGACAACGGTGAGCATGGCTGGTTTAGCCATGCGGGCAATCATCCAGGTACCGCTGGTCGTCGCGGCCTGAGGAACGGCGAACAGCGGCGCGAATACGCTGCCTTTAGGACCATAATCCTGATCGGGAGCAAACCATACGGCTTCGCCTTGTTTCAAGGCATTCACCATGCCACGCAGGTCACGACGGTTGATCATCGCTTTGTTAGAGCGCATACGACCTTTAGTCTGAACCCATTCCATCAGTTTATTGTTGTGCGGGCGGTACATGGCCATCATTGGCTGACACAGGCCCATCGTACGGCCTCCCAGCTCAAGAGACATAAAGTGAACGCCAATGATCAGCGCACCTCGTCCACCTACCTGCGCGGCCTTCAGGTTATCCAGGCCCTCAACGGTAAACCAGCGCTTCACCCGGCGATCCGACCAGAACCAGGCCATGCCGGTTTCCAGTAATCCCATACCCAGTGATTCAAAATTCTTCACGATGTGCTGTTCAAGCTGATCGGCAGGCATCTCAGGGAAACACAGCTCCAGATTGCGGCGGGTAATGCGAATCCGGCGCTTGAGGAACCGCATCGAGGTCCGGCCCATCCAGGTGCCCAGTTTTTCCAGCAGAGGAAAAGGGAGCTGAACCAGCAAAAACAGAATTCCCAGTCCGATCCAGGTTATCCAGTAACGTGGGTGCAGTAAGCGGCGGGTGAAACGGGGGGAAGACTTCATAATTCTCTCTTTAAGCGTGCATAGGGTATGTAGCGCATAGAGACGCAAATCATCAGCGATACAAAAACTTCGACAACATCACGGACAGGAAGTTGAGCCAGAAAGGTGTACTTTACACGATCCGGATAATTCTGGGCCTGAAAAAAGGCAATAAAAAAGGCGCTAACGAATGGTAGCGCCTCCAACACAATGAACCGAAACTTAGTTCATGCCGTATTTTTTCAGTTTCTTACGCAGCGTACCACGGTTGATGCCCATCATCAGGGCCGCACGGGTCTGGTTGCCACGGGTGTATTGCATCACCATGTCCAACAATGGCTGTTCTACTTCAGCCAAAACCAGCTCATACAGGTCATTCACATCCTGACCATTCAGTTGAGCAAAATAGTTCTTCAGTGCCTGTTTGACCGAATCACGCAGTGGCTTTTGAGTCACCTGATCCTGTGAGTTTACGGTAGATACGGTCAGTACGTCAGAATTTACGCGTTGTTCGAACATAGTTCTGTCAGCTCTTTA
Organism: Erwinia sp. AC075; assembly: GCF_979253995.1. NCBI lineage: Bacteria > Pseudomonadati > Pseudomonadota > Gammaproteobacteria > Enterobacterales > Erwiniaceae > Erwinia > Erwinia sp. AC075. Next base: position 4,332,156 of record NZ_CEEDEU010000001.1, read on the forward strand.
TTTCTATTAGGCAAGATTTTCGAAGTATGCTTCCAACGCCTCCAGCTGTTCGCTGGCATCCTCTATGGCGTTGAATGTGCGCCGAAACTGGTCGTTTGGGGCATGCTCCTGGAGATACCAGGAGACGTGCTTCCGGGCAATACGGTATCCCTTGCGGTGACCATAAAAGTCGTGCAGTTCCCGTAGGTGCCCGATGAGCAAGCGCTTTACTTCAGCTAGTGGCATCGGTGCCAGCAGCTCCCCAGTGTCCAGATAATGCTGGATTTCCCGGAAGATCCAAGGTCTTCCCTGAGCCGCACGTCCTATCATCAGGGCATCAGCCCCCGTATAGTCGAGCACGGCTCTGGCTTTATGCGGGTCAGTGATGTCGCCATTCGCGATAACGGGAATGGAGACATTCTGCTTAACTGTCCGAATGCTGTCATATTCAGCTTCGCCGTTGAACAAACACGCGCGAGTGCGTCCGTGGATGGTCAGGGCCTGAATACCGCAGCGTTCAGCCAATTGGGCAATTTCAACACAATTACGGTTGTCTGGATCCCAGCCAGTGCGAATCTTCAACGTAACGGGAACGTCCACTGCATCAACCACCGCCAGCAGGATAGACTTCACCAGCTCAGGGTGTTGCAGCAGGGCAGAGCCCGCCAGTTTGCGATTCACCTTTTTGGCTGGACATCCCATGTTGATGTCAATCACCTGCGCGCCAGATAAAGCGTTGATACGCGCTGCTTCAGCCATCTCATGAGGGTCACAACCTGCAATTTGCACGGTACGAATACCGGGCTCATCACTGTGAACCATGCGCAACCGGGATTTGTCCGTCGCCCAGACTTCAGGGTTAGACGACATCATCTCGGAAACGGTCATACCAGCGCCCATTGCATAACAAAGGGTCCGGAACGGTCTGTCGGTTATCCCGGCCATTGGCGCGGCAATCAGACGATTACGAAGCTGGTGGTTTCCAATGCGCATGAAATAAAAGTGACCATAGTGTGTCCGCAAGGCGGCGTATATTACGCATTTTCTGTCGAAGATGAAAGGCCAAACTTTGAACAATCCACCGGCTTACGGGGTGCTGGTAGAGATATCCGTTAGGGGTAAATTATTTTAGTGATTAAATTCAATAGCTTAATAAAAAGCGATTAAATTACGAACAAATATTTTTCTTTTTTTATAGGCTAAACAGCCAGATAAAAGGCATCACATGCCCCGGATAACGAGACATGTGACGGATGAAATCATCAAAACCAGACGATCTCACCTTTTGTTAACATCTCAGGCTTTGATGCCCGTAATCCGACACCACTCTTCTTTTTCTGCTACCGGATCAAGGATGAACAGCTCCTGATAGGCTTCACAAACACTTTCAGCCTGGCTTGCCAGTACGCCTGACAGACCCAGAGAGCCGCCCTTCACCGGCAGGACGCTAATCAGCGGTGCCAGCTCGCGTAAGGGGCCTGCAAGGATGTTAGCCACCACCACATCGGCACTCAGATTATCTGGCTGCTCATGCGGCAGATACAGCGAGAGGCGATCAGAGACGCCATTACGTTCAGCGTTGTCACGGCTAGCCTGGATCGCCTGAGGATCGATATCGATCCCTATCGCGCTGGCGGCACCCAGCTTCAGTGCGGCGATCGCCAGAATGCCGGAACCGCAGCCAAAGTCGATCACCGTTTTGCCTTGCAGATCCAGACCATCAAGCCAGGTCAGGCACATTGAAGTGGTAGGATGCGTACCCGTACCGAAAGCCAGGCCAGGATCGAGCATCACGTTTACCGCCTCCGGGTCCGGCACGTCGCGCCAGCTTGGGCAGATCCACAGACGCTGACCAAAACGCATCGGATGGAAGTTGACCATCCACTCACGTTCCCAGTCTTTATCTTCGATCTGTTCAATTTTGTGGGCGAAGCCGCTGCCCAGCAGAGGACAGGCTTCTAAGCCAATCACTACCAGATCCATATCGGTTTCAGCATCAAATAAGCCGATCGCATCGGTATCGCCCCACAGCAGCGTTTCGCCGGGTAAGGGCTCGAACACCGGGTTGTCATGCGTGTCCTGAAACGTGACCGAGACAGCCCCGTTCTCGATCAGCGCATCGCCCAGCTCTTCAGCCTGAGCGCCGGTGGTATTAATTTTCATCTGTATCCAGGGCATGGCAATTCTCTTTATTCAAATAGGGGTGGAAGCCTGCGCTGACGGGGCAGCGGCATGGCCAAAACGGTTTCCAACGACAAAGGCAATCAGACTCAGGATCAGTGAGGGCACGATCGGGTGGAATCCCCATGGCTGCAGCGAAAAACTGGCCAGCAGCGTATAACAACCCGCACCCATAATCATGCTACTGAGCGCGCCAGTGGCATTGGCTTTTTCCCAGTATAACCCGAGGACCAGCGGCCAGAGGAAGACCGCTTCAAGCCCACCAAAGGCCAGCAGATTGAGCCAGATGATCATTTCAGGTGGATTCCACGCGGCCAGCAGCAGCAGCAGGCCAAGCAACAGCGTGATCACGCCTGACATCTTCTTCAGCAGCGGCTCATTGTCCATCTGCTGTGGATAGAGGCGCAAATAGAGATCTTTGACGATCGTCGCCGATGATTGCAGCAGTTGCGCGTTGATGGTCGACATGATCGCCGCCATCGGTGCCGCCAGGAAGATCCCGGCAGCGACGGGCGGCAGAACGTGGATCATCAGCGTTGGGATCACCTGGTCCGGGATTGCCAGGTCAGGCATCACCGCCCGTCCAAGCGCGCCCGCCAGATGCATGCCAAACATCAGAATCGTGACCACGATGGTGCCAATAATGATCCCGCGGTGGACCGCCTTGCTGTCTTTATAGGAGATGCAGCGCACCGCGGTATGCGGCAGGCCGATCACGCCGAAACAGACCAGCACCGAAAACGACGCCAGGAAGGTCGGGCTGAGAATATGGTCAACGCCACTGGCGGACACCAGCTGGGGATCAATATGCTGAAGCTTATCGACGGCACTGTGCATCCCGCCAGCGGCATGGATCACCGCAAACAGCAGCAGGAAGGTGCCTGCCAGCATCACCACACCTTGCATGGCATCATTCAGCACGCTGGCCCTGAAGCCGCCAAAAGCGGTGTACAGCGCGATGGTGCCACCAAAAATCAGCAATCCGCTATCGTAGGGAATGCCTGCGGCGGTTTCCAATAGCCGCGCACCACCGACAAATTGCACGGTCATGGCACCAATAAAGGCGATCAGCAGGCTGAGGCTGGCGAACCACACCAGTAACGGACTGCGATAACGGGCATAAAGCATATCGTTGAGGGTAACCGCGTTGTAACGTCGGGCGAGGATAGCGAATTTTTTCCCCAATACGCCCAGCGAAAGCCAGACGGCGGGGACCTGTACCATCGACAGCAGTACCCAACCCAGCCCATATTTATAGGCCGCACCGGGTCCGCCAATAAACGAACTGGCACTGATGTATGTCGTCGCCATGGTCATGGCCAGCACAAAGCCGCCCATCGATCGGCTACCGAGGAAATATTCAGTCAGAAAGCTGCCTTCACGGCGCTTACGCATGGCATACACAGAGAGGCCGGCGACCAGCAGCAGATAGGCAATAAGCGGCAGGATGATTTGAAGTTTCACTTTTCATCTTCCAGAGGAATGTCACGAAATACCAGCCTGACCATCAGCCAGCACAGCAGGATAAATAGCGCAGGAACCAGCAGACAGGCCATTTCAAACCAGTGTGGTAGCCCGGTAATGCCTTGTATATCATCCGGTAGCCAGGCCATCAGCGACCAGGCAATAAGATAGGCGACAGCCAGCCAGAATGACCAGCGAGCCTCGCGATGAGCCTGAACGAAGCGCTTGTCCATCTCTCTCCTCACCTTAAAAATGCAAAGAAAAAGGCCGGTCAGACCGGCCTTTTTTTCAAAACATCAGGCTAATCAGGTTTCCTGAAGGCCGAGTTTTTTCTCCAGATAGTGGATATTGGTTCCACCGTGCTGGAAGTTTTCGTCAGACATGATCTTCATCTGCAGCTCAACGTTCACTTTAATGCCGTCGATGATCAGCTCAGCCAACGCGTTTTTCATGCGGGCGATTGCCACATCACGGGTTTCACCGTAAGTGATCAGTTTACCGATCATGGAGTCATAGTACGGCGGCACAGTGTAGCCAGCGTAGATATGCGATTCCCAACGCACGCCAAAACCACCTGGTGCATGGAAGCGGGTGATCTTGCCTGGGCTTGGCAGGAAGGTGTTCGGATCTTCGGCGTTGATACGGCATTCTACCGCATGGCCACGGATCACCACGTCTTCCTGTTTGATCGACAAAGGCTGACCGGCAGCAATACGCAGCTGCTCTTTGATCAGGTCAACACCGGTGATCATCTCGGTAACCGGGTGTTCTACCTGGATACGGGTGTTCATCTCGATGAAGTAGAACTCGCCGTTTTCGTACAGGAACTCGAAAGTCCCTGCGCCACGGTAACCGATTTCGATACAGGCTTTAGAGCAACGATCGCCGATAAAGCGACGCATCTCTTCAGTGATACCGGGTGCTGGAGCCTCTTCCACCACTTTCTGGTGGCGGCGCTGCATGGAGCAGTCACGTTCAGCCAGATAAACGGCGTGGCCCTGACCGTCCGCCAACACCTGAATTTCGATGTGGCGTGGGTTTTCCAGGTATTTTTCCATATAGACCATATCGTTGTTGAAAGCCGCTTTGGCTTCAGCACGGGTCATATTAATGGACTGTTCCAGATCTTTTTCATGACGCACAACGCGCATACCACGACCACCACCGCCGCCAGAAGCTTTGATGATTACCGGGTAGCCGATTTGCTTACCGAAGGCACGGTTCTTATCCATGTCTTCAGTCAGCGGGCCGTCAGAGCCAGGTACGCAAGGTACGCCAGCTTTCTTCATCGCATTGATTGCAGAAACTTTGTCACCCATCAGGCGAATGGTTTCAGCTTTCGGGCCGATAAAGATGAAGCCTGAACGCTCAACCTGCTCAGCAAAGTCCGCATTCTCGGACAGGAAGCCGTAGCCGGGATGGATTGCCACCGCACCGGTGATCTCTGCAGCAGAGATCAGGGCAGGGATGTTCAGGTAGCTTTTTACGGACTGCGCAGGACCAATACAGACGGTCTCATCTGCCAGCAGTACGTGTTTCAAATCGCGGTCCGCGGTTGAATGCACGGCAACAGTCTTAATGCCCAGCTCTTTACAGGCACGCAGAATGCGCAGCGCGATTTCACCACGGTTAGCTATTACAATTTTATCCAGCATGGTTCGCCTCGTTATTCGATGACTACCAGCGGCTCGTCAAATTCAACGGGTTGGCCGCTTTCAACCAGGATCGCTTTTACTACGCCGGACTTATCGGCTTCGATCTGGTTCATCATTTTCATCGCTTCAACGATGCACAGAGTGTCGCCAGCGTTAACTTTCTGACCCACTTCCACAAACGCTTTAGCGTCCGGGCTTGGGGTACGGTAGAAAGTGCCCACCATTGGTGAACGTACGATGTGGCCACTGATCTCGGCTGCAGCCGGAGCTTCCATCGCTGGTGCAGTTGCAGGTGCGACGGCGTTAGCCAGCGCAGGCTGCTGCTGCATCATCGGTGCAGCATAGTGCTGCATCATTGGGTAGCCCGTGTTGGCCGGTGCGCGACTGATGCGAACAGACTCTTCACCTTCAGAAATTTCCAGTTCAGAAATGCCTGATTCTTCAACCAGTTCGATCAGTTTTTTAATCTTACGAATATCCATGAGTGTGGTTCCGTACTCTGTTTAATTAGATTGTGACAGGCGTTTAACCGCCGTCTGCAAAGCCCAGGAATAACCGTCGACACCAAGTCCACAGATTACGCCGGCAGCAATATCAGAAAGATATGAATGATGACGGAAAGGCTCGCGAGCATGCACATTCGACAGGTGCACTTCAATGAATGGGATGCTGACTGCCAGCAGGGCATCCCGAAGCGCTACGCTGGTATGGGTGAATGCCGCCGGGTTAATGACGATATAATCGACACTGCCTTTCGCCTCATGAATGCGGTCAATTAACGCGTGTTCCGCATTGGACTGGAGATGGCTCATCTTCACGTTGAGCGCATCAGCTTGCGTGGTAAGGTCACTTACAATCTCTGCCAGGGTCGTTTTACCGTACTTCTCAGGCTCACGTGTGCCGAGAAGGTTAAGATTGGGACCGTTTAAAAGCAGTATGTGAAACTTATCCGTCATCTTGCTGCTATCTCCTGCGATAATTGAGGCATCGCACAAAATACAACGCGAAACGCCATTTGTCACCATTCCAGATGAAATTAGGTCGGTTCGCAAGTTTGAAGTCGGGCATTATAACGATTTCGTGGCAATTCGCAGCTAAATACTGGTCGTATCAGCGAAGATTATCAACCACCTGGCAAAAACGCCAGGCGGTTTAATGCCAGATATGCGGAGTGGCACACAGTCTTAAGCGGGTTTTTAACGAAACCACTGGCGGAATTTTTTGTAGCGCCATGCCAGCAAGATCGCTGCAATTAGCGCATAAATCCACGGTTGGGGACTGAAAGTCTTCACCGACCACAAGTAATGAATGGGTGCGAGGATCAGCACCAGGTAAACGCCGTTATGCAGGGTTTGCCAGCGTCTGCCCAGCTTGCGCTGCGCTTTCTGAAACGACGTCAGGGCCAGAGATAAGAGGATTAACCAGCTGATAATGCCCAGCGTCAGGTAAGGTCGGGAGATCAGTTCAGAGCCCAGCAGGCCGAGATTGCTGATGCCCAGCTCCAGCACCGAATAGCTTACCAGGTGCAGTGTTGCCCAGGCAAAACACCACAGGCCCAGCAGGCGGCGCACACGGATCAACAGCGGTTGCTTACCGTAGCGCGCCAGCGGGGTGATCAGCAGCGAGCCCAGCAGGAACTTCAACGCCATTCTGCCGGTAAAATGTTGTATGTCTTTCGCCGGATCGGCGCTGAACCAGCCCTGATCGATGGAGAGAAGCAACCAGAGTAAAGGAAGAAAACCCGCAAGGTGCAGGATCACTTTTAAGCCGGTAATTTGCCTGGCGGTGATACGCATCACTAGAAATTCTCCCGCAGATCCAACCCACGGTATAAAGAAGCAACCTGATCCGCATAGCCGTTAAACAGCAAGGTAGGCTGGCGTTTGACATCGAGAATGCCACCTGAACCGATAAAACGCTCTGTCGCCTGCGACCAGCGAGGGTGATCCACATGCGGGTTCACATTGCCGTAAAAACCATACTCGTTTGAGGCGAGCTGATTCCAGGTGGTTGGCGGCATATTTTTGACCAGGGTGATTTTGACAATCGATTTTATGCCTTTAAAACCGTATTTCCACGGCACGGTCAGCCGAACAGGTGCACCATTTTGCGGGGGCAGCGCTTTACCGTATACGCCGGTGGTCAGCATCGTCAGAGGATGCATCGCCTCATCAAGGCGCAATCCTTCAACATAGGGATAGTCGATACCGCCGCCAATAAACCGATCCTTCTGGCCCGGCATCTCATCCGGTGCATAGATGGTCTGGAACGCCACATAACGCGCATTGCTGGTGGGTTCGGCTGCTTTCAGCAATTTGCCCAATTCAAAACCGATCCAGGGCACGACCATCGACCAGGCTTCAACACAACGCATCCGGTAAATACGCTGTTCAAGCGGGAAGCGTTTGAAAATATCGTCCATGGATAGCGTCAGGGGTTTCGCGACTTCACCGCCGATTTCAATTTTCCAGTCGTCGGTTTTTAGCGTTCCGGCGTTAGCCGCAGGATCGGCCTTATCGAGGCCAAACTCGTAATAGTTGTTGTAGCCGGTGACTTTATCTTCCGGCGTCAGGGCTAAATTGGCCTGATACTGAGCGGGTTTGCTGAAGTCCAGGGGTTTTCCAGAAGGCGCTTTAGGGCGGTCGTTGCCTTTAAACCAGGATAAGACGTCGGCGTGAGCCGCAGAGGGCAGCGATAACGCCGCCGCGCTAATACCCAGCGTTTTCAGCAACTCGCGGCGACGGGCGTTAAAAATGCTCTCGGGGGTAACATCGCGTTCGGTAAGTTTATCAAAGGGCTTCATCAGGCGGCCTCCACAGGCTCGTTCTTCTCTTCCTGTTAGCATGACCAAAGAGTCGGCTTTGCGCGAATAAAGGACGAAAAATGTGAAATTTCCTGGAATGAGAATCACCCGAAAATGAACGGTGAAACGTCAGGCAAACGCGGAGACACGTATACTCGCAGGGCGGGTCATTAATCTGACATCCGCCAGGTCAACGCCCGCCAGGATATGGTACTTTCAGTGGCGGTCTGATTTTGGGCAGCTGAGAGTCATACATTTATTCGGCACGGGTTCAGGGCGCGAAATGCGTTACTTTATCCGCAGTGATGGGCACAGGGATGCGATTAACCACCAAACTTTCGACGATGATCACCTTACTGAGCGCACTGGCGATGTTACTGATGCTGGTGGGCTGCATTATGAGTTTTTTTTACCTCAGCACGCAGAGAAGTGAACACCGGCTTGAACTGATGGCTGGCGATGTGGATACCGCGCTGCAAAGTGAGTCACCCGAACAGGTTGCTCAGTGGCTAAGCAAAGTGATGGGGCCACTGCAAATTGTTCGCACCGAGCTGATGCAAGGTGATCAAACCCGGTTAACCCTCGTGCATCATCAGGATCCGGTACTGGATGATGAACAAAACCAGTATCGCGACACCGTCCTTCCGCTGCCAAAACATCCGGGTTACCGCCTCCATGTTCAGTGGGTCGATTCAACCGAAACCTGGCTGAAATCGTTTATCGGCGCCTTCATTCTTAGCGTGGTCATCGCGATAGTGGCGATCATGACCACGCTGCTGATCGTGACGCATCGCTGGCTTAACCGGCAGCTTCAGGGCATGGAGCGGCTTGAGGTCAGAGCCGGCAAGGTGATTAAAGGAGAGAGAGGCACGGTAAGGGCGGGGACGGTACAGGAGTGGCCACCCAAGGCCAGCAGCGCCATCGATTTACTGCTGGCAGACCTGCAGGAAGCGGGCGAGCAGCGCACGCGCATTGATACCTTAATCCGGACGTTTGCCGCGCAGGACGCGACCACCGGGCTGAACAATCGCCTGTTCTTTGATAACCAACTGGCGACCATGCTGGAGGACACCGAAACCGGTGGCACGCACGGCATGGTAATGATGATCCGCCTGCCGGACTTTGACACGCTGCGGGATAACTGGGGACATAACCAGACCAAAGACTATCTGTTTGCGCTGGTGAACCTGTTATCGACTTTTGTGATGCGTTATCCCGGCGCCTTGCTGGCGCGCTATTTCCGCAGTGATTTTGCCGTTCTCCTTCCTCACCGCAGCCTGAAAGATGCCGACAGCATTGCTTCCCAGCTCATCCATGCCGTGGATGCGCTGCCGCCGACGCGAATGTTGGATCGCGAGGATATTATCCACATCGGTATCAGCGCCTGGCACAGCGGGCAGGAAACGCAGCAGGTAATGGAAAACGTTGAACTGGCTACCCGACATGCCGCTTTACTGGGTGGCAACAACTGGTCGGTGGGTGAAGCGCCGCAGCAAGAGTTCACCCGCGGCAGCGTTAAATGGCGCACGCTGCTGGAAAATACCCTGCACCGTGGCGGCCCAAGACTGTATCTGAAACCCGCAGTGACCCTTGATGGGACCGTTCATCATCGGGAAATGATGCCGCGTATCTATGATGGCGAGAAGGAGCTGCTCTCAGCCGAGTATCTGCCTTTCGTTCAGCAGTTAGGTATGGCCGAAGGATACGACCGTCAGTTAGTCACCCGCATCCTGTCGCTGTTGCCGATTTGGCCAGAGGAAACCTTCGCCATTCCGCTGACGGTTGATGCCCTTATGCAGCGTCCTTTTCAGATTTGGCTCAGGGATATGCTGCTGCAATGCACTAAATTGCAAAGAAACCACATTTTATTTGAACTTGCAGAAGCAGATGTGTGTCAACACATCAGCCGTTTGGGTTCTGCGTTTCGATTGTTAAAGGGTTTTGGCTGTCGAATTGCGATTAATCAGGCGGGCCTGACGGTGGTCAGTACGGCTTATATCAGGCAGTTTGAGGTGGAGCTGATCAAGCTGCATCCTGCCCTGGTAAGAAACATCGAGCGTCGCACAGAGAATCAGCTGTTTGTCAGGAGTCTTCTGGAGAGCTGTACCAGGACTTCTACCCAGGTTTTCGCGGCGGGTGTCCGCACCAGAGGCGAGTGGCAAATCCTTGCGGAGCTAGGTGTGGCGGGTGGTCAGGGCGATTTCATCGCGCCGTCGCAGCCGCTAAACACCGGCGTAAAAAAATATTCGCAAAGATATCAAGTTTAATCTGCCGTTGTGCTGGATTTCACGTAGAATACCCGCGCGGCTGTGGTGCCGGCATGGGAGATCTGGTCAGCCAGTGACCCAAAGAATGTTAAATTTTATGTACGTTATGTCCGTCTGTCAGCCCTGAATTCTGAGCGCATTAGCCTGACATCAGGCTTGTGGTTCGCAACGCGACTTCAGGGTGTGGCCCTTGCGTGAGATAGCGTGATTTTTCACCGAAGTAGACTATTTTTGCGCCTTGTCGCTGCTTCGTGTGGTTGGTAAAGTAAGCGGATTTTATTTTCCGCCCCCAGCTTGCAGGATTATCCTTTAGTATGTTTAAAAAATTCCGTGGCATGTTTTCCAACGACTTGTCCATCGACTTGGGTACAGCCAATACCCTGATCTACGTGAAAGGGCAGGGTATCGTTCTGAACGAACCCTCCGTCGTTGCCATCCGTCAGGATCGTGCCGGTTCCCCTAAAAGCGTTGCGGCAGTCGGTCATGATGCAAAACAGATGCTGGGTCGTACCCCCGGCAATATCGCTGCTATTCGGCCAATGAAAGACGGCGTCATCGCCGATTTCTTCGTTACCGAAAAAATGCTGCAACACTTTATCAAGCAGGTTCACAGCAACAGCTTCATGCGCCCAAGTCCGCGCGTGCTGGTGTGTGTGCCTGTCGGCGCGACGCAGGTTGAGCGTCGCGCAATCCGCGAATCCGCCCAGGGCGCAGGAGCACGTGAAGTGTTCCTGATTGAAGAGCCTATGGCTGCGGCAATCGGTGCCGGCCTGCCGGTGTCTGAAGCAACCGGTTCAATGGTTGTGGATATCGGTGGCGGTACAACAGAAGTGGCGGTTATCTCGCTGAACGGCGTGGTGTACTCTTCTTCCGTCCGTATCGGTGGCGATCGCTTTGATGAAGCGATCATTAATTATGTGCGCCGTAACTACGGTTCACTGATTGGTGAAGCGACCGCTGAACGTATCAAGCATGAAATCGGCTCTGCTTATCCGGGCGATGAAGTGCGTGAAATTGAAGTCCGTGGTCGTAACCTGGCAGAAGGTGTGCCGCGTGGCTTCACGCTGAACTCCAATGAAATCCTGGAAGCGCTTCAGGAGCCGCTGACCGGTATCGTTAGCGCGGTGATGGTTGCGCTGGAACAGTGTCCGCCAGAACTGGCATCCGACATCTCTGAACGCGGTATGGTTCTGACCGGTGGTGGCGCATTGCTGCGTAACCTCGATCGTCTGCTGATGGAAGAAACCGGTATTCCGGTCGTGGTGGCAGAAGATCCGCTGACCTGCGTTGCTCGCGGTGGCGGTAAAGCGTTGGAAATGATCGACATGCACGGCGGCGATTTGTTCAGCGAAGAATAATTTGCTTTAAGGAGTGTAGGTACGCTCTGTCCTGCACTCCTTTTTTAAGATGTCGAGGAATACGCCGAGTTTATGAAGCCGATCTTCAGCAGGGGACCTTCCCTGCAGTTACGCTTATTTTTAGCGGTTATTGTGGCTATAGGCGTGATTGTCGCCGACAGTCGTATGGGCGCTTTCAGCCAGATACGCACCTATATGGATACGGCGGTCAGCCCATTCTATTTTCTGGCCAACGGGCCACGTCAAATTCTGGACAGTGTTTCTGAAACACTGGCCTCTCGCCAGCAGCTCGAACTGGAAAACAAAGGCTTACAGCGCGAACTGATGCTCAAGAACAGCGAATTGCTGATGCTGGGTCAGTTTAAGCAGGAAAATGCCCGTCTCCGCGAACTGTTGGGTTCCCCTCTGCGTCAGGACGAGCACAAGATGGTCACTCAGGTGATCTCCACCGGTACCGATCCCTACACCGACCAGGTGGTGATTGATAAAGGCAGCGTGAACGGCGTTTACGAAGGCCAGCCGGTGATCAGTGATAAAGGTGTGGTCGGGCAGGTGGTTGCCGTGGGCAAAATCACCAGCCGGGTGATGCTGATCTGTGACTCGTCCCATGCCTTGCCTATTCAGGTACTGCGTAACGATATACGGGTGATCGCGGCGGGCAACGGCTGTACTGAAGACTTGCAGCTGGAACACCTGCCAGGTAACACCGACATTCGCGTTGGCGATGTGTTAGTGACCTCCGGACTGGGCGGCCGTTTCCCTGAAGGCTATCCTGTTGGCGTGGTCTCTTCCGTCAAGCTTGATACCCAGCGCGCTTACACCGTGATCCAGGCCCGACCTACCGCAGGTTTGCAGCGTCTGCGCTATCTGTTGCTGCTTTGGGGCGCCGATCGTAATGGCACGATGCCAATGGCACCGAATGAAGTGCACCGGGTGGCCAATGAGCGACTGATGCAGATGATGCCGCAGGTTCTGCCTGCCGCGAATGAACTGATGGGACCGCCCGCACCGGGGCAACCTGCGGGATCCGTTCCCGCTGCTTCCGGTCAAACCGCTGTTCCTGCCTCGCCTTCTTCTGCGGGTCGTCAGGCCGCGCCTGCTGCCCGCGGAGGCCAGCCTTGAGCAGTTATCGCAGCCATGGGCGTTGGGTTATCTGGTTGTCGTTCCTGGTCGCACTGGTATTACAAATTATGCCGTGGCCTGAACAGTTCTTTATGTTCAGGCCGTCATGGCTTCTTCTGATCCTGATTTACTGGGTGTTGGCTCTGCCTCATCGTGTGAATGTCGGCACGGGCTTTGTGATGGGTTCTATAATGGATCTTATCTCTGGCTCGACGCTGGGCGTTCGTGCTCTGGCTTTCAGCATCGTGGCTTATCTGGTGGCGTTCAAATTCCAACTGTTCCGTAACCTCGCGCTCTGGCAGCAGGCGCTGATGGTCATGGTGCTGTCGCTGGCAATGGATGTCATTGTATTTTGGGCTGAATTTTTAGTGATAAACGTCTCATTCCGACCGGAAATTTTCTGGAGTAGCGTAGTAGACGGTATCCTCTGGCCCTGGCTGTTCTTGTTGATGAGAAAAATACGCCGCCAGTTTGCCGTACAATAAGGACGATTATGGTATCCCTTTATCTGGCCTCTGGTTCTCCCCGTCGTCGCGAGCTGCTCACGCAGCTTGGCCTGCGCTTTGAACGCCTCTCTACTCAAGTTGAAGAACTGAAACGCCCGGACGAGCAGGCTGAAGCCTACGTTCGCCGTCTCGCCTGTGAAAAAGCTCAGGCCGGTGTTGCCGTGGCAGAACGGGATCTGCCGGTGCTTGGCGCAGACACCATTGTGGTGCTGAACGGTGAGGTGCTGGAAAAACCTGAAGATCAGGCTGACGCCGCCAAAATACTGACTAAACTGTCTGGTCAGACGCATCAGGTACTGACCGCCGTTGCGCTGGCAGATAACGCGAGCATCCTGGACTGTCTGGTGGTCACCGACGTCACTTTTCGCACCTTAACCGCTGAGGAAATTGCCGCCTACATTGCCAGCGGTGAACCGATGGATAAAGCTGGAGCCTATGGCATTCAGGGGTTGGGAGGCAATTTTGTTCGCAAAATTAATGGAAGCTATCACGCAGTGGTCGGGTTGCCGTTGGTTGAAACCGCTGAGTTACTCAGCCATTTTCAGTCACTGCGTGAGGTAAGGGAACAACATGACCGCTGAACTGCTGGTAAATATCACCCCTTCGGAAACGCGTGTAGCCTATATTGATGGCGGCATCCTGCAGGAAATCCATATCGAGCGCGAAGCGCGCCGTGGGATTGTGGGCAATATTTATAAAGGGCGCGTCAGCCGTGTGTTGCCCGGCATGCAGGCCGCTTTTGTCGACATCGGTCTGGAAAAGGCCGCCTTCCTGCATGCCTCTGACATCATGCCGCACACGGAATGCGTCGCCGGAGATGAACAGAAAAACTTCTCAGTGCGCGACATCTCCGAGCTGGTCCGGCAGGGGCAGGACCTGGTGGTTCAGGTGGTGAAAGATCCCCTGGGCACCAAAGGTGCACGCCTGACCACAGACATCACTCTGCCATCACGCTATCTGGTGTTTATGCCTGGCGCCTCTCACGTGGGGGTGTCTCAGCGCATTGAAAGTGAAGCCGAGCGCGACCGTCTTAAAAAGGTGGTGTCTGCTTACTGTGACGAGCTGGGTGGTTACATCATCCGCACGGCGGCTGAAGGCGTGGGTGAGGTTGAGCTGGCGTCTGACGCGGCATTTCTGAAACGCCTGTGGACCAAGGTGATTGAGCGCAGAAAACGCAACCAGACGCGCTGCCGCCTGTATGGCGAAGTGGCCTTATCCCAGCGCATCCTGCGTGATTTTGCCGGTGCAGCGCTCGACCGGATCCGCATTGACTCACGTCTGACCTACGAGCACCTGGTGGAGTTTACCGGCGAATATATCCCGGAGATGACCGCCAAACTGGAACTGTATACCGGCAAGCAACCGATCTTCGATCTGTTTGACGTTGAGAATGAGATCCAACGTTCGCTGGATCGCAAAGTGGAGCTGAAGTCCGGTGGCTATCTGATCATCGATCAAACCGAAGCGATGACCACCATCGACATCAATACCGGCGCGTTCGTCGGGCATCGCAATCTTGATGAGACCATCTTCAATACCAACATTGAAGCGACGCATGCCATTGCCCGGCAGTTACGTCTGCGTAATCTCGGCGGCATTATCATCATCGACTTTATCGATATGACCAATGAAGATCACCGACGCCGTGTGCTGCATTCCCTTGAGCAGGGTCTGAGTAAAGACCGGGTAAAAAGCGGTATCCATGGCTTCTCCCAGCTTGGGCTGGTGGAGATGACGCGTAAGCGCACCCGCGAAAGTATTGAACATGTGCTTTGCCAGGATTGCCCGGTCTGTAAGGGACGAGGCACGCTGAAAACCGTGGAGACGGTCTGTTATGAGATCATGCGTGAAATTGTTCGCGTACATCATGCTTATGACTCGGACCGCTTCCTGGTATACGTCTCACCTGCGGTGGGTGAAGCGCTCAAATCCGAAGAATCACACGCGCTGGCCGAAGTAGAAATCTTCGTTGGCAAGCAGGTCAAAGTCCAGGTTGAACCGCTCTATACCCAGGAGCAGTTTGACGTGATCATGATGTGACCAGCACAAGGAGAAGTGTGTGAGGAGATTACCAGGGATCCTGCTACTGACTGGCGCAACCATCGTGGTGATTGTTGCGCTGATGGTCAGTGGGCTGCGTCTGGTGATGCCGCATCTGAACAGCTGGCGAGAACCGCTGCTGGAAAAAATTTCGTCCGTGGCCGGCATGCCGGTGGAAGCCAGTGCGCTGAACGGCACCTGGGAAAACTTCGGCCCGGTGCTGGAAATCCGCGATCTGCACGTCAGCCTGAAAGAAGGTGATGACTTAAAAGCCCAACGTATCACGCTGGCGCTGGATATCTGGCAGTCAATGCTGCACCTGCGCTGGCAGTTCCGCAATCTGACCTTCTACCAACTGAATCTGGCCACCAGTCAGCCGTTAACCTCAGGCAACGGTGAGAAACTGCAGCTGGAGCCGGGTAAGTTCAGCGATCTGTTCCTTCGTCAGTTCGATCATTTCGATCTTCGCGACAGTCATATCAGCTTTGTCACCCTTTCCGGTCAGCGTGCGCGACTGGATGTTCCGCAGCTCACCTGGCTAAACGAGAAAAACCGTCACCGTGCGGAAGGCGTGGTCAGCCTGTCCAGTTTTAACGGTCAGCATGGTGAAATTCAGGTGCGGCTGGATCTGAGCGACAGTAACGGCTATCTGGATACCGGCCGGGTGTGGATGCAGGCGGATGATGTTGACGTGAAACCCTGGTTAGGCCAGTGGATGCGCGACAATACCAGCCTGGACAGTGCACGATTCAGTCTGGCGGCATGGATGAGCCTGAAAGAGGGTGAAATCTATGATGGCGATATTCAGCTGAAAAAAGGCGGCGCGAGCTGGAAGGGCGACCAACAGCAGCATCATCTGACCGTCGATAACGTTACCGCGCACATTGCCCGCTTCAATAGCGGCTGGAGCATTGAGGTCCCTCAGACCAATCTGGTGACCGACGGCCACCCGTGGCCGAAAGGCCAGCTGTCGGGTATGTGGCAGCCTGAGAATGGTGTATTGCCTGGCCCGGATCACAACGAAGAAGTCCGCGTGCGCGCCACGCAGCTGGATCTGGAACGGCTGGATCCGCTGATACCTCTGTTTGCCAAACTGACCCCAACACTGCTGCAAAACTGGCGTGCGTTGCAACCTAAAGGCCGCATTGAAGCGCTGGCGGTGGATATTCCTGTCCAACAACCGGAACAGAGCCGTTTCCAGGCCAAATGGCGCGATCTCAGCTGGCAACACTGGGAACTGCTGCCCGGTATGGCGCATTTCAGTGGATCGGTGAGCGGTGCGGTGGCGAACGGGCAGGTCGATTTCAACGTCAACAACGCCACCTTACCTTACGGTTCGATGTTCCGGGCACCGCTTGAAATAGAACATGCCATAGGGGCGTTGAGCTGGCAGTACGCCAACGACCACTTCACCCTTGCAGGCCATCAGTTAGATGTGAAGGCGCGTTCCCTGTGGGCGAAAGGCGACTTCACCTACGCCCAGCCGAAGGACAAAGCGCCCCGACTGGATATTCTGGCCGGCATCAATGTGACCGATGCCGGCGATGCCTGGCGTTACTTCCCTGAACCGCTGATGGGCAAATCGCTGGTGGACTACCTCAGCGGCGCCATTAAGGGCGGGCAGGTGCAGAATGCCTCACTGATTTTCGCCGGCAACCCCCAACTGTTCCCGTTCAAGCATAATGACGGGCAGTTTGAAGTCTGGGTGCCGCTGAAACAATCAACCTTCCAGTTCCAGCCAGGCTGGCCGGATCTGCAAAATCTGGATATCAACCTCGACTTCGTGAATGACGGCCTGTTTATGAAAGCCGAACACACCAAACTGGGGCAGGTTGATGGCAGAAATATCTCGGCGGTAATCCCGGATTATCTGAAAGAGAAGCTGATCATTGATGCTGACATCAACGGTGCCGGCAAAGCGATTGGCGATTACTTTAATCAGACGCCATTGAAACCGTCACTGGGTGCCGCGCTTGATGAGCTGCAGATTGGCGGCGATGTGAGTGGTCGCTTACATTTGGATATTCCGCTCGATGGCGAGCTGGTCCGGGCCACCGGCGATGTGAATCTGAAGGACAACACGCTGTACATCAAGCCGCTTGATAGCACCATCAAGCAGCTGACTGGCCACTTTACCTACGATAATGGCGATCTGAAGAGTGACCCGATGACGGCCAACTGGTTCGGGCAGCCGATGGACGTCAGCTTCAACACCCTTGAGGGCGACAAGAACTACCAGATTGGCGTTGATCTTAAAGGGGATTGGCAGCCAGGCAAGATGGATGTGGTTCCTGCGCAGATCCGTGACAAGCTCACCGGCGATGCCAGCTGGAAGAGCAACGTGCTGATCAATCTGCCGCACGCTGGCAGCGCAAATTATCAGGTTGTGCTGGACGGTGACCTGAAAAATGTGAGTAGTCACTTACCTCCACCGCTGGATAAAGAGCGGAATGTGGCGATGCCGGTTAAAGTCAGCGCCAAGGGTGACCTCAAAAGTTTCAACCTCAGCGGTTCTGTCGGCAGCAACCGCCACTTCAATAGCCAGTGGCTCTTTGGCAAGCAGTTGAAGATCGATCGTGGAATCTGGGAGAACAACAGCAAAGGTCTGCCTCCCCTCCCCGAGGCGGACGGCATGGTCCTGAATCTGCCTCCGCTGGATGGCGAAGCCTGGCTGGCGCTGTTCAACAGCCAAAGCACAGGCAAAACGGCAGGTGGATCGTCTTCGCAGCAGGCCACTAAAAGCCGGGCGTTTATTCCGGGGAATATCACCCTACGCACGCCAGCGCTGACGCTGGGTGGCCAGCTGTGGCACGATCTTGAAGCCACGCTGAGTGAGACCGTATCGGGAGACACGCAGATTCAGGCTAAGGGCAAAGAGATTAACGGCACGTTGAAGATGAACCAACGCTCACCCTGGGCTGCTCATCTCAACTACCTTTATTACAATCCGGAATGGGCCTCCGCCGAAGGCGGTTCTCCTCTGCCGGGCGACAGCAGCAAGATTGATTTCAGCAGCTGGCCAGCGCTGGCACTGACCTGCGATGAATGCTGGATACGCGGGCAGAAATTTGGCCGGATGGCGGCAGATGTCAGCCATTCCAGCGACACGCTGACCCTGAAAAATGGCCTGATTGATACCGGTAGCTCGCGGCTGAAAGTCGAGGGCGAGTGGGTTAATCGTCCTGGCGCCCAGCGTACGGCTTTAAAAGGCGTGCTCAGTGGTAAAAAAATCAATGATGCCACCAACTGGTTTGGGGTGAATACGCCACTGCGGAATTCGCCGTTCAATATCGATTACGATCTTCACTGGCAGTCCGCTCCGTGGCAGCCGTCAGAAGCAACCTTAAGCGGCGTGCTGAAGTCGCATTTCGGTGCCGGTGAAATTGCCGATGTGAATACCGGCAGAGCCGGACAGCTCCTGCGGCTGGTCAGCTTCGATGCGCTGCTGCGCAAAATGCGGCTGGATTTCAGCGATACCTTCAGTCAGGGCTTCTATTACGACTCGATCAGCGGAACGGCCTGGATTGAAAAGGGCGTGATGCACACCGACAATTTGCTGGTGGACGGGTTGGAAGCTGACATTGCGATGAAGGGCAAAATGGACCTGGTGAAACGCCAGATCGATATGGAAGCGGTTGTGGCACCAGAGATCTCCGCGACCGTCGGTGTGGCTGCAGCGTTTGCGGTCAATCCGATTGTCGGTGCGGCGGTGTTTGCCGCCAGCAAAGTGCTCGGTCCGCTGTGGAACAAAATTTCGGTGCTTCGCTACCATATTTCCGGCTCGATCGATAAGCCGCAGATTGACGAAGTGCTGCGTAAGCCCGTTGAAAAGAGCGCGAAGTGAATTTGACGTGACCTGCGAATTGCCTCAGGCTATAGATATGCGATGCCAGCGGTTACTGGCTCATCCAAACAGAGCGAGAATTCATGAGTCTGAATCTGGTAAGTGAGCAGTTACTAACTGCTAACAACATTAATCAACAGGATCTCTTTTCCCTTCTCGGTCAGCTGTCTGAACGTAAACTGGATTATGCCGACCTCTATTTCCAGTCCAGCTTTCACGAGTCCTGGGTGCTGGAAGACCGCATCATTAAAGACGGTTCATGGAATATCGATCAGGGTGTCGGCGTCCGTGCCGTCAGCGGCGAAAAGACCGGTTTTGCCTATGCAGACCAGATTACGCTGAATGCCCTGACGCAGAGCGCTACCGCTGCGCGCAGCATTGTCCGTGAGCAGGGGAACGGAAAATCCCATACGCTTGGCGCGGTGATGCATCGTTCGTTGTACCCAACGGTGGATCCGCTGCAGAGCCTGACCCGTGAAGAAAAAATTGCGTTATTGCACCGCGTCGATAGCGCCGCCCGTGCTGCGGACAAACGTGTTCAGGAAGTCAGCGCCAGTCTGAGCGGCGTGTATGAAATGATTCTGGTGGCCGCCACTGACGGCACGCTGGCCACCGATATTCGCCCGCTGGTTCGCCTTTCTGTCAGCGTGCAGGTAGAGGAGAACGGCAAGCGTGAGCGTGGTTCAAGCGGCGGCGGCGGGCGCTTCGGCTATGAATTCTTCCTGGCTGATGAGTCTGGCGAAATGCGTGCTGAAGCCTGGGCGCGTGAAGCGGTGCGAATGGCGCTGGTTAATCTGAATGCGGTTGCTGCCCCGGCAGGCACCATTCCGGTGGTACTGGGTGCCGGCTGGCCGGGCGTGCTGTTGCATGAAGCGGTCGGTCATGGTCTGGAAGGCGACTTTAACCGCCGTGGAACCTCGGTCTTTAGTGGCCAGATGGGGCAGCTGGTGGCTTCTGAGCTCTGTACCGTGGTCGACGATGGCACCATCGAAGGTCTGCGTGGATCGCTGGCTGTCGATGATGAAGGCGTACCGGGTCAGTACAACGTACTGATTGAAAACGGCATTCTGAAAGGTTACATGCAGGATAAGCTCAATGCGCGCCTGATGGGGGTTAACCCAACGGGCAACGGCCGCCGTGAGTCCTATGCTCATCTGCCAATGCCGCGTATGACCAATACCTATATGCTGGCCGGTAAATCCACGCCGCAGGACATCATCGAAAGCGTGGAGTACGGCCTGTATGCACCGAACTTCGGCGGCGGTCAGGTTGATATCACCTCAGGTAAGTTTGTGTTCTCTACCTCAGAAGCGTATCTGATTGAGAACGGCAAGGTCACCAAACCGGTAAAAGGCGCGACCTTGATTGGCTCGGGCATCGAAGCGATGCAGCAAATCTCGATGGTCGGAAACGACCTGGCGCTGGATAAAGGCGTGGGCGTTTGCGGTAAAGAAGGCCAGAGCCTGCCGGTTGGTGTGGGTCAGCCCACGCTGAAGCTTGATAAGCTGACGGTTGGCGGCACCGCGTAATCCGTTTAAACGCATAGCTGAAAAGCGACACCCAAAGGGACGAGAAATCGTCCCTTTGGCTTTTCTGGCCTCTACTCCTGCCGCGATTCCTGATAAACGTCCGCCACCTTATCGAAATACTCGGTGAGATAGTTAATACACACCTGCACCTTCAACGGCAGCTTGTCCTTCTGGGTATAAACCGCATAAACCGGCCGTGGTGCGGATTGATAATGGGCAAACAGGATCTCCACCTGTCCGGCGTTAATCTCATCGATCACCCACATTAACGGCACATGGGCGATGCCGGTTCCTGAAACCAGCCAGCGGATCAGGGTTTGTGAGTCATTGGTGGCAAAACGCCCCTGAAGAGAAAGGCGGATAGAGACGCCTTCAGGCGACGTCAGCTCGAAATCGTTATCCGGGCGGACGCTGTACTCCAGCCAAGAAAAGTTACCTAAATCTGACGGTTTCTCCGGTGTGCCATGTTGGGTCAGATAGCTTTTTGCGGCGCAAACCACCATCGGCATTGACCCCAACCGCCGTGAAAACAGACTCGAGTCCTGCAGCGCGCCGACGCGGATCACTAAATCCAGCCCGTCAGCGATAAGATCGGGAGCTGGGCTGCCGGTGACCAGATTTACGGTCAGGCCGGGATATTCCCGCAGCATCTCCGCCGTCATGTTGGCCAGCACGTTTTGCGCCATGGTGGATGAACTGCCAATGCGCAAGGTTCCCACTGGGGTATTGTTAAACGCGTACAGCTGTTCATGAACCTGCTGCGCTTCAGACATCATTCGTCGACAGCCCTGGAAGTAGATCTTCCCGGCTTCGGTCAGTCCCAGGCTGCGGGTACTGCGATTCACCAATTTGACCTGGAGTTCATCTTCCAGTTTGGCTACAGTCTGGCTGACGGCCGAGACGCTCATTTGCATCCGGTTAGCCGCCGCGGTAAAGGATCCCAGTTCTACCACCCGTGCAAACACGGACATGCCCTTAAGTCTTTCCATTGTTAACCCTGGCTTAAAAGTGATTTAGATCACATTAGGTAGAAAACACATAGTCAGGCGCGTTATTATAGCGGCGCCGGGTTACCTTTCCGTAACTCTACTCACCACAATGCTGGCTCCTGAATACGCTATTATTCATTGAGCGCCGGTTATGATTATCTGACAGCTTGTCTGTTACTCTATCATCATCAACCTGTAAAGCAGCAGCCCCCCTCAACCGGGAGGTGGCTTGAGTCTGCCAGAAGGCGTGTGCCCGGTAAGGTACTGACAAGGATAAAAGATGAGTATGCTTCCGGTTATTGTGATATTTGGGCTCTCTTTTCCGCCCATTTTCTTCGAAATTATTGTGTCATTGATGCTGTTCTGGCTGGTGCGTCGTTTGCTGACACCAACCGGGATCTATGACCTGGTCTGGCATCCTGCACTGTTTAATACAGCACTCTACTGCTGCCTGTTCTACCTGGTTTCCCGATTGTTTGTCTGAGGTCATAGTGAAAGCGCTAACTACAAAAATTGCCCGATACGCCATAACCCTGATTCTAGTCGTCATCGCCGTTATCCTGATTTTCCGCGCATGGGTGTTCTACACAGAATCCCCGTGGACACGTGATGCTAAATTTACTGCGGATGTCGTGGCGATTGCCCCGGACGTGAGCGGCCTGATAACGGATGTTAAGGTACGCGATAACCAGCTGGTGAAGAAAGACCAGGTGCTGTTCGTGGTCGATCAGCCGCGCTATCAACAGGCGCTGGATGAAGCTGAAGCCGATGTGGCTTACTACCAGGCGCTGGTGAACGAGAAACGTCGTGAAGCGGCCCGCCGCAATCAGTTGGGTGTCACTGCCATGTCCCGTGAGGCCATCGAGCAATCCAATAACGATTACCAGACCTCCGAGCACCAGCTGGCGAAATCCATCGCGACGCGCGATACCGCAAAACTGGATCTGACGCGTACCGTGGTGAAAGCGCCGGCCGATGGTTGGGTGACTAACCTGAACGTTTACCGCGGTGAATTCATTACCCGTGGCTCAACCGCCGTGGCGTTGGTGCAGCAGCATACTTTCTATGTGCTGGCCTATATGGAAGAAACCAAGCTGGAAGGCGTCCGTCCGGGTTACCGTGTCGAGATTACGCCGCTGGGCAGCAACCGCGTATTGCATGGTACGGTGGACAGCGTTGCGGCGGGTGTGACTAACAGCAGCAGCACCATCGACAGTAAAGGGATGGCGACCATTGACTCCAACCTGGAGTGGGTGCGTCTGGCGCAGCGTGTGCCGGTGCGTATTCACCTGGACGAGCAGCAGGGCAATCTTTATCCATCCGGCACCACGGCGACGGTAGTGGTAACCGGCGCAGCCGATCGCAAGCCGGAACAGATGTCACCGATGTCGAAGTTGATGCATCGCCTGCGTGAGTTCGGCTAAGCAGGAGAGCATTATGCAGTGGCACCGTTTGCGGTTCCCGATCAAGCTGACTTTTGCCATTGTGCTGTCTTTGCTAATCGGTTTTCACTTCAATCTTGAGACGCCTCGCTGGGCGGTAATGACCGCCTGCATCGTGGCAGGCGGAACGGCGTTTGCTGCCGGTGGCGATCCGTTCTCCGGCGCGCTTCGCCACCGCGGCATGTTGCGTATCATCGGCACCTTCCTGGGGTGTATTGCGGCACTGACCATCATGATCGCCACCATCAGGGCACCGGCGTTAATGATGCTGCTTTGCTGCATGTGGGCCGGACTCTGCGTCTGGCTCTCTTCCCTGATCAAAATTGAAAACTCCTATGCGCTGGGTCTGGCGGGTTACACCGCGCTGATCATTGTGGTCAGTGTGGATGCGAACGGTTCAGTACTGCTGGCTCCGCAGTTTGCGGTGGAACGCTGTAGCGAAATCATCATCGGGATTGTCTGCGCCATCCTCGCCGATATGCTGTTTTCGCCGCGCTCGGTGAAGCAGGACATTGACCGGGAAATTGATGCCCTGCTGGTGGATCAGTACAAGCTGATGCAGCTTTGTGTCGCACACGGCGACAAGGAAGAAGTCGACAGGCTGTGGACCAACCTGGTTCGCCGCACCACGGCGCTGAACGGCATGCGGGGCAACCTGATGATGGAGTCCAGCCGCTGGCAGAAAATCGATGAGCGCATGCGTGCGCTGAATACCCTTTCGCTGGCGCTGATTACCCAGGCCGCCGAAACCTATCTGATTCAGGACAGCCGAAAAGAGTATGTCCCGCCGCAGTTCCATATCTTCTTTGATAAATCGGTAGAAAACATCGGTGACATCCACAAGCGGATGAAGATTATGCGCCGGGTTATCACCACCAGTGGCAGCAAAAACACGCCGGTTACGTTGCAGAACTGGGTAGTCGCCGCCACGCGCTACCTGTTGTTGTTAAAAGGCATCCATACCAATAGCAGCATCAGCCGTATCGAACGGGAAGTGCTGAAGGATGAGCCGGTGGTGAAGATGCGTTCGGCCGAATCCCGCCATGCGATGATCAACGGTATCAGGACGTTTGTGGCCACCGCAGTAGGCTCTCTTTTCTGGCTGTGGACCGGCTGGGCTTCCGGAAGCGGCGCGATGGTCATGCTGGCGGTGATCACCGCACTGGCGATGCGTATGCCGAATCCCCTGATGATGGCGAAGGATTTCCTCTACGGCATGATCGTGGCGATCCCGCTCGGATCGCTCTATTACATGGTGATCATGCCGTCAACGCAGCAAAGTATGCTGCTGTTGTGCATCTCGCTGGGTGTGATGGCATTTATCGGTGGAATACTGATCCAGCGGCGGCAGATTGGTACTTTGGGTGGTCTGGTCGGCACCATCAACATTATTACCCTGGATAACCCGATGACCTTTAACGTCACCGCGTTTCTGGATAACGCGTTGGGGCAGGCTATCGGCTGCTTCCTCGCGCTGCTGGTGATCCTGTTGATCCGGGACACGTCGAAAGCCCGCACCGGCCGCATCCTGCTGAATCGCTTTATGTATGCCGCGGTGGCCGCCATGAGCACCAATCAGGCTCGCCGTCGTGAGAATCATCTGCCGGCGCTGTATCACCAGCTCTTTATGTTGCTGAACATTTTCCCTGGTGATATCGATAAATTCCGCATTGCCCTGACGTTGATCATTGGGCACCAGCGTTTGCGGGATGCAGATATCCCGGTTAATGAGGATTTATCGGCTTACCATAAACAGCTGCGGCATACCGCCGATCAGGTCATTGCCGCAAGAACCGATGCAAAACGTCATCGTTATTTCGAGCAGCTGCTGGCCGAGCTGGACACTTATCAGGGCAAGCTGGTGCATTATGACGCGCCGCTGAACGTAACCGAGCCGGTCAAAAGGCTGGCGAATACGCTGAAAAAGTACCAGAACACCCTCATCCAAATCTGACTTTACGCTGATACCGTTCGGTATCAGCGCTTTCCCATTCACGTTTCTCTCCGACGGGTTCATACAGGGATAAAGTGTGCCATCTATACTTATTCCATCAGGATGGCAAACCCCTCAGGAGAACACGATGAGCACCTCATTACTTCAGGATCACGAACTGTTCCAGACCGGCTATTTTTGTGATGGCAAGTGGCTGCGTACCGCTGCCACCTTCGATGTACTGAATCCGGCAACGGGTGAAGTGGTAGCCCAGGTCGCCAAAGCCGGTAAAAGCGAAACAGAGCAGGCGATCGCGGCTGCAGAGAAGGCTTTCCCCGCCTGGCGTGCTAAAACAGCCAAAGAGCGCAGCGAAATCCTTAACCGCTGGTATCAGCTGATGATCGACAACAAAGCCTGGCTCGGCAAGTTAATGACCGCCGAACAGGGCAAACCGCTGAAGGAAGCTGAAGGCGAAGTGGAGTATGCCGCCAGCTTCATTCAATGGTTTGCTGAACAGGCCAAGCGCGCTAACGGCGAGATCATTCCTCCTGCCAAAGCCGGCTCGCGGATCCTGGCCACGCGGGAACCGATTGGGGTGGTGGCCGCGATCACACCGTGGAATTTCCCCATGGCAATGTTGACCCGCAAACTTGGTCCTGCACTGGCCGCAGGCTGTACCGGCATTATCAAACCCGCCAACAACACCCCACTTTCAGCCTTTGCGCTGCTGGCACTGGCGAAGAAAGCCGGTGTACCCGATGGAGTTCTCAATGCTGTCGCGGGCGACACCCATGCAATCAGCGATGCCATTATGGCCAGCAAGGCGGTTCGGAAGATCTCGTTTACCGGCTCGACCGCCGTCGGCAAGCTGTTGATGCGAAATGCCGCAGAGACGATGAAAAAGGTCTCGATGGAACTGGGCGGTAACGCACCCTATATCGTGTTTGACGATGCCGATATTGATGCCGCGGTGAAAGGCGCCATCGCCAATAAATTCCGTAACGCGGGCCAGGTTTGCGTCAGCGTGAACCGCTTCTATATCCACAACCGCGTTTATGACCGCTTCGTCAGCCAGCTGGCTGATGAGGTGAAAAAACTGAAGGTCGGTAATGGCATGGAAGAAGGGGTGATCGTCGGGCCGCTGATAGAGGCTTCTGCGCTGGAGAAAGTGGAAGAACACGTCAAGGATGCGGTCGCCCACGGAGGCAAGATTGTTACTGGCGGTGCCCGCCATGTTCTGGGTGGCAATTTCTGGCAGCCCACGGTGATAGCCGAAGCCAACGAGAAGATGAAGCTGGCAAAAGAAGAGACCTTTGGCCCCGTGGCTGCCTGCTTCCGTTTTGATGAGGAAGACGAGGTTATTCGTCGGGCAAATGATACCGAGTTCGGGCTGGCTGCGTATTTTTATACGCAAAACCTTCAGCGTGTGTTCCGCGTGTCGGCGGCACTGGAGAGTGGCATGGTCGGCATTAACGAGTGTGCCGTCTCGACGGAGCTGGCACCTTTCGGCGGCGTAAAAGAATCTGGCCTAGGACGTGAAGGTTCGGTGCTGGGACTGGAAGAGTTTTTAGAAGTGAAAGCCCTGCATATTGGGGGACTGTAACTCACCGGGCGGCAGTATGCCGCCCAACCGTGGGCCTCGTGGAGCGGCTAGCATGAGAACAGAGATTTTTGATTTTGATGAAATTGTCGATCAGGCACACTTCTACCGCCAGTTCAGCGAACGGTTTGCGCTGGCCGATCTGAATGTGAAGGATTTGGACAGCTTATGGGACGCGGTGACGCTGTTGCCATTACCCCTGGAAATTGAATTTGTACATTTGGGGAGCGGACAGAAGCGGCGTTATGGCGCGTTAATCCTGCTGTTTGATGAAGCAGAAGAGGAGCTGGAAGGGCAGCTCCGATTTAACGTTCGCTAGTCAGCAGAAACAAAAAGGGCCCCGACAAGCGGGGCCAAAGGGTTCGTCATACTGACGAGGAATGTCTTACAGTAGCAGTGACAAGCCAGCGAGAGGGATTCGCGCGTTCGACAACACGCAGGTGCTGGCACCTTCTAATTTTTTGTACTTATCAGAATTTATTTATACAGCTCTGCGGTGGCGTGGTAGTTGCCATCGTTACGCGCTTCGATCACACGATAAGAGCTGGCACCTTGCTGATCCGCTTTCTGAGAAAGCTCATGACGGATATCGGTTGGCGCGCCATCAACACCACTGACACTAATGGTGCCCATTGACTGCAGGTTCTGCTCGCTTGCCTGCTGATCAGTTATCAGGTGAGCGGCGCTGGCGCCGAAAGAAAGAACTGAGGCCAGGCCGAGTACTGCGATTGCTAATTTGGTTTTCATGATAGATGCTCCAGATAGGGTTGAGCGGTAACCGAAAGGGCTAAAAAGCGTTTATTATTCTTGGGGTTATCGTTTTTATTTAGTCGTTAATACCGTATTGCCGGGTAATCTTTGCTTATTTGTACAGCTCTGCAGTCGCGTGGTAGTTACCGTTGTTGTACGCCTCGATAACTCGGTAAGCACTTGCGCCCTGAGCGTCAGCTTTCGCATTCAGCTGCTGGCGGATGTCCATCGGTGAACCGGCAACGCCGCTTACGGAGATGGTGCCAACTGATTGCAGATTTTGCGCCTGATCCGCATTAACAGATTCAGCTGCAAAAGCACCAAATGAGAGAGCAGAAAGAACGGTTACAGCCGCAACAGTAGTTTTAATGTTCATGATTATTTCCTCGTAGTATGTTTTTATCTTTTTGTTTAGTGTGATTGTCATCACGAAAACAAGTATAGATCTAATAACGTAAAAAATTAATAGCGTGCTAATAATGTTTTGTTGGGATACTTTAACCGAAAACTGCATTTTAATAACCAGACGTTATAAAAAACGCTTATAAGTTGCCCTATCCATGTTAAATACATGTAAAAACATAGGGATATGTGACTTTAGCCATTCGTGCGCTTATTTGTGGTGGATCACACCATGAGACGAGAGTATCTGGTTTTTCTGCCTGACATGTCGCCCGCGAGGCAGTGCATCATGCTGAATAGTGAGGCGTGGAAGGGCAGAAAAGCTAAAGCCGGCAGGCGCCGGCTCTAAGAAAAGATGATGATACGGGGTGGTTAGCCTTAGGTTAAAAATCAGGCGTTAATTGCTGCTGCTTATAACTCTTGCTCGAAGAGGATCAGGATCGCTTCGAACAGCTGCTTTACCGTAAAGGCGCGGGCAGGGGTAATAAAGATGGTGTCATCGCCGGCAATGGTGCCAAGGATCCCTTCAGCTTTGCCGAGGGAATCCAGCAGGCGAGCGATAAGCTGCGCGGCACCCGGACTGGTATGGATTACCACCAACGCATCGTTGTAGTCGATATCCAGCACGAGGTTTTTAAGCGGGCTGGTGGTGGTCG
Organism: Erwinia sp. AC075; assembly: GCF_979253995.1. Taxonomy (NCBI): domain Bacteria; kingdom Pseudomonadati; phylum Pseudomonadota; class Gammaproteobacteria; order Enterobacterales; family Erwiniaceae; genus Erwinia; species Erwinia sp. AC075. Next base: position 4,360,676 of record NZ_CEEDEU010000001.1, read on the forward strand.
GCACGCCCAGTTCCGCAGGCAGGCAATAGACCATTTCCATCTTGGCGTTGCGTGTGCGCACGGCACCAAACTTGGTCAACATGCGGGAGACTTTAGACTGATTGATATTGTCGAAGCCATCTTCCTGTAAAGCGGCGACGATCTCGCCCTGCGAGCTGAACTTCTCTTCCTTCAATAAAGCCTTAAAGGCTTTAATCAGGTCTTCCTGTTTTGATGGGTTACGCATAGGCTTCCGCTTAAGAGTCAGAAATAAAGGGGATTCCCTGATGGGACTGGCGGTGATTATGCAATTAAATGAATGGTTATGCAATAAGGCAGGGTGTTTTATGCGGGGGAGCGGTGAAGGGGTGACAGTATGCCAAACTTTTGATGGAAAAAAAATGCCCGCTCAGACAAGGATGTAGCGCAAAAAGTAAACGATTTGTTATTAAATTGATGTTGTTCTGCTTAGCGCTAAGGGTGTAATGTAAGGCCGAATCGTGCTGTTTGTCGCTGGCTACGAGCGGCCTTGCACCCTATGCGGTTAATCATTTGCTTCAGCGGTTTTGGGCGTGAGCGCTCAGATCGACATGAAAGCAATCGCAAAGCGCTGAAGGCTGGACTATGTTCATAACCAGATGGATTCACAGCACTTTACGCTCACTATAATAAGGAGTTCAGGATGAAAGTTGCAGTTCTCGGCGCAGCTGGCGGTATTGGCCAGGCTCTCGCACTTCTGCTAAAAACCCAGCTTCCGGCGGGTTCCGACCTCTCTCTGTACGACATCGCTCCCGTTACGCCTGGCGTAGCTGTTGATTTGAGCCATATCCCTACCGCAGTCAATATCAAAGGTTTCTGTGGCGAAGACGCAACGCCGGCGCTGAAAGGCGCTGACGTGGTCCTGATCTCCGCTGGCGTGGCGCGTAAGCCAGGCATGGATCGCTCCGATCTGTTCAATGTTAACGCCGGTATTGTTCGTAATCTGATTGAACAGGTTGCCAGCACTTGCCCTAAGGCGTTGATAGGTATCATCACTAACCCGGTTAACACCACGGTCGCGATTGCTGCGGAAGTGCTGAAAAAAGCCGGCGTTTACGATAAAAACAAACTTTTTGGCGTTACCACGCTGGATATCATCCGTTCCAACACCTTCGTCGCTGAGCTGAAGGGCAAAAATCCTGCCGAGCTGAACATCCCGGTAGTGGGTGGACACTCAGGCGTGACTATCTTGCCTCTGCTCTCCCAGATCCCAGGCGTCAGCTTCTCTGAACAGGAAGTGGCCGATCTGACGAAACGTATCCAGAACGCGGGTACCGAAGTGGTTGAGGCGAAAGCAGGTGGCGGATCCGCGACGCTGTCGATGGGCCAGGCTGCGGCCAAATTCGGTCTGTCGCTGGTACGCGCTCTGAACGGTGAAAGCAACGTTGTGGAATGTGCTTACGTTGAGGGAGATGGCGCACATGCTCGCTTCTTCTCACAACCGCTGCTGCTGGGTAAAAACGGCATCGTTGAGCGCAAGCCAATCGGCACGCTGAGCGCTTTTGAGCAGAAGTCGTTGGACGGCATGTTGGATACGCTGAAGAAAGACATTACCTTGGGCGAAGAATTCGTTAAATAAGCCTGCTACAGGGCCAGCGCTGTCTGGCCCTGCATTCCATCACTTCCCGCTTAATTCCCCGGATATTCCAGCACGGTAATCGGCAGCGTCATTTTTTGATCGTTGCGAATGATATCCACGTCAATGACGGTTCCCGGTCGAATCTCCGCAACCTGATCCATTGTTTCCACCGCCGAAATAGCCGGTTTATGGTTCACGTTGGTGATCACATCATTGATTTGCAGACCCGCTTTGGCTGCCGGGCCTCCCTGAGAAACATTGGTCACCACAATGCCCTGAATATGATCCAGGCTGCTGTTTTGTCCGTGCATTTGCGGTACTTCACGGCCACTGATGCCGATGAACCCACGGATTACGCGACCATCGCGAATAAGCTTATCCATGATTTTCGCAGCCAGTGCCGTAGGGATGGCAAAGCCAATGCCTTCCGGCGTTTCACCGTCGTTACTCTTATCAAACGACAGCGTATTGATTCCCATCAGTTCACCGAGAGAGTTAATCAAGGCGCCGCCCGAGTTCCCTTTGTTGATGGAAGCATCTGTCTGTAAGAAGTTCTGGTAGCGGGAAGGGCTCAGACCAACGCGGCCAGTGGCGCTGATAATCCCCTGGGTCACCGTCTGCCCAATATTGTACGGGTTGCCGATAGCCATCACTAAATCGCCGATATGGGCAATGCGCGCGGGATTGATTGGGATAACGGGCAGGCTGGACGCGGTGATCTTCAACACCGCTAGGTCGGTCAGGCTGTCCGAACCTACTAACATTGCCTCAAAGATGCGGCCATCTTGCAGCGCAACGATAATCTGCTCGGCATCGTTGATCACGTGTTTATTAGTAAGGATATAGCCACGCCCATCCATGATCACGCCAGATCCCAGCGTGCGGATTTCGAGGTTGTCAGCAGAGGCATTGGCACTGCGATTGTAGACATTCACTACCGCCGGGGCAGCCCGACGCACGGCAGAGTTGTAGCTGACAGGCGTTTCATTAGCGCTGTCATCTTTGTGCGAGAAAAAGTCACTGCCGATCCGCAATGCTGGCATGCCGGCCAGCAGCAAACCCGCAACTACAAGGCCAAGAAGCACTGAACGCAATAGTTTAGGAAACATGGCTTTAAATGGTGAGTGAATGAACGTTTGGCAGGATAGCATGAGTTAAGCGGACACGCAGGTGTCCGCTTCATGATTTAACGTAAAAGCAGATAGATACTCGCATCGCCACGGATCACGTTCAGCGCCAGCAGCGGTGGCTTGGCTTCCAGCAGCTTGCGCAGCTCGGCCAGATTAGCCACCTTGGTGCGGTTGAGGCCAATAATCACATCGCCTTTTTTCAGGCCATATTGCTCAGCGGGTGAGGCTTTGGTCACGTCATCCACTACCACGCCTTTGGTTCCGTCTTTCGCGGCGCCATCGATGAAGGTAGCACCTTGCAGAGCCGGAGTGGTCTGATCGGCCGTGGTCGAGGTTTGCGTACTGGCATCCAGTTTAACGGTAACGTTAACCGGCTTACCTTCCCGGATCAGGCCGACCTTGACGTCTTTACCCGGTGCGGTAGTACCAATTTTCACCCGCAGTGCAGCGAAGCTGTCGATCGGCTTGTCATCCAGACTGGTGATGATATCCCCGGCCTTGATGCCCGCTTTCGCCGCCGCAGAGCCTGGCAGCACTTCATTGACGAACGCGCCGCGCTGGGCATCCACATTGAAGGCTTTGGCCATATCCGCCGTCATCTCAGTGCCTTTAATACCCAACTGACCGCGGTTCACTTTGCCGAAATCAATCAGCTGCTGAGCCAGGTTCATCGCCATATTGCTTGGGATGGCAAAGCCAATGCCGATATTGCCCCCGGCGGAGGAGAGAATGGCGGTATTCAGGCCAATCAGTTCGCCATTCAGGTTCACTAGCGCGCCACCGGAGTTACCGCGGTTGATGGCGGCATCCGTCTGAATAAAGTTTTCCAGACCTTCAAGATTCAAGCCGCTGCGCCCCAGCGCAGAGACAATCCCTGAAGTGGCGGTCTGGCCAAGGCCAAATGGATTGCCAATGGCGACGGCAAAATCACCGACTTTAAGCTGATCGGAATCCGCCACTTTAATCTGCGTCAGGCCTTTTGCGCCGCTGATCTGGATCAGCGCGATGTCGGTTTGTTCATCGTGACCAATCAGTTTGGCATCAAATTCACGGCCATCACTCAGCTGGACACTGATTTTACTGGCGCCATTGACCACATGATTGTTGGTGAGCACATAGCCCTTATCGGCGTTGATCACCACGCCTGAAGCCAGACCTTCGAATGGCTGCGGCTGGGAATCACCGTCCTGGCCCTGACCAAAGAATTTTTTCAGCGGCTCAGGGATCTCCTGAGACTGCGCAGCCGTCTGGGTGCCTTCCACATGGACGCTAACGACCGCAGGAAGCACTTTTTCCAGCATTGGCGCCAGGCTTGGCAGCGGTTGCCCCTCAATTTGCGCGGGGAGCGTAGCCATCGCCTGGGGAGCAATGGTCAGATTCATGCCAATACTCAATGCCAATGCACTTAACAGTAAGGATTTGTTCTTCATCGCTAAGACGCTCTCGCTACAAAAGGTGGGGGGGAACTCAGGTATTAACCTAAAACTCAGAGTGCAGATGTTGCTACGGCAAAAGAAAAAAAGGGCGCTGAGCGCCCTTCAATCATTCTGCTTATTTCTGTGCTGCACGGTCACCGCGAAGCAGGCCTGAAGCGCTGTCCGGGTAGTCACGTGGCATCTGAACCGGGACCTGATCGTTATCCGCTTCTGATTCAGTCAGCTGATAAGCAAACGGGTTTTTCTCACCCGGCAGGTTTGGCAGCAGGTCATTAGACCCTTTCGCCATATGCTGATACAGCTGGCGGTAATCGCGCGCCATGTTGTCCAGCAATTCAGCACTCTGTGCAAAGTGGCTGGTCAGCTCTTCACGATAGTCGGCCAGCTCTGCTTTCGTTTTTTCCAGTTCGTACTGCTGGCTCCGCTGCTCGCGAAGCTTTTTGTTGCCAAAACGCATGGCCGCCGCGCCGATGATTAATCCAACTACCAAGCCAATAAGCGCGTATTCCCAGGTCATAATAACTCCCGTGTTGTCTTCGTTGTTCCGTAAGGGCTACTGGCCAACGCCAGTTCACTACCTGCCACTATAACCGCTAATCTGATGGAAGTGGAATCCTGAGGCTGCATCGCTTAGTGTATAGCGGCCTTTTTTTCGACAATCAACCACCTGACGCACCGAATTTTTCAGGGAATGTGAATAAATTATGCAAACGATGTCTCCTCTGGCGCGATACCAGCAGGCGCTGGAAAAAGGCGAATTCCAGCCTGATGCAGTACAACTCGACGCCATGACGCGCCTTGACGGAATTTATCAGGCGCTGACTCGCGTTCAGCCGGTTTCTGCCCAGCCTGCGAAAGGACTTTTTGGCAAGTTGAACAAGCTGATGGGCAAAGGAAAAACCGAGGCGCCGGCGGCGGCCCGGGGCTTATATATGTGGGGCGGTGTCGGCCGTGGGAAAACCTGGCTGATGGATATGTTTTTTCAGGCAATTCCTGGAGAGCGTAAGCAGCGTCTGCACTTTCACCGCTTTATGTTACGCGTCCATCAGGAGCTGACTGAGCTTCAGGGACAAAGCGATCCGCTGCAAATTGTCGCCGATCGTTTCAAAAGCGAAACCGACCTGCTGTGCTTCGACGAATTCTTTGTGTCAGACATTACCGACGCGATGCTGTTGGGCACGCTGATGGAAGCGCTGTTCGCCAGAGGGATTACGCTGGTTGCGACCTCAAACATTCCGCCTGACGATCTCTATCGCAATGGCCTGCAGCGCGCGCGTTTTCTGCCTGCCATTGAAATGATTAAGCAGCATTGCGAAATCATGAACGTGGATGCCGGCATTGATTACCGCTTGCGCACGCTGACCTCAGCCCATCTGTGGATGACGCCCTTAAATGACGACACCAGCAAAGAGATGGAGCGGATGTTCGTGGCGCTGGCTGGTGTCGCGCGCAGCGACAAACCGGTGCTGGAGATTAATCACCGTTCTTTGCCGACCCAGGGCATGGCGGAAGGCGTGGTGGCGATGGACTTCAAAACGCTGTGCGGTGAAGGGCGCAGTCAACATGACTACATCGAGCTGTCGCGCCGTTTTCATAGCGTATTGCTGTATAACGTGCCGGTGATGATCTACAAAACGGAGGACCAGGCGCGACGTTTTCTGGCATTGGTGGATGAGTTCTACGAGCGGCATGTTAAGCTAGTGGTCTCCGCCGAAGCCTCGCTGTTTGAGATATACCAAGGCGCGCGGCTGAAGTTCGAATACCAACGCTGCGTCTCCCGCTTGCAGGAGATGCAAAGCGAAGAGTACCTCCGGCTGGCGCATTTGCCCTGAAGCAAGCCAGGGCGGGGCACCGGGGTGCAATTATTGTAAGAAAAGGGTCGCGCTTTGTGGTCGACTTCTCTATAATCTTGCGACCCCACGTTACAACAAAGGTTTTTTTCCCAAAACTCTTTGTGTTCCAGTAACTCTATCCGAAGGGGTGGGCTTGCTGGTCAAGATGGTCGTGTGAGCCTCAACCGTTTATTCAAGCGTTTGGGATTTCACCAACGTGTAACTTAATTTGGGTAAGCTTTTAAATGAAAACTTTTACAGCTAAGCCAGAATCGGTCCAACGTGACTGGTTTGTTGTTGACGCAACTGGCAAAACTTTAGGTCGTTTAGCGACCGAACTGGCTCGTCGCCTGCGCGGTAAGCATAAAGCGGAATATACTCCGCACGTTGATACCGGTGATTATATTATCGTTCTTAACGCTGAGAAAGTTGCCGTAACCGGTAACAAGCGTACCGATAAGATTTATTACCATCACACCGGCTTTGTCGGTGGTATCAAGCAAGCGACCTTCGAAGAGATGATTGCTCGCCGTCCTGAGCGTGTGATTGAAATCGCGGTTAAGGGCATGCTGCCAAAGGGCCCGCTGGGTCGTGCTATGTACCGTAAACTGAAAGTTTACGCGGGCAACGAGCACAACCATGCGGCACAGCAACCGCAAGTTCTTGACATTTAATCGGGATTACAGGCAATGGCTGAGAATCAAAACTACGGCACTGGTCGCCGCAAAAGCTCTTCCGCACGCGTCTTTATCAAGCCGGGTAGCGGTAACATCGTTATTAACCAGCGTTCTTTAGAACAGTACTTCGGTCGCGAAACTGCCCGCATGGTAGTTCGTCAGCCGCTGGAACTGTTGGACATGGTTGGTAAATTCGATTTGTACATCACTGTTAAAGGTGGTGGTATCTCTGGTCAGGCTGGTGCGATCCGTCACGGTATCACACGCGCTCTGATGGAGTTTGACGAATCACTGCGTGGCGAACTGCGTAAAGCAGGCTTCGTGACTCGTGATGCTCGTCAGGTAGAACGTAAGAAAGTCGGCCTGCGTAAAGCACGTCGTCGTCCTCAGTTCTCCAAGCGTTAATTTATTCTGCCTCGGCAGAGTCGATTATCGAAAAACCCGGTGCTTGCACCGGGTTTTTTCTTTTCCGCCATCGGCATAATGATGGAAATCGCGACGGGGTTTACCCTTTTCCCGTCAAATCCGCGTTCCCGCCCCCACAAGCTGTCTAAAATCTGGTAAACTGTGTGTCACTTTGCGCGCATTAGCAGAGCATTGATGCATGAAATCCTCAGTGGATGCTGGTTCGGCTTCACATCATGCTAATGGCACTCTATTAAGCAGGTTAGTCGCCACCTGGCGGGCTTGCGCAGTAATTTTCTGGATAAACTTGGAGGTTTACATGGCTGTCGCTGCCAACAAACGTTCGGTAATGACGCTGTTTTCTGGTCCTACTGACATTTTTAGCCACCAGGTTCGTATCGTGCTGGCGGAGAAGGGTGTTAGCGTAGAGATCGAGCAGGTAGAAATGGATAGCCTGCCCCAGGATCTGATTGACCTCAATCCGTACCGTACCGTCCCAACGCTGGTTGATCGTGAACTGACGTTGTACGAATCCCGTATCATCATGGAATACCTTGATGAGCGCTTCCCGCATCCACCATTGATGCCGGTTTACCCGGTTGCCCGTGGTGAAAGCCGTCTGATGATGCACCGCGTGGAGCAAGACTGGTACAGCCTGATGCGTAAGGTCGAGAGCGGCACGGCGCAGGAAGCAGAAGCCGCGCGTAAGCAGCTGCGTGAAGAGCTGCTGGCGATCGCCCCTCTGTTTGCCCGTACCCCGTTCTTTATGAGCGAAGAGTTCAGCCTGGTTGATTGCTACCTGGCACCGCTGCTGTGGCGTTTGCCGCAGATGGGCATTGAGCTGGTCGGCGCAGGTTCTAAAGAGCTGAAAGGCTATATGACGCGTGTCTTCGAGCGTGATTCCTTCCTGGCTTCCCTGACGGAAGCGGAACGTGAAATGCGCCTGCAAACACGGGGCTGATTACGATGGAAATGTCGCAACTTACCGCTCGTCGCCCGTACCTTCTGCGGGCGTTCTATGACTGGCTGCTGGACAACCAGCTAACCCCGCACCTGGTCGTGGATATCAATCTGCCAGGTGTGATGGTGCCTCTTGAGTATGCGCGTGATGGTCAGATCGTTCTGAACATCGCTCCGCGTGCGGTCGGCAACCTGGAACTGGGTAATGATGAGGTGACTTTCAACGCCCGCTTTGGCGGCGTGCCTCGTCAGGTTACGGTTCCTCTGGCGGCAGTGATGGCTATTTATGCACGTGAAAACGGTGCAGGTACGATGTTTGAGCCTGAGCCGGTTTACGAAGAAGCCGGGGAATATAACCCGGATTCAGAGCAGAACGACACGCCAGAAACGGTGATGTCTGTTATCGACGGCGATCGCCCGGATGACAGCGTGCAGAACGATGATGACAATCCGGACAACGACCCGCCACCGCGCGGTGGTCGACCGGCGTTACGCGTCGTGAAATAAAAAACGGGCCTTTCGGCCCGTTTTTTTATCGCTGAGATTAGTAAACATCTCGCAGGTAACGTTTTTCTTTTTTGAGCTGGTCAACATAGTCGGCCGCGCGCTCTACAGACATCCCACCGAACTGAGTAATCACCTCATACAAGGCTTTATCCACGTCCTTCGCCATGCGTGATGCATCACCACAGACGTAGAAGTAGGCGCCTTGTTCCAGCCAGGCAAACAGCTCTGCACCTTGCTCAAGCATGCGACTCTGTACGTAGATTTTCTTCGACTGGTCGCGGGAGAAGGCCAAATCCAGACGCGTCAGTAAGCCGCTTTCCTGCCAGCCCAGCAATTCGTCTTTATAGATAAAGTCGTGTTCCTGATGCTGGTCACCAAAGAACAGCCAGTTTTTGCCTTTCGCGCTGGCAGCCTGACGTTCCTGCAGGAAGGCGCGGAATGGCGCGATACCGGTCCCCGGACCAATCATAATCAATGGCGCATCGTTGTTCGCCGGCACGCGGAACGCTTTGTTCGGCGAAATAAAGATAGCCGGTTTTTCACCGCGACCGACACGCTCCGCCAGGTAAGCAGAGCATACGCCGCTACGTGGGCGGCCAGTGCTGTGGTAACGCAGCGTGGCGATAGTCAGGTGAACCTGATTTGGGTACGCCTTCGAACTTGAAGAGATGGAGTAAGCACGGTGCTGTAATGGGCGCAGCAGCGCAACGAACTCTGGAATGCTCAGCGAGCGGGTCAGCTCAAGTTGCAGCAGGTCCAGCGTGTCTTTGCCCCACAACCAGACGCCAAGCGCGTCCTTGTCGTCATGCTGCAGAACGTGGCGCAGTTCCTGGTTAGTGGTGTTCTGGCCAACCCATTCAATCAGCTTACGCGAAGGCTCAGAGATCTCAAACTGATAGGTCAGCAGGTCGCCCAGCGTTCTGTCGAAGCCTGAAACCGGCGTATCGTAATCCGAGTTCAGCTGAGTCAGCAGCAGTTTTACCAGCGAAGGGTCATTGACCGGGATCACGCCCAGCGCATCGCCGGCTTCGTACTTCAGCCCGCTGTCGGTCAAATCGAATTCGAAGTGACGGATATCTTTGCCTGATTCATCACCAGAAAGACGCTTATTGGTGATCAGTGCTGCGGCATAAGGATTCTGCTTGTTGCTGCCAGGGATCACCGGGGCTTCCGGTAAATTCTCCAGCGCGGTACCGCTACTGCCGGCACTGGCGGCAAACTGTGGCATAGAGGTAGAGATCCACTGATTAGAAGGCTCTTCGTAATCAATGTCGCAATCAATACGGTCGCTGACGCGTTTCGCGCCGAGCTGCTCAAGGCGCATATCGATGAATTTACCGGCCTGGCAGAAGCCATCATAGCCGGTATCACCGATAGCCAGTACGGCAAAGTGCATCTGCTCCAGACGCGGGGCGGTGCTGGCAGAAATGGCCTGCCAGAACAGCTGGGCGTTGTCAGGCATTTCGCCTTCGCCGTAGGTTGAGGTGATCACCAGCACGTGACGCATGGTCGCGAACACGTCGATATCCACTTCACCCAGGCCCTGCACCACAGGCACCAGACCCTGAGCACGGGCAGCTTTCGCTGCGCTCTGTGCCAGCGCTTCGGCATTACCGGTCTGCGAGCCAAACAGGATATGCAACTGCGTGGTTGCCGCAGAACTGGTACCGCTGGCAACCTGCTTGCTGTCTTCCAGTACCAGCAGGCGTGAGTGTAGCCCGGCGAGAAACCCCGCCAGCCAGTATTTCTGGTCGCCATTGAATGGCGCGTCTTCAGGAATGTAAGGAATTTTCATGGGTTATCTGTACTCAATCCCGTTTCGTCGTGTTCAGTAGATAGTCACATTCAGTCCGGTAAACCGTCAGGATAATTTCCCGACGGCTGCAGCGATTTCAGGCAGTGCGGCGCGAGCAAACAGCTCTTCGAAGTCAGGCAGTCCGCCCAGCACTTCTCTGTTACGCGCATCCTGATAAATGATCCAACCATAAGTCGCCAGGCTGTCCATCGAGCGGATGTTACGTTGCGTCAGGGCAGCCTTGTAGTCCGCCATACGTTTGGCTGCAATCAGGCAGGCCAGTTCATCATCACTGTAATTTTCAATCGCTGAACGTGCGTGACGCTGCAGCTTACTGATCAGTGCGAAGTCCTCTGTCATTAACAGGTTACGTACGGCTTTTTCTACCGCGGCATCTTCTACCGGCGTACCTTTCGGCAGGCGGGAGAGCGCCAACTGCTGTGCAAAGCTGAGCACGGTATAGTTGTTCAGCAGCACAAACATATCTTGCGTGTCAGTTGCACCGTATTCAGGTACCACTCCATTGGCAATCGTTTTCTTGCTGCGCCAGGCCGCTTTGAACTTGGCAACCTGATGGCTTGCCAGCGCGGTTGAAAGCTCTTCCAGCAGATCCTTACGGGTTTTGGCCTTCAGGATCTCGGTGCTTTCCTGGTACAACAGCAGGGAGCGCGGCATCACAAAGACAAAGTGCTGGCACTCGGTTTCCCAGTGCTCAAGCAGCCAGGCTGCACGAGGTGAATGGGTCGCTTCCAGATGCCAGTTCAGCATCGTCAGCACCGCGTCCTTGTGCACGCGCGCCATTTCATTGTCGTCAGCGATGCAGCCAAACAGCACGGAGTCTCCGGCTGCTGAACCTGCCAGCGTGCCGTACGGGTCGTACTGGTAAGCAAAGCCACCGCTCATGCCGTTACCGAAACCGGTGCCGTAAGTGCCCAGGTTCAGGATCGCGCCATTGGTCATATATTCACAGCAGAAATCGCCAACGCCTTCAACCACGGCCGTTGCACCTGAGTTACGGACTGCGAAGCGGTCACCCGCCTGGCCCTGCACAAACAGGCGTCCACCGGTAGCGCCAAACAGCGCGAAGTTACCGATCAACACGTTGCCTTCAGCATCCTGCGAGCCGCCGCCAGGCGACATCACCACAATTTCGCCACCGCACTGGCCTTTACCGACGCCATCGTTACAGGTGCCGTAATGCTTCAGCTGCATACCGTCGTTGCAGAATACGCCGAAGGACTGACCGGCCGATCCTGAGGTAGAGATATTGACGGTATTGGGTGCCAGATAACGGCGTCCGCGATCGTCCAGCAATGCTGCAGGGATTTTGCTCAGCTGAGCAGCATCCAGCGTGTGGTTCAGCAGGCGCTCGATATCGATGGCCAACTGTCCGCCAACGCTTTTGTTGCGGTTGTTCAGCGTGATGCCATTGCCGAACTGAATATCGGTTTGGCCCTGATCGACCAGCTCCAGTTTCAGCTGATCGACCCAGCCGTTGTCCAGCTCGAAATCTTTTTCCAGATAGACCGGACGGGCGATTTTCAGTTCGGGTACCACGGTCAGCATGGCACGGAAGTCCAGCTTGCCGACTTCCAGTGGGTGATCCATCAGGTGCAGCAGGTCAGAGCGACCGCGCGCTTCACGCAGCGAACGCAGGCCAAGGCGCGCCAGAATCTCACGCACTTCATGCGCGACGTTCATAAAGTACTGCGCCAGCTGACGGGGATCGCCATCAAAGGCTTCGGCATTGGTGGTCAGGCCGGCCGGGCATTTCACGTTACAGTTTTTCGCCATCACGCATTTCAGCATCATCAGCGCGGTGGTGCCGAATTCGAAGCTGTCGCCACCCAACAGGGCAGATTTCACGACGTCGCTGCCCGTTTGCTGCGCGCCGGAGCAGCGAAGCAGAACTTTTTCACGCAGGCCGTTAGCGCACAGCGCCTGATGCACTTCGGCAATGCCGATTTCCGCCACGCGTCCGGTGTATTTCAGGCTGGTAACCGAAGCCGCACCGGTACCACCGGTGTTGCCCGCGACGTTGATAACGTCCGCACCGGCTTTTGCCACGCCGACGGCGATGGTGCCAATGCCTTCAGAGGAAACCAGTTTAACGATGACGCGCACGCGAGCTGCCTTGCAGTCGTGGATCAACTGCGCCAAATCCTCAATCGAGTAGGTGTCGTGGTGCGGAGGAGGGGAAACCAGCTCCACGCCAGGCGTACCGCCACGGGCCGCAGCAATTTCAACCGTGACTTTCGCCGCAGGCAGCTGACCGCCCTCGCCAGGTTTCGCGCCCTGACCGATTTTAATCTCCAGCTCTTCCAGCATCGGGTCCGCAAGGTACGCAGCCCACACGCCAAAGCGACCGGAAGCCAGCTGCTTAATGCGTGATGCACGGATAGTGCCGTGACGGGAATAGTGCTCGCCACCCTCACCACAGTTGCTCATGCCACCAACCATGTTGGTGCCGTGTGCCACCGCTTCGTGAGCCGGCGCAACCAGCGCACCGTGGCTCATCGCACCGGAAGCAAAGGTGCGGGTGATTTCGCTGGCAGGCTGAATTTCGTTCAGCGGCAGAGAAGGGGCCGAGGTGAAGATGCGTGACAGGTACTCAGCCGCTTTGCCGGTTGCGGCAAGCTGCAGGCCACCAGCCACAATCTCACTTTCGCCGATCTCATCGGTGAAACGGGTTTTCAGTGCGCTGAACAGTGCCGCAAGGCGCTCGTTCTCTGGCTTCAGACCAACGATGCTGTCGGTCAGGCGCAGCGTGAAGTGACCTTCACGGCCTTCGGTGGCTTCACATGCCAGACCACGGGTCGCAAAACCATTGTTGGTTAGCGAGTAGCGACCCAGTTTACGGGCAAACTCTGCCTGGCTGTCGACGTGGGTCAGATCGGCCGGGAAGGTCAGAATGTCACGCAGCGCCGCCGGGCGACGTTTACGTTCCTGCAGCATCAGGCTGGAGAATTCGCGATAGTCCGGCGTGATGGTGAAGTTATCAATCACGTCATTTGGGATACGTTCAAAGCTGGTGTCCGCAAAAGCGCTGGGTTTGATATTGAAGGCATTATCCAGTTTCGCCAGCGTCAGCAAACGGATGAACTGATCTTCATCGCGTGGCTTATCAGCAAAACGGATCGGCTGCTCTGTCATATCAATAAAGGTACGCACAGCAATGGTACCGTAGGAGTGACCGGCACCTTCCGCACGCTCTTTAAACAGACCCAACAACGGCACTTCTGACTCACCCTGAATTTTCAGGGCGCTCTGGTGCCAGTCTACGGCCATCTGCGCGATTGTGGCAAAGCCAGCGCCGCCAACCGGGGTTTTAATGTTCGGGAAGTACTTTCTCAGTACCGGATCGTCGGTATTAAGGAAGTTTGGCTCGAAGAACTCACCGCAGCTGTAGCTTTCAACGGTACAAAGGCCGACTTTACCCATGGTTTTCATCAGGGCTTTTTCAGCGGCTTTGGCATAGCGTTTGAATGCTTTATTGCCTTCTTCGCCTTCGCCGTACTTCTCTTCTGCGCGCATTTGCACGCCGAGAGGGTAAACGGCCGACGCGCCGAAACCGAGGGTTGCCGCGATATGGTGCGAGGAGATGCTCTGGCCACTTTCAACCACCAGAGAAACGTCCAGACGCAAGCCTTCCTGAACCAGGCGCTGGTTAATGGCAGACACCATCAACAGCATCGGGATACCGGCACGGGTAGAAGAGATATGACGGTCAGTCAGAACCGCGATACCGCCTTGCTCACGGGCAAAGTCGACAACCTGCTGAGCAAGGTCATCAATGGCTTTTTCCAGGGCGTTGGCATTGTCGATACGGTTCTGTGGCTCTGTGCCCACCACCGGGATGTAAAGCATATCGAAACGCGCATAAGGGGCGACATTCTGTTCACGCAGCTGCAGCATATCCAGATGCGTCAGGATCGGGGTCGGCACGATAATCTGACGGCCTTTGCTGCGGCCCAGATGCGGCTTAGCACCCAGCGCAACGCGCAAGGTCATGCCGTCAACTTCACGGATCGAGTCTAACGGTGGGTTAGTTACCTGAGCAAAGCGCTGAGAGAAGTAGTGCGCCATCCCGCCTTCATGATCGGACAGACCGTTGATCGCGTTGCCGTAACCCATGGCAGAAATTTTCTCTGCGCCGGTGTTCAGCATCGGGTCCATCATGAATTTGAAGCTTTCCTGGTTGTAATAGTAAGCCACAAACCGTTGATAAGTTTTCAGGTCACCACTGTAGCGCAGCGGTGAACCTTGCTCTTCAGCAGGAACCACAGGCAATTCTTCCAGCATGACACGGGCCTGTTCAACCAGTGCCGGGTAGTCTTTTTCAGCAGCCAGTTTTTCCAGCGCTTCCAGCGTGGTGTAGCTGCGCTTTTCGCTGTGATCGTAATACAGCATGCCGCCCGCTTCGATACGGCCACGGCGTAATACGCTTTCCGGTGGGAAGGCGATCTGACCGGCTTCTGACATCGCACCGATATACTCGGCGGTTTCCACAGAGCGCAGTGGGCGCAGGCCCAGACGGTCCAGACGCGCGCCAATCACTTCACCGTTACCGAAGATCAGCGCGGCCGGGCCATCGTTTTTCTCTTCATATAAAGAGAAGTACTCCAGCATCGCACGGACTTCGGTCGACAGGGTGAGATCGTTTTCCCACGCCGGCGGCATCATCGACACCACGGCATTGATCAGGTCGAGGTTATCTTCCATCAGGCGGCTCTGGATACTCTGATCCAGACGCGAGCTGTCGGACTGTCCTTTCGGGCGAACAATTTTCTTGCCGCGAGCCAGCGCCAGCGCAGACTCAGCAATACGGTTTTTACGGTCGGTGTTCAGCTCGCCGTTGTGGGCCATCAGCCGGAAAGGCTGCGCCATGGTGGTGTGCGGATCGGTGTTGGTTGAGAAGCGGGTATGGAAGAACAACCCACGCACCTGATGATCCGGATCGGTCAGATCCTTGAAGTAAGGGATCACTTCATTGGAATTCAGACGGGCCTTCAGAACCTGCGTGCGCGAAGAAAGCGACAGCGGATAGAGCCCGCCAAACTGGCTTTCGGTAAAGGCGCGCGCTTCGATGTCCAGCAAGGCACGGTAGATGCGTTTTTCGAATTCGTTTTGCGTGTCGACATCCTGCGGGGCAGTAAACACCCACTGGACGATCGGCAACTGGAAAGAGAGCGCAGCAGGACGCAGCACGCTACCATCGAGTGGCAGGTCGCGCTTCAGCAGAACAGGCAGGCCATAGGCTGCAAGCGTATCTTCAACCAGACGTTCCGCATTGGCACGCAGTTCAACGTCTTTAGGCACGAAGAAGTTGCCGACGCCAAAGCGACCCGCTTCAAGCTGTTGGCCGGTAATTTTGCGGAAGAAGTGCAAAGAGATGTCCACGTTGACGCCAGCACCGTCACCGACGCCTTCCGCCGACATACCCCCGCGATGAGGTACCGTGCACAAGGCGCTATGGGCCATCTGCAGGATCTCATGAGTTTGCTCGCCGTCCTTACGCGTCAGAAAACCTACGCCACAGCTATCGCTGTCTCTTGAAGGATCGTACAAGCCATAGGGAAAAGGTTTTGTGTTGGACATCGGAGGCCTCCTCAACTTCTTTGTGACATTACCTATAGTGTTTCAAGCACAGAGTGCATCTGAGGAGTCTCTCTCAGGCTCTGTCTCATTTTTCCTGACCGCTTAATGCGGACGCCGTTACCCCGAGCGTTACCTCTCCAGACTTTTTTCCTGACGTCCTTGAAGGGGGGCTGCTCTCAAATTTCCGAATCTCTTAAAGGGAGATAACTTGCATCACGAGGGAGTCTTCTTGCTGCATAGATATGCCGAGACACTGGCCCGTCGGGAAAGCTTCCAGCGGATTTCCAACTTATCGGGAAAGCGTACTCAGGTCAAATAGCGTTCTTACTGAGGCTTTTGCGACCTTATGACAGCTCAGGCTATTGATGTGTAAGGATTTGTCGCCGTTTTTTCTACTAAACCCTGCAAGGCAAAGACCGCAATAAGTGTGAGCTGTCTCACTGTAGTGCAGGCGCCATATCTCTGCACCATGCTGGTGCTGGGGTTATTGGTAGGAGAATGTTCTGACAATTATACGCTATTTACTGAAAAATACTGTTTTTATCCCGTACGCTTATTTGAATTAAACAGCCGCCCATCATTAGTAAAATTAATCATCATCGCAATGAGTAAGTTCTCACTTAATGTGAATTGTTATTCGATAGGGTAAAGGGTTAAGAGCGCAAAGATCGCCCTATCACTATGAATTAGCCAGTTCAGTGAGGAAAACCAGTAGAAGAACCGACCAGCAGATTATGCAGTTCAATAAAGCGTCCAGCCTCAGGGTGACAGAAAGATGACAAAAAATTCGGGCGACGACAGGTTCATTTTCAGGCAGGCGGTTTTTATGCTGTGGATCCAGCAAAGACGCAGCTTGCAGGCAGATAAGCGATCGCAATTTTATGCCAAACGTGCCGGTGAAAGTCCTCCTTAACAATTCGCCACAACCGCTCTCAACCAGGGCGAAGTAAGGCGATCGTGCCGGGCTTGTTTAACCGCGCGCCGTAGCAGAAATCCGTTAAGGTCCGTTTATTTCTTTGAATAAGTGAGTGCGTAAGCAGTCATTCAGCGCGGGTGCTGCACCAGCCTGGTGCGCTGATGCTTTGTACAGGTTACGTGGGTCTTTTAAGCTTTTACGGTATGATTGGGACTATTGGCCCGGAAGGAATCTTTTATGAAACAAATTCGTCTCTTAGCACAATATTATGTCGACCTGATGGTCAAGCTGGGACTGGTCCGCTTCTCATTGTTGCTGGCTTCAGCGCTGGTGGTCCTGGCGATGATCGTCCAGATGGCGGTCACCATGGTATTGCGCGGTCATGTCGAAAGTATCGATATGGTTCGATCGGTGTTTTTTGGCCTGTTGATTACGCCGTGGGCGGTCTATTTTCTCTCAGTCGTCGTTGAGCAGCTTGAGGAGTCGAGGCAGCGCCTGTCGCGGCTGGTCGATAAGCTGGAAGAGATGCGTCACCGCGATCTTGAGCTGAATCAGCAGATGAAAGAAAACATCACTCAGCTGAATCACGAAATTGCTGACCGTATCAAAGCTGAAGAGGCGCGTTTGCAGGTGATGGCCAAGCTGAAGGAGGAGATGGCCCGGCGCGAGGAAGCGCAGATCGAACTTGAGCAACAATCCTCCTTCCTGCGCTCATTCCTGGATGCATCACCCGACCTGGTCTTCTATCGCAACATTGATCAACAGTTCTCCGGCTGTAACCGCGCGATGGAATTGCTGACGGGAAAAAGCGAAAAGCAACTGATTGGGCTGACGCCACGCGATGTGTACGACGAAGATGCCGCCACTAAGGTATTGGAGACTGACGATAAAGTCTTCCGTCACAACGTGTCGTTAACGTACGAGCAGTGGTTGCAGTATCCGGATGGGCGCAAAGCCTGCTTCGAAATTCGTAAGGTGCCTTATTACGACCGCATTGGTAAACGCAGTGGGCTGATGGGCTTCGGACGCGATATAACGGAACGTAAGCGCTACCAGGACGCTTTAGAGAATGCCAGCAGGGAAAAGACCACATTTATCTCCACAATCAGCCACGAGCTTCGTACGCCGCTAAATGGCATCGTCGGCCTGAGCCGTATTTTGCTGGATACCGATTTAAATCAGGAGCAGCTCAAATACCTGAAAACCATCCACGTGTCGGCAATCACCCTCGGCAATATCTTTAACGATGTGATCGAGATGGACAAAATCGAGCGGCGTAAGGTCCAGC
This sequence comes from Erwinia sp. AC075, assembly GCF_979253995.1. NCBI lineage: Bacteria > Pseudomonadati > Pseudomonadota > Gammaproteobacteria > Enterobacterales > Erwiniaceae > Erwinia > Erwinia sp. AC075. The sequence continues at coordinate 4,378,817 of NZ_CEEDEU010000001.1, forward strand.
TGGATATTCAGCCGGTGGATTTTACCGGCTTCCTTGCCGATCTGGAAAACCTCTCCGGGCTGCTGGCCCAGCCGAAAGAACTGAAGTTTGTGCTCGACCCGCAACTGCCGTTGCCTCACAAAATCATGACCGATGGCACGCGCCTGCGGCAGATCCTGTGGAACCTGATCGGCAATGCGGTGAAGTTCACCCAGAAGGGCAGCATTATTGTTCGCGTGGCGTATCTGGGCGAAGACTGCCTGCGCTTCGAAGTGGAAGACTCCGGTATGGGGATCCCGCAGGACGAGCAGGACAAGATTTTTGCCATGTATTACCAGGTGAAAGACCAGCATGGCGGCAAGCCTGCCACCGGGACCGGGATTGGCCTGGCCGTTTCACGTCGGCTGGCGCAGAGCATGGGCGGTGATATTACGGTTCACAGCGCGCCTGGCACAGGTTCCTGCTTTACCCTGACGGTGAATGCCCCACGTATCGCTGAGCAGCCGGAAGATCAGCAGCCAGCGGATGATATGCCGCTTCCTGCGCTTCACGTGCTGCTGGTTGAAGACATCGAGCTTAACGTGGTGGTTGCCCGCTCGGTGCTGGAAAAGCTCGGTAACAGCGTTGAGGTGGCGATGACGGGTGAAGAAGCACTCGCCATGTTCGACCCTGAAGAGTTTGATTTGGTGTTGCTCGATATTCAGCTTCCGGATATGACGGGCCTGGATGTCGCCCGTGAGATCCATCAGCGTCATGGCAAGCAACATTTGCCGCCGCTGGTCGCGTTGACCGCCAACGTGCTCAAGGACAAAAAAGAGTATCTGGATGCCGGGATGGATGACGTGCTGAGCAAACCGCTGGCCGTGCCGGCGCTGACCGCCATCATCAAAAAATACTGGGACTTTCAGCAAGACGAAGCCGAGGAAAGAAAAGTGGACGAGAAGAAACTGGGATTACTGGACGTCACCATGCTTGAGCAATATATCGAGCTGGTGGGCCCGCAGTTGATTTACCAGAGCATGGAGATGTTCGAGCAGATGATGCCGGGCTATCTGGACGTGCTGGACTCCAACATGATGGCGCGCGATCAGAAAGGGATAGCGGAAGAGGGGCACAAGATTAAAGGCGCGGCAGGTTCTGTGGGGTTGGTACATTTACAGCAGTTGGCGAAACAGATTCAAAGTCCGGAGCTGCCAGCCTGGTGGGACAACGTTCAGGAATGGATTGACGAGCTGAAGCAAGAGTGGCGGAACGACGTGGACGTGTTACGGGAATGGGTTTCGGACGCTGGAAAAAAATGACCCCGACCGAGGCCGGGGTGCGCGAATACTGCGCCAACACCAGGGAAATGGGTAACCTGCGCTATTCTTAGAAGAAGAGTTTAAAAGCACAGGCGCGGTATTGGGTAAAACGCTCAGGAACTACCTTAGCAAATCTTACATCACATGTTACCAGATTCATTAAAATGTGTGATGTTGAGCAGCGATTTAAGACAGAAAACATTAATTTGATAACACAGTCAAGCTGGAAATGATTTTTTGCTTTGAATTGGTGGTTTTTTAAACGAATGTGGCGGTTTTTACGGGAATCCGATTGACGTGGTGGTGTAGCCAGCACGTCGGCGCGCTAGCAACGCTGCTAATCAAAAATGGTCAGACTGCTGAAAAGTTTAACTCTCTGTATAACATATTCTTTTTGTGAGATTACGGTCTCGGGAATGAAACCGTTTACAGGGCGAATGATAAAAGCGCAATTGGAAGTTTTTACCGATTAATGAAGGCGTATTTAATAACTTTTGCGATCTGGATGAAGCGCTTATCTTGTTAGCCCAGTAAAAGCCCCTATTCAGAATCTTCTCAGGGTTTTGGGGCGCTTCCGACCTGTTTTGCAAATGCTTAGGTAAGAAATTTATAAGCTATGCGAATCTTTTTTTATCAACTGATTCGGACCGCTTAACTGATGTTCCTGAGGATGTTTTACGTTCGTTTGTTCTATGGAACCGATTCCTGAAGTGCGGAAGTGGTTGAAGCGGCTAGGACATTTTAATTCTGGCCGGGCTTTATCCCTTAAAAGCGCCTTTTGTTGGCAATGTTAGCGTCAGGTTCTTGTTTAAGAAGAAAAGTGTCATACAGCTATCCTCTTACAGGAATTGATAAGATAGTCATGGATATTATGGTATGAAAAAACGAAACAAAAAGGGTTTTCAACTGCTCAAAACGTGGGTTTTACGCGCGTTTTTGACCGTGATTGGCGTGTGGGTTGCGGGTATTTTACTGTTTTCATTTCTGCCGGTACCGTTCTCCGCTGTTATGGTAGAACGACAGCTAGGTGCCTGGTTTAGCGGCAATTTTAGTTATGTCGCGCACTCTGACTGGACCAGCATGGATGACATTTCCCCCTGGATGCCGCTGGCGGTAATGGCCTCTGAAGATCAGAAATTCCCGACGCACTGGGGTTTTGATGTGCAGGCCATTCAATCAGTGCTGGATAACGAAGAGGGTGGGCGGATCCGCGGCGCGTCGACCCTGTCTCAGCAGACCGCCAAGAACGTCTTTTTATGGGATGGCAGAAGCTGGGTACGCAAAGGCTTAGAAGCGGGCCTGACGGTGGGAATTGAAACCGTCTGGACCAAAAGACGTATTCTGACCGTTTACCTGAATGTGGCCGAGTTTGGTGACGGCGTTTTCGGCGTTGAGGAAGCCTCTCAGCGCTACTTCCATAAGCCGGCGAGTCGTCTGACGATGTCTGAAGCCGCGCTGTTAGCGGCCGTATTACCGAATCCAATTCGTTTTAAAGCCGATGCACCGTCAGGCTATATCCGTCAGCGCCAGCAGTGGATTTTGCGCCAGATGAAGCAGCTTGGGGGAGAGGGATTTTTACGCGAACATAAGCTGATGTGAGAACGTTTTCCCAGGCATAATCGGTGATTATGCCTGGGATAAAACGGTTAATCTTCGTCGAAACCGGCGTTAAAAAGCTCAATTACCGCACTCAGCGCCTTCTCTTCTTCCGGGCCAGAGGCTTCAATTTCAATATGGCCGCCCTTGGCTGAATCCAGCATCAGCAGCGCTATCACGCTGCTGGCCTCCGCTTCAGTGCCACTCTCATTACGCAGTAACACTTCCGCATCAAAACTCTGCACCAGTTCGAAAAGCTTCATGGCCGGGCGCGCGTGCATTCCCAGCTTATTTTTGATCTCAACGGTTTGCCTGACAGTCATGATTTACGTTTTTCCAGCGTGCGATGACGGGACTGGACATTTTTACCGCGAGAGCGGAAATAGTCAGCCAGCTGTTCAGCGATATAGACGGAACGGTGTTTACCCCCGGTACAACCGATGGCAACAGTAAGATAGCTGCGGTTGTTGGTTTCCAGCATCGGCAACCACAATTCCAGATAGCTTCGGGTCTGATAAATGAAGTTATGCACTTCCGTATGGCGGTCGAGAAATGCCGCTACCGGGCGATCCAGGCCGGTCATCGGACGCAGTTTGGGATCCCAATGGGGATTCGGCAAAAAGCGCACATCGAAGACGTAGTCAGCATCGATAGGAATACCGTGCTTGTAGCCGAAGGATTCGAAAACCATCGTCAGCTCGCGCTCGCGTTTACCCAGTAAGCGCGTCCGCAGCATCTCGGCCAACTCGTGCACCGACATCTCGGAGGTATCAACAATCAGGTCAGCGCGAGAGCGCAGCGGTTCCAGCAGCTCATTCTCTTCGTCAATGGCGCTCTCCAGCGATAAATTCTTGCTGGAAAGAGGGTGCAGGCGGCGAGTATCGCTATAGCGACGGATCAGCGTGTTGCGGTCGGCATCGAGAAACAGCAGTTGAGGAGAAAAGCTGTCTGGCAGGCTGGTCAGGGCTTTTTCGAACACTTCTGGTGACTCAGGCATATTGCGCACGTCGATGCTGACCGCAGCAGACATGTTGCGGTCGGCCAGAGAATTGGCCAGTTCAGGCAGTAAAACCACGGGTAAGTTATCCACGCAGTAAAAGCCCATATCTTCCAGTGCTCTCAAGGCGACAGACTTACCCGATCCCGATCGACCGCTGACAATCATCAGCACCATGACTTGTTCTCCTGAATTTGCCTGTTTGAGGGTATTCAGCCCTGGCTGCTAAGGCCGCCAGAATAACCCACATGCTTAAAATGAGCCGGGGCTTCCACGCCCGGTATGATCAGTGGCTCTCCTCAGGAGTCTCAGCCATGATCTCGTAAAGCTCTTCATCGGTCTGCGCAGCACGCAGGCGGCGACATACGGTTTTATCCGCCAGACGTTTGGCAACCAGCGACAGCGTATGCAAATGCGTTTTGCACTGATCGGCAGGTACCAGTAAGGCGAAAAGCAGATCTACCGGTTGATTATCAATGGCATCAAAAGCGATCGGCTGATCGAGGCGGATAAAAACGCCCACCGCACGCAGGGTGTCTTCTACCAGCTTGCCATGCGGGATCGCGATACCATTACCAATTCCGGTACTGCCCATACGTTCACGGGTCAGAATCGCTTCGAAGATGGTCTGGTGCGGAAGGTTAAGCTGTTTAGCCGCCAGCTCGCTGATGATTTCCAGCGCCCGCTTCTTACTCTGGCAATGGACGCCGCTGCGGGTGCAGGACACATTCAGTACCGAGCTCAGTTCCAGTGTTAATTCATTGTTCATCATAGTTTCACTTACGTGTTCACTTCTGCCTGGCAAAATTACGGGACACATCTTCACCTGAGAAGAGGGGAGAGGGTCATCGGTCGACTGCTCAGCCTGCCTGATTGATTAACGGCCCGGCTCCCCGGTTAAAGGGAGCCGAGCCGGTTATCTACGTCATGCCTGATCCTAAGATTAGGGTGGCGAAGAAATAATCAATGCTTGAGTGAAATTTAGTGCTGCTTCAGCTTGTCTTTATGTTTATTGAGCTGGCGCGTCAGCTTGTCTATCAAGCCGTCAACCGCCGCGTACATATCTTTCCCTTCCGAGGTGGCATGCAACTCACCGCCATTCACATGCAAAGTCGCATCCGCTACCTGAGTGACCTTTTCGACCTTCAGTACAATATAGACCTGATTAATTCGATCAAAGTACTGTTCCAGTTTGGCAAATTTGGTCGTCACGAAATCACGCAATGGTTCAGTGATTTCCACGTTCTGCCCGGTAATGTTGAGTTGCATACGTTCTTCCTTATCTGTTCGATCAGACCAGCTGTTTGCGCTGGTTTGAGGGCGGGATGGATAAAGACTCTCGGTACTTTGCGACAGTGCGGCGCGCTACCATGATCCCTTGATTAGAGAGCAAGGTCGTGAGCTTGCTGTCGCTCAGTGGTTTGGCGGGATTCTCCGCCGAGATTAATTTTTTCACCAGTGCACGTATCGCCGTGGAGGACGCTTCGCCACCACTGTCGGTGTTGACGTGACTGGAGAAAAAATACTTCAATTCAAAAATTCCGCGCGGACTGTGCAGATACTTCTGCGTGGTCACGCGCGAAATGGTGGATTCATGCATATCCACGGCACTGGCGATATCCGCCAACACCATGGGGCGCATAAATTCCTCGCCCTGTTCAAAAAACGCCTGTTGCTGATCGACGATGCAGCGCGTCACTTTCAGCAGCGTGTCGTTACGGCTTTCCAGACTTTTTATCAGCCACTTCGCTTCCTGCAAATTGCTGCGGATAAACTGGCTGTCACTGTCGTTACGCGTCGAACCGCCGAGTGAAGCGTAATGCTGATTAATCTTCAGCCTGGGTACGCTGTCTGAGTTCAGTTCCACCGTCCAGCGATTGCTGGCTTTGCGCACCAGCACATCCGGGATGACATATTCCGGCTCGGTAGTATTAATCGACTGACCCGGACGCGGATCGAGCGACTGAATCACCTGCATGGCGTTTTTAAGCACGTCTTCCTTCAGCCGCGTCACGCGCATCAGGCTACGAAAGTCATGATTAGCCAGTAAGTCCAGATGTTCGCTGACAATCAGCCTTGCCTCTTTCAGGCACAAGGCCTCAGGCGGGAACTGGGAAAGCTGGACCAGCAGGCAATCCCGCAGATCGCGGGCACAGACGCCAACGGGATCGAAGCGCTGGACGCGTTTCAATACCGCTTCCACTTCATCCATGGTCAATTCATCGTTGCCAATGCTGTCGAGGATCTCATCCAGCGAGGCGGTCAGATAACCGGTGTCGTCCACGGCATCGACGATCGAGGTCGCGATCGCCCGGTCAGTTTCGGTAAACGGGGTTAGCTCCACCTGCCACATCAGGTAATCCTGAAGGGTCTGCGTGGTTTCACCCTGATAGACCGGCAGCTCGTCGTCGTGATAATCGGTTCCGGTGCCTGACGGCGTTCCGGCGGTATAAATTTCGTCCCAGGTCGCATCCAGAGGCAGTTCTTCGGGCATGTCTTTCTGTTCCAGCGCTTCCCTGGTATCCAGAGCCTCTTTCTCCTGATATTCGCGTACGTCCACTTCCTCATGAATGTCGGTTTGTTCAAGCAACGGATTACTTTCCAGCGCCAGCTGAATTTCCTGCTGTAGTTCAAGCGTAGAGAGCTGCAGCAAACGGATCGCCTGTTGCAGTTGTGGCGTCATGGCAAGCTGTTGGCTAAGCCTGAGTTGCAAACCTTGCTTCATATTCAGGATACTAATTCCTCGAAAATCTTACCTGGTTTTAACACCTTATCAGAGTCTGAACTCTTCGCCCAAATAGACTCTTTTAACTTGTTCATCCTCCAGAATTTCTGCCGGAGTTCCATGAGCAATTAAGTGCCCCTGGCTGACGATGTAAGCGCGCTCACATACCGCCAGCGTTTCACGCACGTTATGGTCGGTGATCAGCACGCCAAGGCCGCTGTCACGCAGGTGTTCGATAATCTTTTTGATATCAATAACTGAAATCGGGTCTACACCGGCAAAGGGCTCATCAAGAAGGATGAACTTTGGATTGGCGGCCAGCGCGCGGGCAATCTCAACACGACGGCGTTCGCCACCGGATAATGCCTGACCCATGCTGTTGCGCAGATGCTCGATGTGGAATTCGTTCATCAGCTCATTGGCGCGGTCTTCGCGTTGTTCTGTGGTCAGATCGTCGCGGATCTGCAGCACGGCCATCAGGTTGTCATAGACGCTCAGGCGGCGGAAGATCGACGCCTCCTGCGGCAGATAGCCAATCCCACGGCGAGCGCGGGCGTGCAACGGTAAGATACTGATGTCTTCATCATCAATGATGATACGACCCGCATCACGCGGCACAATGCCAACTACCATATAAAAGGTGGTGGTTTTGCCGGCGCCATTTGGACCTAACAGGCCAACAATCTCACCGGATTTGACCTGCAAACTGACATCTTCGACCACGCGACGGCCTTTGTAAGCCTTCGCCAGGTTTTCCGCAATTAACGTAGCCATAGCTGATTAGTTACTCTTTTTTGGGCCGGTAGACTGGGTGCCTTTGTCCTGCAACTGGGAAGGAACCAGGATGGTAGTCACGCGTTTACCGCTGCTGCCATAAGCCTGCATTTTCTGATCTTTCACCAGATAGGTTATCCGATCACCCTTCACGTTGCTGTCGAGCTGCTCCAGATAAGCATTACCGGTCAGCTCGACAAAATCTTTCGCCAGCTCATAATGCATTTTCTGCGCATGGCCTTTCACCGGCTTACCGTTGTCCTGCATCTGGTAGAAGGTGGCAGGATTACCATAGGCATCGACGATGGTTTTCTTGCTGTCGCCATCCGGGCGAGTGACCACGACTTTGTCCGCGGTGATTTTGATCGAGCCCTGGGTCACGATGACGTTGCCGGTAAAGGTGGCAACGTTACCCTGCATATCAAGGGCCTGATTTTCGGAATCGACATTCACCGGTTTATCGGAGTCGCCGGTCAGCGCCAGAGCGGGCAGGCTGGTAGCCAGCAGCAAGCTGAGCGCCAGGAACTTAAGGTTGTTTTGCATTTTGGATTTCATAAGAGGTTTTGACCTTTTCAATCAGCTCGGCTGTTTTCTTCCGTAAATTTCCACGCATCTTCATCCCGGTAGAGTTGAAGCTACTGCCATAAAGTGTGACCTGATCATCCGACGTTACATCCTGGGTGACGAGGTTCACTATGGCATTATCGGTCTTAATCCGCTCAAGTTGAGCATCCTGAGTCAGGCTGTTGACCTCTACGTGGCCGTAAAGATACAGCATACGGTCATTGGTCAGCTTGGCTTTGTCTGCCCGGATAGACCAGGTCGGAATTTTGTTTTCGTCGTACGTGGTCATCACCGGGTTTTCGAACCAGCTGACGGCCTCAGTGGAAAAATAGGTCACTTTATCCGACACCAGCTTGTAGTTCAGACCACCCTGAGGGTTGTAGACCACAGTATTTGAGCTCTGGCTGGTGTAGGTGGGATTCTGGTCGCTGTTGGCAACAGGTTGTGCGCTGTCATCCGGACCGGCCAGATTCCAGCCAATCAGTACAATGGCCACCAATGCCAGTAACAGCGTGATCCAACGTCTGGTTTTACTCATACAGACTGCCCTTTGGCCTCATCAAACTTATCCTGTGCTATCAAAATCAGATCGCAAATTTCACGCACCGCTCCCCGACCACCGGCAATACGGGTTACGTAGTTTGCGCGAGGAAGCAGGACCGGGTGGGCATCAGCCACGGTAACGCTGAGACCGACTTCGGCCATCACCGGCCAGTCAATCAGGTCGTCACCGATGTAAGCCACCTGCTCGGGGCGAAGTGCTAGTGTATCCAGAAGTTCACGGAAGGCCAAAAGCTTATCAGATTGTCCCTGGTAAAGATGCGTAATCCCGAGGGTGGCACAGCGATCTTCCAGCAATTTTGCCTTCCGGCCGGTAATAATGGCCACTTCCACGTCGGATGTCAGCAGGCAACGAATACCATAACCGTCGCGGACGTTGAAAGCTTTCAGCTCTTCTCCGCTGTTACCCTGATAGATCACGCCATCGGACATGACGCCATCAACATCACAAATCAACAGTCTGACCTCGCGCGCGCGGGTCATGACATCAAGGCTCACCTCGCCATAGCAAGTTTCAACCCACTCTGCAGCAGTACTCATTTGTCTTCTGTTCCTTGTTAAACCACGCCAGCGCGCAGCATGTCATGCATATGCACCACGCCCAGCAGCGTGTCACCGTCAGCCACCATCACGACGGTAATATTCCTGCTTTGCATCAGGTTGAGCGCATCCACCGCCAGCAGATTTGGGCGGACCCGAATGCCGCCTGAGGTCATCACGCTGGCAATGTCGGCCGTCTGGAAATCAATGCCCATATCAAACACCCTGCGCAGGTCACCATCGGTAAAGATGCCTTCGATCTTCATCAGATCGTTGCAAATCACCGTCATGCCCATGTTTTTGCGGGTAATTTCAAGCAGCGCATCCCGCAAAGAAGCCTCGCGGCTGACATGCGGGATCTCATCACCGGTGTGCATAATATCATTGACCGTTAACAACAGCTTACGGCCAAGTGCGCCGCCCGGATGGGACAGGGCAAAGTCTTCGGCAGTGAAGCCACGCGCTTTTAACAGCGCAACCGCCAACGCATCTCCCATCACCAGTGTCGCGGTGGTGCTGGTGGTCGGCGCCAGGCCCAGAGGGCAGGCTTCCTGCGGTACTTTAACACACAGATGAATATCAGCGGCACGGCCCATCGCGCTCTCGGGTTTGCTGGTCATGCAAATCAGTGAGACGTGGAGCCGCTTTAACACCGGGATAAGGGCCAGAATTTCAGAGGATTCGCCGGAATTGGAGATGGCGATGACAATATCGCCCGCGCTTACCATGCCTAAATCGCCGTGGCTGGCTTCAGCAGGATGCACAAAGAAAGCGGGTGTACCGGTGCTGGCAAAGGTCGCGGCCATCTTTTTGCCGATGTGACCCGACTTGCCCATGCCCATTACCACGACTTTCCCTGAACAGCTGAAGATGCGCTGACACGCCTGGGTGAAATCGTCGTTGATGTATTGATCAAGCTGCTCCAGGCCCTGACGTTCGATATTCAGGACATCTTTCCCGGCTTGCTGAAAGTCAAAGCCGGGCTCGAGGTTGCCAGGTGCCATAATTTCCATTCCTTTTTACCAGAGGGTAGCCGAAGGCAGCCAGTAGAGCAGTGCAACCCAGGCAACAAAGCCAGAGAGCAGTAGCGCACCGGCCACGCGGCCGATACAGCGGCTGCGCTGTAAACAGATTAAGGTAAATAGCGCGCTGACGCCCAGCATGACCCAATAGTCACGAGCGAACGCGTGCATATCAATATCCCCTGGGTGAATCAGTGCCGGAACGCCCAGGACAATCGCAATATTGTAGATGTTGGAACCAATAAGGTTGCCAATAGCGATATCATCTTCGCCTTTGAGTGCGCCCGCGATCACCGTCGCCAGTTCAGGCAGGCTGGTACCAACGGAAATCACCGTCAGGCCAATAATCAGTTCGCTGATGCCGAAGAAGTCCGCAATCACCGTGGCGTTATCGATGACCATCCGCGTAGACATCGGCAGGATAATCAACGCCACCGCCAGCCATAAAAAGGCGACGGTATTACCGGTATCGTCGCGCGGCAGCTCAGCCAGCTGCTCTCGTGTCAGCGAGTCGTTGTTTTCGCGTTCGGCTTTACGGGCAATTTTGATAATAAAGAGTAAATAAGCCGCCGCAATGGCGATCAAGGCCACGCCATCATTGCGGCTGAGGTTATTATCAAACAGCATTACGCCGCATAATAATGTGACCAGCAGCATCAGTGGCAGTTCACGACGAACCAGATTTGAATGCACCGTAAGGGGATGAAGCAGGGCCGCACCACCGAGGATCAGCAAAATGTTGGTAATGTTCGATCCCATGGCCGTGCCCACGGCGATATCCATCTGTCCATGGGTTGCTGCGGAGAAAGAGACAATCAGCTCAGGTAGCGAGGTGCCTATTCCGACCACCGTCATACCAATAATCAGCGGAGGAATGCCCAGCGCGCGGCTCAGAATAGCGGCACTGAAGACCAGACGATCGGCACCATATACCAGCAGAACTAAACCGATAACCAACAGTGCTATAGCTACGAGCATGAAATGTCCTTTGATCGGGTATAATCGTCGGCTGGCCTTGCGCGACGAGTAAAGCAAGGGTGTTAAGTTATTGTGCTGATTTTGACGGTCTGGGAGCGAAAAGTAAAACTTATGCCAACTTTAGCCACGTCTTCGAGGTAAGTTTCTGTAAAAGTGTCCTGTCCGATGGGTTATACGCTACCATCGGAGATAAATTTAATGCCTGAAATGTGGAGAGGTAACTATGAGCCAGACGGAGACGAATTTGGTGGATGTCCGGGGCGTGAGCTTTGCCCGTGGAGATCGCCCAGTATTCGATAACATCTCGCTGACTGTGCCAAAAGGGAAAGTGACCGCTATTATGGGGCCATCAGGCATTGGTAAAACCACCTTATTACGTCTGATTGGTGGCCAGTTACGCCCTGACAGCGGAGAAATCTGGTTTAACGGCGAAAATATTCCCAGCCTGACTCGCTCTCGCTTATATGAAGCCAGAAAAAAAATGAGCATGCTGTTCCAGTCCGGTGCACTGTTCACTGATCTTACCGTCTTTGATAATGTCGCCTGGCCGCTGCGTGAACACACTCAGCTTCCCCCGCAGTTGCTGCACAGCACGGTGATGATGAAACTGGAAGCGGTAGGATTACGCGGAGCGGCACAGCTGAAACCTTCCGAACTGTCAGGCGGCATGGCACGCCGTGCGGCGCTGGCCCGTGCGATTGCATTAGAGCCTGACCTGATCATGTTCGATGAGCCTTTCGTCGGCCAGGATCCCATTACCATGGGCGTACTGGTTAAACTGATTGATGAACTCAACCATTCGCTGGGGATGACCTGCATTGTGGTTTCTCACGATGTTCCGGAAGTGCTCAGTATCGCTGACTACGCTTATATTATTGCCGGGCAGAAGGTGATTGCTCAGGGAACGGCTAAATCCCTGCATGAAAATGAAGATGCGCGTGTCCGCCAGTTTATTGATGGTATCGCCGATGGTCCGGTACCGTTTCGTTTTCCTGCAGGCGATTATCTGCAAGACTTAACCGGTTCAGGGAGTTAACTAACTGATGTTTTTACGTGTGCTTGGACGACAGGGGATCAATACCTGTGCTTCCTTTGGTCGTGCCGGATTAATGCTCTTTCACGCGCTGGTGGGTATTCCCCGCTTTCGCAAGCACGCGCCACTGCTGATAAAACAGCTTTACAGTATTGGTGTACTGTCACTGCTGATCGTTGTGGTATCGGGCTTATTTATTGGCATGGTACTGGGATTGCAAGGCTATCTGGTATTAAACACCTACGGTGCCGACAGCAGCCTTGGCATGTTAGTGGCCCTTTCGCTGCTGCGCGAGCTGGGGCCGGTTGTGACCGCGCTGCTGTTTGCGGGCCGTGCAGGCTCTGCCTTAACGGCGGAAATTGGCCTGATGAAAGCCACTGAACAGCTCTCCAGTATGGAGATGATGGCGGTCGATCCCCTACGTCGGATTATTTCACCCCGGTTTTGGGCGGGCTTTATCAGCATGCCATTGCTGACGCTGATTTTTGTGGCGGTTGGTATCATGGGCGGCGCGATTGTTGGCGTCAGCTGGAAAGGCATCGACAGCGGGTTCTTCTGGTCGGCGATGCAAAATGCTGTTGATGTGCGCACGGACATTCTTAACTGCGTAATCAAAAGTGCGGTCTTCGCCTTCACGGTGACCTGGATTGCTCTGTTCAATGGCTATGATGCTATCCCAACTTCGGAAGGGATTAGCCGGGCAACCACTCGCACTGTGGTACATGCTTCTCTGGCGGTACTCGGTTTAGATTTTGTGCTGACTGCACTGATGTTTGGGAACTGATTCAATGCAAACGAAAAAAAGCGAAATTTGGGTAGGTGTGTTTTTATTACTGGCGCTGTTTGCAGCACTGTTTCTTTGCCTGCGCGTGGCGGATTTGCAATCGCTGGGCAGCACGCCAACCTGGAAACTCTATGCGACTTTCGACAATATTGGCGGCCTGAAAAGCGGGTCACCGGTCAAAGTGGGCGGTGTGGTGATTGGTCGGGTATCCGACATTGAACTTGATCCAAAAACTTACTCGCCGCGCGTTACGATGGATATCGAAGACCAATATAATCAACTGCCTGACACCAGCTCGCTGGCGATCAGAACCTCCGGTCTGTTGGGGGAGCAATTCCTGGCGCTGAATGTCGGTTTTGACGATCCCGATATGGGAACCGCTATGCTTAAAGATGGCAGCACCATTCAGGACACCAAATCGGCGATGGTGCTTGAAGACCTGATTGGCCAGTTCTTGTATAAGAGCGGCAATGGTAATGAGAAGAAAGATGATTCGTCGGCGGCACCGGAAGCTAACGGGCAACCCGCGCCGGCGGCTACGACTACACCATAAGAGGACAAGTCATGTTTAAACGTTTCCTGATGATGGCAATGCTGGTTATTGCCCCGGTTGCAGCCAATGCGGCAGCAGATCAAACCAATCCTTATCAGCTGATGAACGAAGCGGCAGGGAAAACCTTCACCCGGCTGAAGACCGAGCAGCCTAAAATCAAACAGGATCCTGACTATCTGCGTCAGATCGTGCGTGAAGAGCTGTTGCCGTATGTGCAAATCAAATACGCCGGCGCGTTGGTGTTAGGTCGCTATTACAAAGATGCGACGCCTGCGCAGCGCGATGCGTACTTCAAAGCCTTTGGTGATTATCTGGCACAGGCCTATGGTCAGGCGCTGGCGCTGTATAACGGGCAGACTTACCAGATTGCTCCTGAGCAATCCTATGCAGACAAAACCATTATCGCGATCCGCGTCACCATTGTTGATCCGAACGGTCGTCCACCTGTGCGTCTGGATTTCCAGTGGCGCAAAAACAGCCGCAGCGGCGACTGGCAGGCGTATGACATGATTGCTGAAGGGGTAAGCATGATTACCACTAAGCAAAATGAGTGGAGCGACACGCTGCGTCAGAAGGGCATCGATGGCCTGACCGAGCAGCTGAAGTCTTATGCTAAACAGCCTATCACGTTGGATAAACAGCAGTAATGAGCGATCAACTGAGCTGGCGTCTTGAGGCAAACCAGTTACATTTGTCCGGCGAACTGCAGCGCGAAACCCTGTTAGCGCTGTGGAAGCAGCGCGAGACGGTAATGAAACAGATCGATACAATCGACGTTTCTGAACTGGATCGGGTTGATTCGGCTGGGCTGGCGCTGCTGGTCCATCTGCGGCAGATAGCATTACAACAGGGCAAAGCGCCCCAATTTACGGGCATCAACGATAAACTTCATTCGTTGATTACCCTGTATAACTTGCAGCAGATCATTGTTTCCCGCGGATAAAATGCCTGGCGGAAACTGAACAGAAAGAGCCCCTGCATCGTCAGGGGCTTTTTGCTTGTTTAAGATAGCGGCACTTTCCACTAATATGTGTGCCTGTTTATCATCTATTAAATTTAGAAGCCTCATGGAAACTAGTGAAATTCAATCCGTGCTGATGGGCGCGTTACCGTTGCAGGAAGTCCACGTTACTGGCGATGGCAGCCATTTTCAGGTTATCGCGGTAGGCGAACTGTTTGCCGATCTCAGCCGGGTCAAAAAACAGCAGACTGTCTATGCACCGCTGATGGCGTATATCGCTGACAACCGCATGCACGCAGTCTCAATCAAAACATTTACCCCTGAAGAGTGGGCGCGCGACCGTAAGTTAAACGGTTTTTAAGCTGTTTCGCTGTGGTCACCGCGCAAGATCGTGGTGAGGCGAACAGACCTTTATTTTTTTAAAAGAGAGCTGGTGCAATGGATAAATTTCGTGTGCAGGGTCCGACCCGTTTAAGCGGGGAAGTCACTATTTCCGGCGCAAAAAACGCTGCGCTGCCGATCCTGTTCGCCGCTCTGCTGGCGGAAGAGCCTGTAGAGATTCAGAATGTCCCGAAACTGAAGGACATCGATACCACCATGAAGCTGTTAAGCCAGCTGGGTGTTAAGGCTGAGCGTAACGGTTCTGTGCATCTGGATGCCAGTGACGTCAATATCTACTGCGCACCTTATGATCTGGTGAAAACCATGCGCGCTTCCATCTGGGCGCTTGGCCCGCTGGTGGCCCGTTTTGGTCAGGGGCAGGTTTCTCTGCCTGGCGGTTGCGCCATCGGTGCCCGCCCTGTTGACCTGCACATTACCGGTCTGGAACAGCTGGGTGCTGAGATCAAGCTTGAAGAAGGCTATGTGAAAGCGTCCGTCGATGGCCGTCTGAAAGGCGCACATATCGTGATGGACAAGGTCAGCGTTGGCGCGACCGTTACCATCATGAGCGCAGCCACATTGGCTACCGGTACGACGGTTATCGAGAATGCTGCGCGCGAGCCAGAAATTGTGGACACCGCGAACTTCCTGAACACCTTAGGTGCGAAAATCACCGGTGCCGGCAGCGACCGTATTACCATTGAAGGCGTTGAGCGTCTGGGCGGCGGAGTTTACCGCGTTCTGCCCGACCGTATTGAAACGGGAACCTTCCTGATTGCTGCGGCGATTTCGGGCGGAAAAGTCCTTTGTCACGCGACTCAGCCGGACACGCTGGATGCCGTACTGGCTAAGCTGCGTGAAGCCGGTGCAGAAATTCAAACCGGTCCGGACTGGATCAGTCTGGATATGCATGGCAAGCGGCCTAAAGCGGTCAACTTCCGCACTGCGCCGCATCCGGGTTTCCCAACGGATATGCAGGCTCAGTTCAGCTTGCTGAATCTGGTGGCAGAAGGCACCGGTGTGATCACCGAGACCATCTTCGAAAACCGCTTTATGCACATCCCGGAGCTGATCCGTATGGGTGCGCATGCTGAGATAGAGAGCAATACCGCGATTTGTCATGGTGTTGAGAAGCTCTCCGGTGCTCAGGTGATGGCGACCGATCTGCGTGCGTCGGCCAGCCTGGTTCTGGCAGGTTGCATCGCAGAAGGCACTACAATTGTTGACCGTATTTATCATATCGACCGTGGCTATGAGCACATCGAAGATAAACTGAAGGCGCTGGGCGCGAACATTGAGCGCGTGAGCGGCGAAGAGTAATTTTCTCGTCCTCAGCAATGAAAGGCGGTAGGAAACTACCGCCTTTTTTATTATCTCATCAGCCCTTTGCGGTCGATAAGCTTTTTCGTGATGGGATGGTAATAGCGGCTTGGCCATATCTCGGCGGGATGAACTTGCAGCGCATCCGCAATCAGCCACTCACCTTTTGGCCAGGGACGAAATAGCGCATTGGCGAGCGTCGATGAGCAGAGTCCAGCATCTCGTGAAACCCCTGCCAGACTGGTTCCCTTTTTGCGCAGGCTCGCAATAATGTCTGCGTTGTGCCAGTCATCTTTAAATTTGACCATTTGTGTCTCCTCCTTGTACACCTGACTTCTCAGGACATTCCTTTATTAACGGCTGAGCAGCGTGGCTATGTTTGGAAACAGTGCCTGCTGTGACTGCTCGTAGTCGCAATACACCGCGAAGCATTTATAGCAACTTCAGGAAGTTTATTTCCAGTATTTTCTAAATGTTGAGGTAACTTTTTGCGAGGAAACGCATAAGTTGCAGAAGTTTTGGCCGGTTAACTGCGCAAGGTATCAGGCAAAGAGGGATGGAGGATGAGTGCAGGACGAAAAGGGCTGGAAAAAGTGGGCAGAGCGCGGTTTCCCGCGCTTAAAAGACTAGTATTCGCGCTGTACTGACATGTGAGCAAGCGCTTCAAGCGCACTGCGCCAGGGTGATTCAGGCAGTGCTTTAAGCGCCGAAATGGCTTTATCCGCTTCATGCTCCGCGGCCTGACGCGTCCATTCCAGAGAGCCACATTGGCGCATGGTTTCCAGAACGGGTTCCAATAAATGGCGTCCGTTGCCCTGTTCAATCGCTTCGCGGATCATCTGGGATTGTTCAGGGGTACCATTGCGCATCGCATGCAGCAGCGGCAGGGTAGGCTTGCCTTCACTCAGGTCATCACCGACATTTTTACCGAGCGTTTTACCATCGGCGCTGTAATCCAGCAGATCGTCGATTAACTGGAAAGCGGTGCCAATGAAGCGGCCGTAGTCCTGCAGCGCTTTTTCCTGCTCTGGCACAGCCTCAGCAAGGATGGCTGAAGATTGGGCTGCCGCTTCAAACAGACGGGCGGTTTTGCTGTAAATCACCCGCATGTAGCTTTCTTCGGTGATATCCGGGTCGTTGCAGTTCATGAGCTGCAGGACTTCGCCTTCAGCGATAACGTTCACTGCTTCAGACATTAGCGCCAGTACCCGGAGCGATCCGAGGCTGGTCATCATCTGGAAAGCACGCGTGTAAATGAAGTCGCCAACCAGCACGCTGGCCGCGTTACCAAAAGCAGCATTGGCCGTGGCTTTGCCGCGACGCATGTCGGATTCATCCACCACATCGTCATGCAGCAGCGTGGCCGTGTGAATAAATTCGATCAGGGCTGCTACGGTAACATGCTGTTTCCCGGTGTAATTAACGGCGCGAGCCGCTAAAACAGCGATCATCGGACGGATGCGTTTGCCTCCACCACTGATGATGTAGTAACCCAACTGATTAATGAGGGAGACCTCAGAGTTCAGCTGTTCGAGGATAGTTGCGTTGACGTCCGCCATATCTTGCGCGGTGAGTTCGTTTATCTGTTCTAAGTTCATCAGTCTGTTCAGCTATTGCTCAGTATGCTGCTATGATAAGCGTCTTTACCCGTGCCTGCGGCAGGTTATGTATTACAGATTGTACTGGAAAATCAGCGCAACGAAACAATTGCATTCGCTTAGCGTTTTTTTTCTGCAATACCCCGCATCAGGCACTTGTCATTATCCTGGAAGTTGCGTAGAATTCGCGCCCTATTGTGAATATTTATAGCGCAGCCTGAAACTAAGACGGCAAGCGCGAAAGCGGAGTTTATATGTACGCGGTTTTCCAAAGTGGTGGTAAACAACACCGAGTAAGCGAAGGTCAGACCGTTCGCCTGGAAAAGCTGGACATCGCAACCGGCGAAACGATTGAATTCGACCAGGTTCTGATGATTGCCAACGGTGAAGATGTGTCAATTGGCGCGCCTTTAGTTTCAGGTGGCTTGATCAAGGCAGAAATTATTGCTCATGGTCGCGGCGACAAGATCAAGATTGTTAAGTTCCGTCGTCGTAAGCATTACCGTAAGCAGCAGGGTCACCGTCAGTGGTTTACTGACGTGAAGATCACTGGCATCAGCGCGTAAGAGGAGATCTGACAAATGGCACACAAGAAAGCTGGCGGCTCCACTCGAAATGGTCGCGATTCCAATGCAAAACGCCTCGGCGTTAAGCGTTTCGGCGGCGAATCTGTTCTGGCAGGTAGCATCATCGTTCGTCAGCGTGGAACCAAATTCCATGCGGGCACCAACGTAGGCTGCGGCCGTGACCACACTCTGTTTGCAACTGCAAACGGCAAGGTCCAGTTCGAAGTGAAAGGCCCGAACAACCGTAAATACATCAGCATCGTTGCTGAGTAAGGTTTTCGTGCCTGAAAGCGGTACCTGATACCGCTTTCAGCAGCGAATCTAAAAGCCCCGCTATGATTGCGGGGCTTTTTACATTCTGCGTTCTGCCCCGGCGTAATTACGTCTGAGGGTTCACAGCAAAGGTCACTTTTGCTGTACACTTTATATTCAGCTGCACGATGTCTTGAGGCGGATCCCCTTTCTGGAATCGACGTGAAGACAGCTTTTGCGGCGCCAGAAACCCAGTTTCCGTCACCAGGCACACCAGCTTGCTACGGCGGATCACTCCCGGACACGCGTCACCTTGCCAGCGTCGGGCGAATGATTTACGGAGAAGTAACATGAAGTTTGTTGATGAAGCGACGATACTCGTCGCTGCGGGCGATGGCGGCAATGGCTGCGTCAGCTTCCGTCGTGAGAAATATATCCCAAGAGGCGGTCCGGACGGCGGCGACGGTGGTGACGGCGGCGATGTCTACATGCAGGCCGATGAAAACCTCAATACCCTGATTGACTACCGTTTCGAAAAATCTTTCCGTTCAGAGCGTGGCCAGAATGGTCAGAGCCGTGATTGTACCGGCAAACGTGGTCAGGACATTATTATTAAAGTGCCGGTCGGCACCCGTATCATCGATCAGGGCACTGGCGAGACGCTGGGCGACATGATGACGCATGGTCAGATCCAGATGGTCGCGAAAGGCGGCTGGCATGGTCTGGGCAACTCCCGCTTCAAATCCTCCGTAAACCGTTCTCCTCGTCAGAAAACGATGGGGACCAAGGGTGAAGTGCGTGATATTCAGCTGGAACTGATGCTGCTGGCTGACGTGGGTATGCTTGGCTTGCCGAATGCCGGTAAATCAACCTTTATCCGTGCGGTGTCCGCCGCGAAACCAAAAGTGGCTGACTATCCGTTTACCACCCTGGTACCAAGCCTCGGCGTGGTTCGTATGGACACTGAACAGAGCTTTGTGATCGCCGATATCCCGGGTCTGATCGAAGGGGCATCTGATGGCGCGGGTCTGGGTATTCGCTTCCTTAAGCACCTTGAGCGCTGCCGTGTGCTGTTACACACCATCGATCTGGCGCCAATTGATGAATCCGATCCGATTGAGAATGCCCGCATCATCCTCGGTGAGTTGGAAAAATACAGCGAGAAGCTCTTCAACAAACCGCGCTGGTTAGTGTTCAACAAAGTTGACCTGCTGGACGAAGAAGAAGCGGAATCTCGTGCTAAAGCGATTGCTGATGCGCTGGGCTGGACAGATAAATACTATCTGATCTCTGCTGCCAACCGTACTGGCGTAACGCCATTGTGCTGGGATGTGATGTCCTTTATCAACGCCAATCCAAAAGAAGCGGAAGAAGCACAGAAGCAGCCTGAGAAAGTCGAGTTCATGTGGGATGACTATCATCGCCAGCAACTCGAAGAAGCTGAAGCAGAATCTGCTGTTGAAGTGGAAGACGACGACTGGGATGACGACTGGGATGAAGAGGACGACGAAGGCGTCGAAATCATCTACAAGCGTTAATCCAACAAAAGGACACCCCGGTGTCCTTTTTTTATGTCTGCAGCTCGGGCAATTAAGTCTTTTAAATGGTAAAGATAATTATTATCATCTTTGCCATCCTTCGATTTGCCATGTTTTGACATCGGCGCTTTGCCAACGAGCCTGATAATGACCTCTGCCTTCCTCACGCGTTACCCGCTACTGTTCAGCCTGCTTTTGATCCCCTTTCTCGCCCAGGCTGATGCCCGTCCTGACTGGCCGCGCCATCTTTCAACCTCAAAGGGGGAAGTTGTGCTTAAGCAGCCGCCGCGACGTATTGTTTCAACCAGCGTGACGCTTACTGGCTCATTACTGGCGATTGAAGCCCCGGTTATTGCCAGCGGGGTAACTCAGCCTGGAAAACGGCTTGCCGATGATCGGGGGTTCTTTCGTCAATGGGGCGATATTGCCAGCGCCCGCGGGGTAAAACCGTTACCCACAGGGGAAGCCAGTCTGGAAGCCATCGCCGCGCAGGATCCAGATTTGATCGTGGTCAGCGCAACGGGAAAAGACTCAGCTGTCACGCTGTATGACCGCCTTTCGCTGATTGCACCCACGCTGGTGATTAATTACGACCAGCAGAGCTGGCAGCAAACAGAGCGACAACTTGCAAAAGCCACCGGAAAGGAGACCGAAGCGGAGGCTTCTATTCAGTCATTTGCCAGACGAGTCGCTGCCGTCAAAGCGGCAATAGTATTGCCACCGCAGCCCGTCTCTGCACTGGTGTTCAATCCACAAAGTCAGGCCGCTAATCTCTGGACCCGCGACTCTGCGCAGGGGCAATTGCTGGAATCATTGGGGTTTACCCTGGCCACGGTGCCCGCTGAACTGGCTCAGGCGCAACGGAGGTTGCAACGCAAAGACATTATCCCACTCAGTGGCGAGAGCCTGGTGACGGGGATCAATGGGCAATCTGTATTGATGTTCGCCGCCGATCAATCTGGCAAAGTGGCACTGCTGTCTGCGCCTTTACTGGCGGCGTCGCCTGCCGTTCAGCATCAGCAGGTCTATACGCTGGGGAATGACAGCTTCCGCCTTGACTACTACAGTGCAAACCATCTTTTAACGCGACTTAGGGATCTCTTCGCTGCTCACTGAGTCGGACCATAACCACTTAAGTCCGTCCGTGATCCCTCCGCGCCAGCAGAGGGCATCATGACCGCCGTCAATCTCCCGAAAGCGGACATCAAGGCCAGCATCGACCAGCAGGGGATATAACTGCCGGTTCGAATCAAGAATGATTTTCTCATGCCAGCCTGCATCCAGTGCAATGCGTTGCCCGGGCATTCCGGCAATTCCCTTTACAACCTGTTGTATCAACAACCCTGTCGCTTGCTCAGGTTGGTGATCCCGGCGTGGCCACCAAAAAGATCCTGACTGACTAAGCGCACAGCCAAAGCGTTCAGGCCAGTTCAGCACCGCATACACCGCCGCGAGGCCACCAAAACTCTGTCCAACAACAACGGTATTTTTTGCTTGCCCGGAAAACGCGATTTTCCGCCGCAGTTCGGGTAACAATTCCTGTTGAATGGCCTGCCAGAAGAGCGGATTACAGGGGAGCTCTGCGGCTCTCAGCGAGTTATCCACCGAATCGATAAATATGTATACCGCTTCAGGCAGGTCTCCGCTGCGTGTCAGCGTTGCCAATGGCGCTGCAACAGGTTGACTCATTAGCCAAAATTTCCCGTCAAGCAGGATCACCAGTGGACGATGAAGGGGATTTTCTTCGCCGGTGGCCAGTATCGCCACGTCTCGGGTATTACCCAGTAACACGCTCTCCCAGCTCAAGTTCAGGGTTTCAAGCCGATTATCCTCAGTCTGCCACTCGGGTTGCGCTGGTGCTGCAGGCATATGCAGCGGAGACACCCAGTGACCACGTCCGTTTTGCCAGCCCGCCAGCGGATTGTAACGATCGGGTTGTGCCAGTGGGAATTTCTGCTGCCACCACTGTCTCAGGGAAAGCATCGAAAGCGGTTCGGCGGGCAACTCATCTGCGGTGTCAGGCATCAAAGAGTAACTGCCACGCCAGCCCTGGCTCAGGGACAGAGTGGTCTGCCAGACGTCGGTTCCAGCAATGCGCTTAAGAGAGTGGGGAAGCCCACCACGATGATGGTCGGTTATGCCGATAATGTTCAGCCAGACGTTGCGGATCGCCGAGTGGAACTCATCCCCGTCAGGATCGCGCCAGAGGAAAGTCACTAAGGCGTTTTTTCCCTTTTCCCTGGCGATAAATGGGGTGCCTTGTTGAGCGACAGATTGCCACCAGGCCTCTGTTCCGATTACAGATGTTAAAGCCGTCATAGATTATCAAACCACTGAGTGAACTTTCTGACAAAAATAGAAATGATTGTAATAATCGTATTGATAATTATTTGCATTTGCAATAGTGTGTTGCCGCACTTTTGCCAATTTGGCCCGGGTAATTTTGAAGGGCATATTTGTAGGGAAACAGGCTTCATGACCAGATTTTCACGCTTATCACTGACGATTCTCGCAGGACTGGGAGGCGTCGCGCTGGCTCAGGCAGACACCGTTGATGCCAATGGTGGCACGCTGATGGTGACGGCCGCGCAGCAGACGCTTCAGGCGCCAGGCGTTTCGACCATTACGGCCGACGAAATCAAAAAACGTCCTCCCGCCAGAGATCTCTCTGAAATCATTCGGACCATGCCAGGCGTCAACCTGACCGGCAACTCAACCAGCGGACAGCGCGGTAACAACCGTCAGATTGATATTCGTGGCATGGGTCCAGAAAACACGCTTATCCTGATTGACGGTCTGCCCGTTTCCAGCCGCAACTCGGTACGGTTAGGCTGGCGTGGCGAGCGTGATACGCGTGGAGACACCAACTGGGTTCCACCTGAAATGGTCGACCATATTGAGGTGATTCGCGGGCCTGCCGCAGCGCGCTATGGTAACGGCGCCGCAGGTGGCGTGGTGAATATTATCACTAAGCAGGCCAGTAATGAGTGGCATGGTGCCTGGAATAGCTATCTGAATATGCCGGAGCATCGCTCTGAAGGATCGACCAAACGCACCAACTTCTCACTCAGTGGGCCGCTCTCTGATGCCGTCAGCTTTATGCTGTATGGCAACCTCAGTAAAACGCAGGCTGATGCGCAGTTTATCAATGAAGGGCATCAGTCACTGAGAACCGGCACGTATGCTGATACGGTGCCGGCAGGGCGGGAAGGGGTGGAAAATAAAGATATCCACGGCAAATTGCGTTGGGAGTTTGCGCCACGCCAGGTACTGGAATTCAGTGCAGGCTACAGTCGGCAAGGAAATCTGTACGCCGGAGACACGCAAAATACCAATACCAGCGCACTGGTGCAGGACAACTATGGCAATGAGACTAACCGTCTCTACCGTCAGGACTTCGCCACCACGTGGACAGGCGTGTGGGATAACGGCATCAGCACCCGCAGTTATGCGCAGTATGAAAACACGCGTAACAGCCGGATGAACGAAGGGCTGGCAGGCGGTACGGAAGGGATTTTCTCCGACAGCGGCTTCTCCACCATCCAGCTGGATGACGTATTGTTGCACAGTGAAATCAGCGTTCCTTTTGAGCTGTTGGTCAATCAGACCGCAACGTTTGGCGTCGAATGGAATCAGCAACGCATGAAAGACGGGGCTTCCAATACTCAGGCGCTGTCCGGCGGTAACATTGAAGGGATCGGAAGCAGCAACCGCAGCCCTTACTCCTCTGCAGAAATATTCTCGTTGTTTGCTGAAGACAATATCGAGCTCACTGACAGTACCACGCTGGTGCCCGGTTTGAGATTTGATCACCACAGTATTGTCGGTGATAACTGGAGTCCTTCGTTGAACCTTTCACAGGCGCTGGACGATGACTTCACCCTGAAGCTGGGCATTGCCCGCGCCTACAAAGCACCGAGCCTTTACCAGACCAATCCAAATTACGTCCTGTACAGCCGTGGGCAAGGCTGTGCAGACAGTGCCGGCGCCTGCTATCTGATGGGAAATGACGACCTCAAAGCAGAAACCAGCATTAACAAGGAAGTGGGGATCGAGTATAAGCATGAAGGCTATCAGGCCGGGATCACCTGGTTCCGCAATGATTATCGCAATAAAATTGAAGCCGGCTATCAGCCAAGTGGCACCTCAACTTCAGGCGGTACTGATATCTACCAGTGGGAGAATGTGCCCAAAGCGGTAGTGGAAGGGCTGGAGGGGACGGTTAACCTGCCGCTGACTGAATCAGTAAGCTGGAACAACAATCTGACCTATATGCTGCAAAGCAAAAACAAAACGACAGGCGACCGCTTATCAATCATCCCGGAATATACCCTTAACTCGACGCTGGCCTGGCAGGCCACAGACGCGCTTTCCCTGCAAAGCACCCTGACCTGGTACGGTCGACAGACGCCGAAAAAATATAACTACAAGGGAGAGTCAGTCAGCGGGACGGAGCAATCGACGGTCAGTCCCTACTCCATCGTTGGCTTGAGCGGCACCTACGATGTGAACAATTACGTGAGCGTCACTCTTGGCGTGGATAACGTGCTGGATAAACGTCATTTCAGGGAAGGGAATGCACAAACAACCGGTAATGCCACGACCAATGCGTATATGTATGGCGCAGGGGCGAACACCTATAACGAATCAGGCCGGACCTGGTATATGGGCCTGAACACGCATTTCTGAGGATGGTGGCGGTGGGGACGGACCCCCACCACGGCTAATTCAGATTTTGCGGCAACCAGCAGGTGGCATTGAGCCCACTTCGATCCTCTCGGTTGGTTAATCGCAACTCACCGTGATGGATCTGCGCGATGCGCAGCACAATATTCAGTCCCAACCCACTGCCGCCATAACGTTGATCCATCCTGCGAAACGCTTTTGTCAGGTCGGCTGCCGCTTCAGGATCAATACCTGGCCCTTCATCTCTGACAGTGAAACGGCTGCCGCCGTTTTCACTTTCTGCCAACAAACTGATATGGCTGCCTTCCGGGCTGTATCTCGAGGCATTCTCCAGCAAATTGCGCACCATCAATCGCAACAGAACGGCATCGCCTTCAGCTTCAAGCGACAGGTCACCTGAGACCTCCAGCGTCTGCTGGCGCAGCAATAACATCTCAACCATTTCCTGCTGCAATGGCTGGAAGACACTTTCCCAGCTGACCACCTGATAATGACCACCGGCCAGAGCCTGACCTGCACGGGACAGCATCAGCAGTTGCTCAATGACATGCATTAGCTGGTCGATGCGTTTCACTAACATCGGACCCTGGGTAACACCCTGTTGCTCCAGCAGTTCAAGGTGAAGCCGTAATCCGGCAAGCGGTGTGCGCAGCTCATGGGCGGCATCAGCGGTGAAAAGCCGCTCTTGCTGCAAGGTATGATCGAGCCTGCCCAGTAACTGGTTCAGGGCGCGGGTCACTGCAGCAATTTCATCCATGTCAGAGAAATTAGGCAGCGGCGTGAGATTATCTGCAGAACGCTCAGACAAGCTGTTCTGCAATGACTTTAACGGGCGAATGATCCAGCTGATCGCCCAGAAAGAGAGTAGCAGCGTGAAGCAGACCATCACCACAGAAGGCAGTAACAGTGAGGCTATCGCTTCGCGGATTTCATTTTCGACTCGCTCATTGCGGGCGTGAGCAGAGAGCGTTTCGTTAACCAGGAAACTGATCTGTTCGCGGCTTTCATGCCACAGCCAGGCTGCGCTCATCATCTGACAGGACAGCAGGATCAATGCCAGCATAATCAGCAAACGCCGACGCATACTGTTCAAGTGCGTTCTTCCAGACGATATCCTACGCCACGCACCGTCTTGATGCGGTCTTTGCCCAGCTTGCGGCGCAAGTTGTGAATATGCACCTCAAGCGTGTTAGAGCCGGTATCATCCTGCCAGCTATAAAGATCTTGTTGCAGCGTTTCACGATGCACCGTCTGACTGATGCGCATCAATAGACGCGTCAGCAGCGCAAACTCTTTCGGCGTCAGCTCAACAGGCTGATTGTCTATATAAACTTGCTGAGAAGACAGGTTAAGGGAGAGATCGCCCTGTTGCAGCAGGTTATCGCTGCGACCCTGATAGCGGCGAATCAAAGCCCGAACTCTGGCCTTCAATTCGGCCAGCGCGAAGGGTTTAACCAGATAATCATCGGCACCGGCATCCAGTCCATCAACCCGATCCTCTAAGGCATCACGGGCAGTGAGGATCAGCACCGGCAGATCGATAGTCTCTTTACGCCACTGCCGCAGCAGCTGCCTGCCGTCCCGATCCGGCAACCCAAGATCGAGAACAATCAGGCTGTACTGGCCGCTTTGCAGCAGAGCACAGGCTTCAGCGCCATTCTTAGCCGCATCCACCGCATACCCTTCAGTCGTCAGCGCCTGAACCAGTCCGCCCAACAGCAAAGCATCATCTTCAACAACCAGTAGTTTCATAATTGTCAGTTATTTTGGTAAACATCCTTATAAAGCCGGCTCTCAAAGCGGACCAGCGGAATACGTCGCTGGCGCTGATCTTCCGGCGGAACGGCATAGCCAGAAAGATACTGGACGAATGCCACGCGCTGCCCGCTGGCTGTCGTCATAAAGCCAGCAAGGTTATACACACCCTGCAATGAACCGGTCTTGGCTGATACCTTTCCGTCGACGCCTGCTTCATGAAGACCACCACGATAGCGTAACGTTCCGTCGTAGCCTGCGAGAGGCAACATGGAAATGAAATTCAGCTGTTGATCATTTTGTGCAATGTATTGTAACGCTTGCATCATGGTCGCCGGGGAAATCAAATCGTGCCGTGAAAGCCCCGAACCGTCTACCTGAATGCTGTTGCCCAGATCGACATTCGCCTTTTGCTTCAGTATCTGACGCACGGCATCAGAGCCGGCGCGCCAGGTGCCAGGGACGCCAAATCGCTCATGTCCAATGGTGCGGAACACGGTATCGGCAATCATATTGTCCGACTTCTTCAGCATGATCTTCAGCAGATCGTGTAAGGGTGCAGACTGCGTTTCTGCCAGCACGTTAGCTGGCTGCGTGACCTGAGTCTGACGCAGTAAATGGCCGGAATAATCGATATCGGCTGCCTGCAACTCCGCTTTTAACAGGGCACCGGCATAGCTAGCGCCATCCTGAATAGCAAAGGCCAGCGGCAAGGGTTCGGCACGCTGGGTCATACATCCGGTCAGGGTGAAGCGGTTTAATTCGCCTGGCACCACATCCAGCTCACAATACTGTGCATCCGGCGAGCCTTTCGCCAGCGTTCGCACCTGGCTAAACATACTGACCGGATAATAGGAGGCCACGCGGATAAACGCCTTGTCACCTGGATTCGGTGCGCTGTAGAGCGATACCGAGAAGCAGTTACGGTCAACAATGGCAGCGGCTGGCGGCGCACTAAAGCACTGCGTCAGGTCATTCCACGGCCAGCCTGGGGCTTCGTCGTGGCTGGCAAATACCGACGTATCAATCACCAAATTGCCCTGAATATGCTTCACACCCTGCTTTTTCAGCGTGGTGACCATATTGCGCAAGTCCTGACGCGTCAGCGTCGGATCGCCACCAAAACGGGCCACCAGATCGCCTTGCAGCGTGCCATCATTAATGGTGCCTTTGCTTTCCAGTTGCGTATGAAAACGGTAGTCCGGGCCAAGCTGAAGCAGCGCCGCCAGGGCGGTCAACACTTTCATCGTACTGGCCGGCAGTGCCATCTGTTTACTGTGGTAGTCAATTGAAGGCGTGGTTGCGCCTATTTTCTGCACAATCAGCGCCAGGTTTGCGCCATCAGGTAAATATTGGGTGTAGTCTTCAACCGAAGCAGCGTGGGCATTCAGCATAAATGCGCAGGCTAAACCGGTAACAATTCGTGAAAATCGCATAATCTCGCGTTTACTGACAGGTGATGCTGACATACTACGGTGCATCGTTGTGGAAAGTAAACGATGACCCATAAGGAACTCTGGGTTAAAATACGTATCAAAATGCAAAACCT
Source organism: Erwinia sp. AC075 (assembly GCF_979253995.1). Taxonomy (NCBI): domain Bacteria; kingdom Pseudomonadati; phylum Pseudomonadota; class Gammaproteobacteria; order Enterobacterales; family Erwiniaceae; genus Erwinia; species Erwinia sp. AC075. Next base: position 4,406,830 of record NZ_CEEDEU010000001.1, read on the forward strand.
CCAGGCCCTGAGCTTCCCTTTGGGTCTGGTTTATTTCGTTTGAAATTCAGTGGCAAGCGCCGCAGAACGCTTTTTCTGCATGAACCTGTCAGGATGACGAAATTTTGCACAGGACAGAGTTTACGAGGTATTGAGATGAATCAGATTCCGATGACGTTAAGGGGCGCGGACAAACTGCGCGAAGAGCTGGAAGAGCTGAAAACCATTAAACGCCCCCGAATTATTGCCTCAATTGCAGACGCACGTGAGCACGGCGACTTAAAAGAAAACGCTGAGTATCACGCAGCGCGCGAAGAGCAGGGCTTCTGTGAAGGTCGTATCCAGGAGATCGAGGCAAAACTGTCTAATGCTCAGGTAATCGACGTCACCAAAATGAACGCGAACGGTCGGGTGATCTTCGGTTCAACCGTCAAGGTATTGAACCTGGATACTGACGAAGAGTCGACTTATCGCATCGTGGGCGATGATGAGGCTGATTTTAAGCAAAATCTGATTTCTGTGAACTCGCCAATGGCGCGCGGCCTGATTGGCAAAGAAGTTGATGATGTGACGATCGTGAAAACACCCGGCGGCGACGTCGAGTATGAGATTTTGAAGATAGAATATCTCTGATTTCTGCTACGCTGAAACTATCACGCGTATTGTAAAGAAAGGAAAAAGGCCGCTATGCGGCCTTTTATCAACATCAGGAGCGTGTCACCTTCTCCAGTCTAAGTTTCAGAATTGTTACCTGATCCTCAGCGCGGAAGGGAGATCTTGCGTTCCTTCGTTGGACGGTACAGTACCAGCATCTTGCCGATAACCTGCACGTTTGCTGCTTTGGTTTCGCGCACGATAGCCTCAACAACCAGTGCTTTCGTTTCACGGTCTTCCGTGGCGATTTTCACTTTGATGAGCTCGTGGTGCTCCAGTGCTTGTTCGATCTCGGCTAGCACCCCTTCGGTCAAACCATTGTTGCCCAGCATGACAACGGGCTTCAGCGGATGGGCCAGTCCTTTCAGGTGCTGTTTTTGTTTGGTACTCAGATTCATCGTATTTTTTACTTACATTGGGATTGAAAACGGGTCATTCTACCGCCATCTCTGGTGTATCACCAAATCGGCTTTGCTGATTTGCGCGGTTTATTTATCGCATGCGTTGAATCATAGTTGGAAATTGTATGACTGGTAAAAAGCGTTCGGCCAGTTCCAGCCGCTGGCTGCAGGAACACTTTAGCGATAAATATGTGCTTCAGGCACAGAAAAAAGGGCTGCGTTCTCGCGCCTGGTTTAAACTCGATGAAATACAGCAAGGTGACAAGCTGTTCAAACCTGGCATGACCGTCGTCGATCTGGGTGCTGCACCCGGAGGTTGGTCTCAATATGTGGTAACGCAGATTGGGTCAAAAGGCCGTGTTATTGGTTGTGATATCCTGCCGATGGATCCTATCGCCGGTGTCGATTTCCTCCAGGGCGATTTTCGTGATGAACTGGTCATGAAAGCGTTGCTGGAACGAGTAGGTGACAACAAAGTACAGGTTGTGATGTCCGATATGGCTCCCAACATGACAGGAACGCCAGCAGTTGATATTCCACGTGCAATGTATTTAGTTGAGCTTGCACTGGAAATGTGTCGTGATGTATTGGCACCTGGCGGCAGTTTTTTAGTAAAAGTGTTTCAGGGAGATGGCTTTGAAGATTACCTCCGGGAAATTCGCTCCCTGTTTACGAAAGTAAAAATTCGTAAGCCGGACGCTTCGCGCTCTCGTTCGCGTGAAGTGTACATTGTAGCGACAGGGCGCAAACTATAGTACCCTACGCTGTCTGTTAACACAGTTGTAATAAGAGGTTAATCCCCTTGAGTGACATGGCGAAAAACCTAATTCTTTGGTTAGTCATCGCGGTCGTGCTGATGTCTGTATTCCAAAGCTTTGGGCCCAGCGAGTCGAATGGCCGTAGGGTTGACTATTCAACCTTCCTGTCAGAAGTGAACCAGGATCAGGTCCGCGAGGCACGTATTAACGGGCGTGAAATCAACGTTGTCAAAAAAGACAGCAACAAATACACGACTTACATTCCTGTCAACGATCCCAAGTTGCTTGATAACCTGTTGACTAAAAATGTGAAAGTGGTTGGCGAACCGCCAGAAGAACCGAGCCTGTTGGCGTCGATCTTCATCTCATGGTTCCCAATGCTATTGCTTATTGGTGTCTGGATCTTCTTCATGCGCCAGATGCAGGGCGGGGGCGGCAAAGGGGCAATGTCCTTTGGTAAAAGCAAAGCCCGCATGCTGACGGAAGATCAGATCAAGACAACCTTCGCTGATGTTGCCGGTTGCGACGAAGCGAAAGACGAAGTGGCTGAGCTGGTTGAATACCTGCGTGAGCCAAGCCGTTTCCAGAAACTGGGCGGTAAAATTCCGAAAGGCGTTCTGATGGTCGGGCCTCCGGGTACCGGTAAAACGCTGCTGGCGAAAGCCATCGCCGGTGAAGCTAAAGTGCCTTTCTTCACTATCTCCGGTTCTGACTTCGTTGAAATGTTCGTTGGTGTGGGTGCATCCCGTGTTCGCGACATGTTTGAACAAGCCAAGAAAGCCGCGCCTTGCATCATCTTTATCGATGAGATCGATGCAGTCGGTCGTCAGCGTGGCGCTGGTTTAGGCGGTGGTCACGATGAACGTGAGCAGACGCTGAACCAGATGCTGGTTGAGATGGATGGTTTTGAAGGTAATGAAGGCATCATCGTCATCGCCGCGACTAACCGTCCAGACGTACTTGACCCGGCGCTGTTGCGTCCAGGCCGCTTTGACCGTCAGGTTGTTGTAGGCTTGCCAGACGTTCGAGGCCGTGAGCAGATCCTGAAAGTGCATATGCGTCGCGTTCCATTAGCGACCGACATTGAAGCATCCGTTATTGCCCGTGGTACGCCAGGCTTCTCAGGTGCCGATTTGGCTAACCTGGTCAACGAAGCTGCGCTGTTTGCAGCCCGTGGTAACAAACGCGTTGTGTCGATGGTTGAGTTCGAAAAAGCGAAAGACAAGATCATGATGGGTGCGGAACGTCGCTCCATGGTGATGACAGAATCGCAGAAAGAGTCGACGGCCTACCACGAAGCCGGTCACGCGATCATTGGTCGCCTGGTGCCGGAGCATGATCCGGTGCACAAAGTGACCATCATTCCTCGTGGCCGTGCATTAGGTGTGACCTTCTTCCTGCCTGAAGGCGACGCGATCAGCGCCAGCCGTCAGAAACTGGAAAGTCAGATTTCTACCCTTTACGGTGGCCGTCTGGCAGAAGAGATCATCTACGGTGTTGAGCGTGTTTCTACCGGTGCTTCTAACGACATCAAGGTAGCCACCTCAATAGCGCGTAACATGGTAACGCAATGGGGCTTCTCAGAGAAACTGGGCCCGCTGCTGTATGCTGAAGAAGAGGGTGAAGTATTCCTCGGTCGTTCAGTGGCTAAAGCGAAGCACATGTCTGATGAGACCGCGCGTATCATTGACCAGGAAGTGAAATCACTGGTTGAAGGTAACTATCAACGTGCACGTCGTATTCTGAACGAAAACATGGACATTCTTCACGCGATGAAAGATGCGCTGATGAAGTATGAAACCATTGATGCTCCACAGATCGATGACCTGATGGCACGCCGTGAAGTGCGTCCACCACAGGGTTGGGAAGATCCGGGCAGCACCAATAATTCTGACAGCAACGGTACGCCTAAGGCGCCGCGCCCGGTTGATGAACCGCGCACGCCTAATCCTGGTAACACCATGTCAGAGCAGCTGGGCGACAAGTAATTTACTTGTTCGTTTAAGCTCACTCCAAACCCCGGCGCTGTCCGGGGTTTTTTATATCTACAATTTCATTACCCGGTCCAACTGACCTGCTGAACCCGTTTGGAGACTTACCGTTATGAAGCTTTACGCCAGAGACACCATCCTCGATCTTTCCCATCCTCATGTGATGGGGATCCTGAATGTGACCCCGGATTCTTTCTCTGATGGCGGCAAGCATAACGATTTGGTTCAGGCGCTGACCCATGCCAACGAAATGATCAATGCCGGTGCCACCATCATTGATATCGGCGGCGAATCCACGCGTCCTGGCGCATCGGAAGTCAGTGTAGAGCAGGAGCTGGAACGGGTTATTCCGGTGGTTGAGGCTATTTCTCAACGTTTTGAAGTGTGGATTTCGGTCGATACATCAAAACCAGAGGTGATCCGGGAATCGGCAAATGCGGGTGCGCACATCATCAATGATATCCGTTCACTGCAGGAGCCCGGTGCTTTGGAAGCGGCGGCGGCAACGGGCCTGCCGATTTGTCTGATGCATATGCAGGGCGATCCGGCCACCATGCAACAATCGCCGAAGTACAAACAGCTGCTGCAGGATGTGGACGCCTTTTTTGTGCAGCACATCGCCAGATGCGAAGCCGCCGGGATCAAAAAAGAGCAGTTGATCCTCGACCCGGGATTCGGTTTCGGTAAGAATCTGTCCCACAATTATCAGTTGCTGGCCCATCTGGCTGATTTTCACCGGTTCGGCCTGCCACTGCTGGTCGGCATGTCCCGTAAAAGTATGATTGGGCAACTGCTGAATGTTGGCCCGTCGCAGCGGCTGACAGGCAGTCTGGCCTGCGCGGTAATCGCCGCGATGCAAGGCGCGCACATCCTGCGCGTTCATGATGTTAAAGAAACCGTCGAAGCGATGCGCGTCGTCGAAGCAACACTGTCAGCGAAGGAAGAGTAACGCTATGAGCAACCGTAAGTATTTTGGTACCGATGGCATCCGCGGCAAAGTGGGTGAGTCTCCTATTACACCTGACTTCGTGCTGAAGCTTGGCTGGGCAGCGGGTAAGGTGCTGGCACGCAATGGCTCAAAGAAAATTATCATCGGTAAAGATACGCGCATTTCTGGCTACATGCTGGAGTCGGCCCTTGAGGCAGGCCTGGCGGCGGCAGGGTTATCGGCAGCCTTTACCGGACCGATGCCAACCCCAGCCATTGCCTATCTGACCAGAACCTTCCGTGCCGAAGCGGGGATTGTGATTTCGGCTTCGCACAATCCGTTTGACGATAACGGTATCAAGTTCTTTTCCATCGAAGGCACCAAGCTGCCAGATGACGTGGAGGAGGCGATCGAAGCGGAGATGGAGAAACCGATCACCTGCGTTGAATCTGCAGAGCTGGGACGTGCCAGCCGCATTGTCGATGCAGCCGGCCGCTACATCGAGTTTTGCAAAGGTACCTTCCCAAGCGAACTCAGCCTGAATGGCATGAAGATTGTGGTGGACTGCGCCAACGGTGCGACCTACCACATCGCGCCAAACGTCCTGCGTGAACTCGGCGCGACGGTGATCACCATTGGTGTTAATCCTGATGGGATGAACATCAACAAAGAGTGTGGCGCCACCGATGTCCGCAAGCTGCAGGAACGCGTGTTGTCGGAGAAAGCGGACGTGGGGCTGGCCTATGATGGCGATGGCGATCGCATCATGATGGTGGACCATCTGGGCCATAAAGTGGATGGCGATCAGATCCTGTATATCATTGCCCGTGAAGGCTTACGTCAGGGACAACTGCGCGGTGGTGTCGTCGGTACGCTGATGAGCAACATGGGGCTTGAACTGGCGCTTAAGCAACTGGGTATTCCGTTTGCGCGTGCAAAAGTGGGCGACCGCTACGTGCTGGAAAAACTGCAGGAAAAAGGCTGGCGTCTGGGCGCTGAAAACTCCGGCCACGTCATCCTGTTGGACAAGACAACTACCGGTGACGGTATCGTGGCAGGTTTGCAGGTACTCACTGCGATGGTGCGTAACCACATGACTCTGCACGATCTGTGCAGCGGCATGAAGTTGCTGCCACAAATCCTCGTTAACGTGCGCTTCAGTGGAACAACCGATCCGCTGGAAGATGCAACGGTCAAAACGGTCACTGCAGAAGTCGAAAAAGAGCTGCAGGGTCGTGGACGTGTGTTGCTGCGTAAATCAGGCACTGAACCGCTAATCCGCGTGATGGTTGAAGGCGAAGATGAAGCGCAAGTGACGGCGCTGGCACACCGGATTGCCGATGCGGTGAAGGCGGTCTGATAAGCCAGAAAAGGACGGTAGATGAGTGATTTACCAGCAATTCATTGCTCATTTGCCGTTTTTTTCCGCAATCAGATGCCTGGTGCTAAATTGCCCTTGCGCAGTCAGGCGGCTTTGGTTAGTATTCACACCCGCTTCTGATGGGTAGTGACAACGCTATCTCTCTAACTGGTTTGAAGCTTTTTGATGTGCGGCTACCGCGCAAGGAAACAGGTTAATTATGTACGAAGCTCTCTTAGTTGTTTTCCTTATTGTTGCAATCGGCCTTGTAGGTTTGATCATGCTTCAGCAAGGTAAAGGCGCTGATATGGGCGCGTCATTTGGTGCAGGCGGTTCGGCAACGCTGTTTGGTTCTAACGGTTCAGGTAACTTTATGACCCGTATGACCGCAGTATTGGCAACACTGTTCTTCATCATTAGCTTGATTCTGGGTAACCTCAACTCCAATAAGACTCAGAAAGGAAGCGAGTGGGAAAATCTGACTCAGCCTGCACAGTCGCAGCAGAGCCAGCCAGCTAAACCGGCAACCCCGGGTAGCGATATCCCACAGTAAGCAGTAAATGCAGTGATTTCGACACGACAGAAATAAAAAAGTCGTCACTTTAGTGCCGTGGTGGTGGAATTGGTAGACACGCTACCTTGAGGTGGTAGTGCCCGCATGGGCTTACGGGTTCAAGTCCCGTCCTCGGTACCAAACTTCAGTATTGCTTGCGTTTTACGCAAGATCGGCGTAGTATTTGCCACGTTATTTCGGACGCGGGGTGGAGCAGCCTGGTAGCTCGTCGGGCTCATAACCCGAAGGTCGTCGGTTCAAATCCGGCCCCCGCAACCACTTTCCCTTAGAGTTCTTTTTCAAATATACTGTATGCATCGAACGGCGCATCTCAGCAGATTTTGAAAAAAATTCTTTTGGATTGTGCCGAACCGCCAGATTTTTGGCGTACAGGGTCCAGTCGCATAAAGCCCCGATTTATCGGGGTTTTTTGTTATCAGGAAACAGCATACTGGGCTATTAAGCCCTTTTTTTATGTCTTGGGGGTGGCCTTGTCCACATTAGAGCAAAAATTAACTGAGCTGATCACAGCACCTGTAGAGGCGCTGGGCTACGAACTGGTCGGTATCGAGTTTGTACGCGGTCGTACATCGACGTTGCGCATCTATATTGATAGTGAAAATGGCATCAATGTTGACGATTGTGCTGATGTTAGCCACCAGGTAAGTGCCGTATTCGATGTCGAAGACCCGATTACTGTCGCTTATAACCTTGAAGTCTCCTCACCAGGCCTTGAGCGCCCACTCTTTACCGCTGCGCATTACGCACAATTTATTGGCGAAGAAGTGAGCCTGGTGCTGCGTATGGCCGTTCAAAACCGCCGCAAATGGCAGGGAATCATTAAATCTGTAGAAGGTGAAATGATCACTGTTGCTGTTGAGGGTAACGACGAAGTGTTCGCGCTGAGCAACATTCAGAAAGCGAACCTGGTTCCCCACTTTTAAAAGTCCGGATTGAGGCATACCAGGATGAACAAAGAAATCTTAGCTGTAGTTGAGGCTGTGTCGAACGAGAAATCACTCCCGCGCGAAAAGATTTTCGAAGCGCTGGAGAGCGCACTGGCCACGGCGACCAAGAAAAAATACGAGCAGGAAATTGAAGTCCGTGTCAGCATTGACCGCAAAAGCGGCGATTTCGACACCTTCCGCCGTTGGGTTATCGTTGACGAAGTGACTATGCCAACGCGTGAAATCACGCTGGATGCAGCTCGCTACGAAGACGAAGCGCTTAATCTGGGCGAATACGTAGAAGACCAGATCGAATCTGTGACCTTCGACCGTATCACCACCCAAACCGCGAAACAGGTTATCGTGCAGAAAGTGCGCGAAGCTGAACGTGCGATGGTTGTCGATCAGTTCCGTCAGCAGGAAGGTGAGATCATCACCGGCGTGGTTAAGAAAGTTAACCGCGACAACATCTCTCTGGATCTGGGCAGCAACGCAGAAGCCGTCATCATTCGTGAAGACATGCTGCCACGTGAAAACTTCCGTCCGGGCGACCGTATTCGTGGTGTTCTGTACGCAGTGCGTCCAGAAGCGCGCGGTGCTCAGCTGTTTGTCAGCCGTTCCAAGCCGGAAATGCTGATCGAACTGTTCCGCATTGAAGTGCCAGAAATTGGCGAAGAAGTGATTGAGATTAAAGCCGCCGCGCGCGATCCGGGCTCACGTGCCAAGATTGCGGTGAAAACCAACGACAAACGTATCGACCCAGTTGGTGCATGCGTCGGTATGCGTGGTGCGCGAGTTCAGGCAGTATCCAGTGAGCTGGGTGGCGAGCGTATTGATATCGTACTGTGGGATGACAATCCTGCGCAGTTCGTGATCAATGCCATGGCCCCTGCGGATGTTGCCTCTATCGTGGTGGATGAAGATAATCACACCATGGATATCGCTGTTGAAGCCGGTAACCTGGCTCAGGCGATTGGCCGTAATGGTCAAAACGTACGTTTAGCCGCACAGCTGAGTGGCTGGGAGCTAAACGTAATGACGGTCGACGATCTGCAGGCGAAGCACCAGGCTGAAGCCCATGCTGCCATCGACGTCTTTACCAAGCATCTCGATATTGATGAAGACTTTGCTACCGTTCTGGTTGAAGAAGGTTTCTCTTCTCTTGAAGAACTGGCATATGTTCCGATCAACGAGCTGTTGGAAATTGACGGTCTGGATGAAGAGACAGTAGAAGCGCTGCGCGATCGTGCGAAAAATGCGTTAACAACCCTGGCGCTGGCGAAAGAAGAGAGCCTGGGCGACAACCAGCCGGCAGAAGATTTGCTGAATCTGGAAGGTCTTGATCGTGAGCTGGCATTCAAGCTGGCAGCGATTGGCGTCTGTACGCTGGAAGATCTTGCCGAACAGGGTGTTGACGACCTGACAGATATTGAAGGCCTGAACGATGAACAGGCTGGTGAGCTGATTATGGCTGCACGCAATATCTGCTGGTTCGGCGACGACGCGTAATAAACTGTAGCAGGAAGGAACAGCATGACAGATGTAACTGTAAAATCGCTGGCCGCAGAGATTCAGACACCGGTAGAACGCCTGGTACAGCAGTTTGCTGATGCAGGGATCCGCAAGTCTGAAACTGATTCTGTGACGCAGCAGGAAAAAGAAACGCTCCTGACCCATTTGAATCGCGATCATAACGGCGGTTCAGGTAAACTGACTCTGCAGCGCAAGACGCGCAGCACCTTGAATGTTCCCGTTACCGGGGGCAAAAGCAAGTCAGTACAAATTGAAGTCCGCAAAAAGCGCACCTATGTAAAAGGCGATCCTGCAGAAGCTGAACAGGCTGAAGCAGAAGAGCAGGCACAGCGTGAAGCGGAAGAACTGGCTCGTCGTGAGGCTGAAGAAAAAGCCAAGCGTGAAGCCCAAGACAAAGCGAAGCGTGAAGCCGAGGAGCAGGCTAAACGTGAGGCAGCTGATAAAGCCAAACGTGAAGCAGCGGAAAAAGATAAAGTGAGCAATCAACCTACTGATGAAGTAATCCGGGCAACGCAGTCTGACAAAGCCCGTCGCGAAGCAGAAGCTGCAGAACTGAAGCGTAAAGCCGAAGAAGAAGCGCATCGCAAGATTGAAGAAGAAGCGAAGCGCGTAGCGGAAGAGGCTCGTAAAATGGCAGAAGAGAAAGGCACCGAGTGGACTGAGGTTAAAGAAGTTGAAGATACTTCTGATTACCACGTAACCACTTCTACCCACGCCCGTGCGGCTGAAGACGAAAACGATGCGAAGGTTGAAGGCGACCGTCGTACCCGTGCAGTCCGCCCGGCTAAAGCGCCACGCTCCAAGAAAGGCAACAAGCATTCTGAAGCGAAAACTGACCGTGAAGAAGCGCGTGCGCAGGTTCGCGGCGGTAAAGGCGGCAAGCGCAAGCCAAGCACCCTGCAACAGGGCTTCAACAAGCCAGTGCAGGCTGTTAACCGTGACGTGATCATCGGCGAAACCATCAGCGTAGCCGAACTGGCTAACAAGATGGCGGTGAAAGGTTCCCAGGTCATCAAAGCGATGATGAAAATGGGCGCCATGGCCACCATTAACCAGGTTATCGATCAGGAAACTGCCCAGCTGGTAGCGGAAGAAATGGGTCACAAAGTGACGCTGCGCCGTGAGAATGAGCTGGAAGAAGCGGTAATGAGCGATCGTGATACTCATGCGCTGCAGGAATCCCGTGCACCGGTCGTGACCATCATGGGCCACGTTGACCACGGTAAAACCTCTTTGCTGGATTATATTCGCTCCACTAAAATCGCCTCTGGCGAAGCGGGCGGCATTACTCAGCACATCGGTGCATACCACGTTGAAACTGACACCGGTATGATCACCTTCCTGGATACCCCGGGACACGCCGCGTTTACCGCAATGCGTGCTCGTGGTGCTCAGGCGACTGACATCGTTATCCTGGTCGTTGCGGCAGATGATGGCGTGATGCCACAGACTATCGAAGCTATCCAGCACGCAAAAGCGGCGAAAGTGCCGGTTGTTGTTGCGGTGAACAAAGTTGATAAGCCAGATGCCGATCCGGATCGTGTTAAAAACGAACTGACCCAGTACGGAATCATTCCGGAAGAGTGGGGCGGCGAGAACATGTTCGTGAACGTGTCTGCGAAAGCCGGTACCGGTATTGATGACCTGCTTAACGCCATCCTTCTGCAAGCAGAAGTGCTGGAACTGAGCGCGGTTCGTCAGGGTATGGCAAGCGGTGTGGTTATCGAATCCTTCCTGGATAAAGGTCGTGGTCCGGTTGCTACCGTGCTGGTACGTGAAGGTACGCTGAATAAAGGCGATATCGTTCTGTGCGGCTTCGAGTATGGCCGTGTGCGTGCGATGCGTGACGAATTGGGTCGCGAAGTGACTGAAGCTGGTCCTTCGATTCCTGTTGAGATCCTTGGCCTGTCAGGTGTTCCTGCCGCCGGTGATGAAGCAACGGTTGTTCGTGACGAGAAGAAAGCCCGTGAAGTTGCACTGTATCGTCAGGGCAAATTCCGTGAAGTTAAGCTGGCTCGTCAGCAGAAATCTAAACTGGAGAACATGTTTGCGAACATGACCGAAGGTGAAGTTTCTGAACTGAACATCGTGCTGAAAGCTGACGTTCAGGGTTCTGTCGAAGCTATCTCCGACTCGCTGCTGAAGCTGTCCACTGATGAAGTGAAAGTGAAAATCGTGGGTTCAGGCGTAGGTGGTATCACCGAAACTGACGCCACGCTGGCCGCGGCTTCTAACGCTATCCTGCTGGGCTTCAACGTGCGTGCCGATGCTTCTGCTCGCCGCGTAGTGGATACCGAAAGTCTGGATCTGCGTTACTACTCCGTGATCTATAATCTGATCGACGAAGTTAAGCAGGCGATGAGCGGTATGCTGGCGCCTGAGTACAAGCATCAGATTACTGGTCTGGCTGAAGTGCGTGACGTGTTCAAATCACCTAAGTTCGGCGCTGTTGCTGGCTGTATGGTGACTGAAGGTAACATCAAACGTCACAACCCAATCCGCGTACTGCGTGACAACGTGGTTATCTACGAAGGCGAGCTGGAATCCCTGCGCCGCTTCAAAGATGACGTCAACGAAGTCCGTAACGGCATGGAATGTGGTATCGGCGTGAAGAACTACAACGATGTGCGTGTTGGCGATATGATCGAAGTCTTCGAGATTATCGAGATCCAACGTACTATCGATTAATGGTCGCCTGAAAACAGTGACTTATTTGGGAGGCCGTTGTGCCTCCCGAATTATTTGGAGAGTATTATTATGGCGAAAGAATTTGGTCGCCCACAGCGTGTCTCTCAGGAATTGCAGAAAGAGATTGCTGTTATTCTGCAGCGTGAGATTAAAGATCCCCGTCTGGGCATGATGGTTACCGTATCAGGCGTCGATTTGTCTCGCGATCTGGCCTATGCCAAAGTATTTGTGACCTTCCTGAACGACAAAGACGAAGACGCTATCAAAGGCGGTCTGCGTGCACTGGGTGATGCTTCTGGCTACATCCGTTCACTACTGGGCAAAGCGATGCGTCTGCGCATCGTCCCTGAACTGACCTTCTTCTACGACAACTCGTTGGTCGAAGGGATGCGCATGTCTAACCTGGTGACCAATGTGGTCAGAAACGATGTTGAACGTCGTGGACCGCAGGAAGAACAGGAAGAAGAAGACAAGAAGGAAGACTGATGAGCCGTCCTCGTCGTCGCGGACGTGACGTCCACGGTGTTCTGCTGCTGGACAAACCGCAGGGGCTGTCGAGTAATGATGCCCTGCAGAAAGTGAAGCGGTTGTTCACAGCAAACCGTGCTGGCCACACCGGCGCGTTAGATCCTCTGGCGACCGGCATGCTGCCGATCTGCCTTGGCGAAGCCACCAAATTTTCTCAGTATCTACTGGACTCAGATAAACGTTACCGCGTGATTGCCCGTCTGGGTCAGCGCACGGATACGTCTGATGCTGATGGCGCGATTATCAGCGAGCGTCCGGTGACCGTTACTGAAGAACAACTGGCGCAGGCATTGGACAGCTTCCGTGGGGAAACCCAGCAGGTGCCGTCGATGTATTCCGCGCTGAAGTACCAGGGGCGTAAGCTGTACGAATATGCCCGCGAAGGCATTGAAGTCCCGCGTGAAGCCCGCAGCATTACGGTTTACGAGTTACAGTTTATTCGCTGGGAAGGCGATGAGCTGGAGCTGGAAATCCACTGTTCCAAAGGCACCTATATCCGCACCATTACCGACGATCTCGGTGAGATGCTGGGTTGCGGCGCGCACGTTATCTATTTGCGTCGTTTGCAGGTTGCGACCTATCCGATCGCCAGTATGGTGACGCTGGAACAGTTGGCTGAACTGAGTGAAGAAGCTTACCGTACGGAACGCACGCCGGCAGAATTGCTTGATGCGTTGCTGATGCCGATGGACAGCCCGGCAGCCGCGTATCCGGCGGTTAATCTGCCGCTGGCGGTGTCAGCTTACTTCCGCCAGGGCATGCCGGTGCAGGCGGTTAATGCGCCTTCTTCCGGCCTGGTTCGCGTGACGGAAGGTGAAGAGCAGAAGTTTATTGGCATGGCAGAAATTGCCGATGACGGTCGCGTGGCGCCACGCCGTCTGGTTGTAGAATATTCCGACTAGTCATTTGCGTAAGCTTCTGGCTAAGAGTAGAATGGCGCGGCTTTACCATTGGGTTGCTGAATTAGAGATCGGCGCCTGTACATTTATCTTATAATTTGGAGTTGTATCATGTCTCTAAGTGTTGAATCTAAAGCGCAGATCGTAGCTGATTACGGTCGTGACGCGAATGACAGTGGTTCTACCGAAGTTCAGGTTGCTTTGTTGACTGCACAGATTAACCATCTGCAGGGTCACTTCTCTGAGCACAAAAAAGACCACCACAGCCGTCGCGGTCTGCTGCGTATGGTTTCTCAGCGTCGTAAGCTGCTGGATTACCTGAAGCGTAAAGACGTTGCACGTTACACCAGCCTGATCGAGCGTCTGGGTCTGCGTCGCTAGTCTTAGAGTTTGCCAGGTCGTTTCGGTGCATTCTGATGTACCGAAATGATGGGTTGGCAGATTCGTGCGAGTTTCGCTAAAAAGGGGCCTTTATGGCCCCTTTTTTTAGGCGAGCGGCAGCATTTCAAGCCAAACTATTGTATTGTTGCTGGGTGTGATCTTCAGTTGCAGAGGTTCGCGCGGCTAATGAGAGGCTTTGTCCCATAAGGGATTAGGGTTGTCATTAGTCGCGAGGATGCAGATGAGGATTTAAAATTAACGGCAGGGTCAGTGCCTTGCCAGTACGTTAAGGACATAATTTTGCTGAACCCGATCGTAAAAAAATTCCAGTATGGTCAGCATACCGTCACCATTGAGACCGGTATGATGGCTCGCCAGGCAACGGCAGCCGTAATGGTAAGCATGGACGACACCGCTGTGTTCGTTACCGTTGTAGGCAAAAAGACCACTAAGCCAGGCCAGGACTTCTTCCCGCTGACCGTTAACTATCAGGAGCGTACTTATGCTGCTGGTCGTATTCCGGGTAGCTTCTTCCGTCGCGAAGGCCGTCCAAGCGAAGGTGAAACCCTCATCTCTCGTCTGATTGACCGTCCGGTTCGTCCGCTGTTCCCGGAAGGGTTCATCAACGAAGTCCAGATTATTGCCACCGTGGTCTCCGTAAACCCACAGGTTCACCCGGATATCGTGGCATTAATCGGTGCCTCTGCCGCACTGAGCCTGTCAGGTCTGCCTTTCAATGGTCCAATTGGTGCCGCTCGCGTGGGCTACCTTAACGATCAGTACGTGCTGAACCCAACGACCGATGAGCTGAAAGAAAGTAAGCTGGATCTGGTTGTAGCGGGTACTCAGGGCGCGGTTCTGATGGTTGAGTCTGAAGCTGAACTGCTGAGCGAAGATCAGATGCTGGGCGCAGTGGTGTTCGGCCACGAGCAGCAGCAGGTTGTGATCGACCAAATCAACGCGCTGGTTGCCGAAGCAGGTAAACCGCGTTGGGACTGGAAGCCAGAAGCTGTCAACGAATCATTACAGACCCGTATTGCTGCGCTGGCTGAATCTCGCCTGAGCGAAGCTTACCAGATCACTGAAAAACAAGAGCGTTATGCTCAGGTTGGCGTGATCAAGTCTGAAACTACCGCAGCACTGCTGGCGGAAGACGCTAGCCTTGATGACAACGAAATCGGCGATCTCCTGCATGCGCTTGAGAAAAACGTGGTTCGTAGTCGTATCCTGAGCGGCGCTCCGCGTATCGATGGTCGCGAAAAAGACATGATCCGTGGTCTGGATGTGCGCACTGGCGTTCTGCCACGTACTCACGGTTCCGCGCTGTTCACCCGTGGTGAAACTCAGGCACTGGTTACCGCAACGCTGGGCACCGCCCGTGATGCGCAGAACCTGGATGAGCTGATGGGTGAGAAGACCGACAGCTTCCTGTTCCACTACAACTTCCCTCCGTACTGCGTAGGTGAAACTGGCATGGTTGGGTCGCCTAAGCGTCGTGAGATTGGTCACGGTCGTCTGGCTAAGCGTGGCGTACTGGCAGTAATGCCTAAAGCTGACGCGTTCCCATACACCGTGCGTGTGGTGTCAGAAATCACTGAATCAAACGGCTCTTCTTCAATGGCTTCCGTCTGTGGTGCTTCACTGGCACTGATGGACGCAGGCGTACCAATCAAAGCAGCCGTAGCCGGTATTGCGATGGGTCTGGTAAAAGAAGGCGAGAACTTTGTGGTTCTGTCTGACATCCTGGGTGACGAAGATCATCTGGGCGACATGGACTTCAAAGTAGCCGGTAGCCGTGAAGGTATCACCGCGCTGCAGATGGACATCAAAATTGAAGGTATCACCCGCGAAATCATGCAGGTGGCTCTGAACCAGGCTAAGGGTGCGCGTCTGCACATTCTGGGCGTGATGGAACAGGCTATCAGCACGCCGCGTGGCGACATCTCTCAGTTCGCACCACGTATTCACACGATTAAAATCAGCCCGGACAAGATCAAAGACGTGATCGGTAAAGGCGGTTCTGTGATTCGTGCGCTGACCGAAGAAACCGGCACCACCATCGAAATCGAAGATGATGGCACGGTGAAAATCGCAGCGACCGACGGTGAGAAAGCGAAATATGCTATCCGTCGTATCGAAGAGATCACTGCAGAAATCGAAGTGGGCCGTATCTACAACGGTAAGGTTACCCGCATCGTTGACTTCGGTGCCTTCGTTGCTATCGGTGGTGGCAAAGAAGGTCTGGTTCACATCTCTCAGATCGCTGATAAGCGTGTAGAGAAAGTGACCGACTATCTGCAGATGGGCCAGGAAGTGCCGGTGAAAGTTCTGGAAGTTGATCGCCAGGGCCGCGTACGTCTGAGCATCAAAGAAGCGACTGAGCAGGCTGCAGAGCCTGAAGCAGCCGTGACTCCAGCAGCGCCTGAAGCTCCTGAAGCAGAATAAAGTCAGACCCTTAAGCTCTCCCTGCGAACAGGGAGAGCGGTATCATCGCGAGGACAGGACGACACCTTGTGCACGGCAGGCGGATGAAAGGATATTCATCCCATTGTTTGTCTTTGGGAGTGGGAAATGAAGCCTTTTTTACGCTGGTGTTTCGTTGCGACAGCTTTAACGCTGGCAGGATGCAGCAACTCGGATTGGCGTAAGAACGAGGTTCTGGCTGTTCCGCTGCAGCCTACGCTGCAACAGGAAGTGATTCTGGCACGTATGGAACAAATTCTTGCCAGTCGATCCCTTAGCGATGATGAACGCGCACAGCTGTTATATGAGCGCGGAGTGTTGTATGATAGTTTAGGTTTGAGAGCACTGGCGCGAAATGATTTTTCATTAGCGTTATCTGTCAGACCTGATATGCCTGAAGTATTCAATTACTTAGGCATATACTTAACGCAGGCAGGCAATTTTGATGCTGCCTATGAAGCGTTCGATTCTGTACTTGAGCTTGATCCAACTTACAATTATGCGCATTTAAACCGCGGTATCGCCTTATACTACGGCGGAAGGTATAAATTAGCGCAAGATGATCTGCTGGCGTTTTATCAAGACGATCCTAACGATCCTTTCCGCAGCTTGTGGCTCTATCTCGATGAAAGAGAGATGGACGCAGACAAGGCTAAAGTAGCGCTTCAACAGCGTTACGACAAAGCGGTCAGAGACCAATGGGGATGGAAAATTGTCGAGTTCTACCTGGGAAATATCAGTGAAAGTACACTGATGGACAGTCTCAAGGCAGACGCAACGGATAACACCTCGCTCGCTGAACATCTCAGTGAAACCAACTTCTATTTAGGTAAACATTACCTAAGTCTGGGGGAGAAGGACGACGCAGAAGCGTTGTTCAAGCTGACGGTCGCAAACAACGTTCACAACTTCGTTGAGCACCGATATGCATTGTTGGAGCTGGCCCTACTCGGCCAGACACAAGACGATTTATCAGAATCTGACCAGCAATAGCTGACGAACTACTATCGCCCTTTTTTCGAAATGTCATCATCTTAGCGGATGAGGGCTTTCTTGTTCGTCGAAACCACTAATTTGAGCCGGTTCACACTTTTTGATGAAAATGACTGAATGTTTTCACGACGAGTTATGTAGACTGGCCGCCGCAATCTAAGAGGCACGTGTACTACATGACTGATATTGAAACCACTTTTGCTGACCTTGGCCTGAACGCCGAACTCCTTGAATCTCTGAACGGTATGGGCTACGTGAAGCCTTCTCCAATCCAGGCTGAGTGTATTCCTCACCTGTTGGCAGGCCGTGATGTTCTGGGTATGGCACAGACCGGTAGCGGAAAAACTGCAGCGTTCTCGCTGCCACTGCTAAACAACATTGATAGCTCCCTGAAAGCACCTCAGATCCTGGTGCTGGCACCAACGCGTGAGTTGGCGGTTCAGGTGGGTGAAGCGATTACCGACTTCTCCAAACACATGAAAGGTCTGAACGTGGTTGCCCTTTACGGCGGCCAGCGTTATGACGTTCAGCTGCGCGCTTTGCGCCAGGGTCCACAAGTTGTTGTGGGTACGCCTGGTCGCCTGCTGGATCACCTGAAGCGTGGCACGTTAGATCTGTCTAACCTGCGCGGCCTGGTGTTGGACGAAGCCGATGAAATGCTGCGTATGGGCTTCATCGAAGACGTTGAAACTATCATGGCTCAGATCCCAGACAATCATCAGACTGCTCTGTTCTCTGCAACCATGCCAGAAGCGATTCGTCGTATTACTAAACGCTTTATGAAAGATCCGCAGGAAGTGCGTATCCAGTCAAGCATGACCACTCGCCCTGATATTTCTCAGAGCTACTGGACGGCTTTTGGTCGTAAGACTGATGCACTGACTCGCTTCCTTGAAGCTGAAGATTTTGATGCTGCTATCATCTTCGTGCGTACCAAAAACGCGACGCTGGAAGTTGCTGAAGCGCTGGAGCGTAGCGGTTACAACAGTGCTGCCCTGAACGGTGACATGAACCAGGCCCTGCGTGAGCAGACTCTGGAACGCCTGAAAGATGGTCGTCTGGACATCCTGATTGCGACCGACGTTGCGGCCCGTGGCCTGGACGTTGAGCGTATCAGCCTGGTGGTAAACTTCGACATCCCTATGGATGCAGAATCTTACGTTCACCGTATCGGCCGTACCGGTCGTGCGGGTCGTGCTGGCCGTGCGCTGTTGTTCGTTGAGAACCGTGAGCGTCGTCTGCTGCGTAACATTGAACGCACCATGAAGCTGACCATTCCAGAAGTTGAACTGCCTAACGCAGAACTGCTGGGTGAGCGTCGTCTGGCTAAGTTCGCCGCTAAAGTTCAGCAACAGCTGGAAAGCAGCGATCTGGAACAGTACCGCGCACTGCTGAGCAAAATGCAGCCTGCAGAAGATGAGCTGGATATCGAAACGCTGGCCGCTGCTCTGCTGAAAATGGCTCAGGGTGAACGTCCTCTGATCGTTCCTGCCGATGCACCTCAGCGTCCTCGTCGTGAGTTCAAAGAGCGTGACGATCGTCGTGGTGACCGTCCAGAGCGTGGTCCTCGTGAAAAAAGTGAAGGTGGCGAGCGTCCAGCCCGTCGCGAACGTCGTGACGTTGGCGATATGGAAGTTTACCGCATTGAAGTTGGCCGCGATGACGGCGTTGAAGTTCGTCACATCGTTGGTGCTATCGCTAACGAAGGCGACATCAGCAGCCGTTACATCGGTAACATCAAACTGTTTGGTACTCACTCAACTATCGAGCTGCCGAAAGGCATGCCGGGTGACATCCTGCAGCACTTCACTCGTACGCGTATTCTGAACAAACCAATGAATATGCAGCTGATTGGCGATGCAGTGCCACACAGCAAAGAGCGTACTGGTGGCGGTGAGCGTCGTGGTCCAGCTCCAGCCCGTGGCGGCTTCGGCGCTGGCAACCGTGAAGGCGGTCGTAGCGATCGTCCTGAAGGTGGTCGTCGCTTCAGCAATGACCGTAACGGTCCAGCTGCTGGTGGTGAGCGTCGTGGCGGCGGTTTCAGCCGTGACGGTGGCAACCGCGGTCCTCGTACCGAAGGTGGCAACGCACCTACTCGTCGTCGTGATGCATAATCACTGACTGACCAATAAAAAAACCAGCCTTCGGGCTGGTTTTTTTTTGCCTGCAATTCGCGGACGCTGCATCAGCGATAAGGGCAGCGAAATCCTGCCCTGCAGCGTGCGGATTACAGCGTGTTATGCGCTTCCATAGCCAGTTCAAACGAGCGCAAACGCGCCTGCTGATTGTGTATCTGACCATTCACCATGATTTCGTCAGCCTGCGTTTCACGGATCAGTGAAGCCAGTCCCTGACGGACTTTATCCAGATCGCCGACAATCGACATACTCAGCGCCTGTTGCACACCGTACTGCTCTGAAGGTGACCACAGGTTATCCATATTCTCAACCGGAGCAGGCAGTGGGCCTGGCTTACCCCGGCGGAGATTGATGAACTGCTGCTGCATCGAGGTGAACATATAGCGGGCATCCCGTTCGCTATCCGCAGCAACCACATTCACGCACACCATCGCATGCGGCTTCTCAAGACGCGCGGACGGCTTAAAGTTTTCACGATAAATATGCAGGGCCTGGAACAACATGTCCGGCGCAAAATGCGACGCAAAGGCAAATGGGATGCCTAGCTGGGCGGAAAGTTGCGCGCTGTATAAACTGGAACCGAGCAGCCAGACCGGAATCTTCAGCCCGAGTCCAGGCACCGGCTGGACGGCGGGTTGCGCGTCTGGCTCCGCATCAAACCAGGCAATCATCTCGGCGACATCAGACGGGAAGTTATCAACATGGCCGCCCATATGACGGCGAAGAGCCATCATCGTGCGTTGATCCGAACCCGGCGCGCGGCCCAGTCCCAGATCGATACGGCCGGGATAAAGCGATTCGAGAGTACCGAACTGCTCGGCGATCACCAGCGGTGAATGGTTTGGCAACATTACGCCGCCAGAGCCCAGACGCAGCGTGGTGGTATTGGCGGCCAGATAGCCAATCAACACCGACGTCGCCGCACTGGCAATGCCGGTCATGTTGTGGTGTTCAGCCAGCCAGTAACGGTTATAACCTGACTTTTCCGCTTGCTGTGCGAGAGCCAGTGAAGAATGAAACGCATCGCGCGCGGTGGCGCCTTGCGGGATCGGCGCCAGATCGAGAACCGAAAGTGGGACATTTTTTTTATCAGACATAGGTGCTCACTTATTCGAAGGGCGTAAGCCAATACAAATATCTATCCTGGACGATTTCTTCTTGAAAGGATTGGCAGTTTGCAGCACTTTTCAGCAGTGCAAGGCCGCGATTAAAAAACCGCCAACCCAATGGCTCGCGCTCAGGACAGGCTAGTCTGACCAGTATCCTCCATCGTTACCCATATTGAACAGCCTTTATTGGTAGTGCGATGATGCGGGCTTGACGCCCGCCGCGTTAGCTGACCAATTCCAGCCCGGCCACTTTCCACCAGTAGCCATTGCACTGCTGGCGGGATATCAAGGTCAGAGGCTGTTTTCCGGTTTCATTATTGCGGAACGCTTCAAGCATCGGCAGGGTATCGCTGCCTTCCGGTGACAGCCGCACAATGTCGACCAGGCCCTGCATCGAAATCAGTTCATTGCCGAGGTTATAGCAGTAGCCGCTCATGGTCTGGATGCCGTTAAGCACAAACACCTGCTGATCTTCCTGCGAGCGCAAGGCTCTGCCCTGGGGATAGTCAATACAGCAGGTCTGACAATCATCTTTCCCGCGGTTTTCCGCTCTGGCCGTAAAGCAGCGGGCGGAATAAGCCAGCGGCAAATGGCCGTAACTCAGCACCTCAACCTCAAACTTATTTCTGATTCCCAGCGCCTCACACTGGGTGAGTAAATTGACCAGCCATTCACGGGAAAGCTCAACCGGCATGCACCAGCGCATCATGCCCATTTTATGCAGCAGGCGCAGGGTCACGGCGTTATAACAATTGAGCGCATGTCCGGCGACGAAAGGCAAACCGGCCTCTGAGGCCATATTCACCGTGCCCATATCGTTAGCTTCGATCAGGAACTCGCCGTTATCAACGTACCTTTTCAGCTCGGTCAGTTCAGAGGGTGATTGCAGCAATGCCAGCGTACTGAGCACCACCTGTTTTCCGCTGCCCGCCAGGTCTTTGGCCATCCCCAGCCAGTCGGCGTGCCTGGTTGCCCGACGCTTGCTGCAAACGGCTTCGCCCAGATAAATAATGTCAGCCGAGCTGGCAGCGGCTGCCTGATAAAAAGCCTGCAACGTCTCTGTTGGCCAGTACCAGAGAACCGGGCCTAGTGCGTATTTCATGCTGATCCTTACTGCCATTCACGGTGATAGGCACCGAGTGTGGTTTGAGTGCCTTCGCTAAGCGAACTTAATGCGGTCATCCAACTTTGTTGTGCGCTGAAATTCTCCGGATCAGCCTTGCAGCGATCGATAGCTTGTCGCCAGATACGCGCGATTTGCGCCACATAGGCCGGACTTCTCTGGCGTCCCTCAATTTTCACTGAGGCGATATTTGCCGACAAAAGGGTGGGAAGCAGCTCGAGGGTATTCAGGCTGGTCGGCTCCTCCATGGCGTGATACGGCACATCGCCCACCTTATAACGGCCCTTACACAGCGTCGGATAACCGGCATTTTGACCGGCGTCGTAACGGTCGATCAGCACTTCATTTAAGCGTGACTCAAGTCCGGCGGAGGTTTGCTGCCAACGGACATATTTCGCCGGTGAGCAGGCACCCACGGTGTTCGGCGATTCGCCTGTCAGATAGGAGGAGAGGTAACAGCGACCTTCAGCCATGATGCACAGGCTGCCAAAGGCAAAGACTTCAAGCGGAACGGTTGTCGCGCGCGCCAGCTGGCGAACCTGATGAATGGACAGCACGCGCGGAAGAACCACCCGTGAAACCGCAAAGTTGCGTTGATAGAACTTAATCGCCTCAGCGTTAGTGGCGGATGCCTGTACCGAAACGTGGCGCTCAATCTGCGGATAGCGCTCGGCGGCGTATTCCAGCATGGCGATATCGGCGAGGATCAGCGAATCGACGCCGGCTTCTGCAGCCATATCCACCGCCCGTTCCCAGCGCTGGTAGCCGTCAGGATGGGCGAAAGTATTGATCGCCACATGCAATTTACGTCTATGCTGATGAACGTAGCGGGACGCTTCCTGCAGACGCTTATCGGTAAAATTGAGCCCGGCAAAATGGCGCGCGTTGGTGTCATCTTTCAAGCCGATATATACGGCATCAGCACCATTCTCTATCGCTGCCTTCAGGGCAGGTAAGTTACCTGCAGGACATAGCAATTCCATATCAAAACATTCCGGATAAACAGAAGAGGCGTTGAGTTTAGTCAGCATGAAGCGGACAATTTTTGATTTAAGGCAGCTAATGGCGTATTGATGGGAAGAGATTTGCCGGCAAATTCCTCAAAGTTCGCTCACTTTGTTGATCCAACTGCCTGATGCGTTTTGTCGATATGGCAAAATAGTCGAAATTTACTCAAAAGGAGTCACGATGGTGTTGAACCCATTTCGCGCTCAATTGGTTCGAAAAGGCCCGCAAATGTTGCGGATCCCGCTACAGTTTGCACCGTTCATGATCAAGAAGCAGATGCTGCAGCAGATCCTGAACTGGCAATTTCACCATGCTTTGGCTGAAGGTGAGTTAAACTTTCTGCAGGGGCGTTGGTTAGGGATTGAGATCCGTGACCTCGGGCTGAGCTGGGCAACGACTGTTGAACAGGGAAAATTACGGGTAGCCGATCGGGTTGAAGCGGACGTCTGGTTTCGCGGCGACGCCAACGATTTGCTACTGGTAGCCGCTCGCAGGTTGGATCCCGATACGCTGTTTTTCCAGCGCCGTTTGGTGATTGAAGGGGATACAGAACTGGGGCTTGAAGTGAAAAATCTGATGGATGCGATTGAGCTTGAATTCATGCCGGCGCCGTTGCGCTTTGGTCTTATGCAACTGGCTGATCTGGTTGAGGCTGGACTGACTGAGGACGCGAATTCCCCAGCGGATCGCGCGGGTGCACCATGTTGATTCGTAGTGAAATAGGAATGGATGCGGCCAGCATAGACAGTTTGTTGCGCCGTTGCTTTGAAACCTCCGCAGAAGCCGAACTGGTTCAGCAACTGCGTGAAGATGGTTTACTCACCCTGGGCGTGGTCGCCACAGATGAGGAAGGCCAGGTACTGGGCTACGCGGCATTCAGTCCGGTAACCTTGAATGGCGAAGATAATCAGTGGGTCGGCCTTGCGCCGCTGGCCGTAGATGCCGATTTTCGCGGGCAGGAACTGGGCAAAAAGCTGATTTACGAAGGGCTGGATACGCTGAACGAGTTTGGCTATGCCGCGGTGGTCGTGCTCGGCGATCCGGCCTACTACGAACGATACGGTTTTGAACCGGCGGCCAGGCATCAGCTTCGTTGCCGCACGCTGGGCGCGGAAGCCGCTTTTCAGGTCTACAAGCTGGCTGATAATGCGTTTACCGGTGCAGAAGGGCATATTGACTATTCGGCGCCCTTTAACCGTTTTTAAGCCCCTCCAGCCAGGCGCCTAATGAGACAGGCTGGTGCTCTACCAGCCTGATCTTCTCCAGCCGCTTCAACTGCTTCACCTGATATTCCAGCCTGGAGGCAGAAGAACGATCCCCGGCCTCACAGTGAAACAGCAGCTCCAGCGGACCTTTCCCGCGTAATGCTTTCGCCCCTTTCCCCGCCTGATGCTGTAAGAAGCGTCTGGCCACGTCATTAGTGATCCCGGTATACAGCATGCCGCTGGCGGTGCGCAGGATATACAGGCGCCAGGGCGCACGCTCACATTCACTCATTATTTCAGTCATCACGATTCCTCTGCCCGCAGCATAGCAAAACCCACGACGAATGTGGCAAAGTAGCGTTTTTCAGGGAGGCCTCATGTCAGCAAGCGAAAACCTTAGCGCGATTAGCCGCTATCTTAAAAAACAACATGTGCTGTCTCTTTGCAGCGGCAATCCCGTGTGGTGTGCCAACTGCTTTTACGTCTATGACGCCGAAAAGGTGGCGTTCTGGTTGATGACGGAAACCGAAACCCGTCACGGTGCGCAAATCGCCCAGGATCCATTGGTGGCCGGCACCATCAATGGACAGCCCAAGTCAGTGTTGCTGATAAAAGGGGTGCAATATTCTGGCAAGATCGCCTTGCTGCAAGGCGAAGAAGAGCTTCATGCCCGCAAAGCCTACATCAGGCGTTTCCCGATCGCGGCAAAAGTCTCCGCACCGTTATGGCAGATAACGCTGGATGAATTGAAGATGACCGACAATGCGTTGGGATTTGGCAAAAAGCTGAGTTGGATCAGAGGATAACAGGCCGGGTGATACCCGGCCTGAGGCCTGTCAGGCCGTTTGGAGCAGACGCAGGGATTCACGGTTAAACGCGGGTAAATCCTCAGGGGTGCGGCTACTAACCAGCGTGTCGTTATCGACGACCACTTCTTTATCGTAGAAATCGGCACCGGCATTTTTCAAATCAATCGCAATGGCCTTCACGGAGGTGATTTTACGGCCGCGGACCGCATCGGCGCTGATAAGCAGCTGTGGGCCATGGCAGATGGCAAATACCGGTTTGCCCAGCGCCACAAACTGTTTGGTGAAGTCAACGAAACGGTCATCGCCTCTCAGGCTGTCCGGCGAATGACCGCCCGGTAACAGCAGCGCATCGAAGTCGCCTGGCTTCACGTCGTCGATAGATTTATCGATCTTCACTTCAGCCTTGCCTTGCTTGCCCTTAACGGTCACGCCGGCTTTTTTCTCAATGGTGATAACCTGATGGCCAGCCTTGATGAAAGCGTCGGCAGGAGAAGTAAATTCTGAGTCTTCAAATTCATCGGTGATCAGTACCGCAATCTTCTTGCTCATGTTTTCCTCCGGTGATTAAAATCATTAACACCCTTAAGTGTGGTTCATCATGCTGAAAAATCAAGCCGGTAAGGGTGAATGCGCTAATTGACCACGGTTAAGGTAGAGGGTAATGCCGGTGAAGCGGTCATTCTGCCCGTGCAGACGAAAATTCAAAACGGAACCCCGATCAAATTGTGGATATTGAATTCTGAGTACTATGCGCTGTCGGGCGTAGCCCGCAGTGATCCGGAGCCTTCGCCATGTCCCATATAACCTCGTCACGCCTTGCCCTTCCTGTGTTTGCCAGGTGGAAACCGCTGCTGTTTTTGGCTGTGGTGGTCATCGGGCTGTGGGTCGTCAAGTGGCAGCCGTATTACCTGAAAGCCTTCCTCGCGGCGGACACGCACAGCATCGGTAAATCCCTGTTGGCCAACCCCAGCGAGCATCCTTTACAGGCCGCCTGGGACTACGCGCAGCTCTATTTTCTTGCGGTATGGAAAGCCGCCGTGCTGGGCGTGATCCTCGGTTCTCTGGTACAGGTACTGATCCCGAGAAACTGGTTATTACGCACGTTAGGGCAGCCCCGTTTTTCCGGCACGCTGTTTGGCACACTGCTTTCCCTGCCAGGCATGATGTGTACCTGCTGTGCCGCGCCGGTTGCCGCAGGGCTGCGGAAATCTTCAGCCTCGGTAGGGGGAACGCTGGCGTTCTGGTTGGGTAATCCGATCCTGAACCCGGCCACGCTGGTATTTATGGGATTTGTGCTGGGCTGGCAGTTTGCGGCAATCCGGCTGGTGGCCGGGTTGCTGATGGTGTTGGGCATTGCGCGGCTGGTACAAAAAATGACGCCAGACGCGCCCGTGTCTAACGTGGTTCCGCTGAGGCCTAAAACCGATAACACGCCGTTTTTGCGACGCTGGTTTCGCGCGCTGTGGACGCTGTTCTGGAATACCATCCCGCTGTATATCCTCGCGGTGCTCCTGCTCGGCGCGGCGCGAGTCTGGCTGTTCCCTCATGCGGATGGCCTGGTCAGCAATACGCTGTTCTGGGTGGTGGCGATGGCGATTGCCGGTTGCCTGTTTGTGATCCCAACGGCGGCAGAAATCCCGATTGTTCAGACCATGATGCTGGCTGGCATGGGGATGGCACCGGCGCTGGCGCTGTTGATGACCTTGCCTGCGGTGAGCGTGCCGTCGCTGCTGATGCTGCATGGCGCGCTGCCGGCCCGTTCGTTGTGGCTTACCGGCGCGCTGGTGGCATTAAGCGGAATGCTGGTTGGCGGGGTGAGTCTGTTACTGCTTTAGCACGATAAGAGCGTTCGATGTCAGCCCGCCAGAATAACGGGCTTAGCCATCGGCTTTCCGCAGGTAGTGAATGACCTGATTATTGCTGCCACGCCACAGCAGTGCCGGGTCTTTTAAAGCCGCGATAAACTTCCCATCGATTAACACATCAATCTGCTCAACGACCTGCTTTTGCCTGGCGGTCAGCTCAGCCAGCAGGTAACCGGTCCACAGCCAGATATCCTTGCCCGGGCAATCACGACGCACGCGCTTCACCAGCCTCAGCACATCCGCGACGTTAGCCGGATGCAAGGGATCGCCTCCCGACAGGGATAACCCCTGGCGGGGAATGCGCGTATCGTTCAGGTCAGCAATCAGCTGCTCTTCCTGCTGCACGGTGAAAGGATGGCCGGAAGTGAGCCGCCAGGTACTTTTGTTATAGCAACCCTTGCACTGATGCTCACACCCGGCAACAAACAGCGTGCAACGCGTGCCCGGCCCGTTAATGATGTCGACCGGGTAATACTGATGGATATTCACCCCAGCGGGCCATTCAAGTGCTTAACGCGTCGCTTCAC
Source organism: Erwinia sp. AC075 (assembly GCF_979253995.1). Taxonomy (NCBI): domain Bacteria; kingdom Pseudomonadati; phylum Pseudomonadota; class Gammaproteobacteria; order Enterobacterales; family Erwiniaceae; genus Erwinia; species Erwinia sp. AC075. Next base: position 4,433,670 of record NZ_CEEDEU010000001.1, read on the forward strand.
CTCTTCCTGTTTTCCGGCGTTAAACGGACGGGCATCCGGGCTGCCAAGATAACCGCAAACGCGACGGGTAACCGACACTCTGGCCGCATCGTGATTGCCGCATTTCGGGCAGGTAAACCCCTTGCTGGTACAGGCGAATTCGCCGGTAAAGCCGCACACATAGCATTCATCAATTGGCGTGTTGGTGCCGTAATAGGGTACACGGCTGTAGCTGTAATCCCAGACGTCTTCCAGCGCTTTCAGGTTGTGCTGAATATTGGGATATTCGCCGTAACAGATGAAGCCGCCATTGGCGACCGGCGGGTAGGCCGCTTCGAAATCAATCTTGTCGTAGGGGTTCACCTTTTTCTCCACGTCGAGGTGGAAGCTGTTGGTGTAATAACCTTTGTCGGTGACGCCAGGCACCACGCCAAACTCCGCTGCATCCAGACGGCAGAAGCGATCGCACAGGTTCTCACTCGGCGTGCTGTACAGACTGAAGCCGTAACCGGTTTCGGCTTTCCAGCGATCGGTGGCCTGACGCAAATGGCTGACAATTGCCACCGCTTTGTCCCGCAGCTGTTGATCGTCGTAGAGATGCGTTGCGCCGCCGCTCAATGCGTTAATGGTTTCGTGCAGCCCGATATAACCCAGCGAAATGGAGGCGCGGCCATGTTTGAATATCTCCGCCACGTCATCGTCGGCATTCAACCTGACGCCACAGGCGCCTTCCATATACAGAATCGGTGCGACCCGCGCTTTGACGTTCGCCAGCCTGGCGATACGGGTCATCAGCGCTTTTTTCGCCAGCGCCAGACGCTGGTCGAGCAGCGTCCAGAAGTGCTGTTCGTTGCCTTTGGCTTCAAGCGCGATGCGCGGCAGATTCAGGCTGATGACGCCGATATTATTGCGGCCTTCATGCACCAGTTCACCGTTCTCTTCCCAGGTTCCGAGGAAGCTGCGGCAGCCCATGGGGGTTTTGAAGGAACCGGTGACGCTGACCACCTGCTCATAGTTGAGAATATCCGGGTACATGCGCTTACTGGCGCATTCAAGGGCCAGCTGTTTGATATCGTAATTGACGTCACCGGCGCGGCGGTTAAGGCCTTCTTTGATGGCGAACACCAGTTTTGGGAACACCGCAGTTTTACGGTTTTTACCCAAACCGGCAATGCGGTTGCGCAAAATGGATTGCTGCACCAATCGCGCCGACCAACAGGTACCAAGGCCAAAACCAAAGGTGACAAAAGGCGTCTGACCGTTAGCGGTATGCAGGGTATTCACTTCGTACTCAAGCGACTGAAAAGCGTCATAACACTCTTTTTCGGTACGGTCGCGGGCATAGGCTTCGGCATCGGCGATCTGCCACTGTTGTGCGGTTTTCAGGTGCTTAGCCTGGCTGGCCTCGACAAACGGGGCCAGCACTTCATCAATGCGGTTGATGGTGGTGCCGCCGTAAATATGGCTGGCAACCTGCGCGATGATTTGCGCCGTAACGGCTGTCGCGGTGGAAATGGATTTTGGGGGTTCAATCTCGGCATTGCCCATCTTAAAGCCGTGCGTCAGCATCCCTTTCAGGTCGATCAGCATACAGTTGAACATCGGAAAGAACGGCGAGTAATCCAGGTCATGGTAATGGAGTTCGCCACGTTCATGCGCCATCACCACATCTCGCGGCAAAATATGCTGCGAGGCATAATGCTTAGCCACAATCCCTGCCAGCAGGTCGCGCTGCGTTGGGATTACCTTACTGTCTTTGTTGGCGTTTTCGTTCAACAGGGCGGGGTTACTTTGCTCCACCAGGCCGCGAATGGCGGTATTCAGTTTGCCCCGCAGTTCGCGGGCGATGTCGCGATCGTGGCGATATTCGATGTAGGTCCGGGCCAGTTCGGGATAGCGCCCGGCCATCAGCTGGTTTTCAACCGCGCGCTGGATATCATGAATATCCAGACACTCCTGTTGCTGAAGCTGCTGGCAAATCTGCACCGTTACCTCAGCGCAATATTCCTGATCCTCAATCCCTGCCGCGTGCGCCGCGCCTTTGATTGCATCGCCGATGCGCGTTGCATCAAACGGCATACTGCAGCCATCACGTTTAATCACCCTCACCACGTATCATCCCTCGCAAAAATCTATATATGGATTTAAGCAGGCATGATAAACGCTATATGTAGTGATTTTTGGAGTTTAACTGCCAGTTTGTTGACCTGGCGCAAGTGTTCAGCAAAGTCTTAAGAACGCACGGTTAGCGTCCCGGAAAGGGGCGCGGACCATGCCTGATGCAGGGAGACGTTAGCGGGATGTCAGCCGGTTTATTGCCACTCCGCCAGCAGTAAATCAATCGCCATTAACACACAATAACGCGCCAGTTTCTGCCCGGCAGGCAGGGCAATCAGATGCTGTGACATTGCCGCCAGCGGGCTGGAGGCTGGGGCAAGGGTGACGATCGGCAAACCATGCTCGCGCGCCTGTAACACCGCCGCTTGCAGCATGATATCGGCTTCATCGGTGGTCAGCACCAGCAGCGCGTGATCGTCGCTTAGCGTGGCGGCCGTCATCCGCATCAGATTACTTTCCTGGCAAAGGGTGGTCATGATGCCCGCTTCCAGCAGACGATGCTGTAGCTCACTGGCAAACGGCGCATCCTGATTGCCCATCGCAAACAGCGTCACGCTGCGGGCTTTTTTAAGACAGGCAGCGGCCTGGCTGAAGGCGTGGGTATCGCTGGTCTGCAGCTGCGTTTGCAGCGCCTGCTCAACGCCTGCAAGCGTCTGCTGCCATGCGGCAGGCAGATTCGTGGCCTCTCTGGCCGGCAGATAGCGTGAATGGCTGGTGCTGGCCTGAGCCAGCTTCATCCTCAACTCACGGATATCTTCACAGCCCACCGATTTGGCAAAGCGCGTGATCGTCGCCGGGCTGACGCCGGAGCGGGTCGCAAGCTGTTCAATCGATGCGGACGAGGCGAAGTCGACATCTTCCAGCACCGCACGGGCAACCTTCGCTTCCTGCTGGCTCAGCTCGTTCAGGCGGCGGCGGATCTGGAACAGAATATCGCTGAAGTCTTCCCGGCCAATCGAGCGCGCAAACCGCTTGAGCATATCCGGGCCGATGCCGGCCTTAGCGGCGAGCTTCTCCAGCGCGGTGGTGGTCGAAAAATCGATATCCCCGGTGACGGCAGGCGCAACGCTATTCTCGTCGACCTGTTTGCTGTTCAGGGCCCGCAACTGCGCCATAAAATCATTCAAATCTTTGCATCCTACCGAGCGTGCGAAAGCCGTCAGCGTCTCAGCACTGACCCCTGCCTTCGTGGCCAGCTGTTCAATACTGGCCTGAGAAGTAAACGTTAAGTTATCCAGCACAAAGCGCGCGACCCGCGACTGTGGGGCGGGAAAGCGAGCCTGTGCTGTTTGCAACTGCCAGAGAATATCCAGAACCGTTATGCCTTTGACGTTTATCACCAGAGAACTGTTTTACCATCATATGCCAATGAAAAACTTTTTCACAAGGGGGTTTTTAGCGTGAAAGGGAGAGCTTTTCAATTAAGGTGATGATTTTTATCGATTATTAAATATATCCACTCCGATCGCGATCTGTGAAAATCTATCCAGATCACATTCATGAAAATTATTTTCATAAGGCATTTATTCTATCCTGATGATTATTAACGGCTTTCAAAAAACATCAGCAAATCCTATGTCCCGGGGGTATTTACAGAACGATCGGCTTCAGGCTTATATTCTTCCACGCCATCACAGGAGGAAAGCTGATGCGAATCGTATTGTGTTGTGCCGCTGGAATGTCCACCAGCATGCTGGTCACTAAGATGAAAGCCGAAGCGCAAAAGCGCGCGCTGCAGATTGAGATCGAAGCCGTCCCGGTGGCCAGTTTCGAACAGGAACTGGCTGGCGCGGATATCGTTCTGCTCGGCCCGCAGGTTCAGTATGAAGCCGCACGACTTCAGGCGCTGGCTGCTCCACAGGGCAAGCAGGTCGCCGTTATCGATATGCTGGATTACGGCATGATGCGCGGTGACAACGTACTGGATAAAGCTCTGGCGCTGATGGGAGCCTAATCCCTCACTTCCCTTTTTATTTATCGCTGTTACGCGCTGCCTTTGCAGCGTGCGGCTTACTGCACTTTTTTTTCGTCAAAGAGGAATTTTTATGTCACTGGAAAATCTGATCATGGAGTTGCTGGTCAGGGCTGGAAGCGCCCGAAGCCATGCGCTTTGCGCTCTGCAAAATGCCCGAAGCGGGGATTTTATCGCCGCCGATCTCGCGATGGCGGCCGCCAAAGAGTCGGTCAACGAAGCCCACCACATCCAGACCGAACTGATCGGCATGGATGAAGGCTGCGGCAAAGTGCCGGTGACCTTAATCACCGTCCACGCTCAGGATCACCTGATGAATGCGATGCTGATCCAGGATCTGGCGACGGATTTCATCACCCTCTATCGCCGTTTACCGCAGGAGGTCAGTCATGCTTAAGATCGCAGTCGTTGGCGGTGGCAGCAGCTATACGCCCGAATTGATGGAAGGTCTGATCCAGCGCTATCAACAGGTGCCGATCACCGAACTGGCGCTGGTTGATGTGGAAGCCGGGCGCGAGAAGGTGGAAGCGATCGCCGCACTCGCCCGCCGGATGCTCAGGCACAAAGGGCTGGAGCAGGTCAACGTCAGCGTTCACTTCGAGCTGGATGACGCCATCCGGGGTGCCAGCTTTGTGCTGACGCAGCTGCGGGTTGGGCAGTTAGCCGCCCGCACGGCCGATGAGCGGTTGGGGCTGAAATATGGTTTGCTGGGACAGGAAACCACCGGCGTTGGCGGCTTTGCCAAAGCGCTGCGGACCATTCCGGTCATGCTGAACGTGGCGCGCAAGGTGGAAGAGCTGGCGCCGGACGCCTTTATCATCAACTTCACCAACCCGGCGGGGATTGTTACCGAAGCCGTGTCTCGCTACAGCCGGGCAAAAATCATCGGCCTGTGCAACGTGCCTATCACCATGCACCACATGATTGCCGATATGCTTGCGGTGCCTTATCAGGAGCTGTCGCTGCGCTTTGCCGGGCTGAATCATATGGTCTGGGTGCACAAGGTCAGCCGGTTGGGTGAAGACCTGACGGCGAAGGCGATCGACCTGCTGTGTGATGGCAACGCCCTGTCGATGAACAACATCAAGGATTTACCGTGGCCGCCGGCGTTCCTGAAAGCGCTGGGCGCAATTCCCTGTCCTTACCATCGCTACTTTTATCAAACCGCCGCGATGATCGAAGAAGAAGTTGAGGCAGCCAAATCCCGCGGTACCCGAGCCGAACAGGTGATGAAAGTCGAAGCCGAGCTCTTTGCGCTGTATGCCGATCCGCAGCTGGACACCAAGCCCGAGCAGCTTAGCTTCCGTGGCGGCGCGCACTATTCGGAAGTGGCCGTGGAACTTATCAGCGCAATCTATACCAACGCCGGCAAAGAGCTGGTGGTGAACTGCCGCAATAACGGGGCGATTCAGGGACTGGCTGATGATGCGGTGGTTGAAACCAACTGCCTGATTGACGCCCAGGGCGCGCATCCGCTGGCGTTTGGCCGCCTGCCGCCGGCCATGAATGGCCTGACGCAACAGGTCAAAGACTTTGAAAGGCTGACCATCGAAGCCGCGGTCAAAGGCGATCGTCAGAGCGCGCTGCTGGCGCTGGTGACCAATCCACTGATTGGAAATCTCGCCAGTGCTGAAGCGTTGCTGGACGACGTGCTGACGCTAAACAAACCGTATCTGACGCAATTTAACTGATGTGAAAAACACCGGCGACGAACCGGTGATGGGGGTGTCTGTGACTGTGAAAAAAACATTCATTGAGCGTTATGTCCTGCCCGTAGCGCTGAAAGTCGCCGGGCAAAAGCATGTGCTGTCGGTGCGTGACGGCATCATTTTGAATATGCCGTTTATGCTGATTGGCTCTTTCTTCCTGATTTTTGCCTATCTGCCGATCCCCGCCTGGGGACATCTGATGGCTGACCTGTTTGGCGATAGCTGGCGGGACAAGCTGTTGTATCCGGTGAAAGCCACTTACGACATCATGGCGATCCTCTCCAGCTTCGGCATCGCTTACCGGCTGGCGGAAAAATACCGCACCATCGATCCCCTCACCAGCGGTGCGATGTCGCTGGTGGCCTTTATGATGACCATCCCGCAGCACACCTTGTTTGCGCCAGTAGAAGGCGCGGCGCAGAAAGTGATTGATGGCGTGATCCCGGTTAACCTGGTGGGCAGTCAGGGGCTGTTTGTGGCGATCATTATCTCGTTACTCTCCACCGAAATTTACCGCTTTGTCAGCGGGCGAAATCTGGTGATCCGCATGCCGGAAGGGGTGCCGCCAGCGGTGGCCAAATCGTTCCTGGCGCTGGTTCCCGGCTTCTGCGTACTGGCGGTGGTGCTGGCGATCAGGCTGGCGGTGGAAGCCTCCTCCTTTGGTGACGTAAATAACATGATCGCCACCATCATCGGCATTCCGATGCATCATGTCGGCGGCACGCTGCCGGGGATGATTTTCTCGGTGATCCTGATTGGCGTGTTGTGGACGTTGGGGCTGCATGGCGATGCCATCGTGCTGGTGTTTATTCAGCCGGTGTGGCTGTCTAATATGACCGAAAACCTGAACGCGTTTCAACATAACCTGCCGATACCACACATTATTACCCAGCAGTTTTACGACCTGTGGATCGCGCCGGGCGGGACCGGGGCATTGCTGGGACTGGTGATCTTTATGGTTGTCAGCAGCCGCAGCGCACAGATGCGCCAACTGGGTAAAATCGCCGCACCGGGCGCGCTGTTTAATATCAGCGAACCGATGGTGTTTGGCATTCCGCTGGTGATGAACCCGTACTTCTTCCTGCCGTTTATCCTGACGCCGGTGCTGCTGGTGCTGGTTTCCTATTTCTCAATGTCTACCGGGCTGGTGGCACCGCCCGCCGGGATTGCGCTGCCGTTCACCACGCCGATCTTCGTTAGCGGCTATCTGGCAACCGGCGGGCACATTTCCGGAACCATTCTGCAGGTGGTGAATCTGGGGATCTCGCTGGTGGTCTATTACCCGTTCTTCCGCGCGTGGGACAACCTGAAAGCCCGTGAGGAGCTACAGGCCAGGCAGCAAAGTGTGGAAGCCGCCGCCGCTTCACAGCCCGCCGTGTAAGTGCGTTAATCGACTTCAGTCTTTTTACCTCAGCACGCCACCACCCGCATTGTGCCTGGGTGGTGGCGTGCGGGTTGTCAACGCGCACGGCGCTGAAACTTTGGCCGGAGAACGGGCAACATCGCAGCTGAAAGTATTTTTTGGCGCCTGAATGACGCGCTTCAGTTGCATTCATAGCAGAGGAATTCATATTATTGCCTGTTATGCGGAGCAAACATGTTTTTGCTCAGGTCATCCCGGGATACTGTCTGATGCCTTCTGTGACGTACAATGAAAAACAGGTTAGCCGATGGATCGGTGCGCGCACCGTTGCCAGGGGAAGAAGCCTGGTGGAAAAAGCGCAGAATATTCAGTGGCAAAACAACCTGCTGACCGGCGAAGTGCCGGGCAGAAAAATCGAACCCTTCCAGGTGATGGTGCATTTCAGCACGCCGCAGGGCAAGCTGCTGGCCAATGGCGAATGTACCTGTCCGGTAAAAAACAACTGCCGCCATGTTGCGGCGGTGATGCTGGCTTATCTGCAACAGCAGCCTGAAAAAGCGTCAGAAGAACCCACATTACACCGAATCTCCACCACGCCAGTGCCAACGCTGCGGCTTGAATCACGCGCAAAATTTGTCAGTGGCTTTGGTCGCTATGGCCACCGGCAGAAGAAGCTGGACTTCGCTGCGGTGCATTTTGACTACTCGGGCATCGCCGTCCCGGCGGGCAGCAGCGGTGAACGCTTTGAAGACCGTCAGGGCGCGCCTTTTTTGATTCAGCGTCAGCCGGCGCTGGAGGAGAGCTGGTTGCAGGAGCTGAATGCCGCCGGGCTGGAAACCATCCCGGCCGGGCACATCTACACGCCTGAATCCACGCCATTGCCACCGGTGATCTTTGCCCCGGAAACCCCGGCTGCGTGGCGGACGTTTATCCGCAAACAGCTGCCGAAACTGCGCAAGCGCGGCTGGAAGGTCAGCATGGACGATGACTTCACCTGGAACGTCACCGACATTGCCGGCATCGAAGGTAAAGCGGTGCAGGGACAGGACGGCTGGTTCAACCTTGAGCTGGAAGTCAACGTCGGCAAACGCCAGGTGCGGATGCAGCCGTTACTGTCGGCGCTGTTCCAGAAAGATCGCCGCTGGTTCTCCGGCAACCTCAATCAAATCCCCGACGAGGAAGTGATCGAACTCCGAAGCGATCGCAACGAACGTCTGCATATCAGCGCCAGCATCATGAAGCCGCTGGTCGGCAATCTTATCGATCTGTTTGCGTTAGGGGCCCATACGCCGCTGCGGATTGCGCCTTACGAGGCAGGCCGCTTAACCGCGCTGAATGACACCGGTCGCTGGCAGTTTCACGGCGACAGCGGTGTCTGTCAGCTGGCGGAACGCCTGCGATCCAGCGAAGGCATCCTGCCGGTTGAGCCACCAAAAGGGCTGCATGCCCAGCTGCGTGACTATCAGCAGCAAGGGCTGAACTGGATGCAGTTCCTGCGCGCCCATGACCTCTCCGGCGTGCTGGCGGATGATATGGGACTGGGCAAGACCGTGCAGACGCTGGCACATCTTCAGCTGGAAAAAGAGGCGGGCAGGCTGGACCGTCCGGCGCTGATCGTGGTGCCGACCACGCTGGTCTATAACTGGACGCAGGAAGCCAGCCGCTTTACGCCAGAGCTGAAGGTGCTGGCGCTGACCGGGCCGGATCGCAAAGCCTTTTATGATGACATCGAAAAGTACGATGTGGTGCTCACCACCTATTCCCTGTTATGGCGTGACCAGCCGCAGCTGATTGGCCACAGCTATCATCTGTTGATCCTCGATGAAGCGCAGTACGTCAAGAACAGTGCCTCACGCGCGGCGTCGGTGATCCGCTCGCTGAAATCCCGCCACCGCTTGTGCCTGACCGGTACGCCGCTGGAAAACCACCTCGGCGAGCTGTGGTCACAGTTCGATTTCCTGCTGCCGGGCTTCCTCGGCAGCGAAAAACAGTTTACGCAGGACTGGCGCGTGCCGATTGAGCGCAACGGTGACCGGGTGCGCAGAGAGCTGTTAGCGCGACGCGTCAGGCCGTTTATGCTGCGCCGACGCAAGCAGGAAGTGGCAAAAGAGCTGCCGCCGAAGAACACCATCGTGCGTTCGGTCGAGATGGAAGGCAGCCAACGCGAGCTGTACGAATCCGTGCGCAGTGCGATGCAGGATCGTGTGCGGCTGGCAGTTGAGCAACAAGGCGCCGGGCGCAGTCATCTGCTGGTGCTGGATGCGTTACTCAAGCTGCGACAGATATGCTGCGATCCGCGGCTGGTCAAAACCGATAAGGCCGCGAAGGTGAAGCATTCCGCCAAGCTGGCGCTGCTGCGGGAGATGCTGGACGATCTGCTGGCGGAGGATCGCCGGATCCTGATCTTCTCGCAGTTCACCACCATGCTGTCATTGATCGCGGAAGAGCTGCAAAAAGCCCGCATTCCGTTTGTGACGCTGACCGGCAGCACGCGGGATCGCATTGAGCCGGTGAGGCGCTTCCAGGAAGGTGAGGTCCCGGTATTTTTGATCAGCCTGAAGGCCGGTGGCGTGGGGCTCAATCTCACCGCGGCGGACACGGTGATCCATTACGATCCCTGGTGGAATCCGGCGGCAGAGAATCAGGCCACCGACCGCGCGTATCGCCTCGGTCAGGACAAGCCGGTGTTCGTCTATAAACTGATTGCCGCGGGCAGCATTGAAGAGAAGATCGTCGCGCTGCAGGGGCAGAAAGCCGAACTGGCCGACAGCATCCTTGAGGATGAACTGAGCGAACCCGCCAGCTTCACCAGTGACGATCTGGCGACGCTGTTTGCGCCGCTCTGACATCTCCTCTCTGCGGTCGATTGCCGCCAGGCGCAATCAGCGCTTCTGATACCACCAGACCGCTTCCCACGGGCGCAGCATCACTTCACCGGGCGTGACGTGGGTATCGGGATAGTTGCTGATCAGCACGTCCCACTGACCGCTGTAGGCCGGTGGGTGCCAGACCTGGGTTTCGGCACTGAAGTTGGTTGCCACTACCAGCGTCTCGTTGTCCATGCGTCGGCAGTAACACCACAGATAAGGATGATCCGGCAGCAGATCGAGGTAATCGCCCCAGGTGAGGATCGCGAACTCTTTGCGCAGCTGGATCAACCGCTGATAGGTGTAAAACACCGATCCCTTGTCGGCCAGTGCCGCCTCGGCGTTGATCGTTTCCAGATTGTCGCACATACCGATCCACGGCGTGCCGCTGGTGAAGCCGCCATTCTCGCCCGCGTTCCAGGGGATTGGCGTGCGGCCGTTATCGCGGGATTTACTGGCCAGAATCGCCAGCAGGTTATCGCTGTCACGACCCTGAGAGCGCAGCTCGGCGTACATATTGTGGCTTTCGATATCGCGGTAATCGATGATGCGGGTGAAGTGCGGATTGGTCATCCCCAGCTCTTCACCCTGGAAGATATACGGCGTGCCCTGCATCCCGTGCAGCACCAGCGCCAGCATTTTGGCCGACTGCACGCGGTAGCGATCTTCATCTCCCCAGCGCGACACCACCCGCGGCTGATCGTGGTTACACCAGAACAGCGCGTTCCACGCCTGATTGTGCATGCCATGCTGCCAGTGGCTGAAGATCGCCTTTTGCGCCACCAGATCCAGCGGCGTCAGCGTCCATTTCTGGCCGTTGTAAAAATCCACCTCAACATGATCGAAGCTGAATACCATCGACAGCTCTTCGCCATCCAGTGCGCCATAGCGCTGGCAGTGCTCAAGGGTGGCGGAAGACATCTCGCCCACGGTCATCAGCTCACGCGGGCGGAATACGTCGCGGCTCATTTCCTGCATAAACTCATGGATGCGCGGACCATCGGTATACAGCCGCAGCCCGTCGCCACCGGGATCGTCCGGGAAATCCTGATGCTTGGACACCAGGTTCACCACATCCAGCCGCAGCCCGTCGATGCCGCGATCGGCCCAGAAGTTGACGATCTGCTTTAGCTCGGCGCGCAGATTGTCATTCTCCCAGTTAAGCTCGGCCTGCTCCGGTGCCCACAGGTGCATATAGTACTGGGCGCTTTCCGGATGCCAGCGCCAGGCGTTGCCACCAAACTTCGACAGCCAGTTGTTCGGCGGCTGAGTTGGCGTGCCGTCACGCCAGATATAATAGGAACGATAGGGACTCTCGCGATCCAGCGCCTCATGGAACCAGTGATGCTGGGTCGAACTGTGGTTAAACACCATATCCAGAATAATGCGCATGCCGCGGCGATGTGTCTCTTCGACCAGCCTGTCGAAGTCGTTCAGGGTGCCAAAGATCGGATCGATGGCGATATAGTTCGCCACGTCATAGCCGTTGTCGACCTGCGGGGAGATATAGAACGGCGTCAGCCAGATTGCATCCACGCCGAGCTGTTTTAAATAGTCGAGCCGCTGGATCACGCCTGCCAGATCGCCCGTTCCGCTGCCGGTCGTGTCCTGAAAACTCTTGGGATAAATTTGATAAATAACGCCGTTTTGCCACCACGGGGGAATTTTGGTCATCGCTCAATCCTGATTCTCAGGTGAAAGGGTCTGGCTGTGTTGATTGCTGTAATCCGTTCTTATTCCCTAAGATTAGCCATTATCTGGCAAGGCGTCACAAAACAAGACAGTGCCTGGGGGATTAGTCACAACTCACTTGCTGCGCATTGCGAAATATGTTTTATGGGTTTTTTGCCTTTTTTGGCCCGTCATACTTATGGAGACCTTTTGATGCCTCAGTTTTTGCGTTTGTCGTTACTTGCCAGCGCCATGTTTGTCTCACTCTATGCTCAGGCAACCCCCGCTGGCAACCTGCCGTTGATGCCCTGGCCACAACAGGTTGAGCAGCCCGCCAGCGGCGGCAGTTTGCGGCTGGATAACCGGCTTTCCATCCGCATTGAGGGCGACGATCTGCCGGGATCGGTAGATCGCTGGCGTCAGCGTATTGGCCTGCAAACTGGCTGGCAGATGATGCCGCAAATCGGCGAGGTGGCGCAGCCGACCATCCGCATTATCATCGCCAAACGCGTCGATCCGATCCCGCAGCCGGACAGCGATGAAAGCTACAGCCTGCAGGTCAGCGGTGATGGCGTGGTGCTGAATGCCGCCACGCGTTTTGGCGCGATGCGTGGCATGGAAACCGTGCTGCAGCTGGTGCAGAACACCCGGCAGGCCAGCGAGATCCCGTATGTCACTATCCACGACAGCCCGCGCTTTCCCTGGCGTGGCATCCTGATCGATTCCGCCCGTCATTTTATGCCGCTCGACACACTCCGCCGCCAGATTGATGGCATTGCCTCGGCCAGAATGAACGTCTTCCACTGGCACCTGACCGACGATCAGGGCTGGCGATTCGCCTCCAGTCATTATCCACAGCTGCAGGAAAAGGGCAGTGACGGCCTGTTCTACACCCAGGATCAGATGAGATCGATCGTGCAGTACGCAGCGGATCGTGGCGTACGCGTGGTGCCGGAGATCGATCTTCCGGGTCATGCGACGGCGCTGGCAGTAGCGATGCCCGAATTGATCAGCGCGCCGGGGCCGTATCAGATCGAACGTGGCTGGGGCGTGTTTAAACCGCTGCTCGATCCCAGCAACGAGCAGGTTTATCGGTTTATCGACATCCTGGTCGGGGAAGTGGCGGCGGTGTTCCCCGATCCGTGGCTGCATATTGGTGGCGACGAAGTGGATGCCACGCAGTGGAAGGAATCCAAACCTGTTCAGGACTTTATGCGGGAAAAAGGGCTGAAGGATGAGCATGCGCTGCAGGCGTATTTCAACCAGCGGGTGGAGAAGATCCTTGAGCAGCATCATCGCCAGATGATGGGCTGGGATGAGATCGCCCATCCGGATCTGCCAAAAAGCATTCTGATCCAATCCTGGCAGGGGCAGGATGCGTTGGGCGAGGTCAGCAAGCAGGATTATCACGGCATTCTCTCCGCCGGTTTCTATCTGGATCAGGCGCAGCCGGCCTCTTATCACTACCGCAACGAAGTCTATCCCGTGGGTCTGGACGGGCACGATCGGCTGCAGCAGGGCGATACCGCTCAGAGCTGGCAGTTCAGCATGCCAAGGCTGAAAGGCAGCGCGGTGAAGGGCAGCTTTACGCTTATTGAGCATGGCGGCGAATGGCGCGGCTTTATCGATTTTGCCGGGAAATCGCGGCGGATGGTACGCGACGTCGAGTGGCTGTCACCGCAGCAGGTGACTTTCAGCGTGGATACCTGGATGGGTGATTTCCGGCCGGTGGTCTCACTGGATGGCGACAGGCTCAGCGGCTATATGCGGGTGGGCAACGCCCGCTATCCTGCTCAGGGCACTAAGCTGAATGCGGTGCCGACCGGCATCCAGCCTGCGGTACCCAGTGAGCAGCAGATGAAAGATAACCTGCTGGGCGGCGAAGCGGCGCTGTGGGCAGAAATCGTTAATCCGCAGGTGATTGATGTTCGCCTGTGGCCGCGCGCCTATGTCGTCGCGGAGCGTCTGTGGTCGGCGAAGGATGTGACCAATGAGCAGAACATGTATCGGCGGCTGGCGGCGGTGGATAGCTGGTCAGCCGTCTCGGTGGGCTTGCAACAGCATGCCCAGACGCAGACCCAGATGATCCGGCTGGCGAACAGCAGTAATACCGTGCCGCTGCAAATCTTCGCGGAAGCGCTGGAGCCGGCCCAGTATTACACCCGTCAGCACCTGAAATTCCAGGCCGGGCATTATGACCTGAACGAACCGCTAAACCGGCTTGCCGATGTGTTACCCGCAGAGAGCGATAAGGTGCGCGAGCTGAATCAGCAGGTCGGGGCATTGATTGCCAACAGGAGCGACCGCCAGGCGCTGCAGGCTATACGTCATCAGCTGCGCCTGTGGCAGCAAAACGTGCCGGAGGTGATGCCGCTGCTGGCGCAAAATTATGCGCTACAGCCGCTTCAGCCGGTGGCGCAGCAGCTGGAAGCGATAAGCCGCATCGGCCTGTCATTGCTGGATGCCATTGAGGATAACCGGGCGTTCGGGTCGGATGAAGTGGCAAAAATGCAGGCGACGCTGGATAAAGCGGCGGCCACCCAGGATGAAGTGGTGCTGGCGCTGGTCTATCCGATTGAGCGGTTATTGCGGGCGGAACGGTAGGACGAAAACCCTCTCCCGCGGCGGGGAGAGGGTGAACCGGTTAGCGACGAACGGCGATCGCTTCGATTTCGATTTTCACATCTTTTGGCAGACGGGCCACTTCCACGCAAGAACGCGCCGGGAAGCTGGCCTGATGCTCGGTGAAAAACGCTTCATAAGCGGCATTCACCGTCGCGAAGTCATTCAGATCCTTAACGAACACCGTGGTTTTAACGATGTCACCGACTTTCAGACCGGCGGCTTCGACGATCGCCTTCACGTTTTCCAGCGACTGGCGTGCCTGAGCGGTCACGTCGTCGGCCACGGTGCCGGTTTTAGGATCGACCGGGATCTGGCCAGAAGTGATGATCATGCTACCCAGATCGACGCCCTGCACGTAAGGACCGATAGCGGCGGGTGCGTTTTCAGTGCTGATTTCGCGAGACATACTTTCTCCCTGATAATGAGATGCTGCGTTAGCGGAGCAACGGCGGTCGCTCCGGCCGGGTTTGGCGTTCACCCGCGGCCCATTATAGGCCGCTGGATGCTGATTACCAGTTTGCCAGCACCACGTGGTGGGCGAACGACTTCTCGCAATATTTGCAGGTTAAGCGCACGTCATCCTGACGTTTTTTCACCGCGAAGCTGGAGGTGACCGGCTCGCTGCGGCTGATACAGTTGCTATTCGGGCAGGTCAGCACGTGCTCGATACGATCCGGCAGCGCCGGGGCAATTTTGCCGACCACTTCATAATTATCGATGCGGTTAACCGTAGCGTGCGGGGCATAGACCGCCAGCTGGTTGATCTGATCGTCGGTCAGGAAGGTGTTCTCAATCTTGATCAAATCTTTGCGGCCCATCTCGCCAGACGGCAGGTTCAGACCGATGGTAATGCGCTGATCGGTTTCGGTCAGGCGGAACAGCGACAGCAGCTTAAAGCCAATCTGTGCCGGAATGTGGTCGATTACCGTGCCGCGTTTTATCGCTTCGACCTGCAGTTTATTATCGTGCGTCATCTCAATTCCCCTTACAGAGCCAGTTCGCTACTCAGCACCAGCGCCAGAAGCGCCTGGCGTGCATAGATGCCATTTCCCGCCTGCTGGAAGTACCAGGCATACGGCGTTTTGTCGACATCGGTGGTGATCTCGTCGATGCGCGGCAGCGGGTGCAGCACTTTCATATTGTCGCGGGCACCGGCGAGGTCAGCCGCACGCAGTACAAACTGCGCTTTGACGTTGGCGTATTCGGACGGGTCCAGGCGCTCTTTCTGCACGCGGGTCATATACAGAATGTCGACCTGCGGCACCACTTCTTCAATGCTGTCGTGGCGGCTCCAGACAATGCCTTTTTCGTCCAGCACATCGGTGATGTAAGCCGGCATCGCCAGCGCATCCGGGGCGATAAAGTAGAAACGGTTGCCGTCGAACTTCGCCAGCGCCTGTGCCAGTGAGTGCACGGTACGGCCATATTTCAGGTCGCCGACCATTGCCACCTTAAGGTTGTTCAGACGGCCCTGGGTTTCCTGAATGGTGAACAGGTCCAGCAGGGTCTGCGTCGGGTGCTGATTCGCGCCGTCACCGGCATTCAGGATCGGCACCCCGTTGGAGAATTCCGTTGCCAGGCGCGCGGCACCTTCCTGCGGATGGCGCATCACAATCGCATCGACGTAGGTACCTATTACCGAGATGGTGTCGGCGAGGGTTTCGCCTTTCTTGCCCAGTGAGGTGTTGCTGCCATCGGCGAAGCCGACCACCGATGCGCCCAGGCGGTGCATGGCGGTCTCGAAGGAGAGGCGCGTACGGGTGGAGGCTTCAAAGAAGCAGCTCGCTACCACGATATGCTTCAGCAGTTCCGGCTGCGGCGTGGCCTTCAGGCTGGCGGCGGTGTGCAGCACCAGCTCCAGCTCTTCACGATTGAGGTCGTTAATTGAAATGATATGCTTGTGAAACAACGGGTTTGCCATTATCTCTCTCCTTTACGCGTGCCGGTTAGCTGAAAAACGGGCAAAAAAAAGCCCCTCAATGAGGGGCTTCTTTTTATGATCGGTGGTGCCATGGAAGGAAAAACGGCGCTGCCAGCCTGGGTTCAGGCTTGTCAGTCCAGCAATGTTAACGCGACTCAGTTTCATGCTTCCTCCCGGCAAACGGGGGGCATTATACGCAATCGGCACGCTGCGGCAAGCAAAAACCGCAGCGCCGAAACCGTTTGCCCCTGGCAACTTAATGCAGTTTTGCCAGCGTCGCGACCATCACCGCCTTAATGGTGTGCAGACGGTTTTCCGCCTGATCGAACACCACGCTGTGCGCGGATTCAAACACGTCGTTGGTCACTTCCATGCCGCCCTGCAGATTGTATTGCTCGGCCATCTGCTGGCCCAGCGTGGTCTGGTCGTCGTGGAAAGCCGGCAGGCAGTGCAGGAACTTCACTTTTGGGTTGCCGGTCAGCGCCAGCATCTCATTGTTGACCTGGTATTTGCGCAGCAGCGCGATACGTTCCTGCCACACTTCTTTCGGTTCGCCCATCGACACCCAGACATCAGTGTAGATGAAATCTGCGCCGTTCACGCCTTCCGCAATATCTTCGGTCAGGGTGATTTTGCCGCCGGTTTTCTCTGCGGCCTTACGGCACTCGGCGACCAGCGCCTCATCCGGCCAGCAGCCTTTGGGTGCCACCAGACGCAAATCCAGCCCGACCAGCGCGGCGGCTTCCATCAGGGTATTGCCCATATTGTTATGCGCGTCGCCGACGTAGGCGAGGGCCATCTGGCTGAAGGCTTTCTCCGGCAGGTGCTCTTCCATGGTCAGCAGGTCTGCCAGCAGCTGGGTCGGGTGGAACTCGTTGGTCAGGCCGTTCCACACCGGCACGCCGGCATGCTCCGCCAGCGACTCAACCAGCGCCTGGCCGTGACCGCGATACTGAATACCGTCATACATCCGGCCCAGCACGCGCGCCGTGTCTTTCATCGATTCTTTATGGCCGATCTGGCTGCCACTCGGGCCGAGGTAGGTGACGTTTGCGCCCTGATCGTAAGCGGCAACTTCGAAAGAGCATCGTGTACGGGTCGAGTCTTTTTCGAAGATGAGCGCAATATTTTTGCCTTTCAGGTGCTGAATTTCCTCGCCATTTTTCTTATCGGTTTTCAGCGTGGACGCCAGCGCCAGTAATCCGGTCAGTTCAGCGGGGGTAAAATCCAGCAGCCTGAGAAAATGGCGTTTATATAAATGACTCATAAAGCACTCCAGGTGACAATTATTGAATTAAAATTCAATTTAACCGTATGAATATGCATTTTCAACCCCGGCGTGCAGAAACTTTTGTTTAAAGGTAGTGGCGGGAACGGCACTGTGGGAAAATACTCATTATAGATGCCACACACAGAGGAACGGATCATGGCAAATGAAGCCTTGCTGGAAGAGCAGCGTGAAGAAACGCGGCTGATTATTGAAGAGCTGTTAGACGATGGCAGCGACCCGGACGCGCTTTACACCATCGAACACCACCTCTCTTGCGACAGTTTTGACGCGCTGGAAAAAGCGGCGGTTGAAGCCTTTAAGCTGGGTTACGAAGTGACCGAGCCAGAAGAGCTGGAACTGGAAGATGGCAGCAAAGTGATGTGCTGCGATATTTTGAGCGAAGGCGCGCTGAATGCCGAACTGATTGATACGCAGGTTGAACAGCTGGTCGATCTGGCGGCGAAGTTCAACGTTGATTACGATGGCTGGGGCACCTACTTCGAAGATCCTGATGCGCAGGACGAAGATGAAGAAGGCGACGAAGCCGATGAAGAAGATGACGGCATCCGTCACTGATTCAGCTTAAGCGTTATCAGGCCCGGACATTGCTCCGGGCCTGTTTATTTCTGACCGGGCAGAATTGCGCTGCCATCGACTTTTATGAGGGGAACGCCGGTTCACCTTCACCACTTTTCGGACCCGCATGAACACTGAACACCTGCTTGCTCCCATTCACGCTTTTTTGCATTGCCGCACGCCGCAGGCATGGATTGAGCAGGCCCGTAAGCCGGAGAACCTGCCGCTGCTGCTCACCGACCATCTGGTGTGCGAACTGAAAGCGGCGCAGACCGCCATGTGGCTGATCCGCCGATATGTCGCGGACAAAGAGAGCGGCGATGCGCTGCTGGCCTGGCTGAAGCCGTGGGAGCAGTTTGTGCATTGTGAGAACGCTGACCTGGCGTTTCTCGAGCAGCATAAAACCTTATCGAAGACGGTGATCAGCCGCGTCGACGCGAAATATGGCGATGTGCTGGTGGATAAGATGGTGCTGCTGATCAAAGAGGAGCTGCACCACTTTTATCAGGTGCTGGAGATCATGCAGGCGCGCAATATTCCCTATGTGAAAATCACCGCCAGCCGCTATGCCAAAGGCCTGCTGCGGGAAATCACCAATCATGAACCGCAGACGCTGGTGGATAAGCTGATTTGTGGTGCCTACATTGAAGCGCGTTCCTGCGAACGGTTCGCCAGCCTGGCGCCGCATCTGGATGACGAGCTGGCGTCGTTTTACGTGTCGTTATTGCGCTCAGAAGCCCGGCACTATCAGGATTATCTGGCGCTGGCAGCCGAGATATCGAAAACCGATATCAGTGCGCGCGTGCAGATCATTGGCGAGACGGAAGCGAAATTGATCCAGGAACCGGACAGCCAGCTGCGATTCCACAGTGGATTGCCGGATTTCGGCTAGCCGAAGAGAAGGTTGAGCCAGGAAGGGATCGGGACGGAAGGGGAGTTCCGTCCGGTTCAAATCACAGCGTTTTCAGCATGGTGACTTCGCAGTCAACGTGGCCGGTGCAGCCCATCGGGCCTGGGATATGTTCAAAGCCCAGATGCTCATACAGACGCACGGCACGCGTCAGTGAAGCGGTGGTTTCAAGGTAGCAACGTTTGAAGCCGCGCTCGCGCGCAAAGTCCATCGCCTGCATCGCCAGCTCGCGTGCCAGCCCCAAACCGCGCACCGCAGGCATAAAGTACATCTTCTGCAGTTCGCAAACCCCTTCCTCGCTGCACTGCAGCGGCGCTACGCCACCGCCGCCAACAATCTTACCTTCCAGCTCAATTACCCAGTAGGCGCTGTCAGGCTCGCTGTAGAGCTCAAAAAGATGGTCGAGGTTCGGGTCCGCCACGGTGAAGCCTTTATCGGCCGTCAGGCCAAACTCGGCGGAGACATCGCGGATGACCTGCGCAATCTGCGGGTTATCGTCCAGCGTGATGGGACGCACGTGTAAATTGAGCTGCGTTGCAGTTGTCATAAGACTCACTCGTTTAACCATGCCAAAAAAGCCGGGCAAGCCCGGCTCTGATCGGTGGGCAACGGGCTGGACGCCCGTTGCACTTTACAGTGCGGCAATTACCGCCTGCTGTTCAATCAGTTTCGCTTTAGCCTGTTCAAAGTCGGCAATGCGCTCACGCTCTTTCGCCACAACGGCTTCAGGGGCGCGGGACACAAAACCTTCGTTCGACAGTTTGCTCTCAATCTTACCGATTTCCACGTCCAGCTTGGTGACTTCCTTCGCCAGACGCTCCAGCTCAGCGGTCTTGTCGACCAGGTCAGCCATGGGGATCAGCAGCTCGGCACCGTCGATGATCTTGGTGACCGACACCGACCCTTTGTCATCGGCGGCCAGACAGGTGATGCTGTCCAGACGTGCCAGCGTTTTCAGGAAGCTGTGGTTGTCGGTAACGCGCTGCACCACAGCCGGGCTTGCGCCACGCAGCAGTACATCGAGCTTTTTAGAAGGAGACAGGTTCATTTCCGCCCGAATATTACGGATGGCAACGATAGCCTGCTTCAGCCACTCGGTGTCGTTCAGTGCGGCTTCATCAACCTTCGCGGTATCGAAAGCGGGCATCGGCTGCAACATGATGGTGTCGTCGCTGATGTTTTTCAGCACTTTCACGCGCTGCCAGATGGTTTCAGTGATAAACGGAATGATTGGGTGCGCCAGGCGCAGCAAGGCTTCCAGCACGTTCACCAGCGTATTACGCGTACCGCGCAACTGGGCTTCCGTTCCGCCGGTCATTACCGGTTTCGCCAGCTCCAGGTACCAGTCACAGAACTGGTTCCAGGTGAATTCATACAGAATGTTGGCGGCGATATCGAAGCGATAGTTATCCAGCGCGTCGCGGTAGGCTTTCACCGTCTGGTTGAATTCAGCGATGATCCAGCGATCGGCCAGAGACAGCTCCATTTCGCCACCGTTGAAGCCACAATCCTGGTCTTCGGTGTTCATCAGCACAAAGCGGCTGGCGTTCCACAGCTTGTTACAGAAGTTGCGGTAGCCTTCCAGGCGCTTCATATCCCAGTTGATGTCACGGCCGGTTGAGGCCAGCGCCGCCAGGGTGAAACGCAGGGCATCGGTGCCGTGAGGCTCAATGCCGTTCGGGAACTGCTTCTCGGTGCGCTTGCGGATTTTCTCGGCCAGCTGCGGCTGCATCATGTTGCCGGTACGTTTCTCCAGCAGGTCTTCCAGCGAAATGCCGTCAACCATATCCAGCGGATCGATGACGTTGCCTTTCGACTTGGACATCTTCTGGCCTTCGTCGTCACGGATCAGGCCGGTCATATAGACCGTCTTGAACGGAACCTGCGGCTTGCCGTCTTCATCTTTGACGAAGTGCATGGTCAGCATGATCATGCGGGCGATCCAGAAGAAGATGATGTCGAAGCCGCTGACCAGCACGCTGGTCGGGTGGAAGGTGCGCAGCGCTTCGGTGTTCTCAGGCCAGCCAAGGGTGGAGAAGGTCCACAGGCCGGAAGAGAACCAGGTGTCCAGCACGTCTTCATCCTGGTTCAGCGCCACTTCGGCACCCAGGCTGTTTTCGCTACGCACTTCTTCTTCGGTGCGACCGACGTAGACGTTGCCTTCCGCATCATACCAGGCCGGGATACGGTGACCCCACCACAGCTGACGGGAAATACACCAGTCCTGAATATCGCGCATCCACGAGAAGTACATGTTTTCGTACTGCTTAGGCACGAACTGGATATCGCCTTGCTCAACCGCTTCAACCGCGACTTTCGCCAGCGGTGCAGTACGCACGTACCACTGATCGGTCAGCATCGGTTCGATAACTACGCCGCCACGGTCGCCGTAAGGCACGGTCAGATCGTGAGGCTTCACCTCTTCCAGCAGGCCCAGCGCGTCGACCGCAGCAACGATCGCTTTACGCGCCGCGAAACGTTCCAGGTTCTGGAATTCTGCCGGGATAGCCGCGCTGTAAACGTCAGATTCTTCGCCGTTGCAGTCATACACCTGCGCCAGCTCACGGATATCGCCATCAAAGGTCAGGATGTTGATCATCGGCAACTGGTGACGACGGCCAACTTCATAGTCATTGAAGTCGTGCGCCGGGGTGATTTTCACGCAGCCGGTGCCTTTTTCCATGTCCGCGTGCTCATCGCCAACGATGGGGATGCGACGATTTACAAACGGCAGCACGATAAATTTGCCGATCAGATCTTTGTAGCGCGGATCTTCCGGGTTAACGGCAACGCCGGTGTCGCCCAGTACCGTCTCAGGACGGGTGGTGGCGACCACCAGGTAATCTTTGCCATCGGCGGTTTTCGCGCCGTCGGCCAGCGGATAGCGGATATGCCACATTGAGCCTTTCGACTCGCGGTTTTCCACTTCCAGGTCAGAGATAGCGGTGCGCAGTTTTGGATCCCAGTTGACCAGGCGCTTGCCACGGTAAATCAGGTTCTCTTTGTACAGGCGCACAAACACTTCTTTTACCGCGTCAGACAGGCCATCGTCCATGGTGAAGCGCTCACGCTCCCAGTCCACAGAGTTACCCAGGCGGCGCATCTGGCGGGTGATGGTGCCGCCTGATTCTGCTTTCCATTCCCAGATTTTTTCGATGAACGCATCGCGACCGTAGTCTTTGCGCGTTTTGCCTTCTTCAGCGGCGATTTTGCGCTCGACAACCATCTGTGTGGCGATACCGGCATGGTCTGTACCTGCCTGCCACAGGGTATTTTTACCCTGCATGCGTTGGTAGCGGATCATGGTATCCATGATGGTTTGCTGGAACGCGTGACCCATATGCAAGCTACCGGTGACGTTCGGCGGCGGGATCATGATGCAGAAGCTCTCCTGACGGGTATCGCCATGAGGTTTAAAGTAGCCCTGCTGTTCCCAGTGCTCGTAAAGCGGCTGTTCGATATCTTGCGGGTTATATGTCTTTTCCATTTCTACTATGTCGTTGGCGGCACGGGCGGCGTTGCCGTATTCAAGTGGAATCCAACGCTGCGATACGCTTTATAGCGGTCGCGCGCCAGCTGTTTCAAAGATTCTTCATAAGGGACGAAGTCTACCACTTCATGGAAAGCGGTGGCAAAATCTGCAAAGTGCGGCAGCAGGCTGATCAGCAGGTCGCGCGGAGAATTTCCCCGACGTTGCGGCCAGGCGAGTTCAACCGGTGCACCGAATTTTGGCCCTTCGCCCGCCAGATTGTGCGGCACAAAGGCGCTGGCCGGACGTTGCCATAAGGCTTCGTCCAGCCGGATGGCCTGCGCTTCATCCTCGCAGGCAATCAACACGCGTTTTCCCTCGCGCCAGCGCGCTTCTGCTATATCGCAGACCAGCGCCTCAAGGGCGCTGATCCCGTCAACCGGGGTGTCGGTTTCCAGCAGATAGAAGGTTGCGTTTTTCATCAGATTTTAATCGTCGCCGTTCAGGCCTGCGCGGTTAAGCAGGAACTGAGAGAGCAGGGCAACCGGACGTCCGGTCGCGCCTTTGGCTTTACCGGAGCGCCATGCGGTGCCGGCGATGTCCAGGTGCGCCCAGTTGTATTTACGGGCAAAGCGCGCCAGGAAGCAGGCTGCGGTAATCGCGCCGCCAGGACGGCCACCAATGTTTGCCATATCGGCAAAGTTGGAGTCCAGCTGCTCCTGATATTCGTCGGCCATCGGCAGACGCCACGCGCGGTCACCCGCCTGTTCGGACGCGCCGATCAGCTCGTGCGCCAGCGGATTGTGGTTCGACAGCAGACCGCTGACGTGGTGGCCCAGCGCAATCACGCAGGCACCGGTCAGGGTGGCGATATCAATTACCACGTCCGGATCGAAACGTTCGACGTAGGTCAGCGCATCGCACAAGACCAGACGGCCTTCGGCATCGGTGTTCAGCACTTCAACGGTCTGACCGGACATGGTGGTCAGCACGTCGCCAGGACGGTAAGCCCGGCCACCCGGCATGTTTTCACAGCCGGCCAGCACGCCGACCACGTTCAGCGGCAGATTCAGCTCGGCCACCATCCGCATCACGCCGTACACCGACGCCGCGCCGCACATGTCGTACTTCATCTCATCCATGGCTTCGCCAGGCTTGAGCGAGATACCGCCGGAGTCAAAGGTCACGCCTTTACCGACCAGCACGATAGGCTTGCTGTCCGGATCCGGGTTGCCTTTGTACTCAATGACCGACATCAGCGATTCATTTTGCGAACCCTGGCCCACGGCCAGATAGGCGTTCATGCCCAGCTCTTTCATCTGCTGCTCGCCAATCACGCGCGTAGTGATGTTTTTGCTGTAGGCATCCGCCAGCTGACGCGCCTGGGAGGCCAGGTAAGCCGCATTACAGATGTTCGGTGGCATATTGCCGAGGTCTTTTGCCGCTTTCACGCCAGCCGCGACGGCCAGACCGTGCTGAATGGCGCGTTCGCCGCTGGTCAGTTCACGGCGCGTCGGCACGTTGAACACCATTTTCCGCAGCGGGCGACGCGGTTCGGTTTTGTTGCTTTTCAGCTGATCGAAGCTGTAAAGCGTCTCTTTCGAGGTTTCAATCGCCTGACGCACTTTCCAGTAGGTATTGCGGCCCTTAACGTGCAGCTCGGTCAGGAAGCACACCGCTTCCATTGAGCCGGTATCGTTCAGGGTATTGATTGTTTTCTGAATAACCTGCTTGTACTGACGTTCATCGAGCTCGCGCTCTTTGCCGCAGCCAATCAGTAAAATGCGCTCAGAGAGAATATTCGGCACATGATGCAGCAACAAAGTCTGACCGACTTTGCCTTCCAGTTCGCCACGGCGGAGCAGAGCACTGATGTAGCCATCACTGATTTTATCCAGCTGTTCAGCAATCGGTGACAACCTGCGCGGTTCAAACACGCCAACCACGATACAGGCACTGCGTTGTTTTTCCGGGCTACCGCTTTTTACACTGAACTCCATGCACTCTCCTGAATCTTAAAGACAACGGCGCTTGCTGCGGCTAGAATGTAGCGCTTTCGTCAAGCTCGGTGCCAGGCATTACGCCGTTAAAGTAACGGGCGTCAGATTTAGTTTTGGTGATGATTAGTCCCAATTATTTTGGGTTACATCATTTTTTTGCATCACCAGAACGCGATTGTTGTCATACTAGTTTAGCTATGACGGAGGCCATTGATGAGAAAAAATGGCGTATAAGCGATGAAACTAGCGATTTTCCTGCAAAAAGACAAGTTTTCACAGGCGTACTCAGCGTGATCATCATTAGATATCTGGTAAGGGAAACACTCAAAAGCCAGCTGGCTATCCTCTTCATCCTGCTACTGATCTTCTTTTGTCAGAAGTTAGTCAGGATTTTAGGTGCAGCGGTGGACGGTGAGATCCCAACAAATTTAGTCCTGACATTATTAGGCCTTGGCGTGCCCGAAATGGCGCAGCTTATCCTGCCACTGAGCCTGTTTTTAGCCATTTTGATGACGCTTGGCCGGTTATACACCGAAAGCGAAATCACGGTGATGCACGCCTGCGGCTTGAGTAAAGCCGTACTGGTGAAGGCAGCGATGGTGCTGATGCTGTTCACCGCCATTGTTGCGGCGGTCAACGTTGCCTGGCTCGGGCCCTGGTCTTCGCGCTATCAAAGCGAAGTGACACAAAATGCTAAAGCTAACCCTGGCGCTGCTGCGCTGGCGGCGGGCCAGTTCCAGCAGTCCGGAGATGGTCAGTCGGTGATGTTCATTGAGAACGTCAAGGGCAACAACTTTGGCAACGTGTTCCTGGCGCAGTTGCGGCCGAAAGGCAACGCGCGTCCGTCGGTGGTGCTGGCGGATAAAGGCCATATGACCCAGGGGCCGGACGGTTCTCAGATTGTGACCCTTGATAAGGGCACGCGCTTTGAGGGCACGGCGATGCTGCGCGACTTCCGCATTACGGATTTCGAGAACTATCAGGCGATCGTGGGGCACCAGGACGTGGTGCTGGATCCGAACGATGCCGAGCAGATGGATTTCAAAACCCTTGCACAGTCCGACAAGCCGGAGTTCAGAAGCGAGTTCCACTGGCGCCTGACGCTGGTGTTCTCGGTGCTGGTGATGGCGCTGATGGTGGTGCCGCTCAGCGTGGTCAACCCACGTCAGGGCCGCGTGCTGTCGATGCTGCCTGCCATGCTGCTGTACCTAATCTTCTTCCTGCTGCAGAGCTCCCTGCGCTCCAGCGGACAAAAGGCCCGCCTCGATCCGGCCTTGTGGATGTGGGTGGTGAACCTGTCTTATCTGGGGCTGGCCGTGTTGCTTAACGTGTGGGATACGGTGCCGATGCGGCGTTTCCGTGCCCGCTTTAGCAAGGGAGGAGCCTACTGATGTTTGGCGTACTCGACAGATATATCGGTAAAACCATCTTCAACACCATCATGGCAACGCTGTTTATGCTGGTGTCGCTGTCCGGCATCATCAAGTTTGTCGACCAGCTGCGCAAAACGGGCCAGGGCGAATACACCGCGCTGGGTGCCGGTTTGTACACCGTGCTGAGCGTGCCGAAAGATATCGAAATCTTCTTCCCGATGGCGGCGCTGTTAGGCGCGTTGTTGGGACTGGGCACGCTGGCGCAGCGCAGTGAGCTGGTGGTGATGCAGGCGTCGGGCTTCACCCGTATGCAGATTGCCGCCTCGGTAATGAAAACCGCCATTCCGCTGGTGCTGTTGACCATGGCCATCGGCGAATTTGTTGCGCCGCAGGGCGAGCAGATGGCGCGTAACTACCGTGCTCAACAGCTGGTGGGCGGCTCGCTGCTGTCGACGCAAAATGGTCTGTGGGCGAAAGATGGCGATAACTTTATCTTTATCGAACAGATCAAAGATAACAGCGAACTCAGCGGCATCAGCATCTACAGCTTCAACAAAGAGCGTCGTCTGGAGACCGTGCGTTATGCGGCGTCGGCCAAGTACAACGTGGATAAAAAACGCTGGGATCTGGCGGAAGTGGATCAGTCGAATCTGACCGATCCAAAACAGGTGACCGGTAGCCAGACGCTGAGCGGCGAATGGAAAACCACCTTAACGCCAGACAAGCTGGGCGTGGTGGCGCTGGATCCGGATGCGCTGTCGATCAGCGGCCTCTACAATTACGTGAAGTACCTGAAGCAGAGTGGCCAGGTGTCCAGCCGTTATCAGCTGAATATGTGGAGTAAAATCTTCCAGCCGTTGTCGGTGGCGGTGATGATGCTGATGGCGCTGTCGTTTATCTTTGGTCCGCTGCGCAGCGTATCGATGGGGATGCGCGTGGTCACCGGGATCAGCTTTGGCTTTATCTTCTACGTGCTTGACCAGATTTTCGGTCCGCTAAGCCTGGTTTACAACATTCCGCCGATTATGGGCGCCCTGTTGCCAAGCGGTGCGTTCTTCGCGATCAGCGTCTATATGTTGCTGAAGCGGCGATAACCGCAGCCCGGTTGTTAAAAGCTGACCTGACAGCAAAAAGACCCCGCCAACTGGCGGGGTCTTTGTTTTTACAGAAGCGATCAGAAGTGGTAATTGATGCCTGCGATGCCGCTGTAGTCGGTGCGGAAGGTGCCACCCATGCTGCTTCTGGCTTTCCCTTCCAGCGACCAGTTATCGGCAATCTTGCCTTCGGCACCCATATGCACACGGTAGCGGTTATCCGATAACGCGCCGAATTTGCGTTGCTGCTGGCTGTCTGACAGCGTCAGGCTGGAACCGGCTTTGCCCGGCGAATACTGATATTCAACCCCCGCCGTTAACATCACATCCGGATTCGTCTTCCACAGGCCACGCTTCTTCACTTCCAGCCCGGCGGTAGCGATATAAGGCGTGCTGGCGCTGAGGCTAACCTGCGCACTGTCGCTCTTCAGGCTGAAGCCAGACAGGCTGCCGCCACTCAGGCCTACGTACGGCGAGATAAACAGCGAGCCGCGATCGGCAGTGAACTGATAGCCGCTTTTAACGCTGCCGGCCAGGATATGGCTTCTCGCTTTACCGTGGTGAATATCCAGCACCGGATCGAAGGTCAGATCCTGGCTGAGGTGCATATAGCGCACCGCGGCATCAACAAACCAGCCAGCCGGAGACGACCAGGAGTAGTCAGCGCCCACGCTCGCCATACGGTGAGTTTCCTGCCCGTTACCCTTGGTGGTGCCCTGGGTGTAGCCGGCATTAAAGCCGAACATCGTCTGCCCCTGCACGCTGTCCCAGCCGAGGTTCAGAGACTGCTGATTCACCGTGAATCCTTCGAAGCTGCCCTTGTTCTGCTCTATCGACACCCATTCACCGCTTTTTTGCGGCGCATTGCGCAGCAGCGAGGCGCGTCCATGCAGCTGGCTTATTGCTTCGCTGTAGACATACTGGCGGGAAGCCAGCAACGCACGGGTATCCCGGATCAACGGCTTGTTATCCTCGACGGTAAACCAGCTGGCAGGCTTATCGGGAGTCGGGTCGGCAGGTGCTTCGGGTTCAGCCGCTTCTTCTGGGGTTTCTGCATCAGCGGATGCTTCAGTTTCGGCTGGGGTTTCTGAATCAGCAGACGCTTCAGGTTCGGCTGGGGTTTCAGGAACCACTGGCGCTTCAGGTTCTGCCGGTGTTTCGGCTTCTGCTGGTGCGTCAGGTTCAACCGAGGTTTCAGGTTCTGAAGGTGTTACGGGGTCCGCAGATGCTTCAGGTTCTGAAGGTGTTGCGGGATTCACTGGTGCTTCGGTTTCAGATGGCGCTTCAGGAACCACTGGCGCTTCAGATTCTGCCGGTGTTTCGGCTTCTGCTGGTGCGTCAGGTTCAACCGAGGTTTCAGGTTCTGAAGGTGTTACGGGATTGACTGGCGTTTCAGGTTCAACCGGCGTTTCAGGTTCAGCAGGTGTTACCGGAACCACTGGTGTTTCAGGTTCAACCGGAGTTACCGGAACCACTGGCGCTTCAGATTCTGCCGGTGTTTCGGCTTCTGCTGATGCGTCAGGTTCAACCGGAGCTACCGGAACCACAGGCACTTCAGGTTCAACCGGTGTTTCAACCTCATCAACCACTTCCGGCTCTGCCACGGCGTTATGCGCCAGCATCCATTGCACGCGGTTATCTTTGTCGACCACCTGATAGTCCGGTGTATACAGGCTGAAGCCGCGGGCAACTGAGGGAACGGTAAAGTAATCATGCGCCGTGCCGGCTGGGGCATCCAGCAACACAATGTCATTCAACAACCTCACCGGTTCTGCCGAATCGGCCAGCACGATGATATCCAGAATGTTATTACTGCCCGTTGCGGCATCCTCAATGGTCACTTTGTCGCCCTGCTCGGTGGCAGGCGAAGCCGCGAGGCTAATCGTCAGACCGTTGGCATCCAGCGATGCCAGATTAAAGAGGGTTGGCGACCAGGCCACGCCATCCGCAGCCAGCAGCGAAATAGTTGAACCGGAGGCGGCTTTCAAAGACCCAATGCGGCTGTTGCCGCTCAACTGCCAGAACGCGCCGCTGTCCATAGTCATATTGCTGCTGGTGGCCGCCGCAATCGTTCCCTGATAGTTCACTTTACCGAGCGTCAGCAGGCTGTTTTCGCCCAGCGTGATATCGCCAGTGACGGTGCTGGCAGCCAGCGCAGCCAGTTCAGTCGCGCTGCGCAGTGGCTGGCTGCAGGTGGAGATGTCGGCATTGATCACCGCATAACAGCGCCAGACACGGTCCGCCTCAGATGAGCTGGCGTTATAGCCCAGCATTACTTTAGATGAGTCGTCCGCAGCGATATTCGCCTCAACCTGGGCATACTCGCCGACCTGCAACGTGCTGTCTTTGCTAACGGAAATAAGGTCGGCGCTGAAGCGGGAGGTTGTCCAGTCGTCATTAACCACCAGGCCGGCCGCATGAGGAACCGGCTGGCCCGAGAGCAGGACGGTACCCTGCGAGACGTTCAGATTTCCCTTCAGATCCATGCCGCCAGTGAACGCGGTTACGGCAGAGGAGCCGGGTACACTGACATTGACGTTCAACTCGCCTTGCTGGTCGCCACCGCCACCCAGAAAGCCGCGAAAAACCATCTGGTTCATCTGTAACAGCCGGCTTTCGATCAGGGCGTCGCCATCGGTACCTAAATAGATCCAGGTATCGGTGCTGGTTTTATCGGTCGGGAAATACCAGTAGGACGTCTTGTTAAGCTGGAAATATTCGGTGTCTTTGGTGTAAGGGTTGTTGTAAACATAGAGCGACCCGATGGTTCCGGTGTGATTGCTTCCGTTGAACCGGTAAAAAGGCACGTCATCACGGCTGTAACCGGTCAGAGTGATCGAGGCCGGGCTGGCGGAATGATGGTTCACCACCGTGGCACCGCTGTCGGTATGATTGATGTTTTTGAACGTCAGGCTGTTGCCGTTAAGGTCGAGCGTGCCGCCGCGATAACCGAAGAAGATATTATCTGCCGCCACCTGATCGGCATCCTTCAGAATCACCGTCGGGCGTCCGCTGACGAGGGTCACCGAGGAGAACGCCTGCTTGTTGCCCTCTGCGTCCGCCTGTTGATCGAGCACCACCGTACCGTCGCCGGTATTCAGGCTGCCGCCATTGCTCCCGCTGGCATTGACGTACAGCGTACCTGCACCAATTTTATGCAGGGCATCACCGGCCAGCCCGTTAACCTGCCAGCGCACGGTTTTACCGGTATCAACCTCAACACCGCCGCCAACCCAACTGCTGTTTGCGCCATCGGCCGATTTAACGAAGTAGTCACTGGAAAATTGCAGCTTTCCTGCGCCGAGGTTGACCGCCTGATCCAGCACCAGCGTGCCGCCGTCACCGTTAAAGCGCAGATCTTTGGACGCATCCAGCTCCTCGTTTGTGGCGTTGGCGGGTAACGCGGCGTCGACACCATGCCATGACCAGCTGTTGCTTCCCTGGGTGATGCTGTCTGAGCCCCAGTGCAGCGTGCCATCTGCACTGCTGTCGGTAACATCCGCATCGGTATTGTTGGCGATGATTTGTTGAACAAACGCATCCTGGATATAGATTGAATTGGTGTTCAGGCCGTAGGGATAGCGGCCTGATATCGTTGCGGTGACGGCGGCGAGTTTCCAGATTTTCTCAACGTTGTCATAAACCAGCACCGGACTGCCGCTGTCGCCAGTCTGCGCACCAATATCCAGCGGCGTGACGCGGGCATCCGTCGGCGCATAGGTGGTCCAGGAGAGAGAATCGCTGGAGAAGCTGGGATTAAGAATCGTGCCGCCGGTGCGGTAAGTGTACGCATCGGCCAACTTAACGACGGTTTGAGTGTCGGCATCGACCTGTTTCTGGACGCCGGTACCGACACGGACGTACCAGGTGTAGCGGCTGGTATCTGTTAATTCTGTGCCGGTGACATAGGGAATTGTCGCGGTATCCGTCACCACTTTGTTTAAGCGTGGGACATGAAAATCCAGCGAGCTCATTTCATTACGGTTAATTAATTTATAGCTGGCGCCGTATTTGGCACCATTACCAAAACTTACCGTTTTATAGCCACCGTTATGTTGTACGCCGGCCACATAGGAAGGGGAAATTAATGTCGCGTAACCCTGGGAAGCGGAGACCCCAAAATCTGGCATAGGGAAATTCAACGTCCCCGCAAGCAGGCCATCGGTGGTGTAGACATTAACGTCGGTATTGCCCACAGCATACTTGCCGAGGTTTTCGCCAAAATCACGATAGTCTTGGAGATCAACATCCTGTCTCATGATGCCTGCATAAGACGTTACGCACGCGAACAGTGTGCAGTAACACGCAGCGGTCCTTTTTCTCACGATAATATTCCTTCGCATTTATTTTATTTTGCATTGCGCATTAGCAATGAGTTATCTCGCCTTATTTTTTAAACAATTTACGAACACATTAATCGGGTATTAAAAATGATAATAATTGGATTGTAAACGCACTAATGAATAATGATTGATCTGCGATAGTATTCAACCGTCTGAATACCCGCAGTAATGATGAGATATCTTATTAGGAGGATGTTAAATTTTCGCTCAGAAAAGTATGAGGATTTTATTAAAATACGCTTAAAAATAATAATATTCCCTTGTGGGAAGGGAATGTTATTATCGGGGATGCTGACAGGAATAATCTTATTATTCGACGGCTATGTGAGTTGTGCCCAGGCGAGCAGGGCGGGAACCTGCGAGAGTCCCCACAGGATCAGCCCAATCACGCCACCCACCACCGTGCCGTTAATGCGAATGCGCTGTAGATCCTTGCCGATATTCAGCTCAACCTGATGCGACATATCCTTCGCATCCCAGCTTTTCACCGTGTCGCTGATATGGCGGCTTAAGAACGCCGAAAACTCTGGTGCAGCGCTGGTCGCAGCCTCTTCCATATGCTGGTTGAGCGAGGCGCGTAAGTTGGCATCCTGCATCAGGGTTTCCCCCAGCCACTGTCCGGCGGCGCTGACTTTGCTGTGCAGCACAGAATCTTCCTTATCCAGATCCGCTTTCAGCCAGTTCCGCAGGTCGCCCCACAGCTGGCTGATATAGGTATTCAGCGCGTCATCCTGCTTCAGGTACTCTTTAATCTCTTCGGCCTTCAGCTGCATTTCCGGATCGTTGCGCAGCCGCTCGATCAGCCGTTGCACCGCACGGTTAAAGCCCTGACGGATCTCATGCGCGCCATCCTGCTCGATATCGTTGAGGATCGATCGCACCGCATTGGCGGCCATCTCGGCACTTTTATCGCCAACCCATTCGGTCGGCAGCATCTTCTCTTTCAGTGGATGCTCGCGCTTGAGATAACGCATCACCTGCTGGGCGATAAATTCGTGGGTGCCCGGCTTATTCACCAGATGCAGCAGCTGCGCGATGGCATCGTCCAGCAGCGTCTGGTGGCGGTTATTCTTGGTCAGACTTTCCAGCACCATCGCCGCCGACTGCGACAAATCGACCTTATCGATCGCTTTATGAATGGCGCGACGCATAAACGCCTGAATGCGCTGGTCATCGGCCAGATCGAGGAAACCGCGCACGATCTTCAGCAGATAGCCGCCCAGCCGTGCCGCGTTCTCCGGGCTGCTCAGCCAGTTGGCAATCATCTGCGCCGGATCGTGACGACGTATCAGCGTCAGCAGTGAGGTGGTGTTAAGGAATTTGTCCTGCACAAACAGCGCGAGGTTATCGGCGATGCGGTCTTTATTGCGCGGGATGATGGCGGTATGACGGCCAACCAGCGGGATCGGCACGCGGCTGAACAGCGCGCTGACCGCAAACCAGTCGGCCAGTCCGCCGACCATTGACGCTTCGGAAATGGCCTTCAGCGCACCGACCCATTGATTAGTCGGAAACCACAGCGGGTAAAGCACGGTGCCGATAAAGACCCCTGCCGCGCCGCATAACAGCAGCAACGGCGTACGTTTCGCTCTGGTGAGTTCGAGTTCTTTGTCCATTGACCCTTATCTTACAATTTATGGTGTGTTGACGGCCTGGCCTCACTCCAGTCGCTTAGCGTTTACGGCCGCCCATAATGCTGCCGAGCACGCCACGGATGATCTGATTGGTAATCTGGCGCGCGGCGCTTTTGGTGACGCTTTGCACCACGCCATCTCGCTTGCCGCCGCGTGGGCCGGTGCTGCCGAACAGGATATCCTTCAAGCCGCCGAGGATGCCGTCATCGACCTCGACCTTTTGCCCTTTAGCCGGCGGCGCGTTGGCTTCGTCGCTGGCGGCCTGCACGCCTTTGCTCAGCATCTCGTAGGCCGATTCGCGATCGACCGCTTCTTCGTATTTGCCGGAGAGCGGAGAGTGATTGATCAGCCCGTTGCGCTCATCGTCGGTGACCGGTCCCATCCGGGAAAAGGGTGCTATCACTGACGCGCGCTCGACCATTGACGGGCTGCCTTTCTCATCCAGGAAAGAGATTAACGCCTCGCCGGTGCCGAGTTCCTGAATGGCGGCGACGGTATCAAACGCCGGGTTGGCACGCATGGTCTGCGCGGCCACTTTAACCGCTTTCTGATCCTTCGGTGTAAACGCCCGTAGCGCGTGCTGAACACGGTTGCCGAGCTGCCCGAGCACCGTATCCGGGATATCCGCCGGATTCTGCGAGACAAAATAGACGCCCACGGCTTTCGAACGGATCAAGCGTATCACCTGCTCAATCTTATCCAGCAGCACCTGCGGCGCATCGCTGAACAGCAGATGGGCTTCATCGAAGAAGAACACCAGTTTCGGCTTCTCTTGATCGCCCGCTTCCGGCAGTTGCTCATAGAGCTCTGAAAGCATCCACAGCAGGCTGGTGGCATAGAGTTTCGGCATCTGATAGAGCTTCTCTGCCGAGAGGATATTGATCACCCCTTTGCCCTCGCTGTCGGTGCGCATCCAGTCTTTGATGTCGAGCATCGGCTCACCGAAAAAGTACTCGGCACCCTGTTGCTCCAGCGACAGCAGCCCGCGCTGGATTGCCCCCACCGACGCGCTGTTGATATTGCCGTAATGCGTCTGGAATGCTTTGGCGTTATCGCCGATGTACTGGGTCATCGCCCGCAGGTCTTTAAAGTCGAGCAGCAGCAGGCCCTGATCGTCCGCCACGCGGAAGATAATCTGCAGCACGCCGCTCTGGACCTCATTCAGATCCAGCAGACGCGCCAACAGCAACGGGCCGAGATCGGATACCGTGGCGCGAATGGGATGGCCTTTCTCGCCGAAGATATCCCACAGCACTACCGGATTGCCCTGCGGCGACCAGTCAGTTACACCAATCTTCGCCAGGCGCGCTAACAGCTTCTCCGAGGCCGTGCCTTCTTTCGCTATCCCGGTCAGATCGCCTTTCACATCAGCCATAAACACCGGCACGCCGATGGCCGAGAAGCTTTCCGCCAGCTTTTGCAGGGTGACGGTTTTGCCGGTGCCGGTTGCGCCGGTAATCAGCCCGTGGCGGTTGGCCATGCCAGGCAAGAGGCTCAGCGACAGGTCGGTGGTTTTAGCAATCAGCAACGGTTCAGTCATCGGTATGGTTCCTGAAGTAAGCGAAAGAAGTGGGTGAAGTCATACACTAAGCGTAGCAGGCCGACGCGCAGCGAAGCGAGAAGGGCACTGTCCTTTTTCAGCGCGCAATGATGACTGCAACGGATTCAGTTGGCGGATAAATAAAAAAAGAGCCGCGCAATGGCGGCTCCGGGAAGGACGGTGAGGGGACAGCCTCGCCGTATTAAGAGATAAACTGTTTGCCCTGCTTCAGAACCAGGTCACAGGCTTTGGTTTTCACCTTCTTGCCCATCGCGGTATCGCCCAGGCTGCTGAGGTTCACCTGCTGATTGTTGCCGGTGTTCAGCAGACCCATCAGGCCCTGTTTGTAATCGGTGGTTTCCTGCTGCTTGGCCGTGTCGGTCAGACCCAGTTTGCCCATCAGCTGGTCTTTCACCGAGCTGACGTTGTTATCCACCAGATTGTTCTTCACGCAGTATTGCAGCACGCCAGTGGCATTGGTCATGGTGCTGGAGCTTAGCGCCTGATTACCGCCGCCTAACAGGCTGGTCAGCGAGCTAAGCGAGGTTCCCGCAGGCTGAGGCGTGGTGCCGGACGCCGCAGTGGAAGAATTGGAGTTCTGGCTGAGCGAAGACGCCGCGCTGCTCAGCTGATCCTGCCAGCTGGCTGCAGAAGCCACGCCTGCGAACAAGGAAGTCGAAACCGTTACTGCCAAAACCATCTTAGAAAATTTCATAATAGACCTTTTAGTATGTTTTCCAGCACGACGCCCTTCGGGCGTCACACCGTATCTCCCCTTTGGGACTGCCGGATTGCGGGGGAGTTCCGCATTGTGAAGGGGGAAAGCATTTGGTGCTGGCCTTTGAGATTAGTCCTAAGGGAAGGGAGGGCTGGTGGGGCGAATGGGTGGGGGTGCAGAGTGGCTGAAGGGGTGGAGAGGGGAACTGATGATTTGAGGCTATTGATGTGGGAGATAGTTTGGTGAGAGGCTGAGTCAGGTTTTTCCGCACTACCGCTGATTTTTTCAGCACTTGCATCACAACAGGGCGGATAGTAGTTGCGCGCAGAGTCGGTAACGGTATAATCCCCAACGTTTTCCGCATACCCTTCAGTGCCGAAGTGGCGAAATCGGTAGACGCAGTTGATTCAAAATCAACCGCCGCGAGGCGTGCCGGTTCGATTCCGGCCTTCGGCACCAACAGTATGTAAATAGACCTCAAGTGAGGTCTTTTTTTATGCCTAAAATCCAGTCCCCGCAAGGCTTTGCCCCGCTTTTCAGTCAACCGACGTCAATCTGAGTTACCCCACATCAACATACTTGTGAGTATAGAACCGAGTATATATGCTGGTTCGATAATGCTTATATACTCACGGCAGCATATGGAAGGAATACCATTATGGCCCTGACTGATACCAAGGTGCGTTCGGCAAAACCTGAAGCAAAGGAATACTCGCTAGTAGACGGCGATGGCATGTTTTTGTTGATACACCCTAACGGCTCCAAATACTGGCGCTTTCGTTTCCGCTTTGGCGGTAAACAACATCTGATGGCTTTTGGTGTTTACCCAGAGACATCTCTTGCTGATGCCAGACATAAAAGAGAAGCTGCCAGAAAACTGGTTGCGGCAGGTATTGACCCTCGCGAACAAAAACGTGCAGTAAAAGAAGAGTTGGCTAAAGAAGTCTTCACCTTCGAAGTGGTTGCCAGAGAATGGCATGCGACTAATAAGAAGTGGTCAAAAGATCATAGCTCCCGAGTTTTGAAAACCTTGGAAGACTTTCTTTTCCCCTCTATCGGTAAATGCAATATTACCGAACTTAAAACCCGCGATTTGCTGGCACCCATCAAAGTGGTAGAGAAATCAGGGCGTCTTGAAGTGGCTTCACGCCTACAACAGCGCACCACAGCAATCATGCGCTACGCCGTACAAAGCGGTTTGACCGATTATAATCCCGCGCAGGAAATGGCAGGAGCTGTCGCTACAGCAAAAAGGCAACATCGTCCCGCTTTAGAACTTAGCCGGACTCCTGAGCTCCTTCATCGTATTGACACATACACCGGTAGACCGCTCACTCGTTTAGCTATAGAAATAACGTTGCTTACCTTTATCCGTTCCAGCGAACTGCGTTTCGCCCGTTGGTCAGAGATCGACTTCGAGACAGCAATGTGGACGATACCTGCAGATCGCGAACCATTGGAAGGGGTTAAGCATTCTCACCGTGGATCTAAGATGCGAATGCCGCACCTGGTACCGTTATCTCGTCAGGCCCTTGCAGTCCTTGAGAAAATAAAACGACTAAATGGTAATCGCGATTTAATTTTCGTTGGCGATCATGACCCGCGTAAACCAATGAGTGAAAATACGGTAAACAATGCACTCCGGGTGATGGGCTATGACACGAAAGTTGAGGTTTGCGGGCATGGATTTAGGACTATGGCATGTAGTTCGTTGATCGAATCAGGGATGTGGTCGAAGGATGCGGTCGAGCGGCAGATGAGTCATCAGGAGCGTAACTCTGTACGTGCATCTTACATTCATAAGGCAGAGCACTTGGATGAACGCAGGCTAATGCTGCAGTGGTGGGCTGATTTTCTGGATGCAAATCGGAAAAGCGTTATCTCGCCTTTTGACTATGCGAAGATTAAAAACTCCCTGTCATAAAGAAAGAGTGCATCGATAAAACTTACTTTGTATAATAGAAAACACTATAGAGACCTGAGTGAATATCAGGTCTCTTTCAAATTTTTACCGAATTAAAATATAACCCCAGATTGTATCTGTTTTACGAGTTCACCAACTGTGAATATTTCCCAACCTTCTACTTGTATTTCGGTTAAATTCACTGCAATTTTTAATGTGGGCCATGCAGCTTCTACAGTTGCAATAATCTCATGTGCAGAGTTCTGTAAGTCTAATCCTGGAACCGGAGGTTGATATCCTTTGTGTTGCATAATGTTAATATCACCGTGAACAGATGGATCAGTTAGCTCATAAATATCTTTCCAAGAGTCAGCCTTTAATAACCCCTGCTGAGAGCGCAATCGTTGAATAATTGCCATTTCAGCTTGAGTGACAAATATTCCTTCGTGGAGAGGTTGCTTGCGATGGCAATCCTTGCAAAGAACATGCAAGTTTTCTGCTGAATTATCGTATTTAACACCATTTTTATGATGAACATCGCAGAGCTGGCGTGAGGATGTTAAATTAACTCCGCAATCATTACATTTATAATCTGCCTGTTCACGAACAGAACGAGAAATATCTTTCCAATTATCTACATAACCACTGTTTGCTTTATCATGAATACCTTTTGGCATATGACGGAAGCAAGTACTGTAGTGAGAGAAGAAGTTATTCAATGAGAACGATTTAAATACTACTCTTTTTTGAGGTTTATCAATACTACCTTTGTAATTAAGGCGCTCAAGGCAATTCATGCAAACTCTTAAGTCAGCATCTTGACTGCGGCCTAAACCGTCATCAATTTCAAATAAACCGTCAACACGGTTTGTTGCATGGTAGCGCTCAAAACGATTTTTCTGTCGCATTTCGTCAAGTGTTCGACACCAAGCAATATGAAAACGTTTCCCTTTCTCACCATCTTCAATCGCCGCATCATAGCGCCCGGTATGATCACGGATATATAAAAGGACTTGACGACCCTGGTAGGAAATTAAGCCACTGCCAGGGTCAAGGTCGGCAATACTGACTTCTTTACCAGCAGATAATTCAATATCAATAGGATCGAATACAAAAAGCGCTTCATCAAGAGAAAATTTAGCACCAGAAGGAAGCATTTTTTTTCCTAGCGCAATCAATTCAGAAAAATCAAGAGTTAACTTCATTTTGACTATTCCTGAATAATACGACGAATTTGTAATTCGGCATTTGTAATAACTTTAAACGTGACTCGTCGTGAACGGTTTGGGTCTTCTTTTCCTTCAGGGGTGAGAATTGGATGTGAAGATGAATATCCTACCGCTGAAAAT
The DNA here is from genome assembly GCF_979253995.1 of Erwinia sp. AC075. NCBI lineage: Bacteria > Pseudomonadati > Pseudomonadota > Gammaproteobacteria > Enterobacterales > Erwiniaceae > Erwinia > Erwinia sp. AC075. Next base: position 4,472,074 of record NZ_CEEDEU010000001.1, read on the forward strand.
TTACTTTTCACCCATTTTTGGTGACCAGCTGATTCTTTTAAAGAATATACATATTGTAATACTGCGCGAGTTCTTCCTTGAGATAACTCCATATTATTAAAATAGGCAATATCTTGATTGGCTGCACCCGTCCAATCTGTACTGGTATGTCCCTCTATACGTACCTCAGTAATATGCTGCTTATACTCATCTAATACTTTCAAATAGCGTGGGAAAAAGTCGTTAAGAATTTCTTTGAATTTTGGTTTTAAGTCTGAGCTGCCTAATCCAAAAAGAACATCAGGGGATTTAAATCTTACTTCAAGGGTTTGCTTATCGATTTCGGCATCCCAGGATGGTAGGTCTTTCGAAAACTCAACCTCTAAAGCATTATAAAGCTGCTGTTGAGCTTGCTCATAGGCAACAGCCACTTCTTTTATTTTTTCTTTTTCAATACGCACATAATGCATATAAGCAATAGAAATAAACATAAATACCATCATTAGTCCGGCCATTAGGTCTGACATAGAAACCCAGTGTTCATTATCCTGGGTTTTCTTCGGGGTAGGTTTGCCTATAATTTTATCCATGAATTGTTACCCACGGTTTTGTCTTGAGTTAATTAATGGTTGTAGTTGGCCAAGAACACTTTGATATTCTTTAATTAGATGATCGTAGTTTTTAACAAATCCCTGGCTGATTGCCAGTAATGAATTTCCTAGTGCTTGCATTTCCCTATTCATTTCACGTTCAGTAGCTTGTTCAAAAGCGTGTAGTTGTTCGTTGATGGAACTACCAAAGCGCTCAACTGATTCTTTTACCTGTGAATTCAAACCTGCACTTGCTTTGTCAAATGTTGACTGGATGGTTCCAAACATATTATCTGCATTATTAGATAACTGTTGATTAAACTTATCACCGGTTTTAGTGAAGAGGTCAATAACACTGGCTGTGTTTTGTTCCATATTACGGTGAAGATCTTTAGAATGTAATTCAAGGGACTTCAAGAACTCATCACCACTTTGCTTCATTTCAGTAATGGTTTCACCCAGCGTTGTTGTTAAAGTCTCAGAAGAATTACTTACATCATGTGCCATTGATGCAAATGCTTGCTGAGTCTGAGTAACCGACTGTCTGAAACCTTCTGAGCCTTCATCCAGGGCAATGCGCATGGCATTTGCATTGGTAAGTAGTTCCTCTCCTGTTTGCCCCAAGGTGGTGCTGACACTCAAGGCACCTGCTTTAAGCAATTCACCTACTTCATTCAGTTTTTCATGGATAGCCGGAACCGCATCGGCTGCTTTATCACGTAATAAAACAAAAGCATCAAGGTGCAGAGATAACTCGCTTATTTGATGTTGATTAACCTGCAAAACATCGCGTAATTCAGCCATTGCAAGTGGTATCTCTTTGCACTCCTCCCAGATACCAGCAACTGCACCACGAGTTTCAACTAATGACTCGACACTTTGTTGGTACTGTGCGCCCATTTGTTCGACTTGGGTTTTATAGTTTTCTTGCCAATCGACAAGTTTTTTTACCGAAGCATCAAGAGCTTTAAAGTTTTCACCGAATTGTTCTGTTAAGTTTTTATTAAAATCAATAATAACTTGTCTCAGTGCGTCAATTATTTGCTCAGTCGCGCCCTTGGCCATCAAATCTGCAAATTGTTGAAGTTGTTCCCATAGTTTATTAGTAAATTCATTATGATGAGAAAGTTGGGTGCGAGATGTATCATTTATTTCATTACGTAATAATTTTATCTGTGCAACCAAAGAACCTTCTTCGCTGCCACTCATTCCCGATACTAACTTTTCCAAAAATTGGTTTTGCTCTTTCAGTTCATGGTGAATATGTTCTGGAGTGATAAGCTCTGGTTCATTAATTGCCGATTTATTTCTTTTATTCGCAAAGAAAAATGCATCAAGTGCATTAAATGCAATAGCGAAAAACATTCCGACAATACTTGTGATGAATGCAGTTTTTAATCCACCAAGTAGTACTGGGATGCTAGTATCAATACTTTCCGTATTAAAGTTTAGTAGCCCAATAATTATGCCGATAAAGGTACCTAATATACCCAATGCTCCCATTAATGTTGGAGCATATTCCCTAAACTTGCTATGTATATTTTTATAGTCACACCACCACGCAAAGGCGAAGATTAAAATTACGGCCCAAATAAAAATATTGGTTACAAGCATTGAATCAACAGAGTGAAACAAATGTTCAAAAAGCTGGGCTAACATAACGATTCCTGTGTTACGTAATAGTAATTTTTAAGCTTAGCGGCAGGCACAATGGGAAAAACTCATCAAAGTGCTGCGAGCAAACCTGATTTTTGTGATCATTGTAACAAAATTAATCTAAGAATAAATGACATTAATCAGCCTTGAAGGGGCTTTGTTGAATAAATCGGATTTAGATAAAAGCGCCTCTCGTCACTGACTTCCTCAGGCAATCCGCACACTTTCTGGCATCCCTTCACGCGTCATTTTGTTCAATGCACGGATCATGGCCATAGCCTCACCGACCTGCGCATCGTAGTCACGCAGCGTCAGGTGACCACCGAACAGTTGTTTAACACGGTACATCGCCGTTTCCGCCACTGACCGCCGGTTGTAAGCCGTGTTCCATTTCCAGTACGCATTGCTTCCCGTCAGCCGTTGCCTCGCCACCGCCTGATTTCTGTCGGCATACTCCACCGGCCAGTAATCGGCGCGCGTTCGCGGCGGGATAAGCGCCTTAATTTTTCTTGCGACGCAACTCGTCGTGGCAACGTTTTGTGTCATAAGCCCCGTCAGCACAGGCGGCTTTGATTTTCCGGTGCGTCTGACGGATAAGCCCCGGGAATGCCTCTGCATCAGTCACGTTGTTCAGGGACAGGTCAGCGCAGATAATCTCATGCGTATCAGCATCCACCGCCAGGTGCAGTTTCCGCCAGACACGGCGCTTCTCCTGGCCGTGTTTTTTCACCTTCCATTCGCCCTCACCGAAGACTTTTAATCCGGTGGAATCGATTACCAGATGGGCAATCTCACCGCGTGTCGGGTTTTTGAAAGGGATGCTGACGGACTTAGCCCGCCTGCTGAGGCAGGAATAATCCGGGCAACGGAGCGGAAGATTCATCAGGGTAAAAATGGAGTCAATGAATCCCTGAGCAGCGCGTAATGTGAGGCGAAAGACGCGTTTGAGCATCAGAACAGTGGAGATGGCCAGCTCAGAATAACGTTGTGGACGACCACGTGACGCCGTTTTTGGTTCGTCATACCAGGTCTGAATGGCCGACTCATCGAGCCAGAATGTCAGTGCACCCCGATTGATGAGCGCCTTGTTGTAGGCTTTCCAATTGGTGATTTTGAACGTTTGTTTTGCCACGGGGTACCACTACAGGGTCAGAGATGTGGTGATCTGATCCTGATTGCGGCCAAAAGTTCGATTTATTCAACAAAGCCCCTTGAAGGTGGTTATCCTTTGAGCTTTTCATTCATGGTAGTAATGTGTTAAGAAATCTGATTCCGGACAAAAGGATGCTTGTGAAGACGCCAACTAACCCTCTTCTACTGTGGCTTAAAGATTTTCTTAGAAAACGCCAGCTAACAGTAACAGATGGAAGAGCTCTCTATGCCTATCGATGTGAAGATGTCGAATTCGCTAAACTGGCTCAGACTCTTAGCAGTCATATCCCTCGGACCTATCCCAAAACGGTCTTTATTTCTTACAGCGATGCTTTGTTCTGTCTTTATGCAGCCGAATTTATTCGTCGGAATCACACTGCTGGCCATCCCAAATGGGATGCTATTTTACAGTCCATAAACTGGCAAATTCCATATCAGCATCGCCAGAAGCTTGTCAGTGAAGGTATATGCTACTGGAAAAGAGAAGTGAGGAGTCTGGGGCAAGCTTCAGGCTACTTACATACACTGGCCTGCGAAGGTGGATTGCCAGTGCGTATGATAGAAAACGAGAGTGGTTATTTAATAAACTACTTTAGGCGGATTTATCAGGGGTTGAGAGGGTCACAAGGTAATGTCTCAGCAGTTAAGATTGCGGAAGACTTGAGTGACACTATTCCTGGTACAATGCAAAACGAGCTTGTCTATGAAGTAGCGGGTGAATTTTGTTGGACGCTTTCTAAACTTCTTAACGAAAGTGGTCATCAGGGGGGAGATCCTATTGCCTCACTACGCAAGACATTGCCAAACTGGCATCAACAACTACCTCTCGTTCTCCTGGAAGAAAATGCAGCAGAAATAGTCAGGCGTTTACTTTCACAAACATCAGAAACCCGAGTCGCTTCTGGCATCTTAGTAGAAAGAATTTGGATCGATGTCGATGACAGTTGGTTCTGTGATGCGCGATTCCGTTTTCCTGGGATGCTACGTAATGAACAGCTTAAAGCCTTATTTGAATGTGAAATACAACAAGATCAATCGCGACTGATTATTTCTGCACAATGGATAAATGGTGGGGCACGTCTGGCAATGCTAAGCCGTCATGAACACCAAGATTGGCGGGTTGAATTGTTGCCAGCTGCGACACAAAAAATCTCAGGCATGGAAGCGTTGGGAGAAATATCATTAATGTTGTTTGATGGGCCAGCGCTCATAGGCAAAGGCATCCCGAAAGGAGGATACGAACTGGCAGAAGATCTCCCTTGGGTTTTTGAAGCTATGAACGAGAGCGAGTCACAGCTGAAATTATTCGGAATGGGTTCTGTTAGTTCTGTGCAAGCCGCTCTATTTATCTCATTGCCAGCAAATAGCAATCTGGATATCAGTGGTGAGGGAGACTTCGATATTCCACAACTATTGACGAATAGTGCACGTAGTCTCACGAAAGTCAGTGGTGTTTTTAGCGTTATTTTGCAAGATGGTGCCATCTGTACTATTCGTACTCGGCAGATATCTGATTCATCCACTGAATATTTTATTAAACCATCAGAGGTCGATCTTGTTAAGTCGGATTATCCTGTTCATCGAGCCTGGCCTAAAATTGCCTGGAAAAAAGACCTTCAGCATGGGATTGTTCCCGAGCCGGAACTTTATTGGCGCTCAATACGTTCAGGGAATATGACATGGTCCTCAGTCTCAACTTCAATACCTAAAGGGCAAATTGAAGTACGGCATGTGGTTAATAATGAAGTGTTATTCAGTGGTCGGATGGTTGTTCTACCAGCAGATTTTGATATTAAAATTGTTCCCTACTCAGCCCAAAAAGGAATTATTACTCTTTCCGGGGTTGCTGAAACGCGGGTAGAACGTTACACAAATAATGAAAATTATTTATTAAAAACTGACTATCTGGCTCAAGAGTGCATGGTTCCTTTCGATGGTAGTGTTTCCAAAAATATCACAATAGACCTTCGTGTTACCTGGCGGGATGGTTGTAACCTTAAGCTATTATTACCCTCTCCAGTGGCAGGTGGTCGATTTGTTAATCAAGAAGGTGAGACATTTTCTGAAGGTATTGCATCAGTAGACCATTTACATGGAGTGAGTGCTGATTTACTTACAATATCTCCAGCAGGGAAAGGTTTCCTAAACGTTGAGTTACAAGATGAGAATCCACTTTCTAAAGATCTTCATTATTTATCTATGGATATTCCATTAATAACCGGGCGAAATGAAAACCTACAACAAATTTCTCTATATGAAAAATATAATCTCTTAAAGTCGTTCCTCGCGTGTTCATGGTCAAATAATAGTTCATTGCGTATTGATTTTTATGCTGATAAGTTAGGAGGTCTCAGTTCATCGCTAAGCGTTACACGATATGATGGTAAGTTTGTTGAGCGATATGGACGACTATATATTGATGTGCAAGACGTAATAAATTTCCCACAAGAGCGTGCTAGTGAAGTTATTGTGCAAGCTGTTTCACTTATAGATCCAGACTCTTATACGATAACTCTACAAAAAGATGTATTGGGCTATGATTTTTCGTCATTGAATGAGAGTGGTGGTTCGTGGTTGATTATTGGAAAGTTAGATAACTATATTAGAATTGAACCATTATTAAAATGGGGTGCAATATTATCATTAGATAATGACCTGCTCATAAAATCACTTTGTGAGCCGGAGCGATCAAAGCGTAAAAATGAGATAAAATTACTGCTGTCCGATGTAAAAAACAATCCATTACAGCAGTCTGCTTATTCAATAGTCGAGTATTTAAAAAAATATAAAAGCTCTAATGACTTACCTCTGCATGTGCACGATTTGTTTAATAAACTATCCAAGGACCCACTGGCTTTAATTCAGCTCTTAATCACATCCTGTTTGTCTGGTGATAGTGAGCTTATTTACGACATGCAAAATGAATTGCCATTCTCATGGGGTTGGATTCCATTCGAACATTGGAGAAAAACTTTTCATGATTGTTATGTTTCTCTTGCAACTCAATTTGGTGATGAAGCGCTGGCGTTAAATATATTACAGCCATTTGTTTTATTTATTAGTAATAGAGCAGCGATTGACCGTCGATTCGCAGCGATTGCCAATATGCTTCAAATGAATTTTAAATTATCACAATCAGCCTGTGTCGGAATTACATCTGTTGATCGTGAGCATTTTAATGAAGCAAAACAGATGCTGTTACGTACTCCGGATAGTTTTGGCCGTGTTGGAACCTTTACCAAGGAACAATGGTTAACTGCTATCTCGCCTGACCTGAAATCTATATTTAAAAAGTTTTGGATCGAAGACAGTTACCAACAAAAATTTGAGAAACTATTTAATTTGATGTTGGTCGCCGCGTTGTTATCTCATAAAGATAATAATGTAATGCACCAGCTTTCTTCACTATTCGAAATACACTATCAACAAGCCCCACAACAGTTGGGGATCATTTATCAGTATTATTTTGAGCAAGCAGGAGTTTGTCATTGATGAAAGTCCAGCAACTACATTATGCGCCGCTTTTAAATCAACTTCATCAGCGTGCAGTGCGTTCGGTGGTGAGCCAACTGGCATTGCGTAGCAAATCGCTGACTGAGTATCTGGAATCTCAGTACTTCAGAGCACCAGGGCTACAAGGTTCTCTGCTTGCCGATCCCGTATTTGAAAGTACTTTTGGTTGGATGCCTGCCAGTGAAACAATGGATGGGCTTCGAGACAAGCTCATATCTAACCATTTGGTTAATGCACTCAGTCATGCACCAGTGCCCTTTTCCCACCAGCTAACAGCCTGGCGTACTATTCTTGAAGATAAACAGTCCTTATTAGTGAGCAGTGGTACTGGGTCAGGAAAAACAGAATGTTTCATGGTCCCTGTACTGGAAGATCTGATTCGTCAGCAAGAGGCTCATAGGCAGCCACTGATAGGTACTCAGGCTATTTTTTTGTATCCTCTTAATGCCCTAATCAACAGCCAACAGGAACGGTTACGTGACTGGACCAAAGGGTTTAAAGGAAAAATTCGTTTTGCGCTTTATAACGGTGAAACGAAACACACGAAATATGAGGTTCAGGAAGAGCAGAAAAAAGTTCCAGAACAAGCTTTGAGTAGAGAGGAAATATACGAGTCCCCACCTTCTATTATGGTTACTAATACCACCATGCTGGAATATATGCTTATTCGACGTAAAGATGCTCCTATCGTTGATAAATCACAGGGGATGTTGAAATATATCGTTCTTGATGAGGCGCATAGCTATATTGGTTCCCAGGCGGCAGAGCTGGCATTATTACTGCGCCGTGTCATGCAGGCCTTTAATGTCGGTCCAGGGACTGATAATCCTGTTCAGGTCATTGCAACATCGGCCACGATTGGTGAAGATTCAGTCGAGGGCAATCAAGAATTGGCAAAATTTGTCGCTGATTTGGCTGGTGTGACTGAGCGGAATGTAAAAGTAGTACGTGGTTACCGTCAGATCCCACCTATATCTGATACGCATATTCGAGCTGAATTTCCATTGTCATTAACTTCACTTAATAATCTTACCCCGAAAGAACTTTATCAGCAGCTTTGTCAGTACCGAGTGACACAAGAACTACGGCGAGCCTTAACTCAGCAAAAAAATCCTGCAGTGCGTTTAAGTGAATTACTGGTTACTGCCCGGCATATCTGGCCGGAAATATCAAACCGTGAGTTATTGCAATTACTTGATCTGATGGCTAAAGCTCGTGTAGATACATCAGATAATTCGCTAGCTTTTACCCCTTTACGTATGCACGGGTTTATTCGAACTCTGGCTGGGCTATGGGCGTGTTCAAATCGGCAATGTGACCATAAATCTCCTGAATTGCAGAATAAGGATTGGTCGTTTGGACAAATTTGGTCTGAGCAACGCCTGTTTTGTGATTGTGGCGCACCAGTCTTTGAGGTACTTCGTTGTTCCGGCTGTGGCACAGCTTATTTATCGGCAAAGGAAGAATTAAAAAACGATGGCACTACATGGTTATCTGCACAACCAACTGTTGCCGATGAAGACGAGTTTGCTCTTGAAGTAGACTTATATCGTGATGATGAAGATGAAGACAGCGAAGAGAGCGGTCACCAGTTTGATCGTCTTTTAGCTGATACCGGTGAGAAAACATTTGTCTCACTCGAAGAGAACAGCCAAGGGAAAATAGTCAGTAATTCCGCAGTTGGTTATGAAGTGAATTTGCTGAGACCGGAAAACCGTGATGCAGGGAAATCGACGTTTTTTACTTGTATTTGCTGTGGTGATGCTGAGCGGAAAAATAACCCTTTATTTCGCCCACTGCGTTTGGGGGCACCTTTCTTTCTAAGTGACATTATTCCAACGTTACTTGAATTCTCCCCATTACCAAAAAACCTGGAAGAACAGCAAGGGCCTTTCAATGGTCGTCGATTACTGACTTTTACCGATTCCCGTCAGGGTACGGCACGAATTTCTGCACGCTTACAGCAAGATGCAGATAAATCAACCCTCAGAACCCTTTGCTATCAAGAGTTAGCGAACATAACAGAGCGTTCTGCTGGTTTGAGCGACGAGCAGAAAGAATTGCTCAAACCTTATATTTCCCAATTCTCTGTAGTTCCAATATTTAAGAGTGCAGTCGAGGCTTTAAGTAAGGTGATAACCTCACATGAAGTGTTAAGCCCAAATGAAATTCTCGCTTTGAATACCATTACGGCAGCCATCAGTTCACAAAGCGAAGCACATGCTCAGGCAATGGAAGCGTTACTTTCTGGTTCGGGTGGTCAGAAGGTTAAATCTGTTTCCTGGCAAACATTGGTCGAGCAGCTATCCGGTAGTGTAGACCTGGCTGACCGAATGCGAGGTAGTTTCAAAGAAATATCTGGGCTTGATTTAACCAAACAACAGTTTGCCGATTTTTGTCTGTACAGTGAATTTGGACGCCGCCCTAAAAATGCATGGACGTTAGAAAATTTGGGTCTCGTTGCTATTCATTATCCTTTTATTGATGACGTGAATCGTTGTCCTCAGGATTGGAAAAGCCTTCTGCCAGATCCTGACAAGCAACTTGCCGAATGGCGCAATCTACTGAAAATTACCCTTGATTTCTTTATTCGCGAAAACAGTGCTGTCTTTTACGAGAATGAACAATATCCCCGTTGGATGGGGGCACGTTTCCCAGTAAAAATGCTGCAAGGGCCGGATAAAAAATATAAAGAGCAGAAGCGTGATCAACTTTGGCCCCAAATTCGGGATCGCCATTACAACCGGGTTATTAAGTTACTGGTGGCTGTATTCCCAGCTATTCAGCCAGATCAAACTTACTGGAAAGATTTAGTTAACAATTTAATGAAAGAGGCCTGGGATGCCATCAGGCCAAATCTACGTCAATTTGAGTCGGGTTATCAATTTGATATTAAAGAACAAGCTTATTTTTACAGCCCAAAAGAGATCTGGCGTTGTCCTTATACCCGGCGCGCACTTGATGTAACTCTGCTAGGTTACTCACCTTATTTACCTGGAAGTGAAGGCATTGCTCCTGAGAAGGCCGTATTGGTTGAAATGCCTGAATTGCCAATGCGCCACTGGCGGCTGTCTGGTGGCGGTGAGTTGCCAAGAGATGAGCGGTTACAATGGCTGGAAGATGACCCGCAAATCAAGAGCGCTCGTCGTGAAGGTGTGTGGTCTACCCGTAGCGACAGGCTGGCACTGAAGGATGGCTGGTATCGCCTGGAAGAGCATTCTGCACAACGCACACCTCAACAAAACCAGTTTAACGAAAAACTGTTTAAGGCTGGGAAAGTAAACGTGTTGAACTGCTCTACGACGATGGAAATGGGCGTAGACATTGGCGGTATGAGTTTGGTTGCGATGAATAACGTCCCTCCTGCTCCAGCTAATTATCTGCAGCGTGCAGGCCGTGCAGGGCGTCGAGGTGAATCAGCTTCAGCAGCAATTACCTTATGCAAAAATACCGCTCATGGTATGGAAGTTTTCAAAGATCCGCTTTGGCCATTTAACAGTAGTTCCAAGGCTCCACAGGTACGCTTTGAGAGCGAAAGCATTGTCCAGCGCCACGTCAATGCGCTGGTACTTGGTCTGTTTTTAAGGGCGGAAGTGCCGGATGCGACCAAGCTGAGTTGTAAATGGTTTTTTGAGGGTGAAGATAGCCAGTGTCAACGTTTCTTGAATTGGATGAATGGCCAATCAGAAGTATTGGCCAACAAGTTGAAACGGCTGGTTCAGGGAACGATATTAACGTCTCTGACTGCTTCCCAGCTACTTTCCCGTACCAATACAATGATGAAGAAAGCGGAGCTTCACTGGCGTAATCAACTCGCTATTTTGCTGCAAAATATTGAATCTTTGAAAGCAGACAATATTGCCTGGGAAGAGACTCCTGCCGGTAAAGCAATTGCCTATCAATTACGTGATTATCGTAGCGCATATCTTTTTTCAAAACTGATCAGTGAAGCTTTTCTTCCTGGACACGGTTTCCCTGTGGGGGTCGTTAACTTTAACTTCCTGACAGCTGATGAACTTGAAAAGCGTAAAGCTTTAAAAGCCAGTCAATTGGATCAGAAAGAGGGGACAGAGAACTTTTCACGTAGTCTCGAAAAACTGCCAAGTCGTGACTTGCCTACAGCATTGCGTGAATATGCACCGGGTGCCGATGTGGTTTTAGGCGGAAAAGTCTACCGGTCCGCAGGAATTATGCTCGGTAAAGTATTGGGGAGTGGGCAGGAGCTAAAAGGCGACCATCATATTCCGTGGTTCTGGCACTGCCGCCAATGTGGTGCGGGGTCTACCAGCGCAACATATCCTGCAGGTTGTAGCCATTGTGGTGCAGAAAAATCACTACTTACCGTGAGGCGCTATTTGCAACCAGTTGGTTTTGCGACAGATATCCGTTATCAGGCCCATAACGATGTGTCTATGCCCGCACAATTGCCTTATCAGGACCCTCGGGTGTTGGTACCTTCAGCTGTATGGGTTTCTCTGCCAGATACATCACTGGGGCGTTACCGCTTCAGCAATAGTGGTGAGTTATTCCATTTCAGCGATGGTGAGTTCGGTAAAGGCTATGCCATTTGCTTGTCTTGTGGTCGCACTGAGTCACAAACGGAAGCTGAACGCACACCGGCAACACTCAAAAACCCTGCACTAGAAAATACGCATCTTCTGTTACGTGGCGGCAGTAATGATCGGCAGGGCAGCAGCAAGCTGTGCCATGGTCATGTTCATAAAGATTTGTGGTTAGGTTATAGCAGCCGTACAGACATGGTTGAACTGCAGCTTAATGACGAAAACGGTTTGCTGATTACTGATGATGTTGCTGCACGTTCCCTGGCTGTCGCATTACGTGAAGGGTTGGCACATAAATTAGGTATTGAAAATACCGAGCTGGGCGTCACTATTCAGCAATCCCGCGATAGTAACAATGCTTATGGATACTCGATTTTCATCTATGACAATAATGCAGGCGGGGCAGGTTATGCTGTTCAAATAATTGATCTTTTTAGCGAAGTGTTTAACTACGCCAAAAAGTTACTTGATTGCTCATGCGATAAATTCTGTCATCACTGCTTACTCAGTTACGACAGTCAGCACTATGTCAGTAAGTTGGATCGCCATCGTGCCTTACCATTGCTCACCAGTACGCGTTTGCAGATGTTGAAACTTGCGCCGGAATATCAATTCTTCGGGCCGGGCAGCCGGGTTGAAACTATCCCTCTAATGCTGCGTTTATCGCAGCATCTTAGCTCAGGGCGTTACGGCACTCTCTCATTGGTAATATCCGGAGTGACAGAGGAGTGGGATTTTGCGCAGTGGCCATTATTGAAGGATGTACTGCGGTTTGCATCCTCGGGAGGCAAGGTTGAACTGCTAATCACCACCGCATTAGCTGAGTTACCTGAGAAAATACGCCATCAGTTGTCGGCATTGTCAGCGATGCCGGGTAATACATTATGCATCCGTCCTATCACTGAGAGCCAGCTTGCTCAGAATAAAGGTCGCTGGTTGGCGCAAATTATTGGTGATGATCATTGCCTACAGTGGGCCGCAGGCAATGATGCCATTACCATCCCTGGTGAAAGCTGGGGGCAGAGTGCAACAACTCCTGTTGTATCTTGCCAGGTGTCCGCTGCTAAGGATTACCCTGGAAATGCGCTTTCCCCAGAAGAACTGTTACCTAAGTTGCCCGCGGGAGCTGTTCGAATCCATTTGTCCCACCAACTTGATGGCCCATTGGAAGGTTTCGGGGCACGTTTCTGGGCGCTTATAAGCAGTCAACACCCATTCTGGAAGCGTGCTTTCACCGAAAAACGTGAAATAGCTCAGGTGCAATATAGCGATCGTTATGTGAATAGTCCTTTCACTGCACGTCTGCTGGCCGAACTTTTGACTGAATTGGTCGAACAAGGAATGGCAGAACGAGCGGCACTCTCGATATCGGTGAAAAAGCTCGACTACAGTTCGCGTCAACATGACTCATTGTTTAACGCCTGGCTCAACGAGCAAGACCGGGAGCAGGTGGTGAGAACATTGCTGGAAGAAGGATATCTGGGCCCTGCCTGGTCAGGGAATATTTCATGGTTTATTGGTGATAACCGAACGACTGACCATGGCCGCGAGTTAACTGTGTCATTCAAAGATGGTAGTGAAGGTTATCTACTGCTGGATATGGGACTTGGCTACTGGCGCTGCCAGGGAGATTCATTCTTTGACTTCGAAGAGCATCCTTCCCGGCAAGTCGAAATAGTCGCTTCCAGTAGGGCAAATCTCATCGCTCCAGATAATGGTCTGCGAAGCTACATCATTGTCGGGTAATTGAAGGCCCCCTGCCTGTTCAGGGCAGGGGGTTGACGAAGCGCACTATTCCCATGTCTCTGGTTAATAAATAAACTAAATTATTGCGAGATGTCTCCCATTAAGCCATCACATTAATCAGTCATCGTGATACTCTTTAACTCCCTCTTTTTTATCGCAGTATGCCGTGCTGGTGCCGATAAACCGCCGATTTGCATTGCTGCTACAACAGACAGAAAAACCGATGAACGAACAAAATTATGCACCCGGAATGCGGGTAGTCATTCGTGACGCAGAGTGGCGTATTCGTCGCGCAGACAACAGCGGTGATGGTGGTCACTTGCTTATTTGTGACGGCATTTCGGAACTGGTACGCGGTAAAGAAGGGTTGTTTCTGACAGGGTTGGAAGAAAATATAGAAATACTGGATCCTGCAAAAACTAAGCTGATAGAGGACGACTCCGCCAACTATCAGGCGTCACAACTTTATATCGAAAGCCAGCTTCGCCAGAGAGTGCCGACGGATAATCTGGTTCACTTCGGCCATAACGCGGCGATGGATTCGATGCCTTTCCAGCTTGATCCAACGCGAATGGCGCTGGCACAGCCACGCCAAAGAATTTTGATTGCCGATGCAGTGGGCTTGGGTAAAACGCTTGAAGCGGGAATTCTTGTTTCTGAATTAATCCGCCGTGGCCGTGGTAAACGTATTCTGGTGCTGGCGGTTAAATCGATGCTGACCCAGTTTCAGAAAGAGTTCTGGAGTCGTTTTGCCGTTCCTTTAACCCGTCTGGACTCTGCTGGCCTGCAAAAAGTACGTAACCGCATCCCCACGAACCACAACCCGTTTCATTATTTCGATAAAACGATTATTTCCATCGATACCCTGAAACAAGACATTGAATACCGTCACCATCTGGAAAATGCCTGGTGGGACATTATCGTTATTGATGAAGCCCATAACGTCGCTGAGCGTGGCACCAGTTCATTACGTAGCAAACTGGCGAAATTGTTGGCCGGGCGAAGCGATACGTTAATTATGCTCTCTGCGACCCCTCACGATGGGAAAGCTGAAAGCTTTGCCAGCCTGATGAACATGCTTGATCCCACAGCGATCGCTAATCCAAAAGAGTATGAATACGCCGATTTCGCGGATAAAAATTTGGTTGTGCGTCGCTTCAAGAAAGACGTGAAAGACCAAATGGCTGGCGAATTCCCTGAGCGTGAAATCAAGGCCTTGAAACGAGAGGCGACATCTGCAGAAGAAGAGGTTTATCGCCGTCTTCTGGAAAGTAAATTCCGCGATGACGACGATGAAGATACTTCAGCAAACAAAGGTCGTTTGTTCAAAATCACGCTGGAGAAAGCGCTGTTCTCAAGCCCTATGGCTTGTGCCAGCGTGGTCGCGAACCGTTTGAAACGCCTCGAAAGCCGGGAAATTAATAGCCAGAGCCAAATTAACGAACTGCATTCACTGCTGTTGGCTTTGAATAATGTTGATGCCAGCCAGTTCAGTAAATACCAGCTATTACTGGAAACCATTCGCAGCGATCTCAAATGGAAAGCCAATAACAGCGACGACCGTCTGGTGATCTTTACCGAGAGCATAAAAACGCTGGAATTCTTGCACCAGCAACTGCTTGCAGATCTCAAAATCAAACCAGAGCAAGTCGCTACATTACGTGGAGACCAGGGTGATACCGTGCTGATGGAAACTGTTGAAGCCTTCGGTAAGCAACAGTCTCCATTGCGCTTGCTGATATGCTCTGATGTGGCATCGGAAGGTATCAACTTGCACCACCTGAGCCACAAAATGGTTCACTTCGATATTCCCTGGTCATTGATGGTATTCCAGCAACGTAACGGGCGTATTGACCGCTACGGGCAAAAGCACGTTCCACAAATTCGTTATCTGCTAACTGAAGCAAACGAACCGCAAATCAATGGCGATATGCGCGTTCTGGAAGTGTTGATCAACAAAGATGAGCAAGCGCAGAAGAATATCGGCGACAGTTCAGAGTTCACGGGTAAGTTTACCCAGGAAGAGGAAGAAGAGCAGGTTGCAGGCTTCGTAATGCAAGGGAGTGATAACGGGGCGGACCTCTTCGAGCAGCTACTGAACAGTAATATTGACGAAGGTGCTGAACATGATCTATTCAATGAGTTCAGTAACGTGGTTTCCAATGACATACAGTCGCTAACCGCCACGGATACCAGCCTCTTCGCTGATGAACAGACCTACTGTGAAAAAGCTCTGGGTTATCTGAAGGCCAGTGGTCAACGTATTCAATTTGAAACCTTGCCTGATAACACTCTGTCGCTGGTGGCACCGGAGGAATTGCGCCGAAGGTTTAATCAGCTTCCTCCAGAAATCACCCCGGAAAATGGCCAGCTTTACCTAAGCCAGGATAAAAAAGTCATCTCTGATTCCATTATCCGTTCCCGTGGGGAGCAACACGCCTGGCCTGATGTGCATTATCTCTGGCAAATCAATCCGGTGGTGCAGTGGTTAGATGACAAAATGCAGTCTGCTTTTGGTCGTCATCAGGCCCCGGTAATTCGCCTGCCGCATCTATTTTCGCCAGATGAAGATCATTTTATTCTTTCGGGCTTGTTCCCGAATCGTAAATCCCACCCGATGGTGAATTCATGGCTGGTGGTGAGTTTTAATCTTGACCAGCTAACCGGGAGTTTGCCGTTTGCTGAATTCCTGGCAAACAACCCGCAGCTTGGCAAAAAGCTGACCAATGCTGGTGGCGAGCAACGCAACCATCAGCGCCAGCAGCAGCTACTGGAAAAAGCGATAGATCATGCTCGCGATGTTTTTGCTCATGATCGTCAGGCGTTCGAAGACAAAATTAACCAACAGCTCAATGAACATCTTGAAAAGCTGGATGTACTCAGAAAACGCCAGATAGGCCAGTTGGAGTTGGATTTTGCTGAAAACAAACAGCAAGAGTCAGTTAAACAGAGCCGTAAAGAGCAGCGCCAGCGTGAAATTGAACACAACTTTAACAGCTATATCGAATGGATCGAGGACACGATGACGACAGAAAAACAACCCTACATTCAGGTCATTGCTGTTATCAGCGGAGCGGAGGGTTAATCATGGCGCTGGTCGGTATTAATAACGAAAACGAATTTTACTCCAACCACTATTTGGGCGAAGTGTTTACCAGCGATATCCGCGAAGCTCTGGAGCCGTGGAACGAACAGGAAAATGCCGCTCGTGAAGTAGAGCGTGCTGCCAGAGAAAAAGGCGAAGAGTTTACGCCGG
This sequence comes from Erwinia sp. AC075, assembly GCF_979253995.1. NCBI lineage: Bacteria > Pseudomonadati > Pseudomonadota > Gammaproteobacteria > Enterobacterales > Erwiniaceae > Erwinia > Erwinia sp. AC075. The sequence continues at coordinate 4,488,528 of NZ_CEEDEU010000001.1, forward strand.
GCTACCGGGCCCCCTGGAATCAGCTAAACAGTCTGGCGACGGCCTTCTTCCGCCAGTTAGCTGAACAGGAAAAACAGCGCCAGATCCCGCAACGACTGGCGGATCAACGCAACCGCTGGCAGCCACTGTTACAAGCTTTGGGTTACGAACTGAACCCGCAAACTCAGGTGCTGGAGGACGGTTCTCCTCTTCCTGTACTGGCGCGTTATAACAGCGTGGATGGCAGCCCGTGGTTGTGGATCGTTGAAGCCCACGATGTGGAAGAGGGCACTCTCGATCCACTGGCGTTATCCTTGCTGAAGGCTCAATTCCCGGCTGATGTAGATAAAAAGCACCGTGATAATCTGCGTAAAAATGCCCGTGGTGAATATCGTTCCTGGCAGGATCTGATTTCCACCGAAGTCTTCACTCAGCCAGAACCCCCGCGATTTGTCTTGCTACTTGGCAACCGCCAGTTGTTGCTGCTGGACCGCACCAAGTGGGCGCAAAACCGCCTGCTGCGTTTTGATTTTGAAGAAATTTTAAGCCGCCGCGAAACGGAAACGCTGAAAGCGACGGCGGTGTTACTGCACAAAGATTCGCTCATGCCTGGCAGCGGCGTGCCTTATCTCGATTCATTGGATGACAATTCCCACAAACATGCGTTTGGTGTATCCGAAGATCTGAAATATGCGCTGCGTGAAAGTATCGAATTACTCGGCAACGAAGCGATGCGTTACCTCATTGAGCGAGGGCTGGCAAACTATACGGGTAATCGTGCCGTTAACCCGGAAGATCTCAGCCGTGAATGCCTGCGCTATATGTACCGTCTGCTGTTCCTCTTCTATATCGAAGCACGTCCAGAACTGGGCTATGCGCCAATGCAGGCGCGGACCTATCTGCAAGGTTACAGCCTGGAAACGCTGCGTGAACTGGAAATGATCCCGCTTACCAGCGAAGAGGACAGAAATGGCCGCTACCTGCATGACAGCCTGAATATGCTGTTCAAACTGGTGCGTGAAGGCTACAAAGGCGGCGAGAAGATCCAGAGTGACTGGATCAGCGGCGAGCAGATCAGCGTCCACAGCAACCAGTTCAAAATCCCTCGTCTGGAAAGCCATCTTTTCGCGGCAGAAAACACGCCTTATTTAAACCGTGTTGTGTTCCGCAACGAAACGCTGCAACAGGTTATTCAGGCGATGTCCCTTAGCCGTCCAGGCAAAGGGCGTTTTGCGCGTCGTGGGCGTATTTCTTATCGCCAGTTAGGGATTAACCAATTAGGTGCGGTGTATGAAGCACTGCTCTCCTATCGTGGTTTCTTTGCCAGTCACGATCTCTATGAAGTGAAAAAAGCCGGGGAAGAGTTTAACGAGCTGGAAACCGGCTACTTCGTCAGTGCCGATGAGATAGCCAAATATCAAGACGACGAAAAGGTCTACGAGAAAGATGGCAGTCTGTGTATTCACCGCCGTGGCAGCTTTATCTATCGCATGGCCGGTCGTGACCGAGAGAAATCGGCGTCTTACTACACCCCGGAAGTGCTGACTCGCTCATTGGTAAAATACGCGCTCAAAGAACTGTTTAAAGTGCAGATTGAGCCGATAGCCGATCCGCACGCCAAAGCCGATGCGATTTTAAAACTAACCGTCTGTGAACCAGCAATGGGAAGTGCTGCGTTCCTTAACGAAGCCATCAACCAGTTAGCGGAAGCCTATCTGTTCCATAAGCAGCGGGGTGAAGGGCGACGCATTCCACAGGATCAGTACACCCAGGAATTACAGCGGGTGAAAATGTACATCGCGGATAACAATGTCTTTGGTGTGGACTTAAACCCGGTGGCTGTTGAGCTGGCAGAGGTTTCCCTGTGGTTGAACGCCATTAGCGGCGACACCTTTGTACCCTGGTTCGGTTACCAGCTGCACTGCGGTAACTCGCTGGTAGGCACCCGTCGCCAAGTATTCAATAAAAGCGAACTGACCTACAAAAAAACTAAAGACCCGAGCTGGCTAAACAGCGAACCTGCTGAGCTGGCAATGAATACGCCGCGTGACGAAAAGCAGATTTTCCACTTCCTGCTACCAGATAGCGGCATGGCAAACTACAGCGATAAAACGGTTAAGCAGCGCTACCCGGACGATTACAAACTGCTCGATGCCTGGCGTAAAGCGTTTACCACAAGCTTTGAGCCTTATGAAATTAATGACTTGCAGCGTATCAGCAGCAAAGTAGAAGCCTTGTGGAGTGCGTATCGCCAGCAGCTTAAAGCTGAACGCGAATCCACCGCTGATAGTTATACCGTCTGGCCATTGCCAGCCGATGCGCAATTGCACTCCAGCATGCGCAGCAAAGACGAGACGTTCAGCAAACGCCATCAGGACAATAGCGACTATCAAAAATTGCGCTGGGTGATGGACTACTGGTGTGCGTTGTGGTTCTGGCCGATTGATAAAGCCGATGAACTGCCGGATCGCAGTGACTGGCTGTTTGATCTGGAGACCCTGCTCGACGGTATTGTGGTGACGGAAGAAGTCACCGCTGCAGAATCAAATACCATGGCCGGTTTGTTTGACGAAGAGGAAAGCATCCGGGGAGAAGCATCACTTTTCTCCGGCACGGGTCGCCTGAAAACCGATGTGTTATTCCGCCATTTACCGCGCCTGAAAGTGGTTGACGATTTACGCAAACAACATCGCTTCTTCCACTGGGATTTAGAGTTCAGCGATCTGCTTGCCGAACGCGGCGGTTTTGACCTGATGCTGGGTAACCCGCCGTGGCTGAAAGTGGAATGGCAGGAAGCGGGAGTATTGGGTGATTTCGAACCGGAGTTTGTGCTGCGTAAACTGAGTGCTTCGAAGCTGGTGACGTTACGCGAGCAAACCTTTAATCAAATCCCTGCGCTGGAAGATGCCTGGCGCAGTGAATACGAAGGTTGTGAAGGGATGCAGAACTTCCTTAATGCGCAGCAGAACTACCCGGTTCTACGTGGTGTGCAAACCAACCTGTATAAATGTTTCTTGCCGCAGGCCTGGCGTTTGGGGACGAAAAAAGGTGTGGCAGGGTTTCTGCACCCTGAAGGGATTTATGACGATCCGAAAGGTGGGCAGTTGCGTGCGTCGGTGTATCCGAGGTTAAGAGCGCATTTTCAGTTTCAGAATGAGCTGAGTTTGTTTGCTGAGGTTGATCATCATGCAAAATTTAGCTGCAATATTTATTGTTCTTCTCTTGGTGATGTTGAGTTTGTCCATATCTCCAATTTATATACCCCACAAACAATCGATACTTGTTTTGATCATTCAGGTCTTGGGGATATCCCAGGTATTAAAGATGAACTTGAAGTAGACGGGAAGGTAAAAGTTTTCTGGAATACTACCGGTCACCGTTCTCGTCTCATCAATGTCGGTTTGCACGAACTCTCTTTGTTTGCTCGTCTTTATGATAGTGAAGGAACTCCGGCCAGTCAGGCTCGTCTGCCAGCATTACATGCCACACAGCTTGTTGCAGTACTGGAGAAGTTTGCTGACCAGCCGAAGCGTCTGGGGGATTTACAGGGCGAGTATCTGTCACTGGAAATGTGGCATGAAACTAACCAACAAAAAGATGGCACTATTGAACGACAAACACAGTTTCCAGAAGATGCCTCACAATGGGTTTTATCAGGACCGCATTTCTTTGTGGGGAATACTTTCTACAAAACGCCAAGAGCAAACTGTACGCTGAATAGCGATTACGACTGCCTCGATCTGTTGACTCTGCCAGTCGACTATTTGCCGCGTACTAACTATATTCCGGCCTGTGATGCGCAAGAATATGCCAGACGTACACCACGAGTAACCTGGACAGAGCCGGGCGAAGATGAGCCGAGAAAAGTGACGGATTATTTTAGATTAGGCTATCGAGGAATGTTATCTCAATCAGGTGAACGGACTCTCATTGCATCCATTTTACCTCCTTCAATTGCACACATTCATGGAGTGCAAAGTACCTCCTTCAAATCAGAAAAATTGCTTTTACAACAATTTCTAATGAGTGTTTCATTAGTGGGTGATTTTTTCATTAAGAGTACTGGTAGAAGTAACCTAATGGCCAGTTGGGCCAATTTTCCTTTAGTCAGCTTAGTTGGGCATACATCTCTACGATTACTCGCTTTATGTAGCTTGACAAAACATTTTGAAAAACTGTGGCTTAATTTTTTCACCCCTTCTTTCAATCAACTTAGTTGGAGCCGCAATCTCCCACAGCTTCCACAATATTTCTTCGCCCAGCTCAAACCAGAATGGCAGCGTAACTGCGCTTTGCGCACCGATTACACCCGCCGTCAGGCGCTGGTTGAGATCGACGTACTTGTCGCTCAGGCCTTGGAGTTAACGCTCGAAGAGCTGCTGACTATCTACCGCGTTCAGTTCCCCGTAATGCGCCAAAACGAAGCCGATACTTGGTACGATCAAATCGGGCGCATTATCTTTACGCCAAGTAAAGGACTGGTGGGCGTTGGTCTGCCGCGTACCGCGCGTAAAGCCGATCTGAAGAATGGTTTTAGATTCTCTGTGGATAGCCCGGACTGGAAGGGCGGAGATGGCGAGGAATTGGCTATCGGTTGGGATGATGTTAAACACCTGCAAAGCGGCACTGTCAGCGTGACTTTTGATGACTACACCCGCAGCGATGAGGGCGAGCGCCGCAATGTGACCTGGCAGGCACCGTTTATCAAACCAGACCGCGAAGATGACTATAAAGTCGCCTGGGCATTCTTTGAAAGTGATAAGGAGAGCATCTGATGCTGCCTTCCGTTGTCAGTCGGCAGATTGCCGACAGCGTAGCCGAGTTTTTACGTGCGGCATTTCCGCTCAATAGCCCACTCTTCAATGGCGAAAAGAACGATAACATTAATATGCTGGAGCAGTTTCTGCGCCAGCCGGAAGCGTTGCTGAAAGGGCCGTATCTCTCCGCTCAGCTACCGTTCCGTAAAAGTTTATTGCCGCTGGATTTCTTCCCCCATCTGTCGCTGCCATTCCCGCCGCATGCCCATCAGGCACAGGCTTTTGAACGGTTGGGGAATGATGAGCCTCAGCCAACGCTGGTGGCAACCGGTACGGGTTCCGGTAAGACAGAATGCTTTATGTTCCCGCTGCTGGACTACTGCGCGGGAACGCCAGGCTCTGGGGTGAAAGCGATAGTCATCTATCCGATGAACGCCCTGGCGACCGATCAGGCCAGCCGCTTTGCTCAAACCATCAGTCGCGATCCTCGCTTGCACGGCAAAGTCACCGTTGGCTTGTTTGTGGGTGATAGCGAAGAACACCCTAGCAAAAAAATGTCCGCCGATAAGGTGATTACCTGCAAGCATACGCTGCGCGACAGCCCGCCAGATATCCTGCTGACTAACTACAAAATGCTCGACTACCTGCTGATGCGCCCCGGCGACCAAAAGCTATGGCGGCACAATAAACCCGGTATGTTGCGCTATCTGGTGGTGGATGAACTGCATACTTTTGATGGTGCGCAGGGTTCCGATTTGGCCTGTCTGGTGCGCCGCCTTAAATACCATGTCGGTGTAGATAACGGACGTTTTGCTTGTGTTGGCACTTCCGCGACAGTGGGTGATGAACTCGGGCAATTGCTGGATTACGCTCAAACTATTTTTGATCAGCCGTTCACCGATGCTGCGGTGATCCGTGAAGATCGTTATAGCGCAGCCGAGTACCTGCAAGGCTTTGAAATAACTCACAGCCAGTATCCCGCGCCAAAAGATAAAACGGCGCTTGAACCTCATCGTTATGCCACGCCGGTTGACTATCTGAATGGGCAAATTCCTCTTTGGTTCCCTGAAAGTACATTGCGTCTTCCTGAAAATCTGGAAGACGATAACGGGCGTGAAAAACGCGTAGCACTCGGTGAAATGTTACGTCGCCACAGCGTGTTGCATGTGTTACTGCGTGATTTACAGGGCGGTATTCTTTCCGAACAGCAGTGCCTTGAAAACCTACAGGTCATGCTTGCTGAAAGCCCGGAACACGCCGCTCTGGTTTTGCAAAGTATTTTGGCGCTGATTGCTCAGGCAAGGCTGGAAGTACCGGAAAACCCAGGTGACCATCAGCAGCGAATTGCAGCAGGTAAACCACGCCCGGTCTTACCCTTTGTACAGTTGCGTTCACAATTATGGTTACGTGAAATGCGCCGCCTAGTGGCCAGCGTTTCAAAAACACCGCAACTGGTTTTTGCCGATGACCTGACCGTTGAAGACCGAGAACATCACCTGCCAGTCATCCACTGCCGTGACTGCCATGCCACCGGGTGGGTGAGTATGCGCCACGGGCAAAATGTGCAGCTGGAAACCGATCTCGATGGGATTTATCGCCAGTTTTTTGAAAAGGGCCGCTCGATTGTGCTGGCCTTCCCGGATAAGAATGAAAAAGCCGTTAGCGGTGTGCATCAAAAATTATGCCCGGCTTGCCTGAAGCTTAATAAACAAACCAACGTGCAGTGTGGCCACTGTGGCTACAGCGAAATGGTGCGGGTTCTGATCCCTGATATGCTCAAAGAGCGCAAAGACCAGCTTGAGTTCGCCAACGAATGCCCTTATTGCAACAGCAAAAATGGCATATCGATCCTCGGTTCTAGAGCGGCTAGCTTATCGGCGGTGATGATCCACCAGCTTTATGGCAGTAAGTTTAACGAACATAAAAAGCTGATCACTTTTTCAGACTCCGTACAAGACGCAGCCCACCGCGCCAGTTTCTTTACTGCCCGCACGTGGCCATTAATGGTGCGTGGGCAGATTGCCCGTTTACTCAATGTGGGTGAAACCTTACGGCTTGACGAATTCGCCTACAAGGTTTGCCAGCAAACGCGTGAGTCAGCGACCGATGACGCACATTTTGTGGCGAATTTCATCGCGCCAAATATGCAGTGGCTAAACGATTATCAGACGTTAAAAATCGAAGGCCAACTTACTGAAAACTCGGATCTCCCGGAGTTGGTTCGGTTACGTCTCGACTGGGAGGTGTGGAGCGAGTTTACCCTTCGCGCCAGCATCGGACGAACATTAGAAACCACGGGTTTTGCTGCTACCGGCGTGGATACTGAACGCCTTAACCCAGCAATTAAAGCGCTACATCAGCAGCTTTGCGAAGAGTTGGGTGACCTGATGAACGGTGTGAAGGTTGAACAAGTCACACATCTGGCTTTAGGAATTTTGTGGTATCAGCGCCATGCTGGTGCGGTGATGCATCCGGCATTTGAAAGTTATCGCCGGGATGGCACGACCTTTATGATGACGCAAAAAGAGCGTACATCACGCTATATGCCATCTATCGGGCCTAAAACCCGCAAACCCGTCTACGCCTCCTTTGAAAAAATCACCGGCTTCCACCGTCTTATCGGATCTAAGGACAACCCAAGCTGGTATCAGCGTTGGTTAACGCGCTCATTAAACAGCGGTGATAATATTTTCATCAGTAGTACTTCGGAAACGATATTGCGGCTGCTTTATACGGCGCTGCAACGTGCAGGAATGGTGACATCTTTCGATACCAAAGGTCGTGAAGCCTGGGGGTTGAGTACTTCGGCACTGGTTGTCAGCCGCGATGTCACTCAACTTAGCTGTACGTGCTGTCGGGAAATCGTTCGCGCTCCAACTGAGCAGGCGTGGCTTTGGGAAAATGCCCCCTGTATGTCACTGCGCTGTGATGAAGGTCGCTACCAGATTACAGATAGCAAGCCGACGCTGCGTTGGGACAATATGGATATTGCTCGTGTCATGGGAGCTGAGCATACCGGCTTACTTACCCGTGAAGATCGCGAGGCGACGGAAAAATCGTTCTATCGCGGCACTAAGCCCTGGAACATCAATTTATTATCAGCGACGCCTACGCTGGAGATGGGGATCGATGTTGGCGATCTTTCTTCGGTTCTGCTTTGTTCCGTGCCGCCAGCTCAGGCGAATTATTTACAGCGTATCGGGCGTGCCGGGCGTAAAGACGGGAATGCATTAAACATTACTGTTGCCGAAGGGAATCCACACGATCAGTTCTTCTTTGAAGAACCGCTGGAGATGATGCAGGGGCAGGTTCAGGCTCCCGGTGTATTTCTCAATGCGGTGGCGATTCTCGAACGACAACTCGCCGCGTTCTGCGTGGATAACTGGGTAAAAACCGGTGTGCCGGGTTCCGCCATCAGTAAAAACGTGAAGCAGATGCTCGATGAATTGGATACTGGCCGTAAGGGCGGTTTCCCATACAATTTCCTGCGCTATGTGCAGGAACATCGTGTGGCGATTGCTGAACGTTTTGCCGGGATTTTCCCGCAACTGGAAGCTGATACTCTGCTGCAACTGACCCATTACCTCACCGGTGAACAAAGCTATCGTTCGCTTGAACAAAGAATAGATACAGCACTGGCGCAATTACTCGAAGATCGCAAGTCACTGCGTGCACGTATTGATAAATTGAAATACAGCATCGAGAAGTTGAGGGCGGTGCCGCAAGATCAAAATTACGAAGCTGATTTGCGTGAACTTACTTCTGAGCGTTCAGCATTGCAGTCATTAGTACGTCAGATAAATGACAAGCAGACCCTGAATTTCCTCACTGATGAAGGGTTACTGCCTAACTATGCTTTCCCGGAAGCCGGTGTGACTTTGCGTTCAGTTTTGTGGCGACGTAAAGAAGGGGGCCCAGAGCGCGAATCCCAAAACACAACCTATGAGTATGAACGCCCAGCCGCCACAGCGCTGGCTGAGCTAGCCCCCTTGAATAACTTTTATGCTGGTGGGCATAAAGTAGAGATCGAACAAATCGATCTTAACGTCTCGAAGCCTGAAAACTGGCGGATATGTAGCCACTGCAACTATAGCGAAAATATCGATCAAACTGGTGACCAGCATAAATACTGTCCAAAATGTGGCACGCCTGTTTGGGCTGATGCAGGGCAGAAAACGACCTTACTGAAATTGCGTCAGGTCTATGCTCGTGCCAGTGCACGCGATAGCCAAATCAGCGATGAAAGTGATAGCCGCGAACCGACTTTCTTCCAGCGGCAGTTACTGGTGAGTTATGAACCTCAGGATGTCACGGCGGCCTATGCCATTGACGAAGGCGAAGTCCCGTTTGGCTTTGAGTTCTTGAGTAAAGTGACTCTGCGCGATATTAACTTCGGCAAGATGGCTGATGATGCCAGCGAGTTAATGATTGCGGGTGACAAAAAACGACGTACTGGTTTCCGGGTATGCCTGAGCTGTGGAATGGTTAAACGCCCGCGTAATAATGATCCGCGGCGAGATCATGATCTGAGCTGCAAGTATCGCAGTGAGCCAGAAAAAGCGAAGTTTGAAGATTACCTCTATCTTTATCGCCAGCTGGAATCCGAAGCGCTGCGTGTTTTATTACCTGTAACCAGTTACAGTAATGACCGTATTGTTGAGTCCTCCCTTGCTGCGGCCATCCAGCTTGGGTTGAAACACTACTTCAGGGGAAATGTTGATCATCTTAAGGGCGTTGTATATCGCGAACCTGAAAATGAAGGTGAATCTTGGCGGCAATATCTGGTTATCTACGACACGGTACCGGGAGGAACGGGCTCTCTCAAAGAGTTGATGAGAACGCCAGACAACCTGCTGAAATTATTGCAGCAGGCCTATCAGGCATTAGTGGAATGTAGCTGTAATCACGATACCAGCAAAGATGGCTGCTATCGCTGTGTGTACGCCTATCGTGATCGTGGACGCATGAAGTTTGTTTCACGTGACCAGTCGCGCGTCCTATTGGCGCAAATTCTTAAAGCCAGCGATAAAATTCGCCAAATTAAAACCATTAATAGTATTTCGCTCGATGCAATGATGGGGTCTGAGCTTGAGAAGCGATTTATCAGCTGCCTGCAGGAGCAAAAAAGCTTAGTTGTTAGCCGCAGTTACGCGCACCAAAGCGCAGGTTGGGTTATCAGCACCAGAGTAGAGTCTTCTTCCAGTTGGCATTTAAAAGCGCAGGTCGATTTAGGCGTTAAAGAGGGAGTGGGTATTCCATCACGTCCTGATTTTGTTCTTTACCCTATTGCGCAATCAGCAGATATAAAACCAGTAGCGATTTTTCTTGATGGTTATGCATTCCATAAAGATTCTATATCTGACGACGTACAGAAACGGCAAGCAATTAAAGATAGCGGGCATTATCATGTCTGGACTATCGGTTGGCGTGACCTCAACGAAGCGGGCTGTAAGCATCTGCAGGACGTGCTTGGTCTTGGGCACAACCCGGCAATGAAGAATCCAACAATTTATAACCGATTCCACGATATCAATTTTGTTACTTTGCATAGCTCTGTGCAGGACAAAAATAGCTTTGATTTGTTGCTTGATTATCTGTCTGAATCTGAGAAAAAAGCGACAATTTGGAAAAAGTTAGCTGCTGCACACGCTTGGGTATGGCTGGACGTTAAGTGTTCGCAAGAGCCTGGCGTTCAGCAAAAATATGCTTATGAAATGCAGGAAAATGCCTCACCAGTACGCCAGAAGCAAATCTCACCCGATGAACCTTTTGTTTTTGGCGGGCTTCTGGACAGTTGCGGTTCATCTCAACCATTTATTGAGTTGGCATCAGTACTGCTTCAGAGCTATCTCAAGACTACGCCAACAGCGGATCAGCTGTGTGAGGCATTACGACTTCATCTCTGCTTTGATGACCGCCATTCAGAAGATAGCGGTTATGAAGCTGGATTTTATGGTTTCTGGCGCCTGGTGAATCTGCTGCAATTTTTGCCTGATATGTCGTTTACCAGTCGTAAAGCAATACATCAGCCGCAAGAAAAATTAGTCGTTTTGCCGATAGAAGCAGCTCAAGAAGTGCAGTCAGATGCCAGTTGGGCAGAAATTATTGAGTTTGAATTACTCACCAGTGAAGAAATTGCTTTGCTTCAGGCTCATGACCTTGGAGCGCCTGTTCCTGGCTACGCCTTACAAAACGATCTGGGTGAGATTATTGCAGAAGCCGATCTTGCCTGGCCTGAACGGAAACAGGTCATCATTTTCGAAGATGAGAACTTCGCTTCTCATTTCATAACACATGGCTGGCAGGTCGCTTTAGGCCCAATCAGCGAAGAAACCTTACAACATCTGTCAGGAGGTGATAAATGACGGTTCAGTCGCCAAAAGTGGCACTTTCTGATGGCTTTTTGGGGGCGTTTGCTCGTATCCCAAAAGCGCAGCAGAAGAAAGTTCAGGAGTTTATTTCTAAGTTTCGCCAGGATCCCACCAGTAATGGGCTGAACTACGAAAAGATTCACGATGCTCGAAGTGCCAATGTTCATTCGGTACGCATTGATCAAACTTACCGCGGTATCGTGCTTAAACCAGAACAAGGCGCGATATATATGCTGATGTGGGTGGACAAGCATGACGAAGCCTATGATTGGGCGCGCCGTCATGACTGTTCGATTCACCCATTAACGGGGGCGATTCAGGTTATTGATATTAGTTATATCAAGGCTGTGCCTGAACCTGTTGCACCTGATAAACCTAAGCTGTTTGCTGCATATTCAGCCGATCAGATATTGGCATTAGGTGTTCCTCCTGTATTTATCGATCAGGTCATGGCTCTGACAGATATGGATGGACTTAACCAACTCGAAAGCGTGATGCCTGCGGAGGCCTGGGAGCCACTTCATTGGTTGTCTGAAGGATTGGATTACCAGGAGGTTCTGGAAGAGTTTAACGACCGCAAAGATGTGCCTGTCGATACTAACGACTTCATCGAAGCTATTGAACGCAGTAAACGTCGATTCCATGTAGTGGAAAATGAACAAGAACTGCTGCAAATGCTTAATGCACCACTAGAAAAGTGGCGAATCTTTTTGCACCCCAGCCAGCGTAAGTTGGTAGAAAATCCAGCGACCGGACCTGTTCGTGTCTTGGGTGGCGCTGGTACAGGGAAAACCGTAGTTGCTATGCATCGTGCAAGATGGCTTGCTCAACGTTTGGGTGATCAACCTGGCAAGAAAATTCTGTTTACGACTTTTACTCGTAACCTTGCTGCAGATATTCGCGCCAATTTACAGCGTCTTTGTTCTCGTGAAGAAATGGGTCGCATCGACGTTATTAATATTGATGCCTGGATGAGTGAGCAACTTAAACGCCATGGTTATGATTTCCGTGTAGTTTATGAAAGCGATGAAGGTCGACGTAAATGCTGGAATTATGCCTTGCAGCAAGCACCTGCCGAGCTCGGCTTATCTGACAATTTTTATGCGGAAGAATGGGCTCGGGTAGTGCAACCCAATGCGGTCTACAGTCGTGAAGACTACCTTAAAGTAAGCCGGTTAGGGCGAGGAACCGCATTGTCGCGTATTCAGCGAGCCAAAATATGGCCTGTATTTGAAGAGTTTCGTTCCCAGATGGCACGCGCAAAATTGCGTGAAATGGGGGATGCGATGCATGAAGCGATTATCTTGTTTAAAGAAAAACAGGTTCAGTTACCTTACAGCAGCATTGTGGTCGATGAAGCCCAGGATATTGGTGCTCCGGCCTTTACTCTGATTCGCAGTCTGGTGCCTGAATCACCTAATGATCTGTTTATTGTCGGTGATGGGCATCAGCGAATTTATCGCAACAAGGTTGTGCTGGGGCAATGTGGCATTAATGTCCGTGGTCGCCGTAGTAAGAAACTAAAAATTAACTACCGTACGACGGAAGAGACTCGGCAGTTTGCCGTCGGGTTATTGACTGGAGTGAAGGTAGATAACCTGGATGGTGAAGCAGATGCCAGCAATGATTATTTATCATTGCTGCACGGTGACCAACCGACCATAACTCATGCTACCGATTTCAAAGAAGAAGCTAGCACCATCGTTAAACAAATTCAGGCGTTACTGGCTAACAATGTGCGTTCCCAGGATATCTGTATAACGGCCCGTACCAAGCACGCCTATGACCGTTATGCTTCTGCGTTAGATGATGCTGGAATTGAAACTTATTCTTTAGGCCAGGACAGCGGTGATACTGATCAACGTTCTGGGGTGCGTATGGCAACAATGCATCGCATCAAAGGACTTGAGTTCCAGTATGTCTTCCTTGCCGGGATTAACGATGGTGTTGTACCTGAGGTGAAAGCCATCACTTCAGATGATCCCGTAGAAAAGCGTGATGCGTTGTTTAATGAACGAGCATTGCTTCACGTCGCAGCAACGCGCGCGGTAAAAGGTTTATTTGTTTCATCATACGGTAAACCTAGTTTCTTACTGGAGCCTGAAAGCGAGTAACACAACCAGATAACCAGAAGCTGTAGCTTCTGGTTATCTGCATTTTAGCCCTAATCAATATCGGCCACTGATTTGCTGATTTGGTAAGGATTAGGAAATCAAGTGGCACATGGAAGGGCTTTCGCAGTGCACAAATTGCGTGTTGTTAGCCCTGTGGGCATAAAGGACTGACGCAACGAAATGTACATAGAAAAATTTCTGACTGAATACGATGACTCGCTAACAGGTGAATTGAATGTTGATCCGCTTGGGCAATTAGTCATCTGGTCGTCCTGGGGACAGGACATCTTTCATAGCCGTATTACTTCTATCGCAAATGATGTGCGGCAATACACACTGAATCTGATGCATCACAGCGTACTGCGCCAGCTGCTGGCAGATGACAAGCAGCAAACTGCTGGCGCGATGAAAAGCCTCTATCATAAAAAGCAGGCGCGCGAGTTCAGCGCAGCCTGTCTGATCCATCTTGAAAATATCTATATCTACTCCATGCTGGCGGCTGAAAAAAGGGGCGTCACGCTCACCGGTGTGCAGGGTATTAATAAAGCCAGGCCAAGATGGAATGCCGCAGACAAAAATCCTCCGTTACATTTTGGTCATGAGAAGGGCAGTGAGCTGCTGACCAATCAGATTGCGCTTGGCACCAATGGGCGCTACAAATCGCCAATGATGAATATGCAGTTTTTCACTACTGATTACCGCTACGATCTGCCGGGTAATAAGCCTGTGTGGCAGGCTGCAGAGGCATTTATCCAGCATGTGCCAGAGCTGAATAAATTACGTGAAGCGGCTCTGACCCACTTGCAGTCACTAATGCAGGTATCACATAAGCGCGATCTCAGCCCGGTTTACGAAGACATTCCTGCCAGCCTTAAAAAGGCTTATGTGGCGGCATTCCGCGACCCCAAAATGGTGGGTGATTACTCCCGTGAATTCTGGCTGCAAAGAACAGGTTTGGATAAACACGCGGCTGGGGCGATTTATCTGGTACTTGAGCAGGAACGTGAACGTTCGGACGAACCGGAGCTCACAGTCGCTGAGGTTTTCAAACGAGCCGTACAACAGGCTAAAAGCGTGCCTGAAATGAATGAAAACGATCTCATGGCGTTACAGAATATCTGCCAGGCTGAGCCGTTTTTGTCGTTGATCGATCTGATGTTTTCTGGTCTACGCCGACAGGGTAGTCAAACACTGGCAGAGTTCCGTCAATTCTGGCAGTCGCGCGGTCTCACGGAACTACATCTGCCTCAAATGGCGGCTCAGCTTCAACAAAATGGTGCACTACTTTCCTCCCTTTCCGGAACTCCCGCTAGACGTTTTCAGCAGTTATTAACGCTGGCCAGCGAGACATTGCTGGAAGAACAGGTACGGGGTCTGCTGGCCTATCATCACAAGCTAATGGAAGCTCGAGGACAATTTCCGTGGCTAATGCTGGAAGGCGACGAGATTGTGTTGCAAGTGCCGCCGTATTCGCTTCGTGAAGAACGCCGGAATAGCGACTGGGTAAACCGTTACTATTTGCCACAGTTCAGGCACATGCTGAATGGCTTATGGGGAAGCGCGGCATGAAACTGCTAGAAACTTTTAAAAAGCAGATTGCTGAAATGGGCGATCTAAAGCGCGTTTGGCTTACCACCTTTAATCTGGATATCTCTTTTGTTGAGACTTGGGTGCTACCTGCTGTACTGGGAATGGATGTGCCTGCGAGTCGTATGGACTATGAAGGCCTGCAACGAGCGCTGGACGAGAGCGGCATTGATTTCCGCATTTATTGCGATCCGCACATGATGGCGAAAGATAAGCCGAAAAGAACCTCGATAGCGGTGTATCCGGTTTCGGTGCGTAGGCTGGCTCAAGGCGAAGACTCTTATCTGGACAAGGATCGCGGTCTGTTTCACCCGAAAGTGTTTTATCTCGAAGATCACAACAGAAAGATTATTGTGGGTGCGGGCAGTGCCAACCTTACGCTGAGTGGATGGGGGCGAAATCAGGAAGCAGCAGTTTTTCGTTGCGTTGCGAGTAATACCCAGTACCAACAGGTAAAACAGTTTTTTACCTCTATCGACAACAGTTTGAATAAAGAAGCGTTCTTCCCCATACGCCGTAAGTTTCTTGGCGATGATCATGACTGGTCATTTATTCACAGTCTGGCTGGCGCCACGCTGCTGGATACCCTGAAACAGGGTGTTGAGTTGAAAACGCTGAGCGTCTGGTCACCTTATCTTGCTGCGGATCTGGCAGGTTTTATTGGCAGGTTAGGGCCGGAATTACGCGTAGAATTAGTTCCTGACTTGGTCGAAGGAAGCTATATACGCACTCGCTGGAGTGAAAGTATTCAGGAGCTAATAACAAGTAAAGCGCTGACCCTTCACGACTCGCCTGCTCCCAAAGACGATCGTGCGTTGATGACCCATGCCAAGCTCTGGCTGGCGAAAAGCAGCAAAAGCACGCAACTGGCAGTGGGGTCCTGGAATTTCACTTCTCCCGGTTGCAGCAGCCTCATGGAGAAAAACTGGAATGTAGAAGCGGGAATTGTGCATCCGGTCTCTCGTAACATCACGATTTGCGGCAAAGAATGGGATGATGTTAATGAGGAGGATTTCGCCAGTGAAGTACTGTTGAAGGAAGAGGTGCTGGAGCTGGGCGAACTCCCTCCTTTCGATCTCACCGTTATTTTTGACTGGACCCGCTGCGAATATCAGATTGTCGGGCAATGGTTCAGTGGCAAGCCAGAGTCGGGTTACCACTTGATACTGCCGGGTATCAATGGGTCGAATGAACTGGTATGGAAAGCTAATGGTAAAGTTCTGAAGTCACCACAGCAATTGGCAGTATTGAAGAGCGATGCCGTGTTGGATAACCCTTTTTATACCCTGCGTAGAGCAGGAAAAACAGACTGGCAGGGTATGATCGTCGAAACTGGTACTGAACACCGGCGCGCGCTGAGCTTTACATCGCTCGATGATCTGCTTAACAGTTATCTGAGTTCTGCAGAACCCGGTTTGAGCGATCGCCTTATGCTGCGGGGCGTTGGGGCGCAAGACGAAGTGCAAAGTGAGGTAGAGGCAGAAATCGTTAGGTTAGAAGTCACCAGCTATTTCCGCCTGTTTCAGGCCATCCAACAGCGTCGCAACTGGTTGGTAGAGGTGGAAGATGGCACCTTGCTTTATCGTCGTCTGTTCAGCGAACCTGGCTGTCTGCAGGAACTGGCAGAAATAGCCAGAGAGCGGGTGAAGCAACCAACCCATCCGGTATTTAACTGGTTCCTGGCGCAGGAAGTTAATAGTCTGGCAGCTCTGGCAATAAAGCGTGTTAAAAGTATCCGACGCAAACAGGGGACTGAAGCCATATTTGTCGCAGCGCACTTGTGGGAGTCTCTACAGGTTGCCATTCCACCTCTAACTAGCGATGCCGCTAGCCTGCTTTATCTCGCTGCCATCAGGGAAGACTGTAGTTATGGCGAATAAGTTAAAACAGATCATTACCCCGGTTGAGGTTTCAGCCGTGATGAATTTCGATGCGACTGATATGCACTGGCAGTATCAATCCGGTGCGTCCAGCATGGCGGCGAAGCAGGCTGAGGGTGTGGCTGGATTGTGGAATTTGCTGAGTAAACAACGACTGGCGCTTCTCGCCGATGAAGTCGGCATGGGCAAGACCTATCAGGCGATGGGTATAATGCTGCTGTTATGGGAGGCAAAACCCGATGCGCGCATTCTGGTGATGGCACCTAACAGGACGCTCTGCGACAACTGGGAAAAGGAATTCGGCACCTTCACCCAGAAGCACTACCGGGCAGCGAATAATGCGTTTACCTCAGCAGAGGGGAAGGAAAAATATGCTCCGCAAATTCAAGGCAGGCTGGCAGATCTGGCGGAAGCTGTGGAGAAAAAGGCACACCATTTCTACCTCACTACCATCCACTCATTAAGCGGCCTGGTGCCCCAGTCTGAAAAAGAAGATGCTCTGAACGCTGCAGAAGCCTATGGCGCGTCGTATCGTCAGCAGATTAAGCAAGCTCTGGGAAAAGGAGGCTTTGACTTAATTATCATTGATGAGGCGCACTACTTTCGTAACCGAAGCGGCTCACAGCGCGCTGCTGCCGCTCAGGCCTTCTTTGGTGATGCGCAGGATCGGCTGGGTAGCAACGTACTACTGTTGACGGGAACCCCCAATCACTCATCACCGCGAAATATTTATGACATTTTTAGCTACTTCAGTGACTTGCCAAAGCGGTACGCAGTGGATGATGTCAGCGCTCTGATGAATGATTTTGCCATCCGTCGCCTGCGCAAAATGCAGGGCAGGGAGGGCAGTCACAGCAAATATGAATATCGTCATGAGCGCGCCAGCGTTTCCAACTTTACTGACCGGCTGGATGCAGAGCTGTTCTTTGCTCTTTATCAGAAACAACTGGTTGTCCAGCTGGATAAAGAGAAAAAGTCGGGTGGCGGCAGACGTATGCTCTATGGCTATCTTGAAGGGTTTGAATCAACGGGTAGCACAGCCAGTGAACGGGACAATGGTGGCGATGAAGAAGAACAAATCCATAACGACTTCAACCAAGCCCCGGATTCTTCTCTGCTCAACAGGCTTACCCGGCAGTTTAACGATATCTATCACCGCTTTCCAGATCACCCGAAATACGATGCGCTGGTGGATGCCTGCGTTACCAGCGATCCATTCGAGCAGTTGCAGCCGCTACACAGCAGAAAGCATCTGGTCTTTGTGCGCCGCATTCCGTCGGTGCGCGAAATTACCCAGCGCATCAACGCCCGTTATGACGAAATGATGGCTAGGCGGTTGATGGATGTCTGGCATCTACCCGCTGATGCACGGGAAAAATGGCGAGAATCGGGTTGGTCGCGGGAAATCTTCGTTGATCTTTTATCGGGAAAATTCAGCGGGGAGCCGGATCTGGAAGAGCATATGCAGGAAGATAGTGCGGCAGATGAACCCGAAGCAGATAATGAGCTGAAGCTTTCCAGTAAAATAGCGGAGTTGTTTGTAACGAAGAAAACCGGCCTGCGCAGCACTGACTGTACCAACGTCAGTTTGCGTTTCCGCCGCCAGGAAAGTCTTTTCTCTCTGTTTCTGGAACCCGCACTGGACGGCACAACTGGTACCTATCGTTATCATTACCGAAAAGAGTCTGGTGAACGTCAGCGCGACAGCTATGGTGATGCCGCGCACGATGCCCGGTGGTCGCAAACCCCATTAGCGGCGGGGATTGAATATACCAAGGCATTGCCTACCGCCTGGGGACTGATGTTCAATGAGCTCCCGCAACCGGCAAAAGAGCAACTGATAAAGTGGCTCGACCAGCCTAACGGCATGGCAATCATTGAAAACTTTGCCAACTATCTGCGCACTGGTTACCTGTTTGCCAGCCCGGTGATGATTGAGCTCTATTGCTGGTTTACTGAGTTCAGGCGTAAACCTCAAAAGAGCGAAGTTCAGCAGCGCTATGAGCATTTTGTTGAGTGGGTGACCCCCAAACTGAAGAGATCGCTGATGCAGCGTTACTTTGTGGCTGCCATCGAAACTTTCGAAACACTATGCGTGAAAATTGTTGGTCAGAAGCTGGATAGTAATCAGTACAGCTGGCGCGAGTTTACCAGCCTTAACAGCCCTGGCTGGTACGCTAGCGGGCAATCCCACAACCGTGAACGCTTGATTCGCGGATTTAACTCGCCCTTCTTCCCGAATGTCTTGGTAGCGACTTCAGTATTGCAGGAAGGTGTGAACCTCCATCTTCAATGTCATCAGGTGCACCATTACGGCATTGCCTGGACGCCTGGTGATAATGAACAGCGGAATGGGCGAGTTGACCGCCTCTTTGGCCGTATCAATACCATGCTCAAGGTCCATGGAGAAGCCGAGATGATAATAAATTATCCTTTCCTTGAAGGTTCATTTGACCAGGATCAGTTGGCATCATTTATTCGCCATAAACATAGTGTTGAAGAGAAGCTTGACAGTTGTGAACCCCAGGATTTCGATAGTGCAATTGATCTCCAGGAGGACACTCAGGATTGGCAACGATGGCTACGACAGCCTTGTAAGGACAAGGATAAAGAAGATCCTTATCCAGCAAGGTTTGATCAGCAGTGATCTACTCTAGGTGATTCCCACACATACGATAATCACCCTCGTATATCAACGGATTATCAAAGAAGGGGGCAGTGTGTAGTGGCTGGAGCCACTACACACTGCCCCAGCCGCTATATTGTCTTAAAAATTTGTCCCTATATTATTTCGGTCATGCAGCAGCAGAAATTGGCGCTGCAGTCTCCAGTTGATCAACTATCTCGCTAATTTGCGCATGGCCATAGGTTAGAATCGGCCTTTGCTTAACCACACTGACTACCAGCGGCTTGATCAACATATTGGCTGTTGCACGGCCTTGCTCTTTAGCAGCGAAGATGATCTCCAGCGTTTTTGGGGCGAGCACTGCTGCCAGATTCGCATTAAGATTTTCCAGCTCATGCTCTGTAAGAATGAAGCTTGTCGCAAGCCATGTTACTTGCTCCTGAATGAGCGTCAGCACCTTAACCCGATCGTCTTCAACCAGGGCACCAGCAATTTTTTTGGAAATAGCTGTAGCAATCATCCCACCTAGTAAGCCGCCTGCTGCGCGCCCAGCTAAAGCGCCAAACGGACCTAATGGGCTAATCATTACTCCGCCAGCAATGGAACCGATAGCTCCTCCTGCCACGCCGGAAGAGGTTACAGCCAGATTTTTTATAAACTGAGCTCCAGAAATATGACCACGTATCATCTTGATCATATCCGGGCCAGTGGTCACGGCGACCAACGCAAAAGAGGTTATAAGAGTACCACGCATCATTTTATTCAGAGAATTCAGGTTATTGGCACCGACTCCCTGCTGAAACGCATTCCTTACAGTTGGGCTGGCTGCCGCGAAATCAATATTTTTAAGCAACCCCTGAACGGCGCCAATGCGGTGTAACTGCTGAACCGTCACATAAACTGTCAGCGTACGGGCAAAGGTTTTCCCTGCCTGAATCGCAGCTATTTGTAGCGCGGCCTTACGATCACCGGTATTGAGATAGAAAATAGAAGCCGTCAGGCCAAAGCTGAGCCCGCCTGCAGCAAGGCTGACAATAGACCCTTCTGCAAGATCGTAAGTAATGGATTCGAATGTGCCAAACTTAGTAATATTCTGGGCTTGGGTATAGGTAAGATGGCCCTGACGCACTAGTTTTGTCGCTTCAGCAGGGTCGTTAACCCCTGGCACTTTTCCATCGCGAATTTTGTTTTGCATAGTCTCCAGTGCTTTTGCGTACTGGTCTTTTGGCACTTCAAGCTGCATCGGTGCGCCGTTACTATCATAGTAACGATAGTGACCATTTTGCCCGTCAAAACCCGCACCTACGCTGCGAGCTGCAGTTGCACAATACTTTGTTTGGATCTCAGTTCCATTAACCAGCCTGTCGGCTCCGTTTTTTGCATTATTGTCACCGAGAATATGTGCGTCTTTCAGCTGAACTTTGTCGACCAGATGGTTTCCTCGTTCAGCTGCAAAACCATGCCCCTGTCCACCCGTAGCAAACATTTTTTCATTTGTATTCCAGGCTTCTGGCAACGTAATTAGGATCAGGCCATTCGTCGCTGCGCTGGAAATAAATTCAGCTTGTGGTCTCTCATGGATTTCCAGACATAGTTTTTCAGTTTCCCGACAGACATCAGAGCAATACCATTCATGGTTTACATGCTCAGTACCATTGACACTTTTAATGTCACTCAAACCGCATGACGTGCAGGTACAAAGTTCATCTATATAGTGGAATGAGACAAATTTGCGTCCGTCTGAAAACTAATAATAACTTCCACAATCGAGATAACGATACAGGAGGTCATCGTTAGCAGCAGATGGTAAGTTCAATCGATTGGCGAAAAGTCTTTTCAGCTCATCGGAAGAATGGGTTAGCTTGTTGTTTAATCGTTCATTGAATTCAGCCATTTTTGTTTCATACCAGGCATCATTCAACAACCAGTTTTCGCCCGCCAATTCTTGTTCACGCGTATCGCCCTGCAAAATATATTGCGAGACCAGCTTCAGATAAATACTTTCGATTAATTCTGCTGAGAGGTTACTTTCTTGTTTTAGCTCTGCCAGCCATCCTCGGCTATTGATTGCTTTTTGTTCATTCAATCCTTCGTTGATAGTAATCGTTAATTTTTTAAGTTCCTGAATCTGGTTTGCCGCATAGAACTGCGTCAGTAAGGCCGCTATCCAGTAAAGCAAACCTGCCCACCACATCAGCAAAGAGGAGATATCGTATTGCCATGCGATAAATGGAGTTGCAGCAGAACAGGCCATCAGAAAATAAGACGTATAAAAACAACAATAATACTCTTTAATTTTCCTGGCAATGTCGGCTGATGTAAGCCCATTTCTCAGAATTGCTTTGGTTTGCACGGGCAGTGCTAGCAGGCCTCCAGCAAATGCGGCAGTTAAAATGAACTTCATTGAGTCAAAGGTATGGGCTTCATAGGCGATATGTTTGCCGTCAAGCCCCCACATAAAGCTAATGATCATGCCAGAAATGACCAGTGGAACACCCAACAACCAGCGTAGGCGAAGCGCAAAGGTTATGCGCTCCACCATATAACCTGCTAATAGCGGTGGTCCTGCTACAATCAGCACCCCTAGACCTAATACCGCACCCAGAATATTGAACGATGCCCGAAATAACGCTTTAAGAATAACAAACCCTATAACCAGAAGAATTAATACACCAATTATCTGTAGCATTATTATTTTTTTCCTTGTTTTAACCGGTTTCATCCCGGCATCACGCCATCATAAAGGCGTCCAAATCATCCGCATTTTTAATGATTTTGTTTTTCTCTACTCCATAGGCCTGAGCAAGTGTAATGCTCGCCTCGAGTAATTTACGGTTATTTTCAACATTGAAAGCTGCTGCTGTCAGTTCACCTAATGCCGTGAATTCGGACAAGATGCGCTTGAGTGCCTGCTGCTCAATGTCATTCAACCGAAGAGTAAAATGGTCCATTCTGGCTTGCAGAGCCTGGCGGGCTTTGCTGTCCAGATTTTTGGCTACGGTGACCATGAACTTCCCGGAGATAGAGCCAATCACAGCCCCCAGCACAGGAACAGGGATTAACGCCTGGCCTGCAATGGCCATTGCACCAATAATCGCGGACTCGGCACAAACAATGAGCCCGAGCTCGGTAAACTCATCAAGATCTATTTCACCCTGCTGGTAAGATAAGGCAAGGCTTCCAACCCCCTTGGCGGCGGTGACAAGTGCGCTGGCGAATGGTGCTCCCATCGAGGCATAGTTGGTAAGGGTATAAATCGCTCCAGCGGATACACCTCCAATGGCTGCACCTTTTAGTGTATCTAGCCCCACGTCCTGCCAGTCTTGTGCATCGAACTCACCACAAAATATATTTTTACCGTCACGATACTTGCGGTATATCCCCGTTCCGAGAGCAAAAGCCCCCCCGAAAGCTACTCCCATCGCTGTCGCCCGCATGGCTTCGTTCAGCGAAGGCTGGTGATCCTCGATAATTTCAGCTTTTTTAGTCTCGTTCTGCTTACCTAATTCCTGATCATGATTATCAAGTGTTTCGTCGATTTTCCCCCATTGAACGTCTTTGTAATCGGAAACACCTGGGCGCACGACATCGGCAAATGGTCGCCCCGTCGCGCTTTCAATATCGGCAACTTTATCCTTAATAGCCTGTAATGTTTTTTCGCTCAATCCCTCTACCGGCTTCCCGTCAATGACGTCCTGGATGGTCTGCCAGGTATCTTTCGGGATATGGTAAAACGGCTCACCCTTTGTGAAGTCGGGATAGGTTTCCATGTGCTTCAGGACATGCGTTAGATTGTTATTAATGCCGTTTATAAATTTTGACTGTACTTCAATACCATCAATCTTGTAGTCCGCAGGGGCGGTGCGACCCACCCCGTTAAATGTTGCACCTAAAGCCGACTCATCAACCAATCCCTCATCGATCGCCTGGCGTGCATTGCGCACGCCCACCTCAAGTTGTTCAGCAATCTCACCGTGCTTGGTACTCATCGAACCCAGAATGTTATTCGGTGACGCAATAAAATCACGCACCTTCTGCATCTGTTCGCCCGCAAAAGTAAAGGCGCTATCCTGCTGCGCCAACTTAAACAATTCATCCTTGATGCGGGCCTGATTGAGGGCATCAACTGCACTGCCGATAACTTGGTCGCCAACCGAATCATGACTATTTAAACTATTCATTACTGGATTTTCTTGTTGATCAGTTTTGACAACGCATTGATATGGTTAATCAACGCCCCTAGCTGATCTTTCTGATGCGCATTGAACTGGCTATAGTCTCGCGGTGCGGTCTTTTCCAGTGCATCGACGATGCTTTCAGTGCCATGATAATGCTCTGACGTTAACACCTTTAGTTCCTGAGCTCCGCGTTCCATCACTCTCAATTCGCTGGTTTTGGCACGAACCTGGCGATCTTCGCGCTGAGCTTCGTCAATGATTTTTCCATTCTTACGACGAGCCAGTAAGGTTCCTCCCGCAATACCTACGGCACCAATTCCCCAACCGACTGGACCCGCTAACGCCAGCAATGCGCCTCCAGCGGACATGCCTCCGCCGCCAGCTGCCAGTGCACCACCACCAAGCCATGCCAGTGCAGCATTCGTTGCCGCAGCGCCGCTTAAAGTTGCAATTGCTGTCCCCGTCGAGGCCGTACCAAAAGTCGTTGCAATGGCCAGTGCTGCCGTAGGGGCAAATGCTGCGACTCCCGCTCCGACAGCAACCCCTGCGGCAGCGGTCCCTTTACCAACATGTGATGTTCGGTATTCTTCTTCCAGTTTTTCGACGACGTTATCGAATTCAGCAATTTCCGCTTTCAGTTCGCTCCAGGATTTATCAAATTCTTTGGGTTTATTCGCCAGTCGGTTTACAAAGCTTTCACCACGAGTAATCAGATTTTTACTGCACTTTTGGCGCAGCAAAAAGAGAGCTGTGATCTCCTCCTGAGTATCTTTTGCCTGTGCTTCATATTGGTTTGTTGCCCTGGTGAGACTGGCTAATGCTTCTTTTCTTTCTGAGCCGCGTAACATTTTTCACTCCTGTTGCATATCGTCAAAAATAGCCATGCCGTATTTTGTTTCCATTTCAGCCATTTGTTGATTGAGCTGCTGCTGAAAACGTTGTTGCAGGCTATTAGGGTAAATAATAATGAGATTTGGTAACCAATATCGTAATAGAGGGAAGAGCTGGTTTTCGTGCGCCATTTCGGTTTGCACAATCAAATCACCGCTTGATTCTTGTCGTATTAATTTCTGCGCAGGTAATAAGTTGCGGCGCTGAAAGTAGTAGCTAACTTCGGCTGCGATTTTGACGTGTACCGTCTGCTTATTCAGAGAAAACCAGACATCATCTTCTTCAGCAAAGTACTGGGTTATGTGCAGCTCTGGCGTGAAATGTAAGGAAGTAAGATGCAGCCAGCGAATTTTACTGAGCTGATAACCCTTCACATTTCCTCTATCCACAGCGCCGAGATACCAGACACCTTTTATGTTAATGAGTTTATAAGGTGCAACGGTACGGAGTTTGTCTTTATAGTGAAATTCGCAAATGTTGTTTTCGCGAATCGCTTTATCAAACAGACTAAAGTTATTCTCAAGTACTCGTTGAGCCTCAGGATCGCTCGGTAAAGCACGGATACTTAACGACGTTAAATCAGGCTGGGAAAAGAGTTTTTTTGCGGGAAATAACGCTTCCATACCTAAAATACGGACGAGATTTTGCAGTTCTTTTAGTGATTGAGGTTTGGCATAAGCAGGTGCCAGCCTGTAAATACCCTCTCCATTATGGATAATACGATCGCCCAAGCGGTTAAGATCCCGATACAAGGTGCGTTCGCTTATTTTGAATTCGTTCATCAACTTTTGGCGAGACACAAAACCGTATTGATAAAGTTCTGAGATAATGACGGTTATTCTCTGTACCATGACTTCATGCCCGCTCATAAGTCTTCCCTTGATAGCTTTTCCCTGATGGTAATCTTACTTACTGACAGGTTATGTCAGTAAGCGACAGAAAAATGGAGAGGCTCCTCTTTCTATATCGGCACAAAACAGTTTTTCTTAAAAATTTCATGCATCAATGTTGCACCCGATACAACCCGGTAAACATAAGACTAATTGCTCTCTGCGGACAATTCATCATAATTGACAAATTGTCCTTTAAAATTAATGACCTGATTGGAAGGTGTGTAGTCCACATCGGAGAGCGACTCATCGCAACGGGCAATCGACGGGTCGCTAATTTTCATCCATTCTGAAAATGTTTCCAGAAAACGTAAGCCGCTGTGTTGTACCGGGATGATAACTCTTTCTGTTTGATTTCTGTCGACGGTGAAAAATGGCACGTCGTAATTCTCGCGGGTTTTATCTCCGTGCGTTAAGTAAGCATTTGCCTTGTCTTTGTTGATGTATGACAGTCCGTGATCCGAAAAATACATCATGGACCAGTCGCCGCCGTGATGCTCTGCTGACCCTGACCCGAAATCCTGCTCCATTCAGAAACAGAATTCCGGCATGATATACACTCCCCTGAACGGAGGATGTGCCGATGAAAAAGTCACGATTCACCGAAGAGCAGATTGTTTTTGCCCTGAAGCAGGCTGAACTGGGTATGTCAGTGCCGGATGTCTGTCGCAAGCTGGGCATTTCGGATGCCACTTTCTATACGTGGCGTAAAAAATACGGCGGCATTTCTCCTTCGGAGCTGAAGCATATGCGGCAACTGGAAGAGGAAAATCTGCGGCTGAAGAGGCTGGTTGCCGATCTGAGCCTCGACAAGGCGATGCTGCAGGACGTGCTGGCAAAAAAGAGCTGACGCTGGCACGCCTGCGCGAATGGGTCAGGGATTTGCAAGTCCGCTACGGTGCCAGTGAGAGACAGGTCTGTTTTGCGCTGCGGGTCAGCCGCAGCTCGTTTCGATATCGTTCTGTGGCCGCCGATGACAGCGCACTGCGGCTGCGTATCCGTGAGATCACAGAAACCCGGGTTCATTACGGGTACCGCCGGGTACACGTGATGCTCAGGCGGGAAGGCTGGCACGATAATCACAAACGGATCTACCGGCTTTACAGCGAACAGGGGCTGTCACTGCGCCTCAAACGGCCACGCCGCAATAAATCGGCCCAGCGCCGACAACCGCAGCCTCAGGGTCTGTATCCGAATCACGTCTGGGGCATGGATTTTGTCTCTGATGCGCTGTTTGACGGGCGACGACTGCGCCTGCTGACGGTTATCGACCTGTACACCCGCGAATGCCTGGGGATCTGCGTGGGGCAGAATTTGCGTTCAGCAGAAGTGGCAGAAATGCTGAACAGCATAGCGCTCAGACGTCCTTTACCTCAGTTGCTGAAAACCGATAATGGTTCTGAATTTGCAGGGAAAATGCTGAACAGATGGGTGTACGAAAGAGGCATCAGAATCGACTTCTCACGCCCGGGAACACCGACGGACAATGCGACGGTCGAGTCCTTCAACGGCAGGTTACGGCAGGAGTGTCTGAACGAGAACTGGTTTATGTCTCTGGAGGATGCACGGTGCAAAATCGAGGACTGGCGCATACACTATAACCAGAGGCGTCCCCATTCTGCGCTGGGCTGGATGACTCCGACCGAATTTGCTAAAAAATCTGCCGGTTGCCAGAATATGCAGCCAGACTGAAGCCGGTTATTCCTGATTATGACTGGATCATATTCGGGGTCAGGGTCAGAAGCCGGTTATTCCTGATTATGACTGGATCATATTCGGGGTCAGGGTCACGTGGTGATATCTCTACCCGATTGATTGAACATATTCGGGATAATCCGGCTAAGGATGTGTACGAGGATGAGTACTTTAGTATTCGTTACTTTCAGAAGGGAACGGCGCATTTGACGTTTAAACGCCTGGATCTGATTGAAAGGATGAAAGACATTATTGCGAAACACTATCCGGGGATGTTAGCTAAGCCTCGTTGAAGCGGAGAGTTTCAGTTGCTTCCTGCTGGTAAAAATGGCTCAAAACTGAGACTATACACATTGCTCTAACTCATTGATTTATAATGATAGTAAACTAGAATCAATTGAGTATACAAGTGAGTATATAACGAAGATTCAAATGATTTAATATTTATTTAATTCAGATGGTTATATTGATTTGGCGAGTCCGGCCTTCGCACCATAGTGTATGAAAAATTAAGTCACCGTTTAGGTGGCTTTTTTTTTGGTTTGAATTCAGCGATATGAGTCGTATTTGTGGTGTAAGCAGTATGACCCAGCATAATTTCCTGTGAAACCCTTTTCGAATCAGTAAGCCTGTTTTTGCGCGTTATCTGAATACGAGTGTTTCCACCGTACAAAAGTGGGAAACCGGGGCGAAACGCCCTGGTGGGATGTCGCTAAAACTCCTTTCTATTGTGCGTAAGCATGGGCTTGCAGTTCTGCTTTAGACCGCACCCTATTTAAGCCTTAGGCTAATCCTGATACAGGAACAGCCCAATCCTTACACCCTTCCCCAATTCATTCAGCTCAAATATTCGACAAACCTCACATCAAATATATAATGGATATAACCGATATATCCTTCTGTCAGTCGAGGTGAATGATGGCAGCAAAAAACAACTCTGCACGGCGTGAAGATCACTCTTTCGATGTGAGGAACCTGAGTGGCGACCAGCTTCACAGCCTGGAAACCCATGCCGATGCGGAATACCTGGTGATTGATTTGGGCAGCACGAAAGCACGTAACCCCGCGTTCAACGAAACTATGAAGGTGGCGATGCAGGCTGCCCTGAACGCCGTGCTGGCTTCGTTTAGCCAGAAAGAGCCTGCGTTGAACAAGAGCACGGCTTCCAGTAGACGAAAAACGCTGGCGGTGGTCACTGAACCTCTGGAACAAACCAGTAAACAGGCCAGGGCCGAACGGAATGCTCAGCGTCGCGAGCAGTTGAACGACCGTATTCTGGCAGATTCCGTCTGGCTGACGGCGCGTGAACTCTCCGAAAAAGCCAACTTCCAGAGCAGTAATCCAAGCGCGGGCCCTAATCGCTGGAAATCGGCAGGCAGTATTTTTGCCCTGCAGCTGCAAGGCAAGGACAACTATCCGGAATATGCGCTGGATGAAGGTTTCCGGCCAATCCCGGTGGTGAAGCAAGTGATCTCGCTGTTCGGCGAGAAGAA
This sequence comes from Erwinia sp. AC075, assembly GCF_979253995.1. Taxonomy (NCBI): domain Bacteria; kingdom Pseudomonadati; phylum Pseudomonadota; class Gammaproteobacteria; order Enterobacterales; family Erwiniaceae; genus Erwinia; species Erwinia sp. AC075. The sequence continues at coordinate 4,516,989 of NZ_CEEDEU010000001.1, forward strand.
AACGCCGTGGGGACTCGCCATCTGGTTTGGCTCGGAGAACAGCTGGCTTGGCGGCAAAAAGCCGAAAGATGTGTTGGCATCGCAGCCCAAGCAGGTGCTGTTAGCGGCGCAGGCAGAGAGAGAGGGCGCCATTCATGGCTGATGCCGATGACAAGGAGGTTGTTGCCCGCAAAATACGTCAGCCCAAGGCTAATTTGCAGGTGAATTTTGTCACCTGGCCTGCTGGCAAACGGCTCCATCGGGTGCATTCAGCGGATTACAGTGCAGTGCAGTTCAACCCAGGTAAGGGGAACTCTCGCTTCAGCCCAATGAGTAACGGCGTAGCGACATTATACGGCGGGGAAAATACCGGCGTGGCGGTTATGGAGACGCTGTTCCACGATCTGCCGGCAGACTCCGCTGGCGCATCTTACGATTTGGGAAAGCTGTCCGGAATGGCGCATTCGATTATCACGCCGCTTATTGACCTTCAGCTAGCGGATCTTAATCCTAAAACACTGCGCAAAATGGGCGTCACGCGAGCCCAGCTTTTAGACTCTTCTGCCGAACAGTATATTTTCACCCGGGAATACGCGTTGGCGATACATCAGGCTTTCCCGGACGTTCAGGGACTTCAGTGGTCTTCTAAACAGCATGGTGATGCGGCATTGATGCTATTTGGTGACCGTATTGAAGCATCTCAACTAAATGTTGAGATTGAGTCGGAGGTGATAATCGAGTCAGAGAACGTGTTGGATGCCATCGAGGAAGAAGCCGATCAGCTGGGCGTGGTGCTTTTGGCGGCGGGTGGTGCTTAAAATCTGCCTTTTTACGCTGCGTAAGTAAAGGCAGTTAAGTAGTTTGAAAGCCAGCAGACTATGTACTGGCTTGAATCCCTCAACATTCATTAAGCTAACTAAGTCTTTACTTGGCTGAGCATCAAACGCCAGCTCGACTATTAAAGTTCAGACTCTTCTAACGGCTCGAACTCTAACCAGAGATTTGCGGTCGATCAACTTTCCCTCACTATTATAATAACGTTCGGGCCAGATCTCAGCGGGATGAACTCCGATCCTGTCTGCTATCAGAACTTCGCCTTTAGGCCATGGGCGGTAGAGTGTGTTTGCCAACGTAGATGAGCTTAAACCCACGTCACGAGAGAGCGCAGCGAGTGAAGTACCTTGTTTGCGAATCGCGGCAATGATGTCAGCTGGGTGCCAATTCCTTCTCATTTCAATCTCCTAAGTTACTCTTGTTAAGTTAACCAGCAATGTAATGCTACGATATTCGTAGTATCTGCGAAAGATAAAATCTACGAATCTCGTAGTTATGAAACCGAGATCAAGTATCCATGAAACATTCTGCAAACGCTTAAAGCAGGCACGCCTGGCGAAGGGCTTTTCCCAGAAAAGCTTAGGCATTGCTGCGGGCATCGACGAGTTCGTCGCCAGCACCCGTATAAACCGATATGAAAAGGGGATTCACGAGGCTGATTTCAACACCATTCAGCGTCTGGCTGAGGCGTTAGAAGTACCTGCAGCTTATCTGTTTGCTGAGGATGAAGTCGCATCCATTTTTTTGAAGATATTGCCGCCGGGCGATATTAAAGGATAATAAACATAAAATTTTTTATGAGGAAATAGAATGAGGGATTTTGGCTCTGGCGATATTCACGGCGATGTTACTATAAACGACCACTCCAATAACGTTGAGTACAAGCTTCTTATTCATTGTGGCAATCAAGAGTTAATTCATGAGGAAAAGCATCGAATAAGTAACTTAAAAAGAGAACGAGCCAGGAAAATAAAATATTATTTAAGGTCCTTGGCTTCGCTGCGATACTTATGTTGCTTGCTGCAGGTTGGTATTTCATTCAAGGGAAATTTGATTTAGTCAATTGCTTGACTGGCGGAGCTGGAGGGGTACTGGCCTTAGCGGCTCTATCTCAATCAGACAAACGAACTCCCTTCGAACATCGTCAGATTTCTGCATTGGAAGAAATAAATCTCATTTTACGCGATCGCGGTGTGAGATAATTAACATAAAAATTTTTTTTGTATGAAAACCAACCTCTTCAAAGAGGTTGTGATTTTTTTATGATTATATTCATCCATAGTTCTGTGGTGTTTTTTTTATAACTCTTTGAGCACCATTCTTTCTCTATATTTATGAACTTAACGCTCATAATTAATCTTTTTATCGAATCCTCATTCATATCCGTAAATCGCCTGCCGTCCTTCACCCGCTCGCCGGTTCCATACTTAAAGGATACATACCAAACGCCGCCAGGTTTTAGTGCTTTTGCCAGCAGCGCTATCACCTCCGGCAATTCCTTCTCAGGCACATGCAACAGCGAAGCACAGCACCAGATGCCGTCGTACTGCTCAACCGCAGCCAGCTCCTGAAAGCGCATCACCTCAACCGGTTTTCCCGTAAGTTCCTTCGCTCGCCCGACAAGCTCGGCAGATGCATCAAAAGCATCAACAACGTAACCCAGCTCGTTGAACGCTTTGGTATCACGGCCCGAGCCGCAACCCGCGTCCAAAATACGGGCGCCTGGCTTCAGAAGAGCCAGAAACGGTTGATAGACGGCAGACATATCGACATCCACCGTCTCGTCAAAAAAGCGCTGTGCGTTTTGCTGGTAATAATCGTCATTCATCAGAAAATACCGTCTCCCTGTGCGACAGGTTCCCATATATGAAACAGCGTTTCTTTCGCCGTTTGCCAGTGTTGCTGCAGGAAATTATGCCTCAAAGCCGGCGTATTGCCCGTCTGACGGATCAAGGTTTCGCGCAGCGGAAGATGGCTGTTAATAAAGTACTCATTACGGTCATGCAGACGTTGAAGCAATTTGGTGGAAGGTATCCGGGCAAACTTCCCCTGATGCCCACGATTGCAGGTCTGGCAGGCCAGTACCAGGTTCCAGACACCGTCCAGATTGCTGAGTGAATGGTTCAGCATAAAGGGAAGGAAGTGGTCGACGTCGGCAAGGTCGGTTTCACCCATCGCGATGCTGATAGGGCGGTAGCAATAGAAACAGTAGCCTTTTTGATAGCCATTCAGACTGTCGCGACAGCTGGTAATGTTAATGCGCTTGTTATTTCTGCGGCTGAATAACATCTTACTGTCTTCGTCATATTCCACGGCAATCAGGTTACGTGAAACGCCCATTGCCCAGGCTTCCTCAACCAGTCGCCAGCGTGCATCGGTTTCCCGAATCAGATTAGGAAACTGATCGTTTTCGGTCAGATGGTAGTAATTGTCGGTCAGACGAATGCCTTTCTCCGATTTACGCTCATCAAGGAAAAAGCGCTTGTCGATTTCAGCTTGATTGACGTTATGAAAGGCATCAATCACGTTGGCAAAACCGCGTTTAACGGTAATGCCAATCAACTGCTCTTCCGTAATTTCACCCTTATTGAACTGCAAACAGGCATCGAGAAACTGGCTTTGCTTGCTGGTGATCTGTTTGGGTGCCTGCTCCAGGTGAGCACAAATATGGCGGGCAAAAGGTGCGGCCAGCATTTCCAGGGTAATCAGGTCGTTACCAGGCTGCTTCAGGTCATACAGCGCATGGGCCAGCGCAAATTTGTAGGACGCGACATTCTTGCCAAAAAGGATCACACCACGCCAGTAATGCTCCAGCTTAGGATCGGCCTGATAGAAACGCATAAATGTCCTGTTTTGTGAGGCGGCTCGTAATAAAGAGAGTTACGCGATCACATAACAAAACGCAGTAATTGTAAATCCAAAAACAACCAATCTTTAACAATGTTCGCTTATAGCTGCGCGGATGTTTTTAACATCACCACCCAAACCCTCACCGGCGCATCCTCAAATACGCCAACGGCTTATCCGGCCACGCCCGATCCGGGAACAGCCACAGGCGGATGCTGTACAGATGGAACAGCGGCGTGAACAGCTGCTCATCGCGGGTGGCCAGGCCTTCCAGCTCCAGCAGCAGCAAATCCAGCTCATCCAGCAGGGCAGGATGCGGAGCCACTTTCAGTGACTTCATTCGCCGCTTCAGGAACAGCGCCAGCTCGTGGAACATCTGTCCGCTGTCCAGCTGATGCTGCCCCAACATCTCGCGGTTGCGGGCGTAATAGTCATAGCAGTTCGCGCCCAACCACACTTCGGTCACCAGGTTGCCAGCGGTCAGCAGGTCGGGATGCGGATCGAGGCGCATACGCGGCAGGATCACGTTCACGCGCTCCAGCATGCGGGTAATAAAGTGCTGACGTGATAGCAGCGATGAGCCGTTGCGCTCCATCTCTTTCACAAATCGCAGCAGCTCGCCCAGCCCCGAACGCACCGCGCGGCGGGCGATCCATGACGGGCGCTTGTTACGGATAATCGCGTTGATCACCACCGCAAACAGAATCCCTGTCATCGAGGAGATCGCCGTGTTGATCGCCAGCGTCAGGTCGGGCTTCAGGTGGTGGCTCAGGCCGATTAAACCGGGAAGCTGGATCGCGGCGCTCAGGCCGATCATATTGGTCGAAGGATTGGCAATCACTAACCCCAGCACGAAAAGCCCCGGCGACAGGCAGATAATCAGGCTTTCAAAGGTCACGGCCTGCGGGATCAGCAGCGCGACGTACAGCACGCTGATAATGATCGATATGACGGTGCCTTTGATAAACAACTTCATGGAGTTGCCCGGCGTGTCTGCGCTGGCAAAGAATGAGCTGAGTATCGCGGCCATCATCGGCGCGGAGGCGCCATCGCGCCAGGCGGTGCCCATCCAGAACAGGCAGGCGCCAAAGGTCGCGAGGAATGAGGTGGTCGCGGAGAGCAGCAGCAGGCCGGTGTCCGTATGCGGGCGCGAGCGTTCTTTACGCGCGAGGCTGGTATCGCCCGACAGATCGCTGACCAGATTGCTGACGCTGTGATATGCCCCGGCGATGCGCACAAAGTCGGCCAGGCGCTCAAGTAAACCGGTCAGCACCAGGCACTCGTCAATCGGCAACTCGCCATTCTGCCAGGCACGTTTGAGATCGGCCTGAGTGGCGGTAAGCGTAGCCTGAATCCCGGCGGTATCCCTGAGATCGTCTCCGGCGTTCAGCCACAGCAGAAACTGCTGAAAGGCGAGGGAAACCGTTTCCGGAAAGCGGATATCCAGCTGCGCCATCTGATGCAGACGAATCTCAATCGCGGCCAGTGTCGGGATCAAATAAGAGAGATGCTGATACTGCACGCTCACCAGGCGGATCAACCTGCGCGCCGCGTCACCTTCATACACGCAGTGGGTGATCAGCGCTTCAACCTGCTGCGGATACTGCGCCATGCGGATCAGGATATCTTCCCGCTCCGGCGAGTTATGTTTCGGAATACCGGTCAGCAGATCGCTGCACATCTTACGCCCATTCTGATACCAGACGGTGACGCTTTGCTCGAGCAGGTTGCGCATCGAAACCGGCAGCAGTAATCCATGAATAAAACTGCTGCAGGTGACGCCCAGCGCGATCTCTTCAATACGTGAAATCACCGTGCCGGTAATGCTCAGCGGCATGGTCACCGCCGGGAAACCCATAATGGCGGCGCTGTAGCCCGCCAGCATAAACACATAGCTTTTCGGCGTGCGGTCATGCAGCGACAGATAGAGGCAGAAGCTGACCCACAAAGACACGCACAGGCTGAACAGCATCGGAGACTGCACGGTTTCAGGATAAATCAGGAATACAAACAGCCCACCCAGCAGCGTGCCCATCAGGCGGAAGATCGATTTCGAGATGGTTGAAGCGGAGTAAAGCTGGGAAGAGACGTAAACGGTAGTCAGTGCCCAGGCCGGTTTATCCAGATTCAGTTCAAGCGAGATATAGACAGCCAGAAAGGCCGCAAGACAGGTCTTTACTGAAAACAAAACGGCGTTCTTCGAAAACCACTGCATGACAGGGACTACCAAATGCACACTAAGTGCGCAGCATCCTGCCAGAATACGCGCCTAATTCATGGGGTTAACTACGTCAAATTGTTACTGAATCAAAAAATATATTCCCATCATGAAATTATCTTCAGGTGAAACTATATAAATAAACTTCAGCGGCAACCTTAACCACATAAGCCCCTGCCAGTAAAAGCAGGGGCTTTTCGAGTCATAACAAGGTGCTGCACGTTACCCGTAACAGCCGATCAATAAATCCTGTCAATGATAGCGATCAAGCCAATGTCAGTTAACGCTCAGAAACCGCCCCGTTACCATAAAAAAGATTCGTAAAAGAACGGGGCGATCGCTCAACATATTCCTACCGTCCCTGGTGCGAAACTCCATGCCCGATCTTGCCATGCCCGGCACCGACTTTTCCGTCGTCGGCATCCTCAACCAGGTCACACTGTTTCGGCAGCGTGGTGGCGATCAAACCGGCAATAATCAGCGAGCCGGCCAGCGCGCAGATGGCCGTTCCCTGACCGTAGAAGTAGATCATAATGCCGACCAGGTAAGGGCCGCAGAAGCCGCCCAGATTACCCAAACCGTTGATCACACCGCGTGCGCTACCGGCCAGTTCGGCCGAGGCGATACGGCCAGGCATTGACCAGAACGGGCTGGTGGCGGCTTTGAGGAAGAAACCACAGAATACCAGGGCGATATAGGCCGCGACGATATGCTGATGCAGCACCACGGAAGCCAGCAGCGATGCGGCAAAGCAGAACAGCGAAATCATCACCCACAGACGGCGTTTACCGGTTTTATCGCTGATCATCGAGATCAGGTAGATACCGACAATGGTCGCAACAAACGGCAGTATCGCCAGCAACCCCACGTTGGCCATATTGGCACCGGTCAGGTTTTTCAGAATGCTTGGCAGCCACAGCGTGTAGCCATAATCGCCGGTCTGGTAGAAGAAGTTCAGCAGCACCAGCTTCATCAACCCTTTGTTGCGGAACACGTCTTTCAGTCGCGCTTTGCCAACCGGCGCTTTCTTGCTGCGCTCTTCGCGCTCACGGGTCAGTTCGGTAATCAGGTATTCACGTTCACGCGCGGGCAGCCAGCGGGCTTCTTCCGGACGGTCGCTGATCACCAGCCACCACACCAGCAGCACGGCGGCAGACAACAGGCCTTCGATGATAAATAACCAGCGCCAGTCGAAGGCGTTAATGATCCAACCGGAAATCGGCGCGGTAAACATGCCGCCCAGCGGCGCAAACATCATCACAAAAGCGTTCGCACGTCCCAGCTCTTTTTCCGGGAACCAGTTGCTGACCATGGTCAGCACCACCGGCAACATCCCGCCTTCCGAGATGCCCAGCACGAAGCGCAGCCCCAGCAACTGCCAGTGATTGGTGACAAAGCCGGTGGCGATCGACACCACCATCCACGCCGCCAGAGACCAGGCGATAAACTTCTTGCCGCTGCCGTTCACCGCCACGCGGCCGCCCGGCACCTGCAGGAATAAATAACCGATAAAGAAAATGCCGCTGGCGATACCGGCCATCTGGCTGGTGATGGCTAAATCCTGCTCCATGCCGCCAGGCAGGGCAAAGCTGATGTTCACCCGGTCCATAAACGACACAATGCAGGTGATCAGAATCGGGGCTATCACACGCAGCCAACGCGTGCCGGGTATTTTATTATTCATCTCAGGCCCTCTGGAAAAAGTGGATAACGGTCCATCCCGGTGATGCAGGCCGACAACGCCGGCCTGGGCAGGGGATGCAAACGCGTTAATCGATGGCGGTCGGCAGCGGCTTCTGGTTGAAGAACGCCTCAACGTTGGCGAACACCACATCCGCCATCTGCTGACGGGTTTCGTGGGTGGCGCTACCCACATGGGGCTGTAACAGCACGTTGTTCAGCGCAATCAGCTCTTCTGGAACCTGCGGCTCCTGCTCGAAGACGTCCAGCGCGGCACCGGCAATCTCGCCTTTGCGTAAGGCCTGAATTAATGCGGACTGATCGACTAACGAGCCGCGCGCGATATTGATCAGCCAGGCGTGTTTCGGCATCGCCTGCAGGACGGCGCTGTCAACCATCCCTTTGGTGGATTCGCCGCCCGAAGCCGCAATCACCAGGAAGTCACAGGATTTCGCCAGGCTCTGCACATCGTCGCACCAGCTGTACGGCAGCGACTCACGGCGGCTGCGGCTGGTGTAGCTGACCGGCATATCGAATCCGCTGGCGCGGCGGGCAATGGCCTGGCCAATGTTGCCCATGCCGACAATGCCGATACGTTTGCCGCTGACCTGGGTGCCGAGCGGTGGCGCGTTGTTCAGCCACTGGCCCTCGCGAACAAAGCGGTCGCCCTGGCACAGTCGGCGGGATGCCGCCAGCAGCAGGCCCATCGCCATATCGGCAACGTCATTGGTTAACACGCCGGAGGTGATGGTCACGGCAATCTTGCGGGCGCGGGTGGTGTTGAGGTCGATGGCATCGGTGCCGACGCCGAACACGGCAATCAGCTTTACCTGCGGTAACTGCTGCAGAACCTCGTTGCGAACGCCGATGTCGCCGCGCGTCACCACCGCCTGAATGCTGTCGCCAGACTGGGCCAGAAAGGCCTGCGGATCCTGCTGCTCGTACAGGCGGTGAACCGTCCAGCCAGAAGCCAGTCGGTCCATCAGGGCATCAGGTACGGGAGCGATTAGCAGGATGGCTTGAGTTGTCATGGGGTTCCCCTTCAAAGGCAGTACGTCGGATACGTACTATTAAAGGGGTTTCTGAGTATTTAATTGCGAGCTGGATCACACTGAATCGTGTTAGAAATCTGTGTTACCGACTACGTGATCGCGAAGGTGCTTATCGGCGGGTTTCCGCCGTCAGATGGTCGATCCCATCGACAGGCGATAGTGCAAATCTACCCGCTCGATGGTGGGAAGGTTGTTGATCTTCTTAATCAAAATCTCGGTGGCGGTTTTACCCATCTCGAAGCGCGGGGTGATGACGCTGGCCAGTTTCGGGGTTGTTACCTGACCGATCTCCAGCCCGTGGAAACCGGCTATCGCCATCTCCTGGGGCACGGCAATCCCGGCCGCCAGGCACTCCTGCAACACGCCTACCGCGAGGTCATCGTTGGTGCAGAGAATGCCGTCCATATCGGGATACATCTGGCGCGCCATGGTCATCATTCCGGCCCCGGTCGACACCGATGAGACCTTTTTTGGCGCGATGCGTCCGGTTGGCAGGCCCGCGTCTTCCACCGCTTTGCAGTAGCCGGCGTAGCGCTGCTCATCGCGGATATCGGACATTGAGCCGAAATAGATGATGCGCTTTTTGCCGCTGCCAATCAGCATGCTGGCCATATCAAACCCGGCCTGGAAGTTATTGAATCCGACGTTGACGCGGCCTTCGGTGGTAGTCAGTCCCATCACTTCCGCCACCGGAATGCCCGCCGCTTTCAGATACTTCTCGGCGCGCACGGTGTGGACCGATTCGGTCAGTAAGATTGCCTTAACATTGAAGGCCAACACGGTGGCGATCTGCTCTTCCTCACGCTGGCTGTCGTAATCGTAATTCACCACCAGCGTCTGATAGCCCTGGGCGGTGGTGACCGACTCCACGCCGGCCAGCAGGTCGGAGAAAATCTGGTTATTAAAGGAGGGGATCAGCACGCCGATGCGGGGAAGGGCGTTGCTGGCGATGGCGTGATTATCCGGGTCCGGCTCATAGCCCACCTCGGCAATCACGCTGGCAATCCGTTCGGCGGTGTCAGGTTTAACTTTTTCCGGCGTGCGGAGATAGCGGCTGACCGTCATTTTTGTTACACCCGCCAGAGTGGCAATATCATGTAACGTGATCCGTTGCATTTTCATCGTTGTTATCAGCCGACAGCCCTTCAATGCCTGCATTATGCCTGCTGCGACCCTTAAAGGAAATTGGATTAAAGTGCGGTTAATCCTGGTCTTGCGGTGCGTGTTACGGTGAAAAGCCCGTCGCGATCACAGCAACGGTATCCTGGTTTCGTAACAGCGCTATAGGTGATCTGTATCACAGTTTAAAAGGGCTAAAAGCCGTGTGATAAGGCCCATACAGACTCACCTCGCGCGAGCCACTCACTGCCTGATGCAATGGAGCAGGAACAGATGAATCTATTCAGCTTAGAGAACAAACGAATTTTAGTGACCGGCGCAGCGCAGGGCATCGGTTTTATTATGGCGCGCGGCCTGGCGCAGCACGGTGCGGAAATCATCATTAACGGCACCTCAGAAGAGCGCGCAGAGAATGCGGCGATGAAGCTGCGCGACGAAGGCTTTACCGCGCACACCGCGGTCTTCAACGTCGCGGACCCGCAAGGGGTTGAAGCCGGGATTGAAAAGATAGAGTCCACCATCGGGCCAATCGACGTGCTGTTTAATAATGCCGGCATCCAGCGCCGGCACCCGTTCACCGAGTTCCCGCTGGATGAGTGGAATGACATTATTGCCACCAACCAGACCGGGGTGTTCCTGGTGTCCCAGACCGTGGCGAAGCGCATGATTACCCGCAACGCGGGCAAAATCGTCAACATCTGTTCGATGCAGAGCGAACTGGGCCGCGACACCATCACTCCCTATGCCGCAGCGAAAGGCGCGGTGAAAATGCTGACGCGCGGCATGTGCGTGGAGCTGGCCCGCTACAACATCCAGGTCAACGGCATTGCGCCGGGCTATTTCGAGACGCCGATGACCAAAGCGCTGGTGGACAATCAGGAGTTTACCGACTGGCTGTGCAAGCGCACCCCGGCTGCCCGTTGGGGCAATCCCGAAGAGTTGGTGGGCGCGGCGGTATTCCTGTCTTCAAAGGCGTCTGACTTTGTGAACGGGCATCTGCTGTTTGTTGATGGCGGCATGCTGGCGGCGGTCTAACCCGGAGGAACCGAAATGGCAGGTCAATGCATTATTGTGATGGGCGTATCCGGCACCGGGAAATCCTCGGTGGGGACGGCGCTGGCAAATGCCTTACAGGCGAAATTTATCGATGGGGACGATCTGCATCCCCGCCAGAACATCACCAAGATGGCGTCCGGCCAGGCGCTGAACGACGACGATCGTTTGCCGTGGTTAGGCCGGCTTTCAGACGTGATTTTCAGCCTTGAGCAGAAGAATGAGTCCGGTGTGCTGGTCTGTTCAGCGCTGAAAAAAAGCTACCGCGACCGGCTGCGTGAAGGCAATCAGAACGTGCATTTTATCTGGCTGAACGGCGACTACGACTGCGTGCTGGACCGCATGAAGCGGCGCAAAGGGCACTTTATGCCGGAGGCGCTGCTTAAAAGCCAGTTTGCCGCGCTGGAAGCACCGGGTGCAGAGGAGCGCGATGTTATCCCCGTGGATATCTCGCCTGCGCTGAGCACTATTGTGACCCGCTGCGTCAGCCTGTTGCGGCCCACTTCTGCGGCACCCGCCGTGGCATCCTTACAACCGGAGACCGAACAACGTTATGATCATTGATACCCTCGAACAGGCAGCAAAAAATCCGCTTTATCCAGCGGTGATCCGTAACACTCTGCAGGCCATCCAGGCGAACAATCCACAGACTCAGGCGGTGGGGAAATACGCCATTCAGGGCGAGGCGATTTTCTACTCGGTGATGGAAAGCGAAACGCGCGATTTTAACGCGCAGCAGCCCGAGTTCCACCGCCAGTATATCGATATCCATCTGGTGCTGGCCGGGGAAGAGATCATCGGTGCAGGCCCGATCGGGCTGGAGTTGGATCTGGTTGCTCCTTTTGAAGAGCAGAAGGATCTGGGCTTCTGCCACCGGATCGACAGCGAAACGCTGATCCACCTGCAACCCGGCGCGCTGGCGGTGATCTTCCCGCTGGAGCTGCATCGCCCAATGTGCACCTTCGGCGTTCCCTCTCCGCTGCGTAAGATCGTGGTGAAAATCGACAGCGCATTGCTGGTGGATTAATCCCGATCCGGCTTGAGGATCTTGTTTAGAAAGCGCCTGAAATCGGAACTTTTCAGGCGTTTTTTTAGTGGGTCAGTAGCCTGGAACGGAATTTATCCCCCAGCTGTCAGGGTTTCTTGCGGCATCAGCCATGATTTCATCATGAGTGTCTTCCAGCATTTTCAGGCAATACGCCCCCTCCTTGCCCAGTTTCTGCACTGAGCGGTGCACCGCGCGATAATACCGCAGGTATGAATCTTCAGTGACCCAATCAAAGTCGCTGCTACACACCATATCTGTGCTGAAAACGGCAAAACCATGCAGATCCTTTGCATCCAGCGGTTTGAGCATCTTCAGCATGACGCGGGGATTTTTAACCAATCCTAATTTCGCTGCGGTAAGAAGTTCGAGGTTATTTTTGCGACTGGCATGCTTCTCAAAATCAGGAATTCGATTGATCCACTCCGTCTTGCCTGCTGCCACATTTTTAATGACCACGGTGTACCAGGTTCTGAAGTCGATACGATCTGCAGTGCAAGTCACATTGCGAATATCGCAGGGACCGGCAGGTTTATGCTGAGCATCTTCCGCAAATGCTGGCAGAGCACAAAAAAGAAGTAATATGCTGAGTCTTTTCATGGCTGCCCCTCCAGAACAACACCAACTCTGATAGCCGAACCGCCATCATCCTTTAAACGCAAATAGACGGGTATTGCCATAAACATCTCCTTGTTTATTCCGTATACGGGCAAGGATGATGCTAAAGCTTTGTGTTTTGACAACCAACCGGGAAGTGGCAAACTTTGCGCGCGGTAACGGAAATAGAATTCCGGCAGAGGGATAGGTTAATTAGCGTCAGCGAAATAAATAAGATGGTGTTCGAATTAATTCTGAATTGTTAACTCATTGCCAACAGTAAAATAGCTGGGGTTAATTGAATTAACCCCAGCGATTATTATTTACGTCGTGCCCGACGCCACAGCAGAACAATAATCAGCACAATCACAATGACCGCAATGCTGCCAGGAACGATCCACGGCTGCACTTCGGCCAGCAGCGGTGGATGGCCGCCTTTACGCACCCAGGCAACATCGCCTGCGGTAACCGTACCTTCTGGATTGCCGTAGTTCTGACGGACAAAGTTGGTGATATCCGCCACCTGCTGATCGTTCAGCTTGTCGACATAAGACGGCGAGCTGAAGCCCGGCATCAGCACGTCACCATCGGCGGTTTTACGCTGCACACCAAACAGGATCGCCGAGATCAGGTTATTCGGATCGCGCAGCCCGGTTGCGGTGTTGTGGAACAGCGACGGATAAGCCTGATTCTTGCTACCTGCGCCATCCGGCTGGTGGCAGCTGGCGCAGTTTCCGCTAAACAATGCGGCACCGGTGGTGAGCGAGTGTTTAGCATTATTCGGGTTGCGACCACGAATGCTGTTTTCCACATCCATCGGCTTGCCGTAAGAGAAGGCGGCCTGGGTGTCGCCGTCGTCACGGATCGCCGGGGTGCTTTTCAGGTAAACCGCAATCGCCTTCAGATCGCTGTCCGGCAGATACTGCAGACTGTTTTCAACCGCTTCCGCCATGCCGCCAGCCGCCTGGTTTTTCCCTTCAGCGCGACCGGTTTTCAGGTACTGCATCAGCTCCTGGTCGCTCCAGCCGCCAATGCCGCTGACCTTGTCGGAGGTGATATTCGGCGCATACCAGCTGCCCAGCGGGCCGCCAGCCAGCGGCTTCGCGCTCTCTTCCTGCATCAGCACGCCGCGCGGCGTATGGCAGGTATTACAGTGCGCCAGGCTGTTGACCAGATAGTTGCCGCGATTCCATTCGGCGCTTTTGCTGCTGTCCGGCTCGAAGCGTTTGGTGTTAGCAAACATCAGGTTCCAGAACTTCATGCTGAACCGCAGGCTGAACGGGAACGGCAGGTTGGTCTGCTGATTGGCCCGATCGACCGGCTTCACGCCGTGCTCAAAGTAGTAATAGAGCGCGTGCAGATCCTCGTCGGTCATCTGGCTGTAGGACGTGTACGGCATCGCCGGATAGAGCTGCGCGCCGTCAGCCCGCACCCCATCGCGTACCGCCGCGGAGAATTGCGCTTCGGTATACTGCCCGATGCCGTTTTCGGCGGGCGTGATGTTGGTGGAGTAAATCACCCCCATCGGCGAGGCGATGGCATAGCCGCCAGAGAAGGCGGATTTGCTGCCCGGCGCGGTGTGGCACGCCTGGCAGTCGGATGCGGAGGCAACCTGCTGACCTTTATGCAGCAGGTTAACATCCAGCTCCTCAGCTGAAGCGGCAAAGCTTGCAGCGGTCACGCTGGCCAGCAGCAGAGAAAGCAACGTCAGTTTTTTCATACCCGCCCCTTCATGCGCATCGCCATATCCTGTGCCGCTTTCAACGCCAGCGCGGCCATGGTCAGCGTACTGTTAACCACGCTGGCAGACGGAATCGCCCCGCCGCCCGGCAGCCACAGATTCTCATGATCGAAGGCACGACAGTTGCCATCGACCACCGCGTCTTTGGCGTCTTTGCCCATGATCACGCCGCCCATAATATGGTTGTTGGCGTTCAACCCTTTGCTGATGTTGAACTCTTTGGCATCAAACAGCTGGCCGATATGCTCCAGCTGCGCGTGGGACGCTTCCGCGCCTTTACGCACGTAATCACCGACGTCGTAGTAAATATCCGGGCAGGGCAGGCCGTGCGGATCCAGACGGGTTTTGCTCAGCGTCAGGCGGTTTTCCGGATCCGGCAGCGGCTCAAGGCTGATCGACAGATCGACGCTGTGCACGGCGCGATAGCGGATCTCTTCGTCCAGCGCCTTGCCGACCAGGCCTTTTGCCAGCGCCTGAGTGGTGGCAGCAACAACGCGCGAGATGTTGTTGAGGATCACTTTGTTGGCGGAGTAGTCGCGGCGGAACTCGCCATCGCGGTAGCCAACCATACAGCTACTCTGCGCCGGGCCACGACCCAGCCAGACCGGTTCTTTGGTCAGGAATGAGCAGTGGAAACCGGAGTGGTCCATCATATTACGGCCGACCATATCGGAGCTGTTGGCGATACCGGTTGGGTTAGCTCCGTTGGCCGCCATCAGCAGCAGGCGCGGCGTTTCGATGCCGTTACAGGCCAGCGCGAAGGCTTTGCCGCTGGCTTTATGCGACGCACCCGCGCTGTCTTTCCAGTGCACGGCGGTGATGCGGTTGTTGCTGTCGGTATCCATCTTGTAGACCACCGCTTCGGCCAGCACCACCGCACCCGCGCGCTCGGCACGTTCGATATGGTGAATGCCGTTATACATCGCGCCAATCGGACAGATCGGCTGGCAGTTATTGTTGCCACAGCAGGTCGGGCGACCTTCCCACGGACGGGTACTGCGGCCCTGCGGGATCGGCACCAGGTTGTAGCCGTGCGGGTTGACCACGCTGGCGAAATAGCTGTCGCCGTGGGCAAACGGCACCATATCCATCGGATAGGGCTGGCTGCGCTGGGAAGGTGACTGACGGGCGGGATCGTGCGGGCCCGCCACGCCAATTTCGTTTTCGGCTTTGCAGTACCACGGCTCCAGTTCGTCATAGGAGATTGGCCAGTCGCGACCGACGCCATATTTCGACTGCATGACAAAGTCGCTGGGATCGTGACGCCAGCAGGACGCCGCCCAGTGCCAGGTGGTGCCGCCGACGGTACGCAGATAGCCCTGCTGGAAACTGGAGGCGTTCGGGCCGGTCACGTTAACGTAGTTATTCGGCGGGAAGTAGAGCGGGGCGGGCGCGAATTTCGACTGCGGGTACAGCCCCTGGAAATCCGACCCTGCACGGTTAGCAAAAGGCATATTGCGCCAGTTCTCGACCGCCTGGGAACGCTCAATGCGCAGCCCGGCTTCCAGCACCAGCACGGAATAGCCTTGGCTGACCAATTCATTGGCAATCATGCCACCGACAACACCTGAGCCCACGATCACAATATCCGCGCTGGCATCGCCTTGCGCAGTAAAAACGGGTTGTTTGTTCATTTTTATTTTATTTTTTAATGTGTTGAATTACAGACTGGCGATCAAACCGTCGTTTTCATCCGGGACGGGCGCGGTCCACCAGATCGGGCCATTGCCGCAGTAGGTTGGCACCACCAGGCCATCGCTGACCGGGGCATACATCAGCGCCTGCTTATAGGCGACCAGCGTGCCGTGATAGTCGCTGCCGACGGTGCCGGTGTACCAGGCGGTAACGATCTGATAGAGGAAGTCTTTCAGTCCTGCCTGAGTGGCTTTGTCCATCAGCTGTTGCGCGCTGTCGCCGGCGGTCAGCAACTGCGCCAGGCGGGTGACCCTGGCGGTAAACTGCCTGTCACTGCGGGCGAAGGCTTCGTAGAAACGCGCGGCGAGGCCACTGTCGATCTGCTTATGTTCGGTGATGGCCTGCGAGACGCTAATAAAGTTTTTAACCGGATCGCTGGCGCTGACCAGGCCTGCCGCAAACGCCCGGCCAGGCCCGACGAACAGCGCCGCCGAGACGGTCAGATTGACGGCGGCGCGCAGGAACTCACGACGATTGGAACCGGTTCCATTTTTGGGCGGAACCAAAGAACGATCGGTTTTTGGCTGGTGCATGGTATCCCTGGAAAACGAAAGTGAGCGAGAAATGATACTGAAGTCACAAATCTTACTGGGATGCCCCTGTTTTGTTAATGGGATATTGCAGGAATTTATCGAAATGTGACGATTTCAGCTCTAAATGATAATTTTGTTTAAAAATTAGTAGCCGATTTCATGCCTCCCTAAAACCCTTCTTCAGCAGATCCCGCCGAAATCCTGGTTGTGATGCCGGAAACCGCAGGCAAACCCGTGCTCCACGGGCCTTAAACAAAAACCGGCAAAGCTTAGCGTATTTTCACATTTGCCCTGGTTCCGCGGCTTCAGTGAGAATGAATCAAGCGTTCCATTAAATAAGATCCGGTGGCGTTATTCTTTTCCGTCTCCCTGGCGAGCGGATTGTTATCTTTATTCAGGAGAAAGAGTGCAAATGACATTATCTAAATGGGTATTTTCAGCATTGATGGTCGCCAGCCTGCCAACGGCCTGGGCTGCGGAACAAAATGTCCCGACTGAAAGCTCTTTGCACGTGTCGGCCGACAGCAAGCTAAAAAGCCAGCTGCCCGCCGAGATCCTGAAGCGCGGTTATATCGTTGCCGGAACCAACCCAAATACGCCGCCAACCACCTTTTATAAAGAAGATAACCGCACGCTGGCCGGTCGCGAGATCGACATTATGAATGCGGTCGGCGAACGCCTGGGCATTCCGGTGCACTGGCAGGATACCGGCGGCTTCGACAACATCATTCCGGGGCTGAAATCCGGCCGTTACGATGTGGCGCTGTCGAATATCAACGCCACCAAAGCTCGCCTGGCGCAGGTCGATTTCGTTGGCTATTACAACGCCTCGCGTCTGGGGATCATTGCCCAGAAAGAGGCCAACGTGAAGCCGTTTACCTCGCTGCTGGACGTCTGCGGTAAAACGGTGGGCGCCGGTGCCGGCACCACGCAGCTGACGCGTCTGGACCAGGCCAGCAAAGAGTGTGAGGCCGCCGGCAAGCAGCCGATTAAAACGGCGGTATTCCCGGATCGTCCGGCCGGTGTTCAGGCGGTGGTGAGCGGGCGTGTACCGATGTTCTTCGGCCCGTATGAAGGCCTGACCTATCAGGTCAGCCAGGTTCCCGTGCTGGCCTTACCGGGCCAGATCCACGTCGACGATGCGCCGGTGTCCGTGGCCTTCGCTAAAGATTCTCCGCTGGAGCCTGCGGTGCAGGCCGCACTGAACTCGCTGATCGAAGACGGTTCGTACCAGAAAATTCTCGATAAGTGGAACATCGGCTTCGGCGCGGTGAAAGAAGCTAAACGCAATCTGGATATCTTTAAATGAGTAAAGACGACAGCCATCAGGATCCCGACACGCTGCGCATTGTCGGCAAACGCTATTATGGCCGCTGGATCAGCGCCTTAGTGGTGCTGCTGATGCTGGCCGCGGCGGTCAGTTCGATGGTACAGAACCCGCGTTTTGAATGGCAGGTGATTGCCGACAGCTTTACCCAGCAGTCGATCCTGCAAGGTGTGCTGATGACGCTGCAGCTGACGGCGATTTCGGTGGTGCTGGGCTTCACCGGCGGCACGGTACTGGCGTTAATGCGGCTCTCTTCCAATCCGGTGCTGGTCAGCGTCAGCTGGGCCTATACCTGGTTCTTCCGAGGCGTGCCGATGCTGGTGCAGCTGTTTCTCTGGTACAACATTGCCGCGCTCTATCCAAAGGTCTCTGTTTCGCTGCCCTGGGTCGGCGAGCTGTGGAGCGCGTCATCGAACTCGCTGATCAGCCCGTTCAGCGCGGCGGTGATCGCCCTGGTGATGCACCAGGCGGCCTATGCGGCAGAGATTGTGCGCGCCGGCATCCAGAGCGTGGGTAACGGCCAGCTGGAAGCGGCCAAAGCGTTGGGCTACCGGCCTGCCGAAATTTTCCGCTATACCGTGCTGCCGCAGGCGATGCGCGCCATCCTGCCACCGGCGGGCAATGAAATCATCGGCCAGCTGAAAACCACCGCGGTGGTGTCGGTGATCGCCCTGCAGGACGTGCTGTTTTCGGCGCAGATTATTTACCAGCGCACCTATCAGGTGATCCCGCTGCTGCTGGTGGCGACGCTGTGGTATCTGCTGATGACCTCGGTGCTGTCAGTGGGACAATTCTACGTTGAGCGCTACTTTGCGCGCGGCGTCACCCGTAAAGAGAAGCGCGAATGGTTCAAACGCAAGCCGGCAACCTTTACCGCAGAGCAGGGGAGAGTGAGCAATGGCTGAAGCTATCTCGTTACGTAAAATCACCAAACGTTTTTCCGGCGTCACCATTCTGGACGGCATCGATCTGGATATTGCCGCCGGTTCGGTGACCACCATTCTCGGCCCGTCGGGCTCGGGTAAATCGACGCTGCTGCGCTGCATCAACCATCTGGAAAAGCTCGATGGCGGCACCATCCGTATTGGCGGCGCGCTGGTGGGCTACCAACAAAAGGGTCAGCTGCTGCACGAGCTGAACAGCAAGCAGATCGCCGCACAACGCAGCCAGATCGGCATGGTTTTCCAGCAGTTCAATCTGTTTCCGCACCGCACGGTGCTGCAAAACGTGATTGATGCGCCAATGCGGGTGAAAAAGCTCAGCCGTCAGCAGGCGGAAAGCAAAGGTCTGGCGCTGCTGAAGCAGGTCGGGCTGGCGGGACGTGAACACGACTGGCCGCAGCAGCTCTCCGGTGGTCAGCAGCAGCGCGTGGCGATTGCCCGGGCGCTGGCGATGGATCCCGAGGTGATGCTGTTTGATGAACCCACCTCGGCGCTGGATCCGGAGCTGGTCGGCGAAGTATTGCAGGTGATCAAACAGCTGGCGCATTCCGGCATCACCATGGTGATCGTCACCCATGAAATCGGCTTCGCCCGTGAAGTGGCGGATAACATCGTCTTTATGGAAGAAGGGAAAATCGTTGCCTCCGGACCGACTTCAACCGTACTCGACGAAGCGCAAAACCCACGCGTCCGTCATTTTTTAGCCACGGTACTTTAACCGTCGCGTTTTAACCGGGAAACACCATGACCGCTACCCGCGCTATGCATAGCTCGCACTGGGGGGCGTTCAGCGCCCTCAACGACAACGGCACCTTGCACATCACCCCGTTCAGCGGCGATCCCGATCCCAGCCCGCTGCTCCAGAATTTTGAGAATGTCCTGCGTCATCCGGTGCGGCTGGCCACGCCGATGGTGCGTCGCGGCTGGCTGGAGGATGGGCCAGGCCCTGACGACCGGCGTGGGGCGGATGACTACATCGCCATCAGCTGGGAGCAGGCCTACAGCCTGGCCGCCGCAGAACTGAAGCGGGTAGCCGGGCTGGCAGGCCCGGAAGCGGTGTTTGGCGGCTCCTACGGCTGGTCGAGCGCCGGGCGTTTCCATCATGCGCAAAGTCAGGTGCATCGTTTTCTTAACACCAGCATTGGCGGCTACGTCCGTTCGGTTAACAGCTACAGTTCGGGCGCGGCGTCGGTGATCCTGCCGCATATCGTGGGCGATATGAATGAGATTGCCCGCCGTGGCGTCAGCTGGCAGGAAATTGCCGAACACAGTGAGGTGGTGCTGTCGTTTGGCGGCCTGGCGCTGAAAAACTCGCAGGTGGCCAGCGGCGGCCTTAGCGAGCATACCGAACGCGGCTTTATTCAGCAGGCGGCCCGTCGCGGCGCGCGCTTTATCTCGGTCAGTCCGCTGGCCAGCGATCTGCCTGACGAAGCCCAGGGCGAGTGGCTGGCCATTCATCCCGGCACCGACTCGGCACTGATCCTCGCGCTGTTGCAGATCCTTAAGCAGCGGCAGTGGAGTGATGAAGCCTTTCTGGCGGATTACTGCGTCGGCTGGCCGCAGCTGGTGGCCTACCTGAACGGCGAGCAGGACGGGCAGCTTCGTGATGCCGCCTGGGCCGCAGAGATTTGTGGCATTCCGGCGGCGCGCATCGAGGCGCTGGCAGAACAGCTGCACGGTAAGCGGGTGATTGTCAGCGTGGCGCATGCGTTGCAGCGCGCGCAGCATGGCGAACAGCCGGTGTGGTTAGGGCTGGTGCTGGCTGCCGCGTTGGGCCAGCCGGGGTTGCCGGGCGGTGGCTATTCCTATGCGCTTGGCGCGTTGGGGCATTATGGCAAGCAGCATAACAGGGTGGCCTTTCCCGCGCTGCCGCAGGGCAAAAACGGCATCGACCGGCTGATCCCGGTGGCGCGCATCTCCGACATGCTGCTGCATCCGGGCGAAAAGTTTCGCTACAACGGCCGCACGCTCACCTATCCCACCATCAAACTTGCCTGGTGGGCGGGTGGAAATCCGTTTCATCACCATCAGGATCTCGCCCGATTGCGCAAGGCGTTCGCGACGCTGGACACGCTGATTGTGCATGAGGTGGCCTGGACGTCGACCGCCCGTCATGCCGACCTGGTGCTGCCCGCGACCATGACCCTTGAGCGTGAAGACGTTGGCGGCGCACCGACCGACCGGCATTTGATTGCCATGCAGCAGGTGGCCGCACCCTATGGCGAAGCGAAAGATGATTACAGTATTTTCAGCGAGCTGTCGCGGCGGCTGGGCAGCGAGCAGGCCTTTACCGAAGGGCGCAGCGCGCGCGAGTGGCAGGCGCATCTTTATCAGCAAATGCAGGAAAAACTGCAGCAGCAGGGCGTCAGCGTGCCGGATTTCGCCACCTTCTGGCAGCAGGGGATCCTCGAGCTGCCGCAGAGTGATGACGCGGGCAGGCTGCTGCGTCATTTCCGCCGGGATCCGCAGCAGCATCCGTTGCCGACGCCGAGCGGAAAAATCGAAATTTATTCCGCCACGCTGGCCAGTTTCGACAATGCGGACTGTCCGGGGCATCCGGTGTGGCTGACGCCGCTGCAGCAGCCAGACGAGCAGTACCCCTTTTATCTGATTGCCAATCAGCCCGCCTCCCGTCTGCACAGCCAGTTGGATTTTGGCCGCTTCAGCGTCAGCCAGAAGCGCGGTGGGCGTGAGGTGTGCAGCATGCATCCGCAGGATGCGCAGCAGCAGGGCATTGCCGAGGGTGACGTGGTGGAAATCACCAACCCGCGTGGCACGGTGCTGGCCAGCGTAACGCTGAGCGAGAAGGTCAGAACCGGCGTGGTGCAGTTGCCGACCGGCGCCTGGTACGATCCGGTCGATCCGTTAGCGGAGCAGCCGACCTGTCGTCACGGCAATCCCAACGTGCTGACGCTGGATATCGGCACCTCAGGCCTGAGCCAGGGCTGCACCGGGCAAATTACCGTGGTGCAGATCCGCAGGTTTACGGGTGAGCCGCCGGCCGTAAGGGCGTTCGAACCGCCGGTGATTAGCCGCAACCCGCCTCAAGCGTCGGCAGCGGCTGGCGATGTGGCGCCTGGAGCGTAAAGCCTGCGAGGAACGTTTTCGCTATTATCAGGAAAGTCGGGGAAGTTGGGGAAGTTGGGGACATCGGGAAAGTTGGGGATGTTAGGGATGTTAGGTAAGTCGTCTGGACGTTGGGGTGGCAGGGTCAGGGATGTTAGGGACGTCGTCTGGATGTTTCGGTGTTTTGCTCAGGGAGAGAGGGGGTAACACAAAGACGCCGTAAACCCATCCCTGGGGGCTCAGCGGCGACATCCCTGTCGCCGATGCTTTGCTTTTCCCCCCTCTCTCCCTTCCCTCAGGCTTCAATAATGAATGGTCGATTGTGGACGCACAGGTCAAAACCCACTGAGTTCATTCTATGCGTTGACCAAACTTGATTTGATTTTGACCTGTATGACCACCGTACCACCCGAGCAGTTTTTGAACTGTGTGACCACCGTACCACCCAACGACGCTAATGTTATTGGGTGGCGGCATAGTGCGCATTAGCCGGGTGTCTGCGGCAGGGATGCCGCAGCCAAGCCTCTAGGGATGGATTCACGGCGTCCCGGAAAATGCGCACTATGCTGACGCCTTGCCACCGCAGCGGGTTTTGACCTGTGTGTTAGGGACGTCGTCTGGATGTTTCGGTGTATTGCTCAGGGAGAGAGGGGGGAACACAAAGACGCCGTAAACCCATCCCTGGGGGCTCAGCGGCGACATCCCTGTCGCCGATGCTTTGCTTTTCCCCCCTCTCTCCCTTCCCCTCAAGCTTCAGCGTTGCCTGTACTTATCGGGCCACACACTTCAAAACCCATTCAGCAACTGCCTTTGACCTGTGTGACCACAAGGCCCACCAACAACGCTAATGCTATTGGGTGGCGGCATAGTGCGCATTAGCCGGGTGTCTGCGGCAGGGATGCCGCAGCCAAGCCTCCAGGGATGGATTTACGGCGTCCCGGAAAATGCGCTCTATGCTGACGCCAAACCACCGAAGCGGGTTTTGACCTGAAGTCCTCCAGGGATGGATTCACGGCGTCCCGGATAATGCGCTCTATGGTGACGCCGTACCACCGAAGCCGCTTTTAACCTGAGTGACCACCGTACCACCCAACGACGCTGGTGTTATTGGAGCGCCGCGGTCAGCATCGCCGTTAACCTGGGGAGGGAATCTGGCGTGGCCAGTTGGCACAGCGAGGCAATTTCCTCGGCCTCGTCCTGAGATGCGGCGCCCAGGCAACTGCGTAATTTCGCCTGCAAATCGACCGGCGTTGCCAGGCTTTCGCTGCGCGTCATGCGGCAGCTTAACGGCTCGGCGTCAGTAAACCAGATCGTCACCTTATGGAATCGCGCGGCCGGATCCAGTTCATCCGGCGGAGCGGAGAAATCGGGACAGCGCTGCACGCGATCTGCCAGACTGGCGATCACCGGATTCACCGGTCCTTCCGCCACATCCTCCAGCGCCACGCCGTCAAATAACAGGCTGGAAGCAATCACGTATTCCAGGCTGAAGCGCGCCTCGATGCCATTTTTCGGCTGCGTGACCGACGCGGCAATGTCACCGCCCGGTGGGAAAGCCACCTCAATGCGGCTGATGGCGGCGTCCATCGCCTCCACATTGCCCTGAAACCGTGGCAGCGCCTGCTGACGTAGGCGGCGCGCCACGTCTGCGGCGGTATGGGTGCCTCCGCAGGTGGCATAGGGCTTAAACTCCAGACCTGGCGACTGGATGCGCCATGGCATTCCCCAGTGCTCAACCAGCTTTGTCGCATCGCTCTGCTCGCCGCAGCAGGCGAGTAAGAACGCCTCGATCACGCCCTGCGGCTGCCCGCTAAAGCCAGCCAGCGTCAACCGTCCGGCAAGCACCGCACTCTGCGCCGCCAGCCCGGCATGCAGCGGCTTGGTGGCGGAGCCAAACTGGGCACGCAGCCCGCTGGCCTGGGTGGTGGCGATGCCGAGGATCACCGCCGCCTGATGTTCATCGGCCTTCAACAGGCGTGCAACCGCCGCGGCGGCCGCCAGCGTGCCCAGCGTGGCGGTACTGTGGAAACCGGACTGGTAGTGACGCTGCGTCGCCGCCAGCCCCAGCCTTCCCGCCACCTCGACGCCAATCACATAGGCATCCAGCAGCGCGTCGGCGTCGGGCTGAACGTCTGCCGCCAGCGCCAGCAGCGCCGGCAGGATCACCGTGCTGGGATGGCCGCGAAAATCAGGGTGGAAATCATCGTAATCCAGCGCGTGGCCGGCATAGCCGAGCAGCAGGGCACGCGTCTGCGCATCCTGCGCCTGACTGACGCTGCGCAGCGCCAACAGGCCGCTGTCGCTGATGTCGCCACGCAGTATTGGGAGCGTTACCGCCACATAATCCAGCAGGCCCGCTCTGGCCTGCTCACGCGCGGCGCTGTCCGGCTGACTGCGGACAATCAGTCTGGCTAGCGGTGGGGTAATGGCCATTGGCTCTCCGGGATTCATGACGATGACGGCGGCAGATGCGCAGCGAGTAAATCGGTAAAGCCGCTGCGCTGACAAAGTGCCTGAAGTTGGGCGATCAGCGCGGCGGGCAGCGGGATGCCGTTCAGGCTGCGCTGCTGATGCGTCTGGTTTTCAATGTCACCGGCGACCAGCACCGGCTTACTGGCATCGGCGGGCGGCGTGTCATGCAGCGTATCAATAATGTGGTCGAGGCCCTGACGGAAGTCGGACGGATCGCCAAACGCCGCAGGATCGATGACCAGGAAAAAGTGGCCGATATCCGGCATGCCGCCTGCCGGACGCGTGGCGGCAAAGGAGGCACCGGCCAGCGGGCCCGCCAGAATTTGCGCCAGCATCGCCAGGCCATAACCCTTGTGGCCGCCGGTCTCTTCCAGACCGCCCAGCGGCGTCAGGCCGCCAGGCGGGCGCTGGAAAACGTACTCCATGCCCAGCGCGCTGTCGGTGACGGCCTCGCCGTGTTCATCGCTGACCCAGCCCGGCGGCAACGCCTGACCGGTAAAGTCATATACCTTGACCTTGTTGGCCGCCACGGTCGTGGTGGCCATATCCAGCACGAAATCGGCGTTTCGCTCAGCGGGTGCGGCAAAGGCGAGGGGATTGGTGCCCAGCACCGGCACCTGTGCGCGGCTGGGCACCAGCATTCTGCTGCGGGTGGTGCTGGTGATCAGCGCAATCTTGCCTCTGGCCGCCGCGTAACGGGCATACAGCCCGGCGGCGCCAAAATGATTGGAATGACGCACCACCACGCTGCCCATGCCGGACAGCTCGCTTTTCGCCACGGCGGTCTGGATCGCCAGTAACGCCGTGGCGTGACCCAGCGAATGGCAACCGTCGATCACCGCCGTTGCCGGAGTTTCCCTGATAATTTTCGCCCGTCCGGCCGGGTTCCACAGTCCGGCCTGCAATAATTTATCGTAATGCGGCAGCATCGAGATGCCGTGGGAATCGACGCCAAACAGATCGGTTTCCACCATCAGTTCGGCGGTTTGCACCGCGATATCCTCGGGCATTCCCCAGCCGGTGAGGATGGTTTCCGCCTGGCGCATCAGCAGCGCAGCGGGCAGGGTCACCGCCTGATTCATCGTGAGGGTCCTGATGCGGGCGTTTCCTGGCTGAGTTTTTCCAGCGCGTTGACCGCAAGCGTCGCCAGATAATCGGCGGTGGGGAACAGCGCGCGATCGTCAACGCGGAATTCGGGATGGTGCAGGGCAAACGGCCCGCCGGATCCCACCATCACAAAGGCACCGGGGATCTGCTGCTGATAGAAGGCGAAGTCCTCGCCGATCGGGCTGGCCTCGACCACTCTGGCCGCAAAACCGGCCAGCGGCGCCTGCGCCAGCGCAAATTCAGCCCAGGCCGGATCGTTAACCACCGACGGCGGGCCGGCCTGCCAGTCCAGCTCAATGCGCGCAGCATAGGTCTCGCCCAGTCCCTGCGCCACCTGACGAAAACGCTGCTCAATCTTCTCGCGGGCCCCGGCGCTAAAGGTGCGCACGGTGCCCTCCAGCCAGGCGCTGTCCGGGATAACGTTCCAGGTGGTGCCGCTGTGGATCTGGGTGATCGACACCACCGCATTTTCCGCCGACGACAGATTACGGCTGATCACCGTCTGTAGCGTGCCGATCAGCTGTCCGGCGATGACGATCGGATCGTTGCCTTCGTGCGGCTTAGCCGCGTGGCTGCCGGTGCCGGTAATGGTCAGGGTGAAACGATCGACGCCTGCGGTGAGCGCGCCGCCTTTGCTGCCAATCACCCCCACCGGCAGCGACGGATCGTTATGAATACCAAAGATCGCTTTTGCCTGATCCAGTGCGCCGGTTGCCAGCAGCGCCGGCGCGCCCATGCCGGTCTCTTCTGCGGCCTGGAACAGGATGCGGACCCGTCCCGGCAGAGTGGCCTCAATTTTTTTCAGCAAAATGGCGGCACCCAGGGCGGCCGAGGCATGAAAATCATGACCGCAGGCATGCATCACGCCAGGATTTTGCGAGAGGTATTCCACCCCCGATTTTTCCTCAATCGGCAGGGCGTCAATATCGGAACGCAGCACGATCAGCGGGCCGTCACCGTCGCCGACTTCGGCAACCAGACCGGTCGGCAGCGGCAGGTCCAGAATGCGGATCTGATGTTCTTCCAGCGCCGCTCTCAGGCGGGCAGTGGTCTCAAACTCCTGGTTGGACAGCTCAGGATGGCGATGCAATTCGTGACGAAAGGCCTGCAGCTGCGCGGCCAGAGGCTGGTGCTTTTCACTGATATTCATGGTTTATCCTGACGGGTCGTCGATGAGGCGGATTTCTCCAGCCACTGCTGATGGGCGGCCTCATCGAGAATTTTCTTCATATACAGCGTGATATGTCCT
The DNA here is from genome assembly GCF_979253995.1 of Erwinia sp. AC075. Taxonomy (NCBI): domain Bacteria; kingdom Pseudomonadati; phylum Pseudomonadota; class Gammaproteobacteria; order Enterobacterales; family Erwiniaceae; genus Erwinia; species Erwinia sp. AC075. The sequence continues at coordinate 4,543,544 of NZ_CEEDEU010000001.1, forward strand.
TTGCCCAAATCGGTCTGGTGCATGGCGACAAAACCGCGGTTCAGGTACATCTCTTTCAGCCAGGGATGGCTGACGGCGGTGCCGAGCGAAACGGCCGGGGCTTTTAACTGCGCCCGCAGAATATGCGTTTCCACCCAGTCCAGCATCGCGCGGCCCAGCTGCTGTCCCTTATACGCCGGGTCGGTGCCGAACCAGCCGATATGCGGCAGGCCAAACGGGCCGGGCAGCGGTCCCCAGGGAAAACGCAGGGTCAGCGAACTGGCCAGCCGATCGTCGGCAAACAGGCCATACACCGCATGCTGTTGCAGGTGGCGGGTGACCCGATCCAGGTCGGCGGTGGCGGCATCAAAGTGGATCCCCAGCGCGCGGATGGGGGCATACGCGGCCAGCATCAGGGTCAGATAGGCGTGACGATCGTCCAGCGTCAGCTGGCGGAAATGCAGATTCATGCGGTGCTCCCTGACTGGAAATAAAAAGATTCAGTGCCGTTCTTTATTATTCGTCATGCTGTTTCGCAAGCGTTGAGAATAATCATGCCGTCTTTAAATTTCGCACCGCAAGCTATTTATCCCTATAGCTTTTATTTGCATAAGCTCTTGCGAATTTGTCGTAAAGGATCGGGAATGCCTGATTGCTTCTGCACTTTTCTTTGTAGCATGATGAATGAAGCGCCGCTGGTAGCAAGGCAGACAACCACTTTCTCAGCAGTCAGCCCGTTTCAGGTAAAACGTTTCAGGGAAAAAGTTCGCCCGGTTCCACGCAGAATAAATTAAAAGGTCACAGCGTGTTTTCAATAAAATCCCCTAAACAGTATTCGCAACTTCCCGGTATTCGCGCGCGGGTGGGTGAATTAATTTCCCCGCTGGCGAACAGGATTTTCATTATTTCCAGCCCAGCGGCCTGGCAGGCCGTTAACCCGGAACTGGAAAACAGCCTGGCCGCCGCCGGCATCCGCTATCAGCTGGCGATGCTCACCACTGAATGTACGGAGGTGGCAATCGCGGATTTGACGGCGGAGATGCAGGCGCATGGCAGCACGCTGGTGCTGGGCATCGGCGGCGGGCGCGTGCTGGATACGGCGAAAGCCGTCGGTAACGCGCTGGACGAGGTGAAGATTGTCACCCTGCCAACGCTGGCCGCCACCTGCGCCGCCTGGTCACCGATCAGCATTCTCTATACCGCCAGCGGTGCCCATCAGCGCAGCCAGCCGTTAAGCCAGATGCCCGAGCTGGTGCTGGTGGACAGCGAAATCATTGCCCGCAGCGACGTCCGTTTCCTGAAAGCGGGCATCGTCGATGCGCTGGCCAAGTGGTATGAATTTCAGCCCTATCAGCGGCATAACCCGGACAACCTGGCGCTGAATTTGAAGGCGCTGATGGCCCGTCAGGCGGTGGAAGTGTTCGCACAATGGGGCGAGCAGGCGGTGCGGGATAATCAGCAGGGCCAGGTTACGCCCGCGCTGGAGAAAGTCATTGAAGGCTGCATTGTGTTAGCCGGTATGGCCAACAGCATTCGCGATGCCGATCCGACGCCGGGTTTTGCCCACGCCATTCACAACCGTCTGACGCATCAGCCCGAGCTGCACGACTGGCTGCACGGTGAGAAAGTCGGCTTCAGCCTGCTGGTGCAGTCGCGAATGCAGCAGCCGGATGGCCAGCCCGACGCCGGATTGCTGGCACTGCTGCGGCAGTACGATGCGCCGTTAACCCTGGCACCGCTGATCGGCAACCGCACAGAGGCGATCCAACGCATCGCCCGCGAAGTGAAATTTTCGCCCGCCAGCGCCGCGCGTCTGCCGTTTGAGATTTCCCCGGCCACGCTGGAAAAAGCCTTGCTGGCGACCGAAATTGGCTAACCCTTTTCAGACGCAGGCCGTGTTGGCGTGCGCTTTATTATTCCAGGACTGATTATGCAACCGACTCCGTCTTCACCCCGCCAGCTTCGCCTGGGTTTGTTTGTTCAGCCGTTGGGACAGCACGTCAGCGGCTGGCGTCTGACCCGCCAGTTAGGTTCGCCGACCGATATCGACTGGCTGATCCAGATTGCGCAGAAGGCCGAAGCCGGCCTGTTCGATATGTTTTTCGTCGGTGATGCGCTGGCTACCAGCGTGCACCGCCTGCCATCCACCATGGCGCGCCTTGAGCCGCTGACGTTACTGTCGGCGCTGGCGGTCTCAACCAAACATATCGGCCTGGCGGCCACCGCCTCCACCACCTTCAGCGATCCCTTTACCCTCGCGCGCAGCTTCTCGTCGATTGACCATATCAGCCGTGGCCGGGCGGCCTGGAATGTGGTGACCTCGTTCTCAACCGACGTGGCGCGCAACTTCAGCCGCGACGATATGCCGGGCCATGCGGAACGCTATGCCAAAGCGCGCGAATTCCTCGAGGTCTCCTTCAAGCTGTGGGAAGCCTGGGAAGAGGGCGCGGTGCAACCGGATGCCGCCAGCGGCAGCTATTTTGTTGATGACAAGATCAAGGCGATTAACCATCAGGGCGAGCATTATCAGGTGCAGGGCCCGCTGAATATCTCCCGTTCGCCGCAGGGACGGCCGGTGATCATTGAAGCCGGTTCCTCGGAGGATGGTCAGGCGCTGGCGGCGGAAACTGCCGAAGTGGTGTTTACCGCGTCCGCCAGCCTGGAAGAAGGTCAGGCGTTTTACCGCTCCCAGAAGCAGCGGGTGAAAGACGCCGGACGCAATCCGGATCATCTGCTGATTTTGCCGGGCGTGATGCCGATTGTTGGCAGAACCCGCGAAGAGGCGCAGGCGACCTGGAAAGCGCTGAATTCGCTGGTGGATATTGAGAATGGCCTGCGCCAGCTGTCGGCGCGCTTCGGCCTCGATCTCAGCCAGTATCCGCTGGACGGCCCGGTGCCGGATGCGCCGGAAGGCGAGGGTAACCAGAGCCGGGTGCGGCTGTTTACCGAGATGGCGAAACGCGACAACCTGACCCTGCGCGAGCTGGCAGCGGTAGCCGCCGGGTCCCGTGGGCATCGCGTGGTGGTGGGCACGGCCGAAGATATCGCCGATGACTTCCAGCAGTGGCTCGAGCAGTCGGCGGCGGACGGCTTCAACATCATGCCTGCCACCGTGCCGGAGCAACTGGATCTGTTTATCGAGCGGGTGGTGCCGGAGTTGCAGCGCCGTGGCCTGTTCCGCGAGCAGTATCAGTTCAACACCCTGCGCGAAAACCTCGGGCTGCCCGACTACAACTGATCCTTTTCTCAGCCGGATGCGCTCCGGCTTAACCGCGAGATCTCTTCATGACCATTACCCTGTCCCGCCGTGTTCAGCGCGTTTCCCTGTCGGCGAATGCTGCCGCCCGTCAGCTCACCCAGCGCCTGCAGGCGGAAGGGGTGGATATTCTCGATCTTACGGTGGGTGAGCCCGATTTCGATACGCCTGAACATATCAAGCAGGCGGCATGTCAGGCGATTGCGCGGGGCGAGACCAACTACACGCCGACGCCTGGCACGCCGGCGCTGCGTCAGGCGGTGCAGCGTAAACTGTTGCGCGAAAATCAGCTGGCGTATGACATCAACCAGATTGTGATCGCCAACGGCGCCAAGCAGATCATCTTTAATGCCTTCGCCGCCACGCTGAATGACGGCGATGAAGTGCTGGTGCCGGTGCCTTACTGGCCGACCTTCCCGGACAGCGTGAAGTTTAACGGCGGTGAGCCGGTGCTGCTGGATTGCCCACTGGAGCAGGGCTTCAAGCTGCAACCGCAGCAGTTAGCGGCAGCGATTGGGCCGAAAACCCGCTGGCTGGTACTGAATTCGCCGGGTAATCCCAGCGGCGCGGTGTATGACGCCGCCGAACTGGCGGCGCTGGCGGCGGTGCTTCGCCAGCATCCGCAGGTGCTGGTATTGCTGGATGAGTTGTATGAGCACGTGCTGTTCGATGGCCGCCAGCATCAAAGCCTGCTGAACGTTGCGCCGGACCTGAAGGATCGTATTTTGCTGGTAGGCGGCGTGTCGAAAACCTACGCCATGACCGGCTGGCGCATTGGTTTCGGCGCGGGCCCGAAGATCCTGACCGACGCGATGGCGGTGGTTCAGTCGCAAAACAGCTCGGGGGCCGGATCGGTCAGCCAGGCTGCGGCGGTGGCGGCCTTTAACGGCGGGCTGGATTTTCTGGTGCCTCAGCTTGCGGCCTATCAGCAACGTCGCGACAGCCTGGTGGATGCACTGAGCACGGTGGATGGCCTCAGCGTCAGCTCGCCGGCCGGGGCCTTCTTTGTGTTGTGCCGCTGCGCGGACGTGCTGGGTCGCATCCGGCCCGATGGCCGCCCGCTGGCAAGTGAAGAGGATGTGCTGAGCTATTTACTGGAGAGCGGCGTGTCCGGGGTGGCGGGCAGCGCCTATGGCCTGTCGCCGTATTTCCGGCTGTCGATTGCGACGGACCTGGCGTCGGTACGCGAAGCCGGTCGCCGCATCCAGACCGCCTTCGGGCAGCTGCGCAAGGCGTGATCGACGGGGCGTAACCTTGCCAATAACGGTCGGTGTAACTTCACGATTAAGTCAGGCGTAACCTCGTATCCGGTTACGCCTGACCCCTTAAAACCGCTCTGCGCGGAACGCCGCCAGCATCGGATGTTTTTCCCCACTGACAATTTCCCCGGCCAGCAGCTCGCCAACAATCAGCCCCAGCGTGGCGCCTGAATGGGTGAAGGCGACATAGCAGCCCGGCACTTTTTCCAGTTCACCCAGCACCGGATCGCCATCGCCCGGGATCGGCTTCAGCCCGGCCTTCCAGCCAGCGGCTTGCAGCGGCGGATGCCCGGCCAGCAGCTTCGTCGTCTCCGCCATCAGCTCGGTGACCACCGCCGGCGGGATCTGATAGTTGCCTGCGGCATCCTGGGTAAACTGCGCTTCATACCAGTCATGATCCATCACTAACGTACTGCCCGGATTGGGTCGCACCGCCGATCTTGGCGTATTCAGCACCGCTTTCAGCCCGTGATCGACCGGTTCGCTGGTCACCAGCATCGAGACGGGCGAACCGTTGGGGATGGTCACGCCCAGCGGCTTCACTACCTCAGGGGTATAAGGTCCACAGGCCACCACCACCACCCCGGCGGAAAACGCACCGGCCGCATGGGTGGACACGCCGGTGGCACGTCCTGCGCTGTCGGTTTGCACCGTGGCTTTCCCGGCCTGCTCAACCAGCTTGCCGCCCGCGGCCTTGAACTCGGCCAGCAGCTTGCTAATCAGCGGCGGCAGGCTGACCCAGCCCTCGCCGGGATTGAAGATGGCGGTGGCGGCCATCGCTCCGGTGGCGATATTCGGCGTAAAGCGGGCGACGGTGTCGGGCCCAACCAGCACCGAGGCATAGCCGTGGGCCGCTTCATAGGCATGACGCGCCAGGCTGCCGGCCTCGTCGTTTTTGCTCCAGCACAGGCCGCCGTCAAAACGCAGCCAGTCGACGTCGGGCTGCTGAGAAAACAGCGTGCGATAGCGGTCGATCCCGGCCATGCGCAGATTATGGTAGGCAAGCGAGCGCTCACCCGCAGAATTCAGCCAGGCCAGCGAGCGGCCGGACGCGCCGGAGGCGGGCTCAGCCTCGGTAATCAGCGTGACCTGTGCGCCAAAGCGCTGCAAATGGGTGGCGATGGAAACACCGATAATGCCGCCGCCGATCACGGCAACGGTCTTGCTTGAAGCGGTTACAGCCATATAACAAATTCCTTATCAGTCAGACAGAGTAAGAGGCGGTCAACGGCCAACATGGCGTTACAGCACTTCCGAAAGAAACTGGCGCAAACGGGCCGATTGCGGGCGGTCGAAGATCTGCTCCGGCGTGCCGCTTTCGACAATTTCACCTTCATCCATAAACACCACCTGGTCGGCAACCTTGCGGGCAAAGCCCATTTCATGGGTCACCACCACCATGGTCATGCCACGCGTGCACAGGTCGGCCATCAGCGTCAGCACCCCTTTCACAAGCTCGGGATCGAGGGCAGAGGTCGCCTCATCAAACAGCATCACCTGCGGATCCATCGCCAGCGCCCGGGCAATCGCCACGCGCTGCTGCTGGCCGCCGGACAGATCGCGCGGGCGGTGGTCGGCGCGGGTGGTCAGGCCCACTTCATTCAGCCGGTCTGCCGCCAGCTTAAAGGCCTGCTTCTTCGGCAATCCTTTGATTTTCCACGGGGCCAGCGCGACGTTCTGCAAGGCGCTGTGGTCCGGGAACAGATTGAAGTGCTGGAACACCATGCCAATGCGCAGCCGCAGCGCGTCGGGGTTCTCTTTCAACACTGAACGGCCAGCCAGCAATACATCGCCGGATTTCGGCTCGTGCAGCCGGTTGATGCCGCGCAGCAGGGTTGATTTCCCCGAGCCGGACGGGCCAATAATGCAGGTGGTGGTGCCCGGTGCGACGCTGATCGACACCTTGCGCAGCACCTCAATCTCGCCGTAGGCCAGCGTCAGGTCACGCAGCTCAAGGCTGGCGCCGTGAAACGCGCGTTCGTCGACCGGCGCTGCCGGGGAAGGCTGATTCAGCATTTTATTGTCCTCTGTCGGGCGTCAGCTGTGACGCAGGATGGGTGGCAAGCGCGTTGCGTTGCTGCACTTCGTCTACTTCTTTCAGCCCGCTTTGTGGCGCGGTCGCTTTGCGGCGTCCGGTGCGGTAACGGGCATCGACATAGTTCACCAGATGGGTCATCGGCACGGTGATCATCAGGTAGAACAGCCCGGCCAGCATCAGCGGTGACAGGTTGCCGGTCAGCACTGCCGCATCCTGGCCGACGCGGAACAGCTCGCGTTCGTTGACCATCAGCCCAAGCAGATACACCAGCGAGGAGTCTTTGATGATGGCAATAAACTGATTCACCACCGCCGGTAACACGCGACGGATGCCCTGCGGAATGATGATCAGAGCCATGGCGCGGGCGTAGCTCATGCCCAGCGCGCGGCAGGCCTCCAGCTGCCCGCGTTCCACACTTTGGATCCCCGCGCGGAAAATCTCGCCCATATAGGCGCTGGCAATCAGGCTCAGGGCGAAAATCCCCAGCGGATAAGGGCTGGGGCCAAAAATCTGATAGCTGAAGCGGGCGAAGCCCTGGCCGATCAGCAGGATGGTGAGGATCGACGGCAAACCGCGAAACAGGTCGGTATAGAGGCGGGCAGGAATGCGCAGCCAGCGGGACGGCGAAATGCCCATCAGCGCCAGCAGCAGGCCGATGGAGGTGCCCAGCACGGTGGCGCAGAGTGAGATGATCAGCGTGTTGATCAGCCCGGTGCCGAGCAGCTGCGGCAGAACCTGTAACATCGACGGAAAGTCGAAAAACGTTTTCCTCAGGATCTCGAAAATATCCATAGCAAGGACTCACTTTCTTTAGGCGGCGCGAAGGTCACGCCGCCGGGTAGAGGGGCGCGTTTTCAGGACTGGCTGGTCTGGTCAGCGGCAGGGAGATACTGTTTCGGCATCGGCGAGCCGGGGAACCATTTCTCATACAGGCGTTTCCAGGTGCCATCTTCCATCGCCGACTTAATCGCTTTATCCAGCGCGGTTTTGAACGCCACCTTGTTTTTGGCGATGGCAAAACCGGCCGGCGCGTCAAACGACGGAATGTCTGCGGCATGGATCAGGTCATAACGGTCGGCGTAGGTTTTGGCCGACTCATAATCGAGGAACACCGCATCCACCGTGCCGTTGTTCATCGCCGAGATCGCCGCGTTGTTATCCGGGAAGCGCACCAGGTCGGTCTGTTTAAAGTGATCGACCGCATAAGACTCCTGCAGGGTGCCCTGGATCACCGCCAGCCGGTGTTTGGCCAGCGTATCGACGTTCTTCACCCCGGAGGTTTTGTTGGTCAGCACCGTCAGGTAACCCGCCAGATAGCCGGAGGAAAAGTCCACCGTTTGCTCGCGCGCTTTGGTGATGCCAATCGCCGCCACGCCGGCGTCGTACTGACCGTTCGCCACCGCCGGCAAAATGCCGGCAAAGTCCTGGCCGATAAAGTCCACGTTGTTGATGCCGATGCGGTGGGCCACGTCGGTAAAGAACTCGACGTCGAAGCCGGTGAACTGGCCGTTGGCATCGGTGAAGGTATAGGGTTTGGCATCGCCAAGGCTGGCGACGCGCAGGTGCCCGGGCTCAATCAAACCATAGGGATTGTCATTACTGGCCGCCGAAGCAGCGCTGGTGAATAAAGAGACCGCAGCGAGAAGGGAAGCGGCCAGAGCGATCAGGGGCTTATGCGATTTCATAGTCAGTCCGTTTTTGTTGTGGATAACATCAACGACTATTGAGAGCGGATCGGTTTATTAGTATGAGACCGGTCTCAATGCAGGTGGCTGAAGGGCGACAGGGTTGTTGTGAGACCGGTCTCAAGTCAGCTATAGTGATAGTAGACACAGCCGGTAAAAGCCGTCAATCTTCATCCACTCAAGGTGTGATTCGAAATTATTATGACCAGAGCAGCAGCACGGGCCAAAGCCCCAACCGTCGCCGATGTGGCCCGCGAAGCCAACGTGTCGAAAGCGCAGGCCGCCCGAGCGTTGGGCGGCTATGGCGCAGTGAGTGAAGAGGTGGCCACCCGCGTGACCGATGCCGCCGGCCGCTTAGGCTATCGCCCCAACGAGCTGGCACGCAGCATGAACACCGGGCGCTCGAACACGCTGGGGGTGATTGTCGGCGATATCGAAAATCCGCACTTTGGCCTGGCGCTGCGCGGCATCTCCGACGTGGCGCGCCAGGCGGGTTACCATGTGATCCTCAGCAACAGCGATGAGCAGGTGGACATCGAACAGGAAGCGGTGCGGGTGATGCTGGATAAGCGCGTGGACGGCATTATCGTCGCGCCCTGTAGCTCGGCGGCCGGACACAATCCGCATCTGGCGCAGATTCTGGCGGATGGCTGTGCGCTGACCCTGTTCGATCGGGGCGTTTACGATCTGGATGTCGAGGTGATCGGCGTGGACTTTACGCCTGCGGCGCAGGAAGCCACGCAGCAGCTGCTGGAACTGGGACACCGGCGGATTGCCTATGTCACCAGCATGCAGTGCGAGGGCGGCTATCAGCAGCCGGAGGATTTGGGGCTCACACCGGTGGCGCAGCGTGTGGCGGGCATGGAACGGGCGTTTCTGCAGGCGGGCGTGACCTTCCTGCCGGAGATGATTAAAACCGATGCGATTGATGATGCGGCGATCGGCAAGATTGTCGCCGAACTGTTTGAGGATGGCCCGCCGCCGTCGGCGATTGTTGCCTCAGACAGCCTGATCGCCCAGTCGCTGATGCGTGAATTCGCGCTGCGCAGGCTACGGATCCCGCAGGATTTGTCGTTTGTGATGTATGACAATTTCCCGTGGACGGAAATCGTGTCGCCGCCGCTGTCGGTGATTGAGCAGCCGGTGTATGAGATGGGCCGGGAAGCCGCCCGCCGCGTGATTTCACAAATCCGTGGCGATGATGCCGGCTCCCAGCCCACTTTCACTCCTCGTTTTATCCGCCGGGGGTCGGTTGGTCCGGTCAGTACAGCTGGCGATACAGCTCGGTGATATCGGCCAGCGTGGCGTCGCGCGGGTTGCCGCCGGTGCAGACATCGTCCAGTGCCGCCTGCGCCAGCGCGGCAATGTCTTCCTCTTTCATGCCGACATCACGCAGCCTGGCGGGGATGCCGACGTCGGCGGAAAGCTGTTTCACCGCGTCGACCGCCGCCACCCGCACTTCGCTCAGGCTCAAGCCGCAAACTCTTGGGACGTTCATTGCCCGGGCAATATCACGGTATTTTTCGCCGGTGTATTCGGCATTCCATGCCATCACGTGCGGCAGGATAATGGCGTTGGCCACGCCGTGCGGCACGTTGTAAAACGCCCCCAGCGGATGCGCCATGCCGTGAACCAGCCCCAGCCCGACGTTAGAAAAGCCCATGCCGGCGATATACTGTCCCAGCGCCATATCTTCCACGCCTTTGGCATCGCCTGCGACCGACGCCCGCAGCGAGCGACTGATAATTTGCATCGCTTTCAGGTGCAGCGCATCGGTTAACTCCCACGCGCCCTTGGTGGTAAAGCCTTCAATCGCATGGGTCAGGGCATCAATGCCGGTGGCCGCTTTCAGCGAAGGCGGCATGCTGGCCATCATTTCGGCATCGACAATCGCTACCACCGGAATATCGTGCGGATCGATGCAGACGAATTTGCGGCGGTTCTCTTCGTCGGTGATCACATAGTTGATGGTGACTTCGGCAGCGGTGCCGGCGGTGGTGGGAACAGCAATGATTGGTACTGACGGGTTGCGGGTGTCGGCGAAGCCTTCAAGGCTGCGCACGTCGGCAAATTCCGGGTTGTTGATAATGATGCCGATGGCTTTTGCCGTATCCTGCGGGGAACCGCCGCCGATGGCGATCAGGTAGTCAGCGCCGGCGGTTTTAAACAGCTCCACGCCTTGCTGCACCACGCCGATGGTCGGGTTCGGCACCACCTCGTCATAAATCATATAGGGCAGATGGTGGCGGTCGAGCAGCGCGGTGACTTTCTCCACCACGCCGGCTTTCATCAGCGCCTTATCGGTCACCAGCAACGCTTTGGTAAAGTGGCGTTTGTTCACTTCACTGACGATTTGCGCGATCGATCCCGCACCAAACCAGGCTGTTTCATTCAATACCATTCTGTGTTGCATATCGGCTCCTGCCTTGAAGGTTTTTATTATACTCGAGAGGTCGGGGGGAAATATGCGCAGGAAATAGCCGGCGGGGTATTGATGGAGATCAGTCCAGGGCGAGTTTTCTCGCCCTGGTGAGGTTAACGCGGTGGATTAATTGTGGGCGTATTTGCCGGACGGTTTTTCGTCAGCGTCGGTGGAAATTTCTTCATCATCGGTGATTTCGGGCACCGACAGGCTGGCCGCTACGCCCCAGTAGTAACAAACCAGTGAGGCGATAGTCACCAGGATCATATCGGTCGGCGACGCGATCGCATTGATGCCGCCAAAGGTGCCGAAATAGGACAGGATCAGCACCAGCAGATAGTAAACCAGCAACCACCAGGCGCATTTCAGATCGCGGCCTGAGGTGTCCGACTTCTTACCGAATAGCGCATAGCCCACCCACGCCAGCACCAGAATCGGGATCAGGATTTCGTTAACCGACCAGCCGCTCCAGTAAATCAGCAGCGTACTGGCGACAAACGCCAGCGGGCTGAGGATGGCGGCAACCGGCAGGCGGAACGGACGGGGCATATCCGGCAGATGACGACGGAAGGCGCCCAGGGTGATCGGGCCTGGCATATAGGTGAACACGGTGGCCGAGGTCACGGCACCAATCAATCCGCCCCACACCTGGAACTCCGACGGCAGCGTCCAGGCAATCGACAGGATCAGTGACAGCCATAGCGCGCCGCGCGGCACGCCGGATTTGGCATCCACTTCACCAAAGATTTTAAACAGGTGGCCGTTACGCGCCCAGGCAAACAGCACGCGGCTGGCCCCGGCGAGGTAAATATTGCCGGTACCGGCCGGAGAGATCACCGCATCGACGAGGATCAGGTTAATCAGCCAGGTGATCCCCAGGCTGCGCGCCAGATCGGCATACGGCGACTGGAATACCTGCTTCAGCCCATCCCATCCGTGCGCCGACAGCGCTTCGGACGGCACCGCACCCATAAACGCATATTGCAGGGCGATATAGATCACGAAGCTCACCGCGATGGCGATGATGATCGACAGCGGCACGTTGCGCTGCGGATTTTTGGCCTCACTGGCGAAGTCCACCGCCTGGCGGAAGCCGAGATAGGCAAACACGATGCCGGCACCGGTCAGCGAGGTGAAGATGCCATGCGCGCCGCCCGGTGGCGGTGGGGGCACATCGAGGTTTGCGCCGTGGTAATACATAAACAGCGTGCCGATGGTCAGCAGCGGCACGATGAATTTGAAGGTGGTGACGATGGTGTTCACCCGGCCAAAGAAGCTGACGCTCCAGTAGTTCAGCAGGAAGAAGCCGACCAGCAGCAGGATCTGCACCGCGAAGCCCAACGCCGTCGGGCCGCCCGCGCTGTTACTGACCGCCGGCCACCAGTACTGGGCATACTGACGTACCGCTTCCACTTCCACCCCGGCGGTGCTGGTGTAGGCCAGCAACGAACTGACGCCGATCACAAAGCCGACCACGTTGCCGTGTGAGAAGTTGGGATAACGTACAAAGCCGCCGGCGCGCGGAATGGCGGCAGAAAGCTCGGCAAACACCAGGCCAATCATCAGCACGATAATTGCCCCTAAAATCCATGCCCATCCGGTCTGTGCCCCGGCATAACCGGAACTGGTCAGCGCCGCATACAGCCAGCCGGAGCCGATCATCGAGCCGATCCCCAACAGGCTGAGATCAACCAACCCTAACTTTTGTTTAAATGCCGCCTTCGCCATAGGAACCTCATGATGTGATGTCGCGAGTTATTGCTTACCGCTTTCTATTTTGGGTAATACGGTAAAAGGGGGATGTAGCATATTACGTGCCAGTAAAAATAACGGCGCGTGACGGTATTAATTTACCGGCGAGTTTCTGATGAAATAAGGGCGTAATACGGGCGGAATAATTGCGGAGGGCGTTGAATACATTCGCGGAGAAAAAAGGCGGTGAGCGCCAGTAGTGCGCTGCGCACCCGGATGATCCATTATTTAAACTTTATAATGGATATTTACATCCAGATATATTCGTGGCTTATTCCCGGCGGATTTAAGGCGTCCGCCGGGTGAATCGCATATTAGTTGGACATAATGCTGGCCGCTAATTGCGCACTGTCAGGCGTATTGCCAATTAATTCGGTCAGCAGATTATTCACCCCATCGCTCATCGGCGTGAAGTGCGTTTGCGCCGAGCGGGTGACCACAATAAACACGCCAACGCTGTACTGCGGCACCATCGCCATATAGGTAATAAAGCCACCGCCACCGCCGGTTTTCTGAATGATGCCAGGACGGCCGCCCTGAGGCGCCATATATACCCAACCCATGCCCAGCGCCGTGGCTTTGCCCGGCACATCCATGCCGATGACTCTGCTTAACTGGTCGCGCTGATAAATCATGGTCTGAATGCGGTCGGCCTGCGGCGTGCGCGGATGCACGTCGGAGGAAAGGAACTGCTGCATCCAGCGGCCCATATCATCCGGCGTCGAGTAAATGCCGCCGCTGCCAATCGCCGCCAGCGTATTCATGCACGGGCTGGCGCCTTTCGCGGCCACCATCAGGCGACGACACTGGTCCGGTGACGGCGTAAAGGTGGTGTCCTTCATGCCCAGCGGACGGGTGATTTCACGCTGAAGCAGCGCCGGATAGGGCACGCCCGAGGCTTTAGACAGCGCATCACCCAGCAGATCGAAGGCCAGGTTAGAGTAGGCCGCCTGGCTGCCCGGCGCGGCTTTCAGCTGGGCATTGTCCAGCCAGTTCCAGCGCTGAGCATGCGTCGGCCAGACAAACACCGGACGCTGCGCCTTGCCGCCAGGCTGTTCGCGAGGCAGGCCGCTGGTGTGCGTCGCCAGGTTGATCAGGCGGATGGTTTGCCCGGCGTAACCCGGCACGCTGCTGCCGGCAGGGGCATATTTGCTTAACGGATCGTCAAGGCGAACCACGCCCTGTTCAGAGAGCTTCACCAGCAGTTCGCTGGTCAGCAGTTTGGTCAGCGAGGCAATGCGGATCACCGAGTCTTTCTGCGGGCGCACGTTGCTGCCTGGACGGACATAACCCTGGCTGGCAAAAACGCGCTGGTTGGCATCAATTGCCACCATCGCCATGCCCGTTGCCTTGGTGTTGTAGAAGATGTTCTGCGCGTAGCGGTCAACAATCTGGGACGCAAGAAGCGGGTCGGGGCTGGTTCTCGCTGCCATGCCGCTAAGCGGAAGGGCAACAAGCATTAGTGCCAGCAAACGGTGAAGAAGGGGTTTCAACGTGCGGTCATCCATCTGAGTCAGGCTTAAGAGAAACCTTATAGTAATCTGTTTTAACCCGGCTTAAAAAGCCGTCAGCGTGCTTTTATCAGCGACTTTCGCCACAAATTTGTATCAAGAGGGCACACAGGTGCCCTCTCAGGGATCAGGCAAGCGCCTGACCGTGGTACTGCGCGTCGTTAACCTTGAACACGCTGATCGCCCGCGACAGCTGTTCTGCCTGCTCTTGCAGCGATTGCGCCGCCGACGCCGACTGGTTTACCAACGCGGCGTTCTGCTGCGTCACCTGGTCCATCTGGGTGATCGCCATGCTGATCTCGTTGATGCCGGTGCTCTGTTCTGAGCTGGCAATTGAGATTTCGCCCATGATGGCGGTCACGCTTTTCACGCTGCTCAGCACTTCTTCCATGGTGGTGCCGGCTTTCGCCACCTGCTTGCCGCCTTCGTCCACTTTGCTGACCGAGTCTTCAATCAGCTGGGCAATCTCTTTCGCCGCTGAAGCAGAACGCTGCGCCAGGCTGCGCACTTCCGAGGCCACCACCGCAAAGCCGCGACCCTGTTCACCGGCACGCGCCGCTTCTACCGCCGCGTTCAGCGCCAGGATGTTGGTCTGGAAGGCAATGCCGTCGATCACGCTGATGATGTCGACAATTTTACGTGAGGAACCGTTAATCATCTCCATGGTGCTGACCACCTGCTTCACCGCATCACCGCTCTGGCTGGCGACTTTCGACGCCAGCGCTGCCAGTTCATTGGCCTGGCGGGCGTTGTCGGCGTTCTGCTTGACGGTTGAGGTCATCTGCTCCATTGCCGAGGCGGTCTCTTCCAGCGAGCTGGCCTGCTGCTCGGTGCGTGATGACAGGTCCATATTGCCTGCTGAAATTTCGCTGGAGGCGTTATGGATCAAATCGGTGCCGGAGCGCACTTCGGTGACGATGCGCAGCAGGTTTTCGTTCATGTGCTTGAGGGCCTGCATCAGCTGACCGGTTTCATCGGTAGAGTTGACGCGGATCACCGTGCGCAAATCGCCTGCCGCCACGTTCTCGGCAATGGTTACCGCTTCACGCAATGGACGCACGATAGAGCGGGCGAGGAAATAGCCCAGCAGGACTGCGGCCAGGATCGCCAGGGCAGAGAAGATCAGGGTGATATGGATCGCACTGTTCCCTTCCGTGCCGGCCAGCGCGCCTTCAGCGACCAGCTGTTGCGACTGCGAGTCGGCAAAGGCGGACGCCAGATTCAGATAGGTATTCTGAGCCGGAGTCATTTTTTGCAGCGCGAACGCGGCCGCTTCATCCTGGTTACCGGCGCGGATCATCTCCAGCAGCGTGGATTTCGCCGTTTCAAATGTTTGCGCGGCTTCTTTAACGGCCTGAATTTTTTTGATGCCTACGGGCGTAGTTTGCAGCTGGGCAATCTTGCCCACCGCCAGATTGGTTTTGTCGGTGGCGTCGGTCAGCTGACCGAAGCGCTTAACGTTGTACTGTGGGCGGGTGGTGTCGATAACCATGCCGCGCAGGAATTTAATCTGATCGTTGACGCCATCGCGCACGTCAAATGCCAGGCGGACTTTGATATAACGATCGCTGACGATGCTGCTGACCGCGTCGTTAATGGTGTTGATTTTGACTACTGCGGTGGCGCTCACGATGATCAACAACAGGATCACCAAACTGAACGCAGCGCCGAGGCGAACCCCGACCTTCATATTTTTCACTGATGCCATCACATGTTTCCCTCTGAAAGACAGGGCTTTCGTTTGCGCCCCTGAAGCAGGTTAAATCGGCAACAGGGGCGAAAACTTGATGAATATTTGTGAGGCAGGTCTCAGTTTATTCGGTGGCGGTCACCTGCAGGCTGACCAGGCCGATGCCCAGCTTACGTGCGGCAAAGCCGTCGATAGCGCCTTCGGCGGTCTCTTCCGGCGCTGGCGGCAGGATTTCAATGGTGCGCGACTGCGACGGATTAGTGAAATGAATCTTAAGCGTGCTGTCGGCATTGCTCAGCGTAATCTGTTGCGTGCTGTCACCCACTTTGAGGGTGAACGGCTTCTGGCTGTTTTTGCCAAAGGCCCGCGCGGTCAGCGTCAGGTCAAAGGCCGCCGGCAGCGGTTCCAGATACTGCACGGTGACGGTCGGCAGCAGATTGGCGTCTGACCAGCGTCCACCCCAGGGTTCGATAAAGGAGAGGCCGGTGACCTTTTGCACCTGCTTCGGCAGGCCCGGCAGGCCGAACATGATGTGGTCGGCGGTATAACGCAGATCGTCGTCGGTGACTCTCAGGCGCGTCACCGCCTGCTGATAACGCGCGTCGCTCTGTTCGCCGGTCTGTTTAAAGGTGACCTTGCCCAGCGTGTTGCCCGCTTCAATCTGCAGGATCTGCGGCGCGGAATTCAGCGTGCCGTCAGCGACGCAAAGGCCAGGGTTCAGCTCCAGCTTCTCGTCCCAGACATCGCCCATTTTGAAGCAGCGGTCAATCCAGACAAACTTCTCGTCGGGCGCAAAGTTCGCCAGCTGTTGCTTTAACGGCGCCGCGAGGTAGACGTCAAACTTTGGCTCAATCTTGTTCGGCTTCACCGACAGCAGCAGCGGCAGCTTGAAGTGCATGCCGGAGAAGCTGAAGGTGTTGCTGACCGTATCAATTTTGTAATCGGAAATCGATTTCGGGAAGTTCCACAGCTTGATGACGTCGGGCTTCCACTCGTTGATTTTGTCTTTGATATTCAGATAGGTGGCCACCATAGAGGTTGACGACAGGCTGCTGCGGCCAAGGCCGATAAAGTTATCGCCACCCATCGCATCCAGCACCGTCGCGCCGTTATCCAGCGTGCTGCGTTTCACCGGCAGCACTTTGCTGGTGACGTCGTTGCCGCGCACCATAAAGAACAGATCGCTGCGGTCGTGCTGGTTCAGGTATTTGTAGGCGGTGTTGTTCATCGCCAGGTGATCGGAACTGACCACGATAATGGTGTTTTTAAAGTACGGCGTAGCCTGAATGCGCTGGATCAGCCGGGCAATATGTTCCTGGCTACAGGCCACTGCGGCAAAGGATTTGTTCGGTTTGCCCTCATACGGATAGTCTTTGCGCTGGCAGCTGCGCGAGATAAATCCGTCCGGATGATGGGTATCAACGGTCAACGCAAACAGTGAGAAAGGGCGGTTCTGCTTCGCCAGCTCAAGGTATTTATCGAACACCACGTCCAGCAGCGTGTCGTCATACCAGCCCCAGTCGTTGCGGTAGTTGGGATCTTTGACCACCGATTTCAGCTCGTTATAGCCATACAGATGGTCGAAGCCGTGCGAGGAGAGGAACAGATCTTTGCCGGCGAAGCTCAGGCTCGCGCCCTGGTAAAAGTAGTTCTGGTAGCCGGAAGACTTGAGGATGTCGCCCAGGCAGACGTTCTGCGGGTAGAAGGTGGAGAGCGAGCTGGAGGCATTGCCGTCAAACGGTGCAAACAGCGGGATGCCGCACTGCGAGGCCACCATGCCAGCAATGGTATATTCGGTTCCCGGCAGCTGTTCGGTATTGCTGAAGTCGTAGGCGTTATCTTTAATCTTGCTCAGTTCCGGCGCCAGACCGGGAAAGGCTTTTTCATCGAAATAGGTGCGCTCCAGGCTTTCGGCATAGATATAAACCAGATTGGGCTTATCCCCGCGAAGCTGTTTTCCCGGCACTTTGTAATGGGTATAAAAATCGGAGTTACCTTTTCCGACCTGGGATTTAATCAGGCTGGCCACCTGCTGATAGGCCGGCGTGGTATTGATCGAGGCAACGGCCAGAATCACCGCCAGCAGGCTGTAGAGCTGACTGGCGCGATGGCCTTTGCGCAGGCGTAACAGCCAGGACAAAACGCCAAACAGCACAACCAGCGCGACAATCAATCCCACCGCCGGAAGAATATATTTGCTGATACCGGCGCCGCTTAAGCTGCTGGTGATGGTGTAAATAACCGCGTCATTAATGCCTTCGCCGGTAAAATAATTACTCGCGAGCATTGAGGCGTTCAGAATGATATAGATGCCAAGAAACAGCAGAATAGCGCTGAACCACAGTTTATTTCTTCCGGCTTTCCAGGTGTAAAGCGACACTGAAGCAATGAACAGTACCAGCGAGAGTAATTCTGAACCCATGAGCTTTTTTTTATCCTCAACCTGACGCGATCCCTGCCCTGTGCCGGAAGTAGCAGTGGTCTGATCTGCGCGTAATATGCCAATTTAGCGCAGCGAATTATCCCTGGCAATGTTGTTACCACCCAGCAAAATGCGGCTGACCGCGTGGTTTATGACGGTCTGTTTACACTTTGTTTAAGTTTGTATTATTTTCAAATCGGTAACATTAACGTTTTGTGGGGCATAAGCGGGCCAGATGACGGGAAGTTCGTTGAATTATAAGCAAAATGCGGAAGTCGTCCGCCAGCCTGCTTGCGGAGTGTTAAGTTAAATTAACGTTATTTACCCGGCGGCTACCCAACAGCGACGTAACGGAATTCAGATTTAGATCACGTTAAGCCAGGTCGTTAAGCTCTTCATGCCAGAGGCTGTCCATCGCCCGCTCCAGCTTTTTGAACAGGCGATAACGGGGTTCATGGAAGGCAACGCGGGCAGCGTCGGGCTGCAAAATCACCGGGTTGAGCTTGACCGCCTGCGCCACGCCTTCCGCCAGATTCGCCCAGATCCCTACGCCGACGCCGGCACAGATTGCCGCGCCCAACGCGCCGGTCTCTTTACACTCCGCGACCTGAATCGGGATCGCCAACACGTCGGCAAACATCTGTGGCCAGACGCAGCTGCGGCTGGCACCGCCAGAAAGGGTAGCCGAGGTGAACGGCAGTCCGGCCGCGCGCAGCCGATCGATATGCGCACGGTGAGAAAAGGTCACGCCTTCAAATAAGGCGAACAGCATATCGGCGCGGGTGTGCCAGCCGCTGAGGCCATAAAATCCGGCCTTGGCCGGTTCTTCTTTCCGGCCGGAATAGAGGTAGGGATGGTAGACCGGCAGATGCGCATCCGGCACCACCTTTGCCACTAAATCACTGCTTTGTTCTGCGCCGCTGCCGCTGCGGCCGTCGGCAAACTCGCGGATAAACCAGTCCAGATTGGTCGCCGAGGTGGCGCTGGCTTCAATCGCCATATAGCGATCGCGCTCAATCAGGGCGTTCATAAAGACCGGGCGCAGGTAATCAGGACGGGACACCACCACCTGATTAATGCTCCAGGTGCCTGCCACAATCGAGGCTTCGCCTGGCAACACCACGCCGGAGCCAACGGCACTGGCCACCACGTCAAAGATCCCCGCCACCACCGGAATACCGGCAGGTAAACCGGTAAGCTGCGCGGCATGTGGGGTGACGGTGCCGACCACTTCGCAGGATTCATGCAGGGCGGGAAGCAGCGGCAGGGCGTCCGCCAGGTCGTACAGGGCCAGCAGGTCGGCGCTGTAGCCGCGAACGCGGTGATCAATCAGCCCGGCTCCGGACGCATCGGAATAGTCAGCACTGACTTCGCCAGACAGGAAGTGACTGATAACGTCCTTGGCACAGAGCACATGGCCGATGCGCTGATACAGTTCCGGCCGGTTTCGCTTCAGCCAGCTCAGCAACACCGGCGTTGAGCTGGCCCAGACTTTTTGCAGCGAACGGGCATAAATCGCCGCTGCGTTGCCGCTCTGTTCCAGCTCCTCCACCCGGTCGGCGGCGCGGCTGTCGACCGACTGAATGCCGATTAACGGCTGCTGCGCCTGATCCAGCGCATACAGCCCGTTGCCATGTCCGGCGGCACCGACGGCGATCACCTGCGCATCCGGCATCTGTGCCAGGCAGGCTTTGATGGCGGCGGTGACGCCCAGCCAGACCTCGTTCACCGGTCGTTCGGCATAGCCGGGCTGTGGCTGGTGGGTTTCGCCCGCACAGCTGGCAACGGCGCGAACCGTGCCATCCAGATCGAACAACACCGCCTTAATCATGGTGTTGCCGGCATCAATGCCCAGCAGTTGGCTCATCGCATTTCTCCGTTTCAGCCAGCACGCTGATAGATCGCCAGCGCCTCTTCTCCGCTGACGCCCTGATGAATTATCGCCATCAGCGCCGTCACCACGCTGGCCGGATTGCTGTGTTGATAGACGTTACGGCCATACACCATGCCGGATGCGCCCTGCGCCATCAGCGCCGCGCTTTTGGTCAGCACCGGGCCAAGTTCACCCTTGCCGCCGCCGCGCACCAGCGTCGGACAACGGGCCGCTTCCACCACGCGGTGAAACTCTTCCACGTTATCGGTCGGATCAACCTTGATGATATCCGCGCCCAGTTCGCGCGCCAGCCGGACCAGCGGCACCATTTTCTCCACGTCGCCCAGCGAGCCATAGGCCGCGCCCTGTCCGGCCGCTGCCATTACCAGCGGCTCAATCATCAGCGGCATGCCGTAACGCTCGCAGGCGTGGCGCAGCCGGCCGATATTCTCAATGCACTGGCGAAAAATGCCCGGCTCATCGGGGATCAGATAGAGATTCACCACCACTGCCGCCGCGTCCATTTGCAGGGCCGCCAGAATCGGATCGTCCGGATTGTGCAGCACCGCCCACATCTCACGATGACGGGCGGCGTTATAGGCATTGCCGACGTCGGTGCGCAGCACCAGCGCGGGCTTGTGGCGCTGGGGCAATTGCTGAAGCAGATCGGCCTGGCCGTAATTGACCTGAATCGCGTCAGGCTGAGCGGTGACCAGGCTGCGCATCACGCTGGCGATATCTTCCAGGCCGATCAGGAAATCGGGCTCGTTGGCGATGCCGTGATCGATGGCGACATCCAGGCATTTACCCTGATTAAAGAGTCGGTTAAGCCTCACTTTCTGACTGGCTGACATGGCGGGTTTCCTTATTAACGGCCACAGGAGAAAGCCTGCCGAGCCCGTGCAGGCTGGCAAGACGTGAAAGGGTGTGATCGAGGTGCTGCGCGGCCTGTTCCGGCGACCAGCCGCGCGCCTCCGCCAGCAGGCGGTTGATCTCCGCAATCAGATCAACGGTCAGCTGTCCGCTGATGGCCAGCGGCGTGCGGCGAACCAACAGGTCCTCCAGCGTCTGCACCTGCTCGTGCGCGATCAGGAAGCGTATTTCGTTCTGGCTCCAGTTCGGGTTAGCCTGCAACGGCTGGTCAGGCTGGAGTGCCATGGTATGCAGCATCGCCTGGGCGCGGGTGCCGTAACGGGCAACCAGCTGTGAAACGCGCGCGGGCGTCAGGCCGAATTCCTCACTCAGTTCGTGCATCCAGATGGGTTTTCGCGCCGCATTGGGATAATTGCGGCCGCCGCCAATCGCCAACTCCACCGTGCTGACCTTGCGGCTTTCGCCCAGCAGCTTCAGCACCCGGTCTGCCGCTTCTTCGCCAAATTTGCGGAAGGTGGTCCATTTGCCGCCGACCAGGCACAGGGTGGTGAACTCCCGTCCGGCCACCGGCGGCAGTAATACTAACGAGTGATTGCGTGAAATGGTGCCATTAAAGGCCGAATCGCTGGCCGGAAGCGGGCGCACGCCGCTGAAGGTATAGAGGACGTCTTCGTCATTGACCTTAAGGTGGGGAAAGACAAAGCGCAGCGATTGCAGAATATAGGTTTTCTCGTCCGCTTCGCAGACCACATCATCCGGGTTATCCACCCGAATATCGGTCGAGCCCACCAGCACGTTGCCGTACCACGGGAACATGATGCACACCCGGCCTTCCTGATTCTCGTAGTAGACCATTTCGCCATCCAGCATCTGCAGCAGCTCCGGGCTGCGCAGGATCAGATGCGAGCCCTTGGTGCCGCCAATCAGCTTTTGCTCAGGCAGGGTTGGGCTTAAGGTGCCGTTCAGCCGATCGATCCACGCGCCGGTGGCATTGACCACCACATGCGGTCGCAGCGAAAACGTCTCGCCGCTGAAGCTGTCGCGCAGGGTGATGTTCTCGCCATCACACTGCTCAACGCTGACATAGTTCAGCGCCAGCGCGCCTGCGGCCGCACGCTCGGTATCGTCAATCAGTTCAAAGCCCAGCCGTTCCGGTGCGGCAATCCACGCATCGTAATAGGCGGCGCTGCACTTCACCCAGTCGGCAAAACCCGGCCAGCGTTGTTGGGTCTGTTGTTTAGTGTGCAACTGATGTTTGGGCATGGTGCCGAAGCGGCGGGACCAGGTGTCATACAGCGCCAGGCCGGTTTTGATCACCAGCGCGCCGCGACGACTCGGTTTTTCGGACAGGCGCAGGAAGCGTTTTCCGGCATTCATCAGGCCACCACCCCAGCTGTCAATGGGCACGGTGGTGCGCAGCGGCGCGACGAAGTGCGGCGCATTTTTTAACAGCCGGTCGCGCTCCTGTACCGACTCTTTCACCAGCGAAAACTCACCGGTTTCCAGATAGCGCAATCCGCCGTGGATCATCCGTGACAACGCGCCGCTGGCGGCCTGACACCAGTCGCCTTTTTCCACCATCACCACCGGGATCCCCTGCAGGGCCAGCTCGCGGAAGGTGCTGATGCCGTTGATGCCGCCACCAATAATCAGTACCGGCGTGCGGGTGAGTTGCCGGAGGCGGGTCAGTCGCGCCTCGCGATCGTCAGGCCTGCTGCTGTCTGATGCCATGCTGTCCTCCTTATGCAATCCTTTGTGAGGTATAGCAGTCAGGGACAGAAATTCACTCTGGTGTTGCAAAAGTGTTAACCCGCGCGGCTTTAACGGCGCTTATCGGCAAATTATTGCAAAACATCAATGCGGATGTGAATGCTGTACGGGAAACGCTAAAAACCGCACAAAATGCTTGGTTTCGTGAGTAAGTGCGTCAAATGACACATTTACTTAATGATTTCGTCAGCAAAAACGCACAAAACGGTCATGGAAGGCGATTTTTTGTCATGTTTCTCAGGCTATTATCTGCGGGCAAAATTCTAAGACGATTCTTTCCAGGGATACATTATGTTAACAAAAATGCGCGTTTTATCTCAGGCCATTGGTCTGGGGCTGCTGGCAGGCAGTGCGTCATTCGCCGCCCATGCAGAAGTGACTGTGTTGAAGCAAGATCCTCAGGCTGGCGACCCGCTCAGCCGCCTGAACTTTACCGTTGGCGGCAGTATTCGTCCGCAGTTCAACAATATGACCGGCGCCAGCGATAACGGCTCTTACAAGCGTAACGGCTTCGATGGCGGCACCCGTTTCCGCTTTGCGGCGGATTACTACCTGTTTGATGACATCAGCTGGATCGGTTACTACGAGCTGGGCGTGAATATTCCGGCGGTGTTTGACTGGGATAATCATCACGCTGACGGCGCTAACAACACCAGCCGCCGTATGCTGTATACCGGTTTCAAAAGTAAGACCTGGGGCCAGATGACCTTCGGCCAGCAGAACAGCGTTTACTATGATGTGGTCGGCGCGAAAACCGATATCTGGGATTACGACATGCTTGCCCAGGCACCGGGCAACGGCATCAACGGCGACTACGATGGTTCATACCGTAGCCGTAAGATGCTGAAGTACAAAAACACCTTCGGCGCGGCTGACGTCTATGCGTCATACCTGTTCAGCGATAACGAATACCTCCCGGGCAACGGCTTACGCTACAAGCGTCAGGGCGGCGGCTCGCTGGGTGTGGATTATCACCTGACCAAAGACCTGACCTGGGGCACCGCGTGGAACTACACCCGCGCAGAGATGCGTAACCCGGGCAACGGCGACAACAAAACCTACGATCAGAACATCTACGGCACTTCTCTGAGCTGGAAACCGGACAACTGGACCTTCAGCTTCGGCGGCGGTTACTACCAGAACTTCCTGACCACCAAGCAAGTTAACGTGAATAACTACTTCGCGGGCGATGCGTGGGGCATTGAATATCTGGCCGGTTACACCATCCCGGTGGGCCAGTACGCCCTGAAATCGGTGATGCCGTACTTTATGGGTGACCGTCTGGAATACGTTAACGACCGCAACTATCAGCGCATCGATAACGGCGTCGGCGTGACCTTCCAGCTGGATTACGGCTTCCGTGTTGACTACGAACACGTCTTCACCTCCAGCACCGACAACCTGGGTGATATGAACCTGGTCCGTCTGCGTTACGACTTCTAATTCGCTGTAAACCGTGACCTTATTCACGGTTCAGGCAGACTCTGAGCGCCCCTGCATTTGCACGGGCGCTTTTTTTTTCGCTGAGGCGCGTTTGGGTTAGGATGGGCAACTCACTCCTGATGACGGGAGAGTCCGATGCGATGGAGGCAGTGTGAATCAACTGAAGGCAGGTTCAGAAGCAGTGGCAGGCAGCGATCGTCCATTTTATGACGACCGGCTGACGCCCTATATTGAAATCGATGCGCAACGGCTTACGCGTAATTTACAGCAGATGCAGCAGCGTGCCGCGGCGGGGAACGTACGGCTCCGTCCTCATGTGAAAACCCATAAAAGCGTGGCGATCGCGCAACAGCAGATTGCGCTGGGCGCGGTCGGCATCACCGTGTCGAAACCCAGCGAAGGCGTGGTGTTTATCAAAGGCGGCGTGCGCGATGTACTGCTGGCTTACCCGGTGGTGCAGGCTAAAAGCGTCAGCGCGCTGTTTGCCGTCGCCGCCAGCAGCGGCGGCAAACTGGGGGTGATTGTCGCCAGTCTGGCCGGCGTGGCGGCTATTGCGCAGGCCGCAGCGGCGGTCACATCGCTCGATTTATCGGTGTGGATCAAGGTTGATGTCGGGCTTGGACGGGTTGGGGTCAATCCGGAAGGCGACGAAGCGTTGCAGCTGGCCCACGCGGTGCAAGCCGCCGGCCTGCACTTTGCCGGGCTGGTCTCTCATGCCGGACATGCCTATGGCGCACAGAACCCGCAGCAGATGGCGGCGATCGTGCAGGCAGAAGCCCAGTGTATGCAGGGACTGCGCCAGCGCCTGCATCAGGCTGGATTTGCGCAGTGCGCGCTGTCCGTCGGTGCAACGCCGTCGATCCTTGGTGCGCCCTTGCCTGACGGGTATGACGAGATCCGTCCCGGCAATTACGCCTTATGCGATCTTACCGGGTTGCGCCTGCAGCTGTGCACGCTGGATGAGGTGGCCATCAGCGTGGTCGCGCGGGTGGTGTCGGTAAACGATCGCTACGCCATTATTGATGCCGGCTCAAAAGCACTCAGTTCTGACAAGGGTCCGCACGGAACTGGTGCAGCCGATTTTGGTCTGGCGGTCAATGCGCTGACGGATCGGCAGTATCGCGTCGAAAAATTATCGGAAGAGCATGGCTTTATTCCACATTATGGCAACACACCGCCGCTCGGTAGCCTGATGCGCGTTTTCCCCAATCATTCCTGCGCGGTAATGGCACAATTTGCGCAATTTGTTATGAGAAACAGCCATGGCACGGCGGAAATCATGAATATCGATGCGCGCGGCATGTTTCTCTAAAAATATGGATCGGATATTGCACTGTCTCCTTCATAAATGATGACAGGCCATGGAGACCGCATGATTGCGCCATTTTCACCGATCGCCGAACTGGCCGCCGCATTACGTCGCGGCGAGCTGAGCTGTGAAGAGATTGCGGAATTTTATCTTGCCCGCATCGCCCGTTATAACGACAAGCTCAATGCGTTTGTCACGGTGTTTGCGCAGACGATGCTGACGGCAGCGCAGGGGCAGGATCTGTTGCTGAAGGCCGGGGTCGATCTTGGTCCGCTACAGGGGATACCACTGGGCATTAAGGACCTGCTGCACTGGCGGGGCACGCCCTGCAGCGCCAGCTCCCGTCAGCTGCCGGACAGCCGCTCAACCCATACCGCGCCTGCGGTAACCCGGTTGCTGCAACACGGCGCGGTGATTGCCGGAAAAACCCAGCTGGTGGAGTTTGCCTTCGGCGGATGGGGGATCAATCAGAGTGCCGGCACGCCGTGGAATCCCTGGGATTGCGACGTGCATCGCGTGCCGGGCGGATCCTCCAGCGGATCGGCTGTGGCGGTTGCGGCGGGCTTAGTGCCAGCGGCGATCGGCACCGATACCGGCGGCTCGGTGCGTATTCCCGCCGCGCTGAATGGCCTGGTGGGCCTGAAGCCCACGCAAAATCGCATCAGCCGCGAAGGCTGTATTCCGCTCTCCACCACGCTGGATTCGATTGGTCCGTTAACCCACACGGTGGCCGACGCGGAGCTGATCTACCGCAGTATGAGTGGCGATACGCAGCGCCTTGCGGTGGCAGACACGCTAAAGGTGGCGTTTATTGAGCCGGATACGTTGGGCGCGGCAATCGACCCAGAGATTGTCGCCGCGCTGGAAAAGACCCAGAGACGGCTGAGCGAGGCGGGAATATCGGTCACCCGCATTAAGCTGCCGTTCTCATGGACCGGGCTGAGCGCCCGCAGCGGGGAAATTATTTCGGCGGAAGCCTGGGCCTGGCATCGCGAGATGATGACCAGCCACCGCGATCGCTACAATCCGTTAACGGCTGAGAAGCTGCTGCACGGGGCGGCGATCAACAAAGAGAGCTTCGAAGGCCTGTTACGCCAGCGCGAGCAGCATATCGGGCTGTTCCATGAGTTGATGGACGACTGGGATATCCTGCTGATGCCAACGCTGGCTATCACCGCCTGCCCGGTTGACGAGGTCAATGAGCAGCAGGCCACGCTGGCGCTGCTGACCCGCGCGGTGAACTATCTTGATGGCTGTGCAATTACGCTGCCGGTGGCGCTGAGCTCAGAAGGGATGCCGATTGGTGCGCAGCTGGTGGCCAACTACCACCATGAGTCACAGCTGCTGGCG
Organism: Erwinia sp. AC075; assembly: GCF_979253995.1. Classification (NCBI taxonomy): domain Bacteria; kingdom Pseudomonadati; phylum Pseudomonadota; class Gammaproteobacteria; order Enterobacterales; family Erwiniaceae; genus Erwinia; species Erwinia sp. AC075. The sequence continues at coordinate 4,570,176 of NZ_CEEDEU010000001.1, forward strand.
ATGGCGCACCGGCTGGAAGCGTTAACCGGCTGGCATCAGCAGCCCGCTGGCTGGGAATAACCGTCGGCGCGCTTGCTGCACAAGCGCGCCGTCAGTTTACAGATCGCCGGTCATGTACTGCGCTACGCCGTTGCCAAAGCTCCAGTCGCCTTTGCCGTTGGTGATAAAACTGATCATCACGTCGCTGCCCAAAATGCCACAGCTCTCTTTCAGCTCGCGGCAGAGTTCGGCCATAAAAAACTGCTTCTGCTCATCGCTGCGCGGGCTGGTAAAGACGCGCACCATCACCAGATTATCGGTACGGGTCAGACCCAGTCCGGTATCTTCAAACACCATCTGATACGCTTTGTTTTCGTGAACAATCTGGTAGCGATCGCGCGCTGGCACCTTAAATGCCGCCAGCACCGCGCGGTGCGCTGCGTCCAGTAAGGTTCTCATCTCCGATTCTGAACGGCCCTGAATCACATCAAATTGCAGTAATGGCATTGGTTTATCCCCTGAAAACAGTCAATTGAGCCGGATGGCTGCGGCTTATCTGAGGTTCACTTTACGGGGAATATGAGACGGGAAAAAGCGCTATACTTGAATTGATTATTTACTATTGTGAACAATAACCATGAAAGACGTAAAGACCGACGCGCTGTGGATCCATCTGCACTGGCTGACGGTGTTGGCAGAGCAGGGGAGCTTTACCCGCGCCGCCGAGCGCCTGGAGGTCAGCAAAGCGGCGATGAGCCAGAAAATTAAAGAGCTGGAGCATCTGGCGGGCGTGCCGCTGGTCACGCGTACCACCCGCAGCCTGCGGCTGACCAGCGCCGGTGAGAAGCTGGTGGAAGAGTTACGCCAGCCTTTTGCGCAGATTGAACAGAGCTTTTTTAGCGTGCGTGACTCGGCGGGGCCGTTACGCGGCCTGGTGCGGGTGACGGCGCCGGTGGCGTTTGCCCGCCAGCAGCTGGTGCCGCATATTACTGCTTTCCTGCGCGAGCATCCGCAGGTGCGTGTGCAGCTTGAGGTGTCTGACCGGCTGGTATCGCTGGCCAGTGAAGGCTTTGACCTCGCTATCCGCCACAGCGATACCCTGCCCGAAACCCATGTGGCGCTGCCGCTCTGTGCCACTCATGCGCAGGTGGTAGCTTCGCCGGCGTATCTCGCGCAGCACGGCTTCCCGCAAACGCCGCAGGACCTGAGCGATCATCAGTGCCTGTATTACCCGCGCGGCACGGAGATGCCACGCTGGACCTTTGCCTCACGCAAGCCGGGAGAAGAATCGGTGACGGTGAACGTCAGCGGGCCGTTTGCCACCAATAACAGTGAATCCATTCGCGATGCGGCGCTGGACGGGCTGGGCATCGCGCTGCTGCCGGACTTCAGCGCCCGCGCGGCCTTAAGCGAAGGGCGGCTGGTGGAGGTGTTGCCAGACTGGCAGACGGTGGGCGCCTTTGCCGGAATGCTGTACGTGGTGCGCCCGTGGTCTGCGCAGGTGCCGCGCGCGGTCAGCGGCTTTATTCACTGGCTGCGGGCGGCGTTTGAGCAGTGATCTTGCTCGCAAAAACAGAACTGATATTTCATATTTATCTATTTTGGAAAATAGTAATCAATTAAGCTGAAGGCCTCGTTTCCCGCTCACGGAGAGTCCGATGTCCAGCGTTCCCAGCCTTGAAACCCTGCTGCAGCAGGAGCAACTTGTTCGTCTGACCCAGTTCAGCTTTGATGATGCCTGGAAAGTGGGTGAGCTGATCCGCCAGCGCGCCTCACAGGAAAACTATCCGGTGGCGATTGAAGTTTATGCCTTCGGTCAGGTGTTGTTCTGCGCCGCGCTGCCGGGTTCCAGCGCCGAAAATCTGGAGTGGATTGCCCGCAAGCGCAACAGCACCCTGCGCAACGGTCATGCCTCTTTATACACCGGCGAAGTGAATGAAGCGGCCGGCACGCGGATGGAAGCGATGAATTATATGGATCCTGAGCGCTATACCGACCACGGCGGCAGCTTCCCATTACTGCTTACCGGTGGCGGGATTATCGGTGCGGTGACGGTCAGCGGACTGCCTTCCCATGAGGATCATGCGCTGGCGATGTGGGGGATCCAGCAAGTTTTGTAACCTTTTCCCGCAAAACTTGACGACGTTATGCGCTACCTTTAAATGAAACGTTCATTTTACTGGAGGTGTGTATGACGTCGGCCACTCGCTATGGTTTGATCGCAGTGGATAAGCAGGGCAGCAACGTGCTGTTCCTCAATCCTGAGACCTTTGCCGTAGAGCAGGAGCTTAATGCTTTCCCTCCGCGTCCCCACGAGTTACTGATCCTGCCGCAGCAGCATAAAGCCTATGTGCCGATCTTTGGTGATGGCATCCACGGCGATAATCCCCATCCCGGCCACAAGATTGCGGTGATCGATCTGATCTCCCGCCAGGTCAGCGGATTTATTGACGTCAGCCCGCTGGAGTCGCCGCATACTTCGCGGCTGGCAAGCGATGGCTATGTCTATCAGTGCTGCGAAAACAGCGCGACGATCCTGGCGATCGACCCCAATACCGATAAGATCGTCAGCCAGATTGCGGTGCCTTCGCACAATACCCATCGCCTGACCATCCTGCCTTCCGGCCGTAAGCTGTTTACCGACAACGAAGAAGATGCCTCGATAACCGTGGTGGCGCTGGAAAACGGCAAAGGTCAGGTGGTGGACAATATTGCGATGCCGGGACCGATAAACGGGATTGCGGCGTCGCCGTGCCATCCGGCGATCGTTGCCACCGATGGCGACCAGCCGCGTCTGTATGTGCTGGATGCGGAAAGCCATCAGCTTATCCGCACCTTGCCGCTCACCGGCCACCAGAAGGCGTCACAGATTGTCCGCTTCAGTGAGGATGGCTCTTTGCTGGTGGTGATTGGCGATCAGGAGCCGGTAATCAGCCTGTTTGACGGCGAGCTGAATCCGCTCGGTCAGGTGGCGGTGGGCAATAAGCCGATGGACGGCTGTTTCAGCCCCGACAACCGCACGCTGCTGATTGCTAACGAAGATGATGGCACCCTGAGCGTCATTGATATTGACAGCCTGACCGTGACCGCCACGCCGTCTGTCGGGCGAGGTTGTGAAGTATTGAGCTATTATGCGTTAGCAGAATAAACGCGGCATTTGGAAGAGAAGATAACCAGTGAGTGAGATCGACGAGCATAATATTACCGATATTCTGGCACCGGGCCTGCGGGTGATTTTTTGCGGCATCAATCCGGGAAAATCCTCCGCCCATAAGGGCTTTCATTTTGCCCATAACGGCAACCGCTTCTGGAAGACGATCTGGCAGGCGGGATTCACCGTCAGGCAGCTGAAGCCGGAAGAGGAGATGCAGCTGCTGGAGACCGGCTGCGGCATCACAATGCTGGTGGAGCGGCCTACCAAAGAGGCGACCGAGCTGTCCGGCATGGAGCTGCGTGACGGCGGCAAAGCGCTGATTGAGAAGGTGCAGCAGTACCAGCCTGATGCGCTGGCGGTGCTGGGCAAGCAGGCTTACAAGCAGGCGTTCCGGGTCAGTAAGGTGGAGTGGGGCAGGCAGCCGCAAACCATTGGCGACACCGAAGTGTGGGTGCTACCCAATCCCAGCGGGCTGAACCGGGCGTCTCAGGAGCAGCTGGCGGCCGCTTACCGCGAGTTGGATACCGCCCTTGCGGCACGAGGCCGTTAGGGCGCTGCCCGGCTTCAGGCATAAAAAAAGCCCCTGCATGCAGGGGCTTTTTTACTGGCGCTTAGGGAACGATTAATCGTCCAGGAAGCTGCGCAGCACTTCAGAGCGGCTCGGATGACGCAGTTTACGCAGCGCCTTCGCTTCAATCTGACGAATACGCTCACGGGTTACGTCAAACTGCTTGCCAACTTCTTCCAGCGTGTGGTCGGTATTCATATCGATACCGAAACGCATACGCAATACTTTCGCTTCACGCGCGGTCAGGCCAGCCAGCACATCGTGCGTGGCAGAGCGCAGGCTCTCGGAGGTCGCGGAATCCAGCGGCAGCTCCAGCGTGGTATCTTCGATGAAATCACCCAGATGCGAATCTTCGTCATCACCAATCGGCGTCTCCATAGAGATAGGCTCTTTAGCGATTTTCAGCACCTTACGGATTTTATCTTCTGGCATCAGCATGCGTTCGGCCAGTTCTTCCGGCGTCGGCTCGCGACCCATTTCCTGCAGCATCTGGCGGGAAATACGGTTGAGTTTGTTGATGGTCTCAATCATATGCACCGGAATACGGATGGTGCGCGCCTGGTCAGCGATGGAGCGGGTGATAGCCTGACGGATCCACCAGGTGGCATAAGTTGAGAACTTATAACCGCGGCGATATTCAAACTTATCAACGGCTTTCATCAGACCGATGTTACCTTCCTGAATCAGATCCAGGAACTGCAGACCACGGTTGGTGTACTTCTTGGCAATCGAGATAACCAGACGTAAGTTCGCTTCAACCATCTCTTTCTTCGCACGGCGGGCTTTCGCTTCACCGATAGACATACGACGGTTGATGTCCTTAACCTGCTCGATGGTCAGGCCGGTTTCTTGCTCAATCTGTCCGAGCTTCATCAGGCCGCGCTGCACGTCATCGGCGACGTCTTTCAGCTTCTCAGACCATGGCTTGTTCATTGCCAGCGCGGCTTTGAACCAGGTTTCGCTGGTTTCGTTGCCGGTGAACAGGGTGATGAAGTTCTTCTTCGGCATTTTGCAGATTTCAACACAGAACTTCATGATCAGGCGCTCTTGCGTACGAACGCGATCCATCATGATGCGCATGCTGTTGACCAGGAAGTCGAACTGCTTCGGCACCAGGCGGAACTGCTTGAAGACGTCAGAAAGATTCTGGATCTCAGCGGCGGCATCAGCGTGGCTGCGGCCTTTAGCTTTGATAACGGTACGCGCTTTCTCGTACTGAACACGCAGGTCGTTAAACTTCTCGCGCGCCAGTTCCGGGTCGATGCTGTTGTCATCTTCCGCGTCGTCTTCGTCTTCTTCTTCTTCGTCGTTGTCGTTACGTTCTGCTTCAGAAAGCTCAGAGCCCACGTGGGTAGCGGTAGGGGCAATTTCTGCTTCAGCGTTAGGATCGACAAAGCCGGTGATCATGTCTGACAGGCGTGCTTCGCCCGCTTCAACACGGTCATACTGTTCCAGCAAATAGGTAATAGCTTCCGGATATTCGGCAACGGAGCACTGAACCTGGTTGATACCGTCTTCGATACGCTTAGCGATGTCGATTTCGCCTTCACGCGTCAGAAGTTCAACGGTACCCATTTCGCGCATGTACATACGCACCGGGTCAGTGGTACGCCCGATTTCAGATTCAACGCTGGACAGCACCTGAGCGGCGGCTTCGGCGGCATCTTCGTCAGTGTCGCTGCTGTTTTCGTTGAGGATCAGATCGTCGGCATCAGGCGCTTCTTCTACAACCTGGATGCCCATGTCGTTGATCATCTGAATGATGTCTTCGATCTGATCGGAGTCGACGATATCTTCCGGCAGATGGTCATTGACCTCGGCATAGGTCAGATAGCCTTGCTCTTTACCACGGGTGACAAGAAGCTTAAGCTGTGACTGCGGGTTTTGCTCCATAAGACGGTATCCACACTTCTGTTAAATTAGATTGGTGTCGGTCGGCTAACAAGCCAACAATAACAGTGAGGGCGTTGGATTTATGCCGCTGCCCATCCAAGCGGCTGCCAGGCTCGACCTGGCGGATTATCGGCACTTAAGCCGCAGTGTTCTTTACATATTCTGTATGGAAGCTATCTGGCTTGCCATTTTGAACGCTGGCAGTGCTCGCGTTCAAACTGGCCTCGCCGATATACGCTTCACAAATTCGGCAATATAACTTATTTCTTGGCTAAGGCCTGGCTCAGCGTCCAGAACTCGCGGCGTTCTTCCGAGTTCAGACCATGTGTGCGATCGCGCGCAATCAGCTCTTCGAGCCGGCGTTCCAGCGCCGCGTCATACATGCTGGCCAGGGAGTCCTGAAACATGGTTTCCACTTCATCTTCTACGATCATGTGGTTCCATGTGGCCAGAGTTTCAAGGCTCTGGCTAAAATTTGTTCCACGGTACAACTCTAGTAGCTGTCCGGTGGTCAGGCCAGGATGAGCAACGCAAGTGCTCACTAACTCCACAAAAAGTGGGAATCCGGCCAGATCTGACGCTTCTAATCCTTCCAGTGGCGGCACGGTAGTCGCCAGCGCCGGATTCTGGATCAGCAGTCCAATCAGTATACGCATGGTTGTGCGTTTTAGCTGGGGCTGCTGAGGAGGCCGGGCTTTCTCGCCCAGCTTCGGCATCAGCTTATCAAGCTGGCTGTCGTCCAGAATGCCCAGCTTGTTGCCCAGCTCCTGACGCAAATAAATGCGTAACGTTTCGCCCGGCACCTGGGTAATCAACGGCAACGCCAGGGTGCTTAGCTGCGCGCGACCATCTGGCGATCGCAAATCAACCTGCGGGAGTAAAGAGTCAAACAGGAACGCGGAGAGCGGCATCGCCTGCTCCATCCGGGCTTCAAAGGCCTCTTTACCCTCTTTACGCACCAGCGTATCCGGGTCTTCACCATCAGGTAGAAACATAAAGCGTAGCTGACGACCGTCATTCATGTAAGGTAATGCGGTTTCCAGCGCGCGCCAGGCCGCTTCACGACCAGCCCGGTCACCGTCATAACAGCAAATAACCGTGTCGGTGGTGCGGAACAGCAGCTGAATATGCTCCGGTGTGGTCGAGGTTCCCAGCGAGGCAACGGCATAATCAATGCCAAACTGCGCCAGCGCCACCACATCCATATAGCCTTCAACCACCAGTAGCTTCGCCGGTTCGGGATGATTCTTTTGCGCTTCATACAGGCCGTATAACTGACGACCCTTATGGAAAATATCGGTTTCGGGGGAGTTGAGGTATTTCGGCATCCCGTCGCCTAACACGCGACCGCCAAATCCTATTACCCGCCCGCGCTTGTCGTGGATCGGGAACATCACCCGTTCGCGAAAACGATCGTAACTGCGGCCCTGGTCGTTGGTGACCAACATGCCCGCATCGATTAACGACTGGCGATCGTCCTGATTGCGACCGAAGCGCTTCAGGGCGTTATCCCAGCCTGCAGGGGCATAGCCGATAGAAAAGTGCTTGATGACAGCGTCACTCAGTCCGCGATTGGCAAGATACTCGCGTGCACCTGAAGACTGACTCTGTGACAGCGCCTGCTGATAAAACTCATTCAGGCCGCCCATCAATTGATAAAGGCTCTGACGCTGATGACGCTCTAACTGGCTCGGGCCGGTTCCGCTTTCGTACGGCACTTCTAATCCGTACAGCGTCGCCAACTCTTCGATGCTTTCCACAAACTCCAGACGATCGTAGTTCATCAGGAAGTCGACAGCATTGCCGTGGGCGCCACAGCCGAAGCAGTGGTAGAACTGTTTCTCACCGTTCACGGTGAAAGAGGGGGTTTTTTCGTTATGGAAAGGACAGCACGCGTGGTAGTTCTTGCCCTGCTTCTTCAGCTTTACCCGTGCATCGATGAGGTCCACGATGTCCGTGCGCGCCAGCAAGTCATTGATAAATACACGTGGAATTCGTCCAGCCATAGGCCCCGGTTTATCAGTGCATAAACGAGAACAAGCCGCGCATTCCTTTCGGAAAGCACGGCCTTCTTAACTACTACTTATCTGTAAAACGTGAGGGCGAACCCCCAACGACTAGTACAGACGAGTGCGGCGTGCGTTTTCGCGAGCCAGTTTCTTCGCGTGGCGTTTAACTGCTGACGCTTTAGCGCGCTTACGTTCGGTAGTCGGTTTTTCATAAAACTCACGACGACGAACTTCAGCCAGAACGCCTGCTTTCTCGCAAGAACGCTTGAAGCGACGCAGTGCTACGTCAAATGGCTCGTTTTCACGTACTTTAATTACCGGCATGTAACTCTCACCTCGATAAAATCGGTTTTGTTGCTGACGTCGGTGCCAGCTTGTTTCAAAATGGTGCGGAATTTTACTCCAACACAGGCAGCGTTGTAAAGCACCATAGCATTAACTTACCAACAGATGCGCCTGTGCCACTGCCGGTTTTTTCAGGCCAAGGAGTATACATCAAAGGGAAGGCGCTCGCGAAAATATTTTCCCCAGCTTTTTCAGGGAGTCACGTTTTTCGTTGCAAAATTGCCGAATGGCAGCGGCCTTCATGGTACACTGCGCGCCGCCAGAATGAGGTAAATAAAGTCATGCGTGTGCTCGGAATTGAAACATCCTGCGATGAAACCGGAATCGCCATTTACGACGAAACCGCCGGTTTGCTCGCCAATCAACTTTACAGCCAGGTCAAACTGCATGCCGATTACGGCGGTGTGGTGCCGGAACTGGCGTCGCGCGATCACGTGCGTAAAACCGTACCGCTGATCCAGGCGGCGTTAAAAGAAGCCGGATTGCAGGCCAAAGACATTGATGCGGTGGCCTATACCGCCGGTCCCGGTCTGGTCGGCGCGCTGCTGGTCGGGGCCACTATCGGCCGTTCACTGGCCTTTGCCTGGGATGTGCCGGCGATCCCGGTTCATCATATGGAAGGCCATCTGCTGGCACCGATGCTGGAAGATAATCCGCCGGAATTCCCCTTTGTCGCCTTGCTGGTATCGGGTGGTCACACTCAGTTAATCAGCGTGACCGGCATTGGTGAATACAGCCTGATGGGCGAGTCAGTGGACGATGCGGCAGGCGAAGCCTTTGATAAAACCGCCAAGCTGTTGGGGCTGGATTATCCTGGCGGCCCAATGCTGTCGAAAATGGCTCAGCAGGGCACCGAAAAGCGCTTTATCTTTCCGCGTCCGATGACCGATCGCCCTGGGTTGGATTTCAGCTTTTCCGGGCTGAAAACCTTTGCGGCCAACACCATCCGTGAAAACAGCGATGACGATCAGACCCGTGCTGATATCGCCCGTGCCTTTGAGGATGCGGTGGTTGATACGCTGGCGATCAAATGCAAGCGCGCGTTGGAGCAGACCGGTTTTAAACGTTTGGTGATTGCCGGTGGCGTCAGTGCCAACCGCACGCTGCGCAGCAAAATGGCGGAGGTGATGAAGGCGCGCGGTGGGGAAGTGTTTTATGCGCGACCGGAGTTCTGCACCGACAATGGCGCGATGATTGCTTACGCGGGTATGGTGCGGATGAAAGGCGGAACGCGGGGCGAGTTGAGCGTGACAGTACGTCCGCGCTGGCCGCTGGCGGAACTGCCTGCAATCCAGGCGTAGTGTTCCACTCTGCCATCATCAGCCGGTGATGGCAGAGGCGTTACGGATGACGCAATAAACCCTTCAATGCCCGCCCGGGCGATGGCTTTGCCCGGCGTTCTCAGGCGTCAGGTTTCTTCTTTTTCTTCTTCCAGATCTTCGATTCCTGCCCACGCCACAGACGCTGAATATTGTCGTGATGACGCAGCAGCACCAGACACGAGAGCATGGCGACCGGGAAGGTCAGCTGGGGTTTGAACCACCAGACGTAGAAGGGGGCAATCAGTGCGCTGATAATCGCGCCAAGGGAGGAGTAGCCGCTCAACAGCACGGTCAGCAGCCAGGTCCCGGTCATCAGCCCGGTTAAGTCCCAGCCAATCGGCGCAATGGCACCAAAGGCTGTCGCCACGCCTTTTCCGCCTTTAAAGTGGAAAAACACCGGATAGATATGACCGAGGCAGGCGGCAATGGCGATGAGGCCGAGATAGAGTGGCGAAACGCCATAGTGATAAGCCAGCCAGACCGGCAGCATGCCTTTCAGAACATCAAACACCAATACCATCGCTGCCGGGGTTTTCCCGCCAATACGCAGCACATTTGTCGTACCGGGATTACCGGAACCATTAAGTCGCGGGTCCGGCAGTCTGAACAGTCGGCAAACCAGGATCGCGCTGGAAATGGAGCCGCACAGATACGCGAAAAGAATCATACCAAGCGCGAATACACTCATAACACCGTTCCATCCAGTAGGGGTCGTTTTGTTCTCGTCATCCGTGGATAATACGCATAATCCGCCGGAAGTGGTATCCGGCAACCACAAAAACAGAGACGGCCATCATGGATATTGTATTTATTGAACAACTCACGGTCATAACCACCATTGGTGCTTTCGACTGGGAACAAACCATTCAGCAGAAGCTGGTGTTCGATGTCGAAATGGCCTGGGACAACCGCAAAGCCGCCGCCAGTGATGATGTGAACGACTGCCTGAGCTACGCCGACGTCTCTGAGACCATTATTAATCACGTTGCCGGTGGCCGTTTTGCGCTGGTTGAGCGCGTGGCGGAAGAAGTGGCTGCCTTGCTGCTGACCCGATTCAACTCTCCCTGGGTGCGAATTAAGCTCAGCAAGCCAGGCGCAGTGGCCCAGGCAGCCCAGGTCGGGGTGATCATCGAACGCGGGACTAATCCGAAATAAACCCAATGTGATTGCCATCACGGTGAAACCAAACCACATTATGCTCTGTCTTAAGGTTGGCCTAACTCAACCTGGGCAGAATTTGGCGGTAGCGATAAGCAACCGCCTTTTTAATGTTTTTTATACGGATAGGGGTAGATTGGATGGCAGATATTCATCAGCTATGGGTGGCAGCAATACTCGGCATTGTTGAGGGGCTTACGGAGTTTCTTCCGGTCTCCTCCACCGGGCACATGATCATCGTCGGTCATTTGTTAGGATTTGAAGGCGACAAGGCGGACACCTTTGAGGTTGTTATCCAGCTTGGTTCAATCTTAGCTGTCGTAGTGATGTTCTGGCGTCGACTGTTTGGTTTAATCGGCATTCATTTTGGCAAGGTGCCGCATGAAGGCACTGGCAAAGGTCATCTGACGCTTATCCACATCCTGTTGGGCATGGTGCCCGCTGTCGTTATCGGTCTGATTTTCCACGACAAAATCAAAGAGCTTTTCAATCCGATTAACGTGATGTACGCGTTGGTTGTCGGCGGCGTGCTGCTGCTGGCGGCAGAATACCTGAAGCCTAAAAATCCGAAAGCGGTCGGCGTGGATGATATGACCTATCGTCAGGCGTTCGTGATCGGCTGCTTCCAGTGTCTGGCGCTGTGGCCGGGCTTCTCCCGCTCGGGCGCGACCATTTCAGGCGGTATGCTGATGGGCGTGAGCCGTTATGCGGCTTCAGAGTTCTCCTTCATCCTGGCCGTGCCAATGATGATGGGTGCCACCGTGCTGGATCTCTACAAGAGTATTGGCTTCCTGAGCATGGCCGATCTGCCGATGTTTGCCGTCGGCTTCCTGACCGCATTCGTGGTCGCGCTGATTGCCATCAAGGTGTTCCTCAACCTGATTAAGCGCATCTCGTTCGTGCCGTTTGCGATTTACCGCTTTATTGTGGCCGCTGCGGTCTACATGATCTTTGTGTAGTTAAGCGTGCTTTGCCCCGGAGTCGGCCTGCTCAGGCCGCTTCGGGACCTTAATCCTGCTGTTGCTTCCACTGTTCCAGCGCGGCAATGCGCCTTCTGTTCAGCTCTTCTCTGACTTCCATACCCTTAAATCCGGCTGCCACCACCTCCCTGGTCGACACGCTTAACACCACCTCAAACGCCTGACGCAGATAATCACCCTGCGGATACGCATTGCTCTCAAAACCGGTGCGCCCACGAGCATCCGCCTCGCTGGTCAGGGCAATTTGCTCCACACGCTGAGGCTTACGCCAGGCATCGATGCGATCAAACAGCGCCACCAGGGTTTCGGCGCTCTGACGTTCCACGGTGTGCACCAGATCGTGAAATTCAGTCACCAGCAGGGCGAGATCGCGAATCGCATTCGGCACCCGCAGACGCTGGCACACGGCGGCAACCAGCGGGACGCCGGCCGGGCCGTGACCGTGATGGCTCGGCCACTTCTCAGGTGGCGTGAGCGCCTTGCCGACATCGTGGAACAGGGTGGCAAAGCGAACAGCGATATCCGGGCTAAGCTGAGCGGCAATAGCCAGCGTCATCAGCGTATGAATGCCGGTATCGATTTCAGGATGCCATTTGGCCGGCGCGGGCACGCCGTAGAGATTGTCCAGCTCCGGGAACAGCACCGCTAAAGCACCGCAGTCTCTCAGCACCTGGAAGTAGACCTGCGGGTTGCGGGTTTCCAGCGCCTTTTCCGTCTCCTTCCACACCCTTTCTGGCGTCAGCGTGTTCAACTCGCCGCTCTCTGCCATCCAGCGCATCAGCGCCTGGGTCTCTTCCGCCACCACAAAATTCAGATGGGCAAAACGCGCGGCAAATCGCGCCACGCGCAGCACACGCAGCGGATCTTCGTTAAAGGCCGCGGAAACATGGCGCAACAGACGCTGATCAAGGTCCGCTTTGCCACCGTAGGGATCGTATAAGCGGCCCTGTTCATCCTGGGCAATGGCATTGATGGTCAAATCGCGGCGCTGTAAATCCTGCTCAAGCGTCACATCCGGGGCGGAATAGCAGACAAAACCGGTATAGCCACTGCCACTTTTGCGCTCGGTGCGCGCAAGCGCGTACTCCTGATGGGTTTCAGGATGCAAAAACACCGGGAAGTCACGGCCAACCTGCTCGTAACCCTGGCTGAGCATCTCTTCCGGAGAGGCGCCCACCACTACCCAATCTTTGTCTTTGACCGGCAGATTTAACAGTGCGTCGCGTACCGCGCCACCGACAAGGTAAGTCTTCACTACCACGCTCCTGAGTTAAACGTTTCCGTCATCATACTAGATGTGGTGATCCTCTCCCACCTTTGCGGGTCAGGTTTGCTGAATGACAGGCACGACAAAAAGGGCATCAATGGATGCCCTGATGCTGACCGGTGAAGGGTTAGTTCATCCAGCGATCTTTCTTTTTACGGCTCGGGATCATATGCGGTAACAGCAGACCCAGCAGCAGGCCGACACCGGCCACGCCGCCGCCGTACATAAACCACTGCATAATGATGGTGCGCTGCTTATCATCAAGCTGAACGTTGGCGGCACTCACTTTTTTCTGTGCCACAACCAGTTCGTTTTTCAGCTTTTGATTCTCGTCCTTCAGGCTGTTGATGGCGCCATCGCTACCGGCCACTTTCTTCTGCATCTCGGCGGTGCGCTGGTTCCAGCTGCCATCAATGTTTGCCAGCTTGTCAGTCAGGTCTTTGACCTGCTGTTCCAGCTGCGGCACGCGGGTACGCAGGCTTGGCTGCTGGCTCAGCTGGGATTCCGGGATCCAGGTGGTGCGGCCGTTTGAGTCGCGGATCTGTGCATAATGCGTGCTGTCATTCGATTGCAGCAGCTGGACTTCTTCGCCGGCATTCAGGGTGCCGACAAGGCGGAAATTGTCACCGGGACCACTGCGAACCCAGGTGGAAAGTTCGTCGGAGATATAGCGTTTTTCTTCGGCATGAACGGATGCTGCTACGCTAAAAGTCAGTAAAGTGAGGCCAATAAGCTGAGTTTTTTTCATTCGATGTCTTTTTTACATGGATCCTGGACAAAAGTAATGGAACAGTCTGGAGCTGGCTCGCAGAAAGCTGAATGAGAACTTTCCTGGTCTCAGCGCTCTGCGAGGGCCGACGCGAGCAGACGCGAAATAGAGAAGAAAGCCAAGACAGCCACGGCGATTCTGCATTACTCTTCACGTCATATCTGGCCACCGTGTGCCCCATTGATGAAATGAGCGGCAAAATCGCGCCAAAAGCCCTTTACCGTACCGCTAATTATCTGGTTAAGAAAATATGACCATCGAAATCGAATTAAAGTTCATCGCGACCTCCGACGCCGCCGAAAAATTGCCTGCACAGCTGGCAAACTGGCCGCATCAGCACTCTGCACCGCAGAAACTCACCAATATCTACTTCGAAACGGCCGACGGCCAGTTGCGCGGTTGGGATATGGGGCTGCGCATTCGTGGCTTCGGCGACAGCTATGAAATGACGCTGAAGACAGCAGGGCAGACCATTGGTGGCCTGCATCAGCGCCCGGAATACAATGTGGCGCTTGCCAAACCCGAGCTGGATATTGCTCTGTTGCCAGCAGATATCTGGCCGCAAGGCTGCGATCTGGCCGCGCTGCAGCAGCAGTTGCAGCCGCTGTTCAGCACCCATTTTGTTCGTGAAAAGTGGGTGGTTACTTACCGGGAAAGCGAGATTGAAGTTGCGTTTGATCGCGGCGATGTCACCGCCGGTGAGCTGAGCGAGCCGCTGAATGAAATTGAGCTGGAACTGAAATCCGGTGAACGTGATGATCTGTTGGCCTTTGCCGCTGAACTGGCAAATATGGGCGGACTGCGTCTGGGGAGCCTGAGCAAAGCCGCCCGTGGATACGCGCTGGCCAAAGGCAATCCAACCCGCGAACTGCGCCCGCTGAAAGTAATGAAGGTGGCACCGAAAGCCACGGTAGAGCAGGCGATGCTGGCGGCGTTCACCCTGGCGCTGAGCCAGTGGCAGTATCACGAAGAGCTGTGGCTGCGTGGCAACCGCGCGGCTCAGCATGAAGTGCAGCAGGCGCTTGAAACCCTGCGCCAGACTTTCTCCCTGTTTGGTTCACTGGTGCCGCGTAAGGCCAGCAATGAGCTGCGTCACTCCTTAACCGGGCTGGAAGAAGCGCTGCGGGAAGATGATGTTAAGGCCGACGCTCTCTGTTTCAGCACGCTCTGTCTGGATACCCAGTTAGCACTTACTAACTGGATTGTAACCGAGCGCTGGCGCGGGTTTATCGACGCGAAAGGCGATGCCAAGCTGCAGGGATCGTTCAAACGCTTCTGCGACATTATGCTCGGCAGAATTGCCGCCGATTTGAAAGAAACCTTCGGCGATGTGCGTCAGATGAATGAGTATCAGGATAAATTGACCCGCCTGCATCGTCAGCTGCTGGCCGCCCGTTTACTGTCCGGTGGCTACGACGCTGAGACGGTCGATGCCTGGATGCAAAGCTGGCAGCAGCTGGCGCAGGCGATCGAAAGCGGTCAGGAAATCTGGCTGGAAGGTCATTGTCGCCAGGCGGTTAAGCAACCGGCCTTCTGGAAAAACGGCACCGTCTGAGGTCGTTCGCCGCGTTAAGAGAACCGAGAGAATTCACGCCGCTCACAGGGAGTTTTTATGTCGCCATCGCTTACTCAGACCCTGCCGCCGCTGCTGGCGGCACAGGCCCAACAGCTCAGCCCGACATGGGGAGAACTGAGCGCCGGACAGCAGGGCGTGCTGGCCTTCAGTGATTTTGTGCAGGACAACCTGGCACGCCATCCTGACTGGTGGCAATCGCTGCAGGAGCAGGCGCCCGCGCCGGACGAGTGGCGGCACTATCCGGCCTGGCTGGCTGAAAAGCTGGCAGATGTGGCGGATGAAAATGCCCTGATGCGTGAACTGCGCCTGTTCCGGCGGCAGATGCTGACGCGCATTGCCTGGATGCAGACGCTGGCAACCAGCAGTACGCAAGACTCGCTGAAGCAGCTTAGCGAACTGGCTGAAACCCTGATTGTCGCCGCCCGTGACTGGCTCTGGCTGGCCTGCTGCCGTGAATTCGGCACGCCGGTCAATGCCGCCGGTGAGCCGCAGCCGCTGCTGATCCTCGGCATGGGCAAGCTGGGCGGCGGCGAGCTGAACTTCTCTTCTGATATCGACCTGATTTTCACCTGGCCTGAAAATGGCACCACCACCGGCGGACGCCGTGAACTGGATAATGCCCAGTTCTTCACGCGGCTTGGCCAGCGTCTGATCAAAGTGCTCGATCAACCGACGGTCGACGGCTTCGTCTATCGCGTGGATATGCGGCTGCGGCCATTTGGTGACAGCGGCCCGCTGGTATTGAGCTTTGCCGCGTTGGAAGATTATTACCAGGAGCAGGGACGCGACTGGGAGCGCTATGCGATGGTCAAAGCGCGCCTGATGGGCGGGACGGACGATCGCTGGAGCCAGGAATTACAGCAGATGCTGCGGCCCTTTATCTACCGCCGTTACATCGACTTCAGCGTGATCCAGTCGCTGCGAAATATGAAAAGCATGATCGCCCGTGAAGTCCGGCGGCGCGGCCTGACCGACAACATCAAGTTGGGCGCAGGCGGCATCCGCGAAACGGAATTCATTGTGCAGGTGTTCCAGCTGATCCGGGGCGGGCGTGAGCGTTCGCTGCAGCTGCGTGCGCTGTTACCCACCTTGCAGGCCATTGGCGAGCTGAATTTGCTGCCTGGCGAACAGGTCGGGCAGCTCAGTGAGGCCTATCTCTATCTGCGTCGTCTGGAAAATCTGCTGCAAAGCATCAATGACGAACAGACCCAGACGCTGCCGGCGGACGCGTTAAACCGCGAGCGTCTGGCCTGGGCGATGGGCGTGGAGAACTGGGCTGCGCTGACCCGCCAGCTTGAGGGCCATATGGCCGCGGTGCGCGCAATTTTCGATGACCTGATTGGCGATGACACCCCGGAAACCGGCGGCAATAAAGAAGCCGATGATTATGGCGTGCTCTGGCAGGATCGGCTGGAAGAGGCCGAGCTTGCGCCGCTGGTTCCCCACCTTGAAAGCGAGGCGCGTCAGCGTTTGCTGCAAACCATCAACGACTTCCGTCAGGATGTGGATAAACGCACCATTGGCCCGCGTGGACGGCAGGCGCTCGATCAGCTGATGCCGCGTCTACTGAGCGAAGTCTGCCCGCGCGATGATGCTGCCGTTGCCTTAAGCCGCCTGACGCCGTTGCTGCTGGGCGTGGTAACGCGAACCACCTATCTGGAGCTGCTGACCGAGTATCACGGCGCGTTAAAGCACCTGATCCGCCTGTGTGCGGCGTCGCCAATGGTGGCCAGCCAGCTGGCGCGCTATCCGTTATTGCTCGATGAGCTGCTCGATCCGGCCACGCTCTACCAGCCGACCGCCACCGATGCCTACCGTGATGAGCTGCGCCAGTATCTGCTGCGCATCCCGGAAGAGGATGAGGAGCAGCAGCTGGAAGCGCTTCGTCAGTTTAAGCAGGCCCAGCATCTGCGCATTGCGGCGGCAGATATTGCCGGCACGCTGCCGGTAATGAAGGTCAGCGATCATCTGACCTGGCTGGCAGAAGCGATGATCGAGCAGGTGGTCCAGCAGGCCTGGCAGATGATGGTGCAGCGTTATGGTCGTCCTTCGCACCTGACTCAGCTTCAGGAACGCGGGTTTGCCGTGGTGGGTTACGGCAAGCTGGGTGGCTGGGAGCTGGGCTACAGCTCGGATCTGGACCTGGTGTTCCTGCATGATTGCCCGGCCGATGCGGTGACCGACGGCGAGCGCAGTATTGACGGCAGGCAGTTTTATCTGCGTCTGGCGCAGCGTGTTATGCACCTGTTCAGCACCCGCACTTCCTCCGGCATTCTGTATGAAGTGGATGCGCGGCTGCGTCCATCCGGAGCCGCAGGCATGCTGGTCAGTACCTTTGACGCCTTTGATGAATACCAGCGTAATGAAGCCTGGACCTGGGAGCATCAGGCGCTGGTCCGCGCCCGCATCGTCTTTGGCGAGGCGGCGCTGAGCCAGCGCTTTGATGATATCCGCCGTGGCATCCTGTGCCTGCCGCGTGAGGCCGATAAGCTGAAGATCGACGTGCGCGAGATGCGTGAGAAAATGCGCGCGCACCTTGGCAACAAGCATAAAGGGCGCTGGGATCTGAAAGCCGATCGGGGCGGCATCACCGATATTGAATTCATTACGCAATACCTGGTCTTACGCTATGCCGCCAGTGAACCGAAGCTGACCCGCTGGTCAGATAACGTGCGCATTCTGGAGCTGATGGCCAATAATGACCGGATGAGCAGCGAAGAAGCGAAGGCGCTGACCCAGGCTTACGTCACGCTACGTGACGCGCTGCACCACCTCGCATTGCAGGAATTGCCGGGTCATGTTTCGCCGGATGCGTTCAGCGCGGAGAAGAGCGTGGTCAACAACAGCTGGCTGCACTGGTTCGGCAGTTAATCTGCTGCTTGCCCGGGTTTGCAGGCGATAGCGTGTAAGATTACGGGTGAATGTGCGGGATAGTCAGCTTGTGCTATCATCCCGCGCACTATTTTTGACTTCAGCCTGGAGTGTCTGGAATGAAAATTACGCTGCCCGATTTTAACCGTGCGGGTGTTCTGGTTGTTGGCGACGTGATGCTGGATCGCTACTGGTACGGCCCAACCAGCCGCATCTCCCCTGAAGCCCCGGTTCCGGTAGTAAAAGTGGATAACGTTGAGGAGCGTCCTGGCGGCGCGGCTAACGTGGCGATGAACATCGCCTCACTGGGCGCAGGCTCACGTCTGGTGGGATTGACCGGTATTGATGATGCCGCCCGCGCGCTGGACGCCAGCCTAAGTGGCGTTAACGTGCAGTGTGACTTCGTTGCGGTTGCCACCCATCCCACCATCACTAAGTTGCGCGTTCTGTCGCGTAACCAGCAGCTGATCCGCCTTGATTTTGAAGAGGGTTTTGAAGGCGTCGATCCTGAGCCGCTGCATGAGCGTATTCGTCAGGGCCTGCCGAAAGCGGGCGCGCTGGTGCTGTCTGACTACGCCAAAGGGGCGTTGGCCAGCGTAGAAACCATTATCAAGATCGCCCGCGAGGCCAATGTGCCGGTGCTGGTCGACCCGAAAGGCACTGACTTTGAGCGTTATCGCGGTGCCACCATTCTGACGCCAAATCTCTCTGAGTTTGAAGCCGTGGTCGGCAAATGTGCGGACGAAGCCGAGATTGTTGAGCGCGGTATGGCGCTGATGGCGCAGTTCGATCTTTCAGCCTTGCTGGTGACGCGTTCAGAGAACGGCATGACGCTGCTGCAACCGGGCAAAAAGCCATTCCATCTGCCGACTCAGGCACAGGAAGTGTATGACGTGACCGGTGCCGGTGATACGGTGATTGGCGTGCTGGCGGCGGCGCTGGCGGCGGGCAATACGCTGGAAGAGAGCTGCTTCCTCGCCAACGCCGCTGCGGGTGTGGTGGTCGGTAAGCTGGGGACCTCTACCGTGTCGCCGGTTGAACTGGAAAACGCCATCCGTGCCCGTCCGGAGTCGGGTTTTGGCGTAATGGATGAAGCGCAGCTGAGAGAAGCGGTCGCGCTGGCTCGTCGTCGCGGTGAGAAAGTGGTGATGACCAACGGCTGCTTCGACATTCTGCACGCTGGTCACGTTTCCTATCTGGCCAACGCCCGTAAGCTGGGCGATCGCCTGATTGTTGCGGTTAACAGCGATGCCTCGACCAAACGGCTGAAAGGCGAAACCCGTCCGATCAATCCGCTGATCAATCGCATGATTGTGCTGGGCGCGCTGGAAGCGGTCGACTGGGTGGTGCCGTTTGAAGAAGACACGCCGCAGCGGGTGATTGCTGATGTGCTGCCAGACCTGTTGGTGAAAGGCGGAGACTACAAGCCGGAAGAGATTGCTGGCAGTGTTGAAGTCTGGGCTAACGGTGGCGAAGTGCGGGTGCTGAATTTTGAAGATGGCATCTCCACCAGCAAAATCATCGAAGCGATTAAAGCGAAAGACTGACCGCGGTCAGAAAGAAAAAGGGGCGATCTGAGATCGCCCCTTTTTTTGGCCTGAAACCAGAGAATTACTGCATATCTTCGGTTTTAATCACGTCTTTTGGCGCTGCGTCGGTACCGCGGCTTTCCAGCTCGGCCAGACGTTGCTCTAGCGCAGCCAGCTTTTCACGGGTGCGTAATAACACCTGAGTTTGCACATCAAACTCTTCGCGATTGACCAAATCTAAACGGGTCAGCTGCGATTGCAGCGTCTGACGGATTTTTTTCTCAACATCGTCGCCGAACTCACGGATGCCTTTTGGCATGGATTCGTGAACCTGACGGGCGAGTTGTTCAATTTTTTTGGGGTCAATCATAGCGGCTTCCTGGTAGCGGCAAAGTTTCTTTAAGTGTAATGCGATAATCCGAAAGGATAAACCAGAAATAAGCAAAGCAGAAAAATGCCAAACTAAAGGCACATTTTGTTCGTTGCCCTGGCTTTTTATCGGCGTTATAGTAAGCAGGCTTATTCTCAGGGCGGGGTGTAATTCCCCACCGGCGGTAAATCGGCGTCATGCCGAAAGCCCGCGAGCGCTTCAGACCTCCCGGTTTGAAGGTCAGCAGACCCGGTGTAACTCCGGGGCCGACGGTTAAAGTCCGGATGGGAGAGAGTAACGTATCAGGCCGGGCTTTGCCCGCCGCGCCGTTATTTTTTGTCACTGCATGACACTCCTAAGCACGCCCTGATTCTGGTAACCCATACATTTTATAAGGTTTTATTACCATGAATCAGACGCTACTTTCTGAATTTGGCACGCCTGAAGAGCGTGTAGAACGTGCTATCGCTGCCTTGCGCGACGGGCGCGGTGTGATGGTGTTGGACGATGAAGATCGTGAAAACGAAGGCGACATGATCTTTGCCGCCGAAACCATGACCGTTGAGCAGATGGCACTGACCATTCGCCACGGCAGCGGCATTGTCTGCCTTTGTCTGACGGAAGAGCGTCGTCGTCAGCTTGAGCTGCCAATGATGGTCGAAACCAATACCAGTGCTTATGGCACCGGCTTCACCGTCACCATTGAAGCGGCAGAAGGCGTGACCACCGGCGTTTCGGCGAAAGATCGCGTGACCACCATCCGTGCGGCTATCGCCGACGATGCCAAACCTTCTGACCTGAATCGTCCTGGCCATGTGTTCCCACTTCGCGCCAGCGAAGGCGGCGTGCTGACGCGCGGCGGTCATACTGAAGCAACTATCGATCTGGTGACGCTGGCCGGTTTCAAACCGGCGGGTGTGCTGTGTGAACTGACCAACGATGATGGCACTATGGCGCATGCACCAGAAGCTATCGTGTTTGCTAAGCAGCAGAATATGCCGGTTGTGACCATCGAAGATTTGGTGGCTTATCGCCGTAGCAACGAGTCTCGTCAGGCCAGCTAATTGCCTGTCGATGAAAAAAAACCGGGTGCTTGTCACCCGGTTTTTTTATGCACAAACTTAAGCCGCTGCTTTAACTTAGGCCACTGCTTTGCAGCATGGTCAGGCTCAGGCCCATCACCGCCATCCCGCACAGCACGCCATAGCTGGGATTACTTTTCGGATCGATCTCTTTCGCCAGCGGCATCAACTCATCGACCGACAGCGCCACCATAATCCCGGCCACGGTCGCCATCACCGCGCCCATCATCACTGGTGACACCAGTGGACCGAGCACCAGGAAGGCCAGCACGCCACCCAGTATTTCGGCCATGCCTGATACGCCAGCCCAGAAGATCGCTTTCCTTTTTGAACCCGTTGCGGCATACATCGGCCCGGCGACCGCAAGTCCTTCAGGAATATTGTGGATGGCAACGGCCAGCGCGATGCCTAAGCCCATTTCGAGGTCACTGCTGGCGGTGACATAGGTTGCCACACCTTCTGGAAAATTATGCAGGCTGATGCCGAGCGTCAGTAAGATTGCCGTGCGCCGAAGGTTGCGGGGAGGTTGGCCGCCGCTAAGTAGATCCTGTGGATGCTGGTGGGGCAACATCCGATCGAGGGCGAAGTAACCCAGAAGCCCAACCACAAACATGCCGTAACCCAAAACAGGAGACATGCCTTCAGCGTGCAGCGCCGCTGGCAGCATCTCCATCAGCGAAATCAGCAGCATAATGCCGGCAGCAAAACCCAGCGCAAACGCCAGCACCCGGTTCGACGGTTTCTGGCCGACAACACCCAGAAACGCGCCAATAAAGGTCGCGCCACCGGCAAGTAAAGTCAGTATTAATGGCACGGACAAGGTGACCTCCTGAAGACAAGAATAAAGTATAGCCTTTGCTATACCTTATCAAAAAATAATCAGTTGTAACGTCAGGATTTGTATTTTTCGCTGTTCAAATTTCTTGAATATCTTCATCACTGTTATCCGGGTTCATCCCCTGTCGAAAGGGCGTAATGTAGCGATCATTAAGCCGACATCTTCAGGGGAACCACTATGAGTCAGTCACGTATGCCCGCACTTTTTCTTGGCCATGGCAGCCCAATGAACGTGCTGGAAGAAAATGTTTATACCGAAGCCTGGCGTGAGCTGGGCCAAACCTTACCGCGTCCTAAAGCTATCGTGGCGGTCTCCGCACACTGGTACACCCGCGGCACGGTGGTTACAGCGATGGAAAAGCCAAGAACCATTCACGATTTTGGCGGATTCCCTCAGGCGCTGTTTGACACCACTTATCCGGCTCCGGGTTCACCGGACCTGGCCCGCCAGGTGGTTGACGCGCTGGCACCTTACGATGTCCGTCTGGATCAGGAGTGGGGTTTTGACCACGGTTCATGGGGCGTGCTGATTAAAATGTACCCGGAAGCCGATATTCCAGTGGTTCAGCTGAGCGTCGACGGTACGCAACCGCCGGCTTATCACTTTGAACTGGGCCGTAAGCTCGCGGCACTGCGCGAGCAGGGCGTGATGATTGTCGCCAGCGGCAACGTGGTGCATAACCTGCGCATGGTGCGTTGGGAAGGCAATGCTGAACCTTACCCGTGGGCCTCATCCTTTAACGACTACGTGCGTGAAAACTTGAGTTGGGAAGGGGAAGCAGAGCAGCATCCGCTGGTGAACTTCAGTCAGCACAGCGGCGCTGCGTTATCCAACCCGACGCCTGAGCACTACCTGCCACTGCTTTACGTGCTGGGTGCCCGTTTGCCGGGTGAAGCCGTCTCTATCCCGGTGGATGGTTTAGTGATGTCTTCGCTCAGTATGCTTTCGGTGCAAGTGGGCTAAATGCACACCATCAGTTGGTGTTGACAGAAAGAGGGGTGAAAGCCGGCGTTGCTTTGGCCTTCACCTCTTTTTCTGCATTGTTAAAGATCCACGCAGGACTGTTCAGGGTTAATGCTGCCAGTTTTGGGGTTAATACCAGCGGCACAGAGTAGCTTGCCTTGCCTGCGCTAATCGGGATAGTTAACGGCACGGTCTTACCGGGCGTGACAGCGGTTCCTTTAAGGGCGACGGCAAAACCAAATTGGTCTTTGTCAGTGCCGTAATGATCGCTTTTGTTTGTCATGGCATTTCCTGACAGCGAAAAGTCACCGGTTACAGTGGAAATTAAATTAGCCAGCCCGGAGGTATCCGACGAGCAGGCAATATTCACCACCGGTTGCGCACTGAGGCTTGATGAGGCTGACAGGGCTTGGGCTGTGGGCACTGCAAGACTGAATGTGCTGTTAGAAACCGTATGGGAACAGCTTACCGTGCCGGCCTGATTCCACTCTGAGAGGCTGAATTTATAATTCATTGCGTTAGCCGCTTTGTTTAATCCACCTTTGCCATCCAATTGAAACAGACGGATAGCGCCTGATACCTTACTGGTGTCGATATCCCCGGTCTTTTTCAGATAGGCCTGAAATCGAAATGTTTTTGTAGCGGCCGCTCCGTTGATTGTCCAGCCGGTATCAATTTTGGTGTTGATGTTGCCATTTCCTGAGCTTTCATCAAAGGTACCGAGATCTTTACCATCATATACCAGTCCCATTTCTACGCCGCTTGGCGGCGTCTCGCTCTTAATATAGGGAAATGGATAAAAATAGACGTTTTCCTGGATACTTCCTTTGCAGGTAATATCACGCACATATTCTTTTGATTCCCAGACCCGGCTGCCATTCTGCGTGCCAGAGAGCAGTACCAGTTTACCGATTGATACAACTTCATCGACCGTATTACCAATATAACAGTCAAGGGCGGCAGCATTAAATGACAGTGTCAGGGTGAACAGGCCAAAGGTGATTTTTCTTTTCAATGATTTTTTCATTTATCGTAGTTCCTTTACATCAGTTAATTAATGGAGCCTCGGCTGTTTTATTCCGTCTTCGGTAGCGTCAATTTTAACAGGCCGGCGATTACCGGCCTGTTAACTATAAACACAGTTTCGGAGTCGCTTAATTAATTACTAAGGTTAACTGCGGCGAATACAAGCCCACATCAACCGACATGTTTTCCACTAAGACATCATTTTGCAGAACGGAGATAGTTCCTGTACCCGCTTTCGTCCCGCCGGTCAGTGTCGCCGTGTAAACCCCATTCTTTTCAGTGACTGCGCTTATTTTCGTTCCTTCTAAATTAGCGACCTTGAAGGCAACTTTCCCTCCAGTGACGACATTCTGAAATTTATCTTTCGCAGTTAACGTTATGGCAAGCGTAGATTTCCCATCAGCTGGCAATATGTTGTTGCTAAGTTGCAAGACTGAGTTGCTGGCATTAATTGGGGCGGCAACAAAGATAACCTTTGTGGACTTGCCGGTTGTGTCAGTGCTGATGATGGCAGTGAGAGTTATGCTACCTGCAAGGGTGCTGGCAATTTCCGCTGTGGAGACTCCTTCAGCATCTGTTTTAAGGGTTCTTGCGCCCCATATAACTGTTCCTGCCGCCTGGAAGGTGACCGCCACATCTTTTACGGGATTCCCCTTGGCATCTTTCACCACGGCAGTGAGCGTGGAGAAGGTATTACCATCCGCCGTCACGCCGGTCGCTGGCGAGGCCGTCAGGCTGTCGACGACGGCTGTTTTAGTATTGGCGATAAAGGTAACGCTCACCGTTTTTTCAATGCCCTTAGTGCTGGCCATGACGTCCATTGTCATTGCTTGAGAACTGCTCACTGTCGTGACAGCCATACCTGCACTGTCGGTCTGTACCTGTCCTTTGCTAAGCGTACCTGGTGCGGAGAAGGTAACTGATGTATCCGACACAGGGTTATTGTAGGCGTCGGTGATCAGAGCCTTGATGGTTGAGACGGCGACGCCGTCCGCAATAATGCCTTCTGCCGGCGTTGCCGTCAGGCTGGCTATCGTGGCGGTAGACGCATCTGCCTTAAAGACAACGGTGATGCTCTTGCTGTCTTTAACCATATCCGTCCTGGCCGTAACCGTATTGCTGCCTGCCACGGTACTGGTGAGCGTCATCTTCGCGTAACCGTTGTTGTCGGTGCGGGCAGTAAGCTGATTTGGCGTCGCTTTGCCACTGAGGGTAAAAATCACCTCTACGTCACTGACAGGGTTCTCATTTGCATCCTGTACTACAGCGGTGAGGATCGACTGATCTTTAGCATTAGCCAGTGGAATATTTGCTGACATCATAATGTCAGTCACTTTTGCCGTGTTTTCGTTGGCGATAAAGTTGACTGCAGCGTTCTTACCCTCAGGATCATACTTGGTCACGGCTCTCGTCTCATGAATCCCCGCTATTTTACTGGCAATGGTTACCACCACCTTGCCTTCACTGTCGGAAACAGCTGAAGACTGGCTCAGGGTGCCGTTAGCTGGCGCTTTAAAGGTTACTGCGGCCCCTGCCACCAGATTGCCATTGGCATCTTTCACAATTCCCGTCAGGGTGGCAAATGACTTACCGTCAGCGATTACCTGGCTTTGAGACGCGGTAAAACTGTTGATGGCGGCGGTAGCAATATCGCCAATAAAGTTGACGGAGGCCTGCTTCCCGGTTTTGTCATAAGCTGTCTGCGCCAGCACCGTGCTGCTGCCTGCGGTAAAGCTGATGGCGCTCACTGATGCTTTACCATCATTGCCTGTTGTCGCCGATGAGTTAATGAGGTTGGCGTTGCCCTTGATGGTGAACGTCACCCGGGCGTTATTGACCCGATTTCCGTTGGCATCCGACACCGTTGCCGTCAGCACAGATTTATCCGTGCCATTAGCGGTAATTCCACTCTCCGGCGCAGCGCTAAGACTGTCGACTTTGGCCGTGGCCTGGTCAGCAATAAAGCTGACGGAAGCCTGCTTACCGGTTTTATCGTAATCAGTGGTTGCAGTAACGGTACTGCTGTCCGCAATAAGGCTGGTCAGTTTCATTTCTGCATACCCCTCGCTGTCCGTCGTCGCGGACGTGCCGGCCAGGTTGGCGTTTCCGCTTACGCTGAAGCTGACGGGTTTGTTGCTCACAGCATTGTTATAGGCATCGACCACCCTGGCTCTAAGCACCGAACTGTCGGCACCGTTGGCGATGACGTCGGATTTGCGCGAGGCGTCCAGGAAGTCAACATGCGCAGTCGCGGCATCGGCCACAAAGCTGACGCTAACCTGTTTGCCGATGCTGTCGCCCTCGAGGGTCGCCGTGACGGTGCTGCTACTGGCGCTGCGGCTGGTAAGGTTCGCCGTCGCCACGCCGTTCACATTGCTCCTCGTGGTCTTAGCCAGCACACCCTCACCGGATGTCACGGTAAATGTCACATCAAATCCACTGACCGGATTACCGTTGGCATCTCTTAACCTGGCGCTAATTACCGAGCGGTCAGCGCCATTTGCCGTCACGTCTGAAGATCGTGAAGCGGTAAGCGTGTCGATCTTCACCGTAGTGCTATCGGCTATAAAGCTGACGGCGGCCTCTTTGAAGTTCGTGTCCGTTTCGGTATGCGCTCTGACCGTGGTGATTGCAGCGGTACGGCTCATGAGTTCGACAGTCGCTAAACCATTGACGGTAGTGGCTGAATTCTGACTCAACGTCCCATTGCCAACGTTGATTTTAAAGGACACGGTGACGCCGCTGACGAGGTTACCGTTAGCATCCTTCACCGTGGCAGTCAGCACGGAGTGGTCAGTGCCGTTCGCCTTCACGTCTGAAGGCCGTGACGGGATCAGGCTGTCGATGGTTGCCGTAGCCGGGTCGGCTTTAAAAAGGACGCTGGTTTGTTTACCGGTCGAGTCCGCGCCGACGGTCGCGGTGACCGTGATGCTTTCCGCCGACAGGCTGGTTAGCTGCACGCTGGCGACGCCATCTACAGTAGTAACGCTGTCCTCAGCTAATTTGCCGCCCGTTACCGTGAAGGTGACTTTTGCGCCATTGACCCGATTTCCGTTGGCATCTTTTACCGTGGCGGTGATCACAGAGCTATCGCTGCCGTCAGCCTTGACGTTATCCGTCCGTGAAGGGATCAGGCTGTCGATTTTTGCCGTGTCTGCGTCGGCAATAAAGCTGACGGCAGTCTGTTTACCGGTGGTGTCGAAAGCCGTAACGGCGGTGAGGGTCGTGCTGCCAGCAGTGGCGCTTTTCAGCGTCACCGTGGCTGCCCCTTTGCCGTTGGTTTTGACTGTGGACGGGCTCAGATCGGCATTACCTGTCACACGGAAGGTCACCTCCTCATTTGCCACCGCATTGCCATTGGCATCTTTCACCGTGACATCAATGGTGGAAGTCGCTTTGCCATCGGCCTTGATCCCTGATGCCGGCGTCGCGGTGAGCGTGGCAATACTGGCTGTTTGAGCATCTGCGACAAAGGTTACGGTGGCCTGTTGACCACTTTGGTCAGTAGCCGTGGTAGCCGTGACAGTACTGCTATCTGCGTTGACACTGGTTAGCCCCACGCTAACTTTTCCGTTGCTGTCGGTGGTAACTGAGCCCGACTCCAGTATTGCCCCGTTAGTTGCAGTAAAGCTTACCGGCACCTGGCTCACCGGGTTGTTATTGGCATCCCTGATTACCGCCGTCAGAGTGATGACTGAACGGCCATTTGCCAGTGCGGTGGAAGGGAAGGGAGTGAGGCTGTCCACTTTCGCGGTGCTTTTATCGGCGATAAAGCTGACTGCCGTATTTTTGCCGGATTTATCAGCGTCCGTGGTTGCGGTAACGGTGCTGATTTCCGCGGTGCGGTTTGTCAGACTGACTATGGCATAGCCGTCATCGTTGGTTTTGGCGGACTGAGTAGCTAAGTCGGCATTGCCCTCGACGCTGAAGAACACGTTAGCCTGCTTCACGCGGTTTCCATTGGCATCGGTTACGGTGGCTTTAAGTTCCGAGCTGTCAGTGCCGTTAGCCACAACCCCCGCGTCAGGTGAAGCGATGAAGTTTTCTATTTTTGCTGTGGCAAGGTCGGCGATAAAGCTGACGGATTCAGTTTTGCCCGTCGCATCAAAATCGGTTACTGCTTTAACGCTAATAATTTCAGCGCGGGTACTGAACAGATTAACGCCAGCAATACCATTTACCGTATTGGCCGATTTCTGGCTAAGTTCTCCATTGTCTGTCACCACGCTGAAGGTGACGTTAGCGCCATTGACCAGGTTGCCACTGGAATCCTTCACTGTCGCAACAAGGGTTGTACTATCTGTGCCGTTAGCCTTCACCCCGTCTGTTCGTGTGGCGCTTAAGCTGGCTACTTTCGCCGTGGCAAGGTCGGCAATAAAGCTGACAGAAGTCTGTTTGCCCGTTCCATCAAAGTTGGTGACAGCCGTGACCGTGATGATGTCAGCGACATTGCTGGTGAGCTGCGCGGTAGCGATGCCATTCTGGTTACTGGTGGCCGAAGTCGGACTCAACTTGGCTTTGCCATCCGAGACCGTGAATGTGACGGTCGCGCCATTGACCAGGTTTCCCTGAGCATCTTTCACCGTGGCGGTAACCATGGCGCTGTCCTGACCATTAGCCGTTACATTCTCCGTACGCGACGCGGTGAAGTCGGCAATTGTCGCGGTGTCTGAGTCACCAATAAAGCTGACGGCAGCCTGTTTTCCGGTGCTATCGACGTTGGTTGTTGCCGTAACGGTGATGGTTTCAGCGCTAAGGCTGGTCAGAACGGTCGTGGCTACACCGTTGACGGTGGTGGCAGAGGTCTGACTGAGTTTCCCCTTGCCTGCTGATGAAGTGAAGAACACCTTCGCACCGTCCACCAGGTTGCCGTTAGCATCTTTCACCGTGGCGGTAAGTATTGAACTGTCGGTGCCATTGGCTTTCACATTAGAATCTCGTGAAGCGCTCAGGCTGTCGATTTTGGCTGTGCCCACATCGGCCCTGAAGGTGACTGAGGTCTGCTTACCGGAGGCATCAGCGTCTGTGGTGGCCGTAACGGTTACGATCCCGGCCTCAGTGCTGGTTAGTTGCACGGTCGCGATACCGTTGGACGTCGTGGCTGGAGATGGCGTCGCCGATCCCTTGCCGGACACGTTGAAGAACACTTTAGCATTATTGACCAGGTTGCCGTTGGCATCCTTGACCGTCACGGTGAGAACCGACATATCGTTGCCGTTGGACAGCACATCATTATCGCGTGAAGGGATCAGGCTCTCGACTTTCGCTGTGGCTACGTCGGCGATAAAGCCAACAACAGTCTGCTTACCGATGTTGTCACCGTCGACCACTGCCGTCACCGTGCTGCTTCCTGCCGCTTTGCTGGTAAGGGAGACTGTCGCGGTGCCGTCACTGTCGGTTTCAGCGGTCGACTCACCCAGGATGGCATGGCCATGCACGCGGAAAGTGACCGTAACGCCCGCTACGGCATTGCCAAAGTTATCTTTTACCTTCGCGGTCAGCAGTGAACTGTCAGATCCGTTGGCTTTCACCTCTGTATCACGCGATGCGCTCAGGCTGGCAATTCTCGCTGTCGTGGCATCAGCAATAAAGCTGACGGTGGCCTGCTTTCCTGTGGTATCAAAATCGGTTTTCGCCGTAACGGTGAGGGTATCCGCCTGCGTGCTGGTCAACTGGACGGTGGCGATACCCTCTCTGCTGGTGATAGCGGATGACTGGCTTAATTTGCCTTTTCCATCGGCAGGCACGCTAAAGCTCACTTTTGCCCCGCTGACGAGGTTACCCCTGGCGTCTTTCACCTGCGCGCTGAGGATCGAAGTGGCAATGCCGTTGGCTTTCACCTCAGAGGCAGGTGAGGCAATAAGGCTCTCAACGCTGGCCGTGGCAACGTCCGCAACAAACTCAACGGAAACCTGTTTACCCGTCGCGTCAAAAGGCGTTGTGGCGCTGACGGTAATGCTGTTGGCTGTGGCGCTGGCCAGGCTAATCGTAACGGTGCCGTCATTGCCCGATATGGCCTCAGTCGCGCTGAGTCGACCATTGCCGCTTATTATCGCAAAGTTAACCAGAATCCCACTGACGGCGTTGCCCTGAGCATCCTGCACCACGGCGTTGAGCTGGGCGGCTTCAGTGCCATCCGCCTTCACGCCAGCTTCTGGCGAAGCGGTGAACTGGTCTATCTGCGCGGTACTGATATCACTGATAAAGGTGACGGTGACCTGCTTACCGGTTTTATCTTCTCCGGTGATTGCGGTTACCGTACTGCTGCCAGCTCGGATACTGGTCAGATTAACCCTGACGGCTCCGTCGGCATCAGAGATAACCGTGGTCTGGCCCAGTTTGGCCGCACCCGTGGCGTTGAAAATCACCGGCGCGCCACTGACGCGGTTGCCGTTGGTGTCTTTCACTACTGCCGTCAGGACTGTGGCATCAGCGCCATTCGCCGTCACCTCGGTGGCTGGCGTCGCGAACAGATCATCAATTTTCGCGGTACGCAAATCTGCGACAAATGTCAGCTCGGCACTTTTGGTCATGCCGGTGGCTGATGCGGTCAGGGTGACGGTGCCAGCCAGTTTGCTGGTCAACTCCACGGTGGCAGAACCGTTGCTGTCAGTCACGGTGGCGGTGGTAGAAAGCGTCGCATTCCCAGCGACAGAGAAGGTGACCGGCACATTACGGATCGGGTTGCCGTAGTAATCGGCGACCAGCACCCTGGCTTTATTGGCGACGCTGCCATTGGCGACGGCATTGTTGACGTCCATGGTCAGCTCGGCCATTTCAGCGGTAGTGCTATCGGCGATAAAGTTCAGCGTTTTGCTGTCGCGGTTACCGTTATCCAGATGCGAGAAAATAGTGACCTTACCGGCGCGGGTTGAGGCCAGCGGCACCATCGCGCTACCCGAGGTATCGGTAATATGCAGCGCTTCACAGTTGTTAGCGCCCTTCAGAATACAGCTGTCATCAATGCCTGAGACCACAAAGCGCACGTTATGATCGCTTAACAGTTCACCGGATTTTCCGGTGACTTTGGCATGCAGCTGTGCAGCATCCACGCCGTTGGCCACCACATTATCGGCCGGTTTAACCTCCAGCGTGATGATGGTGCTGGAAGGGATAAGGTTAATCACCACGGTACTTTCTGGCGAGACATTGCCGTGGTTATCGGTGGCGATGGCCGAAACGGTATAGCTGTTAACCCCCTCGTGCAGATATTTCGGTAATTTGACCGCCACAGACGTCGCCGAATCCTGAGACAGTGAGCCGCCCGCCGCAATCAGTTCTGCTGCGCGCCAGTCAATTTTTTTCAACCCGTATTTCGCGCGAACGCTGGCAGTGATCACCGTGATGGACGCTGCTTCAGCGCTTACCGATGCCGGTAGGGAGAGTGAAATCAGATTCTGTTTGCGATACTGCATGACGATGTTGTAGTTACGATCGACAAAATCGTAACGTGCGCCAGGCAGGCTGCGCATCACCTTGACCGTTTCACGGTCGGTCTGTTCTTGCCACGACAGGCCGAGGCGGTAATTAATGTCCAGACCGACAAAGCTGTCGGATCCGCTACCGGATTTGTGGCCCGCCTTGAAGGTCAGCAACGGGATCGGCGTGTAATTCACCGTGGTGGTGACGGCGGAAGGGGAATCCCGCAGGTCACTGGGACTGGCAGAATTATCAAGAACGATGCCTTTACCAAAGTACTTTTCATACTTCACCGACGCGCCAAATTGCGGGTAGAACGGCAGCCAGGCATCGGCGGCCAGATCAAAACCGTTGGCAGGACGTTCGTCGTAATCTTCCATCGCATCCAGTGGCGACTGGTGCCAGTCGGTCAGGCGCTGATATTTATTGGCGCTCAGTTTCAGGTAGTGGGTCCAGGCTTCGGCCCCGACGCTGAATCGCGCATTGTTGCCGGTGATATCGCGGTCATAGAAGCTGTTTACCCCGAGCATAAAGTGGTCGGAGAGGTAATGACGCAGCCCCAGCCCGAGATTGAGCGTGGTGCGTTCTTTATTGACGCGAACGCCCTGTTGGTTGAACAGCAGCGTGCTCGGAGTATCCCACCACGGGATCAGTAAATCCGCACTGGCTTCACCTGCGGAATTAAACTGGATGCGGGTATTGCCGCTTTGGCCCATCCAGTCACGCAGCGCACTGCTGGCCATATCATTTGCAATACCGGTAATGACGCCCATACCGGCCTGAGAACGGCTGTCTGCGCCCATGATTTGCCAGAACTGCTTAACGCCTTCGAGCGGGCGCAGATCGTTTTCATCCGCTTCACGGGAACGTTGCATATCCTCATTTAACAGCAGCGATTTTTCTTTTGATAAGCTGCTCTGGCTTCCTTCCAGTGAAGGGAGCTGTGAAATAAGGTCATTGCTGCCTTCTTTATTTAACTCTGCCGCAGTATTGAACGGGCCAGAGGAAGAAGAGGCGTCGTAGGCCGGTGAGGCAGGGAATAAAGGGGGCGAAAGGTTGAGTGCCGATGGCGAAGGATCGCTACTTTCCTGCGCTGTAGTTGCAGGCGCGGGCTCAAGGGTGTGGCGGTCTGGCAGGGTACTTATCCCCGCGTTGAGCTCCGCCATCGTCTCGCTTAATGCCAGCATGTCTGAATTAGCCCGGACGGCTGAAGAATAAAGCGGTATAGCAATCGAGACAAATAGATGGTTCAGTATAACAAGAACAGAGGCTATTTTTTTGAATTTGAAGTCCATATCTTCCCGTCCGGAAAAAAAGTTCCATAACCCCGGAGAGGAGGTTATGGAAAGTAGAGAAAAAAATGTAGGAAAAGATCTTTTGATTGTTAATGTGACAGGCTGTCAGCGGCAAAAAGCGGTTTATTTAGATCTGGCTGATGGATTTCATTTTTTTTTGAATTTCCAGGAAAGCCTGGCTTTTTACACGCTCGCAGACCATGTTCAGTTTGTCATTCAGGGTTAGCGTCATCAGCTCTTTCGGATCCTGTTCCATCAGGCCTTCATGACTTTTGAAATACGCGTGGGAGTTATTGATTTTATCGAATTGCAGACGGTACTGATTAAAGGCTTCGTAATTGAGGCCTTTCAACATATCAAAGTTATCAACACACTTCTTACCGTCAGTCTTTTGTTGCACCAGGCTGTCGCCAGTTTTTTTGACCGTTCCTTTTTTTCCTTGCGGCGAACTGCAGGCGCAAAGCGTCAGTGAAAGAAGCGCAAGTGAGACGAATTGATGAATCTTCATTGTACATATCCTTATGGCTATCCAGGCCGAGTGTAAAAATGATAAGCACACAGGTGCTCTCATCTAATAACAAGGCGGCAACTTTAATAAAGTTATTAAGATTTCTCCGCAGGACTGGATTTTTCTTAACAACTTTTGCATGAGGATAAAGATGGGAGAGAGCTTAATGAAATCGTTTTTGACGATTAGTTGAACAGATCTTGTTTTGTTAAAACGATCAGAGGATTAATAAAGATCTTAATCTTTAGCGTTATCCATTACGGGTGCCGCTACTGGATATATAGGGCGTTTATTGGCACCTTTAGATCTTGATATCCTTGTGTTTTATCCTGATGTCATTCTGAATGATTGTTTATTTCGGCGTTTTCGTCTTCATATTATTGATGAATGTTAGCATAACCGCTTAGGAATTTTTGAGGTGAATAAGCGCAATTATCAGACTGCCTGTAGCGCAAATTTTAAAAAAACTAAGGAGAAAATTGCCGGGAAAGATGGAAAAGGAGGGGAAGGGGCAGTACCGGGGCTGAGAGCAGGGTGGAAATACATGAACAGCAGCAGCGAAGCACTCCGTGTTAACGGAGTGCTCAACTGAAAGGCATAACAGCGTTATTCAATAAAGGTGTGCGGATAGAACCGCGACAGATCCTGTGTAATCAACGCCCGGTCTTCGCGGATGCCAATACCAGCCGGTTGATCGTCGATCAGCCAGCTGCCAATTAAGGTGTAGCTGTCGCCAAATTTTGGCAGCGGGTGGAACTGCTGCACAATCATGCCTTCTTCGCCATAAGGTCCATCGGCACTGGCAATTTCCTTGCCGTTTTCAATGATGCTGATGTTCGAACCTTCGCGCGAAAACAACGGCTTAACCACATATTTATCCATATGCGGCACGTCATCTTCGGCAAAATACGCCGGCAACAAATTCGGATGATTGGGGAACATTTGCCACAGCAGCGGCAGCAACGCTTTGTTGGAGATAATGCTTTTCCATGCCGGTTCCAGCCAGCGAACGCCAGCATCCTCCAACTTGGTAGAGAACACCTCACGCAGCATAAACTCCCACGGATACAGCTTGAAGAGGTTGCCGATCACCTGGTCATGCACATCGGTGAACTGGCCTCGTTCGCCCAGGCCAATTTCATCCATAAACAGAAATTCGCTCGGTAAGCCGGCTTCGGTGGCGCAGTCCTGCAGATACTGAACCGTGCCACGATCTTCGTCGGTGTCGCGACAGCAGGCAAAATGCAGCCAGCTGAAGCCATGCTGCTGATGGAGGTTGGCAAAGCGCTCAATCAGCTTCTCTTGCAGGCTATTGAACTGATCGCTGCCGGTAGGCAGGTTACCCGCCGCCTGCTGATCTTCCAGCCAGATCCACTGAAAGAACGCCGCTTCATACAGCGAGGTCGGCGTATCGGCGTTGTTCTCAAGCAGCTTAATGTCGGAATGGCCATCCCAGGCCAGATCCAGCCGCGAATAGAGCGACGGCTGGTTGGTTTTCCACGAGGCGCGCACGAAGTCCCAGGTGTGTTTTGGAATGCGGAATTTGGCGAGCAGCTCTTCGCTGTTCACCACTTTCTCCACCACCTGTAAACACATCTGATGCAGTTCGCTGGTTACGTCCTCCAGCTTCTCAATCTGCTGGAGCGTAAACTGGTAGTAAGCAT
The DNA here is from genome assembly GCF_979253995.1 of Erwinia sp. AC075. Classification (NCBI taxonomy): domain Bacteria; kingdom Pseudomonadati; phylum Pseudomonadota; class Gammaproteobacteria; order Enterobacterales; family Erwiniaceae; genus Erwinia; species Erwinia sp. AC075. The sequence continues at coordinate 4,604,761 of NZ_CEEDEU010000001.1, forward strand.
TCTCACACCAGTAAGGCTCGCCGTGCATGGTATGAAAACGGAAACCGTATTCGGTGGCCTTTTCACGCCAGTCCGGGCGTTCAGCGATAGCAAGACGCTTCATGGCATTAGCCCCCTGAGGTGCGGCGGGAACCGGATGTCGCGCTGCTACGCTGCGCGGTGGCCTGCTTAGCTACGCTGTCACCAAAGCCGCCACGGGTGACCGTGCTGGTGGTGGCAGGTTTCGGCGCCATGGCGGTTTTCGGCACGTTCATGGTGCGGCCTGGTGTGGCAGCGCCAAAGCTTTTACCGCTGGCATCCACAAACTTGCCGTTGGCCGGGCTGTTCGGTGCGCGTGAGGTGAACAGCGGCTGCTGTTGTCCACCAAAACCGCCGCCCATCATACGGCCCATCATGTAGCCTGCCATCAGCGGCATCCAGAAGCTTCCGCTCTGCTGAGATTCGGCATTATTGGTTGTGCCTACGCCCGCCTGAGCAGGGGTTTGCTGGCACTGCCCCTCACCGAATTCCGCCACGCAGTCTTCACGTGTGGCATATTTCGGTGCGGTTTTTTCCGCTTCTTTTTTCGCGTTGTTGAACGCCGTGGTGCATTGCTCGCTTTTGCCCGGGTTGGCGCTGGAGCAGTCGTCGGCATTTTGATACAAGGAAACGCTTTCATCCGATTGTTCACAACCGGCAAGCATAAAGACCGCGGTGACCGCTAAGGCTACCGGGGTTAAGTGTCGTGCGCTCCAGCTTTTGCGAAAGGAGGCATGATTGATTTGTTTAGTCCGTTTCATCACGTTCTGTCCTGTGCCCAAAGGTAGTGCATAGAATAGGGTAACAGCGGTGAAAAATGAAGCGATGAGGGCAGTACGGAGGGGGATCTTTACTTAGCTATACGTTTGATTGTGAAGGGGCAGCAGGCGCTGCCCCTCTGGGGATTACTTACTGAATGGATTGCCGCTGGCACGGGCTGGCGCGGTGCTTTGTGCAACCGGCGTAGCATGAACCTGAGCCGGTGCAGCATTGCCGTTATCAGCCGCGTTATTTTGCTCCGGGGTTTCAGGTGCCACCGCCTCAGGAGAGGTAGACACATCTTTGCCCAGACGCGCATTCAGCGACTGCAGATCCTGCTCGTTCAGCGTACCCAGTGCCGACTTGATATTCAGCTCATTGATCATGTAGCTGTAGCGGGCATCGGAAAGCTGCTGTTTAGCACTGAACAGCGTGGAGGTCGCATCCAGCACATCAACGATGGTACGCGTACCCACCTGATAACCGGCTTCCATCGCATCGAGGGAGCTCTGGGCAGACACCACGGCCTGACGATACGCATCGATGCTGCTGATGGACGCATTCACGTTGTTAAAGGAAGAACGCACGGTCTGAACAGCAGAACGGTGCGCGCTTTCTAGCTGCTCGCTGGCAGCAACGAATGAATACTGCGCCTGCTTAACCTGAGAGGTGACGGCACCACCGCTGTACAGCGGCAGAGAGAAGCTCAGGCCAACCTGGTTAGAACCGGTGATGCTGTCATCGGTCGCAGACGTCTGGTTGGCGCGGCTGCCACCGTATTTGCTGTTAGACATACCGGTAGAGGCGGTCAGATCCAGCGTTGGCATATGGCCAGTTTCGGCTGAACGGATGGATTCGCGTGCCAGATCCTGGGACAGACGCGCAGACAACAGGCTCAGGTTGCGGCTTTCGGCTTCTTTCAGCAGTGCGTTAACCGGCTGAGGTTTTTCCGTTTTAAAGCGGTCAATGTTCAGCGACGCCAGGCTTGGATAGTAGTTGCCGGTGACCTGACGCAGGATTTCAACGTTGTTATCCAGCGCGTTGCGTGCGGTCACTTCGTTAGCCAGCACGCTGTCATACTGGGCGCGGGCGTTCTGCACGTCAGTGATGGCAACCAGACCGACGTTGAAGCGTTGGGTGGTCTGATCTAACTGGCGATAAATAGACTGTTTCTGCGCTTCCGTGTAGGACAGCGTATCAATCGCATTCAGCACGTTAAAGTAGGCGGTAGCGGTGTTCAGGATCAGCGTCTGCTGTGCAGTCTGATAAGTCACATCCTGGATGCCGGCTTGTTTTTCCTGCAGGGTCAGCGCGCGCCATTTTGACATGTCAAAAATGGTCTGAGTCAGCTGCAAGGTTCCGCTGGTGGTATTGGAATGCAGGCCACTGCTGTCGCGATAGCCGTTGTTATAGGTATAATCAGCACCCAGGCCTAACTGCGGCAGCAACGGGCTACGGGCTTCGTTGATTTTCTCAAAGGCCGCATCACGATCTGCTGCAGAACTGCGAAGATCGGGGTTAGACAAACGAGCCTGTTGGTAAATCTGCAACAGGTTTTCTGCCTGACTGGCGACACTGAAGCCGCCCAGGCTCAGGCCGATGAGTAACGGGAGCAGTTTCTTCATTTGCATTCCTTGTAGTGCAGCAAAATTGCTATGGTAGCGCTGACGTAAGCCAAAAAATAATCGCCGATTCTAGCAGAGTAAACGGAACAGTTAAGTTGGCTGAACGTGCCATGTTGCCCTAATTTACTCAAATAATTCATTAAGAACCACACTCTCAGCGGATTCGGGTTGCTTTTCTCGTTTTCGCACTCATCCGGAATGGAGCTGCCCCGATGGAAAACAGCAAAAAATACCCAGTGACTTTCACAAAAAACGATGTAGAAATTATTGCACGAGAGACACTTTATAGCGGTTTTTTTTCACTCACCAGCTACCGATTTCGTCACCGCTTGTTTAAGGGTGGGATGAGTGGTGAAGTAAAAAGGGAAGTCTTTGAGCGCGGACATGCCGCAGTGCTGCTACCCTATGACCCCGTGCGCGACGAAGTGGTCCTGATCGAACAAATCCGAATTCCCGCGTTTGACAGCAGTGAGACGCCCTGGCTGTTAGAATTAGTCGCCGGGATCGTTGAGCCGGGCGAAACCTATGAAGATGTGGTGCGGCGTGAAGCAGTAGAAGAAGCCGGGATCACCCCCGCGCGCGTGAAGCCGGTGCTGAGCTATCTGGCCAGTCCTGGCGGCACCAGCGAGCGGTTGCATATCCTGGTGGGAGAAGTGGATGCCAGCGTGGCGAAGGGAAACCACGGTCTGGAGGAAGAGAATGAGGATATTCTTGTCCATGTGGTCAGCCGTGAGCAGGCTTACCAGTGGGTGGAAGAGGGGAAAATAGACAACGCAGCCTCTGTCATCGCTTTGCAATGGCTTGAACTGCACCATAAAAAATTACGCAACGAGTGGAAAACCGAATGATAAAGCGCTATGTACCTGATTTCCCTGAAATGATGCGCGTGTGCGAAACCAATTTCGCCCAGCTGCGTCGCCTGCTGCCTAAAGAAGACCAGGCGGGAGAGTCAGTGACCTATCAGGTGAACGGTGCCCATTATTCTGTCACCATCCAGGAATCGACGCGTTACACCACGCTGGTGGAAGTGAAGCAAACCGCGCCGGCCGTCAGCTACTGGAGCCTGCCTGCCATGTCCGTCAGGCTGTATCACGACGCGATGGTTGCGGAAGTGTGTTCAACGCAACAGATCTATCGCTTTAAAGCGCGCTATGATTATCCTAATAAAAAGCTCCATCAGCGTGATGAAAAGCATCAGATAAACCAGTTCCTTGCAGACTGGTTGCGCTACTGTTTAGCGCATGGCGCGATGGCCGTACCGGTTTGTTAAGACAGACAACTGAGATGGCGTTAACCCTAAGGATTTTGATTGGATAGCCGGCTACTACTTCCTGCGGCGGGTGGGTCTACGGTCAGGATTTTACAGATAACCGATACCCACCTCTTTGCAGGTAAAGACGAAACGCTGCTGGGTGTGAACACCTGGGCCAGTTATGACGCGGTACTGCAGGCGATATCCGCCAGCCCCCGTCACTATGATTTGATTGTCGCTACGGGCGATCTGGCTCAGGATCATACTGTCGAAGCCTATCAGCATTTCGCTGAGGGTATTGCGCGCCTGCCCGCGCCCTGCGTCTGGTTGCCAGGAAATCACGATTTCCAGCCCGCGATGTTCAGTACATTGGCCGAGTCGCAGATTGCCGATGAGAAACATGTGCTGATCGGCGACAGCTGGCAGATTGTCTTGTTAGACAGCCAGGTGTTTGGCGTGCCGCACGGCATGCTCAGCGACTATCAGCTGGAATGGCTGGAGAATACGCTGGCGAAAGAACCGCATCGTCACACGCTGGTGCTGTTGCATCACCATCCGCTGCCTTCTGGCTGTACCTGGCTGGATCAACACAGCCTGCGCAATCCCCATTCGCTGGATGCGGTGCTGCAAAAATACCCGCTGGCCACCACGCTACTGTGCGGCCATATTCATCAGGATCTCGATCTGAACTGGAACGGACGCCGCCTGCTGGCGACACCGTCGACCTGCGTGCAGTTCAAACCCCATTGCACCAATTTCACCATTGATTCCGAAGCGCCGGGCTGGCGTTGGCTGGATCTTCTGCCGGACGGTCGGGTGGAAACGCAGGTTGAACGCCTGGCGACGCGGGCCTTCAGTCCCGATCCCGATTCGGAAGGATACTGACGGATGGCCACGCTACTTTATCTGCATGGCTTTAACAGTTCCCCGCAGTCAGCCAAAGCCACCCAGTTCCGTGAATGGCTGGCCGCTCACCATCCCGATCTCAGGGTGCATGTGCCGCAACTCCCTGCTTTTCCTGGCGAAGCCGCGCAGATGCTGGAGAACTGGCTGATGTCTGCATCCGGTGAACAGGTCGGCATTGTCGGCTCTTCGTTAGGCGGCTATTACGCCACCTGGCTGTCACAACGCTTCCATCTTCCGGCGGTGGTGGTGAACCCGGCGGTGCGGCCTTTTGAGCTGTTGGCGGATTATTTGGGCAACAACGAGAACCCATACACCGGCCAGCAATATGTGTTAGAGTCACGCCATATTTACGATCTGAAAATGATGCAGATTGACCCGTTAAAGTCACCGGATTTGCTCTGGTTGCTGCAACAAACGGGCGATGAAGTGCTCGACTACCGTCAGGCCCTGGACTACTACAGTGCCTGCCGCCAGACGGTTGAAGAGGGCGGCAATCATGCTTTTATCGGATTCGAACGCCATTTCTCCCCGATCCTCGACTTCCTGGGCTTGTCCTCCGGCTGACGTGAGTCGCGGCGACTGGCTTCTCACTTTTAGCCACCAATCAGATTTATACGATGACTCAATCCAGCTATAACGCTGACTCCATTGAGGTACTCAGCGGCCTTGAACCCGTTCGTCGCCGTCCGGGGATGTACACCGATACATCACGTCCTAACCACTTAGGTCAGGAAGTGATCGATAACAGCGTCGATGAGGCGCTGGCGGGCCATGCCAAACGCGTCGAAGTGATCCTGCATGCCGATCAATCGTTGGAAGTTATCGACGATGGCCGCGGCATGCCTGTGGATATTCACCCGGAAGAGGGTGTTCCAGCCGTTGAGCTGATCTTCTGTCGTCTGCACGCCGGCGGTAAATTCTCCAACAAAAACTATCAGTTCTCTGGCGGCCTGCACGGCGTGGGGATCTCGGTGGTTAACGCCCTTTCCACCCGAGTGGAAGTGACGGTTCGCCGTAATGCCGAAGTCTATGAAATGGCCTTCGAAAACGGCGATAAAGTGGAAGATTTGCACGTCACCGGCACCGTGGGTAAGCGCAACACCGGCACCCGCGTCCGCTTCTGGCCAGACGTGAACTTCTTCGACAGCCCACGATTTTCCGTTTCGCGCCTCAGCCATTTGCTGAAGGCAAAAGCGGTACTCTGTCCGGGCGTTGAAATTGTTTTCAAAGACAACGTGAACAACACAGAACAGACCTGGTGCTATGCCGATGGCCTGACCGATTACCTGTGTGAAGCGGTAAACGGTCTGCCTACGCTGCCAGAGCGGCCATTTGTCGGCGCGTTCGCCGGCGATGTGGAAGCGGTGGACTGGGCGCTGTTGTGGCTGCCGGAAGGCGGCGAGCTGCTGACCGAAAGCTACGTCAACCTGATCCCGACTATGCAGGGCGGGACGCACGTCAACGGACTGCGTCAGGGCCTGCTGGATGCGATGCGTGAGTTTTGCGAATACCGCAATATCCTGCCGCGCGGCGTGAAGCTGTCTGCGGAAGATATCTGGGATCGCTGTGCTTACGTGCTGTCGGTCAAAATGCAGGATCCGCAATTTGCCGGCCAGACCAAAGAGCGCCTGTCTTCACGTCAGTGCGCGGCCTTTGTTTCGGGCGTGGTGAAGGATGCCTTCAGCCTGTGGCTGAACCAGAATATTCAGACCGCTGAGATGCTGGCCGAAATGGCAGTATCCAGCGCGCAACGGCGTATGCGTGCCGCCAAAAAGGTGGTGCGTAAGAAGCTGACCAGCGGCCCGGCACTGCCCGGCAAACTGGCCGACTGTAGCGCGCAGGATCTTAACCGCACCGAGCTGTTCCTGGTGGAAGGGGATTCCGCAGGCGGATCGGCCAAGCAGGCCCGCGATCGTGAATATCAGGCGATCATGCCGCTGAAAGGTAAGATCCTCAATACCTGGGAAGTCTCTTCGGATGAGGTGTTAGCCTCACAGGAAGTGCATGATATCTCGGTTGCGATTGGCATCGATCCAGACAGCGAAGATCTCAGCCAGCTGCGTTACGGCAAAATATGTATCCTTGCGGATGCGGACTCCGATGGCTTGCATATCGCCACGCTGCTGTGCGCGCTGTTTGTGCGTCACTTCCGCACGCTGGTGAAAAACGGCCACGTCTACGTGGCGATGCCGCCGCTTTACCGCATCGATTTGGGTAAAGAGGTCTATTACGCGCTGGATGAAGAAGAGAAAGCCGGTATTCTCGATCAGCTCAAGCGTAAAAAGGGCAAGCCTGGCGTACAGCGCTTTAAAGGGCTGGGCGAGATGAACCCCTTACAGCTGCGTGAAACTACCCTTGATCCGAACACCCGTCGCCTGGTTCAGCTGACGGTTGAAGATGATGAAGTGGAGAAGACCATGGCGGTGATGGATATGCTGCTGGCGAAAAAGCGTTCGGAAGATCGCCGCAACTGGCTGCAGGAAAACGGCCATACGGCGGATATCGAAGCGTAATCTAACGCCGATATAAACAAGGCCCGGACAGGAAACCGTCCGGGCCTTTTTATTGCGTCAACGCTGGCGGGTTAATGCCTCAGCGCAATGCCTGCAGAATATTCGCCGCGGCTTCCACGCGAGTCGGGTTCGGGTAGTTCTTGTTCGCCAGCATCACAATCCCGAGCTTCTCCGCAGGGATAAAAGCAATGTAAGTGCCAAAACCATTGGTGCTGCCGGTCTTATGGATCCAGCTGGCGGGCGTTGCCGCACGGGCCGGCACCAGCGCGTGGACTTCACGTGGCTTCAGGGCAACGTCATTGGCGCTGTCGGCAATAATCGTCTGCGGATCGGTCGGCCAGTCATACATCTCCCAACCAAGTCCCTGCCGGAAATTCCCCACCTGGTAATAGCCTTTCTGCGCGGTCAGCAGCGATTTTTTCAGCACCGCATCCTCAGATGGCAGGCTGTCGGGATCGATATTGGCCTGTAAAAATTTCGCCATGTCCTGCGCGCTGGACTTCACGCCATACGCCTGTTCATCCAATGGACCCGGCGTCACGCGCAGCGGCTGGCCATTTTTATAGCCCCAGGCGTAGTCAGCCTGAGCGGATTCGGGCACGCGAAGGTAGGTGTGGGTCAGGCTTAACGGGTTGAAAACCTGCTGCTGCATCAGCGAAGCAAAGCTGCTGTTGGATTTCGCCACGGCTAACAGTCCAAACAGGCCAATGCTGGCGTTGGAATAGTTGCGCATAGTTCCGGCTTTCCACTGTGGTTGCCACTGCTGATAGTAATTCCACAGCGATTTCTGGTCGGTGACCGCATCAGGCACCTGCAGAGGCAATCCGCCCGCCGTATAGGTGGCGAGGTTGAGCAGGGTGATATCGCGCCACTGTTTACCGGACAATTCTGCACTGTATTTCGCCACCGGATCATCGAGCTTGATCAGCCCGCTCTGCACGGCATATCCGCCCAGCACGCCGGTAAAGGTTTTGCTGACCGAGCCCAGCTCAAAAATAGTGCTGGCAGAAACCGGGCGGCCGCTTTTCACTTCCGCCACGCCATAGTTAAAGAACCAGGCATGACCCTGATAGATCACTGCCACGGCCATGCCGGGGATCTGCTGGGCTTTAAGCAGCGGGGCAATCTGGCCATCGACCACGCTCTTGATCTGTTCACTGCTCAGCGTCGGGGCAGAAAAAGCGTCAGCAGAGGTCAATGTCAGTACGGCAGACAGGCAAACAACAGGGGAAAGTCCTTTAAACATCACAGTGCTCCAGATAATTAATTAACCGGCTTATGCTAAGGGATCCTCCCGGAAGTTAACATGTCCTTAACCGCAATCGGCCAATTTTGTGATGGCCGCGACATTTACCCTTTCCCTTATTCTCTGTCCGTTTAGTTGATCCCTGGCGATAATACAGGCTAATCTGCCGCCAATGTGCTGATTAAGGATCTTTTGGTGACATTTCCGCTGATAAAACGCAGCCTGATCATCTGGTTACTGCTGATGGCGATCCCGCTGATGGTGGTGCCCGGCATCCAGCTGTATCAACAATGGAAAGCGCTCAATAAGGCGTTTCAGGAAGTGGAGCTGCAGATTGCGTACCGGCTGACGCAGAATGCGGCGGTATTGCCGCTGATCTCACCCGGCAGCGATGCCAAAGCGCTTAATCACAAATTCCCGCAAATTGTCGCCATTGAACCCCTGCCTGGCGGAAGCTCTGAAGAAGTGCGGATTACCCTTGCTGATAATGGCCGTTACTGGCTGAATAATCCCTGGCAGAATGTCCGCGAGCTGGTGGACTTTCGCCCGGTCATCGCCGCGGCATTGCAGCAGGCTCAGTTCAGCCATCTGACGTTAAGCTGGCAGGAAAACGTGCTGCTCACCGCAGGCAGCGGGCAGTCTGGCGGGATCTGGCACTGGTCGACGACCTTTGCCCAGGAGATCCAGCCGTTTACGCTGACCGCTGACGCGTCGGCAAACTGGGCGGCAGTCAAAATATGGCCTTCGTTACTGCTGGCGCTGCTGCTCAGTGGGCTGGTTCTGCTGCTGCATCAGCTGCAGCGCCAGCGCCAGGCCGATCGCCGCGCGCAGTTTTATCAGCATTCACAGCTCAACGCGCTAGGCGAAATTACGGCGGGCATGGTGCATGAGATCAATCAGCCGCTGACCGCCATCCAGACCTGGTTACAGGGCGCGCAAAGGCTGGTGGCGAAGGGCGATCTCAGCCTGCTGCCGAAAGCGCTTGAGGGCGCCTTAAGCCAGACTCAGCGCATTGCCTTACTGCTGCAGCGCTTCCGCGATCACCTTGAACAACGTGAAGTAAAGATGGAAGCGGTGGACGTGAAACGTCTGTGGGGGCATGTCGAGGATCTGCTGGCGCGGGAGATCCGCGAAGGCGAGATAGCCGTGCAGCGCGATTTTGTTACGCCAGCACCGCTGGTGCGCGCCGACCGCCTGTGGCTGGAGCAGGTGCTGCATAATCTGTTAAGCAATGCGGTGCAGGCGCAGAGCGCGCAGCGCAAAGGCTGGGTACGGGTACACTGCAGGGTGGACGATCGCAGCGTGCTGATAACGCTGACCGACGGCGGGAAAGGATTTTCGGAAGAGGGCCTGAAGCAGGCGCTGATGCCGTTCTACACCACCCGCGCCGAGGGGATCGGGCTGGGGATGACGCTGGCGGAAACCCTGGTATTACGCATGAACGGGACGATTCGCCTGTCGAACCATGAGGCTGGCGGAGCCTGCATACACCTGCGTTTTCAGCTTTGGGAGAAGCAATGAACGAGTCACCTATCTGGCTGATTGACGATGATGCGTCGATCAGGGAATCCCTGAGCTTTCTGTTGCAGACGCTGGGCTGGCAGGTTAACACCTTCGACAGCATTGCCGCCTTTGAAAGCGACGCGTCGGTCACGCCCTCGCTGACCGGTTGCCTGTTGCTGGATATCCGCATGCCGGGAAAAAGCGGGCTGAGCTGGCTGGAAGAGACGTCCCGTCACTATCCGCTGCTGCCGGTGATCCTGATGACCGGCCACGGCACTATCGACCTGTGCCGCCGGGCGTTCCAGCACGGTGCCTGGGAGTTTTTTACCAAACCCATCGACAGCGATGCGCTGATTGAGTGCATCAGCGAGGCCTTCAAAGAGAGCGAACTGCGCGCCGGGCAACGGCAGGAACGGCAGCAGTTGGAGAATAAGTTTGCTCAGTTGACGAACCGTGAGCGCGAGGTGCTGGCGCTGCTGGTCGAAGGGCAGAGCGCCAAAGAGATCGCTAAGACGCTGGCGCTTTCCCCGCGTACCGCCGAAGCGCATCGTGCCTCGATCTTTGCCCGCCTTGAGGTCAATAACCTGGCAACGCTGGTCTGGCAGTATGCCCGGCTGCAAACCCTGTCTGAACCTGGTAGATCTACCAGGCACGATGGGTAATCCACCGAATAGTTCGCCTCTGACGTTTCCTGCAGAATAGGGTCCACTTACCGAAAACAGGAATACTGAGATGAAAAAGACCCTTTCTGCTCTGGCCGTACTGGCCTGCTTTAGCGCACTGCCGGTACATGCCGCGTCGCTGACTGAAAAAAACATTTCTCTGCAGCAGGCCAATGAATTGGCGTCTGCCGTCATTCAGTCCTGTTCGGCGAAAAAATATAACGTCAGCGTGACCGTCCTCGATCGTGGCGGCAACGTGAAAGCCCTGCAGCGCATGGATAACGCCGGCCCGCACACCGTTGAAGCCAGCCGCATGAAGGCCTTCACCGCGCTGAGCGCGAAAAATGCCTCTGGCAAAGTGATGGAAGCCGCGCAGTCGAACGCCGGTGCCGCCAATATGCGTGACATCCCGGGTTTCCTGTTGCTGGCTGGTGGTTTGCCGCTGCGTGATGGTGACCAGGTGATCGGCGCGGTAGGCGTGGGTGGTGCACCAGGCGGAAATCTGGATGAGCAGTGTGCTCAGGCCGCTATCGATAATGTGTCCAAAGGCTAATGAGGAAGGCTAAACCATGAAAAAAATCATTCTACTGACTTCGCTGCTGATGGTGTTGGGTTCAGCCCAGGCCGCGGAACCGGCAACCGGCTGCTCCGCTAAACGCGCAGAGGTTGTCGAACAAATTAAGTATGCCGATGCCCATGGCAACAGTTCACAGAAAGCGGGCCTGGAAAAAGCGCTGAAAGAGATCGATCAGCACTGCACTAATGAAGGTCTGCTGGCCGATCGCCAACAGAAGGTCAGCGAGAAGCAGGCCAAAGTCGCCGAGCGCGAAGCCGATCTGCGTGAAGCGCAGGCCAGCGGCAACAGCAAGAAAATTGCCAAACAGCAGAAGAAACTGGACAGCGCTAACGAAGAGTTAAAAGACGCGCAGGCGCAGTTGAGCAAGTAGGGTCGAAAAAGTCATCCCGACCCCATTCAGCCCCTAAAAATGTTAATCGCCCCTGGTGCGCACTTTGCGCGCCAGGTTAGCGAGACGCTGGGTGCGACAATAAACCGCAAACAGCACAAACCCCCGGCTATTGAAAATCCGTCTGCAACACAGTAGCGCAAGTGCGGCAATCGCCAGAGGCCACACGGAGCCAGCTCCGGCCAGCAGCTGACTGAGTAGTTGTGATACCGTCAGCGCAAGCAAAATGAGGAACAGCGATAAGAATCCTGTCAGCCCTGCGGTGAAACCACGAGCCACAAGTACGCCTGCGGTTATTAACGCGACGAGCATTACCAGTGACGGCGCAAAGAAGCTCAGCGCATGAAGCTGCGGTGATAATCCGGGCAGAGTGTGCAGGAAGGGCAACAGGTTGAAGGCAAAAGCCACCAGAAATAGCGGGAATAACGTGGCTATTGGGAAGGCATTTTGTCGGGGAAGTTCGCTGCCAGGACGTGAGAAATAGCGCTCCAGTTCTGGCGTGGAATGGTTCAACATATGAGCGTCTTGACGCGCGATAGCACGTTCGATCTCCCGGCCATGCACTAAAAGATCGTAAAAGACACTTCCGGTTATCAGTGAAAGAAATCGCATCAAAAAACCGCCAAAGATTGAATGGTGCCGACAATGTATTTACCGGTGCGTGGAATATTGGCTGGGGCAGCTATTACTCCACTTACCGCACTTCCAGCCAGCGATGCTGCACTGGTAACAACTTGTCCTAATTGTCGGGATAGCTCTTTCTGTATCGGCGCGACTGGAAAACGTTTTGGATAAAGACCTGCGCGGATGACTGCCTTAATTTCTTTATTACTAATACCGGGATTTTGCGTGCGTATGATCAATTCTGTCAAGCGGGCGCGATCCTGTCGCGGATAACTTTTTAGCCATTCAGTGGCTTTTAATGAAGAGACCGATTTCATCGCCCGCCAGGTCGCAATGGCTTCTTTTAACGCCCCGCCAGCACTGGCAAGCGAAATAACATCTAACGATGTTGAGGTAGCTACATACCACTCCTGGGAGTCAAGCCAGGTAATATTTTCACCACCGTTTTCAACCAAATCATAAACACGATATAGGCCATTGATGCATTGCAACCCGGTTGCAACGGTTCCCGCATAACCGATAGCGGCCAGTACGCTGCCGCCGCCTGCAGTAAGTGGTGTTGCCGCAGTCCCTGCAACCATCACAGCTCCAGTAATTATCATCGCCCCACATGAAATTACGGTCGACGCGATTTCAGTTCCCATCGAATTGAATGAGACTGCTTCAGTTAATGCTTTGCCCGCACTGTAAGCTGAAGGATGAGAGATTACTTTAGTCACGATCACATGCGATACGACACCGCTTTGCCCGTTGGGATGTCGTTGGCTGGGGCGCACCAGGTAACGCTGATGGCCATCGAAATAAACGATTCCGGCTTGATAAAAAGCGCGGGTGCAGTCCATGGCGGCACCCAATGCTTTGAAATTGAAATCTGCTGCACCCTTACCCGCCATTCGTGCAAAGTCATAGCCTGGTAAGTTTTTCTCAGGATTCATCCCATAAAGAGCCATATGTCATTCCCTATGATGGTTAGATTATCAAGAATAATTGAACAGCTAAGCCACGCGTTCCAGAGTTACAAACAACAGGATATCATCTCTTTCACATTAAGCAAAAAGCACCCTAGATAATTTTATTTACAAGGATTCAGTAAGTTATTGGGGTTAGTTAATCTGGTAATAGGAACGGTAAGCTCTTTAATGACAGGTTGAATCTGTTACTAACGTGTTAGTTTGATTGTCATGATAGGGAAGGTTAATCAGTTATTCTTATTGTTTTGACCTTGCTTCCTTTTATGCTGCCGGCAGAGCAGCAGCATTGTCATGCCAGCATCACGCAGCAAATTAGTGAAAATACCTTCGCAGTTTCTGGGATATACTCAGCCGGTCCTCACTTTCGCTAAGGCCATCCTTGAAAATCACGCTTGAAGAACTGCGGGCCTGGGTCGTGGTTGTCGATACCGGTTCGATCACCGCTGCCGCCGAGCAGCTGAGCCAGACCACTTCCGGCATCAGCCGTGCGTTGAGCAGGCTGGAAAAGAAGCTGCAGACCACCTTATTGCACCGTACCACCCGACGCATCGCCCTGACCGAAGAGGGCCAGATATTTCTGGAGCACGCGCGGGAGATCCTGCGTTCGGTCGAAACCGCCGAGGAGCAGATTGCTCAGCGTCGTGAAATCCCTTCTGGCCGCTTGCGGGTGAATGCCGCCACGCCGTTTATGCTGCATGTGATCGTGCCGTTACTGGACGAATTCACCGCGCGCTATCCATTGATCCAGCTTGAACTGAATACCGACGATCTGGTGATCGATCTGCTGGAGCAGCAGACCGATATCGCCATCCGGATTGGTGAACTCAGGGATTCCAGTATTCATGCCAGGGCATTAGGCAGCAGCCGGTTGCGGCTGGTGGCCAGCCCGGACTATCTGGCGAAATATGGCGTGCCAACCCGCGTGGAGGATCTGGACGATCACCGTTTGCTGGGCTTCAGCCAGTTAGATCGTCATAACGTCTGGCCGGTGTGGAAGAGTGAAGGAGAGCCGCTGCAAATCAAACCGACGATGTCGGCTTCCAGTGGGGAAACGCTCAGGCAGCTGGCGGTTTACGGGCAGGGGATCGTGCGCATCTCCGATTTTCTCAGTCGCGAGGATCGCGCCAGCGGCAGGCTGGTTACCGTGCTGGATGACCTGACGCGCGAGATGCATCACCCGATCCACGCGGTCTACTACCGCAACACCACCTTATCGGTGCGGATCAGCTGCTTCCTGGATTTTCTTAGCGAGCAGATCGCCAGCAAGCCTTTGCTTTAAACCGAAGCCGTCGACCTCAACGCTGCGCCGACTGCCGTAAACAGCTGAGAAAAGCCTGTTTCACCTTTTCGGCGTCCACTTCCAGACACAGGGTCTGCGCGCGGCAGTGCTGATACGGGTTAAACCGTGAGGCCAGCTCCGTGGTTTTCCGCACCGTCTGCCCAAGGGTGATCCCTTCTGTGACCACTCTGATCGGGGCATTGACCGTGGTAAACAGCTCGGGGTGACTGAGCCAGGACAGGGTCAGCGTGTCATGCAATGCCATACCTTCAAACCCTTCGCGCTCAAGGCTGTATTTCAGATAGCCTTTGGAGATGCTGGTCAGCACCGGTACGTTCAGCGCGCGGATCTCCTCGCCGGTGATCAGCACTTCATGCGTCACATCCAGCGGCAGGATCACCAACGGCAATGCTGAGGCGAAAACCTGATCGGCAGCATGCGGATCCTTCCAGATATTGAATTCGCTGTGCGGCGTTACGTTCCCGGCGTGCCCGTTGGTGCCAAAAGCACCGCCCATAATCACCAGTTCTTTGACCAGCGGAATAATCTCTGGCGCCAGATTGATCGCGGTCGCAATGTTGGTCAGCGGACCGATAGCCACCAGGGTGATCTCTCCCGGATGGGCTTTCACGCTGTCGATGATAAAGCTGATGGCATTGTCGGCCTGGCCGTCAAACGGATTTGTCAGCACATCGCCCAGGCCATCTCCGCCGTGCACGGTAGTACTGTTGACCATCGGCGACAGGGCAAGTGGTCGGGAGCAGCCACGGAAGATCGGCACATTCAGCCCAATATGCTGTGAAAACAGCCTTGCATTTTTCACTGCCTGATCGACCGGCACATTACCGAAGACGGTGGTAATGCCGAGAATGGTCTGCGTTTTGGCAGCGTAAGCCAGCGCAAAGGCGTCATCTACGCCAATGTCAGTATCAAAAATGATGGTTCTCATCGTTCCTCACTCTGTGGTTCCGCTATGCCGAAATTTTGCCGCCTTTCAGGACAACATCGATCCGCTGTCAGTATTGATCGCGTTGGATCAGCACATACTGGCGCGCCTGTCGTGCCAGCGGCACGCCGTAATGGCGATACACCGCGCTGACTTCGCCAACCAGTAACACCTTATCATTCACCGCCAACTGCTGATGCAACCGGCAATCAAAACTGGCAATGGCGCCCTGCAGCAGCGGCGTTCCCTCCGGACTGATGGTCCAGTGGGAGTCGGCAAATTGCGGCTCACCCTGCGCAAATGTTGAAAACGCGTGTGCGGCCATTTTTTGCCCTTCGGCCAGTACATTAACACTGAAACCACGATTTTCTTCTATGGCGCTGCACAGTGAACTGGTGCGGTTAAGGCAGATCATCAACAGCCCTGGCTCGGTTGAAATGGCCGTCATACCGCTGAGAGTTGCTCCCTCTCTGCCGGCTGGCCCGTCAGTGGCCACAATGTGCACGCCGGTGACACAGCTTTCCATCGCGCTAATAAAGGCTTCCCGGGTAATAAGCGGCACTTCTTTAACAGTGGCGGACATAGCCAGCTCCTTAATTAACTAGCTTTAAGTATGTTCACGGCCAGCGTCAAAAATAAATGCGTATTTTTTTATCCTTTGGCATTAAAAAAACGCGTCTGCGAGAGGCCAGTTTTTAGTTATTGCCGGAAGATAAAAATCCTTATTTATTTTCTCTCCGGCAATCACCAAGAATGGACGGATATTCTGAGCCGGTCCAATGCGCGAAAATTTTCGCGCGATGCTGCTGGCTCGGTTCATTATTGGCTACTGAAGGAACCGACCATGAGTCAACCAACCCATACCCGTATCCGCATGTTTAACACGAAAGACACCTATCCTAATCAGGCGCTGAATAACGATCTTTGTCAGGCGGTGCGTGCCGGCAATACGGTGTATGTGCGCGGGCAGGTCGGGACGGATTTCGATGGCAATCTGGTTGGGCTCGGTGATGCCGGCCTACAAGCCGGGCAGGCAATGAAAAATATCAAACAGCTGCTGGAAGAAGCGGGCAGCGATCTCAGCCATATCGTCAAAACCACGACCTACATTATCGATCCGCGCTACCGTGAGCCGGTATATCTGGTGGTGGGCGAGTGGCTGAAGGGCGTTTTCCCAATCTCTACCGGTCTGGTGGTTTCAGCACTGGCCCAGCCGCAGTGGCTGGTGGAAATTGATGTCATCGCCGTGATCCCGGAGGCATAACATGACCTTTTCCATCGCCGGTTTTTGCCCGCGCAGCGGGCAGTATGGTATTGCACTCAGCTCATCCAGCCTGGCCGTTGCCGCACGCTGCCCGTGGGTGATGAGCGGCGTGGGCGCGGTGTCCAGCCAGAACATTACCTTACCGGCCCTGGGGCCGAGAATTCTTGCCCGGCTGGCGCAGGGGGAAACGGCCGACGTGGCGTTGAAAGCGGTGATGGATGCCGAACCTTACGCCGACTGGCGGCAGGTGACGGTGCTGGACGGCAGGGGTGACAGCGCGGTTTTTTCTGGCCAGAAAACGCTGGGCATCAATCATCACCGGCAGGGGCTGAACTGTGTGGCCGCTGGCAATATGTTGGCAGATCGCGAGGTGATTGAGGCGATGGTCCGCCAGTTTTGTGCCGATCCGGGCCAGTCGCTGGGCGATCGCCTGATTGCCTCCTTGCAGGCCGGGCTGAAGGCCGGTGGCGAAGCCGGGCCGATCTATTCGGCGGGGATGAAGGTGGTCAGCAGTGAAAGCTGGCCGCTGACCGATCTGCGGGTGGACTGGTTTGAAGAGGATGCCATTGGCGAGCTGGCGCGGATCTGGCAGCTGTGGCAGCCGCAAAGTGAAGCCTATCTGACGCGCGCGATCAATCCTGCCGCTGCACCCCGTTACGGCGTGCCGGGCGATGAATAATCTGACCACCCGCGAGCTGCTGGCGGAGCTGATCGCCTTTGATACCGTCAGCCGCAACAGCAATCTGGCGCTGATGGTCTGGGTGCAGGATTACCTGTCCGGCTATGGCGTCAGCAGCCAGCTTTTGACCGATGCCAGCGGGGAAAAAGCTAATCTGCTGGCGGTGATTGGTCCGCAGGAACGCGCTGGCATCGTGCTCTCCGGGCATACCGATGTGGTGCCGGTGGACGGGCAGCAGTGGCAAAGCGATCCTTTCCAGCTGCGTGAAGCCGATGGCTGTCTGTACGGTCGCGGCACGGCCGACATGAAGAGTTGGCTGGCTGCGGTATTAGCGCTGGTCCCGCAGCTGGTTGCTCAGCCGTTGCGTCTGCCGGTGTGGCTGGCATTCAGCCATGATGAAGAGGTGGGCTGCAAAGGTGTGCCGGCCCTTCTGGCGCATCTGGCCAGGGTGCCGGTACTGCCGGCAGCCTGCATCGTCGGTGAGCCGACCAACATGCGGCCGATCCTTGGGCATAAAGGCAAAATCGCGTTGCGCTGTGAGGTGACTGGCCTGGCGGGTCATTCCGCCTATACGCCGCAGGGAGTGAATGCTATCGAGTACGCGGTGCGGATCATTCAGCAGCTTATGGCGCTGGCGGAAAAATTAAAAACACAGCAAAACCTGGCCTTCGATCCGCCGTTTTCAACCCTGCAAACCGGGGTGATCCGGGGCGGTGAGGCGTTGAATATTGTGCCGGCACACTGCCAGTTCGATTTTGAGATCCGCACGCTGCCTGGCGTCGATGCGCAGTCGCTGGTGGACGAAATCGAAAGCGAGTGCCAACAGCATCTGCTGCCGGAAATGCAGCGGGTCTCGCCAGACTGTCGCATCACCTTCAGTCCGCTCAGCCATTATCCCGGTTTACAGAGCGAGAGCAGCGACGCGCTGGCGGCGGTTCTGCACCTTCTGCCGCCGCCGGACAGCCTGTGTACCGTGGCGTTTGGCACCGAAGGCGGGCTGTTCCAGCAGATGGGGATCCCGACGGTAGTCTGTGGGCCGGGTGATATGGCCCAGGGACACAAGGCCGATGAGTTTATTCGCCTCGACCAGCTGGCAGAGTGCGACCGCTTCCTGCAGCGGCTGTGCCAGTCGATGCGGGAATAATTTACGCCACGGACTGCGAGAGCAGCTCGGCTGCGCTGAGATGTTCTGGCGTCAGCTCCTGCGCGCGACAATATTCCATAAACAGTTGCGTCGGGCGCGTCGGTTCTGCGTGGCGTAAGTGCGCCATCACCAGGCACGATCCTTCCATCTCATCGCGGATGGTCACGCGCTTCACGCGCTTGCCATCATAGGTAAAGTCCGGGAATGGCCGGGTCACCAGCAGCGAAAAACCAAAGCCCTGACCGACCATACAACGCACCATTTCAATCGACGGTGAGCTGAACGCCACGTTTGGCGACAGGCCTTTCTGCTTAAAGATATCGAGGAAATAGTTCCGGCTTGGCACCACGTCCAGCAGGATCATCGGCTCATGGCTCAGCTCTTCCAGGCTCACGCTGCTGCGTAAGGCCAGCGGATGATCGGCAGGCAACAGCGCATAGGGTTTTTGCGGGGCTTTCAGCTGCTCGGCATGGATGCTGCTGTCCAGTTCATGACGATACAGAATGGCCATATCAAAGCGCCCACGATGCAGACCGTCGGTCAGCTCATGCTGCTCGCCATCGTAAATCTGCACTTCGATATTGGGATAAAGCTTCTTAAAACCGGCGATCAGCTTGGGCATATACAGCGGTGCCGCGGTTTCAAAACAGCCGACCGACAGCGTTCCCGCGACCAGGTCATTGTCTGCACGGGCATTCTGCTCAAACTGCCGGGACATTCTCATTAACTCAGCGGCCTTTTCATAGAAGCGACGTCCACTCGGCGTTAGCGACACCCCTTGCGCATGATGACGGATAAATAATTGCTGTTCGAAACTCTCCTCCAGACTTTTAATCGCCGTTGAAATGGACGGTTGGGCAATGTGCAGATGGCGCGACGCCTCGGCAATACTGCGATGTTCCACCACGGTTATAAAATATTTGAGCTGTTTGAGGGTGAAATGAGCCATGTGCAGGTGTTCTCTCTGATGAGTATTTAGTTATGTCAGCGCTTTCTTTGAAAACAAAAAAGCGAGGCAGACTCATCAAAGCAATATTTGTGCCACAGAAAAAAAGAGGTTGGCGAAGGATTATTTATTATTCACCGGCCTGCCTGCTCTTATTTCGTGCAACGGCTGCATCAGCGTCGATTAATTAGCGCCATT
This sequence comes from Erwinia sp. AC075, assembly GCF_979253995.1. Taxonomy (NCBI): domain Bacteria; kingdom Pseudomonadati; phylum Pseudomonadota; class Gammaproteobacteria; order Enterobacterales; family Erwiniaceae; genus Erwinia; species Erwinia sp. AC075. The sequence goes on from NZ_CEEDEU010000001.1 coordinate 4,624,261, forward strand.
TTAGGGCAGTGAGCGTTTATTTCTGCCCGTCTGAACCGAATTCAGCGGATAAATAGTTTTTTTATGCAGAATAAATACTGACCTAGTTTTTTTAAGTTTAGTGGCAAACAAATTACTACTTTCCTCCTTGTTTCGCCTCAGTACATAGTGAATGCCAGCGAATTCTGTGGCGTCGTCAGCCACGCCTCCATGACAGGAATATTAAGGCATGAGCACTGCATTCATTCAGCAAGGGGAATTTTTATCTCTGGCGAAAGCGATGACGCCCGAAGAGCTGGGCGACATTCTCAGCGGACATGGCATGTGGAAGACCGAAGCCAACGTCCGGCTCGGCATCCCGCATATGATCATGACCGACGGCACCTACGGTGTGCGCTACTCAATCCAGCAAATTGAGCAGGACGAGAAGGGCGGCCAGGACTTTGAAGCCTTCCTGAACGTGGTCAACCAGCGCGCAAAAGATGTGGAGGTGGCCTGGGGCACCATGCGGCCTGCCACCTGCTTCCCTAATGGCTCCAGCTTTGCCTGTAGCTGGGACGTTGAGCTGGCGGCAACGCTGGGCGATGCGCTCGGCAAAGAGTGCCAGCGGCTTGGCGTAAACCTGCTGCTGGGGCCAGGGATTAACATCCGCCGCACGCCGCTGGGTGGCCGCAGCTATGAATACTATTCCGAAGATCCGTTGATCAGCGGAGAAATTGCTACCGGGGTGATCAACGGGTTACAGCAGCGCGGCGTTGGCGCGTCGCTGAAGCATTTTGCCTGTAATAACTCCGAAGTTGAGCGTACCAGCATGGACTCAATTGTCGAGGAACGTGCGCTGCGTGAAATCTATCTGCGCGGCTTTGAACGTGCGGTTAAGCAGTCGCAGCCGTGGACGGTAATGAGTTCTTATAACCGCCTGAATGGCGTACATACTGCCGAAAATAGCTGGTTGCTGAACGATGTGTTGCGGTCTGAATGGGGCTTTGAAGGCGTCGTGGTCGCGGACTGGCACGGCATCAAAGATCGTCCGGCGTCGTTACTGGCGGGTAACGATCTGGATATGCCAGAAAGCGAGACGCGCAAGGCCAGTCTGATCAACGCGATCAAATCCGGTGAGGTGCCGCGTGAAGAGGCCGAGCGCAGCGCGGAGCGGATCCTGAGCCTGGTGCACCGGGCCAAATCCGCAGAACGTCCTGAGACGCAGGTTGATGTCGATGCGCATCATGCGCTGGCCCGTAAGATGGTGGCCGAATCAATTGTCCTGCTGAAAAACGAAAATCAGACGCTGCCGCTGGAAGCCACACGCTGCCGCCAGCTGCTGATTGTCGGTGAAGGTGCGAAAAAACCGGTTATTCAGGGTTCCGGTTGCGCCACCACCACCCCGACTCGCGTCGATATCCCTTACGACGAAATCCTCCGTTATTGCGGCGACACCATTGCTGTGAACTGGTGTCAGGGAGCCGGTGACGAGTTCACTGATGAGCAGGCATTACGCGCTGAGGCCTGCACGGCTGCACAGTCAGCCGACTATGTCGTGGTGTTTGTTAACAGCGAAGACGGTTATGACGGCGAAGGTTCCGACCGCCGCACGCTCGGCTTGCAGCACGGTCACGATGCATTGATTAGCGCGCTGGCGGCGGTCAACGATCGGGTGATCGTGGTGCTGGCGAACCCGGATGCCGTGGTAATGCCGTGGCTGGACCGGGTGAGTGCCGTGGTTGAAACCTTCTATGCCGGTCAGGCGATGGGCGGCGGCGTGGCCGACGTGCTGTTTGGTGCGGTAAACCCGTGCGGCAAGCTGACCGTTACCTTCCCGCAGCGTATTGACGATATCCCGGGCTGGCACAGCTACCCTGGCGAAAACGGCCGTCATTATTACAGCGAAGGCATCTTTGTCGGCTATCGCTGGTATGACATCCGTAAAGTGGAACCGCTGTTCCCGTTTGGTTTCGGCCTGAGCTACAGCCAGTTTACCTACAGCGACATCGCGCTGGATGTGCAGAGCTTACGCGAGGATGACACCGTCAACGTCAGCTTCACGCTGAAAAACACCAGCACACGCGCCGGCAAAGAAATCTGTCAACTTTACAGCCATTACGACACCTCGAAGCGCGCCCGTGCGGTGCAGGAATTGCGGGCATTCAGTAAGGTCGACCTTCAGCCAGGTGAAGCGCGCCGCATCACGCTGGCCGTCTCCGCCGATGACCTGCGTTACTACGATACCGGCCGTCAGCAGTGGATCCTGGAAGAGGGGCAGATAACGCTGAGCGTTGGGCCAAACTCCCGCGAATTCCCGTTGCAGGCTGAGGTGAAATGCCTCAGCGACGTGGCGCGTTACCGCCTGATTTCGCGCGATACCCAGCCGATATTTGTGCTGGAAAACCCGGTCGCCCGTGAAGCCTTCACCCGATTCCTGCAGGCCCAACTCTCCGTCAGCGCGCCCGATGCTGACCGCATGCTTGAGCACTGCAAAAACTCGTTCTTCAGCATTTTCACCACCTTTGATCGCCGGTTCCGTCAGCGCTTTGCGGAGGCCGATATTGAACAACTGATCGTTACGGTCAATCGGGCCATCATCGAACGAGAAACACAGTAAAAAAACAGCGGCTTTTGGGTCGGCCATTCACACCATTTTGCTATGCAGCAGGGGAATCAGAATGAAAGAGAACAAAGGGTATTCGCGTCGTGATGCACTCAAACTCGGCATGGGAGCGGCGGTCACCGCCGCCGTTGCGCCGATGATTATCAGCCGTCCGGCACGCGCGGCGGAAGTCACCACCCTGACGGTGGCGGATGTGGGCGGCCCGTATGGCGCGGGCTTCGGCAAAGCCTTCTATAAGCCGTTTGAAGAAGCCACCGGCATCAAAATTATTAATACCGTCCTGGGGCCGGATCCGGTTCCTCAGTTCCAGATGATGGTCGATACCAAAAACTATCTGTTCGACGTGGCGTTGCTCAATCCGGAGCATTTGGTGCGTCTGAACAAGATGCCGAAACCCTATCTGGAAGATCTGCATATTCAGGTGCCGGACCCGGAAAACTACGTTAAAGGCTCGATCACCCCGCAGTTCGGTGGCGTCAGCATCTATGCGCTGGCACTCGGCTACCGTACCGACAGCTTTGCCGGTAAAGCGGCACCCACCAACTGGACGGATTTCTGGGACACCGCCAAATTCAAGGGCCGTCGTGGACTGTGGCGCAGCCCGGTCTGCACCCTTGAGCTGGCGTTGATGGCAGACGGCGTTGATCCGAAAAAACTCTATCCGTTGGATGTGGATCGCGCGTTCCGCAGCCTGGATAAAATCCGCAGCAGCATCGACGTCTGGTGGACCAGCGGGGCGCAGGCTACGCAAATGTTGCAAAGCGGCGAGCTGGATTTGATGAGTATCTGGAGCACCCGCGCGCAAACGGCGATTGATGCCGGTACGCCAGCGTCAATCGGTTGGGGCCAGGGACTGTACAACATTGATGGCTTCACCATTCCGCATGGCAGCCCGAAGCTCGACGCCGCCCGCAAGTTCATTCAGTTCTGTATGGATGCCCAACGCCAGTCGATGTACACCAACGACCTGGCCTGCGGACCGACCAATATTAAAGCCTACGACTTTATCGACAAGAAGAAGGCGGCATTGCTGCCGACCGCGCCGGATCATATCCAGGGCCTGGCGGAGATGAGCGCGGACTATTGGGGCGACAATCAGGTGGCGCTGACCGAGCGTTTTGAGAAGTGGGTAATGAGTTAATTCAGGCGGTGGCGCAATCGCGCCACCCAACCTGTTGGAGGACAAGTCTTTGGCAGAACTCGCAACATCTGGCGTGAAAAAATCGCCACCTGGTCAATCCCGACGCTGGCATCCCCTGTGGCTGACGGCGCCAGGACTACTCTTTTTGGCCCTGTTCCTCGCCTGGCCGACGCTGAAACTGATGTTACTCAGCTTTCAGGATGGCGACGGCGGATTCTCACTGGCGGTCTGGAGCCAGATGTTTGGGGCCGGGATCTACGTGAAGGTGATGCTGAATACCTTCACCATCGCGCTGCAAACCACCGTGGTCTGCCTGGTTATTGGCTACCCGGTAGCGTACTGGCTTTCACAGCGCACGGAAACCGTCCGGCGTCGCTTAATGTGGCTGATTTTACTGCCATTCTGGACCAGCGCCCTGTTGAAAAACTTTGCGTGGCTGGTGCTGCTTTCCCGCCGTGGCATTCTCTCGGAAATCCTGCTGTCGCTGGGTGCCGATCAGCCGCTGAATGTGCTCTATACCCGCGGCGTGGTGGTATTTGCCATGGCGCACAGCATGTTGCCGCTGGCGATTATCACCATGCTGCCGACCATGACCGGCATTGATAACGGGTTGATGAAGGCCGGTCACACGCTCGGGGCGTCAAAGGCGCAAAGCTTCTGGCGGATCTTTTTCCCGCTCTCCATGCCTGGAGTGGTCGCGGCCTGTTTGCTGATCTTTATCGGTTCACTGGGGTTCTTTATTACGCCGGCATTACTCGGCAGCCCGCAGGATTCGGTGATTGGCCAGCTGCTGATCACCCAGGTGCAACAGCTGCTCAACTGGCGACTGGCCGGCGCGGTGGCGATGATGCTGCTGGTGACCACGCTGATTGTCTGTTTTTGCTATGACAAGCTGTTCGGCATGTCGGCGATTTCAGGTGGCGAAAGCCATGCCAGCGGCAAGCTGATCCGACGGGTGGGCTATGCGATTACCGCTGTGCTGGCGCGGGTATGTGACGGGCTGGCCACAGGGCTGGCGGTGATCCCTGGGCGTCCCGGCTTCGGCTGGCTGCTGCCACTGTTCAGTATCCTGGTGATGCTGGTGCTGGTTTCACCGGTGGTGTCCTTCCTGCCGATGGCCTTCAGCAGCTCCAGCTTCCTGCAATTTCCACCGCCGGGTTATTCGTTGCGCTGGATGGAAACCTATCTGGAATCACCCATCTGGACCGGGGCCACGATACGTTCCTTTGGCATCGCGCTGGTCACCGGCATCTTCTCGGTGCTGATTTCAGGTGCCGCGGCCTTTGGCCTGGCAAAACATCAGGGCAAATCGGGCAGCCTGGTGGTGATGACCTTCCTGCTGCCAATGATCATTCCCAACATTGTGACCGCCGTTTCCCTGTTCTATCTGTTTGCCACCCTGGGGCTGATTGGGTCTGACCTTGGCATCATTCTGGGGCATACGGTGATGGCCATTCCGGTGGTGTTTATCATTATCCTCACCACCTTCAAAGGCTATGACTGGCGGCTGGATCAGGCAGCGGGCACGCTGGGTGCCAGCCGCTGGCGGACGCTGCGGGAAATCACCTTACCGTTAATCAAAAGCAGCCTGGTGGCGGCGTTTATCTTTGGTTTCCTCAACTCGTTTGAAGAGCTGACGGTTGCCCTGTTTGTCGGCGGCGGCGTGAAGCAGACGCTGCCTAAACAGATGTGGGATGACGTGCTGCTGTCCGTTACGCCAACGCTGGCTGCCGCCTCGGTGATTATCCTGTCCGTGGTTACGCTGTTGTTCATTATTGCTGAACGCTCGCGTCGTAAAGCCGATGCGCTGCAAGGAGAATAAGCATGTCCTCTGTTAAGTTGAAAGTGGAACAGATCGCCAAATACTACGGGCAAACCAAGGTATTGCAGGATCTGGATTTAACGGTAAACAAAGGGGAGCTGTTAACCCTGCTTGGCTCCTCCGGCTCCGGTAAAACCACCTTATTGCAGATCATCAGTGGCCTGACCGAACCGACCTCGGGCCGGTTATTGATCGACGGAAAAGATGAAACCTGGACGCCGGTTCACAAACGCGATATCGGCGTGGTGTTTCAGAACTATGCGCTCTTTCCACATCTGACCATCGAAGAGAACGTCGGGTTTCCGCTGCGGATGCGTCAACTGCCGGCGGCGGAAGTGGCCCGCAAGGTCAAAGCCGCGCTGGAAATGGTTGAGCTGGGCCATGCGGCGCAGCGTTTTCCGCGGGCCCTGTCTGGCGGTCAGCAGCAACGTGTCGCCCTGGCACGCTGCCTGGTATACCAGCCGGGGATCATCCTGATGGATGAACCGCTGGGCGCGCTCGATCGCCAACTGCGTGAAGCCATGCAGATGGAGATCCGCCGGATCCACCGTGAGTCAGGCGCCACGATCATCTTTGTCACCCACGATCAGGAAGAGGCGCTGGCGCTTTCAGATCGCATCTGTCTGATGAATGAAGGGCGGATCGTGCAGATCGACACGCCAGAAGGCATCTATGAACGCCCGCAGTCGACCTTTGTGGCCGGATTTATTGGCCTCTCCAATATTTTGCAAGGGGATATTCAGGGCGGCCAGCTGGTGACCAAACAGGGCTCATTCGCGCTGCCGGAATCCCCGACCAAACAGGGCAACGCTTCGCTGGTGATCCGCCCAGAACATTTACGTATTTTGCAGGCCGGCAGCGGCCAGCTGCACGGCGAAATCTGTGAGCGTATTTATGCCGGCTCAGAAACCCGTCTGGTGGTGGCACTGGCTGAGGGCGCACGGTTCGTGGTGCGCAGCAATGGCCTGTCCGGCAACCGAATTGGCGATCGGGTTTCGCTGGGTTGGGATGTTCAGCAAAGTCTGTTACTCCCGGCGTAATCCGTCCGCAACAGAAAACTACTTTAAGGATGCAGTGATGATGGTTGAAAAAACCGTGACAGATACCCTGGTTATTGGCGCCGGGCAAGCCGGTGTTGCCATGAGCGAACATCTGACTAAATTGGGCATTGCCCATCTGGTATTGGAAAAAAAACGTATTGCCGAAGCCTGGCGCAGCGGACGCTGGGACTCGCTGGTTGCCAATGGTCCTGCCTGGCACGATCGTTTCCCCGGCATGGAATTTCCCGGTATTGATGCCGACGGCTTCGTGCCGAAAGAGGGCGTTGCCGACTATTTTGCGGCCTATGCCGAGAAATTTAACGCGCCAATCCGCACCGGCGTTGAAGTGAAACGCGTTGAACGCAACGTCGGACGCGCGGGCTTCACGGTGGAAACGTCGGAAGGGATCATTGAAGCGCGGCATATTGTTGCCGCCACCGGGCCATTCCAGCGTCCGGTGATCCCGGCGATCGCGCCAAATGATGACAGCGTGCATCAGATCCATTCTGCGGCCTATTACAACCCGCAGCAGCTGCCTGAAGGCGCGGTGCTGGTGGTCGGCGCGGGATCGTCCGGTGTGCAGATCGCGGACGAGCTGCAGCGCGCAGGCAAAGCGGTGTACCTTTCCGTGGGGGCACATGACCGTCCGCCGCGTGCTTACCGTAACCGCGATTTCTGCTGGTGGTTGGGCGTGCTGGGCTTGTGGGACGCCTCCGCCAGCCAGCCAGGCAAAGAGCATGTGACCATTGCCGTGAGCGGCGCACGCGGCGGTCATACCGTTGATTTCCGCGCACTGGCGCATCAGGGCGTCACGTTGGTGGGCCTGACAAAAGCGTTCCGCAATGGCAAGGTGACCTTCCAGCCCGATCTGGCAGAGAATATTTCCCGTGGTGATGAAAACTATCTCTCGCTGCTGGATGCGGCGGACGCCTATGTTGTCCGTAACGGTCTGGATCTGCCGGAAGAGCCGCAAGCGCGACAGTTCCTGGAAAACCCTGAATGCGTGACCCATCCTATATTACAGCTGGATCTTGAAGAGGCGGGAATTACCTCAATTATCTGGGCGACCGGCTATACCACGGATTACAGCTGGCTGCAGGTGGATGCCTTTGATGAAAAGAATAAGCCGAAACACCAACGTGGTGTATCCAGTGAAGCGGGGGTCTATTTCTTAGGATTACCGTGGTTATCGCGCCGGGGCTCGACGTTTATTTGGGGTGTCTGGCACGACGCGAAGTATATCGCTGACCATATTGCCACGCAGCGAAAATACAGCGAATACCGACAGGGTTAAAAAAAATCGCCCGGAGAGGCCAGCTCATCCGGGCGAAGTATTTCAGGCAGGTTACTTAGCCGCTTCCAGCACGAAAATCTTCACATCCACCACATCGGCTTTGATGTTGGTGCGATGCTGTTCCATATGGGCAGCCTGCTGATGCTGCTCCAGATGGCGCAGAGAATCCCAGTGCTCGACCATAAAGATGGAATCCGGCGAATGCTGCTTCCAGGGAACCTGCGCTTTATAGTCAGTCAGCGCCTGATAGCTTCCGCAGCCCGCTTCCTCCAACACTGTTGGCGTTACGTTCTCAATAGCCTGTAAAACGGCCGTACGGCGGCCTGGCTTTACGCAAATTTCAGCGATCACGGTGAGCATAGTCGTTCCTTTTTTGGGATTGTCGTCTGACTAGTTAAGCAAAGATTTCGCTCAGATGAGTCCGATAGCGTGCAATATCTGCGGCAATGTCCGGCTGTTTAATCACATCGTTACAAATAAAGGTCGGTAAACCTTCCATGCCGAGGAACTGATTGGCCTTATGGAAGTGCAGGTACAGGCCATCGACGCCGACGCCTTCGAAGAACTGCTCGGGATCGGTAAAGGCCTGTAGCGGCGCATTCCAGGTCAGGGACAGCATATATTTGGTGCCCTGAATCAGCCCGCCGGAGCCGTATTTTTTCGCCGCGTCGGAGCGGGTACGGCCATCGCTGGCGTATAGCGAACCGTGGCCTTCGGTAAAGACTTCATCAATGTATTTTTTCAGGATCCACGGCTCGCCCATCCACCAACCTGGCATCTGGTAAATCACGGTATCTGCATCAAGATATTTCTGCACTTCATCGGCTACCACATACCCGTCGTCAACCACGGTGACGTCGACCTGATGGCCGGCATCGCGTAAAAAGGTAGCGGCCACTTCGGTCATCGTGTGGTTCAGCTCGCCTTTTGAATGGGCGAAGGCTTTTCCTGCATCAATAATTAAAATCTTGCTCATGCTCTTTGTTCTCCAGTTCATGACATTACGGCCAGTCTACGCGCGAGAACCGCAGAGAAAAATGTGTGTTTGATCACAACACTTTTGCTTTTTGAGCAATAATGGCGCTTCACAAGGTAGGATTTCGGCACAGTTACCATGAGACAGACAACAATGATAAAAAAAATGCGCATTAAAAGCGGGGTTGCCGCGTTATTGCTGGTTGCAGGCGGCGCCAGTGCTCAGTCACATCTGGACCGCGTGCTGCAAAGCAAAGTCCTGACGGTTTGCACCACCGGCGATTACAAGCCGTACACCTTCCTGCGCGCTGACGGGCAATATGAAGGTATTGATATCGCGATGGCGCAGTCACTGGCTAAAAATCTCGGCGCGGAAGTGAAGTGGGTGCCCACAACCTGGAAAACCTTAACGCCAGATTTTATCGCCAAGCAGTGCGATATCGCCCTGGGCGGCGTGTCGGTCACCCTGAAGCGCCAGCAAACCGCCTGGTTTGCTACCCCGCTGGGTACCGATGGCAAGATCCCGCTGGTGCGCTGTGCCGATAAGAAGAAGTACCGCACCATTGAACAGCTGAATAAGCCGTCGGTGCGGCTGATCGAACCGGCGGGTGGCACCAACGAGGCGTTTGCCCACGCTTACCTGCCGCAGGCTAACCTGACGCTGTTCCACGACAACGTCACCATATTCCAGCAGTTAGTGGATAAAAAGGCCGACGTGATGATCACCGATGCCTCGGAAGCGATGTTCCAGCAGAAGCATTATCCCAAGCTCTGCGCCATCAATCCTGAGCAGCCGATGCAGTACGGCGAGAAAGCCTACATGCTGCCGCGTGACGATCTGAGCTGGAAACTGTATGTCGACCAGTGGCTGCATTTGAGCAATGCCACCGGCGAATATCAGCAGGTTGTCAGCCAGTGGCTGGCCGTTAAAAAATAAACCTGATGGCGGGGCAATCTTTCCCCGCCTGAATCCGCTTTGCCCCCACGGTTACCTGTGACAGACCCCGCCTGGATAAGGTACTATCCACGCCAAACGACCCCGATGTGGCGCGCCAACAGCGCCGCGATGTGAGGAATCAAGAGTAATGAGTGACCTGACGCAGGATGGTGCAGAGCGTCGTGCCCTGCATAAGTTTACGGAAGAGGCCTACCTCAACTATTCCATGTACGTCATCATGGACCGTGCGCTGCCCTATATTGGCGACGGGCTGAAGCCCGTACAGCGCCGCATTGTCTATGCGATGTCAGAGCTGGGGCTGAACAACAGCGCCAAGTTCAAAAAGTCGGCCCGTACCGTGGGTGACGTGCTGGGTAAATACCATCCGCACGGCGACAGCGCCTGTTATGAAGCGATGGTGCTGATGGCGCAGCCGTTCTCTTACCGCTATCCGCTGGTGGATGGTCAGGGAAACTGGGGTGCGCCGGACGATCCGAAGTCCTTCGCCGCGATGCGTTACACCGAATCCCGCCTGTCGAAATATGCCGAAGTGCTGCTGGGCGAGCTGGGGCAGGGCACCGTCGACTATGTCCCGAACTTCGACGGCACCATGCAGGAGCCGAAAATGCTGCCTGCGCGGCTGCCGAATATCCTGCTGAACGGCACCACCGGGATTGCGGTGGGCATGGCAACGGATATTCCTCCGCATAACCTGCGCGAAGTGGCGAAGGCGGCGATCGCGCTGATCGACGCACCAAAAACCACTCTCGACGAGCTGCTGGATATCGTGCAGGGGCCGGACTATCCGACCGAAGCCGAAATCATTACGCCGCGTAACGAAATTCGTAAAATTTACCAGAGCGGTCGTGGCTCGGTGCGCATGCGCGCGGTGTGGAAACGTGAAGATGGCGACGTGGTGATCACCGCGCTGCCGCATCAGGTCTCCGGTGCCCGCGTACTGGAGCAGATTGCTGCCCAGATGCGCAATAAAAAGCTGCCAATGGTCGAGGATCTGCGTGATGAATCCAACCACGAGAACCCGACGCGGCTGGTGATTGTGCCGCGCTCCAATCGGGTGGATATGGACCAGGTGATGAACCACCTGTTTGCCACCACCGATCTGGAAAAAAGCTACCGCATCAACCTGAACATGATCGGCCTGAACAACCGTCCGGCGGTGAAAAACCTGCTGGAGATCCTCAGCGAGTGGCTGATCTACCGTCGTGATACCGTGCGCCGCCGCTTGCAGCACCGTCTGGATAAAGTGCTGCGTCGTCTGCATATCCTCGAAGGTTTGCTGGTGGCGTTCCTCAACATCGACGAAGTGATCCACATCATTCGTACCGAGGACGAGCCGAAGCCGGTCCTGATGTCGCGCTTTGAGATCAGCGAAACGCAGGCTGAAGCGATCCTCGAACTGAAATTACGTCATCTCGCCAAACTGGAAGAGATGAAAATTCGCGGCGAGCAGGATGAGCTGGCGAAAGAGCGCGATCAGCTGCAGGGCATTCTGGCGTCCGAGCGCAAAATGAATACCCTGCTGAAGAAAGAACTGCAGGCAGACAGCGACCTGTATGGCGACGATCGCCGTTCACCGCTGCGTGAGCGTGAAGAAGCGAAAGCCATCAGCGAAAGCGAACTGGTGCCGTCAGAGCCGGTGACCATTGTGCTGTCGCAGTCTGGCTGGGTGCGCAGTGCCAAAGGGCATGATATCGATCCGGGTGGCCTGAGCTACAAAGCCGGTGACAGCTATCGCGCCGCCGCCCGTGGCAAGAGCAATCAGCCGGTGGTGTTTGTCGACTCCACCGGGCGCAGCTATGCGCTGGATCCGATTACGCTGCCGTCGGCGCGTGGCCAGGGCGAGCCGTTAACCGGCAAGCTGACGCCACCGCCGGGCGCGGTGATGGAGCAGGTGCTGATGGAGGCCGACGATCAGAAACTGCTGATGGCCTCAAACGCGGGCTACGGCTTCGTCTGTACCTTCAGCGATCTGGTTTCCCGTAACCGCGCCGGTAAAGCGCTGCTCACGCTGCCGCAGAATGCCAAAGTGATGACGCCACTGGCTATCCATCATGATGACGATCTGCTGTTAGCGATCACCTCTGCGGGCCGGATGCTGCTGTTCCCGGTGGGCGATCTGCCGCAGCTGTCGAAAGGCAAGGGCAACAAAATTATCTCCATTCCTTCCGCGCAGGCGGCGTCCGGTGAAGATAATCTGGCCTGGCTGCTGCTGCTGACACCACAAACCTCGGTGACGCTGCACGTCGGTAAACGCAAGCTGACGCTGAAGCCTGACGATCTGCAGAAGTTCCGCGCAGAGCGCGGGCGTCGCGGTACGCTGTTGCCACGTGGATTGCAGCGTATCGATCGGGTGGAAGTTGACGGTCCGGTCAGAGCACCGGTTGCTGACAGCGAAGAGTAACGGTCCCTGTATACTGCGTGCTGGCCAGGCGAAAGCCTGGCTAACCCGGTGAAATGCAGTCAATTTCAAGATTTCAGGATATACTTTATCCGTACCCCGAAGGCAGGGCGTTCGCCCCGGTAACAGGTCAGGTTACCGTCTGCCGACTCAAGGGAGTCTGAAAGCAATAACGAGGATGTGATGCTCTCAATTTTACGTTTTATTGTCGTGGTGATTTACTCAATCCTGGTGTGTGTCTTTGGCTGCATCTGGTGCTTATTCAGCCCGAGAAACCCGCGTCACGTCGCCACGTTTGGCCATCTTTTTGGCAAACTTTCGACGGTATTTGGCCTGAAAGTCGAACTCCGCCGTCCAGAAGGCGCCGATAATTACCCTAACGCCATCTATATTGCCAACCATCAAAATAACTACGATATGATCACCGCGGCGAAGATTGTGCAGCCAACGACGGTGACCGTCGGTAAGAAAACGCTGTTGTGGGTGCCCTTTTTTGGCCTGCTGTACTGGCTGACCGGTAACCTGCTGATTGACCGTGATAACCGCTCCAAGGCGCACGGCACCATTGGCGAGCTGGTCGATCAGTTCAAGAAGAAAAAAATCTCGTTCTGGATGTTCCCGGAAGGCACCCGCAGCCGTGGTCGTGGCCTGCTGCCGTTTAAAACCGGCGCGTTTCACGCGGCAATGGCCGCCGGTGTGCCGATCATCCCGATTGTGGTGTCGAACACCCACGATAAAATTAAGCTTAACCGCCTGAACAACGGCCATGTGATTATCGAAATGCTGCCACCGGTAGATACGGCTGCCTTTGCCGACCAGTCGGTGCGCAAGCTGGCGACACACTGCCGTGAACTGATGATGGCGAAACTTGACGAGTTGAACGCAGAAGTGGCCGCGCGCGAAGCCGCCGATAAAAGATAATTTCAGCCAGCCTGCGGGCTGGCTTACCCTCACACAGCAAAGACCAGAATCATAAAAGATGGATAGCAGTCCGGCATAAGGACTGCGTTTTGGTTTACGGAGTTTTTATGTCTTTCAGTCGACGTCAGTTTATTCAGGCTTCGGGTATCGCGCTGTGCGCGGGCTCGTTACCTGTTAATGCGTTCGCCGCCGGGCCGGGCACCGCATTGCCGGTCCCGCCGCTGGTGGAATCGCGCCGTGGGCAGCCCATTTTTCTGACCTTACAACGCAGCCACTGGTCCTTCACCGGCGATGGCAATAAGGCTCAGGTGTGGGGCGTTAACGGCCTCTACCTCGGGCCGACGGTGCGGGTGTGGAGCGGCGATGATGTCAAGCTGATCTACAGCAACCGACTGAATGAACCCGTCTCGATGACCATCAGCGGTCTGCAGGTGCCTGGCGCACTGGCGGGCGGCGCACCACGACTGATGTCACCGGGTGTGGACTGGGCGCCGGTATTGCCGATCCGCCAGGCAGCCACCGCCTGCTGGTATCACGCTAACACGCCAAACCGCATGGCACCTCACGTTTATAACGGGCTGGCCGGTCTGTGGCTGATTGAAGATGAGGTCAGCAAAGCGCTGCCGATCCCCAATCATTACGGCGTCGATGATTTCCCGCTGATTATCCAGGATAAGCGCCTGGATAACTTTGGTTCACCGCAGTATGACCCGCCGTCCAGCGGTGGCTTTGTCGGCGACACGCTGCTGGTTAACGGCGTGCAGAATCCGTATGTCGATGTCTCGCGCGGCTGGGTGCGTTTGCGCTTGCTTAACGCCTCCAACTCCCGCTGTTATCAGCTGTTAATGAGCGACAACCGCCCGTTCAACGTGATTTCCAGCGATCAGGGATTCCTGCCTGCGCCGGTGGCGGTCAAGCAGCTGTCGCTGGCACCGGGCGAACGCCGTGAAGTACTGGTGGATATGAGCCAGGGCGACGAAGTGTCGATCACCGCGGGCACCGCAGCCGGTATCGTTGACCGCTTGCGCGGCCTGTTCGAACCCTCCAGCATTCTGACCTCGACGCTGGTGCTGACGCTGCGTCCGACCGGGCTGTTACCGCTGGTCACCGATAACCTGCCAATGCGCCTGCTGGCCGATGAGGTGATTGAAGGGTCGGTCAGCCGCACGCGTGAATTCAGCCTCGGTGATTCACTGCCGGGCATCAATGGCGCGCTATGGGATATGGAGCGAATTGACGTGCAGGCGCAGCAGGGCACCTTTGAGCGCTGGATTATCCATGCCGATCTGCCGCAGTCATTCCATATTCAGGGCGTGAAGTTCCTGATTAAAAACGTCAACGGCGCGCAGCCCTGGGCAGAAGATCGCGGCTGGAAAGATACGGTCTGGGTCGACGGCACGGTGGAGTTATTTGTCTCAATGCTGCAATCCTCAGCCGAACATTTCCCGTTCGTCTATTACAGCCAGACGCTGGAAATGGCCGACCGCGGCTCGGCGGGTCAGATGTTGGTACAGCCAACGATTTAGGTGGCGAGAGTCGGGCAGGCAGGCAAAAAAAACGGGGCGATTAATTCGCCCCGTTTGCACAGTTAGTTCAGCTCATCCGGGTTTGGCCCCAGTCGGTTACCCTTATCCAGCTTGGCAATCTCACTGATTTCAGGTTTCTCCAGACGGAAGTCAAACACCTTAAAGTTCTCTTCAATGCGCGACGGCGTGACCGATTTCGGGATCACCACCAGGCCGCTATCCAGATGCCAGCGAATCACGATCTGCGCCGGGGTTTTGCCGTATTTTTTCGCCAGGTCCTTAATAATCTCCTGATCAAATACGCCTTTACCGCCCTGCGCTAACGGACTCCAGGACTCGGTCTGAATATGGTGCATCGCATTCCACGCGTGCAGCGTGCGCTGCTGCAGCATTGGATGCAGTTCAATCTGATTGACCACCGGGCTGACGCCAGTCTCTTCCAGCAGGCGTTTCAGGTGGGCCTCCTGGAAATTACAGACGCCGATACTTTTGGTCAGCCCCTGTTTCTGTAACTCAATCATCGCTTTCCAGGCATCAACGTAGTTGTCTTTTGCCGGGCACGGCCAGTGCATCAGATAAAGATCGACACTCTCCAGCTGCAATTTTTTTAGGCTGGTTTCCATCGCCTGCGGCGCGTTCAGCTGATCGTCATTCCACAGTTTGGTGGTGACAAAGATATCTTCGCGCGGGATATCGGTTTCTTGCAGCGCCTGCCCAATCCCTTCCTCGTTTTTGTAGATGGCGGCGGTATCCAGTGAACGATAGCCGACCTGCAACGCCTTAACTGCAGCGGTGCGGGTATCTTCAATGCTGGCCTGCCAGACACCAAGGCCAATCTGCGGCATCATGTTGCCGTCATGGAGTTTAATTACAGGTTGCTCTGCCATGTTTTCTCCTTTGCAGCGAATGAACCGGCACCTCTGTGCCGGCGAGTGACTCTAAGTCTAGTTGAGAATAGCCGCGCCGTTGGGCATGATGCTATTTGGAATTCTCTGAGAGTAAAACTCGTCTATGGATCGCAACACGCTTTGTACTCAGCTTGCCAGGAAGGTGGTGCATCTGGTGACATCGGGCGCTTCGCCGCTGGCTTCGTTGCCGGATGTTCGCCTGATTTATGCCGACAAGCCCAGCGGACGGACGCCGGTGCTCTATTCTTCGGGGATTGTGATCCTGTTCCAGGGGCAGAAAACCGGCTACCTCGGCAATAATGTTTTTCATTACGACGCCACGGAATACCTGATGCTGACCGTGCCGCTGTCGGTCGAGTGTGAAACTTTCGCCACGCCGGAAGCGCCGCTGGCCGGGATCCTGCTGAACGTCGATCCGGTCAAGCTACAGGATTTGCTGATTGATATTGGCGATGACGACAGCTTCCACCCTGAACCGCAAACCCGGGGCATTCACTCCTCCGCGCTGACGGAAGAGATGCTCTGTGCCGCCGAGCGGCTGCTGGATGTGCTGGCGAATCCACGCGATGCCCGCGTGCTGGGCCCGCAGATTGTCAGGGAAATTCTCTATCATGTGCTGCTTGGCCCGTGCGGCGGGGCGCTGATGGCGCTGGTCAGTCGCCACACCCAGTTCAGCCAGATTGCTCGCGCGCTGCGCCGCATCGAACACCATTACACCGATAACCTCAGCGTTGACCTGCTGGCCGCAGAAGTGAATATGAGCGTCTCGGCGTTTCACCATAACTTTAAAGCGGTGACCAGCACCTCGCCGTTGCAGTATCTGAAGAGCTACCGGCTGCATCAGGCGCGGATGCTGATGCTGCATGAAGGATTGAAGGCCAGCGCGGCGGCAATGCGGGTAGGGTATGAAAGTGCTTCGCAGTTTTCGCGCGAGTTTAAGCGCTATTTCGGCGTCACGCCGGGCGAAGAAGCGACGCGGATGCGTCAGGCGGGATAAGAGAAAGGCCGGAGCACCGGCCTTTTTTTACGCCGATTTTTTACGGCGGATCAGCAGTACCACGCTGCCGATTAATCCGGCACAGAGCAGCACCAGCGGCAGCACCATCAGAATGGTCATCACCTGATCTTCGTGCCGTTTGATAAACGGCACCTGGGTGATGGCAAAGCCCAGCGACACCAGAATGCCTACCCAGAGAAAACCGCTCAGCCAGTTAAACAGCTGGAAGCGGCCGTTTTTCAGGCCGGAAATCCCCGCCATGGTTGGCAGAATGGTGCGGACAAAGCCCAGAAAACGGCCAACGATCAAAGCCGTCAGTCCGTGGCGATGAAACAGATTCCACGCCCGCTGGTGATACTGCACCGGCAGATGCATCAGCCAGCTTTTCACCAGCCGCGTATTGCCCAGCCAGCGTCCCTGTAAATAGCTTAGCCAGCAGCCGAGGCTGGCGGCCAGCGTCAGGATCGCCACCGTAGGCACAAAGTCCATCACCCCTTTGGCAATCATCGCGCCTGCCAGTAACAGCAGGCTGTCGCCCGGCAGAAACGAGGCGGGCAACAGGCCATTTTCAAGAAACAGGGTAGCGAACATAATGCAATAAACTACCCAAATGACGTCCGGATTGGCCAGCGCAGCAAAATCCTGATGCCACAGCGCCTGAACAATCTCATGCAATACACCCATCTTAATTCCTGTTTACTGCGTTAAGCTGCCATTGTAGCGCTAATCCCCTCACCACACTTTGATCAAGGGCGCGGATGTCGCACCGTTAATCGTCCGTTTAGCTTTATCAGGCAGGACAGGCGGAAAGACGAGCAAATCCGGCAGCCAGGTCTTCAATCAGGTCGTCAACGTTCTCCAGGCCAATATGCAGGCGCACCAGCGTGCCAGTGAAATCCACGCCGCCGGCCGGCCGGATTTCCGCCAGCTCTTCCGGCTGATTAGCGAGGATCAGCGACTCGTAGCCGCCCCAGGAATAGGCCATGCTGAAGTGTTCGAAGTGATCGAGATACTCAGCCAGCTGCTTGTCGGTCAAACGCGCTTTCAGCACAAATGAGAACAGGCCGCTGCTGCCGGTAAAGTCGCGCTGCCAGAATTCATGTCCCTTACATTGTGGCAGAGCAGGATGATTGACCACGGAAACTTCGGCCCGATCCGCCAGCCAGTGGGCGACCTTTATTGCGCTTTCTTCATGCTGACGCAGGCGCACGGCCAGCGTTCTTAATCCCCGGCTGGCCATATACGCGGTATCGGCATCGACCATCTGACCCATCAGATAGGAGTTTTCACGCAGCTGTGCCCAGCAACGTTCATTGGCAACGGCGGTGCCGATCATCGCGTCGGAGTGACCAATCAGATACTTGGTGCCGGCCTGAATGGAAATATCGACGCCAAAATCCAGCGCGCGGAACAGAATGCCGGCGGCCCAGGTATTGTCGATCATGATCACCGCATCCGGCGCTTTGCTGCGCACGGCGGCGACAATCGCCGGGACATCCTGCACTTCCATGGTGATCGAGGCCGGAGATTCGAGAAACACCACCTTGGTATTTGGCTGCACCCGTTCGGCAATTTCCGCACCGATGCAGTGATCGAACCAGGTAGTGGAGACATTCATTTTGCTGAGAATTTTGGTGCAGAAGTCCTGCGTCGGCTCATAGACCGAGCCCGCCATCAGCACGTTATCGCCAGCAGAAACAAAGGCCAGAATGGCGTTAGCAACCGCCGCCGCGCCGCAAGGATAGAGCGCACAGCCCGCGCCGCCTTCCAGTTCGGTCATCGCGTCTTGCAGGGAAAAGTGGGTCAGCGTGCCGCGACGGCCGTAAAATAACTCGCCATCGGCGCGGCCAGCGGTACAGCGTTTTTTCTCAGCCACGCTATCAAACACCAGCGAGGAGGCCCGCTGGATCACGCTATTCACTGAGCCCTGGGTAAAACGTTTACTGCGTCCGGCGGCAATCAGCGCCGTTTCAATTTTTTTACTGGTCATCGGAATGCTCTGTTTGCGGATGTCTGGTCTGCCTTAACGTTAACACGGCAGGCGGCTGGGCGAAATTAAGCGTAGGGCACTGTGAGAAAGATTCAGCAAAAGTCGGCTGGATATGCGTTAAATCAGGAAAGTGTGTAAAAAATGTTACCCCAAAAGTAAATAGTAATGATAACCACTATCAATTCAGCACTGATTTGGTATGATCCGCATTGGTTTTTTTTACCCGTTGAATGACGTTGGAGACACAGCGTGACGAATGATTTGATGCAGACGGATCTTTCCGTCTGGGGCATGTACCAGCATGCGGACATCGTAGTAAAAGTGGTGATGATCGGCTTACTGCTGGCATCTGTCGTGACCTGGGCGATCTTCTTCAGTAAAAGTTTTGAACTCAGCGCCGCGAAACGCCGCCTGAAAAACGAACAGAACGCGCTGGCAGGTGCACGCTCTCTGCAGGAAGCCGCGCAGATCAGCGCCAGCTTTAAAGCGGGCAGCCTGACCACGCAGTTTCTGAAAGAAGCGGAAAACGAGCTGGAACTTTCCGCAGGCTCCGACGACGACAACGGCATCAAAGAGCGTACCTCTTTCCGCCTGGAGCGCCGCGTGGCGTTCTTTAGCCGTCACGCGGGCCGCGGCAACGGTTTCCTCGCCACCATCGGCGCCATCGCACCGTTCGTCGGTTTGTTTGGTACGGTGTGGGGCATCATGAACAGCTTTATCGGCATTGCCCAGACCCAGACCACTAACCTGGCAGTGGTTGCACCGGGAATTGCGGAAGCCCTGCTGGCCACCGCTATCGGTCTGGTTGCGGCCATCCCCGCCGTGGTGATCTACAACGTCTTTGCCCGCCTGATCGGCAACTACAAAGCGTCAATGGGCGATGTTGCCGCCCAGGTGATGCTGCTGCAAAGCCGCGATCTGGACCTGGCCGCCAGCGGCAGCGTACAGCGTGCGCCCGCTCAGAAACTGCGGGTAGGATAAGCACCATGGCAATGCGATTGAATGAAGATCTCGAAAGCAACGGCGAAATGCATGAAATCAACGTCACGCCGTTTATCGACGTGATGCTGGTGCTGCTGATTATCTTTATGGTCGCCGCGCCGCTGGCAACCGTTGACGTCCGCGTTAACCTTCCTGCTTCCACCAGTGCGCCGCAGCCGCGTCCTGAGAAGCCGGTTTACCTGTCAATCAAAGCCGACAAGCAGCTGTTCATTGGCAACAATGCGGTGACGCCGGAAACGCTGTTGAATGCGCTGAACAGTCAGACCGAAGGCAATAAAGAGACCACCATTTTCTTCCAGGCAGATAAGTCTGTGGATTATGAAACGCTGATGGGCGTGATGGATAAACTGCGTCAGGCGGGATATCTGAAGATTGGTCTGATGGGAATGGAAACCGCCGGGAAGTAACCGACGGGCGTTAAAAAAAGGGCCGACATGCAGATGTCGGCCCTTTTTTATTACAGCTGCACCGCCGGGGCGCCGCTGTGTCGGGTCTGGTACTGACAGATCAGGCGCTTGATAATCATTGTCCCAATCAATCCGCACACGGCGGCAAAGGTCAGCCAGACGCCAGGCATCGCCTTATCGCCGGTGACGTGGATCAGGTAGCTGGAGATGGCCGGGGTGAAGCCGCCGAACAGGGCGGTTGCCAGGCTGTAAGCCAGTGAGAAACCGGTCGCCCGCACTTCCGCCGGCATCACTTCTGCCAGATACACCACCATCGCACCGTTATAGCTGGCGTAGAGGAACGAGAGCCACAGTTCCGCTTCCAGCAGGTGGGAAAGGCTCGGGGAACCGACCAGCCAGTGCAGCACCGGCCACGCGGTGGCAATCATCAGCAGCGTAAAGAAAATCAGCAGCGGACGGCGGCCATAACGGTCAGACACGGTACCCATGATCGGCAGCCAAATCAGGTTAGACACGCCCACGCACAGGGTGACGAAGAAGCTCTGTTTATCGCTCATCATCAGCACGGTTTTGCCGAAGGTGGGGGTAAACGCGGTGATCATATAGAACATCACCGTGGTGGTGACCACCATCAGCATGCCCGCCAGCACCAGCGCCCAGTTGCTGGCGACCGAGCGGATGATTTGCTTCATCGACGGGTGCGTTTTACGCTGGCTGAACGCTTCGGTCTCTTCCAGCTTGCTCCGGATCCAGAACAGGAACGGCACAATCATACAGCCGATCACAAACGGGATACGCCAGCCCCATTCGGTGACCTGATCTTTTTCCAGCAGATGGTTCAGGCCCAGGCCTAACAGCGCCGCAAAAATCACTGCGATCTGCTGGCTACCCGACTGCCAGCTAACGAAGAAGCCCTTGCGGTTCTTCGGCGCGATCTCGGCCAGATAAACCGAAACGCCGCCCAGCTCAACCCCGGCAGAGAAGCCCTGCAACAGGCGTCCTAACAGGATCAGGATCGGCGCGGCGGCACCCAGCGTGTTGTAACCCGGCACCACGGCAATGGTCAGCGTGCCGATGGCCATCAGGCCCAGCGTCATCAGCAGCCCTTTGCGGCGGCCATGATGGTCAATATACGACCCCAGCACGATGGCACCCAATGGCCGCATCAGGAATCCTGCGCCGAAGGTCATCAGCGTCAGCATCAGCGAGGCAAAGGGATCGTCACCCGGGAAAAAGGTTTTAGCGATAGCCGTGGCGTAATAACCAAACACCATGAAATCGAACATTTCCAGGAAATTACCGCTGGTCACATTGAAGATGGTTCTGGCATTACCCTGAGGCTTGCGGGCGGGATTTGGGGGAGAAGTCACGGCAGTCATACAGCATCCTTTTGGGTTTTCTTCCGTTTTATCCTGCCAGCCGCGGATTTAATGTGATGACGGTCACCGTTAGCCGGGCGCTGGGCAGACTCTTCGTAACAAATTATTAACACATGCAGTGCCAGCCATTATTCAGGCAGAAAAGCCGCCGTCAGAAGCCGCTGACGGCGGTGGTCATCGACTCAGAACGACAGGTCGATCACCACACTGTCGCTGTAACTGCCCGCCACCGGCGTGGCCTGGGTGGTCAGCACCTTCGCGGTGTAGTTGAAGGTTCGGGTCAGGCCATCGGTGCTGAGGGCACTGGAGGCGGTACTCGACACCCGGTCGCTACCGGTTGGCCCCCAGCGCGTGGTGGTGGCATTTTGATAAATCTCGTAGGCCAGCTGGTTGCTGCCGCTGGTCATATAGCGTTGGGTGCCCACCGCATGGCTGCCGTTGCTCATCCCCACCGTATAGGTGCTGCCTTTGGTACAAATCACATTAATCGACTGAGAAATGGTATTGAAACTGCTGACCAGCGGCGCGCTGCCGAAGCTGATATCGGGTGCGGTGATCGTGGTGCAGTCATTGGTGACAATCAGCGTGGTAGTAATGGGTATGGTTCCCGATCCCGTCTGTTGATTGCCCAGCAGACAGAGACCCAACGCGCCAATGCCGGTACAAATGTTGTAGTTGACCAGGATATTCAGGTTGACGGTATAGGTGCCTGCGGCCACCGTTTGCCCCGGCACCGTGCGCAGGTACAGCGGAATACTGAAGTTCTGCCCGCCGCCCAGACCAAGCAGGTTCAGCAGCTGCGCCTGACTATAGGTGGTGGTGACGCCACCGACCGCGATTTCGGTGGCGCAGGCGGCGTCGATGCAGGTGCGAAGCGGGATATTGTCGGTGCCGGTGCTGACGGTTTTTAACGTTGCCCGCGTGCCGCTGGTGTAGGTGGCGCTGGCGAGCTGCAGCCTTATATAGTCGGTAGAAAGCAGTGACAGCACGCTGCCCGAGCCGCAGTTGACGTTGACGTTGGCCGTTATGTTGCTGGCAGTGGTATTGACCGCAAACGAACTGACGGTGCCGAAACTGGCGGTGGAAGAGGGCAACGTACAGGCGGCCCAGCCGGGGATCGCGCTGGCCAGCAGCAGCAGAAATAACAGGCCGGAAAGCAGCTTTTTCATGGTGACGTTCCTGAAGAGGGATCGGATGTGAGCGAGCAGGTCAGCGGCCCGTAAGTTTCAAGCGATTTAGGGCGGCCGCCCGCCACAGTGAGCGTTGACGCACAGTGGCGACCATCCGGCGTTTCCGCGCGGAAGGCATTGTCAGTTTTCAGGTTTTCCATCCACACCAGACCATCCCAGCCAACGTATTCGGTTGCCTGACCTTCGCGGAGGATCTGCGTGGAAACCGGCAGCGGCTGGCCGTTTTGATCGTGCAGGATCACGCTGGCGGCACGCAGCGGTTCAATCGGGAAGTGCAGCAGATAGCCACTGTCCCGCTTGACGGCAAAGCGCTGTTCCACGCTGGAGGTGGTCATGTCCGCCGGCAGATCGAGCGTATCGATGTCGTACTTCGCCGGATAATAGGAACTGATGCCCGGCACCAGCAGGTAGCCGTTGTCATTGGTTTTACCCATCAATTGGTTTTCGTAGCGGACATTGATGTTCGGGTAGTCGGTTTTCACCAGCACGAAGGCGTCGTTAACCTGATTGGCGGCAAACAGGCTGCCATCCATCAACACCACCGAGCCGGTTAAATCCGCCCATTCGGTGCTGTAGTCCTTGTCGCCATAGAAGCCGGCGGAGGTTTCGATATTGGCGTTACGCCAGCTCAGGCTCGCCTGGCGGTAATCGCTGTCGCTGCTCTGGTTGGCATACGAGGCATCCCAGGCAAATCCGCCTTCGGTCGGCATCGCGCGCGAGGCGGTGATGCGTTGTGACGATCCACCTTGCTGATCGCGCTCCTGACTTACGCTGACCGTGCCCAGATCGCTGAACGGGATCACCAGTGAGATCGCACCGGACCATTCGCCTTCCTGCTGGTCGCGGCTGGCCGAGACGTACAGGCTGCTGTTGCCCCACAGATTCTTACTCCACGACAGGTTCCACAGCTGGGTGCGGTCGCCGGTGCCGCTGGTGATATCAATAAAGGCGGCGCCGACGCTGCCATACTGGTTAAGCGACAGGCTGGCACTGTACTGGGCACTGCGGCGGCTCAGGGTATATTCCGAGCCGCCGATGTTACCGTTACGATCGCCGTACAGGGCCAGATTGCCGAAGCCTGACGAGCGCACGATATGCTGCGTGCCGACGCTGAAGCGGCTGTTGTTGTACTGGTAACCCCAGCTGTACTGCGTGCCGGTGTCGCCTTCCATCTGGCTTTGCGTCAGCGCTGCATTGACCACACCCAGCGAGCCAACTCTCATCTGGCCGCCCGCGCCGCCCACTGCCAGCGCATCGGCACCTTCGGCGTGGCTTTCCAGCGTCAGCCAGTCGTTCAGGCCATAACGATAGGAGCCGCTGACCGCACCGGCTCCGTAATCAAAATTCTTCAGGCCGTAATTTTCACGCAGCGCACCGGCCGAAAATGAAAAGTCCGACAGGCCGGGTTTCAGCAGGTTACTCGACACATAAAACGGCAGGGTGGTGGTCACGCGCCGGCCCACCGCATCGGTGGTCACTACCACCGCGTTCCCCGCGCCGTTGACGAACGGCATATTGGTCAGTGACCACGGGCCTGGCTGGACGTTGTTACTGCTGTTTTTATAACCGTTCACAAACAGGTCAACGGTTGATGGCACCGCCGCCTGGCCGGAAAACGACGGCAGCGGATAGGTGACCAAATCCGGGCGCACGGAAAAGTCCCTGGCGATCTGGATCCCGCCCAGCCTGACGCTGCTGGTCCACGCCAGCGAGTCGGTGATCAGATCGCCCACCCGCCAACTGAGCGAGTGGTTCTCATCCTGATTACTCCACCAGGTGTCGTAGCGCAGGAAGCCCTCGTCCTGACTGCCCGGCGTACCGGATAGCTGCTCCTGATAGACGCCATTGGTAGAAAACTGCCCGCTGTCGCTGAACAGGCGGAATTCGTTCCAGGCAGAAAGTCGGGTGCCGCTGGCCGAGGTGTGGCTGGTATACAGATCGTAATTGAACAGGGCGCCTGCGGTGGTGCGTCCCGGATAGCGCGGGCCGTTGGTCTCGGTGCTGGCGATGGTTTGCTTCGGCAGCCAGGCCGGCGGCACGGTCAGCAGGATGCGCTGACGCGGTCGATCGTATTCGGCTTTGACCTCGGGGAGCGTCGAGACGTCGACAATCGAGGCATTAATCTTCGAGGTGGGGATCCCGGCGCGCTGCAGATCGCCCGCGCGCAATAAATAGTGGTCATCCTTAAACTCAACCGGCACCACCTGACCGCTGTCCTGATCGTTCACCACCAGTCCCAGCATGTACTGATTGTTCTGCTGACCTGGCGCAGTTTGTTGTGGCGGCGGCGGCAGCGAGGAAAAGGTCTCCGCGCTGCCGGTTACAGGGAACAGGCAACTGATGATGCCGGAGACGGCCAGGGAGCAGCGTCCCAGTGACGCGAGGCATCGCCTGCTCATGCGTTACTGTGAGGAACCGGTACTACGCCAGCTTTTGTTATTTTCCAGCTGCGCGCTCAGTTCCGAACTGTTGGAAGCCGGGAAATTCAACGGAAAGGTATTGCTGGATCCTGCCAGCACATAGCCAAACAGGCTGTTGGACAGAATGCGGCTGCCGAGCGAGACCTTGCTCAGTCTGGCGTGGCCAGAGCCGTTATTGGTGATCCTGATGGCGGAATGGCCATCCTGGCTGACCGTCTGCCAGCTGAGATCGGGCTTAGCCGAGTCGGAGGAAAGGCCTTTACCGTAGGTGAACAGCGGCACCGAGTAACGCATCTGGAAGTTCAGCCCGGCCTGGTCTTTACCCGGCGTTTGCGGGGTGGGGATCTCATCCAGCAATACCCGGTACGCGACCTCCTTGCCTGCCGGTGGCGGCGTCTGATTGATCAACCGCACCAGCTGTTTTTTCCCCGGTTCAATCCTCACCAGCGGCGGGCTGGCGACCACGGTTTGCTGCGTCTGATACTGTTCCTGGCCGTTAATCTGCTGCCAGGTAAACACCCTGACCTGCATTAAGGTGGTGGCTTCTCCCCGGTTCTCCAGCCACAGCTCGGTGGCTTTATCACCGCTGGGGATTTTAGGATCGATAGGCCAGATCAACACCGAGTTACCAGCCCAGGCTGGCGCCACCAGAGCACTGCCCATCAGGCTGATCAGCAGGCCAAAAAGTCGTAGCGTCTTCATTATTCAATCCTTCTGAAATCCCTGTTTTACCAACTCAGCGTCACGGTCAGCGTGTCGCTGTAAGTCCCTGCCCGGTTGACGCCGCTCAGCTGCAGCAGGCCATAAATCGGCAGGGTAAT
Source organism: Erwinia sp. AC075 (assembly GCF_979253995.1). NCBI lineage: Bacteria > Pseudomonadati > Pseudomonadota > Gammaproteobacteria > Enterobacterales > Erwiniaceae > Erwinia > Erwinia sp. AC075. The sequence continues at coordinate 4,650,034 of NZ_CEEDEU010000001.1, forward strand.
GTTATTTGCATTGCTGTAGGTCAGCGCCACGTTCTGATTCACCGGGATAGCACTTGCCGCACTGTGGCTGGCATTGGTATACAGCGAATAGGCCACCAGATTGGTGTTATTTGCCACCTTCAGATTACGGCTGGAGCCGTAGTTGCTGCCGCCATCAATGCTCATATTCAGCGTGGTGCCGGGCGTGCAGGCCAGCGTGATGGTGGTGCTTTGCACAAACGCGGCACTGACGCTGCTGCTGCCGACGCCCGGTTGGGTGCCAAAATCGAGCGTGCCAAACACGCCCGGATTGGTCCCCGACACCACGCAGCCGTTGACCACCGAAGCGGTCACCTGAAAAGTTTGAGTGGGTAGCGACCAGCTCTGATGACTGATTAACAGCAGCATCAGGCACAGCGGATAAAGCCTCCCGCCTCGTCGCATCACCCACTCCAGCACGTTGTTTTCCCTGTCTTCAGACTCAGTAATTGACGGCTACGTTGATGGTATCGGTGTAGGTGCCTGCCGGAATGGCCGCATTGAATCCACCGCCGGTGATACGACCGTAAATCGGGTAGTTGTCGCCGTTAGCAGGATCGGTGGTGCCGGTATTGGCCAGGTTGGTATTGTTGGCAATTGGCGTGGTGTAGGAGGTGGTGCCATACAGGGTGTAAGCGATCCCCCGGGTGGCGTCACTGCCCAGTACCAGATAGCGTGGCTGTGCCGTCACCGCACCGAACACGGTAGCGGGCGCCGCATTACTGCTGGTGAGCTGGACATTGTAGGTTTGTCCGGTGGTGCAACGGACAAAGATGCCGTTACCCAGCGAGCCGACTAAGGTGGCGTTCAGAGTATCGAAGGTGGCAGCGCTGCTACCAAAGTCTAAGGTACCGAAGTTAACGCCGGTGGTGGCGGACTGACCGTTAACCAGGCAGCCGGTGGTCAGGACCAGCCTTGCGTTAATGGTTCCCGTTGTGGTGGCGGCAAAGCCAGAAGAGGCCACGCCAAGGCTAAGGCCACAGCCCAGCAGAAAAAGCTTCATTTTCATAACCATTCCTTACTGATTAGACAGATGAACGTGCTTTTTCGCCTGATGTGAAATTAATATAAGTGACGCTAAATTCTGCAATAAAATTACTTGATCGCTGTCACAATAAACACCTGAGGGCTGTGCTTCAGGCGTTTGAATTAACAGCTTTGTCTTGTTTTTCTTTACTATAGATCAGCCTGGACCTTGTAGCGAAGCGAAACCTTAAAATAAAGCTTATCAATTTACCGGTAGAAATCATTTCTGCGCCAAACCCTTACCCGATCTGGGCTGTGAAAATAAACGGGACTTTTCCTATTTATAACTTCGCAAAAAAAAGTGCCTCTGCTATGTTCGTAGGATCGCTATTGGCAATTAATAAACGAGATAAATTATAGGGATATCTATCATTGCGCTGTGCTTATTTTATTCAGCTTCCGTTCTTTATTGTCACAGGCATAAAGTTGCCTGATCTTTAGCCGATACACTGATCTCAAAGGCAGTTTTTTTCAGCAATTTTGTTTAACTACCCGGCGCCCGTAAAACGGCATCAGCATCAGAGATTTCCCTATGCTTATGAGCTCCTACGACCAGCTTCTGGTCATCGTTTCCATCTTCGTGGCTTTTCTGGCTTCCTATACCGCACTGGATATGGCGGGCAGAGTGGCGACCACTACAGGCAGAACAGCGCAGGTCTGGCTGTTTGGCGGCGGCTTTGCGATGGGCGTCGGCATCTGGTCGATGCACTTTATCGGCATGCTGGCGATGAACATGGCAATGGTGATGAGTTACGATCCCACGCTGACCGTGGTGTCGATGCTGATTGCGGTGGCGGCCTCTATCTTCGCGCTGTGGATTGTTTGCTACGGCGAACTGCCGCTGCATCGCCTGATGGTAGGCGCGCTGGTGTTAGCCAGCGGCGTGGTGGCGATGCACTACACCGGCATGGCGGCCTTGATGTTCGAGCCGGGCATCATCTGGAACTGGAACTGGATCATGCTGTCGGTGGTGATTGCGCTGGCCGCGTCCACTGCGGCGCTGTGGCTGGCGTTTAAGCTGCGTCAGGGCGGCGGTAGACTGGCGCTGATGCGCGCGGGTGCGGCAACGGTAATGGGCTTTGCGATCGCCGGGATGCACTACACCGGCATGGCGGCCGCCAGCTTCCCGATGCACAGCCACGCCACTGAAATGGGCGTTAACAGCAACTGGCTGGCGGTGCTGGTGGTGGTGGTGACGCTCTCCATTCTGGGGATCACCCTGGTGGTGTCGACGCTGGATGCCCGCCTGCAGGCGCGAACCTCGGTGCTGGCGTCTTCGCTGGCCGATGCCAACCGCGAGCTGGCTCAGCTGGCGCTACACGATAACCTGACCCGCTTACCTAACCGTATTCTGCTGGAAGATCGTCTGGACCAGGCGATGAATAAAGCGGTGCGGGAAAACACCTCTTTTGCGCTGATGTTTATGGATCTTGATGGCTTTAAGGCGGTTAATGATGCCTTCGGCCACCATATCGGTGACAACCTGCTGGTTGCCGTCACCGACCGAATGAACCATCTGCTGAAGGGCCACCACACGCTGGCCCGTCTGGGCGGCGATGAGTTTGTGCTGCTGGTGGAGATCAACGATCCCAATGATGCGGCCACCACGGCCGATATGCTGGTCAAAGCCATCGACCAGCCGTTTGAAATTTCCCGTTATGAACTGATGGTGTCGCTGAGCATCGGCATTGCCGTGTTCCCTGGCGATGGAAGTGACGAGCGCGAGCTGATGTTCAATGCCGATGCCGCCATGTATCACACCAAAAATAACGGCCGTAACGGCTACACCTTCTTCCAGCCGTCGATGAACATGATTGCGCAGAGCCAACTGCAGCTGATTAACGATTTGTGGCTGGCGCAGGAGCGTGAAGAACTCCGTCTGTTCTATCAGCCGAAGTTCTGTGCTCCGCAGGGACCGATCCTCGGATTTGAAGCGTTAATCCGCTGGCAGCACCCGGAGCGCGGCCTGATGTCCCCGGACGTATTCCTCCCGCTGGCGGAAAAAACCGGGCTGATTGTCAGTATCGGCAACTGGGTGATCAACGAAGCCTGTCGCCAGCTGCGTATCTGGCATTTGCAGGGCAATCCGCACTGGTCGGTGGCCGTCAACCTGTCCGCGTTGCAGTTTGAACAGCCAGGCCTGGTGGAAACCGTGCTCACCGCGCTGAAGGTTCATCATATTCCGGCCGAGCTGCTGACGCTGGAAGTGACGGAAACCACCGCGATGCGCGATCCGGATGAAAGTATCCGCATCCTGACGCAGCTGACCGATCTGGGCGTCAAAGCCTCGATTGATGACTTTGGTACCGGCTACTCCAGCCTGCTGTACCTGAAGCGTTTACCGGCCAGCGAGCTGAAAATTGACCGTGCCTTCGTCAATGAGTTACAGGCGCAGAGCGAGGATGCCACCATCGTCACCGCCATTGTGGCGCTGGCGCAGACCCTGAACCTGAAAGTGGTGGCTGAAGGGGTGGAAACCGAAGAACAGCAGGCGTTTCTTACCAGCCTCGGCTGTAACTCCCTACAGGGCTATTTATTAGGCCGACCAATCCCTGCGGATCAGGTGGCCGGGCTGAAGCATTACGTCGGTGACACTGAAGTGGACGTGTTGCCAACCCTGAAAAAAGAGTTGATTGGCATCACGCCGCTAACGGACATTGTTTAATCCGTCAGCGGCGACCTATAATAGTTGCCAAATTCCTAGTTCGGGCATGTAACAGTTTTGGCTAAATACCAGCAGCTCATCGACCAACTCCAGCAGCAGATTTCGTCGGAAGTCTGGCTGCCGGGAGAAAAACTGCCCTCGCTGCGAGAGCAGGTCGCGTTAAGCGGCATGAGCCTGATGACGGTGATGCACGCCTATCAGGTGCTGGAGAGCCAGGGGTGGATCCAGTCCCGCCCGCAGTCCGGCTACTACGTTGCCCCGCGCGCGGACTTCCTCAGCCAGCCTGCCAGCCACCAGAAGGTGCAGCTGGCGGAGTCTGTCGATATCAATGCCTTTATCTTTGATGTGCTGCAAGCCTGCCGCGACCCGCGCATTCTGCCGTTTGGCTCTGCCTTCCCCGATCCTGAACTGTTCCCGCAGCGGCAGCTGATGCGCTCGCTGGCCTCGGTTTCCCACACCATGAAGCCTGCCGACGCGTTGAATAACCTGCCGCCGGGCAATGAAGCCTTACGCAAAACCCTGGCGCAGCGTTACGCCTTGCAGGGCATTCAGGTCTCCCCGGATGAAATCGTTATTACCAACGGGGCGATGGAAGCGCTGAACCTGAGTATGCAGGCGGTCACCGAACCCGGCGACTGGGTAGCGATCGAAAACCCGTGTTTTTACGGCGCGCTGCAGGTGATTGAACGGCTGAAGCTGAAGGCCGTGGCGATCGCCACCGATCCACAGCATGGGATGGATTTAGACGAGCTGGAAAGGGCGCTGGAGCGCTGGCCGATCAAGGCCTGCTGGATGATGACCAACCAGCAGAATCCGGTGGGCCATACGCTGACCAAAGCGAAAAAGCAGCGGCTGGTGGAGATCCTCTCTGCCCATAAGGTGACGCTGATTGAGGATGACGTTTACAACGAACTCTATTTTGGTCATGAAAAGCCGCTGCCCGCTAAAGCCTTTGAGCTGGAGCAAAGCGTGCTGCACTGCTCGTCCTTCTCCAAGAATCTGGTGGCCGGCTTTCGCGTCGGCTGGGTGGTTGCCGGTCAGCATGCGCAGCGCATCCAGCGCTTACAGCTGATGAGCACGCTGTCGACCAGCACGCCGATGCAGCTGGCGCTGGCCAACTACCTGTTGACCCGCAGCTATGACAGCCATCTGCGTAAACTGCGGATGTTGCTGGAGCAGCGCAAGAATCAGGCGCGACAGTCGCTGAAGCGTCATCTGCCGGTGGAAGCGAGGATCAACGATTCCCAGGGCGGCTATTTCTTGTGGGTGGAGTTGCCGCGCCAGGTGAACACCACCGAACTTTATTACCGCGCGCTGAACAACAACATCAGTATTGCACCGGGGAAAATGTTCTCGTCAGGCGAACAATACGCGAATTATTTCCGCTTTAACGCGTCATGGGCGTGGTTCGATGCGCAGGAGGCGGCGGTGGCGATTCTCGGGGGATTGATTGCGGAAATGCTGTAAAGACTGAAGCGGACGGACGCAAGGGCAGGAGCTGATGGATGTGATTATTGGGCCAGTTTGCCTGGCCCCATTGCCATCAGATAGTTGAGGCGCGCTGCTGGCCCCAGGTCAGATGATATACGTCGTAGAAATCGACTTCGCCTTTCAGCGACAGCAGCTTTTCAATGCCCTGTTTCACCTTGTCAGAGACCTGGCTACTGGACAGAATTTCCTGAATCGCCTGGTCGGACAGGGTACGAATGTAGTACCACTCGCCGTTATAGCAAACGCGCAGATCCAGCGTATCGATATCTTCAAAACGGTAGCGCGGATTCACATCCAGCATCATCAAGCCGCTCATCAACAGCACAAAAAACGTTGCGCCCCAGAACGCCGGCCAGCCGAGGAATTCGGTGGTGAAACACAGCGCTACGGTCAATGCGTAACAGACATACATTGATATCCATAAGCCGGGATGGTTTTTCAGGAAGGTCATGCTCAGGCGTGGCCGGTTATCGCGCTGTTCCTGTTGATTCAGCGTGTCGATCTCGCGTTGCAGTATCTGTTTTACGTCGTGCATTTTTCTCACCTCATTCGTGACTGTTCACAGTAAAACACACTGCGTAAAGTCAGGGCAGACACAGTTTTCATTAATATGGCTATAACAGTTTGCCTACCGTGGTAAACGCCATTGCATCGCGCCTTTTTGAGCCCGATTTCCGTTTCTTTCATTCGGGGGATTTGCCGCTGCGCTGATTTGAGTTAAGTTCCCATAAATTAATAAGTTATGTGATCTGCGCCGTCGCGCAAACATTGCATCTTGTGGATTATTTGCCACAATTAATTAACAACTAATCAAGTCCAGAAACAGGAGACGCCGTATGTTGCCGCAATCTGGGAGCCTACTCACCATGATGTCCTTCGCTGCCGGTACTTTCTCTGCCGGCGCGTCATCCAATCCGCAATATATGACGTTCCAGCCCGCCAGCGGCGTACCGAACAATCCGCTGCCGTTGATCATCTATCCGCAGGTCGCACCGGATGATGAAGAAGACATTGCCCGCTTTTTCGAAGATCTGTTTGCCCGCCACCAGTGGCTGCCGCGCTGGCGCTATCCGGTTTTCCCTTACACCCATTACCATCCCAACACCCATGAACTGTTGGGGATTGCTGCCGGTTGGGCGCAAATTCTGTTTGGCGGTGAAACCGGCCGGGCGGTCACCGTCTATGCCGGCGACGCGGTGCTGATCCCGGCGGGCGTTGGCCATCAACAGCTGGCCGCCAGCGATGACTTCTTTGCGGTCGGCGCTTACCCGCGCGGGATGCAGCCAGATACCCGCCGTGATGAGCTGAATCTTCTGAACCAGTCTATAGTAGAAATTAAGCGGGTTCCGATGCCGCAGCATGACCCGATCACCGGCGGTGAAGGGGCCGTCACCGAAATCTGGCACCCGCTGGAACAAAACTGATCGCCGCTGATTAAACGCACCGTTATGGTGCGTTTCCTTTATGACCTCCTTTCCAGGGATACTTCCCGGCGCACCGGCCAGGCCAGGCGTTGATGGTGCCCTCGCACGGCATCAGGCTCCGCTCTGTCACCCTGGGTACTGGCACGCTTTGTGCAGATAAGTAACGGGTTCACCGACAGTGGAAGGGAAATCATGAATCAAGGCTATGAATTAGCATCAACCTTTTATGATGAAATGCTGCTGGGCAGCGGTCAGCACCGCCAGCACTATCGCGACTACTGGCACTGGCTGCAAAAAGCCGACCACGAGGCGATCGCCCGCAAGCGGGAAGAGGCCGAACTTTTGTTTCACCGCGTCGGCATTACCTTCAATGTTTATGGTCAGGATGGCGGCGCTGAGCGCTTGATCCCGTTCGACAGCGTGCCGCGCATTATTCCGGCCAGTGAATGGGCGATGCTGGACAAAGGCATCCGCCAGCGCGTTCAGGCGCTGAATGCCTTCCTCCATGATATCTACCACGAGCAGCACATCCTGAAAGCCGGCATCATCCCGGCGGAGCAGGTGTTGGTTAACGACCAGTATCAACCCTGCATGCAGGGATTGAATCTGCATCGCGATATCTACGCCCATATCTGCGGCGTCGATATGGTGCGTAACAGCGACGGTGAATACTACGTGCTGGAAGACAATCTGCGCACGCCGTCCGGCGTCTCCTACATGCTGGAAAACCGCAAAATGATGATGCGGCTCTACCCGGAACTGTTCGCCCAACAGCGGATTGCGCCGGTCGAACGCTATCCGTCGCATCTGCTGCAAACCCTGCGCGAAAGCTCCCCGGTGAACGATCCGGTGGTGGTAGTGCTGACGCCCGGTCGTTTCAACAGTGCCTACTTTGAGCACAGTTTCCTTGCCCAGCAGATGGGCGTGGAGCTGGTCGAAAGTGCCGACCTGTTTGTGAAGGACGGGGCAGTGATGATGCGCACCACGGCGGGCCCGTGCAAAATCGACGTGATTTATCGCCGCGTGGATGATGCCTACCTCGATCCGCTGGCCTTCCGCGCCGACTCCATGCTCGGCGTGCCGGGGCTGCTGTCGGTCTATCGCGCCGGCAATGTGGTGCTGGCGAATGCCATCGGCACCGGCGTGGCGGACGACAAATCCATCTATCCGTATGTGCCGGATATGATTAAGTTTTATCTCTCCGAAGATCCGATCCTCAATAACGTGCCGACCTGGCAGTGCCGTCGTCCGGACGAGCTTTCGTGGGTGCTGGCTAACCTGCCAAAGCTGGTGGTGAAAGAGGTGCATGGCGCGGGCGGCTACGGCATGTTGATTGGTCCGGTGGCCACTCAGAAACAGCTGGAAGAGTTCCGTTCGCTGCTGATTGCCCGGCCACAAAACTACATTGCGCAGAACACCCTGGCGCTCTCAACCTGCCCGACGTTTGTCGAGCAAGGGCTGGCGCCCCGGCATATCGACCTGCGGCCGTTTGCCCTCAGCGGGGCTGAAATCCGGCTGGTGCCGGGCGGGCTAACGCGGGTGGCGCTGACCGAAGGTTCGCTGGTGGTGAACTCATCGCAGGGCGGTGGGACCAAGGATACCTGGGTGCTGGAGGATGACCAATGCTGAGTCGCACAGCCAGTGGATTGTACTGGATGGCGCGCTATTTAGAGCGTGCTGAAAACATTGCCCGCGTGCTGGACGTGACCAACCGTCTGTCGCTGATGCCGGTGCGCAGCAGCCACGACGATGAGCTGCACGTACCGCTTAACCTGACCAGCACCAGCGAGCTGTTCTGGACGCTGAATGACAAGCTGGCGATGCCGCAGCTGTTCAATTTCTTTGTGCTCGATGAACGCAATCCGGGCAGTATTTTTTGCTGCTGGGAATCGGCATGGAACAACGCGCACGCGGTGCGCGGCAGCCTCTCTTCCGAAGTGTGGGAAAGCATCAACTCCAGCTGGATTGAGATGCGCAAGCTGCGGCGCAAAGGCGTCAGCAGCATCGGCGCGGATGCCTTTTTCGACTGGGTAAAAGAGCGTTCGCACCTGTTTCGTGGCGCGATGTTTGGCACGCTGATGCGCGGCGATGCGATGAGCTTTATCCGGCTCGGCACGCTGCTGGAGCGGGCGGACTGCACCGCCAGATTGCTGGACGTGACCCACTATCTGACCGAGCAGGATGACGACTCGGTGCGCGAGTATTACCGGCTGGATACCCTGCTGCGCTCGGTATCGGCGCGCGAGGCTTACCACACCATCTACAAACAGGAGCTGGCCAGTGCCAGCGTCAATGAGATGCTGATCCTGCGGGAAGAGAGCCCGCGATCCTTACGATCCTGCATTGATGAAATTTCCAACCAGCTAAACTTGATCGGTGGCAGCGGTGAAAATCGCCCGCGTCTGCTGGTGACGGTGCTGGATGCAGAGCTGCGCTTCACCTCGTACGACTCGCTGATAAAAGAGGGGATCCACAGCTGGCTGCAGGATTTCCTTGGCGACCTTGGCAACATTGCCGTGAGCATTCAACAGACTTACCTGGAGGCTAAATGAAACTGGATATCGCCCATAAGACCCTTTTCAGTTATCAGAGTCTGGTGAAGCAAAGCACCCAGTATCTGCGCCTGACGCCGCAGAATTCGGTCCATCAGAACATTATTTCCTGGGAATTGATCCTGCCCGAGCAGGCGATCTGTACTACCGATACCTACGGCAACGTGCTGCACGTGCTGACGCTGGATACGCCGCACCAGTCGATTGAGATTGAAGCGCGCGGCATGGTGGAAATCCTCGATAATGGCGACATGGCGCCGGATCCGGACAGCTGTCTGTCGCCGTTAGTGTTCCTGCGAGTGACGTCGTTAACTCAGCCTGATGCGGCAATCCGCGACTTTGCCCTGCGCTATTTCCGTCCGGAAGCGCCAATGGCCAGCCTGGACCGGTTGATGGACGAGTTATTACTGAAAATGCCTTATCAGCCGGGTAGCACGATTGTTACTGATAACGCCGCGAAAGTATTTGCCGCGGGCACCGGGGTTTGCCAGGATCACAGCCACGTGTTTCTGGCCTGCTGTCGCAGCCTGCATATCCCCGCTCGCTATGTAAGCGGATACCTTTATACTGACACCGTTGAACATGTGGCTACGCACGCCTGGGTTGAGGCCTGGGTGGACGGCAGCTGGCACAGCTTTGATATCACCAATAATACCCGCAGCACGCGCCAGCATCTCAAGCTGGCGGTGGGCGTAGATTATATGGATGCCTGCCCGGTACGGGGCATGAGGCTGGGCGGCGGGAGCGAAGACATGTTAGCGGTGGCTGCGGTGCAACTGGTGAATTCGCAGCAGTAATTAATAACTCGGGCAAACTATGACTTACTGTGTGGCAATGCGTTTATCGTCAGGGATGATTTTTGTTTCGGACTCCCGAACCAATGCGGGCGTCGATCATATTTCGTCCTTCCGTAAGCTTCATGTTTTCCAACAGGACGATGAGCGCACGCTGGTCCTGCAAAGTGCCGGCAACCTGGCCACCACGCAAAGTGCCCTCAGCCTGTTAAGGCGCGGGTGCGAAGACGCGAAAAAGCCCAACCTGATGAGCTGCAGCAACATGTACGATGTGGCGCTGCTGGTGGGCGATACGCTGCGTGAAGTCATCAAACGGGACGGAGAAGAGTTTGGCGGCACGCTGATGTTGGGCGGCCAGATCAAAGGCGAAGAGCCGCGGTTGTTCCAGATCTACCCGCAGGGCAATTTCATCGAGTCGAGCACCGACACGCCGTATTTCCAGATTGGTGAAAGCAAGTACGGCAAACCGATTATCGACCGCGTGCTGCGCTTTGATACGCCGCTGGACCAGGCGATGCAGTGCGCGCTGATCTCGATGGACTCCACGCTGGCCAGTAACATCTCGGTCGGACTGCCGCTGGACGTGATGATTTATCCCACCGACAGTTACAGCATCGCGCAACAGTATCACCTGACCGAAAAGCATCCCTACTACTCACAAATCCGCCAGCTGTGGAGCGCCGGTCTGCTCAGCGTCTTCGCTCAGTTACCGCCTTTAGAGCTGGATGAATAGCCTCGCCTGACCTCGATTTCCAGCCTGCTTTTAGTTGGCCGGGTTACTGATAACCCGGCCAACTAATGACGCCGGTTTTACGGCAACAGATAACCCCGTTGGATAATTTTATTAATAGAACTGCCGATCTTTCCTCACCGGCAAGCTGCTTAATATTTTTCCTAACCTGTTGTAAGTAATGGGTTACGGTGATTTTTTCTTGGTCTGCGCCTGGCATCGTGAGATGATGGCTTGCATCAATTATCTTTAAGTATCAGGGATTGGGCATCATGTCTTCCACCTCTCCGCAGTGCATTTTCACCGAAGGTCAGCTTGACCTGCCGCCAGGCTATGAAGATCGCACCCTCAACGTTTTCAAACCCCTCGATCCTGCAGGCGCAGTCATTACTATCGCCCGCGATGCGCTGAATGAAGGCGAAATGCTGGAGGCGTACATTGACCGTCAGCTGCAGCAACTGAATCAAGTCCTGAAGGGCTGGAAGCTGGAAAGCCGTCAACCGGCGACGCTGGGGCAACCTGCGTTGCCGGGCGAGAGCATCCACGCCAGCTATCTGCGGGAAGGTAAACGCATCACTCAGCATCAAGCCGTTTTCGCGGTTGACGACAGGTTGGTGCTGGTAATCACTCAAAGCAAATCCGCCGTACTGGATAACGGCGATATGGCGACCTTCAGCTCTCTACTGGAAAGCTACGTCGCCCGTTAATAAGGACATTTCAGATGCTTGAAGCTGCGCGTGTTGGCGATGACATCGGCCATTCCCATGCTCTTGCCGGGATGATTGCCGGAACAGTGGTGGGTGGACTGCTGTGTGCGATGGGGGGCATCGCCGCCGGAGCATTGATGGTGGCAGGGCTGGCTTCTTCCTATCTCGGTGTCGGGCTGCTGTTAGTGGGCGCCAGTCTGGCAGTGGGCTATGCGACGGGAGAACTGGCAACCGCTGCCCGCGATGGCATTGCCGCAGCCGGCGCAGCCGGCATGTCCGCAAGTGGGAAGATCCTGACGGGGTCTCATAATGTCTTTATCAACGGCAAGCCCGCGGCAATCGCCACCCTCAGCCAGGCAGGCTGTGCCAATGACGGCCCTTCGATGCAGGTGGCGCAGGGCTCTGCCAGCGTCTTTATCAATGGTTTTCCTGCTGCGCGAGCCGGCGACGCCACCAATTGCGATGCCAAGGTGATGACGGGATCGTCCAACGTGTTTATTGGCGGGGCCCGTCAGACCACCTTACCCATCACGCCAGAAGTGGCCGACTGGATTTATAAAGCCTCGGATCTGACGCTGCTGTTCACCGGCCTGTTGGGTGGCTGGGGCGGTGCAGCTGGTAAGGTTGGCGCGTTGAGTAAACTGCTCGCTAAACTTCCCGGCATCAATAAACTCGCCCGCATTACCTGTCGCGCGGGGGCATTGATGACCGGCGCGGCGGCGGCAGGCATTATTGCCCGCCCGGTGGATCTTATCAGCGGTCAAAAATTCCTCGACGGCGATGATGAGCTGGATTTCACGCTTCCCTCCCGTCTGCCCGTGCTTTGGCAGCGCTACTGGCGAAGCGGCAATCCCGCAGAGAGTGTGCTGGGTCGCGGCTGGAGCCTGTTCTGGGAAACCCGTCTGGCACGCTATCAGGATGGGCTGGTCTGGCGCGCGCCGTCCGGCGACTACGTCTCTTTCCCCGACGTCCCCAAAGGCCGTAAAACCTGGTGCGATAGCGAGAAGTGCTGGCTGGAGCACCATAGCGATGACAGCTGGTCGGTGTTTGATGTCAGCGGCGAGCGTCTGCATTACGGCAGTCTGGACGAGGCGATGCCCGGCCTGTTAACCGCCATGGCTGACCTTACCGGCAATACCATCACCTTCCATTATCAGCATGATGGTCTGCTGCATGAACTGATCGACAGTGCCGGGCAGCGGGTCATCTGCCGTTACGACCCTGCGCGAAAGCGGCTGCTGGAAGCCCGACTTGATGATGCAGTCACGCTGGTTAGCTACGAATATGATGATGAAGGTCAGCTGGTCAGGGTTAAAAACCGGGGCGGTAGCGTGGTGCGACGCTTCAGCTGGCACGACGGGCTGATGAGCAGCCATGAAGATGCTAACGGCCTGCTGAACGAATACCTGTGGCGCGAAATTGCGGGGCTGCCGCGCGTGGTGGCTTACCGCAACAGCGCGGGAGAAAGGCTGGACTTCAGTTACGATTTTGACAACGGCAGCCGCGGGGCAGTGCGTGAAGACGGCTGCACCGCTCACTGGGTTTGTGAGGATGATGACAGCGTGGCCGCATATACCGATTGGGACGGCCGCCGCTATAGCTTTATCTATCAGAAGGGCGAGCTGTGTTGCGTCCTGTTGCCGGGCGGCGCACAGCGCAGCTGTCAGTGGGACCGCCATGGCCGTCTGCTCAGTGAGAAAGATGAACTGGGTCGCAGGACGGAATATCGCTGGTCACGGCTGTCGACCAATCTTGTTGAAATCGCCTGGCCCGACGGCGTCCGCGAGCGCAGTGATTTTGACCCGGCAGGTCGGTTGATCGCTGAGACCGATGCCGCAGGCAACATCACCCGCTGGCATTATCCGGACGCTGAAGAGAGCCTGCCGGACAGGATAACCGACGCCAGCGGCGGCGAAGTCAGTCTGCAGTGGAACCATCAGGGACTGCTGACGCAGCGTACCGACTGTTCCGGCAGCATCACGCGCTGGCAGTACGATACCTTTGGCCAGCCCAAAGCCATGATCGATGCGCAGGGCAATATCACCCGCTGGCACTGGCTTGCCGCCGGGCAACTTAGCGAAGTGGAACACCCGGACGGCACGACGGAACGCTTTAGCTGGAACGAACGCAATCAGCTGGCGGCGTGGTATGACCCGTTGGAGAGCCTCACTCGCTGGCAGTACAACGCCCTGGGCCAGCCGCTGAGCCAGACCGACCGCCTGAACCGCACGCGGCGCTGGCATTATGACGTGCGCGGACGGTTAACCGAGCTGGATAACGGCAACGGAGGACGCTATCGTTTTGAGCACGATCCGACGGGACGCCTGACGCGCGAAGTTCGCCCGGATGAGACCTCCCGTCAGTTTGACTATGACGAGGCTGGCTACCTTGCCACCGTGGCGGAGACCGCGCGGGAAGCGGCTGATGGCGGCATTGCCCGCCGCAGCCAGATGTTCCGACACGATGCCGCCGGACAGCTCCTCTGGCGCGCTAACATCAGTGCTGAATGGGATTACTGCTATGACCTGCGCGGCAGGTTGACAAGGCTGCAGCGCACGCCAACAGAGTCAGGACGAGCGCTGGGCATTGAAGAAGACAGCCTGCAGTTCAGCTATAACGCGCTGGGGCAGCTGGAAGAAGAGTCCGGGGTGAACGGCACGCTGCGTTATACCCGGGATGCGCAGGGCAATCTGACCCATCTGGCCCTGCCTGGCGATGATGAACTCCGCTGGCTGCATTACGGTTCCGGCCACGTCAGCGCGATCGGTTTCAACCGCCAGACGGTCAGCGAATTCACCCGCGACAGCCTGCACCGCGAGGTATCACGCACCCAGGGAACCCGCCTGCAGACGCGAAGCTACGACGCGCTCGGCCGCCGCACGCAACAGCAAAGCCAGCTGAGCGGTGAATTTGTTTCACCACAGAGTACGCTGCTGGCCCGCGCTTTCCGCTATACCGCAAGGGGCGAACTGGCCGGCGTCAGCGACACGCTAAGAGGCGATATCCATTACGGCTACGATGCTGAAGGCCGGCTGCTGAGCCATGCAGAATCGCGCAGTCGCCGGGCCGCCAACGAACTGCGTTATGACAATGCCGACAACCTGCTGGCAGAGGGCAATGGCCCGCTTCCCGATAACTGGGGAGGCTGGAATGATGATCCTGTTTACGGCCAGCGTCAGAGCCACGGTAGCCGGGATACGGACGCCATTGCGGATAACCGCCTCAGCGTTTGGCGAAACCTGTTTTACAAATACGATGGCTGGGGCAACCTGATCAGCCGCCGCAACGGCGCGGACGAACAGCACTACCGTTACGATGCAGATAACCGCCTGATTAAGGCCAGCGGCACCGGCCCGGAAGGCCGGTTTGAGGCCCACTATCATTACGATGCGCTGGGTCGCCGTACCTGCAAAGCGGTTCGCCTCCATGACAAAACCGTTGCCACGCGCTTCCTGTGGCAGGGTTACCGTCTGCTGCAGGAGCAAAAGCAGAATGGCGCACGGCAGACTTACCTTTATGATCCGAACGATATCTGGAGCCCGCTGGCGAGACTGGATCAACCTGCCGCCGGAACGGCAGCTGACATCTTCTGGTTTAACACCGATCTGAACGGCGCGCCGCTGGAGGTTACGGACGAAGAAGGTCACCTGCGATGGGCTGGCCATTACGGCACGTTTGGGGAGGTCAAATACCAGACGACGCGCAGTTTCGACGTCCGTCAGGATCGCTCCCTGATAGAGCAACCCCTGCGTTACGCAGGGCAGTACGCTGACAAAGAAACCGGGCTGCACTATAATTTATTCCGCCATTACGATCCGGGTGTAGGACGGTTTACTGTTCAGGATCCGATAGGGCTGGCGGGTGGTGATAACCTGTATGCGTATGCGCCGAATCCTTTGAGTTGGATCGATCCGTTGGGACTTACTAAATGTAATTCTCAATTCAATTCTAGGAAAGAAGCCTTCAGAGCAGCGAAAAGAGATGCAGGAATACCAATGACTCAACAACCAGATAGGATATTTAATCCTAAAACTGGTTTTCATGGAGATCATAGGAATGTACGAATGACTGACTCAAATAATAATCCTATTTCAGATAAGAATGGAAATCAGATCTGGACTAGGGAATATCAATTTACAAAAACTGATGGAAATAAAATTATTATTCAGGATCATTCTGCGGGACATAGCTATCCAGGAGGGATCGGAAACCAAGGCCGTCATTTGAACGTAAGGCCTATTGAAAACATTCGAACAGGATCTGTTTCAGGTACGTTTGATCATTATGAATTTTGAGGGGGTTGATGTGTATTGGAATGATCTTGATGGTAGTTATATGATTAATAATGTTTTTTCTAAGCCTATAGAAATTAATGAAATCGATGTTTTTGACGTAAAAATAGATCGTGAAGGTGCTGCTGTAATAATATCTTTCGACTTAATTGATGAATTGCCAGACAATCCTCCAGTTAAATGGGTCAAAGGTTATAATAGATGTCGATGTGGTATAAATTGCGGTGGCGTTAGCACAATCAAGTTAGATGGGATGTCTACTAACATGCAGGCTAAAATTAAAATAGAGAAAAATGATGGGTGTAGCGAGGTTTTAATTAATGGGCCTAGTATTTTTTTGCACCTAAAGTGTATTCATATTCAGTTTATGGGGCCGTCAGTATATATTAGTAATTAAAGTTAAAGCCGGAAGCGATCCCAATGATCCTTCTGGCTTTTACCTTCAGCCGCCCGTCACGCAAGTATGGCGAGCCAGCTCCAGCTGCTTCGCCTTTAGCGGCTGTTCCATCATCCGCAGTTGCCCCGCAATATTCTCATGCACTCACCTCACTGAATTAACCCCTCCCTCGCTCGCCCCACACGCCGTTCCTTCATCCTTCTCGGTCGCCAACCGCAGCAGCATGCGGTGGCCGATATCATTATCCCAGTTAAAGCTGTTCTGTAGCACCACGATGGCGGTGCGGTGTTTGATGTCCATCCCGATATAGCTGGCGTAGCCGCCGATAAAGCCGGACTGATAGAGAATGCTTTGACCGTCAATATTGTTGCTCAGCCAGGCTAACGCGGAAGAGTCATACTTCGGCTCTTTAAAGCGAATGGTGGTGGCATCATCAAATGCCGCGTCCAGCGCCGGATCGCCGCTGCCGTTCATATGCGCATTCAGATAGGTCAACAGGTCGTTGGCACTGGACCACAGCGAGGCGGCTCCCACCATATTCCCGGCAAAATGCCACTCCGGCACCACTTGCCCCCGACGAACAAATTTAGGCTGATCGCCCGCATGTCCGCGGGCGCGAAGCATATAGCCCGGCAATGTCTCAGGCTGATAGCCGGTATGGCGCAGGCCCAGTGGCGCGATAATCTGCTGGCTGGCGATCTGCTGCGGCGACTGGCCGCTGTGTCGGGTGATCACGTAATCCAGAATCGAATAGCCGAGGTTGGAGTAGATCACCGAACGGTGGGCCGGCGCGGAAAAATCGCGCAGGTAACTAACAAACTCGCCCTGATCCAGGTCGTCATAGAAAGGATTGCCGGTAAACAGATAGTCGGTCAGCTTGCCGAGCATATGCAGCGTGGTCATCTGGCGCGGCAGGCCGGAAGTGTGGGTCGCCAGTTCCATCAGGGTGATCCTGCTGGCATCCGGGCTGAGCGCCACCTCGTTGCCCAGCATCTCCCGCAGCGTGCTGTCCCAGCGCAGTTTGCCCTGCTGCACCAGCAGCGCCGCACTCTCTGCGGTGAAGCCTTTGGTCACCGAGCCCACCGCAAACAGCGTATCGCCGGTCAGCGGGATCTGCCGGTCGGTGTCGGTAAAGCCGTAGCTGAACACCTGGCGTTTGCCGCCATGCAACAGCGCAACCACCACGCCGGGCGTGCGGTGCGCGTCGATCAAAGGTTTGGCCAGCGCATCGATCTGTTGTTTTACCGGCACATGGCAGCTTGCCAGCAGGCTGGCTTCCGGGGAGGTATCGATGCTGTTGCTGGACAGCGAGGCGCAGCCGCTCAATAGCAGGCATGCGGACAGCAACAGGGAGGTCAGGTTATTCATTGCGATAGGCCGTACTGATGATTTTGACTGCCGCGAAATTTTTAACTTTATCAGTAAGGCATCGGCGGGACGATCGTCGCCAGATTTCCATTAGTGCCAAAGATTTACGTTTGCTGGTAAGTAAAATAATCAATAAAAATAATAAGTTATGGTTTGTTATAGTGTAACCTGGTGACATTGTGAACGGCAAGCGCTAAGCCCGGTTATCAGCCAGTTCTGAATAATTACGCGAGGAGAACCTGCCAGGCGGATCGGGGAAGGGGCGTAAAATCCTTAATTAACAAGGCGTCCAGCATCGGGCGGTTGGCGGCATCCGCCACCACCTGAGTCAGTCCCTCGCGCAGCGCGGCGAGGGTTTCAGCGGATGTGCGGGCGGAAGTGATTACCGGTAAGCCTGGTACGCTCGCCGTTTGGTCAATAATCTTTAACCCACGCAGCTCTTCCGGGAAATCCCGCTGAAGCAGTGCCCAGCTGATACAGTCGATGGCGGCAATATCGGCTTGCCCACGGCGAACTAACGCCACGGAACGTCGATGGCCGCCGGAGGCAACGGTGGCAGAAAAAATCGCCGGGCCGCCGGTCATTTTCATCACGCTGTGGTAGCCCGACTGGGAATCTTCGCTGTTAAAGGCCAGCCTGCGGCCGGCAAAATCAGCCAGCGCCTGACCCGATTCCTCTTCCCGCACCACCAGCCAGCTCGAGTAATTCGGGCCATCGCAACCGGCCGCCGAGTAGCAAAACGCCCCAACCACCTGAACGTCCGGCAGCAGGGTGACCAGCGGATAGCCGCAGGTCTGGCTCAGCAGCAGATCGTCACGTTGCCAGTGAGGCAACAAGGGATCCGGCCAGCTCAGGGCGGTGGGCGTCGTGAGCGACGGCAGAGTGTTCCTCAGCGTCTGCCAGAAGGCTTCCACATGCTGGGGCGTGAAGGGGTACATCGGCAGTGAGGCAATCATCTGTGCTATTTGCTCCATCGGCAAACGGGTGGACAGTCACCGCGATCGGGGTAATTAGCGCGGGCAGCCACGCGCGGTAACCGTCCACCACAAAGCCTTCGCTGCGCTGCTGGTACGCCGCTTTATCGGCCAGATAAACCTCGCGCAGGCCATACCACGGCAGGCCCGGCAGATCGTGATGTACCAAATGATAGTTCAGATTCAAAAACAGCAGTCGCCAGAACGGCCCCGCCTCGTTGAGCACCGAACGCGCCTGCGGATTCTCTTCCGCCCGATGCTCGTAAAAGGAGCGGATTTTGGTCAGGCTCAGGCTGAAATAGCTCACGGCGAACAGGTAGTAGCCGGTTGCAATACCGTGCCGTTCCAGCCAGTAAAACACGCCGGCCAGCAGCAGCCCGTGGTTTAGCCACATCAGCATTTCGCGCCAGTCACCGGCGAGTATTTTGCGCACGGCAGCCTGCGCGGTGCCCACGATATCCAGCAGCGGGCCCAGCACCACCCGGCCGCTTAAGGTATTGCGCACCGCCGCCAGCAGCGGAAACAGGCGCGGATAGCGTTGCCAGTGCGCCGCACTGTAATAGTAGGTTTCTGGATCCTCTTCCGGCAGCGTCAGGAACTCATTGCGGTGATGTTTCAGGTGCGAATCGCGATACAGCCGGTAGGGATACCAGACGGCCAGCGGCAGTTGCGCCAGCAGCTGATTCACCCGCGCCCACCGGGTGGGATGGCCGTGAATACATTCATGTTGCAGCGACATATACCAGGTGGTCAGCAGCACCAGCAGCGGCGTGCCGATCCACGGCGATAGTGCCTGCCAGTTCGCCACCACGCCAAACCAGCCGGCATACACGGTGACGATCACCGCCCAGGTGGGCAGTTCGCTTTGCCACAACCAGTGAGCTTCACGCCGTTTAATGGCGCGGCGCTGTGACGCATGCAGGTAATCAGCCATAACTCTCTCCTGAAACAGAGCGTTCAGTATGCCGTGGCTGAAAATCGCGCGGAAATAGTGAAAACGTATGAAGTTATGCGCTTAATGGCAATGCTGGCGGCGTGCGGCCAGCGATGAATACCGACCGCCGCTGCAGGCTTCTTTTTGTCGTCATTTATTCGCCATGAAAGCGTCATTCAGGCTCTTTACTGTCGCGGTAAACCGCCTGGAGAGATGCCTGTGTTTACTATTGAATCCGTATTAGACGACCTCTGCCCACAGCGAAATACCCCCGGCTGGCAAAAATCCCTGCTCAGGATCCTGCTGCGCGAAAAAGAGTTTCAGCAGTTCAATCAGAAATACCGCCACCTCAAAGGGCTGGATATGGCGGAACAGGTACTCGATTACTTCGATATCCGCTGCGAACTGAGCGAGCGCGATTTGGAGCAGATCCCGAGTCAGGGGCCGGTAGTGATTGTCGCCAACCATCCGCTGGGCACGCTGGATGGCCTGGCCCTGTTACACGCGGTTTCGCAGGTGCGCCGCGATGTAAAAATTGTCACCAACCGGCTGCTGAACTGCCTGGAGTCGCTGAGCAGCCTGATGCTGCCGGTCGACAATATGGGCAACCGCACCAACCGCCAGCAGCTGGCGCAGATGCAGGAGCAGCTGGAAAATCAGGGCGTGCTGATCTTCTTCCCGGCAGGCGAAGTCTCGCGGTTTGGCAGCAAAGGAGTAAAGGACGGCAAATGGAACCACGGCTTTGTGCGGCTGGCCGCCCGTTTCCGCGCGCCGATCGTGCCGATCCACGTCAGCGGGCGCAATACCTCGCTGTTCTATCTCACCTCGATGATCTACCCGCCGCTGTCGATGCTGTTACTGGTGCGCGAGATGTTCAAAAACCGCGGCGCACGGCTCAAGCTGACCATCGGCGCGCGCATTCCTTATGCCCACTGGCATGACGGCCACACGCCGGCCAAAGAGCTGGCAAAGCGCTTCCGTCGTCATCTGTACCGCACCGCGCAGGGGAAATCCGGTCTGTTCCAGACCGAACCGGCCATTGCCCGCGCAGAAGATCGTGCGGTGCTGAAGCGCGCGCTGTCAGGCTGTGAAGTGCTGGGCCAGACGGCGGATGGCAAAATGATTTACCTGTGGCGGCGTAACGGCGAAGACTATGTGCCAATCCTGCGTTAGCTGGGCAGGCTGCGGGAAATCGCTTTCCGTGCGGTGGGTGAAGGCAGCGGCAAACGACGCGATCTCGATGACTACGACGACGACTATTACCATCTGATTTTGTGGGATGACGAGGCGCTGGATATTGTTGGCGCCTACCGTTTTCTGCCCACCGCCGAACAGCTGACGCAGAAAGGGCTGGAAGGGATCTACAGCCACAGCCTGTTCCATTACGATCACCGGATGAACGACGTGCTGATGCAGGGCATCGAGCTGGGCCGCAGCTTTATTCAACCGGCGTACTGGGGCAAACGCGGGCTGGATTATCTCTGGCTGGGCATCGGCGCTTACCTGGCGAAATACCCGCAGTACCGCTACCTGTTTGGCCCGGTGTCCATCTCTGGCGGGCTGCCGCTGCCCGCCCGCGATCTGTTGGTCGCCTTCTATCGCCTCTATTTTGCGCCCGCGTTGCCGATGGCCACGTCACGGCGACCCTATCCGGCTTCGCTGCCTGACGTGCTGGCGCAGTTCAGCGGCGAGGATTATCAGCAGGATCTGAAAACCCTGAAGCGGATGCTGAACAACCTCGGCACCAGCATTCCGCCGTTATACAAGCAGTACTCCGAGCTGTGCGAACCGGGCGGCGTGCAGTTTATCGATTTTGGCAGCGACCCGGACTTCAATAACTGCATTGATGGCCTGGTGGTGGTGGACTTGATGCAACTGAAATCCACGCGCTTCGATCGCTATATCGCCGTGCATCACTCCTGAATCGCGAGGCCGAACGGCGCGGTTCACTGTAAACATTTATTTCACATTCCATTAACTTATTGATAAATATTTTGCATGGATAGCGCGCGAATCAAACGCATGCTTCTGCGAAAACGTCATTCCAAAGCAGGGAATATTGCCTGGCGATAGAAGGGCTAATTTGGTTTAAGTGCGGTTGAACTAACGATAAAAAATTCTGCATAACGGTGGCTTACATTTGGTAAGGGTATTCCGCCGTGGGTGAGTGGCGCAGGGCATTACTGTGGTTAGTCTTATCTTTCGCTGGGACTAAAAAGGTCATCGGCTAATAAGACCCTACACAAGGAAGCTCATCATGAACCCCATTACTCGTCGCAGTTTTATGGCATTTGCTGCTGGTGGCACCGTCGCGTTAGCGGCTGGAAAGGTGCACGCTCACGATCAACCGGTGGCGCAACCCTTCACCGGTAAAACCGGCGGGAGCGATCCTGGCCCGAACGATCCGATCCGCATGGGTGAAAATCCCGATATCGTTAATCCTCCGCCGACCGACAGCGGAACCCTGCCCAACCTGCGCTTCTCCTTTAGCGACTCGCACGTCCGCAAGGGCACCGGCGGCTGGACCCGCCAGGTCACGCAGCGTGAACTGGGGATTTCCACCACCATTGCCGGCGTGGATATGCGCCTGAACAGCGGCGGCATTCGCGAGCTGCACTGGCATAAAGAGGGGGAGTGGTCCTATATGCTATATGGTTCAGCGCGCATCACCGCGCTGGATACCGACGGCAACTGGTTTGTTGATGACGTGAACGTCGGCGATCTGTGGTACTTCCCGCCTGGCGTGCCGCACTCGATCCAGGGGCTCGGGCCGGACGGCTGCGAGTTTCTGCTGGCGTTCGACAACGGCGGTTTTGATGAAGACAGTACCTTCCTGCTGAGCGACTGGTTTAAGCATGTTCCGCCGGAGATCCTGGCGAAGAACTTTGGCGTCCCGGCGGAAACCTTTAGCAAGCTGCCTTCGCCCTCCGATGAATATATCTTTGCCGGCAAGGTGCCCGGCGCACTGAATGCCGATGCGATCGGCGGCGCAACCCGCTCCAGCATTGCTTTCAGTCACAGGATGCTGGCGCAGGATCCGATTACATTGAAAGGCGGCACGGTGCGCATCACCGACTCCTCCACCTTTAAAGTGTCGAAAACCATCGCCGCTGCGCTGGTGGAGCTGCAACCCGGCGCGATGCGTGAACTGCACTGGCATCCGAACAACGACGAGTGGCAATACTATCTGGAAGGGGAAGGCCGGATGGGGGTGTTTGCCTCGTCCGGCCAGGCGCGCACCTTTGACTTCCGCGCGGGCGACGTCGGCTACGTGCCTTTTGCCATGGGGCATTACATCGAGAATACCGGTGATAAGCCGCTGCGTTTCCTTGAGCTGTTTAAAAGCAGCTACTACGCCGATATTTCCCTCAATCAGTGGCTGGCCTCAACGCCGCCTGAGCTGGTGAAACAGCATCTGCATCTGGATGACCGCTTTATGCAGGCGCTGGATAAAACCAAAAAACCGATCGTGAGCTAGTCATCACCGCAGCGGGCGGCGTCCGGTTTCGCCCGCGTTTAATCCCCCCGCAACGGGCGCAAATGGTAACAGAATATGCCTTGCAACATTTCTGTCATAATTGTCTTCTAGTCTGCTCTCCAGGCAGTTAACACCTTCAATTTCATAAGGAACGGCAATGCGCTATCGTTACTCTCTGCTGGCAGGCGCACTGGTGCTCAGCCAGTTGGCCCAGGCGAAACCGGCAACACTGACCTTCGAACACATCCGCGCCATCGCCGACACCACCACACCCGCCAGCGACAGCCCGCAGTTTGTCGCCTTTGATGCGGCAATCCAGCAGTCGCTGATCGCCGCGCTGAAAGGGGATGCTGCTACCCTGACGCGTGACCAGCTGGACGACACCAAACAGAGCAAAAAGCTGGCGGATAAAAAGTGGCTGAAAGAGAGTGGCTACGACTTCCAGAAGAAAGCCAATCAGCAGGCGGGTATCCAGCTGTTAACGGCGTTCCCGGCATTACCGAAAAGCACCATTGCCGCCAGCCTGAAAACCGTGGAGAACGTTAACCTGAATGCCAGCCAGGGCCAGCGCACGCAGGCCTTGATCGACGCCGAAGGCCAGGATCATCTGTTCTTCCTGGCGGATGCGCTGGGGCCGAAACTGGGTCAGGCTTTCCTGAACGCTTACAACAAAGGCGAGATCGGCAAAGCCGCCGCGTTGATCAAAGCCACTGAAGTGGGTACCGGCAGCGCTAAAAAACAGTTCAACAATCCGCGTCCGTTCCTGATCGACGGCAACAGCATTCATTTTGTGCCGGACACGGCGGTGGTGAAGGACAACAAACTTTACAGCGCCACCGAAGGATCCTATCCGAGCGGCCACACCAATACCGCCTATACCGATGCCTTATTGCTGGGCGAAATGCTGCCAGAGCGGTTTGTGCCGCTGGTGGATCGTGCGGCCCGCTACGGCTATTCGCGCATGGTGCTGGGCGTGCATTACCCGATCGACCTAATCGGATCGCGGATGGTGGCGCAGCGAAACGTGGCCCATTATCTCAATGATGCGAAGTATCGCGGCCTGTTTATTGAGGCACGCGATCAGCTGCGTCACGCGCTGGAGAAGGAGTGCGGCACCTCACTGGAGGTCTGTGCTAAACCGGCTGGCGAAGCCGATCCCTATACCGCGCCTGAGATGAAAACCTTCTACCGCTTCACCATGACCTACAACCTGCCACAGCAGAAAGTGAAGGCCTCGCCGGTGGTGGTGCCAGAAGGGGCGGAAGTGCTGCTGAAAGGGCCCTTGCCCGATCTGACCGATGCCCAGCGTCGTCAGCTGATGGTGTCTACCGCGCTTGCCGGCGGCTATCCGCTTTCCGGCAACACGCCAGAGCAGAACTTCTGGCAGCGCCTGAACCTGCAGGACGCGGTGGCTGCCGCGCACCGCTAGCCGTCAGCCAGAAAGCAGAAGGGGCAACCGTGGTTGCCCCTTTTTACTTTACGCCGTCAGGAAATTAGCCCTGGGTCGGCATGCCCGGCCAGACGCCCGGCCCGATCGGCAGGCCCAGCGCGTACCACGCCAGCAGCAGCAGGAACCACACGCTAAAGAACACCAGCGGATAGGGCATGATCAGCATGTAGTAGGTGCCCAGCTGCGCGTCTTTGCGGTAGCGCTGCAGGAAGCCTAGGAACAGCGGCAGGAACGGCGACATCGGGGCCAGCGGCAGCACCGACGAGTCGGCAATGCGGAAAATCATCTGGGCGAACGCCGGATGGAAGCCCAGCAGCATAAACATCGGCACAAAGATCGGCGCCAGAATTGACCAGATCGCCGAACCGCTGGCGATAAACATGCACAGGAACGCCGACAGGAACATCAGCCCGATAAAGGCCGGCGCACCGGTCATCCCGGCGGACTCCAGAATATCGGTCAGCCCCACCGCCATAAACTTGCCCATGTTGCTCCAGTTAAAGAACGCCACGAACTGCGACAGCGGGAACACCATCACGATAAAGCCCGCCATGCTTTTCATCGGTTCGATCAGCTGCTGCGGAATATCGTCCGGGCGCTGGATCTGTTTGGTCACCACACCGTACGTAATCGCCACCACAAAAAAGAACAGAATGATCAGCGGCACGATGCCCTGAATAAACGGCGACGGGATGATTGAGCCGGTGCCCGGCTGACGCAGCGGCGAGCCTTCCGGCACCACCAGTAGCGCCACCAGCGCAACAAAAATCAGCCCGGCGATGCCGCTCATCATCAGCCCGCGATTCTGACTCGGCGTCAGCGTGGCCAGCTGCTCATTGCTGTTGCCTTTCCATGCCGGCAGGCGCGGTTCAACAAACTTATCGGTCAGCAGACCGCCGGCAAGGGTCAGCACCACCACCGATGAGGCCATAAAGAACCAGTTATCGACCACGCTGACGTGCACCGTATCACTGACCGCTTTGGCCGCTTCGGTGCTGATGCCGGAGAGCAACACGTCGGTGGTGACAATCAGCAGATTGGCGGTAAAGCCGGAGGCCACACCGGCAATGGCGGCCAGCAGGCCAGCCACCGGATGACGACCCACTGCGATAAACATCAGTGCGCCCAGCGGCGGCATTACCACCAGCGCGGCATCGGAAGAGATATGGCTGAAGAAGGCGATAAACAGCACCATATAGCTGGCATACCGGGCGCTGACAAACGACGCCATCTTATGCATCAGCGCCTGCAACAGGCCGACTTTTTCCGCCAGCCCGGCACCGATCATCAGCGCCAGAATCGATCCCAGTGGTGCAAAGCCGCTGAAGTTTTTGATGATGTTCGGCAGGATCCACTGGATCCCCGCAACGCTCAGCAGGTTCTTAACGTGGATGATCTCGCCGTTGGCCGGGTTCTTCACCGACACGCCCAGCCAGGAGATCGCTGCGGTCGACACCATCAGCACCACGATCAGGTAAACGAACAGCAGGAAGGGATTCGGGATCTTATTGCCGACCCGCTCAATCCAGTAAAAAATCTTGCCTGGGCTTTTCCCCGGGCTGGTTGCTTCACTCATGCTTTACCCTCGGTCTTGGTTGTGTTTGCTTATGCTTATAATTTTTGGGCTGGGATCGAGCCCAGCCTCAGGGTCGGACGGTGGAACTAAGCCAGGGGTGAGGGTTTCACACCCGCCGGGATCGGACAGTGATAAGGCTGTTGTTCGCGCACCTGGCGGAACTCCTGTTGTGCGTTTTCCAGCAGCGCGCTATCGCTGAGCAACGCAATCGCGGTGGCGGCCAGGGTTTTACCTGCAAGACACATGCCTTTATGGGCAATCGGCGTGCGGCCTTGCGCCACCAGCTGCCAGGTGTGCAGCGGCGTACCCAGCGCAAAACAGGGGGTGAAGCACTGCGCGGTTGGCGCAATCCAGCTGACGTCACCGACATCGGTTGAGCCGTACATCACCTCGTCGGATTCACAGTAGGGCGCCACCTCGTCCATCAGCTGCTTGTCACCCAGCGCCGCCACCCAGGCCTTGCCTGCCGCGCCGCCGGTACGGGCGATGTTCAGCTTAGCGTTCTGCAAATCCTCTTTGCTCAGCGTCTGGCGGATCTCGTGCGCGAACTGCCGCTCGCTGGCGCTGTAATCAGGAATGCCGTACTCGCACAGGTAACCGTACATCACCCTTTCCAGCGCCCGGTTGGGCACATAGTTCGAGCAGGCTTTATCAAAGCGCAGGGTCAGGGTGGTGTCGGTCATCAGCGCCGCGCCCCTGGCGATATTAATCACCCGCTGATAGATGTTTTCGGCCTGATCGAGCTCGGGCGCGCGGATCAAATAGAGCACTTCGGCATCGGCCTGCACCACATTGGGGGAGCTGCCGCCGGTATTTGTCACCGCATAGTGCAATCGGGCTTCCTGAATGATGTGCTCGCGCAGGAAGTTCGCGCCGGTGTTCATCAGCGTCACCGCATCCAGCGCGCTGCGACCGAGGTGAGGGGAGTTAGCCGCGTGGGCGGCGACCCCTTTGAAGTGGAAGGCGGCCTGGATATTGGCCAGCGTGCTGGTATTGAACATGCCGCTGAAGCCTTCCGGGTGCCAGGTCAGCGCGGCATCGACGTCATCAAACAGGCCTTCGCGCACCATAAAGGTTTTGCCGGAACCGCCTTCTTCACCCGGACAACCGTAGAAGCGCACGGTGCCCGGTAAGCCTTGCTGGGTCATCCAGGCTTTGACCGCAAAGGCACCGGCCAGCGCGGCGGTGCCCAGCAGGTTGTGACCGCAGCCGTGGCCGTTGCCATTTTCGACCAGCGGATCGGGCGTGGCGCAGCCTGACTGCTGGCTTAATCCGGCCAGCGCATCGTACTCGCCCAGCAGCGCAATCACCGGCTTGCCGCTGCCAAAGCTGGCGATAAACGCGGTGTCGATATTGCCCACGCCGCGCTCGACGGCAAAGCCTTCCTCTTCCAGCGCCGTCGCCAGCAGATCCGCGGAGAAGGTTTCGGTGAAGCGGGTTTCGGGATGATCCCAGATGGCATCGCTCAGGGCGGTGAAGCGGGACTGGTTGCTGTCGATATAGTGCGCGACAAAGGCGCTGAATTCGTCAGACATTACGCCTCCTCCCTGAAGTCCTGAATATTGAGCGCCAGCGCGGCGAGGGTTTTCACCGCCGTGGCCATCACCTGCTCGTTAAAATCAAACTTCTCGTTATGGTGCCCGGCGCTCAGTTCGGTACCGAAGATGATGTAGGAGGCCTGTCCGCCCAATTCCTTCACGCGCTCCATCATATAGGTCGCGTCTTCGGATCCGGCGGCCTGCCCGCGCTGATCGACCAGCGAGGTCAGTTCAGGAATACGGCTGGCCTGCTGGCGAATATAGTTGACCCACGGCTGGGTCGGCTTGCTGCTGCGGGCCGCACCCATCAGCGTCACCTCGTGCTGCACGCCATACATCGCTGCCGCGCCCGCCAGTGCCTGCAGGGTTTTCTGGTAGATAAAGTCGTTAATCTCGTTGGTTGCGCCACGGGTTTCCACCTTCATAAAGGCGCGATCGGCCACCACGTTGCGCCCGGTGCCGCCCTGCAGCACGCCGACGTTGATGCGCGAACTGCCGCCGCTGTGCTGCGGCAAGGTATGCAGCGCCAGCGTGGCCTGAGCCGCCGCCAGCAGGGCATTGTTCCCTTCTTCCGGCCGCGCACCCGCGTGGGAGGCGACGCCACGGAAGGTGACATCCAGCTTGGTGGTGGCCATAAAATTATCGCTGCCGCAGACCAGCTCACCGGCCGGGACGCCGGTGCCGATATGGATGGCGGTAAAGAAATCGACGTCATCCACCACGCCAGCCGCAACCATCGATTTCGCGCCGCGCGTGCCTTCTTCGGCCGGCTGGAAAATCAGCTTGATGGTGCCGCACAGCCGGGACTCAAACTGCTTCAGCACCTGAGCCAGCCCCAGGCCTATCGAGGTGTGACCATCGTGGCCGCAGGCATGCATCATGCCCGCGTTGCAGGAGGCAAACCCGTCGGCAAACGGGCGGTGTTCTTCCGCCTGCAGCTCAATCACGTCCAGCGCATCCATATCCACCCGAAAAGCCATCACCGGACCTGGGCGGCCGGTGTCTAAGGTGGCGACGATGCCACAAAAGCCGCCGGAAAAATGTGACAGCCATTGCGGCAGTGCGCCCTGGCTTAGCGCCCGCTGCTCCTGCTGCGCTAGCACCTCGGCAGACGGCAGGCCCATGCGGGCGTCAGCATCGATCACCTCTCTGCCCAACTTGAGCGGGTATCCCAGCCGGTGCAGCTCTTCGGCCACCAGGGTGGCGGTACGGAATTCTAACCAGCCGGACTCGGCATATTTGTGCAGGTCGCGTCGTCGGGTTTGCAGCGTGGGGGCGATTTCACGGACGAAATCAGCAACAGCTTGTTCCATTTTCTCTTCCTCAGAATGACAGGATAAATTTTGCAGGCAGCAAAACGGGCCCGAAATTTATCAGGGACGGGTAAACAGGTGTCTGGATACTGGCGCAAAAAAGCCGCGCCGGGTCAGTCAAAAACGATGTTGCCGGGGGTACCAAATGGCCAACAGAAGGGCCGGGTGGAGAATGTGTCTTTTTTTTGACTGTACACATTGGCAGCAGGGGGAAGAAGATGCCAATATCTTTGCCTTGATAAACACTGGTTATCACACTTGTCGAGGTTTTATGCCTGCTTCCATTAAGCTTCATCAGCTGCGTGCCTTTGTCGATGTCACCCGGGCGGGCAGTATCCGTGCCGCCGCCCGTGCATCAAATTTGTCCCAGCCGGCGTTAACAAAATCGATTCAGGAGCTGGAGGAAGTCCTTGGTGCGCGGCTGTTTATTCGCCGCAGGCAAGGGGTTGAGTTGACCGATGTCGGCGATAATTTCTTTCAGCATGCCAGCCTGATCCTCGAAGAGTTACGGGTGGCGCAGGAGGATATTCAGCAGCGGCTGGGCCATGCCGGCGGGTCGGTCAACATTGGCGTGGGCGGAAGTATTGCCCGCACCATTATGCCGCAGGTGATAACTCAGTTTCATCGCCAGTTCCCGAAGGTGAAGGTCAGAATTGTTGAAGGTCAGCTGGTGTCGATGATCCCCGAACTGCGTCAGGGCGAGCTGGATTTCACCATCAATACCTATTATCAGAGCCATCTGGATAACGAGCTGAGCTACGAGCGTCTGATGGAGCGGGAATATCGGGTGGTGGTACGCAAAGGGCATCCGCTTGAACACGCCACCTCGCTGGCGGAGTTGCAACATTGCGACTGGACGATGCCGACGCCGAAAGGCAGTTACTACCGCTTGCTGCACGAGCTGTTTACCGATATGGGCATGGCCCCGGCGATCAGCGTCACCTGCGAAACCTTTATGGCCTGCACCAGCCTGGTGGCGCAAAGTGACTTTGTCAGCATCCTCTCGCTGGATGTGATTTCCGATCCGATCCTCGGCAATCATCTGGTGGCATTAAAGATTAAGGAGCCGCTGCCCAAAGCGACCTTCTATCTAATCCAACGCAAGGACACCACGCTCACCCCGATGGGCGCGCACCTCGCCAGGCTGTTCAGGATGCACTGCCAGGGCGTCAAATTCCCGCTTGAAGAGCAGTAAGCCCCGCGATATTTCCTCCACACCTGCCATTCTGCTAAACAGGCACTGAACTTAAGCCAAACTCAGTGCCACTGTTATGCTCTAAACGCATAAACCGCACTTTTTGTAAATATCCTTATTTTTCATTTTGTTGACACGGTTATTCAGCTTTCAGATGGTCTTAAATCTACCATACCAGAAACACTTATTAACATATTTAACTTCCCGTTCACTTTTACACAATATCTTTAACGGCTATTTTATAAACGCTAAACAATTAGCACTAAAACTATTACACAAGTAACTATTGTGTCGGGGAGCACCCCGGCGCGCTTGCATTGGAAATGTCGTCATGGAAAAAAAAACAGAAGCGCAGGTGCCTTCCCGAAGGCGTTTCCTGCAGAGAACCCTGTCGCTGATCCCACTGGCAGCGGCCGGAGGAAGCAGTGTCGTTGCCCTCGCCGCGCCCGCCGCTGAAGCAAAATCTGAGGGCGTCTCCGCCCATTACGTTCCCAACTATTTCAACAACGATGAATGGCGCTTTATTCTGGCCGCCTGCGATCGCCTTATCCCGACCGACAGCAACGGCCCCGGTGCCGTCAGCGAAGGGGTTCCCGTCTATATCGATAAACAGATGGAACTGCCTTACGGTCACGGTCACCTGTGGTACATGCATCCGCCGTTTGCCAACGCTGTGCCAGAACTCGGTTACCAGTCCAGCCTGGTCCCGCGCGAAACCTATCGCCAGGGGATCAAGGCCATTAATCAGCACTGTCAGCAGCAGTTTCAAAAGGCGTTTGCCGACCTCGATAACCTGCAGCAGGAAGCGGTGCTGCACGATTTGGACGGCGGCAAGCTGACCTTTGAGAACGTGCCGGGCAAGCTGTTCTTTGAGCAACTGCTGGAAAACACCAAGGAAGGTTATCTTGCCGATCCGATGCACGGCGGCAATCAAACGCTGGCCTCCTGGAAAATGATTGGTTTCCCCGGTGCGCGCGCCGATTACCAGGATCAAATGGATCATCCCAACCAGCCTTACCCGCTGGGACCGGTGAGTATTTCAGGCAAACGGAGCGTTTAACACATGGCAGCAATCAAAAAAGATCCCGTGGATATGGTGATCGTCGGCTTCGGCTGGACCGGATCCCTGATGGCGATGGAACTGGCCAACAGCGGGCTGAATATTCTCGCCCTTGAACGTGGCGAACAACGCGATACCTACCCTGATTTTGCTTACCCGCGCAATACCGATGAGCTGACCTACGGCATTCGCCTGAAGCTGTTCCAGAATGCCGCGCGCGAAACGGTGACGGTGCGTCATGCCACGGCGGATACCGCCATGCCGTATCGCCGCTTCGGTTCTTTCCTGCCGGGCGATGGCGTCGGCGGGGCAGGCGTGCACTGGAACGGGATGTTATGGCGTCCGCTGGAAGCCGACCTGAAAATGCGCAGCACGGTGATTGAACGTTACGGCGCCTCGTTTATTCCGCAGGATATGACGGTGCAGGATTACCCGTTTACCTACGCGGAAATGGAGCCCTATTTCGACAAGTTTGAGAAGATTTGCGGCGCGTCTGGCGATGCGGGCAACCTCAACGGCCAGAAGCAGGAAACCGGCAATCCTTTTGAAGCGCCGCGTCAGAATCCGTATCCGACCAAAGCGCAAAAGCGTCAGTACGGCGGCCAGCTGTTTTCGCAGGCCGCGGAGGGACTGGGCTATCACCCGTTTACGCTGCCTGCCGCTATCTGCACTGAATCCTATACCAACCCGTACGGCGTGCAGCTGGGCGTCTGTAATTACTGCGGTTTCTGTGAACGTTTCGGCTGCTTTAACTACTCCAAAGCCTCGCCACAAACCACCGTGCTGCCGGCGCTCTATCAGCACAAGAACTTTGAGCTGCGCACTCAGGCGCAGGTGATCCGGGTGAACACCGACTCCAGCGGCAAAAAAGCCACCGGCGTGACCTATATCGATGCGCAGGGCCAGGAAGTGGAGCAGCCTGCATCGATTGTGGTGCTGAGCACTTTCCAGCTGAATAACGTGCGTCTGCTGCTGCTGTCGAAAATCGGCAAGCCTTACGACCCGATCACCGGCGAAGGGGTGGTCGGCAAGAACTACGCCTACCAGATGAACGGCGGCATCAAGCTGTTCTACAACAAAGAAAAAATCTTCAATCCGTTTGCCGCAACCGGCGCAACCAGCGTGTTTATGGACGACTTCAACGCCGAGAATTTCGACCACAGCAGCCTGGGATTCATTGGCGGCGCGACCATCTCGGCCACCACCACCGGCGGCCGTCCTATTCAGCAAATGAGCACGCCGAAAAACGCGCCGCGTTGGGGATCGGGCTGGAAGCAGTCGATTAAGGATAACTATCTGCACGCGATGGGCGTCGGATCGTCCGGTTCGGTGATGCCGTACAAGCAGTGTTATCTCGACCTTGACCCGACCTATCGCGATGTTCATGGCCAGCCGCTGCTGCGGATGACCTTCGACTGGCAACAGAACGAACTGAAGATGACCAACTTTATCAAGGACAAAGCCGAAGGCATCGTTAAGGCGATGGCACCCGATCATTACGAGGTCGGTTTTATGGGCATGAACGCACATTACGACGTGCGTCCGTACCAGTCCACGCACACCACCGGTGGCGCGATCATGGGCGATAACCCGAGAAACAGCGTGGTGAATAAGTACCTGCAAAGCTGGGATGTGCCGAACGTGTTTGTGCTGGGCGCCTGCTGCTTCCCGCAGAACCTGGCCTATAACCCGACCGGGATCGTGGGGGCAACCGCGCTGTTTGCGGCCAATGCCATTCGTACGCAGTATCTGGCCAATCCCGGACCGCTGGTTCAGGCTTAACAGGGAAGAAAAAAGATGATCAAGCATTCTGGATGGTTAGCGTCTTTGTTGTTTGCCGGTCTGGCTTCCGCGTCAGCATCGGCGACAGACGCGCCGGTGAGCAAAGGGCATTATCTGGCACAGGCCGGTGACTGCGCGGCGTGCCACACCTCGGCGGGCGGCGCGAATTTTGCCGGTGGGCTGAAGATGGTCACCCCGGTAGGCGCAATTTATTCCACCAACATTACCCCGGATAAGCAAACCGGCATCGGCGATTACAGTTATGACGACTTTGCCAACGCGGTGCGTGGCGGCGTGGCGAAAGACGGACACCGGTTGTATCCGGCGATGCCTTACACCGCATTCGCGAAGATCACTGATGAGGATATGCACGCGCTGTACGACTACTTTATGAACGAAGTGCCGGCCGTGCATCAGGCCGACCGCGACAGCGATATTCCCTGGCCGTTAAGCATGCGCTGGCCGCTAACGGTGTGGAACTGGGCGTTCCAGGACGACAGTCGTTATCAGCCGGATAGCAGTCAGAGTGCGGAATGGAACCGCGGCGCTTATCTGGTTCAGGGGCTGGAGCACTGCGGCACCTGCCATACGCCGCGCGGCATCGGTTTCCAGGAAAAAGCGTTGAACCAGAAGGATTCGGCTTACCTGACCGGCGGCACGCTGGAAGGCTGGCACGCGCCGGACCTGACCGGCAACGTGCACGCCGGCATTGGCAGCTGGTCGCAGCAGGATATCGTCAGCTTCCTGCAAACCGGCTGGACGGCAAACAGCGCCGCGTTCGGATCGATGACCGACGTGATTGAGCACAGCACGCAGCACCTGAGCGATCGGGATGTGAATGCGATGGCGGTGTACCTGAAAAGCCTGAAATCGTCGAATCCAAAAGCCGTGGCACCCGAACCCGACAGCCGTACCCAGGCAGCGCTGGTAACAGGGGATATGAGCAAACCGGGAGCGCAGGTGTATATGGATAACTGCGCCGCCTGTCACCGCACCGACGGTAAAGGCTACAGTAAAACCTTCCCGGCGCTGGCACACAACCCGGCGATCTTAAGCGACGATCCGTCGTCACTGATAAGCATTGTCCTGCGCGGGGGCAAAGCGGCGGTAACGCACCAGGCGGTGACCGGATTAACCATGCCGGACTTCGGCTGGCGTCTGGACGATCGCCAGGTGGCGGATCTGTCGACCTTTGTTCGCAGCAGTTGGGGGAATAATGCGCCGGCGGTGAAACCCGAGCAGGTGAAGGCGCTGCGTAAAACGGTGTCGACCGTGGAGCGCAAGGATCCGGACAAGCAGCAACAACCGCAGCAATAACCTGCCACTAAAAAGCAAAACGCCTGACAAATGCTGTCAGGCGTTTTTTTTTAACTTGGGCTATCGCGCCCGGACTGACCCGGCTTAAGCCTGTGGGTTGCTGGTGGTGCTCATCTTCATCAGATCTTTATCAACGAAGAACATGCCCTGTCCACCGGTGCCAACCAGCGCCAGTTTATCCAGTACGGATTTGAACAGCTTCTCTTCTTCGTGCTGCTCGGAAACGTACCACTGCAGGAAGTTAAAGGTCGAGTAGTCCTGAGTGGTCATTGACGCGTGCGCCAGCTCGTTGATTTTGCCGGTGATCAGCTTCTCGTGCTCATAAGCCTGCTCCAGCACTTCGTTCAGCGAGTTAAAGGTCACCGGCGGAGCCGCAATGCTGCCCAGTACCGGCATCGCGCCGGTGTCGCTCAGGTAGTTAAACAGACGCTGCATATGCTGCATCTCTTCAACAGAATGTTCACGCATAAAGGCCGCAGCCCCTTCAAACCCTTTGTCAGCACACCAGGCGCTCATCTGCAGATACAGATTGGCAGAGTAGAACTCCAGGTTTAATTGATCGTTCAGTTTGGCGGTCATGTCGGCAGTCAGCATAAAGGCTCCATTAGCGATGATGGGATATTATTAGAAGTGTCATTGGGCGCAATTATGCACGCATGTTGCCTAAATAAAAACCGTTAGTTGCGGTTTTTATCTTATTATTTGGTGTTCGTAACATTATGATAGTTAAGTGATAACTATTCGCGCATTAATACCAATTATTCAATTTTCCAAATGGTTTTGATAACCATTCTTATTGTTATTTGCGCGGGATTTAACTGCTGAAAAACGCATAATGTGACGCTAAAAAATAACGCCCCCGAATAAATCAGGGGGAATTATTATCACTCCACCATTAAGCGGTCGAGGATTGCCTGGGCGGTGGTGACATCGGTCACCAGCGCGTTGATCATCCCGGAGCGCACCGCGCCAATGATGCCAGCCGCTTTTTCCGGCGTGGCCGCCACGCCAATACTCAGCGTGGTATTGCGCAGCTGGGCGGTGGAGGCGGCGATCATCCGCTCTTCGCCTTCCCAGTGCAGGATCTCACCGCTTTCGGTCACGTAATGCCGCAGCACGTCGCCCGCCGCCTGGCTGAGCGCCTGTTCATTGGCGGTGGCGGTGGTGGTTTCTGACGGGGCCGGCAAATGATGGGTTAAGCCGACGCCGACAATCGCCACGTCGAGGTTATCCCACAGTGAAATAATTTGCTGCACGCCGGCATCGGCCAGAAAGGCTTCGCGTAGCATCGGCGAGGTCAGATAGGGCGCATGCAGGAAATGCGGCACGCCGCCCATCTGTTCCGCCGCCTGACGGACAAATTCATTGATCTGAAAATGCGCTGCCGCCTGCTGCATCCCGCCGTTCATCGCTACCGTCATCACGCCAGGAATTTTCGGCAGGCCGCCCATCGTCACTTCCCGCACCGCGCGACCCCAGCCAATGCCGATCACCGAACCGGCCGCCAGATCGGCCTGCTGCAGCAAACCCGCCAGCGGCGTGGCCAGCGAGCCGAGGATATTGGTCGGCGGTGGCTCCACCACGGCGGCGCTTTTCAGCCCCAGCCGCTGGATAAGATCGGCGGTGATCTCTTCAGGCGACGTCAGCTCCACCACCTCGATCCGCACGATCCCCGCCGCGCGGGCTTTGTTGAGCAGCCGCGAGATGGTGGCGGTCGATACGCCCAGTTTTTTAGCAATGTCCACCTGAGCCATGTCTGACTGATAGTGCAACTTTGCCACCATATGCATCATCGCCCGCGTTGTCGCGGCGTCTTGTAAAAGAGGTTCTTTCAGCTTGAAATTCCTTTCTGCAATGTATTACACTCAGTTCATCGATTGAAGGATTATTGCGCAACACCCCACAAATTGCAATGCGTATACCCGGCAAAAACCCTGACAGGACGCCGCATCAGCACTGATGCTCCAGGGGGATCGGGTATGAAGTCGCACACTGAAAAATGAGGCTGTAACCGTGTTCTAAAACTGAAAAACTGTCCAGGAGACAAAAATAATGTCACATATGTCAACGTCAGAACTGCGTGGTTATCAACAGATTTGCGGCAGCAACGGCGCAATGCTGGTCATTGCCTGCGATCAGCGTGGCGCAATGCGCAGCCTGCTCTCATCCGACCCGGATCAGCAGAAAGCCATTTCCGAACAGCAACTCGGTCGCATCAAGGCGGACATCACCCAGTATCTGGCAAGCCAGGCCTCCTGCGTGCTGGTGGATCCGGTCTGTGCGGTCCCCGATTTGGTGGATGACGGCATCATTGCCCGCGACACCGCGCTGCTGATTGGGCTGGATGCCTCAGGCTGGGATACCACCGCCGAAGGCTACCGCAATTCACGTCTGGTGGAAGGCATCAACGCCCGGCGCGTACGTGAGCTGGGCGGCAACGGTGGCAAAATCATGGTCTACCTGCGTGCCGATCGTCCGGAGGCCAACGACCATAACCTCGCTATTCTCCGCAACTGTATCGAAGACTTCAGCAAAGAAGATCTGCTGCTGGTGGTCGAGTTCCTTACCTATCAGTTAGAAGGCGAGAGCGATGCGGACTATAAAAGCAAGGTCCCGTCGCTTATCTATGAAGGCACCAAACTGTCGCTGGATTGCGGTGCGAAAGTGCTGAAAATTCCGTATCCGGGATCGCCTGCCGCCTGTGCCGCCATCACTGAAATTTCCGGCGATGTGCCGTGGGCCGTGCTCTCCGCCGGTGTTGACCACGCAACCTTCCTCGGGCAGGTGGCCGATGCCATGAGCAATGGGGCTTCCGGTGTGATTGCAGGCCGTGCATTATGGAAAGACTGTATCTCGCTGGACCGCACGGTCACCCGTGAAAAGCTGGAAACCTTAGCGGTGCCAAGACTGCGGGAGATTCAGGCGGTTATCGGGAAATATTTTACCGCCGCCACGGCGGAAGTGAAAAGCGAGGAGCAGGTCAATCATGTCTGATGGAAGGGCAACCGCCAGCCACGCCGACCCGGTCAACGCCGGTAAACGCGTCGTGATGGTTAACGGCATCCCCGCTTCGGGAAAAAGCAGCATCGCGCGGGCTTTATCGCAGGCAACCGGCTGGCCCGTATTGTCGGTGGACGGTATTAAAGAACCGTT
The DNA here is from genome assembly GCF_979253995.1 of Erwinia sp. AC075. Taxonomy (NCBI): domain Bacteria; kingdom Pseudomonadati; phylum Pseudomonadota; class Gammaproteobacteria; order Enterobacterales; family Erwiniaceae; genus Erwinia; species Erwinia sp. AC075. Next base: position 4,687,268 of record NZ_CEEDEU010000001.1, read on the forward strand.
TATGCAGCAGTTCGAACAGCTGGATCGTCCGCTTAATCGTCGGCTGGGCATTGCCAGCTATCAGGCCATTTGGTCTGTGATTGCCGCAGCGCCACAAGGCTGCACCTTTATTGTTGATGCGTGGTTTGGCTTCCAACCCAAAGAGAGTCTGGTGAATTACTTACAGCAGGCTAACGTCAGATCCCTGGCCGAAATCTGGTGTCAGCTTCCCGGCGAACTGGCGGCGCAGCGTTATGCGGCCCGGTTGGGCGATCGTTTACCCGGTCATCCCGGTGCCGAATATATTCCTGAACTGATTGCGCTGGCTGAACGTGCCGGGCCGATGCAGTTAAGTCCGGTTTATATTGCCGACCAGAGTAAGGTTATCAACAATGAAAATATTATTGCCTGGACCAGAGAGGTTTTAGCCACAGTTAATTATAACTGATAACTTTCCGCCGTAATTAATGGCAGGAACGATTTCAATATCATTTATTTTAAATGAAACGTCACTGGTTTTTATTAAATTACCAGCGTGATCTTATTGCTTTATTTTTCAATCTCTTTTTAGGCTAAATTATTTTTATTTAATTTTAAAATAGGTGACTGGATCACGTTTTAACCCCTGGCTGGAAAGTATATTGAATTAACGCTTATTTTCTAAATAAGGAACACTATGCTGACTGACTGGATTAACGAAAGTAATCTTTCACTGTTCACCCATGTTAATGATTGGCAACACGCGGTGAAGCTGGCCGTGCAGCCGATGGTCGACAACGGCTCCGTAGAGCCGCGCTACCTGAACGCCATCTATGATATGCATCGGGAAATAGGGCCCTATTATGTGTTAGGTGAAGGCATCGCAATGCCCCATGCCAGACCGGAAGAGGGCGTGATTAAAACAGCACTGTCGCTAATCATTATTTCCGAAGGCGTCAGTTTTAATAGCCCTGATAACGATCCTGTTTATGTGGTATTTGCCCTGGCGGCCATCGACAGTCATTCACATATTGAAATGATTGCCAGCCTGTCCCGGCTTTTTTGCGAGGACGACGTGCTGGATAAATTAAAGAATGCCCGAAGTAAACACGCCGTACTGGATATTCTCAGCCAGTTTTAAAAGAGCCCGATCATGAAGCGAAAAATTGCACTGATTGCCAGCGGCGGAGATGCCGTAGGGATTAATTCGGCTATTTTGCCGCTGGTTCAGCACGCTGAATCTGTGCTGGCGTTTCATGGTGGCTATGACGGCATTATTCATCACGCGCCTTTTCTGCTGAATGAAACCGAGGTCAGGCTGGCGGTCGCCAGCAACCGTAACGTTTTACGCAGCGCCCGCAGTCAGCTTGCCTGGCAGCCGGCGGGAAGGGCCAGCATCCGCAGGCGGTTACGGGAACTTGACGTCGATCTGCTGCTGGTGTTCGGCGGCGGCGGCTCGCTGCAGGCGGCAAGGTGTTTGCAGGAAGAGGGGCAGCCAGTCCTGCTGATCCCGATGACGGTAGACAATGACATCCCCGGTCTGGATGACACGCTGGGTTTTAGCAGCGCGGTGGGGGTGATTGCGCAGGCGCTGGACCAGCTGCACGGTACGGCGCACAACATGCCGGGGCGGATTTATCTGCTGGAAGCGTTCGGTGCAGGCTGTGGGCATCTGGCGCTCAGCGGCGCATTGGCCGGCGCGGCACATGCGGTGTTAATCCCGGAGATCCCGCCGGATATGCACTGGTTGCAGCAGCGCTTACGCCACTGTCTTAGCGCGCCTTTTGGCTACGGCATCGTGGTGTGTGCCGAAGGCGTGGCAGGCAGCGGAAGGGTAATGGCAGGAAGCCAGGGCGGTGCGGTGGCGTTAGGGCAGCAGCTTGAAGCGACGCTCGACGTGCCGGTGCGTTACACCCTGCCGGGATATTGTCAGCGCGCGGCGACGCCTGTGACAGCCGACCGGTTACTGGCCTCCGCTTTCGGTCAGCAGGCCTTGCAGCTTATCCAGCAAGGTGAAAGCGGGCTGGTGATTGGCATGGCACGGGGACAAACAACATGTATCAGGCTGCAGGCGATCGCAGCAGGTAAAAGACAACCCGATCCGCATTTAGTGGTAGCGGCAAGAAACTTACAGATGATCAACTAAGGAATACCTGATGAAAAAGTTATCTATTCTTGCAGTGTGTGGCGCAGGGCTGGGCAGCAGCTTTGCATGCGAAATGAGTATTGAAGCGGCCTTAAAGGATCTGGGCATTGAAGCCGATCTTTCGCATTGCGATATCTCCAGCGCCACCTCCTCCCGCGCCGACATTATTATGACCGGCGAGAACTTCCGTTCACAGTTTCAGCATTACACCATTAATGCGACCGTTATTTATCTGAAGCGTCTGGTCGATAAGAACGAAATTAAAACCAAGCTTGAGCCGATACTAAAAGAAAAAGGCTACATGCTCTGATCCATTTTTAAACTTATCCGTTTACTGTGACAGAAACAGGGGACTACTATGTCTTTCCTTAACTTTATTGTCCATGATGTGCTGGGACAAGCGTCAATACTGATCTCATTGATCGCCATGATCGGTCTGATCTCGTTGAAGAAAAGTCCGGGCCAGGTGATTACTGGCACCTTAAAAACCCTCTTAGGCTTTTTGGTCATTCTGGCGGGTGCCAATATTATTGTCGGCACCTTAACCTTCCTGGGAGAGATATTCCAGAAAGGCTTCCATATGCGCGGTGTGGTTACCGACGTCGGCTCGATTGCCGGTATCGCCCAGCAAACGCTGGGCAGTGAGACCGCATTGATTATGGTGATCGCCTTTATCGTCAATATCGCCATTGCCCGTTTCACCCGCTACAAATATATCTTTCTGACCGGGCAGGCGTCGCTGTGGATGGCGACCGTCTGTTCGGTGATTGGGTATATGGGCGGTCTGCGTGGCGTCGAGCTGATCGTGTTGGGCGGGGTGATTGCCGGAATGATGGCGGTGTTTATGCCGGCGCTGGCTCAGCCGATTGTCCGCAAGATAACCGGCGGCGATGATTTCGCGCTCGGCCATTTCTGTACTGTCGGCTATATCGTGCAGGCTGGCGTGGCCAAAGTGACCGGCGACGTCAGCAAAAGTACTGAGGATCTGGAGCTGCCGCAGGCACTCTCTTTCCTGCAGGATACCTACCTGTCGATGATGGTGGTGATGATCCCGATCTACCTGATCCCGGCGATCGTTGCCGGCCCGGAAGTGGTCGCCGCCTTATCCAATGGCGTTAACTATCTGGTCTATTCCTTCCTGCAGGCGATTCAGTTTGTGGTTGGGGTATATGTGCTGCTGTCCGGGGTGCGTTTACTGCTGGCCGAAATTGTTCCGGCGTTCCGCGGTATCGCGCTGCGTATCGTACCGAATGCCGTTCCGGCTCTCGACTGTCCGGTACTGTTCCCGTATGCGCCAAACGCGGTGATTATCGGCTTTATCTCCACCACCATCGGCTCGGTGATCGGCATGCTGCTGTTCCCGTGGGTCGGTCTGGCGATGATCCTGCCGGGCATGTTAACCAACTTCTTTGCCGGCGGGACGGCCGGGATCTTTGCTAATGCGGTGGGCGGACGTCGCGGGGCGATCATCGGTGGCGTCTTCCACGGGCTGTTTATCACCTTACTGCCGGCGCTGCTGCTGCCGCTGCTGGGGCAATACGGTATGGCCAACGTCACCTTCAGTGACTCAGACGTGATCAGCGTCGGGCTGATCTTCGGCCACATTCTCAACTTCTTCCATTAACGGAGGCGTTATGGACCAGGCAATAGACGACATCATGCAACAAGGGCTTCCGGCCAAAGAGTGCGCCACTGCGCTTAACGAGCTGGGGAAACGTTTCCAGGAACAACAGGACAGCGACCGCGCGATTGCCTGCTGGGAGCAAAGCGTGACCTGTTACGGTAAACCCGGTTTTGCTCAGGCACAGCTGATGAAAGCCTACAACGCGAAACGTCGTGAATGTTCACAGGCGGGAGACGGGGCAGGTGTGGAGTTGTATTCATTGAAGATAGACGGATTAATGCAGCAAAGTAAGGATGCCATTCGTTACGGATTTTAGTGCTGACAGAACGAGCGGCCAGCGTGCCGCTCAGTTTTTTTAAAAAAAGGTGACGGGTAAAATCCGAAAAAATTAATTATTTTCGTGAGTAAAAACTGAAAAAGGTTTTTTTAACGTGTCAGAAAGGTTTTATTTTGGCGCTTACTTGCAACCGGATGAAATAGCTCAGTATAAAAAAATAAAAATATTTAGCTTCTGCGATTAAAACTCAATCAGATTTTTAAGTTCAATTCCCAAACCTTTGGCCAGAATGGCAATCACTTCCAGCGTCGGGTTGCGTAAACCTCGCTCAATTCCAGACACATAGGTGCGGTCCAGCCCGCATTTATGTGCGAATGCTTCTTGCGACAAGCCTGCCTGCAGTCTGAGTTGTTTAACTCTTTTTCCAAAAAGAACTTTGGTGGTGTTTAGCTTTTCCATCCGCTCAGCATTGCGCTTTGCAGTCTATTAGTCCACGGACTATTAGTCACATTAGGAAAATAACGTGATATGATTGTGACTCATCGTCTACAAGTGAGACTTTTATCTGCAGGTTGGGGAAGGCAATGAACAAAGATGATTGGCATCCCGCAGACATTATTGCGGCGTTAAAGAAAAGAGGCACGAATTTGTCGGCTTTATCCCGGGAATCCGGACTGGCCTCTTCAACCCTCTCCAATGCCTTGCGCCGTCCCTGGCCTAAAGGCGAGCTGCTGATTGCCGCCGCCCTGGATGCCCGGCCTGAGCAAATCTGGCCCACGCGTTACCGAAAGAAATAACGGCCAGCGTTTTCTGACTGACCGCTTCATGTTTACCCGCAGACGATGCCTGCGAGAAAGACTCGTCCTGAATTTGCCCTCAGTCCGCCTTTTGATGTAAGCCTTTACTCATCCAGCGCACCACCATGCTGCCAAATCCGGCCAGGGTTAACAGCGCGACCACGCCCTGCCAGCCCGCATGTTCCAGAATCACACTGCCTAATGCCGAACCTGCCGCCATGCCGATAAACACCCCGGTAAACATCAGCGCATTCAGCCGGCTGCGTGCTGCCGGTTCAAGACTGAAGATAATCGACTGGTGAGACACCAGCGTGGACTGCACGCCAAAGTCGAAGCCGATGGCCGAGATCACGATCAGCGCCAGCTGATAAGGCGCAGGCAACAGCGGCAGCAAAAACATCAGCGCGAACGAGACGGTGGCGAGCCCGGTGCCGATGCGGGTGACCAGCTCCGGGCCACGGCGATCGGCCAGTGAACCGGCTAACGGCGCGGCCAGTGCACCGGCGGCACCGGCCAGACCGAACATGCCGGCGGTGGCACTGCCCAGCTGATAGACGTCATGCAGCATCACCGCCAGCGTCGACCAGAAGGCGCTGAAGCCGACGGACAACAGCGCCTGTGCCAGCGTGGCTCTGCGCAGCGGTTTGTATTCGGTCCACAGATGACGCATTGAGGCCAACAGCGCCGGATAGCTCATGGTGGTGCTGGCCGGAATGGCAGGCAGGCTGCGCCAGATCACCAGCGTAATTGCCACCACCATCACCGCCGCCGCGCCAAACATGCTGCGCCAGCCGAAGTACTCCGCGACGAAACCGCTCAACACCCGGGATAGCAGAATGCCCAGCAGCAGGCCGGTCATCACCGTGCCGACCGTTTTGCCACGCTGTGCCGCTGGGGAGAGCGTGGCGGCGGCCGGCACGATATCCTGTGCCATCGTCGCCGCGATGCCCACCGCCAGGCTGGCAACCAGCAACATGCTGATGCCGCCACTGAAGGCGCTAAGCAGCAACGCCGCCGTGAGCAGCACGCCTTTCAGAATAATGATCTGACGGCGATCGTGGCGATCGCCCAGCGGTGCCAGCAGCAAAATGCCCAACGCATAGCCAATCTGGGTCAGCGTCGGCACCAGCCCGACGGTACTGACGCCCGCATGCAGTTCGTTAACCAGGATGCCAAGCATCGGCTGGCTGTAATAAATAGAGGCGACGGAAAAGCCCGCGCCGGTGGCGAGCATCAGGACCGTGCGGCCGGTGATGCCTTTTTCGTGGGTGTCGGCAGTCTGTGTCATGGACATGGTGTTAGCTCTGTTGTGCGATGATGATCACATTTTTACCGGATCGGTGATCAAAGGGTAGTCGCCCGATCGGTAAAACTGTTATACGTTTAACGTATGAAAGAATCCCTTCTGTCAGGCATTGACCGTATAGAGTTAATGCACACCTTTGTGCGCATCGTTGAATCAGGCAGTTTGTCTGCGGCTGCGCTGCGTCTGAGCACCACCCAGCCGACCATCAGCCGTCGTCTGCAGTCCCTTGAACGTCTGCTCGGGGTCAAGCTGTTGCAGCGCACCACCCATGTGATGAAGCTGACCGATGACGGCGAACGCTGTTTTGCCCACGCGCAGGAACTGGTCGAGCGCTGGCAGGCGATAGAGGATGACCTGCGCGGCGCGGCGGAAGAGCCGAAAGGCGTGCTGCGGGTGCTGGTGCCACATGCCTTTGGTCAGGATCAGATGATTGCGCCGCTGCAGGACTATCTGCAGCGCTATCCGAAAATGACCATCGAATGGATGCTCAGCGATCGTCGCCCGGACTTTATCGCCGAAGGGATCGAATGCGCGGTGCACGTTGGCGCGCTGACCGATCCGTCGGTGGTGGCGCTGTTAGTGGCGGAGGTGCCACGCATTGTGGTGGCCTCCCCGGCGCTCGCAGGCCTTGCATCCGACACCGACTCTCCTGCGGCGCTGGCCGAATTACCCTGGGTAGCGTTAAGTACCTTTTACCGTCAGGAAGTGGTGCTGAATAGTGAACAGGGCAATACGCAGCGCATAGATATTCGTCCGCAGCTGCTGACCGACAGTTTGTATGCCTTACGCAATTCGGTGCTGGCGGGAATGGGGGTGGGGATTGCCTCATCCTGGGCGGTGAAAGAGGATATTGAACAAGGCCGCCTGCGCCATCTCTGTCCGGACTGGCATGCGGCGCCGTTACCGGTGTATCTGGTTTACCCGTATGCGCGCTTTTATCCCGCCAAGCTGCGGCAGTTTCTGGCGCTGATGCGCGAGGTGCTGCCGGTTATCGGCGGCACGCAGCGCCCGGCAAAGTAGCCGGCCCCGGAGTGAGGCCGGACTGTCACAGCTTAAAAGGTTTCCCAGTTACCCTGATCGGTGCTGACGGTCAGCGCCTTACGGGGCAGGGTCGCTATCGCTTTCACCGGCTGGCTGACGGCGGGCAACAGCGTTTGCTGACCAATTTTGAACACCGCAACCGCCTGAGACAGACGGCTGGCCTGTTCTTCCAGCGAGGCTGACGCCGCCGCGGATTCCTGCACCAGCGAGGCGTTCTGCTGGGTTACCCGATCCATCTCGGTGACCGCCAGACCAATCTGATCGATACCGCGACTCTGTTCATCGGACGCCGAGGCAATTTCACCCATAATATCGGTGACGCGAACCACCGCGTTGACGATATCGTGCATGGTTTCGCCGGCCGTTTCGACCTGCAAAGAGCCGGCATTGACGCGGTTAACCGAATCTTCGATCAACGTTTTGATCTCTTTTGCCGCCTGGGCGCTGCGCTGGGCAAGGTTACGCACTTCGCCGGCCACCACCGCAAAACCGCGACCCTGTTCACCTGCACGGGCCGCTTCCACCGCGGCGTTCAGCGCCAGAATATTGGTCTGGAAGGCGATACCGTCGATCACGCTGGTGATATCGGCAATCTTCTTCGAGCTTCCGGCAATTTCGCTCATGGTTTTCACCACGCCATCGACTACCTTGCCGCCTTTTCCGGCGGTTTCGGAGGCGCTTTTCGCCAGCTGTGACGCCTGACGGGCGTTTTCGGCATTCTGTTTCACCGTGGCGGTTAACTGCTCCATGCTGGCCGCGGTTTCTTCCAGTGACGCCGCCTGCTGCTCGGTACGGGAAGAGAGGTCGTTGTTGCCGAGCGAGATTTCGCTGGCCCCGGTGAAGATGGCGTTGGAGCTGTCGCGCACATGGCCGACGGTGACAATCAGTGACTGCTGCATCGCCGTCAGATTACTCGCCAGCATCCCCATTTCGCTGCGGCCTTCCACCACCAGGGTTTCAGACAGATCGCCCGCCGCGATGCGCTGGATATGCGCCAGCACCTGTTTCAGCGGCGTCAGCAGCACGCGTTTAATCACCACCCAGACCGCCACAACCAGCAGCAGCAACACCACCACCACGGTCGCCAGCGTCCACATCATATGGCTGAAGCCCTGCTGGTTTTCGGTCATGCCCACCGCCAGCAGCTGGCGGTTCTGCGTACGCCAGCTCTCGTAGCTGTTTTCCAAATCGTCCTGGGCTTTCTGTGCATCCAGATTGCCGTAGGCTTCATAATTATTGGCACCCAGATACTGAATCGACATTTTCATCGTGTCGTACATCTGCTGGTAATTATTGGCCACGGTGGTGGCTAATTGAGCATTCTGGCCGCTTTGCTGTGGCGCTTTCTGATAGTTGGCAAAATGAAACGCCGCATCGTCCAGCGTGGTACCGGCGGTCGCCAGCAGCTTGGTGATCCCCGCCAGTGCGGCTGGATCGGTCTGTTTTTTCAGGATGCGGATGGCGGCACGGTTAATGGTGACGCGCGTTTTAATCAGCGTCTGCCAGGCATCGCTTAGCTGCCCCTGTTGCTCGGTCAGCACGCTGGCGCGGACGAAGTTATCTTTGTCCTGGTGAATGGCGTTAAAGGAGAGCCCGCTGGAGAGCAGCAGTAACGCACTGAATACAATCAACATAATGATGATGCTGGTGACGACTTTAATATTTTTAAGCATAGCGCGCACTCTGTAGGGAAGATAAGCCTGGTAAAAGGGTTATCGGTACAAAGTGAGTTAACTTTAAGCAGCCCCTGATGCGGATTCAGGGGCTGACGGGAAGGGACTGTTATTGCTGGGAAACGGCCTTCTGCTGCTGACGACCACGCGGGTAGAAGTGTCCTTCTTTCAGCGAGGTTTCGATCGCCTCCAGCGAGCGGCCTTTGGTTTCCGGCATCATAAAGAAGATAAACAGGAAGCCAATCAGGTTAAGCAACGCGTAGAACCACATGGCGCCACCGATGCCGAGGATATTCACTGTGGTCAGCGCGGTGGCAGTCAGCAGCAGGTTCGATCCCCACAGCATCGCCGCGTGCAGGCTGCTGGCTTTTTCACGGATCCCCAGCGGATAGACTTCTGAACCGATCAACCAGCCGATCACCTGGATGCCGCCGGCGTTAAAGATCATAAAGCCAAACAGGCAGATGACGATCAGCCAGCTATGATGGCTGACCCCGCCCGCCATGCGGAACACCGCACCCAGCAGGACCAGGCTGATAATGGCGCCGGGCATCATCCACAGGGTCAGGGTACGGCGGCCAACGTGGTCAACGATCAGCTTGCCGATCACCGTCATGATCAGATAAATCGCCGCAATACCCAGCGCGGAATGCAGCGCGGCATCGCGGCTAAATCCGGCGTTGGTCAGCAGGGTTGGCGTGTAGTAGATCATCATTTCGATGCCGGAAAGCTGGGTGAATGCGGCGATCCCCAAACCGACGATAAGCGCCGGACGCAGCCACGGCTGCTTCAGCTCTTTCCAGCCTCCCTGAGATTTACGATCCACCTTGTCATGCACACGCTGAATGGCGCGGATCTCGCGGCGCACTTCAGATTCTGTTTCCCGCACGGTATCCAGTGCAATATGCGCTTCTTTCAGCCGCTTTTTGCTGACCAACCAGCGCGGGCTTTCCGGCAGACGGATCATGCCCAGCAGCAGGATCACTGCCGGGATTGCCGCCACGGAAAACATGGTGCGCCAGGTCCAGATATCCTGCAGGAAGGTGCCGACCAGTGCCGCAGTCAGGATGCCGAGGCCGATGGAGATATTGAAGAAGGTCACCAGGCGGCCACGTTTATCCGCCGGGGCCAGTTCAGCGATATAAACTGGCACAATCTGCGAGGCACCGCCCACCGCGAAGCCCAACACCAGGCGCGATACGCCCAGCCAGGTGGGGCTGGGTGACATGCCGGACGCCAGCACGCCTACCGCAAAGATGCCGGCGACGATCATCACCGTATAGCGGCGGCCTAAAACGCTGGAGAGTTTGCCGCAGGTCAGGGCACCAATTACCGCACCGACCAGAATGGCGCTGGTCACTAATTCCTGCGCATGCGGTGACAGGGCGAAATCGGCGCTTATTTGCAGTAAGGCACCGGAAATAATGCCGGTGTCATAGCCATAGAGAAAACCGGCGATAGCGGAGATCATGGTTGCTGTTAATAAAAAGGCCTCAGCGCTTAAGAAGCTGGTTATTTCGCTGGTGGAACTCTCGGAGGTCTTTTCATTATCAGCGTTTACTGACAGGACGGGATCCTGATAATTTTCTTCGGGTTTTTTTTGTAATGGCATAAGTATCCTTGCTCTTTAAGTGATTATAAATCAGTAGGGTAGCGAGGAAGGGGGCACCATTTTTTTTGCTATCTGCGTCTCTTTTATCAAAGACTGTTTATAGCTATAACATGGCAAAAACGTGATGTCACTCACAAAACGGAAAACAGAATATTATCCTGCAATAAGCGATATCTTATTTTCACGGAGTTAAGGTGGGATAATTGAATCTATTTGTTGCCAGTGTTGACACTATTATTTGGCGTTATTTAGCCAGAATCCGCGCTGAATTTCTGTAGCAAACGCGCGGTAATACTGTTGAATTTTTTCCATTGAAAGGGTGGCGAAAATACCCGCCGTTAGCGGCGGTAAATTCAGTTGCTGCTGCTGCCAGCTATCGAGCACCTGAGTATGCGACTGCGGGGCGCTGGCGGGCAGGGCATCACTCAGCATGGTGGATTTCTCCCGCAGCTCATCGTCAGTGATTGTGTCGATAACCTCGGCCATATCCGCAATAAAATCGACGATATGCTGCGTAAGCTGTTGCTGGCTTAAGGTCGGGGATTGCAGGACAAACAGTATCCCGGCCACGCCAGCAGACTGATAGAAACGGCAGCTCACGACATAGCCGATATTCAGCTCGACACGCAGCTTCTGGAAGAAACGGGGTTCAAACAGCCCCGCCAGCCATTGCCAGGCAGCGAGGCACTGCGCGCTGTTTACTGCCAGCGGACAGAACAGCAATAACGCCGCCTCGTTACTCTCTGTTGGGAAGGAAAAGGGCGGGCGTTGAGGCATAAGGCCCGGCATGAGCCCGCCATCTGGGCACGGCGTGACCCGCCTGCCATCAGGGCACGGCATGACCAGCCCGCCAGGCCAGCGAGACAGAAGCTGTGACAGCGCCAGCTGCAGATCGTTATCGCCACCGTACAGCGTTGCCTGCCAGGGCGTACCGCTCAATCCCTCCGTGGCCGCCTGCCACGGCGTGGCACTTAACCGGTCCACTGCATCCTGCGGTTGAGACGAGCCGCTCAGCACCTCCGTTGATGTCAGCGGCTCAGACTTGGAGCCGTTCAGCACCTCCGGCAGCCGTCCCAGCAGCACGCGGATGGCAATCTCCGCACGCTCTGAACGCAGCGCTTTACGGTACAGCCGGTCGCCTTGCGCGGTAACCGCAGCCGATGGAGAACTCAGCGCCTCAATTATCGCTGCCACGCGATTCTGCATCAGGCTGGCACTGCCGCTAAGTTGGATCAGCCAGATGCCCTGGCGTTGCGTCAGGCTTAGCTCGCCGCCATGGTGCTGGCAAAGGCCGATAACCGGTTGCAGCGCGGCTTCAAGCGTCGCCGCATCCCGGCGGGAAAATGGCTGACCGGCCTGCGGATTCAGCAACAGCAACGGCTCGCAGTCGGCGTTAACCCGTTGCAGCGCAGCCGTTTCAACCGGCAGTGCAGGCAGGCTGAGCGACTGGCCGGGCGCATAAAAGGCCATCCGCGGGGCGTCGCACGACGCTTCAGGCCAGCTGAGTTCGCCGCTGTCCAGCGTGAATCCCTGCACCGTTTTACGACTGACTTCCACCCCAGGCGTCACCCATAGCCGGGTGAGGGATGCCGGTTGCATCGCCGCGCGTAAGGCCCGCCAGCCTTCCAGCAGGTTTAAAGATGGCTCAGCAGGCGCAAAACCGAAGGCACGCGCGCGCAGCCGATCGAGGCCGGAAAGCTGCTCGAAATACCGCTGGGCCAGCCTGGCATAATGCGCCAGCGCGTCATGACTCAGGCTGGCCGACTGGCGTAGCCACTGATTGAATACCGCTTCAACCCTCGCCGGACTGGCCGACTCGCACAGTTCGAACTGCACTGAAATCAGCGACTGCTGCGGGCTGCGATAGGGCTCCAGCAACGAAACGCCATCGCACAGGCTGAGTTCGCTGAGCGTCGCCAGCAGGCTGCCTGCCGCTTTATCGGTTAACAGCTGGCTGAACAGCGCCAGCATCTGCCGCTCGGCAGCCGGGATGACAACGCTTAACTGCAGGCGATGGGCTGAGGGCAGGCGTAAAGCATAATGGCGCGCGGCAGTGAGCGTCAGGGGGGAAAGCGGTTCAGGCTGCTGAGGCGCAGAAATCTGCTCAGCATCCTGACGCCTGGCGGCGGGTGGTTGCGCCAAACCGCTGCGGCCGTTATCGCCGTCAGCAAGTGCTGCGAACGCGGCCGCAACCTGCTCCGCCAGCTGCCCCAGCGCGTCCAGCGACTGCGGCCCGTGCAGCCACAGTTGCAGATTGGGCGCGTGAAAAAATCGCTGATGATAGTCGCGCAGCGCCTGCTGCAGCGCGCCAATATCCTCGCCAAAGGCCGACCGATTGCCGACATGGAAATCATGCAGGCGATGCGGCGCAGCCACCGCCTGGCTCAGGGCGACCTCACACAGGCTGTCGCTATGGCGGGTCAGCATCTGGAACTCGGCGTCGATCACCGTCGCTTCCTGAGCAATCGATTCGAGGCTTAACAACGGCCTGGCGAGCATATCCACCAGCCGCCGCAACCCCGCGTCGAAGCGCGCACTGGCAATATCAAAAAACCAGGCGGTGTGATGTGCAAGGGTGGTGGCATTTAAGCGGGCACCGTTCGCCGGTCCCCAGGCCATCAGCCGGTTTTCATCCCGGTAATTTTCGCTGCCGGCAAACAGTACGTGTTCCAGCAGATGCGCCAGTCCGGGCCACTGTTCAGGGGCCTGATGGCTGCCGGCGGAGAGTTGGAGCAGAGCAGCGGCCCGGCTGGCCGACGGATCGTGGATCAGCGCGATCCGCAAACCGTTGGCTAAGGTGCGATGTTGTTCGCCGGGCGCTGCCTGACTCATCAGGCCTCAGTCTTGAAGATCAGCTGAGAGTTGGTGCGGTTACGGAACTGCAGATGGCTGATCTGCATATTGGTGCAGTTCGCCTGCTCGCGCGCTTCGAGGATCTTGCCGTGATGCGGCGATTTCGAGCACACCGGATCGGTATTGTCGGCGTTGCCGGTCAGCATAAAGGCCTGACAGCGGCAGCCGCCGAAATCCTTCTCTTTTTCAGAGCAGGAGCGGCACGGTTCCGGCATCCAGTCAAACCCACGGTATTTGTTAAAGCCGAACGAGTCGTACCAGATTTCCTGCAGCGTGTTTTCCAGCACCGACGGGAATTCCACCGGCAGCTGGCGCGCGCTGTGGCACGGCAGCGCCATCCCTTCCGGCGTGACGCTTAAGAAGATCGCTCCCCAGCCGCCCATGCAGCCTTTCGGCCGCTCTTCGTAGTAATCCGGGGTGACGAACAGCAGGTTGGCGAGGTTGCCGCTGGCGGTCATCTTCTCGCGGTACTGATGCACCAACGCTTCGGCGTTGGCGATCTGCTCACGGGTTGGCAGCAGGCCTTCACGGTTGAGCTGTGCCCAGCCGTAGAACTGACAGGTTGCCAGCTCGACGTCGTCCGCTTCCAGCTCGATGCACAGTTCAATAATGCGATCGATCTGATCGATATTGTGGCGATGCAGCACAAAGTTCAGCACCATCGGATAGCCGTGCGCCTTCACCGCTTTGGCCATCGCCAGCTTGGTCTGGAAGGCTTTTTGCGATCCGGCCAGCGCGGCGTTCAGCGTTTCGTCGCTGGCCTGGAAACTGATCTGGATATGATCCAGCCCGGCTTCGGCAAACGCATCGATCTTTTTCTCGGTCAGGCCGATGCCGGAGGTGATCAGGTTGGTGTAAAAACCGAGATCCCTTGCGGCGCGGATCAGCTCAGGCAGATCCTTGCGCACCAGCGGCTCGCCGCCGGAGAAGCCCAGCTGAACGGCACCCATCTGGCGGGCCTGCTTAAACACCTCAATCCATTGTTCGGTGGTCAGCTCTTTATCCTGCTGAGCAAAGTCCAGCGGGTTGGAGCAGTAAGGACACTGCAGCGGGCAGCGGTAGGTCAGCTCAGCCAGCAACCAGAGCGGCGGATTGACCGAAGGTTTAAGCGGGTTCACGGAAAATTATCCACTTTTGTTCGTAAGCCTGACCAAAGAACTCTTTGACGTCGTCGTCCACGCCACCGGCATCCGGAAACTGCGCGTTCAGTTCAGCGATCAGGGCAGCCACAGAGCGTACGCCATCCACCAGTTGCAGAATGGCGGTCGCGCTCTCATTCAGTTTTGCCATGCCTTCCGGGTAAAGGATCACATGGCAGTCCTGCGCCTGTTCCCACTGCAGGCGATAGCCACGGCGAAAGGCGGGGATCTGCTGTTCGGTGATGAGCATTACAGTAATCTCTCTTTGTGCCAGGCCATTTTATCGGTCACGGTGTGGTAAGGCGGGCGATGCAGCGTATAGGCCATGGTCATCGCATCCAGCATGCTCCAGAGGATATCCAGCTTGAACTGCAGGATCTCCAGCATACGTTCCTGCTTCTCAACGGTGGTGCAATATTCCAGCGCCAGCTGTAAGCCATGCTCAACGTCGCGGTTGGCCTGGCTTAAACGGCCGCGGAAATAGCCGTAGCCTTCGGCTTCAATCCACTGATAGTGCTGCGGCCAGCTGTCGAGGCGCGACTGGTGGATTTGCGGCGCAAACAGCTCTGTCAGCGAGCTACAGGCCGCTTCCTGCCAGACGGCACGGCGGGCAAAGCTGACGTAAGCATCAACGGCGAAACGCACGCCCGGCAGCACCATCCGCTCGGAGAGCAGCACGTCGCGGTCCAGCCCGACCGCTTCACCCAAACGCAGCCAGGCTTCAATACCGCCTTCGCTGGCGTCGTGACCATCGTGATCCAGAATACGCTGCACCCACTTGCGGCGGGTTTTCGGATCCGGGCAGTTAGCCATGATCGCCGCATCCTTCAACGGAATGCTGGTCTGGTAATAAAAGCGGTTGGCGACCCAGCCCTGGATCTGCTCACGCGTGGCCTGACCGTTATGCATCGCAATATGGTACGGGTGATGGATATGGTAATACGCGCCTTTGTCGCGCAGCGCCTGTTCAAAGGCTTCAGGCGTCATCGGTTGGGCCGGGAAATTATCGGGTTTCATCTGCGTCTCGCTAAACCTCAATCACCATACCGTCCCAGCTGACTTCAATGCCCAGCGACGTCAGCATCTGACGTTCCGCGGACTCTTCATCGAGGATCGGGTTGGTGTTGTTGATATGAATAAGAATTTTACGTTCTGCCGGCAGTGAGGCCAGCAGCGCAATCAGCCCCTGTTCCTCTGCCAGCGCCAGGTGCCCCATATCCTTGCCGGTATTGCGGCCGACGCCGGTGTTAGCCAGCTCATTGTCCTGCCACAGCGTGCCGTCAATCAGCAGGCAGTCGGCTTTGTGCAGCCAGCCCAATAGCTCGCTGTCCGGTTCACCCAGGCCGGGCGCGTACATCAGCGTCTTACCGGTGCGGGTGTCTTCAATAAACAGCGCGATATTGTGGCCAGGCAGAGGCTTACCGCGATACGCCGAATAGGGCGGTGCGTTGCTCAACAGCGGGATCGCCGTAAATTTTAGCGCCGGACAGACCGCCACCGAGAAGGCTTCACCCGGCGTAATGCCGTGATGGATCAGCCCGCCGTTCCAGTGGGTCAGCATGGTGAACACCGGGAAGCCGGTGGTCAGATCGTCATGCACTTCCGGCGTACACCATACCTGATGCGGGCAGCCTTCGCGCAGGCTCAACAGCCCGGCAGTATGATCGATCTGGCTGTCGGTCAGAATAATCGAACCGATAGCGGTGCCGCGCAGCACCTCTTTTTTACTCAGCGCAGGCGTGGCCGCCAGCTGATGAGCAATGTCTGGCGAGGCGTTGCACAGCACAAAATTGATGCCATCGTCACTGAGGGCAATGGAGGATTGCGTACGGGCTGAGGTTTTCAGGGTGCCATTACGCACGCCCTGACAGTTCCTGCAGTTGCAGTTCCACTGAGGGAAGCCACCACCCGCCGCAGAACCGAGAACGTTAATCTGCATGTGTAGACCAGCTAAAGAAGAGAAGATGCCCACAGCAGGCTGTGGGCATAAAGGATTAACGGTTGGAGATGTACAGCGTCACTTCCAGACCTAAGCGCAAATCAACAAATTTAGGTTTAGTCCACATGGTGGGATCCTCACGGTGTTTATGAAAAATACAGGACTCTGCTCGTTAAGTTCGGCAGGTAATACGCTTGTTGTCAAATATCGAAAGATTTGGCGCGCAAATGTTGCGCCTAAGCTTTTGCGATATCAACCCTGTAAGCAGCAGGGATATTGAGAGAACAGTCACCAGAACGTTCCAGGTGGTTCATTCTCCCCATGTTTTCCGTAAAACAGCTAACCAGTTGCGCCAGCTAATTTTTTCGATCAATTGTTGCGAATAGCCCGCAGCGCGCATGGCGTCGACCAGACGCGGCAGTCCGGCCGCATCTTTCAGCGTCTCCGGTACGCTGATGCCGTCGAAATCCGATCCCAGACCCACGCGATCCTCACCCAGCACCGCCATCAGCCCTTCAAGGTGCCGCAGGATGTCGCCGAGCGGCGTGTCGCTGTCGCGTTTGCCGTCGCTGCGCAGGAAGGCATTGCCGAAATTCACGCCGACAAAGCCGTCGCTTTCGGCAATCGCCTGCAGCTGGCTGTCGGTCAGATTGCGCGGCTGCGGGCAAAGGGCGTGCACGTTAGAATGGGTGGCGACCAGCGGCGCGCTGCTGTGTTTGGCGGTCTGCCAGAAGGCTTTCTCATTCATGTGCGACAGGTCGATCAGCAGCTTTTTCTGGTTGCAGGTGCGTAACAGCGCCAGGCCCAGCGGCGTCAGCCCGTCGCCGGTATCGGGGGAGCCAGGGAAACTGCCGGTGACGCCGACACCAAACCGGTTCGCCAGATTCCATAACGGCCCGATGCTGCGCAGACCGGCATCAATCCAGCGATCCAACTGGCTGAGCTGGTCATCCAGCGCCCCGGCACCTTCAATATGCAGCACCATCGCCAGCACGCCCTGTTCAATACAGCGCTGGATCTCGCCCGCCGTGCGGCAAATTTTTGACCGACCAGCGGACTCCGCTTCAATCCTGTGCAGCAGCGCAATCTGCGCCTCGGTGATGGCTAACGGATCGTGCACGGCCTCGCTGTAAGCCTGATTGCTTTGCTGCACAAACTCGACCGGCGGGATAAATACCGCAAACAGGCCACCGGCGAATCCGCCCTGAACGATACGCGCCATATCCAGATGACCGGGCAAGGTGCCGTGCAAAAACTGCGTCACCGGATCCTGCTCCGCAGGCATCCACAGGCGCAATAGCAAATCGTTGTGGCCGTCAAATATCGGCGTCAGGGAAGCAGTTTCAGTCATGGCAGGGCTCAATGGCGTGATGAAAAGGGGTAAACAGCTGACGATCATACGCAGTTTAGCGCCCGCTGCGTCGTTAAAAAGTGCTCTCCGGGCCGTGAGGCTTGACGAAGTGGGCAATGTGCCTGACTGTTACTGAGCATCATTTCCCCTTCTCTGGCGTGTAAGGAGCATTGATATGTCCCGTTTAACCGCGAAAGATTTCTCCCCCGAACTCCTCGAAATTTATGACTACTACGTTCACGGCAAAATAAATAAGCGCGAATTTCTGTCGCTGGCGGGCAAGTTTGCGGTGGGCGGCCTGACGGCGGCGACGCTGCTGACCTCGCTCAGCCCTAACTATGCGCTGGCCGAACAGGTTGAATTTACCGATCCGGATATTCTGCCGGAATACATTCACTATCCTTCGCCCAATGGCAATAAAACCGTGCGCGGCTATCTGGTGCGTCCGGCGAAGGCCAGCGGCAAGCTGCCGGCGGTGGTGGTGGTGCATGAGAACCGGGGACTGAATCCGTATATCGAAGACGTGGCGCGCCGGCTGGCAAAAGCCGGCTTTATCGCGCTGGCACCGGATGGGCTGAGCGTGTTGGGTGGCTATCCTGGAAACGATGAGAAAGGGCGGGAGATGCAGGCGCAGATCGATCCGACCAAATTAATGAACGATTTCTTTGCCGCCATCGAATTTATGATGCAGGACCCGCGCACCACCGGCAAGGTCGGCATCACCGGCTTCTGTTACGGCGGTGGCGTGGCCAATGCCGCTGCGGTGGCCTATCCCGAGCTGGCTGCGGCGGTGCCGTTCTATGGCCGTCAGCCGGATGCCAAAGATGTCCCGCGCATCAAGGCCCCGTTGCTGATCCATTACGCCGGGCTGGATACGCGCATCAACGAAGGCTGGCCGGCCTACGAGGCCGCACTGAAGGCCAGTAACAAGGTGTATGAAGCACACATTTACCCGGAGGTGAATCACGGCTTCCACAATGACTCTACACCGCGCTACGACAAGAAAGCCGCCGATCTGGCCTGGGAAAGAACCCTCGGCTGGTTTAATAAGTATCTGGCGTAACGCTAAAAAAAGGTATTCAGGCGGCGCCCTGCGTCAGCCGTTGCGTTTCCTCGGTGCGAAGCGCGCCGGGGGTTTTGCCAACGGTGCGCTTAAAGGCCCGGCTGAAGGCGGCCAGCGAGCCGTATCCCAGACGCCAGGCCACCGTTTCAATCGCTTCGCCATCGCGGCCGATCCATTGCACGGCCAGCTGCATACGTAATTCGGTCAGATAGCGCACCGGCGTCATGCCGGTCACCGCAAGGAAGCGCTCGGCAAACACCGAGCGGGAGCTGCCCATCTCGGACGCCAGCTGCGCCACCGTCCAGTTTTTGCCCGGCTCGCGATGCAGCGCCACCAGCGCCTTACCCAGACGCGGATCGCGCAGCGCTTCAAGCCAGCCGCCGGCCTGTCCGCA
Source organism: Erwinia sp. AC075 (assembly GCF_979253995.1). Lineage (NCBI taxonomy): Bacteria > Pseudomonadati > Pseudomonadota > Gammaproteobacteria > Enterobacterales > Erwiniaceae > Erwinia > Erwinia sp. AC075. The sequence continues at coordinate 4,706,441 of NZ_CEEDEU010000001.1, forward strand.
TCCCGATTCCACCCAACCGCGCACGATAAACGACGCCACCACGTCCGCCAGCCGGGACAGGATCCCCGCGTAACCCGCTCTGCGGCTCAGCGATTCGCGCTCCATCGCATCGAGCATCGGCTGAACTTCCGGGTATTTGTGGATCAGCGTATCGGCCAGCAGCACTTCCGGCATCGCGCTGATGAGCATCTGCATGCCGCCCAGATCGAACTCCATGCTGCCGCTGAAAATCAGCACCGACGCGGCTTCCGGCACCTCGGACGGGCAGGCCTTCACGCAGCGAACGTTGCCGCACACCGGCGTCGATTCAAACGACCGCACGTCTTTGCACGGCACATCCGGCGAGGAGAGCAGCATATGATCGGTGCCCTGCGGCAGCAGCAGCGCATCGCCGGTATTCAGGGTATACAGATTGCCGCCCTGGGTTTTCAGCATCACTGGACCGCGGCTGACAAAGTGAAACTGTGCCTGACCTGGCGCATTAATAAAGCCCACGCCGAACGGCGCCGCCAGCTCAATCCGCTTGTACTGCACGCCCATCAGGCGCATTCCCAGCAGCAGCTCGCTGGCAAGATCGTGGGTTTCTGTGATCACGGTGGCTATCCTTCCGGACGGAGAATCAATAAATACGGATTTAACATCATAGACCATCCGGCGGCAGCCCACTACTCTGTACACTCACTTCTTCTTACGGAAAGCATGCGATGAACACACTCAAACAGGCCGGCATGGCAGAGGAAAAGCCCCAGTGGGGCGCGGTATTTTCGATGGCGCTTGGCGTGTTTGGACTGGTGACGGCAGAATTTCTGCCCGCCAGCCTGCTGACGCCAATGGCCGCCAGTCTTGGCGTAACGGAAGGCGTAACCGGGCAGGCGGTGACCATTACCGCGGTGTTCGCGCTGCTGACCAGCTTTTTCAGCGCCTCAGCTACCCGTAATCTGGATCGCCGCTGGGTGATGCTGATGTTCTCGGTGATGCTGATCGTCTCCAATCTGCTGGTGGCCTTTTCACCGAACCTGGGCTTTATCCTCGCCGGCCGCGTGCTGCTGGGGATTGCCATCGGTGGCTTCTGGACGCTGGCGGCGGCGACCACCATGCGGCTGGTGCCGGAAGCGATGATCCCGCGCGCGCTGTCGATCGTCTTTAGCGGCGTGTCGGTTGCCACTATCGTTGCCGCGCCGATGGGCAGCTACTTTGGTCATCTGATTGGCTGGCGAAACGTGTTTGTCGCCGCCTCGGTGATTGGTTTGCTGGCGCTGGCCTGGCAGGTTGCCGCGCTGCCGAAAATGCCGTCGACGCAGGTGGGCAAAAGCAGTTCAATGTTTGCGTTGATCCGCCGTCCCGGCATGCAGACCGCGTTGCTGGCGATCATTCTGGTGTTCTCTGGCCACTTCGCCTTCTTCACCTATTTGCGTCCGTTCCTCGAAAGCGTCACCGGCGTGGGCGTCAACGGGCTGTCGGTGATCCTGCTGGGCTTTGGCGTGGCGAACTTCGCCGGGACGCTGATTGCCGGCATCCTGCTGGAGCGTAACCTGCACCGCACGCTGATCGGTATGCCGCTGGCGATGAGCCTGCTCGGTGTTGGTCTGGTGGTGATGGGATCGGCTCCGCTGGTGGATGCGGTGCTGGTGGCGCTGTGGGGCATGGCGTTTGGTGCCGTGCCGGTGGGCTGGTCCACCTGGATCACCAGGACCATGCCGGATGAGGCAGAAAGCGGCGGCGGTCTGCTGGTGGCGTCTATTCAGTTAGCGATTACCATCGGTGCGGCGGCAGGCGGCGTGATCTTCAATATTACCGGGGCGAAAGGGGTATTTATGGGCAGCGCCATGGCGTTACTGATTGCCACGCTGACGATTTATGCCGCATTGCGAACCAAACCGGTTGTGGCGGAGAAAGCGTAAACAGTGAATGGCCAGGCAGGGCGCCTGGCCATTAGCAACATCAGATCAAATCGGTCGATCCCACGCCGGTATTTTTACGGTCAGCCACTTCTTTCAGCAGCGCCACCATAAAGATCATCATGCCCAGTACTGGCAGGATGGCCCCGTAGGTGGCGGTCTGCGTCATCGGATAACCCTGCTGCACCACATACGCTCCCAGGAACGCACCCAGCGCGTTGGCGATGTTAAACGCCGAATGGTTCAGCGTGGCGGCCAGCGTTTGCGCTTTGCCCGCCACCTGCATCAGACGCACCTGCAACGGTGCGCACAGGGCGAGGTTAGTGCCGACCAGGAACGCGCCAAGCATCAGGCCGGTAATGGTGCCAATCAGCAGTGGGAAGATGGTCAGCACCACCACGCTCCACGCGAGGATGCTGAAGATCGACAGCATGATTTTGCCGTCAGCCATACGGCCACCCGCCAGATTGCCAATCACCATGCCCAGACCAAATGCGAACAGCACAAACGGCAGCCAGAAGGTGGAGAGGTGCGCCGCCATGGTCAGGATCGGGGTGATATAGCTGATCACCGCAAACATGCCGCCAAAGCCAATCGCCGCAATCCCCAGCGTTAACCACAGGCGCAGGTTCGCCAGGCCACGGATCTCTTTCAACGGCGAGCTCTGCTCACGCTCTTTCTGCACCGGGAACAGCTTGTAGATCAGCAGCGCATCAATCACGGTCAGCACCGAGACGCAGGCAAATGCCCAGCGCCAGTCGAGATGTTCGCCGAGCATGGTCGCCGCCGGGTTACCCAGCAACGACGCCAGCGTCAGGCCCAACATCACTCTGCCCACCGCCTGTCCACGGCGATTCTCTTCGACCAGTGACGCCGCAGCCAGCGCGGCTACACCGAGAAAGGCACCGTGCGGCAGCCCGCTCAGGAAGCGGGAAATCACCAGCATATGCGCATTGCTGGCCAGCATGCTGCTGAGGTTGCCGACCAAAAACAGCGAGATAAAAATCATCAGCTGATGTTTACGGCACAAACGGGCGGTGCTGAGGGAGAACAGCGGTGCGCCAACCACCACGCCAAGCGCGTAGTAGCTGATAAATTTGCTGCCTTCCGCCAGGCTGACGTTCATCGCGCTGGAAACCTGCGGCAGCAGTCCCATAATCACGAACTCACTCAGGCCGATGGCAAAGGCGCCCAACGCAAGGGAAAAGAGCAGCGGGCCGACGCCACGCACGGGTGTAGCTGAATCTAATGTATCCATAGAAAAGGGTGCACTTAATTAACGATGAGAAGTTACTCCAGCCACAGGCGGGAGCGCAGGTCTTCAGGCAGGGCAGGTAAGTGAGGGGTGTTTCTTGTTATCGGGCCTGTTCCGGCCCTTGTGTCATCTTTCTGCCAGCAAGGGCAGCGATGCGGCGCTAAGTTTAGCGTGAAGCCGCCGGATGACACAAGGATGATGCCGCCCGCGCAGGGGTTATTTCGTGTCGATATGTCCCAGTTCCCGCTCCGGGAAGCAGAAGTTCCGCACGCGCTGCTTCAACTCTTTGGCTTCCGGGAAGCCGCCGTCGGTTTTACGGTCCCAGATAATGTGCTCGTCAATCAAGATCTGATAAATGCCGCCGGTGCCGGGCACCAGGCTGACCGAGGCTAAATCGGTGCTGAACGTATGCAGTAATTCTTGCGCCATCCAGCCGGCACGCAGCAGCCAGTTGCACTGCGAGCAGTAGTGAATGGTGATGGCAGGAGCGGTTTTCATCGCGATGTCCTTCTCTAAAAACAGGCGCTCATCTTCCGGCGTTGGTTGCTGCACTGTCAAGTGGGTGTTGCTGACGCTTTTTTAACATTGTGAATTAATTGTGGAGGTTGTTGATATAGAGAATCGATCTCATTATCATTCGCGTTTGACAGTCGTCATGGAATGACCTACATAGCGCCGGATGCGTATGGAGTTTTCGCAATCTTGTTGGATTGCGGCCGCAATGTATGAGTCGATACTAATAAAGAATAAAGGCTTACTAAATGCGCAAATCTTTCAATTCTCAGGGGTTTATCCAGAAGTCCGTGCTGTTCGGCACGCTGGTTACCACCGGTTTTAGCATCGCTGCTGAAACACGCACCACCGCACCACTTCCTGAAGCCAGCCATTCTGGCACGCCACTGGCGATCTCCGGCAAGAAAAGCCAGTCGGAAGCCGTCATGACGGTGACCGCGCCCGAGCCGGAAAAACAGGCGGGCAGCAAAACCACCATTACCGCCGCAGAAATGCAGCAAAAGGGCACCAACGACTTTGGCTCGGTGATGCGCTATGAGCCGTTAATCAGCGCCACCGGCGTCAGCGGCGGATCGTCCGCTGGCAAAAGCGGCTTCGACCGCAGCGGCTATACCGGCTACAACATCCGTGGTCTGGAAAGTAACCGTGTTGGACTGGACGTGGACGGCATTCCGCAGCCGGATGCCACCGGCCGCAGCTACGTCAGCCGCGCCGGATTAAACACCTTCGGCATTGGCCGTGACTATCTCGACCCGTATATGTACGGCCAGGTGGACATTGAATCCGGTGCGACCTCAACGGCGACGGCCAACACCGCCATTGGCGGCGCGGTCTCCTTCCAGCCGAAATCCGCCGACGATTACCTGTCGCCGTACAAATCGACCTACTTTGGTTATCAGTCTGATTACGACTCGGCCAACCGCAGCTGGCATAACGGCATTACCGCCGCAGCCGGCGACGAAACGCTGCGTGGCGTGTTTGTTTACAGCCGCCGTGACGGCCAGCAAACCCGCAATAACAGCGGCACCATCGATGCCTATCCGGCCAACTGGCACTCCAACGCGCTGATGACCTCGGCGATCTGGCAGCCCAATGACGAGCACAAGCTGACCGGCACCGTCGATTATTACGACAAGACCAACCACACCCATTACGACACCTGGAACTCGGCGGGCAGCAGCATTCTCGGCACCTCGCAACAGCAGAGTAATACCCGCCGCTGGGGCGTCAGCCTGAAGGATGAGTGGACGCCAGCCAATGCGTTTATCGATTCCCTCAGCAACAAAGTCTATTACCAGCAGACCCAGGCGCACGACAATACCCTGATGCCCATCAGCACCAGCAGCCAGGAGCGCGTCTACTCAAACTATGACGTCGATACCTACGGCTTCGAAACGCAGCTGAGCAAGGCGCTGGGTCGCCATGAACTGAGCGCCGGCCTGAACGGCCGTGTCACCGAGACGAAACGTCCGTTCCGGGAAGATCCGGCCCCAAGCGTCTATTCGGCGATCATGCAGCCGGAGTCCGACAGCCGCAGCTATGCGCTGGGTGCCTTTGTGCAGGATGCAATCCAGTTCGATCTGGACGGTCACGGCTTCTCAATCGTGCCGGGCGTGCGGGTGGCGCATCAGACCACCAAGCCACAAAACCTCTCCAGCCTGACCACCGGCAGCACCGTGCTGGACGAGTCCGAGCTGAACACCCTGTATGGCAAAGAGAACTCGGACACCCAGGTTCTGCCGTCGCTGAGCTTCAACTACGACATCACGCCGTCACTGATGACCTATGTGCAGTACAAGCGTGGCGCGCAGTTCCCTAACGCCAGCCAGCTGTACGGCTCGTGGAACCTCGGTTCAAACTATGCCGGTCCGGCGCAGTATGCGTTGATTGGTAACAGCGATCTGAAAACCGAAACCAGTAACAACCTGGAATGGGGCATGAAGGGGCAGGTGGTGGATGGCGTCACGCTGAAAACCGCGGTGTTCTACAACACCTACGAAAACTTCATTGCCTACACGCGTTATACCCGCGCCGGCAGCCCGGCCCGCTTTACCAACGTGCCGTCCAATATCTACACTGTTTACCAGGCAGAAAACCGCGATAAGGCGTATATCTATGGCGGTGAAGTGACCACCAAAGTGAACTTTGGCACCTGGTTTGAAGAGGTAAACGGCCTGAGCGCCACCTTCGCACTGGGTTACAGCGAAGGTAAATCGAAGTCCAGCTACTCCGGCGACAGCTACGTCGATCTGGACAGCGTCGCGCCGATGAAAGCCATTGTTGGCGTGGCCTGGGACGATCCGGCCAAACGCTACGGTGCCGCAGTGACCGCCACCTTTGTGAAAGGGAAGCAGGCCACCGCCACCAACCGTGAAAGCTACACCAACGCGGCAGGCAGCACCTTAACCGATTCCAGTGAAGAATATATGCGCGTACCGGGTTACGGTATGGTGGATATGACCGCTTACTGGCAGGCGACGAAAAACGTCAAGGTCAGCGGCGGGATCTATAACCTGACCGACCGTAAATACTGGGATTACCTCAGCAGCCGCGAGCTGACCAACACCACCAACCAGGATGCGTATGACAACGCGCTGGCGGTGATGCCTGGCCGTACCTTCCAGCTGGGTGTGAACGTCGACTTCTGATTACCCTGTTTTATTACCCATTGCCCTGCACCGCGTGCAGGGCGTCAAGGAGAGCAAATGGAACTGAATACCCTCTATCAGCGTTATCAGTCGTTAAAAGCTGAACACCCGAAAAAGTATGCCCGCGACCTGGCGGATCTGATGAACATCAGTGAAGCGGAGCTGACCCAGGCCAGAACGCTGAACGATGCGGTGGCGCTGCGTCCTGACTTCACCGCGCTGCTGCCGGCGCTGGAAGCGGTGGGCGAAACCCAGTCGATCACCCGTAACGCTTACGCGGTACATGAGCAGGTGGGACGTTATGAAAACCTGCATCTGGGCGGCCATGCCGGACTGATCCTCAACCCGCGCGCGCTCGATCAGCGCCTGTTCCCGTCCCAGTGGAAGAGTGCTTTTTCGCTGGTGGAGAAAACGGAACGTGGCGAGCGTCACAGCATCCAGATTTTTGATGCACACGGCGATGCAGTACTGAAAATTTACACCACGGCGGCCACCGACAAGGCGGCGTGGGATGCGCTGATTGCCGCATTCACCCTGGCTGAAACCCCGGCGCTGACTCTGACGCCAGCCGTGCCTGTCCAGACCAACCAGCCCGATGCGGCGGTGATCGAGCAGGAATGGCGTGCGATGACCGACGTGCATCAGTTCTTCGGTTTACTGAAGCGCCACAATATCTCCCGTCAGCAGGCGTTCCGCTCGGTGGCCAGCGATCTGGCGCTGAAAGTCGATAACGGTACGCTGAACGCGCTGCTGAAACTGGCGCAGCAAGACGGCAACGAAATCATGATTTTCATCGGCAACCGTGGCTGCGTGCAGATCTTTACCGGCGCGGTTGAGAAGCTGGTGCCGATGGACAACTGGATCAATATCTTCAACCCAACCTTCACCCTGCACCTGATGGAAAACACCATCAGCGAAAGCTGGATCACCCGCAAGCCGACCGCTGACGGCTTTGTCACCAGCCTGGAACTGTTTGCCGCTGACGGCACGCAGATTGCCCAGCTGTACGGACAGCGCAGCGAAGGTCAGCCGGAACAACGCCGCTGGCGTGAACAGCTGGCTGAGTTGACCGGTGCAGGAGAAGCGGCATGAAACTGTGGCTGATTGCGCTGTTGGCGCTGCCTTTTTCACTGCTGGCCGAAGAGCGGGTAGTGTCGATTGGTGGCGACGTTACGGAGATCATCTATGCGCTGGATGCGCAGCAAAATCTGGTCGCCCGTGATACCACCAGTCTGCAACCGGCCGTGGCGACCAAACTGCCGAATGTGGGTTACATGCGCCAGCTGAATGCCGAAGGGATTCTGGCGATGAAGCCCACGCTGGTGATCGCCAGCGAACTGTCCAAACCCTCTCTTGCGCTGCAGCAGGTTGAGCAGGCCGGCGTCAAGGTTATTACCGTCACCGGCAAGCCTGAACTGAGCGCTATCCACAGCAAAATTGCTACCATCGCCGCCGCGCTGCACCGCGAAGAACAGGGCAAACTGCTGGAGGAGAAGCTGGATAAACAGCTGGCTGGCATTTCGGACAAACCGCTGCCGGTGAAGGTGCTGTATATCCTTAACCACAGCGGAATGAAAGCGATGGGCGCAGGCAGCGGCACCTCGGCCGATGGCGCGATCCGTGGCGCCGGGCTGCAAAATGCGTTGGGCAATATTCCGCATTATCAGCCGCTGACCCAGGAAGGGATTGTGGCCAGTGCGCCGCAGCTGATTGTGATTGGCGCGGACGGCCTGAAGGGCATGGGCGGCGAAGAGAATTTGTGGAAGCTGCCAGGTCTGGCGCTGACCCCGGCCGGTAAGCAGCAAAATGTGCTGGTGGTTGATGAAATGGCGCTGCTGGGCTTTGGCCTGCAAACGCCAGGCGCGATTGCCAAACTGCGTAAAGCGGCGGAAGCCCTCGCGCAATGAACGGACAGCATATTCAGCGACGCTTAGTGCTGATGGTGGTGCTGATGGTGGCCATCGTGGTGTTTGCCGCCAACATTGGCGCGATGCGCCTGTCATTACCGATGGTCTGGCAGTCAACCCGCGACAGCATGGTCTGGCAAATCTGGTGGAACATCCGTTTGCCGCGCGTGTTGCTGGCGGTACTGGTCGGTTCGGCGCTGGCGTTATCCGGCGGCGTGATGCAGGGACTGTTTCGCAATCCGCTGGCCGATCCGGGGCTGTTGGGCATCAGCAGTGGTGCCGCGCTGATGGTGGCAATTTCGGTGGTGATCCCACTGAGCCTGCCCGCGATGTTAGCGCTGTGGTGGCCAATGCTGGCGGCCTTTACCGGCAGCCTGGCGGTCACGGTGGTGATTTTTACCCTCAGCCGTTCTGGCAGCGGTACCCTTTCACGGCTGTTGCTGGTGGGCATTGCTATTAATGCCGTCTGCGGCGCGGCCGTGGGCGTCCTCTCGTGGATCAGCAACGATCAGCAGCTGCGCCAGCTCTCCTTATGGGGAATGGGCTCGCTGGGGCAGGCGCAGTGGTCCACGGTTATCGCCAGCGCGGTGATTATCCTGCCCGCCATGGTCGCCACCCAGTGGCAGGCCCGGCGGCTGAACCTGCTGCAGCTGGGCGATGAAGAGGCGCATTATCTGGGCGTGGACGTCAAGCACACCCAGCGCATTTTGCTGGTGCTGAGCGCGCTGATGGTGGCCGCTTCGGTGGCGGTGAGCGGGGTGATTGGCTTTGTCGGGCTGGTGGTGCCGCATCTGATGCGCATGTGCATTGGCAGCGATCACCGCTGGCTGTTGCCGGGTGCCGGTCTGGCCGGGGCGATCCTGATGCTGATTGCCGATACGCTGGCGAGAACGGTGGTCGCACCGGCGGAAATGCCGGTGGGGTTGCTGACCAGTCTGCTGGGTGCGCCGTGGTTTTTATGGTTGATTCTGCGCCGCCAGGAGGGCCGTTATGACTAAGCTGCTGGAAGGGAGAAACCTCAGCTGGCGCGTTGGTCAGCGGCTGCTGATTGATGATGTCTCGCTGAGTTTGCGCGCCGGCGAAATGGTGTCGCTGATCGGGCCAAACGGTGCCGGGAAATCGACGCTGCTGCGCTTACTGACCGGCTATCTGCAACCGGCGGCGGGCGATTGCCTGCTGGAAGGCAAACCGCTCGGCAGTTGGTCGCGCGAGCATCTGTCGCAGACCCGCGCGGTGATGCGTCAGCAAAGCCACGTCGAGTTTCCTCTGCCGGTGAGGGACGTGGTGGCGATGGGCCGTTCGCCGTGGCCGGGCCAGCGCACCAAAGCGGTGGTGGACGAGGTGATGGCCTTAACCGGCAGCGATACCCTTGCCGACCGCGACTATCGCCATCTGTCCGGCGGCGAGCAGCAGCGTGTTCAGCTGGCGCGCGCGCTGGCGCAGCTCTGGCACGATGATGGGCCGCGTGGCTGGTTGTTTCTGGATGAGCCGACCTCGGCGCTGGATTTGTATCATCAGCAACACGCGTTGCGCCTGTTGCATCAGCTCACCCGCAAAGGTCAGCTGACGGTGTGCTGCGTGCTGCACGATCTGAATCTGGCGGCGTTGTGGTCTGACAGTATGCTGTTGTTGCATCAGGGCAGGTTGGTGGCAGAAGGCACGCCCGCTGAGGTGATGACCGAAGCCACCTTAACCCGCTGGTATCAGGCCGATCTGCATGTTCATCACCACAGTCAGGATGCGGTGCCGCAAATCGTCCTGCGCCGTTAATGTTACTGCCTTGTTGAGGCTAATCTTGCCGCTCCGGTTACACCGCCTCGGCGGCAAACAGCACGTCTGCGGGTTGCGGGCGGCTGAGCAGGAAGCCTTGCAGCTTATCGCAACCTGCGGCGGCCAGCGCCAGCCGCTGCTCCTCGGTTTCCACCCCTTCCGCCGTCACCGACAGGCCCAGCGAGTGGCCAAGCTTAATCACCGACGAGACGATGGTGTTGGCCTGCGCCTGAATCCCCAGCAACTGGGTAAAGCAGCGGTCAATTTTGAGGGTATCCACCGGGAACTGCGTCAGGTAACTCAGGCTGGAGTAGCCGGTGCCGAAGTCATCCAGCGCAATGCTAAAGCCCGCCGCGCGCAGCGTCTGAATGGTATGCAGCGCCTGCTGCTTATCTTCCAGCATCACGCCTTCGGTCACTTCCAGCTCAATCTGCCTTGGGTTAACGTCATGCTGCTGCACAATCTCATTCACGCGGGCAATAAAATCACCGGCGAGGAATTGCAGCGGCGACACGTTGATCGACATCTTCAGATGCGGGCAGGTTTTCGCCCGCTTCACCGCCTGTTGCAGCACCCAGTCGCCCAGCGGAATGATCAGCCCGGTCTCTTCGGCGATGGGAATAAAATCGGCAGGGGAAACCGGCCCTAACGTCGGATGCTGCCAGCGTAGCAGCGCCTCAATGCCGAGCATTTTTGTGCCGCTGATATCCATAATCGGCTGATACCACAGCGCCAGCCCGCAGGTGTTTTCCAGCGCCAGCCGCAACTCTTCTGCCAGTTGCTGACGCTTAATCAGCGCGTCGTCCAGCGCCGGTACAAACATATGGTAGCGCCCGCGTCCTTCGGCCTTGGCCGCATATAACGCGATATCCGCCTTGCGCATCAGCTCCTGGCGTTGCGTACCATGCTGCGGCGCCAGCGCAATGCCGATGCTGACCCCCACCCACAGGCGATTGCCCTGCAAGGTGACCGGCGTGGTCAGGCAGGCAATAATCTGCTGACACAGCGCGGTGATCTGCCGATCGTCCTGCAGGTGATTGACCACCACCACAAACTCATCGCCGCCCAACCTGCCCACGGCATCTTCCGGCCTTAACAGCGCCGACAGCCGCTGACCAATTTCCACAATCAAATCGTCGCCGGTGTGATGGCCGTAGGTGTCGTTAATCATCTTAAAGCGGTCGAGATCCAGCAGCAGCAGGCCAATATTTTCTCCCTCTGCGGACAGGTTGCTCAATCGCTGCGTCAGCTGTTGTTCCATCGCCGCGCGGTTGGGCAAGCCGGTCAGCACGTCGTGCAGCGCCAGCTGTTGCGCCTGCGCTTCGCTGGCTTCCAGCTTCTGCATTGATTCGGAAAGCTTCAGCGACGAGGTCCACAGCCGGCGCGTCATCTTGATGCACATCAGCGTAATCGCCAGCATCGCCAGCAACACCAGCGGTCCGGTCACCATCAGCATCTGGCTGCCGGGCCGCATCGGTTGCCAGGAGACGTAGCTGACCGGGATATTCAGATGGGATTGCAGCAGGAAACCGGCGCTGTTAACACTGTCTGGCGAGCTGGGCGTAAAGCGGAAGGCGTTCACCACGCCACGGTGTTGCAGGAAGTCGACAAAGTTATAATGCAGATAGCGCAGGAAAATCAGCTTGTTGCCGCCGCTGCCCGGCACCTCGCCTAAGGCAACTTCGGCCACCCGTCCGTTGACCCGAATAAAGTCGCCGGTAAACGCCGGGGAAGCGGTGCGGGAAAGACGTTGCAGGCTGTCGAGCCACGGCAGCAGTGAGTTTCTGACGTCGAGGTAACGCTCGCTGGTCACCCGTTCGCCTTTGAGCCACACCGACTGAGGACGGTTTTGCGCATCCAACAGGTACACTTCGTCATCACCGGCCAGGGTATTCAGCCAGTGTCCGAAGGGATTGCTCACTGCCGGCGCGGCATTCAACTGCTGCAGCAACGCAGGCCAGCCCAACAGGCTTTGATGCTGTTGCAGATATTCAGCCAGATGCTGAGCAAAAATATTGCTGATGACCTGCTGCTGTTTTTCCAACGCCTTGGTATTGCTGATGGTGGTGACCCACCAGGCGGTAAATCCACAGGCAAGGAAGGTGAACAGCACCACCAGAATCATTGGCGTGACGACATGACGGATAAAGTGGCGTCGCAGCCCGTTTAACAGGCTAAGTTCGTTAGTCATTTACTTTCCAGCAAAACCGATTCAGTCGCCATTAAACGCTGGCCTCACGAAGATAAGACATTACCTCATTGTCGTTTATCGGCAAGGGGTAACGCCTTCTTTAACGAAGATTTTATGTCTGAATGTTTTCTGGAAACTACCGGAATATATCGCCCCACCAGCAAACGCGCTGGCAGGGCAGTAAACGGCTTATTGGGCGGTAAAGTTGCTGGTCGGATCGGCGGTGACCGGCATCGGGGCCACGTCTGGTGGCAGGAAGATGTGGTCGAGAATATTCCTCGCCAGCGGCGCGGCAGTCACGCCGTTGACACCACCGTTTTCGAGGATGATCGCCATCGACACTTTCGGGTCGTTAAACGGCGCAAAGGCGGTATAGAAGATATGATCGCGCAGACGGATCGGGATCATTTTGGCGTTATACACCTGGTTTTGCCGCAGGCCGAACACCTGCGAGGTCCCACTCTTCGCCGCAATGCCGTAGGGCGCGGTGTGGAAGTATTTATAGCCGGTGCCGTTGGGCGCATTGGCCATGCCGAACATGGCGTGGCGCACCAGGCTCCAGTAAGGCGATTTGGCATCGCCAATCTGCTGCTCCGGCAGGGTTTGTTTCCACGGGGTGATGCTCTTGCCCTGTTTGGCTTCATACAGCAGGTGCGGCTGTATCACCCGACCGTTGTTGATCAGCGTATCCAGCGCTTTCACCATCTGGATCGGGGTGGCAATCCAGTAACCCTGGCCGATGCCGACCGCGACGGTATCACCCTGATACCAGCCCTTTTTATGCACCTTCTGCTTCCACTCGCGGCTTGGCAGCAGGCCGCTGTACTCTTCATTGAGATCGATGCCGCTCGGTTTGCCGTAGCCAAACTGGCTGAGCATGGTATGAATGCGGTCGATGCCCATCATAAAGGCCACCTGATAGAAGAAGGTATCCGCCGACTCCTCGATGGCGCGGGTGACATCCAGCGTGCCGTGGCCGCTTTTTTTCCAGTCGCGATACTTACGATCGGTGCCCGGCAGCGTCCAGGTCGGTGCGCCGAAGAAGGTGGTTTGCGGCGTAATGACGTGGGTCAGCAGCGCGGACATCGCCATATACGGTTTTACCGTTGACGCAGGTGGATACAAACCTTGCGTCACGCGGTTAATCAGCGGCAGGTCTTTGTTCGCTAACAGTTCTTTATAGGCTTTGTAGCTGATGCCCTTCACAAACGGATTGGGATCGTAGCTCGGGCTGGAAACCATCGCCAGCACCTGGCCATCTTTCGGGTTCTCGATCAGCACCGCCGCACGCTGACCGACCAGCTGCGTTTCGACATACTGCTGAAGATGCAGGTCCAGCGTTAAGTAGAGGTTTTTACCCGCTACCGGCGGCACTTCTTTCAGCACGCGGATCACCCGACCGTGGTTATCCACCTCCACTTCCTGATAACCGGTTTTTCCGTGCAGCACCGACTCATAATAGCCTTCGATACCCTGCTTACCGATGTTGTGGTCGGCGGCATAGTTCTCGCCAACCCCTTCTTTATCAAGACGTTTGTAATCGTTGTCGTTTATTTTCGACACGTAGCCGATTACGTGCGCCAGGTCCGGCCCATAGGGATACTGTCGGTCTTCGTAGCTGCTGACGTTAACGCCGGTAAAGCGGTACTGGTTCACCGAGAAGCGGGCGACTTCTTCATCAGACAGCTCGGTTTTCAGCACCACCGGTTTATAACGGCTACCGGCATGTAGCGCGCGGGTAAAGGTATCGATATCGTCAGGCGACAGGTCGACAATCGGCGTCAGTTCGGTCAGCAGCGCCTTCATGTCCTGGATTTTATAGGGAATGATTTCAATGTCATGCCAGGTGACGTTTCTGACCAGCGGGATGCCATTGCGATCGAAAATGATCCCTCGCGTTGGGGCGATAGGGATCATTTTGATGTCATTTTGATTGGAGCGGGTCTGGTAATACTGATTCTGCTCAATTTGCAGGTGGTACAGATTGACCACCAGCGTAATAAACCCTGCCACTACTATCCCAAAGGCGACTAAGGCCCTGCGAACAAAAAGCTTTTCTTCTTCTTCAAAATTTCTGAATTTCATTAACCGGCAATCGCATTATTTTTAGTCGTTTTCTGGTCTCATGATAGAGATTACCGGCCAAATCACGACACGAAAGATGCATATGCGGGCACTAAAGTGTGACATTTGTTGAAGATGTTACAGAAAAGACATCTTAGCTAAGGCAAACTTTAGCGCCATGTTGCTGTTTATTGGGCTTTTTGCGCGGCTGATGCCAGTCCGTCGATCCATTCCTGATGCGCATTCAGCATCGGGTTAGGGCGGGTTTGCGCCAGTTCCTGCGCGGGTTTCCCGATCTGCGTTTCCTGGGTCAGGATGCGCACGCGGTTGCCCGGCAGATCCTCAAACAGCCAGGCATGATGCACATCCAGACGCGAATCCGCGTCGCCTTCCACCCAGCCATGCCACGCAATGCGCGCCGCTTCACCGGCCACCGGCGGCACGTATTCCGTCACTTCCGCTTCAACCGGGAAGCCAAAGGTGGTGAAGCGAAAGCGTGCACCGGCGCGTAATTCCGGGCCAGAGGCATCGTGAAAACGGATATCATCGGCATTGCTGTAATAACTGGCCCACAGCGCGGTGTTATTCAACTGCGCCCAGACCTGAGCCGCAGTAATGCCGGCGACGATAATTTCATTGGACACGCTGTTATCGGTGGTGCCTGGCAGATAGCCTTCAGGCCAGATGATGGCGTTAAGCATGGGAAATTCCTGTGTTCAGTGGTGAGAGAGTCACCCGCTGGCGTCGCAACGTTTCTGCCTGCAGCGAGTGGATAACCCACAGCATGCGTGTCAGACTGACATAAATCTAATCACCGTTTTTTATTTTGGTTATCACCATGGCTGATATCAGAACGCTGGATCTGAACCTGTTAAAAGCCTTCTCCGCCCTGCTGGAGGAGCGCAACGTCACCCGCGCCGCCCGTCGTCTGTCGCTGACGCAACCGGCGGTCAGCGGCATGCTGGCACGACTGCGCGAGAGCTTTAACGATCCGCTGTTTGTCCGCGCGCCGCACGGCATCGTGCCGACGCCGCGTGCGCTGGAACTGGCGGAGCCGGTGGCAAAAATCCTGCGGGATATCGACGGGATGCTGCAGCCCGCGGCATTCGATCCTGCGCAAAGCGAGATGCAGCTGACGATCGCCTCGACGGACTATGCGCTGCGGGCGGTGGTGGTGCCGTTTCTCGCCCGGTTGCGCACGCTGGCGCCTGGGCTACAGATCGCCGTCAGGCCGGTGGAAAACCGCCAGTTGCAGCAGCAGCTTGAACGCGGGGAAATCGATCTGGCTATCGTCACGCCGGAGAGCACGCCGCCAGAGCTGCACGCGCGTCGGCTGTTCGATGAAGAGTATGTCTGTATGCTGCGGGAGGGACATCCGGCGGCGGCGAAAAAGCTGACCTTAACGCGCTTTTGCGCGCTGGATCATGCGCTGGTTTCCTACGAAGGCGAGATGTTTTCCGGCGTGACCGACAGTGCGTTGCTGGCGTTGGGGCTGAAGCGCAAGGTGACGCTGTCGGTCACCAGTTTTCTGGTGCTGCCGGAAATCCTGCGCGACAGCGATCTGATTGCGGTGGTGCCAAAACGGCTGGCGGTGAATACCCACGGGCTGACGCTGCTGGCGCCGCCGCTGGCGATCCCCGGTTTTACCAAAACCGTCGCCTGGCATGAACGCACCCATACGTCGGCCGGGCATCGCTGGATACGGCAGCAGCTGTTCGACACCTTCTCCTGAGTCCGCACGAGGAAATGCGAATAAAGACCAAGCATTGCCGGAAAAAGGGATTGTTTACCGCGCGCAACGCCGCCGATGGCATTTGGTGCTACAGGTCGCAGTGCCATTGGGCGTTATGGTATCCCGCTATTTTCTGCGTTTGTTTTCGACTACTGAGGTTTCTATGCCAGGGCTATTTTCCCCGTTTGAATTGAAAGACGTAACGTTACGTAACCGTATTGCCGTGCCGCCAATGTGCCAGTACAGCGCTGTTGATGGCGTCAGTAATGACTGGCACCGCGTGCACTACAACAGCCTGGCGCGCGGTGGTGCGGGGCTGGTGATTGTGGAAGCCACGGCCGTTTCGCCAGAAGGCCGCATCACCCCGGGCTGTTTAGGTCTGTGGAATGACGAGCAGGCGGAAAAGCTGGCGCAGATTGCCCGCGAAATCAAAGCGGCCGGTGCCATCCCTGGCATCCAGATTGGTCATGCCGGACGTAAAGCCAGCGCCAACCTGCCGTGGGAAGGTGACGATCATATCGTTAAAACCGATCCGCGCAGCTGGGAGACCCTTTCCCCGTCCGCCGTGGCCTTTGGCAGCAACCTGCCGCAGGTCCCGCAGGAAATGACGCTGGCCGATATTGCCCGCGTGCGCAACGACTTTGCCGACGCCACCCGCCGCGCGCGTGAGGCCGGTTTTGAATGGCTGGAGCTGCATTTTGCCCATGGCTATCTGGCGCAGAGCTTCTTCTCGGTTCACGCCAACCAGCGTCAGGATCAGTACGGCGGCAATGCCGAAAATCGCGGGCGCTTCCTGCTGGAAACGCTGGATGCCGTGCGTCACCAGTGGCCGGAAAATCTGCCGCTGACCGCCCGTTTCGGCGTGATTGAGTACGATGGCCGCGATGAAGAGACGCTGAGCG
The DNA here is from genome assembly GCF_979253995.1 of Erwinia sp. AC075. Classification (NCBI taxonomy): domain Bacteria; kingdom Pseudomonadati; phylum Pseudomonadota; class Gammaproteobacteria; order Enterobacterales; family Erwiniaceae; genus Erwinia; species Erwinia sp. AC075. The sequence continues at coordinate 4,723,321 of NZ_CEEDEU010000001.1, forward strand.
AAGCCATCGACCTGACCAAAAAGTTCCGCGCTAACGGCCTGGATCTGCTGAGCGTCAGCGTCGGCTTCTCCACGCCGGACTCAAACATTCCGTGGGGACCGGCTTTCCTGGCCCCGGTTGCGGCCCGCGTGAAGCGCGAAGCGAACATTGCCGTGGCGTCCGCCTGGGGCATTGACGCGCCGCTTATTGCCAATCAAACCATTGAGAAAGGCGAGCTGGATCTGGTGATGGTCGGCAAGGCGCATCTGGCCAACCCGAACTGGACGTACCAGGCCGCACGCGACCTGAAGAAAGAGCAGGCGTCCTGGGTGCTGCCCGCACCGTATGCGCACTGGCTGGATCGCTACCGCGTCAGTCAGTAACGCCTTACGGGCAGGCGATTTCCCGCCTGCCCGTGTTCAGACCCAAACCGGTGACATCGCCCTGATGAAACCGGCCCGTATTGACCTTAGGCGTGTTATTTTCCCGAATGTTGCCGCGCGTGCATCTTGTCGGGCAGCGGCTTGTTCGCCTCATTTTGCGGGCGACAACAGATGAAACAGGCTTTGACCTGCTGCCCTACGCGCATTTTGGCCACGGTCATGGCCTGAGAGGCATCGTACAGGCTGCCAATAAAGTGCAGCGTCTCCTTTCTGGGCAGGGAAGGACATCCCGCCCGATGCAGCATGTGAAAATCAGATTTATCTTTTTGCTGTGTCACATAATAATATTCGGCAGGCATTTTATCGCCTCCTTCATAAAAGGGTCTGAATGACATGTGAGTTATTTTTAGTGGCTATTGTTTAACTGACATTCTATATCGCGCAGCCCGCCTGGCCGGATTTTACAGATTATGCCCTGACTGCGTGGTTAAGCCTGGGTAATCATTTCGCCTTATTCTGATTTGACTTGCTGATATTTCATTCATACCCACAGCGCGCGGCCTGCCGCAACATATCAGGCGTAAGCTACTGAAGTGTGGCACTAATAAAGAAATCTCCGGTATGGCAGTGGCGGGTTTTTTCTGATTACTGCAAGACGGGGTAACTGAATTACAAGGAATTAACCGCAATGCACGCAGAATAATTACGCCCAGCGGTTATTAATGATTTGGCGATCTTATTGAATAAATAGTCGGCTTTATCCTGGATGCCCAAAAACATCACTGTTTATTGCTATTGATACTATTCCTGAGACGCGGTCTTAATGCAGTAGGACTTTAATACTAATAAATTATATTTATGTCTCTGAAATAAAAATGACAGGCCAGAGATATTGGCCTGTCACTTAACCTCAACGATTACGGCCTGGCGGCGGGCAGCATCACCGCCAGACAATTATCCAGACCTTTGCGGGTATCAGCCTGCTGTGCCGGGCTCAGCGCGTAGTAACGCTGGCTGGCACCCTGCGCCGAATGGCGATCGAATTCCACCTTATCAAAGGCATAGGAGGCGTTTTCATTGACGATCACCGTCTGCAACTTCGCCATAAATTCATCCGGATTTTTCGGCTGGCCGATGTCGTTAATCATCACGCAGGCCGCCGCATAGTAGTGCGGATTCTGTGGGTGAGGCTTCAGCGCGAGGTAAAGACCAATGGCGATAACGACGAGGATCAGGATGGCGAGCAGTTTGGTTTTCATGGCGATCGGTTCTGGCTGTAAAAATTTGCGCAGAGCTTAACGTGTGACCTGGCGCGCTGCCAGTAAAACCTGTGCGCGGAGCGGTAAATGTCGGCACGGCGAACTCAGGTCAGGGTGCGGATCATCCTCAGCTTGCGCTTGCGCCTTTCGCTCCAGACGGTGAAGATCCCCGCCGAGGCGACAATCACCGCGCCAAAAATCGTCGACGACCCCGGCAGGCTGTTAAGAAACAGATAGCCAATCAGCATCGACCACACCAGCGTGGTGTAATCAAACGGCGCCAGCAGCGAGGCGTCGGCATAGCGCAGGCTGAGGGTGACCAGAATTTGCGCCATGCCGCCGAAAAAGCCGCAGCCCACCAACAGCAACAGCTGGGTGCTATCCGGCATCACCCAACCGAAAAACAGCGTCGACAGGCCAATCAGCATGGTCATCAACGAAAAATAAAACACAATCGCGCCGGGTTTTTCAATGCCGTTCAGAAAGCGGATCTGCACCAGCGACACCGCGGTGCACAGCGCGGCCATCAGCCCTAACAGAATGCCCAACCCGGCGGACAGGTTTAAGGCGTTACCGGCCAGTAACGAGCCGCCGTCGTTCAGATGGGCAGAGAGCATCACCAGAATGCCGGAGAAGCCGATGACCACCGCCAGCCAGCGATAGAGCTGAACGGTCTCTTTTAACAGTACCGCCGCCAGAATCACCGTGAACAGCGGCGCGGCGTAGCTGATGGCCGTGGCGTCGGCGAGTGACAGATAGACCAGCGCCATATAATTGAAATACATGCCGCCGGTGCCGGAAAAGCCGCGAATTAAATGGCCGAAGATATTCCGCGTTTTGATTTGCGGCAGAATATTGCCCTGCATTTTCAGCCAGATCAGCAGCGGAAACAGGGCGACGAACGAGCGGAAGAAAATGACTTCACCGGTCGGAATGGTGCCGCTCAGCCCTTTGACGCAGGCCAGCATTAATGTCGCGCAGAGGGCTGACAGTAATTTCAGCAACACACCCAGTTTGGAATTCATCATTACCTTCGCTTTTCATCGTGCAACCCGGTTCCCGCCACGGGGAAGTCCGTTTTACCTTAGAGCGTGCAGGCTATTTTCTGTCATATAAAATGCATATCCCCACACAGGGTTTCCCTCTTATACAAGGCAAAACGCGGCTTATATAGTCGGATCAGGGTGCCGAAAGCCGCCACCGTAAAAACGCTGCCAAACCCATTATTTTTGCTCATTCTGAGCCAGGGGACGAAAGTCATCGCTACCGACCAGGGAATTACTGATGAAACTGAAGCTACTGTCTTGTTCCGTACTTGCACTGCCATTAATGATGGCGTTTTCTTCCGCTAAGGCCGATGCCCTGTCCGATATCCAGGCGCGCGGTCAGCTGAACTGTGCCGTTTACTCAGACGTTCCTCCGTTTTCATCACCGGACCCGAAAACCCGCCAGCTGGTGGGAATGGATGTTGACCTTTGTACCGCGCTGGCACAGCAGATGGGGCTGAAGCTCAACCTGATGCCGACCTCGATTGAAGCCCGTATCGCGGTGATTGCCACCGGCCGTGCCGATGTGTTGATTGCCAACCTGGCGTACACCAAAACGCGCGGCAAGCAGATCCAGTTCAGCGACCCGTACTACGTGGCGAAAGAGATGCTGGTGGTGAAAAAGCCGGACGTCGACAAAACCAAAGCCGACTTTAAAGGTAAGCGCATCAGTGCCACCAAAGGCACCACTTCCGAGCAGTCAATCCATCTGGCGGGCGCCAAAGCGGTAACCTTCCAGGATGCGGCCTCGGCGTTCCTCGCGCTGGAGCAGAATAAAGCCGTCGGCTTTGTCACCAACACCATGACCGGCATCAAGATGATTACCCAGGCCGGCAAAGACGGCATCGAGCTGGGGATGATCAAAGAGCCAATGGCGCTGGAGCCGATTGGCATTGGCATGAAGCAGGGCGAGCCCGCGCTGCTGACCAAAGTGAATACCAGCCTGAAAGCGATGGACGATGACGGCACCATCGACAAAATCTGGGACAAATGGATTGGCCCCAACACCGACTACAAAATGGTGCGCGAAGAGAAGGTGCAGCCGCTGTCCAGCCTGAAATTCGAACCTCTGGAATAATCGATGACGATGCGGTTACGTGAGGCGCCTTCGAGCGCCTCTTTTCATCTGCACGGCCATGGCGACCGGGTGAAGATCTCGACCATCGGCAGCCGTGCGTGGCTGGTGGAAGCGCCGGGTGCCTTTGATTTGCCGGCGCAACGGCGGATCTGGTCGCTGGCGGCCTCGCTCAGCGACCGCCCGGACGTTGACTCGCTGATCCCCGGCGTCACCAATCTGCTGGTGGTGTTTGTGCAAACGCCGACCGATTACGACGCCACGCTGCGGATGCTCAGCGAGCTGTGGGACAAGGCCGAAGCGGTGGATCCTAACGGCAAGCTGATCGAAATCCCAGTGATTTACGGCGGCGAACATGCCACCGATCTTCAGGCCATCTGCCAGCACACCGGTTTAACGGCGGCGGAAGTGGTGCGTCGTCATGCCAACGGCCATTACACGGTATTTGCGCTGGGCAGCGCGCCGGGCTTTGGCTATCTGCACGGCCTCGATCCCTCGCTGGCCACGCCACGAAAAAAAGTCCCCTCGCTGCATATGCTGAAAGGCACGGTCACCATCGGCGGCGCGCAGGCGGGCGTCTCCGCGTTGACCGGGCCGAACGGCTGGAACGCGCTGGGGTTTGCGGAGCTTAACGTCTTCGATCCGCTGGCAGAAAATCCTGCGTTGATGGCACCGGGCGACAGCGTGCGCTTTATCCCTGCGAGGATTGAACTGTGATTGAAATTACTCAAACCGGCGCGCTCAATACCGTGCAGGATCTGGGGCGCAACGGCTACCGCCATATTGGCGTCTCGGTCAGCGGGGTGATGGATCCACTGGCGTTACGGGCCGGCAATATCCTGCTGGGCAATGACGAAAACGCCGCCTGCATTGAGGTGCAGATGTTCCCGTTCCGCGTGCGCTTTCTGGCCGATACCAGCATCGTGCTGACCGGCGCAGACTGCCGTGCGCAGCTTGATGGCGTTGACCTGCCGCCGTGGTGGGGATGCGCGGTGCGCGCCGGGCAGGAGCTGGAGTGCCGCTTTCCACGGCAGGGCGCGCGCAGCTATCTGTGCGTCGCGGGCGGCATTGATGTGCCGCTGGTGATGGGCTCGCGCAGCACCGCGCTGCGTGGCAATTTCGGCGGTCATCAAGGCCGACCGTTGCAGAAGGGCGATCGGCTGCCGCAGGGCGAGACGCTTTCACTGGCGTTGCCGGCCGCCGGAATGGGTATTGAGCCGCCTGCGGTCGCCATGGCGCACGCGTTTCCAACCAGCGCCAGCGGCGTGGTGCAGCTGCGTGCGATTCCGGCCGGAGAATACGCGCTGTTCGCCGCCGATCATGCACGCTTCTGGCAGCAGAGCTGGAAGGTATCGATGCAGAGTAACCGCACCGGCTATCGTCTGGCGGGCGAACCGATCCTGCCGGAAAAAGTGGTGGAAATGCGATCTTACGGGCTGGTGCCGGGCATTGTGCAGGTGCCGCCAGCGGGTGAACCGATTATTCAGCTCAGTGATGCCAATACCGCCGGAGGCTATCCGAAAGTGGCCGGGATCATTGAAGAGGATTTGTGGCGTCTGGCGCAGGTTCAGCCCGGCCAGTTTATCCAGCTGGTGAAGAGTGATGCGCAGGAAGCGATTCAGGTGGCCGCAGAGATCGCCCGCTGGCTGACGCGCCTGCGCGATTCCTGCCTGCCGATGAAACGCGTCGTTGGGCTGTAAGCGACAAAAAAAGCGGGCAACCCCAACAGGTTGCCCGCTTTTTTATTGCTGCTCAGCGCTTAACGCATGCCTTCGCAGAAGGCGGCCAGCCGGTTGCAGCCATCCTGCAGCACGTCCATGCTGGTGGCATAAGAGAGGCGGAAATAGGGGCTCATGCCATAGGCGGCACCCTGAACGGTGACCACATGCTGCTCTTCGATCAACGCCAGCACAAAGTCGGCATCGTTGCTGATGGTGCGGCCGCCGGCGGTGGTTTTGCCGATAAACGCGGCGATATTGACGAACAGATAGAACGCGCCCTGCGGCTTATGGCAGCGTAATCCGTCAATGGCGGTCAGACGCTCCAGCACGTAATCACGGCGCTGGCGGTAGATTGCCGCCCGCTCTTTCAGCAGATCCTGCGGGCCTTCCAGCACCGCCACCGCCGCCGCCTGGGTCAGGGTGGTGACGCCGCCGCTGTTCTGGGTATTGACGTTGCTCATGGCGTTAATCAGCGCCTGCGGGCCGCCGCAGAATCCCAGCCGCCAGCCGGTCATCGAGTAGGCTTTCGAGACGCCATTCACCGTCAGCACCCGGTCAAACAGCGCAGGCACCACTTCGGCGAGCGTACAGAAGGTCACGTCGTCGTAGATCAGATGTTCATAGATATCATCGGTCATGATCCAGATCTGCGGATATCGCAGCATCACCTCGCCGATTGCCTGTAACTCCTGGCGCGTGGCGACGGAACCGGTCGGGTTGCTGGGGTAATTGAGCAGCAGCCATTTGGTTTTGTCGGTGATCGCCGCGTCCAGATCGGCCGGATAGCGCTTAAAGCCGTTCTCCTGCGGACAGGCCACCGGCACCGGCGTGCCGCCCGCGAACTTAACGATATCGGCGTAGCTGATCCACGACGGCGACGGGATGATCACCTCGTCGCCGGGATTGATGGTGGCCAGCATGGCGTTAAAGATGATCTGCTTGGCGCCACCGGCGGTGAGGATCTGGCTCAGGGCATAGTGCAGGTGATTATCCCGCTGGAATTTTTTCTGGATGGCGGTGCGCAGCGCGGGGGTGCCGTCGGTCGGCGGATAGCGGGTATCGCCACCCAGCGCGGCGGCATAGGCGGCTTCGATGGCGTGCAGCGGCGTCGGGAAATCAGGCTCGCCGGTCGACAGCGCCACAACATGCACGCCTCCGGCCGCCAGATCGCGGGCTTTCTGGGTCATGGCGACGGACGCAGAGACGGAGACGTTCTTTAAACGGTCGGCAATATCAGGCATGGCGCTTGGGTTCCAATAGTAGGGCCAGAACGATCGCCATGCGTGTGGCCTGGCCATCTGGCTGAAAAGGGGAGCGGACCCAAGCAGGGTAATAATGAATGGCGCAGCCAGGCCAATAGCGCTTTGTTGTGGTGACATAACACAAAACAATAATAGCCCGCCGCGCGGTAGCCTTATGCACTGGTATGGTGCGTAACGGCCTGCACGGCCGAAAATCGGTGCGATGGCCGGAACCCGAACGCGACGCTTCAGGCGGTAACGGTCGGATAAACCGCACAATTTGTGCATTCAGCCCGTGCCTGGCATCAATTTTGCTTATATCAGACTCTGTTTCGCATTTTGAGGACGCGGTGATGAATCTCCGTCGGCTGAAGTACTTTATTAAAATTGTCGATGTCGGCAGCCTGACCCAGGCGGCTGACATTCTGCATATTGCTCAACCTGCGCTGAGCCAGCAGCTGGCGACGCTGGAAGGGGAAGTTAATCAGCAGCTGTTGATCCGCACCAAGCGCGGCGTGACGCCTACCGAGGCCGGCAAAACGCTGTATGTCCACGCGCAAACCATTCTGCGGCAGTGCGAGCAGGCACAAAGCGCCATCGACGGTTCCGGCCTGGCGCTCTCCGGCAGCGTGTCGGTTGGCCTGGCGCCGGGCACCGCGGCGCAGCAGCTGGCGTTACCGCTGATGGAAGAGGTGCATCGCCAGTTCCCCGGCATCATTCTCTACTTCAATGAAAACTTCGGCACCACACTCAGCGAGCTGATCATGAATGGCCGGATGGATATGGCGGTGATCTACGGCAACCGCGAAATTCACGGGCTGCGCTTTATGCCGCTGATTAAGGAAGACCTCTATTTCGTCTGCCCGCACAGCCTGGCAAAACCAGCGAAAACCGTCAGCCTTGCGGACGTCGCTAACGCCGAACTGTTCCTGCCGCGCATTTATAACATCATGCGCAAGGTGATCGATGAGGCCTTTATTCATCAGGGGCTGGCCTACCGCGTGAAGTGTGAAATCGAGTCGCAGACCACGCTGAATGCCGCGCTGGCGGCGGGCCTCGGCTGCACGGTGATGCCGGAATCGGCCGCCCGCGCGATGTTAAAAGCCTCCGATGCGTGGATGGCGAAGATTGAACAGCCGGATATCCAGGTCTCGCTGTCGTTCTGCATGTCCGATCACCTGCCGCTGTCGCAGCCGGCGGAAGCGGTGAAAGGCATTCTGCTGTCGCTGATGGCTAACCGCACGGTGGACAACCGTCCGCTGACGCTGGTGGGGTAATAAGTCTCCCTTATTACCGTAAAGCGAAACGCTCTTACCAGGCGCCGGGACGGCCACGCTACAGTGATCCCACGGTTTAGTCAGTCTTCCCGGCGGGATGGAAATGGAAAACAGAACACTAGCACTCCGCGATATCCGTCAGATCGCCCACAAGATGCGGGCGTCTGGCCTCAGCAGCATTGAACTCACCGACGGCCATTATCGCCTGCGGCTGAAAACGTCACCGCGGCCTGTGCCCCAGCCCTCTGCGGCGGTGCCTGCGCCTGTAGCCACGCCACAAAAAACCGAATCCCTGTGCGCGCCGATGCCTGGCGTGGTGCTGTTGCAGCATCCTTTAGCCGATCGGCCTTATATCACGCCCGGCGCGCTGGCGGAAAAAGACGCGCTGCTGGGATTGCTGAAGGTCGGGCCGGTCTATCTGCCGCTGCGCAGCCCGGTAAAGGGCGTGGTGGCGTCGGTGGCGATTGCTCAGGGCGAATGCGTGGAGTACGGCGAGCCGATCTTCACGCTGCTTCCCGCTGAGGAGGCCGCATGAAATATCTCGATTTAAATGCCGACATCGGTGAAGGCTTCGGCGATTACCAGATTGCCGATGATGCCACGCTGATGCCGTTAATCACCTCCGCCAATGTGGCCTGCGGTTTTCATGCCGGCGACGCGGCGATCATGGCGCGCACGGTGGCGCTGGCGAAACAACACGGGGTAGATTTGGGCGCGCACGTTGGCTTCCCGGACCTGCTGGGCTTTGGCCGCCGCCGGATGCAGATTGAGCCGGAAGTGATGGCCCATTACGTCACCTATCAACTCGGGGCGCTGGCGGCCTTTGCCGCAGCGGCGCGCTATCCGCTGACGCATATGAGCTTTCACGGCGCGCTCGGCAACATGGTTTCCGAAGACGAGGCGCTGGCGCGAACGCTGCTGCAGGCGGTGAAAACCTTCGATGCCAATATGATCATCAGCACCATGCCGGGCAATGCGGTCGATCGCATGGCGCAGGCGCTGGCGCTGCCGGTGGTCTGTACCTTTCTCGCCGATCGCGCTTACGAAAGCGATGGCCTGCTGGTCAGCCGCAGCAAGCCCGGGGCGGTGATCCACGATAAAGACCAGGTGCGCAGCCGCGTGCGTCAGCTGCTGCTGGACGGCACGGTGCAAAGCATTGATGGCGTCACGCTGCCGGTGAATGCCAGCTCGATTCTGGTTCATGGCGACACGCCGGAATCCATCGCCATGGTGCACACGCTGCGGGAACTGCTGGCCGAATTAGCCATCCCGCTGCTGTCGCCTTCCCGGCAATTACGTCAGCACAGCGCGGAGAACCCGGCGTTATAAGTCCCCCTTATTGCCTCACACCGTTTATGTCTTATGCCGGTTGGGGATTACTGGATACAGTCAGATTTATTGCTAAACCCGGCGAAATGGTTGGCCGGGAACGACAGGAGAGGCGAGATGCCATTTTCAGATTATAAGATCGCGCTGGTGACCGGCGCTTCCGCCGGAATGGGTGAAGCCATTGTGGAACGTCTGTGCCAGGAAGGGATCACCGTCCATGCCGTGGCCCGCCGCGCAGAGCAGCTGACGGCGCTGGCGGCCCGCACCGGCTGTATTCCCCACGCGTTAGACGTGGCCGATTTAGACGGCATCATCCGTCTGTGTAACGAGCTGGAAGTGGATATCCTGGTCAATAACGCCGGCGTGTCCCGTCCGGGGTCGATTCTGGATGCCGACGAAGAGGGCATTGATACCCAGGTGGACGTCAACCTGCGTGCGGTGCTGCACCTGTGCCGTCTGCTGGTGCCGGGCATGATGAAGCGTGACCGTGGCCATGTGATCAACATTACCTCGATTGCTGCCATCTATAACTTTAACGGCAACTCGATTTACCACGCCACCAAAGCGGGCGTGCATGCCCTGTCGCGTCAGCTGCGGGTTGATTGCTACGGCAAGCGCGTGCGCGTCACCGAAATCTGCCCGGGCCGCGTCGCCACCGAGATCTTCGGCAACGTTCTGGGCGATCAGGAAGAAGCGCGCCGCCGCTTTATCGACGGTTTCGAACTGCCGCAGGCGAAGGACATTGCCGACTGCGTTGCCTTTGCGCTGTCGGCTCCGGTGGCCGTCAATATCGGCAACATTGAAATTACGCCAACGCTGCAGGTGCCGGGTGGACTCTCCACCATGCGTCCCGGCGACCGCGCTGAATAACAGCTTTCACGAGGGGTGAACAGACGATGACACTTGATTTCAGTGCCGTCCTGACCGGCCAGTTTGGGCAGATGATCGTCGACGGCACGCTGGTCACCCTCAAGCTGGCGCTGGGGTCGTGGCTGCTGGCAATGGCCCTGGCGTTGCTGCTGGTGGTGATCCGCTTAACCAATAAACGCCTGGCGGTCTTTCTGGTCTCGGCGTATGTCTCCTATCACCGCAACGTGCCGACGCTGATCCAGCTGATGATGTGGTATTTCGCCATCCCGACGCTGCTGCCGGAGTCGGTGCAGATGTGGGTCAATGATTTCAACGCCGAATTCCTGTTCTCGATGTGCGCGCTGGGCCTGTGCCAGGCGGCCTATTTCTCCGAGGATATTCGCAGCGGCCTGCGCGCCATTCCTGACGGGCAAAACGAAGCCTCACGCGCGCTGGGCATGAGTTACGTGCGCTCAATGCGTTCGGTGATCCTGCCGCAGGCGATCCGCAATGCGCTGCCGTCGCTGCTTAACCACACCGTGCTGCTGTTTAAAAATACCAGCCTGGCGATGGTGATTGGCGTGGCCGAACTGACCTACGTCACCCGTGATATCGAGAACCAGACCTTCCGGACCTTCGAAGCCTACCTGGTGGCCTCCGTGGGCTATCTGTTCTTCTCACTGCTGTTGATGGCCGCGGGGGCGTTACTGGCTCGTCGCTTCCAGCGGGCTTACGCGAGGTAATCCGATGTCTGATTTCTTCACCATTCTGCACGATAACGGCATGCTGCTGCTGATGGGCCAGTATCCCAACGGCCCGCTCGGCGGCGTTCTCTGCACCTTATTGATCTCGGTACTGGCGGTGCTGCTGGCTTTCCCGATTGGCGTGTTGCTGGGCCTGGCGCGGATTTCTCCGTGGCGCTGGTTTAGCTGGCCCGCCGCCTGCTGGGTGTACGTGCTGCGCGGCATCCCGCTGTTGATGGTGGTGTTCTGGACCTACTTCTGCGTGCCGTTGCTGATTGGCCATAACATCAGCGGCTTTGCCACCATGCTGTGTACGCTGGTGATTTACGAGAGCGCCTATATCGCTGAAATCGTGCGTGGCGGCATTCAGGCGTTGCCGGGCGGCCAGTATGAAGCCTCCCGCGCGCTGGGGATGAGCTATCTGAAAACCCTGCGGGTGGTGATTTTGCCGCAGGCGCTGTACAACGCGCTGCCCAGCCTGGTCAGCCAGCTGGTGTCGATTATCAAAGACAGCACGCTGGGTTACGTGATTAACGTGCCGGAGCTGACCTATGCGGCCAACCAGGTGAATAACCAGCTGCTGACCAAACCTTTCCAGGTGTTTGCGATTGTGGCTATCAGCTATTACCTGATCTGCTTCAGCCTGACCTGGCTGGCCAACAAACTGGAAGAGCGCATTGCGCGCAAACGCCGCAATGTGACGCCCGATGCCGTGCAGACCGCGCAGGTCCTGCTTCTGACCAAGACTGACTGATAAAGGAAGGCAAATGAGACCCATGATATTGTTCAATCAGGTCAACAAGTGGTACGGCGAGTATCAGGCCCTGACCGATCTGAGTGCAGAAATTCAAAGCGGCGAAGTGGTGGTGGTGTGCGGCCCGTCCGGCTCCGGCAAATCGACGCTGATCCGCACGGTAAACCGCCTGGAGCCGATTGAGCAGGGCCAGATCCTGTTTGACGGCACCGATATTCACGGCACCAGCACCCGGCTGAATCAGCTGCGCACGCGGATTGGTTTTGTCTTCCAGAACTTCAATCTGTTCCCGCACGTTTCGGTGCTGGAGAACATCATGATGTCGCCAATGAAAGTGCTGGGCGTTAAGCGGTCTGAAGCCAAACGCCACGCCGGCGAACTGCTGGAAAGGGTCGGGCTGTCGCATAAGGCCAATGCCTATCCGGCGCAGCTCTCCGGCGGTCAACAGCAGCGGGTGGCGATTGCCCGCGCGCTGGCGATGAAGCCGCCGGTGATGCTGTTCGATGAGCCGACCTCCGCGCTGGATCCCGAAATGGTCGGCGAAGTGCTGAACGTGATGCGCGGCCTGGCGCAGGAGGGCATGACCATGATGTGCGTGACCCACGAGATGAACTTTGCCCGCGAAGTGGCCGACACCATCTGGTTTATGGATCAGGGCAAAATCCTGGAGAAAGCCAACCCGGAGCGCTTCTTCAGCAATCCGCAACACGAGCGCGCGAAGCGTTTCCTCAGCGATTTACGCCAGCACTGATCCCTCTGCTTTCGCCCTGCCTGCCTCCGCAGTGCAGGGCTGACTTCCCCGCCTTTAGGTCGTAAAACCGCCCCGAACCTCACAAAACCGAAAGATAAGCCGCCATGTTGATTGCACCTCGCCGCGCAAGGGCTATATGTTGGGATAAGGTTTTCCAAATGTAACCATGAGGTTAAATTTATGTCCGTAAAGTTGAGTGCGATGATGGTTTCCCTGGCAGCAGCCTGTGCTTCTCCGGTGTTCGCCGATCTGCCACAGGGCTATCCGGCGGATTACCAGAAGCTGGTCGAGGGCGGAGTGAAAGAGGGCAAAGTGGTGATCTATTCCACCACCGATACCAAGGCGGCCGCACCGCTGATCAAAGGGTTTGAGGCCACTTATCCCGGCATCAAAGTCGAATACAACGATATGAACAGCACCGAGCTCTATAACCGCTATATCAGCGAGCAGGCGTCCGGCGGCACCAGCGGTGACGTGGTCTGGAGCTCATCGATGGATACCGGCCTGAAGCTGGCCACCGACTATGCGGCGGAATATGCCTCGCCGGAAATCAGCAAGATCCCCAAATGGGCGGTCTGGCAGCAAAAAGCCTATGGCACCACCTACGAACCGGTGGTGTTTATCTACAACAAACGGCTGATCCCGCAGGGCGACGTGCCGGATTCCCATGTGGCACTGGCGAAACTGATCGCCAGCCAGACCGACAAATTTAAGAAGAAAGTCACCACCTACGACATCGAAAAATCGGGCCTCGGTTTTATGCTTTCCGTGCAGGACAGCAAGGCCGATGCGAACTATTTCAAAACCCTGGGCGACGTGGCGAAAGGCGGGATGGCGGTGCAGTCATCCACCGGCACCATGATGGAAAGGGTCTCGTCTGGCGAAAACCTGATTGGCTTTAACATCCTTGGCTCCTACGCCGAAGCGCGCGCCAAAGGGGATCCGTCGTTAGGCATTTCCTACCCGAAAGATTACACGCTGGTGCTTTCCCGCGTCTCCTTTATCAGCAAGGAAGCGGCGAACGCCAACGCCGCCAAACTCTGGCTGGATTATGTGCTGTCGGAAAAAGGACAAACCATTCTGGCCAGCCAGGCCGACATTCCCTCACTGCGTAACGATATTGAAGGCACCAACGATATCGACGGCATGACCAAACGACTGGGCAACGCGCTGAAGCCGATCCCGGTGGACGAATCGCTGCTGGAATACCTGCAGCCGAAAAAACGCCTTGAGTACATCAAACAGTGGCGCGAAGCCGCGGCGAAATAAGGCTCCTGTCCAGGCGCGCGCTGTGCTGGCGCGCCTGCGTTTCCCCGTCCGGCCAGTCTTAGCCGACCAACCAAGGGATGACTGATGATAGCATTGCGCAGAAAGTGGCAGGGCCTGCCGCGCAGCATCGTGGTACTGATAACCGCGCTGGTTATCTATGTGCCGCTGCTGTTTATTGTGGTTCAGAGCTTCCTCTCGGCCCCGTTCTTTTCCCCTTCGAAAGTGTTCAGCCTCGAATCCTTCGGGTTTATCTTTACCGATCCCGATTTTTATAAGGCGCTGAAATCCGGCTTTATTCTGGCATTCGGCCTGGTGATTATTGCCATTCCGTTAGGCGGCATCCTCGCCTTTCTGATGGTGCGAACCGATCTGCCCGGCCGGCGGCTGATTGAACCGCTGATCCTGGTGCCGATTTTCGTCTCGCCGATGGTACTGGGATTCGGCTATGTGGTGGCGGCCGGGCCGGTCGGCTTCTTCTCGCTGTGGGCGGAAAAGCTGATTGGCTTTGTGCCGTGGAATATCTACTCGATGCCGAGCATCGTGGTGATCGCCGGGTTGACCCACGTGCCGCATGCCTATCTGTATATCTCCTCGGCGCTGAGAAGCGTCGGTTCGGACGTGGAAGAAGCGGCGCGCATTGCCGGTGCTTCGCCGTTGCAGGTGATGACCGCGGTCAGCTTGCCGATGGTGCGACCTTCGATCCTCTACGCCAGCGTGCTGCTGTTCTTCCTCGGGCTCGAGGTGTTTGGCCTGATGCTGGTGCTGGGCGATCCGGAAGGCAATATGGTGCTGGCGACCTATCTTTATCAGCTGACCAACAAGCTGGGCACGCCGTCGTACCATCTGATGGCGGCGGTGGCGGTGGTGCTGATCTGCATTACCATTCCACTGGTGATGCTGCAACGGCGGCTGATGCGCACCGCGAACCGCTTTGTGACGCTGAAGGGCAAGGCATCGCAGGCCCGCGCGCTGCCGCTGGGAAAATGGCGCTGGGTGGCCGGTGCGGTGGTGGCGGCATGGCTGACCATCACCATTGGTGTGCCGCTGCTGGGCGTGGTGCTGCGCGCATTTATCTCCAACTGGGGCGTCGGCGTGTCGATCTGGGATGAGCTGTCGATCGGTACCTTCCGCACCATCTGGCAGCAGCCGAACCTGCTACGCGCCATCGTCAACTCGATGGCAATCGGCGTGTTCGGCGGCGCGCTGGCGGTGGCCTGCTACCTGTTTATCGGCATTGCCATGCACCGTAAGCCGGATAACGTCACGCGCTTTCTCGACTACAGCGTGCTGGTGCCGCGCGCGGTGCCGGGCCTGCTGGCCGGTCTGGCGTTTCTGTGGGTGTTCCTGTTCCTGCCGATGTGGCTGGATCAGTCGCTGAAGCATGGCTGGCTTTCGGCGTTGCCGATGGCGGAATGGCTGCGTGAACACTTTATCGTCTGGCTGAGGTCACTGCGCAGCACCATCTTCAGCGTCTGGCTGGCCTATACCGTGGTGTGGATGGCGTATGGCCTGCGGCTGATCTCGTCGACGCTGTTGCAGGTCGGGCCGGAGCTGGAGGAAGCCGCGCGCAGCACCGGTGCGTCCCGCGCGCAGATCACCCGCCACGTCACCATCCCGCTGGCACGCTACGGGCTGATCGGCTCCTGGCTGCTGATGTTCCTGATTTTCGAGCGCGAATATTCCACCGGCGTCTATCTGCTCTCGCCAGGCACCGAAACCATTGGCTCGATGCTGGTGTCGCTGTGGGCGGCGGGCGCGATCGATATCGTTGCGGCGCTCTCCTTTATCAATATCCTGCTGGTGGTGATTGGCCTTGGTGTCGCCCTGCGCTTTGGAGTGAAATTACATGATTGAGCTATCCGTAGAAAATCTGCATCTGACCTATGGCGACAATCCGGTGCTGAAAGGTGTCTCAATGCAGCTGAAAAAGGGCGAGGTGGTGTCGCTACTGGGCCCTTCCGGCAGCGGAAAAACCACGCTGCTGCGTGCGGTCGCCGGGCTGGAGAAACCGACGCAGGGCAACATTGTTATTGGCGACAAAACCGTTTATGCCGGCAATCCGCGCAGTGAGATCCCGGCGGAAGAACGCAATCTTGGGCTGGTGTTCCAGTCTTACGCGTTATGGCCACACAAGACGGTGTTTGAGAACGTCGCCTATCCGCTGAAGCTGCGCAAGGTCGCCTCGGCGGAGATTAAGCAGCGCGTGCAGTCGGTGCTGGAACAGCTGGGCCTCGGGCATCTGGGCCAGCGGCATCCGCACCAGCTGTCGGGCGGACAGCAGCAGCGCGTGGCGATTGGTCGTGCGCTGGTCTACAACCCGCCGGTGATTTTGCTGGATGAACCGCTGTCCAACCTGGATGCCAAGCTGCGTGAAGAGGCAAGGGTGTTTCTGCGTGAGCTGATCGTCAAGCTGGGGCTGTCGGCATTGATGGTCACCCACGATCAGAACGAAGCGATGGCCATTTCCGACCGCATTCTGTTGCTGAACAACGGCGTGATTGTACAACAGGGCACGCCGCAGGAGATGTACGGTTCGCCAGCCACGCTGTTCACCGCCGAGTTTATGGGCAGCAACAATCGCCTGCATGGCAAGGTGACGGAGGTCAGCGAGGGCAAAGCGCGGATTCAGGGCGTGGACTGGGCGTTATGGGGACGGGCAGCCGAAGGGGTGACCGTCGGACAGGATGCCACCGCGGTCATTCGCGTCGAGCGGGTACGCCTGACCGACGGCCCGGAGGAGAATGCGCTGGCCTTGCCATTGCTGACCAGCATGTACCTGGGCGATCGCTGGGAATACCTGTTCCGCACCGCGGGCGATGACTTTGTGATCCGCGCCTACGGCACAGAACTGCGCGACCCGGCGCACTGTCATCTGTCACTGCCGGCCGCGCACGTGTGGATTTTCCCGAAAGGCTAATCAGATCGGGGGCGACACTCGCCCCCGGTTTTCCCCGCGACAATTTCTTCCCGTCACCCAGACTTTCAAATGCGGCAGACGCCGCAATCAGCGTGGTATTTCCCGTCGCAGTGATGGCCGTTGGTCACAACCTGTTTAATCTGACCTTCACGTTAATGGAATGCGTAACAGGTGGCTTTGTTTAGACGGTCAGATGCTGTGTCAGTCAGGACAGGTGATTCATCCTGTTCTGAAGTCAGATTAAACGGATGAGGGTATAGAGTTAATTATTTTCTGAGGCGTTCGCTATTTAATTTTTTTAGTGTTAAATCGTCTTTTTTTAATTTTATCTCGCCAGCGGAAGGGATGCGGCGGTTTATTTTTAAAAGCTGTTCTGTGCTTATAAGGAAAAATATTATTGAGGTCATTTCTTTGCTTGAGAATATTCTTAGTGGCACCGATCGGTTATGCCGATGAATCGCCAATCCTATGCCGATTTAACTGTTAAGAATAATCTTGCATTATGGCGATTAATCAGCTCATGGGAAAGTTAAAGTAATTATTTGTCATTATTTGTCATTTGAAAGGATTATTTAATTTAAGCGCCACAAAACCAATTAATTCATCAAATACAATGATTTAAGTTTGTATGGTAATAAGTTACTTAGATCATTACGATAAAAAATATTTGTTTTACAGCTTTTATCTGCAATTCACATACTCGCCACGATATTTACTGCTGGCTGTAATAACGTCACGTAAATAACGAAAGGCCAAATCAAGATTTACCCCTAACAGGCCATATGTCATGGATGTTTTTTCGGAGTTAATAAATTGTGGACTGCGTGCCTTAATTGTTTAACTGCTGAAGGAATGCAGGGTTTATTTTGATAACCCTTTGTGCGTCTTTATATGTTAAAAGGAATTTCAGTAATGAAAAAATGCAGCTTCAGTCTGAGCGCTGTCGCATTATCCGTTTTATTTAGTCTTGGCGCTACCACGCTGACGGCTAATGCAGCCGCGATTGCTGTGCCGGATGTTAGCGCGCTGAGTAAAGATGGTAATGGACAGTATACTGGTGGCGGTGCGGTCTTTATTGGTGGCTCTGATTTAACCTGGAGCAAAGATGTGACCGCCGGTACGGCGTGGCAGAAGATCAATATCCAAACGCCAGGCTTGATGCGCTGGTTCGCAGCAGCGGCTATCTGGATTATCTGAACAGTGCTTCGGGCGTGCTGGAGTTTGATGCTAACTATCTGATTGAAGAAGGTTATCAGCGCTCTGTCCACGGGCAGCGTCTGGCCAATTCCTTAACGGAACAGGGCTATTCACGACCAACCAACGTGGTGCAGGGACTGCGCATGGGGTCGGCGGATAATCGCTATGTTAAAACTCAGGCGGTCACCCTGTATCAGCGTGACGCCAGCGGAAATATCGAATACCAGAAAAATGCGGATGGCACTTACGTCGTTGATTCGCAAGGCCATCAGATCCCGCTGACCGTCAGCAAAACCATCGAGCTGGATCGCAATTCCGATGTGTACCTGCGCACGGCCGAGAATGTCGGTGGTGTGGTGGGTCTGCTGGATGCAGAAATTTACTCTAAGGTGAAAAGCTTCGCGGCGGATGTCACGGCTGCGGTCACTTCGACCGGCACCCTGCATGAAAATGGCTGGAACGGTCACGCGCGTGATGTGGTGAGCATCCGCAACAGCATTATCAATAATACTCTGACTGATGACGCGTATGTCGTCAGTCCCGCCGTTGAAAGTGAGTCCGGCACCATTGAGCAAGCCTACAGTGAGCGTCCGCACGCCGTCGGCCTGTCCCTCAGCCACACCGGTGCGACCTGGCAGACTGACAGTGCCGGCAATCAGATTGACAGCAGTACGCTGACCAATGTGGTGCCTGCCACCGCGAATATCGTGCTGGATCAGGTGCAGATCACCGCGCAAAACCTCGCTGCGGTCCGTCAGGATAACCACACCTCCACCAATCAGAACACCTACGATCAGCTGGCCGACAAGCTGTCTACCGCGGTGAATATCACCGGTTCAGGTCTGTTTGCCACCATCAACGAGTCAACCCTGAACGGCGGGGTGAATGCTGCGGGTACGTCGCTGGCCCTGTCGGGACATGCCAACCGTACCGATATCAGCAGTTCAACGCTGAATGGGGATGTCACGATCAAACATGACGGTAACATCCCGGTGATTACCGTCGCGGTGAAAAGAGACTCGGCTGGCAACTATACGGCGGTTGGAGCAAGCCTCGGCACCACTGACGCCTCCGTGCTGGATCGTAGCCACAATGGCACCACGCTGAATGTGGCTGGCAGCACCATTAACGGCGATATCACCGCAGGCGGCACCACCGGCTTTAGCGTGCAGCTGGTGGACGTGACCGATGCCAACTCACAGTCCAACATTGCGCCAACCGTGCATGCCACCGCGCAGTCAATTTATAACAACGTGGTCAGCAGTACGAATCAAACCGTGTTGGCTAATGCCAACAGTGCCTGGACACCCGTGACCGTTAATCTGGACCAGAGCGTGTTAAACGGTAAGGTCACCGGCACCACCACGCTGTTCAATCCTGTCGATTATGCTCATCAAAGCGCTGAGCGGGTGCTGACGTGGAACCCGGATCTGACCGTGAAAAACGGCTCGGTATGGAATGCCGCTGCGCGTTCTACCACTCAGGGAACGGAAGTCGCGGTCAGCAATCTGCATGACCTGAACCTGACCGCCTCAACGCTGAATCTGGTGAACCTGAACAGCCAAACGTCGACCCTGGGCGGTAAAAATCGCTCCCAGGACCTCAGCACCGCGCGCGTGGTGGTGCATAACAACCTGACGCAGGATAAAGACGTTAACGGCAACTACCTTGGCTCGCAGATTATTATTGGTGACAGTATTGTCGCTCCGCTGCTGGACCTGGGCGGCGAATATGCCTGGGGTTCTCTGCAGGTGAAAGGCAGCACTTCGGGTAATTATCTGCTGCATATCGCCAGCTCCGGCATTGAACCTTACGTTTACAACGACTATCTGGACGATGCTCAAAACAATGCAGAAGTTGGCCACAGCTTTGTAAACTACAAAGACGCCAACAGCGATGCGACCTTCACCGGTAAAACCGAGCTGGGTGTATACCAGTACATCGCGTCAGATGAGTATGACGACACCTTACCGGGCGAGCGTAATGTCTACTTCAAACGCAGCGGCAAGCTCTCCAACTCTGCTGCCACCGCACTGAGCATCCCGGCGGCTCAGGTCAACGTAGCAACCTTAGAATCTGATGCACTGGCTAAACATCTGAACGCTTCCCGTAAGTCTAACGATGACGGCGGCGTGTGGATTTCTTACTTCGGCGGTAAAAACGAACAGCGTGTATCTGCAGGTGCTGACTATGACCTGAAGACCAACGGCGTGATGCTGGGTGTGGATAACCGTTTCGACATTGAGAAAAACGGCAGCTGGCTGGCCGGTTTAGCCTTCAGCTCCGCGCGTTCTAACCTCAGCGTAATGAACAGCACGGGCGACCTGGATAGCTACGGTGCGCAGTTCTACCTGTCCCGTCGCTTTGAGAATGGCCTGTTTGTTGATACCCAGGGTCAGTTCGATCACTTCAGCAACAGTGCCTCGGTGCGGATGCTGGACGGTCGCAAAGCGCATGCGGAGTTCTCCGGCAACGGTTACGGCCTCGGCATGAAGGTGGGTTACACCTGGGAAGACAACGGACTGTTTGTTGAACCTTACGTGAAAGCCACCGGACGCGCGTTCGACGGTGCCCACTACACCCTGACCAACGGCATGGTCGTCAACGGGAATGATTATAAATCCCTGCAGGGTGAACTGGGTGCAGATGTCGGCTACACCTTCGAGATGGGCGCGGGTCACCTGAAGCCTTACCTGCATCTGGCTGGCATCAACGAGTTTGCTGACAACAACAAAACTCGGGTGAATAACGCCACGCTGAACAACAGCATTGATGGCGCAGCCATTCAGCTTGGCCTGGGTGCCGAAATGAAAGTGACCGACAACTTTGGGGGTTACGTCGCCTATGACTACACCAAAGGCCATGATTCTGAACGTCCATGGCAGACCACCGTCGGTGTGAACTACAGCTGGTAATTTTTGAATCATCGTCCCTGCCTTAGCTTATTTTGAGGCGGGGATTTTTTTCATCAGGGAAAGGAGGAACAGGATGTGGACGTAAAAGACAGAAGTACTAAGTCTCCGCTGCGTAAAGTCGTGGCGCAAAGCAACCATGACAGTGCACAAGTCCCAGAACTTCTGGAGGAGTATGCGGATAAACCTCTCTATCTGTTGATCGCGTTGTGGTGCCGGCATCAGAACAGCTGGATAGACCGACAACAAATCTCCGACGCTTTTGCTATTACCGAACGGCGGGCGACCTTTCAGATCTCCTACATTTTGCGGCACAAGGAGATGATTGAATGTCAGAGCAGAAAATCGCGGGGTGATGACACCGGGAGATTACGCTTACAAATCAAAGTGCAGGAGGTGGACTTAAACAGACCCGCGCGCAGGACGTATGCCGAAATGCGTGGGGAAGTTAAAAAACCGCAGAGAGCAGAAAAAGAACCCGTAAACGACTGGCGTTGGGTGTTGATGAGACAGCCGCCAGGATGCAAATGATGCCGTCTCACTGCGTACCCAGCAAGCAGGTAACCTTAGCCTGACATAATGCCGGGGCGTGAATTACAGCGTTTTTACTTTTTATACTACGCCATACCAGGGAAATTTTGCTTGTGAATTACACGTAAAAAACCAGCCCGCAGGCTGGTTTCAGGGGTGAAGAAGATCGCTTAATCTGTTCCTCAGGTGCGAACCCGCAGAGCAGCTTCAATTTTATCAGCGACCTTCGTCACGACGTAGGCAATCACCATATAGAACACCACGGCAATCAGGAACGCCTCAAGATAGTAGAAGTTCAGGGCGGCGGTCAGCTGAGCCTGGGCAAAGATATCGACCACTTCAATCGCGAAGGCCAGAGAAAGCGCCTTCATGATCACCATAAACGAGTTCGCCAAATCCGGGATGGCGGCAACGATAATTTGCGGAAACAACACCCGACGGAACAGTTGTCCATTGCTGTAACCCAGTGAATGCGCGGCATCGGACTGACCACTGTCAAAGGAGTTGAGCGCCCCTTTCACCACTTCGGCCTGGAACGCGGCAACACATGCGGTCAGGGCAATGATAATGATCGCCCAGTTCGGCATGGCATGCGCGTTGATTTCTACCCCAAGCAGTGAACTGATCGATTGCAGCGCCAGCGGCAAACCGTAATAGGCGAGGAAGATCACCACCACCATCGGGATGCCTTTGAAGGTGATTTTGTACACCACCACCAGTTGACGCAGCACCGGGATCTTTTTGTGTTCGATGAACGCCAGCAAGCCACCGAGCAGCGTCGAGATAATAAAGATGGTAACCGCCATCGCCAGCGTGACCGGCACGGCATCCATAATGCTCCAGAAGTCCGGCAGCAGCACATCAAGATCAAACATATTCTGAGTCCTTATTCCTTCACACGCTTGCCGTGAACTTTATCTTGGCTGCGGCGCTTTTCGACGTGTACTTGGCATGACGCATCTCGAAGAAACGCACGATAAGCCAGGCCGCCAGGCACAGCAGGGAGTAGATCACCGCCAACACCAGATAGGTCCCGAACTGATACTGGTTATAATCCCGCTCCATAATCAGGTGCGCCGTCGCCATCACATCTGCCGCACCGATGTACATCACCAGCGCCACGTTGTGGATCAGGTAAATAATCGAGTTACCGTAACCCGGCAGAGCGATGTGTACCGCCTGTGGCCCAATAATGCGCGTCAGCTTCTGGCGGAAGGTATAACCCATGCTGTCCGCCGCATCATGCTGACCCCGCTCCACCGCAAGGTAGGCCGGGCGCATCACTTCAGACAGATAGCCGCCGTGATACAGGCTGAGTCCGACCATCGAGGCGATGTTGGCGGTGATAAAATCCGCCAGGCCAAACCCGCTGACGACCAGCGGCAGACCATAAAAGGCGACGAACAGTTGCAGCACCACCGGCACACTGCGCGCGTAGGAAACATAGAGATCGGCCAGCTGGCTGAGCACCGGTAACCTGCGCACGCGCAAGGTAGTGGCCACTATCGCCAGAAAGAATCCGGCGATCAGCGCGACAAACATAATCGCTAACGTCAGCGGCAAAGCCGAGAGCAGCTCGGGGATCATGGTAGAAAGATTCACGTTGAAACACTCCTGGGTGCAGCTTTGCCCGTCGGCGACAAAATGAGAACAGCCTTACTTCATGTATTTGACGACGTCTTCGCCAAACCATTTCTGTGAAAGCTTATCCAGCGTGCCGTCGGCCTTCAGCGCTTTCAGCGCGTTGTTGATGTCATCGTTCAGCGCCTGATTTTCCGCCGAGCGGTGGATCAACACATAGGTATTGTTGATAGAAATCGGTTCGCTTGCCTGGATAGCCAGCTTCTGGTTATCGATAACCGTCTGCTCGCCGAGGTTGGAAGGCAGGATCAGCGCATCGTACTTGCCGTTCTGCACTTCCTTCAGGCGATCCGGATAGGGCACACCGGCGCTTGACGCTTTGATGTTCACTTTGTCGTTTGGATTTTCCTGCTGCCACTGCGTGACCAGCTTGTAGACGCCGCCGCCTGCGGTCACCGGTACGATGTTCTTACCGACCAGATCTTTCAGGGTGTTGATATTGCTGTCTTTGCGGCTGTAAATTTTCATCAGGCTGGCACCCATCGGGCTGTCCGGGATCAGGAACTGCTTGCTACGGGCTGGCGCTTTATAGAAACCGCCGGTGGCCATGTCGTATTTCCCGGTCGCCAGACCGGTTTCCTGCGCGATGTCGGCCGCGCCGGTCATCACAAACTTATACTGTGGCAGTTTGGCATTGATCGCTTTTAATACGTCAGGCTCGTAGCCTTCTGGCTCAACGCCAATCGCGCCCCAGGACAGCGGCTTGGATTCAGCAGCAGTGGCGATTTTAATGGTGCGCACGGCGGTATCAGCAGACGCGGTGAAGCTCAATCCAGCGGAGGCCATGGCGAGCGTCACGCCGCCGATAACGGCCAGGCGACGTAAGGTAGTCTTGATTGCAGGCATGTCTTTATTCCTTTTATTAGTAGAGTGCGTGTTCAGAATTCAGGAACTGGGCGAGTCGTGGAAGGGACGGATTATCGAAAATTTCCGTCGGCGTGCCTTCAGCGGCGACAACGCCCTGGTCCATAAAGACGATTCGGTTAGAGATATTTTTGGCAAACTGCATTTCGTGGGTGACCAGCAGCGAGGTGATGCCTGACGAGGTGACGTCCTGAATCACTTTCAGCACTTCGTTAACCAGCTCAGGATCCAGCGACGAGGTCGGTTCATCAAACAGGATCACATCGGGTTTCACCGCTAACGCGCGGGCAATGCCGGTTCGCTGCAGCTGCCCACCGGAAAGCTGGGAAGGGTAGTGATCCTGTTTTGCGTCAAGGCCCACTCGCTTCAGCTCTTCCATTGCAATATCACGCGCTTCTTCTTTCGATTTGCGCTGTACGACCACCAGAGGATCCATCACGTTTTGCAGCACGGTCATGTTTTTAAACACGTTGAACTGCTGGAAGACCATTGCCGTCCGCAGGCGAATAGCCTGGATAGCCTGCTTATCGGGCGACTGATAATCCATTTTGACCTGGTCGAAGGTGATCAACCCTGAATTGGGCTTCGCCAGATAGTTTATGCAGCGCAGCAGGGTGGTCTTACCGGTGCCGCTTGGGCCGATAATCGACACCACATCGCCGCGTTTGACCGAGAGATTGACGCCTTTCAGGATCGGAGAACTGCCGTAAGACAGCTTAAGATCGTGGAGTTCAAGCATGTTGGTAGTCCTCTTTATTTCCCGGGCGTGGCATGGCCAAGCACGTGCATCAGGCGATTTGCCCAGCCAAAAATCGAAATAGCGTGGATAAGATCGATAATTTCGACGTCATCCAGACCCACAGAGCGCAATGAGGCGATGTCGTCCACCGTCGCTTCGGCAGGCGCAGCCGATAACCGGCGGGCAAAGCGATAAATTGCGGCATCGCGCGGGCCAAGCATTTCAGGTTTATCAAAATAGATCGCGCTGACCAGCTTATCGCTTTTGGTCAGTTGGGCATGACGGCGCGCGTGAACCACGGCGCAATACTTGCAGCCGTTAACGATCGACGCCCCTAATGCCCCCAGTTCCCGATCCGGACGGTTAAGCCCGCCCTCGACGTACATAATGGCGTTGAACAAAACGGTGCGGGCAACGTAGCTTTCCGGATCGTGCGCCAGCGTGCGCACGTACTCGGAAATCTTCTTGTTGGATGGCGTCACCTTCATCGCATCACGCTGCGCCGGCGTGGCGTCTTCCACGTCGACGGGCGCGATGTAAGGATGCCAGGCCAGAGGCTTCAGGCTGACCAGGGGGATCATGCGGACCTCATCAGGCGCAGGCCAGCGGCAACGCGCGTTTGGAAGTTAACAAAAGCGATCAGCTCGGACAGCGCAACGATTTGCGCGTTGTTCAGCCCGGCCTCCTGCAGACGGGTCATATCGCTGGCAGCGGCCTCGCTCGGGGTCATGGTGACCAGATCGGCGTGGCGGACAATCGTCGCCAGCGGCTCATCCAGATCGACTTCGCCATTCGCCAGCTTCAGCAACTGTTCCGAAGGGGAAAGCGCGGCCAGCTGTACTTCATAGTCCGCCATCAATTCTTCTGCGGCATTCAGCGCGGCCATGCGGTGAGCAAGCGCCAGGCGCAAGGCCGGCGCCAGTCCCTGATTGTCCTCTGGCTGTAAAACAGACTGGCGGCAAAGCTCTGCGCCCTCCACAAATTCTGCGCGAAAGCGACGGGCCTTAAACAGCGCGTCGTCCGGTGAAAGTCCAGCAGCCTTATCAATTGCGTCGATCACAACGTGTTCTCCTGATGTAGCAAGGGGGTTGAATCAACCCATTCGTCACCCTGCAGTTCCGGGATGTCGTAAGCCACCATGCTGGCAAAGTGGGCGTCGACATCCTCTGCAAACAGCGAGGCGGTAATGCCGCGAACCAGACGATCGGCACCGGCACTGACTGCCGGAATATCACCGGAGACCTTGCCGTGCGTCAGCATCGCCGCATCATTAAAGCAGTGGATATGTGCCAGCATCGGGCCGGCACCCGGCACACGCTCGCGGAACTCAAAGGATGGGCCAAGATCCGGCGCTTCCAGCATATTCTGCCTGGCGGGTCCCATCTCGGGCTGATAGCGTCCGTCGGCCCAGTTGCGGATATGCGAGGCCAGCGCGGAAAATTCCGGGCGGCCGTTAAAGTCATTGGAAAAGCCGGTGGCCGCGATCAGAAAATCAGCCTGACGAGGACCCTGAGTGGTTTCAATCAGCAGCCCGTCCGCCTGCTGTTTTACCGCGACGATGCCGCAGTCCAGCAGGAAGCGGGCATTGGGATGGCGCGACACGCGCAGCGTTGAAGAGCGCGGCGGTGGCGTCTGGGTGGAAGCGGTGTAGTCGACAAACTTCCACTTCCAGGCATCCGGCAACTGATG
This sequence comes from Erwinia sp. AC075, assembly GCF_979253995.1. Lineage (NCBI taxonomy): Bacteria > Pseudomonadati > Pseudomonadota > Gammaproteobacteria > Enterobacterales > Erwiniaceae > Erwinia > Erwinia sp. AC075. The sequence goes on from NZ_CEEDEU010000001.1 coordinate 4,749,487, forward strand.
CATGCCGTGTACCACGCCCTGGCTGCCAATCCCGGTCATTTTATTGATGCGTGGCATCTCTTTGCGGCGGATCAGCATTTCTACCGAACCGGCACCCGCTTCAAGTGCGGTGGCGGCGTTATCCATCGAGGACGCGCCCGCGCCGATCACCGCCACTCGTTTGCCTTGCAGCGCGGCAAAATCAATGTCGTCCGCCGAGTGTGCCCAGTAAGCGCGATCGATACCGTTAAGGAAGTCCGGCACGGCGAAACCGCCCAATCCGGACCGTCCGGTGGCCAGAACCAGTCGACGGGTCAGCACGCGGCCGGTTTCCGCGCCTTCAACATCGAGCGCGATAAATTCGCCAACCTGCGAGATGCCGGTCATGCGCACGTTGTTCTGCACCGGAAGATTGAGCACGCGGCGATACCAGACCAGGTATTCCATCCACTGGCTTTTTGGGATCTTGTCCAACTCTTGCCAGGCCTGCTGGCCCCACTGCGCGGTAAACCAGGCGCGGAAGGTCAGCTGAGGCAGACCCAGCGCCGGGCCGTGCAGCGTTTTCGGCGAGCGCAAGGTCTCCATGCGGGCGAAGGTAATCCACGGTCCTTCTAAACCCTGCGGGGCCGCATCATAAGCGATGACATTATTGATGCCGCTCAGTACCAGCCTGGCCGTGGCGGCCAGTCCGCACATGCCCGCGCCAATGACCACAACATCGCGTACGGCTTCGCCCTGATACTGATGCTGAGGAACCCAGGATTTTGCGGGCAGCTCCAGAAACTCCAGATCTTGCTGAAGCTGAGCTTCCAACCCGGAAAGGCCGATTGGCAGTGGCGAAGGTGCAGGCGTTGTCATTATAAATTTCCCCGACTTGTGGTGAATTCAGTCTGTCACAAGTGCTGCGGTAAAGGCCTGGCGAAGATGAAATCCAGCAAATTTACGCCCGTGGAGAGATAATTTTATTATCTGTCTGGCGCATGATTTAGCATTCATTATCTGTCTGGCGCATGGTAATAAATCAGTTTTCGCATAATCCACTTCCCCCGGATGGGAGTCAAGCAGGGTGATTACTTGTTAACCAATGAAATTCTTATATCTTATGCTGAAAAAAGCATATGCCGCAGGCGGCGGCAGTGAAAAGGCGTGTTGAGATGAGTGGCGGGGCGTTCAGAAAAGGAGGGTGTTGGAAAATCAGTCCTGATTTATCAGCTTCATAACCCGCTGATGTTCGGTGGCCGGCAGCCGCTGGAAGGCGGGAAGCAGGTTGGCAGCTGCGGTCTCCAGCGCTTCAACCAGCGACTGAGCTGCCGCTGAGAGTTGCCGACCCTGCGGGGTGATCACCCCAAAAAAGTAGGGGATCTCTTCTTCCAGCGTGCGAATAACGACGCCTTCCAGCGGCATTCCCCAGGCGGTGACCGGCTCCAGAATGGCGACGCCAAGACCGGCACGCACGCAGGCGAGAATATTGGCGGAGGAGTTGGTCTCGATGGTTTCATGAGGCGGAACCTTCAGCTTTTTCAGCGCCTTTTCGAAACGTCCACGCAGGCGCAGCGGGCTCCACGGCACAATTAAACGCCTGCCAGCTAAACGACCAATGGCAATTAACTCTTCTGATGCCAGCGGATCGCTTTCTGGCAGCGCGACCACGCATCGGGATTGCCCAATCCAGTGCAAATCCACCGCATGATGTTCCAGCGGCAGGCTACACAGACCCAGATCCGCTTCGGCGGTGATCACGGCATGCGCGGTTTGTTCAGCGGACTGGCTGACAATCTGCACTTTGTTTTGCAGGCCCAGCAATGCCAGCGCCTGAGGTAACAAACCTGCGGCCAGAGCGGGCGTGGCCGCAATACTCAGTGGGCGATGCTGCTGATGGCCAATTTCATTGGCGCGCAGGCGGATTTGTTGCAGCGACAGCAGCGCTTTTTGCACGTACTGATGCAGTTGAAGCGCTTCTTCCGTGGGGTGAATGCGCGGGCCGTTACGGATAAAGAGGGGATAACCCAGCGACTGCTCCAGCTCCTGGATCAGCCGGGAAACCGAAGATTGTGAACGATCCAGCACTTTCGCCGCCGCCGTCACGCTGCCAGAGGAGATGACATTGGCAAAGGCTTCCAGCTGTCGCAAATCAAGGTCATGTAAAGTTGTCATCCCGCCGAAGTCCCTAACTGGTTGATAAGTCCCAACAAGCGTGTGGGAAACCTTCTCATCATAGAGAGACTCTGGAGAATAATCTACATCAGGCCCAAGCCTGAAGCCTCAACGTGCGGGATAGGGATGTTAATAATAGATAGCAAGATCACAATAACAGCACTAATTGTTACTACACTAATAATAACTTGAGTTATGATTGTTTCATCGGAGGCAAACAAACCTCCAAAACAAATAACTTAAGGATTACAACCATGAAAACCATCAAAACACTGTCACTTGCCGCTGTAGCCGCTCTTTCCCTGATTTCATTTGGTAGCTTCGCGCAGAGCGTCTCCGTCACCTCATCGACTCTGGATGGCGCTGAAGCTAAAATCGCTGCACAGGCACAGCAACACGGCGAGCAGTACAAAATCACCAGTGCTAACACCAATAACAACGTGTATATGACTGCAGAATTGTACAAATAAGGAAGGGTTGCATACGGAAGTGTCGCAAGAGGCCGCCTACGGGGCGGCCTTTTTGTGGGTAAATTCCCTGAAATCCGCGATGCTTAACGGCCGGGAGAAGTAAAAGCCCTGAAATGCAGTGCAGCCAAAACTCTTCATCAACGACCATTGTTCCGGTGTTTCAATCCCTTCTGCCAGCACCTCAAGTTTCAGATCGAGCCCCATTCGCGCAATATGCCTGGCGATAACGGCGCCTTTCATGCTCTCTTTCGCGCCAAACACGAAACTACGGTCGATTTTTATTTGCTCAAGTGGCAGGCGGCGAAGGTAACTTAATGATGAAAAGCCGGTACCAAAATCATCCAGCGAGAATCTAAATCCTGCATTCGATAGCGCAGTCATTTTTGCTACCACTGTTTCAATATCAGAGGCAAAAACGCTTTCGGTGAGTTCAATCTTCACCAGTGAGGGGGTGATCTGCGCAATTTTGGCCTGGTTCAGCAGGCTTTGAACAAAGTCTGGCTTCATCAAATGATCGACGGTGACATTAATAGAAAGCGTCAGGTGACTGGTTTTGGGATCCAACCGCCATTCCGCTAATTCTTTAAAGGCATTCACGATCACCCATTCACCCACCGAAGGCATCAGCCCGGCTTGCTGCGCATCGGGAATAAATTCCGACGGTGGAACCAACCCTTTTTTGGGATGATTCCAGCGTAACAGCGCTTCGGCCCCAGAAATATGACCCAACGAATTAAGCAGCGGCTGGTAATAGATAACGAATTCGTCGTTATAAATCGCATTCTGAAGAGATCGGATTTTTTCGCTTCTGCGGGAGAAATCTATATGCATGGCGACGATGCCCCCAGAGAGGATAGCGGTCGACAATATGCCGTTAATCCAGGGGAGAACCGCTCTGAGTTCAGGCGGAATAGGTTCTGCGAAAGGGAAGACCAAATTGGCTGCACTAAATACGCTGAACGTCGCCAGCGAGAGTAATATTATGAGCAGTTGCAGCAGACTCTTCTGCCTTTGGTAATTGATATAGCCAACCAGCGCTATCGTCAGAAGATAAAGGTGGGTTGTTCGTGGTGCATCAATTTCAGGGATGTCAAAAAATAAACAGAAATAGATGGCGTAGGCAATATGAACTATCTGAGCAAGCATCAGACCTGCCGAAAAACTTCTCTTTTCCGTTACGCCCCAGCAGATAATTGCGGCAATAATCAGGAGGATATCTGAAGAGGCCATCGACCATTCATGCAAAATAAGAAATACCGTACACCAACCACATATCACGATTAAACCAATAATAAAGGCGGAACGGCACATAAAAGCGAGATGTTCTTCACCCGGAGATTTGACAACTCTTTGCTTGGGCATGGTGCAGATGACTCCACTTCTGTAATAAATTAACCCTCTGAAATTAGAGTTTTGAGGTGAGGATCAGAGGCGAGATATGAGAGATTTAAGTCAAATAATCGTTAGGAAAAGTCGTCGCCTGGTGGCATTTCTGTGGATGACGGAAACACTTTAGCATCATTCTATTTCCTTTTAGAACACTTTATAGATGAATTAATTATGAAGTAAAAGGCGTTCTTATCTCAATCCGCGTATAAAATATTTCAATGAATAGAATAAGTTAAGACTGAGAGGCTGACGCTAAAATCGGCTTGAGCACTTATACCAGACTGTACAGCTTTTGATCAATATTTTCGTAAGGGTATTATTTCACGGTTTTAATCATGGTCAGATTCGCGATCTTTTAATTTTTAAACCTGTTTCGAAAACCGCTGTTTAATTGCTTCTATTGGTCGCCAATAAACGTCTGAAACTGTGGATTAGGACGCTGCGGCAGACTCTTTAGGATAAGACTGAGGCCGCGAAATTTAGCTTAAATATCGTTGCGTTCCCGTTCACCTGTGCTTATTGTGTGAGCGATTAGTGCCAGTGAGATCAAGAGGTCAATGTCTCATCAGGCGTTAACCAGGGCCCCTGGAAGGAATCTGCGGGTCAGATAATTTTTCTATAACAAGGATTGTTATATGTCATTACATTCCCCGCGTTTAATCTGCAGCCGCTACGCGGTGCTATTGGCGATTTTCTCTGTTTTTTTTGGGCCAAATGACACCCTCGCCGCGCCTGGCGATGAACCGCTTGTTCTGCAACAGCAGCGGCAAAAAGCGCTGGAGCAGCAGCTCACACCGCCAACACCCGACGTGCGCCTCTCGCCGCCTGCGTCCAGCTTCAGCCGTATTCAGTTTCCACAGGAAAACCCCTGTTTTCCAATCGATAAGGTGGTGCTCAGCGGCAAAGACGCCTTACCGCACTGGCTGCCGCTGCGGCTCATCACCCGTCAGGCCACCGGTCAGTGCCTCGGCGGTCAGGGCATTAACCTGCTGATGAGCGCGCTGCAGAACCGCCTGATCGATCATGGCTATATCACCACGCGGGTACTGGCGCCGGCCCAGGATCTGACCAGCGGCGAGCTAAAGCTGGTGATTGTGCCCGGCAAGGTGCGCAAGGTGGTCCTGACGCCGGGCAGCGACCGTTACGTTTCGCTGTACGCTGCCTTCCCGGCCCATGCCGGCAATCTGCTTGATTTACGCGACATTGAGCAGGGGCTGGAAAACTTGCAGCGGCTGCCGACGGTGCAGGCCAGCAGACCCGCTGGTATGCCAAAAAGACACGACAACCGTTAGGCCCAACCAAAACCTCGCAGGGTAAAGACAGCAGTGAATATGATCCGGAGCCTGTCGTGCAGACCATTGATTTGCTTACCCTGGCCTGGCAGGGCAATGAGCCGGTGAACGGTAGCGGGACATCCACCGCCAGCCGTCAGCCCGCAGGCATCACGGTGGCGGTTGTCGATCCTGGCGCCGTGTCTGCCCCGGCCGGGCAGACACCCGTTACGCTGCCGCCAGGGCAAATCATGGAAATTGTTCAGCCAGGCAGCGATAACAGCACCATCCGCGCGATAGCGCCGGACACGAAACTGCCGGACAACAGCCTGTTCCAGCTACATCCTGACAGTAACGTTGGTTATCTGGTGGAGACCGATCCGCGCTTCACCAACCAGAAACAGTGGCTCGGCAGCGACTATATGCAGAACCAGTTCACCCAGGATCCGAATAACGTGCTGCGCCGTCTGGGCGATGGTTACTACGAGCAGCAGCTGATCCGCAGGCAGGTCATTGCGCTGACGGGCAACCGCTATCTGAACGGCTACAGCAATGACGAGGCGCAGTACCGGGCGTTGATGGACGCCGGCGTGCTCTTTGGCAAAACATACAGCCTGACGCCAGGCGTGGCGCTGTCGGCGCAGCAGATGGCCCTGTTAAGCAGCGATATGGTCTGGCTGGTGACGCAGACGGTTAGCCTGCCGGACGGCAGCACGCAACAGGTTCTGGTGCCGCAGCTGTATGCCCGCGTGAAACCGGGCGACCTGGACGGCAGCGGTGCGCTGCTGTCGGGCAACGGCGTGTCGCTGGCGGTCAGCAACGATCTGACCAACAGCGGGCACATTACCGGCCGGACGGTGACCCAACTGACGGCGGATAACCTGAATAACAGCGGCTTTATCGGCGGTGATAAGGTTGACCTGCGTGCCCGCACCGACATCAACAACATTGGCGGCACGCTGCAGGGCGGCAGTAGTCTGACCGCCATTGCCGGGCGCGACCTTAACAGCATCAGCACGCTGGGCGGCAGCGCGGGCAACATCACCTTTGACCGTCCGGCGGGCATTTACGTGCAGGGTGAAAACGGCACGCTCGGCCTGCAGGCGATGAATGATATCAACCTGACCGCGGCGCAAATCAGTAACGCTGGCGCGGGCAGCCAGACGCAGATTATTGCCGGGCACGACCTCAACCTGAACACCCTGACCACCACGGGCAGCGAAAGCGGCGACTGGGGCGGCGGCAATTCACGCAGCCTGACGCAGAGCATGGAGGTGGGCAGCCAGATTAACGGCGGCGGCGACGTGTCGCTGCTGGCTGGCAACGACCTTAACGCGCGCGCGGCGGCGGTTACCGCGCAGGACAGCCTCAGCGCGGTGGCGGGCAACGACCTTAATCTGACCAGCGGCAATGCGACTTACCACCTGACGGAAGACAGCCACCAGAGCAGCGGCGGGTTGCTGTCGCGGAAATCGGTCACCACTCACGACGAGGTGCAGAGTCAGACCGCGATCGGTAGCAGCTTCAGCGGCGACAGCGTGTCGCTGCAGGCGGGGCGCGATCTGACACTCAGCGGCAGCAATGTTGTTGGTACCAATGACGTGGCGCTGTCGGCAGGCCGCGATCTGACCCTCACCACCGCAGAAGAAATGCGGCAGGAAAATCACCAGTATAAAGAAACCAAAAGCGGGCTGTCCGGCACCGGAGGCATCGGCTTCACGGCCGGCAGCAGCTCACTGAAGGTGACCGACGATGCGTTATCCCACAGCAGCGCGGGCAGCACGGTGGGAAGCACCAACGGCAATGTCAGCCTGACCGCCGGCAACACCCTGACGGTGAAAGGCTCTGACCTGCTGGCCGCTCAGGATCTGACTCTGAGCGGCAGCGAGGTGAATATCCTCGCGGCCGAAAATCAGAGCACGCAGAAGCACACCGTGGAGCAGAAGCAGAGCGGCCTGACGCTGGCGCTGTCGGGCGTGGTGGGCAGCGCAATCAATTCGGCGGTGACCATGGCAACCGATGCCGGCAGTGAAACCAGCGGGCGGCTTGCGGTGCTCAAGGGGATGCAGGCTGCACTGACCGGGGTTCAGGCTTATCAGGGGGCGTCACTGGCAGAGGCCGGGGGAAGCGCGGGAAGCCTGGTGGGGGTTAACCTGTCGTATGGCAGCCAGTCGTCAAAATCTGAACAGACGATGACGCAGAACCAACACCAGGGCAGCCAGCTGACGGCCGGCAATAATCTGAGCATTACCGCCAGCAAGACCGACATCAACATTCAGGGAAGCAAGCTGCAGGCGGGCGGGGATGCAAGCCTGAGCGCGGCGCGTGACCTCAACCTGATTTCCTCGCAGGACAGCCAGAAGCTGGAGGGAAAAAACAAGAGCCAGGGTGCCTCCGTTGGCGTCGGCATCAACTTTGGTCAGGGTGCCAACGGACTGTCGCTGAACGCCAGCGTCAATGCCGGAAGAGGCAGCGAAAGCGGTAACGGCACCACCCACAATGAAACCACCGTCAGCGCCGGTAATAATCTCAACATTGTCAGCGGCCGGGACACGACGCTGACCGGTGCGCAGGTCAGTGGCGAGAAGGTGGCGCTGGAGGTCGGCCGCAACCTGACGATGACCAGCGAGCAGGACAGCGACAATTACGACTCGAAGCAGCAGAACGCCAGCGCGGGCGGCAGCGTCAGCATGGGCGGCGGCAGCGGCACGGTCAGCCTCAGTCAGGATAAAATGCACAGCACCTGGCGCTCGGTACAGGAGCAGACCGGGATATTTGCCGGCAGCGGCGGCTTCAACGTGACCGTCGGCGAACACACGCAGCTGAACGGCGCGGTGATGGACTCATCGGCAGACGCGGATAAAAACAGGCAGGATACCGGCACGCTGGGCTGGAGCGACATAAAAAACGAGGCCGAATATAAGGTTCAGCACCAGAGCGTGGGCGTCAGCAGCGGCGGCAGTATGGGGACACAGTTTGCGGGAAATGCGGCGAATAACCTGCTGACCGGTGCCAACCGCAGCGGAAGCGACAGCTCAACGACCAAATCGGCGGTCAGTGAAGGCACGATTGTCATTCGCGATCCGCAAGGTCAGCAGCAAAGCGTGGCGGATATCAGTCGCGATACTAAGAATGCGAATGCCGGGCTAGGAAAAATCTTCGATAAAGAGAAAGAGCAGCAGCGCCTGAAGGAAGCCCAGCTAATTGGTCAAATCGGTGCACAAGTCGGGGATATCGCACGGACGCAGGGGCAGATTGAAGCGACACGCGATGCGAACGAAAAGATGAAGTCCGTGACGCCGGAGCAGCTGCAGGCCGCGAAGGAAGACTGGAAAAAGGCCAATCCGGGCAAAGAGCCGGATGCCAACGACATCAGCAATCAGGCTTATCAGACGTTCTATAACAAGGCCTTCGCAGCGTCTGACTTTGGTACCGGCGGCAAGGTGCAGCAGGCCATTCAGGCCGCCACGGCTGCGGTGCAGGGACTGGCCGGGGGCGAAGTGGCTGCGGCACTGGCTGGCGGCGCCGCACCTTATCTGGCCACGGTGATCAAACAAACGGTGGGGGAGGATAATCCGGCGGCAAACCTGATGGCGCACGCGGCATTAAACGCGGCGCTGGCGCTGGCAAAAGGCGAGAACGCCATCGCCGGGGCAGCGGGTGCTGCGATCGGCGAAGCAACGGGGATGATCTCGCAGGCCTATTACGGCAAGCCGGCCAGCGAGCTGACGGAATCGGAAAGGCAGACGGTAAGCGCGCTGGCAACGCTGGCCGCAGGCCTTTCAGGTGGGTTGATCGGAGACAGCAGTGCGGATGCTGTATCTGCGGCCCAGTCAGGCAAGACGACGGTGGAGAATAATCTAATGGCTGGGAATGAGGAGTCGCATGCGAAGTTTGTACAAGAACACGGTAAGGATGTGCTGTCCTGTTCAGATAATCCAACATCAGCCAGCTGCCAGCGTGGTGAGGCGGTTAATAAAGCGATTGCTGGCGCGTTGGCAACTGGAGGCGTGGCATCTATAACTGCGCCAGCACAGGCGATGTGGACGCTGGGTGCAGGGGTTAACACAGTTGCTCAGTACGCCGATGATGGTACGGTGAACCCGGTAAACTCAATTGTGGCTGGCTGGACAAACGTTATCGCCATCGGAAATAGGTGACAGGCGGTTGGAGTCCTAAGTTTAATCCTGAGCTTTTAGAATATACCGAAGTTGAAGGACAACTGGGGATCTCTAAGCAAATGCTACCGAGAAAATTCCCAGTAGCATAGGAAATATTGGAGCTTAAGCAATTTCAGAGGGGTGCGGAAAAGCTGCTGAGAAGGCACGCAAAAAATCAGGAGAGGTAAATGAAAAAGGATCTTAATCTCAGGGTAATTCAATCATAGTTTATCTTAGTTTCCACTGTGGTTTTTATAATTGTTGTTTCTGTTATAGGAAAAGTTTTTTCTCATTACTACTGTGGCTCTTTGGTGGAGGGTTTGTTATGACCTTGCAGGATGTTTACACGGAATAAAAGTTGGATCTTATACAGGAGGTGTCGGGGGGGCGGGTCTTGCCTTACTTAGTTTTTTTAAAGTAATAAAATTTTAAACTTTTGGCATTTTTTAATACCACTTGGTTAAGAGGTTGTTACTTCTATTAGCCAATATCCATGACCAAACAAAAAGCCTTGACACTACAACGGCTAAGTTCCACAGTTCGGCTGCCCGGGGATTGGGTGGGGTTGACCCTGGCGGTTTCTACAACGGGAAGTAAAGTTCCCGGTAAGAGAACCCCGCATTAATATTCCTGAAAGGAATGATGAGCACAATTTTTATTAATTAAGGATGATTTATGAAAACAACGATTCTCTCTCTGGCTATTTTAACTGCCATTAGTACCGCGACTGTTGTGCACGCCGCAGACCACACCATCACCCTGGGATATGCGCAAAGCAAAGTACAGGATTTTAAAAACATCCAGGGGATTAATGCGAAATATCGCTACGAGGGGAACTCTCCTCTCAGTATCATAACCTCATTTACCTATCTGAATGGCAGTAATGACGGTCATTATTCAAACGTCAATAATACGATCTATCCAGAAGTTGATGTAAAGTATTATTCTTTAGCCGTCGGTCCGGCATATCGTATCAATGATTTTTTCAGTCTCTATGGTTTAGTTGGCGTGAACTATAACAAAGTTAATTACAGCTATGACTTGGAAAAGTTTGGCCTGGGAAATTCAAGCAGTACGAGTGACAATAAATCTACCAACCTGATGTATGGCGCGGGTGTGCAAATCAACCCATGGAATAATCTCACCATCGACGTGGGTTATGAGGGTTCAAGAGTCACAGACGGCGTTACGGACTACGCAGTGAATGGATTTAATGTGGGTGTTGGCTACCGCTTTTAAGTCGCGAGTGCACTGTTAAGAAGAATCCGGCCATGTGCCGGATTTTTTCTGCGCTTTTAGGGTATTAATCGCTAAAAGACAACGCTCAGCCAAATGATGATTGTCATCACCACGGCGACTAACTGTGCCGCACCGCCAATATCTTTGGCGCGTTTAGAGAGGGGATGAATCTCTAAAGAGATACGATCGACCACCGTTTCAATGGCGGTATTCAACAATTCCACGATCAGCAAAATAAAGCAGGTGGCAATTAACAGCAGTCTTTCTGTTTTTGTGATGTCCAGAAAAAATGTAATGATCAGTAAGAATGCGTTAATGATGATGAGTTGGCGAAAAGCATCCTCGGTGAGGATGGCATCTTTCAAACCTTCCCAGGAATTATTGACGCTGCTGATGAAGCGATTGATGCCTTTTTTCTTTTCAAAGGACATGCGTTTACTCTTATAAATGAGTTTGAATTAACCTACCGAATTAATAACGTCAGGTGAGTTATTTGGGTCTTTTAATGATTAATTATTTTAATTAATCATCTCGCGGCGATATTCACTTACATTACAGTGCCACATGGCCGGCTGCAGGTAAGCAACACCGCCGTGAGAGTCGACGGTAAATAGCGTCTGCAGATGGCTCAGAGCGTCTTTTCAAACAGGCGATAGCGCTTATAGGGCACCGCACCAATGCGCTCCAGAATCGTTCGCATGCCGGTGTTGGATTCCAGGATCCACGACATCTCCAGCGCATCAATATTGCGTTTTGCAAAGGGATCTCGTAACGCCTCAATCAGCAACAGCGCCATAATTGGCCCCATCCGACTGAACTGGAAATCATGGCGAACCCCCATCAATGGCACCCGCGCTGTGCGCACGCCGCTGACCTTCAGTCGCCATAACAGTTTTGCCCAGCCGAAGGGGAATAGACGGCCCTCTAAGCCAGCGATAGCCTCGTTAATATTTGGCAGGCCAACGATAAATGCGCAGGGCACCGAATCCACTTCGGCGATATAAATCATGTCGTCAGGCACCAGATATTTCAGCTGATCGCCCATGGTGGCGAATTCGTGTTCCGTGAAGGGCACAAACCCCCAGTTATTCTGCCAACCGGAGTTGAAGATTTCCCGCAGCACCTGCATTTCTTCGGCAAACTTCTTACGATTAAGGCGACGAATGCTCACCTTTTTTCTCATCTGAGACATCAGCTTAGTCAGCGAAGGTTCAAAATGCAGATCGGTGCGTTTCATCCAATAAGCCAACAGATCAATGCCTTGTGCATAGCCTTGCTGTTCAAGGTAATTAGCGTAATAGGGTTTGCCGTGCGTCATCAGAGCAGAAGGCGGTGTATCAAATCCCTCGATTAATAAGCCGCTTTCCTGGTTGATATTCATGCTGAAAGGGCCGGTAATCTTTACCGCCCCTTTGGACTTCAGCCAGGCTTCGGCGGCCGCAAATAACGCCTCGAAAACCGCCGGATCGTCAATCGCATCAATCATGCCGAAATGTCCGGTATCCTGGCCATAACGTTCACGATGCAGACTGTCGATTTGTGCAGTAATTCTCCCGACAACCTTACCGTCTTTTTTCGCCAGAAACGCCTGCCACTCAATATGTTCAACGCTTGGGTTTTTCTTTGAAAGATGCTCCTCACGCTCAATAAACAGCGGATCAATCCAGTTGGGATCGTCGCGGTACAGTGAGGAGGGAAAAGCGATAAATGCCTTCAGATCGCGCTTGTCAGCGACTTTTTCAATGTGAATCATAAAAAACCTTTAATTATTTTCGTCTGTTCGAAGAAGCCCGTGGCTATCTGGCAGGCAATATTGAGTTCGTAACGCGATGAATAAACAGAACTGAATGCGGATGCGTTTGATGGCAAAAGCATTATTTGTTAATAAGGATCCGGATTCACGCTGGGCAGTATTATTTTGAACATTACGTGCTTATGAAATTATTGGCAGAGTCCATCCGTTACTGGTTAAGCAATTTATGCTTTTGCGCTTTCGTGCTATTAGTTTTGTAAAGACCCGTGAGCGTTTTTAGTCTACTGAGTTTCTTTTGCTGGAGTGCGGCTATTTTTTATCACTTAATGCTTTTGTCATAATCATCGTGAATCAGCTATTCACTTTTAACCGGCTTCCGGCTACTGTTTATGAAGTGTTTAGGTTCAGTAATGAACATGTGAAGGTGCTGGAATATACCCTGGCATCCTGAATATGAATGCCAGTGAGACTCTTTTTCTTTAGTAATGGGTGGTTTGCGAATGCAAAACTGCCTGCGAAGCTAATGGCGGAATAAAAAGAGTTAAATAACGGATTATAAAAAATTTCATAATAAAACTTCAACTCTCTCGCCAACCCTGCCTGTCGCATTTGGTGATTTGAATCTATGGCTGATTTGTCTATGTCTGAAACACGCTCAACTCACTCTCTTCCTATGCGCTATGCCGATTTTGGCTCTCTGGTGGAGGCGTTAGATTACGCCGCCCAGGGGAGCACAGGAATGAACTTCTACGACCGGCGTAATCAACTGGTTTCCGTGCTGGAATACCGGACGCTGAAAGAGCGGGCGATAAGCGGCGCTCGTCGTTTGCTGTCGCTGGATCTGAAAAAAGGCGACCGCGTTGCGCTGATCGCAGAGACCAGCGTCGGTTTTGTCGAAGCGTTCTTTGCCTGCCAGTATGCCGGCTTAGTCGCGGTTCCGTTGGCCATTCCGATGGGCATCGGCCAGCGCGCGTCGTATATCGTCAAGCTGAAAGGATTGATTTCCAGCTGCGCGCCGGCGGCGATTATCAGCAGTGACGAGTGGGTGCCGTTAATCAGCTCAGCCACAGAGAATGCACCGCCTCCGCATATTCTCAGCAATGCCGAATTCAATGCCCTGCCGGAACGGTATATTGCGTTAACAAAACCGTCCGCCGACGATATTGCCTACCTGCAATATACCTCCGGCAGCACGCGTTTCCCGCGCGGCGTGATTATTACCCAGCGTTCCGTGATGGCCAATCTGCAGGTTATCAGCCATGACGGCATTAAATTACGCGCTGGCGACCGCTGCGTGTCCTGGCTGCCGTTTTATCACGATATGGGGCTGGTCGGTTTCCTGCTAACGCCAGTGGCGACGCAGCTTTCAGTGGATTATCTGCGGACGCAAGATTTCGCCATGCGGCCTTTACAGTGGTTAAAGCTGATCGATAAAAACCGTGGCACGGTCACGGTCGCGCCACCTTTTGGCTACGATCTGTGCCTGCGTCGCAGCAACATGAAAGAGCTGGCCGGGCTGGATCTTTCCAGCTGGCGCGTGGCGGGTGTGGGCGCGGAACCTATTCCTGCCGAGCTGCTTAAGCAGTTCGGGGAGCATTTCAGCGAACTCAACTTTAATCCCAACGCTTTTATGCCTTGCTACGGCTTAGCTGAAAACACTTTGGCGGTGAGTTTCTCGGAAGAGAACGCCGGTGCGCAAATTCATGAGATCGACCGCGAAGTGCTGGAATACGAAGGCCGCGCCGTCGCGCCAGGCAAAAATACGCTGGCCACCTCCTCATTTGTGAATTGCGGCAAGGCGTTGCCTGGTCATCGCATTGATATTCGCAGTGAGAATGGATCGGTGTTGCCGGAACATCAGGTCGGGCATATTTATATCGCCGGCCCCAGCCTGATGAACGGTTATTTCCGTGACGATGTCTCGCAGCAAATGATCAAGGCGACGGGCTGGATGGATACCGGCGATTTGGGTTATCTGTCAGGCGGAAACCTTTACGTCACCGGCCGCAAGAAAGACTTAATTATTATTCGTGGCCGTAATATCTGGCCGCAGGATATTGAATACGTTGCCGAAGCGGAGCCGGAAATTCACGCCGGCGATGCAATTGCGTTTGTCACCGAAGAGCACGGCGAGGGCGCCAGAATTATTTTGCAGATCCAGTGCAGGATCGGTTCTGAGGAGCGCCGTGAGCAAATTGTTCACTCGCTGTCGGCCAGCATTCAAAGCGAATTCGGCGTGGCGGTGGATATCGAACTTTTGCCGCCTCACAGTATTCCACGCACTTCCTCGGGTAAACCGGCGCGAGCAGAAGCCAAAAAGCGCTGGTTATCCGCCGCCCTTTATCCTGCTGTGCAGTTGGCTGGGCTGGCCTGATGAGCACCACGGTCGCAGTGACGGGCGCAACGGGTTTCATTGGGAAACACATCGTCGGGAATCTGCTGTCGCGGGGCTTCAGGGTGCGGGCCTTAACCCGCACGCCGCAACCCTCCACCGATGACAATCTGGTGTGGATCCAGGGCTCGCTGGAAGATCAGGCTTCACTCTGGGAGCTGGTGCGCGGTGCGACCAGTGTCGTTCACTGCGCGGGGCAGGTGCGGGGCAGTTCGCAAGATACCTTCACCCAATGCAATGTTAACGGCAGCGTCGGCCTGATGCAGGCGGCCCGGTTAAGCGGCAGCTGTAAGCGATTCCTGTTTCTGTCGTCGCTGGCAGCCCGTCATCCTCAGCTGTCCTGGTATGCGCGATCGAAATTTGTCGCCGAGCGCGAGCTGATCTCAATGGCCGTTGGCATGTCTCTGGGCATATTTCGCCCGACGGCGGTTTACGGACCTGGCGATAAAGAGCTGAAGCCGGTTTTCGACTGGCTGTTACGCGGTGTACTTCCCCGGCTGGGCTCACCCGAAGCGAAGCTGTCGTTTCTGCACGTCAGCGATCTTGCCGAAGCCGTCAGCCAGTGGCTGGTAGCCGACGTGCCGGAGACGCAAACCTGCGAACTCTGTGATGGCGTGCAGGGCGGATACAACTGGCTGCGATTGAAGGCGATCGGTTCAGCGGTGCGCGGAGGTCCGGTGCGGTTGCTGGGCGTGCCGTTGCCAGCGCTTAAGTTCTTTGCCGACGTCAGTATGTTGTGGAACCGGCTGGCCAGAACAGAGCCGATGCTGACGCACAGCAAAATCCGCGAATTAACCCATCAGGACTGGTCGGCAAGCAACACATCTTTATCCGAAACCATTCACTGGTTTCCAGAGGTCAGTCTGGAACGCGCGCTGCGTGAAAGACTGTTTTAATTCTTACGAGTAGAGGTTTTCAACGTTCTTATGCTAAATCGCGACGAAGTGATGGATTATATTCTTACCTGCTTACAGGACATCGTTAAGGGCGGGGTGGATGTCAGGCCGGACAGCGATCTCGTCAACGATCTTGGCCTGGAATCCATCAGAGTGCTGGATTTGCTGATGATGCTGGAAGACAAACTGGATATTTCTATTCCGATTAATATTCTGCTGGATGTCAGAACGCCTGAGCAACTGCTTGTCGCGCTGCAACCTCACATGGAGAGCGCCAATGGGCTTGTATGATAAGTTTTCACGCCTCGCAGGTGAGCGTGAGCAATTCCAGACGTCCGGACTGAATCCTTTTGGAACCTGTATCGATGAGATTTACTCCGCGACGGAAGGGCGCATTGGCGACCAGAAAATTGTGCTGGCCGGAACCAACAATTACCTGGGACTGACCTTTGATGCGCAGGCCATTGCTGATGGTCAGGCCGCTTTAGCCCTGCAGGGAACCGGCACCACCGGCTCGCGTATGGCAAACGGCAGCTACGGTTCACACCTGGCACTGGAGCAGGAGCTGGCGACCTTTTTCAACCGCCCCTGTGCCATCGTTTTCTCCACGGGCTATACCGCTAACCTCGCCGTCATCAGCACCCTTGCGGGCCCTGGCGCGGTGGTGCTGATCGATGCCGACAGCCACGCCAGTATTTATGATGCCTGTGCGTTGGGCGGCGCTGAAATTATCCGTTTTCGTCACAACGATGCTAACGATCTGGAACGCCGGATGGTCCGTCTGGGCGAACGGGCAAAAGAGGCGATCATCATCGTCGAAGGCATTTACAGCATGCTCGGCGACGTGGCCCCACTGGTGGAAATTGTCGATATCAAGCGCCGGTTTGGCGGGTACTTGCTGGTCGACGAAGCCCATTCCTTCGGCGTGATGGGCGAAAACGGTCGCGGTCTGGCCGAAGAGCTGGGTGTGGAAGAAGAGGTCGATATTATCCTCGGCACCTTCAGCAAAAGCCTGGCCTCGATCGGTGGCTTTGCCGTGGGCAGTAAAGCCATGGACGTGCTGCGCTACAGCAGTCGCCCCTATATTTTCACCGCGTCACCTTCGCCATCCAGCATTGCTTCTGTGCGTGCCTCCCTGCAGAAAATCGCCCAGCAGCCTGAATTACGCAAAAAACTCTGGAGCAATGCCAACCGTCTTTATAACGGGCTGGCGCAGATTGGTTATGAGCTGGGGCCACGGATCAGTCCGGTGGTGCCGGTGATGATTGGCTCGAAAGAAGATGGCCTGAATTTCTGGCGTGATCTGATAAGCAAAGGGGTTTACGTCAACCTGGTTCTGCCGCCGGCGGCGCCGTCTGGCGTCACGCTGCTGCGCTGTAGCGTCAATGCGGCACACAGTGATGAAGAGATCGATAAAATCATTCAGGCGTTTGCGGAACTGAAAAAGTAACCGCGCATTCCCTGCTCATACGTGTCATGAGCAGGGAATGCAGGATGAAAGCGGAGGTTATTGCGAGTGGGCGACCGACTCACCTTCATAAACCGGCACATAACCCTGGGCGGCCATGAATTCAGCGATAGCTTTTTCCGCCGCAGCAATCACCTGATCGACAGGTTTATTGGCATCAATATCAACCAGCTGTGCGCCTTCAAAAGTCAGTAGCGGTGTGGCAGCCACTTTTTTGCTGAGTTGTTCGCGGCGGTGATCGGGCTTACGTGCGCAGGCCACATCGAGATCAACATTCAGTTTGATCACCAGGTCCGGCTTATGTGCGGCCATCCACCTGAAGGCAGAACGCTCGCGCCCGGCCATCCATTTTACCAGGCCGTTGCCTTTGGTGTCTGGCGGGAACACCGTTCCGTCATAAGCACCGGGAATTTGCCCCTGAGGAAAACGGTCGGTTAAGACCATCAGCCCTTGTCGACGATAAGCCAGCATGCGGCGAAAACGTAATAAACGGCGAACGACAAAGGTCATGATTACCACCGACGGCAACAGACCCAGTTTGGTCTTTTTGGTTTTGACTTTTTTGGTATTGCGCTCGATAGCGCGTTCGAAGGATTTGCCCATTAATGGCAGTTGTGAAACGGCGCGTCCGACATTACCGGCCTGTTTACCGAGATGAACCCTTACCGCAGGACCATATTTTTTGACATGGACAATCAGATGTTCGCAGACAGTCGACTTTCCGGAGCCATCACTGCCAATTACCGCAATAAGCGGCGGGAGTCTGGAGGTCATAATACCTTGCTCTTTATCAACACTGAATGAAATGTACCATTTTGACCGCAAGAAGTCGTTAGCGCGCCATGGTTATAAAATGCTAATTGTTGACGGGTCTGGGTACGGGAAATTAAATCAGGCGGTTGGGCTTTTACTGAGTGATTTATTCTGTTTTTGAGCGGGTAAATATACGTATCAGGGCATGAGTTTGTGAATTTTAGAGCACGAAATAATAAGAAAAATAGCATCAAAAGACGGTTGAGATGCCCGCTTAGCCGGTATTTAACAATACCTGCTACCCGGCGATAAATGACTTGAACCCATAGAGGAACAGAATAAAATGGCTTTTTTACCTGTGGATAGCTTGTTGTGCGCCAGAAAATAAATTCCCAGTCGCGTTATTCCCCGGTGCGCGTAATCGCTATTACAGGTTGTGATGGTTCCGGAAAATCGACGTTAGCGGCCAGTCTGGTTAAGCACTTCTCTTCGCAACAGCCGACGGAATTTCTCTATCTCGGTCAGTCATCAGGATTGATAGGAAAGTGGATCGCCGATCTGCCAATAATTGGTGCGCCGTTTGGCCGCTATTTGCTGAAGAAATCCGATCGCGTTCACCAGCGTCCTTCCACGCCTCCCGGCAATGTTACCGCGCTGGTGATTTTTCTGCTCTCTTTCTGGCGTGCTTATAAGTTCTGGAAAATGCTCAGAAAAAATCGCCCGGGTCAGTTGCTGATCGCCGATCGCTACCCGCAGGCCGAAGTGCCGGGCTTCCGTTTTGATGGACCGCAGTTGGCCAAAACCCACGGCGGAAATCGCTGGATTGGCTGGCTCAGGAATAAAGAGCAAAAGCTCTATCAATGGATGGCCTCATATCCGCCATTATTATTAATCCGTCTGGATATTGATGCGCAGACCGCGCATGCCCGCAAACCCGATCATTCGCTCGCCGCCCTGCACGAGAAAATTGCCGTTATTCCGCATCTGAACTTCAATGGCGCAACCATTCTCGATCTCGATGGCAGAGAGCCGGAGAATAAAATTCTGGATGAATCATTACGTGCGATTCAGGCCTCATTAACCTATTCAGAGACAGAGTTATTTCATGACCATCATGCTGAAGAAAATTAACACCGAGCGTGCAGAAGATGACGTGGATGAGTCTTCTTCCTGTATCCCGGGACTTATTGCGGTTGTCGGCAGTGACGGTACCGGAAAATCGACGCTGACGGCTGATTTAGTCAGGAATTTGCAAAAGCAAAGGGTAACTGAACGCCGTTATTTAGGCCTGATATCCGGTGAGGATGGCGATAAAATTAAACGCTTACCGGTTATTGGTGTCTGGCTTGAACGTCGGCTGGCGGCAAAATCGGATAAAACCCAGCGCATGAGTAATAAGCCTCCGGCACTGTGGGCGGCTCTGATCATGTACGGTTTTTCATTGTGGCGTTCGTCTAATTTACAGAAAGCGATCCGCCTGGCGCAGAGCGGCGTACTGGTGATCAGCGATCGTTATCCTCAGGCTGAAATATCGGGTTTTTATTATGATGGTCCCGGCATTGGCGTGGAACGGGCCAAAGGCTGGTTAATGAGCCGACTGGCCGAAAGTGAGCGACGCTTATATCAGCAGATGGCGCTGATTCGTCCGCAGCTTATTTTGCGTCTGGATATTGATGTGGATACCGCCTATGCGCGTAAACCGGACCACAGTTATGAAGAGTTAGAAGATAAAATTTCTGCCATGGTCAGAATTCAGTACAACGGTTCGCGCATTATCGAACTGGATGCCCGCGCGCCTTACGATGAAGTGCTGGCGAAAGCGCTGGATTCGATCACGGCTGTTGCCGCCGGTTCCACATCATGAAGCACTGGTTTAAGGATGGCGCCTTTCGCACGATGCTGAAAAATGCCGCTTATCTTGGATCCGGCAGTGTGGCAAGTGCCTTGCTGGGCCTGGTGGCGCTTTCCTGTGCCGGCAAAGGCATGTCGACAGAAATGTTTGGCGTACTGGTGGTTATTCAGGCCTATACCAAAGCGGTCAGTGATTTAATTAAGTTCCAGACCTGGCAATTCGTGGTGCAATTCGGCACTCCGGCACTGGAAGGCAAGAATATCTCCCGCTTCCGCGACGTGATTTCATTCTCTTTCGGGCTCGATATCCTTAGCAGCGTCGTGGCTGTATTGGGTGGAATGGCGCTGCTGCCTTTCCTTTCTCACTCGCTGGGACTGGATACTCACAGCCTGTGGCTGGCGGTGCTTTACTGCACGTTAATTCCGTCGATGACCTCGTCCACGCCGACCGGTATTTTGCGGGCGTTTAACCGCTTCGACTTAATTGCCGTACAGCAGGCGATTAAGCCGTTCCTGCAGGCGGTCGGCAGTCTCTTCTGCTTCTATTTCGAGCTGGGTTTCCCCGGCTTTATTATTACCTGGTACGTTTCCAACCTGATCGGTGGCTCGCTGTTTTGGTGGTTCGCCGCGCGCGAGTTGCGATCCAGAGAGATTCATAATGCGTTAACTCCCCGACTGATGAACACCGCTCGCCGGATTGAAGGCGCGTGGGACTTTGTCTGGACAACCAATTTCGCCCATACGATTTGGGCGGCGCGAAACTCCTGCAGTACGGTGTTGGTTGGGATCGTTTTAGGTCCGGCGGCGGCCGGCCTGTTTAAAATTGCGCTGACCTTCTTTGATGCCACCGGCACGCCCGCCAAGCTGATGGAGAAAAGCTTTTACCCTGAAATCATGCGCCTCGATCCGCGCACCAGCAAGCCGTGGCAGCTCGGCCTGCGCTCCGCGCTGTTTGCCGGTGGAATCGGGGTGGCGGTGGCCGTGCTGGTGCTGGTCGTCGGCAAGCCGCTTATTTCCGTGGTCTTCGGCTATAAATATTTGCAGGCCTATGACCTGATGCAAATTATGCTCGGTGCGATCATCGTTTCTATGCTGGGCTTCCCGCAAGAATCCTTGCTGTTTATGGCGGGCAAGCAGCGGGCATTCCTGATTGTGCAGACGATTTCTTCGGCCTGTTATATTGCGCTGCTGATCGGCATGTCGCACTTTTTCGGCGTTCAGGGCGCGGCGCTTGCCTATTTTGCTGGGCAATCCTTAGACGTATTATTAACGATGATCCCGACGTTACATGCCTGGCGTCATCGCAATGCCCTGCGGTTTACCCTGCCTCAAGAGAGCCAACAAAATGGATAATAGCTGGAAGAAATTTCCTGTAGAAACCACGGAGTTATTATTTGCCGCGGTGGAAGAGGATGACATCGTTGACGCGAATTTCAGTCTGCCGCAGCAGATTGCCTTGCCGTGCTCTCAGGAAGGACTGCGAAATAATTATGCGCTCTGCCTGCAATTTTGGGAGGACGGGTTTACCCGTGAGGAATTACTGGGTCTGGTTAATGATTTCCTCCGGGGACGCGAAATGTCGGCGTCGACGCGTTTACGCTACAAATATATTCGCGCGCGCTATAAGCATTTACGTTTTGCTCAGCGCCTGTACGGTAAAAAACATCAGTCGGGCCATCTGTTCCATCTGACCACCGTGCTTCTTGGCCACTTCCAGGATGCGTTCCGTAATGGTAATAAAAAGAACCTGAACCTGTATGGCAATATTCTGCGGGTGTTCCTCAGCAAGCCGATCTGGTCACAGGTCAGCTATGGCCTGCGTCATTTAGAGTTAGAAACCGAAAGCGGATTTATTGCCTATCGTCAGGATCAGTTGCGGCGACTGCAAACGTTGATTGCCAACCCGATGCTGACCGGCAAAGAGTTTCACGACGTCCGCAAAATCGTCAGTCAGCAGGTGTCCTTTTACGACACCCTCAGATCCCTTGATCCTGATAACGTCGAAGCGCGGAAAATTTCCCGCTTTATGGCCGCCATTAACGGGCTGATGGGTGACCGGCATGATGTGATGGTGGCCGACAAGCTGTCTGGCGGTAAATCCTACGACGCGCCTGCGGTGTTGGATATCGATATCCGCCAGCGGCTGGAATCCCTGCTCGCCAGGTTTCACGCGCAGTGATCAACGCCGGGATGCTGGGCAAGCTGCTTACCCTGGTATTGCTGCTGCTGCCATTGGCGGCCTCCGCTCATAACTTTGTTTATGGCCAACCCGTTGCGCCCGTGGCTATCGCCGACCGTGGGGAGTTGAACCTCAGGGAAGGGGAATTCAGCTATCAAAACTGGAACAGCGGCGAACTGGCGGGAAAGGTGCGGGTTGTGCAGTACATCGCGGGCCGTACGTCGGCGAAAAAGAAAAACTCGCTGCTGATCACCGCCGTTAAAGAGGCACAGTTTCCCGAGGATCGCTTCCAGCCCACCACCATCGTCAACACCGATGACGCGATCCCCGGCTCCGGTTTCTTCGTCCGCGGGAAGATTGAGAAGAACAAAAGGAATTATCCCTGGGCACAGTTTGTTGTCGACAGCGACGGCATCGGGCGGAAAACCTGGCAGCTGCCTGAAGAGAGTTCCACCATTTTAGTGCTCGATCGGGAAGGGCGTGTACGCTGGGCCAAGGATGGGTCGCTGAGTTCGAGCGAAGTCAGCGATGTGATCGGCCTGGTGCAAAAGCTGATCGGCAGCGGCCAATCATGATGCGCAACCTGACGATGAGCCCTGCTGAGAAAAGCGGCTGGCCGGGCGCGAAAGGAGAACCGTTGTGTCGCTGATTGAACGCTATATCACGGTTGAAATTCGTCGACTGGTGATGGTTATCGTCGGTTTTCTGGTGGTGATGTTCGCCAGTTATTCCGCACAGCGCTACCTGACCGATGCCGCTAATGGCACACTTGCGCTGCAGGTGGTGTTTGATGTCGTCTGCTACAAAGTATTGATTGCGCTGGAGATGCTGCTGCCGGTTGGACTGTATGTTGCCACGGCCGTCGCGCTGGGCCAGCTTTACACTGACTCTGAAATCACCGCAATATTTGCGGCCGGTGCCAGCCCGATTCGCCTGTATAAAGCGGTGCTGTTTTTAGCGATTCCACTGGCGGTAGTGGTGACGCTGCTGTCTCTTTACGGCCGTCCGTGGGCGTATGGCAATATCTACCGGCTGGAGCAACAGTCGCAGTCGGTGCTGGATGTCAGCCATTTACAGGCCAATAAATTTAACGTCAATGGCAGTGGCAGAATGGTGATGGCCAGCCGCATCAATCCCGCCAGCCATCAGCTTACCGACGCGTTGATTTACTCCCGCTCCGGGAAAAATACCAACCTGTACCGGGCGCATTCGGTGGTGGTCACCGATCCTTCTCCGGCCACTCCCAGCGTCAACCTGAGGAACGGCACCGCGTATGTGCTGGATCGCGAGGGCGCGCAGGACAATATGCAGCACTATCACAGCCTTAATATCGCGTTGAAACCCTTTATTGAAAGTCAGGAAGTCAGGCGAAAGTCGGCTCCCGTGGCCGATTTATGGCGCTCGTCGGATCCGGCGGATAAAGCAGAGCTGCAGTGGAGGGAAAGCCGCGGCCTCAGCACCCTACTGATGGTGCTGTTAGCCATCCCACTCAGCCGCACCAAACCGCGGCAGGGACGTTACGCCACCTTGCTGCCGCTGACGCTGCTGTTTACCGCCATTTTTTATGGTGGCAACGTCTGCCGCACGCTGGTGGCTAACGGATCGCTGCCTGCCATCCCCGGCGTGTGGCTGGTTCCGCTGGTGATGCTGACTGGCCTGGCGTTTTGTCTGGCGCGCGATTTCTCACTGCTGCGGAAATTCTCCCGATGACTATTTTCAGCCGCTATCTGATGCGGAATATCTTTATCGGATTTGCTGCGGCCGCCGGTTTGCTGATCCCGCTGTTTACCACCTTCAACCTGATCAACGAACTGGATGATGTGGCCCCGGGCGGCTATCGCTGGACGCAGGCGCTGCTGGTTGTGGTGATGACCTTACCGCGTAGCCTGGTGGATCTTGCGCCCTTTGTTGCCTTGCTGGGCGGCATTGTCGGGCTGGGGCAGCTATCCAAAAGCCTGGAACTTACCGCTATCCGCACCGCCGGGTTTTCGATCTCCCGCATTGCGCGGGTGATGTTCTGCGCCGGGCTGGTGATGACTCTGACGCTCGGCGCGGTAGATGAGTGGGTGGCCGCTCCGTTGCAACAGCGGGCGTTGCAGATAAAGAATGTCGCAATGGCGAAAGCAGAAAGTGACTCGGACGCCGGCAATGCGCTGTGGGCAAGGAGTCAGGATGACTTTGTGACGGTGCAATCGTTGGATGATCAAAACCAGCCGGTGGGGATCGAAATCTTCAGCTGGCAGCCCGACCTGACGTTGAAGTCCTATATTTTTGCGCAGAGCGCGACCATCGCCGGAAAGGGCATGTGGACGCTGCACAACGTCACCGAAAAGCGCTGGGATAAGCAGCAGGAAACCGTCAATAACCTGCCAGAAATGCAGTGGCATTCGCTGTTTTCGGGTGAAGATTTGAAGAGGCTCACGTTACCCGCAGAAAGCTTCTCGGCCCGACAGCTCGCTGACTATATTGTCTATCTGCACAAAACCGGGCAGCCAAGCCTGGAGTATGAAAGTGCGTTGTGGCAAAAAGCGGGGCGGCCCATTTTGATTCTGGCGATGATCCTGCTGGCGGTTCCCTTCACCTTCAGCACGCCGCGTGCGCCGGGACTGGGAAGTCGCTTAGCGCTGGGCGTAATCGTCGGGCTGGTGACCTGGATTGTTTACCAGATCGTTCTGAACCTCGGGATCCTGTTCTCAATCAATGCCCAGCTAACCACGCTGGTGCCGCCGGTATTATTGCTCGGGCTGGCGGTGGGGTTGATCTATCGCTTCGATCGGCGGCTAAAGTATTAGATACGGAGCCTGACAAACCGAGCAGACCGCTCCCTTGCCCTGGATCCCGCGTAAGAATGAGGAACACTCAATGATCACGTTATGCAAAGCCTGCGGTACATCTTATGAGATAACCGATTCCCCGCCAGCACAATGCACAATATGCCAGGATGAACGTCAGTTTGTCCCCGCGACCGGGCAGCAATGGGTGGATTTTGATGCCCTTTGTGCTTCGCACAGCAATAAGTGGAAACAACACGACAGCGCTCTTCTCAGCATCCACACCGTGCCAAATTTTGCCATTGATCAGCGCGCATTTATTCTGTGTACACCTGAGGGCAATATTCTGTGGGACTGCATTGCCACGCTGGATGACGCCACGAAAACGTTAGTGGCCTCACTGGGAGGACTCAAGGCTATCGCGATATCGCATCCTCATTACTACACCACCATGCAAGATTGGGCTAAAGAATTTAACGCCCCAATTTACCTTCATGCCAGCGACCGTGAATGGGTGATGCGCGACAGCCCCTGGATTACCTTTTGGGAAGGCGACACCCTTGAGTTGACCGGTGATGTCAGCGTGATACGTCTTGGTGGCCATTTTGCGGGCGGCTGCGTTCTGCACTGGGCGCGAGAGGAGGGCATCGTGCTTTCCGGCGACATCGTCCAGGTAGCCCCTGGCGGGCAGGGCGTCTCCTTTATGTGGAGTTACCCCAATATGCTGCCATTGCCCGCCGCAACGGTCAGCGACATCACTCAACGCCTGAGTTCGGTGAAATTTAAGAAACTTTATGGCGCGTTTGAAGGAAAGGATATTACTGATAACGCAGATGAAATCGTGCGGCGTTCAGGCGAAAAGTATCTTCGCTGCCTCAGATAAACGGGCAGAGAATTACCAAAACCCGCAAACTTTGTCCTCAGCGACGCTGATAAGGTTAACAGGCTGAGATGTTGCCCCCGTGACTGCGGGAGGGTTGGATGTCTTTTACGGGGACAGAAAAACATCAGTCCGGCAGGCAAATCACCGCACAACCGATTTGGTCTGTAAGGCGCACGCCCTCCGTGAAAACCGCGCCGGAGCTTCAACTCCCGGAGTTACGAATACACTACCGGTCTGCGTGCAGGCCCTGAGCGCTGGCAATTGCTGGCGCTTTTTTATTTTCATCTCCGCAAAACTACTTTATCGCAGACATCCGCTTTTAGCGGCAGGACACTGGAACGGCATTATTATTGTTGTCAAAACAACCTGCCAATGTTTCAGCAGCCTGAGAGAAACGCTTACGCGGTTGCCATCTAAAACTTCATGACCTGAGAGAAGTGCTGCTTTTGCAGTGGTCGATCCGCTCAACCTCTTAATGCGGATATCACCTGTGTGATGAGGTTCTTTGTACTGACCAGCCAGCGCGGCATAGCTATCCGCGTTTCCTGACGGAAAGCATTTATCCGACAGGGATGAATGTTTCTCCGCCACTATTTCCCACTCCTGGAGTAAACATCATGACTACTACCACTACCAACAACGCTGCAAACAACGCCAACACTACTTCTACCAAAGCTGAATACTTCAACCTCAACATTAAGGGCCTGGGTTATCTGAGCAACATTCGCAGAATTGAAACCCTCAATGGCGGCTTTCTTAGCGTGGTGGTTAATGCGCTGAGTGGCCCTACTGACAGCCCAACCTATGTACGCTTTGATACCACTGTCGCCGGTAAGGAAGCAACGGACCTTATAAGCCGCTGCCAGAAAGCTGTAGACGAGGATCAGAAAGTGCTGCTTAGTTTTACTCTCAGCAACCTGACGTCTGACATTTTCACGCTTAACAAAGGTGAGCATGCAGGTGAGCAGCGGGTTAGCTTGAAAGCCAGACTGATTAAGGTCGATTGGATCAAGATTGATCAGGCGATGGTGTATAAGGCTGAAAAGACTGAGTCAATACCACCTAAAAATCGAGACAATCGAATCGACTATGCTGCTAACTCGTTTTAAACATCAAGCCTCAACTAAGTTGAGGCTTTTTATTGCGCCAATCATGAAAAAATGCTAATAGTTTCTATAAAAAATAGAATCAACTTTTTGAAACCTCAAGGAGATAGTCATGGAGGATGGTGGGTACTACGCAATTAAAGGTTTTAACTTTCAATTAGATAAGGCAATTAGTGAGATTTTACTAGCAGAATCAGATACACAAGAGTTTTTTATTGAAAACATCCAAGACATCAATTCGTCTAACATAGTTTATCAAGTTAAGCATAAAGAAACACAGAACTTTAGTTACAGTAAAATTCGAGAACCTGTAATAAAGTTAATTAATGATCACATAGATAATCCTAATTGTGACTTTTCACTGTATTGCTACTTTGCAGATAAAGAACCCAATATTTTAAAACTATCAGATTCTGATCTTGATGATTTATTGAATATTAATTTAACTGTTAGATCCTCTGATAAGTTAAAAAATCTCGCTGGTTTTGTGGCTAATTTCACTCCAAAAATAAGAAGCGATTTCAACAAGAATTTTGAAATAGCATTTGCTCCTAATTATGACTCTCAATATGAATCCTTGTTAAAAACATTAATTAAAATAGGTCTGGCCTCTAATGAAGAAGAAGCTCAAATCTATTATTGTTTGATGGCTGAGTATTTAAGAAACCTTGTAATCACTAATTCTGATCCTTCTACACGAAAGTGTAATCGGGAAGGACTTATTCAAGGGGTAAAATTTGCACGTAAAACGATTTTCCATTCTTTAGCTGACTATCATCAAAAAAGAGAGAGAATATTAAAAATATATAAAAAAGAATTGAACCTACCAACAGTTGATAAAGACATCCATGTCTTTTTAGGTCGTGAGTTATCAAAAGATGAAAGCGGACTTTGCAAGTTAATTACCAATGTTATAGAGGGGCACTATAGTCGTGCTACGTATGATGTTAAACCCATTACATTTATTTTAGACTTTGAAATTCCTTTATATTTAAAGAGGCATCTTCTACAACAAAATTTATATTATAATGATGGCTTTGAAAATGTGGAATTTAATGTTGATTATTTTTCGAAGCAGCATTTTTTTACAAGAAAAACAACATCTAGAGGAAAAATTACTGAATCCCTCGACCAAATCTCATTCAGGATGAAGTTAATCACTATGGATAATTATAAGAGCGCAAGCCATTTGTTTTCACCTAGAATATCAATTGCATTTGATTGTTCCTCTGCTAGTGAACAATTTAAAAAAAATGGAGGCTTATTCACTTCCTATTTTGGGCTGTCAACTGAAGAAATAACTCATTTACTCAGGAGGAAATAATGGAATCTGATAACTTCAAAATTGTTAGTGTATCATTTGATAAAGTTTCAATTGAGATTTTAGAACCCTCATCATTTGAGGGAGAGTTTAGCATAGGGAGCTATGTAGCAATCCCATGCCGAAGTACGATAAAAAAAGATGCAATTGGTATAATTGATAACTATAAAATAAAAGACATGGGAGGTGGCGATGCTACCTCCTATTCCATAACTTCATTTATCCTTGAAGTGAGTCTTATTGGGACGCTAACTCATAAGGCTGATAAAAAAATATTTCTTCGAGGTGGTCATGGCATACCTTTACCACCAGTAAATGATATTAGAATACTAGAAAGTGACGACCTCAATATTATTTTTAATACCGGGTTGAATAAAAATGATAAGTTTGATTTTTCGTCTTTATCCCAAAATACAGAAATAAGAACCCCAGTAAATGGGAATAAATTTTTCAACAAACACTTTGCAATTGTAGGATCTACGGGGTCGGGGAAGTCTCACACAGTTGCACGAATCATTCAGTCTGCAACAACTGTTAAATCGACTGACTATAGTGAGTTAAACAATTCCCATATAGTTATATTTGATATTCATGGTGAATATCGTTCTGCATTTCCAAATTGCAACTATGTTGATGAAAAAAACATAAAAATACCATATTGGCTTTTGAATGATGAGGAGCTATCTGAACTCTTCATTGAAAGCTCAGAAAATAACTCACACAACCAAGTATCCCAGTTTAGATATGCAGTAACAAAGAATAAAGAACTTCACAACCCAGGGCAAAAGGTTTATTTCGACTCACCTCACTATTTTGATATAAGAGAAGTGGTCACCTATTTAAAAAACATGACCAATGAACTCATCAGTAAGAAGGATGGAAAGAAACCTGTAGCGAATTCAACCTTAGTAATTAATGAGAGATTGCCATGTTACTTCAATGAGGAGTTTGATTTCGTCAAGGAAAGCAATCTTGTTAATGGTCCATTCAATGGAGAATTTGATAGATTAATTATTCGATTAGAAAATATCCTTAATAATGGACGCTTACGATTCTTATTTAATGATGTTAAAGATCTTGGGCTTGATGAAATATTAAAGCAATTTATCGGTTATGTGGATAAGAAATCTAACGTTACTGTAATAAACCTTAGCGGTATTCCATTTGAAGTAATTAGCATAACGGTTTCTTTGATAACCAGAGTGCTATTTGAATTTGGGTATTACACTAAGCGTTGCTTACAAGAGAGTAAGGTTTCAGATACACCTCTATTATTAGTGTTTGAGGAAGCACATAAATATATCCCTAGAAGTGATTTGGGAAAATACAGAGCATCAAAATTTGCCATTGAAAGGCTTGCAAAGGAAGGCAGGAAATATGGTGTAACTTTGGCTATTGTTAGTCAAAGGCCATCTGAAGTTTCAGAAACCATATTCTCACAATGTAACAACTTCATTTCCATGAGATTAACTAACCCAGAAGACCAAAGAACAATAAAGAAATTAATGCCGGATACTGCTGGGAATATGGTTGATAACTTACCAATATTAAAATGTGGGGAGGCTTTGCTCATTGGAGACTCAATAACATTACCCTCCAGGGTTATTATTGATAGTTGCGATCCGGAACCAAGTTCGACTGATATACCATTCTATGACATTTGGTCAGAACAATGGAAGTTAGTGAATTTTGAAAAGATAATTCAGGCTTGGAAGCCAAAGGAATAGTGTCCCCCCCTCTGTTAAAGAGGGGGAAAGTTTCGATAAAGAAATCTATTTTAACGGTTAGAGTGCTCGCCATCTTATATACATTATATTTTTCTTGCATGAACACTCTAACGGTAAAGTAATATGAAACCAATTGGATTGAATGGTATAGTAATCTTCCTTATTACTATACCGTTTACCTCAAGTGCATATTATCGCGAGCACAAAAGTAATAAGGTAGGAGTTGCATTACTCCAAGCGAAAAAATCCAACGCTGAGGATTCAAGTTTAACTACAGGACTTACTGAAAAAGAATATTCTCGATATAGATTACTAATGAACGGTGTTAGAGGAGCTCAGTCTCCTTCGCTTGACCCATTAAGCACTCTCGGCATTGAAGCCCGCAACGACACCGAGCGCCGTCACTACGCAGAACTTTGGGTAAAACAGGAATACGAGCGCACCGAAAAGGAGCTTAAATTCCAGCGAGAAGTTGATGCTGCTGGGAAGCGTCTAATGCCCACCATGTTGCCGGTTAATATGGGCAACGCCGCAGGTATCGCGCATGACTCAGGTGGTGGCCTGGCGTTATTCGTGCGTGAAGCAGATTACCAGCGCTGCGATGCCCGACTCTCCGCCGTTCTCGCCGTTAAACGCCACGTTGATATCTACCTTATCGATAACGAAGGCAGCGATCGGAAACTCCGCAACTGGGCACAGCAGCATCGCATTGCCGCCGAACAAGTTCGCGAACGCCGTATCACCCTGAACCACGATGCAGGCCGCTGGATGCGCTACGGCAGCGGCATCATGCCGGCCCTTCTCCAACAGGGGGAAAACGGATGTCATATCGCAGCTTTTTGACCGCCGCTTTGTTGCTGAGCGCTGCAAGCTCAATGGCATCAACCAACATGCAAAGCGTGCCGTCGGGTTATCAAAAAGTCGCTCTGCAACATGGTGTTCCGGCTGAATCGCTTTACTCGTTGGCGCTGGCAGAATCATCGCGCAAGCTGCCACACGGCACGCGCCCGTGGCCTTGGACAATCAACGTCGCGGGTAAAGGCTACCGTTATGAAAGCAGGCAGCGGCCTAGCAGGCGCTGCAGCAATTTATGAAAAGCCACCCGATGAAGAGAATCGATGTCGGTATCGCGCAGGTCAATCTCGGCTGGAATGGCCATCGCGTTAGTTCAACGTGGGATGCATTTGATCCGTATATCAATCTAAATGCAGCGGCGCGTATTCTTCGCGAGTGCTGGAAACGCAGCCCCGACAGTTGGTTGAAAGCGGCTGGCTGCTATCACCACCCGGCTGGAGGAAAACCTGCTGCGAGCTATCGGCAGATTGTCAGCCAAAAGCTGGCTTTACTCACACCCAGTCGACCTCGCAAAATCGCAACGCCGGCACCCGCCAACCTCGCGAGCAACCAAACACCTTCAACTGAAATCATCTGGGCAGAACTCCGGAGGCAGCAATGAAAAGGTAGAGATATGCTGTGCAAGAATTACCACATTTGGACGTTTTAAATGAGGAGGTAATGGAGATGTTGGCAGGGAGACTACTTGGCTATTGCGTTCTGAAATCATCTCCACACCCCCAAACGAAAAAGGGCACCTGCGTTAACAGGTACCCTTTCTGGAAGATGGATATGTTCAGTATGGGATGAGGCATCAACTGCCATCATTGCCTGAACACCCACTTCTTACATCACCCGTCAAACCTGACCAGCGTGCTTTAAATGATGGTGCCCGGACTCGGAATCGAACCAAGGACACGGGGATTTTCAATCCCCTGCTCTACCGACTGAGCTATCCGGGCAACGCGGCGCATTAAACCGTACTGGCAGCGGGGCGTCAATGGCTTTGTCGTCAAAACGCAACTGATTGCACTCTTTTCCATCAACCTGATGATGAAGTGATAATTTCCTGTGCAGTCAGTCGAAATTTTAAGCCGCACGCACCGTTGTTTTCCTGCATCACCCGCACGTTTTCTCGTGCCTTAAACGTTCTCGCGGCTAACCCACCTCAATCCAGCCGCTTGTCCACCGCGTCACGCATGCGATACCAGCCGCTGACAAAGGGCACAAACCACGGGCGTCCATCGTACAGCGGAATGCGCTTAAAGGTGGGGCGATCGAACGACAGCGGACGCGGTTCCGTGCCCAGCACCTTCTGCGCCGCACGGTATCCCAGCCAGCTCATCAGCGCCACGCCGTTGCCGTTGCAGCCCACCGCAAAGCGCGCGTTGTCCATCAGCCCGGCATAGGCGGTTTTATCGTGCGTCATGCCGACATAACCGCTCCAGGCGTGGCTGATTTTGTAGCCCGCCAACTCCGGCCAAATTGCCAACATCCTTTCGCGGATCTTAATCGCCGCGGTTTTATCGTCGCAGTCCATTATGCCAGGACGCGAGCCAAACAGCAGGCGCGTGCCGTCGGGAGAAGGGCGGGTATAGATCAGATCGCGGCGACTGTCGGTGATCATCCTGCCGCCGGGGATCAGCTTCGCCATCAGCTCGGGCGGTAGCGGTTCGGTGGCGATTTGGTAGCTTTTCACCGGCACAATGCGCTTCGCCAGGTTCGGCGTGGCCAGGGTATCGGTATAACCGTTAGTTAGCACTAACACTTCTTGTGCAGTAATGGTGCCGCGCTCGGTGTTAACGATTTTGCCGCCATCGCGTGGCGTAATTGCGGTCACGCGCGCGTGAGAAAACAGAGTGGCACCCAACTGGCGGGCCAAATCGCGCAGCGCCTTATTGTATTTCCCTGGATGCACGCCGCCGTACTCATCGACCAGAATCCCACCGTGATAGAACTCAGAACCGATGATCGACGCCTGCTCTTTACGCTTCACCTTATGCACGGTCACGCCGGTCACCTGGTGCAGGATATCGCCCATCTGATACAGACTGTCGAGCTGCTTTTTGGTGTGCGCGCCAAAATAGCGACCGCCGATAAACAGGTCAGCATCCAGCTGCTCGCTTTTGACCAGCTGCTGAATAAAGTCGAAAGAGGCGATGGAGTCGGCAATCATCTTGCTGAACAGCTCGGGCGAGATGCCTTTGATAGCGCCCCCGACCACCAACTTCTGACCGCTGCTGATCATACCGCCGGTGCGGGTGCTGCCGCCGCTGCCGAGTTCGTTGGCGTCCAGCACCACCACTTTTTTGCCGTGACGTGCCAGCTCAATAGCGGCGTTCAGGCCGGCAAAGCCGGAGCCGACCACTACCACATCGGCGGTGGCCGGCAGAGGATCTAAAACCGTTTCAGGCGGCGCGGCTTCCCACCAGTACGGACTGGTTTTGAAGTCGGCGGTAAAAAACTCATCAGTTTGGCTTGCCATGGTGTCTCTCAAAAGGATCACAAAACCTGGCCGAGGAACTCGCGGGTGCGCGGATCCTGCGGGGCATCAAAAAGTTGCGCGGGCGGGGCGCTTTCCACTATCCGGCCGCGATCGGTGAAGCACACCCGGTGCGACACTTCACGGGCAAAGCGCATCTCGTGGGTGACCAGCACGCAGGTCATCCCTTCATCCACCAGTTCGCGGATGGTGTTCAGCACTTCTTTTACCGTCTCCGGATCGAGCGCCGCGGTCACCTCATCAAACAGAATGATTTCCGGCTGCATCGCCAGCGATCGGGCGATGGCCACGCGCTGTTGCTGGCCGCCGGACAGCTCGCCGGGATAGCGATCTTCTTTGCCGGTCAGGCGCACTTTGGCGATCAGCCTGAGCGCCCGCTCGCGCACCTCATCCCGCTGATGCTTCAGGACCTGCATCGGCGCCATCATGATGTTGTCCAGCACCGTGCGATGCGGGAACAGGTTGTACTGCTGGAACACCATCGACACCTGGTGACGCAGCGGACGCATCTGCTTCTCGCTGGTCATCTCATGCACGCGGTGATTGCCGACGCGAACGAAGCCTTCATCAACCGGCAGCAGGCCGTTGATGCAGCGCAAAATGGTGGACTTGCCGGAGCCAGACGGGCCGATGATGCACATCGCTTCGCCTTTATTCACGCTCAGCGAAATCCCCTTCAGCACATGGGTATCGCCGAACGATTTGTGAATATTGTCCAGCTCAATAAGGGCGTGGTTACGCTCGCTCATATAGCTTCCCCTTTGGTATTTTTTTCCAGCCGACACGCCAGCAGCGCAATCGGGTAGCAATAAAAGAAGAACATCAGCAGCACGGTCACGTAGAAGTAAACCAGCGTGCTTTCCCCTTCGGTCGCCAGCGTGGTGCGCAACAGCGTGACCACTTCCTGCACGCCGGTGACGGTGGCCAGCGCGGTGGAGATGGTCAGCAGCGCATACAGGTTCATCCAGCCGGGGATGATGCGGCGGAAGGCCTGCGGCAGGATCACCAGTCGGTAGATCTGCCAGTAGCTGTAGCCCATCGAGCGCGCGGATTCCCACTGACCGCTGTGCACCGACTGCACGGCACCGCGGATCACTTCGGCGAAGTTGGCGGCGGTGGGCAGGCTTAGCCCGACAATCGCCTTAAACAGCGGTGAGAAGGTAAAGGAAATGCCAAACAGCGAGGCGTGATAGGGCAGCAGGTAGAGCATCGAGAACAGCAGCACCAGCCAGGGCGCGTTGCGCAGAAAGTTCATCAGCGCGCGGGCCGGCAGGCTGAGCCAGCGGCGTTTGGCCATCATCGCCAGCCCCAGCAGCAGGCCAAACACGGTGGAAAGCGCCATGCTGACAATGCTGATATAGATGTTCAGCACAAAGCCGCCCGACCATGGCCAGCCTTGCTGACTGCCGGTTAACAGCAGCGGCAGCCGCAACCACACCTGATGCCATTCGCCACCCGGATCGTTAAAGATGCTGAACAGCAGTCCGATCAGCGCCAGCAGCGCAAAGGCCTGCTTGGTCTGGCGCTTTCGCTTCAGATAGAGCGCATCCATGATTAACCTCCGTAGCCAGGATAGGCGAGACGACGCTCGACCCAGCCGATAAACCACACCAGCAGGCTGACCAGCACCACATAAATCAGCAGCACTAACAGCATCACTTCCAGCGTGCGGAAGGTGTCGTTGTAGATCTGTCCGGCGGCATACATCAGCTCCGGCACGGTGATCACCGACGCCTGCGAGGTGGTTTTAAATAAATTGGTCAGTACGTTGGTGAGCGGCGGCAGGCAGATGCGTGACGCAATCGGCGCCTGCACGTGCACAAACAGTCCCCAGCGGGAATAGCCGAGGGATCGCGCCGCCTCCAGCGTGGCTTTCGGCACCGCATCAAAGCCGGAACGAAAGGCTTCAATGCACAGCGCGCCGCCAAACAGGCTAAGCGAGACGGTTGCCGAGGCGAAGGCGCTGACCAGCGGCACCTGCAGCCCGGTAACCGGATCGGTGGCGGTAAAGCCAATCTGCGTCAGGGTGAAGTAGAAAAACAGCATCTGCAGCAGCGGCGGCGTGTTGCGAAACAGCTCTACAAACAGCTCGATTAGCGCATCAAGCCAGGCGATTTTGAAGGTCAGCCCAAGCGCACCGGCCAGGCCGATGACGATGGCAATCACCGAAGAGAGTGCCGCCAGCTCCAGCGTCTGCACCACGCCCTGAAGCAGCCATTGCTGATAGGTCGGATCCAGCAGCCAGGAATAATCGAGTCCGAACATCGTTACGCTCCCGCCGCTTACTTGGCTGCGCGGGCGGCTTCGGCACGCTTAGTGATGTAGTCAGAGGGCGGCATATGGTAGGTGCTCTGCCATTCAACCAGCTTGTTTTCGCCTTCCGTTTTCACGATTGCCGCGTTAACCGCGTTTTTGAACGCCTCGTCACCCTTGCGGAGTCCGCCCGCCATCGGCAGGAACTCGTAAGGCTTGATGGCAATTTTGTAGTCGCTCCAGCCCGGCTCGCCCAGCTTGTTCTGCAAGGTCATGTCGTCGAAGACCATCGCCACGCAGCGGTTATCCTGCAACGCACGATAGGCTTCCGGCAGGGCGGTGAAGTTCACCAGCTGGATGCCGTATTTCTGCGTCAGCGTTTTGTTGTAGTAAGAGCCCTGAATGCCGCAGATTTTCTGGCCTTTCAGCTGTTCCCACTGGTTGAATTTGGCTTCTTTGCGCGCCATCACCGACGGGCCCGCTGCCGAAACATACTCCACGGTGAAATCAATTTCTTTGGCGCGCTCTGGCGTTACGCCCAGCGTGGCCATAATCAGGTCGATCTGGCCGGACTGCAGAAACTGAATGCGGTTGGAGGCGTTGACCGGCACCAGTTTGATTTTGTCGGGTGATCCGAGCAGGTTAGCGGCGATGGATCGCGCCAGATCCACTTCAAAGCCGACCGTTTTGCCTTCGGCATTCATAAAGCCGTACGGCGGATAATCGTTTTTGATACCCACGGTCAGTACGCCACGACTTTTGATATCGGACAGGGTGTCAGCATGGGTAATAACAGGAGCCATAATCAGCAGGGAAAGAGCCATCAATGCGCGATTTCTTTTCATGTTTACATCCTTCCGATGTCGTGGTGATTGCAGGTGATTTCCGGCCTTTTCGGCTCAGGTTTTGGTCTGTCGGCAGCGCGATGCTCTGATTCTTTTTTAGCCCTGGTGTGCTTAAAAATGCATCTCACTTGCCAACCGAGTGTGAAATCTGCTAGAAATTTAGTCAACAAAAAACCACATATTGAAATCTTATAATTAAAAGTTCCACATAGTGGAATTCTGGAGGGGCGATGAGCGACGCTCAGGGGAAAAACGGGGTCCAGCTTCTGGACCGTGCGGTGATGCTGCTGGACCTGGTGTCAGACGTCGGCAGCGAAGGTCTGACGCTGAAAACGCTGTGCGAGCTGTCCGGGCTCAACAAGGTGACCTGTCACCGCATTTTGAATTCGCTGGTGGATCATCAGCTGTTGCATAAAGCCCAGGGGGATAAGTGCTACCGGCTGGGCACCAAGCTCCTGATTTACGGGGCGAAGGCGGCCAAAGGGCCAGGCCTGCGTCGCCACTTCCAGCCGGCGCTGGAACGTCTGCGGCAGTTGACCGGCGAGACGGTGATGCTGATGGCGCGCGACCGTGATGATTCGGTGTGTATCGACCGTTATGACAGTGATTTTCAGATGCAGACGCTGACCGGCTCGATAGGCGGCGCGGTGCCGCTCGGTCTGGGTCCCGGCAGTCTGGCGATCCTGTCGTTTCTCGACGCGGAAACGCAGCAGGCGATCCTCGAACGTAATGCGCTGCGGCTGAATAACTGGCCGATCCTGACCAAAACCCGACTGCAGTCGTTGATCGATCAAACCGCCTCGCGCGGTTACGCGCTGGATCCTGGCGAATTATTGCCGGGGATCGGCGGAGTGTCGGTGCCGATCCGCGTGGCGGGTGCGGGCGTGGTGGGATCGCTGGGCTTAACCGTATTGTCACCCCGTTTGACGCCGGACGCCGTGCAGCGCTATGTGGCGTTATTGCAGGAAGAAGTGGCTGGCGTAGAACCGATGTTAAGTCCGCTGGATACGCGTCTGCGGGCATCAATGAGCTAACTGGAGAATAACCTGATGAATGCTTCTACCCGGCGCGTGGCGCTGATCAGCGGTGCCAGCCGTGGAATTGGTGCGGCCATTGCCGCAAATTTATTGGCGAACGGTTGGGCGGTGAGCCTGGGATGCCGGACGCCGGAAGAGGTGGCCAACGCCGATCCTGAGCATCAGCTGGTCTGTCGATTTGATGCGCTGGATGGCGCCACCGAAGACGACTGGATTGCGGCCACCATCGCAAAATTTGGCCGCATCGACGCGGTGATCCATAACGCCGGGATGATGCTGCCGGTTTCGGTGCTGACCGCCACCGATGACGAGTTTGACCGCACTTTTGACGTCAACGTGAAGTCGCCGATGCGTCTGAGCCGCAAGGCCTGGCCGCATCTGGTAGCCAGCGGCAGCGGGCGGATTGTGACGCTGGTTTCGTTATCCGGTAAGCGCGTGCGCGCAGAGCGTTCAAGCCTGTACGCGATGAGCAAGTTTGCTGCACTGGCGCTGGCTCACGGTCTGCGGCGGATTGGTGATGAAGACGGCATTCGATCCACCGCCATCTGTCCGGGGTATGTTGCGACCGATATGGGCACCGCGCTGACGGAAGTGCCGGCGGAGAAGATGACGCAGCCCGAGGATTTGGCGCATCTGGTGCGCACGGTGCTGGAGCTGCCGACCACCACCAGCATTGCGGAGATCCCGGTGAACTGGACCGTGGAAGATCAATACTAAGTGAGGGTAAGTCATGGGTCCAGTCGTTGATTTAGTGCCATCGTCGGCAATCTTCCCGACACAGGCGGAAGTGGTGGTGATCGGTGGAGGGATTATTGGGGTGGCGACGGCGTTGTCGCTGGCTCAGCGAGGGATCCAGGTTGTTCTGTTGGAGAAGGGCACCGTTGCCGCCGAGCAATCCAGCCGCAACTGGGGCTGGTGCCGCCGGACCGGGCGCGATCTGCGCGAGCTGCCGTTGATCGAGCAAAGTTTGAGAATGTGGGAGGGGATGAATCAGTTGGTGGGACGCGAAACCGGTTTTCGCCGCGAGGGCATTCTCTACACCTCACGCACTGAAGCGCAGCGCGATAGGCATCAGCGTTGGTGTGACGAAGCTCGTCAGTATGATATTCACAGTGAGATGCTGTCGGCAACGCAGACCGCCGACAGGCTTCCAGGTCTGAATCAGGCGATAGCCGGTGGCATGTGGACGCCATTGGATGGTCGGGCCGAGCCACAAAAAGCCGCGCCCGCGATGGCGATGTACGCGATGGAGTTGGGAGTGAATATTCAGCAGCATTGCGCCGTGCGAACCATTGAGCGTGCTGCCGGACGGGTGAGTCACGTGGTGACCGAGCACGGAGCGGTGGCCTGTCAGTCGGTGGTGGTAGCTGGCGGCGTCTGGTCCAGGTTGTTGTTGCAGGGAATGGGGATCACCTTGCCGCAGTTAAAGGTTTTGTCGACGGTGATGAGAACCCGGCCGGTAAATTGTGAAATCGCGCCGTGCGTCAGTTTTGGTGGCGTCGCGATGCGCAAGCGGTTGGACGGTGGGCTGACCATCGCCAGTTCCGCGCTCAATACCGCCGATATCACGCCTGATTCGTTACGTTTTCTGAAGGCTTTTTTCCCGGCGTTCTGGCAGGAGCGCAAGGCGTTACAGTTGCGGTTGGGGCAGCGTTTTGTGGAAGAAGCGTTGCACTGGCGGCCTGGTCAGGCGGATAAAGTCTCGCTGTATGAGCGGATCCGGGTATTGGATCCGCAGATCGATCCGGCGGTGCTCAAACAGATCCTGATTAATCTGCAGCAGTGGTTGCCAGCGCTGGGCAACGTGCAGGTCGCGCAAAGTTGGGGCGGAATGATCGACACGATGCCGGATGCGATCCCGGTGATTTCAGGCGCGCCAACGGTGCCCGGTCTGTTTATCGCCACCGGTTTTTCCGGGCACGGTTTCGGCATCGCGCCCGCCGCAGGGCAGTTGATGGCCGATTTGGTGAGTGGCTCGAAACCGATAGTCGATCCCACGGCATTTCGGATGGCGCGCTTCAGCGACGGCGAGAAGATCGCGGCGCAGCACTGGCTGTAGATCTGGGGTTTGGTAGGTCGACTGTTTTTTCTGGTGGCAAAGTAGGAGGAGAGTGGGCTGTGGAGTACGGTAAGTCGTCTGTATGTTCTGATGGCAAGCTCAGGGAGAGAGAGTTGAACACAAAGACGCCGTGCACCCATCCCTGGGGGCTCAGCGGCGACATCCCTGTCGCCGATGCTTTGCTTATCAACTCTCTCTCCCTTCCCCTAAGCTTCAAAGTCGAATGATTAATTGTGGACACACAGGTCAAAATCCCACTCGCTCTGTCGCCTATGCTTTGCTTATCAACTCTCTCCCCTTTCCCCTAAGCTTCAGTGTCGAATGGTTGATTGTGGACAGAGGTCAAAACCCGGCCCAGCTGGCTGCCCTTGACCTGTGCTTCCACCAAACCTATCAACTACGCGAATGTTATAAGGTGGCAGCACAGAGCGCGGTAGCCGAGTGTCTGCGGCAGGGATGCCGCAGCCAAGCCTCCAGGGATGGATTTACGGCGTCTCGGATACCGCGCTCTATGCTGACGCCAAACCACGGAGCCGGTGTTGACCTGTGTATCCACCAAACCCTTCAACTATGCTGACGCCAAACCACGAAGCCGGTGTTGACCTTCACCCCGTTGAATATCTTTGCAACAAAACTGCATAACCAACAGAAAAATAACCTTTTTTATTTTTATCGACAATTTTACCTGCTAAATATCAATAGGTTAGCCAACCCGCCGCCAGCCGCTAAATTCACCCGCCGTCTTGAACCTGAAAAAAAAAAGTGCCATCATTGCGCCCACTCTGACGGATAACGTCACCACGCCACTTTAAGGTCGCCGCCATGCCTGGTTCACTGCTGAAAAACAGCACCTGTACCCGACATTCACGTATGTCGCTGGCGCGCCGATCCGCTTGTCACATCCTGTCGAAAAAATCTCTCACCGTGCGGTGAGGTTTTCATACGCTTACTGTTGGCCATGAGTAAAAACAGACGCGATCTGATTTTACTGATGTCTATCGGTTGAAGCCGGACCCTGTTGGCTGTTCACCTGTCTGACACCTTTCGCCGGAAGAGGGCTATTGCCGTCTCCCATTGCTGTGCCTCTGGCACCCACTCATCCTT
The DNA here is from genome assembly GCF_979253995.1 of Erwinia sp. AC075. Lineage (NCBI taxonomy): Bacteria > Pseudomonadati > Pseudomonadota > Gammaproteobacteria > Enterobacterales > Erwiniaceae > Erwinia > Erwinia sp. AC075. Next base: position 4,789,884 of record NZ_CEEDEU010000001.1, read on the forward strand.
GACGCCTGAGGATTTGTGCTATGACACCACTGAAAATTGCAGCCAGCACCACTGTGGCTATCCACCTCCAGACCGGACGCGAAGTCGTTACGCTGGAGAAAACTGATTTTACGGATGTGGCGGCGGTGGTCGTTTCTGTTGCCGACTCCCGTAGCGGCATGCTGGCGCTGCTGCGCCATACCGGCTTTAACCTGCCGGTGTTTATCTCGCTGGACTACCCTGAGCAGGAACAGGAAATTGACCTGCCGGAAAACGTCGGCCTGCTGACCGGTGCCGGGGACGATGCGATCAAACTCGAAGCCGCCGCGTCCGAATACCAGAGCGAACTGCTGCCGCCGTTCTTTAATACGCTGACTAAATATGTCGCGATGGATAACAGCACCTTTGCCTGTCCCGGCCACCAGGGCGGCGCTTTCTTCAAAAAACACCCGGCTGGACGTCAGTTCTTCGACTTCTTCGGCGAAAACGTCTTCCGCGCCGATATGTGCAATGCCGACGTAAAGCTGGGCGACCTGCTGATCCACGAAGGATCGGCGAAACATGCACAAAAGTTTGCCGCGAAAGTCTTCAACGCCGATAAAACCTATTTCGTGCTGAACGGCACCTCCAGCGCCAATAAAGTGGTGACCAACGCCTTGCTGACGCGCGGCGACCTGGTGCTCTTCGACCGCAACAACCATAAATCGAACCACCACGGCGCGTTGATCCAGGCCGGTGCGACCCCGATCTACCTCGAAACCGCCCGCAACCCGTTTGGCTTTATCGGCGGTATCGATGCGCGCTGCTTTAACGAGGACTACATCCGCGAGCAGATTAAACAGGTGGCGCCGGAACGCGCGCAGGAAGACCGTCCTTTCCGCCTGGCGGTGATCCAGCTTGGCACCTACGACGGCACCGTCTATAACGCCCGTAGAGTGATCGACAGCATCGGCCACCTCTGCGACTACATCCTGTTTGACTCGGCATGGGTCGGCTATGAACAGTTTATTCCGGTGATGGAAGCCTGCTCGCCGCTGCTGCTGGAACTCAACGAAAACGATCCGGGCATCTTTGTTACCCAGTCGGTGCATAAACAGCAGGCCGGTTTCTCGCAAACCTCGCAGATCCACAAAAAAGATAACCACCTGCGCGGTCAGAAGCGCTTCTGTAGCCATAAACGCCTCAACAATGCGTTTATGCTGCACGCCTCAACCAGCCCGTTCTATCCGCTGTTTGCCGCGCTGGACGTGAATGCCAAAATGCATCAGGGCGAAGCGGGGCGTCGCCTGTGGCACGAATGCGTCACCCTCGGCATCGATGCCCGTAAAGCGATCCTGGCCCGCTGCGACATGATTAAGCCGTTTATTCCCGATGAAGTGGACGGCAAACCCTGGCAGGATGCGAAAACCGAAATCATCGCCTCGGATGCCCGCTACTTTAGCTTTGCGCCGCGCGCTGACTGGCATGGCTTTGAGGGCTACGAGAAAGATCAGTACCTGATCGATCCCTGTAAGCTGCTGCTGACCACGCCGGGCATCGATGCCGCCACCGGTCAGTACGCGTCCTTCGGCATCCCGGCTACTATCCTGGCTAACTACCTGCGCGAAAATGGCGTGGTACCGGAGAAGTGCGACCTTAACTCGATCCTGTTCCTACTGACGCCCGCAGAGAGCATCGAGAAAATGGCCCATCTGGTGGCTAAGCTGGCGCAGTTCGAACAGCACGTCAAAGAGGATGCGCTGCTATCCGACGTACTGCCAACCATCTACCGCAAGAATGCGAAGCGCTACGCAGGTTACACCCTGCGTCGTCTCTGTCAGGAGATGCATCAGCTGTACGTCAGCTATGGCGTGAAGGATTTGCAGAAGGCGATGTTCCGTCAGGAAAGCCTGCCAAAAGTGATGATGAACCCGCAGGATGCCAATATCGAATTTATTCGTGGCAACGTCGAGCTGGTGCCGATTGCGAAGGCGGAAGGACGCATCGCGGCTGAAGGCGCACTGCCTTATCCTCCGGGCGTGCTCTGTGTTGTGCCTGGCGAAGCCTGGGGCGGGGCGGTTCAACGCTACTTCCTCGCGCTGGAAGAAGGGCTTAATCTGCTGCCAGGCTTCTCGCCGGAACTGCAGGGCGTCTATGCCGAAGCCGATGAGAATGGCGTGAAGCGTCTGTTTGGCTACATGCTTAACGCGTAACGGCTGTCAGTAACAGGTGAGTATCAGGGGCCGCGATTGTGGCCCCTGTGCTTTTGCGGCAGCTCAGTCCGCCGTCAGCGCTTTTTCATCTTCACGCGCCTGACGGACGATCGCTTTGGCTATCCACTTGCCAATATCTTCCAGCTGCACGTTATCGCAGCCCCAGATATCCTTCATCACCAGAAAAATCTCCGAGCCGTACACCAGCGACAGCGACTGAACCACGCGCTCCACCATCTTCGGCGACATCTCCTGGTTTAACGGCTCAACCACATGCTGCAGCATCGCCTTGCGGTTACCCCTGATCAGCTTCTCTTTTTCAGGCCGTTCGCTGGAACGTGACTGTGCCCACTGCGTCAGAGAAAGGTGCAGGGCAGCACGCAGCGTGCCTTCATGCTCCAGCATGCGCGGGAAGGCAAATCCCAGCATCTCATCAATGCGGTCGCCGGTGTCTTGTTTAGTCGGACGCCAGTTTTTGATCGGGCTGAGCGTCTCAGTCACGATGGCCGAAACCAGCGCGCTCTGAGTGGGAAAATAACGGTAGGCAGTCGCCCGCGAAAGCTGTGCTTCCTGAGCCACTTCGGTGATCGACGGGAAGGCGCCACTGTCGAACATCTTCATTGCTGTTTCAATCAGTAAGCGTCGTGTTCTTGCCCTTGTAGCGGTTAATGTCATAACCCCAGCGGAATCCCTTTGCTCCACAATAACCTCATTTGTTCAATTAATTCGGCTTGAAATTCAAGCGATTGACGAATAATGCCCGGAAGAAATCGCGATGACTTCGGGGCAAATCTAAAAGCCAGACCTCAGCCGTAAGCATAGTCAACATCTCTGTGAGACGCATATTTCATTCAATTGATTTACCAATAATGAAGGTGGTACTGTAATCTCGTGGCCTTGAAAATAATGAGGCGTACAGGTTATGTACGTTTTTATTACTGGTTTTTCAAGTTCTTATTTCGTCTGATAACAGGGTGTTGTTACGACTATGAGTATAAACGCAGGTTATATCTACGCTGTTGCTACAGCAGATACTAAAGGAAGGGAACTGTTTTACGTCAGTGATTGCATCGCCAAAACCGGTGCAGACGTGTTAACAGTTGATCTGTCAACTCAACCAGTTATGCCTTCTGAAGCGGATTTCCCCCCGGAACTGATCGCCGACTTCCATCCCGATGGACGCAACGCGGTGTTCTGCGGCGACCGCGGCAGAGCCATTGATGCCATGGCGCTGGCATTTAAGAATTTCCTCAGCAAAAGAAGCGACCTGCTCGGCGTGATTGGTTTAGGCGGATCCGGCGGAACGGCGCTGATCACCCCGGCGATGCAGGCACTGCCCATCGGCATCCCGAAAGTGATGGTTTCTACCATGGCCTCCGGCGACGTCTCCGGCTATGTCGGCGCCAGCGATATCACCATGCTGAATTCCGTGACCGATGTGGCGGGCCTGAACCGCATCTCCCGCCGGGTGCTGGCCAACGCCGCCCACCAGGTCGCGGGTGCCGTGTTATGGGACGTCGAAGAGGATCCGAATGAAAATCCGGCGCTGGGGCTGACCATGTTCGGCGTCACCACGCCCTGTATTCAGCACGTCAGCGCCGCGCTGGAAAAGGACTATGACTGCGTGGTGTTCCACGCCACCGGCAGCGGCGGCATGGCGATGGAAAAACTCACCGCCAGCTATATGCTGTCCGGCCTGCTCGATCTGACTACCACCGAAGTGTGCGACCTGCTGTTTGGTGGCGTGCTGGCCTGTGATGATACCCGCTTTGATGCGCTGGCCAGCTCAGAGGTGCCCTGCGTGATCTCCTGCGGTGCGCTGGATATGGTCAACTTCGGCCATGCCGACAGCGTGCCGGAAAAATATGCCGACCGTCTCTTCTATCATCACAATGCGCAGGTTACGCTGATGCGCACCACGGTTGAGGAGAATGTGGCGCTGGCAACCTGGATCGCCGACAAGTTGAACCGGTGTCAGGGGAAAATTGTGTTCCTGATCCCGGAAAGCGGATTCTCGGCACTGGATGCGCCAGGCCAGGCATTCTGGTCTCCGGACGCCGATCGGGCCTTTATTACCACGCTGGAAGACCGTTTAGTGCAGACGGCAAAGCGTAAAATACTTCGCGTACCCTATAACATTAACGACCGGGAATTTGCACAGATTGCTGTGGAGCAGTTCCGCCAACTGGCAAAGGAGTACTGAGAATGGCTTTTACCCGTCAGGAAATACTGACAAAATTTAACCAGATGATTGCCCGCCGCGAGCCGATTATCGGCGGCGGTGCCGGCACCGGCCTCTCTGCGAAATGCGAAGAGGCAGGCGGCATCGATCTTATCGTCATTTATAACTCAGGCCGTTATCGCATGGCCGGACGCGGCTCGCTGGCCGGACTGCTGGCCTACGGTAACGCCAATGAGATTGTGGTGGATATGGCGAAGGAAGTGCTGCCGGTGGTGAAAAACACCCCGGTTCTGGCCGGCGTCAACGGCACCGATCCGTTCTGCCAGTTCGATCGTTTTCTGGACGAGCTGAAAGCGTTGGGCTTTTCGGGCGTGCAAAACTTCCCGACCGTCGGGCTGATCGATGGTAACTTCCGCGCCAATCTGGAAGAGACCGGCATGGGCTACGGCCTGGAAGTCGATATGATCCGTCTGGCGCACCAGAAAGAGATGCTGACCACGCCGTATGTGTTCAGCGAAGCCGATGCCATCGCCATGACCGAAGCCGGTGCCGATATTATCGTGCCGCATATGGGGCTGACCACCGGTGGGAATATTGGCGCAGAAACCGCGCTGAAGTTAGCGGATTGCGTGCCGCTGATTAATCAGTGGGCCACGGCGGCGAAAAGCGTGCGGGAAAACGTGATTGTGCTGTGCCACGGCGGGCCGATTTCCAGCCCGGAAGATGCCCAGTACATTCTGGATAACTGCCCGCAGTGCGACGGTTTTTACGGGGCCAGCTCAATGGAGCGTCTGCCAACCGAAACCGCACTGACCGACACCACAAAACAATTCAAAAATATCAGCCGTTAATTTTTGCCCACAGCAGGGCGTATCAACCATAAAAAAGGGCAGCCCTTACGGAGCTGCCCTTTTTTTGCCTCACTATCAGTACGAGTGGTAGCTCTTCTGCGCGCTGCTCACTTTATACAGATAACGACGGGATTCCGCCGACGGATGATTGGTGGTCAGCGTCTGATACACCTCGGCTGGCGACAGATTGTTGATGGTGTTAAACGCCCGCGTTTTATCGCTGGAGAACACTTTCAACACGCTGCCCGCGCCACCGTTATAGGCAGTGATCACCGCATAACGCCGCGAGGTTGGGTTGGTGATCCCGGCCAGATAGCTGCCCTGCAGGATCGACAGATAGGCGGTACCGGCATCAATGTTGTTTTCCGGATCCAGCAGATAGCTGCGGCTCGGTTTACCCCATTTGCCCTTCATGCGGAACACGTCAACCCCGGCGGTGTGCTGCACCACCTGCATCAATCCCAGCGCGTCGGCATTACTGACCGCATACGGGTTAAAGCTCGATTCAATCTGCATAATCGCCAGGATCAACGACTGATCGACGCCATACTTCGCGGAGGCTTCGCGCACCATCGGCAGGTATTTATGGGCACGCTTATCCAGATGGTTTGGCACCATCGGAATGGTGATCGAGTAGATCACATGCAGCCCGGAGGTGCGGCGCTGCAGCTTGTTTTGGATCAGATAGTCCGCAAAGGTGGCCGCACGGCCTTGCCAGCGGATCGCCTGTCCGGTGTTATCCAGCACCTGGCCGTAAAGCAGCGGCTCGGTACCGAGCTTAATATCATTGGCATCCGAGTACAGATCGACATTCCCCGGATCGTTACCGATCAACAGGGTAGTGATGATCGCCTGACGCAGGCTGGTCATCGGATCGGTCCCGGCAATGGTCTCGATGGTGATCGATCCCGACTCAAAGTTGATGTGGCTGCGGGTGTAATATTGATCGCTGTACTTCACGTAGTCTTTGGGGCCGGCGATCAGCACTTCGTTGATGCCCCAGATATTCTCGATGTTATGGGCAAACTGTCCCATCAGAATATCGAATCCGTTGGTGTCTTTAACCCACTCTTCGTGGAAAGCCGGCTTTTTGTTGCCTGAGCAGGAAATCAGCAGCGGCGCTATTACCAGCAAACTAAGTAGTTTCTTATTCATCTTGTCGTGCTTCGCCCACATTGAGAGGGCCTCATCTGTGAGGCCCAACGATTATTCTTCTGGCGGGGTGTAACCTTCGATATGGACCTCATGCCCTTCAAACAGGAATTTGATCATCTCCTGCTCCAGCTGCTTACGATCGTCGGGGTTCATCATGCTGAGCTTCTTCTCGTTGATCAGCATGGTTTGTTTGCTCATCCACTGTGACCAGGCTTCTTTCGAAATCTCATTATAGATACGTTTGCCCGTCTCACCCGGATACAGCTGGAAATCCTGCCCTTCGGCGTCACGTTGCAGGAACGTGCAAAAAATCATTCGGCTCATTACTCTTCCTCTTCTGTCGCGCGGATGTTCAGCGCTTTCTGTTGTGGCTGACGCAGCTGTTGTAACAGGCGATCCACCGGCGCGGCCAGCCCAACGGACTGTGGCTGCGCTAAGTTATACCAGAGACCAGCGCCTTCATCCATTACCGCGCCTGCCGGAGGCAGTTCCAGCCACATTGGCACAATATCCAGGTGGAAATGGCTAAAGGTGTGACGAAACGCGATGCTCTGTTGCAGCGTTGCGCCATCAATGCGTTTGTCGCTCAGCCACTGTTGCAACTCGGGCAGGGTAGCAAACTGCGGGAAACAGAACAGCCCGCCCCACAGGCCGACCGGCGGGCGCTGTTCCAGCCAGACTTCCTGATCCTGCTGCATCATCAACAGCCAGCCGGTGCGCACCGGCAGCGTCTGTTTTGGCTTTTTGCCGGGGTAACTGGCCCAGCTGCCGTTGGCATAGGCGATGCAGCCCAGATTCAGCGGGCAGATTTCGCATTTAGGTTTTGAGCGGGTACAGACCATCGCCCCTAAATCCATCATCGCCTGATTAAACTGGCTGACGCCTTCGGCCGGCGTGACCTCTTCGCTGATCTCCCACAGGCGCTTCTCGACCTCTTTTTTGCCCGGCCAGCCGGAGACGGCATAGCAGCGGGCCAACACGCGCTTAACGTTGCCGTCGAGGATCGGATAATGCTGCCCGAGAGATAAAGAGAGGATCGCGCCCGCCGTCGACCGGCCGACGCCGGGTAAATCCATCACCTCGTCAAAGGTCTGCGGGAAAATGCCGTTGTGCTTCTCCGCCACCGTTTTCGCCGCTTTATGCAGATTGCGCGCGCGGGCGTAGTAACCGAGGCCGGTCCATAAATGCAGAACTTCATCCAGCGGAGCGTTGGCTAAATCGCTGATTTCAGGGAAGCGCGCCATAAAGCGTTCGAAATAAGGGATTACCGTCGCGACCTGCGTTTGCTGCAGCATCACTTCCGAAAGCCAGACTTTATACGGCGTTTTTTCCAGCTGCCAGGGCAGAGTTTTGCGGCCAAAGCGCTGATACCACTCCAGTACCTGCCGTGAGAACTGCGGCGCTTGCATCATGTCAGAGAAATATCCTGGATAAGTGAAAATCAGGCTGGGATTCCAGCACAGACCAACTATGCTGTAAACCGGAAGTTACCGGGGCTTGCTTAACCGCTGTAACTTTGCATAATGCCCCCTTTCCAGAGATTGCAGACCAGCAGGCAGAAATATGAAGAGTGATGTCATTTCCCCGGAGTTTGATGAGAACGGTCGCCCAATGCGCCGTATTCGCAGCTTCGTTCGTCGTCAGGGTCGTCTGACGAAAGGCCAGCAGCACGCGCTGGACAATTACTGGCCGGTAATGGGTGTTGAATATCAGCCTGAACCTGTTGATCTGGTCAGCTTATTTGGCCGTGAATCACCGGTGGTGCTGGAGATCGGTTTCGGCATGGGGGCTTCTCTGGTCACCATGGCGCAAAATAATCCGGCGCAGGACTTCCTCGGAATTGAAGTGCATTCACCCGGCGTCGGCGCTTGCCTGAGCAGCGCGCAGGAAGCCGGCGTGGAGAATCTGCGCGTGATGTGCCACGATGCGGTCGACGTGTTAGAGAAGATGATCCCGGATAATTCGCTGCGTATGGTGCAGCTGTTCTTCCCGGACCCGTGGCACAAAGCGCGTCATAACAAACGCCGTATCGTGCAGGCCCCGTTTGCCGAGCTGGTGATGCGCAAGCTGAAGCTGGGCGGCGTGTTCCACATGGCTACCGACTGGGAAGCCTATGCCGAGCACATGCTGGAAGTGATGAACAGCATTGCTGGCTATAAAAACCAGTCAGAAACACAAGACTACGTGCCGCGCCCAGAGTCGCGTCCGTTAACGAAATTTGAGCAGCGTGGCCAGCGTCTTGGTCACGGTGTTTGGGATCTGATGTTTGAGAGGATTAAATAATGGCTACCCAACGCAGTCGTCGCTTACGCAAGAAAATGCATATCGATGAGTTTCAGGAATTAGGTTTCTCAATTGGTTTCTCCTTCCCGGAAGGTACCAGCGAAGAGACCATCGACAAAAGTGTTGATGCGCTGATCGAAGAAGTGATCGACCCGAACGGCCTGGCCTTTGATGGCAGCGGCTACCTGCACTGGGAAGGTTTGATTTGCCTGCAGCAGACCGGCAAATGCACCGATGAGCACCGCGAGCTGGTGCGCAAATGGCTGGAAGAACGTAAACTGAACAACATTCAGGTCACCGAACTTTTCGATGTCTGGTGGGACTAAGTCAGTATCCCTCGTCGCATCTGAAAGGATGTCGGGATAAACGGATGTTTGTTGGGGCCACGCATGCGTGGCCTTTTCTTTCTCAGGAGAATGCAAAATGCGTAAAGCGATGATGGTGGCAGCGCTGTTGCTGGCAGCGGGTCAGGCTCAGGCTGACTATCAATGTAGCGTGAAACCCCAGGATGACATCGTGATCTCCCCGCAGACTGTGCAGGTGGTGGGTGCCAGCGGCAATCTGGTGATCACCCCAACCGGCGACGTGCAGCAAAACGGCAAAGCGGCCACGGTCGACACCGCCACGCGCCAGAAAGCGATTGATTACCAGACCGCATTACGTCGTGATTTGCCGTGGATCGATCAGGGTGCACGTCAGCGTCTGGAAAAAGGCCGCGTTGCGCTGGATAAAGTGATTGTTGAAAAGCTCGGGCAGGACAGCAACGTGCGTAACCGTCTGACCTCGCTGGATACGCAGCTGAAACAGCAGATGAACCGGATTATTGAGCATCGTAGCGATGGGCTGACCTTCCATCATCAGGCCATCGATCAGGTGCGCAAAGATGGCGAGGCGCTGGTGCAGAGTGCGATGGGCGGCGTGGTGCAGGACAGCCTGAACGAGATGGGCAGCAAGCAGGCCGGTAACGGCGGGAATCCGCTGCAGGCGCTGATGGGCAATCTCGGCGGTTTACAGCAGTCGTTACAGGACGAGTGGAAAGGGCAGGAGCAGGATTTCCAGAACTTCGGTCATGAAGTCTGTAACCGGGTGACGGTGCTGGAAGATCAGCGCCAGGCGATGATTGCCGGCCTGAAGTAAGCCCAACCGTGCACGATAAAAAAACGCCTGATGAGCTTCATCAGGCGTTTTGTTTTTATGGCGTCTCTTCTTCTGCGAGGAACAGCTCAAGCAGCGAGTTGAGGAACAGCTTCCCTTTCTCCGTCACCTGCCAGCTTTCCGCCGTTTCCGTCAGATAGCCTTCGCTGAGGGCACGATCGATTTGCGGGCGGATGCTGCTCTCATCGAGGCCGGTATACAGCGGATATTCGGCACGTGGCGCCGCTTCCAGCAAGCGGAAGCGGTTCATAAAGAATTCGAACGGCTTGTCGCTGTCGCTGACGTCCTGTTGACGGTCGAGATATTTTCCGGCCATAAAACCGCGTGGATGACGGGTTTTGGTGGTGCGGATAATGCGGCCATCGGTCTGGGTCAGCTTGCCGTGTGCGCCACAGCCAATCCCTAAGTAGTCACCAAAGCGCCAGTAGTTGAGGTTGTGCTCACAGCGATAACCCGGTTTGGCATAGGCCGAGGTTTCGTACTGCACGTAACCTGCCGCCGTCAGCAGCCGATCACCCTGTTCGAAGATATCCCACAGCGCGTCATCATCCGGCAGTTTTGGCGGACGTGAGGCAAACAGCGTGTTGGGTTCGATAGTCAGCTGATACCACGACAGATGCGGTGGGTTCAGCGCAATCGCCTGGCGTAAATCGTCCAGCGCCTCTTCAAGGGACTGATCCGGCAAACCGTGCATCAAATCGAGGTTAAAGCTGCGCAGATTCAAATCTGTTGCCAGTTGAGCCGCACGCTTTGCCTCTTCCGGGCCGTGAATGCGTCCCAAACGCTCCAGTTTCTGCGCGCTGAAACTCTGCACCCCAATTGAGATGCGGTTGATTCCGGCGCGCTGGTAGCCGCTGAAGCGGTCTGCTTCCACGGCACCGGGATTGGCTTCCATGGTGATTTCCGCCGTGGCAGAAAGGGGCAGGCGGGCGCGAACGCCATCCAGCAACATCTGCATGGCTTCACTGCTTAACAAACTCGGCGTGCCGCCGCCGATGAAAATGGTGCTGACTTCGCGCCCGGAGGTCAGGTGAAGGTCGGCATCCAGATCCGCCAGCAGGTGCTGCACATACTCCTGGTGCGGCACATCCCCTTTCAGCGCGTGCGAGTTGAAGTCGCAGTAGGGGCACTTCTGCACGCACCAGGGAATATGGATATACAGACTGAGTGGCGGCAGCTTACGCATTGCGCATCGCTTCCAGCAGCAGCGTCATGGCTTTGCCACGATGGGAAACCGCGTGCTTCTCGGCTTTGGTCATCTCACCGGCGGTTTTACCCAGCTTAGGTACAAAGAAGATCGGGTCATAGCCGAAGCCGCCTTCGCCCACGGCGCTGCGGGTGATTTCACCCTGCCAGCTGCCATGAAACACCAGTGGCGTCGGGTCTTCTGCGTGGCGCAGATAAACCAGCACGCAATGGAACTGCGCCTGACGCTTATCGTCAGGCACGTTTTCCAGCGCCGTCAACAGCTTCAGCAGGTTCTGCCGATCGCTGGCGTCTTCCCCGGCATAGCGCGCCGAGTAAATGCCCGGTGCGCCGCCCAGCGCATCGACCGCCAGCCCGGAGTCATCGGCAATTGCCGGCAGGCCGGTTATCGCCGCCGCATGACGCGCTTTCAGGATGGCGTTTTCAATAAACGTCAGGCCAGTCTCTTCAGCTGACTCCACGCCCAGTTCGGTTTGCGCCACAATGTCGAGGCCAAAGGCGGCCAGTAAATCAGCCATTTCACGAACTTTGCCGGGGTTGCCGGTGGCGAGCACTACTTTTTGCATATCAGGTCCAGAATTTTCAGGTTACAGCAGATACCAGAGGCCAGGGAACAGGTCCATGCCCAGGTAGTTCAGCATATAGAGGATCAAAATCACTACCATGGCCGAGAAGTCGATACCGCCCATCGCGGGCAATATCCGGCGTATAGGGGACATCAGCGGCTCGGTCAGTTGGATCAGCACCTGATCCACCGGGCCACGGCCCTGGCTGATCCAGCTCATCAGTGAACGGATGATGATCACCCAGAACACCAGGTTGCCCGCTGACTTCAGCAGCGATAACAGACCCACCAGCAGATTCATCGGGTCAACCGAGAAGGCACCCACCTGAATCAGCAACAAAATCGGGTATTTCAGCGTCGTCAGCACAAACGCCAGCAACAGTGACGCGGTATCTACCGGGCCAATGGAGGGCAGGATCCGTCGCAACGGTTTCACCACCGGTTGGGTAATTTTAACGACAAACTGCGCCAGCGGGTTATAGAAATCGGCTCGTGACCACTGCATCCAGATACGTAATAACAGCACCATTACGTACAGATCGATCAGGGTTTTGACCAGGAAAGTCAACGTCAGCATGGGGTTCCTCAGTTATTGTTGTGAGCGGCGCTGTAATCACGCGCGCCAAAAATAGCGGTGCCAATGCGCACCATGGTACTGCCTGCCGCGATTGCAGCATCCATGTCGTCGCTCATTCCCAGAGAAAGCGTATCGACAGCGGGATAGTCTTTTTTCAGTGCGTTAAACGCCTCTGCCATCTGCTGGCACACCGCTAACTGCCGCGCATACTCCGCTTCGGGTGCCGGGATGGCCATCAGGCCACGCAGCGTTAAGCGCGGCAGCAGGGCGATCTCTTTTGCCAGTTCGCTCAGTGCCTCCAGCATGATGCCAGATTTACTGTTTTCGTCACTGATGTTTATCTGAATCAGCACATTCAGCGACGGCAAATCAGCCGGACGCTGTTCGTTAAGCCGGGTGGCAATTTTCAGCCGGTCCACGGTGTGGCACCAGTCAAAGTTCTCCGCCACCAGTCGGCTCTTGTTGGATTGCAGCGGACCAATAAAGTGCCACTCCAGAGCGGAATTCCCCAGCGCCAGGATCTTATCCACGCCTTCCTGCACGTAGTTTTCACCAAAGCACCGCTGGCCCGCAGCAATAGCTTCTTCGACCGCGCTCTGGGGCTTTGTTTTGCTGACTGCAAGCAAAGTAATCTCTGCCGGATCGCGCCCGCACTTTGCGGCTGCCGCGGAGATTCGCTCGCGGACTTGCTGTAGGTTGTGCTGAATCGAGGTCATAGTCAGGGAGTATTATATGGATATTGAGGACATGGTGGCCCTTAGTGTAAAGCATAACGCCTCGGATCTGCACCTTTGCAGTGGTCATTCTCCATTCTGGCGCCGTTGCGGCCAACTGGAGCCGATCGGCGCTTTACCGGTGGTTACCAGCGCGATGCTGGAAAGCCATGCGCGGCACTGGCTGACCGACGCCCAGCAGGCGGCATTCGCACATGCCGGGCAGCTGGACTTTGCCCTGACCATGGCGGACGGAACGCGGCTGCGTGCCAACCTGTTCCGCCAGCGGCAGGGGCTTTCGCTGGCGTTGCGAGCGATCGCCAGCGAAAGCCCGGATATGGCCGCGCTAAAGCTGCCGGAAATTACCCGCTCGCTGCTTCAGCTGCAGGCCGGGCTGGTGCTGGTCACCGGGGCAACCGGCAGCGGAAAGTCAACCACGCTGGCGTCAATGATTGCCGCCATCAACCAACAGCAGGAGCGGCATATTCTGACGCTGGAAGATCCCATCGAGTTTCTGCATCACAGCCAACGCTCGCTGATCCAGCAGCGCGAAATAGGCACGCATTGCGCGTCGTTCAGCGAAGGGTTGCGCAGCGCGCTGCGTGAAGATCCCGATGTCATCCTGCTCGGCGAACTGCGCGACGGCGATACCATTCAGCAGGCATTAACTGCCGCGGAAACTGGGCATCTGGTGCTGGCTACGCTGCATACGCGAGGCGCAACGCAGGCCGTGGACCGGCTGGTGGACGTGTTTCCGGGAGCGGAGAAAAACCTGATCCGCAGCCAGCTGGCCGGGAGCCTGAAGGCGGTGATCGCGCAACGTCTGGAACCGGAAGGCGAGGGCCGCATCGCACTGTTCGAAGTGTTGGTCAATACGCCAGCGGTCGCGAACCTGATCCGTGAGGGCAAAACCCATCAGCTTGGCGGATTACTGGAAACGGGATCGCAGGTCGGCATGCAAACCTTTGCTCAGTGCCTCAAACAGAGGCAACAAGCGGGAATGCTGCTCCAGCTGGCAGGGGATTAGGGTGGATTGTGCGACCTCAGGACCAGCTGTTTTCAAACCAGCTTTCGAGGATGATCACGGCGGAAAGGGAGTCGACGCTGCCTTTACTCAGGGCACGAAAACCCCCGCGCTCGAACAGCTCGGCGCGGGCTTCTACCGTGCTCAGGCGCTCGTCATGAAGGTCAACCTGCACGCCAAAACGGCCATGAATACGGTTAGCAAACTTACGTGCCCGGGCAGTCAGCGGTTGCTCGGTGCCGTCCATGTTCAGCGGCAGTCCAACCACCACGCGATCGGGTTCCCACTCTTTCAGCAACGCTTCAATCTTGTTCCAGTCCGGCGTGCCGTCCTGGGCCTTCAATGCCGCCAACGGCCTGGCGGTGCCGGTTAACTGTTGGCCGATCGCGACGCCGATGCTTTTGGTACCAAAATCAAACGCAAGCAAGGTCATATGGCTCATCAGGCGTGACCTGCATCGCTGGCGATATTGTGAATATCCACGCCGATGCTTTTTGCCGCTTCACGCCAGCGTTCAGCGATCGGGGTTTTGAACAGGATATTGCTGTTGGCCGGGGTGGTGAGCCAGGCATTTTCCAGCAGCTCACTTTCCAGTTGGTCTTTTTCCCAGGCGCAATAACCCAACGCGACCAGCACGTCTTTTGGCTGCTCCGGGGTTCCCAACGTTTCCAGCACGTCACGGGAGGTGGTGATCACCGTGTTGTCAGAAACACGAATGCTGGAGGCAAAGGTACGCTGGGCTGAATGCAGGATAAAACCCCGATCTTCCGCCAGCGGGCCGCCAGAAAAGACCGGCTTGTCGAGTTTGACCTCGGCTTCGCGTGGGGTAGGGCTGATTTTTAGCTTCTTGAGAATGCCGTCAACGGTCAGATTGTCCATTGGCTTATTCACAATCACGCCCATTGCCCCATCATCATTGTGCTCGCAGATGTAAACCACCGAGCGCTTAAACAACGGGTCTTGCAGCGTGGGCATCGCAATCAAAAAATGATGCTGTAAATTCATATCAGGATTCTGTAGTAGGGTTAACCGCCCAGGGCTGGCGCCCCGGGCGTAATTAACGGGTTAATAAAGGGGCCCGTTGACCCCATTCGATCTGTCAGGCCAGACGCTTTTCAATCGCGTCCATCAGCATACCAGTAATTGAAACCGGGAATGCTGCCTCGATCTCACGGATGCAGGTTGGGCTGGTCACGTTAATTTCGGTCAGCTTGTCGCCAATAATGTCCAGACCGACAAAAATCAGTCCTTTGGCTTTCAGCGTTGGGCCAACGCGACGGGCAATTTCCCAGTCGCTTTCGGTCAGCGGACGGGCTTCGCCACGGCCACCGGCCGCCAGATTGCCACGGGTTTCGCCGGACTTTGGAATACGCGCCAGGCAGTAAGGCACCGGCTCGCCATCCACAACCAGCACGCGCTTATCGCCTTCGGTGATCGCCGGGATGTAGTTTTGCGCCATGCAGTAGAAGTTGCCGTGCTCGGTCAGGGTTTCAATGATCACTGACAGATTCGGGTCTTCTTTCTTGATGCGGAAAATTGACGCGCCGCCCATGCCGTCCAGCGGCTTAAGAATGATGTCGCCATGCTCCTGCCAGAATTCGCGGATCTTCTGCGCACTGCGCGTCACCAGCGTGTCCGGCGTCAGCTCGGCAAACCAGGCGGTGAACAGCTTTTCGTTACAGTCGCGCAGGCTCTGCGGCTTGTTGACGATCAGCGTGCCTTTTTCCTCTGCACGTTCAAGAATGTAGGTGGCGTAGATGAATTCGGTATCGAACGGTGGATCCTTGCGCATTAATACCACGTTCAGATCGGCCAGCGCGATGTCCTGCTCGCTGCCGAAGTCGAACCACTTGTCGTAGTTCTGCTCCACGCTCAGGGTGCGGGTGCGCGCACGCGCTTCGCCGCCACGCAGGTAGAGATCGTTCATTTCCATGTAATGAATTTCGTACCCACGGCGCTGTGCTTCCAGCAACATGGCGAAGCTGCTGTCTTTTTTAATATTGATGGAGGTAATCGGGTCCATCACAATGCCAAGCTTAATCATTATTGCTTCTCCAGTGAGCTCTTTTTCTTTGCGGATGGGTTAGCCCAAATCGCCAAACCGGACCTGCAGGGCGGTAATCGCCGTCAGGGCCGTCGTTTCTGTTCTGAGCACTCTTGGGCCTAACAGAATATCTGTAAAGCCATATTGTGCTGTCATGCTGATTTCATCAGCGGTTAAGCCGCCTTCCGGGCCAATCAGCAGGCGTACCCGTTCAACGGGCAGCGGCAGAGTGTTGATGCTCTGGCTGGCGCGGGGATGCAGGTTCAGCTTTAAGCCATCGTCCTGCTCGGCGCTCCAGCGCTCCAGCATCATCGCTTCACGCACCTCAGGCACGCTGTTTCTGCCGCACTGTTCACAGGCAGCAATCACAATTTTTTGCCATTGCTGGTGTTTTTTCGCCAGCCGCTCAGCATCAAGCTTTACGCCACAGCGCTCAGAAAACAAGGGGGTGATCACATTTACCCCAAGTTCCACCGCCTTCTGAATGGTGAACTCCATCTTCTCACCACGCGACATCACCTGGCCTAAATGCAGGTGAAGCGGGGATTCACGGCTATCTTCGCGGCTTTCGCCGAGGGAAACGCGGACGCTTTTTTTGTCGGCCTGCACGATCTCAGCGGCAAAAGTCAGATTACTGCCATCGAACAATTCCAGGGCCTGTCCGGCACCCATTCGCAACACGCGGCCAACATGGTTAGCGGCCTCGTCGCAGAGAGCAATCTCGCTGCCCGCGGTAAGCAATTCGGGATGAAAAATGCGGGGTATACGCATGGAAATCCTGATAAATGTTAGCGGCCGGAAAACAGATCCGGCCTGAAGATGGGCTCTAGTTTAGGTCAGTGATTTTACCGCTGGCAAGCTTGCTGTACATAGGGATTGTGGTTGCCCTGTACGCGCGCGATGCGATTGTCCCGTTCGCACTCCCATGAACTGACCGGATACTGCTTGTTCCAGACGGTCATCAGCTGGGTTTGCTGCCTGGACATGTCGATCTGATAGCGATCGCGCATATAGAACCAGGTGCGGGCAATGGCGCCGCGCGCACGTGCAGGGGGCTCGGCCTGTTTGTTTTTGAAATCGATCTTCATTTCACACTGACCATACTGGCGCTCGCCGCCGTTCCACTGGCTGTACATAAAGTTTCCACGGTCGCCATTCACTTCGCCGATCGAAGGCTGAAGGTTGTGCAGATCGGTCTCGATCTGGCGGTAACCGGCATCTTTCGCGCACTGTTTGCGGCCGCCATTTTGCCAGCACTGACGCTGGTGGCCGAACGTCCAGGCCGGCACCACGTGTTCCCACTCGATGCGTTTCGCCCGGTTGGCATTTTTGCGCACCTGATAGCCACAGGAGGCGAGGTCAGGCACGCCTTTTTTCCCTTTCCAGTGGATTTTACAGCCGCAATAGAACGATCCTGGCGCATCGGCGTTGATTTGAGCCGCATATTCTTTGGCCTGACCAAAGCTGTTCTGGTGATAGTTATCCAGGCTGAGGCCGTGAGCGAAAAAAGTCGGTAAAAACAGGGAGAGTGACAAGCAGTAAAAAAATTTGCGAAGCATGTTGCGGGCCTGGCCTGATAAACGAGGCGGCGAGAGTAACAGATGCGATTCGCTTCGGGAAATCAGTGCCAGAAAATCAGCGAGTTATTGCTGAATAATTGGCCATCAGGACGATTTTTCGGATTGTTGGAACTCGCCGGGAGAGAGGCGATCGCCGCAGCGGACGCATCGATACTCGCTTTCGCCCCTGACGACACGGTTATGGCGGCGTACCGTCAGCTGATGCTGCTGACAGCCACAACGGTAGGGGAAAGAGCGACTGCGCACCGATTCAATCTCAAACTTATGGGTGCGCTGCGCCGGCACATCCAGAATGCTTTCCATCATCCACTTCCACTCTTTGCCGTGCGGCGCGACCCGGCCAAAGTGTTTCCACACCAACAGATGCGCCAGTTCATGCGGCACCACTTCTTCAATAAACGCCTGCTGATTTTCCAGTAACAGCACCTGATTCAGACGGATCTCCCAGTGTTGCAGCCACGCGGTGCCCGCTGCCGTGCCGCGTTGTTGGTAGACCAACTTGGGTTCAGGGTAGCTGCGTTCCAGGCGATGGTTTGCCAGCTGCAATTTTTCACGCAGTGAGCGCATCACGGCTTGTTGCAGGGCAATGGGAAGTCTGAGGGATTTCATACGGCAGAGAATACGATGTGGCAGGGGGGAATTCAATAAAGCTGGCCGGGTTTCCCCGGCCAGAGAGTCTTAGTCACGATGACCGATATCGCGAAGCTTCTTGCCGCCCAACAGGTTACGTTCAATGTGTTCCAGCGAAATACCTTTGGTTTCCGGGATCAGCACGATGGTCAGAATGATAAACACCACGTTCAGACCGGCGTAAACCCAGAAGGTGTTCGCGTTGCCCAGGGTGTTGAGCATGGTCAGGAAGGTCGCGCCGACAATCATGTTGGCAATCCAGTTAGTTGCCGTAGACACGGTGATACCGAAATCGCGGCCTTTCAGCGGCTGAATTTCAGAACACAGCACCCAGATCAACGGACCGGCACTCATCGCAAAACCGATGATGAACATCAGCAGCATGGCGATAGCGAAGTACTGACCGGTTGAAGAGTGGATGCCCACGTGCAGCATGGTGCCGAGGATACCCATACCGACCGCCATCACCAGGAAGCCCAGTTTCAGCGTTGGCTTACGGCCCCAGCGGTCAACCAGACCGATAGCAATAAATGTCGCCAGTACGTTAACCAGACCCACAATCACCGTGCCCCACATCTGCTCGGTGGTGTTGGTGAAGCCCGCAATTTCAAAAATCTTCGGTGCGTAATACATGATGACGTTCATCCCGGTGAACTGCTGCATGATCTGCAGAAGCACGCCCAGGTAAACCGCGCGACGGAAGTTGCTGTTGCCTTTAAACAGGCTCCAGCCGGACTGTTTGATCTTCAGGCTTTCACGGATTTCGTCCAGCTCGCGTTTCGCTTGCTCGCTGGTGTCACGCAGACGGTCCAGTACGCGCTGAGCGGTACGGAAATCGCCTTTGGCGGCCAGCCAGCGTGGGCTGTTAGGCAGGAAGCAAACGCCAACCAGCAGCAGCGCGGCCGGGATGGTGATCACGCCCAGCATCCAACGCCATTCGCCGGTGTAGCTGAACGCGGTATCAGACAGATACGCACCCAGAATACCGATGGTAATCATCAGCTGGTACAGGGAAATCATACTGCCGCGAATCTTCTCTGGTGCGATCTCAGAGAGGTACAGCGGCGCGGTATAGGAGGCAACGCCAACGGCCAGACCCAGCAGAACGCGGGCGAAGATCAGCATTTCCGGGTTGGATGACATCGCTGACCACAGCGAGCCAATCACAAACAGAATGGCACCGATCATCAGGCTTTTTTTACGGCCCAGGCGGGAAGACATCCAGCCGCTACCGACGGCACCGACGGCGGCACCAAACATCATTGAGCTGACGATCCACTCCTGCTGATGTGCGGTAACGTTAAAATCTTTCGCGATGAATGGCAGGGCACCGGCGATAACGCCGATATCCAGACCAAACAGCAGGCCGGCCAGTGCTGCGAGGAAACAAACAAAGAAGGTCATCGCCTTGTTTGATGTCCTGCTCTTTTTCTTATTATCAGGCATAACGCCTCCATTAAAGTGGTACTGCTTATTGTTGTTATAAATGTTAGAAAACCTTTGCCCACAAGACTGTGCTGCAGATCACATTGGTGTAATCGGTTACACACCAGATCATTCCTAAATGCAGCATTTTCACGCGCGCTTACGCTTTATAACCAGTTAGTCATAGTAGTAAATAGTTTCACTTAGTTCCCGAGTGCCCTTCTATCAGACAGCGCTGAAAATAGCGCATTAGGCTACAGGTTGTTAAGAGAGTTAATTCTTAATTATCAGATATTGGTAAATATTTCTGAGTGTAACCGTTAACAATCAACGCGCCTGAAGCCAAAAAAAGTGTAGACAGCGATGGCCATTCCGCCAGCGTCAGACAGCAAAAAGGGCACCCACCGGGTGCCCTGTGTCCTGCAAGCTGGTGCTTACTTCAGGCCAGCAGCTTCACGCAGCTGTGCAGCCTTGTCGGTTTTTTCCCAAGGGAAATGTTCACGACCGAAGTGACCGTATGCCGCGGTCTCGCGGTACATCGGGTGCAGCAGGTCCAGCATCTGAATCAGACCGTAGGGACGCAGGTCGAAGAACTCGCGCACCAGCAGCGTCAGCTGCTCGGTAGAGACTTTCTCAGTACCGAAGGTTTCAACCATGATGGAAGTCGGTTCAGCCACGCCAATCGCGTAGGAAACCTGAATCTCACAACGGTCAGCCAGGCCAGCCGCAACGATGTTTTTCGCCACATAGCGCGCTGCATATGCCGCTGAACGGTCAACCTTAGACGGATCCTTACCGGAGAACGCACCGCCGCCGTGACGCGCCATGCCGCCGTAGGTATCAACGATGATTTTACGACCCGTCAGACCACAGTCGCCCATTGGGCCACCGATGACGAAACGGCCCGTCGGGTTAATGTGGTATTTGGTGCTGGCGTTGATCCACTCTGCTGGCAGAACCGGCTTGATGATCTCTTCCATCACCGCTTCCTGCAGATCTTTCAGCGAGATATCTTCAGCGTGCTGAGTAGACAGAACCACGGCATCAATACCGACGATTTTGCCATCGTCATACTGGAAAGTGATCTGGCTTTTTGCATCCGGGCGCAGCCATGGCAGGGTGCCATTTTTACGCACTTCAGCCTGACGCTGAACCAGACGGTGAGCATAGGTCACCGGCGCAGGCATCAGCACATCAGTTTCGTTAGTGGCATAACCAAACATCAGACCCTGGTCGCCCGCACCCTGTTCCAGAGGATCGGTACGGTCTACGCCCTGGTTGATATCAGGTGACTGTTTGCCGATGGCGTTCAGTACGGCACAAGAGTTGGCATCAAAGCCCATATCGGAATGGACATAACCGATTTCGCGTACGGTGTTACGGGTGATCTCTTCAATATCGACCCAGGCCGACGTGGTGATTTCACCACCGACCAGCACCATGCCGGTTTTCACATACGTTTCGCACGCGACACGCGCTTTCGGATCCTGCTCGAGGATGGCATCGAGCACAGCATCAGAAATCTGGTCGGCGATTTTATCAGGATGTCCTTCTGAGACGGACTCGGAAGTGAAAAGGTGTTTAGCCATTAATTCTTTACCTTACTGAATACGGGTTGATAACGACTGCATAGCGCTAAAGACTGTTTGCCAGTTCTCACCGGCTTCGGTTCCCAGCGCCCCCTCAGGCAAAGCCATGAGCAGTACATAACAGGTGACGCTTAGAAGTTAACCATTTAGATGGATTAACATCTGGACGGCTATTTTAGGTCACTCATTAATCGGATTGCCAGCCTTTTTTCTTTAAAGCTTTTTTCAGCTCAGGTAAAAAGTGGAACATTTTCATGACAGGCTTCTCATTCCGCACATTAAGGAATTGCATAATGTTATACTTGAGAGACCGATTGGCGCGGCCTTTCAGCGTTTTATGCTGAATATCCCGCTCGCCGATGGCTTGTTGTTGCGGGTTATCCCTGCGATAGTAGTTAACTGTTCCGCATCACTGAAATTTGAGGCTCGCAATGTCTGACGACATTAAGACAATGAAGGGTTCGTCAGCTGGCGAACAAGGTGGACTCCGCTCTATGCAGGAGGTGGCCATGAGCGATCAAGAAGCCAGCAAGATGCTGCGCACCTACAATATTGCCTGGTGGGGTAATAACTACTACGACGTCAATGAGTTAGGGCACGTCAGCGTCTGTCCTAATCCGGACGTCCCGGAAGCCCGGGTCGACCTGGCGAAGCTGGTTAAAGAGCGCGAGGCCGAAGGTCAGCGTCTGCCAGCCTTGTTCTGCTTCCCGCAGATCCTGCAGCACCGTCTGCGTTCGATTAACGCCGCGTTTAAACGCGCGCGGGAATCTTACGGCTATCGCGGCGATTACTTCCTGGTCTATCCAATTAAGGTCAACCAGCACAAACGCGTTATCGAATCGCTGATCAACTCCGGCGAACCGCTGGGGCTGGAAGCCGGTTCGAAAGCCGAGCTGATGGCGGTACTGGCTCACGCCGGTCAGACCCGCTCGGTCATTGTCTGTAACGGCTATAAAGACCGTGAATACATTCGTCTGGCGCTGATCGGCGAAAAGATGGGCCACAAGGTCTATCTGGTGCTGGAAAAAATGACCGAAGTGAAGCTGGTGCTGGAAGAGGCGGAACGTCTGAACGTGGTGCCTCGTCTCGGTATCCGTGCGCGTCTGGCGTCTCAGGGCTCCGGTAAATGGCAGTCCAGCGGCGGCGAAAAATCCAAGTTTGGTCTGTCGGCGACGCAGGTGCTTAAGCTGGTCGATATCATGCGTGAAGCTGGCCGGATGGAAAGCCTGCAGCTGCTGCATTTCCACCTCGGTTCGCAGATGTCCAATATTCGCGACATCGCCACCGGCGTGCGTGAATCGGCCCGTTTCTATGTTGAGCTGGCTAAACTCGGCGTCAACATTCAGTGCTTCGATGTCGGCGGCGGTTTGGGCGTGGACTATGAGGGAACGCGTTCGCAGTCTGACTGCTCCGTTAACTACGGCCTGAACGAATATGCCAACAACGTGATCTGGGCGATCGGCGATGCCTGCGAAGAGCATAATCTGCCGCACCCTACGGTGATCACCGAGTCTGGCCGTGCCGTCACGGCGCACCACACCGTGCTGGTGTCGAACATCATCGGCGTAGAGCGTAACGAATTCAGTGAGCCACAGACGCCGTCTGCGGACTCGCCACGTCCGATTGTCAGCATGTGGGATACCTGGCAGGAGATGCATCAGCCAAACAACCGTCGCTCGCTGCGCGAATGGCTGCATGACAGTCAGATGGATCTGTTTGATATTCATACCGGCTACTCGCAGGGCACTTATGACCTGACGCAGCGCGCCTGGGCTGAGCAGCTTTATCTGAGCATCTGCCACTATATTCAGCAGCATCTTGACCCGACCAACCGCGCGCACCGTCCCATCATCGACGAACTGCAGGAGCGTATGGCGGACAAGATTTACGTCAACTTCTCGCTGTTCCAGTCGATGCCGGATGCCTGGGGTATCGATCAGCTGTTCCCGGTGCTGCCGCTGGAAGGGCTGAACAAGTCGCCTGAACGTCGCGCGGTGCTGCTGGACATCACCTGTGACTCCGATGGCACCATCGATCACTATGTTGATGGCGATGGCATTGCCACCACCATGCCGATGCCGCAGTACGATGTGGATAATCCTCCGATGCTCGGCTTCTTTATGGTCGGCGCTTACCAGGAAATCCTCGGCAACATGCACAACCTGTTCGGCGATACCGAAGCGGTGGATGTGTTTGCCTATGCCGATGGCCGCGTTGACGTGCATCTGTCTGACGAAGGCGACACCGTTGCAGACATGCTGGAATACGTGCAGCTGGATCCGCAGGAGCTGCTGACGCACTTCCGCAACCAGCTTAAAGAGAGCGATCTGGACGAAGAGCTGCGCGCGCAGTTCCTCGAAGAGTTCGAATCTGGCTTGTACGGCTACACTTATCTGGAAGACGAATAATCTTCACCTGCTGGACGAGTTGACCACGCCGATGGCGGGCGTGGCAATTCTCCGCAAAATCCCTTCCTCGTCGGGTTTAACGACGCGGTGGGGATTTTTTTTATCTCTGTTTCAGCCGAAAGCTGGCCTGGTCCGGCTTCACAGTTAAAGAGGATTTGGTATGAATAACACCCTGGGCAACCAGTACGACAACTCGCTGGTGTCAAACGCCTTTGGTTTTATGCGTTTTCCGGTCAACTTCCAGCCTTACGACAGCGACGCTGAGTGGGTGATCACCGGTATTCCTTTCGATGCCGCGACCTCCGGTCGTCCTGGCAGCCGCCTGGGCCCTGGCGCGATCCGTCAGATCTCCACTAACCTGGCGTGGGAAGGCTGCCGCTGGCCGTGGAACTTCGATCTGCGTCAGCGTTTAAAGGTGATCGACTGCGGTGACCTGGTGTACGCCTTTGGCGATTCTCAGGATCTGACCGACAAGCTGCAGGCGCATGCCGAGAAGCTGCTGGCCAACGGCAAGCGTATGCTGACCTTCGGTGGCGATCACTACGTGACGCTGCCGCTGCTGCGCGCTCATGCTAAATACTTCGGTAAGATGGCGCTGGTGCATTTTGATGCCCATACCGATACCTATTCCAACGGCCCGACCTTCGATCACGGCACCATGTTCCACCATGCGCCGAAGGAAGGCCTGATCGATCCGGCACACTCGGTGCAGATCGGTATCCGTACCGAGTTTGATGCCTCACTGGGCTTCAACGTGCTGGACGCGGCGCAGGTTAACGACCGCAGTGTTGATGACATCCTCGCTCAGGTGAAGCAGATCGTTGGCGATATGCCGGTTTATCTGACCTTCGATATCGACTGCCTCGATCCGGCGCATGCGCCAGGCACCGGCACGCCGGTGATCGGCGGTCTGACCACCGATAAAGCCACCAAGCTGGTGCGCGGTCTGCAGGGGTTGAACATCGTCGGGATGGATCTGGTGGAAGTCGCACCGGGCTATGACCAGTCCGACCTGACCGCTCTGGCTGCCGCCACGCTGGCGCTGGATATGCTGCATGTTCAGGCCGTTAACAAAGGCTAGTTTCATCAGCAGAAATGAGAAGGGCGCCGGATATGGGCGCCCTTTTTTTATGGTAACACGCGGTTATTTACCGGCAGCGATACGCTCTTTGATGTGCTGAGCGCGCGCTTCGGAAGCCGGGTGGGAATCAAACATCGAACTTTGATGGCTGCCTTCCAGTTTCGCCAGTTTTTCAAAGCTGGTGACCAGGCCGTTAGGATCGATGTTGCGCTTTTTCATCAGGTCGAAAGAGTAATCATCTGCCTGCGATTCCTGCTTCTGCGAGAACTGCGCGTTAACCAGTTTCTCACCCAGGTCTGCAAGCTGCGACTGGGACAGCGTACCGGCGATGCCGCCCACGGAACCCATGGCGGTACGGGCAGCGGTGGTGCTGTAGGCAACCTGCATCGCGCGACGGCTATGGCCTAATGCCACGTGGCCCATTTCATGGCCCAGCACACCCTCGACTTCATTGTCGGTCATCATATCCATCAATCCGCTGTAAACGCGGATACAGCCGTTCGCCATCGCCCAGGCATTGACGTCTTTGGTGATGTACACCTTGTAGTTGGCCGGCGTGCCGTTGATGTTGTCACCCAGTGCGGCGGAGATTTTCGCCAGGCGCTGCGCATACGGGCTGGAGTCGGGCGCAATTTGCGCTTCGCTATCCATCTGCGCACAGGATTTCACGCTGAGTTCTTTGACCTGTTCATCGCTAATGGTGGCGGCCTGATAGGCCTGCGCACCAGACTGCATAAGCGCGTTGCTGTCTACTCCCTGACAACCAGAAAGTGCGGTAATCAGTCCCAGAGAAACGAAAGAGAGGGGTAATTTCATATTATTTCATCCATCAGTAACAAGGTAGTAAAAACAAGAACCTGCCAAACCGGCAGAAAAAAACGCTGCTTATAAAGAGAGCGTTATAACGTGCGCATCTACGAATGCATAGTGGTTATAGCCACAAACCGCAAGTTTACGCCTGCTATTTTGCACGTTTCGCCATGTACAGCAGACCCGTCTTTCATGTACATTGAGGGTCGACTTTTACAACTTTGCCTGATAACTCATTGATTAAAATAGGTTAAGGACGGCGAAGCGTTTAATCCGACCTGGAGTAGAACATGTCTTCTCGTAAAGAGCTTGCTAACGCCATTCGCGCATTAAGTATGGATGCGGTACAAAAAGCCAAATCTGGCCACCCTGGCGCCCCGATGGGCATGGCAGATATCGCCGAAGTGCTGTGGCGTGAATTTCTGAACCATAACCCTACGAATCCTCTGTGGGCCGATCGCGACCGCTTCGTGCTGTCGAACGGTCACGGCTCCATGCTGATCTACAGCCTGTTGCACCTCACCGGCTACGATCTGCCGATTGCTGAGCTGGCAAACTTCCGTCAGCTGCACTCTAAAACTCCAGGTCACCCGGAATTCGGTTACACCGCAGGCGTGGAAACCACTACCGGCCCACTGGGTCAGGGCGTGGCTAACGCTGTAGGTATGGCTATTGCCGAGCGCACGATGGCGGCGCAGTTCAACCGTCCGGGTCACGATGTTGTTGACCATAACACCTATGTGTTCATGGGTGACGGCTGCATGATGGAAGGTATCTCCCACGAAGTGTGCTCGCTGGCCGGTACGCTGAAGCTGGGCAAACTGGTTGCCTTCTATGATGACAACGGTATCTCAATCGACGGTCACATTGACGGTTGGTTCACTGACGACACCGCCAAGCGTTTCGAAGCTTACGGCTGGCACGTAGTGCGCGGTGTTGACGGTCACGATGCAGCCGCAATCAAGCAAGCGGTTGAAGAAGCGAAAGCGGTTAGCGACAAGCCTTCCCTGCTGATGTGCAAAACCGTGATTGGCTTTGGTTCACCAAACAAAGCCGGTACCCACGATTCACACGGCGCACCGCTGGGTGATGACGAAGTAGCACTGACCCGTAAGCAGTTGGGCTGGAGCCACGCGCCGTTCGAGATCCCACAGGATATCTACGCGCAGTGGGATGCGAAAGAAGCCGGTCAGGCGAAAGAAGCCAGCTGGAACGAGAAGTTCGCGGCCTACGCAAAAGCGCACCCGGAGCTGGCGGCAGAATTCAAACGCCGTATGGGCAACGAGCTGCCGGCTAACTGGCAGGCTGAGTCGCAGAAGTTCATCGAACAGCTGCAGGCTAACCCAGCAAAAATCGCCAGCCGTAAAGCGTCGCAAAACACGCTGGAAGCCTTCGGTAAACTGCTGCCAGAATACCTGGGCGGCTCGGCTGACCTGGCGCCAAGCAACCTGACCATGTGGTCTGGTTCTAAGCCAATCAATGAGGATCTGGCCGGTAACTACATCCATTACGGTGTGCGTGAATTCGGTATGACCGCCATCGCTAACGGCATCACGCTGCACGGCGGCTTCCTGCCATACACCGCGACCTTCCTGATGTTTGTTGAATACGCGCGTAACGCTGCGCGTATGGCTGCACTGATGAAAATCCGTCAGGTGATGGTCTATACCCACGACTCCATCGGTCTGGGCGAAGACGGTCCTACGCATCAGCCGGTTGAGCAGATGGCCAGCCTGCGCGTCACCCCGAACATGAGCCTGTGGCGACCATGTGACCAGGTTGAGTCTGCGGTTGCCTGGAAATACGCTATCGAGCGCTTCGACGGCCCAACGGCACTGATCTTCTCCCGTCAGAATCTGGCGCAGCAGGATCGTACGGCTGAGCAGCTGGCCAATGTGGCTCGCGGTGGTTACGTGCTGAAAGACTGTGATGGTCAGCCGGAAATCATCCTGATCGCCACCGGTTCAGAAGTTGAACTGGCGGTGGGCGCGTATGACAAGCTGACCTCCGAAGGCCGTAAGGCGCGCGTGGTGTCGATGCCGTCTACCGATGCCTTCGACAAACAGGATGCCGCATACCGTGAAGCGGTTCTGCCGAAAGCGGTCAGCGCCCGTGTGGCGATTGAAGCCGGTATCGCAGATTACTGGTTCAAATACACCGGTCTGAACGGTGCAATCGTCGGTATGACCACCTTTGGTGAGTCAGCGCCTGCAGAGCAGCTGTTTGAAATGTTTGGCTTCACCGTGGATAACGTGGTCGCTAAAGCGAAAGAACTGCTGTAAGCCCAGCGGGGCGGGATTGCTTCCGCCCCGTTTTCACTTTTCCGCCGTCATCCCCGGCCGTGGAATTTTCTAAATCTGTGACTTAGATCTAAAGATTGTCGCAGCAATTGATCCTCGTCATTCCTATTATTCCTCCATTCTATTATTCTCGCTGAACCGTTTCAGTTTGCGCAGTTGCTGAAGATATACGGGCTTAGTACAGTTTTTCTGATGCAAGAATTCCCTGTACAAATTTGAACGTCTGGCTCAGGCTAACGCTCCAGTTTTACACCGAATTCGGATGCAGGAGTGATATGACGGTTCGCATTGCCATAAACGGTTTTGGTCGCATCGGACGCAACGTGTTGCGTGCTCTTTATGAAACCGGACGTCGTGCAGAGATCACCGTGGTGGCCATCAATGAGCTGGCTGACGCGGCGGGAATGGCGCATTTACTGAAGTACGATACCAGCCACGGGCGATTTGCCTGGGATGTCCGCCAGGAGCGGGATCTGCTGTGGGTCGGCGAAGATACCATTCGTCTGCTGCATCGTGCGGAAATCAGCGATCTGCCGTGGCAGGAGCTGAATGTCGATGTGGTGCTGGATTGTACCGGCGTGTATGGCAGTCGTGCAGACGGCGAAGCCCATCTGGCCGCCGGCGCGAAAAAAGTGCTGTTCTCCCATCCTGGCGGAAACGACCTGGATGCCACCGTGGTTTTCGGTGTGAATGAGAAAGAGCTGCAACCGGACCACCTGATCGTCTCCAACGCTTCCTGCACCACCAACTGTATTATTCCGGTGATTAAACTGCTGGATGATGCCTTCACCATCGAGTCGGGCACCGTGACCACTATCCACTCAGCCATGCACGATCAGCAGGTGATAGATGCGTATCATCCCGACCTGCGACGCACGCGCGCAGCCAGCCAGTCGATTATTCCGGTCGATACGCGTCTTGCCGCCGGCATTACCCGTATTTTTCCTAAATTTAACGACCGTTTTGAGGCGATAGCGGTACGTGTCCCTACAATAAACGTGACGGCGATTGATTTGAGCGTCAGCGTGAGGGAGGCGGTGCAGGCGTGCGAGGTTAATGCCTTGTTGCGAAACGCGTCAGAAGGGGCATTTAGTGGTATAGTTGACTATACGGAATTACCGTTAGTCTCCATAGATTTTAACCACGATCCGCACAGTGCCATAGTGGACGGCACGCAGACGCGGGTCAGCGGTCAGCACCTGATCAAGACACTTGTCTGGTGCGACAACGAGTGGGGCTTTGCTAACCGAATGATCGACACGACGTTAGCGATGGCCGCAACCGGTTTCAGGTAGGGCGCGGTTTGCGCCTGTCAAAACTTAGAGAATCAACGAGAGGATTCACCATGTCTGTAATTAAGATGACCGATCTGGATCTTGCTGGCAAACGCGTACTTATTCGTTCTGATTTGAACGTGCCAGTGAAAGAAGGGAAAGTGACGTCGGATGCACGTATCCGTGCCTCATTGCCGACCATCGAAGCGGCGTTGAAGCAGGGCGCGAAAGTGATGGTTACCTCCCATCTTGGTCGCCCGACTGAAGGTGAATACAACGAGGAGTTTTCCCTCCTGCCAGTTGTTAACTATCTGAAAGACAAACTCTCTTCTCCTGTTCGCCTGGCGAAAGACTACCTTGACGGCCTGGACATTGCCGAAGGTGAGCTGGTCGTTCTGGAAAACGTTCGCTTTAACAAAGGCGAAAAGAAAGACGACGAAGCCCTCTCTAAAAAATATGCCGCCCTGTGCGACATCTACGTGATGGATGCCTTCGGTACCGCACACCGCGCGCAGGCGTCTACCCACGGCGTCGGCAAATTTGCCCCAATCGCGTGTGCTGGCCCACTGCTGGCTAACGAACTGGACGCGCTGGGTAAAGCGTTGAAATCGCCAGAGCGCCCAATGGTGGCGGTGGTTGGCGGTTCTAAAGTCTCTACCAAGTTTGACGTGCTGAACTCGCTGGTAAAAATCGCGGACACCGTGATTGTCGGCGGCGGCATTGCCAACACCTTCGTGGCGATTGATAACAACGTCGGTAAGTCTCTGTATGAGCCTGATTTTGTTGATGCGGCGAAAAAACTGCGTGACGAATTTAAAATCCCGGTTCCTACCGACTCCCGCGTAGGCACGGAATTCTCTGAAACTGCACCGTCTACCGTGAAAAAAGTCAGCGAAGTGAAAGATGATGAAGAGATCATGGACTTCGGCGATGAAACCGCACTGGCAATGGCTAAGATCTTGAAAGAAGCCAAAACTATCCTGTGGAACGGTCCGGTTGGCGTGTTCGAATTCCCGAACTTCCGCAAAGGCACTGAAATCATTGCTAATGCGATTGCAGACAGCGACGCATTCTCTATCGCAGGTGGCGGTGATACGCTGGCGGCCATCGATCTGTTCGGTATCGAAGATAAGATCTCTTATATCTCTACCGGCGGCGGTGCTTTCCTGGAGTTCGTGGAAGGCAAAACACTGCCAGCAGTCGCCATGCTTGAAGCGCGTGCAAAACAGTAATTACTGGGGCGGGAAGTTGCTTCCCGCCAGAATGATTTACCCGTTTGACGGGTTCCGAATCTCTTAATACGACCGACGAAACAGGACAAAAAACATGTCTAAAATTTTTGATTTCGTAAAACCAGGCGTTGTCACCGGCGACGACGTGCAGAAGATCTTCAAAGTAGCGAAAGAAAACAAATTCGCTCTGCCAGCCGTTAACTGCGTAGGCACCGACTCCATCAACGCCGTTCTGGAAACCGCTGCGAAAGTTAAAGCCCCGGTCATCATTCAGTTCTCTAACGGTGGCGCAGGCTTCATCGCCGGTAAAGGTCTGAAATCAGACAAGCCACAGGCTGCAGCAATCCTGGGCGCAATCTCTGGCGCGCACCACGTGCATCAGATGGCAGAACATTACGGCGTGCCGGTTATCCTGCACACTGACCACTGCGCGAAAAAACTGCTGCCATGGATCGACGGTCTGCTGGACGCGGGTGAAGCTCACTTCGAGAAAACCGGTAAGCCACTGTTCTCTTCTCACATGATCGACCTGTCAGAAGAGTCACTGGAAGAAAACATCGAGATCTGCAGCACCTATCTGGCCCGTATGGCTAAGATCAACATGACGTTGGAAATCGAACTGGGTTGCACCGGTGGCGAAGAAGACGGCGTGGACAACAGCCACATGGACGCTTCTGCACTGTACACTCAGCCAGAAGACGTTGATTACGCTTACGAAAAACTGAATGCCATCAGCCCGCGCTTCACTATCGCTGCGTCATTCGGTAACGTGCACGGCGTGTACAAGCCAGGCAACGTTAAGCTGACTCCGACCATCCTGCGTGATTCTCAGGACTATGTGAGCAAGAAACACAACCTGCCACACAACTCGCTGGATTTCGTCTTCCACGGTGGTTCCGGTTCTTCTGCTGCAGAAATCGAAGAGTCAATCAGCTACGGCGTGATCAAAATGAACATCGATACTGACACCCAATGGGCAACCTGGGACGGTATCCTGCAGTACTACAAAAAGAACGAAGGCTACCTGCAGGCCCAGCTGGGCAACCCGGAAGGCGCAGACAAGCCAAACAAAAAATACTACGATCCACGTGTCTGGCTGCGCGCATCCCAGTCATCAATGATCGTTCGTCTGGAGCAGGCATTTAAAGAGCTGAACGCAGTCGACGTTCTGTAATTTTGCCGCGTTAACGACAGTATGAAAAAGGCCCCTTTACCGGGGCCTTTTTTTTCGCCTGTCCGGTAACAAATTGTTAATTTGACTGCTTATTTGGCAGAGCGCGGCATTATTGGTTACCCTTTGAGTTTGGGATGTCAGTTTGTCTGGCAAAAAACTGCTTACTTCCCGCAGGGGAACAACAACAGGAAAACGAAATGGAAGATCTGAACGTGGTACATGGCATTAACAACGCAGGAGGTTGGCTGGTGCGCAACCAGGAGCTGCTGTTGAGTTATGTCGTGAATATCGTGGCGGCCATTGCGATTATCATCGTCGGGATGATTGTGGCGCGACTCATCTCCAACACCCTGAATAAAGTGCTGCTGGCGCGTCATATCGATGCCACGGTAGCCGACTTCCTTTCAGCGCTGGTGCGCTACGGGGTCATCGCTTTTACGCTGATCGCTGCACTGGGCAGGGTAGGCGTGCAGACCGCCTCGGTGATCGCGGTGCTCGGTGCCGCCGGCCTGGCCATTGGTCTGGCGCTGCAGGGTTCGCTGGCTAACCTGGCGGCCGGCGTGCTGCTGGTTACCTTCCGTCCGTTCCGTACCGGTGAATTCATTGATATCGGTGTAATGGGGACGGTGCAGAGCGTGCAGATCTTCTCTACCACCCTGAAAACCGCCGACGGCAAAATTGTCGTGGTGCCAAACGGTAAAATCATCGCCGGGAATATTGTTAACTTCTCGCGGGAGCCGGTGCGCCGTAATGAATTCATTATTGGCGTTGCTTACGATGCCGACGTTGATCAGGTGATCAAGCTGCTGCAGGAAGTGGTTGATGCCGAGCCTCGCGTGCTGCGCGATATGGGCATCCAGATTGGCCTGAATGAACTGGCCGCCTCTTCAGTGAACTTCGTGGTGCGCTGCTGGAGTAATGCCGGTGACCTGCAGAACGTCTACTGGGATCTGATGAAGAACTTCAAGCGCACGCTGGACGCGCATCAGATTGGTATTCCTTATCCGCAGATGGACGTTCACCTGCATCAGGTGAAGTCCGCTGAAGATCAGCAGGCTGAAGCCAAAACCGCGACGCCAGAGGTGGCGCCGTCGTTACCTAAACCAGAGTAATCAGTAAGTTAAAGGCGAGCCACGGTTCGCCTTTCTTGCCTTAACGTTATTAGAAAAACTGATATAACATTAGTTTATTCCATTTCCTCTAATGAACCTTCCGCTATACACTCGCCTGCAATTATTCAGGACGAGGTGTTTCCCGTGTTTTCAATCTTCTTTCAGGGCATGGCTCTGGGTGCTGCGTTAATCCTGCCGTTAGGGCCACAAAATGCGCTGGTGTTAAATCAGGGCGTGCGTCGTCAATATCATCTGATGACCGCCGGACTCTGTACCCTGAGCGACATCGTCCTGATTTGCGCCGGAGTGTTTGGCGGCAGTGCCTTGCTGACCCAATCGCCACTGCTGCTCAATCTGGTGACCTGGGGCGGCGTGCTTTTCCTGCTGTGGTACGGCTGGGGAGCATTGCGTACCGCGTTCAGCGGCAACATTGACCTCTCTTCCTCCGCCGCGATGAAGCAGGGACGCTGGCGGATTGTCGCCACCATGATGGCCGTGACCTGGCTGAATCCGCATGTCTATATCGATACCTTTGTGGTGCTCGGCAGTCTGGGCGGACAGCTTCCGGCGGAAGCCCGCAGCTGGTTTGCGTTGGGCTCGGTTACCGCATCAATCCTGTGGTTCTTTGGCCTGGCGTCACTCGCCGCCTGGCTGTCACCGCTGCTGAATACGGCGAAAGCCCAACGCATCATCAATGCGCTGGTTGGGGTTATGATGTGGGGCATTGCGTTAAAGCTGGCGCTGCAGGCAACAGGTTTCCAGTAATTGTCTGATGGGGATGATTTCCGTCACAAGGAACTCACTCCAGGAATTAAGGTCATAGCCTGATACCCGAAAACGCAATAACATATGCCAGCTTGTTGCGTTTTAACGGAACATTTCTCTGGCGGTGAGGCAATTTTCCCCGTCAGTAAACCTTGATGTGACTGAAATACCCCACGGAGGAACCCAGTGAAGCTTACTAAATTGGCCCTGGCCGCAATGATTGGATTTGGAACCGTACCGGCTCTGGCGCTGGCAGATGAGCTGCCGAATGGCCCACACGTTGTGACGTCTGGCCAGTCCAGTGTTGAAGCCACACCGGATATCGCTACGCTGGCTATTGAAGTCAGCATTTCGGCGAAAGATGCCGCTGCAGCCAAGACTCAGGCCGATACGCGAGTCGCGCAGTACTTTGATTTCCTGCAAAAAAATGGCATTGAGAAGAAAGATATTGATGCCGCTAACCTGCGTACCCAGCCAGAATATGACTACACCAAAGAAGGCAAAGCGGTGCTGAAAGGCTACCGTGCGGTGCGTCAGGTGCAGGTGACTCTGCGTCAGTTAGATAAGCTGAACGAGCTGCTGGACGGTGCGCTGAAGTCTGGCCTGAACGAAATCCGCTCCGTTGAGCTGGGCGTGGCCCATCCGGATGAGTACCGCAACAAGGCGCGTCAGGCCGCGATTCAGGACGCGACGCAGCAGGCAGGCGAGCTGGCGAAAGGCTTTAATACCAAGCTGGGCCCGGTTTACAGCATCCGTTATCACGTTGCTAACTACCAGCCAATGCCGGTCGCGCGCATGTATAAAATGGCCGATGCCGCACCGATGACCTCTGCGGCGGAAACCTATGAAAAGCAGAGCATTCACTTCGACGATCAGGTTGATGTGGTGTTTGAACTGCAGCGTAACCCGTAATCGCAAAAAGGGCGTTGTCGGTGACAACGCCCGGTGCAGGCTGCATTCAGGGCTCCCAACGGGAGCCTTTTTTTATGGCCTATTCCGGCTGACGCAGGACGCGATGGCCGTGAGCGATCAACGCATCGGTGACCTTGCGCATCAGGCGGCTTTCTGGCGCGAAGCGGTGCCAGTAAAGCATCCGGCGCTGGAACAGGCCCGGCGTTAAGTCAATCAGCTCGCCTTCTGCCAGCTCGCGCTCAATCTGCAGGTGCGGGATCATACAGCAGGTGGTGCCCTGACGCGCCAGCTGCACAAACGCTTCCGACGAGTTAACGATATGGCAGGGCACGCTGCCCGGCGACAGGTCAAAGTTCTGCTGTAAAAAGGCCTGATGCATATCATCCAGATGGTCGAAGGCCACCGCGGGCGCTTTCAGCAGGGCAGAGCGGGTCACGCCATTCGGGAAATAACGCGCGGCAAATTCCTTCGAGCCGACAAACAGATAATCCAGCGCGCCGAGCTGATCCACCAGGCAGCTTGGCAGAGGCTGAGGTTGAATACTCACTGCCCCAACCACTTCGCCACGACGCAGGCGTTCCTGCGTGCGGCTTTCATCTTCCACCTGCAGGTTCAGACGCACCGGAGAGTCGGTTAATACGGTTTTCAGCGCGGGCAGCAGCCAGGTTGCCAGACTGTCGGCGTTTATTGCCAGCGACAGCAGCAATGGCGTGGTGCCGCTGTTCTCATCGCCCAGCCACTCCTCTTCCAGCAGTTCAACCTGGTGCAGTAACGCCAGCAGCTTTTGCCCTTGCTCGGTTGGGCGTGGCGGCACGGTACGCACCAGCAGCGGCTGGCCGAACATGTTCTCCAACTGCTTGATTCGTTGTGAGACTGCCGACTGGGTAATGCAAAGCTTTTGTGCTGCGCGTTCGAAGCCGCGCTCGCGAATCACTGCATCCAGCGCCTGAAGCGTGCGATAATCCGGGCGTTTCATAGTGGGTGATAACTCTCTTTCAGGTGTGGAAACTGCACTATGCCATATTTTTGTCACTTTGCCCTGGGCAAAGGCGACATTATCCCGCTTCAGGTTTGTGGCCTGGCTTCCAAAGTGCCAACAAAGCCCGCGTGAAGGCAGTCATTTCCATCGGGTTGTTTTATACTAGCGCCACACTGTAGCTGTACGGAATCTAAACTTACCATGACACAGGATGAACTGAAAAAGGCCGTAGGTTGGGCAGCGCTGGACTACGTTACCCCGGGCACCATTGTCGGTGTGGGAACGGGTTCCACGGCCGCTCACTTTATCGATGCATTGGGCTCGATCAAACACCAGATTGACGGTGCGGTCTCCAGCTCTGAGGCTTCAACAGAGAAGCTGAAAAGCCTGGGTATTCAGGTGTTCGACCTCAACGAAATTGATTCCCTGTCGGTCTACGTCGATGGCGCTGATGAGATCAACGGCATGATGCAGATGATCAAAGGCGGTGGCGCGGCGCTGACGCGGGAGAAAATCATCTCTGCGGTGGCGGATAAGTTTGTCTGTATCGCGGATGAGTCTAAACAGGTTGATGTGTTGGGCGGTTTCCCGCTGCCGGTGGAAGTGATCCCGATGGCCCGCAGTTTTGTGGCGCGTGAACTGGTGAAGCTGGGCGGCCTGCCGGAATACCGTCAGCATGTGCTGACCGATAACGGCAACATTATTCTCGACGTGCATAATCTGAAAATTCTTGACCCGATTGCGCTGGAGAAAGCGATTAATGCGCTGCCAGGCGTGGTCACGGTGGGGCTGTTTGCTGCACGCTGTGCCGACGTTGCGCTGATTGGTACCGCCAACGGTGTGAAGACCATAGTAAAATGATCTTACCGGCGCCGCCCCGGCGTCGGTTATTTTCTGATAAAAAACATCTTTTCTGAACCCGATGAAATTTGGTGACTTATGTCACATAACTTTCATGCGCAGGCGTATCCTGCTAATCCTTTTCACCATTCCCCGATTATCTGCCAAATTGTGCTGCCTTGCCTGTTAGCCGTGCTGGCATCCAGGCAATCGTTTGTATTGCCGCAGCCGTAAATTTTGATATTTTGGCAGAAGGCTATCTTATACCCGGATGTAGATAGGGGTAAGCTGGCACTTCTGAAGTCGCAAAAATAGGGTCGGGAAATGGCAAAAGTATCACTGGAGAAAGACAAGATTAAGTTCCTGTTGGTGGAAGGCGTCCACCAGAGCGCGGTCGAGAATTTGCGCGCATCAGGGTACACCAACATCGAATTTCATAAAGGCGCGCTGGACAGCGACGCTCTGAAAGAGTCCATTCGCGACGCGCACTTTATCGGTATCCGCTCGCGCACCAACCTCACCGAAGACATTTTCGCTGCGGCGGAAAAACTGGTGGCGGTAGGCTGCTTCTGTATCGGAACCAACCAGGTTGATCTGACTGCTGCTGGCAGCCGTGGCATCCCGGTATTTAATGCACCTTTCTCCAATACCCGATCCGTTGCTGAGCTGGTCATCGGCGAGCTGCTGTTAATGCTGCGCGGCGTGCCTGCCGCGAACGCCAAAGCACACCGTGGCATCTGGAACAAACTGGCCGTGGGTTCTTTTGAAGCCCGTGGTAAGAAGCTGGGCATCATCGGCTACGGCCATATCGGCATGCAGCTGGGCGTGCTGGCGGAAAGCCTGGGTATGCACGTGTTCTTCTATGATATCGAGAGCAAGCTGCCGCTGGGTAACGCCACGCAGGTTCGCCATCTGTCTGACCTGCTGAATATGAGTGATGTCGTCAGCCTGCATGTACCAGAGACGCTCTCAACGCAGAACATGATGGGCGCAGAAGAGCTGGCGATGATGAAGCCAGGCTCACTGCTGATTAACGCCTCACGCGGCACCGTGGTCGATATTCCTGCCCTGTGTAAAGTGCTGGCGGACAAGCATCTGGCGGGCGCGGCAATTGACGTGTTCCCGGAAGAACCTGCGACCAACAGCGATCCGTTCCTGTCGCCGCTGTGCGAGTTTGATAACGTGATCCTGACGCCACACATCGGTGGATCAACGCAGGAAGCGCAGGAAAATATCGGTATCGAAGTGGCCGGCAAGCTGGCTAAGTACTCGGATAACGGTTCAACGCTGTCTGCGGTTAACTTCCCGGAAGTCTCTCTGCCGATGCATGGCGACCAGAGCCGTTTGCTGCACATCCACGAGAACCGTCCCGGCGTGCTGACCGCAATCAACAACATCTTTGCAGACCAGGGCGTCAACATCGCCGCACAGTACCTGCAAACTACCCCACAGATGGGTTATGTGGTGATTGATGTCGATGCACCGCAGGATGTGGCGGACAAAGCGCTGCAGCTGATGAAAGCCATTCCGGGCACCATCCGTGCTCGTCTGCTGTACTGATTAAGCTGGCGGGTTAACGCCCGCTCCAGTAATCACCCTAAAAAAAGCCCCGGCAATTGCCCGGGGCTTTTTTTTATAGCGATTCAGCCTTACCACTGCCAGATTTTCGACGGCGTGATCATCGCCGGGAGCGGCACATCCCACTCTGCAACGGGCAGATCATCAACCCGCTGGCAATCATGCCCAAGACCGACGGGTAAAAATCCGTGCTGCTGCCAATTTTGCAGCGTGCGGTCGTAAAAACCCCCGCCCATCCCCAGCCGTTGTCCCTGCTTATCAAAGGCCACTAACGGCACCAACAGCACATCCAGCTCGCTAAGCGTGGCCAGATTGCGGATATCCAACGGCGGCTCAGGAATACGCAGCCGGTTGGGTGTAAGCGTCGTGTGCTCGTCATAACGAATAAACAACAGCTGGCCTTCGGAGAACGGATGGAGCACCGGCAGGTACACCTGTTGCTTGTGCTGCCAGAGTTTGGCAATCAGCGGACGGGTATTCAGCTCACCGTCGAAAGAGAGAAACAGGGCGATTTTTTTGGCTTGTTGTATCGGAGCAAAATTAAGCGCGCGTTCGGCGGCTTGCACGGCGGCGAGCTGTTGCTGCTCGGGTGTCAGCGCCCGACGGAGGTGACGAACATGGGTGCGGATATCCTGGCGATCGAGAAGATTCAGGTTCATAGCTCACCGTGTAGTAAGACTGGACAGGGGTAAACTCAGAAATCACACGCTGGGTGTTGGACAGGAACGTACCAGAAAGGAACTACTGTAAAGAAGTGGAATCTCCGAGATGCCGCCGCAGGCTGTAACCCTTGAACCCTTGGTTCAAGGTGAGACTGCCGTCGTAACCATCAGGCTTCTCGGACGAACCGAGCTTGCACACAGGTTACAGAGCGTCAGACTCTGATGGTATTAAATATCGGCTCAGGGGACTGGCCCGCTTGCAAACATCTCAGAGAAATTTTGTACTTCACCGTCACTCTAACACAGATAACGATGAGGTGTTATTCGAACTTACTGCCGGTCCGGTCCGTAATGCGACCCTGTTCAAGCAACGCCTGTTCAATGGTCTGTTGCAGCATCCGGATGCGCTGCTCCATGTTACTGGCATAGTCGCGGGTTTTCAATTTCTCCGCAGCCAGCTCATGGCAAATATTGAGTGCAGCGATAAATACCAGCTGCTCTGTGTTAGTGACTCTAGTGCGAACTTTTAAATCTTGCAACCGTTGATTAAGGTCTTCGGCAGCCATATTCAGCGCATCTTGCTGTTCAGGCGGACAATTTACTCTTAACGAACGACCAAAAATTTGAATATCTACGGGTTGAGCAGACATGCCACCATCCTGACTGATTACTTCGCCGCCAATCTCCCTTACCGCTCAATGGGTTGGGAGGGGCGCAACTATAACTACGCCTTATAGAAGAAACAACCCCTTTTCTGGAATCGTTGAGGCACCTGGTGGTAGCATAACACGAACTTATCCAGCCAACGATGACCAAAACGTATGTCACTATCAAACACAATGCCGGGCTATGATGCGCTGGCTTCAGCACTGACGCAGCAGGGCGTAGGGATGACACCTGCCGAAATGCACGGTTTACTCAGCGGGATGATCTGTGGCGGCACGCAGGACAGCAGCTGGCAAACCCTGGTTCATGAGCTGACCAACGAAGGCATGGCGTTTTCCCAGTCGCTGGCCTTGCCGCTGCAACAGCTGCATGAAGCCATCGGAAATACGCTTGCGGAAGAGGGCTTCCTGTTCCAGCTCTATCTGCCAGAAGATGATGACATCACCGTGTTCGATCGCGCCGATGCGCTGGCGGGTTGGGTGAACCACTTCCTGCTGGGTTTGGGCGTTTCCCAGCCTAAACTGGACAAGGTGAAAGGCGAGACCGGCGAAGCGATCGACGATCTACGCACCATTGCTCAGCTTGGCTATGATGAAGACGAAGATCAGGAAGAGCTTGAGCAGTCACTGGAAGAGGTGATCGAGTACGTTCGCGTTGCGGCGTTACTCTGCCACGATACCTTCACCCATGTGCTGCCAACCGCTGTGGAAGTACAAAAACCGACCCTGCACTAAGCGGGCGCACACTCAGGAGAAGTTGATGACCCAGCAAGAATTTTTACGTCGACGCGCTGCATTGCTCAGCAAAATGGCGCCGGCCAGCGCCGCGGTGATTTTCGCTGCGCCGGAAGCCACGCGCAGCAACGACAGTGAATATCCTTATCGCCAGAACAGCGATTTCTGGTACTTCACCGGCTTTAACGAACCCGAAGCCGTGCTGGTGCTCATCAAAAGCGACGAGAGCCACAATCACAGCGTGCTGTTTAATCGCGTGCGTGACCTGACCGCAGAAATCTGGTTTGGCCGCCGTCTGGGCCAGGATGCCGCACCCGAGAAGCTCTCTGTCGATCGCGCGCTGCCTTACGACCATATCGGCGAGCAGTTGCCGCTGCTGCTGAACGGGCTGGACGTGGTGTATCACGCGCAGGGACTTTACCCTGAGGCCGATTCGCTGGTCTTCGCGGCGCTGGACAAGTTGCGTCGCGGCTCGCGCCAGAACCTGACGGCGCCTGCTACGATCACCGACTGGCGTCCTGTGGTGCATGAAATGCGCCTGTTTAAATCTGCGGAAGAGCAGGCTGTGTTGCGCGAAGCGGGCCGCATCAGCGCGCTGGCACATACGCGCGCCATGCAGAAATGCCGCCCTGGCATGTATGAATACCAGCTTGAAGGTGAGATCCAGCACGAATTCAACCAGCATGGCGCACGCTTCCCGTCCTACAACACCATTGTTGGCGCCGGTGAAAACGGCTGCATCCTGCACTACACCG
The DNA here is from genome assembly GCF_979253995.1 of Erwinia sp. AC075. Classification (NCBI taxonomy): domain Bacteria; kingdom Pseudomonadati; phylum Pseudomonadota; class Gammaproteobacteria; order Enterobacterales; family Erwiniaceae; genus Erwinia; species Erwinia sp. AC075. The sequence continues at coordinate 4,830,316 of NZ_CEEDEU010000001.1, forward strand.
AAAATGAGTGCCAGATGCGCGATGGCGATCTGGTGCTGATCGATGCCGGTTGTGAACTGAAAGGCTATGCCGGCGATATCACGCGTACCTTCCCGGTCAACGGCAAGTTCACCGCACCTCAGCGCGCGATTTACGACATCGTGCTGGAATCATTAAACACCTCGCTGGAACTGTTCCGTCCCGGCACCAGCATCCGTGAAGTGAATGCGGTCGTGGTGCGCATCATGGTGACCGGGCTGGTGAAGCTGGGCGTGATGAAAGGCGATATCGATACGCTGATCGAAGAGCAGGCCCATCGCCAGTTCTTTATGCACGGACTGAGCCACTGGCTGGGGCTGGACGTGCATGACGTCGGCGTGTACGGCAACGATCGCGACCGCACGCTTGAGCCAGGCATGGTGATCACCATCGAGCCGGGTCTGTACATCGCGCCGGATGCGGATGTGCCTGCCGAATATCGCGGCATCGGCATTCGCATCGAGGACGACATCATTATCACCGCTGAAGGTAACGAAAACCTGACGGCGACGGTGGTGAAAGAGGCGGACGAGATCGAAGCGTTGATGGCGGCAGCGAAAGCCTGATGAGCATCGTAATTGCAGGCGGAGGAATGGCGGGAGCCACGCTGGCGCTGGCCATTTCTCATCTGACGCAGGGACAGGTGCCGGTCACGCTGGTGGAAGCCACCGAACCCGCCAGCCTATCCCATCCTGGTTTTGATGGCCGGGCGATTGCGCTGGCGGCGGGAACCTGTCAGCAGCTGGCGGCCATTAATCTTTGGCCGTACTTGAAGGATTGCGCCACCGCCATCACCCATGTTCACGTCAGCGATCGCGGCCATGCCAGTTTTGTCTCGCTGGATGCTGCCGACCATGGCATTTCTGCGTTGGGTCAGGTGGTTGAGCTGCACGATATCGGCCAGCGGCTGTTTACGCTGCTGAAGAAGGCGCCCGGCGTGCGCGTATGTTGCCCGGCAAAAGTTACCGGGCTGGTGCGCAATCAGCAAGATGTGCAGGTGACGCTCAGCAATGGCGAAACCTTGCCGGCTCAGCTGCTGGTGGCGGCCGACGGCTCGCGCTCCTCGGTGGCGGCGTCCTGCGGCGTGCAGTGGCAGTCGCAGGATTATCAACAGGTGGCGGTAATCGCCAACGTGGCAACTCAACAACCCCATCTGGGCCGGGCTTATGAGCGCTTTACCGAGCATGGCCCGTTAGCGTTATTGCCGATGTCTGCGGGCAGAAGTTCGCTGGTGTGGTGCCATCCGCTGGACGATAAAGCCCGAATCGATGGCTGGAGCGATCGGCAGTTTATTCACCAGCTTCAGCAGGCGTTTGGCTGGCGCTTAGGCCGCATTACCCAGGTCGGGCAGCGTCACAGCTATCCGCTGCAGCTGCAGGCTGCCTCTCAGCATGTTTCACACCGGCTGGCGCTGGTTGGCAATGCCGCGCAAACGCTGCATCCGATCGCCGGTCAGGGATTTAATTTAGGGCTGCGTGACGTGATGTCGCTTGCCGAAACGGTAGCGGCAAGCTGGCGCGCTGGCGAAGATGTGGGAAGTTATGCCACGCTGCAGCGCTATCAGCAGCGCCGACAGCCGGATGCCGCGGCGACCATTGGCATTACCGACACGCTGGTCAGGTTGTTTGCTAACCGCTATACACCGCTGGTGGCAGGAAGGAGTCTTGGCCTGATGGCGATGGACTCGCTGCCGCTGGTGCGTAATTTGCTCGCCGAGCGCACGTTAGGCTGGGTTGAGCGCTAAGGAGAAAGCAGTAATGCAAACCTATGATGTTATCGTCGCAGGCGGCGGTATGGTTGGACTGGCGGTCGCCTGTGGCCTGCAGGGCAGCGGGATGAAAATCGCGGTACTGGAGCGTGAACCTGCCGCAGAACCGTCTGTGGCTGAGCAGCCTGCGCTGCGGGTGTCCGCCATCAACGCCGCCAGCGAACGTCTGCTGCAGCATCTTGATGTCTGGACCTCGATTCTGGCAGCACGCGCCAGCGCCTATCACGGTATGGAAGTCTGGGACCGAGACAGCTTTGGTCACATCGCTTTTGACGATGGTCAACAAGGGCTGGCGCACCTCGGCCACATTATCGAGAACCCGATTATTCATCAGGCGCTGTGGAAGAAAGCCAGCGAGCTGAGCGACATCACGCTGATTGCACCGGCAGAGCTCCAGCAGGTGGCCTTTGGCGACAACGAAGCCTTTGTCACCCTGAAAGATGGCAGCATGATGAGTGCCCGTCTGCTGGTGGCGGCCGATGGCGCCAACTCCTGGCTGCGCAACAAAGCGGATATTCCGATGGCGTTCTGGGATTACGACCACCATGCGCTGGTGGCCAATATCCGCACCGGGCAGCCGCACGACGCGGTAGCCCGTCAGGTCTTCCACGGCGACGGCATTCTGGCGTTCCTGCCGCTGAGCGATCCGCATCTGTGCTCGATTGTCTGGTCGGTTTCGCCGCAGGAAGCGACACGTTTGCAGTCGATGCCGGAAGATCTCTTCAATCAGCAGCTGTCGGTGGCCTTCGATCTGCGACTGGGGCTGTGTAAGGTGGAAAGTGAGCGCAAAAGCTTTCCGCTGATGGGACGTTATGCCCGCAACTTTGCCGCGCACCGTCTGGCATTGGTCGGCGATGCCGCGCATACCATTCATCCGCTTGCAGGTCAGGGCGTTAACCTCGGCTTTATGGATGCCGCCGAACTGATTGGCGAAGTGAAGCGCCTGCACCAGCAGGGCAAAGATATTGGACAGCACCTGTATCTGCGTCGCTACGAGCGCAGCCGTAAGCACAGTGCGGCGATGATGCTGGCCGGAATGCAGGGCTTCCGTGAGCTGTTTAACGGCAACAACCCGGCGAAAAAGCTGCTGCGGGATATTGGTCTGAGCCTGGCCGATAATCTGCCTGGCGTGAAGCCACGTCTGCTGAAGCAGGCGATGGGGCTGAACGATCTTCCCGAGTGGTTGCGGTAACCTTGCGATGCCGTTCAGGGCGAAGTTCACCTTGCCCTGAACGTTTTCCCTCCTCTGCTTTTCCCCTGTTGCTGCTAATCTTTAAACCAACTTATTTACCCACAGAAGCGCTTTTTCAGGTGAGTGCAACGGCTGCCCCATTTTGGCCCATCGTTTGAAAAATTCTAATTTTACTGCACACTTCGCATTACTTTTAATAATGGATAAATTGATAACCTGAAGTTATTTTTTATCTGTTTCGCCTGAAACCCTTACTTTTAAACTGACTTTTTGCCGGTTTATTGCCGTTTATGTGCGGTTTGCCGCGGAAATCTGGTGAAAAATGCTGGAAACTCTGTTGCCGTTCCGCCCTGCACTGAAAAGATTCACCCCCGTTTAACTTATGGTTAATGGCCGCATTCGGTGGTAAGTTCAGAGCCAGGGTATCGTTTGCGTTCCGGTCGTCACAGGCTGTGACCAGGCGCATGACAACTTGTAAAGCACAGGAATGATATGACTCAGCAGACCCCCTTATTCGAACAGCATCAGGCTTGCGGTGCGCGCATGGTGGATTTCCATGGCTGGATGATGCCGCTGCATTATGGCTCCCAGATGGATGAGCACCACGCGGTCCGAACTGATGCCGGCATGTTTGACGTCTCCCACATGACCATTGTCGATCTCAAAGGTGCGCGCACCCGGGAATTCCTGCGCTATCTGCTTGCCAACGACGTTGCCAAACTCACGGTTCCGGGCAAAGCCCTTTATACCGGCATGCTTAACGCATCGGCTGGCGTAATTGACGATCTGATTGTTTACTTTATGACCGAGGACTTCTTCCGTCTGGTGGTTAACTCTGCCACCCGTGAGAAAGACCTGGCGTGGATTGGCGAGCACGCGACACCGTTCGGCGTTGAGCTGACGCTGCGTGACGACCTGTCGCTGATTGCCGTACAGGGTCCGCAGGCGCAGGAAAAGGCGCAGACGCTGTTTGACGAAGCGCAGCGCCAGGCCGTAGCCGGCATGAAGCCGTTCTTTGGCGTGCAGGCCGGTGAGCTGTTTATCGCCACCACCGGTTACACCGGCGAAGCAGGCTACGAGATTGCGCTGCCCAATGAGCAGGCGGCGGATTTCTGGCAGAAGCTGCTGGCGGCAGGCGTGAAGCCTGCGGGCCTGGGCGCACGCGATACGCTGCGTCTGGAAGCCGGTATGAATCTGTATGGTCAGGAGATGGACGAGGGCGTCTCTCCGCTGGCCGCCAATATGGGTTGGACCGTGGCGTGGCTGCCGGAAGACCGCAATTTTATCGGCCGTGAAGCGCTGGAATCCCAGCGTGAAAAAGGCACCGAGCAGCTGGTCGGCCTGATCATGACTGAAAAAGGCGTGCTGCGTAATGAACTGCCGGTACGCTTTACCGACGGCGAAGGCAATCTGCGTGAAGGTGTGATCACCAGCGGATCTTTCTCCCCGACTTTAGGGTGCAGTATTGCCCTGGCACGCGTTCCTGCTGGCATTGGCGAGCAGGCTATCGTGCAGATCCGTAACCGGGAAATGCCGGTTAAGGTCACTAAACCGATTTTTGTACGCGCCGGTAAACCGGTCGTCTGATAACAATAACCTCTCAGGAGAGCCTGGCGATGAGCAATGTGCCAAATGAACTGAAATACCGTGACAGCCACGAATGGGTGCGCAAAGAAGCCGACGGAACTTACACCGTAGGCATCACCGAGCACGCGCAGGAGCTGCTGGGCGATATGGTGTTTGTTGACCTGCCGGATGTGGGTAACACCTACAGCCAGGGCGACGACTGCGCCGTGGCCGAGTCAGTGAAAGCAGCGTCGGATATTTACGCGCCCATCAGCGGCGAAATTATCGAGGTGAATAGCGCGCTGGACGGCGAACCGGAGCTGGTCAACAGCGCCCCGTACGCCGAAGGCTGGCTGTTCAAAATCAAAGCCAGCAATGAATCTGAACTGGATTCGCTGCTGGATGCCGATGCTTACAAAGGCAGCATCGACGAATAAATCATTGCCCTGCGGGACGAGCCCATTCGTCCCGCTTCTGCTTACCATGCCCGATTCAGGATTTACCGCTAATGACTCAGACTCTCAGCCAGCTTGAACACACCGGCGCGTTTATCGAGCGCCATATTGGTCCTTCGCAGGAGCAGCAAGCTGCGATGCTCAATGCCACCGGTGCCAGCTCACTCCATGACCTGATCGCGTCGATCGTGCCGGCAGATATTCAGCTGCCGAGCCCTCCCGCGGTGGGGGATGCCCTGACTGAACATCAGGCTCTTGCGGAGCTGAAGGCGATCGCCAGTCAGAATCTGCGTTACAAATCCTATATCGGCATGGGCTATACCCCGGTGCTGACGCCGCCGGTTATCCTGCGCAACATGCTGGAAAACCCAGGCTGGTACACCGCTTACACCCCTTATCAGCCGGAAGTGTCTCAGGGGCGTCTTGAAGCGCTGCTGAACTTCCAGCAGCTGACGCTGGACCTGACCGGTCTGGATATTGCTTCCGCCTCGTTGCTGGACGAAGCCACCGCCGCTGCTGAAGCGATGGCGATGGCCAAACGCGTCAGCAAGCTGAAAAATGCCAACCGCTTCTTTGTGGCTGACGATATTCACCCGCAAACCCTCGACGTGGTGCGCACCCGTGCGGCAACCTTCGGCTTTGAGGTACTGGTCGATAAAGCCGAAAAGGTGCTCGATCATCAGGACCTGTTCGGTGTGCTGTTGCAGCAGGTCGGCACCACCGGTGAAGCGCATGAGTACAGCGATCTGATTGCCGAGCTGAAAAACCGCAAGGTGATCGTCAGCGTCGCGGCGGACTTTATGACCCTGGTGCTGTTGCAGGCGCCGGGTAAAATCGGTGCGGATATCGTCTTTGGTTCCGCGCAACGCTTTGGCGTGCCAATGGGCTACGGCGGTCCACACGCGGCCTTCTTCGCCGCCCGTGATGAACACAAACGCTCCATGCCAGGCCGCATTATCGGCGTCTCGCGCGATGCCGCAGGCAATACCGCGCTTCGTATGGCGATGCAGACCCGCGAGCAGCATATCCGCCGCGAGAAGGCGAACTCCAACATCTGTACTTCGCAGGTCTTACTGGCCAATATCGCCAGCCTGTATGCGGTGTTCCACGGACCGGCAGGGCTGAAGCGCATTGCCTCCCGTATTCATCGTCTGACCGACATTCTTGCCGCCGGTTTGCAAAAAGGCGGCCTGACGCTGCGTCACCACAGCTGGTTCGATACGCTGACGGTTGAAGTCAGTGATAAAGCGGCCGTACTGGATCGTGCGTTAAGCTTCGGCGTGAATCTGCGTACCGATATTCTTAATGCCGTCGGCATTACGCTTGCTGAAAACACACTGCGTGAAGATGTCGTCGCGCTGTTCTCGATTCTGCTGGGCGAAAATCACGGTCTGGATATTGATGCGCTGGATGCATCGGTCGCGGCAGAAAGCACGTCGGTGCCGGCTGCGCTGCTGCGTAAGGATCCGATCCTGACCCATCCGGTGTTTAACCGTCATCACAGCGAGACTGAGATGATGCGTTATATGCACAGCCTGGAGCGTAAAGATCTGGCGTTGAACCAGGCGATGATCCCGCTGGGATCCTGCACCATGAAGTTGAACGCGGCGGCCGAGATGATCCCCATCACCTGGCCTGAGTTCTCTGAGCTGCACCCATTCTGTCCGGCCGACCAGGCAACGGGTTACCTGCAGATGATTGGCCAGCTTTCCCAGTGGCTGGTTCAGTTAACCGGTTACGACGCACTGTGCATGCAGCCAAACTCGGGTGCGCAGGGTGAATATGCCGGCCTGCTGGCTATCCGTCACTACCATGAAAGCCGTAACGAAGGCGGGCGTAATATCTGCCTGATCCCAAGCTCCGCGCACGGAACGAACCCGGCCTCTGCGCAGATGGCGGGCATGTCGGTGGTGGTGGTCGCCTGTGATAAACAAGGCAACATCGATCTGCACGATCTGCGGGTCAAGGCCGAGCAGACCGGCGATGCACTCTCCTGCATCATGGTCACCTACCCGTCGACGCACGGCGTTTACGAAGAAACCATTCGTGAAGTCTGTCAGATTGTGCACCAGTTCGGCGGCCAGGTTTATCTGGATGGCGCGAACATGAATGCCCAGGTGGGGATCACCACGCCTGGCTATATTGGCGCGGACGTTTCCCACCTTAACCTGCATAAAACCTTCTGTATCCCACACGGCGGTGGCGGTCCGGGTATGGGACCTATCGGCGTGAAAGCGCACCTGGCACCGTTTGTGCCGGGTCACAGCGTGGTGCAGATTGATGGTGTGTTAACCCAGAACGGCGCGGTCTCTGCGGCCCCGTTCGGTAGCGCATCGATTCTGCCCATCAGCTGGATGTACATCCGCATGATGGGTGCAGAAGGGCTGAAGCAGGCCAGTTCTGTGGCTATCCTCAATGCCAACTACATCGCCACGCGTCTGCAGTCGGCCTATCCCATCCTTTACACCGGACGTGATGGTCGCGTCGCGCACGAATGTATTCTGGATATCCGTCCGCTTAAAGAGCAGACCGGGATCAGCGAGCTGGATATCGCCAAACGCCTGATCGACTACGGTTTCCATGCGCCGACCATGTCGTTCCCGGTGGCGGGAACCCTGATGGTTGAACCGACCGAATCTGAAAGCAAAATTGAGCTCGACCGCTTTATTGACGCGATGCTGGCGATCCGCATGGAAATCGACCGTGTTGCGGCAGGTGAATGGCCTGCCGACGATAACCCGCTGGTCAACGCGCCGCACACGCAGATGGAAATCGTCGGTGACTGGGATCATCCGTACACCCGTGAGCTGGCGGTGTTCCCGGCAGGCAGCGACAACAAATACTGGCCGACCGTGAAGCGTCTTGATGACGTCTACGGCGACCGTAATCTGTTCTGTTCCTGCGTGCCGATGAGCGAATACGAGTAGTTATCCGGCAAATTGGCTACAGTAGAAAGGGCACATGAGGTGCCCTTTTTTATGGGAGTGAAGTGATGAAAACGGCTTTAGTGACCGGCGGTGGACGCGGCATCGGCAGAGAAACGTCGCTGTTGCTGGCGCAGCGGGGATATCAGGTTGCGGTGAATTATCATCAGAACGCGGCGGCGGCAGAAGAGGTGGTGACGTTAATCACACGGCAGGGCGGACAGGCATTCAGCGTGCAGGCGGATATTGCGCAAGAGCAGCAGGTGGAAGCGATGTTTGCGCTGATCGACCGCCAACCGGGCACGCTGACCGCGCTGGTCAACAATGCCGGCATTCTCTTTCAGCAGACCACGCTGGAGCAGCTGACCGCAGAGCGCATCAACCGGGTATTTGCCACCAACGTCACCGGCTGTTTTATCTGCTGTCGCGAAGCGGTAAAACGCATGGCGCTGAATCATGGCGGGCAGGGCGGTGCGATCGTCAACGTCTCATCGGCAGCTTCCCGCTTGGGCGCGCCCGGCGAATACGTCGATTACGCGGCGTCGAAAGGGGCGATGGATACGCTGACTAAAGGTCTTTCGCTGGAAGTGGCGGCGCAAGGTATCCGGGTAAACTGCGTCCGGCCGGGCTTTATCTACACCGAGATGCATGCCGACGGCGGCGAGCCAGGCCGGGTTGATCGGGTGGCGTCGGCGATTCCGATGAAGCGTGGCGGTCAGCCTGAGGAGATCGCCCAGGCCATTTGCTGGCTGCTAAGCGATGAGGCCTCCTATATCACCGGCACCTTTATTGATGCCGCCGGTGGGCGCTAACTGAGGGCCGGGGTGCACCGCTAATGTTCCACCCCGGCAGTTCACCGTCAGAGCATTTCACCCTGGCTGGCAATCACCTGCTGATACCAGCCGAAGCTCTTCTTCTTCGAACGTTTCAGCGTGCCGCTGCCGTCGTCGTTTTTATCAACATGGATAAAGCCGTAACGTTTGCTGTACTGGCCGGTAGTAAAGGACACGCAGTCAATGCAGCCCCACGGCGTGTAGCCCATCAGCTCGACGCCATCGTAGAACACCGCCAGCTTCATCTGTTCGATATGCGCTTTCAGATAGGCAATGCGATAGTCATCGTTGATCTGCCCATCGGCTTCCGGCTTATCGATGGCGCCAAAGCCGTTTTCAACAATAAACAGCGGCTTCTGGTAACGCTCGTACAGCGCGGCCAGTGAGTAGCGCAGCCCCACCGGATCAATCTGCCAGCCCCAGTCAGACGCCTTAACATGCGGGTTCGGCACGCTGCCCTCAAAGCCTGAAACCGCGCTGCCGGTGCCTTCGGCGTTGGCCTGCACCGCGTTGCTCATGTAATAGCTCAGGCCGATATAATCCGCACAGCCTTCACGCAGCACCTGTTCATCTTCATTCTCCATCTCAATATGATATCCCTTGCGGGCCCACTCGTTGAGGATGTAGGACGGGTAATAGCCGCGCATATGCACATCGCCAAACAGATAGCGTTCGCGCATCGCTTCCTGCGCCAGCATCACGTCATCGGGATGGCAGGAGAAGGGATAGAGCGGCACCATGGCAATCATGCAGCCTATCTGCAGATCGGGATTAATCTTGTGACCGAGGCTGACCACTTTGGCGCTGGCGACAAACTGGTGATGCAGCACCTGGTACATGGCCTGCTCAGGCTGGGGATGGTCGGTAAATACCACGCCTGAACAGCAGTAACCCAACAGCGGATACTTCCAGTTGCGCTGGTTATTGATCTCGTTAAAGGTCATCCAGTACTTCACTTTATTTTTGTAGCGCTCCAGCACCACCTCACTGAAACGCACAAAAAAATCCACCACTTTGCGATTCAGCCAGCCGCCGTACTCTTTTACCAGGTGATAAGGCATTTCAAAGTGGGAAAGGGTGATCACCGGTGCGATATTGTGCTTAAGCAGTTCATCAAACAGGTCGTCATAAAATTGCAGACCGGCCTCGTTGGGCTGCTGTTCGTCGCCGTTGGGGAAGATGCGCGTCCAGGCAATCGAGGTGCGGAAGCATTTGAACCCCATCTCGGCAAACAGGGCGATATCGTCTTTATAGTGCGAGTAAAACTCGACGGCCTGATGATTCGGGTAGCTGTAGCCGTCCAGCACGCCGTCGGTCATCACCCGATCGACGCCATGCGCACCGCCGGAGAGTACATCCGCAATGCTGACGCCTTTGCCGCCCTGATCCCAACCGCCTTCAACCTGATGCGCGGCAACCGCGCCTCCCCACAGAAAATCTGCTGGTAACTGCTGATGTTTGCTCATCAATCCCGTCCTTTTGGTAAATGTATGCTGTCGGGCGGCGAGCGCCGCCCGTTGAATCAGGCTTTGGCTGGCTTCAGCTGCGCGGGGTCAACCACCACCGGCTGCTCCTTGAACCCGGCAAACCAGGTAAATACCACGCCAAGCACAAAGGCGATGCTTATCGACATCATGAAGCCAATAAACTGGGGCATATGGCCCTCTTTAAAGAACACCGGCAGCACGGCGATGCCCGGCAGGCAATAGCTCCACGACACGGCGTTAAAGAAGCCCGCCACCGAGCCGCCAATCGCGCCGGCCAGACAGCCGCAAATCATTGGACGTTTCAGCCTGAGCGCCACGCCATACAAGGCCGGTTCGGTAATGCCGAACAGCGCGGTCAGTCCGGCAGAAAGCGAAACGCGCTTCATCTCCATATCGCGGGTTTTCAGCCAGACGCCAAAGGTGGCGCCCGCCATGGCGAACACGGCTGAAGCCTGCAGGCCGGTGAAGGTGTCATAGCCCAGCGTGGCGTAATTGCCGACCGTTACCGGGGTAATGCCCCAGTGCACGCCCAGCGTCACCAGCGGCATCCACACCGCGCCCACAACGAAGCCGGCAATCACCGGACTGAGGGAATACAGGGTGTTATAAACGCCACCAATGGCGCCGCCAATCGCATTGCCAATCGGGCCGAAGGCCAGCAGCGTCAACGGCACCATAATCGCGATGCAGAACATCGGCGTGAACAGGTTGCGGATCACCAGCGGCAGGATGCGTTCAAAGAAATGCTGGATATAGGACATGATCCACACCATCAGGATGATCGGGATCACCGAGGCGGTATAACTGAGGTACTTAACCGGGATGCCGAAGAAATCCAGCGGCGCGGCGTTAACCGGCACGCCCGCCACCTCCGCCAGGATCTTCACCATTTCCGGGTTACCGACAGCCTCTTTCATCAGCTGTTGCAGGGCCGGATCCGCCGAGTTAGCCAGCAGGATTTTATTGGCGGTCAGCATGTTCATATAGTCCGGGCTGACCAGCGCGCAGGCGGCAATCACCGCGGTGAAAGGATTGACGTTGAACTTCTTCGCGGCGGTAAAGGCCACCATCACCGGTAAAAAGGTGAAGCCCGTCCAGGAGACGAAGTTAAGAATGCGATAGGCGCCGCTGGCCTGATCCATCCAGCCAAGGGCGGTGACCAGCGATAAAATCCCCTGCAACACGCCGCAGGCGGCAAGCGGATAGAGGAAGGGCGCGAAGATGCTGGAGATGATATCCATCAGGCGGCTGACCAGCCCGACGTTGGGGGCAGAGACCGGCGCATTCTCATCAACGCTGACCAACTTCAACACTTCCTGATAGGCGTCGCCGACGTGATTGCCAATCACCACCTGAAGCTGACCGCTCGCTTCAATAACGGTAATGACCCCTTTAACCCGTTTTAATTGATCCTTATTAACCTTCGCGCCATCTTTTAATATAAAACGTAATCGGGTAGCGCAATGTGTGACATTGATCACATTGTCATTGCCGCCAATCAACGCGACAATTTCCACTGCAGACTGAGCATAATTCAACGCCATGTCTTACTCCTCGGTAGGGTACCTTTGCTCCTGACTGGAGTCACAGGTTTATTATTATTACCGCGAGTTTAACAAGGAACCGAATATTGTCACGATATAACAAATCACCGGCGATGTGATTTGTCACATGAAAAAAACAGGGCGTTTTTTATTTCAGTTTACTGGCCAGTCTGCGGCCAATAGTTTCCAGAATATAGATCACCGGCACCTGCGTGGTGACGTCATACTCGCCGGAGACCAGCAGCTGTGGCATATGATAGGAGAGGTTAAAGTCTGCCATCTTCGCCAGCGACGAATTGTCATTATTAGTGATCGAGATCACCTGACACTGATGCAAACTAAACTGGCTGGCAAGACGTAATATTTCCGGTGTTTCGCCAGATACCGATAATATAATGGCGACGGCATCCTTATACATGTCGCTATTAACCGGATAGTAAGGGTCATCGATATAATTACTGAACTTGCCGACGTTGGAAAAGAAGCGGGCGCCATATTTCCCCAGGGTTCCTGAGGTGCCTGCACCGACGAAAATGATCCTTTCCGCCCGGACCAGATGTTTTACCGCCTGATCAATTAAGCTTTCGAACTCTTCATTGTTAATGCTTTTAAAAAAGCTGACGATTTCACTGACGCCGGAATAACCCGGTTGCTGCTGTTCCTGCTCAAGATAGAGCTTAAAACGGATGCGAAATTCGGAATAGCCATCGCAATTCATTTTGCGGCAAAAGCGCAGCACCGTGGTGGTGGACACCTGTGCGGCATCAGACAGCTCGCGAATGGTCATATACATGACCTTATCGCGATTCTTAATGGCGAAATTATACACCTGCAGTTCCAGGCTATTGAGGGTGGCCAGGTTATGGTGGGTAAACATTACAGCAGCCAGCCTTGTTGCTGCGCGCGATGCAGATGCTGCTTCAGGTGTCCCCACAGCGTCGGCCACTGTTGGGCAATCACCGCATTGCGGCTGACCACCTGTTCCAGGCGAATGCCGTTTTCCTTCCAGCTTTGGCCCTGATTGTGCAGGTTCTGGATAATCGGCAGCGCACGGTCAAGCATATTGGCGAAGCGTGCATCAGCCGTCTCGCCCGCTTCATACTCGTCCCAGAGCGCGCGGAACCGATCGCGCTGCGCTGGCGGTAACAGGGCGAAGATGCGATCGGCGGCGGCCACTTCCTGCGCGTGAATGGCTTCGCGGGCGGCCAGGTCATACACCAGCACATCACCGGCATCAATCTCCACCACATCATGCAGCAGCGCCATCTGCACCACGCGCTGCACGTCGACCGGAAAACCGCAATACGGCGCAAGGCTCATCGCCGCCACCGCCAGATGCCAGCTGTGTTCAGCCGAGTTTTCATGACGATCCGTGCCAATCACTCGGGTGCGCCTTTCAACGCTTTTCAACTTATCCAGTTCCATTAAAAATTGAAAAACGTCTGTCATTTCACCGAAATCTACTGCGGATACGCTCTCTGACATGGCTGGCCTCTTCACTTCCCTGATAAAAAATTTGGCAACCAGTGTAAGACAAAGCGTGAGGGAGGTCTTTCCTAAAAATGGGCGTTACACCGCATCACCGTTTATTTTTAGGCTTACATGTGTACTCTGAAATTATTCTCAGTTACTCTGTTTCTGCTCATTTTTCGGGCGCACTGGCCGATAACCCGTTTAATGAAAGACGGTGAGAGCCCCGTTAAGAAAGGATTTCAGGCCCGTTGCGGGCAGGGAGAAAACATATTTATGAGTAACAAGACTCTGATGGCTGAGGGCTATTCGCTGGCTGAAGAAGTAGCGAACAGCATCAGTCATGGCATTGGTTTAATCTTCGGGATTGTGGGCCTGGTGCTCCTGCTGGTTCAGGCCGTCGCCATGCAGGCTTCGCCTGTGGCGATTACCAGCTACAGCCTGTATGGCGGCAGCATGATCCTGCTGTTCCTCGCGTCCACGCTTTATCATGCCATCCCCAATCCGCGCGCCAAATTCTGGCTGAAACGGCTGGATCACTGCGCGATTTATATCCTGATTGCCGGCACCTATACGCCATTCCTGCTGGTCGGCCTGAATTCGCCGCTGGCGCACGGCATGTTAGTGGTGATCTGGAGCCTGGCGCTGATCGGCGTGCTGTTTAAGCTGGCGTTTGTTCACCGTTTTGAAGCGTTGTCAGTCATCACCTATCTGATGATGGGCTGGCTGTCGCTGGTGGTGGTTTATCAGCTGGCGATGAAGCTGTCGGCGGGCGGGATTTGGCTGCTGGCCATCGGCGGGATTATCTATTCGCTCGGGGTCATTTTCTTCGTCTCGAAGCGTATTCCTTACAACCACGCTATCTGGCACGGGTTTGTGCTGGGCGGCAGCGTCTGCCACTTCCTGGCAATTTATTTCTACGTGATGTGAAAAAGGGGCCGAATGGCCCCTTTTACTTAGTTCACAACTGCTATTCGGTCAGAGAATAGGGCAGCGGCTGAATCGCCAGCTTGCCGCCTTCATCACCCTGCACGCGCAGTTCGGTGTCAGGTTCCAGATCGTTATTCAATACCGCCTGAACCCAGACCTCGCCATTGTCTAACTGACAGGCAGTCAGAATAGTGCCGGTCCGACGCCAGTTTTCACCCAGCTTCATTTCCAGCGCGTCGTTGGCAGCCGGAACACGTCCTGCCGCACCCGCCAGCCAGTAAAGCGCGCGCTTATTGGCACCGCGGAATTTAGCGCGAGCCACCATTTCCTGCCCGGTATAGCAGCCTTTCTTAAAGCTGATGGCGTCCAGTGCCTGCAGGTTAGTGGCCTGCGGAATAAACTGCGCGCTGGTATCGGCATCAATCACCGGGAGACCGGCTTCAATATTCAACGCCAACCACTGCGTGCTGTCATTGAGCTGCGCTTCGCCTTCCAGTCCTTTACGCACCGCGTCGGCTTTTTCGCGGCTGGTCACCAGCAGGAAACGTTCCGCAGGCGCGGCAAACCACAGCAGCGTTGTGTCGTCCTGTTGGATAACCGGGTTTTCAGCGTCCGGCAGCGCGGTAAAGAAACCGCTCAGCGCCGAACGCGCCTGGAAACCGGCCACGCCAAGCAGCACCGCTTCGTCATCCGGCTGGATGGCCACTTTGGCGAACACCGCATACTTCTTCAGTTCGGTGATCTGGTTGTCACGCAGGCTGCGGCGCTCCAGATAGGCCAGACCTTCGCCACGATGGAACAGGCGCAGGTTGCTCCACATTTTCCCTTTGGCATCGCAGTGGGCGGCAGGCAGATGGCCATTGCTGGCCAGCGCAGCAACATCCAGCGTCACCTGGCCTTGCAGATAGCTAACGCGATCGGCACCGGTCACCGTAACCAGCGCCCACTCTTCTAAAGAGATCAGCGTAAGCGGCAGGCGTGAAGAGGCCGTGGGATGACGGGGTGGGAAAGAGAGTGTCGGCATGATTCCATCCTGAATGTGGGAGCTATGCTGTTCATGTTAAAAGAGCCCACTGGCATTGCAACCAGTTTTCTGGAAACGAGGCACAAATCGCGTGATAACCCTGCAACAGATGCGACTGCTTTGCGCACCCGCCCGCATGCCGATCACGACGGCATCAACATCAGCGGAAAAAAGCGCTACACTAGCCGCCATGTTTGACTGACTGACGATGGATAAAATGGATATTAGTAACAGAGCACGGGTTCACTGGGCGTGCCGCCGTGGCATGCTTGAACTGGATATCGCCATCATGCCGTTCTTCAAGTTTGAGTACGATACGCTGGACGACAATGACAAACAGCAGTTCGTGCGTCTGCTCGAAAGCCCCGACCCTGACCTCTTTAACTGGCTGATGAATCACGGTGAGCCGGATGATGCTGAGCTGAAGCGGATAGTCAATTTGATCCAACAGCGAAATCAGCAACGTGGCCCTGTGGCACTCTGATTTACGGATCTCATGGCGTGCTCAGTGGATTTCTCTGTTGCTGCACGGCGTGGTGATCCTTGCGCTGTTGCTCGCGCCCTGGCCTGCCAGTTTCACCCTGGTGTGGATGCTGCTGCTGACGCTGGTGGTGTTTGAATGCGTGCGCAGCCAGCGGCGGATCCGCAGTCGTGAAGGCGTGATTTCGCTGCTTGAGCATCAGCAAATGCAGTGGCGGCAGAAGCGCTGGCAGATTTGTGGCCGCCCGTGGATGACCCGACAGGCGATTTTCCTGAAATTAAGCTCAGCGAAAGGCGAGAAGGAAAAACTGTGGTTGTGCCGCGACAGCATGGATGAAGACGACTGGCGGGCATTGCGTCAGCAGTTGCTGACGCCGGGCTAACAGACTATAGCTGTTCGACCATTACAGCGATCCGGCCATTACAGCGATTCGGCCATTTCGGTCAGGATCTGCTCGCACCACTGAGCAATGCGTTCATCGGTGGCATCAAACTGATTGATATCATCGAGCGCCAGCCCGACAAAGTGGCTGCCGTCTGAGGTCAGCGGTTTTTTGCTGGTGAACTCATAGCCTTCATTCGGCCAGTACCCAACAAACTTCACGCCTGATGGCATCAGCACGTCATGCAGCATGCCCAGCGCATCAAGGAACCACTCGCTGTATTCGCCCTGATCGCCCATTCCATAAAGCGCCACGACTTTGCCCTGCAGATTCAGCGCAGGCAGCTCGGTCCAGATCGCCTCCCAGTCTTCCTGCAACTCGCCGAAGTCCCAGGTTGGGATGCCGAGGATCAGCATATCGTACTGCTCCATCAGCTGCGGAGCGTCATCCTTCAGATTGTGCAGGGTAACAAGGTCTTCGCCAATAAAATCGCGGATCTTCTCAGCTGCCATTTCGGTGTAACAGGTGCTGGAACCATAAAAAAGCCCGATATTCATATCTGATAACTCAATTTACTTGGTGCAATGGCGCAGATTATATCAGAATTGAGCCTCTGCGGCGCAGTCAGCAACCGCAGCCAGCAAAAGGGGAAGAGGTGCAGGACAGCGATCTGATTGAGCAATTTCTGGATGCCTTGTGGATAGAGCGCAATCTGGCTGAGAATACCGTGGCGTCTTACCGGCTGGATTTAATGTCTCTGGCGGGGTGGCTACAGCACAATGAATCAAATTTGCTGCGGGTCGATGCTGTCGATTTGCAGGGCTTCCTCGCGGAAAGAGTGGAGGGCGGTTATAAAGCCACCAGTTCGGCACGCCTGCTGAGCGCCATGCGACGGCTGTTTCAGTATCTCTATCGTGAGAAACTGCGCGAAGACGATCCCAGCGCGCTGCTGGCTTCCCCAAAACTCCCTCAGCGTTTGCCGAAAGACCTGAGCGAAGCACAAATCGACCGGCTGTTGCAGGCGCCAAGCGTTGAACAGCCGATTGAGCTGCGCGATAAAGCCATGCTGGAACTGCTGTATGCCACCGGCTTGCGCGTCACCGAACTGGTGAGCCTGACGCTTAACAACGTCAGCCTGCGGCAGGGCGTAGTGCGGGTGATTGGCAAGGGTGACAAAGAACGGCTGGTGCCGCTGGGCGAAGAAGCGGTGCACTGGATTGAGCAATATCTGGAGTACGGCAGGCCCTGGCTACTGAACGGCCAGACGCTGGATGTGCTGTTCCCCAGCAGCCGCGCGCAGCAGATGACGCGGCAAACTTTCTGGCATCGCATTAAACATTACGCCACACTGGCAGGGATCGACAGCGCGAAGCTTTCGCCTCACGTATTGCGCCATGCTTTTGCCACGCATCTGCTGAATCACGGGGCGGATCTGCGCGTCGTGCAGATGCTTTTGGGGCACAGCGATCTCTCCACTACCCAAATTTATACGCATGTTGCCACCGAGCGGCTGCGTCAGTTACATCAACAGCATCATCCGCGGGCCTGACCTGGCGGAGTGAATAAACGGCCCGCGAATGAGGCCCTTAAAGGACAAACGATGAAAAAGCCTTACCTGGTACTTTCTCTGCTGATCGCCGCTATTAGCGGTGTGGCACACGCAGACGATGCCGCCATTCAGCAATCGCTGAAGAAATTGGGTCTGCAGCAGACTGAAATCCAGCCTTCCCCTTTGCCAGGCATGAAAACCGTGCTGACCGAGAGCGGTGTGCTCTACGTGACCGAAGACGGCAAGCAGTTTATTCAGGGGCCGCTGTATGATGTCAGCGGTGGCCAGCCGGTCAACGTCACCAATAAGCTGCTGGAGAAGAAAGTCGAGGCGTTGAGCGATCAGATGATCGTTTACAAAGCGCCAAAAGAGCAGCATGTGATTACGGTGTTCACCGATATCACCTGTGGCTACTGCCGCAAGCTGCACTCACAGATGGCTGACTATAACGCGCTGGGGATCACCGTGCGTTACCTCGCCTTCCCACGTGAAGGGATGAATGGCCAGGTGGCGAAAAACATGGAATCCGTCTGGTGTGCTGCCGATCGTAAAAAGGCCTTCACGACCGCGATGAACGGCGGCGAAGTGTCACCGATTGATTGCAAAATCGACCTGTCTCAGCACTACAAGCTGGGGATCCTGTACGGCATCCAGGGCACGCCAGCCATTCTGTTGCAGAACGGCATGATGATCCCTGGTTATCAGGGGCCGCAGGAAATGAAACAGCTGCTTGATAGCCAGAAAGCGGGTGGCTAATCGTTTTGACTAGCCCAACCGAACTCCGCCGCCGCCAGGCGGTGGAAGGAGCCGAGCTCCCTGACGAACTCCATCCTCTGCTTCGCCGTCTGTATCTGCACCGGGGTGTTCTGCAAGCGGCTGAACTGGAGCGCGGGGCAAAAAATCTGCACCCGTTCCATTCCCTGTCCGGCATAGAGCGCGCTGCTGAAATCCTGCAAAAAGCCCTCGCCGATAACCTGTGCATCATGATTGTCGGTGATTTTGATGCCGATGGCGCTACCAGCACCGCGTTGACGGTGCTGGCGCTGCGCAGCATGGGCGGCCGCAACATCAAATACCTGGTGCCTAACCGTTTTGACGATGGTTACGGCCTGAGTCCGGAAGTGGTTGAGCAAGCGGCAGCGCGGGGCG
The DNA here is from genome assembly GCF_979253995.1 of Erwinia sp. AC075. Classification (NCBI taxonomy): domain Bacteria; kingdom Pseudomonadati; phylum Pseudomonadota; class Gammaproteobacteria; order Enterobacterales; family Erwiniaceae; genus Erwinia; species Erwinia sp. AC075. The sequence goes on from NZ_CEEDEU010000001.1 coordinate 4,849,088, forward strand.
CGCAGTTAATCGTCACCGTGGATAACGGCATCTCTTCCCATGCTGGCGTGGATCTGGCGCATGAGAAGGGGATTTCGGTGGTGATCACCGATCACCACCTGCCTGGCGAAACGCTGCCGGCGGCGGAAGCGATCGTTAACCCGAATCTGGAAGACTGCGCGTTTCCTTCCCGCTCGCTGGCGGGGGTTGGCGTGGCCTTTTACCTGATGCTGGCGTTGCGTGCGCGTCTGCGCGACAGCGGCGTTGAAGTGCTGCCGAACCTGGCCGAGCTGCTGGATTTGGTCGCGCTGGGCACGGTTGCCGACGTGGTGCCGCTGGATGCCAACAACCGCATTCTGGTCTGGCAGGGCTTAAGCCGTATCCGCGCCGGAAAATGCCGTGCCGGCATTAAGGCGCTGCTGGAGATTGCTAACCGCGATCCCCGCCAGCTCGCCGCCAGTGATTTAGGTTTTGCGCTGGGGCCACGGCTGAATGCGGCGGGCAGGCTGGACGATATGTCGGTCGGCGTGGCGCTGCTGCTGAGTGAAGACATTGCGCAAGCGCGGATGCTGGCCAGCGAGCTGGATGCGTTAAACCAGACGCGCAAAGAGATTGAGCAGGGAATGCAGACCGAAGCGCTGGCCCTGTGCGATGCGCTGGAAAGCAAAGACGAAGCGCTGCCACTGGGCATCGCCATGTATCACCCGGAATGGCATCAGGGCGTGGTCGGCATTCTGGCCTCGCGGCTGAAAGAGCGTTTCCACCGTCCGGTGATTGCCTTTGCTCCTTCCGGCGACGGCACGCTAAAAGGTTCCGGTCGTTCCATCGCCGGGCTGCATATGCGCGATGCGCTTGAGCGGCTGGATACGCTGCACCCCGGATTGATCATCAAGTTTGGTGGCCATGCAATGGCGGCCGGACTGTCGCTGGAAGAGGCGAATTTTGATCGGTTCCGTCAGCACTTTGGCGATCTGGTGGGTGAATGGCTGGATGCGGAAGCGCTGCAGGGAGTGGTCTGGTCCGATGGTGAACTGATGGCGCAGGAGCTGACGCTTACCACCGCAGAACTGCTGCGTGAAGCGGGTCCGTGGGGACAGGCGTTCCCGGAACCGCAGTTCGACGGTAAATTTAAGCTGATCCAGCAGCGTCTGGTTGGCGAGCGTCACCTTAAGGTGATGATTGAACCGCTGGGCGGCGGCCCGTTGCTGGATGGTATCGCCTTTAACATCGACACCACCCAGTGGCCGGACCCGAGCGTCAGGCAGGTTGAGCTGGCTTACAAACTGGACATCAACGAGTTTCGCGGCAACCGCAGCGTGCAGCTGATCATCGATCATCTCTGGCCGCTGTAAACACCGACACCGGCCAGCGGCAAATTTCCTCCCGCTGGCCGAAATTGCCGCCTCTTCAGCGCTACAATCCGCAGGCAAATTCGGTTAAACTGCTTAGTTACATTCATGTCCTTAAAAGATTCTAAAATCATGTTTGAAATTAATCCGGTAAAGAACCGAATTCAGGATCTCTCTGAGCGCAGTGGCGTTCTCAGGGGGTATCTTTGACTACGATGCCAAGAAAGAACGTTTAGAAGAAGTTAACGCCGAGCTGGAACAGCCCGACGTCTGGAACGAACCCGATCGCGCCCAGGCGCTGGGTAAAGAGCGTTCCTCGCTCGAAGCCATCGTCGACACGCTGGATCAGATGGAGCAGGGACTCGAAGATGTCAGGGGCCTGCTGGAACTGGCGGTCGAAGCCGACGATGAAGAAACCTTCAACGAAACCATTGCTGAACTCGACGTGCTTGAGAAAAAGCTCGGCGAGTTAGAATTCCGCCGCATGTTCTCCGGCGAGTACGACAGCGCGGACTGCTACATTGATATTCAGGCAGGTTCTGGCGGCACCGAAGCCCAGGACTGGGCCGGCATGCTGGTCCGTATGTACCTGCGCTGGGCAGAAGCCAAAGGCTTCAAGACCGAAATCATTGAAGAGTCCGAAGGCGAGGTTGCCGGAACCAAATCCGCGACGCTGCGGATTATCGGCGATTATGCTTTCGGCTGGCTGCGTACCGAAACCGGCGTTCACCGCCTGGTGCGTAAGAGTCCATTTGACTCCGGCGGCCGCCGTCACACCTCTTTCAGCTCGGCTTTCGTTTATCCGGAAGTGGATGACGATATCGATATCGAAATCAATCCGGCCGACCTGCGTATTGACGTTTACCGTGCCTCAGGCGCGGGTGGTCAGCACGTTAACCGGACCGAGTCGGCGGTACGTATTACTCACCTGCCGACCAACACCGTAACCCAGTGTCAGAATGACCGTTCTCAGCACAAGAACAAAGACCAGGCGATGAAGCAGATGAAGGCGAAGCTGTACGAGCTGGAAATGCAGAAGAAAAATGCTGAGAAACAGTCGTTAGAAGACAACAAGTCTGACATCGGCTGGGGAAGCCAGATCCGTTCATACGTGCTCGACGATTCACGTATCAAGGATCTGCGCACCGGCGTAGAGACCCGTAATACTCAGGCGGTGCTGGATGGCGATCTGGACCGTTTTATTGAAGCAAGCTTGAAAGCAGGGCTATAAGGAACTGACATGTCTGAACAACAACCGCAGGGCGCTGACGTCGCACTTGAGCTGAATAACGAACTGAAAGCACGTCGCGAAAAACTCAGCGCGCTGCGTGAAAACGGCGTGGCATTCCCGAACGATTTCCGCCGTGACCACATCTCCGAACAGCTGCATGCTGATTACGACGGACGCGAGAACGAAGAGCTGGAAGCGCTGGGCGTCGAAGTGAGCGTGGCCGGTCGTATGATGACCCGTCGCATCATGGGTAAAGCCTCTTTCGTCACCTTGCAGGACGTCGGCGGCCGCATCCAGCTGTACGTTTCCCGTGACGATCTGGCGGAAGGCATCTACAACGAGCAGTTTAAGAAGTGGGACCTTGGCGACATCGTCGGCGCGCGCGGTAAGCTGTTCAAAACCAAAACCGGCGAGCTGTCGATCCACTGTAGCGAACTGCGTCTGCTGACCAAAGCTCTGCGCCCGCTGCCGGACAAGTTCCACGGCCTGGCCGATCAGGAAACCCGCTATCGTCAGCGTTATCTGGATCTGATCGCCAACGAAGAGTCGCGTAAGACCTTCAAAATTCGTTCGCAAATCATGGCGGGTATCCGCAGCTTTATGGTTGGCCGCGAGTTTATGGAAGTGGAAACCCCCATGATGCAGGTGATCCCTGGCGGTGCGTCTGCCCGTCCGTTTACCACCCATCATAATGCGCTGGATATTGATATGTACCTGCGTATTGCGCCGGAACTGTATCTGAAGCGTCTGGTGGTTGGCGGCTTCGATCGCGTGTTTGAGATCAACCGTAACTTCCGTAATGAAGGTATTTCGCCACGTCATAACCCAGAGTTCACCATGATGGAACTCTATATGGCGTATGCGGATTACAAAGATCTGATCGAACTGACCGAAAGCCTGTTCCGTACGCTGGCTCAGGACATTCTCGGCAACACCGTGGTGCCTTACGGCGAGCAGGAATTCGACTTCGGTAAGCCGTTCGACAAGCTGACGATGAAAGAAGCGATCCTGAAATACCGTCCGGAAACCAACCTCGCCGATCTGGATGATTTTGATAAAGCGGCCGCCATCGCGCAGTCACTGGGCATCAAAATCGAGAAGAGCTGGGGCCTGGGCCGTCTGGTCACCGAGATCTTCGAAGAGACCGCAGAAAGCCATCTGATCCAGCCAACCTTCATTACCGAATACCCGGCTGAGGTGTCCCCGCTGGCGCGTCGTAACGACGAGAACCCGGAAATCACCGACCGCTTCGAGTTCTTTATCGGCGGGCGTGAAATCGGTAACGGCTTCTCCGAGCTGAACGATGCTCAGGATCAGGCCGAGCGTTTCCTGCAGCAGGTGAATGCCAAGGATGCGGGCGATGACGAAGCCATGTTCTATGACGAAGACTACGTGACCGCACTGGAGCACGGCCTGCCACCCACGGCCGGTCTGGGCATCGGGATCGACCGTATGGTGATGCTGTTTACCAACAGCCACACCATCCGTGACGTGATCCTGTTCCCGGCAATGCGTCCATCGGGCAAGTAATGTCGTCGTAAAAAACAGCAAAAGGGGCGAAGCAATTCGCCCCTTTTTTAGATCCCTGCGAAAAGCGGGCACGCGCTTTGCAGGATGGTTTTTTTCATCAGGAAGACAGATGAGCGCGAAACAGGCCTCGCTTGAGAGCCGCATCAGACAGTGCTGGGATCAACTCTCAGCCCATGAGCAGCGTTTAGCGGATGTGATCCTTGCGGCACCCGGTCAGCTGGCCATGAACACGGCAACGGAACTGGCGCAAAGCGCTGGCGTCTCTAAAGCCACCACCACCCGTTTTTTCCGACATCTGGGCTACGAAAGCTTTGACGCCGCCCGTCGTCAGGTGCGCGAGCTGCAAAGCGGCGGATCGCCCCTTTATCTGCAACAGTTTCAGGCAACCTCGGGCCTGGATTCGCTGATCCAGAGCCATCTGGAGCGCGAAATTGCCAACCTGGTTAATACCTACCGTTCGCTGGATGCCCAACAGCTGGCCGATGTGGTCAGCGCGATTGCTCAAGCGCGCCGCGTAGCGGTGCTTGGCTGGCGGCACAGCCAGACCATCGCCTCGCTGATCTACCGCGATCTGGTTCATGTTCATCGCGACGTACAGCTGCTGCCAAAAGCAGGGGATTCACTGGCGGAATCTCTGGCCGCATTAGGCCCGGAAGATGTGGCGATTTGCGTCGGACTGCGGCGTCGTATGCCGGCTCTGAATAGCGCGATGAACGCCTTAAATGAGCTGAAGGTGCCGATGCTTTATCTGTCGGATGTGCTCTCCGGTAAACCGGCGAAGCAGGCCAGCTGGATCATCCGTTGCCACACGGAAGGCAGCCTGATCTTTGACAGCACCGCCTCTCTGTCAGGCATTTGCAATCTTCTCTGCTCGCTGGTGGCCCGTGAGAAAGGCAAAGCCAGTAGCGATCGGCTGGCGTTGATCGAAAACATCCACCAGTGGCTCGACGAACTGGAATAGCTGCACGCTTTTAGTGCAATCGCCGCGCGTTATTGCACCGTCAACGTTCACCTCAATCACCGTCAAAAATGGCGAAAACAGGGCCAAAGAAACCCGAGAAAAAATATTACCCACTAAAGAAACAATTGTTTCTCAGTGATTTTAAAGGAAAAAGGAATTTCCTCCTCTCCCGTGAAAACGGGCCAGCGCAAAACTGGCACGAAAGGTGAATTAGCTCTGACAGGCACTTCACCAACACCATGGGAAACACCAATGAAAAAAATAACGCTTCTCCTCGCTGCAATGCTGACCTTAGGCGCCAGCGGCCTCGCTCAGGCAGATACTCTGGCGGACATCAAAGCCAGCGGCAAAATGACCGTCGGTATTGACCCCACTTTTCCGCCGTATGAGTACACCAACGATAAAGGCGAAATCATCGGCTACAGCGTCTCGATCATGCAGTCGGTGGCGAAAGATCTCGGCGTGAAACTCGATTTTCAGAAGACCGCGTTCAACGGCATCATCCCAGGTCTGATTTCCGGCTCGTTCAATGCCGAAGGCTCCTCGCTGAACGTCAATGCCGAGCGGGCAAAAAAAGTGCTGTTCACCGTTCCCTACAGCAAAACCGTTAACGGCATTCTGATCCGCAAAGATGAAGCCGGAAAATTCAGCGCTAAGCCGCTGAGCATTGAATCGCTGGCCGGCCTGCGCGGCGCGGCGAAAAGCACCAGCGTGCCCGAGCAGCTGCTGAAAACCTTCAACGAAACGCTGAAAAGCAAAGGCCTGAAGCCGATTGAGATTATCAGCGTGGATACGCTGGATCAGACGGTCAGCGCCCTGATGACCAAACGTGCCGATTTCGTTATCGATGATATTGCGGTGCTGGCCCCGGTCGCCAAAAAATACCCGGCTAAGCTGAGCCAGGTGGGCGAAGTGGGTCCGTCGCAGTGGATGGCATGGGCTACCCGTAAAGACGATGTCGCGCTGAACAAAGCCATCAGTGACCATATTCTGGCGATGCAGAAATCGGGCGAGCTGGCCAAACTGCAGCAGCAATACCTTGGTACCACGATCGTCGTGCCTGCCGATAACTTTATCCCGCAGGAATAAGACTATGTGCCAGCAACATGTCCATGTTACCGCCGGACACGGCCAGACGTTCACCGTGCGTAAAGGCCAGTTTATTACCGTTATCGACACCCTCGGCCAGCAGGCGGCCGACTTTGTCGCCGTCAGCGCTGAGAATATCCAGGAGAAGCTTTCACCGGTTCACACCCGTCAGCACTTGCGCTCGTTGTTCTTTAAGCCGGGCGATGCGCTGTGGTCCAGTGAAAACCGGCCGATGCTGAAGATTGTCTCGGACAGCATTGGCATCCACGATGCCAACGTGCCCGCCTGCGATCGTACGCGTTTCAGTATCGATTTCGGCGTCGAAGGGCACCGCAATTGTGTTGATAACCTGCTGGAAGGCATGAAGCCATTTGGCGTCACTTACTACAGCCTGCCGGAGCCGTTTAACCTGTTCCAGAATGGCCCGGTGACCGCCGATGGCCGGATGGAAGTGACCGACCCTAACAGCCGCGCCGGCGACAGCATTGTGTTCGAAGCCCTGTGCGACCTCATTTGCGCCGTCTCTTCCTGCCCGCAGGACATTATTCCGGGTAACGGCCTGCAGGTCACCCCGATTGATATCACCGTTTCTGACCGTTACACCCTAAGCGAGGCCTGAAATGCTGTTAATGAAAGAAGGCTTTGCCTCTGATACTCCCCGTACCCTGGCTGAACCCGTCCGGGTTGCAGCGGGAACCGTCGGCAGCATCAAAGTGCTGCGCGGCCAGCTGCTGCGGATCGCTGCGGCAGACGCCGGTGCCGTCGCGTCCCTGTATGGTTTCAGCCTGGCTGAACCGAATGTCTGGCTGTCGGTCCACCACACACGCGTGTTCAGCAACAGCTATCTGCTGGGCTCGGGGATGCGCATGGTCAACAACCGCCGCCGTCCGGTGATGGTGCTGGGGAAAGACAGCGTTCGCCGCCACGATTTGCTGCTGCCCGCCTCGACCACGGCATGGCTGAGCGCGCAGGGCTATCAGGGGCAGCAGGGCTGCTATGACGCGGTACAAGCGGAACTGGTTCGTTTGCAGATGGCGGTGCCGAAGCTGCCGGATCCGATCAACCTGTTTATGCATGTTGAGCTGGCCCGCAACGGTGACATTCGGCCACAGCCGAACCTGACCCAAGCCGGCGACAGCATTACCTGCCGCGTGGTGCAGGATACGCTGTTTATCGCCTCGGCCTGCTGTACCGGCATTGAAGGTAACGATAAGCCGGCGCCGCTGCTGCTGTCGGTAGCGGAAAATCTTCACGACTTTACGGGCGGATAACGCGATGTTGGGGCTGGATGCAGAAGTCACCGCAGGACTGCCTGAGCTGGGCCGGGGTTTACTGGTCACGCTTGAACTGACTGCGTTGGCGGCGTTAGTGAGTCTGGTACTCGGCCAAATCGGCTGCTACCTGCAACTCTGCCGCAGCTGGCCGCCGCGTCTGATTGGGCGACTGTATGTCAGCCTGATGCGCGGCACGCCCGCCATCGTCCAGCTCTTTGTGGTGTTCTTTACCTTGCCGTTGTTAGGCCTGGGCGGCCAGCCTCTGCTGGCCGCCGTTGTGGCGATTGGCATGAACAGCGGCGCCTATGTCGCCGAAATCCTGCGGGTAAACCGGCGTCTGGTTTCTCGCGGCCAGCTGGAGGCGGCAAGAACGCTGGGTTTGAGCCGCTGGCTGACCTGGTGGTACATCATCAATCCACAGGTGATGCGCGCCAGCCTGCCGATGTTAGTCAATGAATTTACCATCCTGCTGAAAACCACGCCGCTGGCATCGGTGGTCGCCCTGACCGAGCTAACCTATGCCGGGCAGATTGTCATTGCCCGCAGCTATGAGGCCACGCAGGTGATGCTGCTGGTTTCGCTGGGTTACTTACTGATTGCGCTGCCGCTTATCCGGGCGGCGCGCTGGCTGGAACAGCGGGGGAGAGCGTAATGGACTGGCAGGCAATTATTACCGCTGCACCTTCGCTGGGGCAGGGCATGCTGGTGACGCTGCAACTTTGCGTGGTGGCGGCGATCGCCTCACTGATTGCCGGCTCAACCCTGGCACTGTTACTGATGCGGGCTGCGCCGTTCTGGCAACCGCTGCTGCGTTTCTACAGCTCGGTTACGCTGGGGTTGCCGCTGCTGGTGGTGATTTATCTGCTCTATTTTGTGCTGCCCGAATACGACATCACCCTTTCCTCACCGGTGGTGGGCGTAGTGGCACTGACATTGTATTACGCGCCCTATATCGCGCAGGTCCTGCGTGCCGGGCTTGAGGCATTGCCGCGCGGTCAGTGGGAGGCATCCCGCGTTCTCGGGCTGGGACGGTTCCGCACCTTCAGCGATGTGATCCTGCCGCAAACCCTGCCGCAGATGCTGTCGCCGCTGGTTGGGCTGCTGATCGGGCTGATTAAAGACTCCGCGCTGCTGTCGGTGGTGTCGGTGCCTGAATTTATGTATGCCGCCAAACAGGCGATTTCCGAAACCTACGCGCCGCTGGAGATCTATCTGGCGGTGGCGCTGATTTACTGGCTGCTTTGCAGCGTTATCGATCATCTTGCCCGCCGGGCCGAGAGGCGGATGACCCGTTATCTCGCCCGTTCGCCGGGCTAACCAGGAGCATCCGATGCAACAAGACTCACTCTGCCGCGAAGAACACCTTGTCCCGGCGCGTCATGGCAAAGCGTTCCGCCTGAAAAAAGGCGAAGCGGTGCAGGTTATCAATACCCACGGCACCCAGGTTGTCGACTGCTGGGCCTATAACGCCGATGACGTCAGCGAATACATGTGTATGGAGGCGACCCGTGTCTGGAACCAGCGCCTGAACCCGAAGACCGGCGACAGCTTTATCACCAACCAGCGCCATCCCATTTTGACCGTGGTTGCCGACACCTCGCCTGGCGTCCACGATACCTTTATGGCCGCCTGCGATGCCCGTCGCTATGAGCTGTTGGGCTGTACCGAGCCGCACCGTAACTGCCATGACAATCTGCACGAAGGGATGGCCGAGCTGGGTGTGACGCTGCCGCATGGCAACCTGGCCTCCTTTAATATCTTTATGAATATTCAGGTGCAGCCGGATGGCCTCACCCTGAAAACGCTACCGGTGGTCACCCGGCCGGGCGATTACATCGTGCTGCGTGCCGAGATGGATTGCTTTGTAGCCTTCTCCGCCTGCCCGCAAGATATCGTCAGCATTCAGGGGCAGGGCGATAACACCCCGCGCGACGCAACGGTACGCATTCTGGCGGAAGGTTTTTCTGATAGCGAAGTAAAAGGTCCGTGGGTTCCTGCCTGATAAATTGATCCGCAGTGAAGAATGCGGAATAGTGAGGGACTGATATTTAGCCCTTCACCAGGACGCGATGATGAAAACCTTGGGACTGATTGGCGGCATGAGTTGGGAATCCACCGTGCCGTATTACCGCCTGATCAATGAAGGGATCAAACAGCGGCTGGGTGGCCTGCACTCGGCGAAGCTGGTGCTGTACAGCGTGGACTTTCATGAGATTGAAGCCTGTCAGGCCAGCGGCGACTGGGATCGGGCCGGGCAGATGCTGGCCGATGCGGCGCTGGCGCTGAAAAAAGCCGGCGCGGAAGGCATCGTGCTCTGTACTAACACCATGCACAAAGTCGCCGCGCCGATCGTCGAGCAAAGCGGTTTGCCTTTTCTGCACATCGCGGAAGCCACGGCCAAAGCCATTCAGCAGCAAAAGATGTCCCGCGTGGCGCTGCTGGGCACGCGCTACACCATGGAGCAGGATTTCTATCGCGGGCCGCTGGCCAGCGAGTTTGGCATTGAAACCCTGGTGCCCGATGCCGCCGCGCGGCAGGAAGTAAACCGCATCATCTTTGAACAGCTCTGTCTGGGCGAGTTTAGCCCGGCGTCGAAAGCATATTATCAACAGGTGATTGCCGGGTTAGTGGCCGAGGGCGCGGAAGGTATTATCTTTGGCTGTACCGAAATTGGCTTACTGCTGCAGGCGGAAGATTGCCCGATCCCGGTGTTCGATACCACCGCGATCCATGCGGCTGCGGCAGTTGATTTTATGCTGTCCGATCGATGATGTGGGCGAGGCTATGATTTGATCGCGTCGTTCAGCCAGTCTTTAAAGCGGGCATAAGGCACGTACAGGGAAACGTTTTTATACAGCTCTTTGCCCGACTTCAGGTCGTTGATGCGGCTGGAATAGCCGACAATCACTCCGCCAATGGAATCGTCCGAGGCGTTATACACCGCGCCGCCGGACATGCCCTTCACCACGCCCGCATCGGATGCCACCACCACGCAGCTGACCTTGTTCCAGTCGTTCTTCAGCCCGGTATTGACCAGGTTGGTGCCGGTTGAGGCCACCGGCATCGCCGAGATAAAGCTGTAGCCATACAGATTGATTTTGTCGCCAATGTGGCCATTGCGGAAATGCGGCGGCGGGACATTGCCATTCTTGTGGTAAACCACCGCAAGGTCGCATTCAGGATGGTAGGATTTGACGCGATACAGGGAGAATTTGGCGACGTGTGCGGCGGTCAGGCTGTAGTCCGCGGTCAGCGGAATGGTGGTGCCCAGCGTGCCGACGCCGAGCACGGTCGGAATGCCGGTGACAGTCATATCCACCCGCTTTTCGGCTTCTTTGCTGTACTCATATTTTCCTACCGAACAGCCACTGGCTAACAGGGCAAGCAGGCAAACAGCGCGTCGCATCTTTCTTCCTCGGTAATGAATCGATCAAGCACAGCTCAGGAAACGCCCGTGAATCCATTCGAGGTATCGGCTCTTCATCGCAAAACTTTAATCATTTGAACAAGGCTCAAAGCCTACGGCTTCTGGCTCAGATGGCAATCTGTCGTCGCCCGAAGCGGGAAAAGTCAGATCAATCTTAGAAGCTATTGTTCAGAAAGTATTATGTAACAGCCGGATGAAGCAAATTATAGACCATAAAGATTTCGTAAAAATGGCAATTTCGCTGTTTTTTTAACCCGTTAATTCAGCGGGATAACACTTACTGCTGAAAAGTTTGCCGATTATTGCGATATCAGCAACAGACCTTTGACAGACCCGATCTATAAGCCGCCGGTAAGCTGTGCTTTAATTGCTAATGTGATCTGAATCAAACTTTTAATCCCCGCAACCGGGAACGCCCCCTCGGGCTTATGGCCTGACCGTTATTTATTTGGAGAGTGTGACATGCCTGTTTCCTTACTGGCGCTGGCGCTGAGTGCGTTTGCTATCGGCACCACGGAATTTGTCATTATGGGCTTGCTGCCGGAAGTGGCGGGAGACCTCGGCGTCTCCATTCCTTCCGCCGGCTGGCTGATCAGCGGTTATGCGCTGGGTGTGGCCATTGGCGCACCGATTATGGCGCTGTTGACGGCGAAGCTGCCGCGCAAACGCACGCTGATGCTGCTGATGGTGATTTTCATTATTGGCAACGGGCTCTGTGCGCTGGCCTATAGCTACAACCTGCTGATGATGGCGCGCGTCGTTACCGCCCTCTGTCACGGTGCGTTCTTCGGCATCGGTGCGGTGGTTGCGGCCAGTCTGGTTGCGCCAGGCAAGCAGGCGTCGGCGGTGGCGCTGATGTTTACCGGCCTGACGCTGGCGAACGTGCTTGGCGTGCCGCTGGGCACCTGGTTTGGTCAGCTGTACGGCTGGCGCGCCACCTTCTGGGGCGTGTCGGTGATTGGCGTGCTGGCATTTATTGGCCTGATTGTCAGCCTGCCCACCAATCGCGATGAAAAGCCGGTGCACCTTGCCAGCGAAATTGGCGCGCTGGCGAACGGCAAGCTGTGGCTGTCACTGCTGATGACGGTGTTCTTTGCCGCCGCGATGTTTGCGCTGTTCAGCTATATTGCGCCGCTGCTGTTGCAGGTGACCGGTATCAGCGACAAAGGCGTCAGCTGGACGCTGTTCCTGATTGGTGGTGGGTTAACGGTGGGCAATATTCTGGGCGGCAAGCTGGCAGACCGCAAGCTGTCCTTAAGCCTGATCCTGAGCTTCTCGCTGATCGCGGTGTTTTCACTGATCTTCAGCTGGACCAGCCATGCGCTGTGGCTGGCCGAACTGACGCTGTTCCTGTGGGCGATGGCCACCTTTGCCACCGTACCGGGTTTGCAGATCAACGTGGTGCGTCACGGTAAAGAGGCGCCGAACCTGGTGTCGACGCTGAATATCTCCGCCTTTAACGTCGGGAACGCCTTTGGTGCCTGGGCCGGTGGCGCGGTGATTGGCAGCGGTTATGGCCTGACGGCGGTGCCGGTGGCGGCCGCCGTGCTGGCGGTCGGCGGCCTGATCCTCTGTCTGATTACCTTCCGTCCGTCGCGTGGACAGGCGCAGACCGTCAACGCTTAATGCAATAACGCCGCAAGGCGCTGGTTAACCAGGCTGATGTGCTGCAGTAAATGGGCGCAGAAAGCCTCAACCAGCGCCGAAGAAGGGCGGTGGCGTGGCCTGACCAGGCTGACGGTAAAGGGCACATCAATACTGAAGCGCCTGATCACCACGCCGCTTCCGGCATAGTCCAGTGCGGTCAGCGGGTTGACGATCGACACGCCGACGCCGGCTCTGACCATCGAACACACCGACGCCGCGCTGTGCGTCTCCAGCACCATCCTCCTTTGCACGCCCTGCTCATGAAACAGATTGTCCAGCAGCTGGCGATAGCTGTCGGCTCGCGACAGGCTGATGTAATCCTCACCGGCAAAATCCTCCGGCATTAAGCAGGCTTTCGCCGCCAGCGGATGACCGTCCGGCAGCACGCACACCTCATTACCGGTAAACAGCTCGGTGCGCTCGGTTCCGGCCGGCGTCAGGCGGGTTTCCGTCAGCCCCAAATCGTAGCGCTGCGCGGAGAGCCACTCTTCAAGCAGCGGGGATTCCTGCGGAATAATGTTCAGGCTGACGTCCGGGTAGCGTTGCAAAAAGGGCCGACAAAACAGCGGCAGCAGCGACTGCGAAAACACCGGCAGGCAGGCAATTGACAGTTCACCCTGACGAAACTGGCGCAGGCCTTCGGCGGCGCTGACGATCCGGTCCAGGCCATACCAGGAACGCTGAACCTCTTCAAACAGCCGCAGGCCCTGCACCGTGGGCTGCAAACGGCCGCGCACGCGGTCGAACAGCTTCAGGCCGACCAGCTTTTCGAAACGCGCCAGTTCGCGGCTGACGGTGGGCTGCGAGGTATGCAGCAACGCAGCGGCTTCCGTCAGGTTGCCCGCGGTGACCACGGCGTGAAAAATTTCGATATGTCGCAGCGTAATGCCAGCCATACTTTTTTCCTGGAGACGATTGAAGCCATATCATGGATGAATAGACTTCGTTAAAACAGATATTTTTCATCCTGTTCAGGCTGTGGCGTAATAGCCTTATTATCTTCAGGAGAGTCCCGATGCCACGCTTACTTACCAACACCCAAACCGCTTTAACCCGTGACAACCTGCTGCCGCTGGTGCGCCAGTACGGTGGACCGGTTTGGGCCTATGACGCCAGCGTCATTGCCGAACGTATCTCGCAGCTGCAGCAGTTTGATGTGGTGCGCTTTGCGCAAAAAGCCTGTTCCAACATCCATATTCTGCGCCTGATGCGCGCCGCAGGCGTGAAGGTGGATTCGGTGTCGCTGGGCGAAATTGAGCGTGCGCTGGTGGCCGGCTTCACACCGGGCGGCGACGAGATTGTCTTCACCGCCGACGTGCTGGATGAGCCGACGCTGGCACGTCTGGCCGAGCTGAAAATCCCGGTCAACGCCGGTTCCGTCGATATGCTGCACCAGCTGGGCGAGGTGTCTGAAGGCCATCCGGTGTGGCTGCGCGTCAATCCCGGTTTTGGTCACGGCCACAGCCAGAAAACCAATACCGGCGGCGAAAACAGCAAGCACGGCATCTGGTATACCGATTTGGTGCTGGCGCTGGAAGCCATTCAGCAACACAAGCTGAAGCTGGTCGGCATCCATATGCATATCGGCTCCGGCGTGGATTATGCCCACCTGGAGCAGGTGTGTGATGCGATGGTTAATCAGGTGATTGGCTTAGGTCACGATCTGGAAGCCATCTCGGCGGGCGGCGGCTTGTCGATCCCCTATCGCTTCGGTGAAGAGGCGATCAATACCGAACACTATTTCGGTCTGTGGGATGCGGCCCGTCAGCGCGTGGCAAAACATCTCGGCCACCCGGTGAAGCTGGAAATTGAACCGGGTCGCTTCCTGGTGGCGGAATCTGGCGTGCTGGTGTCCAAAGTGCGTGCGGTGAAGGCGATGGGCAGCCGTCACTTTGTGCTGGTGGATGCCGGCTTTAACGATCTGATGCGTCCTGCGATGTACGGCAGCTATCACCATATTTCGGCCATCGCCGGCGATGACCGCCCGCTGGATGAGCAGAACACCGTCGACAGCGTGGTCGCCGGGCCGTTGTGCGAATCAGGCGATGTGTTTACTCAGCTGGAAGGCGGTAAGGTGGAAACCCGCGCGCTGCCGCAGGTTAAACCGGGTGATTACCTGGTCTTCCATGACACCGGCGCTTACGGCGCGTCGATGTCCTCTAACTACAACAGCCGCCCGCTGCTGCCGGAAGTGCTGTTTGAAGCGGGCCAGCCGCGTGAGATCCGCCGCCCGCAAACCATACAGGAACTGCTGGCGCTGGAGCTGTAAGCGGCATCCCTTGCGTTGTGAACCGGCCGCCTGGGTTTCAGGCGGCTAACCGCAGGCCGGGTTCAGGCCTCGGTCAGACGCTCTCCACCCAGTAACTCCTTCCGCAGCAACACAATTTCCTCCGCCAGATCGCGGCACAGCATCGCATTCATCAGATGGTCCTGCGCATGGACCAGAATCAGCGTCACCGGCACTTTGCCGCAGCCTTCATCAGCGCCAATCAGCTGGGTCTGGATATGGTGCGCGCCTTTCGATGCTTCCAGCGACGCGGCTAGCGCCTCATCCGCCTGCTGCCACTGCTTCTTGCGGGCGAACTGAATCGCGCTCATCGCGTGAGACCGCGCCTCGCCTGCACTGATCAACAGCTCCATCATGGTTTGCTCAAAATCCATTCCTGCCTCCGGTATTGGTATGCCAAATAATGAAAATACATCCTATCGGAATGCCAATATGCACTTCTGCGGGTTTTGTCACAGAAAATAAGTTCGGTTTCGCTATTTTTGGTATGCCACAAGAACGGACTTCCGCAGGGCGAAAAAATATCGGGACGCTTCACCACTTACTTCTGAGGGTATTACGCATGTCTCTACAGGATCGACTCATCGACTCTTTAGGCAGCTTCGCCACCAAATTCAACAGCTATCGCTACATCATGGCGATCAAGTCTTCGTTCATTACCCTGATGCCGGTCATCATCGTCGGCGCGTTCTCGGTGCTGATCTCCAATATGGTACTGGACGGGAAAAACGGCCTCGCCAGCATTCAGGCACTGGGCTTTCTCGCCGAGCTGAAACCGATTACCACCAGCATCAACTACGCCACCCTGAGCTTTCTCAATATCGGCGCGGTGTTCCTGATCGGTATTGAGCTGGGCAAAATCAACGGCATAAAAACGCTGTTTCCCGGCCTGCTGGCGATCATCTGTTTTATCGCCGTGACGCCAACCACGCTCACCATGCTGGTCGATGGGCAGATGCATCTGGTCACCGATGTGCTGGCGAAACAGTTCTCCGACACCAAAAGCCTGTTCCTCGGCATGTTTATCGCCATCCTCTCGGTGGAAATTTACTGCCGCCTGGAGAACGTCGAACGGCTGAAAATCAAAATGCCGGACACCGTGCCGCCTAACGTCGCCGCCTCGTTTTCGGCGCTGATCCCGGCCATCATCACCGTCTCGGCGATCGCCACCTTCGGCTTTATCTTCCATCGCTTCACCGGCATGTATCTCTACGATGCGGTGTACAAAGTGGTGCAGGAGCCGCTGGAGTCGGTGGTGCAGAGCCTGTGGGGCATTCTGCTGCTGATGTTTGTTGCTCAGCTGTTCTGGGTGATCGGCATTCACGGCAACCAGATGGTGAAACCGATCCGTGAGCCGCTGCTGCTGGGGGCGATTCTGGTCAACATGAACGCCTTTGAGCAGGGCAAAGAGGCGCCAAACATCATCACCATGCCGTTTTGGGATGTGTATATGAGCATCGGCGGTTCCGGGCTGACCATTGGCCTGCTCAGCGCGGTGATGCTGGCGACCAAACGCAAAGAGATGCGCGAAATTGCCAAGCTCTCCTTCGGTCCTGGCCTGTTCAATATCAATGAACCGGTGATTTTCGGCATGCCGATCATGCTGAATCCGATCCTCGCTATCCCGTTCATCATCACGCCGCTGATCACCGGTTCGATCGGCTACTTCGCCACGGTGATGGGCTTTGCCGGCAAAGCGGTGGTGATGGTGCCCTGGACCACGCCGCCCATCATCAATGCCTGGCTTTCCACCGCCGGATCGATGGGTGCGGTGGTGACACAAATCATCTGCATTCTGGTGTCCATTGTGATCTATGTGCCGTTTGTGAAAATTGCCGCGCGCCGTGCTGAAGCCGCTGAAGCGAAAGCCTTGCAACCTGAATTCGCGCAAAACTAAGGAGACGTAATGAGTAAGGTCACCATCAACATTCCTGACGATTTTATGCTGGGTGCGGCCGCATCAGCGTGGCAGACCGAAGGCTGGAGCGGGAAAAAAGACGGGCAGGACTCCTGGCTGGATGCCTGGTACAAGAACGACCGGCACGTCTGGCATAACGGCTATGGTCCGGCGGTCGCCACCGACTTTATCAACCGCTACAAGGAAGACGTGGCGCTGATGAAGGCGGCGGGACTGACCCACTACCGCACGTCGATTAACTGGTCGCGCTTCCTGACCGACTATGAAAACGGCGTGGTGGATGAGGAGTACGCCGGCTATTACGACGCGCTGATTGCCGAGATGCAGGCGCAGGGCATTGAGCTGATGCTGTGCCTGGAACATTACGAACTGCCGGCGGTATTACTGGAGCAGTACGGCGGCTGGGGCTCAAAAAGGGTCGTTGAGCTCTATCTGCTGTATGCGGAAAAAGTCTTTGAACGCTATGCCGGCAAGGTCACCCGCTGGTTTACCTTTAACGAGCCGATTGTGGTGCAAACCCGCGTCTATCTCGATGCGCTACGCTGGCCGTATGAGCAAAACACCTCGAAGTGGATGCAGTGGAATCACCACAAAAACCTGGCCACCGCCAAAGTGGTCAAGCTGTACCGCGAGAAGGGCTATCCCGGCACGGTGGGCACCATCCTTAATCCGGAAGTGACCTATCCGCGGTCGTCTGCGCCGCACGATGTGAAGGCCGCAGCCATGTACGATCTGTTCTACAACCGCGTTTTCCTCGACCCGGCGATCAAAGGCGAGTACCCGGCGGAGCTGGTGGCGCTGCTGGCGAAACATCAGGTCAGCTGGGATGTCAGCGCGGAAGAGCTGCAGCTGATTGCCGAGTATCGGGTGGATGAGGTGGGCATCAACCTCTATTACCCGCATCGGGTCAAAGCACCATCCCGTGCCTGGCATCCCGAGACGCCGTTCCATCCCGCTTACTATTACGAGCATTTTGAACTGCCGGGCCGGCGGATGAACAAATCCCGCGGCTGGGAAATTCAGCCGACCATCATCTACGACATGGCGATGCGCATCAAAAACGACTACGGCAACATTCCGTGGTTTGTCGCCGAAAGCGGAATGGGCATCGAAGATGAAGCGCAATTCAAAAACGCGGAAGGGCAGATCCAGGATGACTATCGCATCGCCTTTATCGCCGAGCATCTCTACCAGACGCTGCGGGCGCGTGAAGATGGCGCTAACTGCCAGGGCTATATGCTGTGGGCCTTTACCGACAACGTCTCGCCAATGAACGCCTTTAAGAACCGCTACGGGCTGGTGGAAATCGAGCTGGAGAACGACCGCCAGCGCCGCCTGAAAAAATCAGCGCACTGGTATCGCCAGCGCCGTGACAGCCGACAGCTCACCCTTTCCCTTGATGATGAAATGAAATAAGGAATGACCATGAAACGTATCGTATTAGCCTGCGCCGCAGGCATGTCCACCTCGATGGTGGTGACGCGGATGGAAAAAGAAGCGGTCGCGCGCGGTCTGGAATACCAGATTTATGCCATTCCTGAGCAGAATCTGCGCGACGAGCTGCAAAATTATGGCCCGGACGTGGTGGCCGTGCTGCTGGGGCCGCAGGTTCGCTTCAAGCTGGAAGAGAACCGCAAGCTGACCGACAGCTATCACATTCCTATCGCGGTGATTGATACCCTGGCTTATGGCACGCTTAATGGAGCAAAAGTACTCGATCAGGCGCTGGCTTTGGTAAACTAGGCAGATTACCTTGCCGACCGCAGCAGGAGAGTGCGCAATTATGGAAAGCACGGTCGGCAGGATGTTTAACGAGCTAAGGGTGAATACGTGGAAAAGGGCGCGGCGGGTCAAGAGAAGAAGCAGTATCAGGAAATCGGACAGCATCTGCGCCAGCAAATTCTCGACGGTCATTATCCCGTTGGTTCACGACTTCCGCCGGAACGAAACATTGCCGAAACCTGGGGCGTCAGCCGCACCATCGTGCGCGAGGCGTTGTTGATGCTTGAGCTGGAAGGGACGGTGGATATCCGTCAAAGCTCCGGCGTGTACGTGATGCGCATTCCTTCTGAGATCAGCAACGAAGAGGAAGCGTTCTTCCGCAGCGACGTCGGCCCGTTTGAAATGCTGCAGGCGCGGCAACTTCTGGAAAGCAATATCGCCGCCTTTGCCGCCAAAATGGCCACCAAAGCGGACATTGAGAACCTGAAGCGCATCCTTGAGCAGGAGCAGAAGGCGATTGCGGTCAACGATGCCAGCCAGGACAACGACAAGATGTTTCACCTGCTGTTGGCGGGCGCGACGCAAAATCAGATGCTGCTGGATACCGTTACCAGCATCTGGCGACATCATGAGAACAACCCGCTTTGGCAGCAGTTGCGCAGCCATATCGAAACCCGGAGCTACCGCCTGAAGTGGCTGGGCGATCACCAGACCATCCTTGCCGCGCTGCGCCGTCGCGATGTGATGGGCTCGTGGCAGGCGATGTGGCAGCACCTGGAAAACGTGAAGAAATCCCTGCTGGAACTGTCCGACGCGGATGCCCCTGATTTTGATGGCTATCTGTTTGAGTCGGTGCCGATTTTCCAGGGCAAGCTGGTATGAGCACGCTAAAAATTGTGCCGCTGGCGGAGGCGAAACAGCATATCGACACGGTCACCGACTGGTTATGGCAGGCCTTTGGCAGCGAAAACAGCCGGCCCTTCTTTGCCAGCATTCTGGCCAGCAGCCTGAGCGGCGCGGACCTGCCGATCACCTGGGTAGCGACAGACGGCGACCGGGTAGTGGGAACCGTAGGATTGTGGCGCTGTGACCTGATCAGCCGTCAGGATCTGTCTCCGTGGCTGGCCGCGTTATACGTGGACGAAAGCTATCGCGGGCGCGGATTGAGCGAGCAGTTGCAGCTTAAGGTAATGGCGGAAAGCCGCCTGCGCGGCGACGACCAGCTGTATCTGTATGCGGCTTTTGCGGATTATTACGAGCGCTTTGGCTGGCAGTATATCGGCGATGCGCTGGATTATCCGGACCGGTCTGTCCGGCTTTACCAGCGATCGCTTGCCGGTTAATCAGTCCGGCGTGCCTACCGAATGACGGCGAACCAGCGTCGGGCTGAACAAATTGGTCACTTCTGGCAGCGGCTGATTATTGGCTAACGCCAGCGCCAGCGCGGCGGCCTGTTGCGCCATGGTGACAATCGGATAACGCACCGTGGTCAGGCGCGGACGAACGTAGCGCGACACCAGCACGTCATCAAAACCAATCAACGACATCTCTTCCGGCACCCGCACGCCATTATCACTTAACACCGCCAGCGCGCCGGCGGCCATCGAATCGTTATAGCAGGCGACGGCGGTAAACTGCTTGCCGCGGCCCAGCAGCTCAGTCATCGCCTGTTCACCGCCGACTTCATCCGGCTCGCCCAGCGCCACCAGACGGTCGTTGCACGGCAGATTATGTTCCTTCAGCGCATCGTAATACCCCTGCAGGCGATCTTCGGTATCGGAAATCGGGTGCGTCGAACAGATGTAGGCAATGTTCTGATGGCCTTGCTGGATCAGATGGCGGGTGGCCAGCCAGGATCCGTAGCGATCGTCCAGGGCAATACAGCGCTGCTCGTAGCCGGGCAGGGCGCGGTTAATCAGCACCATGCCAGGGATCTGTTTCATCAGCGGGATCAGGTCGGCGTCGGGAATTTTTTTCGCGTGGACCACCAGCGCGCCGCAGCGGTGGCGGATCAATTGCTCGATGGCCTGACGCTCTTTTTGCTCATTATGGTAACCGTTACCAATCAGTAAAAAGTTGCCGGTCTCGTAAGCCACCTGCTCAACGGCTTTCACCAGCGCACCAAAAAACGGGTCGGAAACATCGCCCACCACCAGCCCCATGGTTTCGGTAGACTGCTGCGCCAGGGCGCGTGCGTTGGCGTTCGGGTGGTATTGCAGCTCATCCATTGCGCTGGTAACGGCCAGGCGTGACGCCTCACTCGCCTTCGGTGAGTTGTTAATAACGCGGGAAACCGTTTAACGGAAACGCCCGCGAGCCTGGCAACATCCTTTATCGTAGCCATCGGTAAGAGCCTTCCAGGGTAAGCGTTTACATAGCTGTTCAGTGTTGCGGAAAATCCCTGTTACTTCAAGCACACAGAATGCCAGCGGTGTCGCAAAGCTGGATATTTCAGTCCATTCTGGCGATGAGATTGGCGTGTTTATATTCAGCTTTCCAAAAAAAGGCTATTCTGGCCTTCCAAAAAGAATTGTTTGCCTGCCGGATCGCCATATGACCATTAAAAGAGTGCCGCACCTCGCCCACTGGGGCGCCTTCACCGCCGTTGTCGAAGACGGGAAACTGCTGCGTTGTGAGCCGTTTTTCGCCGATCAAGATCCGTCGCCGATGCTCAACAGCATCCCGGAACTGGTCTATTCGGATAAGCGGATCAGGAAGCCGATGGTGCGCCGCTCGTGGTTAGCCCTGCGCGAAAAAAGTGACCGCACGCTGCGCGGTCGTGAGGACTTTGTTGAGGTGGACTGGGAGACCGCGCTGGATCTGGTGGCGGAAGAGAACCGCCGGGTGCGCGATCGCTACGGCCCCTCGGCGATCTTCAACGGCTCCTACGGCTGGTCGTCGGCGGGCCGCGTAAACCATGCCCGCACGCTGATCCGCCGCTTCTACTTTACCGGTGGCGGCGGCATCGATCAGCTGGGTAACTACAGCTGGGGCGCGGCACAGTTCTTCCTGCCGTATGTGATTGGCACCTATATGCCGCTGACCGGCCGGGTCACCGACTGGCCAAACGTGGTGGAACACTGCGAAATCTTCGTTGCCTTTGGCGGGCTGGCACTGAAAAACAGCCAGGTTGCCTCGGGCGGTGCCGGCCAGCACAGCCTGAAGCCGGCGCTGCTGGAGCTGGCGGCCAAAGGCACCACGGTAATCAATATCAGCCCGATGCGTGATGACTGCCCGGAGTTTGTCAACGCCGAGTGGATCCCGATCCGGCCGAACACCGACGTCGCGCTGATGCTGGCGTTAGGCTTTGAAGTGGAACGGCTGAACGCGGTGGATACCGCCTTCCTCAGCTCCCATTGCGTGGGCTATCCGCAGCTGCGCAGCTATCTGCTGGGCGAAACCGACGGCACGCCAAAAACGCCGCAGTGGGCCAGCGACATCACCGGCATTCCGGCGCAGCGCATTGAGCAACTGGCGAAGCAGCTGATCGGCAAACGCAGCTTTATCACCTGTTCCTATTCCGTTCAGCGCGCGCACCGTGGCGAACAGCCTTACTGGATGATGATTGCGCTGTCGTCGATGCTCGGCCAACCGGGACTGCCGGGCGCGGGCTTCTCCTTCGGCCATGGCTCGATGAACAGCGTGGGTAACCCGCGCGTGGAGGGGCCGGCACCGATGATGTCGACCGGCGTCAATCCGATTGCCGATCTGGCGATCCCGGTGGCGCGCATCAGCGATATGCTGCTGAATCCCGGCGAGCCGTACCACTTCCAGGGACAGATGCACACCTATCCGGACATTCGTCTGATCCACTGGGCAGGCGGCAATCCGTTCCACCATCATCAGCAGATTAACCGGCTGGTGGAAGGCTGGCAGCGGCCGGATACGGTGATCGTGCAGGACATTGTCTGGACGCCTGCAGCGAAGATGGCCGACATCGTCTTGCCGGTGACCACCACCCTGGAACGTAACGATATTGGCGGCTCGTCCCGTGACCGCTTCGTGCTGGCAATGCATCAGGCGATTAAGCCACAGCATCAGGCGCGTAACGACTTCGATATTTTCGCTGACCTGGCGGATCGCCTCGGCTACCGTGAAACCTTCACCGAAAACCGCAATGAAGCGCAGTGGATCGAACATCTGTATCAGCAGTGCGCAGGGGCTCACCAGCGTAAGGGCATTGACTGGCCGGATTTCGACACCTTCTGGAAAGAAGGGCATGTGGAAGTGCCGCAGGGCGGCAAGCCGTTCGTGTTTATGGAGGATTTTCGCCAGGATCCGCTTGCCCATCCGATCAAAACCGCCAGTGGCAAAATTGAGCTGTTCAGCGAAACCATCGCCGGCTATCAGCTGCCCGACTTTGCGCCGCATCCGGAATGGCAGCCGCCACGAGAGTGGTTGGGGGCCGAGGTCAGCCAGCGCTTCCCGCTGCATATGATCTCGATTCAGCCGAGCGACCGTCTGCACAGCCAGATGGACGCCACGCCGTCGGTGCAGGCCAATAAAACCGCCGGGCATGAAACGCTGTGGATGCACCCGGACGATGCTGCCGCGCGCGGCATTGCCGATGGCGATGTGATTGACGTCAGTAACGATCGCGGGCGGATGCTGGCGGGCGTCAGGCTGTCGGATGGCATCAGCCCAAGCGTGGTACTGATTGCCACCGGTGCCTGGTTCGACCCTGGGTTTGGTAAAGCCTGGCAACCGTACGATCGCGCCGGCAACCCGAACGTGCTGACGCTGGATATCGGCACCTCGTCATTAACCCAGGGGCCGAACGCCATGAGCTGCCTGGTGGAGATCAAAAAGGCGAAAGATTGCAAAACTGCCTAAGAATCACATAGCTGGTTACAGTTTGCGGAGAACTGTTGCGAATGCTGGCTGGCGAGTGACGCGGCCAGATTGCTACAGTCTAGGTCCCAGAGGTATTGATGGGTGAACATCAAAAAGTTTTTATGCTTTGTTTCACCGACCTGCGCAGATGCGCAGGTTTTTTTTGCCTGTAAAACAGGGTTGGCTGGATAACCTGTTGAAAATGCGCATAATGCTCTGAAGCCCGCAACAGTTCACTCACGATCTGAAACACAGTTTCCCTGTCATCTCCCCGGCATTTTTTGTATAACTCCCAGTCAGTTATCCTGTCCTCATCAGTAGAAGATCCATGTCGCGCTTAAAGAAGATACTGGCAAAAGACCAGGCAAAATCACCGTTTCATCCTGTCCGTTTCCGTCTGATCTGCCTCGGGGTGTTCGGCTGTCTGGTTTTGCTGCTGATATGGGTCGGCAATTTACAGCTGTTAAACCATCCGATGCTGGAAAAGCAGGCGGATGAGCGTTCGCTGCGTACCGTCACGCTGCCCACCAACCGGGGAACGCTGCTGGACCGCAATGGCGAGGCGCTGGCGCTGAGCGTGCCGTCGCGCGATATCATTGCCGATCCGCAACGCGTGCTGGAAGCCCATCCGGATTTCACCAGCGACAAGTGGGAGTATCTGGCCCACGCGCTGGATCAACGCCCTGAGCAGATTGCCGCGCAAATCAACGCCAACCCGAAACGCCGCTTCCTGTATCTGGGACGCAAAATCGAGCTGGGCATCGCCAAAGATATTGCCACGCTGCACCTCGCCGGGATCAGTACCGTTTATGACGACAGCCGCTTCTATCCGATGAGCGATGCCACCGGGCCGCTGCTCGGCATTGTCGGCGCGGATAACACCGGGCTGACCGGGTTAGAAAAGGGCTTTGATAAGGTGTTGCAGGGCACTGCCGGGGTGGAAAAATACCGCCAGGATGCGCACGGTAATATCGTGGCGATGATCAATTATGAACCGCCGCGTCAGCCGCCAACCGTGCAGCTCAGCATCGATAAATTCGATCAGTACACCATGTACACCAAACTGCGTGACGGCGTGTTGCTGAACAAGGCCGATTCCGGTGCCGCGGTGCTGATCAAAATCGATACCGGCGAAATCCTCGGCATGGCGTCTTACCCGTCATTTAACCCGAATAACTTCGTCAACGTTTCCGCCAACCAGATGCGCAATACCGCCATTAACGACAGCTACGAGCCGGGTTCCACGGTGAAGCCGCTGGTGGTGATGGAAGGGCTGATCCGCAAACTGGTTCGCCCGGATTCGGTGCTGGATACCACGCCATACCGGGTTAACGGTCATCTGATCCGCGACGTTGGCCACTGGCCGCGCCTGACCATGACCGGCATCCTGCAGAAATCGAGCGATATCGGCGTGTCGCATATTGCGCTGGCGATGCCTGCCGAAGTGCTGGTCAACACCTTCAGCTCGTTCGGGCTGGGGAAACCGACCGGCCTCGGGCTGACCGGTGAGAGCGTCGGCTACTTCCCGCTGCACCGTGAGCGCTGGGCGGATATCGAACGTGCCACCTTCTCGTTTGGCTATGGCCTGCGCGTCACGCCGCTGCAGATTGCCCGTGAATACGCCACGCTCGGTTCCTTCGGCATTTATCGCCCGCTGTCGATCACCAAGGTGACGCCGCCGGTGATCGGCAACCGCGTGGCGGATGAAGAGACCGTGCGTTCGGTGGTGCATATGATGGAGAGCGATGCGCTGCCGGGCGGAAGCGGGGTGCGTGCGGCGGTGCCGGGCTATCGTCTGGCGATTAAAACCGGTACGGCAGAGAAGATGGGCGACAGCGGAAAATATGACGGCGGCTATATCAACTACACCGCCGGCGTCGCGCCCGCCAGTAATCCGCAGGTGGCGCTGGTGATTATGATTAACCACCCAACCGCAGGCGATCACTTCGGTGGCTCGGTTGCCGCGCCGGTGTTCGGTAACATCATTGGCCCGGTCCTGAAGCATATGAACGTGGCGCCGGACGCGTTGTACTCCGCCCACAGCGATTAATCCTCTCAGGCGATGCAGGGCAGCACTCTGCTCTGCATCGCACACTCACCGGTTAACAGCCTTCACATCCTCATCACTCTCAACACCTTCATCCCCCTCAACACCCTCAACACCTTCATAACCCTCAACAGTTGTAGCAGCCTCAATACCCTGAAATTCTCTCTCATGTCCCCCAGGCTTAACCTCACAGCGCGTAAAAATCGGGCGATTTGCCGAACTTGCTCACATCTCTTAACTGACTCTTTGCACTCCCTAAACAGCCATCTCAATGCTCGCACGGTAAGGTAAGCCATCACGATCCGACACCGCATTCCGTCGGCGCGTGCCAGCCCCTCTCACTGTTGGTAGCGCTGAAAGGGGCGCATTCAGCAGCAAAAAAAGCACAAAAGGAATCGTTTGCGCGCCCGTCAGCACGGGATTAAGCACGGAAAGCTTATTGGAAGCGTTTTGATAAATAACTTAGCGGAAACTTAACACTTCTCACCGGGTGACCTCCCTATAATTGCCCTCTTTTGTGAGAATAATCACTCTCATTATTATTTCCATTTCCTTTCACCTTGAGAATTCACCATGCGCTTAAAGATCCTCTCAGCCAGCCTGATTTTCGTGCTGGCGGCCTGCGACCAGAATGCCTCGCCCGGTGCTGCCAGCAATACGCCGACGCCGGTTGGCGTCACCACGCTGAAAAGCGAGCCGGTGACGCTGTTCACCCAGCTGCCGGGACGGACCACTGCCGTGCGGACGGCCGAAGTGCGTCCGCAAGTCAGCGGTATCATCCTTAAACGTCTGTATACCGAAGGCGCGGAAGTGAAAGCCGGGCAGCCGCTGTATCAGATCGATCCGGCCACTTATCAGGCGGCGTATGACAAAGCGCAGGCGACCTTAACCAATGCCAGCAAGCTGGCGCAGCGCTATAAACCGCTGGCGGCGGCGCATGCCATCAGCGGCCAGAGCTATGACGATGCGGTCGCTGCCGCGCGTGAAGCGCAGGCAGATCTGGAAACGGCGCGGGTGAATCTCAATTACACCGAGGTACGCGCGCCGATTAGCGGGCATATCGGCCGCTCGCTGTCGACGGAAGGCGCACTGGTGACCAACGGCCAAACCAGTTACCTGACCACCATTCAGCAACTGGACCCGATCTATGTCGATGTCAGCGAATCCTCGCAGGATCTGCTGCGTCAGCGCCGGGCGCTGGCCGACGGCAAGCTAAAGCAGGTTGGCGAGAATGCGGCAGCGGTGAAGCTGACTCTGGAAGACGGCTCGACCTATGCCGGGCAGGGCAAGCTGGAGTTCTCGGAAGTGACGGTGGATGAGGGAACCGGCAGCGTGACCATGCGCGCGTCATTCCCGAACCCGAAAAGGGTGCTGCTGCCGGGCATGTATGTCCACGCCAGCTTCCCGCAGGGCGTGGCCGATAGCGGCATCCTGGCACCGCAGCCGGCGATCATGCATGACACCAAGGGCAATCCTTACGTCTTTGTGGTCAACGCGGATAACACCGTGGCGCAGCAAACCATTACCACCGGCGAGATGATCAACGGCAAATGGCTGGTGACGTCCGGGCTGAAAGCGGGCGACCGGGTGATCGTCGATGGCTTACAGAACGTCCGCTCCGGCGCGAAGGTCAATGCCAGCGAAAGTCAGGACAAAGCCGCGCCTCAGGCCAATCTGTCCATCACCGATCCTTCAGCGCAGTAAGGAAATCTGATGTCTAAATTCTTCATTGAACGCCCCATCTTTGCCTGGGTGGTGGCGATCATTGTGATGCTGGTCGGTGGATTATCCATCCTCAAGCTGCCGATTAACCAGTATCCCAATATTGCGCCACCGGCGATCTCGGTGCAGGTCACCTATCCTGGCGCCAGCGCCGAAACCGCGCAGAACACCGTGGTGCAGGTTATCGAACAGCAGCTGAGCGGCATCGATAACATGCGCTATATCGAGTCGCAGAGTAACAGCGACGGCAGCGCCACCATCATCGTCACCTTCGATCAGGGCACCGATCCGGATATCGCCCAGGTACAGGTGCAGAACAAGGTGTCGCTGGCGGAATCTCAGTTGCCGACCGAAGTGACCCAGCAAGGGATCAACGTACGTAAGTACCAGGCCAACTTTATGTTGGTGGTCAGCCTGATCTCGACCAACGGCAAGATGAGCAACGGTGACCTGGCCGACCTGCTGGTGTCAAAGCTGGAAGATCCGATCTCCCGTACCAAAGGCGTGGGTGACTTTATGGTGATGGGCTCGGAATACGGCATGCGTATCTGGGTCGACCCGGCCAAACTGTATAAATATCAGCTGATCCCCAGCGATGTTTCTACCGCCATCACCCAGCAGAACGTGCAGATCTCCAGCGGTAAGCTGGCGGGCCTGCCGACCATTCCGGGGGCGAAATTCAGCGCCACCATCATCGGTAAAACCCGTCTGCAGTCGGTGAAAGAGTTCGAAAACATCCTGCTGAAGGTCAATCCGGACGGCTCTCAGGTGCGCCTGCGTGACGTGGCGAAAGTCGATTTGGGGCCACAGGATTACAGCATTTCCGCGACCTATAACGGCAAACCGTCTGCGGGTATGGCGCTGCGTCTGGCCAGTGGTGCCAACGTGCTGGATGCGATTAACGCGGTGCGCGCCACCGTTGACGGCATCAAAGGTTCGCTGCCGGACGGCGTGCAGGTGACCTTCCCGTACGACACCTCGCCGGTGGTCAGCTCGTCGATTGAAGAAGTGGTAAAAACGCTGTTCGAAGCCATCGCGCTGGTGTTTGTGGTGATGCTGGTGTTCCTGCAAAACCTGCGCGCCACGCTGATCACCACCATGGTGGTGCCGGTGGTGCTGCTCGGGACCTTCGGCATCCTGTCGGCCTGTGGCTACACCATCAACACCCTGACGATGTTCGGCATGGTGCTGGCCATCGGGCTACTGGTGGACGATGCGATCGTGGTGGTGGAAAACGTCGAGCGCGTGATGCACGACGAAGGGCTGGATCCCAAAGCCGCCACGCTGAAATCAATGGAGCAGATCCAGGGCGCGCTGTTTGGTATCGCGCTGGTGCTGTCGGCCGTGCTGCTGCCGATGGCCTTCTTTAGCGGATCGACCGGGGTTATTTACCGCCAGTTCTCGATCACCATCGTCTCGGCGATGGCCCTGTCGGTGCTGATGGCGCTGATCTTCACCCCGGCCTTGTGCGCCACCATCCTGAAACCAGGATCGGCAGATCACAAAACCACAGGGCTGGCGGGCTGGTTTAACCGCAAGTTTGACAGCGGCACGCTGCATTACAGCAACAGCGTCGGCCATGTGATCGCCAAGCGTAACCTGTTCCTGGTGATCTATCTGCTGCTGGTGGTGGCCACCGGCTATCTGTTCACCCGCGTGCCGACCTCCTTCCTGCCGGATGAAGATCAGGGCGTGATGATGATGCAGACCACGCTGCCCGCCAACGCCTCCAGCGAACGGACGCAGCAGGTGCTGGATGATATTCAGTCCTGGCTGCTGAAGAACGAGCCGGAAGTCAGCTCGGTGTTCTCGCCGAACGGCTTCAGCTTCTCCGGGCGCGGGGAAAACACCGCGATGTCCTTTGTGCTGCTGAAGCCCTGGGCGCAGCGTAACAGCGAACAGACCGTGCAGAAGCTGGCGCAGCGCACCATGGCGCACTTCGGCTCGCTGCAGGATGCCAAAGTTTTTGCCCTGGTGCCGCCTGCGGTCATGGAACTGGGCAACGCCACCGGCTTTGACTTCTTCCTGCAGGATACCGACAACAAAGGCCACGAAGCGCTGATGGCCGCCCGTAATCAGTTCCTCGGCATGGCCGCGCAGGACAAGCGCCTGATGGCGACCCGTCCGAACGGCATGGAAGATGAGCCGCAATACCATCTGATCATTGATGACGAGCGGGCGAGGGCGCTGGGCCTGAGTCTGGAAGACATCAACGACACGCTCTCCACCGCGTGGGGTTCAACCTACGTGAACCAGTTTATCTACCACGGCCGCGTGAAGAAGGTCTATCTGCAGGGCAACGCCGGTTCACGCGTGACGCCTGAAGATTTGAACAAGTGGTACTTCCGCAATACCAGCGGCGAAATGGTGCCGTTCTCGGCCTTTGGCAGCGGCAAGTGGGAATACGGTTCGCCACGTTACGAGCGCTTTAACGGCATCTCGGCGGTCGAAATCATGGGCTCACCGGCTGCGGGCTACAGCTCGGGCGATGCCACCAAAGCCGTGGAAGAGATTGCCGCCAAACTGCCGGCGGGCTTCAAGGTGCAGTGGCATGGCCTGTCGTATGAAGAGCAGAGTTCCGGCTCGCAGACGCCCGCGCTGTATACCCTCTCAATCCTGGTGGTGTTCCTCTGCCTGGCGGCGCTGTACGAGAGCTGGTCGATTCCATTCTCGGTGATCCTGGTGGTGCCACTGGGCGTGCTCGGCACCATTCTGGCGGTGCTGATGCGCGGGCTGGAAAACGACGTGTTCTTCCAGGTGGGGCTGTTGACCACCGTTGGGCTGGCGGCGAAAAACGCCATTCTGATTGTCGAGTTTGCCAAAGAGCTGCACGAGAAAGAGGGCAAAGGGCTGGTGGAAGCGGCGATGGAAGCGGCCAAACTGCGTATCCGTCCAATCATCATGACCTCGATGGCCTTTGTGCTTGGCGTACTGCCCCTGACTATCTCCAGCGGCGCGGGCGCAGGGAGCCAGCACTCGATCGGTACCGCTGTGGTCGGCGGGATGATCACTGCCACCTTCCTCGCCATCTTCTTCGTGCCGATGTTTTACGTCGTGGTGGCGCAACGCTTCTCAGGTAAGAAAAAAACGCATATTGAGGTGAAGAAATAATGCTACGCAAGACGTTAACCCTGGCCGCGCTGCCGATGGCGATGATGCTGGTGCTCAGCGGCTGTACTATGGAGCCGACGTACCAGCGCCCGGCGCTGCCGGTGGCGGCAGATTATGGCCAGCAGGGCAAGGATCGGGCCGGAAACGGCGCGGATATCAGCTGGCAGAACTTCTTCACCGATCCGGTGATGAACAAGCTGATTGCGCTGTCGCTGGAAAATAACCGCGACCTGCGCGTTGCCGCGCTGAATGTCGACGTGGCCCGTTCGCAGGTGCAGATTGACCGGGCCGCATTGCTGCCCTCGGTGGATCTGAGCGCGTCGCAGACCGCCGCGCATCTTCCGGGTAATCTGTATAACACCGCCTCAACCGGCCCGGTGACCTACCATGAGTTGAATACCAGCCTGGGAGTTACCGCCTGGGAGCTGGATTTCTTTGGCCGCCTGCGCAGCCTGCGTGACCAGGCGCTGGAAAGCTACCTGGCCACCGCTGCCACCCAGCGCGCCACGCAGATCAGCCTGATCTCCGAAGTGGCGTCCGGCTATCTGTCGCTGTGTGCGGATAACGAGCTGCTGAAGCTGGCGATGGACACGGTGAAAAGCCAGCAGGATTCGTACAACCTGACCAAACGCAGCGTGGATGGCGGCGTCAGTAGCGAGCAGGATCTGGTGCAGGCGGAAACCTCGGTGCGCACCGCTCAGGCGGACGTTGCGTCTTATACCCGTCAGGTGCATCAGGACGTCAACGCGCTGGCGCTGCTGGTCGGCACCAATCTGCCGTCCGACATGCTGGCCAATGCCCGCCTGAACAAAAACTGGCACTTCCCGGCGACGCCATCCGGTCTGCCTTCGGATCTGTTGACCCGTCGTCCGGATATCATCGCGGCGGAGCATGAGCTGAAAGCGGCGAATGCCAATATCGGCGCGGCGCGTGCGGCGTTCTTCCCAAGCATCAGCCTGACGGCCTCCGGCGGATCAACCTCCAGCAGTCTGGGACATCTGCTGGAAGGCGGCACGGCTGCCTGGTCCTTTGGGCCGAGCATCAACCTGCCGATCTTCGACGGCGGCGTGAATTCGGCCAACCTCGATATCGCGCATTTACAGAAGCGAATTGAAATTGCCGACTACGAGAAATCGATCCAGACGGCATTCAAGGAAGTGGGCGATGCGCTGGCCGGACAGGACACCTACAAAGATGAACTGACGGCCAGAGAGCAGGATGAGCAGGCGAATCAACGGAACTATGATTTCGCCCATATCCGCTATCAGCAGGGGGTGGATAACTACCTCAACGTGCTGGTGGCGCAGCGTTCACTGTATGCGGCGCAGCAATCGCTGATAACCACTCAGTTAGGACGGTTGAACCAGCAAATAACACTGTATAAAGCGCTCGGCGGTGGTTGGAAATCATGATTCCCTTGATTTCCTTACGAAATCCTTACGCTCTGAGGATGGAATTTAATCACCCCCCTCGCTCATAATAGCGTCAGGCCAGTTTTGCTGGCCTGACCTTTTTCAGGCGTGGGCAACGGCCCCCGTTGAACCCTTTGCCTCACTTGACTCCACAGAGCCTCATGACCCCAACGACTTCGAAAACCTCATCCTCCCGACGTAAAAAAATCATTTTACTGATCCTGGTCATCCTCGTTGCCCTGCTTGCCTGGCGTTTCTGGCCGCACGGGGGTGGAGAAGCGGGTGGTCCTGGTGGACCGGGGGGCCATGGCGGTATGCGTGGGCCTGGCGGTCCGGGGATGATGGCCGGTGCGGTGACGCCGGTGCACGCGGGTGAGGTCACGACGGCGGATGTTCCGGTCTATCTGACTGCGTTAGGCACCGTGGTGGCTAACTCGACGGTGACGGTCACCAGCCGGGTCGACGGACAGTTGATCAAGGTGCTGTTTACCGAAGGGCAAAAAGTGGAAGCAGGGCAGGTGCTGGCGCAGGTCGATCCGCGCAGCTATCAGGCCACGCTGGCGCAGTATCAGGGTGATTTAAGCCAGAATCAGGCGCTGCTGAAAAGTGCCGAACTGACGCTGGCGCGTTACCGCAAGCTGTTTGCCCAGGACTCGCTGGCTCGCCAGGATCTGGATACGCAGATTGCCACCGTTGGCCAGTATGCCGGCACCATCAAGGCCGATGAGGCACAGATTGCCGCCGCTAAGCTGAACCTTGAGTTCACCAAAATCACCTCACCGATTGCCGGTCGCGCCGGTTTACGCCTGGTCGACGCGGGCAATATGGTGCACACCACCGATACCACCGGCATCGTCACCATCACCCAGACCCAGCCTGCCGCCGTGACCTTTAGCGTGCCGCAGAACAACATTCCTGTTCTGCTGAAGTCGCTGCACAACGGCCAGAGCCTGCCCGCCACCGCCTTCGATCAGGATGGCAACGCCGAGCTGGCCAGCGGCAGCGTGCAGTTTATCAGCAACCAGATTGATACCAGCACCGGCTCGGTGAAGCTGAAAGCGCTGTTTGCCAACCAGGACGAAACGCTGTATCCCAACCAGTTTGTGAACCTGCGGCTGCAAACCGGCACGCTGAAACAGGCGACGGTGATCCCGGCCCAGGCCCTGCAGCTGAGCAGCGATGGCAGCTTTGTCTATGTGATCAATAAAGACCAAACCGTGACCCGCAAGGCGGTCAAAACCGGCCCAACGCTGGGGGACACGCAGCAGGCGATCCTCTCAGGCGTCAGCGCGGGTGAGCAGGTGGTTACCGAAGGGATCGATCGTCTGAGCAACGGCAGCAAGGTGAAAGTGGTGACCGCCGCAGAAACCAAAACCGCCAGCGGGAGCGCGAAAGCGCAATGAATCCCTCTCGCATCTTTATCGAACGTCCGGTTGCCACCATTCTGCTGATGGTGGCGGTGCTGCTCTCCGGCATCTTCGCCTACCGCTTCCTCTCCACCTCGGCGCTGCCGCAGGTGGATTATCCCACCATTCAGGTGACCACGCTCTATCCTGGCGCCAGCCCGGACGTGATGGCCTCGTCGGTGACCGCGCCGCTGGAACGCCAGCTTGGGCAGATGGCAGGCCTGAGCCAGATGGCGTCCAGCAGCTCCAGCGGATCCTCGGTGATCACCCTGAAGTTCTCGCTGGATCTGTCGCTGGACGTGGCCGAGCAGGAAGTGCAGGCGGCGATCAACGCCGCCGACAGCCTGTTGCCGTCCGATCTGCCGAACCCGCCGACCTACAAAAAGGTTAACCCGGCGGATACCGCAGTCATCACCCTGGCGGCGAGTTCGGACACGCTACCGCTGATCAAAGTGCAGGACCTGGTCAACACCCGCGTGGCGCTGAAGCTGTCACAGATTTCCGGCGTCGGTATGGTGACGCTGGCGGGCGGACATCAGCCGGCAATCCGCGTACAGATGGACCCGAAAGCGCTGGCGGCCCACGGGCTGACGCTGGAAGACGTCAATACGCTGATCGGCAACAGCAACGTTAACGGCTCGAAAGGCGGATTCGACGGTCAGTATCACTCGGTGACCATCGACGCCAACGATCAGCTGCGCACGGCGGAAGAGTACGGCAACCTGATCCTGACGTATCAGAACGGCGCGGCGCTGCGATTGCACGATATCGCCACCATTCAGGAAGCGGCGGAGAACACCTATCAGTCGGCGTGGGCCAATAATTCCCCGGCGATTGTGATCAGCGTGCAGCGCCAGCCCGGCGCGAACGTGATCTCGGTGGTGGATGCGATTAAAGCACAGCTGCCAACCCTTCAGGCCGCCTTGCCGGATGGCGTCAAGGTGCAGATCCTTTCCGACCGCACCCAGACCATTCGTGCCTCGATCAGCGACGTCCAGTTTGAGCTGATGCTGTCGATTGCACTGGTGGTGATGGTCACCTTCCTGTTCCTGCGCAACGTGGCTGCCACGCTGATCCCCAGCATTGCCGTGCCGCTTTCGCTGGTCGGCACCTTTGGCGTGATGTACCTCGCCGACTTCAGCCTGAATAACCTGTCGCTGATGGCGCTGACCATTGCCACCGGCTTCGTGATTGATGATGCCATCGTGGTGGTGGAGAACATCTCGCGCCGTCTGGAGC
Organism: Erwinia sp. AC075; assembly: GCF_979253995.1. Taxonomy (NCBI): domain Bacteria; kingdom Pseudomonadati; phylum Pseudomonadota; class Gammaproteobacteria; order Enterobacterales; family Erwiniaceae; genus Erwinia; species Erwinia sp. AC075. The sequence goes on from NZ_CEEDEU010000001.1 coordinate 4,883,272, forward strand.
AGGGCGAAACCCCGATGCAGGCCGCGCTGAAAGGCTCGGCGCAGATCGGCTTCACCATTATCTCGCTGACCTTCTCGCTGATTGCGGTACTGATCCCGCTGCTGTTTATGGGCGATGTGGTCGGGCGCTTGTTCCGCGAGTTCGCCATCACGCTTGCGGTGTCGATTCTGGTGTCGATGGTGGTGTCATTAACGTTAACGCCGATGCTGTGCGCCTATCTGCTGCGCCATATTCCCGAAGAGCGGCAGAGCCGTTTCTACCGTAAAGGCGGCCAGTTCTTTGACAAGCTGATTGCCGGTTACGATCGTCTGCTGACCATCGTGCTTAATCATCAGCGGCTGACGCTGCTGGTGGCGCTGGCGACGCTGGTGCTTACCGGCCTGCTGTATCTGGTGATCCCCAAAGGTTTCTTCCCGTCGCAGGATACCGGGCTGATCCAGGGCGTCACCGTGGCCTCGCAGGATATCTCGTTCAGTGAAATGGCCAAACGTCAGCAGGCGCTGGCGGCTATCGTGCTGAAAAACCCGGCGGTGGAGAGCCTTTCATCCACCATCGGCATCGACGGTACCAACACCAGCCTGAACAGCGGACGGCTGCAAATTAACCTTAAGTCGTTTGACCAGCGCGATGAGCGCGCCGACCAGGTGATTGCCGAACTGAAGCAGGCCATGGAGAGCGTGCCGGGCATCCAGCTGTATATGCAGGCGTCGCAGGATCTGACGGTAAACGATCAGGTCACGCCGGATCAGTATCAGTTCTCGCTGGATGATGCTGACAGTGAAAATCTGGTGAGCTGGTCGCCAAAACTGGTGGCCGCGCTGAAAAAGCGGCCGGAGTTCAGTTCGGTGGTCAGCAATCTGCAGGATCAGGGGCAGGTGGCCTACGTCGAGCTGAACCGCGATGCGGCTGCCCGCTATGGCATCACCGCGGCGGACGTCGATACCGCGTTGTATAACGCCTTCGGCCAACGCCTGGTGTCGACCATCTTTACCCAGTCGAATCAGTACCGCGTGGTGCTGGAAGTGGCGCCGAAATATCAGCAGTCTCCGGCCTCGTTTGATGACATCTATCTGGCGGCGGCCAGCAGCACAACGACCAGCAGTTCGGATACGGATTCGACCAGCACCACCAGCACCACGTCAACCAGCGACAGCAGCACAAGCACCACGGCCAGCACCACCGGCATGGTTAAGCTGACGTCGATTGCCACCATCCATCAGCGTATCGGCTCGCTGACCCATATGCGGCTGAATCAGTTCCCGGCGGTGACCGTCTCCTTCAACCTGACGGACGGTTATTCGCTGGAAGATGCGCAGAAAGCGATAGCGGAAACCCAGCAAAGTCTGGCGCAGCCGTCGAGCATCACCCTGCGTTATCAGGGGGAAACGGCGGCATTCCAGAGCGCCACCAGCAATACGCTGTGGCTGATCCTCGCCGCGCTGCTGACCATGTATGTGGTGCTGGGCATTCTGTATGAAAGCTTTATCCATCCGGTGACCATTCTCTCGACGCTGCCGTCCGCGGCGGTCGGCGCGCTGCTGACGCTGCTGCTGTCGGGAACCGAATTCAGCCTGATTGCGCTGATCGGGGTGATCCTGCTGATCGGCATTGTGAAAAAGAACGCCATTATGATGATCGACTTCGCGCTGGACGCGGAAAAGCATCAGCATCTCAGCCCGCGTGAGGCGATCCATCAGGCCTGCCTGCTGCGTTTCCGGCCGATCCTGATGACCACCATGGCGGCACTGCTGGGTGCGCTGCCGCTGATGCTGGCATCCGGCTCTGGCGCGGAGCTTCGCCAGCCGCTGGGACTGGTGATCGTCGGCGGATTGATCTTCAGCCAGGTGCTGACGCTGTTCTCCACGCCGGTGATCTACCTGTGGTTCGACCGCATGGCAGAGCGTACCCGCCGCAGAATGCGTAAGGTTCGCGGATGAATATCACACGGCTGTTTATCTTCCGGCCGGTCGCCACGCTGCTGCTGACCATGGCGCTGCTGCTGTTGGGCGCGCTCGGTTACCGCCTGCTGCCGGTGGCCCCGCTGCCGCAGGTGGATTTCCCGACCATTATGGTGACGGCGAAGCTGGCGGGTGCCAGCCCGGAAACCATGGCTGCCACGGTGGCCACGCCGCTGGAGCGATCGCTCGGGCAGATTGCCGGCATCACCGAGATGACCTCCAGCAGTTCGGCGGGATCGAGCAATATCATTTTGCAGTTCGATTTGAGCCGGGACATCAACGGTGCCGCGCGTGACGTGCAGGCGGCGATCAATGCCGCCCGCAGCCTGCTGCCGAGCAGCATGGCGTCGCTGCCGACCTACCGTAAAGCCAACCCGTCCGACGCGCCAATTGTGATGCTGGCGCTGACCTCCACCACCCGCACCAACGGCGAGCTGTACGATATTGCCGACAGTAAAATCGACCAGAAGATTGCCCAGGTGCAGGGTGTCGGCGATGTGTCGCTGATGGGCAGTGCGCTGCCGGCGGTGAGAATCGATCTGCAACCGCAGATGCTGACGCACTTCGGCGTGTCGATGGATACGGTGCGCGAGGCGATAGCCAACAGCACCAGCAATCTGCCGAAGGGGATGTTGCAGGGCGAACATCAGTCGTGGGTGGTGGACAGCAACGGCCAGCTCGATAAGGCCAGCGAATACCGCAAGCTGGTGGTCAGTTATCAGGACGGCAGGGCGATCCACCTCAGCGATGTCGCCACGGTGTATGACTCGGTCGAAGACAAATACAACGTCGGTTACTACAACCAGACGCCATCGGTGATGATCGGCGTGACCCGTCAGGCGGGCGCCAATATGCTGGAAACCATCGATGCGATCAAAGCGCAGCTGCCGGCGCTGGAGAAGGATCTGCCGGCGGACGTGGCGCTGAAAATTGTCGTCGACCGCTCGCCGAACGTTCGCGCCTCGCTGTACGACACCGAAGAGACGCTGCTGATTGCCGTGCTGCTGGTGATCGGCGTGGTGTTCGTTTTCCTGCGCAACGTGCAGGCGGTGTTGATCCCGGCGCTGGCGTTGCCGGTGTCGCTGATTGGCACCTGTGCCGTGATGTATATGCTCGGCTACAGCCTTGATAACCTGTCGTTGATGGCGCTGATTATCGCCACCGGCTTTGTGGTCGACGATGCGATCGTGGTGCTGGAAAACATCACCCGTTATATCGAAGAAGGGATGAGCCCGGTTCGCGCTTCGCTAAAAGGCGCGCACGAGGTGAGCTTCACCGTGCTGTCGATGACGCTGTCGCTGGTGGCGGTGTTTATCCCCATCCTGTTGATGGGCAGCATTGTCGGGCGGCTGTTCCGCGAATTTGCGGTGACGCTGACGGTGTCGCTGATTATCTCAATGCTGGTTTCGCTGAGCCTGACGCCGATGCTCTGTTCACGGCTGCTAAAACGCCGACCGGCGGTCACCAGGCGTCCGCACCCGGTTTATCAGTGGATTGAAAACGGCCTGAACCGGCTGCTGGCAGCGTATTCCTCGGCGCTGGACTGGGTGATGCGTCACCAACGTCTGACGCTCTTCAGCCTGATCCTGACGGTGCTGCTGAATCTGCTCCTCTATTCGGTGGTGCAGAAAGGCTTCTTCCCCAATCAGGATACCGGCCTGTTGATGGGCATGTTGCGGGCCGACCAGAACGTCTCTTATCAGGCGATGAAGCCCAAGCTGCAGCAGTTCGCCAAAATGATTGAGCAGGATCCGGCGGTGGATGGCGTGATGGCGTCGATGGGCAGCGGGGCGTTCGGCTCGCGCAACACCGCCAACTTCTTTGTGCATCTGAAGGACTTCGACAAGCGCGATGCCACCGCCACCGAAGTCGCCAACCGGCTGAGCGGCAAATCGGCCAATATCCCCGGCGTGCAGCTGTTCCTGATGGCGGCGCAGGATATTCATATCGGTGGACGCAGCGCCAACGCCTCTTATCAGTACAGCCTGCAGGCTGACGATCTCGATACCTTGCGCATCTGGACGCCAAAGGTCAAAGCCGCGCTGGAAGCGATCCCGCAGCTGACCAGCGTCGACTCTGATGCCCAGACCGGCGGCCAGGAAGTGATGATCAATATCGATCGCGACCAGGCAAAACGGCTTGGCGTGGATGTGAATATGCTGGATACGCTGCTGAACAACGCCTTTTCGCAGCGGCAGGTGGCCACGCTGTATAAAACGCTAAACCAGTATCATGTGGTGATGTCGGTGCAGGATGCCTACACCCGCGATCCGCAGATGCTGGAGAACATGTTTGTGGTCAACGACGAGGGCGCGCAGGTGCCGATCTCAGCCTTTGCCAGCTTCAGCGGGGCGAATGCGCCGCTGTCGGTGGCGCATCAGGGCCAGTCAGCGACCAGCACCATTGCCTTTAACCTCGCCGATGGCGTCTCGCTGGAACAGGCCTCGACGCTGATCAAAACGGCGATGGCGCAGATCGCGCTACCGGACAGCATTCAGGCCGGCTTCCAGGGCACGGCGAAAGCCTTTGCCGACCTATCCGCTTCGATGCCGTGGCTGATCCTCGCCGCGCTGGCGGCGGTCTATATCGTGCTGGGGATGCTGTATGAAAGCTATATCCATCCGCTGACCATCCTGTCGACCTTGCCGTCGGCGGGCGTTGGCGCGCTGCTGCTGATGCTGCTGACCGGCACCCAGCTGACGGTGATCGCGCTGATCGGCATTCTGTTGTTGATCGGCATTGTGAAAAAGAACGCCATTATGATGATCGACTTTGCGCTGGCGGCCGAGCGTAAGCAGGGACTGTCACCGCAGCAGGCGATCACCCAGGCCTGCCTGATGCGTTTCCGCCCGATTATGATGACCACGCTGGCCGCCTTCTTTGGCGCGCTGCCGCTGGCGTTGGGCAGCGGTGGCGATGCCGATTTACGCAGTCCGCTGGGGCTGGCGATTGCCGGCGGCCTGGCCTTGAGCCAGCTGCTCACTTTATTCACCACTCCGGTGGTGTACCTCTATCTTGATCGCGCCAGCCGGGCCACGAAACGCCAGTGGGCCCGCCTGCGTCATGCTGAATAATGATAATGAAAATGACTAAACTGACTCCTGTTTTGCTGGCGCTGATCCTGAGCGGCTGTGCCGTTGGCCCTGATTACCATCGTCCAACCGCCAGCGTGCCCAGCCAGTACAAAGAAGCCAAAGGCTGGCAACAGGCCAAACCGCAGGATGCGGATAGTAAAGGCGCGTGGTGGGCGGTTTACCACGATGAATCGCTGGCCGGGCTGTTGCAGCAGGTGTCGATTTCCAACCAAAACGTCGCGCAATACGAAGCGCAATATCGTCAGGCGCAGGCACTGGTGTCGGGATCCCGCTCGGATCTGTTTCCCAGCGTGACCGGAACCGGCGCTTCCACCCGCAGCGGCAGCGCCAGTAACACCACCACCGGCTCGGGCCGCACGGTCAGCAACAGCCACTCGCTGGAAGCCAGCGCCAGCTGGGAGCTGGATATCTGGGGCAAACTGCGTCGCACGCTGGAAGAGAACAAGGCCAGCGCGCAGGCCAGCGCCGCCGAGTTAGCCAACATCACGCTGAGTGCGCAGTCCGAACTGGCGCAGGATTATTTCCAGCTGCGGATTATGGATCAGCAGATCGCCCTGTATCAGCAAAGTGTCGACGCCTATCAGCGCTATCTGAAGGTAATCGACAACAAATACCAGTCCGGCAGCGAATCCCGCGCCACGCTGGCGCAGGCGCAGGCCCAGCTGGAAAGCGCCCGGGCGTCCGCGCTGGATCTGACCTGGCAACGGGCGCAGACCGAACATGCCATCGCCATGCTGATCGGCAAAACCCCCGCTGAATTCAGCCTGCCTGCCGCACCGCTTACCGCCACGCTGCCGACCACCCCGAACGCGCTGCCGTCCGAGCTGTTGCAGCGCCGTCCGGATATCGCCTATGCCGAACGTACCGTGGCTTCGGCCAATGCTGCGGTGGGCGTGGCGATTGCCGGGTACTATCCAGACCTGACGCTTGGCGCCACCGGCGGCTTCTCCAGTTCCACCTTCAGCAATTTGCTCTCGCTGCCCAACCGCGTCTGGTCATTAGGGCCGGAGCTGAGCGGCACGCTGTTGGACTTTGGTGGCACCTCGGCGAAAGTCGATCAGGCCCGCGCCGCCTATGATGCGGACGTGGCAAGCTATCGCCAGGCGGTGCTGACCGGCTTCCAGGAAGTGGAAAACTATCTGGTTGAGCTGAACACTCTGCAGGACGAGATGCTGGCGCAGCAGCGGGCGACCGACGCGGCGAAAGAGTCTGCGCGCGTCACCTATAACCAGTATCAGGCCGGGATGATTGATTATCTGGATGTGGCGACCACCGAGAACACCAGCCTCAGCTCACAGCAGAGCCTGTTGTCGCTGCAAAGCACGCAGTGGGTTGCCAGCGTCCAGCTGATTGCCGCGCTGGGCGGCGGCTGGCAGGACCGGTGATGGCAGAGAGTGCGGAAGGCCTTTAAACCCGATGTGAAGCCGGTTCCATCCTGACCTGTTTGAGGACTATTTTGCCTGCAGAGCATTGAGTTGTGGCGCTGGATACTGCATCGTTAGAGCCAACTTTTTTATGCTAAGGAGTTGGCATGCTATTTAAAACTTTCCGCCTGCTGTTTCGCCTGTGCTTCGGCACCCGCCTGCAGGGCGATCTGTCTGGATTATATAAAGAAAAAGTGCTGATTGTGCCCAACCACATGTCGTTTCTCGACGGCGTGTTGCTGGCCGTTTTTCTGCCGGTAAAACCGGTGTTTGCCGTTTACTCGTCGGTCAGTCAGCACTGGACGATGCGCCTGGCCAGCAAAGTGGTCGATTTCGTGCCGATGGATCCGACTAAGCCGATGTCGATCAAGCATCTGGTGAAAATGATAGGCCAGGGCCGTCCGGTGGTGATCTTCCCGGAAGGCCGTATCACCGTGACCGGCTCGCTGATGAAAATCTACGACGGTGCCGGCTTCGTGGCCGCAAAATCCCAGGCTACCGTGGTGCCGCTGCGTATTGAAGGGGCGGAATATACCCCTTTTGGTCGCCTGGCCGGCGTGTTTAAGCGCCGTCTTTTCCCGCGCATCAGCCTGACCGTATTGCCGTCCACCATTATCCCGATGCCGGACGCGCCAAAAGCGCGCGATCGCCGCAAGCTGGCGGGCGAGCATCTGCATCACATCATGATGGAAGCCCGTATGGCGGTGCGTCCACGCGAAACCCTGTATCAGGCCTTTCTGTCTGCGCGTACCCGGTATGGCTACTTCAAACCGGCAATCGAAGACGTCAATTTCACGCCTGACAGCTACACCGGCCTGCTGAAAAAATCCCTCGGCGTCGGCCGTATTCTGGAGCGTTATACCGCGCCCGGTGAATATATCGGTCTGCTGTTGCCTAATGCGACGGTTACCGCGGCGGCGATCCTCGGTGCGTCGATGCGCGGACGTATCCCGGCGATGCTGAACTACACCGCTGGAGTAAAGGGCGTCAGCAGCGCGCTAAATGCTGCGGAAGTGAAAACGGTCTTCACCTCCCGCCAGTTCCTCGACAAAGGCAAGCTGTGGCATCTGCCGGAAGAGATTACCCAGGTGAATTGGATCTTCCTCGAAGATCTGAAAGACACCGTCACCACTCAGGACAAGCTGTGGATCCTGCGCCATCTGCTGATGCCGCGCCAGGCCGAAGTGAAGCAACAGCCGGAAGATGCCGCGATGGTGCTGTTTACCTCCGGATCGGAAGGCAACCCGAAAGGCGTGGTGCACTCCCATAAAAGCCTGTTGGCCAACGTTGAGCAGATCAGAACCGTGGCGGACTTCACGCCGCGCGACCGCTTTATGTCCGCGCTGCCGCTGTTCCATGCTTTCGGCCTGACGGTGGGACTCTTTACCCCGCTGATGACCGGCGCGCAGGTGTTCCTCTATCCCAGCCCGCTGCATTATCGCATCGTGCCGGAACTGGTCTATGACCGTAACTGCACCGTGCTGTTCGGCACCTCCACCTTCCTCGGCAACTATGCGCGCTTCGCCAACCCGTACGATTTTGGCCGGCTGCGTTATGTTGTCGCGGGTGCGGAAAAATTACAGGAAGGCACGCGCCAGACCTGGATGGACAAATTTGGTATCCGTATTCTGGAAGGCTATGGCGTGACCGAGTGCGCGCCGGTCGTGGCGATTAACGTGCCGATGGCGGCGAAAAACCATACCGTTGGCCGCATTCTGCCGGGCATGGATTCACGTCTGATTTCGGTGCCGGGCATTGAGCAGGGCGGTTTGCTGCAGCTGCGCGGCCCGAACATTATGAAAGGCTATCTGCGGGTGGAAAATCCTGGCGTGCTGGAAGCCCCACAGGCCGATAACGGTGAAGGGCAGATGGAAGCCGGCTGGTACGACACCGGTGATATCGTCAGCTTTGACGATCACGGCTTCTGCCAGATCCAGGGCCGCGTGAAGCGCTTTGCCAAAATCGCCGGTGAAATGGTCTCGCTGGAAACGGTTGAGCAACTGGCGCTGAAAGCCTCGCCAGAGAAGCAGCATGCCGCCTCAATGAAGCCGGACGGCAACCGTGGCGAAGCCCTGGTGCTGTTCACCACCGACAGCGAACTGAGCCGCGATGGGCTGCAGAAAGCCGCGCGTGAGTTGGGCAGCCCGGAGCTGGCGGTGCCGCGAGACATCCGCTTCCTCAAGCAGCTGCCGTTACTGGGCAGCGGTAAACCTGATTTCGTCACCCTGCGCAGCATGGCCGAAAATCCAGAGAACGCGGAGAACGCCAATGACTAACCCCGCCAACCCTCAGGGGCTGATGTCGAAAGGGATGATGGCGGTGATTGCCGCCCAGTTCCTCTCCGCGTTTGGTGATAATGCGCTGCTGTTTGCTACCCTCGCGGTGCTGAAGCAGCAGGTCTATCCCGACTGGAGCCAGCCGGTGTTGCAGATGGTGTTTGTTGCCACCTACATCATTCTGGCGCCGTTTGTCGGCCAGATGGCGGACAGCTTCGCCAAAGGTCGGGTGATGATGTTCTCTAACGGCCTCAAGCTGCTGGGCGCGCTGACCATCTGCTTCGGTTTTAATCCGTTTCTCGGCTACAGCCTGGTCGGCGTCGGCGCGGCGGCCTATTCACCGGCCAAATACGGCATTCTCGGTGAGATCTCCGGTGGCGATACGCTGGTGAAAGCCAACGGCCTGATGGAGTCGTCGACCATTGCCGCCATTCTGCTGGGATCGATTGCCGGTGGCGTGCTGGCTGACTGGAACCTGACCGGCGCACTGGTGGCCTGCGTCGCGGCCTATGGTCTGGCGGTTGCCGCCAATACCCTGATCCCGACGCTGACGGCGGCCAGACCTGGCCAGTCGTGGCATCCGGCAAAAATGTCGGCCAGCTTCTTCAGCGCCTGCCGCATTTTGTGGCGTGATGGCGAAACCCGCTTCTCGCTGGTCGGCACCAGCCTGTTCTGGGGCGCAGGCGTCACGCTGCGCTTCCTGCTGGTGCTGTGGGTGCCGGTGGCGCTGGGGATTACCGATAACAAAACCCCGACCTTGCTGAATGCCATGGTCGCCATCGGTATCGTCTTTGGCGCGGGTGCCGCAGCGAAACTGGTGACGCTGAAAAACGTCGGCCGCTGTATGCCTGCTGGCGTGCTGATTGGTGTGGCGGTGGTCTTTTTCTCGCTGCAACACACCACCACCGGCGCTTACGGCCTGCTGATCGTGCTGGGTATGTTGGGCGGATTCTTTGTGGTGCCGCTGAACGCGCTGCTGCAAATGCGCGGTAGAGAGAGCGTTGGCGCAGGCAATGCAATCGCCGTGCAGAACCTCGGTGAGAACAGCGCAATGCTGCTGATGCTGGGGCTTTACTCGCTGGCGATCAAACTTGGCGCGCCGCCGGTGGCGACAGGGGTGGGATTTGGGGCGCTGTTTGCGCTGGCGATTGCCGTGCTGTGGGGATGGCAGCTGGCGCAGAAACGTCACAAGCGCAGCGTATAGCTAAAGGAAGGCAGTGTCGTCGCGGCTTATAAGGCGTGAATAACCGAGGCGGGAGCGATCCCGCCTCGGTTTTTTTATGGTGAAGGGAAAGTATAACGACGATGAATCGCTTCCAGTTCCTGCAACACGTCTTCGGTCAGCGTCAGATTGTAGCTGTCGATATTAATCTGCAGCTGCTCAAGCGTGGTGGCACCCAACAGGGTACTGGCAACAAACGGCTGCTGACGGACAAAGGCCAGCGCCATCTGCGACGGATCCAGACCGTGTTTTTTCGCCAGCGCCACGTACTCGGCGATAGCCAGCTGAGCCTGCTCACCGCTGTAACGGGTGAAGCGGCTGAACAGCGTATTACGCGCACCTTCCGGTTTGGCACCGTTCAGGTATTTACCACTTAAGGTCCCAAACGCCAGGCTCGAATAGGCCAGCAGCTCAACGCCTTCAAGGTGGCTGATTTCCGACAAACCGACTTCAAAGCTGCGGTTCAGCAGGCTGTACGGGTTTTGGATGCTGACAATGCGCGGCAGCTCGTGCTTTTCCGCCAGCTGCAGGTAACGCATCACGCCATAAGGGGTTTCGTTGGAAACGCCGATATAGCGGATCTTACCGGCACGCACCTGTTCGTTCAGCGCTTCCAGCGTTTCCAGCAGGGTGACGGTGGCCGTGGTGTCGTTGTACTCGTAGCTCAGCTTGCCGAAATAGTTGGTCTGACGCTGTGGCCAGTGCAGCTGATACAAATCCAGATAATCGGTCTTCAGACGCTTCAGGCTGGCATCCAGCGCTTCACGAATATTTTTGCGATCCAGCGCCTGATTCGGGCGAATTGACGCATCGGCGCCACGCACCGGGCCGGCCACTTTGGACGCAAGGATGATTTTGTCACGATTGCCGCGGGCCTGAAGCCAGCTGCCAATGTATTTTTCGGTTAAACCCTGGGTTTCCGGACGCGGAGGCACCGGATACATTTCTGCGGTATCAATAAGGTTAATACCGGAACGGAGAGCTAAATCTAACTGCGCATGGGCGTCGGCTTCGCTGTTCTGCTCACCAAACGTCATGGTTCCCAACCCCAGGCTACTGACTTCCAGGGTGCTGTGGGGGATACGGTGATAGTGCATGTGCCGGCTTCCTTTTTACATTATTAAAAGGTTCTGGAACCTGAAGAACGGCCTGCAATGAGGTGCATAGCCCCGCGGTACGTGCTCAGGTCCGGCATTTGACTATAACCGCCGTTCGCTGCAGGGGGAAGAGGGGATTTATCGGGAAATGCGGACAGAGCCACCAACGGATTGCCAAAGGTGGCTTAATTTGACTTAGCGCTCAACGATGGAGGAAACATCATCACCGTTGATTTGTAACTCATGGCCAGAGCGGTCGGTATATTTCACCAGGCCGGTCTCTTTATCAATCTCAGGTTTGCCCTGGGTCATGATCATGTTGCCTTCCTTAGTCGCCATCACGTAATCGCTGCTACACCCGCTGACCAGCACGGCCAACATAAGCGCTGCTGCGCCAAACATATACTTCATACTTCGCTCCCTTAAGGCCCGCTACTGAATACTGGTACGTCCATTAATAACGCATTTTGGCGACAGACGCAGTAGTAGATGTCCGAAAATGTGCTGCGAGCACGTCGGGCCATTGACATTAATCGTAAGATGATACTACAGAGCGAGGTACTGGCCGGCGTGACCGGCCAGTAAAGGATCAGGCGAGGTTCTTTTTAGAGCGCATCAGGTTCAGGCATTCCACGGCCATTGAGAAGAACATGGCGAAATAGATATAGCCTTTAGGAACATGCACATTGAAGCTTTCCAGTATCAGCGTAAAGCCGACTAAAATAAGGAAAGCCAGCGCCAACATTTTCACCGAAGGATGACGGTCAACGAAGTCGCCAATGGTTTTAGCAGCGAACATCATCACACCCACCGCAATCACCACGGCGGCCATCATAATAATCAGATGATCCGACAGGCCGACGGCGGTGATCACCGAGTCGAGGCTGAAAATAATATCCAGCAGCATAATCTGCACGATGGCACCGACAAACGAGTGCACATTGGTTTTATGCTCGGCATCGCCGCCTTCAATGGTTTCGTGGATCTCCGCGCTGGATTTCCACAGCAGGAACAGGCCACCGAACAGCAGGATCAAATCGCGGGCGGAGAAGCTGTGATCCATCAGGGTAAACAGCGGCGTGGTCAGGCGGATCACCCAGGCAATGGACGCTAACAGACCCAGACGCATTAACATCGCACCGGCTAAACCTACACGGCGAGCGGTATTCTGTTGATGTTTAGGGAGTTTGGCGACTACCAGGGAGAGGAAAATAATATTATCGATACCGAGGACGATCTCCAGAATCGTCAGCGTGCCCAGGGCCAGCCAGGCATTGGGATCTGCAATCCAATCAAACATGCTAACTTTGCTTCCTAAACGAAAAGTAAACGAGGAGTATACGCAACCCGTGGTCGCGCCGCTATCCTGCTTTCCTTTTATCTGGGGCGGTCAGCCCGTCGGATTACAATAAAAAATGGCGGGCCAGCAGGGGACCGGTGAAGCTTTTCTTCAGATAAAAACCGCGCGGTAAGGTCATAATCGGCTGGCCGTTAGTGCCAATCCCTTCGGTCAGCGCTTTGCTGTTGGCGGCTTTGGGGCGGATTTGCAGCACTTCACCGTGGCGGGCGGTGATCTTTTCGACCTGCCCTAACACAATCATATCCATCAGCTCTTCCCAGTCGCGCTGCAACAGCGCTTCCTCTTCCTCACTGGCACTCCACAACAGCGGCGCACCCACCCGACGCTCAGCCAGCGGGATCGCCCGGTCACCCTCAACGGGAACCCATAAAACTCTGGCCAGTTTGTGTCGCACATGACTGGTCTGCCAGGTGACGCCGCTGTTGCCGGTCAGTGGCGCGACGCAGACGAAGGTGGTTTCCAGTGGGCGACCCAGCGCGTCTATCGGGATGGTTTTCAACTCCACACCAATCTCGGCAAAATCCTGCTCGGGCTTGCTGCCGGCACTGGCTCCCAGGTAGCGTTCCAGTAACATTCCGACCCAGCCTTTATCCCGACGCAGATCCTGCGGGATCTTCAGACCGGCTCTTGCCGCCAGTTCACCCAGCGTAAAGCCTGCCAGCTGTTGGGCACGATCCAGCAGCACGGTTTCGTTTTCTGGCGGCGTTAGCGGAATAAATTCAGAACTCATGGATAACTCTCTGTTGCCGTTCAAAAAATCACCACTCTTTTGCACAGGGAAAATTAAGGCAAAGCGGATTGTGCAAAACAGGAATAATAGCATGATAAATCATGATTTTTTACCCCGCCATCCCCGGTAAAAAAGGGAAGGGCAAAAGGTTATGCCCGACTTGTCACCGACAATGAACAGGATCACCCCCCCTGTTATCCACAGAAAAATGGGATAACTCGTCTTTTACGCGAACACTGTTTCGATTTACAGCCTTGACTGTGGCTGTTTTGCCACTTTTTGCACGATTTATGCTTAAGTGAGCGGCATATCCTGTGGATAAAAACGCGGGTGTTCGATCTTTCACCAGTCACTGAATATCCCTCTGTGACAGCAGGATGACGTGAGGCATTTTTCGGTGGAAATCAGGATAATTCCGAGGTTTTAGAATCAGTTAATCAGCCGGTAAAATCGGGAGCCGATTGGGCGTCAAAAAGTTTTCCCCAACCGTTAAGGGAGTTCTGCACAAAGCTATCCACAGAAAACGTGAATAAGATCGCGCTTTCTGGCCGGTCTCTGTTTATAACTTGGTGCAAAACTGTGAGTTATCCCGCGTCAGCCACGTGCTGAGGGCGTAAAGCAGTGGTTTACCACCTGTAAGGAGTATGAAACAATCAGAACATCCAAGTTTTAGTTTGAGGTAGTCCAGTGATCGATGATGATGGCTACCGCCCGAATGTTGGTATCGTAATTTGTAACAGGCAGGGACAAGTGTTGTGGGCCAGACGTTTTGGCCAGCACTCCTGGCAGTTTCCCCAGGGTGGGATCAATGCGGGTGAAACTGCGGAGCAGGCGATGTACCGGGAACTGTTCGAGGAAGTCGGTTTGCACCGCAAAGATGTGCGCATCCTTGCCTCTACCCGAAACTGGTTACGCTACAAGTTGCCAAAACGTTTGGTGCGTTGGGACACAAAGCCGGTTTGTATCGGCCAGAAACAAAAATGGTTTCTTTTGCAGTTAATGTGCAATGACGCAGATATCAATATGCAGACCAGCAGCACGCCGGAATTTGACGGCTGGCGTTGGGTCAGTTTCTGGTATCCGGTTCGTCAGGTGGTCTCGTTTAAACGCGACGTTTATCGCCGCGTGATGAAAGAGTTCGCCAGCGTGGTCATGCCACTGCAGGAGACGACCGTACAGCGAAATATGCCCGCTTATCGACGGAAGAGAGGTTAAGCCACGTAGATTATGCTCACACAGCTGCGCGAAATAGTTGAAAAAGTGGCAGGTGCGCCCCGGTTAACCGAGGCGCTTGATATCCTGGTCAATGAGATCTGCCTGGCAATGGATACCGAAGTCTGTTCGGTGTATCTGGCCGATCACGACCGCCGCTGCTATTACCTGATGGCGACCCGTGGCTTAAAAAAGCCGCGTGGTCGTACCGTCGCACTGGCCTTTGACGAAGGGATCGTCGGGCTGGTGGGCCGGCTGGCTGAGCCAATCAACCTGGCTGACGCGCAAAGTCATCCCAGCTTCAAATATGTTCCTTCCGTAAAAGAAGAGCGTTTCCGCTCGTTCCTCGGCGTGCCGATCATCAGCCGACGCCAGCTGTTAGGCGTTTTGGTGGTTCAGCAGCGCGAACACCGTCAGTTTGACGAGAGCGAAGAGTCTTTCCTCGTCACGCTGGCCACGCAGATGGCGACCATTCTGTCGCAGTCACAGCTCAACGCCCTGTTTGGTCAGTACCGCCAGACCCGCATTCGTGCGCTGGCCGCATCCCCAGGCGTGGCGGTGGCGGAAGGGTGGGTGGACACCACGCAGCCTTCGCTGGACCTGGTGTTTGCCGCGTCCACGCTGGATACGCACCGCGAACGTGAGCGCCTCTCTCTGGCGATGGATGAAGCCTCCAGCGAATTCCGTCGCTACAGCAAACGCTTTACCGCCAGCGTGCACAAAGAAAGCGCGGCAATCTTCGACCTCTATTCCCACTTACTCAGCGACAACCGGCTGAAGAAAGATCTCTATGCGGAGATCGACGCCGGTTCAGTGGCTGAGTGGGCCGTTAAAAAAGTCATTGAGAAGTTTGCCGCACAGTTTGCCAGCCTGCAGGACAGCTATCTGCGTGAGCGTTCGGGCGATCTGCGGGTGCTGGGACAGCGCTTGCTGTTCCACCTCGATGACAGCGTGCAGAGCACCAGTACCTGGCCAGAAAAGTTTGTGCTGGTGGCCGATGAACTCACCGCCACCACGCTGGCCGAGCTGCCGCACGACCGTTTAGCGGGTGTGGTGGTCAGGGACGGTGCCGCCAACTCACACGCCGCTATTATGGTGCGCGCGATGGGCATTCCAACGGTGATGGGCGCGGATATTCAGCCCGAGTTGATGAATGGCAGGCTGCTGATCGTTGACGGCTATCGCGGTGAGCTGCTGGTGGATCCTGAACCGGTACTGGTACAGGAATACCAGAAGCTGATCAGCGAAGAAAATGAACTCAGCAAGCTGGCCGAAAATGTCGTTGAACAGCCCGCCACGCTGAAAAGCGGTCAGCCGGTGAAGGTGATGCTGAATGCCGGTCTGAGCGCTGAACATGAAAAAGCGCTGGGAAGCTGGGTGGATGGCGTCGGTCTGTACCGCACTGAAATTCCTTTTATGCTGCAAAACGGCTTCCCTTCAGAAGAGGAGCAGGTCGCGCAGTATCAGGGCATGCTGCAGCTGTTCCTCGACAAGCCGGTGACGCTGCGCACCCTGGATATCGGCGCAGATAAACAGCTGCCGTATATGCCGATCAGTGAGGAAAACCCGTGCCTTGGCTGGCGCGGCATTCGCCTGACGCTGGATCAGCCGGAAATTTTCCTCGTGCAGGTTCGCGCCATGCTGCGCGCCAACGTCGCCAGCGATAACCTCAGTATTCTGCTGCCGATGATCACCAGCATCGATGAAATTGATGAAGCCAAACGGCTGATCGATCGTGCCGGGCGCGAAGTCGAAGAGATGCTGGGTTACACCATCCCGAAACCGCGCATCGGGGTAATGATCGAAGTGCCATCGATGATCTTTATGATCGGGCATCTGACCGGCCGCGTCGATTTTGTCTCGGTCGGCACCAACGATCTTACCCAGTACTTGCTGGCGGTCGACCGCAACAATACGCGGGTCGCCAATCTGTACGACAGCCTGCATCCGGCGGTGCTGCGCGGTTTGAAAACCATTGCGCTGGAAGCCGAAAAGGCGGGCGTTGAGCTCTGCCTGTGCGGCGAGATGGCGGGAGATCCGATCTGCGTGGCGGTGCTGATTGGCCTGGGTTATCACCACCTGAGCATGAACGGCCGTAACGTGGCGAGGGTAAAATACCTGCTGCAACACATTGATTACGAAGAAGCCCACGCGCTGGCCAACCGCGCGCTTGACGCGATGCTGGCCAGCGACGTCCGCCACCTGGTTGCCGCCTTTATGGAGCGACGTGGCCTTGGCGGGCTGATCCGCGGCGGGCGCTGAATCTCTTAACAAAGTTTACAGTTCCGCGAGATCGCAACAATTCGGGCTGTGCTATTATGCGCGCCTTAATGCAGCGCCCCGCGCGCACTGGTTTACTTATTCCGTCGCCTGCAGGTCAGGACAGACTTTAACAATGGTGAAAGATGAATAACGGCTATCTGGCTTTCCCTCAATTTGACCCGATAATATTCTCCATCGGGCCAATTTCCCTGCACTGGTACGGTTTGATGTACCTTGTTGGCTTTGTATTTGCCATGTGGCTGGCCGTGCGTCGCGCCAACAAGCCTGGCAGTGGCTGGAAAAAAGAAGAAGTTGAAAACCTGCTGTATGCAGGCTTCCTCGGCGTGTTCCTCGGTGGGCGTATCGGCTACGTGTTGTTCTACAACATGCCGTTGTTCCTCGACAATCCGCTGTACCTGTTCAAAGTCTGGGATGGCGGCATGTCATTCCACGGCGGCCTAATTGGCGTGATCTGCGTGATGCTGTGGTTCGCGCGTCGCACCAAACGTAACTTCTTCCAGGTGGCTGATTTTATTGCCCCTCTGATCCCGTTTGGTCTGGGTGCCGGGCGCTTAGGCAACTTTATCAACGGTGAGCTGTGGGGCCGTGTGGCACCGGACTTGCCGTGGGCAATGCTGTTCCCAGGCTCGCGCAGCGAAGACGTTGCGCTGGCGGCCACCCACCCGGAATGGCAGTCACTGCTGGCGACGTACGGCGTGCTGCCGCGTCACCCATCGCAGGTTTACGAACTGCTGCTGGAAGGTGTGGTGCTGTTTATCATTCTTAACGTCTTTATCCGTAAAAACCGTCCGATGGGCGCGGTGTCCGGCCTGTTCCTGATCGGTTACGGCGCGTTCCGGATCATCGTTGAGTTCTTCCGCCAGCCGGATGCGCAGCTGGGCCTGTTCGATAACGCCATCAGCATGGGGCAGATCCTGTCTATTCCGATGATTCTGGCCGGCGTGATCATGATGGTCTGGGCCTACCGCCGTCAGGGCGCGCAGCAAGTACGTGGGGCAAAATGAAACAGTATCTGGATTTAATGCGAAAAGTGCTGGAAGAGGGCACGCCGAAGGATGACCGTACCGGAACCGGCACGCTGTCGATTTTTGGCCATCAGATGCGCTTCAATCTGCAGGATGGTTTCCCGCTGGTCACCACCAAGAAATGTCATTTGCGTTCAATCGTGCATGAGCTGCTGTGGTTCCTCAATGGGGATACCAACACCGCCTATCTGCAAGAGAACAAAGTCACCATCTGGGACGAGTGGGCCGATGAAAACGGCGACCTGGGCCCGGTGTATGGCAAACAGTGGCGTAGCTGGGGGGCTGCCGACGGTCGTGAGATCGATCAGCTGACCAACGTGTTGCAACAGTTAAAAAGCGACCCGGATTCCCGCCGCATCATCGTGTCAGCCTGGAACGTCGGCGAGCTGGATAAGATGGCGCTGGCACCTTGCCATGCGTTCTTCCAGTTCTATGTGGCGAATGGCAAGCTCTCCTGCCAGCTGTATCAACGCTCCTGCGATATCTTCCTTGGCCTCCCGTTTAATATCGCCAGCTATGCGTTGCTGGTGCATATGGTTGCGCAGCAGTGTGACTTAGAGGTCGGGGATTTTGTCTGGACCGGCGGCGACACGCACCTGTACAGCAACCACCTCGAGCAGACCCATCTGCAGCTGACGCGTGAACCTCGTCCGTTGCCAAAACTGGTGATTAAGCGCAAGCCGGCTTCGCTGTTTGATTACCGTTTTGAAGATTTCGAGATTGAAGGCTACGACCCGCATCCGCCTATCAAGGCGCCGGTCGCTATCTGAGTTAAGCAGGAGCGGATCCCTCCGCTCCTGTCCTTCCTTTTATTCTCTCCTCAGGTTTAAGCCACAGGAAAACAGGCAAAACGGTCTTCGAGCAGAGGATAGCCGTTGGAGCCAGGCAATCCCTGTTGTATTCGCTTCGCCGTCCAGCAAATCATTTTACGAGAGCCCCCGCAAATACTTTGTCCTTATGCTGCAACGCCAAATTCTTGTTGGAAAACGCCGCGTGCTTTGCCGGATTGCCGCTGGATTGATGTGGGGTAAAAAGCACAATACAGCGATGAAAACGATGAGCGGATTTACCTTAGCCGAGCTGTTAATCGTCATGGTGATTGCCAGTATCCTGACGCTCGGTGCCATGAGCAGCTGGCAAAGCTGGCAGCAATTGCAACGGCTGAATGACAGCGCGCGCCAGCTCCAGCATTTCCTGTTGCGGTTGCGCAGCGAGGCGAATGAGCACAACGCCGCACGGATACTTTGGCGACGCACTGGGGCAGCCTGGTGCGTGGGCAGCGGCCCGCTGCAACCCTGCGGCAAAGCCTCACGCAGCCTGTTTCCCGCACCCTGGCCGGAGGTCGGCTTGCGTTCACTGACCGAGGAAATGGGCTTTTATGGCCGCAATAATGTTGCCCGTCCCGGCCGCATTGTCCTCGCCGGGGAAGCCGGTGAACGGCATGTGGTGGTGTCGTCACGAGGACGGGTGCGGATATGTGAGGATAACTGCCTGTGAAGCAGACGGGATTCAGCCTGGCAGAAATGCTGGTTGCGCTGGCCATCAGTAGCGTGCTGTTGCTTAGCGCCGCCAGGCTGCTTCCGGTGCTGCAACGCAACAATCTGCAAACCCTGATGCGCTTTCAATTGCAGGAAGAATTGCAGTTGATGATGTTCACCCTGGAAAAATCGGTGCTCCGGGCTGGATATTGCCGGGGAGAATGTCGCGGACAGGGGCTGACTCTCGGCGCTGATGGCCACTGCCTGTTGGTGCGTTGGGATGAAAACAGTAACGGCAAATGGGAAGGCGTGGAAAGCAGCGACAGCGATTTCTATGGCTACCGTTGGCGTGACGGCAGTCTGGAAACGCAGCGGGGCGTCGATCGGTGTGACGGTGGCGGTTGGGAAAGGCTAAACGACCCCCGCACCGTGACCATCGAGTCGTTCCGGGCAACCCAGGTCGATCGCCAGATCCGTCTGGCGATCACCGCCTTCGCCAAAGCCTTTCCCTCCGTTCGGCTGACGGTGGAGCGTTGGTTGACCCCGGCCAATCTATGACTGATTTACCAAAGCAGCAGGGCGGCGGCGCGTTGATTATGGTGATTATCCTGCTGGCGTTATCGGCGGCCTTGCTCAATGCCACGCGCAAGCAGTTGGATGGCGGGCTGAGCCGGGTCAATGATGAACGGCAGTTCCTGCAACAAAGGGTGCAGGCAAGCTCGGCGTTGAGTTGGGGAGCCCGACAACGGTGGCCGGTCTCGCCGGAATGGCAATGTCAGCGGGAAAACGCCAGCGGCTGGCGAAGCTGCCTGCTGACTGTTAATGACCAGCGCGAGCTGTTAATGGGCGACAGCGGGCCAGGCACTATTGCCCAGTTTCAGTGGGTGGCACGACCGGAGGCGATGAGCCTCAAAACGCTGCCCCACGGCTGGCTTGATTACTGCCCGCTGGCAGAGGAAGTAGGATGCTATCCCGATGAAAAATCAGCTGGGCTTTAGCCTGCCGGAAACCCTGGTTGCACTGCTGCTGTTTGCCTGCAGCTTAACGGCCTTACTGCAGTATCAGCTGGCGCTGGCCAAAGGGTTCCAGCAGCAGGCACAACAACGTGAGGCCTGGCGCTATGCCTTACAGCGTTTCGAGGGCTATCAGCCAGCCAACTGGCAGAGCGCGGTGGTGCAGCAGATGGGGCCAGCCAACTGTCCGCTATTAACTGCGACGGTGGTCAGCCCGCTCGGACGTCAGGCGCAGTTAACCTTGTTGCGTTGCCCCGATATCACCGAGTGACGGGACTGGCGATTTGCAACCTGCCCCTGACAGGTTACAGTGTTGGCGCAAAGCAACATCCCGGAAAAGGAGCAGACATGTTTACCGTTTACCACTCAAATCAGCTGGACTTGCTGAAATCGCTGGCGGCTTTTCAGATTGAAAACCAGCCCCTGCGCGATCCCTTTCAGTCTGAAGTGGTGCTGGTACAAAGCCCTGGCATGGCGCAGTGGCTACAAATGTCGCTGGCTGAGCAGTTTGGTATTGCGGCCAACATCGCCTTCCCGTTACCGGCGACCTTTATCTGGGACATGTTTGTTCGCGTTTTACCGGGCATTCCTAAAGAGAGTGCCTTTAATAAAGCCAGCATGAGCTGGAAGCTGATGGCTATTTTGCCAGCGATGCTGACACGCCCCGAATTCACGCTGTTACAGCACTATCTGACCGAAGACCAGGACAAGCGCAAACTCTTCCAGCTGGCTTCCCGCGTGGCGGATTTATTTGACCAGTATCTGGTCTATCGCCCGGAATGGCTCAACAGCTGGGAGAAAGGCCAGATCATTGACGGGCTGGGCGAGGCGCAGCAGTGGCAGGCGCCGTTATGGGCCGCGCTGGTGGAATACACCGCCGAACTGGGCCAACCCGAATGGCACCGCGCCAATCTCTATGCACGCTTTATCAGTAAGCTTGAGAGCAGCAATGAGCGGCCGCCCAATCTGCCTGACAGGGTGTTTATCTGCGGTATTTCCGCCCTGCCACCGGTCTATCTGCAGGCGCTGCAAGCGCTGGGCAGGCACATTGATATCCATCTGCTGTTTACCAATCCCTGCCGCCATTATTGGGGCGACATTCAGGATTATGCTTTCCTCGCCAAACTCCAGAGCCGCCGCCGTCAGCATTTTCAGCGGCAGAGTGAAAGCCCGCTGTTCCGCCAGGCCGATGCCTCCACGCTGTTTAATGACGCGGGTGAGCAGCAGCTCAGCAATCCATTGCTGGCCTCCTGGGGTAAGTTGGGCAGGGATAACCTCTTTCTGCTGGCCCAGATGGAGTGCCAGGAAATAGACGCCTTTGTCGATATTGAGCCCACTACCTTGCTGCAAACGGTACAGCGCGACCTGTTAGAGCTGGAAGACAACGCGGTGATTGGCCTGCAACAAAATGAGTGGGAAACCAGCACGGCGAAACGGCGGCTGGATCCTGCTGATCGATCGATCAGCCTTCACCTTTGCCATAGCCCGCAGCGGGAAGTGGAGGTGCTGCAGGATCGCCTGTTGCAAATGATGGCTGACGATCCTGCGCTGTCTCCGCGTGAAGTGATTGTGATGGTGGCCGACATTGATGCTTATACCCCGTTTATTCAGGCGGTATTTGGTAATGCGCCCGCCGGGCGTTATCTGCCGTTTGCCATTTCTGACCGCCGCGCCAGTCAGGCCCATCCCGCCTTGCAGGCCTTTATCTCGCTGTTGAGTTTGCCCGACAGCCGTTTCACCTCAGAGGAGGTGCTGGCGCTGCTGGACGTTCCGGCACTGGCAAACCGCTTTGCCATTGATGAAGAAGGGCTGAAGCGCCTGCGCCGCTGGGTGGAAGAGTCCGGGATCCGCTGGGGGCTGGATGACGATACCGTCCGCGATCTGGAACTGCCGCCGACCGGGCAGCATACCTGGCAATTTGGCCTGACCAGGATGTTGCTGGGCTATGCAATGAACAGTGAAAGCGGTCACTGGCAGGGCGTGCTGCCTTATGATGAGTCCAGTGGCTTGATTGCAGAACTGGCCGGCAACCTGGCCGAGCTGCTGACGCGTTTGCGCCACTGGCGAACCCTGCTGAATACCACGCGACCACTGGAAGAGTGGCTGCCGCTGTGCCGGACGCTGCTGCAGGATTTCTTTGCCGGTGATGCCGATACCGAAGCGGCGCTGGCGCTGATTGAAGAGCAGTGGCAGCAGGCGATTAATTACGGCATCCAGGCGCAGTATCAACAGGCTGTTCCGCTCTCCCTGCTGCGGGATGAACTGGCTTCCCGCCTCGATCAGGAAAGGATCAGCCAGCGCTTCCTCGCCGGTCCCATCAACTTCTGTACGCTGATGCCAATGCGCTCCATCCCGTTTAAGGTGGTTTGCCTGCTGGGAATGAACGACGGAGTTTATCCGCGCACGCTGCCGCCATTGGGCTTTGACCTGATGAGCCAGCAGCCGAAAAAGGGCGACCGTAGCCGTCGCGATGACGACCGTTATCTGTTCCTGGAAGCGATTAACTCGGCGCAGCAGCAGCTGTATATCAGCTATATCGGGCGCACTATTCAGGACAACTCAGAGCGCTTCCCGTCGGTGTTGGTTAGCGAACTGGTCGAGTACATCAGCCAGAGCTTCTGCCTGCCGGAGGACCAGTCGCTCGACGTCGACAAAAGCGCCGAGGCGGTGATACGACATCTGCATCATCTGCACAGCCGGATGCCTTTTGCCGCGGAAAATTTCTCGCCGCAGGCCGAATTCAAAAGCTTTGCCGCCGAATGGTTGCCTGCCGCCAATGCCAGCGGCGTGCCGCATCCCGCCTTTATGCAGCCGCTGCCAGTGCTGGAGATCGCGGAACTTAATTTCGAGCAGCTGGTGCGTTTCTGGCGGCATCCGGTGCGGGCCTTTTTCAGCCAGCGGCTGGGGGTAAGTTTTATCGCCGAAGAAGCCGGTTTACCCGATGCGGAGCCGTTCACCCTCGATAATCTCAGTCGTTATCAGGTCAACACCCAACTGCTTAATACCCTGATTGATGAACAGCCGAGCGAGCCGCTTTACGCCCGGCAGCGTGCCTCAGGGAATCTTCCCTATGGGGCATATGGCGAGCTGTTCTGGCTGGAGCAACAGGAAGAGATGGCCGAGCTGGCGAGTCGCGTGCGCGAACAGCGCGCCGGGGCGGTCAGTTGGGAAATAGCCTTGCCGATCGGCGGGATACAGCTGAACGGCTGGCTGCCACAGGTTCAGGATGATGGCTTACTGCGCTGGCGGCCGGGCCACCTCAACTTTACCGACGGGCTTTCGCTGTGGCTGGAACACCTGGTTTACTGCACGCTTGGCGGCCAGGGCGAAAGCCGGATGGTTGGCCGTAAAGAGAGTCAGTGGCGCTTTCCCGCACTGCCTGCTGAACAGGCCAGAGAATGGCTGGGTCGTTATGTCGAAGGCTACCAGCAGGGGATGTGCTCACCGCTACTGTTATTACCGCGAACCGGCGGTGCCTGGCTGGAAGCCTGTTATGACGAAAAGGCCGGACAGCTGCTGACGGATGATGGCACGCAGGCCAAAGCCCGTATCAAGCTGTTGCAGGCCTGGCAGGGGAATATGCAGATTGAAGGTGAGGGCAGCGATCCCTATCTGGCCCGTCTGTTCCGCACGCTGGATGATGAAATAGTGCAGCAGATCTCGCACAACGCGGAAATTTGGCTGCTGCCGCTGCTGCAGATGAATGACATGCAGTAAGACATCCTGTAGTGTTACTTTATAACCATTTGTCGTTTTTTACTTTCTTGTTTCTTTTTCGTCCACAGCCGTCAAAGAAAATATCCAGGTTAAATGTCTGCTACCGCTCTGCCCGCACCGGGGCGGTAAACCAGAAGATTAGATCGTCGAGGAGTTTGAATGCGTCGTTATGCAGTCTGGTTTTCCACGCTTTTCCTGCTGTTTACGTTGAGCCCTTTGGTACAGGCACAACCTGGTTGGCAGCCGATCCCTGAAACGATCCGCAAGAGTGAAAAAGACCCTCGTCAGTATCAGGCCATCAAGCTGGATAATGGCATGACGGTGCTGCTGGTTTCCGACCCGCAGGCGACAAAATCGCTTTCCGCGCTGACCATCCCCGTAGGCTCCTTAGAAAACCCGCGCAACCAACAAGGGCTGGCTCATTACCTTGAGCATATGCTGTTGATGGGCTCAAAACGCTATCCTCAACCTGACAATCTGGCCGAATTCCTTAAAAAGCATGGCGGCAGCCACAATGCCAGCACCGCGTCTTATCGCACCGCGTTCTATCTTGAAGTGGAAAACGACGCGCTGGAACCGGCGGTCGATCGCCTGGCGGATGCCATTGCCGAACCGCTGTTGGATCCGGTCAATGCCGATCGTGAGCGTCATGCGGTCAATGCGGAACTGACCATGGCTCGCTCACGCGACGGCCTGCGTATGGCGCAAGTGGGTGCCGAAACGCTGAATCCCGATCACCCAAGCTCGCTGTTCTCCGGCGGAAATCTGGACACTTTGAAGGACAAGCCGGACAGCAAATTGCACGATGCGTTAACCGCCTTCTATCAGCGTTATTACTCTGCCAATTTGATGAAGGCGGTGATTTACAGTAATAAGCCGATGGATGAGCTGCAGACCATTGCGGCCAAAACCTTTGGCCGGGTGGCAAACCGTAATGCGACGGTGCCGGCTATCACCGTGCCGGTGGTCACCGACAAGCAGAAAGGCATCATCATTCATTACGTTCCTGCTCAACCGCGCAAGCAGCTGAAAATTGAATTCCGTATTGAAAATAACAGCGACAAATTCCGCAGTAAGACCGACACGCTGATTGCCTATCTGATTGGCAACCGCAGTAAGAACACCCTTTCTGACTGGCTGCAAAATCAGGGGCTGGCGGATTCCATTGATGCCGGCGCCGACCCGGTGGTTGACCGCAACGGCGGCGTGTTCTCTATTTCCGTTTCGCTGACCGATAAGGGCCAGGCTGACCGCGATCGGGTGGTTGCGGCGGTGTTCAGCTATCTGAATACGCTGCGCACTGGCGGCATCGATAAGCGCTATTTCGATGAAGTCGCCAACGTATTGAATCTCGATTTCCGTTACCCATCCATTACCCGTGATATGGATTATATCGAATGGCTGGCTGACACCATGCTGCGGGTTCCGGTTGCCGATACCCTGGACGCCCCCTATATCGCCGACCAGTACGATCCGCAGGCGATCAAGGCCCGTCTTGACGGCATGACGCCACAGAATGCCCGCATCTGGTACATCAGCCCGGACGAACCTCACAACAAAGTGGCGTATTTCGTTAACGCGCCTTATCAGGTCGATACCATCACCCCTGAGCATTTCGCGCAGTGGCAGGCGGCCAGTGAAAAAATCGACCTGTCTTTGCCGGTGCTTAACCCGTATATCCCGAACGATTTCAGCCTGATTAAGCCGGATCATAAATACGATCATCCGGCCGAAGTGGTGAATCAGCCAGGTCTGCGGGTGTTTTATATGCCAAGCCAGTATTACGCCGATGACCCCAAGGCCAGTATTACCCTTTCGCTGCGTAATAAAGAGGCGATGAGCACGGCTAAAAATCAGGTGATGTACGGGCTGAATGATTATATGGCCGGGCTGGCGCTGGACGAGCTGAATTCTCAGGCCTCGGTGGCGGGGATCAGTTTCTCCACCGGTGAAGACGATGGCGTGACCTTTAGCGCCAGTGGGTTCACCCAGCATCTGCCAGAACTGATGAAAGAGCTGCTGAAAAGCTACGCCACCTACCAGCCCGATCAGCAGATGTTGGATCAGGCGAAGTCCTGGTATCTCGAGCGGCTGGCCTCCGCAGCGAAGGGCAAAGCCTTTGAGCTGGCCATTCAGCCTGCCCAGATGGTTTCGCAACTGCCTTACACCCAACGCAGCGAACGCCGTGCGCTGGTGGCGGGCATCACGCTGGATGACGTAAAAGCCTACCGCAATATGCTGCTGGAGAAGGCGACGCCGGAGCTGATGGTGGTGGGTAACATGACCGAAGACGCCACTAAGACCCTGGCCACGGACGTGAAGAGCCAGCTGAACTGCTCAGGAGAAAGTTGGTGGCACAGTCAGTATCTGTACATCGACAAGAAAACCTCCGCCAACTTGCAGGATGAAGGCAGCAGTACGGATTCTGCGCTGGCCGCGCTGTATGTCCCGCTGGGCTATCCGGAATATGAGAGCGTTGCCAGTAGCGCGCTGTTAAGCCAGATCATCCAGCCGTGGTTCTACAACCAGCTGCGTACCGAAGAGCAGTTGGGCTATGCGGTATTCTCCTTCCAGATGCCGGTTGGCCGTCAGTGGGGCATTGGCTTCCTGCTACAGAGTAACGTGAAGCAGCCAGCCTACCTGCTGACCCGCTTCCAGGCGTTCTATCCAACCGCGGAAAAACGCCTGCGTGAGATGAACAAAGACGATTTTGCACAGTATCAGGTGTCGATGATCAACGAGCTGAAGCAACGACCGCAAACCCTGGATGAAGAAGCCGGGCGCTTCAGCAAAGACTTCAACCGTGAAAACTACCAGTTTGATACGCGCGAGAAGGTGATTGCGCAGATCCAGGCGCTGACGCCGGAAAAAATGGCCACCTTCTTCCACAAGGCGGTGATTGAACCGCAGGGCCTGACGCTGTTATCACAAATTTCAGGCAGTCAGCACGATAAGGCGGATTATGCCAAACCAGAAGGCTTTACCAACTGGAAAGAAGTGTCCAAACTGCAGCAATCTTTCCCGGTGAAAAGCGATAAACCATGACTCAACTTGCCCAGCGCCTTGATCCCTTAACGCTGCCATTGCAGGGAGAAAGGCTTATCGAGGCCTCGGCAGGCACTGGCAAGACCTTTACTATCGGATTACTCTATCTCCGTTTATTGTTAGGGCTGGGCGGCGAAGCGGCTTATAGCCGCCCTCTGCCGGTAGAGGAAATTCTGGTGGTGACCTTCACCGAGGCGGCCACCGCTGAACTGCGTGGACGCATCCGGGAAAACATCCATAAGCTGCGCATCGCCTGCGTGCGGGGGCAGTCTTCAGATGTGATGTTGGCCCAACTCCTTGAGCAAATCCCCGATTTACAGCAGGCCGCTGCCCAGTTACTGGCCGCCGAGCGCCAGATGGATGACGCCGGGATCTTCACCATTCACGGCTTCTGCCAGCGTATGCTCAACCTCAACGCCTTTGAATCCGGCATGCTGTTTGAACAACAGCTGATTGAAGACGAGTATCCGTTACGCCGACAGGCCACGGCTGATTTCTGGCGTCGCTACTGTTATCCGTTGCCATTGCCGATTGCCCGGGTGATGACCCAGATGTGGCAGGGGCCGGAGCAGTTGCTCAGCACGCTATCGCCCTGGTTGAACGGTGAAGCACCGTCACTCAAACACCCGCCCAATCTGCAGGAAACCTTTACCGAGCGGCATGAAAAAATCATTGCTGAGATTGACCGGCTGAAGGCCGCCTGGCTGGCCGCGGGAAATCTGCATGATGTGATTGCTAACTCTGGCGTGGATAAGCGCAGTTACAGTAGTAAGCACTTACCTAATTGGCTGGAGAAGCTTAATCAGTGGGCGACGGAAGAGACGCAGGATTACAGCTTCCCCAAAGATCTCGAGCGTTTTAGTCAGCGGGTTTTGCTGGAGAAAACCAAAAAGGGTGAAGCACCTCAGCATCCGCTGTTTGACGAGATAGACCGCTTCCTGGCGGAGCCTCTCTCTCTGCGCGAGTTGGTGATCGCACGCGCCCTAAGTGAAATCCGTTTTGCCACGCAAAAAGAGAAGCAGCTCAACGCGTTACTGGGCTTTGACGATCTGCTGGGCAGGCTGGACAGTGCGCTTCAGCAACCGGCCGGAGGCGCATTAGCTGAGGCTATCCGTGGACGCTATCCGGTGGCGCTGATAGATGAATTCCAGGATACCGATCCGCAGCAGTACCGCATCTTCCGTACCCTGTATGGCAAGCAGCCCGAGAATGCGCTGTTGCTGATAGGTGACCCGAAGCAGGCGATCTACGCTTTCCGGGGTGCAGACATCTTCACCTATATGAAAGCGCGTAATGAAGTTAGTGCCCACTATACGCTGGAGACCAACTGGCGCTCTTCTCCGGGCATGGTTAACAGCGTTAACCGTCTGTTTTCTCAGCAACAACATCCGTTTTTATTCAGCGATATCCCGTTTATTGCGGTGCAACCTGCCGGACCGAATGCCGCCCTGAGTTTTACTCTGGATGGCACTGAGCAACCGGCGTTGCGCTTCTGGCTGCAGCCTGGCGATGGCGTGGGAGTAAGTGATTACCAACAGTTTATGGCTCGTCAGTGCGCGGCGGAAATTTGCCACTGGCTGACCGCGGGTCAGCAAGGTACTGCGCTGATTGGCAAAGGCGAAAAACGTCGCCCGGTTCAGGCCTCTGATATCACCATTCTGGTTCGCAGCCGCGGTGAAGCCTCGGTGATGCGTGAAGCCCTGAATGGCCTGAATATTCCCTCAGTGTATCTTTCAAACCGCGACAGCGTTTTCACCACACCGGAAGCGCGTGAAATGCTCTGGCTGCTGCAGGCGGTTCTGGCCCCGGAGCAGGAACGCGTGCTGCGCAGCGCGCTGGCCACCAGCATTTTTGGTCTGGATGCGGTCACGCTGGATGCGCTAAACCAGAATGAGCGTGCCTGGGATGCGCTGGTGGATGAGTTCGACGGCTACCGTCAACGCTGGCTAAAACGCGGCGTGCTGCCGATGCTGCGTGAGCTGATGAATAACCGCAATATTGCCGAAGATTTACTGGCTTCAGAGAGCGGGGAACGGCGGCTGACCGACCTGCTGCATCTCGGTGAACTGCTGCAGGAAGCTTCGGCCCAGCTGGACAGTGAACATGCGCTGGTTCGCTGGCTGGCGCAGGAAGTGGCTCAGCCCAACGGGCAGTCATCCAGCCAGCAGCTGCGGCTGGAGAGCGATCGTCATCTGGTGCAGATCGTCACCATCCATAAATCCAAAGGATTGCAGTATCCGCTGGTCTGGCTGCCATTTGTCGCCAACTATCGCGAAGCGGGACAGGGCATTTATCACGACCGTGAGAGCTATCAGGCCTTGCTGGATTTGCGTGACGATGAAGAGAGTGTTGAGCTGGCCGAGCAGGAACGGCTGGCCGAAGATCTGCGGCTGCTGTATGTGGCGCTGACCCGTTCGGTCTGGCATTGCAGCGTAGGCATTGCGCCTCTGGTTAAAGGCAACCGCAAGAAAGAGGGCAACAGTGACCTGCATCGCAGCGCGTTGGGCTATCTGGTTCAGCATGGCGAAGCTGCCGATGCCAGCCAGCTGCTCAGCCATCTCCAGTCACTGGAAAATGATTCTATTGAGGTGATTGCCGCCGCAGCGCCAGATGCCACGCCGTGGCAGCCGGTGCAGGATGAAGAGCAGGTATTAAGCAGCCAGCAGATCGGCCGAACGCTGCGCGATGAGTGGCGAGTTACCAGCTACTCCGGCCTTCAGCAACACGGACAGTCGGTCACTTTCGACCTGCTACCCAAGCTGGACGTCGATGCCGCAGGCGAAGGTCAGAACCCGCTGATGAGCCAGCTGACGCCGCACAGTTTTCCGCGCGGCGCCGCGCCGGGGACCTTCCTGCACGGGCTTTTTGAAAACCTGGACTTCACCCAACCCGTTGAGGATGAGTGGCTCAGCGAGCAGCTGCTGGCGCAGGGACATGACCTTGCCTGGCTGCCGGTGATGAAGGCCTGGCTGGAGCGGATTCTGCAAACGCCGCTGGATGATTCCGGCGTCAGCCTCAGCCAGCTTCCTGCCGATAAACGCCAGGTCGAGCTGCAGTTCTATCTGCCGATCCAGCAAATGCTGACCGCTTCCGGACTGGATAAGCTTATTCGCCAACACGATCCGCTTTCTGCCGAATGTCCTCCACTGAACTTCCAGCAGGTTCAGGGGATGCTGAAGGGCTTTATCGACCTGGTCTTTTGCTGGCAGGGGAAATATTACCTGCTCGATTACAAATCCAACTGGCTCGGTGCTTCAGCAGAAGACTACACGCCTGAGGCGATGGCGCTGGCAATGCAGTCGCACCGCTATGATTTGCAGTATCAACTTTACAGCCTGGCGCTGCACCGCTATCTGCGCCATCGTCTGGCGGATTATGACTATCAGCAGCATTTTGGTGGCGTATTCTATCTGTTTTTACGCGGCGTGGACGGCACCGCCAGCGAGAACGGTATTTACCGAACGCGGCCGGATGTTGGGTTTATCACCGCGCTGGACGCGCTGTTTGCCGCTACCGCGCAGGAGGACGTATGTCAGGGATAGCCGCGCTGTTGCAACAGGCCGGTGAACTGCGGCTGTTCCGCTCGCTGGATATACAGTTTGCCCGCATGATTGCGTCTGAAGATCATCCTGCTTTAATGCTGGCCGCGGCCTGCGTCAGCGCGGAAGCGGGAGAAGGGCATGTTTGCCTGCCTTTGGCCCAGTTTACCGAACAGGCGTTGTTTGACGGACGACAGCCTGAACTTGCCCGTCAGCTGTGGCTGGCAGCGGGTGAACCAGACTGGCTGGACCTGCTGCAAAATTCGGAGGCCGTCGGTGACGGTTCCACGGCCACACCGCTGGTTTTGCATCAGCAGCGTCTTTACCTGCACCGCATGTGGCAGTCTGAAGGAGAGGTGGCGCGATTTATTGGACGGGAAGCCGCTGTAACCGCATTCGACCCGCAGCAGCTGCGCGCAGCACTCGATCGGCAGTTTGGTCAGCAGCCGGATGACTGGCAAAAGATTGCGGCTGCGGTCGCGATCACCCGTCAGATCTCGGTGATTTCCGGCGGACCGGGCACCGGTAAAACCACCACCGTGGCTAAACTGCTGGCCACCTTGCTCTCGCTGTCGGCAGAGACGGTACGCATCCGTCTGGCCGCGCCAACCGGTAAAGCCGCGGCCCGATTGACCGAATCGCTGGGCAAAGCCCTGCAGCGGCTGGAGGTCAGTGACGAGGAGAAACAGCGGTTCCCGGCTGAGGCGACCACGCTGCACCGCCTGCTCGGTGCGGTGCCCGGCAGCCAGAGAATGCGTTATCACGCCGGTAACCCATTGCACCTCGATCTGCTGGTGGTGGATGAAGCGTCGATGGTCGATCTGCCGATGATGGCTAACCTGATTGCCGCGTTACCTTCGCAGGCGCGGGTGATCTTCCTCGGTGACCGCGATCAGCTGGCCTCGGTTGAAGCGGGCGCGGTGCTGGGCGATATCTGCCGCTGCGCTGAAACAGGATACAGTCTTGCGCGTGCAGAAGAGCTGAGCGCCTTAACGGGCTGCGTTATCGCAGGCCGGGAAGACCCGCAGGCGCCGCCGGTGCGTGACAGCATTTGCCTGCTGCGCAAGAGCTACCGCTTCGATGCCTCTTCAGGAATTGGTCAGCTGGCGCTGGCCGTCAATGCGGGCGATACGCGCCAGGTCGATGCAGTCTTTGCCGCTGATTACGCCGATATTGAGCGCTTCACCTTGGGGAGTAGCGAAGCATATCAGCATCTGCTTAATGGCTGTGTTGCCGGTTACCGCGACTATCTGAGCCGCCTTGCAGCCGGTGCACAGCCTGCTGATGTGCTGGATGCGTTTAGCCGTTTCCAGCTGCTTTGCGCGCTGCGCGAAGGGCCGTTTGGGGTGATGGGGCTGAATGAACGCATTGAGGTCTCGCTGCAAAAAGCGGGCTTGATCCGTCGTTCACCGGGCGCGGCGAATAAATGGTATCCCGGCCGGCCGGTGATGATTGCCCGCAACGACAGTGCGTTGGGGCTGTTTAACGGCGACATTGGTATTGCGATGCTGGATGAGGAACAGGCGCTGAAGGTGTTCTTCCCACTGCCTGACGGCAGCATCAAAGCCGTACAGCCCAGCCGACTGCCGCCGCACGATACTGCCTATGCGATGACGGTGCATAAATCGCAGGGATCCGAATTCGATCACACCGTGCTGGTGCTGCCTAATCAGTTCACGCCGGTGCTGACCCGCGAGCTGGTTTACACCGCCATCACCCGCGCGAAATTACGATTAACGCTGTATGCCGAACAAAACGTGTTAAACAGCGCGGTAAAAATGCGCACCTTGAGGCGCAGCGGGCTGGTCGAACGGCTGACCGAATAATCGGGCTGAGATGGGACGTTAAAAAGGGGCGATAAATCGCCCCTTTTAGGTCTTCAGGAGAAGAGACGCGCGTGGCGCAGATCGGCCATCAGCACTTTTGAGCGACGCTGATAGTTGTACATCAGCTTTTTGCTTTCCGGCAGCAGTTCGATATCGACCGGCGTAAAGCCGCGTTCCTGGAACCAGTGAATGCTGCGGGTAGTCAGCACGAAGAGTTTCTTCAGCCCCATCTGACGCGCCTGCAGTGCCACGCGTTCCAGCAAGGCTTCACCGCGCGAGGAACTGCGGTAATCAGGATGCACCGCCACGCACGCCATCTCGCCAATCGCTTCTTCCGGGAACGGATAGAGCGCGGCGCAGCCGATCGTCAGGTTATCGCGCTCAATGATGGTGAACTTATCAATTTCCATCTCCAGCTGCTCGCGAGAGCGACGAACCAGAATTCCCTGCTGCTCCAGCGGACGGATCAACTCCAGAATGCCGCCGATATCATTAATGGTGGCACGGCGGATCTGCTCGGCACTTTCCATTACGATCTGCGTACCGATACCATCACGCGAGAACAGTTCCTGTAACAGCGCGCCGTCTTCCTGGTAGCTGATCAAATGGCTACGACGCACGCCGCTGCGGCAGGCTTTAACCGCACCACGCAGAAAACGCACGGTGCCGGACAGGTAGTCATCGCGCGTTTCCAGCTCTTCAATACGTTGCTGGGCATCATTCGGGAACAGCTCGGAGATGATATTGCCTTCATCATTGGTCACGCCCTGTTCGGAGCAGAAACCAATCATCTTCTCGGCTTTCAGCTTGATGGCTAACTGCGTCGCCACTTCTTCAGAGGTCAGGTTGAAGCTCTCGCCGGTGACGGAAACCGCAACCGGCCCCATCAGCACGATTGCGCCGCTGTCCAGCTGACGGTGGATCGCTTCTTCATCGATACGACGAATACGGCCGCTGTGGCAGTAATCCACGCCATCATCCACGCCTAACGGCTGGGCAATAATAAAGTTGCCGCTGACCACATTAATATGCGCACCCTGCAACGGGGTATTGTTCAGGCTCATCGACAGGCGGGCGGTAATATCCAGCTGTAAACGGCCTGCGGCCTGCTTAACCAGCTCAAGGGATTGCGCATCGGTAACACGGGTATGCTTGTGATAAATCGGCTCCAGCTGGTGTTCAGCCAGGTTGGCGTCTATCTGCGGCCGGGCGCCATACACCACCACCAGGCGAATGCCCAGGCTGTGCAGCAGGCCAATATCATTGACGATGCTTGAGAAGTTCTCATGCTCGATGGCTTCACCACCCAACATAATGACAAACGTCTTACCACGGTGGGCATTGATATAGGGCACGGTATGACGAAAACCCTGAACCAGCTCGGTACTCCGTTCCTTCACGGCAAACCCTCTATGAATTATTATTCGCTAAAAGTGTATTTTTATTCTTTTATTGGCCGGGCGCAAGGGGCAATTTCTCAGTATTTTCTGGTTTCTTCCCCTGGCGGCAACGCTAATACGCTGCATTTTATCGCTTTTTCTGGGTGACACCGCCGGAGGGATTCGCTAAAGTTTTTGCACTTGGTAGTCATTTGGCTTTTTTTTAGACACAGTTCAGCAAACACCTCTGGAGTAGCATGTCCGATTTACCCTCACCTGGCCGTCGCCGGTGGTTAAAAAGCGCCGGCGCCGTCGTGCTGCTAAGCGTCAGCAAAGTAGGCCTGGCCGCCAGCAGCCATGTGGTGGCGATCCGCATCTGGCCGTCTTCAACCTATTCACGGCTGACGCTGGAATCCAACCGCCCGCTGAAATATAAGCATTTTGCGCTCAGTCATCCCGAACGCGTGGTGATCGATATTGCCAATATCCAGCTTAACCATGCGCTGAAAGGCGTCGGGAACCTGGTGCGCAGCGACGATCCCTACATTAAAAATGCCCGAGTGGGGCAGTTCGATGCCAATACCGTCCGACTGGTGCTTGAGCTGAAGCAAAATGTGTCGCCAAAGATTTTCACCCTCGCGCCCGTCGCCGGGATCCGCGATCGCCTGGTGCTGGATCTCTATCCGGCAAAAGGCAGCAGCTACGATCATGCTGACGATCCGCTTCTGGCGTTACTGGAAGATTACAATAAAGGCGATCTGGAAAAGAGCCAGCCTGCAGCGGCGGCTTTGCCGGGCAAGGCGGGGCGGGATCGGCCGATTGTGATCATGCTCGATCCGGGGCACGGCGGCGAAGACTCGGGGGCCATCGGTAAACATAAAACCCGCGAAAAAGACATTGTGCTGAAGATCGCCAGACGACTGAAGGTCTTGATTGACAAGCAGCCCAATATGCGTGCCTATATGACGCGCAACGAAGATGTCTTTATTCCGCTAAAAGTCAGGGTGGCCAAAGCGCGCAAACAGCGTGCCGATCTGTTTATCTCCATCCATGCCGATGCCTTCACCAGCCGTGCGGCACGCGGCTCGTCGGTATTTGCGCTCTCGACCAAAGGCGCGACCAGCACTGCGGCACGTTTTCTGGCGCAGACGCAGAATGAATCAGACCTGATTGGCGGCGTCAGCATGAGCGGCGATCGCTATCTCGATCACACCATGTTCGATATGGTGCAGAGTCTGACCATCAACGACAGCCTGAAATTTGGTAAAGAGGTGCTGTCCCGCATCGGTAAGGTGAACCATTTACATAAGCGAACCGTCGACCAGGCCGGTTTTGCCGTGTTGAAAGCACCCGACATTCCGTCGATTCTGGTGGAAACGGCGTTTATCAGTAATTTAGAAGAAGAGCGAAAGCTGCGGACGACGCGTTATCAGCATCAGGTAGCGGAATCTATTCTGGCGGGGATCAAAGCGTACTTCGCCAGTGGCGCAAGCCTGGCACCCAGAAAATAGTGCCGATTGTGGGGCGGGGTGCTGCTCGCCCGGCATAAAGCGGACAGGCAAATCCATTGCGGGGAATTTGGCGGAGGCCAGAAACAAAAAAACACCCGTTAAGGTGTTAAGTTGGTTGCGGGAGCCGGATTTGAACCGACGACCTTCGGGTTATGAGCCCGACGAGCTACCAGGCTGCTCCATCCCGCGTCCGTAGTGTACTACTGTTGCTTCCGTCACAACAGGTCTTTCTTTTACTGCTTTCTCCGAAGAGAAATGGTTGCGGGAGCCAGATTTGAACTGACGACCTTCGGGTTATGAGCCCGACGAGCTACCAGGCTGCTCCATCCCGCGTCCGATATACTGTTGCTTCCATCACAACAGGTCTTGCTGTTCACAGAACCTTCTCCGAAGAGAAATGGTTGCGGGAGCCAGATTTGAACTGACGACCTTCGGGTTATGAGCCCGACGAGCTACCAGGCTGCTCCATCCCGCGTCTGTGGAAGCGCACTATACGCTGTAGGAGTTTTGATGCAACCCCTTTCTGCAATAAAGTCATCAAAATAGCGCTTACTGCTCACTTCTTCTGCATTTGCCTTATTCTCGTACAGCAACCAATGAACTTTACCGTTGAGCCGTTTAATTCTCCCGGTGCCTTTGCTATCTTCGGCGAGGAATTCCGCATAGAGGGCAGTGAAATAATGAAAGGATGTTGGGCGAAGTTTGCAGTAACAGGGGCGTTGCTTGCCCTGCTGGCGGGATGTTCCTCAAAACCGACCGATCGTGGCCAGCAGTATAAAGACGGAAAGCTGGACGAGCCGCTCGGACTGGTCAATCAGCCGAATGCGAAAGGGCGTCCGGTGAATGGCAAAGACTTCAGCGATCAGGTCAGCGAAATCCAGTACGCGTCGCCGGCGATGTATTCCCGCCAGACCGGCACCTACGGTTCGATTAAAGCCTGGCTGATGGCGGGCGGCGACACGCGCCAGCTGCGTCAGTTTGGTCTGGATGCCTATCAGATGGAAGGCACCGATAACTATGGCAACGTGCAGTTCACCGGTTACTACACGCCGGTGCTGCAGGCCCGTTACACGCGCCAGGGCGAGTTCCAGTATCCTTTATACAGAATGCCTGCGCGTGCCAAAGGCGGACGCCTGCCAAGCCGTGCGGACATTTACAGCGGCGCGCTGGGCGATCGCTACATCGTTGGCTACAGCAACTCGCTGATGGATAACTTCATTATGGATGTGCAGGGCAGCGGCTACGTGGATTACGGCGACGGTCGACCGCTGACCTTCTTTGGTTACGGCGGCAAGAATGGCCACGCGTATCGCAGCATCGGCAAGGTGTTAATCGATCGCGGGGAAGTGAAGCGTGAAGATATGTCGATGCAGGCGATCCGCAAATGGGGCGAAGAGCACAGCCCGGAACAGGTGCGCGAGCTGCTGGAGCAGAACCCCTCCTTTGTGTTCTTCAAGCCAGAAAACTTTGCGCCGGTGCGCGGAGCCAGCGCCGTTCCGCTGGTGGCGAAAGCCTCCGTGGCGTCTGACCGTTCGCTGATCCCGCCGGGTACCGCGCTGCTGGCCGAAGTGCCAATACTGGACAACAACGGTAAATTTACCGGAAAATATGAGATGCGTATGATGGTGTCGCTGGATGTTGGCGGTGCGATCAAAGGCCAACACTTTGATATCTATCAGGGCATTGGTGAGCAGGCGGGGCATATGGCCGGCTGGTTCAACCATTATGGCCGCGTCTGGGTACTGAAATCAGCCCCTGGTGCCGGTGTGCCGGTATTCTCTTCTGCATCAAATAGCACTAACGGTTCCGCTCTGCTGACCCAGTAAGCGTTGCTGTTAGCGGGCTGGTTCGCCAGCCCTTCACTGAATTCTGAGGTAAAGCATGACTTCTCTTTCTGACGCCTGGCTGCAACGCTTTGGCGGCACGGCGCGTTTGTATGGGCAACCGGCGCTGCAGCTGTTTGCCGACGCGCATATCTGCGTGGTGGGTATTGGCGGCGTCGGCTCGTGGGCCGCTGAGGCGCTGGCCCGCACCGGCATTGGTGCCATCACCCTGATTGATATGGATGATGTCTGCGTCACCAATACCAACCGGCAGATCCATGCGCTGAAAGAGACGGTTGGCCAGGCGAAAACCGACGTGATGGCCGAGCGTATTCTGGCGATTAACCCGGAGTGCAAAGTCACCTGCGTGGATGATTTTATTACCCCGGATAATACGGCTGAGCTGATGAGCGCCGGCTTTACCTATGTGATTGATGCGATCGACAGCGTCCGGCCAAAAGCCGCGTTGCTGGCCTGGTGCCGCCGCAACAAGATCCCGCTGGTGACCACGGGGGGAGCCGGTGGGCAGATCGATCCGACCCAGATCCAGGTTGCCGATCTGGCGAAGACTATTCAGGATCCGCTGGCGGCCAAACTGCGTGAGCGGCTGAAGAGTGATTTTAAGATCGTGAAAAACAGTAAGGGCAAGCTGGGGATCGACTGCGTATTTTCGACGGAAGCGTTGATGTATCCGCAGGCGGATGGCTCGGTTTGTGCCTCCCGCAGCACGGCGGAAGGTCCGAAGAAGATGGATTGCGCGTCAGGTTTTGGTGCGGCGACCATGGTGACGGCAACCTTTGGCTTTATTGCCGTTTCCCACGTGCTGAAAAAGATGATGGCGAAAGCCGCGCGCGCCTGATGGCGTGAGCCTTAGCTTTCCTTAGCCGCTTTGATCACCGCTTCCGCCAGCGCGCTCAACCCGGCGCTGCGCGACGAGCTCAGCTGGGCACGTAATCCCAGCTCATCAAACAGCGTCAGCGGGTCGTGACTCAGCAGAGTGGCGGGTTGCTGACCTTCTACGGCGGTTAATAATACCGCCAGCAATCCGCGGACAATCCGGCCTTCGCTATCACCGTAAAAGTGCAGGCTGCCATCTTCACGCCGTTGATGCCCCAGCCAGACCCGATTTTCACAGCCGCTAAGTTCGATATCTGCCGTTTTTAATGCCTCTGGCAGCGCCGGAAGCTGTTTTCCCATCAGGATCAGCTGACGATAACGGTCTTCCCATTGCGTATACGCCGAGAATTTTTGCTTCAGGCCGTCGGCGGTAATCAGTTCGCCGAAGGGATGAGGTGCCAGTAAAGAAGTCATGATTAATCGCCTAACAGGTCCAGTGCGGTGGTCATCCCTTTGACCAGCGCGTCTACATCGTGAAGGGTATTATACGGCGCAAATGACGCACGCAAAGTCCCGCTTACCCCTAACGCCTGCAACAGCGGCTGTGCGCAGTGCTGCCCGGCCCTTAAGGCAATGCCGCTTTCCGCCAGCAGCGTGACCACGTCGCTGTGGTGTACGCCGGCGATATCAAACGAAAGCAGGCTGGAGCGGCTGGCCCGGTAACTGCGGAATCCACTCAGCGCGGATAGGCGTTCTTCTGCCACATCAGCTAATCCACAACTCCAGCTCTCGGCGGCGTCCAAATCAATGCCTTCCAGCCAGCTTAGCGCGGCGCTTAACCCAATGACGCCGGCGACGTTTGGCGTTCCTGCCTCAAAGCGCCACGGCACCGGCTGCGAGACGAATCCCTCAAAGCTGACGCTGCTCAGCATTTTGCCGCCGCCCTGCCAGGGTTCCATCTCCTCCAGCAGGGCGGTTTTGCCATACAGCGCACCAATGCCCATTGGGCCATACAGCTTGTGGGCAGAAAATGCGTAGAAATCGATATCGTGGGTTTGCACATCCGGCGGCGCGTGAACCACGCCCTGAGCACCATCAATCACCACTTTGGCACCGACACCATGAGCAAGCGCGATGGCCTGAGCGATATCAGGGCAACCGCCCGTGACGTTCGACATTTGTCCAAGTGCCAGCACTTTGGTTTTTGACGACAGCAGTTCAGGCAGCAAGGCCATATCGGGCAGCAGATGGCTGCCCAGCGGCCACTTCACCACTTTTGCGCCGGTCTGGGCGGCAACCATCAGCCACGGTACCAGGTTGGCGTGATGCTCGGCTTCACTCACCAGAATTTCATCACCTGGCGCTAAACGAGGACGAAAATAGCCTTGAGCCACCAGGTTAATCGCTTCGGTGGTGCCTTTGGTCCAGACGATATTGGTCGCCAGCGGGGCATTCAGCAGCCGGGCAACCTGTTCGCGCGCCTGCTCATATTTTTCGGTTAATTCACGGGCAGCAGCAAACTGGCTGCGGTGAACGGTGCCGGCGCTGAGGCTGTAAAACTGCCGGGTAGCGTCAATCACTGCCGAGGGTTTTAAGGTGGTGGCCGCACTGTCGAGATAGACTCCAGCATCAGCCAGCGCCGGGAAATGCTGACGAAAGAGGGCGGGATTAAAGCTTGTCATAATTTCCTCGACTAATGATGTATTGGTGCGATATCACTCAGGACCACTCTGAATAACAGGCATATTCCTGGCAAAGTTGGAAAAGCGGGTTATGCTTTTTCAGGAAAGCTTTAAAACATTACCAGCAGATAAGCACCCTTTTGGCAGGCAATTTACCCGCCTTTTGCCAACAGGTCGTGCTCTGAAGGTGATTTATCGGATTACCGTCTTCAAGGAGAATAAAGATGAAAAAATTTGCTGCAATTCTGGCCGCCTGTGCCATGACCTTTACCCTGGCTGCTTGTTCAAGCAACTATGTGATGCATACCAATGATGGCCGCACTATCGTCGCAGACGGCAAACCTGTGGTCGACACCGATACCGGTATGATCAGCTATCAGGATGCCAATGGCAACAAACAGCAGATCAACCGTTCTGACGTGAAAGAAATGGTTGAGATGGGCCAGTAAGCTTCAGGCAAAAAAAAGCACCGCAATTTGCGGTGCTATTAATCACTATGGACAGACAGGGTAAATCTACAGGAATAAAAGATAGCCAGGCTATCAGATCTGAAAAGCGTCAGATCAAATGCAAACACAACATCACGACCACAAGCCAAAAGCCCTTCAAAATCCGGCGTTTCCGCCCCAATTTCAAACTGCTTTTCGTTCCGGCTCAGGAAGTGCGGCAACTATAGGTATTTGCTGGTACATCCTCAACGGACAAATTATAATGTCTCGGATAAAAAAAACTAATACGTAAAGCTCCGTCAGGAGTGTTACTTCCGATGATGTTCAAAAGTATCCGGTAACCATGTCAAAACGTCTTCCCCCTTTAAATGCTCTGCGGGTTTTTGATGCCGCGGCGCGTCATCTCAGCTTTACCAAAGCCGCCGAAGAGCTGTTCGTCACTCAGGCCGCTGTCAGCCACCAGATTAAGTCATTAGAGGACTTTCTTGGGCTGAAGCTGTTCCGTCGTCGCAATCGTTCGCTGTTGCTGACCGAAGAAGGGCAAAGCTATTACCTCGACATTAAAGAGATTTTTACCTCGCTGAATGATGCGACGCGCAAGCTTCAGGCGCGCAGTGCAAAGGGCGCGCTGACGGTCAGTTTGCTGCCCAGTTTTGCCATTCAGTGGCTGGTGCCGAGGCTCACCAGCTTTAACTCAGCTTATCCGGGGATCGACGTACGGATCTCTGCGGTGGACCGCGACGAAGAGAAGCTGGCCGATGATGTCGATGTGGC
Organism: Erwinia sp. AC075; assembly: GCF_979253995.1. Lineage (NCBI taxonomy): Bacteria > Pseudomonadati > Pseudomonadota > Gammaproteobacteria > Enterobacterales > Erwiniaceae > Erwinia > Erwinia sp. AC075. The sequence continues at coordinate 4,924,027 of NZ_CEEDEU010000001.1, forward strand.
TATCTTTTATGGTCGTGGCAACTGGCCGGGCCTGCGGGTGGAAAAACTCTACGCCGAATATCTGCTGCCGGTCTGTTCGCCCTTACTGTTGACCGGGGATAAGCCGCTGAAGACGCCGGAAGACCTGGCTAACCAGACGTTGCTGCATGATGCCTCGCGCCGGGACTGGCAGTCTTACACCCGGCAACTGGGCGTTGGGCATATTAATGTGCAGCAAGGGCCGATCTTCAGCCATAGCGCGATGGTGCTGCAGGCGGCAATTCACGGGCAGGGCGTGGCGCTGGCGAATAATGTGATGGCGCAAACCGAGCTGGAAGCGGGACGGCTGGTTTGCCCGTTCAATGACGTTTTAGTCAGTAAAAACGCTTTTTATCTGGTTTGTCATGACAGTCAGGCAGAACTGGGTAAAATAGCCGCCTTCCGGCAGTGGATCCTGGCAAAAGCCGCCAGTGAACAAGAAAAATTCCGCTTTCGATACGAGAGCTGAGATGTGATTTTTTGCCGCGTGGCCTGATGGCGGCGCGTGCACCCTCTGAGGATCTGGGAAATGTCGAGTCGTGCGATGCTGGTTTTTGCAGCAATAAGCGGGTTTGTCTATGTGATGCTGGGTGCTTTTGGCGCCCACGTATTGAGTAAATCGCTGGGATCAGCGGAAATGGCCTGGATTAAAACCGGTCTGGATTACCAGGCGTTCCATACGCTGGCGATCATGGGTCTGGCTGCGGCGATGATCCGCCGGGCTAATTTCTGGTTTTACTGGAGCAGCGCTTTGCTGGCCCTGGGGACGGTGTTGTTCAGTGGCAGCTTATATTGTCTGGCACTCTCGCACCTGAAGCTGTGGGTTTTCGTTACACCAATCGGCGGCACCTGCTTCCTGATTGGCTGGATTTTGATGTTGGTTGGCGCGCTGCGTCTGAAAAAAAGGGCAGAACGCCATGAATAAAGTATTACTGTATTGCCGTCAGGGCTTTGAGAAAGAGTGTGCGGCAGAAATTACCGCTAAAGCCGCCCAGCGTGAAGTGTTTGGCTTTGCGCGGGTAAAAGACGATTCCGGCTATGTGCTGTTTGAGTGCTATCAGGCGGAAGAAGCGGAAAAGCTGATTGCCGAGCTGCCTTTCAGCGAGCTGATTTTTGCCCGCCAGATGATTGTGGTCGGCGAACTGCTGCGCGACCTGCCGCCGGAAGACCGCGTTACGCCGGTGACCGGCATGCTGACCGGCTTTGTCGAGAAGGGCGGCGAACTGCGTGTCGAAGTACCCGACACTAACGAAAGCAAAGAGCTGCTCAAGTTTTGCCGTAAGTTCACCGTACCGCTGCGCAGCAGCCTGCGTGCCGCGGGCATTTTGCTGAAGTACGAGACCGATCGCCGTCCGGTGGTGCACGTGTTCTTTATCGCCCCAGGCTGTTGCTACGTTGGCTACTCAATGCCGAAAAACAACTCGCCGTTGTTTATGGGCATCCAGCGCCTGAAGTTTCCTTCCGATGCACCAAGCCGTTCCACGCTGAAGCTGGAAGAAGCCTTCCACGCTTTCATCCCGGCCGATGAATGGGATGAGCGTTTGGGCAGCGGATTGTTCGCGGTAGATTTAGGCGCCTGTCCAGGCGGCTGGACCTATCAGCTGGTAAAACGCAGCATGATGGTTCATGCGGTGGATAATGGCCCGATGGCGCCAAGCCTGATGGATACCGGTCAGGTATTTCACCACCGTGAAGACGGCTTCAAATACCGCCCAACCCGCAGCAATATCTACTGGGTGGTGTGCGACATGGTTGAGAAGCCGGTGCGCGTTGCCAACCTGATGGCTGACTGGGTAGTTAACGGCTGGTGCCGTGAGGCGATCTTTAACCTCAAGCTGCCGATGAAAAAGCGTTATGAGGAAGTGTCGCAAAACCTGGCGATGATCGACGAGAAGCTGAAGGCCAACGGCATTAATGCCCAGATCCAGGCCCGTCAGCTGTATCACGATCGTGAAGAAGTGACGGTGCATATCCGCCGCATCTGGGCTGCAGAGCCCGGACGCCGTGACGAGAAGTAAGCTGCTTTAGGAAAGCTCGCCATGTTGGCGGGTATTAGCAGAAAATTGCCCGGCCATTTACCCCATGGCCGGGCGGTCAGAGGCGATCGGGCAAGCGTAACTCTTTCAGATTCCCTTCCAGCACCAAATCCGTTTTCAGCGTGGCGACCTGCCGGCAAATCTCTGCCATCTGCTGATGTTCCTGAAGCTTCTTCTGCCACTTTGTCGGCACCGAGGCAAGCTGCTGATAGACAGCGTCCAGCGTACCAAACTCCCTTAACAGCTCCGCCGCGCTTTTGGCGCCAATTCCCGCTACGCCTGGGATCTTACTGCTGCTAATGCCTGCCAGCCCCCAGTAATCGGTCAGCTGTGCGGGCGACACGCCAAATTCCGCGTCGATAAAAGGCACATCCAGCCAGCGTTTCTGGAAATAATCACGGATCTGGATCGCGGGTGCCAGCAGCTGGCAATAGCCTTTATCGGTCGAAACGATGGTGGCCTGATGGCCGCCAGCCGCCACTTTGCAAGCCAGCGTGGCCGCCAGATCGTCTGCTTCTTCACCGGCAACCTGCCAGCAGGCCACGCCAGCGGCAGCGAAAGCGGCGCGCAGCAGCGGCATCTCCTCATGCAGGCTGTCCGGCATTGGCGTGCGGCCGGCTTTGTAGCCCGGCAGCAGCTGATGTCGCCAGCCTTCATGACGTTCGTCATCGTCAAACACGGCCACCGCATGGGTGGGATTGCTGTGGCGGATTAACTGGTGCAGGGCGTTGACGCAGGTTTCCTGGCACGGGGAACCCTGCACAGCATGGATACGGCGGATCAGGTTCAGGGCATCAACAATCAGCAAATGAATAGTCATAAGTACCACGAAGGCGGAGCGACCCAAGAGCCGCTCCGGTTGGGAGTGTTATTTGATGATTTCGTAGCAGGGGATGTAGGCCGTGCCCGGCAGCTTCATGCGGTGTTGAGCAACAAATCCCTGTAACAAATCGTCCATGCGGCGCATCATTTCCGGATCGCCATGCAGCTTATACGGGCCTTTTTCTTTAATCGCCTTGATGCCCATATCCTTCACGTTCCCGGCAACGATGCCCGAGAAAGCCCGGCGCAGCGCGGCCGCAAGCTGCTCGGCAGGCTGGTCAGGGTGAAGATTCAGGTTGGCCATATTTTCATGCGTTGGCATAAACGGCACCTGAAGATCCGGCGCGATACGAATCGACCAGTTAAAGCTGTAAGCATCACCCGTTTCACGGCGGTGCTCTTTCACTTTCGGCATCGCTTGCTTCATTAGTCGAGCCACTTCCGGCGCATCATCAATGATGATGGTGTAGTGCTGGCGGGCCGCTTCGCCCAGCGTGCTGACGATAAATTCATCCAGCACGTTAAAGTAGTCTGCACTCTCTTTGGGGCCGGTCAGGATCAGCGGCAACACCTGATCCTGATTGTGCGGATTCATCAAAATACCCAGCAGGTAAAGCAGCTCTTCAGCCGTTCCTACGCCGCCTGGGAAGATGATGATGCCGTGGGCGATACGGACAAACGCTTCAAGGCGCTTTTCAATATCCGGCATGATAATCAGCTCATTGACCAGCGGGTTCGGTGGCTCAGCGGCAATAATGGACGGCTCGGTCAGACCAATAAAGCGACCTTCTTTATAGCGCTGCTGAGCATGGCCCACCGCCGCGCCTTTCATTGGCGCTTCCATCACACCCGGCCCACAGCCGGTGCAGATATTCAGCTCACGTAAACCTAACTGCGAGCCGACATTACGGCAGTATTGATATTCCACCGCGTTAATTGAGTGGCCACCCCAGCACACCACGGTATTGGGTTCTTCGCCAATATGCAGCGCACGGGCGTTGCGCAGGATTGAGAACACCATATTGGTCAGCTGCACGGTGTCTTCAATATCCAGATTCTGGAAACGTTCGTTGCTGTTGAGCTGGCCGTTTACAAACAGAATATCGCGCAGCACCGCAAACAGGTTGGCCTGCAGGGAACGAATAATCCGGCCATCAACAAAGGCCTCTTCCGGTGGATTGATCAATTCCAGCTTCACGCCGCGCTCACGACGCAGGACGTTGATATCAAAATTCTCAAAACGAGAAAGCAACTCATGGCTGCTGTCGGTCTGACTTCCGGAGTTAAGTACGGCAAGAGAACAGTTGCGGAATAACTGGTAAAGGTCGCTGCTGGCAGTCTGCTTCAGCATATCGACTTCCAGTTGAGACAGCAGATCCATTGAGCCCAACGGGCTGACATGTGTAATCAAATTAACTCCTTTACACCCATCCGGGTGATCGTCACTCCATGGTCTGACCCGCTAAAACAGGCCGGACGCGGAGAGTAAAATCCCTGAGCCCGGTGATTACCTGAGCCCACTCCAGAGTAGCCTTGTCAGCAGGGATTTAACAAGGTGTCGCGCGATGCTTATGCGGCGCGGCGCGCAAAACTTCGTGGATTACTGGCGGACCAGCCGAGAATGCCCCGGTCTGAACTCGCCATTGCTGCGCCATGGGTTGATATCCAGGCCACCGCGTCGGGTATAACGGGCATAGACGCTGAGCTTTTCCGGCTTACAGAAGCGCAGGATGTCGTTAAAAATACGTTCGACGCACTGTTCGTGAAATTCGTTGTGATGGCGGAAAGAGACCAGGTAGCGCAGCAGAGCTTCGCGCTGGATGCGCGGCCCGCGATAGCTGATCTGCACCGAGCCCCAGTCGGGCTGATTGGTGATCAGGCAGTTAGACTTCAGCAAATGGCTGACTAGCTGTTCTTCCACAATTTCCGGCTGCGTTGCCTGCTCAAGGTAATCCGTGGTGAACTGGTAATTATCAATTTCGATATCCTGTTCATCAATACAGGAGCCAGCAAAATGGCCAATCGGCTGGCCTTCCACTTCCTGCAGGCGGAACAGGGCGACGGTGACCTTACCTTCAGCACAGGCGCTGAGGTCGCGTTCCAGCGCGGCCCGCACGTCGCCCCAGTCGGCAAATTTGGTCTGATTGAAGCTGTTCAGATAGAGCTTGAAGCTTTTGGATTCGATCAGGTTGACGCTGTCGGCCTGCAGGGTGATTTCGCCCACCGCGACCTGTGGCAGGCCTTTCGCGTTCAGCCAGGACAGCTCATACAGTGTCCAGATATCGGCACCGTGGAAGGGCAGGCTATCGGGATACAGACCCAGAGGTTCGCGATTCATGCTGCGCGGAACGGCTTGCAGTAAAGAGGGTTGGTATTTATCGTGGTATTCTGTTGGCTTGCCGAGCGTCAGGTTGCTTAGCGCCTGATGTGGATCCGTTAAAGACATCGTAATAACCTTATGGCCTGCCGTTTGCAGGCGGTAGAGCAGAATGCAGAGATAGCCTTAGTGTAACTCAGGCTACAGAGAGTGAAAAAAGAATGATTGAAGAAACCAGCCGTGCCTTAACCGAGTTTACGCAAAAATATTGTGACGAATGGGACCGTGTATGCGGCCATCCGCCAGCCAGCGTGGAATTACTGGGTGTGCCTTCACCTTGCGTGCAGCAGACCGGTGCCGACGAACTTTACTGGCTGCCGCAGCCGTTCACTCTGGCGCAGAACCTCGAAGCGGTTGAACGCGCCATTGAGTTCCGCATCCAGCCTTCCGTTGCCGCCTGGTACAGTACGCAATTTGCGGGCGATATGACGGCCACGTTTGGCGGAAAAGCCTGCACCTTGCTGCAAACCTGGAGCGAAGAGGATTACCTGCGGGTGCAGGAAAATCTTATCGGCCATCTGGTGATGAAGCGTCGCTTGAAACAGTCGCCAACGCTGTTTATCGCCACCACGGATTCGGAGCTGGAAGTGATTTCGGTCTGCAATCTGACCGGCGAAGTGATTCTGGAGCAGTTGGGAACGGAAAAGCGCAGTCTGCTAGCGCCTGATTTGGAACAGTTTATCGCTGAGTTGCAGGTTGAACTGCCGGCAGGCCGAAAAGGGTAATTTTTCTGTGAGACATCTCTCACACTCGCTGTGAGAGATCGCTAGAAATATCGCGGGCATATGAACAGGTTTTTTCACTAATTGATTATTAATCAACGCGATAGTGCTTCCACCTTGCCAGCTTCACCTCAATTACCCCGGATTTTAACGCCAGCCATATTGTTTGCTTATGTCAATTTGGCAAAATAGCCTAATCAGAACGGATTCTGTGACTTAAGGATTGAGTCAGGACTCCCTCTGGATGAGGTTGCAAGGAAATCTTCAGGATGAAGAAAGGATGTCTCAGGATGAGATCAGGGACACCTCCAGGATGGAGAAGTGAGCTGTCAAAGACGATAGCGAGACAGGACGCAAGGGATTATCACCAGAAAGGTGATTTGTAAGGAAAACTGGGGACAAAGTTATCAAGGACGAGCAGGGAGCATTAGCGTGGCGGGATTGCTGCAAACGAACCGGGAGCACTGTTATTACAGTGCTCCTTTTTTTTGTCGCTATTTTCCCAATCCGGGCGCGAGTGGTATGCTTGCGGCCATTAAAAACCGGATAACAGGGAGCAGCCAATGAGCCGCGAACAACAGGTTCTGCTTCGCCTTCAGGCGATTGAACAACTACTGCACGATAAAGGGCTGTGGCAGTCCATCCCACCTGAAAGCGAGGCTTTCAACAGCGTGGAACCTTTCTGCGTCGATACCATGATGCCGCTGCAATGGCTTCAGTGGATCTTCCTGCCAAGAATGCATGCGCTGATCGATGCCGGCACCGAACTGCCGGTGAAATTAGCCCTCGCGCCGTATTACGAAATGGCCCTTGAAGCCGATATGCCCGAGCGCACCAGCCTGCTGCATGTCCTTGTCGCGCTGGATGATCTGTTTGAGCATGATGCCTGATGCTTGAGATCCTTTATCAGGACCAGTGGCTGGTTGCCGTCAATAAACCGGCCGGCTGGTTGGTCCACCGCAGCTGGTTAGATCGCCATGAAACGGTGTTCGTGATGCAGACCCTGCGCGACCAGATTGGTCAGCATGTTTTCACCGTACACCGGTTGGATCGCCCGACGTCCGGCGTGCTGCTGCTGGCGTTATCGAGCGAGGTAGCGCGCCTGCTGTCGCAACAGTTCGAACAGCATGCGATGCAGAAAACCTACCATGCGGTGGTCAGAGGCTGGCTGGAAGGGGAAGAGACCCTCGACTATGCGCTGACCGAAGAGCTGGACAAAATCGCTGATAAATTCACTAACCCGGACAAAGCGCCACAGCCTGCGGTAACCCACTGGAAATCGCTGGCCAAAGCTGAGCTGCCGGTCGCGGTCAGTCGCTACGACTCTTCGCGCTTCAGCCTGGTCGAACTCAAGCCTGAAACCGGGCGCAAACACCAGCTGCGCCGTCATTTACGCCATCTTCGCCATCCGATTATCGGCGACAGCGCGCACGGCGATCTGAAACAAAACCGTAGCGCGGCGCAGCACTTCGGCATGAAGCGTCTGATGCTGCATGCCAGCGAGCTGAGTCTGCTGCATCCGGTTACCGGTGAACCGCTGGTACTGCGTGCCGGCCTCGATTCGGTGTGGCAAGGGTGCATGACCGCCTTTTGTTGGCAGGAGTGCCTTCCGCATATCCCAAGGGTTGAGTTTGTGGCGGCTAACCTGCAGGATAGTCCCTCAGAATAAGCGCCAGCAATGGAGAAAAGCATGGCTCAGGTAGGTATTTTTGTAGGCACCGTTTACGGTAATGCGCTGCTGGTGGCGGAAGAGGCTGAACCTCTGCTGATCGACCAGGGACATCAGGTTAAGATTTTTGAAGATCCGACGCTGGATGACTGGCAGCGTTATGCCGATCATGTGGCGCTGATTATCACCTCCACCACCGGTCAGGGTGATTTGCCGGACAGCATCGCTCCGCTGTTTCATGCCATCAAAGACAAGCTGGGCCATCAGCCGACGTTGCAGTACGGTGTGATTGCGTTGGGCGACAGCAGCTACGAAGATTTCTGTGGCGGCGGCAAGAAGTTTGATGCCCTGTTGCAGGAACACAGTGCTAAACGCGTGGGTGAGGTGCTGTTAGTGGATGCGACTGAGAACCCGGAACCGGAAGAGATCACTTCTCCGTGGATTGAAGACTGGGCAAAGCAGATCGGCTAAACCGTTGACGCTTTTCCCGACGCCGGTTGGGTCGGGCGCATCCTGGCATCAATAGCCGGATGCGCTCGCTGTTTGTCTCAGCCGTCAATCAGGTGACTGGCGCAGGGTTAAACACCGCCAGCGCATTGTGAATACCCCATCGATCGGACCAGGTTTGTTTACGTCCGCTGGCAATATCCAGAATCAGCTCAAACAATCGCGCTCCCACCTGCTCAATACTCTCTTCTCCCGTGGCAATCGTTCCGGCATTAATATCCATCAGGTCGAACCATCTGTCGGCCAGCGCGTTGCGTGTCGCCATTTTGATCACCGGGATGGCGGCCAGGCCATAGGGTGTTCCCCGTCCGGTGGTAAACACCTGCAGGGTAATACCGGACGCCATCTGCTGCGTTCCGCAAACAAAATCACTGGCCGGGGTGGCGGCGTAGATCAGCCCGCGTCGGGTCGGACGCTGCCCTGGCGAAAGCACCTCTACAATCGGGCTGCGGCCGGATTTAGCGATCGAACCCAGCGCTTTTTCGACCACGTTGGCCAGCCCGCCTTTTTTATTGCCTGGCGAAGGGTTGGCGCTGCGGTCGGTCTGGCCCATATTCAGGTAGTCGTCGTACCAGGCCATCTCTTCCAGCAGGCGTTTGCCCACCTCTTCATTGATCACCCGTGGCGTCAGCAGATGAATGGCATCACGCACTTCCGTTACTTCAGAAAACATCACGGTGGCTCCACAGCGCACCAGCAAATCAGAGGCATAGCCTACGGCCGGATTCGCGGTCACGCCGGAGAAGGCGTCGCTGCCACCGCACTGCATACCGATAATCAATTCCGAAGCCGGAACCGTTTCGCGCTGCCGCTGATTCAGGCGCTGTAAATGCCGCCGGGCCACCTGCAGGATATCGTCGACCATCGATTCAAATCCGATATGCTTTTCATCCTGCAGGCGCACAACATCTTCTTCGCCCAGCGAAATGGTCTGCACGTCGGGCGTGCCTTCCAGCAGGCGCTCGGGCTGAAGTTTCTCGCAGCCCAAACCGACCACCATCACTTCTCCACCGAAGTTGGCGTTCAGCGCCAGGTTGTGAATGGTGCGGATCGGCACGACGGCTGCGGGCGCGTTGATCGCCACGCCACAGCCGTATAAGTGATTTAATGCCACCACGCCATCAACGTTCGGGAACGCAGGCAGCAGGTCGCGCTCGATGATCTTCACCACATAATCGACCACGCCCGCGACGCAGTGAACGCTGGTGGTGATGGCCAGCAGATTGCGCGTGCCGACGCTGCCATCCGCATTGCGGTAGCCTTCAAAGGTATAGCCTTCCAGCGGCGGCAATGCCGGGGGAATATTGTTGGCGAGAGGCAGGCTGGACAGCTCCGGCGCTTCGGGCAGCACCACCAGCGATTCGTCAATCCAGCCACCGCGTGAGATATCCCTCACCGCATAGCCAATCACTTCGCCATAACGAATAATATTCGCGCCTTTGGCAATATCACTGAGAGCCACTTTGTGACCCTGAGGAATATGTTCTTTTAGTACCAACCCGCAAGGAAATTCAGTTCCCGCCACCAGGCCGTTATTATTTACCACGATGGCAACGTTATCGTTCTCATGGACCTTTATATAAAGGGGCGGATCGTTTTTTTGAATGTTCATTGCTCGACAATTCCTGAAAATAAGTAAGGTAAGCGTCTTTTATTCTCTCCGTGATGAACGATGCGTCCTTTTGTGCCTGAATCGTATTCTGCTGCCAAACAGTATAAAAGCCCGCCCGGTGGAAAACATTATGCAGATGTCCGACATACTGGCGGATGAGCAGGACTTTTTCTGGCATACGTACAGATATCAGTGAGAACGCTCACAAAGGCAAGGGGAAAGCCACCGGACTGTGACCGCCCACGCAGAACGGTCGGGTTCCGTGAGCCACCCCGCAAGGGGTTGTGCATATGCCATAAGAATATGAATATTTATGGCTTTTTATAGGGCTATTTACCGATGTATTCCGTTTGGGCTATTCCTATACTTTTTAGCGAACAGAACGATGAGATATTGCCACGCTGCGTGAAAACTATTCTGCCAAATTAATCGCTGTGTTTAACCCAACATCATTCTGATACCCAACGCGATGTGTATGCAGTTCAGAGTGAAAGTAGCCTGACCGCTATATTTCAGGAGTGCATCATGAATTCAATCAGTAGTGCTGCGAGCGCCGTGCAAAAAAGAACAAATGCTCGCTACTGGATAGTGGTGATGTTATTTATCGTCACCTCTTTCAACTATGGCGACCGGGCGACCATCGCCATTGCCGGTTCCGCCATGTCCAAGGATATCGGGCTCAGCTCGGTAGGCCTGGGTTACATCTTCTCCGCATTCTCATGGGCCTATGTGATTGGCCAAATTCCGGGAGGCTGGCTGCTGGACCGCTTCGGGTCTAAACGCGTCTACTTCTGGAGTATCTTCCTCTGGTCGCTGTTCACCTTACTGCAAGGCTTCGTGGATCTGTTCAGCGGCTTCACCATTATCGCCACGCTGTTTATGTTGCGATTCCTGGTCGGCCTGGCAGAGGCACCTTCCTTCCCGGGCAACAGCCGTATTGTTGCGGCCTGGTTCCCGGCGCAGGAGCGTGGCACCGCGGTCGCTATCTTTAACTCCGCACAGTACTTCGCTACGGTGATCTTCGCGCCGATTATGGGCTGGCTGGTCTCTTCCGTTGGCTGGGCGCACGTGTTCTGGTTTATGGGTGGCCTCGGCATCATCCTCAGCTTTATCTGGCTGAAAGTGATCCACGATCCAAACGACCATCCGGGCGTTAACAAAGCCGAGCTGGAGTACATGGAGCAGGGCGGTGCGCTGATCAATATGGATCAGAAAAAAGAAGAACGTAAGGTTAGCTGGGCTGAGAAAAGGCATCAAATCAAACAGTTAGTCACCTCGCGCATGATGGTCGGCATCTACCTGGGTCAGTATTGCATTAACGCCTTAACCTATTTCTTTATTACCTGGTTCCCGGTCTATCTGGTGCAGGCGCGCGGTATGTCGATTCTGAAGGCCGGGATGGTTGCCTCAATCCCGGCGATCTGCGGCTTCCTTGGCGGCGTGCTGGGCGGGATTATTTCCGACTGGCTGATGCGCAAAACCGGCTCGCTGAATATCGCCCGTAAAACCCCGATCGTGCTCGGCATGTTGCTGTCGATTTCGATGGTGGTGTGTAACTACGTCGATACCGAATGGGTGGTGGTGTTCTTTATGGCGCTGGCGTTCTTCGGTAAAGGGATTGGTGCACTGGGCTGGGCGGTGATGGCGGATACCGCGCCGAAAGAGATCAGTGGCCTGAGCGGCGGTCTGTTCAATATGTTCGGCAACATCTCCGGCATCATTACGCCAATCGCCATCGGCTACATCATTGCGTCTACCGGCTCGTACAACGGTGCGCTGATTTATGTGGGTATCCATGCCTTTGTCGCCGTCCTGAGCTATCTGGTGCTGGTACAGGATATCAAACGCATCGAACTGAAACCTTTGTAAGGACGCGTTATGACCACGCAAAGCAGTCCTGTCATTACTGAGATGAAAGTCATTCCGGTGGCGGGCCACGACAGCATGCTGTTGAACATCGGCGGCGCGCATGGCGCCTTCTTCACCCGCAACATTGTGGTGTTAACGGACAGCGCCGGGCACACCGGCGTCGGGGAAGCGCCAGGCGGCGAAACCATTTACCAGACGCTGGTCGATGCCATCCCGCAGGTGATCGGTAAAGAAGTGGCCAGGATGAACAGCCTGGTGCAGCAGGTGCACAAAGGCAATCAGTCTGCGGACTTCGATACCTTTGGCAAAGGCGCCTGGACCTTCGAACTGCGGGTTAACGCGGTGGCTGCGCTGGAAGCCGCGCTGCTGGATTTACTGGGCAAATGCCTGAATGTGCCGGTGGCTGAACTGCTTGGACCCGGTAAACAGCGCGATGAAGTGACGGTGCTGGGCTACCTGTTCTACGTCGGCGACCGGGAGAAAAGCGATCTGCCGTATCTGGCGGGCGAGAAATCTGGCCACGACTGGTATCACCTGCGTCATCAAAAGGCGATGGACAGCGCCGCCATTGTTCGCCTGGGGGAAGCCGCACAGGATAAATATGGCTTCAGGGACTTCAAGCTGAAAGGCGGCGTTTTACCTGGCGAGCAGGAAATCGATGCCGTCAAAGCGATGAAGAAGCGATTCCCGGATGCGCGGATCACCGTTGATCCAAACGGTGCCTGGCACCTGGATGAAGCCATCGCGCTGTGCAAAGACCTGCAGGGGATTCTGACCTATGCCGAGGATCCCTGCGGCGCAGAGCAGGGCTACTCCGGCCGCGAAGTGATGGCGGAATTCCGCCGCGCCACCGGTTTGCCGGTCGCCACCAATATGATTGCCACTAACTGGCGCGAGATGAATCACGCGGTGATGCTGAATTCGGTCGATATCCCGTTGGCGGATCCGCATTTCTGGACCTTGAGCGGCGCGGTGCGCGTGGCGCAACTCTGTGATGACTGGGGCCTCACCTGGGGCTGTCACTCCAACAACCATTTCGATATCTCTCTGGCGATGTTTACCCACGTTGCCGCAGCCGCACCGGGTAAGCCGACCGCCATTGATACCCACTGGATCTGGCAGGAAGGCGACCAGCGCCTGACCAAAAATCCATTACAGATCCGCCAGGGCAAAATTGCGGTTCCGGACGCACCGGGGCTGGGCGTTGAGCTGGACTGGGCGCAAATCGAGAAGGCCCACGAACTCTACAAAACGTTGCCTGGCGGCTCCCGTAATGACGCCACGTCAATGCAGTATCTGGTCCCCGGCTGGACCTTCGATCGTAAACGTCCGGCCTTTGGACGCTGAACCCTGACAGGTAAGGAAGAGTTATGAACGCGATGACAGGAACCCCGTTAGTCACCGAAATGCAGGTTATCCCGGTGGCCGGTCACGACAGCATGTTGCTGAATCTGAGTGGCGCGCACGCGCCGTTTTTCACCCGCAATATCGTGATCATCAAAGACAACTCCGGGCACACTGGCGTGGGTGAAATTCCCGGCGGCGAGAAAATTCGTAAAACGCTGGAAGACGCGGCGCAGCTGATTATCGGCCACGGGTTGGGCGAATATAAAAACCTGCTGAGCCACGTGCGCGAAACTTTCGCCGATCGTGATGCCAGCGGCAGGGGAAATCAGACCTTCGATCTGCGCACCACCATTCATGTGGTTACCGGCATTGAAGCGGCGCTGCTGGATCTGCTGGGTCAGCACCTCGGCGTTAATGTGGCTTCGTTGCTCGGTGACGGTCAGCAGCGCGACCAGGTCGAAATGTTGGGCTACCTGTTCTACATCGGCGACAGCCGTAAGACCGACTTGCCTTACCAAAGTCAGCCCGAAGACAGCTGCGACTGGTATCGCCTGCGCCATCAGGAAGCGCTGAGCCCGGAAACGGTCGTGCGGCTGGCTGAAGCGGCCTACGAGAAATACGGCTTTAACGATTTCAAACTAAAAGGCGGCGTGCTGGCAGGCAGCGAAGAGGCCGAAGCGGTGACCGCGCTGGCTAAACGCTTCCCGCAGGCGAGGATCACCCTCGATCCGAACGGCGCCTGGTCACTTAACGAGGCGATTTCGCTGGGCAAGCAGCTGAAGGGCGTGCTGGCGTATGCGGAAGATCCCTGTGGTGCCGAGCAGGGCTATTCCGGCCGTGAAGTGATGGCCGAGTTCCGCCGGGCAACCGGACTGCCGACCGCCACCAATATGATTGCCACCGACTGGCGGCAGATGGGCCATACTTTGTCCTTGCAGTCGGTCGATATTCCGCTGGCTGATCCGCACTTCTGGACCATGCAAGGTTCGGTTCGCGTGGCGCAGATGTGCCATGACTTTGGCCTCACCTGGGGTTCGCACTCCAATAATCATTTCGATATTTCGCTGGCGATGTTCACCCATGTGGCCGCCGCCGCGCCTGGCAAAATTACCGCCATCGATACCCACTGGATTTGGCAGGAAGGCAATCAGGGACTGACCCGACAACCGCTGCAAATTAAAGGCGGACGGGTGCAGGTTCCGCAACAACCGGGACTGGGCGTGGAGCTGGATATGGATAAAGTCATGCAGGCTCATCAGCTCTATCTGAAGCACGGACTGGGCGCGCGCGACGATGCGCAGGCCATGCAGTTCCTGGTGCCGAACTGGACCTTCGACAATAAACGCCCCTGTCTGGTGCGCTAATTTTCTTTCACAGGAGTTACTGATGAGCTACGTAAACAACCCCAACAGCTTCCGTCAGCGCCTGCTGGCCGGTGAAACCTTAATTGGCAGCTGGTGTGCCATGGCTAACCCGCTGACCACGGAAGTGCTTGGGCTGGCCGGTTTTGACTGGTTAGTGCTGGACGGTGAGCATGCGCCGAATGACATCACCACCTTTGTGCCGCAGCTGATGGCGCTGAAAGGTAGCCACAGTGCGCCGGTGGTACGTCCACCGACCAACGAGCCGGTGATCATCAAACGCCTGCTGGATATCGGTTTCTCCAACTTCCTGGTGCCTTTTGTCGAAACCGAAGAGGAAGCCATCCGCGCGGTCGCCTCCACCCGTTATCCGCCAGCCGGGATCCGTGGCGTCTCGGTTTCGCACCGCAGCAACATGTACGGCACGGTGCCGGACTACAACAACACCATCAACGATAACGTGACGGTGCTGGTGCAGATTGAAACCCAGCTGGGCGTCGACAACATTGATGCGATTGCTGCGGTCGACGGCGTGGACGGCATTTTTGTCGGCCCTGGCGACCTGTCCGCCGCGTTGGGCTACCTCGGCCAGCCCGCGCATCCGGAAGTGTTGAAAGTGATCAAATACCTGTTCGAGCGGGCCAAAGCCGCTGGCAAGCCAAGCGGTATCCTGGCGCCGGTCGAAGCCGATGCCCGTCGTTATCTGGAGTGGGGCGCTGGATTTGTTGCTGTAGGCAGCGACGTTGGCGTTTTCCGTGGTGCCACGCAGGCGCTGTGCGACCGCTTCAAAAAATAATCCCCCGAATCTGGAGAAGAAAAAATGAAAATTGGCTTTATTGGTCTGGGCATCATGGGCAAACCCATGAGCAAAAACCTGGTGAAAGCAGGTTACTCGTTAGTGGTTCGCGACCATAACCGCGAAAACGAAGCTGAGCTGGTAAGCCTGGGGGCGACGGTGGCCGGCAGCGCGAAAGAAGTGGCCGAGCAGAGCGATGTGATCATCACCATGCTGCCTAACTCACCCCAGGTGAAAGAAGCCCTGCTCGGTGAAGACAGCGTGATCCAGGGCGCAAAACCGGGCACTATCGTGATTGATATGAGTTCCATTGCGCCGCTGGCCAGCCGTGAAATTCACGATGAGCTGGCGAAGAAAAGCATCTCGCTGCTGGATGCGCCGGTTAGCGGCGGCGAACCGAAAGCGATTGAAGGCACGCTGTCGGTGATGGTCGGCGGCGATAAAGAGCTGTTTGATCAGTGCTACGACATCATGAAAGCGATGGCGGGCTCGGTGGTGCACACCGGCGATATTGGTGCCGGTAACGTCACCAAGCTGGCAAATCAGGTGATTGTGGCGCTGAACATTGCCGCCATGTCCGAAGCGCTGACGCTGGCTACCAAGGCGGGCGTGAACCCGGAACTGGTGTTCCAGGCGATCCGTGGCGGTCTGGCCGGCAGCACCGTGCTGGAAGCCAAAGCGCCGATGGTGATGGATCGCAACTTCAAGCCTGGTTTCCGTATCGATCTGCATATCAAGGATTTAGCCAATGCGCTGGATACCTCTCATGGCGTGGGCGCGCAGCTGCCATTAACGGCGGCGGTGATGGAGATGATGCAGGCGGTGAAGGCCGATGGCATGGGCACGTCCGACCACAGCGCGCTGGCTTGCTACTATGAGAAGTTAGCGAAAGTGGAAATCACTAAATAGCCTATGGTCCGGCTTGTCCGCAGGCCGGTATCTGCACTTTTGGTTGAGGCCAGGTCAACGCGCCAGGAAACCGTATGAAAATAGTAATCGCACCGGATTCATATAAAGAGAGCCTGTCGGCTCAGCAGGTCGCCACGCAGATCGAGCTGGGGTTTCGCGAGATATTTCCCGACGCGCACTACGTTAAGCTGCCGGTAGCAGATGGCGGAGAGGGAACTGTCGAGGCGATGGTAGCGGCAACCAAAGGCAAAATAATTGAGCTTGATGTCACTGGCCCGCTGGGCGAAACGGTGAGCGCTTTTTACGGCTTATCCGGTGACGAAAGCTGCGCATTTATTGAGATGGCGGCGGCCAGCGGGCTGGAGCTGGTGCCGGCCGCCCAGCGCGATCCGCTGATCACCACCTCTTATGGCACCGGCGAGCTGATCCGTAACGCGCTGGATAAGGGTGTTGAGCACTTTATTATTGGCATCGGCGGCAGCGCCACCAATGATGGCGGTGCCGGGATGGTGCAGGCGCTGGGTGCACAGTTGCTGGACACGGACGGCCAGCAGATTGGTTATGGCGGTGGACAGCTGCCGGCCCTGGCCCGCATTGATATGAGCCAGTTCGATTCCCGCATTAAACACTGTCGCTTTGAAGTGGCCTGCGATGTCACCAATCCGTTGCTGGGTGAAGAAGGCGCGTCGGCCATTTTTGGTCCACAAAAAGGCGCAACGCCAGAACTGGTGAAACAGCTGGATAGCGCGCTGGCGCATTACGCCGGGGTGATCCGCCGCGATCTGGATAAAGATGTGCTGACCATTGCCGGCGGCGGCGCGGCGGGCGGCATGGGCGTGGCATTGCACGCTTTCTGCCAGGCAGAACTGCGTCGCGGTATCGAAATCGTTACCGAAGCGTTAGGGCTGGATGCGCTGGTGAAGGATGCGACGCTGGTGATCACCGGTGAAGGCCGAATCGACAGCCAGTCCATTCACGGTAAAGTGCCTATTGGCGTGGCTCAGGTGGCGAAACGCTATAACAAACCGGTGATTGGTATTGCGGGCAGCCTGACCAAAGACGTGGGGATCGTGCATCAGCATGGTCTGGACGCGGTGTTCAGCGTGATTTACAGCATCTGCACGCTGGAAGAAGCGCTGGATAATGCCGCCGAAAACGTGCGTTTAAGCGCGCGCAATATTGCGGCGACGCTGGCAATAGGGCAAAAACTCTGACGGTTATCAGGCCGCTGTTTAGCGGCCATCCGGGCTTAGAGACTCAACCGATTTTTCGCCAGTCTGGCCACATTTTCCATCTCATCCAGCAGTTCAAACAGCTCCGGTTCCACCGCATCAATGCTGTCATGGGCGCGCAGGCCTTGTTCCAGCTGCAGACAAAGCTGCTTCAGCCTTGGCACGCCGCTGTAGCTGGCGCTGCCGTGCAGCTTATGAATAATGTCACGTAGCGCCAGCGTATCGTCAGACGCCATATAACTCTCTACCAGCCCCTTCACCTCCGGCAGGAAGTCCACCAGCATTTGCAGCAGATCGCGCGCCAAATCCGGCTTATTCGCCGCCTGACGCAGCGCCAGCTGCCAGTCCAGCGACGCCGGAACATCCTGCAATTTCGCCGCCACCGCCAGTAATCCCGGCGTGTAGCGCGCCAGCAATTGGCTCAGTTTGGCTTCATCAATTGGCTTGGCGAGGTAGTCGTTCATCCCGGCTTCAATCAGGTGCTCTTTCTCACCATCCAGCGCATGAGCAGTCACCGCCACAATCGGCGTGGAGGCGTGCTGCGGATAACTGCGGATGATTTCGCTGGCGCGGATGCCGTCGATATCCGGCATCTGAATATCCATCAGGATAATGTCCAGATTACGCTGCTGCGCCTGCTTGATCGCCGCTTCACCGCTGTCGCACAACACGATATTTTCGACCTGCTCTTCCAGCAGCGCGCCAATCAGCTTGAGGTTGGCCGGATTGTCATCCACCGCCATCACCGTCAGCGGCAGGCGCAGACGGGCAGGCAGGTAGACCGCTTCGCGGGTGTGGTTCTCAATCAGTACCGGCAGCAAACGCGTCAGGCTGACCGGCTTAATCAGGCAGGCGTTGACGCCGCGAGACTTCAGCTCCTCGGCATAAATCTGCATCTGGCAAGGCAAGGCCATGATCAGGTTATCGGCGCTTTTCAAGGCGGGTAGCAGCAGCTCGGCGGAGATTTCCCGGTCGGCCTGTTTGGTCACCGGCAGGCCCAGCAGCAGGGCATCAAAATGCCCGTCCGGCAGGCCATCCAGCGTGGTGCTGTAGCTGATGTTCATCTGCGTGGCGCCGAGCATTTCAAGCGTCGCTTTTGCCGCGGCACTGTTGGCTTCAACATACGCCAGGCGTTTACCGATCAGGCAGTCCGTCGCCCGGCGATCGCTATTGGCATTCGGATTCAGCGCCAGGTTGATATTGAACCAGAAGGTGGAACCCTGATTCATCCGGCTGTGCAGCGAGATTTCCCCGCCCATTTCGTTCACCAGCTTTTGGGTGATCACCAGCCCAAGCCCGGTTCCGCCATGGCGACGGGAAATGCTGGCGTCGGCCTGACGGAACGCCTGGAACAGCTGCGACTGCTGCTTCTCGGAGATGCCAATACCGGTATCGTGGATCTGCACTTCCAGATTCACCCGGTTAGTGCTCAGCGAACGCAGCTCAATACGGATATCGATGTTGCCCCGCTCGGTAAATTTGATCGCGTTGCCTAACAGATTGATGATGATTTGCTGCAGGCGCAGCGGATCGCCGATGGTGTTATCCGGCACCTCCGGCTGAATGCTGAGCGTTAATTCCAGCCCTTTTTCATGGGCCGACTGCGCCAGCAGCACCACCACTTCATCCAGCGTGTCGCGCAGCGGGAACGGGATGGTTTCCAGCACCAGCTTGCCCGCTTCCAGCTTGGAAAAGTCGAGCACGTCGTTGATGATGCTTAACAGGTTATTGGCCGACCGCTCGATGGTGTGCAGATAGTCGCGTTGGGTAATATTCAGCGGGGTTTTCAGCGTCTGGCGGGTAAAGCCGATCACGCCGTTCAGCGGCGTGCGCAGCTCGTGCGACATATTTGCCAGGAACTCGGACTTGATCCTCGCAGCTTCCTGCGCGCGCTTTTTGGCTAAATCCAGCTCCACGTTCTGGATCTCCATCTGCTCCAGCGTTTCGCGCAGATCGGAGGTCGCCTGGTCGATATTTTGCTGCATCTCTTCGTGGTAGGCGGTTAACGACATGGCCATCGAATTGATGCCGTTCTTCAGCATATCCAGCTCACCGAGCATATTGCCGTTGACCCGGCTGTCCAGCTGGCCGCGACGAATGCGGTCAACGGTGCTGACCATATCGCGGATCGGGCTGGTGACATCGCGCATCAGGCGATAGGCAAAGTACATCGCCAGACACAAACAGAGCAGCAGCAGCAGGGTGGAGACAAATACCTCCTTATATTGCTGCAAGCGCACCGACTGCAGATCTAATTCAATCGCCACATAGCCGAGGGGATTGCCGTCGGGTTTGGCATCTTCGCCGGGTGACTCGTCGGGATAATAGCTTTCAGAGACAATTGGCGTGCGCAGAATGACCGAATTGCCTTCGCGCTGATAGCTGAATAAATTCGACAATTTTTGCCCGGCCGGCAGCCGCAGCTTATCGGCGTCGGTATGAAAGTTCGAGGTGACGAATAGCTGATTTTGCGCGTCAAAAATCGAAATAGAGCGGACGATTTCCGAGTGGCGACGGTGCAGCAGGCTGACCAGCTGCCTGACCGACTCTTTACTGTGAAAGGTCATGCCATATTCACTGGCAACCGCCAGCGGCTCGATGATGTTGGCGCCCGCGTCCACTAACTGGTTCTGCAGCTCGTTATAGCGATGTACGATGAAAAACGTACTTAATAACAGGCCAATCATCAGCGTCGGGGCCAGTATTAAAATCATCATCCGTGCCCGCAGGCTATATTTGGTCATAAACTTCCTTAAGAAAATCTCTTTCGCCCGGCCATCACGCGGGTCGAATTAATCCGTATGCTGGTGTAGGCTACGCACGCTTTTTAGTGGCTGACACAGCTGATTACTTTCGGGACAGGCGAATAATGGCGCAATTCTACTCTGCAAAACGGCGCGTGACGACCCGCCAGATCATCATAGTGACGGTTAATGACCTCGATGGATTTGGCCAGGGCGTGGCCAGGCATAATGGTAAAGCGCTGTTTATCGCAGGCGCGCTGCCGGGTGAGCAGGTGGAAGTCGATATCACCGAAGATAAACGCGCCTGGGCCAGGGGGAAAACGCGCAAAATCCTCAAGGCCAGCCCGGACCGCGTCACGCCAAAATGCCCGCACTTCACCGAATGTGGCGGCTGCCAGCAGCAGCACGTCTCACCTGCTTTACAACAGAGCAGCAAAGCCCAGGCGCTGTCGCGTCTGTTGAGCCAGCAAACCGGTCAGCCGGCCGAGGTCGATACCATCCTTTCCGGTGAGGCGTATGGCTATCGCCGTCGTGCCCGGCTGGGCCTCAGCTACCAGCCGCGCAGCAAAACGCTGCAAATGGGATTCCGCAAGGCGGGCTCCAACGATCTGGTCTCTCTGACGCAATGCCCTATTTTAAAGCCCGAACTTAATGCATTGATCGCGCCGCTGCATCAGGTGTTGAGCACCTTACACGCAGTCAGCACCTTAGGGCATATCGAGCTGGTGCTGGCCGATAACGGCCCGCTGCTGGTGTTGCGCCATCTTGAGCCATTAATTGCTGAGGATCGTGAAAAACTGGAACAGTTTTCGCATAAGCATAAGGTGGCGTTATACCTGGCAGCAGAAAGCGATACGCTGGAGCAGGTAAATGGGGAGATGCCGTTCTACCGCATCCATGACCTGACCCTGACGTTCAGCCCGCGCGATTTTATTCAGGTCAACGGCGCGCTGAACGAGCAAATGGTAAGCCAGGCGTTAGCATGGCTCGATTTACAACCGGAAGATCGGGTGCTTGACCTGTTTTGCGGCATGGGAAACTTCACGCTGCCTGTAGGAAAAGTCGTTAAAAATGTTACGGGTGTGGAGGGCGTTGCAGCATTAGCGGCAAAGGGTGGTTATAATGCCGCCCTGAATAATCTGAATAATGTCAGCTTCTTTCAGCACAACCTGGAAGAGGATGTGACGCGGCAGCCATGGGCCGCAGAGGGATTTAACAAGGTGTTATTGGATCCGGCCCGTGCCGGGGCGGCAGGCGTGATGGATCACATCATTAAACTTGCGCCCGAACGCGTGGTCTATGTTTCCTGTAATCCGACTACACTTGCTCGGGATAGTCAGAGTCTTCTGACCTCCGGCTACCAATTGGAAAGGATTACGCTGCTTGATATGTTTCCGCATACCGGGCACGTGGAATCCATGGTGTTATTTAGCCGAAAATAGGCGCCCGGACGGGCGTCAAGGCAGGAGAGGATATGGTTGCGGTAAGAAGTGCACATTTGAATACGGCTGGCGAGTTTGCACTCGACCAATGGATCACCAGTTTGGGGATCTCTAATCCGCAGTCATGTGAACGACTGGCCGAGACCTGGCGCTATTGCGAAGAAGCCACCCGGAATCATCCTGACGCGGCGTTGCTGCTGTGGCGAGGCGTTGAGATGGTGGAAATCCTCTCAATGCTCAGTATGGACAACGAAAGCCTGCGGGCTGCGCTGTTGTTCCCACTCGCCAACACCCACGTCGTCTCTGAAGAGGTGCTGGAAGAGCACTTCGGTAAAGCCATTGTCTCACTGGTGCACGGCGTGCGTGATATGGACGCCATCCGCCAGCTGAAAGCCACCCACAATGATTCCATGGCGCCTGAGCAGGTGGATAACGTCCGCCGGATGCTGCTGGCGATGGTGGAAGATTTCCGCTGCGTGGTGATCAAACTCGCCGAGCGCATCGCCCACCTGCGCGAAGTGAAGGATGCGCCGGAAGATGAGCGCGTGCTGGCGGCGAAAGAATGTACCAATATCTACGCGCCGCTGGCGAACCGCCTCGGCATCGGCCAGCTCAAATGGGAACTGGAAGATTTCTGCTTCCGCTATCTGCATCCCGACGAATACAAACGCATTGCAAAATTACTGCATGAAAGGCGCATCGATCGTGAAGGCTATATCGACACCTTTGTGCAATCCCTGCGCACGGAGATTGTGAAAGAGGGCGTCAAGGCAGAAGTCTATGGCCGTCCGAAACACATCTACAGCATCTGGCGCAAGATGCAGAAAAAGTCGCTGACCTTCGACGAGCTGTTTGACGTGCGTGCGGTGCGTATCGTGGCCGAACGCCTGCAGGATTGCTACGGTGCGCTGGGGATTGTGCACACGCTCTATCGCCATCTGCCCAGCGAATTCGACGACTACGTGGCCAATCCGAAACCGAACGGTTACCAGTCAATCCATACCGTGGTGCTGGGGCCGAAAGGCAAAACCGTTGAAGTGCAGATCCGTACCCGCCAGATGCATGAAGATGCCGAGCTGGGCGTCGCCGCGCACTGGAAATACAAAGAGGGTGGCACCGGCGGCAATGCGCGCGGTGCGGCAGGTCATGAAGAACGTATTGCCTGGCTGCGTAAGCTGATTGCCTGGCAGGAAGAGATGGCGGACTCCGGCGAAATGCTGGATGAAGTGCGCAGTCAGGTGTTCGACGATCGGGTGTATGTGTTTACCCCGAAAGGCGACGTGGTGGATTTGCCTGCGGGTTCAACCCCGCTCGACTTTGCCTATCATATCCACAGCGATATCGGCCACCGCTGCATCGGTGCCAAGATCAGCGGGCGCATCGTGCCCTTTACCTATCAGCTGCAGATGGGCGACCAGATCGACATCATCACCCAGAAGCAGCCGAACCCAAGCCGCGACTGGCTGAACCCGAACCTCGGCTATGTCACCACCAGCCGCGGGCGCTCAAAAATTCATGCCTGGTTCCGTAAGCAGGATCGTGACAAGAACGTGGTGGCGGGTCGTCAGATCCTCGACAGCGAGCTGGACCATCTTGATATCAGCATGAAAGAGGCCGAGAAGCTGCTGCTGCCGCGCTACAACGTTAACTCGCTGGACGAGCTGCTGGCCGCCATCGGCGGTGGCGATATCCGTCTCAACCAGATGAGCAACTTCCTGCAGTCGAAGCTGCACAAGCCCAGTGCCGAGGAAGAAGATCGCGAGGCGTTGCGTCAGCTCACGCAGAAATCAGCGGCACCGCGCAGCAAAGAGAGTGGCCGGGTGGTGGTCGAAGGCGTCGGCAATCTGATGCACCATATCGCGCGCTGCTGCCAGCCCATCCCGGGCGACGATATCGTCGGCTTTATCACCCAGGGACGCGGGATCTCGATCCACCGCGCCGACTGCGATCAGCTGACCGATCTGACCTCGCATGCGCCGGAACGGATTGTTGATGCGGTGTGGGGCGAAAGCTACTCCAGCGGTTATTCGCTGGTGGTGCGCGTCACCGCCAACGATCGTAGCGGCCTGCTGCGCGATATCACCACCATTCTGGCCAATGAAAAGGTCAACGTGCTGGGAGTTTCCAGCCGCAGCGACACCAAAAAGCAGCTGGCGACCATCGATATGGATATTGAGATCTACAACCAGCAGGTGCTCGGAAGAGTGATTGCGCGGTTGAACCAGGTCCCAGACATCATCGACGCCAGGAGATTGCATTAGTATTCAGGGTGGCGACTTTACTTGCCAGTTTGCGTGCCGGCAGTGCTCGCCCAGGTCACATACTCGTGTATGCTCCCTGGCCTGTGCGCTGGCGGGACGCAAACTGACTGCGACAGTTACGCCACGACGTTGTTAAAGATTCGTTCAAACAAAGAATGCCCAATATTCTGGGCGCGCTTGCCAATCTGATTATGGAAAATGTTATGAATGCACTCGATCGCCTGCTGGGCATCATGAAAACCCTGCGCGATCCTGAAGGCGGTTGCCCGTGGGACCGCGAGCAGACTTACGCCACCATTGCGCCTTACACCCTTGAAGAAACCTACGAAGTGCTGGATGCCATCAGCCGTGAAGATTTTGACGATCTGCAGGGCGAGCTGGGCGATTTGCTGTTCCAGGTGGTGTTTTATGCGCAGATGGCCAATGAAGAAGGGCGCTTTAACTTCGACGATATCTGCAACACTATCAGCGATAAGCTGGAACGCCGCCATCCGCACATTTTTGCCGACGTGAAGGTTAGCGGCAGTCAGGATGTGCTGACTCACTGGGAGCAGATTAAAACCCGCGAGCGGGCGGAGAAAGCGCAGCATTCGGCGCTGGATGATATCCCGCGCGCGCTGCCAGCTTTGATGCGTTCGCACAAGATTCAGAAGCGCTGCAGTAACGTCGGCTTCGACTGGCATACGCTTGGGCCGGTGCTGGACAAAGTGTATGAAGAGATCGACGAAGTGATGCATGAGGCTAAGCAGGCGGTCGTCGATCAACAGAAGCTGGAAGAGGAAATTGGCGACCTGTTGTTTGCCACGGTGAATCTGTCGCGGCATCTGGGCAGCAAAGCGGAAATCGCGCTGCAAAAAGCCAACGACAAATTTGAACGCCGCTTCCGTCAGGTTGAGCAGATCATTGCCGATCAAGGGCTGGCGATGCAGGAAGCAACGCTCGAACAGATGGAAGCCGCCTGGCAGCAAATCAAAGCCCGCGAGTAATAGCTGACTCGATTCAACAAAAGTGTGACTTGTATCAACCTCCGCCGCCGGCAAATCGGGTAATATTTTGCCGGTCAATACGGTGGCAGGCAGACAATCGGAAACGATTAATTGTGGCACTGCAGGGATTCGGGTAGACTGTTTTCCCGTCCTGGTTATTCCATCGTCTTTAAACCTACTTTCTCAGGTTCAGCATGACAACGAACTATATTTTTGTGACCGGCGGGGTCGTATCCTCTCTGGGAAAAGGCATTGCCGCAGCCTCCCTGGCCGCTATTCTTGAAGCACGCGGTCTTAACGTGACCATCATGAAACTGGACCCGTACATCAACGTGGACCCAGGCACCATGAGCCCAACTCAACACGGCGAAGTGTACGTCACCGACGACGGCGCAGAGACCGATCTGGATTTGGGTCACTACGAGCGTTTCATCCGCACCAAGATGAGCCGTCGTAACAACTTCACCACTGGCCGTATCTACTCAGAAGTCCTGCGCAAAGAGCGCCGGGGCGATTATCTGGGCGCGACCATTCAGGTTATCCCCCATATCACCAATGCCATCAAAGAGCGCATCATCGAAGGCGGTGAAGGCCATGATGTGGTGCTGGTTGAAATTGGCGGCACCGTGGGTGATATCGAATCCCTGCCATTCCTTGAAGCTATCCGCCAGATGGCGGTTCAGGTTGGCCGCGAGCACACCCTGTATATGCACCTGACGCTGGTGCCTTACATGGCCGCCGCTGGCGAAGTGAAAACCAAGCCAACTCAGCACTCGGTAAAAGAACTGCTGTCCATCGGTATTCAGCCAGACGTGCTGATTTGCCGTTCCGATCGCGCCGTACCCGCCAACGAACGTGCGAAAATCGCCCTGTTCTGTAACGTGCCGGAAAAAGCGGTAATCTCGCTCAAAGATGTTGATTCCATTTATAAAATCCCGGGCATGTTAAAATCCCAGGGTCTGGATGACTTTATCTGTAAGCGCTTCAATCTAAATGCACCGGAAGCGAACCTGGCCGAATGGGAACAGGTGATCTACGAAGAAGCCAATCCGGGCGGCGAAGTGACTATCGGTATGGTCGGCAAATATGTCGAGCTGCCAGATGCGTACAAGTCAGTGATTGAAGCCCTGAAGCACGGTGGTCTGAAAAACCGTGTGACGGTAAACATCAAGCTGATCGACTCGCAGGATGTTGAAACCCGCGGTGTCGAATTGCTGAAAGATTTGGATGCTATTCTTATCCCTGGCGGCTTCGGCTACCGTGGTGTGGAAGGCAAACTGATGACCGCCCGTTACGCGCGTGAGAACAACGTTCCTTACCTCGGCATTTGCCTGGGTATGCAGGTTGCGCTGATGGAATTCGCCCGTAACGTCGCCGGAATGGAAGGCGCAAACTCCACGGAATTTGTGCCAGACTGTAAGTATCCGGTGGTGGCATTGATCACCGAATGGCGTGATGAAGAAGGCAATGTTGAGCAGCGCACCGAGCAGAGCGACTTAGGCGGCACCATGCGTCTGGGTAGCCAGCAGTGCCAGCTGACCACCGACAGTCTGGTTCACCAGCTGTACGGTTCAGAAACCATTGTTGAGCGTCATCGCCATCGTTATGAAGTCAACAATATGCTGTTGAAGCAGATTGAAGCGGCTGGATTACGTGTGGCAGGCCGCTCCGGGGATGACCAGCTGGTGGAGATCATTGAGATCCCTGACCATCCATGGTTTGTTGCGTGTCAGTTCCATCCGGAATTCACCTCAACCCCGCGTGACGGTCACCCGCTGTTTGCTGGCTTTGTGAAAGCCGCCAGCGACTACCAGAAGCGTTTGGCAAACTAAGTATTTTCATAATGGCGCTGACTGACTAATCACCAGATGCCGGGCTGCAGCTCACACCGCTGCAGCGCCAAAATGGCGGTTAATCCGGGCGTTGTTTGTCTGAGTTTAAGTAAACTTGATACTGAGGAAAAACTAATGTCCAAAATCGTTAAAGTCATCGGTCGCGAAATCATCGACTCCCGTGGAAACCCGACCGTTGAAGCTGAAGTGCACCTGGAAGGCGGTTTCGTAGGTATGGCTGCTGCACCATCAGGCGCTTCTACCGGTTCTCGCGAAGCGCTGGAACTGCGTGACGGTGACAAATCTCGTTTCCTGGGTAAAGGCGTAACGAAAGCCGTTGCTGCGGTTAACGGCCCTATCGCTAACGCGGTAACGGGTAAAGACGCGAAAGACCAGGCAAACATCGACAAGATCATGATCGATCTGGACGGTACCGAGAACAAATCCCAGTTCGGCGCTAACGCCATTCTGGCTGTTTCTCTGGCTGCTGCGAAAGCCGCTGCTGCTGCCAAAGGCATGCCGCTGTATGAGCACATCGCTGAGCTGAACGGTACCCCGGGCAAATTCTCTATGCCACTGCCAATGATGAACATCATCAACGGCGGCGAGCACGCCGACAACAACGTCGACATCCAGGAATTCATGATCCAGCCTGTGGGCGCAAAAACCCTGAAAGAAGCCATCCGTATGGGTTCTGAAGTTTTCCACACCCTGGCGAAAGTGCTGAAGTCTAAAGGTATGGGTACTGCTGTGGGTGACGAAGGTGGCTACGCGCCTAACCTGGGTTCCAACGCAGAAGCGCTGGCGGTTATCGCTGAAGCGGTAAAAGCAGCAGGCTACGAGCTGGGCAAAGACATCACCCTGGCGATGGACTGTGCAGCATCTGAATTCTACAAAGACGGCAAGTATGTGCTGGCGGGTGAAGGCAACAAAGAATTCACCTCTGAAGAGTTCACTCACTTCCTGGAAGACCTGACCAAACAGTACCCAATCGTCTCTATCGAAGACGGTCTGGACGAATCTGACTGGGCTGGCTTCGCATACCAGACTAAAGTACTGGGCGACAAAATCCAGCTGGTGGGCGACGACCTGTTCGTAACCAACACCAAGATCCTGAAAGAAGGTATCGACAAAGGTATCGCTAACTCCATCCTGATCAAATTCAACCAGATCGGTTCTCTGACCGAAACTCTGGCTGCGATCAAAATGGCGAAAGATGCTGGTTATACCGCAGTGATCTCTCACCGTTCAGGTGAAACCGAAGACGCCACTATCGCTGACCTGGCGGTAGGTACTGCAGCGGGCCAGATCAAAACCGGTTCTATGAGCCGTTCTGACCGTGTTGCTAAGTACAACCAGCTGATCCGTATCGAAGAAGCGCTGGGAGCACGTGCGCCATTCAACGGTCTGAAAGAAGTTAAAGGTCAGTAATGACCTGACTTCCCGGCCCGTCGCGGGCTGAGGAATTTCAGCTGAAACTAAACCGGGCCCGTTAATCGCGGGCCCGGTTTTTTTTATGCCTTTTTCAGCTGTCCGAACACCAGTCTTCCCTGATGGAAGGTGGCCTGCACCGCCGGTACGCGGGCGACCGCTTCGGCAGAGCAGCTGGCGTCGACCAGCATCATCTCTGCCGCATCATTGACCGCCGGCCACTGACGCTGCCCGGCATCGCTCAGCGGCAAAATATTGCCGGTGGCAATCGCCAGCGAACGGGTCAGGCCGAACTCGTCGGAGTTGCCGTACAGCTGGGCATACAGGTTGGCTTTCTCCAGCATGCTGCCGGTGCCAAACGGCGACCAGTGATCGATCACGCTGTCGGTGCCGGTCATTACCAACACGCCTTTCTCACTCAACTGCGGCAGCGGCATCGAGAGTTTGCCAATCGGCACCGTGGAAGCCACGGTAAACTGCTGCTCGGCCAGGCCGTTGATCACCTCTTCCAGCTCATTTCCCTGCATTACCGATAACGCAAAGCCGTGGCTCAGCGTGACCTTGCCCTTCAGCTGCGGGTTCTTCTCGACGGTGCTGATCATGTACTTCACCGCGGCAATGCCCGCTGGGGTAGTTTCGTGCAGATGGATATCGACGCCTTTGTGGCTATCCAGCGCGATCTGGAACATCGCATCCAGCGACTTCTCCATTGCGCCATCAACATTCGTCGGATCGAGGCCGCCAACGTACTGCACGCCCATCTGCATCGCTTCACGCATCAGGCCATCGACGTTAGCGTGCAGCAGGCCATGCTGTGGAAACGCCACAATCTCACAGCTGAAGTCCTGCTGATGCTTCTGCAAGGCAATCTGCAAATGCTCCAGGCTTTTCAGGCCGCTGACCGGATCGATATTGCAGTGGCTGCGGGCAACGGTGGTGCCTTTGGATTGTAACAGCCCGATGATCGCTTCGGCATGCTCGACAGAGTGCGGCAGCAGCCGCGGGATAATGACCTGCTCACGGGCAATCATATCCATGATGGTTTTGCCTTTGCGCGGGCGTGGCGCTTCCCAGTGGCTGCCGTAAAAGGTTTTATCCAGATGGATATGCATATCGCGCGTGGCGGGCAGCAGCAGCATGCCCTGTGCATCGTAGGCGGGCAGGGCGCTGGCCGCGCGCGCCTTAACCTGACTTATCGCGACGATTTTGCCGTGATTGATTTCCAGATCGTAGAGCGCGGTGTGCGTGGCGATAATCATCTCGCCTTCGCGCTCAAATCCCTCTTCCAGCCTGACGTTTCGCAGGACGTAATGCGCATCAGCGAGGGTTTTGGTCTGGCTGGCATCGTCGCAGGGTACGCTTGCCGATGCATTGTTGACGGTTGCGGCGCCTGCCATCCCAGAGGCAAGAAGGGCGCTGCCAGCGGTCATTCTGGCGCCGGTAGAGAGGAAGTTCCTGCGGCTTTGTTGAACGGTTTGCACATCAGTTTCCTTTTTTATTGTGGTCATTTCCCCAGCAATATTACCTGAATGAATATTGCTAGCAATCCTGTGTGATGTAAAAATATGCAAGGTTGGCAGCGCAGGTTTTAAGTCCAGCGCAGCGGTGCGGCACACGCCACCTGAGGATTATCTGAAAAAACCGGCCTGTCAGCGGGATGATCTGCATACTTTGTTATTTTTATTAATGAGTTGCGAACCAATTCTGCCTTTTAAGGAATGGTCTGATTTGTGTTAAGGAGGGCGAAATATCAGGTCAATTTATGTAAGTTCGCGGTAACGAAATGTAATCAGGACCAGTATAAAATGAAATACAGAGCGGATGTTGATGGACTGCGGGCGCTGGCGGTGTTGCCGGTAATCGCCTATCACATGGGAATATCCGGGATCCCGGGCGGGTTTACCGGCGTGGATATCTTCTTCGTGATATCAGGCTACCTTATCTGCGGCATTATTTACAATGGCGCTATGAACAACACCTTCTCCTATCTGGATTTTTACAAACGCCGCAGCCTGCGCATTCTGCCGCCGCTGTTTGTGGTGATGCTGACCACCTTAGCCTTTGGCTACTACCATCTGCTGCCGGCGCAGTTCAGCGATCTCAGCAACAGTTCGCTGGCCACGCTGCTGTTCTCGTCGAACATCTTCTTCTGGAAAACCACCGGCTACTTTGCCGGGCCAGCCGAACTGAAGCCGCTGCTGCATACCTGGTCGCTGGCCGTTGAAGAGCAGTTCTACATTATCTTCCCGGTGATCCTGCTGTTGGTGGTGCGCTTCTTCCGTCAGCGCACCACGCAGGTGATGCTGCTGATTATTGCCGTATCGCTGATGTTAAGCATCTATGCGGTGACACGAAAACCGACCTTCACTTTCTATATGCTGCCAACCCGCGCATGGGAACTGGCGCTGGGCGGCATCATTGCGGTTGCTGGCCTGGAAGCGAAAATGGCGAAGGTGTCGCAGGGGATTAAACATCTGATGAGCCTGGCGGGACTCGGGCTGATCCTGTTTGGCTTCCTGTGGCTTAACACCGATAAACCCTTTCCGGCATGGAATGCCATCTGGCCGTGTCTCGGCAGCTTCCTGATTATTCTCGCCGGGCAAAAAGCGGCGGTTTCCCGCGTGCTGGCGCTGAAGCCGATCGTCTACATCGGCATGATCTCCTACTGCCTGTATCTGTGGCACTGGCCGATTATAGTTTACAGCCGGATGTTCGCGAACTTTGCGCCTGGCGTTCGCGAGTTGGTTATCGCTGGCCTGTCGCTGCTGTTGGCCGTCGCCTCTCGTTACCTGATTGAAATTCCCTTCCGCTACAAGCTGGCGGTCTTCAGCCCTGGCAGAATTGTGGCGGCTTCGGTAGTGGGGCTGGTGTTGATGGCTTCCGGCACCTTCTATAAAGGGCATCTCGACAACAATGCCGGCCAGTTCTCCACGGATGCGCTGGCGCTGGCGAAATACACCCAGTACAAGGACATGCCCGAATTTAACTATCAGTACCGACTGGGCCGCTGCTTTGTGGATGGTAAAAGCGAGGAAGATAAACCGTTCGATCGGGATTACTGCCTGAAAACCTCAGACACGGCGAAAAATTACGTGCTGATTGGCGACAGCCATGCGGCCCATCTGTGGCGGGCACTCAGCCTGGCGGCCGGGCAGGGCATCAATGTGATTCAGGCCACTTCGGCAGGCTGTAAGCCGCTGTACCAGCAGTCGCTGCGCAACCCTTGTACCGATCTGGTGGAT
Organism: Erwinia sp. AC075; assembly: GCF_979253995.1. NCBI lineage: Bacteria > Pseudomonadati > Pseudomonadota > Gammaproteobacteria > Enterobacterales > Erwiniaceae > Erwinia > Erwinia sp. AC075. Next base: position 4,955,242 of record NZ_CEEDEU010000001.1, read on the forward strand.
TATGTCTACGGCTCGTGGATCCCGAAACACAAGATTGACGGCATCATCATCTCCGCACGCTGGGCACCGGAAGACATTGCGCCGTTGAAAGCCACGCTACAGCATCTGAAAAGCGTGTCGGACAACGTGATCGTGATGGGCCCGACCATTGAATATTCGGAAGCGTTGCCGGACCTGCTGGCCTATCAGACCGATGGCCGTAAAGATCTGGTGGCGTCGTCCATCGACCACAGCATCAAACAGACCGACAGCGCGATGAAGCAGGCGATGGTGGATGCGCAGACCCGCTACATCTCGGTTTATTCCATCATCTGTCCGGGCGATATCTGTCGTGGGCTGGCGTCGGATGGTCATCCCATCTCCAACGACTATGGCCATTTCACCCTGAGTGGCGCAAAAGACGTGGCGAAACAGGCGATGACCGAGATGCATCAGGACAACTTTATGTAACCCGCCGGGGCTGGCAGCACGCTGGCCCCGTCAACCCTCACCTAACGGAAGTCAGATAGCCGCCAGCCAGCACAAAGCGGTTTGGCTATCTCCGCGCCAATCTGCCATACTCTGCGCCCTTAAATTCACTTCCAGTTGAGACTGTCATGCAGTACCCGATTAATGAAATGTTCCAGACGTTGCAGGGCGAAGGGTTTTACACCGGCGTTCCGGCAATTTTTATCCGCCTGCAAGGATGCCCGGTGGGCTGCAGCTGGTGTGATACCAAACACACCTGGGATAAGCTGGCCGATCGGGAAACCTCGCTGGGCGATATCTTAACCAAAACCGTCGAAACCGATGCGTGGGGCTCGGCCAATGCCGCCGCGTTGCTGGCAGTGATTGCCAACCATGGCTGGACGGCGCGCCATATTGTGATCACCGGCGGCGAGCCCTGCATCCACGATCTGACGCCGCTGACCCAGACGCTGCAACAGCACGGCTTCAGCTGCCAGATCGAAACCAGCGGTACTCACGAGGTGCTTTGCAGCGCAGAGACCTGGGTGACGGTGTCGCCGAAGGTGAATATGCGCGGGGGTTATGACGTGTTGAATCAGGCGCTGGTGCGCGCAGATGAAGTGAAGCATCCGGTGGCCCGTCAGCGTGATGTGGAGGCTTTACAGGCGCTGTTGGCGACGCTGAATGATGACAAGCCGCGGATTATCGCGCTGCAGCCGATCAGTCAGAAAGACGATGCGACTAAGCTGTGTATTGAAAGCTGTATCAAGCACAACTGGCGTTTATCGATGCAGACGCATAAGTACCTGAACATCGCTTAGCGATCCACTGTGAACAGCGGACAAAGAAAAGGGGAGAACCACAAGGTTCTCCCCTTTTTCTATCCGGGGTTAATAAAGCAGAGCGTTGGCCGCAGCCGATCGCTCAACCTCTGTAGATGCAGCCCGCGGTGCAGGTCTCTTTGATGGTCACCGCACTCAGCTCTGCGAGCTTCGGTTTCATCTGATCCCAAATCCATTTCGCCAGCACTTCGCTGGTTGGATTCTCCAGACCGGCAATCTCATTCAGGTAGTAGTGATCGAGCTGGTCGTAGATCGGCTTGAAGGCCGCTTTCAGTTCGGCAAAGTCCATAATCCAGCCGGTATGCGCATCCACTTCGCCGGTAATTTCGAGCCGCACCAGGAAGGAGTGCCCGTGCAGGCGGCCACATTTGTGCCCTGCAGGAACGTTAGGCAGATGGTGAGCAGCCTCGAACATAAAATCTTTAAACAGCGTGGTAGCCATAACAGTCTCAGTAAACTTTTCTTGAAAAAACCGCCGAAGTCTACCCGAAAAAGCCTTTTTTCGCACCCGTTTCCCGGCTGTTTCTTATTCTGAGCACTATCGGTAAACGATGGCGCTTCTAACCCGTTGAATATCAGTAAGTTAATTAACCTGTTTTGCCACTATGCCTTACCCGTAAAACCGTTTAGTCATTTTGGTTATTTATTATTACCAACCCTTATTTAATGGTTATTATGCTAGTCGTTACCCTACTCTCATCTTGCTGTCTTTACGGCCCGGACCACCGATACTGGAACCTTCTACGCAATGACGACTCAGGCACCTCCAAGCTCTCTGCTTCCGCTTAACCCGGAACAACTCGCCCGTTTGCAGGCGGCCACCGGGGATTACTCCACGACTCAGCTGGCCTGGCTCTCCGGTTATTTCTGGGGCATGGTCAATCAGGCTCCCGGCACCGCCGCCGTCAGCGCACCGGCACCGGTTGAAGCCCCGGCGATTACCCTGCTTTCGGCGTCGCAAACCGGCAACGCCCGCCGTCTGGCAGAACAGCTGCGCGACGACCTGCTGGCCGCGAAACTGAACGTCAACCTGGTTAACGCCGGTGATTACAAGTTCAAGCAGATCGCCCAGGAAAAACTGCTGGTGGTGGTGACCTCGACCCAGGGTGAGGGCGAACCGCCTGAAGAAGCCGTGGCGTTACACAAGTTCCTGATGTCCAAAAAGGCGCCGAAGCTGGATAACACCGCGTTTGCCGTGTTCGGGCTGGGTGATACCTCGTATGAATTCTTTAGCCAGGCCGGGAAGGACTTCGACAGTAGACTGGCGGAGATGGGCGGTGAACGCCTGCTGGATCGTGTCGATGCCGATGTGGAATATGCCGCAGACGCCGAGCAGTGGCGCAAGCAGATCGTTACCATCCTGAAAGCCCGCGTTCCGGCCGAATCACCGGCCGCCGCGGCAGCCACTGCCGCCGGCTCGGTGAACGAAGTGTTCAGCAGCCCGTACAGCAAAGAAGAGCCGCTGACCGCCAGCTTCGCCGTTAACCAGAAGATTACCGGCCGTGACTCTGACAAAGATGTTCGCCACATTGAAATCGATCTGGGCGACTCGGGTCTGCGTTATCAGCCGGGCGATGCGTTAGGCGTCTGGTTTGAAAATGATGCAGCGCTGGTGCAGGAGCTGGTTGAGCTGGTGTGGCTGAAAGGCGATGAGAGCGTTACGGTCAATGACCAGACGCTGACCCTGAGCGAGGCGCTGCAAAAGCATTTTGAACTGACGGTCAACACGCCGCAGATCGTGGAGCAGTACGGCACCTTGAGCCGCGACGAAACGCTGCTGGGCCTGATCAGCGAAAAGCCCAAACTGCAGCATTACGCGCAGAACACGCCCATCGTCGACATGGTACGCGGCGCGCCGGTTGAGCTGACCGCTGAGCAGTTGATTGCGCTGCTGCGTCCGCTGACGCCGCGTCTCTACTCCATTGCTTCATCGCAGGCGGAGAACGACACCGAGGTGCATATCACCGTTGGCGCGGTCCGCTTCGACATTGATGGCCGCGCGCGCGCGGGCGGGGCGTCCAGCTTCCTGGCCGACCGTCTGGAAGAAGACGGCGACGTGCGGGTGTTTATTGAGCATAACGATAACTTCCGTTTACCGGCCAACCCGGAAACGCCGGTGATCATGATTGGCCCTGGCACCGGCATCGCCCCGTTCCGCGCCTTTATGCAGCAACGTGATGCGGACGGCGCCGCCGGCAAAAACTGGCTGTTCTTTGGCAACCCGCACTTCACCGATGACTTCCTCTACCAGGTAGAGTGGCAGCGTTACGTGAAGGATGGCCTGCTGACCAATATCGATCTGGCCTGGTCCCGTGACCAGCAGCAGAAAGTGTATGTACAGGATAAAATCCGCGCCAAAGGGGCGGAAGTGTGGGACTGGATCCAACAGGGTGCGCACATCTATGTCTGCGGTGATGCCAACCGTATGGCGAAAGATGTCGAGCAGGCTTTGCTGGAACTGGTCGCCGAGCACGGTGGCATGGACACAGAGACCGCCGACGAATTCTTAAGTGAGCTGCGCATTGAGCGCCGTTATCAGCGAGACGTTTACTAATGAGCAATGAAAAACATCCTGGCCCGCTGGTGGTTGAAGGCAAACTCACCGACGCAGAACGCCTGAAGAAAGAGAGCAACTACTTACGCGGTACCATCACCGAAGATCTGCAGAATGGTCTGACCGGCGGCTTTACCGGCGATAACTTTTTACTGATCCGTTTCCACGGCATGTATCAGCAGGATGATCGTGATATCCGTGCCGAACGTGCCGAGCAGAAGCTGGAACCGCGCCACGCGATGATGCTGCGCTGCCGCTTACCGGGCGGGATCATCACGCCTAAGCAGTGGCTGGGCATCGACAAATTTGCCGAGAACAACACCATTTATGGCAGCATCCGTCTGACCAACCGTCAGACCTTCCAGTTCCACGGCATCCTGAAGGGCAACGTGAAGCCCGCTCACCAGATGCTGAGTGAAGTGGGGCTGGATTCACTGGCTACCGCCAATGACGTCAATCGTAACGTGCTGTGCAGCTCGAACCCGGTGGAGTCCGAACTGCATCAGGAAGCCTACGAGTGGGCGAAGAAGCTCTCCGAGCATCTGCTGCCGCAGACCCGTGCCTATGCGGAAATCTGGCTGGATAAAGAGAAGGTTGCCACCACCGACAAAGAGCCGATTCTGGGCGAAACCTATCTGCCGCGTAAATTCAAAACCACCGTGGTGGTGCCACCGCACAACGACGTGGATCTGCATGCCAACGACCTGAACTTCGTGGCAATTGCCGAGAACGGCAAGCTGATCGGCTTTAACCTGTTGGTCGGCGGCGGTCTGTCTATCGATCACGGTAACAAAGCGACCTATGCCCGTACCGCCAGCGAGTTTGGCTTCCTGCCGCTGGATAAAACGCTGGCCGTGGCGGAAGCCGTGGTCACCACGCAGCGCGACTGGGGTAACCGTACCGATCGTAAAAACGCCAAAACCAAGTACACCCTTGAGCGTGTCGGCGTGGAAACCTTTAAGGCGGAAGTTGAGCGTCGTGCTGACATCACCTTTGAACCGACGCGTCCCTACGAATTCACCACGCGTGGCGATCGCATTGGCTGGGTAAAAGGTATCGATGACAAATGGCACCTGACGCTGTTTATCGAAAACGGTCGCCTGCTGGATTATCCGGGCCGTCCGCTGAAGACCGGTATTGCTGAAATCGCCAAAATTCACCAGGGCGACTTCCGTCTGACCGCTAACCAGAACCTGATTGTTGCCGGCGTGCCGGAAGCGGATAAGCCGAAAATTGAAGCGCTGGCGCGCAGTCATGGGCTGATGGAAAGCGTCACTGCCCAGCGCGAAAACTCGATGGCCTGCGTGTCGTTCCCGACCTGTCCGCTGGCGATGGCCGAAGCCGAACGCTTCCTGCCAGAATTCGTCACCCGGGTGGAAGGTCTGATGACCGCACACGGCGTGGGCGATGAGCACATCGTGCTGCGCGTAACCGGCTGTCCTAACGGCTGTGGCCGTGCGCTGCTGGCGGAAATTGGGCTGGTGGGCAAGGCGCCGGGCCGTTACAACCTGCATCTGGGCGGTAACCGCATCGGTACGCGTATCCCACGGATGTACCGTGAAAACATCACCGAAGACGAAATTTTGTCTACCCTTGATGAATTACTGGGTCGCTGGTCAACAGAACGCGAAGCCGATGAAGGCTTTGGTGATTTCACTATCCGCGCAGGCGTGGTGAAACCGGTTGTTGATCCGGCCCGCGATTTTTGGGCATGACGGAGGCGTGATAATGTCTGTACTCGATCTCTCTGAACTGAACGAATTACCGAAGGTTAAGCGCGTGATGGCGCTGGCGGAGCTGAACACCAGGCTGGAGAAACTGTCTGCCCAGGATCGCGTGCTCTGGGCGCTGGAGAATTTGCCGGGCGAAGCGGTGCTCTCTTCCAGCTTTGGCATTCAGGCGGCGGTCAGCCTGCATCTGGTCAATCAGGCGAAGCCCGGCATTCCGGTGATCCTCACCGATACCGGCTACCTGTTCCCGGAAACCTATCAGTTTATCGATCATCTGACCGACAAGCTGCAGCTCAACCTGAAAGTCTACCGTGCTGAACAGAGCGCGGCCTGGCAGGAAGCGCGTTACGGCAAGTTGTGGGAGCAGGGCGTGGAAGGCATTGAACGCTACAACGACATCAATAAAGTTGAGCCGATGAACCGCGCGATGAAAGAGCTGAAGGCCCAGACGTGGTTCGCCGGTCTGCGTCGCGATCAGTCCAGCAGCCGCGCCAATCTGCCGGTGCTGGCGATCCAGCGTGGTGTCTTTAAGCTGCTGCCAATCATCGACTGGGATAATCGTCAGGTGCATCAGTACCTGCAGGATAACGATCTGGGTTATCACCCGCTGTGGGATCAGGGCTATCTGTCGGTTGGCGATACGCACACCACCCGCAAATGGGAGCCAGGCATGGCGGAAGAAGAGACGCGCTTCTTTGGTCTGAAGCGCGAATGCGGTCTGCACGAATAACGCCGCAGAGTGAAATGAACGATCGACGCCTGATGCTGCCATCAGGCGTTTTTTTTTGCGCTTAAATCCCCACCAGCGACTGGAATTCCTCCGCGCTGCGGGTGACGTTGACCTTCGTCACTTCATACTCGGCAACGGCCTGGAATGGATCTTCGGCGAGAATGGTGTTCAGGCGCTCACGATCGATATCCTTCACCATCAGCACGCCACCGGTGCGCGGATCTTTGCGGCCTGCGGTGATAAACACGCCGGCGTCAAAATACTTGTTCAGCCAGGCGACGTGCGGATCCAGCACGGCTTCCACCTCTTCCAACGGGCGGACATAGTTCAGATAGACGATGTACATGCGGTAGCTCCTCTCAGGTTTTGGGGTTCGCCAGCTCGGTGACCAGCGGCAGCAGGATCTTAACGGTGCTTCGGGTGCGTTGCGTTATGCGTCCAGGCAGCCAGCGATCCAGATAAGCCAGATTATCCAGCGAAGCCTGATGGCGCGTGGTGCCCGCTGGGAAGTGGCGGCTGATGGCACGCTGCTGCTGGCCATCTTTATTACCCAGCTCCCAGTTGGTGGCGCGCACGTTTAATAAAGGAATGCCGGCTTTATCGAACAGATCGTCGGTCGGCTGGTTCTTCACGGCTTTGCCATTGCTGGCCACCGCCAGTCCGTGCTGGCGGGCAATGGCCAGCGCGCGGTCGCGGGTTTGTCGGGCGACGGCTTCCGGCGTATGGCTGCCGCTATCAAAGTAAAGTTTATCGCCGACAATCAGGCTGTCCAGGTTGATCACCAGCAGCGTGTTCTTCTTCTCTTCCGGCTTCAGGCGGGCGAGGTAATCCGCTTCGCCCTGATGGCCGTTCTCTTCACCGCTTAATGCCACGAAGCGCAGGCTGTAGTGCAGCGGTACCTTGCTCAGACGCTGCGCCAGCTCCAGCATTACGCCAAGACCCGAGGCATTATCGTCTGCACCCTGTAACGTCAGGCCGCCGAGGTTGTGCTGGCGATCGCTGTCGCTGACCGGCATAAAGGTGTCGGCTTGGGTGACGATCACAATCTGCTGCGGCACCTTGCCTTCGCGGGCGGCAATCACCGTGGTGGCGGTGACTTTATGCGGCGTAATCTGCCCATTTTGTAAGCGATAGCGATAGCTGGCGGTGAAGTCGCGTTTGTTGCTTTCATAGCCCATGCTGCTGAACTGATGTTGCAGATAATCTGCGGTCAGCATCTCGGCGGGACTGCCGGCCATGCGGCCAGGGAAGTAGGTGGCAATGTGACGCAGTTGCTGTTCAGCAAAATGGCCCTCTGGCTGGCTGGCGGCCTGCAGAGGAAAAATTGCACCGCAACTGAGCAACACGGCAAGCGCGCGCAGGCGGAGTCGGGAAAACATGCGGGATCCTTAGTCGTCATCCTGTGACGATCTTGCGAAATATTTTTACCCGCTTAGTATGAAAGTGTGACGGCGATTGCACAATTTCAATCTCTCTGAAAACCCCTAAATATCATCCCTTAAGCACATTTTGTCGGATGCTATGCCAGATCGTTATTCCATTCGGTAACTACTCATTCCAATTAGTAATTTCATAAGCCTTAAGCCAGGGCCGTATAGTCACGCTAACTTTGTGTAATTACAGAAAAGGCTGACGTGGACTATCTTCCGATTTTTGCTGACATCCGAAACAAACCGGTGCTGATTGTAGGCGGCGGTGACGTGGCTGCGCGCAAGATTGATTTGCTGCGTCGCGCGGGTGCCCGGGTGCAAATCGCCGCTCGCACGCTGTGTGAGGAGCTGACCGCGCTGGAAAACAGTGGCGAGGTCAGCTGGATAGCCAAAGAGTATCAGAACGCGCTGCTGGACGGCGCCTATCTGGTGATCGCTGCCACTGACGACGGCGAACTGAATGCCCGCGTCTATCACGATGCCACCGAGCGTCAGATGCTGGCCAACGTGGTGGACGATCAGCCGAAGTGCTCATTTATTTTCCCCTCTATTGTCGACCGCTCCCCGCTGGTGGTGGCGATCTCGTCGAGCGGCACGGCACCGGTGCTGGCGCGGTTACTGCGTGAGAAGCTGGAAGCCCTGCTGCCTGCCAACCTTGGTCAGATGGCGGAGCTTGCCGGTCAGTGGCGGACGAAAGTGAAGCAGCGGCTCGGAAAAATGTCCGAGCGTCGTCGCTACTGGGAAGCGGCCTTTAACGGCCTGTTTGCCAGCCAGGTGGCCTCCGGCAATATCGAGGGCGCGAAGCGCACGCTGGACCAACAGCTTGACGATCCCGATGCCGGCGAAGGCGAAATCATTCTGGTCGGTGCCGGTCCGGGCGATCCGGGTTTGCTGACCCTGCGCGGCTTGCAGGTGATGCAGCAGGCTGACGTGGTGCTGTATGACCATCTGGTCAGCGATGAAATTCTCGATCTGGTGCGCCGTGACGCCGACCGTATCTGCGTGGGCAAGCGTGCCAATGCGCACAGCATTCCGCAGGAAGAGACCAACCGCATGCTGGTGTCGCTGGCGAAACAGGGCAAGCGCGTGGTGCGCCTCAAAGGCGGTGACCCGTTTATCTTTGGCCGCGGCGGCGAAGAGCTGCAGGCGGCGGTTGAAGCCGGCATTCCTTTCCAGGTTGTGCCTGGCGTGACCGCTGCGGCGGGTGCGACCGCCTATGCCGGCATCCCGCTGACTCACCGCGACTACGCGCAGAGCGCCACCTTTATTACCGGTCATTGCCGCGCCGATGGCGAAGGGCTGGACTGGGCATCCCTTGCGGTCTCGCGTCAGACCCTGGCAATTTATATGGGCACCATGAAGGCGGGGGAAATCTCCTCGCAGCTGATTGCCCATGGCCGTGACGCACAGACGCCGGTGGCCGTGATCGGCCGCGGGACGCGTCAGGATCAGCAGGTGCTGACCGGCACGCTGGAAGAATTAGAAGCATTAGCGCAACGCGCACCGACGCCGGCATTACTGGTGGTAGGCGAAGTGGTTCACCTGCATCAGCAACTGGCATGGTTTCAACATTCAGCGCAGCAGGCCGGACGTGAGTCCGCCGTTGTGAATTTGGCTTGAGGAAAGGTTATGGATCAAAAACGACTGACTCACCTGCGTCAACTGGAAGCGGAAAGTATTCATATTATCCGTGAAGTGGCAGCAGAGTTTGGCAACCCGGTGATGATGTACTCCATCGGCAAGGACTCCTCTGTGATGCTGCACCTGGCGCGCAAGGCATTCTATCCGGGCACGCTGCCGTTCCCGTTACTGCACGTGGATACCGGCTGGAAATTCCGTGAAATGTACGAGTTCCGCGACCGCACGGTGAAAAACATCGGTGCCGAGCTGCTGGTGCACAAAAACCCGGAAGGCGTGGCGATGGGCATCAATCCCTTCGTTCACGGCAGTGCCAAGCACACCGACATCATGAAGACCGAAGGCCTGAAGCAGGCGCTGAACAAGTACGGCTTTGATGCCGCGTTCGGTGGTGCCCGTCGTGATGAAGAAAAATCCCGTGCGAAAGAGCGTATCTACTCGTTCCGCGACCGTTTCCACCGCTGGGACCCGAAAAATCAGCGTCCTGAGCTGTGGCACAACTACAACGGCCAGATCAATAAAGGCGAAAGCATCCGCGTCTTCCCGCTCTCCAACTGGACCGAGCTGGATATCTGGCAGTACATCTTCCTGGAAAACATCGACATCGTGCCATTGTACCTGGCCGCACCGCGTCCGGTGCTGGAGCGCGATGGCATGTTAATGATGATCGATGACGACCGTATCGATCTGCAACCTGGCGAAGTGATTGAGCAGCGCATGGTCCGTTTCCGTACCCTCGGCTGCTGGCCGCTGACCGGCGCGGTGGAATCCGAGGCGCAAACGCTGCCGGAGATCATTGAAGAGATGCTGGTTTCCACCACCAGTGAACGTCAGGGCCGCATGATCGACCGCGACCAGTCCGGCTCGATGGAGCTGAAAAAACGCCAGGGTTATTTCTAAGGAGCCGAGATGAATACCGTCATTGCACAACAAATTGCCGACCAGGGCGGCGTTGAAGCCTGGCTGCACGCCCAGCAACATAAAAGCCTGCTGCGTTTTCTGACCTGCGGCAGCGTCGACGATGGCAAGAGCACGCTGATTGGTCGCCTGCTCCATGACACCCGTCAGATTTATGAAGATCAGCTCTCTTCACTGCATAACGACAGCAAGCGTCACGGCACCCAGGGCGAGAAACTGGATCTGGCGCTGCTGGTGGATGGCCTGCAGGCCGAGCGCGAGCAGGGCATCACCATTGATGTCGCCTACCGCTATTTCTCCACCGAGAAGCGTAAGTTCATCATTGCCGACACGCCGGGACACGAGCAATACACCCGCAACATGGCCACCGGCGCATCCACCTGCGACCTGGCGATCCTGCTGATCGATGCGCGTAAAGGCGTGCTGGATCAGACGCGTCGTCACAGCTTTATCTCCACGCTGCTGGGCATCAAGCACCTGATCGTGGCGATCAACAAAATGGATCTGGTCGACTACAGCGAAGCGACCTTCGAGCAGATCAAACAGGATTACCTCGACTTTGCCGGCCAGCTGCCCGCCGATCTCGATATCCGCTTTGTGCCGTTGTCGGCGCTGGAAGGCGAGAACGTGGCCTCCCCAAGCGAAGCGATGAGCTGGTACACCGGCCCAACGCTGCTGGACGTGCTGGAAACTGTCGAGGTGCAGCGCGTGGTTGAGCAGCAGCCGATGCGTTTCCCGGTGCAGTACGTTAACCGTCCTAACCTGGATTTCCGCGGTTACGCCGGCACGCTGGCATCCGGCACCGTAACCGTCGGACAGCGCGTCAAGGTGTTGCCATCGGGCGTTGAATCGTCGATTGCCCGCATCGTGACCTTTGACGGCGATCTGCAGGAAGCGCAGGCCGGTGAAGCGATCACTCTGGTGCTGAAAGACGAAATCGATATCAGCCGCGGTGATTTGCTGGTGGCGGCCGATGCCACGCTGAAGCCAGTGCAGGCCGCGTCGGTTGACGTGGTATGGATGGCGGAACAGCCGCTGGTGCCAGGCCAGAGCTTTGACATTAAAATCGCCGGCAAGAAAACTCGCGCCCGTGTTGAGAAGATTGAACATCAGGTTGAGATCAACAGCCTGGCGAAACATGATGCGGAAAGCCTGCCGCTGAACGGTATCGGTCTGGTCGATCTGACCTTTGATGAGCCGATGGTGCTGGATCAGTATCAGCAGAACCCGGTGACCGGTGGCATGATCATTATCGATCGCCTGAGCAACGTCACCGTCGGCGCCGGGATGATCCGTCAGCCGCTGGAAGACGTGGTGCAGAATCCGGGCAACTTTAGCGCTTTCGAGCTGGAGCTGAACGAACTGGTTCGCCGTCACTTCCCACACTGGGGCGCACGCGATCTGTTGGGCGGCAAATAATGGCCGCAGAACACGATGAAAACGTCATCTGGCATTCGCACTTTGTCACGCGTGAAGATCGTGAGCAGCAGCATGGCCATCAGGGCGTGCTGTTGTGGTTTACCGGCCTTTCGGGGTCGGGTAAATCCACGGTGGCCGGTGCAGTGGAGCAAGCGCTGCAACAGGTGGGTGTCAGCACCTACCTGCTTGACGGCGACAATGTTCGTCACGGTTTGTGCCGCGATCTGGGCTTCAGTGATGATGACCGCAAAGAGAACATCCGTCGGGTCGGTGAAGTGGCCAAACTGATGGTCGATGCCGGATTGGTGGTGCTCAGCGCGTTTATCTCTCCGCATCGTGAAGAACGTCAGATGGTGCGGGAGTTGCTGGGAGAAGGGCGCTTTATCGAGGTGTTCGTTGATACGCCGCTGGCGATCTGCGAAGCCCGCGATCCGAAAGGGCTCTACAAGAAAGCCCGTGCCGGAGAGTTGCGTAACTTCACCGGTATCGATGGCGTGTACGAAGCGCCTGAACAGGCGGAAATCCATCTCGACGGTGAACAGGCCGTTGCCCATCTGCTGACGCAAACGCTGGATGTCCTCCGCCAGCGTGGTGTGATTGCCGGTTAATATTGCCCTCAAAAATAGCCACAGAAGCGCGCTGGAAAGACCCGAGCGCTTCTTACTGCTGCGTAGGAAAAACCGCGAACAATTGGTAACAATATTGCGGGTTCAAGTGTTAGATCTCCCGCGTTGTCGCGATATCATCACCCCCTGAGATAGCCCCGGCAAAACGCCTCAGAGCGTGCTGTATTTCGCGTCAACAGGATACTTATGCATAACGTTACGCCCATGCTCGCCCGCAAAGACGATCGGGATCAGGAAGACCCTTCCTGGTCATTTCCCGGTGGTGTGGTTGGCTTTGCCTCATACTGGCTCGCGCTGGCGATCCCCTTTGTGATGTATGGGGCAAACACGCTGTTTTTCTTTCTTTATACCTGGCCGTTTTTCCTGGCGCTGCTGCCGGTTTCGGTGTTGGTCGGCATTGTCGCCAACGTGCTGCTGCGGGGCCAGTTGATTTGGACCATTTTGCTGACCGCTGTGGTGGTGGTCTGTCTGTTCTGGCTGCTTTTTACGCTACTGACCGGATGGTAGCCGGTCTCTTTGTTGGATCTTTCGCCAGCCCGGCTGGCAGGATTTGATGTCAGAATTCCCACTGCGGTTACAAAACTTTGCTCGCAAAACCTGATTTCAGGGCGGGGAACGCTCACCGATCCACCAATCGACGGTTAAATCACTGTGAAAGTGGAGTCGGATGTAAAGTTATGGGATGATTGAGCCGTTTTCAGGGGGCGGGGATGGGAAAACTTACTCTGCTGTTACTTGTGCTACTGGGCTGGTTACAATATTCGCTCTGGTTAGGCAAGAACGGCATACATGATTTTACGCGTGTTAAAGACGATGTTGCGGTGCAACAAGGCGGCAACGCGAAGCTAAAAGCGCGAAACGATCAGTTGTTTGCAGAAATCGACGACCTTAACGGCGGTTCTGAAGCAATTGAGGAACGCGCACGTAACGAGCTGGGGATGATTAAACCCGGTGAGACTTTCTATCGCCTTGTGCCGGATCAAAATAAACGAAACGCGCAGCAGGGTGCTTCTAACAGTCAGCAACGATAACTCATGAACATCGCAGGGTCCTTTCCGGACATCATCGCTGTGGTTCCCGCTGCCGGGATCGGCAGCCGGATGCAGGCAGAGTGCCCCAAACAATACCTTTCAATCGGTGGCAAAACGCTGCTGGAACATGCGCTTAACAGCTTGCTGGCGCATCCAGCCATCAGCCGTATTATTGTCGCCATCAGTCCTGATGACCCCTTCTTTCCTGCGCTGCCAATGGCCAGCGATCCGCGTATCACGGTGGTGAACGGCGGCAAAGAGCGTGCGGATTCCGTGCTGGCAGGCCTGCAGGCGGCGTCTGCCTCGCGCTGGGTGTTGGTTCATGACGCTGCGCGTCCCTGTCTGCATCTTGATGACCTCACGCGGTTACTGGCGATCACCGCGACCAGTCGCGTGGGCGGCATTCTTGCGGCCCCGGTGCGTGACACCATGAAGCGGGCCGAAGCGGGGAAACAGGCGATAGCGCATACTGTCGATCGCGAAGCCTTATGGCATGCGCTGACGCCGCAGCTGTTCCCGCTGGAACTGCTGCGCACCTGTCTTGAACGGGCGTTAAGGGAAGGGGCGACGATCACCGACGAGGCATCGGCGCTGGAGTATTGTGGCTATCATCCTGAACTGGTGATCGGCCGCAGCGACAACATTAAGGTAACGCGGCCGGAAGATTTGGCGCTGGCGGCGTTTTACCTGACTCAATCACAGAATAAGGAGAGCGCATAATGCGTATCGGCCACGGTTTTGATGTTCACGCATTTGGCGGCGAAGGCCCGCTGATTATTGGCGGCGTGCGAATTCCTTATGAAAAAGGGTTACTGGCACATTCCGACGGTGACGTGGCGCTGCATGCGCTGACCGATGCGTTGCTGGGTGCCGCCGCGCTGGGCGATATTGGCAAGCTGTTCCCGGACACGGACGCCGCCTATAAAGGCGCGGACAGCCGCGAACTGCTGCGTGAAGCCTGGCGTCAGATCCAGAAAAAAGGCTACCGCTTAGGCAACGTTGACGTCACGATCATCGCACAGGCGCCGAAAATGCTGCCTCATGTGCCGCAGATGCGCATCAACATCGCGGAAGATCTGGGTATCCATATGGATGACGTTAACGTCAAAGCCACCACCACCGAGAAGCTGGGCTTTACCGGTCGTGGCGAAGGCATTGCCTGTGAAGCGGTTGCGCTGATCTTTAAGGCGGACGCGTAATGGTCGATGAGCTGAGCTGGCTGCACGGCAAGCCCACGGCCACCGGCGTGCTGAAAGCCAACCCGGAAGATTTTATCGTCATCGAAGACCTCGGCTATGGCCCGGACGGCGATGGCGAGCAGGTGCTGGTGCGCATTCGCAAAACCGGCTGTAACACCCGATTTGTCGCGGAAGCGCTGGCGAAGTTTGCCGGTATTCATCCGCGTGACGTCAGCTTTGCCGGCATGAAAGATCGCCATGCGGTCACCGAGCAGTGGATTTGCCTGCGCATTCCCGGCAAAGAGACGCCAGATTTTTCTGCTTTTCAGCTGCCAGGCTGTGAGGTACTGGAAAGTGCCCGCCATCGACGTAAACTGCGTACGGGGGCGCTGCAGGGCAATGCCTTTACCCTTATTTTGCGTCAGATTTCCGATCGTGATGCGGTTGAGCAGCGCTTGCAGCAGATTGCCGCCGCCGGTGTGCCAAACTATTTTGGCGTGCAGCGCTTTGGCCATGATGGCAATAACCTGCTGATGGCGCGCCGCTGGGCAGCCAACGAGATCCGGGTGAAGGAGCGTAACAAGCGCAGCTTCCTGTTTTCTGCCGCCCGCAGCGCGATGTTCAACCAGGTGGCGAGCGACCGGTTAGCGCAGCAGGGCTCGCTGACCACCGTGATGGCCGGCGATGCGCTCCAGCTGACCGGACGGGGCAGCTGGTTCGTGGCGGAAGAGGCGGAACTGGAAACGTTGCAGGCGCGCGTCGATAACGACGAACTGCGCGTGACCGCACCGCTTCCCGGCAGCGGCGCCTGGGGAACCTTGCTCGATGCGCTGGACTTTGAGCAACGAAGCCTGGCGACTGAGACAGAATTGATTACACTGCTTGAGCGTGAGAAAGTCGATGCGGCGCGTCGTGCGGTGCTGGTGAAACCGCGCGATCTGCGCTGGGACTGGCAGGATGACGTGACCGTTGAGCTGACTTTCTGGCTGCCTGCGGGCAGTTTTGCCACCACGCTGGTGCGTGAAGTTCTTCTACAAGAAGGTGATGATGCGAATATTGCTGAGTAACGATGACGGTATTCATGCGCCTGGCATTCAGACGCTGGCTGCGGCCTTGCGTGAGTTTGCTGAGGTGCAGCTGGTGGCGCCTGACCGCAACCGCAGCGGCGCCTCCAATTCGCTGTCACTGGAAACGCCGTTACGCACCTTCACCTATCCCAACGGCGATATCGCGGTGCAAATGGGCACGCCAACAGACTGCGTCTATCTGGGTGTGAACTCGCTGATGCAGCCGAAGCCGGATATCGTGGTGTCCGGCATCAACGCCGGCCCGAACCTCGGGGATGATGTGATTTATTCCGGGACGGTAGCGGCGGCGATGGAAGGGCGTCATCTTGGACTGCCTGCGCTGGCGGTGTCGCTGGATGGGCATAAGCATTACGACACGGCAGCGGCGGTAACCTGTTCTATACTGCGTGCGTTGCTGCGCGAACCGTTACGCACCGGTCGCATTCTGAACATCAACGTGCCGGATGTGCCGTTGTCAGAAATCAAGGGCATTCGCGTCACCCGTTGTGGTAGCCGCCATCCCAGCGATCAGGTTATCCCGCAGCAGGATCCGCGCGGCAATATGATGTACTGGATTGGGCCGCCGGGACAAAAGCTGGATGCAGGCCCGGATACCGATTTTGCCGCAGTTGACCAGGGCTATGTGTCCGTCACCGCGCTGCACGTCGATTTAACCGCGCATGCCGCGCAGGATGTGGTGGCGTCGTGGTTGTCCAGCGTTGAGGTCAGTCGCGAATGGTGAGTCGCCGCATTGATACGCTACTGGCGCAGTTGCGCCAGCAGGGCATTGACGATGAACGGTTGCTGAAAGCGATTGAAGATGTACCGCGTGAGCGTTTTGTGGACGAGGCGTTTGAGCACAAGGCGTGGGAGAATATGGCGTTGCCGATTGGCTCCGGCCAGACCATTTCCCAGCCGTATATGGTGGCGAAAATGACCGCGCTGCTGGAGCTGACGCCAGAATCACGCGTGTTAGAAATTGGTACCGGATCGGGTTATCAGACTGCGATCCTGGCACACCTGGTCGAACACGTTTACTCCGTCGAGCGGATTAAGGGCTTGCAGTGGCAGGCCAAGCGACGGTTAAAACAGCTTGATTTACATAATGTTTCTACCCGGCACGGCGACGGCTGGCAGGGCTGGCCGTCTCGCGGGCCGTTTGATGCCATCATCGTCACCGCCGCGCCGCCAGAAATTCCTGTCGAGCTAATGTCGCAGTTGGACGAAGGCGGGATCCTGGTGTTGCCGGTGGGTGAAGAGCATCAGGAACTGAAGCGCATCCGCCGTAAGGGCGGTGAGTTTATCGTCGATATCGTTGAGCCAGTGCGTTTTGTGCCGCTGGTAAAAGGCGACTTAGCCTGACGGATCGTTAGCAATTGCACACATCTGTAAATGGCACCGGGTCTGTGATGTTGTTACTATCTGCTTAATTTCACTCTTTATTACTGTATGCGGGCCAGGTGCGTCGCGGCAGTAGTCACAGTTTTGCCTTCAGGGGGATATAAATGAGCACGGGAAGCCCAATGTTTAAGTTGCGCCGGATTGCGGCCGTTTCACTTGTTGGTTTTTGGTTAGCTGGCTGTTCCAGCGATAACTCCACACAAGCCCCTATCAGTTCTGTCGGCAGTGGCGGCGGCTCTGGCGGTATGTTGAGCGGTGGCTCCAACGCCAGCAGCGGCAGCGGTAACAGCAACAGCGGAGTGCTCAGCAACGCCAATAGCGGCAATGGCGGCTACACCGCGCCACCGGCCTCTATTTCGGCCAACTCCTCCAATGTGGTGAGCGCGCCACAGAACATTTCCAGCAGCAATGCTGCACCACAAGAGAACGTGGTGACCGAGAACGGCCATATTGTCTACAACCGTTCTTATGGGAATATTCCTAAAGGTAGCTACGGCGGACAGACCTATACGGTGAAAAGGGGCGATACGCTGTTCTATATTGCCTGGATCACCGGCAATGATTTCCGTGATTTAGCCCAACGAAATAACGTTGCCGCGCCTTATGCGCTCAATGTGGGCCAGCAGTTGCAGGTTAGTAACGGCTCCGGTGGAACCTTAACCGGTGGTAATGCGGTGACCGCGGCGGATGCCTCTGCGGGCGGTGTCGCTGTCCAGCCTTCTGCGCCACAAAACCAGGGCGGGGCTGTTGCACACCAGCCTGTTATTACGTATTCTGAGGATTCAGGTAAACCAAGTGAAGGCAAAATGTTGCCATCATCCGGCACAACTACTGTTGCAACGACAACAGCGCCGGTTACCGCTCCGACCGTCAGTAGCACAACCAACAGCAGCACCCCTGTGGGAAGCTGGCGTTGGCCGACCGACGGTAAGATCATCGATAACTTCTCTGCTTCCGAAGGAGGCAATAAAGGTATTGATATCGCGGGCTCGCGAGGACAACCCGTCATTTCAACCGCCTCAGGGCGCGTTGTGTATGCCGGTAACGCCCTTCGCGGTTACGGTAACTTGATTATCATCAAACATAATGATGACTACCTGAGTGCATACGCCCATAACGACACTATGCTGGTCCGTGAACAACAAGAAGTTAAAGCGGGTCAAAAGATCGCCACCATGGGTAGTACCGGCACGAGTTCGGTCAGATTGCATTTTGAAATTCGTTACAAGGGGAAATCCGTAAACCCGCTGCGTTATTTACCGCAGCGATAGTCCGGCAGAACACCAACTGGTGCTTTGCTTTGGGATCACGGGTAGGAGCCGAAAATGAGCCAGAATACGCTGAAAGTTAAAGATCTAAATGAAGATGCGGAATTCGACGAAAACGGAGCTGAGGTTTTTGATGAGAAGGCTCTCGTCGGAAATGAACCTGCTGATAACGAAATAGCTGAAGATGAGCTGTTGTCACAAGGTGCTACGCAACGAGTATTGGACGCGACGCAGCTCTATCTGGGAGAGATTGGTTATTCTCCTCTGCTAACGGCTGAAGAAGAAGTTTTCTTCGCTCGTCGCGCATTACGTGGTGATGTTCCGTCTCGTCGCCGCATGATCGAAAGCAACCTGCGTTTGGTAGTGAAGATTGCCCGCCGTTACAGCAATCGTGGTCTGGCTTTGCTGGATCTGATTGAAGAAGGTAACCTGGGGTTAATCCGCGCGGTAGAGAAATTTGACCCTGAAAGAGGGTTCCGCTTCTCTACTTACGCTACCTGGTGGATTCGCCAGACGATTGAACGGGCTATCATGAACCAAACCCGTACCATTCGTTTGCCTATTCATATCGTTAAAGAGCTGAACGTCTATCTCCGCACCGCGCGTGAACTGACCCACAAGTTAGATCATGAGCCGAGTGCAGAAGAAATCGCCGAACAGCTTGATAAACCCGTTGAAGATGTCAGCCGTATGCTGCGCCTCAACGAACGCATTACGTCAGTCGACACGCCACTAGGCGGTGATTCTGAGAAAGCGCTGCTGGATATCCTGGCCGACGAGAAAGACAACGGTCCGGAAGATACCACCCAGGACGATGACATGAAGCAGAGCATCGTCAAATGGCTGTTCGAACTGAACGCCAAGCAGCGTGAAGTGTTAGCGCGTCGTTTCGGCCTGTTAGGTTATGAAGCGGCCACGTTAGAAGATGTGGGTCGCGAAATTGGTCTGACCCGTGAACGTGTCCGTCAGATTCAGGTTGAAGGTCTGCGTCGTCTGCGTGAAATTCTGCAGGCTCAGGGTCTGAGTATCGAAGCCCTGTTCCGCGAATAATCGTGGACACTTACCGATGTTAATGCGAAAAGCGGTGGCGAAAGCCACCGCTTTTTTATTGCCTGTCGTTTACTGACTTAACGCCTTCAGCACCTCGCGGGAATTGGCAACTGCCCCGAACACGCCTCCCTGCATTTTCAGCATTTCAAGCGCCGCCGCATGATTTGCCGGATCGGTTGCGGCACAGCAATCGGCAACCAGTAAGCATTCAAACCCGCGATCGTTCGCTTCACGCATCGTAGTATGTACGCAAACATCGGTGGTGATGCCGGTGAGCAGCAGATTTCTGATCCCGCGCGTATGCAGGATCAGCTCGAGATCGGTGGCGTAAAACGATCCTTTCCCCGGCTTGTCGATCACCACTTCCCCCGCAGCCGGCTGCAGTTCGGGAATGATTTCCCAGCCGGGTTCACCGCGCACCAGTATTTTCCCGCACGGGCCAGGATCGCCGATCCCGGCGCCTTTTTGCCGCGATCGCCAGCGCTTATTGGCCGGCAGATCGGCCAGATCGGGCCGGTGTCCCTCGCGGGTATGAATGATGGTAAAGCCCTGCGCCCGCATCACCGCCAGCAGCGCGCTGATGGGTTTTATCGGCGCGCGGGTTAAGCCAATGTCGTAACCCATCTTATCGACATATCCGCCTTCCCCGCAGAAGTCCGTCTGCATATCAATAATCACTAATGCGGTGTCTTGCGGCGAAAGCTGGCCGTCATACGGCCAGTGATAAGGTGCGGCCTGAATATAAAAATCCTGCATGCTGACTCTCCCCAGGCTTATGCCGTGGCCCATTTTTTCGCCGAGCGTGACTGCACGATGCCGTAAGCCACGCCGCCGGCAACCATACCAATCAGGGCTTCCCCGGCATCCGGGAACCAGACGTGCGCGATGCTGGCGCAGACGGTGCCGAACGCCCAGCAGGCAAACGCGCTGGTGCGGTAAGTTGTTTCCGGGCGCGAACTGGCGATATGGCCCATAAACAGCAGGTCGACAATCATCACCGCGCCAATCGGCGGTACGGCGACACCCAACAGGCTCAGCCAGTTCAGGAAATAGCTCCACACGCCAATCACCGCCAGCAGTCCGCCAATCACACCGAGGATCACCGTCCACAGACGCATTTTGCTTTTAAACAGATGGCCATAACCGACCGCGCCGTTGTACAGGCAGTGGGTGCAGACCGAACCGAGATTGATAAAGACGAACAGCAGCGCCAGCATGTCCAGCACCGGATTGTGACCGGTAAGCAGATGCAGGAAATCGCCGCCGTTTTGTGCCGGATTGATGCCCGCACCGGCAGACACAATCACCACGCCCGAAAGCAGCGAAACAACGTTAGCCAGCGGGAACGCGGAGAAGGTGGCGACCACCGCCGATTTGCCGTTCTTTGACCAGCGGGTGAAGTCGGCGGTCATGGTGCCCGAATCCGCAAACCCGGCGATCACCATGGTCATCGCAATGCCCATACTGATGCCGCTGGCGGAGCCTTTATAGCTGCTGATCTGGCTGATGTCGGTATGCTGGCCAACAAAGTACAGCGCCACCAGACCGAGGATGACAAACATCGGCGCAGCAATCATACCGATCACCGACAGCGCACGCACGCCGAGGAAGGTGACGCCGGTATACAGCACCGTCGCCAGCACAATCACCCACGAGGTATTCCAGCCAAAGGTAGCGTTGACGATGGTGCCGGTCAGTCCGGTCTGGAAGGCGTACCAGCCAATCACCACGGTCGACAGAAACGCCGAGGTAATGATGTAGCCACGGCTGCCGAAGGTCTTGCGCGCCTGCATGGCAAAGTTCAGTCCGGTATTGCCCGCCAGATAGCTGAGCGCGCCGACATAGGCGAACAGCACCAGGTTGCCGGCCAGAATGGCGATAATTGAATGCCAGAAGCCGAGGTTGTACGCCATGATCCCGCCAAAAACAGCATTGGTCAGGATCATCGGGAAACCAAACCACACCGCAGAAACCGAACGGGTGGTATGGCGATGGGAAAGCGGTACGGCCGCGTTTTCAAACTCCTGCTCTAATCCTGACGTGCTCTCATGCGACTGCGATGATTTCTGGCTCATAGTGGTGTGATCCCCGGTAAATAGCAGTAGGCGTTAATCAGCGGGTCAGCATCGGCGGTAACCGATGTTGCCAGCCGCAAACTTTTTCAAATGCCGCACTGGCACGCAGCACCAGCGCATCGTCAAGGTGACGACCAACAATCTGTAAACCGACCGGCAACCCGTCGGCGGTAAAGCCAGCCGGCACAGAGGCGGCCGGTTGTCCGGTAAGGTTAATCGGAAAGACAAAGGCCAGCCATTCGGCAGGCGTCACGCTACGGCCATCTATCATCGCCGGGCTTTCGATATCGATTGGGAAGGGCGGTGTTGCCAGCGTCGGGGTCAGCAACAAATCGTAGCCCTGCATAAAGCGCCACATTTTGTTGACCACCTCTTTGCGCTTCATATTGGCATCGGTGAACATCTCGGCGGTCCAGTCGGTGTTCAGCATCGCCACCAGATGGGGTGACATGCGATCGCCATAGCTTTCCATCAGTTTGCGCATGCCGGTCAGATCGGTTTCCTGAGCGACCAGCGCAGCGAAGGTCTCTTTCGGATCGCTGAAGCCTGGATGGGCCTCGACCACAATGCAGCCCATCTCCCGCTCGAAGACCCTGACCGCTTTGGCCACCACCTCGCGGACCTGTTGGTCGACCGTGGCATAGCCCCAGTCAGCGCTGAAGGCAATGCGTAGCCCTTTCAGGCTGCCCTTGGGGGCGTTGAGCCAGTCAATGTCGCTGGTGGGGATCGAGTGGCGGTCGCGGGGATCGGGTCCGGCGATCACCGAAAGCATTAACGCGGCATCCGCCACGGTGCGGGTCATCGGGCCGATATGCTCCAGCGATTCCCAGCTGGAGAGTCCGGGATAGCGTTCATCGCGGCAGCCGGGATACAGCGGCACGCGGCCCATCGACGCTTTCATGCCAAACAGGCCGCTGTGGGCGGCGGGAATGCGCACGGAACCGCCGCCATCGCTCCCCAGCGCCAGCGGGCACATTCTTGCCGCCAGCGCCGCAGCCGAACCGGCACTGGAGCCGCCAGGGGTTAAGTCGGTATTCCACGGATTGCGGGTGGTCGGAAACACTGGGTTGTGGCCGGTGCCGCTGTAGCCAAACTCCGGCGCGTTGGTTTTGCCGAGGATGATGGCGCCGGCCGCCTTCAGGCGTTCAACGGTGATGTCGTCTTCATCGGGGATAAAGTTTTCGTAGATCCAGGAGCCGGACACCGTTTTGATCCCGGCGGTGCTGATCAGATCTTTAATCGCCACCGGCACGCCAGCCAATGGGCCGACCTTTTCGCCGCGCAGGATCTTCTGTTCGATCGCTTTGGCCTGCGCCATCGCCAGATCGGGCGTTGGCGTACAAAAGGCATGCAGCTCGGGCTCGAGAAGATCCATTCGAGCCAGCGAGGCGGTCACCACCTCAACCGGAGAAAGCGACTTGTAGCGGATGTGTGCCGCCAGCGTGATGGCGTCAAGATTCAAGATATCCTGTTGGTTCAACGGTGTCCCCTGTGCCCCTGAAGAGCTGATGATTGCTAGCTGGAGGATAGCAATGCATATTGCAGGCCAGATTTGTGATGGCACTAAAAATAAGCGTAAGACGCGGGTCTAACATCTTGTATACAGGCCGGTATTCGTGAGGGTTTGATGGGCGGGAGGTTGGCGTTATTAACGCTGAGGCGCTCCAGTACAGAAGCAGAATCACTGCGGGAGTGCAGCCAGGCCGTAAAGTGGTGCAAAAAAAACGGCAGGCATCATGCCCACCATTTAGTTGTGCGTTTGAGACGGCTGCGGCCCGTGATGACCGTATGCCGTTCAGCAACGACGCTTAGAGCATCGTTTTCAGGCGATAGATCCAGTCCAGCGCCTGACGCGGCGTAAGGGAATCCGCATCCAGTGCTTCAAGCGCTTCCACCGCGGGAGAGGTTTCCTCAACCAGTAATGGCAACTGCGGGCCATCGGCTTTGCTGCTGGCCGCGCTGCCGGACAGGGTTTCCAGCTCTTTCAGTTTCTGTCGGGCACGCTTGATCACCTCTTTCGGCACGCCCGCCAGCGCGGCAACGGCCAGGCCATAACTTTTGCTCGCGGCACCTTCCTGCACGCTGTGCATAAAGGCAATGGTGTCGCCATGCTCAACGGCATCGAGGTGTACGTTGGCCACGCCCTCCATTTTTTCGGGCAGGGTGGTCAGTTCAAAGTAGTGGGTAGCAAACAGCGTCATCGCCTTGATGCGGTTCGCCAGGCTTTCCGCACAGGCCCAGGCCAGTGACAGGCCATCATAGGTTGAGGTGCCGCGCCCAATCTCATCCATCAGCACCAGGCTGTGTTCGGTCGCATTGTGCAGGATATTGGCGGTTTCGGTCATCTCCACCATAAAGGTCGAACGGCCGGACGCCAGGTCATCCGCAGCACCCACACGGGTAAAGATGCGGTCGATTGGACCAATCACCGCCTGCTCCGCCGGGACATAGCTGCCAATATAGGCCAGCAGCGTGATCAGCGCCGCCTGACGCATATAGGTACTTTTACCGCCCATATTGGGACCGGTGATCACCAGCATGCGGCGCTGCGGAGAGAGCGACAGCGGGTTAGCAATAAACGGCTCTTTCAGCACCTGCTCAACCACCGGATGACGCGCGCCGGTCAGCTTGATGCCGGGCTTGTCGGTCAGGGTTGGGCAGTTGTAATTCAGCGTCCACGCGCGTTCGGCCAGGTTGGACAGCACGTCCAGTTCCGCCAGTGCCGCGGCACTGAGCTGCAAGGCTTCCAGATGTGGCAGCAGCAGGTCGAACAGCTGCTCATACAGGCCTTTTTCCAGCGCCAGCGCCTTGCCTTTCGAGGTCAGAACTTTGTCTTCGTACTCTTTCAGCTCGGGAATGATATAGCGTTCAACGTTTTTCAGCGTCTGACGACGGACATAGTTGATCGGCACCCGATGGCTCTGCCCACGGCTGACCTGAATATAATAGCCATGCACGGCGTTGAAGCCGACCTTCAGCGTATCCAGCCCCAGTTTTTCCCGCTCACGGATTTCCAGCTTATCAAGGTAGTCGGTCGCGCCGTCGGCCAGCGCACGCCATTCATCCAGCTCGGCGTGGTAGCCGGGCGCAATCACGCCACCGTCGCGGATCAGCACCGGAGGTGACTCAATCACCGCCCGTTCCAGCAGATCGCGCAACTCATCAAACTGGCCCATTTGCGTGCGCAGCGTTTGCAGATGCGGCGTAGCGACCTCCGCCAGCAGCGCATCGAGCTGAGGCAGCTGCTGGAAGGCGTGGCGCATCCGGGCCAGATCGCGTGGACGGGCGGTACGCAGTGCCAGACGCGCAAGAATACGCTCCAGGTCGCCGACCTGACGCAGCAGAGGCGAGAGCTCCGCGGTAAAGTCCTGCAGTGCACCAATGCTCTGCTGACGGTTCTCTAAGGTTTTAATCTCCCGCACCGGCATATGCAGCCAGCGTTTCAGCATGCGGCTACCCATCGGCGTGACGGTTTTATCCAGCACCGCCGCCAGGGTGTTTTCAATGCCGCCGGCCAGGTTCTGGGTGATCTCCAGGTTACGGCGCGTTGCCGCATCCATAATGATGCCGTCCTGCTGCCGCTCCATAGTCAGAGAACGGATATGGGGCAGGGAAGTACGCTGGGTATCCTTAACGTATTGCAGCAGGCAGCCCGCCGCGCGCAGCGCATGGTGAGCCTGCTCGACGCCAAAGCCGCTCAGGTCGCGGGTGCCAAACTGCATGTTCAGCTGCTGACGCGCGGTATCGACTTCAAACTCCCACAATGGGCGACGACGCAAGCCACGGCGGTTTTCAATCAGCGACATGGCGGAGAAGTCTTCGGAATAGAGCAGTTCAGCAGGATTGGAGCGGGTCAGCTCGGCGGCCATGGTTTCCAGGTCCGTCGGCTCCGCCAGGCGGAAGCGGCCAGAGCTGATATCCAGCGTGGCGAAGCCGAAGCCGCGTGGGCTCTGCCAGATGGCGGCCAGCAGGTTATCCTGGCGCTCATGCAACAGCGCTTCATCACTGATGGTGCCCGGCGTCACGATGCGCACCACTTTGCGCTCTACGGGGCCTTTGCTCAGCGCCGGATCGCCAATCTGTTCGCAGATGGCCACCGATTCGCCCAGCTGCACCAGCTTCGCCAGGTAGTTCTCCACCGCATGATAAGGTACGCCCGCCATCGGGATCGGTTCACCGGCTGACGCCCCGCGTTTAGTCAGCGAGATTTCCAGCAGCTGCGAGGCGCGCTTCGCATCGTCATAGAACAGTTCGTAGAAATCCCCCATGCGGTAAAACAGCAGGATTTCCGGATGATCGGCCTTCAGACGCAGGTATTGCTGCATCATTGGGGTGTGGCCTGATAAATCCTTGTCAATCGACTCTTTCATAATCATTTTACTCATTTCAATTCTTTCAAGTACTTACGTGGACCTTAACACAGCCTTTACATCCACATAAACTCGTCAATTTGTCGCTCAACTGGTGCATGGAGCCTGGCCGGTCAGTTTGACGAAAAAAACAGAGGTAATCCAGTGAAGAGTACCCTGCTCAGCGGGTTTCTCAGCGAAGGCAAAACGGCTGGCTCTGCTTCAAGTGAATAGCCATCCAATCGACCCGATTTTCCAAACATTCATTATGCAGGGCAAGTCGGCAAACTCCAGCTTCCGACAACGCTCGCAATAAAATAAATGCGAAATATGTCGTGATGGCTTTAACATTACTTGTGCGATATTTATTTTATTTGTTAATAAATTATATCTGCCTTAACAAAACGCCTCAATGCATACCTATATAACGGTGGTTATTTTCCGGAATATTTTTGAAGTATTGAATCTAATAATGTTAAAAGTATTTTAATGTGAGGGTGTGGAATAGGGGAATTTCCTTACTGACCAGTATGATAGGAGACTATAGACGAAATTCAGACTGGCCTGACTCGCTATTAGTTCTTTTTTATTTGGTTAAAGGCCGCTATTGACCGCAGAGAGGGTATTTTATAAAGTATATCTTTCTGGTGTTGGCATTTGTTATGGGTTATTTAAATAAAAACAAGGAAGAAATAATATCGGAAAGCCCGTTTAAAGTTAACCTAATCCTCTCATCGGAGACTCCTGATGCGTAGGGTAAATGCTTAACGCAGGTGTTTATTTTTTCGTGATTATAAGCGTGGTTAAAGCGCTAATCACGACCTTAGATAATCCTGACGCTAAAGAAAAAACCTTATCACAGCTCAAATAACGCAGGTTGAAAAATATTTTCATCAGAGTAATTATTTATGTAAATGCTCGCGATCAACATTCGTGTGTTTTTTATCAATGACTTGTGGTTGGTTAAGAAGTGCGTGAGATTTTCATGAGAGGAATGGGATATTCATGAGTTGTACGTTTTTATCGCACTCTTAAAATGAGTGTCAGCACCTTAACAATGCACGTAAAGATGCTTGATATCATTTTTCTAATTATTTAAGTTAAGCGAAAAACATCACGAGAGTCATAAATGAAAAAAATACTGATGTTGGCATTATTGATGGTGGGGGCTCCGGCATATGCTAATCAGCTGTTCCAGCCAGGCCCAATCTACGCGACGAATAAAGATGTCGGCAGCATGACGGATCATAATAAAGCGCAGTATATGGTTTCATACCGGATCAGTATCTTTAACCCGTTAGACAGTGCCGCGACGTTATCAAAGGGCTGTTTTGTTTTATTCAACCGTGCCGGTAAAGAAATTGTGGCCAGAGGCGTTGAGCTGAATTTACAACAAGAGTTTGCGCCGGGTGAGAGTAAAACGGGGACGGTCTATTTCTTCAGCGACAATGAAGCCATTTATACGCTGCCATTTGTGAAATGGATAGAAAGTAACAGTACCGAGAATGACCCAATGCCTGACGTTGTTTCAGACCTTAATGTTCGATAAATAATATTATTCATCTATCCGTGTGCGTAGTGACGGCGAGATAACACATACTTTCTATAAAGAGTTAATTAACGGAGATTCCCAATGCTTAATTGTATCGGGATGACAGGGAAATCCGTGATCACTTTAACAGGGAGTGTTTTTAATACCTCCCTATTTTGCCGGGAAAGATAATGAAATAAATTTTACATTGATAACATAGGAAATAATCATGAGTAAGCTTTGTACCAAAATCGCTGTAATAGCGGTGTCTTTAGGCCTCTCGGCCAGCGCGCTGGCGTCGGACGGGACAATCAATTTCAAAGGCGTCATTTCTGCTGCGGCCTGTACGGTCAGTAGCATTGCTGGCAGCTCCACCGAGTCGGGAACCGTCAACTTCGGTACCGTCAGTAGCACTTCGTTTGGTAAGGCTGGCAGTACCACCGGCGGCACGCCGTTCAGTATCGAACTGAAAGACTGTGCTGTTGCCTCCTCCCCCTCTATCACCTTTAACGGTGCGGCCGTCGCCACGACGGGCTATACGTCGCTCTTCTCCACTGATATTGCTGGACTGGGGATACGTATCAGCGACGCGGATAATCTTTCGACTGTCTATGCCCCCGGCGTCTCCTCTGAAAATACGGGATTTAACTCACTGAAAACGGGCGTAACCCAGGCTGTCGCTAATTTCAAAGCGTGGCTGGTGGATTATACCGGTAGTTCAGATTACACCGGAACGATTGATACCAATGTGACCTTTGTTATCGATTACGCCAATACCTAATATAAATATTGAGTGGAGGCATAATTAATTATGCTTCCGCTTTATATGGAGTCAATTCCCGATGAAACACACTAAACTTATTCTCGGAATAGCCTTGCTGCTGCCTTTAATTTGCCAGGCTGATGGATTAACGCTTGGTGCAACACGGCTGATTTATGAGGCTGGTAAGAAAGAAGCCAGTGTTCCTTTGCGCAATGGTCCCCGTCAGGCGCCGCAGCTGGTTCAGAACTGGGTCTCTAATTTCGACAGTCGTGATACTAATAATATTCCGTTTATTAATACGCCGCCGCTTTTTAAACTCCCCGCCGGTGGAGAAAGTCCGGTGCGGGTTGTCTATGTCGGATCGCCAACGGCGTTGCCGAAAGACCGTGAAAGCCTGTTTCTGTTAAACATCCGCACAATCCCCGCGGTGGAGAAAAAGCAAAATCCAACGCGCCTGACCATTGCCACCCAGAACATCATCAAACTTATCTACCGGCCGGAAGGATTAACCGCCCGTGGCGCGGCCGCCGCCGGAGAAAAACTGCAGATATCAGCCGGGTCTGGCCGCGTCATCATCAAAAATCCGACCCCTTACGTTGTCACCCTGACTCAGGTCACGGTTAACGGCAGCAAGATTGAAAATCCGGGCACCCTTCGACCTTTATCATCCCTTGAGATCGCGCTGCCGGCCTCTGCGCTGCGGACTTTTTCGTGGAGCACCATCAATGACTGGGGCGGCACAACCCCTTCCCGCACCGTCAATTTCTAAGACAATGTTCTGGAGATAATGATGCGTGGTGATGCTGAGCATTCAGGTCAAGGTTTTGTTGTCAGTCATCTGGCAGCAAATCGGGGAGCGGGACTGTTATTTGTCATCGTCTCGCTAATGGGGTTATCAACGGCCAGGGCGGAGCTTTATTTTAACGTGAACGCACTGAAACTGACGCCTGCGCAAAAAGCCGATACTGACCTTGAAACCCTGTCCCGGCCGGAAATTCAGATGCCAGGTGAATACACGGTGCAGGTTAGCGTTAACCGGGTAGAGCAGGGCGAATACACCCTGAAATTTATCGTCTGCGGAACCCGCTTATGCCCGGAGCTCACGCCGTCATTGTTGCAGAAGTTGGGCGTCAAGGTGGCTGCGTTCCCGGCACTGGTTTCTCTGCCTGCGGAAGCCACGCTCTCCGATCTTGCGGCGGCGATCCCCGATGCCGATACGCTTTTTGATTTTGAACGGCGGGTGCTGGAAATCACTCTGCCGCAGGCCGCGCTAAATCAGTCTGCGCGCGGCGATGTCCCCCCTGAACAGTGGGACGACGGATTGCCGATGTTTTTTGCTTCCTACAGTGCTTCCGGCTCAGAAACCCGCAATCAGTCGGCACTAAGCCAGAACCAAAGTTCTCAGTATCTGAACGTGCGCAGTGGCATCAACCTGGGACCCTGGCGTTTAAGAAACTACAGCACCTACAGCCGTACCAGTAACAACATCAGCCAGTGGAACAGTCTGCAAACGTCGGTGGAGCGTGACATCCGTCCGCTGCGTGCCCGCTTTGTCGCCGGTGAAACGGCTACCCCCGGTCTGGTGATGGACAGCTTCAGCTTCCGGGGGGCCTGGCTGGCCACCCAGGACGAAATGCTGGCGGACAGTCAGCGCGGCTATGCGCCGGAAATCCGCGGGATTGCGCTTTCTCATGCCACGGTTGAAGTGCGCCAGAACGGCAACCTGCTGTATCAGACCTTTGTGCCGCCAGGCGCCTTTGTGATCAACGATCTCTATCCGACATCCTCGTCCGGCGATCTTGAGATTACGGTGAAAGAAGAAGACGGTTCGTTGCGTAGCTACACGCAGTCATTCGCCTCGCCACCGATTTCGGTCCGTCGTGGCATGGTCAAATACTCGGTGACCGCCGGTGAATATGGCACGCGCAATAACAATGCCGAGAGCGCAGTAAATCAGCGTTTTGTGCAGGGCGAAATGCTGTATGGCGTGCTGAACAATACGACGGTGTATGGCGGCGGCCTGGTGGCCGAACATTATCGCGCCGGGACGCTCGGTGTCGGTCAGAGTCTGGGAATGTTTGGGGCGATTTCGCTGGATTTGACCCAGGCAGAAACCACCTTCAGCGACGGATCGTCCAAAACCGGGCAGTCCCTGCAAGCCAAATACAGTAAACGGTTTGACACCACCGGCACCTCCATGACCCTGGCCGGTTATCGCTATGGCACCGACGGATACTATGCATTTGATGAAGCGAGTGAGTATTTTAACAACAGCCGCCTGGCCTCGCGCTACACGCTGAAGAATAAGTCACAGATAACCCTGAATCAGAATGCCGGCGTGGCCGGATCGGTCTCGCTCAGCGCCTATCAATCCGAATACTGGAACCGGGCTAACTCACGTAATCGCTCCATCACCGGCAGCTGGAGTAAAAGTTTTTCCGGCGTCACCGTCAGCCTGAACCAAAGCCAGAGCCGGTTGTGGCGCACAGGTCGCACCGACAACAGCACCTCCGTTAACGTCAGCTTGCCAATCGGCAAATGGTTGTCGCCGACCTCCGACAGCAACATGCGGATGAGCAATAACTGGTCACAGTCAAACCGGGGAACGGGCAGCCTGTCGACCACGCTGTCAGGGACCTCACTTGAAAGCAATAACCTTTCCTGGTCAATGTCCCAGGCCCGCAGCAGTCAATCCGATGGCCGGGTGAAGAACAGTACCGCGCTGTCCGGCAGCCTGCAGGGGAGCAAGGCAACCGCCTCGTTGGGATATGCAAATTATTATGGTGAAAGCGAATCCGTTAACTGGGGAGTACGCGGCTCGGTTGTCGTCCACCCGTACGGCGTCACGCTTTCCCGGGAGTTATCGGAAGGCAGTTCCTGGGCACTGGTGCGGGCACCGGGTGGCAAAGATATCAAAATCAAAAACCGCAGCGGGCTGTCAACGGATTCGCGCGGGTATGCCATCGTCCCGTCACTGACACCCTATCGTGAAAATGAGGTCAGCCTGGACACCTCCACCTTAGAAGATGACGTCGATCTGAAGCAGTCAATCCAGCGTAAAACGCCATCGAGAGAATCGCTGGTGCTGGCTGAATATGAAACCAAAGTTGGGCTGCGGGTGTTCCTGACGCTGACAAGGGATGGACGGCCGCTGCCGCTGGCGAGTGTGGTCCGTGTGGACGACGTCAGCGGGATTACCGATGAAAAAGGGCGCGTTTATCTGGCAGGTGTGCCCGAAACAGCGCAGTTGCAGGTGTCTCTGGCCGGGGGCGAACAGCTCTGTACGGTGCCCTTCTCGGCGAAGGGGCGCAGCAAAAATAACGGCATTATTGTGGCTGACTTGCCGTGTGATGCGACCACCGAACGCGGAATTAACGGAAATTAAATGATGCTAAATAGTCTGAAAATCACACTGTGCCTGATAACGTTGATGGCCGCGCTTTTAACGTGCCAGTCTGCTTCTGCAGAAGACATGAACTGCACATCCGATACCGATGTCCATGTTCTTAATCTTGGCGATGTTGCGGTAGCGGAAAATTCGAGGGCCGGCGATATCCTGCATGTTGATACCAAAAACGTGAACGTCACCTGCAAATCATCGGGTAACTTTCAGCAGGTGTCTGAGGTCAGCCATACCGCCTGGAGCAGTTCAGGCATGACGGTCTCGGTAGACGGCCTAACCTGTCCGGTGATTGATGAGGGGACCGCCATATCGGATTCCGGCCTCGGTATCGTCTGGACAAATTTCAATTCCGCTTCCGGTACATGGTCCTGTATGACTACAGCCTTTACCGGCACATCGGTTCGTCGGGGGCTTTTATCCAATGGTTCAACCACCCTGACCGACAAAATATATATTGTCAGAACGAATAAGGATCTTAAATACGGTGAAACCAACGCACTCTCGCAAACGGCTTATATTGATGAAGCCAATGCCGATCGCGTTTCTCGCGGCCATCTGTACAGTTTTACCTTTTCAGGCGTCATGACGGTTTCGGCGGGTGGCTGCACGGTAAGCAGCGTAACCGACGTCGAGATGGGGACATTGTCATCAGCCAGCTTTACCCGTGCAGGCAGCACCGGTCCTAAGGTGCCATTTTCCGTGAGCCTCACCGAGTGTAAGGGCGCAGCAACCCAGGCCCACTTTGACTTCACGCCGATCTATGGCTTTGCTAATCAAGACCGGGGCGTGATAGCGCTGAGTAACGATGAAAATTCAGCAACCGGCGTCGGCATTCAACTGTTGATGAACGGCAAGGAAATCGCCGGCTTCAATGATAATGTCGCCACCATCGCCGAGGGGGATAACCTGGTGAATTTCGAAGCGAAGTACTACCAGACGGCCGAAACCGTCACGCCTGGCAGCGCCGATTCGATGGTGATATTTAATGTTTATTATAATTGATTCGCTCTGAATCTGACGCTGCGGGCGCAGGCAAAGGAACAGGGTTGGTTTAATAATATTGGTTTTTACGGCGTTTATTGCCGTGTATTGAGGTTTACTTAAACCCCGAGGCAGAGTAAGTTTGAATAAATAATAGATTACGGCAGTAATCGACGTGAATTCTGGCTTCTTCAAACCCCCTGGGGAGTTATGCTCAATCTCATTGCACGACAACAGCTTAAAAATTTGCTCCCCGTTGGCATGGTGGCGACAAAATCCTGGCTGCTCGCTCAGGGAATTAACCTTCATTTTCTTGATAATGCGGTTAAGAGCAGGACACTACTGCCACTCACGCCGGGTGTCTATGCACGAGAAGAAAAGCCGCAGCACTGGAAAGGCGTCGTTGCATCGCTTCAACGCATGCGCGACGAACCGGTCTGTGTCGGAGCATTTAGCGCACTGGAGATAGAAGGTTTGGTGCATTATCAAGCCAGAGGAAGCACACCCCACATTCACCTGTTCTCTGCGTCCCCGTTACCTGCCTGGTTACACAAAATTGACATTGATGCCAAATTCGAATGGCGTGGAGTACAACGGCTCTGGCCTTCATCGGTGACAGAAAACCCAAAGTATTTTCGTGAAGATAGCTGGCGGGAGTCGCTGCCGACCTTATGCTATTCCGGGCCTGAAAAAGCTTTTCTTGAACTGCTGGCAGACGTACCTAAAAGCATTAGCGTTGAACATGCCGATCAACTTATGCAGGGCCTGACAACATTATCACCGCGTAAGTTAGATCTGCTGCTGCAAGCAAGTTCCAGTATCAAGGTGAAACGTCTTTTTCTGTGGTTGGCCAACCGACACCAGCATGCCTGGCTTAAATATCTGGATCCAGAACGATATGAGCTTGGTACGGGAAAGCGAGAAATCGCAAAGGGAGGGCGGCTGGACAAGACGTGGCAGATAACGGTACCCAGAGAGATGTAAATCGATATGGACAGGCAAAGCATTTACCATAAGCAGGTCCAGCTGTTACTTCAACTGATCCCCTTCATCGCCAGACATGACTGTTTTGCATTGAAAGGCGGCACCGCAATAAATCTGTTTGTACGCAATCTTCCTCGCTTATCCGTAGATATCGATTTGGTGTTTTTGCCCGTGCTGGAGCGCGAAGAATCGTTAATGCAGATAAAAATAGCATTGGACGCTATTGCGCAAGCGGCAACAAGTGCACTGCCGGAGTGTAAGGTGAGCAAGTCCTATGAAGATAAAAATGATGCTTTGCGGCTGTTGGTTGAGCGTGCAGGAATACTGATCAAAATTGAACTGTCACCGGTGTTGAGGGGAACCGTCTATCAGCCACATGTCCAGCCTGTCTGTGAAGCCGTTGAAGATGAGTTCGGCTTTGCAGAAATGTCCGTAGTCGCTTTCGCCGATCTTTATGCGGGCAAAATTTGCGCTGCGCTTGACCGCCAGCATCCCAGAGATTTGTTCGATGTTAAGTTCTTGCTGGATAACGAGGGAGTGACAGAGTCGCTACGCAAAGCCTTGCTGGTGTATATCATCAGCCATCCCCGGCCGATTACTGAATTACTTCAGCCACATTTTAAAGAGATATCCGGGCTTTACGCAGGTGAGTTTAGAAATATGGCAGAAGTAGATGTTACGTTAAATGAGCTTGAGGATGTGCGAAAAGATCTTGTCGAATGTATAAACAGGTCTCTTTCCCGGGCTGAACGTGATTTTTTGATATCGTTTAAAAAAGGCTCCCCGGACTGGCAATTGCTTGGATTGCCCGGGGTTGACCAGTTACCCGCCGTACGTTGGAAGCTGCATAACCTCGCCAACATGAACAAGGCTAAACATGCCGAAGCTTTGACTCTTCTCCGGCATGTTTTGCATCTTTAAGCATATTGAACCTATCGGTGCCCGACCGCTCCAGCTGAGGAGAAATCTTGCAGCTTAAAATCATCTGCATTGAAAGCCTTCCGTTCAGGAAGGCGTCAGTTGCTTACCAGCGCTGATGAACCCACGGGGCAATTTTGTTTTGATAAAGGGTTTTCAACGCCAGCATAGTGTCGTCGGACAGGTCGGCGAGAGCGCTTGCTTGCGCATTGGTTTCTGACTGGGCTTTATTTTTAGAGCCGGGAATGATCACCGAGACATTTTCATTCATCAGGATCCAACGCAGCGCGAATGTTGCCATGCTGGTGTCACCCGGCAGCAAGCGACGGATATCTTCCACGGCATCCAGCGCCACATCGTATGGCACGCCCGCAAAGGTCTCGCCTTTATCAAACTGCTCGCCATTACGGTTGAAGGTGCGGTGATCGTCGGCTGCGAACGCGGTGTCAGCGGTCATTTTGCCTGTCAGCACGCCGGACGCCAGCGGGACGCGGGCAATGATAGCGACATCCCGGCGTTTGGCCTCATGAAGCAGAAGCTCGGCAGGGCGCTGCCTGAAAATGTTGTAAATCAGCTGGATGGAAGACACATTCGGGTATTCAAGCGCCTTCAGGCCTTCTTCGACTTTTTCGACAGAAACCCCGTAGCTGCGAATTTTGCCGGAGTCAATCATTTCATCCATCACCGCGAAAACTTCAGGGGTGTAATAGATCTCGGTTGGAGGGCAGTGCAGCTGGACTAAATCCAGCGTCTCGGTTTGCAGGTTATCGCGGGAACGATCGACAAAGTCATTAAGGTTTTTTTCGCTGTAGCCGGATGCGACATGCGGTGAAAGGCGACGCCCCAGTTTGGTCGCCACGAACGGGCGATCTCCCCCTCGTTCATTTAGCACTTCGGCGATGATTTTTTCGGAACGGCCATCACCGTAAACGTCAGCGGTGTCGATAAACGTCATCCCGGCATCCAGCGCCGCATTCAATGCACCTTTCGCATCTTCCATGCTGACTTCACCCCAGGTGCCGCCGATGGCCCAGGCGCCAAAACCGATTTCGGAAACACGCTGGCCCGTTTTACCAAGAATTCTGTTCTTCATGAAAACTTCCTTTTGAGGGTGCCGACAGCTTACGCACCGATTGTTCAAACTGAGTAGGGAACGTTTAACAGAGCTTAGCGTTTACGGGCAATGAGATCCCATGCTAAAAGATGCATGCTATTCATTGAATCAGTTAATGGTATTCATCATGAAAATGGAACGTGTTGATTTTGCCGATCTGCAGGCCTTCCTGGTGGTACTGCGCTGCCGAAGTTTCAAGCTTGCCGCCATCGAACTTGGCCTCTCTTCTTCCGCCATAAGCCATGCCATACGCCGGGTGGAAACCCGACTCGATGCACGGCTTTTAAACCGGACCAGTCGCTCGGTCTCACCCACGGCGCTTGGGCTGGAGGTAGCTGAGAAGCTCTCCGAGGGTTTTGATGTCATTTCGTCCGCGCTGGATACCGTCAACGCGCCTGGCCGCAGTCGTTTCGGCGTATTGCGGCTCAATGTTTTTGCCGATGCTGCCGCGCAGTTAATCGTGCCGGCGCTGAAGGCGTTTGCTGAACAGTGGCCAGACGTCAGGCTGACGGTGGTTGTCGAGGACAGGCCGGTCGATATTACCTCTGAAGGCTTTGATGCCGGCATGCGATACGGGCATCTGGTGCCCGAGGATATGGTTGCCGTCGCCTTGACCGATACGCAGCGTTGGATCGTGGTCGGCTCGCCGGAGTATGTGAAGCGTCATGGCGTGCCAACCACCCCGGCTGAATTATCAGAACATAACTGTCTGCAACTGCTTCTTGGCAATAACGCCAGTTTCCGCTGGGAGTTTGATGGGGCTGACGGTGTTTACAGCATGAGTGTGCCGGGTGCTATCACCTTGAAAGATACCTCAACCACTATCGCCGCCGCCATCGACGGGATTGGCCTCGCCTATGTGCTGGAGTCGCGGGTGGATGCTGAGCTTGCCAGCGGGTCGCTGATCAACGTGCTGCCGAGCCATGCATGTCAGGGTGAGCCGTTTCACATGTACTACAGCAGCCGTCGCTATGTTCATCCAGCCTTACGGGAGCTTATTAATATCATTCGCAGGAATAACGGATTACAGACGTTGCCCGATTTGCCGGATAAGGATCCGGCGAAGGAAAGCTGAGGGTTTTGACAGTCGCCGGCAGTGCTTGCTCACTCATGCCCGCTCTGCAACGCCCAGACGGCGGCTTCGACGCGGGACTTGAGCTTCATCTTTTTCAGCAGATGCTTAACGTGAACCTTTACCGTGCTTTCGGTGATCGACAGCTTGCGGGCGATGGCTTTATTGGTCATGCCCTGGCTGATCAGCTTGAGGATATCGCGCTCGCGGCGGGTGAGCTGTTCGATGTCCCGCTCGTCGGAAGGGCGGTTTTCCCGCAGGCTGGCGACCAGCACATTGGTCAGCGTTTCACTGAGCACCATTTGCCCGGCGGCGGCCTGATGCAGCGATTTCAGCAACTGTTCCGGCTCCATATCCTTTAGCAGATAGCCATCGGCACCGCGCTTCAGCGCATTCACCACGTCATCTTCATGATCCGACACGCTGAACACCACGATGCGGCCAGAGAGCTCGATGGTGCGCAGTTGCACCAGCGTATCCAGCCCGTTCATGCCCGGCATATTTAAGTCCAGCAGGATCAGGTCCGGATCCAGTTCCCCCGCCAGTTCGACGCCGAGCGTGCCGTTGCCCGCTTCGGCAACCACCTGCAACCGCTCGTCCAGCGCGATCAGCTGCTTCACCCCGTTGCGCAGCATCGGATGATCGTCAATCAGTAATATGGTGGCGGCTTCTTCTTTCACGGTGGTGTCCTTTGGGTCAGTGCTGTTACAGGCCAGACTGGCCGGGCCTGAGCGTTATTCTACGTATCCCGGGGATTATCCCTATACCACTTAATGGGTAACACCAAATTTCCAAATCTGTTCAGAAATTGATTATAGCGTAGCAGTAATGTTTTAAAGCTGAGGATTTACAGCAGGTTAATTAATCCCCCTCATCTACCTCTTTTGGAGTCTGGCGCTGAAAACGCGCAGTAACTACCTGTCGTCTGGTTGATTTGCATCAACCTGAATCAGCAGAGCGATCAGCAGGATGTGCGTTAAATCTTCCTGTCACTGAGAACACTATGTCGCTTACACCTTCTACTCCCTCAACCAAAGGCGGAACGGTCATTCAGGACTGGCAGCCTGAAAATGCCGAATTCTGGCAGCAATACGGCAAACGCATCGCCAGCCGTAACCTGTGGATTTCGGTGTTCTGCCTGCTGCTGGCGTTCTGCGTCTGGATGCTGTTCAGCGCCATTACCGTCAATCTGAACAAGGTGGGGTTTAACTTCACCACCGAACAACTGTTTTTGCTGACCGCACTCCCGTCCGTGGCCTGCGCTTTGCTGCGTGTGCCTTACTCGTTTGTGATCCCCATTTTTGGTGGCCGCCGCTGGACGGCGTTCAGTACCGGCATCCTGCTGGTCCCCTGCCTGTGGCTCGGGTTTGCGGTGCAGGACACCCAGACCTCGTTCTCCACCTTTATGATTATCGCCCTGCTGTGCGGCTGTGCCGGAGCCAACTTCGCCTCCAGCATGGGCAATATCAGCTTCTTCTTCCCGAAAGCGAAACAGGGCAGCGCGCTGGGAATTAATGGCGGCCTGGGCAATCTCGGCGTCAGCGTGATGCAATTCTTCGCCCCGCTGGCCATCTCCTTCGGCATCTTCAGTTTCTTTGGCGGAGGTTCGCAGGTGGCTGCCACCGGCGAGGTGATCTGGCTGGAAAACGCCGCCTGGCTGTGGGTACCGTTCCTGGTAATTGGCACCCTGTTGGCCTGGTTTGGCATGAACGATTTGGCCTCCTCGAAATCCTCGTTGCGTGAGCAGCTGCCGGTGCTTAAACGCGGCCATCTGTGGATTATGGCGGTGCTGTATCTGGCGACCTTCGGCTCTTTTATTGGCTTCTCGGCGGGCTTTGCCATGCTCTCCAAAACCCAGTTCCCGGACATCGTGATCCTCAAGTACGCCTTCTTTGGCCCGTTCCTTGGCGCGTTGGCCCGCTCCGTCGGCGGCATGCTGTCCGATAAATTCGGTGGCGTGCGCGTCACGCTGATCAATTTTGTGGTGATGACCGTCTTCAGCGGACTGCTGTTTATGACGCTGCCTGCGGGCGACCATCCGGGATCGTTTATCGCCTTCTACAGCGTGTTTATGGTGCTGTTTATCAATGCCGGTCTGGGCAGCGGGTCAACCTTCCAGATGATCGCGGTTATTTTCCGCAAAAATACCCTTGAGCGGGTGAAAGCGCAGGGCGGCAGCGACGAACTGGCGCAGCATGAAGCGGTAACCGAAACCTCCGCAGCGCTGGGCTTTATCTCCGCCATTGGTGCCGCAGGCGGCTTCTTTATCCCGCAGATGTTTGGCATGTCACTGGCGATGAGCGGATCCCCCGCCGGCGCAATGAAAGTCTTCCTCGGTTTCTACCTGCTCTGCGTGGTGATCACCTGGGCGGTCTACGGCCGTAAGAAAGTCGGCTAGCGGTTATTCGGTCCGTTTCGGCAATGTCGAGGCGGACCGCAAGCCACTACTCCCTCTGCGCCGGGCAGGCGTAACGGGCAGCGGAAAGGGGATGCGAAGCGTATTTTTATGGAACAATTTCAGACAAATACGCGCTTTTCACCGCCTCCTCCTTTAGTGGTATTCCGACTAAAACCCTCGGGTTTAGCCTCTGTTTCTGTTGATCGCCATCAATCTGCCCCTTCGGGGGCAACAGTACTCTGCCCGCAGATTAAGCAATGTCGTCGCTCCACACCTAACAATATCAGGCCTTCAGGAGAATTCCGGATGAGCAAGTTTCTTGACCGGTTCCGCTATTTCAAACAGCTAGCCGAACCTTTTTCTGGCAAACATGGCCAGACCCTCAACGCCAACCGTGACTGGGAAGACGGCTATCGCAGCCGCTGGCAGCACGATAAAATCGTCCGCTCGACCCACGGCGTGAACTGCACCGGTTCCTGTAGCTGGAAGATTTACGTCAAAAATGGCCTGGTCACCTGGGAAACTCAGCAGACCGACTATCCGCGCACCCGCCCGGATTTGCCAAACCACGAACCGCGCGGCTGCCCGCGTGGTGCCAGTTACTCCTGGTATCTTTACAGCGCCAATCGCCTGAAATACCCGTTAATGCGCAAAAAGCTGATCGCCCTTTGGCGTGAAGCGAAGCTGCAGCACAGCGATCCGGTCGAGGCCTGGGGTTCCATCATCAGCGATGCGGAAAAAGCCAAAAGCTATAAGATTGCCCGTGGACGCGGCGGTTTTGTTCGCTCCAGCTGGCAGGAAGTGAACGAGCTGATTGCCGCCTCGAACGTCTATACCGCGAAAACCTTCGGCCCGGATCGCATCGTTGGCTTCTCGCCGATCCCGGCGATGTCGATGGTCTCTTATGCCGCTGGCGCCCGTTATTTGTCGCTGATTGGCGGCGTGTGCCTGAGCTTCTACGACTGGTATTGCGACCTGCCGCCCGCGTCGCCAATGACCTGGGGTGAGCAGACCGACGTGCCGGAATCGGCTGACTGGTATAACTCGTCCTACATCATTGCCTGGGGCTCAAACGTGCCTCAGACCCGCACGCCGGATGCGCACTTCTTCACCGAAGTTCGCTATAAGGGCACCAAAACCGTCGCGATCACGCCGGATTATGCCGAAGTGGCCAAGCTCTGTGACCAGTGGCTGAACCCGAAACAGGGCACCGATAGCGCGATGGCGCTGGCTATGGGCCACGTGATGCTGAAAGAGTTCCACCTCGATCGTGAAGTGGGCTATTTCCGCGATTACGTTCGCCGCTATAGCGATATGCCGATGCTGGTGCTGCTTGAGCCGCGTGAAGGCGGATTCTATGCCGCCGGACGTCAGCTGCGTGCCAGCGATCTGGTCGATGGTCTGGGCCAGCAAAACAACCCCGAGTGGAAAACCATTGCCATCAATGAAGCGGATGGCGAGCTGGTGGCCCCGCAGGGGTCGATTGGTTTCCGCTGGGGTGAGCAGGGCAAATGGAATCTGGAATCGCGCGAAGGCAAAGGCCAGCAGGAGGTTGAACTGCAGCTCAGCCTGCTCGGTAAGCATGACGAGGTGGTTGAGGTCGGCTTCCCGTACTTTGGGGGCATCACCAGCGAGAACTTCAACAGCGTCGCGCTGGAAGAGATCCTGTTGCACAAGCTGCCGGTCAAGCGCCTGACCCTGGCCGACGGCAGTGAAGCGCTGGTAACCAGCGTCTACGATTTGACCCTGGCCAACTACGGCCTGGAACGCGGGTTGGGCGATGCCAACTGCGCGCAGAATTACGATGAGGTCAAAGCCTACAGCCCGGCATGGGCAGAGCAGATCACCGGCGTGTCGCGCCAGAACATCATCCGTATTGCCCGTGAGTTTGCCGAAAACGCAGAGAAAACCCGTGGCCGCTCGATGATCATCGTCGGTGCCGGGATGAACCACTGGTATCACATGGACATGAACTACCGTGGCCTGATCAATATGCTGGTGTTCTGCGGCTGCGTCGGACAAAGCGGTGGCGGCTGGGCGCACTACGTGGGCCAGGAAAAACTGCGGCCGCAGACCGGCTGGACGCCGCTGGCCTTTGCGCTGGACTGGCAACGTCCGCCTCGCCATATGAACAGCACCTCGTTCTTCTATAACCACTCCAGCCAGTGGCGCTACGAGTCGGTCACCACCGAAGAGCTGCTGTCGCCGCTGGCGGATAAAAGCCGTTACAGCGGCAGCCTGATTGACTTCAACGTGCGCTCCGAACGCATGGGCTGGCTGCCGTCCGCGCCGCAGCTCAACGTGAATCCGCTGCACATTGCCGCTAAGGCCGACGCAGCCGGCATGTCGCCGGTGGATTACACCGTCGACAGCCTGAAGCAGGGCACGTTGCGCTTTGCGGCGGAACAGCCGGACAGTCCGCAAAACTTCCCAAGGAACCTGTTCGTCTGGCGTTCCAACCTGCTGGGCTCCTCCGGCAAAGGGCATGAGTACATGCTGAAATATTTACTCGGCACCGAAAACGGCATTCAGGGGAAAGACCTCGGCCGTCAGGGCGGCGTGATGCCGGAAGAGGTGGAATGGCAGGATAACGGTGGTGAAGGCAAGCTCGACCTGGTGGTGACCCTGGATTTCCGCATGTCCAGCACCTGCCTTTATTCCGATATCGTGTTGCCGACCGCCACATGGTATGAAAAAGACGACATGAATACCTCGGATATGCATCCGTTTATTCATCCGCTGTCGGCGGCGGTCGATCCGGCCTGGGAGTCGAAAAGCGACTGGGAAATCTACAAAGGCATCGCCAAAACCTTCTCAGAGCTGTGTGTCGGCCATCTTGGGGTGGAAACCGATGTGGTCACGCTGCCGGTGCAGCATGATTCCCCGGCCGAACTGGCGCAGCCGTTTGAGGTGAAGGACTGGAAAAAAGGCCAGTGCGCGCTGATCCCAGGCAAAACCGCGCCGCACATCATTGCGGTAGAACGTGACTACCCGGCCACCTGGGAGCGTTTCACCTCGCTGGGGCCGCTGCTCGATAAGCTGGGCAACGGCGGCAAAGGCATCAGCTGGAATACCCAGACCGAAGTCGACTTCCTGAAGCAGCTTAACTACGTCAAGGCGGACGGCCCTGCCGCCGGTCGGCCAAATATCGACAGCGCGATTGATGCAGCGGAAGTGATCCTCTCGCTGGCACCGGAAACCAACGGCCAGGTGGCCGTCAAGGCCTGGCAGGCGCTGAGCAAAATCACCGGCCGCGACCACACGCATCTGGCGCTGAATAAAGAAGACGAGAAGATCCGCTTCCGCGATATTCAGGCGCAGCCACGCAAAATTATCTCCAGCCCGACCTGGTCAGGCCTGGAAGATGAGCATGTGTCGTATAACGCCTGCTACACCAACGTTCATGAGCTGATCCCCTGGCGCACGCTGAGCGGCCGTCAGCAGCTGTATCAGGATCATGAGTGGATGCGTGCCTTCGGCGAAAGCCTGCTGGTGTACCGTCCGCCAATCGATACCCGTGCCGCGAAGCCGTTCCTCAACCAGAAGCCTAACGGCAATCCGGAGAAGGCGCTGAACTTCCTGACGCCGCACCAGAAATG
Source organism: Erwinia sp. AC075 (assembly GCF_979253995.1). Lineage (NCBI taxonomy): Bacteria > Pseudomonadati > Pseudomonadota > Gammaproteobacteria > Enterobacterales > Erwiniaceae > Erwinia > Erwinia sp. AC075. Next base: position 4,997,758 of record NZ_CEEDEU010000001.1, read on the forward strand.
GGGCATTCACTCCACCTACAGCGACAACCTGTTGATGCTGACGCTGTCGCGCGGCGGGCCGATTGTGTGGATGAGTGAGGACGATGCCCGCGAGCTGGGCATTGAGGATAACGACTGGATTGAAGCCTTTAACGCCAACGGCGCGCTGACGGCCCGCGCGGTGGTCAGCCAGCGTATTCCGGCTGGGATGACCATGATGTACCACGCCCAGGAGCGCATCGTGAATATTCCCGGTTCGGAAATCACCAGCCAGCGCGGAGGCATTCATAACTCGGTCACGCGGACCTGTCCGAAGCCGACCCATATGATTGGCGGCTACGCGCAGCAGTCCTACGGCTTCAACTATTACGGCACCGTCGGCTCGAACCGTGACGAGTTCGTGGTGGTGAGAAAAATGAATCACGTTAACTGGTTAGACGGTGAGGGCACCGACGATTGCCAGGGCAGCCAGCAGGAGAAACAGCCATGAAAATTCGTTCGCAAGTCGGCATGGTGCTGAACCTCGACAAATGCATCGGATGCCACACCTGTTCGGTGACCTGTAAAAACGTCTGGACCAGCCGTGAAGGCATGGAATATGCCTGGTTCAACAACGTCGAGAGCAAGCCGGGCGTGGGCTATCCCCATGCCTGGGAAGATCAGGAGAAGTGGAAGGGCGGCTGGATCCGTAAAATCAACGGCAGGCTGGAGCCACGCATGGGCAGCCGCGTCGGGCTGCTGTCGAAAATCTTCGCCAACCCGCACGTGCCGGAGCTGGATGACTATTACGAGCCGTTTGATTATGACTATCAGAATTTGCATACCGCGCCAGCGGGCAAGCATCAGCCGATAGCCCGTCCGCGCTCGCTGATCACCGGCAAGCGGATGAAGAAGATCGAAAACGGCCCGAACTGGGAAGAGATCCTCGGCGGCGAATTCTCGAAACGCTCCGCCGATCAGAACTTTAATAACATCCAGAAAGCGATGTACGGCCAGTTTGAAAACACCTTCATGATGTATCTGCCGCGCCTGTGTGAACACTGCCTGAATCCGGCCTGCGTGGCGACCTGTCCCAGCGGCGCCATTTATAAGCGCGGCGAAGACGGCATCGTGCTGATCGATCAGGACAAATGCCGCGGCTGGCGGATGTGCCTGACCGGCTGCCCGTACAAAAAAATCTACTTCAACTGGAAAAGCGGCAAGTCGGAGAAGTGCATCTTCTGCTATCCGCGCATTGAAGCGGGTCAGCCCACCGTCTGTTCAGAAACCTGCGTCGGCCGCATTCGTTATCTCGGCGTGCTGCTGTATGACGCCGATCGCATCGAACAGGCGGCCTCAGCGGAGAACGAGCAGGATCTCTACCAGCGTCAGCTGGATATTTTCCTCGACCCGAACGATCCGGCGGTGATTGAACAGGCGCTGGCAGACGGCATCCCAAACAGTGTGATTGAGGCCGCGCAACGGTCGCCGGTGTGGAAAATGGCGATGGACTGGAAGCTGGCGCTGCCGCTGCACCCGGAATACCGCACCTTACCGATGGTCTGGTATGTGCCGCCCTTATCGCCGATCCAGTCGGTTGCTGATGCCGGTGAACTTGGCCACAGCGGCGTGCTGCCGGATGTGGAAAGCCTGCGTATTCCGGTGCAGTACCTGGCGAACCTGCTGACGGCGGGGGATACCGCGCCGGTGTTGCTGGCGCTGAAGCGGATGCTGGCGATGCGTCATTACAAGCGCGCCGAAACCGTCGACGGCGAAGTGGATACCCGCGCGCTGGAGCAGGTTGGGCTGACGGAAGCGCAGGCGCAAGAGATGTACCGTTACCTGGCGATCGCCAACTACGAAGACCGTTTCGTGGTGCCCTCCAGCCACCGTGAGCTGGCGCGTGAAGCCTTCCCGGAAAGCAAAGGCTGTGGCTTTAGCTTTGGCGACGGTTGCCACGGCAGCGACAGCAAGTTCAATTTGTTTAACAGCCGCCGCATTGATGCGATAGATGTGGGCCGCAAAACGCCACCGCAGGAGGATCGGTCATGATCAGCTTACGTGTTATTGGCCGACTGATGGATTACCCGGAACAGGCGCTGTTCGATCACGCTGCCGAGCTGGTGGACGCGCTGCAAAGCGCGGCTGAGCTGGATGCGGATAGCCGTGCGCCGCTGGTGCAGTTTATCCACGACTTCTGCGCCCGTCCGCTGCTGGACGTGCAGGCGGAGTACTGCGAGCTGTTCGATCGTGGCCGCGCTACTTCGCTACTGCTGTTCGAACATGTGCACGGCGAATCCCGCGATCGTGGTCAGGCGATGGTCGATCTGCTGGATCAGTATCGTGCCGACGGTCTGGAGCTGGATTGCAAAGAGCTGCCGGACTTCCTGCCGCTGTACCTGGAGTATCTGGGCAACGGCTCAGTGCAGCGGGCACGCGGCGGATTACAGGATATCGCGCCGATTCTGGCGCTGCTGGCGGCACGTCTTCAGCAGCGCGAAAGCCCGTATGCGCGGTTATTTGACGCGCTGCTGTCGCTGTCCGGCAGCGGTGTGCAGGCCGACGCCCTGCAAAGCCAGGTGGCAAGCGAAGCCCGCGATGATACGCCAGCCGCGCTGGATGCGGTGTGGGAAGAGGAGCAGGTGAAGTTCCTCGGCGAGCAGGGCTGCGCCTCTGCGCAACAGGCCACGCATCAGCGTCGCTTTGCTGGCGCGGTCAAGCCTCAGTATCTGGACGTGGCGCAGGCCACGCCACGTTCCTCAGGACACTAATCATGCACTATTTATCGCAGTTCTTTTTCGACATCTATCCCTATATTGCCGGCGCGGTTTTCCTGATCGGCAGCTGGTTACGCTACGATTATGGCCAGTACAGCTGGCGTGCAGGCTCCAGCCAGATGCTGGATAAAAAAGGCATGCGTCTGGCCTCGAACCTGTTCCATATCGGCATTATGGGCATCTTCTTTGGCCATATTGTCGGCATGTTAACGCCGCACTGGATGTACCAAGCGTTCCTGCCGATTGACGTTAAGCAGAAGCTGGCGATGATCGCCGGCGGCATTTGCGGGCTGTTAACGCTGGTGGGCGGCGGGCTGTTGCTGAAGCGTCGTCTGACCAATCCCCGCGTGCGGGCCACCAGCAGCGTGGGCGATATCCTGATCCTGACGTTGCTGGTGGTGCAGGTTTGTCTGGGATTACTGACCATCCCGTTCTCGGCCCAGCATATGGACGGCAGCGAGATGATGAAGCTGGTGGCCTGGGCGCAGGCGGTGGTTACCTTCCACGGCGGGGCTTCTCAGCATCTTGAGGGCGTGGCGGTGATTTTCCGCCTGCATATGGTGCTGGGGATGACGCTGTTCCTGCTGTTCCCGTTCTGCCGCCTGGTGCATATCTGGAGCGCGCCGGTCGAGTATCTCACCCGCCGCTATCAGATTGTGCGTAACCGCCGTTAACTTTTTAGCGAGCGGAGTATTGCAAGGCCAGGGCTAATCCCCTGGCCTTTTTTATCCCCGACCGAAAATTTCAATCACCGCATCCAGATGATCCTTCATCGCTTTTTTCGCTGCACGCGGATCGCGCGCGCGCAGGGCTTGCAGGATCGCCAGATGTTCGGTTTCAGAGCGATGCGGCATATCCTGCGGGGTGTAATGCTGTTGCAGGCTGCGGAACATGCTGCCGTAACGGTGTCCTAACAGATGGGCGATGATAAAGGCATAGGCCGGATTGCCGCTGGCCTGCGCAATGCGGATATGAAACAGCCGATCGCCGGGATGCGTCGCCGACCCTTGCCGGTTATCGCGGCAGTTCTGCTCATAAGCCTGCTCAATCAACGCAAGTTCGTCTTCTGACGCATGGCGTGCGGCCAGCGCGGCGGTTTCGGGTTCAATCAACCGGCGGGTTTGCAGCAGCGAAAACGGCGGCAGTTCGGCGCTGAAATCCAGCTGGATATCCAGTTCATCATCCACATCGGCCCACTGATCGCGGCCAGCCTGCATCATCACCGGCTCTTCCGACGCGACGGTGCCGGGATGGCAAACAATCACTCCGTTGCCGACGCGCACATCCACCAGGCCAATCACTTCTAACGCGATTAACGCTTCCCGCACCGACGCGCGGCTGACCTGCAGCTGACTGGCAAGATCGCGCTCGGCGGGAAGCTTGCTGCCAGGCGGAAATTCACCGCTGGCAATAAGCTGTTTCAGCTGATCGGCAATCTGGCGGTAAATTCTTAGATTTTCTAATTTTTTTATCGGCATGGCTCACCAGGCAGTTTTTCAGTTAAGCGATTCAGCCAGCATTTTGCAGAAATACGGCTTGCTGGAATGTTTTTAACATGTGAAAAATTGGTTAAATAAATAGCGCGTTTTACGGCTGAATATGCCCTGAATCATAGCAAAAGGGCACCGCTTAAAACGTTTTTTTTCACCGTTAATGGCCTGACCATTAGTCCTTTAATCAGCGGGAACCGTTATGGATCTTCAGGGTAAGAAAGTGCTGATCACCGCCGCAGGGCAGGGAATTGGCTTTAATACCGCGCAACTGTTTGCCGATTCGGGCGCGGAGGTGATCGCCACCGATATCAATATTGCCCGCCTGCAGGAACTGCCCGGCGTCACCGGCAGGGTGCTGGACGTGACCGATGCGCAGGCCATTCACGCGCTGGCGGAAGAACTTGGCAGCATCGATGTGCTGTTTAACTGCGCAGGCGTGGTGCACAGCGGCGATATCCTCAGCTGCACGGAACAGCAGTGGCAGTTTGCCCTCGACCTGAACGTCACCGCCATGTTCCACACCGTGCGGGCGTTTTTGCCCGGCATGCTGGCGCAGCAAAAGGGCTCGATTATCAATATGTCTTCCGTCGCGTCCAGCGTGAAGGGCGTGCCAAACCGTTTTGCTTACAGCGCCTCGAAAGCGGCGGTGATTGGCCTGACGCGGTCGGTGGCGGCGGATTATGTCGGGCGCGGTATTCGCTGTAATGCCATTTGTCCGGGCACGGTGGAATCGCCGTCGCTGCGGCAGCGCATTGCTGAACAGGCTAAAGCCGAAGGGCGCAGCGAAGCCGACGTTTATCAGGCGTTTGTCTCGCGCCAGCCGATAGGGCGCATTGGCAAAACCGAAGAGATCGCCCAGCTGGCGCTGTATCTGGCCTCGGATGCCAGCGCCTACACCACCGGCGCGATCCACATTATTGATGGCGGCTGGAGTAACTGATCGCCGCCCTATTTTTGACAGGAGGAAGGATGAAATTATTACGTTACGGTCAGCCAGGCGCAGAGCGTCCGGCACTGGTTGATGCCCAGGGCAACCTGCGCGATCTCTCCGAGGTGATTGACGATCTGGCCGGCAGCGCCTTGTCGCCCGCTTCACTGGACAAGCTGCGTCAGCTGAATGTCGACGCGCTGCCGAAAGTGGCTGGCACGCCGCGCATCGGCGCCTGCGTTGGCAATGTCGGCAAATTTATCTGCATCGGCCTTAACTACGCCGACCATGCGGCGGAAACCGGGGCGGAAATCCCCAACGAGCCGGTGATCTTCAGCAAATGGACCAGCGCCATTGTCGGTCCGAACGATGCGATTGAGATCCCGCGCGACTCGGTAAAAACCGACTGGGAAGTGGAGCTGGGCGTGGTGATTGGCAAAGGCGGTCGCTACATCAGCGAAGCCGATGCACTGTCCCACGTTGCAGGCTACTGCGTGATTAACGACGTTTCCGAACGTGAATTCCAGATTGAGCGTGGCGGCACCTGGGACAAAGGCAAAGGCTGCGATACCTTCGGTCCGCTAGGACCCTGGCTGGTGACCACCGATGAAATCCCCGATGCCAATCAGCTCAGCATGTGGCTGGAAGTGGACGGCAAGCGCTATCAGAACGGCAATACCAACACCATGATTTTTAAGGTGCCGGAAATCATCAGCTACCTGAGCCGCTTTATGAGCCTGCATCCGGGCGATGTGATTTCTACCGGTACGCCGCCGGGAGTGGGAATGGGGCAGAAACCGCCGGTCTACCTGCGTGCCGGCCAGCAGATCCGCCTCGGTATTGAGGGGCTGGGTGAACAGCGCCAGACAACCATTCAGGCTTAGGCCGGTTCAGTAAAGGACGCATTTATGACCACGATTACTGCCCTGCGCGTTGAAGATATCCGCTTCCCGACCTCGTTGTCACTGGATGGATCGGACGCGATGAACCCGGACCCGGACTATTCCGCCGCGTACGTGATTTTAGAGACCGACACCCCGTCACTGAGCGGCCACGGGCTGACCTTTACCATTGGCCGGGGAAATGAAATTTGCTGCGCCGCAATCCATGCGCTGCAGCATCTGGTGGTCGGGCGCGATCTGGCCACCATCGCCGCAGATATGGGCGCGTTCTGGCGATCCTTTACCAGCGACAGCCAGCTGCGCTGGATTGGCCCGGACAAAGGCGCGATCCACCTGGCTACCGGCGCGGTGATCAACGCGGTGTGGGATTTGTGGAGTAAGGCCGAAGGCAAACCGCTGTGGCGGCTGGTGGCCGAGATGTCACCGGAAGAGCTGGTGCGCTGTGTGGATTTCCGTTACATCACCGACTGCATCACGCCGGAGGAAGCGCTGGTGCTACTGCGTCAGCGGGCGGACAACAAAGATCAGCGGCTGCAAACGCTGCTGGCTGACGGCTATCCCTGCTACACCACGTCAGCCGGCTGGCTGGGCTATCCCGATGACAAGCTGCGACGCTTGTGTCAGGAAGCGGTGGATGCCGGCTTTGATTACCTGAAGCTGAAGGTCGGGCGTGATCTGGAAGATGACATTCGCCGGGTGACCATCGCCCGCGAAGTGATCGGCCCGGATCGCAAACTGATGATCGACGCGAACCAGGTGTGGGAAACCAATGAAGCCATTCCCTGGGTGAACAAGCTGGCGTTTGCCAATCCGTGGTTTATCGAAGAGCCGACCAGCCCGGACGACATCGAAGGCCATCGCCGCATCCGGGAAGGTATCGCGCCGGTCAAAGTGGCCACCGGCGAAATGTGCCAGAACCGCATTATGTTCAAACAGTTCATCATGCGCGGGGCGATCGATGTGGTGCAGATCGATGCCTGCCGGATGGGTGGCGTCAACGAGATCCTCGCGGTGATGCTGATGGCGGCGAAATACGATCTGCCGGTGTGTCCGCATGCCGGCGGCGTCGGGCTGTGCGAATACGTCCAGCATCTGTCGATGATCGACTATCTGTGCATTGCCGGCACCCACGAAGGCCGGGTGATTGAGTTTGTCGATCATCTGCACGAGCACTTTGTTCATCCCTGTGTGATCAAAGGGGCTGCCTATATGCCGCCAGAACATCCCGGATTCTCGATCGAAATGTTCCCGGCCTCGATTGAACAATACCGCTTTCGCGCGCTGGAACCGGCCTGATGACGCTGCGGATTGATGCGCACCAGCACTTCTGGCGCTACCAGCCGCAGGAGTATGGCTGGATCGGTGACGGGATGGCGCGGCTAAAGCAGGATTTCCTGCCACGGCAGCTGGCGCCTGAACTGTTGGCACAGGGCATTGACGGCAGCGTGCTGGTGCAGGCCCGGCAAAGCCTGCAGGAGACGCGCGGGTTGCTGGATCTGGCCGGACGTTCCCCCGAGGTGAAGGCGGTGGTCGGTTGGATCGATCTCCAGCAGGGCGATCTCACGCCTCAGCTGGCGGAATGTGAACATCGTGTGGTACTGCGCGGCTTCCGCCATCAGATCCAGGACGAGGCCAATCCGGCAGGTTGGATGGCACAGCCATCGGTACAGTTGGCGATGCAGCAGCTGCAGCGCAAAGAGTACGTCTGGGATCTGCTGGTCACACACCGGCATCTGGCCGAGGCGACGGCGTTTGCGGCCCGTCACGATGGTCATCTGATGGTGCTGGATCACCTGGGCAAACCGGATCTGGCGGCCGGTGCCAAAAGCTGGGCCAGGCAGATCGCCCCGCTGGCAGCGTTACCGCATGTCAGCTGCAAACTGTCCGGCCTGCTGACCGAACCCCGCCCGGCGGGCTATGGCATTGACGATCTGCTGCCGTTTATCGATGCGGCCCTCGAGGCGTTTGGCAGCGACCGGGTGCTGGCCGGATCGGACTGGCCGGTCTGCCTGCTGGCGGGCGAGTATGCCGATGCCTGGCAGCTTATTCAGCGCGCCATCGTGCCGTTATCGGCCAGCGAGCAGGACGCCATTTCAGGCGGCAATGCCTGCCGAATCTATCGAATAGAGGACGTTGAAGTATGAATCTTCATCTGCAAAAAAAAGTGGTGATCGTGACCGGCGGCGGCTCCGGCATTGGCGCGGCTATCTCGCTGACGCTGGCCGAAGAAGGGGCGATCCCGGTGATTGTCAGCAACAGCGAACCGTCCGCTGAGCTGATGCAACGGCTACACCAGCATCAGCCAGAGGCGTTTTTCGTGCTGGCGGAATTACAGGAGGAATCCAGCTGCATTCAGGCGGTGGAACGCGTCACTCAACAATGTGGCCGCATTGACGGGCTGGTGAATAACGCCGGCGTCAATGACAGCGTGGGTCTGGAAGCCGGACGGGAAGCCTTTGTGCGCTCGCTGGAAAAGAACCTGATCCATTACTACCTGATGGCGCATTTGTGTCTGGATCATCTGCGAGCCAGCCAGGGCGCCATCGTCAATATCAGCTCGAAGACCGCGCTGACCGGACAGGGAAACACCAGCGGCTATGCCTCGGCAAAAGGCGGCGTGCTGGCGCTGACGCGGGAATGGGCCGCCTCATTGCTCAGTGACGGGATCCGCGTCAATGCGGTTATCCCGGCAGAGGTGATGACGCCGCTGTACGAACGCTGGATCAAGAGCTTCGACCAGCCGGAGGAAAAGCTGAAGCAAATTACCCGCCATATTCCGCTTGGCAAGCGGATGACCACGCCGCAGGAAATCGCCGACACCGTGGTCTTTTTGCTGTCGTCGCGTGCCTCGCACACCACCGGGCAATGGCTGACGGTGGACGGCGGCTATTCCCATCTGGACAGGGCGCTGACATGACCGGGAACCGACGTTACTGCCAGGCGCTGGACCTGGCTGACGATCCGCAGCTGATTGCGGAATATCGCCAGTATCACCAGCAGATCTGGCCGGAGATTGCACAACATCTGCGGCGCTACGGCATCGCCGATATGGAAATTTATCTGCTGGGCACCCGGCTGGTGATGGTGATGGAAACCACGCCAGACTTCGACGCTGAGCGGTTCGCACAGTTTAGTGAGCAGGACGCGAAAGTCAGGGAATGGGAGGCGCTGATGTGGACTTATCAGCGGCCAACGCCCTGGACGCCCGCCGGAGAAAAATGGGTGGCGATGGAACGGATCTTCTCTCTGCAGGAGCAGAACTAAGTTAATCAACGGGTTCTCTTCTGACCCTCATCTCTTCACTGCCGGTGTTTTTCGCTGTACTGGCCACAGCTACCGAGGAACGAAACATGTTAGTCAATAAAACGACTGCGCCGGCTTATCGCGAGCGACAAGCGGCAACCAGCTATCGGCTGGCCTTTATTATGGTCACCGTCCTGTTTTTTATGTGGGGACTCTCCTACGGCTTGCTCGACGTGCTGAATAAGCATTTCCAGGAGGTGTTGCACGTTAACAAAGCCCAGTCGGGCCTGTTGCAGGCGGCCTACTTCGGCGCGTACTTTGTGGTGGCGTTACCGGCGGGATTCTTTATGGATCGCTTCGGTTACAAGGCCGGTGTGCTGGTGGGGCTGTGCCTGTATGCGCTGGGTGCGCTGCTGTTTGTTCCTGCCGCTTCAGCCGGCAGTTTTGAGATGTTCCTGCTGGCGCTGTTTGTCATCGCGCTGGGGTTAGGCTGTCTGGAAACGGCGGCCAACCCTTACGCCACGGTGCTGGGCGATCCGGCTGGCGCGGAACGTCGCCTGAATCTGTCACAATCGTTTAATGGCCTGGGGCAGTTTGTCGGCCCGGTGATCGGCGGCTCGCTGTTCTTCTCTGCCACGCAGGGCACCACCACCGATGGCCTGGCGTCAGTGAAAACCACCTACGTGGCGATTGCGGCGTTAGTGCTGGTGATTGCCTTTGTCTTTGGCCGCACCCGTCTGCCGGACATTCGCGCGCAGGAAGAAGAGCAGAGCAGCGGCGATGAAAAAAGCCTGTGGCAGCATGGCCACTTTACCGGCGGGGTGATTGCTCAGTTCTTTTATGTCGCCGCGCAGGTGGGCGTCGGTGCCTTCTTTATTAACTACGTTACCGAGCACTGGGCGAACCTCTCTAACCAGAACGCCTCTTACCTGCTGTCGGTGGGGATGGTCAGCTTTATGATTGGCCGCTTCTTCAGCACCTGGCTGATGGGACGCGTTCGTCCGGCGACGCTGCTGGTGGCGTATGCCGCCATCAACATTGTGCTGTGCGCCATCGTGGTGTCGGGGATTGAAACGCTGTCGGTGATTGCGCTGGTGGCGGTGTTCTTCTTTATGTCGATCATGTTCCCGACGCTGTTCGCGATGGGGGTGAAAAACATGGGCAAACAGACTAAACGCGCCAGTTCGCTGATGATTATGGCGATTGTCGGTGGCGCGATTATGCCGTATCTGATGGGCGCGATGGCGGACCGCTACAGCACCGCAACCGCCTACAGCCTGCCTCTGCTGTGCTTTGCCGTAGTGCTGGTATATGCCGTGCGCCAGCGGGCGAAAGCCTGACGGGTCTTCTCTGAATATTCCGCTCTCTCCGGGCAGCCGCTGGCTGCCCTTTCTTTACATAACATCTGCTTTTCTTCTCGCCAGCCAATGCTTTACCATGGCGTTACTCTTTCGCATCGCACTTATGGATATTCAATGCGTTCTCTGGCCACACTTCTTCCTGCACTGCTGTTACTGACCGCCTGTAGTAGCCATAAACCACCACAGAACGTTGAACCGCAGGGCAACCCCTTTGGCGGCGGCTTCAAGCTGGACCCCGCGCACAACACCACGCCACTGATGGGCGATTTTGCCAACAATCCGGCCACCGAGCGCTTTATCGATAAAATGGTGCGCGAACACGGTTTCCAGCGTCAGCAGCTGCATGATGTGCTGGCGCAGGCCAATAACCTGAACTGGGTTATCCGCCTGATGGATCGCCAGGCGCCGATTTCGCAGGGACCGACCGGGCCAAACGGCGCGTGGATCCGCTACCGGGCCAAGTTTATTACCCCGTCCAACGTGCAAAACGGCGTGATGTTCTGGAACCAGTATCAGGATGCGTTGCAGCGTGCTTATCAAACCTACGGCGTGCCGCCGGAAATTATCGTCGGCATTATTGGCGTCGAAACCCGCTGGGGCCGCGTGATGGGCAAAACCCGCATTATCGATGCGCTCTCAACGCTGGCGTTTAACTATCCGCGTCGGGCCGACTTCTTTAGCGCGGAGCTGGAAACCTTCCTGCTGATGGCCAGGGAAGAGGGTGATGACCCGCTGGATCTGCGCGGCTCTTACGCCGGTGCGATGGGCTACGGCCAGTTTATGCCGTCCTCCTTTAAAAGCTATGCCGTCGATTTCAATGGCGATGGGCACATCAACCTGTGGGATCCGGTGGATGCCATCGGCAGCGTGGCGCACTACTTTAACGCCCATGGCTGGGTGAAAAATGGCACCGTGGCCGTGCCAGCGACCGGTCCCGACACCACCTGGGAAACCGGCTTCAAAACCCGTTATTCCGTCTCGTCGCTGGCCGCTGGCGGCTTCCGTCCGCAGCTGAAGCTGGACGGCAATCAGCAGGTCAGCCTGTTGCGCTTTGATATGGGTACCAGCTACCAATACTGGTTTGGCTTGCCAAACTTCTATGCCATCACCCGCTATAACCACAGCAATCACTATGCGATGGCGGTGTGGCAACTGGGTCTGGCGGTGAAGGACGCGCGCTAAACCTTAGCGCTGCGTGTCTGAGGAAAGACCTGCAAACCCCTGCAGGTCTTCTTCCAGCGAGGAGCGGATATGCTGGCGGGTCATCGCTTCAGCCCGATCCTCATCGCCGGTAATCAGCGCATCATGCAGTGCCTGATGCCCACTGACCAGCGGCTCACGCTGCGGCCAGTGGCCTTCTGACCAGCGATACAGCCACTCCATTTTATCCTGTAACTGCTTGTGCCTGCGGTTGAGATGCCCGTGACCCGTCGCGTCCACCAGCGTGCGATGGTAGCGAAGATCGGCCTCGACGCGGCTGTCCATATCACCCTTCTCCGCCTTTGCCAGGCCGTCAAAAGCCTGGTTCAGTTTCTGACGGCTTAGCGGCGTGCGGCGGCTGACGTAAATTCTGGCCGCCAGACATTCCAGCGCTTCCCGCAGCGTGTAGATTTCCCAGATGATTTCGGCGTTTAACGGCGCCACATGGCAGCTGAGATAAGGCGAACGCACCACCAGTTCCTGCGCTTCCAGCGCAAACAGCGCCGAGCGAACGGTGCCGCGACCCACGCCCATCTGCTGCGCCAGCGCAATCTCGGTCAGCACTTCGCCGGGCTGCAAGCGGCCATGGACAATCTCCCGTCGAAGCCAGTCGATGGCGTTATCCTGCAAACTCTTGCGTACGATGGGATCCTGTTTATCCATGACGAAACCTTAAAAGTTGCGCTGGAAATGGCTGCTGACAAAGGCCCGGCAGCGGTCGGAGTTCGGGTTGGAAAAGACCTGCTCTGGCGGGCCTTCTTCTTCAACCCGACCCTGATGAAGAAAGATCGCCTTATTCGACACTTCACGGGCAAAGCCCATTTCGTGGGTGACGATAATCATGGTGCGGCCTTCTTCAGCCAGGTCGCGGATCACTTTTAATACGTCACCGACCAGCTCGGGATCGAGGGCTGACGTCGGCTCATCGAACAGGATCGCTTTCGGGTGCTGCGCCAGCGCGCGGGCAATGGCAATACGCTGTTGCTGACCGCCAGAAAGGTGAGCAGGCCAGGCATCCCTCTTCGCCGACAGCCCGACCTTTTCCAGCAGGGCTTCCGCTTCTTCGATGCACTCTTTTTTATTGCGCTTTTGCACATGCACCGGCGCTTCAATGATGTTTTGCAGCACGGTGCGGTGCGGCCACAGATTAAAGCTCTGGAAAACAAAACCGAGCTGCTGACGGATATTGCGCACCGCGGTTTGTTGCGCGTTGGTCAGCGTGCCGTCGCTACCGGTCAGGGTGATTTTTTCGTTGGCGACCTGAATTTCGCCGCCCTGGGGCACTTCCAGAAAAGGAATGCAGCGCAGCAGGGTACTTTTGCCCGAGCCGCTGGCGCCAATCAGCGAAATCACATCGCCGTCGTTGGCGGTCAGGCTGACATCATGCAGCACTTCATGCTGGTCAAAACTCTTCTTTATATTACGCAGTGTCAGCGTGGGTGTGCTCATGCTCTGGCTCCGAACTTATCGGGTGAAAGATATTTCTCAAACAGGGAGAGACCCTTGGTGACGATCAGCGAGATGGCGAGGTAAATCACCGCCGCACTGATAAACACTTCCAGCGCCCGGTAGGTGGATGAGACCTCGGCGTTGGCAATCCCGGTGACGTCCATCAGGCTGATGGTGCTGACCAGCGACGTCGACTTGGCCATCGAAATCACTTCATTACTGTAGGCCGGTAAGGCCTGACGGACGGCAATCGGTAGCGTGATCCGCTTGAGGATGGTGAATTTGGACATGCCGCACACCCTCGCGGCTTCAATAGCCCCGGCCGGCACGGCGCGAATGCCGCCTCTGAGAATTTCAGAGGTGTAGGCCGCGTCATTGAGGATCAGGGCCAGCAGCCCGCACCAGTAAGGATCGCGCAGGAACGGCCAGAGAAAGCTGTGGCGAATGGCGCTGATGTTGCCCAGGCCGTAATAGATCATAAAAATCTGAATCAGCAACGGCGTGCCGCGGAACAGAAAAACGTAGCTGCGTGCGACATAACTGCCCGCACGCGTGGCGCGCAGTAAGTTGAGAGTCAGCGCCAGCAAACCGCCACCCAACAGCGACAGCACCGCCAGGTTTAAGGTCAGCGGCAGGCCGGCTAACAGCTTCAGAAAGGTCTCTTGTATAAAGGTGATGTCCATGCCCGTGCCCTTAAAGCTGGTGGTAATTCTGACCGCGCAAAGACCATTTCTCAGCCTGACGGATCACAAACTCAGAGACGGTGGTGATCAGCAAATAAATCACTGCGCCAACGGCAAAGAAGAAGAAGGGCATCTGCGTCGAGCCGGAAGCCACCTGCACCTGATTCATGGTTTCGACCAGGCCGGTCACCGACACCAGCGCCGACTCTTTAATTGCCGACTGCCACTGATTGCCCAGTCCGGGGATGGCGGTGGTCAGCGCCTGCGGGACGATCACCCGCCGGAACATCAGCCATTTTCCCATGCCGACCACCGTGGCGGCTTCCAGCGTGCCTTTGGGGATGCTGTGATAAGAGCCACGGAACACTTCAGCCTGTCCGGCACCCGAAATCAGCCCGATCGCCAGCGCGCCCGCGACAAAGCCGCTGATATCAAACGGCCCCTGCATGCCCAGTGCGTGACCAAAGAAGGCCAGCACCTGACGACCGCCAAAGTAGAAGATATAGATGACGATCAGGTCAGGAATACCGCGTAACACCACGGTATAGCCTTCCGCCAGTCGCCGCATCCAGCGGTTGCCGCCAATCTTCGCCCAGGCCACCAGGCTGCCAATCACCGATCCCAGCAAAAAAGCGCAGAGCGACACGGATACCGTCACGCCAGCGGCTTTCAGCAGCACGGGGCCCCATCCGTCGGGGCCAAAACTCAGAAGTTGCCAGTCAATACCCATCAGGAACTCCGGTCATTATTGTGGCGATAAATCCATGCCAAACCATTTGACGATCAGCGCCTTCATCGTGCCGTCTTTCACCATTGAATCGATAGCGGTGTTCAGTTTCGCCTGCAGTTCCGTGTCGTCTTTACGCATGCCGATCGCCGAACCCGATCCCAGTACGCCATTCTGGAAGGTGTATCCGGTCAGTGCGCCATTGCCGTTTGAACGCTTCACGTAGGCCGTCAGGTTAGGAACCGCCGCCATCACCATATCCACGCGGCCGGCATCGAGGTCGAAGAAGGTATCTTTGCCGCCAGGATAGGTGCGGATCGTGGCGATATCACCAAAGTATTTTTTCAGGAAGTCAGCCTGAATGGTGGCAACCTGCACGCCAATCGTTTTGCCTTTCACCAGCTTAGCGATGCTGTCGATGGCCGGTTTGCTGGCGGCATCATCGGTCAGTGAAATGCGGGTGCCGGTGCCGGGCAGGTTGGGGATGCTGCTGTCTTTGGTGGTGACAAAGCCCGAGCCGCCGTTGATGTACGGGCTGGTGAAGTTAATGGTTTCCTGACGCTTAGGGGTGATCGACACCGCATCGACGATCGCATCATATTTACCGTCCAGCAGGCCTGGGATCATGCCGCCCCAGCTCTGGGCGACGATTTTGTAGTTAAAGCCCGCGCGCTTAGCGATCTCTTTGATCATGTCGGGTTCGAAGCCGACAATTTCACCCGATGGCGTGGTCTGGTTGTACGGAGGGAAGGCGCCTTCGGTGGCGAAGGTCAGCGACGAGAGGTCTCTCGCCTGTAACTGTGGCAGAACCAGCAGGCCCAATGCGGCAATGGCACCGGTAAGGAAACGTTTGCGTGTCAGAATCATGTGCTACCCCTGAGAAAGTGAAAAACGGATTAAGAGAGAATATCCAGCGTTAAACGCGTCAGCGCGATGGCACCGACGCTGATGCAGCCTTCGTCTGGCTGATAGTCTGAGTTATGAACATGGTCGTTACGGCCAGGCTGAGCCGACCCAATATGGATCTGACAGGCCGGAACCCGGTCGGAAAAGTAGGAGAAGTCTTCCGCGCCGAAGCTTCTGCCTTGCTGCACTTCAGGCTGCTGCTTAAACTGGCGGGTGATGCTTTGCTCGGCGAGGTCGACCATCCGGTCGTCATTGAGCAGTGGCGGAACGCCACGCTGATAGTTGATCTCCACCTGGACGTTCATCGACAGCGCCACACCGGCACACACGCGGCGGAAGGCGGCTTCAACATGATCGCGTGAGGCGGCCGAGCGCGCCCGAACCGTGCCCCGAAACAGGCAGGAATCCGGAATAATATTGTGGATGGCGCCGCCTTCAATGTGCCCCACGGTCAATACCGCTGACTGGGCTGGATCCATCTCGCGGGAGATGATGGTCTGCAGTTGGGTAATCAAATACGCGGTGGCAACAATCGGGTCCGCAGCGGCATGAGGACGGGCGGCGTGACCGGAGATGCCGATCACCTGCACGTCGAACTCATCGCAGGACGCGGTACTGGCGCCACGGGTCAGCATAATATTACCTACCGCCAGTTCCGGGCGGTTATGGAAGGTGATCGCCATGTCCTGGCCATCGGCGGCTCCGTCGGCAATCATCGCCGCGGCACCGCTTTCGGTGGTTTCTTCCGCCGGCTGGAAGATCAGGCGCACCGACCCTTTCAGCAACGGCTGCAGCTCTTTCAGCGTGGCCGCCACGCCCAGCAGGGTTGCCGTGTGCAGGTCATGACCGCAGGCGTGCATTTTGCCCGGCCAGACGCTGGCAAACGGCAATCCGGTTTTCTCTTCGATAGGCAGGGCATCCATATCGGCACGCAGCAACAGACTTGGGCCTGACTCTGCACCGTGAATATCCAGCATGACGCCGGTTTTTCCCACGCCGGTCTGCGGCTCAAAGCCTAATTTCTGCAGCTCCTGGGCGATCACGTCTGCCGTACGATGGGTATCAAAACCCAGCTCCGGATGCGCATGAATATCGCGGCGCAGCGCAATCAGGTGGGGCGCCAACCCTTTCACCATTCCGGCAATTTTTTCATCAAGGCCCTCAGGCTGAGATGCGTTCATTCATAACCTCACAGTGGGAAAAATCGCTGGTCAAAAGATAGACAATTGATTGTCGACAATCGATAATGGCCAAAAAATCAACAGGAAACAAGCCGCTATGCGTAAAAATGCCACCTTGCTGGCTGGACTCGGCCATTACACCTGCCCGCAAAGCGGTGGGCTTGTGCCGCCTGTTCAGAGCAGCGTTACCTCGGTTATCGATGGCAGTGAAGGCGCACTGGGCTATGCCCGTAGCGGAAATTCGTCGGTATTACTGGCTGAATCGCTACTCAATACCCTCGAAAACGGTCAGGGTTGTGCCTTCTTCAACGCCGGGGCGTCTGCAGCCTGGGCCGTGCTTTCTACCCTTACACCGGGTGACGGCGTGATCCTCGAAGCGGATTGCTATTACGAGTTTCGTACCATCATCAGCCGCTACTGCCAGCGGCAGGGGATCGCCTTAACGCTGGTGGACCTTTGTAACCTGGAAGCGGTCGGGCAGGCAACGCGTCAGGGTCATACGAATTTGATCTGGGCCGAGCTGCCCACCAATCCCTTATGGAAAATTGCCGATATCGCGGCGCTGGCGAAGGTGGCTCATCGGGTGGGGGCGAGGCTGGTGGTGGATGCCACCGTGGCCACGCCGTTATGGCTCAACGCGCTGACGCTGGGGGCGGACGTGGTGCTGCATTCGGCGACCAAATACCTGAATGGCCACGGCGATTTAACGGCTGGCGCGCTGGTGACCGCCAGGCCGGACGCGTGGTGGCAGGAGATTATCGCTTACCGCACCGCATCCGGTTCGGTGTTGCCGGCAATGGAAGCCTGGCTGCTGTTACGCGGCATGCGCACGCTGGCGCTTCGGGTGGAAAGGGCCTCTGAGAATGCGTTGAAGATTGCGCGCTGGCTGGCACAGCAGCCTGGCGTCTCCGGGGTGCACTATCCCGGGCTGGAACAGAATCCCCATTTTGCCCGCGCTGAGGCCCAGTTCTCTGGCGGCTTTGGCGCAATGCTCTCTTTCCAGCTCAGCGCCGGTGCAAAAGCCGCGGCCGCGTTTTGTCGTCGCACCCGCGTCTTCCGTCATTCAACATCATTAGGGTCGACAGAAAGCCTGATTGAACACCGTCGCAGTACGGAAGGCGAAGGATCTCGTTGTCCTGACGATCTGCTGCGCCTGTCGGTGGGCATTGAAGACTGCGCGGATCTGCTTGCCGATCTTGCCCAGGCGTTAGATGCTACAGTTAATGCGTAGGGTTGACCGTTATAATGAGGAACACATGAAAGACTGGAATCCCGATCTTTACCGTCAGTTCGAAGCTGAACGGACGCGTCCTGCCACCGAATTACTCTCCCGCATTCCCCTCCGACATGTCAGCCGTGCCACCGATCTGGGGTGCGGACCGGGCAACAGTACCGAGCTGCTCTGTCAGGCCTGGCCAGAAGCCCGCGTGACGGGGCTGGACAGCTCGCAGGCGATGCTGGAGCAGGCGCTGAAACGACTGCCTGATTGCCATTTCGTGCAGACCGATATCCGTCACTGGCAGGCTGACGTGCCGCAGGAGGTGATTTACGCCAACGCTTCTTTGCAGTGGCTGACCGATCATCAGCAGTTATTCCCCCATTTGGTGGCGCAGCTGGCTTCCGGTGGCGTGCTGGCAATCCAGATGCCTGATAACCTCGACCAGCCGACGCACAGCCTGATGCGCAAAGTAGCGGAAGACCGACGGTGGGCAGAGAAAATTGGCCCGGGTGCCGCCGACCGCAAGAAACTGCTCAGCACCGAAGCGTATTACGATTTGCTGAGTGCGGCGGGCTGCAAGGTCGATATCTGGCGCACCACTTATTACCATGTGATGCCGTCGCATCAGGCGATGGTGGACTGGCTGAAGGCGACCGGCTTGCGGCCGTTTCTGACCCCACTGAGTGAACCGGATCAAGAGGCTTTCCTCGCGGAATATTTGCGTGAGCTGGCCGGTGCTTATTCGGTCCGTCAGGATGGCAATGTGCTGATGCCTTTCCCTCGGCTGTTTATGGTGGCCCGAAAAGGGTGAGCCTGCGTTTTTACTGGAAGACGGCGCGCAAATACGGCGTTTGCGGCCTCTTTTAACGAGAAAAAATGCTAGGCTTGCGGTTCTGTTAGTGAGGGAAAAGAGGAGTCGGGATGACGGACACAGAATTAATGCAGCTGAGTAAGGACATCGGGCAGCGGCTGTTACAACGCAAGGCGACGGTGACGGCGGCGGAGTCCTGCACCGGCGGCTGGATCGCCAAAGTGCTGACCGATATCGCCGGCAGTTCGCAATGGTTTGAGCGCGGCTTCGTGACCTACAGTAATGAGGCGAAAGCGGATTTAGTTGGCGTGACTGCCGCCTCGCTGGCGCGTTTTGGTGCCGTCAGCGAACCGGTGGTGCGGGAAATGGCCGAAGGCGCGCGGCAGCAGGCGCGGGCGAATTTTGCACTATCTGTCAGTGGGATAGCCGGCCCGGATGGCGGTTCGGCAGAAAAACCCGTGGGCACGGTCTGGTTCGGTTTTGCCGCCGAAGGCAAAGAGACGCTGGCCCAACGCCAGGTTTTCTCCGGTGACCGTGAAGCGGTTCGCCGTCAGGCCACCGCCTGGGCGCTCCAGACCCTGCGCGATCATTTTCTCGAAAATTAAACTTGATACTGTATGACCATACAGTATAATCAGCCCCATATTGAGTATATGCAAAGCCGCGTGTGCGTGTGCTTTACCCCGCATGATTAGGAGCGAAAATGGCTATCGACGAAAACAAGCAAAAAGCACTGGCAGCAGCGCTGGGCCAGATTGAAAAGCAATTTGGTAAAGGCTCCATCATGCGCTTGGGTGAAGACCGTACCATGGACGTGGAAACCATTTCGACCGGTTCCCTGTCACTGGATATCGCACTGGGTGCGGGCGGCCTGCCAATGGGGCGTATCGTTGAAATCTATGGCCCTGAGTCTTCCGGTAAAACCACGCTGACCCTGCAGGTAATTGCTTCTGCACAGCGTAAAGGTAAAACCTGTGCGTTTATCGATGCAGAGCATGCCCTTGACCCGGTCTATGCCAAAAAGCTTGGCGTGGATATCGATAACCTGCTGTGTTCTCAGCCGGACACCGGTGAGCAGGCGCTGGAAATCTGTGACGCGTTGGCCCGCTCAGGTGCGGTAGACGTGATCATCGTTGACTCCGTGGCTGCACTGACGCCGAAAGCAGAAATTGAAGGTGAAATTGGTGACTCTCATATGGGCCTTGCGGCACGTATGATGAGCCAGGCAATGCGTAAGCTGGCCGGTAACCTGAAAAACTCTGGCACCCTGCTGATCTTCATCAACCAGATTCGTATGAAAATCGGTGTGATGTTCGGTAACCCGGAAACCACGACCGGTGGTAACGCGCTGAAGTTCTACGCTTCTGTCCGTCTGGATATCCGCCGTATTGGTGCGATTAAAGAAGGTGACGAAGTCGTCGGCAGCGAAACCCGCGTGAAGGTGGTGAAGAACAAAATTGCTGCGCCATTCAAGCAGGCTGAGTTCCAGATCATGTATGGTGAAGGCATCAACATTTACGGTGAGCTGGTAGACCTGGGCGTGAAGCACAAGCTGATTGAAAAAGCCGGTGCCTGGTACAGCTACAACGGCGATAAGATTGGTCAGGGTAAAGCGAACTCAGGCAACTTCCTGAAAGAGAACCCGGCTATCGCCAACGAAATTGAAGCTAAACTGCGTGCTACGCTGCTGACCAACCCGGACACCAAGCCTGATTTTGTGGCAACGGCGGCCGAGCTGGATGAAACCAGCGAAACCAACGAAAACTTCTGATTTCGTTCCTGACAGCCTGCGCTGTCAGCATGTGAAAAAAGGAACGGGATTAAATCCGTTCCTTTTTTTGTTTCTTGCTTTCAACCTCGCTACCCTTACCGTGTGATCCCCCTTTAAACCTGAAAAAACGTGGAGCAAGATGTCTGACGCCACTGAACGTAGCCAGTTCGCTCGCCTGCTGGATCGGGCAATGCGCATTCTTGCCATGCGCGATCACAGCGAAGTTGAGTTTCGCCGCAAGCTGGCGTTGTCAGCAGAACGCGCCGCGATGTATGCCAAAAACAAGTCTCAGGAACCGGAGACCATCACGCCGGAGCAAATCGACCGCGTGGTGGCCTGGTGCTATGAAAACCGCTATCTGGATGATGCCCATTTTGCCGAGCGTTTTGTCGCCAGCCGCAGCCGAAAAGGCTATGGCCCACAGCGTATTCGGATGGAGATGGGGCAGAAGGGGATAGACAAGGCGCTGACGGATGAGGTGCTGGCCAATAGCGAAATTGACTGGGCGCGCCAGGCATTTGAAGTCGCTGAACGCAAATTTGGCTTACCGCTGCCTACCGACTGGAAGGAGAAAGCTAAAGTCCAGCGCTATCTGATGACCAAAGGCTTCTTTTCCGACGATATTCGCGCCATTTTCTCAAATTTTGACGAATGACCGACGATGGGATTTTACTTCCCCCCGAAGAAAATTTATCTTATTCACCACTTTTTGTTCGTGAGTTGCCAGCGAAGACTAACGCTTTCTGGCGAGGTAAGACTCACGAAACAGTCTTTAGCGTGATTCAGGGACAATTATGAGCAAGAGCACTGCGGAGATTCGCCAGGCGTTTCTCGACTTTTTCCAAAGCAAGGGACATCAGGTTGTAGCCAGTAGCTCCCTCGTCCCAAACAACGATCCGACGTTGTTGTTCACTAACGCCGGGATGAACCAGTTTAAAGATGTTTTCCTCGGTCAGGATAAGCGCAACTATTCCCGCGCCACCACCTCTCAGCGCTGCGTGCGCGCGGGTGGCAAGCATAACGACCTGGAAAACGTGGGCTATACCGCCCGTCACCACACTTTCTTTGAAATGCTGGGTAACTTCAGCTTCGGCGACTATTTCAAGCGCGAGGCCATTGGCTTTGCGTGGGAACTGTTGACCGGCGCGCAGTGGTTTAACCTGCCGAAAGAGAAACTGTGGGTCACCGTTTACGAGACCGATGACGAAGCCTTCGACATCTGGGAAAAAGAAGTGGGCGTGCCGCGTGAGCGCATTATCCGCATCGGTGACAATAAGGGCGGCGCGTATGCCTCCGATAACTTCTGGCAGATGGGCGATACCGGTCCTTGCGGCCCGTGCTCCGAGATCTTCTTCGACCATGGCGATCACATCTGGGGTGGCCCTCCGGGTAGCCCGGAAGAAGATGGCGATCGCTTTATCGAGATCTGGAACATCGTCTTTATGCAGTTCAACCGTCAGCCAGACGGAACCATGCTGCCGTTGCCTAAGCCATCTGTCGATACCGGCATGGGCCTGGAGCGTATTACTGCCGTTCTGCAGCACGTTAATTCTAACTACGAGATCGACCTGTTCGCCAGGCTGATCGCGTCGGTTGCTGAGGTGACGGGCGCCACGGATTTGACCAGCAAATCCCTGCGCGTGATTGCCGATCATATTCGTTCTTGTGCCTTCCTGATTGCTGATGGGGTTATCCCTTCGAATGAGAACCGTGGCTACGTGCTGCGCCGCATCATTCGTCGTGCTGTCCGTCATGGCAACATGCTGGGCGCGCAGGGCAGCTTCTTCTGGAAACTCGTTGGGCCGTTGATTTCTGTGATGGGTTCCGCGGGCGAAGAGCTGGCAAGCCAGCAGTCTCAGGTTGAGCAGATCCTGAAAACAGAAGAAGAGCAGTTTGCTAAAACGCTGGAGCGTGGTCTGGCGCTGCTGGATGAAGAGTTGGAGAAGTTGCAGGGCGATACGCTGGATGGCGAAACCGTCTTCCGTCTGTATGACACCTTCGGCTTCCCGGCTGACCTTACGGCTGACGTCTGCCGTGAAAGAAATCTGAAGATTGATGAGGCTGGCTTCGAGAAAGCCATGGAGCAGCAGCGTCAACGTGCGCGTGAGGCCAGTGGCTTCGGCGCTGATTACAGCAAAGTGATCCAGATTGATGCCGCGTCTGCCTTCAAAGGCTACGAGCAGCTTGAACTGAACTCCACCGTGACCGCTATTTTTGTCGACGGCAAACCGGCGACAGAGATCGTGGCAGGTCAGGAAGGGGTGATTGTGCTGGATGAGACGCCATTCTATGGCGAATCGGGTGGCCAGGTTGGCGATACCGGCGAGCTGAAAGGCGATGCAGCCACCTTTACCGTTAACGACACGCAGAAATACGGTCAGGCGATTGGTCATACTGGCACGCTGGCCGCCGGGCAAATCCGCATTGGCGATCGTCTGTCCGCGCAGGTTGACCAGGCACGTCGTGACCGCATTCGTCTGAATCACTCTGCTACGCACCTGTTACATGCTGCATTACGTCAGGTTCTGGGTCATCATGTGGCGCAGAAAGGCTCTCTGGTTAACGACAAATACCTGCGTTTTGACTTCTCGCATTTTGAAGCGATGAAGCCAGAAGAAATTCGCCAGGTTGAAGAGATTGTTAATGCCCAGGTTCGTCGCAATCTGGCCATTGAAACCAATATCATGGAGCTGGAAGCCGCCAAATCCCATGGTGCGATGGCGCTGTTCGGTGAGAAGTATGACGATCACGTGCGTGTGCTGAGCATGGGTGACTTCTCCACGGAACTTTGTGGCGGTACCCACGCCAGCCGTACCGGTGATATCGGCCTGTTCCGTATTCTGTCTGAGTCGGGTACGGCAGCCGGCGTGCGTCGTATTGAGGCAGTAACCGGTGAAGGCGCGTTGGGCCTGATGTATGCCCAGAGCGAGCAGTTGCAGGAGATTGCCCATCTGATTAAAGCCAACAACAGCAACCTGAACGAAAAGGTACGTGCGATGATTGATCACGTACGCGGCCTGGAAAGGGAGCTGCAGCAGCTTAAGGATCAGCAGGCGGCGCAGGAGAGTGCGTCCCTGAGCAGTAAAGCGATTGAAATTAAAGGCACCAGGTTGCTGGTCAGTGAATTGAGCAACGTTGAGCCGAAGATGCTGCGTACGATGGTCGACGAGCTGAAAAATCAGCTCAAGTCAGCGATCATCGTGCTGGCGACCGTGGCGGATGGGAAAGTCTCCCTGATTGCCGGGGTAACGAAAGATCTGACCGATCGGGTTAAAGCCGGCGAACTGGTGGGCGAACTGGCTCAGCAGGTTGGCGGTAAAGGTGGTGGTCGTCCTGATATGGCTCAGGCGGGTGGCACCGATGCTCAGGCGCTGCCTGCGGCGCTGGCAGGCGTTGAGTCGTGGGTCGCTGCAAAGCTGTAACAAAATAAAAAATGCGCGCAGAAGGCGCTGTGGAGTCACTCCATGGCGCTTACTGATGGGTGCACTCTTAAAAAACACAAAGTCAGGTTAGCGAAGGGTATTTCGGCTAAACTAAGTATCAGCAGAATGTATTGGTATGATGGTGCACTTGTGGTGTATTTGTCATAGTCTATATTTAGCGTTATACGATGGATAATGCCGGGCGACAGTTAACCCGACTCTTTTAATCTTTCAAGGAGCAAAGAATGCTTATTCTAACTCGTCGAGTTGGTGAAACCCTCATGATTGGCGATGAGGTGACTGTAACGGTGCTGGGTGTGAAAGGGAACCAGGTTCGCATCGGTGTGAACGCCCCTAAAGAAGTGTCTGTCCATCGCGAAGAGATCTATCAGCGTATTCAGGCCGAAAAAACTCAGCAAACGAGTTACTAACGGATCCGGCGTCTCGCTACGCTTAGCGAGGCGCTACCGGTTTTCTTCCTCATCCCTGCCATTCTTCTGTCTTAAATCCCCCGTTCCGCTTTCTCTGTTGCCCTGAACTTTTCACTGTTTCTGCCTCAATACCGCTTTTGATTGCCCTGTATTGGCTGTCGTGGCCCAAAATCTTCCCTCAATCGTATTTTCTTGCGCTGAGCTTATTGCATTATCGCCGGGGTATTATTGTTGATATTTCAATCTTTTTGTCGCCAAAACACCCGTATTGCCTGCGAATTGTGCAATCAAACACGTAGGGGGAAAAATTGTTTGACTTATAAGTCCGCCAAAGTAATATGTGCGCCACGCAGTGCCGATGAGCAGTTATCAAGTTCTGAAGCACAACTCGCAAGAGTGCGTACTGGTGAGGTGGCCGAGAGGCTGAAGGCGCTCCCCTGCTAAGGGAGTATGCGGTCAAAAGCTGCATCCGGGGTTCGAATCCCCGCCTCACCGCCATTTGCATCCATAGCTCAGCTGGATAGAGTACTCGGCTACGAACCGAGCGGTCGGAGGTTCGAATCCTCCTGGATGCACCATTTTACAAGAGAGTTTGAACGAAACTTTTTTGTGTGTAGTACGATACTTGTTAGCAGCTTGTATCACGGTGAGTCGTTAGCACCCTGCGTTATACCAGAATATGTCATGCATCCATAGCTCAGCTGGATAGAGTACTCGGCTACGAACCGAGCGGTCGGAGGTTCGAATCCTCCTGGATGCACCATTTCTGAGAAGTGAAAGCGTTCCTTCGAATGGCAATTAGTTTCTTCTGTATCACCTCAGGTTTGTCGCGTTATCTCCCCTTAGTTTTTCCGATGCATCCATAGCTCAGCTGGATAGAGTACTCGGCTACGAACCGAGCGGTCGGAGGTTCGAATCCTCCTGGATGCACCATATTTTGCAATTCTGGCAGCACCAGAATACAGATTTTACGGTCTTTGTGGTCGACTGAGTTGTCTCTCTCAACAATTCAGCCAGCGCACTTGACGGTATCATCGCATTACCCCTCAGCATTACCGCATTTCCCAATGCATCCATAGCTCAGCTGGATAGAGTACTCGGCTACGAACCGAGCGGTCGGAGGTTCGAATCCTCCTGGATGCACCATATTTTGCAATTTTGGCAGCATCGCTGTTCTGGCAAATTAGCGTGTAGCTGAAGCCAGCACAAAGGATGATTACCGTCCCGCACAACATCTCCTCTTCACAACAATTCACCACCCTCATAATATTAACCCTCTGATTACCCTGTAAAAAACATGTCTACTCCTGTTTAGAACCCTCTGAGCTTATTCTCACGCCAAATTCTGATAATGAAAATCCCTATGTAAATCAAGGCATTTGCGGATCCATGCCAACAGCGACAAGTGCACCGCTTTACGCTAAAGTAATTGTTCACTTGATCAAGGATGGAGAGAGCAGAATGTACGACAGTTATGCAGGGTTGATATTCGATATGGATGGCACCATTTTGGACACGGAGCCAACGCATCGTAAGGCCTGGCATGACGTTCTGGCACGTCATGGCTTGCACTTTGATGAACGCTCGGTGATTGGCCTGAATGGCTCACCGACCTGGCGTATTGCTGAAGTGATCATCGCCAGTCATCAAAGTACGCTGGACCCTTTTAAGCTGGCGGAAGAAAAAACCGTGGCGCTAAAAGAGATGCTCTTTGATACCGTGCGTCCACTGCCGCTGATTGAGGTGGTGAAAGCCTATAAAGGGCGTCGTCCAATGGCGGTAGGGACCGGTAGCGAACATGCGATGGCAGAAGCCTTGCTGCAGCATCTGGGGCTACGTGAGTACTTCGATGTGATTGTGGGGGCCGATGACGTCACCCGCCACAAACCCGAGCCAGAAACCTTTGTGCGCTGCGCAGAGTTGATGAAGGTGGTTCCATCACGTTGCGTGGTGTTTGAAGACGCAGATTTCGGCATTCAGGCAGCTCAGGCCGCAGGAATGGACTACGTCGATGTACGTTTGCTGTGAGTGACTGGCTCGCTTACGGGTCGATGTTCGCCAGCAGCTTTCTCAGTGCAACCTTACTGCCCGGCAGTTCAGAAGTGTTACTGGCGGGCTTGCTGATAGCAGGAAAGGTTTCAGTGAGTGGCATTGTTGCAACCGCAGCACTTGGTAACACGCTAGGCGGTCTGACAAATATTATCATTGGTCGCTGGCTGCCGTTAAAACAGCAGGGGCGATGGCATAACACAGCAACGGCGTGGCTGCACCGTTTGGGGCCTGCTGCGCTGCTATTGAGTTGGTTGCCAGTGATTGGCGACCTGCTATGCGTTCTCGCTGGCTGGCTACGTTTTGCCTGGCTGCCGATGGTGTTTTTTCTCGCCGTGGGTAAGACCTTGCGTTACATAGCGTTGGCGTACGCAACACTACAGGGCATGGATTGGTGGCATTGATTCGCGAATAATCGGCGCTACGGTTAACATTATGCTTAACAATAATAAGTTTTTCTCCGAGCGGGAGGTCAATTTGATCCCGGACGTATCACAGGCGCTTTCCTGGCTGGAAGCTCATCCTGACGCATTAAAAGGTATTGGTCGCGGTATTGAACGCGAAACGCTGCGCGTCAGACCAGATGGTCATCTGGCGACCACCGGCCACCCAAAATCTCTTGGCTCGGCGTTAACGCACAAGTGGATCACCACGGATTTTGCGGAAACGCTGCTCGAATTCATTACGCCGGTAGAAGGCGATATCGACAAACTGTTGGCCTTTTTACGGGATATCCACCGTCATACCTCCCGCGATTTAGGCGAAGAGCGTATGTGGCCAATGAGCATGCCGTGCCTGATTGAAGACAGTCAGAATATCGAACTGGCTCAGTACGGCAGCTCCAACATCGGTAAGATGAAAACGCTCTACCGTGAAGGCTTAAAAAACCGCTACGGTTCGCTGATGCAGGTTATTTCCGGCGTCCATTACAACTTCTCGCTGCCGCTCTCTTTCTGGCAGGCATGGGGAGAAGGTAAGGATGAGAAGAGCGGGCAGGACGCGATCTCCGAAGGCTATCTGCGCCTGATCCGTAACTACTACCGTTTTGGCTGGGTCATTCCTTATCTGTTCGGCGCATCTCCGGCGATCTGCTCTTCGTTCCTGCAGGGAAAAGAGACTAAGTTGCCGTTCGAGAAAACGGAAAAGGGCATGCTGTATCTGCCTTATGCCACCTCATTACGTCTGAGCGACCTCGGTTATACCAACAAATCTCAGAACGGTCTGGGCATCACCTTCAATAATCTGCCCGATTATGTGAAGGCTCTGAAAGCGGCGATTAAAACGCCGTCGAAAGAGTATGGCGAGATGGGCATTAAGGACGAGCAGGGTAACTGGTTGCAGCTGAACACCAACGTGCTGCAGATTGAAAACGAGCTTTATGCGCCAATCCGTCCTAAACGCGTCACGCGTTCCGGCGAGAACCCGTCTGACGCGCTGCTGCGTGGTGGGATTGAGTATATCGAAGTCCGTTCACTGGATATCAACCCGTTCTCAGCCATTGGCGTCGATGAGAATCAGGTCCGCTTCCTGGATCTGTTCCTGATTTGGTGTACGCTGGCCGATGCGCCGGAGATGAGCAGTGACGAGCTGCTGTGCACCCGGACCAACTGGAACCGCGTGATCCTTGAAGGACGTAAGCCTGGCTTAATGTTGGGCATGGGTTGTGGTGAAGCGCAGCATCCGCTGGCAGAAGTGGGCAAAACGCTGTTCAAAGATCTGCGTCGCGTGGCTGAAACACTGGATAGCCAGCAGGGAAATCATTTGTATCAGGAAGTGTGTGACCGTCTGGTTGCTTCTTTCGACGATCCGGATTTGACCTATTCAGCACGTTTCCTGAATGCCCTGAAAGATAACGGCATTGACGGCACGGGGCTGGCCCTGGCGGAACAGTATCGCCATCAGCTGGCTGAAGAGTCGCTGGAAATTTTGACTGAGTCTGATTTTGAGCAGGAAGCTGTTCGCTCAAATGCGAGTCAGCAGGAAATCGAAGAAAGTGATACGCTTAACTTTGAAGACTTCTTAAAGAGTCGCAGTTAAGAAAAGAAAATGGCCACATTGCTGTGGCCAAAATAACATCTCTGTTGTCAGGGATGATGATAACAAAATTGCGCGTCTTTCATATATTCAGACCGGGCACGACAGAGAAAGTTTCACTGATTCGAAAATAAATTCATTAGTTGAGGTAACAATATGCCATTGCTGGATAGCTTTACTGTCGATCATACGATTATGGCGGCACCTGCGGTTCGTGTAGCTAAGACCATGAACACTCCTCATGGCGATACCATTACCGTTTTCGACCTGCGTTTCTGCAAGCCAAACAAAGAAGTGATGCCTGAGCGCGGGATCCACACGCTGGAGCACCTGTTTGCTGGCTTCATGCGTAACCACCTGAACGGTGATGGCGTGGAGATCATTGATATCTCCCCAATGGGTTGCCGTACCGGCTTCTACATGAGCCTGATTGGTACACCTGATGAGCAGCGTGTGGCAAAAGCCTGGAAAGGGGCAATGCAGGACGTGCTGAAAGTCACCGACCAGCGCAAAATCCCTGAACTGAACGAATATCAGTGCGGCACGTTTGAGATGCACTCTTTAGATGAAGCGCAGGATATTGCACGTCACATTATCGACAACGACATTCGCGTGAACCATAACGACGAACTGGCGCTGCCGAAAGACAAACTGCAGGAACTGCACATCTAGTTTGTCCGGGGCAAGTGAGTTTGCCCCAACGTCTTACCTTCTGAACAGGGCGGAAAATTTCCCGCCCTTTTTTACCGCCCGCCTTTTACGATCCGACTGACTCTTTCAACGATTTCTTGGGTATGATGCGTACCTGCTTAATCATATTCTCCTGAACATCAAGAATATCAATCGCATAGTTGCCCACTTTTACCCGGGTGTTAGGTAACGGAATATCCTGTATCTCTTCAAGGATCATGCCGTTCACCGTACGGGCTTCATCTTCTGGCAACGTCCAGTTAAAGGCTTTGTTTAGCTCACGGATGTTGGCACTGCCTTCAACCAGCACTGAGCCGTCATTCTGCGGTACCACTTCTTCCGCCAGAGTAGGGGACATCGAGGTGGTGAAGTCGCCGACAATCTCTTCAAGAATGTCTTCGATGGTCACCAGCCCTTTGATATCGCCATACTCATCCACCACCAGGCCAACCTTCTTCTTATTGCGCTGGAATTTAACCAGCTGCACGTTCAGCGGTGTGCCTTCAGGAACGTAATAAATTTCGTCCGCAGCGCGCAGCATGACTTCCTTGGTGAACTCTTTCTTCTCGGTCATCAGCCGATAGGCTTCGCGCACGCGCAGCATGCTGATGGTGTCATCAAGTGAGTCACGGTAGAGCACGATGCGGCCATGAGGAGAGTGGGTCAGCTGGCGAACAATCGATTTCCAGTCATCATTGATATTAATGCCGGCAATCTCATTGCGGGGCACCATGATGTCATCGACGTTCACTTTTTCCAGATCCAGCACTGACAGCAGCATGTCCTGATTGCGACGGGACATCAGTGAGCGCGACTCATGCACGATGGTACGCAGCTCGTCTTTGCTTAATGCACCGCTGATAGCCCCATCGCTTCTGATGCCCACCATGCTCATCAGCAGGCGCGTAATGGTGTTCAGCAACCACACCAGCGGCATCATCACGATCTGTAACGGGCCGAGCAGGAAGCTGCTGGGGAAAGCGACTTTTTCCGGATAGAGCGCAGCAATGGTTTTTGGCAGAACTTCAGAGAACACCAGTACTGCAAACGTCAGGATCCCGGTGGCGATGGCCACACCCGCATCGCCATATAGCCGCATGCCGACGATGGTGGCCAGCGCGGAAGCCAGAATGTTCACCAGGTTATTGCCAATCAGCACCAGGCTGATCAGGCGGTCAGGACGACGCAGCAGTTTTTCAACACGACGAGCGGCACGGTTGCCGTTTTTAGCCAGATGGCGAAGCTTATAGCGATTGAGGGTCATCATCCCCGTCTCGGAACCTGAGAAGTAGGCCGAGACAAAAATCATGATGACCAGAGTGATAATTAACGTGGTGGTTGAAACATGTTCCAACGAAGGAATTCCTTGTAGTGGAGGGTCATGAGGTCAGGAAGTGCTGCAACATCCGGCTACCGAAGTACGCCATGGTCAGCAGAAAAGCCCCGCCGCAGTTGAACCAGGCTACGCGGCGACCGCGCCAGCCTTCGTGATAATGACCCCAAAGCAAAACGATATAGACGAACCAGGCAAGAATCGACAGCACGGCTTTATCAACATTCTCGCGACTGAAAAGATCGTGCATGTAAAACAAGCCGGTGCAAAGCACCAGTGTCAGAAGCACCACGCCAACCTGAGTGATGTGGAACATCTTGCGCTCAATGGTCATCAACGGCGGGATATCACTGTTAAAGGCCAGCTTCTTGTTTTTCAGCAGATAGTCGATCCACGCCAGTTGTAAGGCATAGAGTGCGGCAATGATCAGCGTAGCATATGCAAACAGTGCCAGACCGATATGCACCATCATCCCCGGTGTGGTTTCGAGGTGGGTGATAAAGGCGTTGGGCACAAACGTGGCAAAGGCCAGGTTGATCAACGCAAAGCTGTACACAATCGGCAGCAGCATCCAGCCACGATTGCGTGAGGCGACGATGGTCATGATCGCGCAAATCAGCAAGCTGACCAGTGAGCCAATATTCAGCAGGCTAAGATTCTGGCCGCCGTCGATGGCAAAAATACGCTGTTCGAGCGCGACAGCGTGGCAAATCAGCGCGATTACAGCTGAGATTACCGCCAGGCGACGCCATCCACTTTGCTTGCGCAGCAGGCTGGGAATAATCAAAGCAAGGCTGAAGGAGTAGGCGAGTAGCGCCAGGATCGCAAAAACGGACATAGGTGTTGTCAGGTACCAGCCAGATGAGAAAAAAATCAGTATAGCGTCAGCGGCTGCTGGCTCCAAACGATCTCAACGCAGATGGCTGAGATCGCAGCGGCTTCATGTTATAATCCGTCCCATTGTGTCGCCTGGCGACCTCTCATTACGTTGAGCGAGAGACGATGTTTGATAATTTAACCGACAGATTGTCGCAATCCCTGCGCAATATCAGTGGCCGTGGACGGCTGACCGAAGACAACATTAAGGACACGCTGCGCGAAGTTCGCATGGCGTTACTTGAGGCGGACGTTGCGCTGCCGGTGGTGCGTGACTTTATCAACCGCGTAAAAGAGCGGGCGGTAGGTCAGGATGTAAATAAAAGCCTGACCCCAGGTCAGGAGTTCGTCAAGATCGTTCAGAGTGAACTGGTCGCGGCGATGGGCGCAGAAAATAACACGCTCAACCTGGCGGCGCAGCCTCCTGCCGTGGTGCTGATGGCTGGCCTGCAGGGTGCGGGTAAAACCACCAGTGTCGGTAAGCTGGGTAAATTCCTGCGCGAAAAGCACAAAAAGAAAGTGCTGGTCGTCTCTGCCGACGTTTATCGCCCGGCGGCGATCAAACAGTTGGAAACCCTGGCTGAACAGGTTGGTGTTGATTTCTGCCCATCCGATCTGAGCCAGAAGCCGGTTGATATCGTTAAGAATGCGTTACAGCAGGCTAAGCTGAAGTTCTACGACGTACTACTGGTGGATACCGCTGGTCGTTTACACGTAGACGAAGCGATGATGGACGAAATCAAACAGGTTCACGCCGCGATTAACCCGGTAGAAACCCTGTTTGTGGTCGATGCGATGACCGGCCAGGATGCCGCCAATACAGCGAAAGCGTTTAACGAAGCGCTGCCGTTGACCGGTGTGATCCTGACCAAGGTGGACGGTGATGCCCGTGGCGGTGCTGCCCTGTCTATCCGTCAAATCACCGGCAAACCGATTAAATTTATGGGTGTGGGTGAAAAAACCGACGCTCTGGAGCCGTTCTACCCGGAACGTATTGCTTCCCGTATCCTTGGAATGGGCGATGTGCTGTCGCTGATTGAAGATATCGAAAGCAAAGTTGACCGTGCTCAGGCTGAAAAGCTGGCCAGCAAGCTCAAGAAGGGTGACGGCTTCGATCTTAACGACTTCCTCGATCAGCTCAAGCAGATGCGCAACATGGGCGGCATGGCCAGCCTGATGGGCAAACTGCCGGGCATGGGGCAACTGCCTGATAACGTGAAGTCGCAGATGGACGATAAAGTGCTGGTGCGCATGGAATCGATGATCAACTCCATGACGCGTAAAGAGCGCGAAAAGCCGGAGATCATTAAAGGTTCCCGCAAGCGCCGCATTGCAACCGGTTCAGGTATGCAGGTGCAGGACGTTAACCGCTTATTGAAGCAGTTTGACGACATGCAGCGCATGATGAAGAAGATGAAAAAGGGCGGTATGGCGAAGATGATGCGCGGCATGAAAGGTATGATGCCGCCGGGCTTCCCGGGCCGCTAAATCAGCCGAAAAGACATGATGGCGAATTAGATTGCTTTTTGCGCCAAAATGAGTAAAATTTTCGGGCTTTTTATATTGCATTCGGGCCCCGTTCCCTCAATGGGGCCCGTGTGTTTTATTAACTCAAGAGGATGTTATGGTAACAATTCGTTTGGCACGTCACGGCGCTAAAAAGCGTCCGTTCTATCAGGTAGTCGTCACTGACAGCCGTAATGCTCGCAACGGTCGCTTCATCGAGCGCGTTGGTTTCTTCAACCCGATCGCATCTGGTCAGGCTGAAGCACTGCGTCTGGATCTGGACCGCATTGAGCACTGGGTTGGCCAGGGCGCTACTGTTTCTGACCGCGTTGGTGCGCTGGTCAAAGAAGCTAAGAAAGCAGCTTAATCTGTCACGGTGGTCAACATGAGCAAGCAACTCGCCGCGCGGTCTCCAGCTAACCCATTAATTCTGGGGAAGATGGGATCAGCCTACGGTATCCGTGGTTGGCTCAAAGTGTTTTCCTCCACCGAAGATGCCGAAAGCATTTTTGACTATCAGCCGTGGTTTATCCAACGTGCGGGTCAATGGCAGCTTGTCGAGCTGGAAGGCTGGAAGCGCCACAATCAGGACATGATCATCAAAGTCAAAGGCATTGACGATCGTGATACTGCCGGTCTGCTGACGAATTGCGAAATTGTCGTGGACTCAGAGCAGTTGCCGGAACTGGACGGCGGCGATTACTACTGGAAAGACCTTATAGGTTGCCAGGTAGTCACCACTGAAGGTTACGAGCTGGGTAAAGTCACTGAGTTGATGGAAACCGGTTCGAACGACGTTCTCGTCGTACAGGCAAACCTGAAGGATGCATTCGGTGCGAAGGAGCGGTTAATTCCGTTCCTTGATGGACAGGTTATCAAGAATGTCGATCTCACTACCGGCACCATTGAAGTAGATTGGGATCCTGGTTTTTGAGCTCCGGACAAGACGGTATGGTTCCCGCTTCATCGCTGTGGATTGGCGTTATCAGCCTGTTCCCAGAGATGTTCAGCGCGATTACCGATTACGGAGTAACTGGCCGGGCAGTAAAAAATGGCCTGCTCAGCATCCAGAGCTGGAGTCCTCGTGACTTCGCTCATGACCGGCACCGCACCGTGGACGAACGTCCATTCGGCGGCGGACCGGGGATGCTAATGATGGTTCAACCCTTACGGGATGCCATCCACGCAGCAAAAGCGGCGGCAGGAGAAGGCGCTAAGGTGATTTATCTTTCACCTCAGGGTCGCAAACTCGATCAAGATGGGGTTTGCGAGCTGGCGACCAACCAGAAACTGATTCTGGTATGTGGTCGTTATGAAGGGATTGATGAGCGCGTAATCAAAACCGAAATCGATGAAGAATGGTCGATTGGCGATTACGTACTCAGTGGTGGGGAGCTACCCGCAATGACGCTGATTGATTCAGTTGCCCGGTTTATTCCAGGCGTACTGGGTAAGCAGGCGTCAGCCGATGAAGATTCGTTCTCTAACGGTTTGCTGGATTGCCCACACTACACCCGACCTGAAGTGTTAGAAGGGATGGAGGTTCCGCCAGTTCTGCTGTCGGGCAACCATGCTGAAATTCGCCGTTGGCGCCTGAAACAGTCGTTGGGCCGTACCTGGCTAAGAAGACCTGAACTTCTGGAAAACCTGGCTCTGACTGAAGAGCAAGCAAAGTTGCTGAAGGAGTTCCAAAAGGAGCTTCGCTAAGCAACATAACGATGATGGGCATGCACGGCAATCGCCGCGCGCCTGAATATCAGTTTACCCAGGATAAGAGATTTAATTATGAGCAACATTATTAAGCAAATTGAACAAGAGCAGATGAAACAGGACGTACCTTCATTCCGTCCGGGTGATTCCGTGGAAGTGAAAGTATGGGTCGTTGAAGGTTCTAAGAAACGTCTGCAGGCATTCGAGGGCGTGGTTATCGCTATTCGTAACCGCGGTCTGCACTCTGCATTCACTGTTCGTAAAATTTCTAACGGCGAAGGTGTTGAGCGTGTATTCCAGACTCACTCACCGGTTATCGACAGCATTGCTGTGAAACGTCGTGGCGCCGTGCGTCAGGCTAAACTGTACTATCTGCGTGAGCGTACTGGTAAGTCTGCACGTATCAAAGAACGTTTGGGCGCTAAAGCAACTTCTTAAGTTAATAGCGAACAAGGGGCTGACCGAAAGGCGGCCCCTTTTTTTGTGCCTGAAATTTGCCTTACCGCTGTCGGTGAAAATGGTAGATGGCGGTGTTCACCGGACCGCTGTCCAGCACGATCAAACCGTACTTAATGCCGATAAACTCCGCGCCACACTTTAGCGCCACACCCCGGCTGGCCAGATTCTCTTCAACGGCCAGGATCTCCACCATCTCTCTTTCCGGACTTTGCCAGGCGAGATCGACCAGATACTGCACCGCGGAGCTGGCAATCCCCTGACGCTGTTCACTACTACGCACCCAGTAGCCGATGGAACAATGATTCTGCTGCTCTCTGGAGTAGCGTAACCCTGCGCCACCCAGCAAGCGCCCGTCTTCTGCGAACAGCCCCAGTTCATTGGCATCCCCTTTATCTCGCAGCAGATGAGAGATGGCGAACCACTGGCGGGCTTCGGCTTCAGTGAATCCTGAGTGCGCCCACAGTAACCAGGGACTCAACGTATCCATTGAATCATTCACGGCTTGAGAGAATGCGGGAGCATCTTCATCACGGTAGGGCCGAAGATGGATTTTCATTGCAGGCTCTCCTTTAGCGGGATTAATCCTTAGTTATCTTCATCATAGGTTATCATTTCAACATTCACGAACGAATCTTATGTCTGCCCGTGCCCTTTATGCACGCGCAGAAAATCTAGAGTGAACGGGATGGCACGAATAAAACAGGGGAAATTTCATATATCAGTGTAAAGTTAGGTGTACATATTATTTGTGGGTTAGGGGTGCGCTTGGTTATTTATAGATATGATTTATATGGATTTATTTAAATAAGTTCAAAGGGTGATTGGTTGTGGTAATAAAAGTGTACATGCGTGGATTGAGTTTTGTATCGCATATGATACATTATCAATCACCCCATAGAGGGCTGACCTACGCATATCGAGAGAAACAGGATGACCATCATGCAAAAAGACGCGCTTAATAATGTCCATATCGCTGGCGAACAGATTCTGATCACGCCAGAAGAGTTAAAAAAACAGTTCCCGCTGAATGCAGCGCTGGAAGCGCAAATCACCGCTTCCCGCCAGACCATTGCCGATATCACCAGCGGCAAAGATCACCGTTTGTTGGTGGTTTGTGGCCCTTGCTCAATTCACGATACTGAAGCCGCGTTGGAATATGCTCGTCAGCTGAAAGGTCTCTCCGAGCAACTGAAGGATCAGTTGTACATCGTTATGCGTGTCTATTTTGAAAAACCTCGTACGACCGTTGGCTGGAAAGGCTTAATCAACGACCCGTACATGGATAACTCTTTCGATATGGAAGCCGGTCTGCACATTGCTCGCCGTCTGTTGTTGGACCTGGTTGAAATGGGCCTGCCGCTGGCGACCGAAGCGCTGGATCCTAACAGCCCGCAATACCTTGGCGATCTGTTCAGCTGGTCAGCAATTGGTGCGCGTACCACAGAATCTCAGACTCACCGCGAAATGGCATCGGGCTTATCCATGCCGGTTGGCTTTAAAAATGGCACTGACGGCAGCCTGGGCACGGCGATCAACGCCATGCGTGCGGCATCAATGCCTCACCGTTTTGTCGGCATCAATCAGAGTGGCCAGGTGTGCCTGTTGCAGACCCAGGGCAATCCGGATGGTCATGTGATCCTGCGTGGCGGCAAAAGCCCGAACTACGGCCCGGAAGATGTCGCGCAGTGTGAAAAAGAGATGCGTCAGGCGGGACTCCGTCCTTCCTTGATGATAGATTGCAGCCATGGCAATTCTAACAAAGATTTTCGTCGTCAGTCCGGCGTGGCTGAATCTGCGGTAGCGCAGATCAAAGACGGCAACCGTTCAATTATGGGCCTGATGCTGGAAAGCAATATTCACGAAGGCAACCAGTCTTCCGAGCAACCGCGCAGCGATATGCGCTACGGCGTTTCCGTTACTGATGCCTGCATCAACTGGGAAACCACGGAAACCTTGCTGCGTGAAATTCATCAGGACCTGAACGGAGTGCTGGCGGCGCGTCTGTCGCAAGAGGATTAATTATGGTGGCTGAACTGACCGCGCTACGCGATCAAATTGATGAAGTTGATAAAGCGCTGCTCGATCTGCTGGCCAAACGTCTGCACCTCGTCGCTGAAGTCGGCGAGGTAAAGAGCCGTTATGGATTACCGATTTATGTTCCAGAGCGTGAAGCCTCAATGCTGGCTTCACGCCGCAAAGAAGCTGAGTTGCTCGGTGTCCCGCCTGACCTGATCGAAGATATTCTTCGTCGGGTGATGCGTGAATCCTACACCAGCGAAAATGATAAAGGCTTTAAAACGCTGAATCCCGATCTGCGCCCGGTGGTGATTGTCGGTGGCAGAGGGCAGATGGGGCGTCTGTTTGAAAAGATGCTCACGCTGTCCGGCTATCAGGTGAAGATCCTTGATAAAGAAGACTGGGAACAGGCTGAGAGTATGCTGTCTGATGCCGGAATGGTGATCATCAGCGTACCGATCCACCTGACCGAGCAGGTGATTGCCGGGCTGCCGCCATTGCCTGACGACTGTATTCTGGTCGATCTGGCATCGGTAAAAAACAGTCCGTTGCAGGCGATGTTGGCGGCGCACAGCGGCCCGGTTTTAGGCCTGCACCCGATGTTTGGTCCTGACAGTGGAAGCCTGGCGAAGCAGTTAGTGGTGTGGTGCGATGGCCGTCAGCCAGAGGCCTATCAATGGCTGCTGGAACAGATTCAGGTGTGGGGCGCGCGTCTACACCGCATCAGCGCGGTGGAACACGATCAGAACATGGCCTTTATTCAGGCGCTGCGTCACTTCGCAACCTTCGCTTATGGCTTACATCTGGCCGAAGAGAATGTGCAGCTCGAACAGCTGCTGGCGCTCTCCTCGCCAATCTACCGGCTGGAGTTGGCGATGGTGGGCAGGCTGTTTGCTCAGGACCCACAGTTGTATGCGGACATCATTATGTCGTCCGAGAATAATCTGGCGCTGATTAAACGTTACTACGAGCGATTCGGTGAAGCTATCAAGCTGCTGGAGCAGGGCGATAAGCAGGCGTTTATTACCAGCTTCCGCAAAGTGGAGCACTGGTTTGGCGATTATGCCCAACGTTTCATGCTGGAAAGCCGTACGCTGCTACGCCAGGCGAATGACAGCCGACCGTAATCTCTCCATTAAAAGGCCGGAAACGGCTTTTTTCTATTCACTGCAAAAAACCGCATCCTTAAATATCTGCTGAGCCCTGGCTGACAGTAAAAATGCTGCCAGTGGTTGCGCACGCTCCTGACACACGGCAAAAGCATAATCAGCCGTGATTTGCCAGGGCGCGGGAATGGATAGCGTAACCAGGTTTCCCTTCTCTTTCAGCAATGGCGCGTAGCTCTGATAGCCAATAAACATCTCAGCCTGTTTGGTATTCAGTAACCAGCTCGCAGCCAGTTCTCCGGCCGGGATGGCTGTGCTTTGCGGGCCACCAACCAGTGGCATCGCTCGCTGCTTTAACGCCGTGCCTTCTCCGGGATGCGTCGCGTCAATACGATCAAAAAGCTGCCAGGTATAATCGCCTGACGGATCGCTTAATGGCGTGGACGTTGCCAGGCGCAAGTGCGGATCCCGCAACAGATCTAACCAGTCACGACCTTGTGCAGCCAGCGTAGCGGTAACGCTCAGACAGAGTTGATTGTGGGTAAACAGGGCGGTATGGATTGCCTGTCCTTTCTCAACCAAAGTCTGAGGATGGGCTGAATTGGCTGACGCAAACAGATCGCAGGCTTCGCCCTGTTCGATGCGTTGCAACAGCAGGCCAGCAGGACCAAAATCAGTCGTCACGCTGATGCCACTTTCCCGTTCGAATGCCATCATTAATCTGGGCCAGACCACCCGCAGGCTGCCGGCCGCTAAGACCGTTATGCTGCACATCAATTACCGCCAACGTAGTGAGTACGGTAGAAACGTTGATACCAGCTGTCGGCTCTTTTCTGCATATCGATATCGCTGAATTTTTCAGGATACAGCTTCTTCGCCATCCACAGTTCGCCCAGTGCCAGCGCTTCCGGCATTGGATAACCCCAGGCCTTTGCATACTCAGGCATCAGATAAACGCGGTGATTTTTTACCGCATCTACGGCTTGCCAGGCTGGCTGCTGATTGATCTCATCGATCACTTTTGGGTAACGGTCCTGTACAAAGATCACCTGCGGGTTCCAGGCGATGATTTGCTCCATCGAGACCTGCTTGAAGCCTTTGACCGTGGCTGCCGCGACGTTCAACGCACCGGCATGTGCCATCATCAACCCGGTGTATTTTCCGGAACCATAAGTCGTCAGATCCGGATTGGCCATATAAGCGCGGATCCGCCGTTCGGCAGGAATGTCTTTCAGTCGATCCGCCGTTTGCTGGCGCTCGTCAAAAGTCGCTTTAATCAGCGCTTCGGCCTGTGGCTGATGGTTTACCACCTCACCGATCAATCTGATCCCGTCCTTCAGGCCCTGGTTATAAGCCTGATCTTCGTTCTGTAACTGAGGGGTCAGTTCACCTTGCTGTTTCTCATCACCGCTACGCAGTGAAATCGCAATCACCGCAATGCCAAGGTTTTGGATCTGGTCGATCATCTCTTTCGGGGCGTAGTTGGTGACAAAAACTACCTGCGGATGCAGCGCGACCAATTTCTCCACGTCAACATGCGTCAGATCGCCCAGCGCAGGAATGGTGGCCAGCTGCGGGACCAGACGCTGATAGCCGTCTCCTAACTGTTGTTTCCAGTTACCCAGAATGCCAACCATGGTATTGGTCGCGTCGAGCTGGACTAACAGGTTCAGCGTCTGATGCTGCAGAACCACCACGCGATCGACACGATCCGGGATGGTGACCTGCCGGCCTAACTGATCGGTGACCTGACGGGCAGCCTGGGAGCAAAAAGGAGCAAGGGCGAGTAGGGCGGTAAAAGCAGCAGTCTTGAAGGCGCGCAACATGGTGATTCCCTGAGTAACGTTATATAAAGCATAATATAGCGTTAGGTCGAAAGGAGACAATGATTCTGCGCAAACAAGTCGAGGAGGCATCGGCCGGGGTTGAGATGGCCAATGCCTGGAAGGCGTTAAAGCTTATTCAGGTTCAACCGGGATAACGTTTTCGCTCGGGTAGCAACCCAGCACTTTCAGGGAACGGGTAATCGGCGTCAGCTCTTTCAATGCCTGCTGAACCTCATCGGAACGCAGGTTGCCCTGGAAATCGATATAAAACATCTCTTCCCATGGATTGCCGTTGATGGGACGGGATTCCAGCTTACTCATCACCAGGTTGTGCTGACGCAGAACCAGCAGGGCTTCTACCAGCGCACCCGCTTGCTGGCCTGTAGCCATAATCAGCGTGGTTTTAGCGGGAACCTGCGGCGTCACCTCTACCGGTTT
Organism: Erwinia sp. AC075; assembly: GCF_979253995.1. Taxonomy (NCBI): domain Bacteria; kingdom Pseudomonadati; phylum Pseudomonadota; class Gammaproteobacteria; order Enterobacterales; family Erwiniaceae; genus Erwinia; species Erwinia sp. AC075. The sequence continues at coordinate 5,038,263 of NZ_CEEDEU010000001.1, forward strand.
GCGGGCGAGGATAATGAAGCGGGTGATATTTTGCTTCTGATTCGCCAGGTTACGTTCCAGTACCTGCAGCCCATAAAGATCTCCGCCTGCTTCGCTACCAATGGCGGCAACTTTAGGCGAGTTCATGGCGGCGACTTTTTCCATCGCGGCAGCAGTGCTTTCGGTGTACTCAATTTTCCAGTGCGGATAGCGATTAATGAACTGGCTACACTGCTGGAAAGGCTGAGGATGACTGTAAACCGTCTCGATTTGTTGCAGATCGGTGCTGCCGTTGACCAGCACGCAGTGATCGATCGGAATGGTCATCTCGCCGACAATTGAAAGGCTGGTCAGTTGCAGCAGGTCATAGACATCGTTGATCGAGCCGGAGCTGGTATTTTCGATCGGCAACACCGCATAGTCCGCCTGGCCGGTTTCAACCTGATTAAAGATGTCCTGGAATTTCAGACAGCCGCTTTCGATAAATGTCTCAAAATGGCGCGCGGCGTAGTTGCGTGCAGCCAGATGGGAGTAAGAACCTTTCGGGCCGAGGAAGGCAACGCGTGCGGATTGAGCCGTGGTCTTATTGAGGTGCTTTTGCAGCAGGGCTTGCTGCGTCAGCACCGAGTCTTCGATAATCAGCTGAAACAGACGCGTGATGTAATGCGCGTCCAGCTTGTGGCCTTTGCCAAGGGTAATCAGATGCTCAAGCAGGTCTCGCTCGCGGTCGATGTCGCGGATAGGGCGATGTGTTGCCATCTTCGCCGTTGCAACCTCAATCGCCAGCGCCCGGCGTTGAGCAAGCATATTCAGCAGTTGTTCATCCAGCGCGCTGATTTTATCGCGCAGGCCGAGCAGGGGATTCTCAGGGGTCATAAGGCTACCTGTCAGATGTTCATAAAAAAAAAGCCTCCCGCTGGGGAGGCTTTGTAGTTCGTCTTCGCATTCATTCTTACACGACGAATTGCCTCCCAATCAGGGGAAGGTAAAGAAGGTAAAAAAGAATGCGAAGAAGAACGGTCGTTTGTGCATTGTGCTATCCAGAACCGGAGAGCGTTTAAAGTAACCGCTGCAATTTATTTCTGTCAATAAAAAACGCGCCCTGAGGCGCGTTATCTTCCTTTTGACGTCTATTCCTGATCGATGATGCTCAGGTCTTTCACACTGGCATTGGCGCGGCGCGCTTCACCTTTATGCTGAACCTTGTTCAGCTGGCGTTCCAGTTTTCCGATCAGATCATTGATAGCCGTATACATATCATCATGCTTCGCGCTGGCGACCAGCGGGCCATTTGGCGTATTGATGGTGGCATCAGCGACAAATTCCTTCGGCTCCTTTGAAAGAACGATATGGGGTTTTATCAGGTCAGTTTGCCATTTTTCGAGCTTGGCGAGACGGTCTTCGACATGTTGGCGGATAGCCGGAGTGATTTCCATGTGCTTGCTGGTAATGTTCAGAACCATAGTGCTTACCTCTCTGTCATTTCCGTCGAATGTAGGTCCAGCATACCTCGAAAAAGAGGTTTATGCGTGATTCACATCACGTTTTTTTGTCACTTTTTGTCAATGTGGAGAAATCTGTGAGATGGGAGGAGAAATGCTGAAATGGGGGTTGTCGGGGCGCTTTTTAGCGGGCATTATTGACTGGATAACTCAGAAGAGAACTGGGCAATTAGCAGGAATTCTGAGCAAAAAAATGGCAGCCACGGGCTGCCATTTTTCATTTCAACGCTTAAGCCTGATTTGCTGCAATCAACTTAGCGACTTTGTCCGCTTCAGCATTTAACTGCAGCTGACGGTATGCATTTTCCATCAGTGGCAGTGCCGTGCGCGTAGCCTGAGTGTCCGGATAATCTTTCATCATTTGCTCAACACGGTTAACTACTGCGACATAAGCCTCGCGCTTAGTGTAGAATTGAGCAACGGATAATTCATATTTCGCCAGACGATCTTTCAGATACACCAGACGCTTTCTTGCATCTGTTGCATATTGACTGTTCGGGTAACCGCGCAGCAGCTGAGAGAAATCATGGAAGGCGTCACGCGCATGCGTCGGATCGCGGTCAGAGCGGTCGATGCCGAAAAAGCCCTGCAGTGCGCTATCGTCCAGCGCCATATCCGTCAGACCACGCATATAAATCACGTAATCAATATTCGGGTGGGTTGGATTCAGACGCATGAAGCGGTCAATTGCGGCCTGCGCCAGCGGCAAATCGGCATTTTTGTAGTAAGCGTAGATCAAGTCTAGCTGAACTTGCTGGGAGTAAGGGCCGAACGGGTAGCGGTTATCAAGCGCTTCCAGTTGCGTTATTGCTCCTTTAAAGTTACCGTCCTGCAGTTTTTGCTGGGCTGTGGCATAGATTTCAGAAGGCGGATTGTCAGGCACCGTTTCCTTCGAACCGGAACAACCAGCCAATGCCAGGCTCAACGTGGCTGCAGCCACCAGATATTTCATACGCGTCATGACGATTTGATTATCCTCAGAGTGTTATTCAGGAAGCTGTCCATGTAGCTCCCGATAGTGACCAGGTACAATAGCACATTATATTAAACGGCATCGCCGTGAAAACCCAACGTTAACGAAGAAGCTGTTTATGGCACAACAAGTAAAACTCAACGCAACGGTATCCGAATCACAACTCGGACAACGCTTAGATCAGGCTTTGGCCGAATTGTTCCCTGATTATTCTCGATCTCGTATAAAAGAGTGGATTCTCGACCGTCGCGTCACCGTCAATGGCGTAATCATCGACAAACCGAAGGAAAAAGTGCTCGGTAGCGAACAAATCGCTATTGATGCTGAAATTGAAGAAGAAGCACGCTGGGAAGCGCAGGACATTCCTTTAGACATCGTATATGAAGATGAAGACATTCTGGTCATCAACAAACCACGCGGTCTGGTTGTCCATCCCGGTGCCGGTAATCCCGATGGCACCGTGCTGAATGCACTGTTGCATCATTTCCCGGCCATCGCTGACGTGCCGCGTGCGGGTATCGTTCATCGCCTCGATAAAGACACAACGGGTCTGATGGTGGTGGCGAAAACCGTTCCAGCGCAAACGCATCTGGTGGAATCTTTGCAGTTAAGAGAAATCACCCGTGAGTATGAAGCTGTGGCGATCGGCAGAATGACGGCGGGCGGTACGGTTGACGAGCCTATCAGCCGTCACTCCACCAAGCGTACGCATATGGCGGTTCACCCAACCGGTAAACCTGCCACTACGCATTACCGCATCATGGAGCATTTCCGTGTGCATACGCGCCTGCGTCTGCGTCTGGAAACCGGCCGTACTCACCAGATCCGTGTCCATATGGCGCACATTAACCATCCGCTGGTGGGCGATCAGTTATACGGTGGCCGTCCGCGTCCGCCGAAGGGCGCGTCGGAATCATTTATTGCGATGCTGCGTAAGTTCGATCGTCAGGCTCTGCATGCCACCATGCTTCGCCTGTACCATCCGATTAGCGGCATTGAAATGGAATGGCATGCGCCGTTGCCTCAGGATATGGTTGACCTGATCGCAGAGATGAAAGCGGATACCGCTGAATTCAAGGATCAGATGGACTGGTAATGAGCCTGATCACGCCTGACTGGACGCTGCCTGCCACTGTGCGGGCATGCAGCTCAACCCGGGTGGGTGGCGTAAGCTGCTTGCCGTGGGACTCATTGAATCTTGGCGCACATGTGGGGGATAATCCTCTGCATGTGCAGGCTAATCGTCAGCGTCTGGTTGAGCTGGGCGAGCTGCCTGCAATGCCAGTCTGGCTTGAACAAGTTCATGGTACTGAGGTGCTTCACCTGACGGGCGGTCAACCTGACAGCTTAAAGGCGGATGCCGTTTACACCCGTCAGCGCGGAATAGCTTGCGCAGTGATGACAGCCGACTGTTTGCCGGTGCTTTTTTGTTCTTCAGATGGCAAGGAAGTGGCGGCGGCACATGCTGGCTGGCGAGGTCTTTGCCAGGGCGTACTGGAATCGACGCTGGCAGCATTTAATGCGCCGCCGGAAGAGATACATGCCTGGCTGGGGCCGGCGATCGGGCCAGACGCTTTTGAAGTGGGTCCCGAGGTTCGGGACGCATTTTTAGCGCAAAAAATGCACAGTGACAGGGCTTTCAGGCCTGTTGGTGAAAAATATTATGCGGATATTTGGCAACTTGCCAGAGAGCGTTTAGTCCGCAGCGGAGTGCGCCACATCTCGGGTGGCGGCCTTTGCACCCTCTCAAAACCCACTGAATTCTTCTCCTTCCGACGCGATGGCATCACCGGCCGTCTGGCAAGTTTGATCTGGCTGATATAACCTAGCGCCATAAGACGGTCCAGAATGATGTATTTTTCACCAAAATATTTAGGTCATTAAACTTGAAAATTTGAGGGATGACCTCATTTAATCTCCAGTAGCAATTTGACCTGAATGGGGGAATTATGCGTCTGGATCGTCTTACTAACAAATTCCAGCTTGCTCTCGCCGATGCCCAGTCTTTAGCCCTGGGTCGCGACAATCAATTTATCGAACCTCTCCACTTAATGAGTGCATTACTGACTCAGGAAGGCGGATCCGTACGTCCTTTACTGACCACCGCCGGTGTTGATACCGCTGCTTTGCGCAGCAGTGTTGAACAGGCTATCGGCCGTTTGCCGCAGGTGGAAGGAACGGATGGCGATGTTCAGCCTTCTGCGGACCTGGTTCGTGTTCTGAATTTCTGTGACAAGCTGGCTCAAAAACGTGCTGATAATTTCATTTCATCCGAACTGTTTGTTCTGGCTGCTCTTGAGTCGCGCGGTTCGCTGGCCGATCTTCTGAAATCTGCCGGTGTGACCACTGACAAACTGAGCAAGGCAATTGACCAAATGCGTGGAGGCGAAAACGTGAACGATCAAGGGGCTGAAGATCAGCGCCAGGCACTGAAAAAATACACCATCGACCTGACCGAACGTGCTGAGTCCGGCAAACTGGACCCGGTGATTGGTCGTGATGAAGAAATTCGTCGCACCATTCAGGTTCTGCAGCGCCGTACAAAAAACAACCCGGTTTTGATCGGTGAGCCTGGTGTAGGTAAAACCGCTATCGTCGAAGGGCTTGCCCAGCGAATCATAAATGGCGAAGTGCCGGAGGGGCTGAAAGGGCGCCGGGTGCTTTCTCTTGATATGGGTGCGCTGGTGGCCGGTGCGAAATACCGCGGTGAGTTCGAAGAGCGTCTGAAAGCCGTACTGAACGATCTCTCTAAACAGGAAGGCAATGTCATTCTGTTTATTGATGAGCTGCATACTATGGTTGGCGCAGGTAAAGCTGACGGCGCGATGGATGCCGGTAACATGCTCAAACCTGCACTGGCTCGCGGTGAGCTTCACTGCGTGGGCGCGACCACTCTCGATGAGTATCGTCAGTATATTGAGAAAGATGCGGCTCTGGAGCGTCGTTTCCAGAAAGTGTATGTGGCTGAGCCAACCGTGGAAGATACCATCGCGATCCTGCGTGGTCTGAAAGAGCGTTATGAGCTGCACCACCATGTGCAGATCACCGATCCGGCTATCGTGGCTGCGGCAACCTTATCGCATCGCTATATTGCCGACCGTCAGCTGCCGGATAAAGCCATCGACCTGATTGATGAAGCCGGTTCCAGCATTCGTATGCAGATTGATTCAAAACCGGAATCTCTGGATCGCCTGGAACGCCGCATCATCCAGCTGAAGCTTGAGCAACAGGCTCTGAAGAAAGAGACTGACGATGCCAGTATCAAACGGCTGTCTATGCTGGAAGAAGAGCTGAACCAGAAAGAGCGTGATTACTCTGAGCTTGAAGAAGAGTGGAAATCGGAGAAAGCCTCTCTTTCCGGCACTCAGACAATTAAAGCTGAGCTGGAACAGGCGAAGCTGGCAATGGAACAGGCGCGTCGTCTTGGCGATCTGGCTCAGATGTCTGAACTGCAATACGGGAAAATCCCTGAGCTGGAAAAACAGCTGGCTCTGGCTACGCAGTCTGAAGGCAAAACCATGCGTTTGCTGCGTAACCGGGTAACCGAAGTTGAAATTGCTGACGTGCTGGCTCGCTGGACCGGGATCCCTGTCGACAGGATGATGGAAGGGGAGCGCGATAAGTTACTGCGTATGGAGCAGGATCTGCATCAGCGTGTGATTGGACAGAATGAAGCGGTCGAAGCCGTGTCGAATGCGATTCGCCGTAGTCGTGCGGGTCTGGCGGATCCTAATCGTCCGATTGGTTCATTCCTGTTCCTTGGCCCGACAGGGGTGGGTAAGACCGAGCTGTGCAAAGCGCTGGCTAACTTTATGTTCGACAGTGACGATGCGATGGTACGTCTCGATATGTCCGAGTTTATGGAGAAGCATTCAGTATCCCGTTTGGTGGGTGCACCTCCAGGTTATGTCGGATATGAAGAGGGCGGTTACCTGACTGAAGCTGTCCGTCGCCGGCCGTATTCGGTGATCCTGTTGGATGAGGTGGAGAAAGCGCACCCGGATGTCTTCAACATCTTACTGCAGGTTCTGGATGATGGACGTCTGACGGATGGTCAGGGTAGAACGGTCGACTTCCGCAACACGGTGGTGATCATGACCTCTAACCTGGGCTCCGATCTGATTCAGGAACGGTTTGGCGCGCTTAGCTATCCGGAAATGAAAGACGTGGTGATGACGGTAGTCGGTCAGCACTTCCGTCCGGAGTTCATTAACCGTATAGATGAGCTGGTGGTCTTCCATCCGTTGGGTGAGCAGCATATTGCTTCTATAGCCAAGATTCAGTTGCAGCGTCTTTACGATCGCCTGGCCGATCGCGGATATGACTTACACATTTCCGATGCTGCGTTGCATAAGCTTGCTGAAAATGGCTATGACCCGGTTTATGGTGCTCGTCCGTTGAAGCGTGCTATCCAGCAGCAGATCGAGAACCCGCTGGCGCAGCAGATACTTTCTGGTGCACTGATCCCGGGTAAAACGATCGAAATGGATGTAAAAGACGATGCCATAGTGGCTCAGCAGTAATCGCGGTAAAAATAAAAATGGGCCTTCGGGCCCATTTTTGTTTAATAAGTGGTCGTAAAAGGGGCCAATTTGGCGTTTTGGGTTGAAAATTGAGCGGTTGAATGTTTTTTTGCATTTAGCCCTTGTCAGTCTCCAGAAATTCCCTATACTGCGCCTCCACTGACACGGAACAACGACTTACGAGTCACCGGGTCAGAGGTTCAGGAAGCTGAATCGCCAGAGAAAAACTTCCCAAAAAGAAGTTGACTCTGAAGGAGGAAAGCGTAATATACGCCACCTCGCAGTAAGGCGCTAAGGCACTTACCGCAACGCTCTTTAACAATTTATCAGACAATCTGTGTGGGCACTCGCAGGATTGATATCAGCGCCGCAAGGCGCAAAAAAATATCAAGCCTTAAGAGTGAACACATAATGAAATTCATTATGACGTTTTACACTTGAGCACCGCTGAACTTGTTTCAGCAAATCGAACTTTTAATTGAAGAGTTTGATCATGGCTCAGATTGAACGCTGGCGGCAGGCCTAACACATGCAAGTCGAACGGTAGCACAGAGAGCTTGCTCTCGGGTGACGAGTGGCGGACGGGTGAGTAATGTCTGGGAAACTGCCTGATGGAGGGGGATAACTACTGGAAACGGTAGCTAATACCGCATAACGTCTTCGGACCAAAGTGGGGGACCTTCGGGCCTCACACCATCGGATGTGCCCAGATGGGATTAGCTAGTAGGTGGGGTAATGGCTCACCTAGGCGACGATCCCTAGCTGGTCTGAGAGGATGACCAGCCACACTGGAACTGAGACACGGTCCAGACTCCTACGGGAGGCAGCAGTGGGGAATATTGCACAATGGGCGCAAGCCTGATGCAGCCATGCCGCGTGTATGAAGAAGGCCTTCGGGTTGTAAAGTACTTTCAGCGGGGAGGAAGGCGATAAGGTTAATAACCTTGTCGATTGACGTTACCCGCAGAAGAAGCACCGGCTAACTCCGTGCCAGCAGCCGCGGTAATACGGAGGGTGCAAGCGTTAATCGGAATTACTGGGCGTAAAGCGCACGCAGGCGGTCTGTCAAGTCAGATGTGAAATCCCCGGGCTTAACCTGGGAACTGCATTTGAAACTGGCAGGCTAGAGTCTTGTAGAGGGGGGTAGAATTCCAGGTGTAGCGGTGAAATGCGTAGAGATCTGGAGGAATACCGGTGGCGAAGGCGGCCCCCTGGACAAAGACTGACGCTCAGGTGCGAAAGCGTGGGGAGCAAACAGGATTAGATACCCTGGTAGTCCACGCCGTAAACGATGTCGACTTGGAGGTTGTGCCCTTGAGGCGTGGCTTCCGGAGCTAACGCGTTAAGTCGACCGCCTGGGGAGTACGGCCGCAAGGTTAAAACTCAAATGAATTGACGGGGGCCCGCACAAGCGGTGGAGCATGTGGTTTAATTCGATGCAACGCGAAGAACCTTACCTGGCCTTGACATCCACGGAATTCGGCAGAGATGCCTTAGTGCCTTCGGGAACCGTGAGACAGGTGCTGCATGGCTGTCGTCAGCTCGTGTTGTGAAATGTTGGGTTAAGTCCCGCAACGAGCGCAACCCTTATCCTTTGTTGCCAGCGAGTAATGTCGGGAACTCAAAGGAGACTGCCGGTGACAAACCGGAGGAAGGTGGGGATGACGTCAAGTCATCATGGCCCTTACGGCCAGGGCTACACACGTGCTACAATGGCGCATACAAAGAGAAGCGAACTCGCGAGAGCAAGCGGACCTCACAAAGTGCGTCGTAGTCCGGATCGGAGTCTGCAACTCGACTCCGTGAAGTCGGAATCGCTAGTAATCGTAGATCAGAATGCTACGGTGAATACGTTCCCGGGCCTTGTACACACCGCCCGTCACACCATGGGAGTGGGTTGCAAAAGAAGTAGGTAGCTTAACCTTCGGGAGGGCGCTTACCACTTTGTGATTCATGACTGGGGTGAAGTCGTAACAAGGTAACCGTAGGGGAACCTGCGGTTGGATCACCTCCTTACCTGAAGATACTCTCCCGCGTAGTGTCCACAACAGATTGTCTGATAGAAAACGTAATGAGCAACAGTAACAGAGTCCCCATCGTCTAGAGGCCCAGGACACTGCCCTTTCACGGCTGTAACAGGGGTTCGAATCCCCTTGGGGACGCCATCTCCTGATAATGAGTGAAAGACATTATCAACCCGTATCTCAAAACTGATTCTCTCCGCAAGGACGAGTCACGTTTGAGATATTTGCTCTTTAACAATCCGGAACAAGCTGAAAATTGAAACGACATGTCGTTTTCATTCTCCGTAATAAGAATGAAATCAACGATATGTTCGAGTCTCTCAAATGCTTACAACAGCAATGTGTCTTTCGGGACGCTTGTGGGTTGTGAGGTTAAGTGACTAAGCGTACACGGTGGATGCCTAGGCAGTCAGAGGCGATGAAGGGCGTGCTAATCTGCGATAAGCGTCGGTAAGGTGATATGAACCGTAATAACCGACGATACCCGAATGGGGAAACCCGGTGCACTTTGGTGCATCATTGCAACATGAATACATAGTGTTGCAAGGCGAACCTGGGGAACTGAAACATCTAAGTACCCAGAGGAAAAGAAATCAACCGAGATTCCCCCAGTAGCGGCGAGCGAACGGGGAACAGCCCAGAACCTGAATCAGTTTGTGCATTAGTGGAAGCGTCTGGAAAGTCGCAGGGTACAGGGTGATACTCCCGTACACAAAAATGCACTTGCTGTGAGTTCGATGAGTAGGGCGGGACACGTGACATCCTGTCTGAATATGGGGGGACCATCCTCCAAGGCTAAATACTCCTGACTGACCGATAGTGAACCAGTACCGTGAGGGAAAGGCGAAAAGAACCCCGGCGAGGGGAGTGAAACAGAACCTGAAACCGTGTACGTACAAGCAGTGGGAGCACCTTCGTGGTGTGACTGCGTACCTTTTGTATAATGGGTCAGCGACTTATATTCTGTAGCAAGGTTAACCGTATAGGGGAGCCGAAGGGAAACCGAGTCTTAACTGGGCGTTAAGTTGCAGGGTATAGACCCGAAACCCGGTGATCTAGCCATGGGCAGGTTGAAGGTTGGGTAACACTAACTGGAGGACCGAACCGACTAATGTTGAAAAATTAGCGGATGACTTGTGGCTGGGGGTGAAAGGCCAATCAAACCGGGAGATAGCTGGTTCTCCCCGAAAGCTATTTAGGTAGCGCCTCGTGAACTCATCTTCGGGGGTAGAGCACTGTTTCGGCTAGGGGGCCATCCCGGCTTACCAACCCGATGCAAACTGCGAATACCGAAGAATGTTATCACGGGAGACACACGGCGGGTGCTAACGTCCGTCGTGAAGAGGGAAACAACCCAGACCGCCAGCTAAGGTCCCAAAGTCATGGTTAAGTGGGAAACGATGTGGGAAGGCACAGACAGCCAGGATGTTGGCTTAGAAGCAGCCATCATTTAAAGAAAGCGTAATAGCTCACTGGTCGAGTCGGCCTGCGCGGAAGATGTAACGGGGCTAAACCATGCACCGAAGCTGCGGCAGCGACGCTTATGCGTTGTTGGGTAGGGGAGCGTTCTGTAAGCCGTCGAAGGTGGACTGTGAGGTCTGCTGGAGGTATCAGAAGTGCGAATGCTGACATAAGTAACGATAAAGCGGGTGAAAAGCCCGCTCGCCGGAAGACCAAGGGTTCCTGTCCAACGTTAATCGGGGCAGGGTGAGTCGACCCCTAAGGCGAGGCCGAAAGGCGTAGTCGATGGGAAACAGGTTAATATTCCTGTACTCGGTGTTACTGCGAAGGGGGGACGGAGAAGGCTATGTTAGCCGGGCGACGGTTGTCCCGGTTTAAGCATGTAGGCGGAGAGTTTAGGTAAATCCGGACTCTTTTAACGCTGAGGTGTGATGACGAGGCACTACGGTGCTGAAGTAACAAATGCCCTGCTTCCAGGAAAAGCCTCTAAGCATCAGGTAACACGGAATCGTACCCCAAACCGACACAGGTGGTCAGGTAGAGAATACCAAGGCGCTTGAGAGAACTCGGGTGAAGGAACTAGGCAAAATGGTGCCGTAACTTCGGGAGAAGGCACGCTGGCGCGTAGGTGAAGGGACTTGCTCCCGGAGCTGAAGCCAGTCGAAGATACCAGCTGGCTGCAACTGTTTATTAAAAACACAGCACTGTGCAAACACGAAAGTGGACGTATACGGTGTGACGCCTGCCCGGTGCCGGAAGGTTAATTGATGGGGTTATCCGCAAGGAGAAGCTCTTGATCGAAGCCCCGGTAAACGGCGGCCGTAACTATAACGGTCCTAAGGTAGCGAAATTCCTTGTCGGGTAAGTTCCGACCTGCACGAATGGCGTAATGATGGCCAGGCTGTCTCCACCCGAGACTCAGTGAAATTGAACTCGCTGTGAAGATGCAGTGTACCCGCGGCAAGACGGAAAGACCCCGTGAACCTTTACTATAGCTTGACACTGAATATTGAACCTTGATGTGTAGGATAGGTGGGAGGCTTTGAAGCGTGGACGCCAGTCTGCGTGGAGCCAACCTTGAAATACCACCCTTTAACGTTTGATGTTCTAACCTGGCGCCGTAATCCGGCGTGGGGACAGTGTCTGGTGGGTAGTTTGACTGGGGCGGTCTCCTCCTAAAGAGTAACGGAGGAGCACGAAGGTTAGCTAATCACGGTCGGACATCGTGAGGTTAGTGCAATGGCATAAGCTAGCTTGACTGCGAGAGTGACGGCTCGAGCAGGTGCGAAAGCAGGTCATAGTGATCCGGTGGTTCTGAATGGAAGGGCCATCGCTCAACGGATAAAAGGTACTCCGGGGATAACAGGCTGATACCGCCCAAGAGTTCATATCGACGGCGGTGTTTGGCACCTCGATGTCGGCTCATCACATCCTGGGGCTGAAGTAGGTCCCAAGGGTACGGCTGTTCGCCGTTTAAAGTGGTACGCGAGCTGGGTTTAGAACGTCGTGAGACAGTTCGGTCCCTATCTGCCGTGGGCGCTGGAAGATTGAGAGGGGTTGCTCCTAGTACGAGAGGACCGGAGTGAACGCACCACTGGTGTTCGGGTTGTCATGCCAATGGCATTGCCCGGTAGCTAAGTGCGGAAAAGATAAGCGCTGAAAGCATCTAAGCGCGAAACTTGCCTCGAGATGAATCTTCCCTGGGCCTTTAAGGCCCCTGAAGGGACGTTGAAGACTACGACGTTGATAGGCCGGGTGTGTAAGCGCAGCGATGCGTTGAGCTAACCGGTACTAATGACCCGTGAGGCTTAACCTTACAACACCAGAAGCGTTCTGGTGGTGTCTGAGAGACACGAACAATATTTTCAGCTTGAACCGGATAAATTTGCGCGGCCCTATGGCGGCGTGAATAACAGAATTTGCCTGGCGGCTTTAGCGCGGTGGTCCCACCTGACCCCATGCCGAACTCAGAAGTGAAACGCCGTAGCGCCGATGGTAGTGTGGGGTCTCCCCATGCGAGAGTAGGGAACTGCCAGGCATCAAACAAGCAGACAAGCCTCATGCGAAAGCATGGGGCTTTTTTGTGTGCGTAAAAAGCAAAAATCCACGCCAGACCCGCCTCAAAACGGCTCCCGGACTCCCCAGGCCCGCCTGATAACGGCCAAAACCCACCACTGAAATCCTGAAGCACCCCAAAACCAGAAAACTAAAACGCCGTGCTGACGCACCACGCCCTTCATTTATGGCGATCTTAAACACTTACTCTATAATCCGACCTGCTTCACAGTTCTGTAACGTTAATACTTAAAACAATTCATTAACATCTTGCCGGTAAGGTTTACTACCGGTTGTTGTTTCACTTCTATCGCTAATTATTAGCAAGGAATAATAAAAGAGGTTAATTCTATGGCAGATGCCACGTCAGAACGGCAGCCTGAGGCTACGGCCGATGCGCTCTCCACGCGCCAACGTATCTGGGCAATTGTTGGTGCATCATCAGGGAATCTGGTCGAATGGTTTGATTTTTATGTCTATTCATTCTGTTCTCTCTATTTTGCTCACGTCTTTTTCCCGTCAGGAAACCCAACAACTCAGCTGTTACAGACCGCAGGCGTCTTTGCCGCTGGCTTTCTGATGCGACCCATCGGTGGCTGGCTGTTTGGCTACATTGGCGACAAGCACGGTCGTAAGAAATCAATGCTGATTTCGGTCTGCATGATGTGTTTCGGATCGCTGGTGATTGCCTGTTTACCGGGTTACGACACCATCGGTGTCTGGGCGCCGGCTTTACTACTGTTAGCGCGTTTGTTCCAGGGGCTGTCTGTAGGCGGCGAGTACGGCACCAGCGCAACCTATATGAGTGAAGTCGCTGTAGAAGGGAAGAAGGGATTCTATGCTTCATTCCAGTATGTCACCCTGATTGGTGGGCAATTGATGGCACTGCTAACCGTGGTGGTGTTGCAGCAGATCCTGAGTGATGAAGAACTTCGTGCATGGGGCTGGAGAATACCGTTCGCAATCGGAGCCGTGCTGGCCGTCGTTGCACTCTATCTGCGCCGTTCCCTGAATGAAACATCCGATCAGAAAACCCGTCAGCATAAAGATGCCGGATCGTTGAGAGGTCTGTGGAAACACCGTCGCGCGTTTATTATGGTGCTTGGTTTTACGGCGGGCGGCTCGCTAAGCTTCTATACCTTTACCACCTATATGCAGAAGTATCTGGTAAACACGTCGGGTATGGATGCGCGAACGGCCAGTATGCTGATGACCGCTGCACTGTTCATTTTTATGCTGATTCAGCCGTTGATTGGAGCGTTGTCAGATAAAATTGGACGCCGGAGCTCAATGCTGATCTTTGGTGGGCTGGCGGCGATATGTACCGTGCCGGTGCTGACATTGCTGCAAAACATCAGCAGTCCGTGGGGGGCATTTGGACTGGTCATGATCTCACTGCTGATCACCAGCTTCTACACGTCGATCAGTGGGATCCTGAAGGCAGAGATGTTTCCACCGGAGGTACGCGCGTTAGGTGTGGGACTGTCTTACGCGGTAGCCAACGCTTTGTTTGGCGGTTCAGCAGAATATGTGGCGTTGTCGCTGAAGGCGGCGGGCAGCGAGACCAGCTTCTTCTGGTATGTCTCGGCGATGGGGGCCGTTGCATTCCTGGTGTCGCTGATGCTGCACCGAAGAGGGAATGGCATCAAGCTTTAACGGGCAAGACTCCATAACGTGTAGCCGGTGGCAGCACCGGCTACATCCCAACTGAAATCTTTCCAGCTCCAGCCAGAACCTCCCTCCCGACTGTCGTACAACTCTTTCGCCGCGCCCAAACTGAGCGCAAACATCAAGCCAAAGCTGGCGCTTCGGCCTTCGCTCCAGTGTTGTTTATCGCCATAAGCACTTCCCGCCGCCGACAGTACCGCAGAGGAAACAAAATGCTCCGCTTTATCCTTGCCGGTCCAGCTGTCGTTGGCCATATGGGTACAACCGGTGCAACAGAGAACCATCAGCAACACGAGTTTGCGCATTACTTCTCCTTAAAAAAAAGCCCCGTCACTGACAGGGCCTGATTTAAGCGAACTTACAGAATGCGGCTAATCAGCCTGTCGATACGGATACGGCGCAGACGGCGGATCAGCTTACGCACTTTAAGCGGGTAATCGGCAATGCTTTCCAGATCGCGGAAGTGTTCAACCACGGTGGTGTTTTGACGGATCAGCGCCAGCTCGTGGCGGCTTTGCTCAACCAGCTGCTGGAGTGGATCGTGGATGAGGACGGCATTTTCCAGATCGAGACGCCATGCGCGCGGATTCAGGTTATTCCCGGTAATAAGCAGCCATTCGTCATCTACCCACATGCCTTTAAGATGGTAGCTGTTCTCGCCGTCTTTCCACAGGCGAACCGTCAACTGGCCGTTAGTGACGTAATATTGCAAACGGCTCAGGAAGCGGCGCAGGTTGATCTCATACAGGTAAGGCAGGGCACCGATAATCTTGAACGGCTGATCTTCAGGGATGTAGAAGTCATTCGCCGTTTTATCCCCGACGATGATCTCAACTTCGCGGCCCTGACGCAGTAACCAGATAATGTTGCGCACCAGGATGGCGGGCATATTGAAGTACGGAGTACAGAGCGTCAGCTTTTGCTCAGCACAAGGCATCAGGTGGAAGATGGTTTTGTTGAGCAGGCTGCGTTTGCCCAGCCCAACTAACGGAGTCACTGCCAACTGTTCATTATTGGCATCGCCTTCGAACTCATAATCAAACCCGCGCAGATCCTGGCGGAACTGACGAGTTTCATTTTTGATTTCCGGACTTTTTGGCCGCTCATGCTGATCGAGACGATGCACCGCTTCAGCCTGGATAAGGTTGGTTTCTATCCAGTCGAACATGGTGTTAGCCAGCGTGGGATTGGTAATCAGCTGATAGCGGTCATAACGGTATTTATCATGCTGATGCAAGTAGACGTCATTGAGGCTGGCACCGGTGTAAAAAAGGGTATCATCGATGATCGACCCTTTCAGATGCAGCACGCCTAAGGCTTCACGGGTATTTACCGGCACGCCATAAACGGTGATGTGAATGTCAGGGTGAGCATCTGCCAACTCACAATACCAGTCGGCATTGGTTGCCGTACGCGCTGCGCCAATACGACCACGCTGTGCGCGGTGCCAGTCCACAAGGACACGGACATCCAGCTCAGGGCGAAGGCGTTTGGCTTCATACAGCGCGTTGAGAATGCTGCGACCACCGTCATCGTTTTCCAGATAAAGCGCCACAATACAGATACGATGTTTCGCACCGGCGATTTTCTCAAGCAAAGTCTTACGGAAATCAGCCGCTGAATACAGCGTCGTGAAGTCAGCAGCCGACTGAGACAGTTTTGGCAGTTGCGCAAGGTGCTGTTGGTGTTTATTACGTTTGAATTTAGACAACATCACAGTGCGTATCTTCTCTGTTCATAGAATGGCCTTTTGCCATAAAATCATCACCCTAACCGCGAATATTACCATTAGTCGGGCCCGATGGTTTTAGTTTTACGTTTCCAGACATTATCAGGGTGGCGAAAAAGGCAGCGAAAGGGCCACAATGCCGTCTTCAATCTGCACATCAACCCTAAATCCCAGTTTGCGTGCCAGCGTAATCATCCCCTGATTGCCCGGCATGGTAATACCGTTTAACTGCTGTAACCCATGTTGACGGGTATAGATAATCATTTTCTCCAGCAGCCGCCGACCCAGGCCCAGCCCTTTAAGATCGGAACGTACCAGCACGGAAAACTCCGCATCGATGTTATCGGCATCGGAAATAGCACGCGTCACACCAATGATCTCATCACTGCCATTTTGCTGACGGACAGCAACAAAGGCCATCTCTCGATCGTAGTCGATCTGCGTCATGTTAGCCAAATCGTCATGAGTGAACTCATTGATCTCACTGAAATAGCGATAATAAAGATCTTCCTTCGTCACCCGGCTAATGAACTGGCGTAACAACGGCTCATCTTCAGGCAGGATCGGGCGGAACAGGCAGCTCTCGCCATTTTTCATCTCAACCCATTCTTCAAGCGCATGAGGATAAGGGCGAATAGCCAGACGCGCTTCGGGATCGCCGACAAAATCAGCCAGTTGCATGGTGACATCCAGCAGTGAGAATTCAGACCCCGACGCCAGTAGAGGATGAATGTCCAGCCGCACGATCTCAGGGCAATCAACGATCAGGTTGGAAACCTGCACGAGCACCTGGCTGATGCCGGCAATATCCAGCGGCTGGAGCGCGCTGCGGCTGCGGATTTTACCGCTCTTGATGGCCTGAATAACCAGATAGCGCGCCAGCGTCATATTCAGCGGCGGTAAAGCAACCACCGCCTGTTTGTCGGCTTGCCACTCAATGCCACCTTCTCCCAGCATGATCATCGGTCCAAACACCGGGTCCTGTTCTACCACAATTCTTAACTCCTGGGCTCCGGCACGGTTGGCCATGCTTTGCACTAAAAGCCCATGAATATTTGCCTGCGGCAAGGCCAGTTTGACGCGATCGATAATGGCTTCTGCTGCCTGCTCAACTTCGCTGGCGGTGCGCAGATACAGCATCACACCCTGAACCTCCGACTTATGGGGAATGTCCGGCGACCGCAGTTTCAGCGCAACGGGATAGCCAATCTGACCGGCGATGTGCACCGCTTCGGCACTGTCGCTAGCAATCCAGGTTGGCAATGTATTGAGCCCATAGGCGCGTAAAATGGCCTGAACTTCATGCGTGTCGAGCGTAATGGCGCCATCTTCCAGCGCCTGGCGGATCAAATGATGAGCCTCAGCGGTATTCGCCGTCAGGTTCGGCGGCAGAGCCGGCGTTTCACGCAACTGCTTCTGGTTGCGACGGTACTCCACCATATGCATAAAGGCGGTGACCGTCCCTTCAGGCGTGCGGTAGGTTGGGATACCGGCATCACTGAACAACCGGCGCGCATCCAGTGAAGAGAACTCTCCGCACCAGTTGGTCAACAGAGAAATCTGTTTGGCGCGGGGATGTTTAAGGATGGTTTCAATCAGCCTTTGTGCAGTCAGCGTGGCGGGTGCGACAGCGCTGGGAGCGTGAATAATCATCAGCGCGTCAATGTCCTGGCTATCCAGCAAGCGCGAGACCACCTGAAGATAGCGATCCGGTGTGGCATCATCCTTTAAATCCAGCGGATTACCTGCGCTGATCTCATCAGGCAGCAGGCTTTGCAGGTCAGTGAGCAGTTCCTCACTTAATTGTGCCAGCTTGCCGTTTCTGGCATCCAGCGCATCAAGCGCAAGTGCCGCGGGGGCCGCGCCATTACTGACGATCATCAACCGCTCGCCGCGCAACGGGCGCATATGGCTAAGCGTTTCTACCGCTGAGAACAGCTCATGGGTGTCCTGTACCCGCAACAAACCCGCGCGCTGGATAGCGGCATCCCAGGCGGCATCAAGGCCGGCATGGGTTTTCAGTAATTGTTGTGCCTGCTGACTGCGACCGCTTTTGATCACCAGAATCGGTTTATTCCTTGAAGCACTGCGCGCCGCAGAAACAAAGCGCCGGGCGTCGCTGAGATGCTCCAGATAGAGCAGGATCGCGCTGGTTTTGCCATCTCTGGCGAGGAAATCCAGCAGGTCGTCGGCATCAATATCCAGGCTGTCGCCAAGTGCAATAAACCAGGAAAATCCGAGTTGCCGTTGCTGAGCCCAATCCAGGATAGTATTAGAAACTGCGGCAGACTGAGAGATAAAGGCGAGTTTTCCCTGTTGAATCGGGACAGGGGAGAAGCTGGCGTTTAAGCCCTGCCAGGGAGCCAGCAGGCCAAGACTGTTGGGGCCAAGCAGACGAATTTGCCACTCGCTGGCACACTGCTTTAGCGCATCAAGCTGACTGGCGGGCGCCGAAAGAATGATGCAGGCTTTACAGCCGCGCTCACCCAGCGCTTTCAGCAAGTCGAGGTTGCGGCTGGCATGGGTACAGAGGACAGCAAGATCGGGTGATAAGGGCAGGCTGGCGATATCAGGCCAGGTGAGCACGCCACAAACGGCCTGGTATTTCGGGTTGACCGGCAGGATTGGGCCGTTAAAACCGCCCGCCAGCAGGTTACGCATCATCAGATACCCAGCGCGATCCGGTCGTGAAGAGGCACCAATCACCGCAATCGATTTAGGTCTTAACAGCGCTTCTAATCCGCGTTGGCTCATTTCCCCTCCCTTCGAAAAGATTCATCCTGATTCTAACGCTTTCTGGCCAGTCTGCCGCACTCAGCCGGAAAACAGCGTTAAGGATAAAGCGATCAGGGAATAACTTCCTCGTGCGAAGCCGCATTTTGATGAAGTGGGTGATGCGGTTTGCCGGCTAAATAGCGATGGCGGAACAGGTCGAAATGGCGGAACAGCGCTTCACCGGCCGCAGTATCACCTGCCTGAAGCAGCAGCTCAGCCGCCACTTCCGCGGTACAGTGCTGACCTTCGCCATGCACTTCACGCAACTGATAGTTCGACGGTCTGGTCAGCGTCAACGACATCACCGGGAAGGTATCCAGCCAGGGGCTTTTACGGAACATCTTACGGGCTTCAGTCCAGGTGCCATCGAGCATGATAAAGAGGGGCGGTTTGCCTGTCATCGGCGGGATGTTCATCACCGGACGCCCGGCATCGGCATAGGACTCGGGGAAAACGACTACCGGCTGAACATCGGGATTTTGCACCGCCGCCAGCAGTGCCGGATCGGGATCGATGCGTGACCAACCAAAGGCTTGCGTGTCCGGCAGTATATCAGCAATTAAGCGACCGGTATTGCTTGGCTTCATTGGTTCTGTATCAAACATCACCAGACAGAAACGGCTGCGGGCTTGCTGCGGCGCCATCGTTGCGCACAGGCAGTTTTTCCTCGGCAGCAGGCAGCGTTGGCAACGAATGGTACGGTTTCCGCGTGCCAGGAAGGGGCGAGTGGCGCGAGCAAGGCGTTCGGCGCGCAGGCGCAGGACAGCGTTTTCAGTCATGAGCGTTAATCTGAGGAAAACGTCATTCTAACGGGATTGGCGGTTAAGCAGTAGTGGCCAGGCAAGCCTGACCACGGAGGGAAGATCAGATGTTTTCGTTCAGCCATTCATCGAATTGCGTCTTCGGCATTGCGCCATTGAGCATATCGACCATCTTGCCCTGCTTATACACCATAATGGTAGGAATACTGCGGATACGGAAACGGGCGCTAAGCTCAGGCTCCGCTTCGGTGTTCACCTTAATAAAGCGCACTTTACCGTTACGTTCGTCAGCGACGTTTTCATAAACCGGGGCGAAGTTGACGCAAGGGCCACACCACGGCGCCCAGAAGTCGATCACCACAGGCAGTTCATCCTGCAGATATTTATCCAGCGTGGCGGCAGTGGCGTTAACCACTTCACCGGTAAATAATTCGCTGCCGCAGCGGCCGCATTTCGCGCCATCAGTGATACGCTCTGGCGGAACGCGATTCGTCGCCTGGCATGAAGCACAAACCGTATTCATTGATTCACCTCGGTGATGAGTAGGGGGTAAGCATTCACTTACCGCATTCCTGAGTAAAAGTGACGATAATTATGGTTGAGAGAGTCTCAGCCAACAAAGTGGTTTGTTCAATGGGTATAATAGGCTGTGGCTGACAGAATTTTCAGCATCTTCAACCCGGGAGAAGCGCGCTCTCTGCCCGGATAACGCGTGCAACGCGGTTTTAGTGGAAGTTGATAGCTAAGCGCCGCCACATCAGGTACTCTGCGCGCTTCGCGCTCAGCCAGGTGGAGGGAAAATGAACGACGAATTTAAAGGTAAAAGCGGCAAAGTCAAAGTGATGTATGTCCGCGGTGATGACGAGAGTAGCAAGGGCGGGCAAAATCCCCGCACGGGTAAAGGTGGACCTCGTCAGGATGGCAGTCGTCGTCCTTCTTCACGTAGTAACACAGACAGCAAACCGCGTGGCGGGCGCGATCGCGACGTAGCACCGGGTGATTCACCATGGCGTACGGTTTCACGCGCTCCGTCTGCAATTGATGACAGCAAACCGGATCACGGTGGCATCAGCGGAAAAAGCTATATCGACCCGGAGCAGATCCGCCGTCAACGTTTGGAAGAGACGCGTGTGTATGGCGAAAACGCCTGCCAGGCCCTGTTCCAGAGCCGTCCTGACTGCATCGTGCGTGCCTGGTTTGTCCAGGAAGTGACCCCGCGTTTCCGCGAGGCGCTGAAATGGATGGCGGCTAACCGTAAGGCTTATCATGTGGTGGACGAGGCCGAACTGGTCAAAGCGTCCGGCACAGAGCACCACGGTGGCGTCTGCTTCTTGATCAAAAAACGTGTCGGAATGCCAGTCAGCGAATGGCTTTCCAACGCGGGCGAGAAAGATTGTGTTGTTGCTTTAGAGCAGATTGGTAATCCACACAACCTGGGCGGCATGATGCGCAGCTGTGCGCACTTTGGTGCGAAAGGGTTGCTGGTGGATGATGCTTCTTTACTGGAGTCCGGTGCCGCAGTGCGCACGGCAGAAGGTGGAGCAGAGCATGTTCAGGCCATCAGCGGCGAAAGCTTTGCTGAAGGGTTGAATGCATTCCGTAAGGCGGGCTATACCATCGTCACCACGTCAAGTCATAAAGGAACCCCGTTAGCGCAGGCTGAACTGCCAGCGAAAACGGTACTGGTTCTGGGACAGGAACGTGATGGTCTGTCAGACAGCACCTGGCAACAGGGCGATCTGAGCGTCTCTATCGGCGGCACCGGCAACGTTGAGAGTCTTAACGTTTCGGTAGCGACCGGCATTCTGCTGGCAGAATGGTGGCGTCAGAACGCTTAAGCTGTTGCTCTAAAGAAAAACGGGCCCCGCAAGGGCCCGTTTTTTTTGGCTGAAACTCAGCAATCGTCAGTGTGCGCCACTGCCGCCACCGCCAGCACCAAATGGCGGACGGGCGAACCAGATCAATACCAGCAGGAACAGGAACACCGCCGCCGACGCCCAGAAGATCTCATTGGCGGAGATAATCAGCCCCTGATTGGTGATCTGTTGGGCAATCCAGGCCGAGGCCTGATCGTGGGTCATTCCCAGTTGCTCCAGCTTGGTATACATCTCCTGCGAGATAACGTTGTAAGCGTTCACTGACTCGCTAAGGTAGCTGTGGTGCATCGATTCCCGATCGGTCCACATGGTTGTGGTGATCGAGGTGCCGATGGAGCCCGCCAGGGTTCGCGTAAAGTTCGACAGGCTTGAGGCCGCCGCCATCCGATCGGGAGGAAGCCCGGAAAGGGTGATGGTGGTCAGTGGCATAAAGAAGCAGGCCACCGCAAAGCCCTGAATAAATTGCGGCCACGCCGAGGCGCCAAAATCCATTCCCGGTTCAAACGTATACGCTCGCCAGTAGAAGCAGACGGCATACATGATGAAGCTGAAGGTCACCAGTTTTCGCATATCCAGCTTATGCGCGAACCGGCCGATGATCGGCGACAGGATCACCGGCAATATTCCCACCGGTGCCGAAGCCAGCCCCGCCCAGGTTGCCGTGTAGCCATAGACTTCCTGTAGCAACTGCGGCAACAGGACAATCGAGCCGAAATAGAGCATATAGGCCAGACTGATCGACAGGCAGCCAATGGTGAAGTTTCGCGATTTGAACAGCGATAAATCCACAATCGGATGGTCATCCGTCAGCTCCCACACCAACAGGACAAGCAAAGCGATGACCGCCACCACCGTCAACACAACTATTTCTGGTGAGCTGAACCAGTCCAGCTCTTTACCCCGGTCCAACATCACCTGCAGGCAGCCTATGCCAACGACCAGCAACACCAGCCCGACGGTATCTATCGGCCTGATCACGGTCTCCGTTTCCCGGTTTCGCAAGGTTTGCAGCGTCAGCATCACTACCACCACGCCAATCGGCACGTTGATAAAGAAGATCCAACCCCAGTGATAGTTATCACTGATCCAGCCACCGAGGATCGGCCCGCAAATGGGCGCCACAATCACCGTCATCGCCCATAACGACAGGGCGACGCTTCGCTTCGCTGGCGGATAGTTGTTGAGCAGCAAACTCTGTGAAAGCGGGATCAGCGGGCCTGCGACCACACCCTGAACCACGCGGAAGAAGATCAGCATGGTCAGGCTGTCGGACATGCCGCACAGCCAGGAAGCCACGGCAAACGCCGCCGTGGACCACAGGAACAGCTTCACTTCGCCTACGCGCTTGGCCAGCCAGCCGGTAATCGGGATGGAGATGGCGTTAGCCACCCCAAACGACGTGATAACCCAGGTGCCCTGAGAGTTTGAAGCGCCCAGGTTACCGGCGATGGTCGGGATAGCCACGTTGGCGATGGTGGAGTCCAACACCTGCATAAACGTGGCCAGCGACAGCGCGATGGTCATCAGAACAAGCTGAGTACCCTCAAGCGGTTTTTGTGCCATAACAGCCTCCCGCTTGCTTAACCTGCATTGGCGCGGATGATTTCAGCAATCATCTTGTCCGCAGGCGCCAGATCCAGAGCCAGCGCATTGGTTTCATAAGCTGGCGCAGAGCGCACGCTGGTGGCCAGCACGCCGCCATCGGTATTGGTGGTATCGACCGTCACCAGCGTAGACAGACCTATACGCAGTGGATGCTGGGCGACTTCCTTCGGATCCAGCTCAATACGCACCGGCAGACGCTGAACCACTTTGATCCAGTTGCCGGTGGCGTTCTGTGCTGGCAGCAGCGAGAAGGCGCTACCGGTACCCATGTCCAGACCGACCACTTTGCCGTGATAAACCACGTCGTCACCATAAATGTCGCTGACAACGGTGGCAGACTGACCGATGCGAACGCCGGCTAACTGAGTCTCTTTGAAGTTGGCATCGACCCACAAATTGTTGGCCGGAACGATGGCTAACAGCGGCGTGGTGGAGGAGATTTGCGAACCAACCTGCACGCTACGGCGGGAAACATAGCCATCAACCGGACTGACCACTTCGGTACGTGCTAATGCCAGCCAGGCATCACGCAGTTCAGCCGCGCTCTGTTTCACCGCCGGCTGATTTTCCAGCGACGTGTTGAGGATCATTGCCTGATTTGCATTGTATTGCTGCGTGGCAACATCCAGCTGAGCTTTCGCGGTGGCGACGGCATCACGCGCATGTTGCAGGTCTTCACGACCAATCAGGTTCGCAGCCCCTAAAGGCTCGCGACGTTTTAAATCTGACTGAGCCTGTTCCAGCGCGGTCTTTTGCAGATCGATGGTAGCCTGATACTGCTTACCATTAATGATTAGCTGGTGAGTCTGACGAACCGTTGTCGCCAGAGCGGTCTGCGCTTTTTCAAATGCCTGTTGAGCATCGGTTTTATCCAGCGTGACCAGCACATCGCCTTTTTTGACATAGTCGGTATTGTCGAACCACACCTTATTGACGCTACCTGAAACCTGCGCCATCACCTGCGCCTGGTTGCCTGCAACATACGCATCATCGGTATCCTGATAATGGCGCAACACCATAAACCAGTACACCAGGTAAGCCACCCCGATAACAATGAACAGCACAGCAAGAAAAAGTAACGCTATTTTACGTGTTTTCTTCTTTTTAGCCGGCGGTTGCGGGTTTTGGATCTCCGCATTTGCACTCATGGTCTTCTCCACTTATCCATGCCAACCGGGCATGGCTCAAATGAGTCATGCCCGGATTCTAAAATGCCAGCGGGTTAGCGCTGGCATAAATCAAAAATTTGCGGTCTAAAATAGCGGTTACTGGCAGGCAGGTTGTCGCACAATATGCTATTGAAGGAAAGGTTATCTGGAAAGGGCGGTGACCACTTCCTCTTCGTCCATTTGATCCAGTCGGGTCAATAGCTTACGGGTGATCCCTTCGAGCTGAGATTTTTCTGAAGGATTCAGTGAAGACCACAACAGCTGCAGACATTTATGCTGAGGTGGCAGCAACTGACGCAGGAACTCATTCCCTTTATCGGTCAGGTGCAGGTGCAGGCAACGGCGATCGCTATCGCTTTCACGGCGTTCAATCCAGCCGCGTTTTTCCAGTTCATCGGCAATGCGAGTCGCGTTGGTGCGGGATGATCCCAGCGCAGCGCTAAGTTCTGAAGGCTGAATGCTGTGATTTTCCTGCGCATCAAGGGTAATCAATGCCATAAACAACGTCTCGTTAATTCCCTGAGCCTTGAGCATTTTGTTGCGGTTTTCCAGCAGTTTGCTCTGCATGTGCATGCACAGACGCGTCAACATGATTTCCTGCAAAGGGAAATCTTTCTGGCGGTTAGCGCGGAAATTTAGCATCTGTTCAATGGGAGAAAACGAACTTTCCATCTGGGACCTCATAAGTTGCAACTGGTATCGTATCGATGGTGATAAGTCAAAACATCAATCCTGTCGGCAGGGGTTGTTCACATGCCAGTGGACACCATCAGTAATTTCCAGGTCACTCCATAACCCAGGGCGCTCAGCAGCATCAAAAAGGGCGATACTGCTGGTGTTATAAAAGGTAATACCTGATAAGCCTAAGCCCCTGAGGGTAAGCTCAAAACGGTCATCAATCTGAAGAAGCCCGAGAACGCCAGTTAACAGCACTCTGCTGATTGGCGCGACTCGGGCTCTGCTCAGTTGCAGACCGGTAATCCCCCACCGTCACGGCGGAGTTGATTTATTGGCGTGCGGTAATACCGCAAAGAGCGAATCAAACAGCGACGCTCCAACCCGCACACTCAGTAACAAGATGGTCGTATTCTTGCCGGGTCCTTTACTCTGCTGTGGGGATCGACACCACCGCTCAACGCAAAGCACCGGGACGCAATAATGTGGTTAAAACAAACAGGCTGGTTGCTGCGAGCAACACACAATAGAAGAAGATCACGTGCAGCGAGCGGGGCAAATTGTCGGGACATTCTGAACGTCTTCCTGCCTGTGACTTAATAGTTTCATACGAAAAAATAACTAACCTGTATAAGTGCAGACTAACCATACCAGAGTGTGTAAACGCATAACAGGGCAGTCACCCTGAAATTTACGCAATTTACTATTTGCAGGCTAAGAAGTAGCCTGCTCATTATGTGCGCCGCGCCACCAGCTTAAAATATTAAGCAAAGTTAACAAAGCACCGGCACTACAAACGCCATACCAGCCAGCATGTTGAAACGCCGTCGCGGAAACCAGCGAGCCCACGGCACCGCCGATAAAGTAACTGGTCATATATCCGGCGGTTAAGCGGTTGCGTGCCTCGGGCATCTGCCGGTAGATAACACTCTGATTTGTAATGTGAACGGCCTGCACCGCTAAATCCAGCAGGATGATACCAATGATTAATGCAATCAATGAGTGACTTCCCAGCGCGGTGATCCCCCAGGAACACAGCATAATCGCCAGCCCGACGGTGGTGGTTAAGCGGGCTTTGCCTTTGTCGGCCAGCGTGCCGGCTTGTCTTGCCGCCAGTGCGCCCGCTGCACCCACCAAACCCAGTAACCCGATGGTCCCTTCAGAATAACCATAAGGCGGGGAAGCCAGCAGGAAGGCCATCGATGTCCACAACACGCTGAAGTTGGCGAAGGCGAGGCAGCCGGTTATGGCGCGGGTTCTTAACAGAGGGGAATGCGCATACAGGCTGAAAATAGAGTTGAGCAACTGTACGTAGTTCAACGGAACCGATTGCTTGAAGCGCGGTAAAAAGCGCCATAAGGCCAGGGCCATCAGCACCATAAGGACGCTGGCGACCCAATACACCGTGCGCCATCCTCCGAGTTGGGCAAGGCCACCGGCGACGGTTCTGGCTAACAGGATCCCCAGCAGCAAGCCGCTCATCACCGTGCCAACCACCTTGCCGCGTTTTTCCGGCGCGGCCAGGGTGGCGGCTAAGGGCACCAGAATCTGCGCCACAACCGAGAAGAGTCCGGTGAGCACGGTGCCCAGTAACATTAAGGGAAGTGTTGGAGAAAGGGCGGTGATCACCATTCCTCCCGCCGCCAGCAGGCTCATGATGACAATCAGGCCACGGCGTTCCAGCATATCTCCCAGCGGCACCAACAGCAGGAGTCCGGCGGCATAGCCAAGTTGGGCGGTGGTAACGATAAAGCCGGCTTGATTAACGGAAAGATGAAACGTGCGGGCGACGGTCTCCAGCAAGGGCTGTACATAATAGTTACAGGCAACCGACAGACCTGTTGCCACGGACATCAGGGCAACCAGAGAGGGAGTAAGACCAGCTTGCGGGGATTTCATCGCGCTCAGTATGGTAGTAAAAATCTGAGGGGCAATGGTAACTCAAATTACTATTTCACTCACAGATTAATTAACAGGACAAACCAGTACGAAAAAGGGGCGACGCCAGCGCCACCCCTTTCTACCGCGAAGAATGCAGTTTATTTCGCTGCAGACATCGCGTCTTTCACCCAACCATCAAACTGTGCCTGGTGACCTTTGATCCAGCCATCAACGTGCGCGTTAATGTCGGCTTCAGAAGACTGGCCCTGATGCATACGGGAGTTCTGTGCATTGATATCCGCAATAGGCAGCTTCATCTCTGAGAACAATTTCGCCGCTGCCGGGTTTTTCTCAGCCCAGGCTTTGTTGGCGACGATATGCATGGTGTTGACCGGGAAACCGTAGTTCGCGCCGTTCGGCAGCTTGGTATCCACATCTTTCTGTGCGCCAGGCATAGAAGAGAAGGGTACCTGCAGCCAGACGGTATCGCGGCCCGGAACCAGCACATCGCTCACCCAATAAGGCGTCCAGGTGTAATACAGGATCGGTTTACCTTCTTTGAAGCGGGTGATGGTATCGGCAATCATCGCCGAATAGTTACCCTGGTTATGCACCACGGTATTGCTCAGGTCATAGGCTTTGATCTGGTGGTTAATCACCGCTTCACAGCCCCAGCCTGGCGTACAACCCGTCAGGTCAGCCTTGCCATCGCCGTTGCTGTCGAACAGCTTCGCCAGCTTAGGATCTTTCAACTGGTCGATACGGGTAATGTGGTATTTCTCGGCGGTTTTCTTGTCGATCAGGTAACCCTGTGCGGCACCCTGAACATAGGTGCCTTCGCGGAAGAACTTCTTATCGCCGCCGGCTGCGTTGTACATATCATCATGCAACGGCTTCCAGTTAGTGGCGATAAAGGTGCCGTCACCCGCAGCGATAGTGGTATAGGCGACGTTGTAATCCACTTCACTTGGCTGATCAACGGTGTAACCCAGTTTTTCCAGCGCACGGCTGACCAGCAGGGTCTGGAAGGTTTCTTCTGAAATGGTGCTTTGAACCGGCTTAACGGTAATGCCTTTGCCTGGCAGATCGGCGGCGGAAACCTGAGTGGCGACCAGGGTAGTCAATGCGGCGGCTAACAATGCTGTCTTACGCATGGGATATCCTTTTTTGAGTTATCGTAGCTTGGGCTGCCGGTGGCGCGGCGGGCACGCCACCAGCAGCAGAAGGTGTTACTTGATAAACGGACGGGTAAACAGGCCCAGTGGTCCGGTGTTGTACCAGCGGCGAGCGCCCCGGCTGCGGCTGTCGCGGCCAACGGACTGCGTCAGACGGTCAAGGATAATGGCGAGGATAACGATGCCCACGCCACCGACGGTAGCCAGACCCATATCCAGACGACCAATTCCGCGCAGAACCATCTGGCCCAGGCCGCCGACTGCGATCATCGAGGCGATTACCACCATCGACAGTGCCAGCATCAGCGTCTGGTTTACGCCAGCCATAATGGTGGGCATCGCCAGCGGCAGCTGCACTTTAAACAGCATCTGACGTGGGCTGGCACCAAAGGATTCACCGGCTTCAATCAGATCGGCGGGCACCTGCTTAATCCCCAGGATGGTCAGACGAACAATCGGCGGCAGTGCAAAGATAATGGTGACCACCACGCCCGGCACGTTGCCGATACCGAACAGCATGACAATCGGCACCAGATACACGAAGGCCGGGGTGGTTTGCATCGCATCCAACAGCGGCCGGATAATTTTCGCCGCGCGGTCAGATCTCGCCAGCCAAATGCCTAACGGCAAACCGATCAGAATACAGAACAGCAGGGCGGTGAGAACCAACGCCAGCGTGACCATCGCCTGTGACCAGGCACCAATCGCCCCAATCGCAATCAGTGAGACCAGGGTGGCGATACCCATTCCAAGGCTGGACATCTGCCAGGCAATCAGGGCAAAAATCACTATGGCGACCGGCGCCGGCATACCCAGCAGCAGTTGCTGGAAAGCGCTGAGGATGTAATCCACCGGCACACGAATGCCCTGGAACACCGGACGGAAGTGGGAAACGATCCAGTCGATACCGGTGGTCACCCAGCTGTCCAGCGGGATCAGCGTTTTGTGGAACGGGTCGAGAATGTTGAAGTGCTCGGCTTGTGGCGCCGGCGTGCTGTTTAACCAGTCGCTGCCGCTGGCCGCCGCAGCATCATGACCCCCTGATGGCGTTCCCCATGCATCGCCACCGCCTGTGGGTGCTGCGTCTGTTGGGGCAGACGTTGCGGAACCGCCGTCAGCAGGGGCTGAAGACGTGGTGCCACCATCAGAAGGCGCGGCGGTAGACCAGGGATCGCTGCTGCTGGCGGCAGACTGGGTGCTGTCAGTCGCCGGTGCGCTGGTGGCTGCAGGGGCGTTCGTCGCAGGCGTGCTCGAGGCCGCCCATGGATCGGTTGCGGTTGTTTGTTCACTCATTGCTGGCTCCTTCGCGGTCTAATGCCTGTAGTAACGTGCCTTTGGAGATAATCCCGATGTACTGATGGTCTTCACCGACAATCGGCACGGCACAAGGTGCCTGAGCCACGTGAGTCAGCAAGTCGCTCAGCGAGGTATCGCCAGGAACGGCGGCAGGAGTTGCAAGGATGGCGCCATCCAGACCCTCACCGGAAGCCAGCGCGGCTTTCAGGGAGTCGGTGGAAACCACACCAACGAAGCGTTGTTTTTCAAGAATGTAGCCGTATTCACGGTCAGCATCCTGCAACAGCTTAAGCGCAGAGCGAGGGCCAAAGCCGGGTGCTTTACGCATCAATGCGCCCGCGCTGCGACGGGCAATATCTTTCGCGCTGTACACGTGGCTGATATCCACGCCGCGGAAGAAGGTGCGGACATAGTCATTCGCCGGATTATTCAGGATCTCATCCGGGGTTCCCACCTGGATGACTTCACCGCCCTGCATAATGGCAATTCGGTCGCCAATGCGCATGGCTTCATCAAGGTCATGGGAAATAAAGACGATGGTGCGCTGGTGGCGCGACTGCAGTTTCACCAGCTCATCCTGCATTTCGGTACGGATTAACGGATCAAGTGCTGAGAAGGCTTCATCCATCAATAAAATATCCGGATTAATTGCCAGAGCGCGGGCTAATCCAACACGCTGGCGCATACCGCCAGATAATTCGTCCGGGTAAGCATGAGCATAATTATCCAGGCCCACCTGACGCAGTGCATCAAGCGCTTTTTCCTGACGCTCCTGCAGCGGAACGCCAGCTAATTCCATGCCAAATGCGGCATTATTCAGAACTGACATATGCGGCATTAATGCGAATGACTGGAATACCATGCTGATTTTATTTCTGCGAACTTCACGCAGCGCGCTGTCGGATATTTTGGCAATATCGACGCCATCAATGATGACCTGACCCCTGGTGGGTTCTATCAGACGATTGAGAAGGCGAACCATGGTGGATTTTCCTGAACCGGACAACCCCATGATCACGAATATCTCGCCTTCTTCAATGGCCAGACTGGCATCTTTCACCCCGAGAGAGAGTCCTGTTTTCTCGAGCAGTGCTTCTTTGCTGATCCCCTTCTCGATGTGCTTAAACGCACGATCGGGATTTTCCCCAAATACCTTATATAAATTCTTAACTTCTAGTTTAATTGCCATGCAATATTTAAATTCCTTGTTAGCGGTTAATTTCTTATATTTCTTCTTTTACCTGGTTGAATATTAGCGGGCTATACCGTAGCACACTGAGATTCTGAGACAACCCTTCAGGCGCAGTGCGAAATTATCACTGAGACAGCGATCTCCGAAAAATTCAGTAGGGGTAAGGGATTGCGGCGAATTGAGGTGCGGGAAAATAAATGAATATTTCGCTCAGGATCATCCAGTAAAGCGCCGAATTATTGCCTCAGCAACAGTGATTTGTTGTCAAATATGCCACACAAAACTGCCATTAATCTGTCATTCAATTTTTGTTGAACGACTGATTAATAAAAAATAAATGACGGGTGATGAGAGGAAAGATGGCTGCCGGGCGCAGCCATCTGGCAGGCAGTTAAAAATTCCAGTCTTCGTCTTCCGTATCGACCGCTTTGCCCATCACATAGGATGACCCCGATCCGGAGAAAAAATCGTGATTCTCATCGGCATTAGGCGATAGCGCGGAGAGGATGGCCGGGTTCACGTCGGTCATTTCTGCCGGGAAAAGGGCTTCATAACCGAGGTTCATCAGCGCCTTGTTGGCGTTGTAATGCAGGAATTTTTTCACCTCTTCGCTCCAGCCCACGCCGTCGTACAAGGCTTCGGTATAGGCCAGTTCGTTTTCATACAGCGCCAGCAGTAACTCTACGGCAAATTGCTGCAGCTCATCCTGACGGGCAGGGGGCTCTTTTTCCAGCGCTTTCTGGTACTTATAGCCGATGTAGTAACCGTGCACCGCCTCATCTTTGATGATCAGACGGATCAGGTCGGCGGTGTTGGTGAGCTTGCCGCGGCTTGACCAGTACATCGGTAAATAGAAACCGGAATAGAACAGGAAGGACTCCAGGAACACGCTGGCAATCTTCTTCTTCAGCGGGTCGTCATGATGGTAATGTTCCAGAATGATTTCTGCTTTGCGCTGAAGCGGTTGATTGTCCTCGCTCCAGGCATAGGCGGCATCCACATCGGTGGTATGACAGAGCGTTGAGAAGATCGAGCTGTATGAGCGGGCATGCACGGCTTCCATAAAGCTGACGTTAGACATCACCGCTTCTTCATGTGGCGTGACCGCATCCGCCATCAATGCCGGTGCGCCAACGGTATTCTGAATGGTGTCCAGCAAGGTGAGCCCGGTAAATACGCGAATGGTCAGTTGCTGTTCATCCGCATTCAGGCTGTTCCAGGCGGGAATATCATTGGAGAGCGGCACTTTTTCTGGCAGCCAGAAGTTGGAGGTCAGACGGTTCCAGACTTCCAGATCTTTATCATCTTCGATCTGGTTCCAGTTAATAGCGTGTACACGTTTTAAGGTCATATTTTTTTCTTCCGGGGCGCGTTATCCGCCCCTTAGGGTGAGCTTACAGCGAGCAGGAAACGCAGCCTTCTACTTCAGTGCCCAGCAGGGCCATCTGACGCAGGCGAATGTAGTACAGCGTTTTAATGCCTTTCTTCCAGGCGTAAATCTGCGCCTTGTTGATATCGCGCGTGGTGGCGGTATCGCGGAAGAAAAGCGTCAGAGAAAGCCCCTGATCGACATGGCGCGTGGCCTCGGCATAAGTGTCAATAATCGCTTCGGGACCGATATCATAGGCATCCCGGTAGAACGCCTGATTGTCGTTATTCATAAACGGTGCCGGGTAATACACGCGGCCAGTTTTACCTTCTTTACGGATTTCAATCCTCGACACGATCGGGTGAATGCTCGACGTCGCGTGATTGATATAGGAGATAGAACCCGTCGGTGGGATCGCCTGAAGATTCTGGTTGTAGATCCCGTGCTTCATCACCGCTTCACGCAGTTCCCGCCACTCTTTCTGGCCCGGTAACGTAATTCCCGCGCGGGCAAACAGCGCGGCGACTTCTGGTGTACGTGGCTGCCAGCGTTGCTCAACGTACTGAGCGAAGTATTCACCGCTGGCGTAACGCGATTCTTCGAAACCGGCAAAGCGCTCTCCACGCTCCTGAGCAATCAGGTTAGAGGTGCGCAGAGCGTGATAGGTGATGGTATAGAAATAGAGGTTGGTGAAGTCCAGCGCCACCTCAGAGCCATATTGAATGCCTTCGCGTGCCAGATAGCCGTGCAGGTTCATTTGCCCCAGACCAATGGCGTGCGACTGGGCATTGCCACGTTCAATGGAAGGAACCGAATGGATATGGCTTTGATCGGACACCGCCGTCAGACCCCGCACCGCAATTTCCACCGTGCGTGAAAAATCTGGCGAATCCATCGTGTGAGCAATATTCAGTGAGCCAAGATTACAGGAGATATCCTTACCGATACGGCGATAGCTGAGGTCGTCATTGTATTCGGTTGGCGTGTTCACCTGCAGGATCTCAGAGCAGAGGTTGCTCATGTTAATCCGGCCTTTAATCGGGTTCGCGCGGTTTACCGTGTCTTCAAACATGATGTACGGATAGCCGGATTCGAACTGGATTTCCGCCAGCGTCTGGAAGAATTCACGCGGATTGATAAAGGTGCGGGTGATACGGTCGTCCGCCAACATCTCTTCGTATTTTTCGCTAATGCTGATATCCGCGAACGGCAGGCCGTAAATACGCTCAACGTCATACGGCGAAAACAGCGCCATCTGCTGGTTAGTCTTGGCCAGCTGGAAAGTGATATCGGGAATCACCACGCCCAGCGACAGCGTTTTAATACGGATTTTTTCGTCGGCGTTTTCGCGCTTGGTATCCAAAAAACGCAGGATATCCGGATGATGAGCATGCAGATAGACGGCACCTGCACCCTGACGCGCGCCAAGCTGATTGGCGTAAGAGAAGGCGTCTTCCAGCATTTTCATCACCGGGATCACGCCCGATGACTGGTTTTCGATACGCTTTATTGGCGCACCCGATTCACGCAGGTTGGAAAGCAGAAAAGCGACGCCGCCACCGCGCTTGGAGAGCTGTAAAGCGGAGTTCACCGAGCGGCCAATTGACTCCATATTGTCTTCAATACGCAGCAGGAAGCAGGAAACCAGCTCGCCTCGCTGCTGTTTTCCACAATTGAGGAAGGTCGGCGTGGCCGGCTGGAAACGACCAGACAGCATCTCTTCCATCAGCGATAAGGCCAGCGACCGATCGCCTTTGGCCAGCGTCAACGCCACCATGCAGACGCGCTCGGTAAAGCCTTCCAGATAGCGTTTACCATCAAAGGTCTTCAGCGTGTAGCTGGTATAAAACTTCCACGCGCCAAGGAAGGTCTGGAAGCGGAAACGGCGTTGATACGCCTGTTCAAAAAGCGAACTGACAAATTCAAACGGATAAGCATTCAGCACGTCGGCTTCGTAGTAGCCCTCTGAAACCAGGTACTCTAAGCGCTCACCAACGGAATCAAATTTCACGGTGTTCGGCAGAACATGTTGCAGGTAATACTGACGCGTGGCTTCTTTATCTTTCTCAAACTGAATGTTGCCGTCGGCATCGTACAGATTGAGCATCGCATTCAGCGAGTGATAATCCAGCACGGCCGGATTCGGGGTTATGAGTGTACTTTCTGTCGCTGCCAAAATTCGGTTACTCCCTGATAAACGTTGGCGATGTCGTCGGCGGTGCCCAGTAGCTCGAAGCGGTACAGGCATGGCACCTGGCATTTCTGCGCAATGATGCTGCCGGCCAGGCAATAGGCTTCGCCGAAATTGCGATTACCGGCGGCAATCACGCCGCGGATAAGTTGGCGGTTACTGACATCGTTTAAAAACTGGATGACTTGCTTAGGCACCGCGCCCTGACTGGTGCCGCCGCCGTAGCTGGGCACCACCAATATATAGGGTTCATCCACCTGCAAACGCTGCGCGGCATCCAGTGGAATGCGGCGCGCAGGCAGGCCGGTGCGGATGACAAAACGGTGCGTGTTTTCAGACTGGCTGGAAAAATAGACCAGCGTCGACATCGTCTTAACCCTGCATCGCCGTGAGTGGGCGAAGCGCGGAGATTTTGTCCGGGCGGAAACCGCTCCAGTGATCTTCTTCCGCCATCACGACGGGCACCTGGCGATAACCCATCGATTTCAGCGTTTCAACGGCAGCCGGCTCGTGGTCGAGGTTAACCAGTTGGTAATCGAGGCCGTGCTTGTCCATGGCGCTTTTTGTCGCATTGCACTGGACACAGTTGTTTTTTGTGTAAATAATAATGCGCATGATTCGTATTTACCTTGTTATCTGGTTGACGTCTCGTCTGGCACGCTTTTTGCTGCAATCCGCTGCCGTCGTTTAACCACATGTAGTGGCTGAGTTGATGGGGTAAATACTAGATATAGTGTTTAGATATTGCAACCACACAATATCCAGGTATAAGAATTTTCTTGATGAGGAAAATGGACAGGCCTTGTCAGGCGCGGGATGCAGCGTTTTAAGACCGGCAAAAAAAAATCCCCACACCATCAGGTGCGGGGATTTGTCTGTAAAGTAAACGAAACTAGTTACGCGATGAGGTGGTCGTTGCAATCAACGCCCCAACAAAAATACCTAATGCAGTACCAATCCCAACTCCATGCCACGGTTTGTCACGCACATAAGAGTCAACTTGCCCACCGGCATCTTTTGCCGCCTGGGTCACACGGTTATTGCCGTGGAGTTTGGCGCGAGTCTCTTTCAACATCGCTTCTGCGCGGGAACGTGCACCGTCGACTTCATCTTTAGTCTTACTTCCGTAAGATTTCAGCAGATCGTCAAGGGTATCGGCCAGCTGATTGACGTCCTGATTGATATCAATGTCTTCATTTTTAGTGTTTCGGTTAAACATTTTTCTCTCCCTTGGAAATGAAACGTACTATTAACTATAGACCATCATGCAGATTTTTAGTGACCCGGACCGGAAAGCAGGGCGTTTATGGATTATTCCGAAAGCGCTTAACCTTCACGCTGTTGTAAGGTTGCAGGGTTGGCACGTTTTAGAGGAATGAGTATGTATTTACGCCCTGATGAAGTTGCTCGCGTACTGGAAGGTGCGGGATTTGAAATGGATGCGGTCACCGCAAGAGCCTATGGTTACCGTCGAGGCGATAACTATGTCTACGTTAATCGTGAAGCGCGCATGGGCCGTACCGCACTGATTATTCATCCTGTGTTGAAGGAAAAAAGCCACGGCTTTGCGCATCCGGCCTCCGATATGAAA
The DNA here is from genome assembly GCF_979253995.1 of Erwinia sp. AC075. Lineage (NCBI taxonomy): Bacteria > Pseudomonadati > Pseudomonadota > Gammaproteobacteria > Enterobacterales > Erwiniaceae > Erwinia > Erwinia sp. AC075. Next base: position 5,073,734 of record NZ_CEEDEU010000001.1, read on the forward strand.
GCCTGTGAAGAGTACGTGCAGTTTCCGATGTATCTGGCTGGAGAGAATCAGGATCACTACGGCATCCCCCACGGTTTTAGCTCCCGCGCGGCGCTGGAACGCTATATCGTAAACATGTTTGGCTGAGTAATCAGCCCGTTGAGTTTTCGGCGCACGCGTTGGTCGCGCTGAAAATCTCGCCCCCGCACGATCATCCCTCACACTCAGTAACGTTGCTTTCACCGGCCAGAATCGGTATAACGCTGACCCCATGTAGAAGTTTAGACGTCTAAACGGATAAATCAGCGATGCAGCAAAGCAAGCCCGAGACAACTCAACAATTCAAGCGCAGCATGAAAGCCCGCCATCTGGTGATGCTCTCGTTAGGCGGCGTGATTGGCACCGGCCTGTTCTTCAATACTGGCTATATCATTTCCACCACGGGTGCAGCTGGCACCTTGCTCGCCTATATCATTGGGGCGCTGGTGGTCTATCTGGTGATGCTGAGCCTTGGCGAGCTGTCGGTGGCGATGCCAGAGACCGGGGCTTTCCATGTTTACGCGGCCCGCTACCTGAGCCCGGCGACGGGTTACACCGTTGCATGGCTTTACTGGCTGACGTGGACGGTCGCCCTTGGCTCAAGCCTGACCGCTGCGGGTTTCTGTATGCAGTACTGGTTCCCGCAATCGCCGGTATGGCTGTGGTGCTTACTGTTTTGCGCGCTGATTTTTATGCTGAACGTGGTCTCTTCCCGCTTCTTCGCGGAAGGGGAGTTTTGGTTCTCGGTGATCAAAGTGGTCACCATCCTGGCCTTTATACTCCTCGGCGGGGGAGCCATGTTCGGTTTTATCCCGCTGAAGGATGGCAGCAGCGCGCCGTTCTTCCACAATCTCACCGCCTCTGGCTGGTTGCCGCACGGCGGCCTGCCGATCCTGATGACCATGGTGGCCGTCAACTTTGCATTTTCGGGTACCGAGCTGATTGGCATCGCGGCGGGTGAAACCGAGAATCCGCACAAAGTTCTGCCAATGGCGATCCGTACCACGGTCGCACGGTTGATCATTTTCTTTGTGGGTACGGTACTGATCCTGGCAGCGCTGATCCCGATGGATCAGGCGGGGATCGTCAAAAGCCCGTTTGTGATGGTCTTTGAAAAGATCGGTATTCCGTATGCGGCCGATATCTTTAACTTTGTGATCCTCACGGCGATCCTCTCGGCGGCGAACTCAGGATTATATGCTTCGGGCAGGATGCTCTGGTCGCTGTCGAATCAGAATACCTTGCCGCGCTGCTTTGCCAAATTGACCTCCCGCGGTATCCCGCTGATGGCGATTTCAGTCAGCATGCTGGGAGGCTTGCTGGCGCTGTTTTCCAGCGTGATTGCGCCGGATACGGTGTTTGTCGCGCTGTCGGCTATTTCGGGTTTTGCGGTGGTGGCCGTCTGGCTGAGCATCTGCGCTTCCCATTTCTTCTTCCGCCGTGAGCATGTGCGGGCGGGTAAACCGCTGACAGACTTGAAATACCGTGCGCCCTGGTATCCGGTGACGCCGATCCTCGGCTTTCTGCTTTGCCTGCTGGCCTGCGTTGGGCTGGCGTTCGATCCGGAACAACGCATTGCGTTATACTGCGGCCTGCCTTTCGTAGCGCTGTGCTACGCGGCCTATCATTTCACTCAGCGACTGAAAAATCGCGAGCTGGCAAAGGAGAGTGTGCGTGTTACCGAATAAACTTTCTGTAGAACAACAGGTGGCCGCGGGGCTGGTGCTGGATGGCGCAATGGCCACCGAACTTGAAGCGCGCGGCTGCGATCTGACCGACGCGCTGTGGTCGGCCAAAGTGCTGATTGAGAACCCTGAACTGATTTATCAGGTGCACTACGACTATTTCAACGCGGGCGCGCAGGTGGCCATTACCGCCAGCTATCAGGCAACCCCGCTGGGCTTCGCCAAACGTGGGCTGAGTGAAGAACAGTCGCTGACGCTGATTGCCCGCAGCGTGGAGCTTGCCAGCCGTGCCAGAGCGGATTACCAGGCTGCTGAACCGCAGGCTGGCAATTTGCTGATTGCCGGCTCAGTCGGGCCCTATGGCGCCTATCTGGCGGATGGATCCGAATACCGGGGTGACTACAACCTGCCGCAAGCAGAGATGATGGCTTTTCATCGCCCACGTATTCAGGCATTGGTTGCAGCTGGCGCGGATATCCTCGCCTGTGAGACGATGCCATCCTTTGCAGAGATTCAGGCGCTGGTGGCTTTGCTGGCCGAGTTTCCCGGCACTCCAGCCTGGTTCTCTTTCACGCTGCGTGACGGAGAACACCTGAGCGACGGTACGCCATTAAGCCAGGTCGTCAGTGTGCTGGAGAGTTGTCCGCAGGCCGTTGCGCTGGGACTGAACTGTATCGCGCTGGATAAAGTGACGGCTGCGCTGCAGACCCTCAGCTCACTGACCAAAAAGCCGCTGGTGGTCTATCCCAACTCCGGCGAGCAGTACGATGCGATCAGCAAAACCTGGCACAGCGATGCCTCAACCTGTACGTTGATCGACAATCTTTCTGCCTGGCAGTCTGCCGGGGCTAAATTGATCGGTGGTTGCTGCCGGACAACGCCTGCTGATATCGCCGCGATCGCCCAGCGCTGCCATTCACGATAAGCCGCTAAAAATTTGTCTTATTACGCCCGCAATGGTCGGGCGTAATTAATGAAAACCCGTCAGACTCCGCTTAGACTATTCTGAATATTTAAATTGGCAGGAATGCATATGAGAAGGCTTTTGCTGGCGCTGGCTTCAGCGTGGTTATTGAGCGGATGTGCCACCATTGTTGGCGATCAGACCCAGGACGTTTCCATCCAGACCTGGCCTCAGGGCGTGAAATTTGTGGTGCAGGATGAAACGGGAAGGGCCGTTGCAGAAGGGATTACCCCTAAAACAGTCTCACTGCTGAAGTCTGATGGCTCGTACCTTGGCAAGAAGAAGTACACGCTGCAACTGGAGCGCGCGGGTTATGTGCCGCAGACGATCCCACTGGAAGAGAGAGCCAACCTCTGGTACATCCTCGGCAACATTCCGCTGGGTGGCATTCCTGGCTGGCTGTTTGTCGATCCGTTTAATGGCGGCATGTACAACATCCATCCGGAGAAGGTAAATACCATTATGAATCCGGTGGGCGCGCGCGGCTAGATGCGGGCAACCAGGGGAAGATCGCTCTTCCCCTGATAGCGCGTTTTGACGGGTTCAAAACCGTCCCGACGCTATTGCGCCGTCGGGTTCAGCATCACGTGTGCGGGTTTATGTTTTGCCAGATACTGCTGCTGGAAAATGCACATGCGAATGGTGTTACGGTATTCGCCGTTAATAAAGAATTCGTGGATAAGTTCGCCTTCAATATCGAAGCCTAATTTGGTGTAGATGTGAATGGCTTTCTTATTTTCTTTATCAACGATCAGGTAAAGTTTATACAGGTTCAGCACGGAAAATCCGTAATCCATCGCCAGCTTGACGGCTTTACTGGCAAGGCCTTTCCCTTGATGGCTGGGGGCAATGATAATCTGAAATTCAGCACGTCGGTGAATATGGTTAATCTCAACCAGTTCAACCAGTCCCGCTTTATCCCCTTCAAATTCAACCACAAACCGACGTTCGCTCTGATCGTGAATATGCTTATCGTAGAGATCGGACAGTTCCACAAACGCTTCGTACGGCTCTTCAAACCAGTAACGCATAACGCTTGCGTTGTTATCAAGCTGGTGAACAAAACGCAGATCTTCACGTTCGAGAGGACGCAGTTTTAAGCCATCTTCGGCAGGCATGGGAGACATATAAGTTCCTTTTATCAGATGCAATATTGCTGAGGAATTATACGTCTGACGGGAGGAAATGGCACGGCGTAAGCGTAGAAACAATAACGCCAGCACGGTTTACGGTGCTGGCGTTTAGAATGCGTTAAGGCATCAGAAGTTGTAGCCAGCGACCAGGTAGTAACCCCAACCGGTGGATTTCACTTCGAACTGACCGTTACCAAAGTTCAGCTCCTGGCCATCAGCCCACTGTCCGCCGTTGTGGAAGTAACGCGCCACGAACGAGTAATGCCAGTGATCGTAACCCAGCGAGAGGATATGGCTGGAAGCGATAGAGTTGCTGGTACGGGACGGGCCGGTCTCATCACGCAGATCGGAGCCCCAGTCAAAGTTGGTGAAGCCGATGTAGCTCAGATTTCCGCCCCACAGGCTGGTAATCGGCACGAAGTATTTCACCTTAAAGCGATAGCCATCCCAGCTGTTTTCGTTCGCTGCACCGTAGTTTTCCCACTGGTATTTGGCATACACGTTCAGTGAAAGGCCAACATCTGAGTGGGTATCGATATCGGTACCCAGACCCATGAACCAGGTGTTCTGGCGGTTATCGCTGTTACGGCCCATATCGTAGATATAGTTGTTCGCGAAGTACCACTCTTTGAACGGGCCGAAGCTCAGGTCCGTGTTGGTCAGCTTGTCGATAGAGAAACGAGGTTCGATTTCCATAAACAGCGGGGAGCCGTGGTCAAAGATACCGTTAGCATTGGAGTTACCCACGCCGAAGAAGTTAGTCGCATCGATATAGCCGTAGAAATCGAACCAGTCTTTTTTGGCGAACGCTTCGTATTCCAGATATACGTCGTTATTGAACTGAGGTCCGAAACGGGTGTGGTAGCTTCCCACCACGTTGACGCTCTGATGCCACCAGTCGGAAACATACTCCGGCGAATCGGTAGCAGCAGTTGAAGAGGCACTATAAGAGAGCGCTGCGAGTGCGCCAGCCATCAGAATTTTATATTTCATTATATTACCACAGGCTTAATGACCCTTTTATGAAGCCACTGCGAAGGTCTTATTAAGTCGTCAACAGAAGAGGAAAGGGTGACTGTTTTCACAGCAAAAAACACCCGCGATGAATGCTGCGGCAGTGTGCCGTCATCCGCGCTTAAGGAAATAGATATCGCTCACACTTGTCAAACCTTGTTTCATTTCACTTTAGGTAAAGTGTGATGGGTGTCACAAATATGTTTGACCGGATGGTCTGAAAGGGGATTGAGGACAGGAAGGGGGTTTTTTGAGCCAGGTAATCGTTTGCATCGCTGTTTAAGGTACAACAGGCAAAAAGCGGAAGTGGATTTACCGATTCTGCAGTGGGAAGAGAAGGGGAATGGCAGCGGCTTATAATAAGGTAAGCTTATGGATGGTGGCGTTTTTTAGCATCGCGTCATCCTGGCGAGATGAGCCCTTTTTGGTTTCATTAAGAAGATCGCGGGGAGTGATCTCCTTAATAACACCTGCAAAATAGCCGCAGAATTTTACCGGGGCAGAATCATCTACTCTTCGTCGCGTTCTTTATTTGCCCGCTGACGTTCGTAATAGTCATCTTCCGCCGTAATGATTTCATCCATCAGCGAGTCCATATCGACTTCATGAATCTCTTCGACGAACAGTCCTGTCAGCGGAGTTTCTGGGGTTAACTTGCCGTCTTCATACAGCAGCCAAATTTCTTTCGCATAACGGGTTTTCAGCAACTGCGGAGCAAACTGACCGTAGTACGCCGTGATGTTATTCACGTCACGCTCGAACATGGCTTCAGCATGGTTATTCGCTGCAGCATCGACAGCCTGAGGCAAGTCGATAATGACCGGGCCTTGTGCATCGAGCAGTACGTTAAATTCCGACAGGTCACCATGCACGATACCGGCACACAACATGCGTACGATATTACGGATCATGGTATGGAAATCAGTCACCGCGCTTTCTTCGGACATAGTCACATCGCTAAGACGTGGAGCCACCATGCCGTCTGCATCCGTCACCAGTTCCATCAGGAGCACGCCGTCGATACAAAGATAGGGCTGAGGGACTCGTACGCCCGCTTCTGCCAACCGGAACAGCGCATCCACCTCTGCGGTTTGCCAGGACTCTTCCTGCTGCTTGCGGCCGAATTTAGAGCCTTTCTGCATCGCACGGGAGCTACGTGAGTTACGGACCTTGCGGCCTTCCTGATACTGCACGGCCTGCTTAAAGCTGCGCTGTGTCGCTTCCTTGTACACTTTGGCACAATTGATCTTGTCACCGCATAACACAGTGTAAACGTCGGCTTCCTTTCCGCTTTTAAGGCGTTGGAGCACATCGTCTATCAGGCCATCATCAACCAGAGGTTGGATTCGGTTTGGGATTTTCATGCGGCTTTATACCTTATTTCAGCCAGGTTACGAAAGATATCAGGCACAAAAAAACCCACAAGGTTTTCACCGTGTGGGTTCTCAGGACTTCATCGAGTGGGTCTGGTAACCATCGACCAAGAATTTGGTGGAGCTGGCGGGAGTTGAACCCGCGTCCAGAATTACTACACCGTCGGCACTACATGCTTAGTCCAGTCTTTACATTCGCCGGTTAGCTGCGAACGGACACGCCACTAACCAACTAGCCTGATTAGATTTAGTGTTTCAGCCCCAGGCAGGACATCCACACGAGTTCTTTTGTTTTTGACCTCTCTTGATCCCCGTCCTAAGAACGGAGGCTAGGGAGAGAGGGCTCTGAGCAGGTTATTAAGCTGCTAGTGCGTAGTTTTCGTCGTTTGCAACTATTTTTTTGCGGCTTTTAACGAGGCAAACCGCCCCTCGGCATGCTCCTAGGGCTTCGCAAATCCTGTCGAATCCAGAATCAGCCCCATGTACTACTGTGAAGCAGTATAACAGAAAAACCTGTCGCTACGCCATAGGCTTAGCGATTTGCGTGTTTCATAATACGTGCTTTGTCGGTCTTCCATTCGCGATCTTTGATATCACCGCGTTTGTCGTGCTCTTTCTTACCTTTAGCTACGCCAATCTTCAGCTTGGCCCAGGCATTTTTCCAGTACAGCGATAAAGCGACGATGGTGTAACCATCGCGGTTGGCTTTATCGAACAGGATTGCCAGCTCGCGCTCCTTAAGCAGAAGCTTGCGGGTGCGGGTAGGGTCGCAGACCACATGCGAGGATGCGCCAATCAACGCCTGGAAGGTTGCGCCGAACAGAAAGGCTTCGCCATCACGCAGCATGATGTAGCTTTCGCTGATGTTAGCCTTTCCTGCGCGGAGTGATTTGACTTCCCATCCCTGGAGCGACAGTCCCGCTTCGAATTCATCTTCAATGAAGTATTCATGGCGGGCCCGTTTGTTCATGGCAATGGTAGCGGAACCGGGTTTATGTGCTTTTTTCTTAGTCATAGTGCCACTTAGTTTACATGAAGCAGTGATTGAAGGCATCCCCTGTAACAAACGAGACGGGGAAAAGCGCTATTTTAGCAGAACGCTGGCGGCTGAGAATTTTTGTTTGCCTGCCGGCGATGGTATTATTGAAAAGTTGAAGATTAACAGGAAACGTTATGTCTCAGATTAGTCGTTCCGCGTTGGTGCCCTACAGCGCAGAGCAGATGTTCCGGTTGGTAAACGATGTGGATGCCTATCCGGAATTTCTTCCAGGGTGTACCGGTAGCCGTATTCTCGATGCCAGCGAACAGCAGATGACCGCGTCAGTGGATGTCTCTAAGGCTGGGATCAGTAAAACGTTTGTCACGCGAAATACACTGACGGATAACCAGAGCATTGCTATGCAGCTGGTTGATGGCCCGTTCCGCAAATTGAACGGTGGCTGGAAGTTCACTGCGCTCAGTGATGATGCCTGTAAGGTTGAGTTGAGTCTGGACTTTGAGTTCACCAATATGCTGGTTGAACTGGCCTTTGGACGCATCTTCAAAGAGCTGGCAAGCAGCATGGTGCAGGCGTTTACTAAACGCGCGAAAGAGGTCTACAGTGCCTGATATCGCGGTTGAAGTGGTCTATGCGTTGCCAGAAAAACAGTATCTGTACACGGTCAACGTGGAAGAGGGCGCGACTGTCGAAGACGCTATCAAAGCTTCCGGCATTCTTGAACTCAGAAGTGATATCAATCTCGCCAGTAACAAAGTGGGTGTTTTTAGTCGTCCGGTAAAACTGGGGGATGAGGTACACAGTGGCGATCGCATTGAAATCTATCGCCCGTTACTGGCCGACCCGAAAGAACTCCGCCGTCAGCGCGCCGAACGCGCGGCAAAAAAATAAGGCGCCTTAGCGCCTTACGATTTCATCAACAAGCCTGCTGTTAACCGCTTTTCTTGCCGCTCAGGGTTGGCTTGTTATCAATGTTGGTCAGGGTACCGCTACCATCAAAGGTCAGCGTCAGCGTCTGCTGAGTCACAGGCTCATGGCCTGGCTCCTGGCGGAACACGTAATACCAGACGTTGCTACCAAACGGGTCGCGCATCATCGGCGTGCCCAGGGTGTAAGCCACCTGCTGTTGCGTCATGCCGGTATGAATTTTGGAAACGTCATTCGCAACCAGGTAATTGCCCTGGTTGATGTCCGGGCGGTAAACCACTCGCTCCAGAGTGGAACATCCAGCAGTCATCATCAGAAGAACCACCGCCGCAGCAGTCAGCGTTTTACAGCGCATAAGTATCTCTATTCCTTTTCGGGCCAACAATCTGGCTGCATCGAACGTTCGCTACGATTACAGCGTAAGAAGACGATGATAATAAACCTTTCCGCAGTTTGAAACCTCTACGGAGCAAGGATATGACCACAACAGGCCAAAAAAGTGCGGCAATCAGGCTGCTAAAAGCTCCTTTGCGTTCGCCAGCGTGTTGCGAGTGACCTCGCTACCGCCCAGCAGACGGGCCAGTTCCTGCAGACGGGCACGTTTATCCAACGGGATCATATGGGTTTCAGTCATTTCGCCATCGGTCTCTTTACTGACGTAGAAATGATGATTTCCACAGCCCGCAACCTGCGGAAGGTGGGTCACACACATAACCTGCGTGGATTCCCCTAACTGACGCAGCATCTTACCGACCACGGCTGCGGTAGGACCGCTGATGCCCACATCCACCTCATCGAAAATCAACGCTGGCGTATCCATCTTACGGGCTGTAATCACCTGAATGGCGAGGGCAATACGCGACAGCTCACCGCCAGAGGCCACTTTAGACAACGGTTGAAGCGGCTGACCAGGGTTAGTGGTCACACGGAAATCGATACGGTCTGCACCCTCAGCGGTCAAATGGTCAGCGTTAAACAGCACCTCAATCCCCAGCTTACCGTGCGGCATGGAGAGCGCATGCATGCTCTCACCAATCAGGCGGCTCAATTCTTCTGCGAAATGCACACGGCGCTGATGCAACTGCTCAGCACAGGTCATTGCCGCACGATGATGGCGGGAAACGGTCAGCGTCAGATCTTCCTGATCGCTCTCCTGCTGATCGAGCAGACCTTGTTCTTCCAGCAGCTGCTGGTGGAAGAGCGGCAGTTCTTCAGGGGAGATGTGGTGTTTGCGCGCCAGAGCGATCTGTTTAGATATCCGCTGTTCAAGCTCATGCAGACGGTTTGGATCGAGATCCAGACGTTCGCAGTAGTGACGGAGTTCATCGCTGGCTTCACTGATTTGAATGGATGCTTCATCCAGCAGCTTATAGACCCCGCTGAGCTTGTCATCCATCGTCAGCAGCTCGCTAAGCAATTGCTGAGCGGTATACAGCTGATTCTGCAACGTGGCGTCTTCGCCATCAGCCAGCAGCATCAGAGCTTTTTGACTGGTGGAGAGCAGCTGCCCGCTGTTGGCCAGACGCTTGTACTCTTCATCAATCGCTTCATATTCACCGGTCACGGGCGCGAACTCGTTCAGCTCTTTCAGCTGATATTGCAGAAGCTCACGGCGAGCCTCGCGCTCCTGAGAGAGTTGCTGATGCTGTGCCAGCACGCGGCAGCTCTGGTGCCATGCACGATAGCTGGTCGCCATTTCCTGCATCAGGCCTGTTTCTCCGGCGTAACCATCAAGCAGCGTTTTCTGATGTTCCGGTTTCAGCAGAAGCTGGTGAGCATGTTGACCGTGGATCTGGATCAGCAACTGACCGAGGTCGCGTAGCTGAGAAAGGGGAACCGCAGTGCCGTTGATAAAGCCGCGTGAACGGCCGTCACTGTTGATCACCCGGCGCAACAGGCACTCGTTACCTTCATCAAGCTGGTTTTCAATCAGCCACGTCAAAGCAGAAGGGGTATCTTTCAGAGAGAAGCGCGCACAAATATCGGCGCGGGAAGCGCCAAGGCGAACCATATCCGCTTCCGCCCGACCGCCCAGGCACAAGCCGAGCGCATCAATAGCAATGGACTTCCCTGCGCCGGTCTCGCCGGTGATGGCGGTCATGCCACGCTGAAAATCGATTTCAAGTTCACGAACAATCGCAAAATTACTGATGGTCAGTTGTGCCAGCATAGTGGGTATTCCTGTACGTAAACACAGATATGGTTTTTCATACAGTATATACTGGTTTTATAACCAGTAAAGTAGCTGGCGTTGGTTTTTAAAACAATTTTTTCGACCAGGCGAGCTTAGAGCTCAGCGTATTGAAATAATTATAGTTTTGGGGATGGATGAGATTGAGGTGATCGTTATTCCGGCGGATCAACACGTCTTCACCTTCCTGAATTGGCAGGGCAATCTGGCTGTCACAGCTGACTTCCAGGTCGCCGCGCATATGGGAAAAGCGCAGGCGAATGGTGCTGCTGCTGTTAATCACCAGTGGCCTTGCGGAGAGCGTATGCGGGAACATCGGCACAATCGCGATGGCATCCAGAGACGGCGTTAGAATGGGGCCGCCTGCGGAAAGTGAATACGCCGTTGAACCGGTCGGCGTGGAGATGATCAAGCCATCTGAGCGCTGAGAGAAGGCGAACGACTCGTCAATGTAGACTTCGAACTCAATCATATGGGCGACTTTGCCCGGATGCAGCACCACTTCATTAATGGCCGTGCCGATGCGCGGTTCACGTCCCTGGCGGCACACCTGCGCTTCAAGCAGGAAGCGGCTTTCTGTAATGTACTTACCTTCCAGCACGTCGGCTAACTGCTGCTGGGCATTATCCGGATCGAGGTCGGTAAGAAAGCCAAGATTGCCACGGTTGATCCCAATCACTTTGATATCGTAACGCGCCAGTACGCGCGCCGCGCCCAGCATATTGCCATCACCGCCGACCACTACGGCAAGGTCGGCTCGCTGACCAATTTCCGCCAACGTGCCGGTTTCAACGTCCGTCAGATTCAGCTCACGGGCGATCTGCTGCTCGATAATCACCTCGTAGCCTTTGGTTGTCAGCCAGCGATAGAGCATCTCGTGTGTCGTCAACGCGGTAGGATGGCGCGGATGGCCCACAATACCGATACAGTTGAAATGTTTGTTCATGATGCTGGCGTTCCTCATGAGGTAAACTACCTCAGACAATGTGACGGGTTCCCTTGAAACCGCAATTCTGATCCCCATAATAAGCGAACCAGCGAGATGAATGTGCATAAACGCGGAGAAATTCATGAGTAGTAAAGAACAGAACACCCCAAACGAGCAAGTCTCAGACGATATCGAGATGGAGCAGGCGCAGAATCAGGGCGCAGACACAGCCGAAGCGGTCGATCCGCGTGATGAGCGTATTGCCGAGCTGGAAGTCCAGCTGGCACAGTCTCAGGGTGGCGTACGTGAAGCTCAAATCCGTGCCCAGGCTGAGATTGAGAACATCCGTCGCCGTACCGAACTGGACGTCGAAAAAGCGCACAAATTTGCGCTGGAAAAATTTGCCAACGAACTGCTGCCAGTGATCGATAGCCTTGAGCGCGCGCTGGAAGTGGCTGACAAAAGCAATCCTGAACTGAACTCAATGGTCGAAGGGATTGAGCTGACGCTGAAATCTTTGTTGGGCGCAGTCCGTAAATTCGGTGTGGAAGTGATTGGTGACATTAACGTGCCGTTCAACCCTGAATTGCACCAGGCGATGTCGATGATGGAATCTGAGGATGTGGCGCCAAACCACGTTCTGATGGTGATGCAACGTGGTTACACGCTGAATGGCCGTCTGCTTCGTCCGGCGATGGTTGCCGTAGCGAAAGCCAAAGCGTAATCGCGCTGACCCAGTAAAAAAGCACCCTCGGGTGCTTTTTTTTATGCTGTTATTCCGGCAAAACCGGCTGCCAGTCGATCGGTTTTTCGCCGTGCTGCTCCAGCCATTCGTTGGTGCTTGAAAAATGACCGCTACCAAAAAAGCCACGATGGGCTGAGAGTGGGGAAGGGTGAGGTGCCAGCAACACATGGTGCCGCTGACGATCGATAATGCTGCCTTTCTTTTGCGCATGTGCGCCCCACAGCAGGAATACCACCCCTTCGCGATGTTCGTTAATCGCAGCGATCACTCTGTCGGTAAAGGTTTCCCAGCCAAATTTCGCGTGTGAATGGGCATTGCCGCCTTCAACAGTTAAAACGGTGTTGAGCAACATCACGCCCTGACGTGCCCAGCTCTCGAGGAAGCCGTGCTGCGGACGTACGAAACCGGGAATGTCTGTAACCAGCTCTTTGTACATATTCACCAGTGATGGCGGCACAGCCACGCCAGGCAGCACTGAGAAGGCCAGACCATGAGCCTGATTGGGGCCGTGATAAGGGTCCTGACCGAGGATAACCACTTTGATATCCCCTAATTCCGTCATCCTTAGCGCGTTGAACACATCTTTCTGAGGCGGATAGACGATTTTGCCCGACGCACGTTCATGAGCCACTTTGGCCAGCGTTTCAATGAAATAGGGCTTCTCTTTTTCCTCTGCCAGCACGTCGTGCCAGGTCAGTGTGTTGGCCATTATCGCCTCCTTAACGTTTAAGCCGTGTAGCTTAACGTGGAACCGCGATCGGTAAAACTTAAAATATTGTTGATATTTTACAAAAAAATATGAAGCGAGAGTTTGACGAAAATTGAGCTAAATCATTAAGTTGTTCAGGGATGCATTTTCATCCGCGGTAGAATATTGATTTTGGTCAAAGAGGCACCACCTTCGGGCTGATATACAGATCGGATATGAGTCAATCCTGCTCCATTATCCTTGCTGATAGTTATCAGCCCTGAACTGCCTGGAGGCACAATCATGATTACCGGAATTCAAATTACTAAAGCATCCAACGCCGGTCTGCTGAACTCATTCTGGCTGCTGGACGACGAAAAAGCTGAAGCACGCTGCGTGTGTGCCAAAGAAGGTTACAACCAGGATCAGGTTGTGCCGGTCGCTGAGTTAGGCCAAATCGAATACCGTGAAATTCCGTTGGAAGTGAAGCCGGAAGTGCGTGTGGAAGGCGGTCAGCATCTGAATGTTAACGTGCTGCGCCGCGAGACGCTGCAGGATGCTGTCGATCATCCCGAAAAGTATCCTCAACTGACAATCCGCGTTTCTGGCTATGCTGTGCGTTTCAATTCATTGACGCCAGAACAGCAGCGCGATGTGATCGCCCGTACCTTCACAGAAACTTTGTAATAATCGGGAAAATTACCGCTGTTATCGCCATGAAAATAGGACGCGTGTTGAAAAGTGCAGCAGCGCTATTTTCATTGTAATGTGATGAAAGTTAATGAAAATGGGGGATTGTTGTTTCAGGGTTAAATTGGACTGAGGCAACAATGCCCATTTCCAGGTTGAAAAGTTGTTGGAACCGTTATTTTTCTGCATCACAGACATAAAAAAACCGCCTGCTACGGGCGGTTTTTTGTTATGCGGTGCAATTATTCAGCACTGTCCGGTTTCGCCACTGCGGTAGGCTTACGACGCTTACCAATGTTCTTGGTATCGCGATGGCGCTCTTTCGCACGCGGCTGCGCTTCTTTCGCTTCCGTCTGTTTAAGCTCTTTACGCTTGGCCAGCACTTTCTTCGACGGCTTGCCGTTCAGCTTCTCACTCGGTGGACGAGTGGTTGGACGCAGTTCGTCAATGGTGCGGGATTTCAGCGGCTCTTTGATATAGCGAGTCACTTTACCCAACAACACGTTGTCGTGTGCTTCAACCAGCGAAATCGCGATGCCTTTCTTACCCGCGCGGCCAGTACGACCAATACGGTGCAGGTAGGTGTCGGAGGTGCGTGGCATATCGAAGTTGAACACGTGGCTGACATCTTCAATGTCGATACCGCGCGCGGCAACATCGGTTGCGACCAGCACGTTTACACGGCCATCCACCACACGTTTAATCGCTTCGTTACGCTTGAACTGCTCCAGTTCGCCTTCCAGATAGCTGGTGTTAATGCCCGCTTCACGCAGCCAGCCACACAGCTCGTGCACACGCTCACGTTTACGCACAAACACCACGGAGCGGGTGACTTCAGGCTGTTTCAGCATGTGGATCAACAGCGCGGTTTTATGCTTAACGTCATCTGCGCGATAGTACCACTGCAGGATTTTTTTACGTTCGCGGCGGGCCGGATCGGCTTCAATTTCTTCCGGCTCGTTCAGCAGACGTTCAGAGAAGTCTTTAATCGCATCGCCTTCCAGCGTGGCGGAGAACAGTAATGTCTGTTTGCGCCAGCGGGTTTCAGCCGCGATGGTTTCGATATCCTGGGCAAAGCCCATGTCCAGCATGCGGTCCGCTTCATCGAGGATCAGCGATTCTACCGCGCGGCAGTCAAAGTTCTCTTCTTTGATGTACTGCAACAGACGGCCGGTGGTGGCGACCACGACGTCCTGGTTTTCGCTGAACACTTCCGCGTGGTTCATGTACGCAACGCCACCGGTTATCGTCGCGATATCCAGATGGGTGTATTTAGCAAGCTCACGGGCCTGATCGGCAACCTGCATCGCCAGTTCGCGCGTCGGCGTTAAGATCAGAACGCGCGGCGGTCCGGATTTTTTACGGGGGAAGTCGAGCAAATGCTGAAGCACGGGCAGCAGATAAGCCGCCGTTTTGCCTGTACCGGTTGGTGCCGAACCCAGAACGTCACGACCCTCCAGTGCAGGCGGGATCGCAGCGGCCTGGATAGCCGTAGGGCGTGTATAGCCCTTCTCCTGCAATGCTTTCAGCAGGCTTTCATCTAGTTCGAGTTCGGAAAAAGTGGTTACAGTCATGGTCTACCTCAGTTTGGGGCGCTGATTATAGACAGATTGAACACGATCTTCATCTGTTTGTGTGGTCTGAATGACTTTTCCTTACGAGGATATTGTCCTATGCTAGCGCCGTTTCCATTTCAGGTCAGTCAAATGTCTCAACAGAAAGCGGTCCTTCGGTCCAACGGATTTACCTTCAAACAGTTTTTTGTCGCCCACGATCGCTGTGCGATGAAGGTTGGAACCGATGGCGTGTTGCTGGGTGCCTGGGCGCCAGTCGCAGGTGCGCAACGCGTGCTGGATATCGGCACCGGCAGCGGGTTGATTGCACTGATGCTGGCTCAGCGAACCGGGCAGGACGTTGAGGTTGATGCCGTTGAGCTGGACGAGCAGGCCGTTGGTCAGGCGCGGGAAAATGCCGCTGAGTCCCCCTGGGCAGACAGAATTCACGTCTGGCAGGACGACATTGTTCACTGGTCAAAAAACGCTGAGCAGCGTTACTCGCTGATCGTCAGCAATCCGCCGTATTTTGTGCCCGGAACAGACTGTGCCAGCCCTGAGCGCGCATCTGCTCGTTATACCACGGATTTAACGCACGATGTGTTGCTGAGCTGCGCGGAAGAATTAATTACCGAGGAAGGCTATTTCTGTGTGGTGCTGCCAGCCTCAGCGGGAGAAAAACTGGTTGAGCTGGCTCAACAGCGCGGCTGGCATCTGCATTGCCGTACGGATATATCGGATACCGAAATGCGCCCGCCGAATCGCGTGCTGTTGGCACTGTCACCCAAACCCGGCGAACCGTTTGTTGATCGTATGACGATTCGCGGGCCAGACCACAATTATTCCGAAGCGCATTGCAGCCTGACGCGCGATTTCTATCTGTTCCGCTAACTCACTACGGCGAGAGAAGGGTAGGCTTCGCCTCATCCAGCAGCTCGGGATAATCGAGCGTGAAATGCAATCCACGGCTCTCCTTTCGCTCCATCGCACAGCGGACAATCAGCTCCGCAACCTGCACCAGGTTACGCAGCTCCAGCAGGTTATTTGAGATGCGGAAGTTAGCGTAGTACTCGTCAATTTCCTGTTGCAGCATATTGATGCGGCGAAGCGCGCGCTCAAGACGTTTCGTGGTGCGCACGATCCCCACGTAGTCCCACATCAACAGGCGAAGCTCGTGCCAGTTATGCTGGATCACCACGCGTTCATCAGAATCATCGACCCGGCTTTCATCCCACTGCGGCAAGCTTTCCGGCATGCTGACGTCCTGCAAATGCTGATTGATGTGCTCCGCTGCCGACCAGCCGTAGACCAGACACTCCAGTAGCGAATTCGATGCCAGACGGTTCGCGCCATGCAGGCCGGTATAGCTGACTTCGCCAATGGCATACAGCCCGGTGATATCC
Source organism: Erwinia sp. AC075 (assembly GCF_979253995.1). Lineage (NCBI taxonomy): Bacteria > Pseudomonadati > Pseudomonadota > Gammaproteobacteria > Enterobacterales > Erwiniaceae > Erwinia > Erwinia sp. AC075. Next base: position 5,090,043 of record NZ_CEEDEU010000001.1, read on the forward strand.
GTTAGACCCTGGCGATCGACGACCACGCCGCCGCAGGTGTAATGGGCGGCAGGAACAATGGGGATCGGCTCTTTGGTTAAGTCAAAGCCCAGCGTTTGCAGTTTCTCATCGATCATCGGGAAGTGCGCACGGATGAATTCAGCCGGTTTATGGCTGATATCCAGATACATGCAGTCTGCCCCCAACCGCTTCATTTCGTGGTCGATTGCGCGGGCGACAATATCGCGCGGGGCCAGCTCAGCGCGTGGATCGAAGTCGGGCATAAAGCGGCTGCCATCGGGACGCTTGAGGATCGCGCCTTCGCCACGCAGCGCTTCCGTTAACAGGAAATTACGGGCGTCAGGGTGGAACAGGCAGGTGGGATGAAACTGGTTGAATTCAAGATTGGCGACCCGACAACCCGCACGCCAGGCCATCGCGATGCCATCCCCTGAAGCCACATCCGGATTGGTGGTGTATTGATACACCTTGGCGGCGCCGCCCGTGGCCAGCACCACAGAGCGTGCCCGGCAGGTTTCCACCTTTTCGCGCTTACGATTCCAGATGTAGGCGCCGACCACGCGGCGTTCGCCCGGCAGACCAATTTTGTCAGAGACAATCAAATCCACCGCATTGCTGCGTTCAATAATATGAATGTTGGGATGGCTCAATGCCTGGCTGACCAGTGTGGTTTCGACCGCACGACCGGTCGCATCCGCACTGTGAAGAATTCTGCGATGGCTGTGGCCACCTTCGCGGGTCAGATGGTAACGACCTTCCAAAGCGTCCGGGTTTTCTTTATCAAACAGCATGCCGTTATCAATCAGCCACTGAACACAGTGGCGCGCATTGCTGGCGATGAACGAGACCGCGTCCCTGTCGCACAGGCCGCCACCGGCAATCAAGGTGTCTTCAACATGAGATTCAATGCTGTCCGTCTCATCGAAAACGGCGGCGATCCCGCCCTGAGCATAAAAGGTTGAGCCTTCGCTAACCGGGCCTTTACTCAATACGGTGACCTGGTGCTTTTCCGCGAGGCGCAACGCTAAGGTCAGGCCCGCGGCACCGCTACCAATGATCAACACGTCACAGCTGTATTCAGGAGAAGAAGTCATAGTGTTTAATTTACTAAACAGGTTGTTTGCTGAGCATAGCACTCAACTTCGGCACGAAAAAAGGCTTTTTCGTTGTCAACAGGCAGAGTGTGAGCTGGTCGAGACTTTCGAAAATGTAAGAATTAAGTCAATTTGCGTCAATAAAGCGAGGATAAGGTTTAATATTGAGAACAGCCTTGGATTACCGTGATTTTAAGGTGAAAAAGCGGGCTCCATGGGGTACTCTGCGGCGTTGACGGGGCACTTTTTGCTAACATGCGGAAGTGCAAAGGGGGCAGTGGCTGCTTAATCAGTCAGAAATCATAAAAATGATCGCTGATTTATCCTTTTCCGGCAGAACATCACAAATATAATGGCGCAACGGAACTTTACTCATGATGATCACTCAAAGCGGATGCTTGCTCGAAAAATATGAGTTATTGCGGGTAGTTCAAGAACGCGTGGAACAAGATTTGGGGAGACATTACCTCGGATGAGCGAGCAGTTAACGGATCAGGTTCTCGTTGAGCGAGTACAGAAAGGGGATCAGAAGTCATTTAACTTACTGGTGGTTCGCTACCAGCACAAAGTGGCGAGTCTGGTTTCCCGTTACGTCCCCTCCGGAGATGTGCCTGACGTAGTGCAGGAATCCTTTATAAAAGCCTATCGTGCGCTGGAATCTTTCCGTGGCGACAGTGCGTTTTATACCTGGCTCTACAGAATCGCCGTCAATACGGCCAAAAATTACCTGGTTGCTCAGGGGCGTCGTCCACCGGCGAGTGATGTGGATGCAATAGACGCCGAAAACTTCGAAAGTGCAGGAGCACTGAAAGAAATTTCGAACCCTGAGAACTTAATGTTGTCTGAAGAATTGAAGCAGATAGTTTTTCGCACCATTGAGACGCTGCCTGAAGATCTCCGTATGGCGATCACCCTCAGGGAGTTGGATGGTTTGAGCTACGAAGAGATAGCCGCCATTATGGATTGTCCGGTCGGTACGGTACGTTCCCGTATTTTCCGTGCGCGAGAAGCTATTGATAATAAAATTCAACCGCTTATCCAACGCTAGTCATAGCGTACACAGGAAGGGTACTGAGGCATGCAGAAAGAACAACTTTCCGCTTTGATGGATGGTGAGGCTTTAGATAATGAAGTTTTATCCGCATTGTCTAAAGACGCTACGCTGCAGAAAAATTGGGAAAGCTATCACCTGATCCGCGACACTATGCGTGGCGATGTGGGTCAGGTTATGCATTTCGATATTGCCGCACGCGTTGCCGCCGCCATTGAACTTGAGCCGGTCAATAAAACCACGACGCTGATCCCTGAAGCGCAACCCAAACCAGAGCGCTATGAAAATATGACGTTCTGGCACAAGGTGCGTCCATGGGCTGCCCAAATCACTCAGATTGGGGTTGCTGCGTGTGTGTCATTGGCCGTGATTGTTGGTGTTCAGCATTACAACCAGCCGCAGGATGGCCAGCCACAATCCGATTCGCCGGTGTTTAACACGCTGCCGATGATGGGGCAGGCGTCACCTGTTAGCCTTGGTGTACCTTCTTCTGAAAGTGCGACCAACAACACCAATGCCAGCCAGCAGGTGCAGGACTCGCGTCGTCGCGTGAATGCCATGCTGCAGGATTATGAATTGCAGCGTCGTTTGCATTCCGACCAGCTCCAGTTTGAGCAGGCACCCGATCAGCAAGCCGCTGTTCAGGTTCCCGGTAATCAGTCGTTAGGAATTCAGCAGCAGTAATGAAGCAACTTTGGTGTGCCGTCAGCCTAATGGCTGGCAGCCTGATGTACTCCAGTGTCGCCCCGGCGGAATCAACCACCTCCGGGGCGCTCTTGCAACAGATGGAGCAGGCCAGCCAGTCTCTCAGTTATGAATTCGCCTATATCAACGTTTCTCGGTTAGGGATTGAATCCTTACGCTATCGTCATGCAATGCTGGGCAACAAAGTCTACGCTCAGCTGCTGCAGATGGATGGCCCGCGCCGTGAGATTATTCAGCGTGGGAGCGAAATAAGCTATTTCGAACCTGGCCTGGAGCCCTTTACCCTGCCTGGCGACCATATTGTCGATTCACTTCCGTCCCTCGTGTATGCCGATTTCCGCAAGCTAGCCGACAACTATGATTTTGTTGCGGTTGGGCGTACCCGTATCGCCGATCAACTGTGCGAAGTGATCCGCATTGTGGCGCGTGATGGAACCCGTTACAGCTATATAGTCTGGCTGGACAGCGAAACCAAACTGCCTTTGCGGGTTGATTTGCTGGACCGCGATGGCGAAACGCTGGAGCAATACCGCGTGATTAGCTTTGCGGTAGACGATGGCGTGAAGAACGTGATGAAGGTGCTGGAAAAATCCACGCTTCCTCCCGCGTTGTCCGTGCCACCCAGCGAGAAAGTGGCATTAAAGTGGAAAGCCGACTGGTTACCTACCGGCATGAAAGAAGTGACACAGAGTCGCCGACAGATCCCCTCAATGAATAAACCGGTTGAGTCGCGTCTATACTCAGATGGCTTGTTCAGCTTCTCCATCAACGTCAGCGCAGCGGATAAAAACAGTTCTCCGCAGCTAATGCGCACTGGGCGTCGTACGGTGCAGACTGAAGTGCGTAATAATGCGGAAATAACTGTCGTTGGCGAACTGCCACCGTCAACCGCCAAGCGTATTGCAGATGCGGTCAATTTAGGATCAACACCATGATGAGAGAATGGGCCACTGTGGTCTCCTGGAACAACGGCATTGCTACGCTGCATTCAGAAATTAAAACCTCCTGCAGCAGCTGTTCTGCGCGCAAGGGGTGCGGCAGCCATATGCTGGATAAGCTTGGGCCGAAAAATGCGCACGTAATGAAAGTCGCCAGCGCCGAGCCGTTAGCTGCCGGTCAGCGGATTGAGCTGGGGATTGCCGAAAAAAGCCTGCTCAGTTCAGCGCTGCTGGTCTATATGACGCCGTTGGTCGGACTGTTTATCGTCGCTGGCCTGTTTCAGGCATTGTTTCACTCCGATATTGCCGCAGTATCTGGCGCGTTGCTTGGTGGGGTTGGTGGCTTCATCCTGGCGAAAGGCATCTCCACGTATTTGGGGAAATCGGCCTCATTCCAGCCTGTTATCTTAAGCGTTGCTCTACCACCTGATGCACTGCGCGTAGAGACAGATCGCTAAGCTTGCCAACCTTTCGTGCTAACGGCGGGTTTCTCCTTTGTGCTTCTAATCTTGCCGATAAAGTGACGCCGATCTCACTTTTCTCACGCTCCCTCTGAAACATTACGAAATCCCCGGACACATATTGTTTTCAATTTGCTAACGTCGTAGCATGCTGGCTCTTTGATGATAATGATTATCATTACTTTTTGTGGGGTAAGTCATGCAACATCGTTTGGCCAGGTTCTGTGTCTTTGTTGGTTGTCTGTTATTTTCGGTCTCTTCACTGGCAGCGCCTTTTGTGGTGGAAGATGTCAGTGGTCGAAAAGTCGAAATAAAATCGCCGGTTAAAAGGATTATCCTCGGGGAAGGGCGGCAGATTTTTTTGCTGGCTGCTTTTGATACCGAAGCACCTTTCCAGCGTGTTGTCGGCTGGCGTGACGATCTGCCGAAGGCAGATTTCGACAGCTATCAGAATTACGAAAAGAAATACCCTCAGATCAAAAATCTGCCCACCTTTGGCGGGGCGAAAGACGGCACCTTCAACATTGAACAGGCGCTGACGCTGAAGCCCGATCTGGTGTTGATGAACCTCGAATCTAAAGCGGCAACCGATGAAGGCCAGCTGATTGATAAGCTGAGCAAACTGGGCATCCCGGTAGTCTTTATCGATTTCCGTGAGAAGCCGTTTGAAAATGCGGAGAAGAGCATTCACATCATGGGCCAGCTGGTCGGCAATCCGAAAAGAGCAGATGAAATCATCGCTTTCCGCCGTCAGCAGGTCGAGATCGTTACCGAACGTCTGAAAAACTATCAGGGTAAACGTCCTTCAGTGATGTTGGATCGCGCCGGTGGCTACACGGAAGAGTGCTGCATGTCCTTTGGCGATGAAAACTTTGGCCGGATGGTCGAGGTTGCCGGCGGCCGGAATATCGCCAAAGGCCTTATTCCAGGCACCTTTGGCATGCTCAACCCTGAGCAAATCATCAGCTCAAACCCGGATGTGGTGATTGTGACGGGTGCTAACTGGAAAAACTACAACACCGCCAACGGTTGGGTGGGTGTGGGGCCAGGAGCCGACCAAAAAGAAGCGATAAAGCGTCTGCAAGCGCTGATGGAACGTCCTGCCTTCAGAACCTTACCGGTCGCCAGCAATGGCAACGTTCATGCTATCTGGCATCAGTTCTATGACAGTCCCTATAACTTTGTGGCGATTCAGGCGATGGCCAAATGGCTGCACCCGGATTTGTTCAAAGATATCGATCCCGATGCCACCTTCCGTGAATTCCATCAACGCTTCCTGCCGCTGGCGTATCAGCCAGGTTATTGGGTGACCTTGCCGGCAAAGAATCCACCGGCAACGCCATAACCGCTTTTCATTATCTGAATAAAGGCCGCTATGCGGCCTTAATTGATCGTGACAGTCCAAAGCGCCTATTTTGGTTACGCTATTGCGCTTTACAGAGAGATTTTGTTTATAAAATGACACCTCCGGTTGCGAATTTGATGTCCGGCTATGTATGTGAATTCTTTCGTGCAAGGGGCTAACAGTGTAAGATGCGTGCTCATTGATGGCGGGTACATTGCATGAAGTGTTAATAGCTGTGTCCACCGCGAGAATTAAACCGAACGTTTAAGCGAAAATATTCATATAAATGAAGCATATAAGAAACTTTTCTGTCATCGCTCATATCGACCACGGCAAATCAACGCTCTCCGACCGTTTGATTCAAATTTGCGGTGGCCTGACCGAACGTGAAATGGCCGCACAGGTTCTGGATTCCATGGATCTGGAACGTGAACGCGGTATTACCATTAAGGCGCAAAGCGTAACCCTCGCGTACCATGCGCCGGACGGTGAAACTTACCAGCTCAATTTTATCGACACCCCAGGCCACGTAGACTTCTCTTATGAAGTCTCCCGCTCGCTGGCGGCCTGTGAAGGTGCATTGCTGGTGGTAGATGCCGGTCAGGGCGTTGAAGCTCAGACGCTGGCAAACTGCTACACCGCGATGGAAATGGATCTGGAAGTAGTACCGGTGCTGAATAAGATCGATCTGCCCGCGGCAGATCCGGATCGCGTTGCCCAGGAAATTGAAGACATCGTCGGCATTGATGCCACCGATGCGGTGCGCTGCTCGGCAAAAACCGGCGTTGGCGTACCTGACGTGCTCGAGCGTTTAGTGCGTGACATCCCACCGCCAGAAGGCGATCCGGATGGCCCACTGCAGGCGCTGATTATCGACTCATGGTTTGATAACTACCTTGGCGTTGTGTCGTTGATCCGTGTGAAAAACGGCACGCTGCGTAAAGGCGAAAAAGTCAAAGTCATGAGCACCGGCCAGACCTACAACGCTGACCGTCTGGGTATCTTCACGCCGAAGCGCGTGGATCGTGATGCCCTGAACTGCGGTGAAGTTGGCTGGTTGGTGTGCGCCATCAAAGACATTCTTGGCGCACCTGTCGGCGATACGCTGACGCTGGCGCGTAACCCGGCAGACAAAGCACTGCCAGGCTTTAAGAAAGTGAAGCCGCAGGTTTATGCCGGTCTGTTCCCGATCAGCTCTGACGACTATGAAGCCTTCCGTGATGCGCTGGGCAAACTGAGCCTGAACGATGCTTCGCTGTTTTATGAGCCAGAAAGCTCCACGGCGCTGGGCTTCGGCTTCCGCTGTGGCTTCCTGGGTCTGCTGCACATGGAGATCATTCAGGAACGTCTTGAGCGTGAATATGACCTTGAGCTGATCACCACCGCACCAACCGTGGTTTATGAAGTGATCACCACCTCAGGCGAAACCGTCTATGTTGACAGCCCGGGTAAACTGCCGCCGCTGAACAACATTGAAGAGCTGCGTGAGCCGATTGCCGAGTGTCATATGCTGTTGCCACAGGAATTCCTCGGCAACGTTATCACCCTCTGTATCGAGAAGCGCGGCATGCAGACCAACATGGTGTATCACGGAAACCAGGTTGCCCTGACGTATGAAATTCCGATGGCTGAAGTGGTTCTCGACTTCTTCGACCGTCTGAAGTCGACCTCGCGCGGTTACGCCTCGCTGGATTACAACTTCAAGCGCTTCCAGACGTCTGACATGGTTCGTGTTGATGTACTGATTAACTCTGAGCGTGTTGATGCGCTGGCGCTGATCACTCACCGTGATAACGCCCCTTACCGTGGTCGCGATCTGGTTGAGAAGATGCGTGAGCTGATCCCTCGCCAGCAGTTTGATATTGCGATTCAGGCAGCGATTGGTACCCATATCATTGCCCGTTCTACCGTTAAGCAGCTGCGTAAAAACGTCCTGGCGAAATGCTACGGCGGTGACGTCAGCCGTAAGAAAAAGCTGTTGCAGAAGCAGAAAGACGGTAAGAAACGTATGAAGCAGGTTGGTAACGTTGAGCTGCCACAGGAAGCGTTCCTTGCCATACTCCATGTTGGTAAAGAAAGTAAATAAGCCCTAAGGCTACGAGGGAACTGGAATGGCTAATATGTTCGCCCTGATTTTGGCGATTGCGACCTTGATCACCGGGATAATCTGGTGCATTGATAAATTCAAGTGGGCACCCGCCCGCAAGGCCAGGTTGGCCGAAGCTACCGCAGCTGCTGGTAGCACAGGGGAGCAGGATAAAGCCACTAAACAGCCAGGTTGGGTAGAAACGGCAGCGTCCGTCTTCCCGGTGCTGTTGCTGGTGTTTGTGGTGCGTTCGTTTATTTACGAGCCTTTCCAGATCCCGTCCGGTTCCATGATGCCAACGCTGCTGATCGGCGATTTCATCCTGGTTGAGAAGTTCGCTTACGGAATTAAAGATCCGATCACCCAGACCACGCTGATCCCAACCGGGCATCCTAAGCGTGGGGATATCGCGGTCTTTAAATATCCGAAAGATCCGAGCATGGATTACATCAAGCGTGTAGTAGGCTTACCGGGTGACCACGTGGTTTATGACCCGCAGAGCAAAACCGTCACCATCAATCCCGCTTGTGCCCAGCAGAGCTGTGATAAAGCGGTGCCGGTGACCTATTCCGATGTACAGCCAAGTGATTTTATCCAGACCTTCAGCGGCTTTGACGGTAACGAAGTTGGCAACGGCTTCTACGAGAAACCGCAGGGCGAATCAATGCAAGGTGGCCTTCGTCTGGCGACCCGCAATGAAACGCTGGGTGAAGTAACGCACCGTATTCTGCTGGTCACTCAGGCACAAAGTCAGGCCAGCTCCTACTATCAGCAGCCTGGTCAGCCTCAGTCAAGCTGGGTCGTGCCGCAGGGCATGTACTTTATGATGGGCGACAACCGTGATAACAGCGCAGACAGCCGTTATTGGGGCTTCGTACCGGAGAAGAATTTGGTAGGCAAAGCGACAGCCATCTGGATGAGCTTTGACAAGCAGGAAGGGCAATGGCCAACCGGCGTTCGCCTGAGCCGCATTGGCGGTATTCACTGAGTTTGTCGGTAGACATGTTCAGTTAAACGGGTGGTTGCCCAGTGGGGCAGCCACTGCACACGAAACAGTTTCGTGTTGGCCTGGCCAGCCCTGTTCCGTGTGCAGAATTATTGACGCATTCAGATATTGGTAACACATGAACCCCATTGTAATAACCAGGCTCCAGCGGAAGTTGGGCTACACTTTTACTCATCAGGAACTGTTGCAGCAGGCGCTTACTCACCGCAGTGCCAGCAGCAAACATAACGAAAGACTGGAATTTCTGGGCGACTCGATCCTCAGCTACGTAATTGCCAATGCGCTTTATCAACGTTTTCCCCGTGTGGATGAAGGTGATATGAGCCGCATGCGCGCCACGCTGGTGCGCGGTAACACGCTGGCAGAAATGGCCCGCGAATTTGACCTGGGCGAATGCCTGCGTCTTGGGCCAGGCGAGCTGAAAAGCGGCGGATACCGTCGTGAATCAATCCTTGCCGATACCGTCGAAGCGCTGATTGGTGGCGTCTTCCTGGACAGCGATATTCAGAACGTTGAAAAGCTGATCCTCGAATGGTATGCCAGCCGACTTGAGCAAATCAGCCCAGGCGATAAACAGAAAGATCCAAAAACGCGTCTGCAGGAATATCTGCAGGGTCGTCATCTGCCGCTGCCCTCCTATCTGGTGGTGCAGGTGCGTGGCGAAGCGCATGACCAGGAATTTACTATTCACTGCCAGGTGAGCGGCATGGCAGAACCGGTTGTAGGAACCGGCTCCAGCCGTCGCAAAGCCGAGCAGGCAGCCGCCGAACAGGCGCTGATTAAGCTAGGACTTGAATGAACGAAGAAACTACCCATTGCGGCTTTATTGCTATCGTAGGCCGTCCAAACGTCGGGAAATCCACCTTACTGAACCAGTTACTGGGGCAGAAGATCTCGATCACCTCGCGCAAGCCACAGACCACGCGCCACCGTATTATGGGCATCCATACTGAAGGGCCTTACCAGGCCATCTATGTGGATACCCCCGGCCTGCATATGGAAGAGAAGCGGGCGATCAACCGTCTGATGAACCGTGCAGCCAGCAGCTCCATCGGCGATGTTGAGCTGGTGATTTTTGTGGTTGAAGGCACCCGCTGGACAGCGGATGACGAGATGGTGGTCAACAAGCTGAGAGACAACCGCGTACCGGTTCTTCTGGCGATCAACAAAGTTGATAACATCACTGATAAGAGCATTCTGCTGCCCCATATGCAGTTCCTCAGCCAGCAGATGGACTTTATGGACGTGGTGCCAATCTCTGCCGAAAGCGGCAAGAATGTTGATACCATCGCCAGTATCGTGCGTAAGCGTCTGCCGGAAGCGGTTCACCACTTCCCGGAAGATTACGTTACCGACCGCTCGCAGCGCTTTATGGCATCAGAAATCATCCGTGAAAAACTGATGCGTTTCCTCGGTGCTGAGCTGCCGTATTCGGTGACCGTTGAGATTGAGCAGTTTGTGACTAACGCCCGCGGCGGTTATGACATCAATGGCCTGATTCTGGTTGAGCGTGAAGGCCAGAAGAAGATGGTTATAGGTAACAAAGGCACCAAGATCAAAACCATTGGTATCGAAGCGCGTAAAGACATGGAAGAGATGTTCGAGCAAAAAGTGCATCTTGAACTGTGGGTGAAAGTGAAATCTGGCTGGGCGGATGACGAGCGTGCTCTTCGTAGCCTGGGCTACACCGACGACCTTTGATCCCTATGGAAGGCTGGCAGCGCGCATTCGTCCTGCATGGACGTCCCTATAGCGAAACCAGCCTTCTGCTCGACCTGTTTTCTGAGAATTACGGCCGTATTCGGGTGCTGGCCAAAGGCGCCCGAGGCAAACGTTCCAGCCTGAAAGGGGCACTCCAACCTTTCACTCCCTTACTGGTCCGTTGGGGCGGGCGCGGCGAAGTTAAAACGCTTCGTGGCGCCGAGCCCATCTCCCTTGCTTTGCCTCTTTCTGGTCTGACGCTCTACTGCGGCCTGTACGTTAACGAGCTGCTGTCACGGGTACTGGAGCAGGAAACCGCGTTTACCGAACTCTTCTTCGATTATCTCTATTGTCTTCAGGCACTGGCTGCGGTCACTGGCTCACCCGAACCGGCACTCCGGCGCTTTGAGCTGGCCATGCTGGGTCACCTGGGCTATGGCGTTGACTTCATGCATTGCGCCGGCAGCGGGGAAGAAGTGGCCGATGGAATGACCTATACCTATCGCGCGGAGAAAGGCTTTATCGCCAGCCTGGTGATGGGCAATAACACCTTTACCGGTCGTCAGCTGCGCGCGCTGGAAGAGCGGTCATTCCCGGATATCGATACCTTACGGGCGGCGAAACGCTTTACCCGCATCGCGCTGAAGCCCTATCTCGGCGGAAAGCCACTCAAAAGCCAGGAGTTGTTCCGTCAGTTTGTGCCGAAAAAACGCGCAGACGTGCTGCCGGACGAAGAGTAAAGCCATCAGGCCGTTCCGGTCAGCGTGCTGAACGTTGTACACTGCTTTCACTCATTGCAAAAATTCCGAGGATTGTCATGGCTGAGTTGTTGTTAGGCGTCAATATCGATCACGTTGCAACCGTGCGTAATGCGCGTGGCACAAACTATCCCGATCCGGTGCAGGCAGCATTCATCTCCGAGCAGGCAGGTGCCGATGGCATCACCGTGCATCTGCGTGAGGATCGCCGCCACATTACCGATCGCGATGTGCGCATCCTGCGTCAGACCATCCAGACCCGCATGAATCTTGAAATGGCCGTCACCGACGAAATGGTGGATATCGCCTGCGAAATCAAACCGCATTTCTGCTGCCTGGTCCCGGAGAAGCGTGAAGAAGTGACCACCGAAGGCGGTCTGGACGTAGCCGGACAGCTGGAGAAAGTCACCTATGCGGTGACGCGTCTCGCTGAAGCCGGGATCCTGGTGTCGCTGTTTATCGATGCGGATCATCGCCAGATTGATGCCGCTATGGCATCCGGCGCGCCGTACATTGAAATTCATACCGGTGCGTATGCGGAAGCCGAAGAAGGGCGCGAGCGTCACGCAGAATTTATCCGCATCAAAGATGCTGCAGCCTATGCCGCAGGCAAAGGGCTGAAGGTCAATGCGGGTCACGGTCTGACCTATCACAACGTCCAGCCTATCGCCGCGCTGCCGCAGATGCATGAACTGAACATCGGCCACGCGATCATTGGCCGTGCGGTGATGAGTGGGCTGGCGGACGCGGTTAAAGAGATGAAAGCGCTGATGCGGGAAGCGCGTCGCTAATGGCTATTTTGGGCCTCGGCACCGATATCGTGGAGATCGCACGCATTGAAGGGGTGATTTCCCGTTCCGGCGACCGGCTGGCAAAACGCGTGCTGAGTGACAATGAGTGGGCGCAATACCAGGCTCATCAGCAGCCGGTGCGTTTTCTGGCCAAGCGGTTTGCGGTAAAAGAGGCGGCAGCAAAAGCCTTTGGCACCGGGATCCGTGGTGGCCTGGCGTTCAACCAGTTTGAAGTGTACAACGACGAATTGGGTAAGCCGGGACTGCGTTTCTTCCTGCAGGCGCAGGAAGTGGCGAAAAAGCTGGGTGTGGCGCATGTCCACGTCACGCTGGCTGACGAAAGGCATTACGCCTGCGCGACGGTCATTATCGAAAACTGATCAACAGCCCGGGTGGAGCACAGCTTGCCCGGCTGCTTCGTTTATCCCCCGTGATGCAGCACCACAAATTTCTCCCACAGCAGCTCATTGCTTTCACGATGCGCAGGATCGGTGATGATGGTATTCACGATTGGGCAAACTTGCTGGCAGGTTGGCGTGTCGTAATGACCCACGCACTCGGTACAGCGATCGGCATCAATCTGGTAGATGCTGTCACCCATCGAAATGGCCTGATTGGGGCATTCCGGCTCGCACATGTCACAGTTAATGCATTTTTTTGTGATAAGCAGCGCCATAAGTCTCTCAATCAGTAACAGGATAAAGTGCGCGGGTATTATACGCCGCTGATGTTATCAGACCAGCTTTTTCACCAGCGCTTCGCTATGGCGGATATGGCTGGAGGCTCTTTCGGGATCGCGCTGCACCAGCGCCATAAACAGCAGATCGGTCAGCGTCAGCTGGGCGGTGGTTGAAGAGATAGCGGCGCTGCGGGTGGTTTGTTCTTCCGCCACCGTATACAGGCAATGCGTCGCGCACTGTTGCAAGGTATTCGGCGTGAAGCCGGTAAAGGCCAGCACATTGGCGCCTGCCCGCTGCGCTTCCTGCGCGGCCAGGTTAATCTCACGCCGTTCGCCGGTATAAGAGATTGCTAACAGCAGATCGCCGGGATTCAACGCCTGCACGCTGGCCAGCAGCGCATGCATATCCTGTTCTGCCACCGCGTTAATACCGATTTTCATCAGCTTCCAGGAGAAGTCCTTCGCCACCAGGCCGGAAGCCCCAATGCCGACCAGCACAATGCGGTTGGCGCTGCGGATCAGCCGCAACGTCTCAAGCAGCATCTCTTCACTGTTGATATCAAGGGTGGCGCGGATCGCTGACTGCTTTTCCGTCAGCAACTTTTCGCCGACCAGTTTCAGCGGGTCATCGCTGAGAATCAGGTTGTGTACGGTGATGGCATCTTTATCTGCCAGCGATTCGCTGAGGGCCAGCTTCAGTGCGGGGAAACCTTTATATCCGAGCTTTTGAGCAAACTTCACGACGCTCGACTGGCTGACACCGGACTCCTCCGCCAGCTTCTGCGAACTGAGATGACGTGCACGATCCGGCTGCGACAGCAGAAAATCGGCCAGACGCCGTTCGTTCATGGCCAGGGACGGATACAGCTGGCGAATACGCAGCAGGGAACTCATCGGTCTACCTCTAAATAAAAATGCCAACAGCTTGAATTCTATGGACAGATAATAGCTTGCTGTACGATAAGCGGTAAGTTTATCGGCACATTTATCACAATCCATGATTAAAATTAGGTAATTTCTGTTTTGCAGTGAATATAATATTCAAAATTTACTCTATTTCTAAGAATTAAAAATTCATAAGTGAGGAAACATGGATCTTGGCGCACTGGTTTCAGAAACGCGTAACCCAGAGACGATGGATTTGGACAACCTGTCCACGCTTGAAATGGTCACAAAGTTCAATCAACAGGATGCCACCGTGGCCGAGGCGGTGCGGCTGACCTTACCGGACGTGGCCAAAGCGGTGGATGCTGCGGCGGCGTCGTTATCGGCGGGCGGCCGGCTGATTTATCTGGGTGCCGGCACCAGCGGGCGTCTGGGCGTGTTGGATGCGTCTGAATGCCCGCCAACTTTCGGCGTTCCGCACGGTCTGGTGGTCGGACTGATTGCCGGCGGCCCGGGTGCGTTGCTGAAAGCGGTTGAAGGTGCGGAAGACAATGCGCAGCTGGGCGTCAGCGATCTGCAGGCGCTGGATCTAAAGCCGCAAGATATGGTGGTCGGCATTGCCGCTTCCGGCCGCACACCGTATGTGATTGGCGCACTGCGTTACGCCCGCCAGCTGGGCTGCCATACCGCAGCGGTCTCCTGCAATCCCGCGTCACCAATCGCCCATGAAGCCGAAATTGCTATTTCCCCGGTGGTGGGCCCGGAAGCCCTGACCGGATCGACGCGTCTGAAATCGGGCACCGCGCAGAAGCTGGTGCTCAACATGATTTCAACCGGCGCGATGGTGCGAATTGGCAAGGTTTACCAGAACCTGATGGTGGACATGCAGGCGACGAACATCAAGCTGGTGGATCGCGCCTGCCGCATGGTGTGTCAGGCCACCGGCTGCTCAGCCGAAGAGGCGGAAACGGCCCTGAAGCAAACCCAGTACGAGGTAAAAACCGCTATTCTGATGGTGCTGAGCGGCCTCGCGGCTGACAAGGCGAAAAGTTTGTTAATCAGGCATAAAGGATTCCTGCGCGCAGCGCTTCAGGACAGGGGATAGGCGATGGATAAGGCGATGACGCTGGCTGGCCACCTGTTGCAGGGGATCGGCGGGGAGGAGAACATCACCCGGCTGGAAAACTGCATGACAAGAGTACGTATTGAAGTGAATGACGATGCGCGTCTGGATCTGACCCGACTACGTCAGCTCGACGGTGTGAAGGGATACGTCAAGCAGGGAAGCCAGCATCAGTTCATCGTCGGGCCGGGTGCCGCGGCCAGGGTGGTGGAGGCGATGCGCAGTCTGATGGCTTCCGCACCGTCTCAACCGCAGGCGATCGCTCGGACCAAAGCGCAGGTGAAGCAAAAGTACAAAGCACCGATGAGCGACGCATTGCGCCAGTTGGCCAACGTTTTTATCCCGCTTATTCCGGCTTTCATCGCCTCCGGCCTGATAACCGGCATCATCAACATTCTTAAGCGCCCGGATATCATCGGGGATTTTGCCACTCATTATCCCAATTTGTTAGGTCTGGCGGCGATTTTCGGCAGCACCATTTTCACCATCATGAACATTCTGGTAGGGGTCAATACCGCCAGGGTGTTTGGCGGTTCGATCGCCCTCGGCGGAGTGATGGCGGGGATCCTTTCCAGTCCGGCGCTGGCGCAAATCAGTTTGTTTGGTGAAAATCTGCAACCCGGCCGGGGTGGGGTCATTGCCGTGCTG